>NZ_JAPZBH010000006.1:0-5084658 GCF_027460185.1 Verrucosispora sp. WMMA2121 | reverse complement strand
ACCCTCAAGGACGCGATGAACGAGGCGATGCGGGACTGGGTCGCCAACGTCGACGAGACCCACTACCTGATCGGTACCGCCGCCGGGCCGCACCCCTTCCCGGCGCTGGTCCGCGACTTCGTCCGGGGCATCGGCGAGGAGGCCCGGGCGCAGTGCCTGGACCTGACCGGTGGGCTACCCGACGCGGTGACCGCCTGCGTCGGTGGTGGCTCCAACGCGCTCGGCATCTTCCACGCCTTCACCGACGACCCGCAGGTGCGGCTGTACGGCTTCGAGGCCGGCGGCGCCGGGGTGGACACCGGCCGGCACGCGGCAAGCATCACCGGCGGTTCCACCGGTGTCCTGCACGGCACCCGGACCTTCGTGCTCCAGGACGCCGACGGGCAGACGCAGGAGTCGCACTCGATCTCCGCGGGTCTGGACTACCCGGGCGTGGGTCCGGAACACGCCTGGCTGCACGACACCGGCCGGGCCACCTACCAACCGGTCACCGACGACGAGGCGATGGCCGCCTTCGAGCTGCTCTGCCGCACCGAGGGGATCATCCCCGCGATCGAGAGCGCGCACGCCCTGGCCGGCACCCTGGCCATCGCGCCGAAGCTCGCCGCCGAGCTGGGTCGGCAGCCCACCATCGTGGTCAATCTCTCCGGCCGGGGTGACAAGGACGTGCACACCGCCGGTGAGTACTTCGGCATCCTCGACAAGGAGTGAGGCCATGAGCGAGCGGACCAGCCGGATCGGGGTGGCGTTCGACAAGGCCCGGGCGGACGGCCGGGCCCTGCTGGTCGGCTGCATGCCGGCCGGGTTTCCCACCGTCGAGGGCAGCATCGCCGCGATGAAGGCGATGGTCGCCGCGGGTGTCGACGTGATCGAGGTGGAGATTCCGTACTCCGACCCGGTGATGGACGGCCCGGTGATCCAGCGTGCCAGCGACATCGCGCTGGCCGGCGGGGTACGCACCCGGGACACGCTGCGCATCGTCGAGGCGGTGGCCGCCACCGGCGCCCCGGTGGTGACGATGACCTACTGGAACCCGATCGAGCGGTACGGGGTGGACGCGTTCGCCCGGGACCTCGCCGCGGCCGGCGGCACCGGGCTGATCACGCCCGACCTGATCCCGGAGGAGGCCGGCGAGTGGCTGGCCGCCTCGGACGCGCACGGGCTGGACCGCACGTTCCTGGTCGCGCCGTCGTCGACCGACGAGCGGCTGGCGATGACCGCGGCGCACTGCCGGGGCTTCGTCTACGCCACCGCGATCATGGGCGTCACCGGTGCCCGGTCGCAGACCTCGCAGGCGGCGCCGGTGCTGGTGTCCCGGGTGCGGGAGGTCACCGACCTGCCGGTCGGCGTCGGCCTGGGCGTGGGCACCGGAGCGCAGGCCGCCACCGTCGCCGGGTACGCCGACGCGGTCATCGTCGGCAGCGCGCTCATCCGCTGCCTGCTCGACGCCCCCGACGAGGCGGCCGCGCTGACCGCCCTGCGCACCCTGAGCGCCGAACTGTCCGAAGGCGTCCACCACCCCATCCGCTGAGCCCTCGATGCCACCCCTCGTCGTCGATCTCGCACTCTCTGTCGCTGTTATGTACTCAATGTCGTCTTTGCGGCGACAGGAAGTGCAAGATCGCGAGGGTGGGGGTGAGTGGGGGCGCGGGAGACCGGGGTGACGGCACAGGGGTGCGCAGCGGTAGCGTGTGCACCCGTGAGTCTCGCCTCGCCGACGTCCCTGGCCGCCATCCCGAGTCCGAGCAACGCCGTGTGGCAGCTCGGCCCGTTCCCCATCCGGGCGTACGCGCTGTGCATCCTCGCCGGCATCGCGGTGGCCTGCTGGGTCACCGAGCGGCGGCTGCGCCAGCGCGGCGCGGCCCCGGGCGCGGTGCTCGACATCGCCCTCTGGGCGGTGCCGGCGGGCATCATCGGCGCCCGGATCTACCACGTGATCACCTCACCGGCCCCGTACTTCGGCACCGGCGGGGACTGGCTCAAGATCTTCTTGATTTACGAGGGTGGGCTGGGTATCTGGGGCGCGGTCGCCGGTGGCGCGGTCGGCGCCTGGATCGGGGCCCGGCAACTGGGCATGCCGCTGACGGTGGTCGCCGACGCGCTGGCGCCGGGTCTGCCGCTGGCCCAGGCGATCGGCCGGCTGGGCAACTGGTTCAACAACGAGCTCTACGGCGGGCGGACCGACCTGCCCTGGGGGCTGGAGATCCACCGGATGGACGGCGGGCAGGCACTGCGCGACGAGGCCGGCCAGCCGATCCTGGAGGAGGGGCTCTACCACCCGACCTTCGCCTACGAGCTGCTGTGGAACGTCGGCGTCGCCGCGATGGTGTATCTCGTCGACCGTAAGCTGCGGCTCGGCCGTGGCCGCGCCTTCGCCCTCTACGTGATGGGCTACACCGCCGGCCGGTTCTGGATCGAGATGATGCGTACCGACGAGGCCAACACGATCCTCGGCGTACGGATCAACGTCTGGACCGCGGCGCTGGTGTTCCTCGGCGCCCTCGTCTACTTCCTGCGGGTACGCGGGCCACGGGAGTACCTGATCCCGGCGGGTCTGCCGAGTGTCGCCACCGCCCCGTCCGCCACCTCCGACGTCTCGCAGGTGGACCTGTCGGCCAAGGGCGCCACCACCGAGCCGGCCAGGCCCGAGGGTTACCGCGTGGTCGACGAGGAGCAGTTCGCGCACTGGCGCCGGACCGGCGAGGCGCCACCCGACGCGGGCGCTCAGCCCGATCCGGGCCGGTTGGACGACGAGGCGACCACGGCACCCCGGCCGTTGGCTGAGCAGCCCGAAGGGTCGGCCGGCGGGTCCGCCGAGCCGGCTGGTGCGGGTGCCGGGTCGGCCGGTGGGCGTGACGGGTCGGCCGACGACGCGCACGCCGCGTCGGCGTCGGGCGCACCGGCCGAGGGCACGGCGGCGGAGTCCGCCGCCGAGCGCGACAGCTGAGGTCAGGGGGACGCCATGCGGACCGCGGTGGTGGTCGGCGGCGGGCTGGGTGGCCTGGCGGTCTCCGGTGCGCTCGCCCGCTCGGGCTGGCAGGTCACGCTCCTGGAGCGGGCCGACCGGATCCGCCCGGAGCCGGCCGCCGTGGTGCTCTGGCCCAACGGGGTCCGGGCGCTGCGCAGCCTCGGGCTCGGTGCCGGTCTGGACGCCATCGCCACCGTCCTGTCCGACGGCGGGGTACGCCGCCCGGACGGGCACTGGCTGGTGCAACCACGACCGACGCCGGCCGAACGCCTACCGGTGGTGGTGCACCGGGAGGACCTGCACGACGCGCTGATCGCGGGCCTCGGCGAGCGGGTCGAGCTGCGTACCGGGGTGACGGTGCGGACGGTGCGGGCGGCCGCTGGTGAGCGGCCCGCCGTCGGCGACGGCCGGCACACGTACGAAGCGGACCTGGTCATCGCCGCCGACGGTACGGACAGCGTGATCCGTCGCCAGCTCGCCCCCGCCTCGGGGGTGGTCAGCTCCGGCTGCGCCGCCTGGCGGGCGGTGATCCCCTGGTACCGCGCGCCGAGCCTGGCCGACGCGGTGGGCGGTGAGATCCTCGGCGCCGGCTACCGGTTCGTCTCGGCCTCGCTGGGCGAGCGCGGCTCCTCCGGTGCCTCCAGCCGGGGCGGCATCTACTGGATGGCCACCGCGGCCGGTGCGCCCCGACCCGAGCCGCCGCAGACCCAGCTGGCGCTGCTGCGTCGCTGGTACGCCGGTTGGCCCGCGCCGGTCGACGAGCTGCTGGCCGCGACCGAACCGGCCGACCTGGTGCAGCGGGAGATCCGGGAGCTGCGTCCGCTGCCCCGGGCGTTCGGTTTCCCGGCCGGGCCGGGCGGGGTGGTGCTGCTCGGGGACGCCGCGCACGCCATGCCGCCGCACCTCGGGCAGGGTGCCTGCCTGGCCTTCGAGGACGCCGCGACGCTCGCCGCGCTGCTGCGCGAGTCCACCCTGCCCGACGCGGTGATGGCGTACGACCGGGCGCGGCGGCCCCGCGCGGCGGCCGTGGTCCGGCAGACCCGCCGGATGTCCGCCGTGCTGCGCACCCGGGGCCGGCTGGCCCTGCGCGCCCGCGACGCCGCCCTGGGCACCATCACCCCCCGCCTGCTCGGCACCGCCGCCACCATCGCCGCCCAATGGCGCCCCCCACCCACCTGACCCCCACCCCACCTTGCCCCGTTGATCATGAGGTTAGCGGCACTTGCGGAGATCGACAGCGCCGTCAACCTCATGATCAACGGGGGGAAGGTGGGGGTGGAGTCAGGGGAGCAGGGGGGTGGGGGAGGCGATGCAGGCGGTGCCGATGCGGCGGAAGCCGACGCGCACGTAGACGCGGGCGATCTCCTCGCTGCCGGCGGAGAGGAACACCAGGTCGGTGCCGGAGTCCAGCAGGGCGCGGGCCAGGGTGGCGGTGACCGCCGCACCGAGCCCTCGCCGGCGGGCGGTGGGCAGGGTGGCCACGCCGGCGATCTCGGCGACGTCGCCGACCCGCATGGCCATCCCGCTGGCCAGCGGGCCCTCCGTCGCGGTGCCGGCCAGCGCGGACAGCCGGCTGCCGTCGGCGACGCGGGACCGTTCCTCGTCGACCGCCGCCGCGTCCAATCCGATGATGGCGGCGTCGCGCTCGGCCGGTCCGGCCTCGCCGCGGGCGGTGCCGGGCGCGGCGAACCCGACCGCCGCGACGGCCCGTCGGGCGGCCACCGCCGACTCGAAGTCCGCATCCGCCGGGTCGAGCAGCCGCACCGGCTCGCCCAGCCCCGCCGGATCCGGCAGGGTGGTCGGGTCGAGCACCATCAGCGGCGCTTCGAGGACGCACAGGCCGGCCGAGCGGGCCACCGCGAGCAACTCCGGATTGAGGTCGTGTACCCACTCCAGGGCCTCGGGCAGGCCGAGTTCGCGCTGGCGTGCCCGTACCGCGGCCACGTCGGCGAGGGTCGGCGACCCGGTGCTGTCGCGCCGTGGCCGGGCGTAGAACGGCCATCCCGGGCCTTCCCGGACGAACAGCACCAGACTCCCGTGATCTTCCACACGGGCCGCGTCCCGGGGCACCGCGTCGTAGAACCGTTCCAACCGGTCGAGGAGGTCGGTACGCTCGGAATCCACGGCGCGAGACTACATGTCCCAGAGTCTGGACGGTGTGATCAATCTGCACTGGCCTTGTGTGCCGGGCCCTAACGTAGACTCAATAGTCCGATCCAGGGCCGACGTCGTCCCGACCATGATCCAGCCTGAGCGACGACAGGAGGCCCGGTGGCCCTTGCGTACCCACACCGCCCCCAGCCGGCGCCGCGAGAGGGCCAGGTAGCGTCCCCTGCCGGCCTGCACGACCCCGCGTACGAGCATGACGCGTGCGGCGTGGCGTTCGTGGCGGATCTGCACGGCCGACGCTCGCACACGGTGGTCGCCAACGGCCTCGGCGCGCTGTGCCGGCTGGACCACCGTGGCGCCCGGGGCGCCGAACCGAACACCGGTGACGGCGCCGGCATCATGATCCAGGTGCCGGACGCGTTCCTGCGCGCGGTGGTCGAGTTTCCGCTGCCCCCGGCCGGCGAGTACGCCACCGGTCTGGTCTTCCTGACCGACGACGACGCCGCCGAGGCCCGTGCCCGGCAGGTGGTCGAGAAGTACGCCCTGGTCGAGGGGGCCGAGGTGCTCGGCTGGCGGGACGTCCCGGTCGACCCGAGCGACCTCGGTGAGACGGCGCTGGCGGCGATGCCCCGCGTCCGACAGGTCTTCCTCGCCGCGAAGCGGCTCACCGACACTCCCGCCGGTCCGGCCGGCGCGGCGTTGCGCGGCGTCGAGCTGGAGCGGGTCGCCTTCTGCGTCCGCAAGCAGGCCGAACGAGAGTCGGCCGAGCGGGGGGTGCCGGCCTACTTCCCGTCGCTGTCCGGCCGGACCATGGTCTACAAGGGGATGCTCACCCCCGAGCAGCTTCCCGCGTTCTACCCGGACCTCACCGACGAGCGGGTGGCCAGCGCCATCGCCCTGGTGCACTCCCGGTTCTCCACGAACACCTTCCCGTCCTGGCCGTTGGCGCACCCGTACCGCCTCATCGCCCACAACGGCGAGATCAACACCATCCGGGGCAACCGGAACTGGATGCAGGCCCGCGAGGCGTTGCTGCGTACGCCCGACCTGCCGGGCAACATCCGGCGGGTCTTCCCGGTCTGCACCCCGGCCGCCTCCGACTCGGCCAACTTCGACGAGGTCCTCGAACTGCTGCACCTGGCCGGGCGCAGCCTGCCGCACGCGGTGCTGATGATGATCCCGGAGGCGTGGGAGAACGACCCGGACATGCGCGCCGACAAGCGCGCCTTCTACCGGTTCCACGCCAGCCTGATGGAGCCGTGGGACGGCCCGGCCTCGGTCGCCTTCACCGACGGCGAGATCGTCGGCGCGGTGCTCGACCGCAACGGTCTGCGTCCGGGCCGCTGGTGGCAGACGTCGGACGGCCTGGTGGTGCTGGGCAGCGAGGCGGGCGTACTCGACCTCGACCCGGCCACCGTGGTGGCCAAGGGTCGGCTCCAGCCGGGCCGGATGTTCCTGGTCGACACCGTCGCCGGGCGGATCGTGCACGACGACGAGATCAAGACCGAGCTGGCTGCCGCCCAGCCGTACGCCGACTGGCTGCACGCCGGGCTCATCGAGATGGACGACCTGCCGGCGCGCGAGCACGTGGTCTACACCCACGACTCGGTCCGCCGCCGCCAGCAGACCTTCGGCTACACCGAGGAGGAGCTGAAGATCCTGCTCGCGCCGATGGCGCGGACCGGCGTGGAGCCGATCGGCTCGATGGGCACGGACACCCCGATCGCGCCGTTGTCGACCCGGCCACGGCTGCTCTACGACTACTTCCACCAGCTGTTCGCCCAGGTGACCAACCCTCCGTTGGACGCCATCCGGGAGGAGCTGGTGACCAGCCTGGCCACCACCATCGGCCCGGAGGGCAACCTGCTCGATCCCGGCCCGGCGAGCTGCCGGCAGATCGTGCTGCCCTACCCGGTGATCGACAACGATGAGCTGGCGAAGATCCTCTGTATCGACGAGGACGGTGACCTGCCCGGGTTCAAGGCGGTACGGGTCTCCGGGCTCTACCGCATCCGGGACGGCGGCGCCGGGATCAGGGCCCGGCTGACCGAGATCTGCCGGCACGTCTCCGAGGCGATCGAGGACGGCGTACGGATCCTGGTGCTCTCCGACCGGGACTCCAACGCCGATCTGGCCCCGATCCCGTCGCTGCTGCTCACCGCGGCGGTGCACCAGCACCTGGTGCGGGAGCAGACCCGGACCCAGGTGGCGCTGATCGTCGAGTCGGGCGACTGCCGCGAGGTGCACCACGCGGCCGTGCTGATCGGTTACGGTGCGGCGGCGGTCAACCCGTACCTGGCCTTCGAGTCGGTGGAGGACATGATCTCCACGGGCGTGCTGGCCGGGGTCGAGCCGCGGGCCGCGATCCGCAACTACGTCAAGGCGCTCGGCAAGGGCGTCCTGAAGATCATGTCCAAGATGGGCATCTCGACGGTGTCGTCCTACTGCGGCGCGCAGGTCTTCGAGGCGGTCGGGCTGGACACCCGACTGGTCGAGCGGTATTTCCGGGGTACGCCGAGCACGATCAGCGGTGTCGGCCTCGACGGCATCCACGCCGAGGTGGCCGCCCGGCACGCGCTGGCCTGGCCGGCGCCCGGCGCCGAGTCGGTCGAACTGCTGCCGGTGGGCGGCGAGTACCAGTGGCGCCGCGAGGGTGAACTGCACCTGTTCAACCCGGAGACGGTCTTCCTGCTCCAGCACGCCACCCGCAGCCGGCAGTACGACGTCTTCCGTCAGTACACCGCCAAGGTGGACGAGCTGGCCGCGCGGGCGGGTTCGTTGCGTGGGCTGTTCCGGCTGCGCGACGGTGTGCTGCCGCCGGTGCCGATCGAGGAGGTGGAGCCGGCCAGCGAGATCGTCAAGCGGTTCGCCACCGGCGCCATGTCGTACGGGTCGATCTCGGCCGAGTCGCACGAGACCCTCGCCGTCGCGATGAACCGGCTCGGCGGCAAGTCCAACACCGGCGAGGGTGGGGAGGACGTCGAGCGACTGCACGACCCCGCCCGCCGGTCCGCCGTCAAGCAGATCGCCAGCGGCCGCTTCGGTGTGACCAGCGAGTATCTGGTCAACGCCGACGACCTCCAGATCAAGATGGCGCAGGGAGCCAAGCCCGGCGAGGGCGGCCAGCTGCCCGGCAACAAGGTCTGGCCGTGGATCGCCCGTACCCGGCACGCCACCCCCGGCGTCGGCCTGATCTCACCGCCGCCGCACCACGACATCTACTCCATCGAGGACCTCGCCCAGCTGGTGCACGACCTCAAGTGCGTCAACCCGGCCGCCCGGGTGCACGTCAAGCTGGTCAGCGAGGTCGGTGTCGGCACCGTCGCCGCCGGGGTGGCCAAGCTCAAGGCCGACGTCATCCTGATCTCCGGCCACGACGGCGGCACCGGCGCGTCCCCGTTGAATTCGCTCAAGCACGCCGGCACCCCCTGGGAACTGGGCCTGGCCGAGGCGCAGCAGACGTTGCTGCTCAACAAGCTGCGTGACCGGGTCACCGTGCAGGTCGACGGGCAGCTCAAGACCGGCCGGGACGTGATCGTCGCGGCGCTGCTCGGCGCCGAGGAGTTCGGTTTCGCCACCGCCCCGCTGATCGTCTCCGGCTGCATCATGATGCGCGTCTGCCACCTGGACACCTGCCCGGTCGGCATCGCCACCCAGAACCCGGTGCTGCGCGAGCGCTACACCGGCAAGCCCGAGTTCGTGGAGAACTTCTTCCTGTTCCTCGCCGAGGAGATCCGCGGCTACCTGGCCGAGCTGGGGCTGCGCAGCATCGACGAGGCGATCGGGCGTACCGAGCTGCTCGACGTGGCGCCGGCGGTGGAGCACTGGAAGGCCGGTGGGCTCGACCTCGGTCGGGTGCTGCACCTGCCGGAGCTGCCCGAGGGCGCGGCCCGGCGCGGCGTACGCGCTCAGGACCACGGCCTCGAGCTGGCGCTGGACAACGAGCTGATCGCGCTCGCCGAGCCGGCGCTGCGTCCCGCCGGTGCCGACGGGTCGGTGCCGTTGGTGCGGGCCGAGGTGGCGATCCGCAACGAGCACCGCAGCGTCGGCGCGATGCTCGGCGGCGAGGTCACCCGCCGCCACGGTGGCGCCGGCCTGCCCGCCGACACCATCGAGTTCACCCTGCGCGGCACCGCCGGGCAGTCCTTCGGCGCGTTCCTGCCGCGCGGGGTGACCCTGCGCCTGCACGGCGACGCCAACGACTACGTCGGCAAGGGACTCTCCGGTGGCCGGCTGGTCGTCCGGCCGGACGCGGCGGCACCGTTCGTGTCCGCCGACGCCGAGGCGGGCGGCCGGGCCGAGGACCAGATCATCGCCGGCAACACCATCCTGTACGGCGCCACCGCCGGTGAGGTGTTCCTGCGGGGCCGGGTGGGGGAGCGGTTCGCGGTCCGCAACTCGGGCGCGGTCACCGTCGTCGAGGGTGTCGGCGACCACGGCTGCGAGTACATGACCGGCGGCACCGTGGTGGTGCTCGGTCCGACCGGCCGTAACTTCGCCGCCGGCATGTCCGGCGGTACGGCGTTCGTCTGGAACCTCGACCGCCGCCGGGTCAACACCGAGCTGGTCGACCTGTCCGCGCCGAGCGAGGCGGAACGGACCCGCCTGCACGAGCTGGTGCAGCGGCACTTCGCCGAGACCGACTCGGCCATCGCCGAACAGCTGCTCAAGCGTTGGCCGGAGGCGGTGGAGGAGTTCACCGCCGTGGTTCCCCGCGACTACCGCCGGGTGATGGAGATCATGCGGGCCGCCGAAGCCGCCGGCCAGGACGTCGACGACGCGGTGATGAGCGCGCTGGCGGCACCGGCGCCGCCGGCCGTCGCCTCCGCCGCGCCGGTAGCCCCCGCCCCGCGGGCGGTCGCCCAGGAGGTGGCTCGTGCCTGACCCGAACGGTTTCCTGCGCTACGGCCGGCGGGTGCCGGCCCGCCGGCCGGTGCCGGTGCGGATCAGCGACTGGCGGGAGGTCTACCCGCCGGCCGGTGAGGGACTGATCCGCGAGCAGGCCACCCGCTGCATGGACTGCGGCATCCCGTTCTGTCACGACGGCTGCCCGTTGGGCAACCGCATCCCGGACTGGAACGACCTGGTCCGCACCGGCAACTGGGACGCCGCCGTGGAGTCGCTGCACGCCACGAACAACTTTCCCGAGTTCACCGGCCGGCTCTGCCCGGCGCCCTGCGAGGCCGCGTGTGTGCTCGGCATCGCCGGTGGCGAGCCGGTCACCATCAAGCAGGTCGAGGTGGAGATCGCCGACGCCGCCGCGGCCGGGGGGTTGACTCCGCGTCCGGCGTCCGCGCCCTCCGGCCGGTCGGTCGCCGTGGTCGGCTCCGGGCCGGCGGGGCTCGCCGCCGCGCAGCAGCTGGCCCGCGCGGGTCACGCCGTGACCGTGTACGAGCGCGACGACGCCATCGGTGGCCTGCTGCGGTACGGCATCCCCGACTTCAAGCTGGAGAAGCGGCACATCGATGCCCGGTTGGCGCAGCTGCGCGCCGAGGGGGTCGAGTTCCGGGCCGGGGTGAACGTCGGCGTCGACGTCACCGCCGAGCAGCTGCGCGCCCGGCACGACGCGGTGCTGCTGGCCTGCGGCGCGTTGCAGGGCCGGGACACCGACACGGCGGGCCGGCAGCTGCGCGGCGTGCACCAGGCGATGGCGCACTTGGTGGCGGCCAACCGGGTGGTCGCGGCGGCCGGCGAGGGCCGGCCGGCGCTGGCCACCCTGGCGGACGGTACGCCGATCGACGCGGCCGGCAAGCACGTGGTCATCATCGGCGGCGGCGACACCGCGGCGGACTGCCTGGGCGTGGCGCACCGGCAGGGCGCCGCCGGCGTGCACCAGCTCGACCTGTACCCGCAGCCGCCGCGCGCCCGGGACGAGGGTCGCGACCCGTGGCCGACGTGGCCGTGGGTCCTGCGCGAGTACCCGGCGCACGAGGAGGGCGGCGAGCGGGTCTTCGCGGTGGCGGTGCAGGAGTTCGTCGACGACGGCACCGGTGCGGTGCGGGCGGTGCGGATCGCCGAGGTGAGCGTGGAGAAGCGCGACGGCCGGCGGATCGTCACGGTGGTGCCGGGCACCGAGCGGGAACTCCCCGCCGACCTGGTGCTGCTGGCGATCGGCTTCGAGGGCACCGAGGAACAGCCGTTGCTGGCGCAGCTCGGGGTGGCCCGTAACGCGCGAGGCGCGGTCGACTCCCGGGCGGACTGGCAGACCGAGGCCGACGGCGTCTTCGTCGCCGGTGACATGCACCGGGGTGCGTCGCTCATCGTCTGGGCGATCGCCGAGGGGCGGGCCGCCGCGGCGGCGATCCACACCTATCTCGACGGCGTCGGCGCCCTGCCGGCCCCGGTGCACCCGGCCAGCCGACCCCTGGCGGCGCACTGACCATCACCCGACGGGCTGAACGAGGCCGCGTCCACGCGGGAGGACCGCGCGGACGCGGCCTCTCCTTAACGGCTATTCACTTTATCCAGATGTTTCGATAGCATTACCGACCAGTAACAACCCTTGGCCACGCGCGCGGTTCTCGGGCTCCACCACCACCCCCGTGGAGGTCCCTCATGCCCCACCGTCCGTTGGCCCGCGCCCTGACCGCGCTGGTCGCCCTCCTCACCGCCGCCGTCGGCGCGCTGGCCGTCCCCGGCGTCGCCCAGGCCGCCGCGCCGATCCACTACGTCGCCCTCGGCGACTCGTACTCCTCCGGGGTCGGCGCCGGCCCGTACGACCTGTCCACCTGCCTGCGCAGCCAGAAGTCGTACGCCCCGCTGTGGGCCGCCGCCAACAACGTGGCCAGCTTCCGCTTCCCCGCCTGCGGCGGCGCGAAGACCGCCGACGTGCTCGACGACCAACTGGGCTCGCTGTCCGCCACCACCACCATGGTCACCATCACCATCGGCGGCAACGACGCCGGCTTCGCCGACGTGATGACCGACTGCCGGTTCGGCAGCACCTCCACCTGCACCAACGCGGTGAACGCCGCGAAGGCGTTCGCCACCGGCACGCTGCCGGCCCGGCTGGACAGCACCTACGCCGCCATCCGGCAACGGGCCCCCAACGCCCGACTGATCGTGCTCGGCTACCCCCGGCTGTTCGAGACCCGCTACTGCGGTCTGCTGGCCATGAGCACCTACAAGCGCACCATCCTCAACGAGGCCGCCGACGTCCTCGCCACCGTGACCGCCGACCGGGCCGCCGCGGCCGGCGCCACCTTCGCCGACACCCGACCCACCTTCGCCGGTCACGGCGTCTGCGGTGCCCAGCCGTGGATCCGGGACGTCACCGGGGTCATCGAGGCGTACCACCCGAACGCCGACGGCTACCGCTACGGCTACCTGCCGGCGCTCAACGCGGTCACCGGCTGACCACGGTGCGGCCGACGGTCCGGTTCGGACCGTCGGCCGCCGTGCGTCCGGGCCCGGACGACGCGGCCGTCCGACACGTCCGGATCGGACACGTGCCGGTGTCGCCGTCGTCCGTTAGGGTTTCTGCGACCAGGCGGCGCTCGGCGGTGAGGGGCAGGGTGTGGGCAGGCTCGCGTCGGCGTACGAGCAGGCGGTCGCCGCCCACCGGGCGGCCCGCGCGCATCTTGACTCCGCCCGCACCGCGCTGAACGCCACCACACCACCCGCTCCGGTGCTCGACACCGACCTGCTGGCCCGGCTGGCGAGGGTCGGTGCCGCGCTGGCCACCCCGACCCCGGGCACCCCACTGGCCCGCCAACCCGTGCCGGTGCGCGTCGGGGAGGCGGTCACCGCCGGCGGTGGGTTCCCGGTGCTGCTGCCCCTGGGCGCCGGGCACCACCTGGCGATCGACGGTGACGGCCGGCACCCGGCGGTCGCCGGGCTGCTGCGGGCCCTGGTGCTGCGGCTGCTGGCCACCGCCGCGCCCGGTGGCGTGCGGGTCGCCGCGCTGGACACCGCCGCCCTCGGCGCCACCTTCGGTCCACTGCGACCACTGCTCGACGCCGGAGTCGTCGACCCGCCCGCCACCACCGAGGCGGAGGTGACCGCACTGCTCGACGCCGCCGAACGGCACGCCCGGACCGCCCGGCAGGCCGACCACCCGGACCAGGACCTGCTGCTGCTGGTCGCCGCGTCCATCCCCTCGCCCCGCGAGGCCGCCCGGCTGGCCGCGCTCACCCACGCCGGCCCGGCCGCCGCCGTCTGTGTGCTGCTCGCCGGCTGGCCGCCGGCCGGGCCGGGCGAGTCCGCCCCACCGCTGGGCGCCACCACCGCGCTGCGACTGACCGACGGGTACGCCCGGGTCGGTGATCCGCCCGGCACGCCGTTCAGCGCCGACGGCAGCGGGCTGGCCGCGCCGGTGGTCCTCGACGGCGACCCGCCGCCGGCCTCCGTCGCCGCACTCGCCACCCACCTGGGCGAGGCCGCCCGGCGCGGCGCGGCGGTCGACTTCGCCGACCTGCTGCCCGGGCAGCGGTGGACCGCCTCCGCCCGGGCGGGCCTGCGTACCGTGGTCGGGCGGGCCGGACGTGACCCGGTCACCATGGGCTTCGACGACGCCACCCCGCACTGGCTGGTCGGCGGGCGTACCGGCGCCGGCAAGACGGTCTTCCTGCTCGACGTCCTGTACGGCCTGGCCGCCCGCTACCCGCCGGCCGAGCTGCAGCTCTACCTCCTGGACTTCAAGGAGGGGGTCAGCTTCACCGAGTTCGTGCCCACCGAACGCGACCCGTCGTGGCTGCCGCACGCCCGCGCCGTCGGCATCGAGAGCGACCGGGAGTACGGCGTGGCCGTGCTGCGCGAGCTGCGCCGCGAACTGCACCGGCGGGCCACCGCACTCAAGCGGCACGGCGTCACCAAGCTCGCCGACCTGCCCGCCGACACCTCGGTGCCCCGGATCGTCGCCGTGATCGACGAGTTCCACGTGCTGCTCGCCGGCAACGACCCGGTGGCCCGCGAGTCGGTCGACCTGCTGGAGGAACTGGCCCGCAAGGGCCGCTCGTACGGCGTACACCTGGTGCTGGCCAGCCAGAGCACGACCGGGATCGAGGCGCTCTACGGCCGTGCCGAGGCGGTCTTCGGGCAGTTCGCCCTGCGGGTGGCGCTGCCCGGCGGCGGGGGAGTGCTCGACCACCTCAACGACGCCGCGGCGACCCTGCCGGTCGGCTCGGCCGTGGTCAACACCGCCGCCGGTGCGCCCGGGGCGAACACCGTGATCCGCTTTCCCGACGCGCACGCCGCGACCGACGAGTTGACCCGGCTGCGCCACGAGTTGTGGCAGGCCCGCCCCGCGGGTGCCCGCCCGCCGTCGGTGTTCCGTGGCTACGCCACCGCCCAAGTCGAGGACGACGCCACCTTCACCGGGCTGCGCCCGGGTGGTCGGCGTCCACTGGCGCTGGTCGGTCGGACGGTCGACGTGGACGGCACCACCGCCCTGTTCATCATGGACACCGCCCCCGGCCGGCACCTGGCCGTGGTCGGCACCTCGTCCGCCGGGGCCGAGGTGCTGCGGGCAGCCACCCTGAGCCTGGCCCGCCAGCACGCCCCCGGCGAGGCGACGTTCGTGCTCGCTCCGCTGGTCGCCGCCGCCGACCCGGCCGCCGACGACACCGCCGCCACGCTGGCCGCCGCCGGGCACCGGGTCGAGCGGCTCGACGCCGCCGCCCTGCGCGACCGGATCCGCGCCCTCGCCACCGGCGGAAGTGGTGACCGACCGGAGCGCGCCTACCTGGTGGTGTTCGGGATGGACGCCGCCGCCGGCCTGCTCGGCGAGAGCGACCCCACCACGTTCCGCTCCGGCCACGACGACCTGCGGGCGCTGTTGCGGCAGGGGCCCGGCCACGGGGTGCACCTGCTCGGCTGGTGGCGCGGCCTGCGCCGGCTCGCCGACGACCTCGGCGGCACGCAGAACCGCGACGATGTCGCCTGCCTGGTCGCGTTGAACGTGCCCGGCTCGGATCTGGGCCTGCACCTCGGCGTGCACGACCTCGCGTACGCTCCCCGCGCGGATCGGGCGCTGCTGGTGGACCGGCACGACCAGCGGGTCCGGTTGATCGTGCCGTTCGTCCGTGACGGTGACCCCTCCGACGGGCAGGAGTGAGGCGTGTCCACCTTCGACGAGTACGCGGCGCTGGCCCGCCACCTCGCCGTGCAGCACCGCGCCGGGGAGCAGGGCGCCGCCGCCGAGGCCGAACGGCAGCGGGATCTCGGTGCCGCCGTGGAGTACCTCGACCGACGGCTGACCGCCCAGGGGCAGCGCCTCGACCACCTCGGCCGCACCCTGGGCAGGGCACCTGGCCAGGTGTCCACCGTTGCGCCGACCGGTGTTCCGCCGGGCGGATTACTGCCCGGCGGTCCGCCGCCCGGCCCGCCGTCGAGCGCGGCGCCTACCTCCGGGCCACCGGCCCCGCCCGGCCCGCCCGGGAGCGCGACGCCGGTGCCCGGGGCCGCCGGTCGGCCGGCGGGTCCGTCCGGATATCCGGCTGGTGGGTGGGGGACGGGGTCGGCCGGCGGCGCAGCCGCCGCCCCGGGGCGGTCGGATGTCGGGGCGTACTCCCCGATGGGTGTGGGGGAGACGAACCCGGCGCTGCCGGTGGCGGTGAGCGCGACGGCGGCGGGGGTGCCGAGCCCGCGCGCGGGTGAGGTCGACCCGGCGACGGAGCTGGAGCTGGCCCGGCGCTGGGCCGACGAGGCCGACCGGCACGGACAGCAGGCGGAACTGCTCGCCCAACAGCCGGCGCTGCTGCCGAGCTGGTCCCCGATGGCCCGGTCGGTCGCCGTCTACCTCGGATTCGCGGGCGTGTCCGTGGTGCTCATGCTGGTGATGGTGCTCGCCTCAGGCGTCGGCGTGGTCGGTCCGAGCACCCTCTACGCCTGGACGTGCGCCGGCCTGCCCGCGGTGTCGCTGATCGGCGGCTGGCTGGTGCTCGGCCGCTGGGGCCGGCCCGCCGTCGGCGCCGCCACCCCACCGCGCTATCCGGTCCTGGGGTTCCTGCTCTGCTTCCTCGCGGTCCCCCTCGCCTACTGCGGTTATCTGCTGCTCTTCCGCGTCATGCGCTGACCCGACGCGGTCGAGGCTCCGATCGGCCCGTCCCGACTCGGCCAACGGCGTTCCTGGCGGTGCGGGTGGCTGGCGGCGCAGGAGGTGGTGTGTGGTTCGGGCGCCCCCTGCCCCTTGCTCGGCGAGACGCGATTGCTGTGCGGCGGGTGCACTTGTTGTCGTCACGACGACAACAAGTGCACCCACGGCTGGACGTCGCGCGAGGTCGGGTGGTCGCGGCGGGCGAGTGGATCTCGTAGGCTCCTGTGTGGTCGCCGCTGGTGAGCGAGCGGCGACGCCGGTGTGGTGCGATCGTGGGGAGGGCGTGTGAGCGCGGCGGAGATGATCGCCAGGCTGGCGGCGGCGGCCCAGAAGCTGGACGAGGCGAAGGCGAAGACAGCGGCGGCGGCGCAGGACGCGGCCGAGGCCCGGCAGCTCGTCGCCGGCGCCCTGCAGGGCGTGGCCGCCGGGCCGTTGATCAACATGATCGACTCGTACCGGCAGGCGCTCGCCCAGGCGGCCCAGGGGCACGAGCCCGCCCGGCAGCACGTCCAGGAGACGATCGCCAAGGTACGCGCGCTGGGCAACTGAGTCGGAAACCGATCGAGGCGGTGGGATGAGCAGCGGCGAGACGCGCGACGGTGGGGTGCTCGACGGCTTCCACATCGGGCAGGTGCCCGCCGGCGTCGGTGACGAGGTGTCGGACTTCGCCACCGAGTGGGACGACGTACGCTTCGCCAGCCGGGTCTGGGAGCGTCAGACGCCCGACGGCCATCGCGTGGATCTGCGGGTCCACGTGTTGCGCGGGGAGCGGCTGGTCGACCTGACCGCGCTACGGGACTTCCTCTGCGGGTATCACGAGCGCGACCCCGCCGAGTGGCAGCTGAGCGAGTTCCCGCACGGTGACGGCCCCGGCCTGCACGACGGCGGCCAGGCGTTCTGGCTCGTCGAGCCCGGCGTCGCGGTCAACGTGCTGACGACCCCGGAGTTCGGCGGGTCGCTGCTGTCGACCGCCCGGTCCATTCAGGCCGGTGACAGCGACCCGCAGGAGTGACGAGGCTGGCCGCTCAGCGCAGCCACCGTACGCGTTTCTCGACGGTCCGGATCACCCTGCGCCACGCGCTGGTCGCCGGCCCCGAATTCATGGCGTCGAGCCGACGCCGTGCGCCCCATCCGGCGAGTGGTCGGTCGGCGACCCGCATCAGATCGTCGAGCGTGTCGATCGCCGAGCCGACGTGCAACAGCTCCAACGCCTCGGCGATCCCGAACGCCTCCGCGATGTCCACCAGGAGATCGCGGTTGGTGATGAAGAGCCGGGGAACCCACTCGGTCACCGGGTGCCTGATGCTGTAGAGAATCAGCCCGAAGTCGTACGTGCGAGCGTCGTCGACGCTGATTCCGGCCTTGAGGATCGAGTTCATGAACTCGTCCCAACCGGGAACTGCGGCCAGTTCGTGGGAGCTGGTCTCGGTCAGGTACCGGTGCAGCGTCTCCTTGGCGCGGAACAGGAGCAGCTCGCCGTCGGCGCCGGGAAAGAAGGCCACCGACTCCGGGATTTCGGATCGAGCCACCAGCGTGTAACCCTCGGCGCCATCCGACAACGAGATGGTTATCGGTTCGATGGTCAGCGGTTCCGGTAGATACGCCGGCTCGTACCGGGGATGCGTCCACCGGGCGCGGGGATGCTGATGCTCGCGTGCCTCCCGCTCGCGTATCCGCGCCAGCCGCTCGGCCTCCGCCCGTTCGCGCATCTCGCGCTCGCGGGCTTCCTGCTCACGGGCCTCACGTGCCGCGTGCTCCCGGGCCCGTCGTGCGTCCGCCGCCCGATTCCGGGCCTCCTGCTCGCGCGCCTCGCGTTGCTGGGCTGCCCAGTCGTGGGCCCGCTGCCCACCGCCCGCCCGCTGGCGCCCCGCGCGTTGCTGTTCCTCGGCCTGGCGTTCGCGCGTCTCGCGTTCCCGAACATCGGTGAGCATTTTGTACGCCCGGTTGATCTGCTGCATCTGCCGGGTCGCTTCTTCGCGAACGTTCTCCGGGCTCGACTGATGCTTGTCCGGGTGCCAGACCTGCACCAGGATCAGGTAGCGCTGGCGTATCTCAGCCGCTGACGCTTCCCGGCTGACGCCGAGAAGCACGTACGGATCCTGCTCGTTCGGGGACATCGATTCGCCGGATCCTCAAGGGTGCTGGACGCGTCCGCCGGTGATGCTAACAGCACCCGTCGATACGGTGGATCTGGCCGCCGCCGGGCCAACCCCGGCTTCCTGAAGATCATCCTCTGCTGGTCTGAGACGGGCGGGGAGCCGAGCTGCTGGTCTAAGTCGACGCGAGGGCTGGTAGTGCGGGGTAGGTCAGCAGTTGCGTCAGGTCAGCCGCCGGACGACCGGACGGAGTACCGCGATCAGCCCGCTGAGGTCCGTGCTGGCAAGGTGCTGGTGGCACGCCGCGATGTTCGCCTCCGCGTTCAACTCCGACCAGTCAAGTAGGTATCCGGCCGCCGCCGCCAGTTGCCGAAGGAATGCGCGAATCGTGCGTCCGTTACCCTCGCGGAAAGGGTGGCAGACGTTCAGTTCGCCGTAGTAGTGCGCCAAGGCTTCGATGAACGCGTCTCGGTGCAGGCCGAGGAGGAATCCGTCCTCGTCAAGACGGCTCAGGATGGCGCTTACCTGGTCGTCGATGTAACGCCAGTGGCAGAATCGTGCGCCGGGCTTGCTGATGTCCACCGTCCTGGTCTGCCCTGCCCAGGGATAGACATCAGAGAAGATGTGCCGGTGGAAAGCTTGGAGATGCTCCAGGCCGTAGTTCCCCGGGATGATCATCCGAAGCGCTTGGACCTCCCGGATCGAAGCCAGCCTGGCCTCGATCTCGGCGAGTTGTTTCGCGTCGGCGATGCCGAGATTGTTCTTCAGGCAGTCCGATCCCGGCCAGCAGTACGGCTCAGTCTCGGTCACCGCGGATCCGGGAGATCTCCTGAGCAATCAGCTCGTCGGCATCGGTCACGCCGGAGGCGACATCGCGGAGCTTGTCCTGCCAGTCCTCGTCGAACTCGACGCCTTCGAGGGCGGCGTTCGCGGAGGCGAGGACGACGGCCGTCTCGACGTTTGCCACCTGCCGGGCGAAGTACGTCCGCATGAGATCGATGTCGAGCTTCTCCGTCGAGCTGGCGGATTCGGGAAGTGCGCCTCGGGCTACGCGCCAGGGCAGTTCGTTGTGCGTCATGGTCGACAACTCGGTCGCGGAGAATCGACCGTAGCTTTCCGCAACCCAGCGGACTGTGTCGGCTTGGGTCGGGGTCAGGCGAGAATGCTCACCGTGCGGCCAGTCGGACACCACGCGCTGTCGTCGGTGGTGGCGGTAGAGGAGCGGAACCACCGGGCCTTCCCGCCAGGCTTCGATCGGCTCCTGGAAAAGAGGATGTCCCTCGCGCGCGAGGTGCCATCCCTGGCAGTAGTAGACGAGCTTCTCCAGCTTCATGGCCGTCATCGGACCGAGTTCGTCCAGCACCGCTGCTGCGACGTCGTGCGCCGTTGCCACCTTCGGCACCCCCCTCCGGGCGTGGGTCTGCCTGGCTTCAGGGTAGCGGCCCGGGGGGACATGTCAGCCCAGGCAGACTGAACGTCACGGACGACCTCTGCCGGAGGCGGCAGGCACCCAGTCGGTGAAGCGGCGGTGCAGGTCCGGCAGGCGGGCGCCGGGGTCGCGCTCGGCGAGTTGGGCGATGGCCTCCTCGCGCAGCGTCACAAGGTAGATCATCAGGCCGGGGATGTTGCCCCGGTACTCGGCGAGCAGGCGCAGCTTCGCCGCAGAGCAGGGCCAGGCGATGCCGCAGGCACGGCAGCGCCACGTCGGGCGGGACGGTACGTGTTCACGGGCGGGCGTGTTCATCCGGCGGTCCTCGTCGCAGCTCGCCGGGCCGGTGTGCGGTGTCGCAGCGGCGGCGCGGGGCGCATTCCGTCGGGGCGTACGTACAACTCGCGGCGGTCGATCGCCTCGCCCTGAGAGTCGAGCTGGTACACCTCGATCCACGCCCACCCGTCGTAGGTGAGCCGGTCGGTCCGTTCGCGGATCACCCGGACCGTGATCGGCCTGGCGAACTGCGGGGATGCGTCGCGGGTCAGCAGGTAGACGCCAGGTGTGACCCGGGGCGTACCGTCCTCGCGGGTGCCGCCCGGCGCGACGGCGGGGCGGGCGGCTCGGCGGGTCGGCCAGCGCGCTGTCGGAACGGCGTTGGCGTGCCTCGTCGCGGACACGACACACCTCCTTCGTCGGTGGCAGGGGGATCGGGGGTCGCCGCGGATGCTCGCCCGGCGGCGACCCCCGGCACGGGCGCGCCTGCCGGGGCCGGGGGATGGGTCGCCGCCAGGCGCGTCGTGCTCCTTCCACCCTGGACGTACGCCCCCTACGCTCGGAACGGTTATCGCCTGATCGCGGAACGTGACGACCTGCCCCGAGCCGGCATGGAACGGAGTGGGGCGTCGTGGAAGGGACTGGAAGCCGTGGGAATCTCGCCGTCGGAGTACCTGCTTCGCGAACTGAGGCGACGCCGGGCGGCGGCCGGGCTGACCCAGGCTCAGCTCGGCGAGCGGGTCTTTTGCTCGGATTCGCAGGTGAGCGCGATCGAGACCGGCACCAAGCCGCCGACGCTGCCGTACCTGACCGCCGTCGACAAGGCGCTTGACACGGGTGGCTACTTCGCGACCCTCTGGGACGAGTTGGTCAAGGGCGACGCCGCGCCGGTCTGGCTGCGCGAGTGGATCCAGATCGAGCGGGATGCGACAGCTTTCCGGTGGTACGAACACTCCTTCGTGCCGGGGCTGCTCCAGACCGAGGCATACGCCCGCGCAACCTTCCAGGCCGCCCGCACGCCATTCGCCGATCTGGACCAGCGGGTCGCGGCGCGGCTCGAACGGCAGGTGGTGCTCGCACGTGATCCGGCCCCGCAGCTCTTCGTGGTGCTGGACGAGATGGTGCTGCGGCGCGCGTGCGGCGGCCCCGACGTGATGGCCGAACAGGTCGAGCACCTGGTGAACTGCGCCGAGCAGCCGCATATCCAGTTGCACATCGTGCCGCTCTCCGCTGGTATCTACTCAGGACTAGCCGGGACGTTCATCCTGGCCGACCTGCCCGACGGATCACGAGCCGCCTGCGTAGATCATCAGTTGGAGTCGCAAACCACCGGGCAGTCGGATTCGATTGCTCGTCTTGCACTGGCATGGGACGTGGTTCGGGGCGAAGCCCTTCCTTTGGGGCAGACCCTCGACGTACTCAAGGAGGCGGCGAAGACATGGACCACCTGACCGGGGCGCGGTGGCGCACGTCGTCCCGCTCGTCCACAAACGGCGGTGTCTGTGTGGAGGTCGCCGACAACCTGCCCGGCGTGGTCGGCGTCCGGGACTCGAAGGACCCCACCGGCCCGGTGCTGACCTTCCCACCTACCGCCTGGCAGACCTTCATCACCCACCTCACCGTCCGGCCCTGACCCTCCGCTCAGCGCAACGTCGATCATGCAGGTGTGGTCGTTGACAGAGCAGTGTGAAACGGTCGATTACGGGTGCCACACCTGCATGATCGGCGGGCGCGACCTGAGACCGGACCGACCTCGTCTCGGGTATCCGATCTACGGGTCGGTGAGCAGGAGCCAGTCGGTGTCGAGGGGCTCGACGTGCGTACCGTCGGGCCAGGTGTGGGTCGCCGTCGTGGTGGCGCGGGCCTGGTCGAACAGGGGGCGGCGGGCCGGGGTGGCACCTTCGAAGGTCACCGGGCCGTGGAAGCGCGCCCGGCCGAAGCTGGCCGCCCCGGCGAAGCGCGCGTCGGCGAACGAGGCTTCACCCCCGAACTCGGTCCAGCGGAACAGGACCAGGTCGGCGAAGCGGGCCCGGCTGAACACGGCGTCGCCACCGAACGAGCTGTGCTCCATGGACAGTCCACCGTGGAACTCGGCCTCGCGGAAGCTGGCGCTGCCGGTGAAGGTGGTGTGGTCGAAGGTGGCGGTCCGGTGGAACGTGCTGCCCCGCCAGGAGGCCTCGCCGAGGGTGGCCCGCTGACCCGACAGCGGGCCACCGAACCCGGCCCCGTCGGCGCTGAGCCGGCCGGTCACCCGGGCGCCGTCCAGGACGATCGTCGCGTCGCCGCCCACCCCGTCGAGCACGAGGGTGTCGAAGCCCGCGCCGAGGCCCAGCCGCCCGGTCAACGTCGCCCCGGTGAACCGGGTGGTGCCGGTGCAGGTGGCGTCGGTCAGGTCGGCGTCGTGGAGGGCGCAGCCGGTGGCGTCGAAGTCGTCGAGTCGCGCACCGGTCAGGTCCAGGCGCACGCCGGGCCAGAAGGCGTCTTCGTCGGCGCGCAGGTGCCGGGTCAACACCCGCTGCGCGCTGCGGCGTACCTCCGTCTCCCGCGCGTCGTCCGGCGACGGCATCCGCAGGTACGCGCAGAGCACCCCGACGATCGTCGTACGCTGCGCCGGGTTGTCCTGACCGAGTCGTTCCAGGGCGTGCAGGCCGCCGAGGCGTACCGCGGCGTTGTCGTTGCCGAGCAGTTCGACGGCCCGGGTGTACAGCTCGGTCAGCCGGCGCTCGGCGGCGTCGTGCGCGGCGGCCTCGGTCTGCTGCTCCTGGTGCCGCTGCCCGGCCTCGGCGACCGCCTCGGCGTGCGCCTGCACCCGGTCGCGGTGCGCCTGGTCGGCGGCGGCGACGACCTCCTGGTGTCGTTGCGCCCGTTCGCTTATCCACTGTCGCCGGGCGGCGAGCAGCAGTGCCAGCCCGCCACCGGTGCCGGCGACCACGGTCAACCCGGTGCGGATGGCGTCGATGCGCAGCGTGGCCCGGGTGTCCGCCGCGGTGGCGCGGTCGGCCTCGCCGAGCAGCCAGGACAGCACCCACCAGCCGAGCAGGGCGGCCAGCAGCAGCCCGACGAGCACCAGCCACCACGGCATGACCCGCAGCCGTTCGTCGCGGGGTGGGGTGCCGGGCACGGCCACAGCATGCCACCGATCCGTTCGTGGCGTAGGCCCCGGACTCGGCCGGCCGGGACCGGCCGGGCCGCTGTCGTGGCGTGCGGCCGGAGAGCCTTCAGCTGACCCGGCCCAAGGTCACGGTGCGGGATCCGGGTACGAAGTCGCTGAAGGACTGTTGCCAGGACTCGCCGGGCCAGTAGTACGTCACACGGCCCTCGACGGGCTGGTAGTGGGCTGTGTAGAGCGTTCTCGACCCCTGCTCGTCTGCGGATCGATAAAGCGGTGGCTTCAGCATCGCTGCCACGTCCGCGCCCGCGGCGCGGATGGCTCGTAGCCGCTCCTGCGTGCGCATGGCGCGTTCCTGCTCGTCGGTCACCGGCAGGTGCTGGTGATTGGCGGCGCAGGCGTCCGGCGCCACCGTCGGCGGCATATCCGGCCCCACGAACACCGTCACCGCCTTGGTGGGATCGACAAGGGTGAGGTTCTGGGGGACGGCGACCGGTAGGGACCGCAGCCTGTCGACTGCCTCATCGACGGTGTCGCACGTCTCCAGCAGGTAGCGCACCAGGATGAGAATGGCGAAGCCGCGTCCGTAGGCGGGACGTCCGCCCCAGGTGATCGAGACCGCGAGACCGGCGTCGTTCATTCCGTCCAGCAAGCCCCACAGCAGGTCCTGCATCCCGAGCACGGGGCGCAGGAAGCAGGAGGAGACGATGGTCCCCTCGCACCGATCGGGTCGCAGGTCATAGTTGCGCAGCAGAGTGCCGTTCTGGCCGATCTGGGTGCACGCCGGGGAGAACGGTCGCAGTGCCGCGTGGGTGAGGAAGACTTCCGCCTCGGGTCGGTCGAGTTGGCCGGCCAGGCGGTCCAGAACCGGGACCAGTTCCGGCAGGTGCGCACGGAACAGCGCCCGAACACGATTCGCGCCCTGCGGAGTCCGGCCCTCCTCGGTCAGCAGGCCCTCCATGTCCTGCCACAGGCCCCGGGCGTGGGCGGCCCACCGCCCGTCGCCGCCGTCACCGACCTCGATCGCCTGGAAGGTCTTGTGCTGTTGCCGCACGGGCTGCCACTCCCACTGCGAGGATCGGATGAGGTGAGGGCAACCTAGCTAATTCGGCAGATATTCACCAGGTCGGACGTGGCCGGCGAACGCGCGGATCATCCGCAGCCGGGCCTCGACCGTCGCGAGGGCGAGGTTGCGGGCGACTTGCGGTAATCGCCAGCCGTCGAGCATCGCCGCCAAGACCGCCTCCTCCGGCCGCAGCGACACGAACGGCTCTTCGTCGATGAGAATCGTGCGCAGACCTCCGGCCAGGGTGAGCGTTACCGCCTCGGCAGGGCCGCCATCGAGCGCGTCCGACGATCGCGTGATCGCATCTGATCGAGTACGCGCCGGTCGCGGCATCGTTACGCTGCCGGTCTCCGAGAGAGGCCGACATGCCGCACGTCGTGTGGTTGGTCCGGTGCTGGCCGGGTGCTGCGGGGCGGCCGGGGTTGCGGAGCGGCTGGCGGCCCGGTAGGTCATCATGATGCAGATCAGCCGATGGTCCGGGTGCCGACCCGGCGGCCGGTCGGGAGAGTCGAGGATGGCATGGAGTTCCTGACCAGTCCCGAGCTGTGGATCGCGTTCGCGACCCTGCTCCTGCTGGAGATCGTGCTGGGCATCGACAACGTCGTGTTCATCTCGATCCTGTCCGGTCGGTTGCCCGAGCACCAGCAGGCCCGGGCCCGGACGATCGGAATCTCGCTCGCCCTGATCACCCGCCTGCTGTTGCTGGCGTCGTTGTCCTGGATCATCGGTCTGACCGCGCCGCTGTTCACCGTGCTGGGGCAGGAGATATCCGGGCGTGACCTGATCCTGTTGCTCGGCGGGATATTCCTGGTCGGCAAGGCGACGTACGAGATCCACGAGCATCTGGAAGGCTCCGACCACGAGCGCGAGGGCCGCAAGGTGGTCTCGTTCGGCGCGGTCATCGCGCAGATCCTGGTGCTGGACGTGGTCTTCTCGCTCGACTCGGTGATCACCGCGGTCGGCATGGTCGACGAACTCGCCATCATGGTCGCCGCCGTGGTCATCGCGATGATCATCATGCTGGTCTCGGCCGGCGCGGTCAGCAGGTTCGTCAACCAGCACCCGACGGTCAAGATGCTGGCCCTGTCGTTCCTGCTGCTCATCGGCGCGAGCCTCATCGCGGAGAGCTTCGACCAGCACATCCCGAAGGGCTACGTGTACGGCCCGATCGCCTTCTCGATCTTCGTGGAGTTCCTCAACCTGCGGGTCCGGGCGCGGCAGCGTCGCCAGCAGGAGCGGCAGCCGGTGCAGTTGCACCCGACGTACGTGAAGCAGGGTTCGCCCCGCACCGAGCCGGAGGCGCAGCCGGAGAGCACGCCCGCCGGCTGACCCGCGCCGAACTCGACGCCGCACGCACCCACCCGGTGCGTGCGGCGTTCGTCGTACGTGGACAGTGCCGCCGTGCGCCCCCGGACGCCCGACACGAATATTCGCTACTCGTGCGTAACTTTTCATTGACGTTTCTAGATTGTGACCCGCATCATCAGTGCACGGTCGATCGGACATCCCACCGCCTCCACCCGGTAACCCCGGGATCCCCTTGGGAGGTGCAGCGATGCTGCTCCGAAAGGCTGTCCCCGTCCTGGCTCTCACCGTCGCCGCCGTCCTCGCGGCTCCCGCCGCCACCGCCGCTCCACCCGCCACCGCAGCGCCCACCAGCGTCGCCACCACCACCGGCACCCCCGCCGCAGCCGATCCGGCCGGCGCACCCGACGGTGTCACCGGGTCCGCCGGCACCGGCGCATCGTCCGTCCGGGACGGCGCGTCCACCGGCGGAGCCGCACCCGCCGACGTCGCGTCCACCGGCGCTGCCGCACCCGCCGACGTCGCGTCCACCGGCGCTGCCGCACCCGCCGACGTCGCGTCCATCGGAGCCGCACCCGCCGACGGCGTGCCGACCGGTGCGGCGGCCGCCGACAACCTGCGGGCGCTGGCCGGTGCCAATCCGGTCATCGTGGTCGGTGGGCTCAGCGGGATCGCGGCCGTCTACGAACCACTCGCCGCCCGGCTACGCGCCGACGGGTACCGGGTCTGGATCTACCAGTTGCCCAACCTCGGGCTCGGCGACATCACCGCGTCCGCCGCCGGGCTGCGCGGATACGTGGGACAGGTCCGCGCCGCCGCCGCGGGTGCCAAGGTCGACCTGGTCGCACACTCCGAAGGTGGCCTGGTCAGCCGCTACTACATCAAGAATCTCGGCGGCGGCGAGGCCGTCGAACGCTATGTCAGCCTGGGCACCCCGCAGTACGGCACCTACGTGGCGAACATCGTGTCGTTCCTCGGCCTGGGCAGCTGTGCCGGCGTGGTCGCCTGCCAACAGATGACCATCGGGTCGTCGTTTCTCACCGCCCTCAACGCGGGCGACGACACGCCGGCACCGGTGCGCTGGACCACCGTGCGTACCTGGCAGGACGAACTGGTCCGACCGGTGGACAACGCGATGCTGGCCGACGGGGCGACGAACGTGCTGATCCAGTCCCGGTGTCCGCTGCGCGTGGTCGGTCACCTCGGCCTGGTGCTCGACGGCACCACCTACACCGTCGTCCGGCAGGCCCTGCGCGACGCCGCGATCAGCCCCAACTGCCTGGCCCTGTGACCCACCCGGCCCGGCGGCCGCACGCAGCCGCCGGGCCGCACCCACCGACACCCACCTGCCCGTCGACGAAGCCCGACCCAGACCCCCCCGATGCCAGGCGGGCCGCGCAGGCAGCAGTTTCCCCGAAGTTGTCGGGTCTGAGCGGGCGCAGGCAGCAGTTTCCCCGAAGTTGCGAGCGCACGGCACGGCACGGCGCGCACGGCACGGTGCGATGCGCATGGCATGGCGCGGGGGCGACGGGGCGTGCGGCGGGGGTGACGTATCGCGTGGAAGATCAGGCGGTGGCGGCGGAGAGCCTTTCGTACTCGGCGTCGGTCAGCCGCACCTGGGCGGCGGCCACGTTCTCCTCCAGGTGCGCCACCGACGACGTTCCGGGAATCGGCAGCATGACCGGCGACCGGCGCAACAGCCAGGCGAGGGCCAGTTGCGCGGGCGTCGCGTCGTGCTCGGCGGCCACGGCGTCCAGCGGGCCGCCCGGCCGGGCCAGGTCGCCGGTCGCGATCGGGAACCACGGAATGAACGCGAGGTCATGCTTTTCGCAGTGGTCGAGCACGTCCTCCGCGTCGCGGTTGGCCAGGTTGTACAGGTTCTGCACGGACACGATCGGCGTGATCCGGCGGGCCGCCTCGATCTGGTCGACGGTCACCTCGGAGAGCCCGATGTGCCGGATCTTGCCCTCCTCCCGCAGCAGCGCCAGCTCACCGAGCTGGTCGGCCAGCGGCACCGCCGGGTCGATGCGGTGCAGCTGGTAGAGCCCGATGGACTCCAGCCCGAGGTGACGCAGGCTCAGCTCACACTGCTGACGCAGGTACTCCGGTCGGCCCACCGGCCGCCAGTCACCCGGGCCGCTGCGGGTCAGCCCGGCCTTCGTCGCGATCAGCAGGTCGTCGGCGTACGGGTGCAGCGCCTCGCGGATCAGCAGCTCGGAGACGAACGGCCCGTACGAGTCGGCGGTGTCGATGAACGTCACCCCCAGCTCGTAGGCGCGGCGCAGCACCCGGACCGCCTCGGCCGGATCCTTCGGGTCACCCCAGACCCCGGGACCGGTGATCTGCATCGCGCCGTAACCGAGCCGGTCGACCGGTATGTCGCCGCCGATACGGTAGGTGCCGGACTCCTTCGCCGGTCGGGTGCCGGTGTCGAGCGCCATGGGGGCCACCTTTCGGTTCGCTGGCTGTCGGAGCCTCAAATTACCCCGGTCGGCTTCGGGACAGCGGGCGGTCGCCGTGGCTGATACTGCTGTGCGGGACGGTGCCTGCGACGGGAGGGCTGGCATGTGGCGACCGTTCAGGTCCGATCCGGTCCGGCGGCTGCGGGAGCGGCTGGACAGCTACGGCACCACCATGGAGCCGCGGTGGGTGCTGGACCACGAGGCGCTGCGGGAAGCCAAGCCGCTCTACGACCTGCTCAACGGCGTTAGCCGGCGGGGCACGACGGAACGCGAGGCCGAGGCGCTGTTCCTCCTGGCCTGTCTGCACTGGTACCGGTACCAGTGCCTACCGGCGGGCTCGGACGGGCCGGACCTCATCCAGGCGGTCGGGTTGACCGAACTGCTGCTCAGCCTGGCGCCGGAGCGGGTACCGCCGTCGCTGCTGGCGATGCTCCGCGCGCACGTAGCCACCGCCGGCGGACCGGCCGGTCCCGGCCGCGACGTCCGTTCCGGTGCGTCGGCCCGGGCCGATCCTCGTTCCGGCTCCGGGATCGGGGCGTCGGACGCCGGTACCGCGAGCACGGCAGGTTCCGGGCCCTCCGGCAGCGCGCACAGCGGTACGCCGCCCCCCGGTGTTCGCGTCCCGGCCGCGCGCTCCACTCCCGAGGCCGAGTTGGGCGCTGCGCTGTTCGGCCAGGCGGTCATGCTGATGGCCGGGGCCGAGCGTTCCGGGGACTACCGGGTGGCCGACCAGGCGCAGGCGCTGCTGGAACGGGCGCTGGTCGGGACACCGTCCGGCGCACCCGAACGCCTGCACTACCTTTCCGCGCTCGGACGGGTACGCCGGGAGCAGTACCTGCGACTGGGCCGGCAGCAGTCGCTTCCGGCGGCGATCGACGCGCACCGGGAGAGTCTGGAGTCGACCCCGGCCGGTGACCCGGAACGTCCGACCCGGCTGTTCAACCTCGGCAACGTTCTCGGTGACCGGTTCGAACAGGCGGGGGACGTCGCGGCGCTGGACGAGTCGATCCAGCTGCTCGGCGACGCGGCCCGGGCCGCCCCCGCCGACGCGCCGGTGTGGCTGATGGCTCGGGTGAACCTCGCCGGGCAGCTGCGGGAACGCTGGGAGCGCCGGGGTGAGCCGGCCGACCTCGACCGGGCCGTCGACGTGCTGGCGCAGGCGGTGTCCGTCCGGGCCGACCCGCTGGTCCTGTTCACGTACGCGACGCTGGCCAGTAGACGGTTCGTGGCCAGCGGCACCGACCGCGACCTGGACACGGCGATCGAGGCCAACCGTGCCGCGCTGGCCTCGGGGCTCAGCGAGGAACAGGGCGGTCTGGCCCGAGTCACCCTGGCGGGGCTCGTCGGTGAGCGCCACGAACGGCGGAAGACCCCGGCCGACCTGGACGCGGCGATCGAGGCGTACCGGGCGGCGGCGGCCGGACCTCGGCTCGACGGGCAGGACGTGGGCGGGCTGTGGCAGGCCGAGGGCAAGCTGTTGGAGACGCGCTACGCGCTGCACCGCCGGGCCGACGATCTGCGCGAGGCGGAGCGGCTGCTGCGGGCGGCGGCCGACGGGACGACCGACCCGGAGCAGCGGGCCCGCGCGCTCTGCGACCTCGGGTACACACTGGGCCGATGGCACGCCGACCTGTTCGGGTTGGCGACCCTCCGGCAGGCCCGCGAGGTGTTGACCGAGGCGGAGCGGCTGCTGCCGGTCGAGCATCCGTCGCGGCCGGACCTGCTGAACAACCTGGGCGACACGCTGCGTGAGCTGGCCGACCAGGCGGGTGAGCCGGAGCTGCTGGAACTCGCCGTGACGAAGCTGCGCGAGGCGGCGGCGAACCCGGCGCATCCCGCGAAGCTGCCGCTCTACCTGTCGAATCTCGGCCTGGCGTTGCAGGAACTCTTCGGCCGGACCCAGGACCTGGCAATCCTCACCGAGGCGATGGTGGTGCTGCGGCGGGCCGTGGCCGCTGCTCCGCCCGGGAATCCGGACCGGATGTGGGGGCTGTTCAACCTCGGATCGGCGCTGAACCGGCGCACCGAACTGGTCGTCAACGCCGCGCTGCCGACCGACGGTGCCACGCCGGAGCAGGCCCGCGCCGCCGCGCTGGCCGACGCCGAGCAGGCGGTCACGCTGCTACGGGAGGCGGCGGAGCTGGCGCAACGGGAGGCCGAGCCCGAGGAACGCGTCCGGATCGTGCGCACGCTCGCGCTCAGCCACCTGCTGCGGCACCAGCTCACCGAGGATCCCGCCGTGCTCGACGAGGCGGTCACCCTGCTGCGGGCGCTCGCCGACGCGGCCGCCACCTCGGCCGGCGACCAGTACCGGCTGCTGACCAACCTCGGCAACGCGCTGCTGATCAGGTTCCGGACCAGGCGCAACACCCCCGACGCCCGCGAGATGCTGACGGCGTACCGGGCGGCGGTGGCGGCCCTGCCCGTGGACCATCCGGAGCGGACCATGTGCCTGAGCAACCTGGCCGTCGCCGTCGAGGAGATCGCCCACGCCACCGCCGACGCGACCGCTGCGGCCGACGCCACCGCGGAACCGGCCCCCGACGGCCCGGCTCCCGACGGCCCGGCCGCCACGGGGCACCGCGCGGACTCGACCGCCGTCGTTTCGGCTGTCGGCGGCGACCTGCCGGCGGTCGAGCTGGCGGAGGCGATCGCCGCGCTGCGCGAGGCCGCCGCGATCGAGGCGGCGCCGTCGCTGTTGCGGGCGGTCGCCGCGCGGCGGTACGCCGCTCTCGCCGCCGAGGCGGGCGACCTGCCGGCCGCCCTGGCGGGCTACACCACGGCGATCGAACTGCTCGACCTGGTGGCCTGGCACGGCATGGACCTCGACGACCAGGGCCGGCTGCTCGGGCAGTTCCCGGGCCTGGCCGGCGACGCCGCGGCGGTGGCGATCGCACTCGACCGGCCGCAACGCGCGGTGGAGCTGTTGGAGTACGGCCGTGGGGTGCTGCTCACCCGGGCCCACGACGCCGGCGCCGACCTGGCGGCGCTGCGCGCGGAGGCACCCCGGCTGGCCGAGCGCCTGGCCGCCGTCCAGACCGCCCTCGACCGCCTCGACCCGCGCCGCGACCTGACCGGACCCGCGCCGGTCGCCGGGCTGGCGGTCCCGGCCCGCGCCGTGCCGTCCGGTGGCGAAATGGGGGCGGGCTCGGAACGCCGGCACGAGCTGGCCGTCCAGCGGCGCGAGGTGCTTGCGGAGATCCGGCAGCTGCCCGACTTCGACCGTTTCCTCCGCCCACCCCCCTTCGCCGACCTGGCCCGGGCCGGCGAGGACGGCCCGGTGGTGCTCGTCAACGTCGCCGACCGGCGGTGCGACGCGCTGCTGGTCAGCGGGGGACGGGTGACGACGGTGCCGCTGCCCGAGCTGAGCCTCGGCGAACTGCAGGTGCGGGCCGCGTACTTCCTGACCGGGCTCGCCGAGGCCACCGCGCCCGTCGGCGACCCGGGTCCGGAGGCGCAGCGCCGTCGGGCCGCGTTCCGCCGCCGGATCCCGGAAACCCTCGACTGGTTGTGGCGGGTGGTCGCCGCCCCGGTGCTGGACGCGCTGGACCCGGCCGTCGCACCACCTGCCACCGGCGTCACGCCGACGCGCCTGTGGTGGTGTCCCACCGGGGTGCTCACCCTGCTGCCGCTGCACGCCGCTGCCCCGCTGGACGGCGGAGCCGGGGTCCTCGACCGGGTCGTCTCGTCGTACACCGCCTCGCTGCGCTCGCTCGTCCGGGCCCGGCAGGGGCCGGCGGCCAGGTCCGCGCCGGTCACCTCGGCCCTGTTCGTCGGGATGCCCCGCACGCCGGGGCTGACGGATCTGCCGGGCGCGGCGGGGGAGCAGGCCGTGGTACGCCGGCACCTGAGCGACGTGACGTCGCTGACCGGACTGGCGGCCACCCCCTCGGCGGTGCTCGACGCGCTGCCGGGAACGTCCGTGGTCCACCTGTGCTGTCACGGCACCCAGGATCTGGCCGCACCCGCCCGGGGTCGGCTCGCGCTGGCGGGTGGGCCGCTGCATGTACGGGACCTGTGGCGGCCGGCTGGCACCACGGCCGCGCTCGCGGTCCTGTCCGCCTGCGACACGGTACGCGGCGGCGCCGCCCTGCCGGACGAGGCGCTGACCCTGGGCACCGCGTTCCAGTTGGCGGGTTTCCGACACGTCATCGGCGCGCTCTGGGCCATCTCCGACACGCTCACCGTGCAGCTGTGCGAGGACCTCTACGCGGCGCTGGCGGTGGCCGGTGGTCTCGACCCGGAACGGGCGGCGTCCGCCCTGCACCACGCCGTCCGGCAGGCGCGTGCCGCCCTGCCCGACCTGCCGGAGCTCTGGGCCGGCTACGCCCACGTCGGCCCCTGACCGGGCGCGGGTCGCCCTCGCGATCTCACCGGGACGCCCCGGCTCCGGCCCACGACGCACGGCCGGCGACCGGACGCCGGCTCGGGTCAGGGCTGGCCGGGCGCGTACCAGGTGACGCCCACGGCGGCGACCAGCAGAGCGGTGCAGGCCAGTACCAGCAGCACCCCGAGGCGCAGGGCCCGGGCCGCGGCGAGGGCCTCGCGGTGCTCGCCGAGCGGAGCCGGGAGCAGTTCGGCGACCGGCGTCACCGACAGCGGCCCGTGCGCGGCCCGCAGCAGCGCCAGCGCCCCGGCGACCCCGGCCCCGATGGCGGCCAGCAGCAGTATGCCGACCAGGACGCCCCAGCCCGGTGCGAGGGTGCCGACGTCGGAGCGACCCCGGATCAGGCTGAACCCGACGAGCGCGACGAGCAGGCCGCCCAGCCCGTTGCGCCAGGCCAGCGCGGCGGCCCGGACCCGGTCCAGTTCGCCGCGCAGCAACGCAGCCAGTTCCTGCGCCCGGCGCAGGTCTGTACGGGTCGCCGGGGGACCGGGCCGCAGTCGGATCACGCCTCGACCTCCAGGGTCACCGTCCAGTACGCGCCGCAGCCGGCCAGCCCGTCGGGGCGGGCCGGGTGGTCGGCGGCGCAACTGCACAGCAGCGTCCGGTAGCCGGGGTCGACCGCTGCCGGCGGTGCCTCCCGCCGGTACACCTCGTCGACGATCGGGCAGCTGATCGGGTGCTGGCACCGGGGGCAGTCGCCGGTGAGCAGCACCGCCGGACCGTACCGGCGCACCGAGAACGTCTCCGCGACCCGGCTGCCGTACCCGGCGTCGGTGACCTCCGCGTACGGCAGCGGCTCCGCCGCCGGCTCATCATCCCGCACCGCCGCACCCTCCCACCGTCGTCGCCCTGACGACGAGCACACGGTAGCGACCGCCCGCCCGCCGGTCACCCGGCGCGCGGGCGGACCCGGTGATCGGCCCGGCGCGGGTCGCCGGGGCGCGGGATCGGCGGAGCGCCGGTACGGCCGGACCGTCCGTGGGAGGCTGGACGGTACCGCCGCGTGCACCGCCTGGCGTCGGCGGGCCGTGCGGAAGGGAAGCCATGTCAGGGGAGCCCCAGGTCGACTTCGCGCTCGACACCTACGAATGCATCGTGCTGTATCCCGGCGCCGCCGGGCGGGCGTTGCCGCCCGAGACGGTCCAGCGGTTGCAGGCCGAGCACGCCAGTCACATGCAGGCGATGCAGCGGCGGGGGATCATCCTGGTCGCCGGGGCGGTGGACGGTCAGGCCCGGGATCCGGACCCACCGCTCGGGTTCGGTCTGGCCCGGACCGGGTCGGTCGACGACGTCCGCAGCGTGATGGAAGCCGATCCGGCGGTGCAGGCCGGCCTCTACCGGGTGGACGTGATGACCTTCCTCTGCCCGGCCGGCTCGCTGGAGTTTCCGCTGGTCAAGACGGAAAGCTGAGGCGCACCAGCCGCGGTCACGGCGGGTTGTCGACGGTGCGCGTACAGTTGTCGACCCGGAGCGCCCCCACGCGGCCTGGCGCCAGGGGCGTACCATTCCGGCGCGCGGTCGCCGTTGCCCGCCGTCGACGTCCGGAGCGGCCCACGCTCGCCGGCCGCGCCACTGGGCCGCGCGCCGTTGGACAACTGTTCCACATTGCGCAAGGGGTCGGCCGGTGGTCCGACCCGGAGGAGAGACTAGCCTGATGGGCGTGACACGCCGCGCGAAGATCGTCTGCACTCTTGGCCCCGCCACCTCGTCGCCCGAGCGCATCCGCGGGCTCGTCGAAGCTGGCATGAACGTGGCGAGGCTCAACTTCAGTCACGGTAGCCACGCCGACCACGAGTCGGTCTACCGGCTCGTCCGGGAGGCGGCCGAGGCCGCGGGCCAGCCGGTGGCGATCCTGGCCGACCTCCAGGGGCCCAAGATCCGACTCGGCCGGTTCGCCGAGGGTCCGCACGAGTGGCGCACCGGCGACTCCGTGGTGATCACCGGTGACGACGTCGTGGGCAGCAAGGAGCGGGTCTCCTGCACCTACCGCAAGCTGCCGCAGGAGGTGAAGCCCGGTGACCGGCTGCTGATCGACGACGGCCGGGTGGCCGTCGAGGTCACCGACGTCACCGGCAACGACATCCGGGTGCTGGTCACCGAGGGTGGTCCGGTCAGCAACAACAAGGGTGTCTCGCTGCCGAACGTGGCGGTCAGCGTGCCCGCCCTGTCGGAGAAGGACGCCGCCGACCTGCGCTTCGCGCTCGGCCTCGGGGTGGACCTGGTCGCCCTGTCGTTCGTCCGCTCCGCCGACGACATCAAGCTGTGCCACGCGATCATGAGCGAGGTCGGTGTGCACCGCCCGGTGCTGGCCAAGGTCGAGAAGCCGGAGGCGGTCGACCACCTCGAAGCGATCGTGCTGGCCTTCGACGGGGTGATGGTGGCCCGTGGTGATCTCGGCGTGGAACTGCCGCTCGACGAGGTGCCGTTGGTGCAGAAGCGCGCGGTGCAGTTGTGCCGGGAGAACGCCAAGCCGGTCATCGTGGCCACCCAGATGCTCGACTCCATGATCGAGAATTCCCGGCCGACCCGCGCCGAGGCCTCCGACGTGGCGAACGCGGTGCTCGACGGGGCCGACGCGGTGATGCTCTCCGGTGAGACCAGCGTCGGCAAGTACCCGGTGCTCACGGTCAGCACCATGTCCAAGATCGTCACCACCACCGAGGCCGGCTCGATCCTGGTGCCCCGCCTGCAGCACGACCCGCGTACGCACGGCGGCGCGCTCACCGTGGCCGCCTCCTCGATCGCCCGGGCCATCGGCGCCAAGGCGCTTGTCGCGTTCTCCCAGACCGGTGACACCGTGCGCCGGCTCAGCCGGCTGCACTGCGACCTGCCGCTGCTGGCCTTCACCCCGGTGCCCGAGGTCCGGGCGCAGCTCGCCCTCTCCTGGGGGGTGGAGACCTTCCTGATGCCGTTCGTGCAGCACACCGACGACATGTTCCGCCAGGTCGACCAGGCGCTGCTCGGGCTGAACCGGGGCAACCCCGGCGACTACGTGGTGATCGTGGCCGGCAGCCCGCCCGGCAGCCCCGGCTCGACGAACACCCTGCGGGTGCACCAGCTCGGTTCGCTCGTCGACGCCGCCACGGCGCGGGCTTTGCAGTGACCGTCAGCTCGCTCGTCGGCCAGGCCGCCGTCGACCAGCTGCTGGAGGTCCTGGACCTCGCGCCCACCGGCGCGATGTCGTTCCGGGGGATGAGCCCGCCGGTCGGCCCGCAGCGGGTGTACGGCGGCCAGGTCGCCGGCCAGGCCCTGGTCGCCGCCGGCCGCACCGTCGATCCCGAACGGGTGGTCCACTCCCTGCACGGCTACTTCGTACGCGCCGGCGACCCGGTCGAGCCGATCGAGTACGAGGTGGAGAACATCCGTGACGGCCGCTCCTTCTCGGTGCGCCGCTCGGTCGCGCTCCAGCACGGCAAGCCCATCTTCTTCATGTCCGCCTCGTTCCAGCGGCCGGAGGAGGGGCTGGACCACCACGCCCCCCTGCCGCCGGACGTGCCCGGGCCCGAGTCGGTGCCGACCATGACCGACCGGCTGTCCCGGTACCCGGAGCGGCTGGGCATCTGGGGGCAGATTCCCCGACCGATCGACGTGCGTTACGTCGGTGAGCCCGGTTGGGTACGTCCCGGCGACCGGCCGGCCGACCCGCACCAGCGGGTGTGGATGCGCATCGACGGCAAGCTGCCCGACGACCCGCTGCTGCACGCCTGCGCCCTGACCTACGCCTCCGACCTGACCCTGCTCGACTCGGTGCTCTCGGTGCACGGCGAGGTGTGGGGACCGGGCGGGGTGGTGGGGGCGAGCCTGGACCACGCCCTGTGGTTCCACCGCCCGTTCCGGGCCGACGAATGGTTCCTCTACGACTGCTGGAGCCCGTCGGCCTCCGGGGCGCGCGGGCTGGCCACCGGCCGCATGTTCACCGTGGCCGGCAGCCAGATCGCCAGCGCCGTCCAGGAGGGACTGCTGCGCCGGGTCGGCGGCTAGCCGACCCGTCCCGCCGACCGGTGGGCGTCCGGCGTGACCGGGCGATGCGTCAGGTCCGGTGTCGGGCCGCCGGGCAGCGCCCGGATACCCGACCGTTAACCTGTCCGACATGCGTCTCTCAGCCCGGGTGGACTACGCCCTTCGAGCGGTCGCCGAACTGGCCTCGGTGACCGGGGCTGGCCGGGGGCGACCGGTCACCGCCGACCAGATCGCGCGGGCCCAGCAGATCCCGCCGAAGTTCCTGGAGAGCATCCTGCTGCAACTGCGTCGGGCCGGCGTGGTGCAGGCCCAGCGCGGCCCGGAGGGCGGCTACTGGCTGGCCCGGCCGGCCGAGGAGATCAGCCTCGCCGAGGTGATCCGGGTGATCGACGGACCGCTCGCCCACATCCGGGGTCAACGCCCCGAGCACCTCGGCTACCAGGGTGCGGCGCGGGCGTTGCAGGAGGTCTGGATCGCGTTGCGGGCCAGCGAGCGGCAGATCCTCGAACTGGTCACCGTCGCCGACGTGGCGCGGGGCACCCTGCCCGAGCCGGTCACCAAGCTGGTCGCCGATCCCGCCGCCTGGACCTGACCGGACGCACCGGCGCACCCCTGACGCCACGCGTCGGGCGACGTTGTCGTCTCACTGACTGATCGCGGGGTTGACCGAAGGCCCCGGCATGCCGCATTGTCGACCAAGCCGATAGGAGATACCAATTTAGCCGGGAGGCGTCGTGCGCAAGCTGCTCGTCATCGCGTTGGTGGGGCTCGCCGCGCAACTCGTCGACGGTTCCCTCGGCATGGCGTACGGGCTGACCTCCTCGACGCTGTTGCTGCTGGTCGGCGTCGCACCGGCGGCGGCGTCCGCCTCGGTGCACCTGGCCGAGATCGGCACCACGCTCGCCGCGGGCACCGCGCACTGGCGGTTCGGCAACGTCGACTGGCGGGTGGTGCGCCGCATCGCGGTGCCCGGCGCGCTCGGTGCCTTCGCCGGCGCCACCTTCCTCAGCGCCCTGTCCACCGAGTCGGCCGCACCATGGATGGCCGCGATCCTGTTCACGCTCGGGGCGTACCTGCTCATCCGGTTCTCCCGGCCGCTGCGCCGCAACCCGGCCGCCGGACGGCTACGCGGGCGTTTCCTCGGCCCGCTCGGCCTCGTCGCCGGCTTCGTCGACGCCACCGGCGGTGGTGGATGGGGTCCGGTGGCCACCCCGGCGCTGCTGGTCAGCGGTCGGCTGGAGCCGCGCAAGGTGATCGGCTCGGTGGACACCTCCGAGTTCGTCGTGGCCGCCGCCGCCAGCCTCGGCTTCCTGATCGGTCTGGGCACCGAGGGCTTCCTGCTGCCGATCGTGCTCGCGCTGCTCGCCGGTGGCCTGATCGCCGCGCCGGTCGCGGCCTGGCTGGTCCGCATCGTGCCGGCCCAACTGCTCGGCGCGGCCGTCGGTGGCGTGATCGTGCTGACCAACGCCCGGGTCCTGATGCGCGCCGGTGATGTGGACGGTTCCCTGCCGGTGATCGTCTACCTGGTGTTGGCCGCCGGATGGATCACCGCCCTGACGCTCGCGGTCCGGGTGCTGCGGCGGACCCGCCGCGAGCGGTCCCTCGCCGCGGCCCTCACCACCGACACCCCCGCACAGACCCCCGCCCCCGCCGAGCCGGTCGGCGCCGGGCACGACCGCCGGCCCTGATCCCTGTTGACCATGAGGTTGTCGTCCCGACACGCCGGGCGCGGGGACAACAACCTCATGATCGACGAGGTAAGGGAGGGGAGAGGGTTGTCGCGGTGTGGGAGATGAGGTGCCAGGCCTCGTCTACGTGGGACTGGGTGGTCTGGGGGGCGCCGACGGCCAGGCGTAGGGTGTGTCGGCCGGCGACGCGGGTGTGGGTGAGGTAGATCCGGCCGGTGGCGTTCACCGCCGCCAGCAGCCGTTCGTTCGGCCCGTCCGGGCCGCGCAGCCGGAAACAGACCAGCGCGTACGGATGGTCGGCGACCAGTTCGAACCGCTCGTCGGCGCGGACCCGGTCGGCGAACCCGGCGGCCAGCGCGACGCCGCCACGGATGTGCTCGCGCAGACCCTCGACGCCGTACCAGCGCAGCACGAACCACAGCTTCAAGGCCCGGAACCGCCGACCGAGCGGCACCTGCCAGTCCCGGTAGTCGATCACCGCGCCGGACTCGGTGGCCGCGTTGCGCAGGTACTCCGGCAGCACGGTCAACGCCTCCACCAGCTCGCCCGCGTCGGCCACCCAGAACGCGTCGCAGTCGAAGCCGGTGAGCAGCCACTTGTGCGGGTCGAAACAGTACGAGTCGGCGTACTCCAGGCCCGCGTGGCCGAACCGCAACTCCGGGCAGACCGCCGCCGCGCCCGCGTACGCGGCGTCGACGTGCAGGAAGACACCGTGCTCGGCGCAGATCGGGCCGATCTCGGGCAGCGGGTCCACCGCCGTGGTGGAGGTGGTGCCGACGGTCGCCACCACCAGGGCGGGCACCGCCCCGGCCGCCCGGTCCGCCTCGATCGCGGCGCGCAGCGCCGCCGGCGACATCGCCCGGGTCGCCGGATCCACCTCGATCAGGCGTACCCCGTCGGCGCCCAGCCCCGCGATCCGGGCGGCCTTCTCCACCGACGAGTGCGCCTCGGTCGAGGCGTAGACCCGGTAGCGACGGTCGACGCCGGCCTGCCGCCACCGGCCACCGGCCGCCCGGTGCAGCGCGACCAGGGTGGCCACCAGGGTGGCCGAGGAGGCGGAGTCCTGGATGACGCCGCCACCGCGACCGGCGGAGCGGAACCGGGCCGGCAGGTCCAGCAGGTCGGCCAGCCAGTCGAGCAGCACCGTCTCCAGTTCGGTGCACGCCGGACCGGTGGCCCAGAGCATGCCCTGCACGCCGAGCCCGGCACTGACCAGGTCACCGAGCACGCTGGGGCCCGAGGTGTTGGCCGGGAAGTACCCGAAGAAGCCCGGGTGCTGCCAGTGGGTGAGCCCGGGTGCGACCAGCTTGTCCAGGTCGGCGAGGACCGCCTCGACCGGCTCACCCCGCACCGGTGGTCCGGCCGGCAGCCCGGCGGCCACCGTGCCGGGCGGGTCCTGGGAGGTCACCGGGCGCTGGGGCAGGGTCGCCCAGTAGTCGGCGATCCAGTCGACCACCGCGTACCCGGCCTGGCGGAACTCCTCCGGCGTCATGTGTGCAGCCACCCGGCGAGTGGATCAAAAGGAGCGGCGGTAGAGCAAGGCGGTGGATCGATTGTGCGCAGAAAACGCTTGCCCTAGCATCACAGATGCGCGGGAACGCACTCATGACCATCGATCAGATGGACCCTTTCCGCTAGCGCGGCCCGGCCGCCGGCCCGGGCACGGCCGGTGGACGAACACCCGTCGGCCCCGGGCACGGCCGACGGAGCGCCGGACGTCGCGCGTCCCGACCTCCATCGGAGGAACCATGCCTCGCACCGCCCCCCGGGCGGCCCTGCTCGCCGCGGCCACCGCCACCGCGGTCGCCGCCGCCGGCGTGCTGACCACCCTGACCGCCTCGGCCGCCGCCGCCGGATGCCGCGTCGACTACCGCGTCACCAACCAGTGGACCGGCGGCTTCGGCGCCGACGTCACCGTCACCAACCTCGGCGACCCGGTCGACGGCTGGACCCTGACCTGGACCTGGGCCGCCGGACAACAGGTCACCCAGGCCTGGAACACCACCGCAACCCAGTCCGGCGCTCAGGTCAGCGCCCGCAACGTCGACTACAACGCCGCCATCGCCACCGACGGCAGCGTCAACTTCGGTTTCAACGGCTCGTGGACCGGCAGCAACCCGGCCCCCACCAGCTTCGCGCTGAACGGCACCACCTGCACCGGCGCCACCGCACCGACCCCCACGCCGACCACCCCAACGCCCAGCCCGCCGCGCCCGTCACCCACCGTGGCGCCGACGACGACTCCATCGCCGACCACCCCACCGCCCACCCCACCGCCCGGGGCGATGCAGGCGGAGAACCTGGAACGGGGGCTGGTCAGCGTCCGCTCCGGGTCGGCCAACCTGGTCTCCTGGCGGCTGCTGGGCACCGAGACCAGCGGCGTCGCGTTCAACCTCTACCGGGGCACGACCAGGGTGAACGCCAGCCCGATCACCGGCGCGACCAACTACCTGGACAGTGGCGCGCCGGCCGGAGCGAACTACATCTTGCGGGCCCTGGTGGACGGCGTCGAACAGACCCAGTCCGTGCACGCCCTGCAGTTCCCCGCCGGCTACCTCGACGTGCCGTTGCAGGTCCCGCCCGGCGGCACCACACCCAGCGGCGAGGCGTACACCTACTCCGCGAACGACGTCAGCGTCGGCGACCTCGACGGTGACGGCGACTACGACTTCGTGGTCAAGTGGGAGCCGTCCAACGCCAAGGACAACTCGCAGTCCGGCTACACCGGCAACGTCTACCTCGACGCGTACACCCTGCCCGGCTACCGGCTGTGGCGCATCGACCTGGGCCGCAACATTCGGGCCGGTGCCCACTACACCCAGTTCCAGGTGTACGACTACGACGGTGACGGCCGTGCCGAGGTGGCCATGAAGACCGCCGACGGCACCCGTTCCGGCACCGGCCAGGTGATCGGCAACGCCAACGCCGACCACCGCAACTCCGCCGGCTACGTCCTCGCCGGCCCCGAGTACCTGACCATGTTCGACGGCGGCACCGGTGCCGCCCTGTCCACCGTCAACTACGACCCGCCGCGCGGCACCGTCTCCTCCTGGGGCGACAACTACGGCAACCGGGTCGACCGGTTCCTCGCCGGCACCGCCTACCTCGACGGACAACGCCCGTCGCTGATCATGGCCCGTGGCTACTACACCCGCGCGGTCATCGCCGCCTGGGACTTCCGCAACGGCACCCTCACCAGACGGTGGACCTTCGACTCCAACGCCGCCGGCAACGGCGCCGCCGCCGGGCAGGGCAACCACAGCCTCTCCGTCGCCGACGTCGACGGCGACGGCCGGCAGGAGATCGTCTACGGTGCGGCCACCATCGACGACAACGGCCGGCTGCTGTGGTCCACCGGCCACGGCCACGGCGACGCCGGACACGTCGGCGACCTCGACCCGTCCCGCCCGGGTCTGGAGTACTTCAAGGTGAGCGAGGACGGCAGCAAGCCCAGCTCCTGGTTCGCCGACGCCCGCACCGGCCAGATCCTCTGGTCCACCCCCACCGGCGGCGACAACGGCCGGGGCGTCTCGGGCGACATCTGGGCCGGCAGCCCCGGTGCCGAATCCTGGTCGTCCGCGGTGAGCGGCCTGGCCAACACCCGGGGCCAGAACATCGGCCGCAAGCCGTCCTCGACGAACTTCCTCGTCTGGTGGGACGGCGACCCGGTCCGCGAACTGCTCGACGCCACCCGCATCGACAAGTACGGCACCGGCGGCGACACCCGCCTGCTCACCGGCAGTGGCGTCGCGTCAAACAACGGCACCAAGGCCACTCCCGCGCTCTCGGCCGACCTGTTCGGTGACTGGCGGGAGGAGGTGGTGTGGCGCACCACCGACAGTCGGGCCCTGCGCATCTACAGCACCCCGACGCCGACCAGCCTCCGGCTCCACACCCTGATGCACGACCTGCAGTACCGGGTCGCCATCGCCTGGCAGAACACCGCCTACAACCAGCCCCCGCACCCGAGCTTCTTCCTCGGCGACGGCATGAGCACGCCACCCGCGCCCGACATCTACCTGCGTTGACCGCCGGGGTGCACAAGCGGTAGAAGAAAGGGAGAAGGCACCGGGCCGCAATCGCGGAATCCGCACAACTGCGGCCCGGTGCCCCACACCGCGGCACCCCCGACCCGTCCCGACCGGGGAGTGCCGTACCACCACCGGATACAACGTTAGGCGGGCTCCGCGTCGCGAGAGTGACGCTGCCGTGAAGATCGTGTTTCACAACCCCGGGAACGCTGTGACCTGGGCCACCTCGCCGCCCCGGCCACCGGGCCCGCCGACCGTCGGCCGCCGCCTCAGCGACGCAGACCGCCGGCAACCTCGGTCGCGATCAGCTCGAACGAACGCACCCGGTCGGCGACGTCGTACACCATCGTGGTCAGCATCAGCTCGTCCGCGCCGATGCTTTCCAGCAGCTCGCCCAACTGCCGGCGGACCGTCTGCGGGGAACCGCTCGCCTGACCCTGCCGGCGCTGCGCCAGGAACTCCCGCTCGAACTCGGTGTACGGGTACGCCGCCGCCTCGTCCGGGCTCGCCAGGGGCTCCGGTCGCCCCGACCGCAACCGCAGGAACGACAGCCCGGCCGGCCCGGCCAGCCACTCGGCCCGCTCGTCGGACTCCGCGCACACCGCGTTCACCGCCACCATCGCGTACGGCCGCTCCAGCCACCGCGACGGGCGGAAACTCTGCCGGTACAGCGCCAACGCGGGCAACGTGTTCTGCGCGCTGAAGTGGTGCGCGAAGGAGAACGGCAGGCCCAGCGCGCCGGCCAGCTGCGCGCTGAACCCACTGGACCCCAACAACCACACCGCCGGCCGCTGCCCACGCCCCGGAGTCGCGGTGATCCGCCCCGACGCCGTGTCGTCGAAGTAGCCCATCAGATCGTTCAGCTCCCGGGGAAAACCCTCGGCCGAAAGGCCCTCCATGGTCCGGCGCAGCGCCAACGCGGTCACCTGGTCGGTGCCGGGCGCCCGGCCGATGCCCAGGTCGATCCGGCCGGGATGCAGCGCCTCCAGGGTGCCGAACTGCTCGGCGACCACGAGCGGCGCGTGGTTGGGCAGCATCACCCCACCGGAGCCGAGCCGGATGTCGGTGGTGTGCGCGGCCAGGTGCGCGATCAGCACCGCCGGCGCCGACGAGGCGATGGCCGGCATGTTGTGGTGCTCGGCCACCCAGAACCGGTGGTAGCCCAACTCGTCGGCGCGTCGCGCCAGCTCGGTCGTGTGCCGCAACGCCTCACCGGCGGAGGCACCGGCGGCGACGGGGGCGAGGTCCAGGACAGACAACGGAACGTCGATCACACGGCTGCCCAACCCGGCCTACGCCGGATCTGTTCCCGAACCGGTCGGCTACGTGATCAACCCGACCCGCGGGCCTGCTCGAAGATCAGGCTGGTCTGGGTGTGCTGCACCGCCGGATCCACCGCCAGATGGTCCAGCACGAAGTCGCGCAGCGCCTCCGCCGAGGCCGCCCGCACGTGCAGCACGTAATCCTCCGCGCCGGCCACGTGGAACACCGACACCACCCCCGGCAGCCGCACCGAGCGGGCCCGGAACGCGTCCACCGCCGCCCGCGCGTGCTCGGTCAGCCGCACCGACACCAGCGCCTGCAACGGCAACCCCAGCGCGGCCGGATGCACCTCGGCGTGGAACCCCCGGATCGCCCCGCACTCCCGCAACGCCCGGGTACGCGCCAGGCAGGTCGACGGCGCCACCCCCACCCGTTCGGCCAGGGCATTGTTCGGCAACCGGCCGTCGCCGGCCAGCTCGGACAGAATGGCGCGGTCGGTGTCGTCGAGCGCCGCGAACGGCCGAACATCGTTCGATACGGGGGGCATGCCGCCATCCTCCACCGAACGCCACCGGATCCGGAAGCGATTATGGCGAATAATATTCGGAACTATTGCCCCCGATGGGCGGGATGTTCGATCCTCTCGACATGACGACCGTGGACACCCGAGCCGTGCACGCCGGCCGCGACGACCTCGCCGCCCTCGGCGTCCACGTGCCGCCGATCGACCTGTCCACCACCAACCCGCTGCCCTCGGTGCACGCCGGCGGCGACGCCTACGAGACCCTCGCCACCGGCGGCACCCTCCCCGCCGACACCAGCGCCGTCTACCAACGGCTGTGGAACCCGACCGTCGCCCGCTTCGAAACCGCCCTCGCCGAACTCGAAGGCACCACCGAAGCCGTCGCGTACGCCAGCGGCATGGCCGCACTCACCGCCGCCCTGCTCGCCGCCACCCGCGACGGCCGACGGCACCTGGTCGCCGTGCGCCCCCTCTACGGCGGCACCGACCACGTCCTCGCCACCGGCCTGCTCGGCACCGAGGTCACCTGGGCCCGCCCGGACACCGTCGCCGACACCATCCGCCCCGACACCGCCCTGGTGATCGCCGAAACACCGGCCAACCCGACCCTCGACCTGATCGACATCGCCGCCCTCGCCGACGCCGCCGGCCCGGTGCCCCTGCTGATCGACAACACCGTCGCCACTCCGGTGCTGCAACAGCCCACCCGGCACGGCGCCCGACTGGTGCTGCACAGCGCCACCAAGAGCATCGGCGGCCACGGCGACGTCCTCGCCGGAGTGATCGCCTGTGACACCGAGTGGGCCACCCGGCTGCGTCAGATCCGCGCCCTCACCGGTGCGATCCTGCACCCCCTCGGCGCGTACCTGCTGCACCGTGGCCTGCAGACGCTGCCGCTGCGGGTCCGCGCCCAGCAGGCCGGCGCGGAGAAACTCGCCCTCTGGCTCGCCGCGCACCCGGCGGTCACGCGGGTCCACCACCCCGGCACCGACGACCCGGCCGGGCTCGTCGGCCGGCAGATGTCCGGCCCGGGCAGCCTCCTCGCCTTCGAGGTACGCGGCGGCGAACCCGCCGCCGCGGCGGTCGCCGACGCCTGCCTGCTCATCACCCACGCCGTCTCCCTCGGCGGCGTCGACACGCTCATCCAGCACCCGGCGTCGCTCACCCACCGCCCCGTCGAGACGGATGCCAAGCCCGACGGCGGACTGCTGCGCCTGTCCGTCGGCCTGGAAGACCCGGAGGACCTGCGCGCCGACCTGGAGCACGCGCTCGCCACGATCTGACCCGGGTGCGACGGTCGGTGGTGCTCGGGCCGGTCACGACTTCGGGCCGACGTGCCGGTCCAGCGCGGCGACCGCCTCCCGACGGGCGACCGAGAGGCTGTTGGGCCGGTTCATCCGCCAGGCGACGCCGAGCAGGTCCAGGCCCCACTGGCAGAGCCGCATGATGTCGGTGGACTCGTTGACGAACATGTAGCGCGGGTAGACGTACGTCTTTGCGCGCACGGTGACCCGGTTGGCGATCCGGCAACCGTCGGAGTGGAACAGGCCCCGGAGAAAGTCGCCGGGAACCGCCCGGACGATGCGCTCCTGCCATTCGGTGAGAACAATTCGCCGGTCGTGCTTCTTGCCGGGCCCGTGTTGGGGCAGCAGGCAGGGCCAGTGCGTGCCATAGCTCTGCACGCCGACGCAACCCTGCTTCTGCACGCGTTGCACGGAGGCTGCCAGCACCGCGCGCATGGCCTTGTCGCAGAGCGAGATCAAGTTTGGCCAGCTGTCGGCGCAGTAGATGCGCAGGACCGGGACCCGGGCGCTGGTGACGAGGTGGCCGTCGCCCAGGTAGAGGCCGAGGAGGTAGGCGTAGGCGCGTGGATCGGAGGGACCGTCCTCACCCGGGAGGCAGCGGAAGCAACGGGTCGAACTTCCGACCATGACGGGATCCGGCCGGTCGACGCACCAGTGCCAGACGGTGGTGTAGGGGAGCGAGAGGGCGCGGGCCGCCGAGCGGATGGTGTGGCCTTGGGCACGTAGAGCGCGGACACGATTCCGCATCTCGGGAGGATGCACGCCACCATCATCGAACGCGTGTATGACAAGAGTGCCGGGAGCGGGATTCGAACCCGCAAGCCCTTTCGGGCAGAAGTGTTTGAGACTTCCGTGTATGCCGTTCCACCATCCCGGCGGGTGGGGCTTACTGTACCCGACTACGCTCGTGCGGGAGCATGGGTGGTAGCCGTGCCGGAAACGATGGTGGGAGTGGCTCGTGGCCGAGACGCAGACGGATGCCGCGCGCAGGCGGGTACTGATCGCCGAGGACGAGGCGCTGATCCGGCTGGACCTGGCTGAGATGCTGGCCGAGGAGGGCTACGAGGTGGTCGGCGAGGCCGGTGACGGCGAGGCCGCCATCCGGTTGGCCGAGGAACTCAAGCCCGACCTGGTGATTCTCGACATCAAGATGCCGATCATGGATGGATTGGCGGCCGCCGAGCGGATCGCCGGTGCGCGGATCGCTCCGGTGATCATCCTGACCGCGTTCAGCCAGCGTGACCTGGTGGAGCGGGCCCGGGCGGCCGGTGCGATGGCGTACCTGGTCAAGCCCTTCCAGAAGAGCGACCTGGTGCCGGCGGTGGAGATCGCCCTGTCCCGCTACTCCGAGATCGCCGCGCTCGAGGCCGAGGTGGCCGGGCTGACCGACCGGCTGGAGGTCCGCAAGACCGTCGAGCGGGCCAAGGGCGCGCTGATGACCACCTACAACATGAGCGAGCCGCAGGCGTTCAAGTGGATCCAGCGCACCGCGATGGACCACCGGATGACCATGAAGGAGGTCTCCGAGCGGATCCTCGCCGAGACCGCCGGCGGTGAGGTGGCCGAGCCGGCCCAGTAGGTTCGAGCGGGCGGTCTGATCTCGGCCGGGGTCAGGGGACTCCCGGCGGGCCGCGGCGCCGATACCATCGGGCATGCGCGGAGGACGGGTCGACGGCACAGTCCCGCCGCACGCCTTCGCACCCGCTGTGCGGCGTACCGCTGCGCTCGTCGTGCTCTGCCTGCTGCTGGTGATGGGCTGCCGGTCCGGTACGCCCGGACCTGACGAGGCGCCACCGCTGCGGCCCGACTGGCGGGAGCTGACGTTGCCCGCTCCGCCGGGGGCACCCGGCCGGTTGATGCTCCGCGACGTGACCGCCTGCGGTGGGCGGTGGTATGTCGTCGGTGCGGTCGGTGGTCCCGGTGACGCGACCCGGCCGGCGGCCTGGACGAGCGCGGACGGGGTGTCCTGGGAGTCGGTGCGGATCGTGGCGGACTCCTACTACGGCCGGCAGAACGTCCTGTACTCGGTCGCCTGCACCGATGGCCGGTTCGCGGCGGTCGGGGCGAAGAGCGGCGGCGCGCACGCGAATCCGCGGGTGAGCAGTTGGGTGCGGCGTGCGGATGGTGCGCTGGTCGAGGTTCGGGCCGGTTTCGAGCTCTACGGCGGCCCGCAGGCGGTGAACGTGGCGCGGATGGTCGCCGGTGGGTCGGGTTTCATGATCGTGGGAAACCGGGTCAGCGGTGCGGCGGTCTGGCTCTCCGAGGCGGCGGGGGAGTTCGAGATCCTTGAGGGTGCGCCGGGGCTGGCGACCGACGAGCACGGGGTCACCTGGTTGTTCGACGCGACGCCGGTGGACGGCGGCTGGTTGGCGGTGGGCGGGATCATCGGCCCCGGCCGGATCGACCGGGATCCGCTGGCGTGGCGTTCGTCGGACGGCCGGAGCTGGCAGCGGGTGCCCGTGCCGGGCACCGACGAGTACGACGAGCTGCAGCGGGTGGTGCGGGTCGATGGCGAGCCGGTGGCCGTCGGCCTGCGCGGTCGTGCGTTCGGCGGCTGGCGGGCCGGGCCGGACGGCTGGGCACGGACGGGTGGGTTCGGTGCGGCGGCGTCGTCCGGCGTGCCCGCCGTGCGGGGGTTGTCGATCTTCGACGGGCAGGTGGTGACGGCGGTCAACGACGGTGTACGTCATGCCCTGTGGAGTTCGGCGGACCGGGGTGCCTCGTGGCGGCCGGTGGCGCTGCCGAGGGAGGTGCCGGCCGGGCCGGTCAGCTCGGTGGCGGTGTTCGGGGAGCCGGGCCGGTTGCTGCTGGTACTGGACGACGGGGCGGCCGGTGCGGTCTTCGGGCTATCGGGGTTGGCCGGCTGAGCGTGGGTCGGCGCTGTTACGGGGGCGGTCGCATCGGCGCTTGTGTTCGTAACGGTTTGGCAAGCGTGGCTCGCGGGTCTTCCGGGACGGTTTGCGGACGCAGTACGCTCCGCCATCACGAGCCGTAACGCAGGTGTGCGGATTCACGCCTGGGTGGTGACCGCCGAGCTGGCCGGTGACGCTGCCCCGGGTGCGCCGGGCCCCTGTATCTGGAGGAGGTCAATAGCCGTGAGGCGTAAGTACGTACGGGCGCTGGGCGCCGTCGGGCTGGCGGCAGCCCTGTTTGCCGCGGCGGGCTGCCAGGCGTCGGATGAGGGCAACGAAGCTGGCGGCGACGGTAACTGCGGTGGCAAGCTCGCCATCTTCGGTGCCTTCAGCGGCCCGAACTCCGGTCTGGTGATCCCGTCGCTCAACGGCGCCAAGCTCGCCGTGAAGCAGCACAACGAGGCGAACGCGGACTGCCAGGTCACCCTGCAGGAGTTCGACACCCAGGGTGACCCCACGCAGGCCACGCCGGTCGCGAACCAGGTCGTCGGTGACGAGTCCTTCCTGGGCGTCATCGGTGGTGCGTTCTCCGGTGAGACCAAGGCGACGATGGACGTCTACGAGGCCGCCGGCATGGTCATGGTGAGCCCGTCGGCGACGGCGATCGAGCTGACCGCCGGTGACAACAAGGCGTTCCACCGGGTGGTCGGTAACGACGCGACCCAGGGTGCCGCCGCGGCCGTGTACTTCCGGGACGTGGCGAAGGCCAAGAAGGTCTTCGTGATCAACGACGGCACCACCTACGGTGCCGGTATCGCCAACGAGCTGACCAAGGCTCTCGGTGACCTGGCCGGCGGGACCGACCAGGTGCAGGAGAAGCAGGTCAACTTCGCCGCCACCATCTCGAAGATCAAGGCCGCCGCGCCGGACGCGGTCGCCTACGGCGGTTACACCAACGAGGCCGCGCCGCTGCTGAAGCAGATGCGGGAGGCCGGTATCACGGCGACCTTCCTCGGCTTCGACGGTCTGTACGACCCGGCCTTCCCGTCCGGTGCCGGTGCCGGTGCCAACGGTGCGATCGTGACCTGCCCGTGCCTGCCGCCGGACAAGGCCGGTGGCACCTTCTCCGCCGACTACGAGAAGGAGTACGGCTCGCCTCCGGGTTCCTACGGTGCCGAGGGCTTCGACGCTGCGAAGGTGCTGATCGAGGGTCTGGCCGAGGGCAAGACGACGCGCAAGGACCTGCTGGAGTGGGTGGACGCCTACGACAAGGAGGGCGTGTCGAAGTACCTCAAGTTCGACCCGACCGGTGACGTGGACAAGTCCCGGGTGGTGATCTGGGCCTACGAGATCAAGGATGGCGCGATCACGGCCCAGCAGGAGATCAAGCTCAGCTGAGCCAGGATGACCGTTGCGCGGCCGGGGTCTTTTCCCCGGCCGCGCGACGGTGCCAAGGGAGAAACCCGTGAATTTCGATGCCTTGTTCGGCAACCTGGCCCAGCACACGGTGGACGGGTTGTCCAAAGGGGCCATCTACGCCCTCGTCGCGCTGGGGTACACCCTCGTCTACGGTGTGCTTCGCCTGATCAACTTCGCGCACTCCGAGATCTTCATGGTCGGCACGTTCGCGATTCTCGGTACCTGGTCGCTGCTCGGGATCACCGGCACGCCCTCGATCGGCATGGCGATCGTCTACCTGCTCATCGGTCTGGTCGTCGGCGCGGCGGCCTCCGGTGCCACCGCGTTGACCGTCGAGCGGGTCGCGTACCGGCGACTACGTCGGATGAACGCGCCGCCGCTGATCTTCCTGATCACCGCCATCGGTGTCTCGCTCGTCCTGGTGGAGATCTACGCACTGTGGATGGCGGGGTTCTTCTCGGGACGCGGCTTCAGCGAGAACCGGCTCGTGATCGGCATCCCGGCGCTGTTGAAGCAGGAGACCGTGCTGTCGGTGGCCGGCGCCAACATCACCAACGTGCAGATCATCATGGTGGTGTCGGCCCTGGTGATGCTCTACGGGCTGGACCAGTTCATCAACCGGACCCGGTACGGCCGGGGGGTGCGCGCGGTGGCACAGAATCCGGACACCGCGGCGCTGATGGGGGTGCACCAGGACCGGGTGATCATGCTGGTCTTCGTGCTGGGTGGACTGATGGCGGGCGCGGCCGCTCTGCTGTGGAACATGCGGTACGGGATCACCAAGTTCGACATCGGTTTCGTGATCGGGCTCAAGGCGTTCACCGCCGCGGTGCTCGGTGGCATCGGCAATCTGCGGGGCGCCCTGCTCGGTGGCCTGCTGCTCGGTGTGATCGAGGTGTACGCCGCGACGTTGACCCGGTCGACCTGGGAGGACGTGGCCGCCTTCGTGGTGCTCGTGGTGGTGCTGATCTTCCGCCCGACCGGTCTGCTCGGTGAGTCTCTCGGAAAGGCGAGGGCATGACAGAGGCACTGCGACAGTTCAACGAGCGGCGCCGACACGCTTTGGGCGGCATGGCCGACCGTTGGCGGGCGTTGCCCCGCTGGCAGCGTTGGCTGGGGGTTCTCGCGGGGATCGCGTTCCTCTACTACCTGCCGTTCCTGGGTGACATCCCGGGGACGAACCTGATCATTCCCGGCCTCGACTGGTTCCGGACCGACTCCATCGCCGGCGGCTCGAACTGGGCCGGGGTGCTCTTCGTGTGCGCCCTGTACGTGCTGGTCGCGATCGGGCTCAACGTGGTGATCGGCCTGGCCGGTCTGCTCGACCTCGGCTATGTCGGCTTCTACGCGGTGGGTGCCTACAGCGTCGCGCTGTTCGGTTCGACCCAGTCGCCGGTGGTGCAGTCGATGCAGCGGCAGTTCGGCCTGTCCGAGGAGTGGGCGGTCGCCTGGGCGGTCTGCATCCCGATCGCGCTGGCCTTCTCGCTGGTCGCCGGCGTGCTGCTGGGCTGGCCGACGCTCCGGTTGCGGGGTGACTACCTGGCGATCGTGACGCTGGGCTTCGGCGAGATCATCCGGATCGTGGCCAAGAACTCGGGGTGGGCCGGCCAGGCGCAGGGCGTCGCGGGCATCCCGGGTCCGGAGGGACCGCCGTCGGCCGACAACACCGTCTTCGGGCTGCTCAAGATCGAGCCCTGGTACTGGTTGGCGCTCACCGTGGTGCTGCTGATGGTCCTGCTGGTGCGCCGACTGGAGCACAGCCGGGTCGGGCGGTCGTGGCTGGCCATCCGGGAGGACGAGGACGCCGCCGCGGTCATGGGTGTCTACCCGTTCAAGTTCAAGCTGTGGGCGTTCGCCATCGGCGCCGCCCTGGGCGGGTTGTCGGGTCTGCTCTTCGCCAGCCGGTCGACCTTCATCCAGCCGGAGACCTTCAACGTCCAGCTCTCCATCCTGTTCGTCGCGATGGTGGTGGTCGGCGGGTCCGGCAACATGGCGGGCGTGGCGCTCGGTGCGTTCCTGCTCGCCTATCTGCCGGAGCGGTTCCGGGACTTCTCGGAGTACCGGGTGTTGGCCTTCGGGCTGGCGCTGGTGCTCATCATGCTGCTGCGCCCGCAGGGTCTGCTGCCGAGCCGGCGGCGAACGCGGGAGTTGCAGGACCGGGCGAAGGAGGCTGCCGTCAATGTTGCCTAAGCAGATGACGTCGCCCGAGGACGCCACCCCGCGCGAGGTGTTGCTCGAGGTGGACCAGGTCACCCTCCGGTTCGGTGGGGTGGTGGCGCTCGACAACCTGAGTTTCCAGATCTACAAGGGTGAGATCATCGGGTTGATCGGTCCGAACGGGGCCGGCAAGACCACCTGTTTCAACGCGATGACGGGTGTCTACCGGCCGACCTCGGGCGAGGTCCGCTTCGACGGGGAGCAGGTGAGCGGGCGCAAGCCGCACCGGATCAACCGGATGGGGATCGCCCGGACGTTCCAGAACATCCGGCTCTTCCCGGAGATGACCGCGCTGGAGAACGTGCTGGTGGGCGCCGATTCTCGGCACCACACGAGCGTGATCGGGGCACTGTTCCGGCTCTACCGCGTCAAGCCCAAGCCGGAGGAGTTGCCGGTGGTCGACGCGACCAACGGGCTGGTCCGGTTCTGGCAGCAGGTTCGCCGGTCGTCGGCGCGGGTGTTCGGCATCTCCCGGCACACCCTTGAGGAGCGTGCCGGCGAGCGCAAGGCACTGGAGCTGCTGCGGTTCGTGGGCATCGCCGACCGGGCGAACGACCTGGCGCGCAACCTCCCGTACGGCTACCAGCGGCGGCTGGAGATCGCCCGAGCCCTGGCGACCGAGCCGAAGTTGCTCTGCCTGGACGAGCCGGCCGCCGGGTTCAACCCGGCGGAGAAGGAGGAGCTGCTCGACCTGATCCGCAAGATCCGGGACCGCGGGTTCACGGTCCTGCTCATCGAGCACGACATGCGGCTCGTCATGGGGGTCACCGACCGGATCGTGGTCCTGGAGTTCGGCAAGAAGATCGCCGAGGGGTCGCCCGCCGAGGTGCGGGACAACCCGAAGGTGATCGCGGCCTACCTGGGGGAGCCCGCAGATGCTGCTTGAGATCAACGACCTGACGCTGCGCTACGGCCGGATCGAGGCGCTGCACGGCATCAGCCTGCACGTCGATGAAGGCGAGGTGGTCGCGCTCATCGGCGCCAACGGTGCCGGAAAGTCCAGCACGATGCGGGCCATCTCCGGACTCCGGCCGGTGGCCCTGGGCTCGATCCGGTTCAACGGTGAGGACATCACCAACCTGCGGGCCGACCTGCGGGTCCGGCGGGGCATCTGTCAGGCACCCGAGGGGCGGGGCATCTTCCCGGGCATGACGGTGCTGGACAACCTGGACATGGGGGCGTACACCCGGCGGGACCACGCCGGGATCGCCGCCGACCTGGACCGGGTGTTCACGCTGTTCCCCCGGCTGGCCGAGCGCCGCCGCCAGCACGGCGGCACGCTCTCCGGCGGCGAGCAGCAGATGCTCGCGGTGGGCCGGGCGTTGATGAGTCGGCCGAAGCTGCTGCTGCTGGACGAGCCGTCGATGGGCCTCGCTCCGATGATCATTCAGCAGATCTTCGACATCATCACGGAGATCAACCAGCAGGGCACCACGATCCTGCTGGTGGAGCAGAACGCGCAGCAGGCGCTCTCCCGGGCCCACCGGGGGTACGTGCTGGAGACCGGCCGGATCGTCAAGGAGGGCACCGGGCAGGATCTGCTGCACGACCCGTCGGTCAAGGAGGCGTACCTGGGCGTGGCCTGAGTCGCGTCGCGGGGCCGGCCGGTGGTGACCACCGGCCGGCCCCGTGCTGTTCCGGCCCGGTCACTCGGGCGTCGACCGGGTCAGCTCGGCCAGCTGGCTGGTCAGTTCGGCGGTGCCGCGGTGCCCCTTGGCCCGGTACGTCTCCAGCGCGGTGCTGAGCTCCGCGAGTGCCCGAGCGTGGTCGCGGCGGGCCAGGTGGGCCTGCCCCAGTTCCTCGCGTGCCTCGGCCTCGATCAGCACGTCCCCGGCCAGCCGGGCCTGCTCGACGGCGCGTTGTCCCAGCCGTAGGGTCTCCAGCGGCTGCCCGGCGCGGCGGTGGGTCCGTGCCAGCCCGACCAGGATCTCCGCCGTGTCCCGGGCCCCGCAGTGCGTCTCGGCGAGCGCCAACGCCGTCCGGTAGTGCGCCACCGCGTCGCCGAGCCGTCCGGCGAGCTGGTGGGCCTCGCCCAGGTTGCTGGCGACCAGGGCACGCAGATGACCGGCGTCGGGCAACGTGCGGCTGCGCTCCTCGGCCTGGGTGAGCCGCCGGATCGCCTCGGCGGGACGCCCGGCGTTGTTCTCGATCGCCGCGAGGTTCAGCAGCGCCGTCGCCGCGCCGAGCTGGTCACCCCCGGCGACCCGCAGCTCGTACGCCCGGGTGCCGTGACCGGCCGCCTCGTCGTGCCGGCCGAGCAGGCTGAGCGGGATCGCCAACCGGCCGCTGAGCATGGCCTCGCCCCGGGCGTCGCCGACCTGCCGCGCGGCCCGGACCGCACGTGAGTACAGGTCGATCCAGCGGTCGCGTTGGTGACGGCGGAACAGCCAGCCGTACATCGCCGCGGCGATCTGCCAGGCGAGCCGCGGATGGTCCGCCTCGGCCCGCTCGACGGCCGCCACCAGGTTGTCCGCCTCCGCGTCCAGCCAGGCCAGCGCCGCCGGCACGTCGGCGAAGCGTACCGGGGACCCGGCGGTGTCGAAGTTGGGCCGTTCCGCCGGACGCAGCACCCGGTCGGCCGCGGCGGCGGTGTCCCGGTAGAAGGTGAGCGTCCGCCGCAGTGCCGCCGACGCCGCGGCCGGGTCGGCGGCGGCCAGTTCGGCGGCGAACAACCGGACCAGGTCGTGCATCTGATGCCGGCCGTCGACGGAGCGCACCAGGTGGACGGCGGCCAACCGGTCGAGCAGGTCCCGGGTCACGGCCGGTGGCAGCCCGGCCAGCGCCGCGCACGCCTCGGTGCCGGGACGCTGCCCCGGGTGCACGCCGAGCAGGTGGAACATGGTGCGGCTCGGAGCGTCCAGCGCGGTGAGGGAGACCTGCAGGGCCGCTCGTACCGAGACGTCCTCCGCCGTCAGCAGGCCGATCCGGTCGCCCTCGGCGGCGAGCCTCCCGGCCAGCGCCGTTCCGTCGCCGAACTCGCCCAGCCGAGCGGCGGCGATCCGCAGCGCCAGCGGCAGCCGGTCGCACAGTTCGGCGATCCGGCGCAGGTCCGCCGACTCGTCCGCCGACTTGTCCGCCGCCGACGCGGTGAGCCCCTGCCGGAGGAGGTGCTGTGCGTCGGATTCGGTGAGCGGGGCGAGCACCACCTGGGTGGCGCCGTGGGTGGCGACCAGACCGTCGAGGCGCCGCCGACTGGTGATCAGCACGAGGTTGCTACCGGCACCGGGCAGCAACGGCCGGACCTGGTGCGAGGAGGCGGCGTTGTCCAGCAGGATCAGCGCCGGCTGGCCGGCCAGTTCGGAGCGGTAGCGGGCGGCCCGCTCGTCGAGATCGGCGGGAATGGCGTCGCCGGGCACGCCGAGGGCCCGCAGGAACCGTTCCAGCACCGTGGCGGGGGCGACCGGCTCGGCGGCGCCGCGCAGGTCGGCGTACAGGTGGGCGACGGGCCGCTGGTGCAGACGGGCGTGGGCGAACCGCAGCGCGAGGGCGGTCTTGCCGACCCCGGCGGGACCGACGAGCGCGACGATCCGGCTGCCCGTGCGCACGGCGGCGTCGAGGTGGGTCAGCTCGGCCCGCCGTCCGACGAAGCCGCCCGGTTCGGCGGGCAGTTCGGCCGGTCCCGGCGACAGCGTCGGGGTGGACGTGGCGGTGCCGGGCGGCGATCCGTCCGGTTCGACGGCGCGGAGCAGGGTGAGGTGCAGTTGCCGCAGTTCGTCGCTCGGGTCGGCGCCCAGTTCGGCGGCGAGCCAGCGCCGGTGCTGCTCGTAGGCCCGCAGCGCGTCGCCGGGGCGGTGGCTGGCGGCGAGGGCGCGCATGAGCGACAGGGTGAAGCGTTCCCGGCTGGGGTGCTGCGTGGCGAGCGGGCCCAGCCGTTCGACGAGCACGCCGGCGTCGGCGTCCGTGTTCAGCTCGGCCTCGAAGAGCTGCTCCAGGGCGGTCAGCCGGGCATCCTCGAGCGACTCGACCTCGGGTGGTGGCGGTTGGCGGGGCAGCCACCCACCGAACGCCGGCCCGCGCCACAGGGCGACGGCCTCGCGCAGCAGGTCGCGTCGCTGCGGCCAGTCGAGCGTCCCGTCGGCGGTGCAGCCGCGGGCCACCAGCAGCCGGAACCGGTGCACGTCGACGGTGGTGGGATCGAGCAGCATCCGGTAGCCGCCGCCGTCGGTCAGGATGGCCAGCTGCTCGTCGCCGATGCCGGCGGCGGTCAGGGCGGTGCGCAGCTCGGACACCCGCGAGTGCACCATGGCGCGGGCGGTGCGCGGTGCGCGGGCGGACCACAGCAGGTCGACGAGCTCACTTGTCGACACGAGGGTGTTGGCGCGTAACGCGAGTATCCCGAGCAGGAGACGGTGCAGCCGGCGGCCGACGGCGACGGGCCGCTCGTGGTGCCGGATCTCGACGGGACCGAGCAGGTGCAGCTCCACGGACGTCCTCTGCGGCGCGGCGAACGGGACTCGCCGCGAGTGTAGGACCAGACCCGAAGGCGGCTGTCGGGACACCACCGACATGCCGGACCGGCACCGGGCGAGGCGGTTGGCGCCGGCGGGGCCGACCTGCGTCGGGTCGGCCCCGCGCCGAGCGGTCGGCGGAGGGCGCTGCGGGCGGACCGTGTCGGGCCCGCCCGCCCCCGAATGGCCCTTCGCCGTGCGTGTGGTCTGGACGGCACCTCGCGTGGGACGACACCGGCCGCTGGGCGGTCGCGCCGCCCGCCGGCGCCCGCCGTCGGGGTGTCCCGTCACCGAAGTCGCCGTACGTCCGCCCGCCAGCATTACCGGTGGACCTTCCCGTTCCCTTCCCGCTCGGCTGCGAGCTGCGGTTTCGCCGGGAGGCCACCGGCTGCCGGCCGGCCACGTCGGGGCGGTTGTTGTCGGCGGTACGGACTAGAGTCGCAGCCGTGACAGCTACGACCCCGCGCCTGCTCCTCGTCGACGGACACTCCCTGGCATACCGGGCGTTCTTCGCCCTGCCGGTGGAGAACTTCTCCACCACGACGGGGCAGCCGACAAACGCGGTCTACGGCTTCACCTCGATGCTGATCAACGTGTTGCGCGACGAGCAACCGACCCACATCGTCGTGGCCTTCGACGTGTCCCGCCGGTCCTTCCGCACCAAGAAGTACGCGGAGTACAAGGCGGGCCGCAGTGAGACCCCGACCGACTTCAAGGGCCAGGTCAGCCTGGTGAAGGAGGTCCTGGCGGCGCTGCGGGTGCCGGTGGTGGAGAAGGAGGGCTACGAGGCCGACGACGTCATCGCCACCCTGGCCTGCCAGGCCCGGGACCAGGGCATGCCGGTGCTGATCTGCACCGGCGACCGGGACGCCTTCCAGCTCGTTGACGAGCAGATCACCGTGCTCTACCCACGCAAGGGCGTCTCCGACCTGGCGCGGATGGACCCGGCGGCGGTCGAGACGAAGTACGGTGTGCCCCCGCAGCGCTACCGCGACCTGGCCGCCCTGGTCGGCGAGACCAGCGACAACCTGCCCGGCATTCCCGGTGTCGGCCCGAAGACCGCCGCGAAGTGGATCAACACGTACGGCGGGGTGGAGGGCGTCATCGCCCGGGCCGACGAGATCAAGGGCAAGGCCGGGGACAGCCTGCGCGAACGGCTCGCCGACGTGATCCGCAACTACGAGATCAACTGTCTGGTCGCCGACCTGGAACTGCCGCTGCGTGCGGAGGACGCCCGCTGGCAGGGGTGGGACCGGGAGGCGGTGCACCAGGTCTTCGACACGCTCCAGTTCCGCATCCTGCGCGACCGTCTCTACCAGTACCTGGAGGCGGTCGAGCCGGAGGCGGAATCCGGCTTCGACCTGGTCGGTGAGGTGCTGGCCGCGCCCGGCGCCCTGGTGGGCTGGCTGGAGACGCACGCACCGGCCGGCACCGGGGTCGGTGTCGCGGTCAAGCTCGACACCGGGCCGAACCGCCGGCACACCGCCACCGTCACCGGGATGGCCCTGGCCACCGCCGACGGTGCGGCGGCCTGGTTCGACCCGGGCCAGCTGGAAGCCGCCGACGAGGCGGCGCTGGCGGCGTGGCTGGCCGACGAGACCCGGCCCAAGGTGCTGCACGACAGCAAACCGGCCGTGCTCGCCTTCGCCGCCCACGGCTGGGCGCTGGCCGGCATCGCCCGCGACACCCAGATCGCCGCGTACCTGGCCCGCCCCGACCAGCGCTCCTACGACCTGACCGACCTGGCGCTGCGCTACCTGCACCGGGAGCTGCGGGTCGACGCCCCGGAGTCCGGCCAGCTGACCCTCGACGGGCTCGGCGGCGACGGTGCGGCCGAGCAGAACCTCATGCTGCACGCCCGGGCCACCCTCGACCTGGCCGATGCGATCGACGCGGAGCTGTCCCGCGACGGGGAGCAGTCGGCCCGGCTGATGGCCGGGGTGGAGCTGCCGCTGATGCGGGTGCTGGCGCAGCTGGAGCGCACCGGCATCGCCGCGGACACCGACTACCTGACGGAGTTGGAGGCGCACTTCGCCGCCGAGGTGAAGGCCGCCGCGCAGGGCGCGTACGAGGCGGTGGGGCGGGAGTTCAACCTCGGTTCGCCCAAGCAGTTGCAGGAGATCCTCTTCGGTGGGCTGAACCTGCCCAAGACCAAACGGATCAAGACGGGTTACACCACCGACGCCGACGCGTTGCAGTGGCTCTACGCGCAGAATCCACATCCGGTGCTGGCCCACCTGCTGCGGCACCGGGACGTGGCCAAGCTCAAGTCGACGGTGGACGGGCTGCTCAAGTCGGTCTCCGACGACGGTCGCATCCACACCACCTTCAACCAGACGGTGGCCGCCACCGGCCGGCTCTCCTCCACCGAGCCCAACCTGCAGAACATCCCCATCCGCACCGAGGAGGGGCGACGGATCCGCCGCGCCTTCGTGGTCGGTGCGGGCTTCGAGTGCCTGCTGACCGCCGACTACAGCCAGATCGAAATGCGGATCATGGCGCACCTGTCGGCCGACGACGCGTTGATCCAGGCGTTCAACTCCGGCGCCGACTTCCACGCCGCGACGGCCTCGTCGGTGTTCACCGTGCCGCTGGCGGAGGTCACCCCGGACCAGCGGCGCAAGATCAAGGCGATGAACTACGGCCTGGCGTACGGGCTCAGCGCCTTCGGCCTGTCCCAGCAGCTCGGCATCAGCGCCGAGGAGGCGCGCGGGTTGATGGAGAACTACTTCGCCGGGTTCGGCGGGGTGCGGGACTACCTCCAGGAGGTGGTCGCCCGGGCCCGGCAGGACGGCTACACCTCCACCATTCTCGGCCGCCGCCGTTACCTGCCGGACCTGGTCAGCGACAACCGGCAGCGGCGGGAGATGGCCGAGCGGATGGCGCTCAACGCCCCGATCCAGGGCTCCGCGGCGGACATCATCAAGGTCGCCATGCTGCACGTCGACACCGCGTTGCGGGACGCCGGCCTGCGCTCCCGGATGCTGCTGCAGGTGCACGACGAGCTGGTCTTCGAGGTGGCACCCGGCGAACGGGCGGCGCTCGAGGAACTGGTCCGACGGGAGATGGGTGGGGCGTACCCGCTGTCGGTGCCGCTGGAGGTGTCGGTGGGTGACGGCCGCGACTGGAACAGCGCCGACCACTGAGCCGGTCTTGGCGGGGTGCCGGCGCAGGCCTGAAGGAGTTTCGGGGCAGCCCGACCTTGGCCTGGCGGGGGGTTTGGCGGGCGGTCCGAACCTGGCCTGGAGGGGGTTTCGGGGCAGCCCGACCCGCTCCGGGCGGTCAGGCTTGATCCCTGCGCGGGTCGGGCTGCCCCGAAACCCTGACGTGGTCACCGAACGAGTGCCGGTCACGGTCCCGCGGGCGAACCGTGCGCTGATGTCAGCAGTTTCGGGGAAGCTCCTGCCTCGCGGAGCCGGCTGACCCAGCAACTTCGCCGAAGTTGCTGCCTCGCGGGTCGGCTGACCCAGCAACTTCGCCGAAGTTGCTGCCTCGCGGGTCGGCTGACCCAGCGACTTCGCCGAAGTTGTCGCCTGCTGGTGCTGGTGCTGGTGCTGGTGGTGGTGTGGTGGTGGGTGGGGTGTGCGGGGTGCGGGTGTCAGCGGGCGGGGCCTCGGCGGGACCTGGGTGGGGCGCCGTGCCGGTCGAGGGCCTTGCGGGAGGGGCCGCCGGGCGGCGGCAGGGGTGCCTTGACCGGGTCGTGGCCCCAGTTCATCAGCGAGTACCGCCACCGGGTGTCGCGCACGTCGCCGCTGGGCCGCTGGGCCATGTGTCGCCGCACGTACCCGACGACCTTGCGCATGTGCTTGTAGTCGGCCTCGGTCAGCTGGCCACGCTTGCGGCGCAACAGGTCGATGATCTTTCGGCCGGACTCGTGGCCGACCGTCTCGCCGCCGCCGCTGCCCTTCCGCCGCCAGCCGACATGCTTGGACTCGTCGGTGTCCAGCCACGTGGACAGTTCGCCGGGCTTCATGTTTACCGCCTCGGTGAACTCCCGGTAGGTCTGGTCGGGGTCGTCACGACGGCTCACGGCGCAACACCTCCGGGCGGTGGGCCACGTCCCGGCCCGAGTCGTCGTTGCGGATGCGGTACTGCGGCTGCTCCGGTGTCGCGTTCACGGCGTGCCCGCGTACGTGGGTGCGTTCGGTCAGCTTCTCCTTGACCACACCGTGGGCCCGGCCGCTGTGGCTGGCCCAGGAGACGTGGTCGCCGGTGCGGAACTCCTCGTCGGCCATGCCGCCCGGGTACCCGGGCACCTTCGGGGAAAACGCCGCCGCCCTGCCCCGACCGCGCCGAGGGCGGTCGGACGGGCCGGGCGGCGGCGCTGGTCACCTGAGGACGCGTCGGTCCGGGTCGAGCGAGCGGGGCAGCGTGATGACGATCCACTCGTTGTCCTCGGCGACGCCGGGGGCGCGGCCGGTGGAAAACGGGAAGTTGTTGTCGTTGAGTACCGCCACCCGCCGCTTGTCCAGGATCACCACGTTCTCGATGGTCTGGAAGGGGAACGTGAAGGTGGTGTCGAAGCCACCCAGCCGCTTCGGGTTGGCGACGTTCATCAGGTCGACGAGCAGGGTCTTGTCCAACAGGCCGTCCCGGTCGCGGTCGCGGGCGTCGGCGACGTAGAGCCGCTTGACCACGGCGGTGGGGCCCTGACCGCCGTCCCGCTCGATGATCAGGAAGCGGTGCCGGTCGATCGCGATCGCGTCGCCGATGGCGAGGTTCGGCGCTTCGAGTCGGTAGGTGAGGCGCTTGCCGGTGTAGCGGCCGGTCCACCTGTCGAACTCGTTGAGCCGCAGCTGGCCGGGAGCGTCACCGGCGACGGTGCCCTCCAGCAGCGCGTAGAGGTGGCGACCGTCGGGGGAGGCGGCCAGGCCCTCGAAGCCCCGGCTGCTGGCGAGGGTGGCGGGGACGCCGGTGCGCGCGGCGGTTTCCGGGGCGACCACACCGTCGAGCGGGATCGGCGCCCGCAGCAGCCGGCCGGTCCGGTCGAAGTGCAGCAGGTACGGTCCGAACTCGTCACCGATCCAGTAGCTGCCGTCGGCCGCCTTGACGATCGACTCGACGTCGAAGTCGGCGCCGGTGAGCACCCGGTCGGTGCGGGTCAGCTGCCACGGCACGTGCCCGTCGGGGTCGGTGAGGTTGATCCCGCCGACCACGTCGACGTCGCCGGTGGCGAACACCGGGGCGAGCCGCTGGATGCGCAGCAGGAAGTCCGCCGAGTTCGCCTGGTTGCCGTAGCCGTTGTCGGACAGCACGTCGAAGGTGCCGTCGCCGTTGTCGGCGATACCGGAGAAGCCCTGGATCGGCTGGTCGGCGAAAGGTGTGGGGTAGCCGTTGGTGTTGCCGGTGACGAGGCTGCCGGAGGGCTCGCTGCCGGGTACGAAGGTGGCGGCCGGCAGCGACGCGAAACCCGTGAGCGTCGGCCTGGCGGTCGTCGGCGCACCGGCGAAGGACGCGGTGCCGCCCAGGGCGAGAGCGAGGGTGAGGACGCCGGCGCCGGCGAGTGCCCGTCCCAGGCGGGTGGCGGTGATCTGTCTCATGCGCCCGGACGTTAGGGAGCGCGGGTGAACTGGGGGAAACCTGGCGGTGGCCGCCGTCGGGCGTCCGGTGACCGGTTCGTCCGGCGGTCGGCTATCCGGTGAGGTCGCGGACCGGAAGTTTGATCTCGAACGGTTCGGTCAGCTCGATCAGCTCGGCGCTGTCGGCGACGAGTTCGTACTGCCGCTCCCCGCCCGGCCCGATCCGGTCGCCGAGGCGGTACGCGTACACGTGCACCGGGTTCTGCTCGATGCGCCAGTAGAAGGGGATGCCGGCGTCGGCGTACTCGCCCGGCTTGGCGAACCGGTCGACCCGGCGGGTGCCCGGCGAGACCACCTCGACGGCCAGCACGACGTCCGCCGGCCGCAGCCGGGACCGGTCGGATGGCAGCCCGGCGCGGCAGAGCAGCACGTCCGGTTGCCGGCAAGTGTTGTGGCTGAGTCCGACGCCCACCGCCTGGGCGGCGCGCAGGTGGTCGGGAGCGTGAGCGCGGAGCCACAGCCATACCAGGCTGGAAATGTCCTGATGGCCCAGGGTGGGGGAGGGTGTCACGTGGATGACTCCGTCGACGAGTTCGACGCGGGGGGCGTCGTCCGGCAGGGCGAGCAGGTCCTCCAGCGTGTAGTCCGCACGCTGCTGCCGCATCGGATCCGGACACCATGGGCCAGGTGATGTCGGGATGGGCTCGGCGCTCATGCCGGCCCTCCGCCGGGCTGCGGGCCGGCATGAGGCACCACGGCACCGCGTCGATGATTCGCTCGCTGGCGCACGCTCATGACGTGAGCGTAACGCCACCCCGGGACGGCGGCGTCGCACTCGCTGTCCGCGACGGCGCCGGACCGCACCGCCGGCCGGCTCAGTCGGCCGGTTTCTCGGTGACGAAGATGGCGGTGCCGGGGAAGAGCCGGCCGCGCAGCGGGCTCCACTGCCCCCAGATCCCCTCGTGTCCCTCCGGCCACTCCGGTTCCACCAGGTCCAGCAGCCGGAACCCGGCACCCACCAGCTCGCGGACCCGGTCGCCGAGGGTGCGGTGCTGCTCGACGTAGCTGGCCCGGCCGTGTTCGTCCAGCTCCACGTACGGCCGGGTGTCGAAGTACGAGTGCACGGCGGTCAACCCGCCCTCTCCCGGGTCGTCCAGGAAGATCCAGCGCATCGGGTGGGTGACCGAGAAGACCCACCGGCCACCGGGACGCAGCACCCGGTGCACCTGACCCATCAGCGCCGCCGAGTCCTCGACGAACGGGACCGCGCCGAACGCCGTGCAGGCGATGTCGAAGCTCTGGTCGGCGAAGGGCAACGCGAGCGCGTCGGCCTGCGCCAGCGGTACGCGTACCCCGCTGCGGGTGTTGGCCTGGGTCGCGTGCCGCAACATGCCGGCGGAGAGGTCCACCGCGACCGGCCGGGCGCCCTGGGTGGCGAGCCAGCGGGAGCAGGACGCCGCGCCGCAGCCCACCTCCAGCACCCGTCGCCCGGACACGTCGCCGAGCAGTCGGGCGTCCGCCTCGCGCAGTCCCTCCGGGCACCAGACGAAGTCCACGTCCCCCAGGAAGTCGCCGTGTTCTGCCTGGTAGGCGTCGGCGTCGGCGTCCCACCAGCGTCGGTTGGCGGTGCGGGCCTCGGCGTCACCCACCCGGCGGCGGGTCACCCGGTCGTCGTCGTTCACCAGGCCACGCTAGGCCCTCACGTGGGGAGGGCGGGCGGCGGGCCGGTGGGGCGTCTGGTCGAAATCTCCGCTTTGGCGGCTGGTGCGCCGACGAGTAGGCGGGAGGGCTTGCACGCTGTGGTAATGCAGCAGGTAGGGTAGACGATGCGCTCGCGGATCGTGTGCCTCGGCAGGGAGCAGGTGCGCGGTCGACGGAGTCACATCAAGATCTCGTTCAGCGATTTCCAGGTGGGCCCGCCGACAAATCCGTTGGCGCGCACAGGTCACCGCGACACCAGCCTGCTGTGACACACCATCCGACCGGAGCAACCGCCCACATGACGAGCAGCATCGAGGCCCCCTCGAGCGCCACCAAGGTCACCGTCGACGATCTCGGCTCTGAGGAGGCTTTCCTCGCCGCGATCGACGAGACCATCAAGTACTTCAACGACGGCGACATTGTCGAAGGCACCGTCGTCAAGGTCGATCGGGACGAGGTCCTGCTCGACATCGGCTACAAGACCGAGGGTGTCATCCCCTCTCGGGAGTTGTCGATCAAGCACGACGTGGACCCGGCAGAGGTCGTCTCGGTGGGTGACCACATCGAGGCCCTTGTCCTTCAGAAGGAGGACAAGGAGGGTCGGCTGATCCTCTCCAAGAAGCGGGCGCAGTACGAGCGGGCCTGGGGCACGATCGAGAAGATCAAGGACGAGGACGGCGTCGTCCGCGGTTCCGTCATCGAGGTGGTCAAGGGTGGCCTCATCCTCGACATCGGGCTGCGCGGCTTCCTGCCGGCCTCCCTGGTCGAGATGCGGCGGGTGCGTGACCTGCAGCCGTACGTCGGCCGCGAGCTCGAAGCCAAGATCATCGAGCTGGACAAGAACCGCAACAACGTGGTGCTGTCCCGCCGGGCCTGGCTGGAGCAGACGCAGTCCGAGGTGCGCACCGAGTTCCTCAACAAGCTCCAGAAGGGGCAGGTCCGCAAGGGCGTCGTCTCCTCGATCGTCAACTTCGGCGCCTTCGTCGACCTGGGCGGCGTGGACGGCCTGGTGCACGTCTCCGAGCTGTCCTGGAAGCACATCGACCACCCGTCCGAGGTCGTCGAGGTGGGCCAGGAGGTCGAGGTCGAGGTCCTGGACGTCGACCTGGACCGCGAGCGGGTCTCGCTGTCGCTGAAGGCGACCCAGGAGGACCCGTGGCGTCAGTTCGCCCGCACCCACGCCATCCAGCAGATCGTGCCGGGTAAGGTCACCAAGCTGGTGCCGTTCGGTGCCTTCGTCCGGGTGGACGACGGCATCGAGGGCCTGGTGCACATCTCCGAGCTGGCCGAGCGGCACGTGGAGATCCCGGAGCAGGTCGTGCAGGTCGGCTCCGAGGTCATGGTCAAGGTCATCGACATCGACCTGGAGCGCCGCCGGATCTCGTTGTCGCTCAAGCAGGCCAACGAGGGCTTCGTCGAGGGCGAGGAGCACTTCGACCCGACCCTCTACGGCATGGCCGCGACCTACGACACCGAGGGCAACTACATCTACCCGGAGGGCTTCGACCCGGAGACGGGCGAGTGGCTCGAGGGGTACGACAAGCAGCGCGAGACCTGGGAGAACCAGTACGCCGAGGCGCGGCAGCGCTGGGAGGCGCACCAGAAGCAGGTGCAGACCTCTCGGGCCGCCGAGGCCGAGGCCGCTGCGAACCCGCAGCCGGCCCCCGCGGCTGGCGGCACCACCACCTCGACCAGCGCGGCGCCGAGCCGGCAGGCCGAGGAGCCGGCGGGCACGCTGGCCACCGACGAGGCGCTCGCCGCACTGCGGGAGAAGCTCGCCGGCGGCAAGTGACCCGCTGACAACTTCGGCCCGGCGGGCCTGACCCCCGCCGCGACCCGAAGCTGTCGACTGACACCAGAGGGCCCCGCCCCGACCCGGTACTCCGGGTTCGGGTCGGGGCCCGCCGTCATCCCCGTTGATCATGAGGTTGACGGCACCTTGAAGATCGACAACTGCCGTCAACCTCATGATCAACGCGAGTGGGGTGGGTGGGGTGGGGTTGGCGGGGGTGGGGTGATCGGGTTGACTGGTGCCGTGCTGAGGGTGGGGTTGACCGGTGGGATCGGTTCGGGCAAGAGCGCGGTGGCCGGACGGCTGGTCGAGCGGGGTGCGATGCTCATCGACGCCGATCAGCTCGCCCGGGAGGTGGTCGCGCCCGGCACCGAGGGTCTCGCCGAGGTCGTCGCCGCCTTCTCCGATCGCGTGCTGGACGCCGACGGGGCCCTGGATCGGGCTGCCCTGGGTGAGTTGGTGTTCGCCGACGAGTCGGCCCGGCGCCGGCTGGAGGCGATCGTCCACGGTCGGGTCCGGGCCCGCACCGTCGAGCTGACCGCCGCCGCCCCGCCGGACGCCGTGGTGGTCAACGACGTCCCGTTGCTGGCCGAGGTGGGGTTGGCGCCCACGTACCACCTGGTGGTCGTGGTGCAGACGGGGGTGCACATCCGGTTGGCGCGGCTGGCCCGTGATCGGGGGATGAGCCGGGCGGAGGCGCAGCGCCGGATCGCCGCCCAGGCCGACGACGCCCGCCGCGCGGCGGTGGCGGACGTGTTGCTGACCAACGAGGGCAGCCTCGACGACCTGCACGCGGCGGTCGACGCGCTCTGGCGTGACCGGCTGGTGCCCTTCGAGGACAACGTCCGTCACCGGCGGGCGGTGCGGGCGGGCCGGGTGACGCTTGTCGAGCCGAACCCGAGTTGGCCCCGGCAGTACGCCCGGCTGGCGGACCGCATCCGGCACGCGATCGCCCCCGCCGACCTGCGGATCGACCACATCGGCTCGACCGCGATGACCGGGTTGGCCGCCAAGGATGTCATCGACATCCAGCTCAGCGTGCCGTCCCTCGCCGACGCCGACGGTGTGTTGGCCGAGCGGCTGGCCGACGCCGGTTTCCCCCGGTTGCCGGGCGACTGGTGGGACAGCCCTCGACCGGCCGGTGGCGACCGGTGGGGGAAGCGCCTGCACGGCAACGCCGACCCGGCCCGACCGGTGCACCTGCACCTGCGGGTGACCGGGTCGCCGGGCTGGCGCTACGCCCTGCTGATGCGCGATCACCTGCGCGCCGACCCCGATCGGCGGGCCGCGTACCTGGTGTTCAAGCGGGAACTGGCGGCGTCCGCGCCGGACAGCGGCGCGTACGCCACGGCGAAGGACCCGTGGTTCGACGAGGAGCACCTCCGGGCGGAGGAGTGGGCCGCCCGCACCGGTTGGCGCCCCTGAGGGGCGCGGCGCGGTCCACCGGGGCGAGGTGGCTGCCCATCCGGCGGCCGGGTCAGCGCTTTCGTGGCGGCGTCAGCCGTGGAACCCGGCCCGGGGTCAGGTCGAGCTGCGCCCAGGCACCGGAGCGGGTCGGCAGTTCCAGCCGGCGCAGCATCCCGGACCGGTCGACCCAGTAGCGCAGCGGTCCGCGGCCGGTGTCGACCTGCACCACGTCGACGCTGGTGCCGGCGATGCTGTCGCCGCGTACCCGTTCCGTCCCGCCCCGCGGGTCGGGGTGCTGAGCGGCCCGCAGCGCGGCAGCCACCAGCGGGTCGACGGCCTGCGTGCGATGCGGTCCCGTCCGCCAGCCGGCGGCCGGTGGCGGCAGTGGCGCACGTGCCGACCCGCTGCCGTCGATGCGGGTGACCTGGCGGCCGTGGTGACGGATCAGGGTGCGTCGTGCGTCCGTGTCGAGGTCGGTGACCGCGAGGTAGGCGCTGCCCGACGTCCAGCTCAGCCAGCCGCTGCCGCGCAGGTTGGTGGCGGCGGATACGGGCATGGTCAGGGTGGCCGTCGCCCCGCCGACGGCGCGCAGGCGGGACGGCATCCGACGCCAGCGGTCCCGTTCGGCGGAGGTCAGGGCGCGGGGCAGGCCGGGGCGACCGCCGAGCGCCTCGACGGGTCGAAGCGTCGGACGGTCGGCCCGGTTCAGGGCCACCGTGACCGGTCCGATGCCGGTGACGTCGGTGAGTACCCGGTGCAGCCGGCCGGCCCGGTCCAGCCAGTAGCGGGTCGGGATGGCGGTGTCCGGCGTGTCGGCACCGGGGGTGCGGCTCGCCGGTACGACGGCGTCCGGCGTGGCGACCTCCAGCACGTCGACCGGCTCACCGTTGAGCTGCTCCCGGCCCACCCAGCGACCGGTCCACCGGTCCGCCGGATCGGGCCGGTCGGCGGCGAGCGCGAAGATCAGCCCGAGCAGCGGAGCGAGATCCGGGTCGGCGGGCAGCCGCCAACCGTCGGCCGGTGGCACCAGGGGCGGCATGGCCGGCGTCGGTACGGCCGTCGGGTCGGGTCTGATCACCAGCACGGTGGGGGTGGCCTGGGCGAGACCACGCGACGCGCCCGCGCCCGGGCCCCCCACGTCGAGGTAGGCCAGCCCCCGGGCCCAGTCGACCCAGCCGAGCAGGTCGGTGCGGGTGGCGCCGGCGCCGGCGGTGACGTGCAACCCGGCCCGTAACTCGCGGTAGTTGGTCACCCGCATGGTGGCCAGGCGTTCCCGTTCGGCCGGGGTCAGGTCCCGTGGTGGCGGGCCGTCCGGCGCCCAGTTGACGAGCGTGGCCACCAGCATCACGGCGGAGAGCACCGCGGTGAGGGCCAGCCCGGCGAGGGTGAGGCGGCGTCGGCGGTTGGCTACCCGTCGCGGGTCGTCGGCCTCGGCGGTCGCGCCGGCCAGATCCTCCTCCTCGGCCCGGTTCCCGGCGGCCAGGTCGAGCAGACCGCCGGAGACCACGGCCCGGCGGACGCCCGGCCGTGGTGGCGCCGGTGCGGTGCCGGCCAGGTTGAGGATCGCGGGCGGCGCGAGACCGGCCCGGTGGCGGGTGACCGCGCGGTGCCGGCGGGGGTGCGTACGGGCGTGACCGGTCGGCCCGGCATGACCGGTGCCGCCCGGGCTGCCGCCGCCGGCCGGGGCGCTGGCCCGGGTCGGATCGGTGCGCGGCTCGTCGGGTGCGCGGCGACGGCTGTCGGACGGCGGTTGTGAGCTGCTCTCCACGGGAGGATGAACGGTGCGGACCACGCGGGGGTGACGAGCAGGGGCGCTCGCGGCGGCCGGTCAGCGCGATCCGCGCGACCACGTCCGGTGCGCACGCCAGGCATGCCGGGTGCTGCGACCCTCGGTGCCGGGGGTGGCGTGGCTTGTGCGGCCCGCCACCGGCCCGGTCGGCCGCCGCGAGCGGCCTACGGGAAAAGCGTAGCGGGGTGAGAAGAACCACACAATGCGAATATCGAAGCCGATCAGATGCCGCACGTAGTCGCCGGGGCGGTCGGGGAGGATCCGCGAGGCGTCACGGAAGTCCGCACCGCGCCGACGTCCACCCGTCGTCGCCCGTCCGACCGATCGGTGGGGTGGCCGGGCGGACCGGGTCTGACTGTCGGAGCCCCGGCGTACCGTTGAGGTCATGGCGCTCGACATACCCCGGCTCGACGGCCGTTTCCAGGTCATCAGTGATTTCCAGCCGGCCGGTGACCAGCCGGCGGCGATCGACGACCTGGAGCGGCGGGTGCGTCGCGGCGACCGGCACACGGTGTTGCTCGGCGCGACCGGCACGGGCAAGAGCGCCACGGCCGCCTGGCTGATCGAGCGGCTGCAGCGTCCCACGCTGGTGCTGGCCCCCAACAAGACGCTCTGCGCGCAGTTGGCGAAGGAGTTCAGCGAGCTGCTGCCGGACAACGCCGTGGAGTACTTCGTCTCGTACTACGACTACTACCAGCCCGAGGCGTACATCCCGCAGACCGACACGTACATCGAGAAGGACTCCTCGATCAACGAGGAGGTCGAGCGGCTGCGGCACTCGGCGACGATGTCGCTGCTCACCCGGCGTGACGTGGTGGTGGTCGCGACGGTGTCGGCGATCTACGGGCTGGGCACCCCGGAGGAGTACCTCGACCGGGCGGTACGGGTGGCCGTCGGCCAGGAACTCGACCGGGACCAGCTGCTGCGTCGCCTGGTCGACATCCAGTACACCCGCAACGACATGGCCTTCCAGCGCGGCACCTTCCGGGTCCGCGGCGACACGCTCGAGATCATTCCGGCGTACGAGGAACTCGCCGTGCGCATCGAGCTCTTCGGCGACGAGGTGGAGAAGCTCTACTACCTCAACCCGTTGACCGGTGACGTGGTGCGCGAGGTGGACCATCTGCTGATCTTCCCGGCGACGCACTACGCGGCGGGTCCGGAGCGGATGGAGCGGGCGGTCCGCGACATCGAGACGGAGCTGGGCGAGCGGCTGGCCGAGCTGGAACGGCAGGGCAAGCTGCTGGAGGCGCAGCGGCTGCGGATGCGCACCACGTACGACATCGAGATGATGCGGCAGGTGGGCTTCTGCTCGGGCATCGAGAACTACTCGATGCACATCGACGGCCGGCTGCCCGGCAGTCCGCCACACTGCCTGCTGGACTACTTCCCCGACGACTTCCTCACCGTGGTCGACGAGTCGCACGTGACGATTCCGCAGATCGGGGGCATGTACGAGGGCGACGCCTCACGTAAGCGGATGCTCATCGACCACGGATTCCGGCTGCCCAGCGCCGCCGACAACCGACCGCTGCGGTTCGACGAGTTCCTGGAGCGGGTCGGCCAGATGGTCTTCCTGTCGGCGACCCCGGGTCCGTGGGAGCTGGAACACGCCCAGGGCGAGTTCGTGGAGCAGGTGATCCGCCCGACCGGGCTGGTCGACCCGGAGGTGGTGGTCAAGCCCACCAAGGGGCAGATCGACGACCTGATGCACGAGATCAAATTGCGTACCGAGCGCGACGAGCGGGTGCTGGTCACCACGCTGACCAAGAAGATGGCCGAGGATCTGTCCGACTATCTCCTGGAGAACGGCATCCGGGTGCGTTACCTGCACTCCGAGGTCGACACGCTGCGCCGGGTGGAGCTGCTGCGCGAGCTGCGCCGGGGCGACTACGACGTGCTGGTCGGCATCAACCTGCTGCGGGAGGGCCTCGACCTGCCCGAGGTGTCGCTGGTGGCGATCCTGGACGCGGACAAGGAGGGCTTCCTGCGCAGCGGACGGTCGTTGATCCAGACCATCGGCCGGGCGGCCCGTAACGTCTCCGGCCAGGTGCACATGTACGCCGACAAGGTCACCCCGTCGATGGCGGACGCGATCGAGGAGACGAACCGGCGTCGGGCCAAGCAGATCGCGCACAACGAGGCGCACGGCATCAGCCCGGAGCCGCTGCGCAAGAAGATCCACGACATCCTCGACGACATCTACCGTGAGGCGGAGGACACCGAGGCGACGCGGGTCGGCGGGGCGGTGCGGCAGCTGTCCCGGGGTAAGGCGCCGGTCAAGGAGACCCGCAGCCGGGCCCGGGGCGGGGCGGCCACCCCGGCCCGCGAGGGGATGGCCCGGGCCGAGCTGGCGCAGCTCATCCAGGAACTCAACGACCAGATGCTGGCCGCCGCCCGGGAGCTGCAGTTCGAGCTGGCCGCCCGGATCCGCGACGAGGTCGCCGACCTCAAGAAGGAGCTGCGCGGCATGGACGCCGCCGGCGTGCGATAGCCGCCGCCGGCGCGACAATCCACTTCCTACAGTGGGGGAATAGCGGAATGCGAGCGTCCTATTGCGCTAAGTGATCGCCGTGCGTACTCTCCCTCGGTGGGAGGCGGGGATGCCGTTGCCAACGAGTCCGGTCATTCGACGTGCGCGACTGGGCGCCGAGCTGCGTCAGCTACGCCGGCGGGAGGCGCTGACCCTGGAACAGGTGTGTGAGCGGCTCGGTTGGGCGTCCACCTCCAAGCTGTCCCGCATCGAGCTGGGACAGAGCCGCCCCGACCTGGCCGACGTGCTCGATCTGCTCGACGTCTACGAGGTGCCGTCGCGGCAGCGCGACGCCCTGATCGTCATCGCTCGGGACGCGGCGACCGGCCGGGGGTGGTGGAAGTCGCTCGGGGAGATGGGGGAGCGGCAACGCACGTACGCCGAACTCGAGGCCGGAGCGGCGGGCATCGTGGAGTACCAGCCGGCGATCGTGCCCGGCCTGCTGCAGACCCCGGCGTACGCCCGACTGCGCATCGTCGCCGGTCAGCTCATCGATCCGACGGTGGACGTGGAGGCCGACCTGCGGGCCCGGGCCGCTCGACAGGCGGTGCTGCGTCGCGTCGAACCGCCCCGCTACACGGCGCTGCTCACCGAGCTGGCCTGTGAGCCGGGCGACGACCCGGTGGAGGTGTGGCGCGGGCAGTTGGCGCAGCTGCTCGAACTGGCCGCGCTGCCGCACGTGACGATCCGGCTGCTGCGGGTCGGCGCGGGCCGCCGCCCGCTGCCGCTCACCCCCTTCTCCTGTTACTCCTTTCCGGACCCGGCGGATCCGCGCACCGTGATGCTGGAGGCGCTGACCACGGATGTGCGACTGACCACCGCGACGGACGTCGACAGGTACGAACGGATGACCGACTGCCTGCTGGAGACGGCGTTGCCGGAGGAGGAGACGGTGCGGGCCCTGGCCCGCCGGCTCGACGGGTGACACATCGCCCCGGTCGTGCGGCGCGTCGGCAGATCAGGCACGGAGAGGCGTCGGCACCGGACCCGGCGCCCCCGAAGCCGTCGGGGTCGGTGCCGACGCGAGACGCACGATAGGTGGACGGTGTGACACTTTCTCGACTCGGTGCGTGGTGCTCGGGTGTCGGTCAGGCGGGCACGTCGACAAAGTGCTCGACCCGCGGCGGGGCGGCGAAGTGCGGACCGATCAACTCCCGCCACCCGACGAAGCGTTCCGTGGCCCGGAAGTTCCGCTCGTGAGCGTCGACCGTGTCCCACTCGACAAGCAGCACGAAGCGGGTGGGGGACTCCAGGCCCCGGGTCATGCGTACCGAGCGGCAGCCGGGCGTGCCGGCCAGCAACGGATGTCCCTGGGCGTAGGCGGCGGCGAACGCCTCCTCGTGGCCGGGAATGACGTCGATGAGCGCAACCTCGAGAACCATTGCGGCAGCCTGCCACATCGCTACCGGGTCCAGGCCGGCCCCGGGCGGTCTTCCCATCCGTTGGCCGCCCGCGCCGGACCAGCCACCCCAGTAACCCATCCTCCTAGGATGCCCAGCGGGGGTGAGGTGGTCGGCACCTCGCGGAGGGCGTACCGTGTGCCGGTTGCTGGGTGGCGGCCGGAGGAATGAGACTGTGAACGTGTCCGGACTGGTGTGGGCGGCTACGCTCGTGGCGCTGACCACGGTCCTCGTGGTGGACCTGCTCATCATCGGGCGCCGGCCACACGAGCCGAGCGTCCGGGAGTCGAGTCTCTGGGTCGCCTTCTACGTCGGGTTGGCCCTGCTGTTCGGTGGCGGTCTCTGGCTCACCAGCGGCGCGAGCGTGGCGGGGCAGTTCTACACCGGCTGGCTGACCGAGTACAGCCTCTCGGTCGACAACCTCTTCGTCTTCGTGATCATCATGGCCCGCTTCGCGGTACCTCGGCAGTACCAGCAGAAGGTGCTGCTCATCGGCATCGTTCTCGCGCTCGTCATGCGGGGCGGTTTCATCGCCGCCGGCGCGGCGTTGATCTCACAGTTCACCTGGGTCTTCTACGTCTTCGGCGCGTTCCTGATCTACACCGCGATCAACCTCGCCCGGCAGGGTGAGTCGAGCGAGGAGGAGTTCACCGAGAACGTCCTCATCCGCTGGAGCCGGCGGGCGCTGCCCATCTCACGGGGGTACCAGGGCGCCCGGGTCACCGTGCGGGAGAACGGCCGGCGGTTGTTCACCCCGATGCTCATCGTCATGATCGCCATCGGTACCACCGACCTGATCTTCGCTCTCGACTCGATTCCGGCGATCTTCGGGATCACCCAGGAGCCCTACCTGGTGTTCACCGCCAACGTCTTCGCGCTGATGGGGCTGCGGCAGCTCTACTTCCTGCTCGGCGGGCTGCTGGACCGGTTGATCTACCTGAGCCACGGCCTGGCGGTGGTGCTCGGTTTCATCGGGGTCAAGTTGATCCTGGAGGCGCTCGCGGACAACAATTTGCCGTTCATCAACAACGGTGAGCACGTCGGGTGGGCGCCGCACATTCCGATCTGGCTGTCGCTGCTGGTCATCCTGGGCACGCTGGCGGTGGCCACGGCGGCGAGCCTGGTCAAGTCCTCGCGGGACCGGCGACGCGAGTTGGCCTCAGCCCGTCGCTGAGCTCCGCCGCCGGCGCGGTGCCGCACCGGGCGCCCACCGAGACGATCATCGGATACGGCACCCTGTACGTGAAGGGGGGGACATGACCAGTCAGCGAGCGGGCGCGTCGGACTGGACGCTCGTCGGGGCGCCCAACGCGCGGGACCTGGGTGGACTGATCGGCTTTTCCGGCCGGCGGGTACGCCCCGGCCGGCTGATCCGTACGCCGGCGTTGGGCCGGCTCACCGACGAGGACCTGCCGGTGTTGGCGAAGCTCGAACCGGCCTGCGTGGTGGACCTTCGCGCCCAGTCCGAGGTGTCGGTGGCCCCGCCGGACCGGCTGGTCGGCGAGCCGACCGTGGTGCACCTGCCGGTGCACGACCCGGCGCATCCGGTCTTCACCTACGTCTCGGCCGTGCTGCTCGGCCACGACCTGAGCGAGTACGCGGAGCTGGCACGGCAGGGGACACCGGCGGCGATGGCGGCCATCTACCGCTGGTTCGTCACCGGAGACTCGGCTCGGCGGGGGTTCGCCGCCGCGGTGCGGTTGGTGGCCGACGAGCGCAACCTGCCGTTGGTCTACCACTGCTCGGCGGGCAAGGACCGCACCGGTTGGCTGACCGTGGTGCTGCTGCACGCCCTGGGAGTGGACGAGGCCGCGATCCGCGCCGACTACCTGGCCCACAACCCGCTGACGGAGAGCCTGCGCGAGGTGCTTGTCGACGCGATGCGGCAGCGTCACCCGGGGCTCGACGAGACGGCGGTCCGGCCGGTGCTGGAGGTCCGCCCGGAGTACCTCGACGCCGCGTACGCACAGGTGCGGCAGGTGCACGGGTCGTTCGGGGCGTACCTGCGCGACGGTCTGGGGATCACCGAGGAGACGGTGGCGGCGCTGCGGGCGAACCTGCTGGAGTGAGGGTGCCGAGGTCGTGGCGGGCCTGCCACACCTCGCGGGAGATGTCGGCCACCAGCTGGTTGGCGTCGACGTCGGCCCGGGCGTCGGTCTGGTCGTCGCCGACGGTGGTGCAGACGACGAGCAGGTAGGCCTCGGCGTCGGCGGGGTAGACCACCGCCGCGCCGTGCCGTACGCCGCGTACCCAGCCGTTCTTGTGGGCGATCCGGACGCCGGCGGGCAGCCCTTCGGCGATGTCCTGACGGATCTGCTGGGCACAGAGCACATCCAGCATGGCGGTGCAGCCGGCCGGTGAGGCGATCGGACCGGGGCGGGTGGCGCCGGTGGCGACGGCGCCGAGCAGCGCGGCCAGGTCGGCTGCGGTGACCAGGTTGGTGATCTGCGCCTCGCGGGCGGCGAAGTCCTCGATGCCGCGCCCGGTGACGCTGCGCCGGGCGCCGGCCAGCCGCCAGACCTCCGCCACCGCGGCCAGTCCGACGTGTTCGACGACCAGGTTGGTGGCGAGGTTGCTGGACCGGACGATCATCCGTTCGGCGAGCCAGCGCAGCGACGCCCGCCCGCCGAGGCGGTCCCACACGACACCGTCGTTGTCGTAGGCGCGCCGGCAGGAGTACGGCGGGGCGTCCGGCCGGGCGGAGGTGAACCGGTTGACGACCTCGACCGGGGCGTCCGGGTCGAGGTGGTTGGCCTCCGCGGCGCGGTGCAGCGCGGCGAGCACGGCCAATTTCATCGTGCTCGCCGCGTAGTGGGTGGCCTCGGCGTCCCGGGTCCAGGTGGGTGGGGCGTCGAGCCGCCCCGCGTACACCGAGATCGTGCCGGGTTCCCGGTCCAGCCGCGCGTGGAGATCGGCTGCGGCCATCGGTCGTCTCAGCCGGCGTGCTTGCGGCGGGCGGCGGTGCGGGCCCGCTGGGTCTGGTCGAGCACGACCTTGCGGATGCGCACGGCGGCCGGGGTGACCTCGACGCACTCGTCCTCGCGGCAGAACTCCAGGGCCTGCTCCAGCGACAGCTTGCGCGGCGGGATCAGCTTCTCGGTCTCGTCGGCGGTCGACGAGCGCATGTTGGTGAGCTTCTTCTCCTTGGTGATGTTGACGTCCATGTCGTCGGAACGGGAGTTCTCCCCGACGATCATGCCTTCGTACACCTCGGTGCCGGGCTCCACGAAGAGCTGGCCGCGCTCCTGGAGGTTTGTCATCGCGAACGCGGTGACGCTGCCGGAGCGGTCGGCGACCAGCGAGCCGTTGTTGCGGGTCCGCAGCTCACCGAACCACGGCTCGTACGACTCGAAGACATGGTGCAGGATGCCGGTGCCCCGGGTCTCGGTGAGAAACTCGGTGCGGAAGCCGATCAGACCGCGGGCCGGCACCAACCACTCCATCCGGATCCAGCCGGTGCCGTGGTTGACCAGCTGCTCCATCCGGCCCTTGCGGGTGGCCAGCAGCTGGGTGATCGCGCCGAGGTACTCGTCGGGCGCGTCGATGGTGAGCCGCTCCACCGGTTCGCAGGTCCGTCCGTCGATCTCCCGGGTGACGACCTGGGGCTTGCCGACGGTCAGCTCGAACGACTCGCGGCGCATCTGCTCCACCAGGATCGCCAGCGCCAGCTCGCCCCGGCCCTGCACCTCCCAGGCGTCCGGTCGCTCGGTGGGCAGTACCCGCAGCGACACGTTGCCGACGAGTTCCTTGTCCAGGCGGTCCTTCACCATCCGGGCGGTCACCTTGGCGCCCTTGACCCGGCCCACCAGGGGTGAGTTGTTGGTGCCGATGGTCATCGAGATCGCCGGCTCGTCGACGGTGATCAGCGGCAGCGGGACCGGATTCTCGGCGTCGGCGAGGGTCTCGCCGATCATGATCTCGGGGATGCCGGCGACCGCGATGATGTCGCCCGGGCCGGCGCTCTCGGCCGGCTTGCGCTCCAGCCCTTCGGTCATCAACAGCTCGGAGATGCGGACCCGCTGGGTGCTGCCGTCGGTGCGGCACCAGGCCACCGACTGGCCCTTGGCGATGGTGCCCTGCCGCACCCGGCACAGCGCGAGGCGGCCGAGGAACGGGGATGCGTCCAGGTTGGTGACGTGCGCCTGCAGCGGGGCGCTCTCGTCGTACGCGGGCGGCGGGATGGTGTCCAGCAGGGTGCGGAACAGCGGCTCCAGGCTGTGGCTGTCGTCCGGCACCGAACCGTCGGCGGGTTGGGTCAGGGAGGCGATGCCGTCGCGGGCGCAGGCGTAGACGATCGGGAAGTCGATCTGCTCCTCGTCGGCGTCGAGGTCGAGGAAGAGTTCGTAGGTGTCGTCGACGACCTCCTTGATCCGGGCGTCCGGGCGGTCCACCTTGTTGATCACGAGGATGATCGGCATCCGGGCCTTGAGCGCCTTGCGCAGCACGAACCGGGTCTGCGGCAGCGGACCTTCGCTGGCGTCGACCAGCAGCACCACCCCGTCGACCATGGTCAGGCCACGCTCGACCTCGCCGCCGAAGTCCGCGTGACCGGGGGTGTCGATGATGTTGATGGTTACCGGGTCGGAGCCGTCGGCGGGCAGGTAGCGCACCCCGGTGTTCTTGGCCAGGATGGTGATGCCCTTCTCCCGTTCCAGGTCCATCGAGTCCATCACCCGCTCGGTCACCTCGCCCCGGGCGCCGTAGGCGCCGGCCTGCCGCAGCATGGCGTCGACCAGGGTGGTCTTGCCGTGGTCGACGTGGGCGATGATGGCGACGTTGCGGAGGTCCGTGCGAAGCTGCATGGGCTCCATCCTCCCGCCTCGGCGGTAGCGGCGTGGCGTCGGGGTCACCCCGGGTGGTCCGTCTCCCGCGGGGCCGCACTGTCAAACTGGCAGGGCAGTCCTGCCGAGGTGATCCGGGGGCGCCGTGCACGATCTGCTCAGTTCGGTGCAGAGCCTGCCGCCGTGGCTGATCTACGTCGTGGCGGCGCTGATAGTGGCCACCGAGACGGCACTGATCATCGGGCTGGTCGCCCCCGGTGAGGCGACTCTGCTGCTGGTGGGCTTTCTCACGTACACCGGCACGCTGCGGCTAGGTCCGGCGCTGCTGGTGATGATCGTCGCCGCCGCGTTGGGCGACGCGCTGGCGTTCCGTGCCGGCCGGCGCTACGGGCCTCGGCTGCGGGCCAGCAGGTGGGGTGCGTGGGTGGGGCCGCAACGGTGGGCCCGCGCCGACGCGATGTTCGACCGGATGGGCGGTCGTGGTGTGCTGACCGCGCGCTGGGTGGCGTTCGCCCGCACGCTGGTGCCCCGGCTGGCCGGTGCGTCCGGCATGTCGTACCGCCGGTTCGCGCCGTGGAACCTGGCCGGGGTGAGCACCTGGGTGGGTGCCTCGGTGTTGGTCGGGCATCTGGCCGGGGAGTCGTACGAGACGGTCTCCCGGCTGCTGGGCCGGGCCACCGGAGCGGTGCTGGTGCTGGTGGCCGCGTTGGTCGCGGTGGTGCTGGCGGGGCGCTGGCTGGGCCGCAACCCCGATCCGGCGCGGGCGCTGCTGACCCGGGCGTCCCGGCTGCCGCCGCTGCGGTGGCTGTCGGCCCGCTACGGGTTGCTGTTCTTCCTGCTGAGCCTGCGTCTCGGGCCGGCGTGGGCGTTGCTGGCGAACCTGGCGGCCGGGGTGCTGCTGCTGTTCGTGGTGGCGCTGGTGATCGCGTGGGTGCTGCGGGTGGTGGTCCGGCACAGCGGCCTGTCCCTGGTCGACGGGGTGATCGCCGGCTGGTTCGCGGCCCGTCGTACGCCCGACGCGGTGGAGGCGACCCAGGCGGCGGTGTCGCTGCTGCGGGGCTGGTCGCTGATCGTGATGGTGGCGCTGGTGGCCCTGGTGCAGGCGTGGCGGCAGCGGCCCTGGCGGGCGGACCTGCTCAGTGTCGTCGGCACGGTCGGTGCCTTCGTGCCGCTGGTGGTGCTCGCGGCCGTGGCCGACCTGGCCGCCGGTGGGCGGGTGGTGCTGTTCTCCACGCAGAACGTGGTGGTGACGGCGAGCCTGTGCACGCTGGCGTGGCTGGTGTCGCGGGGCGCCCGCTGGCCGGTCGCGGTGGCCGCGTGGACCGTCGCGGCGGCCGGGGTCGTCACCATCGGCGGTGCCCGGCTGTACCTGGGATTGAGCACCGCCAGCGGCACGGTCGGGGCGGTGTTGCTCGGTGCCGCCTGGACGGCGGTGTTCATGGTCGCCTGGGCCACCCGGGACCGCGCGGTGTCCGGCGGTCGCTCCGCCGCCGGATGAGGGCCGCTGCCGTGATCCGGGCGGCGGTCGTGGGGCCACGCGCGACGGGCGGTAGCTGTTAGTGTGCGGCGGGTTCGTCACGGCCGGAGGAGATCGACATGGGACGCGGCGTCGCACGGTGGGGTGTCGCGGCGGTTGCCGCGATGATGCTGCTGACCGGCGGTGGATGTGCCAGGGTGGACGGTTCCGCCGCGGAGGTGCCGGCCCCGGTCGCCCTGCCGGGTGAGTTGCCGGACGGCTCGGAGGAGACCAGCGGTTCGCCGGTGCCGGAGGAGGTGTCGGCGACCCCGTCGGCGGTGGAGTCGATGGGTGCCGCGCCGAAGGCCACCCCCACCGCCAGCGCGTCGCCCTCGGCGGCGGAGCGGAGCCCGAAGCCGAAGCGCACCACGGCCACCGCTCCCCGGACGGTGCCGAAGCCACCGACGGAGAAGCAGGTTCCGCCGGACCCGCCGAAGCCGCCCGCGAGCGACTGCAAGCCGAGTTACAAGGGTGATCAGGCCAGCCGTGCGCAGGCGAAGGCGGCGCTGACCGAGGCGGCCGGGCGGACGTACTGGCCGACGTCGGCGCCGGACATCCGCATTCCGCTGAATCTGATCAAAGCGACGGCGTGGCAGGAGAGCGGCTGGCAGTCCAACATCGTGGCCTGCGACAAGGGCATCGGCCTGATGCAGGTGATGCCGGACACCGCGTCCTGGATGAACCAGCGTTTCGGGCAGAGCTACGACGTGTGGGACTACCGGGACAACGCCTATCTCGGCGGCACCTTCCTGGCCTGGCTGACCAAGTACATCGGCGACATGTACTTCGACGCCGACTACCGGCTCGACGCCGACCTGTGCACCGCCGAGCTGGACTCGTGCCTGCTCAACGCGGTCATCGCCGCGTACAACTACGGGCACGGGGCGGTGGCCCCGGAGGGTAAGCCGCTGCACATCCCCAACCCGAGCTACGTGCGCAACGTCCGGGCGCTGATGTCGGAGTGCGTCTGCCTCGGGTTCTGATCGGGGGTGATCCGGCCGGGCCACCAGAAGCGTTCCCCGAGCAGGAACGCCAGGGCCGGGACGACGACCGTGCGGACCAGCAGGGTGTCCAGCAGCACACCGAGGCAGACGATGATCCCGATCTGGGTCAGGGTGATCAGCGGGAGCACGCCGAGGACGGCGAAGACGGCGGCCAGCAGGATGCCGGCGCTGGTGATGACACCGCCGGTGACCCGCAGCGCGGAGAGCATGCCCTCGCGGGTGCCGACGGTGCGGGCGTCCTCGCGGGCGCGGGTGACCAGGAAGATGTTGTAGTCCACGCCGAGCGCCACCAGGAAGACGAAGGCGAGCAGCGGCACGGTGGTGTCCAGCGCGGGGAAGCCGAGCACGTGGTCGAAGAGCAGCCAGGCACCACCGAGGCTGGCGAAGTACGAGGCGACGACGGTGACCACGAGCAGCACCGGGGCGAGCAGGCCGCGCAGCAGCAGCACCAGCACGGCGCCGACCAGCAGCAGGATCAGCGGCAGGATGACGCGCAGGTCCTCGGCGTCGGCCTCCGCCGCGTCGTACGTGCCGGCCACGGTGCCGCCGACGATGGCGCCGGTCGGTGCGTCGCCACCCGCGGGGGCGGGTGGCGCGGAATCGGGTACGGCGGCGACCGCGTCCCGCAGGGCCGCCAGCGTCCGGTCGGAGGCGGTGGTGCCGGGCTCGGCCTCGAGCACCACGTCGACCTGTGCGACGGTGGGGCCGGCGGTGCCGGGGCGGGCGGAGGCCACCCCGGGCACCTCGGCGGCGGCCGCGGTGACCGCCGGCACGGTGTCGGGTCGGGTCATCACCGCCACCGGTTGGGTGGTGCCGGCGGGGAACGCGCGGGCCAGGGTCTCCGCCCCGGCGACCGCCTCGGGCTGAACCCGGAACTGCTCGGTCTCCGACAGTCCGGTACGCAGGCCGAGGCCGCCCAGGGCGAGCGCGGCCAGCAGCAGTGTGGCCAGGGCCGCGACCGGCACCGGGCGACGGATCACGGCAGCGCCGAGCCGGCCCCAGACCCGGCCCTCCCGGCCTTCGCCGCCGACCCGCGGCACGAACGGCCAGAACAGGCGCCGCCCGAGCAGCACCAGCGCGGCCGGTAGCACGAGCAGAGCCGACGCCATGGCCAGCAGGATGCCGGTGGCGCAGGCGACGGCGAGGGCCCGGTTGAGTTCCCGCTCGCTGAGCAGCAGGGTGAGCACTCCGAGCATGACCGTGCCACCGCTGGCGAGGATCGGTTCGGCGGTGCGGCGCAGCGCGGCCCGCATGGCCGCGAAGCGGTCCGCTTCCCGACGTAGTTCCTCCCGGTAACGGGCGATCAGCAGCAGGGCGTAGTTGGTGGCGGCGCCGAAGACGAGGACGCTGGCGATGCCGCTGACGGCCCCGCCCGCGTAGTTGATGCCGACGGCGGGGATGACCGTGTCGAGGGCCCGCAGCGCCACCTGTTCGGTGGCCGCCACGACGGCCAGCGGCACCATCCACAGCAGCGGACTGCGGTAGGTGACGAGCAGCAGCAGCGCGACGACCGCGGCGGTGACGGCGAGCAGGGTGGTGTCGGCACCCTCGAAGACCTTGGTGAGGTCGGCGGTGAAGGCCGGCGCGCCGGTCACCTCGACGGTCAACTCCGCCGGCAGGGCGGTCAGCGCCTCGCGGACCTCGGCCACGGTCGCGGCCACCGCATCCTGACCGCCCTCGGTGCTCAGCGGCACGGCGACCAGGGCGACCGAGCCGTCGGGAGACAGTTGCGGCGGGGCGACCTGACCGCCGGCGGTGAGCCCGCCGAGGGCGCCGGTGCCGGCGGTGAGGGCGGCGCGGTCGCTGTCGGTGAGCGGCGCGCCGTCGTCGCGGGTGACCACCACGATGGCCGGCTGGACGTCGCTGGCCGGCAGTTCCTCCTGCAACCGCTCGACCTGGGTGGACTGCCAGCTGACGGACAGGCCGGTGGCGGAGACGGGTGCCGGGTTGTCGGGGGTGGGCAACCAGAAGACGGCCGTGCCCACGGCGAGCGCCGCGAGGATGGTGAGCAAGGCGTTCAGGCGACCGCCCGCCACGCGGGTGAACACGGACATCAGGACGACCCCCCAGTCGGCAAGTATCTAGACAGTCGAGATTTTCACTCATCAAGAAAAATACCGCAACAGCGCGGCGGTAGAGAATCTCGACGGCCGAGACGTGGCTCCCGCTCGGTTATGCTGCGAGCCGGATCTCGGGAGGAAGCGCGGGACGTGGCAGCTCACGGTATGTACCGCAGGCGCGACACGCGCCGGGAGGTGCTGATCGCCGAGATCACGGCTGAGCTGCGGCGCTACGGCGTGGACGCGCAGCACGTCGGGCACGCCTTCGCCGGCCAGCACGGCCTCAACGCCACCGACCTGCAGGCACTGATCGCCGTGATGGACGCCGAGCTGCTCGGCGATCCGATCACGCCGGGCCGGCTCGGCGAACACCTCGACCTCTCCTCCGGCTCGGTCACCGCCCTGATCGACCGGCTGGAACGCGCCGGACATCTGCGCCGGGACCGGGACCCCAAGGACCGGCGCAAGGTGCTGCTGCGCTACGCCGAACGCGGCGCCGAACTGGCGATGGGCTTCTTCCGGCCGCTGGGCGAGCGCACCGACCGGGTGATGGCCGGGTTCGGCGACGACGAGCTGGAGGTGGTGTACCGGTTCATGACGGCGATGGGCGCCTCCCTGCGGGAGCACCGGGACGAGGTCCGTGCCGCCCGCACCGAGCCGCACCGACGCCGGCCGGAGTGAGTCGTGCTGGATCGTCTGGCGGCCGGACTCGCCGCCGCCGCCCTGCGACTGCCACCGGCGCGGACCCGACGGGTCACCGTCACCCGGGACATCGCCTTGCGGGTACGCGACGGTGTGATCCTGCGCACCGACCACTACGCCCCCGATTTGCCCGCCGCGCCCACCGTGCTGATCCGTACCCCGTACGGTCGGGCCGGTCCGATGCGGCTGCTCTGCCGACTCGCCGCCGAGCAGGGATTCCACGTGGTCATCCAGTCCTGTCGGGGCACCGGCGGCTCGGGCGGTGAGTTCCAGCCGTTCGTGCACGAACGCGACGACGGTCTGGACACGCTCGACTGGCTGCGCCGGCAGCGGTGGTGGACCGGCGCGTTCGGCATGTTCGGCGCCAGCTACCAGGGATTCGTGCAGTGGGCGCTGGCGGCGGACGCGGGTCCGCAGCTGCGGGCCATGGTCGCGGTGGCCACCGCCTCGACCACCCGCGACTCCACCTACGCGGGGGAGTCGTTCGCCCTGGACACGGTGTTGACCTGGGCGGAACTGCTGCAGGCGCAGACCGTGCCGTGGCTGGCCCGCCAGTGGGAACTCAAGCGCGGCCAGCCCAGACTGACCGCCGCCCTGGCCCACCTTCCGTTGATCGAGGCCGACCGGGTCGCCACCGGCGTCACCGTGCCGTTCTTCCAGGAGTGGCTGCGGCACCACACCCCGCAGGCCGACTACTGGCGCAGCCGGGTCTTCGACGACCGACTGCACCTGGTCGGCGCGCCGGTGGCGATGGTCAGCGGCTGGCACGACATCTTCCTGCCGGCCCAACTGCGCGACTACACGGCGCTGCGGGCCACCGGTGCCCGACCGCGCCTGGTGGTCGGTCCGTGGACCCACGGCAGCCCGGGACTGTTCGTCGCCGCTCTGCGCGAGGGTCTGCGCTGGCTCGACACCCACCTGTCCGACGAGGGAGCCGGCGAGGCCGCCGACGCGACCGTGCGGCTGCACGTCGGTGGCGCGGGCGGCGGCTGGCGCGATCTGCCCGACTGGCCACCACCCGCCGACGCCGTCCGCTGGTACCTGCATCCGCAGGCGGCCCTGAGCCCCGCGGACCCGGTGCCGTCGCCGCCGGACGGATTCTGGTACGACCCGGCCGACCCGACGCCGTCGCTCGGCGGCCCACTGCTGGTGGCCCAGCGGGCCGGACCGTTCGACAACCGTCCGGTCGAGGCCCGGCCCGACGTGTTGACCTGGACCAGCGAGCCGTTGGCCGCCGGAATCGAGGTGATCGGGCCGGTCCGCGCCGAGATCCACCTGCGCAGTGAGCTGACGCACCTGGACGTCTTCGTGCGGCTGTGCGACGTGGACACCCGGGGGCGGTCGTGGAACATCTGCGACGGGCTGGTCCGGCTCGATCCGCAGCGGTTTCCCGCCGACGACGCCGGCGCGGTCGTGGTGCCGGTCGAGATGTGGCCGACCGCCCACCGCTTCGCCCCCGGGCACCGGCTGCGGCTACAGGTCTCCGGCGGGGCTCACCCCCGCTACGCGCGTAACCCCGGCACTGGCGAATCCCTCGGCGCGGCTGTCACACTCCGTCGTGGATTCCGGGAGATCTTGCACGACCCGGATCATCCGTCCGCAGTGGTCCTACCGATCGTCCACTCTGCCTCCCAGGCTTCTCCGAGCTGAATCAAGGCACCCCTGAGCTGGGCATTCACCTAAAGAGCGAGCTATCGTGGTGCTACGCCCGGCGCCGTGCACCCGATTGGCCCGGCCTGGCGGTGAGCCTCTCCACCGCGTACGCGGTGTCACTGTCCTGCCTGGTCCCCGACGAGTAAACGAAGGGGGATCCATGACGCGGGCACCGGCAAATCTTCTCGCCGTTCGTCGTCTGCTGCTTGATCATCTCGACCGTGACCCCAACCGCAGCCGCGACGCCGACCTCGAACCCAACGAGGTCGGCATCGTCGGTGACGCCAACCACCGAGGGGGCTACCACTGCGGGTCGGACCGGGTCGTCACCAACGACTACTCGGTGGTGGAGTCGCCCCGCGACCGCAACGGACTGACCCTCGACGCCGCCGCGCTGGACGTGGGGACGTTCCGGCTCAACTCCGGCGGCCGTACCCACGACCTGTTCACGTTCTCCACCTGGTGCGTGGCGCAATGCGTCGCCAACGCCCCGGACACCCGGGACATCCGCGAGATCATCTATTCGCCGGACGGCAACGTGGTCCGGCGCTGGGACCGGCTCGGTCGACGCAGCACCGGCGACCGGTCCCACCTGTGGCACACCCACTTCAGCTTCTTCCGGGACTCGATCAAGGCGAACCGCGACCAGCGGCCCCTGTTCCGCCGCTACCTGACCACCATCGGACTGCTGAACCCCGAGGAGGGGGAGAACGAGATGACACCCGAGGAGCACAACTGGCTCAGGACCGTCCACCGCAACCTCACCGTGCTGGACGGACGCAACCCGATCGGACAGACCTACACCCGGACAACCATGGGCGAGGACCACACGGACCCCGACTTCCAGGTCTCCCACCCGACGCTGCGCAGCATCGGTGCCCAGCTCACCGCCCTGCAGAGCACAGTGAACTCACTGATGAACCGGGACTTCACCGACGAGCAGGCGATCGTCACCGGGGTGCTGGCCGGTCTCTCCCCGCAGGAGATCGCGGCCGCGATTCCGCCCACCGTGGCGGAACAGGTCGTCAGTGAGTTGAGTCGGCGGCTGGCGGCCTGAGGCGACGCCCCGACGAGTGGCGGCCGGTACCGGCCGCCACTCACCGCCGTGCGATCAGCCCCGCGGGACCGGTACGAGTCAGAGCGGACGGACGTTGTCCGCCTGCGGGCCCTTCTGCCCCTGGGTCACGTCGAACTCGACCTTCTGACCCTCACCCAGCTCGCGGTAGCCGCTGGACTGGATGGCCGAGTAGTGCACGAAGACGTCGGGCCCTCCGCCGTCCTGCTCGATGAAGCCGAAGCCCTTTTCGGAGTTGAACCACTTCACGGTGCCGGTTGCCATGCGTACTCTCTCCCTGTTCCATGCGGGCGACCGCTGGCTTGTCCGCCGGTGATCGCCCAATACCTTCCCGACAGTAACCGGTGAATAGCGGATTTGCCGGGCGAAGCGCCTCAGGTGATGCCGCGGATGGCGCCGACCGGCGGGCGGGATCGGGGTTCACCCTCAGGGGCGCCGTCGCGAGATAGGGGAGGAAACCCGATGTCCGCGGTGGCGGACAGGCCCTAGCGTACGAGACATGATGGACCAGTTGGCCCAGGTCGGAGAGCTTCCCGTGGTGGCGCTGATGGCGGTGCTCGGGGTGGTCATGCTCTTCGACGCGGTGCCGCTGTTCGGGGTCCTGGTGCCCGGTGACGTGGCGGTGCTCGCCGCCGTGGCGGTCGGCACCCCCACCACCGGGCTGGCGACCTTCGTCGCCGTGGTCACCGGATGCCTCACCGGCTGGTCACTGAGCTTCCTCGTCGGCCGACTGTGGGGCGACCGGCTGCGGCACAGCCGCTTCGGCGGGTGGGTCGGCGAGACGCGATGGGCGGCGGCGGAGGGCATCCTGCGCCGCGACGGCGGCCGACTGGTGCTGATCGCGCCCTTCCTGCCGGTGTTCAACGCGCTGCTGCCGCTGGCCGCGGGCGGGCTGCGCATGTCGTACCGGCGGTTTCTCGGGTTCGCGGCGCTCGGTGCCACCGGCTGGACCGGCCTCTACCTGGTGGTGGGTACCGCGTCGCGGACAGTGGCCGGGCTGCTGCCCGCCGGCGCGAGTCCACTGCTGGTGACCATGGCCGGCGGACTGCTGCTGGCGGCCCTGGTGTTGCTCGGCACCCGGCGACGGTTGCGCGCCGTCACCCGCTGACCCGGCCGGTCGGGGCCGGCGAACGCGCCAGGCGGTTTGGGAACCGATCGAACCGAGGGTGGCCGTCGCACCCGTGCGGCAGGATCGTGCAGGTCCGCAGAGCTGCACGACGCACTTCCGTGAGGAGTTCCGCCATGAGCGCCGCACCGCCACTCATCCGTCGCTACTTCGCGCTCGCCGGCGAGGCGGACAGCGACGCCTACTTCGCGCTCTTCGCCCCCGACGCCGTGGTCGAGGACGAGGACAGGACCTACACGGGCATCGCCGAGATCCGGGCCTGGCGGCAGCAGGTGCCGCTGGTGTCGTACGAGATCACCGACGTGGCGCAGACGCCGGAGGGAACGGTGGTCACCGCCACCATCACCGGTGACTTTCCCGGCAGTCCCTTCGCCGGCCTGCGGTACCGCTTCGAGGACTACGACGACAACCAGATCCGACGCCTGCGCATCGCGCCCTGACCGGCGCGGCGGTCACCAGCCGCGGGCGCGCCACTCGGCCAGGTGGGGGCGTTCCTCGCCGAGCGTCGAGTCCCGGCCGTGCCCGGGGTAGAACCAGGTCTCGTCGGGCAGCCGGTCGAACAGCTTGTGCTCGACATCGTCGATCAGCGCGGCGAACCGCTGCGGATCCTGGTCGGTGTTGCCGACCCCACCGGGGAAGAGACTGTCGCCGGTGAAAAGGTGCGGCACGCCGGCGGGGTCGCGGTAGAGCAACGCCACCGAGCCCGGGGTGTGGCCCCGGAGGTGGATGACCTCCAGGGCACAGTCGCCGACCGGCACCACGTCGCCGTCGGTGAGGGTCTGCGCCTCGATCGGCAGCCCTTCCGCGTCGTCGGCGTGCACCAGCGCACGGGCGCCGGTCTTGGCCACCACCTCCTCCAGACCGACCCAGTGGTCCATGTGCTGGTGGGTGGTCACCACCGCGGCGAGGCCCGCGTCGCCGACCAGCTCCAGCAGGCGGGGCGCCTCGTTGGCGGCGTCGATCAGCACCTGCTCACCGCTGCTGCCGCAGCGCAGCAGGTACGCGTTGTTGTCCATCGGCCCGACCGACACCTTGGTGATGGTCAGCCGGTCGAGTTCGCGTACCGCCGGCGGACCGCCGGGGGTGACTTCTCCGCTGTAGGTCATGGCTTTCTAGATCCATTCGGGTGGGCGGGGCAGCTGTCCGTCGGGGGTGACGGTCAGGGTCGTGCCGGGGTCGCGACCGGTCAGCCACGCGGCGAGGTCGGCGGCCGAACCCGCGACGACCGGTGCCTGCACCCGATCGCCGAGCACCAGTTCGTGGCCGCCGCCGTCGAAGCGCAGGACCATCGCCGGTACGTCGCCGCGGTCGGCGAAGCCGCTGGTCACTTCGTGCAGCAGTCGGTGACCGAAGTCCGGCGACCAGTCCGTGTGCCGGTAGTCGGCGGCCAGGTCGACGTGGTGGACCTCCAGTTCCCGCAGCCGGCCCCAGACGAGCAGGGCCGCCGGCCGCGAGCCGTGCCGGGTCTCCACGCTGGCACCCCACGCCGGCGCCGGCATCGCGGCGACGGCCTCGGCGAACCGGTCCGCGCTGCGCCGCAGGTCGTCCAGGTGCTCCTCGGGCGCACGCGCGGCACCCGCCTCGATGTCGGCGGTCCGGGCCGTGGCGCTGGCGTACATCGGGATCCGCTCGCCGGTTCGCGCCGAGGTGAGCAGGTTGACGAAGCCGTCGGCATTGCGGCAGACGTGGCTGAGCACATGTCCTCGGCTCCACCCCGCGAGCAGGGACGGCGCCGCGAGGTCGGCGGCGTCGAAGGTGGCCGCCGTCCGCAGCAGACGCGCCGTGGCGGCGTCCACGTCGCCGGTCAGCAGCAGCGGATCCAGTGTCACGGTGCTGACCCTAGTGGTCCGCGCCCACCGCGTCGCCGCGGAATTCACTTCCGGCGTGGCGCGGCCCGACCTACCGTCTGTGCCAGCGACCCCCTCGGCCCGGACGCTCCACCGCTGTCTCGTGGTCCGGTCACCGGCCGGGGTCGACCAGGTTCGTGCGCGGCGCCGGAGCGGAGGAGGTGGTGGTCATGCCGGTCACCGCACCCGTGTATCACCCGCACCGACACTGAACGAGGAGCCATGACCATCTCGTTGACCGCCCTGGGCTGGGACACCGACCGGGCGGCACAGCTACGACGCATCCGTACCGACAACCGTCCCGGCCGGGTGGCCCGCGTCGACCGGGGCGTCTGCACGGTGCTCACCGAGGACGGGCCGGTGCGCGCCTCGACCGGCGGGGCCCTGCTGGCCGCCGCCGTCGGCGACGCCACCCGACTGCCCGGCGTGGGCGACTGGGTGCTGTTGTGCGCCTGGCCCGACGGGCGGACGACGGTGCAGACGGTGCTGCCCCGCCGTACCGCGTTGATCCGGCGCACCGCCGGCAAGGACGCCGGTGGTCAACTGCTGGCCGCCAACCTGGACGCGGTGGCCGTGGTGGAGCCGGTGCACCCGGCACCGGACGCCGCCCGTATCGAGCGACTGCTCTCGCTGGTCCACGAGTCCGGTGCCCGGCCGCTCATGGTGCTGACCAAGACCGACCTGGCGGCCGATCCGGCGGCGGTGGCGCGGCAACTCGCGGCCCTCGCGCCCGGTGTGCCGGTGCTGCCGGTCAGTGCCGAGCGCGGCACCGGGTTGGCGTCGCTGCGCGCCGAGGTCGGTGCGGGCCGCACCCTCGGGCTGCTCGGTCCCTCCGGTGCCGGCAAGTCGAGCCTGGTCAACGCGCTCGCCTCGGCGGTGGTGATGCCCACCCAGGCGATCCGTCGGGTGGACGGCAAGGGCCGGCACACCACCACCTGGCGGGCGTTGGTGCCGCTGCCGGGCGGGGGCGCCGTGGTGGACACGCCCGGGGTGCGGGCCGTCGGCCTGCTCGACGGCGCGGCCGGGCTCGACCGGGCCTTCGCCGACATCGCCGACCTGGCCGCCGACTGCCGGTACGGCGACTGCGGGCACGAGGCCGAACCCGGCTGCGCGGTGCGCGCGGCACTCGACGACGGTGCGCTGACCGCCCGCCGCTACGAGAACTGGCGCCGGCTGCAACGGGAGATCAACCACGAGACCCGTCGCCGTGCCACCCGCCCCACCCGCGTGTCGCGCACCACCCGCCGTACCCCCCACCCCCACTGACCACCCCCACCCCCCACCCCATCCGGGCGCGATCATGCAGTTGTGGTTGTCGGTATCGGGCGTTTTGCCCGTCTTGTCAGGTGCCAGAACTGGATGATCGGCGCAGGTGGGGTGGGGGTGGGGTGGGGAGGTCGGTGGGGAGGGGACGCGCGGTGGGGGAAGTTGTCGGAGGGCGGGTCTACAGTTGCCGGGGCGCACTCTCCGCGCCGACACAACCGCTGGGTTCACCGCAAAAGCGGACAGATCTTCCTCTACGTTCTCACCCGGGAGTACACGGACCGTGGCCGACCGTTTGATCATCCGTGGCGCACGCGAGCACAACCTGCGTGACGTCAGCCTCGACCTGCCCCGGGACGCCCTCATCGTGTTCACCGGGCTGTCCGGGTCGGGCAAGTCGAGCCTGGCCTTCGACACGATCTTCGCCGAGGGGCAGCGCCGGTACGTCGAGTCGCTGTCGTCGTACGCCCGGCAGTTCCTCGGCCAGATGGACAAGCCGGACGTCGACTTCATCGAGGGCCTGAGCCCGGCGGTCTCCATCGACCAGAAGTCCACCTCGCGCAACCCCCGCTCCACCGTCGGCACGATCACCGAGGTCTACGACTACCTGCGGCTGCTCTTCGCCCGGGTCGGCGAACCGCACTGCCCGGTCTGCGGCGAACGGATCTCCCGGCAGAGCCCGCAGCAGATCGTCGACCGGGTCCTCGCGATGGCCGAGGGCACCCGCTTCATGGTGCTCGCGCCGGTGGTGCGGGGCCGCAAGGGCGAGTACGTCGACCTGTTCGCCGAACTCCAGGCCAAGGGGTACGCCCGGGCCCGGGTCGACGGGGTGGTGCACCAGCTCACCGACCCGCCGAAGCTGAAGAAGCAGGAGAAGCACACCATCGAGGTGGTGATCGACCGGCTCAGTGTCAAGCCCAGCGCCAAGCAGCGGCTGACCGACTCGGTCGAGGCGGCGCTGGGCCTCTCCGGCGGTCTGGTGCTGCTCGACTTCGTCGACCTGGCCGAGGACGACCCCGACCGGGAGCGGCGCTACTCCGAGCACCTGGCCTGCCCCAACGACCACCCCCTGGCGATCGAGGACCTGGAGCCCCGGGTCTTCTCCTTCAACGCGCCCTACGGCGCCTGCCCGGAGTGCACCGGCCTCGGCACGAAGAAGGAGGTCGACCCGGAGCTGGTCGTTCCCGACCCGGAGCGCAGCCTGCGTGAGGGTGCGATCCAGCCCTGGGCGACCGGGCACAACCTGGAATACTTCCTCCGCCTGCTGGAGGCGCTCGGCGAGGCCGAGCACTTCGACGTCGACACCCCGTGGCGGGCGTTGCCGTCGCGGGCGCAGAAGACCATCCTGCACGGCTCCGACGACCAGGTCCACGTGCGCTACCGCAACAAGTACGGCCGGGAGCGCTCGTACTACACCGGCTTCGAGGGCGTGGTGCAGTGGATCGAGCGCCGGCACTCCGACACCGAGAGCGAGTGGTCGCGGGAGAAGTACGAGGGCTACATGCGTGACGTGCCCTGCGCGGCCTGCGGTGGCGCCCGGCTCAAGCCCGAGGTGCTCGCGGTCACCCTGGCCGGGCGCAGCATCGCCGAGGTGTGCAACTTGTCGGTCGGCGAGTGCGCCGACCTGCTGGCCGGCATCGAGCTGACCGACCGGCAGAAGCTGATCGCCGAGCGGGTGCTCAAGGAGATCAACGCCCGGCTGCGCTTCCTGCTCGACGTCGGGCTGGACTACCTCTCCCTGGACCGCCCGGCCGGCACCCTCTCCGGCGGTGAGGCGCAGCGCATCCGGTTGGCCACCCAGATCGGCTCCGGGCTGGTCGGGGTGCTGTACGTGCTCGACGAGCCGTCGATCGGCCTGCACCAGCGGGACAATCACCGGCTGATCGAGACGCTGGTGCGGCTGCGCGGCCTGGGCAACACGCTGATCGTGGTCGAGCACGACGAGGACACCATCCGCACCGCCGACTGGATCGTGGACATCGGTCCCGGCGCGGGCGAGCACGGCGGCCGGATCGTGCACAGCGGCTCGGTGCCGGCGCTGCTGGAGAATTCCGACTCACTGACCGGGGCGTACCTGTCCGGCCGGCGGGAGATCCCGACGCCCAAGGGCCGCCGCCCGCAGACCCCCGGGCGGGAGCTGGTGGTGCACGGGGCCCGCGAGCACAACCTGCGCAACCTGACGGTGAGCTTCCCGCTCGGCCAGTTGATCGCCGTGACCGGGGTCAGCGGCTCGGGCAAGTCGACCCTGGTCAACGACATCCTGTACGCGGTGCTGGCCAACCAGATCAACGGCGCGCGGCTGGTGCCGGGCCGGCACACCCGGGTCTCCGGCCTGGAGCACGTCGACAAGGTCGTCGGTGTCGACCAGTCGCCGATCGGCCGCACCCCGCGATCCAACCCGGCCACCTACACCGGCGTCTGGGACCACGTGCGCAAGTTGTTCGCCGAGACCACCGAGGCCAAGGTCCGTGGGTACGGCCCCGGACGGTTCTCCTTCAACGTCAAGGGCGGTCGCTGCGAGGCGTGCTCCGGCGACGGCACCATCAAGATCGAGATGAACTTCCTGCCCGACGTGTACGTGCCGTGCGAAGTCTGCAAGGGCGCCCGGTACAACCGGGAGACCCTGGAGGTGCACTACAAGGGCAAGACCGTCTCCGACGTGCTGGAGATGCCGATCGAGGAGGCGGCCGAGTTCTTCTCCGCCATCCCGGCCATCCACCGGCACCTCAAGACGCTCGTCGACGTGGGGTTGGGCTACGTACGGCTGGGGCAGCCCGCGCCGACCCTCTCCGGCGGCGAGGCGCAGCGGGTCAAGCTCGCCTCGGAGTTGCAGAAGCGTTCGACCGGGCGGACGGTCTACGTGCTCGACGAGCCGACCACCGGCCTGCACTTCGAGGACATCCGCAAGCTGCTGCTGGTGCTGGAGGGGCTGGTCGACAAGGGCAACACGGTCATCACGATCGAGCACAACCTGGACGTGATCAAGAGCGCGGACTGGCTCATCGACATGGGTCCCGAGGGCGGCCACCGGGGCGGCACCGTGCTCGCCACCGGCAGCCCGGAGGAGGTCGCCGAGGTCGCCGAGAGCCACACCGGGCAGTTCCTGCGTACCGTCCTCAAGCTCGGCGGCGCGGCGAAGGGTGCCGTGGCGGCCACCGCCCGGGCGGCGAAGGCCAACGGTGGCCGGGCTCGCGGTGGCCGCAAGGCCACCACCGCCGCGCGCTGATTCACCACGCGGTCGGCGGGCGCCTGACGGCCTGGCGCGCCCGGGTGGCCGATCGGGTGAACCGACCGGCAGAGTGGTGCGTGTAGGGGAAAGTAGCCACAGATCATGCACCGGAGTCACCGACGGAGGGGCGAGGCATGAGCGAGCGCAACGGAGCACTGGCATGAGCGAGGAGCAGGTGCCGGCCGGGCCTGACGTGCGTACCCGCCGAGCTCTGCTCGCTGGGGCGGGGGCGGTCGGCGCGGCGGCGGTGTTGGCCGCCTGCGGTGATGAGGACGACGGCGGCGCGGCACCCAGCCCGGGGCCGCAGATCACCAACACCGGTGACGCCGGTGGCGGGGACCGCGAGGGTGCCCAGTCACTGGCCCGCACGACCGACATCCCGGTCGGTGGCGGTGCGGTCTACGCCGCCCAGGGCGTGGTGATCACCCAACCCACCGCCGGGGAGTTCAAGGGGTTCGACCCGGTCTGCACCCATCAGGGCTGCCCGGTGTCGAACGTCGACGGCGGCACCATCAACTGCACCTGCCACGGCAGCAAGTTCTCCATCGAGGACGGCTCCGTCAAGGCCGGTCCGGCCACCACCCCGCTAGCGGCCAAGAACATCAGGGTCGACGGCGACCAGATCGCGCTGGCCTGAGCCAATCGAAGCGGTCGCGGCCGGGACGGTGTCGTCCCGGCCACGACCGTCGGCCTCACTGGGCGTATGCCGACATCTCCCACAGTGAGAAGCCGTAGGACGTGCCCCGGGTCAGCCCGTACATCCGCACGTACCGGGCCTGCTGCGGGGCGAAGCTGACCACGTCGGTCCCGCCGTCGCCGGTGGTGGTCGACCAGGCCGGCCGCCAGGTGGCGCCGTCGGTGGAGACCTCCACCCGGTACGACCGGGCGTAGGCGGCCTCCCAGGCCAGGGCTACCCGACCGACCTGCCGGACCGATCCGAGGTCGACCCGCAGCCACTGGTTGTCCGACCACGAACTGGCCCACCGGGTGCCCAGGTCGCCGTCCACGGCACGGCCGGCACCATGGAACAGTTGGCTGCTGGAGGCGGTGACCGGGCGGCCGGCGGCCAGATTGGTCAGGTCGTCGCCGCGTCGGGCGGGGAACGACACCACCTGCTGGTAGGTGGGACGGTTCTGCCAGGCGATGGTGGCGTGCGTGATGCCGCCCAGCGGCGACTGGACGATGGCGTCGGCGCACCACTGGTCGCCGGCGGCGCAGGTGTCGTCTCCCGGATAGGTCTGCGTGGCCGGTGTGGTCGCCGCCGTGCGCAGGGTGTCGAGCAGGACCTGCCGGCAGGCGGCGAGGTCGCCGTCGCCGCAGAAGGTACGCCCCGGCCCGCCGGCCACCGGGTCGCCCAGGACGGCCCGCAGGTCCCGGTCGACCCAACCCCACCATCCGTACTGGAAGGCCGAGCCCTTGTGCGTCTGGGCGCTGTTCGCCGACGACGGCAGGTTCGACACGTCGCCCTGTTGGTGGCCGGAGGGTGACTCGTTGACCTGAAGGGTGTTGACCAGGGACTGGTACAGCTCCGCGCCGAGCGGGGCCCGGAACATGCCCCGGACCAGCAGCGGCCACCAGGCGTCGAGCGTCCGGATCGCCTCGGCGTGCTGGTAGACCCTGCTGCCACTGGCCGTCTCCACGCGTAGCGCGCCGGCCTGCCGCCACGCCTTCAGCCGGGCGATCTCGGTGGCCAGGGCGGCGTCGGTGACGGGTTGGCTCTCCAGCACCCGGAGCAGCTCGCCGAGCACCTCGGCGCCGCGCAGGTCGGTGAGCCCGGCCCGCTGCACCAGCTCGGTGAGCGAGGCCCGGTCGAAGGTGCGGCCCGCCGCCAGCGCCGCCTTCACCGGTTTGTCCAGCAGGTCACCGCGGTGCACGGCGCCGAAGCTGAAGTTGCCGTCGGCGGCACCGAAGTCCTTGGCCTGCTTGTTGTTCCAGCTGACGTAGTAGTCCTGATTCGTCGACTGCGGGTGGGCCGACGCGGGCGCGTACCGGGCGGTGCCGGTCTCCGGGTCGAAGTCCTGCCACTCGTACGCCCGCTCGGCCTTCATCGGCAGGCTCGGGTTGCTGCCGGAGGCCCGCAGCGGGTTGAGCCCGGAGTTGAAGTACGCCGACTCGGTGGAGTTGACGTAGAACCAGTTGAACGCGTACTCGACGTTGTTCGCCGAGGTGCGGAACGCCGCCGCCGAGCCCATCTGGGTCGGATCGTTGTACATCTGGAAGCCGATCGCGGAGTCGGCCTCCCGCCCGTAGGTGGAGCGCAGCTTCGTGAAGGCGTGCGGCACGCCGCCGACGGTGCCCCGCCACGCCACCAGGCCGAGCTTGGTACGCCAGGCGACCAGCTTGTACGACCCGGCGGCGGTGCCGTCGGCGACGGTGGGGCGCCAGCGGTTGACGTGGGACAGCTCCTCCATCGCCCGGCACTGGCCACGGAACAGGTAGTGGTTGCTGCCCAGCGTCGGCGTGCCACCGCCGGGTACGCAGAGCGGCACCGCGTAGGTGTCGGTGATGTCGTGCACGGAGGAGGTGGCGCTCCAGGCGTAGTCCTGGCCCCGGCCGAGCAGGACGTAGAGGTTGAGTCCGGCGAAGGCGGCGCCCCGGGCGCTGATGCCCGGCCCCTGCAACTCCTGGACCATCAGCAGTTGGGGGGAGAAGTAGCCGGTCTGCGGCCCGAAGACCGCCACCGGGTGCCCGCTGGTGGAGTGCTCGGCGGAGATCACCGCCGCGTTGGACATGCCCCGGTGTGCCGGGTCGATGGTCAGCCCGGACAGCGCGGCGGCCAGCTCCGAGGCGCTGTTCGAGCCGCCGGTGGTGGTGGCGGAGCCGGTCGGGTCGGTGACGACCGGCTCGACCCGGGCCGAAGCGGCGTCCGGCAGCACCACGCTCGGCGCGTCGGGGGAGGCGTCGCCGTACGGGAAGCTCTGCCCGTCGTGCAGGGTCAGCACGGTCTCCGGATCGTTCTGTCCCCGGAAGCCCTGCCACACCCGGTCGCCCTCGACCGGGCCGAACTTGGCCCGGGCGGCGATGCGGACCAGCGCGGACTGCATCTCCGTGCCGCCCCCGCCGCCGAACAGGCCACCGACGACCCCGGCGATGGCGACCAGATCGGTCATCACGAAGGGTTCCGGGCCACCGGTGTTGGTGATCGCGTCGAGGTGTCCGGTGAGCACGTACTCCCCGGGGCAGTTGCGGTTGGCCATGCAGGTACGGATGTAGGCGTTGATCCCGGCGATGTACTCCTGCACGTCGGCGTAGAGCTGCTCACCGCGCTCACCCTTACCGCGCAGCGCGGCGACCTGCGCGGTCAGGTCGGCCTCGGTGTACGGGGAGGTGCGCCAGACGCTCTGCTCCAGCGCCCGGTTGCCGGGTGCCCCGCCCGCGAACGGGGTCAGGGTGCCCCGGCCGACGTGCCGCAGCAGGTCCATGGTGAACAGCCGGTCCTCGGCCCCGGCGTAGCCGGCGCCGAACATGGTGCCGGCGCGGGTGGTGCCGGTGATGTGCGGGACACCGGTGGCCCGGTCCCGCAGGATGCGCACGTCCGCGCGGGGTGAGTAGTCGCGTTCCACCTGGCTGGGGGCGACGCCGAAGGAGGCGTCGTGGAAGAAGGTGTCGATCTGGTCCTCGCGCAGCCCGGCGTAGCCGTACACGAGGTCGGCGTACCGGCCGAGCTGGTCGGCGGAGTGCCGGGGCAGGGTGCCGAAGGCCTGGTTGCCGAGGATCTCGACGAGGGTGGCGTTGCCGTTCTGGCCGGGCGGCAGGATCTCCGAGCATTCGCCGAGGCAGTAGTCGTCGGTGGCGAAGGCACTCGCGGCGGTCGACGTGCGGGTGTTCGTCGCGTGCTCGGTCGGGACGGTGGTCGCGGTGGCGGTGGTCGGGGCCGCGACGAGGAGGGCGGCGACGGCGGTGGCGGTCGTGGCACCGGCGAGCAGCCGGCGGGCGGGGGTGTGACCGGTCATGGCGATCCTCTGTGGACGGGGGCCATCGGACGGGATCATTACATGAAGAACATTCGGTTACTGGATGGTAGGCCGCCGTGCCCGAGATTGGAAGGTATCGATCGAGGCCGCGTCGGTCCGCACCGTAACGGTCATCCGGGGATGATTCGGGCTGTCGGGGGTGGCGACTAGTCTCGGAGTGTGGCTGATCCGTCGACCTACCGTCCCGCGCCGGGCACGATTCCCGAGGCACCGGGGGTCTACCGCTTCTACGACGGCACCGGCCGGGTCATCTACGTGGGCAAGGCGAGGAACCTGCGCAGCCGGCTCAACTCCTACTTCGCCGACCTGTGGGGGCTGCACCAGCGCACCCGGCAGATGGTCACCACCGCCGAGGCGGTGGACTGGGTCACGGTCGGCACCGAGGTCGAGGCGCTCCAGCTCGAATACCTCTGGATCAAGCAGCACGACCCGAGGTTCAACGTCCGCTACCGCGACGACAAGTCCTACCCCTACCTGGCGGTGACCCTCGACGAGGAGTACCCACGGCTCCAGGTGATGCGCGGGGCCAAGCGCAAGGGGGTGCGCTACTTCGGGCCGTACTCACACGCCTGGGCCATCCGCGAGACGCTCGACCTGCTGCTGCGCGTCTTCCCGGCCCGCACCTGCTCCGCCGGGGTGTTCAAGCGGGCCGGTCAGGTCGGCCGGCCCTGCCTGCTGGGCTACATCGGCAAGTGCTCGGCCCCCTGCGTCGGCAGCGTCTCCGCCGAGCGGCACCGCGAGATCGTCGACGACTTCTGCGACTTCATGGCCGGGCGCACCGACACCATGGTCCGCAAGCTGGAACGCGAGATGACCGAGGCCAGCGAGCAGTTGGAGTTCGAGCGGGCAGCCCGGCTGCGCGACGACGTCGCCGCGCTGCGCCGGGCGATGGAGAAGCAGACCGTGGTGCTCGGTGACGGCACCGACGCCGACGTGGTGGCCTTCGCCGACGACCCGCTCGAAGCCGCGGTCCAGGTCTTCCACGTCCGGGGCGGCCGGGTACGCGGCCAGCGCGGTTGGGTGGTGGAGAAGACCGAGGAGCTGACCACCGGCGACCTGGTCCACCACTTCTGCACGCAGGTCTACGGCGGCGAGCACGGAGAGGCCGACGTGCCACGGGAACTGCTGGTCCCCGAGCTGCCCGCCGACGCCGACGCCCTGGCCGACTGGCTCTCCGCCCACCGGGGCGGCCGGGTGACCCTGCGGGTGCCGCAGCGCGGTGACAAGCGGGCCCTGATGGAGACGGTGGAACGCAACGCCACGGACGCCCTGGCCCGGCACAAGCTCAAGCGGGCCGGTGACCTGACCACCCGCAGCAAGGCCCTCGACGAGATCACCGAGGCGCTCGGCCTGCGGACGGCGCCGCTGCGCATCGAGTGTTTCGACATCTCGCAGATCCAGGGCACCGACGTGGTGGCGAGCATGGTCGTCTTCGAGGACGGGCTGCCCCGCAAGAGCGAGTACCGCCGGTTTATCATCCGTGGCGCCACCGACGACCTCTCGGCGATGTCCGAGGTGCTGCGCCGCCGCTTCGCCCGCTACCTCGACGCGCGCGCCGAGACCGGCGAGGCGGGTGTCGAAGCTGACGCCCTCCCCGCTGAGCTGGACGCGGCCGACGGCGGCGACGAGCCGCGCATCGGCGTGCTTGTCGACCCGACCACCGGCCGGCCACGGCGTTTCGCGTACCCGCCGCAGCTGGTGGTGGTCGACGGCGGCGCGCCGCAGGTCGCCGCCGCCGCGCAGGCCCTCGCCGAGCTGGGCATCGACGACGTGGCGCTGTGCGGGCTGGCCAAGCGGTTGGAGGAGGTCTGGCTGCCAGACGACGACTTCCCGGTCATCCTGCCGCGCGCCTCGGAAGGGCTCTACCTGCTGCAACGGGTACGCGACGAGGCGCACCGCTTCGCCATCACCTTCCACCGGCAGCGCCGCTCCAAGCGGATGACCACCTCGGCGTTGGACAACGTCCCCGGCCTGGGCGAGGTACGCCGCAAGGCGCTGCTGCGTCACTTCGGCTCGCTGAAACGTCTCTCGGCCGCCACCGTCGAGGAGATCACCGAGGTCCCCGGCGTCGGCCGGCGTACCGCCGAAGCGATCCTCACCGCCCTCCGCACCCCCGAACCTCCCGCCAGCTGACAACTTCGGGGAGCTTGTCTCATCCTGTTTGTGCTGGTGGGCGAGTCTTGACATGGGCATGGCAGGTGTTTGGTTGCAGGTCAGGGGCCGGATGATCTTTGTGGTGATCGTCTGACTCGGATTCCGCGGGAAGTCTGCGGCGTGGCGACCCGGGACATGAAGGAACCCTCGGCGAGGGTTGCTGGTCGTGACACACATCAATCCGCCCACCGAGGGCCACGAATTGGTCTACCAAGTCCGCCTGCCCGTGTCCAGTGACACTGTCGCGCTGGTGACCGAGGCGATACGCACCTACCGGCGGCAGGTGAAGTCCCGCTGGCGCAAACTATCCGACCTGCAGACCACCACGATCGTCCTGGCGGTACTGCGCCACGACCAGCGTCCCGCCGACCTCGCCGCCGCCCACGGGGTGTCCCACCACAGCGTCCGCCGCTGGGTCAGACAAGTCATCACCACCGTGGCGCGGATGGCGCCACGTCTGGACCGTGTCCTGGCGGCCGCCGCCCGCACCTACCACGAACAGCCACTCCTGCTCGACGGCACCTGCGTGCCCGTGCACGCACCCGCCGACAAGGCCAAAGAACGACGCCACTGGTGCCTGAAACACAAAGTCCACCACCTACGCGTGATGACCCTGACCGACCAACACGGCCGACTCCTCTGGCTCTCCGCGGCCACCCCCGCACGACTCCACGAAGCCACCCACGCCAAACGCCTGCACCTGCCCGCCCGCCTGCGCCACCATCACCTCGCGATCATCTGCGACCGCATCCACACCCGCCTCGACGACCAACCCACCACCAACCCCACCGTCCTCGTCGGCCGCCGCGCCTGCCGCAACCACAAACTCACCCCCGCCGAGAAAACCGCCAACACCCTGCTCGCCCGCGAACGCGTCGCCAACGAACACGCCCACGCCCACCTCAAGAACTGGCGCATCCTCACCCGACTACGCCACGGCTGGCACCACCACGCCACCACCCTGCTCCGCGCCCTACTCGTCCTCACCAACACCGAAATCAACCGCTGACCCAGACAAACGATCACCACAAAGATCAACTAACCCATGGCCTGCGACCAAACACCTCACACCACCACGTCAAGCCCCCACCACCAGCACAAACAGGATGAGACAAGCTCGGGGATGTTGCGGTCTCCACGGCGCCTGAGCCAGCAACATCCCCGAAGTTGCGCGGATCTTGAGAGGTTGCGGGGATCTTGACGAGGGTGGGCGGTACCTCAGGCGGCGTCGGCGAGCACTCCGAGGAGTTGCTCGCCGTACTTGGCCAGCTTGTTCTCGCCGACGCCGCTGATCCGGGACAGCTCGGCCAGCGACGACGGCGCCTCGGCGGCGATCTGGCGCAGCGTGGCGTCGTGGAAGATGACGTACGCGGGTACGCCCTGCTCCTTGGCGGTGGCCGCCCGCCAGGCCCGCAGCCGCTCGAACGTGCCGGCCGCCTCCGCCGGCAGCTCGGCGACCACGGTGGCCGCACCACGCGGCTTGGCCGCCTTCGCCGGGCGCGCCGCCTCGCGACGCAGCATCACGGTGCGCCGCCGGCCGAGCACCTCGGCACTGGCGTCGGTGAGCGCCAGTGTGCCGTAGTCCCCCTCGACGGCGAGCAGCCCCTCGGCGAGCAGTTGCCGGACCACGCCGCGCCACTCCGCCTCGCTCAGCTCACCACCGATGCCGAACACGGTGAGCGAGTCGTGCCGATGCTGGGTGATCTTGTCGGTGGTGCGGCCCAGCAGGATGTCGACGCAGTGCCCGGCACCGAACCGCTGGTTGCGCTCCCGGTCCAGCCGAAAGACGGTGGAGAGCAGCTTCTGCGCGGCCACCGTGCCGTCCCAGGACTCGGGCGGTTCCAGGCAGGTGTCGCAGTTGCCGCAGCCGCCGGTGGCCGGCTCGCCGAAGTACTCCAGCAGCTGCGCCCGGCGGCAGCGGACCGTCTCACAGAGCGCCAGCATCGCGTCGAGGTGGGCGGCGAGGTTGCGCCGGTGCGCCAGGTCGCCCTCGGAGGTGTCGATCATCTTCCGCTGCTGCACCACGTCCTGCAGCCCGTACGCCAGCCAGGCGGTCGACGGCAACCCGTCGCGGCCGGCGCGGCCGGTCTCCTGGTAGTAGCCCTCGACCGACTTCGGCAGGTCGAGATGGGCGACGAACCGCACATCGGGCTTGTCGATGCCCATCCCGAAGGCGATCGTCGCCACCATCACCACGCCGTCGGCGCGCAGGAAGCGCTGCTGGTTGGCGGCGCGGGTGCCGGCGTCCAGGCCGGCGTGGTACGGCAGCGCGTCGATGCCGTTGGCGACCAGGAACTCGGCGGTCTTCTCCACCGAGGCCCGGGACAGGCAGTAGACGATGCCCGCCTCACCGGGATGCTCGTCGCGCAGCAGGGCCAGCAGTTGCTTGCGCGGCTCCCGCTTCGGCACGATCCGGTACTGGATGTTGGGCCGGTCGAAGCTGGCCACGAAGTGCCGTGCCTCGGTGAGGCTCAGCCGGGTGGCGATCTCGGACCGGGTGGCGCTGGTCGCCGTGGCGGTCAGCGCGATGCGGGGTACGCCCGGCCAGCGTTCGTGCAGCATCGACAGGTTCAGGTAGTCCGGCCGGAAGTCGTGGCCCCACTGCGACACGCAGTGCGCCTCGTCGATGGCGAACAGGCCGATCCGCCCCCGGTCCAGCAGGTTCAGCGTGCCCCGGCTGGCCAGCGCCTCCGGCGCGAGGTAGAGCAGGTCGATCTCGCCAGCCACGAACTCCGCCTCGACCAGCCGGCGGGTGTCCGGGTCGAGGGTGGAGTTGAGGAAACCGGCGCGCACCCCGACCGCCGTCAGCGCGTCGACCTGGTCCTGCATGAGCGCGATCAGCGGCGAGATCACCACGGCGACGCCGTCGCGCACCAGGGCCGGGATCTGGTAGCACAGCGACTTGCCGCCGCCGGTCGGCATCAGCACCAGCGCGTCCCCGCCGGCCACCACGTGGTCGATGACCTCGCGCTGGAAACCCCGGAACGAGTCGTACCCGAAGACCCGCCGCAGCACATCCAGCGCCGCGGTCACCTTCTCCCCGGTCGGGGCGTCGGAGCTGGCCAGGTCGGTGATGCTCACGTCGGCGGGGGAGACCATCCGAGGATTCTACGAGCGGCTGTCTTCGGCGCTCGGGTCTGTGGCAGTTCCGGCGCGGTCGGCTCGGCGTGTCGACGACCTACGGTGCCACGGTGCGAAGCTGGGCGGGGTTCACGGGGCGGGCGGGACGGGGACCCGTTTGGCCCAGCGGACGTCGCCGTCGGGATCGACGTAGCAGAACGCCACCGCCAGGCGCGACGGGTCGGTCAGCGGCAGGGCGCCGGGCACCAGCCGGAAGACGGCGATCAGGCTGCCGTCGGCCGTCGCTCGGGTACCCACCGCGCCGACGTTGGGTGCAGTGGTGAACGTGCCCTCGGGCTCCTCCCGGGTGGCGGTGTCGGCGAGCCAGGGGTAGCGGTCGGCCAGCACGTCGTACGCTCCGGCCCAGTTGGAACCGGTGCCGCCGTCGGCGTCCCAGCCGGCGTAGGGCTGCACCACCCGGGCGGGTTCCACCCGGGAGTCGAGCAGGATGACCTGGTAGTGGCCCTTTCGGGGCGGCCCCGACCAGCGCAGCCGCAACACCACCGACTGTCTGCCGCGGTCGCCGATGACGTTGTCCGCCGGCTCGGGCCAACCGAACGCGACGACCGCGTCCGCCACACCGTCCGGCTCTGGCAGGCTGGCCTGGACGGTCACCGCCAGGGTGTCGCCGCCGTCGGCCCACTCCCGTTCGCGGTCGACGTAACGGTGCACTGTGGCCAGCACGGCGACCGTGACGGACACGAGCGCCACCACCCAGCGCAGCCGCGCCCCGTGCCTGCCCATGGCCGGAGGATAGCCGCGCCACGCGTCGCGCGCCGTCGGTCAGCCGACACGACCAGCCTCCTCTCCCGTGCTCTGCTGCACCGGGCGCAACGGTTCAGCCCGCGGACTGTTGCGCTGGTTGAAGCAGAGCAAAGGGCGCGGAGCGAGACATGGGCGGCGGCGGGAACCGGAGCGCTGGCGTGCACCGGGCGGCCCGACGACAGCGGCCGGTGGTGGGATCAGCGCGGCGGCGGTGCCTCCCACGGAGCCCGACACGGGCGAGCTAGAGTCGCTGCTTGACCGTGCCCGGTCGGGATCGACCGGGGCAGCACCGATGGAGGGGTTGACGGGTGGGCGAGGCGCACACGACCGGTCACCGTGCGGGCGTACCCGGTGAGCAGACCGGGGCGACCGCCGAGACGGACACCACCCTGGTCGTGGTCACCGGGCTGTCCGGTGGGGGGCGCAGCACCGTGGCCCGGGCCCTGGAGAACGTGGGCTTCTACGTCGTCGACAACCTGCCGCAGGCGCTGCTGCTGGACATGGCCGAGCTGGCGGTGAAGGCGGGCGGAGCGGCCCGGCGTACCGCGATGGTGCTGGACGTGCGGTCCCGGGCCTTCTCCACGGATCTGGCCGAGGCGATCCGGGAGCTGAAGGAGCGGGGCTACGCCCCCCGGGTGGTCTTCGTCGACGCGGACGACGAGGTGCTGATCCGCCGGTTCGAGAGCGTGCGCCGCTCGCATCCGTTGCAGGGCGACGGCCGGCTCGCCGACGGCATCGCCGTCGAGCGGGGCCTGCTGGAGGAGGCCCGCGACCAGGCCGACGTGATCATCGACACCAGTCACCTCAACGTGAACCAGTTGCGTCGCCGGGTCGAGGAGCTGTTCGGCGGGGAGGACGCCCGCCGGCTGCGGCTCACGGTGATCTCCTTCGGCTTCAAGTACGGCCTGCCGCCGGACGCCGACTTCGTGATGGACGCCCGGTTCCTGCCCAACCCCTACTGGGTGCCCGAACTGCGCGAGCACACCGGGCGCGAGGAGGCGGTCAGCGCGTACGTGTTGGGACAGGAGGGCGCGGACGCCTTCGTCGACGCGTACGCGGACCTGGTGAACGCCACCACGGCCGGCTTCGAGCGCGAGGGCAAGCGGTACCTGACCGTGGCGGTCGGCTGCACCGGCGGCAAGCACCGCAGCGTGGCGATCGCCGAGGAGTTGGCCGCTCGACTGCGTCGCGCCGGGCTGGCCGCCAACGCCCAGCACCGCGACCTGGGGCGGGAATGACGATCCGGGTGGTGGCCTTCGGCGGCGGGCACGGCCTGTCCGCCTCGCTGCGGGCACTGCGTCGGTGCGCCCCGGAGCTGGATCTGGACATCACGGCGGTGGTGACCGTCGGCGACGACGGCGGCTCAAGTGGCCGGCTGCGGGCCGAACGGGGTGGGCTGCCCCCGGGTGACCTGCGCCAGGCGCTGGTGGCGCTGGCCGGCGACCATCCCGCGACCCGGCGCAGCGCGGGGCTGTTCCAGCACCGCTTCGCCGAGCTGGCGGCGGATGGCCGGACCGACGGGCTGGCCGGGCACGCGGTGGGCAACCTGGTGCTCTGCGGGCTGATGGAGCTGCTCGGCGACCCGGTGGCGGCGCTGGAACACGCCGGGGCGATGCTCGGCTCGGTCGGCCGGGTGCTGCCGATGTCCCGCCAGCCGGTCGACATCGAGGCCCGGGTACGCGGCGTCGACCCCGTACGCCCCGACGAGGTGTGCACCGTACGCGGACAGCACCAGGTCGCGGTCACCACCGGGCGGGTCGAGTCGCTGCGGCTCACCCCGCAGGCGCCGGCGGCGTGCGCGGAGGCGGTCGCCGCGATCGGTGCCGCCGACTGGCTGATCTTCGGGCCGGGCAGCTGGTACACGAGCGTGCTGCCGCACCTGCTGGTGCCGCAGCTGGCCGCCGCGATCCTGGCCAGCCCGGCTCGGCGACTGGTCACCCTCAACCTCGCCGCCGAGAAGGAGACGCTCGGTCTCTCGGTCGCCGACCACCTGGCGGCGCTGCGCTGGTACCTGCCGGAGCTGACGGTCGACTTCGTGCTCGCCGACGCCAAGGCGGTCGGTGACCCCGAACCGGTCCACGGTGCGGCAGAATCCCTGGGAGCCCGGCTGGTCCTCGCTCCCGTCGCGGTCGACGACGGCACTCCCCGTCATGATCCGGCTGCTCTGGGCGCCGCCCTGGTGCCTGTACTGGGCGCCGATCGTTAGACACGTACGTAATCTCCGGCGACACGCCGGAACCGGTCCGTGAGGGGACGCACAATGGCGATGACGGCGGCGGTCAAGGACGAGCTGAGTCGGGTCGACGTGCCCAAGCCCTGCTGCCGGCGGGCGGAGATGGCGGCGCTGCTGCGGTTCGCCGGTGGGCTGCACATCGTGTCCGGGCGGGTGGTGGTGGAGGCCGAGCTCGACACCGGCGCGGTGGCCCGGCGGTTGCGGCGCGAGATCGCCGAGGTCTACGGCTATCCGAGTGAGATCCATGTGCTCGCCTCCGGCGGGCTGCGCAAGGGCAGCCACTTCATCGTCCGGGTGGTCAAGGACGGCGAGGCCCTGGCCCGGCAGACCGGGCTGCTCGATGTGCGCGGCCGGCCGGTACGCGGGCTGCCGCCGCACGTCGTCGCCGCCAGTGTCTGCTGCGCGGTGTCCGCCTGGCGGGGCGCGTTCATGGCGCACGGCTCGTTGACCGAACCGGGTCGCTCCAGCGCCCTGGAGATCACCTGCCCGGGACCGGAGTCGGCGCTGGCCCTGGTCGGCGCGGCCCGGCGGCTGGGCATCACCGCCAAGAACCGGGAGGTGCGCGGCGTCGACCGGGTGGTGGTCAAGGACGGCGACGCGATCGCCGCGCTGCTCACCCGCATCGGTGCGCACTCCAGCGTGCTGGCGTGGGAGGAGCGCCGGGTCCGGCGCGAGGTGCGGGCGACGGCCAACCGGTTGGCGAACTTCGACGACGCCAACCTGCGCCGGTCGGCCCGGGCGGCGGTGGCCGCCGCGGCCCGGGTGACCCGGGCGTTGGAGATCCTCGCCGACGACGCGCCGGAGCACCTGACCTCGGCCGGCCGGCTGCGGCTGGAGCACCGGCAGGCGTCCCTGGAGGAACTGGGCGCGCTGGCCGACCCGCCGCTGACCAAGGACGCCATCGCCGGACGGATCCGCAGGTTGCTGGCGTTGGCCGACAAGCGGGCCCGCGACCTCGGCATCCCGGATACCGAAGCGGCCGTCACGCCCGACATGCTCGTGGTCTGATAGGACGGTGGGGCGACCACCCGGCGCAGCGTGGCTCAGCGCGCTCGGATATGGTCGCTGCGTACGGCAAGGGGGCCGGCACCGGTGCTCCCCGCCGTACCCACCGCCTCGACGGCGGTCAGGTCCCTCGGACCGCGGCGAGGTGGCCGGGATGAACCGTCAACGGCCGGCTCCAACGGTCGGCGCACACCACTTCGCCGGCCGAGGGTCTCCACGCCGGCGGACCAGAACGCGAGGAGATGGGACCTGTGACCATCCGGGTTGGCATCAACGGCTTCGGCCGCATCGGCCGTAACTTCTTCCGGGCAGTGCTGGCGTCCGGCGCTGACGTCGAGGTCGTGGCCGTCAACGACCTGACCGACAACGCGACGCTCGCCCACCTGCTCAAGTACGACAGCATCCTGGGTCGCCTCCCGCAGGAGGTCAAGGCCACCGCCGACGAGATCACCGTCGGCGGCAAGTCCATCAAGGCGTACGCCGAGAAGGACCCGGCGGCGCTGCCGTGGGGCGACGTCGGCGCGGACGTGGTCATCGAGTCGACCGGCTTCTTCACCGACGCCACCAAGGCCAAGGCGCACATCGACGGCGGGGCCAAGAAGGTCATCATCTCCGCGCCGGCGAAGAACGAGGACGTCACGGTCGTGATGGGCGTCAACGACGGCCAGTACGACCCGGCGAAGCACAACATCATCTCGAACGCCTCCTGCACCACCAACTGCCTGGCGCCGATGGCGAAGGTGCTGCACGACACGTTCGGCATCCAGCAGGGTCTGATGACCACCATCCACGCGTACACCCAGGACCAGAACCTCCAGGACGCGCCGCACAAGGACCTGCGCCGGGCCCGGGCCGCCGCGCTGAACATCGTGCCGACCTCGACCGGTGCCGCGAAGGCCATCGGCCTGGTGCTGCCGGACCTCAAGGGCAAGCTCGACGGGTACGCGCTGCGGGTGCCGATCCCGACCGGCTCCGCCACCGACCTCACCGTCACCGTCGGTCGGGAGACCTCGGTGGACGAGGTCAACGCCGCGCTGAAGGCCGCCGCCGAGGGCCCGCTGCGGGGCATCCTGACCTACAACGAGGACCCGATCGTCTCCGCCGACATCGTCACCGACCCGGCGTCGTGCATCTTCGACGCGCCGCTGACCAAGGTCATCGGCAACCAGGTGAAGGTCGTCGGCTGGTACGACAACGAGTGGGGCTACTCCAATCGCCTGGTCGACATGGTGAAGCTGGTTGGTTCGTCGCTGTGAGCATCCGTAACCTCGACGACCTGCTCGCCGAGGGGGTCTCGGGTCGGCGCGTGCTGGTGCGCGCCGACCTGAACGTCCCACTCGACAAGCAGACCGGCGCGATCACCGACGACGGCCGGATCCGGGCGGTGCTGCCGACCCTCGGCGCGTTGACCGAGGCCGGTGCCAAGGTCGTCGTCTGCTCCCACCTGGGCCGGCCGAAGGGTGCGCCGGACCCGCAGTTCAGCCTCGCCCCGGTCGCCGGGCGGCTCGGTGAGCTGCTCGGCACGGCGGTGCACTTCGCCACCGACACGGTCGGCGAGTCGGCCCGGGCGACGGTGGCGGCGCTCGCCGACGGTGAGGTGGCGCTGCTGGAGAACCTCCGCTTCAACAAGGGGGAGACCAGCAAGGACGACGCCGAGCGGGGCGCCTTCGCCGACCAGCTCGCCGCCCTCGGCGACATGTACGTCGACGACGCGTTCGGCGCGGTGCACCGCAAGCACGCCAGCGTCCACGACGTGCCCGCCCGGCTGCCGCACTACGCCGGCCGGCTGGTGCTGCGCGAGGTGGAGGTGCTCTCGCAGCTCACCGGCGACCCGGAGCGGCCGTACGTGGTGGTGCTCGGCGGGTCGAAGGTCTCCGACAAGCTCGCGGTGATCGAGGCGCTGCTGCCGACGGTCGACCGGCTGCTCATCGGCGGTGGCATGTGCTTCACCTTCCTCAAGGCCCAGGGCCACGAGGTCGGCTCCTCCCTGCTGGAGGCCGAGATGGTGGAGACCTGCCGCAACCTGCTGGAGCGCTCCGAGGGCAAGATCATGCTCCCGGTCGACGTGGTGGCCGCCGACGCGTTCGCCCCGGACGCCGCGCACGACACCGTGCCGGCGGACGGCATTCCCAGCAAGCGGGTGGGGCTGGACGTGGGCCCGAAGACGGTCGCGGGCTTCGCCGCCGCGCTCAAGGGCGCCCGGACGATCTTCTGGAACGGCCCGATGGGCGTGTTCGAGATGCCCGCCTTCGCCCACGGCACTCGTGGGGTGGCCGAGGCGATCGCCGGCGCCGACGCGTTCACCGTGGTCGGTGGTGGTGACTCGGCCGCCGCGGTGCGGGCCCTGGGGCTGGACGAGAAGTCCTTCGGGCACATCTCCACCGGCGGTGGCGCGTCCCTGGAGTACCTGGAGGGCAAGACCCTCCCCGGCATCGCGGCCCTGGAGAACTGATGGCGAGCGCCCCCCGCCGGCCGCTGATGGCCGGCAACTGGAAGATGAACCTCAACCACCTCGAGGCGAACCTGCTGGTGCAGAAGCTGGCGGCCAGCCTCACCGACAAGCAGCTGACCGAGGTGGAGACGGTGGTGCTGCCACCGTTCACCGACCTGCGCACGGTGCAGACCGTCGTGGAGGGTGACAAGCTGCTCATCGGCTACGGCGCGCAGGACCTGTCGCCGCACGCCTCCGGTGCGTACACCGGGGAGGTCTCCGGCGCGATGCTGGCCAAGCTCGGCTGCACGTACGTGGCGGTCGGCCACTCCGAGCGGCGGCAGTACCACCGCGAGGACGACGCGTTGGTGGGCGCCAAGGTGCAGGCGGCGCTGACCCACGGGCTCACCCCGATCCTCTGCGTGGGGGAGGGGCTGGACGTCCGGGAGCAGGGCACCCACGTGGCGCACTGCACCGACCAGCTCGACGCCGCCCTGAAGGGGCTCAGCCCGGAGCAGGTCCTCCGGGTGGTGGTCGCGTACGAGCCGGTCTGGGCGATCGGCACCGGCAAGACGGCCACCCCGGAGGACGCCCAGGAGGTGTGCGGCGCGCTGCGGGCCCGGCTGGCCGAGACCGTGGACCAGGCCACCGCCGACGGGGTACGCATCCTGTACGGCGGCTCGGTCAAGTCGTCGAACGTCGCCTCGATCATGGCGCAGCCGGACGTGGACGGCGCCCTGGTGGGCGGTGCCAGCCTGGACGCCGAGGAGTTCGCGAAGATCTGCCGGTTCCCGGAGCACATCACCGGCTGATCGCTCGCTATCCTTGACTCCGCCCGTCCGCCGGTCGGTGCCGCCGTGCCCGAACTGCCCGGGCGAGGATCGTAACGAGAGGACTGACCCCCGCCATGCCGATCTGGTTCGCCTACACGTTGATCGTGTTGCTGGTCATCACGAGCGTCCTGCTCACCCTGCTCATCCTGCTGCACCGCGGCAAGGGCGGTGGGATGTCCAGCATGTTCGGCGGTGGGGTCAGCTCCAGCCTGGCCGGCTCGTCGGTGGCCGAGAAGAACCTGGACCGCTACACCGTGCTGGTGGGCATCGTCTGGTTCGCCTGCATCATCGGGCTCGGTCTCTGGCTCCGGCTCGAGGTGGGCACGGGCGTCTGACCCGACCCCCGAGGCGTACAATCTGCGCGCGGTCCGTCACTCGACGGGCCGCGCGCAGTCCGTTTCACCCGCTGCACCGCGTCGCCCGCCGTCCACCCCCCGACGGCGGTCCCCTCCGACGACAGGAGTCAGCGCCGTGCCGAACGGCCACGTCATCCGGGGCGCCCGCGTCGGGTCCGCGCCCCCACGTCCCCCCGAACGCCACCAGCCGGTCCCGTGCCGGTCGGTCAGCTACTGGTGCCGCAACGGGCACCGCACCGACATCCGGATCGTCGCCGACGTGGCGGCCCCGACGGTCTGGGACTGCCCCCGCTGCGGGCTACCCGCCGGCCAGGACGCCCAGGATCCGCCCGGCCGGACCCGGGCCGAGCCGTACAAGACCCATCTGGCGTACGTGAAGGAACGGCGCACCGACGCCGAGGGCGAAGCGATCCTCGCCGAGGCGCTCGCCGCGCTGCGTCAGCGCCGCGGCCGGTCGTAGCGTCCGGCCCGCCGCCGGCCGCGTCAGCGCAGGCTGCGGAAGCGGGCCGGCAGGTCGGCCGCCGCAGCCCGGTCGAGCAGCCAGAGGGTACGCCCCACACCCTGCACACCGGCCGCCGGCACCTGCACCGGTCCGGCACCGGCCAGCGCCATGCCGACCGCGTGGGCCTTGTCGCCGCCACCGGCCACCAGCCACACCTCCTCGGCGGTGTTGATCGCCGGGAGGGTGAGGGTGATGCGCACCGGTGGGGGCTTCGGGCTGCCCCGCACCGCGCTCACCGGTCGGCTCTCGTAGTGGACCGGGTGTTCCGGGAAGACCGAGGCGACGTGTCCGTCCTCGCCGACGCCGAGCATCAGCACGTCGAAGTGGGGCAGCACGGCGGTGCCGGGTCGGGCCGCCCGGGCGAGTTCGGCGGCGTACCGGGCGGCGGCCTCCTCCGGGTCGGCGCCGCCGTCCGAGGCCGGCATGGCGTGCACCCGGGCCGGGTCCACCGGCAGCGTGTCGAGCAGCGCCGCGCGGGCCTGGGTCTCGTTGCGCTCCGGGTCACCGGCGGGCAGGAACCGTTCGTCGCCCCACCAGAAGTCGACCCGGGACCAGTCGACCGCGTCCCGGGCGGGCAGCGCGCCCACCGCCCGGTAGACCGCCGCGGCGATCCGACCGCCGGTGAGCACCACCGACGCCTGGCCGCGAGCGGCCTGGGCGTCGAGCAGCCGCACCACCAGTCGGGCCGCGACCGCCTGCGCCAGCAGGTCGGCGTCGGCGTGGACGGCGACACTCGCCTCACTCATGGTGTCCTTCCGCGACCGCGGGGCGGTCGATGTCGTGCGTGCCGGAGGGGTGGGAAGTCAGGAGCCGGTGTGCGTGGTGGCGTGCGCGGTGACGCCGGCCTCGGCCCGCTGGGCGGTGGCCGGGTCCTTCCAGACGTGCACCCGCTGGCTGGGCCGCCGGTCCAGGTTGGCCAGCCCGGCGAAGGCGCCCAACGCCTCCGCGTACACCTGGTCGGAGCCGAGCCGGCGCAGCTCCTCGGCCAGCTCGTCGCCGAGCGGCCGACGCACCAGCGGCAGGATCCGATCCTCCTGGCCGGTACGCCGGAACGTGGCCACGCTGTCCTCCCGGGTCAGCGTCAACTCGTCGCCGTTGGCGCAGCGCAACTGGACCTCCCGCATCCGGGGAAACTCGCGGGCCCGGTCCCAGCGTGGCTTGATGCCGAGCCGGCTGCGCAGCCAGCCCCGCATCAGCGCGGCGGTCGGGTCGGTCGGCGGCGCGACCACCACGGCCTCGGTGAGCTGCGCGTCCGTGGTGTCGAAAGCGCCGGCCACCAGGGTGCGCCACGGCGTGATCCTGGTCCAGGCGAGGTCGGTGTCACCGGAGACGTAGTCGCGGGCCCGCTGCCGCAGCGCCGCGATCGGGTCGGCGGCCTGCGCGGAGTCGGTGATCCGCCGGTCGGCCACCACGCCGAGGAAGTCGGTGGCGATCTCCTCCGGCGGCTCACCGTGCCACCAGGTCACCACCGGTACGTCCGGCACCAGCAACGGCATGACCACGGACTCGGCGTGCAGCGCCAGCCGGCCGTACATCCGCATCACCACGGCCTCGCAGGGGCCCAGCCGCCCGCCGACCACGATCTCGGCGTCGAGCCGGTTGCGGTCGCGGTCCACGTCGGAGCGGACCACCACCAGCAGCCGGCACGGGTGCGCGGCCGCGGCGATGGTGGCCGCCGCCTCCGCCTCGCGGACCCGCTTCTCGTCCACCACCACGATCAGGGTCAGCGCCATGCCGCTGGCCACCCCGCCCGCGCTGCGTCGTTCCGCGGCGAGCGCCTTGACCACCTCGTTGCCGGTGGTGTCCCACAGTCCGATCACCGCAGCCTCCTGCCTCGTTCGCTCCGCGCGCCGCGCGTCGCCGCCCCGCTCCGCTCACCGGCGGCGCGCGGCGCGGCGCTGCCGAGCCCGATGGTCCGTCCGCTCACGCCCGCCGCCAGGCCCGACCCTCGCGAGCCAGCATCTCGTCGGCGGCCCGGGGACCCCACTCGCCGGACCGGTAGGGCTCGGGCCTGGTGCCCTCCCAGGCGTGCTCCAGCGGGTCCACCACGGCCCAGCTCTGCTCGACCTCGGCGGCGTCCGGGAACAGCGTCCGGTCGCCGATCAGCACGTCCAGCACCAGCCGCTCGTACGCCTCCGGGCTGGACTCGGTGAACGCCTCGCCGTACTGGAAGTCCATCGCGATGTCGCGGACCTCCATCGTGGTGCCGGGCACCTTCGAGCCGAACTTGAGCACCACGCCCTCGTCCGGCTGCACCCGGATCACCAACTGGTTGTTGCCGAGCATCTCCATGTCGGCCGGGCTGAACGGCAGGTGCGGCGCCTGCTTGAACATCACCGCGACCTCGGTGACCCGCCGGGGCAGCCGCTTGCCGGCCCGGATGTAGAACGGCACCTCCGCCCACCGGCGGTTCTGGATGCCCAGCCGCACCGCCACGTACGTCTCGGTGGTCGACGTCGACGGCACGCCGTCCTCCTCCAGGTACCCCTTGGCCCGCTGCCCGCCCACCCAGCCGGGCAGGTACTGACCGCGTACCGTGCCCTGGTCGACGTCCTTAGGCAGCGTGATGGCCTTGAGCACCTTGAGCTTCTCGGCCCGGATCTCGTCGGCGTCGAAGCTGGTCGGCTCCTCCATCGCCACCAGGGCGAGCAGTTGCAGCAGGTGGTTCTGCAGCACGTCGCGGGCGGTGCCGACCGAGTCGTAGAAACCCGCCCGGCTGCCGATGCCGACGTCCTCGGCCATGGTGATCTGCACCGAGTCGACGTACTGCGAGTTCCACAGCGGCTCGAAGAGGCTGTTGGCGAAGCGCAGCGCGAGGATGTTCTGGACCGTCTCCTTGCCCAGGTAGTGGTCGATGCGGAAGACGTCCTGCCGGGTGAAGACGTCGTCGACCAGGTCGTTGAGCGCCTTGGCCGAGGGCAGGTCGTTGCCGAACGGCTTCTCCACCACCACCCGGCGCCAGCCGCCGCACTTCTCGTTGTCGGCCATGCCGGTGCGGGCCAGCTGCTTGAGCACCACCGGGAACGCCGCCGGTGGGATGGAGAAGTAGAAGGCCGCGTTGCCGTGGATGCCGTGGCTGTCGCGCAGGCCTTCCAGGCAGCGCGCGAGGTTGTCGAAGGCGGTGTCGTCGTCGAACGACCCACCGACGAACTTGATGTTGTGTTCGAGTCGTGACCACACCTCTTCCCGCCATGGTGTCCGGGAGTGGGCCTTGGCCGCCTCGCGGGCCAGCGAGGCGAAGTCGCCGTCGCCCCAGTCCCGGCGGGCGAACCCGACGACCACGAAGCCGGGCGGCAGCAGCCCCCGGTTGGCCAGGTCGTAGACCGCGGGTAGCAGTTTCTTCTGGGCCAGGTCACCGGTCACCCCGAAGATCACCAGAGCGCACGGCTCCGGGATCCGGGGCAGCCGCCGATCCTGCGGGTCGCGCAGCGGGTTCACGCCGCCTCCTCGCTCCGCTCGTCCACGTCGTCCATCGTCATGCCCGTAGCGACCCACCGCGCCGGCCGGCCGGACCGGTTCCGCCGACCGCTCGGCCGGCTGTCGGTGCGGCAGCGGACGTCGCCGACCGGCCAGGGGCGCCGGTCACCGGCGACTCCTCACTGAGTACGGGTTTCCGGGCACCGGTAGATCAACGCCGACCGTACCGGTTGTCTGAAGAAAGCTACCCACCTGTGAACCGCTCCCGTGGTACCACCGACCCACGCCGCCACCCGGTCCAGGTGGCGGCGTGGGTACTGCGGATGACGGCACCGTCACGCATTTCCGCCGGCACGCACGGCGGCGTCGGCGTTGCCCCGGGCGGCGTCGCCGGGACTGCTGCTGCCCTGACCGGCGGCGGCCAGCGACTTGCGGACGCCGTCGAGCAGTTCCTGCCAGCTCGTCTCGAACTTCTCCACGCCCTCGCGCTCCAACGTGGCGATCACGTCGGCCAGGTCCACGCCCACCGACTCCAGCGCGGCGAAGACCTCCCGGGCGTCGTCGTACGCGCCGGTGACGGTGTCCGGGTGGGTCTCGCCGTGCTCGGCGTACGCGTGGATGACCGACTCCGGCATGGTGTTGACCGTGCCGGGCGCGATCAGCTCCTCGACGTAGATGACGTCCCGGTAGTCCGGGTTCTTGGTCGAGGTGGAGGCCCACAGCGGACGCTGCGGGTGCGCTCCGGCGTCGGCCAGGGCCCGCCAGCGGTCGCTGCCGAAGACCTCGCTGTAGCGCTCGTACGCCAGCCGGGCGTTGGCCACAGCGGCCTTGCCGCGCAGCGCCTTGGCGTCGTCCGAGCCGATCTTCTCCAGCCGCTTGTCCACCTCGCTGTCGACCCGGGAGACGAAGAACGACGCCACCGAGGCGATCTTGGACAGGTCGTGGCCGTTGGCCTTGGCCTGCTCCATGCCGGCGAGGAAGGCCTCCATCACCTCGGAGTAGCGGTCCAGCCCGAAGATCAGCGTCACGTTGACGCTGATCCCCTCGGCCAGCGTGGCGGTGATCGCCGGCAGGCCGTCCTGGGTCGCCGGGATCTTGATGAACAGGTTCGGCCGGTCGACCAGCCACCACAGCGCCTTGGCCTCGGCCACGGTGCGCTCCGCCTCGTGGGCCAGCCGCGGGTCCACCTCGATGGAGACCCGGCCGTCGACCCCGCCGCTGGCGTCGTACGCCGGGCGCATCACGTCGCAGGCCCACCGCACGTCGTACGTGGTGAGCATGCGGACGGCCTCTTCCACGTCGACACCCCGGGCGGCCAGGTCCCGCAGTTGCCAGTCGTAGGTGTCGGCGTCGCTCAACGCCTTCGCGAAGATCGTCGGGTTGGTGGTGACCCCGACCACGTGCTTTTCCCGGCGCAGCTGGTCCAGCCCGCCGGAGTTCAGACGTACCCGGGAAAGATCGTCGAGCCAGACCGCCACTCCCGCGGCGGTCAGCTCGCCCAGCCTGTCGGTCGTCATGTGCGCCAACGCCTCCCTCAGTTGCCGGTGGTGAAACCGGTGATGTCGCCGACCCGGGTCTGCGCCGCGTGCGCGGCGGCCACGATCCGGTCCGGGGTGAAGCCGAACTGCTCGAAGAGCACGGAGTGCGGCGCGCTCGCGCCGTAGTGCTCGATGCTGACGCTCTCGCCGCAGTCACCGACGATGCCGCGCCAGGACATCGCGATGCCCGCCTCCACGCTCACCCGGGCCTTTACCCCGCGCGGCAGCACCGACTCCCGATACGCCTCGTCCTGGGCGAAGAACCACTCCTGGCAGGGCATCGACACGACCCGGGTGGGGGTGCCGTCGGCCTCCAGCCGCTCCCGGGCGGTGAGGCAGAGCTGCACCTCGGACCCGGTACCGATGATGATCACCTCGGGCTTGCCGTTGGACGCCTCGGCCAGCACGTAGCCACCCTTGGCTACCCCTTCGGCGCTGGCCAGCTGGGTGCGGTCGAACGTCGGCAGCGCCTGCCGGCTCAGCGCCAGCGCGGTCGGACGGTCGGTGTGCTCCAGCGCCTGCCGCCAGGCCCACGCGGTCTCGTTGGCGTCGGCCGGGCGGACTACGTCCAGGCCGGGGATGGCCCGCAGCGCGGTCAGGTGCTCCACCGGCTGGTGGGTCGGGCCGTCCTCGCCGAGACCGATGGAGTCGTGCGTCCAGACGTAGACCACCGGCAGCTTCATCAACGCGGCCAACCGGACCGAGGGCCGCATGTAGTCGCTGAACACCAGGAAGGTGCCGCCGTACGGGCGGGTGCCGCCGTGCAGGGCGATGCCGTTGAGGATCGCGCCCATGGCGTGCTCGCGGATGCCGAAGTGCAGCGTCCGGCCGTACTCGTGGCCGGGGAACTCCTTGGTGGCGTACTGGCTGGGTACGAAGGAGGGCTCGCCCTTCATCGTGGTGTTGTTGCTCTCGGCCAGGTCGGCGGAGCCGCCCCACAGCTCGGGCAGCACCGGCGCGAGCGCGGCCAGCACCTTGCCGGAGGCGGCCCGGGTGGCGACACCCTTGGCGTCGGCGGGGAACTCCGGCAGGGCGTCGGTCCAGCCCTCGGGCAGCTTCCGGCCGGCCAGCCGGTCGTAGAGGGCGCGGCGCTCCGGGTTGGCCTTCGACCAGGCGTCGAAGGTGGTCGTCCACTCCTGCTGGGCGGTCTCACCGCGCCGCAGCGCCGACCGGGTGTGGCCGAGCACCTCCTCGGTGACCTCGAACGAGCCGGCCGGGTCGAAGCCGAGGATCTCCTTGGTGGCGGCCACCTCGTCGGCGCCGAGCGCCGAGCCGTGGATCTTGCCGGTGTTCTGCTTGTTCGGTGCCGGCCAGCCGATGATGGTGCGCAGCGCGATGAACGAGGGGCGGGCGGTCTCCGCCTTGGCGGCCAGCAGCGCCTGGTACAACTCCTCGACGTTCTCGTGGTAGTCGCCCTTGTCGGCGTCGCCGCGCCGCCAGTCGACGGTCTGCACGTGCCAGCCGTACGCGGCGTAGCGGGCCGCGACGTCCTCGCTCAGCGCGATCCGGGTGTCGTCCTCGATCGAGATCTCGTTGTCGTCGTAGATCACGCAGAGGTTGCCCAGCTGCTGATGTCCGGCCAGGGCGCTGGCCTCGTGGCTGATGCCCTCCTCGATGTCGCCGTCGGAGGCGATGCACCAGATGTGGTGGTCGAAGGCGGAGTCACCGGCCTCGGCCTCCGGGTCGAACAGGCCGCGCTCGCGCCGTGCCGCCATCGCCATGCCGACGGCGTTGCCCAGGCCCTGCCCGAGCGGGCCGGTGGTCGTCTCCACGCCGGGGGTGTGCCCGTGCTCGGGGTGCCCCGGGGTGAGCGAACCCCACTGCCGCAGCGACTTGAGGTCGTCCAGGCTCAGCGGGTAGCCGGCGAGGAAGAGCTGGATGTACAGCGTCAGGCTGGAGTGGCCGGCGGAGAGCACGAAGCGGTCCCGACCGGGCCAGTTCGGATCGGCCGGGTTGTGCCGCATCACCCGGTTGAACAGCAGGTACGCCGCAGGGGCGAGGCTCATCGCGGTGCCCGGGTGGCCGTTGCCGGATTTCTCCACGGCGTCCATGGCCAGGACGCGGACGGTGTCCACGGCACGGCGGTCGAGATCGGACCAGTCAAGTGCGGGGTGCGCGGGTCGGTTGGCAGCCACGGTGGTTTGTGCTCCTCGGCGAGATGGGCGGAACCCTCAGTGGTGACCCTATCGAGCGCGGCTAAACGTGCGCCCGAGGATCTCAGCATGCTGGTCTGTACGTTTCGGGCGTGTCTCGCGGTTCACCCCCGCCGCCGGCCCGGCCGCCAGCCCCAGGTGTGACGACTGGCACCGTTGCCGGGTCGCCCGGGCAGCCAAAACGACGACGCGTAGTGTGTGGGTCGGTGTGTGGACCCGAGTCGGTCCCGCCGCCGTGACCTCCCCTCCCGACGCCGGAAGGTGGCAATCCGTGAGCATGATCACCGAGCGCCCCGTCAGCAACCCTGCCGGGCAGCCGCCGGTGCGTACGGCCGGGGAGACCCCAGCCCGCCCCCGCGACCTGCGGGCGGTGGTGGCGGCGTACGTGACGCTGACCAAGCCGCGGATCGTGGAGCTGCTGCTGGTCACCACGGTGCCGGCGATGATGCTCGCGCACGGCGGGCTGCCGTCGCTGTGGTTGGTCGCGGTGGTGCTGGTCGGCGGCTCGCTCGCGGCGGGCGCGGCCAGCGTGCTCAACTGCTACATCGACCGGGACATCGACCAGTTGATGCGGCGGACGAAGCGGCGGCCGCTGCCGGCGCACACGGTGACGCCCCGCAACGCGCTGATCTTCGGCCTGGCGCTGGCGGTGGTCTCGGTCGCGTTGATGGCGGCCTTCACCAATCTGCTCGCCGCCGGGCTCACGCTGGCCGCGATCGTCTACTACGACGTGGTCTACACCCTGTGGCTCAAGCGCACGACGACGGCGAACACCTTCTGGGGTGGGGCCTGCGGTGCCGCGCCCGTGCTGATCGGCTGGGCGGCGGTGACCGGCTCGCTGTCGCCGGTGGCGTGGGCGCTGTTCGGGGTGGTCTTCTTCTGGCAGATGCCGCACTTCTATCCGTTGGCGATGAAGTACAAGGACGACTACGCGCGGGCCGGCATCCCGATGCTCCCGGTGGTCGCCTCGGTGCGGCGGGTGAACGCCGAGATCGTGCTGTTCGCCTGGCTGACCGTGCTGACCTCGCTGGCCGTGTGGGCGCTGGGGCTGAGTGCGGTCTACGGCGTCCCGACGCTGGTGGTCGGCGCGATCTTCCTGGCCGAGGCGCACCGGCTCGCCGGGCGGGCCCGGCGGGGTGAGCCGGTCAAGCCGATGCGGCTGTTCCACTGGTCGACGTCGTACCTGACCATCGTCTTCGCCGCCGCGGCGCTCGACGCTCTGCTCTGACGGTCGCCCGCGGCGAGTGTCCCGCTCATCGGCTCCGTCCGTTTGCGGACGTTCTGTCGCTCCGATTCACCCGATTTGCTGCTGATAAATACGGGCGAAACGCCTTTGGTCTTCCTTAAACCTGCGGGTAATGGGTATCACAAAAGGTTGATGGTTCTCGCCCGTCCGGGTGCATCTCTGCTTAGTCTTCACGTTATGGCAGATGGTTCCGATACGACGCTGACGGCCGGTCAGACCGCCTCCGGGCAGGCCCCCAACGGCCTGATCGCGGGCATCCGGTCGTTCGCCGCCGAGCATGGCGGGGCGAAGGCGGTCATCGAGTACGTCGGCAAGCGCGGTGCCCGCATCGTCCTGGTGGGCTCCGACGGCGCCTGGGGCGACCAGTTCGCCGAGGACACGGTGACCGCCCGCGAGGCCTGTGCGCAGGCCGGGGTCGCCGTGGAGAACGCCTGGGAACGGGAACTGATGGACCAGATGCGCCCGAGCAACGACCTCTGGCGTTCGATGGCCCGACGCACCATGGCCCGTTGAGATAAATTGACCGATCACCACCAGTCGACCCGGGGGAAACCCCGGGTCGCTCTCGTCACCTGCACCGAACTGGCCGACCTCGACGACGACGACCGTCTCGTGGTGGCTCCGCTGGCCGCGCGCGGGATCGTCGCCGAGCCCGTCGTCTGGGACCGTCCGGACGTCGACTGGGCCGGCTACGACCTGGCCGTGCTGCGCTCGCCCTGGGACTACATGTCCCGCCGGGACGAGTTCGTCGCCTGGGCGACCGACGTACCGCGGCTGGTCAATCCGGCGGACGTGGTGCGGTGGAACACCGACAAGCGCTACCTCGACGAGTTGTCGGCGGCCGGGGTACCCACCGTGCCCACCGGCTGGGTGCTGCCCGGCCAGCCGTGGCAGCCGCCCGCCGATCGCGGTGAGTACGTCATCAAGCCGGCCGTCAGCGCCGGCAGTCAGGACACCGGCCGGTACGACCTGGCCGACCCGGGGCACCGGGATCTCGCGGTGGCCCACGTGCGACGGCTCGGTGCGGCCGGTCGGGTGGCCATGGTCCAGCCCTACCTGACCGCGGTCGACACCGTCGGCGAGACCGCGCTGCTCTTCCTGACCGGCCCGACCGGGCTGACCTTCAGCCACGCCATCCGCAAGGGTCCGATGCTGACCGGGCCGGACGAGGGTGTCGACGGGCTGTACAAGGTCGAGGAGATCACCGCCCGCACGGCGCAGCCGGCCCAGCTAGCCGTCGCGGCACAGACCCTCGCCGCGGTGCCCGGTGGGTCCGACCGACTGCTCTACGCCCGGGTCGACCTGATCCCCGCTCCCGACGGCACCCCGGTCCTCGTGGAACTGGAACTGACCGAACCCTCACTCTTCCTCGCCCACTCCGACGGCGCCCCCGACCGCCTCGCCGACGCCATCGCCCACCACCTGCCCCACCCCACCCCCTGACACCCCCATCACCACCAGGCAGCCCCCAGGGCCCACCGCCCCGACGGGTTGATCATGAAGTTGTTGTCGCGCCACGCCGGAGAGGCTGACAACAACTTCATGATCGGCGCGAGGTCAGGCGGGGGTGGGGGCCGGGTGGGAGGGGGCCGGGTGGGAGGGGGTGGGTGCGGTCGGTGGGGTGGTCGGGGTCGGATGGTCGGCGGGGCGGCGTTCGCGGGTGGACCAGAGCGCGGCGAGGGTGGCGAGCCAGACCAGGCAGGAGCCGAGCATGTGCAGGCCGACCAGCAGCGCCGGCACGTTGGTGAAGTACTGCACGAAGCCGATCACCCCCTGACCCAGCTCGACCAGGAGCAGAGTCAGCGCGGCCCGCACGGTGGCTGCCGGCGCGCCGACCGCGCGCAACGCCAGCCACAGGCCCACGGTCAGGCCGACGAGCAGGAAGACCAGGTCGGCGTGGACCTGGGAGATGGTCTGCGGGTCCAGGCCGTTGCGGACGGCGTCGGCGTCGCCGGCGTGCGGGCCGCTGCCGGTCACCGCCACCCCGACGACGATCACCGCCGCGCTGGCCACCACGGTGATCCAGGTCAGGGACCGCAGCGCCGGCGGCACCACCGGCACCGTGGGCCCGTCCGGCTCGCTCACCCGGCGCCACAGGGCGTACGCGACGAGCAGCAGCAGCATCGACACCACGAAGTGGATGCCCACGATCGAGGGATGCAGCTGGGTGCGCACGGTGATCCCGCCGATCACCGCCTGCGCCACGATGCCGAGCACGACGGCCAGCGCCAGCGGCACCGCACCGCGCCGCCGGGGACGGTGCGCCAGGGCGGCCAGCAGGGTGGCGCCCGCGATCAGCACCAGCACGAAGGTGAGCAGCCGGTTGCCGAACTCGATCACCCCGTGCACGCCCATCTCGGCCGTGGTGGTGTACGACTCGTCGGTGCACCGGGGCCAGGTGGGACAGCCCAGGCCGGACGCGGTCAACCGCACCGCCCCGCCGGTGACGACGATCGCGGCGTTCGCGACGATGTTGGCGAACGCCAGGCGGCGCAGCAGGGTGCTGGAGACCAGGGAGCGGTCGGGTCGCTTCACGAGGCGAATCCTACGCAACGTAGTTGTCACCGATCGGGTGACTCCGCCCGTGCGGTGGTTCGGATCACCGGGGTCACGTTTGCGGGCTCTGATCGAATTACGTAACGTGGGCGTTGTGAAAAAGGCGGCGGGGCTCACCGGGCACCAGTCGACGGCCGGTACGGCCGCCGGCCGGTCGCTGCCGGACACCCACGTCGCGCCTGCCACGACCAGCACCCAGGCCGCGCCGACCGGTGAGCAGTCGACCCGGGACCGGGTCACCCTGCTGCTGCTGGAGCGCCGCGCCGCCACCGCCGCCCAGTTGGGCGACGCGCTCGGGCTCAGCCCGGCGGCGATCCGCCGGCACCTGGACGCGATGCTCGCCGACGGTGACGTGGTGGCCCGCGAGCAGACCGTACGCGGTCACCGTGGGCGGGGCCGCCCGGCCAAGGTGTTCCTGCTCACCGACGCCGCCCGCAGCCGGTGTGGCACCCACCACTACGACAACATGGCCACCGCCGCGCTGCGCTGGATCGCCCGCACCGGTGGCTCGCAGGCCGTGGAGCGCTTCGCCGCCGAGCAGGTGGCCGCCCTGGAGACGCGTTGTCAGGCCGCCCTGGCCGACGCGGGCGACGATCCGATGGCCCGTGCCGAGGCACTCGCCGCGGCGCTGACCGCCGAGGGATACGCTGCCAGTGCCTCCACGATCGCCTCCGGTGGCCAGCTCTGCCAGCACCACTGCCCGGTGGCGCACGTGGCCGCCGAGTTTCCCCAACTGTGCGAGGCCGAGACCACGGTGATCTCCCGCCTGGTCGGTACCCACGTGCAGCGCCTGGCCACCATCGCGCACGGCGACGGGGTGTGCACCACGCACATCCCGGGTTCGCCGCACGCCCAGTCCGGTAAGACCGTCACCACTGTGAGGACAGATAGATGACCGAGCAGATCGTCCAGCCCCTGACCCAGGAGGAGCAGCTCGCCGCCCTGGGCAACTACGAGTACGGCTGGGCCGACCCGGACGTCGCCGGGGCCTCGGCTCAGCGCGGCCTCAACGAGGCGGTGGTGCGGGACATCTCGGCCAAGAAGAACGAGCCGGCCTGGATGCTCGACCTGCGCCTGAAGGGCCTGCGGCTGTTCGAGCGCAAGCCGATGCCGGCCTGGGGCGCCGACCTCACCGGGATCGACTTCGACAACATCAAGTACTTCGTGCGCTCCACCGAGAAGCAGGCCGCCAGCTGGGAGGACCTGCCCGAGGACATCAAGAACACCTACGACAAGCTGGGCATTCCGGAGGCGGAGAAGCAGCGCCTCGTCGCTGGTGTCGCCGCTCAGTACGAGTCCGAGGTGGTCTACCACAAGATCCGTGAGGACCTGGAGGAGCAGGGTGTCGTCTTCCTCGACACCGACACCGCCCTCAAGGAGCACGAGGACCTGTTCAAGGAGTACTTCGGCACGGTGATCCCGGTCGGCGACAACAAGTTCGCCGCGCTGAACACCTCCGTGTGGTCCGGCGGCTCGTTCATCTACGTGCCGAAGGGCGTGCACGTGGAGATCCCGCTGCAGGCGTACTTCCGGATCAACACCGAGAACATGGGCCAGTTCGAGCGGACGCTGATCATCGTCGACGAGGGCGCGTACGTGCACTACGTCGAGGGCTGCACCGCGCCCATCTACTCCTCGGACTCGCTGCACAGCGCCGTGGTGGAGATCGTCGTCAAGAAGAACGCCCGGTGCCGTTACACGACCATCCAGAACTGGTCGAACAACGTCTACAACCTGGTCACCAAGCGCGCCGTGTGTCACGAGGGCGCGACCATGGAGTGGATCGACGGCAACATCGGTTCCAAGGTCACCATGAAGTACCCGGCGGTCTACATGACCGGTGAGCACGCCAAGGGCGAGGTGCTCTCGGTGGCGATGGCCGGCGAGGGGCAGCACCAGGACGCCGGCGCCAAGATGGTGCACGCGGCACCGCACACCAGCAGCACCATCGTGTCGAAGTCGATCGCCCGGGGTGGCGGCCGGACCTCGTACCGGGGTCTGGTGCAGGTGCTGGAGGGCTCGTACAGCAGCGCCAGCACGGTCAAGTGCGACGCCCTGCTCGTCGACACCATCTCCCGCTCCGACACCTACCCCTACGTCGACATCCGCGAGGACGACGTGTCGATGGGGCACGAGGCGACCGTCTCCAAGGTCAGCGAGGACCAGCTCTTCTACCTGATGAGCCGGGGCCTGAGCGAGGACGAGGCGATGGCGATGATCGTGCGCGGCTTCATCGAGCCGATCGCCAAGGAACTGCCCATGGAGTACGCCTTGGAGCTCAACCGCCTGATCGAGCTGCAGATGGAGGGCGCGGTCGGCTGACCCCGGCCGCACCACCGCACCGGACACCGTCGTCGTAGACACAAGCAAGGACGAGATGACTACCCAGGCTTCCGCGCCGCCCAGCACCAAGTCGCAGGCGCTGCGTTCGTACGATGTCGCCGACTTCCCGGCCCTGACCGGCCTGGAGGAGGAGTGGCGCTTCACCCCGCTCAAGCGGCTGCGGGGGCTGGTCGGTGACGACCCGACCGCCACCGGCACGGTCCGGCACGAGTACGCCGACCTGCCCGAGGGCGTGTCCGTGGAGCGGATCGGCCACGACGACCCGCGGGTCGGCAGCGTGCTCACCCCGTTCGACCGGGTCAGCGCGCTGGCCTACGGCGGGGCCGGGCAGGCGCTGCTGGTGCGGGTGGCGCAGGACGCGGTGATCAGTGGCCCGACCGTCCTGCGGGCGGTCGGCGAGGGCGTCGAGGGCCTGGCCTTCGGGCACACGGTGGTCGAGGTGGGCCGGTTCGCCGAGGCGATCCTGGTGCTGGAGCACGTCGGCTCGGCCACCCTCGCCGACAACGTCGAGGTGTCGGTGGGCGACGGGGCGAAGCTCACGCTGGTCACCGTGGCCGACTGGGCCGACGACGCGGTGCAGGCGCAGCACCTGAAGGTACGGCTGGGGCGCGACGCGCGGGTGCTGCACGTCCAGGTCACCCTCGGTGGCGAGCTGGTCCGGCAGTACACCACCGTGGAGTACACCGACCGGGGCGGCGAGGCCGAGCTGTACGGCGTCTACTTCGCCGACTCCGGCCAGCACCAGGAGCACCGCCAACTGGTCGACCACACCGTGCCGGACTGCCGCAGCTACGTCGGCTACCGGGGCGCGTTGCAGGGCGAGAGCGCCCGCACCGTCTGGGTCGGCGACGTGCTGATCCGGGCCGAGGCGACCGGCACCGACACGTACGAGATCAACCGGAACCTGCTGCTCACCGATGGTGCCCGGGCCGACTCGGTGCCGAACCTGGAGATCGAGACCGGCGAGATCGCCGGCGCCGGCCACGCCAGCGCCACCGGCCGCTTCGACGACGAGCAGTTGTTCTACCTGATGGCCCGGGGCATCCCGGAGGCCGAGGCCCGCCGGCTGGTGGTGCGCGGCTTCTTCGCCGAGCTGCTGCACAAGATCCCGGTGGAGTCCCTGCGGGAGCGCCTGGGAGACGCTATCGAGGCGCGGCTGACCAAGGCGGGCGCCTGATGATCCGCATCTGCGCCGTCGAGGACGTGCCGAAGGGCACCGCGATCAGCGCGGACGTCGACGGCATCCAGATCGCGCTCGTGCACGGCGAGGACGACCAGTTCTACGCCGTGTTCGACGAGTGCTCGCACGCGGCCGTCGCGCTCTCCGAGGGCGAGGTCGAGGGCTGCACGCTGGAGTGCTGGCTGCACGGCTCCCGTTTCGACCTGCGTACCGGCGAGCCCACCGGGCTGCCCGCCACCGAACCCGTACCCGTCTACCCCGTCGAAGTCCGCGACGGTGACATCTACCTTCCCGTGGGCGACGACGGCCGCCCGAAGCCGAGCAATGGAGTGACCCGATAATGAGCACCCTGGAGATCCGCGACCTGCAGGTGTCGGTGAAGCTGCCCGAGGGTGAGCTCAAGCCGATCCTGCACGGTGTCGACCTGACCGTGAGGTCGGGGGAGACCCACGCGATCATGGGCCCGAACGGCTCCGGCAAGTCGACCCTGGCGTACTCGGTCGCCGGCCACCCGAAGTACGAGATCACCGGCGGCTCGGTGACCCTGGACGGCGAGGACGTCCTGGAGATGTCCGTCGACGAGCGGGCCCGTGCCGGCCTCTTCCTCGCCATGCAGTACCCGGTCGAGGTGCCCGGCGTGTCGGTGGCGAACTTCCTGCGTACCGCCAAGACCGCCATCGACGGCGAGGCGCCGAAGCTGCGCACCTGGGGCGGCGAGCTGCGCGGTGCCATGGAGCGGTTGCACATGGACCCGGCCTTCGCCCAGCGCAACGTCAACGAGGGCTTCTCCGGTGGTGAGAAGAAGCGCCACGAGATCGTGCAGCTGGAGCTGCTCAAGCCGAAGATGGCCATTCTCGACGAGACCGACTCCGGCCTCGACGTGGACGCGCTGCGCGTGGTGAGCGAGGGCGTGAACCGGGTGCGCGACACCGGCGACACCGGCCTGCTGCTGATCACCCACTACACCCGGATCCTGCGCTACATCAAGCCCGACTACGTGCACGTCTTCGTCGCCGGCCGGATCGTCGAGCAGGGCGGCCCGGAGCTGGCCGACAAGCTCGAGGAGTCCGGCTACGAGCGGTACGCGGCCGGGGCCGGTCCGGCGCGGGTCTGACCCCGAAGGAAGGGGCGGTCACCACGATGACCACCATCGCGATCCCGCCGGGGATGCCGCAGTACGACGACGTGCCGCGCTACGACGTGGCGGCGGTACGCGCCGACTTCCCGATCCTCGGTCGGGAGGTCAACGGGCATCCGCTGGTCTACCTGGACAGCGCCAACACCTCGCACAAGCCCCGGCAGGTGCTCGACGTCCTCGCCGAGCACTACGCCCGGCACAACGCCAACGTGTCCCGGTCGGTGCACACGCTGGGCACCGAGGCGACCGAGGCGTACGAGGGGGCCCGGGCGAAGGTCGCCGCGTTCGTCAACGCGCCGAGCGTCGACGAGGTGGTCTTCACCAAGAACTCCACCGAGGCGATCAACATCGTGGCGTACGCGTTCTCCAACGCCTCGGTGCGGGCCGACGCTGACCCCCGGCTGCGGCTGGGGCCGGGCGACGAGATCGTCATCTCCGAGATGGAGCACCACTCGAACATCGTGCCGTGGCAGTTGCTGGCCGAGCGCACCGGCGCAACGCTGCGCTGGTTCCCGGTCACCGACAACGGCCGGTTGGACGAGTCGGGCCTGACCGACCTGGTCAACGAGCGGACGAAGATCGTCTCGCTGGTGCACATGTCCAACATCCTCGGCACCGTCAACGCCACCGCCCGGATCACCGCCCGGGTCCGTGAGGTGGGGGCGCTGCTGCTGCTGGACTGCTCGCAGTCGGTGCCGCACATGCCGATCGACGTGGTCGACCTGGACGCCGACTTCATCGTCTTCACCGGGCACAAGATGTGCGGCCCGACCGGCATCGGCGTGCTCTGGGGCCGCACCGAGCTGCTGGCGGCGATGCCGCCGGTGTTCGGCGGCGGTTCGATGATCGAGACGGTGACGATGGGTGGCTCCACCTACGCGGCACCGCCGGCCCGGTTCGAGGCCGGCACCCCGCCGATCGCCGAGGCGGTCGCGCTCGGCGCGGCGGTGGATTACCTCACCGGTATCGGCATGCGGTCGATCCAGTGGCACGAGAAGCAGCTGACCGCGTACGCGCTGGACGCCCTGGGCAGCGTGCCCGGCCTGCGGATCTTCGGCCCGGAGGTGCCGGTGGGCCGGGGTGGCACCATCTCGTTCGCGCTCGGCGACGTGCACCCGCACGACGTGGGGCAGGTGCTGGACTCCCTCGGCGTGCAGGTGCGGGTCGGGCATCACTGCGCCCGCCCGGTCTGCACCCGGTTCGGGGTGCCGGCCACCACGCGGGCCTCGTTCTACCTCTACACCACGACCGAGGAGATCGACGCGCTGGTGGCGGGCCTGGAACAGGTGCGGAAGGTGTTCCGATGAGCCGGGCGACGCAGGAGCCCGGCGAATCGACGGGAGTTCAGCCTGATGCACCTTGAGACTCTTTACCAGGAGATCATCCTGGACCACTACAAGCACCCGCACGGTCGGGGGCTGCGCGACGCCGCGGACCCGGCCGACCGGGTCGGCGAGGCGCACCACGTCAACCCGACCTGCGGCGACGAGATCACCGTCCGGGTGGCCACCGACGGTGCGACGCTGCACGACGTGTCGTACGACGGGATGGGCTGTTCGATCAGCCAGGCGTCCGCGAGCGTGCTGCACGAGCTGCTGACCGGCCGGGGTGCGACGGAGGCGTTCGAGGTGCACGAGGCGTTCCTGGCGTTGATGTCCGGCCGTGGTCAGGTCACGCCGGACGAGAATGTGCTCGGCGACGGGGTGGCGTTCGAGGGCGTCGCCCGCTATCCCGCCCGGGTCAAGTGCGCGCTGTTGCCGTGGATGGCGTTCAAGGACGCCGCGGCACGCGCCGGTGTGGGCGCGAGCCCGACGGAGGTGAAGGCATGACCGAGCAGACCAACAGCACGCCGGAGTCGGGCGCCGTGGCGACCGACGGCGCGGTGACCCCGGCGGCCGGCGGCAAGGCCGCCGTCGCCGACATCGAGGAGGCGATGAAGGATGTCGTCGACCCGGAGCTGGGCATCAACGTGGTCGACCTCGGCCTGGTGTACGGCGTACACGTCGACGACCAGAACGTCGCCACCCTGGACATGACGTTGACCTCGGCGGCCTGTCCGCTCACCGACGTCATCGAGGACCAGGCCCGGCAGGCGCTGACCACCGGCCCCGGCGGTGGCCTGGTCGACGACATCCGGATCAACTGGGTCTGGCTGCCCCCGTGGGGACCGGACAAGATCACCGACGAGGGCCGCGACCAGCTCCGCTCCCTCGGCTTCAACGTCTGACAGCTCCTGCGGGGCATGGATCTCCTCCTCGGGCGCGGCATCCACCGGGTGCCGCGCCCGACGTGACTCACCCGCCCGCCGCCGTGCCACCAGGGTCGGACCGCCCGGAGTGGTCGTTGCCGCGCGGCGGACCGGCCAGTGAGTCGACCCAGGTTGATGGTGGTGGTCCCGGCGCTGTCGAGCTGGGAGCGCAGACGCATCACTCTAGACCCCGCTTGACGCCGACGGTCAACGCGCTCCCGCAAACCAGATTCACACCGCCGGACGGATGCACACCAAGGAACCGGGGCGGATGCTGCGACGCAGCCTCACCCATGTGGCCGTCCGGCTCGGACGGGGGACGTCTGAGGGCGTCGACGGTTCAGCTCGACAGCCTCGGCAGGGGTAGCGGTGCCGGGCGAGTGGCGGGTCCACCCCGGGCCGCGGTGGCGAGCCCTGAGCGACCGCCGGAAGGTGTCGTCGGTCGACCCGACGCCGGCGTTCCCGTTCGGCCACGGTCTGACGGGAGAGCGCGTGCCGACCTGTCGAAAATCCGTGGCGTCGCAGCGGCCGGTCGCCGCAGGATGGCGCGGTGAGTGAGGCGTACCCGATGAAGCCGTGTCCTGTCGCCGTGGCCACCGCCGCGCGTCGACAGCGGCTCGCGCCGGGCCGTCCCGCGCCACGTCGACGATCGTGACCGGCGCGTTTCTCGCCGGTCTGGTCGCCGGCTACGGCGTGGCCGTCCCGGTCGGGGCGATCGCCGTGCTCATCCTCGGGCTCACCGCCCGGACCTCGTTCCGGGTCGGTTCGGCCGCCGCACTCGGGGTGGCCACCGCCGACGGGCTCTACGCCGGCGTCGCGGCGCTCGGCGGCGCGGTGGTCGCGGGCTGGCTGGCGCCGGTCGCCGGGCCGCTGCGCCTGATCGGCGCCACGGTGCTGCTCGCCCTCGCCGCCCATGGCGCCTGGCGCGCCCTGCGGGCACCCGGCCGACGCCGTCCCCCGAAGCCCGCCCCGGCCGCCGTGTCGACGGGTGGCCCGGACCGGTCGGCGGTCGTCGAGGCAGGTCCGGCACCGGTACGGCGCGGGTTGGACACGCCGACCCGGGCGTTCGTCGGGATCCTCGCGCTGACCCTGCTCAACCCGGCCACCATCGTCTATTTCACGGCCCTGGTGCTCGGGCGGGCCGATCTGGGCGGCTCCGGCACCGCCGTCGCGGTGGTCTTCACCCTCGGGGTGTTCCTCGCCTCGGCCAGTTGGCAGCTGCTGATCGCCGGGGGTGGCTCCCTGATCGGGCGGGTGCTCACCAGCGATCGCGGCCGGCTGGTCACCGCGCTGCTGTCCAGCGCCATCATCACCGTGCTCGCCGTCGGCATGCTCCTCGGTGGCTGACCCGGGCGGCCCGTGCCGTACGGTCGGGTGATGAGCAGCCGACCCGCCGCCGGGGGCGGCCGGTGGGTGGAGGTCGATCCGGACCGCATCGCCCGCTGGGTCGCCGGCTTCGCCGACCGGCACGGCCCGCCCACCGTCAGCGCGCATGAGTACGGCCTGCTGCTGTCCGCTCCGGACGGTGCCACCGCCGAACTGCACACCCCTCCGGGAACGCCGGTCGCCGCGGATCTGGAGACCTTCGTCCGGGAGGTCGGCGCGCCACGGCGGATCGCGCTGTTGCTGGCCCGCAAAGGAGCGGTGGCGATGGGTGTCGCCGACGGTGTGCAGCTGAGCGTGCACAAGGTGGACACCCGCTACGTGCAGGGACGTACCGCCGCCGGTGGTTGGTCGCAGCAGCGTTTCGCCCGCCGCCGGGACAACCAGACGAAGGCGGCCCTGGCCGACGCGGCGGATCTTGCCGTACGCCTGCTGCTGCCGGCGGTCGACCGGCTCGACGCGCTGGTCGTCGGTGGCGACCGGCGCGCGGTGGACACGGTGCTGGCCGACCGTCGGCTCGCCCCACTGGCCGCGCTGCGCGCCGACCGCCTGCTCGACGTCCCCGAACCCCGGTACGCGGTGCTTGTCGCCGCGGTCGCCGCAGCCCGCGCCGTCCGGGTTCTGGTCCGCGAACCACGGCCCGGGACCAGCCGTTAGGCGCGGACGCGGGCCCCGCCGCCGGTGACCGGGCCCGCCGCGTCACACTGCGTCAGACCGCGCCGCTGAAGGTGTCGCAGGAGGCCGGGTCGCCGCTGTCGTAGCCCCGGTTGAACCACTGCTTGCGCTGCTCCGACGAGCCGTGGGTGAACTCCTCCGGGTTGACCGGCCGGTCGGCGCGCTTGGAGATGGCGTCGTCGCCGATGGCCTCGGCGGTGTCGATCGCCTCGGCGATGTCCCGCTCGGTGATGCTGGTGAAGATCTTCTGGCCGCTCTCGTCGGCCGTGCCGGTGGCGTTCTTCGCCCAGGCTCCGGCGTAGCAGTCGGCCTGCAACTCCAGGCGTACCGACAGGTCGTTGGCGTTGCCGGGGTCGCGCTGCTGCTGGCGGCGCACCTGCTCGTTGGTGCCGAGCAGGTTCTGCACGTGGTGGCCGTACTCGTGGGCCAGCACGTACGGCTGGGCGAACTCGCCCTCGGCGCCCAGTTGGGTGGCGAGCACCTCGTAGAAGGAGAGGTCGATGTAGACGAGCGAGTCGGCGGGGCAGTAGAACGGGCCGACCCCGGAGTCGGCCTGGCCGCAGGCGGTGTTGACGGCCTGGCTGAAGAAGACGGTGCGGGTCGGCCGGTACTGCTCGCCGAGGGACTGCGGCAGGGCGGTGCGCCAGTACGCCTGGATCGAGTTGACGTAGAGGGTGTTGCGGCAGTCGAGCTGCTCCAGCGCGTTCTCGGCGGCGCAGCGCTGCTCCAGCGCGGTGTTGTCGCCCTGCTCCGCGCCGCCGGTCATGGCGTTCAGGCCGAAGCCGCCACCGACGAGGGCCACCAGTACGGCGATGACGATGCCGACGATGCCGCCGCGCCCGCCGCCGATCGGGATGGGGATGCCCATCCCGCCGCCGCCTCCGCCGCTGCCTCGCCGGTCCTCCACCTGACTGGTGTCGATCCGTGCGTTCTCGTTCAGCTCCATGGTGACCCCGATCAGTGAGTGGCTCGTTAGCCGGAACCGGGTCCGGTCGGCGATCCGGTACCCGACGATCTTGCTCGGTAATCCGCGTGGGGTACCGCGGCGGGCCCGGTACACTTGGTGCCGTGCTGCGCTGCGAAGGCTGAACGCCCCGCGCCGACGGGTCTGGTGGATCCGCCGGCGCTTTCGTGTGCCCTGAGTCAGCCCTTCGGATCCCGAGAGCGAGTACCTGGAAATGATCACTGCCACCGGCCTGGAACTGCGCGCCGGCGCCCGGATCCTGCTGTCCGACACCACGCTGCGGGTGCAGCCCGGTGACCGGATCGGCCTGGTCGGGCGCAACGGCGCCGGCAAGACCACCACGCTGAAGGTGCTCGCCGGGGAGGGCCAGCCGTACGCCGGGCAGGTCGACCGGCGCAGCGCCGTCGGCTACCTGCCGCAGGACCCGCGGACCGGTGATCTGGACGTCACCGGCCGGGACCGGGTGCTCTCCGCTCGCGGCCTGGACGCCCTGATGGCCGGGATGAAGGAGCTGGAGGCGCGGCTCGCCGAGGACGCCGACGAGCGCCTGGTCCGTCGCTACGGCGCGCTGGAGGATCAGTTCGCCGCGCTCGGCGGGTACGCGGCCGAGGCCGAGGCGGCCCGCATCTGCGCCAACCTGGGGCTGCCCGAGCGGGCCCTGGCGCAGACCATCGGCACCCTTTCCGGCGGTCAGCGTCGCCGCATCGAGCTGGCCCGGATCCTGTTCCGGGACGCCGGCGAGAACGGCGGCGGCATCCTGCTGCTGGACGAGCCGACCAACCACCTCGACGCCGACTCGATCACCTGGTTGCGGGGTTTCCTCGCCAACCACAAGGGCGGTCTGATCGTGATCTCCCACGACGGTGACCTGCTGGAGTCGGTGGTCAACAAGGTGTGGTTCCTCGACGCCACCCGCAGCGTGGTCGACGTCTACAACCTGGGCTGGAAGGCGTACCTGGAGGCGCGCGAGACCGACGAGCGCCGTCGTCGCCGGGAGCGCGCCAACGCCGAGAAGAAGGCCGGCGCGCTGATGGCCCAGGCCGACAAGATGCGGGCCAAGGCCACCAAGACGGTCGCCGCGCAGAACATGGCCCGTCGCGCGGAACGGCTGATGTCCGGCCTGGAAGAGGTACGCGTCGCCGACAAGGTGGCGAAGGTGCGGTTCCCCGCACCGGCGCCGTGCGGCAAGACGCCGCTGACCGCGACCGGCCTGTCCAAGTCGTACGGCTCGTTGGAGATCTTCACCGACGTGAGTGTGGCGGTGGACCGGGGCTCCCGGGTGGCCATCCTCGGGCTCAACGGCGCCGGCAAGACCACTTTGTTGCGGATGCTCGGCGGCCTGCTGGAGCCGGACACCGGCGAGGTGCGCCCCGGTCACGGTCTGCGACTGGGCTACTACGCGCAGGAGCACGAGACGCTGGACGTGGAACGGACCGTGCTGGAGAACATGCGGGCGGCGGCGGTCGAGCAGACCGACACCGAGCTGCGGAAGATCCTGGGCGCCTTCCTCTTCTCCGGCGAGGACGTCGACAAGCCCGCCGGGGTGCTCTCCGGTGGCGAGAAGACCCGGTTGGCGCTGTCGACCCTGGTCTGTTCCGGTGCCAACGTGCTGCTGCTCGACGAGCCGACGAACAACCTGGACCCGGTGAGCCGGGAGCAGGTGCTCGACGCCATCGCCCGCTATCCGGGCGCGATCGTGCTGGTCACGCACGACCCGGGCGCGGTGCTCGCGCTCAAGCCGGACCGGGCGATCCTGCTGCCGGACGGCGACGAGGACGCCTGGAGCGACGACCTGCTGGAACTGGTCGAGCTGGCCTGAGTCGGCGGCGGCATCACCTATCGGGAAGCTGACACTGCATAGCGTGTCGGTTGGCGAATAGTTGATATCTGGCGCATGATCGTTCGAGACGGTCTAATAGGTGGGACCGTATCCGAACCGCACAGTCTGGGACGTGAGGACACAGCATGGCAGCCACTGGCACAGCCACCAGCACTGAGAAGGGTCGCCGGATCGTCGGAGCCGAGCGTCAGACGCTCGCGAAGGACCTCGTCAAGCGGTACACCGGAGGCGAGAGCATCCGGGCGCTCGCGGCCTCGACCGGGCGATCGTACGGGTTCATCCACCGCGTACTCACCGAGTCCGGGGTGCAGCTGCGGCAGCGCGGCGGCGCCCGGCGCCGCAAGAAGGCGTGACCCGCCCGTCAGCGTCGTCCAGCAGCACCGCCACCACCACCGCGACCCGGGCCGCCCGGTGACCGCCGAGGCGACCGGGGTCCGGCTGGAATGCGACGGGCCGGTTGCCACGGTCACCCTGTGCCGGCCCGACGTGCTCAACGCCCAGACGCCGACGATGTGGCGCGCGATGAGCGAATTCTCCCGGGAGCTTCCCGGTGACGTGCGCGTGGTCGTGGTACGCGGCGAGGGGCGGTCCTTCTCCGCCGGTCTCGACCTGACGGTGGCCGGTGCCTCCGGGCCGGGTTCCTTCGCCGAGCTGACCACCCTGCCGGAGCAGGAGTGCGCCGACCGGATCGCGGAATACCAGGGCGGGTTCACCTGGCTGCACCGCCCGGACGTCATCTCGGTCGCCGCCGTCCAGGGGCACGCCATCGGTGCCGGTTTCCAACTCGCCCTCGCCTGCGACCTGCGGGTGCTGGCCGAGGACGCGACGTTCGCCATGGCCGAGGTGACCTTGGGTCTGGTGCCCGACCTGGCCGGCACCAAGCGCCTGGTCGAGCTGGTCGGCTACGCCCGCGCGCTGGAGATCTGCACCACCGGACGGCGGATGGACGCCGTCGAGGCCGACCGGATCGGACTGGCCACGCTCGTGGTTCCCACCGCCGAGTTGGACGAGGCGGTGCGCGACCTGACCGCCGGGCTGCTCGCCCCCAGCCGGGACGCCGTTGTCGAGATCAAGGCCCTGCTCGCCGGCGCCGCCGGGCGTACCCACGCCGAGCAGCAGCGCGCCGAGCGGGAGGCGCAGACGCGCCGACTGCGGGATCTTGCCGGACGAGGCGAATAGTAAGGACCGTTCGGGAAGATCCGGGTTACTCGCGTGGTTGTCGTAGGCGTCGGGAGAATTGACCCGACGACGTACGACGTCCTTACCCGGAGGTGAGCGTGTCCAACCACATGGCCGCTGGCGGCATGGGCGGTTGGAGCATGCTCCGCTCGATGCGCAGCCAGGACGACATCTCCGCGCACCGACTCAAGCGCGGTGTCGCCCGTCGGATCGTCGCCTTCGCCCACCCCTACCGGCGCGACATCGTCGTCTTCCTGCTCACCGTGATCGTCGCCGCGGTGATCGGGGTGGCGACCCCGCTGCTGGCCGGCGACGTGATCGACGCGATCACCCGGGGTGGCGCCGAGGCCGGGGCGCTGGTGATCCGGCTGGCCCTGTTCATCGCCGCGCTCGCGGTCGCCGACGCTCTCCTGTCGCTGGCCCAACGGTGGTATTCGGCCCGCATCGGTGAAGGCATCATCCTCGACCTGCGTACCCGCGTCTACGACCACGTGCAGCGGATGCCGCTGCAGTTCTTCACCCGGACGCAGACCGGTGCGCTGGTCAGCCGGCTCAACAACGACGTGATGGGGGCCCAGCGGGCGTTCACCTCGACGTTGTCGGGCGTGGTCAGCAACGTGATCCAACTGGTCCTCACCGCCGTGGTGATGCTGACTCTCTCCTGGCAGATCACGGCGCTCTCCCTGGTCCTGCTGCCGGTGTTCATCATTCCGGCGCGCCGGGTGGGCCGGCGGCTGGCCGAGATCACCCGCGAGTCGTACAACCTCGACGCCAAGATGAACGCGACGATGACCGAGCGGTTCGGGGTGGCCGGCGCGTTGCTGGTGAAGCTCTTCGGTCGGCCCGACGCCGAGGCGGCCCGCTTCGCCGCCCGCGCCGAACGGGTCCGCGACATCGGCATCACCTCCGCGATGTACTCGCGGACCTTCTTCGTGGCCATGCTGCTGGTGGCCTCGCTGGCGCAGGCCCTGACCTACGGCCTCGGCGGCTGGCTCGCGGTCAGCGGCCAGGTCAGCGCCGGCACCGTGGTGACCCTCGCGTTGCTGCTCACCCGCCTCTACGGCCCGCTCACCGCGCTGAGCAACGTCCGAGTTGACGTGATGAGCGCGCTCGTCTCGTTCGACCGGGTCTTCGAGGTGCTCGACCTGCAGCCGGGCATCAAGGAACGGCCCGACGCGGTGCGGATCCCCGAGGGTGCCGGGACGGTCGAGTTCCGGGACGTCCGGTTCCGCTACCCGAGCGCCGCGGAGATCTCGCTCGCGTCGTTGGAGGAGGTCGCCGCGCTGGATCGTACGATCAACGAACCGGTGCTCAAGGGCGTGTCGTTCAGCGTCGAGCCGGGGCAGATGGTGGCGCTGGTCGGGCCCTCCGGTGCCGGCAAGTCCACGCTGTCCATGCTGATCTCCCGCATCTACGACGTCACCGACGGGCAGGTGCTCGTCGGCGGGGTCGATGTCCGCGATGCCCGGCTCGACTCGCTGCGCGACGAGATCGGCGTGGTCACCCAGGATTCGCACCTGTTCCACGAGACCATCGCGGAAAATCTGCGCTACGCGAAGCCGGACGCCACCGATGACGAGCTGTGGGCGGCGCTGGCCGGGGCGCAGGTCGCCGACCTGGTCAGGTCGCTGCCGGACGGGCTCGACACCACCGTCGGCGAGCGTGGATACCGCTTCTCCGGTGGCGAGAAGCAGCGCATCGCCATCGCCCGGCTGCTGCTCAAGGCACCGTCGATCGTGATCCTCGACGAGGCCACCGCCCACCTCGACTCGGAGAGCGAGGCGGCGGTGCAACGGGCGCTGTCGGTGGCGTTGACCGGGCGTACCGCCCTGGTGATCGCCCACCGCCTGTCCACCGTCCGGGACGCCGACCAGATCCTGGTCCTCGACGACGGCCGCATCGTGGAGCGGGGCCGCCACGACGAGCTGGTCGCGGTCGGTGGCCTCTACGCGGAGTTGTACCGCACCCAGTTCGCGGTGGCCGATTCGCCGAGTCCGTACGCCGACGCTACCGGGCCGGAACCGGTGGTCATTCCCACCCGGGAGTACATCGCCGACGAGGCCATGCCGCCCGCCGCCGCCAACTGAGGTCGCTGGTCCGTCCGCCGCTCACCCGAGGGTGGCGGCGTGGAGTTCGGCGAAGGCGGCACCGAGGGTCTGCGGGGTGAAGTGGGCGTTCAGGCCGCTGGGGTTGGGCAGCACCCAGAGCCGGGCGTCGGCCAGCTGTTCCGGTTGCGGCCCGAAGCCCGCCTTCGGCCGGGCGAAGCCGATCCGGTACGCCGTCACCCCGACCACCGCGACCCAGCGCGGCCGGTACCGGGCCACCTTGTCGGTGAGCTGCCGGGCGCCGTCGACAAGTTCGGCGGCGGTCAGCTCGTCGGCGCGAGCGCTGGCCCGGGCCACCATGTTGGTGATGCCGAGGCCGAGCGCCGGCAGGTCGTCCTGCTCGCTGGGGTGCAGCAGGCGGGGGGTGAACCCGCCCCGGTGCAGGGCCGGCCAGAACCGGTTGCCGGGGCGGGCGAAGTGCCACCCGGTCGCCGCCGACCAGAGCCCGGGGTTGATCCCGACGAACAGCACGTCCAGCCCGACGGCGATGAGGTCCGGGATGGTCCTGTCGGCCGCTGCGGCCAGTTCCTCCCGGCTCGGGCGCGGGTACACCCGTGGCTTCTCGGGCCCCGGCCGGGACGGATTGGTCGACCTGCCGTGGACGGCGGGCACCGGCCGCAGCGGGTTCGCTGACCTGCTGTGGGCGGCCCGCCGGTGGGGGCGGGGCGGCTGGCCGGCGGTCACAGGCCGCGCAGCGCGCCGCCGTCGACCGGCACGGTGACGCCGGTGAGGTAGCTGGCCGCGGGGGAGAGCACGAAGGCGGCGACCCGACCGAACTCAGCCGGGTCACCGATGCGGCGCAGCGGGATGGCGGCCTCCGCCTCGGCCCGGGCCCGTTCGGGGTCGCCGGTGGCGGCGAAGAGGTCCCGGTTGCGGTCGGTCAGCAGTCGACCCGGCAGCAGCCCGACCACCCGTACGCCGCGGGGGCCGTACTCGTCGGCGATGTCCTTGGCGACGCCGGCCAGGCCGGGCCGCAGGCCGTTGGAGATGCCCAGCCCGGGAACCGGGCCGCGTGCCGAGGTGGAGAGCACCAACGCGATGGCGCCGCCCTCGGGCAGTGCCGCGGCGACCGTCCGTACCATGCGGACGCTGCCGAGGAAGACGGTCTCGAAGGACTGCCGCCACTGCTCGTCGGCGACCGACGCGGCACTGCCGGCGGGCGGTCCACCGACGGAGACCAGGGCACCGTCGACGCGGCCGAAGTGGTCCTGTGCGGTGGTCAGCAGGCGTTCGGGTGTCGCCGGGTCCGCCAGGTCGGCGGTGACGCCGACCGCCCGGTCGGGCCCGCCGAGGCCGGTCACGGCGGCCTCCACCGGTTCGGCGTGCCGGGCGCAGAGCACCACCCGGGCGCCGTCGTTCACCAGGCACTGTGCGGTGGCGTACCCGAGCCCACGGGATGCGCCGGTGAGCACGTACACCCGATCGGTCAGTCCGAGATCCATGCCGACGATCCTGCCCCAGCCCGCCCGACGGGAAACAGGGGTGGTCCCGGGTCGTGGGTCGGGTTCTCAGGGGCGAGCCGGGCGCAGCAGGCGTACCCGACCGGCGACCTGGACGGCGAACGCGCTGCCGACCCGCCCGAGGGCGGGGGACCGGCGACGGCGCGGTGCCCGGTGCCCGTCGTACCGGAATTCCGCCTCCCGGACGGCCAGTTCCTCCGCACCCAGCGCCGGCAGGGCGGTGCGGGCGTGCAGCGCGCGAGCCAGGTCCCAGCCGTCGCGTAGTCCACCGCCGGTGGGTCGGCCGGCCGCCCACTCGATGAACACCGTCGGCCAGGCCGGGCCGAGCCCGGCGGCGAGCAGTGGCCAGTGCCGGGCGACCTCGCCGGCCCGCTTGCGCAGCAGGGCGGCGCGGGCGGCGGCCAACGGCCCGGGTGCGAAGCCGGACGGCGGTGCACCACCGGCCACCAGCGCCGCGACCAGTTCCGCCTGCCGCGAGGCCAGTGATCCGACCGCCCGGGCGGTCGGCTCGTCGGGTACCTCGGCCGGTGTCATGTGACCGCCGGGAAGCCGCAGGTCGTGGCCACGGCGTCGAGTTCGGTGCGTAGCTCGGCCGCCGGAGGATAGTGCCCGTCGCGTTCCAGCAGGGCTGCTGGCGGACGGTGTCGGGCGCACAGTTCGCCGAGCAGCTCCAGCACCTCCCGCCCGATCGGGTCGGTGTGCGTGTCGTGGTAGAAGCCGCCGTGCTCGGCGCCGCCCGCGACGTGCAGGTACGCCACCCGTTCCAGCGGCAGCCGGTCCAGTAGTGCCAGCGGGTCGGTGCCCCGGTTGCGGGCGTTGGCGTACACGTTGGCGACGTCGAGCAGCAGCAGCGCCGAGGTGCGGTCCAGGATCTCGGTGAGGAACGCCGCCTCGTCGAGTTCGTCGTCCGGCCAGTCGAACAGGGCGGCGATCGGCTCCAGCGCGATCGGCACCGGCAGCTCCGCCTGGGCGCGGACGATGTTGGCGCAGATCGCGTCGACCGCCTCGTGGGTGCGGGGCAGCGGCAGCAGGTGACCGGCCTCCAGCCCGCCGGCCCGGACGAAGGCGATGTGCTCGCTGACCAGGGGAGCCGCCAGCTGCTGCGCGACCGCCGCCAGGTGGGCCACCCGGGCCGGGTCGACCGGTTCCGCGCCGCCGAGGGAGAGCCGCACGCCGTGCGGTACGACCGTGACGCCCCGGTCGCGCAGTTCGACAAGATCGTCCGGTGGCGGTCCGGCGGCCGGTACCGATTCGGCGACCACCTCGACGAAGCGCAGGCCGGGCAGTTCGGCGACGAACCCGGAGATCTCCGGCCGCCAGCCGATGCCGACGCCGTGCGGAAGGTTCATCCGCCGCACCCGCCGCCACCGCAGCCCCCACCCCCACCGCAACCGCCGTCGCCTACTCCTGCGGTGCTGCCGCCACCGCACGCTGTGGTGGAGTTCGCACCGCTGGCCACGGCCTGGCGCTGGATCTCGGCCTGCTGGGCGAACGTCGGATCGAGGGCCCAGAGCGACGCGGTGCCGTAGAGAGCCACCGCCATGGCCGCCCCCGCCGCTCCGTAGGTGGCGTACGCCGGGTTCGAGGCGGGCGCGAGGTGTCGGTTGCGCTGGCGCAGCGTCCGGAGCGCGGTCTCGGCCGCTCGGGTCCGGCGGGGCACCCGGACGAGCAGCACGGTGGTCAGCGCGCCGAGCGCGAGGACGGTGAGTACCAGGTACCAGACCGGACGGTGGTTGGCGAGCCCGGCGACGATCCGGGCGACACCGAGCGCCAGCAGCGCGACCAGCAGCAGCGGACCGTGGCGCAACGCCGCCCGCCGGTCCGGGCCGATCGCCAGACCGCGTTGGTCGAGCCCGTCGCGCAGCTCGGTGAGGGCCCGCTCGACCCACTCGGTGCGCCGCAGGTCCCGGGCCAGGGTGCGCTGCGTCGCGGCGTAGTGGATGGCCCGGTCGAGTTGGGTGGCGGCGGGTGGCAGCGGACCGTCGGCGGTCAGCCGGTGGTCCGGGTGGACGCCGATCGCGCCCTGGGTGCGCAGCGTGCCCAGCGAGGTCCAGACGGCGAGGTCGTCGCCCCCGTTGAGGTAGGCGACCTGCTGTGGGCTCAGCTGGTTGGCCGGCGGAGCGGCATGCCCGCCCAGCAGCGCTCGGCGACGGATCAGCACGGCGGCGACGGCGATCACCGTGGCCAGCAGGTAGAGCGTGATGAAGGTGGGACTGGGAACTCCCCAGGTGTCGTAGTCGACTGCGAAACCCGTCATGGCCTGCTCCTGTCACGCGAGGGAACGCGGCTTCATTGTGGAGCGGCGACGCCAGCCTCCGGCTGCCCGGAGGGTCGAGTTATCTTCTCGTTACCTGCCGAGGTCAGCGCCGGCGTACCGCTTCCTCGACCAGGTCGAGCACCGCGCCCAGGTCACCGGCGGGTCGGCCCATGGCCAGGTGGAGCACCAAGCCGTCGTAGGCGAGTTCGAGAAAACGGGCCAGCACGTCGATGGGAATGTCCTCGCGGAGTACGCCGGCCTCACGTTGACGGGCCAGCCGGTCCCGGGTCGCCTCGGCGATGGCGGCCGACCGCTGCGCCCACCGGGTGGCGAAGGTGGGGTCGGTACGCAGCCGTCGCGACACCTCCAGTTGGCTGCCCAGCCATCCGGTGGTGTCCGGGGAGACCGCCCGGGCGAGCAGGTCCCGCATCACCTGGACCAGTCCGTTGCGGGCCACGGTCTCCACCATCGTGGCGGCGTCGTCCTCGGCGACGGCCAGGAAGAGCGAGTCCTTGTCCCGGAAGTGGTGGAAGATGGCGCCGCGGGAGAGGCCGGTGGCCTCCTCCAGCCGGCGCACGGTCGCGCCCTCGTAGCCGTGCCGGGCGAAGCAGGCCCGCGCGGCGGCGAGGATCTCCTGTCGGCGGGCGTCGAGCTGGTCCTGGCTTACTCTGGGCACGTGTCGATCGTGTCAGCTCCCCCTTGCTGACGCAAACCGTACGTACGGCTTGGTTCTCTGGCAGGCCGCGGACGGCGACGGTTCCCGACCGACACCACCGCGTAACCTTCCGCCCTGTCGGCGAGGCACCCGATTCCCGTAAGGTGCCCGAGTGCCGCTGCTCCTGCTGGACCTGGACAACACCCTGCTCGATCGGGCCGGGCCGTTCCGCACCTGGGCGCAGCGCTTCCTCGACGGCATCGGAGCGCCACCGCACGACATCGAGTGGCTGCTGTCCATCGACGCCGACGGGTTGACGGACCGCTGGGACGTGGCGGACGCGATCCGGGACCGCTACCGGTTGCGGATCCCCTCCATCGACCTGGTGGAGGAACTGCACGACGGAGTCGTCGAGTTCACCCGGCTGGATCCGCTGGTGGCGTGTGCCCTGCGGATCGCCGACGACGCCGGCTGGATGCCGGTGGTGGTGACCAACGGCGCGGTTCGGCAGCAGGACACCAAGATCCGCCGCACCGGGTTGGACCGGTACATCGCCGACTGGGTGATCTCCGAGGAGGCCGGGGTCAGCAAGCCCAACCCCCGCATCTTCGCGCTGGCCGCGCAGCGGGCCAGAATGCCGCTGCGCGGCGCCTGGGTGGTCGGGGACGGTCCGGAGGCGGACATCGGCGGAGCCACCGCCGTCGGCCTGCCCAGCATCTGGCTGCACCGGGGGCGGCCCTGGACCGACGCCCGCTTCGCGCCCACCGCGACGGTGGACACCGTGATCGCCGCCATCGCCGAGATCATGGGTGCCTGACTAATTCGGTTGACCAGGCGGGTACCGCCGACGAGCATGGTCCGCGCAGCGTGCGACCCGGGCGTGCGCCCGGACGAGGGAAGGAGGTCGGTCATGGCCGTCTTCGCAGGTCACTTCCTGCCTCCTGACAACTCGACCAAGGGATCACCCGCACCATGCGCGATCACGACTTCCCGGCGCCCGAGCGCCGGACCCGCGGCCGCCGCCGCTTCGACGACGACGAACCGCACTTCCTGAAGCGCGGCCGACCGACCGGCCCCGCTCCGACCGACCCCGACGAGCCTGACCCGGAGACCGACGAGACGTGGTCCTCCTGGGACGACGCCGTGCACGGTCCGCAACCGCACCCGCACTGGCTGGTCACCGAGCTGGCCGCGAAGGACACCGAACTCGGTGTGCTCAAGACCGGCAAGGAGGCCGACGTCCACCTGGTGCGCCGGGGCCTTCCCGGCACCGACCGCTTCTGCCTGCTGGCGGCGAAACGCTACCGGGATCCTCGGCACCGGCTGTTTCACCGGGACGCGGGATACCTCGAAGGGCGCCGGGTGCGCCGCTCGCGTGAGATGCGGGCGATGACCGGCCGGACCGCGTTCGGCCGGCAGATGATCGCCGGTCAGTGGGCGGCGGCGGAGTTCGCCGCCCTCAGCCGGCTCTGGGAGATCGGTGAGCGCTACGGCACGGTCACCGTGCCGTACCCGGTACAGCTGCGCGGCACCGAGCTGATGCTGGAGTTCCTCGGCGACCCTGAGGAGGGAACGGCCGCACCCCGGCTGGCCGAACTGCGCCCGTCGCCGGCCGATCTGCGTGACCTGTGGGGGCAGTTGGTCGACGCGCTTGTCGTCCTGGCCCGGGCCGGCTACGCGCACGGTGACCTGTCGCCGTACAACCTGCTGGTGCACGCGGGACGGTTGGCGCTGATCGACCTGCCGCAGGTGGTCGACGTCGTGGCCAACCCGCAGGGGCGGGAGTTCCTCGCCCGCGACGTTCGCATCGTCGCCACCTGGTTCGCCGCCCGGGGCCTGCCGGCGGATCTCGTGGACCCGACGGTGCTGACCGAGGTGCTGTGCCGCGAGGCCGGTCTGGCCTGACCAGCGGGCTCCGGGCGGTCACCGCCGCCCGGAGCCCGTCACGGTTACCGGAGCCCGACCGAGCCGGACCGGGTGGCGGGCGCCGCCGACCGGGCGGCGAGGTGCGGGTACGCGGCGCTCACTGCAGATACCGTTCGACCTCGGGCACGGGGCGGGCGCCCTGGGCCTCCGGATCGCCGTGGGCCTGCCGAGCGGCGCGGCGGCGGCGCAGCAGGTCCCAGCACTGGTCGAGGGATTCCTCCAGCTCGCGTAGCCGGGCGCGGGCCTCGTCGTCGGTGCCCGTCTCGTGTTCCTGCGCCTGTGCGCGCAGCCGGTGCTCCTCGTCGACCAGATCCGAGATCCGGCTCAGGATGGTCTTGTCGTCCATGTCCCTGAGCCTGGCACAGCGGGGCCGACCAGGGCCCGCATTCCCGTCGGCGAATCCCACGGACGGGCTCGCTGGCGCCGGCGAGCCCGTCCTCGCGACGGGCGGTGGCCAGTCGTCTCGGCCCGCGCGGTCCGGGTCGGGTCGGACGGACATGACGTAGATCACCCGGTCCCCGACGGGCGGGCCGAGGGGCCCCGGCGCCCGCGCGACGCAGCTCAGCGTACGGGCGGCGGTGCCGGTTGCCCGGCGCGGTCCGGTGCGCGTTCCGGGACACCGCACCAGGTCGACCACGGCATGATCACGAGCGCTTGAGTTGATCCGGTGACGTTGTTAGGTTGCGCCGGGGTCGGTGTGCTGTGTGCCTCACTCCTGACTGACCGGTCAACTAGCTCAGGGCCAGGGACGGTGTAATGGGTTCCCGCAGTAGGAGTCTGCGTACCAAGGTGGTGGCCCTGCTGGCCGCGCTTGTGGCGCTGTGGGGCTTCACTGCCTGGGTCACCGTCCGCGATGGAGTCGACCTGCTCGGTATGCGGGCACTCGACGTGCGGGTCTTCGACCCCACCGAGCCGCTGCTGCTGCAGTTGCAACTGGAACGGCGCACCTCGCTGGTCTACCTCGGACGGCCGAACGAGACGACGTTGGACGAGCTGACCCGGTTGCGCGCGCGCACCGACCAGTTGGCCGCCGAGTACGTCGAGTCGAGCGACCACTGGCAGGTCGGCCTGCTCGGCAGCGACGCGCTGCACGACCGCCTCGCCGAGTCGAAGCGGCAACTGGCCGCGTTACCCGACACGCGTGCCGCCGTCGACGGACGCAACATCGGCCGCGGCGTCACCGGGACGGCGTTCACCGAGCTGATCGAGTCGTTCTACGAGGTGTACGACGAACTCGGCAATGTCGACGACGACCAGATCGCCGACGACACCACCCAACTGATCCGGCTCAACCAGGCTCGGGAACTGCTGTCCCAGGAGGACGCTCTGCTGGCCGGCGTGCTCGCCGCCGGCCGGATAACCCCGGCCGAGCGGGCCGAGTTCACCCGGATCGTCGGTGCCCGGCAGTTCCTCGCCGAGCAGGCGGTCGTCCGGCTGCCCGATGCCGACCAGCGCCGCTACGAACAACTGGTCACCGGGACGAGCTTCCGGCGGCTGGCCGATCTGGAAACCCGGATCATGAACGGCACCGGCACCGCCCGACCGCCGTTCTCGACCTCGGACTGGTCGAATGTCACGGCTGCGGCGCTGATCGAGATCGGTGACATGGTGCTGGCCGGTGGGGACGACGTCGTCAGCAACGCCACCCCGGTCGCGATCGGCGTCATCGTCCGACTGGTCCTCGCCGCAGGCCTCGGTCTGCTCGTGGTCATCGCCGCGGTGGTCGTCTCGATCACCACGGCACGGGCTCGGGCGCGGCGGTGGCACCGACTGCGCGACGCGGCGCTCCAGTTCGCCGACGAACGGTTGCCGCGCGTTGCCGAGCGGCTCGGGCGCGGTGAGCAGGTGGACATCGCCGAGGAGGCACCGCCGCTGCGCCTCGGCGACGACGAGATCGGCCAGGTCGGCCGGGCCCTGGACGTGGTGCGGCAGACCGCCGTCCGCACCGCCGTCGAGCAGGCCGAGCTGCGTCGGGCCGCAGGCGAGGTGTTCCTGGGCCTGGCCCGGCGTACCCAGGCCCTGGTGCACCACCAGCTCACCCTGCTCGACGCGATGGAGCGGCGCGAGCACGACGCCGAGGAACTGGAAGACCTGTTCCGCGTCGACCACCTGGCCACCCGGGCGCGGCGCCACACGGAGAACCTGATCACCCTCGGCGGCGCCACCCCCGGCCGGGCCTGGCGCCGCGGCGTCCCGATGGTGGACGTGGTCCGGGGCGCGGTCGGTGAGGTCGAGGACTACCCCCGCGTCACGGTGCGCGAGATCGCCGATGTCTCGCTGGCCGGGCCGGCCGTCGGTGCGGTCATCCACCTGCTCGCCGAGCTGATCGAGAACGGAGTCACCTTCTCACCGCCGCACACAAGCGTCGAGGTCCGTGGTCAACCGGTCGCCAACGGCTTCGCCGTCGAGATCGAGGACCGCGGTCCGGGCATGACCGAGGCGGACCGCGCCGCCGCCAACCACCGGATCGGAGACGGTGGTGAGCTGACCCACGGCGACGCGTCCCGGCTGGGTCTCTACGTGGTGAGCCGGTTGGCCACCCGGCACGGCGTGCGGGTCCGGCTCAGGGAGTCGGCGTACGGCGGGACGACCGCCGTGGTGTTGATCCCGAGCGACCTGATCATCGGGGACGAGAGCGAGCCGAGCGTGCCGGGGAAGGCGTCGGCGACCGGCGCCGACGGATCCGGGCCGTCGACCGAACCCCGGGGCGGGCCGGCCCAATCCGCGGCGTTGAACGGACCGACGGTCCCGACCGGACTGCCGGTCACCACCGCGTCCGTCCACGGCTCGCCCTGGCAGCCGCGCCGGTCGGCGAATCCCGGGCCGAGCGCCGGTGCCGACCCTGCCGGTCAGCCAACCGAGCCGGGCCACCTCACGGCCAGCGGGATCGGGCTGACCCGCACCGAGTCGGGCCTGCCGGTCCGGGTACGGCAGGCGAGCCTGGCACCGGCGTTGCGAGCCGAGCCCGAGGCGGTGGCGGAGGGCGACGACACGATCCGGGAGCCGGAGCAGGTCCGGCGCATGATGAGTTCGTACCAGACCGGCACCCGGCGGGGACGCTCCGACGCCGCCCGGCTGCTCGGTGCTGGCGGTCGGCCCGGACCCGACGATGAGTCCGACGACGCCGATCAACAGGAGACCTGACCGAGGTGCGCTGCCCGGTGAGCCCGGGGAGAACGGTCAGGCCCAAGTGAGCCGGTGATGAGCCGGAGGAGAAGAGGGACGACGAAGTGGGGCAGAAGACGGCTTCGAGTGCCGACCTGACGTGGTTGCTGGACGATCTGGTAGGCCGGGTCAAGCAGGCCGAGCACGCGGTCGCGTTGTCCGCCGACGGTCTGCTGATGGCCTCCTCGCAGGGGCTCAGCCGCGACGACGGCGAGCATCTGGCGGCGATGGCCGCCGGCATCCAGAGCCTGGCCCGTGGCGCCGGCAAGCGGTTCGGTGGCGGACAGGTGCAGCAGACGATCATCGAGATGCAGTCGTCGTTCCTGTTCGTCACAGCCGCCGGCCGCAACGCCTGCCTGGCGGTGCTGGCCAGTGCGGACGCCGACGTCGGTCTGATCGCGTACGAGATGGCCATGCTGGTCACCCGGGTCGGCAAGTACGTCGCGTCACCGCCCCGCTCAGCCGAGCAGACCGGCGGGGAGCAGTAACCCTACCCAGCATCTTCGAGGCGGTTGTCAATGGAACACGGGCACTCTGACCGGCCGGCGGACGCGGCCACGCTGCCCACCGCGATCAAGATTCTGATCGCCGGCGGGTTCGGGGCGGGTAAGACCACCCTGGTCGGTGCGGTGAGTGAGACGCGTCCGCTGCGGACCGAGGAGGTGCTGACCGAATCCGGTGTGGGCATCGACGACCTGGAAGGCGTCGAGACGAAGCGGACCACCACCGTCGCGATGGACTTCGGTCGGATCACCATCAGCGACGACCTGGTGCTGTACCTGTTCGGCACCCCGGGTCAGGACCGGTTCTGGTTCGTCTGGGACGAGTTGGCCCTCGGGGCGATCGGCGCGGTGGTACTGGCCGACACTCGTCGGCTGGCCGACTGCTTCCCCTCCATCGACTACTTCGAGGGTCGGGGAACACCGTTCCTCGTCGCGGTCAACTGCTTCGAGGGGGCCCGCCGGTATCGGCTCGACGAGGTGCAGGCGGCGCTGAACCTCGACTCCGAGGTGCCGGTGCTGCTGTGCGACGCCCGGCAGCGGGAGTCGGTCAAGGAGGTGCTCATCATGCTCGTGGAGCACGCCATGAAGATCCGGGCGGCCCGTCGCACCGACTGACGGACCCCGCAGCACCGAGGGCTCCCACCCCGTCGGGGTGGGAGCCCTCACGGCATCGCGGTCAGCTGGCGATCATGCGGCGCAGCACGTACTGCAGGATGCCGCCGTGCCGGTAGTAGTCCGCCTCACCGGGGGTGTCGATCCGCACCACCGCGTCGAACTCCACCCCGCCGTCGGTGGTGACCTTCACCGTGCGCGGGGTGTCGCCGTCGTTGAGGGCGGTGACCCCGGAGATGGAGAACGTCTCGGTGCCGGTCAGCCCCAGCGACTCGGCGTTCTCCCCGGCGGGGAACTGCAACGGCAGCACGCCCATGCCGATCAGGTTGGAGCGGTGGATCCGCTCGTAGGACTCGGCGATGACGGCCTGCACCCCGAGCAGCATGGTGCCCTTGGCCGCCCAGTCCCGCGACGAGCCGGATCCGTACTCCTTGCCGGCCAGGATGACCAGCGGCACCCCCGCCTCCTGGTACGCCATGGAGGCGTCGTAGATCGAGGTCTGCTCCCCGGTCAGGTGGTTGACCGTGAAGCCGCCCTCCACCCCGGGAACCAACTGGTTACGCAGCCGGATGTTGGCGAAGGTGCCCCGGATCATCACCTCGTGGTTGCCCCGGCGGGAACCGTAGGAGTTGAACTCGTGGCGCGGCACGCCGTGCTCGGCGAGGTACTGCCCGGCCGGGGAGTCGGCCTTGATGGAGCCGGCCGGCGAGATGTGGTCGGTGGTCACCGAGTCGCCGAGCTTGGCCAGCACCCGGGCACCGGCGATGTCGGTCACCGGCTCCGGTTGCTGCCGCATGCCCTCGAAGTACGGGGGCTTGCGGACGTAGGTGGAGTCGCCGTCCCAGGCGAAGGTGTCCCCGGTCGGGGTCGGCAGGGACTGCCAGCGCTCGTCACCGGCGAAGACGTCGGCGTACGCGGAGCTGAAACCGGTGGCACCGATCGCGGAGGCGATCACGTCCTGGATCTCGGCGGTGCTCGGCCAGATGTCGCGCAGGAAGACCGGGTTGCCCTCGCTGTCCTCACCGAGCGGCTCGTTGGCCAGGTCGATGTCCATCGTGCCGGCCAGGGCGTACGCCACCACCAGCGGCGGGGACGCCAGGTAGTTCATCTTCACGTCCGGGTTGATCCGGCCCTCGAAGTTGCGGTTGCCGGAGAGCACCGAGACGACGGCGAGGTCGGCCTCGTTCACCCCGGCGGAGATCTCCTCCGGCAGCGGGCCGGAGTTGCCGATGCAGGTGGTGCAGCCGTAGCCGACCAGGTGGAAGCCGAGCTTCTCCAGGTACGGGGTGAGACCGGCCCGCTCGTAGTAGTCCATGACGACCTTGGAGCCCGGCGCGAGGGTGGTCTTCACCCACGGCTTGCGGTTCAGGCCCTTGTCGACGGCGTTGCGGGCGAGCAGCGCCGCACCGATCATCACCTGCGGGTTGGAGGTGTTGGTGCAGGAGGTGATCGCGGCGATCACCACGGCACCGTGGTCCAGCTCGAACTCGGTGCCGTCGGCGCCGGTGACCCGGATCGGGTTGCTGGCCCGGCCGCCCGAACCCACAGCGGCGTTCACCAGGTCGCGGGGCGCGTCGGCCGGGTCGTCGATGCCGTTGGCCGGGGAGTCGCTGGCCGGAAAGGACTCGGCGCTGGCCTCGTCGGCGTGGCCGGTCACGCCGTACGGCTGCTCCTGCTGCGGGACGCCCGGCTTGCGGCCCGGGTCGCCGCCGGTCTCGTCGGCGGACACGTAGTCGGTGAGCGCCGAGCGGAACAGGGTCTTGGCGTTGCCGAGCGGCACCCGGTCCTGCGGGCGCTTCGGTCCGGCGAGCGAGGGCTCGATGGTGCCCAGGTCGAGTTCCAACTGCTCGGAGTAGACCGGCTCGTGGTCCGGGTCGTGCCAGAGGCCCTGCTCCTTGGCGTACGCCTCGACCAGGGCGACCTGCTGCGGGTCACGGCCGGTCAACTCCAGGTAGCGGACGGTCTCGGCGTCGATCGGGAAGATCGCGACGGTGGAGCCGTACTCCGGGGACATGTTGCCGATGGTGGCCCGGTTGGCCAGCGGCACCGCGCCCACGCCGGGGCCGTAGAACTCGACGAACTTGCCGACCACGCCGTGCTTGCGCAGCATCTCGGTGATGGTCAGCACCAGGTCGGTGGCGGTGGTGCCGGCCGGCATCTCGCCGGAGAGCTTGAAACCGACGACCCGCGGGATCAGCATGCTGACCGGCTGGCCGAGCATGGCGGCCTCGGCCTCGATGCCGCCGACGCCCCAGCCCAGCACACCCAGGCCGTTGACCATGGTGGTGTGCGAGTCGGTGCCGACGACCGTGTCCGGGTACGCCTGGCCACCGCGCTCCATCACGGTGCGGGCCAGGTACTCGATGTTGACCTGGTGCACGATGCCGGTGCCCGGCGGGACCACCTTGAACTCGTTGAACGCGCTCTGGCCCCAGCGCAGGAACTGGTAGCGCTCCTTGTTGCGCGCGTACTCCAGCTCGACGTTGCGCTCGAAGGCGTCCTCGCGGCCGAACAGGTCGGCGATGACCGAGTGGTCGATGACCAGCTCGGCGGGGGCGAGCGGGTTCACCTTGGTCGGGTCACCACCCAGCTCGCGGACGGCCTCACGCATGGTGGCCAGGTCGACCACGCACGGTACGCCGGTGAAGTCCTGCATCAGCACCCGGGCCGGGGTGAACTGGATCTCGACGTTCGGGTCCGCGCTCGGGTCCCACGCACCGAGCTGACGGATGTGCTCGGCGGTGATGTTCGCGCCGTCCTCGGTCCGCAGCAGGTTCTCCAGCAGGATCTTCAGGCTGTAGGGGAGCCGTTCCTGGCCCTCCACCTTACTGATCTTGAAAATCTCGTAGCTCGCGTCTCCGACGCGTAGCTGGGTCTTCGCACCGAAGGTGTCGAGGCTCGCCACGTCGTACTCCTTCACACCAGCGACCGTGAGTAGTCCTGAGCAGTCTTTCGCACCGGCCGGAGCGCTGCCGTGCTTAGGCAACACTTACCGCCGATTCCTGCCGTCAACAAAACCGTACGTCCGTCTTGCTATTCGTGCAACCCGGTGTCACTGGGTGGACGGGAGGTGCCTGCTGCGGCCCGACCTCGACACCCTCGCCGCCTGGCTGAGAGCCGCGGGCTGGCACCCCGGGCAACCGGAGGCGACAACATCGGGGATGTTGCTGTGTCACGCCACGGCGAGGGAGCAACATCCCCGATGTTGTCGGACCCCGGGGTGGTTCGGGGAGAGACGACGAAGGGCCGGCCCCGGGTGGGGTCGGCCCTTCGTGGTGGTGCGTTGTGGTCAGGAGGTGGCGCTGTAGCCGCGGGTGGCGATCCAGTCGGCGAGGGCGTCGATGCTCATCCGGTACGAGGCCTGGGCGGGGTCGGCGGAGTCGGCGATGGTGACCGTCTCGCCGCCGTCGCGGTAGCCCACGACGCTGATGTAGTGGCCGCCCTCGAAGCTGTGCGGGGTGCCGTCGGTGTCGGTGGCGGTGCCGGCGATGTTGGCGACCACCGCACGGCCGTCGTCGACGGTGCGGACGATGTCGTCGCGCAGCTTGTCGGTCTGCTTGTCGTCAGCCTTGGGGTCGGCGATTTCGACCGACTTGTAGACGTCCTTGCCGGTCTCCTTGTTCAGCACCGGAGTGATGTCGTTGATCGAGTTGGTGCCGGCCTCGGTGGTGCGCATCTCCTTGGCCATGGTGTCCACGTCGATGTTCTTGCCCTGCACGCTCAGCGCGTTCCGGGCGGCGGCGGGACCGCAGTAGTAGAAGTTGGGCTGTGCCTCGTAGCGGACGCCCAGTTCGCGCTCGCCACCGGGCTTGCGGTCGGCCACCACGGCGCTCGCCTGGACACCCGGGGTGGCGTGGGCGGCGACGGCGGGGCCGGCGATGCCACCGGCGGTGGCGGCGGCGGCGGCGATGGTCAGGGCGGTCTTGCGCAGGATGGTGGTAGCCATGATTCGCACCTTTCGGTCGGGGGTACGCGCGGCGGTGCCCGCGAGGGGGGATGCGGGTGGGCCGCGCGGAAAGGGGAGAACGCTTGCTACGCGCTGGGTTCGGCGTGGATGCCGGGGACGTGATGTCCGCCGGGGTGTAACGCCGGGTGGGCCGGGGCCATTCCGGGGGATCCTCGCGGGGGAGGCGGCTGCCCTGGCGGTGTCCCGGGGGATGTAACGCCGGGTGGGCCGGGTGCATTCCGGGACCTCGCGGGGAGGCCGGCTGCCCTGGCGGTGCCCGGGGGATGTAACGCCCGACGGTGGGGGGTCATTCCGACCCGCCGGGGGTGGCGCTCGGGGGCGCTCGTGGTTACGCCATGTACAACCACCGGACCGGGCCCCCGATTCCGCCGGGGACGTGAGCCGGGTCACCGCAAAGTATGCTATACCGGACATCGGGTCGATTGTCGCCCCGTCGGCGGGCCCCGCCTGCGCGAGCCGAGGCTCGCGGTGGGCAGGGCAGGGGTGGTGGGGCGTTTCTCGGGCGGGGGAAGGGGGAAGCGGCGGCCGGGCAGCAGGTCACGACCGAGGGGAGAGGCCGTGCGGCAGCAGGATCGGTCCACCGCCATCCGTGAGCGCCTGTCACCGGTCGCCGGTGCGCCGCTGTGGTGCGACGCGCTTGATTTCGGACTTCGGGGCGACGGGGTCACCAACGACCAGCCGGCGCTGTCTGCCCTGGTCGACCGCCTGGGTGAGGGATATGCCGCCGACTCCCGGGCGCGGGTCATCTACTGCCCGCCCGGGATCTACTCGATCCGGGACGCGGGCACGATCTGGCGCAGCGGGGTGTCACTGATCGGTGCGGGGCCCGGTGCCACCCGGTTCGTGCTCAGCAACGAAGGCAACCGGGCAGACCCGACACCACTGGCCTTCTGGACCACCGTGCAGCACGGTGCCGACCGGGACCGGCACATCGCCGACTGCACCTTCGCCGACTTCGAGATCGACGGCTCCGGCGTGGCCATGGCCGAGTACAGCTATCTGGCCAAGGGGCTCGGCCTGCAGTACGTGGTGCGGGGTGTCTTCCGCAATCTCTACATCCACCACACCGGCGCCACCGGCCTCGGTTGCGACTTCCTGCAGGACAGCCTGATCGACGGCGTGGTGGTGGTCGGGTGCGGACGGTTGGACACCGGTGAGGAGATGGGCGGCGCGGGCATCGGCATCGGCATCGGCGGCTGGGGTGCGGTGGAGCGTTGCACCATCAGCAACTGCACCACCCTGGGCAACGGCACCAACGGGATCTTCCTCGAACTGCAGAAGCCGTACTGGACGCCGCCGCGCGGCTACCGCATCATCGGCTGTCACAGCCAGGCCAACCGGTTCGGCATCTCGGACTGGGGCGCCGACGGCCTGATCGTCTCGGCGTGCACGATCACCGGGAACCTGGAGGCCGGCTTCGACATCTCCGCCAACGGCACGGCCGGCATCGCCGGTCGGGGTGGCATTCTCACCGACTGCGTGATCGACCGCAATGTCCGCGACGGGATCAGCATGGGCAACACCCCGGGGTCGTACACGATCCGGGGCAATCGGATCAGCGGCAACGGCTGGTACGGATACCACCAGCACAGCCTGGGCAACGGCTACGAGGGCCCGGCCTCGGACGTGGTGATCGACAACAACGAGTTCTGGGACAACGGTCTGGACGGGATCCGGGTGGACCGGCCGATGGTCGACGCGACGGTGACGAACAACCGGATCCGGAGCAACGGGCGGCAGTGCGCCCCGGCGGCCACCGGCTCCGGGGAGTCGGTGCGGTACGGCCGGCGTGCCGTGTCCGACCGGGCGGCGGCGTGGTCGATCGACGGGCACCGCGGCAAGCTGCTCCGGGTGGGGTCTCGACTGGCCCTCGTGGTCGGCAACACCGAGATGGAGCTGGAACTGGCCGACCTGCGACCGGACGCGGCGATCGCCTGGAACGAGGACGTGCCGCCACCCGGTGCGCGCTACGAACTGCCGGCGGCGGCACCGGTACGGGCCGGTATCACCGTGAACGCCCACCTCGAGTCCGCAACGCTGCGCGGCAACCGGATCTGGGACAACCGCGACGACCCGACGCAGAGTTACGGCATCTGGATCAGCGATCAGGGCTCGTGTGTCTCCTGCCGGGTCGAGGACAACGACCTCGCCGGCAACACCGAGGGAGCGCTGCGGCTGGACACCCAACCGGTCGGCGGTCGCTGGGACCGCAACCACGTCGACGTGGACTGAGGGACGCCTCAGCCGTCCTCGTCGGCCGGGGCGGCCGAGCTGGCCTCCGCGTGCCGGTCGCGCAGCCGGGCCCGGATCTCCTCCGGGGTGTACGCGCGCCGCCGTCGTTCCGCCCGGGCGATCACCACGCCGGAGGCCGCGACACCGGCCAGTCCGGCCAACCCGAGGACCTTCCACCACCGCATCCGTTGCCGCATCGGCTTAGGGTAGTCCCCTATGAGCATCAGCCTGGACGAGGCGGTGGAGCTGACCCGTACCGGCGATCTGTGGGTCTTCCGTGGCCGCAGCGTGCCCGACCGAGCCATCCAGTTGACCACCAACAGCCCGGTCAACCACGTCGGCATGGCGGTGGTGCTGGACGACATGCCGCCACTGATGTGGCATGCCGAGCTGGGCCGGTCGCTGCCGGACCTGTGGACCGGCACCCACCAACGTGGTGTGCAGCTGCACGACCTGCGCGACGCGGTCTGCGTCTGGGGCAACCGGTACGGCCAGCGTGGCTGGCTGCGCCAGCTCGAGCCGCCGGCGGACGCGGAGATGGAGCGGTCGGTGCTGCGGACCATCGCCCGGCTGGACGGCACACCGTTTCCGTCCACCGCCCAGTTGGCCTGGCGGTGGTTGCGGGGCCGGGTGCCGTCACCGCGGTTGCCGCTGCCGGCGACGCGGCGGCGCGGCCCGGCGGCGCGGGACCTGGCGCTGGAGACCGCGTACTGTGCCGAGGTCGTCGCGGTCACCTACGAGGCGATGGGTCTGCTGCCGGTCGGGCGGCGACCGAGCTGGTACGACCCGGGCCGGTTCTGGAGCGGGGACGACCTGGGCCTGCACGGTGGTGCCCGGCTGGGCAGCGAGATCGAGGTGCGGATCCCGCCGCGTTGAGGTTTCGGCGAGCCGCGCTGCGGCAATTGCTTGCGACGTGACTGCTTCCACCGATCTCGACCTGCTCACCGACTTCTTCGACCGGTACGGGGTGGCGCTGACCGTCGGTGACGTGCCGGCGATCGCCGGCTGTTACGCCCTGCCCGGGCTGGTGGTGGCCGACACCTACAGCTTCTCGTTCAACTCCCCGGCCGCCGTGGCGCTGTCCTTCGTGGGTGCCGCGCCGGACTACACCGAGCGCGAACTGGTCGCCGCGCACGCCGACATCGAGCAGGTGCAGCAGATTTCCGCGCTGCTCGTGGAGGTGGCGGTGCGGTGGGAGTTCCTGGACAGTCAGGGCCGGCAGGTGCCCGGCGAACGGTACCGCTACCTGCTGCGCAGCACCGAGCAGGGGTTGGCCATCTGCACCGTCGTGCGGACGGGCTGAGCCGCCGGGACGACCGTGGCCGCCCCCCGACCGGCCAGGTACGCGACGTCGATGCGTCCGGTCCGTCGGCCGGGTCGGACGGCTTCGGCGCCTGCCCGTTCCGCGCCCCGGGTCGGCGTGACTAGGCTGGCCCGTCGGCGACGACGAGTGGGGACCTCAATGTCAGTGCGGCCGTCCGGTGATGACGCCAACGACGATGCCACCGGTGACGGGTACGGCGACGACAGCCGTGCCGGCACCGGTGACCGGCACGACGACGGCACCGGTGACCGGCACGACGACGGCACCGGTGACCGGCACGGCGACGCCACCGGCGATGGTGACGCGCCCGGTGGAAACGCACTGTCCAGGATGATCGCCTCCGCGCCCTGGGTGGTGGTGCTGGTCGGCGTCGCGGTCCTGGCGGTGCTGCTGGTGGTGGCGCTGTTGGCGTTCCGTGGCCCCGAACGTCCGTCGGCCTGGTCGCCGGGCCCGCCGATGAGCCTGCCGACAGCCGGGCCGGGCGGCGAGTCGACGGCCACGGCACCGTCGACCGCCTCGACCGGTCCGTCCGCCTCGGCCCCGGCGACGGCCTCGGCGGGCCCGACCGGCTCACCCACCCGGTCCGGGTCGCCGGAGCCGTCGACCGCCCCGTCGCGTACCGGAGCGGCCACCCGGCCGGACGCCAGCCGGTCGCCGAGTGCGTCGGCGCCGGCGGTGCCGGCCGACGAGGGCGGGACGGTCACCGCCAGCTACCTGGTGCAGGACAGCGACGCGGACCACTTCGAGGCGCAGTTGATGGTCCGCAACGGCACCAGCCGGTCGGACGACTGGCAGGTGGAGTTGCGCTTCGCCGGCGGCGTCACCGGCGTCCGCGCCTCCAGCGGCCCGGGGGTCTCGGTCACCATCAGGGGCAGCGGCTGGTACCTGCTCAGCGGCACCGGTCAGCTCGCCGCCGGCGCCCAGCAGTCGGTGCAACTGCGGTTCACCCGTACCGGGGGCGGGGAGTACCCGACACAGTGCACGGTTAATGGTTCCGGCTGTGGGATGGGTTAGGACAGTTCATGATTCGTCGGGCACTTTCCGGCGCGGCTGAAGATCGTTACGCTTGCCGGGCTGCCCGCTGAGGAGAGACATGTCCGGTACGCGTCGCGCTCCCCGTCAGTTCCCGCCGCACGGCTCCGCCGCCGTGGCTTCCTCGCCGTGGATCCTGGTGTCGGTCGGGGTCGTCATCATGGTGGTGCTGCTCGTCATCGCGGTCGGCGCGTACCGGGGTCCCGGGCCGGACTTCCAGCCGGGGCCACCGGGACAGCCACCGGTCGCCGCCGCGCCGATACCCGAACGGGCCTCCTCGTCAGGTCGGGAGGTGTCGACACCACCGTCGCTCGCGGTGCCGGGGCTGTCCCCGCGCCGGACCGATCCACCGAGCCCGACCCCCAGCGCCTCCCGTACGACCTCCGCACCGCCATCGGTGGCACCCTCCCGTACGACGGTGTCACCGGCACCGCCGCCCGCGCCGATCGACGCCCGCTACCGGGTCTTGCACACGTTCCATGGCGGCTTCATCGCCGAGGTGTCGATCCGCAACACCTCTCCCCGCGACCTGGGCTGGGTGGCGCGGGTGGACTATCCGGGCGGGCGGGTGGTGACCGCCTGGCTGGAAGGCGTGCCGCAGGGGACGTTCAGCGGTACCGGCGGGACGTTGACCTACCGCAGCGGGCCGGACCTGGACGCCTGGTCGTCGGTGTACCTGCGCTTCCACATCGAGTCGGCCGATTTCCGTCCGGCGAGCTGCAGCGTCTCCGGGCGCACCTGCCGCAGCCGTCGTTAGCCCACGCGCACGGGTCACGTTCCCGTCTTGCGCAAGTGTCTGCTTTGTTGCGGGTCTGTTTGCAAGGTATTGCAGAATCTTTCGGCAAGGGCTAGCGTGCGGGCCAATCAGCGACCAGAGGAAGGCCGTCGATGAAACCCCCGCCGACACCGCGAAAAATCCTGCTCGCCCTCGTCTTCCTGCTCACCGTCACCCTGGTCGGCACGCCCGTCGCGGTGACCCCCGCCGCCGCGACCGGACGGTCCGCCGGCATCGGGGCACCGAGCGCCACCGGCGCCGTCACCTGGCACCGGGAACCCTCCGCCACGGCCCTGCTCGCGGCCGGCCGCAACCAGGCGAAGGCCGAGCAGTTCTACTTCGTACTGCCGGACCGGTTCGCCAACGGCGACCCGCGCAACGACCGCGGCGGCCTGGCCGGCGACCGGCTGCGCACCGGGTACGACCCCACGGACAAGGGGTTCTACCAGGGCGGCGACCTCAAGGGACTCACCGAGCGACTCGACTACATCGACGGGCTGGGCACCACCGCCATCTGGCTCGCCCCGGTCTTCAAGAACCGACCGGTGCAGGGCGAGGGCGACGACGTGTCGGCCGGCTACCACGGCTACTGGATCACCGACTTCACCCAGGTCGACCCGCACTTCGGCAGCCCCGCGGACCTGAAGAAGCTGGTCCAGCTCGCGCACCGGCGCGGCATCAAGGTCTACCTCGACGTCATCGTCAACCACACCGCCGACGTCATCGCCTACGAGGAGGACACGTACACCTACGTCGACAAGGCGACCGCACCCTACCGCGACGCGCAGGGCCGACCGTTCGAGGACCGCAACTACGCCGACGGCAGCCGCGACTTCCCGAAGGTCGACGGCGACTCGTTCCCGTACACCCCGACCTTCGAGACCCGGGCCGACGCGAAGGTCAAGGTCCCGTCATGGTTGAACGACCCCACCATGTACCACAACCGTGGTGACTCCACCTTCGCCGGAGAGAACAGCGAGTACGGCGACTTCTTCGGCCTCGACGACCTGTGGACCGAGCGGCCCGAGGTGGTCCGTGGCATGACGAAGATCTACGCTGACTGGGTGCGGGCCACCGGTGTCGACGGCTTCCGGCTGGACACGGTCAAGCACGTCAACATGGACTTCTGGCCACAGTTCAGCCAGGGGGTGCAGCAGGCGGCGGCCCGCGCCGGCAAGCGGGACTTCTTCATGTTCGGCGAGGTGTACAGCGCGGACCCGGAGATCGCCTCCAGCTACGTGCGACAGGGCGGGCTGCCCGCCACGTTGGACTTCGGCTTCCAGGAGGCCGCGCGCGGCTACACCGCGAACGACGGATCGGCCCGGACGCTGGCCGACCTGTACGCCCGCGACGACCTCTACGCCGCCCGGGACACCCACGCCGGGCGACTCACCACCTTCCTCGGCAACCACGACATGGGCCGGATCGGCTCGTTCATCGCCAACGGTCCCACCGACCCGGCCAGCCACCTCCGGCGGGACCAGCTCGCCCACGAGCTGATGTTCCTCACCCGGGGCCAGCCGGTGATCTACTCCGGTGACGAGCAGGGCTTCACCGGCGCCGGCGGGGACAAGGACGCCCGGCAACCGATGTTCGCCTCGCGCACCCCGGACTACCTCGACGACGACCTGCTCGGCACCGACCGCACCCACGCGGTCGACCAGTTCGACCCGACGCACCCGCTCTACCGCACCATCGCCGAGCTGGGCCGGTTGCGCCAGGCCCACCCGGCCCTGCGCGACGGCGTGCAGGTCACCCGGTACGCGGCCGACGGACCCGGCGTCTTCGCCTTCTCCCGGTTCGACCCGGACGACCGCACCGAGTACCTGGTCGCGGTCAACAACGCCACCAGCGCGCAGACCGTCACCGTGGACACCTGGTCGGCCGGTGCCACCTTCACCGGCATCCACGGCGCCACCGCCCGACCGGTGGCCGCGGGCGACGGGAAGCTGACCCTGACCGTGCCGCCCCTGTCGGCGGTGGTGCACCGGGCCGGCACGCCGGTCGCGCTGCCCGACGCCAGGCCCGGTATCACCATCACCGCTCCCGCCGGGGCACCGGCCACCCGGGCCGAGGTGACCGCCCAGGTGACCGGCGACCCGCTGGCGCGCGTCGCGATGGCCGCCCGGGTGGCCGGCGGCAAGTGGACGCTGCTCGGCTCCGCCCAGCGCGCGCCCTACACCGTGCACCACGACCTGACCGGGCTGGCCGCCGGCACCAGGATCGAGTACAAGGCGGTGGTCCGCGACGGTCGGGGCCGCACCGCCGCCGCCCGCTCCACCACCACCGTCGGCACCCCGGACCTGCCCGGCTCGTCCCGGGACTGGCTGGTGGTCCACCACCAGCGCCCCGACGGCGACTACGCCGACTGGGGACTGTACGCCTGGGGTGACATCGACCCGGAGTACGCCACCGAATGGCCGCAGGGACAGCCGTTCGCGGGCACCGACGCGTACGGACGGTTCGCCTGGGTGAAGCTCAAGCCCGGCGCGAAGACCGTCGGTTTCCTGGTGGTCGACGCCGACGGCAACAAGGACGTCGACAACGACCGGACCGTCGACGTGACGCGGACCGGCGAGGTCTGGGTCAAGCAGGGCGACCCGGCGACGTACCAGACCCGGGAGGAGGCCGCGGGCGAACCCGCCCCGCCGGTCGAGGAGGGCGTGGCGGTCATCCACTACCACCGCCCCGACGGCGACTACGACGGCTGGGGCCTGCACCTGTGGGACGGGGCCGCCACCCCGACCGACTGGGCGAAGCCGATGCCGCCGACCCGGGTCGACTCCTTCGGCGCGGAGTTCCGGGTGCCGCTGGCCGAGGGCGCGACCGGGCTCAGCTACATCGTCCATCGCGGCGACGAGAAGGATCTGCCGCAGGACCAGCGGCTCGACTTCGCCGACGCCGGCCGCGAGGTCTGGTTGCTCGCCGCGACACCGGGCCGGCTACTGCCGGCGACGGCCACCGGCGGCAGCACGGACACCGACATCACCAGGCAGCGGGCGCACTGGATCGACCGGTCCACCGTCGCCTGGCGCACCGGCCCCACCGACGGTCGGGCGTACGCCCTGGTGACCGCACCGGCCGGCGGAGTGAGCGTGGTGGACGGCGAGCTGGTCGGGACGTACCGGTCGCTACCGTTGACCGCGCGGCCCAACGGGCTCACCGAGGCCCAGCGCGCGGCCTTCCCGCACCTGTGGGACCACCGGGCCTTCACTCTGGACCGGCGGGACCTGGCCAAGGTGCCGGCGGCGCTGCGCGGGCAGTTGCTGGTGACCGAGCGGGCCGCCGACGGCACCCTGCTCGGTGCCACCGGCGTGCAGATCCCGGGTGCGCTCGACGACGTGTACGCGTCGGCCACCGCCGCCCGACTCGGTGCCACGTTCGCCGGTGGCGTACCGACCCTGTCGGTCTGGGCACCCACGGCCCGGACGGTGTCGCTGGAGCTGTACGACTCGCCGACGGCGACCGCGCGGCCGGTGGCGATGCGCCGCGACGACCGCACCGGCGTCTGGTCGGTACGCGGGCAGCGGTCCTGGAGCGGCAAGTACTACCGCTACCGGGTGCAGGCGTGGCAACCGGCGACCCAGCAGCTGGTCACCGTCTCGGTCACCGACCCGTACTCGGTGGCGCTGGCGGCGGACTCCACGCACAGCCAGATCGTCGACCTGACCGACCCGACGCTTGCCCCGGCAGGTTGGGCGCGGCTGCGCAAGCCGGCCGCGGTGCCCCCGGCCAAGGTGCAGATCTCCGAGCTGTCGGTGCGGGACTTCTCCGTCGCCGACGACACCGTGCCGCCGCAGCGGCGGGGCACCTTCCTCGCCTTCACCGACCCGGCCACCGCCGGCATGCGCCACCTGAAGGCGATGAGCGACGCCGGGGTGACCCACCTGCACCTGCTGCCGGCGTTCGACTTCGCCACCATTCCCGAACGCCGGGCCGACCAGCGACAGCCGGACTGTGACCTGGCCGCCCTGCCACCGGACTCGGAGCGGCAGCAGGAGTGCGTCGCCGCGGTGCGGGAGACCGACGGCTACAACTGGGGGTACGACCCGCTGCACTACACCGTCCCCGAAGGCGGGTACGCGGTCGACCCGCAGGGCGCCCGGCGCACCACCGAGTTCCGGCAGATGGTGGCCGGGGTCAACGACGCCGGCCTGCGGGTGGTCATGGACGTGGTCTACAACCACACCTCGGCCGCCGGCACCGACCCGAAGTCGGTGCTGGACCAGATCGTGCCCGGCTACTACCACCGGCTGCTCGACGACGGCACGGTGGCCACCTCCACCTGCTGCGCGAACACCGCACCGGAGCACGCCATGATGGGCAAGCTGGTGGTGGACTCGCTGGTCACCTGGGCGAAGGCGTACAAGGTCGACGGGTTCCGCTTCGACCTGATGGGCCACCACCCGAAGGCGAACATCCTGGCCGTACGCGCCGCACTGGACAAGCTGACGGTGGCCCGCGACGGGGTGGACGGAAAGAACATCCTGCTCTACGGCGAGGGTTGGAACTTCGGCGAGGTGGCCGACGACGCCCGATTCGTGCAGGCCACCCAGGCCAACATGGCCGGTACCGGGATCGGCACCTTCAACGACCGGCTGCGCGACGCGGTACGCGGCGGCGGCCCGTTCGACGACAACCCACGCCGGCAGGGCTTCGCCTCCGGGCTGTTCACCGACCCCAACGGCGACCCGGTCAACGGCTCGACCGCCGAGCAGCGGGCCCGGCTGCTGCTCCAGCACGACCTGGTGAAGGTGGGGCTGACCGGCAACCTGCGCGGCTACCGGTTCGTCGACTCGGCGGGTCGGGCGGTCACCGGCGCCGACGTGGACTACAACGGCTCGCCGGCCGGCTACACCGACGCGCCCGGGGAGGCGGTCACCTACGTCGACGCGCACGACAACGAGATCCTGTACGACGCGCTGGCGTACAAGCTGCCGCAGACCACCTCGGCGACGGATCGGGTCCGGATGCAGGTGCTGGCGCTGAGCACCGTGGTGATGGGTCAGGGCACCGGCTTCGTCACCACCGGCACGGAGCGGCTGCGGTCGAAGTCGCTGGACCGCAACTCGTACAACTCGGGGGACTGGTTCAACCAGATCCGGTGGGACTGCGCCGACGGCAACGGCTTCGGCATCGGGTTGCCGCCGGCCGAGGACAACCGGGACAAGTGGCCGTACGCGAAGCCGTTGCTGGCCGACCCGAAGTTGGTGCCGGACTGCGCGGCGGTCGAGCTGACCGACGCCCGCTACGCCGAGCTGCTGCGGATCCGGGCCTCGTCGCCGGTCTTCGGGCTGCCCACCGCTAAGCAGGTGCAGCAGCGGGTCGCCTTCCCGCTGTCCGGTGCGGACGAGACCCCGGGGGTGCTCACCATGACCCTCGACGCCCGTGGGCTCGGCGGGAAGTGGAAGTCCATGACGGTCGTCTTCAACGCCACCCCGCAGGCCGCCACCCAGCGGGTGACCGGGCTGCGCGGGGCGGACGTGACGCTGCACCCGGTGCTGCGCTCCTCGGCCGACCCGGTGCTGCGTACCGCGGCCTTCGACCGGTCCAGCGGCACGTTCACCGTATCGGCGCGCAGCGTGGCGGTCTTCGTCCAGTGGTAGTCCCCTGCCGGTGACACGCCTCGGCCCCGCCGGTCCGATCCTGCTGGATCGTCCCGGCGGGGCCGAAGTCCGGTCACCTCGGTCCGGCGGGTGCCGGCACCGCGTTGATCAGCCGAAGCAGTTCGGGATCGCGGTGACGGTGCCGGCGCAGTTGGTCGGCTTGTTGGCCGTGATGGCCGACTTGTCGTCCACGTTCACCACACCGATGAAGCTGAAGACCCCGCCAGCGGTGAGAGTGGCGAAGTTGTGCGCCACCTTGGTCTTCTCGAGGTCGATCACACCGGAGACGGTGAAGATGCCGCCGCCGATGCCCAGCGGACCGACGGCCCGGTTGCCGCTGATCTCGCTGTGCCGGAAGGTCGCCTCACCGGTGCCGTTGAACACGCCACCGCCGAAGAAACCGGCCTTGTTCTCGACGATCTTGCTTTCCTCGACGTTGGCGATCGCACCGAAGCCGAGGGCCAACCCACCACCGACACCGACCGTGGTGTTCTTGGCGACCTCCACGTGGGCCAGTTCGAGGGTGCTGTCGTCGCCGGCCGCGGTGACCCCGCCGCCGGCCAGGACCGCGGTGTTCCCGGTGACCTTCGAGTACCGGATGGTCGTGTTGCCCTCGATGTCGAGCACGCCACCGCCGAAGCCGAGCACCTCGTTGCTGACGACCTCGGTCTTCTCGATCCAGGCGGTGCCGCCGTCGATGTCGTCACGGAAGATGAACGCCGCGCCGTTGGCGATGCCGCCACCGCCGATGATCGCGTCGTTGTTCTTCACGGTCGACTCGGCCACCCGCAGCACGCCCGCGTTGAAGATGCCACCGCCGTAGAGGAAGGCGGTGTTGTCGGCGACCGTGGTGTGGTACAGGCTCGCCTTGCCGAAGTTGGCCAGGCCACCTCCGACGCCGCCGGCCTGGTTGGCGACGATGTGCGTCTCCTCGAAGGAGGCGGTGCCGCCGGGCTGCACGAGCACGCCACCACCGTCGTTCGACTCCGGGTCGACGAGCACCGACGGCGCGCTCGCGGCCTTCGCCTTGAGCGCGATGCCCTTCGGCTTGGCCTGGAGCAACGGCAGATACTCCTGCTTCGCCTCGGCGGCCTTCGTCGCCTCGACCGAGTTGGAGAACCGTGACCAGACCGCTTCCGGCGTGTCGCCGTTGACCGGCAGTGCCCGGGTCTGGCCGTTCTTGATGGTCAGGCCCTTGACGGTCAGGTTTCCGCCGCGTCCGACGTTGAGGATCCGGAACTCCTCGGCCGTGGCGTCCCGGACGATCTTGGTGTCGTGGCCCTTGAGCACCACGTTCTCCGTGATCACCGGAAGGCCGTTCGGGCCGGTCCCGTCGCCCGCGTCGGAACGGGTGAGGCTGTAGGTGCACCCCTTGGCGAGGTTGAGCACACCGCCGTGGTTCTCGTTGGCGTAGACCAGGGCCTGGATCAGCTTGTCGCTGTCGCAGGGCACCTCCTTGCCGTGGTCCCGCTTGTCGCCGTCCCGCTTCTGGTCGTGCCGGGCACGCTCGTCGGCGGCGTTGTCGGCACGATCCTCCTTCTTGCCCTTGTGCTCCTCGGGCGCTACCGCGTTCTGGTCGCCGTCCCTGCTGACCTGCTGGGCGGTGGACCAGCGCAGACCATCGGTACCAACCGCACCGGCGCCGGTGGCGACCCCGACGGCGGCGATGCTGACCACGCCGGTGAGCCCGGCGACGCCACTGGCGAGCCAGAGCTTGCGACGCCGCTTGGGCGTCGCCTCCGGCTCGCTGGCGTTGTTCTTAGCTACATAGTTGGACATCGGAGCTCTCTGCCCTCTCGTCGTACCAGACAGGGTCGTCACGCACAGGCGAGCGTCCCCTGCTACAAATCGGTTGTAGCTCCCAGAACCAACGTATGAGAATGTTCCTCGCCTCAGGCACTTATCCGAAATAACCACACATTGGGTACGCCGGGGATCAGCGAGGCCCAGGGCCGTGCTGATCGGCACGCTCGGGCGGCTTCCCCCCGGACCTGCTCTGACCTGCTCGGACGGCCCTGGATGACCCGGAAGCGGGACGAAGGTGGGGCTCCTCCGTGACGCCGAGCGGCACGGAGGAGCCCCGCTATGTGGTGGTGCTGTCCTGGTTGCTCGTCGCTCGCCTCGGCGATGGCTCAGCCGAAGCAGCGTTCGGGGATGACCGGGCTGCCGAGGCAGTTGGTCGGTCGGTTGCCGGTGACCGCGGACTTGCGGTCGATCTCCACCCGGTTGTTGTCGGTGTAGATGCCGCCGGGTTGGTTGGTGGCCACGTTGTCGGCGACCCTGGTCCGGATGAGCGTGGTCACGCCGTCCTGGTTGGCGATGCCACCCGCGAAGCCGGCCGTACCCGACGCCTGGTTGCCCCACAGCTCGGAGTCGCGCAGGGTCACCGAGGCACCGTCGTTGAACAGCCCGCCGGCGGCGCCGTTGGCGGCCACGTTCTCCTTGACGACGCTGTGGTCGACGACGGCGGTGGAGTCCTCGGCGATCCCGAGGCCGCCGGCGTCGTCGCTGGCGTAGTTCCGGACGACCAGCAGGTGTTCCAGGCTCACCCGGCTGTCGCCGAGGGCGACCAGACCGCCGCCGTCGAGGCTGCTGGTGTTGTCCGTGAGCTGGCTCTGGACGGCGGTCGTGTCACCACCGTTGACGAAGACGCCGCCGCCGAGCACCCCGGTCCGGTTGTGGCTGATCGTGCTCTTCCAGATCCAGACCGTGCCACCCGTGCCGGCGAAGCCGTTGGGTGTGGAGCCGTTGGCGATGCCGCCGCCCCCGGCGCCCGAGGTGTTGTAGACGATCTTCGACTCCTCGACCCGCAACGTGCCCGCGTTGAACACGCCGCCGCCGAAGCTGCCGGCGCTGTTCTGTTCCACGGTGCTGCTGCGAATCGTGGTGGTGCCGTAGTTGGCGACGCCACCTCCGTTACGGGTCGCCTGGTTCTGCACGATCCGGCTGTGCTCCAGGTCGGCGGTACCGCCCCGCTGCACCAGGATTCCGCCCCCGTCGACGCCGTCGGCGGCGATGCTCGGCGGAGCGACGTCCACTCCGATGGTGGCCCTGGCCGCCGGTGCGGGCCGCACCGTCGGTGCCGCCTTGACCTCGGCCGCCTTGGCTCCGGTGGCCTTGGCTCCGGCCGCTTTGGCTCCGGTGGCCTTGGCTCCGGCCGCTTTGGCTCCGTCGGCCGTGGCCTTCGCCCGGTCCGCCCCGGGCTTGGCCGCGGCCTTCGGGCCGGTCCTGGCGGGCTTCCCGGTGCCACCTTCGAGTCCCGCGAGCGGCGCCGGGGGCGTGATGCCCGGAGCGGTCTGGCCGCCCTTGACCGTGACGCCCTTCAGCGTCAGGTGCCCCCCTCGACCGACGTTGAGGATGCGGAACCGCTCGACGTTCGCGGCTCGGACGATCTTGCTGTCGTCACCCGTCAACGTGATCGGCTTGGTGATCACCGGAAGCCCGTTGCCGTCGTCGCTGCGGGTCAGTTCGTACGTGCAGTGCCGGGCCAGGGTGAGTACGCCACCGTGGTTCTGGTTGGCGTGCACGATCGCCTGGATCAGCTTGTCGGTGTCGCAGGGCACCTCGTGGGCCCGGTCCTTGCCGCCGGTGGCGTCCTTGCGACCAGCGCCCTTGCGGCCGGTGTGCTCACCGGTCGCCTCGTGCTCGCCGCCGCTGTCGGCCGCGTCTGCCGTCCCGGCGTCGCTGACGTTCTGCCGGGCGTTCGACTGCGCGTCCGACCTACCGGACGTGCCGGATCGGTCGTCCCGGGCGGCCACCCCGCCCAGCGCGGCCAGACCGACGACGCCGGTCAGGCCGGCCACACCCGCTGTCAGCCACAATTTTCGTCGTCGAAGTCCCGGCGGTGCCGCCGGCGGTGGCGCCGGGGGCGGCCCACCGTAGGAAGTGGTCACGTCATCAGACATCAGAGCCTTCCGCCCTTTCCTGCTACCAGACTGGCCCGCACCGAGCGAATAGGCGCGAGCAGCTACAAATGGGTTGCAGCCTCTGATGACCACCGTATGAGAATGTTCCTCGCGAGAGGGATGAATCCGAAACAACCCCGCATTGGCACCTGATCGGGCATCAGCCGACCATCTTGCAAGATCTGGTTGAAAGCGGTTGACCAGGACGAACGCCCGATCCGCAGGACAGACGAGGGCGGACCCCGTACCAGGAGCATCGCTCCGGCGGGGGTCCGCCCTCGGTAGCCGGTGCCACGGCTCGGACGAGCCCTGGGCAACGCGGTTACGCGTCTCGCCCGATCAGTCGGGCGTCCGATCAGCCAGGCAGTCGCGGCCCGGCTTCGCGCTGCTCGGCCAACCAGGTCTCCACCTCGTCGGCCCGGCGCGGCAGGCCGGCCGACAGGTTCACCGCGCCCGAGGTGGTGACCAGGACGTCGTCCTCGATCCGGATGCCGATGCCACGCAACTCCGCCGGCACCAGCTCGTCCTCCGGCTGGAAGTACAGCCCCGGCTCGACGGTGAGCACGTACCCCTCACCCAGGGTGCCGTCGCGGTACATCTCCTTGCGGGCGTTCGAGCAGTCGTGCACGTCGATGCCGAGCATGTGCCCGAAGCCGTGCAGCGTCCAGCGGCGGTAGACCATGGAGTTCTCGTCCATCGCCTCGTCCACGCTGACCGGCAGCAGCCCCAGGTCGGCCAGCCCCTCGGCGAGCACCCGCATGCAGGTCAGGTGGACGTCCTTGAAGGTCACGCCCGGCTTGATGAAATCGATCCCGGCCTGCTGCGAGGCGTACACCACGTCGTAGACCTGGCGCTGCAACGGGCTGAACCGTCCGTTGACCGGCAGCACCCGGGTCACGTCCGCGGTGTAGAGGTGGCGGCCCTCCACGCCCATGTCCATCAGCAGCAGCTCGCCCGGACGGGTGGTGCCGTGGTTGTGCACCCAGTGCAGGATCGTGGCGTGCTCGCCGGCGCCGACGATCGAGCCGTAGCCGACGTCGTTGCCGTCGTGCCGGGCCCGCAGCGCGAAGATGCCCTCCAGCAGCCGCTCGGAGACACCCCGGTCGGCCGGCAGCGCCCGGGCCACGTCCTCGAAGCCGCGTACGGTGGCGTCGACCGCCTCCTGGAGCTGGGCGATCTCCCACTCGTCCTTGACCAGCTTCTGCTCCGAGATGGCGATGGCCAGCTCGCGGTCGCGGGCCGGTTGCCCCTCCTCGCGCGGGCCGTCCCAGGGCCGCACCGCGGCGTCCACCCGGGTGTCGAAGCCACGCAGCACCCGGGTACGCGCCGGGGACAGCTCCGCCAGCGCCGCGTCCAGCTCGGTCAGGTCGGCGGTGGGCAGGCCCAGCTCGGTCGACTTCTCGCTCAGGGTGTGGCGCCGGCCCACCCACAGCTCGCCGTGCCGGCTGCGGAAGAACTCGTCGTTCTCCCGGGACGAGCGGGGGCGCATGTACAGCGTGGCGTCGTGGCCGGAGCCGGTCGGCCGCAGCACCAGCACGCTGTCCGGGTCGTGGTCGCCGGTGAGGTACGCGAAGTCGCTGCCCGGCCGGAACCGGTACTCGGTGTCGTTGGCGCGTACCTTCTCGCCACCGGTGGGGATCACGAGCGTCTCGCCCGGGAAGGCCGCCGAGAGAGCGGCCCGACGCTTGGCGTAGTTCGGCACCTCCGGCCGTGGACCGACCGGCAGGGTGGTGTCCCGCCAGCCCTGCCGCATGAACGACAGGAACGCCGGTGGGAAGTCCGGGTCGTGCGACTCGGTGCCGTCGGTCGGCTCGCCGTCGGTGCGTTCCTCGGTCATGCCCCGCTCCCTTCGCCTCGTTGCTGGTCCCGACGGTACCGCGAACCCGGTCCCGGGCCGACCCGCCGGTGGTCGTCCCGGCGGGCCCGGCAGTGCCGCGACGGCCGACAAACGCGCGTGGAAAGATGACGGACATGTGCGGACTCCTGGCTTTCTTCAGTGCGCGCGGCGATGCCGCCGCCCACCGCGACAACATCGCCGGGGCGTTGGAATGCCTGCACCACCGCGGCCCGGACGAGACCGGGGTCGAGGTGGTCGGCGACGCCTCCGGCCGGTACGCGGACGGGGTGTTCGCCCACAAACGGTTGGCGATCATCGACGTCGCGCTGAGTCACGAGCCGCTGCCCTATGCCGACGGGCGTTACCTGCTGACCTTCAACGGCGAGATCTACAACTACATCGAGCTGCGCGAGGAGTTGATCCGCGACTTCGGTGCCCGGTTCGCCACCAACGGCGACGGCGAGGTCATCGTCGCCGGCTACCACTACTGGGGCGAGCAGGTGCTCACCCGGTTGCGGGGCATGTTCGCCTTCGTCATCTGGGACCGGCAGCAGCGTCGCGCGTTCGGTGCCCGCGACTACTACGGCATCAAACCGCTGCACTACCTGGAGACCGCCGACGGGCTCTACCTCGCCTCGGAGAAGAAGGCCCTGCTGCCCTTCGCCCAGTCGGCGTACGCCGGGGACGCCGGGGTCGACCCGGCCAACCTCAGCCACTACCTCACCCTGCAGTACGTGCCCGAGCCCGGCACCCTGCACCGGGGGATCAGCCGGATCGGCTCGGGGGAGTACCTCACCTGGACCCCGGGCGGCCGGATCGACGTGCGGCGCTGGTACCGGCCGGTGTTCCGGCCGGCGCCGGTCTCCGACGAGCAGAAGCTCTACCACGAGATCCGCGAGACGCTGCGCGAGAGCGTACGCATGCACATGCGCTCCGACGTGCCGGTCGGTTCGTTCCTGTCCAGCGGGATCGACTCCACGGCGGTGGTCGCCCTGGCCCGGGAGTTCAACCCGAACATCCTCACCTTCACCGTCGGCTACGACGTGCCGGGCTACTCCGAGATCGACGTCGCCCAGGACTCGGCCCGCCACCTCGACGTGACCACCATCCCGACCAAGATCGGGCCGCAGGACATGATCGAGGCGTTGCCGAAGATCGTCTGGCATCTGGACGACCCGGTCGCCGACCCGGCGCTGGTGCCGCTCTACTTCGTCGCCAAGAAGGCCGCCGAGCACGTCACCGTGGTGCTCTCCGGCGAGGGCGCCGACGAGTTCTTCGGCGGTTACACGATCTACCGGGAGCCGCTGTCGTTGAGCGGCGTCAACGGGCTGCCCGACGGGGTGCAGAAGGGCCTGCGGGCGGTCTCCAAGGCGATCCCGCAGGGGGTCAAGGGCAAGAGCTTCCTGGAGCGCGGCACCACGCCGATCGAGCAGCGCTACTACGGCAACGCCCGGATGTTCACCGAGGAGGAGAAGCAGCACCTGCTGCGCCGCTACGACCCGTCGGTGCGCTACACGGACGTGACCGCGCCGATCTACGCCGAGTGCACCGAGCTGGACGACGTGACCAAGATGCAGTACGTCGACCTCTACACCTGGCTGCGCGGCGACATCCTGGTCAAGGCGGACCGGATCTCCATGGCGCACTCGCTGGAGGTGCGGGTGCCCTTCCTCGACCGGGCGGTGTTCGAGGTGGCGGCGAAGATCCCGGTGGAGCTGAAGTTGCCGCCGCGTTCCGACGCCACCAAGTACGCCATGCGTCAGGCGTTGCAGGGTGTCGTGCCGCCGGCCATCGTCAACCGCAAGAAGCTGGGCTTCCCCACCCCGACCCGGGTCTGGCTGCGCGGCGAGATGTACGAGTGGGCCCGGCACGTGCTGTCCACCTCCGGCGCCGGTGAGCTGCTCGACCTGTCGTACGCGTTACGCCTGCTCGAGGAGCACAAGCGGGAGGAGTTCGACCACTCCCGCAAGGTGTGGACGGTGCTGATCTTCTGCATCTGGCACGCGATCTTCGTCGCGAAGACCCTCGACCCGGGTATCCAACGCAACCAGTCGGCCCTGCTCACCAAGCCCGTCGTCGGCTCCATGGTGCGCTGACCGACGGGCGGACAAACGGAAAGGGGGCCCCTCGCGGGGCCCCCTTCGTGCTGCTGACGGTCAGCTGCTGGAGCAGGTCGCCGTTGGCGTCGCGCCACTGCCGCTGGCGAGGAAGCCGAAGCTCGTACTGCCGTTGGCCGCCACGGTGCCGTTGTACGACACGTTACGGGCCGTCACCGACGATCCGGACGTGGTCTGGGTGGCGTTCCAGACCTGGCTGATCTGCTGACCACCGGGCCAGCTCCAGTTGGCGGTCCAACCGCTCAGCGCGGAGGTGCCGGTGTTGCGGATCTCGACCTCACCCTGGAACCCACCGGACCAGCTGCTGGTCACCTTGACCGTGGCGGTGCAGCCACCGGGGCCCGGCGGCGGGGTGGTCGGGTTCGGCGGCGGAGTGGTCGGGTTCGGCGGCGGAGTGGTGGGGTTCGGCGGCGGGGTGGTCGGGTTCGGCGGCGGGTTGTTGCCACCGATACCGGTCACCTCACCGTTGCCACCGTCGAAGGTCACGTCGGAGCAGCCGAAGAAGTTCTCCTGGCTGTCCGAGCGCACCCACCGGGAGTAGATGATGTGCCGGCCGCTCTTGTTCGACGGCAGGTTCCCAGTGAAGTAGTAGTGGCCGTCGTTGGTGCCGACCGCACCGCGCTGCGGCGGGTTGGTCACCGTCAGGAACGGCTGGGCCTCCAGGTCGCTCCAGGCCAGCGCCCGGGTCGGGCTCCAGCTGTCCCGGGTCACGTAGAAGTAGAACGTGCCCGGGTGGTGGGCCCAGTTGCTGTACTTGAACTCGATCGATCGGCCGGCCGTCAGGTGCGTCAGCGGCCAGTCGTTGCGGGCCAGGTCGAAGCCACGGAAGCCGGTGGCCCCGCCGCTGCACAGCTGGCCGTCCGGGATGAAGCCGGTGGTCCGACCGCCGGCGTCCGAACGCAGCACACTGAACCAGTTGTAGAGCGAGTTCGTCCCGCTCTGCGCGACGGCGGCGGCGCAGGCCGGGTTGTTCGGCCTGATCTCACCGGTCTGGGTGAGGCCGTCGCGCCAGCACAGGAAGGTGCGGGCACCCGGCGTCATCGCCGCGCCGTGCGCGGCGGCCGGTTCGGGGCTGGCGGTCACGACGACCGCACCCGCGAGAAGAGTGAAGGCCGCGGTTAGCAGCGCGGCCAAGCGTGGACGGTGCACGGGTTCTCCTGACTCGCGGAGCGCATTGCGTGGGTGCGCCCCGCCGAACGAGCGGGTGGCGGATATGGTGCCGCCCCGCTGCGGGCGAAATGCGACTACGTGGCGACCGTGCGGATGGGGACGGATGGCCCAGCCGGCACGCTGCCGCCAGCGGAGTGTCGACGCGTGAATGCCCTCGCGCGATATGAAGCCCGGCGCCGGTGGACGCGCAGCCCCCGCGCCACCCGGCACCACCATCCCACCATGCCGGACCGCTCGGCGCAATAGTCGCTCCTCGATGCGTGTAACCGACCCGCTGCGCGACACCCAGGTCGCGCCAATACGGTGGCTTCCACGCCCGGCACACATCCGCTGTGCCAGCCTGGGCATCACGTACGGCAGACGGAAGGACCTGACGATGGGATACGCGGTCGTGCTCGGCGAGGCGCTCGTCGACCTGCTGGACAGCGAGTGCGACGGCGCGCCGGTCTACCGACAGGCCATCGGTGGTGGACCGCTGAACGTCGCGGTCGGTGTCGCCCGGCTCGGTGGCGCGGTGCAGTTCGTCGGGTCGCTCGGCGACGACGTGCTCGCCGGTCGGATCCGTGACTTCCTCACCGCCGAACAGGTGGGGCTGGCCGGGGCGGTGACCGCCGCGGTGCCGACCACGCTGGCCGTGGCCACCTTCTCCGGCGCGGAGCCGGACTTCCGCTTCTACGGCGAGCCGCCCTCGTACGCGCTGCTCGGTCCCGACGAACTCGACGTCGCGCTGGTCGAGGGCGCCGACGTGCTCTACTGCGGCTCGATCGTGCTGCTGGCGCCGGCGACCCTGGCCGCCGCCCGCCGGGCCTGGGCGGCCGCCCCGGGGCTGCGGGTGTTCGATCCGAACGTCCGTCCCCGGCTGCTGGCCGGCCCGCAGGCGTTGGCCGGACTACGGGAGGTGGTCGCCGAGTTCGCCGGTGGAGCGCACCTGGTCAAGCTCAGTGCGGCCGACGCGGAACTGCTCTATCCAGGTGAGCCGGTCGAGTCGGTGGCGGTCTACCTGCGCGAACTGGGCGCGGCCACGGTGGTGGTCACCCTCGGCGCCGCCGGCGCGGTGGTCGCCGCCGCCGATGTCGACCCGGTACGCGTACCCGCCCCGAAGGTCGACGCCGTCGACGCCACCGGGGGAGGTGACTCGGTGATGGCCGCCCTCGTCGCCGACCTGCTGACCGGCGGCGAGCCGGTCGAGCCGTCCGGCTGGCACGAGCGCGTCGGGTACGCCCTGCGGGTCGCCGGTCTGGTCTGCGAACGTCCCGGTGGCGCGGTCGCCATGCCCACCCGCGCCGAGGTGCGCCAGCGTTTCGGTGATTGACGACGAACCGGCCCGCCGTCGCCGACAGCGGTCCCGGTCAGGCGGTGCCGTCGAGTTCGGCGTACCCGCGCCGGGCGGCGGCCAGGGCGTGGCGGGCCGGGAACGGAGCGTCGGCGGCGACCCGCTCCGGTGGTGCGCCGCCGGTGTGCCCGGCCCGGATCAGCCAGGCCAGCTCCACCAGCTGGGCGTGCTGGGCCCGGACGAACTCCGCGTCGACCGGATCGCCGTGCCCGGGCACGACCACCGTCGCCGGTGAGATCGACCGGGCCAGCTCGGCCAGCGCGTCGGGCCACTGCAACGGGTACGAGTCCTCGAACGCCGGTGGACCGGCCTGCTCGACAAGATCACCCGCGATCAGCAGGTCGGCGTCGGGCACCCGCACGACGAGGTCGGCGTCGGTGTGACCACGTCCGGGGTGGCGCAGCACCACCTCTCGGCCGCCGACGTCGAGGACCGCCTCGGTGCGCACGGTGTGGGTGGGGGCCAGCAGCGCGGTGTCGGCAAGTTCGGCCGCGAGGTCCGGATGCCCGGCGCGCAACTCCGCGTACGCCTCCCGGCGCAGCCGGTCCCCCTCGTCGCGGATCGCCACGGCGGCCAGTTCGTGCGCCCACACCGGGCGCGGCGGGTCACCGGCGATCGTGGCGTTGCCGAAGCAGTGGTCGAAGTGATGGTGGGTGTTGACAAGCGTCAGCGGGTCGGTGGTGACCGCCCGTACGGCGGCGGCCAGTTCGGCCGCCTGCCCAGCGGTGGAGAGGGTGTCGACCAGCAGCGCCGCGCCGTCGCCCAGCACCAGCGTGACGTTCACCGCGAGCACCGGCTCGCGTAGCACCAGCACCCGGTCGGCGACCTCGACGAAGCGGCCGGTCGTCGTCATGCGGCCCCGCCGGCTCGTTCCAGGAACCGGTGCCGGTCGACCAGGGCCCGCTCCACCCGCCCCTCGGCGACGGTCCGCCCGCCCTCGGTGACGGTGATCTCGAACACCAGCCGGCGTCGGTCGACCTCGGTCAGCCGGGCCTGCGCCACGACCGTGCGGCCCACCGGCGTGGCGGCCAGGTGCTCCAGCTCCACCCGGGTCCCCACGGTGGTCGAGCCACTCGGCAGGTGACGGGCGGTCGCGGCCACGGTCGCCGCCTCGGCCAGGGCGAGCACCCGTGGCGTGCCGAGCACCGGGACGTCACCGGAACCGACCGCCTGAGCGGTGTCGCCCTCGGTGACGGTCAACTCGACCCGGCCGGTCAGACCCGGGGCCAGGGTTTGCTCCGTCAGCTCCCGCATGGACACAGCGTAGGTGGTCGGCGGGGCCCGGGCCACGCGGCCGGGCAGATGCGCCACGCAGGTGCTCCTGCGTCCGGTCCGGCGCAGGTCGCCGCTAACCTTGTCCGCGATGTCTGCCGAGACCCATCCCCAGCCCCCAGCCTCGACCGAGCCGCCCGCCGCCCGCGACGGCGGACGCCGCCGTGTGATCGCGATGTCGGTCTGGGCCGTCGCCTTCGTGGCGGGCTGGCTCGTCATCGGCCTGCCCACCGACCCGGTGTACGCGTTCTTCTGGATCTGGGCCGGCACCATCGCCTGGTACTCCACCCGACCGTGGCGCAGCCACCTGCAGTTCGCCCGGGACTGGGTGCCGGTGGTCCTGCTGCTGGTGGCCTACAACCTCTCCCGTGGGTTCGCCTACCACGACGGCACCGTGCCGCACGCCTACGAACTGATCCTGGCCGACCGCCTGATGTTCGGCTGGGCGATGGACGGCCAGGTGCCGACCGTCTGGTTGCAGCAGCACCTGTACCAGCCGGAGGTGCGCTGGTGGGACGTCCTGGTCAGCTGGGTGTACTTCTCGCACTTCGTGGCGGCGCTGGCCGCCGCCGCGGTGCTGTGGATGGTCAAGCGCAGCCGGTGGGCGGCGTTCATGCGCCGCTGGTTCTTCCTCTGCGCCACCGGCCTGATCACCTACTTCCTCTACCCGGCCGCCCCGCCGTGGTGGGCAGCCCAGAACGGGCTGATCGAGGAGGTCGCGCGGATCTCCACCCGAGGCTGGAAGGCGTTCGGCATGCACGGGGCGGGCAACCTGCTCAACGCCGGACAGTTGGCCTCCAACCCGGTGGCCGCGATGCCGTCGCTGCACACCGCCTTCGCCCTGTTCGTGGTGCTGTTCTTCCTGCGTGACGTCCGGCGTCGCTGGTGGCCGCTGTTGCTGGCCTACCCGCTGGCGATGACCTTCACCCTGGTCTACAGCGGCGAGCACTACGTGATCGACGTGCTGGTCGGCTGGGCGTACGTCGCCATGACCTTCCTGGCGGTCGGCTGGGCCGAACGCTGGTGGGCCCGCCGGAAGGCCCGCCGCACCCCGCCCGACACCTCCACCGCCGAACCCGTACCCGTGGCGCCGTCCGCCCTGCCCAGCCGCCGCTGACCCCGTCGGCGGGTCAGGTCAGCCAGCGCGGCGGGCGACCTGACCCCGGGCGGTGAGCTCCGCCGCCAAAGCCCAGGCGTCGGCGAGGTCCCGGTCGACCGCCGCCGCGCCGGCTCCACCGGCGGTGTCGGCGTGCACGGTGGCCAACCCGAGCAGCCGCTGCACCGGCCCCTGCACCACCCGTACGCTCTGCAACCGGGCGTACGGCACGACCGTCAGTTGACGGGTGAGCAGGCCCGAGCGGACCGCGAAGACCTGCTCGGTCAGACCGGCACCGAGCACCTGGCGACTCAACGGGTGCACCCAGCGGGCCCGGGCCGGTGGGGGCCGCAACGGCAGCGCCGCCAGCGCCACCCCGGGCAGCACCTCGCCCACGATCATCTCGCCCGTCGGCTGGTCACCGACGGGCAGCAGCCGGTCCGGCCGGTTGCGCTCGTCGGCCTCGCCGGCCGCGTAGCCGGCCACCTCCAGCCGCAGCCGCAGCCAGCCCTTCATCCGCCAGAGCAGTGGCCAGGTCACCCGCACGGTCTGCACCCGGTGCAACGGTACGGTCTGCGACCTGGTCTCCAGCAGGCCGTTGCGGATGCGCAGCCGGTCGCCGTCGCGGGCCAACTGGAACCGCCAGTCGTCGAGCACCCGGCGGACCGGTTGCAGCAGGACACCGGCCATCGCGGTGAGCGTGCTCGCCACCGCGATGAACGACCAGGACCCCTCGGACAGGAACTGCGTCGCCACGAAGGCCACACCGAAGGGCAGCAGGAACGCCTGCGGGGTCAGCAGCTGGCTGATCAGCAGGTCCCGGTTGCTCACCGCGTGCAACGGTCGCCCGGGTTGCGCGGGCGGCTCGGCACCGGCCGGCACCGGCTGCGCCTGGGCCGCCGGCACCGTGCCGGAGGAGTTGCCGGCCAGGGTCAGCAGCCGCTGCCGCAGCGCCCCGGCCTCGGCGAGGCTGAGGTACGCCAGCGGCGCCTCGGTCTTGCCGCCGCCGACCACCTCCAGCCGCAGCTCGGCCAGCCCGGTGAGCTGGGCGAGCAACGGTCGGACCACCTCGACGGCCTGGAGCCGTTCCAACGGAATGGCCCGGCTGCGGCGCCAGAGCAACCCCTCGTGGATGCGCAACTCCCGGCCGACCACCTGGTAGCCGGTGTTGTACCAGCTGACCACGGCCAGCACGCTCGCGCCGAGTGCGAGCACGATCACCATCGTGGCGAACCAGCCGATCCCCACCCGCGACAGGGTCGACCAGGACAGTCCGGCGATGACCACGGCCAGTGACTTGGCACCGTGCAGCACGGGACTCAGCGGATGCAGCCGCTGCCGCGCCGACGGATCCGGCGGGCGTGGACCGACCCACCCGCCGGGCGGCTGCGACGCGCCGACCGGTGATGACGGCCCCGCCACCTGGTACGAGCCCGGCGGCCGGCCCTCGCCCGGCGCCGGTGCCTCAGCCGGCACCGCCGGCACGACTTGGTCGGGCGGTGGTGTTTCGGCGGGAACTGCCGGCACGGCGTCGGCGGGTTCGCCGCCCATCGCCTCTCCGGCGTGATCCCGCTCGTCCGCGCCGGTCGGGGTCCGGTCCGGACCCGGAGCGGCCGAGCCGCTCACAGTCCTTCCGCCCGGTCCTCGCCGAGCGCGGTCAGGCGGTCCCGCAGCCGGGACGCCTCCGCCGGACGCAGCCCCGGCACCCGGGCGTCGCTGGCCGCGGCCGCGGTGTGCAACTGGACGGTCGCCAGGTCGAACGCCCGCTCCAGCGGGCCGGCGCTGACGTCGACGAACTGCATCCGCGAGTACGGGACGATGGACAGCCGGCGGACCAGCAGACCGTGCCGGACCAGCAGGTCGTCCTCACGTTCGGCGTAGCCCCAGGCGCGTACCGCCCGCACGATGGTCACCACCCGCCAGAGAGCGAACAGCACGACCGCACCGAGCGCCAACCCGAACGGCCAGGAACCGGTGAGCGCCCAGCCGACCCCGAGCACCGCCGCCACGACGGCCACACCGGCTGCCAGGCGCAGCAGCTCGACCCAGATCAGGTCGGTCGATATCGACTGCCACCGCACGGTGTCCGGCCACGGTTCCAGGGGGCTGGTCGGCGCGGCCGACGGCGAAACCTCAGGCGCGTCATCGCTCACGGGGCCAGCCTTCCGTTGTACGCGTTCACCCTTCGAGCGTAGGCGATTCCCCCATCGGGGCGACCTCACGCAGAAAGCCTCGTGCGCCGAGGAAGTCGCCGAGCGAGGGCCGGTGCGTGTCACAGGCGAGCCAGGTCTTGCGCCGCTCGGGCCGGTGCAGGCGGGGATTGTTCCAGCGCAGTGCCCATCGGGCCGGGGTGCGACACCCACGGGCCGAACAGGGCAGCGCCTCGGCGGGGCTGTCGGGGTGGGTCATCCCGCTCAGTCTAGGACGGCGGGGAAGAGTGAGCGCCGGGCGGCCACGGGGGAAGCCGCCCGGCGACGGATGAATGGTACACACGCCGGGACGGCTTTTGTCCACTGGTGATCGGCGATTTTTCCGTCCCGGAACGGCGTGGCGGAAATCGGTCGCTCCCCCAGTCGGCACTCAGTCGGGCATGCGAGGCTTGGTACCGCACACGCCGCGACGACCGCTCACGCTGTGGAGGACCAGTGGCCCAGCCGACCACGCCCGACGCCCCGCCGCCGAACGGGGCCCAACCGCAGGCGCCCGCGCCGCCGACCACCCCGGCGCAGGACGCCACCCTGCTGGAGCGGGCGCTGTTCGAGATCAAGCGCGTGATCGTCGGGCAGGACCGGATGGTCGAGCGGATGTTCGTCGCGCTGCTCGCCCGGGGCCACTGCCTGCTGGAAGGCGTACCGGGGGTGGCCAAGACCCTCGCGGTGGAGACCCTCGCCAAGGTGGTCGGCGGATCGTTCGCCCGGGTGCAGTTCACCCCGGATCTGGTGCCGGCCGACATCATGGGTACCAGGATCTACCGGCAGTCCAGCGAGAAGTTCGACGTCGAGCTGGGCCCGGTCTTCGTCAACTTCCTGCTCGCCGACGAGATCAACCGGGCGCCGGCGAAGGTGCAGTCCGCGCTGCTGGAGGTGATGAGCGAGCGGCAGGTGTCGATCGGTGGCGAGAGTCACCGGGTGCCGAACCCGTTCCTGGTGATGGCGACGCAGAACCCGATCGAACAGGAAGGGGTGTACCCGCTGCCGGAGGCGCAGCGGGACCGCTTCCTGATGAAGATCATCGTGGGGTACCCGACTGACGCCGAGGAGCGGGAGATCGTCTACCGGATGGGCGTCGCGCCGCCCGAGCCCACCGCGGTGTTCGACACCGACGATCTGGTCGCCCTCCAGCACAAGGCCGACCAGGTGTTCGTGCACAACGCCCTGGTCGACTACGCGGTCCGGCTGGTGCTGGCCACCCGTACGCCGGCGGAACACGGCATGCCCGACGTCGCGCAACTGATCCAGTACGGTGCCAGCCCGCGGGCCTCGCTCGGGCTGGTCCGGGCGACCCGGGCGCTGGCCCTGCTCCGCGGCCGGGACTACGCCCTGCCGCAGGACGTGCAGGACATCGCACCGGACATCCTGCGGCACCGGCTGGTGCTCAGCTACGACGCGCTCGCCGACGACGTACCGGCCGACCACGTGGTGCACCGGGTGATGTCGACCATCCCGCTGCCGTCGGTGGCACCCCGGCAGCAGGCCACCCCGCCCGCCGGGGCGGTGGCGGTGGCACCTACCTCAGGGTGGCCCGGGCAGCGGCCGTGACCTCCACCACCCCTCGACCCGGTGAGCCGGACCGGATGGCGGCCAGCGACCGTTCCGGTGCCGTGCTGTCCCGGCTGCAACTGCTGGTGACCCGCAAACTCGACGGACTTCTCCAGGGTGACTACGCGGGCCTGCTGCCCGGGCCGGGCAGCGAGGCGGGTGAGTCGCGCGAGTACCGTCCCGGCGACGACGTGCGCCGGATGGACTGGCCGGTGACCGCCCGGACCACCACCCCGCACGTGCGGCGTACCGTGGCCGACCGTGAGCTGGAGACGTGGCTGGCGGTGGACCTGTCGGCGAGCCTGGACTTCGGCACCGGCCGGTGGCTCAAGCGGGACGTCGTGATCGCGGCGGCCGCGGCGATCACGCACCTGACCGTGCGGGGCGGCAACCGGATCGGTGCGGTCGTCGGCAGCGGCGGCGACGTGCCGGTGCCCCGCCGTGGTCGGCGGCAGGCGCCCCCGGCCGGCCCGGGGCGACTGGTCCGGCTGCCGGCCCGGTCCGGCCGCAAGGAGGCCCAGGGCATGCTGCGGGCCATCGCCGGCACCGAGATCCGGCCCGGCCGCGGTGACCTCGGCGCGCTCATCGACATGCTCAACCGGCCACCCCGGCGGCGCGGTGTCGCCGTGGTCATCTCCGACTTCCTCGCCCCGCCGGCCCAGTGGGCGCGCCCGCTGCGCAAGCTGCGGGTACGACAGGATCTGCTCGCCATCGAGGTGGTCGATCCGCGGGAGCTGGAACTGCCCGACGTCGGGGTGCTCCCGGTGGTCGACCCGGAGACCGGCGAACTGCACGAGGTGCAGACCGCCGACCCGAGCCTGCGGCATCGTTACGCGGCAGCCGCCGCTGCCCAGCGGGCGGAGATCTCCGCCGCCCTGCGCGCCGCCGGCGCCGCCCACCTGCGACTGCGTACCGACCGAGACTGGCTGCTGGACATGGTGCGCTTCGTGGCCGCCCAGCGGCACGCCCGCACCCGGGGGACGACACGATGATTCGACTGCTGCAACCGTGGTGGCTGCTGGCCGTGCTGCCGGTGCTCGCCCTCGCCGCGCTGTACGTCTGGCGGCAGCTGCGCCGGCGCGACTACGCGCTGCGGTTCACCAACGTGGACCTGCTGCGTACCGTGGCGCCGAAGGGTCTCGGCTGGCGCCGGCACGTGCCGGCCACCGCGTTCCTGCTGGCCCTGCTGGTGCTGGCCGGTGCGCTGGCCCGGCCCGCGGTCGACACGCGGGAGCCGCTGGAACGCGCCACCATCATGCTGGCCATCGACGTGTCACTGTCCATGCAGGCCGACGACGTGCCGCCGAACCGGCTGGAGGCGGCCCAGGAGGCGGCCATGCAGTTCGTGGCGGAGCTGCCGGAGACGTACAACCTGGGGTTGGTCTCGTTCGCCAAGTCGGCGAACGTGCTGGTGCCGCCGACCAAGGACCGCCCGGTGGTGACCAGTGCCATCGAGGGCCTGGTGCTGGCCGAGGCGACGGCCACCGGCGAGGCGGTCTTCACCTGTCTGGAGGCGATCCGGTCGGTGCCGGCCGACGGGGCGGCCGGCATCCCGCCGGCCCGGATCGTGCTGCTCTCCGACGGCTTCCGGACGGCCGGACGGTCGGTGGAGGAGGCGGCCGCCGCGGCGCAGGCGGCGAACGTGCCGGTCTCCACGATCGCCTTCGGCACCGACTCCGGACACGTGGACATCGGTGGTCAGTTGCAGCGGGTGCCGGTGGACCGGCTCGCCCTGGCCGAGTTGGCGGAGACCACTGAGGGCTTCTTCTACGAGGCCGCGACGGTCAACGAACTCAAGCAGGTCTACCAGGACATGGGCAGTTCGATCGGCTTCCGCACCGAACCCCGCGAGATCACCCAGTGGTACGCCGGCATCGCCCTGCTGCTGGCCCTCTGCGCCGGCGCCTTCAGCCTCCTCTGGTCCTCCCGCATGATCTGACCACCACCGGAGGTGGGCGGGTGGGTTAGTGGGTGGCGCTGGCCAGGAAGAAGAGGACGGCTACCCAGACGGCGGCGAGGGTGAAGCCCAGCGGGGCGACGTAGCGGCTCATGACAGCTCCGACGTGGCGGCTCGGCGGCCCGGGCAGGGCGGACCGCGGGAGGGGTGGATCGGGACGCGCACACGCGAAGTCGTGACCGGGCTGCTTTCCGGCGGCGCCCGTCCGATCGGCCGCCCCGACAGAATCGCCGGGCGGTGGGACGGGTGCGCGGGGGAGCGGGCCAGCTCAGGCGGAGCGGGGCTCAGCGTGGCTGGCGGTCGGCCCGGCCACGACTGGGAGGATCGCTATCTCGCACAGCGATCACCTCCTGGGGTCGGTTCCGGGGCGACGCGGGCCGCCGAGCGACCCGCAAACGTCGATCATCGTACACCCGGCGTGCGCGCCCGTCCCACTCGGTCGACCGGCCGACGGAGCGCGCCCGTTCAGCGGTCGCCGGTGGCCCGGCCGGCGTTGACGGGTGCCGTCGTCCGGCGGGGCTCCCGGCGTCGGACAAGCAGCACCAGCACGGCGGTGAGCACCGGCAGCCAACCGATCCGGGCCAGCAGCCAGGTCGGATCGTCCGGCGCGGTGTGCAGTCCCGGCAGCGCGGTACCGCCATGCGCGGCGAGCACCACCACCGCGACCAGCACCGGTTGGTGCCAGAGGTAGACGCGTACCGCATGCCGGTTGATCCCGTTGGTCAGCCGGCGAGGCAACGGCCGGGACAGCAGTCGGACCAGTGTCGGCCGGGACAGCAGGGCGAGACCTGTCTGGGTGACCGCGAGCGCCACCACGAGCAGCGATGGCGGATCGAGATTGGACCGGCCGTCGCCGGGGATCCCGACCGCGCTGACCGGGTAGCCGAGGGCGAGTACGGCGGCCAGTCCGACCGCCCCCGTGGCGGCCAGCCAGCGGGCGTCGCGCCGTCGGCTCAGCCGGCCGTCGGCGTGGGCCAGTCCCAGCAGGTACGGCACGGCCCAGGCGACCAGCACCGTCACCGGTGGCAGCCAGACGCCGGCGGGCAGCAGCCGTACGGCCAGGTCGGCGCCGGCCACCACGGCCGCCGCGGTGACCGCGCAGCGCGGCGTGCCCCAGCGGCGTACGGCGGCGCGCAGCGGGCTGGTGAGCACCACCAGGGTCAGCAGGGGTGCCAGGAACCACAGGGGACTGATCGCCAGGGTCAGCGCCACCGACAGGGTGTCGTCGGCGACGCCGGCGACGGCGGCGGCCAGCAGTACGGCCGACCCGGTGCCGAGCAGGGCGACCGCCGGCAGGAGCAGCCGCCGCAGCCGGTGTCCCAGCCAACCGGGTCCCGGATGCCGGCCCGCCGAACGGGCGGAGGCGTGACCGGCGGCGAAGAAGAACAGCCCGAGAGTCTGCAAGACCCAGCTGGCCGGGGCCAGGGCCGGCATCGCGGTCAGCGGGCTGGCCAGGTTCAACGCGCCCGCCTCGTCGAGCACCAGGCCGGTGACCAGCCAGTGCCCGAGCACCACCGCGGCGACGGCGAAGGCGCGCAGCCCGTCGACGAGGGGATCCCGAACCGGCCGGTGGGCGGTGTGCGGGCCGCTCATCGGGCCGCTCCCGGGGTGACCGTGACGTCCGGACGGACCTGGCCCGTGCCGATCGCACCACCCAGCACCACCTCGGCGACCGCCGCGAGGGTCGGCCCGCCGGGCAGCAGGTATCCGTCGTGGCCGGTCGAGGCGGCCGGCAGCGGCCGTGCACCGAAGGCGGCGTCGGCCGGCCGGATCCCGTGTCCCAACTCGGGCAGGCGAAGCCGCGGCAGGCGCCGGATCCAGTCGTCCGGTGCCTCGGCCGCCCAGACGCGGATCGGCCCGAAACGGTCGGCGTGTTCCGCGCCGACGCCCACACCGCCGAGGGTGACCACGTCGGTGACCTGCGGCGGGGCGTCCATGGCGGCCAGCCCGACGACCAGCGCGCCGTAGCTGTGACCCACCAGGGTGATCCGGCTGGCCGGTAGCCGCCCGGCCAGTGTCCGCAGGTGGTGGCTTAGCTGGTCGGCACCGCGACGGGCGGCGGCCGGGGTGGCTGCCGTGACGAGACCGTCGGGCGCGTCGTAGCCGAGCCAGGCCAGCACGGCCACCCGGGCGTGCGGATCGGCGGTCTGCAACGCGGCACGCAGGTCTCGGGCCTGCCGGGCCGGGGCGCGCCGTGGAACGCCGCCCAGCCCTCGATCGAAGTCGGCCAGCCGGGTTCCGACGCCGGGCACCAGCACCGCGATCCGATCGGCGGTGGCCAGGTCACCGAGGACCTCGACGGCCCGACCGTCACCGCGCGGGTCGAAGGCCAGGAACTGCCGACCCTGCGCGGCCCAGTGGGTGTACGGCGGGCCAGCGGCGCCCAGCGCGGCGGCGGTCGCCGGGTACGCCTCGACGAAGCCGGCCGGCGCGGGGTCGGGCGGCACCGTGGCCGGCCGTACCAGTCCGGCCGCCAGCATCGCCGCGAGGCCGAGCCGGAACATCCTGCTGCCCACCATCACGTGCTCCCTCCACCCGGTCGTGGAGTGCAGGATGTGTCGGCGGTGTGGTGCCGGTCGTCACCCCGGAGAGCCGTTCGCGGCTACCACGGTGGAGCTACTCCCCGGCGGCGACCAGACCGGTCTCGTAGGCGAGCACGACGGCCTGGGCGCGGTCGCGCAACTGGAGTTTGGCCAGGATCCGGCCGACGTGGGTCTTGACGGTCTGCTCCGCGACGACCAGCTCCGCGGCGATCTCGCCGTTGGAGCGTCCCTGGGCGATCAGCCGCAGCACCTCGGTCTCGCGCGGGGTGAGGGCGGCGAGGGCGGTGGGTCGGGGCCGCTGCCGGTGTGGCCGGGCCGCGAATTCGGCGATCAGGCGGCGGGTGACGGTCGGGGCGAGCAGCGCGTCACCGCCGGCGACGACGCGTACCGCGTGGATCAGGTCGGCGGCGGGGGCGTCCTTGAGCAGGAAGCCACTGGCACCGGCGCGCAGCGCCTCGTAGACGTAGTCGTCCAGGTCGAAGGTGGTGAGGATGAGCACGCGGGGCCGGTCGGTCGGCCTGTCGCCGAGCAGTTTGCGGGTCGCGGCGAGCCCGTCGAGCACCGGCATCCGCACGTCCATCAGCACCACGTCCGGGTCGAGTCGGCGGGCCTGGGCGACCGCCTGGGCGCCGTCGGCGGCGTCGCCGACCACCAGCAGGTCCGGCTGGGCGGCCAGCAGGGCGCCGAAGCCCTGCCGGACCATCGCCTGGTCGTCGGCGATCAGCACCCGGATCATGATGTTCCGTCCTCCGGCTCGTCGGATGGTGGCGGGTCGGCCGGCAGTAGCGCGTCGATCGCGTAGCCGTCGTCGGCGGTGGGACAGGCGGTGAAGCTGCCGCCGAGGGCGAGGACCCGCTCCCGCATGCCGGTCAGTCCCTGCCCGCCGCCGCGTGCGTCGGGGCCGGCCGGGGTTCCCCCGGCGGCGTTCTGGACGCGTACCGCCAGGGCGCCGGGGCGTTCGCGGACCGTGACACGCACCTCGGCGCCGGCCGCGTGGCGGGCCGCGTTGGCCAGTCCCTCCTGCACGATCCGGTACGCGGCCAGCCCGACCGGGGCCGGTGGCTCGACCGTGACGTCGGTGTCCAGTTCCACGGTCATGCCGGCCCGCCGCGCGGCGGCCACCAGCGCCGGTAGTTCGGCAAGCGTCGGCTGCGGGGCGGTCCGGGGGTCCTCCGTCTCGCTGCGCAGCACGCGCAGCAGCCGCCGCATGTCGGTGAGCGCCGCGCGGGCGGCCTCGGCGATGGCGGTGAACTCGGCGCGGGTGGGCTCGGGCACGGCGAGTCGGTACGGCGCGGTCTCGGCCTGGACGGCGATCAGCGACATGTGGTGCGCGACCACGTCGTGCATCTCCCGGGCGATGCGGGTGCGTTCCTCCAGCACCGCCCGCCGGGCCTTCTCCAACTCGCTCAGCTCGGCCTGCTCGGCCAGGGCCCGCCGGGTGAGCAGGTTGTGCCGCAGCAGGTCGCCGACGATGAGCAGCACCACGAACAGCAGGGTGACGGCCACCTGGTTGCCCGGCGGCACGAACATCCAGACCGGGATCAGGCTGAACAGTCCCGTCCAGGCGAGCACGGCCCGGTCGACCCGGGCGGCCACGGTGACCAGCACGACGATGATGACCAGGAGCTGCGTCGGGCTCCACGGCCAGAACTCGTACGTGGCGGGGCCGAGCACCACGGCGTCGTCCGTCGTGCGTCGGTTGAAGGTGCCGAACAACTGCCCGACGAACATGATCCGCCAGGCCAGCAGTGGTCGGGTGGGCAGCAGGGGCAGCGGTGCGACGGTGAGCAGCGCGATGACCCACGCGGTGGCGACCGGCAGGCGCCGGGTGTCCAGCAGGAACTGCGCGGTGATCAGGACCAGCCCGAGCAGCGCCAGCAGCCCGAGCGTGCGCAGCACGGCGACGGTGCGTGGCCGGTGTCGCAACCGCTCCAGCGGTCGGCGCCTCGCCGGATAGTCCGGCCCCGCCACGGTACGGCGCAGCCCCGCCACGGCGGCACCGACGGTACTGCGGTCCATATCCCGGCAGGGTAGTTCGATTGGCGCGCCGCGTCGTGCGACCACGGGGTGATCCGCCAGGTGGTACCCGGGTACGACGTGCGGCGGGTTAGTGATTACCGTGCGGTAACGCCTAGTCTCCAAGCCGCAGCGATCTTTGGGAGGGGACGCACCGTGTCGCGAACTGTGCTGGTTACCGGGGGCAACCGGGGGATCGGTCTGGCCATCGCCCAGGCTTTCGCCAAGCAGGGCGACCGGGTGGCGATCACCCACCGGGGCAGCGGGGCGCCGGAGGGGCTGTTCGGCGTGCGGTGCGACATCACCGACGGTGAGTCCGTCGACGCGGCCTTCGCGGCGGTCGAGGCCGAGCTGGGGCCGGTGGAGGTGCTGGTCGCCAACGCCGGCATCACCGACGACACGCTGCTGCTGCGCATGTCGGAGGAGCAGTTCACCCGGGTGCTGGACACCAACCTGACCGGCGCGTACCGCTGCGCCAAGCGGGCCTCGGGGAAGATGCTGCGGGCCCGGTGGGGGCGCATGATCTTCGTGTCCTCGGTGGTCGGCCTCTCCGGCGGTGCCGGCCAGGTCAACTACGCGGCCAGCAAGGCCGGCCTGGTCGGGGTGGCCCGCTCGATCACCCGAGAGCTGGGCGGCCGCAACATCACCGCGAACGTGGTCGCGCCGGGCTTCATCGAGACCGACATGACCGCCGGGCTGACCGACCAGCGCAAGGCCGAGATCCTCAAGTCGATCCCGGCGGGCCGGATGGCCACTCCGGACGAGGTGGCGGCGGTGGTCACCTGGCTGGCGGGGGACAGCGCCGGGTACGTCTCCGGCGCGGTCGTCCCGGTCGACGGTGGCCTGGGCATGGGCCACTGAATCCCGAGTACGGAGGAAAGAGCGTAATGTCCGGACTGCTGGCCGGTAAGCGGCTGCTCGTCACCGGCGTCATCACCGACGCCTCGATCGCCTTCTCGGTGGCCAAGCTCGCCCAGGAGAACGGCGCCCAGGTCGTGCTCACCGGCTACGGCCGACTGTCGCTGGTGGAGCGGATCGCCAAGCGGCTGCCCGAGCCGGCGCCCGTGATCGAGCTGGATGTGACCGACCCCGAGCACCTCGCCGGGCTGGCCGACAAGGTCCGCGAGCACGTCGACGGGCTCGACGGGCTGGTTCACTCGATCGGGTTCGCCCCGCAGAGCTGCCTCGGTGGCGGGTTCCTCGACGCCTCCTGGGCGGACGTGTCGACGGCGCTGCACGTCTCGACGTACTCCTACAAGTCCCTGGCGGTCGCGGCGCTGCCGCTGATGTCGCCGGGCGGCTCGGTGGTCGGCCTGACCTTCGACGCCAGCCAGGCGTGGCCGGTGTACGACTGGATGGGCGTGGCCAAGGCCGGGCTGGAGTCGGCTTCCCGCTACCTCGCGCTGCACCTGGGCAAGCAGGGCATCCGCAGCAACCTGGTGGCCGCCGGTCCGCTGCGCACCATGGCCGCGAAGTCCATCCCCGGCTTCGAGCAGTTCGAGGACGCCTGGGCCGGGCGTGCCCCGCTGGGCTGGGATCTCACCGACCAGGAGCCGGCCGCCCGGGCCTGTCTCGCCCTGCTGTCGGACTGGTTCCCGGCGACCACCGGCGAGATCGTGCACGTCGACGGCGGCTACCACGCGGTCGGCGCCTGACGCCGACCGTCCCGCGGTCTGTTTACGACCGGGACCCGGGGGCGTTGCCGGGACGCCGCAGGCCACCGGCAAGAATGGGACCATGGCGTACGACGCGGTGGTGCTGGTGTCCTTCGGTGGCCCGGAGGGGCCCGACGACGTGCTGCCGTTCCTGCGGAACGTGACCCGGGGGCGGGGCGTACCGCCGGAGCGGCTGGCCGAGGTCGCCGAGCACTACCAGCACTTCGGTGGAGTCTCCCCGATCAACCAGCAGTGCCGGGAGCTGTTGGCGGCGGTCCGCGCCGACTTCGCCGCCAACGGGCTCGACCTGCCGGTCTACTGGGGCAACCGGAACTGGGACCCGATGCTCGCCGACACGGTGGCCCAGATGCGCGACGACGGCGTACGCCGGGCGTTGGCGTTCGTCACCAGCGCATTCGGCGGGTACTCCTCGTGCCGGCAGTACCAGGAGGACATCACCGCCGCGCGGGCGGCGGTCGGGCCGGACGCACCGGTGATCGAGAAGCTGCGCCAGTTCTGGGACCACCCCGGCTTCGTCGAGCCGCACGCCGACGCGGTGCGCGCCGCGTTGGCCCAGCTCGATCCGGCGCGGCGGGACAGCACCCGGCTCGTGTTCACCGCGCACTCGGTGCCGGTCTCGGCGGCCGACAGCGCCGGTCCGCACGGCGGCCGGTACACCGCCCAGCTCGCCGAGACGGCCCGGCTGGTGCATGCGGCGGCGGCCCCAGACCTGCCGTACGACCTGGTCTGGCAGAGCCGGTCCGGTCCGCCCCACGTGCCGTGGCTGGAGCCGGACATCAACGACCACCTGGAATCGCTCGCCGAGCAGGGCGTGACCGGCGTGGTGGTCAGCCCGATCGGCTTCGTCTCCGACCACCTCGAGGTGGTGTGGGACCTGGACACCGAGGCGTTGGACACGGCCAAGCGGCTCGGTGTGGACTTCGTCCGCGCTGGTACCCCCGGCACCGACCCGCGCTACGTGACCATGGTGCGCGAGCTGGTTCGGGAACGCATCGACCCGGACGGGGCGCAGTCGCGCCGTCGACTGGGCCAGCTGCCGATGTGGGACACCTGTCCCACGGTCTGCTGCGTCCCGGCCCGCCGTCCGTCCTGACCGCCGCGGCGCACCCGACGACACCCCTGGGGATGATCATGCAGGACCGTAAGCCCGTCGAGAGTTGGCTCACCGACATGGACGGGGTGCTGGTGCACGAGGGCCAGCCGGTGCCGGGCGCGCCGGAGTTCGTCAAGCGGCTGCGTACCTCGGGCAAGCCCTTCCTGGTGCTGACGAACAACTCCATCTACACCCCGCGCGACCTCCAGGCCCGGTTGGCCCGGATGGGCCTGGACGTGCCGGAGTCGGCGATCTGGTCGTCCGCCCTGGCCACCGCCCAGTTCCTGGCCGACCAACGGCCGGGCGGCACCGCGTACGTCATCGGTGAGGCCGGGCTGACCACCGCCCTGCACGCGGTGGGTTACGTGCTCAGCGACTTCGCCCCCGACTACGTGGTGCTGGGGGAGACCCGCACCTACAGCTTCGAGGCGATCACCAAGGCGGTCCGGCTGATCAACGACGGGGCCCGGTTCATCTGCACCAACCCCGACGCCACCGGGCCGTCGGTGGAGGGTGCCCTGCCGGCCGCCGGCTCGGTGGCCGCGATGATCTCCAAGGCCACCGGTGTCGAGCCGTACTTCGTCGGCAAGCCCAATCCGATGATGATGCGGTCGGCCCTGAACACGATAAACGCGCACTCGGAGAGCACCGCGATGATCGGTGACCGGATGGACACCGACATCCTCTGCGGTCTGGAAGCCGGGCTGGAGACCATCCTGGTGTTGACCGGGATCAGTTCCCGGGCGGAGGCGGAACGCTACCCGTACCGCCCCTCCCGCATCGTCGACTCGGTCGCCGACCTGATCGACGAGGTCTGACCCGGCACCTGGTCGGGGTCGCGCCCGATCAGTGCGGTGCCGTGTCGCGGAGCAGGAACTCGGTGAGCACGGGGGCGAGGGTCGCCGCCGGCACGCCGTGCCACTCGCCGGGCAGGCCGCGCCGCTCGGCGGCGGGCAGCAGGCCGGCGGTGGTGGCGGCCATTCCGGTCAGGTCGTCGCTGCTGCCGGCGCTGTGCAGGACGAGCGTCGGAGCGCGTACGCGGGCGAGCACCGCCGGTCCGGTGGCCGCACTGAGCAGGCTGTCGTAGGCCAGGGTGTGCGCCACCGAGACCATGGCGTTCCAGTGTGGCGTGTCGCGCATCCCGCTGATCATGGGCTCGGGCACGCCGATCTCGGTCAGGAAGAACGTCACCGCCTCGGCGCCGGTCAGCCGGCCCAGCTGTGCGGTGAACGCCTGTTGGCCGGCTTCGTCACCGTCGCTGTCCAGCGGCGGCTCCAACAGGACCAGCCGCCGCACGTCGAGGTCGGCGGCGGCCGCGTGCAACGCGAGCAGGCACCCCGAGGAGTACCCGTACAACGCGGCCGGCTCGCCGGCCTCGGCGATCAGCGCGGCGAGGTCCTCGACCTCGCGCTCCGGGGCGTAGGGCGGGGTGTCGTCGCTGTCCCCGCGCCCGCGCCGGTCGTAGCGGTAGACGGTGAAGCGGGGCGTGAGCAGGTCGGCGAGTTCGCCGAGCGGGCTGTTGGCGCGGAAGTGCCCGGCGGCGTCGATGAGGATCAGCGCCGGTCCGACGCCGTCGCGTTGGTACCCGATGCGGGTGCCGTCCCGTGAGGTGACCACTGACATGAACTGAACCGTACAGTACAGTTCAGGGATGCGAAAGGATGTCAACCGGCGCGGGATCCTCGACGCGGCCCTGACCGAGTTCCTCGAACACGGCTACCTGGCCGCCGGGATGGACCGGATCGCCGCCCGCGCCGGTGTCTCCAAGGTGACCGTGTACGCCCACTTCACCGACAAGCACGGCCTTTTCGAGGCGGTGTTCACCGGCGCGATCGCCGAGGCCGAGCGGCCCGGCTCGGCCTACGTCGAGGCCCTGGCCGACACTGACGACCTCCCGGGTGACCTGCGGGCCTTCGCCCGCGAACACATCACCACGGTCACCGCCCCGCACCTGCTCCAGCTGCGTCGGATGCTGATCGGGGAGGCGGGTCGTTTTCCGGAGCTGGCCCGCGCGTGGCACCACGCCGCGCCGGAACGCGGCCACGCCACCCTCGCCAGGGCCATCACCCGCCTCGCCGAGCGGGGCCTGCTACGGGTGTCGGACCCGCTGCTCGCCGCGCAGTACCTGAACTATCTGATCCTGTCGATCCCGCTGAACGAGGCGATGTTCGCCGTCCGCGAGTCGTTCCCCGAGACGGAGCTGCACCGCTGGGCCGACGAGGCCGTCCGCATCTTCCTCGCCGCTCACACCCCCTGACCGGCCCCGCTTCTCACGGCTCCCGCCCGCCGCGCTCTCCGCGATCTTGCACTTTTGGTCGGGGCAGAAGCTGACGAAAGCCACAATACGGCGACCAAAGTGCAAGATTGCCGGGGCCGGGGCCGGGGCCGGGGCCGGGGCCGGGGCCGGGGCCGGGGCCGGGGCCGGGGCCGGGGTGGGGGTGGGGTTAGGGGCGGAGGGGGGCGTTGCAGGCGGCGACGAGGGCCTGGCGGCAGGCGGCGGTGAGCGGGCGCAGGGCGGCGTCGCGCTGCTGGGCCTCGTAGTTGTTGACCGCGCCGCCGGGGGCCGCGTGCCCGGCCAGGGCGAGCACCCGGTCGAGCACCGCGGCGCGGGCGAACAGCCGACGCGAGCGCGGGTCGAACCCGGGTGGCAGGTCGGTGGTGCCGTCGGGGCGGCGCAACGCCTCCAGGGCGCCGGCCAGCTCCGGCCGCCACTGCGCCACGTCGAGGCGGGTGAGCGCGGCGGTGGTGTCGGCCAGTGCGGCGGCCAGCTCCGCCTCCGCCTCGGCGGCACCGGGCAGGGTGAGGCTGGCGGCGGGCGCGTCCGCCGGCAGCGGGTGCACCCGCCAGAGCACCGTCTCGAAGGTGTCGCCGGAACCGGAGGTGTGTACGCGTACCTCGGGGATCAGCCCAAGCGCGCCGGCGATCACGGCCTCGCCGGCGAGCAGCGCGGCACCGGCGAAGTCACCCGGGCCGGGCAGGCCACGCGGGTCACCCGGCGCCGGCAGCACCAGCCGGATCTCGTCCGGCGAGAGCTTGGCCAGGGTGGGCAGCGCTTCCCGCAGCGGTACGTCGGTCCAGGTGCCGGGCGCGTCGGCGACCAGGTGCTCCTCGGTGCCGGCGACCGCGTCGGCGACCTCGTCGAAGGGCACCAGCCCGGCGCGCCACGCGCGCACCCAGGCGACGAACCGGCTCGACCGGCGCGGCGCCAGGATGGCCGCACCCGCAGCGGGGGTGGACATGCCGAAAGAGTACGTGGTGACGCCCGTCCGTGTCTCGACTGCCGCGCCGCCGCCTCCCCGTCGCGCCGATCATGCAGTTGTGGCGCGCGATTGATTGTTCTTCACGGCTTTTGTCACGTGCCACACCTGCATGATCGCGTACGTCGGCCGGGGGTGGGGTGTGTCGGGGTTGGGGGGTGGTGGCGGCGGGACTAGCGTGGCGGGATGGGGCGGCGCTACGGCGAGGACGTGTTGGCGGGGGACTGGCGGCGGCGGAGGGTGACCCCGGAGGTCGACGCCGAACCGGACCTCGTGGTCGAGGACGCCGAATCCGGCTTCTGCGGCGCGGTCGTCGGCTTCGAGGCCGGTGCGGTCGTGTTGGAGGACCGGCACGGTAGGCGGCGCAACTTCCCGCTGCTGCCGGCGGCGTTCCTGCTCGACGGCAGCCCGGTCACCCTGCGCCGTCCCACCCGGCCGGCGGTGCCGGCGGCCCGGCGGCGCACCGCCTCGGGCTCGGTGGCGGTGGACGGGGTGCGCGCCCGGGTCGCCCGGGCCAGTCGGATCTGGGTCGAGGGCCTGCACGACGCCGCCCTCGTCGAGCGGATCTGGGGCGACGATCTGCGCATCGAGGGTGTGGTGGTGCAACCGCTGTCCGGCATCGACGCCCTCGACGCCGAGGTACGCGACTTCGGCCCCGGCCCGGGCCGCCGGCTCGGCGTGCTGGTGGACCACCTCGTACCCGGCTCCAAGGAGAGCCGCATCGTGGCCCGGGTCAACTCGCCGCACGTCCTGGTCACCGGTCACCCCTACGTCGACGTGTGGCAGGCGGTGAAACCCGCCGCACTGGGCATCGCGGCGTGGCCGGTGGTGCCGCCGGGACGGCCGTGGAAGGAAGGTGTCTGCGCCGCGCTCGGCGTCGCCGAACCGGCCGACATGTGGCGACACATCCTTTCCAGGGTGAACAACTTCGCCGACGTGGAGACCCCGCTGATCAACGCGATGGAGCGACTGATCGACTTCGTGACCGAACCGGACTGACCAACCGGCCCCACCGGCACGGTCGTCGACCGTTACCGTGAACGGCCTGATCCCTACCACCCCCGGGGGTGTCCACGTGAGCCGGACAGAGCAGCTGCGGCAGCGGTTGCGTCAGGCGTACGCGACGGGACGCGAGTCGGTGCGTACGGCTCGGGAGCGGGAGAACGCCCGACGCGCCGAGCGGGACCGGTTCCTCGCCGAACCGGTGCCGCCGACCGACGACGGTGCCGTCTCCACGGCGAGCCGGGACGACGCGGACGTGCCGAGAGGGCTGCGGATCGCCGCCGCCTGGTCGTGGCGGCTCATCGTCATCGGGATCGTCGGCTGGGGACTGCTGCGCATCCTCGGCGCCGTCCGCGTCGTCATCGTGCCGTTGCTCGTGGCGTTGCTGCTCGCCGCCCTGCTGGCGCCGGCCGTCGGCTGGCTGCTGCGCGCCCGGTTCCCGCGTACGCTCGCCACGGCCGTGGTGCTCATCGGCGGGCTGGCCGCGGTGATCGGCACGTTGACGCTCGTGGTCAACGAGTTCATCGCCGGGCTGCCCGAGCTGAGTTCCAGCGCCGCCGCCGGCATCGGGCAGATCCAGGACTGGCTGCGCGACGGACCGCTGAACCTCTCCGACACCCAGCTCGACAGGTACATCGAGTCCGGACAGAACTGGATCAACGAGAATTCGCAGGCGTTGACCAGCAACGCGATCTCGACCGCCGGCACTGTGGTCGAGGTGTTCACCGGCGCGCTGCTGGTGCTCTTCGCCACCTTCTTCTTCCTGCGGGACGGCGACCGGATCTGGCGCTTCCTGGTCGGGATGTTCCCGGTCGCGGCCCGCTGGCGGGTCGACGACGCCGGGCGTGCCTCCTGGCTGACCCTGGTCGCCTACGTACGCGCCACGGTGCTCGTGGCGTTCATCGACGCGGTGGGCATCGGCATCGCGCTGGTGCTGTTCGACGTGCCGTTCGCCTTTCCACTGACGGCGCTGGTGTTCCTCGGCGCGTTCATCCCGATCGTCGGCGCGACGTTGTCCGGCGCGGTCGCGGTGCTGGTGGCTCTGGTCGACGGTGGCTGGGTCACCGCGTTGATCATTCTCGGTGCGGTCGTCGTGGTGCAGCAGGTGGAGGGCAACGTCCTGCAACCGTGGATCATGGGCCGGGCGGTGGCGCTGCACCCGTTGCCCGTGGTGCTGGCGGTGACCGCCGGAGTGGTGCTGGAGGGCATCGTCGGCGCGCTCGTCGCGGTACCGCTGATCGCGGTGCTCAACACCGCGGTGCGCCGGTTGTCCCGGCACCGGCCCGCGCCACCGGCGCCGACGCCGTCGACCCCCGTGTCCCCGGCACCGACGCCACCGGCGCCCGAGGCGGTGGTGGTCCGCTCCACCCCGCCGTGACGGCGCCGGCGGGACCGGTCGCCGGCCGTCGACCGGGCGAGCCGCTCGGGTGACCGGCCCTCCCGGTTCGGCGACCGGGCTGGCCGTCAGGGTTCGCGGTCCGGATCCCGGGTGAAGACGAAGGTGGCGATGTCCAGGGCGACCGGGCGGCCCGCCTCGTCCCGCAGCACCGCGAGCACCTCGCCGTTCTCGACGCCGCTGACGCCCCGCCACCGGTCCGGGCCCTCCGGGGCGTAGCGGCTGACCCGGTCGCCGCGCACCGTGCCGACCAGTTCGCCGGTCGCCCGGTCCCAGCTGACGTCGAGCGCCGTACCCATCCACCACCAGCGGCCGGTCAGCGCAGCCAGGTCGGCCGGCGGCGGGGCGTCGGCCGGCGTCCACGGCCGGGCCGGCCCGGGCTCGACGTCGAGTACGTGGGTGAGGACCCGGTGACCGAGCGGCCCGATCCCGCCGGTACGGAACCCGTACGAGTTGGCGAAGCCGACGACGCCGGTTCGGCTGGGGCGGTGCACGGCCAGCGTGGCGACGTAGCCGGGCATCGAACCGCCGTGCCCGACGTGTACCCGGTCGCCGTCGCGGGTGAGCTGGATGCCGAGGCCGTACCCGCCGCGCCAGGCGTCCAGGTCACTGAGGATCACCGGAGCGCACATCTCCTCGACGGTGGCGGGACTGAGGACGGCCGGATCCGGGTCGGCCAGGAAAGCCGCCCAGCGGGCGAGATCGGTGACGGTGGACCAGAGCTGACCGGCCGGCGCCATCGCCCGGCTGTCGGTTCGCGGCTCATCCCGCAGCGTGTCGTGCCAGGGGTGCAGCACGTAGCCGCGGGCGAACGGTTCGGCGGCCGCGTAGGTGGTGCGGCGCAGTCCGAGCGGCTCCAGGATCCGCTGGCGCACCAGCTGCGACCAGGGCGTCCCGGTGGTCCGCTCCAGCACCCCGCCGAGCAGCCCGAACGCCAGGTTTGAGTAGTGCCAGAACCGGTACGGCGGGTACGCGAGCTTCGCGTCGGTGAACCCGGTCAGCAGGGTGGTCAGGTCGACGCCCTCGTTGCGTTCCCACCACGGGCCGTCGGGTTCGCGTTGCAGGCCGCCGGCATGGCCGAGCAACTGCCGCAGGGTGACCTGCCCGGCCGCGGCGGCCTCGGGCAGGTGCCGACGCAGCGGGTCGTCAAGTGCCAGCCGGCCGGCGTCGCGTTCCTGCATGACCAGTACGGCGGTCATCGTCTTGGTGATCGAGCCGATGCGGTACTGGAGATCGGCGTCGGGCGGCGGCTGCGTGCCGGCGGCGGCCAGGTGGGCCAGCGCACCGTCGCGGACCACGCCGATGATCAGCGATGGGGCGCGACCGGCGCACTGAGCGTCGGCCACCAGAGCGTCGACCTGCCGGGCGGTTTCGGGACGCAGTGGCACGAAGTCTCCCTCAAGGTCGGTGGGGGTCGCTCTGAGATCATGACAGTTCGATGACACGTGCACGGACATGTCACGATCGTTACGTGGATGCCGTGCTGTGGATCGTGCTGGGTGTGGTGCTGGCGGTCGCTGAGATCTTCACCGCGACCCTGTTCCTGATCATGTTCGCGGTCGGCGCGTTCGCCGCCGCCGGTGCCGCCGCGCTCGGCGCACCGGTGGCCGTGCAGGCGGTGGTCTTCGCGGTGGTCTCCGCGCTCACCGTCTTCGCCGCGCGGCCGGTCATCCAACGACACAAACAGACCAGCTCCGACAGCGGCGACACCACCTTCGGGGTCGAGGCGATCGAGGGCTCCACCGCCCTGGTGCTCGAGCAGGTGGACGCCGACCGGGGCATGGTGAAGATCGACGGCGAGGTGTGGAGCGCTCGCGCCTACGACGCCACCCAGGTTTTCGCACCCGGCGAGCGGGTGCAGGTTATCCAGGTCAAGGGAGCGGTAGCCCTGGTCTGGCGGGACGTCACCACTCCCGGCGAGCTACCCGAAGCGGAAAGGTGAACGGATGGAGTTCGTAGTTCCCGCCCTATTGATAGCAGTGGCGCTGATCGCGGTGGTCACCCTGGCCAAGTCGGTGCGGATCGTGCCGCAGCAGCGGCAGGACGTCGTCGAGCGGCTCGGCCGCTACAAGCGCACGCTGAACCCTGGCCTGAACATCCTCGTGCCGTTCATCGACGCGGTGCGTACCAAGGTCGACATGCGTGAGCAGGTGGTCAGCTTCCCGCCGCAGCCGGTGATCACCTCGGACAACCTGGTCGTGTCGATCGACACCGTCCTCTACTTCAAGGTGGTGGACTCCGTCCGGGCCACCTACGAGATCTCCAACTTCCTCCAGGCGATCGAGCAGTTGACCGTCACCACGCTGCGGAACGTCATCGGCTCGCTGGACCTGGAACGGGCGCTGACCAGCCGGGAGGAGATCAACCGGCACCTCTCCGGCGTGCTGGACGAGACCACCGGCCGCTGGGGCATCAAGGTGACCCGGGTGGAGATCAAGGCGATCGAGCCGCCGCCGAGCATCCGCGACTCGATGGAGAAGCAGATGCGCGCCGAGCGGGACCGTCGGGCGGCGATCCTGAACGCCGAGGGGCACAAGCAGTCGCAGATCCTGTCCGCCGAGGGTGAGAAGCAGGCGGCGGTGCTGCGCGCCGACGGTGACCGGCAGGCCCGGATCCTGCAGGCCGAGGGGCAGGCCAAGGCGATCCGGACCGTGTTCGACGCCATCCACCAGGCCAACCCGAGCCAGAAGGTGCTCGCGTACCAGTACCTCCAGGCACTGCCGCAGATCGCCAACGGCACGGCCAACAAGGTGTGGATCGTGCCGACCGAGCTGACCAAGGCCCTGGAGGGGATGGGCGGCGCACTCGGCGGTCTGGGCCAGATGGTCGGTGACGCGCCGAGCAAGGAGGCCTCCGACGACGCCAGCGCGGTCGAGCGGGAGGCGGCGGAGGCCGCGCAGGCCGCCGCCGCGGCGGCCCAGGAGATCCACGACGAGGTACGCGTGGCCGAGGCGCAGGCCACCGGCGGCAACAGCCCGCAGGGGTTGCCCGCGCCGGAGCCGGTCTCGCCGACGAGCCTGCTCAACGACTCATCGGAGCAGCGCGAGCGCGGCTGACCCGATCCGCTGCCGGCCCGAACCGCTTCGGCGGTCCGGGCCGGTTCGGCGGCAAATGCGAGAAAGCCTCATGAAGTGTCCCGGCGCCTGCCACCATCGGTCCTAGCGCGGGTGGTGACCAGGCATCGGGGCGCCTCGGCGTGCCCCGGCACCAGTCGCGGGTGAGCGAGGTGACGCATGGAGCCGGTACGGCGGCTGTGGTCCACGCCGGAGGTGCCCGGGGCGCACGACCCGAAGGGACCGATCGGCACCCGACGTACCGGCGGGGGGTTCGGCGTCCTGCCCTTCGTCGACGAACCGGGGCCACCCCGGGCGGCCACCAACGCGAGCTGGGCCTGGTCGCTGCGGCGGCTGGCCCGGGCCGCGGTCTGGCTGCTGCCGGCGTACGCGATCCTCTACGGCGCGGTGGCGATGGCCAGCGACGGCGGGGTGGGCAACGACCCGTATCCGGCCGACGGCCGGGCGTTGTACCTGATCGGCTGGGTGGCCGCCGTCTGGCTGGGCCTGCTGGCCCTGCTCGGGCTGACCGGGCTGCTCGCCGCCACCCGCAGCCGGCACGCCGCCGTGGCCGGCCTGCTGGTCAGCATCGCCGGTACGGTGCTCATGCTGCCCTTCGCCGGACTGTCCGAGCAGACTCCGGTCTTCGGCACCACCGCCCGATCGCTGGTGCTGGTCGGTGCCACCTGCTACAGCGCCGGCTGGCTGCTCACCGGGTGGGCGGTGGCCCGATCGGGGATGTTCAGCATCGGGGACGGGGTGATGCTGATGATCGCCAGCCCGCTGCTCGGTCTCGGTGGCGCGTTGATCGGCTCGTTGCAGACGTTCGGGGCGATCTTCGTGCTGATCTCCGGTATCGGCATCTGCTACCGCTCTGGCCGCCTGCTGCCCCGGGAGATCCTCCGCGACGCCACCAGCGCCAGCGTCGCCACGGCCGGTCCCGCCGCGCCGATGGGCCCCGGTGGCGCGGGCCCACTCGGAACCGCCTGAGGGCCGCCCGCCATGCCCACGATGGTTCTCGTCCCAACTGAGGGCCGTCGTCCGGGCTGCGGCCGATGTACCGGTTGTCGGGTGTCGACCATGACGAGGCGATCCTGCTCCGGTGCGGCAGTAGCGGCTGGCAAATGGCGGTGAATTGCCTGACAATTGGCCGATTGTTGTGGCCGGAAGATGGCTTTCGCGGCAATCCTGGTGACCATGGCCACCCCTACGCCGCTGTCGCGGCTGTTCACCGTCGTGCTGACCGGCGTACTCGCCGGCCTGGTCCTGGCGGTCGCCGCGCTACCGGGCAACCTGCTGCTCGGTTTCGCCGCGAAGGCGGCACTCGGGAACTACGCCGCGTTGCCCGACGCGCTGCGGACCCCGGCCACCCCGCAGCGGTCCTACCTCTACGCCAACGACGGCAAGACGTTGATCACCACGTTCTACGACGTCAACCGCACCGACGTGGCGCTCACGGAGATCGCACCGGTGATGCGCCAGGCGATCGTGGCCGCCGAGGACCGGCGGTTCTACGACCACGGCGGGGTCGACCTGCGCGGCATGATGCGGGCGGTGGTCAGCAACGTCACCGAGGGCAGCGGACAGGGCGGCTCGACGCTGACCATGCAGTACGTCCGCAACGTGCTCAAGACCGACCCGAACCGCACCGCGGCGGAGCGGGCCGCGGCCACCGAACCGACGATCGGCCGCAAGCTCCAGGAGATCCGGTACGCCAACGCGTTGGAGCAGCGCCTCGGCAAGGACGAGATCCTCAACCGCTACCTCAACATCGCGTACTTCGGGTCCGGGGCGTACGGGGTGGCGGCCGCGAGTCAGCGCTACTTCTCCAAGGCGGCGGCCGACCTGACCCTCGCCGAGGCGGCGCTGCTCGCCGGCCTGGTGCAGTCGCCGGAGGCGTACAGCCCGATCGACGGCGACGCCGACGCGGCGCTGGAACGCCGAGGTTACGTGCTGGACTCGATGGTCGAGACCGGGGCGATCACCGCCGAGCAGGCCGCCGAGGCCCGCGCCGAGAAGCTGACGCTGGACCCGAGCGAGCAGGCCAACGGCTGCGCCGCCACCGCCGGCGGGCGCGACGACGAGTGGGGCTTCTTCTGCGACTACCTGCGCCGCTGGTGGGTCGCCCAGCCGGAGTTCGGCGACACCGTGCAGGAGCGGGAGCAGGCACTACGACGCGGTGGCTACACCGTGGTGACGACGCTGGATCCGCAGATCCAGGCCACCGCGCAGCGCCAGGCCACCGGCATCTACGGGTACGACAACCCGCGCGCCGTACCGATCGCCGCCGTCGAGCCGGGCACCGGTCGGGTCCTGGCGATGGCGGTCAACCGGCACTACAGCCTCGACGGCAACCCCGACGGTCAGGTCAACTACCCGAACACCGTCAACCCGTTGATCTCCGGCGGTGCCGGTGTCGCCGGCTACCAGGCCGGTTCCACCTTCAAGCTGTTCACCATGCTCGCCGCGCTGGAGTCCGGCCGGACCCTGTCCACCGGCTTCGACGCGCCCAGCCGGCTGCCCACCCGGTACGCCGCCGAGGGGGAGGGCAGCTGCGACGGCCGCTGGTGCCCGGCCAACGCCAACCCGGAGTGGATGGACGGGTACCGGATGATGTGGGACGGCTTCGGTCGCTCGGTGAACACCTACTTCGTCTGGCTGGCCGAGCAGGTCGGCCCGGAGAAGGTGGTCGAGATGGCCCAGCGCCTGGGCATCACCTTCCGCGCCGAGTCCGATGCCGACTTCGCCGAGAACGACGCGGCCGACTGGGGCGCGTTCACCCTCGGCGTGGCCGCCACCACGCCACTCGACCTGGCCAACGCGTACGCCACGGTGGCGGCGGAGGGGACGTACTGCGCGCCGCTGCCGGTGGTGTCGGTGACCGGGCCGGACGGTCAGCGGCTGCCCGTCGGCGACCCGGACTGCCGCGAGGTGCTCGACGCCGACGTGGCCCGCGCCGCCACCGACGCCGCGCGCTGCCCGGTGGGTCAGCAGTCCGCCTTCGGGCAGTGCAACGGTGGCACCGCCACCGCGGTGAACCGGATTCTCGACGGCCGCCCGGTGGCCGGCAAGACCGGCAGCTCCGACCAGGCCGCCACGGAGAGCTTCGTCGGGTACACCCCGCAGGTCGCGGTCGCCGGCATCGCCGCCAACCCGGACGACCCGACCGACCACGTCGGCGCCGCCGTACAGGCCCGGGTGATCGACGCGGTCGCCCGGATCATCGCCACGGCCGTCGAGGGTCAGCCGGAGCAGTCCTTCACCCCGCCCACCCGCGAACTCGTCGGCGATCCCCGCCGCCCGGTCGACCGCGACCCGCCCACCGAGCCCCGCCGCACCGACGACGACCCCCTCTCCGACCTCCGCCGCTGGTTCCAGAACCGCACCCGCGGCTGACCCCCCACCCACCCCAGGGGGTGGGAGGGGAGGGGGTCAGGGGCGGCGGGGGCGGTAGGTGGTGACGACGCTGGGGATGCCGCGGCGGAGGATGCCGGCCCAGTCGGTGTCGCCGCGCAGCACCGCGGCGGCGGTCTTGCGGGCCTGGTCGACGGTGAAGTGTGGCGGCATCATCAGCTCGGCGGGGTCGACCAGGGCGTTGATCACCGTCGGGCGGTCGGCGCGCAGTGCCCGGTCCCACACGTCGGTCACCTGGTCCGGGTGGTCGACCAGTTCGCCGCGCAGCCCCAGCACCTCACCCCACCGGTGGTACGCGATGTCGGGCAGCTGCTGGCTGTCCGGGAACATCGGGGTGCCCTCGTCGGAGCGCTGCTCCCAGCTGACGAAGGCCAGGTCCCGGTTGTTGAGCACCAGCACCACGAACCGTGGGTCGGCCCAGCCCCGCCAGTACTTCGCCACCGTGATCAGCTCGTTGACCCCGTTCATCTGCATCGCGCCGTCACCGATCAGGGCCACCAGCGGACGATCCGGGTGGGCGAACTTGGCCGCCAGGGCGTACGGCATGGCGCCGCCCATGGACAGCAGGGTGCCCGACAGGCTGGCCAGCATCCCCGGACGCACCTTGACGTGCCGGGCGTACCAGGCGGTGGTGGTGCCGCAGTCCACGGCGAGCATCACGTCGTCGGGCAGGCGTTCGCTGAGGGTGGCGAAGAGCAACTGCGGGTTGACCGGGTCGGCGGCCTGCTCGGCCAGTTCCCGCTGCGACTGCCGCCACGCGGCGGTGGCGCCGGCGACGGTCTCCCGCCAACGGGTCGGTCCGGGGCCGGGACCGAGGGCGGCCAGCAGCGCCCGCAGGGTCGGCGCGGCGTCTCCGGTCAGGTTCACCTCGGTCGGGTAACGCAACCCGAGCTGGGTGCCGTCGTGGTCGATCTGCACCGCGCGCGCCTGGCCGGGCGGCGGGTAGAACTCCGAGTACGGCATGTTGCTGCCGACGATGAGCAGCCGGTCGCACTGGTTCATCAACTGCCAGCTGGGCCGGGTGCCGAGCAGACCGATAGCGCCGGTCACCCACGGTTCCCGGTGGTCCACGGCGGTGAACCCGAGCAGCGCCGTCGCCACGCCCGCGCCGAGCCGGTGGGCGATTTCGCGGACCTCGTTCTCGGCGCCGAGCGCACCCTGGCCGACCAGCATGGCCACCCGCTCGCCGCTGCCCAGCACCTGCGCGGCGTGCCGGATGTCGGCCTCCGGGGGCGTCGTCGGACCGCTGCTCGGCACGCTGCTGGTGTGGTAGAAGCCGTGCGCGTGCGGTGGGTTGGGCACCGCCGGCAGGTCCTGCACGTCGAGCGGCAGCACCAGGGCGGTGACGGTACGCCGGGCAAGCGCGGTCCGGCATGCCCGGTCCACCAGGTGGCGTACCTGGGACGGGTGGTCGAGCTGGGCCAGGAACGCCGCCGCCACGTCCTTGTAGAGGGCGAGCAGGTCCACCTCCTGGTAGTAGCCGCCGCCCTCGGCGGTGAGCGCGGTGTGTCCGACCAGGGCGATCACCGGCTGGTGGTCCAGCTTCGCATCGTAGAGCCCGTTGAGGGCGTGGATGGCGCCCGGACCGCTGGTGACCAGCACCGCGCCGAGCGGCCCGCCGCCGTACTTGACGTGTGCCGAGGCGGCTAACCCGGCGGTCTCCTCGTGCCGCACCTGGACGAACTGCACCTGCTCGTCGGTGCGTTGCAGGGCGGAGGTCATCCCGTTGATGCCGTCGCCGGGGAAGCCGAAGTAGCGGCGTACGCCCCAGCAGGCGAGCCGCTGCACGAGGTGGTCCGCGACGCTGGCGTCACGGGGCAACGGCCACGGGTCGGCCGGCACGTACGTGCCGACGTGATCTGCGCTCATCGGGTACGCCTTTCGGGTCGGACGACCGGCACTGCGCCGCAACTTCCCTGATGGTGCGGCGTCGCAGGCGCCGGAGGCAGCGATATCCCCGAAAGTGCGCGGATCTTGCAGAGCCGGCCGCCGGGTAGGGTCGCGTCATGGTCGCCCATCGACTGACGCGGGACGAGGCCCGGCGGATCGCGGTCCGGGCCCAGCTGCTCGCCGTGCCGCGCCCGAGTGACCTGGTGGAGGCCGTCGAGCGGCTCACGGTCCTGCAACTCGATCCCACGGCGGCCATCGCGCCGAGCGCCGATCTCGTGCTGTTCAGCCGACTCGGTCCGACCTACGATCCCGCGCAGCTGACCAGGGCGATCGAGGTCGAGCGCCGCCTGGTCGAGACCGTCGCCTACATCCGGACGCCGGGCGATCTGCCCGCTGTGATCGCCGAGGCCCGCGCCGCGACCCATCCGTCCGCCCGGGCCTGGCTGGAACAGAACGCGTCGTTTCGCCGGGACATCCTGGCGGTGCTGGCGGCGAAGGGCCCGTTGCTGTCCCGGGACATCCCCGACACCAGCGTGGTGCCCTGGCCGTCGAGCGGCTGGACCAACAACCGCAACGTCACCAAGATGCTCGAACTGCTGGCTCGACACGGCGAGGTGGCGATCGCCGGCCGGAAGGGACGGCAGCGCTACTGGGATCTCCCCGAGCGGGTCTACCTGGTCGACCTGCCCGACCTCGATCCGGGCGAGGCGGCCCGGCTGCGCGACGAGCGTCGGCTCGCCGCGTTGGGCATCGCCCGGTCCGGTGGCACGTTGACCCCGGGCGAGTCGCCGTTCGTCGGCTCCGCCGGGGAGGAGGCCGTGGTCGAGGGGGTACCCGGGACCTGGCGGGTCGACCCGGCGTACCTCGGGTTGCCGTTCGAGGGGCGCACCGCGCTGCTGTCGCCGTTCGACCGGCTGATCCACGACCGGGTACGCACCGAGCAGTTGTTCGGCTACGAGTATCTCCTGGAGATGTACAAGCCCCGGGAGAAACGCCGCTGGGGCTACTTCGCCCTACCGGTACTTCATCATGACCGGCTCGTCGGCAAGCTGGACGCGACCGCCGACCGCAAGGCGGGTGTCCTCGTCGTCAACGCCCTGCACGAGGACGTCCCCTTCACCCCGGCGATGACCGCCGAGGTCGACGCCGAGATCGAGGCTCTCGCCGCCTGGCTGGGCCTGCGGACCACCCGGTCCCGGTCGTCGTAGTCGCCGCTCCGGGTCGCGCCGGCCGACCCGGCGCGGCGTGCGGTGGGCCGGCCGGCACCTGCCGGTCAACTGCCGGTCAATCTCCTGGATGGCCCCACTGCGCGGGAATAGCGTTCCTGGCAACCGCTGCGGGTGACATTTCTGTCAACGGGACCCTCCCGCAGCGGGTCATGCCAAACCTGCTCGTGCCGAGCGTTTCGTGACCTCGGCGCGGGCACCAGGAAGGGAGAGCGCAATGTCGGAGATCAATGAGGTCGTGGAGACCGAAATCACCGAGCAGGCCACCCCCGAGATCGAGGACACGGCCGAGGCCGCCGACGTCCGTCAGCCGTCGACCCGCGTGATGTGCTGCGACCAGGCCGTCTGACGTGGACCGGTGGTCCGGGCCGGCGATCGCCGGCCCGGACCACCACCGCACGATCCGCTGGACAGATCGAGATTGGCTGCGACATGACCGAGATCGTCGTCAAACCCGCCGCGGACCTTCGCTGGGAGGTTCCCCACGACACCTCCGCCAACCGGATCACCGACCTCGCCGAGGTGCGGCGGTACATCGACGCCATCGACTTCGGGCCGCTCAAGCACCGGCTCACCCAGGGCCGCGACGTGCTGGGCAGCGAGTGGAGCCCGGCACGCGCGGACTACTACGAACGGCTCTACAAGAACTGGCTGTACCTGCGTCGTCGGTACGAGGGCGAGCTGTTGCCGCCGCACATCGACATCGACGAGTTCTGGCACGGCCACATCCTCGACACGCACGCGTACTTCGCCCACTGTGACCGGATCTTCGGTTACTACTTCCACCACTTTCCCTACTTCGGCACCCGTGGACCGGCCGACCGGACGAACCTGTCGAACGCGTGGCAGCAGACCCAGGACCGGTACCACGCCGAATTCGGCGAGTACATCTACGACTTCGTGGAGTAGACGGTGACGTCCGACCCGCTGTTGTGCTACGTCCACATCAACAAGAACGCCGGCAACAGCATCATCGAGGCGTTGCTGAACAACTACCCCGACCGGTTCCGGCAGTACCTCGTCTCCGGCCGCAGAAGCAGCGGGGGTCCGGGGGCCAAGACCGTCGACAGCCCCGATGAGGACGTGCGGCGGATCGTCTCGGAGATCGCCGAGAACCAGCACCGTCACGACGCCATCGCACTCAACCTGCCGGTCGGTATCCACCGCAGGATCGATCGACCGGTCCGCTACGTCACCATGCTGCGCGAGCCGGTCGACCGGTGCGTCTCGTACTGGTACTGGGCGTACCGCAAGCGTGACACCGGTAATCTCTGGGCCGCCCTGCAGGCCGGGTTGCCCGACGGCGTGGCCGGACTGCCGCTGCAGTTCCGCGACGACCAGGTGCGCTTCCTGTCCGGTACGACGAACGTCGAGACCACCGACGACGACCTGGCCTCGGCGATGAAGGCCGTCGAGGAGCACTTCGCCTTCGTCGGCACGGTCGAGCGGTTCGCCGAGTGCCAGGCCCGGCTCGGCGAGCTGTTGTCCTGGAAACGACCGGCGACGTTCCATCTGAACAGCGGCGACCGTGGCGACCATCGGCTGCTGCCGCCCGAGGCCGTCGACATCTTCCGCGCCGCGAACACCCGGGATCTGGAACTCCACACATGGTTGACGCGAAGCTACCTGCCGTCGGTTCTCGGACGGAACTGACCGGCGGCACCCCCGCCCCGGCCGCCGTCGCACCGCCGGCTGGGCCGCGCGTCGAACGCCTCGCCATCGTCGCGAACATGGTCATCGTGCCGCTCTGTTTCGCCACCGGCCGGCTCAGCGCGGACCTCGTCCAGTTGTACGGCGTACAGACGCTCGGCCTCACCCCGGCGCAGGTCGGCACGGCACTGGGGTTGCTGGTGCTCAGCGTGCCCGCGCAACTGCTCGCGGTGCGCCTGCCCCGGCGTCTCGGTTTCCGGCGCACCATGCGACTCGGGTACGCGGGCGTGCTGCTCCTGCTGGTGCTGCTGGCTGCGGTGCCGGAGCTGGACCGGTGGGGGACCACGGCCGTGTTCGTGGCGTTCGTGGCGGTGCTGCTCGCCATCGAGGTGGCGGTCTCGGTGAGCTGGGGTGTGGCGTGGCACCCCTGGATGCGGGCGCTGGTGTCCGCGGATCGCCGACCCCGGTTCGTCGCCCGGATGCAGTTCGCCACCCAGATCCTGAACGTGCTGCTGCTGCTCGGCTTCGGCCTGCTGGCCGGTGCCGTGGTCGAGCGGACCGAGTACCGGATCCTCCTCGGGGCGCTGGCGGTGTTGCTGATCGTGTCGATCACGACGCTGGGCCGCCTACCGCGTACGCCGGTGCCGGGCGGCACGCGCCCCCAGGCCCTCGGTGAGCTGCGCGCCGCCGCCACGGACCTGGTCGCCGCCGGCCCGCTCCGCCGGCTCAGCGTCATCTTCGTCCTCGACACGGTGCTGGTGACGCCACTGCTGGCGATCTACGCCGTGCTGCACCTCGGCATCCCCGCGGGCACCGTGGCGGTGATCCTCGCCGTACGCGGACTGGCCGCGCCGATCAGCCTGCTGGCCTGGAGCCGGGCCGCGCACCGGCTCGGCACGTACCGTCTCATCGGCTACACGATGGCCGGCACGGTGCTCACCCGTGTGCTGTGGGTCTTCGTGCCAACCACCGAGGGCGCGGCCAGCGGGGCGAGCATCGCCGGCTTCGCCGCCATCGTCGTCACCGCCGCGGTCTGCGCCGCCGGCTACGGCAACGCCAACCTGACCACCTGGTACGACGCCGTGCCGGACCACCACTCCCGGGCGATGTTCACGCTGCGCGACGTGGTCGCCTCCTCCAAACTCCAGCTCTACTCGGCGGCCGGCGGCGCGGTGCTGGCCGTGACCGCCACCCTCGGTGCCGTCTCGTACGGCCCGATCCACGTCGACGCCTACAAGCTACTGATGCTGGCCGGTGTCCCGGTCGCGGGGGCGATCGCGGTGCTGTCGCGGCGGGCGCATGCAGAAGGGGCATCCCGATGAGTACCCACACCCTGATCGAGTCGCTGCGGCCACCGGTGGCCACGATCCTGGACACGCTCGCCGCCGCCGAGGCGCGGTACTGTCTCGGCGAGACCGCCACGTTCGAGCCGGCGAAGATCCACGCGGCGTGGCCGGAGGTGTTCCGAGCGGAGACGGTCAGCGCGTTGCGGGCCGCCGGCGTCGCGGAGGGGGCGGGGCGCCCGTTCGTCGCGCTGGTGCTCCAGGCGCTGATCGAGGCGGAGACCACCCCGCTGCACGCCCGCATCGCCGAGCGGGAGAAGGCGGTGACCATCACCGACGCCAGCGGCGGGCGAGTCGATCTCGCCCGCGCCCGACGGCTCGCGGCCCGTGACGCGACGGCCCCGCAGGAGCACCTGCACGAGCTGTACGACCGCGAGGTCGCCCCGCTGTGGCTGGAGTCGCAGCAGCGGCGGCTGGCCGTCGTCACGGCGGCCGGCTACCAGGATCTGATCGACTACGCCGACCGGGTGCAGCGACACGACCTCGACCGGCTGGAGCGCGAGGCGCGCGCATTCCTCGACGCGACCCGGGCGCGGTACGAGTCGATCCGGCGTCCCCGGTTCGCCGCCGGCTCGTTCACCGTCGCCCAGCTCATCGGCGCGGCGCGCACCACCTTCGCCGACCCGGTGGACCTGGCGACCTGCCTGCCGCTGCTGCACGCCCTGGTCGCCGAGCTGGGCCTGGAGTTCGCCCCACGGATCCGGCTCGACCTGGAGGCCCGCCCCGGCAAGGTGCCCGGCGCCTACTGCCTGCCGGTACGGGTGCCCGACGACATCGTCGTCGCCGTGTCGGCCGCGGGCGGTGTGGGTGACTGCCGGCCCCTGTTCCACGAGGTCGGGCACGCGCTGCACTTCGCGTACACCGGCCCGGACCTGCCGGTCGACGGACGCCGGATGGGCGACGAGGGACTGGTCGAGGGTTGGGGCGTGGTCACCGAGAACGTGTTCCTGCACCGGGAGTGGCTCGACCGGTCGTTTCCCGGGCGAACCGCGGCGGCTCTGCGCCACGACACCGCGCAACGACTGATGATCGTCACCCGGGCCCAGTGCGTCCGGCTGCTCTTCGCCGTCGACGCCGCCCGCCGTCCGGCCGCCCCGGCCGAACTGCGGGCCCGGTACGACCAGCTGATGGCCGAGCACCTGGGCGCGCGTCCCGGACCGGTCGAGTACCTGGACGTGCTCTGCGGTGACTTCGTCAGCGCCACCCGGCTGCGTTCCTGGGAGTTCGGCACGTCGATCGCCGGGCTGCTCGCGCACGAGATCGGTCCGGACTGGCCGGGTGATCCCCGGGCCGGACGGTGGCTGCGCGAGCACTGGCGGGTGGGGGTCACCCACACCGCGACCGAGGCCGTCGACCGCTGGGCCGCACCACCGCTGAGCCTGGAGGCGGTGGCGGAGAACCTGGCCGGCAGCATGGTCGACTCCTGACGGCGCGGGCCGCCCGGGCCGTCCCGGCCGTCGGGCTCCGGCTCGACAAGGGCGACGCCATCCAGTAGAAACCATCACCGGACATCCATTTCCCCGTCGAGAGGCCGATCGGTCCACTTCGGACCGCAGGCCGTGAGTGGATGGGCATGGCCCGGTTCAGTCAGATGGTTACGGCCCACCGGCGACGGCTCGGGTTGACCCAGGAGGATGTCGCGGCCGCCACCGGGCTGGCCGTACGCAGCATCCGGGACGTGGAGAGCGGGCGGGTGGCCCGGCCGCGCGCGTCGACGGTCCGGCTGCTCGCCGAGGCGTTCAACCTGTCCGCCGCCGACCGGGTCCACTTCATCCACGCCGCCGACCCCGACCTGGCCGCGCCGGAGGGGGAACGACCGCAGCAACTGCCGCTGGCGGTGCCGGGTTTCGTCGGCCGCTGCGCCGAACTGGAGACCCTCGACTGCGGCCGCCACCCGGAACCGGCGAAGCGTCCGGCGGTGGCCATCTTCACGATCTCCGGAATGGCCGGGGTGGGCAAGACCGCGCTAGCCCTGCACTGGGCGCACCGGGCCGCCGGCTCGTTTCCCGAAGGCCAGCTCTACGTCAATCTCCGCGGCTACGACGAGGCCGACGTGGTCGATCCGAGCGACGCCCTGCGCGGCTTCCTCGAGGCGCTCGGTGTGCCGGCCACCGGCATACCGGCCGGGCTGGAGGCCCGCGTCGGACTGCACCGCAGCCTGCTGGCCGAGCGGCGCATGCTGCTGGTGCTCGACAACGCCCGCGACTCGGCGCAGGTCCGGCCGCTGCTGCCCGGCGCGGGCGGCTGCGTGGTCGTGGTGACCAGCCGGGACGAGCTGTCCGGGCTGATCGTGGCGGAAGGCGCCCACCCGATCCGGCTGAACGTGCTCACCGGCACCGAGTCGATGAGTCTGCTCGCCAGTCGGCTCGGCGCCGGTCGGCTGGCCGCCGAGCCGGCCGCCGCGGCGGACATCATCGACTCGACCGGCCGGCTGCCGCTGGCGTTGTCGATCGTGGCGGCCCGGATGGCGCTGCATCCCGGCTTTCCGCTCGACGCCTTCGCCGCCAGCCTGCGCCCCGACGAGGCGATGCTGGACGCCTTGGCCGACGGCGACGTACGCGCCGTCTTCTCCTGGTCCTACCTGGCGCTGAGCCGGCCGGCGGCGCGCCTGTTCCGCCTGCTCGGGTTGCACCCCGGCCCGGATCTGACCGCCGAGGCCGCGGCGGCCCTCACCGGCCAGACCCCGGCGAGCGTCGCGTCGTCGCTGCGGGAGCTGACCCGGCTGCACCTGCTGGCCGAGCACCTGCCCGGCAGGTACGCCTTCCACGACCTGCTCCGCGCGTACGCCGCCGAGCTGACCCGGTCCGCCGGGGAGGCCGACGAGTCGCGGCAGGCACGCCACCGGTTGTTCGACTACTACCTGCACAGTTCCTATCCGGCGGCGGTGCTGCTCCAGCCGCAGTGGCCGACGATCGATCCGGTCCCCGCGGTGCCGTCGAACGTCAGGTCCGTTCCCAGGGACCACGACGCGGCGCTCGGCTGGTTCGCGGCGGAGCACCGGGTGCTGCTGCGGGCGGTGCGGCAGGCCGCCGAGACCGGCTTCGAGGCGTACGCCTGGCAACTGGCCTGGGCGCTCACCACGTTCTTCGCTCCGCGTGGACTGTGGCAGGAGCAACGCGCCGCCCAACAGGTCGCCCTCGCCGCGGCCGAGCGCGTCGACGACCTCGCCGGCCAGGCCGTCGCCAACCGGTTGCTGTCCCGTGCCCAGACCCGCCTCGGCGACCTCGACGCGGCGGAGAAACGGCTGCTGCGCGCCCTGGAGCTGCACCGGCGACTGGACGACCCGACCGGCCAGGCGCTCACCCTGCACAACCACGCCGAGGTCTGCTACATGCGCGGGCGACCCGAGGAGGGGCTGCGCCACGGTCAGGAGGCGCTGCGGCTGTACCGGTCGGTCGGCAACCGCGCCGGGGAGGCTCGGGCGCTGAACGCGGTCGGCTGGCTCTATGCCGCCACCGGGGACTATCCACGGGCGATCGAGAGCTGCACCGAGGCGCTCGCCCAGCAACGGGCGAGCGGCGACCACAACGGCCAGGCGGCGACGTTGGACAGTCTGGGTTTCGCCCACGCCCGGCTGGGCGAGCACGATCGGGCGGCCGGCTGTTACGAGGAGGCCATCGCGCTGTTCCGCGAGTCCGCCGACCGCTATCACGAGGCCGAGACCCTCCAGCGGCTCGGTGAGGCCCGCGAGGCCACGGGCGACCTACCCGGGGCCGTCGACGCCTGGCGCCGGGCGGCGCAGATCCTCGACGATCTCGGTGACCCGGCGGCCGAGGACGTCCACCGCACGCTGTCACGGCTGTCGCCACCCTGACCACCGCGCTGCACGCGCGGCGGCGGTGCGGCCCTCGCGAAGGCTGTGCTCGCGGGTTGCGGCATCCTGGGGTGTCAGCGGAGCGGGAAGGCGCGACATGCCGCAACTCGCGAGCGCGGTAGGGCCTGCGTCGGCGGCGTCAAAGGATCTGTCTGGGGTGAGCGGTGTCAGGCGAAGCCGGGGAACGGGGGTCAGCGCTGCTTGGTGTGGTCGAGGAAGGACCGCCAGGCGGCCGGGTCGAAGGCGAGGACCGGGCCGGACGGATCCTTGCTGTCGCGGACGGCGACCGTCGCGGGCAGGTTGTCGGCCACCTCCACACAGTCGCCGCCGGACGAGTTGCTACGAGCGGACTTGCGCCACCGCGCGTTACTGAGGTCCATGTTGGCTCTCAACTTCCTTGATCAGGGCGATCGAGAGGTCTTCGGGAAGGGCGACGCCCCGCACGCACTCCCATCTGGCGAGAATGGTAGCCAGTTTGTCCTCAGTGCCGATCGCGTCGCCGCCGAGGTGATTCTCCAGGTGCCCAAGCCACGTGCCGTCGGGCAGCCTGGCCAGCAGCAACGGCCCATCGAGGCCGACGTGCAGGCCGGCGCTGGCCGGGATGATCTGGATGTGGACGTGCGGTAGCTCGGCCATCCGCAGCAGGTGCGCGAGCTGCTCGGCCATGATGGCGTCCCGGCGGCGCAGCACGGACTCGTCGATCACCGCGACGAGCTGTGGTGGACGGTCGCGGTGCAGGATCTCCTGCCGTTCCAACCGGACCGCCACCTGTTGCTCGATCTCCTGCTCCGGACGGGTGTCGTCGAACCGCAGCACCGCGCGGGCGTAGTTCTCGGTCTGGAGCAGGCCGGGGATCAGCGTCGGATGGAAGCAGCGGAGTTGCCGGGCGGCGCGCTCGGCCTTGAGCCAGGGCATGAACCAGGCCGGCCGACCGTCCTGCTGGGCGGTGCGCAGCAGCGACTCGAACAGGCCACCGGTCTCCAGGATCTCGTCGGCCCGCCGGGCGTACGGCAGGTCCACCGCACGGGTGCCGGTCTCCACGGCGGACACAGTGGAGGCCGAGTAGTTCGTCCGCCTGCCGAACTCGTCCTGGTTCATGCCGGCCAACGCCCGTTGCTTGCGCAACTGGACGCGGAGCAGATCCACGCCCTGTTCGCCTTCCATCCGACCTCCAGGAACTCGTCAAGATCCCCAACCGCTGCCGAGCGACCGCCAAGATCCGCCGACTGTCGCCGCGGCTGGGCCTGACATGTTCCGAGCGTAGTCGGGTCCTCAGCAGACTGTCACGCATGCGGATCCGCTTCACGCCGGGCAGAGCTGGGGCGGATCCTGCGCCGGGGCCGTCCCCGCTTCCCCCGTGCCGGGGGCGGCCCCGATCCGGCACCGTGCCGTCCCGCGCCGTCGCGAGCGGCGGCGACGCCCCACACACCCCGCTGCGACCGATGTGGTGCTGCCGGACCTGCGGGCAGCCGTGGCCGTGCGGCCCGGCGCGACTACGCCTGCGAGCGGAGTACGACGGTGACCGCCCCGGCCTGTCGATCTACCTCGCCGGCCTGATGCACGAGGCCATGCGAGACCTGTACCACCTCAACGCCCGCGATGCTCCCGCGCCGGCGGCGCTGTTCGACCGGTTCCTCGCCTGGGCGCGCCGGCGGCCCGCGACCGACCCGTCGGCCTGACGTGCCGGTAACCTGCCGACCTGACGCGCCGGTGGCCTGCGGTCGACCCGCCAGCGTGACGCGCCGTCGGTCTGCGGTCGACCCGCCGACCTGACGCGCCGGCGGCCTGCGATCTGTCGGCCGGCCCGCCGACCTGACGCGCCGGTGGTGTCTCACCGGCGGGCCGCGTTGGTGCGCAGCGAAGCGACGACGTGTCGCTCCACATCGGCCCAGGTGGGTGTCGGTCGGCCGTAGGCGGGCACCGGTCGGCGCTGGGGTCCGAAGAAGTACTGGTGGGCGACGGTGCCCCGGATGGCGGCGTGCACCTCGGGATGGTCGTCGACGAAATGGGTGAGGGCGAGGTCGAGGCAGTGGGCGCGCTTGTCGGCCCGCGCCCGGCAGAACCGGACGTGGTCGTGGGGGACGCCGCTGCGCCGGTGGAAGTCGTGGCCGGCGAGCCAGCGCAGGGTACGGGCCTGGACGCGCGGACCGCACTTGGACACCAGCCACACCCGGCCGTCGAACAGGGGGACGAGGCGGGCGATGGTCTCGACGGCACCGGGCACCTCGGGGGTGGCCAGCATGGTCGCCTCGTCCCCGCTGAAGAAGGCGGTGTCACCGCCGCCCGGATGGGCCGGACCGTCGATGACGACCCGGCCGATGTCGATGCCGAGGCGGGGGAGGATCTTTGTCATGCCGCTCAGGATGCGGCGCTCTCACTGCCATCCGGAACTATTGTTTGCCATGCCCGCTATAGTTGCCGGCTATGGACGGGCGGGACCTGCTGGAAGCCGACGCGCTGCGCTCGTTCGCTGTCTTCGCCCAGCACCGCAACTTCACCACCGCCGCGCGGGAGCTGCACATCAGCCAGCCGTCCCTGCACGTGAAGATCCGCAAGCTGGCCACCGCGCTCGGCATCGAGCTGTACGAGCGTGACGGTCGCCGGCTGACGCTGACGGCCGCCGGTGACCGCCTCGCCGCGTACGCGCTGGACTCGCGCCGCCGGGCCGAGGAGTTCCTGCGCGAGCTGGACCACGAGACCGCGCCGGCGCTCACCATCGCGGCCGGCCGGGGCGCGCTGCGGTGGGTGATCGGCGAATCGATCGAACGGGTCGGCCGCCAGGGTCGCCGGGTCCACGTGATCACCGCTGACCGGGACGCCGCCCTCGCCGCCGTCACCAGCGGCCGGGCCGACCTGGCCGTGGTCGCCCACGATCCGCCCGGCCGGCAGGTCGAGGCGCGACAGATCGCCGCCTACGGGCAGGTGCTCGTACTCGGTGCCGAGCACCCGCTCGCCACGCGCCGGCAGGTCCGGCTGAGTGATCTCGACGGCCTGGATCTCGTCGTACCGCCGGCCGGGCGCCCGCATCGCAGGGCGCTGGACCGTGCCCTGCTCGACGCGGGCGTGCGTTGGCAGGTCGCCGCCGAGGTCGACGGCTGGGATCTGCTGGTGCACCTGGCCGCGTTGGGGGTCGGCGCCACCGTGGTCAACGGATGTGTCGGGCTGCCCGACGGTCTGCGTGCCGTCCCGATCCACGGCCTGCCGCGGATCCGCTACTGGGCCGCCTGGCGGCCGGCTCGACGGCCCGTGGTGCGGGACCTGCTCGACCAGTTCGGCACGGAACGGTGACTGGCCGACTCACCGCTGCCAGCAGGTTCCTCGCGTACGTGCTGCGTCATCGTCCGGACGTCGTCGAACTCACCCTCGACGAGGGCGGGTGGGTCGAGGTGGACGTGCTGCTCGCCGCGCTCGCCCGGCACGGTCGTCCGGTCAGCCGGCAGGTGCTGGCCGAGCTGGTCGCCGGTACCGACAAGCGGCGGTTCGAGCTGCGCGCCGGGCGGATCCGGGCCGCGCAGGGCCACTCGATCCGCGTCGACCTGCGGCTCGATCCCGTGGCACCGCCGTCGCTGCTCTACCACGGCACGGTGGCCCGCTACCTGCCCGGTATCCGTGCGGAGGGGCTGCGACCACGCGGTCGTACCCACGTCCACCTGTCGGTGGACCGGGGGACCGCCGCCACGGTCGGCGCCCGACGCGGTGTCCCGGTGGTGCTGAGCATCGACGCGGCCGGCATGCACCGTCACGGGTTCGTCTTCTACCGGGCCGTCAACGGCGTCTGGCTCACCGACCACGTCCCACCCGGTTGGATCATCGGCGCCGGGTCCGCTTGACAGGCAAGTGGCCACTTGCCTATAACTGTGCCTGTGGACGCCGACCCTGACCTGTTCAAGGCCATCGGTGACGCGACGCGACGCACGATCCTGGACGAGTTGATCGACCGGGACGGTCAGACGCTCTTCGAGATCTGCAGCCGGCTGACCATGAAGCACAACCTGACCTCGTCACGCCAGGCGATCTCCCAGCATCTCGCGGTGCTCGAACAGGCCGGTCTGGTCCGTACCCGGCGACAAGGCCGCTACAAGTTCCACCACATCGACACCAGTCCGCTGCGCTCGATCGTCGAGCGGTGGCCCATCGACCGAGAGGCACCAGATCCATGATCCGTATCCATGTCACCAGCGTGTTCGTCGACGACCAGGCAAAGGCGCTCGCCTTCTACACCGAGAAGCTGGGATTCGCCAAGAAGCACGACATGCCCGCCGGCGAATACCGCTGGCTGACCGTCGTCTCGCCGGCCGACCCCGACGGCGTCGAGCTGCTGCTGGAACCGGACGCGCACCCGGCGGTGGGTCCGTACCGACAGGCCCTGGTCGCCGACGGCATTCCGGTCACCTCGTTCGCCGTCGACGACGTGTACGCCGAGGTCGAGCGCCTCAAGGGACTGGGCGTCGAGTTCACCCAGGAGGCGACCGATATGGGCCCGGTGGTCACCGCCGTGCTCGACGACACCTGCGGCAACCTGATCCAGATCGCCACCATGAAGTAATTCTCCCGCCGATTCTGCCGGACGGTCACATCGCGGCTGCCGGCGTACCGTCGGCACCTGCGATGTCTGGCGTCGGGGGTAGTCCGGCAGAATCGGCGGGTGCCCGTCCACCTGATCACCGAGCCCGACGACGAGCGGATCGCCGACTACCGGGCGCTCACCGACGTCGAGCTGCGTACCCGCTGGGAGCCGCCGCACGGCCTGTTCATCGCCGAGGGTGAGCTGGTGCTACGGCGGGCGCTGCGGGCCGGTTACCCGGCTCGGTCCTTCCTCGTCGACGCCAAGCGGGTCGACCAACTGGCCGACCTCGACACCGGCGACGCCCCGGTGTACGCCGCCACCCCCGACGTGCTGCGCGAGGCCACCGGATTCCACGTGCACCGGGGCGTGCTCGCCTCGTTCCGGCGCAAACCACTGCCGGCCGCCGGTGAGGTGCTCGCCACCGCCGGCCGCGTGGTGATCCTCGAAGACGTCAACAACCACACGAACCTGGGCGCGATCTTCCGGGCGGTGGCGGGGCTGGGGGTGGACGCCGTGCTGCTCTCGCCGACCTGCGCCGACCCGCTCTACCGGCGCAGCGTACGGGTCAGCATGGGTGAGGTCTTCGCCGTGCCGTACGCGAAGCTGGAACCCTGGCCGGCGGCGCTGGCCGACGTGCGGGCCGCCGGGTTCACCGTGCTGGCTATGACGCCGGCACCGGACGCGGTGCCCATCCAGCGACTGGCCCCGGCCCAGCGGTCCCGGGCCGCGCTGCTGCTCGGCGCCGAGGGCGCCGGGCTGACCGACACGGCGATGGCCGCCAGCGACGCCCGGGTGGTGATCCCGATGCGCCGTGGCGTGGACTCGCTGAACGTCGCCGCCGCCACCGCCGTGGCCTGCTGGGAACTGGGCCGCGACGACCCGCTCTGAGGCACCGCCAAGCCCCCTCACGCGTCACGGACGGTAGCGTGTCGCGGGTGTTCCCTACCGTGCGTGAGGTCCTCGCCCTGGACCCGGTCCGCCACGGCGCGCCGCGCCTGGTCGCGGGGGAGGGCGGGCTGGACCGTCGGGTGCGCTGGGTGCACGTCGCCGAGGTACCCGACATCGCCACCCTGCTCGGCGGCGGCGAGCTGGTGCTCACCACGGGTATCGGGCTGCCCGGCGACGACACCGGGCTGCGGGCCTTCATCGGTGACCTGGCCGGCGTCGGCGTCTCCGGACTGGTGGTCGAGCTGGGTCGGCGCTACCTCGACGGCGTACCCCGGGTGATGGTGGCCGCCGCCGAACGTCACGGGCTGCCGTTGGTGGAGCTGCGCCGGGCCACCCCGTTCGTGCGGATCACCGAGGCGGTGCACGCCCTGATCGTGGACGCCCAGCTCACCGAGCTGCGGGCCACCGAGGAGATCCACCAGCGGTTCACCGAGCTGTCGGTGGAGGGGGCGGACCCGGGCGAGGTGGTCCGGCAGGCGGCCGAGCTGTCCGGCTGCCCGGTGGTGTTGGAGAACCTGTCCCGCCAGGTGCTGGCGTACGACCCGGCGGGGGAGAACGCCGAGCTGCTGCTGGACGGGTGGGAGCAGCACTCACGGCGGATCCGGCCCGAGGGGCGCACGGCGTACGACCCGGACCGAGGCTGGCTGGTCACCATGGTGGGCGCCCGGGGGCAGGACTGGGGGCGGCTGCTGCTGCGCTGGCCGCCCGGTGACGACCTGGCCGGCGGGCAGCCGTTGCCGACGCCGGCCGATGGGCGGTCCGCTCCGGCGTCGGCTGGTTCGCGGTCGGCCTCGTCCCCGGCTGGTTCGCGGTCGGCCTCGGCGTCGGCTGGTGGGCGGTCGGCCTCGGTGTCGGCCGTTGGACGGGCCGACGCGCTTCCGGCCGGAGGTGGCGGCTCGTTGTCGGCGCCGCCGACCAGGCTGACCATTCTGGTGGAGCGGGCGGCCTCGACGCTGGCCCTCGGTCGGCTGATCCGACGCGACGCCGAAGGGCTGGAACGCCAACTGCACCGGACCCTGCTCACCGCCCTGCTCGATCACTCCTGGCCGGTGGACGAGGTGGCCCTGCGGGCCCGGGCGCTCGGGGTGGTGCTGGAACGTCGTCTGCTCGTCGGCGTGGTGGTCCGGCACCGGGCCGACGACGGCGGTGCGGAGACCGTGCCCCACCGGCAACCGGCGGGCAGCGGACCGCGCACCGAGCCGGGACACCCCGGCGAGGTGCTCGACCACGCCGACACCGGGCCGGCCCGGTTGCGTGACCTCGCCGAAGCCGCTGGACAGGCGCTGCGCGAGGCCGGGCTGACCGGGCTCACGAGCGCCCTGGACGACCAGACGGTGGGTGTCCTGCTCGCCCTGCCCGATGCGGCGGCGGAGGAGCGGTCGCTGTCCGCCTTCGCCGCCGCGCTGCGCCGGACCCGCCCCGACCCGCCCGGGCGTACCGACCCGCTGGGGCGCTCCGGAGCGTCCAGCCGTGCCGATGACGCGTTGGCGCTTAGTGCCGGCCGACGGTCCGTCGCCGGGCTGCTGATCGCCGCCGGATCCGGGGTAGGCAGCCTGCGGGAGGCGCGCCGGTCACTGATCGAGGCCCGTCAGGTCGCCGACGCGGCCCGCCGGGACCGGCGTGACCTGCCGATCTTCCGGCTGCCGCACGTCGGGCTGGCCGGACTGCTGCACCTGCTGCGGGACGAGCCCCGGGTGCAGACCTTCGTCGAACGGCAGCTCGGCGCACTACTCGCCTACGACGCGCAGCATCCTCGGGAGCAGTTGCTCGGTACCCTGCGCGCCTACCTGGAGCAGGGCCGGAACAAGTCGGCGGCGGCGTCCGCCGCCCACCTGTCCCGCCCGGCGTTCTACGAGCGGCTGGCCCGGATCGGCCGGGTCCTCGACGTCGACCTCGACTCGGTCGACGCCTGCCTCTCCCTCCACGTGGCCCTCCTGGCCCTGGACGCCATCCGCACCCCCTGACCACCCTCCCTCTTCGGCGTTGATCAAGAAGTTTGCGTCATTTTCGATCTTCCTGAAGACCAAAACTTCTTGATCAACGATGCGGGTGGGGGTGGGGGTGGGGGTGGTTAGGGGGTGAGGGTTTGGAGGGTTTTCTGGTAGGTGGGGGGGATGTGGTGGTCGGCGGCGGCGGGGGTGAAGGTGTCGGAGGTGGCGGCCGTCGTCCAGGCGCTGTCGGGGACGGCGGCGACCAGGGCGGCCACCACGGGGGTGTCGCGCCAGTCGGGCTGCTGGGCGAGCAGGCTCAGCGCGACCACCGACTCCTCCACCTCGCCGACGCACTCGAACGGCTTGTGCCCGTCGATGCCCAGCAGCTCGCGGTAACCGGGAATCTGCGCGGAGTCGGCGAGCAGGTCACCGCCGAAGATACGGGTGATCCGCTCGCGGGGCATGAACGGAGCCAGGGCCAGGAAGACGAAGCGGCACTTGGGGCAGTCGCGGCACCACCGCTCACTGGCGTCGCGGAGCTTGAACGCGGCGTTGCAGCTGGTGACCACGTCGTCGTAGCGGTCGATGCCGGCGAACAGCCGGGCGATGTGCAGCTCGGACAGCGGGCGCAGCAGCGAGAAGTACGGCTCGGCCAGCCCGGCGTGCTCCGCGAGGGCCGCCCGCAGCAGTCCCTCGGCCTCGATGCCCTTGGACCACTGGTGGTTGATCTCGTGACCGTTCCAGATCAGGTTCGGGTCCGACGCCGACCGCTCGTTGGACATCACCACCGGACCCAGGCCGTGCAGCACCGCCGTGGCGACCGCGATCAGCGAGTTGATCGCGGTGACCGGGATGTGGCCGTTGCGGGCCCCGGCCGCGTTCAGCTCGAACAGCACCGGGTCGATGCGCCGCCGGGCCGCGAGGGCGGGCAGCCCCGACGCCGCGTTCACCGCGTTGATCACGTGGTTCGGGTTGACCGAGAAGGGCACCGGGTCGAGGCCGGCCCGACGCAGCGCCTCCAGGCTGACGATCGAGTCCTTGCCGCCGCCGACCGCTGACAGCGGACGCCGGTCGGAGTTGTCGTACTCGGCTGCCGGCTTGACCCGTCCGTCGGGCACGCGCGGGGTCAGCTCCAGCACGTGCGGCAGTTGGTTGCGGTACGCGTACTCGGCGAGGCCCTTGGTGTAGACGGCCGTGACGAACTCGACGGCGGCCGGGCCGAGCGGTGCCGGCAGCACCAGCTGCCCCGGCGCGGCCGTCTTGTAGTAGCTGACCCCGGCCACCACGTGCAGCAGCTCCAGCACCCGGCCCAGCGCCGCCACGGCGGCGTCCGACGGGGACTCCGCCGGCACCGGCAACGTGACCACCTCGGTGAACCGTTGCTCGCCGTCAGGTCCGGTCAGGGCGTAGTCGAGCAACACCTCGCCGGTGGACAGGTCGATCGAGTAGGACGGGAAGGTGAACGCGTCCATCCGCGCCAGCTGCGTGTTGAGCACACGCCATACTAGGCCCTGGTTCGTCCGGTCGTGCCCGGCTCGGCCGGACCGCGCCCTACCGCCGTCGTACCCGAGGAGAGCCTGTGCGCCTGTCTGACCTGCGCGGACGTAAAGTCGCCGTCTGGGGGGCCGGCCGGGAGGGGCGGGCCGCGGTGACGGCCATCGCCGCCCACGGTCCCGCCGACCTCGTTGCCGTCGACGACAGCGCGAACTTCCTGACGCTGCCCTGGGACGGCCCGTTGGCGGAGGCCGCCCCGCTGGTCACCGGCGACGAGGGCTTCGCCCGGCTGGCCGCCGCCGACGTGGTGGTCCGGTCGCCGGGTGTGCCGCAGACGCACCCCTGGCTGATGGAGCTGCGCCGCCAGGGCGCGACGGTCACCCAGGGCACCTCGCTGTGGATGGCCGACCACGGCGACCGCACCATCGGGGTGACCGGCAGCAAGGGCAAGAGCACCACGTCCAGCCTGATCAGCCACCTGCTGACCGCGGTCGACCGGCCGAACGTCTTCGGCGGCAACATCGGCGTACCGACGCTGGACCTGCCGGAGGCGGAGCTGTACGTGCTGGAGCTGTCCAGCTACCAGTGCAGCGACCTGACCGACTCGCCCCGGGTGGCGGTGGTCACCGCACTGTTCCCCGAGCATCTCGACGCGCACGGCGGGGAACGGGAGTACTACCGGGACAAGCTCAACCTGCTCGCGTACGGGCCACGCACCGTGGTGGTCAACGGCGCGGACCCCCGGCTGGCGTTCGAGTTGGGTGACCGCGCGGCGGTACGCGCCGGCACCGCCGACTCGGTGAACGTTGCCACCGGCCCGGACGGTGCGCCCTGGTTCCACCGGGTCGACCAGCCACTCTTTCCCCGGGCGGTGCTGCCGCTCGTCGGTCGGCACAACGAGGGCAACCTCTGTGTTGCCCTGGCCGTGCTCGACGCGTTGGGCATCGACCTGGTCGACCGCAAGGACGCCCTCGCCGTGGCGGTCGCCGAGTTCCAGGGGCTGGCCCACCGGCTGACCGAGATCGCCGACCCGTCCGGCCTGACCTTCGTCGACGACACCCTCGCCACCAGCCCGTACGCGGCCATCCACGCCATCGACGCCTACGACGGGCGGCCGTTGACCGTGATCGTCGGCGGCAACGACCGAGGGGTCGACTACACGCCCCTGCGCGAGCACCTGGCCGAGCGGGAACTGACCGTGATCGGCATCCCGGACAGCGGCCCGCGGATCATCGGGGCGCTCGACGGGCTGCCGAAGGTACGCACCGAACTGGTCGACGATCTCGCCGAGGCGGTCCAACTGGCCCGGCAGGTCACCCCGGCCGGCGGCGTCGTGCTGCTCTCGCCCGCCGCGCCCAGCTACGGCCGTTTCCGCAACTTCGAGCACCGCTCCGAGGTCTTCGCCGAAGCCATCCGCACCACCGCCCCCGCCTAACCCACCCACCCTCCCTCCCATCCCGTTGATCATGAAGTTGTTGCCACCTTTTGTCGGATTCTCGGGCAATAACTTCATGATCAACCTTGCTGAGGTGGGGGTCGGGCGGGGTCGGCGGGGGTGTGGTTGGGGGGTTTTACGCTGACGGGAGTCGGTTCCCGGAGGTGGTTGGTGGTTCAACTGCTGCGTCGTCCGCGTACCGGCCCCCGTGCGCACGCGGTCGGCGTCGCGCGGCTGATGGCGCACACCGACCCGGTCGCGCTGGTCGGTGTCGCCCTGTCGATCTCGCTCTCCGTGACGCTCGACCTGACCGGCGCCGCCACCGGAGTGGAGTCGTTGCTGGCCGGTCTGATGGGCATCACCATCTCGTTGCTCGTGGACTCCATCGCCCGGGCCGAGCGTCGGTTCCACCTGCGGTCGCTGCTGGCCGGACCGCACTGGCTGGTGCGGGCGGTGCCGGAAGTCGCCACCGCCGCCACCGAGGCGGTCGACCGGCATCCGGGCACCCGGGTCGCCGAGGAGGCCCAGCGCCGGTTCGAGCGGTTCCAGGCCGACCTCGCGCAGCTCCGGCAGGGACGCATCATCCGGCCGGGCACGGACTACCAGGACATGCTGGGTGCCACCCGGGACTGCGTACGGCGGTTGGAGGCGCTGACCAACGTGTTGCCTCGACTGGCCTGGTGGAGCGGTGACATCGGCCGGCGGTACTGGTCGGAGAACCTCGCCGCACTCGCCCGGGGAGTGGAGATCACCCGGATCTTCACCTACGCCGAGTTCTCCGACGAGTTGGCGGACCTGGTGGCGACGCAGCGTCGGGCGGGTGTCCGGGTGGGTCTGCTGTCGACCGGCGCGGTCCCGGCCGACCTGCACGTCAACCTGATCCGCTGGGACGGCACCGCGTGCTGGACGGCCGGCATGAGCGCGCACGGCGAGATCAACGAGAACCGGTTCTCGGTCAACGCCGCCGACCTCGCCTGGACCGACGAGACGTTCCAGGCGTGCCTCAGCCGGGCCTCCTTCGATACCTGACGCACGGTGACCGTCCAGGGCGTACTGCTGGTGACCGCGGTGGTCTGGGCGGTGACCCTGATCCGTCCGGTCCGGTGGCGGGCCCTCGTGGCCGCGTTGCCCCTGCCCATGACCGCCGCGCTGCTGGCCACGGGTCTTCCCGTCGACGGCGCGCAACTCGTCGGGGTGGTCGGGCTCAACCTGTTCTTCGGCGTCGTGGCACTGACCCATCACCGTTGCCGGTGGCCGATCCTGCTGGCCGACCTGGCGGGTGTCGCCGGCTACCTCGCGATCGCGGCGGCGCTGCGTCCGATCACGCTGCCGTTCGGGCCGACACTGGCCGCCACGGCCGCCTGCTGGCTGCTCACCATGCTGGTGCTGCACCGCCTTCCAAGGCCCGGACAGCCGGCCGATCCGGCTGGCCCGGCCGATCCGGCTGGCCCGGCTGGCCCGGCCGATCCGGCCGATCCGGCTGGCCCGGCGCGGTTGCCGGTGGTGGCCCGGCTGCTGCTGGTCCTCGCTGGTGCGGTGCTGACCGGGCTGCTCGGCCAGGTGCTGCGGGGACTGGTGGTGACCTTCCCGTACGCCGGGGTGCTGGTGGCGGTCGAGGTGCGGCGGGACCTGCCGGCCTTCTGCCGGCACTTCGCCCGCAACAGCCTGGCGCTGATCGGGTTCCTGGTCGGGGTCCACCTGGGCCAGGACGTCTCGATCGTGGTGGCGCTGGTCGCCGGCTGGGCCGGGTTCGCGCTGGTCGCGGTGGCGCTGCACCTTCCCGCCTGGCGCCACGGCAGACGCCACCCGGTCAGTCTCGGCTGCCCCACCCGGACCTGAGCAGACGCAGCGTGCCCGCACCGGCCAGGTAGGCCACCAGCGCCGCCACCGGCCACCCGAGCGGCTCCGGCGCGGTCTTGGCCGCCACGCCGTTGGCCGCCAGGGCGTACCCGACGGCGACGAATCCGGCGACGGTGAGCGCGGCACGGGCACCCGCCCACCTGGCCGGTGCTCTCAGGTGCCGGGGACGACCGGTGGACGCCTCGATCGGACCGAAGATTGCGACCAGGACGGCCAGCACCACCGTCAGCATCAACACCCACGGCAGCCGCCAGGCCAGCCAGGTCGCTGTTCCGGCCGGCGGGGTGGGCAGCAGGCCGAGGCCGTGCAGCGCGCCGACAAGCAGTACGGCCGCGCTCAGGTGCCAGAGGAAGACCGTCAGCACGACCGAGTTGACCGCGATCACCGCCTGCCACGGGCGGTCGCGGTGCAGCCACCGTTCCGCCCGCTGCCGTAGCAGCAGGATCAGCCCGAGTTGGGCGGTGGCGACCGCGAGCAGTGCCACGCTGGGTGGGGCGGCATTGGCCAACCGCTGACCGGGCAGGTTGATCATGCTGATCGGGTACGGGCCAGGGCCGGTGAGCAGGACCGCCACGGCGAGACCGCCGAGCAGCATGACGATCGCGGCCCGGCGGGACATCGGCAGGCACCGGGTGCGTGGGCCGGACCGGCGGCAGTGTCCCTGGCGGGCGTCGTACCAGGCGAAGCCGAGCTGGTGGACGGCGAGCCAGCCGAGCAGGTAGCTGGGCAGGGCGAGGTTGGCCGGTCCGAGGGCCCGGCCGGCGTCACCGGCGGCGACCAGCAGCACCAGCGTCAGCGGCACCAGCAGCCCGAGGCGGCGGTGCAGCGCGTACATGACCGGGGTCAGCGGCACCACGGCCAGGTAGGCGGCGAGAAACCACAGCGGGATGGTGGCGAACCAGACGACCGGGCGAACCTCGTCCGGCTGGGCGCCGCCGAGCCGGGCCACCAGCGCACCACCGGCGAGCACCAGGACCAGGGCGCTGGTCGGGCGCAGCAGGCGGGCGCTGCGGCCGAGCAGCCATCCGATCGCGTCGCCGCCGCGGCGCCGGTGGGCGGCCAGCGAGGCGGCGTTGGCGTACCCGCCGACCAGGAAGAACACGGGCATGACCTGGACCGCCCAGGTCAGCGGATACGCCCAGGGCATCGTGGTCAGGGCCGAGTGCCCGTCGGGTCGGCCGCTCTCGTCGTACTCGACTGCGGCTATCGCCCAGTGGCCGAGGACCACCAGGAGGATGGCCACTGCCCGGAGCAGGTCGAGGTAGCGCTCCCGGTCCGGCGGCGTGCGGGCGGCGAGGCGGGCCAGGCGGCGCATCCTTCGAGCGTAGGCCAGTCCCGGCAGCGGTCGGGGTGGTTGCGGCGCCGGCCCGGGCACACCCGCGTCGGCTCCTGGTCCGGCTCGCGTTCATGCTGGTCACGGCAGCGACGTCGGGCAGCGGGCGGGCCCGGTGGCGGGCTGTGCGCCAGGTAACAGTTTGAAAACTTCGCCCATGGTCTTGACACGGAGGGGCCTTCAGTAAGAACTTTTACCACTAACAGTTAACAGTCTTTTCCGAAAGGCATCCCATGGTTGATCACGAGTCGGACACCTCCGCGGGCACCGCGGTGGCCGACGCCGACGAGATCGATCGACGGGGTGCCCTCGGCGTCGTCCCCGACGGGATCGACCGGCGCGCCGGCCTCGTCACCTCCGACGGGACACTGGCTCGGGTCCGCACCGGTGCCGCCGAACTGACCGGAGCGCTGCGTCGGGTCGCCGAGCACGTGCTCAGCGACCCGGAGGCGGCGGCCCGGGCCACCATCGTCGAACTGGCCGAACGCAGCGGCACGTCGCCGGCCACGGTCACCCGGTTCTGTCGGGCGATGGGCTTCGACGGCTACGCCGACCTGCGGCTGGGCATCGCCGCCGAGACCGGCCGGGCCCGCTCGGCCGGCTGGACCGTCGACATCGGCCGCGAGATCCAGCCCGGTGACCCGCTGGAGCGGGTGCTGGAGCAGATCATGGCCGCCGACACCCGGGCCATGCACGACACCGCCGCGTTGCTCGACCTGAACGAGGTGGAGCGGGCCGCCGTCGCCATCGCCGGCGCCGAGCGGGTGAACATCTTCGGCGCCAGCGGCAGCGCACTCGTCGGCGAGGAGATGCAGTTCAGCCTGCACCGCATCGGCGTGGCCGCGTGGGCCTGGAACGACGTGCACTCCGGGCTGGCCGCCGCCGCGTTGCTGCGCCCCGGTGACGTCGCGCTGGGCATCTCGCACAGCGGACAGACCCGCGAGGCCATCGAGATGCTCGCCGAGGGTGGCAGCCGGGGCGCGACCACCATCGCGCTCACCGGGTTCCGCCGGTCGCCGCTGGCCGAACTGGCCGACATCGTGCTGCTCACCGCCAGCCAGGCCACCACGTTCCGGCCGGACGCGCTGTCGGCCCGGCACCCTCAGCTGGTCGTGCTCGACCTGCTCTACATCGCCGTCGCCCAACGTACTCACGACCGCGCCCACGCGGCCTTCCGGCGTACCGCCCAGGCCGTCGACGGGCACAAGGCCGCGCGGGAGGCCACCGCATGATCAGCGCCCAGGGGTACGCCGACGCGGTCCGGCCGGTTCTCGACCGGCTGATCGAGCGGGGGTCCGAGACGGTGGGCCGGGCCGCCGACCTGATCGCCACCAGCCTGCGCGCCGGTGGGGTGCTGCAGGCGTTCGGCGCCGGGCACTCGGAGGTCTTCGCCGCCGAACTGGTCGCCCGGGCCGGTGGGCTGGTCCCCACCAACCGGATCTCCCTGCACGACCTGGTATTGCACGGCGACGCCGCGCGCCAGGTGCTCGCCGACCCCAAACTGGAGCGCGACCCCGCCGTCGCGCATCAGCTCTACGCGATCGCCGCACCCCAGCCGCAGGACGTGTTCGTGGTGGCGTCCCAGTCCGGCATCAACGGTTCGGTGGTCGAACTGGCCCTGCTGGCCACCGGGCGCGGTCACCCGCTGATCGCGGTCACCTCGGTCGAGCACACCGGACGGGTGTCCCCGCGGCACCCCTCCGGCCGCCGGCTCGTCGATCTCGCCGACGTCGTGCTGGACAACGGCGCGCCGTACGGCGACGCACTGCTGCCGCTCGAGGGCGGCGGCGCGGTCTGTGCGGTCTCCTCGGTCACCTCGGCGCTGCTGGCGCAGCTGCTGACCGCGGAGGTCGTACGACGGTTCCACCAGGCCGGAGAGGTACCCCCTATCTACCTCTCCGCCAACGTCCCCGGTGGGGACGAGCACAACCTCGCCCTCGAGTCGCGGTACGCCGGGCGTCTCCGGCGCACCGCCTGACCCGACATCACAAGGAGAGTCACACGATGTCCGTTACCCCCGATCTCGACCGCCGGACCCTGCTGCGCCGCGCGGCGGCCGCGGGCCTCCTGGTGACCCCGGCCGCCGGTCTGCTCAGCGCCTGCGCCGGCAGCACGCCGAGCCAGAACGACGACAGCGCCGGGGAGAAGAGCAACGACAACCCCTTCGGCGTGCAGGATGGCAGCGCCGTCAAGGTGGTCATCTTCAACGGTGGGTTGGGTGACGCCTGGGCCAAGGAGGACCAGGCGATCTTCAACGCCAAGTACCCGAACGTCACCGTCAACATGAGCTCCACCCAGAAGATCAAGACCGAAGAGCAGCCGAAGATGGCGACGCAGCCCAGCGACGTCGTCATGAACTCCGGCGCCGACATGATGGACATCAGCACCCTGGTCAACGAGGGTGCCATCGAGCCGCTGGACGACCTGCTCGCCGCGCCCGCCTGGGACAGCGAGGGCACCGTGGCGGACACGCTGCTGCCGGGCACCGTCGGCGACGGCACCTACCAGGGCAAGTTCTTCGTGGTGAACGTGGCCTACACGGTCTGGGGCAACTGGTACAACTCGGTGCTGTTCGACAAGGAGGGCTGGACGCCGCCGAAGACCTTCGACGACTTCTTCGCCCTCGCTCCGAAGATCAAGGCCAAGGGCATGGCCCCGTACGTGTACGACGCCGTGCACGGCTACTACCCGCGCTGGGCGCTGATGGCGACGGTCTGGAAGTCCGCCGGCAAGCAGGCCGTCATCGACATCGACAACCTCAAGGAGAACGCCTGGCGGGCCGAGGGCGTCCTGCCGGCGCTCGAGGCATGGGAGAAGCTGGTCAAGGACAAGCTGCTGCTGCCCGGCAAGCTCGACCACACCCAGTCGCAGCAGGCGTGGCTCGACGGCAAGGCCGCGTTCATCCAGGTCGGTACCTGGCTGAAGAACGAGATGGCGGCGACCATCCCGCCGGGCTTCGAGATGAAGATCTCCGACTACTGGGGCCTGGGCGCCACCGACAAGGCGCCCAACGACGTCTACGCCGGTGCCGGCGAGGGCATCGTCGTCCCGGCCAAGGCGCCGAACAAGGCCGCCGCCAAGGAGTTCCTGCGCGCGGTGCTCTCCAAGGCCGGTTCGGCGAAGTTCGCCGAGCTGACCAAGTCGCTGGCCTCCACCAAGGGCTCCGGCGACAACGTCCAGGACGCCGCCCTGGCCAGCGCCAACGAGCTGATGAAGAACGCCAGCTCGGACCTGATTTCGATCAAGCTCTGGAACTTCTACGCCGACCTGGACAAGGAGAGCCAGAACCTGTCCGCCGAGTTGATGGCCGGCCGGCTGACCGCCGCGCAGTTCGTCGACAAGATGCAGGCCGCCGCCGACAAGGTCGCCAAGGACTCGTCGATCACCAAGCAGACCCGCGACGCCTGATCCGAACGGAAAGAGTGAGTCCCATGCGGCACGGTGTTGCGCGTTTCGTCACGGGTTTCCTGGCCCTGCCGGTCGGGCTGTACCTCTTCTACGTGGTGTGGCCCTTCCTGCAGGCCGCCGGGTACTCGCTGACCGACTGGGGAGGTTACTCCGACAGGCAGCAGTTCGTCGGGCTGGACAACTACCTCCGGCTCTTCTCCGACGAGCTGATCAGGAAGGCGTTCTGGCACAACGTGTTCTTCCTGATCACCGTGCCGCTGTTCACCATCGCGCTGGCCCTGTTCCTCGCGTTCCTGCTCAACGTGGGCGGACGCGAGGACAAGGCCGGCATCCGGGGAGTCTTCGGCTCCGGGCTCTACAAGGTGATCTTCTTCTTCCCGCAGGTGCTGTCCCTGGTCGTCATCGCGGTGATGTGGCAGCAGATCTACCGCGCCGACGGCCAGGGCCTCATCAACGGCATGCTGATGAAGATCGGGCTGGTCAGCGAGGACGACCCGATCACCTTCATGTACGACCCGGAGCCCTTCCTCGGCGTACCGGCGGTGCTGTGGTGGCTGCTGCTGATCGCGGTCTGGAGCGGCGCCGGCTTCTACATGGTGCTCTTCTCCGCGGCCATGCAGTCCATCCCGAAGGACGTCTACGAGGCGGCCATCCTCGACGGTGCCGGCCGGTTCCACACCTTCTTCCGGATCACCCTGCCGCTGCTGCGGGACACCGTCTCGGTGGCCTGGGTCTACCTGGGCTTCATCGCCCTGGACATGTACGCCCTGGTGTTCGTCATGACGCCCAGCCAGGGCGGCCCGAACCACGCCAGTGAGATCTTCGCGTCGGTGCTGAACTTCACCGCCTTCCAGAAGGGCCAGTTCGGCTACGCCTGCGCGATGGGCGTGGCACTGGCGATCTTCACGATCCTGCTGGCCGCTCTCCAGCTGAGGATCACCCGTCGTGAGCGGATCGAGTATTGAGGAGACCTGGACGATGAGCACGGTGACCCACACCCCGGGTGGCCTGGCCGGCCCGGACCAGACTCCACCACCGGGCCGTACGCCGGCACCGCGCGCCGCCGTCGGCGGCGGCCGGGCCGGGGCCAGGTTCTTCAACGGCTTCTCGCACCTGTTCCTCGCCGTCTGGGCGATCATGGTGGTCTACCCGCTGCTGTGGGTGGTGATGTCGGCACTCAAGACCGACTCGGAGGTCATCCGCAAGCCGCTGTCGTTGATCCCCGAGCGGTTGCAGTGGGACAACTTCGCCCGGGCCTGGACCGAGGGGCACATCGGGTCGTTCTTCCTCAACACCGTCCTGGTGCTGACCGGCAGCGTCTTCCTCACCATGCTGCTCGGCTCGATGGCCGCCTACGTGCTCGCCCGCTACGAGTTCCGGGGCAACCGGCTGATCTACTACATGTTCCTGTCCGGGCTGACGCTGCCGATCTACCTGGCCGCGGTGCCGCTGTTCAAGGGCGTCTACAACACCGGCGTGGTGCTGCCGTTCCTCGGGCCGAACAGCCACTTCATGCTGATCCTGGTCTACGTGGCCTGGTCGCTGGCGTTCACCGTCTTCTTCATGCACTCGTTCTTCCGTACCCTGCCGACCGCGATCGCCGAGGCGGGCATGGTCGACGGTGCCTCGCACAGCCGGTTGTTCTTCAGCGTGATGCTGCCGATGGCCAAGCCGGGCCTGATCAGCATCGGCATCTTCAACGTCCTCGGCCAGTGGAACCAGTGGTACCTGCCGACCCTGCTCATGCAGTCGGTGGCCGGGGAGCCGAAGAACCAGGTCATCTCCCAGGGCCTGATCGAGCTGTCGGTCAACCAGGGCTACCGCTCCGACTGGTCCGGCCTGTTCGCCGGGGTCACCATGGCGATGCTGCCGGTGCTCATCGTCTACATCGTCTTCCAGCGCCAGGTGCAGTCCGGCCTCACCGCCGGCGTCAGCAAGTAGCCCGGAACGACAGCGGCTCCGGGACCGGGCTCGCGCCTCACATCGGGCCCGGTCCCGAAGAGCGGTCTCAGCTCACTCGGGACCACGTTCGCGTACTCCCCGCCACACCCGCAGGGTTGGTGCGTCGACGAAGTCGTCGCACGGATAGGCACGCCGAACCTCGGTCTCCGTCACTCCCCACCGGTCAGCGAGCATCGGCCCGGCCCAGCACCAGGGTGGTACGCAGGTTGAGCGTCACGGCGCCACCGAACTCGTCGACCAGTCGGCCGAGCGCGTCCAGCCCGCGTCGCTGCTGCTCCGGCGACCGGGTCAGGAACGGTCCGAAGGTCCGTACCAGGTCGAGGTAGCGTTCCTTGGCCAGCGGCAGTTCGTGACCGAAGACCTCCTTGCGGACGTCGAGAAACTGCCCGTGGTCGACGACGTCCTGATGGAACCAGTCCGCCGGCCGTTCCCGTGCGGTCGGGTCGATCGCGTGCAGCGCGGCCCGGATCGCCGCTCGTTGATCAGGGTCGGCGTAGTCGTAGCGATGCCCGAAGATGGCCAAGGTGCCGCCGGGCGCGAGGGCCTGCCGAGCGCGCGTGTTGCGGGTGGCCGGGTCCAGCCAGTGCCAGGCCATGGCGCAGGCCAGCACGTCGACCCCGCCGGCGGGCGGTGCCCACTGTTCGAAGGTGTCGCCGTGGATGCGAACGCGCGGATACCGGGCGGCCAGCAGCGCGGCCATTCGTGGGTCGGGTTCGAGGCAGGTCAGGGGTGCGCCGACGCGGGCGAGCACGTCGGTCCCTTTGCCGGTGCCAGCACCGATCTCGACAACCGACGCCGGTGTGCCGCCGTGGTAGGCGACGAGCTGGTCGGCGATCTCGGGCGGATAGCCCGGCCGGACGCTCTGGTACAGCTCGGCTGTCGCGCCGAAGACGTCCACCACCGCACTCCCTCCGGTCATGACGTCGCCTCCGCCCCGCGTAGCGAGTCGAGCGCGGCCTGGCTGCCCTCGCTCAGGTCCATGCCCAACGCCTGAAGCATCACCACCAACGCGCCGAGCGCGAGGGTGCCCCGCAGCTCCTGCGGCCCGGCGCTGGACAGCCGCCCAGCGTGCTCCAGAATCCGGCCGACCAGGGCCCGGCAGTGCGCCGCGACCACGGCGTCGGAGCGGGCCGCAGCGCAGGCCTGCAACCACAGGCCGGTCACGACGCCGTCCGCGATGAGCGTCCGGAAGCCGGTGCGCATCGCCGGCAACGGGTCGGCCGGGTGCGCGCCGGCCTCTTGCTGGAGCGCCTGCCCGATCCGGGCCTCCAACTCGTCCAGACAGGCCAGGAACAGGTTGCGCTTACTACCGAAGAGCCGGAAGACGTACGGCTGGGACACACCCATCCGGTCGGCCACCTGCTGTATCGACGCTGTGGTCAGCCCGTGGTCGGCGAAGACCCGCATGCCGATGTCGATCGCGTCCGTACGCCGTCGTCGGGCCGTGCTCCGTTGTTCCGCCACAGCCGCAGCCTGACACTAGTAACCACTTACAAACAAGACCCCCTCCGCCCTCGGATCCGTGAGCTGGTCGGCCCGGACAGCAGCAGCCGTAGCGAACCGCGCACCACGTCGGCGGAGGCGGGGCGGCGCTGGTGTGCCGGGCGATGGGTTGTGTCGCACTGTCGGTGTCGGCCTCGTGGGCGCCAGTGACATCGCGTCACCTGTCTGGCTGCGGGAATGTCATGGTCAGGTGGTGACATCGCGGCCCTGTCCGGTGCGAGCGGCGCGCGCTGCAATGGATGACATGCCCAGTACCCGGCTGACCCCCGCGCGGTCCCGACCAGCGGTCGACAGCTCCCGACCCTTCGGCGCCCACCTGCGGATGAACTGGTGGAAGCCGCTCCTGGTCATCGTCGTGCCGCCGCTGGTGATGCTGGTCCTGCAGGTTCTGCTCTATCTGGTGGTCGGTGTCGTCGAGGGTAGCGACGATCCGATGGCACCCACCTTCACTCCGCTGAAGTTCCTGGCTGTCAACATCAGCGTGGGCATGGCGGGCGTGCTGGCGATCCTGCTCCTGGCGTGGACCGCCAGGGTGCCGTGGCGCAGCCTGATCAGCTTCCCGCGAGCGTTCGACGCAGGCCGCCTGGTGCGGTACCTGTTCGGCGCGGCGCTGCTGGTGGGCGCCGGGATCGGTGTGGTGGCGCTGGTCGCACCCGACGCGCCGGGCTGGACCAGCTTCGGTGTCACCGGCACCACGATCGCCATGCTGGTGATCGTGATGCTGAGCACCCCGATCCAGGCCACCGGCGAGGAGTTGATGTTCCGCAGCGCCGTGCTGCCCGCCGCCGCGTCCTGGCTGCGTCCGGTACGTCCGGCCCTGGCCCTCGGGCTCGTGATCTCCAGCGTGGGCTTCGCCGTGGTCCACGGGTCGACCGACCCCTGGCTCTTCGGGTACTACGCCTTGTTCGGCGTCTGCACCGGCCTGATGGCGATCGTCAGCCGTGGCGTCGAGGCGCCGGTCGCGTTCCACGTCGCCAACAACGTGCTGTTCACCACCGTCAACACGGTGATGGCCGGCGGCGAGGGCTTCGCGATCGACAGGTCCACCGACACCGGCGACGCGTCCCTGCTGATCCTCGCCGTCGTCAACATCGGCATGGTTCTGCTCGTGTGGCTGCGCGAGCGGCGCACTCGGACCGGCGAATAGCGTGGGAGGTGTCCACGATCCCGCCGCCGGTCGCCGTTGGATGGCAGGGTGTTGTCCATGGACAGGAAGCAGGTCGCCGACTGGATCGCCGCCTACGAGCGGCTTTGGCGGACGCCGGGCACGCAGGCGCTGGTCACGCTCTTCACCGAGGACGCGAGCTATCGGCAGGGACCGTACTGGACGCCTGTGGTCGGTCTGCCGGCCATCGCCGAGATGTGGGAGCAGCAGCGCAAGGGCCCCGACGAGGTGTTCGAGATGACCACGGACATCGTCGCGGTCGACGGCGACACCGCGGTGTCGCGCCAGGAGGTCCGCTACGGCGACCCGGTCGACCAGGAATACCGCGACCTCTGGATCATGCGGTTCACCGACGACGGACGTTGCCGGTCGTTCGAGGAGTGGCCGTTCTGGCCGGGGCAGCAGCCGGCCACCTGATCGCAGCGGCCGGACCGCGTCGACGGTGGTAGCGCACTGCCGGCTGGCGTGACGAGCCGGCCCACGTCTACGACGGCGACGGATCTGGCGGTCAGTAGCGGATCAGCCGGTGCAGCCGGAGGAACGTCTCGGTGAAGCCCAGCTTCGGCCAGGCTCGCGAGGAGAGCAGGTTGGTGACTCGCCAGTCGGTGACCACGCTGTCGAAGCCGGCCGACACCGCCCAGTCGACGACCGCGGCGCCGAGAGCTCGTCCGGCGCCGACGCCCCGGGCGTGCGGCAGGACCGCCGCGAACCCGAGGAACCCGGCGTGTTCGGGGCGGGCCAGGCTCAGGTGCGAACTCGACTTCTCCAAGGCGCAACCGGTGGCGGAGCCGACCACCTGGCCGTCCGCTTCGGCCACGAAGGTGGCGTACGCGGGGTTGTCGATGTCGGCCGTCCATTCGGCGGCGGCTTCCTCGAGCGTGCTCATCGGGCCGGCGGAGAACGTCGGCGACTGTCCCTGGTGCAGCGGCAACTCACGGTCGAGTTGAGCGAGTGCCGGGATGTCGGCCCGGGTCGCCCGACGCACCGACAGCCCGGCCGGGGTGATCGCTGCCGGTGGGGCGGCGGGCCGGATTGCGTGCGCGTGCTGCTGGCCGAAACCCAGCCGGAACCAGGCTTGTACCAGCTCCGGGTCGTGCGCCGGCACGACGACGTAGTGCGCCGTGCGGCCCTCGTCGACCCAGCGGGTGGCGGCGAGCGCGTACAGGTCGCGCATCACCTCGGGATCGGTGGCCGCCATTCCGGCGGCCTCCACCCAGATGTTCGGCCCCCACAGCGGGGACGGCTTCGGCGCGCCGAGGACGAAACCCACCGGGACGCCGCCGCGGTGAGCGACCGCTCCCGACGCGTCCGGCGTCTCGTACGCGGTGGTCAGCTCGGCCAGCGTCGCGGCGACGTCCTCGAACCGGGCGGACAGCAGCGGCTGGGCGACGCGGTGCCGGCGGTGCCGTTCGGCGAGCAAGGTGGCGCAGGCGGCCAGGTCGGCGGCCGTGAACGGCCGCAGCTCGGTGCGGGACATGGCCGGACCCTACGTGCCGCCGGTGTCGCGGTCATCCTGGTTTCGACGGCGCGGCCTCGGCGGTGACCGGCTGCCGCAGGAGGGTGCGCCTGCTGTCGGGCGCGACCCTGCGGAAGTCACTGAGATAGATCTCGTGGTGTTTGCCGGTCATGCGCAGCCCTTGGGCCGGGATGAACTCGTCGTGCAGTTCCGCGAGCACGGCGGCTTCGTCGTCGAAGGAGCCCACGTGCAGTGTCTGGACGCATCGTCCCTCGGCCAGCGGTTCCAGGCGGATGTCGTCGAGGCGTACCGGCCTGTTCTTCGCCCCCGCCTGCCCGACGGCGGCGTCGAACATGGCCCGGTCGATCCAGTCCGGGACCATGAGCAGCAGGGTCCAGTTCCACTGTGACTTGTCCCGCGACGTGGTGAAGGCGGCCATGTCGTCGGCCCACCACAGGCCCTCCAACGGCGGGACGACGTAGTCGCGGCCGAGGTCGCGCTTGCTGGCGAACTTCAGCTTGTACGCCACCGGGTAGAGCGCTTCGACGGCGGTGGTGAACGCGGGTGAGGTGTTCGGATCGCCGTGGCCGTCGACCATGAGGTACCGCAGGTCGGGCACGTCCACGATCCGGAACCGTCCCCGTGGTGCCCGGTAGGCGTCGATGGTCTTCTTGAAGTCGATCTTGTCGGTCATCGCGTGCCTGGACCTGCTGGACCTGGAAAGCACAACGGCAAGGAGGAGAACTCCTTGTCACTGTCAACATATACCGCACCCCCGGTATTGCGGCAAGACCCCGGTCGTGACGCACAATCGTCCACCGAGCTGAAGAATTGGCATTTCCGGGGGGATTCATGTTCGATGCGGTCATCGTCGGTGGCGGGCCGACCGGCATGATGCTGGCGAGCGAATTGCGGCTGCGGCACGCCAGCGTGCTCGTGCTGGAGAAGGAGGTCGAGCCACCACCGTTCGTACGGTCGCTCGGGCTGCACGTGCGTAGTATCGAGGTGATGGATCAGCGCGGGTTGTTGGCGCGGTTTCTGGAGAACGGTAAGCAGTTTCCGATCCGGGGATTCTTCGCGGGCATCGACAAGCCCGCCCCCGACCGGCTGGACACCGCCCACGGATACGTGCTCGGCATTCCGCAGCCGCTCACCGACCGGCTGCTGGCCACGCACGCGGCCGAGGTGGGCGCGGAGATCCGGCGGGGCTGCCCGGCGGTCGGGCTGGAGCAGGACGACGACGGGGTGACCGTCCAGCTCGGCGACGGCGCGTCGCCGGTGCGCGCGCGGTTCGTGGTCGGCTGTGACGGCGGGCGCAGCACCGTGCGCAAGCTGCTCGGGGTCGGCTTTCCCGGCGAGCCGTCGCGAGTGGACACGCTGCTGGGCGAGATGGCGGTGACCGCCTCCCCGGAGGAGATCAGCGAGGTGGTGGCGCGGGTACGCAGGACCGAGAAGCGGTTCGGCGTCGGTCCGTCCGGCACACCGGGGGTGTTCCGGGTGGTCGTGCCGGCGCAGGGCGTGGCCGAGGACCGGTCGACGCCGCCGACGCTCGCCGAGTTCACGCAACAGCTACGGGCGTACGCGGGCACCGACTTCGGGGTGCGTTCGCCCCGCTGGCTGTCGCGCTTCGGCGACGCGACCCGCCAGGCCGAGCGCTACCGGGTCGGCCGGGTGTTCCTGGCCGGCGACGCGGCGCACGTGCACCCGCCGCTGGGCGGGCAGGGGCTGAACCTCGGGATCCAGGACGCGTTCAACCTGGGCTGGAAGTTGGCGGCGGCGATCGACGGCTGGGCACCGGACGACCTGTTGGACACCTACGAGTCCGAGCGGCATCCGGTGGCGGCGGACGTGCTCGACAACACGCGTGCCCAGATGGAGTTGACCACCAACGAACCGGGGCCGCGCGCCGTCCGACGGCTGCTGACGCAGCTGATGGACTTCGACGACGTCAACCGGTACCTGATCGAGAAGATCACGGCGATCAGCGTCCGGTACGACCTCGGCGAGGGGCATCCCCTGCTCGGGCGGCGGCTGCGTGACGTCCAGCTCACCTGCGGGCGACTGTTCGGGCTGCTGCGCTCCGGCGCCGGGCTGCTGCTCGACCAGACCGGGCGGCTCTCAGTGGGCGGCTGGCGTGACCGGGTTGACCATGTCGTCGACACCAGCGAGGAACTGGACGTGCCGGCGGTGCTGCTCCGGCCCGACGGACACGTCGCCTGGGTCGGCGAGGACCAGCAGACCCTTGAGGTGGCGTTGGCCAGGTGGTTCGGTGGTGTTCGCTGACGCGCACGAGGAACGAGGAGGTTCGCATGCCGTTACCGCGCTGGCTCGCCCGGTTCAACAAGCGGGTCGTCAACCCGCGGGAGATCCGTCGGGGGGTTCGACCGGTCCTGACCCACGTCGGCAGGTCGTCCGGCAGGACGTACCAGACTCCGCTCGACGCCCATCCGCTGCCCGACGGATACCTCTTCGTGCCCCTGTACGGGCCGCGTACCGACTGGGTGCGAAACGTCCTGGCGGCGGGCACGGCGCGGCTGTCCGTCGGCGGCGAGCGGCTGCAGTTGGATGGTCCCCGTTTGGTGCGCAAGCAGGAGGTGTGGTCGCTGCTCCCGGCGGGCACCAAGGCGCCACCGGGGATCTCCGACGAATCCGAACTGCTACGGATGAACCTGCGTCGAGACTGACGAGCAGGGCTCCGGTCTGTCGCACGGTCCGGGCAGAATCACGTTCGTGCTGGTGGCGGTGGTCTCTGACGAGCGGGGTGGGGGAGTGTTGCACCCCCTCGACCCGACCGGTGCGCCGCTGGGCGCGCCCGAACCGGTCGTCGACCTGGCCGCCGCGGTGGCCGCCCGCGAGCGCACCGATCGGCCGCGCTGGGTCTGGGCGTCCGGGGCCACGCTCTACCCGACGTTGCTCCGCGCCGGGGTCGCGGTGCGGCGGTGTCACGACGTGGAGCTGACCGAGGCGCTGCTGCTCGGGTACGCCGGCCGGTGGGGTGAGCCCCGCGCGCTGGCGGCGGCCTGGGCGCGGCTGACCGGTGCGCCGGTGCCGGCCGATCCGCCGCCGCGCGCCGCCACCCCGCCCGGCGCGGGTCAGGCCGCGCTCTTCGACGCCGTCCCGGGGCCGCCGGGGCCCGGCATCACCGCGTTGACCCGGGTGTACGCCGACCAGCTCGCCCGGGTCGCGGCGACCGGCGACCCGGGGCGGTTCCGGCTGCTGGTGGCGGCCGAGTCGGCTGGTGCGCTGATCGCGGCGGAGATGGGCACGGCCGGGCTGCCCTGGCGGGCCGATGTGCACGACGCGGTGCTCGCCGAGTTGCTGGGCGAGCCCTCTCCGGTGGGTGGGCCGCCGCGCCGGCTGGCGGAGCTGGCCGCGCGGATCGCCGACGCGTTCGGGGTCCGGCAGGTGCACGCGGACAGTCCGGCCGAGCTGCTGAAGGCGTTCGCGCGGGTCGGCGTGGAGCTGCCGAACACCCGAGCCTGGGTGCTGCGCGGGGTCGACCATCCGGCGGTGCCGCTGGTCCTGGAGTACAAGGAGCTGTACCGGATCTGGACGGCACACGGCCGGGCGTGGCGGGACGCCTGGGTCCGCGACGGGCGGTTCCGGCCGGAGTACGTTCCGGGTGGGGTGGTGTCCGGGCGGTGGGCCACCCGGGGTGGCGGCGCGTTGCAGATCCCGAAGGTGATCCGCCGGGCGGTGGTGGCCGACCCGGGCTGGCGGCTCGTGGTGGCCGACGCCGGGCAACTGGAGCCACGGGTGCTGGCGGCCGTCTCCGGTGACGTTCGGCTCGCCGCCGCCGGGGCGACCGGTGACCTCTACGCCGCGCTGGCCCGGGACGCGTTCGACGGCGACCGGGCCCGGGCCAAGCTGGCGCTGCTCGGCGCCATGTACGGGCAGACCGGCGGGGCGGCGGTGCCGGCCCTGGCGGTGCTGCGACACAGCTATCCGACCGCGTTCGACTACGTCGAGGCGGCGGCGCGGACCGGGGAGGCGGGCGGGTTGGTGCGCTCCTGGCTGGGGCGGACCTGTCCGCCGGGCACGGGGGGATTCGGCGCCGACGACGCCCCGGCGGACCCGGACGATGCCGGTGACGTCCAGTCGCCGCGAGCCCGGGCGGCCCGGTCCCGGGGCCGGTTCACCCGCAACTTCGTCATCCAGGCGACCGCGGCCGAGTGGGCCTCCACCCTGCTCGCGGTGCTTCGCAGCGAGTTGGCCGGCAGCCCGGCCGAGCTGGTCTTCTTCCAACACGACGAGGTGATCGTGCACTGCCCGGCGGAGCAGGCCGAGCAGGTCGCCGAGGCGGTCGACCGGGCCGGTCGGCGCGCCACCACGCTGCTGTTCGGGGACACGCCGGTCCGCTTTCCGGTGGATCTGTCCATAGTGGAGTGTTACGCCGACGCGGCGTGATCGCCCTCGACGAACCGCCGACCGCGTACGCCGGCAACCAGATGTTCACCTCGTTTTCGTGGTCCGTGCATCGTCGAACAACCCGGAATTCGCCCGCCTCAAAAGGCGTCGCCCGCTGTTTTGGCGTACGCCCGCGGTATGTCACCCTGGCTCCGCAAACGTGACCACGTCGGTCGACGTGATGTCGATTCCAGGGAGGCGGCATGGCCAGGCGCGTCTATCTGCACATCGGTGCGCCGAAAACGGGAAGCACCTATGTGCAGAACGTGCTCTGGAACAACAGTGCCGCCCTGGCCGACGCCGGCATTCTGCTGCCGGCCAGTGCGGCGGCGCACGACCACGCGATGGCCGATCTGCGCGTGGCGCCCTGGCGGGACAGCGACGCCTACTGGACGTGGGACCGGCTGGCCGAGAAGGTGCGCGACTGGTCCGGTGACGCGATCATCAGCAACGAGGGGCTGGGCGCGGCGACCGATGCCCAGGCCGCCCGGGCGGTGCAGAGCCTGGAGGCCGCCGAGGTCCACGTCATCGCGGCCGGCCGTGACCTGTGGCGGACGTTCCCGTCCTTCTGGCAGCAGAGCATCCGGGCGCGCAGCGGCTGGCGGTTCGGGGCCTTCCTGCGCGCCGTCGAGGAGGGCAGGGCCGACACCTTCTGGCACAACCACACCGCACCGGGCATGCTGCGCCGCTGGGGCGACCTGGTCCCCCCACAGCACCGGTATCTGGTGACGGTTCCGCCGCCCGGCGCACCGAGGGACCTGCTGTGGCAGCGGTTCGCCGGCATCCTGGGTATCCCGGACGGGCTGTGTGAACTGGCCGAACCCATCTCGAACCCGTCGCTCGGCGCGGCCGAGATCGAACTGCTCCGCCGGGTCAACCTGGCGTTGGGCGACAGGTATCCGCTGCGGACGCCGTACCAGAAGGTGGTCCATCGGCACCTGGTCGACGCGGTGCTCAAGCAGCGCGAGGGGACGCCGTTCGGCGTCGGTCTGGACCGGGCCGACTGGGTGCGGGAGCTGGCCGAGCAGCAGATCAAGGAGCTTCAGGACTATCCGTGTCGAATCGTCGGTGACCTCGACGAACTGCGGCCGACCGTGATGCGGGAGAGCATCAGCCCCGACGATCTGGACGAGAACCAGCTACTCCAGGTCGCCGTCGAGACGATCGTCGGCATGCTGGACAACGCCGACATCCTCAGCCAGCAGCTGGACGCACCATCCGACAAGGTGAACGTCCTCTCCCGGCTGCGGACCCGCGCGGCCGGCGGTGTCAAGCGCCGGCTGCGGCTGGCCACCCGTCGCGAGCCATAGCCCGGCCTGAACGCACTGGTGGCCGGGCCGCTGCCGCTCGTACCCGAGAACTGTCCATGCAGTCCGGATAGATACCCAATTTACACCAAATGCCCCGCCACTCTCCTCCGACCGCTGTCGTTGCAAACGGTGTGCGTAGGACGGGAGGGTCGGGGCCGTGCGCGGCTCCGACCGCTTCCACGCTGGAGGGAGCGCAGCTCTGAACCGGATCGCAGGAATGATCATCGCTGCGGGGGGTGGCCGTCGGATCGGCGGGCCGGAGGCCCTGCTGCACCAGGGCGGCAAGCCGCTGGTCGACCAGATGATCGACACGCTGACGGAGGCGGGCTGCGGGCAGATCGTGGTCGTCCTCGGTGCCGCGGCCGACCAGGTCCGCGAGACCGCCGACCTGAGTCGCGCCACGGTGGTGGTCAACCGCGCCTGGGGCACCGGCGTCGGTTCGTCCATCCGGGCCGGTCTGGCCGGCATCGACGACGACCGGGTCGAGGCGGCGGTGGTGGTGCCGGTGGACATGCCGGGGCTCACGGCCGCGGCGGTCCGTCGGGTGGCCGCGCTGCCCTTCCCCGACGTGCTGGTCTGTGCCACCTACAACGGCCTACGCGGCTACCCGATGCTGTTCGGCCGCCGGCACTGGCCCGGCATCGCCACCCTGGCCAGCGCCGATGTCGGCGCCCGCCCGTACCTGTTGGCGCACAAGGACCAGATCGTCGACATCGCCTGCGACGCGGTCGCCGACGGCAGCCGCGTCGACACCCCAGAACTGATGGCCCTGTACGGCCTGACCGTCCCCGAACAACGCGTCGGCGTCTGACCCACCCCCCGTCCAGCCCTGTTGATCATGAGGTTGGCGGCACAGTCGATCTGATCAACGGGAAGGTGGGTGGGTGGGGGTGGGCAGGTGGAACAGGGTGGCGGCGGCCTGCCAGCAGACCATCCGCAGCCAGTCGTCGCCCAGGTCGAGTCGGGCCAGACCGGTCAACTGGTCGGCGTACGGGTAGGGGATGTTCGGGAAGTCGCTGCCCAGCAGCACCTTGCCGGCCAGCCCCAGCTCGCGCAGTCGGGGCAGTTCGTCGGCGGGGAAAGGCACGAACCGGTCGAAGAATGGCGTGAAGGCCATCGTGGTGTCCAGGCGTACCCGCTCGTGCCGCTCGGCGAGATCCAGGAAGGCGGGATAGTCCGGAGCACCCAGGTGGGCGACGATCGCGGGCAGCCGTGGGTGCCGGGCGAGCAGTGCGGCGAACGGCTCCGGCCCGGTGTGCGCGGTGCCCACCGGGGCGTGCCCGGCGTGCACGACCACCGGCACGCCGGCCTCGGTGAGCAGGTCCCACACCGGCGCCAACGCCGGGTCGGTGGGCGCGAAACCGCCGACCTGGACGTGCACCTTGAACACCCGGGCGCCGGCGTCGATCGCCTCGGCGACGTAGCGCGGCGCCGTCGGCTCGGGGAAGAAGGTGGCCGACGGCAGGCATCCGGGGGTGTCGCGGGCGAAGTCAAGCGTCCACCGGTTCAGCTGCTCGGCCATGCCGGGCCGATGGGCGTACGCGAGCGCGCTGAACGCCCGTACCCCCAGCCGACGGAGGTGGTCGACCCGTTCGGCGTCGCTCCACCGGTACCGGATCGGCCACTCCAGCCCCACCAGCGGGCCGGCCGAGTCGAAGTACTCCCACACCCGGCGGCGCAGCCTCGGCGGCAGGAAGTGCACGTGCACGTCGACCAGGCCGGGCAGGCCGAGCCGCTGCCAGAACCGTGGCACCACCTCGTCGGCGGCCACGACCACCGGGTCGACGGCTTCGACGCTCACAGGTCGAGATTGAACTTCTGCAGCACCGAGGGAGCGACCAGCCCGACCGCGGCCAGCACCGACACGACGGTCAGCGCGGTGCGGACCACGACGATCTCGGTCTTGCCGCCGGCCCGCAGCGCGATGCTGTCGGGCAGGCTGATCGGTGTCCACATCCGGCGTTTGATCGGAATCGGCCACAGGATCGGTACGCCGGCCCGGGTGATCATGTCACCGATGATATGCACGAAACAGCCCACGCCGACGGCCAGCCCGATCATCGGATAACCCCGGTCGCCGGGCAGGTTCGCCGCGGTGAACGTGGCAGCGCCGGCCGAGACCAGGGTGACGATGACCCAGCCCGCGCGCTCGGCCCACTCGTCGAACAGGCCGCGCAGGGCGAGACCGATCATGAAGAACAGGATGCCGATGACCGCCCACTTGCCGTACCGGGCGCACAGCGTGGTGGTGCCCCAACCCACCAGCACCGTGAACGGGATGGTGTGGGTGAGCGTCCGGTGACCGTTGCTGCGCTTGGGGTCGCGGCTGAGCTTGGTGGCGTAGTAGACGCCCAGCGAGACCTTCTCCACCACCTCGGCGACGAACAGCGAGAAGACGCCGAACGTACGGGCCACGGTGGCGCCACCCTGGTTGCGGGTGACCTTGCCGGACAGATCGAGATCGGGCAGCAGCGCCCCACCGGCGCAGACGGCGGTGCCGACGGCCAACGCCAACGGCGACTGCTCGTAGTCGTAGAAGTGCTGTAGCGCCCAGGACCCGCTCAGCCATACCGCCGCGCCAGACAGCGCGTGCGACGGTCCCATCATCTCGGCTCGCCCTCCCCAGGGATCTTGAGCGCCAAAACTACGCCACTGTAGTTCGCGGCGGCGCCGCAGGGGGACCGTCTTTTTCGTCCACTTCGGACAGTTGTCGGAGTTGGTCCGTGGACCGCGCCGACCACCAGGGAGTATGGCAGCGCGTAGCGGTCGGTCGGCACGATCTGTCGGCCATGGGACGGCGGTGGCTGTGTTGCCGCCGGTCGGTGCGTTCACCACGGAAGACGCGGAGGGCAACCGCTGGACCGTCAGCGGCGTCGTGGCGCTCACCGGCTGACGCCGGGTGCCGCCGGTTCTACCGTCCGGCTCGGAAGCCGAGCCGGACGGTGGCCAGTTGGCTCGCCGCGGTCGTCCAGTCCCGCTCGTGCGTGATCCAGCCCAACGTCCAGGAGCGGCCCCGCGCCGGACCGTCCGGCACGATCTGCGTGGCGCGCAGCCGGTCACCGTGCGGTGTCAGCCAACTGAACTCCCACTCGATCGCGTCGCCGACCCGACCGAGCCGGAACTCCTGGTAGCCCGGCAGGGTGCCGCCGGCCAACTCCCGATCCCGCACCGCCCGCAGTCGGGCCGTCGGCTCGGTGGTGGCGTCCGCGCTGTCCGCCACGGTGAACGCGCGACCGGTGGCCGGATCCTGGAAGCAGGCGACGTCGTCCTCGCGGGAGTGCCGCCAGTCGGCCGGCAACGCCACCCGGAAGCCGCCGGCGTCGGCATGCCACACCCACCCGGCGGGCGGCCGGAACCTGTCGCCGGCCCGAGGTGGGGCGGAGCGTAGCGAGGCACCGTCCACCCATGGCCGGACGCAGGGCAGCGGCGGAGGGACGAAGCCGCCGGGTGGCGGGGGCGGGCGTCGCCCGTCGCGCGGGAACGGGTTGTCGGGCCCGGGCGCGCCCACGTCGTACGGCTGAGGGCTGCCCGGCTCCGAGGACTGGTCCGCGCCCGTGCCGACCACCGTGAGGGCGGTGCCGATCCCGGCCGCCATGGCGACCAGCACCGCGACCGCCGCCAGGGCCCAGGGCCGGGCCACGGCATCCCGGCGTGGCCCGGCGTCCGGCGTGCCCGTCGAGGTGCCGGCGGACGACGTGGGCGACGGGGAGTCGCCGATCCGCTCCGGGCCGTGCCCGCTGGTCTGGTCCGGCTCGTCCCGGTGACTCCGGTCCGCGTCGTGCCGGTGGGCCCGGTCCGGCGCTTCCGGGTGGGTCTGGTCCGGATCGTGCCGGGTCTGGTTCCGGTGCCCGACCGGCGGCCGGGCCGCCTCGTCGGCGGTCGGCTGCCCGGCCGGCTCACGACGGGGCGAGGCGGCTGCCGTCGCCGGAGCGGTTGCGGCCCCGAGCGACGCGGCGGTGCCGGCGGGCGACGAGCCGGCCGTGGGCAGCGAAGTGGTCTGCTCACCCGGCCGGGCGGGCTCGTCGGCGGGCCCGGCCGCGGCCAGCAGCCGGCGGCGCGTCTCGGCGTGGTCGGTGCGGTGCGCGGGGTCGCGACGCAGCAGCCCGGCCAGCGCCGCCGACAGCGGCCCGGCGTGCGGCGCCGGGTCCGGTGGCGCGGCGGCCAGCGCGCTCAGCGTCGCCATGGCGGTGCTGCGGGCGTACGGGGCGCGGCCCTCGACCGCGGCGTGCAGCGTGGCGCCGAGCGACCAGAGGTCGGCCTGCTCGCTGGACACCCCCTCGGCGGCCCGTTCCGGCGCGACGTACTGCGGCGAGCCCAGGATGGTGCCGGGCCCGGTCATCGTCTGATCGCCGCCGTCGAACACGGCCAGCCCGAAGTCGGTGAGCAGCACCCGGCCGTCGTCGGCGACGAGGACGTTCGCCGGCTTGACGTCGCGGTGCAGCACCCCGGCGTCGTGCGCCGCCCGCAGTGCGTCCAGCAGGGCCAGACCGATCCGAGCGGCCCGCCGCGGCGGCAGCGGCCCGTCGGCGTCGAGGAGGTCCTGGAGGGTGCGCGAGGGCACGTACTCCATCACGATCCACGGCACGTCGGCCTCGGAGACCACGTCGTAGACGCGGACCACGTTGGGGTGGTTGAGCCGCGCCGCGGTGCGCGCCTCACGCAGGGTACGGGCCCGCAACTGGTCCAGCTCGTCCCCACCGAGCCAGGCCGGCAGCACCACCTGCTTGATCGCCACCTGGCGGTGCAGCAGCTCGTCCTCGGCCCGCCAGACCGTCCCCATCCCGCCGCGCCCGACCTGATCGAGCAACCGGTACCGGCCGGCGATCACCGCTCGCACATCGCTCCCATCCGCCGCGTCCGGCGTACACCCCCAGGGTCTGGTCGACGTCTTCGGTCGAACCGTGGACGTCGACACAGACCCTAGCCAGCGGATCGGGATTCACCTATCCGGCCGGTCCATTCAGGAGGCGGCCCCGCCCACCGCGAGGAGGTTGCCGTCCGGGATGGCGATGGTCTGCCGGCGCGTGGGCAGCTCGGCGGTGCACCGGAGCTGTGGCGCGACGTGCTCGCGGCGGGCCGCGGCGTACGTCTCGGCGGTGCGGGCGGCGATGGTGGCCCAGCCGTACCGTCGGCCGACCATGCTGCGTGCCTGCCGGGCGACCCGGCGGGCGAAGACTTCGTCACCGAGCAGTTGCCCGACGGCACCGGCCAGCGCCGACGGGTCGCTGTGCGGGAAGGTGACGCCGGTGACACCCGGCTCGACGATCTCGGCCAGCCCGCCGGTGCGGGCCACGGCGAGCGGAGCTCCGGCCGCCGCCGCCTCCAGCGCCACCATGCCGAAGGGTTCGTAGAGGCTGGGCACCACCGTCGCGTCGGTGGCGCCGAGCACCGCCGGCAGTTGGGTGTTGTCGAGGAAACCGGTGAAGCGGACGGTGCCGCCGAGCCCGAGCTGACGGGTCCGGTCCTCCAACTCGCCCCGGTAGGGCCCGTCTCCGGCGATCAGCACCCGCAGGCCGGGATGCCGCGCGCGCAGCTTCGGCACCGCGTCGACCAGGTGCTGTACGCCCTTCTCATAGACCAGCCGGCCGGCGTACCCGACCAGCGGACCGTCACCGGCGAAGCGGGCGCGGGCCGAGGCGACCGCGCGGGGCCGGGCCCGCCAGGCCCGGTCGTCGACGCCGTTGGGCACCACGTCGACCCGGTGCCCGGGAGTGTCGAACAGCGTGGTGACCTGATCGCGCATGTAGCCGGAGCAGGCGATGACGCGGTTCGAGGCGGTGCTCAGCCAGTGTTCGACGCCGTGGATGGTGCGGTTCATCTCGTCGGGGAGCCAGCCCTGGTGTCGGCCGGCTTCGGTGGCGTGGATGGTGGTGACGAGGGGGAGGTGGAGGTGGTCGCGCAGGGTGATGGCGGTGTGGGCGACGAGCCAGTCGTGGGCGTGGATGACGTCGTAGGTGGCGGTGGTGGCGGCGTGCAGGGCGGCGCGGGTGAGGGTGTGATTGAAGGCCATGGTCCAGGCCAGTAGTGATCCGGTGGCGAGGGGGAAGGTGACGGGGTCTTCGGCGGCGCGGATGACGTGGACGCCGTCGACGTATTCCTCCAGGGGTGCGCCGTCGGTGTGGCGGGTGACGACGGTGACGTGGTGACCGGCGGCGGCCAGGGCCACCGACAGGGCGTGCACGTGTCGGCCGAGCCCGCCGACAAGCACGGGTGGGTACTCCCACGACAGCATCAGCACCCGCTGCGAGCGTGCGGGGTTGATGTCGATCACGTCGGCGTTCGGTGACATACGCGCCCCCTTTGAGTTGTCTCCGCGCACCCCTGGGAAGCCCCCTGACGGGTGGCGTTCGCGTTGCGGCCGGATCGGGACCAATCCTGGTCGTAGCTGGCTAACCAGCGGAGACGTAACCGTTGCGGGGGTGTAAAGCGCTACCGGCGGACGCGCAGCAGCTCCGCGACCGACCACGCCTGGAAGGGGCACCCGGTGGCGGTGTGCGGGGCCGTGCCGTCGGCGGTCTCGCTGACCGAGCCGAGGCCGTACTCGCTCAGGTGCGCCTCCAGACCGGTGAACAGGTCGTCGACCGGCAGCCCGGCCCGCCGGACGGCGTCGGCGTACGGGCCGATCAGCCACGGCCAGACCGTGCCCTGGTGGTACGCGGTGTCCCGCTCGGCCGGGCCGCCCCGGTGCCGGCCGAGGAAGCCGGGACAGTCCGGGGACAGGCTGCGCGGGCCGAGCGGGGTGAGCAGGCCCGCCCCGAGGTGCCCCAACGCCTCGACGTCCGGCTCCATCGGCGCGAACGGCAGCGACCAGGCCAGCAGCTGATTGGGACGCAGCAGGTCGTCGTCGTGGTGGGCGGCACCACCGAGCGGGTACGCCGGTGCGGGCGCGTCGACCACGTCGTGCAGCCAGCCGGCCGGGGTGGGGAAGCGGTCCCGGAACGCCTTGACCGCCCGATCGTGCAGCCGGTGCAGTCCGTCGGCGTCCTGTCCGGCGAGTTCGGCCAGTTCGGCGATCCCGGCCACCCCGTTGATCCACAGGGCGTTGACCTCGACCGGCTTGCCGTGTCGCGGAGTGACCGGCACTCCGTACACCCGGGCGTCCATCCAGGTCAGCGCGGCCCCGGGGGCGCCGCAGGTGAGCAGTCCGTCGGCCGGGTCGACGGCGATGCCGTACCGGGTGCCGGCCACGTGCGCGTCGACCACCGCGCGCAGCGCCGGCAGCAGTTCGTCACCGAGGTCGGTGTCGCCGGTGACGGTGACGTGCCGGCTGACCGCGTGCAGGAACCACAACGTGCCGTCGACGGTGTTGTACTCGACCCGCCCGGTGTCGGCGGTGTTGGCGAGCATCCCCTCCGACAGCGTCGCCGCGTACGAGCGCAACAGTTCGCGGCCGAGGTCGGCCCGACCGGTACGCAGGAACAACCCCTCGTACGAGATCATCGTGTCCCGGGACCAGGCGCCGAACCACGGGTAGCCGGCCACCACGTCCGGCCCGGTGGCGGTCCGCACCACGAACGCGTCGGCGGCGAGCGCCAGGGTCGCCCCGACCGCGTCGGCCGGCCTGGCCGCCGCGACCACCTGCCGGTTGCGGTGCCGCGCCGCCGCCACCACCTGCGGGCCGGGCGGCGGTTCCTGCTCCAGGTCCGTGGCCCAGGCCAGCACCGACAGCGTGTCCCCGGGGCGGTGCAGGGTGTCGCGGAACTGGCCCGCGTACCACAGGTCCTCGTCCGGGTGCAGGCCCCGGGCCGCCTCCTCGCGGTGGTACACGCCCCGCCACCAGTGGCCCTGCGGCGACCAGCCGGGCCCGGACAGCCGGTACGCCCCCTCGATCACCGCGCCACCGTCGACCGGATCCATCCGCAGGGGTGGCCCGTCGCCGCGTCGCTCGCCGTGCGCGTCCCGCCAGGTGCCGGCGGCGGCCAGCTCCAGCTCGACCGGAGGGCCGCTGACCAGCCGATGCACCACCGCGACACAGGAACGGCCGGGCAGCATGGCCAGCTCCCGCTCGATCACCACGTCGCCGACCCGCCACCGCCAGCGCGGCAGACCGTCGGCCAGGTCGAAGCGTTCCAGCAGCTCGAAGCCGCGCGGATCCACGTCACCGGAGACCCACTCGTGCGCGCCGAGGCGCACCCGGGCGCCGGAGGGCAGCAGCACCGCCGGATCGAGGCTCGCCAGTCCCACCCTGCGGGAGGCCGGCGTCGCGCCCGGGACCACCAGCAGCCCGTGGTAGCGGCGGGTGCGCAACCCACCCACGGTGCCCATCGCGAATCCGCCCAGGCCGTCGGGGACCAGCCACTCGCGGCTGGCGGCGCTGGTCAGCTCGCCGCAGACCTGCGAACCGTAGCGAATCTCGATCAACTTTCCTCCACGGCGGCGAGGTGTAACACGACACGACGACAATGGCCGCTGTGGAGAAGTACCCCGGCGGCGTCGAAGATGTTCAGGTGATCAATGACAGTTCGCCCTCCGCCCCCGACGTCGAGCGGATCCGGCTCGCCCAGGCCGATGCCGGGGAGCAGGACTGGCGCGCATGGGGTCCCTATCTGTCCGAGCGGGCGTGGGGGACGGTACGGGAGGACTACAGCGAGCACGGCACGGCCTGGGACTACTTTCCCCACGACCATTCGCGGTCCCGAGCCTACCGGTGGTCCGAGGACGGCATGGCGGGCGTGTGCGACGACCGGCAGACGTTCTGTTTCGCTCTCGCGTTGTGGAACGGACGGGATCCGATCATCAAGGAGCGGATGTTCGGCCTCGGTGGCGACGGCGGCAACCACGGCGAGGACGCCAAGGAGTACTGGTGGTACGAGGACTCCACGCCCACCCACTCCTGGATGCGGTGGCGGTACCACTACCCGCAGGCCGCCTTCCCGTACGACGAGCTGGTCGCGGTCAACGGGCTGCGCGGCCGGGACGACACCGAGTACGAGCTGGTCGACACCGGCATCTTCGACGACGACCGGTACTGGGCGGTGACCGTCGACTACGCCAAGGCCGGCCCGACCGACATGTGCGTCGTGGTGACCGTGGCCAACCGTGGTGAGGAGGCCGACCGGCTGCACGTGCTGCCGCACCTGTGGTTCCGCAACACCTGGTCGTGGAACCTGCCCGGCGGTGACCGGGTGCCCCGGATCGTCGGCTCGGGGCGGCGGCTCGTCGGCGAGCACTGGGTGCTCGGTCAGATCATGCTCGAAGGCGACGGCGACCCGACGCCGCTGCTCTGCGACAACGACACGAACGCCGAGCGGCTGTGGGGGCTGCCGAGTCGTACCCCGTACCCGAAGGACGGCATCAACGACCACGTGGTCGACGGCGCGGAGACGGTCAACCCGGACCTGGAGGGCACCAAGGGGGCGTTGCACTACGTGCTGGACGTGCCGGCCGGCGAGCAACGGCGGATCCGGCTGCGGCTGACCCGTACCGCCCCACCGCCGGGCGGTGGCCAGCCGCCGCCGGCCGACCTGGGCGACGGCTTCGACGCGGTGGTGTGGGCCCGTCGCGCCGAGGCGAACCGGTTCTTCGACGCGGTCATCCCGGCCGAGGCCAGCGCCGACGAGGCGCTGATCGCGCGGCAGGCCATCGCCGGGCTGATGTGGGGCAAGCAGTTCTACCACTTCGACGTCAAACGGTGGCTGGAGGGCGACCCCGGCTCGACCCCGCCGGCCGGTCGCCGGTACGGGCGCAACAGCCACTGGTGGCACATGACCAGCTTCGACGTGATCTCCATGCCGGACCCGTGGGAGTACCCGTGGTACGCCGCCTGGGACCTGGCCTTCCACTGCGTGAGCATCGCCCGGGTCGACCCCAACTTCGCCAAGGAACAGTTGCTGCTCCTGCTGCGGGAGTGGTACCTGCACCCCAACGGGCAGATCCCGGCGTACGAGTGGGCCTTCGGCGACGTCAACCCGCCGGTGCACGCCTGGGCGGCGTTGAAGGTGTTCGAGATCGACGGGAGCCGGGACCACGACTTCCTGGCCCGGATGATGCACAAGCTGCTGATGAACTTCACCTGGTGGGTCAACCGCAAGGACACCGGCGGCAACAACGTCTTCGAGGGCGGGTTCCTCGGGCTGGACAACGTCGGCCCGTTCGACCGTTCGGCCGCGCTGCCGGTGGCCGGGGTGCTGGAGCAGTCCGACGGCACCGGCTGGATGGCGATGTACGCGCTCAACCTGCTGGACATCGCGATCGTGCTGGCCGAGCACGACCGCACCTGGGTGGACACCGCGACGAAGTTCTTCGAACACTTCGCCTACATCGCGGCGGCCGCGTACGACCAGGGGCTGTGGGACGACGAGGACGCGTTCTTCTACGACGTGCTGCGGCTGGCCGACGGCACGAAGGTGCCGTTGAAGGTGCGTTCGGTGGTGGGTCTGCTACCGCTGGCCGCGGTGACCCGACTGACCGCGCGGACCCTGCACCGGCTGCCCGAGCTGGGCGCCCGGCTGCGCTGGTTCCTGACCAACCGGCCCGAGTACGCCTCGGTGGTCGGCGCGCGGCGGCTCGGCCCGGACGGGCGGCAGCAGCGACTGTTGTCCATGTGCGGCCCGGAGCAGGTGGTGCGGTTGCTCGCCCGGATGCTGGACACCGACGAGTTCCTCTCCGAGTACGGGCTGCGGACGCTGTCCCGCGCCCACCTGGACAAGCCGTTCGCGGTGACGCTGGGCGGGCAGGAGTTCTGCGTCGGCTACGAGCCCGCCGAGTCGACGAGCGGCCTCTTCGGTGGCAACTCCAACTGGCGCGGGCCGATCTGGATGCCGACCAACTTCCTGCTCATCAGCGCGTTGCGGGACTACGCCGCGTTCTTCGGCGACGACCTCCAGGTGGAGTACCCGACCCGCTCCGGGGTGAAGAAGACCCTCGACGAGATCGCCGACGACCTGTCGGCCCGCTTGATCGCGCTGTTCACCCGCGACGGCTGGGGCCGCCGGCCGATCTACGGCGCGGCGCAGTTGTTCCAGACCCACCCGGACTGGCGCGACCTGGTCGCCTTCCCGGAATACTTCCACGGCGACAACGGCGCCGGCCTGGGTGCCTGGCACCAGACGGGCTGGACCGCCCTGGTCGCCGACCTCATCCTCACCCTGCGCCGCTGACCGCGCCGCCGCCTTCAGTCGCCAATCCGTCGTGATGCCATGACCCTGCGTGATGCGGGGCTAGCATCAGCGGCGTGTCCGGAGCAGACGAACCAGGCACCGGGCGGGACGGCGACGCCATCGTCACCACCGCCTGGCAGCTGGCCGAGGCCGAGGGCTTGGCCGCGATGACCACCCGCCGGCTCGCCGAACGCGCCGACGTCGACCTCGGTGCCCTCTATCAGCGCTTCGCCGACCGGGACGCGGTGGTCGCCGCCGTCGCGGTGCGAGGCTTCGCCGACCTGGCCGCCGCGCTGACCGACGCGCGTGCGGCGGTCGACTGCCCGGCGAACGTCTGGCCGGCGGTGATGGCGGCCTACCTGGACTTCGCGTACGCCAATCCGGAGGTCTACGACGCGATGTTCGCCCACACACCGGAGCTGACCCTCGGCGCGGAGCAGGTCCCCGAGACGGTGGCGGCCACCTTCGATGAGCTGCGCACCGCGCTGACGCCGTTGGCCGCCGGCCGGGACGCCGACATTCTCGCCGAGCTGGGCTGGAGCCTGCTGCACGGCATGGTGATGCTCACCCGGGGCGGCCGACTGCGCCCGGAAACCCAGGAACACCGCGAACACCTCCTCAGCAGAACCCTCTTCAACCCCCACTGACCCACCCCACCCTCCCGGCCCCGCCCGGCCCATCCCGGCGCGGTGATCAAGAAGTTCTGGTCGGAGTTCGTGCGCGGGAACGACGCAAACTTCTTGATCAACCGGAAGGGGGAAGGAGGTAGGGGAGGGGGCGGGTGGTTGCGGGGGGTGGGGTGGGGGCGTAGGTTCGCTGGCACGCCGATCGAGTGGAGAGGAGGTCAGAACAATGTCCGATGTTCTGCGCCCCGTCCGCGGCCCGGCGTCCACGCGGATCTGACCCGGGGCGTCGCTGTCCCGGAGGATCTGCCATGACCGATGTGGTCATCCGCCCGCTCGTCGCGGGCGAGGAGAAGCCGTTCGACTCGATGCCCGACCCGCTGCCGCAACTGCGACAGATCAGCTACGCCGACGGGATCGCCGGTGGCGGCTACCGGCCGGAGCACACCTTCATCGCGCTGCGCGGCGACCGGGTGGTGGGCCGCGCCGCGTGGCTGTTGCTGCCCGGTTCCGTCGGCGAACCGTGGCTGGAACGCTTCGACCTGGATCTCAGTCCGTTCACCGGTGCGGCGCGGCCGGCCGAGCCCGCCGGGTCGGTCGACACCGTGCGGCTGGTCGATCCCGCGGGGTCGGTCGGCTCCGCGGGGCCGGTCGACCCTGCGGGGCCGGTTGACCCTGCGGGGCCGGTCGACCCTGCGGGGCCGGTCGGCACGGCGTCGGAGATCGGTGCCGCGTTGCTGCGCGCCGCGCATGACGCGCTGGGCGGCCCGAAGGTGTACCACGCGGCGCTGCCGGCCTACTGGCGGTGGCAGCCCGAGGTGCGGGCGGTAGCCGAGGCGACGATGGCTGCGGCCCGGCTCGCGGGACTGGTCGAGCGGGGGGAGCGGCTGCGGTTCAGTTGGGCGGGTGGTCCGTTGCCGGCTCCGTCCGGCCGGTTCTCCTTCCGCCCCGCTGCCGACGCGGCGGAGATCGAGGCGCTGGTGGCCCGGATCGCCGAGCCGGTCGTGCTGACCGGTGCCGAGACCGCCCGGGCGGTGGCCGGAGTGGACCTGGCCCGCGATCCAATGGCCTGGTTGACCGGTACGCCACTCGGCAACTGGCGCGTCGCACTGCACGGTGACGAACCGGTGGGGCTGGCGGGGCCGACGGCCGACGCCTGTTTCCCCATGATCGCCTACCTCGGCCTGCTGGACGAGTCGGTGTTGGGTGAACTGCTGGCCGACGCGGTCGCGGCGTTGGCCGGCGGCGGGGCGTACGAGGTGGTCGCCGACGTGGACGCGCACCGGGTGGCGGTGGTGGCGGAGCTGGAGCGGACCGGCTTCCGGCGGATCCGCTCCCGGGTGGTCTTCACGCCGGCCTGAGCCGACGATCGGCTGCATTCCAGTGACCGTCGTGCCGGCGTGTCGGGTCACTGGAATGCAGACGATCAAGGGTCCGCAGTATTCGGGTCGTCGGGCGTGCGCCGGTTCGCCTAGAGTCCGCCAGGTGACGCGTGGGGCAGCCATCGAACCGGGACGGGTGTTGGTCTTCGACGCCGACGACACCCTCTGGGAGAACAACGTCGTGTTCGAGCGGGTGATCGACGACTTCCTGGAGTGGTTGGACCATCCCACGCTGGACCGGGTGCAACTGCGGGCCGTGCTCGACGACATCGAGCGGGCCAACACCGTCACCCACGGGTACGGCAGCAAGGTCTTCCTGCGCAGCCTGCGGGATTGTCTGGAACGGCTGCGCCGGCGGCCGGCCACCGAGGCGGAGCGCCGGGAGATCGACGAGCTGGCGGTGGCCCTGGTGACGCATCAGGTCGAGCTGATGCCGGGGGTGGCCGACGCCCTGGACGAGTTGGCCACCCGGCACGAGCTGCTGTTGCTGACCAAGGGCGAGCGTGCGGAGCAGCAGCGCAAGCTGGACGCCTGCGGGTTGCTGCACCACTTCTCCGCCGCGCACATCGTGGCGGAGAAGAATGTGGAAACCTACCGTTGGCTGGCGAAGGAGCACGGCTTCGAACCGGCGGGAGCCTGGATGATCGGCAACTCGCCACGCTCGGACATCCTGCCCGCCCGGACCGCCGGCTGGAACGCGGTGTTCATCCCGAACGCGAACACCTGGGTGCTGGAACACGACGAGTTGGACCTGGCGGACGCGGGTTTGCTGCGCCTCGCCGCCTTCCCGGACCTGCTCCTCCACTTCTGAGCGGCGGCTGGCCGCCCGCCCCAATGCGTCTGCGCAATCCCCGCTTCGAGGGGCGACAGGACCCGCGGAAAGGCCTGACGCCTCGATATCTGATCGATAGCCCGGGAAGTATCGACCGCACCTAGCTTCTACCCGTCGTATTGGCCCTTGACCGGAGGGTGACGGGTGAAGAGAACACTACGGGGATCGTTGATCGCGGTCCTGGCGGTCACGCTGGTGGGCAGCACCGTCGGCGGGAGGCAGCTGCTGACCCATGACAGCCCCGACCAGGCAGCGGGTTTCGAGGATGGGCCGGGCCTGCTGGAGCGCATCGGCGGCGCGGCGAGGGACCTGGTCGGCGGAGGTGTCGGGCGCACCAAGCCCGAGGTGGTCACCGCCGGGCTGACGGTCCACGAAAAGGCGCTACCGGCCAAGGCATGGCCGCCGCAGAAGCGGGTCCGGGAGCTGACCGGCAAGCGGACGGAGAACGCCCGCGTCTACCAGCTCTCCGACGGACGGACGCAGGCGGAGATCTCCGCGGTGCCGCTGCACTACCAGGACGCCAAGGGCCGCTTCCAGCCCATCGACACCAAGGTCCGCCCGACCACCGAGAAGGGCTACATCCAGGCCAACCGCAGCAACACCTTCACCAGCCTGTTCGGTGACAGCTCCGACGAACTGGTCCGCTTCGAACGGGACGGGCGCAGCATCGAACTGGGCCTGGCCGGTGCGGCGCAGGACGTGACGCCGAAGGTCAGTGGCTCGACGGTCACCTACCCGGGCATCGCCGACGGCGCCGACGTCGTCTACGACGTCACCGCAACCGCACTCAAGGAGAAGATCGTTCTGCGGAAGGCGCCGAGCGGACCGGCGTCGTACACGTTCACCCTGGAGACCGCCGGCCTGACCGCGCAGCAGCGGGACGACGGCTCGATCGCCTTCGTGCGGGCGAGTGGTGGTGAGCCGGCCTTCGTGATGCCGGCGCCGTTCATGTACGACGACAAGGACGACAGGTCGTCCCCGCACGGCAAGGTGTGGAGCGACAAGGTCACCCAGACGGTGACCCGGTCCGGCAGCACCTCGACGATCACGGTGACCGCCGACGCCGGCTGGCTCGCCGACCCGGCGCGCGTCTACCCGGTGGTCATCGACCCGACGATCAAGATCCAGCCCGTCCCCGCCGACGCGCAGGACGTGCAGATCTACTCGGGCAACACGAGCAAGAACTACAACGACACCTACCAACTGAAGGTCGGCACCGAGGCGACCCACACCTGGCGGTCGCTGCTGAGGTTCAACCTCGGCACCATCCCGGCGAACACGCCCATCGACGACGCGCAGCTGCAGCTGTACTACTCGCAGACCCACACCCAGTGGGCCTACGACGTGCCGATGGAAGCGCGGCGGGTCACCACGGCATGGTCCGAGGGCACCGCCACCTGGGCGAACATGAGCGGCAACATCGCGGGCGCCCCGGCCGGCAACGTGGTGACCAAGGACGACGGGGACTCCGGCACGTCGGTGGTCGGCTCGTGGCCGTACTCCAGCAACGCCACGCTGACGCCGAAGGCGGTCAACGGCGACTACCGCTACCACGGCAGCTCCAGCTCGTCGGACACCCACACCTGGGTGCCCACCATCACCGAGTCGGGCGACTACCAGGTGGAGGTGCACTACGTCGGCGCCTCCGACCGACCCACGAACGCGAAGTACACCGTGCACCACAGCGGCGGCTCGAAGGCCTACACCGTCGACCAGACGACGCCCGACAGCGCCGGCAGGTGGGTCACCCTCGGCACCCACCCGTTCGTGGCCGGCACCACCGGCAAGGTGGTCCTCAACGGCGTTCCGGGCACGTCGGCGAACGCCGACGCGGTGCGCTTCACCAAGGCCGGTGCGGTCAAGAAGAACGCCAAGTCGAGCGTGTGGACCTCGTTCCCGGTCCGCAACCTGGTGCAGGACTGGGTGAACGGGACGCACTCGAACCACGGCTTCATGATCAAGGCCCTGGACGAGGCCACCAAGGACCGGGGTGGCCCGATCTACGAGGCGTCGGAGTACGCGTACGCGAACGACCGGCGGGACTACAACCTGCCGAAGCTGGTCGTCACCTACGGCCGGCCGGGCGTTCCGGTGGACCCGCCGACCACGATCACCTCGACCGGTGCGGTGCTGTCCTGGCCGGCGTACGTCGACCCGTCGACGGCGACCGGTGACGACATCGTCGAGTACCAGGTGCACCGGAACGTGCACCAGAACTTCACGCCCTCGGCGGCGACGCTCGTCGCCCCGGTCTCGTCGGGCACGCGGACCTATCAGGACACCACCGCGGAGCCGACGGCGGCCGACAACACCGACCCGATGGCCCGCAAGTTCTTCTACTACATGGTCGCGGTGAAGACCCGCGACGGGCAGTTGCTCGCCGGCCCGACGCAGCCGGCGATGCTGCCAAAGGCCGGCCAGATCACCCGGATCTACCGGACCGCGGCGACCGACGCGACCGGCTCGAACGGCGTCATCGACACCACACTCTCCGCGGCGCGGCCGACGGAGAACGTCGACGTCTACGACGGGGATCCCTACGTCAGCCCGGGTAACAACTCGCCGTACTACGGGGACTCCCGGGGCGTGGTGAAGTTCCCGACGCTGAGCGGCATCCCGACCGACGCCAGGGTCGTCGGCGCCGAGCTGCGGATGTACAACAACGCGCTGTTCCCCGGCACGGACACCGACGAGTACGTCGACGTCTACAAGCTCAAGCGCGCCTTCAACGAGACGAAGGCAACGTGGAACACCTACGACGGGGTGAACGCCTGGACCACGCCGGGCGGTGACTACGACGCCGCCTGGAAGGCGAGCTTCAACGGCTTCACCAACGACCCCGAGTGGGAGACCTGGGACGTCACCGCCGCCGTCGACGGCTGGGTGAAGACCCCGGCCAGCAACTACGGCCTGCTGCTGCGCCAGCGCGACGAGGTCAACCAGACCGCCCGGGCGATGCTGCTCTCCTCCGAGGGTGCCGAGCCGATGCTGCGGCCGACGCTTGAGGTCACCTACCTTGAGCAGACCGCCGAGTCGACGTACTACGCCGCCTCGACCCCGCAGGTGCTCACGCCGAACACCACGTACACGCTGCCGGTGACCGTGTCGAACCCGACGCTCGCGGCCTGGAACACCAGCGACTGGGAGCTGTCGTACGACTGGAAGCGCGCCGACGGTGTCACCGACGGTGCCGACGCGAGCTTCGAGCTGCGCACGCCGCTGCCGAAGAACGTGCCGGCCGGCGGCACGGTGGACGTCGCCGCCCAGGTGAAGGCCCCGCCGTCGTCGACGGAGGGGAGCAAGCGCACGCCCTACGTACTTCAGTGGGAACTGCGTAACAAGCTCACCGGCAAGAAGCTGTCGGAGACCACGCCGATCAAGGCGCTGCCGCAGAACGTGGCGGTCGAGGAGCCGACCTCCGATCAGCTCGGCCTGGAGAAGTTCTACTCGTACGCGGGCAAGAACACCGGCGCCGGCTCCACCGTGATGAACAACCTGTACGCCGGCAACACCGTCTGGTCGTACAACGCGTTCACCAACCCGTCCCGGGGTCTGTCGACGTTCGTGCGGCTGGCGTACAACTCGCTGGACACCTCCGACACGGTCGCCGGCTACGGCTGGTCGCTGCAGGCGTCGTCGCTGATGCGGCTGGGCACCCCGCTGGACTTCCACCCCAACCCGAACCCGACCAAGATCACCCTGACCGATGGGGACGGCACCAGCCACTGGTTCACCTGGGACGCGGCGGCGAACGAGTGGAAGAGCCCGAAGGGCGTGCACCTCTACCTGCAGAAGCACACCCCGGTCGACTGCAAGCCCAATACGCAGGAGCCGCGGGCCTGGGTGCTCACCAAGCCGGACCGGACGCAGTTCTTCTACGACTGCGAGGGCTTCCTGTCCAGCGTGGTGGACAACAACGGCAACGAGATGCGCTTCGTGTACGAGGAGCGCAAGTCCAACAACAAGCCGACGAAGTTTCTCCGCTACATCACCGACGCGGCCGACCGACGCACCCTCACGGTCGACTACCACGCCAAGGGCCAGGCGTTCGACTACATCGATGACACGACCTGGACGCGGAAGTCAGGCACCAACCTGACCAACCCGCACATCATCGACAAGGTCTCGCAGATCACCGACATCTCGGGCCGTAAGCTCACCTTCACCTACACAGACAAGGGCCTGCTCGGTGAGCTGATCGACGGTGCCGGCTCCACCAACGGCGCGCCGAAGACGTTCAAGTTCGCCTACGACATGACCCAGGGCAACAAGAACGTCAAGCTGGTCAAGGTCACCGACCCGCGGGCCAACGCGACCAACCTGGTCTACAACTACCCGCAGACCGGGGACGACCCGAAGTGGCACTGGACCACCAAGTCCTACACCGACCGGCTCAACCACGCGACCCAATTCGCGTACACCGACCCGGACGGGCCGCAGGGCAACAACATCGACACCACTGTCACCGACGCGGAGGACCACGCGACGGCGTACCGGATGGACGGCTACGGCCGCCCGTACCAGACCACCAACGCGAAGAACGAGATCACCAAGCTCGGCTGGGACGACGACCACAACGTCACCCGGCTGGAGGAGGCCAACGGCGCGGTCTCGACCTGGGCGTACGACGCCAAGACCGGCTACCCGACCGAGATCAAGGACGCGGAGGCGGTCAAGAACGGCACCTCGGGCACGGTGCTCAACTACCAGCGCCAGCTCAACGGCTATGTCGCCGATCTGGTCGAAAAGACCAGCCCGGAGGGGCGCAAGCACACCTTCGGCTACGAGGCCGACGGTGACCTCGCCTGGGTGGTCGACCCGATCGGCAACACGACGTCGGACCCGGAGGACTACAAGACCTCCTACACCTACGACGCGTGGGGACAGATGCTGACGGCGACCGACGCCAACGGCAACACCACCAAGAACGACCTGTTCGACGACAACGGCTACCCACAGAAGATCATCGACGCGAAGACAAAGGCCACGACGTTCGTCTACGACGTGCGCGGCCAGGTCACCAAGGTCACCGACGCGTACGGCAAAGACACCACGCAGACGTACGACACGTTCGGCCGTCCGCTGGAGAACCGGGTACCGAAGGACCAGGCGGCCGGCGACTTCGTCGTCACCCCGGCCCCGGAGTACGACCAGAACGACAACGTCGTGAAGTCGTACGCCCCGAACGGCGCCCTCACCACCGCGTCGTACGACAAGGCGGACCAGCTGACCTACACGCTGGCGCCGGTCGACCAGACCGGTGACCCGGAGCGGAAGACGTCCTTCACCTACGACAAGGTCGGCAACCTGCTGACCGCCACCGAGCCGAAGGGCAACCTGACGCCGACGGTGGCCGGCGACTACGTCACCACCAACGCGTACGACCCGATCTACCAGCTCACCAGCGTGACAAACGCCGAGGGGCACCGCATCACCTACGAGTACGACAACGTCGGCAACGTGAAGAAGGTGGTCGACCCGCGCAAGAACGCGTCGGCGCCGACCACCGACTACACGACCCTCTACGACTACGACTGGGCGCACCGGGTCACCAAGGTCACCGACGCCATCGGCAAGTTCACCACCAGCCGGTACGACCGGGACGGTCTCGTCACCGCGACCATCGACCAGCTCGGCAACACGACCGAGGTCACCCTCGACCGGCGGGGCAAGCCGACCGAGGTGAAGGTGCCGCACAAGAACGACAACGGCGACATCACCTACCGGACGACCAAGTACGAGTACGACGAGGTCGGCAACCAGACGCGGGTGATCAGCCCGCGCGGTGTGGCCACCACGGACGACCCGGACGACTTCGCCACGGTCAGCGTCTACGACGAGCTGAACCGGGTGAAGGAGACCCGCACCGCGTACGACAAGGACGACGCCCGCTACAAGACCGCGGACGTCACCACCTACCACTACGACGACGTGGGCCGGCTGGCGAGGGCCAGCATGCCGCCCTCGGCGGGTGAGTCGGTTCGCAACGACACGACGTACTCGTACTTTGACAACGGCTGGACCAAGTCCAGCAGCGATCCGTGGGACATCGTCACGACGTACGACTACAACAAGCTCGGCGCGCAGACGGCGCGGACGGTGACGTCGGCGGGTGGATCGTCGAACCGCACGATGACCTGGTCGTACTTCCCGGACGGCAAGCTGGCGTCCCGCACGGACGACGGCGTGCCGGTCGGCAAGCACGTGGTGCTGGTGGACAACTCCGATTTCAACAACGTCACCACCACCGGCACCTGGACGGCCGCGACCACGGCCGGGAACAAGTACGGCCCGAACTACGCCACCCGGCCGGCGGGCACCGGCACGAACACCTTCACCTGGCAGCTCAACGTGCCGCAGGCCGGCACGTACGAGGTGTTCGCCCGCTACCCGCAGGTGTCCGGCGCCGCCACGGACGCTCGGTACACCGTCAAGCACGGTGGCGGGGACACGGTGAAGACGGTCAACCAGACCGCCAACGCCGGGACGTGGGTGAGCCTCGGCTCGTACAGCCTCACCGAGGGCAACAGCCACACGGTGTCGCTGTCCGACCAGGCGACAGGCACGGTCGTCGCGGACGCGGTGAAGGTGGTGCGGGACACCACCGGTGTGACCGACAACGAGAAGGTCGACTACGCCTACCGGTACGACCCGAACGGCAACCTGCAAACCATCACCGACTCGTCGCCCAACGCCCGAGTGGACACGTACTCGGTGGCCTACACGGGCCTCAACCAGGTGCAGACGGTGACCGAGCGGAAGTCGGGGACGGTCAAGAACACGACGTCGTTCACCTACAACGAGAACAGTGCCCCGCTGACCACGGAGCACGACAAGCAGTACGCCAGCTACGGCTACGACGAGCGTGACCTGGTGTCGACGGTGGTCAACGGCAAGTCCGCCACCGACGCCGACAAGAAGACGACCACCTTCATCTACACCGATCGGGGTGAGAAGAAGCAGGAGACCAAGGGCAACGGCAACACCGTCGACTACACGTACTACCTCGACGGTCTGCTGAGGCACCAGGTCGAGAAGAAGTCGAACGGGACGTTGGTGTCCGAGCACACCTTCACCTACGACCTGAACGGCAACCGCACGCGGGACGTCGCGAAGAAGATGAACGCCGACAACAACTCGGCGTACCTGAACACGACAAGCGACTACTCCTACGATCCGCGTGACCGCCTCGCACAACTGGTCAGGGCCGGTGACGGCGCCGACACGGAAACCTACGTCCACGACGCCAACAACAACGTCATCAACCAGACGATCAAGGGCACCACGACCACCTTCAACTACGACCGCAACCGGCTGCACACGGCCACCGCGGGTGGCGCGACCGCGTCGTACAACTACGACCCGTTCGGCCGGCTCGACACGGTGACCGCGGCCGGTGTGGTGATCGAAAAGAACTTGTACGACGGGTTCGACCACGTCATCGAGAACCGCAAGAACATCGGCACCGGCACCACGGTGACGAAGTACACCTACGACCCGCTGGACCGCACGGCGACCAAGACGACCGACGTTGGCGGGGCGGAGGAGAAGACCACCACCTTCAACTATCTGGGCCTGTCGTCAGAGGTGCTGGACGAGGAGGTGGCTGGCGAGCTCACCAAGTCTTACCAGTACTCGCCCTGGGGCCAGCGGCTTTCGCAGATCACGCACAAGGACGACGGCACCGAGGAGGAGGCGTACTACGGGTACAACCCGCACACCGACGTCGAACAGCTGACCGACGCCACCGGCAACACGAAGGCCACGTACGGCTACACCGCGTACGGCATGAATAACGAGGCCGAGTTCACCGGTATCGACAAGCCCGACGCCGCGGATCCGACGAAGGAGCCGTACAACGCCTACCGGTTCAACGCCAAGCGGTGGGACCAAGCCTCCGAGTCGTACGACATGGGCTTCCGCGACTACAGCCCCGGCCTCAACCGCTTCTTGTCCCGGGACAGCTACAACGGGGCCCTGGCCGACATGAACCTCGGTACGAACCCTTGGACCGGCAACCGCTACGCCTACGGCGGCGGCAACCCTGTCAGTGCGATCGAGATTGATGGTCATGACTTCTTTAGGAGCCTTGGTGAGTTTGTGGCCGGAGCCAGAGCTGGCTGGGACAACTGGGGTGCGGACACGGCGAGCGGCCTGATCTCTTTCGCAAAGGATCCGGTGGGAGCCTTTAAGGGGATGGCTGAGGAGTCGATCAACTGGAGCCAGAAGTACGGGCACGCTCCCGGGACTCCGATGGGGAACGGTATCGGTTGGGGCTGCACCCTCACCGGCGCCTGCGAGATCTACGAGAATATCAAGGCAGGGAATTACTATGAGGCCGGCTATCAAACGGGAGGGATGGGGCCTGAACTGGCGATCAGTGCCGGGAAAGCGGGAGCCGGTGGCGGAATCAGCGCTGGTCTAAAGGCGCTCAGGACGGCGGCCAAGGCCGGCCGGCCGGATCCTGCCTTTCCCAAGCCGAAGGCCAAGGCGGGCGTGGCCCTTCCGGACAACCCGTTGGACCTGGTGCCGGCATCCGCGTCGAAGCGGGATCTTACCCCTCACTCCGGTGGTGGTGCTCAGTACGGGGTGGAGTACAAATGGTTGCAGGATGGGCAGACGATTCGTCTTCGCATCCACGGCCCTGATTCGACGGCGCCAGCCGGCTCGAACGCGGCCAGTGGTGTCACCTACCGCGTGCAGGTCGGGCAGCGGTTTCTCGACCCGGCTGGCAATCTCTACCCGAGTGGAGTGCACAATCCACGGAGTTCGAACTATAATCCGGCTGCGGCCAACGCGACCCACATCCCCTGGCCGTCGAACGTTCCGTATCCGTGGAGCTGATAATATGGTCGAAGCGTCCTATCTAATCACGACACTTGTCCGCTGCATAAGAGAGGTAGGCTTCGATGAAGGTGACCTTTTAGACTCCTTCACTGACCAGCTCGGCGCCTACTCGGACGATGAGGCTTACCTGGTCGTATGGTGCCTGACGCGAATGGTCATCGATGGTTTGAGCGCTCGTCCTCGAGAAGCGGCATTGCACGCGATGGCTGAGCTTATCGAGTGGCATCCATCGGCGCTTCAAGCTGCGCATGGCGTCTGTCGTTTGGACCGCTCGCGCTGGACGGCATCCGAGGTGGAGTACGCCGAAACGATTTGTCGTAACGCGACTGGTTCCTGAACGGTGTGAAGGGTGCGGCGGCTGCCTGCCGGCGCACCCTTCACCTCTCGCTTGGAAAATCTGTAGGGGTTTGGACGTCGACAAAACGCAAACTGAACGTCAGCCGCACCCTCGACTCACAGGAGGGCTCGGAACATGTGTTGCCCTGAGGTTGGGAGGAGGGAACCGTGATCGCCGGGTTTGAAGAATTCCCGCTGATCGATGGCGCGTCGATGCTTCAGGATTTCCTGTTCTGGCCGACCTACTTGTCGGCCACGATGGCGCCCCACCGGGATTCGCTGGTCACCGAGGCTTTCGCGGTTGACGTAGCGGCCTGCTTTGAATACTTCGATCGACTGACCGATCCTGACGAGTGGCCGGTGTTTCGGATCAGCCTGCGTGATGGATACGAGATCGATCTGGTCTACTGGAATGAGCCGGACGACAACAGTACGGAGTTTGTTTTGCGTCGATCCGGTCAGAATTCCAAGCTGGTTCTGGCAAGTGTGGGAGGGCACGAGTTCCGGCCGGGAATGAGTTGGCCGGAGCTCGTAGCCGCCGCCAACCTCTCCGGCGATCCGCATGGGATCGTCGAGCCGCATGCTCGACTGCTGTTGCTGCTACCCGCCTTCGGGGACGCGGACCTGCCGGCCGACGCGAACGGGATGGTGGCCGCCGCGTTGAGGAGTTGTGGCGCGGGAGTGGGAGCGGGTGAACTGGCCGCGTATATGCTGCGGCAGCCGGAGAGGTGGCCTCGCTGGCGGTCCGACGTCAACGGTGCCCTGGTGTGCGATGGGCGACACAGTCGGCGCAACCCGGCGGGACCAGCTGCGCATTCACCCGCCGACCTGCTCGAGATCTCAACGGCGCTAGCTGCAAGATGATCTGTGTGAGAGCGGGCCTGGCCTGCATGGGTTTGCTGGCTAGGCGTTTTTACCCGCCGGATCGTTACGCTGACGCGCCGTCGTAGCCGATAGACAATCGCCACGATTGTCGTCGATCGATGCATCTTGTTGTCGCCTGCGGCCGGCATTTAGCCTGAGCGCGCTCGAAGGCTCAACGGGGGAGCGAAACATGCAGGTTGACCTCAGGCTACTCGGCCGGATGCAACTGATCGTAGACGGTGCCACCGTCACGCCGGGATCCGTGAAGCGGCAGGCGGTCCTCGCCGCCCTGGCCCTGGCGGCGAACCGGCCGGTTTCGCTGAACCGTCTCTCCGAAGTGGCCTGGGGCGACGAGCCGCCGCCTTCTGCGGTGGCCAACCTGCGGTCGCACGCGATGAGGCTCCGCAAGGTGCTCGGTGACCGGCTGGTCGCCCGTCCCAACGCGTACGAGTTGTGCGTGGCTGACGAGGAACTGGACGTCGACCGGTTCCAGCGGCTGGCCCGTGCGGGCCGGGTGGACCTGGCGGCCGGGCGTCACGGCTCGGCGGTCGCCTCGCTGACCGGTGCGCTTGATCTCTGGCGGGGCCGCGCCGGTGACGGACTTCCGTCGGGTCCGGCGTTGGACGGCCACTGGGCCAGCCTGGAGGAGCAGCGCCTTCAGGTGTTCGAGGAGTGGGCGCAGGCGCGCCTGGCCGTCGGCGAGCACGGCGATCTCCTCGGTGAACTGCGGCGCCACCTCGCCGCGCACCCGCTGCGGGAGCGCGCGTGGGGGCAGTTGATGCTCGCCCTCTACCGGTGCGGGGACATGCCGGCGGCGCTCACCGCGTACCAGGAGGCACGCGCGGCGCTCGACGAACACCTTGGTATCGAGCCGGGGGAGGACCTGACAGCGCTGCACCGGTCGATGCTGGATCGGTCGCCCGATCTGGCGCACGGCGACAGTGCCCGGAGCCGGCCGGACGAGAAGTCCCGGCTCGTGACCCCGGCTGCCCTCGTACCCCGGGAACTGCCGGCGGACCTCACGACGTTCGTCGGGCGTACCCGGGAAGTGGCGGACGTGGTCGCGGCCGCGCGCGGCGGCAGGCCGGCCGCCGTGGTCGTCAGCGGGCCGGCCGGCAGCGGGAGGACGGCGGTCGGGGTCCGGGCGGCGCACGCGGTCGCCGCGGAGTTCCCGGAGGGGCAGGTCTTCGTCGACCTCGGGTCCCGGCCGTCGGTGACCTCCGGTGAGGTGCTGGGCCGGGTGCTGCGCGCCCTGGGTGTGCCGGCGGACGAGGTGCCGGAGGATGTGGACGAGCGGGCCGGCTGGTACCGGACCCGGGTCGCCGGCCGGCGGATCCTGCTGGTGCTCGACGGGGTGATCCGGGCGGAACAGGTGCGACCGCTCGTCCCCGCCGGGCCCGGTCCGGCGCTGATCGTCGTGGGCCTGCGGAAACTGTACGGCCTGGACGACGTCACGTCGGTCGGGTTGCGGCGGCTTACCGACTCCGAGGCGCGGGCGCTGCTGGCGGCCCATGTCGGCGCCGACCGGCTCGAGGCGGAACCCGCCGCCACGGCGAGGCTCGTCCGGCTCTGCGCCGGTTCGGTGCTGGCCCTGCGGATCGCCGCCGCACGGTTGGCGAGCCGTCCGGAGCTGCCGGTCGGCGTTCTGGCGGAGCGGGCGGACGACGGGCGCGGCCGGCTGGACGTTCTGGCGTTCGGTGACCTGTCCGTGCGGAGGAGTCTGGCGACCCGGGTCGCCGCGGTCCGCGCCACGGACGAGGTGACCGGCCGGATCCTCGCGCTGCTCGGGGAGTCACCTGAGGCGTCGGTCGCTCCCGAGCAGACCGCGGCGCGGCTCGGCGTCACCACCGAGCGCGTGTGGCGGGCACTGGAGGGCCTGGTCGACGCGCACCTGGTCTACCGGGACGAGCCCCTCGGTTACCGGCTGCCCGCGCTGGTCAGCGACTACCTGGCCGAGCTGGTGGCCCGGCCGAGGACGGAAGCGCGGGCGAGACCGGTCGCGGCATGAACGTCAGGTGACGGCGCCCCGGACAATAGCGACCGCCACCCGGCACAACTCGTCCATGTCCGGTTCGAAGCCGGCCGCGATGTCGGGGTGCAGGCCGGCCCGGGTCTCGTCGAGCAGCCGCTGGCAGACCTGCTCCACCGGCTCGCCGGCGTAGCTGTCGCGCACCCGGTCGGTGGCCACCTGCAGGGCAGAGGTCAGCTGCTCCTCCAGCGGCCCGCGCAGCTTCTCCTGCACCGGGTCGTGGGGATCCAGCGTGACGTGTGGCTCCGACATTGGTGCTCCCTTCATCGGCGGCTGCGGTACCCCACCGCTGCCGTCGGTCAAACCCCGTCCGGCACGGCGGCGACGCGCACCTGGTACGAGAACTCCTCGGCTGGCTGTTCCAGGTAGGACAGCCGGCGGATCTGCTTGTCGTCGTCGTAGAGTGCGACGTCGACCAGCACGCCGAGGTGGGCCAGTCCGATGCTGGCGACCCGTTTCTTGTCCTGGAGCACCGCGCACACCCCACCCAGCAGGGTGCTGGCGTCGGAGGTGCGGTGCCCGGACGGGCAGCGCAGGGTCAGGTCGATCTCGATCGGGCCGGACAGTGGCGTCCAGCCGGTCTCCTGCGCGGCCGCGCAGGCGGCCTGCAACAGGGCGCGCACCCTCGTCGCCTGCCGATGTCCGGCGGCGAAGATGGACAGCGCTTCGGTCTTGACCGGTGGCAGGCCGCTCACCTCGAACGTCAGGGTGAGAGCGCGGGTGTCCTGCACCACGGCGGCACCTCCTCGTTGGGGACGATCCTGCCCAACCGGTAACCGGTGAGGGGCTGTTCCCGCGAGAACCAACCGATCGGGCGGGTCGGGGTCGGCCGGTGGCGTATCGACGGCGACGGCGTACGCGCTGGCGGCGGAGCTTGTTAAACGCTAGTCCACCTGACGGTCGCCCGGTAGCACCGGCCGGTCAGTCCCCCGGTGGGAAAGCGCAGAATTCGTTGCCCTCCGGGTCGGCCAACACCCACCAGGACACCGCGTCGTCCGGCTCCCGCAGCAGGGTGGCTCCGGCCCGGATCAGTGCGGACGGCTCGGGGTCGGTCAGGTCGACGTCCCAGTGCATCCGGTTCTTGACGCTCTTGCGCTCCGGCACCGGGTCGAAGACCCAGTGGTCCCAGGGGAAGCCGGCCGCGCCGTTGACCGAGGCGTACCCCTGCTCGCTGACCTCGACCTCGCCGCCGACGACGCCGGCCCACCAGGTGGCCTGGGCGCTCGGGTCGGCGGAATCCACCACCAGCTCGAACGGCCCCGGGCGGGACTCGTCTCCGGGAGCGAACGCGCAGAACAGGTTGCCGTCGGGGTCGGCCAGCACCCACCAGCTGATCTCCGAGTCCGGCTCGCGGACCAGCCGCGCGCCGGCTTCCAGCAGCGCCGCCGGGCTCGCCTCGGCCAATCGGAGGTCGAGGTGTACGCGAGTCTTGACGGTACGCGGTTCGGGCACCCGGTTGACCCAGATCGATTCCGCGCTGGCACCGGTGGGCGGGTCGACCCGGGTGTCGCCGTCACCGACGTCGACACGCTCCCCGTGCAGAATTCGGGCCCAGAACCCGCCGAGGGCGTGCGCGTCGGCGGCGTCGAGACAGAGGTCCTTGAAGCGTGCGATCATCCGCCGATCATGCCGGCCGGCACCGACATCCGCCGCCGGAGGGCGCGGCCCCGCCCGTGCCGCGGCTGCCGGTGCGCCGTGACATGGGCCACACACTTCGGTGTTTAGCGCGCCTCGGCTCGGGCAGGTTTCGCGGCTCCCCCGCTCGGGCAGTGTTTCAACCACGAAACGCAGGGGTGCGAAACCGCAGGTCACACGCCCTGGCAGTCTCGCCGTGCGCCGGGGCACGGAGACCTCCCCGGCTGTTGGCCGAGATCGAGGGGAGGGTCATGAGCGAGCGGAGTGATCCGGTCGGCGTTCGACGCCGGCCCCGCGTGCGGATGGCGGCGGCAGCCGCGGCACTGACGTTTGTGGCACCGATGGCGGCGTGTGCCTCCGGCGACGACGGCGGGGTGCCCACGATCAACCTGTACTACCCGCCGGAGCAGAACCTCCAACAGGTGGTCGACCGGTGCAACACCGAGGCGGGTGGGCGGTACCGCATCGTCAACCGGGTGCTGCCGCGGGAGGCCGACGAGCAGCGGGTGCAGATGGTGCGCCGGCTCGCGGCCGAGGATGACGGCATGGACGTGCTCGGCCTCGACGTGACCTGGACCCAGGAGTTCGCCAGCGCCGACTGGATCCGGGAGTGGACCGGGCAGGACCGCGCCGAGGTGGAGGACGGCACCCTCGAAGGGCCGTTGGAGACCGCCCGGTACGAGGACAAGCTGTACGCCGCGCCGAAGAACACGAACGTCCAGTTGCTGTGGTACCGCAAGGACCTGGTGCCCGAGCCGCCGACCACCTGGGACGAAATGATCTCGATGGCGCAGCGGCTGCGGGATCAGGGCCGGCCGCATCAGGTGCTCACCATGGGCGCCCAGTACGAGGGACTCGTGGTCCTCTACAACACCCTCGTGGCCAGCGCGGGCGGCAACATCCTCAACGACGAGGGCACCGAGGCCGTGGTGGACGACGGCGCCGTCCGGGCGCTCGAGGTGCTGCGCGACTTCGCCACCTCCGGGGTGACCTCGCCGTCGTTCAGCAACGCCACCGAGGATCCGGTGCGGCTGGAGTTCCAGAGCGGCAACGGCGCGTTCCAGGTGAACTGGCCGTACGTCTATCCGGCGATGCAGGAGGCCAACCCGGAGCTGGCCGAGCAGGTCGCCTGGGCCCGGGTGCCCGGGGTCGAGGAGGGCACGCCGGGGCGGGTCACCATCGGCGGCATCAACCTGGCCGTCAGCCGGTACTCGGAGCACCCGGCGGAGTCTTTCGAGGCGGCCAGGTGCCTGCGCAACGCGGAGAACCAGAAGTTCTCCGCGATCAACGACGGGGTGCCGCCGACCATCGAGAGCGTCTACGACGACCCGGAGATGGACGAGGCGTACCCGATGAAGGAGACCATCCTCGAACAGCTGCGGGACTCGGCGGTGCGGCCGTTGACCCCCGCGTACCAGAGCATCTCCACCGTGACCTCGGCGATCCTGTCGCCGCCGTCGGCGATCGACCCGCAGGCGACCGCCGACGAACTGCGCGAGGCGGTCGCCGCCGCCCTGGAGTCGAGGGGAGTCCTGCCGTGAGCGAGCACCGCGAGCGAACCATCGGGCTCAGTGCGCCGGTGCCTCAGGCCGGCCCGGAGCGGAGCGGAGGGACGGCATGAGCGTCAACTCGACCCCGGCCGGCGCGGACGTGGCCGCCGACGGCACCGACACCCGCAGCGGGGGGCACGCCGCGGTGCCCGCCCAACGCGACAACCGGCGCGGCAAGGCGGCGCTGAGCGAGAACAAGCGGGCCGAGCGCCGGCTGGGTTGGCTGCTGTGTGCCCCGGCGGCGCTGGTCATGCTGGCGGTGACCGCCTATCCGATCCTGTACTCGGTGTGGCTGTCGTTGCAGCGTTACGACCTGCGGTTCCCCGCCGAGCGGGAGTTCGTCGGTCTGCAGAACTACGCCACCGTGCTCACCAACGAGTTCTGGTGGACGGCGTTCGGGGTGACCATGCTGATCACAGTGGTCACCGTGGCCGTGGAGCTGGTGCTCGGCATGGGCCTCGCGCTGATCATGCACCGTACGCTGGTCGGGCGGGGGATCGTCCGGACCTCGGCGCTGATCCCGTACGGCATCGTCACGGTGGTGGCCGCCTTCTCCTGGCGGTACGCGTGGACGCCGGGCACCGGGTACCTGGCCAACCTGTTTTCCGACGGTGCGCCGTTGACCGAGCGGGCCAGCTCGCTGGCGATCATCATGCTGGCGGAGATCTGGAAGACCACGCCGTTCATGGCGCTGCTGCTGATGGCGGGCTTGGCGCTGGTGCCGGAGGATCTGCTCAAGGCCGCCTCCACCGACGGCGCGACCGCCTGGCAGCGGTTCACCAAGGTGATGCTGCCGGTGATGAAGCCGGCGATCCTGGTGGCGCTGCTGTTCCGCACCCTGGACGCGTTCCGGGTCTTCGACAACATCTACGTGCTCACGTCGGGGGCCAACGAGACCTCGTCGGTGTCGATGATCGCCTACAACAACCTGATCCGAGGGCTGAACCTCGGCATCGGCTCGACCATGTCGGTGCTGATCTTCATCACCGTGGCGATCATCGCGTTCGTCTTCGTGAAGCTGTTCGGTACCGCTGCCCCGGGCAGCGACGACGGAGAGAGGCGCTGACATGGCTGACACCACCACCCGGGCCAAGGTGCGCTGGGGCCTGCTGGACGTCGCCGTGGTCGTGTTCGCGCTGACCCCGGTGCTGTGGATCATGTCGCTGTCGTTCAAGACGCCGGCGACGCTCACCGACGGGAAGTTCATTCCACGGGAATGGACGCTGGAGAACTACCGGACGATCTTCGCCACCGACCAGTTCGTTCGCGCGTTGGTCAACTCCATCGGCATCGCGTTGATCGCCACCGCGATCGCCGTGGTGCTCGGCGCGATGGCCGCGTACGCGATCTCGCGGTTGGACTTCCCCGGCAAGCGGCTGCTCGTCGGCGTCTCGCTGCTGATCGCGATGTTCCCGCAGGTGTCGCTGGTCTCGCCACTGTTCGAGATCGAGCGGCAACTGGGCCTGTTCGACACCTGGCCGGGCCTGATCCTGCCGTACATCACCTTCGCGCTGCCGCTGGCGATCTACACGCTGTCGGCGTTCTTCAAGCAGATCCCGTGGGACCTGGAGAAGGCCGCCAAGATGGACGGCGCCACCCAGGGGCAGGCGTTCCGGCGGGTGATCGCCCCGCTGGCCGCGCCGGGACTGTTCACCACGGCCATCCTGGTCTTCATCTTCTGCTGGAACGACTTCCTGTTCGCCATCTCGCTGACCTCCACGGAGCGTTCGCGCACGGTGCCGGTGGCGTTGTCGTTCTTCACCGGTGCCTCGCAGTTCGAGGACCCGACCGGCGCGATCTGCGCCGCCGCCGTGGTGATCACGGTGCCGATCATCCTCTTCGTCCTCTTCTTCCAGCGCCGCATCGTCTCCGGTCTGACCTCCGGCGCCGTCAAGGGATAGGTGAGAAACTCGTGGCTGACATCGTGCTGGACAAGGTGAGCAAGAAGTTCCCGGACGGCACCACAGCGGTGCGCGACGTCGACCTGGAGATCGCCGACGGCGAGTTCGTCATCCTGGTCGGCCCCTCCGGCTGCGGCAAGTCCACCACCCTCAACATGATCGCCGGGTTGGAGGACATCAGCTCCGGTGAGCTGCGCATCGGCGGGCAGCGGGTCAACGACAAGGCCCCCCGCGACCGGGACATCGCCATGGTGTTCCAGTCGTACGCGCTCTACCCGAACATGACCGTCCGGGAGAACATGGCCTTCCCGCTGCGGCTGGCGAAGCTGGACAAGGAGACGATCGCGCAGAAGGTGGAGGACGCGGCGAAGGTCCTGGAGCTGACGCCGCTGCTGGACCGCAAGCCGGCCAACCTCTCCGGCGGGCAGCGGCAGCGGGTGGCGATGGGCCGGGCGATCGTCCGGCAGCCCAAGGCGTTCCTGATGGACGAGCCGCTGTCCAACCTGGACGCCAAGCTGCGGGTGCAGATGCGGACCGTGGTGTCCCGCCTGCAGAAGCAGCTCGGCACCACCACCGTCTACGTCACCCACGACCAGACCGAGGCGATGACCCTCGGCGACCGCGTGGTGATCATGCGCGGTGGTGCGGTGCAGCAGGTCGGTCCGCCGCAGGAGCTGTACGACCACCCGAACAACCTCTTCGTGGCCGGGTTCATCGGCTCACCGTCGATGAACTTCCTCACCGCCACGGTCGAGGACGGCACGCTGCGTACCGCCCTGGGTGACGTGCCGATCGGCGACCGGATCCGCCGCGAGCTGGAGGGGGCCGACGCCCCTCGGGAGCTGATCCTCGGCATCCGTCCGGAACACTTCGAGGACGCCGAGCTGGTCGACGAGGAGACCCGCCGTCGGGGCACGGAGTTCACCGCCCCGGTGGACATCGTCGAGTCGATGGGCTCGGACAAGTACGTCTACCTGAGCGTCGAGGGGGAGCGGGCCACCTCCGCCGAACTCGAGGAGTTGGCCGCCGACGCGGGCGCGGCCGACTTCGGCGGTGCCGGGTCGAACCTGGTCACCCGGCTGTCGGCGGAGTCGACCGTCACCGAGGGGGAGGACCGGCGGGTCTGGTTCAACCTGGAGAAGATCCACCTGTTCGACCCGTCCGACGGCCGCAACCTGACGCTGCACGAGGGCCGCGCGGCCGGCACCCTCGCCGACTGACCGGTCGCGATGACCGCTGGGTACATCTGTTGTCGTCCCAGCGACAACAGATGTACCCAGGTGACCGGTCAGTGTGAGTGCCGGGGCACCGCGCTGCCGCTGCCGCCGACAAGGAAGTCCAGGTCGGCGCCCTTGTCGGCCTGCTGGACGTGCTCGCTGTACAGGCGTAGCCAACCGCGGTCCGCCGCCGGTCGCGGCGGCTGCCAGGCGGCGCGGCGTTCGGCGAGTTCGGTCTCGTCGACCAGCAGGTCGAGGCGGCGGGTCGGGACGTCGAGGCGGACGAGGTCGCCGGTGCGGACCAGCGCGAGTGGACCGCCCACCGACGCCTCCGGCGCCGTGTGCAGGACGCAGGTGCCGTAGCCGGTGCCGCTCATCCGGGCGTCGGAGATCCGCACCATGTCCGTGACGCCGTCGGCGAGCAGCCGTCGTGGCATCGGCACGTTGCCCACCTCGGGGAACCCCGGGTAGCCGCGCGGTCCGGCGTTGCGCACCACGATGACGGTGTCGGGCGTGACGTCGAGATCCGGATCGTCGGCGGCGACGGCGTACTCCTCGATCCGGTCGAAGACCAGCGCCGGCCCGGTGTGGGTGAGCAGGTGCGCCGAGGCGGCCGAGACCTTCAGCACCGCCCCGGACGGGGCGAGGGATCCACGCAGCACGACGGTGCCCGATCCGGCGGGCTGGAAGGGTTCGGCGAGGGTGCCGATGACCTGCCGGTTCCAGCACTGGACGCCGTCGATGTTGTCGGCCACGCTCTTCCCGCTGACCGTGATCTGGTCCAGGTGCAGGAAGGGGGCGATCTCCGCCATCACCGCCGGCACCCCACCGGCGTACGCGAAGTCCTCCATCAGGTACGTCCCGGACGGCATCAGGTTGACCAGCATGGGCACGTCGCCGGTGAGGGCGTCGAAGTCCTCGAGCGACAGGGGCACGCCGACGCGGCCGGCGATGGCCAGCAGGTGCACCACGGCGTTGGTGGAGCCGCCGATCGCGGCGTTGACCCGGATGGCGTTCTCGAACGCCTCGCGGGTGAGCACCGTGGACAGGCGCTGGTCCTGGTCGACCATGGCGACGATGCGCCGCCCGGCGGCGTGGGCGAGCGCGTACCGTCGGGAGTCGACCGCCGGAACCGCGGCGGCGCCCGGCAGCTGCACGCCCAACGCCTCGGTCACGCAGGCCATCGTGGAGGCGGTGCCCATGGTCATGCAGTGACCCCGGCTACGGGACATGCAGACCTCCGCCTCGGCGCAGTCGGCCGCGGTCACCAGGCCGGCGCGGAGATCCTCGGTGAAGCGCCAGACGGCGGTGCCGGACCCGATGTCCTGGCCGCGGAACTTGCCGTTGAGCATCGGCCCGCCGGTGATCAACAGGGTCGGCAGGTCGACGCTGGCCGCCCCCATCAGCAGACCGGGTGTGGTCTTGTCGCAGCCGGAGAGCAGCACCACGCCGTCGAGCGGGTTGGCCCGGATCAGTTCCTCCGCCTCCATCGCCAGCAGGTTGCGGTAGAGCATGGTGGTGGGCCGCATGAGGGGTTCGCCGAGGCTCATCGCGGGAAACTCCAGCGGCAGGCCGCCGCTCTCCCAGATGCCGCGCTTCACCGATTCGGCCAGCTCGCGCAGGTGGGCGTTGCACGGGGTCAGCTCCGACCAGGTGGTGGCGATGCCGATCACCGGCCGGCCGTCGAAGACGTCGTCGGCGAAGCCCTGGTTGCGCATCCAGGAGCGATGGATGAACCCGTTGCGGCCGTCGGCACCGAACCACTGGCCGCTGCGCAACGGTCGACTCGTCATCGACATCGGCACACCTTCCTGTCAACGGTCTGGCCGCGCGGTGCGCGGCGGTCGAGGGGGGATGAACGGTTGATCGGTCGGCGGTGGCGAGCTACCGGAGGCCCCCGACGGACAGCCCGCCGCGCCAGTGTCGTTGGAGGCTGAAGAACGCGATGATCAGTGGAATGACCGACACGAGGGAGCCCAGGATGATCAGGCTCCACAGCGAGGTGCCGCCCGCGTTGTTCGCCGAGGCGACCCCCTGCCACAGGCCCAGGCCGACGGTGACCGGGAAGAGCCGGTTGTCGGAGAGCATGGCCAGCGGCAGGAAGTAGTTGTTCCAGGACGCGACGGCGGACAGCAGGAGAACGGTGACCACCGCGGGACGCATCAGCGGGAGGGCGATCTGGAGGAACGTCCGTACCTCGCCCGCGCCGTCGGCCCGCGCCGCGTCCAGGATCTCGTCGGGCACCGCGTCGCGCGCGTACACGTGCATCAGGTAGACACCGAACGGGTTGAGCAGCGAGGGGAGGATCACGGCCCAGACCGTGTTCGTCAGGCCGAGCCGGGCGAACATGATGAAGGTCGGGATGACCAGGGCGGTGGCGGGCACCATCAGTGCGCCGAGCACGACGGCGAAGCTGAAGCGCCGGGCGGCGAACCGGTACTTGGCGAACCCGTAGCCGGCCATGACCGCCAGGACGGTGGCACCGACCCCACCGGCGAGGGCGTACAACGTGGAGTTCAGCAGCCACCGCAGGTAGATGCCCCCGTCGTAGGTGAACAACTGCCTGAGGTTGCCGAGGTAGTCGACCTGGTCGGCGAACCAGAGGGTGTTGCCGCCGCCGAACAGGCCCGGTGCGTCCTTGGAGCTGTTGACGACGACCCACCAGAACGGCACGAGGAAGTAGATCACCAGGAAGCCGAGCAGGATCTGCAGCGGAAGGTGGCGCTGCGCGCGGCGGTGGCCGGCGCTGGCGCTGTCGCTCTCGGACATCAGAGGAAGCTCCTCCGCTTGCGGGTGAAGAACAGGAAGGCGTAGACGCAGATGAAGACGACTCCGCCGAGGGCAAACGAGATCGCCGACCCGTAGTTGAAGTTGGCCAGCCCGAACGCCTGCTGGTACGCGTACATGTTGGGCGTGAAGTCCGAGCCGATCGTGCCCGCCGCGAGGTATCGCAGGATCTGCGGCTCGTTGAAGAACTGCAGGGTGCCGATCAGCGAGAAGACCAGGATCAGGATCAGCGCGGGCGCGATCAGCGGAATCTTGATCCGCCGGGCGACCTGCCATCGTCCGGCGCCGTCCATGCGGGCGGCCTCGTAGAGCGTGGGGTCGATGCCCTGCAGGGCCGCGTACAGGATGATCATGTAGTAGCCGGCCCACTGCCAGGTGACGATGTTCAGCAGGCCGTAGAAGATCAGGTTGCTGCTGAGGAAGTCGGGTGCGGTGGCACCGAAGAAGCCGAAGACGTCGGTGAGCGGGCCGAAGCTCCGGCTGTACAGGAACCCCCACATCACCGCCCCGATGACCGTGGGGATCGCGTACGGCAGGAAGATCATGAGGCGGGAGAAGCGGGTGAACAGCGAGGTCACCGCGTCCAGGATGAGCGCCATGGCCAGCGCGACGGCGATCTGGACCGGAATGGCGACCAACGCGAAGCGGATGACGAACCACGCTCCGGACAGGAAGCTCGGGTCGGTGAACGCCTTCACGTAGTTGTCGAACAGGACGAAGCTGGTGCCGCCGATCAGCTTCTTCTGGAACAGGCTGAGGTAGAGCGCGTACCCCAGCGGGGCGATGAGGAAGGCGAGGAAGACGACCCCGAACGGCCCGACGAACAGCCACCCCGTCAGGTGCTCCCGGCGGTGGATCGTGCCTCGGGTCTTGCGCTTCTCATGGCGGGTGCGCGGTGCGCGTTTGGCGGTGATCGATGTCATCTCGGGCTCCGGGACGTGGGCCGCTGGGGGTCGAGGGTGGGCCGGCCGGGGGAGGACGGCCGGCCCACCCGGTCGGTCACTGAACGGTGAAACCTTGTTCGGTGGCGTGTTTCGTCACGTCTTCCTGGATCCGGTCGGCAGCCTGCGAACCGGTGATGGAGCCGGCGCTCATCTCGCTGATCTGCTTGGTCATCGCGTCGAAGTAGTACTGACCGAACGGGCTGTAGACGACGCCCTGGTAGGCGTTGGCGGCCGGGATGTACACCTCCTTGTTCGCCTGTTGGCCGTCGAAGAACGCCACCTCGAGGTCGACGAACTCGGGATCGTTGAGCGCGGTCAGGTTGAGCGGGAAGATGATCTGGTTGGTCCAGCCGTCGGTGAGTGACTCCTGGTCGGCGTAGAGGCCGTAGGCGGCCTTGGCCGCGAGTTCCGGCTGTTTCGACTGGCTGGTGACCGAGAACGCCGACCCGCCCCAGTTCACCTGGACCGGACTGCTCAGGTCCCACTGCGGCAGGGGCGCCACCGCGAAGGTGCCGGTGTCCTGTCCCTGGCCGACGCCCGCGCCGGTCAGGTACCCGGGCGCCCAGGCGGCGGAGATGTAGGTCGCGTAGTTGCCGTTGATGACTCCGGAGATGTACTCCGGGGTGAACTGGTCCTGCGTTCCGACCAGGCCCTTGCGGACCAGGCCGCCCCAGTAGTCGAGCACATCCTTGGAGGCCTGGTCGTTCAGCCGTACCCCGATCGACTCGGGCTGGGCGGGATCGTAGGTGAACGGGGCCGCGCCCTTCTGGATCTGCAGCGCCATCATCAGCGCCGGGACGTTCGCGCCGAGGTCGCCGAAGAGCGGTCCACCGGCGTCCTTCACCTTCTGGGCGGCCTGTTCGTACTCGGCCCAGGTCTTGGGCGGGGTGACGTCGTACTTGTCGAAGATGTCCTTCCGGTAGATCATCGCCAGCGGACCACCGTCGACCGGTACGCCGTAGACCGCGTCACCGACCGAGACGTCCTTCCAGGCGCCTTCGCCGTAGTTGGCCCGGACCGCGTCGAGGCCGTACCCGCTGATGTCGACGAGCGCGTTCTGGATCTGGAAGGTCGGGATCCGGTCCATCTCGACCATGACCACGTCGGGCGCGCCGGTGCCCGCCGAGATGGCCGTCTGGAACTTGTCGTACTGGTCACCGCCCTGTCCGACATTGGTCCAGCAGACCTGGACCTCGTCGTTGGCCTTGTTGAAGTTGTCCACGACCAGTTGCATGTTGGGGTACCAGGCCCACATCGTGACAACCGGCAGATCCTGCTTGGTGATGGTGTTGGTGCAGTTGCTCGCGTCGCTGCCGCCGTCGTCCGAGGAGCAGGCGACCAGGCCGATCGTGGCGGCGAGCATCGCGGCCGTGGCGAGTGTTCGTGTCGTCTTCATTGACGTGGTTCCCTTCGGGCTCGGTGCGCGAGGTGCCATGCGTCGACGTCAGGGCTGGGGATCGGTCCCGGGCACCCACCTCCCGTCGACTCGGCGGGGAATGGCGGTGTACTCGTCTCGCAACTCCTCGGGGAGGATCCACTCCGGAGCGTTCTGCCAGGCCAGCGGGCGCAGGAAGCGTCGGATCGAGGTGGCGCCCACCGAGGTGTGCACGGCGTTGGTCGACGGCCAGGGACCACCGTGGTGCTGCGCCCACGACACCCGGACGCCGGTGGGGTAGCCGTCGAAGACGATCCGACCGGCGCGGGCGGCGAAGACGTCGACCAGCCGGCGTACGGCGTCGGTGTCGTCGCCCGGCCCGCGGTGCACGGAGCCGGTGAGTGACGGCGGCACGGTCGCCAGCGCGGCGTCGAGGTCGGCGACGTCGCGGTAGCGGACCACGACCAGCAGCGGGCCGAAGCACTCGTCGGCGATCTCGGCGGTCAGGCCCGGCAGGTCGACCTCCAGCAGCGTCGGTGCCACCGTGAAGCCCGCTCCGGCGTCGATCCGGGGCTGCGCGACGAGGCGGGCGCCGGCCTTCTCCAACGCGGTGGCTCCGCTCTCGTACGCGTCCCGGATGCGCTGGTTCAGCAGGACCGATCCGCCAGCGGAGGCGACCTTGCCCCGGAGCGTGTCGACCAGGCGGTCACCTGCCGGGTCCGCCGGGAGGAACGCCAGCCCCGGCTTGGTGCAGAGCTGGCCGCCCGACGCGGTGAAGGAGGCGAACAAACCGTCGGCGATCTGGTCCCCCCGGCCGGCCGCCGCGTCGGGCAGCACGACGATCGGGTTCACGCTGCCCAGTTCGGCATACAACGGGATGGGGTCGGCGCGTTCGCCGATGGCCGCCTGGATGGCGCGGGCCGCGCCGACCGAGCCGGTCAGGGCGGCGGCCCGGATCGCCGGCTGGCGGACCAGCCAACGGCCGGCCCGCTCCCCGTACACGGCGGTGAGCACACCGTCGGGCCCGCCCAGGTCGCGCACGGCCGACTCGATCGCGTCGGCGGAGGCGCGCGACGTCAGCGGATGGGACGGGTGCGCCTTCGCCACCGTGGGACAGCCGGCGGCCAGCGCCGAGGCGGTGTCGCCGCCGGCGACGGAGAAGGCGAACGGGAAGTTGCTGGCGCCGAAGACGGCCACCGGCCCGAGGGGTACGAGCATCCGTCGCACGTCCGGGCCGGCCCCGAGGGGCGTGTCGGCGGCGTGGTCGATGGCCGCCTCCAGGTACCCACCGTCGCGCAGCACCGCCGCGAACATCCGGAACTGGACCGCCGCCCGGGTCAGCTCCGAGTCGAGTCGCGCCTGACCCAGCCCGGTCTCCGCCTCCGCCGTCGCGACCAGATCCGCCCGTCGGGACTCCAGGGCGGCCGCGACCGCCTCCAGCAACCGCGCCCGGCCGGCCCTGCCCAGGTCGGACAGCCACTGTGCCGCCCGGGACGCCTGGCCGGCGATCGCCGCCACGCCGGACTCGTCCGTCTCGACGAGATCCGTCGGGTGCTGCCGGCCGTCGCGCGGATCGGTGGTGGTGACTTTCACAGCAGTCCTCTCCTTGCCAGATTGCCCATGAGATCGCGGACGCCGAACCGCCACGGCTCGCACCGCTCCGCGTGCCACACCCGGTTGACCAGGGTGCCGAGCGCCGGGCAGTCGATCCGCACCACGTCGTCGACCTGGTGGGTGAAGCCCTCGCCGGGGCGTTCGCGGTCCTGGGTGGGAGCGAACATGGTGCCGAGCATCAGGACGGCGCCGTCGGGATACTGGTGGTGCGGGCCGATCAACTGCCGGACCAGCGACTCCGGGTCGCGTGCCATCCGCGCCATCTCCGAGGTCGCCGCCAGGTGGAAGTCGTCCACCCCGTGGACCTGGAGCCCCACCGTCAGCTCGCGTACCCGACTGAGCGGAAACCGCTCGTCGAACAGCCGGATCAACGGACCGAGGGCGCAGGAGGCGTTGTTGTCCTTGGCCCGGGGGAGCAGCAGCGCCGAGCGTCCCTCGACGTCGCGCAGGTTCACGTCGTTGCCCAGGGTGGCACCGACGATCCGGCCGCTGGACTGGGCGATGAGCGCGACCTCGGGCTCCGGGTTGTTCCAGGTCGAGGCCGCGAGTACGCCGACCGGGACGGCGGTGCCGACGGCGGAGAGCGGCTGGCCCTTCGTGAAGATCTCGGCGTCCGGCCCGATCCCCACCTCCAGGTACTGACTCCAGAGGCCCTCGGCGACCAGTGCGGCCTTGAGCCGCTCCGCCTCGACCGAGCCGGGGACCAGGCTGTCCAGGTCGGCACCGATGTCGGCGAACATCCGGCCACGGATGTCCGCCGCGCGGGTCAGGTCTCCCCGGGCCCGCTCCTCGATGACGCGTTCGAGCATCGAGACGGGGAAGGTCACGCCGGCAGCCTTGAGCGCTTGCAGGTCGACCGGGGCGAGCAGCCAGGGCCGGCTCCGGTCCCGGTCCGTGGCACCGGTGTTGGCCAGCAGCTCGTCGAAGCCGCCGACCCGTGGCCCGTCCGACCCGGCCACGGTCTTGGCGGGTTCGGGCAGCTCGCAGATGTCCCGGACGGTCGGGAACCGGCGGCTGAGGTCGATGACGTCGCCGTCGCGGACGGTCACCGGGGAGGGGCCGTCGACGGACGGGTCCCAGATCCGGCCGATGAGGACGCTGTCCTCGGCATCGTCCGGCAACGCCTCGGCGGCACCGCCGAACCAGGGCTCCTTGCTCATCGTCGCTCCCCTGTGGCAGGTCAGAGTCGCCGAGCTGGAATCTGCAACGATCGTAGCGCTATATGCAACGGTGTCAACGGCCTGTTGCGAGAGCAGCGCAAGCCGTTGCGTATGATGCAACGGGCGATCGTCGGGGTCGCCGCGTGGAGGGAGACGCCACCGTGTCGCAATCGGTTCGCCGTGCGGTCGACCTGATCCGTCGCGCCGCGGAACATCCGCTGTCCCTCACCGAGGCGGCGGACGTCCTGGGGGTCCACAAGTCCACCGCCCTGCGGATCCTCCAGACGCTCGAATCGGCGCGTTTCGTCCGCCGGACCGGCGCCGGGACCTACGTGCTCGGCAGCGGCATCATCGAACTGTCGGAACTCGCGCTGGGCTCGATGGACCTGCGCCAGTTCGCCGCCGCGCCCCTGCGAACGCTCCAGCGCAAGACCGGCCACACCGTGCACCTGGCGCAGTTGACCGGCGACGAGATCATCTATATCGACAAGGTCGACAGCCCGGCCGTCGACGCGGTCAAGCTACCGTCGCGGATCGGGCGCGCGGTCTCGATCTACGCGAGCGCCGTGGGCAAGACCATCCTGGCGTACCTGCCGACGGCGGAACGCGACCGCCTCCTGTCCCACGTCGTCTTCGAACGGTTCACCCCCACCACGTACGCCGACCGCGAGTCGCTCGACGCCGAACTCGTCCGCATCCGCGACCAGGGTTGGGCCGTCGACAACGGCGAACACGACACGTACGTCATGTGCGTGGCCGCGCCGATCAGGGACTCCCGTGGACGGGTCATCGCCGCCGCCTCGATGACCGCGATCGAGGTCATCGCGAGCCTCGACCAGCTCAAGGAGAGCCTTCCCCTGCTGCTCGACACCGCGAACCAGATCTCCGGCGAACTCGGCCACACCGCCGAACCCGCCTGATCGAGCGTCGCGGTACCGGTCAGACCGGCGGGAGCGGGTTGAGGCGGGCGAAGACGTGCTCGGGATGGCCGTACTTCTCAAGGAATCGCTGCCGTACGAACGCCAGGTCCGGGTCGCCGTCGGTGATCACATCCACCTCGTGCACCGTCCCGGGGCACCGTCGCAGCTCCACTCTGACCGAGCCGTTGTGGGCGCGGGCAAGATGGGCGATCACCCGAGCGTCGGCCAGGTAGTGCCGGTCGCCGATGTCGAGAAACCGGCACGAGTACCGCCGTCGTCCCTCCTCGTCGGTGAGGGTGACACCCGTCAGCCAGTACTCGGTGAGCGCCACGCCACCGTCCCACAGCTCGTCGGCGCGTTCGGTGACGAAGCTGCCGAGCGGCGACACCGTGGAGACCTCCAGTTGCGAGTGATCGCCGGAGAGCTTGCCCAGCGGTAGGAACGACGCCAGCAACTTGTCGTCCCACTGGTACATCTGCACCGATGCGGCGGCGGTGTAGAGCCGGACCTCGAAGCGTGCGCGGGAGGTCTCGTCAAGGCCCTGCCGAAAGGCTTCGAGTGTTTGCAGGTTGCGGCGCGATTCCTGGCTCACGTCGCGGCGTCCGGCCAACTCGGTCGTCCGCAGCACCGCGGCCACCGAGTCAGGGTGCATCAGCAGGACCTCGACCCGGCCGCCCCGGCGTATCAGACCCGCCGCCGCGGCGAGGAATCGCTGGCTGTACGGCGGCGAGAACAACCGCGAGAACGTGTGCAGGACGCGCACCGACCTGGTCGCGGTCATCACCCGGTCGGTGTACCAGGAGAAGTCGAGGTGGCGGTGTTCGCGGACGCGGCCCTGCTGGGAGCGCCGGACGATCGGGGTGAGCGCGAAGATCACCACCAGTGCACCGACGAACTCGGCGCCCAACTCCATCGCCAGCGTGCGGCCGTACTCGGCGGCACCGCGAGCCAGGAGGAGCATCACGGCGGACAGTCCGGCGAAGAACAGCAGGACCGGAAGCGTCCGCGTCCGCACGCCGTGCGCCAGACGCACCCAGGCCGACCGGGCCAGCAGCTCCATCGACGATCGCCGTGCCATGCCCCGAAGCGTACGAGGCCAGGTCACCACCGGGCGATCACCGAAAACGCCGGTCGTCGGCAGAGCCCGCCCCGCGCCCGCACCGGGGGAGTGCGCGGACCGGGGCGGGCGGCCTACCTGGATCGGGCCGGCACCCAGTCGGTGAACCGCGGGTGCAGGTCGGTGGGCGGCTCGCCGCCGCACGCCGCGGCGAACTGCTCGGCGGCCTCCTCGCGCAGCGTCACGAGATAGACCATCAGGCCTGGCAGGTTCTCCCGGTACTCGGCGAGCAGCCGTAGCTTCGCGGGAGAACAGGGCCAGGCGATCCCGCAGGCCCGGCACCGCCAGGTCGGACGGGACGCGACATGCTCGTGCGGGCCGGTGCTCACCCGTCCGCCCGCGTGGGGCGGGAGCGGGGCGGGCGTCCACGCGCGGCGTAGGGGACCGGTGGCACGTTCACCGGCCGCATGCCGTGCGGCATCACGAACAACTGCCGCTTCTCCGTCGCGTCGCCGTGCCGGTCGAGCTGATAGCAGTCCACCCAGGTCCACCCGTGCGGCGGGTGCCGGTCGGGCAACTCGCGGATCACCCGCACCAGGATCGGGCTGGCGAACTGCGGGGAGGCCGCGCGGTCCAGGAGGTACACGCCGGGGGAGACCCGAGGGGTGCCGTCCTCCCGCGTCACCCGACATGGCGACGATCAAGGCGGGCCGGCCGGCGGAACGCGGATATGGCGGTGGCGGGCTCCGGAACGGGCACCGTGGGCCTCCTCAGTCGACAGAGTGGGGGAGGGCCGCCCGAGAGTGCTCGCCCGTCGGGCGGCCCGGTGCTGGTCCCGCCGACGGGCCGTGCCACGTCCGCGGTTCCGCTGGTGACACTCTGCTAGGGCGGCCATTACTCTCGGAAGGTGCTTTCGTCGTCTGGGCTGAGCTGGCGAAACGGCTGCTGACCCGGTGGCGACATGGCTAGTCGATCTTCAGTGTGAGGAGCCCTGAATGCGAGACACGCCAAACCCGGTGGCGTCCTTCATCGTGGGCGAGATCCGCCGGGCGCGGGGAGCGGCCGGCATGACGCAGGAGGCATTCGGTCGCGGCGCGGGCTTCAGCGCCTCCCACGTCAGCGCCGTCGAGGGTGGCACTCGGGCGTTGACGTTGGACTTCGCCCGAGGCGCCGACCGCGCGCTGAGCACCGGTGGCCTGTTCGAGCGGCTGGCGATGAAGCTCGGCACACCGTCCTGGTTCCTGCCGTGGCTCGACGCCGAACGCGGCGCCACGCAACTCCGCTACTTCGAACCCAACCTGATCCCGGGCCTGTTGCAGAGCGAGGCATACGCTCACGCCGTCCTCCGGCTCGACCCCCGCCTGACCGATGACGAGGTGGATCGCCGGGTCGCCGGTCGACTTGAACGGCAGGCGATCCTCACGCGGGAGTCTCCACCCCAACTCGTCGTTGTCGTTGATGAGGGAGCAATCCGGCGTGTGGGCGACGGGGGCGAGAAAATGATGGCCGGGCAGCTTTCGCACCTTGTAGCTTGCGCGGAGCGACCCAACATCAGCGTCCACGTCATCCCGGCCGATGTCGGCCTTCACGCCGGGTTGTCCGGGCCGCTCTCCCTGGCACACATGTCGGACGGGAGCTGGATCGGGCACCTCGAAAGTCAGCTTGGCGGTGATGTGGTGGACCGACCAGCCGACCTCGATACGCTCTTTCAGCGGTGGGAGAGCGTCCGGACTGAGGCCCTTCCTCGGCGACAGTCCCTAAACCTCATCAAGGAAGCGGCGAACCAATGGACCTGAACGGCGCGCGGTGGCGCAAGGCGACGCGTAGCGGCACCAGCGGCGGCAACTGTGTCGAGGTTGCTGACAATCTTCCCGGTGTCGTCGGCGTCCGCGACTCGAAGAACCCGAACGGTCCGGCGCTGACCTTCGCCCCGTCCGCATGGCGCGCGTTCGTCGCCCAGCTCACCCATCGGGCCTGACCCCGACACACGAGAGTGCCCGTCCTTCACGTGCCGGGCCGGGCCGCCGACAACTTCGGGGGTACTGCTGCCTCAGGACGCGCCGGGGCAGCAACATCCCCGAGCTTGTCTCATCCTGTTTGTGCTGGTGGTGGGGGCTTGACGTGGTGGTGTGAGGTGTTTGGTCGCAGGCCATGGGTTAGTTGATCTTTGTGGTGATCGTTTGTCTGGGTCAGCGGTTGATTTCGGTGTTGGTGAGGACGAGTAGGGCGCGGAGCAGGGTGGTGGCGTGGTGGTGCCAGCCGTGGCGTAGTCGGGTGAGGATGCGCCAGTTCTTGAGGTGGGCGTGGGCGTGTTCGTTGGCGACGCGTTCGCGGGCGAGCAGGGTGTTGGCGGTTTTCTCGGCGGGGGTGAGTTTGTGGTTGCGGCAGGCGCGGCGGCCGACGAGGACGGTGGGGTTGGTGGTGGGTTGGTCGTCGAGGCGGGTGTGGATGCGGTCGCAGATGATCGCGAGGTGATGGTGGCGCAGGCGGGCGGGCAGGTGCAGGCGTTTGGCGTGGGTGGCTTCGTGGAGTCGTGCGGGGGTGGCCGCGGAGAGCCAGAGGAGTCGGCCGTGTTGGTCGGTCAGGGTCATCACGCGTAGGTGGTGGACTTTGTGTTTCAGGCACCAGTGGCGTCGTTCTTTGGCCTTGTCGGCGGGTGCGTGCACGGGCACGCAGGTGCCGTCGAGCAGGAGTGGCTGTTCGTGGTAGGTGCGGGCGGCGGCCGCCAGGACACGGTCCAGACGTGGCGCCATCCGCGCCACGGTGGTGATGACTTGTCTGACCCAGCGGCGGACGCTGTGGTGGGACACCCCGTGGGCGGCGGCGAGGTCGGCGGGACGCTGGTCGTGGCGCAGTACCGCCAGGACGATCGTGGTGGTCTGCAGGTCGGATAGTTTGCGCCAGCGGGACTTCACCTGCCGCCGGTAGGTGCGTATCGCCTCGGTCACCAGCGCGACAGTGTCACTGGACACGGGCAGGCGGACTTGGTAGACCAATTCGTGGCCCTCGGTGGGCGGATTGATGTGTGTCACGACCAGCAACCCTCGCCGAGGGTTCCTTCATGTCCCGGGTCGCCACGCCGCAGACTTCCCGCGGAATCCGAGTCAGACGATCACCACAAAGATCATCCGGCCCCTGACCTGCAACCAAACACCTGCCATGCCCATGTCAAGACTCGCCCACCAGCACAAACAGGATGAGACAAGCTCCCCGAAGTTGCGCATCCTCGGCCAGTTACGGCGTCGGCCGGTCGGGCAAGGGCAGGGCGTCGAGCAGCTCGGCTTCTCGGCCGGCGCTCAGGCCGGCGCGTCGGTCGCGGTGCAGTCCGGTCTCCCGTTCCCAGGCTAGGGTGTCCGCCAGCAGGTCCGGGCGCGGCCGGTGGCGTAGGCCGGCGGCGGCCGCCGCCGCACCGCTGCGCGCCGACCAGCCGGAGTGGCCCGGCTCGACCAGCCACATCGGCAGCGACTCCGGGCCCATGTACTGGGCCACGCCGCGGGCCACCAGCCAGCCGGCGTCGACGTCGACCACCGGTCCGGTGTGCCCGCCGACGGCCCGGCACAGCGCGACCCACTCGCCGAAAGGGATCACCGGCCCGACCGCGTTGAACGTGCCGACCGTGCCGGCTGCGGCGCTGTCCAGCAGCCAGGCGGCCAGATCGCGCACGTCCACCACCTGCGTGGGCAGATCGGGGGTACGGGGTACCAGCATCGGCGCTTCGGGGGCGCGGGCGGCTCGCGCCACCCAGTAGCCGGAGCGATCGGTGTGGTCGCCGGGGCCGCCGATCAACCCGGCGCGGGCCACCAGCAACCGGTCTCCCACCTCGGTCGTGGAGAACTGCTCGCAGGCCACCTTCGCCTCGCCGTACTCGGCACGGTCGACCACGTCCCGAACCGTCGCCGGGAGGGTCGCCGCCGACTCGTCGGCGCCGGGTGTGTCGTGGCTGGCGTAGGCGCTGACCGACGAGACGTAGCACCAGTGCCGGGCCCGGTCGCCAAGCGCGTGCAGGGCCTGCCGGACGAAGCCGGGCTGCCACGACACCTCGATGACGGCGTCCCAGTCGCGGCCACGCAACGCGCCGTACGCCGCAGGGTCGCTCCGGTCCGCAGCGACCAGGGTCGCACCGTCCGGCACCGCGCCGCTCTCGCCACGGGCCAGGCAGGTGACACCGTGTCCCCGTCCGACGGCCTGCCGGGCCACCTCCCGCCCCAGCCATGCCGTCCCGCCCAGCACCAGTATCTCCATGCCGCCCAGCCAAGCAGCGGCGGCGCGACATAGCCAATGGACTCTGCCGGAGGCAGAACACGAGTCCGACGGCGCGGCCCGGCGTTGAGCTTCGCTTGTCCGCATGGCGGGCGTTCGTCGCCCGGGTCCCTGGTCGGACCTGACCCGGACCCGCGTAGGAGTGCCCGTCCCTTGTGGGCTGGGGGCTTTTCTGGCCGCGCGAGATGCCGACGTGGCACAGCGCTGTGCGCAACCGTCCGCAACGCACACGGCCTCGCGCCGGGGATATCAGCGCTCGCGTGTCGCTGTTTCGGCCGCTGCTGGTCGGGGCGCGCGATCGAACAACAGGTCGACCGCACGCTGTGTCACCGCACGTCGGGTGCGCTGCTCGTGATCGGCGGCCAGGAAGTGCACGCCGATCGCCATGCAGAAGGCGAGCAGGGCGCGGGCCTCGATCTCTTCCGGGTCTGAACAGAAGGTGCCGATCATCTGGCGCAGCAGCGCCATCCGCCGGTTGTCCACCGCGCGCAGCCGCTCGGCGACCACCTCATCGCGCCGCGCCCAGGCGCGGATCGCGAGGTCGATCGGCAGCAACCGGCTACTTGAGAACGTGAGCACGCCGGCCCGCTGGATCTGGCTGCGCGGGTCGCCCCCCTCACGTTGGACGCGCGCGATCACCTCGTCCGTGCTCTCGCGCTGCCACACGTCGAGCATCGCGCGTAGCAGCGCCTCACGGTCGTCGAAGAAGCCGTAGAAGCCGCCCTTGGTGACGCCGAGCCGCTTCGCGAGCACCTCGACCCGGACGGCGTCCGGGCCGCCCTCGGCCAAGACCAGCAGGCCCTCCTCGATCCACCGGTCGCGGGGCGTGCGGGTGACAGCCACTGCGTCTCACCTCGTTCCGTTGTGTACACCACCGTATACATCCGCTACCGTAGCTATATACGCCACCGTATATTAGGAATGGAGCTGTCACCATGACCGTAGGCGGCACCGCCAGCACCGTCGGGACCGAACGTGTGCCCGCGTCGGTGCGTACCCTCAGCTCCCTGTCCCGGATCGACTACGCCGACCACTTCGTGCTGCCGACCGACGTCGCCGCAACGGCCGAACGGTGGGCTCGGGTGATGTTCGGTGACACGCCCGACGCCATCGAACTGTTTCTGTGGCGGGGCCTGCTGGGCCTGCGGCTCAGCCGGACCGCATCGGCGAACACCGTAGCCGGCTGGCAGACCGGCGAGCAGGGTGTGGAATGGATCCGACTCGAGGCCGCCTCGTGGTTCCTGGCCGCCAACCTGGTCGTCCAGGCAAGCGGTGACAGCGTGGCTCTCGGAACATTCCTACGCTACGACCGCTGGCTGGCACGCCTGGTCTGGCCTCCGCTGTCGGTCCTGCATCGCCGGCTCGTGCCCGGTGTTCTGCGCACGGCGGCGTCCCGGATCGCGGCGGGCGAGGTCCGCAGCGGGGTGTCGACCCGATGACCTCCATGATGGAGCGGCCGACGACCACCGTGACCCTGTCCGCCGGCCCGGTGGAGTATCGGTTGGACCAGCGCGGGGCCGCGGTCGTCGTGGTGTTTCACGGTGGTCACATGCGCGCCGGTCTGACCTTGGACGAGCGGGTCTACGCCGACGCGGACATCTCCGTGCTGGCGCCGTCGCGTCCGGGGTACGGCCGTACTCCTGTCACCACCGGCACGACCGTGCCCGGCTTCGCCGACGTGACCGCCGAACTGTGTCGGCAGTTGGGCTTCGAGCGGGTCACGGCGGCGGTCGGCATCTCCGCGGGCGGACCGACCGCGGTGGCCTTCGCGGCCCGTCATCCGGACCTGGTGGAGCGGCTGATTCTGCAGGGCGCGTTGGGGCCGCTGCCCTATCCGGACCGCCGTACCCGCCTCCTAGCGGGGCTGATGTTCTCGCCCCGGACCGAGGGCGTGACGTGGGGCGGGATGCGGTCACTGCTGCGCCGTGCGCCGGACCGGGGCTTACGGCAACTGCTCGCCGGCCTGGCCACCCCTCCGGCGGACCAGGTGCTGGCCGGGCTGACCCCGGCGCAGCGTACGCGACTGGTCTGGCTCTTCTCCCGGATGCGTTCCGGCGCCGGGTTCCGCAACGACCTGCGCCCCCGGGATGACCTCACCGGGCAGGTCACCCAACCGGCCCTGGTGATCGCCAGCCGCCGCGATGGTGCGGTGCCGTTCGCGCACGCCGAGGCTCTGGTCGCCGGGATACCCCGAGCCGACCTGATCGAGAGCCAGGCCGATCATCACTTCTACGAGTTCGCCGCCGACTGGCCGACCATTTCCGACACGGTGCGCGACTTCCTGACCGCCGACCTGACGTCCTGAAGGGCGGTGCCGACCTGGAGGTCGCCTGCCGGTTGCGGACCCGTGCCATGGTCCGGGTAACGGCCAGCAGACGTGGTGGGAGGACGTGATGTCGAAGGTCGTCGTTCGGGCCACTGCGGTCGCTGGCGCGGCAGGAGCCCTCGTCGCGGCCGTCGGCCTGCCCTGGGCCTGGTACGGCGACCGGGCCGTACGCCTCACCGAGTTCCCCGGATGGGCCTGGTATGTCGGCGCGGCCGTGCTGCTCAACGTGGTCACCGCGTGGACGCTCGTCGGGCCGGGCCGTCGAGGGTGGCTGCCGCTGGTGGCCGGTGGGCTCGGTGTCGTCACGATCGTGGCCGCCGTCGTCGTCATGGCCGGCTACGCCGAGGTGTTCCTCGGCCCGGTCGTCCCCGCGGTCCGCCCGTCGCTCGGGCCGGGCGGGCCGGTCGCGGTGTTGGCGGGGCTCGCCAGCCTGTTCGCCGTGGTCGGTGCCGGGTTCAGTCGTTCCAGGTGATCCGGGGTGGCAGACCGAGGAAGTCGGCGTACCGGTGCAGCGCCTGCTCGACCTGCTCGCGGTGGGCCGGATCGAGGTCGACCAGCGGGTGCACGGTCAGGGTGACGCGGGTCTTGGCCAGGCTGCGTTTCCAGGTGCCGACCACCCGGCCGCCGACCACGACGGTGGCCTGGAAGACCCCGTTGCCGCCGGGAATGATGGCTTGCTTGTGCTCCGGGTCGAGCATCAGCGCGCGGTCCTTGTAGCCGAGCAGGTACTCGTCGAAGCCGGGCAGGGTCAGCACGTCGTCCACCGCGGCGCGGGGCGCGTCCAGCAGCGGCGTGTGCAGCACCGCCTCGGCGCCGTCGACGAGCACGGTGGTCAGGTCGGCACCGGCGGCGGCGATGCCGCGTTTGGCGTCGGCGGCGGTCAGGCCGGTCCAGCCGGCGAAGTCCTGCCGGGTGGTGGGACCGTGGCCGCGGAAGTAGCGCAGCGCCAGGGTGGCCAGCGCCTCGTCGCGGTCGAGCTGGCGCTGGCCGGGCGCCCACTCGTCGAGCAGGGCGAAGGTCTGTTCGGTGCCGACGTTGGGGGCGATGCAGGTGACGCCGCGCTGGGCCGCGTACCACAGCAGGTGGTAGCCGCGCTGGCCGGCGCCGTCGATGCCGGCCGCGACGAGCGTGGCCACGCACTCGGCGCGGGTCAGCCGGCCGCCGCCGGCGAGGGCCTCGCCCAGCACGTCGGCCGCGCGGTCCGCCTCCGCTTCCGACAGCCCGAGGAACTCGCGTCGCTTGGCCGCACCGGCGAGCGCGCGTACGCCGGTCAGCTCCAACTGCCAGCGGGCGTCGCGGGCCGGCACCAGGTGGATGGTGCCGCGCATCGGCCAGGTCCGCAGGGCCTCGCGGCGCTCCAACGCGGCGTGCACCTCGGCCTGGGTGAACCCGGGCAGCCGTACGCCGAGCGACCACATGCCGCTGGCCAGGTCCTGTGCCTGCATGGCGCCGAACCACTCCACCACGTCGGCCACCGTCGTCGGCGCGGCGACGCTGGGATGGGGGCGCAGCAACAGGCTGGTCATCCGCAGCGCGAGGGCCTCGGAGCCGCTCAGCGCGATCGTGCCGGGAGCTGCCACGACGTCGGCCGCCTTCCACTCGGTGGTCGACGGCAGCATAGGTGCGGGCACCGACAACACGACCTGCCCGGTGGCCGGGCGGCTCCCCTGATCGCGCTACGCCAACATCATTGGTGGCGGAGCGCGATCCCCCGTTCAGGTCGACCGGTGCGGGGCGGCGACGCGGATCGCCGGCACCGGTGTCATCAGGATGACGTTTTCCTACCTGTCCGAGAACTGTGAACCACGCAACTTGCGGATATCTTGAGCAAGCCGCGCGGTCAGCCCCGGCGCGGCGGCGGCACCCGCACGGCGGCCATGCCCGCCGCGGTCGCCGCCTCGATGCCCAGGTCCGCGTCCTCGAAGACCAGGCAGGACGTCGGCGGTACGCCGAGCAGTTCGGCGGCGCGCAGGAACGGCTCCGGGTCGGGCTTGGGACGGGCGTAGTCGCCCGCGCAGACCAGCACGTCGAATCGGTCGAGGATGCCCAGCGCGTCGAGTGAGGCGGTGACCGCCTCCCGGGTGCTGCCGGAGACCACGGCGAACGGGATGCGGCCGTGCGCGTCGTCGATGTGCCGGAGCACCCCGGGGATACCGGTGGCGGTGGGCAGCAGCTGCTGGAAACGGGTCTCGCGGTGGGCGACGACCGTCTCCACCGGCATGTCCAGGCCGTGCTGTTCGTTCAGGGCGACGACGATGTCAGCGCTCGGTCGCCCGGCCCAGGCGTAGAAGAGGTCCTCGGGGAAGGCACAACCCCACCGGTCGAGGGTGTCGCGCCACGCGGTGTAGTGCTGGGGCATCGAGTCGACGATCGTGCCGTCGCAGTCGAACAGGTACGCCTGGAACTCGCCGATCGGCAGGGGCAGCATCACCGGCCCAGGCTATCCGGCGACGGCCGGCGCGCCGCTCAGAGCCGCCGGTGCATCACCAGCAGGTCGACGTAGCCCTCGGTGGAGTGTCGGAAGCCCTCCGGGATCCGCCCCACCACCTCGAAGCCGAGCGACCGCCACAGCGCCACCGCACGGGTGTTGACCGCCACCACCGCGTTGAACTGCATCGCCCGGTAGCCGTCGGCGCGGGCCAGGTTCAGCACGTACTCGCCGAGGGCCCGCCCGACGCCGCGCCCGGCCGCCGCCGGGGCGACCATGAAACTGGCGTTGGCGACGTGCGCCCCGGGGCCGAGCTGGTTGGGGGTCAGCTTCGCCGAGCCGAGGACCGTGCCGTCGGTGCCGACGGCGACCACGGTGCGCCCGGGCGGGGGCACCAGCCACATCTGCCGGGCCTGTGCCTCGTCGACGTCCCGGGGCCAGGTGTACGTCTCACCCGCGGCGACGATCTCGCGCAGGAAGGGCCAGATGCCGGGCCAGTCGTCGGTGGTCGCGATCCTGATCTCCATCGCCGGACAGCCTGCCACCCCGCCGCCGCTGCCGGCCACCGGAAATCCGCCCGCCGGGGCACGGTTCACAGGAGGCCGGCGGCCATCGCGGTGGTGACCGCGGCGGTGCGGTCGGAGACGTCGAGCTTGTTGAAGGTACGCAGCAGATGGGTCTTCACGGTCGCCTCACTGATGTGCAGTTCGCGACCGATCTCGGCGTTCGACAAGCCCTGGGCCACCAGGCGCAGCACCTGCACCTCCCGAGGGGACAGGGCGCCGCGGGCCGGCCGGCGGACCTGGTGCAGCAGCCGGGTGGCCACCGACGGAGCGAGGACGGTGCCGCCGCGCGCCGCGGTGCGGACGGCGGTGATCAGGTCGGCCCGCGCGACGTCCTTGAGCAGATAGCCGGCCGCACCGGCCTCGACGGCGCGCAGGATGTCCGTGTCCGTCTCGTAGGTGGTGAGCACCACCACCCGGGTCCGTGGTGACTCGGCGAGGATCCGGATGGTGGCCTCGACCCCGTCACCGCCGGGCAGCCGCAGATCCATCAGCACCACGTCGGGTCGGCGGTGGCGCACCCAGGTCACCGCCTCGACCGCGTCGCCGGCTTCACCGACGATCGTGATGTCCTGCGCGCCGGCCAGCATGCCGGCCACACCGGCCCGGACCACGGGATGGTCGTCCACCAGCAAAACAGTGATCATCAGTAGGGCACCTCCACCCGGACGGTGGTCCCGGCGCCGGGTGCGGAGCGTACGACGAGCGAGCCGCCGGCCTGCTCGACGCGGGCCCGCAGCCCGGCCAGGCCGTAGCCGTCGGTGGCGGCATCGACGTCGAAGCCGGTGCCGTCGTCGGCGATCTCCAGGGCGATCCGCCCGTCGTCGTGGCACAGCAGGACGGCGACCGCCCGGGCGTCGGCGTGCCGGCGGACGTTGGCCAGCGCCTCCTGTGCCGCGCGGAGCAGCACCACCTCCAGATCCGTGCGCGACGCCGGGCCGGTGCCGGAGACCACGCAGTTCGTCGGTACGCCGGTCTGCTGGCTGAACCGCTCCGCCAGCCGGTGCAGGGCCCGCTCCAACGGCGCGCCGGCGAGCTGCGCGGGCGTCAACGCGGCCACGAGTGTCCGCACGTCGACCAGGTTCTCCCGGGCCGTCTGCCGGGCCAGCGCCAGGTGCTGACGGGCCCGGTCCGGGGCGCCGTCCAGGTCGGCCTCGGCGGCCTGGACGAGCATCACCACGCTGGACAGGCCCTGGGCGACGGTGTCGTGAATGTCGGCGGCGAGTCGTTGGCGCTCGGCGGCGATGCCTGCCTGGTGAGACAGCTCGGCCAGCTCGGCCCTGGTCCGCTCCAGCTGGGCGATCAGGTAGGCACGTCGGGCGCTCTCGTAGACGGTGCGCTGCGACCACACGCCCAGGACGCAGACGACGAACACGACAATCACCGCGACCAGCAGCGGCGCGACGAGGTCGCCCAGGTCCGGTAGGCGGGTGGCCAGGACGACGATGTGCACCGAGTTGAACAGCACCACCGCGAGCACCGCCGGCACGGCCGGCAGCACCATGAACATCTGCGGACAGAGCACGAACAACAGGAACGACGCGTTGCCGTTGAGCAGCACCGCCGGCACGTAGAGCAGGGCCACTCCGGCGAGGTAGAGGTAGCCCCGCCAGTCCTCGATGGATTCCCGCATCAGCCTTCGGCCGAAGCCGAGGTACCAGCAGGCCAGGGCGAGGAACAGCGCGAGGCAGCCGACGCGGGTCGCCGGCGACCACCACGTGTCGGCGGTCACGACCACAGCTACGCCGGCGCCCGCCAGCGCGAAGTAGCTGTCCCAGAGCCGGTACCGTCCGCTCCACGAGTCCGGGACGGGTGCCGGCGCGGTCACCGGGAGCGTCGACCCCGCCAGCGGAAGGTGGTCAGGCACAGCACCATCCCTCCGACGCACCAGGCGGCCAGCACGAGCGCGATCCGGCCGTGTTCCCAGGAGGGTACGACCTCCTGCGCGAGGATGCTGTCGGGCAGGAACACCGATCGGAAGCCCTGCGCCATCCACCTGAGCGGGAACAGTGAGCCGACCGTGAGCAGCGGCTCGGGCAGTTGACCGACGGGGGTGTAGAACACCCCCGAGATGAAGGCCAGCACCAGGTAGGGCAGGTTCATCACGGCACCGGCGCTGCGGGCCGAGCCGGCGAGGCTGCTCGCGGCGATGCCGGTCAGGGCGCAGGCCGTGGCCCCGAGCAGGAACACCCAGCCGAAGGTGACCCAGCGGACCGGGGCGGTGGGCAGGGACAGGTCGAAGGCGAGCACGGCGATGCCGAGCAGCACGACCGCCTCGCCGACGGTGACCACCAGGGCCATCAGGATCTTGCCGATGAAGTACGCCGACGGGGGCATCGGCGCGCCACGCAGCCGGCGCAGGGTGCCGTCGTCCCGGTCGGCGGCGATGCCGGTGCCCAGGTTGATGAAGGTCGTCGAGGCGACCCCCGCGGCGATCATGCTGGGCGCCAGGTACTGCGCGGAGGTCACGTCGCTGCCGGGGTAGACCCCGTCGAAGATGGAGCCGAGCAGGGCGAGGATCCCCGCCGGCATGGCGAACGTGAACGCCACGGCGTCTCGTTCCCGGAGGAAGCCCTTCAGCTCGATCGTCGCGCGGTGCAGGCCGAGCCGCACCGCCGACGGACGCTGCGGTTTGCGGGGTCGGACGGTGGTGGTCATGAGCCGCCTCCGAGCAGGTCGAGGTAGACGTCTTCCAGGCTCGGGCGACTGACCGTCAGCCCCGGCACGGCACCGCCGTACCGGGCGGTGAGCGTCGCGATGAGCGCGGCCGGGTCGTCGGTCTCCTGCCGGCCGTCGGCCCATCGCACGACGGTGCGTGCGGAGGCCTGCCCGACGAGGGCGGCCGGGGTCGCGTCGGCGACGATCCGGCCGCCGGTGATGACGGCGACCCGGTCGGCCAGCGCCTCGGCCTCCTGGAGGTAGTGGGTGCTCAGCAGGATCGTGCAGCCTCCGGCACCGGACAAGTGCCGGATCAGGTCCCAGAATCGGCGGCGGGCCTGCGTGTCGAAGCCGGTCGTCGGTTCGTCGAGGAAGAGCAGCCGGGGGCGGCCGACGATGCCGAGGGCGACGTCGAGACGACGGCGCTGGCCCCCGGAGAGAGTCCGTACCCGGGCGGTGGCCTTCGGGGTGAGGCCGACCAGTTCGATGACCTCTGCTGGATCGCGGGGGCGGGGGTAGTAGCGGGCGAAGTGGCGTACCGATTCCCGGACGGTCAACTCGCCGAGGTCGCCGCTGTCCTGGGTGACGATGCCGATGCGGGCCCGCCAGTCCAGGTCGGCGCGACCCGGATCGTGACCGAGCACGCTCACCTCACCGGCGTCGCGGTCCCGGTGGCCCTCCAGGATCTCGATTGTGGTGGTCTTGCCCGCCCCGTTGGGGCCGAGCAGGGCCACCACCTCGCCGGCGGCGACGTCAAGGTCGAGGCCGGCGACGGCGACGGTGTCGCCGTAGGTCTTACGGAGTCCGCGTACGCGGACGGTGGGGGTGTCGCTCATGGTTCCGATCGTCTGCCGGCTGGGGTGGCGGACGGGACGACCGGTGGACGGAACGGCGGTGTCCGTCGACCGGTGGACACCGACCGATGTTTGTCGCCGCAAACATCGGGTAGTCGCCGGAGCTGATCCCGATGAGGAAGGACGAGCGATGGCGGCACAGGTCAAGGTGGCGGTGATCTACTACAGCGCGACCGGCATCACCTACCAGATGGCGCAGGCGGCGGCGGAGGCCGCCGGTGAGGCGGGCGCGGAGGTTCGGCTGCGCAAGGTGCGCGAGCTGGCGCCGGACGAGGCGATCCGCTCCAACTCGGGATGGCAGGCGCACCGGTTGGAGACCCAGAACGTGGAGGAGGCACAGCCGGACGACCTCAGCTGGGCGGACGTGGTGATCTTCGGTTCGCCGACCCGCTACGGCCTGATCGCCGCCCAGCTCAAGCAGTTCATCGACACCACCGGCCCGCTGTGGGCCCAGGGGGCGCTGGCGAACAAGGTCTACTCCGGCTTCACCTCCACCGCCACCGAGCACGGCGGGCAGGAGTCGACGCTGCTGTCGCTGTTCCACGTCTTCTACCACTGGGGCGGGATCGTGGTCACCCCCGGGTACACCGAGCCGAGCCAGTTCACCGCCGGCAACCCGTACGGCGCCTCGCACACCAGCAACAACGGCGAGACCGCGCCCGACCACATCGCGCTGGAGGCGACCGCGCTGACCGCGAAGCGGGCGGTGCGCATCGGTGCCGCGCTCAAGCAGGGCCTCGCCGGCTAGGTCGGGACAGCAGGACCGGCGGTCCGGGCGGGGGCTCTCAGACCCGCCCGGACCGCCGGCTGTTCACAGCGCTACCCCGGATCGATCCGGCTATGCCTGCGCCGCCGGGGACAACTCACCGGCCGGCGCCGGCAGCAGATCGCGCAGCAGGTCGGTCAGGACCGCCAGCCCGTCCGGGCTGAGCACCGACTCGGGGTGGAACTGCACCCCGGCGAAGCCGCGCCCGCGCAGGGCGTGCACCGCACCGTCGGCCTCGTCACGGGCAAGTGCCACCGGTCCGTACGGGCCGTCGTGGTGGTCGGTGGCGGCGCGGGCGGTGAAGGTGGCGTAGAAGCCGACCCGGCGGGGCGTGCCGAACAGGGTGACCGTGCGTTGCAGCCCCTGGTAGGGCGCGTCGCGGCGGTGCACCGGCAACCCGAGCAGACCGGCGAGGAGCTGGTGACCGAGACAGACGGCGAGCGTCGGGTGTCCGGCGTCCAGCAACCGGGTGAGCAGGGCACGCAGCCTGGTCATCTTCTCCGTGTCACCGTTCGGGTCACCCGGGCCCGGACCGACCACCACCAGGTCGTACGCGCCGACCGGCTGCTCGTCGTGCCAAGGCCGGACGGTCACCGACAGGCCGAGGGCGCCGAGCTGATGGGCCAGCATCCCGGTGAAGGTGTCCTCCCCGTCGACGATCAGGGCCCGGCGGCCGGCCAGGGCGGGCAGGGCCAGCGCTCCCGGTGGCCGCTGGTCCAGCCAGAACCGGGCCAGCGGGGCGTTGCGGGCGGCGAGGGCGGCGCGTACCTGCGGGTCGTCGGCGAGACGGAGCGTGGGGTGCGGCCCGGCCGGCGCCTGCGGGCCGAGACCGAGGGCGGCCAGCACACCGGCGGCCTTGGCGTGGGTCTCCGCGACCTCGGCGGCGGCGGTGGAGTGGCGCACCAGCGTCGCACCGACCGGTACCCGCAGCTCACCGGTGGGGGAGATCTCGGCGGTACGGATCAGGATGGGCGCGTCGAGGCTCTGCCGGCCCGTCTCGTCGTGGCCGAGCAGGGCCAGCACCCCGGAGTAGTAGCGACGCCCGGTGCGTTCGTGTCGGGCGATCACCCGGCAGGCGTTCTCCATCGGGCTGCCGGTCACCGTCGGCGCGAACATCGTCTCCCGCAGCACCTCACGGACGTCCTTCGTGCCCCGTCCGGCCAGCAGGTACTCGGTGTGCGCCAGGTGCGACATCTCCTTCAGGTACGGCCCGACGACCTGCCCGCCCCGCTCGGCGACGGTGGCCATCATCTTCAACTCCTCGTCGAGGACCATGTACAGCTCTTCGGTCTCCTTGGTGTCGGCGAGGAAGCGCAGCAGCGCGGCCCGGTCGGCGGCGGCACCGGTGTGCCGGAAGGTGCCGCTGATCGGGTTCATCATCACCAGACCGTCGTCGACGCTGACGTGCCGTTCCGGGCTGGCGCCGACCAGGGTGCGCGCTCCGGTGTGCACCACGAACGTCCAGTACGCCCCGCGCTCGCGGGTCAGCAGGGAACGCAGCGCGGCCAGCGCGGCGGTCAGCGGGGCGCCCCGCACCTGGGCGCGCAGGGTGCGGTGGATGACGAAGTTGGCGCCCTCGCCGTGGCCGATCTCGTCGGCCAGCACCCGGGCCACGGTGGCGGCGTACTCGTCGTCACTGGTGTCGAAGGCGGCGCCGGTGGTGCGGACGGGCTCGGTCGGCAGCGCGTCCAGCACACCGGCCAACGGCAGCCGGTGGTGGTGGTCGATGCGGAGGCATTCCAGCGGCACCCCGTCGTCGACACAGGCGAAGCCCCGCTCGGCGATCTGCCGGTACGGCACCAGGGCCAGTGTCTGCGGGCCGGCGGTGGCGGCGGGCAGGGGGATGTCGGCGAGCCGGTCGACGGTCGTCACGGTGCCGGTGAACAGGTCGAGATGCTCGGCGCCGTCGCGGCGTAACAGCGCGAACGGGCCGGGGTCGAGGCCGGCGGCGAGCGTGGTGAGCAGGTCGGTCAGCTGGTGCATCGGTCTCCTCGGGCCGGGCGACCGCTGTCGGGGGCGGCCCCGGGGACCGGGACATGACCGGCGGCCGCCTCGTCGGGCGGCCGCGTGGGTTGAAGCTACGCGCGGGGGAGGGCCGCCGGGTCGGCGGGCCACCAGCAGGTCAGTCGCGCGAGCATGCGAACACCCTACGCGTCGGACGGCCGTCGTGGAAGCCGATCGGCGGACCCGGTGCGCGCCAGCGTTGTGCCGTGGGGATCACCGGGTACCTTGACCCGCGATGAAGATTCTCGCGCTGGACCTGGGCACCTCCTCGGTGCGTGGGCTCGTGCTGGACGACGCGCAACCGCTGCCGGGGGCGCTGGCCCGTCGCCGGATGGTGGTCACCGTCGACGACGAGGGTGCCGGCACCCTCGACGCCCGTGCCTACCTGGCCTGCCTGATCGAGTGCCTGGACGAGTTGCACGGGCAGGGCTGGCTGGACGGAGTCCAGTTGGTGGCGGTCAGCGGCCAGTGGCACTCGGTGGTGCCGCTGAGCGCCGGCGACGAGCCGCTCGGGCCGGTGCTGACCTGGCTGGACACCCGGCCCGAGCCGCCGGCGACGGCGGTCGGTCCGGCCGACCCGGACGCCTTCCACCAGCGCACCGGCACCTGGTGGCACCGCTGCTACTGGTCGGTGCGGCTGCCCTGGCTGCGCGCCCGCACCGGGGCGCGGATCGCCCGCTTCACCGGCCTGGTCGAGTACGTGCTCGGCCGGCTGCTCGCCGAGGCGCCGATGTCGATGTCACAGGCGTCCGGCACCGGCCTGCTGGACCTGCACACCCTGGACTGGGACCCGGAGGCACGCGCCCTGGCCGGCAGCGACGGCGCCGATCTGCCCGAACTGGCCCCCCGCGACTGGCACGGCGGGCTGCGCGCGGAGTACGGCCGGCGGTGGCCGGCACTGGCCCGGGCCCGCTGGGCGCCACCGCTCGGTGACGGTGCCGCCTCGAACGTCGGCTCCGGTTGTGTGGATCCCACCCGGGCGGCGGTGACCGTGGGTACGTCCTCCGCGGTCCGGTTGTTGCAGCGGATGCCGACGTCCGCCGGGTCGACCGTGCTGCCGCACCGGCTGTGGCGCTACCGCGTCGACCACGACCATGTGGTGACCGGGGTCGCGTACTCCTCGGGTGGGAACCTGTTCGCCTGGGCGGACCGGGAGCTACGGCTGCCGACCGGCCGGGCGCTGGAGGAGGCGCTGGCGCTGCTGCCGCCCGACGGCGGCCGGCCGGCCAACGTGCGGTTCGGCGGCGACCGTCCGCCGGGCATCCGCCCGGCCGGGCTGGGCGAGCTGCGCGGACTGGGCTTCGGCACCACCGCGGTGGAGATGCTGGCCGGGCTCATGTACGGGGTGTGCGAGCAGGTCGTCGAGGATCTGGTGGTGCTCGAGTCCACGGTGGGCGGGCCGGTGGAGGTGGTCCTCGGTGGCGGCGCGATAGCCGCCTCGACGTGGTGGCGGGAGGCGTTCGCCGCGGTGCTGGCTCCCCGGCCGGTCCGGTTCGCGCGGCACCCGGAGATCGGGGCCACCGGCGCGGCGCTGGTGGCCACCGGCCGGATCGCCGATGCCGTGGTGGTCGCCGACATCGGCCGGACGGATGATCAAGACTCGGCGACCTCGGCATAGGGTGGCGACCGGCAGTACCCTTCCTTAACCGTTCATAAGGGCAGGGCGTTGACACTGCTCTCGGGCCTGGTTGGATGGACCGCGCTCCCCGGACCGCGGCGGACGCGTGGGGGAGGAGGAGCGGGTGGGTGTAGGACCGGAGCAGGCGCCCGGGGTGTCGCAGCACCGCCGGCGTCGGTTCGACGTCCGGGTGGTACCCCACCGGCGTCGCTCTGCCCTGCGCCTGCAGGACTGGCGGATGCGCACCAAGCTGGCCACGGTGCTGGTCATCCCGTCGGTCGCCTTCCTGGTGCTGGCCGGCGTGCAGACCCAGAGCCTGGTCGGCCGGGCCAGCGTCCTGGGTGACTTCGCCGCGCAGGTCGGCATCGGGCGCGAGATCACCGCGCTGACCCATCGGTTGCAGCTGGAGCGTGACCGCACGGCCGGCGAACTGCCCGCCCTGCGTGACGCCGCCGACGAGGAGGCCGGCGAGGAGCGGCTGGCCGTGTTGCAGCCCTACCGTGACGCCGCCGACCAGGCGGCGGCGGAGCTGCGCGCGGCGGCCGAGCCGTTGGCCGAGGCGGACGCCTCGTGGCGGGACGTCTACGTGGTGGCCTCCCAGGCGTACCAGCAGGTCGACTACATCCGGAACACGATGACCACGGTGTTGCTCACCGACGACACCATCATCGGTAACTACCACCGCGCGATCGACGCGTTGCTGAATCTGCTCGCCCAGCCGACGCCGGGCGCCGACCGGCCGGAGCTGGCCGACGCGGTGCTGCGCTACGTGCAGTTCGCCCGGGCGAAGGAACTCTCCTCGCGGGTCCGGGCGGAGCTGTACTCGGCGGCCCGGGCCGGCAGCTACGACTCCGAGGACGCGGCCCAGCTGCCCGACCTGCGGGCGCGCCAGCTGACCGCGCTCGGCGCGTTCCGGATCGCGGCGACGACCGCACAGGTGAACCGCTACGACGAGATGAGTCTGGATCCGGCCTTCGTCGCCGCCTCCCGGATGGAGGAACAGGCGCTGGCGCAGGGCGTGTCGGGGTCGGCGGTGCTGGACGCGGAGCAGTGGTGGACGGCCAGCGAGGCCCGCCACGAGCTGTTGCAGCGCTTCGAGGCGAGCGTGCTGGCGGCCTCGGCGCGGCAGGCCGACGACGCGAGCGACACCCAGCTGCGGGAGACGCTGCTGGTCGTCGGCGTGATCATCACGGTCCTGCTGGTGGCGGTGCTGATCTCGGTGCTGATCGGTCGGTCGTTGGCCCGGTCGATCCGGCTGCTGCGCTCCCAGGCGTTGCGGATCGCGCAGATCGAGCTGCCCGAGGCGCTGGCCCGGTTGCGGTCGGTCTCCGGTGGCGTACCGCCGATCGACGTCTCGCCGGCGGTCGTGCGGTCCCTCGACGAGATCGGTGAGCTGGCCGAGGCGTTCGTCGCGGTGCACCGCAGCGCCGTCGGGGTGGCCGTCGAGCAGGCGAACATGCGCCGTAACGTCAACGCGATGTTCGTCAACCTCGCCCGGCGCAGTCAGGTGCTGGTGGAGCGGCAGCTGGAGCTGCTCGACGACCTGGAGCGCGAGGAGGGCGACCCCGAGCAGCTGGAGAACCTGTTCAAGCTCGATCACCTGGCCGCCCGCATGCGCCGTAACGACGAGAGCCTGCTCGTGCTGGCCGGCACCGAGTCGACCCGCCGGTGGAACCGGCCGATCGGGCTGAGCGCGGTACTGCTGGCGGCCAGCGCCGAGATCGAGCAGTACCAGCGGGTGCGACACGAGGCGGTGGCGGACCTGCACGTGGTCGGGCACGCCGTCGGTGAGCTGGTGCACCTGCTGGCCGAGCTGTTGGAGAACGCCACCGCCTTCTCCCGGCCGGACACCATCGTGCAGGTGATGGCCCGGGTGGAGGGACCCGGTGCGGTGATCGAGATCGCCGACCAGGGCCTCGGGATGAGCGCGACGGCGCTGGCCGAGGCGAACGCGGTGCTGGCCGCCCCGCCGGCGGCGGACGTGGCCACGGTCGAGCGGATGGGTCTGTTCGTGGTCAGTCACCTCGCCGCCCGGCACGGCATCGAGGTGCGGCTGCACGGCGGTGCCGGTGGGCTGGTGGCCCGGGTACGGCTGCCGCGTCCGCTGCTCGCGGCGGCGCCACCGCCGAGCCTGGACCCGGTGCCGTCGCCGCGCGGGCTGCCGGTCGCGACACCTCGCCCGGCCGCGGTCGCCCCGGCCGACCCGGGGCCGGCGGATCTGCCGGTGGCCGGACGCCGTCCGACCACGGTGCCCCGCCAGGCCCATCCGGTGCCGGTACGCGCGGAGGACGTACTCGCCCCGGCGGCGGTGCCGCCGAGCGGCGGTGGCGGCTGGTGGTCGCGGGAGGGACCGACGTCGGCGGTCCCCGCGGCCGGTGCCGGCGCACCGGCACCGCCGGCCGTGCCGGTGACCGCCGGGACGAACGAGCGCGGCCTGCCGATGCGGGTGCCGATGGCGCAGCTCAGTGCGGTGACCCAGCCGGCCCGCCCGGAGCAGCGGCAGCCGACCCGCGACGATCCGGACCCGGAAGCCGTCGGCGGGATGTTGTCCAGGCTGTACAGCGGTGTGCGGCGGGCCGAGGCCGAGGAGACCACCGAGATACCCGTGCCACCGCTCGGGGCGTGGAGCGAAGGAGGACGGAAGTGATGACGTTGTCGCAGGAGGCTCGCGACCTGAGCTGGCTGGTCAGCGCGTTCGCGGAGCGGGTGCCCGGCGTGGCGCACGCGGTGGTGGTCTCCTCCGACGGGCTGCTGGTCGCGATATCCGACCACCTGCCACGGGACCACGCCGACAAGCTCGCCGCGGTCACCTCGGGGCTGATGAGCATCACCGCCGGCGCCGCCCAGATGTTCGACGGGGACGTGGTCAAGCAGACCGTGGTGGAGATGGGGCGGGGCTACTTCCTGGTCATGCAGGTACGCGACGGCTCGATCCTGGCCACCCTGGCGGCGGCGGACGCGGACATCGGCGTGGTGGGCTACGAGATGGCCCGGCTGGCCAAGCAGGCCGGCGAGATGCTGACCCCGGCCCTGCGCGCCGAACTGCAGCAGGCGCTGCCCCGCTGAGCCGGCGGGGCGGCGGCTGCCGGCCGTTACCGTAGGCCGAGCCCGGCACCGGGAGTGGTGGGGCGGGAAGCGAGCCACCAGGCGACGGTCGCGGCCACGGCGACGACGCCGCTGAACAGGAACGGTGCCTCGATGCCGGCCCGGGCGGCCAGCGCACCACCGGCCAGCGCGCCCAGCGCGGTGCAGCTGTAGGTGACCAGGCGGGAGGCGGCGATGACCCGCCCGAGCAGCCCGCCCGGCACCAGCCGTTGGCGTACCGACAGCGCGGCGACGTTGAGCACGGCGAACGCGGCGCTGGTGGTGACCACCACGACCACCGCGACGGCGCGGTGCCCGACGACGGCCAACAGGACCGGCACGCCGGCGGTGACGGCCATCGACCAGGTCAGCACGGACCGGTGGTGGAAGCGGGCGAGGACCCGGTCGGCGGCGAACGAGCCGAGCAGGCCACCGGCCGCGCCGGTGGCCAGCAGCAGACCGAAACCGAACGCGCCGAGGCCGAGAGCGTCGCGGGCGTAGAGTACGAAGATCGCGAACCAGGCGGTGTCCGCGGCCGCCACGGCGGCGGTGACGAGCACCAGGGTACGCATCATCGGCTGGCGGAGGAGCCAGCGCAGGCCGGCCAGGACGCCGTCACCGTCGGTGGCCGGCGGGGCGTCGGCGGGGTCCGGGGTGGCGCGGTGCGCCAGGGTCAGCGGCAGCGAGAGGACGAGCATCACCGCCAGCGCCAGGGCGGCCCCGTTGACGGCGAACGGGATGGCGGCACCCAGCACGAACAGCAGGGCGCCCACCGGTGGACCGACGAACTCGTTGCCGACGATCTCCCCGGCGACCAGGCGTCCGTTGGCCTTCTCCAGCTGCGCGTCGGGCACGAGTCTGGGCACGGCGGTCTGGGCGGCGGTGTCCCGGATGGTCTCGCCGACGCCGAGCAGGAACGCGGCGGCGACGACGTGGGCGATGGTGGCCCAGCCCAGGGCGACCGTGGTGGCCAGCGCGGCCAGCACGACGACGCGGCCGGTGTCGGCGGCGGCCAGCAGCGTGCGGGCCCCTCGGCGGTCGGCGAGCGCGCCGGCGAGCAGACCGGAGACGAGCCACGGCAGGAACTGGGCCGCGGCGACGGCACCGACGGCCAGCGGGTCGTCGGTGAGGGCGGCGGCCAGCAGCGGGAAAGCGGCGACCCGGATGCCGTCGCCGAGGTTGGCCAGCGCGGCCGCGCTCCAGAAGGTCCAGAACGGCCGGCCCAACCCGCTTCGATCACGCATGCGGGGATCGTACGTGCCTCGGCGGCGGCCCGAAGCCGGGCCGCCGCCGAGGCGGGCGGGTCAGACCGCGTTGTCCGCGATGACCTGGCGGTACCAGTGGGCGCTGCGCTTGAACACCCGCCGCTGGGTGGGGTAGTCGACGTAGATCAGTCCCCAACGCTGCTCGTAGCCCTCGGCCCACTCGAAGTTGTCGAGCAGGGACCAGACGTGGAAGCTCTCCAGCGGCACGCCCTCGGCGACGGCCCGGTGGGCGGCGGTCAGGTGGTCGCGGAGGAACGTGACGCGGCCGTCGTCCTCGACGGTGCCGTCGGCACCGAGTTCGTCGGCGGTGGGCAGGCCGTTCTCGGTGACGGTGAGCGGGATCGGCCCGTAGTCGCGGGTGACCCGGGTCAGGATGTCGTACATCCCGTCCGGGTAGATCTGCTGCCACTCCGCCTCCGAGGTGGGCCAGCGGCGCGTCGTGCCGCCGGACGCGGTGACGTAGATCGGGGTGTAGTACTGCACGGCGAGCAGGTCGATCGGGGTGGAGATGATGTCCAGATCGCCGTCGCGGATGCCGCGGACCATCCGGCTGTCGGGTCCGAGGTCGGCCAGCACGTCGGCCGGGTAGCTGCCGGTCAACGCGGAGTCGAGGTACAGGCGGTTCTCGTAGCCGTCGAAGAGGCGGGTGGCCTCCGCGGCGGCGGCCGAGTCGTCGGCGGGATAGCAGGGGTGCAGGTTGAAGGCGGGGCCGATGCGGCTCTTCCCCCCGGTGGCGCGCAGGGCACGGACGGCGAGGCCGTGGGCGAGCTGGAGGTGGTGCGCGACCAGGTACGCCGCGTCGGGGTCCTGCCGACCGGGGGCGTGATGGCCGAAGAGGTAGCCGTTCTGCACCACGGTCTTCGGCTCGTTGATGGTCAGCCAGACCGGTACCCGGTCGCCGAGGGCGTCGAAGACGATCGCGGCGTAGTCGGCGAAGCGTTGGGCGACGTCGCGGTTCTCCCAGCCGCCGGTGTCCTGCAGACCCTGCGGCAGATCCCAGTGGAACAGCGTGGCCATCGGGGCGATCCCGCGTTCGTGCAGGCCATCGACGAGGCGACGGTAGAAGTCGAGGCCGCGTTGGTTGGCGGCGCCGGTTCCGTCGGGCTGGATGCGCGGCCAGGAGATGGAGAACCGGTAGCTGCGCAGCCCCAGGTCGCGCATCAGATCGAGGTCTTCGGCATATCGGTGGTAGTGGTCGGCGGCCACGTCGCCGGTGTCACCGTTGCGGGTACGCCCGGGGGTGCGGCTGAACGTGTCCCAGATCGATTCGCCGCGCCCGTCCTCCTTGGCGGCGCCCTCGATCTGGTACGCGGAGGTCGCGGCACCCCAGCCGAAGTCGGGCGGGAAGGAACGCCGGGTGGCCGGGGACGACGCGGTGGCCGTGTCGTCGGCCGGGTCGCCGGTCTGGCAGCCGGCGAGACCGGTGGCGGTGGTGGCTGCGGCGGTGGCGCCGAGCACGGCGCTGACCGGGGTGGCGGCGGTGGCCGAGAGCGCCGCGCGGCGCAGCAGGTGCCGCCTGGTGAGTATCGACATGGGTTCTCCTCGTGGATGGGGACGACCGCCTACGCCCGGGAGCGCTCCCAAGAAGGGTAGAGGGTAGGCGGTCCCCGCTGGGCCGAGTCGTCACGAGGGGGTGGGGCGGACGGCTTCGGTGGCGGGATGACGTGGGTGGGGAAGGGCGCGGTGCCGGTCGGGTAGCTGGTGCGGCGGGACCGGGTTGCGCCGAGTGCCGCGGGCGGACCGGTGGTGCGCGCCCGGGCGGTCGGCGGGGCGTCGCGGATGGCGGTCGGCGGGCGGGTCGACTGCCGTGCGGGGCGCGCGGGTGGTGCGCGTCTGACCCGTCGGCCTCTTTTCCCATCGTGAACGGGGGTTTAGTGTGGGGACGGGGGAGGGCAACCCCCGTCCCCACCGTGTTGCGGTACACGCACGTTCGGATTGGCGTCCCAGTGTGCGTGTCGCGCGGGAGCCGGGCCACGCGAGTGGCTGAGGATCCACCTCCCTCCACTGTGGTGGGGTGACGGCTGACGGCGGTGTCCGGGCTGGCCCGCCGTCGGCCTGTGGTCTGTTCCCCGGAGCCGTGGGCACGACCCCGGGCGATATTCCGGGTGGAACTCTGTCGATGGAAGCGCTCCCATCGACGTTGCTGCGACTGTAACGCCCGTCACGGCTTTGTGAAAGCCCCAAAACGAGATCGAAACAAGTCGGTGTTTCCGGAAGCTCACTCGCTGGTGTTGGGAGCGCTTCCATGGCACACTGTCGATCGACCGCGCGGAGCCAAGGTACGCGTGAGCGCGGGTCGCCGAGGGCTTCCGGCTCGTCCGGTACGGCGTCCTGCCAGCAGCGGGAGCAGCTGCCGTCCCGTACGGTGCCCCGCCGCGCCGGCCCCACCCGGGCCGCAGCGACCACCATCCACTGGCACCTCGGCGGACCTGTCGTTCCCGAGGTGTCACCGCCGGGGCGCCATCGCCACCGGCCTGGTCCGAGGAGACACCGCGCAGATGAGAAACCTGGCTAGACGTCGGCGCCTGGCGTGGCTCGCCGCCGCGGCGCTGGCGATCGGTGGGGCGACGGTTCCCGCCGCCGCCGCACAGGCCGCACCGGCCTGCGACGTGGTTTATACGACGAACGACTGGAGCAACGGCTTCACCGCCAACGTCACCATCCGGAACACCGGTGACGCGATCAACGGCTGGACCCTGAAGTTCGCCTTCCCCGGCAACCAGCGGGTCACCCAGGGCTGGTCGGCCCGGTGGAGCCAGAGCGGCAACGAGGTCACCGCCGTCAACGAGTCCTGGAACGGCAACATCCCGGCCGGCGGCAGCACCAGCATCGGCTTCAACGGCTCGTACTCCGGCACCAACGCGAAGCCGACCTCGTTCTCGGTCAACGGGGTCACCTGTGGCGGTACGGCGCAGCAACCCCCGACGGTCAGCCTGTCGGTGCCCGCCGGCCCGTTCACCGCCCCGGCCACCGTGCCGCTGACCGCCACCGCGAGCGACCCGGACGGCACCGTCGCCCGGGTCGAGTTCTACCGCAACGGCCTGCTGGTCAACACCGACACCAGCGCGCCGTACGCGTACACCCTGGAGAGCCTGCCGGCCGGTGACTACACGGTGCAGGCCCGGGCGTACGACAACAGCGGCCTGTCCGCGATCGCCGAGCGGTCGTTCACCGTCGCCGCCTCCACCTCGCCGGCCCTGGTCGCCACGCCGACCGCGGTGACCGTCCCCGAGGGCGGCAGCTCGACGTTCAACCTCAAGCTGAGCCGGGCGCCCTCCGCGAACGTCGCGGTGAGCCTGGCGCGGACCGGTGACGCGGACGTCACCGTCACGCCGACCTCGGCGACGCTGACCACGTCGAACTGGAACACCGGCGTCACCGTGACCGTCCGGGCGGCGGAGGACTCCGACACCGTCGGTGGCACCGCCACCGTCACCGCCTCGGCCACCGGCCACACCCCGGCCACGGTCACCGTCACCGAGATCGACAACGACGTGCCCGGCGGGGACGACGAGTACGTGCAGCGCTTCCTCACCCAGTACAACAAGATCAAGAACGCGGGCTACTTCAGCCCGGAGGGCGTGCCGTACCACTCCATCGAGACGCTCATCGTCGAGGCGCCGGACCACGGCCACGAGACCACCTCCGAGGCGTTCAGCTTCTGGCTGTGGCTGGAGGCCTACTACGGTCGGGTGACCCAGAACTGGACGCCGTTCAACAACGCCTGGACGGTGATGGAGCGCTACATCATCCCGTCCGACGCCGACCAGCCGACCGCCGGCTCCGCCGGTGACGCCACCTACGCCGCCGAGCACGACCTGCCCAGCCAGTACCCGTCGCAGCTGGACTCGAACGTGCCGGTCGGCCAGGACCCGCTGCGCGCGGAACTGCGGTCGACCTACAACACCGGCTCCGTCTACGGCATGCACTGGCTGCTGGACGTCGACAACGTCTACGGCTACGGCCGCTGCGGCGACGGCACCACCCGCCCCGCGTACATCAACACCTTCCAGCGGGGCACCCAGGAGTCGGTGTGGGAGACCGTGCCGCAGCCGTCCTGCGACACCTTCGCCCACGGTGGCCAGTACGGCTACCTGGACCTGTTCATCAAGGAGTCGCAGGCCCCCGCCAAGCAGTGGAAGTACACCAACGCCCCGGACGCCGACGCGCGCGCCGTGCAGGCCGCGTACTGGGCGCTGACCTGGGCCAAGGAGCAGAACAAGGCAGCCGACGTCGCGGCCACCGTGGCCAAGGCCGCCAAGATGGGTGACTACCTGCGGTACGCCCTGTTCGACAAGTACTTCAAGCGGGTCGGCAACTGCGTCGGGGCCAGCGCCTGCCCGGCCGGCTCCGGCCGCACCTCCGCCCACTACCTGCTGTCCTGGTACTACGCCTGGGGCGGCGCGTACGAGACCAGCCAGAACTGGTCCTGGCGGATCGGCTCCAGCCACAGCCACTTCGGCTACCAGAACCCGTTCGCGGCCTGGGCGCTGACCAACGTCGACGAGCTCAAGCCGCGCTCGCCGACCGCGGCGGCGGACTGGACCAACAGCCTCAACCGGCAACTGGAGCTTTACACCTGGCTCCAGTCGGCCGAGGGCGGCATCGCCGGTGGCGCGACCAACAGCTGGGGCGGGCACTACGGCCAGCCGCCGGCCGGCACGGCCACCTTCTACGGCATGTTCTACGACGAGGACCCGGTCTACAACGACCCGCCGTCGAACCAGTGGTTCGGCATGCAGGCCTGGTCGATGCAGCGCATCGCCGAGCTGTACCTGGTCAGCGGCAACGCCCAGGCCAAGGCGCTGCTGGACAAGTGGGTGCCGTGGGCGATCGAGCACACCACGCTGGGTGAGGACTGGTCCATCCCGTCGGACATGGAATGGACCGGCCAGCCCACCAACTGGAACCCGACCAACCCGCAGCCGAACAACAACCTGCACGTCGAGGTGATCAACCGGGGCCAGGACGTCGGCGTCGCCGCCGCCTACGCCCGCACCCTGATCGCGTACGCGGCCAAGTCGGGCAACACCGAGGCGAAGGAAACCGCCAAGGGGCTGCTGGACGCGCTGCACTCGCACAGCGACGCCCAGGGTGTCTCGACGGTGGAGAAGCGTGGCGACTACCGGCGCTTCGACGACGTCTACGACGCCTCGACCGGGCAGGGCCTGTACATCCCGCCGGGCTGGACCGGTGAGATGCCCAACGGCGACGTCATCGCCCCGGGCAAGAGCTTCGTCGACATCCGGTCGTTCTACAAGGACGACCCGGCGTGGCCGAAGGTGCAGGCGTACCTCGACGGTGGGCCGGAGCCAGAGTTCCGTTACCACCGCTTCTGGGCCCAGGCGGACGTCGCCATGGCCTACGCCGACTACGGGAAGTTGTTCCCCAACGGCTGAACGAACTCCTCCGGGTGGGCACTGACCCACCCGGAGGCGCCGGCCGGGCCTCGGGGGTAGAGGCAGGTCCGGTTGACGGCCTGACACCCACGGTCAGGCCGGGGTGGGTCGGCCCTCTGGCCGACGCAGCGGAGCGGTCGGCCCACCCCACCACCGACGAGCCGCCGGGCACGGCGCGCACATAGCGAAAAAAAGTGACCGCCCCGGGATCACAACCCGGCCCGGGACGGAGTAACGTACATCACCGGAGAGGCCGCTCCCCCCGTGGCGGCCTCTCCCTTATTGTCCCAGCCCCGACGCGTCGGGCTCGCCGGTGTCCGGCCGGCTCGCGGCCGGGCCGGTCGGCGGCGGCACCGGGTGCCGCAGCCCCGGATGACCGGCCGGCAGCGACCGGCGCAGCACGGCCCAACTCACCGCCAACGCCGCCGCGACCAGCGGCCAGGTCAGCCCCACCCGGGCGGCGGTCAGGGCGAGCACGTGACCGCCGAGATACAGCGGCACGAAGACCGCCACCCGCAGCAGGTAGGTTCCCGTCCACACCCAACTGGCCCGCCCGTACGCCCGCAGCAGCGCCGGGTCACGTCGCCAGCGTCCGCGCTGACCCAGCGTGGTGCCGACGACGACCCCCAGCAGCGGCCACCGGACGATGATGCTCACCGCCCAGGCCAGCGCGCTGGCGGCATTGGCCAGCACCTGCACGAGGAAGAAGTCCTCGGCCCGACCGGTGCGCACCGCCACCAGCGCGGCCACACAGACCGCCAGCAGCCCGACCAGCACCGACCGGGGCCGGTCACCACGGCGCAACCGCCAGCCGGCCACCACCGCCCCGGCGACCAGGGCCGCCACCACCCCGACCAGGACCGACCGACCGGCCACCAGCCAGCCCACCGCGACCGCGACCGGCGGCACGGTGGCGTCGACGGCTCCTCGACGCCCACCGAGCAGATCGGCCAGTGACTCGCCCCGCCCGACCGTGGTGGCGTCCCGCTCCGAGGTACCGGTCACGTGCCCTCCTTCACCCGCGGCCAACCTATCGCCACGCCACGGGCGGGCCAGCGGCCGGACGCCGCGAGCGTGCCGCTAAGTTGTGCGGGTGCGCGTGACGCCCCGGGGTGGTACAGCGGTCTGGCTGGTCGTGCTGGCCCTCATCCAGACGGCGGCCTTCATCGCCGTCTGGCGGTTCGCCCTGCACACGGAGGTCGGTCAGTGGATCGACACGGTGGCTCTCACCGGTAACCGCATCGGCCAAGACCACATCGAGGAGCCGGTCGACCGGATCCTCAACGCCATGTCCGTGGTGTCGCTGCTGGCGGTCACCGTGATGATCGGATTCATCGCGCTGATCCGGGGTCGGGTCGCCCTCGCCGTCGCGGCGACCCTGCTGATCGCGGGCGCCAACGTCACCACCCAACTGCTCAAGTACGGGCTGAGCCGCCCCGACTACGGCATCGACCTGGAACGGGTGTACGTCGGCAACAGCCTGCCCAGCGGGCACACCACGGTCGCCGGGTCGGTGGCGGTGGCCCTGGTCCTCGTACTGCCGCCGAAGGTGCGGGCCGCCGGCGCCGTGATCGGTGCCGGCTACGCCGCGACCGCCGGGGTGGCGACCCTGTCGGCGGGTTGGCACCGGCCCAGCGACGCGGTCGCCGCGTTCCTGGTGGTCGGCGTCTGGGCAGCCCTGGCCGGCCTGCTGCTGCTGATCACCCAACGGGAACGGGCGGAGGTCGCGGCCGGCGACGCGCACCGGCTCACCGCCCTGCTGCTGGGCGTGGGCGGGTTGCTGGCGATCGCCGGCTGTGCGTTGGCCCTGTGGTGGCTGGTGGGGCTGCGGTCCACCCCGGCGGCGGAGCTGTCCCGCCGTCCGCTGTTCGTCGGCTACGCGGGCAGCGCCGCCGGCATCGCCGGCTCCATGGCGGTGGTGATGGCGCTGGTACTCACCGCCGTGCACCGTCTGGTCCCCCGCTACAAGGGCTGAGCCGATGGGCGCCGTACGGTCGGCCTTCCACGACGAGTGCGACCGGCTCGGCACGGTACTGCGCACCCTCGACCGGTCGGACCTGGACCGTCCGACCCGCTGCGCGCCGTGGACGGTGGCCGACCTGCTGGCCCACGTGCGCACCGGAGCCGGCCGGCTGGCCGACATGCTGGCCGCCCCGGCGCCCGGCCCCGCCCAGGTCGACGCCGCCGGCTACTTCGGCGCGGCGAAGTTCCTCCCGGCGGTGGACGCCGCCCGGATCGCCGCCGCCCGGGATCAGGCCGCCGCGGGCGACGCCGGACCATCGCCGGGCCGGACCGGCACGGTGCTCGCCACGGACTTCGACCGTGCCTGGCGGGCCACCCTCACCGCGGTCGACGCCCACCCCGCCGACCGGGTGGTACGCACCCGGCACGGCGACGCGATGACGGTCACCGAGTTCCTGCGTACCCGGGTGGTGGAGGTCGGCGTGCACGGCCTCGACCTGGCCGAGGCGCTGGACCGGCCACCGTGGCTGACCCCGACCGCAGCCCGGGTGATCGCCGACCTGCTCACCGGCGGGCAGGCCCTACCGCCGGACCTCGGCTGGGACCAGCTGACCCTGATCGGCAAAGCCACCGGCCGCAGCCCGCGCAGCCGGACCGAGCAGCAGGCCCTCGACACCGCCGGCATCCGGCTGCTCGCCTTCGGCGGCTGACCGGCGTCCGACCGCCGCGCACCCGCCCGCGCGAGCCGCCACCGGCCCGATAGCCGGAACGCGGCCGGTGGGTGGTGGGTCAGGCGGCGGTGCGCGGCGCCGGCACGTGCGGAACGGCGGCCCGCAGGTGGGCCAGGACCACCGGGTCGATCCGACCGGGCGCCAGCCGCTCCTCCAGGTTCTCCAACCCGGCCCAGGCGACCAACGCGTCCTCCGGCTCCGCCGGGTCGGCCGGATACCCGAGCGCGGTCAGCAGGCCGGCGACCTCGGCGGCCAGCGCACCGGTCAGGTCCAGCAGGGTCGCCGGATCGGGCCGGCTGAACAGCAGGGTGTGCACCGCGAGCAGCCGGTCGAGTTCGGTGATCGGATCGGGATGGTCGTCGACCCGCAGGTCGATCATGGTGTCGCCGGTGCCGCCGTACCCGCCGCCACGGCGCACCACCAGCAGCCCCGCGCTCTGCCGGCCGCGCCGGTCACCCCCGGCGGCCTCGCCGGCCCGCAGCGCCGCCAGCAGCCGCTGCGGGAACGGCAGGTCGGTACCGGTCAGCCAGGCGTCGCGCAGCCCGTCGACGACCTGCGGGCCGGTGAGGATGTTGCCCTGCGCCGCCCAGCCGTCGCCGGCCTGCCCACCGGCCCACCCCCGGCAGTGCACTCCGGTCCAGGTGGCACCCGACCCGGTGGCGGCTACCACACCGAGCTGCCGGTGATCGCGTTCCGGGTCGGCGGCGACCAGGCCGGCGACCACCCCGGCGGCGGTCACGCCGGTCCGCAGCAGCGCCAACCCCTGCGGCCGGTAGGCCAGGTTCACGTGCGCCTGGGTGGCGATCGCGCCGACCTCGGCCGCGGCCCCCGACACCAGGGCGCCGGCGGCCAGGAACCGGCTCGCCACGACGACGCCGTGCAGTCGGCCGTCGTCGGAGCGGGCCACCAGGGAGAAGGTCACGCTGGACAGGTTAGCGCTGGTGACGGTCCTGCGACCGTCACCATGACCTTGCCCGACGAGGCCGGGCCGGGCACCATCGACCGATGACGACGCGATGGGCAATGACGGTGCCGATGGGCGGGATCCCGCTCGCTGACCACGCCGCGGTGTACGCGGCCCTCGCCGACGCCGGTTTCACCGACGTGTGGTCCTCCGAGGTCAACGGGGCCGACGCGTTCACCCCGCTGACGCTGGCCGCCGCCTGGCAACCCGGGCTGCGGCTGGGCACCGCGATCACCCCGGCGTTCACCCGTGGACCCGGCCTGCTGGCGATGAGCGCCGCCGCGCTCGCCGACGTCGCCCCCGGCCGGTTCGCCCTCGGCATCGGCGCGTCGTCGCCGGTGGTGGTCTCCGACTGGAACGCCGTGGAGTTCACCGAACCGTTCCGGCGCACCCGGGACGTGCTGCGTTTCCTGCGAGCGGCGCTGCGCGGGGAGACCGTCGACGGTGCCTTCGACACCTTCGCCGTCCGCCGGTTCACCCTGGAACGGCCGCCGGCGGTGCCGCCGCCGCTGCTGCTGGCCGCGCTGCGTCCCGGCATGCTGCGGCTGGCCGCCGCCGAGGCCGACGGAGTGATCCTCAACTGGCTCGCCGCCACCGACGTGCCCCGGGCGGTGGCCGAGCTGGGGCGACGACGGGCGCAGTTCGAGGTGGTCGCGCGGATCTTCGTCTGTCCCACCGAGGACGCCGGGTACGCCCGCACCCTCGGCCGACGGATGATCACCAGCTATCTGACCGTACCCGCGTACGCGGAGTTCCACCGCTGGCTCGGCCGGCAGGAGGCACTCGCCGGCATGTGGACGGCGTGGGCGGCCGGCGACCGACGGGCCGCCCTGGCCGCGATCCCGGACGAGGTGGTCGACGCGCTGATCCTGCACGGCTCACCCGAGCGGTGCCGGGCACAGGTGAACCGGTACGTCGACGCCGGGGTGGACGTGCCGGTGCTGGCGCTGCTGCCCACCCCGGAGGCCACCGCCACCGACCCGGCGGCCCTGACCACGCTGCTCGCCCGGCTCGGCCGCGACGCCAAGGAGGCGGCGTGAACCTCACCGACCGGGTAGCGGTGATCACCGGCGGGGCCGGGGGGATCGGTGCGGCACTGGCCCGGCGGTTCGCCGCCGAAGGCGCCGCCGCCCTGGTCCTGGCCGACCTCGACGGTGCCGCCGCCGAGGCGGTCGCCGCCGCCGTGGGCCCGCTGGCCCGTGGGGTCGCGGTCGACGTCACCGACGAGGAACAGGTACGCGCCCTGGTCGCCGACACCGAACGTCGCCACGGCCGGATCGACGTGTTCTGCGCCAACGCCGGAGTGAGCACCGGTGGGGGAGTGGAGGTCGACGACGCCGGGTGGGAACGGTCCTGGCGGGTCAACGTGCTCGCCCACGTGTACGCCGCGCGGGCGGTGCTGCCGGCGATGCTCGCCCGGGGCAGTGGTTACCTGCTGCACACCTGCTCGGCGGCGGGAGTGCTGACCGCCGTCGGCGACGCCGCCTACACCACCACCAAGCACGCCGCCGTGGGCTTCGCCGAATGGCTCTCGGTGACCTACCGCGACCAGGGCATCCGGGTCAGCGCGCTGTGCCCGCAGGGAGTCGACACCCCGATGCTGGCCGACGGACTGGCCGCCGGATACCTGGGTGCCCGCATCATCGCGGCCTCCGGCGCCGTGCTCAGCCCGGACGACGTGGCCGCCGCTGCGGTCGCCGGAATGGCGGAGGAACGGTTCCTGATCCTGCCGCACCCGGAGGTGGCCGACTACACCCGCCGCCGCGCCGAGGACCCCGACGGCTGGCAGTCCGGCCTCCGCAAACTCGTCCGCCGCCTCCGAGCCACCCCCTGATCGCCGATCCCTCCGCCGCACCGCGTCGCCGATCATGCAGTTGTGGCACCCGAAAGGTGGCGAAGATCCTTTTTGTCAGGTGCCACGACTGCATGATCACGGTAGGCGGGTGAGGGTTAGCGGCAACGCCGCTCAGTTAGGGCGGTGGGTTGGTTGTCAATGCTGCCGCGTCGAGGATGTTGATCTTGAATGTGGCGTGGTAGGTGGTGCGGTCGATGGTGCCTTTGGCGCGGTGTTTGGAGATCGCGCGTTTGACCACGCGGGGGCTGATTCGGGTGCGGCGTGGGGGGAGCAGGTCGGCCAGGACGGCGCGGCCGATGGCTCCGACGAGGTCGATGACGGTGTCGGCGATGACACCGGCGGCGTGGGTGATCTGGTCTCGGGCGGCGTGGACGGCGATGGTGAAGCTGGCCCGGTCGGGGTTGGTCGTGGGCCGGCTGGCGGTGGCGTCAGCCATCGCCAGCCGGACCGCTTGGTAGGTGGTGAGCAGGGCGTGGACCTCTTGACTGATCCCGTTCGGGGTTCGGGCTCGCAGGACCCGTCCGCCCAGCAGGGTGGACTTCAACTCCAGGTATGCCGTTTCGATCTCCCAGCGGTGGTGGTAGAGGGTGACCAGGTCCATGGCCGGGAAACGGCGCTGGTCGGTGAGGGTGGTGATCAGCCGGTACCGGCCGATGTGGCGTTTGCCGTTCATGCTCACGACGATCTCGGCGTCGACGACCCGGACGCTCATCGTGCCGATGACCGACAGCCAGGAACCGTCGTGATGGCGGCGGATGACGGGTAGCCGCCGGTCGTCCTTGTCACGGATGAGTAGGTCAGCGCCGGTGCCGGCGAACTGCTCGATCATCGTGCGGGCAGCGAAGCCCCGATCGGCCAGCAGCAGCATGCCCGGGTGCAGACAGCCCAGCAGACGAGCGGCGCAGCTCAACTCGCCGGTGCTGATGGGAGTGAACACCGCATCGATGAGGGTCCGCGTGCCGCACACGACGACCGCGACCAGCCGCAGCATCGGATAGCCCGAGCCGCCGTGAGTTCCGGCCTGACGAGGATAGACCGCGAGGTTCGCCGTGCTGTCGGGCACGAACATGCTGGTGCCGTCGATTGCACACACCAGCAGACCTCGCCATCGCCCAGCCCCGGCAGGCGGACCTGCCACCAGCCGGAACAACGCTGCCAAAGGTTTGTCCCCAACCCGACGGCGAGCCTGAGACAGGGCTGAGGAAGTCGGCATCGCCACCGGCAACCCGTCCAGACCAGCAACCAGCCGAGCCCACACCTGCCGATAACCCAACTCGGTGAACAACCCCGCCGCGAGCAGCAGATACACCACCACCCGCGACGGCAGATCCCGCACCCGCGCCTGCACCGCCCGCGTCTGCGCCAGGACGGCATCGACCATCTCGAAGGGCACCTGCTGCGTCAACTCACCCAGATGACCTGGCGCGAACCGGCCGGCTGCCACCGTGGCGGTCCGAGCAATGGCACACTGTTCCAACGGCGGGGCTCCCGGTCCAGAGGCTGTCTTGGAGTGACAAACCTCTATACCGAGACCCCGCCGCCCTCGTCTATCGACACGCTCTTGACAGACGCCCCGTCTCCCTAACTGAGCGGCATTGGGGTTAGCGGGGCCAGCGGAGGGGGCCTGGGTGGACCGACCAGAGCAGGCGACGCCAGAGGGGGTGGGCGGCGCGCAGCGTCGCGCTGTAGGTGGTGGCGGCCTCGGCGGCGACCTCGGCCTGTTCGGCGGTAGCCGTGCCGGGCGCGAAGCCAACCTGGTTGATCAGCGTGGCGAGGTCATCGACGGCGAGCTGCGCCGCCGTCGACACCGGACGGTCCTCGTCGGCGGTGGAAGTGGCTTCGGCGGTGACGACGTCGCGACGGGTGGCCTCGGCCAGGGTTCGTCCAGCCACGGCGGCGACCTCGGTGGCGGACAGGTCCGCGGCGACCGGTTGGCCGGCCAGCCGCAACGCGTCGGTCAGTTCCCGCCAGGCACCGGCGATGCGGTGGCCGGGGTCACCCCGGTGCAGCCGGGCCCGGGTCTGTGCCCGGCGCAGCCCAGCGAGGGTGACCAGCAACGCCACCACGACGAGCAGCAGGCCACCGCCGGTGCCACCGACAAGCACCGGCGTCGGTACGCCGCCACCGTCGGCGGGTCCGCCGGGCGCGGCCTGCGCCGGTGGCGAGGCGGTCGGCTCCAGGGTGGGCTCCGGCTGCTCCGACGGTGGCGGGTCCTCCGGCTGCGGGCGGAAGTCCTCCTCCACCGGCCGGGGTTCCTCGTCCGGTCGGGGCAGCGGGTCGAACGCCACCCAGCCGAGACCGTCGAACAGCACCTCCGGCCAGGCGTACGCGTCGGCGGCCCGCACCGGACCCGACGAGGGGGCAGCGAAGCCGACCGCCACCCGGGTCGGTAGCCCGGCCAGCCGACCCAGCACCGCGAACGACGCCGCGAACTGTTCGGACGTGCCGCGCTGCCCGCCACCGTTACGCGGCCCGAACAGGAAGAACGCCAGATTCGGGTAGGCGTGGCCGCTCGGCGCGTCGGCGACCAGCCGGTAGTGCTCGGCCAGCCACTGCTCGATCGCCGCCGCCCGCGCGTACGGCGCGCCGTTCTCCTCAGCCAGCTGGGTGGCCAGCCGGCGCAGCTGCTCCGGTGCCCCGTCGGGAACGTGCAGCACCCGGGCCACCGCGTCGCCGGCCGGGGTGTTCGCGGTGGCCAGCAGGTTGCTGTCCGGGCGCTCCCGGGCCGAGGTGACCGTGTAGCGCAGGCCGGGGGTGAGACCCTCGGGGCGGATCAGCGTGCCGGTGCCCGGGTCGTAGGCGACCCGGGCACCGCTGACCTCGCGTGGGGTGGGCACCGCGGGCAGCAACCGGCCACTGAGGTCACCCATGGTGATCTCCTGCCGGACGGTCTCGACCGTGGCGTGGGGCGCCGGTTCGGTGGCGGGCAGGACCCGGCCGGCGTTGCGGTAGGTCGCACCCACCCGCCAGGTGACCCCGTCGTAGTCGCTGAGCACCGCCAGCCGGATCCGCACGCCGGCACCGGTCGACGCGGCACCCTCGGCCGGGTCCGCCGGGCCAGCGTCGCCGGGTAGGTCGGTCGCCACCTGGAACAGTTCCTGCTCCGGATTCAACGCCCAGCCGGAGATCCGGATCAGCGGGTTCTCGTCGAGCGTCTCCACCTGCGGCGGCTGCACGTAGCGCCGGGGATCCACCGGTCGGGTCTCCACCAGGGCGGCCACCGCCGGGCCGAGCAGCGCGGCAAGCGCCACCACCACCGCCGTACCGGCGGCCGAGGCCACCGCCAGCCGGGCCCGTAGCCCGGACCGGCCCGCCGGGGAAAGCCCGTCGACCGGGTCGCCGTCCGGGGGCCGGGACGACACGGCCAACCCGAGCGCCGCCGTCACCACCACCGCCACCGTCGCACCGATCGCCGGCTCCGCGTTGGGTCCGACCACGTACACCGCACCGGCGTGCAGCAGCACCGGCGGCAGGTAGCCCAGCAGCACCCGCCCGGCCCGCAGCGCCACCTCCGCGCCGGCCAGCCCGGCCAGCCAGGCGGCGACGACCGGCAGCAGGACCGTGTCCGGCGTGGCCTGCACCGGGATCATCGCGGTCAGCAGCCGGGGAATCGCGTTGCCGGCGGCGTCGCCGGCCACCTCGACGAACCCGCCCGGCAGCTGCGCGTCGGTGGCGGCCACCCGCAGGGACACCGCCGTCCACCCGAGCATGGCCAGCACCGACACCGGCGCGACCAGCCAGGACGGCAGCCGCCGGGTCACGACGCTGACCAGCACCGACCCGACCGCCGCGCCGGCCACCAGCATCGTCAGCAGCGACCCCGCGTACACCCGACCGAGCACCACCCCGGCCAGCGTGACCAGCACGACGAGCGTCGCCGGCACCGCCACCGCCCGCAGCAGCCTCACCACCGGCGTACCCCGTCCCACTCGGCGGCGAAGGCCGCCCCGTCGGCCGCGTCGACGACGACCAGCCCGGCCGCGCCCGGCGGCGTCGGCTCCGCCGCCCCGAAGATCCCGACCACCACCGACGGGTACGCGCCGCGCAGCGCCCCGACGTGTCCCAGATCGTCGCTCGCTCCCGGTCCGGTGAGGACGACAAGCGTGTCGCCGAGCCGGTCGCGGCGCAGCCGCGCCACCGCAGCCTCCAGCGTGCCCTCGCCGGTAAGCGTCACCGCCGCCAACCGGTCCAACGGTCCACTCGGACCGGTCCCCGACCCGTCGCCGCCGGCACCGCCACCCGCCGCGCTCCCGCCCCAGCCGTTTCCGCCGCCCGGGGCCGCGCCGTCCCGCCCGGTGCCGTCCGCCTCACCACCGCCCGTCGCCGTCCGGCCCGGACCGGTCCCTATCGATCCGGCGGACGTGTCCTCGGCGGCGACGAACAGCAGCACCACCGGCAGGTCCTCGCGGACCGCCGCGGTGACCACCGACGCCGCCGCCTCACAGGCCGACTCGAACGACTCCGCCACCCCGCCGACCCGATCCGGATGCGCGGACGATCGGTTGTCGAGCAGCACCACGATCCGGGGCAGGCTGGTGTCCACGTTCTCCCGCACCATCAGCTCACCCACCCGGGCGCTGGTGCGCCAGTGCACCCGACGCAACTCGTCACCGACGACGTACTCCCGCAGCGAGTCGAAGGTGATCGAACCGTGCGGCACCGCGTCGACCCGCCCGTCGAGACTGCGGCCCGCGCCGGTGGGCACCGCCCGCAGCGGATGGACACGCGGGTGCACCCACACCGGCACGACGTCACCGTAGGAACGGGCCAGCACCATCAGGCCGAGCGGGTCGCGGCGAACCACCCGCAGCGGCCCGACCGGCACCACCCCACGCCGGCTCGTCGGCACCGGGTAGCTGACCGTGGTGTCCGCGCCGGGCCGCAACCGCAGCACCGGCACCGGCACCACCCGGTCACCGCAGCGGTCGGTGGCCAGCATGCTCGCCGCCGGCACCCGCCCCGCATTCCGGACGGTCAACGTCATCGCCGCCGGCTCGCCCCGGGCCACCCGGTCCGGGTCGGCCCGTCGGGACACCAGCAGCCGGGGCCGCCGGGCCGCCGCGACCACAGCGACCACCAGTGCGGTGCCGGCCGCCGCGCCGAGCAACGTCAACTCCGGGTACCCGAACCGGAAACCCGCCCCCAGCAGCAGCACGGCCGCCACGAGCAGACCGATGCCCCGGGCGGTGATCCCCACGCCAGACCTCGCCGGTCAGGGGTGCGCCGGGGCCGGCTGGCCCGACGGCAGCGGCACCGGCACCGAGGCGACCGCCTGCCGCAGCACGTCCGCGGCGGTCACCCCGCGCACCTGGGCGTCGGGCGTGAGCAGCAGCCGGTGCGCGAAGACCGGCTCGGTGAGCGTCTTCAGGTCCTCCGGCATGATCCAGCCCCGCCCGTCGATCAACGCGTACGCGCACGCCGCCCGGGTCAACGCGATCACCCCACGTGGACTGACCCCCACCCGGACCTGCGGATGGGTGCGGGTGGCCGCCGCCAGCCGCACCGCGTACGCGTACAGCGGCTCGGCGATGTGCACCCGCCGGGCCATCCGGACCATCTCGCCGACGGTGGCGGTGTCGGTCACCGCCGCGAGCGCCTCGGGGGAGCGGACCGTCGCCCCGCGCAGCACCTCCACCTCCACCGACTCGTCCGGATACCCCACCGACAACTTCACCAGGAACCGGTCCAGCTGCGCCTCGGGCAGCCGGTACGTGCCGTCCATCTCCACCGGGTTCTGGGTGGCCACCACCAGGAACGGCTGCGGCACCGGATGCCGCACCCCGTCGACGGTCACCGTCCGCTCCTCCATCACCTCCAGCAGCGCCGACTGCGTCTTCGGCGACGCCCGGTTGATCTCGTCGGCGATGACGATGTTGGCGAAGACCGGGCCGGGGTGGAACTCGAAGCCCCGGGTGGCCTGGTTGAAGATGGTCACCCCGGACACGTCGGAGGGCAGCAGGTCCGGCGTGAACTGGATCCGCCGCCACTGTCCCTGCACCGTCGCCGCGATCGCCCGGGCCAGCGTCGTCTTGCCCACCCCGGGCACGTCCTCAAGCAGCACGTGCCCCTGGGCGAACAACGCGGTGAACGCCAGCCGCACCACCTGCGGTTTGCCGAGCACCACCGTGTTCACGTTCTCGGCCAGCCGGGCGGCCAGGGCGGCGAAGCCCTGCACCTCCTGCTGGGTGAGCGGTTCCTGGCTGTTCACGGTGGTGCTCCTCGCCTGGGGTGGATCAGCAGGTGGGCAGGACGCCGATGTCGTCCCCGCCCTCCAGGTTGAGCCAGGCCCAGGGGATGTAGTTGCGTCCGCTGTAGTCGACCTGCACCCACCAGGTGCTGCGCTTCTCGTTGTTGTAGATGTACGCGTACACCTCTTCGCCCCGCTGCTTGCAGTACGCCTTCAACCGGGTGCCGGGCTTCGCCCAGCCGACCTGGCGGTCGTTGTCCTGCCGGGTGACCGAGAAGATCTCGTTGCCGTTGCGGCCGTCACGGTCCCGGTCGCAGTAGGTGGCCTCCGCGCCCGAGTCGCCGTTGTTGCAGGTCGCGACGCCGAACAGGGCGTCGGTCTGCTGCGCTTTCGTGGCGGTGCCGCGGCCGGCGGCGTTGGTCGCCGTCACCGTGAAGGTGTAGCTGGTGCCGGGGGCCAACCCGCTCATCGTGATGCTCGAACACGGGCCAGTCTTCGCCGGCTGACCCGACCGGGACAGCGTACAACTGGCCTCACCGCCACCGGCGTCCACGGTGAACGTCACCGTCGCCGCCGTCGCGGTCGCCGACGAACCGGTCACCGTCACCCGGGGCGCGGCCACCGTACGCGCCGTCGTCGTCGCCTGCGCACCCTCGCCGGCCTCGTTGACCGCCCGGACCCGCACCGTGACGTTCTGACCGTCACCGAGCCCACCCACGGTCGCCCGGGTGTCGGTGACCTCGCTGCGCTCGCCGCCCACCTCGACCACGTAACCGGTCACCGGCCGACCGTTGGCCACCGCCGGTGACCACTGCACCGCCACCGTCCCCGGCTGGTCGGCCACCGTGCCCGCCCGCAACTCCAGCGGCTCCCCGGGAACCGTGAACGGCACCACCGTGTTGCTCACCGGCGACGCCTGCGACGCGGCCCCCTTGTCGTTGACCGAGACGACCGTGAACGCGTACTGCGTGCCGTACTCCAGCTCACCGGCCTTCACCACCAGCTCCGTGCCGGTCGCCTCACCCACCGGTGCGTTCGCGCCCGCCGAGGTCGCCGACACCGCGTACCGGGCGATCGTGTTGCCCTGCCCGTTCGCCTCCGGCCAGCTCACCACCACCGTGCCGTCCGCCCGCGCCTCGGCGGTCACCTCGGTCGGCGCGTCCGGCACCTCCGCGGTCGGCGTCACCGGGTTGCTGGTCCGGGTCGGACCCGCGCCCTTCGCGTTCACCGCGTGCACCGAGAACCGGTACGTCTCACCGTTGGTCAGCTCGGTGACCTCCACCGACCGCTGGTTCGCGCCGACCTCCAGCCGCTGCCCGGCACCCTCCACCACGTACCGGATGATCTCGGCACCGTTGCTCGCCGCCGGCCGCCAACTCACCCTGGCCCGCGCGTCACCGGCCGCCGCGCTCACGTTGCGCGGCGCACCCGGCTTGCTCACCTGCGGCTTCTTCGGCGGCGGAGGCGGCGGCGGAGGCTCCGGCGGCGGATCACCACCGAGCACGTCGTTGGCGTACTTGTCGACCTCCCGTACCTGGTGCGAATCGTTCACCACCCGCGCGGTAGCCGCGTCCGGCGCGTTGATGAACAGGTAGTTCTCCCGGACCTCCAACTCCAGCGGGCCACCCCAGCGGCCCCGGATCGTGTCGGTGAGCTGGCCCGTCGCGTCGAACGCGTACACCGTGCCCGCCGCCTCGTCCGCGCAGTAGAACCGCCCGGCCCAGGCCACCGCCGGACCGAGCCGGTCACCATCGCCCGGCACCGTGAACGACCGCACCTCGCCACCGTCGCCGATCGCGTGCACCTGCCGCTGCCCCGGCACCGTCACCGGCACCACCGGCCCGCTGGTCCGCACCGGCAGGATGCCGGGACCGGTCAACGTCGACGCCAACGCCGTGCGTCGGGTCGTACCGGCCACGACCGTCACCAACGCCCCGGCCGTGCGGTCCAGCACCGCCACTCCGTCATCCAACGTGGAGACCACCAGTTCGTGGCTCGCCTCCGCCACGTCGTACGTCTGCACCCGCGGCGAACCCACCGGCGAGTCCGCCGCCTCCGACGGCAGGATCACCGGGGTGATCGCCGAGACCGTGCCCTCGGCCGGCACCGCCACCCACAGGCGACCCTCGCCGTCGAACGCGCCACCGGTGATCCCCGGTGGATAGCGGACCGGCTCGCCCACCGGGGCCAGCGAACGCGGATCCAACTGCCGCACCACACCCTGGACCGCGTCCACCACGAACGCCGCGTCCTCGTGCAACGCCACACTGACCCCGAGCCCGGGAGTGGTCGGCGTGGTCGCGGTGATCTGCAACGTCGCCAGGTCCAGCGCGCTGATCTGACCGGTGTTCAGATCCCGCAGCACCAGCAGCCGGTCCGTCTGCGTCACCTGCATCGGATGCCGCCGCGCCGCCGGCACCTCCATCCGGGTGTCCACCCGCGCGGTGACCCCGTTGACCCGCGCCAACTCGCTGCGCGCGGCGCTCCACAACCACGAACTCGCGTCGTAGTTGGCCACCGCGTTGTCCGCCGAACCCAGACCGAGCACGGTCAGCCCCATCGCCGCCAGCAACGCCAGCACCGTACCCACGGTGACCAGACCACCGCGTACCCGGGACCGGGATCGTGGGGTCCCGGTCGCAACGGCCTCGTCGATGCTCGCCACAGCCGGCAGCCTCCCGTGTCGTCTCGGCAGGTGGCGCCCCCGTCCGGCGACCCCTCCCCTGAGCCGGGAGCCATCATATGGTCACGCTACGGACGCCGGGAACCCGCACCGTCCGCCTGTGGACACCCAGCGTGGCGTGTCGTCGGCGTGTCCCGCCAGGATCGTCCGATCGGGACCGGTCGTCCGCCGGTCAGCCGGTCGGCGCGGTCTACCGTGACGTGCACACCTGGTCGGAGGTGGCGAACTGGTCGGTGTCGTAGACGGCGAGCACCGCGAAACAGTAGTTCACCAGGGTGCTCAACCCGTTGACCGTGTAGCTGGTCCGGCCCGGGTCCACCGTGGCCATCATGCCCAGCGACTGCCCGGTCCGCCCGCCGGCCACCATGAACGGCACCAGCCCGTCCGACGGATCCGTCCAGGTCAACGTGATCGTCGTGGTGTCGTCGCGCATCGTCAGGTTTCCCGGCGGCGGGCCCACCGCACCGAGCGACGGCGTCGTCGGTTCCGTCGGCGGTGCGGCCCGCCGGTCCAGGACCAGCAGACCCACCCCGATCACGGCGGCCAGGGCCACCAGGACCGCCACCACCGCCACCACGATCGCCACCCGGTTGCGGCCCGCCGTCGGCTCCCCGCCCGGCATCGCCAACGGTCCCTGGTACGGCGCGGCGACCCCCGGAAGCTGCGAACCGGACCGACTCCAGGCCGGCGACGCGGCCGGCCCCGGATAGGGCGGCGGCGCACCGTGACCGCCGGGCTGCGGATAGGCCGCTGGGCCGTGCGGCTGGGCACCCGTCCCGTACGGGCCGGGTCCGCCAACCTGGCCGTACGACGCACCGCTGACCGGCTGGTACGGCACGGGTGCGGGGTGGGGAACTCCGCTTGTCGGCGGGTGGCCGACCGGCCCGCTGACGGGTGCTCCGCTGGTCGGTGGGTGGTCAGCCGGTCCGTCGGTGGCTGCTCCGCTGGTCGGCGGTGCATGGCCGGATGGTCCGCTGGTAGACGACATGTAGCCGGCCGCTCCGCTGGTCGCCGCGTGACGCGGCGGTCCGCTGGTCGGGCCGGGCTGCGGCAGTGGTGCGGTCATCTCGTGCGGGCCGGCCGTCGGGCTGACCAGTGCGGCGCCGTGCGCGGGCACGGACGGACCCGGCGGTGTGCTCACCGGTGGCGCCCAGCCGGGTGGTCCGCTGACGGGTGGTCCGCTCGTCGGTGGTCCGCTGACGGGTGGCGCCCAGCCGGGTGGTCCGCTGACGGGTGGTCCGCTCGTCGGTGGTCCGCTGACGGGCGGTGCCCAGCTCGGTGGTGCGCTGACGGGTGGTGTGCTGACGGGCGGTGCAGTGAGCGGTTGGGCCTGGCTCCGAGGTGCCTCGGCGGGCTGCCCAGGCGCCGGTGGCGCGCTGACCGACCAGGCCGAGGCGGGAGGAGCACTGACCGGCTGCTCCTCGGCCGACGGTCCGGTCACCGCCGATGACCAGGCCGGGGCCGCGCTCACCGGTGAGGGCACACCAACTGCCGGTTCCGGCGGTACGGGCGGACCACCGGCCCGCGCCGTTTCCTCGTCCAACAGCGGCCCGATCTGCTGGACGCGGATCGTGGGCCGGGCCCACTCGGGATGCCCGGTCGAGGCGGCCCCGCTCCGCGCCGACGTCGACCCGTCGGCGGCTGGATAGGGACGCGGTACGCCCGTCTGTTCCTCGTCCTCGACCCGCTGACGAGCCGCGCCGCTCGACGGTGTGACCGGCGTCGTGAGCGACGCCGCGGGCGACGACGGAGCCGGCACCGTGCCGACGGGCTCGGCCACGGCGGCAGGCGAGACCGGCGGCACCATCGGCGCGGGTGGCACCGCAGCCGATCGGGCCTGGTCGGCCGGGCGGACTGACTGATCTTGAGAGGCGGTCCGCGACCGCGGCACCACTGGTGGCGGAGGCACCGCGGGTGGAGGCGGAACCTGCGGTCCGGCGGACGGCGGCGGTATCCGAGGGGCAGGCGACGCGGCGGATGCGGGAATCTGACGTGGGATCTGCGGCACCGCTGCCGGTGGTACGGCGGCTGGTGGCGGTATCTGCGGCGCCGCTGCCGGTGGCACGGTGGGCGGTGGCGGGATCTGTGGCGGGTTCGGCTCGGCAGACGTCCGTGGTGCCGCCGGAATGACCGGCGGCGGTACGCCGGGACCCTGGGGTGAGCCGGGTGGGTGAAAGACGCCCGCCGTTCCCGGGCCGCCGGAAACAGGATGATCGATGGCCGGCGTGGATCCCGACGCTGAGGGCGGCGCCGCAGTCGAGGCGTCGTGCGGCTTCCACAGCGTGGAGAGCGCGGCCAGGGACACCGTAGGTTCATCCAGAGCCCCCCGAGCCGACCGGCCAGCCGGGCCAGGATCGGAGGCAGGAAGGACCACGGGCTGCGGGGCGGGAGCGGCGTCGCCGAGGTACTCCCGTGACATGCGTACTGCAGGATGGTCGGCACCGAGCACGGCGGGGCCGGCGGCGGCCACCCGGGTGTAGTTCCGGCGCGCCTCGTGGCGGTTGCCCAACTCGTCCGCGACGGACCCCAGCTCGAAGGCCAACGCCAGCATCAGGGGATCGGCATGCGGCCAGCGACGCTCCCCGGCGGCGAACGCCTCCTCCAGCACCCGCCGGGCCGCGCTCGGGTCGTCCGCCTCCCGATGCAGCCTGGCCAGCAGGTGAGCGGTGCTGAGCATGTCCGGATGATCCTTGCTGAACGGCGGCCGAGTCGACTCGACCGCCTCGATCAGCAGGTCACGGGCGGCGGCGAGATTACCCGCAGCACGCAGCGCGAGGGCCCGTTGCTGAGCGACGGCCAGGGGAGAAGCATGGGGCACGGGGCCCATGCTGCCGGGTACGGGCACCTCGACGCTACCCGGCGAGGGCCTGCCGCGAACCCCGTGCCGCGACGGCCAGACGCACCCGATGCCGATGTGCATGATCCATCTGGGGCGTGTACAGTAACTCCCCGTGCAGCCCACCGGGCGGCCTTCGGGTGATGGGATCACCGGGGCCGACACGGTAGGCTGGACAGGTAGGTCCGGGTGGCGGAATGGCAGACGCGCTAGCTTGAGGTGCTAGTGCCCGTATAGGGCGTGGGGGTTCAAGTCCCCCCTCGGACACGATCCAAATCCCAACGGTGTTCGCCGAGATCAATCTCGGTGTGCACCGTTTGTGTTTCTGCGGAGTATGTCAGCCTCAGCCGTAGGCTTCGGTACAGGTCGAGCTTGTCTTCGGGGTCTGCCTCCTTCAGCGTCGCAGCGATGTTGCCCAGGTTGGCGATCAGCGAGGCGATGTCCTCGGCGGTCATCGAGTCGATGGCGTCGGACTCGCGTGCAGCGGGGCGGCTTGCCAGCGCCTTGTCGCGCTGCTGTTCAGCTTCGGCGATCCAGCCCGCCACGACCGCCGGGCTGGCTCCCTCGTCGAGAGCCTGTCTGTAGCGGGCGATCTTCTTGTCGAACTCCGCGGTGATGTCGCCAGCGGCCGGTTGCCGTGGAATCGCCGGCCGGACCTCTGCGCCGAGTTGGCGAGCCAGCAGCTCGATCGTCTGATCGCGTTGTGAGGGGTCGAAAGCGGAGGCGATCCAGTGGTCGATCGGGCCGATTACCCGGTCTTCGCGCATGATCACGTTCTTGGGGTGATCGACACGGTTGGCCAGGGCGTAGTCGGAGGGGTAGCGGCACCGGTAGTAGGCGACGCCGTGGGAGTGCTGGCCCTGCATGCGGCGCTGGCACACCGAGCAGTAGATGAGGCTCTTCAAGACATACGGATGCCGTGTGCGGTGTGGCTTGTGGGTGGCGGGCTTGTGCGCTCGCGACCCGAGTAGTTCGCGAGCGGCGTTGAAAACCTCGTCACTGACGAGAGGTTCGTGGACGACCTCCTGTGAGGTGATCCACTTGTCTCGCGGGTTCCAACGCATGACCGGCATGTGCCCCAGTGCCACATCATCGACGTCTACGAGCACCTCGTCGGTGCGCTGCTTGTTCCAGACCTGCCTGCCGGTGTAGCGGGGGTTCGTGAGGATCACGCGGACGGCGCTCTTCGCCCAGGCACGACCGTCACGGTGAGGATTGCGCTCCTGGTCGTAGGCCGAGGGAGAGAGGATTCCCTCGCTGGTCAGGGCCTCTGCGATGGCGAAGATCCCGTTACCGTTGAGGAAGTCGCGGAAGATGCGTTGCACGACGGGGGCGGTCTGTAGGTCTGGCGTAAGGCCGTGCAGACGTTTGCCATCGGCCGCCTTCTGCGGATTCGGATGCGGACCAAGATCCTTGAGCGTGTAGCCGTACGGTGGTCGTCCGCCGAGGTAGCGGCCCTGCATGAGTGCCTGGGTGGCCATGGCGCTGCGGACCCGCACCTTCACGCGGGTCCGCTCGCCCTTACTCATGCCGCCGAAGACCGACATCACCAGGTCATGGGCCTCGTTGTCCGGATCGATAGGTCCGCCGACCTCTGGCACCCACAGCCTGACGCCGAAGTGGGCGAAGACCGGAACAGTCAGGCTGTACTGGTTGCCGTAGAAGGCGCGATGGGGTTCCCCAATCACCACGTTGTCGAAGCCTCGGTTCGGGTCTCTGAGAGCAGCCAGGAGCCGACTCGCTTCCGGACGACGAGGCCAGGGAATCGAGCGGCTGTCGCCAACATCGAAGAAGCTGGTGACTACCTCTCCGCCGACGGGCTTGACGAGATTCTCGGCGAGCAGGAACTGCCAGTTGTAGGAAGACTCTGGGTCCTGATTGTCTTCCGTGGAGACTCGCCCGTAGAATGCGAAGCAATGCGAGTAGCGTGAGCGTCCGATGAGTTGATGCGCGTTCACAAAGGCTCCATCGTGTTAGGCGTCTTTAGCTCGCTGCGTCGGTCGCGGACCTTCAGTAGTAGCCGAAGCAGCGCCTTAGTGGCGGGTGCGTCGAATGTGGGTGGCGCATTGGGCAGCATTACCAACGGGTCGGACGAATGGTGTTGTGGCCCGCCTACATTGTAGTTGTCGTTGGCTGATCCATGTCGTTCTGATTCGCTATTCAGGATGTTCCCCAAATGGAACCGGCGGCGCTCTCGCACCGGATGAATTGGTTATGGCGACCTCCATTCGCTTTCGAAGCGGGTACAAAAGAGTCCATCGAGCATTGCTCGATGGGCGAGTCACTGCGGGCCGTGGTGGGATGCGGTGCGGAGGATGCGGGGCCGCCCCTTCGACCTCAAGGGCGCTTCGCGTCGCTACGTGATCGCCCTGGGGCCGCCCTTGACCCCGGAGCATCTGCGCCCCCTCGGGCCGGCATTGCGGGCAGGCGGGGCCTGCCCGGAGCGCATGCGCCGCATCGCCACTACGGCCTCGTCCCGTTACGTAGGCCCTCGTGCCAGGTTTGCACCACGATGGTCGTTGGTGCGATATTTGCTGACAATTGCGCTACAGCATCACGATGGTGGGATGGGAACGATGCCTGCCATCATCTCCGCGGTCGCCGCTTCTCTCGCCGCTGTGCTTGCCGGTGTGAACCTTGTCGTGTCCGGCCGTCGGGAGCATGCCAAGTGGGCCCGGGAAACCCTGGTTGAAGTGCTCGTGGACTTCGTTGATGCCAGTTTCGAGAGCAAGGACGCGGTCAAGCACGCCATTCGGGAAGGGAAGCCTGAAGTTTGGCCACCGGTTGATGACGCTTGCCACCGAGCGCAAGCGAAGGCAGCAGAACGCAGGATGCGGACGATGCAGAGCCGTCTGAGGTTACTGGCAGCACCGCGGGTCGTAGATGCGGCTCAGCACTTGCGCATCGAGACAAAGCGCTACCTGGCACTTCTCGACAGTCCGCTACGCGATGCCTTGGAGCGAGATCTACAGATGCGGCAGAATCTCTGGACGTTGCGCCAGAAGTTCTTGAACGAAGCCAAGGTCGCCCTCGCCCTTCCTCGTCCTTGGCGTCGGGTGCCCAAGACCACACCGTCAGAAGGGCTGGGGAGGCCATCCGACGCTGATCTCCGGGCACGCGCTACAGCGATCACCGATGAGTGACTGACTGGGTGACACAGGCGGGGACGACCGTGGTCGGTCGTGGACTGTTCTCGAAGCTCAGAGGACCTGCGAGTACAGGTCAGGGCACCATGATTGTTCGTAGTGGACATCTGCGAAGCGAGGGCGATTTGCTGCCCGACGACCATGACGACGCCGCTGTTGGAGGCTCGGGCGCTTGACCTGCACCGGTCCGGCCGCAGGCTGCGGGGATGGTCAGCGGGTCGGGCGCCGCGCAGCCTCGGCTCCTCCAACCTGTGTCGATCTCACTGTCTCTCTTGTTACGACGTCTGGTTTCTATCCCCGGACAGGCGCTGGAGGGTTGCTTTCGCCCGGAAGGAGAAGGCCAGTCGGAGGGTGTGGGCGGTGAGGTGGATGGCCCACCAGGTGAGGGCGAGGAGGTAGCCGATGATGAGGGCGTTGTGGTTGGGCCAGGTGTGGACGAGGGCGTAGCCGATGGCTAGGCCGGTGGCGATGATGACGCGCACGGCGCGGATGCGGGTGATGGTGAGGCCGGTGGCGACGCCGATGAGGGCGGCCCCGGTGATGCCGACGAGGCCGACGCCTGGGCTGTTGATGGGCATCTGCGCCATCGAAGTGATCATGAGGAGGATGCCGGTGGCGCCGATCGTGGCGTGGAGGGTGGCGGGTTTGGCGCGGGTGAGCCATGCGGGTAGGTCGTCGGCGGGGATGTGGGGCGCGGCGAGTGCGATGACGGCGGCGCAGGCGGCGAGGGGGAGGGTCCAGCCGAGGGTCCAGGTGAGGAAGGGCCGGTAGGTGAACTCGGTGATGGTGCCGACGGCGAGACCGTAGAGGATGCCGGCGACGGGGCCGCTGGCGGCGGCGGCGAGGTAGGCGTGGCGGATGAGGCGTCCCGCGGTGGGTTCGCTGTTGGTGGTGGGTGGTCCGGCGAGCCAGGTGGTGGGGGCGAGGTAGGCGACGGCGTAGGCGGTGAGGACGGCGAAGGCGCTGGCGGCGCCGAGTTCGGACAGGGAGGTGTTGACGAAGACGACGCGGCCGTCGATGGCGCGGATGTCGGCGCCGTAGGCGGCTTGTAGGAGCATCGCGAGGGATGATCCGCCGAGCAGGAGCGTGGCGATGAGGTCGCTGATGCGTAGACGGACGCGGGGCAGTGGGGTGTCGGCGGCTGTGGCGGTGCGGTGGTGCGTGGTGGTGGTGAGGGTCAGGGCGCCGTCGGCGAGTGCGTGAGGATGCCCGACCGCCCTGGCGGTGGCGCCGGCGGCGGTGGTGAGGGTCTCGACCAGGTCGGGGACGGGTCCGGTTTGGCGCGCGATGACGGCGACGAGGTGGTCGCGGGTGATGTCGGCGGCGTCGAGGATGGCGTCGACGGCGGTGGGGATCTGCTGAAGCAGTGGCTGTGTGGCGGTGGTGACGTCGGTGCGGGTGATGACTGTCGGTGGGCGTGGTGCGGGTAGCAGCACCGGTGCGCGGTCCTGGGTGGTGAGGGCGTGTCGGGCCTGCCGGACCGCTTCGCGTACCGCTGTCACGTCCCGGTCGGCGTCGGGTTGGGCGATGCGGTGCCGCAGCGGATCGTCGTGGGTGGTGGCAGTGGTGATGACGTGGTGGGTGAGGGCCTGGTCCAGGTCGTGTGGTGTGTCGATCACGTGGATCGCGAGTTCGTGGTAGCCGTTGGTGTGTGTTTGCAGGACGGTGAGGGTGGGCGGGTGCTGGTCGGCGTGGCAGACGAGCAGACACGTGCCGGCGGGTGCGGTGAGCCCGAGGGTGGTGGTGGCGTAGGTGGCGAGCGCGGCCGGGGCGGTGACCAGCGTCGGTGGCGGTAGGTCGGCGCGGGTCGCGGCGGTGGTGAGCAGGTCCCGGCGTCGTGGTCCCCACCCGGCGGGAATCGTCAGGGTCAGACTGGTGACCGCCTGACCGATCTGGTGCCGGGCGTTCTCGGCGACGTGCCGCAGCAGCCCTCCGACGACGTCGACCGGGTCCACGTCGGTCGGGTCCGGTGCGGCGCGTAGCTGGTTGACCGGGTCGGGCACGAAATGATGGTCGGCGGGCAGTGTCTGGCCGGCGGTGGCATCGACACCGAAGTAGAGGCGCCCGCCGGGGGCGACGGCGACGCCGGGTGGCAGAACGAGTTGTCCGCCGATGAGGACCGGGATCCGGGTGCCTGACCGGTCGACGGTCGCCGCGACGGCTGGTGAGGTGAGATCGATCGACAGCCGTGGCCCCCCGCTGGACATGCCCGGCAGTGTCGCGTGCAGGGTCGGGAGAACGTCAACCACATTCGCCGATGGTGATCCTTTGTGTGCGGATGGTGAGAATCCTTCTCGGTGGGATGGCCGAAGGCATGCAGGGGCGTGTATGCGGGACAGGTCGATGGCCATTTCGTTCGGGGGAGGGGCCGTGTCATGCCGGAGGCCGCGCACACCAACGACCGCCTGACCGAGTACGGCACCCGTCCCACCGTCTACCACCCAAGGCAAACACCACCTCCCGCCCCGCGAGGCCGCGCCGGACGAGTCATCCGCAGCGCGATCGGGGCCGTGGTCTACCTGCTGGGCGTGCCTGCGCTGTTGTGGCTGGTCGCCGGCAATCCGCTGCAGCGACTCCCGACCTGGGCCGAGGCCACCGCCTGGATCGAGCAGACCCAGCAACGGCTGACCATCGAGATGCTGACCGGGCTGGCGGTCTGGGCACTGTGGCTGCTCTGGGCAACCTTCGCCCTCCTCCTGATCGCCGAGCTGGTCGCCGTCGTGACCCGCTGGCGGATCCCGATGCTCCGGCTGCCCGCCCCGCTGCACCGAATGGTGTTCGGCCTGGCCGGCACCGCCGCTCTCGCCGTCACCTCCACCCACCTGACCGGCAGCACCGGCAGTGACCGATCACCCGTCATCGTCTCCACCGGCATCGCCGAGACCGTGCCGCAGCAGGCCATCGCACGCGGTCCGGCGATCATCCGCGTCGCCGACACCCGCTACGTCTACACCGTCGAACGCCACGACACCCTGTCGAAGATCGCCGCCGCCTGGCTCGGCGACACCAACCGGTGGCCCGACATCTGCGCCCTGAACAAACACCGCCACTTCCCGACCGTCGGCGGCACCCTACGCGACTGCGACCTCATCTACCCCGGCTGGGAACTCCGCCTACCCCCCGACGCGACACCACCGGCCGACGCCACCCCAGCCCCACCACGACCCCGCCAACCGGCCGACCCGCCGTCTGCACCTGCCGAACCGTCCACACCGACGCCAGCGTTCCCGGATGACGAGGACGCCTCCAGCGAAGTCGAATCGCCCACTACCCCGACGGCACCAGACGTCCCCCTGCCGGACCAACCCACCACACGGGATACACCGAAGCCATCCGCCGAGGCATCCAGCGACGGTGATTCTCCCGGCCCGGCCTCCGAGCAGAGCACATCCGCACCGTCCGGCGATCGAGACGGCCTAGAGCTACCTGGAGGCAACTTCCTACCGTGGGCATTGGCCGCAGCGATCAGCGCCGCCGCCGCGCTCACGTGGCTGCAACGCCGCCGCCGCTTCATCCCCCACGAACCCGGCAGTGCCGGCACCGACAACCCGCCGGTGATGCCGCAGGCAGTGGCCGAGGTACACCGTCACGTCGTACGCAACCGGGACCTACCCGCCGCCGAAGACCTGGCCCCACGAGCCGGCGCCGTCACCGACCTATCGCTGCTGCCACCCGGCGGGGTTGGTCTCGTCGGCGACGGCGCGGACGCGGCTGCTCGCGCCGCCCTGGTCGCCATGCTCGTCTCCGGCGGCCCCCGCGAGCCGAACCGTCGCGGCGAAGTCGTCATCGACCACGCCACCCTCGCCACCCTGACCGGCCTCGAGCCGACCGCGCTCACACCATGGCCACGCCTACACGTCGCCGACGACCTCGACCACGCCCTGAACATCCTCGACGCGATGCTGCTGCACCGCACCCGCATCCTCGACGAGCAAAGCCTCACCGACCTCGACGACCTACACCATCGTGCTCCGGACGAGGAGGCGCTTCCGCCGGTGCTGCTGATCAGCCCCACACCAGCACCGGACATCCTCCACCGCGTGCAGGCCGCCCTCAGCACCGGTTCCCACCTGGCCGTCACCGCACTGCTGCTCGGCACCTGGCCACCCGGCCCCACCATCACCGTCACCACCGACGGTCGCGCCCGGAATCCCGAAAGCTCCACAGCATCGCCACTCGGCGAGCGCATCGCCGTCCTCGACGGGGCCACCGCGGTCGCATTCCTGACCACACTGCGTGAGGCACAGACCGGCGAAACGCCCACCATCACCTCACCAGCCATACCGGCGCCCATTCCGCTCCACACCAGCCGGACCCAGTCTGAGACAGCCGACGAAATACAATCGGTCGCCGCGCCGCCAGCAAGTGACTCCACTACCGTCAAGGCACAGCTCCGGGTACTCGGATCGCCACGCATCGACAACATCACCCGAACTGGCCGACCGCTACGAGCCAAGGCACTGGAACTGGCGGTGTACCTCGCCGTGCACCCGGACGGTGCCGCCACTCGGGAGATCGGCGAATACCTCGAACCCGACGCTCGCATCAGCCAAGCCGACCAACGCGTGCACACCAACGCCTCGAACCTGCGGCACGTGCTCGGCCGCGCCGGCACCGCGGACACGAAGAACGCCTACGTCATCAAGGTCGCCGGGCGGTACCGGCTCGACCCCGCGACCGTGGACATCGACGTGTGGAGGCTTCGTGACCTCATGCGCGATGCGAGCATCGCCACCGAGCCGCGTCGGCGGGAGCTACTCACCGCCGCATGCGACCTCTACAACGCACCGCTAGCGGACGGCCAAGACTACGAGTGGTTGCAGCCACACCGCGAGGCGGTCCGACGCTGGGGCACCGAAGCCCACCTCCTGCTCGCCGACGACCTACTCGACCACGATCCGCAGGCCGCATCCGACCTCCTCGACAAAGCCATCGGCCTGGACCGCTACAACGAGGCCACCTACCGCAAGGCCATGCGCGCCCGCCACGCCCTCGGCGACACCGACGGCATCCGAACCCTGCTACGCGCCCTGACCAAAGCCCTCGCCGACATCGACACCGAACCACAGGAGGACACGATCACGCTGGCAACTCAACTTCGCGTCAGCCTGCGCGATAAGTGAGCGTCACCGCCGCGCCGAGTCCCTCCACCCCCGGCAGCGGCGAGTCTCTGTAAATTCTGTAGTGCGACGTGTTCCAGCAGCGAGCAGGATATGCCTGGCTGGCGGCAAAAGTGCCGGTCACGTTGGCGGTTTCCCTCCGCGTTGCTGATGCGACGGCTGGACGAACCCTGAGGATCCAACACGACGACCGCCGCCATTCATGCCGCCGACCGCAGGATCCTACCAGCTATTCGCTGATCTAACTTGCTTGTCGAGGAGCTTCAACCTGGCTAATTGTCGGTGGTGGGACACGTGGGATCACGTTTTCCTCTGCCATTGTCGACGGTGGCCGGAGTTTGAGCAATTGATGGAGTGTCCTCTTTCTCTGGTTCCTGTTCATCGCCGCAGAGTTTGCCCACAATCTTTATAGCGTCCTTACGGCGCTGCTCGTTCCCGAAGACGCCGACGATCGTGGCAAGAATTAGCGGCTTGTCGATGATTCGACAAGCCGCCTTATATGCAAGGAAGGCGGCGAAGCCGACGACTAGGGCGGCTGGTGGCAGGTCGCCAAGCAGATTGGCGGGAAAGGCTGGCACGGCGGGCTCCACAAGAAGAGGGAGCCCGGATCTACGCGATCACTAGCTCCCGAAAGACAAGGGGTCGCAGGGTCTTTCGGGCTTTTCCAGGCGCACGGCTGCGATGGCTCTCGATCGAATGGTCGACGTCAGGAACTAGCAACGGCTTCGCGGCAGGAATCGACGCGAAAGTCCGGCCAAGAATCCGCCGAAGGATGATCTCCGCGCGACGTGCGAGAATGCGGCCGATGTCGGAACGGGAAGGTGGCCCCGGATCGGCGGTCTTTGTGGCTGTTTCGTGCCGGGCGGTACGCACTTGGCGTAGATTCGATGACACCTCACGCGGGGGAAGTAGGTGCCAAGTCCGACGTTCATCGATTTTTCGCTTGACGTGCTTCAGTGCTACGGGATCACATAGCAAGCGCTCGGCTTTCGACCACCACGGAACTAGTACGGCAGCCGCCGTTCGGGATCATGGCTGGAGTTCGAGGTTGAGGCGTCGGGTGTAGTGGGCTTGGCGGGCTCGGGCTTGATGGCGGCGGCGCCAGTCTGACCAGCGCAGACGGTGGGCGAGGTCGCGGATCGGGCGGAGTACGAGGGTGTTGATCAGCCGGCGGGTCTCGTTGACGGTCAGCTTGATCAGACCGGTGTCGGTGGAATCATCGTCGGCTTCGGCGGCGCAGATCGCCAAGACGGCGAGGGCGGCCAGGGCGAGGGTGGTGAAGCGGTGCCAGGAGTCCCAGCGGCGGACTTGGTGTTGGTCGAGGCCGACCTGGCCCTTGGCGGCTTGGAAGCTTTCCTCGACCGTCCAGCGGATGCCGGCGACCCTCACGAGCTGGGCGAGGGTGGCCGGTCTGGGTGTCCAGCAGCGGTAGAAGGCCAGTTCACCGGTGGTGGTGTTGCGGCGGATCAGGAGGCTGTGGTGGCCGCCGTCGTCGGGGTCGGCGTCGGTGCAGACGTCGTCGAGCCAGGCCCAGTCGTAGAAACGCGGGCCCTTGGATCCGGCGCCAGCGCTGCGGCGCTGCCACGCCGAGGCCGGCAGGCCGGCGGCGACCCGGTCAGCCCGCACCCGAGTCTTCCCGCCGTCGAGAGGGACCAGGTGGCTGCGGGACACGGCCAGGACGTAGCCCAGGTGGTGTTCACGCAGGCGAGCACGGAAGACACTGCTGTTGCCGTAGGCCTCGTCCGCAGCCGCCCACCCAGCGGGGACGCCGGCGTCGAGGGCAGCGGTGATCATGTCGGCGGCCAGCTCGGACTTCGTGGCGAAGACGACCTCGTCGGGAACTCCGGCGGCCTGGCATCTGTCCCGGTCATCGGTCCACGACACCGGCAGGTAGACCCGGCGGTCGATCAGTGTGTGCCCATGCCGGCTGGCGTAGCCACAGAACACCCCTACCTGCGCGTTCTCGATCCGGCCGGCGGTGCCGGTGTACTGGCGTTGCACCCCAACCGTATGCGTGCCCTTCTTCAGATCCCCGGTCTCGTCAACGACCAGCACCGCGTCCGAGTCACCGAACCGGGCCACGACCACGTCACGCAGATCGTCGCGGACGGCGTCGGCATCCCACACCGCCCGATACAACAACCTCTGCATCGCATCCGGCCGCGCATGCCCGGCCTGCTCCGCCAACTGCCAGCACGTCTTGACCTCGATATCCGCCAGCAGCCCGGTCACGAACGCCGCCGCAGCCCGCCGCGGCTCGACCCGCCCGAACCGACCCGCGAACGCATCACACACCCCGGCCAGAACCCGCCGCCACCGGGCAGGGTTTACGCTGTGGCACGCGGCCACCGCCAGATCTGAAGTTATGTCCACAGCAGACAGACGATCACGCGGTGGCCGCACCTCGTCTACCCGGCCCCACCAGCGACATCTCAAACGGCGGCTGCCGTACTAGCCGGATTGGATCGCGAGGCTTCGGGTGGCCGTCTGCGTCGAGGCGAAAGCGTAGATTGACGGGAGGTGCGCCGTTGCGGAAGTCGATTTCTATCGATTGATAGCCAGGCCAGGAGAATCCAGCCAACATCTGGTTGAGTGCATCGCTAACCAGCACAATGCCACGGCTGAGGTCGACGGGGGATGCGTCAACCGATAAGCCAGTGGTCTTGTCGTAGAACCTGGTCAGCTTCCTCGCGACACGCTTCGCCACGACATGCGCGAAGGCTTCGCTCTTGCCGGTCCCGGGGTCGCTGCGGAGAAGAACCATGTCCGCGCATCTCGCTGGGCGCATGGTCGCGGGCCGTGCACGCAACCCAGTCACCCAATCCACGAGGGACAGAGTAGCGGGCGGTCGCACGAGGCGTTCGGAGGCGCATGACCCCCCGTCGCGCTGCCCGATCCCCGGATGAAGCTGGCCTCCTCCTTGCCGGTCCTGAGGGGTGTTTGCGAAATGCCGGGACGGCTCCGGCGGGTTGTCCGGCAGACCGCCGCGCCGCGAGGAGGAGAACGTACAACCTTGATGTGGGATCTCATTTGAGATGTCGGGCGCCTGGTTGTTGACCTGGGTCTCCATGCCCGTCTCACCTATTTGTCGGGACGGTTTGTCTCACGGATCTGTCGGTTTCTTCGCGGAACGGTCCGTTGCCGGCTTCTGATGTTGGCCTGGCGGGGTTGATCGCGGCGTTGCCGTAACGCTGAGCGCCTCGGCGTTACCAGGGGTGGGACTGTAAGACGAACGGTGTAACTCCTGATCAAGGAGCAGCACCTGATGTCTGATGGATCGATGGCCGCCGTGGATACTGCCGCGGTGGCGAAGAACGGGCCGGGACAACCGGCGGAGGGTCTCGACGGGGAACTCGTCGCCCAGATCGTGGAGCAGGCCCGTGCGGCGGGTCTGCAGCTGACCGGCGACGGCGGTCTGTTGCAGCAGCTCACGAAGCGAGTCCTGGAATCAGCGCTTGAGGGCGAAATCACCGATCACTTGGGCTATGACAAGGGCGACCCGGCGGGCAAGAACGGCGGGAACTCCCGCAACGGTGTGCGGGCCAAGACGGTGCTCACCGATGTCGGCCCGGTCGAGATTGACATGCCGCGCGACCGGGATGGGTCGTTCGCGCCGCAGATCGTCCGCAAGCGGCAGCGTCGGTTGTCCGGCGTGGACGACATGGTCATCTCGCTGTCCGTCAAGGGCCTGACCACCGGGGAGATCCAGGCCCACCTCGCCGAGGTCTACGGTGCCGACGTGTCACGGCAGACGATCTCGACGATCACTGACAAGGTTGTCGAGGGCATGACCGAGTGGCAGAACCGGCCCTTGGACCCGGTCTACCCGGTGATCTTCCTGGACGCGGTGCACGTGAAGATCCGGGCTCTGTCGCCGGTTGTGTGAAGCAGATCAGTGCGCGAGCAGAACGCGTTTGCGAAGCAGTTCGAGGCTGGCGCGGCCGAACATCTGTCGTTTGATCATTTTGAGGCGGTTGATGGTGCCTTCGACGGGGCCGGAGTTGTGCGGCAGGGTCAGGCCGTTGCGGAGGGCGTCGAGGTCGCGGCGTAGGTTGCGGGCGAATCCGGCCAGTGGCGTGAGGGTGTCGTGTTCGACGGCGGCGATCCACTCTTCGAGGCGCTCGCCGTGTCGGCCGGTCATCATGACCGCGAAGGCTCGCACGTGTTTGACCAGCCGGTTCAGGTCCTGGTCGCGGCTGCGAACATCACGAAGCTTGGCCGTGTCACGGGGATCGAGATGGTCGGGATGGGTCATGATCCATGAGGTGACCTGGCGCACTGACGGCGGTTTCGGGCCGGGGTGCGGGGCGTGGCCGAGGCCTTTGCGGAAGCGGCGTAGGTAACGCTGGACGGCCAGTTCCCCGCCGGGATAGCCCTGCTGCTTGATCTCGCGGAACAGTTGGGTGGCGTTGCGTTCTCCCTCGTTCCAGCGCTGGTGCAGGTAGGCGACGTAGTCGTCGACCAGGTGCGCGCGTTGCTCGGTGACGGCGGTCAGCTCGGCGACGCTGGCAGCGTTCAGGTATTTGCGGACAGTGGCCTGGTGCAGGCCGAGCTTGCGACCGATCGCCGACTTGTTCATGCCCTGAGCAGCCAATTGGTGAACGGCGGCATGGTGTTCACGAAGGCGGGTCACGATCTTCTTCTCAGGTGGCGGCTGCACCTCGGCGGGCATCGTGTCGTCGGCTGGTGGCGGTGCCGGGGCAACAAGCCGGGACCAACACGCGTTGACGGTCTTCTCCACCGCCTGGCCCAAGTTCTGCCAGAGGTGGAACCGGTCCGCGACCTGCACCGCGTCCGGGGCACCGGTGCGGGCTCCTTCGCCATAGCCGCCGGCCCGGTCGCGGCAGATCACCTCAACTTCTGGGTGCTGCCGCAGCCATGCGGCGAGGCTGTCGCCGTCACGGCCGTCGAACACGTCGACCGGACGCCGGCTGGCCATGTCGATCAGCACGGTGCCGTAGTGACGACCTCTGCGAAACGCGAAGTCGTCAACGCCGAGGACCGTGATAGGTGGCATCAGCGGATCGGGTAACTCTCTGACCAGCCGCAACAACGTATCGCGGCCCACGGCCGCGCCGATCACCGACGTCAGCCGGGAACCGGCCCGGCCAGCCAGAGCCAAACCGATCTGCGTCAGCATACTCCGCAGCCCCGGCGTCAACCGCGCATGCGGCACGGTTAGCCCATCGATCTGCTCGGCGAAAGTCTTCGCGGGGCAGCCGGTGTTGTCGCAGCGAAACCGCCGGACCTGCACCTGAAGCAGCAACGCCGTCCCCGCTATCGCGACATCCCGCAGCCGCCGCTGATAACGCCCATGAACCCTGCCCGACCGCTGCTGGCAACGGCCGCACCGTGCAGTCGCGGTCCGAGCCCGACCCGACAGCACCATCACGCCGGCACGCTGCTCAACAGCCTCGATCGACAGACCCGACAGGTGTGGCAATAGCTGCTCCACAAACGAACACGCCAGACATGATCAACGAAACTGCCCCGTCCCGAATCGAACCGTCCACATCACAAGATCGGCGACAGAGCCAAGATCCGTGACGGGAAGGTCGCCAACCGGCCCATCTACCTGGCCCTGGCCGTCACCGTCGAGGGCACCCGGGACATCCTTGGGCTGTGGGCCGGTGACGGCGGTGAGGGCGCCAAGTTCTGGCTGCAGGTCCTCACCGAGCTGAAGAACCGCGGTGTCGCGGACGCGTGCATGGTGGTCTGTGACGGACTCAAAGGGCTGCCCGACGCGATCGGCGAGGTGTGGCCCGAAGCGGTGGTGCAGACCTGCGTGATCCATCTGCTGCGTGCCTCGTTCCGGTATGCCGGCCGGCAGCACTGGGACGCCATCGCCAAAGCCCTGCGGCCGGTCTACACCGCGCCCACGGAGCCTGCTGCCAGGGCCCGGTTCGCCGAGTTCACCGAGGCGTGGGGCGGCAAGTATCCGGCGATCGTGCGGCTGTGGGAGCAGGCGTGGGCGGAGTTCGTGCCGTTCCTGGCCTTCGACGCCGAGATCCGCACCGTCGTCTGCTCCACGGATCGCCATCGAGAGCGTCAACGCCCGCATCCGCCGCGCCGTCCGCGCCCGCGGCCACTTCCCCAACGAGGCCGCCGCGCTGAAATGCGTCTACCTGGCCGTGATGAGCCTCGACCCCACCGGGCAGGGCCGCCGGCGCTGGACCATCCGCTGGAAGCCAGCCCTCAACGCCTTCGACATCGCCTTCGAAGGACGCCTGTCCGCAGGCCGCAAGTAGACGCCAACAACCCGAGTTACACCGTTCGTTTGACAGACCCGCGGCGGGGACTAACAGATCCGGTGGCGGTGTCCGGCTGCGGCGTCCAACCCGATCAGCGGGTGAGAGTTGCTCTTGCCGGGAGTTGCCGATCAGGCGCGGCTTGGTCCGATTGAGAGCCGGACGAGGCCGGACCAAGCCGGACGAAGCCGGATGTCAGCGGAGGTCGTTGAGATGCAGCGCCATATCGAAGTAGCGCCGGGTCAGGTCTACCGACCTCGTTCAGGTGTGGTGAGCCGAGTACGGCGTTGATCGCGAAGCTGACGCTCCTGGTCGAGGGCACGGTCATAGACGTGCCTCACCGCGAGCGCAAGCTCGGGGTCCACCCGAAGCGCCATCAAGATCTGTTGCAATGTGTCGAACCTCGGCAACCTCTTGCCGCTGAACGTGTCCGACAGCGTGCTGACAGGCACGTTGGCGGCCATTGCGATTCGCCGCAAAGTCGGTTGACCAGCTTGAGCGCGTACACGTTGCAGGAACTCCACCAACTGCCGACGTTCGTCGTTTCCACCGCGGGCTTCATTGTCACCAGCATTTCCGCGTGTGCGGGAGGAGGTCACTGCACTGGGTGATGTGCGGTCTGTCGACAAGGTCGCGCGTCGATCTCGCTCCAGCTCACCCTCCACGGCGCTTCTTTTCGCCATCCATCCGGCCTCGTCACCACCCCAGGCGTTAACGATGATCGCCAGGATGTCACGCGTGGGAATACGGTCCCCACGCAACGCGGCGTAGAGGGTGGATCTCGGTACACGTTGTTGAACGCTGATCTGATCAATGCTCGGAGCGGTCGCCCCTCGACTGTCCCTAAGCGCGCGTAGTTCAAGGGCAAACCGCGCACGTGGACCGTCGTCAGGCTGGAGGGGGTTTGGTCGTCGCGGCATGGGCTCCTGCCGGTTGTCTCGTCAATAGCGCGGATTGTACTCGTATTGTCTCTTGATCGTTGAACAGACTCCCAGGGGCTACCTAGCGTTGTAGGCACGGAGTTTGAGCGGCCCGCCCGTCGTTCATGGCCTTGGCAGGAACTCGTGCACGTCGGGCGGGCCAGAACCGCCGGCGTTGCCGGCAGAGAGGACGGGGTCCGATGACCAAGTCCTGTATCCATCATCACCCCTGGTGGGGGCCTCCTGGCAAGCGGAGGATGGTGATCATCATTGTTCTGGTGGCCGTCATTGCGGTTCTCGGCCTGAGTTTTGCCATGCCAGCCCCGCGCGTCGCAGCGGTCTCGGGAATCATCTCGGCTATCGCTGCATCCGTCGGTGTGCTTAAAGCACGGAAAGCCGCGCCGTAGCTCCGCTAGGCTGAGCGTGGCCAGGTTGCCGCACGTCGGGCACCTGGCCACGCAAACTTCTCAGCTATCTTTCGGAACCGACAAGTACACCGACAGATCGATGAGAAACCGAAAGATCTATTGAGAACCTACACTTCACCAAGAAACGATCCGACGGATCGCGGCAGTCTGGTTGATCCACCTGCTCAGTCGAGTGATCTTGACAACGTCGCCGGTTTTCGGAGCTTGGATGACGAGTCCGTCGCCGAGGTACATGCCGACGTGGCGTGGGTTGGCCACGGTGCCTTCGCTGCCGGCGATGAGGATGAGGTCGCCGGGCAGTAGAAGCGTCGGGTCGGCCACGGGCTTGCCGGTGTTTGCCTGGTCGGTGGTGACGCGGGGTATGGGGATCCCGGCCGCTCGGTACGCCGCCTGCATTAGGGATGAGCAGTCGCACTGTTTGTCAGGGTTGCCGGAGTGGGGGTCGGTGCATGATCCCCCGAAGTGGTACGGGGTGCCGAGCTGGTTCGCCGCCCAGAAGATGGCGGTGGCGACGGCGGGTGGGGTGTTCGCGGGTAGCGCGAATCCGTCCGGGAGGGCGGCGAGCGCGCCGGTGGCGCAGTCGGTGAGGGTGTTGGCCAGTTGGTCCACCAGGTGTAACGCGTCGTCGATCCACTTCGCGTACGCGTCGGGGAACGCGGAGACCTGAACCTTCTGGGCGGCGTGGGTGAGTGGCATCGCCTCCCAGCCGGGCACGGTCAAAAGCTTGTCGAAGAACTTCCCGGCCTGGTAGGCCGGCTCGGACAGTTGCGTGGCGGTGCCCCATCTATGGCTTGGGCGTTGCTGGAACACCCCGATCGAGTCATGGTCGTTGCCATCGCCGAGGTGGGGCAGGTTACGCAGGCCGGATTCCTGCATGGCGGTGGCGACAGCGACGACCCATCCCCAGCGGGGGACGCCCTTGGCGACGCCGACGTCGATTATGGTCGCGGCGATCTCTCGCTGCTCGGTGTCCCAGGTGCCGATGTCGGGCCGCGGTCCGGTGGGGCGCAGGGCGGGCGCGGCGACGATGCCGCATCCGTTGGAGCCGCCGCCGGTGACGGCCGACAGGAGGACCATGGGCAGTCCGAAGCACGCGACGATGACGATGGTGACGACACCGATGATGGCTTTGGTCATGGCGATTGACCTTCCGTCGCAGACGAAGAAGGGCCGGCGTGCGCGGGTGCTCGTCCGGCAGGCGTGGAGCGGTGCTGTGGTTGTGGGCGATAGATGAGCGGCAGCCGCCTGGCGGGATATCGCGGAGGAAGTTGGCGATCAGGTCGTAGCGGTGGCAGGCGGTCGCAGTCGCGCTCGTAGACGCTGCGGTGGGTGCGGTGCCGCGCGTGAAACGCAAAAAGGGCCGTGGGCCGCCCTCGCGGGCGGCCCACCTTGAGCGGTCGCGTCAGTTGATGGATGCCTGGAGGACGTGGGCGGCTTGACGGAGCAGGTGCTCGATGGTCCGGCTGGCGTCGTAGGAGTCGTGGCGGCTGTCGATTTCGGCGGCGTAGGCCCAGTCGAAGGTGCCGTTGGCCATGGCGGGCACGTGCCACAGGTCGCCGCCGTGGTCGAGGAACAGGGCGCAGCCCCACCGGTCGGCCAGGAGGGTGAGGGGTTGAGTGGCGCAGGTGATGGTGCAGGCGCAGTCGGGGTCGGTGTAGGTGGTGCGCGGCTGCTGGTGGTGGACGAGGCAGCGGCAGTCGCAGAGCCTCTGCCACGGCGGGATGTAGGCCATGGGGTTCCTCCGAACGTCTACGCGCGCACGCCTCGGCCGCCGCCGGTGGTGGGCAGCTTCCGGGGTGTACGCGGTTGTGGGGTGGTCAGTGCCGTCGCTCAGGTCGGCGGCCCGGTGATGGAGGTCCGGCCGGGTCGCAGGAGGGTGTTGTCCTGGACCTGGCGGGTCTCCTCGGCGGTGAGCAGGTGGGCGGGCAGCCGCGGCAGGTGCTCGCGCCAGGCGCGGTAGAGGCGATGGGTTCCGTCGATGAGCAGCGGGGCGGGTGGGTGCCCGCTGATGTCGAGTTGGGCGACGATCACCGGTGTTTTCAGGTCGGTGGTCATGGCGTAGGCCCGGTCGAGTGCGGTGCTGGTCGGCCCGATCAAGCTGGCCACCCGCTGGTGCGGGTCGTCGAGCCGGGTCAGGCCGTATGCGGTCGCCCACGTCGCGACATCGAGAGGCTGGGTGTCGCGGGGCGTGGCGGCGATCAGCGCCCGTGCGGCGTCGATGGAGAACACCCAGGGCGGCCCGAAGTGGAACCACTGCGGCTGTCGGGGCGGGTCATGTGCTGCCCCCGTTGCGGTTGTTGGTGAGGCGGGTGGAGATCGCGACGCAGCGCAGGATCAGCTCGTGTGAGGGCAGGGTCAGCAGTCGCTGTCGTTTGTCGTCACGAAGCTGGTCCCAGATGAGGACGGTGACGGCGGCGGACCATACGTCCACGATGACGCCGTCGATCTTGGCGTGCTGGCGGTCGGCGACGATGCGTCGCAGGGTGTCGATGAGCGTGGCGTCTCCGAGTGGGTGGTTGGCGTCGTCGGGTCGTTGGGCCTCGGGGAGCAGGGTGTAGTAGTCCTCGCAGGTGTCGTCGATGCGCGGTGGGTTCTCGGTCTCCCACCGCTGCACGTCGGTGGCACGGAGTCCGCACACCGACTGCCGTAGGTCGCGGTGGTGGCGGATGTGGCCGCTCATCGGCTGCCCGCCCGGTCTGAACCCCACCTGGTCGTGCTCGGCCGTGTCATGGCCCTTCCCTCCGTGATAGCGCCGGGGCAGCGGCGCCGCTGCCCCGGCTGGTGGGCGATGTGTGGTCAGACCTTGAGCAGGTCGAAGGCCGCCAGCTTCAGGTCGCCGACATTGCCGGTGACCACCCGGTTGGCGCGGGCAATCTCGTTCTTGGCGGGCTGGTAGTGGTCGAGGTACTCGGTGATCGCCTGGAAACCGGCCCACCTGCTGCCGGAGATGGCTTTCTGGGTGTCGGCCTCACGGATCAGGTACTTCAGCGTGCCGAGGCGCTGCTTGGCGTTGTTGCGGGTCTGCTCCGAGGCGGTGTCCTTGACCGGCCACACCTGGCCGACGACCTGCTCGAACTCGCGCATCGTCATCGCGGTCTGAAGCATCCGTTCGGCGGCCTTCTCGAAGGTCTCCATGTACTTCCACATCAGCCCCAGTGCCTCGCGGGCTTGGCTGATTTGGGAGTTGACGTTGGAGGTGTGCCGGAACGTGTAGTGCCCGACCGAGTGCGCGAACGCGGCCCGTTGGGTGTTGGCGCACACCACCCGAATCGGGCTGGCGTCGACCCGCAGGGCGGCGGTGCCGTCGTGCGACGTGGTGCCGATCAGATACAGGTCCAGGCGGTCCACGCCGGCGATCTCCATCGCGTGCGGCAGCTTCATCGTGACGAACACCGACTTGCCGCGCCGCAGGCTGCCCGCGGTCTCAAAGTGTGCGCCGCCGACCTGATCGACCAGGCGGTCCAGCATCTCGGCGCATTGCTCGTTCTGGACCACGGTGTAGTCGGTGCCGACGATGCCCAGATACTCCGTCTCACCGGTGACCGGGTTGCGGCGGACGGTCATCCGCTTGTCATCGGCGGGGATCTGTACTTCGACGCCGTTGACGAGGTCGATGCCGACGGTGCGGATGGTGCGTACGCCCCAGTCGCCGAGTCGGGCGGCGGCCATGATCTCCTCGGCGCGCATGGTGTCCTGGGTGACGGTGCCGAGTTGGTGCCAGGCCGACAGGCGGGCGCTGGCGAAGGCGGTCGTCCCGTCGGTGAAGGTTTCGAGGTCGTGCGGCACGGGGTTCTCCTCTCGGATGCGGTTGCGGGGGCCGAGCGCATAGCTCGGCCCCCGGGATGGTGGGTGTGGGTCAGGACTGGTCGGTGTTGTCCGCGTCCGCCTCGGCGGCAGCGCCGCTGTCGGCGGGTGCCGGGTGGACGAAGGCCAGCGGGTTGTCGGAGACCAGGAGGATGCGGCCGGCGGCGGCGGCCTTCGTGAGGTTGTTACGCACCGCGCCGTTGCTGACCTGCCGGTTGAGCTGCGCGGCGAGCGCGCTGGCGATGTCCTGCGGGGTCATCTGACGGCCGGGGCTGGCGGCCAGATAATCGAGGGTGAGCTTTTCCAACTCGCCCCGGCCGAAGGGCTGGTTGCCGTCGGCGTTGACGGTCCCGTCGCCGCTGACGCGGCCCACGGTGCGGGCGGTGCTCGCCGTGCGGGGGGTGGCGCGGGTGGGCAGGGTGACGACGTGGGTCTCACCGTCCGGGCCGACAATGTGCAGCGTGCCGTCCGGACGGACCAGGGGCTGCACGGCCGCCGTGGCGGTCGGCGTGTTCGCCAGGCCGCGCATGACCTGAAGGCAGAGCGGGCAGCGGGGCGGTTCCGGGTTCGGGTCGACCTCGCTGGCCTTGGTGGGGCCCGGGATCCACCGCTGCGGCTCGCCGGGGAGCCGGCGGGCGGCGTCTGCCTGCTCCATCGCGGTCAGCAGCCGGGTGGCGGTGACGTGTCCGATGCCGCTTTCGGCGACGATCAGGTCGAGGGTCGCGCCAGCATCGCTGTAGTCGGCCAGGACGCCCTTGATGGCCATGACCTTGCGGTCACCGGGGCGCGTCGGCTGTACCACGGCGACCGTCCGACCCTCGTCGTCCGCGCCGCTGTCCTCGTCGTCCGGGCCCTCGTTGCTGGCGTCGTCCCGGTCGGTCTCGTCCGCCGTGTCGTCGGGCTCCTCGTCTGCGTCCTCGTCGCCGTTGATCTCGTTGCCGGTCTGGTCGGCCGGCTCGGTGTCGCCGGTGTCCGGCTCGCCGGCCGGGTTGTCGAGGTCGGTGCCGTCGGGTTGCGCGGTCTCGTCAGGGTTGGCCGTGTGCTCGCCGCCGGGGTCGTCCGGCGCGGCGTCGGTGGCCTCCGTGGGGGTCGCCGGGGTCCACCGGGTGGGCGTGCCTTCGGCCGGGTCGGCGTCGGTGTCCACTGCGGCGATCAGTCCGGCGTCGGCGAGGGTCTTGATGGCTTTGTCGGTGGTCGAGCGGGCCTTGCCGGCCTTGTCGGCCAGTTCGTGGACGTTGCCCTGACCGAGTTCGGTCAAGGCGTCGAGGACGGCCTGCGTGGCAGGCGTCAGGGACAGGTTTTCCATCGGTCCCTCCTTGGGGGATTTGCGGTTGGGAACGCCCGGCACGGGTTGTGCCGGGCGGTGGTGCGCCGGGCCGCGCGGGCAGCGGCCAGCGCGGCAGGCACGTGGATGCGGTGCGCTGCCGTGTGGGGTGCTGCGGGGATGGCGGCCCGGTCGCTCTCGGGGCTGCGTGACGCGGCCGCTAGTGGCCGGCGCCGGCGGTCTCGTCGGCCCCGGTGTTCAGGACGTAGAGACGGTCTTCGGTCGGGTCGCGGTAGATGCCGGCGTCGGCGTGGGACAGCCGCAGCGGGTTGACGCTGCCGGGCGGGCGGAGTGCGGCGTCGGACGTGCCGACCCGGATGCGGGTGGTGTGTCCGGGGAGGTTCTGCCTGCGGCAGGAGTCGGTGTGGGGCAGGACGACCAGGATGGTGTCGCCGGGGTTGTTGACGTAGCGCCGCCGTACCGTCTGGCCGGGATGCGTCTGCGCGTACGCGGCCCGTGCCTCGTCGCCGATGAGGGTGTCGATCCAGTTGCGGGCGTACCGGTACTCGCGGGCCAGCTCCCTGATGGTGTCCACGGGACCGGCGACGGTGCTCGTGGATCCGTGCAGGTCGTCTTCGTTGATCAGGAGGGTGCGCAGCCGGTCGACCGCGAGCAGCAGCTCGGTGCGCAGGTGCCGCAGGTTGGCGGCGGCTTCGGGTAGGTGTGCGGCGGCGGGAGCGGGGTCGGTGGCGTGCTGGTCGAGGGTGCGGCCGGTCGTCGCGGTGATCCAGCGGCCGACCGTGTTGCGGTGCCGCATCAGGCCACCTGCTCAGGAGGTGAGGTGGGCGATTTCGGTGGGGGTGAGCTGTGTCGGGGTTCGGTTGCGCCAGGCGTCGGAGTGGCGCAGGTGCCACCAGCGCAGCAGTGACCGGCAGGCCGAGGCGAGCTCGCCGCGCACGGGCAGCGGATACACCGTGGCCAGCGGTGCCTGATGTGGCCGGGCGATGTAGGCGGTGGGCGTCCACCCGTGGTCGGTTTCGGTGACCTCGCCGACAACGCGATCCGGATAGGGGATGTCGAAGGCGGTGGCGGCTTCGGCGTCGGGCGTCACCTGCCAGGTGTGCGGGTCGGTACGCCGCAGCGTCGCGACGCCGCGCGACGGATCGCAGCGCCGCAGGAGCAGGTGCCGCTCGTCGCCGTCTGCGATCGGCCGGTGGTTGCGCCAGGCGCGGTAGCAGGTGAGCAGCGCGGCTCCGAGCACGGCGTGTCGTTCGCGGGCGACGAGCGCGTCGGTGAGGGTCTGCTGGTAGGCGGCGATGTGCAGGTCGGCGCGGGCGGCCATCGCGTGCCGGGCCGCTGTGGAGAGCATGCCCACCCGGGCGAGAGCCTCGTCGAGGCTGGTGGTGCTGTCGGTGAAGTCGCGGGCGGTTGTGTGCAGGATGCGGGCGAGGTCACCGATTGGTTCGGGGGTGGCGGTGTCGTGGCGCCACAGGTGCTCGGGCAGGACGTCGTTGGTGTCGGCGGCGATACGCCGCAACACCGGATCGGTCAGGAACATCGAGGAACTCCTTCTCTGGTCGGGCTGGGCATGGCGATGGCCGGTCGCCGCGGGGGCTGCGACCGGCCATGGGAGGTTTAGGCGGGAGGGCTCAGGCGATGGCGACGGCGCACAGGCGTGCGCTGGAGCGCAGGCCGCGCAGGTAGGCGCACGCCTCGTTGAGGAACCGGAACCGGTCCGCGACAGAGTCACTGGCCGGGGCGAGGAGCCGGCCGTCGGTGGTGATCAGCGCGTCGCCGATGAGCGCGATGCGCCAGTGGAGCCCGACGTAGGTGGCTTCGCCGGCCTGGTAGACGGACAGTTCGTAGGGGTCGAACGAGGCGGCGAGCATCGCCAGGACGCGGGGTTGCTGCTCGAAGCGGCGGCGGGCCTCGTTCAGGGTGACCGTGCCAGGGTCGGCGTGGTGCTGGGCGAGGTAGTCCTCCCAAGGGCGGGCGGGCCGGGTGGTGGCGTTGATGTGGGTGTTCCACGCACGCCAGCGAAGGCCGGCGGCGTGGGCGGCCTGGGCGGTGGTGCCGGTCAGGTCGAGGCGGCTCTTGCGGCCTCCGGCGGCGAGGGTGACCGCGCCGAAGCGGCGGGCGGCGTCGAGCAGGTAGTAGCCGAGGAACCGGGTCAGCCAGCCGATGAAGCGGCGGTGCCGGACGCGGTAGCGGCGGGCCGGGGTGCCGTTGGCGTGCAGAAGGTCGTTGACCTTCTCCGAGGCGGCGAACCAGTCGGCGTCCTCGCCGGGGCCGAAGCAGACAGTGACGACCTTGTCGGTGAGCGGCGTGGGCTTGGGCATGGCGGAGTGCTCCCTTCGCGACAGGGGCGGGGCATGCATGGATGGGTGTGCAGGGTGGTGCCACCGGGTCGCGGCGTCTGGACCAGGAGAGCTGCCGTGTGGGGCGCGAGGTGTGGATCACGGGCCGACCGGGAGGGTGGGCTGTGGGTGATTCCGCTGGCGCGGGCAGATCCGAAAAGGGGAAACAGACGGGCGGCGGTGCGAGCAAAGAGAAGAAGCTGCACCGTAGCGTCGTGACCTGACAGCACCAGCCCGGTCAGGGATCACGACGATGCCTGCGACCTGCGGTGACAGAATCCGCGGTGCGCCTGTCAGGGTCTGTCAGCAGACGAAGTCGCCGTCGTCGTGGTAGTTCGGGTTGTCCGCTACCGGCTGGCCGTGGTCGCTGGGCAGCTCGATGAGCCGGACCCGGCCGGTGGCGCCGGCCGGGAGCCAGACCGCTTCGGCGGGCTCGCTGGTGTGGGTGGCGGTCGCGACCGGAACATCGTCGTGCGCGCCGCGGAGAAGCTGGTGGAGGTGTTCCTCGCGGTGCTCACTGCCGAGCCAGAACAGCACCGGGTAGCGGGGTCCGCCGCGCCGGGTCAGGCGTGCGTACCGGTCGAGCTTGGTCACCACCCGGCTGCGCAGGGGTTCGGTGCCGGTGTCGGCTTCCAGGAAGAACCCCACTGCGGCATCGGCGTTGCTCCACAGGCCGTGTCCGTCGGCGGTGATGGTCCGGAACTGCTTGGTGGTCAGCGACTCGGACCACCACCGGTCCAACCGCGTCTCCGGGTGCTGACGGGCGTGGGCGGTGAGGCGGACGAAGAACTCGTTCGCGGTGAGCAGGTGCCTCAGGTGTGGGTTCGCCGAGAGTCGCTGCGCGGTCTGCCGGCTGGTGCGAAGGGTGGGTTCGGGCCGGTGGTGGGCGGCGGCCTGGAAGCGGTGCCCGTGGTGGCCGAGCGTCCAGTGCCACGGGTGGCTGCCGCCGCCGTCGCGGGCGAACCGGAACCGGTCCAGCAGGCCCAGCCCGTACAGCTCACCGAGGCGGATCTGACAGGTGCGGCGGGCGTGGAACAGCATGCGGTGAATCTGGTCGGTGGTGAGGACCTGGTGGTCGTCGAGGAGCTGGAGCAGGAGACGGTCACGGTTGGTGATGTGCGGATAGATAGCCAGCAGGCTGGCAGTACGCGATTGCGGCATAGATGGCTCACCCCCGTGGAGAGAGAGTCCCGTAGGGAGTCTGGATAGGTTGATCTTGCAAATGGCCCCGTCGTCGGGCCGGTTTCGGCAGGCCAGGCACCTGACAGGCCGGGTGCGGAGGGCTCGTCTGGGGCCTCGTGTCGTGGACACCCCCAAACGAGCCTCCGATGCCGCACCCAGCCGAGGCCCCGAACGAGCGTCGTCGCTGCTCAGCGCTCGCGGGATGTCATGCGCCGCTTCATCGCGGTGCGGGCGAGTTGCTGCATCGGCGGCTCTTCGTCGGCGTGAGCGTGGGCGGCGGCGCATTCCTGCCGGATCGCGGTCGCCTCACCCACGACCGGCGCCGGTGGGTTCGTCACGAAGGTGAACCCGGGTAGCTCCCGGTTGCCGACCAGCAGCCGGGCGGCGGCGGTGTAGACGTCGAGGTGAGCCAGGTCGTGCTCGTCCAGCTCGGGTTTGGTGTGCCGGGACAACTCCCGCGCGTCGGCTGGGTCGACGTTGAAGAACACTTTCGAGCGGGCGTTGGCGGACACCGCCGCCGCGACATCCCTGGGTAGTTGGGCAAGGTCCTGGTGGGCCAGGACCAGGCCGAGCCGGAATCCGCGTGCCTCGGCCAGCATGTCTCCGACGCTGCCGGGCAGGGTGAGGAAGTTCTGGCATTCGTCGATGTAGAGGACGGCGTCTCTACGCTGGTCTTCGGGGATGCTCGCGCGGGCGATAGCGGCTTGCCATACCCGCGCGACGATCAGCGACCCGAGGATGCGGCTGGTTTCCTCGCCGAGGATGCCTTTCGGTAGCCGGCACAACAGAACACCGCCGTCGAGGATTCTGCCCATGTCGAACGAGCTGTGCGCGTTGCCGATGACGCTCTTGACGAAGTCCCGCAGCAGGAACGCCCTGAGCCTGGCGAGGACGGGGGCGATGACCTGGCCGCGGAACTGCTCGTTGATGCCGTCATACCAGACCCAGAACCCGGCGAGCCCGTCCGGGTCGTCCAGGCCGTGGGTGAACCGGCCTCGGAACTCCCGGTCCTGCAACAGCGACGGCACCAGACTCAGCGTCGGCTTGGCGTGGCGCATCAGCGTCAGACACGCCACCCGCATCGTGTCGTCCATCCGGGGACCCCACTGACCCTGGAAGATCTTCGCGAAGATCCCCACCAGGTTGTCCACGGCCAGGTGCCGATCGCCCCCGTCATCGAGAGGGTTGAAGCAGGCCGGGTTCTCCTGGTCCGGGTCGACGATCACGATCTTGCTCGCGTACGAGGCGGGAAGCCGGTCGAGGATGTCGGTGATCAGATCCCCACGCGGGTCGATGACCACCGTCCCGCGGCCGGCTTTGATGTCGCCGAGGATCATGTTCAGCAGCAGCGTGGACTTGCCGACGCCGGTCTTGCCGACCACGTGCACATGCTGGCGGGCGTCGGTCACCTTCAGCCCGACGCTGTGGTGGCCGATCTGCGACCGGCCTAACACCTTCACCCCACGGCCGCCGGAGGGCACCTGCACCGGCGCCGGCATAGCCTTGGCCCGCGCCCGGTCCAGGCCCGGCACCGCCAGGTCCAGTGGCAGCGCCGCCATGGCGGCGAGTTCCGGCACGGTGGCCAGGAACCCGCGCCGTAACCTGCGCCCGGCGATCGTGGCGACCGGTTGCGGCATCGTCATCCGCCGCAGCCGGTTCGGGCCCGTGTACGCCGCGGCAGCCGAGGCGATCGTGTGCCCGAGTCCGACCAGGCGCTCGCGGATCTGCTTCGCCCGCTGCGCGTCCGGTCGGGTGTTGTCCGGGTCGGTGGCGACGGCGAACCGGACCGCGATCTCGAAGTGCGGCACCCGCACCGCCTTGTCCACGACGGTGCGGGCGTCCGCGCTGGCAACCGGGTCCCGCTCGGCTACCCGCCGCACGGTGGCCGGTGCGCGGGTCCGGGCCGGGCCGGGCGTGAACGCGTCGAGCAGCCACAGCACAGGCTCGATCGCCAACCGGGCCGCCCCGGAGACGGCACGGGCGGCCACGTCGGGCCGCCCGTGCGGATGGGTGCTGCTGCCCGCCGCCGCCCGCCGAGCCGCGCGGACCCGTCCGGCGGGGGCCGGGCGAGCGAGGATCTGCACACACGCGTGCTCCCGATGGCGGACCTCGGCCCCGGCGGCGAGCAGCGCCCGCAGCGGATCGGCGTCGTGCTCGGCGCGCAGCGGCAGTACGTCGGTGTGCTGCGGCCAGTGCGCCCCACCCACCTCCTCACCCACCTCACCCGGAATCGGTGCGGCGGCATCGGTGGTCGTCATCGTCGCGGCGGGCCAGGCCGCCCGGACGGCGGCCTCGACCGCGCCGGGCGGCACCGTGCCGGGCACCCAGACCCGGATGGTCAGGGCGCGGCCGGTCCAGGTGTACTCCCACCCGACATGCGGGTAGCCGAACACACGCCGACGCCACACCGACGGTGTCAGCACACCCATGAGGGTGCTCCAGAACGCGGCGGCGGCCTCGGCGGTGACCTCGGGTGGCGCGGCGATGGTCAACCACCGCGCGCCGGCCGCGAACCGCCGATGCCGCCAGGCGAGCACCTGATCGTGGGCGAACACCGTGCCGACGATCACGGCGGCGGCGACGAAGCCGAGCCACGGCCGGGCGATGACCCACTGCCACACCTCGGCAGGCCAGGTCGGGGCGATCATCCCTCGTCCTGCCCGACACCAGTAACCGCGATCCGATGCTCTGCGCCCGACCCGACGCTGCGGAAGGGGATGCGCGATCGGCCCGCGACGAGCAGCCCCTCGCCCCTGGGCGCCGACAGCAGCAGCCGCGACTCCCCGGCGGTCAGGCTGAACGCCTCACTCACCGAGTCGATGGACTGCGTGCTCTGGCGCATCAACACCTGGGTCGCCGCGTTGGACACGACGGCCAGACCGAGGTCGGTGGAGAGCACGTCGGCGGCGTCCTGGGTGATGACACACAGCCCGGCGGAGCGCTTGCGGGCGGCCTTGGCCATCCGAAACAGGAACCGCGCGCCCTCGCCGTCGCGCATCAGCAGCCATGCCTCGTCCACCACCACGAGCTTGCGCCGCCGGCGTGAACTCGCGGTCGGGGTGTCGATGGCCGACCAGATCGAGTCCAGCGCGAGGAGCGTGCCGACGGTACGTAGTTCGTCGGGCAGGTGCCGCAGCGACCACACCACCAGATGTCCGGTCGGGGCGGTGGTGGTCGGCCCGCTAAACAGGCTGGCGAAGTTCCCCACCGTCCACGGGGCGAGCCGCGCGGCGAGCTGCCCGGCGGCCGGGTCGTCGTCCGCGTCGAGTGTGGCGGCCAGGTCGCGCAGCAAGGGTGCGGGTGTGGTCCAGGTGGCCGGGTCGCCGGTGATCCCCGCCGCGGCGTAGGTGGTGGTGATGGCCCGGTCCAGGGCGGCGCGTTCGGCCGGCGGCGGTGCCGCGCCGAGCATGACCGAGATCAGCGTGTGCAGGTACAGGCCACGCCGGGTCAGGGTGTCGGGCCGGTTGTCGGTGGGAACATCTAGGGGGTTGACGCGGACACCGGGCTGGCCGAGCTGCACGACGGTGCCGCCGACGTGATCGGCGAGGGGCGCGTACTCGTCCTCCGGGTCGATCACGCTGACGGTCGTGCCCTGGTACAGGTTGCGCAGGACGTCGAGCTTGACGAAGTAGCTCTTGCCCGCACCGGAGCGGGCGAGGACGACGCTGTTGTGGTTGTCCTGCGCCCACCGGTCCCAGATCAGCACCCCATTGCTGGTCGTGTTGACCCCGTAGAGCACGCCCCCGGGCGGGGCGACGGCCCCCGGAGCCGGAGCAGCGAGGTCCGCCGACGCGAGCGGGAAGGCCGCAGCGAGAGCGGTGGTGTCCAGGATGCGGCGCATCCGCAGCGGGTCCACCCCGACCGGCAACGTCGCCACCCAGCCTTGCTGATGGCGGAACGTCGCCGGCTGCAGGTCCAACAGAACACTCGCGGCGGCGGACTTCACGCCCGCGGTGACGGTGCGCAGCTCGTCCAGCGTACGGGCGTGGACGGTGACGTAGATGCCGGTGTCGAACAGCTTCGCCGCCCCGCGGGCGACCCGTTCGGCGAGGTCGGCGGCATCGGCGGCTGCCGCCTCGACCATGGGGTCACCGAGCCGTCCCTGGTCGGCATCCAAGCGGCGCGACGATTCGAAGCGGGCGCGTTGGCGTTTGAGCATCGGCGCGGCCAGCTGCGGCGCGACAGGCTCCACGTGCACCGCCACGTCGACCCGTCCGGGATAGGACAGCAGCGGGTCGAGCCAGGCGGGGCCGACCTCCGCCGGATAGCCGCACACCGCGTAGGTGGCGGCGTACCCGTCGCCGACCTGCACATGCCAGGGCGTGACCGACAACGCGGCTGGGGAGGGCATGCCCTCCCCGACCGCGACACTCTTCCTGGGTTTCCACATGTTCATGATGTGCTCCGTGAGGTGATCGGGGCGCCGGGCACCGCGCGAGGGCCAGGCACCGGTGGGGAGAACGGATCGACCGCGTTCGCGAGGGCCGAGGCGACGGCCGGCCCGTCCAGCGCGGTGGCTTCGACACCGAGGCCGGACAGGGCACGCAGGGCCGTGTCGGCGGCGTGCGCGCCGGTGACGACGGCGAGGACCTGCCGGCGTAACGGATCCCGTTCGCTGTCGAGGTCGAGGAGGAACTCGGCGTAGTCGTCGGCGGCGGCCCGCAACGCAGGGTGTGGCAGGCGCGGCGCGTGATCGACGGTCGCCTGCGCATAGACGGTCAGGTCGTGCCGCTGCGCGGCAACGACGATCTGCGCCGGCCCGGTCAGGCTGTTGAGGAACCGACCGAACCCGTCCACCAGCGCACCCTGCTCGCCGCCGGTGCGTAGGTGGATGTTCGTGGTGCCGCAGGCGATCAACACCTTGTCGCTGCCCTCGCTGGTCAGGACTCCGGTCGAGCTGACCGCCGTGACCGGCGAGCGCAGCGGCGCCGGGACGCTCGGCTTACCGGCGACGGCCGCGACCGCGCTGGCCCGCGCGGTGCCCGGAGCGAGGGTGCGCCGGCTGCGGGACAGCGTGAGGCCGTGGCGCAGCCACACGTCCAAGGGAAGTCCGTCGCGGCGGCCAAGCGCCACCACGACCGCGACAGCGAACACGAGGACCCCGGCGACGATCCACGCCGCCGGCGGGAGCAGGTGCCCGTACATGCGGTAGATCCCGAACCCGGCCAGGCCGACGCCACCGATGATGCCGAGCTGCCGAAACGTCAGGCCGAACGCGATGCGATCCGGCTCGTTCACGTTGGCCGGCACGACGGCGCGCGGGACGTTGTCATCAAGGTTGGTCATGTGTCACTCCGGTTGAAGTAGACGGGTGCGCATCCGGCGGTAGCGGCGGTGGGTGTGGGAACTCATATCGACCGCGTAGGCCGTACCGGCGTTGGCATACGCCGACCCAGGCCACGAGTCATTCCCTGGACAGCGACGGTGCGCAGGATGAGGCCGGTGATGTTCGGAGCGCGGCCCTGCTGGGTGACGAACCGGCGCATCAGGCTCGGGATCTTCACCGTGGTCCACAGGACCACGATCACCATCAGCAGGTTGAGGGTGTCCGAGCTGGGTAGGCCGAGCAGGATCGGCAGGTTCGATGTCGGGTCGACCAGCAGGTCGATGCCCGCCGAGAACGCCACCGCCTGCAACATGGGTGTGGCCAGACACCCCAGCACCGCACGCCACCACAGCCCGGCGGCGCCCTGCGTCCACGGGGTGGCGTAGCAGGCCAACGCCACCGGCGCGATGCCCGCCAGGATGACCAGCAAACCGATGCGCACCAGCCAACCGGCGACGAGCATGAACATCAGCACCACGATGAGCAGCCCGATGACCGCGATCAGAAGCGCGTTGCTCGGATCGGTCATCGCCGACGCGATACGCGCCCGGACGAAGGCGACGGTCTCGGTGGTCGGTGCGGACTCACCGGCCATCGCCACCGTCAACGCATTCGCAATCTCGATGAGCGCGCCGGTCAGCGGGACCGCGAACACGGAGAGCACGAACCCGACCACAAGCCGGGGGAGTAGGTGCTTGACGTGGTACTGGGTCTCGACCGAATCACCCAACATCACGGCGACACCGGCAGCGATGACCGCGACGACGAAGCAGGCGCTGACGACCACCGCGCTGTTGCCGGCGATCGAGCGCACCTGCGGCAACACGGTGACGTCCGGCGAGACGAAGATCGACGACGTGAGGAAGGCCAGCAGCCCGCCGAGAACGGCGTTCACCGTCTCGGCCAGCCAGCCGACCAGGGCCTCCATCAACCCGTTGATCATCATGGTTGACATGTCAGCCGCCGAGGATGCCCTGCAACACCTGCAGGATCACCGGGGCCAGCACCGCCAGGGCGTAGCCGACCAGGGCGGACTTGAAGTTGCCCTTGGCCTGCTCGACCTGCGCCGGGTCACCGCCGGCTGCCATGTAGCGCAGCCCACCGATGACCAGAAACATCGTCGCCACCAGCGCGATGATGCCCATGACCCAACCGGTGATGTTGGAGATGACCTGGTTGATGCTGTTGACCGCCAACGGCTGCGGCGTGGCGGCGAGATCAGACAGAACGGACAGAGTTGTGTGCATTGCGGCGCTCCACAAGAGATATGCGGGGCCGCCGCGGTGAGGACCAGAGCGAAGGACCGGTGAGGTCCGGTTGGGGGCGCTCCTCCCTTGCGCGATGCGAAGGAATTGCGGTGTCAGTACGCCGCGCCAGCCATGCCAGACCCGGGGGCCTCGCCGGAAGGAAATGGTCCCCACCGGGCGGGCATGCCATGGATGACATGCACCGCCCAGATCTCGGCTGTCAGGCCGATCGAACCCACCACCCGCCTGTCACACCCTGACAAGACCGGACAACGGCTCACGTCGCCGCCACCGCTTGACGATGCGCTGGCCGGTGCCATCGAGACTGTGCGTCTTGGCGGCAGATCAGTGCCCAGTTCAGGTGGCGGTGAAGACCACGGGACGCCCGGCGGTTGCAGCCCGCTGGTAGAACGCCCGAACCTCGACGAGGTTGTCCCAGGTGTAGTTGAAGTCGGCGTCGTCGAGGGCGCCGTGATAGTCGGGGTCGTCGATGGCGTCGAACCGCTGGCGCAGCTGGCGTCGGTCGACGGATTGCAGAGCGGCGGCCGCGTCCCGGGCCTCGTTCACCGTGAGGTAGACCATGACGTACTCGTCGTGCAGCCGGCGTCCGCCGAGCACCGCATGGCTGAACGGATACTCGCCACCATCGGGTTCGAGGGTGCCGTCGGTCAGGCACCGGTGGATGGCGTCCCATGCCTTATCGCTGTCGACCTTCAGGCCGTCCTCGGCCCACGACTCCTCGATCTCCTCGATAAGTTCGTCCACCGCGTCGCCGTCGCCGTCGCCGTCATCGGCGGCCGCGAGCAGCGACCGCTCCTGCTCCGGCGTGATCGCGAAGTGCACTCCCAGCACGCAGAGATCCTATGCTGATCTTCACCAGTCGTTGCGGGGGTTCAGCTCGGACCACAGCACGAAGGAGCCGCAAGGTCAGCGCGCCGATTGCGGCATGTCCGTGCATTGTCGCCGCCCTACACTCCTTCCCGTTGCCGGCACATCGTCATGAAGGAGTGGCAGGTGCGCTCGACGCTGACCCTCGCGGCGATCACGCTCGACTGCGCCGACCCCTTGGAGTTGGCCGCGTTCTACCAGCGGGCCACCGGACTCGCACTGCATCCCAAGTCCGACGACGAGTTCGCCGGGCTCACCCGTGAAGACGGGTTGTTCATCGGCTTCCAGCGAGTCAGCGACTACCAGCCACCACGCTGGCCGGAACAGAGTGTGCCCCAGCAAGTACACCTCGACTTCACAGTCGACGACATCGACGCAGCCGAGGCCATGCTCCTGGAGCTGGGTGCGGCAAAGCCCGAGCACCAGCCGGACGGAGACCGATTCCGGGTACTCACCGACCCGGCCGGGCACCCCTTCTGCCTAGTCCCACGCCAGGACTGACGTCACCTTCAGCGACGAGCGCTCCGCGGCATGTCAGGGCGTCTCAGGTCGTAGATTCTTCCCGCAAATGATCAGAGACTTTGCCCTACCCTCGGCCGGTGACCAACTCGGAGGACCTCGTCCAGAACCTGGACGAGTCTGCTGTCGACCTGAGGATCGGCACGCCGGAGCGCGACGCCGCGCGCGAGGCACTCGACGAACATCTCGCCGCCGAGCGGCTGGACCATGCCGAGTACGAGCAGCGATGGGCAGCGTGCCAGACGGCGCGTATCCAGTCTGAACTGCTGCAGGTCTTCGTTGACCTACCCGCTCCCCATCCCGACCTTCCCCGGTCGCCAGGCCCGTCGGCAGACGCCGACGAGGACATGCCGCCCCTCGCGGTAGCGGTCTGCCTCGCGCTGCTGCTGGGGCTGCCGGTGACGGTCGTGCTCGGCTTCGTATACGGCGCTTGGTGGAGCCTTGCGGTGCCGGTGGCCCTGAGCGTGGCGCTGGTCTACACCGAGCACCTGCTGAACCGTGGACGCAGCCAACAACCGCAATAGACGGTCGGACGCGACTCGCGGCCATGAACGGGCGACAGTCCGGTCGGACCGAGGACCGTGATGATCGCACAGGCCGTACGGTCAACCCGTGGAAGTTTTCCTGCTCTGGCACGTTCGACACGCACGTTTCGTCGACGGTAGCCCCACCAAACATCGGGGCGAGGACGGCGAGTTGGTCTGGGACGAAGAAGGCGGGGACGACCTGAAGATCCTTGGCGTCTACTCCAGCCAGCAGAAGGCAGACGAACGCATGGTGGCCGCACGGAGGCTTCCCGGGTTCCGCGACGAGCCGGACTGCTTCCTCGTCGACTCCTACCCCCTCGACGAAGACAGGTAGACCGTGGGCTTCGTCACGGTGCCGCAATACGAGTAACCGGTCGCGCGCTGGCCGGCAGACACGCGGTCAGCGGCAGAAGCGTGCATCGTGGCGCTGGCCGTGAGAGCCGCTGGGCGGCGGCTGGCGAGTAGTGTTCGAGTGTTGCGTCGGCTTCTCGAAGATGGGGCCTCACATGGCATCGGGTTCGGTCGACGTCCATTCTCAGCGGGAAGCCGAGGACATCAAGGTCTGGTTCCGGTTCATCCCGCGGGAGGGCTGGTTGCCATTCGATACGGAAGGGTTGTGGGCAACACGGGTTGGCGAGGATCTGGCCCAGGTCCGCAACGTGCCGTTCCTGCAGGACGGAGTGGCTGAGGATGACATCATACGTTTCGTGACGGACGCCGACGGGCGGTTCTGGTCTGTGGAACAGGTCCAAGCCTCCGGCAACTGCACGGTGCGGGTGCTTCCGAATCCCGCTGGGCCACTCGGCCGGTCGGCGCGGGCCGTGCACGCCGAGTTCGCGGCCTTCAATCTCGGCGGTGAGGTCTTCAGCGAGCAGTTGCCGCTGGTGGCGTTCAATATTCCGGCCGACGCGGACTTCGCCGCCATCAAACTGGTGTTGGAACGTGGCCAGAACAGCGGCTGGTGGCACTACGAGGTGGGATCTGGGAGCACACGATGGTGGGACGCCTGACTTCCCTGGATCGATCCACGATTCGCGCCGGGCGACCACTCGACGATCTGCGGCAGATCCAGATGGGTCAGCCAGTGGCTGTCACTGCGGCTTGTAGGTGCTTTCGGGTGTCGTCGTCGAATGCGACGAGTCTTGCAAGCTGGACGTTTGTCAAAGTGGACCTGATCGTTGCTACAGCGATCCGGGCGGCCTGGTCGGCAGGGAAGCCGTAGACGCCGGTGGCGATTGCCGGGAAGGCGACGCTGCGGGCGCCGAGTTCGTCGGCGACCTGCAGGCTCCTGCGGTAGCAGGAGGCCAGAAGGTCGGCCTCACCGTGGCCGCCGCCTTCCCAAATCGGCCCGACAGCATGGATGATGTGCCGCACCGGCGGGTCGAGGTCGAATGCCGGGGTAGCCACTGCGTCTCCCGGCTCGCAGGGGCCGATCGCACCTCCAGCCTGCGCCAGGCGAGGCCCAGCAGCGCGGTGAACCGCGCCGTCCACACCCCCGCCACCGAGCAGTGACTCGTTCGCGGCCGTGACGATGGCGTCCACGTGCTCCCGCGTGATGTCACCCATCACAATCTCGATCACGACCACAGCAGGATCCTGGCACACCAGACGACGGCGTGCCGACCCACCGTCGCCAACCGCGCAGCCACTTCATCCAGACAGATCGACAGCTCCCGCCGCACGATCTGCGGCAAATGAGCGTGTGCTCGGGGCATCGCACAGGTAGCTTGCCTCCTCGTGGAGAACAACGCTGCGTACGCACCGTTGCTCTCTACGATGTGGCCAGTCTTCACCGCCGAACTCGGCGCAGCGCTCGGGGCCGAAGGCGAGGAACCGTTGGCGGAGCAGGTTGGGCGGCTGCGAGTGGTGCAGACGTGCGGTTGCGGGGACGGCTTCTGCCAGAGCTTCTACACCGCGCCGCCGCCGGCTGGCGCCTATGGCGATGGCCACCGCAATGTCTGCCTCGACGCGCCTTGGCCGGGCCACCTCATCCTCGACGTGGTCCACGACGAGATCAGGTACGTCGAAGTGCTGTACCGATTACCGCTGTGCTGACCGCTCCCACCTCCGCAGTCGCGCGGTCGGCGGCATGACCGCGTGCCCGAGTCTGCGTCGGCGCCACACGGGGCCGCGGCCGAGTAGGTGCCGCGGCCGCCCGAGGGCCGCTTCAGGGCGCGCTCGCTGAGCATGGAGCCGGGCTCGATGCTCTTGAAGGGGGACGTAGCGTCCTTGTCGTGACAGGTCATTGGCATCCGGAACACGGGCCCGAAGGCTTCCTGGCGGCAGCTGCCGATCAGGCACGTCTTGTGCTCGATGCCGGAGAGGGCTGGCCCACCTACTCCGCGGGCCTCGAGTTCCAAGGGCTGGCCGTGGGTGCAATGTCCGAGACCCCTGCAGGCGAGTATCTGCCCGACGTTCCGACCGCGCTCAACCTCATCTGGGGAGCGCTGACAGATGAGATGGACGCCCCTGGAAGGGGACCACCGGAGCAGGACGCCGCTGCAGTCCGACACATGAAGCAGGCGGCAACCGAATGGCTCACCGTCGTCAATTCGCCCGTCGACAGGGCAACCTACCTTGATCACTGGGTACACGAGGAGTGCGGCTACCGACGGAGTCTCTGACCATCGGCATCCCGCAACTGGTGGGAAAGTCGCCGGGAAAGCGCCCCATTGTGGACCAACCACCTGCAACGACCGCTACGCCCGGGCGGCGGCATGAGCGAGCACCTGACCGAGCGCGCGTTCACACGGTTCCTCGGTGTGAGCCTGGCGTGCCTGAGAAGTTGTTCGACCAGGCAGGCTGCCGGTGCCCGGTGAGGCAGCCACAGCGTGAGCCGGGGTGTACCCAACGGCAGCGCGGGCCTGAAGTCCTTCGGCAACCGGTTCCGGCCAGCCGCGCAGCAGGCGCACAAGCTCGTCAACTGGCACTGCGGGGTTCTCCGCCAGCCCGCGTAGTACCAGATCCCGTTGCACGCGAACGAGCGTAGGCGGCTGGTCAAGCGAGTTCCGACTACGGCGCGGCCTGTGCTCCTCGGGCGGCCAGCGCACCCGGACTGCGGCTGGATTCGGGTGCTGAGCGCGGTCGCTGTCTGCCGTGGCAGTTGAGCCGGCCGTGCGCGTGCGACTCGGTTCCGCGGTCGCTGCCCCGCAGCCGTCGCTGGCTCAGCGAACCTGCGGCGGGCGAGCGTGGTTTCCCGCTCCCCAGTAGAACGGCCCGGACGTGGAACGGACTTTGATGCGCCAACCCATCCGGTCGAGCTGCTGTTCGAGGTCTTCGGGCTGGTACGGAACCTTGACGATTCGATAAGCCGTTCCGTCGGTGAGCCGGCGTTGGACGACCACGGAGTCCTCGCCCTCGATGAGTTCCTCGACCGTGCGGTACCCGTCGTCGACGAAGAACACCCTTCCATCCGGTAGCAAACAGTCGGCCACCATCGACCAGAATGACGCGAAGCGTTCGGGCGGAACGTGCGACAACCAGAACCCGAAGAACACGACGTCGTAGCGACGGTCCGGCCGCCAGCCGAACAAATCAGCCAGCACAAATCGGACCCGCTGCTTGCCCACCCGGGCAGAGGCGATGCCGAGCATCTCAGCGGAGGCGTCCACGGCGGTCACGTCGGTGGCATGCCGCACCAACTGGCCGGTCCAAGTGCCTGGGCCGCAGGCGAGTTCGAGCACGCTACCGGTCGGCCGGAACGCATCCAGCGCCTCGGACAGCTCACCGCCGCCGGGCAACGGCAGCGCATGATCGTCGTACTCGGGAGCAACCGCCCGATAAAACCCGGCCTGCTCGTCGAGCAACTCCGCCAGATCGTCGCGACCAACCATCGGTCGAATATCCCGGAACACGGACCGGGCCGCAACATCGACAAGATCGGCAGCTCAGAACGGTCCGAGCGACCCGCTCATCGGCTACGACCGCACGTGGCATGCCGCCGCTCTTGGTCACGTTCTGTGACGCCCGGTCGGCGGCATGAGAGTTCACCGCTGATGCCGAGGGTTGTGCACGTTCGTGAACGGACGGGATACTGACGATTTTCCGGCAGAGCGGGCTTTCGCCGAAGGAGCGCAACTTGTCGACGAGCTATGAGGGTAGCCAGCGGCCGCACGCGTCGCTCGAAGCCGAGTTCCAGGATGCCTGCGATGCCGCAGTGGGCGCGTGTCGGAGGCTCTCGCCCCCCTACAACCCGGCGGCATGGGTCGGAATGCCTGGCAGGCATGGCGCTGCGGAGGCTGCGCGGCGGCTCGTAATCAGCGGAGACATCCAGACCGGTTTCGAGAGACTGGTCCAGGCAGGACGACCAGAACTCACCATTGAGTGGGCAATCCTCGACGCCAGATGGAAGCCCATCTTCAACGAACAGCACCGGGAAGCAGCTCGGTGGCGCCTGCGTCAGGCCGGGATCCAGCCACCGGCTTGACTCTCGCCAAGACTCTGCGGCCGGCATCCACTGCACCGCGCCGTAGGCGCCCCTGCGGGCGACACATCCGCCCGGCGATCTGAGTGTGTGGCCCGCCGAACAGGTGGAAGGGCAGTTGGATTAGTTCAACTTTGCTGCAGCAAACAAAGGAGGGCGGGGCAGCGCGTGGACGACGAATACTATGAGGCCGATGACGATATCTGGGACTATGACGAACCTGTCCCCGCCGTCACGTACGCCGATGCGGTGCAACAGCTAACGGCGTTGGCGTCCCTCCGCTCTGACGTCCGAATTGAATGGTCCGGTAATCGCGGGCCGCGAGGAGATGCTCGCCTCGTATTCCTAAAGGAGAACGGCGACGCGATCCTTAGAACCAGGTTCCGATCCGCCACCGACTTACCTGGGGCGCGGCGGTTGGTCGAGCAAGTACATCCGATTCCCGAACATCGAGCCTTGTGGGTCAAGTCGGAGGACGTCATCGAAGCCTGGCTGGCCGGGCCTCGGGACGACATCATCCTTGCCCTATCTCGCCAATTGAGGCCGAAGCTGAAGACGAGGGCGAACCTGCATGAGCATCCGGTGGTCCAAGACGTGTTCGGCCTGCTGAATTCAACTGGTCTATTGAACGTAGATGACAAGCGGCCACACGGTCGAGGCGCACGAACTCTGCGGATCGCAGGCGCATGTGACAGCCTCCTTGTTGCATACGCTGGAAGCCGTCGAAGGGAACTCCCAGGAATCGCTCTCAAACTGGGCGGCTTCTCGCCGGCGGACGCCAGTGAAGCGAAGGATGCGCTGGAGTCTTACGGGTCAAGCTACTTGCATATGCTGGCGTCAAATCTAGACCTGCCGGTGAGGCTTTGGAGCCCAGCGTACAAGCAGGTGCCAAGTGCCCGCACTAACTCGCGAAGCAGAATTCGTTTTCCGTCTCGGCGGCACGATTTAATTCCTACTGAGCTGTACGGGGCTGCAAACACGCCGGGCCGAGATGCTTTGGAAAGGTACCTCAAGTATTATCAGGTTCTGGAATACTACTACTTGCGGGCGGCAACGTCATACTCGGCGTCGATTGGTAAGTCTGGCACCCAAGGCGTCGTTCCCTCCAGAAAGCAGTTGAGCATCGAGCCTGGTCAGATTGAAGCACTCCTACGCATCGCCATGCAGCCGAGACAGCTCGAAGGGTTCCTCCGCGGAAGCAACATACTCGCGGTAGCATCTGATAGCAGAGTAATCGCCGATGTGAGAACCCTCGAACGGGATCCAAATGGCCAGCCGAAACCTGGGTTCGATTATCGAGATGACGTTGCCATGAGGATCTACGGTATCAGATGTAGAATCGTGCATGCCAAAGAACCGGGCAGAGGTGGTAAGCGAACTGGCCGGCCACTCCTGCCCTTCAGTCGTGAGGCTCGTAGCCTCCAATCCGACATCCAGCTCGTGAGATTCGTCGCCGAGCGAGTGATGGATCATTGGGCAACGCCCTTGCCTTGACGAATGGCGGCGGTGTCAGAACCCAGAAACGATCAGCAAGGACTGCGGACGTTCGAGCCTTTCCTAAATATCCGTTTTCCGTGCGGCGAACCCCAAGCCGGCCTTTCGTGCATCACGACGCACATTGTCGCAGATACTCTTGACCTTGGCGCGGTGGTCTCGCTGCATAATCCGACGCACTCATCTCGGCTACGAGCGGACGCTGACCGGGCGCGTGATCAGCGGCAGAACACTGGACCTGTCTGCGAGTTTCGACGCCGTCGCGCCGTAAGCCGCTGATGGCCTGGGTGTTTACTTGCCCCTGGTTGGCAAGACCGGGCGTCCGCACCGGAGGAATCCCAGAGCCTCGTCACGTAGCCCTTCCAGCACTTTGACGTTATGCAGCATGACGCCTGGGTCGTAGGTATGGGTCACCTTCAGCCTCGACATCCGATCGAGCACATCCTCGTCGGTCAGTTGGGCCAGCCACGCTGTGATCTGCTGGTCGCTCGGGGAGCCGTCCACCTGGCCGATCAGATCTACCAGGTCGGTCCGAACGACTGCCGCGCCCAGGCGCTGTTTTTGGCGATCTGCGGCCGACGTCGTCGAACCCATCGACATCGCGCGGCGTTCGTCCTGGTGGCCAACAGCGATCTCATAGCGCGGCGGAAGTGCCGGCTCGGGCGGCTCCGTGCCCGTGACGAGGCGCGGCACCGCCTGGGTGCGGACCCAGTGGGAGATCTCATCGAGCTCCTGCATCAGCACCGGCCACCGGTCCGTGCCCGGTCGATTGATTCCGATCGTCGGAAACAGGGTGACGGGGATGATGGTGCCGATCGGGGTTTCCGCGATTACGTCGCCGACGCGCAGCGGCTCTTCGGGCCGCGGTGGCAAGTCGCGTACCGAGCGGGGCGTTTGGTCTTCCTGGTACATGGCAGCCAGGCGGACCGCGGTGATCGCGGGCGTCCTGTGCTTCGCGTGGTTCGTGTGGAGCACCAGTCGAGCCAGAGGGTGCATCCGAGGATCGCTCTGACGATGGAAGGGCTGCAGGCGATCGATCCGCCGCACGAGTTCGCTGCCAGCTCGCAGTGACGGCGGACGGTTACGAAGTTGCTTCCTCGTCCACTCCTCGAACTTGTCGTACGTGTCCGACGCAGGCATCTCGACGAGCCTGGCCGCCTTCTCGTCGAGCGGCGCACCGTCCAAGAACTCGACCTCGGCGAACAGTGCGTGCTCAAGCGCGGCCCGCAGTGCCACCAACGCGTCGGCCACGAGGAGTGGCACCTTGCGTGGGATCGGAGCCACGCTGCCTACGACGGTCCGGCTGAATGATCCCGCCGGAACCTCGCGCAAGCCGACCACGCCATCGGCCTGCGTCTGGTAGGCGAAGAGCAGATCGCCGACCTGCCCGATCAGCTCGTCCGCGTGCGAGAGCGTCGCGGCGACGCCGAGATGGCGCTCGGGGAGCCAATGGGGCGTCGAGTCCGTCACGCTGCGATCTTACGTGGTGTCGAAATCGGGCACCCTCGTGCAACGCACCGTTCTCGGCCCGACCGCACGCTGGGCACTGCCGTCCTTAATCACGTTTTGTGACGCCGGTCGGCGGCACGAGAGTGCGATCGAGGGCCGATTTTCCAGCGTCCGCTAGCATTCGGCATCGGCCGCCGTCCCGTCGTCGGTGACTTGATGTGACGACCAGGCGGGTTGCCCACCGAGTAGGAGTAGCATGCCCTCCGTGTCTGGCAAACGAGCTGACTTCCGAGTGTCCTACCCGGAGTACGATGCTGCTGGCTCGGCTTTTATGGCAGCGTGCATAAAGGAGCTGATGGAAGCGCAGGGCGGCGTGTACTCACTCGTCAGCAAAGAGTCGGTCGAGCATCTTCCTACCTACTCTGCTGAACTAGAAAGCGGCGAAACGCTCGACTCAAAGCCTGTTGAGGTTGGGTTCAACATATCGATTAAGAATGACGACATCATTGAGGGGAGGTACGACGACTTTATTGCTGAATTAAACCGAGCGGCCATAGAACAGGAGGCGGAGGTGTCGAAAAAGATCCTTGCTGATATCAGCAATGTGACGCAAGCGACTGGGAACGTGATTCAGGGCGATATTTCATACGACCTTCTTATCGATGCTGTCGATGCGATGGAGTTCTCGTTCGATGACGACGGTAACCACAACCTCAGTCTCGTGGTAAATCCTGTCACGGCAGAAAAGCTCCGAAGCCTCGGCGAGCCGACTCCTCAACAGACGGCTCGACTCAATGCTGTGCTAGCCCGGAAGAAGGCTGAGTGGGATGCTCGAAGGGGTAGTCGATCACTACCTTCAAAACGTCACCGAGCGTGAGTTCGACGCTCCGTTGTTGGCTTTGCTTGCCGCCAGCGGATTCTTCGATATACACAAGATTCATGGTGCCTACGAGTTCGGGAAAGACTTCATCGCCAAGCGGCAAGACGATGGACGCGTCCGACAGTACTCGATACAGAGCAAGGCGGGTGATATCAACACGGCCGCGTGGCGAGAGATCCGTGCGCAGGTGGATGAAGCAAGATACAACACAATCGCGCATCCTTCTTTCGACTCGACTATGGAAAGGGTTGCCGTCCTTGTTACAACCGGACGTTTGGTCGGTGGTGCGGCCCCCGATGCTCAGCAGTATCGAGAGTTTCTTAAAGGCCGTGGCGAAATTGGCTTTGATGTCTGGGACCAGGATCTTTTGCGACAATGGCTAGTCGGGGACCCTACCTGCGGATTGGCAGGTGGGTTGACTGGCGATTTTCTCGCTGTCCTGGGCGCGATTGATCAAGGAACTGTTAACCAGCGACAACTTGAGCGTCACACACGCACATGGGCTACGGCTCCGCTTCCCCGCGTGGCAATTGAGGTTGCCGTGGTTGCTGAGAGATTGCGCGAGAACCGCCGCTCCGATATGGCCGCCTTTGCTGCCATCTGCGCTTTACGTGCCGCCAGGAGTCAACCGGGAGCGAAGAATGCAGAATTCTTCGCGGGACTTGCGCGTCAGCTTCACGCCGCGTACGGGTTAGGTCTTCTTGAGCAGTACAGAGCCGCTATTGAAGATCCACGCTCATTGTTGAACGAGGTATCGCCCCTGATGCCCCATATTGTTTATCCGATCGTATGCCTGCGATTGGTCGAGACATGGGGTCTCCTTGCGCTCCAATTAGGTTTGTCGGAGCCGGAACGGCGAGCGTGTGCCGAAGCCGTCTCCACCGTGCTGTCATCGCAACCAGGTGTCGAAAGGCCTCCGTCGGATGGGTGGGCGCATAGCGTGCTGCTCGGAGCTCTTGGCAGCTGGGTGGTCGGTGGACAATCGGTCGAACGATACCTTGAAGCTGTCTTCGTGTGGCTCCTCGATCGATATGAAGACGGGTGGGGATTGCCGTCATCGGAAGCGACAGAGACTGAAGAAATAGAATTCCTGGTAGGTCCACCGCTCCTTCATGTCGAGAAAAAGCAAAGGAGTCATTCGTATCTCGCCGCCGTCCTGCTGGATCTTTGTGTGATATTCGGCCTACCTAGGCTATATGAGCAGGGAGTCGGGGATCTGCAAGCTCTCGGTGTCGTCCCGACGCTGCTTTTGGCGGACGAGAGTCTCGCAAGGTGGGGTGCCGGAGAGTTCGGTCTACGAGCCATCACTAATGCACGATACGCCGCCAAATGGACTGACGGTCCACCTTTCGCTCAGCATCATTTGGCACGAGTCGATACAATCGACTCGTGGGACGCCTTGGCCCTGTCGACTCTTCCCCGCAACCGACATCCATTTCAGGCCATTGTGGACCTGGCTTTGGCTGGGAAGATTGAACCTAGTGAAAATATTTAGAGGCTAAGACATCAAGATAAGCATGCAGCTTGTTCATGTTCGTTCAAGCTGCACTCGATGTGATCAGACGTACTCAACTCGGCAGATCCGGACGCCGAGGACGGCTGGGCTCAGCAACCCGCATCACCCAACGTCACCGACTCGATTCGCCGCCAGGTCAGGCGACGGGTGTCCGGACGTAGATCGAACTCAGTGCCGCTGTGCACTTGCAGCCGTACGTACCTCTGCACTCGACGCTGTACGCCGACAGAGGCCGCCCCGGGGGAATGCCGGGGCGGCCTCCTGTAGATGAAGAGTGGTGCGTTGTTAGGCCGCCATGCCTTCGCGGCGGCTGGACGAGTGGACCGGGCCGGAGAGGTCGCCGCGTGTGATGGCGGTGGCCACGATGCGCTCGGCTCGTCTTCTGCGCATGCGCAGGGCCGATGCGGTTATGCCTTGCTCGGCGGCTAGGTGCTCGATCAGGGCGTCGCCGAATCGGGTTGCGCTGATCAGTTCGGCGGCTTCGGTGGTGATCATGCCGGTGGCGGCTGCCCGGCCGAGCAGCAGGTCTGGGTGCCCGTAGGGCATGCGTGGTGAGCGTGACCCGCTGGGCAGGTCGGGCGGTAGCTCCTCGCTGTCGTCTGCCTTGACGGCCGCGATGCCTGCACGGTAGGCCGCCCAGCACAGCCGCAGCCACAGCCGGGGTGGGGCGAGGTCTGCCGTGCGCAGGGCGTGGAGGAACCCGGCGAGGACTTCGGAGTCCACGTCGTCGGCGTGCCGAGCCGCGCCGCGGCTGATCTTCGCGGCGAGGTGCGTGAGCGCGGGCAGCGCTACGCCGATCGCGCCGACGAGCCAGGCGGGTCCCCATTCGCGGGCGTGGTGGGCGAGTTGCCGCCACAGCTCGTCGGTGGTGGTGCTGTCGTAGCACTCGAGCATGAGCAGCTGGCGGAGCTTGTCCAGCGGCATCGTGGTGTCCGGCAGGCCGGGCACCGGCCGTGCGTCGAACACCAGCGGCGCGGGTGCGCACGTCAGCAGCTCGAATGCCTTCTCGGCGGTGGTCAGTGCCGTGTCGGCAGTCCTTGTGCGGCTGATGGTTGCCATGGTGATGTCCCTTCGACGTGGAGCGCGCCGCCTTGTGCGAAGGCTCCGTGAGCACCGATTGGGACAGCTCGACCTGACACCAGAGGCGATTGTCAGACCGGGGCAGGTGGTGTCCGGTCCTGTCAGGTTCCGATCTGTCAGGACGGCCCGCACACCCGGTCGGGAGGCTGTCAGGCGGCCGGGGTGACGGGTTCTGTCAGGGGCGGGGTGGGTTCGATCGGCCTGTCAGCGGCGCACTGGGGATCGTCAGTACGCCCGCCGGTCCGGGGGCCACCGTGCCTATGACCGACAGCAATCCGCGCCGCGCGCCGATCCCGGTGGGGGACGTGGTGCCCGGCGACCCGCCCGTGCCGATTACCGTCTGGCCGGTCCCCGCTCCCGCAGTGGGTGAGACCATGTCCAACGCGATGGGCGTGCGGCTGGTCCACAACCTCACCCACCCGTCCGATCTGATCATCGACCTGGCCGGCGGGCCGCAGTTGGCCCGCGCGGTCATCGCCGCCGGCCGCCGCAGTCACCTGCAGGCGCCTCGGCAGGTCGGCTGGGGCCGGGAGGCGGCGACCCTGATCGTCGTCGGCTGGCCGCTGACCGAGGCCACCTCGCCGGTGGACTTCTTTCTCCGCTGCTGTGAAAGCCTTGTGTCCGGCGGCTGCGTGGCGGTGCTGCTGCCGCACGGCGACGTCGTCCTGCCGGTCGACGTGGTCATCGCCGCGAAGCGAGCCGGCCTGGCGTACCTGCAGCACATCGTTGTGGCCGACCGACCGCCCCGACGTGGCCAGCAGACGCAGCTCGACATTCATACCGACGTGCTGATCCTGACGCGCAGCACGGAGGCCGGGGGCGCCGATGGTTGAGTCCATGCCGGTCACCTCGGTCTGGTTGACCTGCCAGATACCTGCTCGTGACCAGCGCAGGGGCCGCTACGTCCCGGAAACCTCCAGCCATCCGGCCAAGATGCTGCCGCACCTGGCCGCCCACGCGATCAGCTCGTACACCGCCCCGGGCGATCTGGTGTTCGACCCGATGTGTGGGTCCGGCACCACTCTCGTCGAGGCCATGCACCTTGGTCGACAGGGGATCGGGATCGACATCGAGCCCCGCTACACCGCCATGGCCGAGGCCAACGTCGCCTTCGCCGCGTCGAAGGACGCGGCCGGCACGGCGCAGGTGCTCACCGGCGACGCCACCGGGTTGCTCGATCTGGTACCCGCGTCCGCGGTCGGCCGGGTGGGACTCCTGCTCACCTCACCGCCGTACGGGCGCGGCACCCACGGTCTCGTGCGGGTCACAAGTACCGGGGTACGCAAGCGGTACCACCAGTACGGGAACCGGGAGCACGGCAACCTGGCCTACGGCGGCTGGTCCCGCTTGCTCGACGGGTTCGCCTCAATCCTGGCCGCCAGCTACCCGCTGCTGCGTCCCGACGGGATCGTGATCATCACCTGCCGGCCGGTACGCCGCCAGCGGGACGACTTCATCGACCTGCCGGGCGAACTGCTCGCGGTCGCCCGGTCGGTGGGGTTGGTCCCGGTGCAGCGGTGCGCGGCGATGCTCGCCGCCGTCCGCGACGGGCAGATCGTGCACCGTGCCTCGATGTTCGGGCTCATATCCGTACGCCGGTCCAGGGCCGAAGGACTGCCCGTGCACCTCATCGCCCACGAGGACGTGCTGGTCCTCACACGAGGCTGGAAGTCCGCGAGTTCGGGGACCTGAGGTTCTCGACGTGTACCCAAGGGTTCGACCGCAGTCACGCTATCGCGGATCCGGGGGCCTGCGGTGTACCTGGCTGGGAGTCTGGTGACTGTGTCGCGTCAGGAAGGTGGTTGCCGCCTGTCGGAAGTCGTGCGGGTTCTCGACCCACGGCAGGTGGCCGCAGCCGGCCAGGCTCACCCGTTGACTGTTTGGCAGCGCTTCGTGCAGCGAGTCGACGGCCCAGCGGGGGCGGATGTCCTCGGCGCCGTCGATGATCAGCACGGGAAGGTCGAGCGCCCGGCACCGCACGACCAGGTCGGAGTTCCTGAGCTCCTGCTTGACCTCGGCGTTGAGGGCCTGGTTGCAGTCCTGGTTGATGCCCAGCCATGGAGTGGCCATACGTTCGGCGTGCCGCAGGGCGGTGCCGGGGTCGGCGAAGTCGGCCGACCATTGCAGTACCGCCCGTTCGCGTTGTTCTGCGGGCGTGCGGACGCGGGCACCGAGCGCCTCCCACCGGTCCAGATTGTGACCGAGGCGCTGTCGCAGGTTCCGCTGGTAGTGCGGGTGCCAGCCGCGTTCGGGGTCGATGCCGGTTCCGGGCGCGTAGATCAGGTGGCTGACCCGTTCGGGGTGCTCGATGGCATACCGCAACGCCAGGTGCGCACCCCACGAGTGGCCCAGCAGCGCCATGACCGGTCCGGCGAGTTGGTCGCGTACCGCGTCGAGGTCGGCGACGAAGCGGGCCACGCTGTAGGGTCCGCGCCGCTGGGAGCGTCCGCAGCCGCGTTGGTCCCAGCGGATGGTGCGGGCATGGTCGTCGAGCAGCCGGGCGACCGGGGTGAGGTAGTCCCACAGGCCCGGACCGCCGTGACAGAGCACCAGCGGCGGCCCGGTGCCGGCCTGCTCGGCCCACAGGTGGCAGTTGTCGTCGCTGCGCACGTGTGGGTTCACAGGCGACAGTATGGCGGCTTGTGCCGGGCCGCTCCGCGGTGCGAGACAGCCGGGTCAGTTGATGGTTGGCCGCGTGCGCCCGGCCACCGTGGGACGTCGAATCGTCGGATTGGCGTGCTCAGCAGGGGCACCAGTGAGCCGTGCCGCTGAGCGCCGGTTGCGTTCACCGCATCGGTGAGGAGTCACCGGGAAGTTGACTGCGTGATCCGGCGGGCTTCAGCCACCACCTCAGCGTCGACGTCCTCGTCGGTCGTATCGCTGTATTCGACGCAGCCGTAGACGTCGTCGAGTTGCACAAGCCGTTCGGCGAGGGGAAGCCGATCGTGGCCGATCTTCGAGTGTGCCCAGACGGTGAGGCTCGACGGCGACATGGTCTCGGCCACCACTCGGGCGGCAAGCACCCGAAGGGTTGCTTCCTGCCCGGCAGGGCTGCCGCGCTCGTAGTAGGGCAGGCTGAGCTCGGCCAGCGCGGTTTCGAGGACGTCGGGCATCTCGTCGTCTGCGTGACGTAGTGACACTGCGGCCAGCATGCGCAGGGCAGGTCCGTCGTGACCTGCCACCAGTAGGTCACAGGCGTGACGAACCACCTCGGCGGCGGTGACGTCGCCGACGCTCCACAGCGCCACCGCCTCACGCATGGCGAGCAGTGCCTCGTTCGGGTTCACATCGTCATGGTGACCCACGTCCGGCACCGGCGCCGCTGGTTATCGCCGTCCGGGGTCGGCTCGGCCATGCGCGCCACCGGTCTCGATGCAGGCGTGTCGTGGCGAATCGGGGTCCTCACATCGCGGGATGCCGTCGTGGCCTGCGGTACCGGCAGGGCTGTCAGGATCTGCCAGACGGTCGGTTCTGACAGCCCCGGCCCTGGCCACGGTGCCGCCGCTAGCCTGAAGGCTCTTCCCTCTCTTTTGCCTGTGCTGATCTGACGCGCCCCGCGACGGCATCGCGCCCACCCTCCGGTCGGCCGCCGTCGGTACGCCTCCGAGCCGCAGCACTCGTCACCTGCCCCTGGCCGCAGCAGCAGTGGTCTGGGCGCGAACCCCTGTCCCTCAGGCGGTCACCACCCGGGTGACCGCCGTTTCGTCGTGTCCAAGGAGGACACCATGCCTAATCCCTACCGGCACCCGGACGGCGACCCGACAGCCGTCCGTTGTACCGCAACCTCACCCGATCCCCGTACCGGTAACGCCGCAGCCGCACGCCACGACCGCCGATCCGGCCCCGCCGACGACACGACCCCCACCCAGGGGGTGCCCTCGTGCGGACCGGTCATCGGGGTCCCCATTGCTCCCGTCGCCCGCCGGGGGGTGTCGCGATGAGCGACGTGAGCCTGCCGGAGCAGATTCGCCTGCTGCGTGGTGAGACGGCGGCCGCGATCGCACAACGGGTGACGCTGGCGGTCGAGGCGCGGTCGGCGCTGATGGCCGCGCTGGAGAACCGGTTGATCTGCCGGCCTGGGTGTGAGGACGCCCTCGCCGAGTGGGGTCTGGAGCCGCTGCCGGAGCGGTGGACAGTGTGCGCGGATGCGGTGCTGTCGTACACGCGGTCGCACAGCGACGACCAGCAGGCCCGCGAGCAGGCACGTTTCGGTGTGCCGGAGGAGGTGCGCCGGTTGGACCCCGCCGTGGCGGTCTACCCACGGCAGGTCGTGGAGGTGACCCGCGAGCCGGACGGGGACGACGCGTCGCCGACGCGGTATCGCCTCACCGTGCGGGTCGACCTGCAGACCTGGGCGACGGCGACCCGGGCCGTGGACGCGCAGGTCGCCGCGCAGGCGGCGGTGCAGCGGCAGCTGCCGGTGTTGGCCGCCGCCGGCATCATGCTGACCGACCTGACCTGGCATGCCCTCGACAGCGACGACGACGGGGCGACGGACACCGACAGCGGCGCCCAGACGGCGGGGGATCAGCTCGATGATGACCTCGTCGCAGCGATCGCGGCGCGGGACGTGGCCTTCGACGCCCTGGCCGGCCTGCGTCGCCGTATCCGGTCACGTGCGATCCGCGCGCTGGTCGACGACGAGTTCGGTGGCAGCTCGCACCGTGTGGCACCGCGGGTCGACGGCTTTCTGACCGGTCTCGGACTCGATGCGCTGCCCCGCGCCCACCATGTCATCGCGGTCGCGGACCTGGTCCTGCTGATCGCCGCCGATACCGCCGAGCAGGCGTGCGAGGCGGTGCGGGACACGATGCGGGCGGTCACCACCGACGGGTCGGACGAGACCCGGCCGTGGAGCGCGTACGGGTGGACGGACCGCGAGCACGCCAGCGTCGACCGGGGCAGGTGGCGGGTGCCGTGGCGGCACGAGTACGAGATCCGGCTGCGTGATCAGGCCACGTCCGCTGACGCCGCCGCCGCAGCGGAACTCTTGGTGGAGGCGGACCTGACCCGTGCCCTGACGGGCGTCGACCATCAGCTGGTCACGGTGACCGCCACCGTCGAGACCGCAGGTATCGACCTGTGTCTGGACCCCGACCGGGACTGAAATTTCGGTCGCCCATTCGAGACCGGTCGATTCGAGGCCGGCCGCAGGCGAACCCGGCCACCTCGCCCGGTGGCGGCTCGGTCCCGCTCACCGGCCTTCTCACCCTCATCCCGACACCCCTTTTGGAGGTTCTCGTGTCGTTTCCCCCCAAGCTGTCGCTGCGCTCGCCGGCCGATGTGGTGGCCGCCGTGCCGTACCTGCTCGGTTTCCGCCCCGACGACGCCAGCATCGTCGTGATCGTCACCGACGGCCGCCGCGTCGTCTTCGTCGCCCGCACCGACCTGCCCGCCCCAGATGCTCCCGACCAGGAGATCCGCGACCTCGCTGGTCAGTTGATCCGCGTCGTGCGACGTCAGCGCGCGGTCACCGACCTGGTGATCGTCGGTTACGGCGACACCGACCACGTCGATACGTCCCTGCACGCCGTGAACGAGGCGGTCACCGCCGCCGACATGACCGTGCGGGACCTGCTGCGGGTGACCGGCACCCGATGGGTCAGCCTGCTCTGCCGTGACCGTGCCTGCTGCCCACCGCAGGGAACACCGTTCGATCCGACCGCGTCGCTGATCGCGGTGCAGGCCACCGCCGCCGGGCTGGTCGCCTTCGCCGACCGGGCCGCCGTCGCCGCCCGATTCGCACCGGTCGACGGCGCCGCCCGCGACCGGATGCGGCAGGCCACCGACCAGGCGGTGCTCCGCCTGGAGCGGATGCTCGCCGCCGGCACGCCCGTGCACGAAGTCGGCGTGCAGGCCGTCGGTGAGGCGCTACGCCACGACGGGAGCCTCAGCGACGACGAGGTCGCCTGGCTCACGGTGCTGTTGACCCGGCCGTCCGTGCGGGACCGGGCGGTGGAACTCACCGAGCCCACCGACCGGCACGTCACATTCTGGGCCGACGTCACCCGCCGCGCCGCCGAACCGCTCGTGTGCGCTCCGGCCACCCTGCTCGCGTTCGCCGCTTGGCGGTGCGGCGACGGCGCCCTGGCCGTCATGGCCGCAGAACGGGCCCTGCAGGTCGATCCCGCCTACCGGCTGGCCGACCTGCTGCTGCAGGCCCTGCGCGCCGGTCTACCGCCGGCCACCTTCGCGCAGGTCACCGACCGGACCGATCCCTCCACCCGGTAGCCGCCCACCTCTCGGGCGAACCGCCAGCGCGGGGCGGACCCATCCCTGCCGGCACGCCGCCGACCTCGTGCAGCGGCGCCCCGGCTGCCCTCATCGAAGGGAACGACAGTGAGCCTTTACACCCTTGCGCCCCGACCCGGATACGAGCGGTACACGATCCAGGTCGGCTGGAACCCGCACCGCACCTTCTTCGCCACCGTCGTCGACCTCACCGACGACCCGGCGGCCGACACCGATACCGAACCGGTGTGCCTGCGACTCGGGCTGATCGACACGATCCTCGACCCGTCCGAGGTCCTCGACGCCGTGCGACCCTACGCCGTCGTGCCAGCTGACCTGGCCGCCACGCTACGCACCGACCAAGCCACCCACCCGGTACCCCGCAGCCCGCACCTCACCGGGACCGCCGCCGCGCCGACGTTGCGCTGCGCCCTGCCCAGCGGGATCGCCGACCTCGACCCTGCCGCCGTGCCCACCGCTCATCCGGAGCCGGCCGCGCACCGCCGGAAGGTCCGCATGACGGGCATCTGGTTCCCGCCCGTCGCCATTACCGGCAGCCGACTGCTCCGCACCGAACTGCACGCCGTCGAACAGCAGTCCGGCTACGAGTTCGACTACGCCGACACGGTTGCCCAGGGCCGCCGTCACGCCACCCGCCGCCCTCTGATCATCATCGGTGCCGACCTGATCGCCCGGACCCGCCGCCGCCTGTCCTGCCGGGGCCTGGTCCTCGTCGCCTCGGTCAACCCGCCCGACGGCCACCTCGTCGCGCGCGGCCGGCGCGTCGGCGCGACCTACGCCATCGTGCTGCCCACCGCCGCCGGTTGGCTCGCCCACCACCTCCTGTGGGACCTGCCTACCTGACCCACTCTCCACCCGCGACAACCATCACCGGCACCACCGGCCGTCCACGACGGCCGCACGGTCGCAGGGTCGCACGGGGCGGCACCGGCTGCCGAGCACCACCACACGGTGCCACCCGAACCGCAGGCAGCACCCCACGCAGAACGGCCCGCCACCGGCGGGCCGCCGTCATGTCTGGACCCGGGACGCCCTCGCCTAGGAAACGTGTGCGTCCCGGGTTCTCCACCAGAAATGGAGGAACCCAGTGTTCACCACCCTGACCGTGATCGCCACCGCCGCCGTGGCGATCGTCCTCGGCGCCTGGGCCCGCCACGTGAGCGTCGAGACGCGTCGGCTGCGGGCCGCGCTCACCGACGCCGCCTGGCAGCTGGCCCACGATCCCCTCACCGGCCTGTGCAACCGCGCCGGCTTGCTCGCCGCCCACACCATCATCGCGGCCACCCCGCAGCCGATCATCGTCGTGCTCATCGACCTCGACGGCTTCAAAACCGTCAATGACACCCACGGGCACGACACCGGCGACGACCTGCTCATCACCATCGCCGACCGCGTCGAGGAACTCACCGACCTGTACGGCGGCACCGCCGCCCGCCTCTCCGGCGACGAGTACGCCGCCCTGCTACCCGCCAACGGCCACGACCCGGACCGCCTCGGCGCGGCGTTCGTCGCCGTCATCGCCGAACCCGCCCGCCTGGACATCGACGGCGCACCCACGACCGTCACGGTCACGGCGAGCATCGGTGTCGCCCTCGTGGACAGCACCGACGGTTTCGGTGAGATCGCCCTGCACCGCGCGGACGTCGCCATGTACCACGCCAAACACGGCGGCGGGAACCGACACGTCCTCTATGTCCCCGGCATGGCGATGCCGGCACGCACCCCCCGCCGTGGGCCGCGCCCCCGCGACCAGCACCGCACCCCGGGGAGGGCCGGCGCGTGAACCTCGGCACCCTGATCGCCTGCGCCACCTGCGGCTACGCCCTGACCGAACACCACGACGCCGGCCAGGTCGTCTACCGGCATCCGGTCAGCGAAACCGACCGGCACCGACCCGTCCCCGTGCCCGCCGATCTCGTCGGTGACGTCTACGACCGCTGCCACATCTGCAGCGCCGCCCGTCCCGTCTGGGTGTACCGCACCGCCGAACTGGAAGCCCACGGCATCGGCGGTAGCCGCGAGGTCATCCAGACCTACAACACCCGCTGGCACGTCTGCCTGCGCTGCGCCCACCACATCGAAGCCGACAACCCCGACGCCCTCACCGCCGCCAGCGCCGCCGTCATGGGCTGGCAGCCCACAGACCCACGCCACGCCCTGCTCGGCATGGTGCACCGCGCGATCATCTACGCCCGCGAAGGACGCACGCTGCTGACCACCACGACGTGGCCACCCGCCACGATCCAGCTCGGTATGGTGCCGAAGATCCGCGACCGGCTCACCGGACTGCTCCGCAGCCCGGTAGACCTTCCCGAACCCCTCCGCACGCCCACCACCCGAAACGCGCTGGCCGAGAACCTCGACCGTGCCCCGCTGTACTGGATCGACCACGAGTTCACCGACCTGATCAACGAAGTGAGCCCGGATCAGCCACCCGCGCCGGTGACCGAACGACTCACCCCCACCCCGAGCGGACTCGTCGCCTGGCCCCGACCCCTCGGCCAGCGCCGGCAAGTCGCCGCCGCGTCGTGGACCCCGCAACCGGGAGGCTGGCACGTCCTGTGCTACCGCAGCATCGGGGGCGGCGTCCCGGAGGATCTGATGCCGTCACTGCGCCACGACATCGGCTGGCTGATCCCCATCCACACCGAACACCTCACCACCGGCACCGTCGTGGACGGCACCCACCCACTCGGACCGCTCATCACCACCTGGCTGCTGATGAACCAACAGATGGCCGAAGCCGCCACCGCCACCGTGCCCAAGTCCATCCGCAGGGCCTACCAGAGACAACAACGCCCCGCACCTGACGTGCGCGTCGTACGGATCAAACCGCCAGCCGCCAGACCGCCTGCCGAAGCGGAGGCAGCCGGCGCCGAGCGGAGTCGAACCGGGCCGGACTATCGGTACTGGGTGTCCGGCCACGAACGCAACCAGGCATACGGGCCGGGCCGACGCCTGCGGAAGAAGATCAGCATCGAACCGTTCCTGAAGGGGCCCGAGGACAAACCGATCAAGCTCAGCACCACGGTGCGGATACTCGGCACACGGCAACCGCCGGGCGCCGAAGACCTCAAGTAACGGCCCAAGACCGGGTGCGGTGGCGGGAGAAGAAGTTCCCCGCTACCGCACCCGTGGCGATTGCCCAGATACGCCGGCGCGGCCCCCATTCCGCCGCTACCACCAACGGCACATCCCGCACCGGCTCGCCAGCGGTCCGCTCGGCTTCCGCTGCGGCTCGGCGCAGCGACGCCGCAGCCGGCTCCACCGCCTCCACCCGCGTCCTGTCGACCACCAGATCCCCGTCGGCGGGACGTGGGCTCGGCACCAACCTGCCCGGCTGCGCCTCGCCAGCGCCTGCCACGCCTGCTGTCCCGTCCACACGCGCCCACCGCTCACCACGTACACCGAGCTTGGCAGGAACGGCATACTGTCGAAGGAAACGACCGAGGCGCGACCGTAACCCCACGCCAACACCGCCACGGTGCTGGCACTACCGCAGCCAATCGACAGTCGAACGTCTGCCGTCCCCATCGACACAGTCAAAACGTGGGGATGACGTTCACATCACCGTCGATCAGTCAGATCAGGCGGCGAGTACCACTCGGTCCTCCGGCTTACGCTCAGCCGACTTACGCCAACAGTCATCGACTCACCGCACGTCGCCAACGATCGGATCAGATGGTGGCTATTGGTCGTCCGGCCCAATCCAGAACAGACCCCGCTCGGCCCCATCTTCATCGTATTCGAGCACGATGAGCCAGCCGGACCGCGCATCGGGAGGGCGAATTCCCAGCGTCAGCGCGTGGGCGGTCAGTGCGGCGGTGTCGAGGCTGTGGGCCCGCTCGTGCAGGTCCGCCACGGCGGCTTCGTCGCCCTGCACGGGGTGCTCGTCAGCCTGAATCATCGGTGATTCCTTCCCCGGTTCCATCGAACAGCCAGACCCGTACGCCCCCGTTAGGGCGAACCTGGTACACGGTCAACCTATAGCCTGCCGGCAGCGTGGCCTTGATGTTCTGGGCGCAGCCGTCCTCGCCGAGACAGGGGCGCATGTTCGTGTAGAGCACAGCGTGCCGGATGCCGTGTCGGCGCATGTGCGCGGTGGCGTTGGACTCGATGTGCGTGATGAACCGAAGAGACGGTAGGGGAACAGCGAGTCCCGCTCCGGCTCCGGTGTCCCCGGGCCCGACCAGTGGCGTCAGCGGCCGCCCGTCGCTGTCGTACAACCTTCCTGCGGCGACATCCCGTCCGACCTGGGGTCGGATCTCGTCGACTGCCGCTTTCTGCGGCCGGGTCTGGGCCACAGCGGGTGCGACCGAGTCGGTGGATTCGCCGCCGCCGGTGACGCCGACTTTGGTCCCGGTGATGATGCCGACGTACGACGCGACAGCTTCCTCAGCGCCGTGGGCAAGTTGCGCCCCCTCACGTAAGCGCTGTCCTCCGGCGGCGAGGCGGGCGAGGGTCGCTCGGGCGTACGGGTTGGTGGAGGTGCCGATCACTGCGGTCAGCCGACGAGTGGCCTGATCGACCTGGTCGGCAAGGCTCAGGGTGCGCTGCCGCTGCTTGCTCAGGCCCAAGCGGACCGTGTTGAGTCGCGCCACGATATCGGCAATCAACGACAACGCCGTACCTCCCGCCGGGCGTCGATGCCGGGCCTACCAGTCGAGGGGCCGCCGCTGGAAGAAGAGTCCCCCGGTGGGGCCGTCTGAGGGGAGCGTGGCAAGCCACACGAAAGTGTCCGCAGCTTCCTCCGGTGTGTAGTTCGCCTTACCGTACGCCAGGCGGGTGTCGACCTTTCCGGGCGAAGCGGCGTTCACCAGGATGCCGTCATTGTCGAGTTCAGCCGCAAGGATGCAGGTCAAGGCATTCACTCCGACCTTGGAAACCCGGTAGGAGACACTGCCCGGCCCCAGTTCACCGAAGGTGCCCATGTGGCTGGAGACGTTCACGATCCTGCCGTACTTGTTCTTCCTCATCTCGGGGATGGCTGCGGTGCAGCAACGCCAGGTTCCCATGATGTTGGTGTCCAGGGTGGCGCGTACCTTCTCCATGTCGGCGCTGGCTGCCGCCTGGCCACGGTCGATGGCGATGCCGGCGTTGTTCACGAGGATGTCCAGGCGACCGTACTGGTAACCAACATCGGCCATGGCGCGAGCGACGCTGGCTGAGTCGGCAATGTCGAGTTGATGGCCGGATGCGGACAGTCCTTCCGCGCATAGCTCGTTGGCGGCGCGCACGGCGGCATCCTCAGCCCGAGCCGTGACGACCACATGGGCGCCCGTCCGAGCTATACCCCGAGCGATGGCCTTCCCAAGTCCGCGGTTTGAACCGGTGACGACAGCGACGCGCTTGGCCTCACTCATGCGAGCAGACTACGCACGCGCTCGTCCAGAGCATTGACGGCGGGGTGTCGATGGGCCATCAGGCGACCGTGAATGTCCAGTAGCCGGCGATGGTTGCGCACCGAACGCGTGCCGGCGACGTCAGGCGCGGCCTCGGTCACGAGGGCGCATGCATGGTCGACATCTCCGAGGTTCAGAACGGCGTCGGCGCGCCAGATCAGATAGGTTGCGCGATCTCGGCTGCGCTCGGCGGGCTGGAGAGCGAGCGTCTGTTGAAGCCATCTGTCGCTTGCCTGGTGACGCTCCATGAGGAGGTAACAGGCGGCGACCTGGGCGGAGTACTCCGCGTGATCGAAGTAGCTGGCCCAGGCCGGGCTTGGTTCCTCGTCAGCGCGTGACATCTCGGTGTCGGCTTCTGCGAGCCGTCGTTCGCACGCGACCGCCTCACCGAGTACCGCGTGGGTACGAGCCAGTCGCGTGGTTAGCATCGCGCGTACTCGTGCGGGCGCATCTTTCGCGCCAGCCCGCGCAGATTCGGCGAGGCGAAGCGCCTCGGTGGGCCGTTCTGTGTCGACCCGTTGCAGGCTCAGGCACTTCAGGACGTTGGCACCGGCCGCGCGGTCGGACGCGGAGTGCGCAGCGTGGAGAGCGGCGAACCAGTAGCGTTCGGCCGCAGCGTGGTAGCCCGCGTCGAAATTTGCCCAGCCAGCGATCCGGCCCAGTTCGGCGGCACGGCAAGCAGGCGATTGCCGGCCGTCTCTGAGTAGCTTCCATGGCGCAGAAGATCCGTCACGAGGCGAAGCTCGGCGTCGACCAGGGAACGCACACTGCCACCGCCGAGACTGGCGTCCATGCGACGCAGCGCCGGTAGCCGCTGTTCAAAGCAGTCCAGAAGTTCCGCGTCAACGCGGCCACCTTGGAGCGCCGCATTGACTTTTGGAGGCTCGGTCGCGAGCCACCGCTCGGCTACGGCGGCAGCGAGCCCAGCCTGCATGATCAAAAATCCTCGTCGATCTAGCATCGCTGGCCCCGCAGTGTCGCCAAGCAGGGCCACCGCTCCATCGACTGTCCACGGCGTTGCCGTGCTGATCGTCGGGCCACTCGGGAGCCAATGGGGCCATCCGAGCGCCTTGACTGTCTGCCGATCGACGCCAAGCTCGTCGGCCAGTGCGAGCTGTGAATCATCATCTGGCACCACGCCCCATCGCTCCCAGCGCCACGCCTTCTCCCTCCGCGCAGCCGTGTTTAGCCGGCGCGCGATGACGTTGACGAGGTCTTGCTGCGTCCAGTTCCGCTGCTCTCGAACGTAGCTCAGCGGATGGACCAAGAGTTGGCTCCGTGGCGATGGGGCCCGCGTCATCCTGCCTCCCCGGTCATCGCCGCCACTGTAGCCCGAATCGGCCGACAAGATGCGCGCCGAACTGCGGAAACTGTTCGGGTTCGGCCAAGAGACAACAGCGAGACAACATGCCGGCCGTCGATTTGTTGTGGCCGTTCCGCTTTCCTGAATGGGCAATCCGCTCCGGCGTTAGTCGGTTTCTATCGGTGTTCTTGGTCGTGTCGGCCTGGTCATGGCTGTCACCGAGACCGCACCAACGGATCGCCGCCAGTGGCGTGGTCGAGCTTCCGTCGTTCCGGGCACGGAGCAAGGACTGAGAGGAGGGTGGCATGGAGATGCGCCGGGTGAAGTGGTTCCTTCCGGCCGACGACGGGCCCTTTGATCCGGTTGGCCGCACCCTTTTTTCATGTCGAGCTACCGGGGCACCCCTTGAAGCAGGGGTGGAGGGTCCGAAGGCGACCTGGATAGCGCTCACTGAGCGTGTGGACCAGCGCATGCGTACCCAGACGAGCCGCGATCACGGTGCCCCGACTACGTGCGTTGTGGTGGTCCGAGGCCCTGGTCTTACTGACGCGATGTCCAGGCCAGCGCTGCCTCCTAGAGGTCGTCGCCCCAGGACCGGTCGGCGCGATGTCTGATCTGAGGCTGTCGCTGGCGGTCACCCTTGCTGCGCATGACCGCGCCGCCGAACACTTCTGTTCATTCATGGAAGCCCGCAGCGTGCGGTTTCTCCCGCAGCAGTCTGCGCCGATCTTCGTTTCAACGCTCGGGCAGTTGATCGCAAGCCCTGGCGATCCGGCTGGTCGGCGCGCAGCAATTGCCGTGCTAGGCCGGATGCATCGGCGTCTCGGGCTCTTCCCGTATCACGGGACTGTTGTCGCGGCTGCGCTGGTTGACACCGTGCGACGGTTCGCGAGTGCGAGCTGGGAGCCGGAAATGGCCGGCTACTGGGAGAGGGGTTGTCGCCGGGCGTTTCGTCTGGCTGAGCGGGCGGCGCAGGCGATGGGTGACGGCCCACACGTGACGGTCGGCGAGGTCGTGGCGTGCGAAGCGGCGTCTGATGCCGTCGCAGTCTTGACCGTTCGGCCGATGCACCGCCTTCAGTACGCGCCTGGTCAGGCAATGCCCGTCTGTACACCCCGACTGCCGGGCCAATGGCGGTGGTACTCGCCGGCGAATGCTGCTCGCCCTGACGGGACGGTGGAGTTTCACATCCGTGCCGTAGCAGAGGGGACGGTGTCGCCCGTGCTGGTCGAGCGGATAGCGCCTGGGGAGACGTTGTGGCTGGGACCGGCGTTCGATGTCGGACTGTCGCTGGAGGCGGCCGGCGATGCCGATCTGCTGCTGGCGGCGGGTGGTACGGGCCTTGCTCCGTTGCGGGCGTTGGTGGAGCAGGTTGCCGCGTCGCCGGTCAAACGGCGGGTGACTCTGGTTGTGGGCGCACGGACGCTGCTCGACTTGTATGACGCGGTGGCGTTGGACAAGCTCGCGTCCGCGCATCGCGACTGGTTGACCGTGGTGTTGGCGTTCTCCGACGATCGTGATGTCGAGCCTGCCGCGCAGGGCGATGCGCTGACCTTGGCGGTGTATCACTACCGGCGTGGCCAGGCGGTCTATGTCTGCGGCCCTCCGCAGATGATCAAAGCTGCCCGGCAGCGGCTGCCTCTGACCGGGGTCGCCGGTGACCGCCTGCACCTGGCTACCACCTTCGACCGCGCCCTCGATTCGGCGGTGTGGGTGAGCCGTCAGCGGGCCGCGTCGCGTGGGCCGCTGGCAGCCCGGGGCAACGACGCGGAAGGCGAGGGTGTTCAAGGATCTTCGGGGGAGCTGGCATGCGACTGATGAACTCTGGTGTCCGTCGCGCGACGGACGACGATGCTGAGGGATTGTCCGCGCTGGTGGCCGACGCGTTGTTGACCAGCCGGTTGAGTGCCTGGCTGGTCGCCGATCCGGTCGTTCGGCCGGGGGTCGTGCGGCGGTACGCGCAGCTTGTGGTGGCGCAGGGGTTGGCGCACGGCACGGTCGACACGACCGATGACCTTGCTGGTGTGGCGGTGTGGTACTCGCGCCCGGTGCCACCGCCGCCGTCGGCGGTGTGGATGTATGACCTGCATCGGGTGCTCGGTGTGCACGCTGCCCGGTTCGGTCTGCTGCACGCCTACGTCGACGCGGTGCACCCGTACACCGCGCATCACTACCTCGCTCATGTGGCGGTGACTCCGGGCCGGCGGCAGACGGGTGTGGGTGCGGCGTTGCTGGCCCGCCACCACCGCCTGCTCGACGCGGAGCAGTTGCCGTCGTATGCGGAGGTGAGCACCGACCGCCCTCGGGAGGGGCTGCTCGCCGGGCTGGGCTACGAGCCGCGATCACCGATTCTGCTTCAGCCGGGTGGTCCAGCGCTGTGGCGGATGTGGCGGCAACCCGTACGCCCTGGACAGCCGGACGAGGCGGGCGGAGATGGGTTGCCGCGACGGGTCCGTGTCCAGCGCACCGCTCTGCCGTTTCGCGGCGTGGTGAGGCTGGCGGCATCACCGCGTTCCCCGTGATCCACGTGTTCTGACATCACCTCGTTCACCTGCTGGCGCGTCGTCTGTTCGCCCGGCGGGGCAGTGCGTCGTACCCAATTTATCGACAGGAGGGTTCTGTTCATGCTGACCATGACCAGCCGTCCCGCCGCCATGTCCGCCCGGCGACGGCGGCCTGTCAGGTGGTGGGCCGTGCGCCTTGGCGTTCGGAGTGCCGCCGGTGCCGTCCCGGAGACGGGAGGCGGCACCTCGACGGAGTACCTGTGGGGTTACGCGATCCGTCGTGAGTGGCCCGGCGGTGAGCATGACCTGTTCGGGTTCACGGCCGACAAGGACACCGCGCAGCGGAACCTTGCCCGCGACAAGAGCTACTGGCATCACGGCCCGGTGCGGCCATCGGCGGTGTCCGTCGTGCCGGCCACCGCCGCCGACGTGAACCAGCATCCGGTGGACGGCTGCCGCAACTCGTGGTGCCCGAACCAGCCGGGGCAGGGGGAGTCACGGTGACGGCGCAGGTGCAGGTGGCGCTGGCGCGCCGGACGATGACACCAGCCGGCCTGTGGGTGTTCGGCGCGGCGGCGTCGGCCCCGATGGTGGTCCTCGCCGGCGGTATCCCCGCGATCTACGCGACCACGGGTGTGATCGCGGTGCCGTTGACGTTTGTGCTGGTGGCAGGCGCGGTGGCGCTGCTCGCGGTGGGGTACACGGCGATGGCTCGCCAGGTCGGGCATCCCGCCGCCTACTACGGCATCCTCGCCCAAGGGCTCGGGCGGGGCTGGGGTGTGGCCGGCGGCGTGGTGGCTCTGCTGGCCTACAACGCGATCCAGATCAGCTTGTACGGCTTGTTCGGCGCGACCCTCGCCGCCCAGTTGGGCGGATCCTGGTGGGTGTGGGCGGGTATCGCCGTGGCCCTGGTCGGGGTGCTGGGTGTACGGGCGATCGTGCTGTCGACCCGGGCCTTGGCGGTGGTGCTGGCGGTGTCGCTGCTGGTCGTCGCGGTGTTCGTGGTGGCAGGTGTGGGACGGCCGGCAGACGGTGGCCTGTCGTGGGCGGGTTTCGACGCCTCCGGGTTGATGGTCGGCGGTGTGGGTGGGGCGGTCGCGTTCTGCGTGGCGGCGTTCACCGGCATCGACGCACCTGGGTCTTTTGTGGAGGAGGCCGTTGATCGGCGTGCGGTCGGTCGGGCCACGATCTTCGGGGCGCTCGTGCTCGGTGGGGTGTATGCGGCTGCGGCGTGGGCGATGGGGGTGGCGGTCGGTCCGTCCGCCGTCGCCGAGCTGGCCGCCCAGCCGGACAGTGACCTGACGTCGGTGATCCTCGAACGGCTCGGTAGCGGGTGGGTGGCCGTGGCGAGCGTGGTGTTGATCTTCGCGATCGTCACGTCGAAGCTGTCGTTCCACTCGGTCATCGCACGCTACGTGTTCGCCATGGCCCGGGAAGGAGTGCTGCCCACCGGGCTCGCGGGCGCGGACAGCGGCACGCGGGTCACCGCGCCGCGCGGCGGGTCGCTGACCCAGACCGCCACCGCCTCGGTGGTGGTGGCCGGGTTCGCGGTGGCCGGGGTCGACCCGGTCACGCAGATGTTCACCTGGCTGTCGAGCCTGGGCGCGCTGGGTTTGCTGTGTCTGCTGCTGGCCGCGTCGCTGGCGGCGCTGGCCGCCCCGGCCCGGGTTCGGGGTGCGCGGGCCAGGGCGTGGCAGTGGCGAGTCGCGCCGGTGATGGCTGTGTTCGCCGGGTCGGTGGTGCTGGTGGCGATGGTCGGCAACGTCGGGCCGCTGCTGGGTGCCGCGCCCGGGTCGCTGTTCCCGCTGCTGCTACCCGCGATCGTTGGTGCCGCCGCAGCTGTGGGCGGGATGTGGGCCGCGCACCTGCGCCAGGCCCGGCCGGACGTCTACGCCGGTATCGGGCGCGGCACACCGGCCACGAACGCCGTTCCCGACGCCATCCACGTCTCGATCTGACAGGGCCGACGATGATGACCTACGCACGACGACCGACCGGACCCTACGGTCCACCAGATCCGCTGCACCCCGGATGGCGGCCGGAGCCGACCGCCGACCTGCGGCCTCCCGCCGGGTATGAGCCGCCTCCCGGCTACGGTCCCCGCCCCTCCGGCTACCAACGCCCACCGGACCCGTCACTTCCGCCGCCGCCCGCACCCCCGCCCCCGCCTCTGGGCGAACCGGACGACGAGGCGGTTCGCCGAGCCAACGCGCGGTGGGCGGATCTGCGCAAGCAGGTGGTGTTCCGGTCCAAGCGGCTCAACTCCGGGCACCTGATCGAAGCCGACCAGCGCTACGGCACACGGCAAGCCCTCGGCCCGCACGCCGTCATGCTGTTCTTCACCTCCCCGGCTGCGACCGAGCCGCAGGGGTACCGGCTGCACACCGCGTGGCGGCTGTTCCTGTCCGCACCCGAGTCCGACGACCTGCCCCGAATGCTCGCCGACCTGACCAGGATCGCCGCGACCAACATCGACCACACGAATACCACCGGCCGTTGGTGGCATCCACTCGGGCCGGAACGGTCGATGGTCAACGGCGGTGACATGGCCATCGGCCCCGACGCCGCCTATGTCGGTGTCGGGGTGAGCACCCTCGATTCCGACGACGGACGCTGGTATCAGCTCGCCCGCACCCTGCGGGAACCGTCCGCCACCGGCCACCGCCGGTCAGCCTTCGACCTCAAGGGCCGCTGCTACCTGCTGCTGACCGACGGCACCGCCATCGACATCGACCGTAACCCGCATGCACCGTTGCACTACGACGGCATCCGCAGCAGCAAACCCCTCGATGCGGACCGGCCCGCCCACTGGCACAACCCGCACGCCACCCTGACTGAGCAGGGCGACTACACCGCCCGCGAGGTGTGGCGGCAGCTCACCGCCCTGCACCACACCCTCGCCGGCCACCTCGGCGAGAGGCCGGCAACGTGACTCACACCCACACCTTCGATCTGGCCGTCGCCGCGGACCTCAGCCGGACACCGATCGACGTCACCGCCGTCCTCGACCACCTCATCCACAACGCTGACGCCGCCGCGGCGACGAGTATCGGCTACCCGGGCGCCGTCGACCTCGACCACACCGCCGTCATGACCCGCCTCGGCCACCGGCTGTGGAACAACATCGGCGACCCCTCCGACACCGGGGGAGTAGCACACACGCGGGTCCTGGAACAGGCCGTCATCGCCTGGTTCGCCGACCTGCTGGGCATGCCGGCCGAGGACCGGTGGGGTTATGTCACCACCGGCGGCACCGAGGGCAACTTGTCCGCCCTGCACGCCGCCTACCGTCGCTGGCCGACCGCCCGCATCTACTACTCTACCGCCGCCCACTACTCCATACCGAAGATCGTCAGCATGCTCGGCGCCTACCGGGTGCCCGTCGCGGCCCGCCCGGACGGGGAGATGTGCTACGACGACCTCGCCGCGCAGCTACGCAAACGGCGACGGTGGCCGGCGATCGTGGTCGCCACCGCCGGCACTACCATGACCGAAGCCGTCGACGACACCCGCCGCATCCGCGCGATCCTCACCGACTATGGCATGGCGGGGCATTTGCACGTCGACGCCGCCCTGTCCGGCATCCCGCTCGCCCTCGACGGACAGCTCCGCCTCGACGATGCCGGCGGCATCGGCTCCATCGCGATCAGCGGACACAAGTTCCTCGGTGTCCCCACCCCCTGCGGAGTGGTGCTCATCCGCGACAGCATCCGCACACCAGCTCGGCCGCAGGTGGCCTACACCGCCGTCACCGACACCACCATCACCGGCTCCCGCTGCGGACTGGCCGCCGCCCTGCTGTGGCACGCCATCGCCCTGCACGGCCGGGAGGGGCACCGGTGGCGGGCCGCCGAAGCCCGCAGCACCGCCGCGTACGCCGTCGAACAGATCCGCGCGACCGGCTGGGCCGCCTGGCGGTGGCCGCACGCCTTCACCGTCGTCCTACCCACCCCACCCGAGCCGGTACGTGCCAAGTGGCTACTCGCCGCCGACGGCACGGTCAGCCACCTCATCTGCATGCCCGGCATCACCCGAGGCCAGATCGACGCCCTCGCCGCCGACCTCGCCACCGCCATCACGACACCCATCCCACGCCCCCGCACCCCCAACGTCACCACCATGCCCTGACCACCGGACCGACGCTCACGGAGGCGAGGCGACATTCCATGGCCACCGGCTACGTCCACCACCCCCGCCGTCAGCCCCGGGCTGAACTGGCCGCATCGCTGACGTCCCGCGTTGAAGGGGATCTCGTTGTTCATCGCGATCACTGGCCCTACTGGAGTCGGAAAGACCACGCTCGCCAGTCGCCTGGCCGCCCGGCTGGACGCGACGCTGATGCTCGATCCGTTCGCCGACAACCCCTACCTGCCGCAGCTGTACGCCGAGGCCGAGCGCGCCCCCGACGATCTCGCCTTGAAGGTGGAACTCACCTTCATCGCGCTCCGGGTCGCGCAGTTGCGTCGGATCGAGATGATCACCCGGGCTGGTGGTCGGGTTGTCGCCGATTGGGCGATGGTGCAGCAACGCATCTTCGCCGCCGAAACGCTGCCCGCCGCGGACGCGGGCCGGGTCGCGCAGACCTGTGGTATCTGGTCCACCGACAGTCCGCGCCCCGATGTGGTGATCGGGTTGACCGCGCCCTCTTCGACGCTGTTGCACCGCGTCAAGCAGCGAGGCCGGGACATGGAGACCGCCGTGTCCGAAGCCGATCTCGCCGCCCTCAATGAGGCGTTCCAGCGCGCCTTCACCCCTCACGTCATCCACCGCGACGGCAGCACGTTCGACGCCCTCAACGACGCGGACCTCGACGAGCTGATCGCCCAACTCACCGGATCGGAGAAGTCGTGACCCAACCCGCTCTCGCACACCAGGGCATTGCTGTGTGCCCGCCCACCACACGCCTGATGATCACCGGCCCCGGCACGGTCGAGTTGATCTCGGAGAACCTGCCGCCGCTCGGCCCGACCGACGTGTACGCTGAAGCCGTCGTGTCCGGCATCAGCCACGGCACCGAAATGGCCTGGGTGCGAGGCTCGGCCGCTGCGCTGCACCGTTCGTGGCTGCCCGAGCAACGCCTGTTCACCAGCGGACCGGGACGGGACTATCCGGTAGCACCTGGCTACGAGACCATCGCCCGCGTCACATCGGTTGGCAGCGCCGCCCGCGACCGGATCGCCGTGGGGGACCTGGTAGCGCTGGACCGCCCACACGCCACCGGCCACGTCGTCAGCCTCGACACCGCCGAGGCGGGTCGCCTACCTGCCGGCATCGACCCGGAACGGGCCGTGTTCTTCATCCTCACCCGCGTCGCGCTCGGCGGCGTCCACGACGCCGGCATCCACATCGGCGACACCGTCGTCATCGTCGGCCTCGGCACGGTCGGCCTGATCGCCGGGCAACTCGCGCATCTGGCCGGCGCACGCCGCGTCATCGGCATCGACCGCTACCCCATACGCCTGGAAGCCGCCGAATCACTCGGCATGACCGCCATGCACACCGACACCGGAGCCGACGTCGCCCATCTGGTCCGCAAGCTGACCGGCTCCGCCGGAGCCGACGTGGCCATCGAGGCATCCGGCTCCTACGCCGGGCTACACGAGGCCATCCGCTGCGTCCGCGTCGGCGCGACGGTCTCCACCATCGCCTCCTACCACGGCGACCAGGGCGGCCTGCGGCTCGGCGAGGAATACCACCGCAACCGCATCACCCTCGTCTCCTCCATGACCGTGAACGGCTGCCCCCAACGCACCCACCCCGCCTGGGACCTTCCGCGGCTCAGCGCCACCGCCCGCCAACTCGTCACCGCCGGACACGTCCGCGTCGACGGGCTCATCACCCACCGCATCCCGTTCACCGACGCGCGCACCGCGTACGGCCTTATCGACACCCGGCCCGAGGAGACGATCAAGGTGGTGCTCACCTATGACCACTGACACCGCCTACGACCTGGACCACCCGGTCGATGACCGGTACTCGCCACCACCCTGCGGGGAACTGGAGGAGATCCGCGCCGTCCTCGACGACGGCCGCCTCTCCGGCGGCGCCCAAATCCTGCCCCTCTACGAGCGTGCCCTCGCCGCCCGCTTCGGGGCCGCCCGCGCCATTGCCGTCAACTCCGGCACCTCAGCCCTACACGCCGCGCTCGTCGCGTTCGACGTCCGCCCCGGGACCGAGGTGCTCCTCCCCGCGACCGCCCCACTGCCCACCGCAATGCCGATCCTTACCTGCGGCGCAACCCCCATCCTGGTGGACACACTCCCGAACTCCCTCGCCCTGAACCCCACCGACCTCCAACGGAAACTCACACCCCGCACCCGCGCCGTGATCACGCTGCCCCTATGGGGCTACCCCAACGACGAACGCGCCATCACCGGCCTGTTCATCGACGCGGGCATACCCGTCATCGAAGACTCCGCGCAGGCCCACGGCACCCGCATCGCCAACCAGCACGCCGGCACCCTCGGCCAAGTCGGCTGCTTCTCCACCCACGACCGCAAACTCCTGTCCACCGGCGAAGGCGGCTTCGTCCTGACCAACGACCACGACCTCGCCGACCGCATCGACCACTACACCCACCTCGGCCACCTACGCGGCGGCCACGGCGTCAACTACAAGCTCGCCGGACCCCTCGCAGCCATCGGCCTACGTCGGCTGGCCCGCCTCGACGCGCAACTGGCCCAGCGCCGCCGCAACGCCGAACGCATCCTCACCGCCCTACCCGCCGGCGGACTGCTGCGCGAACTGCCCTACGGCGTGCAGGACAAACCCAACTACTACAACCTGGTCCTCATCGCGACCGCCCGCCAAGCCGAGATCGCGGACACCTTCCACCGCGCAGGGCTACCCCCGGACTCGATCCGGTGGCGCTACCAGCCCCTCTACCACCAACCCCTATTCCAGCCCTACGCCACGGCCTGCCCCAACGCCGAACACCTCGCCACGGCCACCATCCAACTGCCCGTTCACCCCCAACTACCGGAGGCGACGGTAGCGTGGATCGCCGACCAAACCGCCCGAATCGCCCAGGGAGAAACCCCAGCATGATCCGGCACTTCACCAGCTCAGCGATCGTCTTCAACAGCACGGGACAAGTCCTCCTCGTGCAACACAACAAGATCGGACTGTGGCTGTACCCGGGCGGCCACATCGACCCCAACGAAGACCCCGCCGAAGCCGCCCTCCGCGAAGTTGTGGAAGAAACCGGCGTCGAGGCAGAGATCCTGGCACCCGAGCCCTTCACCCACCCCGCCGTACGCAGCATCCCCCCACCCTTCGCGATCATCGAAATGGACATCGAAGACCGCAAGGTCGGCCCCCACCGGCACATCGACTTCGTCTACATCTGCCGCACCCACAACGACACCCTCAACGCCCAAGTCGAAGAAGTCGCCAACGCCGCCTGGTTCGACGTAGCAGACGTCGCCGAACTCACCGCCCCAAAGGAACTGGCCTCCCTCATCGCGGAGGCCGCCCGCCGGATGCCGCAGCCCGTATAGCAGAGGCTCCGACCCCGCCATAACGTGTGGAATGCCTTGTCCGGGCAGGCAGGGCATTACACATACACCATGTTTCCCCGACTTGGGATCACCCCCGCATGTGCGGGAGCAGGGCGAGGTCGTCGATCTGGCGGCGGATGGTCGAGGATCACCCGCGTGCGCGGGGAGCAGGAGATCAGCGACCGGGAGGAAACGCCAGCGTGGGGATCACCCCCACGTGCGCGGGGAGCAGTGCCGCTGCGCCAGTCGTGGGAGGACATGGCCGGGATCACCCCGCGTGCGCGGGGAGCAGCTCACCGCGCTGCGCGGCATGGACGACGCCGAGGTATCACCCCCGCGTGCGCCGGGAGCAGGGCGGCAACAACACCAAGGGCCAGACGGTCGCCGGATCACCCCCGCGTGCGCGGGGAGCAGGACTCGACCACGATCCACCCCAACCGGCCATGGGGATCACCCCCGCGTGCGCGGGGAGCAGGCTCCTGTCTTTGGTGACAGTTTCCCGTACGAGGGATCACCCCCGCGTGCGCGGGGAGCAGAGCGTCACCACCCGCGAGATGCCGCGGATCGCGGGATCACCTCCGCGTGCGCGGGGAGCAGATGAGCCGGGAGTCCTGGAGCGCGTCCCCGATGGGATCACCCCCGCGTGCGCGGGGAGCAGGGGGTGGGCATCAGCCACACCAGCGCCGCCGCGGGATCACCCCCGCGTGTGCGGGGAGCAGAGCACCAGCTCCACGGTCAGCGTCGGGAACTCGGGATCACCCCCGCGTGCGCGGGGAGCAGGTCAGTACCGGGTTCGTCGAGTTCGGGTCAGGGGGATCACCCCCGCGTGCGCGGGGAGCAGTTCGCCGCCCGACTCGGCCTGCGCCGCGACTGGGGATCACCCCCGCGTGCGCGGGGAGCAGGATCAGCGCGGCTGGATGCTCGCCCTGGACGCCGGATCACCCCCGCGTGCGCGGGGAGCAGCGGCTGGCGCTGCTGGAGCCGGAGAACGCCGAGGGATCACCCCCGCGTGCGCGGGGAGCAGGCAGCGTTGTACGACGGCGAACCCGCCGTCTCGGGATCACCCCCGCGTGCGCGGGGAGCAGATCGACGGCTGGCGGCGAGGGTTGCGGTAGCCGGGATCACCCCCGCGTGCGCGGGGAGCAGGGACTTGTCAACGACGGCTGAAAACGGGCTCTGGCACACATTTTGTGAGTCGCGCTCGTCGGTAGTTCGGCTTGGGTGCCGGGATGGAGATCATCCCGGCGTTGCTGCCGCACCTGACTGGTCTGCGGCTGGAAGCGGTGGTGATCCGGGCCGTCGGGGTCAGGATCAACGCGGCGACCCAGACGGTGCGGGCACGTTGTAGCGCCTGCGGGACCTGGTCGACCACTGTGCATGGTCGCTATGTGCGGCGGCTGGCTGACGTCAGGCTGGGTGGGCACGAGGTGCTGGTCGCGTTGACGGTCCGCCGATTCACCTGCGTGAACACCGAATGCGGGCGGCGGACGTTCGTCGAGCAGGTCCCCGGCCTGACTCGTCGCCATGCCCGTCACACCGTGGTGGCGGCCGGTGACCTGGTGGCCGTCGCGGTGGCGTTGGGCGGTCGACCGGGCAGCCGGCTGGCGCAGCGGTTGGCGGTGTCGGTGTCCCGCTCGACGTTGATCCGGATGATCCGCCGAATGCCCGATCCGCCGCCGACGACGCCGACAGTGCTGGGCGTGGATGACTTCGCCCGCCGTCGGGGCCACCGCTACGCGACCGTGCTGCTCGACATGCACACGCGCCGGCCGATCGACGTTCTGCCCGACCGCACCGCCGACACCCTCGCCGCGTGGCTGCACGACCATCCCGGTGTTCAGATCATCTGTCGGGATCGAGGCGGCAGCTATGCCGACGGCGCCCGCAAGGGAGCACCCGACGCGATCCAGGTCGCCGACCGGTGGCACCTGCTGAAGAACCTCAGCGACACCGTCGAGAAGGTCATCCGTGGGCACCGCCGATGCCTGCGCACCCACCCCGAACCGACATCTGCCCTGGTCCCGCCGGCCGACGAGCCGGTGAAAGCGGGGCGTCGGGCGGCGAACACCCGCCAACGCCACGCGGCCGTGCACGCCCTGCGAGCCGAAGGACTGTCGATCAAAGCAACCGCCCGCCGCCTCGATATGAACGTCAGAACCGCCCGCAAGTACGCCCACGCCACCACCGCCGAGGCGTTGATCGGCCCGAACCCCAGCAACCGCCCCAGTGTCCTCGCCCCGTTCCACTCCTACCTTCGGCAGCGGCTCGGCGACGGCGTCCACCAGACGGTCGACTTGCACGCCGAGATCCTGGCCCGCGGCTATCAGGGCAGCCTGCGGGTGCTGCGCGACTGGCTCGCCACGAACCGCGACCGACCCATCCTGCCGACTGCATGCCGGGTGCCGTCGGCCCGGCGGATCACCGCCTGGATCATGCGACCCGGCCACAAGCTCACCGACGACGACCACGCTGACCTCGCCGACGTCCGACGCCGCTGTCCGGACCTCGACGCTGTCGCCGGCCTCGCCCGCGGGTTCGCCGCCCTGGTCCGCCACCACGGCACCGGGCAGCAGCTCGACGCCTGGGTCGACCGCGCCCGCCACGCCGGCTACCCCGAGATCCGCGGCTTCGCCGCCGGCCTCATCAGCGATCGCGACGCCGTCGTCGCCGGCCTCGCCCAGCCTTGGAGTTCAGGTCCGGTCGAGGGCCAGGTCAACCGCATCAAGACGATCAAGCGACAGATGTATGGCCGCGCGAGCCTCGACCTCCTCCGCAAACGCGTCCTCGCCACCCTGTGAACCACCGCCAAGATCAATCACAAAATGTGTGCCAGAGCCAGTCTTCACGCGTCGCCGACAGGACTTGAACCACCCACGCTGCTGTGCCATCCGGGATCACCCCCGCGTGCGCGGGGAGCAGTTGAACATCCGCAAGGTTGATGTCCCAAACTCGGGATCACCCCCGCGTGCGCGGGGAGCAGTGGTGGGCGAGCTGGGGCGCGGTGCCGGGCGTGGGATCACCCCCGCGTGCGCGGGGAGCAGGCTTGGAATGCGGCCGAGTCGTCGGTGGTGCCGGGATCACCCCCGCGTGCGCGGGGAGCAGGCGCTCCGGCCGGTGTCCCGCGGCGCCCGGTGAGGATCACCCCCGCGTGCGCGGGGAGCAGTTCTCCCCGCTGGTCGCCGCCGCCCTGTGGACGCAGAAGGATCACCCCCGCGTGCGCGGGGAGCAGGCGAAGCCGGCCCCGGGTGACCGTGCGGCACTGGGATCACCCCCGCGTGCGCGGGGAGCAGGCGCTTCTACTCATCGCCGATGATCACCACCAGGGATCACCCCCGCGTGCGCGGGGAGCAGACCCCCACCCGCTCCATGCGCCTCGGTGACGTGGGATCACCCCCGCGTGCGCGGGGAGCAGGAGTGCACGCGCTGCGGTGCCGGGCCGGGCTGGGGATCACCCCCGCGTGCGCGGGGAGCAGTTGTCGGCCGGCACATCGCGGCCAGACGAATAGGGATCACCCCCGCGTGCGCGGGGAGCAGACACCCGCTGCGCCTCACCCGACACCTTGCCGGGGATCACCCCCGCGTGCGCGGGGAGCAGGTTTTCTCGGCGGTGGCGGTCGCTGCTACGTGGGGATCACCCCCGCGTGCGCGGGGAGCAGGTGGCCGGCGGCGCGGCGGCCCTGTTCGGTCTGGGATCACCCCCGCGTGCGCGGGGAGCAGGCGTTTCCGCGCTGCATGATCTCCTGCGAGTAGGGATCACCCCCGCGTGCGCGGGGAGCAGATCAACCTGTCCGCAGCCGGGGCGGACAACACGGGATCACCCCCGCGTGCGCGGGGAGCAGACTTCCTGACCTGCGGTACTAGAGATCAAGTACGCCGTTTTCCTTCACTTTGCTTCGCAAGATCGTCTAGCTCCTTTGTCGTTGGTAACGGGTCGGGTGCGGGGTGCGGGGTGCGGCGGAAGTTTGGGGTTCAGCGTAGCGGGTGTCATCGTGAGGATCACCGCTGAGCGAGTCGAGTAGATCGGCTGTTGCGGGTGGTGCTGAGCGTCAGGAAGTGCTGCCGGACACGATGGAGTTGCCGTGAGGACTGTGCAGATCCGCACCTACAGGGTGCGTGAGGGGCGGTTGGACGAGTGGGTACGGGCGTGGCAGACCTTGGTCGTGCCGTTGCGGCGAGAGTTCGGTTTCGAGGTGCACGGGTCGTGGGTGGACCGCGAGCGCGATGCCCACATCTGGGTCATCTCCTACGACGGTGATCAGTCGTTTGAGGAGGCGAACGCCGCCTACTGGGCGTCGCCGCAGCGCGAGCAGCTCGGTGTGGATCCGGCGGAGTTCCTCGTCGGCGAGGAGGTCCGCACGGTGGAGCAGGTGCTCTAGCTTTCGATTACGGGCAGCAGGTGGGCGCGGCGTTCGTCCTTGGTGAGGGAACGGAACACCCGGGCCCGCGCGGTGTCGGTCAGCGTCTGCAGGTCGACGTCGACGACCCAGATGCGGGCGGTGGCGTCGACCGAGCCGGTGACCACGTGCGACCCGTCCGCGAGCCAGGCCAGGCAGGTGACCGGGTCACGGTGGACGCCGATCACCTGGCCGTCGTCGGTTTGAGTGTCCCACCGACGTACGGTGCGGTCGTCACCGCCGGAGGCGAGATAGCGGCCGTCGGGGGAGTAGGCGACGGCGCGTACCCGTCGGTCGTGGCCGGTGAGGACGCGGGCCGGCATGTCCGGCTCGGTGGGTGACCAGATGCGGATGGTCCAGTCGGCGGAGCAGCTGGCGAGGTGGCGTTCGTCGGGTGCCCATGCGACGCCGTCGACGTAGTTCTGGTGGCCGGCGAGCAGTCGGCCGGCGGAGGGGTTTTCCATGTCCCAGACGCGGATGGTGCGGTCGTCGGAGCCGGAGGCGAGGTAGCGGCCGCTGGGTGACCAGGCGAGTGCGCCGATCCAGTCGGTGTGGCCGCGCAGGTAGCCGACGACTGCACCGGCGTGTACGTCGATGAGGTAGATGGTGTTGTCCTTCGCCCCTGCGGCGAGCCGTGATCCGTCGGGTGAGAAGGTCAGGGATTCGATCTCGACGCCGTCGTTGCGTAGGGCGGTTTCGCCGCCACTGTCGAGCAGGCGCAGCGAGCCGTCCTGCGCCGCCACGGCTAGCCGGCTTCCGTGGCTGGCCATCGCGGTTACCCCTGCGGGAACCGGGTGGATGGTGCCCTGTCGGCGTCCGTTCCGGTGCCAGCGGCGAATCGTGCCGTCCGCCGACCCGGTGACGATGAGGCCCTGGTCGTCGACGATCAGCCCGGTGAGGGCGGCGCGGTGCCCGGAGAGGAGGACCTGTTCGGCGCCGCGTGGGCGCAGTGCCCAGATGCGGGCGGTGGCGTCGGCCGAGCCGCTGAGCACTCGGGCACCGTCGGGGCTGACGGCGACGCACCAGGCCGTGTGCTCGTGTCCGCGCAGCTCGGCGACTTCGCGCAGCCGGTCGGTGTCCCATACACGGATGGTGCCGTCGCCGGTGGCGAAGGCGACCTGCTGGCTGTCCGGCGTCCAGGCCACCGACCAGACGGTGTCGCGTTGCCCACCGATGACGCTGTGCTGCGTGCCCGTGGCCGCGTCCCAGATCCGTACCGTGTGGTCGGCGGATCCGCTGGCGATCCACCGCCCGTCCGGGGAGTAGGCGACGGCCTCGACGAGTTCGAGGTGGCCGCGCAGCGTCGCCGCCGGGCCGCCGGCTGCCGCGTCCCAGACGATGAGCGTACGGTCGTGCGAGGCGGTGACCAGGCGTGCCGAGTCGGGTGCCCAGTGCACGCCCCACACGTCGCCGCTGTGTCCGGTCAGCGTGTCGTGGGATGTCCAGGTGGCGGTGTCCCACAGGTGGACGAGACCGTCGCGGCTGGTGGCGGCCAGTCGGGTGCCGTCGGGAGAGAACGCGACCCCGCGTACGCACTCATCGCACGCCAGGACCGTGACCAAGGTGCCGCTGGTCACCTCCCAGATCCGTACCGTGGCGTCCCTCGATGCGGTGGCGACGTGGGCGGAGTCGGGGGAGAAAGCGATGGCTTCGACCATGTCGGTGTGGCCGGGCAGCACGGCGGCGACGGTGCCGGTAATGGCGTCCCACAGCCGTGCCGTGCCGTCGCGGGACGCGGTGGCGACCAGGCTCGCGTCGGGTGACCAGGCCACGCCCCGGACCGCATCGGTGTGTCCGGACAGCACCGCCTCGACGTGGCTGAACGCCAACGCGGACATCAGCGCCTGCGCGGCGGCGGGAGTGGTGGGACACTCCGTCAACGCGGCCGTGGTCAGCAGGACTGCCAGTTCCGGGTACCGGTCGACGTTGGCCAGCGCGTAGCGGCCGATCGACTCCGACACACGGCGCAGGAAAGCGGTGTCGCGGCGACGCGACGCGTCGACCAGAGCGTACGCGGTGGGGCTGTCCTGCCCGGCCGAGCGCATCGCCTCCAGCCACTGCCCGGCCAGCGTCAGCCGATCTCCGGTCAGCAGGTAGTCGGGGCTGCGGCCGGAGCGCTGCCAGTCCGCTGCCCACCGCTCCAATTCGGTACGCCGTTTCAGATGCTCGGCCCGCGTCTCAACCTCTTGGCGCAGCGGCGCCCACTGCCGGAACAACGCCTCGTGCGCCACCTGCACGTAGGGGTCGCCGTCGGCGGCTGAGGTCAGCAGCCGGGCGTCGGTGAAGACGTCCACGATCCGCCGCTGCTGGGCCGACAGCTCGGCCAGCGGCACCCGACGCCGGGTCGGTTCGCCACCATCCATCGACACCAGACGCAGCAGGGTGGACAGGATCAACTCGACGTCGTATCTGGTGCGCAGCTCGGCCAGCACAGTGTCCGCCTGCCGCGCCAGCGCCCCGGCAACCCCACCCGACTCCTGGTACCGCTGCCGAGTGATCACGTTGCCGGCGCCAACGGCCAGGTACAGCTCCTGCAACAGGTACGCCAGCAGAGGCAACGCGTCCGGCGTGCCGGTCTCCTCGACGATCCGGTCGACCAGCCCCGGCTCGAAACTCATCCCCGCCAGCCGAGCCGGCTTCTCGACAACGCTCACCAACTCGCCGCGCCGCATGGTGCCTACCGCCACGGGTGCGGCGAACAGTCGCGCGTGCTCACCGGCGAGCAACTCGGCCAGGAACTCGATGCGCAGCGTCGCGATCACCCACAGCCGGCGGTCCGCGTCGAGTGCCGTGGCCACCTGGTCGAGGAACAGGGTCCGCTCGGCCGGGCCGGACAGGGTGACCAGTTCCTCCAACTGGTCGAGGATCAGCAGCACCCGACCGTGCCGGTTGCCGACCTTCGCCCGCCACGCCCGCACCGCATTGGCGAACGCGTCGGTCTCCGACCACATCTCGCGCAGCGCGGCCTGCCGCTGCCCACCGGTCAACGTCGCTACCAGCCCCGCGAGCCGGGCAACAGGTTCACCCGCCGGGGCCAGCGAACCGAGCAGCTGCCACCGCTGTCCACGCAGCCGAGGCACCACGCCGGCGTGCACCAGCGACGACTTCCCGCTCCCGGAAGCCCCAGTGATGCAGACGAAACGCGTCTCGGTGTCGGTGGTGAGCCGGTGCATGCGGCGGACCAGATCCGTAGCCAGCTCGTCGCGACCGAAGAACACCGCCGCATCCTGCTCGGTGAACGCCGACAGTCCCGGATAGGGCGAACGATCACCGTCCCAGGTCGGCTTCGGGGTACGAGGGTTCTCCCACCACAGAATCAGCGCATTACCGCCGACCAGCACCAGCAACAACACGATCAGCGCCGGCCCAGCGACCACCTCCACCCAGGCGAACAACCCGGAACCGGCAGCCGCATCCGTGGCCAGGCTCGTCGTCACCTCAAGCAGCACCGCGAGCAGAAGCACCGACAATTGCAGCGTCAGTGACGAACGCCGACCGTGCCGCAATCTTCCTCCCCCATGGACGGACGAACGTGTCGCACCAGCGTTCACGGTAGTCGACCGAATGCCGAACGTGACAGCCGGCGGCTCGGCACTCGACGCCGGATCCGGTAGGCGCCGGAAGCAGCTGCCGGTCGAGTAATGTGCCTTCCCCATCTCGGGATCACCCCCGCGTGCGCGGGGAGCAGCCGAGGCTTCAACTGGAGTCTGCGGCGGACGTGGGATCACCCCCGCGTGCGCGGGGAGCAGCGCGCCGGATGCCGGCACTGCACCTGCGAGCAGGGATCACCCCCGCGTGCGCGGGGAGCAGGTGGTTGAGGGCGGCGTCCGGATCGTCTTCGGAGGATCACCCCCGCGTGCGCGGGGAGCAGGAGCAGCAGTCCGCCCGCGGCGGTCACCGGGAGGGGTCACCCCCGCTTGCGCGGGGAGCAGGTCGAGATCATCCGGTGTCGCATGTCCGCGATGGGATCACCCCCGCGTGCGCGGGGAGCAGCAAGGGTTATCGATGGGGCGCTACCGGACCGGAGGATCACCCCCGCGTGCGCGGGGAGCAGGGCGAGCGTGACCGGCCCAGTGGTCACGCTGCCGGATCACCCCCGCGTGCGCGGGGAGCAGCGCCACCAGCGGTCCAGGAACTCGGTGTGATTGGGATCCCCCCCGCGTGCGCGGGGAGCAGGCCTGGCTGCGACGGCAGCTCGACGCCGACGAGGGATCACCCCCGCGTGCGCGGGGAGCAGTAGGCGGCGCGGGCGGCGAGTTTGGCGTCGATGGGATCACCCCCGCGTGCGCGGGGAGCAGAACAGCTCGACCTACGACTACAGCTGATGCGGGGGATCACCCCCGCGTGCGCGGGGAGCAGGCCGCGCCGAGTCCGGCGGGACGTTGCCGTCCGGGATCACCCCCGCGCATGCGCGGGGAGCAGCCGATGGTGGTGAACACGAAAAGACCAGGCCGGGGATCACCCCCGCATGCGCGGGGAGCAGGTGACGCTACACGCTCTCGTTCACATGAGCACGGGATCACCCCCGCATGCGCGGGGAGCAGTTCCACTGCGCCGTCAACGCCCTCGGCGACCGGTGGATCACCCCCGCATGCGCGGGGAGCAGCTGGAGCAGACCTACGACGTGTTCCGGGAGCAGGGATCACCCCCGCATGCGCGGGGAGCAGAGTACGTGGTCGGGGACGAACCCGTCGGAGAGGGGATCACCCCCGCATGCGCGGGGAGCAGGGACCCGCCAGCACCGGCCGCAGCTCGTAGCCCGGATCACCCCCGCATGCGCGGGGAGCAGGGAGAGGGCCAGAGCACGGGCAACGGCAACGACGGATCACCCCCGCATGCGCGGGGAGCAGGCGACGCGCGGCGCGCCACTGACGCAAGATCGCGGATCACCCCCGCATGCGCGGGGAGCAGTCCGGGCCGCGCAGCAGGCAGGGCAGGCCGGGGGGATCACCCCCGCATGCGCGGGGAGCAGGATCCGCCACTGGCGAGCGTGAACGTGACGGCGGGATCACCCCCGCATGCGCGGGGAGCAGACTTTTTGATCTGCGGCGCTATAGATCAACTACACCGATTTTGTTCACTTTGGTTCGCAAGATCGGCCCTTCCGGAATGCGCTGCAAGGTGACGCGTGAGTGTTGAGGTGCGGTGGGATCAGCGTACCGGGCGCGGACGACAGGCCGCTGATTCAGACGGCTCGCTCTGGGATGACCAGTTTCGGTCGTCGCTCACGGTTGCCGGACCGTCCAGATCCGTCGTGGTCTGGCCAGGATGTGAGGCCGAGGGTGCCCGATGTCAGGGCGTCGCTGATCTCGCGGGCGAGTGTGGTTCCGGTTGCTGATGCTCGTTCCAGGGTGGCGCGGAACTCGACGAGTTGGCGGAAGGCTTGGCCGTACGCGTGCTGTTGTTCGAGTGCTACGACCGGGATGGACAGTCGGCGGACGTCGATGCGCATGGCCCCGTTGCCGGTGCTGGCGGCGCGGCCGGCGATGCGGAGGTTGTCGGTGCGGGAGATGACGCCGGCGATGAACCACGGGTCGAAGCGGGTGGTGTCGACGCGGATCAGTTGGGTGCCGGGGCCGAGTTCGGCACCGACCTGTTCTGGGGTGGCTACTCGGGCGGTGATTCTGCGGCCGATGACGGGGACGAGGATGTCGCCGGGGCGTATCTCCGGTCCTGGTTCGTCGTCGGCGGTGCGGGTCGTCGTGCCGGTGGCGGGGCTGCCGGAGAGGATGTCGGCGGTGGTCAGCACGACGGCGGTGGCGGTGGTGCCTGTTGAGCGGCTGCGTGCGGCGGCGCGGTGCACGGAGATGCTGCCGGAGCGGATGAGGTCGGCGACGTCGGCTTGTGGGGCGTCGCGCAGGGGTATGTCCGGTGCCTGTCGTACTGCCGGCAGGCCGCGCCGTAGCTGGTCGAGGAGCTGGTCGAACTCGCTGATGTGGGCGATGACCTGGGTCGGGTCGGCTGTGAGGTCGCTGGTGTGTGGGAGGTGGCGTTGTGGGGTGAGGTCGACCTGGTCGTCGAGGACGTCGATGGCGGGCACGGTGCGGTGCACGCCGGGCAGTTCGGCGTACGCGGGTGAGTGGTAGGCGCTCCATGCGGTGGCCACGGTGTCGGTGAGCGGCCGGTCGGGTGCGGCGGTGGTGTCGACCACGAGCAGGTCGCCGGGCGGTGGCTGGTGGGGGTCGGGTTGGGTGAGCACCCAGACGTGTAGTCCGATGCCGGTGGGTGGCATGAGTCCGGCGGGTAGGGCGACGATGGCGCGTAGCGCGCCACGGCGGATCAGTTCGGCGCGGACGCGGCGGCCGGCGGGGCGTGACGCGGCGGCCGGGGGCATGAGCACCACGGCGGTGCCGCCGGGTGCCAGGTGGGCGAGGGCGTGCTGTATCCAGGCGAGTTCGGGTTCGGTGCGTGGGGGTAGGCCGTAGGTCCAGCGGGGGTCGTAGGCGAGCTTGTCGTGGCCCCATTCGTGGACGCCGAAGGGGAAGTTTGCCACGACGACGTCGGCTCGCAGGTCGGGTAGTGCGTCGGCGAGCAGGCTGTCGCCGACGTGGACGACGGGTGGCGCGGCGTCGGGCACGCTGCGTCGGACGCGTAGGTGCAGCAGCCACAGCCGCAGCAGGGTGATCAGGGCGTACTGCGGGTTGATTTCCTGGGCGTGGCACCGGGTTGCCGTGCCCCGTGTCAGGGCTTGGTCGGCGGCCATCCGCAGGATCGAGCCGGTGCCGCTGGTGAAGTCGAAGGTGACGTCGCCTCGCCCGGCGAGGGCCAGCATCACCTCGGCGACGCTGTCCGGTGTCCCGGCCAGGCCGGACATGGAGTGGGCCGAGGAGACGTAGCGGTTGTGCAGGTGTTCGAAGGCCGCTTCCGGGCCCTGTTCGGCACCGAGTTGGTCGACGGTGCCCAGCAGGGTGCTGAGTTGTGCGGTCCACTGTTTCGGCAGCAGCGGGCCGACCATTGTGGCCAGGTTGGGGTCGAGGGCGCGCAGCCGGGTGACGAGCTGCCGGGGTGTCGGCAGGCCAGCGTCGGGGGCAGCGGCCTGGTCGGCACGGACGAGCAGGAGCGCGCCGGCGATGCCGAGCGCATCGCTGATCTGGGCTGCGGGCTGGTAGCTCTCGATGTGCCGCCAGGCCCACTCGTCGGTGCCGGCCTGGTGCAGCCGGCCGTGTCGGCGTAGCCAGTGCTCCACCTCGACGGCGTCGAATGACGGGCTCGCCGGGGTGCCGCCGACGGGTGTGGGGAAGTCGGCGTAGCGCCGTCGCCAGTTGCTCACCGCGGCCCGGCCGACGTTGGCCAGTCGGGCGATGCCGCTGGCGGTCAGGGTGGTCTCGCTCGGGGCCAGCGTCGGCTCTGTCGTCACGCGTGAACGGTAGCATAATAATCGGGATTGTGTACCCGGTTTACAGGCGCTACAGTTTCGGTCGATCAGTTCACAACCTCGGGGAGGTTTCCCATGCCACGTCGTGGGCGTAGCACCACCGTCGGAAAGATCGCCCAGCTCTGCCAGGCCCGTCGCGCCTCCGAGATCCGGATGCTCGGCGAGCTGCTCCGTCGCGAGCAGCACACCGAGACGCGCGATGGCGCCTGCCCGCAGCCGGCGCGGGTCAGCGCGACACCGCGCTGACCCCGCTTATCCGCACCGACCGAATCCCGTCGACCTGAGGAGGACCATGAACACCCTTGCGCGAACCGACGCCGTCACCCGTTGCGTCCCCGTGCTTCCCGCCGGTCGCGTACGTCTGTCGCGGCGCGCGGCGCTACGCGCCCGGCACCCCGTCCCAGGCGTACGCGCGAGTGCGCCTTGACCCCGTCGTCGGCGCGGCCGTCGCCGACGCGTACGTGGCGGCTCCGCAGCGTGACGAGCGGGCCTACGCCGCCTACGCGGCGTTCTGCCGGGAGACCGTCGCGCAGTACCACCTGCTGGTGGGGCGGACGGAGTTCGGTGGGCTGGGCGTGACGGTGCGCATCGTCGACGAGGATCCGTACCCCGACGTCGAGTCGATGATCGACGACGTGCGGCAGCGTCGGTTGAAGGTCTTTGCCAGCGCGGCCAGCGGAAATCCCCATCCGTATCTCAGCGACGGGGAGAACGACATGTTCCGCGCGGTCCACGACGTGTTCGGGCACGCGGCGAGCGGCCGGGGGTTCGACCGGCACGGCGAGGAGGCGGCCTGGTTGAAGCACAGCACGATGTATTCGCCGCTGGCGGTACGCGCGATGACGACCGAGACGCGGGGGCAGAACTGCGCCCAGATCTTCCGTTACGGGGGTCGCCGGTTCGCCGAGCAGAAGGCGGCGCTGCTGCCCCGGCTGTTCAGCGATCCGCGTCTGGCGCGTACTGCTGCGGCAGCGCAAGCGAGTCGGCTCGTTCCGCGCTGAGCCGGGCGATCTCCTCGCGTAGCTCCCGCACGGCCGGGTGATCCGGCCCGTCCACCCGCTCTCGGCTCTCCAGCAGGGTCGTGAGCTGTCGCACCGCCCGGTCGTGCTCGCCGAGCGCCAGATGGGTACGCGCGGCACGCAGACGAAGATCGAACACCTGGGGATCGTCGTCGCCGTGCTGGCGGGCCCGGTGCTCGGCGAGCCGTCGCCACTGCCGGGCGGCGGCGCGGAACTCGCCTGCGGCCTGCATCTGCTCGGCCTGCCGGATAGCCTTGTCCACCTCCACATCGGATGGCCCGAGGACCGGCGCGACGGGTGCTCCGCGGTGCGGCGGGGTGCGCCCGACGATCGCCGCGTACGCCTGGACCGCGGTGACGGACTCGTCCAGCACACCCGGAATCGGCGGCAGATCCGCAGCCAACGGGGCCAGCACGCGGTAGACGTCGGCGGCGCTGTCCGGGCGGTCGTCGGGGGTGGGTGCCAGCAGCGCGTGCACCAGGTCGTCGAGCGCCGCCGGGGTGTCGGGTCGTAGCGTGGCGGGCCGGGGCGGGGTAGCGGCCACCTGCCGCCGCACAGTGGTCATGGTGGTCAGGCCGTCGAAGGGGGCAATGCCGGTGAGCAGGTCGAACAGGGTGGCTCCGAGACCGTACAGGTCGGCGCGGTGGTCGGTCGGCTGGCCGAGGATCTGCTCCGGTGCCATGTAGCCGATCGTGCCGAGCGCCTGCCCGCTCTGGGTGATCCGGGAGTAGCGGTCGTCGTTGGGGATCGCGGCCAGGCCGAAGTCGAGTACCTTCACCGCGCCGCTCGGTTCCAGCATGGCGTTGCTGGGCTTGATGTCGCGGTGCACGAGTCCGAGTCGTTGGGCGGCGAGCAGGACGCTGCTGATCTGGGCGCCGATGGCGGCCACCCAGCCGATCGGGAGTGGACCGTGTTCGGCGACCAGGTCCGACAGGGCGACACCATTGATCTTTTGAAGGACCGCGTAGGGATGGCCGGCGTGTTCGCCGAGGTCGTAGACGGCGGGTACGCCGGGGTGGTCGAGGCGGGCGGTGAGCAGTGCCTCGCGGCGGAAACGGCGGACCAGATCCAGGTCCGTGGCAGCGACGAACTTGACGATCACCGGCCGGTCGAGCAGCGCGTCATGGGCCGGCCAGACCTCACTCATTCCCTTGTGGGCCAACGGATATCGGGCCAGCCGATAGCGGTCCTTGAGGCTCGTGCTAGGCACCACGGGGCTCAGCATAACGACCGAAGCGGTCACCGTCGGACACATCCGTTCGGCACGCCGCATCCACTCTGGTGAACATTGCCCACGGAAGTACCCTTGCAAGCACAGTTCACAAGGTGCATCATGGGCTCGATGCGTGGCGGTGAGCGCTCGGTGCCGCCGTCCATGCTGCGTGAACCAGGCCGCCGGTCGTGTCCGGCGCGCGACAGTTCGTCCATTCCGCTCCTGGCCGCGCCCAGGGTGCCCGTCATCGGGGGATGTATGGCTGAGTTGGCCATCGGCCGGGGTTTCCTGCCCGCCTACGCCCGGCTGCAACGGCGGGTGCAGCGCGCTGTCGACGCCGCCATCGGCAAGTTCGCCGAGCACACCCACGCCGGCCTGCACCTGGAGAAGCTGACCGGCGCACGCGACCCGAACATCCGCACCATCCGGATCGACCAGTTCTACCGGGGGGTGGTGCTCGCCCTCGGCGAGGACAGGTACGCGCTGCTCGACGTCCTGCCCCACGACGACGCCATCGCCTTCGCGGTGAGCCGCCGCTTCACCGTCAACCAGACCCTCGGCGTACTGGAGATGCGGGACCAGGTCGGCATCGAGGAGTTCACCCGCGCCGAGCAGCCACCGGCGAGCGCCGGACTGTTCACCCACGTCTCGGTCGCGGACCTCACCCGGCTCGGTGTGGACGAGGACCTGCTGCCGCTGCTGCGGGTCATCACCACCGACAAGCAGCTCGAGAGCCTGGCTGGACGCCTGCCGGAGAGCCAACTCGACGTGCTGCTGGGCCTGGCCAGTGGGCTGTCCGTCGAGGAGGTCTGGGCGGAACTGGCCGACCGGACCGTGTCCGGGGTGGACACCGACGACCTGCTGACCGCGGCGCGACGCACCCCCGAGCGGATCGCGTTCGTTTCGGGGCCGGTGGAACTCGCGGCCATCCTCGCCCATCCGTTCGACGTGTGGCGCACCTTCCTGCACCCGACCCAGCGGGACGTGGCCTACCGCGACACCTACAGCGGACCCGCCCTGGTCACCGGCAGCGCCGGCACCGGCAAGACCGTGACCGGCCTGCACCGGGCGGTATTCCTCGCCCAGCGGCTGCCAAACGGTGAGAAGGTCCTGCTGACCACGTTCACCCGCGCCCTCGCCGACGCCCTCGCCCGACAGCTCTACCGGCTCACCGACGACCCGGCGGTACGCGCCCGCATCGACGTGATCAGCGTCGACAAACTCGCCTACGAGATCGTCACCCGAGGCAGCGGCCGGGTCACCGTCGCCGACGCCGAAATCGTCGACCAGCTGTGGGAGGCCGCGGCGAAAGCCGGCCCGACCTACCTCAACCGCGCCGGCCAGATCACCACGTACAGCCCCGCCTTCCTACGCCACGAGTGGGAGCAGGTGGTGCTGGCCCAGCAGGTCACCACCCGGGAGGCGTACCGCGAGGCGACCCGCCGGGGACGCGGCGCCGGCCTGCGCGCCGCGCAGCGCGACCAGGTGTGGACCGTCATCGAGACAGTGACCGGTGAGCTGGCCAAACGGCGGCTGCGCACCCACACCCAGCTCGCCGACGCCGCCGCCGCCATCGCCCGCCACGCACCGGCACCGTATCGGCACGTCGTCGTCGACGAAGGGCAGGATCTGCACCCGGCACAGTGGCGCCTGCTGCGGGCGCTGGTGGCACCCGGCCCCAACGACATGTTCCTGCTCGCCGACCCGTACCAGCGCATCTACGACAGCCACGTATCCCTGGCCCAACTCGGCATCGAGGTCCGGGGCCGCACCCGCCGGCTCAGCGTCAACTACCGGACCACCCACGAGATCCTCGACCTGTCGGTCAAGGTCCTCGGCGGTGACGCCACCGTCGGGCTCGACGGTCAGGACGACACTCTGCGCGGCTACCGGTCGGTCACCCGCGGCGGAAGGCCCGAACTGGCCGCGCACGTCAGCCGCGACGGCGAGTGCGAGGCGCTCATCGAGCGGGTCGGCACCTGGCTCGACCAGGGCGTCGAACCGCACGCGGTCGGCGTGGCCGTGCGCACCGGGCAACTGGTCAAGACCGTCGGCCGGATCCTGAGCGACGCCCACATTCCCGTCGCCGACGACAAACGCGGCACCGACGGGGTGCGGGTAGCCACCATGCACCGGATGAAAGGGCTGGAGTTCCAGTGCCTCGCGGTCGTCGGGCTCGACGCGGGCGTGCTGCCGGCACCACACGCACTCACCTCCGCCGCCGAGGATCCCCACGCCCACCGGCAAGACCTCCAGCGAGAGCGCTGCCTGCTGTTCGTCGCGCTGACCCGGGCCCGGGACGTGCTCTACCTGTCCCACAGCGGCACGCCAAGCCCGCTGCTGCCGGCGGCCCGATGAACACCCGCATCAGCGCCGACGCCCCACCGCTGGGCGCGGCGGCACGCACGGTCTGGGGCAAGACCGACCGCCGGGGCACCTCACCGGTGGGATGGCTGCCGCTGTGGCGACACCTGGCCGACACCGCCGACGTGGCCGGACACCTGTGGGATCACTGGCTGGGCCGCGCCGCCCGGCACCGCATCGCCGACGAACTGCCCGCCGGTGAAGCCGACGCCCGCACCCTGCTCGTCTGGTTCGCCGGCATCCACGACATCGGCAAGGCCACCCCCGCCTTCGCCTGCCAGGCGTACAACCTCGCCGAGCGGATGCGCGACCACGGACTCGGCTACCAGCGGGACCTGATCAGCGCCGACCGCCGGTACGCACCCCACGCCACCGCCGGGCACGTGCTGCTGGCCGACTGGCTACACGAACAGGACTGGGCCGACCCGCACCCGTACGCGGTGGTCGTCGGCGGACACCACGGCGTACCGCCGACCGACATGGGCCTGCGCGACGTGCGGGTGCGCCCCCACCTGCTCGGCGGCGACGCGTGGCGACCCGTGCAGCACGAACTGCTGACCTGGATGACGCACCGGTCCGGCGCCGGAGACCGGCTCGCCGACTGGCGCGACGTCGCCCTCTCCCAACCCGTGCAGGCCCTGCTCACCGGCCTGGTCATCATGGCCGACTGGATCGCCAGCAACGAGGAGTACTTCCCCTACCTGCTCACCGGCAGCGACACAGATCGGCTACGCACCGGATGGGAACTGGTCGACCTGCCCGTGCCCTGGCGACCCGCCGCCGCCCCGGCCAGCGTCGACGAGCTGTTCACGGCACGGTTCGCGCTACCGGCGGGGGCGACCCCACGCCCGGTGCAGCGCACCGCCGCCGACCTGGCCGAGACCATGCCCACACCCGGCATGATGATCGTCGAAGCGGCGATGGGGGAGGGCAAGACCGAGGCGGCCCTGGCGGCGGTGGAGATCCTGGCCCGCCGCACCGGCGCATCCGGCTGCTACCTGGCCCTGCCCACCCGGGCCACCAGCGACGCCATGTTCGGCCGGATGCTGTCCTGGCTGCGCCGGCTGCCCGACACACAGGTCGGCCGGGGCGACCGTGACGTACGACTGGCCCACGGCAAAGCCGCCCTCAACCCCGACTACGACGACCTGCGGACGACCTCGCTGCCCAGCGGCATCGGCGAGGACGCCGGAGGCGCCGACATCGGCGCGCACCGCTGGCTCGCCGGCGCCAAACGCACGATGCTGTCCAGCTTCGTCGTCGGCACCATCGACCAACTACTGTTCGCCGCGCTGCGCAGCAAACACCTCGTGCTGCGCCACCTCGGCCTCGCCGGCAAGGTCGTCGTCATCGACGAGGCGCACGCCTACGACGTCTACATGGGCCGGTTCCTCGACCGGGCGCTGCAATGGCTCGGCGCGTACGGCGTATCGGTGGTCGTGCTCTCCGCGACGCTGCCGGCACACCGACGCGCCGAACTGATGAAGGCCTACGACGACGGCCGCCTCGGCCCACCCCCGCCGCTGACCTGGCGAGACCGGGGCACACCACGCATCGACCCGTACGCGCCCCTGCGCAGCGACCTGCGATACCCCCTGGTCACCGTCTCCACCGACAAGCGCGGCGCCACCGCCATCAGCTGCGGCGACTCCGGTCGCGGGATCGACGTGACACTGCGGCGACTGCCCGACGACCTGCCCGCACTGGTGGACCTGCTCCGCGACCGGCTCGCCGACGGCGGCTGCGCCCTCGTCGTCCGCAACACCGTGGCCCGGGTCCAGGAGACCGCCGCCGCGCTACGCGCCGCTCTCGGGCCGGACACCCCCGTGTCGGTGGCGCACTCCCGCTTCATGGCCGTCGACCGCGCCGCCAAGGACCGCTGGCTGCGCGACACCTTCGGCCCACCGGGCAGCACCGGCAACCGCCCCCACCGGCACGTCGTGGTGGCCAGCCAGGTCGCCGAGCAGTCCCTCGACATCGACTTCGACCTGCTCGTCACCGATCTCGCCCCGGTCGACCTGGCGCTGCAACGTATCGGCCGGCTGCACCGCCACCCGCGCGCCGACCGACCCGCCCGGCTCGCGACGCCGACCTGCTGGATCACCGGCGCCGACTGGAGCGTTGAACCACCCCAGCCGGTCAGCGGATCACGGCGTGTCTACCAGCCGGCCACCCTGCTGCGCAGCGCCGCCGTGCTCCTGCCCTTTTTGGACGGCGAGCCGGTGCGGCTGCCGCAGGACATCGCGCCGATCACCCAGACTGCCTACGGCGACGCGCCGGTCGGCCCCGAGTCCTGGCAGCCCGCCCTGGTTGGGGCGGAGGCCCGGCAGCGCGACGAGATCGCCACCAAGGAGTCGAAGGCCGACAGTTTCCGCCTGGCCGCCGTCGCCGAACCGGGCGTACCCCTGATCGGCTGGCTTTCCGGCGGCGTCGGTGACGCCGACGAACGCGTGGCGCAGGGCCACGTCCGCGACACCGACGCCGAAACCCTTGAAGTCCTACTCCTGGTACGCACCCCCGATGGCCTGATCCTCCCCCCATGGATCGACGGGGGTGGGGCAGCGGTGCCGACCAGCAGTCTTCCCCGACGTCCGCTACCTCGGATGATCGCCCGCTGCACCCTGCCGTTGCCGCGAGCGATGACCGCCGTCGACGTCGTCGACGAGGTCATCGCCGAACTGGAACAGCGCCACGACCTGCGCGCCTGGCAGGACAGCCCGTGGCTGGCCGGTGAACTGGTGCTCGACATCAATACCGACGGGACCGCATCGGTGGCCGGCTTCGACCTGCACTACGACCCCGACGAAGGGTTGCGCACCACCCGCGCCACGACCTGAGTCCCCATCCGATTCGCGAGCAAGGAGGTGATAGCGGTGACCGGAGCACCACAGCCCGCCGGGTTCTCGCTTGTTGACCAGGCGTGGATTCCGGTGCTGGACGTCGCCGGGACCCGCCGCGAGGTGTCCCTGCGCGGCCTGTTCGAGCAGGCAGGCGACCTACGCATGATCGCCTGCGAGTTGCCCACGCAGAGCTTCGCGATCCTGCGCCTCGCGTTGGCGGTCCTGCACCGCGCCACGGACGGTCCGCCGGGGGAGGCGGCCTGGCGCACACTGTGGCGGGGCCGTCAACTACCGACCGCCGACATCGCCGAGTATCTCGACGCCTTCCGAGACAGGTTCGACCTGCTGCATCCGCAGCAGCCGTTCTACCAGGTGGCCGACCTGCGGGCGGCGAAGGAGAACACGTACGGCCTGGAACGGCTGATCGCCGACGTACCGAACGGGATGCCGTTCCTGACCACCCGCGCCGGACCGGGCATGGAGTTGATCAGCCCGGCGGAGGCGGCCCGCTGGGTGGTGCACTGCCAGGCGTACGACAGCTCCGGCATCAAGACCGGAGCGGTCGGCGACCCGCAGGCCAAGAACGGCAAGGGCTATCCGATCGGCGCGGGGTCCGTCGGGTGGCTGGGCGGCGTCCACCTGGAAGGCGCGAACCTGCGGGAGACCCTGCTGCTCAATCTCGTACCGGTCGCTCCCGGCTGGCAGTCGGCCGACGAGCGGGACCTGCCGGTGTGGGAGCGCGAGCCGCACATCGCCGCCGAGGAGTCCGCCTCGACTCGTGGCCCGTACGGGTTGCTCAGCCTCTATACCTGGCAGTCCCGCCGGATCCGGTTGTTCGGCGATGCCGACGGCATCACCGGAGCTTTGATCGCCAACGGTGACCGGATCGAATGGCAGGACCGGCACCTGCTGGAACCCCTGAGTGTGTGGGGCCGCAGCGCACCCCGCGAACGCGACCAGAAACGCACCCCGATCTACCTGCCCCGACCACACCACCACGGCCGGGCCCTGTGGCGAGGGCTGCAAACCCTGCTTCCCGCGCCGCCACCGCCCGGTGGCGAGCCGCCGCAGCGGCTCCCACCGATGGTGGTGCAGTGGCTGGCCCGACTCACCGTCACCGGCGTCGTCGGAACCGACTTCCAGACCCGCACCCGTGCCGTGAGCATCACCTACGGCGCCAAGCAGTCAGTCGTCGACGAGGTGTTCAGCGACGCGCTGACCATGAACGTGCTGCTGCTGGTGGCGGACTCGGCGCTGCGCGCGACAGCCGTCGACGCGGCCGGCGACGCCGAGGCCGCGGTGACAGTGCTGCGCCGCCTCGCCGACAACCTGGCCCGCGCCGCCGGGAGCCGGGACACCGAGGGTGGCGCCGCCGACCGCGCTGCTGAGCGCGCGTACGCCCTGCTGGACCGTCAGTTCCGCGACTGGCTGGCGCGCCTGGGTCCGGACAGCGACCCGGCCGCCGAGCGGGGCCAGTGGCAGCGGCTGGTCTGGCGGGACATCAGTCGGCTCGGTGCCGGGCTGGTGGAAGCGGCAGGCCCGACGGCATGGGTCGGCCGCACCGGCACCGACCGCGCCGGCCGGGATGTCCACTACTCCAGCTCGCAGGCCGAGGCGTGGTTCCGCACCGGTCTGGCCAAGGCGTTGCCGATGGGGGTCGAGTCCCCGCAGCAGAGACAGGAGCAACCAGCATGACCACGGCAGTGGAAGCCGATCCGGCGGGCCCACCCCACAAGGTGCGGTACCGGCGTCGCCGGGAACTCGGCGAGCATGTCGCCCGGACCGTCGGCCGCCTCCAGGCGCGGGCGTTGAGCACCGTGCCGCAACCCGAGGCGGTCAGCGCACTCGCGCGGCTGCGGCGCGGTATCGGCCGGACCCCCGGCTTCGACTTCACCCTTGAGCGGTACGTGCAGGTGCCGGAGCACCTGCTGGGTCGCCGCCCGGCCGACGACACCGAGCCGACCGACGCCGAACAGGCCGCCCACGACGCGGTGACCCTGTACGCGCTGCATCAGCAGTCCCGTCGGGAACGCATGCACGCCGACGGGCGCGGGCTGGGCCACGCCATGGCCGACCTGATCCGCAGGTCGGCCGGGCCGGACGGGGTACGGCGCCGGTTCGCCGCCCTCGGCACTGCCAGCACCTACCCCGAGAGCATCTACCACCTGCGCAGCCTGATCACGATGCTGCGGGAACACCAGATCCCAGTCGACTACGGCCTGCTCGCCGACGACCTCCAGACCCTTCGGCAGCCCGATCGCCGACCGAAGATCCAGGCGATCTGGGGGCGGGAGTTCTTCCGCAGCCGACCCAGCACCGACGCTGACGCTCCGAACACTGACAACTCCGAGGAGGACCCGTCATGAGCCGCACCATCATCGACGTCTACGCCCTGCAGACCGTGCCGCCGAGCAACCTCAACCGCGACGACACCGGCTCACCGAAGACCGCCGTCTACGGCGGTGTGCGGCGTGCGCGGGTGTCCAGCCAGGCGTGGAAGCGGGCGATCCGGCTCTCCTTCGCCGACCTGCTCGACCGCTCCCAGCTCGGCGAGCGGACCAAGCGCGTGGGGGAGTCCCTCGCTGCACGTATCCGGGCGCTTGACCCGAGCATGTCCGAGGAGGCTGCGTCCACGCTGGCTGCCGACACTTTCGTGGCTGGCGGCCTGGCCAAGGTCGACAAGAAGAAGGGCGAGCTGAAGGATGTCGAGTCCGGCTACCTGCTGTTCCTGAGCCACCGGCAGCTGGACAACCTCGCCGCCGCCGCGCTGGAAGCGGCGCAGACCGGGGGTGCCCTCGACAAGGCCCGGTTCAAAGCCCTGATCGACTCGGAGCATTCCGTCGACATCGCGATGTTCGGGCGGATGGTCGCCGACATGACCGACATCAACGTCGACGCCGCCTGCCAGGTCTCCCACGCCATCAGCGTCCACGCCGTCGACAACGAGTTCGACTACTTCACCGCCGTCGACGACCGCAAAGCCGACGCCGCCGAAACCGGCGCCGGCATGATCGGCACCGTCGAATTCAACTCGTCCACCCTGTACCGGTACGCCACCATGGACGTCAACGCGCTGCACCGCACCCTCGGCGACGCCGCAGCCACCCGGGCCGCCGTCGAAGCGTTCCTGACCGCGTTCGCCCGCAGCATGCCGACCGGGAAGCAGAACACCTTCGCCCACCGCACGCTCCCCGACGCCGTGCTGGTCCGGCTGCGCGACACCCAGCCGATCAACCTCGTCGGCGCCTTCGAGACACCCATTCGGGAGACCCACGCCGCCGGACGCATCGAACTGGCCGCCGAGGCACTGGCGAAGCACACCGTGGCGGTCGAGAGCGCCTACGGGGAACGGCCCGTCGGTGCCTGGGTCACCCAGGTCGGCGAGCGGACCGCAGTCCTGGCCGACCTGGGCAAGGCAGTCACCTTCAGCGAACTCGTCGCCGGCGTGGGGGAGCAGGTCACCGTGGCACTCGGGCAGCCGGCATGAGTGTGCTGCTGCTGAAACTGGCCGGCCCACTGCAATCGTGGGGCTCGTCCAGCCGCTTCGCCCGGCGGGGCACCGAGGTCGCACCGACCAAGAGCGGCGTCATCGGCCTGCTCGCCGCCGCCAAGGGCATGAGACGCACCGAACCGCTCACCGACCTGCTGGGCCTCCAGTTCGGCGTTCGCCTGGACCAGACCGGCCAGATCCTGCGCGACTTCCAGACGGCCCGGTCCCTCGACGGCCGTCGCAGCGCACCACTGACCTACCGCTTCTACCTGTCCGACGCGGTCTTCCTCGCCGCCGTCAGCGGCGAACAGGCCCTACTGACCGGCCTGGCCGAAGCACTGGACCGCCCCCAGTTCCCCCTCTACCTCGGCCGTCGATCCTGCCCACCGGTCGGCCCGATCAACCTCGGCGTCCACGACGACACCCTCGACGACGCGTTGAGCCAGTGGCCCTGGCTCGCCGCCAACTGGCACCGCAAGAAGGCCGCCCACACCGTCCGCCTGGAGATCATCCGAGATGCGCGCCCGGGGGAGCCGGTCACCGAAACCGTTCCCGACGAGCCGGTCAGCTTCGACCCCGCACATCGGCAACACACCTGGCGCTCGGTGGTGCGCCGGCACGTCGACGTCACCAACGACCTCGCGGAACGGGCCGGTACCGCCGAGCACGACCCGCTGAGCCTGCTGGGAGGCTGAGCATGTTCCTCACCCGGTTCCAGATCAACGCCGCCCGCCGCAACGCCCGCAAGCTGCTCGCCTCGCCGCACGCCATGCACGCGGCCGTCCGCGCCGGATTCGCCGACGCAGCCGACTACGAACGCCCCGCAGCCCGTACGCTGTGGCGCCTCGACACCCCGACCACCGCCACGGTCCACCTCTACATCGTCAGCCCCGGACGACCCGACCTCACCCACCTGGTCGAGCAGGCCGGCTGGCCCACCAGCGACGAAGCCTGGACCACCCGGGAGTACGACGGGCTGCTCGCCTCGCTACGACCAGGTCAGGAGTGGGCGTTCCGCCTCACCGCCAACCCGACCCACAGCGGACGGAAGACAGCCGAGGCGAAGGAGACGCAACGCTTCGGCTACCTCCGCGAGCACGAACAAACGGCATGGCTACTCGGGCGGGCTGAGCGACACGGCTTCGCGCTGGCGACCCAGCAGGACGGCCGCCCCAACCTACGGATCCACCGGCGTCAGACGCAGTCCTTCAAACGCGGCATGGGAACCGTCACCCTCACCACCGCCACCTACGACGGCATCCTCCACGTCACCGACGCCGACAGCCTGCGACGCACGCTCACCAGCGGGATCGGGCACGCCAAGGCATACGGCTGCGGCCTGCTCACCCTCGCGCCCGTCCAGGGCCGCCAGTGAAGATCCCCGGCGTCCCACCGGCGGAACTGGCCGACCTCAACCGCGCGCAGGACCGGCTCAGCTTCATCTACCTCGAACGCTGCGTCATCCACCGCGACAGCAACGCGATCACCACAACCGACGACAAGGGCGTGATCCACATCCCGGCCGCCACCCTCGGCGTGCTCCTGCTCGGACCGGGCACCAGCATCACCCAGCAAGCGATGATGCTGCTCGCCGACAACGGCGCCACCGCGGTCTGGGTCGGCGAACACGGCGTGCGCTACTACGCCCACGGCCGCCCCCTCGCCCGATCCAGCCGACTCCTCGTAGCACAGGCTGTCGCAGTTGCTCACCGCGATCGGCGGCTTCAGGTAGCACGGGAGATGTATCGGATGCGCTTCCCCGGCGAAGACACCACCGCCCTCACCATGCAGCAACTCCGCGGCAAAGAGGGAGCCCGAGTACGCCGCAGCTACCGCGAGCACGCCAAGCGGACCGGTGTGAACTGGAACAACCGCGAATACAACCCGGACGACTTCACTAGCAGCGATCCGGTCAACCAGGCATTGTCCGCCGCCCACGCCTGCCTGTACGGCGTCGTGCACGCCGTCATCGTCGCGATCGGCGCCTCACCCGGCCTCGGTTTCGTCCACACCGGGCACGACCGATCCTTCGTCTACGACATCGCCGACCTCTACAAGGCCGACATCACCATCCCGGTCGCCTTCGACATCGCCGCCAGCGGGTCGACCGACATCGGCGCGGACACCCGCCGCGCCGTCCGCGACCGCATCCACGACGGCGCCCTCCTCGACCGATGCGTACGCGACATCCGCACCCTGCTGCTCAGCCCCGGCCCGACCGGGCCGATCGATGAGGAGTGGCTCGACGAGGAAGCAGAGAACGACACCGTACGCCTCTGGGACGACAGCGGCCACGAGTTCACCAGTGGCCGCAACTACGGCGGAGAAGCCGACTTCTGATGACCGTCATCATCCTTACCGCCTGCCCCGAAGGGCTGCGCGGCCACCTGACTCAGTGGCTGCTCGAAATTTCCGCCGGCGTGTACGTGGGCCACGTGAACAGCCGAATCCGCCAACGCCTCTGGGGCAAGGTTGTCGAGATGGCCGGCCCGGGCCGAGCCCTACTCGTCTATCAGCAGCCAGGCGAACAACGACTGTGCTTCCAGGTCCACGACCACCACTGGCAGCCCGTGGACCTCGACGGCATCACCCTGATCCGTCGACCCGCTGACCGGAAGACCTACAACCCGGCCCTGTCTCGGGGCTGGAGTAAGGCATCAAAACGCCGCCGCTTCGGACGCCGTTCTCCAGAACGGGGCCACACCACGAAGGCGATCCCGGAACAAGGCGTAGAAGACACCGGTTAGCCGAACCTACGAAGCCGAGAGAGAATCGGCAGGGATAACCCCGCGTGCACGGGAGCCACCGTGGTCGCCGGCGCCCATCGGGGATCAGCCCCGCGTGCGCGGGGAGCAGACGACCACTTGCCACCGGCCGCGGGTCTTCGACGGATCACCCCCGCGTGCGCGGGGAGCAGGACCATCACCCCACCCGAGACGAGCTACGGCTGGGATCACCCCCGCGTGCGCGGGGAGCAGACGACCACCGACGGTCCGTTGCGCTCCAGTTCCGGATCACCCCCGCGTCTGCGGGGAGCAGCGCCTCTTCGTCCGGGAAGGGGTCCCGTACTCCGGATCACCCCCGCGTGCGCGGGGAGCAGCCCTAATACTGGAAACTCATGGCGGTGCCCAGGGGATCACCCCCGCGTGCGCGGGGAGCAGTCCACCAGGAAGCCGAAAGCCTCCGTGAGACCGGGATCACCCCCGCGTGCGCGGGGAGCAGGGTCAACGCGACCGGGTCACCGACCGCGACGCCGGATCACCCCCGCGTGCGCGGGGAGCAGATCGTGTCGAACACCGGGTGGTTCGACAACCGGGGATCACCCCCGCGTGCGCGGGGAGCAGTCAGCCCAGACGTCGCCGTCGAGCGGCGGCCAGGGATCACCCCCGCGTGCGCGGGGAGCAGCACGAGTAGTGGAACGTCGGCGGTCACACCCCGGGATCACCCCCGCGTGCGCGGGGAGCAGATCCCCGCGTACGGGTTCCTGCGCGGCGTGTGGGGATCACCCCCGCGTGCGCGGGGAGCAGACGGGTGCCGCCCTGGAACGTGTCCTTCGGCCGGGATCACCCCCGCGTGCGCGGGGAGCAGAACCCGCTGAAGCGGCTCGGTGGTGAGTACCCGGGATCACCCCCGCGTGCGCGGGGAGCAGTTCGGCTTCGGTGGCAGCATCAGCGTTGAGTGGGGATCACCCCCGCGTGCGCGGGGAGCAGGCCCAGAACCGCACGTCCAGGTCGCCGGTCACGGGATCACCCCCGCGTGCGCGGGGAGCAGCCGTCACCCCGCACCGCATGTACGGCGACGTCGGGATCACCCCCGCGTGCGCGGGGAGCAGATTCTCTACTGCGGTTTGCAGTGCGTACTTAGCGGATCACCCCCGCGTGCGCGGGGAGCAGTACCTCGTCGCCTCCTGCACCAACTGCAACCTGGGATCACCCCCGCGTGCGCGGGGAGCAGGACGTAGTAGTTGCTGGAGGACTCCCACCGCCGGGGATCACCCCCGCGTGCGCGGGGAGCAGTAGCCCCGCGCGTTACGTCCGCGACACCTTCCGGGATCACCCCCGCGTGCGCGGGGAGCAGAGCGGGTCCTCCTCCTCGGGCTGGTTGGCCACGGGATCACCCCCGCGTGCGCGGGGAGCAGTCCTACTCGGTGCTGGTGCGCTCGGCCAGCTGGGGATCACCCCCGCGTGCGCGGGGAGCAGTCACCGGCCCCCGATCCCATTCCGGCGACATGGCGATCACCCCCGCGTGCGCGGGGAGCAGGGTCGCAGGAACTCGGCCCGCCGGAAGGGTTCGGGATCACCCCCGCGTGCGCGGGGAGCAGGCTACGGAGCGCTGGCAGCTCACGCAGGTCGGGGGATCACCCCCGCGTGCGCGGGGAGCAGATCCGATGTCGGTTGCCCGACGAACGATTGCAGGGATCACCCCCGCGTGCGCGGGGAGCAGGAGGGCAGGGTGCCGATCGTCTTGTCGGGCAGGGGATCACCCCCGCGTGCGCGGGGAGCAGGGAAGACACAAGAACCCGGCGTTCCATCTGCTGGGATCACCCCCGCGTGCGCGGGGAGCAGTGGTGGGCGAGCACCGTGGAGGCGTGGGGGTCGGGATCACCCCCGCGTGCGCGGGGAGCAGGGGCTGCCGGCTGGAGTTCCGTACCCGGTCGGGGGATCACCCCCGCGTGCGCGGGGAGCAGGTGGCCTGGCTGATCGTCTCGCGCCCGAGGAGGGGATCACCCCCGCGTGCGCGGGGAGCAGCAGGGTCGCCCTGACCCCCGTCCGTGCTGCTGGGGATCACCCCCGCGTGCGCGGGGAGCAGGCCGCGTTGTACTCCGGCGATCCACCGGACTCGGGATCACCCCCGCGTGCGCGGGGAGCAGTCCGAGGTCGACGCCGACGACTTGGCCGGTCGGGGATCACCCCCGCGTGCGCGGGGAGCAGGTCGTCAGGCCGTGCGTACGGTCTTGGTGCTCGGGATCACCCCCGCGTGCGCGGGGAGCAGGCTTCTTGACCTGCGGCTCTATAGATCAACTATCCCGATTTTACTCACTTTAGTTTGCAAGATCGCCCCTTAGGATCGACATTACAAGGGCGGCGGGTGACCACTGACGTGGGAGCAGCGTACCCGGCGGATCGCCGCCCTCGCGTTGGTGTTGGAGCTGGCCCGGCTCGCCGACTCCCACGAGCACTTGTGGCAGGCTCAGCAGCACCTTGCTTCACCAGCCGGTACGGGCGGGCCTGGTCCGTCGCGTTCGTGATCTGCAGCGTCACTTGGTAGGGGCTGAGCCTGCAGTCGACGATTAGGTTGAACCTGGATTGCCCGTCGCTGCCGCATGGTCGTGACCATGTGGGGCAGCAGTCACGCTGCGGCCTCTGTCCGCGTGTCGTTGACCACGAACGTCACGCTGACAGCGAGGCCGGTCTGGACGCTTATCAGGGCGTGGACAGCAACGCCATCACCTCACCGAGCCGGTCGGTGTCGGGCAGGGTCGAGGTCCTGACCTGTGGCCCCATCTCGGGGCAGACCACGACCAGCGGCACGGCGGGCCACCACTGGGCGGCGGAGGCCATGTCGTCGGTCGGGTGGATGGTCGCGCCGGTGTGGTCGGCGTATACGCGGAACTCATCGCGGCGGGTTTCGCGGCTGGTGAGTACGAGTACGTCAGGGATGTGCATGGGGTCTGCATCCTGCGCGGGTCGCTCACCCCTACACCCCAACGTCTGTCACGACTTAGATCGTTCATGCAGGTTGGGGGCCGAACCGAAGCCCGACCCCCAACCCTGCAACAGTCCTGTTCGGATCGGTTACTCCGGGTCGGCCTTGCCGTCGCGGATCTGCACCACCCGCTCATCGGACACCTGCGCGAGCCGCGCCAGTTCCGCCGGGCCGACGGTGGCCGACAGCTCCCGGATCGCGCCGTCACGCGCCTGGATCAGCGCCGCCCGCCATGCGTCCAACTGTCGGGCTTCCTCCGCGAGACCCGCTACCAGGTGCGGTTCGGCCTCACCTCGTACTGCCGTCCGCTCCTGCGGGTACAGATCCCGTACCGCTGCCCCGGCCAGGCCAGCAGCCTGGCGTTTCGACCAGCCGGCGTGGACGGTCAGAGCGGCGGCGGCTCGGTTGCGGCGCTGCACGATGTCGGCGTGTTGACAACTGACGTCGCGTAGCTGCGCGGCGGCGGTCGAGATGAGGGCACGCGGCTCGCTGGGCAGGTCCAGGATGACGTCCGGCCCGGCACCGTCGTCGGTAGCCGCCGCTTCGAGGGCCTTCGCCCGCTTGTAGAGGGCCCACAGCTCCCGCACGTCGTGCTGCGCGAGCAGCAACGCCTCCTCGGCGCGAGCGGCGGACGTGCGGCGCGTGCGGGCGGCCTTCTCGACGGCCTCACGGACCGCGGCGACTTTGTTGGGGCGGCCGTGGATGACGGTGCACAGCTGCGTGAACGTCCAGCCGTGGTGGTAGTGCAGGGCGGCGGCGGCGCTGTCGCGTACCGTGCGGGCGCGGCCGTGGGCGGCCCGCAGTTCGCCGGCGAGCATCTTCGCCTGAGTCGGACCGGCGCGTTCACCACCGGCAGCCGCCAGCCGTCGTGCGTACGCTTCGATTTCGGCGGCCATCGTCGGCGGCATGGTCGATCGTGCCGTGGCGGGCATCGGTCGTCTCTCCAGGGGGTTCGCGGTGTGCCGCCACATCTGCGACACCCCAAACTGGACCCATACATCAACGCTCAGTGTTCCTTGTTGTATCGGTAGGGCCGGCGGGTGTCGTGGCGGATAGCGGTCTGCGGCACAGAGGTCAACGGGCGGCCCGGCTCCGGGGTTATGCGCGGCGGCCTGGGCCGGGATGGCCGGAGGTGCCTGCTGCACCCCAGAAGCCCGGCGGGTGGCCGTCCGTCGGGTCGACCCCACGGCGCGGGCCTCCGGAGCGGCAGCGGTGCCAGGAGTACGCGGGACGCGGTGCCGTGCACCTTCGCCGTGCACGGCCGCCTTCGGGTGCTCACGACAGCTCCCGGCGGGCCTCGGCCTGCCTGTCCGCCATTCTCACTGCGCACGCCACGCGGTCCTTCGAGGTTCAGCCGCCACCGGCCGGGCGGCCGACGGTCCGGCCCCTGGGCGGGGGTGGCCAGAACGGGAGGTCGTCGTCTCGGCTGGTGCCGAGCACGGCGAAGGTGTCGGCCATGGCGGCGCGGTACCGGCGCTCGTGCTGGTCAGGCTGTCGCGGACGGCCTGGATTCCTTCGGAGGTGGTAAGGGCTGCGGGGTGCGGACGCGGAAGGTGTAGGTCCGAACCTCGTGGGCGGTGGAGCCTTCCATCGGGGTCTCCAGCCTGCGCGGGTCGCTCACCCACACCCCCAAGTGTTGCATTGTTTATGCTGTTCGTCCGTGCTAGTCCCGTCAACGGGACTAGCACCTAACGATCGAGAGGCCCCAGCGTGACGCCTAAGAATCTTGGTTCACACTGGGCGCGAATATCAGTCACCCCGTCGCACAGAGGCACCACCAGCCACGACACGCCAGCCCCTGACGGCAGATCGCCCCATCCCCACTACCTGCGAATATAGAAGCTTGCACATCAGCTCAAGTTGGTGCGACGGAAATTCCACGCACCAGCACCCCGATGTCCCGCCGTGCCTCAACCCAGTACCGTTTCCACTGCACAAACCCCGCTGCGGTCGCCGATTTCCGACGCAGTAGAGGGAGGTGACGAGTTGGGAGCGGAGCGAGAGGACCAAGCCCCCAACCGTGACGAGACGACCCAGGTGCCCGACCGCCACACAGCGCGGTTGCTCGCCTGGGCCGCTCTGATCGGTGCGCTGGCGACTCTTGTAAGCGCCCTAGTGCCGTGACCACGAACGTTCACGGTGTTGGTTGACACGCCGCGCGGCCTGTCGGGCGGGCGGCGTTGTGCGGGTCAGGCTGTGGCGGTGGCAGATCTTGTACGCGTGCGGCGGCTGAGTGACCAGGAAGGTCAGCAGCTGCTCAGAATCACCCGCCGGGGAACCGGTTCTCCGATCCGACTACGGCGGGCGATGGTCGTGCTCGCCTCGGCCGGTGGGAACACGGTGCCGGCGATCGCCCGCTTGGTCCAAGCCGATGAGGACACGATCCGGCAGGTCATTCACCGGTTCAACGAGATGGGGATGGCCAGCCTGGACCCTCAGTGGGCGGGTGGCCGTCCCCGCCACATCAGTAGCGACGAAGAGCAGTTCATCGTCGAGACGGCCAACACCCGCCCCGAGAAGCTGGGGCGGCCGTTCACCCGGTGGAGCATCCGCAAGCTCGCCGACCACCTGCGCCTGCATGCCACCCGCCGGGTCCGGATCGGGCGGGAACGGTTGCGGCAGATCCTGCACCGGCACCGGATCACCTTCCAGCGGACCAAGACGTGGAAGGAGTCCACCGACCCGCAGCGCGATGCCAAACTCGCCCGGATCGAGTACGTCAGCACCCACTTCCCACAACGGGTGTTCGCCTTCGACGAGTTCGGACCCCTCGTGATCCGCCCCCAGCCCGGCGCCGGGTGGGCACCCGCAGGCCATCCGCACCGGCTGCCCGCGAACTACCACAAGCTGCACGGCGTCCGGCAGTTCCACGGCTGCTACTCCGTCGGCGACGACCAGCTCTGGGGTGTCGTCCGGCGCCGCAAGAGCGCCGCGAACACCCTGGCCGCACTCACGTCGATCCGCGCCGCCCGCCCGGACGGGGCACCGATCTACGTCATCCTGGACAACCTGTCCGCGCACAAAGGCCGCAAGATCCGGGCATGGGCGGCCCGCAACAAGGTCGAGCTCTGCTTCACCCCGACCTACGCCTCCTGGGCCAACCCGATCGAAGCCCAGTTCGGGCCGCTACGCACCTTCGTCATCGCCGGCTCCAACCACCCGAACCACCCGGCGCTGACTCGAAAGCTGCAGACCTACCTGCGCTGGCGCAACGCCAACGCCCGCCACCCCGACGTCCTGGCCGCCCAACGCCGCGAACGAGCCCGCATCCGCAGCGAACGCCAACAACGCTGGGGCCAACCCGCCGCCCTCGCAGCCTGACCCAACACCGCGAACCTTCGTGGTCAAGGCACTAGCGGGCTGGATCCCCACCTGACAGCTACTGAGCTGACAGGCGGGGATCCGCCGGCGGATCGGCCGTCGCGTCGTTTCGGATGCGGGCGGCGGCCGGTCCCTCGCACGCGACCTCACAGGTCGCGCGAACGGAGCCGACTCTAACGGTCGTCGTCAGTTGCCGTAACCCATTCGGCGCTTACTTTCCGCTCCGTGCACACCAGCGCACCGATCGGCAAGACAGCATCGCCAATCGGATTGCTCATGACTGTGGTCATGACGCCATGAAGTTGTAGCTGCGCATCTGTAGAGATCCAGCCGCAGGCCACGAACTGGTAGTACAGCTACCCGAGGGTGAGGTCGTAGCCGTCGGCGGCGTACTGAGCGCAGACGGCCTCGGCTCGGCGGAGTCGGGTCGGGCTCGGCGCTGGGTCGCCCGGACCCTCCGCGACGCCCTCGCACCCCTCGCCCGCCTCACCACCGAGGCCGCCAAAGCGACCCGCGCCGCCGCCATCGCCGCCGCCCGGTCCGCCAGCGAACGCTGAGGCGTCGAGGTCCGTGGGCCGTGGCGGAACAGTCGTCAGCCTGCCCCCGAAGCGCGGGCCGACGGCAGACCGGATGCCGAGGCAGCTGCTGGCTACTGACTGAGCCACCATCATTTGGTGACTGATGTTGCCGATGAGGTGCTGGGCGCGTTGGCGGAGGAAGCTGTGCCGGTGATGCGTCGATCCTCCCATCCAGGCGACGCTGAGGAGCCCGGTTGGGGTGTGGCAGTGTCGGCGCAATCCAACCCCGTGTTGGCCCGCAGGACTCCCGGAAACGACTCGGCCGCCACCGCATTTCTCGGTGGTACCTCAGAGAGGGTGGTGACGGCTGCTGGGCCCCCGTAGGATCCTCCGACTAGGAGGAGGGCTGATGAACAGGGACGGGCGGCCGAAGCTGGCACACGCGCAGCTTGTCATCGATTTTTCCGCAGATCCCGCTCGGGGTGAGCAGGCGATCGGGCAGTGGTTTGAGTCTGGGTGGCGACTGCTTGGGGGATCGCTGCGGGATGTCGCCGATGCACAGGCGGCGGGCACGTTTGTGCGGGGTGGTAAGAACTTCCCGTACGGGGTGGATGCCTGGCTAGCTAGGGTCCCATGTGAAGGGCAGAGTAGTAACGGAGCGCCGTACGATCCGCAGGAATGGCGGCGCTTTCTTAACGACGCACGTCGCGGTGGTGCCCAGATTCACGATATCAGCGTGTATGAGATGGCATGGAGTGACGTCGATGGGCGACCAGCCAAGGGTGTCGACATCTCTCCCCGAATGCTCAGCATCAGATGCGTTCGTCGGCACGTGGATGGACGCGAGTTCGTCCTTCTCAGCCTAGAGGCACCTCGCACGAACCTGCTTGATGCCGCCGAACACGAAGCTACTCTGTCCACGTTCTTCCGCCGCGCCGCCGACCAGGCCGGCCCGCTGTTCGGACAGATCGGTTTCGACTACGGCATCTACAGCATGACCGGCCTTGAGTACCGGCTCTACATCCAGCCTCAGGAGTCGATACGGGAGGTCGGCCAGGTGCTGCGCGGCTATTCGTGGGTGACAGTTCTACCCGACATCTTGGTTGACCGGCTCGGCGGGGGGCAGCAACTGGTCGACAGCGGGGCGTTCATCGCGGTCGATCGTTTGTCGAGTGGCAGTTGGTGGCTCCAAGCCGCAGATACCGCCGCCGGCTACACCAACGACCACGCCAAACGCGTCTTCAGGGCACTCCGGCCCGTCCTCCCCGCCAAAGCCTACGCCTCAACATTCGAGGCTGACCTCAGGTGACGAGCGCCCGCACGCGGGCGTTACGCCGGAGACCGGCGTGGTCAACGACCTTCCCCTTCCCCTTGTGGCGGCATCGTTTGCCGTCACGCTAGGTAACGCAGCGCTGAAGGTGTTGACACGTTCCGCTTGTTGATCTACGTTCAGCCGCAACTTGCAAGCGGGGCGGAGGCCGGCGTGGACGTGGTTCCAACGAGTGCGACGAGGCTGATTAAGTCGCGGACATGTTTCTTGCACCCGCGTGGATTCCAGTTCGACGATCTTCATTGCCCGGCCAGCTTGGGTGAGTCAAGACCGGCGGTCGGCGTGATGAACCCGAGCCCGTTGTCGGCTGTCACTTGATCCGGTTTGACTAAGCCCTTTGAAAGCTGCCTCTTGGCCCAACTGACCGTGAGTCGACCCATCCTAACGCAGGTGGGTCGGTAACTCTGAGTCTGAGTTTGCGCGACCAACGCGCGTGTCGGGCACCCACTTTTCCGCTAGACCCGCCGGGCACTAGCGCGACGGAATGCACTCAAAACTGGTCAGGAGGCATGTGTGGTCGGGTTTCATAGGTCGTCGTTTGGCGGTGCGCGAGCGCGGCATAGATCGACCGGGACGTGGCCGTGGTTAGGCAGGTCGTTCGTCTCGGCAGGCATGGCAGCAGTACTCGTTGTCACGCTGCCTGGTTATGTGCCGGCGAGTGCGGCGCCCGTCGCAGCAGCCGAAAAGTTGAACAGGCAGCGCTACGACTCCGTGTCTGGAATGCCGGCTTCGGCTACTACCCCGGGTGCGGATGCTACGCAATCGGCAGCGGAGATTCGTCGACCGCAGCCGGTGTGGCCTGCGGCAGGTGCGACGGAGGTGACTCTCTCGGGGGCAGGGACTCGTTTGGGGGCGTCGGCAGTGGAGGGGGCCGGCTCCCTGCCCGTGACGGTACGTCCCGTGGTCACGGCAGGGGAGACAAGCCAGACGGTAGCACCGAATCAGCCCGACAAGGTGAGGGTGGAGCTGCTGTCGAGAGCGGCCGCAGAGGCGGCGGGAATGCGCGGCGGCCTCCTGTTGCGGGTCGGCCGCGTAGATGCCGTCGCAGCACCGGGCCAGGTCGAGGTGACTCTGGACTATGCGGGGTTCGCTGCGGCCTTCGGCGGGGACTGGGCCTCTCGGCTGCGGCTGGTGCAGGTGCCAGACTGTGCCGTGACTTCGCCGGGCACGGCGGGATGCACGGGCATGCCCTTGCCATCACGCAACGACGTGCGATCGCAGAAGGTGACGGCTGTTGTGGCAGCAGCACCGATGCGGGACGCAGTGTCCACAGCGGACGCTCGGCGGCTCGGGTTGACTGGCACGGCGGCATCGACGGGGACCTTGCTGGCTCTAGAAGCCGGCCCGTCCGGCGGTGCTGGTGACTATTCGGCATCAAGTTTGGCACCCGCATCGACGTGGGGGCACAGCGGTTCGACTGGCGGTTTCCAGTGGTCGTATCCCATGGAGGCTCCACCGGCCGTCGGTGGCCCCGCACCAGCATTGGCGCTTGCCTACTCGTCGCAGGCGGTTGATGGACTGAATGCGGCCAGCAACAACCAGCCTGGACCGATTGGCGAAGGATTTGACTACTCACCCGGCTTTGTCGAACGTCGTTACAAGGCATGCAGCGACGACATGGGTGGTAACGCCAACAACACGACCAAGACCGGCGACCTCTGCTGGGGCAGTGAGAACGCCGTGCTGTCGCTGGCTGGCACCACGGTCGAATTGCTGAAGAGTGCGGACGGTAAGTGGCATCCACGTAAGGAAGACGGATCGAAGGTCGAGTTGCTGACGACTCCGGCCTACAGCAACGGTGATAACGACAACGAGTATTGGAAGGTAACCACCGCCGACGGTACCCGGTACTGGTTCGGCCGGCACCAGCTGCCGGGATGGTCATCGGGCCGACCAACGACGAACTCGGTGCTGACGGCGCCGGTGTTCGGCAACAACCCGGGGGAGCCGTGCCACCAGACGACGTTCGCCGCGTCGGACTGCGGCGGGAAACGACAGGCCTGGCGGTGGAACCTCGACTATGTCGAGGACGTGCACGGCAACACGATGTCGCTGTGGTGGACCAAGGAGACCAACTACTACGCCCGCAATCAGGCCGCTGCCGCTCCCGTCATCTACGATCGGGCCGCGTACCTGACTCGGATCGACTACGGCACGGACAACCGAGACGACACCGAATATGCGGCCACCAGCCCTTACGTCCAAACCGCGCCGGCCCGGGTCGAGTTCGCCTACTCCGACCGCTGCTTGTCGAACTGCACCACGAAGAATGCCACCACTTGGCCGGACACCCCCTGGGACCAGGAGTGCACCGCGAGCACCAATCCCTGCCGTAACGCCTCGCCGACCTTCTGGTCCGCCAAAAGGCTTACCACGGTGACCACCAAGGTGCGAAAGGGATCGGCGTACCAGAACGCAAGTTCGTGGACCTTGCGGCACACGTTCCCCGATCCCGGCGACGGCACTCGTGCCGGCCTATGGCTGGCCGGGATCACCCGTCGGGGCCTCAACGGCACGACGGTGACCCTCCCGGAGGTGACGTTCGCTGGAACCCAGATGCCTAATCGAGTGGACTCCTCGGGCAGCGACTGGGCCCTAGCGATGAACTGGTGGCGGGTCAACTCGATTCGCACCGAGACAGGCGGTGAGATCTATGTGACCTACAGCCCTCAGCAGTGCGCCACCAGCGGCCCTAAGCCCACGGATCTGGACCACAACACCCTGCGATGCTTCCCCGTGAAGTGGATCCCTCAGTCGTACACGAGCCCAGTCACTGACTACTTCCACAAGTATGTCGTCACTGAGGTCCAACACATCGATCACACTGGCGGTGCCCGGCCACTCCGTACCTCGTACGAGTACCTGAACCCCGATAATCTGCCGCTCTGGCGTTACTCCGACGACAACGGTCTCATCCCCGCCAGCCGCAAGAGTTGGGGTGAGTGGCGTGGCTACCCGAGAGTGATCACGTACGTCGGTGAGGGCGCCACACGGACCAAGACCGAGACCCTCTATTTCCGGGGAATGCACGGTGACAAGCTCGCTGCTGGCGGTACCCGGTCAGTCACGGTGCAAGGACTAGAGGGTGGAGCGGCTACCGACCATGATGCTTTCGCGGGCATGCCCCGCGAGCAGATCAGCTGGAACGGCACGAGCATCGTGTCCGCCAGTGTGAGCGACCCGTGGCGGTCGGCGGCGACGGCAACCCGCTCCGGGACCCCGACCGCGGACGCCCGCTTCGTAGCAGTTGGCACTGTTCGTACACGTACCGCCATCGACGGCGGAGGATGGCGTCGTACGAGGACTGTTACCAGCTACGACGACTACGGCATGCCGGTCTCCCTTGAAGACCAAGGGGACGAGGCGATCGACACCGATACTCGCTGCTCATTGACCGAGTACATCCGGAACACCACCGGTGACAGTTGGTTACTGAACTCCGTCAAACGCGCCCACGGATGGGCCGGACCCTGTGCCACCCCGCCAACCAGCGCTTCCCAAGTGATCGGGGATACTCGCTACCGCTACGACGGCAAGGCCTACGGAGTCGCCCCGACCAGAGGTGTGATCACAGCAGTCGACGAGATCACAGACTGGAACGGCGGCAGCCGGCTCTACCAGCAGGTTGCCACGATGACGCACGACGCCCACGGCCGCCCGAAACAATCCACGGACATCACCGGCGGAGTCACGAGGACGGATTACACACCGACCGAAGGCGGCCCGCTGACAAAGATCGTTACCACCAACCCCCTGCTGTGGACGGACACCAAGGAGCTCGACCCAGCAACCGGAGCCACGGTCAAGACGACTGACACAAACTCCCGCGTCACTGAGGTCGCTCACGACGCGTTGGGCCGCACGGCGGCGCTATGGCACCCCGACCGCGCGAGAGCGACCTTCCCGGACACCCCGTCGAAGCGATACACCTACACCGTCGCGACCAACACCGTTTCGAGTGCGAAAGTGGAGGAGATCGACGCCCGAGGCGGCTACCGCACGGCCTACACGCTGTACGACGCGCTCGGCCGCGATCGCCAAACTCAGCAGGCCGCATGGGGAGGCGGCCGAGTTCTGACCGACACCTTCTACGACGCGGCGGGACGCGCCTGGAAGGAAAACAACGCCTACTACCACAACGGTACGGCCGGCACGACCCTGTACCTCGGCAATGACCTGGACATCCCTAACCAGACCAGAACCCTCTTCGACACAGCTGGACGTCTCGCTCACGCGATCCAGTTCTCAAAGGGCATAGAGAAGTGGCGCACCTCGACCACCTACCACGGTGACCACGTCGCGACCACCCCACCCGATGGCGGCATCCCCACTTCCACCTGGACGGACGCGCTTGGTCGCACTACGGAGCTCCGGCAGTACCACGGAAAGACTCCGACGGGCGGGTACGACAAAACTACCTACACCTACGATCCGACCGGGCCGCTCAAGTCGGTCTCTGACGCGTCGGGCAACACCTGGTCCTACCAGTACGACATCCGCGGCCGACAAACTTTCGCCGACGACCCGGACCGCGGGGAAACCACCACGGCGTACAACACTTTCGACCAGGTCGCGACCGTCACCGACGAGCGCGGGGTCGCCCTGCATTCCACCTACGACGAGCTGGGACGCCTCACCGCCACGCGGAAAGACTCGGCGACAGGTCCGCTGGTTGCCTCATGGGTCTACGACCTACCAGCCAAGGGTGTCCTGCGTTCCTCCTCTCGGTGGACTGACGGCCACGAGTACAGGACGGAGAACCTGACCGTCGATGCGCGGTACCGGCCTACCCAAATCCGTTACACGATCCCACCCGTAGAAGGCGGGCTCGCCGGCACCTACAGTCTCCGTCAAACCTACAACCCAGACGGATCGGCAAATACCGTTACGCTGCCGGCCGCAGGCGGCTTGGCGCAAGAAGTCCTAACCTACGCCTATGACAGTAACCAGGCATTCCCCAGCCAACTGAAAACCGACTATGGGGACGCCACTCACTACGTCATTGAGGCCAGCTACTCCAACCTGAACCAGCCGAACCTCATTACCCGGTCGACCGCTCTCACCGGTGCTCCGTTCGTGCAATCTGGCCAATACTACGAGGAGGCGACAGGTCGGATTTCCCGCCGGCCAGTGATCCGGTCGGTGGCGCCCTCCTACATTGCCAACAGCATCTTCAGCTACGACGAAGCCGGCAACATCGAAAAGATCGACGACAACCCCGGCAGCGGCCGAGACAGCCAGTGCTTCACCTATGACCACCTCCGCCGCCTAACCCAGGCATGGACGCCGGCATCGCACGACTGCGACGCGGTACCTACCGTCGCCGGGCTCGGCGGACCGGCCAAGTACTGGCACTCCTGGGACTTCGGCACCCCGACCGACCCAAGGGGGCGGGTAGGCAACCGGCTCAGCCAAACCGAGCATGGCACGGCCACCGGTGACGTCACCACCACCTACACCTACCCGGACGCCGGAAACAAGCAGCCACACAGCGTTGCCACCGCCACCCGAACCGACGACACCGGCACCATCACCACCAGCTACGCCTACGACGAAGCAGGCAACACGACCACGCGTCCTGGTCCGAATGGACAACAAACCGTGACCTGGACCCCGGACGGCTACCTCGAAACCATCACCGACTCCGCCGGCACCAGCAGTTACGTCACCGACGTCGCCGGCGGTCGACTCATCACCCGCGACCCGACCAACTCCACCCTGCACCTCGGACCCATGGAACTACGACTCACGAAGACAACAGGGGCGGTACACGCCACTCGCTACTACCACTTTGGAGACGAGGTCGTCGCCCAACGCACCACCAGCGGTATCACCTGGCTCGCCGACGACCACCAAGGCACCGGCCAGGTTGCAGTCACCGGTGATGCCGCTCAAACCGTCACGCGCCGCAGGCAAACGCCCTACGGCAATGAACGCGGGACACAGGCGACTTGGCCCAACCCCCGTGGCTTCGTCGGTGGCTACAAGGACAGCACCGGACTAACCCAGGTCGGGGAGCGCATGTACGACCCCCTCCTGGGACGTTTCCTGTCCGTAGACCCAGTACTCGACCAATTCGACCCGCAACAGATGAACGCCTACATCTACGCCAACAACAGCCCCATCAGTTTTAGTGACCCAACTGGCCTCCGCTGGCTCGAAGGAAACGTCGCCAAGAGTTCCGCAAAGGCCGAACGTGATGCGGCAACGCGGAAGCAAAGCACAGCCAAGGCCAACCAGAAGAGCGACCCAAGGACGCACGGTAACACTGCAGCCCACGCCACCGCAGTTCTCCTGCGGGTGCGAAATCTGAAAAAGAACTTCCCTCACGCTGTCATTAGCAGTGACGCTTTCGGCATCACCAAGGGTGCCGACATTATCTGTTGGAACTGCAAGAAGGGTGAAGTGTGGGTCTGGGAAGTGAAGCCTGAGCGCCAAAAGGCGGTCGCCCCAGGGGCGCTTGAGGAGCATATTTCTAAGGTCGTGTTTGATCCCAGGGTAAAGAACAGGCGGGTAATCGCAGGGCCGAATCGAGTGTTCAATCCCCAGCGAGAGACCTCTCCGCAACTTGGAGATACGCGGGGCAGGACAACCGTGTATAACGGCGAAAAAGACGGCGTGCAACTGTATGAGCAGTGGAGGGATAGTAAGAGGGCCCCTGCTGAGGCGTCAGCCAACCTTCGAGAGGCGGAGGATATCGCCAGCGATCAGAACGAGCAGGCGGATAGATGGAAGGAGGCTTTGACGAGGGATGCCGTCGAGCGTAGTAGCTTCGCCAGCGACGTCATTCTGTTCACTGGAGTATTTATCGGCGGATATCTAATAATTCGACTGGGAGTGGCGGGAGCTGCCGCAATCGCAGGTTCGCGGACAGCAACTCAAATGTCCAGGCCCCAGCCTCAGCCACTGCCGCGACCACAGCCACCGAGGCGCGGGGACTTCGGGCTCGCGGGCTGAGGTAGCCACCGACCACAACTTAAGATGTTTGAAACGGCCAGCGTGCACGCTGGCCGTTTCAAAACGTCGATTCTGTCATTACCTTTCCCCTCCCGGGACAAATAACTGTTAAGTGAGGTTGCGGGTGAGAAACCCCTTTTACCTGGTACGCCCATGGCGTGCTGCGGGAGTGGCGGCTCTGACGTCCCTTCTGATCGCTACTACCGGCGCTACCACAGCACCGCCAGCCGCCGTCGCGAAGATGTCGGCCCTTCCGGCAGGACCTACAAGCGCTGATACTTCGCCCCCGGAAGCCGACGCAATCGCTGCCGCCGAGCGAGCAGGGGCACCCGTCGAGGTCGCCAGCGCTAGGACAGAGACGTCGCGGACGATCGCGAATCCTGACGGGACGCTCGTCTTGGAGTCGTATGCGGTGCCAAGGTGGACAAACGGGACCGACGGTGCCTGGCGGCAGATCGATACCCGGCTGCGCCCGCAAGCCGATGGATCCGTGACGCCGATAGCGGCGCTTGTGCCGGTTCGATTCTCTGCGGGCGGCTCGGGTCCCTTGGTTCGCGTGCCGCTCGCCGCCGGCGAGGTGGCGATGTCTTGGGGGGCGGGCCTGCCCGCACCGCGGCTCGATAGCGACACTGCGGTGTATGAGTCTGTTCTTCCCGGGGTGGACTTGCGGGTAAGGGCATTGGTGGATGGATTCACCTGGGCTTTCGTGGTGCAGTCAGCTGAGGCGGCAGACAACCCGGCTCTGGAGACACTGCGGTTCACACTCGACACTGCGGGCCTAGCGAAGCGGCCTACGGACAGTGGCGGGTTCGACATTGTCGATAGCACGGGCACGCCTGTGCTGTCCACAGGCAACGCCTTGATGTGGGATTCATCGAGTGCGCTTCGTGATGAAGTTGCCTCGAAGAGTCGGGCGCTTGAGGAGTTCGTCGAGCAGGAACAACGCGAGGCGCTGGAGTCGGTGCCGGATGGCGCCCGAAAGGCGGAACTGCCAACTGAGGTCCACGGATCGGATCTGCTTGTGCGTCCGGACCTCGAGTTGCTGCGGGGAAGCGACACTACCTACCCGGTGGTGATCGATCCGTGGACGACAATAAACAGACTCCGGTGGGGCTACAGCGGCACCCAAGACGCTACCCGAAGTGACGGAGTGGCGCGTGTTGGGCGTAACCCGGACGGTTCCGGAACCTACCGATCGTACTTCGCCTTCAACCTGTCCGGGCTTTCGGGCAAGACAGTACGGTCAGTGAAGTTCCTGACGGAAATGACGCATTCGTGGTCATGTGACCCAAGTCCTGTGAACTTGTGGCGGACGGCAGACCTGACGAGTTCGGGCAAGCAGGCCTGGTCGGGGCCGAGCTTCTCCAAGTGGTTGGAAGAGCGGTCCGGTAACGCCCATAAGCCTTCGGGTGGCACGGGATGCTCGAACGATCCCCAGCCGGACAAGCCAATGGAATTCAGCAGCACCACTCTGAAGAACGACTTGATCGCTAACCAGGGGCAGTCTAACTACACTCTCGCGCTATCAGCCCGGAAATCGGATCATTCCGGCGAGAGTACCGAGAGTTGGTGGAAGAAGTTCGACCCGGCGCTGACGAAGCTGTCAGTGGAGTACAACACGCCCCCGAACGCGCCGACGGCAGGGCAACTGAGCACACACGCCAACTACACTTCTGGAGCGCAGGCCTGTGTGACGGGCACTTCTCGACCGATGGTGCGTTCCGACTACCCGTGGCTAAAGGCAACGCTAACTGACCCGGACGGTGCAAACGGCGGGAAGCTGTCGGGAGTATTCACCCTTCAGAAACGCAACGGCTCCTCATGGGCCGCCGTGTCGGGTTGGCCGAAGACGGACTCCGGGGTCGCCAGCGGCGCCAAGGCCGAGGTGCAGCTGACCACGAAGACGGTCGACGGGGAGCAGTACCGCTGGCAAGTGCAGACGAAAGATACCCTCGGCGGCACCTCAGACCCGTCACCATGGTGCGAGTTCTACGTCGACTACTCGCCACCGGCGGTCACCCCGACCGTTACACCAGCCGACGGGCTCTATCTCGAGTCTCCGCCGCTGGGAACTAATGACCAGGTACGTGGCGGTGTCGGCTACTCGGGTCGGTTCACCTTCTCCGCCAATGGCGTCGCTGACGTCTACGACTACGTCTACCAGATCGAGGGCAGCACTCAGTTGGCGGTGCGCGCGGCAAGCCTGGGCGGTTCGGCCACCGTATGGGTCACCCCGAAGCATATTGGTGAAAATGTGCTCACCGTCCGTAGCCGGGACGCAGCTGGCAACGCCTCCGATCCATACGACTACGTATTCCTGGCCGATAGCCCTTCAGCCCCTACGGCAGTCTGGGCCATGAATGAAGGAACCGGTAGCACCCTAGCTACCACTCCCGCAGGCGGGCCAATCATCACGACGCACAACAATCCAAGCTGGACGGACGGGCGTGTACTCGGTGCCCACAAAACGCAGGGCCGAGACCGCGCCGTGGGCTTCGGCTACGGCAGGGGCTGGGGCGCGACCGCCGCAGCGCCGCCAATCGACTCCTCCCGCAGCTTCAGCGTCGCAGCATGGGCGCGGGTCCTCAGTCCGAACACCTTTGGATCCGTCGTGGCGGCCAGCGGCACGAACAACGGTGCATGGCAGCTGCAACGAGACGCCGGCGGCGGCTGGTTCTTCCACACGTTCTCGGGCGACAGCCCAAGCCACACCCGCACCTCGGTCACCGCCCCCGCTCCAGCGGCGATCAACGTCTGGCAGCACATCGCCGGGGTGTACGACGCAGGAGCTCAACGGATCCGCATCTATGTCAACGGCCGATTGGCAGGCGAGCAAACTCTCAACTCCCTCTGGTCATCCACAGGGGTGATGCAAATCGGCCGTGTGCACTACAACGGGAATCAGCAGAACTACTTCGAAGGCGACATCGACGACGTCAGGCTTTGGAACCGCGTCATCGACGAGTACGACCTCGAACCCCTAGTTGAGCCCGTACTGTCCGGACATTGGGAGATGGAGGACCTCGACGACGACTCGCCCCGCCAGGAAGCAGATGCTTCCGGCTACCAACGTCCCCTTACGCTGGCCGACGCGCCCGCCGTCGACTGGGCACCTGGTCTCGGCTACAACTTCTCTAGCGGCCTGAGCTTCGACGGCACGAACGGGGCAGCCACCACGACAGGACCCGTCATCCGAACAGATCAGTCCTACACCGTTTCGGCGTGGGCCCGCTGGACCGGCGGGAGTGGCCCCAGGACCGTCTTCGCCCAGGACGGCTCACAGATTTCCGGCTTCTTTCTGACCTGCCGCCTGCAGTCGAACACCGTCCGCTGGTCACTGATGACCCGCAACATCGACGCCACCACCAGCAGTTCTCGCACCATCTACGGGAGCCCTTGCGTACAAGACAAATGGACCCACGTGACGGCCGTCCAAGACGCGAACGCTCAAGTGCTCCGTCTGTACATCGACGGCGTGCTCGCCGGCACGGTCGCAGCTCCAAGCCCATGGCACGCTGCTGGTGCCTTCACCATCGGCCGCTCCAAGTACCAGATCCCCGCAGACCACTGGACTGGTGACATTGATCGCGTCCGAGTCTGGCAGGGTGCCCTAACGGACGCTGAGATCACGGCTCAGGTCAACGAGCCATAGCCGGGTGGCGCCGTGCCGCATAAGCCTCGCGGCACGGCGCCTGGGCCTGCCCCGTTCACGCTGTCAGCGCCTGCCGGGCTCGGGTGGTTCAGGGTGAGCAGGCGATCGGACGATGGTTTAAGTCTGGATGGCAGCTGCTCGGCGGCGAGCTGCGCGAGGTGGCCGATGCATATGCGGCTGGTACGTTTGTGCTGGGCGAGGGGCTTTCGTACGGGTGGAAGCCTGGGTCCACCGGGAGATTCTCAACATGCTGCCCGCGGAGCGGCCCGCCGAGTCCCTGACCCGGTTCGATCGGCGCATCGCGCAGGTTGCCCGGTAGATCGACGGCTTCTTCGGGTGCGACCAGTGGTTTCTCTTCGACACCCCGTGGGGTCGGGCCCCGCTCGCTGCTGCGCTACGCGGCCGACTGGTACCCATACGACATGTAGATCGAAGTGTCCTCCGGATTCGTCCGAGGAAACATGGCATGCCGGGCCCGATAGTCTCAGGCGGTGCAGGTGCAGGCGTAGCCGCAGGAGCGGAGATTACCTGGACCCGACATCCTTGATGACCGTCCTCAAAGGATGATCGTCCTCGAAGGGCAGAGATCGGGGTTACGAGGCATTCCTTACTCGTGTGGCTTTGGTTGGCTTGAGCGGTCCCGGGTGTTGCCTCAAGTCGGGAGAGGCTCAGGACGCCTTTGTGTGTCGTCCCGTGGGCGGGGGCGCGAAGGTGGGTCAGGGGCGTTCGATGCGCACGGGATTGCCGCGGACCAGGTCGTCGTGGACGCGCCATCGGGCGGCAACGACCGCTCGCCCGGCCGCCTCGTCACTGGCCGTGAGCCGTTGCCGCAGTAGCCGCAGCGCGATGCTCCGGTTGAGGCCGTACTGCCGCTCGGTGTCGACCACCACGACGGTGCCGGTCGGGCGGTGGGTGGCCCGCGCTGCGGTGCTGGCCTTGTTGCGGTGCTGGCCGCCGGGCCCGCCGGTGCGTACGGCCACCACCTTTACGTCGGCCTCGGTGAACGGGTTGACCGTGGCGTCGACCTCGCAGCGTCGGGAGGCGACGTACCAGTTTTTCCGGCCGTGGCCGGCACGGTAGGGGCTGGGCGCCTGCCAGCACAACGTCCCGGTCCAGGCGGCGGCGAACGTCTCCGCACCTGCACCGGTGAGCCGGATCAGAACTGACCGGTAGGTGCCGGGCCGGTCGCCGGCGACGCTTTCCAGCCGTACGACGCCCACATCGTGCCGGGTGGCGTCGGCGTCCAGTCGGCGCAGCAGCTGAGCCAGCGCCCATGCGCACTCCTGCGGGCCCCGGCCCGCCGACAGCAGCAGGTGCGGGCTCACCGCTGCCCCCGCCGCCGGTGCTCGGCTTGCCGGCGCTCGGGTCGCCGGTCGTTGCGGGCCGCGGCTCCCACGTCCGGTGTCTTGTAGGTGACCAGTGGGACCGTGGTCGCCACCGGGGTTGCCAGCCCGTGGCCGACCAGGTCGGCGATCACCTGCTCGATTCGCTTGTACGCGGTCGGGGCCTCCTCGAACAGCAGCTGCCGATCGCCGCAGACCACCAGCGAACCCACCGGGGTGCGGCGCAGCTCGTCGACCGTGTGCTTGGCTCGGCCCCGGCGCAGCGCGTCGGCCCGGGACATCTTGCGGCCCGCCCCGTGTGCCACCGAGTGGTTGGCCTGCGCGCCCGCGTGTGCGGCCACCAGGTATGACGGGGTGCCGCGGGTGCCGGCGACGAGCACGTCTCGGCTGTCGCCCGGGGCCGCGCCCTTGCGGTGCAGGTAGTGCCCGTTGCGTATTTCGACCAGGTTGTGGCACTGGTCGACGATCGGTGCTGTCGGCTCGGTGCCCAGCGCGATAGCGGTCCGGGCGGCCAGCAGCCGCCGGTTGAGCGAACCCCAGCGCACGGCGTCGTCGTGTCGGGCCAGGTACCCGGCCGGGTCGTCGGCGGGACCGGCGCCTCGCAGCTCAGTGTGCTCACGCAGGATCCGCTCGCCGAGGCCGCGTGACCCGCTGTGCACGACGAGAACGGTGTCGCCGGTGGCGAGTTGGAGCCGCGCGGCGTGGCCCGGGTCGAGGATCTCGCCGACGCGGGCCAGCTCGACGAAGTGGTTGCCCCGTCCGACGGTACCGAGACCGTCGAGGTGGCCGGCGGGGACGTTACCGTCCAGCACGGACCAGGCCGGGTCGTCGGCGTCCCGATCCGGGTCGAGCGGGCGGTCCAGGTCGGGGAAGCGGGCGGCGAGCCGCTCCGGCACGACGCGCTTCAGCGCGATCGGGAAGACGGCGATGCCGCAGCCGATGTCCGAGCCGATCAGGTGCGGGTAGAGCACTGTCGAGGTCATGGCGGCGCCGATAGGGGCGCCCTTGCCGGGGTGCAGGTCCGGCATGCCGGCGACATGGACCATGCCGTCGAGGGTGGCCACCTGGTGGCACTGGTCGACGGCGTCGGACTCGACCCAGCTGGCCGGGGAGGCGAAGACGGTAACGGTGGCAGGAGTAGGTGCCGGCAGGGACTCCTGCCGGAGAGGCTTAACGGACAAGGACGCTCGCTTCTCGCCAAAGGGGGGATGGACGGCCGCCGATCGCGATGGCGTGGCGGCGACGAAGGTGCTTCCCTCAGAACGTCATGTCACCAGCGTCCCGGAACTCATAGTCGCCGGCAACAGACTTTCGGGTCCGTCCAAGCGAACCACCCCGCCGCCTGAGAACGTCCCCGCCCGGTCCAGCTAGGTAAGCTGACTCTCGGACGAGCGCGATGGCGCCGAAAGTGCGCAGACCGGGTCGCTGCCGCGTCGATCCTCGAAGACGAGTCGGGACAGTGGCGTCACCAATCGGCTGACCCGGTTATCTAGACCTGAGTTGCAGTTCGCCACAAACGACGATCATGGATCCCTGGTCAACGTCGCCCCACCGACACAAATCCCATCCGCCGGTGTACAACGCTCCCGCTCTGCTGCCACGCCCGACGGTGGGACGTCTTGCCCGTCGTGGCTTATCCCTGCGGAAGTGCCGTCAACTGGTTACCCCAGCGTGACGTCGAACCGGTGAGACGACTATTGCAGGGCAGTGAGCTGCTGGTATGTGTGGTTCGGATTCTGCCAAGTATGGTCCACCGATAGTCCCTGGCGTGGGGAAAACGTGAGTCCGTGATTGGCAGTGCGCGAACCACCTCGGCTCGATGTGCGGTGGACTGGGGAACGCGTCTCCGCGGTGCGGTCCGCGTATCGGTCGCGTGGTTCAAAGTCGATGCGTCGGCCGTCTGCCTACTACTCGGCCAGCGTTGATCTTGCTGCCATCTTGTTCACGACGGACCCGAGTCCGGGCGTGACACAGGACGTCTGGTCTCGCCCTATCCGGTGTCAGCGGTACTCTCGCCCGAGGTCGGCAACCGGAGCAGAGTCGGTCGCACTGGCGGCTTGCCCCCGCGCTGTGCCAGCGGCAGATGCTAATGCAGTTGCCGCCGCTTTGGCTTTCTTTGCTGCTTGTTGCCGCGCTGTCGGCTCACCGGCCGCGAGGTGCGCCTGTCGAGCCCGCCGGCTACTCGACGTGACCACTCTTCGTACACATGATCTTCCCGACAGTGTCGTTCCACCTCCGGTTCCGTCGCTAAAAGCATGCATGGGGAGCAGCGCCATGAGGGTTGAAGTCGATGGTCCGCCGCAGCGGACGAAAGCAAGGCCCGGCGTCGGGCGCCGGATGCGCTGGATGTCCGCACCGTTGGCGGTGGTCCTGGCGGTCACGATGATCGATCAGCCGTCGGCTGTCGAGGCAGCGCCGAAGTGGGAACCGCCAAAGCCGAAGGATGTTGCCGGACTGCGGGTGACCGACGCGAAGCCGGAGGCCGCACGAGTGACGGCCTTCCCGGAGTCGCGTGCGGTGCAGGGCCCACGGCCCGTGACCTGGCCGCAGCCGGGTACGGCGACGGCCCGCCCAACTGTGGCGGGTGCGCATCGGGCTGGCGAGCTGCCGGTGACCGTGTCCGCAGTGGAGTCAAAAGGGTTCGGCGCGCGGGGTGTGGCCGGGCCGGAAGCGGTGACGGTGCGGGTGTTCGACCGAGCGGCAACGGCGCGGGCAGGCGTGCAGGGTGTGCTGCTGAGTCTCGGTCGCTCGGATGGCATACCGGGCAATGGTCGGGTGTCGGTCGGGGTCAACTATTCGGGGTACGCGCATGCGTTCGGTGGTGACTGGGCGTCGCGGCTGCGGCTGACGCAGCGGCCCGCGTGTGCGGCAACCACGCCGCAGCTACCGGAATGCCAGACGTCGACGCCGGTGCCGACGGTGAACGACCCGCAGGCGTCGACGTTGTCGGCTCAGGTGGGCCTGTCGGGTAAGGCGGCGACGCTGCTGGCGGTGCAGGCGGAGTCGGGTGGCGACAACGGTGACTACAAGGCGACCGACCTCTCACCGGCCGCTGCCTGGGATGTGTCGGCCCAAACAGGTGATTTCTCCTGGTCGTACGAGATGCGGATGCCCCCAGGATTGGGCGGTCCCGAACCGTCGGTGAGCCTGGCGTACTCGTCGGGCAGTGTGGACGTTGACCGCGATGTCGAATAACCAGGGTGGCTGGGTCGGTGATGGTTGGGCGTCGTGGCCGGGCTTTATCGAGCGGCGCTACGCCTCCTGCGCGGACGACAACCCGAGCCACAAGACCGGCGACCTGTGCTGGTTCAACGACAACGCCACGCTGTCAATGAACGGTCGGGCCGGTGAGCTGATTCGGGACGGCTCGGTCTGGCGGTTGAAAGACGACGACGGCACCAGGATCGAGCGGCTCACCGGCTCGGCCCGTGACAACGGGGACAACGACAACGAGTACTGGAAGCTCACCACCACCGACGGGGTGCAGTACTTCTTCGGCTACCACCGGCTGCCGGGCTGGTCCTCGGAAAAGCCGGTGACGAACTCGACCTGGACCGCGCCTGTGTACGGCAACAACTCCGGTGAGCCGTGCTACGACTCGACGTTCGCCGACGCCCGTTGTACCCAGGGGTGGCGGTGGAACCTGGACTATGTGGTCGACCCGAACAGCAACTCCCTGGCGTACTTCTACAAGAAGGAGACCGGCGCGTACGGCCGCAACATGACGCCGACGCAGCGGACCACGTACGACCGGGGTGGCTACCTGGACCGCATCGAGTACGGGATGCGCAAGGGTGCGGAGTACGACGCGGCGGCGCCGCTGCGGGTGCTGTTCGAGACCAACGAGCGGTGTCTGTCGAACTGCTGGACGGGTACGGCGTGGACGTCGGATCCGAAGCCGGCCTCGTGGCCGGACACTCCGTGGGACCAGTACTGCAAGGAGTCGCCGTGCGTGGAGCAGAACGCACCGACGTTCTGGTCGGCGCGGCGGCTGACGAAGGTGACCGCTCAGCTGCGTAACGGCACGTCGTCGTATCGGGATGTGGAGTCCTGGGCGTTGCGGCAGGAGTTCATCAACGCCGGTACCGGTGAGAGCACGCCGATGTGGCTGCGTGGGGTCACCCGGACCGGGCACGTCACCACCGCCGGTGGCGTCGTCGTCTCCGACCCGGAGATCACGTTCAACCCGGGGGCGGAGCCGTTGGCCAACCGGGTGGACGGGCCGTCGGACCAGCGCACCGAGCTGAACCGGTGGCGGATCAAGCAGATCCGCACCGAGTCCGGCGGGGACATCCTGGTCACCTACTCGGGGCACGACTGCACCCGCGGCAGCCTGCCGACGCCGCATTCGAACACCAAGCGGTGCGTGCCGGCGTACTTCTCCTGGCCGGGCAGTGGTGACCCGACGCTGGACTGGTTCCACAAGTACGTGGTCACCCGTATCGACCAGGACGACCTGGTCACCGACCAGCCGAACCAGACCACGTTCTACGACTACCTGGACTCCCCGGCCTGGGCGTACAACACCGACGAGTTGACCAAGGACAAGCACCGCACCTGGGGTGACTGGCGTGGTTACGGCCGGGTCCGGGTGCGTCAGGGCGACCCGACCAACGGGGTGCAGACCGCCGTGGAGTATCGCTACCTGCGTGGCATGCACGGCGACAAGCAGCCCAGCGGCACCCGCAACGTGCAGGTGTCGGACACCTGGGGCGGATCCATCACCGACCATGAGGCGCTGCAGGGCTTCGTCCGGCAGGAGATCACCTACAACGGGGTCAGTAGCAGCGGCGTCATCGGAGCCGAGGTGTCCTCCACGGTGAACGAGCCGGTGCGGGTGGGACCGACCGCTACCCGGGAACGTAACGGGGTCACCACCAACGCGTGGCGAGTGAACACGGCCTCGACCCGTAGTCGCACTGCGCTGGCCGCTGGCGGGTTCCGTACCACCAAAACCGCTACCGTTTTCAATCCGGACGGTTTCCCCGCGGAGGTGGACGATTTCGGCGACGAGTCAGCCACGGGGGACGAGACGTGCACCCGGATCAGCTATGCCCGTAACGCGACCGCGTGGATGCTCGACCGGGCCAGCCAGACCGAAGTGCTCTCCGGCACCTGTGCCGCCGCGACGACGCCGGCGAACCCGACCACGGTCCTGAAGCGGAGCCGTACCTTCTACGACAGCTACACCAACGACTCGTCGTTCGGCGCCGCCCCGACCCAAGGCAACGTGGTCCGCACCGAGGACCTGGACCGCTTCAACGGCTCCACCCCGGTATACCTCCGCACCGCAACAAACACCTACGACGACAACGGCCGGATCGCCTCGACCACCGACGCCCGGGGCTACACCACAACCACCAGCTACACCACGAGCAACGGTGGACTGGTGACCCAGACCGTGGTGACCAACGCCCTCAGCCAGGCCACGACCACCGATCGGGAATCGGCGTGGGACCTGCCGACGAAGGTCACCGACCCGAACGGGGCGGTGGCCGAGCAGACCTACGACGGGCTGGGCAGGGTCACCAACGTGTGGCAGCCAGGACGGAACAAGGCTAACCAGACGCCGAGCATGAAGATTAGCTACCTGGTACGCAACAGCGGTGGGCCGACCGCGGTCACGACCGAGACGCTGTTGGTCACTGGCAGCAGCTACCGCAAGTCGGTTCAACTCTTCGACGGCTTCCTCCGGGCCCGGCAGACCCAGACCCAGGCCACCGGCGGCGGAAGGCTGCTGACCGAGACGTTCCACAACGCCCGCGGTGAGGTGGAGTGGACATCCGCCCCGTACTACGACACCACCAACGCCTCACCGTCAACGACACTCGGCACACCGCAGGGACAGATCCCATCCATCACCCAGAACGTGTACGACGGGGCTGGCCGGCAGACGGAGAAAATCCTCATAGCGCTCGGGGCGAGCAAGTGGAGCACCACGACTAGCTACGGCGGGGATCGTACCCACACCACCCCACCCCTCGGTGCCACCGCCACCACTACGGTTCTTGATGCCAAGGGGCAGGTAACGAGGCTGCGCCAGTACAAGGACCGGGCCGACGTAGGATCGACGGATCCGGCCAAGTACGACGAGACTAAGTACACCTACACTCTGCTCGGACAACAGAAAACCGTGCAGGACCCGGCCGGCAACACCTGGTCCTACGGCTACGACCTGCGCGGCAGGGAAATCCAGACGATGGACCCGGACAAGGGGACGACGACCTCCACGTATGACGCGGCGGGCAACGTGGTGACCACCACATCGCCGTCAGGCACGGGAACCGGCACCGTGACTCTTGCTCATACCTATGACGAGTTGGGCCGTAAGACCACCTTGCGCGATGGCAGCCCGACCGGCGCGAAGCGGGCCGAGTGGGTCTACGACAGCCTGCCGAACGGCAAGGGCAAGCTCACCTCCGCGACCCGCTACGTCGGCGGGCAGCATGGATCAACCGGACGGACGCCTTCGACGCGTACGGCCGCCCGACGTCCGCGTCTGTGGTGGTGCCGTCGTCGGAGTCGCAGCTGTGTGCGGCGGCAGCACCCAACCCCTGCACTTACACCACGACCACCAGCTACCGGGTCAACGGCAAGGTCCACCAGATCAACCTCCCGGCTGCGGCGGACCTGCCGTCGGAGCGGCTGATCGTCGGTTACAACGACGTCGACGACTCCGGCGGTCTGCTCTCCGCGGCGCAGATCTACGTCGGAGCGGTCACCTACAACAAACTGGGTCAACTGACCGGGCGGGAGTTCGGCGCCTACGGCTACCGGGTCGCGGTCACCTCCGACTTCGACGAGCCCACCCGTCGACTCAAGGCCACCAACGTGGTACCCGAGCTGAAACCGGAAGCAGCGAACTGGACCTATGACCACGACCCCGCCGGGAACGTCACTCAGATCAAGGAACAGGCGCAGGGGCAGACTGCGGACACGCAGTGCTACAACCACGACTATCTGCGGCGGCTGACCCGGGCCTGGACACCCAATTCGGGCGACTGCCAGGCGAACCCCACCGTGGCCGGGCTCGGCGGCCCGGCGCCGTACTGGCACTCCTGGACATTCGACGTCACCGGCAACCGGCTAACCGAGACCCGGCACGCGACCAACACCACCTACACCTACACCCACCCGCAGGCAGGTTCGGCGCGGCCGCACACAGTCACCAACGTCACCGCCACCGGCGGCGCTACGTGGAGCCGGAACTACAGCTACGACAACGCCGGCAACACCATCACCCGGCCCACCACCAGCGGCGCCACCCAAACCCTGTCCTGGAGCCCCGAGGCACGGGTCGACAGCATCACCGAAGGCGCCAGCACCACCAGCTTCCGCTACGACGCCGACGGCAACCGCCTGACCCGAACCGACTCCACCGGCAAAACCCTCTACCTACCCGGCGGCCTAGAAGTCCGCTACGCAAACTCCACCACCGCCAAGACCGCCACCCGCTACTACAGCCACGCCGGCACCACGGTTGCCGTACGGACCAGCAGCAGCCTCCATTGGATCGTCGCCGACCACCACGGCACCGCCGAAGTGACCGTCAACGCCACCACCCTCGCGGTCGCCAAGCGCCGCACCTTGCCGTACGGCGACACCCGCGGAAACGGCACCGGAACCTGGCCAGCTGCGATGGACAAAGGCTTCGTCGGCGGCACCAGTGATCCCACCGGCCTGACTCACATAGGCGCGCGAGAGTACGATCCGTTCATCGGCCGCTTCATCAGCATCGACCCCATCATGGATCTCACAGACCCGCAGCAGATGCACGGATACGCGTACGCCAACAATTCCCCAGCCACATACAGTGATCCCAGCGGTCTCTACTTCGAAGAGAACAACGACGGTCAGGGCCGCCGCGGCTACGTCACCAAGACTTCTTCCGGAAAGAGCAACGTGAAGGTCACCGGGAAACCGGTAACGCCGAGCAAGCCGAAGAACGGCGGATGGCGTCAGTTGCTGCCCAACCTTCGGTTGCCGGGAGTCGATCAGATCGTGAGATTCACGCCGCTGGTCAAGGAAATAGCGGCGAAGGCGGGAATGTCGCCGGCTCCTGTCCTTGCCATCCTCCTCAGGGAAAGCAATCTGCGGACAATTGGGGGCAAATTCGCTAAGATGATGGAGGGGACGCAAATCCTATTGGACCGGCTTGGTAAATATCCAGGGACGCCTTCAATTGGGCTGGTTCAAATGCAGGAAGGAACCTTCCAGGAGACTAAGGATAGGCATCCGGCGGTATTCTCCGGGAGATCCTGGAATGAATTGGTTCTCGACGACGAGCTCGCGCTCACGGCGCTGACTTATCACCTGAAGGATCTCACCGTGACCGCCAAACTCCTAACCAACAATTCTCCACTATCGATCGATGAACTCGCCGCCGTAGGGTATAATCAGGGGGAAGGTGGCATGCGGGACATTGCGAAATCGGGACAGCTGAATCCCGATGCTCGCACCTACCTCTACGGTCGGACGACGCCGGGATACGTGTTCCACAGAGGCGTAGCGGAATACGCGATGTCTGAGTTGAGGGTCCCGTTCGACCCGAGGTGGGGAGAGATGTGAGTCGTGTGGACGGGTGGTCGAGACTCGCTGGCGTCTGCCACGGCCGTGTGGACACGGCTCCTTCTTTCGCGCGGCTGGTGGCCGGCTTGCTGCTGACCGTTCTCGTGCTGGGTGGATGCGGGGTCATCAGTCGCCCTGCCTGGCAGTCCGAGGTCATGGAGTGTGCATCGACTGCAACAATCACCGATTATCAGGAAATTCACCAGGGCTGGGAGAAGTCGCAGTTCGAAGTGGCGTACGTCGGCCCGCCGAGTGACGATCCGATGGGGCTCGTGCAGGCCCCAGGGATGCGGCTTGAGAAGGCTGACGGGTCGATTGGCCGAGACGTGCTTTTGGCGGAGGGGAGCATCCGTGGTGAGAATTCCCGTTGCTTGGTCTACCTGTCGAGGCTAGATATCGGTCCCGCCCGCAGCGAATATCTGAACATCGATGAAAATGTGGCTGCTGAGATTGCTCGGGGAGAGCGGGAGGTGCTGGAGCTGAGCTTCATTCGGTACCGCGAGTGAGTGACCGTGCGAACAACGCGGGAGGAGACAATTGGTTCCTCCCGCGTCCCGGTTGCCACTCCGCAGCGATGAACTGACTAACCGACACTGCTCTCGCTGTGGACACTAATCCTTGCCTACCGCATGGGACGGGTCGCGATCGGGTAGGCGCACGTCGCTCTCGTACCGATGGTGCCCGACAGGGGAGCGGGGGGCGCGGGGGGCCCTGGCGACGTGCTGTCGGCGTCCCCCATGGAAGCATCCTGATAGCCCCCGTTTACCCTCCGAAAACACTGGCCGAACGTTGACGGACAGTAGCAAGAAGAGATCACCTCCTGGCCGTGTATATGCAAGCTCAATGCCGACTTTTGACGGCTCTTCGAAGTTAAGCGGGGTTGAGGTGTCCGCGGTGGCGTCGGGTGGTCGCGGTGCGGGTGCGTAGGCGCTGGTTTTCGGGGTTGCGGAAGCCGTAGGCGTCGCGAGCGACGGTCTTGATGACGCGGTTGGTGCCTTCCGATCCGGCGTTGGTGATTCCGGTGCGTAGGAATGCGTGGATCTGCGGCCACCAGGTTTCGATCGTGGTGGCGAGCCGGTGCAGCTCGGGCAGGTCGGTGGCGGCGCAGCGGGTGTAGAAGCGGTGCAGCAGTCGGTGGACGTGTTCCCGGTCGGGCTTGGTGCGGGCGGTCGCGAGCAGGTCGAGCAGGTCTTCCTTGGCGTTCCACGCGGCGAGGATCGGGGCGCCGATCTTGGCGGGCAGTGCCTCAAGGGTGTCGACGAGGCGGTCGACGTGCTTGCCGGGCATGCGAGCAGCGGACCGGGTCAGCCGGTTACGCATCCGCCATTCCGGGTCGGTGCCGCGGCCGCGACGCCCGCGCTGAGTGAGCGTGACCCGGCGGCGGACCTCGGTGACGGCCCGGTTGGCCAACTGCACGACGTGGAAATGGTCGACGACCAGCAGCGCGTGCGGCAGAACCTGCCGGATCGCGGCCTTGAACACGGTGCACATGTCGATCGCCACCGCTTGGATCTGCTCGCGCCAGGCCGGTCGGCGAGCGGTGAGCCAGCCGGTGACCGCGCGGGTTCGGGGTTCGAGTTCCTGAGCGCGTGCCAGCGTGCAAGTCCCTGATTTAGCAGGCATCTCATGAACTGGCGGGGCGGTGAACGGGGGTCATGGCAGCTGTCATCAGGGTAACTGCGGACGAAAGTCGATCACGACATCATCGTCTGGGCCAAGCCATGGTGGGTTCACGGTATCGATCACCCCACTGAGGTTCCCCCGATAACGCGGAGGGCGTTTTAGCAGGCTAGAGCCTGTTCGTGGGTGGTGTTCACGGGGTTCGGTGTATCGATGTTCTTTGTGTACCAGGCGGCTTCGTACTCGTCGGGTGACAGCCAGCCGAGGTCCTTCTGGATGCGTTCGCGGTTGTACCACCCGTCGATGTAGGCGAAGATCGCGTTCTCCGCTTCGTCTCGGGTACGCCACGAGGTGCGGTAGACCAGTTCGATTTTCAGGGTGCTGAAGAAGTTTTCCATCAGGGCGTTGTCGTAGGAGTCCCCGACGGAGCCCATCGAGGGCAGGATCCCGTTGTCTGCCAGGCGTTCGGAGAATTTGATCGCGGTGTAGGTCGATCCGCGGTCGCTGTGATGGATCAACTGACCGTCACGCACGTCGCGTGACCAGATCCCGTACTCGAGGGCGCCGAGGACGAGGTCGGTGTTGCACCGGTCGGAGGTTTTCCAGCCCACGATCCGGTTGGAGAACGCGTCGCGGACCGCGGCCAGCCAGAGCACACCATCACCGCAGGTGATTCGGGTCGCGTCGGCCACCCACAGCCGGTTCGGGGCGTCGGTGGTGAAGTTCCGGTTGACCAGGTCCGGTGCCGGATCGGCCTTCGGGTTCTGCTTCGTGGACCCGCCCCGCCAGCCCTTAGGCAGGAAGGCTCCTTGCCGGTCGTGTTCACGCATCAGCCGCTCGATGCGCTTGCGGCCCACGCGGATGCCCCGGCGGGCGAGGGTGGCATGCACGCGCGGGCTGCCATACGTCTGCCCGGACCGGTCGTGGATGTCGACGATCTCCGACAGCAGCCCGCGGTCTTCGACCTCCCGCGGGCCGGGAGTGGCCTCGCGTGCCAGCCACCCGTAGTAGGTCGACGGGGCGATGTTCAGGACCCGGAGGACGGGCTCGACCCCGAAGCGGTCGCGCAGCTCGCTCACGAGCGTCATGACCGTCGCCGGGTCGGGTCGAGTTCCGATGCGAAAAAAGCGGACGCGGCCTTGAGGATCTCATTGGCTCGGCGCAGCTCAGCGACCTCCTTGCGGAGCCGGCGCAGTTCCTCGGCCTCGGCGGTGGTGGGCTGGTCGAAGCGCTCACCGTGATCAGCCTGGTCCTGGCGGATCCAGTTACGCAGCGCCTCGGGATGCACACCGAGTTGCTCGGCCAAGCGCTTGATCACCGGTTTGGGGTCGGACTCCCGGTAGAGCCGCACCGCACGCTGGCGCAACTCGTCCGGGTACTTACGAGGGGCGGGCACAGAAAACCTCCTGGTCAGGGCCTATCAGACCATGATCGAAAGTCTCCGAGCTATCGGGGGAACCTCAGGCCCGCTCCGACGGGGGTCGTTGTCGGAGCGGGCCATGAGAACTGGGTTCGCACTTCGCCGTCGGTGGAATGCTGTGCTCGCCACTGACGGTGTCCAGGCGTGACCAGGCAATCACGTGGGCGGGCGAGGGTCTGCTACGGGGACCCGTAGAGACCCTCGCGAACCGCACTGTCGATGACCCAGGCGGGTCGGCGCGCTGAGGATCTCAGGAGAGTCGCTACTGCTGCCGACGTCGGCGCCTCACTTCACGGGCATTTTCATTCTGAACAGTTCCTCTGCATTTCGGAACGCAATCTTTTCCTTGTCTTCGCGTGGCAAATCGACTCCGCGGAACCAATCGGTCTGCTCCTTTATGTCCGCGAACGGGTAGTCGGTTGCGAACATCACTCGATCCACGCTTATGTACTTCAGCAGGAGATTGAGCAGTTCGGTCTGGGGGAATGCGCTGGTTGTGATCCAGAAGTTGTCCTGGAAGTATTGCTCGAAGGGCTTCTTGAGCGAGTTTTCGGTCGGCTCGCCCATGTCATTGGCGATCCGCTCGTAGTAGAAGGGAAGGCCTTCGCCCATGTGGCCGATGATGATCTTCAGTTTGGGGAATCTGTCGAAAACTCCGTACGTGATCATTCGAATGCACTGGGTCAGTATCTCTTGGTGCCAGCCATATCCAGACCCGCTGAAAATGTAGGGTTGGTACTCCTTCGTGTATTCAGGTCGGGTGGTGCTGTAAAGGATCTCGAAGATCTCGTCAGCTGGATAGCCGGGATGTAGGTAGATCGGCACATCAAGAGCAACGGCACGTGCCAGCACGGGCTCGAAATCGGGATGATCGAGGTACTTCCTCGTGATATGTCCGTTGGTCAGTGCACCCAGGAAGCCATCTTCCCGAACCGAGCGTTCCAGCTCGTCCGCCGCCGCCTCGGGGCTCTGCAAGGGCAAGGTGGCGAAAGCCTTGAAGCGGCCCGGATATTTGGCGATTGGCCCGTCTACAAGTTGCCGGTTGAGGCGATAGGCAAGGTCGATGCCCCTTTTTCCGGGGACATTTTGTACGGACGGTGTATGAGCGGAGAGGATTTGAACGTCGAGTCCCCCCGCGTCCATGTCGCCGATGCGGCGTTGGCCTAGATCCGACAGTCCAATTTCCTCAAGGAACGCTATATGATCCTCATTGATGGAGTTCAGCTTCAACAACGTGGGAGTCGAAAATGTTTCCTCGGTGCCGATGAAGGGCAGGTCCCGGTCTCGCTGGTAAATTTCCGCGGTCTTGTCCGCGTTCTGGTCCGGAGTCTTGTCATCGCTCGCTGCCGAGACAATCGCATGCGTGGACACGCCGGCGCCGATGCCGAGTGCCGTGGCGGCGGCCAGGAAGGTGCGGCGTCCCATTGGCTTCATGTCAGTCTCTCTTCAGGTGTTTGGGTGGTGTGGTATCCGTACGGCACCCGTCTGCGCGATGCTTCGGATCGAGCCTTCGTCGAACAGGTCTCCACCCGAGCCGTGCCCCCCGCTGCGACCTCGGCCGCTCCCGCCGAGGCACTGCCGGCCGGGACCAGGGGTTTTCGCGTCCTGCCCGGGGTCGAGGAACCGGTCGCTCGCGTGCGTGCTGTACGGGCCGGCCGCAGCGGGCCCCGCATTGTCGTGGGGGTGCGACCCGCAGGCGGCGACCGGGTATGCCGTCGCCAGAGCCATGGTGGCCGCCCCGAACCTCAATCGCCCGGGCGGCGCTTTTCCTGACGGCGCTGCATCCACTGTCATCACTAGCCCCTGTCGGCGGGTTACCTCGCTTATCTGACGCCGACTTCGTACCTGGTGAATCTGAGACGAACGTTAATGTTCTCAGGCCGGTTGTCCGAGCCAGGTGCCCGGCGCACGCTGTGCGGGTACAGGTCGCGGTGCACCAGTGGGTCGCCCTGTGCCGCGTTCAGCCCATGTTGCTCGATCGCGGCCAGTCGATCGAGGTGGTGCGCTGCCCACGTCGAGGCGGTGTGCAGCCGGGCGATGCTGGACGGATCGAGGGCGATGCCGGACCAGCCGCCGAGTCGCGGGTGGTCGCGCGGCGGAACCTGGGCCGGCTCGGCGGGACGCTGCGTAGCGGCGCGGCTGGCGGCGTGAGCAAACGAGTTGAGCGCGGCCAGGCAGACGTCGGACGCCTGGGTCTTGGTGTCGCGGTGCAGGAGCTTTCCGCGTACGCGATGCCGTTGCCGGCCGATGGTCAGCTCACCGGCGTCGAGGTCGACGTCGGTCCAGGTGAGGCCGAGGGCATCTCCTGTCGCGGGCCGGTGACGAGGACCAGGGCGTACGGCCCGGACGTGGGTGAGGCTGGCCCGCAGCACGCCGAACCAGCGCCGACGGTCCTCAACGGATGGGCCGCTGACCTGCTGGAGTGCCGTTCCCTCAGTGCAACGGGTTTGGCGTGGAACGTATTCACGCAGGCACTCGATGGACGGGCGCGCCAACTGCGTCGAACAGCATGAAACTTCAGGTCAACAGGCATGAACCACCTGGAAGCGGCTGCTCGTTGTGTTGGCTTTCGTGGGTGACCTCTTTTGCCGTCCGGAGATCCGGACGGTGTCGAGTACAAAGTCCACCATGGATGTCGTAGGGGGCTTCGAGAGGTCTCTTGCCATCCGCTCTACACCGGTGTAGGACATGTAGTGCGCTGGTGTGAATGTGGACCGTCGTGGCTGTCGGGAAGGTTTCGGTGGCCGATCTCGATGGTGAGGCGCGTGCCTTCGATGCGGGAGGCCTTGACGCTCTGAGAGGGGCAGCATCGCGATGTCACACAGCAGTGGCCCCCGAACGACCAGCCTTGTCGCAGCCGCGGCTCTGGTGGTGGTGTCAGTCATCGCGGCCGCCCCGGCGGCTGCCGCGACCGACACGTGGCATTCGAACGACGACGTCTATCACTACTTCAAGGTGCCGCAGTCGCAGGCCAGCAGCATTGTCGGCGGAACGCCGGCAACGCTCGAACTGGAGGCGAACATCGGCCCGAGCGGCACCTGGTCGGCGCTCGCGCTCGACCCGAGCGGCTCGGACTACGCCGCGAACGTCGGTCCGCTCGATCCCGGGCTGTACTACTACCAGTACACCGCGACGATGCAGGACAGGTCGAAGGTGTCCTTCCGGCAGCCCGGCAGCCCGGTGGCGGTGACGTCGAAGCCAAACTGGAACACCTTCTTCGTGCCCGGTGAGTCGGTCGCGTGGATGGACGACATCGCCGCGGGCGGGACTGTGGAGGAACTGTCCTACCCGAGCGCGACAGCGGCGGAGGACCGTACCGCCCTGGTGTGGACGCCGCCCGGCTACGCCTCGGCCCGGGCCGAGGCGTACCCGGTCCTGTACCTGCTGAGCAGCGAGGGTCAGACAGCTCGTGAGTGGCTGGAACTTGGCCGGGCGAAGCAGATCCTCGACAACCTGGTCGCCGGCGGGGACGCCAAGCCGATGGTGGTCGTGATGGCTGACGCCAATTCCGCCGACCCCCGCGCCGAGCTGCTCGACGCCATCGTCCCCGCAGCACGGGCCGGCTACAACATCTCGTCTCGGCCCAAGGGTCAGGCGCTGGCCGGTGTCGCCACGGGCGCCGAGCAGGCGATCAGCATCCTCCGCAGCGATCCCGGCAGGTTCGCCTACGTCGGATCCTTCTCCGGCTCTGCCGACGGCCCGATCACCAGAGCGGAGGCCAAGGCGATCAACAAGGGCACCAAACTGCTGCGGGTATTCGTCGGCAACACGCTCGATCCGTCGTACAACGACAACTACGACCTGCTGGTGGACCTGAAGAAGTCCGGAGTGAGGTTCGAGTTCGACGGCGTCAACCCTGACGGCGGCGCCACCTGGGACGCGTGGCGGGAGAACCTGCGAGACTTCGCCGCTCGGCTCTTCGGACAGAAGGTCCTCCGCCACGGCGCCAGCAAGGGACACCGCGCGCTGACCCGGCCGTACGAGCCCCCCGCGGCCGGCTCGATCACCACCCCGCACATCGACCCGCACGGCATCGTCACGTTCGAGACCGGCACCCAGTGGGCTGGCGCCAAGGACGTCACGATCTGGGGCAACTGGGCTCCGAATGGCCAGTGGTTCCGGATCCCGATGGACAAGCAGCCCGACGGCCGCTGGCGAACGACGATTGGGCCGCTCGACGGCTACTACTACTACCGGTACGTGGTCGACGGCGTCGACCTGAAGGACCCGGCCGACACCGTCAACACCCACGTGATGGAGTCGCAGCTCTTCGTGCCGGGTAAGTCCGATGCGATGCTGGCCGATGTCCCCGAGGGCAGGGGCGGCACGGTCTCACTGATGACCTACGACGGAAGCCAGGGCACAGAGCGCCACGCGTACGTCTGGACGCCGCCAGGCTACGATGCTGACCGCGAAGCCGCCTACCCCGTGATGTACCTGTACCACGGCGGGGGCCAGAACTACGGCAGCTGGCTCGAAACCGGGCGTGCCAAGCAGATTCTCGACAACAGCTACCTCAACAAGACAATGGCGCCGATGGTTGTGGTCATGCCCGACCAGAACGGCGTCGACTTCTGGACCGACCTCAGCCGGCACGTGATGCCAACCGCGGCGGACAAGTACAACATCTCGACTGATCCGGATGAGCAGGCGCTCGCTGGCCTGTCGTGGGGGGGCATGAACACCCTGAGCACGTGGCTCAGCCACCCGGGCGAGTTCGCCTACGTCGGTGTCTTCTCGGGGTTCCTGTTCTCCTACCCCAGCGGCGTCGACGCCGAGGCGGTCAACGAAGGCACAAAGCTGGCACGGCTGTACTCCGGTGACGTCGACTTCACGTACACGTTCACCCAGAACACGATGCAGTGGCTGACCTCCCAGGGCATCGAATACGAGTACGCCGGCACCTGGGTCGGACCGCATGGCTTCGACATCTGGATGGCGAATCTGATCGACTTCTTGCCGCGGATCTTCGCGCCCGAGTACCGGTTCGGCGGGGTGCGGCCACCGCTGGCCGGCGACGGCTCCGACATCGTCGAAGCCGGACGCGCCGTGCCGGTCAAGTTCACCCTGACCGACGCAGACGGCGAGACGGTCACCGACGCGCGGCCGCGCGTCTACCTCGTGAGGAAGACCGACGGCGTGGCTGGCAACCGCGTTCCGGCCACGCCTGTCCAGAAGAGGGCGGACAACACCGCACGCTACAGCGCGGCAAGCAACCAGTACATCTTCCACTGGGACACCAGGGGGCTCGCCCCCGGTGCCTACGAGTTGCAGATCGACCCGGTCCGCGGCCCCGTTCACGCCATCGCCCTGACCATCAACTGACCTCGCGTCACGCGGCCGGCGCGCCCCGGATCGGGCGGGCCGGCCGCTGCGTCCCGGGGTTGTGAATGGTGCAGTCTTATACCCTGGCCGACGAATCGACGAGCGGCGGGAGGGGCTGTGGCGCGCAAGACCAACAGGTCGGCGACGATGCGCGACGTCGCCCGACTCGCCGGGGTGTCGGTCAAGACGGTGTCCAACATCCTCAACGGCTATCAGTACGTGCGCCCGGAAACCCGTGAGCGGGTGGACGACGCGATCCGTGAGCTGGACTACCACGTGAATGTGTCGGCGCGGAACCTGAGCCGGGGCCGGACCGGGGCGATCGCTCTGGTGCTGCCGTCGCTGCGCGTTGTGTACTTCGCCGAACTCGCGGACGCTGTCATGCGAGAGGCATCCAGGCGGGGCCTGACCGTCTTCATCGAGCAGACCAACGCCGAGCGCGACCGCGAGTTGCGGGTACTGGACGGCAGCTACCGGTCACGCTTCGACGGCGTGCTGTACTCCCCGCTCGCGCTGGGCCAGAAAGACCTCCCGCTGTTCGACGTCGACTTCCCCCTCGTGCTCCTGGGCGAGCGGGTGTTCGATGGCGGCCTCGACCATGTCACGATGAGCAACGTCGAGGGAGCACGCGCGGCGACCGAGCACGTCCTGGGCCGGGGTGCAACCACGGTAGTTCCCCTGGGAGTCAAGGACGACCCATCGCCGAGCAGCGGAACGCTGCGGTTCCAGGGTTTCCGGGACGCCCTCCAGTCACGAGGTTTCGACGTCGATCCACGCGCGATCATCGGTGTACCCGACTATTTCCACTCCACCGGCGCCACGACGATCGCTCGCATCCTGGACAGCGGCGTCAAGCCCGACGCGGTCGTGGCGTTCGCCGACACACTCGCGCTGGGTGCGCTCGCCGCCTTTCAGGACCGCGGCCTACGGGTTCCCGAGGACGTCCTGCTGATCGGCTTCGACAACATCGACGAAGCGAACTACTCCCGACCTCCGCTGAGCACCATCGACCCCGGACGCGACGTGATCGCACACCAGGCAGTCGACCTGCTGGAAGAGCGGATCCAGCTCCAGTTCGACGGTGTGCCGCGAGAGGAACAGCCGGCGCCCCGGAGGGTAGTGGTCGAATTCGAACTGATCCAGAGGCAGTCGACGCTGCGCTGAGGCCGCCCTGCCAGCGGTAGCGCAATTGCTACGACGGCGCCCGTCGGCGTACTGCTGTGACTGGCACTTCGCCCTGCTGCAGCGGCGCGTCACCGCCGGTCGCGCTCCTGCGCTCGGACGAAGATCACGACGACGCGAGCGTCTTCGTCGAACTCAAGGCGGACAGCTTCCTCGTTTCGCTGGGTTTGCCGCGGCTGCCGAGGGTTGGCTGAGCGGACCGACCCCCAGCGTGGCGCTGAGCGTCGGTCACCGACGCTCAGGAGCGACGACCGGCCAACGCGCAGGGCGCGGCGCCGCGACTTCCGCGACCACTGCGAGAAATCGGACAGCCCACGGTGCGCGCACCGGCTATGGACTGTCCGGGGCGGGGCGACGGCCGTAGACTGACCCGGCCGTCCGGCATCCACTGGTATCTTGGGTTAGTTTGGGAAGTTTGCTCCGTCTCCAGCCGCCGCGTTCGGAGCCGGTCAGGATCACTAGCGTGCGATTGTCCTATAGAGGAATCGATGGAAACCACGGTCGATGATTATCTGTCTCACCAATTGGATGTGAGCAAGATCAGCCTCGCCGAACTCCGGGAGGCGAGCCATGGCGCGTTCGTGCACTGCCTGGAGCGGATTCTCGACGAGCTGGACCGACCGCAGGACCCCGTCGCTGGTTTCACCTCCGCGATCTGAACCCCGTCGTGGTCACCGGCGCGCCACCGTCACTTCCCTCGCCGCCCGAATGGCCGCTCGGCGAGTCACCGCTCGACATCGCACCGGCCGGTTGGCGGCCCACCCCGTTCCACGACTTCGTCGTCAAGCTGCACAGTCGGTGCGACCTCGCCTGCGACTACTGCTACATGTACGAGCTGGCCGACCGTTCCTGGCGGGGCCGGAAGGCCTTCATGTCCGACGAGGTCGTCGACCTGGCGACCCGGCGCATCGCCGAACACGCTCGCGACCATCGCCTGTCGACGATCCGGGTCATCCTGCACGGCGGCGAGCCGCTGCTCGCCCCGCCCGCCACGTTGCAGCGGGTGGTGAGCACGCTGCGTGCGGCGCTGTCGCCCGGGACGGCGGCACAGTTCACCGTGCAGACCAACGGCACCCGCCTGACCGAGCAACGCCTGCGCCTGCTGAGCGCCGCCGGCCTGCGGGTCGGGGTCAGCGTGGACGGTGGCCGGGTGGCCAACGACCGGCACCGCCGGCATCTCGGCGGCCGGAGCAGCTTCCCCGCCGTCGACCGCGCGCTGCGGCTGTTGCGCGAGCAGCCCGATCTGTTCGCCGGCATCCTTAGCGTCATCGACCTGCGCAACGATCCGGTCGAGACCTACGAGACGCTGCTGGCGTACCAGCCCCCGGCCCTGGACTTCCTGCTGCCGCACGGCAACTGGAGCGAGCCACCGCCGGGTCGTCCGCCCGACGCAAGCACCCGGTACGGAGAGTGGCTCGTCGCTGTTTTCGACCGGTGGTACGACGCGCCCCGGCGGGAGACCCGCCTCCGCCTCTTCGAAGAGATCGCCGTGGGCGTACTGGGCGGCCACAGCAGGTCGGAGCAGATCGGACTGAGCCCCGTCGGGGTGATCGTCATCGACGTCGACGGGTCGCTCGAACAGGTCGACACGCTGCGCTCCGCCTACGAGGGCGCCCCGGCCACCGGCCTCAACCTGGCCGATCACCCGTTGGACGCCGCCCTGCGGCACCCGGCCGTCATCGCCCGACAGATCGGCGTGAAGGCACTCGCTCCGGCGTGTCTTGATTGTTCGGTTCATCCGATCTGTGGTGGAGGGTACTATCCGCACCGATACCGTAAGGGCTCAGGATTCCGCAATCCCTCGGTCTTCTGCGCCGACCTGCGATATCTGATCGACCACATCGCCGGCCGCGTACAGGCCGATGTCGCCCAAGTGATGAGGCAACGCGCGTGACCGACGTGATCCGACTTCCCGCCCAGTCCTTCAGCCAGCTCGCCGCGGGTCACGGCGACGCCGAGACGATCGCCCGGCTCCGCCGCGGCCAGCTCAGCCGGCGGCTGTTCCTGCTGCGGGCACTGCTGGACGCCGACCCGTCCCCGGACACCGGGGCCTCGCTGGAGCTGCTCGTCCGCGCCCAGGCCCACCGGCCGGAGGCCGTCGACGAGGTACTGCTCGCGCCGCACGTCGGCTCCTGGCTGACGGTCACACTCCGGCGCCTGCGGGCCGGCCCCGCCACGGTGCCGCCCCGCAGTCGCCGCTCCAGCGCCACCGACGGCACCGTCGCGGCCTCCCGCGACGTCGGCCGGCTGGGCGAGATCGCCGTGGCCGCGGCGGCCCGGGCCGGGCTGGACTTCACGATCGAGCTGTCCAGCACCGACGGCCAGGTCATGCTGCCGACGTACGGGCGCGCCGAGTCGGGGACCGGCAGCGTCACCGTCACCGCCGAGGACGGCCGGCTGCGGATCGGCCCGGTCCTGGTACCCACCGACCCGTCGGCGGACGCGCCAGGGTGGTCCGGCCTGCGCACGATCGCGGCCCAGGCCGCCGGCTGCACGCTGCGGCTGATCGTCGACGACCTCGACCCGTGCCGCGACATCCATCAACTCCGGGCGGCGGGCCGGCTCACCGACCTCGAGCTGGCCGGGTGGCAGGCGGCCCTCGACGAGGCGTGGCCGGTGCTCGTGCGGTGGCACTCCGGCTACGCCGAGGGGATCGCCGCGGGACTCACCACGATCGTCCCGCTGGTCGCCCCCGAGGAGAGTTACGGCGTCAACGCGACCGCCATGGAGTCGTTCGGCGCCGTGTCCCTGACCCCACCCACCGATCCACTCGCCCTGGCGGCGGCGCTGGTACACGAGTGGCAGCACGCCAAACTCGGGGCGCTGCTCGACCTGATTCCGCTGCACCACGCCGATCCGGAACCCCGGCACTACGCGCCGTGGCGCGACGATCCCCGGCCGCTCGGCGGGCTGTTGCACGGTGTCTACGCCTTCTTCGGGGTCACCGACTTCTGGCGGGTGCAACGGCACGTCCAGCGCGACGCCGCCGCCCGGTTCGCCGACTTCGAATTCGCCCGCTGGCGCTCCATGGTCTGGCAGACCACCGAGCTGCTGCACGGGGTCCCGAACCTGACCGCGGAGGGCCGGCGGTTCCTCGCCACGCTGACCGAACGGCAGCGCCGCTGGCTCGCGGAACCCGTCTCCCCGGCTGCGGCCTCGCTGGCCCGGCAGGTCACTGCCGAACACCGGCTCGGCTGGCGCCTACGCAACCGGATGCCCGATCCGCACCGGGTGCGCCTGCTGGCGGACGACTGGCTGGCCGGGGCAGCGCCCTCACCCGGGCCGATCTCCGCCGTGCTGACCCACGACGTCGGTTGGACCTCGACCCACAACGTCCGATTCGACCTGGCCGGACTCCAGATGGCAGATCCGGAGGGCTTCGACCAGCTCTGCACCGACCCGACCCAGGTGACCACGCAGGTACCACAGGCGTCCGCCGGCGACATCGCGCAGATCCTCGGCGACCACGCGACCGCCCGCGCCGTCTACCTCCGCCAGATCCTCGACCAGCCGGACGAGCCACGGTCCTGGGTCGGTCTGGCGATCCTCACCGAGTTGAGCGGCGACGGCGCGGACGGGGAGACCGCCGCGCTGCACCAGATGCCGGAACTCGTCGCCGCGCTGCACCGCGAGATCCGGCGTCGCGGCGCCGACGCACCGGACCCGCTCCGGCTGACCCGCTGGCTGCGCCCCCTCGTGGACGAGGCGCCTGAGGCGGTCAGCCCGGCGGCGGGCGCCCCGCTCGCCGCCCGGGCCTAGCCGCCGTCCTCCCGAACCCGCCAGTGCTCACGTCGGAGGCGGGTCGATCGGGATCGACACCCGATGGCTGGCCAGCAGTTCGGCCGCGTCCGGGTGGTCCAGGCCGACGGTCCGCTCGTACCCGGCGATGGCCGCGTCGCGCAGCTCCCGGGCGGCCGGCCGGTCGCCGAGCGCCGACAGCTCGATCGAGAGGTTCGCGGCGCAGATCAACGTCTCCGGGTGATCCTGGCCGTTCACCTGCCGGGCCGCCGCCAGGGTCTCCCGCAGTAGCGAAGCCGCTCCGGCATGGTCTCGGCTGGCAGCGAGATCGTTGGCGAGGTTGATCATCGCACAGAGGGTGTACGGGTGCTCCATCCCGAGCCCGGCACGGAGTCCGGCGACCGCCCGCTCGTCGAGCCGGCGCCCTTCGGTGTAGTCCCCGAGTAGGCGGAACACGATCGCCAGGTTCGTCATGCAGACGTACGTGAAGGGGTGTTCGTCGCCCAGGACCCGCTGGTAGCCGGTCAACGTCTCCTCGCCCAGCACCCGGGCCTCGGCCAGGGCCCGGGCCCGCGCCACCCGCTCCTGCTCGGTGCGGGGCAGGATGTTGAACAGCGTCATCGCCGCCGAGATCGTGTCGGCGTGGTTCTCCCGGAACCGGCGCAGGCACAGCGAGTACACCTCGCGAGCCACCGTCAGCGCCTCGCTGTAGAGACCGGTCTTGCGCAGCGTGACCGCGTGCAGCCGGGTCGCCCGCAGCACGTTCGAATGGTCCGGCCGCAGGCTTCCCCGGTGCAGCGGCAGCCACTGCCGCTGCAACCGCAGCGCCTCGTGGTAGCGGCCCAGCCCGTCCAGATCCCGGGAGAGTAGGGTGGCCGTGAACAGGGTGTACGGGTTCGTGTCGCCTAGCACCCGCCGGTAGCGCGCCCAGTTGTCCTCGTCCGTGCGCCGCGCCCGCTCGAAGTCGCCGAGCAACCGGTAATCGACGGCGAGGTTGTTCGCACAGCGCAGGGTGTCCGGAGCGTCCTCACCGAACACCCTGCGGTGCGCCTCGAGCAGCCCCTCGTCCAGTTCGCGGGCCCGCTGCCACTCGCCGAACAGCCTCAGGTCCGCCCCGAAACTGTTGGCCAGCGCCAACGTGTGTTCGTGGTCGGGCCCGAGCGTGTCGCGGGCGATCTCGTACGTCCGCTCGTTCAACCGCCTCGCCTCCTGCGGATTGCCGGTGGAGCGCAGCGCGTTGGCGAGGAACCGGGCGGTGATAATGGTTTGCTCGTTGGCCGCCCCCAGCTTCTCCAGCCACCGGCGGTACGCGATCGAGCCGAGCTCGCGGCTGCTCTCGTAGTCGCCGCTGACGTAGAGGTAGCGGATCTGGTCGAGCACCACCTTGCGGATGTCGTCGGATTCGCCGTCGATCGCCCCGGAGGCCAGCACGTGCGGGTTGAGTTCCGCGTGCCGGGGCCAGATCTCCTGGTCCTCGGTCGGATCACCGGGGTTCGCGGCGGCGAGGAGCTTCTGCACGGCGGTGCGGTAGGTCTCCCGGTCGGCCGGGGTGAGCCGGTCCCGCAGGATCGCCTGCACCAGGCGGTGGATCTGGATGCTGTTGCGGGTCGCGTCCACCTTCGCCAGGCCGTACTTGCCGATGTCTCGCACCGCCCGGCGCAACTGGATGTCGTCCCGGACGGTGGCGTCGAGCAGGCTGGGCAGCCCGGCGTAACGCCCCATCGGCAGCAGTCTGATCGAGATGGGCTCCGAACCGAGGAAGGCGCACAGCTCCAGCAACTGCAACGCGGCGGGGGTCTGCTCGGCCAGCTGGTCGAATGCCAGCCCCCAGGTGATCACCACCGGCGTCGAGTACGACGCGGGTGAACTCTCCCGCAGCAACAGGCCGACCCGTTTTTCCAACTGGCCGAGGTACTCGTCGATCGGGGTGCCGGTCGCCAGCATCCAGGCCGCCGCCTGCTCCAGCGCCAGCGGCAGGTCCCCCAGCTGCTCCGCCAGCCGGTCGGTGTCCCCGTCGTCCAGCTCCGGCAGCCGCCGCCGGATCAGCTCGATACTCTCCTCCCGGGTGAAGACATCCACCTCGATGCTGTCCGCCACCCCGGCCCAGTTGTGGTTGCGGGAGGTGATGAGCACATGCCCGCCGGGGTTGCTGAGGAACGGCATCAGGTCCTCGGCCCGGGTCGCGTTGTCGAAGACCAGCAGCCACCGGCCGTACGGTCGTCCGGTGCGCAATGCGTCGTACACGGTCTCCAGGGCCTGCGACACGTCGACGTCGTCGCTGACCAGATCGAGCTTGCGGGCCAGGGCAACGAGCGACTCCCGGATCCGGGTCGGCTGTTCGGCCGGAACCCACCAGATCAGGTCGTAGTCGCTGGCGTACTTGTAGACGTACTCCACGGCGAGCTGGCTCTTGCCGACTCCGCCGAGGCCGTGCACGGTGTGCGGCAGCACCGCGGTGACGTTGTCGGTCAACCGCTGGCGCAGCACGTTGAGCAGTTCTTCCCGCCCGGTGAAGTCCGGGTTGCGGGGCGGCACGTTCCCGAACACCGCCGGCTGCTCCCCGACACTGGAACGGCCCCGATCTCCTGGAGCGGTCGGTGCGGTCATGTCGTCCCCCTCTTCGGGTGTCGCCGCGATCGGTAGTCGCCGGTCGGTCCGCTGCGTTGGCGTGGCTGGCGGGCCGAGGGCGGCCGGAGCCAGCCGCCGCGCGAGTTCCGAGTACCGGCCTCCCAGGCTGCGCAGCACGGTGTAGGCCACCTCTGCGAACGGGCGGCCCAGTCGGGTCGCCAGCCGGCCCGAGACCTGTCCGGCGAGCAGCGCCGGAAAGTCCAGAGCCGCGCCCATGTGCTCGTTGACGTAGCGGGAAACGACGTCGAGGATCCGCAGCGCCTCACCGACCCGTAGTCCGGAGAGTAGTTCCTGCCGTACCCCGGGAAGGAACTCGTAGCGGGCCTGTTCGACCGGCGTGTCCTCGGTCCAGCCCGCCGCGTGGCGCAGCAGCCCGCTCAGGTAGACCTCGGCGAGGTCCTGCGGCTGTGAGCGTGGCAGCATGAGGCGCTGCACCAGGCGCATCACCGGCAGTGTCAGCGGTGCGGCGGCAAGGAACTCGGCGAGTTGACGGGCCTCGTCTGAGGCCACCGCCCGGAACCGGGCGACCCGCTGGGCCGGCGTCAGGTCCAGCAGCTCCGACGGCGGTGGCTCCCGCAGCGGGTCAACGAGCAGCGGACGAGGGTCGGTGGTCAGCAGCGCGACCGCCGCGACCGGGCCGAGGGTGCGGCCACTGACCAGGGCGGCCCCGGCGGCGAACCATCGCGGTGCCAGTTCCAGCACCGGTATCGCGACTGCACCGCGCGGAAGGTGATCCGGCACCTCGTCACGCAGGCGGGGATGCAGTTGCGCCGCCGGTGCCCCAGGCCGGGTCGGCCGGACCAGCACCGGGTACAGCGTCGGGCGGCAGCGGTGCCACAGCCGCTGTGGCAGCGGCTGGACCACGGCGACCGGGCCGGAGCGGCCCCAGATCGCGAGCCACCGTCGTAGCTCGGGAGCGTCCCAGATGGCGCCGATGCAGTCGCTCACCACCATCGTCAACTGCCGGCCCTCCGGGTCGACCAGCTCGCGCGGGTCCCGCGCGGTGCTGCCGCCGCCGGAGGTCAAAATCGGCCGGTGGCCCTTGGCGTCCGGCCGCACGTACCACACCTGGATGCGCCGGAACGTGTGCACCCGCATCCGCTCGACGAGGGTCCGGATCTCGGTCGCCGTCGCCTCCCAGACCACCATCGACGGGCTGCCGTCGACCAGCAGTACGAGATCCAGCCACGGCTCGGTGACCGGGGTGAGGCACGGTTGGAGCATCCGGGCCTCAGCCGACCGGCGGGCCGTCTCTGCCTCGTCGAGCCGCACGGCGTGCCGGGCGGGCACGGGCCGGCGCAGCGGGGCCAGCGCCCGGGCGATCTCCCGGGCGTGCGGCAGGGCGGGCACCCCGGGAGTGCGTACCGGCAGCGAGGACGGGTCGCGAGGCCCGTTGGCGGGCGGCGGCAGGTAGAGCCTGGCGGACGGCTCCGTCTCGGACACCGCGGGCGTCTCCGGCCGGGCGGGCTGCCGGGCCGGGGAGGTGGACGGCGGCGACGCCGGTGACTCGGGTAGCGCCCCCGGTGGTGCGTCGCTCGCCGTCGCGGCCGGCCCGGCTCGGGGCGGTCCCGGCTGGCGGGGCAGGAAGCGGGCCAGCCAGATCGCCTCGGCGTACTCCTCGGCCGTCAGGGCCGAGGGAGCGCCGCCGAGGGCGGTGACCAGCCGATCGATCATAGGGTGCCGGCCGCTTCGAGGTCCCGGATCAGGTTCGCCCGCAGCCGGGCGCGGGTCGACTCGGGCGGTCGCACCCCGGAGGTGACCAGGAAGATCGCGTTCAGCAGCTGGTCCGTGGCCACCGCACCCCGGTCGCGCATGTCGAGGAAGTGCGTGATCAGGTCGGCGCTGGCGGCCACCGCCTCCTCGCCGAGCATCGAGGTGATGATCTGGGCCAGGGCCTGCTCGTCCGGGGGCTGGATGTCCAGTCGCAGACAGCGGCGCAGGAAGGCGGGTGGGAACTCCCGCTCGGCGTTGCTGGTGATAACGACGACCGGGAAGGCGGCGCAGCGGACCTGGCCGCGCCGTACCGGTGCCCGCAGGGTGCCGTCGCTGGTCATCACCTCCGCCAGGCTCTGGTCCTCCGGCAGCCGGGCCAGTTCCGGGATCTCGAACCGGCCCTCCTCGAAGACGTTGAGCAGGTCGTTGGGGAGCCCCAGGTCGCTCTTGTCCAGCTCGTCGATCAACACCACCCGTGGACGTGCCCAGGGCAGGAGTGCCGTGCCCAGCGGGCCGAGCGTCAGGTAGCGGCCGATGTCCGGTATCTCCTCGGTCCGCCCGGTGGACTGGAAGAGGTTCGTCTCCTGGAGTCGGCCGATCGCGTCATAGCGGTAGAGGCCGTCGTCCACTGTGGATCGGCTGGTCACCGGCCAATAGAGCACCGGCCCGAGGCCCAGCTCGTACGCGACGCTGTAGGCGAGGGTGGACTTTCCAGTGCCCGGCTTGCCCGTCACCAGGAGCGGGCGGCGCAGGTAGAGCGCGGCGTTCACCATCTCGATCGCCTCGTCGGTGATCTGGTAGCCACGGGCCCGCTCGGCGCCCTGCCGGTCCTCCGGCAGCGCGGAGGTGATCAGTGGCCCGCCGCCGAACCGCCGCCACCGGGGCGGCTCGGGGAGCCGTTCGATGCCGTTGTGCGGCCGTCCGGTGCCGAGGTAGATCCGCCAGTCCTCGCCGTCGCCCGTGGCAAAGTCCTCCGGCTGCGGTGGTGATTCCAACACGCTGTCGCCCCTTCCTAGACCGGCGCGCTGAGGGCGTCGGCCGGTGGCACCCGGTCGATCTCGTCCCACAGCAGGGTGAGGTGGAGACCGAGGTGTTCGGGGGAGCCGCCCTCGCTACCCGCGTCGCGACGCAGCTCCCAGACCAGCTCGCGCAGGTTTGCGACGCTACGCGCCATGAGCACCTCGGGGATGTACGAATCGAACCGTGACGCCGCCGCGCGGTCGCGACACCAGAGGACGACCGGCAGTCCGGCGGTGACCGCGGCGCCGATCGCCGCCTGGATGTGCCGTTCGGCGCCGCTGACGAACAGCACGAGACAGACCGGGTAGTCGTCGTTGCCGAGCAGTCGGGCGTGCAGGTGCTGCGCGACGTACGGCTCGGTGAGCCGCTCGAAGGCGACCGCCCGGGCCTGCACGGCGGAACCCTGCTCGCGCAGCCGCCGGTGCCGCGTCCGCCAGCGGGGACGCATCAGGGAGTTGCGCATCCGGGTGAGGTCGCGGACGACCACCGGGTAGTGCACGCCGAGGGCCGTGTAGAGCCCCGGAGCCGCCACCTGCCACCGGTCGAACTCGTAGTCGAGCAGGGGACGGGGCACGATGAACTCGACAGTCAGTTGACCGATCTCGGCGGTACTGCGACTGGCCAGTTCGGTGAGCGCCTCATCGATCTTGAGCTGGATCTGCTCCAGTCGGAACCGATCCTCCGGCCCGTCCGGCATGCGTTCCCAGTGCCACGGCAGCCGGCCGGGATCGCCCGGGGTCACCAACCAGGCCTCGAACAGGTACCGGGAGGCGTCGATGCCGTCCATGTCCAGCAGCACCACGAAGTAGGAGCGGTACTGGTCGCCGTCCGAGGGTCTGGGACCGCCCGTCGACCCGGGCGGCGGCGGGGACGCCGCCGGACCCGGTGGAACCCCCATCCGCCGGGCGACCGCGTCGGCGAGGCGGCCGGCGATCCGGCGGGCCGGTAGGGCGACCCGGCCCGCCAGGTCGTCCAAAAAGGCGACCAGCGGCGGGCGTACGTCAGGGTCGGAGACCGCGTCCTCCAGCTCCCGGAGTACGGCCGCCAGGTCGGTGACCGGTGGGCGCACCCGCGGACCGAGCCGCGCCACCGCGCCGCGGCAAAGGTCCAGCAGCACCCGCGGATCGAGGCCGTCGGCCAGCTCGACGATCTGGCCGCGTTCGTCGGCGGTGAGGATCTCCGGCGGCAGGTGGATGGCGACGAGTGCGCGGAAACGGTCCAGTTCCGGGCTCTCACCGTCCACCGCCGCAACCGCCTCGGGCAACAGCCGGAGCGCCCCCGGCACCTCCTCGCAGGCCGCGACGAGTCCCCAGAGGTCGGCGAAGGGCACGTCGGAGCGGCGGAAGACCGGCTCGCCCTCGATCAGGTGGCCGAGTTGCCGGATGTACCGGTCGCGGTGGGTGCGTACCTCGGCACCGGTGAGCGCGAGCATCGCGTCGACCAGCCGGCGGTGGTCGTGGGATTCGAGGGTCACCGGCGCCGCCACCCGAGCGCACTTCGGCAACGCCGAAGGACACCGCTATCGACCATGTCTCCTCCGATGCGATGCCGAGAACCACCCATTGCGGCGGGTCTACAGATAGTACGGAGGCAACCGCCCACGGTAGAAGCCTCCGCACGGGGGAAATCAATTAGCTTAAATTGAACGCATCGGACGGATCGGTGGAATACCGACCGCCGCCAGCGGTGCGGGCCGGTCCGTCGCCCGCAGCGCCTCATGACCGGTGTGAATGGCGTTGCGGATGTCCGCCACCACCGCTCCGCCCCCGTCCGGCACCGGTGCGCGTAACGCGTCCCGTACGCCGAGCTGGCGGGCGTGCAGCAGGGAGATCAGCTCGTCTCGGCGTACCTCCACGGTCCGCTGGACCTCCCGCAGCCGCGCCAGCGGTGACCGCCGTACTCCCTCGGGCCCGCCGTCGCCGGCCGGACCGCCGGACCAGGCCGGATCGGTGGCGCGCAGCCGGGTGCGGGCGACGTGGAGCCGGCGGATCTGCGCCTCGCCGCAGGCGATGGCCTCCTGGACGGCCGGTCCGATCTCCATGCCCGCGGCCTCGCACTCCACCGCAATCTCCGGGTCGAGCAGGAACGCGCGGGTCAGCGCCGCACCGTCACCGGCCCACGCCGCGGAGAGCACCAGCAGCGGCGGGCACAGCGGCAACGCGTCGACGGAGTCGGTCAGCACCTGGGCCGCGCGCTGGTCGCCGCCCGCCCGCAGCGTGACGACCGCGAGCAGCAGCGCCCCGGCGGTCAGCGCGGCCGTCGGCGCCGGGTGGTCTGGCGCGGCCTCCCGCAGCCCTCCGGCGGCCGCCGCGAACGCGTGGCCTGCGGCCCGCCAGCGTCCGCCGATCGCGTGGCTGATCCCGAGTCCCCACCAGGCACCGGCCGTCCCGTCGCCGCGCACCGCCGCCCCGAACTGGGTGGTCGCCTCGTCCCAGCCGCCCGCCCGCAGGGCCAGCCAACCCTTACGGTCGGCCAAACCCCGCAGCATCCGCTCCACCGGTTCGGGCAACCCCGCCTCCCAGTGCAGGCGCTCCGCCGCCCAGGGGACGGGCCGCTGGCGGGGCGGGACCGGACCGTCCGACCGGTCGGCACCGCGCGCGTCCCGAACCTCCACCCCGGCCGGCGGCAGGGGCGCGGTCCGGCCGGCCGCCGTGGCCAGGGCTGGGCCCCGGGCGCTCCGGGCGACGTAGAGGTCGCCCTCGCCGTACATCCAGCGGCGGGGCGTCTGCCCGCCGGCCACCGCGACCGAGTCCCTGACGTACCGGTAGAGCTCGTCGGCAGATACCAGTCCGTCACCGTCCAGGTCGGCGTCACCGGTGCGCAGTCCCTCGATCACCGCGCCGGCGAAGACGGAGTGCCGTGGGTTGTCGGTCAGCGGCAGCGGTTCGCCGGCCGGCTCCCAGGCGTACTCGTGGGCGGTGGTGGCGGTCAGGACGGCGCGGCCGGTGCCCTCGCCCGGGAACAGGTCCCCGCCGCGGACGCCCGCGTCGCCCTGGTGGGTCAACACCCGCGACACCGCCCCGCTGAAGCAGCAGTCCAGCAGCAGGACCATCCGCTGACAGGCCGAGCGGTTGAGCAGTCGGTTGATCAGTTCCGTGGGAAGCGCGGTGGCCGGCAGGTCGTCGACGTCCGTGTCGGCCAGAGCGAGGTAGAGCAGCCCGTCGATGTCGCGTCGACCGTGGCAGGCGAAGAAGATCAGCAGGTGGTCCGACCGGCCGGCCGACCGCAGCAGTCGGGCGATCTCCAGCCGGGCCTCGTGCTCGGTCGGGTTGACCAGCAGTCGTACGTCGTAGGCACCGACCGTCGGGTCACCGAGCAGCCGGGCCAGCACCTGGACGTCGTGCGCCGGAGACCGGAGGCGGGACAGCTTGGGATCCTCGTACTCGTCACAGGCGATCAACAGGGCGCGTCTGCGCGTCACCGGGGAAGTTTCCGGTCGAGCCAGGTCTGGGCGATGCGGCGCTGGTCGGCGGCGGAGACTCCGGTGAGTTCGAGTTCGCTGCCGTCCGGCTCGACGATCCGCACGCCGCGTCCCTGGCGCTGGCCGGCCCAGGCGACGAGGAGTTCCAGCACCGCGATGATCGACGGGAGAGCGGGTTCGATGGCCAGCGCGACGGCACCGATCATCTCGATCTCGCCGGCACGGGTGCCGTCCGGCGCGACCTCGGTCGGTGCGGGCAACCGTTCCCCGTACGGCGCCAGTTCCAGGGCCAACTGCCGGGCACCGCGTTCCAGCTCGCCAGGTCCGTCCTCCGGGCCCCCGAACAGGAGCGCGGCGATCGGCAGCCCGCTGTGGTCAGCCATCAGGTTCCTCCCCGGGTACGGATCCGTCCGCGTCAATTGCACCATCGGTGGTCAACGCGCCCGGCCGGCGCCGCTCTCATCTCGGTCACGAGCGGACGAGGCGCACGCCGGTCGCGAGCAGCCAGACGAGCCAGGCGACGAACCCTAGGAGCCCGACGAAGATCAGCGGCGAGCCGTCGGCGATCGCGAGGTTGCCCAGCCCCGCAGCGAGCAGCAGGCTCCCGCCCACCATGCCCAGCAGGCGCTGCCAAGCCGGAGTCAGCCCGCTCGCGTGCGCGGCGAGGGCCGAGCCGATGCAGGTGGTGCCGAGCATCGGCAGCGCCAGCGCGAACGCCGCTGCGTGAATCTGCCAGACGAGCCCGAACGCGGGCGTCGGCTCGGCGAGCGCGCTGGCGGAGAGCGCGAGCCCGATCTGCAGGACGTTGACGAGCACGAAGATGGCCGACAGCGTTGCGCCAGCGGTCAAGGCGAGGCGCGACCAGTCGGTGCCCGCTCCGCCGCGCCGCTTTACGAGGCCGTGCAGGCCCGTCACGAACACGAGCAGCAGCGGCAGGTACACGGCTACCAGACCGGACACGATCGCGACCGCGTCGCGGTTGGCCGCGTAGTAGGCCAGCACTTCCTCGATCGGAGCGCCGTAGGGCAGCGCGCCCGTCACCGCAAACAACACGTTCTCTGTCACCACCAACACCGCGAACGCGATCGCCGCGGCACCGACGAGCCGGCCTCGAACGAACCAACTGCGGGCTGGTGTGGTGGCGGTGTTCTTCGGTGATCCCATCTCTTACTCCTTCGTTGCGGTCGGATGACCGGCGGGTTGTCGAGCGGGTTCGGGGATTGTTTCGCTGATTCGTACACCGTACTACGGTTTAGTACACCGTACGATGAAAGTACGCTTGACGATTGTCAAGCCGTTCGAGCGAGTGAGGAGACCCGTGTCCGGGAGGAAAAAACGCCAGGTCGCGCCCGACGCGGGGCTGAGCAAGCAACGAGTGGTCATCGAGGCCATCCGGATCGCCGACCGCGAGGGGGTCCACGCGCTGAGCATGCGCCGGCTGGCCGGCGCGCTCGGCGCGGGCGCGATGTCGCTCTACTACTACGTAGCGAACAAGGAGGAACTGCTGGACGCCATGATCGACATCGTGTTCGAGGAGATCGAGCTCCCGCCCGACGAGACCGACTGGCAGTCGGCGATGCGACGGCGGTCGGTGTCCGCCCGACAGGTTCTCGCCCGCCACCCGTGGGCGATCGGCCTGATGGAGTCGCGGACGTCGCCGGGGCCCGCGCACCTGCGCCACCGCGAAGCGGTCACCGCCTGCCTGCGAAGGGCCGGCTTCTCGGTTCTGATGGCGACGCACGCCAACTGGTTGCTCGACGTCTACGTCTACGGTTTCGCCCTACAGGAAAGCAGCCTGCCGTTCGACACCGCCGATGACTTCGCGGACATGGCCGAGGACGTCTACCTGCCCCAGCTTTCTCCTGACGAGTTCCCCTACCTCAACGAGTCCGCCGCAGCGCTCGTCGCTGCCGGCTACGACCCGGCAGAGGAGTTCATCTTCGGCCTCGACCTCATCCTGGCCGCCCTCGAGCCCCTAAGAGCCTCCACATAGCAACCCTCAACGACCGTCGCGGTGATGGCCGACGGCGTCGCGGCCTTGGTCCGTCGTGGCCCTGGGTCCCTGTCATGCAGCCGGTGCCCCCTTTTTGGCCTGCGCGGCGGTGACGGCGAGGTAGGCGTGGGTGCACAGAACGCGACTTCGGCCTCCGCTCATGCCGCCCGATGCTGCGCCGAGGAGATTCGGACTTGTGGGGACCGTACGGCGCGCCGATGATGGCGATGTGATCATCGACGGCTTGCCGGTCCCGTCGGTGCTCCTCAATGCGGTGCGGCAAGGTCGGTGGGTGGCCCCAGACCGCTCGTCCTCGACGTACCGCGACGTCTTCGGCGATGACGCGGTGGTCCCACAGTTCCTCCCCCTGAGTCGGATGACGGCCAACAGACGCTGGCTCGACGACATGCCTGAGGACTATCGCGGGTTCTATCTCGGCCAGCCGGACCGGCAGCGCCCGCCTGGCGACGTGGATCCTGACCAGTCTCTCCTGATCGGTGACCTCGGCCCCGACCAGCCGTTCGCGCTGGACTACAGACCTTCCTTGGCCGCCCCGTCAGTGATCTACCTCAGCACAACGGCGGACTGGATCGAGGTTGCGCCCAACATTGAGACGCTGATCGAACGCCTCGGGATCTAACCGCGCGAGGGGACTTCACGCACTCTTCCGGCCGCCGTCCGTGCGCGCCAGCCAGCGGGGAGACCTTCGCGCTCCTGTTCCGTGCAGAAGCGTCCCGAACTGGCCGATGAGAGTGAACCCGCCGGAAGAAGGGCGCTGTCACGGCGAGCCGGGCGGTCAGAAGACGTAGGACGTGTAGTTGTAGGGTCGGCTTCGTTCATAGATGGCGCGCAACTGTGGTTGCCTGACCTCGGGCAGTCGGGCCAGGACGCTGAGGAAGATGTGGCCGTCGGGCTCGAAGCGGTGGCCCGGGAGCAGTGCCGGCAGGGCCTCCGGCGGGATCGGGGCCGACCGCCCGACCGGCTTCGGGGTGTGGTGGAACGCGAGGTGCCGCCAGCTGTCTCAGGCCAGCGGGACCGGTTTCACCGGCGGGGCCACCGGCCAGGGTTCGCCGGTCTGCGGATGTTCCGGGATGAGGGCGAAGTCGCCGTCGGCGTCCGGAAGGCCGGGCCCGGCCAGGACCAGGATGCGCTCCGGCCTCGTACCTATCGGGCCGACGAGACGGCCGAGAGTGGGCCGGAAGACCTCGGCAACCTGGTGTTCCGGGATCAGGATCGGGTCGCCGCCCGAGGCGGCCAGCAGGTGTGCCAGCGCCGAGGCTGCGGCGGCCGCCCACATCGGGTGCCAGCCGCCGCCTGGTTCGGACGGCGGGATACCGGGCCGCTGGTCGATCAGGTCCGCCCAGTCGAGCACCGGGTGCGGGCCGGGACCGTCCTCGATTACGCGGGTGGTCAGCGGGTCCAGCCAGATCGCCTGCCGCAGACCACAGTCGTCGATCCGGGTGGCCACCGGGGTGCCGCAGGTGACGCAGACCATGTTGGGCTCGCCGCCGTCGAGGCCACAGCACGCGGAGTCGCCGACCCGTGCCGGGTCGATGACGGCGTCGCGGACGTCTCCCGGGGTGAGCAACACTCGGTCGACCGGCCCGGCGGAGATGCTGAACCTGGGCGCGTACCAGCCGAGCGCCTCGGCCTCACCGGCTTCGAGTTCGGCCCACCGGCGCCACGGCGAGCCAGAGGGGAGCGGATTCACCGCGAACGTGCCGGGCTCCAGTGCCGGCGCAAGCGACCCCGGCCCGTTCCCGTACTTCTGGTCCGCGTGGACGGGCAGCGCCACCCTCGACAACGGAACTGTCAGAGTGGCGTCGCAGCTCCTGCAGCCGAAGACTGTCATGTATCCCCCGCGTGTCGACGACGCCAATCTAGATCATCGGCCCGGCCCGCCGGTCGCGCTCCGGTCCGTGCCGCGCGGACCTCCCGCGACATTCCTGTGTCGGCAGGCTGCGCCCCCAGGACCTCGACGGGGTACGCGCGGCAGTTCGTCAGACCGGGTCAGGATCCCATGGGGCTGGCATGAGGCGCCGGATGTCGGTCCATCGGCCGGAGCGTCGGAGGCTGCCGACCAGTTCGACGGCGTCGATCGCGGTCTGGCCAGCCTCCCGGCCGGTGTAGAAGTCGGCGGGGACGGGGGTGTTGCGGTATCTCCAGTCGGCTCTGATCCGGCGCAGTTCGCGCGCTTTGCGAGGGAGGTCTCGTAGCGGGCCGCGAAGTTCCTTGGCGGTGACGTGCGCGGTGCCGTTCGCGTCGATGTCGACGATCACTTCGACGAGCGGGGTGCCGGCAGGCGTGGCGGTGAGGCCGGACAGTTCGAGAAGGGCGATACTCGCGTTCTGCTCCGCGTCGGCATGATCGCCTTCGACGATGTGGAAGACCATGTCGGTCTGGCCGGGCCGGGTGGTCGCGACGACGGTCGAGGTGAGCGTGGGAATGGTGCGGTTGCGCTTCACGATCGTCGTGGTCCTGTCGGGCTGGGTCTGCACGCCGATTGTCATCGGGGTGACATCGAGGAGCAGGACGTCTTTGAGATGCCCGGTCAGGACGCCCGCCTCGAGGGCGGCGCCGGTGACGATGCCCTCGGGGATGAGGCCACGGTAGGCCTGCTTGCCGCGGGTGAGCCGGCGCATCAGGCCTGCGATTGCGGGCATCCTGGTGGCTCCGCCGACCAGCACGATGTGGTCGAGGTCCGGCAGGGCAATCCCGGCGTCCCTGACGGCCTGCTCGACCGGGCGGGCACAGCGTTCGAGGACATCCCGGGTGACGGCCTCGAACTCGTCCCTGGTAACCCTCTCGTCCACGTGCAGTGGGCCGTCTGCGCCGGTGGTGAGGTACGGGAGCCGGACGTCGGCCACGACGGCGGACGACAGCTCGACCTTCGCGGCCTCGGCTGCTTCGAGCAGCCGGTGCCGCGCGGTGGGGTCGCCGGAGACATCGACGCCGGATCGTTCGTGGATGCGGTGCGCCAGATGCGCGGCGAGGCGCCGGTCCCAGTCGTCGCCGCCGAGGTGGTTGTCGCCCGATGTGGCCTTGACGTCGCAGACGCCATCGGCGATCTCGACGAGAGACACGTCGAGGGTGCCGCCGCCGAGGTCAAAGATGAGCGCGGTGGCGTCGGCGGCGCGGTTGAGCCCGAAGGTCATCGCAGCGGCGGTCGGCTCGTTGATCATGCGGAGCACCCTGATCCCGGCGGCTTCGGCGGCCCTGACCAGTGCGGCCCGCTGAGGTCGCCGGAAGTACGCCGGAACCGTGAGGATCGCGCCGCGGAAGGGACCGCCGAGGTACGCCTCGGCGTCCTCGCGTAGTTGGGCGAGGATGTGCTGCGCTACCTGTTCCGCGGTGAGCCGGAGGTCGCCGCGAGTGATGCTCCATTCGGTGCCGAGCCTGACCTTCACCGAACGCACCGTGTGGTCCGGGTTGGCCAGTGCCTGTCGCTTGGCGGCCGCGCCGACCAGGATCTGGCCGTCCGCGCCGATGGCGACCAGGCTCGGCGTGGTCAGCGCCCCTTCGGGGTTCGGGATCAGGCGCACGTCGTCGCCCTCGAGAACGGCGATCGACGAGTTGGTGGTGCCGAAGTCGATCCCGACGGGCATGTCACCGGCCGCCCGACGCGGAGGCGTCGGCCGGGCGGTCGGCCGGGCCGTGGGCAGGTCACCGAGGCCTCGCGCGTGCCACAGTTCACGGGCGCGGCGAGCCACCTCGCGGTCCATGTCGACGACGAGACCAAGCAACGCGGTGCGCGCGGCCTCACGGCTCTGCTCCCGGACACTGCCGAGGAGCCGCTCGACCAGATGCAGGCTGCCGATCCGTTTCCACGACTGGGGATCGGTCACGGCACCACGCATCTCCGCGAGCAGGTCGGTGTCGGCGTGGCGTGCACTGCGGGCCAGATAGATGGCGCCTTGGGCGCTGTCCACGCTCAGCGTCGGAGTTTGCCCAGGCACGCGCTGGCGGACCTGCTCGTGGACATATTCGTACAGCTCATCGACGGAGACCAACCCGTCGCCGTCGAGGTCGGCCGAACCATCTCGCAGGCCACGCACGACAGCGGAGGTGAAGACCGACGGCTGCGACCGGGCCCGGCTCGACCGGACGTTCTGCTCGCCCTCATGCGCGTACTGCAGGGAGGTCGACGCCGTGAGCACCATCCGCCCGTTGCCCGCGAACGGTTCGGCGACGTCCACGGCGGGCGTCGACCCGGAGCGGCGCAGCGTATTGATGGTGAACGCACCGCTGTAGCAGCAGTCCAGCATGAGCACGATACGGCGGCTGCGACTCTGCGCCATCCGGTCGGCCACGAATTCGGCCGAGACAGCCGTGGAACCCGGAAAATCCCGCTCGGTATCGCGCACCACGAAGTAGAGCCGGTTCCGCAAATCCTTCCAGCCGTGCAGTGACAGATGCAGTAGGAGCAGGTCGTCGGACCGGGCGGCATCGAAGAACCCCTCCAGAGCGCGCATCACCGCACGCTGCTCAGCGTCCACCAGCTGATCGACAGCGAAATCGCCGATCGAAGGATCGGCCAGCACCTCGGCCAGCGCCGCCGCGTCCGCCGCCGCCGCCGGAAGATCCTCGAAATGCTCATCCTCGTATCGGCTGTTGGCGATGATGAGCGCCCGGTTGGTCATCTAACCGTCCGCGTGCCGGCGCAGGAAATCCTCGAGCGCCCGCTGCCGCATCGCATCCGACGCGCCGGTCAACTCCAGCTCATCCGAGCCGATCTTCAGCCGGATCGTGCCCGAACGCCGGCGTGCCAGCCAGTCCTGCACCAGGCCGATCAACATGGGCAACGTCGCCCCACTGCCACCCACCGCCACCAGTAAGGCACCCAGTTCCACACCACCGGCCGCCCGGGTGCCAGGCGGAGGCGACTCCTCCGACACTCGCTCGATCTGGTCGAGATGGAGATTGCGCAGCTCGGCGATCAGGTACTGGAGGTCCTGCTCGATGTACTCCCGATCGTCATCGTCGCCCTCAAGCACCAGCAGGATCGATGCGCCATCCACGGACACCACAGCCTTCCACACAGGACACATCGATCACACCAGACGGCGGCTCTCGGGAACCGCCAGATTACCGACACACCCAGACGACGCGCCGTGACCTCGACGGTGCTCCGCCCCCAGGGTTCCGGGATCCTGCTGCTGGGAGCCGGGGTCGTCGGCGAATCCGGTGGTACGTGGATCGGGACGAGTTGCACGCCCAGGACCCACTCGCCGTCGACCGCGACGCTGTGCCAGTCCTTGTCACGTCACGTCGGTGATACGCGGCGAGCCGTCAGCCTTCGGTCACGCTGAGTGTGGATACCCGGCGAAGATGTCGCAACGGATGTCGAGAACGACCTGGCGGCTCCGTCTCAGAAGCGAGCGCGGCCACTGCCGCCATACGACACCAGGGAGGTCCGGCATGATCCAGCGGATGGACAACGTCCTCATCGTTGTCGACGATCTTGATGCGGTTATTTCGTTCTTCGTCGAACTTGGCATGGAGCTGGAGGGCAAGGGGCCAATCGAGGGACGTTGGGTGGAGCGTGTCATCGGAGTCGATGGCGTCCGGCAGGATGTCGCGATGCTGCGCACGCCGGACGGCCACGGTCGGATCGAGCTGGCGAGATTCCACACGCCGCAGGCGATCAGCGCCGAGCCGAAGGACGCGCCGGCGAACACGCTGGGCATTCGTCGCATCATGTTCGCCGTGAACGACATCGAGAACGTCGTTACCCGCCTGCGCGTCCACGGCGCCGAACTTGTCGGCGAACTGGCGCAGTACGAGGACAGGTATCGGCTCTGCTACGTCCGAGGGCCCGAGGGCATCCTCGTCGGACTGGCCGAACAGCTCCGCTGAAACGACCGCGGTCCTCATTCTTCAGGTTCGAAGATCACATCCACGCTCATGCCGCAATCGGCGGGTCACCCTTGCTGGTCCTTCGTGCCGTGGTCCGAGGTGAACCTCCGCAACCAACTGGTGAAGATCGGCATAGGATCTCTGCGTGTTGGGAGTGCACTTCGCGATCACGCCGGAGCAGGAGCGGTCGCTGCTCGCGGCCGCCGATGACGGCGACGGCGACGCGGTGGACGAACTCATCGAGGAGATCGAGGAGTCGTGGGCCGAGGACGGCCTGAAGGTCGACACCGACAAGGCATGGGACACCATCCACCGGTGCCTGACCGACGGCACCCTCGAACCCGACGGTGGTGAGTATCCGTTGAGCCATGCGGTGCTCGGTGGGCGCCGGCTGCACGAGGAGTACGTCGTGGTCTACCTCACGGTGGACGAGGCCCGGGACGTGGCCGCCGCTCTGCAGTCCGTCGACCGACGCGAGCTGCGCCAGCGGTTCGACGCCATCGACGACCCCGACTATCGCGGTGCCCTCGACGACGCCGACTTCGACTACACCTGGGATAACCTCGTCGAGGTGCGGGCGTTCTACCAGCGGGCTGCGGCCGCGGGGCGTGCGGTGGTCTTCACCGCCACCTGAACTGGGCACTGATCTGCCGGCAAAGCGGGCGCTGAGGAGACCGACCCCTTGAGAGAGTCTTCCATAGCTGGTCGAGGGGAGAGCCGACTCTCGACGACCGGTCGTGACGATGGCGGTGAGCAACAGCAGGACGGTATGTCGCAGAGGTGGTCGACGCTTCGGGAGATCGAGGCAGCGCTGGTGCGATGTGAGCAGGGTCTGGGTTGGGAGAGGCCGGTGCTGCATGGCGTCGGCTTCATTCCTCGCGTCATCGAGCACGGCTTGGACGCGACGATCGCCTCCGTCGTTCCGCAGCGGGAGATCGGGTTCGTGCGGGTCAACGCGCGCGAGGACCTGCTATCGGCTGCAGTGCTGGCCACGGTCACGGGGTGGCGTGGTGGCAGCGGCTCGGTGCGGCTGGGGCAGGCGCAGCTTGCGGAGGCGATCGGGATGTTGGCGCCGACCGAGGCATGCCGGGAGGTCGAGCATCCGAACCTGCGGATCTGGCGTGAGATCCAGGGCTGGGAGTGGGACGACGATCCGCTGATCGTGGTCTTCGACGTCGACCCGGAAGCACCGAGCGACGATCCCCATGTGATCGCGCTGCGGGAGGTGGTCCTGTCGGGCCGGCAGTCGGTACCGCCCGGCGAGGTCCGAGTGTGGCCCCCACCAGGCGCTGACGGGCATCGTCTGCAGAAGGTCTGGGAGACCCGTTGGCCGCAGGTCGCACCCATCAGTCACCACCTCAAGCGGCTGGATGACCACTGGGTGAGATTTCATGGCCTGCCTGATTCAAAGCGCTACGCCGACAGCGAGTCCGAGTACGCCACCATCCTGCACCGGCACAACACCATTCTCGATGAAATTCGCGGCGATACCGCGGACCTGCTCGTGATCACGCTGGAAGTGGCGTTCACGCCAGTGCCCCGACGTCGAACGCCGATCCTGCATGATCTGCTACCGGACGGTGAATGCTGGTGGGTGCTGTCCTGGCCAGACCTCGATCCCGACCTTGCCTTCGCCCACACCTACGTCAACCGCGTCGCCTGGAAGCCCGGTCGCCTCGATCGACTGCTTCGTGAAGTCGCTGACGACCGGATCGCTTATGTGATCATCGCGCCGCCTGATCTGGCTTGGCTCTACGCGCCCTACGACGGTGGCGCGGACGTACTGCTGGCGAACATCGCGCGACGCGACGTCCTACGTGACCGTCATCGCCAATGGCTGTCAAACCACCCCGCCGGACTCTGATCCCAGCAGCCACTCGACCACCCATCGGACGTCCTGTCATGCCGCCCACACTGCTCGATCCGCCGATCGGTCCGTCACTGATCGGTCGCTATCGGTACGCCGCCGAGTTCGGCGAGCACACGCTGCCTCAAGATCTCGTACTGCTCACGGCATCGTCGAGGGGCGCCCGGTGGCCGCTGCTGCACCTGACCGCCGACGATGACTTCTTCCTGCCGGAACTGGTCCGCCGTCAGATCTACGTCCTGGCCGTCGGGTAGCCGATTCCAGTAGTGGTGACCAATCTTGGCGTCCTGCACGAAGACTTCGCCGAGGATCAGCTCTCCACCGAGCAGTTCCTGGACGACCAGCGCAGTCACTCCGCACTGACCCCGAGCGGGGTTGTCTGGCCGCCAATCCTGCAAGTCGTGCGGGTCGCAGGTGTCCGCTGCCCAGCTCGCCCGAAGTATGGGGCGCAGTACCTCCAGGTCGAGCATCCGAGGACCTCCCAGCTCGTCAAACACAAACGCAGGACGCGTCCCGAAGGGTGGGCCCTCGACCGGATCGAGAGTCAAGGGGAAGATCTCCGCCGGGTCGTTCGACAGCATGAAAGAGCACCCCGAGCGGGATCCTCTAGCCGCAGGGTAAGCGTCGGGCCACACGACGAGAGCACGATTGCGTACGGCGCACGTCGCGCGAAGGACCGCTGACGGTGGTACGGGTGGGCATCGATCGGTACGTTCGCTGGCTGCAGCGGATGGATCCGTAGTGGAGCGGAGCCTGATGATCACGGGATACGACACGGTCCTCATCACGGCCGCGCCGGTCGACGCTGGCATTCGAGTGATGCTGGACGATCTGCGTGGCAGATGGCCGAACATGTTGGTCGCTTTGGGCGGGGACCACGTCGGACCCTTTCTGCCGTGGCGGACGACGCGGGCGCAGGTACCGGCTGGCGCAGGTGAGGTGTACGTCGCGCGCGATGCGGAGATGGAACGGCGCTGGGACGATCTCGGGTACTCGCTCATGGAGCAGGCCGAGGGACCGTTCGCAGTGCTCTACCAGTCCGCCAGCCAGCCGGCGGTCGAGATTCAACTGAATGAAGATCCCTACGAACGAAGAGGATTCGGCTTCGAGCCCTACCCGGCGACGTTGGTCACCGCCGGGTTGTCGCTGGTCACTCTCGTTACGCCGGACGGGGACAGCACCTTCAGCCAAGGTCTGCTCCACGCGCTCAGACAGGCGCTGGTCAGCCAGGCACGCGGCTGATCCTTCCGCTGCTACCTGAGCCGGCAGCGGGTGAGCATGTTCGACAGCCTCGTCGGATCCAACCTGCAGTGACCGGTACGGCAGCGCCTTCAGTCGCAGCGATCGCTGGGGTCGCGTGGCGGCACGACTTCTCCCAATGGGACGCACCGCCGCGACAACTGCTCGCAGACGCGGGTCTCTTGGCAAAATGACCCGCATGACGTCAGGTCTCGCCCACCGTCGCGCGCCTGCCGCTGATGTCGGGAGCGCGCGGCTGGGCACTGGGTCGGCCATCGTCGTCTCCGCACGCCCGGGACCGGTGAGGGCGCGGTGACCGGGCAGCGGCGTCGTTACCGTCACGTGGCCCGCCTGTACGACCTGATCTCGCTGGAGTGGCCTGTCTATCGAGCGGGTCGGGCGGCGGGCGTCGCAGCGGCCGATCTGCGGCCTGGGGGCCGGGTGCTGGACATCGGCTGCGGGACGGGACTGACCATCCCCCTCGCCCGGGCCGCGGTGGGATCCGGCGGTACGGTGGTCGGCGTCGACGCCAGCAGGCAGATGCTGGGACAGGCGCGGTCGCGGGTCGAGCGTGGTGGTTGGCGAAACGTCGACCTTGTTCTCGCGGACGCGGCGCGCCTGCCAGCGGCGCTGCGGTCCGGTGCGGCGTTCGACGCGGTGTTGTTCATGTACGCGCTCAGCGTCATCGGCGACTGGCGACCGGCGTTCCAGCAGGCGGTCGGCCTGCTGCGGCCCGGCGGTCGGATGACAGTGGTCGACCTGGCCCTGCCGGCGGGTCGCTGGCGGATCCTGTCGCCGGCCGCGCGGCTGGCCTGCCGGGTTGGCGGGTCAGACCCCCACCGGCACCCGTGGACGCTGCTGGACAGCGGCTTCACCGACGTCACGCACGAGGTGATGCGCGGTGGGCACGTGCACGTGGTCTCCGGCACGCGAGCCGCCCACCCTTGACCTCGCCGGGCTTACCGGTCGGTGACGAGTTCCCGTACGGGCGTGCTGGCCGGTGCGCCGCCGGGTAGCGTCGCGGCGTGATCGACAATTGGCCGCGACCCACCTGGCCGACGGTGAGGTGCTCATGACCGACCTGGATCTGTTGGTGCTCGGCGGCGGTACCGCCGGCCTGGTCTCCGCCGTGATCGCCGGCGGGCTCGGGGCCCGGGTCGCGCTGATCGAACGGGACCGTACCGGCGGTGAGTGCCTGTGGACCGGGTGTGTGCCGAGCAAGGCGTTGATCGAGGCGGCCGACCTGGCGCACCGGATGCGCCGCGCCGACCGGGTCGGCCTGACCCCGGTGGAACCGGACATCGACCTGACGGGCGTGATGGCGCATGTGCGAGCGGCCCAGGAGGCGATCGCACCGCATGACGCACCGGAACGGGTCCGCGCGGCCGGAGCCGAGGTCATCACGGACGAGGCCGTCTTCGTCGGTCCTCGGCGGGTGCGGCTGGCCTCTGACGGCCGGGAGGTGACGGCGCGGTGTGTGCTGGTGGCGACCGGATCGCAGCCGCAGCTGCCGCCGGTGCCGGGGCTGGCGGCGGCCGGCCCGCTGACCAGTGACACCGTCTGGGACCTGCAGGTTCTGCCGCCGCGGCTGCTGGTGCTCGGCGGCGGGCCGGTCGGCTGCGAACTTGGTCAGGCGTTCGCCCGTCTCGGCAGTGCGGTGACGCTGGTGGAGCGGGCGCCGCGGCTACTGCCCCGCGAAGATCCAGAGGTCGGGCAGCTGATCGCCGACCGGTTACGCGACGAGGGCGTCGACGTGCGCACCGGCACACAGGTGACCGAGGTGGCCGCCGCCGACCCGTGGCGGGTGCGATTGACCGGGGACCGGCCGGGGGCGGTCGGTTTCGACCGGATCCTCGTCGCGGGCGGGCGACGGCCGCGCACCGCCGAGCTGGGCCTGGGAGCTGCCGGCGTGGCGGTCACCGACCAGGGTGCGGTCCGGGTGGACAGCCGGATGCGGACCACCGCCCCGGGTGTGTACGCCGCCGGCGACGTCACGGGCGTGCTGCCCTTCACCCACGTCGCCGCCCACCAGGCGGGCACGGCCACGCTCAACGCGCTGTTCTGGCTGCCGAGCCACGTTCGCTACCTGCCGATGCCGTACGTGATCTTCACGGACCCCGAGGTCGCCCGGGTCGGCCTGCGCGCCGCGCAGGCCCGCCACCGGTGGGGCGACCGCGCCATCATCACCCGCCTCGACCTGACCGAGGTGGACCGGGCGGTGGCCGCCGGACGCACCGACGGGTGGGCGCAGCTGGTCGCCGATCCGCGGGGGCGGCTGGTCGGCGCCACCGTGGTGGCGCCCGCCGCGGGTGAGGTCATCGGTGAACTGGCCGCGATGGTCGCCCGCCGCGGCCGGCTCACCGACCTGTACCGCACGGTGCACCCCTACCCGACGTACGCGCTTGCCGCCGTCGACGCCGTGGGCGAGCACCTGCAGGCGCGGCTGCTGACCCCGGCCACCCGCCGGCTGGCCCGGCCACTGCTGGCCGCGCTGCGTACCGCCGCCCGTACCAGATGAAGCCGCAGCGTGACCCGCAGGCGATCGCCCGCGCGGCCGGCCGGGTCCGGCGCATCCTGGTGCCCTATCACCGCGCGCGGGTCATCGGCATCGAACACATCCCGTCTGGTCCGGCGCTCTACGTCGCCAACCACAACGGCGGTTTCTACACCGGCGACACCTACCTGTTCGCCGCAGCCGTGCACCACGCGCGGGGACTGGCCGACACGCCGTGGGTGCTCACCCACGACCTCGGGCTGGCCCTGCTCGGGCGCTGGCTACGACCACTCGGCGCCGTTCCCGCCGATTTCGCCACCGCCGTGGCGTTGCTCACCAAGGGCGACAAGGTCCTCGTCTACCCGGGCGGCGACGCCGACGGCGCCCGCCGCTGGACCGACCGACACCAGGTGATCTTCGACGGTCGCGTCGGCCACGCGCGCCTCGCGGTCGCCTGCGGCGTGCCGGTTGTCCCGGTCGCCGCAGCCGGCGCGCACAACACCGCCGTGGTCCTCTACGACGGCGCCGCCGTGGCCCGGCTGCTGCGCACCCGACGGTGGCTGCGTCTCGCACGGTGGCCGCTGCTGCTCAGCCTGCCATGGGGTCTGACCTTTCTCCCCGCGGTGCCCTACCTGCCACTGCCGGCCCGGATCACCGTCAGGATCGGTCCGCCCATCCATTTCGAACGGCACGGCCCGGAGGCCGCCGCCGACGACGAGTACGTCGCCCGGTGCGCCGCTCGGGTGCACGACACTGTGCAGGCGCTCCTCGGCGGCTCGACCGGCGACGCTCGTCGATGACGGTCGTGGCCGTCGCCTGCGAGTGTGGCGTGTCCGGCGCCCAGTGCCGCCACCGGCGGGGTACGGACGACGGCGCGACTTCCTCGCCACCTGCGGGGACGCGGCAGACCCGTACTCAGGCCCGGTCGTCCGACGCACGGTCAGGCCCCGCCGGGCGGGCGACGACCCGGCGGGCAGGTAGCCGGTGCCGCAGGGTGATCCCTGCGGCCAGGGCGAGCAGGGCCAGCACCGCCACCGCGACCGTCCACGGACCCAGTTCCGCCAGCCAGGTGCTGACCGCTGTCTGGACGGTGCCGGCCGCCTCGATGATCGGATCGTCCACGGCACCGCGACCGGAGAAAGCCCGCACCTCGTACCAGCCGTACCAGGCCACGTACCCGCCGGTGACCACCAGCAGCAGCCCAGCGAGCCGCCCGAGCAGCGAGGAAGCCCGGCGGGCGCGGCGCACCAGCGACTCACGGGCCAGCGCGACGGCCAGCGCGGCTGCCCCCACCGCAAGCCCCATACCGAAGGCGTACGCCACGAACAGGGCGACGCCGGACAGGGCGGATCCGGCGCGGAAAGTGGTGACCACGACGGCGAGGAACGGGCCGATGGTGCAACCGAGCGAAGCGATCGCGTACGCCGCACCGAACAGCACCATCGAGCCGAAGCGCCGGCGGACCTCCGGCCCGGTGGCCAGTTTCGGCGTGAAGGTGGGCAACTGGCGCCCCGCCAGCAGCCAGCCACCGGCAGCCACCAGGGCGAGCCCGATGAGGATCGACACCCAGGGCAGGTGACGGGCGACCGCGTCCGCCGCAGGGGCGGCGAGCAGCCCGAACGCGCCGAACACCGCGACGAACCCGAGCGTCATGGCACCGGTCAACACGACCGCCCGACCGACGGACGCAAGCGCGTCCCGTTCGGCTGCTGGCTCGTCACCCAGCACCAGCATCGACAGGTACGCCGGTAGCAGTGCGAAGCCACAGGGGTTGACCGCGGCCAACAGCCCGGCACCGACGGCGAGGCCGTACGGGGTGTCTGTCATGGTCAGCTCAGCTCGCTGACCCGCTTGCGCAGGTCCTGCTGCGACAGAGGTCCCGAGTGCACGACAGTGCCGGCGGAGTCGAGCAGCACGTACTGCTCCTGACTGGTCACCTCGAAGCGGCGCCATACCTGACCATCGTCGTCGGCCAGGTTGGGAAAGCGCTCGATGCCGGTCTGCTTCGCGAAGCTTCTCATCGCCTCGTCGCCGCTGCCGAGCCCGGCCACGCCGATCACGTTGACCCGACCCGAATTGTCCCGCTGCACCGCGGCGACCTCGTCGGCCACCGCGCGGCACCGGCTACACCAGGCTGCCCAGAACCACAACACCGCCGGTTTGCCGACGAGGCTGCTACCCGCGAAGTTCTCACCGTCGATCGTCCGGGCAGTGAACGAGAGCGTTTGCGGGACCGTCGCTTCCGTCCCGCTGCTCGCCGTCGGCGCGGCGGGACCGGACAGCGTCGGCTGAGCCGCCGCGCTCGGTGCGGCAGTCGTGCTCTTCGAGTCGGCGGGCCGCTCCGTGCCACCGCAGGCGGTCAGGGCGAGGACGGCTGCGGTGAGGGCGGCGACGGCGGGGACGGTACGGATGCCGGGCATGATCGGATGCTAACCCGACCACCGGCTGGGGTGGCCTTACAAGCTCCTTACGGGCGGCGTTGGCGCGGAACTGCTCGTCGTCGCGGCGATGCCTGCTGCGCCCCACGAGAGGGGCCGCAGGCGAAGGTGGGTGCCTGCTGCGAAGCGGGAATGGTGGCGGTGGCCCGTGCGACGGCCGCGACGGTGCGAGCAGGGCATCGGCCGGCCGACCGCATGTTCGTCCAGCTCTGACCGAGTTCTTACCGTCGTCGTACATTGGTGTCGTAGCGTCTGCCGGGTGACTGATCGGGAGGCGGTGGCGCACCTGTTGCGTCGGGCGACGTTCGGCCCGACGGCCGAGGAGGTGGACGCGGCCGAACGGGACGGGTTCGCCCGTACCCTCGATCGGTTGCTCGCGCCGGAGGGCCCGGATCGTGGCGCGGCGGCCACCCCGGTGCCGGTCCTCGGGCCGGACCCGGCGGCCCAACTCGATCGCGGGGCGCCCCGGGAGCAGCGGCAGCGGGCCAATCGGCAGCGCCGGGAGCAGGTGACCCGGCTGCTCGACTGGTGGCTGGGACGGATGGTCGCCGCCGAACACCAGTTGACCGAGAAGCTGCTGTTCTTCTGGCACGGGCATTGGGCGACCAGTGTGCAGAAGGTTCGCTCCGCCGGGTTGATGCTGCGGCAGTTGGAAACCCTGCGCCGGCTCGGGCGCGGACCGCTGCCGCCGCTGGTGGACGCGATGGTGGGCGATCCGGCCCTGATCCTGTGGCTCGACGGGCAGCGCAACACCCGCAAGGCTCCGAACGAGAACCTCGCCCGGGAGCTGATGGAGCTGTTCACTCTCGGCGTCGGCGGCGGTTACACCGAGACGGACGTGCGGGAGGGCGCCCGGGCACTTACCGGCTGGGCGGTCGATCGCCGAACCGCGGTGGTGCGGTTCGAGCCGCGCCGGCACGACACCGGACCGAAGACGATTCTCGGCGTCACCGCCCCCTTCGACGCCCGGTCCTACGCCCGGTTGCTGACCGACCAGCCGGAGACGCAGCGGTTCGTGGCCGGCCGGCTCTGGTTCCGGTTCGCCGGTGCGCACCTGCCGGCCCCGGACGGTCTCGCCGATGTGGACACACTGGCGACACTGCGTCGCATCTTCACCGCGCCGGACTTCGCACAGACCCGGGAGACCCTCGTCAAGCAGCCCGTCGAGTGGGCGGTGGGCGCGATGCGGCAGCTCGGGATCCGCCCGGCGGACCTGTCGGAGCAGCGCCGCCGGCAGCTGGTGGGCGGCCTGAACGCGCTGGAGCAGGTGCCGCTGCGCCCGCCCAGCGTCGGCGGCTGGCCGGCCGGAACCGCCTGGCTGACCACGTCGTCGGCGCAGGCCCGGATCCGTGCCGCTGAGCACCTTGCCCGTGCCGCGGCACCGGCGGTGCTGTCCCGGCTCGCGGCAGCGCCGCGCGACGACCGGCCGGAGGTGCTGGCCCGGCTGCTCGTGGTCGACCGGTGGAGCGAGCGCACCCGGCGGGCCCTGGCCCCGATGGCCGGTGAACCACGGCGACTGATCGTCGCCGGACTGGTCAGCCCCGAGTACACGGTCAGCTGAAGGAGGACGGCGTGGACATCCTGACCCGGCGGCGGTTCCTGGTGGCCAGCGGCGTAGCCGGCGCGGTAGCCCTGGCGGCCGGAGCCACCACCCACCGGCTGGAGGACCTGTTCGCCACCGCCGGCGACCGGGATCCGGATTCCCGCACGCTGGTGCTGGTCACCCTGTACGGCGGCAACGACGGCCTGAACACCGTCGTCCCGTACGCGGACCCGGCCTACCACGACGCCCGCCCCGAGCTGGCGTACGCGGCGGAGGAGGTCAGACACCTCGACGGCGAGGTGGGGTTGAATCCGGCGCTGGCCGGGTTGCACACGCGCTACGGCGAAGGTCGGCTCGCGGTGGTGCGTGGCGTTGGCTACCCGAAGCCCGACCGCAGCCACTTCCGGTCGATGGACATCTGGCACACCGCCGATCCCGAGCGGCCCGGTGCCACCGGGTGGGTGGGCCGCTGGCTGGATCACACCAGTGGGGACCCGCGGCTTGCCGTCTCCTTCGAGCCGACGCTGCCTCCGCTGCTGGCCGGCGAACGGTCGGCGGGTGCCTCGGTGCTGGTGAGCGGGCGTGCGGTCGCTCGTGGTCTGCCGGATTCAGCGCTGGCTGCGCTGGCGGTGAACCAGGCGGGGGAGTCGGCGGCCCGGGCGCGCGCGGCGGCCTGCTTCGCCGACCTGCGCGCCGTCGACCAGATGATCCGCGATGTGCGCGACGCGACAGTGGACGAGGAGAGCGACCAGGACACGGAGACGGTACCGGCGACCGCGACCGGAGGCGCCCGAACCCCACTGGACGCGCAGCTGGACCTGGTCGCCCAGTGCATCGAGGCCGGTGTCACCACTCGCGTGTTCTCGGTGTCGCTCGGCGGTTTCGACACCCACGCCGACGAGAGGCAACTGCAGGAGGTGCTGCTCGGGCAGCTCGACCGGGCGCTGACCCGATTCACCGACCGGATGGCGCGAACCGACGCGGGCCGGAAGGTGGTCACCGCCGTCTACTCCGAGTTCGGCCGCAGGGTCCGGGCCAACGGCTCCGACGGCACCGACCACGGCACGGCCTCGAACCTGCTTCTCCTCGGCACCGGGGTGCGCGGCGGCCTGTACGGAGAACCGCCCAGCCTGACCGACCTCGACCGCGGTGACCTGAAGTTCACCATCGACTTCCGGGACGTCTACGCCACCTTGCTCGAGTCGGTGCTGGACACCGACCCGGCCGTGGTCCTGCACGGCTGGCGCGGGCGGATGACCGGCATCCTGTGACGCGCTCGGCCGACCCGCGCGCCATCAGGATCGACCGGCTCCTCGTACCGGTCCGGTTTTCCGTGCTATCGCGTGTGGGTGTGGCGGTGCTGTAGCCATCGGGTTGCGGCGGTTGCGAGGCGGAGTTTCTCCTCGGCGATGGCTTGCAGCCCGGTGGGCATCGGTGTGAGTGCGCCCGCCATCAGGAAACCGGTGTGCGCGGTGAGGATCGCGTCGAAGGAGTCTGGTGGGCAGTTCAGCGCCGGCAAGGCTGTGTGAAGGTGCGGTTCGGGATCGACGCCGTCGGCTGCCATGCCGGTCAGCAGCGCGATGATGTCGATGACGGGGGCACCGAGCCGGGCGTGCGGCCAGTCGACGAACATCACCCGGTCGCCGCTGAGCAGGACGTTGTGTGGGTACAGGTCGCAGTGCACGAGTGAGTCGCCCTGTGCCGCGTGCAGCCCTCGCTGCTCGATTGCCGTCAGCCGATCGAGGTGACGCGACGCCCAGGTCGAGACCGTGTGCAGCCGGGCGACGCTGGACGGATCGAGGGCGAGGTGAGCCCAGCCGCCGAGTCGCGGATGGTCGCGCGGTAGCACGATCGGAGACGGTGTGGTCGCCTGAGCGAAGGCGACTGCCTGCGTGACGACCCGCCGGATCTGCCGTGTCGTCCAGGGTCGCCCCGGTGCGACACCGTCCACCTGCTCGAAGACCAGCAGCACCCACCGGCCGTCGTCGTGCGTGGTCAGTAGTCGAGGCACGGGCAGGCCCTGCGGCAGCCGCCCAGCCACTTCGGCCTCGGCGCGGTATTGCGACGCCTCGGTCGGCCAGAGATGCGCGTCCACCGCCTTGACGAAGGCCCGGTGGCCACCGCGCAGGGTGATCCGCGAGGCGAAGCCGGGCGAGAAGCCGCCGGCACAGCTCTCGGTGTCCACCACGGCGCCACCCAGCAGACCCTCGATACATCGTCGAACCGACGCCGGTAGTTCGGCCCAGCGGGGTCGTCTCCTACTCGCGAACACGGCCGTGCTCCTCACCTGTTGACGCGGGATGTCATCGCGCGGCGATCGAGGATCCCTGCACCGACACGACTGATCGATATCCAACGCGAAACTCGATCCGACACGGGCGGGTCCAGTGTTGATCGATGTCCGTACCCTGCGGGCATGAATCGGTACGCCCGCAGCCGCGTCAGGGGCCGCACGGTGCGAGGATTACCGGCCGCCGCCTACTGCGGCTTCGTGCTGGTCTTCGGGGTGGTCCTCATGGTGATGGCGGCTGAGCGAAGCTACGCGTTCGTCGCTGGGGTGCCAGGGCAGGTCGCGGTCAGTGACTGCCACTTCGAGTCTGGCGGTAAGCGGGACGGCTGGGCGTGTTCGGGTCCCTTCACCGCAGACGACGGCAGCGTCCACATCGACCGGGTTCACCTCCGCCCCTTGCTCTACGACCGGCCCGTCGGCGTGGTCGAGGCGAAGGTGGCGGGACCGAACGCCACCTTGGCCTGGGAGCCGGACCCCTGGTTGCTGCTGCCGGCCGGCGGAGGTCTGATCCTTCTCATGCTCAGCGCCTCCGTTCTGTGGTCGACGCTGCGCCCCGACCAGGACGGCCCGGAGGCGGCGGAGAACGCCGAGCTGGCGGAGATGCGACGGCAACTTGCCGCACGACGGGCCGAACTCGCACAGCTGCGCGAGGATCTTTTCCCCGACTCAACGCCGGAACCGTCCCGGCGATGGTCCCGCTGACACCAGCCCCACCATCACCACTGTCGAAAAAGCTCGGTGTGGTCGAACAACGACTGCCGGCACGACCCATCCGCCCGTCGGCAGTTCAGACGCTCTTACACGCTCAGGAATCGAGGCGTCGGCGAGGTCACGTAGCTTGCCGTCGACCTGAGGTCGGCGGGGATCGCCACCGGCGTCCATCGTGGGTCACCACGGCGACGTAGTGCTCAACCAGGAGCGCGTCAGATGCAGATCAGGGTACGCGCTGCGACTTTGCTGTGGTGGGCATCTCGGGACGGGGACTCTCCTGCACAACCTCGGGTTGGCACACAGCGCGGATCACCGGCACCGCGAGGCGATGGGCGAACGCATCGAGCTCATGCGCCGGGACGGCCAGGCACATGGGCATTCTGCGGACCAAGTTTGCTGATCTCGTACCCGTCGGGATAGCTCTTGGCCTTGATCCCGTCGGCGAACAACGGCGTGGTCCGAGTCGCTCCGAACCATCGCTGGAGCCGCGAGCGCGTCTTCAACGCCAAGTGGAGGCCGGCCCGGACCGGCCACGCCGGCGCGGCGACCCGCGTCGCTCGGCGGAGTGGTACGTCATACATGGCGCTGACCAGGGCGTTGCCCAGCCGGGAGAAGGGCTTGGGGATCCGGGTGAGCATCAGCATGCGGGTGGCTCGCTCGATGGCGGCCGCGTCGTCGTTGGGCTTCAGGTGCGCCGCGTCGTGGGCGTCGAACCAGGCCTCGAACGCCTCGTAGGAGTCGGGGATGTGGAGTATGCCCATCCGGCGGCCGAGCTCGCGGTAGAAACGGTACGTGGCCTGCCGTTCGTGCCAGCATGGGCGACGCCAGCCGTACCGCTGCAGCCACCGGGTGGGGATCACCACCAGGCAGCCGAGGACGTAGAGGTAGTCGTCGTTGCTGATGTCGTACGGGCGGTGGATGTGGTTGACCCGCCGCAACGCCTCCCGCCCCCGCGGCTGGTCGAAGCCATTGAGCACCATCTCGTACATGAGGAGCCCGGTGTCGTCGATGCGCTTCTGTGTGCGTTCGGTCAGCTCGCCCGTGGCGACGTGCAGGGCGGCGATCGACGGGATCGAGAAGGACCTGTTGAAGGCGAGGTTGAGCCCGAGCTTCATGTCCCACGGGAATTCGTACCGCAGCATCGTCTGGTAGATGGCCAGGTAGTCATGCTCGGGGTCGAGGGCGCGGATACGAGCGAGGTTGGTGTACCGAGCTCTCATCGGCGGGTGTCTCCAGGAGTGGACTGCGAGGCGGGCAGGGACGGTGCCGAACTCACGGGCCCGAACGGCCCGCATCGGTGCCATACCGGGCGACCATGGTGCGGACGGCTTCGTCCACGACCGCGGTCGTGCGGTCAGGGGTCACCGTCCAGTCCGGGAGCACCAGACTCGGCCAGAGCAGGTAGTTGGAGATCATCCCGAGGAACTGCGTAGCGGCCATCTCCGGATCAGCGATGTCCGCGGCTCCCGCGTCGTGCTCGGTCGAGAGGTAGATCCGGACGGACTCGAAGTATGGCAGTTTGCCGCGTGAGAAATGCGCCTTGGCCAGTTCGGGAAAGCGTGGCAGCTCGGCGATGACGATGCGGAACAGGTCCGTCATCTCCGGCTGGCTCAACAGCGTCGCGTAGCGCCGGCCGAGCACCGTCAGGCCGGCTGCCAGGTCACCGGCGGGTGGTACGTCGGCGACGTCGTTCTCGGCCCACGAGTCGATGACGATGGCATCGAACAATGCCGCCTTGGTCGGAAACTGCTTGAACAGCGTCGCTTTCGACACGCCGGCGCTCTCGGCGACACGCGCTAGTGATGCCCGGTCGTAGCCCAACTCGAGGAAAAGCTCAGTAGCGGCCTGCACGATGAGTGCCCGCTTCTCCTGTGCCACGCGCTGGTGATAGGCCGACGGCGCTGGGGTCATGCGCCCATCATAGCGAGGTGAGTGGGTTGACTCACCACTCGACGGGGCGTACCTTCGGAAGGCGAGTCGACCGACTCACCACGCGGCCCTACGGGTTGTCGTCTCTCGCTCGTACTCGGAGGATCAGATGCCCCGCTTCGACAATCAGACCGTGCTCGTCACCGGTGGCACCGGTGGGCAGGGAGCCAGCCACGTTCGCGCCTTGCACGCCGAAGGCGCCAACGTCGTCATCGGCGCTATCGATGCCGAGCGCGGCGCCGGCCTGGCTGCCGAACTGGGAGGCGCGGCGCGTTTCGTCCACCTCGACGTCTCCCGGGAGGAGTCGTGGGCCGCCGCCATCGCGGAGACCGAGAGGGCCTTCGGTGCGCTCACTGTGCTGGTCAACAACGCCGGGGTGCAGAACCCGCCGGCCCTCATCGAGTCCACCCAGCGGGCGACGTGGGCTCGCATCCTCGACATCAATCTCACCGGCACCTTCCTCGGCATCAAGACGGCCGCACCGGCGCTGCGGCGCGCGGGGGGAGGAGCAATCGTCAACATCGGCTCCACCATGGGCATCGGCGGCACTGCCTGCTACGCGCCCTACGTGGCCAGCAAGTGGGCGGTCCGAGGGCTTACGCATACCGCTGCCCTGGAGCTGGGCCGCGACAACATCCGCGTCAACGCCATCCACCCCGGCGTCGTCGCCACCCCCTTCATCACCGAGCCGGCGGCCGGCAGCGACACCCCGATCGCCGACTTCTACTCGCCCGAGCCGTTCGCCATCCCGCGACTCGGGCAGCCCGCCGACATCACCGCGCTGCTGCTGTTCCTCATCTCGCCCCACGCGGCCTTCATCACCGGCGCCGAATATGTCATCGACGGCGGGCTGCTCCTCGGCCCCGCCCTGCCGAAGGAAGCCGAATGAACCCCGCGCACCGTGAGCGCCGCACGCCTGACCCGCGACCACCGTCACCGATGCCATGGAACGGGCCGCGGTGAGCGCAGGGATCGAACAGCCAACGAGCCGCAACACCGGGACCGGCGATGCAGCGCCGGGATTGGTTACCGCTGCCCCCTGAGCCGCTCGGTGATCCAGGTCGCCGCCTTCTCGACCGCCTGCCGGGACTCGTCGGTGTGGTCGAGCATGTCGAAGCCGTGCTGCCCGTTCGGCACGTCGAGCACGTCGGCCGGTACACCGTTGTCACCCGCCGCCCTCAGAAACACCGCGACCGGCTCGGACAACATGTGGCGCTCCAGGCCCACCCGGGTGAGCAGAAGCGGCGGTACGGGCCGTCCCGCCTCGCCGATCGCCGCAGCGGGTGCGAACCGTGGATCGATGCCCCACTCCGGCAACGGCGCCAGCAGCGGGTACGTCAGGGCGACCGCGCGCAGCCACTCCGGCCGCTCGCGGAGCCAGTCGGTGCTCAGCAGGCCTCCGCCGGAGAAGAACCAGAGCGCGATCCGCTCCGGGTCGACGCGCGGGTCCGCCCGTACCCGATCCACCGCATCGGCGACGTCCTGGGCCGCCGTGGGGTAGTCCGCGAAGGGTCCGTCCGGGCCGACAACCACCTGGAGCCGATGCTCGGCGGTCACCGCGATCGAGCCGAGGGATGCGAGGAGAGAGCCGTAGCCGCGGAAGACCGGCCAGTCACGTGGGGTCGGGCTTGTGCCGGGCGGCATCGGGCCGCCATGAACGAGGATCACCGCGGGGCGTGGCGTGTCGCCATCCGGCCGGTACCAGTCGAGGTTCGCCTCCCGCTCCGCGTCATGGTCTGGTGGGGTCAGCACGAAAGGGCGGAGGAAACTCGGTGTCTCTTCCATGATCGCATTCTGTCACGGAAGGTTTGATCTCGCGGACCAGCAACCGTCCATCCTGACTGGTTGATCGCCGCGGACCGCTCTCCGCCAGGAGTTCGATATGTTCGAGAAGTAGGGTGAATGGATAAAACGCCACTTTTGCGTACTATTCGCCACCTCGACAACCGAGATCGGCGGCCACGCATGGTGACGAGAACCTGATCTTGGTGGTTGGCGTCTGTATGGACGTGAGGGAAGACGAAGGGGAGTTGCTGCGGCGGATCGCGCGTGGCGACGGCGCGGCGTTCGACGAACTGTACCGCCGGACGTCTCCGTGGTTGCTCGTTCGTCTCCGCCGTCGCTGCGCGGACGACGACCTGATCGCTGAGGTCGTCCAGGAGACGTATCTCGCGGTGTGGCGGGCCGCCGACTCCTACGCGGGGATGAGGGCCGGTAGCGCGGTCGGCTGGCTGTGGTCGATCGCCGCGCGGCGGCTCGTCGACGGGTTTCGGCGACGCGCGAGGGATTCGCAGGCGGTGCCGCTGCCGTTGGCGCTGCAGGACTCACCGGCGGCCGAGGATGTGGTGCTGGCCGGCGCGATCGGCGACGACATGGGTGATGCGCTGCGCCGGCTGGCACCGGAGTTGCGCCAGGTGCTGCACGCCCTGGTGTTGGACGGACTTTCGGTCCGGGAGACCGCGCTCATGCTCGGCCTTCCGGAGGGGACCGTGAAGACTCGCGCCCGCCGTGCGCGACTGGCACTGCGGGAGGCGTTGTCGTGAACGCACACATCCCGGTCCGGGCACTGGGCCGTTACGCCGCCGGTGATCCGGGCATCGCACCGGACGTCCTGTGGGCGATGGAGACGCACCTGGAGCAGTGTGCCGACTGCCGGAGTCGGCTGGTGGACGCCACCGACGGTGACGCGATGGCGTTGTTGGCCGCCGTCTGGGTGAAGGTGGAGGCTGCGGTGTCCGCCACCGAGCCGGCGCCGGTCCGGCACCGGTGGATGCCTGCACGATCCGCCCGGTGGGTGACGCCGGTGCTCGTTCCCTGGCTCGTGACGACGGTGCTGGTGGTGCTGGTCGCGCTCGGGTTCGACCTGGCGGTCGCCGGCCGGGGTGCGGCACCGCCGTCGCTGGTGGTGCTCCTGGCACCGGTCGCGCCGCTGCTCGGGGTCGCCACCGCCTGGACCGGGCGACTCGATCCGGCCCACGAACTGGTCGTCGCGACCGCCCGGGCCGGCCTCGGGATGGTGCTGCGACGAACCCTGGTCGTGCTCGTGGTGGTGATTCCGGTGCTGGCGGTGGCCGGTTGGCTGGTCGGCGCATCCCCGGCGCGGTGGTTGATGCCCTGCCTGGCGTTCACGGTGGGTGCGCTGGCGCTCGGCAAGGTGGTCGGCCTGCCGAGGGCGGCGTGGGGCCTGGCGTTGCTCTGGGCCACGGTGGTCGTCGGACCGAGCATCGTCACCGCCCGGTTGCCGGTGCTGCTGACCGAGGCCGCCCTGCCGGGCTGGGCGGCGCTGACCGTGGTGGTGGCTCTCGTCCTCCTGCCTCGTCGCAGTGGTTACGCGGAGCTCCGATGAGAAGAAGGTACGGAATGAGGAAAGGGATAAGTGCCGCCCTCCTGGCACCGACGACGTACGCGTGGGCGATCCGGGCGGTGGAGCTTCGGGTACGAGCGGGCAGGCGCCTTGCCGTCGATGGCCTCGACCTGTCGATGGGCAACGGCGTGCACGGGCTGCTCGGGCCCAACGGTGCCGGCAAGACGACGCTGATGCGGGCGCTCGCGACCGTGTCGCGCCCGGCCGGCGGCGTGCTCGAACTACTCGGTCACCCCGTGCACGCACGACCCGACCTGCGGACGTTGCGCCGGTCGATCGGCTACCTTCCGCAGGAATTCGGGTTCTACGGCCGGTTCACGGTGCGGGAGTTCGTCGAATACCTCGCCTGGCTGAAGGAGGTGCCGGCGCACGACATCCCGGACGCGGTCCAGCGTGCGTTGGAACGCGTGAGGCTGGCCGAGCGTGGCGACTCACGCATGAAGTCGCTGTCCGGTGGGATGGTACGGCGAGCCGGCATCGCGCAGGCGATCGTCAACGATCCGGAGATCCTGCTGCTGGACGAGCCCACGGTCGGTCTCGATCCCGAGCAGCGGTTGGCCTTCCGCTCGTTGCTGCGCGAACTGGGCGAGCACACCTGTGTCGTCGTCTCCACCCACCTGGTGGAGGACGTGGTCGCTGCCTGCACGAACGTGGTGCTGATGGATGCGGGTCGGCTGGTGTTCCACGGTGCTCCGGCGGATCTGGTGGAACTGGGCCGCGAGGGGGCGGGCGACAGTTCGGCCGAACGCGGGTACACCGAGCTGTTGCGCCGGCATCGCGCGGCGGGGGAGCGCACCGGATGACCGGCCGGATCCTGCGCATCGAGACCCATCGGTCGGTGGCGCCGTGGATGGCGCTGGGCGCCGCGCTGGTCGGCACCGCGCTGCTCTATGTCGCCCTGGGCGGTTGGGGAGGCCGCTGGATGCTGCTGGCGCTCTGGCAGCGGGAGTACCTGTTCATCCTCTGGCCCATGGCGCTCGGCCTGGGCGCATGGCAGGCCGGCCGCGACCGCCGCTGCCGCACCGAGGAACTGGTCGCGGCGACCGCCCGTCCGCGGTGGCAGCGGGTGCTACCGGCGGCCACGGCGATGGCGCTCGCCGGGGCCACCGGCTACGTCCTGATGTACGTCGGCGGCGCGGCCCAGGTCGCGGCGTACGCGAGCTACCTGCCGGGGCAGTCCATCGTGATAGCCGGGGTCGGTGTGCTGTGGATGGTGTCCGGCGTCTGGCTGGGCATGACCGTCGGGGCGCTCGCCCCGTTCCGCCTGACCCCACCCGCCACCGCCGTCGTCGGTGCCACCGTGGCGCTCGTCGCCATCACCGACCGGGGGTACGCCCACGTGCCGAAGATCGTCCATCTGCTGACTCCGTCACCGTTCGGGTTCTGGGGCGACTTCGTGACGGTGCTGGGCAGAGTCAGCGTCGCCCACACCGTGTGGCTGGTCGGCCTGGCGGTGAGCGCGCTCGCCGGCTTCCTCTGCGCCACCCGCACCGCCCGGATGGCGGCGGCCCTGCCCGCCGTGGTGGCGGCCGTGGTGGCCCTGGCGATACTCCCGGACGGCCGGCAGCGGCTGCCGGTGCCCGACGCGGCGGCCGCCGCGCTGGTCTGCGCCGCCGGACCGGGGCCGCAGGTGTGTGTCACCCGGGTCCACGCCAGCGCGCTGGCGGAGCTGCGGGATCCGGCGCGGCAGGCGCTCGCGACGATGTCGGCGAAGCTCCCGCAGGCACCGACCTCGGTCCACGAAACACCCGAATCCTGGTACGAGAACCGGCCGACACCACAACCGGGGGACGTGCTGCTCGTGGAACTCGAGCTCGCGCCCTGGGGTGGCGCGAAGGCAACCCCCGACGAGTTGCGGTGGCGTCTCCTGGACGGAGCGGGCACCCGGCCGTGTGCGTACCCCGTCGGAAACCCCGACGCGGCCCGGGCGAACCGCGTCGCGCGGCTGGCCGCGGCCGCCTGGCTGGCCGACAGCGCGCCACCGGACGGCCCGGACCGCGACGCGGCGCGTCAGGCGTGGCAGACCCTTCGCGGGTTCCCGGCGGCCGCGCAGCGGGACCGCGTCGCCGCGCTGCGGAGAGCGGCGCTGGCCTGCACCGAGGTGAACCTGCTCGACCTTCTGGTCGGTGACCACCCATGAGGTGGCTCACGTTGTACCTGCGGTGCCGGAGTGTCCCGGCCGCCGTCGGGGCGGCGGCGGCCGGCGTACTCGTGTTGTGGGGGCTGGGCCAGACGGCCGAGGAACCGCGACTCAGGCTCGCGGTCGCGTTGTTGTCGACACTCGTCGCCACCGTCGCGTTCGGGCCCGGGCTCGCCGGCGCCGATCCCGCGTTGGAGCGGACGGCATCCCTCCCGTGGCCGCCGCGCCGTGCCGCGCACATCCTGGCGGTGATGGCCACCGCGACGCTCGTCGCCGCGGCGCCGGCGCTGACCGGCGCACCGCTGGCGACGGCGGCGCTGACGATCCGCAACGCCGCCGGGCTCGGTGGACTCCTCGCCGTCGGAGCGGTCTGGGGTGCGCAGTGGGCCTGGCTTCTCCCGGTCGGGTGGACGCTCGTGGTGATCCTGTCCGGGCCGGCGAGCGGGCATCTGTACCAGGAGATCCTGACCTGGATGCTGCAGCCGGCCGCCACCACCTCGGCCGCTGCCTGCGCCGCGACCATCGCCGTCGTCGGCGTGGTCACCCACGCCCTTCTCGGAGCTCGCCGCTGAGCACCCGTGCCGGCGGATCACCGAGTCGCCCGGGCCTGAGCCGGAGCACGGCGGTCACTGGTCCGACCCGCGTCGCGGACCATGCGAATCTCCCGCACGCCGTCCGCGACCTGGGCGGTCCCGTCAGCAACGAAGCCGTGCTTGCGGTAGAACGCCTGCGCGCGCGGGTTCGGATCGGTCACCCACAGCGCCGCCGACTCGGCGGGGTCGACAACGGCCTGCAACAACGCCCGCCCAGCGCCCCTACCATGATCGGTGGCAAGCACATAGAGCACATACAGTTGCCTCGCCCAGGTCGCCGCGGCGTCCGGCGGCGGCCCCGACATGGCGATCCCGACCATTTCGCCCTCCCGCTCGGCCACAGCCGCCCGGTTCTCGCGATAGCGCTTGTCGGTCAGCGCAGCAGTCCAGAACCGTTCCCGAACAGCCGGGAAGCCCGGATCATCCAGTACCGAGTCCGACATGAGGCGTCGATACGTCTCCTGCCAGCACCGAACATGCACGTACGCCATCCGGGCGACGTCATCGACCCGGGCCGGGCGAACAGTCAGCGAGGAACGCACCGCCGCATCGTAGGGCCGCACCCGCACGCTCGCCGACCGGATTCGCGGCGAGCGAAGCCAGAGGTGACCAAGCGCCACACACCACGTGGCCCGATGTTCGATCAAAGGTAGCTCCGAGCCCAGCGGACCGCACGGCACTGCCAATTCTGGCAGCATCCGTCGGATGCGCAGACTGATGGTACTTCTTCTCGTGATGGCTGTTGCCGGCTGCGGCGACGGTGACGCGACCCAGACGGGAGCCACCGAAGAGTTCACCCAGGGTGGGGTCAGTATGGAGCCGACGGTCATGGCCGGCCAGGCTGTCACCGCAAGGACAGTGGCCGGTACCTATCAGGCGCGGCGTGGCGATGTCGTCCTGTTCCGTTCCCCCGGCGGCCGCTGGGGTGACCGGGACGTGCCGCTACTCAAACGCGCCGTCGCGATCGGCGGCGAAACCATCGCCTGCTGCGACACCTCGGGCAGGGTGACGGTCGACGGTGAACCGGTGGCCGAGCCGTATGTGGCCGAGGACGCGTCGCTCGACGAGCCGCCGAACCCGGGCCTCTGCGGGCCGCGCCGGTTCGCCCCCGTCACCGTGCCGCCCGACTCCGTCTTCGTCCTGGGCGACAGCCGCGCCCGGTCGACCGACTCCCGGTGTGCCGGGCCGGTGCCGGTGTCGTCGGTCTTCGCCGTGATGGTCGACTGACCAGGGCGCACCTGGCACCCCGAGAGAGCGGCGACGCGCTGGTCGGGCGCTGGGACCTGGCCGGGTCTTGATCCTCGTCCGTCGCATTCCGAACGGGACCTGCAAGGCCGGCCACAGACGTTCGTGGGCTGCGACGGCGGCGTGGGGAGGACGTTTCAAAGACGTGGTGCTGCGCGATCAATCCCGCAATCCAGTACGCACGTCCACCGGGGGGCGACGCGGAGGTCGGGGCTGCAGGGCCGCGTCGAGGCCGTTCAGCCGCAGTACGGTCGCGCCGCGTAGGTGCGCCAGGTCGGTACCACCGTCCCCCGTGTACCTGACGAAGGCGGCCTGTTCGGTCCAGTGCAGGCGGGTTCCGTGCGTCTCGGCGTCGAGTTGGACGGTGACCAGCGAGGTCCAGCGCAGTTGGTCGTCGATGATGGCCTCGTAGTTGTAGACGATCCGGCGGACGCCCAAGATGTCGATGTATCGCGACCGGTACTCCAGCCGTTCGGGCGCGGTGTCCAGCCCGGTGTAGGTGCTGCGGGCCGTCTCGCCTCCGCCCACTCGGAAGTCGTGCTCGTACGAGGCTGCGTGGCCGGGGAGCCGGAACCACCGCCGTCTGATCGTGGTGTCGGCGAAGGCGGTGAAGACCTCGCCCGGCGGCACGTCGAGGTGCCGCGAGATCGTGAACGTGTCGTGTCGGACCATGCCGTTCCTCCCGCTGTCACGGCCACAGCGAGGGTGGCCGCACACCCAGTTACGATCAGTGAGAACGTGCGTCCACCGGTTTTAGTCCGGCTTCCCGATACGCACTTTGAAGTCAGTTACTGACGGATGGGGAACGACAGCCATGCCACGCTCCCTTGGCGCCGAACTCGCACAGCGCGGGGTCGCGCCGGACTGTGTGCGGACGATCGAACTCGTCCGTGACGTACTGGCGCGGGTCGGCGACAAGTGGACGCTGCTGACCATCACGGTCCTGGCGGCCGGCCCGTTGCGCTTCACCGCGCTGCACGAGCAGGTCGCGGGCATCTCCCAACGGATGCTCAGCCAGACGCTGCGCGGGCTCACCCGCGATGGGCTGGTGACCCGGACCGCATACCCGCACGTACCCCCGAGGGTGGAATATGCCCTGACGCCACTCGGCCGTTCCCTGAGCGAGGCCGTGGACGGACTGGTGTGCTGGATCCGCGACCATCAGCGCGACATCGCCCGAAACCGCGACGAGTTCGACCAGGCGCCTGCCGCGAACACAGCCACCCGGCCCTACCCATAGCCGGGCCACGGTCCGCGCGATATGCGTAGCCCGCATGGCTGCCCTGCTGAATCTGCGCTTGTCGCATCCATCGCGGTGCCCCAGAGTACGTAGGATGACCGCACCACACACGATCGCCGTTCTCGGCCTGGGCCGCCTGGGCTCCGCGATAGCGACACGACTCGCCGACCTCGATTGGCGCGTCGTCGGTTGGACACGGTCCGGGCGCGCGGGGGCCACTGTCGAGGTCACCGGCGACCCGAACGAAGCCGTGGCGGAGGCCGGCACCGTTCTGTTGGCCCTGTTCGACGGCGAAGCCTGTCAGCGGGTCGTCGAGCGGGTCCGCGGCTCGCTGCGAACGGGCACGATCGTCGTGAACACCAGCACGGTCGCGCCCGCGGAGGCGTCACGGTTGGCCCGGTGGCTCGGTCCGTCCTACGTCCACGCGCCCGTGCTCGGCTCCGTACCGGCTGCCGCCGCTGGCACCCTGCAGATCCTCGCCGCCGCCGACCAGGGCACCCTCGACCGGGTCCGCCCGGTGCTGGAAGCGCTCGGCACCGTGCGGCACGTCGACGACGTCCCCACCGCCGCCGCACTCAAGCTGGTCGCCAACAGTGGTCTCGCGGGCGCCGTCCTGGCGCTGCGTGACACGCTGCGGCAAGCCGACGCGTTGGGCCTGCCACGCGCCCAGGTGCTCGACGTCCTCGAACTCGGCCAGCTCGGCGGACTCGTTGCGCGCAAGCGGAGCTTCCTCACAAGCCAGTCGGCCGCTGCCACGGCCAGGGCCGAATTCACGATCGGCGCGCTGGCCAAGGACATGGCACTGCTGGCTGCCGCGTCAGACACGCCCCTGCGTAGCGCAGCGGACCTGGCCGGCGCCGTCGCCGACCCTGAGGCGGACATCGCGGTTGCCGCCACCGCTCCCGCCGTGACTGATGCTGTGCGCGAACCGCTACACGCCTACATTCGCGGACACGCCACCGGAAATCCCGCCCACTTCCGCGACGCGTTCCTGCCCACCGCCCACATCGAGGGGATCCGCGACGGCGAATTCGTATCGTGGCGCCTTGACGAGTACTGCGCGCTCTTCCGCGGCCGGCCGGCCCCGGACGAACCCAGCCGCTCTCGCCGCATCGACGCCATCGACGTCCACGGCACCGTCGCGACCGCGTCGATGACGCTCTGGCACGGTGAGGACGTCTTCACCGACATCTTTCTACTGGCCTACGTCGATGGCCGGTGGCGCATCGCGAACAAGGCCTACCACCGGAGCGCCCGACGGACGATGAGCGCTCACGAGGGCCACTCGCCCATCCCCGTCGACGCGGTGCAGCAGTGTAGGGCGTAGCTGGTGTGCGTCGCCCCATCGGCGGTCGGCGCAGGTGAGCTTGTCGTCGAAACAGACCGACGGACGCCACGGCGCCCACCGCGCCGACGAGGCAGCTTCAGTGCGGTGGATCTGTGTCGGCGTCGAGGTATTCGGCGAGCCGGGCAGCGCCGGTGAGCATGGCGCGGCCGCGGCGGGTGAGGTGTGCCCGCCACTGGCGCAGCGACACGGCGAGCGGTTCGGTGCCACCGGCGTCGCGTACCCGACTCAGCACGGCGGAGATGTGATCGAGCCGATGCCCGCCGCGGCGCAGCAGGTGAGCGAGTTCGGCGTCGCGGACGTCGTCTGGTGAGTAGACGCGGTAGCGGGTCGCCGGGTCGCGCGTCGGCTGCAGGATTCCGGCCCGCTCCCACTTGCGCAGGGTCGCGGGTCGTACGTCGAGTCGGTGGGCCAGCACGCTGATCGGCACGGCTTTCCAGCTCTGCGGTGGTGACTGCGTACCGGTGAGGGTCGCGACCGCCGTCTCGACCGCGTCCAGGGTCTGTCGGTCGCGCTGCAGCAGGGCATGGCTGTGGTCGATCGTGCGCAACGCGCTGTCGGTCTCGCCCCGGTTGACGGCGCGCATGATGTCGCCGGCGGTCGCGTAGCCGTGGCCTGCGATCAGCGCGAGATAGGCGCTCAGTGCCCTGGCGTGTCGGTCGGTGAACTGGCGGTAGCCGGCGGGGCTGCGCTGGGCGGGCGGCAGTACGCCGTCTCGTTCGTAGTTGCGCACGGCCTGCGTGGACAGGCCGTGCCGGCGGGCGAGGTCGACTGGTCGGCGTACCCCCGGGTTGGAGGGTTCTGTGGCTGTCACCGTGCTCCATCGGTCGTGAGTCTCAACCGGTGGTTCAACGATACGGTCGATGCAATGACGTCTCCTCTTGACCTGCTCGCCGTACCGCCGACGCTGCTCGCGCTCGGTGAGCCGACGCATGGTGAGTCCGCCTTCCTTCAGATCCGCAACGAGGTCTTCATGTCGCTGGCCGCGTGCGGCTACCGGTCGATCGCGTTGGAGAGCGACCGTGCCGCGGGGCTGATCGCCGACGAGTTCGTCCAGGGCGGTGACTCCGTCACACTCGACCGTGCGCTCGCCGAAGGGTTCAGCCACGGGTTCGGCGGCGCCCCGGCCAACCGCGACCTGCTGCTGAGGATGCGCGAGTGGAACGCGGGACGGCCGGCTCTCGAGCGCCTGACGTTCCACGGCTTCGACGCCCCGCTGGAGATGGAGGGCGCCCCGAGTCCACGGCGCCACCTCATCCGGCTTTGTGACTTCCTCGACCTCGACCGATCAGCGGAGATCGACGACCTGGTCGGGGACGAGGCGCGGTGGAACGATACGGCCGCGATCTGGGAGCCGGGCAGGTCGATCGGGCGCTCCGTCGACGCCCAGCGCCTGCGGGTGATCGCCGACGACCTGCTGACCGAGTTGTACCTGCAGGCACCCCGGCGGACCGAGGGCTGGCCGGCGGCGCTCGTGTACGCCACATCCGCGGTCGCATTGCTGCGCTACCACGCCGCAGCCGCCGCACCACTTCCGCGAGAGCAGCGCTTCGCCCGCCTGGCCGGAGTCCGGGACGCGCTGATGGCCGAAAACCTGCTCGCCATCCGCTCCGCCGAGGCGCACCGCGGACCCACGTTGGCCTTCGCGCACAACACGCATCTCCAGCGCCAGCCGAGCACGATGACGACGGCCGGAACGGACCTGTCGTGGGCCGGCGCCGGGGCGATCGTCGCATCGCTGCTCGGCGACCGATACGCGGTGATCGTCGGCAGCCTCGGCGCGAGCCCGGCGCTCGGCATCGGGGCGCCCCTTCCGGCGACCTACGAAGGCAGACTCCAGCAGGAAAGCACCCTTCCCCGGTACGTCCGGGCAGCCGAGGTAGAACCGGCCGAGCAGAGAACGCACGACCACCGCTACTTCCCGCTGGACCGGGCCACCATCGAACACGCCGACGCGGTGCTGCACATCCCGACCGGCGTCGACGCGGCCGTGCTCGCCGGCCGGATTGTCGCGCTGCCCGGCGTCGAGCAGATCGTGGCGAGCGAGGAGAACGGATCACCCGAGGCTGCCTGGGGCGAGCGGTTCTTCTACGCCGGAGCGGACCGCCGCCGACCGTTCGCCACCATCGTCGAGCACGACGTGCCCGGCTTCGACGAAGCCTCCCAACTCGACCGCCCCGGCGTCTTTCGCCTCAACCTCGACCTGGGCCGAGCCGAGTTCGAGAGGCTGTTCGGCTTCCCACCCAAGGACTTCGAAGAGCACCGGCACGAGTTCGACTTCGCCCGGCTTGACACCCTCGTGCCGCACCCCGGCTACGCGCTTCACGGCTTCGGCAGCATCGTCATGCCCGGCCCGCAGCTGCTGCCCGAGATCGACCGGCTCCTCACCATCGCCCACGCCCGAGCAGTCGACCGCCACGAACGTGCCGCGCGCCGAGCGGTTGACCAGCAGGGCTGAGGCTTGCGACTGGCTTGGCACATCCCGGCCGGTCCCGACGTCATCACCATCATCGGGACGGCCAAGAGACGTGCCGCCCACCGGGCACCACCCGATCGTCCGTCGGCGGTCGCCTCGGCGGCTACGGTGGTGCCGACCAGACAAAGCGGATGTCGGGCGCCTTCTCCTCGTTGCCGGACCCGTCGGTCGTTTCCGCCACGCTGAAACCGTGCCGAAGGTAGAACCGCTGCGCCCCGGTGTTGGTCGCGAACGTCCACAGCTGTAGACCCGCCGGCCGGCGGGACTTCGCGAACTCGATGAGCTGGGAGCCCAACCCCCTGCCGGTGCAGGCCGGGTCGACATAGAGCTGGTCGACCCAGCCCTCATCCAGCACCAGCACCGCCAGCGGTCGGTCGCCGGCGTCCTCCATCAGCCATACTTCTCGCTCGGGAATGACGACGGCGCGGATCCACTCGCGAACCTCGTCATCCGCGTGGACCGCGTCAGGGATGGTGCCGATCGCGGCCCGGCGGGACCGGATGAGAAGGTCGGCGACCGCTCGGGCATCCTCGGGGGCAGCGCGCCGAGGTGCCGGCGAATCCATAGCCCCGGTATGCGGAAGGCCCACGGACCGGATCATCCGCATCGGGGGGACAACGGGCAACGGATTAACTCAGCTGCCGCCGATCCGAGGTGCTGGACGGCCGCGCGTCCATGATTGCCGGACCGGCCAGTTGACGGACCTACCCGAGGAGCGCCGCCACCGCGGCCAGGGTGGCCAGCGACAGCGTCGTGGTAACCAGCACCGCCCGGTTGGCCATCGCCTCACCGACGCCGTACTCCTGGGCGAAGACGAATGTGTTCTGCGCTGTCGGTAGGCCCGCGCACACCACCACGGCGAGCAACTGTGGTGCGGACAGGTGCAGGGCCAGCCCGGCCGCGTACGCGATGGCGGGCTGTGCGACGAGCTTCAGCCCGGTGACCATCGCCAACTCGACCGACCCGGCCGGCTCCGCCCGCGACGGCGCTGTGCGGTGCAGCGACGCACCGAGCGCGACCAGGGCGGCCGGTACCGCGGCCCCCGACAGCAGGGCGAGCGACGCGCCGACGGCCGACGGCGGACGCAGGCCGGCAGCCGAGCACGCGACACCGAGCAGCGATGCCAGGATCACCGGGTTGCGTACCGGCAAGGAGGCGATACGGCGGACCCGCACTCGCCCGGCCGGGTCGCTGTGCCGGTCCAGGGCGACCAGGATCACCGGCGTCACCACCAGCACCTGCAGCAACACCACCTCAGCCAGGAACGACACGTTGCCAAGAACCTGCGTGGCGATCGGGATGCCGAGGTTCGCCGAGTTCACGTACCCGGGGGCCATACCCCGGATCGGCCGTTCGCCGGGCTCGCGATCGAAGAGCCAGCTCACGCCGACACCAATCTCACCCGGGCCTCACCGGCGGGCCGGCGACACGCCGTCCTTCGCCACGCGCGCGACGGGTCCAGTGGGCGAGCAGGTTCAACCCCAGGGCGTACGCGGCGGCGCTCACCAGCAGGGCCGTGCTGGCGCCGCGTCCCCAGTCGCCCACTGTCACGGGCGGTACGGCCCAGACATCCGTCGACAGTCCGGCCAGTGCGATCGCCGTGCCGGCCGCGATCGGTGGGACGGTCCACAGCAGCGCGTACGGCGCCGCGAACCGGTCGTCCTGCAGCAGTCCCGTCATGGTGGTGACGAACCAGCCGAGCAGGAGCAGGAGCACGAGCGGCCAGCGCGTCGCGGGTCGCCGCAGACGCTCCCCGAGCAGCGCGCCGAGGCCGACGCCAGCAGCGGCGTAGAACGGGTAGGCGGCCGCCTCGGACAGGAGGACCCGCACCAGGATCGGGTCGTCGAGTGCCGGGGTCGTGAAGGAGACGCCCTCGCGGCCCCGGGCGAGCGGGTACGCGGCCGCGACGGCCACCCCGGCCAGGAGCACCGAGAGCGGGACCGCCACCGCCACCGCCAGCGCCCTCGCCTGTGCGTTCCGGCCGGCGAGGGCGATGCCGGCCAGCAACGCCAACACCTGCCCGCAGAGGAGGCCGGAGGTGTAGCGGAAGATGCGCGTGCTGTGCATCAGCTCGTGCTGCTGCGCCTCACCCTGCCCGTCATAGTTGACGAAGAGGCCGTAGAACGCGTCGTTGAACGGCATGGCCACGAGCACGAGCAGCGCCATCGCCGGCACCGACCAGACCGCCGGGTGCGTCAGGCCACGCCGTAGCGCCGGCAGACGAGGGCCTGCCATCCCCGGATGCATCTGCCAACCCTGCCCTCCCCGCCCACGGTCGAGCAAGACGATTCGCCACCGGACCGACTCGCGGTGTGCGGTGGTGGCGGCCGATCGCGGACGGCGGGCTCACCGGTGCCGTCGGTGGTGCGTCCAGCGCACAGTGCAGCAGGCCCGCACATGCTGGTCCCCGAAGGTCGTAGTTGGTGCGGCGTCCTGATCCCGCGAGGTGCGCCGCGGTTCTGCGCTGCCTTGCCGGGAGACGTTCGCTCATGCCGATGACAGTGCGTCATTGAGCCCCTGATGCGGCCGACACCGGCGGACCGGCGAAATTCACCGCGTACGTTGTATAGGCCAACAGACGAACGCGACGGGTCGTGCTGCTATGACGGTGTGGAGTCCTCCTCATCGGCGTCACAGGGTGGCCGGTGCGTCAGTCAGGCCGTGGCGGGCATCCATCGCTCGAGCAGCGTGGGGTCGGCAACGATGGACTCAACCTGACGACGCTCCTCCATGGTCAGGCTGAGTTGCCGAAGCCTGCCGCCCCACTCCGGCACCCGTTCCGACTCCTCCAGTGCCGTCGACAGCTCGATGAGCACGGCCAGCGCCATTGCCTGCTGCACGGCCGGTGCGCTGTCGCCGTGGCGGCGCAGTCCCGAGTTCAGGGCTCGGAAGGCATGCCGGTCGTCGTTCTTGAACTCGCGCAGGATCCGCGCGTTGTCCAGAACCCGGGCGAGCCCTTGCAGCTGCTTGGAGCCGCCGTACTCCAACTCCGTCGGCTCGTCCCGCTGGATGAAAATGATCGAGTTTCCCGACGGATCCGTGACGGTGAACCGTGAGGCCCCGGGCCGGTACCGCGTTATCCGAGGTAGCCCTTTGGCAAGCACCTTTCCGTACGTGCGGCGCATCGCCTCGGTGAACGCTGCATGGTACGGCGCGACCGTATCGACCATTACCAGGCATCCGCCGGTGTTCTCCGACGGGTCCAGGTTGCTGGACGCGCGCCCGTAGTGCAGCTCGAAACCGCGCCACCGGAACGCCAGGTACAGGTAGGGCTTCGTCTGTTCGTAGGTCACGGCGAAGCCCAGGGCGCGCCAGAAGGCCAGGGTTTCCTCCGGTGCCACACAGGGCAGCATCGGCACGGTGGTCTCGTTGGGCTGGACACCTTCGTCAAGCATCGTCAGCACCTCATTTGTTCAACAGGGCAGGCGACGCAGCAGTCTGCCAAACCCGCGACCATCACGCACATGCGAGAACTCGACGATCGTTGCGGACTTGACAGAGCTGCATCGTCGCGCACGCTCATGCCGCGCAGCGATCGTCACCGAAGGTGACGCCACCCCCAAGCCTGGGATGGTCGAGCGCGCCGAGAATAGTGCACTTTCCTCACGCCGGCTGATCGTTGGCTCGGGCGCGTAGCCGGCTATGTAGTGCCGCCTCGATCTCTGCGGGCAGCTGGAACCATCCGGCCGCGGTGAGCAGCCGGTGGCGTGGATTGTGCTGGTAAGAGCCAGCCACCGGCTTGCCGTTACTGACGTCAACCACACCGACGACGTCGTCCGGCGCAACTCGTCCCCCGGGATCGGGCTTGCGTTCGTCTAGTAGATAGACGTAGCCGCTGCCCTGGATCTCCGCCTGCCGTCGAAGTGAGCCGCACTGGTCAATGCTCTCGAAGACGACCCTCGACAACAGCCGAAGGAACGGGCCGTTCTCCTGTACGTCAGCGGGTGCCAGGAAGTCCTCCTGGTCCGCGCCCTCACGAACGACCGCCATGACCGCCTCCGGGTGCAGCCCGTGCTGAAACACCCAGTCAGGTTCGAGTAACGACACGACATCTCGTTCGCCGTCACCAAAGTCCACCAGGTACCGAAACACCTGACGATCGTTTCGCGCCACGACCGACAGATTACACATTTACCCCACCCGCCAGGCATAGCTGTTCACTCATCTGCCGTTCGGGGGTGAGATGGGCGCAGGCTTGCGGGAAACAGGGGCGACGCTCGGTCAGGTGCCGGGATCAGTGTCGCCCTGTTTCTCCTCGCCGGTGTCGAAGAACCTCGTCAGGTAGGCCGGCGGATTCAGATCGCTGGCCCGCAGCAGCGAGAAGACCTCCGCCCCATGCCCGGGCTCATCAAACAGCCGATACGCCTGGGAGAGTCCCACAAAGTCCATGTCGGACTGCTCCGCCGCATACCCGAGGGCCTCGTCCTCGGCCAACGCGATCGCCTCGTCGAAACCCTCGACGCGCCACAGCGTCAACCGTTCCTCGTACACCTGGCTCGCCGAGTCGCCACCCACGCGGAAGACGCAGCGAACGCAGAACCAGCCAACCTCGCCCTGCTTCTCTTCGTTCGGACTGGCCATCCGTACATCGTCTCGCTTCGGCTCGCCGCCAGCGAGCCTAAACACCAAGGCCACACTCTTCCGCAGAACGCTCCCCGCGGAGACCAGATTGGTGCCCGGCCGCTGTGGCGTGAGGACGTAGCTATGGCCTGGCGGCCTGCGGGATCGCCCAGGGTTAGGCTCGCTACGTGCCGGCGCTCATCGAGGTCGTGTCCGTCATCAACGCAGCCCCAGGTGTGGTGTACGACCTGACCCTCGACGTCGACGTGCACACCGCATCCCTGCCCGCCAGCCGTGAGACGGCCACGACCAGCACCGGACGACGTCAACTCGCCCTCGGCGACGAAGTCACCTTCCACGCCCGCCATCTCGGACTGCCCTGGCGCATGACCAGCCGAATCACCGCCTACAAACGGCCGCACCACTTCGTTGACGAACAGACCCGAGGCCCCTTCCGAGCCCTGCGCCACGAGCACCACTTCCAGAACCTCGACGACCTACGCACACAGATGACCGACCGCATGACCATCACCGCGCCCCTGGGACCGCTGGGCGCAGCGGTCACCTGGGCACTCATCGCGCCGTACCTACGCCGGCTGCTGATACAACGGGCAGCCCACATCACCTACCTGGCACAAGCCCACCAGCCGCAACTTCCCGACGAAACCGGGAAATCCAATCGCCCCGAACCGGGCAGCCGTCACCGCAGCACTTGAGGCCGACTATCTCCATGAGGGTCAGCACCCCAGGCGGCTTCCAGCAACGCACGGATCTGCCGCGACAAGGCGTGCCTGCGTGGTGAGGCTGGCCGTCCAGGATCCCGGTTCGGCCGGGGTGCTACGGCCCGGGCTGCCCGGGTGGGGTAGTGCCGGAGACCGCGTGTAGGAGTGCGCCGAGCACCTCGCGGGTGTGCGGTTCGTCGAGTATCTCGCCGATCCACGCCGCGGCGCTGGCCCGGTCCGGGTGACGAACATTCGGCTCCAGCCAGTCCGTGGCGGCGATCTCGGCGATGTGGCCCAGTTGCGCGATGAGCATCGAGAAATCGCCGGGGCGGGCGACCGTCGCCGGACCGCTTCCCGCCGCGTACGCCGACATCAGCGCGCGTGCCCGGCCTGGATCTGACCGGCCGAACTCGAACAACACACAGGCGAGTTCCTGACCCGGGTCGGCCGGTCCGCTGTTCTCCCAGTCGATCACGCACACCCCGCCCTGGGCCGTCGGCAGGATGTTGTCGGCCCACAGGTCGCGGTGACACGTCCGCAACGACACCGGCTGCTCCAGCCACGACTCCAACGCGACCAGTTCATCGCGCAGCGCCGCCAGCCGGCCGGCGAACGGCGCCCCGGCCTGGCGCAGCCGCTCGACCAGCCTGTCCCAGGCGGGCGCGCCCACCGGTGCCGTGTACCACGGGTCCACGTGACCACCGGCAGGGACCACCACCCGGTGGATCGCGGCCACCGCGGCGCCCACCAGGGCCGGGTCCACACCCGGATCGGGTGCTTCGAGATCGACCCACTCGTACACCCGCACCTGCCGGCCACCCACCCGGGCCAGGACACGCCCATCGGTGGCGCGTCGCACCGCCGGTGCCGGTACGCCAGCGGCCCACGCCGCCTCCTGGAACCGGGCCGACATCCGCACTCGGTCCTCGCCAGACTCGTGGAACGGCACCTTCACCGCCCACCGGCCGTCCACCGTCTCAAGCCGCCACACCTCACCCTGCCGGCCCCGAGCGACCGGCCCGTCGGACAACTCCCGGGCCCGGCCGAGCCCGAACCGGTCAGCCAACTCCGCAGCATCCACAACGCCCACTACAACACAACCGGCACGACCTCGCGACGACGCACGCACGCGGCATGCGCTTCGAGCACCGCCGGAGAAAGCCACCCGGAATAGCACGGGAGTGCTCGCGAGTCCAAAGCAGGGGACCAGGGCCACAAGGACCAAGGCCGCGACGCCATCGAACATCGCCCGACCGACGCTAACCCAGGCCAACATCGCCACGCACACTTCGCGGGCGTGGGTCTCCCCCCTTCATGCACGGATCTGCCGCGGTCAGGGTGCTCGTTGGGCGTCATCGCTGAGGTTAAGGAACTCTCGAAGACGCTGGCAGAGGCTGCCGGTTGCCAGTTGATGATCCTCATCGGTGACCAGGCGGCTTTCGTCTGCCTGGTCGCCGAAGGTCTCGGCCAGTACCAGCGCCCAGAAAGTCAGCGGGCTGTGAAGATGGCGTTCGGACATCCACTGCTGAAAGCCCGCGAGTTCACCGCACCCGCGCGCAAGGTCGAATCCGGTTACAACCGCGAATGCACGGTCGTACCTTGGACGCCCGACGTACATCCCGAGACGGTGCTCGATCATCGAGAGGACTTCAGCCCACGACAGTGCTTCGTCATTCACCGAGCCGTCGCCTTCCCGAGTTCGCTCAGCCACTGGATGCCGAGCCTGTGGCCGTCGGGGAATTGGTCGTCGCGATCCCAACGCCACGTAGTGATCATCGCCAGCATGAGGGTCCGGCAATCTCGGAGCAGATGATGATCGACGCCCGGGTAGAGGTCTGCGACCTCGTCGGGTGCGTGGGCCAGGTCGAACTCGATGGGCCCCCGGCAGCACGTCTCGAAGTCGATGAAGAGCAGGCCAATCGGGGTCGACAGCAGGTTGCCCGGGTGAGGTTCGCCGTGCAAGAGTTGTTCGGGCCGGCCGCTATCGCTGACCGCTCGGCGCAGGCGGTCCAAGGTGCCGGCGAGAAAGACCCGGTCCGCGTCGGTCAGGTTCGGCGTCCGGTCGTGGTCGGCCACGAGCGTTTGGGCCTCGGAAACCCGGTCCGTGAAGTGCGGGGTGAGCAAATCGACCCGGCGCATTCCGGCGTGCAGACGTTCGAGCGCGCTGGCGTAATCCGCAGGTGGGTTCGCTTGAGTCACCGGCTCGTAGTAGGTCCACAGGGTGACCACGTAGTCGTCCCAGACGAAGACCCCGGGTGCTGCCAGCGCGGCCACCGGGCTCCCGACCTCGAACAGTCGCTGAGCAATATCTACTTCAAGCTGGGCGCTCTGATGCGCCGCCGGTGCCACCTGCGCCAGCACGTCGCAGGGCTGCAGACGCAGAGTGAGCTTGTTCGAGTTGTGCAGGACAGCGACGTCATCGGCGATCAGACCGAGCGACGAGGCGATCGACATGGCTGCCTGTGTCGCCCGGTGGGCCGCATCCGCCTGCATCGGAGCACCGTAACTCAGCGCATTCAGCGCAGCAGCCACAATTCTGCCTCCCCTGCGCCAGCCAACGAGAGCGGCGGCGACGGCGACTGCACCCGGATCTGCCGCAGACCGCGCGCCCGGTCAGCCTCCGCTCGTGGCCGATGTGCGGACGGTTCGGCAAGAGTTGATCACTTCACCATCCGGAAGAGCGGATGGTGAAGCCATGAGTCGAGGAGGTCGGCATCGACGACATGGCGCACGGCAACCTCGTCCCACGCGGTCCGGTAGGGAATCTCGTGCCACCGTCCGTGAAGGGTGGCGAGAGTTGCCCTGGAACGGTCCTCCCATCGTCGGCGGCCAGTGCCGGACTCCAGGGCCGATAGAGCGGAGACCTCCGGCGGTGGGGGTACCGGAAGCATGCTGTCGAGATCTATGAGGCCGCCGTATCGGCGGGCTATCGCCACCGCGAACTGGGCGAGCAACCGGTGGTCATCCTTGCCGTTGACTGCTGCGGCCAGGACGATCTGGGTGATCGGAAGGAAGCCCGCCGCCCGTGTCAAGCAGGCATCCTCATCAGCGTCGTCGCATTCGTAAGGATCGGGTTCGATGAGCATCGGCCCGGTCGTCGGCGACGGCTCCGCCATGTCTAGGCTGCGCGGTTCCCGCAGCACCCACCAGTTATCTCCGGCTGGGCTGAGCGACTCCGACAGCCACACCCGGAACTCCCTGACGTCTTCGTCAGCAGTCCACCCGCCTGGCAGCAGAACCGCGGCGGAAGGTCCAGCCACGATGACAAGCATGCACCACGGCTGAGGACACCGGGTATCCGCACCTGCCGCCGAATCGGCCGTCACATCGCATAGCGGAGGTCGGCGGCACTGGCATCCGGTCGTACCGTTGAGCGCCTACCGTCTCCCATCACGCCTCTGGTTGTCGGATCAGCGATTCTTGACCCGTCCGACCTGCGCCTGCAGTGCGGTCCGGCAGGCCGGCCATTCCGAATTGATGATCGAGTACATGGCGGAGTCTCGCAGCAGGCCCGCCTCGCCCGGTGCCCAAGACCGCGACCAGCACCGTAGGACACCTTCGAGCCGGGCCCCCGTACGCTCGATCGCTTTGCGGGAGACCGTGTTGCGGGCATCGGTCTTGAGATCGACGCGGACCACCTTCCACACCTCGAACGCGTTCGCGAAAAGCAGGAGCTTCGCCTCCGTGTTCATCCCAGTGCGCTGCGCCGACGCTGCCAGCCAGGTGAAACCCACCTCCACCGCGTAGGGCGCATCGCGGTCGGGCAAGAACCGGGGATCCCAGTAGGCCGTTACGCCGACGGCGCGTCCACTGACCTTTGCCACCTGCGCGTACGGCACCAGCCTTCCCTCACTCGCCCGGCTCAACTGTGCGTCGATGTAATCGCTGACCTCGGCGGCGGTGGGCACCCAGGTGAAGCGGTAGGAAGTTCGGTCCTCCTCGGCCGCTGCAGCCAAATCGGCGGCGTGCCGGTAATCCAATGGCTCCAGCCGAACGAGATCGCCGTCGAGAACGCGGGCGGTACGCGTCATGGGAAATGGCATGGTCTCTCCGTCCGCGGCTTGCCCGATGCGATCCGCAGCGAGCCAGGTCATCACCCGGGGCACCCCACCCACGGAGACGGAGGGTTGCCGGCCAGCAAGCCGGGGCTTCGCGCTGGCACTCATGACCTGGAACGACCCTAATACGGCAGCCGCCGTTCGGGATCATGGCTGGAGTTCGAGGTTGAGGCGTCGGGTGTAGTGGGCTTGGCGGGCTCGGGCTTGATGGCGGCGGCGCCAGTCTGACCAGCGCAGACGGTGGGCGAGGTCGCGGATCGGGCGGAGTACGAGGGTGTTGATCAGCCGGCGGGTCTCGTTGACGGTCAGCTTGATCAGACCGGTGTCGGTGGAATCATCGTCGGCTTCGGCGGCGCAGATCGCCAAGACGGCGAGGGCGGCCAGGGCGAGGGTGGTGAAGCGGTGCCAGGAGTCCCAGCGGCGGACTTGGTGTTGGTCGAGGCCGACCTGGCCCTTGGCGGCTTGGAAGCTTTCCTCGACCGTCCAGCGGATGCCGGCGACCCTCACGAGCTGGGCGAGGGTGGCCGGTCTGGGTGTCCAGCAGCGGTAGAAGGCCAGTTCACCGGTGGTGGTGTTGCGGCGGATCAGGAGGCTGTGGTGGCCGCCGTCGTCGGGGTCGGCGTCGGTGCAGACGTCGTCGAGCCAGGCCCAGTCGTAGAAACGCGGGCCCTTGGATCCGGCGCCAGCGCTGCGGCGCTGCCACGCCGAGGCCGGCAGGCCGGCGGCGACCCGGTCAGCCCGCACCCGAGTCTTCCCGCCGTCGAGAGGGACCAGGTGGCTGCGGGACACGGCCAGGACGTAGCCCAGGTGGTGTTCACGCAGGCGAGCACGGAAGACACTGCTGTTGCCGTAGGCCTCGTCCGCAGCCGCCCACCCAGCGGGGACGCCGGCGTCGAGGGCAGCGGTGATCATGTCGGCGGCCAGCTCGGACTTCGTGGCGAAGACGACCTCGTCGGGAACTCCGGCGGCCTGGCATCTGTCCCGGTCATCGGTCCACGACACCGGCAGGTAGACCCGGCGGTCGATCAGTGTGTGCCCATGCCGGCTGGCGTAGCCACAGAACACCCCTACCTGCGCGTTCTCGATCCGGCCGGCGGTGCCGGTGTACTGGCGTTGCACCCCAACCGTATGCGTGCCCTTCTTCAGATCCCCGGTCTCGTCAACGACCAGCACCGCGTCCGAGTCACCGAACCGGGCCACGACCACGTCACGCAGATCGTCGCGGACGGCGTCGGCATCCCACACCGCCCGATACAACAACCTCTGCATCGCATCCGGCCGCGCATGCCCGGCCTGCTCCGCCAACTGCCAGCACGTCTTGACCTCGATATCCGCCAGCAGCCCGGTCACGAACGCCGCCGCAGCCCGCCGCGGCTCGACCCGCCCGAACCGACCCGCGAACGCATCACACACCCCGGCCAGAACCCGCCGCCACCGGGCAGGGTTTACGCTGTGGCACGCGGCCACCGCCAGATCTGAAGTTATGTCCACAGCAGACAGACGATCACGCGGTGGCCGCACCTCGTCTACCCGGCCCCACCAGCGACATCTCAAACGGCGGCTGCCGTACTAATACGGCAGCCGCCGTTCGGGATCATGGCTGGAGTTCGAGGTTGAGGCGTCGGGTGTAGTGGGCTTGGCGGGCTCGGGCTTGATGGCGGCGGCGCCAGTCTGACCAGCGCAGACGGTGGGCGAGGTCGCGGATCGGGCGGAGTACGAGGGTGTTGATCAGCCGGCGGGTCTCGTTGACGGTCAGCTTGATCAGACCGGTGTCGGTGGAATCATCGTCGGCTTCGGCGGCGCAGATCGCCAAGACGGCGAGGGCGGCCAGGGCGAGGGTGGTGAAGCGGTGCCAGGAGTCCCAGCGGCGGACTTGGTGTTGGTCGAGGCCGACCTGGCCCTTGGCGGCTTGGAAGCTTTCCTCGACCGTCCAGCGGATGCCGGCGACCCTCACGAGCTGGGCGAGGGTGGCCGGTCTGGGTGTCCAGCAGCGGTAGAAGGCCAGTTCACCGGTGGTGGTGTTGCGGCGGATCAGGAGGCTGTGGTGGCCGCCGTCGTCGGGGTCGGCGTCGGTGCAGACGTCGTCGAGCCAGGCCCAGTCGTAGAAACGCGGGCCCTTGGATCCGGCGCCAGCGCTGCGGCGCTGCCACGCCGAGGCCGGCAGGCCGGCGGCGACCCGGTCAGCCCGCACCCGAGTCTTCCCGCCGTCGAGAGGGACCAGGTGGCTGCGGGACACGGCCAGGACGTAGCCCAGGTGGTGTTCACGCAGGCGAGCACGGAAGACACTGCTGTTGCCGTAGGCCTCGTCCGCAGCCGCCCACCCAGCGGGGACGCCGGCGTCGAGGGCAGCGGTGATCATGTCGGCGGCCAGCTCGGACTTCGTGGCGAAGACGACCTCGTCGGGAACTCCGGCGGCCTGGCATCTGTCCCGGTCATCGGTCCACGACACCGGCAGGTAGACCCGGCGGTCGATCAGTGTGTGCCCATGCCGGCTGGCGTAGCCACAGAACACCCCTACCTGCGCGTTCTCGATCCGGCCGGCGGTGCCGGTGTACTGGCGTTGCACCCCAACCGTATGCGTGCCCTTCTTCAGATCCCCGGTCTCGTCAACGACCAGCACCGCGTCCGAGTCACCGAACCGGGCCACGACCACGTCACGCAGATCGTCGCGGACGGCGTCGGCATCCCACACCGCCCGATACAACAACCTCTGCATCGCATCCGGCCGCGCATGCCCGGCCTGCTCCGCCAACTGCCAGCACGTCTTGACCTCGATATCCGCCAGCAGCCCGGTCACGAACGCCGCCGCAGCCCGCCGCGGCTCGACCCGCCCGAACCGACCCGCGAACGCATCACACACCCCGGCCAGAACCCGCCGCCACCGGGCAGGGTTTACGCTGTGGCACGCGGCCACCGCCAGATCTGAAGTTATGTCCACAGCAGACAGACGATCACGCGGTGGCCGCACCTCGTCTACCCGGCCCCACCAGCGACATCTCAAACGGCGGCTGCCGTACTAACAAGCGGCACAACCACACCGCGACCCCGAAACAACGCGCGACGCCACCGCCTTCGCCGTCACCGGGCCGCTACTTGGTCGGCCAACGGTTCCCCAGATCGAACCCCCGCCGCAGTGCCTCGCAAGATTCGATGCACGCTCATGCCGCGGACAGGGCGGTGGCATCAACAAGCGCTTGTGACGCACCGCGAGGATCACAAGTCTGCCGGGCTTCCCGCGCTGCGAGTGGGGCATGGACCGGCAGAGGTTCCCCGTCTCTATACCTGATTACCGAGACAAGAAGAGGCCACGAGCGAGAGCATTAGTGACCTGTCTTGGTGTCATCTCCGGGAAACGTTCGGTGATGACGTCGATCACCTGCTCTTTCGTCACCTTCCCGTTCCGAAGCAGGTCGGCCTGTTCGTAGACGAAATCCTCGACAGCTTTTCGATCGGTACGGGGTGCCTGGCAGCGCTCGAAAATGCGCCAAAGTCCCGTGAGCAGGCTCATCACCCGATAATCGCATCGAAGGACCGGCGCCCAACCAGTGCCACGGACCGACCGACTCACTCTTCTGCCGCAGACCGCGCGCCCGGTCAGCGTCCGCTCGTAGCCGATGAGCGGATGTGATCAGCCCGGCATGCACGCTCATAGCCGCTGCCGGTACGCGATCGGGCGTGCTACAGGTTCCCGGACTCTGGCCAGTTGGACCAGTGCGTGTTGGGTGGCGTGTCTGGAGCGTACCGGCTCACGTCTCCTGTCGTCAGTACGTCGGCGAGCTGGCGGAAGGTGATTGACTGGCTGGGAGGTGTGTCCTGGAGAAGGTCGGGGTGGTGCCACTGATCCAGCCGCATGATCTCTGGGATGTCGGCCGGGATTCGCCGCCGCAGCTCGACTTCGTCGGCCAGGAGCAGATCCCGGTGGTCCGGCACGAGCCGGCGAAGCACGTCGACCAGATCCTCGCCCCGGTCGGCGGCTACTGCGATCCGTCGGCCTCGTACCACAATCGATGCTCCCTGATAGGTCTCGGGCTGGTCAACGTCCTCGATCTCGTCCCAGTTGTCGACCCGGCTGAGGAAGTCCTCGTTGACGTAACCCGGTTCGCCCTCGGTCAGACAGTTGCCGAAGACGTGAAGGACGTCGATGAGGTTGCCAGCCCTGGGCGAGTATCCCAACGTTTCAACGATGAGCGCCCATCGCTGCGCGTCGCGGTAGGCGTGAAGCCGGGCATCGACCGCGTAGTAGTAGCCGTGGCCCAGGTCCGGAAACGTGAAGCCCGCGGCTGCGGTGTCGAACTGGTCGAGGATCTCGGCAGAGCGCATGATCGTGGAGTGTAGCCACGGGTTCTCCACCATGATCGGTACACGCACATGCCGCGAGCCGGGCGCTACGCAGCGTCCCGCCGAGTCAGCCCGGGTTCCTTACGGACGTGGCCGATGAGCGGATGCTGTCCCGGTCAGGTGCTCGCAGGATTGCTTAGCCCGTCGGGCGTCGGCCCGTTGAACGTCACCAAGCAGCAGGCGGGCACCGTGGCGAACAACGCTCCAGTCGGTCTTTGGGGAGCGGTCAAGGTTCTTGACAAACCAGTGCCGGCGGTCTTCGTGTTCCCGCCGCAGATGGATGAGGTCAAGGTCCACGCCAGGTAGTCCACGGCGGTGTTCCAGCTCCTCGATCCGCTGTCCCATGGTGTCCATCAGCTCGCGGTTGAGGGTGTGCACGGCCTCAAGGTACGCGGTGGTCGGGACGCTGAGCCGGACTGTGGGGTCGGCGGTGAAACCGATCTCGCCATCGTCCTCGTGCCGCCAATCCATGGTGATCTCGTCGCGATCGTCGCGCATGGTACGCCAGAACCGGATCTTGGGAGGATTGCGCAGGTAACCAAAGTCGAGGTTGTGCTCGCCGTGCCAGATCGCGGCCGTGACGACTGGATGGTCGGGCACGTCCGCGTTCCCGTCGTCAGTCCGTTCCTCATCCGGTTCGGCCACGAACTCGAGCGGGTCACACGTCCACTGCGCGGCGTCGGAGGCGATGAACGGCTGTAGATCGTCGGGTATCGGCTCCAGCACTTCGGGAGTAAGGACAATGACGTCTTCCCAGAGCCGGGCCAGGTAGTAGTCGATGTAGGGATGCGGGTGAACCTGCCGGGTACGGCGCAGCAGCTCCTGCCTGCCTGCTTCGAGCCAGTACCAGCCCTCGGTGAGCCCGAACCAGTGGAGCCTCGGCTGGTCACTGCCCCACGGCGACACCCCGTCCAGTGGGTACAGCTCGAACCGGAACCTCATCATCGAGGCAGTATCCCTTGACGTCCGGCGGTCGATGGAGAGCCCGGATCTGCCGCGATAACGTGTGCCTGATCAAACGGACGCCAGCCGCTCAGAAGCCAGGGCTCGCCAGTGGTGTACGGCTCTGGCTCGCCTGATACGGCCAGAGCAAGCCCGGAATCGGTGGTCAGGTGCAGCCCGCCGTCTTCGTCGATCCACGCGGTGTCGATCGTTGTGTTGTTGAGTGCCGAGGCTGTGGTCAGCCAACGAATGTCGTTCTCTACGCCGCCGCTGGTGGAGGTGGTTGCCTCGATGGTCCAGGAAGCGTCGATGTACAGGCGCGTCTCCTGGGCGGGTGCGGATCGGTTGTCGCAGAGCCCGACGAACGGCCATGTCTGCCGAACTCCGATCTCCACCACGAACGAGCCCACGATCTGTTCTACATCCATGAGCACATGATTCTGCACCTGGTCACCGGCACACTGATCTGCCGCCTCCCGAGCGCGCCGCCTGCCAGGGTTTCATCGCTGCCTGCACTGGCCGGTGGACCGGATGACGCCAGCTATCGCCTTTCCGTCAAGTAGCCGATGTGCGTGGGTGAGCCGCAGGTTCAGGTTGCGGTAGACGCTGGCTTGAGACGCTTTCGCTCGACAACGCTTGTTGCCGTTACCACACTCAGCGGCGGCACGTCCTTCGCGACAACGGCGCCCGCGCCGACGACCGAGCCCCGACCGATTGTCACTCCAGGGGTGACCGTGACCGCGGCACCGATCCACACATCATCCTCGATGACGATGGGCGCGTGCTTGATGAAGTCGTACCGCTCGTGGAGCTCGACGGGATGTCCGGCCGTGCTCAGAGTCACTCGGGGACCAATCAGGACGCGGTCGCCGATGGTGATACCCCCGTAGTCGAGAAAGAAGCATCCCTGGTTAATGAACACGCGCTCTCCGAACGATGCTCCAAGCCCGTAGTCGCAGTAGAACGGAGGCAGGACGGACAGCGAGTCAGGGATCGGTTTACCGAAGATCTCGGTCAGTACCGTCCTGCGCGCGTCGAGGTCGTCAAACGGCAGCACGTTGAGGCGCGAGGTCAGGTTCATGACGAGCTGTACGCGCTGCGCGAAGGCTCGGGACTCGGGCGTCCGTGTTCGTAGCCGTTCCTCGTTGCGCACGAGACGATCCTGGCACGGCGAGTCAGAGACTGCGTGACGACCCAGGCAGGGAATACATCACTCCGTGATCGTGGCTCCTCATCAAACGTCCGGATCTGGTTCCCCTCTAGGTCAAGGGGTCATGGCAGGTTTTGTTCTAGGCTGTTTGGTGGCGGGTCCGGGTTGTGACTTGTCCGAAGAGGCGGCTGTCGGGATCAGGCCGTCCGCGCTGGATTGCAGAGTCGCTCCCGAGTGTCCTCCCGGGCCCGTTTCTCCAGCTCCGCTGGTTCTGGTGTCGTGCAGCATCCGCTTGTAGACAACGTCGGACAGGTGGCGTTTGAGGGCGCGGAGAGATTCCATCGTGGTTTTGCCCTCGGCGAGGCGGCGCCGGTAGTAGGCGCGGCCGGGCGTGTCGTGGCGTAGTTGGACGACGGCCATGATGTGCAGGACCCGGTTGATGCGTCGGTTGCCGGCGCGGGAGAGCCGGTGGCGGCGCTGGTCGCCGGAGGACGCCTCGAGCGGGGCGGTGCCGTTCCAGGATGCGAAGTGCGCGGCGGTGCGGAACCGGCCGATGTCGCCGATGTCGCCGATCAGGCGGGCTGCCCCGGACGGGCCGATGCCGTGCAGGTCGGTCAGGGTGCTGCCGTGCGCGGTGATGAGTTGACGCAGCTGCTTGTCCGCCGCCCGGATCTTAGCGTCGATCGTGGTCAGTTCCTCGATGAGTTCGCGGGCCAGATCGTGGCGGGCCTGGGCGACGATGCCGTTCGGTGGCGGCGCGGTGCGCAGCAGGTAGCTGGCCTGGCCACGGGTGAGGAACTTCTTCGCTCCGCCTGGGATGAGTTCGAGCAGCAGGTGATGGATGCGGCTGACGGTCTCGGTGCGGGTCCGGCCGAGTTCGTCGCGGCGCTCAACGAGTAGCCGGATTACGACCGTGACGTCGTCGGGAGTGACGGTGCGCAGGCCGCGGCTGCGCAGGCCGGCGACTGCGACGCTGTGCGCGTCGACCGGGTCGGTCTTGCGGCCCTGGCCGGTGTCGAAGACCCGCACCCGTGCGGACAGTTTGGCCGGTACGTCGAGGACCGTCTCGCCGTCGGCGATGAGCCGCTGGGCGATGTGCCGGCCCACACCGTTGCAGCCCTCGACCGCCCACACCCGGTCGCTGAACGCGCGGCCGGCCGCCAGCATCTGTCGGTAGCCGTCGCTGTCGGTGCCGAAACGGCCCCGGGTCAGGACTTTTTCCCGCTCGTCGATGGCTTCGATCGTGGCCGACCGCTTGTGCGGATCCATCCCGATCATCACGCGACTCATGTGCTGGTTCCTCCCTCACCGTCAGACCGATTGATGTCGACAGAGAGGGCAAAGCTACTTTGAGCTGCACAAACCCCTCTTGGGCCACTCCCCGGACGGTAGCCGGCGGGCGCATGCCAGATGAGAGTCACACCCCCGGATCCAGTGGACAGCCGCGAAGAGAGCGAACCCGCCAGCTACCTCGACCCAGCCTGGCCGGGCACGGGTCGTAGATCCAATTAAATAAGTAGCCGCGGACCGGTCGTCGCTCTGCGTCACGGGATCCTCAGACTGGGTCCGATTGGGCCGATGAGCGAGCATGGCCGAGCTGTGCGTCGACCGAGACCGCATCACGCGTGCCGGGCTGCGCAAGTCCGGCATATCAGTTTTCCGAGCGACGGGAACTGGGACAACACCCAGAGATCATCCGTTGGTAGCACCATCTCGGCACCTGGTGGCAGACACGGCGGCGCTGTTAGACCCGCCTGGACCGCGTGCGCCACCATCCGATTTCCATCCGGCAGGTTGAAGGTGAGGTTGCTGTAGTCATCCCGACCTGCGCCATCGTCGACCGTGCCGACGCGAATGGGATGGATGACCTCGTACCAAGTCACGAGATCAGGCTGGTCAATTGCCATCGCCGCCGACTTGGGCTCGACTTGAGAGGTGTTCAGCCACAGCCGAACATCACGAGCGTGCTGTACCTCATCCTCTGGTCGGTACAGCTCAACCACCAGCCAGGCGATACCCGGTGCCGCCTCTCGCACGGCATCTGCCTCCGCTCCGTCAGGGCAACACACGACCAACACCTGCCCTGACTCCGATGCAGCCGCATCGACCGGTACATACCGCTGATCGAGCTCCCGCAGTGCTTCGGCCACGGCGTCAACTCCATAGCCGTAAAGGATCACGCCTCGCTGCTCGTTACTCACCCCACCAGTCTCCGGCAACAGGCGTGTCAATCCCCTGGAATCGTGGAGGGCTCCGTTATGCGGCCTGCGGCTCCAGTGCGCGGGTCGCTGATCGTTCGTAGTCGATGGGGGATCGCCAGTCGCAGACGGAGTGCCGGCGGCGCCGGTTATAGAAGTCGGTAATCCAGGTGGCAATCTTCAGGCGGGCTTCGGTGCGGGTGCGGAAGTGGCGGCGGTGGACGTACTCGACCTTGATGGTGGAGAAGGTGGCCTCGGCGACGGCGTTGTCGAAGCACGACCCGACCCGGCCCATCGACTGGCGCACCTTCCACCGGGCGCAGGCCCGGGCGAAGTCGGCCGAGCAGTATTCGCTGCCCCTGTCGCTGTGAAAGATCACCCCTTCGACGTTGCCGCCGCGGGTGACGGCGGCCATGTTCAGCGCGGCGACGACCAGCCCGGCGTCGTGGTGGGCGCCCATCGCGTAGCCGAGGATCCGACGGGAGTACAGGTCGATGACGGTGGCGAGGTAGAGCTTGCCCTCGTCGGTGCGGATCTCGGTCATGTCGCCGCACCAGGCGACATCCGGCGCCGGCGCGGTGAACGCCCGCTTGACCAGGTCCGGCGCGGCCGGACGTGTGCCCTGGCGAGTCAGGTTCCGCCGGCGACGCCTGGCCCGGGCGGCCAAGCCCCGCTCGGCCATGAGCTGCGCGATCGTGTTGTCGGAGACCTGCCAACCGGACTCGCGCAGCTCGATGCGGATGCGCGGGCTGCCGTAGGTGCCGGCCGAGTCGTCGAACACCTTCTGGACCGCGTCCGCCAGCCGGACACGCCGGTCATCGCGGCGCGTTGGCCGCCGGTCACGCCACTTGTAGAACCAGGACTCGGACACCCCCAGGGCCCGACAGGCCACCGCGTGCGGCACGCAATGCTCGGTCCTCTGGGAAGCGATGAACCCGGCCACGCTCACCAGCCCGTCGCTTCCTTGACCCACAGGACCACGGATCGCTTGAGGACATCACGCTCCATCGCCAGCTCCGCGTTCTCCCGCCGCAACCGTGCCAGCTCCGCCCGCTCGTCCTCGGCCAACTGCCCCGCAGCGGCCTCACCGCGCCTCTCGCGGTCCCTCTTCACCCAGTTAGCCAGAGTCCCGCTGTTGACCCCCAGGTCGCGAGCAACCTGCGCGATCGACTTACCCGTCTCCCGCACGATGCGCACCGCGCCCGCGCGGAATTCCGGATCGAACTGGCGTCTCGTCTCAGCCATGAACCTCTATCCCTCAAGCTCTGGCCTCCACGCTACGAGGGGAAGGGCAGGCGGGCCCGAAAGAGCGGATCAATGGGACCACTCCGCCATGCACGGATCTGCCGCGATCCGGGCTTACGGGGCAGGCCGCTTGTTCGCTACCGTCCTGCGGCTGGGGTGGCGGCCGCCAGGCGCCGTCGTGGATGGTGGGCGGGTGAAGCCCGCGCTCGTATTGCTGCACAGCTTGTTGTTGGGTCCTGTGACCTGGGCTCCCGTAGCGGCCAGGCTGAGGGCCCTGGACGCGGCTGCGGTGGTGCCGTCGTTGGTCCACGTGGCCGCAGTCGGCGAGCCGCCGTTCTGGCCGGGGGTCGCCGCCGCTGTCAGCGACAGCGTCTCCCAGCTGCCGGACGGCCAGCCGATCGTGCTGGTTGCCCACAGCAATGCCGGTCTTGTGGTTCCGGCTGTCGTACCGGCGGCCGGGCGTCCGGTCGTTGGCTGCTTGTTCGTCGATGCCAGCCTGCCCTCGCGTTCCGGGCCGACGCCTGCCGCGTCACCCGAGCGGCTGGCCTATCTGCGTTCGGTGGCGACGGAAGGTCGGTTGCCGCAGTGGACGACATGGTGGGAGGAGGAAGCCGTCGCGTCGCTGTTGCCCGATCCTCGGACCAGGTCGATGGTCTCGGCAGAGCAGCCCCGGCTGCCGTTGAGCTACTACGAGCAGCAGTTCCCGGTGCCCGCAGGCTGGGATGATCGACCATGCGGGTACCTGTTGTTCGGGCCGCCGTACGACCGCATGGCGCAGGAGTCACGGACACGGGGTTGGCGCGTCGCGGAGGTTCCCGGCGGCCACCTCCATCAACTCGTTGACCCGGACGCGGTCACCGCTCGCATCCTCACCATCACCGCGAGGTGGGGCTCGGCAGCCGATTGAACCGGTGCCCGCGGATGCCGCCGAGCGGGCGCGCTACCTGCCGTCTCGCTGCGCGGCCGGGCTTCGTTCCTGCCGACGACGGGCTGCTCGCCACGGGCGTGGCAGGATCGCTGTATGGTCGCCGCGCCCAAAGACGTGCTGAAGGACTACCTCCAAGGGGCGCGGGATGCGCTGCTTTGGAAGCTGGAGGGCGTCTCCGAGCGGGACCAGCGGTTGCCTCTTACGCCGGCCGGCACGAACCTGCTGGGCCTTGTCAAGCACGCCTTGAACACTGAGGCGATTTACTTCGGCCCTACGTTCGGCCGTGAATGGCCCACACCGGATGAACTCGTGTCCCCTGATGACCCCGACCCGCTGGCCGGCTGGTACGCCACCGAAACCGAGACTGCAGCGGGGATCATCGACCTCTACCGTCGCGTGCAGGCATTCGCCGACGAGACCATCGCCACCCTGCCGCTGGATACGATCGGGCACGTTGCTCACTGGGGCGGCAAGGCGGTCACGCTCCACGAGATCATGGTGCACAAGACCGTCGACCTGCAGCGCCACGCCGGCCACGCCGACATCATCCGCGAGCAACTGGACGGCTCCGTTGGCCTACTGCCGCGCCACAGCAACATCCCCGACGCCACCGACTGGCCGGCCCACACCCGGCGGCTGACAGCGATCGCCGACCGATTCAACAGATGAGGAAAGGATGTACCCACAGACGAGGGGTGAAGTGCAACGCAATCCGCGTTCTGTGCGCCCACGCCTACCTCGCCGTCATCGCCGCACAGGCCAAAAGGGGGCAGCGGATCCGATGACGGCCTCATTCCTCTCACCCTCGGCGAGGTCCGCCGTCTCCTGGCACACCTGATCACCACCACCCGACCCTTCGACCACATCCATCGATGGTCACGATGGCGACGACGACACCAATACCGCGCCAGAACAGCCCACTACCAGCGAAGACTCCAACTTCATCAGGTGCGGCTGGAGTACTAGCCGCCGTCCGCGCTGCGGAGACACGGCTTTTGCCGAGTTGAGCGCATCAGTCGCGCCGCCTGTCTGCGTTGTCACCCATCAGACCGACGGGCACCATCAAAAGCGCCGCGATCGCCATGCAGAGCAAGAAGGGGACCATCGGCAAACCGGCTCCTACAGAGGGCCGCCAGACGAGCATGATGCCCGCCAATGCGCACAGCCCCAAGACCATCAGACCCGTCGTGGTCAGGCGGGGGGCCTGCACGCCCTTGGCCACCTGCCCGCGACCCCATCGGCCGCCGATGGCTCCGCCCAGCATCAGAAAGCCGCCGGCTGTTATGCCGAGCCACAAGCCGGCGCCCTCACCGGCACTGAACAGGATCAGAAGGCCGACGCCCGCCGCCACGCAGGCCAGAAAGAACAGCAACCTACGCACTATCGCCCTCTCCTCGTGATGGAACGAGGTTGTGTCGATCAATCCGAGCAAGGTTCGCCGTACAGCGCAACTCGAGCCTTCACCACAGTGTCGATGCAGTGACCGCACCGGGCGCAGCGTCTTCAGCGCGGCAGGTATGCGGTCAGCTGGTCGGCGAGTTGCTTCGGATGGCTGAGCGCCACCGCGTGACCACCGTCGATTTCATCCGGTACGGCATCGAGGCGGTCGGCCGCAACGCGGCGCTGGAACTCGGGCGGGAAGAACCGGTCTTCGCGGGCGATGAGCACCCTCGTCGGCACGTCCGGCCACGCATCCAGGGGCCACGGCTCGTTCCATTCTGCGCTGACCTGGTCGCGGTCATGCGCAGAAGCCTCCGCGACGATCTCGGCCGGCACGCCGTTGTAGAACTGTTCCTCCTCACTGAGCCCCTCCCCGCTGCGGTGACCGGTGTTGCCCCACCAGTCGCCGGGACTCTCACCCGGTTTCGGGATCATGGGAGTGAGCAGGACAATGAGCCGCACAGGCAGCTTGTCAGCGACCAGCGGCGCCGTGAACGCACCATACGAGTGTCCGACGACCACGAGGTCGCTGCGATCGCCGACGGCATTGACGACCGTGTCACAGAACTCGGCGAAGCCTGCCGCCCTGTCCTCGATCGGCAACGCCGGCACCACCACGTCGTGGCCCCGTCCGGCCAGCTCAGGGGCCAGCAGATGCCAGTCCCAGGAACTGCCGCCACCGCCGTGGATCAGAACGAAGGTCGCCATGCGCCAAAGCCTCGCACAGGGGTACGACAGTCAGTAGCGCCGCCCGATACGCCATACGGCCAACCACCGGCGACCTCACGGCAGAATCACGCACCGGGCCGGAAGCATCGTCCCGCGACTGCCGAAATCTTGGTCAGGTCCGGGCGGTGCGCCTGATTCAACGTAGCGGCCAGCACGTTGGCCCGGCCTGGATCGTGGAGCGCGAACAGCGTGATCTCCGAGGTGGCGTCGCCGGCGACGGCCAGAGCAAGGTCGGTGAGGTGCCGGAAGCTGGTCACGTTGAACAGACCGGCGAAGCCGGCGTGTTCTCGTTGCCACGGGTCCAGCATCGGCCGTAGCGGCACGCAGGCGCGAGCCGGGACAAACCCGATATCCGCGGTGAGCCAGTCGGCCTGCTCGACGTCGACCTCGTACTCCCAGCGGACCAACTGCACCGCCTCACGGTTCATGCCCCGCAGCTGAGCTGCCTCGTCGCGGTAGTAGGCGGGAACGGCGGACCGGCTCCGGCCCGCGGTCAGCTCCCAGGCCAGCGCCCGCCACACCGCCAGGGCCTCACCGTCGTCGTTGTTGATCGCGTACCGACACCACGGATTCAGATCCACATCGTCTGAATAATCCTGCTCCCACAGCCCCGGCCACATCGGGCCAGGCATATCCGCCTCGTCGGCACGGGCCACGTAGCAGTGCAGCCCATCGCGGCGCCCGTGTGCGAACCTCAGGAACAGCTCCGGATCTGTCACCACCTCAGGATGCCGGACAGCCAACCGTCGTTACCGCACCGGCCCGGTGCCTACGCGGGCGACAACCTCGTCTGGCATCCGCCGATCACGCCTGCCGGCGAGGCGTTCGGGGAGACGGGAGGCTGCTTGCCCGTACGATCTCGGCCGTGCATACCACCCCGCTGCCTCCGATCGACATGGACGCGGTCTTCCCGCAGTTGCGTGGGTTCGCGCGAACGACCATTCGGCTGCATGCACGTAAGGGCTCGCCGTCGGTCGAGCAGAGCTCCGTGGGCGGGCCGCTGCTGTGGCCGGCGAACGAGCCCTGGCCGACCTGTGACGGTGACGGTGACGGTCTGGACGATCACCCCGCCGAGGCTGAGGTGCCACTCGTGCCGGTCCTGCAACTACTTGCCGACGATGTGCCCGAGCTGCCGTTCCCGGAGGGCTCGGACGTGCTGCAGGTGCTGTGGTGCCCGTTCGACCACGACCCGTGGAGTGCTCCACTGCCACGCTTGCACTGGCGGCGACGATCAGCGATCGGACCCCGACTGACGGCGATGCCCCCGCCCCACGAGGACACCGAAGCGTGGCACCTGCTCACCATCGCCAGCTGGGAGTTCAGCCGCGGCGACGAGCGGCGGTGGATCGCGCTGGCCCGCAATGATCGGCTGGGGCTTCGACAGTCCGGACGACCATCCGTGGCGGTCACTTCAGAACCCGGCAGGATTGATGCTCGGCGACGCCGGCGGCGTCTACATCTTCGTCTGCACATCATGCCCACAGCGTCCCCACGCCCACCGATTTGACTGCTCCTGACCCGGACAGGAGCCACCGACCGCCGCCGAACCGGCATCCGGATCTGCCGCCATGCGTGCGATGACACCCATCCTGAGCCCATCCCTAGTGCCGTGACCACGAACGTTCACGGTGTTGGTTGACACGCCGCGCGGCCTGTCGGGCGGGCGGCGTTGTGCGGGTCAGGCTGTGGCGGTGGCAGATCTTGTACGCGTGCGGCGGCTGAGTGACCAGGAAGGTCAGCAGCTGCTCAGAATCACCCGCCGGGGAACCGGTTCTCCGATCCGACTACGGCGGGCGATGGTCGTGCTCGCCTCGGCCGGTGGGAACACGGTGCCGGCGATCGCCCGCTTGGTCCAAGCCGATGAGGACACGATCCGGCAGGTCATTCACCGGTTCAACGAGATGGGGATGGCCAGCCTGGACCCTCAGTGGGCGGGTGGCCGTCCCCGCCACATCAGTAGCGACGAAGAGCAGTTCATCGTCGAGACGGCCAACACCCGCCCCGAGAAGCTGGGGCGGCCGTTCACCCGGTGGAGCATCCGCAAGCTCGCCGACCACCTGCGCCTGCATGCCACCCGCCGGGTCCGGATCGGGCGGGAACGGTTGCGGCAGATCCTGCACCGGCACCGGATCACCTTCCAGCGGACCAAGACGTGGAAGGAGTCCACCGACCCGCAGCGCGATGCCAAACTCGCCCGGATCGAGTACGTCAGCACCCACTTCCCACAACGGGTGTTCGCCTTCGACGAGTTCGGACCCCTCGTGATCCGCCCCCAGCCCGGCGCCGGGTGGGCACCCGCAGGCCATCCGCACCGGCTGCCCGCGAACTACCACAAGCTGCACGGCGTCCGGCAGTTCCACGGCTGCTACTCCGTCGGCGACGACCAGCTCTGGGGTGTCGTCCGGCGCCGCAAGAGCGCCGCGAACACCCTGGCCGCACTCACGTCGATCCGCGCCGCCCGCCCGGACGGGGCACCGATCTACGTCATCCTGGACAACCTGTCCGCGCACAAAGGCCGCAAGATCCGGGCATGGGCGGCCCGCAACAAGGTCGAGCTCTGCTTCACCCCGACCTACGCCTCCTGGGCCAACCCGATCGAAGCCCAGTTCGGGCCGCTACGCACCTTCGTCATCGCCGGCTCCAACCACCCGAACCACCCGGCGCTGACTCGAAAGCTGCAGACCTACCTGCGCTGGCGCAACGCCAACGCCCGCCACCCCGACGTCCTGGCCGCCCAACGCCGCGAACGAGCCCGCATCCGCAGCGAACGCCAACAACGCTGGGGCCAACCCGCCGCCCTCGCAGCCTGACCCAACACCGCGAACCTTCGTGGTCAAGGCACTAGCGGGCACGCCCTGACCACTTCAGTCCGAGTCCTCGCATCGGAGGCCGACGCTTGTGATCTCCCCGCTGCGGACCAGTTCTCGGATCGCTGTGGTCATGGCTCGTAGGCCTGGCTCTGGAACGATCAGCTGGTCAGCGGCCCAGAAGTAGCTGCCGTTCGCAACCTCCCCGGTCTCCACCCATTTCGCAAGCAGGCGGCGGAACTCCTCGACGGTGAAGGTGGTCAACGCCCACCTGGAGCCGTCAGGAAGATCGACGACGACATCGACATTGGCTACACACCGCACGGTGTCCTCGTGAGGATCGATAAAGAACCGTGCCACGAAGGTTGCTTCCGCGATGGTCACGCACGGGTCGGTGATCCCCACGAGGCCCATCCTGCCGTACGTGTGCGGAAGCACTTCAGGGCCTTGCACGCATCCGCTTCTGGCTGCTGAGAACGCGCGCTAGGCCCAACGCCGCTCAGTTAGGGCGGTGGGTTGGTTGTCAATGCTGCCGCGTCGAGGATGTTGATCTTGAATGTGGCGTGGTAGGTGGTGCGGTCGATGGTGCCTTTGGCGCGGTGTTTGGAGATCGCGCGTTTGACCACGCGGGGGCTGATTCGGGTGCGGCGTGGGGGGAGCAGGTCGGCCAGGACGGCGCGGCCGATGGCTCCGACGAGGTCGATGACGGTGTCGGCGATGACACCGGCGGCGTGGGTGATCTGGTCTCGGGCGGCGTGGACGGCGATGGTGAAGCTGGCCCGGTCGGGGTTGGTCGTGGGCCGGCTGGCGGTGGCGTCAGCCATCGCCAGCCGGACCGCTTGGTAGGTGGTGAGCAGGGCGTGGACCTCTTGACTGATCCCGTTCGGGGTTCGGGCTCGCAGGACCCGTCCGCCCAGCAGGGTGGACTTCAACTCCAGGTATGCCGTTTCGATCTCCCAGCGGTGGTGGTAGAGGGTGACCAGGTCCATGGCCGGGAAACGGCGCTGGTCGGTGAGGGTGGTGATCAGCCGGTACCGGCCGATGTGGCGTTTGCCGTTCATGCTCACGACGATCTCGGCGTCGACGACCCGGACGCTCATCGTGCCGATGACCGACAGCCAGGAACCGTCGTGATGGCGGCGGATGACGGGTAGCCGCCGGTCGTCCTTGTCACGGATGAGTAGGTCAGCGCCGGTGCCGGCGAACTGCTCGATCATCGTGCGGGCAGCGAAGCCCCGATCGGCCAGCAGCAGCATGCCCGGGTGCAGACAGCCCAGCAGACGAGCGGCGCAGCTCAACTCGCCGGTGCTGATGGGAGTGAACACCGCATCGATGAGGGTCCGCGTGCCGCACACGACGACCGCGACCAGCCGCAGCATCGGATAGCCCGAGCCGCCGTGAGTTCCGGCCTGACGAGGATAGACCGCGAGGTTCGCCGTGCTGTCGGGCACGAACATGCTGGTGCCGTCGATTGCACACACCAGCAGACCTCGCCATCGCCCAGCCCCGGCAGGCGGACCTGCCACCAGCCGGAACAACGCTGCCAAAGGTTTGTCCCCAACCCGACGGCGAGCCTGAGACAGGGCTGAGGAAGTCGGCATCGCCACCGGCAACCCGTCCAGACCAGCAACCAGCCGAGCCCACACCTGCCGATAACCCAACTCGGTGAACAACCCCGCCGCGAGCAGCAGATACACCACCACCCGCGACGGCAGATCCCGCACCCGCGCCTGCACCGCCCGCGTCTGCGCCAGGACGGCATCGACCATCTCGAAGGGCACCTGCTGCGTCAACTCACCCAGATGACCTGGCGCGAACCGGCCGGCTGCCACCGTGGCGGTCCGAGCAATGGCACACTGTTCCAACGGCGGGGCTCCCGGTCCAGAGGCTGTCTTGGAGTGACAAACCTCTATACCGAGACCCCGCCGCCCTCGTCTATCGACACGCTCTTGACAGACGCCCCGTCTCCCTAACTGAGCGGCATTGGCGCTAGGCCTCGTCTCTACCCCACCGGGCTCTCCCTCCGACACCCGCTGTGGTCACCCTTGGGGGCGTAGCGGTCTTGGCCGCAGCGACACCGCATCTCCCGGGAGGTAAGCGGCAAGCTCAGGGTTCAATCATCAACCCGGTGAAGACCCTGGTGCGACAGTTTGTCCAGGTCACGCTTGCAGAACCGGTGGTGTTCCCATTCCTCGTTGAGCACGGTGCCGAGGCATTGCCGCACTGTCCGCCCCTTGGCGTACGGGGGCCATCTGTCGTCGTCCGGGACCGGCGCGGTCTTCGCGAGCTGAGCAGGCGTGACCTCGGCCAGCCATGTCTCGATCTCTGAAGCCTGCCGGACTCGTACGGCGAGCACCTCGTCGAGGCTCGGTCGGGCGGACGGGTCGAGCCCGTCCTCTTGGTCCATGACCAACGGTGGACCCAGTCCCATGGCCGTGAACGGCTCGGTGAGCCCGAGCACGCAGCGTCGGAACCAAGAGTCGTGCACGAAGACAAGGTGGCGCAGGGTGTCGACCATCGACCACTCGCCGTCGACGCCGCGATGTTCGCTGTCCTCGGACATGAACCGAACCCGCTCGGTAGTCCTCGCCCAATCGGCGCCCAGTTGCTGCCAGGCATCTCGCAGGTCGTCCGGCTGATCGGAGCGGATCAGCAGCCGTACCGGGTGACGACGGTCGAGTTCCGCCTCGACGTACGACATCACTTCGACCCCGTTTACCACAAGATTGGTGACCAGGCCGTCGATCTCGGCGTCCTGCATGACCACGCCGACCATCCGCGCTCTACTCAGGTCGCACTCGCGGAATTCAGCGCCGGTGAGGTCCTCATCGTGGAAGCGTCGCATACACACAGGCTAGGTCGCACCGCACACGCAACGCCTGGATCTGGCGCCGATCGTGTGGCGGGAGCTTTCGATCTGGCCGGATGAAGTGGCTGCCCGGTTGGCGACGGTGGGCCGGCGTGCCGTCGTCCGGTGTGCCAGGATCCTGCTGTGGTCGTGATCGAGATTGTGATGGGTGACATCACGCGGGAGCACGTGGACGCTATCGTCACGGCCGCGAACGAGTCGCTGCTCGGTGGCGGCGGTGTGGACGGCGCGGTTCACCGCGCTGCTGGGCCTCGCCTGGCGCAGGCTGGCGGTGCGATCGGCCCCTGCGAGCCGGGAGACGCGATGGCTACCCCGGCGTTCGACCTCGACCCGCCGGTGCGGCACATCATCCATGCTGTCGGGCCGATCTGGGAAGGCGGCGGTCACGGTGAGGCCGACCTTCTGGCCTCCTGCTACCGCAGGAGCCTGCAGGTCGCCGACGAACTCGGCGCCCGCAGCGTCGCCTTCCCGGCAATCGCCACCGGCGTGTACGGCTTCCCCGCCGACCAGGCCGCCCGGATCGCCGTAGCAACGATCAGGTCCACCTCGACAAACGTCCAACGTGCAAGACTCGTCGCATTCGACGAGGACACCCGCAAGCACCTACAAGCCGCAGTGACAGCCACCGGCTGACCCATCCGGATCTGCCGCGGATCGGGCGCTACCCAGCGTGACGACGATCGTGGATGCCTTGCGTCCGATCGTGCCAAGGTAAGCGCACATGCCGTTGCCTCGGCCCGCCCCGTGACGAGGTGCGGTCCACCCTCATCCCGGGACGGGGGAGCAGACGATCAGTCGACCACGGAGCGGACGATCTCGGTGATGCGCCTCTCAGTGACGGCATCCACCGTTTCGAAGTACCACGCGGCCGGCATCAGCCCCCCGTCCGCGCCGCCTGCCGCGCGGAAGGCTGCCTTCTCGGTGATCGCGAGGTTCAATCGTTCGTCCATGCGCAGCGTGACGAGCGCGGGTGTGCTCGCCGACCTCGCGTAGGCGGGCATGCCGTACCAGATGCGCGGCTTCAGGGTTGGGGCCGCGGCCATGATGATGTCGTGCACCCGCTGCATCGTCGAACGGGTCGGCTCGTCCATCTTCGAGATCTTGTTGGCGACCTGCGTCAGGTTCTTCTCGTCCTTCGACGACATGTCATGTCCTTTCGTCTACCGATGTCGGGCACCGGCGGTTTGAAGTCGGCGCGACAGTGCGCCGCACCCCACCCGGACATGTCCTGAGCTGCTCAGGTCTCTCCGCGATGATTCACGTGGTCTGTCACGTGGAAGCGCAGTCGGTGGTGGACCACCGCAGTCAGGCTAACGGATCCGCCGCGGCGTGGTCGTCCGGATGGAGCCGCCGAGCGCTCGTCGCTGGAGGTGACTTTGGTGTCGGCCGCTGGTTGCGCGGCCGAGACGCGGATGCCCTTATCGGCAGCATCGTTTTCGGCTTCGTGATGGGCGCGGGCATGAGGCATGTCTCGTGGTCCTTCGCCCAACGGCCGACGGCGCTGATGATGCGTCACATCGGCTGGCTTAGCCTGCCGCGGTCACGGACCAGCGGCGGGCCAGCGCCGTTGCGGCGAGGAAGGCGGCGAGGACGATCGTCGCTTCGGTCCCGATTGCCAGTGAGGTGAGCGGGAAGTCGAGCGCCCAGCCGAATGCGGCTGCGGCAGCGATGGCGGCGGCGATCGTGGGTGGCAGCAGCAGTGTCATTCGCGTAGCGGTGTGTCGGATGCGGGGTATGTCGCGCAGGGTGATGCGCACGGCGAGGACGGCGCCGGCGACGACGACCGCCGCGACGGCGCCGTAGAAGACACCAGCGGCAAGCCACACCGGTACGCGTACGTCTCGCGGCAGGTCGAATGCTGCCACGAATGCCTGGTGCAGGCCGATGACCAGGATGTATCCCGCGATGAGGGCGAGCACTGCGCCCGCGCTCGCTACGGCAAGCACGTGGCCGTAGCGCGGTGGGATCCGCTGTACGCCGGCTTCCTCGGCGATCCTCAGGGCGAACTCGGTGGGGTCAGTGCCGAGAAGTGTCGCAGGATCGATCCCGTCGGCAGTTGCGGCGTCGAGTTCGCTTCGCAGGTCGGCAGCGAGGGTGGCCCGGTCATGACGGTGGATGCCGAGGGCGCGCCATTCTCGGTCGGCGGCGGCGAGGAGGTGGTCAACGGCTGGCGTCGACGTGCTCATGGTCATCTCCCGGATTCGGTGGACGGACGGTGAGGGTTTCGTTCACGACGCTGGCGAACTGGGTCCATTGCTCGCGCCAGACGTTCAGTCGGTGATGGCCGCTTTCGGTGAGCCGGTAGACCTTGCGGGGTGGGCCGTTGGGGCTGGGCTGCATCGCGTTGGCCACGAGTCCCAAGCGGTGCAGTCGGGTGATCAACGGGTAGACGGTGCCGTAGCTGACCGTTCCGAATCCGGCGGTGTCGAGTCGGCGGACGAGTTGGTAGCCGTGCGCAGGCTCGGCGGCAAGTAGCGCGAGCAGGCACATGTCCAAGCAGCCGCGCAGGAGCTGGGCCTGCCGGTCGGCCGACTCGCCGGCCTCGCTTTTCACTACCATGTGGCACATAGTACGGCCGGTACTATGCGTCGCCCAATAGGTGTCCCGGAAAAGGGTCACAGCGGCTCAGATCAGCCACCCGCGCCACTCAGGTGCTCCATGTCGCGGCGCCTCACCAACCACGCTCGCTCGTGGAGTCCCTCGGCCCGGGTTCCGTGACCGGTCCGGCCCGAAGAGCGACCGAGGTCTGACCGCGCACCCCACGAAGATCGAGCGCACGAATCTGGCGTAGCGATCGTCACCAAAGGTGGCGTCGGCCCAGTTGCTGGTTGTCGAACGTGCGGAGCTGCGGTTGTATCGACGCTGGCTCAGTGGTTGCCGTGAGGCGCGTGATCGGCCTCCGCCCGCTCGCTCGGCGGCGGCGACCCATCGAGCAGGGCACCCAATTGGGCGGCGGATTCGTCGGTCAGACGGTAGACACCCTGGAGGCTGACGGAGCGTTCGAGACGGCCGTTGACGACGTACTTGAGGGTGCGCTGGTCTCCGCGTCGGTTGCGCCAGGTGAGCGTGCTGAGCAGGTCGCCGGGGACGGCGACGTCGAAGCGGATCGGTGTGGCTTCGACGTGTATCGGGCTTGCCCCACATCCATTGGCGCCGAGCATCGCCCAGGCGTGGTGACCCGGATAGGACGGGTCACGCCATGTGGTGGCGGCGGCGCCGCAACAGTCGCGCCGCTGCTTGTCGACGACGCGCAGGCGGCTCACCAGGTAGACCACGCATCGATTGACATGCAGCGCGAAGACGTCGTCGCCGACACCGACGCTGGTCCAACTGGGAAGAGACTGGTGTACTCCGCTGAACGCCACAGAGGGCCGCTCGCCGACTCGGTGGCGGCGTAGCTCCCGGCAGACGTCATGGGTCCACAAGGTGGTGAACGCAGTCGGCATGGCCGTGATCATAAGAGCGACGACTGACAGTCTCGACCCCATCACGGTCACCCACTGAGGCCACTACGCGGCCCTCGCGCACCCGCACGCTCTGGTAGCGGATGAGCGCGTTCTGGCGTTCCGCGCCGAGTTGCTACGCCGCTGGCCGGACCTTGCCGACATGATTGCTCCGTGGCACCACGATCTGGGTTGGCGGCAGCCATGGGGTCGCACTGACCTCGCCGATCGATTCGTCGGGGTGACACTGCCCTACGGTTGGGACGGCACCAGCGCACTGCCGTTTCTGGCCGGTGCGTACGGGCTCGACTCGTACGACCCGCAATCGGAACAGTTGCTGACGGCGCGGTCGTTGTCGCAGGACGGCACGGTCCGGGGTGAGGTGGTGGCGCAGGTCGAGGGATGGGTGACCGAGGAACACGTCGTGCGGTTGCTCCGGCAGATCAGCTCCTACGTCGGCTATGCGTATGACGACCTGGACGAGGCAGCGCTGACCGGTGCGCTCGATGACACGAACGACGAAGCAGCCGACGGCTGGTTCGAGTACCCGCTGGCAGGCACGCCCCCGCTGGTCATCCGGCTGGCGCAGCCACCTGGTAGTGCAGTGGTCAGTGTCCGCGTCGAAGGCACCATGGATCTGGTCCTGGCCACCCGGATGGAGACTCTGCTGGACCTGCTGTAACGACTCGCAGAGCAACAACCGGCTGGCCGGTAGTACTCCAGGTCGTCGAGCGAGACGGTGGCGCCGCTGCAGCACGGTGTCACGGCGTCCAGAGTTGCAAAGCGAATGGCATAGGCATCGTCCATGCGCTCCTGTCACCAATCGGAATTCCGCGAAGCCGCGCAGCCGACTGCCTCGAAGTTGTGACGCCCTTGTCGATGAACGTGACGTCGGCGTACCAGCACGCGACCAGCTCTCCCGCCCGGACACATCGCCGAGACGAACTCGGCCGCAGGACCCGCGGGCCGGCTCCAATGGCGACCAGCCGCTCGATCATTTGCCATTGGAGAAGGCCCGCTCAGGTCAAGGGCGCACTACCGGGACCAAGTGTCTGTCACCGGACAACGATCAGCGAGCGGCGGTGAAGTTGTACAACTCCGACGCGGTGTCGTCGAAATAGGGTGACCACCACAAGGTCGGTGCCGTGTACGAGTTGAGCGTGCTGTTGACGCCGTTGAGGTAGCCCCAGTTCCCATCCCAGTTGATCAACCACGGGCCGCCGCTGGCGCCTGCGGTCAGGTCGCAGTTGATGCGGATCCGCGCCCCGGACTGGGTCGAGTTGCCGCTGCACCTCAGCAGGTTGCCGCCGTCGAACGGCGCGCCGCTCGGGTAGCCGAAGTTGTTGATGCCGACCGTGAAGCCCTGGTGCGTACGGAAGCCGTGGCCGCCGAACTGGTTCACGATGCGGACGCCGTTCCGGGTGTTCATGATGGCCACGGCCATGTCGGCCTCCCAGTTGGAGTTGTCGATCCAACTGCTCCAGGTCCACAGCTCGCGGGCCGTCCAGGTGCCGTGCGGCCGAGGGTTGGCCAGGTCATCGTCGTACGCCGGAACGAAGGACCAGTTGGTGGCGAGACTGCTGCCGGGGCCGCCGTGGATGCAGTGGCCAGCCGTCCACACGGTGTTGAAGCCGACCGAGTTGATGACCGCGCCGGAGCAGACCCACGATCCGCCGTCCATGTTGAAGAAGACCTTGCCGTTCGACCGGGCGGTCGGGTAGTTGGAGCCGAGGTTCGGGTTGATGGCCTGCGTGGACATGCCCGGGGTACCCATCAGTCCCGCCATCGGAGGCACATCCACCGGCCTGGACCGGTTGGTCGGCGCGGCAGACGAGGTCCCCCCACTCTGGGCGAAACGCCGTGCCGCGGCCTTGTACGAGGGAGACTCCTCGACGGGCCTGGCATTGCGCATCCGCTCGGGCGTCCAGTACGCCTCGATCGCCGCGTCGGCAGTCACCTGCGCGCCGTGCCGCTGCCTGCCGGCCGCCCACGCCTCGGCGCTGACCGCCGTGCCCACCTGACGGATGCTGTCACCGTCGGCGTGCGGAGCCCCCTGCGCCGGCTGGCCGACGGTCAGCAGCGGCAGGGTCAAGGCCAGGGCCAGGATGGGGTACCTCAGGCGCCGACCACCGATTGTTCCTGCTCTCATCGAACATCCCTCTTCTCGGGCCGTGTGAGATGCCGGGTATTACCCCGGTCGATATCGAGTTTCGGTTCGCTGCGGCTGGTCATGCGGCCATACTGGACTAGGTGAAACGCCGCTGGACCACCGTTGTCGAAAAGCAGACAGACGTCCGTCGATCAGTTGTTGATCCGAAGTCGCCGATCAACTGTCGATGTCGTGGCCCCTCGGCAGCAAGTCGGTGTTCGAAGGTCGATCGCAGTTTGTCCGTGGTCGGCGACAGACCTTGACTTGCCCCCATGCAGTGCAATCAGCCGATTGAAGAAGCGCTCGAATGGCCCACAGATATAGGAAGGGGAAACGCTCCATTCCGGATGCTTCGGCAACGGCGGCTACGGCTCCGCGCGCCGGGTCGTCTCGGTGAATGGAGATCAAGTCAGCTGAAACCACCAGCCGGCCGGTCCAACGCAAAATGCACGTCCGCGTGCCGGCTCGGCCCGACCTGGAGCTGCTTCAGGCGGCCGGCCCGGCACCACACCGCACCGCGAAGGGGACTGAAATGAGCTTGAGGAACTGCGTCTCCAGCTATTCAAGCGACGGTTGTCACAGGCGCGGTCCGTGCGCGCCGTCCAGGTGAGCGGACGGCGCGCATGGTGCAGGGCCGAGGGTCAGGACTCGCTGGCGCTGATGTCGGCCACCGTCACGCGGGAGACCTTGAAGGTTCCCGTGAAGGTGGTTCCCGTCTCCGGGAAGGTCACCTTGGAACTGATCGGTACCCCGTTCTGGGCGTTGATGGTCAGCACCTGTTGGGTGTCGTCCGTCCACACCCTCGCGGTGATGGTCAGGGTGGGCTGCCCGCCGGTCGTCGAGTCCACGACGGTGACATCGGGGATGGTGGAGATCAGGCGGAGCACGCCCGCCCGTACCTTCGGGTCGCCTCCCCCTGCGGAGAGCACGTCGACGCTGTTGACCCAGAGGTGGTTGGCGGCGATCTTCTTCCGGTCCTCATCGGTGAGCGGCGGCGGGTTTGTGACCCCCTTCTGCCGAAGGATCTCCGTTCGGTCCTGTTCGGCGTCGGTAGGGGGCTTTCCCTCGTCGTACACAGAGTTGATCATTTGTTCCCGGGCTTTGGCGAGGTCGCCGGCTGCCGCGTACCGCGCCGCCGCCACCCCACGGGTGTGGAAGCCGTTGCCGAGGTTCTCGCCACGAGCGATCACCCGTGGGAGTTCGTCCCTGGCCTCCGTGTAGTAGTACTCGCCGCTGTCGGTGTACAGGTGGTAGCGGGTACGAGATGGGACGGTGCCCCGACGGACGTCGACCTTCTCGACGATCAGCGACGCGTCACCCGGCAGTGCGGCGTTGTCCGCGGTGAGGTTGGCTGCCAGGGACACGAGCCTGGTGTTGCCGGCCGATGCCGGGGAAGCGGCCCCGGCCTGACTGTCCGGGCCGGTCGGAGCCGGGGCCGTGCCGAATGGCAGGGCCAGGGCGAGCGCGGCCACGGCCGCGACGCCACCGCCCGCGGCCAGGCCGAGCACGTGGCGCTTGCGCCGCCGGGCTCGGCCGCGCTGCTCGATCGCCTCGACCGGACGATCCATCTGTACGTCGGAAAGGGTCTGCTTCACCGCGTCCCACACCTCATCGTCGTTCATGATCGAATCTCCTAACGGGCTGCGGGCGCAAGCTGCGCCCGCAGGGTTGCGGTGGCACGGGACAGATGGACGGCTACGGTTGGGGCGGAGATGCCCAACACCGCAGCCACGGACCTGGTGTCCAGGTCGAGCCAGATACGTAACACGACCACCTCACGCTGCCGCTGCGGCAGCCGGCGAACGGCCGCCAGCAGGGCGTCGTTCATGTCGAGGTCGTCCTCGATGAGGGACGGCCGCTCGTGCCCGTCGAGGGCCACCTCCCGCCGGCGTCGCCGCCACCAGGACACCCGGATGTTGAGGGCGGTGCGCACCACCCATGCCGCCGGTGCCGGATGGTGGCTCAGCTTTGGCCAGGAGGCCCAGGCTCGCGCGAACGCCTCAGCGACCAGATCCTCAGCCAGCGCGCGATCGCCCGTACCAGCTAGTACGGCACGCAGGCAGTTGTCCCGGAAGCCCTGATAGAAGTCCGCGAAGTCCTTCCGTTCTCGTTCCACACGGGGTTCACGCACAAGCGCCCCGATCCATTTACCCTCAAGGAAAAAATCTTCCGTGGATCATGAGGATGGCGGTGACAAATGTGTTGAACCCTACGCGAACCCATCGACGGAGTGGTAACGGCTGATCTCGATCGAGCAGCTGTCACAGCCGAAGTGGCGAAGATCGAGGGAGGTCAACCATGGTCGAGCCGCACATGCTGAGGCGAGCCCTGGGGCGCGAGCTCGTCCCCGATTCACCGCGGCCGTTTGTCCTCGACGTGTACGACGTCAAGCTCATGGCCGTCCTGGTCTCGCTTTGTGCGTCCGTACAGACCAACGGCCAGATCGCTGTCGTCCGAGACCTCGTCCGGCCCTACGTAGGTGAATACGTCACTGTGGTGGCTGGAGACCACCCATCCGGGACCAGGATCGAGGGTGATGGTACTGAAGTCTCCGGCAGGTGAGCCGGCGTAGACGGGGCCGTACTCGCGCAGGATGTCGACGGCCTGGGCGGCGAGGTCAACGCTGGGTCCGGGGTTTGGCAGTACGACGCACGTCCCGTGGGCGAATGCGACCCAGGACTTGCCGTCCCCTCGGATGATGCGACGCCAGGTTCCGGCTAGACCTTGCTCGGACATGACGATGATCATCCCTGAGTTGACGCACCGGCGCTACCCGCCAACTTGCCCGGCGGACACCTCCGTCCGGACGGCAGTGGCCCTGGCGCGCTAGCGGATGAGGCAGAACGGGTGGCCGGCCGGGTCTGTGAAGACTCTGAAGCGTTCACCGCCGGCTCTCAGCCGGCGGGCTCCCAGCTCCAGTGCCCGGGTCTCGCCTGCGTCGAGGTCGTCGACGATGAGGTCGAGATGGGCTTGCTGCGGGTACGCCGGATCCGGCCAGCGGGGCGGGTTGTAGGCGCTGATCTGCTGGAACATCAGGCTCTTACCGCCACCGGCGACGAGCGCACCCTCGGGGCCGTCGTAGGTGACCTCCATACCGGTGAGGCTGGCGTAGAAGCGGGCCAGCGCTGACGCGTCGGGGGCGTCGATCGTCACCGCGAACAGCCTCATCACCGGCCCGACGCCGTCCGCCTGGCAGAGATCGAACGGATGACCAGCCGGGTCGGCCAGCGTGATCCAGGTAGGACCGTCGGCCAACCGGACCGCACCGAGGGCGACGGCCCGTTCGGCCTGTGCCTGGGGATCGTCGGTCTGCAGGTCCAGGTGGAACTGCTGCGGGTGCTCCTGCCCGGGCCACCGCGGCCCGACATGGTCAGGAGCGTGTTGAAATTCGATCTCCTGGCCGTCCGGAGTCCGAACGCCGAACCGGTCAGGGTCCTGACGGACGATGTCCCAGCCGGCCAACTCGGCATAGAACGAGCCGACCTTGCCAACGTCCGCAGCGTCGAAGATGGCCAGGTCCAGGCGAGCTGTCACGGTCATGGCCACATCCTGCCCCAGCCCACCGACACGAACTGGTGATCAGGCCACGGTCCTGCCCGGCGGCCGGGTTCAGTGGTACGCATGACCATGCCGATCGGTCGGGGGGACGAGGATCTGTGACGGACTCCCTATCAGGCCGGTGGCGAGGGCGTAGCCGGCGGTGGTGGCGCCCAGAGCCACTCCCCAGCCGAGAAACACCAGCAGGGTGCCGGTCACCGCCCACCCTGCCCACACGTCCGACCAAGGCGTGTCGCCGTTGAGCACGTGCCGCGCGAGCGCTGCGACGCTCAGGACGCCGTAGGTGACCAGCGCGAGCGCCACCATCCCGGCGGGGATCACCGCCAGGAGCCGGGGAACTGGTCTGCCCCGCAGCCCCGGTAGGCAGGCGGGGAACTCCTGTCCCCACCGCTGGACCAACCCGAGGACGAGCAGGCCGGCGAGCGGTGGGACGAGGGTGATCGCCACACCCGTCCAGTTGGAGAGGTGCTGGTGGATGTCGTCCAATTGCCGCTGCGGGATGCCGAACGGCACGCCGAGCACCCACAGTCCGTGCGGCACGGCCCACCCGACCACCGGTAGCGCGACCGCCGCGTACGCCCAGCGTCGAGTCCATCGCGGCACCGGCCGGTATCGGACCACCCGCGCCGTACGCGGGGGAGCGCAGGCGGTCGCGAGCCCGGCGAACAGGAGACCGCCGGTCACCAGGGCGAGCCGGGCGGCCAGGTCACGCCAGTCCGAGGGGCGTCCCACCAACGCCGCGGGGATTTCGAAGACCAGGTGCAACGGGAACGCGACGGCCAGGAGCAGCGCGGCCGCCGCCCAGCTGCCCGCGGCCGGGTAGCGGCCAGGGATGCGGACCGCACACACGATCAGCATCGCGAGGGCGGCACCGACTCCCACCGCTCCCGACCCCGCCCAGAAGGGCAGCGACTCGACCCGGGCCGCGCCGCACCCGCCCGCCGGGTCGACCAGGTCGGTGCGGTCGCAGGCGGTATACCCCCACCGACCACCCGCGATCCAGTACACCCGCAGAGCCACCTCACCGACGACGAACAGAGCGCACGCCAGTGCCCACGACCGGATCCGGGTGACAGTTGCCGATGTCGCCCTCATCGCCCGGGCCTGGCAGTACCGTCAGTCATCAACCAAGGTTCTACGGTGACGTACGGACTCTCCTCCCCGACAACGGGGAATGCGCTCCCTCGGCCGGGGGAGCGGCCCCTTCGGTGTCCCGTTGCGCCTCCCGGAAGCCCCCTACGACCCGGCCGACCAGGAGCGGCCAGCAGCCATCGAGACTCGGGGATCAATTCAGACCGACCGGCCAGGGCCGCTATGTGATCGACGCCTCGGCGAGACTGCCCACGGCGTCGGCGGTGTCGGCGAAGGGCAGGCATCCGGAGTGGTCAGCGGCGGCGCAGCGCCGGCTCGAGCAGAGCGGGCGGGGTGTCGTTCTTTTCCTGAGCGGCGAGGTCGACGCCGGGAGCCACGATCGCGTCGATCGCGTCCAGCACGTCGGCCGAGAGCACCGTGTCCGCGGCGGCGAGCTGCGAGCTGAGGTGGTCCATCGTGCGGGGGCCGATGATCGCGCTCGTCACGCCCGGGTGCGCGGTGACGAAGCCGAGCGCGAGCTGGATCATGCTGAGGCCGGCCTCGTCGGCGACTGTGGCGAGTTGCTCGACGGCGTCGAGCTTGGCGCGGTTGGCGGGGATGCTGACGTCGAAGCGCTGCTGCATGAAGCCGGAGCGGTTCGTGCTGATTTCCTGTCCGGCGCGGATCGCGCCGGACAACCAGCCCGATGCCAGCGGGCTCCAGGCCAGCACGCCCATGCCGTACTCCTGCGTCGCCGGCAGCACGTGGGTCTCGATGCCACGCTGCAGGATCGAGTAGTTCGGCTGCTCGGTCACGTACCGGCTCAGACGTCCCTCGCGGGCGGCCCACTGTGCCTGCACGATGCGGTAGGCGGGGAAGGTCGAGGAGCCGAAGTAGCGGATCTTGCCCGCGCGCTGCAGGTCCGTCAGCGCCGACAGCGTCTCGTCGTCGCTGGTCGTCGGATCCCACCGGTGCATCTGGTAGAGATCGACGTGGTCGACGCCGAGGCGGCGCAGGCTGTTCTCCAGTGCGGTGACCAGCCAGCGGCGGGAGCCGCCCCGCTGGTTGGGGCCGTCGCCCATCGGCAGGGTCGCCTTGGTGGCCAGGACGACGTCGTCGCGGCGGCCGGTGATGGCCTTGCCGATGATCTCCTCGGACTGGCCGCCGCTGTAGGCGTCGGCGGTGTCGATGAGGTTGATCCCCGCATCGAGTGCCGCGTCGACGATGGCGGTGGCGTCGTCCTGGGTGGTGTTGCCGATCCTGCCGAAGTTCATTGCGCCGAGTACGAGGGTGCTGACCTGCACACCAGTGCGACCCAAGGGGCGGTACCGCATGACTGTTCTCCTCACAGACGTCCGGCGGTGTTGGTTTGTGGCAGCCCGCCCGGTTCATTATGCTGAACAAGCGGAGCGGTGTTCCGGTAAGTACGATACGGAACAGCGTTCCGGATGCCAAGCGAGGTGACGGAGGTAACTCGACGTGGCCGATATCGACAGCGGCTCGGAGCAACCGGTCCCGCGCAAGCGGGCCGACGCCCGGCGCAACGAGAGGGCCCTGCTCGACGCCGCCGCCGCGGCGTTCGTCACCTCCGGCGTCGACGTCCCCGTGCGGGACATCGCCACGCGGGCGGGCGTCGGCGTGGGCACGATCTACCGCCACTTCCCCAGCCGAGCCGACCTCATCGTCGCCGTCTACCGGCACCAGATCGAGGCGTGCGCCGAGGCGGGGCCGGCCCTACTGGCCGACAGCGACACACCGCACGCCGCACTGGCGCAGTGGATCGACCTGTTCGTCGACTTCCTGGTCACCAAGCACGGTCTCGCCGCCGCGCTCCAGTCCGACGACGCCGCCTTCCAGACCCTGCACGCCTACTTCCTCGACCGGCTCGTCCCGGTCTGCGACAAACTCCTCGACGCCGCCGTCGCCGCCGACGAGATCCGACCCGACATGGACGCCTACGGCCTGCTACGCGGCGTCGGCAATCTCTGCATCGGCGCGGGCAACGACCCCCGATACGACGCACGCCGCCTGGTCGACCTCCTCGTCGCTGGACTTCGCGTCCGATAGGTGACCGGATCGGACCCGTGATTCACCACGGCGGCCGGTTCCCGGCCTGCTCATCGCCAGTGCGTGCCCGAGCTCCAGGGAGCTACATGTCGTACGGCAGGGACAACGCGGCCGCCGTCGCGGCCGCGTTCCGGGCGAGGGCCTCGCGGCCACCGGCCGGGCCAAGGGCGATCACCGCACGAACGCGTGCAAGGCTCTCCTCTTTCCAGGGCAGCGGGTGCGGCTTGGAACGGTTCAGCTCCCCGGCCTCCTCGGCCTGCGCTGCCGCGACCAGCGCCGCGTCCCAGTCCCCGCGGATCACATGCAGGTAGACGAGTTGCTCGGACGCCCGCATTTCCGGGGCGCTCAGGCCACGCTCCGCCTCCCGGGCCTCCCGCTCCAGCTGGTGAGCGAGGAAGCCCTCCACATCCCCGTAACGGTCCAGGAACGGAACACCCTCCCGCAGTACGGCGTCCCGGATGTCGGCCATCACCGGTTCGTAGCCAGCCAGGGCGTCTGGCTCAGGGAACACGCCATCCAGGCGCCGTGAGCACGTGTATCCGTCGGTCATAGGCACCGCGAGCAACCAGACGATCACCTCCACCTGGAAGGTGGGCCGTTGGCGCAGTGGTGGTAGCGGCTGCACCGTCTGGGCGGTCCAGCCGACCAGCCCTCGCACCAGCCGGCCGTCCGCAGCCCGCCAGCCGTCACCCAGGGCGGGTAGCAGGTACCCGTCGACGGCCTTTTCCCATTTGCCGACATCCACGTGATCGTCCCCTCCTCAGCATCGAACCGTGATCGCAGGAATGCTCTGGTACCTTTCCGGGAGCTGCCTCTTGAGGTCTTCGTACCACTTGAGCTCGAGCCCTTTGGCGCCGGTCTTCAGATCGAGGAAGAGCTCCGGTTCCAGTTCGCTCACGCCGAGCACTACATCCGGTGCCTTGGCGCCCTTCTCCCAGCCCTCCCGTCCGGTGACCGGATTCTTCCACCGTCTGGCGAGAGACTCGTTGAGGTAGCCGACCTCCGCGAACAGGTTGGCCGACGCCGGTTCCGCGTCGACGAGTTCCGCGAGCCGTCTGTGCACCCGGTCGCCCCAGTGCTGCGCGGACTCCCCGGGCCACCGCTGCACGTCAGCGCAGGCCTGCTTCGCGAGCTGTTCGACACGGGTCCTTGCTTGCTGCTGCCGGGTGTTCAGGGTGGGCGGGCTCACGCCGGGCGGCAGATACTCGTGCGACTTGTTCGGCGGCTTGACGCCCAGCGCGCCATTGCGTTCGATCTCGTCGGCGAAGTCCGCAGCCATCTTCTTGGCGTCCGCCGTGGTCACCGCCCGGGCGACCGCCGTGTACGCGGCGTAAATCTGGTGGGTCTTGGGATTCCGAGCGGGCGGAATATAGTACGACGCGCGGCATCGGGCCGTTTTGGTGTCCTTCGGCTTCATGGTCAGAACCACTGGGCAGAATTTCACCAGCTTGCCGTCCAACGTCATGGTGATGTCCACCTCGACGGTGACCTGCTTACCGATCGTCACGTATTTGGACGCCGACGTCACCCTGCTGCGGAGCTTCAGGTTCGCGGTGCAGCCGCTGGTGGTGCAGGGGCTGAGGCTCGCCTTACCGGTAAGCGACACCTGGACGATACTGTCGAGGGCCTGCGACAGTACGCCCATTTGACGCTTCACCTCGTCGAACAGCAACTGTCGCTCGTCGTCGGTGAGGACCTCCAGCGTGGCCCGCAACTCGACGTCACTGACCCGGTATGCGATCGGCTGGAAGCCGCCCCCCGACTCGGTCACCGGAACGGTGCTCACTCCCAGCAGCTGCTTGGGTTCGGCCGTGCTGATCAGGTACGTGACACCGCCGAGGACCACCGCTTGCGCCTCGACGCCGTCCACCGAGTGGATCGCGCCGAGTTCGGGTGACTCCTCCTGCTGTGGGTAGCCGTTCTCGTCGATGCTCGGCACCATGCCGGTGGCGAACAGAGCAGGTGCCAGGACGTCACCGAAGTCGAATCCGAATAGGTCGCCGGGTACGCGCACCCACTGCTTGGCGAAGTCCTTCTCGCGTCCGTCGGTGATCCCGGCCTTCCGCCAGAACGCGGCGCCGACCTGGATGAAGGTGCGATCGCTCAGGTCCAGGATCTCGGCGGTCTGGCCGCCGGTGGTCAGCTTGCCTCGCACCGTGCCCTCATTGGTCACCCGGACGTCCATGCGAATGCGGTCGCCGTCCGGTCCGGTGAACGACCCCTCGTACCGGATCGCCGGCGTGGTGAGCAGCCGCTCGGCAGCCCGCCTCAACTCCTGGTCGGCGGTGTTCGCCGCGGCCTGTGCCTCGGTGACTCGTGCCTCCTCTTCACTGAGATCACCGGTGATGCGGGGCACGACGATGATCGCGCTGATCGCGCAGATCAGCAGGATGGCCAGGGCCGAACCACCGATCAGCAGCCCGATCCGTCGCGGCCGAAACGGCGCCGGCACTGGCGAAAAAGGCGGAGGTGATGGGGGCGTCGGGGAGTTCATGACACCTCGATTCATCAACGACGAGCAAGCACCAGTCAATGTAGAAGCTGCGGTAAATACCGGGTGGTGCCGCTGATCTGTCATACCAATGCGTGGGTGTCGCGTGAGGTCGACGAGGTCAGTGCGGGATCTGTAGCCGCGATCCGAGCGTTACTGCGGACTTGCGGGTTCGCGGTGAACGTGGCTGGGAGTCTGGTGACTGTGTTGCGTCAGGAAGGCGGTCACCGCTTCACGGAAGTCGTGCGGGTTCTCGACCCACGGCAGGTGGCCGCAGCCGGCGAGGCTGACCCGTCGGCTGTTCGGCAGCGCTTCGTGCAGTGAGTCGACGGCCCAGCGGGGGCGGATGTCCTCGGCGCCGTCGATGATCAGTACGGGCAGGTCGAGCGTTCGGCACCGCACGACCAGGTCGGAGTCCTTGAGTTCGTGCTTGACGTCGGCGTTGAGGGCCTGGTTGCAGTCCTGGTTGATGCCCAGCCATGGGGTGGCCATACGTTCGGCGTGCCGCAGGGCGGTGCCGGGGTCGGCGAAGTCGGCCGACCATTGCAGTACCGCCCGTTCGCGTTGTTCTGCGGGCGTGCGGGCGTGGGCGCCGAGCGTCTCCCAGCGGTCCAGATGGCGACCGAGCCGCTGTCTCAGGTTCCGCTGGTAGTGCGGGTGCCAGCCGCGTTCGGGGTCGATGCCGGTTCCGGACACGTAGATCAGGTGGCTGACCCGTTCGGGGTGCTCGATGGCGTACCGCAACGCCAGGTGCGCACCCCACGAGTGGCCCAGCAGCGCCATGACCGGTCCGGCGAGTTGGTCGCGTACCGCGTCGAGGTCGGCGACGAAGCGGGCGACACTGTACGGTCCGCGCCGCTGCGAGCGTCCACAGCCGCGCTGGTCCCAGCGGATGGTGCGGGCATGCTCGTCGAGCAGCCGGCCGACCGGGGCGAGGTAGTCCCACAGGCCCGGACCGCCGTGACAGAGCACCAGCGGCGGCCCGGTGCCGGACTGCTCGGCCCACAGGTGGCAGTTGTCGTCGCTGCGCACGTCCAGGCCCATGGCGACAGTATGGCGGTTCGTGCCGGGCCGCTCTGCGATGTCAGACAGCCGCACTGGAGATCGCCGAGACGCACTCGTCCAACACGTTCCGCCGATCGGGCGTGCTGTTGCGGCACAGGCGTCGGGGTGGGCCGACGCTCGGTCGTGCCCGATGACAGCGTGTCGTAGCTCGCGTACGTTGGCGCCGTGGCGACTTTCTGGACCTTGGGATGTGACGCCGACGATCCCCAGCGGATCGCCGCCTTCTGGGCGCTGCCCTCGGCTACGTCAAGGAATCCGGTTTCGACGAGCCCGACAACGCCTCCATCGTCGATCCGGATGGCCGGGGCCGCGCCATCGGCTTCCTCAAGGTGCCCGAGGGCAAGTCCGCCAAGAACCGCATGCACATCGATATCCGGGTGGCCGGTCCAGGCCCCTGGGACATGGCCGAGCGCACCCGACTGATCCGGCAGAAAGTGCCCGAGTTGGTCGCCGCCGGCGCGACGGTGGTCCGTGAGCAGTGGTACGGCGACGACCTCGGGCACGTCGTCATGCATGACCCCGAGGGCAACGAGTTCTGCGTCGCCTGATGCCATGGTCAGCACCACGTCTCGGCATCCGGAGCGCTGCCCCGAAGCGCCCGCTACGCGCCGCCATGGCAGCTCGTCTCGCCGGCGTCTGAACCTGCCGGTGCGAACGCACTGGAGCGGTCACTTCACGTAGGTCACGTTCATGGTGCCGGTGGCGAGAAAAAAGGGTGATGGCACAGCGACACGTCGTGCGTGAGTCATCCGCAGTCGGGCGGCCTGCCACCAGGATTCGACGTCGTAGGTGCCGGTGACGAAGACGAGTCGTCGCCTGCCGGAGAGCGGGATGACCGAGGGGCCACAGACTCCGCGCGCCATCCACGATGGGATGGCGGGCGCGGCGGTGTCGAGAACGCGTTGTGGCGTCGACCAGGCCGCGCGGTCCGGCGACGGCGTCGCGGCTCGCATCACCCACAGTCCCTGGTCGGGGTAGGGCGTGGTGCCGTGCAGGTTGGTACCGCGGGCGAGTGTCATCTCCCACCCGTCCGGGTCGGGTAGACCGCGTTGTCGAAGTAGCCTTCCTCGGTTGCGGTGAAGCGGCGGGAAGGATCCCACCGGATACCGTCGGTGCTGTCAGTCACGCGCAGCTCGTAGTCGGGCTGCTCACCGGGGGCGACTTCGTGCGGTGTGGCGAGAAACCACATTCGGTAACCGCTGTCGACGGCGATGACGAGCGGTTCGAGCACGCTGGGTCGGCCTGGCCATCCGCGCAGAACCGGCGCCGCGTGTCGCGCCCATCGCCCTCGGGGATCCTGGGTGAGGACGCCGATCACGTACTCGCTGCCCCGGCCGTAGTGTCGTGCGCCGCCGCGGCCCGCGTAGTAGATGCGCGCACCGTGTGCATGGTGGGGTGGCACGTAGCTCGGGGTGTGCATGCCGCCCGCGTCCCACGCCCCTTTGGGCGGGTCGGCGATGATCGGACGCCGGTCGAGCACCCAGCCGGCCTGCTCTGGTCCGGTGTCGGCGGGCAGGCGTGCCTGGTAGAGCCGGTTACGGAAACTGGTGGAGAACCCGCCGATGAACATGACCCAGCGGCCGTCGATCAGATGGACGTCGGGGTCGCTCAGCCCGAGGACCCCGCTCGGCATTCTGGTACCGAGCATGTCCCAGATCGGTTGCCCGGTGACCGGACCCGGCGCAGATGCCATGGCAGACTCCTCAGTGAGCGCGCCTCAACGCGGACTCCCCTGAGCGCCAGGTAGGTCACCGTGAGCCTAACGGTTTGCGCGACGTGACGCGACATGCCGGCTCGTCCGCACCCGGGTCGCCGACCGCGACGCCGGTGCGGTCAGCCGGCAGCGACAGGAACGGTTCGCGTCGCCTGGACATCAACGACCTGACCCGCCGGCGTCAACAGGGGCCTCCGGCGCTCCCTTCTGCTCGGCTCTGCGTTCTGAGGTAGGTTCGCCGCCACGACGGCTGAGGACGGGAGGGGCAGCGGGGGATGGACGCCGGTACGGAGGAACTGCGGGACGCGCACAATGTGTTGTCGGAGTGGTATGCGGAGAACCTGGTCGGGGTGCTGGAGAGCATGCCGGTCGAGCGGACGATGCTCGACCTGTTCGCCGAGCTGACCTTGACGGTGGGTGTGGCGGTCGCGGACGTGGGCTGCGGCACCGGGCGACTCCTTCCGTACCTCGCGGGCCGGGGCCTGGCGCCGTGCGGGGTGGATCTGTCGCCCGGGATGGTGGAGGTGGCGCGGCGGGAGCATCCGGGTTTCGGGTACGCGGTCGCGGATCTGCGGGAACTGCCGTTCGGGGACGCGTCGCTGGCCGGGGTGGTGTGCTGGTACTCGTTGATCTTCCTGGCGCCGGACGCCCGGGTACGGGCGTTCGCCGAGTTGGCCCGGGTCGTGCGGCCGGGCGGCTACCTGGTGGCGGCGTTCAAGCACGGCGACGGGACCGGGCATCGCAACGGTCCCGGTAGCCGCGTCGGCAGTCTCGGCGTCGACTTCGATCGGTACTGGCTCTCGGCCGGCGAGATGGCGGACCGGTTCTCCGCGGCCGGGTTTGCCCTGGTCTTCCAGGGCAGCACCCCGCCCGAAGAGGTAGAGCCGCCGCACGGGTACATGCTGGTCCGCAAGACCGGCTCCACGAACGCGTAGTGCGGGGATCCGCCGCGAGTCGGGCTCGACCAACGGCTGAGGGACGGATCAGCCGGGAACCGTGCACTCGATCACGGCGATGGGCGCGCGTTGCAGCTCTACCACTGTCCGGCGCGGCCAGGGACAGGTAGGTGTCCACCAGCTCCGAGCCACGCGTGCGCCGATAGTCGGCCGGGTGGAACAGCGCCGCAATCAGATCGTGTGCCGGACGATGGGGGTCGTCACGCCGCTGGTGCTGCCGGTCTCAGGCGTATCGCTCGACGAGCATGTTGCCGATCGAGGCCAGATGGTCGCGCACAGCCGGCGGGCCGGTGACGTCGATCCATTCGACCAGCCCGGCAAGCTCGCCAGCGAGTGTGTGTTCGTCGTTGCCACGGATCACGACCTCGATGCGGCCGTCGGTCGTGGCGCCTCCGACTTCGAGCCGACCGCCGAATCCGATCCGGAGTATGCCTATCGCCTGGGGCGCGCACACCGCCCGGGCATCGAGTGGTGTTCGTTTGCGATCGACGTCGTCGGCGATCACGCGCCAACTCTCGGCGAGGTCGAAGTCCTCCGGCCGGTGCACGGGGTCGCCGGTCGGGTCGGCGGATGACACGCGGTCGATCCGGAAGCTCCGCCGACCGGCCTCGGTGTTGGCGACGAGGTACCACGACTGGCCTTTGGCGACGATGCCCAGCGGGTGGACGGTTCGCTCGGTTGCGGCGCCTTCGCGGTCGACGTAGCCGAGCCGGACCTGGACGCCGCGGATCACCGCGTCCTGGAGCGCATCGAGGAAGCGGGGTGGTCGGGGCTCGATCCGGCTCGCTCCCCATCGTCGCGGGTCCAGCACGAGCGACGACGCTGCCGTCTCGGCCTGTACCCGGAAGGGTTCCGGTAGGGCGTGGACGAGCTTGCGTAGCGCCGCTTTCACGGCCGGCGTCGCCGCCGAGGCCGGGCCGGCGACCAGGAACAGGGCACGGGCCTCACTCGCGGTCAATCCGGACAGGTCGGTGCGGGCGCCGCCCACGAGGCGCCAGCCGCCGCCCCGGCCCTGAACGGAGTACACCGGCACCCCGGCCATGCCCAGGGCGTCGAGGTCGCGACGGGCGGTGCGTTCGGAGATCTCCAACTCTCGGGCGACCTCCGCTGCGGTCACCTGCTCGCGATGTTGCAGCAGAAGGAGGATGGCCATCAACCGGTCGGCCCGCACTCGGACAACTCTCTCAGGGAAACCGGTCAGGAGGTGACCGGTTTCGCTGTGCAGGATGCCGGCATGACTACCGACTTTCCCGAGCCCACCCGCGTTTCGGTCAACGGTGTGGAGCTGGAGGTGTTCGAAGCCGGCCGGCAGAACGCGGGGAACCCCGTCGTGCTGTGTCACGGCTGGCCGGAGCACGCCTTCTCCTGGCGCCATCAGATGCCCGCCCTCGCGGCGGCGGGCCACCACGTCATCGTTCCGAACCAGCGGGGTTACGGCAACTCGTCCCGCCCGACCGAAGTCACCGACTACGACATCGCACACCTGTCGGGCGACCTCGTCGCACTGCTCGATCACTACGGATACGACGATGCCACCTTCGTCGGTCACGACTGGGGCGCGGCCGTCGTCTGGGGCCTGACCCTGTTGCATCCGGGCCGGGTCAACAAGGTGATCAACCTGAGCCTGCCGTACCTCGAGCGCGGCGACCGACCCTGGATCGAGCTCATGGAGGATGCGCTCGGTAGCGACTTCTACTTCGTCCACTTCAACCGGCAGCCGGGCGTCGCGGACGCCGTGTTCGAGGAGAACACGTACCAGTTCCTGCGGAACCTGTACCGCAAGGATGTGCCCCCCGCGGAGCCGGGACCGGGCAACGCGTTGATCAACCTTGCCAGAATGGAAACCCCGCCCGGTGAGCCCATCATGAGCGACAGCGAACTGGCCGTCTTCGTCTCCGCCTTCGAATCAACAGGGTTCACGGGCGGCATCAACTGGTACCGCAACCTGGACCGCAACTGGCGGTTGCTGGCGGACGTGGACCCCGTCATCCGGCAGCCCGCCCTCACGATCTACGGCGACCGCGACACGGTCGCGAGATCTGAAAGATTGCCACAATTCGTGCCGAACGTGGATGTGGTCAGTCTGGACTGCGGTCACTGGATCCAGCAGGAAAAGCCGGAAGAAACTAACCAGATTATCCTCAAGTGGCTGGACCAGCGGTGTCGTCTAGCGCAGCAGGAGATCTGAACCGCCCCGGGTTCTGTGGAGTCAATACAAGATCCGGGGCGGTTCAGGGGCCCGCGCTTCGGCTCAATCCCGGGTGAAGCGGGCGCCAAGAAGGTGCCCCAGTGCGGGGCCGAGGATCTCGTGTGCCGGATCAACCTTCAGCCACAGCAACTTGTGGCGGCTGCCGTCATCCATCTTCAGCGCCAGCCGATCCGTCAGGATCCCGCGGTGCAGCCGGGCCTCAGCTACCTCATCGAGCGGGATCACCTTGTTGGTCCGGTGCGCGGACGTGATGTCCCGCAGAGCCAAGGACGACGCCGGCACCTCGGGCAGCGGGACGGGGACCGTACGGCCGTCCTTGTTGGCGCGTGTCTCGCGGAGGGTCAGCCGACGTCGGACCAGATGACGTGGCAGCAACCACAGCTCACCATGGATCCAATCGGCCCATCCAGTCGTGCAACTCCTACTGATCAGCCGTGCTGTCTCGTCCACGGCGACACGCTAACGAACCGCGATGGGTAACCTCCTTCGCGTACCCCACGTCGTGTCCGGTCCGACACCAGACCGCGGCCGACAGTGGTCATCGGCGGGCCGAGCGACGAGGCCAGCCAGGTGGAGCTGCGTGGCATGGTAGGGACATGTGCAGAAACATCCGCGTGCTTCACAACTTCGAACCGCCGGTGACCGACGATGAGATCGAAGCCGCCGCCCTCCAGTACGTGCGCAAGGTCAGCGGCGCGACTCGGCCCTCGGCGGCCAACGAGGAGGCGTTCGGTGAGGCGGTCCGCGCCGTCACGGCGGCCACCCGGACACTACTGGACAGCCTCGTCACGAAGGCGCCTCCCCGCGACCGGGACGTGGAGGCGGCCAAGGCGAAGGCGCGCGCGGCCGAACGGTACGGGTCTCAATCGACCGCCTCGCGCTGATCGGCGCCGAAGGTAGCTGCCGGTCAGGAAACCGTCGGGTGCGCCGTGCCGCCTACTGTCGGGTGAGAAGATTGCGGCGTTCGGTGTCGATCGTGGCGAGTTTTGCGGCTACCTGGGTTGCCCGTTGCTCCAGCCGGGCTTGCACGTCGCGCACCAGTCGCATGGACCGGGCGACGTTCTGCTCGGCCTGCTTGATCCGATCTCGTACCGCGAGGTCGGTGAAGATGTTGTCGAACCAGACGTCGACGAACCGGGTCAGGCCGTCGACTGCCAGCTGCGGGGCGGTGAGCGCCACCCCTGGGACATCGGCGAGTTCGGTGCGCAGCACGGCGAGACAACGATCGGCATAGGCTGCGGCCTGGGCCGCCTCGTCCAGCCGAGTGTGTTTGATCGCGCTGCTGATCGCACCGCCGCCGAGAAACGTGTCATAGGCTGACCAACCGGACGCATTACCGAGCTTGTCCCGTACCTGGGACAGGGCGCGCGAAGCGGTGTGCGCGGCCTGCATGGCCTCGGTCACCTCGTGCGTCTCACTGGTGAGCCGGCCCCGCTCGGCAGCCAGCTCCAACAGTGGCGCACGGCGCGGGTCCCCGGAGCCGGCCAGGTATCGCTCCTTGTCGTCGAGTACGGCGGCATAGGTGCTCGGCGCCCCGGCGAGCTGACGCAGCCGCGCCTCCGCCGCGCTGTGCTCCCGCCGTATCGCCTCAAGCCGGCCCTCGGCCTCGGCCACCCGATAGCGTGCGGCCTCGGCCTCCGCACGTTCACGCGCCAGCGTGTCGCCACGGGCACCGCGCAACGAGACCAGCACCCGGGTCAGGGACAGACCCTCCAACCGCTCGACGTCCTCCCGCTCGCGGGCGTGCCGTGCGCGCAACGCGGCGAGCTGCGCGGTCATCTCCTCCGTGCGCCGGCGCAGTTCCGCACTACGCCGGGTGGTCATCTCGTACTCACGGAGCGCTTCGGCAGCCGAAGCCAGCCGATGTTCGATGTCGTCAGCCACACCACCCATCTGACGACAGCGGTGCAAGGGCACAGTTGGCGGTTCATCCGCCGGCGCGGTCGCGGGTGACCGGGCGGCGGCTACCGGAGTGGGGTGGGATGCTGGAGGGCCTGGATGGCGCCGGACGTCGCACTGGCGGGCAGGAATCCCCTGATGCGGAGCAGGAGGCAGAGTGAGGAACCTGTACGTCGTGACGCACCCAGAGGCGACGCACCACGTCGATGGACTGGTCGGTGGGTGGTTCGACTCTGACCTGACTGCCCGGGGCCGCGCGCACGCTGACCTGATCGCGCAGGTGCTCGCCGACCGGTTGTCCTCTGCTGCCGGCGTCGAGGTGTTCTCGTCGGACCTGCTCCGTGCCCGGCGGACAGCGGAGACGATCGGTGAACGGCTCGGATCGAGCGTGGTGCTGGACGCCGACCTCCGTGAGAAATCGTACGGTGAAGCCGGAGGACGCCCGCAGGCGTGGCTGGACGGACGGTTCGTGCCGCCGCCCGCCACCGGTGAGCGGATGCGTCATGACGAGGGCATATCCGGCGCGGAGACGAAGTGGGAGCTGGCCGTACGGGCCTACGCCGCGCTGGAGGGGATCCTACGGTCGAAGGTGGAGCATCAGGTTGTGGTGACCCACGGGGGAACGGCCACGTTCCTGCTCGCGGCCTGGATCGGCATGCCCCTCGGCGCGGCGGGTCTGGTGGGCATCCGCTTCTCTGCTGGCGGCATCACCCACCTGCGCGAGGACGACTACTTCCACAACCGCTGGATCGTGCAACTGAACGACACCCACCACCTGGCCTGAGGGCGGATTCGACCGCATTCCGGCCTGGGCCTTGTCGTCAGAGCCGCCGCCTGGACGCGTACGGCCGGTGTCAGCCAGACACCGAAACCGTGGCCGCGACGGGTCGATCCTGCGGGGGAGCGGCGGTCTAGCATCGAGCGGTGGAATCGTCCCTTGACACCCTGCCGAAGATCGGCGCACCCGCGACGCGGGCGCTGAACGCCGCCGGCTACACCGCCCTACGCCAGCTCGACGGTGCGCCGCGTGCGGAGCTTGCCAGGTTGCACGGCGTGGGGCCGAAGGCACTGGACATCATTGAGACCGCCCTCGAACAGCACAATCTCGGGTTGAGCTGACGCGAGGCACCCCACCCTGGCGGGTTGCGCGCTTACTGGTGCAGATGCGCGCGCTGGCCCTCGCGGTCGAAGATCATGATCAGCTCGGCGGGCTCGTCGAGCGCTGTCATCGAGTGGGGTGTCATCGTGGAGAACTCGGCTGCTTCGCCCTTGCCGACCTCGATCCGCCGCTCGCCGAGCCACAGCAGCACCCTGCCGTCGAGGACCAGGAACCAGTCGTACCCCGGATGGACCCGCTGGGCCGGCATCGTCGCCTCGGGCTCCAACCGGACCTTCATCGCCATGGTGCGCCCGTCGACGCGGCTCAGCGGCCAGGTGGTGCGCGAGCCCGAACGGTGCTGCACGGGACGGATCACCACGTCCTCGTCGCTGGTCGCCTCGAACAGGACGTCGAGGCTGACCTGTAGCGCGTTGGCCAAGGGGACGAGCACGTCGAGGCTGAGTGTACGTTTGCCCGTTTCGACCCGGCTGATCGTCGACGGGCTGAGATTGGTGCGTTCGGCGAGTTCGTCCAGGGAGTAGCCGAGCGTGGTGCGGATGCTTCGCAGCCTTGTGCGCGCCAGATGCTCCACGTCACTGCGGTCGGTCATGTCCCCAGCATGACACGCCTTGCGAATTCCGCAAACCACCTTTCACCAATCGCCAGGCGTTCCTACGCTTGACGCATGACGAACCACGCCCACGAAGCCTCCGACCACCCACCCCACCAGCGCGTCGTCCGCCGGTGCGACGTTGCCGTCATCGGCGGCTCGGCGGCCGGTCTGGCGGCCGCGCTGCAACTCGCTCGTCAGCGACGCTCGGTCATCGTCGTCGACGACGGCACCCCGCGGAACGCGCCGGCCGCGCACATGCACGGCTACCTCGGACGCGAGGGCACCCCGCCCGAGGCGATGCGGGCCATCGGGCGCGAAGAGGTCCGTAGCTATGGTGGCAACGTCCTCACCGGCCGTGTCCTGGCCGTGCGCAAGGAGGACGACGGGTTCCACCTCGCCCTCTCGGGCGGCCACGGTCTCGTCGCCCGCCGGATACTGGCCGCGACCGGCATCGCCGACGAGCTTCCCGACATCGAGGGCCTCGCCGAGCGTTGGGGCCGCGAGGTGATCAACTGTCCGTTCTGCCATGGCTGGGAGGTCCGCGACCTGCGGGTCGTGCAGATCGTCACGACGCCGATGGGACTGCACCCGACCCAGCTGATGCGGCACCTGACCGACCAGTTGACCGTGGTGCTGCATGACGCGACGGGGATCGACCCGGCCGTGGTGCGGACCCTCGTCGCCTCCGGGGTTGCGGTGGTCGAGGGCGCGGTGCGCCGGGTGGCCGACGCCGACCCGGACGGTTCACTCGTCGTCGAGCTTGCCGACGGCCGCAGCCTGCCCGCCGACGCGGTCCTCGCCGGTGCCCGGTTCCACCCCCGGGTCGAGATGCTCGCCGGGCTGGGCATCGACATCACGGCTCACCCCAGCGGACTCGGTGACCTCGTCGCGGTCGACGCCACCGGACGTACCAGCGTGCCGGGCGTGTACGCCGCCGGGAACCTGACGGACCCGAGCGCCCAGGTCCTGCCGGCCGCCGCGAACGGCAGTTGGGTCGGTGCCCAGATCGCCTTCAGCCTCGCCGCCGAGGACACCACGGCGGGCCTGCGCCCCTCCGGCGTCGAGATCGAGTGGGACAGCCGGTACGGGGATCAGGAACGCATGTGGAGCGCCAACCCGAACGGCACGCTCGTGGCGGAGGCGACGGACCTGCCCCCCGGCCGGGCGCTCGACGTCGGCGCCGGTGAAGGAGCCGACGCGATCTGGCTGGCCGAACGAGGCTGGCAGGTGACCGCCTCCGACGTCTCCGGCAGAGCACTGGACCGCATCCGGGCCGAAGCGGAGCGTCGCGGGCTCGACGTGCGTACGCTGCACCGCGACGCCAACGACCGGGCCGCCTTCGCGGACGAGACCTACGACCTGGTCTCCCTGCAGTACGGTTCGTTCCAGCGCACCCCCGAGCAGCGCGGACTGCGCAACCTGCTCGACGCCGTGTCCGTCGGTGGGACGCTGCTCGTCGTCGGCCACGAGCTGACGCCGCTCCAGCAGCCGGCGGACCCCGGCGAGCAGACCCGCATGTACGACCCGCAGGCGTACGTCGGCATCGACGAGATCGCCGCCGCGCTCACGGCCTCGGGCGACTGGCGAGTCGACGTGAACGAGAGCCGGCCGCGTCCGCCGGGAGCGATCAGCACCCACCACGTCAACGACGTCGTGCTGCGCGCCGTCCGGCTCGACCATCGCAAGGAGCGGTGAGGCCACGCCGCAGGGGTCAGCCGGCGGCCAGTCGTAGTCCGAGCACGACGAACGCGACGGCGCAGATCCGGTTGACGCGCCGTGACCAGCGGCTGTCAGTCATCCTTCGGGCCAGGCGTCCGGCGCCCGCGCCGATGGCGATGTCGACGGCGAGCTGCACGGCCATGAAGACAGCGCCGAGCAGGACCAGTTGGGCGGTGGGGTCACCGGCGGCCGGATTCACGAACTGGGGCAGGAACGCCACGCTGAACAGGATCATCTTCGGGTTGAGCAGGTTGGTCAGCAGCCCTCGCAGGAACGCCTGTCCGCTGGTGCCAACCCGCTTCGTCTCGTCGGCGGGCGCGCCGGCACCGAGCAGGGCGCGAATCCCGAGGGCGACCAGGTACACCGCGCCTGCCCAGCGGATCGTGGTGAACAGCACCGGCGAGGCCGCGACGAGCGCGGCCAGTCCGCAGACGACGGCCGCGATGTGGATCGCCTCCCCGGCGGCGACGCCGATCGCGGCGACGATACCCGCCCGGGTGCCGTATCGGGTGGCGTTGGCGAGGACGAACATCATGTCCGGCCCGGGAGTGACCATGAGTAGGGCGATCGCGGCGAGGTAGCCCGCGAGGGCCGTTGTGGACAGTCCGAGCATCTCAGTACTCCTCGGTGCCGTCGAGCAGGGCGCGCCGCAGTGCCAGCCGGTGCTCGCGACGGATCTCTGCCTCGCGGTAGCGCCGCCGGTCGCCGTCGGTCTGGGGGAGCAGCGGTGGCACCGGCCGGGGCTGGCCGTCGTCGTCGACGGCGACCATGACCAGGTGGGCGGTGGCCACGTCGGTCGGTGGTACGGCCCGGTCCCATCGGTCGGCCGTGACCTTGACGGTGACCTCCATGGAGCTGCGTCCGGCCCAGGTGATGCGGGCGTCGACGTGCACGACGTCGCCGACGCGGACCGCGCGGAGGAAGGCGGTCTCGTCGATGGCGGCGGTTACGGCCGGTCCGTCGGAGTGCCGGGCGGCGACCACTCCGGCGACGGAGTCGATGAGGTTGAGGATCCGGCCGCCGTGGACCGTACCCATGAGGTTGGTGTGGTGCTGGTCCATGATCTGCGACAGGGTCAGATGGGAGGCCGACGGTGGTCGGCCGGCGAGTGTGGTGGTCGTGTCCTGCACGGGGGCGTCCGTCCTCGGAAAGGAGGCCACCGACCGGGGGGCGCGCACGTCGAGGAACACGCCGACGCGGCGCGTCACCCCGCCCGACCCACCCGCGAGGTCGACGGCAGGCGCACACACCTTGTGTACGCAGCGCGGGCAGGTCTTCGGACTCGTGGGCGGTGCCGGACTCGTCCGTTCTCCTACTGGCCGTCGCTTCCCAGGCCGGGTGGCCCAGTGCGTGGTGACGGCGGTCGTTCCCACTCACCGCTGCGGGGCAGTCCCGGATTCTCACCGGGTTCCCTCTTGCGACGCCCCACCGGTAACGGTCGGGCGAACCAGCGCCGTCGGTCACCCTATCCCGACCCGGCCGGTCAGCGGGCTCGCCTGGTGCTCGCTGTGAGCTGTCTCCCTCGACGGTCCACCTGTTCCGTGGCCGGTGCAACGGAAGCGGGGTCTGGCGGAGCGAGAGCGAGACCCGGCCGCCGCCTGCCGCGTTGTGGTTACCCAAGGTGCGCATCCGGTTGCTGATTGACAGTGGTCGTGTGGCCGACGAGACTGGCGCGACAACTGAACAACGCGCGTGCGTGTGGGGGAAGTCCGGTCGAAGTCCGGCGCTGGCCCGCAACGGTAGGCCGCCGGGGAGCATCATCCCTGGTGGCGAGCCCGAATACCTGACGTACCCGCGAGTCTCTGCTCCCCACCCGTCGTGGCCCACGGGTCGGAGGCCGGTCCGCCGTGGCATCACCGAGCGGGCCGGGTCTCGACGACCGCCGGGCCGGAAAGGCGCCAACCGATGGTCGTTCGCCTGGGCCGGCACCGCCTGCTCGCCCTGCTCTGCGGGATACTCGCCGCCCTCACTCTCACCACACCCACGATCGCCGCACCCACGATCGCCGCACCCGCACACGCGGGTGCCGTCCGGACGGATGCCGCCGCCGGTTGGTTGGCCCGACAGTTGGTCGACGGAGAACGTTTCGAGGCCGTCTTCGACGGGGTCGCGTACCCCGACCAGGGGTTGACCCTGGACGCGGTTTTCGCGTTCGCCGCCGCCGGTGTCGCCGACGACTTCGGCGCTCAGGCGTTGGCCTGGGTGACCCGGCCGGACGTCCGCGACGGGTACATCGGCGACGGCACCACTGAGGCGTACGCCGGCGCGACCGCCAAACTCGCTCTCGCCGTCGCGGTCCGCGGCGCTGACCCCACCGACGTCGGCGGTGTGGATCTCATCGCCCGGCTGCGGTCGCTCCAGGACCCCGATGGCCGGTTCACCGACCGGTCGGCGTGGGGTGACTACAGCAACGCGTTCAGCCAGTCCTTCGCGATCTTCGCGCTGGACCGGACCGCGCAGGGCGTGCCGGCGGTCGCCGCCGGCTGGCTGGCCGGCACCCGGTGCCCGGACGGAGGCTATCCGCTGCTGCCGGAGCAGCCCGTCTGTGTCTCCGACGTGGACGCCACCGCCGTCGCGGTGCAGGCGTTGCGGGCCGCCGGACGCCCGGCTGACGCCGCCGCGGGATTGCGCTGGCTGGTCTCGGTGCAACGCGCCGACGGCGGGTTCACCAACTCCGGTGGGGTCGCGAACGCCAACAGCACCGGGTTGGCGGCCCAGGCGTTGCGCGACGGCGGCCGGCCGCTGGCCTGGGTCCGGGCCCGCGTGTTCCTGGCCGGTCTTCAGGTCGGGTGTGCCGCCCCGGTCACCGACCGGGGCGCGGTCGACTTCGACGGCGGTGTCTTCGATCCCGGTACCGCCCCCCGTGCCACCACCCAGGCTGTTCTCGGCCTGGCCGGCACCGGATACGCCCGGCTCTCCACCGTCGCCGCGACCACCGGTGCACCCACCCTGCGCTGCCGTTGACCGGCCGGCAGGTTCCGTCCCATCAGAAGGAGTGCTCATGTCCCAGGTCTACGATCCCGTCCGTCGGTGGCTGGCGAGCATCGTGGTGGTGGCTGTCGTCGCCGTCGGGTTGATCGCTGTCGAACCGTCTCCCCGAGCCGCGCAGGCCGCCGCGTGCACCGGGACGACCGGGGTCACGGTGGTGGTCGACTATGGTTCGCTCGGCGGCGGCGTCCAGGTGGCGTGCGCGCTCGGTGACCCGGCCACCGGGCTGGCCGCCCTGCAGGGTGCCGGCTTCACGGTGACCGGTACGAAGCGGTGGGGGTTGGCGTTCGTCTGCCGGATCAACGGAAAGCCGACCGCCGCGACGGAGCCGTGCATCAACACCCCGCCGGCCAGCGCGTACTGGTCGTACTGGCACGCCTCCGGCAGCGGCGCCGCCTGGACCTACAGCACGCTGGGAGCGACCAGCTACAACCCGGCGCCGGGGACGGTGGAGGGCTGGTCGTTCGGCTCCGGCGCGGCGCCCAGTATCACCGCGCCCTGACCTGCGGGTAGGCTGCCTGAGCTGTCGACGCGTCGGGTGTCGTCCGCCACGCTGGCGCCGAAAGGTGACCGGGCGGTACGGTGGCGGCACCCGGCGCGTCGGGTACTCAACTGAATACGTCCTGTGTGGGGGGAAGTCGGTAGAAGCCGACGCTGACCCGCAACCGTGAGCGAGAGCTGTCTCGCGAGCCGGAATGCCCCGCACCGGACGAGCGGCTTCCACTGTCGAGGTCTACAGGGTGGAGTCCGGGCAACCTAGGTGCGGCATCTCATCGCGGCCACGCAAGCGGATATCGCCACCGGTGCCTTCCGGAGCTTCGCCGACCGCTCTGCGAAAGGCACCCCTCATGCCCACGTCCCCGCTCCGGCGCGTCGGCGCCGGTTTCGGCGCCGCCACCGCCATCGCGTTCGCCGTCGTCACGGCCACCCCTCTCGTCGTGACCGCCGCGCCCGCGCCGGCTCACACCGTCGCCGCGCGTGACGCCGCGACCTGGCTCGCCGGGGAGTACACCGACGGCGTGCTGCCCGGCCCGTTCAGCCCGCAGGACTGGGGGCTGAGCATCGACGGCGTGATCGCCCTCGCCGCCACCGGGGCGGCCGGCCCGACGCGGCAGGCGGCAACGGCGCAGATCGCCGCGCACGTGCGGTCCTACAACAGCTACGACGACTGGGGCATCGAGGGCTTCACCGACGGGGGTGCGACGGCGAAGCTGCTCTACGTCGCCTCGTCCGCGGGCGCCGACCCCACCGACTTCGGCGGCTGGGACCTGCGCGCCGAGACCGTGGCGCTGCTCTCCGGGGCGGGCACCGGTCACCAGCACGGCCGGATCACCAGCCGGACCACCGAGGCCACCGGCCCGGACCCGAGCAACACCTTCGACCAGTCCTTCGCGGTCCTGGGTCTGGCCCGCAGCGGCGGCACGCCGCAGGAGACCGTCGACTTCCTCATCAGGCAGCAGTGCGCGGCCGGCGGTTTCCGGCTCTATCCCGACGCCGACGGCGTTCCGTCGCCGTCCTGCGACGATCAAGGCAACGCCACGCTCGACGTCGACTCGACGGCCATGGCCGTCCAGGCGTTGCTCGCAGCCGACGTCGCCGGTGCGGACGAGGCCGCGCAGCGCGGCGCGGACTGGCTGGTGGCGCAGCAACGCGTCGACGGATCGTTCGGCGGGTCGGGGCCGACCAGCGGCGCGAACTCCAACAGCACCGGCCTGGCCGGGCAGGCGCTCGCCGCCGCCGGGCGCGATGACGAGGCGGCACGTGCCGCCGAGGCCCTGGCGGCGCTGCAGCTCACCACCGCCAACGGTGGCGCCGCGGCGGCCGATGCCGGCGCCATCGCATACGCCAGCGACGCCCTGGCCGAGGCGGTCCGCGACGGGATCGCCGAGAGCTTCCGGGACCAGTGGCGTCGCGCCACCGCCCAGGCGTTGCTCGGGCTGGCGCAGATTCCGCTGGGCCGGATCGGTCTCGATCTTCCGCCGTCCGGCGAGCCGACACCGACGGCAACCGCGTCACCCACGCCGACGGCGTCGCCTACGGCGACCGCCACGCCTTCGCCGACCGGCTCGCCCACGCCGACCGCCACCGCCTCGCCCACCGGCAGTCCGACGCCGAGCGGCACGCCGACCGCGCCCACTGCCACGGCGACGACTCCCACCGGCTCCGTCACCAGTCCCGCCGGGGGCGGGGCGGGTCGCCTGCCGACCACCGGCGTGGCGATCGGCGGGTACGTGCTCACCGCGCTGCTGCTGCTGGGTGGGGGAGCGGTACTGCTGGTCCTCGGCCGCCGGCGGACCACATGATCATCCGGGCGGCCCGGTTCGCGTCGGTCCTCGCACTGACCGCGGTGAGCGTCCTGATCGGGCCGGGATCGGCTGCGGCCGCGGGCAGCGCCGGCTACTGCCCGGATGCGGGCGGAGTCACCGTCGTGGTGGACTTCAAGGAACTCGGCGGCGGGACGGTTGTCCGGTGTGCGCGAGGCGACCAGGCCACCGGACTGGCTGCGTTGAAGAACGCCGGTTTCCAGATCACCGGCACGCTGCGCTGGGGCGAGGGGTTCATCTGCCGGATCGAGGGCAAACCCTCGACCAGCGCGGAGAAGTGTGTCGACACGCCGCCGGCCAGCGCCTACTGGTCGTACTGGCACGCACCCAACGGGGGCAGTTGGACGTACAGCGACAAGGGGGTGCTCAACCGCAAGCCACCGGCGGGCAGCTTCGAAGGCTGGTCGTTCTCGCTCAACCGCAACGCCGACAACGCGCCCCGCCCGGCGGTGGCGCCCACCCGGCCGGCACCCCCGCCGCGCACCACGCCACCGGCGCCGCCGCGCACCACCGCACCGGCACCGCCACCCCGTTCCTCGTCGCCACCGACCGTCCCACCGCCGGTCGGCGGTGGACCTGTCGCGCCGCCCGGAACCACACCAACCGGCATGGTCGGCTCACCGCCGGCACCCACCGCAGTGGACCCGACCACGGCCGGCAGCCCGCCGCTGTCATCAACGGCGACGGCACCCACGGACACCGGCCTGACCTCGCCCGGGGCCGCCACCACTGCCACCCCGTCCGACGAGTCGACGAACTCGTTCTCACCGACCGAGGTCACCGCCAGCCGCGACACCGACGGACTTCCGGTGGGCACCCTGGCCGGGCTGCTTCTGCTGGTCGCGCTCGCCGGCGGTGGGCTCGTCGCGGCCCGCAGGCGGCGAAGCGTCGGACCGGATGACTGATCAGGTCACCGCCGGCACGGCTTCCCCCCAGTTGGCGGAGGCACTGCGGACTCGTCGGCCGGCCACGACGGGGGCCGGGCGACTACCTCGGGCGTTGCATCCGGGGGCATGGTGGCTGTGGGCGCTCGGTCTGGCGACCGCGGCCAACCACACCACCAATCCGCTGCCCCTGGCGCTGCTCGTCGCCGCCGCCGCACTGGTGGTCGTCCGTCGCCGCACCGATGCTCCCTGGGCGTTCGCGTTCCGGCTGTACCTGGTGCTCGGCGCGGTGATCGTGGCCATGCGGGTGGTGTTCCGCCTCGTCTTCGGCGGCGGACAGGGCGAGCATGTCCTTCTTCACCTGCCAGAGATCCCGCTGCCAGCCTGGGCGGCCGGCATCCGACTGTTCGGGCCGGTCGCCGCCGAACAACTCCTCGGCGGCTTCTACGACGGGCTGCGTCTGGCGACGATGCTCATCTGCCTCGGCGCCGCCAACGCTCTGGCCAACCCGAAGCGCCTGCTCAAAGCGGTCCCCGGCGCCCTGTACGCGGTCAGTACCGCCGTGGTGGTCGCGCTGTCGGTCGCCCCGCAACTTGTCGAGAGCGTACTGCGGGTACGCCGGGCCCGGCGGCTGCGTGGTGCCACCGGGAAGGGCCTGCGTGCCCTGCGGGGGATCGCCCTGCCGGTGCTGGCCGACGCCCTGGACCGATCCCTGGCCCTGGCCGCGGCGATGGACTCGCGCGGCTACGGCCGCACCGCTGCGACACCGGCCGGCCAGCGCGCCCTCACCGGTGGACTGGTGCTCGCCGGACTGGTGGGGGTCTGCGTCGGCACGTACGGGCTGCTCGACGCCACCGTGCCCGGCTACCTCGGCCTGCCGATGCTGCTCGCCGGCCTGGCCACGGCCGTCGTCGGGATGCTGTTGGCCGGCCGTCGGGTCCGCCGTAGCCGCTACCGTCCGGACCGCTGGCGGATCACGGAACTCGTCGTCGCCGGCTGCGGGGTGGCCGCGGCCGCCGTGATGATGGCGGCCGGGTCGGTGGACCCGGCCCGGCTCTACCCGCCGGTCAGCCCGCTCACCTGGCCCGAACTGACCCCGCTGATGCTCCTGGCCGTCGTGGTCGCCGTGGCCCCGGCCTGGCTGGCACCGCCCCCGACGCTGGCGGCCCACCGCACGTCACGACCGGTGGCCCTCTCTGAGGAGGACATGACCCACAGCGCGCCGAGCCGCGACACCCTACCGGAGGCGCACCGATGATCGACTTCGACCGGGTCACCGTTCACTACGCCGAGGCCCGCGAACCGTTGCTGCGCGAGGTGGATCTGCACATCCCCGAGGGAGAGCTGTGCCTGGTCGCCGGTCGTACCGGCGCCGGCAAGTCGACCCTGTTGCGGGCCGTCAACGGGCTGGTGCCGCACTTCACCGGCGGCACCTTGTACGGCACCGTCACCGTGCAGGGCCGTGACACCCGCAGTCACCCTCCCCGCGATCTCGCCGACGTCGTCGGAGTCGTCGGCCAGGACCCTCTCGCCGGCTTCGTCACCGACACGGTCGAGGAGGAGCTGGCCTACGGCATGGAACAACTCGCCCTGCCCGCCGCGGTGATGCGCAAGCGCGTCGAGGAGACCCTCGATCTGCTCGGCATCGCCGAGCTGCGGGACCGTCCGCTGCGGACGCTCTCCGGCGGGCAGCAGCAGCGGGTCGCCATCGGCGCGGTGCTCACCTGCCACCCGCAGGTGCTCGTCCTCGACGAACCGACCTCCGCCCTGGACCCCACCGCGGCGGAAGATGTCCTGGCCGCCGTCACCCGTCTGGTCCACGACCTCGGCGTCACCGTCGTGGTGGCCGAACACCGCCTCGAACGCGTCGTGCAGTACGCGGACCGGCTGCTCTACCTGCCCGGCGACGGCACCGTCGTCGACGGCGAACCGGCCGCCGTCCTGGCTGACATCGACCTCGCCCCGCCCCTTGTCGACCTGGGCCGGGCCGCCGGTTGGAGACCGCTGCCGCTGTCCGTACGCGACGCCCGCCGCCGCGCGTCGGATCTCCGGCAGCGGCTCGCCGACGCCGCTCCACCGCCGGCGGCGCCGGCCCGTGACGGCACCCCGGCGCTGGCGGCCCGCAAGATCGTGGTGCGCTATCCGGGCACCGTCGCCGTGGCGGGCGTCGACCTCGACCTGCATCCCGGCCAGGTGGTCGCGCTGATGGGCCGCAACGGCTCGGGTAAGTCCAGCCTGCTCTGGGCGTTGCAGGGCAGCGGCCCCCGACAGGGCGGGACGGCCGTCGTCACCGGCCCCGACGGCGCCGTCGACCCGAGGACCCTTCCCGCCGGCCGGGCCCGACGACAGGTCGGCCTGGTCCCGCAGACTCCGGGGGACCTGCTCTACCTGGAGACGGTGGACGCCGAGTGCGCCCAGGCCGACCGCGAATCCGACGCACCTGCCGGCACCTGCCGGGCACTGCTGGACCAGCTCACCCCCGCGCTACCCGGTGACCAGCACCCCCGTGACCTGTCGGAAGGGCAGCGGCTGGCACTCGCCCTCGCCGTCCAGCTCACCACCGCACCGCCGGTCGTGCTGCTCGACGAGCCCACCCGCGGTCTCGACTACCTCGCCAAACGGCAGTTCACCGCCGTTGTCCGGCGGTTGACCGCCGAAGGCCGGGCGGTCGTCGTCGCCACCCACGATGTCGAACTCGTCGCCGCCCTCGCCGACCGGGTCGTGGTGATGGCACAGGGGGAGATCGTGGCCGACGGCACCACCGCCGAGGTCATGCTCGCCTCACCCGCGTTCGCCCCGCAGGTCGCCAAGGTGCTGGCCCCGCAGGCCTGGCTGACCGTGGATCAGGTCACCGCCGCGCTGGCCGCCACCGGGACCCGGGGATGAGGCCCGCACTGCGGGTCGCCCCGCGCACCGCCGTCGTGCTGGCCCTGGCCTCCGTCACCGCACTGGCGACCTTCAGCTGGCCGTTCTTCGTGCCCGCCCAACCCGAGAGCATGGCCCGCACCACCGAGGCGCCGCTGGTCTTCATCGTCGTACTCCCGGTTCTTGTGGCCCTTGTCCTGGCCGAACTCAGTTCCGGCGGCGTCGACAGCAAGGCCCTGGCGATGCTCGGTGTGCTCGCCGCCGTCAACGCCGCCCTACGGCCGCTCGGCGCCGGTACCGCTGGCATCGAAACGGTGTTCTTCCTGCTCGTCCTCGCCGGCCGGGTGTTCGGGCCCGGCTTCGGGTTTCTGCTCGGCGCCATTTCGTTGTTCGCCTCCGCCCTGCTCACCGCCGGTGTCGGTCCATGGCTACCGTTCCAGATGCTGGCCGCCGCCTGGATCGGTCTCGGTGCCGGCCTGCTGCCGGCCCGGCTGCGGGGCCGGGCCGAGATAGCCGTGCTGGCCGGCTATGGCACGATCGCCGCATACGGCTACGGGCTGCTGATGAACCTGTGGTTCTGGCCGTTCAGCGTCGGTGCGGACACCCAACTCTCCTACGTCGCCGGGGCACCGGTGCTGGAGAACCTGCAGCGGTTCGCGGTGTTCACCGCCGTCACCTCCACCTTCGGGTGGGACACCGGCCGCGCCATCACCACCGCGACAGCCATCGTCCTGATCGGACCAGCGGTCCTGGCCGCACTGCGCCGCGCCGCCCGCCGCGCCGCCTTCGACGCACCGGTGGCCTTCGTGACCGGACCAGAACCTGGGTTGAGCGCGCCGCCGGCTGAGAAGTTCCGGGACGCGGGACCGGCGCGGTCGGAGCGGACCGAGACCCCGCCGCACGACGGCCGGTAGACCGGCGCAGCCTTGTCAGCGGGCGGCCCCGTCCGACCGGTCCACGTTGTGACCAATCAACACCCGGCACCATGGTGTAGGAGTCTGTTGCAAAATAGTGGCAGTAGCCATAAATTTGCAGCAAGTTCCCGGGAGGAGTCCTGATGGCGGTCTACACCCTGCCTGACATGCCCTACGACTACGGAGCGTTGGAGCCGGCGATGTCCGGCCAGATCCTGGAGTTGCACCACAGCAAGCACCACGCCGCGTACGTCAAGGGCGCCAACGACGGGCTGGAGCAGCTCGCCGAGGCCCGGGCCAAGGGTGACTTCGGCACCCTTGTCGGTCTGGAGAAGACCTTCGCGTTCAACCTGTCGGGGCACGTGCTGCACACGATCTTCTGGGGCAACCTCTCCCCGGACGGTGGTGATCGTCCCGACGGTGAGTTGGCGGCGGCGATCGACGAGCACTTCGGTTCGTTCGAGGCGTTCGCCGGGCAGTTGTCGGCGGCGACCAAGAGCGTGCAGGGCTCTGGTTGGGGTGTGCTGGCGTGGGAGCCGCTCGGTGAGCGGTTGATCGTGGAGCAGGTGTACGACCACCACGGCAACGTGGGACAGGGGGCCACGCCACTGCTGGTGTTCGACGCCTGGGAGCACGCCTACTACCTGCAGTACAAGAACGTGCGGCCGGACTACGTGGACCGGTTGTGGAATCTGGTCAACTGGTCGGACGTGATCGCCCGGTTCGACGCCGCCCGCGCCGCCACGCCGAAGATCTGACCGGCATGACCGTTCCCACCCCGGCGGCGGCGGAGTTGGTGCAACGTGCCGCCGGGGTCATCGCCGCCAAGCACCGTGGCGACATCGCCGGCGCGGAGGAACTGCTCGCCGCGTTCGGCTCCGAGCAGGCGAAGACCCTCGGGTTCTACCTGCTGGCCGATCTCAGCCTCGGGCTACTGCGGACGCACAGCGGGCAGTGCATGGACGATCTCGTCCGGGAACTGTCGTTGCTGGTCGCGGCCAGCGCCGAGCCGACCGAGACCTGACGGCCGGTTGTCTGTCCGGGCGGGGCGGCCCGATCTGCTCAGTGGTCCGCCCCGGCCCGGACGCGACGACCGCCGGCAGCTGCGCCACCATCGCTGATCTGCTCGGTGAGCGTACCGACGAGGTCGTCGGCCGGCGAGAGGTCCGGGAAGTGACCGTCCGCCCCGACGCGCGGCGGTGTGGTCTCGGCAGGGCACTGCTCGCGGCGACCGTCGAGGACGTTCCATCGAGGCTGCTCACGGCCAGCGTGAGACGCCGGCGCTGGCGGTCGGATCCGGCCCGAGGATCTGAGGTTCCCGCGCCCGGGCGACGACACGGTCCGGAGCGTCCAACCGCGCTACCTTGCACAAGATCAGCGGCAGTGCGTGGGCCGGATCCGTCGTGGACGTCGCACTAGGATCAAGGGATGATCAGCGTCGTCACGCCTGTTCTGCCGGCGCATGTTGACATGCTCGCCCAGGCCCACGAGTCCCTGCTCCGACAGGACGGCGGCCCGGACTGGGAGTGGCTGATCCAGATCGACGGCACCCCCGAGCGGCCGGTCGAGGTGGACTTCCCGGCGGCGGTCGACGATGGCCGGATCCGGATTGCCGCCAACGGGGACCGACTCGGCGTCAGCGCGGCGCGCAACCGGGCCCTGCTGCGCTCCACCGGGCACTGGGTGGCACCGCTCGACGCCGACGACGAGTTCTTCCCGGACACGCTCGCGCTGCTCTCCGAGCCGTTGCGGACCCGCCCGGAGGTGAGGTTCGTCTTCGGTGAGAGCGTCGACGTCTTCCCGGACGGCAAGCGGCTGACCCGCTTCACCCGCCGGCCGTACCAGCCGGGTCCGGTGCCACCCGGGCGCCTGGAGGAGATCTGGCGGCACCACAAGAACCTGTTCTTCCATCCGGGCGCGGTGATGTTCGACCGCACCTGGTTGCTTGCCGCCGGTGGTTGGCCGGCTGGTACCCAGATGGAGGACCAGGACGTCCTGCTGGCCATCTCGACGTTCGCGCCGGGGTGGTACGTGCCGCACCCGGTCCATCTCTACCGGCAGCACCGGGACCAGACCGTGCGGACCGCCCGGTTCGAGGCCAACCGGGAGAGGTACCGCCGGTGGAGTCATGCCCGGCTGGTCGCGCTGCGGACGCTGCGCGGCGACGATCCCGACGAGTTGCGGAAGCTGGAGACGCCCTTGCCCTCGCCCGAGGAGATCAGCACGTTCACGACGCCGGAATGGCAGGCCGAGATCGCCGGTCAGGTCACCGCCGGATGAGCCCCGTTGCCAGTTGCGAACTGCGGATCACCCGGAACGATCAGGAACTGAGGCTGGTCACCGGCGCCCGGGCTGAGATCGACCGACGCAACCGTACGATCCCTCAGGCGGACAACTTCCGGCACGAGGTGCTCGGGGCCGGCTGGATCAGTGACGGCGTCGACCTGGCCGCGATGGTCGCCGCCGGCGCGGACGGCTGGGACCTGGAGGTCGGAGAGTCCGGTGCCGGGGCCAGCGCCGGGATGCGGCTGCTCCTCGCCGACCTGCTCCCGGCCGGGGCGGTGGACGAACTGGCCACGCTCGCCGACGGGTTGTGCGACGACCCGATGCCCTGGCATGCCGAGTGGATCCCGCCCGTCCCGCCGGCCCTGGCCGGCGAGGGCGCCGCCTGGTTCGACGTGCTGGTGCCGTCGGTGAACTGGCGGCAGGACGACGCCGCTGCCGATCCGGTGGCTCATCACCGGCACGCCCGGATCATCTGGGCGCCCCGCTGGTGCGTCGTCGTCTGGACCGGACGGACCGGTGGCGAGGGCTCGAAGTACCGGACGTGGGGGCTGCCCGACCGGCGGTTCGAGGGTCGGCCGTCGGACGGCGGCGGCGCGGAGCGGATGGCCCGCGTCCTGCGCGCGGTGGTGCGGCACATCGAGTGGTCCGTCGACATGGTCGACCTGGAGTTGGAGACCTGGGAAAACTACTTCCTGACGCAGGCGGCCGGCGACGGTGGCCTGTTCGTCGGGCCGGACTTCCACCGTCTGCAACGTCACCTCGCCCTGCTCGGCCACGGCACCGCGCTCAACCGGGACGCCATGCGTACCCTGGTCCGCCGGATCGAGATCCAGCCTGGCATCCCCGCCGACGTCCGCGACCTGGTCCGGGAGAAGTGTGAGCGGTTCCTGTCCCAGTCGCAGGCGCAGCGCCGGGCGGTCCGGCAGTCGTTCGACCTCGTCGCCAACGCCACCTCGGGCCAGCAGTTCCGGTTGGCCCAGGAGCGGGCCGACCGGGACGGCGCCTTCCAGGCCATCGTGGGAATCCTGGCGGCCGTTTTCGTGGCGCCCGGCCTGATCGCCGCGTTCTACGGGGCGAACGTGAAGGGCCTGCCGGGCGCCGACGCGCGGGAGGGTCTCTGGTTCATGCTGCTCGGTTCGGTCCTCGCCGGGCTGATCAGCGTCTGCCTGATCCTGGTGGTGCGGGCCCGGTCCCGCCGTCCCCGGAGCTGAGCGGCGCGGCACCGGCCGCCGGTTCAGATGGCGGCCCGCAACGGGCCGCCACCTGAACCGACGCGAGCAGCTACCTCGGGGTGGTCCGGGCGGCGAGGAACTGTTCCCAGGTTTCGGTGCCGGCCGATGCTTCGACCGCGAGGTTGGCGCCGGATCGGTAGGCCCTTCCCAGCTTGCCGGGGACATGGATCGCAAGGCGGACACGGCGCTTGCCGACGGCGGCGAGATAGCTGCGTTCGAGTTCCTCCAGGGTGTACGTGTGTGGTCCGGCCAGGTCGGTCACCCGGCCAGCTGGGCTCCCCAGAGTCAACTCAGCGAGCCGCGATGCCACTTCGGCGGAGGCGACCGGCTGCCAGCGGACTCCGGTGGGCGCGAGCAGGACCGGCAACTTCGCCATGGCTCGGACTGTCCGCAACGCCAGGTCGTGAAACTGCGCGGCGCGCAGGATCGTGTGCGGGATGCCGGAGGTAGCCACGATCCGCTCCGCCCGCGCCTTGCGGGCGAAGTACCCGATCGGGACGGCGTCCGCGCCGATGACCGAGATGAGTATCAGGTGTTCCACGGTGCCCGAACGCCGGGCGGCCCGGACCAGGTTACCGGTGCTGACGTCGTCGCCCTTGGGTCCTCCGGCGAGGTGGAGCACGATGCGTACCCGGTCGAGAGCGTGGTCGATATCGCTCGTGGCCAACAGATCGACGGCCGCGTGCTGCACGCCCTCGACCGGCTGCCGGTGGTGACGGCTGAGGGTTCGGACCGTCTGTCCGGCGTCCCGAAGCAGCGGTACGACCTGCGAACCCAGCAGACCGGTACCGCCGGTGACCAGAGTTGTGGAGGACATCTGTCGATCTCCCTCTTGTAGGTTTGGACTGCGACACGGCTACGACCCGAACCGGCCAGGAGACGTGACATGACGGTCCAGGACTCCCCGCTGCTCGACCTTTTCGAGGCGGAGCGGCCCCGGCTACGGGCGCAGGCCTGTCGGATGCTCGGCTCCAGCGCCGAGGCGGACGACGCGGTCCAGGAAGTGTGGCTGCGCTTCGACCGCACCGACGTGTCCGAGGTGCAGAACCTGGCGGCCTGGCTGACGACCGTGCTCAGCCGCGTATGCCTCAACCTGCTGCGGGCCCGGCAAACCCGGCGTAAGCAGCCGCTGGAGGGTCACACCGTCGACTGGCTGACAGCGGTCGACGAGAACCGGATCCCGCAGGAAGAGGTCGAGTGGGCCGAGTCGGTCGGTCTGGCGATGCTGGTGGTGCTCGACCGCCTCACCCCTGCGGAGCGGATCGCGTTCGTCCTGCACGACATGTTCGATGTGGCCTTCAGCGATATCGCGCACACGATGCAGCGCAGCGTCACCGCCGTCAGACAACTCGCCAGCCGAGCTCGGGCCAAGGTGCGCGGCGGACAGGTGCGGACCGCGGATCGGGACCGTCGGCGTGCGGCGGTCGAGGCGTACCTCACGGCGACGCGGGTGGGGGACTTCGCGGCGCTGCTGACCCTTCTGGATCCCGAGATCGAACTTCGCGCGGACGCGACGGTCACCGGGACCGGGAAGCCCCTGACTCTCCACGGCGCCCTGGCCGTGGCGAAGAGCGCCGTGGCGGCGACGCCCCGGGCACGCCACACCGCCCTGGCCCTGGTCGATGGAAGCCCGGCTCTGGTCATGGCCCCACTCGGCCGGCTGTCGCTGGTGATCCAGTTCGGCTTCCTGGGCCCGGCCATCACCACCGTTCAGATCACCGCCGACCGCGATCGTCTCCGCACGTTCACCATCGCCCTGGCCGGATGACTCGGCACTGCCGCAGCGAAGCGTGCCCGGACCGCACGGCTGGCGGTCTGCACGCGGATGGCCGACGTGCCCCGGCCATGCCGGCAATGGCGGACGTGAGCGGCTTGGCGAGCGGCGACCGGCCCGTGGTTCCCGGCCCTCCCGCGTTGCGGCGCCGTTGGCTGCCGCGACGGCCGCCCGCCAAGCCTGCCCCGTCCTCGTTGTCGGTGTTCAGCCGTCGGTCAGGTCAGCACGGCGGTGGTCGCCAGCCGTCGCGGTACCGGACACCGTCCGGCCGGAGCCGGACCTCGTCGTACCACGAGCCGGGCACGGGTTCGGTGTGGATCACTGCCGGCCGCTCCACCACGACGCAGACGGTCGAGCCGGGCCACCACCAGCCGCCGGATCGCGCCAGCTCGGTCCAGGTCCGCAGCTGGTCGCTCGTCTCGGCGGGGTAGGCGGCCAGTCCGAGCCGGTGCAGCGTGTCGTAGTAGCCGACCCAGAACGCGTCCTGCTGGCCGTACCAGCAGACCGGGGTCTCTCGGTCGCCACCGGGCAGCCCCGCGCGGACCGGTTGCGTGAAGCCGGGTACCAGGCTGCGGTGCAGGGCGTTGCGGACGCCCCGGTGCAGCACGACGCCGAGTGGCACCTGCCGGTCGAGGGCATCCTGCGGTGGCAGGTCCGGCCAGGGTTCGCGCGCTCTGCCACGGCGGACGGGCGACAGTTCGGGGTCGGTGTGCCGGACGCCGTCGCTGAGCGCTGCCCTCAGCCGGGACGCCACGGTCGCGACGTCGCTGGCCGGGGTCGGTGGGCCGGCCGGGACGGGGTCGCGGACCCACTGGAGGAGTTGGTCGAGAGTGGGCAGTCGCTGGATCAGCGGCACGGCCGCGGCGGGGGAGTCCACCCAGGCGAACCGGGGCTCGCGGCGACCGGCCCGGGCGTAGATCGCCGTCAGGCGCTGTTCGGTGGTGGCTCGGTCGGCGGGTTCGGTGGAGAGGGCGTACCCCAGCCACTCCTGCCGGATCACTTCGGCCTGCCGCCACAGCTCGCGGGAGGTCGGGGAGAGGGTCGCGGCCTCGTCGTGCCGCGTGGGCGCGGTCAACGCGCCAGGGCGTGTCCGCCCTTCCGGTTGGAGATCATCGCTAGATGATCGCCGATCAGGTCGCTTCGCGCAACCGGTCTGGCTGACCGGGGAGGCGTGTGAGACCGTCGACGCAGGCTGTTCCGAAGTGGACTGACGCGGGGCGGGTGGAGTCGGATGGTGATGACTCGCCGCTGCGCTGCACGGTCTGGTGGTGTGCCTGGTCCCGGTTCAGCCGATGGCGTCGGTGACACGTAGGGCGTCGTGCACGTCCGCACGAGTGTGGGCGATGTGGTCGCGGGCGATTGTCGCGGCGGCGTCGACATCCCGACGTCGGATCGCATCGGTCAGCTGCCGGTGTTCCCGCAGCGAGTCCGCGCGCCGCTTCGGTGCGACGGTGAGGAAGTAGAACCTCGCCCGGCGACCGAGCCGGCGGATCGCGTCGGTGAGGATGCCGTTGTGTGAGCATGCGGCCACGGTGTGGTGGAACTGTTCGTTGATGCTGGCGAGTTCGGGCGCGTTGGTCGCAGCTGCCTGAGCGTCGAGGATGCGGGCGAGTTCGTCGAGTTGTGTCGCGGAGCGGCGCTCTGCGGCGAGGGCGGCGGCCTGCGACTCCAGCAGAAGTCGCATCTCGAACAGGTCGGCCAGTTCCTGCGGCGTCCGACTGCGGACGAAGGCGCCGGAGTGTGGGCGCATCTCCACCCAGCCTTCGGCGTGCAGTGAGCGCAGCGCCTCCCGGACCGGGATGTGGCTGAGCCCGAGTTGACGGGCGAGGGTGTCGGCGTTGAGGTGTGCGCCGGGTCTGAAGCCACCGCACAGGATCGCCTCGGTCAGCACTGCACTCACTCGGTCCGCGGTCGCCCCGGCCCGGCCGGTGCGTTCGAGTGTCGCGAGGACGAACGGCTCCTGGGGAGCGGCGTGACCTATAGGAACCATGGCCAGATCATAGCGCTCGCCCGTGTGGCGAGACCGACTACGTCTGTGGGTGCGGTTGCCAGCAGCAATTTTACCGGCACCTGACCACGTAGTGACAGCCGAGAAACACGGCAAGCGTCCTATAGGAAATCCAAGCCACTGGGAGGTCTCGTGAAGCGACGGACGACCACGCCACGGGTGCTGACAGCCGCGCTGGCAGGCGTACTGGTTCTGGCCGGCTGTGGCGGCGTCGCCGGCGACACCGGCGGAGCTGCCGACCCCGCGGATCGGGTGGCCTATGACGGGCCACGGCATGAGGTTCGGGTGGGCGTGCTACGGCAACCGCACCTGTCCCACGCACTGTTCTATGAACGTTATCTGCCCGAGGGGGTGACACTTGAGGTCGTTCCCTTCGCCAACTCGACTGAGATCAAGAACGCGGTCGTCAGCGGTGACCTCGAGTTCGGCGTCACCGGCATCACCTCGGCACTGCAGGGCGCGGCGGCCGGAGAACGGGTCGTCGTGGTGGCCGCCGCAGCCGACGGTGGCTCGGCGATCGTGGCGGGCAAGGACGCCGGCATCACTGGGGTGGCGGATCTGCGTGGCAAGCGGATCGGCTATGTGCCGGGATCGGCACAGGACATTCTGCTGCGGTTGACGCTGCGCGACGCCGGCCTGGCGGTGGCCGACGTGAGCCTGGTGAACGTCCAATTCGCCGACATGGCGGCGGCGTTGAGCCGAGGTGACATCGATGCCTTCTCCGGTGCCGAGGTCGGGCCGTCCGATGCGCTGGCCAAGGGGGACGCGGTCCTGGTGACCCACCCGTACGACACCGACATGGGAAAGATCAACATTGCTTTCGTCACCAATGCCGAGGTGATCGAGAAGTCTCCCGCCCTCGTGACGGCGATGGTCGCCGTACACGCCAAGGCCACGGAGCACATGGCTGCTGCCAAGAGCGACTGGATCCGGGCGGTCGTCGACCAGTACGGGTTCCGGGAGGAGTCGCTCAGCATCGCGGTCGAGAACATCACCCTGCGCTGGCTCATGGACGACTCCTATCTCGCCCAGATCAAGGTGCTCGGCGAGCAGATGCGCTCCGTCGGTTCCCTGCAACAGGAGCCCGACTACACCACCTTTGTCGATACGTCGTTCGTCGGGAAGGCGAGGCCATGACCGAGGTGCTGAACTCGCCGCCGACCGCTGCTCGCACCACAGTTCGCACCACGGCCGCAACTGCCCCGGTGCGGCGTCACGTCGACCGGCTCGGACGGGCTGCCCTGGCGGTCCCGGTACCGGTGCTGGCGCTGACGCTGTGGCAGGTCGCGGTGAGACAGGGATGGGTGGCCAATCTGCCCGCGCCGGGCGACGTCGGCAGGAGCGCGCTCGACCTGCTCCAAGGTGGCTCGGCGTTCGGCTCGACCCTCGGCCTGCACATCCTCGCCTCGGCCGAGCGGGTCGGCATCGGGTTTGGCATCGCATGCCTGGTCGCCGTGCCGCTCGGGGTGCTGATGGGCCGGTCCGCGTTGGTGTCGCGGATGCTCGACCTGATGATCTCCCTGCTCCGCCCGATACCGGTCACCGCGTGGGCGCCACTCATGGTCGTCATCGTCGGAATCGGCTCGAAGTCGGCAATCGTCCTGATTGTCATCGCCGGTTTCTTCCCGGTGCTGCTGAACACCATCGCCGGAGTGAAGGCCGTACCACCGCGGCTGCTCGAAGCGGCGGCGATGTTGGGCACCGGCCGACACCGTGCCCTGTGGAAGGTCGTCCTCCCGGCGGCCGCCCCGAACGTGTTCGCCGGCATGCGCATCGGGCTCGGCTTCTGCTGGGTCGTCCTCGTCGTGGGCGAGACCGTGGGTGTGCAGACCGGCCTCGGTGCCCTCATCACCCAGGCGTGGCAGGTGAGCCGTACCGAACTCATCATCGTCGGGATGCTGACGATCGGGCTGGCCGGCTACCTTTCGGACCGTTCCATGACTCTCACGCTGCGCCTGCTGCTGCGCGGCCGTCCGCTCCTGGGAGGCCACCGATGACCGACACCGTGACTCCACTCGCGCTACGCATCAAGGACGTCGGGAAGACCTACACCGGCCATCGTGGCACCGCCGTCGAGGCGTTGCGTGGAATCAACCTCGATGTCGCCGAAGGCGAGTTCGTCTGCCTCGTCGGCGCCAGCGGGTGCGGCAAGAGCACTCTGCTGCGTCTGGTCGCCGGCTTCGAGGGCATCACCAGCGGGCAACTCGACGCCCGCAACGGCCCGGTCGACGGTCCGGGACCCGACCGGGGTGTGGTCTTCCAGGACTACGGCCTGTTCCCCTGGCTGACCGTCGCGGCGAACATCGCGTACGGCCCGAGACAGCGCGGCCTGCCGAGCGCCGAGATCGCCGGCCGGACCGCCCGCTACCTCACCATGGTTCAACTGGACAGCTTCGCGGACCGATATCCCAGCGAGTTGTCCGGAGGCATGCAGCAACGCGTGGCCATAGCTCGGGTGCTCGCCAACGATCCGGCGGTGCTGCTGATGGACGAGCCGTTCGGCGCATTGGACTCGCTGACCCGCGAACGCCTCCAACACTCCCTCACCGAGATCTGGCAGCAGGTCCGACCGACAGTGCTGTTCGTTACCCACAGCGTCGAGGAAGCGCTGTTCCTCGCTGACCGGGTGATCGTCATGAGCGGTGGGCCGAATCACGGTGTTCCCGGCCATATCGTCCACGAGGAGCGGGTGACTCTCGCCCGCCCCCGCGACGTGACGGCACCGGAGTTCAACACCATCAAGCGTCGCCTGCTCGACGCCATCCACGCCCAGTTGCCGGACGTTGCCCTCGCCTCGGTCGCCCCGAGGTAGACAAACGCCACGCCGCCGGTCAGGGCCGTCGGGTCCGATCCCCGGTCCAGGCCGCTTCGAGGATCGCGGTCAGACTGGCGGTGTCGGTCGGGCCCGGGTGGTTCTGGATCAGGCGGGTGACGCCACTGGCCATCTCCGCGAAGCGGGGGAGGTCGGCGCGGGCCACGCCGATGTCCGCCAAGGTGGGCGGGATGCCGATGTCGGCGAGGAGCCCGTCGAGCCAGGCGAGGAACGCGTCCGCCGCCTCGGCGTCCGAGGCGTCGGTCACGTCGAGCCCGCACACTCCGGCGAGGATGGCCAACCGGTCGACGATGGCGTCCCTGGCCGCGTCCAGCGCGTAGGGCAGGAGCAGCCCGACGCCCAGGCCGTGTGGCGTGTGCGTGGCTGCGCCGATGGGGTACTGGAGGGCGTGCGGGGCCGCGTTGCCGGCGTGGGAGAAGGCCAGCCCGGCGAGCATGGACCCGTAGGACATGTCGGCGCGCGCTTGCGTGTCGCCGCCGTTCCGGACAGCCCGAGGCAGGCTACGGGCGATCCGCTCCGCGGCCAGGAGGGCGTAGTGGTCGGTGATCGGGTTGCGGCCGAGAAACACCTGCTCCACCGGGTCACGTGGTCCGTGCGGCCGGGGCCGCGCGGTGTAGCTCTCCACGGCGTGACAGAGCGCGTCGATGCCGGAGTGGGCGGTGACGGTCGCCGGGCAGGTGTACGTGAGTTCCGGGTCGACGATGGCGAAGTCGGGCACGATGTGGACGCTGGAGATGCCCACCTTCAGCTCTCGGTCCGGGTCGGTCAGCACCGAGACGGGGGTGAGTTCGGAGCCGGTGCCCGACGTCGTCGGGACCGCGACGAGGGGAATCGTCCGCCCCGGCACCTTCGACTCGCCATAGAAGTCGCGCGGCGTCCCACCGTGGCGTCGGATGACGCCGACGACCTTGGCGAGATCGATCACCGTGCCACCGCCGACGGCGAGGATCACGTCGGCGTCCACCTCGGCGGCGACCGCGACGGCCAGGGCGACATCGGCCAGTGGCACGTCCGGAGTCGCGTCGGAGAACACCTCGACGGCCTCGACCCTCTTCCGCACGGCGGCGACGATCTCGGCCACGCCCGGCTGCCCCAGCAGCACCCGGTCGGTCACGACGAGGACGCGGGAGCCGCTCTCGGCCACCACTCGTGGGATGTTCTGTGCGACCCCTTCACCGACGATCAGCTGGCGCGGTCCGCGGACGGTCTCAAGCATGTCGGTGCCTCTCCGGAACGTCGATCGCCGCGTAGGTGACGTCGAGGTACTCGAGGATGCCCTCGTGTGACCCCTCCTTGCCGATCCCGGACTGCTTCACGCCGCCGAACGGAGCCGACGGGTCCGATATCAGACCACGGTTGACGCCGATCATCCCTGTGTCCAGCCCCTCGGTGAACCGGAGCGCCCGCTCAAGGTCGCGGGTGAAGACGTATCCGACCAGGCCGTGCTCGGTGTCGTTGGCCTTCGCCAGCACCTCGTCGTCGGAGGTGAACGAGATGATCGGCGCGACCGGGCCGAAGATCTCCGCGCTGAGCATCCGCGCGTCCTCGGGCACGTCGACCAGGACGGTGGGCGGGTAGAAGTGACCAGGCCCGGCTGGACGCTTGCCCCCCACCAGGACCCGGGCGCCGCGATCGACAGCGTCGGCGACCAGCCCGTCGATGGTCGCGACCGACGCCTCGTCGATCAGTGCGCCGACGTCCACGCCGTCGTCGAGACCGTGACCCACCGAGAGCGCGCCCATCCGCTCGGCGAAACGCGCGGTGAACTCCTCGCGCACCGGTTCCTCGACGTAGATCCGGTTGGCCGCGATGCAGGACTCCCCGATGTTGCGCATCTTGGCCACCATGGCGCCGTCGACCGCGACATCCAGGTCGGCGTCGGCACACACGATCAGGGCCGCGTTGCCGCCCAGTTCCATGGAGGTGCGCAGCACGTTGTCCGCAGCCTGTCGGAGCAGCACCCGCCCGACCTCTGTCGACCCGGTGAACGACAGCTTGCGGGTGCGGCTGTCGGCCAGCAGCGCGGAGACCACGGCACCGGAACGCCTGGTGGTTACCACGTTGACGACGCCCGGAGGGATGCCTACCTCCTCCATGATGCGGGCCAGGAGCAGCATGGTGAGTGGCGTCTGGCCTGCTGGTTTGGTGATCGTCGTGCAGCCCGCGGCCAACGCGGGGGCGATCTTGCGGGCGCCCATGGCCAGCGGGAAGTTCCAGGGCGTCACGAAGACGCACGGGCCGACCGGCTTCGGCACGGTGAGGATGCGGTACCCGCCCCCGGGAGCGATGCTGTAGCGCCCTTCGACGCGTACCGCCTCCTCGGCGAACCAGCGGAAGAACTCGGCGCCGTACGCCACCTCCGCCCGAGCCTCGACGAGCGGCTTGCCCATCTCGAGCGTGATCAGCCGGGCGATCTCCTCGGTTCGCTCGGTCAGTGCCCGGTGTGTCGCCGTCAGCAACTCCGACCGTCTCCGTGGTGGGGTCGCCGCCCACCGCCCCATCGCCGCGCTCGCCGCGTCCAGAGCCGCGAGCCCGTCCCCGACGTCTGCGTCCGCCACCTCGGCGATGGTCGTGCCGGTGGCCGGGTCCTCGACGGCGAAGGTGGCTCCACTCGCGGCGTCGCGCCAGGCGTCACCGATCCGGAGCCGCCGATGTTCGGGAGCCAGGACGTCCATCGGGTCACTCATCGCGCCGCCTCCTCTGATCTTCCTGGTGATGTCCGGCTGCCTCGACGACCGCGCGGTACGGGTAGTCGGACGGGTCACCCGCCCGCGCCGGGGACGAGGTCGCCGAGTGGGTCGGATGTGGCGGTGGTCTGGTCTGCCGGGCGACGCCGCGCGTCACCGGTCGCCTTCCGTGGCCGGCTGCGCGCCGTCAGGCCTCGCGCGGTGGTGACGGTCCGTCGAGGTCCGATCGCCGGGTACGGGCGCATGGTGCCGTCGCCGTCCGGCGCGGTTACCGCCCGGCCTCGGACAGCGACCGCCCGGTGTCCGCGTCGAACAGGTGCGCACGGTCCAGGTCGACCGTGACCTGCACCCGTTCGCCCGGTGTTCCGGTGACGGTGGGTCGTGCCTTGACCTTGAGGATCTCCGTCCCCACCTGGACGTCGACCACCGTTCGGTCACCGAGCGGCTCGAGGCCGTAGAGCTCCCCGGACAACGACGCGTTCCCACGCTGCTCGACGGACAGGTCCTCGGCGCGTACGCCGAGCAGCAGCGGACGACCGTCCTCGGCGGTGCTCCAGCGGGGCCGCGGCAACGTCCAGCCCTGCGCACCGACCAGACGATCGCCCTCGGCGTGGCAGGCGAGCAGGCTGATCGGCGGGCTCCCGACGAAGCCGGCGACCCACTGGTTGGCGGGACGCTCGTACACCTCGGTCGGCGTGCCGACCTGTTGCACCTTCCCCTCCTTGAGAACCGCGACCTGGTCAGCCATGGACAGCGCCTCCACCTGGTCGTTCGTCACGTAGACGAAGGTCGCTCCGAGGCTGCGGTGGATGCGGGTGAGCTCGGTACGCATCTCGACGCGGAGCTTCAGATCGAGGTTTGTCAGCGGCTCGTCCATGAGAAACGCGCGCGGGCTACGGACCAGCGCCCGGGCGAGGGCGACCCGCTGCATCTCACCGCCCGACAACTGGGCGGGACGACGTTGCAGCAGCCGGTCGATGTGCAGCAACCTCGACATCCGCTCGACGGCGGCGGCGATCTCGCTCGCGGAACAGCGACGGGCCCGCAGCGGCGAGGCGATGTTCTCGTACGCCGTGTGTCGCGGGTAGAGGGCGTAGTTCTGGAAGACCATGGCCAGGTCGCGGTCGGCCGGAGCGTCACCGGTCGCGTCCCTGCCGTCCAGCTGCACCGACCCGGCGTCGAGTTTCTCAAGGCCGGCGATCGCCCGTAGGGTCGTCGTCTTGCCTGCCCCGGAGGGACCGAGCACGACGAAGAACGAGCCGTCCGGCACGTCCAGCGTCACCCCGTCCAGGGCCTGGACCTTGCCGAAGGACTTGCACAGCCCGTGCGCTGCCACGGTTCCCATCAGGCCACCAGTTCTTCCGTGTGCACGTCGTAGACCGTCGGGGTTCCGCCGGTGTGCCGCAGCCCGACCGGGGCGTCAGCGTCGAACCGGACCGTCGGTGGCATCCGCACCCGTACGTCCCGTTGGCCGCTGTGGTCGATCACGTAGATGATCTCGTCGCCCAGCCACTCCGCCGAGACCACGCGGGCCGGGACGGAACGTTGCGCCCCCGGTTCGGTGACCTCCAACGCCTCCGGCCGGACGCCGGCGACCAGGCGACGGTCGCGCGGCAGGCCGGGCGGCGGGCTGAGGACCAGCCCGCCCTGACTGCGCAGCTTCCCGTCGGCCACCTCCACCTCGATCAGGTTCATCGGCGGGGAGCCGATGAACGCGGCGCAGAAGAGACTCGCCGGACGGTTGTAGACCTCCAGCGGCGTCCCGATCTGCTCGACGCGGCCCTTGTTGAGGATCGCGATCCGGTGCCCGAGCGACATCGCCTCGACCTGGTCGTGGGTGACGTAGACCATCGTCGTCCCCATTTCCCCCTGCAGGTGCTTGATCTCCGTGCGCATGTCCGCCCGCAGCTCCGCGTCCAGATTGGTGAGCGGTTCGTCCATGAGGAAGGCGCGTGGTCGTCGCACCAGGGCGCGAGCCAGCGCGACGCGTTGCTGCTCTCCGCCGGACAGCTGGCGTGGTCGCCGGTCGAGCAGCGAATCGAGCCGCATCAGGCGGGCGGCCTCGGCGACCCGCTCGCGCACCTCCGCCTTGGGCAGCCCCTCGGCCCGCAGTGGGAACGCCAGGTTGTCGCGGGTTCTCAGATGCGGGTAGAGAGCGTAGAACTGGAACACCATGGCGATGTCGCGCTCGGCGGGCGGCAGGTCGTTGACCAGCGTGTCCCCGATGCGGATGTCGCCCGTCGTCTGCCGTTCCAGCCCGGCGACGGCCCGCAGTGTGGTCGTCTTTCCGCAACCCGACGGGCCGAGCATCACGAACAGCTCGCCGTCGTCGATGGACAGGTCGACGTGATCGACCGCGACCGTCCCGTCCGGGTAGCGCTTGTGCAGGGCGGTCACCTCGATGCCCGCCATCAGCGTCGCACCGCCCCGAGCGTCACACCGGCGACGAGGTGTTTGCGTACCAGGTAGGCGAAGACGAGCACCGGCAGGGCGAACACCACGGACGCGGCGGCCACCAGACCCCAGTCCGTGGTGGTGCCACCGATGAGGCCGGCGATGGCGGGTGGGGCCGTCCGCACGCTGTCGCTGGAGGTGAGGAAGATGGCGAACACGAACTCGTTCCACGAGAAGATGAGCGCGAAGACCGCCGTCGCGGCGATGCCGGGTACGAGCAGGGGAAGGGTGAATCGCCAGAACGCCTGCAGGCGGGTGTAGCCGTCGAGCATGGCGGCGTCCTCGTACTCCGCGGGCACCTCGTCGACGAACCCCTTCATCATCCAGATCGTGAACGGGACGTTGAACGCGGTGTAGATGAGGATCAGGCCGAGCTTGCTGTCGATGAGTCCGACCTGGCGGTACATCAGGAAGATCGGGATCACCACCACGACGGGCGGCATGAAGCGGGTGGACAGGATGAAGAACAGCTGGTCCTTCCTGGCCCGCACGGCGAGACGGGAGTAGGCCCAGGCTGCCGGGACTCCCAGCACGGTGGCCAGCACCGTGGAGACTCCGGCGACCACGGCGGAGTTGAGGAACGCGACGGACAGCGCCGAGCGACCCCCGTCGGGGCCGACGAACACGTCCTTGAAGTGGTCCATGGTGACCGTGAAGCCGAAGAACTCGGCCGGGACGGCGTAGACGTCCCGGTTCTCCTTGATGGACGTCTCGATCATCCACAGCACGGGGAAGAGCATCACCACGGCCAGCACGGTCAGCAGCGCGACCTCCACCGCAGCGCGGCCCCGGCCGCCGAGGCGGCGCGCGGGACGCGGGCGGTCCCGGGCGGGACCTGTGGACACGGCCTCGTCGACGGAGACGGCCATCAGCCCTCCTTGAGCTTGTTCAGGTAGCGCAGGTAGAGCTGCGTGAGGACGATGACGACGAGGACCATGAGGATCCCGTACGCCGACGCGGTTCCGGTGTTGAAGCCCAGGAACGCGACCTTGTAGACGTGGAACGACAACGTCTCGGTGGAGACCCCCGGGCCGCCGTTGGTGAGGATGTAGACGAGGTCGAACAGGCGGAAGGCCTCGATGGCCCGGAACAGCACGGCGATGAGCAGCAGCGGCCACACCAGCGGAAGTGTGATGGTGCGGAACCGGAACCACTCGGACGCCCGGTCGATCGAGGCGGCCTCGTACAGGTACTTGGGCACGGCGGTGAGGCCGGCGAGGGCGATGAGCATGATGAACGGCGTCCACTGCCAGGTGTCGACCACGATCAGGGAGATCAACGCCGTGCGCTGCCGGGTGAGCCACTCCACCTGTCCCAGGCCGAGCGAGCCGAGCATGCTGTTGATCACGCCGAACTGCGCGTCGAGCATGAATCGCCAGAACAGCCCGACCACCACCGGCGACAGCATCATCGGCACCAGGAACAGGGTGGTCAGCACTCCTCGCCCGTGCGTGCGCCGCGAGATCAGGTAGGCGATGCCGAAACCGAGCACGGTCTGCAGGGTGACCGCGCCGACCACGTAGATCAACGTCGTCAGGGCCCGCTGGTGGACCTGCGCCGATGTCAGGATGGCGGTGTAGTTTCCGAACCCGACGGAACGGGCGGGCCCGCCACGGGTGGCCGAGTAGTCGGTGAAGGACAGGTACAACGCCCACAGCAGCGGAAACACCGACATCGCGAGCAACAGCAGCAGCGCCGGGGAGATGAAGGCCACGGCGAGCCAGCGGTCGCTCAGCCGGCGGGACCGACCCGGTGCAGGTGGCGTCGCGGACGCCACCTGCCCGGGGTGGTCGGTCGTCACAGGTACGGCGTCACTCACAGTCCGCCGCCGCCCCTGCGGTTGCTGGAGTCGAGCACGGCCTGCTGCTCCTTGGCGATGTCGTCGAGCGCATCCTTCGGTGCCTTCGCGCCGTTGAGAGCCGCGTTCACGTTGGTGTTCTCGATGTCGACGAGGCGGGCGTACTCCGGCACGTTCCACATGTCCCGCATCCGCGGCACCGAGTCGGCGTACACCTGGTTGAACGGACCGGCATTGAGGAACTCGGGCGACTCCAGGGCGTCCGTACGGGACGGCACACCACCGGCCGCGGCCCACTTCTTCTGGATGTCCGCCCGCTGGAACCACTTCATGAAGTTCAGGGCCTCAACCTGGTTCGCCTCGGCCGAGTAGGCCGACACGTGCATCCCCATGCCGCCGAGCGGGACCAGGTTGGTCTTCTGGCTCGGCAGGGTGGCGAAACCCAGCTTGTCGAGAATCTGCTCGCGGGTGGAGCCGAGCGTCGACTGCTTCGGGTCGAGCAGGCCGCCGCTCGCCGCGATCCAGTTGAACGCGATGCACGCCTTGCCCTGGGCGACCGCCGCGTTCACCTCGTCGATGAACCAGTTGCCGGATCCCGTGGCGGTCAGCGGCTTCATCCTGTTGACCAGGACGTCCATCGCCTCCTGGCCCGCGGCGTCGTTGAGGACGCCCTCGATCTTGCGCGTCTTGGGGTCCCAGAGGTTGCCGCCGTAGACGCCGTTGACCGTGTTGTAGGTGACGGCCGCGGCGTCGGAGCCGTTGGCCTGGTGGAATGCCAGCCCGCTGACGCCGGGGTTGTCCGCCTGGCACTTCTCGGCGACTGAGATCATTTCATCCCAGGTCTGCGGTGGCTGGTCGCCGATCAGGTCCTTGCGATAGATCATCGTCCAGGTGTCGCCGAGCAGCGGCAGCCCGTACAGGCTGGCGTTCTCGTCGCGCTTGCCGGTCTCCGCCTGGGGGAACTGGCCGTACGCGGCCAGGAGGTACGGGTTGTAGGCCGCGACGTCGATGTTGCTCTTGACGAAGTCGGTGATGTCGAGGATGTTGCCGTTCGTCACGGCCTCGCCGATGTGCTGCGAGTCCAGGATCGCGATGTCGAAGTCGGTCTTGCGGGCGGCGAACTGGGTGAACATCGCGTCGTGCCAGTTCGCGTTCGGCACGGTGTTGACCTTGATCGTCGCGTTCGGCCGCTCCTTCTTGTACTCCGCGTTCGCGAAGTCCTCAAGTGCCTGGGCGGGCGGCCAGTCGAACCAGATGAAGCTGAGGGTCAGCGGGTCGTTGGTGAGCTCCGGGATGGTCGCCGGTGCCTTGGGGGCGCTCGCCTGGCCGTCGTCGTCCTGGCCATCGCCGCAGGCCACCATGGTCGTGGCCACCAGCAGCATGGCCGCCGTCGCCAGCTGCACCCTTCGACCGGGAACGGATGGTCGTCCTATTCGCTGTTGAAAGCGCATCTTCTCGCCTGCTTTCCGGATGAGAGCTTCGGGACCGTCGCCCTGTGCTTCGCCGAGCAGTTGCTGGGTTCTTTCCGGCGGTTCGGCGGGCTGTCGCGGGACCGACCGGCGGACCGGCGTCACGAGTACGTCGTGATGTACTGGATCTTCGTGCCGTCGAGCGGCCCTCCGGTCCAGCTGCGGCCCGGAGGCGGACCGAGCAGGACGTCGAGCACGCTCATGGGCGCTCCAGGTGATCGGAGTAGAGCGATCGCGGGTGGCTCCGCGACGGTGGTGGATGGCGGTGGTTCGCCATTTTTCCTATACGATCCGGCTGGGGCGTCAGCATGTCGCAGAGTTGTGACTGATGTCAACAGGTTCCGGAAGACGCAAAGAAGGGCCGCACGTCACGATGGACGACGAAGGAACGATCGGGCGGGGCCGTCGAGTCGTGACGGGCGCAACGTCGTCGGGAAGATCTGGCGGCCGGCTCGCCGACGAGGTGTACGACACGCTGCTCGGCCAGCTGATGTCGCTCCGGATCGAGCCCGGCTCCCGCGTCACGATCGACGTTCTGGCGCGCGAGCTGGGGGTCTCGCAGACGCCGATCCGGGACGCCCTGAACCGCATGGAGGCCGAGGGCCTGGTCGTGCGGGTGCCCCACGCCGGCTACCGCATACCTCCGCAGATCACCCGTCGCCGCTTCGAGGACATGCTGGAGGTCCGCCTGCTCCTCGAGCCGGCGGCGGCGCGCAGGTCGGCCGAACGCGCGTCCCTGGCCCAGGTGGCCGGTCTGCGGGCGATGCTGGGAGAGATGGCGGAGTTGGAGGGGGGCAGCGGGCCTGCGGCCTACGGCGCCTTCGGTCTGCGCGACGCCGCCTTCCACGATCTCGTCGCCCTGAGCGCCGAGAACCAGGTCATCCGGGAGGCGCTGGCGCGTCTGCACAGCCATGTGCACCTCTTCCGGCTGCACCACGACACCCAGGTCACCCACCTGGCCATGGCCGAGCACGAGCAGATCGTGGCCGCGATCGCCGCGCGTGACCCCGACGCCGCCGCGTACGCGATGCGCCGGCACATCCTGCGCTCCGGCGAGCGGTTCCGGCGGTTGTTCGACGAGGCCAAGGACGCCGACGCGGTGGCGCTGGAGGCTTGACGGGCGGGCTGGGCCGGGGAATGCTAACCGAATCGGATCGGATTGGATCTACCTACCCGCCCCCGGACGCGAGGAGAAGCAGGTGCCCAGAGCGCTGCTCCTGACCGGCGACGCCGCCGAGGAACTCGACACCATGTATCCCTACTACCGCGTGCAGGAGGGCGGCTGGGACGTTGACGTCTCGTCACGGACGAGGCGTGACGTGCAACTGGTCATCCACGAGTTCGACCCCAACTCCGACGCCTACGTGGAGAAGAACGGCCGGAAGCTGCCGGTCGACGTGCCCTGGGCCGAGGTCGACGTCGAGCGCTACGACGCCCTGATCATCCCCGGGGGACGCGCTCCCGAGTGGATCCGGGTCGACGCCGACGTCCGGCGCATCACCGAGCACTTCTTCGCACGCAACCTCCCCATCGCCCTGGTGTGCCACGGCGCGCAGGTGCCAGCGGTGTACGGGCTGCTGAAGGGCCGGAAGACGGCGTGCTTCCCACCCATCACCGGGGACATGGAGAACGCGGGCGCGACGGTCATCGACGCCCCCGACGTGGTGGACGGCAACCTCGTCTCCTGCCGGGGCTGGCCGGACATGCCGCAGTTCGGCAGGGCCATGATGGAGCTGTTCTCGAAGTCCGTCGGCTCCGCGTCGGCGTGACCACACCTGGCCCCCCCCCGGTGACGACGCTTCGCACCGTCACGGTGGACGGCTCGCCCGTCCACGTCCTGGAGAGCGGCACCGGGCCCGCGGTACTGATGCTGCACGGCTCCGGACCCGGCACGACCGGGACCGGAGCCTGGGCACCGACGGCCGAGGCGCTCGGCACGTCCTGGCACCTGGTGGCTCCGGACCAGGCGGGGTTCGGTCGTACGCCGGTCCCGACGGGTTCCCGCAGCCTGCTCCGACTGTGGTCGGAGCAGGCTGCGGACCTGATGGATGCCCTCGGTATCGACCGCTACGCCGTGGTGGGTCACTCCATGGGCGGTGCCGTGGCGTTGGCGTTGGCGGCCGCGCGGCCCCAGCGGGTCACCCGGGTCGTGGCCGTCTCGACGATGGGCGCCCCCGGGGCACCGCTGTCGGCCGGGCTCGATGCGATCTGGGCCGCCCCCGCCGACGCCCTCGGGGCACGGGACATGCTGAGTCGCCTCGTCCACGACCAGGCGCTGGTGACCGACTCGGCCGTCGATGCCCGGGCAGCGGCGATGCGAGCCGGGGCGGCCGCGTACGCGTCGTTGTTCCCGCCACCCAGGGCGCGATGGGTCGACGAGCTCACCCTCTCGGCGCAGGCGTTGGCAGCGGTCCGCGCGCCGGTGCTGCTCGTGCACGGCGCCGAGGACCGGATCACCCCGCTCGAGACGGCAGCCCTTCCCCTCCTGGATCACCTGGCCGATGTCCGTCTGCACGTGCTCGGCCGGTGCGGGCACGTGCCGGCAGTCGAGCATCCGCACGAGTTCAGGAATCTGCTGTCGTGCTTCCTGCGCCGGGACCGCCGTCACTGAATCGCGGCGGCAGGTCCGTGGCCCGTGCCCTGCCGCTGATGGTGGCTCGGACTTCCGCCGACCTGATGCCGCCATCGTCGGAGTCCGGAAAGCTCGTCCCAGGTCTGCTGTCCGGGTAGCCCGGTCGCCGAGCATCCTGATCGCTGCGCGCCACGAGGATCCCGGACGTAAGGTCTGGGTCATGGCGCCCACGTTCAACGCGATCGGCCTCGCGGTGGCCGACATGGCAGCGTCCCTCGCCTTCTATCGGCGGCTGGGCCTTGAGTTCCCGGCCGGTGCCGAGCAGGAGCCGCACGTCGAGACGACGGTCGCGGGCGGTATCCGCCTCATGTGGGACACGCACGCCTCGTTGCGGTCCTTCGATCCGGGTTACCAGCCGGCACCGCCCTCCGGTGGCTGGGCCTTCCTCTGCTCCGATGCCGCCGAGGTGGACCGATGCCACGCTGACCTGGTCGCCGCCGGCTACTCCTCGGTCAACGCGCCCTGGGACGCACCGTGGGGGCAGCGTTACGCACAGGTGCGCGATCCGGACGGCAACGTCGTCGACCTGTTCGCCTGGACCGGGCCACCGCCAGGGTAGAGGTCAGCGGGTCGGCCCGATCGCGTCATCCTGACCTTCCCGACCGATGTCATCGCCTAGGTCGGCGGCACGGCAGCTGATCGGACGGGACTGTTCTCCGTCGCCCAGGCACAGATGGCGGCGAGCGGCTCCTGAAGGGTCTTGCCGAGGTCGGTCAAGGCGTACTCGACGTGCTGCGGCGGTGCCTCCCTGAGCACCCGTCGCTGCACCAGCCCGTCGTGCCCCATCTCGCGCAGTGTCTCGGTCAGGACCTTCTGGGTGATCCCCGCGACGCGGCGACGCAGCTCGGCGTGCCGTTGGGGACCGGCGAGCAGCGCGTAGATGATCAAAATCCGCCATTTGGAGGCGAGCCGCTCGATCGCCTGCCGCGTCGTGCAGCCCTCGTCGAGCACGTCCGGAATCACCAGCGACATGAGCACCCCCGGGTGTTGGACCGCGCGTCGAAGGGCACCGGAAAGTGCCTTCTGTTCGGCGAGCACCGTCCGACCTAGCGTCGAGCCAACAGTAGACGCCGAAGGGAACCCCGCCGCCATGTCCGACCGCACGTCCGAGCACCGCACCCACACCTACCCCGGTGGCGGCATGAACTCCGAGCGTGTCACATTCACCGCCGACGGTCTCACGCTGGTCGGCAACCTCGCCGTGGCCGCCGACGGCGCGCCCGCTGTCGTGCTCACCGGGCCGTTCACCGGCGTGAAAGAGCAGGTCGTCGGCACGTACGCCGCTCGGCTGCACGAACACGGTCTGACCACACTCGCCTTCGACCACCGAGGCTTCGGCGAGAGCGGCGGTCGCCGTGCCCACGAGGACAGCCAGGGCAAGCTCGCCGACCTGCGCGCAGCGGTGAGCCTGCTCGCCGCGCACCCGGCCGTGGACGCCGCTCGGGTGGCCGCCGTCGGGATCTGTCTCGGCGGCGGCTACGCGGTCCGCGCGGCCGCCACCGACCCGAGGATCCGCGCGGTCGTGGGCATCGCCGGCGGTTACAACAGCCCCGTGCGCTTCAGTGCGGGCGACCCCGACGGATACCGCCAGGCGCTGGTCTCATTCGTGGAGCGCTACGACGACGAGTTGCCGGCGGTGGCCGCCGACGGCGCACCCGCGGCGATGGGCGGCGACGAGCCGTTCGCCTACTACGGCACCGAGCGGTCGGCGGCGGCGCACTGGGAGAACCGGGTCACCTACGGCTCGCTACACGCGCTGATGACCTTCGACGCGCTTGGCGCGGCGCCGTTGCTCGCCGCCACCCCGCTGCTGGTCGTGCATGGCCGGACCGACGCCTACTGCGCACCAGAACTCGCCGCGGCGCTCCACGCCGAGGCGACCGGACCGAAGGAGATTCGCTGGCTCGACGCCGAGCAGCACATCGACCTCTACGACGTGGAGCCGTACGTCAGTCAGGCCGCCGACGCCGCCGCGACCTTCCTGCGCCACCACCTCGGCGGCGTGACGTGATGGACGTGCTCTGTCAGGATCGGCGCATGGCGAACGTCTGGTCCGGTGTGACGATCGACTGCCTCGACCCCGAGCGGGTCGCCGGTTTCTGGAGCGCGCTGCTCGGTCGCGAGCCCGGCTCGTCGCAGGAGGGCTGGGTCTACCTGGGCGAGCGAGGTGACCCGCAGCCACGGCTGGTGTTCCAACCGGTGCCAGAGCGTCGAGTCGGCAAGGTGCGGATCCACCTCGACATCTCCGTTGACGATGTCGACGAGGCCGTGACGGAGGTCATCAAGCTCGGTGGCCGGTCCACCGGTGAGCGGCACGACTACGAACAGGGTGTCGTCGTCGTCATGGCCGATCCGGAGGGCCACGAGTTCTGCCTGGTCGAGTACTACGGCTGACGGCGGCGCACGGACCCACGGCTGGCGTGCCGCGCGTGCGGCTTGCGCTACCGCGTGAAGTACGCGGCGCTCTCCGCGTCCGCGGGATAGTAGGACTCGATCGCGACTTCGTCGATCGTGATGTCCATCGGCGTACCGAAGGTCGTGATGGTCGAGAACAGTCGCAGTTCTCGTCCGCCGACGTTGAGGATCATCGGGATCACGACATCGCCGTCGATCCGTTTGTCTGACGTCTCGTCGGGTCCGGGCACCAGGAGTTCGTCGTAGAGCGCGGTGAGTTCGGGGTCGGGGGCGGTGGCGAGCTGGCGTGCGATCCGAGTGCGGAACACCGCGCGCACGTCGGCCAGGTTGACGACCAGGCGCCCGAGCCCTCGGGGGTTCAGCCCCAGCCGCACCAGGTTGACCGGTGGCCGCAGCAGGTCGGGAGCCACCTGTGCGAAGAACGGGTCGACGGCGCGATTGGTCATCACGATGTTCCACCGGCGGTCGAACACCACCGCTGGATACGGCTCGTGTGCGCGAAGCACCCGGCTGATCGCGTCGTGGACGGCCGACAGTGCATCGTCGTCGAGTGGACGCTCGGTGTACCGGGGTGCGAAGCCGCCGGCCAGCAGGAGCCGGTTGCGATCACGTAGCGGCACGTGGAGCTGAGCGGCGAGCCGGAGGATCATGTCGGCGCTCGGCCTGGATCTGCCGGTCTCGACCAGGCTGACGTGACGAGCCGATACGTCGGTGGCGATCGCGAGATCCAGTTGGCTGAGCCCTCGGCGTCGCCGCCACTGCCGCAGGAGTTCCCCGACCGTGTGCACGATCATGAAGAGTACTCATCCCCGAGCCGGACGCCATGAAATCCGATGTCATCGACAATGCCCGCGGGCGCGGAAACACTGCGTCCGTGACCATGGAAAACAAGAACATCGTCCAACGTGCGCTGGCCGGGTTGATCGAGACGGGTGACGTCGATGCGCTCGCCCAGTCGCTGAGTGACGACTTCGTACACCACCGGCCGGGTCCGATCAGCTCGACCAAGAGGGAGTGGCTCGCCGCCGTCCGCGCCGCGCTGGTGCCGCTCGCCGGCATGCGGGTGGAGATTCATCAGATACTGGCCGACGGTGATCACGTCGTCGTGTACTCGCGGCGCTGGCTGCCGGACACGGGCCCTGAGATCGCGGTCGTCGACATCTGGCGCGTCGCCGGTGGACTGATCGCCGAGGGCTGGGAGATCATCGAGCCGGTCGCCCAGGTCGCCGCCAACCTGGTGTGGTGGGATCGCGCTCAGCGTTGACCGTGGGGGAGTCACCTGCGAGGAATGTGTACGTGCCCCCGGGCTGTCCGACGACGAGCTGCGCGGTCGCGCGGCACGTCGCGCTTTGTGATCACGCGCTAACGTGACGGAGTCGGGCTGGAGTGGGGAGCCGGGTATGGCGTTGGGTGATCTTGTGCGCCGGGTGTTCGCGCGGCAGTCGGAGGGCATCATCGCTCGACCGGTGCCCACACTGGACGGGCCCACCGACGCCGCGCCGTTCGTGGCCGACGAGGTCTACCTGGTGATCAGGGTCAGCCAGTTGTGGCTGGCCAACGAGCGCGAGTTGTGGCGGGAGTTCCTGCCCTTCGGTGCCGTGGTGACCGAGTTCCTGCGCGATGGCAACCAGGTCGCGGTGCCGTACCTGATCGGTGCGAGCGAGCTGAGTCGCCGGCTGCAGGTCACCGGCGAGCGCGACGCGGTGGAGATCTCGAACCTGCGGGTGGCCGGACCGGTGCCCTACGAGGGCGACGACGTGAGTCTGTTGCTGGCGCTGTTTCGCGCCAAGACATCGGACACGTTGCAGCGGTCGCTGAACCTGATCGAGAACGTGAGCAGCGCAATCGGCTTCGCCGGGCTACTGGGTTCCGCCAGGGTCGCCAAGGCGCTCATCGACGGTATCGAGTCCTTCGTGGACTCGGCGGCACTGGAGTTGCGCGTGGGCGTACACCAGTCGTGGTCCGCTCCGACCGGTCCGGCCGGCACGGCCCGTGGTCCGACGGAGCTGGCGCCCACCCACTTCGTGATCATCCGCCGGCCGGCAGGGGAGGCGACCCAGGCGGAGTTGGCGTCGCTCGGGGTGGCCGGTGGTCGGCTCTGCCGGGTGGCCGCGGACGGCACGACCGTGCCCTACACGGAGCACGACTTCATCCTGGTCCGGGTCGAGGCGACCCGGCACCGCGACGACTACCGCCAGCTGGCCTTCTTCCAGCTCTGGCGGCGGACCCGCCAGCACCTCGCGGACGGTGACCTGGGGGCGGCCCAGGTGCTGTGGCGGCAGACCGCCGGGGCGCTCTGCACCGACGAGTTGATCCGCCCGCAGCAGGAGGCCCTGTTCGAGGAGTACCAACGCCAGTACGTCGCGCTGGTGGAGCGTGCCTCCGCCCCGGCCGGCACGGTGCGCGGTGGGGAACACCGCGACGACGACGGGCCCGGCGGCGACGGCGCGACGGAGTTCGAAGACGACCCGGAGATCCTGCTGCGACGATTGGGGCGTTGAGGCCATGCCGATCTTCCGTCGACGCCGATCCGGCTCCGATGCCCCGGTCGACACGGGCCGGTCGACCGGGCCGGGCGAAGGCGACGAGGTCACCGAGGAGATGTTGCTGGGCGCCGCCAACTGGGCGCACGAACTCGTCAGCACCGGCCAGCTGGCGGAGGCGGACCGGGTGTTGCGGGGACTGGTCGGGCATGCCCAGGCCCTTTCGCCCAGTTCCGCCAGCTTCCTGGTCTTCCGGCTGCTCGGCCAGTGCGCGCGGGTCGCCGGTCGGCTCGACGACGCCCGGCGGGCCTACGTGATGGCCTTCGAGGTGGCCGCCGCGATGCCGGAGAGCAACGGGGAGCGGGCGGTGGATCTGCGGGTCGCGGCGATCACGGGTCTGGCCACCGTGGAGATCGCCGACGATCGTCTGGAGCAGGCGGTCAAGCTCTTCGGCATGGCGACCCAGCTCGCGGAGCTGGTCACCGACAAGACCGGCCTGGTCTCCGTCCTCTCCGGGCACGCGGAGGTGTTGCACCGGCAGGGCAAGACCGGTGCCGAGGGGCTCTACCGGCGGGCGCTGGCCCAGCCTGGCGTGGCCGGGCCCCGACGGGGGATCCTGTTGGACAACATGGCCCGGGAGTTCTTCCGGCAGGGCCGGCACGACGAGGCGATCGAGGCAGCGGCTGAGGGCGTTCGGTTGCTGGCCGACTCGCCGGCCCGGTACGACGCCTACAAGGCGATGATCAACCTGGCGACGATACGCCGGGAGGCGAACCGCGGCTCCGCCGGTGAGGCGTTCACCGCCGCCCACGACCTCATCCACGACCTGCACTCCGAGGTGGACGCCGCGCACTACACGACCGGCTTCCGGGCCCGGGTCGAGCGCATCGAGGCGGCGACCCGGGAGCGGATGGGCGATGACCCGCTGGCCCTGGCCCACCCGGCCTTCCGGGAGATGGTCGCGAAGCTGGGCGACCCACGGATACGCCAGGACCTCACGATCGGTGCGCCGGCGTATTTCGCCAAGCGCGCGAGTGAGGAAGGTCAGCGGCATCTGATGGAGCACCGCTACGGCGAGGCGGAGCGCTCCCTGCGCACGGCCGAGGACCTGTGGAACCAGCTCGGCGCCGCACACGCGCTGCCGGCGGTCTGGTCGTCCCTCGGCCTGCTCTACACCACGGTCGGTCGCCACGACGAGGCACTGGCGCTGCTGGAGCAGGCCCGCCGGACGGCACACGAGATCGGCGACGCCCGCGCCGAGTTCACCGCTCTGATCAACCTGTGTACGCTGCTCTCCCGCGACCCGACCCGTACCGGGTTGAACCTGTTGGAGCTGGCAGCGCAGGCTCGGGCGCTCTTCACCTTCCTGAACGGGCAGTTCCCCGTCGAGACCACCGGCGACCTGGGCATCCTGGACTCCATCATGGCGGGGGTGGCCCGCGACCACGGCGCGACGGCGCTCGCCGACCGCTACCTGCTGGCCTCGATCGAGACGGTGCAGCGCGCACACGACCGGCACGGTGCGGAGCTGCCCTTCGCCGGCCTGGACCGGCTGGCGCTTCGACTCGGCACGCTGGTGCTCGACTGGTCGCGCTCGGGTCGGGCGGAGCAGGCCGCGCCCTTCCGGGCCCGACTTGTCGCGTTGCGCGGCGCGGCGACAGCCGCGGCCGTGCGCTACCCGGCGGACGCGGCGCTGGGTCTCGCCGCGCTGGCCGCCGGTGAGCGCACCGAACAGACGCTGCGAGTGCTCCGCGACGCCTGCGACGGTTACGACGAGCTGCGCCAGGGCATCGCCGACCTGAGCGGGGCGGCGGGCTACGGTGCGATCTTCACGCCGCCTTTTGTCGAGGCCGCGGACCTGGCGGTGGAGCTGGGCCGGGTCGAGGAGGCGTTCGCGCTGCTGGAACGGGCGAAGTCGCGGGCGCTACTGGAGGCGATGCGGGACCGGGAGACCGCCGTCGACCCGGCTGACCCGCTGGTGGCCCGGGAGGCCGTGCTCTGGGCCGAGCTGCGGCGGCTGCGCGCCTCGGGCATGGACGTCGACAGGTCCGTCGACACCGAGGAGCGTCGGCGGCTGTTGGTGCGTCGGATGTCGGCCTCCGAGGAGCAGTCGAGGGTACGCGGTGAGCTGCATGACCTGTGGCAGCAGATGGCCGCGACCCACCCGACGATGCGCGCCCACCGGATGGCCGAGCCGATCACTGCCGACGAAGTGGCCCCGTTACTGGCCGACGCGGGAGACGCCGTCCTGGTGGAGTACCTGACCGGCCCGTTCGGCGTGTGGGCGTTCACGTTGAGCGGCACCGATCTCACCGCGCGACGTCTGCTGGGGCCGCACGGCCCCGGCGCGGTGGCCGCCACCGACGTCGACGGCTGGGCGGACCTGCTCGCCTCGGCCGACGACGACCGGCTTCGCGAGCTGGTCGAGCATCCGGTGCACGCCGCGCTCACCGCGCCCATCGCCGACGTGCCGCCCAGCCGGCCCGTCTACGTGGTGCCGCACGGCACCCTGCACCTGGTTCCCCTGCACGTGCTGCCACCGGCCAGGACCGCCGACGATGCCGGTGCAGCCGCCCCGTCCGACATCGCGGAGATCAGGGTCCGGCCCAGGACGTACCTGCTGCCGAGCGCCTCGCTGCTGCGGGCACACCGGTCAGTCCCGGCACGCACCAACCCGCCCGGCGGCGAACCCGACCGGCGCTCCGCGCCGGCGGGCCGCGTCCTCGTGTGCGGCGATACCCTCGGTGACCTGCCGTACGCGCGTGCCGAGTGCGCCTACGTGGCTGCCCGGCTCGGCGGCACGGAGCGGACCGGCGCGGCGGTCACCTCGGCCTGGCTCGCCGACGCCCTCGCCGGGCCCGAACGCCCCCGGTTGGTGCATCTGGCCTGCCACGCGGTCTTCGATCGGCGGCGTCCCGAGCGCAGCGGACTGGTGCTGGCCGCCGCGCCGACACCCGGTGCGCCGCGGAACCTGGATGAGGTCGTGCGAGGACGGCATCTCGACGGCGACATCCGACGCGGCGAACCGCTGGATCCGCGCGCCGCCGAGCCGGACTCGGGCGCCGATCTGGTGAGCCTGGCCCGACTGGCGCAGTGGAACTGGAGCGGCGTGCTTGTTGTACTGAGCGCCTGCGACAGCGGTCGGCATGAGGTGCGCGACGGAGACGAACTCGTCGGGCTGGGCCGGACCCTGCTGGCGGCTGGCGCCAGCGGCCTGGTGACGGCGATCCGGCCGGTCCCCGACCTGGCGACGGCGCTGCTGATGGGTTGGTTCTACGACGGGCTGGACCCGGCGGATCAGCTCGGCCTGGCGCAGGTCGGCCCGGTCCTCGGCCAGGCGCAGCGGCAGTTGCGCGAGGCGAGTGCGGCCGACCTGGTGGAGCGGGGCGTCCACCTGGTGGCGGCGGGGGGCGACCAGGCCGTGCTGGGGTGCCGCACCATCGCGGTGGCGCACCGGACGGCGGGCGAGATGGAGGCGTTCGTGACCTGGCAGCGCCATCTGAGCAGGCTCGCGGAGGGTCAGCCACTACCGGCGGGGGCGACGTCCCGACACGTGTCCACGGGCGCGCCGGCGTACCGGACGGTCCGTCCGTTCGCCGGACTGGCCGACTGGGTCTCGTTCACCGTCTACGGCGCCGCGCCGGTCGGAAGTTAGGTTTCTACCGACCGTCCGGCGCGGGCGACGATGACGACCGGCGGCCGTCTACGGTTTGCGGGCAAGTAGCCCGACGAAGGTGTGGTAGGTGTCGGTCTGCTTCGGCGCGGGCGTGTCCGGATCCGGACGCCACTCGGCCAGCGGCACCAGCCCCGGCTCCAGCAGCGTCAGCCCGTCGGCGAAGGAGAGGATCTCCTCGTCGGTACGCCAGCGACCGGTACCCAGCGACTCGTTGAAGACCCGCTCGACCTCGCGGGCCTTACGGGAGCCTTCCGGATCCCGCTCACCCGGATCACGGAAGTGTGAGATCGCCACGTAGCTGCCCGACGGCAGCGCGTCGATCAGCTCGGCCGACACCGCCCGCGGCTGCTCGTCGTCGCCGAGATGGTGCAGGATCGCGAAGAGCAGCAGCCCGATCGGCCGGTCGAGGTCGAGGAACCGACCGACGTCCGGATGGCCGAGGATCTCCTGCGGTCGACGGATGTCGGCCTGGATCACCGTGGCCCGGCCTTCCGCGGCGAGCAGCGCCCGCCCGTGCGTCAGCACGATCGGGTCGTTGTCCACGTAGACCACCCGGGCGCTCGGGTTGTGCTCGGCGGCGACCTCGTGCACGTTACCCTGGGTGGGCAGCCCCGACCCGATGTCGAGGAACTGGTCGATGCCGGCCTCGGTGGCGAGGAAGCGGATCACCCGGCGCAGGAAGGCCCGGTTCGCCTGGCCGGCGGCGGGTCCGTCGGGAGTGATCCGCAAGGCGTGCTCGGCGACCTTCCGGTCGACCTCGAAGTTGTCCTTACCGCCCAGAAAGTAGTCGTAGACCCGGGCCACGCTGGGAACGGTGAGGTCGATTCCGGGGGGTGCGGCCTCGTCGCGGGTCACCATGGCATCTCCATCCGAATCTGATCGACGCACCGGTTTCCGTGGGCGGCGTCGGACCTTGGTGGGAAGTGTAGCGATCGGACGGTGTGGATCGTCGCCCCGCTGGTATCGCTCCCACCAGACCGGCCCCGCGACCAGGCAGCATGCCGAACGGCGGAGCCCGGCACCCACTGTCAGCCGGTCAGCACCAGGGCGTGTGGCGTGACGGCGATCGTGGCGGCCACGGCGCTGCCGACCCGTACCGTCGCCTGTGGTGCCTCGACGAGGGTCAACGCCGAGCGTGCCACGCCCTTCGAGGCGGTCAGGATCTGTTTGCCGCCCACCTCGACACCGCCGGTGGCCTCGCCCGTGGCGGTCACGGTCACCAGCGCCGCGGCGATGCGGTCCACCGGAACGTCCGCGAGCGAATCCGTGGTGCCCAGGGTGACCTCGACGTCGGACCGTGCACCGACGCGTACCGGCTCGGGCGCCTGTGGCGCAACGGGCACCACCAGGCCCTCGGTGGACTCGGGTGCGCCCGCGCCGGTGACGTAGCCGACCAGGTCGGCCCGCAGCTCCGTACCCGCTTCGTACCGCAGGTGAACGGACCCGTCACGCACCGGAACGACCATGAGCCCGCTGCGGGTGCGGTCGCTGCCGCTGGTGGCCGACCAGTAGACGGCCTGGTTCAGGTCGCCGGCGCGTGTCCCCGCGGCGACGTACCCGCCGTTCGACCCGACGTCGGCGGAGACCTGCAGGATCACCGCCGAGATCGGGCCCGCGTCGGCGAGTGGTCGAATCTTGGCGAGCGGGATTCTGGCCTTCTTCCCGTCGGTCCGCGGCACCAGGGTCACCACCCGGGTGGGGGGCACCGCCACGATGCGTCCGGCGTCGGAGCGTTGTGCCGGTTCGAACACACCGACCAGACGTACCAGCAGATCGCCGCCGCCGGAGGTGCTGGCCCGCAGGTCGCCGTCGGGGGCGAGGTGCGTGACCACGGTGGCGGACAGTTGTGCGCCGGCCTTCGGTGCCCGCAACACGACCGTCCGGTCGGTGCCCTGGCCGACGGTGACCTCGCCCGGGCCCTTGGCGTTCAGGATCGAGACCTCGACAAGCACCACACGGGTGTCGGCGGCCGTCTCGGGCATCGGCACCGTAACGTCCACGCCGGCGGGCAGCGAGCCGACCTCGCGCGAGTCGAGCAGCACCCGGGGCCGTACCGGGACCAGGCGCGCGGAGCCGGCGACCGTCCGGTCCGTGGGAGCTGCCGAGGCGTCGCCGAACGAACGGGCGTCGAGTGCGGTCGCCGGGACGGTCCCGGGCTCGCCGACCCAGGCGCTCACCGCGTACCTCGAGCCCACCAGCACGGTAGCGGAGGTGAGGACCCAGGCCAGCGCGATGATGAGCCATCGGGCCACCGGTGACAGGGGCCGCCGCTCGCCGGTGGCGACGGTGACCTTCACACCTTTCGTCGGGATACGCATGGCGTCTCCTCCGTCTGCTGCTCGCGCTCACCGGACGCGCTCACGCGCTGCACCGCCCACCCGGTCTCCGCTGTGCTGCTGTCCCATTGTCCGGCATCACTGCCTGCGTCGTCACGGTCTGTCGGCCGGTCCCCGCGTCCGGGACTGTCCAGCTCGGCGAAGGTGCTGAGGGCCGCGGCCGTCGCCCACCCGGGCGCCTCCTGCGCGATCGCTCCGACGAGTCGTCGGTCGACGGTTATCCCGACCCGCAGACCGACGTCGCTCCGCAGGCGGGCGAGCTGCGCCGGTGCCCGCACCGCGGTCGGTAGGAATCCCGCGCGGGCGAGCAGCGCGGCGAACTCCGGCCGCGACGTCGTCGGTCCGTCCGGAGCGTGCCGACCGCCGGCTCCACCCGGATCGCCGGGCTGACCGGGTACGTCCACGATGGCCGTCGGGCACCAGCGGGGCAGGCCGAGTTGCCGCCGTGCCCGGGTCAGCCGCCGCGACAGCGGCCTCGCCCTCGTCGGGCTGCCGGCGACCTCGGCGACCGCGGCCAGCCGCACCGGATCGTCGCGGACCACCGCGACCACGACACCGTGCGCGGTCAGGCACACCCCCACCCCGTACGCCGATCGACTGCTCATCGTGCCTCCCCGGCGAACACCCCGACCGGCACGGCCAGCCGTGCGCCCGGTGACGGCGGGGCCACGAAGGCGACCTGGACCTGGGCGAGCCCGCCGGCCTCCACCAGATAGCCGCGTCCCGGCAGCGGCCGGGGCGGGGCCTCGCGCGGCAGCCGCACCCGGAGCACCTCGCCGTCGTCCGGCGCCGGGCGTAGCAGCAGTCCGGTCCGCGACATGGTGACCGCCCGCTGCCAGGGTTGCATGCCGCGGAAGGCATCGGGCCGGCCGGCGACGACAACGTGGACGCCGGCCGGTAGGCCCGGCAGCAGCCGGTCCAGGGCCGGCCCGGCGTCGGGCAGCGACTCGATCCCGTCGACCAGCAGAAGTGCCCGTCCCGTGCTCGGCTGGCTGGTCAACCCGCTGAAGGAGCCGCTCACCTCGGTGCCCTGGGTGCCGGTCCAGGCGTCCGGGTCGGCGGCCACCACGAGTACGCGGGCGTCGGGTGCGCTGGCGCGGGCGGCGGTGGCGAGCAGCCGGAGCGTACCTGTGCGACCGCTGCCGGCGGGACCAGCCACCACCGCGTGCATGCCCGGGCCGAGCGCGAGCGTGGCGACGCTGAGGTCGCGGTAGTGCCGGCCGATGCCGAGCCGCCAGACCGCTCCGCCCGCCGCGGACGAGGACAGCACCTCACCGGCGGGCACCAGTTCGGGCAGCACCGTGACGGTGGGCGCGGGAACCGCGTCCGGATAGTCGGCGACGACCCGGGCCACCGCGTCGGCGAGCGCCCCCGGCCGGACGTCGCAGTGCCGCCCGATCTGGACCTCGCGCCGGGTCTGCAGGTCGATGGCCCGCAGGCCGGTCAGCTCGGGCACATCCCGGGCACGCAGACCCAGCCCCGTGTACGAGTTGGCGTCGGCCAGGCGTAGACACAGCTTCGTGGGCAGTTGGGCGAGCACCCGACCGGGTACGCCGCGGTCGTGCGACGCCGAGATGAGCAGCCGGATCCCGACGGGTGCGCCGTCGCGCAGCAGCCGCTCCAGTCGTGCGCCGACCTCACCGACGCCGGTCCGTTCGGCCCCTTCGACAAGCGCGTCCCAGCCGGCCACCACGAGCAGGACGTCGGGTGAGGCCGCCCGGCTCACCCGCCGGCGGGCGATCTCGGCATCCATCTGGTCGAGTACCCGGGCGAGGCGCTCGCTGTCGTCGACGCCTACCGCCGCGCTCACGTGCGGCAGGCCGGCCAGCGCCCCCAGGCCGGTGCCGAGTCCCTCCAGCACGAAGATCCGCTGCCGGTCGGGGGCGCGGTGGCGGGCGAGGGAGAGGCAGGCGGTGGCGAGCACCGCGCCGGTGGCGGTCGCGTCGGCACCGAGCACCAACGTCCCACCCGCCTCGGGCGCCCAGCACCACACGTCGGAGCGTTGTTCGTCGGGCAGGTCCACCAGGCCGAGCGGAACCGGAAGCGGACCATCCGCGGTGGCGACGACGTCGGCGGCCAGGCACCAGGCGTCCACCTGCTGCGGCAGCGGTGGCGGGCAGGGCACCCGCGGCCGGGGGTAACCACCCAGCTCGGCGGCCTGCGTCAGCACGCTCACCAACTTTTCGAGATCTGTCGGCACCCCGTCGGGCTGGTCCTCCCGCACGTCCGTCACCTGCTCGGTCAGCAGTGCGAACGGGGCGAACTCGATGCGTGCGCGTGGTCCTCGTCGAGTCGCTGCGGACACCAACGCGGTCTGCACCCCGACCACCTCGCCGGCGCCGAGCCGGACGTAGGCGCGGCCCGGCCGGTGCCGGTCGATGTCGGCCGCCTGCCGGGTGCCCAGCACGTCACGGGAGTCCGCCTCGTCCTGGACGCGCAACGCCACCCGCAGGTTCGTGTTGGCCCGGATCTTGCCGTCCACCACGCCCTGCGGTCGCTGGGTCGCGAGCAGCAGGTGGATGCCGAGACTGCGACCCCGCTGCGCCACGTCGACCAGCGCGCCGAGGAAGCCGGGCAGTTCCACCGCGAGCGTGGCGAACTCGTCGATCACGATGAGCAGCCGCGGCAGCGGCGGGTCTGGAGCCACCAGGTCATCGATGTCGCTGACGCCGGCTTCGCGCAGGCGTCGCTCCCGGTGCCGCAGCTCGGCCCGTAGGCAGCGCAGCGCCCGCGCGGCGAGGTGTTCGTCGAGATCGGTGACCAGCCCGACGGTGTGCGGCAGCGCGGCGCAGGCGTCGAAGGCGCCGCCGCCCTTGAAGTCGACGAGCAGGAAGGTGAGCGCGTCCGGCGAGTGCGCGCACGCCAGCGAGGCCACCACCGTACGCAGGAACTCGCTCTTGCCCGCGCCCGTGGTGCCCACCACCAGACCGTGCGGTCCGTCGCGGTGCAGGTCCACGGTCAGCGGGCCATGTTCGGTGAGCCCGATGGTGGCCTGCATCCCGCAGGTGCCGCGTCGCCACCACTCACCCACCGACAGCGGGTCGAGTTCCTCGACCGGCTGTCCCAGCCCGTCGGGGCCCGACATCACGGTCCGCAGCAGGTCCACCAGGCGGGCGTGGGACGGCAGCATGGCCGCCGCGACCGCCTGCTCCGGGTCGGTCCAGCGGGCCAGCGCCCGGGACGCCGGAGCGCAGACCTGGTCGGCGGCCCGCACCGCGAGCAGGCCCGGCGTCCGCTCGCCGGTGACCGCGTCGGTCAGGTCGGCGGTGCCGTCCGGCGCCAGTTCGAGGAAGCACTGGCACACCGAGGGCAGGCGTTCGGTGTGTCCGCTCACCACAAGTGTCCGGCCGCTGCCGCGGGCGAGCCGGCCCAGCATCGACGCGACGCGCCCGGTCACCAGGTCGTCGCCGTCGACCACGACGACGGTGTGCGTGGCACCGGTCCGCTCCGTGCCGGCCCCACCCGCGATGAGTGCGGTGCGCGACGGCGGTGCGGTGTCGGCGGCCAGCCGGGTGAGTAGTTGTTCGGTGGTGGCCGGGTCGGCGGCGACCCGCAGCGTCCCGTCGTCACCGCTGAGGTGCGGCAGCCACTTCAGCCAGTCCCAGCGGGCCAGCCGGTCCGGCTGCACGACCAGAGCCACCGCCAGGTCGGCCGGTCCGTGCCGGGTGACCAGATCCAGCACGACCGCGGCGGCGGCGCGGTGCGCGGCGGTGCCCACGACGCCCAGTCCGGTGCGGTCACGCAGGTTGACGTGGATCGGTACGTCCGGCAACCGGGACCGTTCGGCGAGCGCCTCGCCCAGCTCCGGTCGGCCGGTCAGTTCCTCGGTGCCGCGGCGGCCCAGCTCCGGAAACCAGGGTCGGGCACCCACGCCGATGACCACCCGCAGCTCGTCCGCGTCGCCCGGGCGCACCTCCCACAGCCCTCGACCCGACACCGCCCGGCGCACCAGGCCGGCCAGCCCCGGGTAGGCCGCGCGGGCCGCTGCCGCCACGGCGGTGCGGGTGGCGTCCAGGTCGGTGCCGAACCGCTGGACGGCCGCTTCCGACTCCCGGGCCAACCGGATCGTGTCCTTCTTGGCGCGATGCCGGGACTCGACCCAGCGGGCCAGCGCCATCAACGGCGTCATGGCGACCATGACCAGGAAGAACGGACTGAACACGAAGGCCATCACCACGCCGATGGGCAGCGGCGCGATGAGCAGCAGCCAGGACAGCGGCGCGGGGGTGGCGACCGGTGCCGGCGCGGCCGGCACCGGTACCTGCTCGGCCGGCGCGGTGGTGGCCACTCGGGGCGTACGAATCAGCGGCTCGCGACCCCCCGGGGCCTCGCCGGTCCACGGTGCGGGCCACGGTGGGGGCGAGGGCACCTCGGCCGGGGGCGCCACCCGGAAGGCGGTGTCGCCGAGCCGGAGGTAGCTGCCGTCGTGCAGATCGGCGTCGGACTCGTCGGTGAGGTCGCGTCCGTCGACCCGTACGGGGCACCCGTCGTCGACGGCGGTGACCCGCACCTGGTCGGTCGTCTCGATGTGCACCAACGCTCGGGTCACGGTGCCGAAATCCAGCCCGGCCGGTCGGCGGCGTCCGATCGCGAACGTGCCGTGGTCGAGTGCGATGCTCTGGCCACTGTCGGGCCCGGCCACCCGGCTCAGCTCGACGACGGGCCGCCCAATCGGCCCGCCGCCCGACGGGTCGGCCGGCGTACCCGGTGCGGTCGGCCGCACGCTCAGCTCCGAACCGGCCCACAGCGGCAGGTCCGCGAGCCGGGTGGCACCGGGAACCTCCGTGCCGTCCACCTCGATGGTCAGCTCACCGGCGGCGACCCGGGCGGTGAGCGGTCCGGCCAGGTGGTCGAGCAGGTCGCCGACGGTGACGTCCGGGGCGGCCGTGACCAGGCGGACGTCCCGGGTGCGCGACCCTGGGCCGGCCGGGTCGTGGGCCGGCTGCTCTTCGATGCGGACGCTGAGCCTCATGACCATCGTTCGCCGCCGGACCCGCCGACGGTTCCCGTCGGCGCGAGATTCGGCAGATTCACGTGGCGCGATCGGTTGCGTATCGTGGATCGGTGGCCGAGAGATCTGCGCCGGGTGCGACAGCCGTGTCCGGCTCGTCGGCGGAACCACCGGAACCGGGGGACGGGCGGCGCGAGCTGCCGCCCGCCGTACTCGTGCGGTTCCGGGCGGGGGATGCCGATGCGCTCGGCGAGGTCTACGACCGTTATTCGCGTTCGGTGTGGGCGGTCGCCATGACGGTCACCCGCGCCGACCACCTCGCGCAGGAAGCGCTCCAGGAGACGTTCATCCGGGCGTGGAGGTCCGCGTCGACGTACGACCCGGAGCGGGATCTCGGTCCGTGGCTGTTGACCATCGCGCGGTACACGGCGCTCGACCTGATCCGCCGTGAGCTGCGTCCCACCCGGGGTGGCCACGAGGCCGAGCAGGACGCGGTGGTGGAGGCACCCGACCTGGACGTGGCATGGTTGTCCTGGACGGTGCAGGAGGCGTTGCGTCAGCTCGCCGAGCACGAGCGGGAGATCATCCGGCTGTCGTTCTTCGACGACCTGACCCACGCGCAGATCGCCCAACGGCTGGACCTACCACTGGGCACGGTCAAGTCGCGCTCGCACCGGGCGCACCGGCGGCTGGCCGAACTGCTCGCCCACGTGCGGGATCCCCCGCCGCTGGGCGACGGCGCGAACCAGAGCGGCACCGCAGGACGAACGACAATCGGTACCGCCGGCAGCGAGGGGAGGAGCGACGGGTGAGCACCGCAGCAGAGACCGACGGGGGCGCAGACGAGCAGTTCGTGGACCTGCTGGCCGGGCACCTCGATCGGCACGCGAGGCGCACCCCCGGACGGAAGAAGGTGGCGGCGCAGAGCCCCGACCCGGCCCTGCTGGCCGCCGTGGTCACCGAGTTGCGCGCCGAGACCACCTGGGCGTCCGGTCCACCGCCGGCACTCCGGGACAGCATCCTCAGCCGGGTACGGGCGCACGCCGCCGAGCGGCCCGTCGCCGAACCGATGCCCGAGCCGCGTTCCGCGCCGGAGCCGCGGGCCGTGCCCGAGGCGGTGCCCGCGCCGGAGCCGCCGGCCGCGCCCGGGCCGCCGACGGGCGGCGCGGCCACCCCGGTAGCCCCTGCGGATCCCGGCCCGAGGTGGTGGCAACCGGCGTGGTGGCGTCCCCGGATGGGCCGGCTCACCTGGGCGCTGCCCGCCGCCGCCCTCGGTGCCGCGGTGTTCACCGCTGGTGTGCTGGCGGTCGACCGGATGCTCGACCCGCAGCCGCACGCCGACGTCTACGCCGCCGCCGGTACGGACCTGGCCCCGGAGGCGCGGGGCAAGGTGTCCGTCGTGGACACTCCGTCGGGGGCATCCATCGTGCTGGAGCCGGTGGGTCTGCCCGCGGCGGCCCCGGGCTCCTACTACGCGGCGTGGCTCAAGGGACCGCGCGGCACCGTACCGATCGGTTCCTTCCACGAGCGCCGCAGCGGCGTGCCCATCGAGCTGTGGAGTGGGGTGGACATCGCCGACTACACCACCTTCAGCGTCACCCTCCAGACGGAGGGAGCGCCGCCGGCCCCGTCCGGCCTGGTGGTGATGACGGCGGCACTGGACTCCTGACCCCAGCAGGCTGGCGCGGTCCACCGCTACCGGTGACCGCGCCAGCGGGACAGCTCCGCCGCTCGTTCAAATGTTGGCCCACACCGGTGGTGCCGGCGGCGGCTGGGGTGCCGGGGGCGGATCGCCCGGCTCGGGCAGCCCTTGCCGGTCCCGCAACTCGGCGCGGTACTCCTCGTACGCGGCGGTGTAGTCACGTTCGGCCGCCGTGGCCTCGCGACAGGTCTCCGCACGCTCCCGGCAGGTGACGGCGAGCTGGGTCAGCTCCGTGGCGACCTGGTCGAGGATGGTGGCCGCGGCGTCCAGCTCGTCGGTCACGATGTCGGTCAACTGACCACCGATCATGGAGCCCGCGCCGATCGCCGCCCGCGCCGGCTCCATGAGCGTGCCGGCCATCTGGGCTGCCGCGTCCAGGACGCTCGCCGCGGCCTCGTAGTCCTCCGCGAATGGCACTTCGACGCTCCCTTCCGGTGCCGGTCACTGCGCGGGGCCGGGGCGTCAAGACCAACCCCGGCCCCCGGCACGGCGACCCACCACTCAGACCCGGGTGATCCCGGTGTTCATGATCTCGTCGAGCTGGACGGCCTGCGCGTCCATCGCCTGGCCCAGCGATCCGGCCGACTCGCCGGCCGCCACCGCGACGGCGTTGAACTGGGTGGCCACCTCGTTCAGTTCGCCACCGAGGCGGGCGAGGTCGGCCCGGAAGGTCTCGAAGATCTCCTGGACGCGTACCGTCGTCTCGTTGACCCGTGCGTCGAGCTCCACGCCGACCTCCTCGGCCTGGGCCCGGTTGGCGCCGGTCCACTGGACGCCGCCGAAGCTCGTGGTAACCGAGCGGGACTCCTGGCTGACCGCCATCAGCGCCGAGACCACGGCGGTCTGGGCGTTGGTGATCTGCTCCTGGAGGCCGGCGACCGCACTGTCCGTCGTCGAGACGACGTTGCCACCACAGGCGGCGAGGCTGTCACCGAGGCTGCGGTACGCGATGGCGTGCTGCTGGATCTGGGCGACGTCGCCGCCGAGCATTCCGACGTTCATGGCTGCTTCCTCCCGATGTGTTCTTCCCGGGCGACCGGTGTCGCCTCGGTCGTCTGCATTCGCCGCCGGGCACCGTTTCGGTTCCCTGGCTCACCAGTCTGACCAGCCGTCGTCGGCATCCAGGTCCAGCGGCGCGAACTCGTCGTCGCTGATGGCGATCCCAGGCACCGACTCCAGCTGCGGATCCCAGATCAACGTGTCGAACGCCGGTCCCAGCAGCGTCGGCGCACCGTCGTCGTAGGTTGTCGAGGGCTGGGTCTGGGCCCAGAAGTCGTCGTCGAGCCCGAAGTCCACGGTGGTGCCCTCGGGTGCCCCCAGTCCGATCATGGTGTCGTAGGCGGTGTGGTACAGGTCGGGCAGTTCGTGCTCGGAGATGTCGTCCCAGCCGGCCCGGTCCGTCGCTGTCACGGTGCCGTAGCGGTAGAGGTCGTCCGGTGGCGGCACGTACGCCCGGCCGGAGTCGACGGAGAAGCCGTCCGGCAGGCCACTGTGGAGATCGAGGTCGAGGTCGCTCCCGGGCCGGACGTCCGGGGCCGGGAAACCGGGCCGGTCGGCGAACGCGGGGTCGAACGGTGACCGGAACTCGTCGCGTACGTCGAAGGCCAGCAGGCTGCCTGGCGGCGCCTGCTGTGCGACGAGCACGTCCGCGGTGGACACACCGGCGAGTTCGGCGATGCGTTCCACCGCGAGGTCGCCGCTGACCGGGTACTTGACGCTGACCAGCGCGCCCGCGCCGGTGGCCAAGCCGTCGGCGAAATCGCTCTGCTCGGCGAGCCGGAACCCGTCGCTGTTGGCCCGGAACCCGACGGCGCCGATGAAGGGGATGTTCACCGCGGCCATCCCGTCGAGGGCGACGGTGGGTAGCCGCAGGTCCAGGATCGGGCCGAGATTCACCTCGCCGGCGATCGAGGTGACCAGGCCGTGGTGGCCGGCCTGGTAGGAGATGCCGGCGATGCCGCCGATGGTGAGACCGTCCACCGGGGCCGTGTCATTGTCGATCAGGAGCACACCGTTGCGGACCCCCACGTAGACCGACTCGGACGCCCGGTGAGGCTCCTGCGCGGAGGCGCCCCAGCCCACGATGTTGAGGATCGACTCCTTGGTCCGCGCGCCGCCGTCGAGGACGTGGTTGGCGACGAACGCCGGGTTCTGCGGCGCCGCCCAGACGAAGGACGGGTCGCCGGCCGGCGGCACGAACAACTGCCCGATGGGATGCAACGGTGGCTCGACCGGCAGCGGGACGTGGAACGGCGATTCCGCGCCACGACCGAGACCGTCGGGAAGGTTGATCCGGCCCGGCTCCTCCGACGTGCTGGCGGTGGCGGTGAGGAGCAGGTCGCCGGTGGGACCGCCGAGCAGCGACGCACCGGCCAGACTGGCCAGGCGCGTCCCACCACCGATGGCCGAGTCGTCCAGTTCGTCGAGCCGGCTCTGCGGCATGTCCTCGGGACGGTCGAGGAAGAAGAGCAGGTAACCGCCGGGGAGCTGCTTGAGCCGTCCCGGGGCTGGGGCCATGCCACCCGGGACGCTCATCGCGCCGGGTGTCGAATCCGGCCCCAGTCCACTGTCGCCGCCGTACACGGTGCCATCGGGACCCACGACCGTCGCACCTGGCGGAATGAACTGCATTCCCGGCTGCAGCGGTATCGGAGTCGTCGAGCCGGGCAACGTCATGGTCGGCTGCCCGGCGGCGGGACCACCGGTGGCCTGTGCCAGGACGAACCCACCGCCGAGCGTGTCTGCTCCGGCCCCGCCCGCCAGGGTGCTCTCCCCGGCCCCGCCCGCCAGGGTGCTGATTGCCGGGGCGCCGCTCGGTGGAGTCGTCCCAGCCGATCCTGGCAGTGCGCCGAACGTCGTGGGCGCCGCGGACGTCGTGGTCGCGCCGGCAGACAGGACGAGCGACTCGCCCCCGGTGGCGGGACCGCCGGCTACGCCGGTCGGTCTCAGCGCGTCGAGCACGTCGCGGAGCCGCTGCAGCACGACCGGGGCGGCCAGCTTCGGGTCGACGCCCCGGAACACGCCTTCCAGCACCACACCCACCTCGGCGACGCGTTGCGCGATCACGGCCGCGTCCGGCCCGGCCGGCGGCGCGGTGCGGATGATCCGCAGTGCCTGGGCGAGTGCCTGGCCGGCGGCGAACGGACGCCCCGCGTCGACCGCGGCGACGGCCTGTGCCAGGTTCGCCGCGATCCCGGTGCCTTTCGCCAGGTCGGCCAGGTCGGTACGGGTCTTGAGGTCGAAGTCGAACGCCGTTCCGGCGACGGTTTTCGGGTCACCGAGGACACCCCTGGGGTTCAGCAGTGCCGCGGCCCCGGCGGAGACCACCGAGAGGCCGTTGCCGAACGCGGCCAGCGCGTCGCCTCGGTCGAGAGCCTGGATCACGCCGGCTGCCGGGGTCACGAGACGGGCGACGTCCCGTACGGACGTACCGAGCCGCACCAGGTCGAGTGCGAGGTTCCGGTCGATCAGGTCGAGGCTCGCCAGCAGTGGTCCGCCGTTGCCCAGGACGCTGCCGGCGGCGCCGAGCCCCGCGGTTATCGCACCGACCACCGTCTTCGCCTGGGACGCCTGGAACACCGAGGCACCGATGTCGAAGGCGCGTTTGGCGTTGCGCAGCACGTCGAGGGTGGTGCCGGCGTCGAAGAGACCGCCTGCGATGCTGCTCTGCCCCACCAGCTTCGCCGCCCCGGCCGCCGTACCCAGCAGGTCGGCGCCGGCGGTGAAGGCGGACAGGCCCGCGCCGATGGCGCCCAGCCAGTTGCCGTCGATGGCGTGGCTCACCGCCTCCACCGCGTTGGCCGCCAGGGTGGCGATCCCGACGGCCTGTAGGCCGGGTACGACGAGACCGGCGACCCCGAGCGCGATCTTGCCGATCTGGAAGATCGCCTTGAACGGGTTGTCCTTCCAGGCGGTCACGATGGCCTTGCCGATCGACTTGACGGTGTCGAAGACCCGGGACAGGAAACCCTTCTTCTTCTTTTTCCGCCGGCTGATGTCGGTCAGCACCCCGAGGTCGTCGAAGGTGATGGTGAGCTTGTGTTTGCCGAGGTCCTGACTGCGGCCACCGGGGATGCCCCACTGACGGGCGAGGATCAGGAACTCGGGGCTGCGCTCGACGGCGTCCCGGCTGCGCATCCGGAGCCGACCCCGGCCGAGTGTGTCCACGACGTTGCCACCCACCACGGCGGTCAGCTCACGTTCGGTGAGCGCCGGTGCTCCGACGACGGCCAGCGACCGGAAGGCCGCGACCACCCGATTGACGCGTTCGCGCAACCGCGGCCCGTCGGCCGCGCCGCGCAGGTAGCTCAGCGCGCCCACGAACTGGGCCTGGACGGTCGGCGACTGGGCCATCGAGCGGGGGATCTGACTCGCGACCAGCGCGAAGAGCTGCTGCTGGACCGGCTGGGTCAGCTCGACGGGTGTCGCGCTGCCCAGATCGACCCCGGCGGCGGTCATCGCCTGGTCCACGAGCCCGGCCAGGCCGACGGTGTACGACTCGTCGATGGCCCCTGCCGCGCGGCCGAACCGCAGGACGACGTCGATGCCCGCCTCGTTGAAGAACGCCGTCGGTTCGGTGTCGCCCTCGAAGCCGGTGGGCAGCAGCGCGCTCTGCACCATCCGGTTGGCGCGCAGGAACGCCACCGCCGCCGCGAACCGGGCCGCCGGGGTCGCCGCCGCGGCACCGGGGTCGGTCCAGCCGACCCGTGCGGCGAAGGTCAGGGTCTGCTCGAGTTGCGTGTCATCGGGCGCGGTGGTGTCCCGGCCCACGAGGTGGGCGGGCAGCCAGTCGGCGATCGCCGCGAACTCGATCTCGGCGGCGGTGATCTTCGCGGCCAGCTCTGCCGGTGCGGTCTCGGCGGTGGCGAAGTCGTGCGTGGCCAGCACGTCGCCCAGTCGCGGCAGGTCGGCCGCGCGGGCGAGACGGTGGTCCAGCTCGACGGTGCCGGCGACCCAGTCCAGCAGTCGCTGCGGGTCGGCCAACACGTCGTCGACAGTTCGTCCGTCGGACCAGAAGTCCTGCCAGAACACCTCGGTGGTGCGTTGCTCGGCCCGAGGCCGGAACAGGCCGAGGAAGCCGCGACCGGCCTGCTCCCCGTCCGGCGGCGGCACCGGCGGTCCGACGTGTTCGATGCCCAGCGCGAGGGCCAGCACTCGCAGGTCGGGAAGCAGCTCGGCGGGAAGGTCGGGTCGCTGTCCGGCCAGCAGCGCCGGCACCAGGACCGGCGACAGGCGAGCGAGCGCCGCGTCGAGCGCCGCGTTCCTGCCGGTCGGGGCGAGGCCGACGAGGAAGGCTCGTAGATCCCGGGGGCCGGCGAATCCGAGCAGCGCACCGAGCACACTGCCGAGTTCGGCGGTGGTCGCACCGAGGCCGGTGGCCACCCCCCGGGGGTCTGTCGCGAACTGCTCGGCGAGGTCGGCCTTGTCGATGACCCCGGCGCCGAGGGTGGCGAATCCGTCCTGGACGAGGGCGAGCTGCAGAGGTGCCTGGCTGGTCAACTCGGCGAGGTTGAGCGCGCCGACGACCTGGCGCCGTACCGCTTCCGCGCGGGTCGCGGTGTCGCGTAGCACCCCGCCCAGCGTCCGTGCACCCTGACTGTCGATACCGACGTACGCCATCGTCCGGCTCCTTCCCCCAACGCGTCCCCAGGCGAGGGTCACGACAGCCGGGGTTCGCCGTGGCGGCACGGACCGGTTCCCCCATCCGCGCCGGGAACCGCGCAGCGGGTGGCCGGCGAATGCGGGATGTGCGGGCCGTCCGGTCCGGCACATCCCACCTCACCGGCCTTCGGAGGTCACCATGTCCACCCAGGTCAGCGCCGCGCCCGCAGGTGGCGCGACACCGATGTTCGACGCCGAGCAGGCCCGCGGTGACGCCGCCCGCCGGTGGGCCGGCACCCCACTGGCCACCGAGCACTGGCTGGAGCAGGCGAGCGGTTTTCCGGGTGGCGACGTGTCGCTCGATTCCACGGAGGCGGCCACGGTCGTCGCGGCTGCTCGGGGCTACCGGCTGACCCGTGGCCACCTGGCGGAGACGGTCGCGTTCGCCGAGTTCCTCGCCGGCGAGGCGCTCACCGCCGAGGAGCGCGCCGAGCTGGAGCAGGATGTGGTGGATGCGTTCGAGGACTCGCCCAAGCGGGCGTTGCGGTCCCTGCGTCCACTGTCCGGGGGAGTGCGGCGGGTGGCCGCCCTCAACCCGGTGCAGCGTGCGCAACGCCGGCTCCAGGCACTAACCGCCAGCTACCTGCTCGAACTGCGCCGTCAGGCCGACGGGCACGAGCTGAGCCCACTGATGGTGGCGGTGAGCCGGCACAACCCGGTGGTACGGCACTGGGCGTCAGCGGGAGTGGTGCTGGTCGCCGACGCGCTGGCCGCGCGGATGGAACAGCACCGGCTGGTGCTGTGCCTTGTCGACCGCGAAATCGACGCGCCGGCTCTGCTCGCCGAGCGCCTGCTGGCCCGCGCGGAGCAGGCAGGCCGGCTGGAGGTGGCCGAACTGGCCGCCTCGGAACTTCGTCTGCTGTTGCTGCGCGCCTGGTTGACCGACCTCGGCACCAAGGCACTCGCGACGGTCCGGCAGGACGTCGCCCGGGCGGTGCAGTCCGCGCTCGACGTGGACATCGTCGTGCAGCACGTCGGCTACCGGGCGGCACTGGAGGTGGCGGATCAGGCCGATTGAGCCGGTGGCGTTCCGCGCCCGGATCCCCGTCGCCGCACCAGTCGGTCGCGGCCAGGTACCCGCGCCGCGTCAGGTCGCGCCGCCGACGGTCGACGTCGACCTGGCCCGACCGCCGGAAATCCGGATCCCGGGTCACCCTTCGAGGCGACCCGGGATCGGCGTTGCCGGTCAGCGCACCTGGTCGCCCTCGCCGGTACGCGCCTGGGCCTGGTCCACGCCCTTGTCGATGTGCTGGTCGTACTTGCCGCCGGTGCGCTTGTCGGCCATGTCACCGGCCCGCTCCAGCCCCTGGTCGACCTGCTTGTCGTGCTTGTCCGCGAAGTCCTTGGCCTTGTTCATGAAGTCACCCACGATGGTCCTCCTGTTCCGGGGATACCTTCGTCGGGTTCCCTCGGCGCGGCGCCGCAAACGCCGGCAGACCGGACGTGACGTCCGGGCCGCGCCAGCATCGGAGTGGTCACCACCGCCTTGCCTGTGCTGGACGACCGGCACGCCGGCCGGCCGTCCAGCACGGGTCGTGCTCAGGCGGCGGTGCACACCGGGGTCAGGCCGGTGGCGGTCCCGACGCCCTGGAAGCCGAACTCGGTGGACTGGCCGGCGTTCACCGAGCCGTTGTAGCTGACGTTGCTGAACTGCACGGTGCCGCTGCTGCCGGAGCGGTTGGCGTTCCAGGCGTTGGTGACGCTGGCTCCGGAGGGCAGGGTGAGTTGGACGCTCCATCCGCTGATCGGCGCGGTGCCGGCGGTGACCCTGACGGTGGCGACGAAGCCACCGGTCCAGGAGTTCAGCGAGACCGTCGCGGAGCACCCGGTGGCCGGCGGCGGCGTGGTCGGCGGGGGTGGGGTGGTCGGCGGCGGTGGCGTGGTCGGATCGACCGGCGGCGTGGTCGGTGGGACGGACGGCGTCACCGGCGGCGTGGTCGACGGCGGGGTGGGGTTGCGGCCCTTGTTCAGCTCGTCGAGGACCGCGTGGTAGGCGGCCTTCTTCTGGTAGCTGCCGTTGCCGCCGGTGAACAGCAGGCCCCGCTCCGAGGAGCGCCACGACTCGCTGTCGGAGATGCCCCAGACCGTGATGCCGGTGCACTGTGCGACGTTCAGGCAGGCCCGGACGACCTTGCGGTAGTTCTCCGCCTGCCCCGCGCCGATGTCGTTGTTGCTCAGGTCGTCGTCGATGTCCAGCTCGGTGATGTGCACCTCGACGCCGAGGTCGGCGAAGCGCTGGATGTTGGCCTGGAGATCGTTTGTGATGATGCTGTTCGGGTTGTCGTTGAAGTGTGCCTGGAACCCGACGCAGTCGATGTACTGCCGGTAGTTGCGGACGATGTCGTACAGGGCGTCGGCCTTGCGGTTCGGGGTGCCGCCCTGGACCGTCAGGCCGTCGACGTCGTAGTCGTTGATGCAGAGCTTGGTGGTCAGCCCGCCGGCCTGCACGACCTGCTTGGCCCGGATGAACGAGTCCCGGATGACGTCGGTGTCGCCGGCGTCGAAGAAGTCACCGTCGCCGTTGGCGTCCCGGTTCATGGTGTGCGGCCACTGGTTGCGCCGCCGGCCGGTGTTGTTGTCCTCCAACGCCTCGTTGACGACGTCCCAGTAGGCGATCCTGCTGCCCCAGCGGTTGATGGCGTTGCCGATGAAGGTGTTCAACGTCGCCTGGCTGGCACCCTGCAACGCGCCGGCCTGCGAGTGCCAGACCAGCGTGTGGCCGCGGACCAGCATGTTGTTGCTCTGGGCGTGGTTGACCAAGGTGTCCGCGCCGCTGGTGTTCTGCAGCCCGCCGCTGGAGGTGGCGATCCGGTCCGGCTTCATGTCGTTCTCGGGCGTCAGTTGGCTGAACTCCTGCCCGACGATCGGGTAGAGCCGGTTGGGTGAGGCGGCGACGCCGAAGAACAGCCCGGCCTTGGCGGCTGCGGCCCGCAGCGTGGTCTCGGCGGCCACGGCCGGGGCGCTGGACTGAACCACCACAGCGCTGCCCATCAGCAACAGCACCGCCGTCGGCAGAGCTGTTCGAGCAACCTTTCTACGGTGCCGCAGGTCGCTGTGCACGGGTCCCTCCTTGGTGCCGGACGTCATCGATCGACGTGGGTGCATGCCCCGGACGGTCAGTCTCGATATCGACCGGCCGCACTGTCAACAACTTCCGGAAACGTTCCGGAAATCTTCTCAGCGTGGGCCGCTCGGCTGCACCAGGCCCGTTTCGTAGGCGACGATGACCAGTTGCGCCCGATCACGTACCGCCAGTTTGGTCAACAGCCGGCCGACGTGCGTCTTCACGGTGGCCGGGCTGAGATTGAGGTAGGTGGCCAGTTCCGCGTTGGACAGGCCGCGGGCGATGAGCGTGAGCACTTCCCGTTCCCGCTCGGTCACCGCCTCCAGCCGTCGCGGCAGCGGCCGGGCCGGCTCGGGTCGACGCGCGAACTCGTCGATCAGCCGGCGGGTCACCGTCGGCGCGAGCAGCCCTTCGCCGGCGGCCACCACCCGGATGCCGGCCAGCAGATCCGTCGGCGGGGTGTCCTTGAGCAGGAACCCGCTGGCTCCGGCGCGCAGTGCCCCGTAGACGTACTCGTCCAGGTCGAAGGTGGTGAGGATGACGACCCGGGTGCCGACGCCCGTCGGGTCGCCGCAGATCCGTCGGGTCGCCTCGATGCCGTCCATCTCCGGCATCCGTACGTCCATCAGCACCACGTCCGGCCGGTGCTCGGCAGACAGCGCCACGGCCGCTGCGCCGGTGTCCGCCTCAGCGACGGTGACGAGGTCCGGTGTCGAATCGACCAACAGCCGGAAACTGCCACGCAGCAGCGCCTGGTCGTCGGCGATCAGCACCCGGATCACGCGGTCACCCGGTAGGGCAGCCCGGCCGTCACCACGAAGCCGCCGCCGGAGCGTGGACCGGCGTGGAACTCGCCGCCGTGCATTGCCACCCGTTCCCGCATGCCGATGATCCCGTGCCCCTCACCGACGGTGGCGACCGGCCGGCGGCCGTCATCGGTCACCTCGACCCTGACCTCGCCAGGGGTGACGATCACCGTCGCCCGGCAGGTGGCCGGCGCCGCGTGCTTCACCACGTTCGTCACCGCCTCCTGCACGATCCGGTACACGGCCAGACCCACCGACTCCGGCACCGCTTCGGCTGATTCGTCCCGTCGCACGTCGAGACGGACGTCGACACCGCCGATCGCGGCCTGCCGGGCGAGCGCGGGCAACTCGTCCAGTCCGGGTTGCGGGGCGTACGGGGTGTCCTCGCGCAGGACACCGAGCACCCGGCGGACGTCGGTCAACGCGTTGCGACCGGTCTCCTCGATCACCTTCAGGGCGGCTCCCGCCTCGCGCGGGTCGGTCTCGGCGACGTGGTTGGCGACGGCCGCCTTCACCACGATGAGGCTGAGCGTGTGCGCGACCACGTCGTGCAGTTCCCTGGCCACCCGTAACCGCTCCTCGGCGGCGGCCTGGCGGACCAGGTGCTCGCCCTGACGGACGGCGAGGGCACGGCGCTCCCGGACCAGCCAGCCGATCATCCCGGCAGGCACGACCATGACGGCGGCGTAGCCGACCGCGCCGGTCCGCGACCAGAGATCACTCTCGGTGAATATCAGCGCGATGCTCACCAGCGCGAGACAACCGGCGGCGCAGAGCACCGACCGGTGCGTGCTCGTCGACACGGCCACCGAGTAGACGGACAGTCCGACGGCGAGCCCGGGCGCGGCGGCGGCGTAGTTGGGAACCACGCCGCTGACCAGGGCAACGGCGGCGACACAGCTGATCACGACGGCGACCGTGATCGGCCATCGGCGCCGGACGCCCAGCGGCAGCCCGAGGGCCATCCCGACGAGCACCGACACCCACAGCGGTTCGTGCACGCCACCGCGCAGCGGCGATTCCAACGCCGCGTACGGGCCGAGCAGCCCGCCGACCGCCACGGCGAGTACCACGTCCACGGTGGCCAGTTCCGCCGGCCGGAGCCGCCGGGTCAGCAGGAAGGCGGTCACCTGCCCGAGCGTATCGGCCGCCTGGACCGGGCGCGTCCACCCGCGGGTGGTCATCCTCAGGCAGGACGTCGGGTGCGTTCCGGGATCCCGGATCCGCTCCGGGGCGGACCGGAAAGTGTCCGCTCCGGCACGACGCCCGGCACCCGCCGGAGCCGGCACCCTGGCGGTCATGACCACACAGACGGTGATCCTGACCGGGTTGAGCGCCAGGTACGGCACCGGCGCGCGCCGGGTGACCGCGCTCGACGACGTGACGACCAGCTTCGCCAGCGGCACGTTCACCGCGGTGATGGGCCCGTCGGGCTCGGGCAAGTCCACCCTGTTGCACTGCGCCGCCGGGTTGGACAGGCCCACCGAGGGGACCGTGATCATCGACGGCAGGCGCCTGGACGAACTGGGCGAGGACGAGGTGACTCGGCTGCGCCGCGAGCGGATCGGCTTCGTGTTCCAGGCGTTCAACCTGGTGTCCACGCTGACCGCGGCGCAGAACGTCGAGTTGCCGCTGCGTCTGGCCGGGCGGCGTCCCTCGGCCCGGGACGTCACCGCCGCGCTCGACGCCGTCGGACTGACCGGTCGGGCCGGGCACCGGCCGAGCGAACTGTCCGGCGGCGAGCAGCAACGCGTCGCCGTGGCCCGGGCGTTGATCACCCGTCCGGCGGTGGTCTTCGCCGACGAACCGACCGGGGCACTGGACAGCGCCGCGTCCCGGCAGATCCTTCGGCTGCTGCGCGCACTCGTCGACGACCACCGGCAGACCGTGGTGATGGTGACCCACGATCCGATCGCCGCCGCGTACGCCGATCGGGTGCTGCTGCTCGCCGATGGCCGCATCGTCGACGAGCTGACCGGCGGGATCACCGCCGCGGTCGTCGCCGCGCGGATCGCCGAACAGGAGACGGCTCCGGCGGGAACCACCGGGGAGCGGTCGTGCTGAGCGTCCGACGGCCGGTGAGCGCGTTCGTGGTCGTCGCCGTCGGCGTGGCACTTGTCGCGGCGGCCACCCTGCTGCTCGCCTCCGGACGCCCGCAGGTGCCCGACCGGCTGGCGTACGCGGCAGTCGTCGTCCAGAGCCCGGAGGCCGGTGCGCCGGCCGAATCGTTCGCGCCGACCAGGCCCTGGTCGGCCGCCCGGGCGGCGGAACTCACCAGCATGCTGGCCAAGGTGCCGGGCGTCACCGCCGCGGTACCGGACCGGACCTTCTACGCCCAGGCGCTTGTCGACGGCCGGCCCCCGCCCACCGCTGGCCAGCGAGAGGACGCCCACCAGGGGCACGGCTGGTCCAGCACCCGGCTGGGTGGATCCCGTCTCACCGCCGGCGAGCCACCCCGGCAGGCCGGCGAGGTGGTCGTCGACCGTGCGCTCGGGCTGCCTCCCGGCGGGCCGGTCACCCTGCTCACCGCGGCAGGGCCGCAGTCGTACACCGTCACCGGTCTGGTCGACGCGCCCGGCGTCTACGTCGCGGACGAGGTCGCCGCCGCGCTCGCGCCCGGCGTCCGGGCCATCGGTCTGCTGGTCGCGCCGGGCGCCGATGCCGAGGACGTCGCCGCGGCGGCTCGCGGCGTCGTCGGTGGCGACGGCCGGGCGCTGACCGGCGACGAACGTGGCGCGTTGGAGCCTCGGGATGACGCCCGCACCCGCTGGATCGGCATGCAGGTGCTCACCGCCACGGCGGCTCTCGCCGGGTTCGTCACGGTCTTCGTGGTCGCCTCCGCCTTCGCCTTCACGGTCGCGCAACGCCGCCGTGAGCTGGGTCTGTTGCGCGCCGTCGGGGCCACGGGTCGTCAGGTCCGCCGCATCCTGTACGTCGAGGCGCTCGGCGTCGGTGTCTCGGCCGGGCTCGCCGGGCTGCTGGTCGGCGCGGCGCTCGCGCCGGTGCTGGGTCGACTGCTTGTCGACGTCGGGTTCCAGCCGGCGACCTTCCGGGTCCGCTACGAGTCCTGGCCGGTCGCGGTGTCGCTCGCCGCCGGGCCGGTGATCGCGCTGCTGGCCGTCTGGTCGGCGTCGCGTCGAGCGGCACGCGTTCGCCCGCTGGAGGCGTTGCGTGCGGCGGCCGTGGAGCAGCGGCCGATCGGACGGCTACGGATCGCCACCGGGGCACTGCTCGTCGCGGTGGGGGTCGCCCTCAGCCTCGGCACCGCCACGTCCGACGACGCCCGCAGCGCCGCCACGTTCGCCCTCTACGCGGTGATGGCCCTGGTGGCCGGTGTCGCGGTGCTCGCCCCGGCGGTCGTCGGCCCGGTGGTGCGGATGCTGCGGGTGCCGGTGCGTCCACGTGGCGGTGCGATCGGCATGCTGGTCCGGGCCGGGGCGTTGACCGCGACCCGGCGGACGGCCTCGATCGCCGCTCCGGTACTGCTCACGGTGGCGTTCGCGGTGCTGGTCTCCGGCATGGTGCGCACCACGACGGCCGCCTACGCGGCGGGCCGGGCCGACAACGTGAACGCCGGCTGGATCGTCGTGCCCGACCGTACACCCGGCCTGTCGGACCAGGCCGTCGCGGCGACCGGGGGAACCGCCCTGCTACCGACCACGGTCTTTGTGAGCGACCCGAGCACGCCGCCGGAGAACCGGCCACTGACCGCACTAGGCGTGGACCCGGCGGGTTTCGCCGCCGCGAACCGCGCGCTCACCGTCGTCGCCGGCTCCCTCGGCGGCCTCGGCGGCGACGACACGGTGGTGCTCACCGCCTCGGCGAACCGACAGCCGACCGAACCGTACGCGCTGGTCTTCGCCGACGGGGAGCTGGTGTCGTTGCGCGTGGTCGCGGTCGTCACCGACGACTCGATCCCGGGCGACCTGCTGCTGCCCCGGTCCGTGGTGCGGGAGCACGACCCCTCGGCGCTCTCCTCCGTGGTGTACGTCCGGGAGCGGATCGATCCTCCGGCCGGAGCACGGATTCTCGACGTTCCCGGGTGGGCGGCCGAGGCGGACCGTGCGGAGGATCGTCTCGTCTGGCTCGCCACGCTGCTGCTGATCGGTGTCTCGGCCGGCTACGGAGCCGTCGCGGTGGCGAACACGCTGCTGATGGCCGCTGCTGGTCGGGTGCCCGACCTGCGGCTGATCCGGCTGGCCGGAGCGACCCGCAGGCAGGTCATCTGGCTGGTCACGGCGGAATCCGCCCTGGTGGTGCTGATCGGCGCGCTGCTCGGCGGTGCTGTCGCGTTCGTCGGCCTGCTGAGCATCCGTGCCGGGCTCGCCGAGCAGGCCGGTGTACCGGTCGACCTGGTGGTGCCGTGGTCGGTGGTAGGCGGGGTGGTGGGCCTCTGCCTGCTGCTGGCGGCGCTGGCGAGCGCGCTGCCGACCTGGCGGTCACTGCGTCATCGGGCCGCGCGGCCGCCCGTCGACGTCGTGGGGTGAAAGTGGTGGTTCGTCGTACGGGCAGGGCTAGGCCGTCGCGTTGAGAGTGGGGCCGGCAGCGTGCCTGTCCGTTCCGCAGGGGTGGGTGTCGGTGGGCGCTGAGCGGGTCGCGTACAACGATGCCAGGAGGTGTAACCGGTCCGCGTCGGCGCTGCCGGGCTCGGCGGTGAAGACGAGCATGACGGGGCCGGGGTTTCCCGGTAGGGGATAGGTGTCCCAGTCCAGGACGATGTCGCCCACCTCGGGAATCCGGAAGGTCTTGCTGCCGCTCACCGACTCGCGTACGTCGTGCTGCGCCCACAGCCGCCGGAACTCGGCGCTGCGGATGCTCAGTTCGCCGACGATCGCGGTGGCGCGTGGGTGGCTGGGGTCGGTGGCGACGGCGGTACGCATCATGCCGATGTAGTCCAGCGCCTGCCGCTCCCAGTCCGGGCAGCTGCGCTCGCCGGTCAGCGTGTCGTCGAACAGCAGCAGGAGCATGTTGAGCCGGTCGGCCGGGTAGGCGTCCGGGTCGCCGAGGAGCGCCTGCGCCATCGGGTTCCAGTCGAGCAGGTCGAGATGCCGGCCGAGGATGACCGCAGGGGTGTCCATCACCCGCAGCAGGCGTCGGGTGCCCTCCGGTACCCGCTCCGGATCGCGGTGCACGCGGGCGGGCGTGGGTCGGCGGGCGGCGTGGGCCAGGGTGAACAGGTGCCGGCGTTCCTCGTGGTCGAGACTGAGCGCGCCGGCGAGGGCGTCCAGGACGTCGTCGGACGGGTGTACCTCCCGGCCTTGCTCGATCCGCTGGTAGTAGTCGGTGCTCAGCCCGGCCAGCAGGGCCAGCTCCTCGCGCCGCAGCCCGGTGACCTTGCGCCGGCTGCCCGGCTCCAGGCCGACGTCGTGTGGACGCAGCCGGCCACGCCGAGCGCGTAGGAAGTCGCCGAGCTCCCGAGCGTACGGACGGGGACCTGTCATGCCGCAAGTGTGCCGTGGCCCGGACCGCCGAAGGTAGGTCCGGCAGACCCAGGCAACCGAGAACGATCGAACCGTCCCGGATCGCTCCTAACGTCGATGGCCCCAGCGCGCCGACACCGCCAGGAGCAGCAGATGACCGGATGGAGCACCGACCGCATCCCCGACCAGCACGGTCGGGTCGCCGTCGTGACCGGCGCGAACTCGGGTCTCGGCCTGGTCACCGCCACCGAACTGGCCCGTCACGGCGCCCACGTCGTGCTCGCCGTACGCAACACCCGCGCCGGCGAGGAGGCCGCCCGCCGGATCGGCGGCGACGTCGAGGTCCGCGAGCTGGACCTGGCCTGCCTCGCCTCCGTGCGAGCCTTCGCGGCGAAGCTGGCCGGCGACCACCCGGCGATCGACCTGCTGGTCAACAACGCCGGAGTGGTGCTGCTCGGTCCGCGCCGCACCTCCGCCGACGGATTCGAGCTGCACCTCGCCACCAACATGCTGGGCCACTTCGCGCTGACCGGTCTGCTGCTCGACAACCTGGCCGCGGCGCGGGCAGCCCGCGTGGTCAGTCTCAGCTCCATCACCCACAAGAACGCGCACCTGGACTTCGCTGACCTGATGTTCGAACGCGATTACCGGGCAGCCACCGCCTACGGCCGGTCCAAGCTCGCCACCACGATCTTCGGCGTCGAACTGGACCGCCGCCTGCGCGCCGTCGGAGCGCCGATCGTCAGCGCGCTGGCCCACCCCGGTCTGACCCGCACCAACCTGACTCCGCGTGCCTGGGAGCACCGTGGCCGGTTCGGGCGGATGATCGCCTGGGGCGGGCTGTTGGCAACCCAGCCGGTGCAGCGCGGCGCGCTGCCGCAGTTGCGCGCCGCGACCGAGCCCGGTGTACGCGGCGGCCAGTTCTTCGGCCCGTCCGGGCTCTGGGAGACGCGGGGCCGGGTCACCGAGGCCCGACTCAGTCGGGAGGCCGCCGACCCGGCCGTCGGCAAGCGGCTGTGGGCGGCCGCCGAGGACCTGACCGGGGTCACCTACCGCTGACGACGCGGTGGTGGGCGTTAGAGTCGCCGGTCATGGGACTTCTCACCTTCAGCCTCAATGTGACCCTGGATGGTTGCGTCGACCATCAGGAGGGCATCGCCGACGACGAGACGCACGCCTTCTTCACCCGGCTGATGGACGAGAGCGGGGCGATGCTGTGGGGTCGCGTCACCTACGAGCTGATGGAGGGCTCCTGGCCGGCCATCGCCCGCGGCGACGAGGAGGCGCCGCCGGCCATCCGAGAGTGGGCGGTCAAGCTGGAGGCCAAGCCGAAGTACGTGGTTTCGTCGACGCGTCAGGACTTCCCGTGGGCGAACAGCCACCACATCGCCGGTGATCTGGGTGAGGGCGTGCGGAAGCTCAAGGACGCGACCCCGAACGGGGTCCTGCTCGGAAGTGGCAAACTCGCGACCGAACTCGACCGGCTGGACCTGATCGACGAGTACCGACTGCTCGTCCAGCCCATGATCGTCGGGCACGGCCCGACGCTGTACCAGGGCGGGCTGCCCGGCACGCGTCGCCTCCAACTGCTCTCCGCGCAGCCGATGCGCAACGGTGCGGTGGCCATGCACTACCGCCGCGCACGCTGAACCACAGCACTCCGTCGCCGGCCGGCTCACCGGGCAACCCGGCCTCCTCCTGTCACAGGCCGAGACCGCCCACGACGGTGACCTCCTGCCCGGTGAACTCGCCGGTGAGCATGGGCATGGCTTTGTCGATCGCAGCCCTGGTCTCGGGAAGCTGGAGGGACGCGTCGTGCTGCTCCTTGCTCTCCCACACCTCGCTCACCCAGATCGTGACGTCATCGGTGTCCGAGACGCTCACGACGTACAACTGGCAGCCGATCGGTCGCAGCCCCTCGACGCCGCGTAGCAGGATGTCCACCACCTCGTCGCGGTGGCCCGGCGTGCACTTCATCGATGCGATGTATCCGTACGGCACAACCGCTCCCTGTCGGTCGAGGGGCCGCGTTCACGTGTGAGCGCGATCGACCCTCGGAGATTACGTGTTCGTGGTCGTCGGGTGGGGGCTGGTGCTGTCGTGGCGTCTGGTCGGTGTGGCACCGGCCGGAGGCCGCGCCACCGGCCGGTGCCCCCCGGGTCAGCAGCCCAGGCCCTCCTGGTACCCACTGGGAACATCGCCGTCGGCGACCTGGTCGGCGATCTCCCAGACGACCTCCGGGTAGTCGCCCTCGTCGTTCATGTCGTGCAGCACCTTCCACCGGTGGCTGCTGCGCAACGCGGCCGCCGCCTGCTCGACCGCCTGGGTGTCGCCGGCCGAGTCGGCCCGGATCCACTCGGCGATCCAGTCGCAGGTGACCCTGCCGGCCACCGCGGCGCCGAACTGGTACGGATCGTTGGCCCCGGCGTTGTCCAGTACCGACACGTCGAAGCCCGGCGGGGACGGCAGGTCGGCGAGAATCCTGGCGGCTTCCTCCCGGACGTCGCCGGGCGTGACGATCTCCGGCGGCAGCGCCTCGAGGAACGACTCGGCATCCACCTTGATCACGTGGGTGAGGACCCCGTCGAAGCTGGCCCGCGTCCAGTTGCCCCCGGTGCGCACCTCGACGAACGTGCCGTCCCGCGGTTCGAGCATGGCCGACATGTCGTTCTCGCGGTAGGTGAAGACGTTCGCCGGTCGGTCCGCCACGGTGGTCGCCTCCGGTCTGCTGACCTGCAGCCGGTCGTCGTAGTAGTCCTGGTACTGCTCGTCCGGGTACCAGTTCATCTCCAGGCTGCGGTCGCCGTTGCGAAACTCGATGGTGCCGCTCTCCTCGGCGAACCCGTAGACGCTCGTGGCGTTCCAGCCCGGCTCGTCGATCAGCAGACGCGGGTGCTGGTGCGCGGCCTTCAGGTCGAGTTCCCGCCCGCTGATCGCGGCCGCGCCCACGTCGGGCAGGCCGGTCGGTCCGGCGTACCGATCGTCGGGCGGTGTGGACCAGACCGCCGAGGCGACGATGATGCCGGCCACGGTCGCCGCGGCGGCCGCGGGGCCGGCGAGTCGACGGACGAGGGTACGGCGTGGCGGTCTCACCGGCACCGTGTCGGGTTTCGGGGTGGACATGATCTCCTCCAGGAGATGCTCATCCGCCCCGGCGAGGCGCTGGATGATCTCAGGTCGATAGGGGTCGACGTCGCGGACCAGGCGGTCGAGGTGTTCGTCGGTCATCTGCCCTCCTCCGGGACGGGTACGGCCAGGACATCGAGTACATGTCCGGGCGCGTCAGGGTCGTCACCGACGAGTTCGCGCAGCCGGGCCCGCGCCCGCGACAGTCGGGTCCGGGCTGCGGTCGCGCTCACCCCGACCACCTTCGCCGCCTCCCGGGGCCGCAGGCCCTCCCAGGCGACGAGCAGCAACATCTCCCGGTCCGTGTCGTTCAGTCGACTCAGCGCGGCCCGCACCGCGAGTCGCTGCGGCACCTCGTCGCCGGGATCGGCTGTGGCGAACGCGGCCAGGCACTGCCGGAGCCGCTCACCCAACCGCTCCCGGCGGATCCCGCTGCGGTGGTGGTTCGCCAACACCCGGCGGGCCACTCCGTACAACCACAGCCGGACCTCGTCGTCGTGGGGCAGGTCGGCGCTGCGCCGCCACGCCACCAGGAAGGTCTCCGCGACCACGTCGGCGGCGTCCGCCGGCTGCTGGACCCGACGTGCGGCGTACGCGAGAAGCGCTTCGAAGTTGCCGGCGTAGACGCGCCGGAACCGGTCCTCAGAGCTCACGTTCTCTGTATGTCCGGCACCAGGCTCATCGTGACACCACGATGTCGTCGGTCATGCGGACCGCTGTGACCTCGGTGTCACGGGCGCATCGGCACGCCGCCCAACTGGCCCCGAGGGCGCGGGCGCACCCCGATGGCGGACATCGCGTCGGCGTAGCGCCGGTACGCCTGGTCGGCCTCACCGTGCCGACCTGCTGCCACCAACGTACCGACGAACTCACCGTGCACCCGCTCGTCATGGGGCTCCACCTCCAGGGCACGGCTGAGCAGCCGCACGGTCTCGTCGAGCTGACACCGCTGTCGCGCCAGCGACGCCAGCGTGCGCACCACCCTGAGGTAGACGCGACGCGCCTCGTCCCGGGTCGGCGTCGCCCAGTCCTCGTAGGCGGTGTCCTCCAGGAAATCACCCCGGTAGAGCTGCTCGGCGAGCAGCAGCACGGTGCGGGCGTCCTCGACCGCTCCCTGTTCGGCGAGTCGGAGGCCGTGCGCGGCATCGGTCACGAACTGCTCGATGTCGAGTTCCACGTGATCGAGATCGAGGGTCAGGCTGGCGTGCGCCGCGACGACGAAATGGTCCGTCGGGGCGCGACGGTCGGGATCGAGCACCGAGCGGAGGGTGGACAGGGCCACGGACAGCCGGTGGCTGACCCGGCCCGGATCCTGGTCGGGCCAGAGCAACTCGCCGAGTTGCTCGCGCGGCACCGGTCGGCCGCGTCGAGCGGCGAGGATCCGCAGCAGGTCCTGCGCCTTACGCGACTGCCACGCCGTGGCCGGCACCGGCTCCCCGTTCACCCACAGCTCGAATCCGCCGAGGGTGCGGATGCGGACCCGGATGCCATGGCACCGGCTGGCGATGCCCGGCTGCGGCACGCCGACCGCCGCCAGCCGCGCGGCGGCCAGGTGACCGGCGGCACGCTCCTGCGGACCCGTGCTGGGCAGCCGACCGAGCAGCACCGCCAGCCGGTCCGCCGCCACCTGCGCCTGGATGTCTCGCAGGATCACCGCCGCCTCCCGCCACGCCCGGCGCGTATCGTCGAGATCGACGGTGGCGGCACCGCGAAGCTCCAATGCCTCGGCCAACGCGGCATGGTCACGGTGCCGACGGGCCGCCTCGGCGGCTGTCGACGCGACCGTGACCGCCCGATCCCGGTCGCCCGTCTCCAGTGCCACCCAGCCGAGGGCCAGCCGGGCGGCGGCGGAATCCGGTCCGCGTTCCAGGGCCACCGCCCGTTGCGCCATGGTGATCGCCGTGGCGCCGTCCTCGGCGGCCAGGACCCGGGCGAGCCCGGCGAAGGCCGGCACCAGAGCCTGGTGATCGTCGACCGGCTCGCTGGCCCGCAGCGCCTCCTCGAAGGCCGCTCGCGCCAGGCTCCCGCGTCCCCGCAGGGCGTGGATCTCACCGATTCCCACCAGGGCGTACGCGACCTTGTGCGACCCCATCCGCTGCAGGATCGGCACGGCCCGCTCGTAGCAGGCGAGAGCCTGTGCCAGTTGTCCGAGATGGAAGTATGCGGTGCCCTCGTTGCACAGGGCCAGTGCGAGCATCGCCGCGTAACCGTTGGACTCGGCCAGTTCCACCGCCGGTCGCAGCTGGGCCAGTGCCTCGGCGTAGCGGCTCTCGCCCACGAGCGCCGAAGCGCGATTGGCGCGGATCCGGGTCACCTGCACGGTGTCGCGGGCCGCCTCGGCGGACCGCAGCGCCTTCTCGTGGTGCTCGTCCGCGGCGCAGCGGTCTCCGCTCAGCTTCGCCGCCAACGCCAGCGCCGCGTGCGCGGCGGCGAGCGCGTCGTCGGCACCGACCGCGACCGCCGCGGTCAGGGCCCGACGGGCGTGATCCCGGCAGGCGGCGGCATCTCCGGTCGTCCAGTACGCCGCCGCGGTCCAGGCGAGCAGGCGTACGTTGTCGGTGGTCGGGAGCGGATCGAGTCGGCCGCGCCGGAAGATGTCGAGGGCGCGGCCCGGCTCGCCGCGCAGGTAGTGAACGAGCGCGTACCGCCAGGCGAGTGCCGCGATCAGCGATGACTGTCCCGCCGCGAGCGTGTCGTACGCGGCGAGAGCGGCGTCGAAGTCGCCCTGGATCTGCAGGGCCTCGCCATGCAGCAGCCGCAGCGACGGCGTGAGCGCCCGCCCGGGCAGTGACCGGCAGGCTTCGGCGATCGTCGCGGCCCCGCCCGAGGCGAGCATCGTCGCGCCGTGCTCGGCGAGCAGCCGAACGGTGGCCTCGACGGCACCACAGCGACCGGACGACCGCAGTGCCGGCACGAGGTGTCCACTGTCGGCGTACCACGTCGCCGAACACGCGTACAGTCGGGTGCGCCGCGCTACGGTCAGCGGCAGACAGCGTCGGACGACGTCGGCGACGACCGGGACCACCCGGTATTCCTGGCCGCCGACGGCCGTCGGCGCGACGATGCCGGCGCGGGTCAGCCAGGTCAGCAGATGGCAGGCCCGCCGGTGCCCGAGGTGTCGACACAGGTCGGGTAGGACAGGGTCCAGGTGAGCGGCGTCCCGCAGCAGCCGGTCAGCCTCGGCCGGCAGGCCAGCGAGCACCTCCCGCAACAGGTAGGACTCCAGCGCCGTACCCGGCCCGGCCAGATCGTCGAGGTCGACGCCGCTGACGCCGGCCGACTCGCCCGCCAGCGCGACCAGCACCGGCCAGCCGGCGGTGGCGGCGTGCACCCGTGCCGCGAGCGTCGGGTCGGCCGTGCCGTGGTCGGCGACGAGGACGGCCGCCACCTGTTCGGCGGTGAGCGCCAGGTCGGCCGGGCCGAGTTCGGCCGGCATCCCCGTCGGGCGCCGGAGCATCGCCGGGGGATGGCGGGTCAGCACCGCGACTCGGAGTCGGTCCGGCAGCACGTCCACGGTGTCCACGAGAGCGCGTAGCTGCCGGTGGGACAGCTGAGGCACGTCGTCGAGGACAAGCCAGACCGGATCACGACCGGACGGGTCTTCCGCACACCGGGCACCGAGGTCGGCGAGCCGCTGGGGGCAACCGGTGACCAGCGGGCCGGCGTCCGCACCGTCGAACCAGTGCACCGTCCGGCCGCGCAGCCGCGCCCGGATCGAGCTGGTCTTGCCGTAGCCGGCGGCGGCCACGACGAGGGTGCACCTGTGCTGCTGCAGCCGACCTTGTCTGCTCATCCGACGCCTTCCGGTGAGACTGGTCCACCTCCATTTGGCGCCTGCCGGGGCACGGTGGGTACGTCAGCGTCGCCGTTGCGACAGCACCGATTGACGTCACCTTGACGGCGCTGTGAACCCCGCCTCCGACCATGGGTGCCGCAGCGGGCCGTCCGGTCCGCGTACCGATCAACGCAGAACGAGGAGGTGCCATGAGGAGTTCGCTGTCGGGCCGTGCGGTGCTCGCCGTGCTGGTCGTCCTGCCGACCGTGGTGGCGGTGACCGCTCCGGCCGCGCCGGCTGCCGCCGCTGACCCGAAACCGGGGGCGCACGCCGAGGAGCCGGTGGACCGGGAGGTCGAGGTGGCCCGGCTGACCTACCGCAACGGGGTACGGGTCACGTTCTCCCAGGACGAGGAGTCCGGTGACTGGGGACTGCGGGAGGACGGCCAGATCGGCCGCAACGCTCCGCTGGTCCGCGACGACGCGACGACGATGCTGGCGGCGTACCTGAGCATCACCCCGAAGGACACGCCGGTGCCGCGCGAGTTGTTGTCGGAGCCACCGCCGGGCACGCCGATCCCGCCGGAACTGGGTGACCGGACCATCGTGGCCTCGCCGGTGGCCGCGGACGACCTCGTCGTGCCGTCACCGGGTGGTGCGGCCACGACGGCGGTGTCGAGCTGCTGGGATCTGTACTGGAACTCCTACCACTGGGCCGAGCTGCCCGGTTACCCCCAACCGGACTCGGTGTCGCATCCGCACCGGACCTACTACTCGTCCGACTTCGGCGGCATGGCCAGGTACTCCCACAGCTACCTGGCCAACTGCGGTGGCTACGCCCGCCACCGGATCTACTACAAGGCGGGTTCGTACCACAAGCACCACGACTACGCGGTGCCGTTGTGGCACTGGCAGAAGGTGAAGAAGGGCTCGGTGCACCGCTACCGCAAGGTGATCTACGACGCCACCTCGGGTGACACCCGTAACGGCAAGTACACCGGGTAGCGGACGGGTGCCGGCGGTGGCCGTGCCTCGGCCGCCGCCGGCACCTGGATCGCCTCGTCAGCGCTCGACCGGGTCCCGGGTGAGGCAGAGCAGGGCGATGTCGTCGCGCCGCGGCCACGGACCGACGCCGCCGGCCAGAATGTGCTCCAGGATCTCGGCCGGGTCGAGGCGGGGCGCGCCGCGCACTGCCGCGCACAGCTCCGCCAAGCCCCGGTCGAGTGGATGGCTGCGGTCCTCGACGAGTCCGTCGGTGTACAGCACCAAGGTGGCGGCGGGCGGGAAGTCGAAGCGGTCCTCGCGGTAGACGACCGAGTCCGAAACGCCCAGGGCAGGGTGCGTGACGAGGCGGACCAGGCCGGTGGCGTGTGCGTCGCGCAGGATCGGGGCCGGATGTCCGGCAAGCACTGCGGTGACGGCCCCCTCGGCGACGTCCAGTTGCAGGTAGCAGCAGGTGGCCATGGTGTTCAGCCGCAGCGCGCGGACGAGGTGGTTGACGTTGTTCATGACCACGGCCGGCCGCTGCCCGGTGATGGCGTACGCGCGCAGGGCGTCCCGGACCTGACCCATCGTGGCTGCGGCGGCGGTGTTGTGGCCAGCGACATCGCCGATCACGACGGCGACGACGCCGTCACTGATGGGAATGATGTCGTACCAGTCGCCGCCCACCTCGGCGCCGCGGGTCCACGGCAGGTACCGGGCCGCGTGCCGCAGCCCCGCCGTCTGCGGCAGCGCCGCCGGCAGCAGCGCGTGCTGCAGCTCGGAGGCGATCGACACGCTGGTTTCGAACAGCATCGCCCGCTGTAGTGCCTGGGCTCCCAGCGCCGCCAGGGCCGTCAGCGTCGACCTGGTGTCGGGATCGAAGTCACGCGGTTCCCGATAGCCGACGACGAGCGCACCCAGCACCTCGCCGGCCACGGTCAGCGGAAGGAAGGCCCACGCCTGGCGGGACCCGGGCGGGACCGCTGTCTCCGGGTCGGGCTGAGCGGCGTGGAACTGCGCCAGTGAGGTCAGGTAACGGGGCTGTCCGGTGTGGGCGACGGCCGCCGCCGGGTAGGGATGCTCGATCGACAGGTCATGCAGCCGCGCGATGATCTCTGGTTCGTACCCGGCGTGGTAAGCAAGGCGCAGGGACCGTTCCTGGTGCAGGAGCAGTGCCAGGGACTGTCCGCCTGCCGAGGGTCGCAGCACCGATCCGATGGCGGCGTACACCTGTTCTGTCGTGCTCGCCGCCACCAGCGCCGCGGTCACGCTTTCCAGGCTGCGGGCGCGGGCGGCGGCCTTTTCGGCGCGGGCCACGCTCTCGGCCAGCTGTCGCTGTTTGTCGACCTGCTCAGTGATCTCCCGGAACGACACCGCGACATGCCCGCCGCTGGTACGTCCCACCTTGATCTCCCACACCTGGTTGATCTCGGGATAGGTCAACTCCTGCCGCCACGGCTCTCCGGTCTCGGCCACCGTGCGGTAGCGATCGAACAGCCCGTTGTCCCAGCTGTGGGCAGAGACATCGCTGAGTCGGTGACCGATCACGTCCTCGACGCTGCGGCCGGTCATCTTGGCCCCGACCTGGTTGACGTACTCGCAGACGAAGTCCACGATCTCCGCACCGGCATCCCGCACCGGGCGCAGCACCGTGAACCCGTCGAACGCGGTGTCGAGCATGTCGTACAGCCGTACCGCACCGGCCGACTGCGGAGACACCGTCACCTGACGCAGGTCCACGCACCGCACCATGATCCCGTCGCGGTACGGACCCACCCGGAACTCGAAATGTCCGGTGATGGACTGCCGCTCGTAGTACACCGTGCGTAGGGCCGGCTTCCCCGTCTCCACGACCGACCGGTAGAACGGGAGCGTCCCGTCGTGCACGGTCTCCGGCCACAGGTGCCGGTAGCGGCGCCCGACCAAGTCGGCGCGCGACCGTCCGACCAGGCCGCACCCCGCGTCGTTGATGTAGGCAAGTTCGAAATCAACGATCAGGCGACCCTCGTGCACCGCCCGGGCCAGTATCCAGCCCTGCGGTTCCAGGTCCAGCATGGCGAGCACCTGAGCGTCAGGCAGCCAGTCGTCCACCTCGCCACCTCCCTCACGCGCCATCGCCGCGCGCAGAGGCATCATCGCCTGCCGACATCACCTTCACCTAATGTCGTGGTCCCTCCGACGCGGAGCACCTCACTCAGCCGGTCGCGTCGCCGCAGCGCCGACTCGACAGGTACGACCACGGCGGCCGTCACCAGCAGCGCCGCGCTCACCAGGCCGAGCAGGCACCACGGCAGGACCGCCGCCGGGTCGTCGGCCTGCCCGGTGAGCAGCCGTAGCTCGAGCGGGCCGAGGGTCAGGTGGGCGAGCAGGGCCCCGAGCGGCGGGCCGCAGCACGCGGCGACCACGACCGGCGGCAGCAGTTCGCCCGCGGCGACCCAGCGAGCGTCGCGTGGCCGCAGGCCGAGGGTCCGCAGTCGGGTCAGGGTCTGCCACCGCTCCGACGCACCGGCGGCGGCGGCGAGCGTGAGGCCGAGCAGCCCCAGCGCCACCAGCACCGCGGCGACCGTCCACGCCAGCCGGGAGATCCCCGCGGTCAGCGGAGCCACCCGCTGCGCCCGTAGCACGTCCGTGCGGAGCACCACGTCGGCGGAGACGCCGCTGCTCGACACGGCCCGCGCCGCGCCGGGGCCGGTCACCCAGACGGTGTTGGGCACGGCGGGCAGCCCCGCGTCGGCGAGAGCCGAGGCGTCCACGATGACGACGTCGGCGGCGCCGCCGACGTCGGGAGCGGCGCCGACCGCGGCGAGACCGACCGCCGGGGCGTCGTCCCGGGCCAGCCGCAGCCGCATCCCGGTCCGCAGGTCGCCGCTGCTCGAACGAACCAGAGCCGGGACGTCCAGGAGGCCGGGACCGGATGCCGTGAGCCGGGCCAGCGCCGGCGCGTCGGGCAGCGGGGTGGTGGCCAGCAGGCGCTGGAACGCGGCGGCGTCCACCACGACCAGGCGTGGGGTGAGCAGGGCGGATTCGGTGAAGACGGGTGCCGAGTCGGTCACCTGCGCGACGACGACCTGCTCCACCCCGGGTGCGGTGGCGATGCCCTCGGCGAGCGCGGGCGTCGCGGCCGCGGCGTCGGTGTCGACGTCGAGGCGGGCGTCGGCGCCGACGGTGCTCCACGCGCCGTCGGTCAGACCACGGGCGACGGTGGTGCCGACGACGAGCGCGAACGACGCGAGCGCCGTGGCGCTGACGAGTGCCAGCAACGGCAGCGCGCGTCCGGCCGTGGTGGCCGCCCGGGCGGCGCCGAACACGGCCAGCGGGCGGCGCGAGCGCAGGGCCAGTCGGAGCGCGAGCCGCACTCCGGCGGGCAGCAGCCGCAGCAGGACGAGCGTGCCGGCGAACACGCCCAGCGCGACCGCGCTGACCGGTAGGACCAGGTCGCCGGTCAGCTCACCGGTGTCGCCGTCGGCGACGACGGGCAGCAGCCCGCGCTGGTGCAGGGTGACGACGGCGGCGACCGCGGCGGTCAGCACAGCGACCTCCACGGCGGCGCGGCGCAACCGGCCGATGGCCAGGATCCGGCGGCGCGCGGCACGGTTGGCAGGTTGGCGCCGGTCGCGGCTGGCGCGGGCGGCGGCGAGGGTGCCGAAGATCGGCCCGGCGACAGCACCGGCCAGCACCACGGGAACGGTCCAGGTCCAGGAGACGCCGGGCGCGACCGCACGGGCGAGCGCGAGCCCGACGGCGGCGGCCGACAGGGACACCAGGGTGGACTCGATGAGCAGTTCGGCACCGAGGTCGGGTAGCGCCGCCCCCCGCTGCCGGGCGGCGCTCAGCACGGCGGTACGCCGGCGGACCAGCAGATCGGCGGCGAGCAGCAGCACCAGCACCGTGCCGGTGAGGAGCCCGGCGAGCAGGACGGCGGCCTGCGCCGAGGCGGCACTGATCTGGTTACGGGCGTCGCGCAGGACGGTGTCGAGCCGTGATTCCCATTTCAGGGACTGGTCGCGGACGCCGGACGAGCCGGAGGTCGCCTTGAGCGTGACCACCTGCCTGGCGAGCGTCGCGGTGGCGTCCCAGGCGAGCGCCTCGGGCTCGGGGGCGAAGTGGACGGTGCGCCGCAGCTGGTCCTCGTCGAAGGCGAGCCGGGCGTCCGGCAGCGACTCGCGCGACAGCAGTCCGGCGATCCGGGTGGTGCCCACGCCATCGGCGCCGGGCACCGGCCGCAGCAGGGCCGGGGCGAGTCGCCAGGCGGGGTCGGCGCTGTCCACGGGTCGGTAGATCCCGCTGATCCGGACGTCCTTGTCGCGGCCCTGACCGTCCCGGACCGGAATCCGATCGCCGGGGCCGAGGTGCAGGGCGGCGGCGTCCGCCTCGGAGAGGCCGACCTGTATCGGCCAGGGCGGTCCGTCGTGGGGGATCTCGACGGACCGTCCGGGTGCGGCGGGGCCGGGCGCGCCGCCGGCGATCCAGGTCACGTCCGGGCCGCCGAGGTCACCGGCCAGATAGGTGACCTGGAGGGTACGCGGTTGGTCGCCGTCGGTGATGGTGAGGCTCTGGCTGGTGACAACGGCGGTGGGCGGAAGCAGCGCCGCGTCCAGGTCGGTCCCGAGCGCGTACGTGGCCCGGGCGCGGAAGTTGTCGACGTCGTCGGCCAGGCGGGGCATCCGGATCCGCCCGCCGGTCGGACCGTCGTCGCGTTCCCAGTTGGCGTGGACGAGGACGTTCGAGTCGTGGCTGGCGCGGCGGACCGTGTCCTGGACGGCGTCGTCGGCGGCGATCCGGAGCAGCGCCGGCACCGCCCCGGCGAGCAGCGCGACGGCCGCGACGACGGTGGCGGTGAGCAGCAGCGGCCCGGCGTCGGCACGGCCCCGGCCGCGGACGCTGGGCCAGTGCGGCGCCGGCCACCGGCGGGTCAGCCACCGGTTCACGGCACCACCCGCAGGTGCGCGGCGTCGGCTCGGCGGACCTGGACGACCACCACCACGGCGACCGCCAGCAGGGATCCGACCAGCAGTACGGCCAGCAGCGCGGCCTCGGCCGGCCACGGCCAGTGTGGCTGGGCGGCCGGCACGGGCGCGGCACCGGAGTCGGAGCGTACGAGCAGGGGAGCGACGACGCGGGTGGCGAGCGCGCCGACGGCCGCGCCCGCCGCGAGCAGGGGCAGCAGAACGCCGACGTGCTGGCCCAGCAGCACGGCCCGGATGCCGCGTCGGGACATCCCCAGGCCGCGTAGCCGCGCCACCTCCACGGCGCGGGCCTGCAGGTCGCAGGTGACGTGCAGGACGACGCCGGTGAGCAGCAGCAGGGCCGCGGCCGGCACGACGAGCCGCAGCGCGGCCGGCAGCCCGGCGTGCAGCGGGCCACCGGTCAGCCGGGCGGTCTCCGCCTCGCGGGTCGCGACGGTGCCCAGGTGCAGGGCGGCGGCCCGGTCGGCGGCACCGGGTCCGGCCGGGTCACCGACCCACCAGGCGTCGACCGGGAACGTCAGATCGCCGGCGACCGCGCGGGCGCGGGACAGCAGGTCCAGGTCGGCCAGGACGGCCACGGCACCGGGGGCGGACGGCACGGTCGGCACGACGTCGGTGACGACGATCGGGACGGCCGTGGTGCCGACCGTGAGGCTGAGCTGGCTGCCGATGTCGGCACCGACCTCGCTGGCGAAGCGGGCGGAGACGGCGACGGGCACCGGGCCGGGGGCCGGGAAGGCGGTGGCGACGAGGTTGGGGGCGGCGTACGCGACGCTGCCGAGGTCGACGGTCGCCGCCATCCGCAGCGCCGTCCCCGTCGACGTGGCCGAGAGCCCGACGGTCGGGTCGCGCAGCGTGCTCGGCACCGGCGACACCGACATGGCGGTCCAGTCCGATCCCACCGTCGATCCGGCCGACGGCACGGTGAGCGTGACGGCGACGGCGGCGCGGCCACCGACCCCGTACCCGGCATCCGGTCCGGCCTCGACCGGCAGGGACACCGCGACGAGGCGCAGTCCGTCGGCGGTCGCGCACGCGGGCAACCGGTGCGCCCGGCCGTCGAGTGGCACGGCGGGACCGGTGCAGGGTATGCGCAGGCCGGTGGCGTCCTGCAGCAGCAGCCGGGGCGTCACGGCGAGGTTGGTGTCGCCGGTCGCGGTTCCGGTCAGCACGAGCGAGGCTCCGGCCGGAACGGGTACGCCGGTGACGCGGGTCGGTGGGGCGAGCAACGCTGCCACGTCCGGCCAGGTGCGGTCACCGTCGAGCCGCCCGCGCAGCAGCGCGTCGGCGCGGCTGGTGTCGACGGCGACCAGGCGCGGCGCGTCGCCGGCGGTGCCGAGCCACTGACCGACCGCGGTACCCCGGTCGAGGGCCGGACTCACCGTCCCCTCGGTGACCGCGCCGACGACCGCGCCCTCTCCGGGCGCCGGCGCCGTGCTGAGGGCGAGGGCCAGGTCGGTGCCGACGGAGAGCGCGGCCTGGTCGCGCTGCGACTGCTGCCACGTGGTGTCGAAGGCGAGGCCGAAGGTGCCGGCCGCGCAGGCCAGCCCGACGAGCAGCCCGGCGGCGACCGCCTGGGGCCGGCGGGCGGCCTCGGCGACCGCCAGCGGGAGCGCCAGCCCGCGGGCTCGGTACGCCAACCGGTCGACGCCGCGCAGGGCGGGCAGCACCACCCGCAGCGCCAGCGCGGCGCCCGCGGTGAGCAGCAGCGCCGGCGCGAGTACCCGGACCACGTCGGCGCGCGGGCTCGCGGCGGTGGGTTGCGCGTACAGCTGCCACCAGCCGGCGGCGGCGAACACCGCGAGCAGCAGGTCGGTGCCGGACCGGGCCAGCAGGTCGCGGCGGGTGCGTCGGGCGTCGGGCGCCGGGCCGGGCCGGATCGCGAGCACGGTGAGGACGGCGGCGAGGACCAGCGCGCCGCCGGCCACCGCGAGGACCTGGACACCGGTCACGGCCGGCCGGGCGGTCAGGCCGGCGCCGTCCAGCGGCGGCAGGTGGGTCAGGCCGGCGTGTACGGCCGACGAGGCCGGTATCGCGAGCGCGGCGGCGACGGCGGCGACGACGACGGCATCGAGCGTCGCGGTGGCGGCGAGTTGGCGGCGACTGGTGCCGAGGGCGGACCGCAGCGCGGTCTCGTCGGCGCGCACGCCTGCGGTCAGTCGGCCGGCGAGGACGAGTGCCGTCGCGGTCAGGACACCGCCGAGGACGGCGACGGCGAGCACGACGGCGGCGGTGACGTGCCGCTGGTCGTCGGCGGACCGCAGGGTCAGCGGCAGGTCGGAGGCGACCCGGGCGAGCCGGACGCGGTCGCCGAGGGCGGCGGCCAACCGACGGTCGGCGCCGCGGACGGACCCGGCCACGGTCTCCAGATCGCGGCGGTTGGCCTGGGACAGGTCCGGGTGGGCGGTGACCTCCATCCGGTCGACGGTGGCGCCCGTGGTGATCAGGTCGGCGAGGTCGACGAGGAACGGGCCGTAGGCGTTCACCGGCTGCCGGAAGCGACCGTCCTGGTGGCCGGTGGCGGAACCGGCCGCGGCCAGCGGGTCGCGGTCCCAGCCGCGTCCCGGCAGCGGGCGGACCACACCGACGACCGTCACGTCGATGGCCGGGACGGGCGCGTGCGCCAGCTCGGCGCCGAGGCGCACCCGCCGACCGGTGGTGAGGTCGAGCAGCTGGGCGGTGGACTCCAGCAGCACGGCGTCACCACGGTCGCGTGGCCAACGCCCGGTGACCAACTCGGCTCGGGTCGGTAGGTCGTCCAGCCCCGACAGGTACGCCTGCGCCGGGACGGTGGTGCCGGGGGCGAGCGTGGGCGGCAGCGCCCGCAGCACCGTCGACGCCCGCGTGGTGGTGGTCACCGGGAACGGGGCGAGCGCGGCGGCCACCGCGGTACGGGTGTCGGCGGCGACGGACCAGGTGTCCCGGCCCTCGACGGTGCCGGTGTAGACGGTCACGTCGACGGCGGCCGGCGCGGCGCGGGCCATGGCGACCTCCAGCGCCCGCTCGGTGGTGCGGGTGCTCAGCAGGGTGCAGGTGCCCAGCAGGGTCGCGCCGACCGTGACGATGCCGACGAGGGCCGCCAGCAACGGCCACTGCGCGCGGGCGCGCCGGATGACCAGCCTCAGCATCGACGCGTCACCTGGCGTCCGGCACGGGCTCGGGCGGTCGTCCGGCTGTCTCGTCGGTGAGCTGCCCGTCGTCGATGCGGATCACCCGGTCGGCCAGTGCCATCATCACCGGGTCGTGGGTGGACACGAGTGCGGTGACGCCTTCGGATTCGACCACTGCGCGCAGCAGGGCCATCACCGACAGTCCGGTCTCGGCGTCCAGTTGCCCGGTGGGCTCGTCGGCGACCAGGAGCCGGGGCGAGGCGGCCAGCGCACGGGCGATCGCCACTCGCTGCTGCTGGCCGCCGGACAGCTCGGCCGGCCGCTGCCGGGCGTGGTCGGCCAGGCCGACCAGGTCCAGCAGCAACTCGACCCGGCGCTCACGCTCGGCCGGGGCGACGCGGGCCAGCCGCAGCGGGGCGGCGACGTTCTCCGCGGCCGACAGCACCGGGATCAACCCGAAGCTCTGGAAGACGTAGGACACCTTCTCCCGTCGTAACCGGGACAGGCCGTCCTCGTCGAGGTCGGTGACGTCGGTGCCGTCGACGTGCACCGTGCCGGCGTCCGGGCGGTCGAGGCCGCCGACGGTGTTGAGCAGGGTGGTCTTGCCCGAGCCGGAGCGGCCGACGAGCGCCACCATGGAGCCGGCGGCCACGTCGAACGACACGCCGCGCAGGGCGTGTACGACGGTCGGCCCGGTGCGGAAGCGCCGGTGCACGTCGCGCACGCGCAGCAGCGGCTCGCCGCTCATTCGTCGCTTCCCGAATCGGGGCGGATCGTGATGTGGTCGGGTTCCAGGGCCAGCCGGACCCGCCGGGTCAGCGCCAGCGCCTGACGGAAGTCACGGGGCACCTGCACCCGCCCGGCCCGGTCCATCACGGCGTACTCCTCGGCGATCACCTGGGTGTCGCCCTGCTCGTTGGTGGTGGTGCGGCGCAGCACCTCGCTGCTGGTGCGTCCGTCCCGGATCGCGACGGTCCGTTCGACCTGGCCGCTGACCGCCGGGTCATGGGTCACCACCACGACGGTGACGCCGTACCGCCGGTTGACCTCCCGGAGTACGCCGAAGACCTCCGCGGACGTGGCGGCGTCCAACTCGCCGGTCGGCTCGTCGGCGAGCAGGATCCGCGGCTGGTTGGCCAGCGCCACCGCGATCGCGACCCGCATCTGCTGCCCCCCGGACAGTTGCCCGGGGCGCCGCTCGGCGCAGTCGGCGACACCGAGGCTGTCCAGCAGTTCGGCGGCGCGCTCCCGGCGCTCCCGCTTTGCGGTACGGGCCGCCGTCATCGGCAGGTCCACCATCTCCCGCGCGGTGAGGTACGGGATCAGGTTGCTCGCCGTCTGCTGCCGCACGAACCCGACGGTGTGCCGCCGGTACGCCACCCGATCCGCGCGGGACATCGTCAGCAGGTTCCACCGGTCGACCCGGACCCGCCCGGCGGTGGGGGCGTCGATGCCGGCCAGGATGGAGAGCAACGTCGACTTGCCCGACCCGGAGGCACCGACGACGGCGACCAGCTCACTGCCGGCCACGGTCAGGTCCAGTCCCTGCAGTGCCTGCACCTCGATCGAACCGGTCTGGTAGATCCGCACCAGGTTCTCGCAGACGATGAGCGCGTCCCGGCCGAACTCGGGGGCGCGCGCGGACGACTGCGGCAGGGACAGCGGTGTGCTGGCCATTCCTTCCCTCCGTCCGGGTCGGGCCGGCGTCGAGCCAGCCTGGGCTGGCGGTCCGGCGCACCGAACCGGCCCTTGGTGTCGTCCGGCCGGCCCGCCTGGTTGCCGGAGGGGTCGAGGGTCCGATCGCCCCCACCGACGCAGATTGAAGCAGTTTCGCAACCGGCGGCTCCGTTGACCATGCCCCCGGCTGGCTTTCCTGCGCCCCTGGCAGCCACACGTCGCGGCGCGGGCGGCGGCGCAGCGTGTGGTGGCACCGCGACCTCGCCGCTCGCGGGCTCGGCACCGGGCAGGTTGCGATCGTGCTCGGCGAGCTTCCGGGCGCACGCCGACGCTGGCACGCTGAGGCAGACGGAACGGAATCCCACGCCACCCCGACCGGGACCGCTTCAGGAAGGCTCACGATGTCCACGACCACCTTCACCGCCGCCGCGGCAGGTCCGGTGCGCCGCACCGGCCAGGCTCGGGCCGCGTACCTGCTGCTCTGGACGTTTGTCCTGGTCAACCTGGTGATCCTCCAGGTCATGTTCGCTCATCCGAGCCGGCCGACGCCCAACACCCTGACCGCGATCGGCCGTTTCCTCGGCCTGCATCTGGCTTTCGTGATGGCACTGCAACTGCTGCTGATCGGCCGGATGCCGTTCCTGGAACGGCGGATCGGCATGGACAAGCTCACCAACTGGCACCGCTGGACCGGGTTCGCGATCTTCTGGCTGGTCGTGCTGCACCCGACGTTCGTGCTGCTCGGCTACGCACAGATCGACCGGATCTCGTTCTTCGCCGAGATCCCGAACCTGGCCCGGCAGATGCCGGTGCTACTCGGCATGATCGCCGCAGTCCTGATCGGCGTGCTGGCCTCCACCTCGGTACGGATCGCCCGCCGCCGCATGTCGTACGAGCTCTGGCACGCCATCCACCTGGTGGTGTACGTGGTGATCGTGCTGTCGGTGATCCACCAGATCTACGAGGGCGCCTCGTTCGCCGGCAGCGCCGTCGCCAAGGCCTACTGGTGGGGGTTGTGGGCCTTCGCGGTCGGCTCGTTGCTGACCAACCGCCTGGTCGTGCCGCTGGTGCGCAACGTCCGGCACCGGCTGCGGGTCGTCGCGGTGGTGCCGGAGACCGACAACGTCGTGTCCGTCCACGTTGCCGGCAACCGCCTCGACCGGCTGCGCGCCCGTCCCGGCCAGTTCTTCTGGTGGCGTTTCCCGGGGCACAACTCCTGGTGGCAGGTCAACCCGTGGTCGCTGTCGGCGGCGCCCGACGGTCGCACGCTGCGGCTGACGGCGAAGGCGATCGGCTCCACCAGCGCCGGGCTGCGGCAGTTGCCGGTGGGCACCCGGGTCTACGCCGAGGGTCCGTACGGCGCCCTCACCACCGCCGCCCGCACCCGGGAGAACAGCCTGCTGATCGCCGGTGGCATCGGCATCACTCCGATCCGGGCGCTGCTGGAGGACCCGGAGTTGACCGGAGACGTCGTGGTGCTCTACCGGGCCCGCACGCCCGCCGACGCGGTACTGATCGATGAGCTGCGCGATCTGGCACAGGCCAGGGGCGCCCGCCTGCACCTGCTGACCGGTCGCACCGCCGACGGCAGCCAGCCGTTCAGTCCGGAGAGTCTGCGCGGCCTGGTCCCCGACATCGCCGAGCGCGACGTCTACCTGTGCGGTCCCGCGGCGATGGCCGGCACCGTGCGACGCAGCCTGCGCGCCCTGCGGGTTCCGTCCCGCCAACAGCATGTCGAGGCGTTCCGGTTGGGGGTGTGAACCTCACCGGCCGACAGTGCGCGAGGCGAGCGGAAGCGGCGCGGGAAACCCCGTGGCGGACCGGGACGGCCCGCTGCTAGTTTGCCCGAAGGCCGTGCGAGAGACCGAGGAGGTGGTACCCGTGAACGTTTCGACATGGGTGCTCCCCTCCGGGGTCACGGTCGGGCGGTAGGTCGCCCGGGAGCGCCGTTCACACGCACTCCCGAAAGGCACGACCATGCGATTCACCTCCGAACGACACCTCGACGACGGCGTCTTCGAACGCGGGTTCACGCTCGGCGACATCCCCGGTTTCCTGTGGACACCCGCGTTCGCGACCGCACCGGTTCCGCTGATCCTGCTCGGTCACCCGCCACTGGGGCTGGGCCGGATGTACCCCCGTCTGGTGGCGCGGGCCCGGGGCGCCGCAGCGGACGGCTTCGCCGCCGCCGCGGTCGAGCTGCCCGGCAGCGGTGACCGGCCGCGTTGGGCCGCCGCCGAGCAGGCTCGCGCCGAACTGCACCGGGTGCTGGCGGCGGGCGAGGCGGTGAGCGACGAGATCGTGGACGCTCTCGTCCTCCCGCTCGTCGACCGGGCGGTCCCGGAAGCACAGGCCGCCCTGGACTCCCTCCTGTCGCTGCCCGAGATCGGCGGCCCCGTCGGGTACTCCGGGGGAGTGATCTCGGTCGGCGTCCGACTCGCGGTGGTGGAGCCCCGGATCGTGGCCGCCGGTCTCTTCGCCGGAAGTTTCGTCCCGCGCCTCATCGTCGAACAGGCCCGGCAGGTCACCATTCCGCTGCACATGCTGTTGCAGTGGGACGACGAGGGCAACGACCGGCAGGCGGCGCTGGAGCTGTTCGACGCCTTCGGCTCCACGGAGAAGACGCTGCACGCCAACATGGGCGGACACACCGGTGTGCCCTGGTACGCGGGGGAGGACGCCGGCCGGTTCTTCGCCCGGCACCTGCGCTAGTGCGGTGTCCGGCCTGCTCGCGGTCCCGCAGGCCGGACACCTCGGGCTTAGCCGGCGGTGTGGCCCGTACGATGGCCGGTGGTGCTGGTTCGTCCCGCCCGGGTGGGTGGGGCGTCGTAAGAGGGAACCCGGTGTGAATCCGGGACTGCCCCGCAGCGGTGAGTGGGAACGACCGCCGTCAACAAAGCACTGGACCGTGAGGTCTGGGAAGCGACGGCCAGTAGGCGACCTGGTGTCATGCCCGCGAGTCCGAAGACCTGCCAGTGCTGCGCACGCCGCCGGCGTGCGTCGCCGGCGGTCCCGTGGGAGGACCAGGGCGGAAGCCGGTACCCGAGGTGTACCCGTCTTCCCTCCCGTGTCCGCCGGACACTTCGAGGGAAGGAACCCTTGGTGAGTACCGCATTCGGGCAGAGCACCGTGCTCGGCTACCCACGCATCGGCGCGAACCGTGAACTGAAGAAGGCCGTCGAGGCGTACTGGGCCGGCACCATCGACGCCGAGGCTCTGGCCGGCACCGCCGCCGGCCTCCGGGCGCAGGTGTGGCGGACGCTGCGCGACGCCCGTCTCGACGCGATCCCGTCGAACACCTTCTCCTACTACGACCAGATGCTCGACACGGCGGTCGCGGTCGGCGCGGTCCCGGACCGGTTCACCCGGCTGGGTCTGTCCGCGCTGGACACCTACTTCGCCATGGCACGTGGTGTCGACGCCGAGCCGGCGTTGGAGCTGACGAAGTGGTTCGACACCAACTACCACTACCTGGTGCCGGAGATCGCCCCGGACACCGTCTTCACCGCCAACCCGGCGAAGGCGCTTGACGAGTACGCCGAGGCCCGCGACCTGGGCATCACCACCCGGCCGGTGTTCGTCGGACCGGCCACGTTCCTGCTGCTGGCCAAGGGCGTCGACCCGTTCGCTCGGCTCGACGACCTGGTCCAGACGTACGCCCGGATTCTCGCCGAGCTGGCGCACGCGGGCGTCAGCTGGGTGCAACTGGACGAGCCCGCCTACGCCGCCGACCGTAGCCCAGCCGAGATCGACGCCCTGCGCCGCGCCTACACCCGGCTCGGCGACCTCACGCACCGACCGCGGATCTTCGTGGCGACCTACTTCGGTGACCTCGGCGACGCGCTGCCGGCCCTGCTGGACACCCCGGTCGACGCCGTCGGTCTGGACCTGGTCGCCGGCGCGGGCAACCTGCACCGTCTCGCCGCCGCCGGACCACTCGGTGGCAAGACCATCGTCGCCGGCCTAGTCGACGGTCGGAACGTCTGGCGTACCGACCTGCGGGCCGCTGTCGCGGCCGGCGCGACGGTCGCCGGGCTGGCCGACCACGTCGCCGTCTCGTCGTCCTGCTCGCTGTTGCACGTTCCGGTCGACCTGTCCGCCGAGACGCATCTCGACCCCCGGCTGTCCGAGCGGCTGGCGTTCGCCCGGCAGAAGGTCGACGAGATCGTCGTGCTCGGCCGCGCGCTGCGCGACGGCACCACCGCGCTGCCCGCGCCCCTGCCGGCCACCCCGGCAAACTGGCGTCACGACGACGTACGCGGCCGCCTCGCCGCGCTGCGCCCGGCCGACCGGCAGCGCGGCGACTATCCCACCCGGGCCGCCCGGCAGCAGGAACGACTGGGTCTGCCGGAGTTGCCGACCACCACGATCGGGTCGTTCCCGCAGACCGCCGAGCTGCGGAGGGCCCGCGCCGCGCACCGGGCCGGCAGCCTCGACGACGCCGGCTACGCGTCCCGGATGCGCACCGAGGTGGAGCAGGTCGTCCGGTTGCAGGAACAGCTGGGTCTGGACGTGCTCGTGCACGGGGAGCCGGAACGCAACGACATGGTGCAGTACTTCGGCGAGCAACTCGACGGTTTCGCCGCCACGCGGCACGGCTGGGTGCAGTCCTACGGCTCCCGCTGCGTACGCCCGCCGATCATCTACGGCGACGTGTCACGCAAGGCACCGATGACCGTCGCGTGGTCCACCTACGCGCAGTCGTTGACCAGCAGACCGGTCAAGGGCATGCTCACCGGTCCGGTCACCATCCTGGCCTGGTCGTTCGTCCGTACCGATCAGCCCCTCGCGGACACCGCCGACCAGGTCGCGCTCGCCCTTCGCGACGAGTGCCGCGACCTGGAGTCCGCCGGGATCCGGGTCATCCAGGTCGACGAGCCGGCGCTACGGGAGACGCTGCCGCTGCGCAGGGCCGACCAGAAGACGTACCTGGACTGGGCGGTGGCGGCGTTCCGGCTGGCCACCAGCGGCGTCGCCGACGACACCCAGATCCACACCCACCTGTGCTACTCGGAGTTCGGCGAGGTGATCGGTGCCATCGACGCCCTCGACGCCGACGTCACCAGCATCGAGGCGTCCCGGTCCAAGATGGAGATCCTCGACGACCTGGCCGCGATCGGCTACGGCCGGGGTGTGGGCCCCGGGGTCTGGGACATCCACTCGCCCCGGGTGCCGTCGCGCGACGAGGTGGTCGAGGCGCTGCGCCGGGCCGTCGCGGCCGTGCCGGCCCGCCGGTTGTGGGTGAATCCGGACTGCGGCCTCAAGACGCGCGGCTATCCGGAGGTCGAGGCGTCTCTCCGGCACCTGGTGGCCGCCGCCGCCGAGGTACGCGGGAGCTGACCGCACCGGGCCGGGTGGTACCGACCTGAGCGGAACTGTATGAAGGACCGGTTGGCCGGCACGGGGTAACCCGTGCCGGCCAACCGGCCTCGGCATCGACGAGCGTTGTCAGCCGAGGGTGCCGCCGATGTGTTTCCAGTCGCTCCAGGTGCCTTGCCAGGTTTTCTGGTAGACGGTGCCGCCGGGGCTGCGGGCGAAGACGTCGTACTGGCCGTCGTGGTAGGTGACGGCGGGGGTGCCGGCGACGGTGCCGCCGAGGGCTTCCCAGCCGAGCCAGCTGCCGTTTCGCCAGGTGTTCTGACTCAACTGGCCGCTGGGGCTGATTCCGAAGACGTGGTGTTCGCCGTTGACGTAGACGGCGGCGAGGCCGCCTTGGATGATGCCGCCGAGACTTTTCCAGTCGCTCCAGGTGCCTTGCCAGGTTTTCTGGTAGACGACGCCTCGGGGGCTGCGGGCGAACACGTCGTACTGGCCGTCGTGGTAGGTGACGGCGGGGGTGCCGGCGACGGTGCCGCCGAGGGATTCCCAGCCGAGCCAGCCGCCGGGTCGCCAGGTGTTCTGGCTGAGCTGACCACTCGGACTGACCCCGAACAGGTGGTACTCACCCTCCGCCCGCACCACAGCCGGACCACCGGGCTCAGACACGGACCAGAGCGCCTCGACAATGCGTTGTGCGTCAGCGGCCTGGGGCTGGTAACGCTCCGGGAACTTCGATCCCTGTACGTCCTGGCACACGTCCCCGATCTGCGCGGTCATCCACGAATTGTTCGGATACTCGCGGATCATCTTGTCGAGGAACGCATTGGTGGCCCAGGTGGGGTTCAGACGCTGAGCCGCAGTGCCCCAGGAAGCACGCTGCTGGAACAGGCCGAGGCTGTCGTGGTCGAGTTCCACATTGATGTTCTGGATGGTGCTTTCCACGATCGTGGTGGTGATGGCGATGACCGCCGCGCGCGAGGCCAGGTCGCGGTCGCGGACCGTGTCGACGACCATACGAGCGCAGGAGACGCGGTACGCGGTCATCGCGCCAGCCATGGTGCCGGTCAGCTGACCGTTGAGTTGGCTTGCGATGGTGCTGTCGGACGTGGTGGTGCCGTTCGGGTCACACGGGCTCGACGGATATCGGTCGGCGACGTCGGTGGACAGGGGCAACGCCGGGCTCGGGTCGTCGGCAGCCGGCGAACCGCTGGCCGGTGCGGCGAGCAGGCCGGGCACCGCGACGGCGAACAGCGCAGCGAGTCCAACCCGCAGCAGTGTTCCGCTCATCAATTCTCCTCACTCGGGAGGTTGGATCGCCTGCCCATCCGCTGGGCAGGCGGCCCCGGTGGGTCACCGGGAATGGTGGGTTGTCGGCCCGCGCCCGCCCCCGATGCGTTTCCAGTCGCCGGAACCGGGTTGCCATGACCTGTTCGACTGATTCGGCTACTTCGTGCGCGGCACCGCTTCTCCACCGATCACTAGCCAGCAATGTAGTGAGCCTCGGCGGTGCATCCGTTGAGAGAATGTTGTGGAGGCTTGCGAAGACCTTGCGGCCGCCACAACTTCCCGAACTCGCAGTTCAGCACGGGCCACAGACGTACCGGAAGATGTGCCTACTCGCCGCCGCGCCCACCGGTCGGATAACGGAAGTCCGTACTCGTCACCGAACGGCGGGCTGCCGACGCTCCGCCTCGGTCAACCGCTTCTCCACCTCGAAGCGTTCCGGCATGTCGAGCTCGATCAGGAGCTTCAGGGCTCGCCGCCACAGTGTCCGAGCGCGGTCAGGCTCAGCGGCCACCAGGCAGCACGCGATGCCGTCGAGAGAAATTGCGAACTCGCGACGGTGACCGATTTCGCGCACCAGTTCCAGGGCAGCCTCGAAGTGCTCACGCGCGGCGTGAACGTCGCCGGCGGCGAGAGCGGCCCGTCCGAGCCCGTTGTGGGCTGCGGATTCGATGCCCGGGTTTCTCTTGTCCCGCAGCGCGTGGATCACCTCGTGGTACACCTGCGCGGCCAGATCTGGCCTGCCCAGGGCGAGTTCGATGGAGGCGAGCTCGTTGAGCACCTCGCCCTCGCCCCACTCGGTCCCGAAACGACGATAGATCAGCAAGGATGCGGTGAGGAGACGCTTCGCGTACCCTTGCGCGCCCTGACGGGAGCGAATGGAACCGATGTTGCGGAGGACGTTGGCCACGACCTGCTGGTCACCGTTCTCCGCGGCGAGGAACAGCGAACGCCGTAGGTGCAGAAGCCCTTCTTCGTATCGCCCGGTGATCGCGTAGATCTCTCCGAGCCCACTCAGCAGACGGGGAACGTCCGGGTCCGGTTCAATCGTGTCACGCAACTCCCGAAGCGCCTGCAAGCCGTGGGCGATAGCCTCCGGATGTCGTCCGGCGTTCAGGTAGATGATGCTCACGTTGCCGTGCAGAACCGCGAGCCACGCCTTGTTACCGAGGCGCTGCCCCGCCGCCATCGCAGGCTCCATGAATTCCAGGCACCGCTGCGTCTCGCCCCGACGGAAGTAGGCGGACGCCAGATAGTTGCAGCTCGCGGTGAGCGCCTCGTCGTCGTCGAGCGCCTTCGCCGCAGCCAGTGCCTGCTCCTGCATGGCGATGAGCTCGTCAAGGCTGCCGGCTTGGTACAGGTGACGCCAGCACACTCGCGCCAGGCGCCACACATAGGAATAGCAGTGGACGTCCATCGCGAGCGCGACGGCCGCGGCCAGGTTCCGGCGCTCCACTGCGCACCAGCTGGACGGCAACGCACCAAGGTCCTCTACGAGGTCGGGGCGGCGGGGCGCGCCAGGCTCGAAGAAGCGGCGACTTCTGGGCGACTCGATGGACCGGCGGGCAACGTCGGCCGCGTGCAGATAGAAGTCCAGCAGACCCTCGACGGCGGCGCGTCGGTCGTCATCGCTGTCCGTGGCGGTGCACAACTCGAAGGCGTACTCGCGGACGAGGTCGTGCAGCCGGTACCGCCCGACGGTCGGCTCTTCGACCAGGTAGCTGTCAACGAGTTCATCCAGCAGCTGCTGCGTCCGCGGCAGCGGCAGCCCGACCAGCGCGGCAACGGCACAGGCGTCGAAATCGGCGCCGGTGTGCAGGCCCAGCAGGCGGAACACCCGGTGCGCCGGGGGTGACAGCTGCGCGCACGACAGCGCAAAGGCCGCCGCTACGGTGCGGGTCTCCGCCGTCAGCTCAGGAAGAGTCGGGCGATCGCCTCTCAGCCGTGCGGCCAGGTCGCTGACCCGCCAGTTCGGGCGGTGCGCAAGCCGCGTCCCGGCCAGGCGGATGGCCAATGGAAGATAGCCACACCGGCTCACGACCTCGGATGCCGCCGCCGGCTCCGCGGCCACCCGGTCGGAGCCCGCGATACGGGCGAGCAGTTCGGTCGCTTCCGCCGGTGTCATCACCGGCAACGGCTCCAGCCGTACGCTGTCGAGCCCCAGTCGCCGCCGGCTGGTGACCAACGTCAGACAGCCGGGCGCTGTCGGCAGCAGGGGTGCGATCTGGGCTGAGTTGCCGGCGTTGTCCAACACCAGCACCAGACGACGGCCGGAGAGCAGGGTGCGCCAGTACGCGACCCGTCCCTCGAAGTCCACCGGCAAGCGGTCCGGCGGGACCTCCATCTGCTGCAACAATGCCGACAGGGCCGTTCGAGGATCCATCGGGTCGCGCGTGCTGTGACCGTGCAGGTCGATGAACAGCTGGCCATCCGGATAGTCGTCCTGGAGCAGCACCGCCAGTTGCACGGCCAACGTCGTCTTGCCGCTGCCGGGCATCCCGTCGATGATCTGCACCATCGTCGACTGCTGGTCCTCGGCGCGCACCGCTACGGCGATTCGAGCAATGATCTCCGAACGGCCGGTGAAGTCAGGCGCCTGCCGCGGCAGCGTACGTGGCCGGTGAGCCAAGGAGCCGGCGATGGTGCTGAGGCCGGCAGCAGGTGCGCGGCTTGCGGTCGCGGAGGGAGTGGGCACCGGGGAGACGGCATCCGTGTCGGCCAGGGACGGCTCACCCCTGAGGATCGACAGGTGGAGCTGTTGTAGCACCGGGCTCGGGTCGACGCCCAGCCCATCGGCCAGCTGACGGCGGAATCCCGCGTACCGATCCAACGCGTCAGCGCTTCGACCGGTGGCATGCAGGGCACGCATGAACACCTCGACCAGCGGTTCGACCAGCGGATGTTCGGCGCTCAGACCGGTCAACTGGGCGAGGACCTCGTCCGGGTTACCCTGCCGCAGTTCGATACGTGCCCACTCGACCACGGCGTCGACACGCTCCGCGTTCCACCCCGCGCGTACCTGGGCGGCCCATTCGCCCGGTACGCCGGCCAGCGGCTGCCCGCGCCACAACGTCAACGCCTCTCGGATCAGCCGAGTGCGATCGAAGTCGTCCAACCCTCGGCGGTCACGCGCCGACTGAAGCAGCAACCGAAACCGGTGCCCGTCTATCCTTCTCTCTTCCGCGCTCAGCAGGTAGCCACCCGGCTCGCGGGCCAACCGCACGGACGTCGACGGCGTCGGATCCGCCCGGGACAGCAGTTGCCTGACCCGGGAGATGTGTGAGTGCAGGACTCGACGTGCCTGCTCCGGCTGTTCCTCTCCCCACACGCGGTCGATGAGGGTCTCCACCGGAACGACCCGTCCCGCGTCGACGAGCAGCGCGGCCAGAACCGCGCGTTGGCGCGGCTGCCCCGGGTCCAGTCGCTGATCCGCCGCCCACACTTCGATCGGACCCAAGAGCCGAAACTCCACCGACACCCCACTCGCTGGTCTGTCCGGGCGCCCAGCCGAAGGTCGGCAGCCCAGCCACGCAGATCACGTCTGTCCCAGAATCGGATCGCTGCCCGTGGCGTACTGCGGAGCGCGGTCGCGTTCGCAGCCAGGCGAGGTCATCTCGAGTGGTGCCCATAGCGACGGGTGGGTCACCCGCGCCACGGAACGTGGCTATCGCCCGCCGGCCGTGATGAAGCCGGCCGTGTGCGTCACCGTGGCCCACCGCCGGTGCCACCGGGGCATGTCAGGACGATCGATGTCCGGCATGAGCGGAGCCTAGCAGCGCCGCCCACGCGCTGCTGCCCTCCGCCTGAGCCGCCGGTGACCTGCCGGCACCCGCACCCTGCCCGGAACCGCCGACGGTCGATGGCGACCTTGCTGCGGTGCGGCGGCTCGTGCGGCAGACTCGGCGGATCATGCGTTACGGGCCCGGTGGCGGCGCGGGCCGGCGAGTGGGAGGTGTGACGTGCGGATCGCGTTGTTCGTGACGTGTCTGGCGGACACCCTGTTTCCGGCGGCGGCGAAGGCGACGGTGCGGTTGTTGGAGCGGTTGGGGCATGAGGTGGTGTTCCCCGACGGGCAGACGTGTTGTGGGCAGATGCACGTGAACACCGGCTATCAGGAGCAGGCGGTGCCGTTGGTACGCCGCCACGTGCGGACCTTCGATCCGTATGACGTGATCGTGGCCCCGTCGGGGTCGTGTGTGGGGTCGGTACGGCATCAACACGCGACGGTGGCTCGCCGCAGCGGTGACGAACGGTTGGCCAGTCGGGCCGAGTCGGTGGCCGGGCGGACGTACGAGCTGTCCGAGCTGTTGGTGGACGTGCTGGGGGTGACCGACGTGGGTGCCTTCTTTCCACACCGGGTGACGTACCACCCGACGTGTCATTCGTTGCGGATGCTGCGGGTGGCCGACCGGCCGGTACGGCTGCTTCGTGCGGTGCGGGGGCTCGACCTGGTGGAGCTGCCGGCGGCGGAGCAGTGCTGCGGGTTCGGTGGCACCTTCGCGGTGAAGAACGCGGACACCTCGACGGCGATGTTGGCGGACAAGATGCGCCACGTGCTGGCCACCGGCGCTGAGGTCTGCACGGCCGGAGACTCGTCGTGTCTGATGCACATCGGTGGCGGGCTGTCCCGGGCGGGGGCCGGGGTGCGGACGGTGCACCTGGCGGAGATCCTGGCCTCGACGGAGCAGGGCGGCACGATGAGCGAGCGAAGCGAACCGGCGGTGCGGTCGTGACCCGTACCTTCCTCGGTATGCCGGCGACCGCGCCGGCCGGTGTCGGGCACCTGCGCGGCGCGGAGACTTTTCCGGTCGCCGCCCGGCGGGCGCTGGGCGACCCGCAGTTGCGCCGCAATCTCGGGCACGCCACGGCGACGATCCGGGCGAAGTCGGCTGGTGTGATCGGCGAGGTGCCGGACTGGGAGCGGTTGCGGGCGGCCGGTAGCGCGATCAAGGCCGACGTCATGGCCCGGTTGCCGGAGCTGCTGGAGCAGCTTGAGGATCGAGTGACGGCGGCCGGGGGAGTGGTGCACTGGGCCGCCGACGCGAACGAGGCGAACGCGATCGTCGTGGACCTGGCGCGGGGCACCGGCAGTGACCGGGTGATGAAGGTCAAGTCGATGGTGACGCAGGAGATCGGTCTCAACGAGGCCCTCGAGGCGGCCGGGATCGCGCCGGTGGAGACGGATCTGGCCGAGCTGATCGTGCAACTCGGCCAGGACCGGCCGAGTCACATCCTGGTGCCGGCGATTCACCGTAACCGGGCCGAGATCCGGGAGATCTTCCTGCGGGCGATGCCGGGGGTGGATCCGGGGTTGACCGACGAGCCTGCGGTGCTGGCGGCGGCGGCGCGTCGGTTTCTGCGGCAGACTTTCCTGTCCACGTCGGTGGCGGTGTCCGGGGCGAACTTCGCGGTGGCGGAGACCGGCACGTTGGCGGTGGTGGAGTCCGAGGGCAACGGTCGGATGTGTCTGACCCTGCCGCGCACGTTGATCACCGTGATGGGTGTGGAGAAGGTGGTGCCGACCTGGCGGGACCTGGAGGTGTTCCTGCAACTGCTGCCCCGGGCCTCGACCGGGGAGCGGATGAACCCGTACACGTCGATGTGGACCGGGGTGAGCCCGGGTGACGGGCCGGAGGAGTTTCATCTGGTGCTGCTGGACAACGGTCGCAGCGCGGTGCTCGCCGACGAGGTGGGTCGGCAGGCGTTGCACTGCATCCGCTGCTCGGCCTGTTTGAACGTGTGCCCGGTCTATGAGCGCACCGGTGGGCACGCGTACGGGTCGGTGTATCCGGGTCCGATCGGTGCGGTGCTGTCGCCGCAGTTGACCGGGGTGGCCGACAATGCGTCGCTGCCGTACGCGTCGTCGCTCTGCGGGGCCTGCTACGACGCCTGCCCCGTTAAGATCGACATTCCGGAGCTGCTGGTGCACCTGCGCGACCAGGCGCCGCATCCGCGCGGCGAGTCGGCCGCGATGGCGGCGGCCGCGTACGCCATGGACCACCCGGCACTGTACGCGGCGGCGCAGCGCGCGACCCGGCTGAGCCGGCTGACCGGCCGGCGCGGTCGGGGCCTGCCACCGCCGCTGTCCGGCTGGACCGCCGGCCGTGACCTGCCCGAGCCCCCGGCGCAGACCTTCCGGCAGTGGTGGGCGAGCCGGTGACCGCCCGGGAGGTCATCCTCGCCCGGCTCCGCGCCGCCCTCGACCCCGCGCCGGCGCCGGTGGAGGTGCCACGCGACTACCGACGCGACGGCCCGGTCGACCTCGACCGGCTGGTCGACCGGCTCACCGACTACCGCGCCCACGTGCACCGGGTCGCCGAGACGGACGTCGCCGACACCATCGCCGCCATCCTGCCGACCGGCGCGACCGTCGTCGTGCCACCGGCACTGCCGCGAGCCTGGCTGCCGGCGACCGTGACCGCCCGACCCGACGACGACCTCGACAACCAGCAGATCGCCGCCGCCGACGCCGTGGTCACCGCCGCCGCCGTCGCCATCGCCGACACCGGCACCGTCATCCTCGACGGCTCACCCGACCAGGGCCGCCGCGTTCTCAGCCTCCTACCCGACCTGCACATCTGCGTCATCCGCGCCACCCAGGTCGTCGCGGGCGTGCCCCAGGCACTGACCCGCCTCACCCCACACCGACCCCTGACCTGGATCAGCGGTCCGTCAGCCACCAGCGACATCGAACTCAACCGGGTCGAAGGCGTCCACGGCCCCCGTACCCTGCACCTCATCCTGCTGCCCTGAGGTGATCGGAAGGTCGACGGCAGGAGCTCAGATTCCGAAGCCGCCGGTGCCGGCGAGGCCCGTGCCGCTCGCCCGCCGTGGTTCCTCCGGCTGTTCCCCCTTCTGCGCCGGTCGGCCACGATCGAGCGCGACGCGGAGCGGGCCCCCGTCGCCGGTGTGCCGGTCGGTCCGCCGTGACGCGGCGCTGAGGCGGCCGTGAGGCCACCCCGGATCGTGAGATACCTGCCGCACCGTCCCGCCGGGGCGTAAACGTCTCGCGGCAGGTACGAAGTGGAGTGCACGATGCGAACTCGATCCAGGCTCGCCCGGCTCTCGGGCGCGACGGCCCTGCTGCTGGCCAGCACCGCCGTTGCCGTGGCCACCGGTGCGGGGCCGGCGCAGGCGACGGTGGTGAACGTCAGCGTGGCGGGCGCCTTCCCCAACCAGTCCGCGGTGGCGACCTGTCCGGCCGGTGAGTTCCTCGCCGGTGGCGGTGGCTCCGTCGACGGTGGTGGCGGCGATGTCACGTTGACCGACATCATTCCGAACCTGGCCACCCAGTCGGTGACCGTCTGGGCGCACACGAACCCGGGCGGCGTGGCCGGGGCGTACACCCTCGTGGCGCAGGCGATCTGCGTGCCCGGCGCAGTCCCGGCCAACTACCAGCGGGTCACCTCGGCCAGCGGCAGCAACGCCGACCCGATCAAGAACCAGGTGGCCGCCTGCCCGGCCGGCACCGATCTGCTCGGGCTGGGCGCGGAGCTGCGCACCGCCAACGGGGAGGCCTTCTACCAGCGGATCGAGCCGAACGCCGCGCTCACCGCCGGGGCGGTCACCGCGGGTGCGGCCGGCGGCTTCGCCGGGCCGTGGGAACTCGTCGGGTACGCCATCTGCGCCACCCTGCCCGCCAACCTCACCGGCACACTCGTCAGCCTGACCGGGGCGGCCAACAGCGCCAGCCCCAAGGGGCAGGTGTCCGCGGGTTGTCCGGCCGGCGCGCTCGCCACCGGCGTCGGCGCCACGGTCGACGCCACCGCCACCGGCAACGTCCTGCTCACCCGGGTGACGGCGACCGTCGCCCAGAACAACGCCCAGGCGATCGCCGCCGAGGACGGTGTCTACCTGCCGCCGTGGGACCTGGAGAGCCACGCCATCTGCTGGGGCCCGTAACCGTTCACGGCCCGCGCCGCCAGCGGGCGCCACGCCTGGTCACGTCGGTCGACGTGACCAGGCGTGGGCGCTTTCGGGAGTCCGCCGTGCGCCACCATGACGTCACCGTGACGGGCCCCGCCGATGATTCCGGCAAGCGCCACGCGAACCGTTCGCGGCAGCGTCAGCAGGAAAGGACTGTCGTCATGAGCAGGGGAACGACACTCGGCACCCACACCCGGGCGAGGCGCGCTGCCGCGGCAACCGCCGCGGCGGTCGCGGTCGCGGCGACCCTCGTCCTACCCGGGACGGCCCACGCCGCGTACCGGCACCGGGCGGAGAGCGGCTACGACACCACGTCGTCCAAGAGCGTGACCGCGACGTGCGGGCCCGGCGAGGTGCTGATCGGCGCCGGCGGCCGGATCAGAAACGGCAACGGGGGAGTCCGCCTGGCCGCGATCGTGCCGGGCGCGACCTCGGTGGTGGTACGCGGCGAGGCGTACCCGGACCACACGGAACCCTGGTCGGTGATCGCCGCCGCCATCTGCGCGCCGGACGACGGCACGCCACGGGTCGTCGAGATCTCCCCACCAGGTTCGCGAACCGCGGCCTGCCCTGCGGACCTGGTGCTCAGCGGCACCGGGTTCGACCTGCCCGCCGGGGTGCCGCTGGCCGGACTGGTACCCGACGCCGACGGCGGGGGCGTGACCGTTCGCACCGCCTTCCAACCGGTCGGCGCCAGCCCGGTCGCCTACGCGGTCTGTGTGGAGGGCAACCGTGCCTCGTGGGACGGCGTCGGACTGCGCTACAAGCGGTTCGCCGCGACCAGCCCGGTGGGTACGTCGTCGCCGAGGATGGTGACCGTGCAGCGTGAGTGGGAGGACGAATTCCCGTCGATGTCCGGCGTCGGCGGCGAGATCACCGTGCTGCCCGATCCCTCCGACCCGTTCCCGGCGCCCGTCTTCGACATCTTCATCGACGCGATGATGCCCAACGACGACGGAACCCGGGTGACCGTCGCGGCGGTCCAGCGGGCCGCCGTCGCGGCGGGCCGGTCCGTCGGTGGCGCTGCGGCGGCGGGCAACGGGCTGCGCTCGCTCGACCGCCACTCGACCGACGACACGTTGTGGACGGTCACCGGCTACAGCACCGACCACGACATCTACTGAGCCGCCGGAGGTGGGGGACCGGGCGACGCCCGAGCCCTCACCCCGACCGGGGTACGACCGTCGCCGGCGACCGTACCCCGGCCCGTGGTGCCAGGATGATCTCGTCCGGCGGCCGTACCCCGATGGCGCGCATCGCCGATCGGTAGCGGGCGAACGCCCGCCGTGCCTCGCCGTGCTGCCCGCCCGTCACCAGGGTGCGCACCAGCATCCGGTGCGCCGGCTCGTCGTACGGGTCCTGCTCCAGCAGGCGGAGCAGGCAGTCCACGGCCGCGCCGCCGCTCCCCGCCGAGCGGTGCGCGTCGGCCAACATCCGCAGCGCCGCGACGTACGCGGCCCGCGCCTGTTCCCGCAACGCCGAGGCCCAGTCGGCGTACGGCTCGTCGGAGAACACGTCGGCCCGGTAGTCCCGGACGGCCGCCGCGAGGATGGTGCGTGCCTCCGCCCGAGCACCGCGAGCCAGCAACCGACGGCCGTGGGCCACCGCACCGAGGAACTCCATCACGTCGACCCGCAGGTGGGTGACGTCCAGCGCGACGCTCGCCGCGTCGGTCACCAGGAAATGGTCGGAGGCGAAGATCCGGTCCGGATCGAGCACCCCGCGCACGATCGACAGCAACACCGACAGGCGGTGCCCGGTCCGGCTCGGATCGTCGTCGGGCCAGAGCAGTTCGCACAGCTCGCCCCGGGGCACCGGCCGACCCCGGCGTACCACCAGGATCCGCAGCAGGTCCCGCGCCCGTCGTGACTGCCAGGCCGACGGCGGCACGGTGACGCCGGCCACCCGCACCTCGAACCGGCCGAGGGTGCGGACCAGGACGCCGCCGGGACCGACACCGGTGGCCGGTCGGCCGACGGCCGACCGGTCCGCCGACGTCTCTTCCGGGTCGATCGCGACGCCACGGGCGGCGAGGCGCTCGGTCGCCAGCAGCGCGGCGAACCGGTCGTCGGCAGTGGCACCCGGCAGCCGACTCAGCGCCAGCGCGGTACGGGCCGCGTCGCCGACCGCCGACGCGTCGGCCCAGATCGCGTGCGCCTCTCGCAGCGCGGTGCGGGCCCGATCCGGGTCGATCTCGGCAGCGGCGCGCAGCTCCAGCGCCCGGGCCAGGCAGGCCCGCAGCCCACCGGACCGGGCCAGGTCGAGCGCCTCGTCGGCCAGCGACGCCGCCCTCGCGGCATCGCCGCCGGCCAGCGCCACCCACCCCTGCGCGAGCAGTGCCGGAACCCGAAGGTCGTCGGTGGCCAGCCGGGTCGCCGCGGCGGCGTGTCGGGCCGCCGCCGCCGCGTCGTCGGGCAGCAGCACCCGGGCCAGCCCGGCGTGCGCCCGCACCGTCAACTTCCGGCTGTCACCGGCATCGGCCAGCCGGACCGCTTCGACGAACGCGGCCCGGGCCTGCTCCCGCCAGCCTCGCATCAAGTGCAGCTCGGCCAGACCCAGGTACGTGTCGGCGCAGCGGCGCGAGCCCATCCGCCGATGCCGGGCGAGTACCTGGGCGTACCGCGTCGCCGCCTCGTCGTACCGGCCGAGCATCGCCAGCATGTCGGCCTCGGTGCCGGCGGCCATCGCCGACAGATTGGCGTGCCCGGCCGCCTCGGCGGCGTTGGCCGCCCGTTGCGCGGCGGTCAGCGCCGCCGGATAGCGGGCCTGCTCGACGAGGTGGTAGCTCTGGTTGACCAGGATCCGGGCCAGCAGCACGAGGTCGCCGGTGCGTTCGGCGATGCCCAGCGCGAGCCGGTAGTGCTCCTCGGCACCGATTTGGTCACCGGTGAGCCCGAGGCAGAGCGCGAGGCTGACGTGTGCGGTGGCCAGGGCGCTGTCGACGCCCGTCTCGGCCGCGAGGCGGTAGGCCCGCCAGGCGTGCGCCATGCCGGTCCCCGCGTCACCACTGCGGGCGGCGGCCGCCGCCGTCCAGGCCAGCAGCATCGCCTGGTCGGTGGGGCGACCCGGGGCCTCGTCACCCCGGGCGAAGTCGGCCAGGGCCCGGGGCTGGTCGCCGCGCAGGTAGTGGATCAGACCCATCCGCCAGGCGATGCCCGGCTCCCAGGCCGGCTCGGCCGCCGCCACCTCCTGATAAACGCGGGCCGCCCCGGCCACGTCGCCGGCGGTGCGCAGCGCGTCACCGGCGAGCAGCCGCAGCCGACGGGTGCGCAGCGGCGCCGGGAGCGCGGCGACCAACCCGGCGGTCGCGGCGGGCCGTCCACCGACGATCATCCGGTCGCCGTGTTCGTCGAGCACCGCCGCCAGCGCCGCGTCGTCGCCGCCGAGCCGGAAGGTGTACGCGGCGGCGCGGGCCGGGCCGTGGTCGCGGTACCAGGCCGCCGCCCGCAGCAGCGTCCCGCGCGCCACCACCGGCCGGTCATGTCCGGCGACCGCGGCGACCACCGGTACCACCCGGGGCCCGGTGTCGGGCTCGGTGCCGACTCTGGTCAGTAGCCCGGTGCGGAGCAGCCGGCCGATCTGCGGCCCGGCCGCCGGGTGGCCGGCGATCGCGCAGACGCCCGCCGTCACCGGTGCGAGGTCGGCCATCTCGTGCAGCAACCGCCGGACGTCTTCCGGCAGTGGACCGAGCACCTCCTCGGTCAGGTAACCCGTGACCAGACCTCCGGGCTCGGTCACCGCCGGCAGCAGCGGCCCGGCGGGTACGCCCTCGGCGACCAGGGTCTCGGCGACCAGCCGGACCAGCGCGGGCCACCCTGCGGTGATCTCGTGCACGCGCTGCGCCAGGGTGGGCTCGGCCAGCCCGTACTCGGTGTGCAGCATCTCCTCGACCTGGTCGGTGGTCAGGCTCAACTCGGCCGGGCGGAGCTGCGCGGGCGCCATCCGGGTCAACCACGACGACGCGGCACAACCCACCGGCCAACGCGACGACAGTGCCAGGCGTACACCATCCGGCAGGCCGGCGATCGCGTGCAGCAACGCCTGCTCGGTCCGTTCCGACATGGCGGGCAACCCGTCGAGAACGAGCTGTGTCGTCCCGGCGGACAGCTCCGCCAGCTCACCGCCGAGCAGCGCGTCGACGTCGCACTCCCGCTGCCACCGAACGGTGGGGCCGGGGAACAGCCGGCGTAGCGCGCTGGTCTTGCCGTAGCCGGCGGCGGCGACCACCAGCCACAGCCTGCCGCGCTGCTGTTCCAGCATGGCCGCAGCGTGTCCCGTCGGGTGCGCCTGAGCAAGGCGATTCCCGCAATTCCGACAGCGACACCGTCCGAAGGGACCGGGCGACGCCACCGACGGCACGCTGCGGGCGTGCCATGCGCTGAAGTGATGACTTCCCCTACCAATCTGCAGTGGTGCTCATAGCTGTGCCCGCCCAGACTCATGCCCATGGGCGGTGTTCGAAGAGGTGATCAGATGCGGGTGGTGGACGCTGACCCGGCAGCGGCCTGGAATGGTCCGGAGGGGACGCACCGGGCCGAGCACCATGATCGACGGGAGGATCTCGACGGTGCGCTGCTCGACCGCCTCTTCCGGATGGCCGAGATCGGTCCCACCGACGTGGTGCTCGACAGGTGCGGCACGGGGCGCACCTGTCGCACCGCGGCCCGAGGACGTGCCCCGGGTCGGGCGGACCATCCCGGGATCGCGCCGGCCGGGGAGCGCGATCACCTGCTGTCCGCCGTCGAGCCGTACGACCCGGGAGCCGGTGTCCGCCTCAGCGGTAGGCACCCGGTGGTCACGGCGAGGCGGCAGTGACCGGCCACGGGGTGGCCGTCGTGATCGGCGGATACGGCGCGGTGGGTCGGGTGGTTGCCACCACCCTGGCCCGAGATTCGGCGAACGAGGTCGTCGTCGCTGGTCGTGATCTGGCGCGTGCCGAGGCCCTGGCCCGCAGCGGCCCGGGCCGGCTGACCCCGCGCCGGTTGGACCTCGACGACCTGCGGGATCTCGACGGGCTGCTGGCCGACGCCGCCGTCGTGGTCATGTGTGTGGAGCATCGCAACGAAACGGTGGCGCGCGCCTGCCTGGACCGTGGCGTTCCCATCGTCGACATCAGCGCGTCAGCCGACGTGCTGGCCGGCATCGAACGGCTCGAGCCCACCGCGAAACGGACCGGAACCGCCGCCGTGCTCAGCGTCGGGCTGGCCCCCGAGCTGACCAACGTGCTGGCCCGACGCTGCGCCGGCCGTCTCCCGTCCGCCACCTCCGTCGACGTGACGGTCCTGCTGGGTACGGCCGGTGATCACGGACCCGACTCGGTCCGCTGGACGGTGGCGGGACTGACGGCCCCGTTCGACCGGACCCGGCGGCCGGGACGGGCTCGGGTGGACCTGCCGGGGTTCGGCCTGCGCACCGTGCATCCGTTTCCCTTCTCGGATCAGTACACGTTGAGCCACACGCTCGGCGTCCCGGTGACCACCCGCCTCTGTCTCGACTCCGCTGCGGTCACGGCGACGTTGTTCTGGCTGCGTGGGATCGGTGCCTTCCATCTGGCGGACCGGCTCGGCGGGGTTCGCCCGCTGACCGGCGCGTCGAACCTCCTGCGGCTCGGCGGGGACCGGTTCGTGGTGCACGTTTCGGCCACCGATGGCGGCGGCAGGCAGGTGTGGGCGGCGGCGACGGGCCGTCAGGAGTGCCACGCGACCGGTGTGGTGGCAGCGGAGGTCGCCCTCGGCCTGATGGGTCGCCGCTACCCGCCCGGGGTGCGTCACATCGACCAGGTCGTCGATGCGGGTGAATTCCTGAGCACGATCCAGCGGCACGGACTGACCGTGCACGAGCATCCGCCGCCGTCGCCGACCGGCCGGATTCCTGCCACTCTCGAAGGAGGCGAGGGGTGATGAAGCGAGGGTCGGCAGGGCGGCGTCGAGCCGCCATCACCTGGACGACGGTGCTCTTCCTGGTGACGTTCATCCACCACGTGTACGGCGGGGTGCGGTTCGACAGCCCACAGCGGACGCTCCTGGCTGTCGTGTTCAGCGCCGTGTACGCCGTCACGTATCTGGCGTACCGCCTCGGCTCGACGATGCGGTGGGCTCGCGCGATCCTCTGGTTCCTGGTCTACGCCTTCTGGGTGGCGGCGGTCGGCCTTTTCGAGGGTGGGTTCAATCACGCCCTGTTCGTCGTACTGCGGCTGCTCGACGCGCACGCCCTCATCGACGACCTCTACCCCGTGCACGGCGACGCGCGCATCTCCGACGACGTGCTGTTCCAGGGCACCGGGGTGCTGACCCTGGTCACCGCGGTGGTGCTGGCGGTGGCACCCGCCTGGCCCGGGCAGCGGCCGAGTGGGATCGACCGGCGACCGGCGACGGACGGCGGCGCACGCTGACCAGAGCCGCCGGCCGGGGCGTCTGCCGCTCATCCGGGGCTGCCGGCGGTCGTTCGTCACGCGTCGACGGTCTGCCGGCAGATCGCCGTGAGGATCTCGATCATCGCGGTCGCCGCCGGCGACCGGAACGGTGGGGCGGCGGCCGCGGCATACAGCCGGCGGGTCGGCAGGACCGGCACGGTGGGGCGCAGGACGATGTCCGGCCGTAGCGCGGCCTGGGTCAGCGTCGGCACGAGCATCACACCGGCCCGTGCGGCGACCAGTGCCTGCTTACCGTTCCAGTCGTCACAGAAGAACGCGATCTGCGGGGGGCCGCCCAACGCCTCGGCGATCGGCGGGATCGGACCGAGGCAGTCCGGATAGGCGCCCTCGATCCACCGTTCGTCCTTCAGTTTTCGCAGCGGCACCCGTTGGCGTCGCGCCAACGGGTGGTCTGCCGGAAGGGCGACATGCAGCCGTTCGTCGCAGAGCGGCACCAGGTCGAGACCGTCCAACGCCTCGTCGGTGAGGCGCGACGCGGACAGGTCGTGCTTGGCGCTGACCGGGTCGGCGAACAACTGCCACGAGGTCAGCAGGGCCACGTCGATGCGGCCGTCCCGGACGGCGGCCAGCGGACCCGCCTCGTCCGGTCGGACAAGGTGCACCGCGACGCCGGGGTGGGACTCGGCGAAGCGACGAATGGCCTCCGGCGTGAGTCGGGCGTTGGCGCTCGGAAAAGCCGACACGTTGAGCTGCCCGCCGGTCAGGCTGGTGAAGGCACGCAGCCGGGCTTCCAGGGCGTCGGTCCGCACCAGGATGTCGCGGGCGAGCTCGACGGCGGTCTGCCCGGCCTGGGTGAGCCGTACGCCGCGCGGAAGCCGACGGAACAGTGGCACGCCGACGCGCCGCTCCAATCCGCTGATCTGCCGTGAGACGGCTGGTTGCGTCATGGACAGTGCCTCGGCCGCGGCGGAGAACGAACCCCGGCCGGCGACCTCCAGGAGCACCCGCAGGGTCCACGCCTCAATCATGCACGCAGCTTATATTCACGGTTCACGTTGGGGCCGCACGCTGGGCGTTGCCAGCGCCCGGAAACAGCGGCGCAAGCTCGTGGCTGAACCATTACTCCGGTGCATGGTAGGCAGGTCCGGATCGCGGTGCCTCGGCCGAGGGACCGAGTCAGGGTGTCGTCCCGGGTACGGTTGGCGGCGGTCGGATGTGCGGGCGTCGGCCCGGGCGGCAGCGGTGGCCCGGTGCGGCGAACCGGAAGGAGCGGGTGTGACGCGGCGGAAAGCCCTTGTGGTCCGAGGCGGTTGGGAGGGCCACCGGCCGGTCGAGGCGACGGAGTTGTTCATCCCGTTCCTCGAACGCAGCGGATACGCGGTACGGGTGGAGGGGTCGACGGAGATCTACGCCGACGCCGCCGAACTGGCCGACACCGACCTCATCGTGCAGTGCGTGACGATGTCGCAGATCACCGCGGAGCAGGTGGCGGGGCTGGCCGCAGCGGTCGTCGCGGGTACGGGGTTCACCGGCTGGCACGGCGGCGTCGTCGACTCGTTCCGCACCTGTTCGGACTACCTGCACCTGGTGGGCGGGCAGTTCGCCACCCATCCGGGCGTCGAGCCGTGCGACCGTGGCGGCGGCGAGGCGGACAATTTCCTGCCGCACTCGATCACGGTCACCGAGCTGGGCCGGGAGCATCCGATCACCGCCGGGATCGAGGACTTCGACCTGGTCACCGAGCAGTACTGGGTACTGCACGACGACCTGATCGACGTCCTGGCCACCACCACCCATCCGACCCGGGAGTGGCACCCGTGGCACCGGCCGGTCACCTCACCGGCGATCTGGACCCGACGCTGGGGCGCCGGGCGGATCGTCGTGACGACTCCGGGACACAGCCTCGACGTGCTGGAACACGGATGCGTCCGTACCGTCATCGAGAGGGGGATGGTGTGGGCGACCCGCACGGCGTCGGCGTCGTAGGTCTCGGGTTCATCTCCCGCGCGTACCTGAACACGCTGGCCAACCATCCCACCGTGCGCGTCGTCGCGGTGGCCGACCTGGACCCGGCCCGAGCCGACGCCGCCGCCGCCACGATTCCCGGCGCGCAGGCGGTCACCGTCGAGCGCCTGCTCCACCACCCCGACGTGGCGACGGTGCTCAACCTCACCATCCCGGCCGCGCACGCAGAGATCTCGGGCGCGGCGATCGACGCCGGCCGGAACGTCTACGTCGAGAAGCCGCTCACCGTCGCGTTCCCGCAGGCCCGGTCGCTCATCGACCGGGCGGCGGCGGCCGGCGTCCGGGTCGGCTGCGCGCCGGACACCGTCCTGGGCACCGGCACGCAGACCGCCCGAGCGGCGATCGACGGTGGACTGATCGGCCGACCGTTCTCGGCGTCGGCCGTCATGGTCACCCCGGGACACGAGCGCTGGCATCCCAACCCCGACTTCTACTACGTCCCGGGCGGTGGCCCGCTCATGGACATGGGGCCGTACTACATCTCCGCGCTGGTCCACCTGCTCGGGCCGGTCCGTGCGGTGATCGGGGCGGCCAGCCGGCTGCGAGACTCCCGGGTCATCGGCTCGGGCCCACGCCTCGGACAGCGGATCCCGGTCGAGGTGCCGACCCACGTGAGCGGTGTGCTGGAACACGCGGATGGTGCCCTGAGCACCCTCACGACCACCTTCGACGGTGTCGCGACGACGGCCGCGCCGATCGAGGTGCAGGGGGAGGAGGGCACCCTCGCCGTACCCGATCCGAACACCTTCGACGGCGAGGTCCGCCACCTCGCGCTCGACGGCCCCGGGTGGCGCACCCTGGAACCGCGGGCCGGCTACGTCGCCGCGTCCCGGGGGGTCGGCCTGATCGACCTGGTCCACGCCGACGAGCTGCGTTCACCACGGGCCAGCGGCGCGGTCGCGCTGCACGTGCTCGACATCATGACCGCCCTGCTCCGGTCGGCCGAGGAGGGTCGGCGGGTGGAGCTGACCACGGCGGTCGACCGCCCCGCAGCCGTCCCGCTCACCCCGGCCGAGGACTGGCTCTCCGCTCCCGCGTCCGAGCACTGACGACGCCGCCGCCCGCGCGGCGCCGGCCCGCCGGGCCCCGGGGTGCGACGGCGGGGCGCCCTGGCGACCCAGGGCGCCCCGCCGCTCGGCCGCAGGGTTCAGAGTGGGGGCAGGACCTGGGCAACCCGGGTAGCCATCGCCTGGTATCCCGAGGCGTTGGGGTGGAAGGAGTCGCTCAGCGGCGAGGTGAGGCCGTTGGCCCATACGCCGTTGGTGCTGCAGAGCCGGTGGCCGCGGAACAGGTCCAGTCCGTTGACGTAGACGACGCGGGAGTCGCCGGTGGCCAACACGGCGTCGCGGATCATCCTGTCGGTCTGGACGGTCGCCTCGTAGATCGCTCGCCGCTCGCTCTCGACGAGGTTACTTCCCAGGTCGGGGCAACGGTCCTGGGTCGGCTGCGGGTCCGCGGGGTCGTCCGGGTTGGGCACGATGGCCGGGTAGCTCAGCACCATGAGCTTCCCGCCGGGGTGCATCTCCGCCCTGATCTGCCGGTACAGGGTGGTGAGTTGGACCTGTACCTGGTACAGCTCCTGCGGGGTGACCAACGGTCCGGACGCGGAGCAGTCGGCGCCCAGGTAGCAGCCGGTGAGTTTGGCCGAGAAGCCGAGGTCGTTGCCGCCGATGGTCAGCGTGACGAGCCGGGTGTGCGGCTGTATCGCGTCCAGTTGGGGCGGCAGGCCGGATTGCTGGCTCGCGTACAGGTCGGTGATCCTCGCGCCGTGACACGCCGCCAGAGTCGGCCGGTCCACCGGCAGCCCGGACAGCGGTGTTCCCGTGATGAGGTTGGCGTAGGTCGCGGGCGACCGTCGGCATGACGCGTCGGAGTACGGTGGCGCGCCGGTGCCGGAGGAGTAGGAGTCACCGAGCGCGACATGGCGGATCACCGGGGACTGCAGCCCGGTCCCGAACGGCCCGGTGCCCAGCACGATGTGCAGCAGGTTGGTGCCGAGGCCCTCACACAGCAGGTAGCGCAGCCCCGGTATGGGGAAACAGCCGCCCCAGTAGACCCCGGCCGGAGCCACCAGGTAGAGCTCGAAGGCGATCTCCACGGTACGGCCACCGTCGAAGAGTTCGCCGGGGATGCTGACGCCGCCCGAGGTCGCGCCGTAGTAGGTCGGCCCGTACGTCAGGGGTGCCGTGGTGTAGAGGAACTGGCCGTCGAAGCGGCCGCGGTCGATCACGCCGGTGGCGATGTAGGCCGCGTTCAGCCAGAAGTTGCAGCCGAACTCCGCCAGGTAGGAGACGTTCGCCGCGTAGTTGGTCTGGTTGGGCGTACCGCTGACGGAACCGCTCCGCGTGATCGCCTCGGTGCAGTACAGCCCGGTTGGCGGGTCGTCGGGGTCGGCCTGCGGCGACGTCCCCTGCAAGGTCGGCAGGTCGACCTTGCGGATCTCCGCACGGGCCGAGCTGTCCGCCTTGAGCGTGGCGCCGGGACCCTTCGAGGCGCCCGGCAGCGCCTCGGGCTGTCGCGGGGTCAGCGGCGTCGCGAACGGCGTGACCTTCTTGGTGGTGCCGGGAATCGTCACCGGGTCGGGGGCCTGGATGTCGGGTTGCCAACCTGCGCCCCGCGCTGCCGGTGGGGCTGCGGCGCCGTCATCGACGGGTGACGTTGCGGCCAGCGCGGGTTGTGCGCTGACGAACAGCCCACCGATGACCGCAACCATGGCGAGTAGTCGCATCTGCCGTCCCGGTGGCACGGCTCCGCGTGATGTCACGGCCTACCTCCCAGCGTCACGTGATCGTCTTGTGACGATCAGTGACATGGATGCTAGGCAATGGGTAGGAAGTCGTGGATCCGTGAAACTACGCAAAGAAGCGCGTGAAAGAGGCACCTCGTCGCCGTGAGTTCCACAACCTGGGCGGACGCGGGCCGCTCGCGGGAGCGGACGAGGGCGTCGCGGTGACGCGGCGGTGAGATCCTAAGCGGCATGGCGGTGCGGACCGGGAGACACTTGTCGTTGAACTGAAGGCAGCGGAGGAAAGCCATGACTGTCGCTGGGGTTCTCGGTGTGGTGCTGGCGCTGTTCGTCGCGGCGGCAGCGTTCGTCTACCTGGGCCGTCGGCGTGCCATGCCGGGCGCGCTGGGCCGGTCGTTGCGACTGCTCGCGCTCGGGGTGACGCTGTGGATCGCCGTCGCCGTGTTGCCCGACACGCTGTCGGACAGCGGCGCCGCGGCCGGCTATCTGCTGGGCGTGCCGACCGTCGCGGCCCTGTTGCCCCTCGCCGCGGATCTGGCGGGCCGCGCGGTCGGTGTCACGACGACGCTGGCGGCGATGGTGATGTTGGTCTGGGGGCTGCTGCTCGGCCTCGGCGACGGTGTCTACTTCGTGATTCCGGCCCTGGTCCTCGGCGCGGCCGCCGTCGTGTCGGTCACGCCACGGCGCGGGACGTCCGCCCCCGGGCGGCAGGATCGGGCCGCGGACGCGTAAGGGTCCCCGGTTCGAGGGCGGCGCGGACGTGTCACAGGTTGTCGATGTAGATGATCACCGTGTCGTGTGGTGTCGCCGGTTCGAGCGCGGTTGCGGGCTCGGGCTCGGTGTACAGCCAGATCCGGTGTGGACTCCAGTGCAGGAGTCCGCTGATCTCCCGGCTGCCGGAATAGCTGCCGGGCTCGGATCGCAGCGGCCATCCGCGGTCGCGCAGGTGCGCGACGAGCCGGGTCACGGTCGTTTCCCGGCTGGCACCGTCGGTGGCGCTCGACCGGAGGGCGACGCCGACCGACATGAACTGCTGATCACGCACAACTTCGTCATCGGCTGGTTCGTCCGCCACACCCTCGACGCCCCCACGTGGCGCTGGATCGGCCTCAACCAGGCCAACTGCGGCATCACCGTCGTGCAATGGGAAGCCGACCGGCCACCGACTCTCGTCAGCTTCAACGACACGGGGCACCTGTAGCTTCTCGGCTACGTCCGCGTGCGGTCGTCAGAGGCGAGGTGTCCGGCCTGCGGTGGCCCGCGACATGGGCGGACGCACGTCCGGCAGGGACACATGTCAGCTGCCGAGGTGGTCCAACTCGGCGAGGTACATCGCCTGCATGCGCTCGTTGTGCCGGACCAGCAGCTCGATCTCCTCGACGGAGTAGCCCTCGACGAGCCGTGCCGCCCGCGCGGCGAACCGCTCGTACGGTCGCTCCAACTCGGCGGTTCGCTCCGGCCGCAGGGTGACGACCACCCGCCGTCGGTCGGCCGGATCGCGCTCGGCCGTGACGTAGCCGGCCTGCTGCAGCCGCCGGAGCATGCTGGTCACGGCTCCGGTGGTGAGGTTGGTCCGCTCGGCGACCTGCCCGGCGGTGGCGGATCCGACGTCGGCCAGGTAGTCCAGGCACTCCAGGTCGCTGACGGTGAGGCCGAGCCGCTCCGCGATGGCGTACCGGAACACCGTGGACAGCCGCGCGGTCTCCCGCCCGGCGCGCATGAGGTCGGCGATCGCGCAGGTACGGGCCGGTTCGGTGGACATGTCCGTCATCATGCCTCCGGCACGGTGACCGGGTGCAGCCGAGGTAGCAGGCGGGTCAGCACCCAGTGGGGTGCGGCCGCGCCGCCGGTGAGACGGCGCATCAGCCGGGCGGCGGTGTCGACGGCGCGGAAGGCGTAGGGCACCATCTCGTTCTGGTAGCTGGCGATCGCCTTCTCCACCGGGGTACCGCTCGTCCGGGCCTCGACCAGCCGGCGGCCGAGCAGGGCGGCGTCGCGCAGCGCGGTGTTGCCGCCGTGGGCGCCGAACGGCGGCATGGCGTGCACGGCATCGCCCATCATCGTCGCCCGGGGCACCGCCCATCGGCGTGGGCGCCGGCCGGTGGCGAAATGGTTGAGCACCGTGGCGTCGACCTCGGCGGTGTCGACCAGCCGCCGGACGAGCGGGTGGAAGTCCGCGCTCCGCCGGGCGGCCAGGTTCCACTGCGCCAGCAGGTGCCCCCGTACGTCGTCGGGCACCTCCTCCTGCGGAAGCAGCAGCGCCCACATGACGTAGTCGGCACCGGTGGGCGCGTAGCTGCCCGGAGCGAGGCGTGCGAACGCCTCCTGTGGGTGCTCGCCGAAGCGCATCGAGGTGAAGAAGAAGGCGCGGCCCGGCCGGTCGGCAATGGCCAGGACGCCGCTGCCACGCAGCGCGTCCGGTAGGACGTTCTCGCCGTGCCGCCACAGGGGCGACCGGCCGTAGATGCCCACCATCCCGGTGTTGGCCGGGTCCGCGTCGGGCATGAGCTGGGCGCGCAGTGCCGAGCCGACGCCGTCCGCGCCCACGACGACGGTCGCGGCGACGGACCCGCCCTCGGCGAACCGCAGTCGCAGCCGGGCCGGGTCGCCGCCGTCCACCGCGACGGCGGTCCTTCCGTAGTGGATGCGATCGTCCAGCCCGGACTGCAGGATCGACCGCAGGGTCAGCCGGTCGACCTGGCGGGAGGCGTGCGGCTCGTCCCTGAGGGTGATGGTGAACGCGTCCCGCAGTCGGCTGTCGGTGAAGCGCAGCTGACCGCCGGGCTCGTCACCGGTGCTCAGTGCCAGGCGGTACAGCGGTCGGGGCAGGCTCTCGCGCAGCGCCTCCAGTCCGTGCCGGTTGAGAATGATCCGGTAACCCTGCCGCCTGACGAAGGGGCCGGGATCCCGCTCGTAGACGTGCGCGTCAATGCCGGCGCGGGTCAGGTACTGGGCGAGGCAGAGGCCGGAGAGACCGGCACCGGCGATCGCCACCGAGAAGTCAGTCGATACTCTCATGCTGTTATCTTAATGACTAAGACAATCTGGGCCAAGGCTGCCCGCGCCGCCGTCAGGGTGCGGCCAGGGACGCCTCGTTCCCCCCGCACCGGCGGATCAGGTGTTGCTGGGCACGCATCATCGGGGCGGCGGTGTCTCCACGCGAAATACTCATGGCATCGGGTGGCGCTCGGCGAACCGCCACACGATCTCGCTGGCGTCAGGGCCCGCGCGATCGGTGTAGCGGCCGTCGCCGTCCGGGCCCGGCCAGGCGTGTCCCATGCCCTTGACGTGGTACGACTCGACGATCGACGAGCCGTCCGACGCGGTGATCTTCGTGTGCGTGTACGCGTGTCGTCCCGCTGCGGGCGGTACGGAGACGGTTTCCTCGGTCGGGTCGAGGCTGTCGTTGGGCAGCCCGTCGTCGACGAGATCGCCCACCGCGGTCCACTGCGCGGCGAGTCGGGTGGCGACCAGGGGCGGCACGACCTCGTCGCGCTCGCCCTGAATGATCAGCAGCGGCACCCGCCGGGCCCGCTCGCCCATCTGTGCCCAGGCCTGACGTGCCGTGTCCAGCGGCGACGTGGCGTCCGGGTCGTCCGGATCGACCTGGTTGAGTCCGTACTCACCACCGGCGACCGAGGTCACCGTGGCGAAGACGTCGGGATAGGTCGCGCCGAGGATGACGGCGGTACCCGCTCCTGACGAGGCGCCGGCAACGTGCACCTGCCTCGGATCCGCGTGGTACCTCTCGACCACCTGGCGGGCGACACCGGCCAGCAGCGCGGGTTCTCCGGTGTGTCGCTGCTGATTTCGGGGGTCCGCCGAGTTCCAGCAGGCGATCACGTTGCGGGTGATCAACTGCGTGGGGTAGACGACGATGAAGCCCTCCCGGTCGGCCAGGCTGTTGAACTGCGTGGTCGCCTTCATCGAGTTCCACCCGTAGCCGGTCATCGCGCACCCGTGGATCGCCATGACGACCGGCAGTCGGGCCGTCCCGTGGTGCTGGGGCGGCAGATGGACCTGGTAGCGCTGGGAACCGGCGGGGCCTTCGTAGACATGGTTGCGGTCGCCCTCGCCCAGCTGCCAGGGCAGGCCGAGCTGAAGCGCGGCCACGCCGAGGCTGATGACGGCCGTGACGGTGGCGACGATGCCGGCGACGATCCAGCGCCGTCGAGGACGGCGGGACCCGACCACAGGGGTGACGGACATGTACCCATGACAGCGCGGAATCAGCCGACCTGTCAGTGTCGTGGTGTCATTACCGCGTGTGACGTGGTGTCACGGTCGCGGTCGTTGGGGGTGAACCGGCCGTCCGGCCCGTCGGGGCGCAAGGCGACCATCCGGTACGAAAGACGCAGTCCGGGACTACGAATGCTGGAGGTCAGAACGGTCGACCGGCGGCCATCCGAGGCTGCGCGGCAGCCAGAAACAGGGGCGGTGTGAAACCATGTTCGCCGCCGTGGACAGCGGGGGAGTGGTGATGACAACCGGGCAGCTGCTGACCTTCAGTGGTGTCGTCGTGCTCGGTGCCATGTCACCCGGACCGGACTTCGCCGTCGTCGTGCGCCGCTCGGCTCTCGCCGGCCGTGCGCACGGCATGGCGACGGCGGTCGGCGTCGCCGCCGGGGTCCTCGCCTGGGTGGTCGCCGCCGCCACCGGTGTCGCCGCGGTGGTCGCCGTGACGCCCGTCGCCTTCACCATCATCAAGCTCGTGGGCGCGGGTTACCTGGTCTACCTGGGTGTCAACGCGCTGCGCTCGGCGTGGCGCTCGGGCGATGTCCGATCCGCTCCCGACACCGGGCCCACCGTCGAGTCAGGAATGTGGGCGGCGTTCCGCGATGGTCTGCTGTGCAACGCGCTCAACCCGAAGGCGGCCGTCTTCTTCGTCGCGCTGCTGCCACAGTTCCTCCCGGCCGACGCCGGCCTCGTTCCCCTGCTGGCGCTGTCGGCGATCGCCGTGGCCATCACGGTCGGGTGGTTCCTCACCGTGGCGAACCTGGTCGCCGCGGCTCGCCGGGCGTTCTCCCGGCCGGCGACCCGTCGCCTCGTCGACGGGCTGAGCGGCGCGCTGCTGATCGGCCTCGGCGTCCGGCTCGTGTTCACCAGCGCCAGGTAAGCCCACTCCCGGTCGCCCCGGGCTGTCGGCGGGCCCGGTCACCGCCGGTCAGCCGGGGGCGTCGTGCGCGTGCAGTGTGCCGGCCAGGCGTCGCTTGTCGGGCTTGCCGGCGGCCGTGACCGGCGCCTCGGCGATGAAGGTGATCGTCCGGGGAGTGCTGGGCTCGCCGAGCTGCTGTCGGACCAGCGTGCGCAGCACGTCCGGATCCGGCTGCCGGCCCTCGGCGGGAACCACGAAGGCGTGCACCGCCTCGCCGGTGTCCTCGTCGGGCGCGGCCACCACGTACGCCTCGGCCACGTCGGCGCAACTGGCCAGGACACGTTCGATCGGGCCGGCGTACCGGAGGTCGGCGTTGACGATGACGACGTCCCGGGACCGCCCCAGCAGGTGCAGGTAGCCGTCGTCGTCCAGCCGACCACGGTCGCGGGTGCGTACCCAGCCGTCGGTGAACACCTCGGTGGTCTCCGTCGGGTCGTCCCAGTAACCGCTGGCCTGCGACGGGGTGCGAACGAAGATCTCCCCCTCGACGCCGGGGACGACCGGCTGTCCGTCGGCGTCGCGGACCTGTACGTCGACCACGGCCGGCGGGCGGCCCACCGAGGCGAGCCGAGCCGGGGCGGCGAGCATCTCCGCCGGGGTCAGCATGGCGATCATGCCGGTCTCGGTCTGGCCGTAGCCGTGGTAGACGACCGGCCCGAGCACGTGGAGCGCCTCGGCGAGCCGGGCCGGGTGCAGCGGCGAGCCCGAGACCAGCAGGGCGCGCAGCGCGCCGAGGTCGGCCGGCGCGGCGCGCTGGGCGGCGACCAGCTTCGCCAGCCGGCCCACGGTGATCACGCTGGCGCTCGCCCGGTGCCGCACCAGCGCCTCGGGAAAGAACGGCACACCGGCACGGTTTGGTTCGGCGATCACCATAGTGCCGCCGGCGGCCAGGGTGAGAATGCCGTACTCCAGCATCACCTGGCTGGCCAGTGAGCCGAAGACCAGGTAGCGGTCGAGGCGGCCGGCGAGGTCGCGGACCGGCGGCGGCCACCGGTCCGGGTGCGCCGCCCAGGCGGCGTCGAGGGACGCGTATGTCTGGAGGCAGCCCTTCGGGTTGCCGGTGCTGCCGCTGGTGTAGACGACCCGGCCGATGTCGTCCGGACGTCCGGCGGGCAGCGTCGGTGTGCCGTCGGCCCGGGTGGCGGTCAGGTCGGGTGTCCCGTCGACCGGGCCGACGCCGAGCAGCGGGAGGCCGGCGGTGACCGCCCGCAGCTGCGGGGTCACGGTCGAGCGGTCGACGAGCACCGCCGAGATCCGGTGGCCGAGCAGGTGTCGCAGGTGCTCGTGGGGGAGTCCGGGGCGTACCCCGGCGACCCGGGCACCGACCAGGTGTGCCGCGACGACGGCGGCGAACGCCTCCGGGGACACACCGAGCAGCACCGCCACCCCCGTACCGGGACCGATTCCCGCCGCTCGCAGTCCGGTGGCGATCCGGGCGACCAGTTCGGCCACCTCGTCGGCGCGGACGATGCGTGAGCCGTGCTCGAAGACCGGCCGGTCCCGCCCGCCGGCCAGCAGGTCGAGGATCGCCTGCGGGTAGCCCGGCACCGGCTCCGTGCTCACCCGGACGCTCCCGCGGCAGCGGCGACGCCGGCCAGGGACTCCTTGACGAACACCGTCAGCGGCTGCTGGTGCACGGTCGGCAGGTTCCACTCGTTCTCCAGGTTCTCCGCCAGGTGGTGCACCGCCACCACCTGCCCGTCCCGGTACTGCCGCACGACCGGGTGCAGGTACGTCGCCTGGTGCGCGGCGTACGCGTCGTTCTCCGCCACCCGGGGCACCGCGACGTCGAACGGGTCGACGCAGTCGTGGTCCGGCCCGTACTCGAGGGTCACGGCGAGCGCCCAGCCACCGCCCAGCCCACCGTCGGCGAGGTACGCCATCGGCACCTCCTCGTGGTAGTACGCGGTGCCGTCGCGGACCGTCACCACGTCGCCGAGCACCCCGAACTGTTGCCAGAGCGCCGAGGAGCGGTTGATCCGGGCGACGATCGCGTCGGTGATCGCCTCGGGGGTCGCCGCCAGCCGGGTGGTCGGCCAGTCCGCGTCGTGGTAGCGGGCGGCGAGGATGCGGTGCAGCGCCCGGACCCCGTACCGGAAGCCGTGGATGAAGCCACTCGTCGACCGTTTGAAGTCGCGCTGCTGGGTGAGGGTGCCGGCGAAGTAGAGGTCGGGGACCGTGGTCGACTCGTACGCCGAGGTCTGCTCCGGGAACCGGTCGTCGATGACCAGCCGGGGCCGGCAGGTGTCGTCGAAGATGCTGGCGTCGAACCGGAATCCGGTGCACACGATGACCCGGTCGTAGCGGATCTCCCGGATCGCCTCGACCGTGCGGGCGTACCGGAAGCGGACCAGGTAGCCACCCTCGGGCCGGCGGTGGATGCTCTCCACCGTGCCGTCGAGCACGGCGTTCTGCGACTTCAACTGGTAGCTGTCGAGGAAGTTGTTGTTCACCGCACGCAGGTGCCCGACGTAGTGTGACTGCCAGGCAAAGCGGACCGAGCGGGGACCGGCCAGGTGCACCACGGCGGCGGTCTCCATCAGCGCGTCGGCGGTCTCGAAGCCGGAGTTCCCCTTGCCGATGATCATGACGCGTTGGTCGACGAAGTCGGCCGGGTCGACGCTGACCGTGTCGTACCGCTCGGCGTTCCCGATGCCGTCGATGGCCGGCAGGTACAACCGCGAGACGCCGGTCGCGACGACCAACCGACGTCCCCGCCAGGTGTGACCGTGGGCGTCGAGGGCGTGGAAGCCGTCGTCGTCGCGGCCGATCCGGACCACCGGGGTCTGGTAGCGCACCCGCACTCCGGTCGCCTCGGCGAAGTCGGCGAGGTAGCGCAGCAGGTCCTCGGCGGCCGGGAAGTAGCGCTTGCTGTACCGGCCGAACCGCAGCTCCGGGTCGTCGCTGAGCAGGGAGTTCCAGTCCATCCGCAGGTTGAACTCGGGATCGTCGGAACCGGTGTGGACCTTGTTGATGGAGATCAGCTTGCGGTGCCGCGGATAGCTGCGGAAGAAGGTGCCGGGTGCGGCGCCGGCCTCCAGGACGACGTAGTCATGACCGTCGCGTTCGAGCAACGCGCCGAGTTGCAGTCCCGCCGGCCCGGCGCCGATGATCAGGTAGGCGTGCGTCATGTGCCGGACGGTAGCCACCGGTCATCAGAGATAACTCAGACCGCTCTGAGAATCCACGGCTACGGTCGGCCCGATGACGACCCACACCGTGTCCGCCGTGGCCGCTCCGATCGACCTGGCCCGCCCGCTGCGGGTGGCGGACCTGCGCCGGGCCGCGACCGAGGTCACCGTCGAGATCACCGCCGAGGTACGCGACCGGGTGCGGCGCTCCCGCGAGCACCTGCGCGCGGTGCTCGGCGACGACCGTCAGGTCTACGGCGCCACCACCGGGTTCGGCGCGCTCGTCGGGTTCGCCGGTCGCGACGACGACGCGGACCAGTGCGACAACACCCTCGCCCACCTCGGTGCCGGCCAGGGCCCGGACATCGACCCGGCGGTGGTCCGGGCGGCGATGCTGGTCCGGGTCTGGTCGCTGGGCCAGGGTGCCTCCGGCGTCTCGCCGCGGGTGGTCGAGGGACTCGCCGCGATGTTCGGTACGACGTTCGTGCCGGCGATGCCCCGCCTCGGTTCGGTCGGGGCCAGCGGTGACCTCATTCCGCTCGCCTACGCCACCCAGTCGCTGCGCGGTCGGGGCTGGGCCTATCTGGACGGTGACCGGATGCCGGCCGCCGAGGCGCTGGCCGGGGCCGGGCTGACACCGCTGCTGCTCGACGGACGCGACGCGCTGGCGTTGGTGAACGGCACCTCGCTGACCACCGCCGCCACCGCCCTCGCCCTGGACGACGTCCGCCGGGCGCACCGGGCCGCCCAGCTGCTGAGCTGCCTGCTCGTCGACGTGCTCGGCTGCGACCCCGGCCAGTTCCTGCACCCCCGGCTGCTGGCCGCGTACGGGCACCCCGGCGCGGTCGACGTCGGCGCCCGGATGCGGCGGTGCCTGACCGGGGCGGTGCCGTCGAGCGGGCGCCCGCTCCAGGAGGCGTACAGCATCCGCTGCACCCCGCAGTTGCTCGGCGCGGCCGAGGACGCGCTGCGCTACGTCGACGGCGTGGTGGAGTCGGATCTGGGTAGCGTCAGCGACAACCCGGTGTTCGTCCCCGACGAGGACCTGGTGCTGCACGGCGGCAACTTCTTCGGTCAGCCGGCGGCCTTCGCCGCCGACCTGCTGGCGACGGTGGCCGCCCAGCTCGGCAACCTCGTCGAGCGTCAACTCGACCTCCTGGTCGATCCGGCCCGCAACGGTGGGCTGCCGCCGATGCTCGCGGCCGGGCCGGGACGGCAGCACGGGTTGCAGGGTGCCCAGCTCGCCTCGACGGCGATGGTCGCGGAGATCCGTCGACAGGCCATTCCGGCCGGGATGCAGAGTCTGCCCACGAATCTGCACAACCAGGACGTCGTGCCGTTCGGCACCCAGGCCGCGCTGCGCGCCGTGGACCAGGCCCGGTTGCTGCGGCTGATCTGCGGAACGCTCGCGGTGGGGCTGCGTCAGGCGGTCCACGTCGGTGCGCGTACCCCGACCGCGCCGGCCTGCGTCGCGGTGCTGGAGCGGCTCGCGGAGACCGTGCCGGCGATCGATCCGGACCGGCCGCTCGACGACGACGTCCGTCGCGCCGCCGACCTGCTCGACCTGCTGACCGGGGCACCGAACCGGCCGGCGTCGACGGCGGTCGGGATCGACGGCTGATTTTTCTCTGAGTTCGCCTTCGTACGGTCGCCTGGTGACCGGAGAGATGCTCGACTATCTGATCATCGGGGCGGGACCGGCCGGGCTTCAGCTCGGTGCGCTGCTCGAACGGGACGGCCGCCGGGACTACCTGGTACTGGAGTCCGCCGACGTTCCCGGCGCCTTCTTCACCCGGTTTCCCCGGCACCGCCAACTCATCTCGATCAACAAGCCGCACACCGGATCCGACGATCCGGAGCTGAACCTGCGGCTGGACTGGAACTCCCTGCTCAGCGACGACCCGGAGCTGCGCTTCACCCGCTACACCGAACGTTACTTCCCCGACGCCGAGGTGATGGTCCGCTACCTGGCGGACTTCGCGGCGGCCACCGGAGTCCGGATCCGCTACCGCAGCCGGGTGGTCCGGGTCGCCCGGCCCGACGACGCCGGCTTCCGGGTCACCGACGAGGAGGGTACGACGTACCGGGCGCGTCGGGTCGTCGTGGCGACCGGTGTCTCACAGCCCTACGTCGCGCCGATCCCCGGCATCGAGCTGGCGGAGCGGTACGACGCGATGCCGGTCGACCCGCGCGACTTCCTCGACCAGCGGGTGCTGATCATCGGCAAGGGCAACTCCGCCTTCGAGACCGCCGACGCGCTGATGGAGACGACCACGCTGGTGCACGTGGCGGGGCCGAGTCCGGTCCGGATGGCGTGGCGGACCCACTACGTCGGGCACCTGCGGGCGGTGAACAACAACTTCCTGGACACCTACCAGCTCAAGTCGGCCAACGCGATCCTGGACGGACACGTGCGCGGCATCGCGCGTGACGACGACGGCTACCGGGTCACCTTCGGTTTCTCCCGGGCCGACGAGGTCGTCAAGGAGTTGCGGTACGACCGGGTGCTGGCCTGCACCGGTTTCCGCTTCGACGCGTCGATCTTCGCCGACGACTGCCGCCCGGCGTTGGTGATCAACGATCGCTTCCCGGCCCAGACCCCGGCGTTCGAGTCGGTGAACGTCCCGGACCTGTTCTTCGCCGGCACGCTGACCCAGGAGCGCGACTTCAAGCGGTCGACGAACGGCTTCGTCCACGGTTTCCGGTACGGTGTGCGGGCCTTGCACCGCATCCTCGAACACCGCTACCACGACAATCCGTGGCCGGCGGAGAAGCTGGACGCGACGCCCGAGGCGGCGGCCGACGCGATCATCGAGCGGGTCAACCGGTCCTCCGGTCTCTGGCAGCAGTTCGCGGTGCTCGCCGACGTGGTCACCGTGGCCGGGGCGGACGCCCGCTACCACCAGGAGGTGCCGGTCGACCACCTCGGGCAGGCCGGGCTGGCGACCGCCGATCATCCGGTCGAGCACGCGTTCGTCGTCACCCTCGAGTACGGCCCCGACCACGACCAGGTCGACCCCTTCGACATCTCGGTGCGCCGGATCGCCCAGGACGTCGCCGGTCAGGCCCACGACGCGGCGTACCTGCATCCGGTGGTGCGCCACCGGCGCGACGGCCGGGTGGTGGCGGAACACCATCTGGCGGAGAACCTGGAGAACCAGTGGAACAAGCCGCAGGTGCACCGGGTGCCGCTGGTCGCCTTCCTGCACCGCTGCCTGACCGGCACCGTGGGCTGACCCGTGTCGTCGGTGCCCGCACAGACCACGCCGGGGCTCGCCGCCACCGCCGAGCCTCCTCCGCTGTACCGCGTCGACGACCTGGAGGCGGAGGCGCGGCTGCGGCTCGATCCGGTGCACCGGGACTTCTTCGCCGGGGGTGCCGGCGACGAGCGCACGTTACGGGCCAACGAGACGGCCTTCGACGGATATCGGATCCTGCCCCGGGTGCTGCGCGGCGGCGGCGAGCGTGACCTGCGGATCGAGCTGTTCGGTGAGACGCTGCCGATGCCGGTGCTGGTCTCGCCGACGGCCTTCCACCGGCTGGCACACCCACAGGGCGAGGTGGCGACGGCCCGGGCGGTCGGGGCGGCCGGCACCGTGCTGGTGGTGAGCATGGCCGCCACCACGCCGATCGAGGCGGTCGCCGGGGCGGCGGGCCGCCCGGCGCGGCTGTGGTTCCAGCTCTATCCACAGCCGGACCTGGGTTTCACCGCCTCGGTGATCCGGCGGGCGGAGGCGGCCGGTTGCCGCGCCCTGGTGGTCACGGTCGACTCACCGGTCTTCGGCCGGCGCGACCGTGACCTGCGCAACGGCTTCCTCGACCTGCCGCCCGGCTGCCGCTGCGAGAACATGCGGGATCCGGCGAGCGGCCGGGTCCGGGACATCGTCATGGACGCCACTCTCGACTGGGCCCGGATCGAGTGGCTGCGCGCGACCACCCGGCTGCCCATCGTGCTCAAGGGGATCCTGCACCCCGCCGACGCCCGCCTCGCGGTCGCACACGGGGTGGACGCCGTGCTGGTCTCCAACCACGGCGGGCGGCAGCTCGACGGGGCACCGGCGAGCATCGACGCGCTGCCGGCGGTCGTGGCGGCGGTCGAGGGACGCATCCCCGTCCTGCTCGACGGCGGGATCCGCCGGGGGACCGACATCCTCACCGCGCTGGCGCTCGGGGCGGTCGCGGTCGGGATCGGCCGGCCGGTGGTCTGGGCGCTGGCGGCCCGCGGCGAGCCCGGCGTGCGGCAGCTGCTCGACCTGCTCCGTGCCGAGCTGGCCCGGGCCATGACGCTTGCCGGCGCGGTCCGCCCCGCCGACCTGACCCGCGAGATGATCCTCGACCGGATGCCGGTATGACCCGGCCGTTGGTGCTGTGGTGTGGGCTGGCCGGTCTGCTGGCCGTGGGGTGGCTGCTGCCGCGCCGGTTGCCGCCGGCGGTGGTCCGGCTCCGAGAGTGGATCTTCAGGCGGGTGAACGGCACCGAGGGGATCCCGGTGCCCGGCCCCCGGATCGGGCCCGAGCACTTCGCGCGGATCTACGCCCATCCGGCGGCCAGCGGGCGTAGCCGGGGAGCGGGCCTGTCCGACCTGTTCTGGTACTGGCTGGCACCCGGCCCGCAGATGCACCAGGAACACCTGGAGCCGGGCGAGCGTTACCGCACGGTCGCCCGGACGACCAGACGGGTGGTCGCGCTGTCGCAGCGGCGTTCGACCGAGCTGGCCGGTGCGGCGACCCGACGGATTCTCGACGAGTTGCCGGCCGGCCGGACCCGCCGCGTCCGGTTGCGGGACCTGATGATGCCGATCTGGGCGGAGGTCTACTACGAACTCGTCTTCGACGCGGCGTGCCCGCCGGAGGTACGGGCGCTGATCGTGGCCAACGCCGACGACGTGGTCACCGCGCTCAAGTGCTGCGGGCTGCGACACCTGGATCGGCGCGACCCGCTCACCCGTTATCTGCGCGCCCGGGTCGAGGCCGGCACGGCGCCGGTGACGCTGCCGGAGCCGTTCACCGCCGAGGAGACCGCCTGGTACCTGCAGGGCACCTTCTTCAACACCGCTGTGGTGCAGATGTCGGAGGCGATGGCGCACCTCCTGCTCGCCGTGGCGCAGCATCCGGCGGTGCGGCGTGACCTGGTCGCCGCCCTCGACGACCCCGACGGCGACGCCGCCCTGGACCGGGTGATCGACGAGACACTGCGGGTACATCCGCTCTTCGGGGTGGCGCACCGGATCACGTCCGGCCCGATCGAGGTCGACCCGGAGCTCACCATCCCCGCCGGTTCGGTGCTGCTGTTCAACTACCTCGCCTACCAGCGCAGCGGACCGGCGGCCGACGACACGTTCGAGCCGGCCCGCTGGCTGACCCTGGAGCGCGGTGCCGCGCACTTCGTTCCGTTCGGTGTCACCGCCAACCGGGCCTGTCCGGCACGCGGCGTGGCGCCGGTGATGATGCGCGCGGTGACCCGGGAGGTGCTGCGCCGGTACGCGCTGGTCTCCACCGTGCGGCACACCCGGTCGTTGCCGAACCGTGGACCGTGTTTCCTCGTCCCGACCGGGGCCCGCCCGCCCGCCCGGTTCCGGCTGGCGGTGATGCGTTGGGGTGACCGCTGGTCCGACGTGTGGCGCAGCCTCGTCCAACTCGTGCTGGGTACCTGGATGGTGCTCGACGCCCGGCGCCAGCGCCTGTGTGCGAGCTACTTCGAGGAGGTCCGGCGATGACCATGGCGGATCGACCGGAATGATCTCCGGCGCAACAACATAGAGACATTGGTCACAATCAATACTACGGACGGGTGTGGGATTCTCGACATGTGCTACAGGTAAGCGAGGTATCACCAGGCGTACACCGGCTGCTTCTGGTCGAGGACGACGCGGAACTCGCGGACATGCTCACCGAGGTGCTCGCCGACGAGGGCTACCAGGTCGATGTGGCGCGAGACGGACAACGGGGCCTGCATCTCGGGCTGACCCGACCCTACGACGTGATGGTGATCGACCGGCTGCTGCCCGCGCTCGACGGGCTCAACCTGCTGACCCGGTTGCGTTCCCGCGCGATCGGTGCCCGCGCGTTGCTGCTCACCGCGCTCGGCACCGTCGACGACCGGGTCGCCGGCCTGAACGCGGGCGCCGACGACTACCTGATCAAGCCGTTCGACCTGGACGAACTGAGCGCCCGGATTCGGGCGTTGTGCAGACGCACGTCGGACGGCGCCGAGGCGCTGCCGATCGGTACCGGCCGACTCGACCTCGGCCTGCGCGACGTGGTGCTCGCCGACGGCACCCGGGTCGCGCTCTCCGCCCGGGAGTTCGAGCTGCTCCGCGTGCTCGCCGTCCGACCCCGGGCGGTGCACACCCGCGCCGAGCTGCGCCGCCGGGTCTTCGACGCGGCGGAGGCCACCTCCATCGTCGACACCTACGTGTACTACCTGCGCCGCAAACTCGGCCGCACGGCGGTCCGCACGGTGCACGGCCTCGGCTACCGGCTCGGTGAGTTGTGACGCCGTGGCGAAGGGCGCGGACGGCGCCCGCCGGCCTCTCCTGGCTGGCGGCCGAGCGCGTCGTGGTGGCCCGGGCCCGCCGCCGGGTCGGCCTGCTGGTCGGGCTCGCGGTGACCGTCCTGGTCACGGCGGTCGGCGTGCTCTCCTACGGCATGCTGATCCGTGGCCAGGAACGCCAGATCAAGCGGGAACTCGCCTACACGGCCAGCCGGGGCGACCCGTCCGGTCCACCCGGCTGCACCTGGCTCTTCCTGCTCCACGACGGCGAGATCTCCGGCGGCGCGGTGCCGGCGCCGTCCGGGTTCCCGCTCGCGGCGGCGATGAGCACCACGGCCCGCACCGGAATTCCGTCCGAGACGACGATCGAGCGCCACGGCACGGTCTACTTCGTGCTGACCGAGACCCGTGGCGAGGACGTCGTGCAGGCGATCTTCGACGCCCGGTACCAGCTCGCCGACCGGCGTCACCTGCTCGTCGCGCTCGCCGTCGCGGAGCTGCTCGGGCTGGTCGTGGCCGTCGCCAGCGGGGCGGTGGTGGGCCGGCTCGCCGTCGCGCCGCTGGCCGACTCCCTCGCCCGGCAGCGCCGGTTCATCGCCGACGTCAGCCACGAACTGCGTACGCCCATCGCACAGGTGCACACCCGGGCGCAGCTGCTGGCGCGACGGGCCGGCGCGGCCGGTGTGCCGGTGGAGTACCAGGCGGAGCTGAACCGCCTGACCGGCACCACCAGACGCCTCGGTGAGGTCGTCAACGACCTGCTGCTCTCCGCCCGGCTGGCCGCCGCGCCGGGTGACGGGGCGGCCGCCGATCCGGTGGACCTGGCGGCCGTCGCCGAGGCCGCGGTGCTCGCCGAGAACGACCGGGCCGGCGAGCAGGGTGTGCGGCTCACCTTCAGCCGCCCGGACGTGCCGGTCCCGGTCTCCGGGGTGGAATCGGCGCTGCGGCGGGTGATCAGTGAGCTGCTGACCAACGCCCTGACCCACACGCCGGCCGGCGGGCGGATCGACGTGACCGTGCGGCTGCCCGCCCACGACGTGGCGGAACTGATCGTCGCCGACACCGGCAACGGCTTCGATCCGGCCGACCGCATCTTCGACCGGTTCCACAGCGGTGCCGGCCCGGACAAGCGGCACACCGGGCTCGGGTTGGCGCTGCTGCGGGAGGTGGTCACCGGACACGGCGGCACCATCGACGCCCGCAGTCACCCCGGCCGGGGAGCCCGGTTCGCGGTGCGGCTGCCGGTCCGGCCGAGCCCGCGACCGGCCGCGTCGACGCCGACGCCCGCCTCGGTCTCCGGCAACGCCTGAGCAGGAGGAGGGCGTTGCTCGCCGTCCTCCTCCGGGTGCAGCATCCGGTGCCAGCCCGTGGCGAACTCACCGGGGCCGGTCGGCAACGAGCAGGCCGTACCGGGACGCTCCACCCCTCGGGGCAGCGACCGGCTGGTATGCCACGGGAGGCAACGGGTAACGACCGGGAATGAATCGGCTGCATCTCAGCTACGCCCTGGTGGGGGTCCTGGCACTGTTGCTGGCCTTCTGGTCCAGTGCCGTGCGACGGGCACCGGTCAGCGAGCCGCTGCTCGCGCTGTCGCTGGGTGTCCTCGCCGGTCCGCTGCTCGACCTGATCGACCTGCCCGCCGACCAGATGACGGCGCTGATGCTGGAGTCCAGTCGAATACTGCTGGCCATCTCGCTGATGGCGGTCGCGCTGCGTTTTCCGCTGCCGGCCTACCGGTCGGTGATCCGTCCGGTCGGTGTGCTGCTCGCCGTCGCGATGGTCGGCATGGCGGTGGTCAGCGCCGGCCTGGCCTGGCTCGTCCTCGGTCTTCCGCTGGCCCTCGCGCTGCTGCTCGGCGCGTGCGTGACACCGACGGACCCGGTGCTGGCCTCCAGCGTCGTCTCCGGTCGGCCCGCCGAGCGGGAACTCCCGGCGCGGCTGCGGCAGGTCATCAGCGGCGAGTCGGGCGCGAACGACGGCCTGGCCTTCGCCTTCGTCGTGCTCGCCCTGGCCGTCGTCACGTCCGGGTCGCTGGGTGGTGCTCTCGTCGAGGTGATCTGGGCGGTCGTTGGCGCGCTGGTGATCGGCGTGGCCGTCGGTTGGACCGCCGGCCGGGCCATCCTGGCCGCCGAGGAGCGGGAGGACGTGGACCGGGGTTCCCTGCTGGTCTTCACGATCGTGCTCGGCGTCGCCGCGCTGGGAGTCGCCCGGTTGGCGTACACGGACGGGATTCTCGCGGTCTTCGTCGCCGGTCTCGCGTACAACGCGGTCGTCGGTGGCCGCTCCCGCGCGTCGCAGCAGCGACTCGACGACGCACTGACCCGCTACCTGGTGTTGCCGCTGTTCTTCCTGCTCGGCATCGAGGTGCCGTGGCGCGACTGGCTCGAACTCGGGTGGCCGGTCCTCGCCTTCGTCGTCGCGCTGCTGCTGCTGCGTCGGCTGCCGGTGGTGCTGGCGCTGAAGCCGGCGCTGGGGATGTCCTGGCGGAGCACGGTGTTTCTCGGCTGGTTCGGCCCGGTCGGGGTGTCGGCGCTGTTCTATCTCACGCACAGTCAGGAGCACGGGGTCGCCGACCCCCGGCTGTGGGCTGCCGGGAGCCTGGCGGTGGTGGCGAGCACGGTGGTGCACGGTGTCACCGCCACCCCGGGCCGTCGCTGGTACGCCCGGCGGCCTTCGGCGTCCACCGGGTGAACCCGGCTCGGTGTCGCTGGCGGCCGTAGCGCCGATGGCCCCGGCCGTGGGGCCGGGGCCATCGGGAACCGCCCGACGCTGGGCGGTCGAACAGGTGCTCAGCCCGCGCTGAGGTCACGCCGGCGGAAACCGGCGACCGCCAAGGCCAGCAGCGCGGCCGCTGCCACGCCGAGACCCACCAGGTGCGCCGGATCGAGGGGCGCGTTCGGGTAGCTGCCGACCCACCAGAACGGCGAGAGGGCCTTGACCGCCGTGGGTAGCTGGAGGACCGATCCGAAGAACCGCTCCACCACGATGATCCCGCAGAACACCCACGCGAGCGCGCTCGCCCGGGGAACCCAGGCGTAGAGCGCCGCGGTGAAGGCGATCAGGACCGCGATGCCGAGCGCGAACGCACCGGCGCTCTTCAGCAGGATCAGCAGACTGGTGTCGCCGCCGGAGAGGGAGGCACCGACCCAGAGCGGCAGGGCACCGCCGGCGACGAGCAGCACGAGCGCGCCGATGCCGGCGACGCCCAGGTGCGCGAGCAGTGCGGTGGTCCTCGACGTCGGCCGGGACAGGCCCAGCCCGAGCCGTCCCTCGTCCTCCTCGGTCTGCACGCGCAGCACCGACGCGGTGGTGAACACGGCCACGGCGAGCGCGTTGTGCAGCATCATGATGGCCAGGAACGCCAGGATCGGGTCGTCACCGAAGATGGTCTCGGTGAGTTCGTTCTGCTCGGCGATCCGCTGGAGGGCGTCACCGGAGTCCGCGCCGAGGAACAGCCCGGCGGGGCCGAACATCGCCACACACCCCACGAGCCACCACAGCAACGCCCCGCGCTGCTGGCGAACGACGAGCGCGAACGGACTGGCCAGCGACGGCGCGGCAGCGGCGGGGCCAGGCCGGCCGTGCAGGAGGGCACCCCCGAGGTCACGCCGGGATGCCAGGACGGCCCCGACGACCAGCGCCACCACGATCGCCAGCACGCTCAGGCCGAGCGGCCAGAGCCGGACGTCCGCGTACGGTCTGGTCTGCTGCGTCCAGGCGATCGGGGACAGCCAGGACAACCAGCTGCCGTGTTCCTGCTGGATGTCGCCGATGCCCCGGATCAGCACCGCGGCGGCGAGTGCCGCGAAGGCGAGGCCGGAGGCACCGCGGCTGTGCACGGTCAGCTGGCTGGTCACCGTCGTGACGGCGGCGAAGACCAGGGCGGTGAGCATCACCCCGGTCAGGAGGGTGAAGGTGTCCGCCGCGGCGAGCTGCCCGGCGCTGATCATCAGCGCGCTGCCGAACAGGGCGAAGGCGGCGTCGGCGATCATCACCATGAGGAACGCCGCCACGGTGCCCGCGTGCCGTCCGATGGGCAGGGCCCGGACGAGTTCGGTGCGGCCGCTCGCCTCCTCGGCGCGCGTGTTGCGGGCGATCAGCAGGATGTTCATCGTCGCCAGGAGCGCCATCAACCACAGCGCCATCTCGTTGGCGAACATCCTGCCGATGGTGTAGTCCTCCAGCCCGTAACCCGGTCCGGCCAGCAGCGTGCCACCGGCGTTCGCGATCGAGTCGGCCCGGTTCTGCCGGTCGGCGGCGGTGGGGTAGACCGCCGCGATGGCGACCACGTAGTAGCCGCAGAACGCCACCAGGGAACCCGTCCAGACCGCCAGTCGGACCCGGTTGCGTCGCAACATGAACCGCAGGAGGTAGCCGGTGCCCGCCAGGGTGGCGGTGGACGCCGGAGTTCGTGCCGTCGCGGGGCGGGTGGGCGGCGCCTGCCGAGCGAGGTCGGCGGTCGGCGTGCTCATCGGGTCACCGCCTCGACGTTTCGGGGCGCCGCGGCGGCCGGTTCCGCGCCGTAGTGCCGCATGAACAGTTCCTCCAGCGACGGTGGGGTGGCCGTGAGACCGCGTACGTCCAGCCGCGACAGCGCGGCCAGGACCGCGCCGATCTGTGCGTTGTCGACGGAGAGGTCGACCTTGGTGACGTCACCGCTGGCGGCGGTGGTGGTGACGTCGTGGACACCGGTGAGTCCGGTGATGGCCGCCGGGTCGTCGACGACCAGCGCGCTGACCGTGGTACGGGTCAGGTGGCGCAGCTCGGCGAGGGTGCCGGACTCGACCGTGCGACCGCTCCTGATGATCGTGACGGTGTCGCAGACCTTCTCCACCTCGCTCAGGATGTGCGAGGAGAGCAGCACCGCCCGTCCCGCGTCCTTGACCCGCTGGACGTGCTCGGTGAAGACCGCCTCCATCAGGGGATCCAGGCCGGAGGTCGGCTCGTCGAAGATGTAGAGCTCGGGGTCGATGAGGAAGGCGGCCACGAGCGCCACCTTCTGGCGGTTGCCCTTCGAGTAGGTGCGTGCCTTCTTGGTCGGGTCGAGCTCGAAGTGGTCCAGCAGGGCGGCTTTGCGCTTTCGTCGCTCCGCCCGGTCGGACGTGTCGTGCAGCCGGGTCAGGTAGTCGATGGCCTCGCCACCGGTGAGGTTGGGCCACAGGCTCACGTCACCGGGAACGTAGGCGAGCCGGCGGTGCAGGGCCACGGCGTCGCGCCAGGCGTCGCCACCGAAGAGCCGGGCGGTACCGGAGTCGCGGCGCTGCAGGCCGAGCAGCACCCGGATCGTGGTCGACTTCCCGGCGCCGTTGGGGCCGAGGAATCCGGCGATCTCACCGGGACGGACGGTCAGGTGCAGGCCGTCGAGCGCTTTGACGGAGCCGAACGACTTGCGCAGGTCGGCGATTTCGACGGGGTTCGCTGTCATTGTCACTCCCAGGAGAGAGGCGGGTGCCGCGGTGTGAGCGTTGGCCGGTCGGTGCGGCGTGTCGACCGTGCGGCACCGGCTCGGCGATCAAGGTTCGTCGAGCCGGTGCCACGGGGGCCGAGGTACCGGGGGCGTCCGCCTTGGTGCCCGGGCCCAACTACATAGTGAGGGATCGATGTGTCACGCGCGCTTGTTGAAGGTGGAGACCGACCACAGGTATCCGACGAACGCCAGCCCGAGACACCAGGCGACGGCTGCCAGCGCGCTACCGGTCGAGGGTTGGCCCATCAACAGTCCGCGCAGCGTCTCGATGATCGGGGTGAACGGCTGGTACTCCGCGAACTGCCGCATGCCGGCGCCCATCGAGTCCGCTGGCACGAACGCGCTGCTCAGGAACGGCAGCATGATCAGCGGTACGGTGGCGATGCCGGCCGACTCCACGGTCTTCGCGGCGAGCCCCAACGCCACGGTGAGCCATCCGGCCGCGAAGCCGAGCAGCACGATCACGCCGATCGCGGCGAGCCAGTCGACGGGACCGGCACTGGGGCGGAAGCCCAACCCGAAGGCAACTCCGATGATGGCGGCGCAGGCCACCAGGCAGCGCAGGGTGGTCATGATCACGTGCCCGGTCAGCACGGATCCCCGAGAGACGTCCATGACCTTGAAACGATTGATGATGCCTTTGGTCATGTCGGAGTTCACCTCCGTCGCGGTGGCCCCCAGCCCGTAGCTGACCGCCATCACGAGCAGGCCCGGTGTCGCGTAGTCGATGTAGCTGGAGCCGACGTCGAACGCGCCGCCGAACACCTTGACGAACATCAGCATGATCACGATCGGGAACAGGATCGCGTTGAACACCGTGGTCGGGTTGCGCAGGGTGTGCCGGAGGTTGCGGCGCAGCATGACGGTCGAGTCACCGAACGAGGTCGCGACAGTGCTCATCGGACGATCGCCTCCTCACGCGGGCGGCTGGTGGCGGAGTGCTCGGTCAGGGACAGGAAGACGTCGTCGAGGTCGGGGGTCCGGACGGCGAACTCCCGGAGCGTGATCGACTGCTCGTCGAGGCGGTTGAGCAGGGCAAGCAGCGACCGCGGCTCACCGTCGTGTGGCACCTGCAGGGTCAGTTCGTCGTCGTCCCGGGTGACGGCGCCCAGGATCCGGGCCGCCGCGTCGAGGTCGTGCGCCTCGGCGAACCGCAGTTGCAGGTGTGCGCCGGGGACCTGGCGCTTGAGCTGCTCGGGGGTGCCCTGGGCGACCAGCCGGCCCTCGTTGAGGACCGCCACCTGGTCGGCGAGCTGATCGGCTTCCTCGAGGTACTGGGTGGTCAGGAAGATCGTGGTGCCGTCGGCGACCAGCTCGCGGACGATGCTCCACATCGTGCGCCGGCTACGCGGGTCGAGGCCGGTCGTCGGCTCGTCCAGGAAGATGATGTCCGGGTTGCCGACGAGCGTCATCGCCAGGTCGAGCTTGCGTCGCATGCCGCCCGAGTAGGTCGAGGCAAGCTTGTCCGCCGCCGCCACCAGGTCGAAGCGTTCCAGCAGCCGCGTGACGACCGTGTCACCGGCACGCAGGTGCTTGAGGTCGGCGACCAGGCGCAGGTTCTCCCGGCCCGACAGCAGCTCGTCCACCGCGGCGAACTGGCCGGTCACGCCGATGGCCGAGCGGACCTGCCTGGTCGCGGTCGTCACGTCGTGTCCGGCGACGTGCACCGTGCCGGCGTCGGCCCGCATCAGGGTCGTCAGGATGTTCACGGTCGTGGTCTTGCCTGCCCCGTTCGGGCCGAGCAGGGAGAAGACCGATCCCGCGGGGACGTCGAAGTCGATGCCGTCGAGGACCACCTTGTCGCCGTAGCTCTTGCGCAGTCCCGAAACAGAAACCGCTGAACGTCTCACTTCTCCACCGTCCTCGTCGTGTCCGAAACGCAGCGCGTTCGCCGTGATCGGGCACCGGCGTCCCTCTCAGGATGGTTCGGCTCAGCGTCTGCCGAGTAGTAAGCGTATTTGTCGCCAATGCGGTGTCTACGTCCCGAAGCCACCTATAGGGGTTGCCGGACGAGAATAGGGGCCCGACTCGGGCGGGACCGTTTCTGCGACAGGGGCCCCGTAAATGGTCGGGGGAGAGCCCTCCGGAACAGGGGTATCGCCATCCTTGACAGGTATCTGCGGCTGACGCCTACGATGACCTGGCATTTATTCGGCGGCCGTTGAATGTCGGACGTCATCTCGATTCGAACCCGAGTCATTCCGCGACGATCACAAGGACGGTGGCACGTGAGCACGAACCCTTTCGATGACGAGAACGGCAGCTTCTACGTCCTGGTCAACGACGAGGACCAGCACTCCCTGTGGCCGGTCTTCGCCGAGGTGCCGGCCGGCTGGCGGGTCGTTTTCGGCGCGGACGTCAAGGCTGCCTGCCTGGAATACGTCGAGCAGAACTGGACCGACCTGCGCCCGCGGAGCCTACGGGAGGCCATGGCGGCGAACTGACCGTCGTCGTATCTCGCGGAGGAGTGGAGCGTCATGTTTGTGCCCAGCATGTACCGGGAGCCCGACCCACAGTGGATCGGGGAGTTGATTCGGCGGAATCCGCTGGCGTTGTTGATGACCAACGGTGCCGACGCGGACGGGCCGTTCGGCACCCACCTGCCGGTCATCGCGGATCCGGCCGCGGCCGCCCACGACTCGCCGGACCTGACCGGCACCACGCTGCTCGGTCACATGAACCGGGCGAATCCGCAGTGGAAGGCGCTGCGCACCGGCACGCCCGCGGTGCTCAGCTTCGCCGGCCCGCACGGATACGTCTCGCCGACGCTGTACCCGTTCACGCCCGCGGCGCCGACCTGGAACTACACGGCCGTGCAGCTGCGCGGCGTGATCGAGCCGATCGGGTCCGCGGCGGAGACGCTGTCGGTGGTGCGGGCGACCGCGGGGACCCTGGAGGCTGAATTCGGCAACGGTTGGGACATGACCGATTCGATGGGCCACTTCCGCCGGATTCTTCCCGGGGTGGGTGCCTTTCGTTTCACCGTCACCCGGTCCGATGCGATTTTCAAGCTCAGTCAGGAACAGAACCGCGAGACGCAGGGTCAGGTTTGCCGACACTTTCAGGAAGCAGCCGGGGGGCAGCGCGAAGTGGCGGAATACATGACCAGGATGGCCGAGCGCGGCTGAGCGGGCCGGGCGGCTGGAAGTTCGATCGGGTGAATTCGCGCCGCCCGCCTCTGGTTTCGACAAGGAATGGGGGACATCAGTGAAGACCGTGGACGAATGCCGAACCAGACCGGTGAGCGCCGGCGGACCCGTGCAGCACGATCTCGTGGTCTCGTTCGTCGGCAACCAGGCGACGGTACGGAAGTCGGGAATGGTCTTCCCGCAGGGTCTGTCCGAGCGATCCTGGGAACAGATCGGCAGCAGTCTCCGCGAGCTGGCGAACTCGTCGGCCTGGTGGCTCGCCGACTGGCTGATCTTCGGAGAGGCCACCTACGGGTGGCGGCGCTACCGGGAGGCCATCGAGCGGACCGGCCTTGACTACCAGACGCTGCGCAACTACGCGTGGGTGGCCCGGCGGTTCGAGCAGGGCCGCCGGCGGGACACGCTCAGTTTCGCCCACCACGCCGAGCTGGCCCGCCTGGCACCGGCGGAGCAGGACTACTGGCTCCGCAAGGCGGAGCAGCAGAAATGGTCGCGCAACGAACTCCGCAAGGCGGTTCGGGCCAGCCTGGCCGAGCGCGGCGCGAACGCCGCACCCCCGGTCGCCGAGGGCGACCAGAGCCAGGGCGTCGTGCAGCTGGCAGAGGCGAGCGACACCGAGAAACGCAAGGGCTCGACCACCAAGATCACGATCGAGCTGTCCGCGAACCAACTGGACTGCTACTCGAGGTTGGCCGCCGCGCGCGGTCTCTCCGTCGACGAATGGGTCACCCGTGTCCTCGACGCCGTCGATCGGCGCGTCGCCTGACGACGCCGCACCGTCCCCCTCGTGGTGATCCGGCAACCAGGCCGGCCGGCCACCCGTCACATCGGAGTAGGTTGATGATTCTTCCGGGTAAACGAGTACCGCTGCCCTCGGTGCCGGTGGTCCACCACCGATTCGAGGCACACGCCGCGGACACTCCCGACGCCATCGCGGTCCACTGTGCCGGACAGCGGTTGTCGTACCGAGACCTGAACGCCAGGGCCAACCAGTTCGCGCATCTGCTCGCCGAGCGCGGGCACGGCCCCGGTGCCAAGGTCGGTGTCTGCCTCGACTATTCGGTCGACATGCTGGTCGCCATCCTGGGCACCCTCAAGGCGGGTGCGGCCTACGTACCGCTGGACCCGGCCTACCCGGCCGCACGCCTGCGGCTGCTGTTGGGGCAGATACCGCAGCTCGCCGCGATCGTCGCCGCGCCCGCCACGGTCGAGCTGGTGGAGTGCGCGAACGCCCCGGTCATCGACCTGACGCAGGCGTCCGACGAGCTGGCGGCGATGCCGGTGGTCAACCCGGACGTGCCGCTCACCGGCGAGGACCTCTGCTATGCGGTCTTCACCTCGGGCTCGACCGGTACGCCGAAGCTGACCGCCGTCCGGCACGAGAACTGGTTCAACCTCCTGAACTGGCTGACCTTCGAGTTCGACCTGCACCGTGGGTCGCACAACCTCGTGGTCAGCGCGTTCGGATTCGACCTCTCGCAGCGCAGCCTGATGATGCCGTTGTTCTGCGGCGCCACCCAGTACCTCATGGCCACCCGGAACTTCGACGCCGCGATGGCCTACCGGATGTTGTCCGAGCACGACATCCGGACGGTCAACTGCGCCTCGTCCACCCTCTACGTCCTGGTGGACTGGGAGGTCGCGAGCGGCGGAGACGCCCTCACCCGGCTGGACTACGTGCTGTTCGGCGGGGAGCCGCTGCACGTCGAGCGCGTCCTGGAGTGGGCCAGGGCCGAGGGGAACACCTGCACCCTGCTGCACCAGTACGGCGTCGCCGAGTGCGCGGACGTCGCGACCTCGTACGACCTCGCCGACTATCGCAGCGACGAGCACGACATCGCGCCGGTCGGCCGGCCCGGCTACAACACCGACATCCACATCCTCGACGAGCAGCTGCGGGGGATTCCCACCGGGGAACCGGGGGAGATCTGCATCGCCGGCCGCAGCGTCGGCGCGGGCTACCTGAACGGCTCGGGTCCCGAGTCCGCGCGATTCACCACGATCCAGATCCACGGCGCTCCGGTGCGGATCTACCGCACCGGCGACCGCGGTTACGTCACCGACACCGGTCAGCTCATCGTCCTGGGCCGGATGGACACGCAGGTGAAGGTGCGTGGCATGCGCATCGATCCGCACGAGATCGAACGGGCGCTGGGCCGGCTGACCGGAGTCCGGCAGGCCGCCGTCGTGGTGAGCCCCGACGACTCCGGCGACTGCGAGCTGACCGCCTTCCTGGTGCCGACCGGTGCCGAGCTGGCCGACAACGACGTGCGTGCCCGCCTGCTGGAGTCCCTGCCGCGGAACATGGTCCCGGCCCGATTCCGCACCATCGCCCGACTGCCGTTGACGCCGCACGGGAAGGTCGACCGCGCGGCGCTGCTCGACGAGCTGCGGACCGGCTCACCGGCCCGATGACCGACGAAGGGAACGTGATGATTACCGAAAGAGTGCACGCGATCTGGCGCCGCGAACTGGGGCGGGACGACGTGGCTGTCGACGACGACTTCTTCGCCCTCGGTGGCCAGTCGGTGATAATGGCCCGAATTCAGCGGTCCCTCATCGTCGAACTCGGTGTCGAGGTGCCTGTGGACCAGCTGTTCCGCAATCCGACGGTGGCGTCCATCTCGGCGTACATCGAATCCGCGCGGGCCACGACCGGATAGCGGCACATATACCGGCCTGCCGACGCTCGACAGCGGGTTTCCGCGCTGTGTGAACGCTTACCTCACCCGGCCCCGTCCGGGACCGTATCAATCGTGAAGCCTGGTTAAGAGAGGCGCCATGTACGACGTCATTGTCATAGGTGCCCGTTGCGCGGGTTCGCCGACGGCCATGCTGTTCGCGCGGCAGGGGTACCGGGTCCTGCTCCTGGAGAAGGCGAAGTTCCCGCAGGACACCCTCTCCTCGCACTACCTGCACTCGCAGGGCGTGGCGCTGCTCGACCGGTGGGGGCTGCTCGACGAGCTGCGCGCCACCGATGTCCAGCCCATCACCCACCAGGTGTACGAGGCACCCGGAGTGCGTGTGGAGGGGTTCTCCCTGCCGATCAACGGCCTGCGGACCACGTACGCGCCCCGGCGGTACGTCCTCGACCCCATCCTCGCGGCGGGTGCCGTGCGGGCCGGGGCGGAGTTCCAGCAGTCGTGCGCGGTCAACGACCTGATCTACGAGGACGACCGGGTCGTGGGGGTCAGGTACACCACGCCCGCCGGCGTGCAGACGACCGAACGGGCGCGGCTCGTGGTCGGCGCGGACGGCATGCGTTCGCTCGTCGCCCGTAAGGTCGGCGCGCCGAACGTGATCGAGCACGCCCGGCTGACCTGCGTCTACTACAGCTACTGGGCCGGCGTGCCGGCGAACTTCGAGCTCTACGAACGGCCCGGTCGCTGGATCGGCGTCGTACCCACGAACAACGACCTGACCCTGCTGATGACCTACTTCCCGCAGGCCGACTTCGGCGATGTCCGCAAGGCGGTGGAGCCCGCCTACCTGGAGGCGTTCCGCACGACTGCACCCGAGCTGTACGAGCGGATGCGGTCCGGCGAGCGGGTGGAGCAGCTGTACGGCACCGGGCACCAGGAGAACTACTTCCGCAAGGCGTACGGGCCCGGCTGGGTGCTGGTGGGCGACGCGGTCAACCACAAGGACTCGATCACCGCGCGTGGCATCACCGAGGCGTGGGTGCAGGCACAGACGCTCACCGACTACGTCGGCGCGGACCTGCACGACGACCGTGCGCTGCGCTCGGCGCTGCGGCGTTACGAGCGCAGCCTCAGCAACGAGGCCCTCAACCACTACCAGGGCGCGCTCAACGTGGCCGAACTCAAGCCCGAGGGGCGCACGGACATGCTGCGCAAGCTGGTCGGTCACCAGGAGCACATCGATCGCTACTTCTCGACCCTGTCGGGGGCGATCTCCATCGACGACTTCTACAACGAGGAACTCCTGGCTCTGCTCGACCAGGACTGACTGACGTTCCGCTCACCAGGTTCGCCGATTTGGAGAAACAATGATTCCGTTGTCGTTCGCGCAGCGCCGGTTGTGGTTTGTGGACCGGTTCGAGGGGCCGTCGCCGACCTATAACGGCGCTTTCGCCTTGCGGTTGACCGGTGAGCTGAACGTCGGTGCGCTGGAGTCAGCGCTCCGGGACGTCATCGACCGGCACGAGGTACTCCGTACGGTGATCGTCGAAGGCGACGACGGCATCCCGTATCAGGAGGTGCTGCCGTCCGGAGCCAGGCCCTTCGCCCTGCCGGCCGTGCAGGTCGCGGAGGCGGACCGGCGGGCGGCGGTCGACGAGGTGGCCAGGGAGACCTTCGACCTGGCCACCGACCCACCGATCCGCGCCCGGCTGCTGCGCACCGGACCGGAGGCGCACACCCTCGTCCTGGTGGTGCACCACATCGCCCTGGACGGGGAGTCGCTGGGGCCGCTGCTGCGCGACCTGAGCACCGCGTACGCGGCGCGTCGCCAGGGACGGGCGCCGCAGTGGGAGCCGCTGCCGCTCCAGTACGCCGACTACACGCTGTGGCAGCAGGAGATGCTCGGTGACGAGTCCGACCCGGAGAGCGTGGCCGCCCGGCAGTTGGCGTACTGGCGTGCGGCGCTCGACGGTCTGGCGCAGCCCCTGGCGCTGCCGACGGACCGGCCCCGGCCGCGGGTGATGCGCTCGCACGGCGACCTGGTGCAGTTCCCGATCGAACCCGAGCTGCTCGCGGCCGTGCAGCGACTCGTCGCCGAGCAGGACGTCACGGTGTCGATGGTCATGCACTCCGCGCTGGCGGTGCTGCTGCGCCACCTGGGCTGCGGCGACGACGTGCCGATCGGCGCGCCCATCGCCGGCCGGGTCGACGAGGAACTGCGTGACCTGGTCGGGTTCTTCGTCAACACCTGGGTGCTGCGGGTCGACCTCAGCGGCAACCCGACCTTCCGCCAGCTGCTCGACCGGGTGCGTGATCGCTGCCTGGGCGCCTACGACAACCAGGACCTGCCGTTCGAACGGCTGGTGGAGCTGCTGAACCCGGACCGCTCCACCGCGTACCACCCGTTCTTCCAGGTGATGCTCGCCTGGCAGGAGCCGCTGGGCGAGCTCAGCTTCGCCGGTCTGCGGACCGAGTCGGAGACCCTGGAGACGGGAACGGCGAAGTTCGACCTGTTCTTCAACATCATCCCGAACGGTTCCGGTGGCGCCGGCGTCCGCCTGGAGTACGCCACCGACCTGTTCGACCGGCACACGGTCGAGGACGTCGCCGCCCGCTTCACCCGCGTGCTGCGCCAGCTCGTCGCCGACCCGGACCGCGACGTCGACCGGACCGACGTGCTCGCGCCGGCCGAACGCGACAGGTTGCTCACCCGGTTCAACGATACCGCCACGACCGTCGACGAGCAGACGATCCCGGAGCTGGTGCAGCGCCAGACCGCCCGCACCCCGGACGCGGTGGCGGTCGTCTGTGGTGACCGGACGCTCACCTACCGCGAACTCGACGACCGGGCCGAGCGTCTCGCCCGGGAACTGCGGCGGCGCGGAGCCACGCCGGAGGACCTGGTCGTGTTGGCGGTGCCGCGCTCGGCGGACCTGGTGGTCGGCCTGCTCGGGATCCTCAGGTCCGGTGCCGGGTACCTGCCGATGGACACGCGGTACCTGGGCGCCCGGGCCGCGGGCGTACTGGCCGAGGCGCGTCCGCGTTTCGCCGTCACCGACACCGCGACCTCGGCGGAGCTGCCGCACGACGTCATGTCGGTCGTCAACCTCGACGACCGCGACGAGTGGGCCTCGCCCGACGGGACCAGCCCGGTGCGGCAGCCGGCCGCCGACAACCTCGCGTACGTCATGTACACCTCGGGCTCCAGCGGCCGGCCGAAGGGCGTCGCGATCACCCACCGCAACGTCGTCAACGGGGTGCGGGCGTTGACCCGCCGCCTGGACGCGCCACCCGGCTGGCGGATGCTGGCCGGCACCTCGGTCAACTTCGACGTCTCGGTCTTCGAGCTGCTGACCACGTTGTCCACCGGCGGCACGGTCGAGGTGGTGTCCGACGCGCTGGCACTCGCCGAGCGTGACGGCTGGGACGGGCACGTGGTCAGCGCGGTGCCGTCGGTGCTCGGCGAACTGGCCGCCCACCTGGACCGGGCACCGAACGTCCGTACCGTCGTCCTCGCCGGTGAGGTGCTGCCCGGCCGCCTGATGCGGCAGATCCGCGAGGTCCGGCCCGACGTGCAGATCGTCAACTCGTACGGGCAGAGCGAGAGCTTCTACGCCACCACCTTCTCCCTGCCGGCGAACCAGGACTGGACGCACAGCGACGTCGCGCCCATCGGCACCCCGCTGGACAACGTGCGCGCCTACGTGCTGGGTCCGGGACTCGTGCCGGTACCGCAGGGGGTGCTCGGCGAGTTGTACGTCGCCGGCGCCTCGCTCGGGCGCGGCTACCACGGTCAACCGGGCCTGACCGCCGAGCGCTACGTGGCCAACCCGTTCGGCCCGGCCGGCGAGCGGATGTACCGCACCGGCGACCTGGTCCGCTGGCGGGCCGACGGCCAACTGGAGTGCGTCGGTCGCGACGACAGCCAGGTCAAGGTGCGCGGTTTCCGCATCGAGACGGCCGAGGTGGAGGCGGCCTGCACGCAGCATCCCGGCATCAGCGAGGCCGTCGTGATCACCCGCGAGGTGCCCGGCGGCGGGCGGCGGCTCGTCGCCTACGTGGTCCACACCGGCGACGGTGGGGTCGGCGACGACGGTGCCGGCGGCATCGGCGACGTCGACGTGCAGGCCGGCGCCTCCGCGGCCGAGCTGCGCGAATTCGTCGCGGCCCGGCTGCCCGACTACATGGTGCCGTCGGCCTTCGTCGCACTGAGCCGACTTCCGGTCGGCCCGACCGGCAAGTTGGACCGCGCTGCCCTGCCCGAACCGGAGTTCTCCGGCGGGACCTACCGGGCGCCGCGCACCGAGGCCGAGTCGATCATCGCCACGGCGTACGCGGACGTGCTCGGGGTCGACCGGGTCGGTATCGACGACGACTTCTTCGGCATCGGCGGGGACAGCCTGCGCTCGATCCAGGTGGTCGCCCGGGCCCGGGCGCGTAACCTGCACCTGACCACCCGGGAGATCTTCGAGGGCCGCACCGTGGCCCGGCTCGCCGAGCTGGCGAGCGCCCGAAGTGACCGCACCCCCGCGCTCGTCGAGGACGCCGGTGGCGGGGTCGGCCCGATGGTGCTGCCCCCGGTGGCCCGGCAGGTGTTCGAACACGGCGGCGCGATCGACCGCTTCGCCATGGCCATGACGCTCGAGCTGCCGGTCGGCATCGACGCGGACGGGCTGACCGCGACGCTGGACGCCGTCCTCGACCGGCACGACCTGCTGCGTGCGCGGCTGGTCCGCGACGGCGACCTCAGCCTCGACGTCCGCCCACCGGGCAGCGTACGCGCGGGCGACCTGCTGCACCCGGTCGCCTGCGACGGCAACTGGGCGGAACCGTCCGCGCTGGCGCGGGCGCAGGCGGAACTGCAGGTTGCGCTCGGCCGGCTCGACCCGGAAGCCGGGATCATGGCCGACTTCGTCTGGTTCGCCGCCACCGACGGCACCGGCCGACTGCTCGTCGTGCTGCACCACCTGGTCGTGGACGGTGTCTCCTGGCGCATCCTGATGTCGGACCTCGCCGAGGCGTGGGACCACATCGGCTCCGGACGCCCGGCCGACCTGCCCGCGGTCGGCACGTCGGCGCGCCGGTGGACCGCCGCCCTGGCCGACGAGGCGCTCTCCCCGCAGCGGGAGACCGAGTTGGCCTACTGGCGTGACCTGCTGGAGCTGCCGAACCCGCCGCTGGGACAGCGGATGTTCGACCCGGCGGTGGACCTGATGGGCACCGTCGACACCGTGCGGCTGCGGCTGCCCGCCGAGGTCACCGACGTGGTGCTGACCGAGCTGCCGGCAGCCTTCCGGGCGACCGGGACCGACGTGCTGCTCGCCGCGTTGGCGCTGGCCCTCGACCGGTGGCGCGGTGCGCCGCAACCCACCGTGGTCCGGCTGGAGGGGCACGGCCGCGAGGAGGACGTGGTGCCCGGCGCGGACCTGTCCCGGACCCTGGGGTGGTTCACCAGCATGTACCCGGCCCGGGTGGCGGTACCCGGGGTCGACCTCGCCGACGTGCTGGCCGGCGGTCCCGCCGCCGGTACGGCGATCAAGCTGGTCAAGGAGCAGTTGCGCGAGGTGCCCGACAAGGGGCTGGGCTACGGACTGCTGCGCTACCTCAACCCGGAGACCGGCGAGCAGCTCGCCGACTACCCGCCACCGCAGATCGGCTTCAACTACCTCGGCCGGATCTCCGACACGGACGTGCCCGAACACCTGCGTGCCCACGGGTGGGTGCCGGCGTCCTGGTCCACCGAACTGATCGCGATGCCCGACCCGGACCTGCCCGCCCTGTCCGCACTGGAGGTCAACTCGGTCGCCGTGGACACCGCCGACGGCACCCAGCTACAGACGATCTTCATGTTCCCGTCCGGGGTGTTGTCCCGGGAGCGGGTCACCGAACTGGCCGACCTGTGGGCCGACGTGCTGCGGGGCATGGCCGCGTACGCCGCCCGTACGCCGATCGGTGGCCTCACTCCCTCGGACGCCCCGCTGGTCTCGGTCCGGCAGGACGAGATCGAGAGCTGGGAGCAGCGCTACGGCCGGCTGGCCGAGGTGTGGCCGCAGGCACCGGGCCAGTCCGGCATCCAGTTCCAGGCCGCGCTCGCCGACGACACCTTCGACGTCTACCACATGCAATTCGTGCTGCACCTGTCCGGACCCGTCGAGCCCACGAGGATTCGGTCGGCGGGACAGGCGCTGCTGCGCAGGTACCCGAACCTGCGCTCCGCGTTCCTCACCGCGACCGACGGCGATCCCGTCCAGGTCGTGCCGGAACACGTCGCCCTGCCCTGGCGGCACATCGACCTGACGGGGCAGGGCGACGCGGAACAGCACGCCGCGCTGGACCGCCTGCTGGCCGAGGACCGGGCCGACCGGCTCGACCCCACCCGGCCGCCGCTGCTGCGCCTGGCCCTGCTCACCTGCGGACCGCAGCGGGCCAAGCTGGTCGTCACAGCACACCACACCCTGTTCGACGGCTGGTCGTCGCCGCTGGTGATCAAGGATCTGGTCCAGCTCTACGCCGACGACCAGGCCCTGCCGCCGGTGCGCGACTACGGCGACTACCTGGCCTGGCTGTCCCGGCAGGACCGCCAGGAGTCGGCCGCCCGGTGGCAGGACGAACTCGCCGGCTTCGACCAGCCGACCATCGTGGCGCCGGACACCTCGATCGCCGAGGAGGCCTCCGCTCTCGGGCGCGTCGAGGTGCCGTTCTCGATCGACCAGGGACGCGAGCTCGCCGGGCGGGCCGCGCAGCTCGGGGTCACCCTGAACACCCTGCTGCAGGGTGCGTGGGCGATCCTGCTGTCGAAGCTGACCGGCCGGCCGGACGTGGTGTTCGGCGCCGCGGTCAACGGTCGCCCGGCGGAACTGACCGGCTCCGACGAGATGGTCGGCCTGTTCATCAACACCCTGCCGACCCGGGCCTACTGCCGGCCGTACGACAGCATCGGCGAGGTCGTCACCGAGCTGCAGAACCGGCAGGTCGCGCTGCTCGACCACCACTACTACGGGCTGGCCGACATCCAGCGGGGCACCGGGCTGCCCGCCCTGTTCGACACGATCGTCGTGTTCGAGAACTACCCGATCGACCGGGTCGGCATCGTCGAGGCGAACACCGCCGCCGGTTTCACCATCGACCGCATCCGGCCGCTCGCCGGCTCGCACTACCCGCTCACGCTCAACTCCTCCGACCCCTACCTGCGGCTGTCTCTCGACTACCAGACCAACCTGTTCGACCGGGACGCGGCCGAGGTGATCGCCGCGCGACTCGTCCGGGTGCTGGAGCAGATGCTCGACGACCCGACGACCGTCGTCGGCGCCGTGGACGTGCTCTCCGACCAGGAGCGGGACTGGTTGTTGCGGAAGGTCAACGACACCGCACACCCGGTGCCCGCGGACACGCTACCCGGCGCGTTCGAGGCCCAGGTGGAGCGCGACCCGGACCGGCTGGCGCTGATCCACGAGCGGGAGAACCTGACGTACGGCGAGTTCAACCGGCGCGCCAACCAGTTGGCGCACTGGCTGATCGACCAGGGTGCCGGACCCGAGCAACTGGTCGCGGTGCGGATTCCCCGCTCGGTGGACCTGCTGGTGGCGATCTACGCGGTGGTCAAGGCCGGCGCGGCCTATCTGCCGCTGGACACCGAGCTACCGGCCGACCGGGCCCGCAAGGTGTTGGACAGCGCGCGGCCGCTGCTGGTGCTCGACCAGGACCTGCCCGACGTGTCCGGCCACCCGACGGAGAACCCGCGGCGCACGCTGTCGCCGGACCACGCCGCGTACGTCATCTACACCTCCGGCTCGACCGGCGTACCCAAGGGCGTGCAGGTGACGCACCGGGCGATCATGAACCGGCTCAGGTGGGGCCTGGCGCACTTCGACGTCGGCGCCGAGGACCGCGTGCTGCTGAGCACCACCGCGAGCTTCGACGTGTCGGTGCCGGAGTTGTTCGCAGCGCTGCAGGTCGGCGCCGCCGTCGTGATCGCCCGGCCGGACGGACGCCGCGACCCCGCCTACCTCAGTGACCTGATCCAGCGGGAACGGGTGACCGGAGCGGACTTCGTGCCCTCCCTCCTGGACGCCTTCCTCACCGAGCCCACGGCCAAGGAGTGCGACAGCCTGCGCTGGATCGAGGTCGCGGGGGAGGCGTTCCCCGCCGCCCTGGCCAACGCGGCGGTCGACCTGCTGCCCGGCTGCGAGGTGCACAACCTCTACGGTCCGACCGAGGCCGCGGTCGAGGTCACGGCGTGGCGGCACGTGCCGGGCGCGGACCGGGTGCCCATCGGCGCGCCGGTGTGGAACACCCAGGTCTACGTGCTCGACGGGTCGCTGCGCCCGGTCGCGCCCGGAGTGGTCGGCGAGTTGTACCTCGCCGGCGCCGGGCTGGCCCGCGGCTACCTGGGACAGACCGGGCTGACCGCCGGCCGGTTCGTCGCCTGTCCGTTCGGCGCGCCCGGGTCCCGGATGTACCGCACCGGCGACCTGGTGTGCTGGAACCAGGACGGCCAGATCGAGTACCTCGGTCGGTCCGACTTCCAGGTCAAGGTTCGCGGGTTCCGCATCGAGCTGGGCGAGATCGAGCAGGTGCTCACCGCACTCCCGCAGGTCGCCACCGCGGTGGTGGTGCTGCGCGAGGACCGTCCCGGCGACCAACGGCTCGTCGCGTACGTCGTACCGGCCGACGCGGCCGGGGACGCCGCGCGGCTGGACCTGACGGCGCTCACCGAGCAGGCCCGGCAGAGCCTGCCCGAGTACATGGTCCCCTCGGCGATCATCCCGTTGGACGGACTTCCCCTGACGTCGAGCGGGAAGCTCGACCGCAACGCGCTGCCCGCCCCGGAGCAGTCCACCACCGCGACCGGGCGGGGACCGCGTGACCACACCGAGGAGGTCCTCTGCCGGCTCTTCGCCGAGCTGCTCGGGGTGGACGAGGTCGGCATCGACGTCGACTTCTTCGAGCACGGCGGCCACTCCCTGCTGGCCACTCGCCTGATCGGCCGTATCCGCAAGGAACTCAAGGTCGACGTCAAGGTCACCATGGTCTTCCGCAGTCCGACTGTCGCCCAGCTGGCGGCGCAGATCGAGAAGCTCTCCACCTCAAGTCGCCCTCAGCTGCGCCCGATGAACGTGTAGGAGTGCGTCGATGATCCCGTTGTCCTTCGCCCAACGCCGGATGTGGTTCCTCCACCGCCTGGAGGGCGCGTCCGCGACGTACAACATCCCGTTCGTCCTGCGCCTGAGTGGGCCACTGGACACGGCGGCGCTGTGCGCGGCCTTCACCGATGTCATCGCGCGGCACGAGAGCCTGCGTACCCTCATCGTCGAGAACGCGGACGGCACCCCCGAACAGCGGGTGCTGTCACCCGAGGAGGCGGTCTTCCAGAGCCGGTTCCTCACCGTCGCCCGCGACGCCTCGCACGCCGCGGTGCAGGCCGCGGTGCGCCAGGGGTTCGACCTGCAGACGCAGATTCCGCTGCGGGCCACGATCTTCCAGGAGGCTCCGCAGGAGCACCTGGTGGCGTTCGTGTTCCACCACATCGCCGCGGACGGGGCGTCGATGGGGCCGTTCCTGCGGGACCTGGTGACGGCGTACTCGACCCGGCTGCGGGGTGCCGCACCACAGTGGGCCCCGCTGCCGGTGCAGTACAAGGACTACACGATCTGGCAGCAACAGCTGCTCGGTGACGAGTCCGACCCGGACAGCATCGCCGCCGCGCAGGTCGAGTACTGGCGTACGGAGCTGGCCGACGTGCCGCAACCGGTGCACCTGCCGCTGGACCGGCCGCGTCCGACGGCGGCCAGCCACCAGGGCGGTCACGTCGACTTCGAGCTCGACGAGGAGTTGCTCACCGGCGTCGCCAAGATCGCCGCTCAGCACGGCGGCACGGCCCCGATGGTCGCCCAGGCGGCGCTGGCGGTACTGCTGCACCATGTCGGCGCCGGCAACGACCTGACGATCGGCAGCCCGATCGAGGGGCGCGCCGACGAGCAACTCGACGACCTGATCGGCTTCTTCGCCAACACCTGGGTGCTGCGCGTCGACCTGTCCGGGAACCCGACGTTCGAGGATCTGCTCAGGCAGGTCCGGGACCGGGCCCTGGCCGCCTACGACAACCAGGACGTACCGTTCGAGCGTCTGGTCGAGCTGCTGAGCCCGGACCGGACCACCGCCTACCAGCCGCTGTTCCAGGTGATGCTGGCCTGGCAGTTCGAATGGGCGCAGGTCGAGCTTCCGGGGCTGCGGGTCACCCCGGTCCCGGCGGGCACCGGGACCGCGAAGTTCGACCTCTTCTTCAACATCGTCCCGGCCCCGGCCGGCGGTGCCTACGGGCGGCTGGAGTACGCGACCGAGCTGTTCGACCCGGCCACGGCCGAGCACCTGGTCGACCGCTATCTGCGGGTGCTGCGGCAGGTGGTCGCCGATCCCGCGGCGCGACTCGCGGCGGTGGACCTGCTCACCGACGCCGAGCGGGACCGGCTGGCCCGGCTGAACCGGACGACGGCACCGGTGCCGGACGCCACGGTCGCGGAGCTGGTCGCCGCCCAGGTGGTCCGCACCCCCGACGCGACGGCGGTGGTGTGCGGACCGACCACGTTGTCGTACCGGGAACTCGACGTCCGCGCGAGCCGGCTGGCCGCGCTGCTGCGGCAGCACGGTGTCGGACCGGAGGTCCTGGTCGCCGTGGCCCTGCCACGATCGGTGGACCTGGTGGTCACGCTGCTGGGCGTGCTCAAGGCCGGCGGGGCCTACCTGCCGATCGACCCGGCCTACCCGGCCGGGCGGGTCGCCCTCCTGCTCGAGGCCGCCCGACCGGCCCTGGTGGTGACCGACGCCGCGACGGCGGCGGTGGTCGCCGGCTCGCCGTCGGTGCTGCGGCTCGACGACCTGTGCCTGGACGGCCCGGTGACGCAGCTGCCGGAGACCGGTGTGCGGCCGGACCATCTCGCGTACGTGATGTTCACGTCCGGGTCGACCGGCGTGCCCAAGGGGGTCGCGGTCACCCACGGCGGTGTGGTCAACGGCGTGTGGGACCTGCGCCGCCGGGTGGGGGTCGAGGCGGGCTCCCGGATGCTGGCCGCGACGTCGGTGAACTTCGACGTCTCGGTCTTCGAGACCTTCACCGCGCTGACCACGGGCGCGAGCATCGAGATCGTCCGTGACGTGCTCGAACTCGCCGAACGTGGCGGCTGGTCGGGAACCACCGTCAGCGCCGTGCCCACGGTGTTCGCCGCCCTGCTGGATCAGCTCGGTTCGGGCCCCGCGGCACGTCCCGCACTCGACGTGGAAACCGTCGTCTTCGCCGGTGAGGCCCTCTCGGCGGATCTGGTCCACGAGGTCCGGCGCGCCCTGCCCGGCGTACGCGTCGTCAACGCGTACGGGCAGACGGAGAGCTTCTACGCCACCACCTACCCGGTTCCGCAGCAGCTGGCCGGCTCCGAAGCGGTGCCGATCGGAGCGCCCCTGGCCAACATGCGCGCCTACGTGCTGGGGCCCGAACTCGCTCCGGTCGCGCCCGGCGTGATCGGTGAGCTGTACGTCGGTGGCCGGCTCGCCCGCGGCTACCACCGCGACGGCGGGTCGACCGCCGACCGGTTCGTCGCCTGCCCCTTCGGCCCGGCCGGTGCGCGCATGTACCGGACCGGCGACCTGGCCCGGTGGGACGACGAGGGTCACCTGCGGTACGCGGGACGCGTCGACACGCAGGTGAAGGTGAACGGCATCCGGGTCGAGCCGACCGAGATCGAGACCGTCCTCACCCGACACCCCGAGGTCGGCCGGGCGGCGGTGACCGTGTGCGAGGACCACAGCGGCCGGGCCCGGCTCGTCGGCTACGTGGCGCCGCCGGAGAGCGCCACCGGTAGCGCTGCGCGACGGGTGGCCGACCTGTCCCAGGCGGAGCTGCGCGCGTTCGCGGCCGAGCGGCTGCCGGACTACCTGGTCCCGGCCCAGTTCGTGGTGCTGGACCGGCTGCCGTTGACGGCGAGCGGAAAGCTGGACCGGGGCGCGTTGCCTGTGCCGGAGTTCGCCGGCACCGAGCACCGGGCGCCGCGCAGCGCGGTGGAGCAACTGCTGGCCGAGGTGTACGCCGACGTCCTGGGCGCCGGGCCGGTGGGCATCGACGACGACTTCTTCACCAGCGGCGGCGACAGTATCCGTTCCATCCAGGTCGCCGCGCGGGCCAAGACGCGTGGCCTGGTCGTCAGCCCACGGGAGATCTTCGAGCACCGCACCGTCGCCCGGCTCGCCGAACTGGTCGACGGCCGGGCGGACGAGGAGCCGGTGACCCTGGCCGAACTCCCGGGCGGCGGCGTGGGCTGGGCGCCGTTGCCGCCGACGGCGGCGCACGTGCTCGCGCTGGGCGGAGGTGTCGGCCGGTTCTGCATGTCCGCGCTGCTCACCCTGCCCGAGGGCATCGACCGGGCCGGACTCGTCGCGACGCTGCAGGCCGTGCTGGACCGGCACGACGTGCTGCGGTCCCGGCTCGACCGGGCCGGGTCCGGCATCGTCATGGCGGCCGTCGGCACCGTGGACGCCGACGTGTTGCTGCGCGACGTCGTCCTCGGCGACGCCGATGTGCGGGTGGAGTTGGACGCGGCCGCGGACCGGCTGGACCCGGACGCGGGCGTGATGGCCCAGTTCGTGCGATTCACCTCGGACACGGACGTGGACCGGCTGCTGATCGTGCTGCACCACCTGGTCGTCGACGGGGTGTCGTGGCGGATCCTGATCCCGGACCTGGCCGCCGCCTGGCAGCGGATCAGTGGCGGCCAAACCACACCACCGGCGGCGGTGGGCACCTCGCTACGGCGGTGGATGTGCGGGCTGGCCGATGCCGCGACCAGCCCGCAACGAGTAGCGGAACTGCCGGCCTGGCAGGAGATCCTGCGGGCCGACGAGCCGGTGCTGGGCGCCCGTCCGCTCGATCCGGCCCGCGACGTCGCGGCCACCGTGGGCACGTTGCGCGTCCAGGTGCCGCCCGAGGTCACGCAGACCCTGCTGACCACCGTGCCCACGGTGTTCCGGGCCGGTGTGGACGCCGGGCTGCTGGCCGGCCTGGCGCTGGCGCTGAGCCGCTGGCGTGCGACCCGGGGCGGGTCGGGCACCTCGACCCTGGTGCGGCTGGAAGGGCACGGCCGGGCCGAACACGTGGTCCCCGGCGCCGACCTGTCGAACACCGTCGGCTGGTTCACCGCGATGTTCCCGGTGCGGCTGGACGTGGCGGGCGTCGACGTGGTGGACGCGTTCGCCGGCGGCCCGGCCGCCGGCCGGGCGATCAAGGCGGTCAAGGAGCAGCTACGGGCCGTGCCGGACAACGGCACGGGTTACGGCCTGCTGCGCCACCTGAACCCGGAGACCGCCAGCGCGCTGGCCGGGACGCGGGAGCCGCAGATCGGTTTCAACTACCTGGGCCGCTCCTCCGGCGCGGACATCCCCGAGGACCTGCGCGGCCTGGGCTGGGCGCCGGACACCGCGTACCGGGATCTGATCGCCGCCCCGGACGCGGACATGCCGGCGTTGTCGGCGCTGGAGATCAACGCGGTCGCCGCGAGCACCGCCGACGGTGACGAGTTGACCGCCTACTTCGGTTTCCCCACCGGCGTGCTCGACCGCGACGAGGTGACCGAACTGGCCGGGCTGTGGGTCGACGCGCTGACCGCCCTGGCACGCCACGCGACCACCCCCGACGCCGGGGGGCTGACCCCGAGCGACGCGCCCCTGGTCGAGGTGAGCCAGGCGGAGATCGACGCGTGGGAGACCCGTTTCGGTGCGTTGGCCACCGTCTGGCCGACCACGCCGGTGCAGTCCGGGATGCTGTTCCACACCATGCTGGCCGGGTCGTCGTTCGACGCGTACCACATGCAGTTGGTCTTCCACCTGTCCGGCGCGGTCGACCCGGAGCGGATGCGCCGGGCCGCGCAGGCGTTGCTGGGGCAGCATGCCAGCCTCCGGGCCGCCTTCGTCGACCGCGCGGACGGCGGGGTGGTGCAGGTGGTGCCGCAGGAGGTGGCCCTGCCGTGGCAGTACCACGACCTGACCACGTTCGACGAGGCGGAGCGGACCGACAGGTTCGAGCGCTTCCTCGCCCACGACCGGTCCGCGCACTTCGACGTGGGCCGCCCACCGCTGATCCGGATGGCCCTGGTCGTCACGACGCCCGGCCGCGCGGAACTGGTGCTGACCGCCCACCACGTGCTGATCGACGGTTGGTCCATGCCGCTGCTGATGCGGGACCTGCTGCTGCTCTACGCCTCCGGCGGCGACCCGGCCGGGTTGCCCGCGTCCGGTGACTTCGGTGAGTTCCTGCGCTGGCGCGCCCAGCAGGACGACGCGGAGTCCGCGCGGGTGTGGGCGGCCGAGCTGGCCGGAATCGAGGAACCCACCCTGCTCGCTCCCGGCTCGGACCAGGTGGCCGTCGAGGGGGTCGGTCAGCTCGCCGTCGCGCTCGACCCGGACGAGGCGCAGGCCCTCGTGCGGCGGGCAGCCGAATGGGGCATCACCGTCAACACCCTGGTCCAGGGTGCCTGGGCGCTGCTGCTCGGCCAGCTCACCGGCCGCCGGGACGTGCTGTTCGGCGCGACCGTCTCCGGGCGTCCGCCCGCGGTGTCCGGTGTCGACTCGACGGTCGGCATGTTCATCAACACCCTTCCGGTACGCGTCGAGTACGCGCCCGGCGACACCGTCGCGGCGGTCCTCACCCGGCTGCAGGGTCGGCAGGCCCGCCTGCTGGAGCACCACTACTACGGATTGACCGAGATCCAGCAGACGGTCGGCCTGTCGTCGCTGTTCGACACGCTCGTCGTCTTCGAGTCCTACCCGGTCGACCGGGACGCGCTCGACGCCGCCACCGACGCCGCGGACGGTGTCGCCTTCACCGGCCTGCGCCCGTCGACGGCCACCAACTATCCGCTGACCCTGATGGCGGCGGCGGATCCGCAGCTCCAACTGCTCCTGCAGTACGCGCGGGGTGTCTTCGGCCCGGAGGCGGTGCAGACGTTGGCGGCGCGTCTCGCCCGGGTCCTGCGGCACATGGTGGCCACCCCGAGCCTGACCGTCGGTCAGCTCGACATCCTGGACCCGGCGGAACGCCACCTGCTGCTCACCGAGGTCAACGACACGGCCACGCCGACTCCGCGGACCACGATCGTCGGGCTCGTCGAGGCCCAGGCGGCACGGACCCCGGACGAGGTCGCCGTGGTCGCCGGGGGCGAGTCGCTCACGTACCGCGAGTTGACCGCCCGGACCGCCCGCCTGGCGGACGAACTGTCCGGCCGTGGCGTGGGCCCGGAGTCGTTGGTGGCGGTGTCGCTGCCGCGCTCGGCGGATCTGGTCGTCGCCCTGCTGGCGATCCTGCGGGCGGGTGGCGCGTACCTGCCGGTCGATCCCCGGTATCCCAGCGCCCGCACCGCCGCCATCCTCGGGGAGGCCCGGCCCTGCCTGGTCCTGACCGACGGCGCGACGGTCGCGGTGCTGCCGGAGCACGACGCGCCGGACGTCCTGCTCGACACGCTCGACCTGGCCGGCGAGCACACCGGCGGTGAACCGCGGGTCCAGGCACAGCAGTTGGCGTACGTGATGTACACCTCCGGCTCCACGGGCCGGCCCAAGGGTGTGGCCATCACGCACGCGAACGTGGTCAACGGCGTGCTGCGGCTCGCGTCCCGGGTGGGCCTGGCCCCCGGCAAGCGGCTGCTCGCCGGCACCTCGGTGAACTTCGACGTCTCGGCGTTCGAGATCTTCACGACACTGGCCACCGGTGGCGTCGTCGAGGTGGTCCGGGACGTGCTGGCCCTGGCCGAGCCGGCGGGCTGGCACGGCAGCGTCATCTCCACCGTGCCGTCCGCCTTCGCCGAACTCGTCGGCGAGATCGCCGGCCGTACCAGTGTGGAGACCGTGGTCTTCGCCGGCGAGGCCCTCCCCGTCTCGCTGGTGGAGAAGACCCGGCAGGCCTTCCCAGGGGTACGTGTGGTGAACGCCTACGGGCAGAGCGAGTCGTTCTACGCCACCACCTGCACGGTCGCCGAGGACGCGGCGAACCCGGCGGGGAGCGTGCCGATCGGCACGCCGCTGGGCAACATGCGGGCCTACGTCCTGGGCCCTGGCCTGGCGCCGGTACCGCCGGGGGTGGTCGGCGAACTGTACGTCGGCGGCAGCGTCGGTCGTGGCTACCACGGCCGGGCCGACCTGACCGCCGAGCGCTTCGTCGCCGACGCCTTCGGCCCGCCCGGTGCCCGGATGTACCGCACCGGCGACCTGGCCCGGTGGAACGACGACGGGCAGCTGGAGTACGCGGGCCGGGGAGACGCGCAGGTCAAGGTGCGCGGCTTCCGGATCGAGCCGGGCGAGGTCGAGACGGTTGTCGGCGCGCACCCGGCGGTCGACCAGGCCGTCGTGGTGTCCCGGCCGGGCGCGGGCACCGGCGCCCGGCTCGCCGCCTACGTCGTGACCGTGGACGAGGTCGACGCCGCGGAACTCAGCCGGTACACCGCCGAGCGGTTGCCGGAGTTCATGGTGCCCGCCGCCTTCGTGCTGCTGGACCGGCTGCCGTTGCTGGCCAACGGCAAGCTGGACCGGTCCGCGCTTCCCGAGCCGGAGTTCAACGGAACCGACTACCGGGCGCCGCGCACCCCGCGGGAGGAGTGCCTGACCCGGCTCTTCGCCGAGGTGCTGGGGTTGGAGCGGGTCGGCGTCGACGACGATTTCTTCGATCTGGGCGGGCATTCGCTGCTCGCCACCCGGTTGATCAGCCGGGCCCGGGCGGAGACCGGAGCGGAGATCCCCATCCGCACGATCTTCGACCGGCCAACGGTGGCCGCGCTCGCCGAATGGCTGGACCGGGCGGGACTGGAAGCACCGGCAGCTCCGCGTCGCCCTCGCTTGCGCAAGATGACCGTAGAGGAGTAAGCACATGATTCCGTTGTCCTTCGCCCAGCGCCGCTACTGGTACCTGCACCAACTGGAGGGTGGCGAGACCTGGAACATGTCGGCGGCCCTGCGGCTGACCGGGGACCTGGACCTGTCCGCGATGGACGCGGCGATCAGGGACGTGGTCGAGCGGCACGAGATCCTGCGCACCACCTACGTGGTGGACGACCAGGGTGAGCCGTACCAGCGGATCCTGCCGGTGGCGGAGGCACTGGCCCGGGTGGAGACGCCGGTGCTGGAGGTGCCACCGGAGGAGGTGTCCGGCGCGGTCGACCGCGCGGTCGCGCACACCTTCGACCTGGCGACCGAGGTTCCGTTCCGGACCAGCCTGATCCGCTCCTCGCCCCGCGAGCACGTCCTCGTCCTGGCCATCCACCACATCGCCACCGACGGCAGCTCCAGTTTCCCGCTGGCCCGGGACCTGGCCACGGCCTACGGCGCCCGGCGGGCCGGCCGAGCCCCGGCGTTCGAGCCGCTGCCCGTGCAGTACAAGGACTTCACGCTGTGGCAGCGGGAGGTGCTCGGTGACCTGAAGGATCCGAACAGCCTCGCCGCGGCGCAGCTGGAGTACTGGCGCAAGGAACTCACCGGCGTACCCCAGCCGCTGAACCTGCCGCTGGATCATCCACGGACGGCGGACCTGAGCACCGACGGTGACGCCGTGGCCTTCGTGGTGCGGCCCGCCGTCACCGCCGGGCTGGAACGCCTCGCCGCCGAGCGTGGCATGACCATGTCGATGATCGTGCAGGCCGCGCTGGCGGTGCTGTTGAGCAAGCTCGGCGGCGGCGAGGACGTGCCGATCGGGTCCCCGATCGCCGGGCGGACCGACGAGGCGCTGGCCGACCTGGTCGGCTGCTTCGTCAACAACCTGGTGCTGCGCGTCGACCTGTCCGGCAATCCGACCTTCCTGGACCTGCTCGCCCAGGTACGCAACAAGGCGCTCACCGCGTACGAGCACCAGGACGTGCCGTTCGACGTGCTGGTCGAGGAGATCAATCCGGACCGTTCCGCCAAGTACCGGCCGATGTTCCAGGTGATGTGCGGCTGGCAGAACTTCGCCAAGCCGGTGCTCGACTTCCCGGGGCTCACGGCCGAGTTCCAGCAGGCCCTCACCACGAAGGCCATGGTCGATCTCTTCTTCAGCATGACCCTGGACGACGTGGCGGGGGTGCTCTACGGCGACATCCAGTACGGGACCAGGCTGTTCGACCGGGACACCGTCGAGGCCATGGCCGAACGGTTCGTCCGCGTCCTGGAGCAGGTGGTCGCCGACCCGACCCGGTGCGTCGGCGACGTCGACGTGCTCAGCGCGGCCGAGCGCGAGCGACTGCTGGTGGAGATGAACGACACCGCCGAGCCGACTTTGGAGGGCGGGCTGCTGGCGGCGGTGCGCCGCCGGGTCCAGGAGTCACCCCAGGCACTCGCCGTGCTCACCGAGGACGACTCGATCACCTACCAGGAACTGGACGTCCGGTCGAACCGGCTGGCGCACTGGTTGGTCGAGCGCGGCGTGCGGGCCGAGTCGCTGGTCGCCGTGTGCCTGCCCCGGACGGTGAACCTGATGGTGGCGCTGCTGGCGGTGCTCAAGGCCGGCGGCGCCTACGTACCGCTGGACCCGGAGCACCCGCGCTCCCGCATCGACCACATCCTGGCCCAGGCGAAGCCGGTGCTGGTGCTCGACGACGACACGCTCGCCGGCGCCGACTGCTCGGGCTGTCCGGACCTGCCGCCGGCGGTGGTCGCGCACCCGGCGAACACCCAGTACGTGATCTACACGTCGGGTTCCACCGGCGCGCCGAAGGGGGTGACGATCCCGCGCGGTGCGGTCGCGAACTTCCTGGCCTCCGTCCAGCGGCGGTTCCCGCTGTCGCCGGGGGAGCGGATGCTGTTCAGCACGACGGTCTCCTTCGACATGGCGAACACCGAGCTGTACCTGCCGTTCGTCACCGGCGCGACGATGGTGATGGCGGCCAAGGAGACCGTCACCGATCCGGCGGCGGTGCTGGCGTACATCCGCCGCAACGAGGTCAGCGTGGTGCAGGCCACGCCGGGTTTCTGGCAGATGCTGCTCGCCCACGACCCGGACGCCGCGCGGGGGCTGCGCATCATGACCGGGGCGGAGGCGGTGCCCGCCCGCCTCGCCGAGACGCTGGCCGCGCAGGCCACCGAGGTGGGCAACTGGTACGGCCCGTCGGAGACGACGACCTGGTCGACCATGGCGCCGCTGACTCCGGGAGCGCCGGTGGCGATCGGCACCCCGATCGGCAACACCCAGGTGTACCTGCTCGACGCACGCTTCTGCCCGGTGCCGCGCGGCGTCGCCGGGGAGGTGTACCTCGCCGGCGACGGCCTGGCCCGTGGCTACCAGGGCCGACCGGACCTGACCGCCGAACGGTTCGTGCCCAACCCGTTCGGGCCGGCCGGATCGCGCATCTACCGGACCGGAGACCTGGCGCGGTGGAACCGGGCCGGTCAGCTGGAGTACATCGCGCGCACCGACTTCCAGGTGAAGGTCCGGGGCTTCCGGATCGAGCTGGGGGAGATTGAGCACGTGCTGGCCGGGCACCCCGGCGTGGCGCAAGCCGCGGTCGTGGTGCGCGAGAACCAGCAGGGCGACAAGAGCATCGTGAGCTACGTGGTGCCGGCGCCCACCGGAGGTGTCGCGGCTGACCAGCTCCGCACCGAACTCACCACGTACCTGCGCGGACGCCTGCCGGACTACATGGTGCCGGCCACGGTGATTCCCCTCGCCGAGTTGCCGCTCACGCCGAACGGCAAGCTCGACCGTCGGGCGCTGCCCGAGGAGGACACCAGCAAGGCGACCGGTCGACAGGCACGCACCTCGCAGGAGCAGCGGCTGTGCGCGATCTTCGGCGAGCTGCTCGGCCGGGAGACCGTCGGGGTGGACGAGGACTTCTTCGCCCTCGGCGGGCACTCGCTGCTGGCCACCCGGCTCAGCGTGCGCATCCGCAAGGAGTTCGGCATCGAGTTCCCACTCCGTACGATCATCAAGTTCCCCACCGTGGCCGAGCTGGCGTCGCTGCTGCTGATCGGTCAGCCCGCCGGGGAGATCGCCGACCCGCTCGGCGTGGTGCTGCCGCTCAACATCGACCCCGGCACGGGCAAGCCGCCGCTGTGGTTCTTCCACGGGGGAGGCGGGCTGGGCTGGGCGTACTTCAGCTTCGTGGTGCACGTGCCGGACCGGCCGGCGTACGCCCTGCAGTCGCGCGGCTACAACGGCGTGGGTGAGCTGGTGTCGTCGGTCGAGGAGATGGTCGACGGCTACATCGAGGAGATGCTGAAGATCCAGCCGGACGGTCCGTTCCACCTGATCGGCTGGTCCTACGGTGGCACCGTGGCCCAGGCCGTCGCGGCCGGCCTCGCCCGGCGCGGGCACGAGATCGCCCTGACGGCCATCCTCGACTCGCAGCCCGGCGGGCACGGCTGGACCGAGATCCACGCCAACAAGACCGTCGAGGACTACCGGGACGAGCTGGAGGACTTCTTCGGTCAGTACATCGGCACCGACAACCAGCAGGACTCCATCGACGTCATGGCCCGGGTACTGGCCAACAACTCCCAGCTCATGATGACGTTCGAGTCGCCGGTCTACGACGGTGACGTGCTGTTCTTCAACGCGGTGCTCAAGGACGACCTGTACGCGAACCTGTGGCGGCCGTACGTCCTCGGCGCCATCGAGGAGTACGACGTGCACGCCACGCACCACGAGATGAACCTGCCCGGCCCGGTGGCCGAGATCTTCGAGGTCATCAACCGCAAGCTCGCGGCGCAGTGAACCGACAACCGGCGAAGGACAGGAGCTGATCTGAGATGACAGGGCAGGGCGCGACCGATGAGGCGCGGGAACGCGGCACGCTGTTGTGCGTGCCGTTCGCGGGAGCGGGTGCTTCCTTCTTCCACCCGTGGCGCGAGCTGGCGGCCGGCCGGTGGCGCGTCACCTCCGTGGAGCTGCCGGGCCGGGAACGGCGATTCCTGGAGGAGCCGTACCGCAACGTGGTGGAAGCGGCCCGGACCGAGGTCGACACCATCGCCGCCGACCTCGGCGCCGGTACCCGGACCGTGCTGTTCGGACACAGCCTGGGCGCGGTGCTCGCGTACGAGCTGGTGCCCCTGCTGAGCAGCCGGGGCGTCGTGGTGGAGCGGCTGATCGTCAGCGGTTCACCGGGGCCGTGGACGCAGCGCGAGCGGCGGGCGGCCGGGCTACCGGACGAGGAGTTCCTCGCCCGGGTCGAGGAGTTCGCCGGCTTCCGGCACGAGGCGCTCGACCATCCGGAGATGCGGGAGCTGATCCTTCCCGCCTTGCAGGCCGACTGCGAGATGCACGAGGCCTACCTGCCGAGCTTCGACGGGCCGGTAGCGGTGCCGATCTGCTCGCTGCGCGGTGACTCCGACGGTCTGGTGACCGCCGCCGAGGCCCGGCAGTGGCAGACGGCGACCACCGGCGAGTTCAGCTACGTGGAGTTTCCCGGCGACCACATGTACCTGGTGGATCAGGGTCGGGAGGTGCTCGACGTCATCGAGCAGGTCAGCACCGGCAGGAGCCCGGCACCGGTCTGAGGCGAACGCGACCGACGAACGACAGGGCCCCGAGCGACGCTCGGGGCCCTGTACCGATGTCGGGTGCCTCGTCATCGACCAGGTCGCACCGGACCGAACCAGGTGGCGAGGGCGGCCCGCAGCGCCGCGGTGTCCAGCGGCTCGTCGGCGGAGGCCGCCCAGGCGACGTGACCGTCCGGGCGGACGAGCAGCGCGGCCGGTGCGGGCAGCTCGTCGAGGTCCGGGACGATCCAGTGGTCGTCCCCGCTCGTCGCCTCGACCAGGTCGACCCGATCGGCCCAGCCGTCGGCCGCTGCGGCGACCTCGGTGCTGCCGTGCAGATCGACGAGCACCGGTCGGGCGGCGTGCAGCAACTCGTACATCCGGGTGGCGCCACCGGCCGTCTTGAGGTCGACGTCGGGAACCCGACGGCCGGCCAGCGGGTGATCGCCGTCGACCGGGTAGCGGAGGTTCAGCGCGGTCAGCTTGCCGCACAGCTGCCGGTTGACGTCGTCGAACTGCAGCAGTTCGCCGAAGACGTCGCGCAGCGCCTCCGTGTGCGGGCCGGGGCGGGCCAGCGCCGACTGCGCCCGGGTGTTGTGCAGCACGCGCTCGCCGACCGGGTGGCGCTCGTGGTGGTAGGTGTCCAGCAGGCTCTCCGGGGCCTGGCCGTTGACCACCGCGGCGAGCTTCCACCCGAGATTGACCGCGTCCTGCACGCCCAGGTTCAGCCCCTGCCCGCCGGCCGGGAAGTGGATGTGCGCGGCGTCGCCGGCCAGCAGCACCCGACCGGCCCGGTAGCGGTCGGCCTGGCGCGCGGCGTCGCTGAACCGGGAGACCCACCGCGGGTTGCGCATCCCGAAGTCGGTGCCGGCGAGCCTGAGCAGCGACTCGCGGAGCTGCTCGAACGTCACCGGCTCGTCGCGGTCGACGACGCGGTCGTACTCGGAGGCGATGACCCGGTACCAGCCCGGCTCGAAGGCGATCACCGAGTAGTCGCCGGTGGGGCAGCGGCGCACCCAGATGTAGTCCTCGGTCAGCTCCGGAAGCTCGACGTCGCCGATCAGCGCCGTCATCGTCGCCGACGTGCCCACGAAGTCGATGCCCGACAGTTTGCGTACGGCGCTGCGTCCGCCGTCGCAGCCCACCAGATAGCGGGCGCGCAGCGTACGCGTCGGTCCCGGCGCGGTGCCCAGTTCGACGGTCACCCCGGCACCGTCCTGGCTGATTCCGGTCACCTCGGACGACCGTTGGATACGCACACCCAGCGCGACGGCCCATTCCTCGAGCAGCCGTTCGATGTCGGTCTGCAGGATCATCAACGGATAGGGGTGCCGCGACTCCGCCTCGTCGAACTCCAGATAAAGACCGGAGAAATGGCCTACGGGTTGCGGAACGCCGATGTCCGTGAAGCGATCCAGGATCCCACGCTGGTCCAGCACCTCCAGGGTGCGCGAGTGCATTCCGCCGGCCCGCGACTCGCCCGTCGGCTGCGCGAGCCGCTCCACCACCAGCACATCGACACCCGCCAGGCGGAGTTCGCAGGCCAGCATCAGACCGGTGGGTCCGGCACCGGCGATCACCACGTCCGCATCCACACCGCTGTCTTCCACGTCGTTCCCCTCACGTCCCTGCGCCATGTGTCGTCGAATTACCGTCACGGTCACCCGCCGACGGCCGTGAGGCAACCGGCGGCGGCGCCGGGGCGGCCCGCGTTCGGTCCACCTTGTACTGTCCCGCCAGCGGGACGGCTACGCGTTGGTCACCTCGACCGCACCCCCGGTGAACCCCTGTATTCGCCTTTACCGGTGTTCCCGTACGAAGAATCGCGCCACACTCGAACCGGCCACCAAGGAATTGCCTCGTCGCATGAGGCGACTTCCGTCAGTGGCACTTTCCGCACGCCGCATGGTGGTGTCGGCGGTGCCGGCCCGAATCGGGCCGAAAAGGATCGGAAAGACAATCCCGACCGGCGGACCAAAGGGAGCTGAAGAATGGAATCGTCACCACGGACGGACCACCAGAATGGTGGCGGCGGCGCAGCCGTGGCGCGACCCGTCCCGCAGGCGCAGGCCATCGCGGACCTGTGGTCGGAGTATCTCGGCGCCGAGGCCAAGGAGGACGACGACTTCTTCGCGCTCGGTGGCACCTCGCTGGCCGGTATCAAGATCATCGACCGGATGGCCGATGACTACGGCGTACGGCTGTCCGTCCGGGCCTTCTACCTGGCGCAGACACCGGCCCGGGTCGCCGAGCTGATCGCACAGGGCAGGGCCGGGACGTGAGGCTCACCCCGGGTCCCGCCCGCGACATCGACCTGGACACCGTCGATCTGTTCGACCTGGACCTCTACTCCCACGGCGACCCGCATCCCGTCTGGGACGTGATGCGGGCCAAGGCGCCGCTGCACCACCAGGTCCTGCCCGACGGTCGGGAGTTCTGGTCGGTGACCCGGTACGAGGACGTCTGCCGGGTGCTCGGCGACCACCGTGAGTTCACCTCCGAGCGGGGCACGGTCCCCACCCACCTGGGCACCGACGACCCGGCCGCGGGCAGGCTGCTGACCTCGACCGACCCGCCGCGCCACACCCGGGTACGCCGCGCCATCGGCGCCAAACTCACCGCGCGGGCGGTGGCGCCCTGGGCCGAGACCATCCGCACCACCGTGGTGGAGTTCCTCGAGCCGGCGCTCGACGGGGAGGTCTTCGACCTGGCCGACCGGGCGCTGCTGCTGCCGGCGTTGGTCACCGGCCCCCTGCTCGGCATCCCCGAGCGGGACTGGCAGGAGCTGGTGGAGCTGACCGCGATGGTGACGGCTCCCGCCGACCCGCACTTCCAGCACGGCAGCGAGGCCGCGACCCTGGCGATCGCCCACCACGAACTCATCACCTACGTCACCGAGTGGGTACGGCGGCGGCGGGCGGGCGGTGGCGACGACGGCAGTCTGCTCGACCACCTGATGAACCTCAGCGTGGAGGGCACGCCGCTGACCGACGAGGAGATCGCCCTCGACGGCTACAGCATCCTGCTCGGCGCCAACGTGACCACACCGCACACCGTGTCCGGCACGGTCGAGGCGCTGATCGAGCGGCCGGAGCAGTTCGCCCGGGCACAGGCCGACCCGTCGCTGATCCCGAACCTGGTGGAGGAGGGACTGCGCTGGACGTCCGCGGCGTGCAACTTCATGCGGTACGCGGTGGACGACGTCCAGATCGGCGGCGGCACCATCCCGGCGCGCGCCGCGGTCGTCGCCTGGATCGGTTCGGCCAACCGGGACGAGCTGCAGTTTCCCGATCCGCATGTGTTCGACATCAACCGCGTCGGCGCGAAGCGTCAGGTCGCGTTCGGCTTCGGCCCGCACTTCTGCATCGGCGCGCCGCTGGCCCGGATGACGCTGCGGATCTTCTTCGAGGAGCTGCTCGACCGGTTCGGCGCCATCGAACTAGCCGGTGAGCCGCAGCACCTGCGGTCGTACTTCATCGCCGGGATGACCCACCTGCCCATCGTCGCCCAGAAACGGCCGACATCATGACCGTCAGCACCGTCTCGCCGTGGTTCATCCGGCAACCGTCCACCGCGCATCCGTCCCGGATCTTCTGCCTGCCCTTCTCCGGGGCCGGGGCCTCGGCCTTCAACGGTTGGCCCGCCACGCTCGGCGACGCCGAGATCTGCCCGGTGCAGTTCCCCGGCCGGGAGAACCGGCTGGCCCATCCGCACTACGGCACCTACGAGAACCTCGCCGACGGCCTCGTCGACGCGCTGTCACCGACGCTCGACCGCCCGTTCGCGCTGTTCGGCCACTGTGCCGGCGCCCTGCCGGCCTTCGAGGCCGTGGTTCGGCTGGCCGCACGTGGCCTGCCCGGCCCGGAGTGCCTCTTCGTGTCGGGCCAGCCGGCCCCGCACGACGCGTCGCGCGACCGGATGCTCGCGATGAGCGAGCCGGAGCTGCGCCGGGAGGTGGAGGCGTTCCTGCGTGGGCGGGGCATCGACCCCCGGCCGGACATGATCGACATGGGTCTGTCGGTGCTGCTCGACGACCATGCCGCCGCCGCGCGGTACCGGCGGGCGGAGCCGGTCCGGCTGGCCTGCCCGATCGTCGTCGTGCACTGGCGGGACGACCCCGAGGTGAGCCTCGACGAGCTGGCCGGATGGCGCCACTACTCCGACTCGGTGCAGTTCCGGGTCGTCGCCGGCGGTCACTACGACTTCATGGACGCGCCCGACGAACTTCGAGATCTGTTGACCACCTGGCGGTGACGGCGGCACGGCGCGACGAGAGTCGTCCGCCGTGCGGAGCGGAAGGAAATCGCATGGTTAGGGCAGGAGCGGACATCGCGGTGATCGGGATGTCGTGCCGCTTTCCCGGCGTGCCCGGCTTGACGGAGTTCTGGCGTCTGCTGGTCAACGGCGAGTCGACCGTCGCGACGTTCCCGGAACACCGGCTGACCGGTTCGACGGTCTCGTCCCACCCGGACGCCGCGACCCTGACGACCGGGTCGTTCCTCGACGCCATCGACGGATTCGACGCGGCCTTCTTCGGCACCGGCGGCGCGGAGGCGGCGGCCATGGACCCCACCCAGCGGCTGGGGCTGGAGCTGGCCTGGGAGGCGGTCGAGGACGCCCGCATCCCGGCGACCGCGCTCGCCGGCCGCGAGGTCGACGTCGTGGTGAGCACCGCGCCCTCCGGGTACGACCTGCTCCGCAAGCTGTCCGGCAGCGACCGGGACGACCACTACGCCGCGCTCGGGTCGAGTGGTGCGTTGATCGCGAACCGGATCTCCAGCCTCCTCGACGTCCGGGGCATGAGCTTCTGCGCGGACTCCGGCCAGTCCTCCTCGCTGGTGGCGCTGGCGTTGGCCTGCGACCGGATCCGCAGCGGCGCGGTCGAGCTGGCCATCGCCGGCGGCGTACACCTGATCACCGATCCTGAGGCGGGCATCAGCCTGGCCAATCTGGGCGCGTTGTCGCCCGACGGCCGCTGCTTCACCTTCGACGAGCGGGCCAACGGTTTCGTCCGCGGCGAAGGCGGGGCGATCGTCGTGCTCAAGCGGTTGGACCTCGCCGTCGCCGACGGCGACCACATCTACGCGGTGGTCCGGGGCTGGGGTGTCGCCAGCGGCGGAGCGTCCAGCCGGATGCCGGACCCCAGCCCCAGCGGCCAGGCCGCGGCCACCCGCACCGCGCTGGAGCGTGCCGCCGTCGACTTCGGCGACGTCGACTACGTCGAGGCGCACGGTACCGGCACCCGGCTCGGTGACCCGGCCGAACTCGCCGGCCTGCGCGAGGTCTTCCGGCAGACCGGCCGCACCCGCCCGCTGGCCGTCGGGTCGGTGAAGACCAACGTGGGCCACCTGGAACCGGCCGCGGGGATCGTCGGCTTCGTCAAGACGGCGCTCTGCCTGGACCGCGGGCAACTGGTCCCGAGCCTGAACTTCCGGTCGCCGAACCCCGCCGTCGCCGACTTCGGGCGGGACTTCGAGGTCGCCCGCGCCGCCCAGCCCTGGCCGGGGCAGCCCGGCCGGCCCCGCCGGGCCGGGGTGTCGGCGTTCGGCATGGGTGGCACCACCGCACACGTGATCCTCGAACAGGCGCCCGGGCAACCGGACACTCCCACCGCCGCGCAGACCGCCGGGGTGCTGCCGTGGGTGCTCTCGGCCCGGTCGCCGGAGGCGCTCCGGGCGCAGGCGGCCCGGCTGCGCGAGTTCGTCGCCGCGGACACCTCGCTGTCGGCGGCCGACGTGGCGTACTCGCTCGTGGCGACGCGGACCACGTTCGCGCACCGGGCGGTGGTGCTCGGTGACGGACGCGAGGCGGCGCTGGCCGGTCTCGACCTGGTGGCCGGCGGGCAGAGCGCCGCCCGGGCGGTCCGCGGGGTGGTCGACGGGCCGGTCGGCCCCACCGTCTTCGTCTTCCCCGGCCAGGGATCCCAGTGGCAGGGCATGGGCCGGCAGCTGTACGCGGAGTCCGAGGTCTTCGCCGGTGCCATCGACGACTGCGCCCGGGCCTTCCAGCTGTGGCTCGACTGGTCCCTGGTGGACGTGGTGACCGGCGCCGAATCGGCGGCCTCGCTGGACCGGATCGACGTCATCCAGCCGGCGCTGTTCGCGATGATGGTGTCGCTGGCGCGGGTGTGGCGCTCGCTCGGCGTGGTGCCCGACGCGGTGGTGGGGCATTCGCAGGGCGAGATCGCCGCGGCGTACGACTGCGGGGCGATCTCGCTCGACGACGCCGCACGGATCGTCAGCGTGCGCAGCCAGGCCATGGCCGAGCTGACCGGCTGCGGTGGGATGACCGCGGTGGCCGCGTCGCCGGACTGGGTCCGGGACCGGCTGGCGCGGTGGTCCGGGCGGCTGTCGGTCGCCGCGGTCAACGGGCCCAGCTCCGTCGTGATCTCCGGCGAGGTGCCGGCCCTCGACGAGTTCGCCGAGCTGGCCGGCGCCGAGGGCGTCCGGGTACGCCGGGTCAAGGTCGACCTGGCCGGCCACTCCCACTACCTCGAACCCCTCCGGGAGACGTTGCTCGACGCCATCGCGGACGTCACGTCCCGGGAGTCGGCGGTCAGGTTCTACTCGACCGTCACCGGCGGCCCGTTCGACACCCGAGGGCTGGACAGCGCCCACTGGTACGCCAACCTGCGCTCGATGGTCCGGTTCGGCGAGGTCGTCGAGCAGCTGATGGCGGTGCCCGGGACCGTGTTCGTGGAGGTCAGCCCGCATCCGGTGCTCCAGCTGGCGATGGCCGAGACCGCTGACGCGCTGGCCGCCTCTCCGGTGCTGGTCAACACCCTGCACCGGGACGACGCCGGCCTGCTCAAGGTGTACGGCTCGCTGGCCGAGCTGCACGTGCGGGGCCTGCCCGTCGATTGGAGCGCGGCCTGCGGCCTCCGGCCCGCCCGCCGGATCGGCCTACCGACCTATCCGTTCCAGCGGCAGCGGTACTGGCTGACCGCCGACGACGCCGCCACGTCGCCCGGTGCTCCGGCACCGGCCGACGGCGTCCGCCCGGACAGCGAGGCGTCCGCCCTGGGCCTGGTGTGCGCCGAGGCGGCGGCGATGCTGAGCACGACGAAACCGGGCCTGACCCCGGCCGTACTCACGGCGCGGTCGGCACAGACCTTCCGCGACCTCGGCTTCGACTCCGCCATGGTGGTCGGACTCCGCAACCGGCTGGCCGGGGTCACCGGGCTACGGCTCTCTGCCACGGTCGCCTTCACCTACCCAACGCCGCAGGCGCTGGCGGCACACCTCTTCGCTCTGGTCGAACCGCCGAAGCCGGACCCGCCGGCCGAGCCGGCGGAGCTCGACGACCGCGCCGACGACGAGCTGTACGCGCTCATCGACCGCGGATACCTGTAGTCACGTCCGTTCTCGTCCAACCGTAAACGTTAGGGAGGGCCCGGTGGAGGATCTCGACAAGCTCCGGTCCTACTTGCGACGTGCCGTCAGTGACGCGCAGCAGCTGCGCGACCGGGTACGTCACCTGGAGGAGTCCGCTCGCGAGCCGATCGCGGTGGTGGGCGTGGGGTGTCGCTTCCCGGGCGGCGTCGCGTCTCCCGAGGACCTGTGGGACATCGTCTCCGGCGGCGTGGACGCCCTGGGCGACCTGCCGTTGGACCGGGGGTGGAACCTGGCGTCGCTGTCCGGCCCGGAACCCGACGCGGCCGGGACGACGTACCCACGGGCCGGCGGCTTCCTGGCCGACCTCGCCGGGTTCGACGCGCCGTTCTTCGGGATCAGCCCGCGCGAGGCGCTGGCCATGGACCCGCAGCAACGGCTGATGCTGGAGATCTCCTGGGAGGCCCTGGAACGGGCGGGTATCGATCCGACCGGACTGCGTGACACCGACACCGGTGTGTTCACCGGCCTCTACCCCGTCGACTACGGCCCCCGCATGGGTAGCGGCGCCGCCGGCGAGGTCCAAGGGTACACGCTCACCGGAACGTACCCCAGTGTGGCGTCGGGTCGGGTGGCCTACGTGCTGGGCCTGGCGGGTCCGGCGGTGTCGACCGACACCGCCTGCTCGTCGTCGCTGACCGCCATCCACCAGGCGGTGCGTTCCCTGCGCTCCGGGGAGTGCGCGCTCGCGCTGGCCGGTGGGGTGTCCACGATGCCGACGCCCGGCGTGCTCGTCGAGTTGGGCCGGCAGCGGGGTTTGTCGGTGGATGGGCGGTGTAAGGCGTTCGCGGATGCGGCGGATGGTACGGGTTTTTCGGAGGGTGCTGGGGTTCTGGTTTTGGAGCGGTTGTCGGATGCGCGGCGTCATGGTCGTCGGGTGTGGGCGGTGATTCGTGGTTCGGCGGTTAATCAGGATGGTGCGTCGAATGGTTTGACGGCGCCGAATGGGTTGGCGCAGCAGCGGGTGATTCGTGCGGCGTTGGCGGATGCGGGTTTGCGTGTTGGTGATGTGGATGTGGTGGAGGCGCATGGGACTGGTACGCGGTTGGGGGATCCGATTGAGGCGCAGGCGTTGTTGGCGACGTATGGGCAGGGTCGGGATTCTGGTGTGCCGGTGTGGTTGGGGTCGTTGAAGTCGAATATTGGTCATACGCAGGCTGCGGCGGGTGTGGCTGGTGTGATCAAGATGGTGATGGCGTTGCGGTGTGGGGTGTTGCCGCGGACGTTGCATGTGGATCGGCCGTCGTCGCATGTGGACTGGTCGGTTGGTGCGGTGGAGTTGTTGACGCAGGCGCGGCCGTGGGTTGGTGGTGGGGGTCGGGTGCGGCGGGCGGGTGTGTCGGCCTTCGGCATCAGTGGGACGAATGCGCATGTGATTGTGGAGGAGGCGCCGGCTTTGGAGGGGCCGGTGGCTGGTGGTGGGGTGCCGGTTGTCGGTGGTGTGGTGCCGTGGGTGGTGTCGGGGCGTTCGGAGTCGGCGTTGCGGGCGCAGGCGGCCCGGTTGCGGGATTTCGTGGCGGGTGCGCCGGATGTGGATGTGGCGGATGTGGCGCATTCGTTGTTGTCGACGCGGTCGTTGTTCGAGCATCGGGCGGTGGTCCTCGGCCAGACCCGCGAGGAACTGCTCGCCGGACTCACCACGACAGCCGACGGAACCGATGGCCCGTCCGCACCGGCGACGCCGGGTGGCCGGACGGTGTTCGTCTTCCCCGGGCAGGGTTCGCAGTGGGTGGGCATGGGGCGCGAGTTGTACGTGTCGTCGCCGGCCTTCGCGCGCCGCATGCAGGAATGCGCCGACGCACTGTCGCCCCATGTGAGCTGGTCGCTGCTGGACGTCCTCGACGACGCCGAGGCACTGCACCGGGTGGACGTCATCCAGCCCGTGCTGTGGGCCGTCATGGTGTCGCTGGCCGAGGCGTGGCGCTCCTGGGGCGTCGAACCGGCCGCCGTGATCGGCCACTCGCAGGGCGAGATCGCCGCCGCCTGTGTCGCCGGCGCCCTGACCCTGCCGGACGCGGCCAAGGTGGTCGCACTGCGGTCGAGGGCGATTCTGGCGCTGTCGGGTCGCGGCGGGATGGTGTCGGTCGGGCTGCCGGTCGACGCCGTACGGGCCCGCCTGACCGAAGGGCTGTCGGTGGCGGCGGTCAACGGGCCGTCGTCGGTCGTGGTCTCCGGTGAGGTCGCCGCGCTCGACGCGCTCCTGGCCCGGTGCGACGCGGAGGGGGTGCGGGCCCGGCGGATCCCGGTGGACTACGCCTCGCACTCCGCCCAGGTGGACGACGTACGCGACGAGTTGGCCCGGGTGCTGGCGGGAATCACCCCGCGACCGTCCGAGGTGCCGTTCTTCTCCACGGTCACCGCCGACTGGCTGGACACCACCCGGCTCGACGCCGGGTACTGGTACACCAACCTGCGGCACACGGTGCGCTTCGAGGAGGCCACCCGGTCCCTCGCCGACCAGGGCTTCACCTTCTTCATCGAGGCGTCCGCCCACCCGGTGCTGACCGTCGGCATCGCCCAGACGCTGGACAGCACGGACGTCACCGGCACGGTGGTGGGCACGCTGCGCCGCGACGAGGGCGGCCTCGATCGCCTGCTCCGGTCGGCGGCCGAGGCGTTCGTGGCGGGCCTGCCGGTGTCCTGGGACGCCGCCCTGCCCGACCGGGACGGTCGGTGGACGCCGTTGCCGACCTACCCGTTCCAACGACAGCGGTACTGGTTGAACACCCCGCACGACGGTGCCGCCGAGCCCGGACCGGACCAGCGGACCGACCGGCTGTACCAGGTGGACTGGCTGCCCCGCGCCGTCGACACCGCCGAGCCGGCCGGGCGGCACGTGGTCCTGGAGCCGTCCGAGACCGCCCTCGCCGGCCTCGACGACCCACCCCCGGTCGTCATCGTCTCGGTCGCGGGTGCGCCCGAGGCGGGCCCCGACACACCGGCGACCGTCGAGGACCGCCTGCACCGGCTGCTCCGGTGGTTGCCGCGCTGGCTCGGCGACGACCGCTTCGCCGACTCCCGGCTGGCCATCGTGACGCGCGACGCGATCCAGGACGAGCAGGTCGTCGCCCCGGATCTAGCCGCGACCGCGATCTGGGGATTCGTGCGGAGCGCGCAGACCGAGAACCCGGACCGGATCACGCTCGTCGACGTCGACGACCAACCCACGTCGTGGGAGCTCGTCCCGGCGGCCGTCGCGACCGGAGAGACCCAGATCAAGATCCGGACCGGTGTGCTGAGCACTCCGCGGCTGGCCCACGCCGACGGCAACCGCGCCGCGCCGCACCACCCCGGCCGACCGTCGTCGCGCCCGGACGACGCCATGCTCGGAGCCGGCACGGTGTTGATCACCGGCGGCACCAGTGGACTGGGCGCCATGCTGGCCCGCCACCTCGTACGGCGGCACGGCGTCCGTCGACTCCTGCTGACCAGTCGCCGCGGGCCGACGGCCCCGGCCGCGGCAGGTCTACGCCAGGCGCTGACCGAGGCGGGTGCCGAGGTCGAGGTGGTGGCCTGTGACATCACCGACCGGGCCTCGGTGGCCGAGCTGATCGCGGCGGTGCCGGCCGACCACCCACTGACGGCGGTGATCCACTGTGCCGGGATCCTGGACGACGGGGTCGTGGTGACCTTGACCGAGGACCAGATCGACACGGTGCTGGCGCCGAAGGTCCGCGGCGCGTGGCACCTGCACGAGCTGACCAGACACCTGAACCTCTCCGCGTTCGTCCTGTTCTCGTCGATCGCGAGCGTGCTGGGCACCGCCGGGCAGGCGAACTACGCGGCGGCCAACGCCTTCCTCAACGGTCTGGCGGAGGTCCGCCGGGCGGCAGGGCTGCCCGCCAGCTCCCTGTGCTGGGGCTTCTGGGCCGAGCGCAGTGAGATGGTCGCCGAACTCGGCGACGCGGACCTGGTTCGGCTGCGTCGGCAGGGTGTGCTGCCGTTGTCCTCGGACCAGGGCCTCGCGCTCTTCGACGCGGCACTCGACCACGACCGGGCGGTGCTGGTGCCCGCCCGCCTGGGGCAGCCGTCGCCGCACACACCCGACGGCGAACGGCTGGCCTCGCCGCTGCTGCGGGGTCTGCTCGCGGCGCCGGTCGAGGGCACCGACCCGGCAGCCGATGCCGCCGCAGAGCCGGCACTCGTGCGGCGCCTCCGCACGCTGCCGCCGGACGAGGCGGAGACGGTGCTGCTGGACGCCGTCCGCACCCAGACCGCGTTGGTGCTCGGGCACTCCGACGTCAAGACGGCCGGTGCCAGCACGGCCTTCAAGGAACTGGGCATCGACTCGCTGACCGCGTTGGAACTGCGGAACAAGCTGTCGGCGATCGTCGGCGGCAAACTGCCCGCCACGATGGTCTTCGACCATCCGAACCCGCGCGCGCTCACCAAGTTCCTGCTCACCCGGATCGCTCCGGACGCCGGCACCGACACCGGCTCCGTCGTCGATCGGCTGACCAGGGAGATCGAGGCGCTGGGCAACCAGCTCGACGACGTGTACCTCGGTCTCGGGCCCGAGGAGCAGGCGAGCATCGCCGCGCTGCTGGGTGAGTTGCGCGGCCGGGTGACGGCGAAGACGGGCGTTGGCGCACCGGTCGGCATCGTCGACCGGATCAGTTCGGCCTCGGCGGGAGAGCTGCTCTCGCTGCTGGACCACGAGCTCGGCTAGGGGAAGAGCGATGACCAACGACAACAATGCCGACGTCCTGGACTACCTCCGTCGGACGTCCATCGAGCTGATGGAGACGCGCAAGCGGTTGCGCGAGTTGACCGAGGCCGCCAGCGAGCCGATCGCGGTGGTCGGCCTGGCCTGCCGGTTCCCGGGCGGCGCGGTGACTCCGGAGGCGTTGTGGGACCTTGTCGAGTCGGGCGCGGATGTCATGTCTGACTTCCCCACCGACCGGAACTGGGACCTCGACGAGCTGTACGACCCGAACGCCGGCCGACCCGGCACCTGCTACACCCGCACCGGCGGCTTCCTGAGCGACGCCGGAGACTTCGACGCCGAGTTCTTCGGCATCAACCCACGCGAGGCGCTGGCCGCCGACCCGCAGCAGCGGCTCCTGCTGGAGGTGTCGTGGGAGTCGCTGGAACGTGCCGGCATCGACCCGCACTCGTTGCGTGGCAGCCGCACCGGTGTGTTCGCCGGCCTGGCCTACTTCGGATACGGGAACCACTTCGTCACGCCCGAGGTCATCTCCGGGTACGCGCAGACCGGATCGCTGGCGAGCGTGGCGTCGGGCCGGGTGTCGTACGTGCTGGGCCTGGAGGGTCCGGCGGTGTCGACCGACACGGCCTGCTCCTCGTCGCTGGTCACGGTGCACCAGGCGGTGCGTTCGCTGCGCCAGGGCGAGTGTGACCTCGCTTTGGCCGGCGGCGTGACGGTCACCGCGACGCCGCAGGTGTTCCGGGAGTTCGCCCGGCAGCGGGGTTTGTCGGTGGATGGGCGGTGTAAGGCGTTCGCGGATGCGGCGGATGGTACGGGTTTTTCGGAGGGTGCTGGGGTTCTGGTTTTGGAGCGGTTGTCGGATGCGCGGCGTCATGGTCGTCGGGTGTGGGCGGTGATTCGTGGTTCGGCGGTTAATCAGGATGGTGCGTCGAATGGTTTGACGGCGCCGAATGGGTTGGCGCAGCAGCGGGTGATTCGTGCGGCGTTGGCGGATGCGGGTTTGCGTGTTGGTGATGTGGATGTGGTGGAGGCGCATGGGACTGGTACGCGGTTGGGGGATCCGATTGAGGCGCAGGCGTTGTTGGCGACGTATGGGCAGGGTCGGGATTCTGGTGTGCCGGTGTGGTTGGGGTCGTTGAAGTCGAATATTGGTCATACGCAGGCTGCGGCGGGTGTGGCTGGTGTGATCAAGATGGTGATGGCGTTGCGGTGTGGGGTGTTGCCGCGGACGTTGCATGTGGATCGGCCGTCGTCGCATGTGGACTGGTCGGTTGGTGCGGTGGAGTTGTTGACGCAGGCGCGGCCGTGGGTTGGTGGTGGGGGTCGGGTGCGGCGGGCGGGTGTGTCGGCCTTCGGCGCCAGTGGGACGAATGCGCATGTGATTGTGGAGGAGGCGCCGGCTTTGGAGGGGCCGGTGGCTGGTGGTGGGGTGCCGGTTGTCGGTGGTGTGGTGCCGTGGGTGGTGTCGGGGCGTTCGGAGTCGGCGTTGCGGGCGCAGGCGGCCCGGTTGCGGGATTTCGTGGTGGGTGCGCCGGATGTGGATGTGGCGGATGTGGCGCATTCGTTGTTGTCGACGCGGTCGTTGTTCGAGCATCGGGCGGTGGTCCTCGGCCAGACCCGCGAGGAACTGCTCGCCGGACTCACCACGACAGCCGACGGCGAGGAGTCGGCGGGAGTCGTGCGTGGCGTCGCCACGGAGATCGGCGGCGTCGCCCTCATGTTCCCCGGCCAGGGAGCGCGCTGGAGCGGCGTGGCGCGGCAGTGGTACGACGCCTTCCCCGACTTCGCGCGGAGCCTGGACGAGATCTGCGCGCGCTTCGACGCGCACCTCCCGTTCGCCCTCAAGCCCATCCTGTTGGCCGAGCAGCCCGCGGACCACAACCGGACGGACATCGCCCAGCCGGCCCTGTTCGCCCTGCAGGTCAGCCTGTACCGGCTGGTCACCCGGTATGGTCCGCGGCCGAACTTCCTGATCGGTCACTCCGTCGGGGAGATCGCCGCCGCGCACGTCTCCGGGGCGCTCAACCTCGACGACGCCACCAGGCTGGTGGCCGCGCGGGGCCGGATCATGCAGACGGTCCGCGAACGCGGCGCCATGCTGGCGGTACGCGCGGACGAGCACACCGTGGGCGAACTGCTCGACCGGTACGACCGCGTCACCATCGCCGCGGTGAACGGCCCGGACTCGGTGGTGGCCTCGGGTACCCGTGACGACGTGCACGACCTGCGGGACCGGCTCCTCGCCCGCGGTGTGTCGGCGAAGCTGCTCGACGTCGACCACGCGTTCCACTCCCCGCTGATGGACCCGGTCCTGGCCGAGTTCGCCGACGCGATCCACGAGCTCGCGCCGGGCACGATGACGATCCCGATCGTGTCGACCCGGCTCGGCCGGGAGGCGACCCTGGCCGAGCTGACCTCCGTCGAACACTGGGTGAGCCACGTGCGCGAACCGGTCCGCTTCCACGCCGCCGTGGAGCAGGCCCGCGCCGCCGGCGTCGACGTGTTCTTCGAGGTGGGGCCGGGCTCGACGCTCGCGAGCATCACCACGGACGCCTTCGCCACCGCGAACGTCGACGACGCGCTGGTGGTGTCGTCGGCGCGGCGCGGTCGCGAGGCCACGGCGGGACTGGCCGACGCGTTGGCGCGGCTGCACGTCCGGGGCGGCGCCGTGGGCTGGGCCGACCTGCTCGGTACCCGCGAGTGGGTCGACCTGCCGACGTACGCGTTCCAGCGCCGACGCTACTGGCTGGACTTCCGGGCCGGGACGACGGCGGACGTGGCGACCGCCGGCCTGACGGCGCCGGACCATCCGCTGCTCGGTGCCGCCGTCGACCATCCCGACACCGGCGAGGTGATGTTCAGCGACCGGTGGTCGGTGCGGACCCACCAGTGGCTGGTCGACCACACGGTGTACGGCCAGGTGGTGGTGCCGGCGACCGCGTACCTGGACCTGGCGCTGTGGGTGGGCGACCAGGTCGGCTGCGCCGCGGTCGAGGAACTCTCCCTGGAGGTTCCGTTGATTCTTCCGGACGCCGGTGACGTGCGGGTGCGGCTGGTCGCCGGCGCACCGGACGAGACCGGACGTCGCCGTCTGACCGTCTACTCGTGTGCCGGCGACGACCAGCCGGCAGCGGCGTGGACCCGCCACGCCATCGGCCGGCTGGCTCCGGTCACCGCGCCGCCGCCCGCCCGGACCGTCACGCAGTGGCCCCCGGCCGCCGCCCGACGGCTGGAGTTGGGGGAGCTGTACGACTCCCTCGCGGACGCGGGATTCGACTACGGTCCGGCGTTCCGCGGGTTGGCCGAGGTGTGGCGGGACGGCGACGACCTGTGCGCCGCCGCCACGCTGCCCGAGGCCGCGACGACCTCGTCGGGTGGCGGGTTCGCGCTGCACCCGGCGCTGCTGGACACGGTGCTGCACGCCCTGGTGGCCGGCGGTGCCATCGAGGTACGCGGCGAGCAGGGCTGGATGCCGTTCGCCTGGTCCGGCGTACGGCTGGCCGGCGACTGCGGACCGTCGGTCCGGGTGCGGCTGTCCCCGGTCGGCGAAGGCGCCTTCTCGGTGACGGTCGCCGACGAGCGCGGCCGTGCGGTCGCCCACGTCGACGCGTTGACGTTCCGGCGGGTCAGCGCGGAGCAGGTGCGCTCGGCCGCCGGCAGTCCGGAGCAGTCGCTGTTCGAGCTGCGATGGCGGCCGGTGGAGCCGCCCGAACGGGGACCCCACCGCGGGCAGTGGGCGGTGCTGGGTGCCGAGGACGGCCTGGCGGCCCGTCTCGGGGACGCGGACGGCGACGTCACTCGCTACGAGTCCGTCGACGCGGCGGTCGAGGCCGGTCCGCCACGACACCTCGTGATCGGGGTGGACGACCTGCTCGTCGGCGGCGACCCGGTGGCCGAGGTGAGCCACGCGACCAACGACGTCCTCACGCTGGTCCAGCGGTTCCTGACCGATGAGCGGCTGGCCGCCACGACGCTCGTGGTGATCACCCGATCGGCCGTGGACACCGGCGACGGGGTGGACAGCCTGCCTGGCGCGTCGGTGTGGGGCCTGATCCGGTCCGCCCAGACGGAGCACCCCGGACGGTTCCGTATCGTGGACGTCGACGAGGAAGCAGCCGCACGCGCCTGCTTCCCGGCGGTGCTCGCCGCGGGCGACGAACAACTGGCGGTGCGGGGCGAGGCGTATCTCGTTCCCCGGATGGTTCCGGTCACGCCCGCGGAGCACCGGCTCGAACCGCCACCGGACGACGCCCACCGGCTGGGCATGTCCAGCGCCGGCACCCTGGAGAACCTGACCTGGATCCCGGGCCCGCAGGCGCAGGCCCCCCTGACCAGTGGGCAGGTGCGGGTCGCGGTGCAGGCCGCCGGCCTCAACTTCCGGGACGTCACCATCGCCCTCGGGCTGGTGGAGCGAACCGCCTTCGACGCCGGGCTCGGCAGTGAGGGTGCCGGCGTCGTGCTCGAGGTGGCCGACGACGTGACCGGGCTCGCGCCGGGCGACCGGGTGCTGGGCATCTTCCCCGGCGCGTTCGCACCGGTGGCCGTGGCGGACCACCGCCTGGTCACCGCGATCCCCGACGGGTGGAGCTTCGCCGAGGCGGCGTCGATGCCGAGCGCCTTCCTGACCGCCTACCACGCCCTCTTCCAGGTGACCAGGCTCGCGGCCGGACAGCGCATCCTGATCCACGCCGGTGCCGGCGGCGTGGGTATGGCCGCCGTCCAGTTGGCGAAGTATGTCGGGGCCGAGGTCTACGCCACCGCCAGCCCCGGCAAGTGGCCGGCGCTGCGGGCCCTGGGAATCGACGACGAACACCTGGCCTCGTCGCGCGACCTGGAGTTCGCGACGAAGTTCTCGGCCACCACGGGTGGTCGCGGGCTGGACGTCGTGCTGAACTCTCTCGCGCACGACTTCGTGGACGCCTCCCTGCGGCTGCTGCCCCGCGGCGGCACCTTCATCGAGATGGGCAAGACGGACATCCGGGACGCTGGCCAGGTGGCCGCCGAGCATCCGGGCGTCGACTACACGGCCTTCGACCTCTACGAGGCGGGTCCGGACGCGCTCCGGGACATGTTCGAGAAGGTCATGGAGCTGTTCGCCGACGGGCGGGTGCGGCTGAACCCGGTCTCGGTGCGCGACGTCCGGGACGCGCGTCGGACGTTCCGGGAGATGAGCCAGGGCCGCCATGTCGGCAAGCTGGTCCTCGACCTGGGCGGCGGCCTGGGCGGTGGCACCGTGCTGGTCACCGGTGGGACCGGGGGAGTGGGCTCGCTCGTGGCCCGGCATCTCGTCGCCGAGCACGGCGTACGCAGTCTGCTGCTGGCGAGCCGTCGCGGCCGCACGGCGGCCGGGGTGCCGGAGCTGGTCGCGGATCTGGAGGGCGCCGGCGCGACGGTCCGGGTCGTGGCCTGCGACGTGGCCGACCGGCAGGCCGTGGCGGAGTTGCTGGCCGCCGTGCCCGGCCGGTACCCGTTGACGGCGATCGTGCACGCGGCGGGTGCGCTGGCGGACGGCACCATCGAGTCGCTCAACCGGGACAGCCTCGACCGGGTGCTCCGGGCCAAGGTCGGCGGTGCGGTGCACCTGCACGAGCTGACCAGGGATCGGCCCCTGTCGGCGTTCATCCAGTTCTCCGCGCTCGCCGGCACGCTGGGCACCGCGGGACAGGCCAACTACGCCGCGGCGAACGCGTTCCTGGACGGGCTGGCGTCACGGCGCCGAGCCGGCGGCCTCGTCGCCACCTCGCTGTGCTGGGGGTGGTGGGAGCAGAGCAGCGGCATGACCGAGAACCTGGACCAGGCCGACCTGTCCCGGCTGCGGCGGATGGGTGTCGGTCCGTTGCCGACGTCCCAGGCGCTGGCCCTCTTCGACGCGGCGTGCGCGCTGGACACGCCGGTGCTGATCCCGGCCCGACTGGACGCCACGGCGCTGCGCGGCAGACCCGCCGACGAACTGCCGCCGGTGCTGCGCGAGCTCGCCGACAGTGGCCGACCGGTACGCGCCAGCTCCCGCCGGGCCTCCGACGGTGGCTCCCGTGGGTTGCGCGACCGGCTGGCGGCGCTGCACGGCGACGAGGCGCAGGCGGCCGTACGGGAGTGGGTCTGCGAACAGGTCGCGGTCGTGCTCGGCTATCCGGCCGGTGCGGTGGTTGACGCCGAGCAGCCGTTCACCGTGCTCGGGTTCGACTCGCTGACCTCGGTGGAGCTGTGCAACCGCTTGGCGTCCGCGACCGGGCTGCGGCTGCCCTCCACGCTCGTCTTCAGCTATCCGACGCCGGACGAGTTGGGGCGGCATCTCAACGACCTGCTGCGTCCGGAGCCGCAGTCCGACCCGGCCGAGGACGCGGTCCAGGCCGGTGACGAGGCGATCCGTGAGGCGCTGCGCACGGTCTCCATCGACCGGCTGCGTGACCTGGGCATTCTCGAACAGATTCTGGCCTGCGCCCAACCGGTGCAACCGGACGGTCCGGCGGCCGGTGCCGAGCCGGACGAACTGGCGGAGCTGGACCTGGAGGCGCTGCTGGACCTGGCTCTCGACGGGAGGAACAACTGACATGAGCGACGCCAATGACGGTCCGGCCGTGAGCGCGGGCGGGGACCGGGTGCAACAGGCCCTGCGCGCCCTGCTGGCCGAGCGTGACCGGCTCCGCCAGGAGAACGACGCCCTGAAGGCCGGCCGTGGTGAGCCGATCGCGGTGGTGGCGATGGCCTGTCGCTACCCGGGCGGTGTCTCGTCACCGGAGGAACTGTGGGAGGTGATCCGCGCCGGCCGGGACGTCGTGTCGGACTTCCCCACCGATCGTGGCTGGCGCGACGTCTACCACCCCGACCCCGACACCACGGGAAGCTCGTACGTGCGGCAGGGCGGGTTCCTCACCGACATGGCCGGGTTCGACGCCGACTTCTTCGGCATCTCCCCGCGCGAGGCGCTGGCCGTCGATCCGCAGCAACGGCTGCTGCTGGAGACCTCGTGGGAGGCGTTCGAGCGGGCCGGCATCGTGCCCGCCGAGGTACGTGGTGCCGAGGTCGGCGTGTTCACCGGGGTGAGCTCGTCGGAGTACGGGACCCGACTCCTGGACGGCCCCAGCGAACTGGAGGGTTACCTGCTGCAGGGCAGCACCCTGAGCGTCGCCTCCGGCCGGGTGGCGTACGAGCTGGGGCTGACCGGGCCGGCGGTGTCGATCGACACGGCGTGTTCCTCGTCGCTGGTGGCCCTGCACCTGGCGGCGCAGTCGCTGCGGGCGGGGGAGTGTTCGCTCGCGCTGGCCGGCGGGGCGTTGGTGATGTCGACGCCCTCGATCTTCGTGGAGTTCTCCCGACAGCGCGGGCTGGCGCCCGACGGCCGGTGCAAGTCCTTCGCGGACGGCGCCGACGGGACGGGTTGGGCCGAGGGGGTGGGCGTGCTGCTGCTGGAGCGACTGTCGGACGCGCGCCGCAACGGCCATCCGGTGCTGGCCGTGCTGCGCGGATCGGCGGTGAACCAGGACGGCGCCAGCAACGGGCTGACCGCCCCCAACGGCCGGGCCCAGGAGGAGGTCATCCGGCGGGCGCTGGTCAACGCCGGGGTGTCGGCGTCCGAGGTGGACCTGGTCGAGGCGCACGGCACCGGAACGGTGCTGGGCGACCCGATCGAGGCCGGGGCGCTGCTCGCGACCTACGGCCGGGACCGGACGGCGGGCCGTCCGGTCTGGCTGGGCTCCCTGAAGTCCAACATCGGCCACGCCCAGGCCGCGGCCGGCGTCGCCGGGGTCATCAAGGCGGTGCTGGCGATGCGCCACCGGTACCTGCCGAAGACGCTGCACGTCGGCGCACCCTCCGGGCACGTGGACTGGTCCTCCGGTGCCGTCCAGCTCCTGGTCGAGGGGCGCGAGTGGGAACCGGCGGACGGTCCGCGGCGGGCCGCGGTGTCGTCGTTCGGAGTCAGCGGCACCAACGCCCACGTCATCCTCGAGGAGCCGGCGGCGGCCGAGGCGGACGACCACCGCCCGCGCGCCACGGTGCTCGGCGGGCTGGCGCCGTGGGTGGTGTCGGGCAAGAGCGCCGCCGCCGTGGCGCAGCAGGCCGCCAGGTTGCACGACTTCGTCGCCGGTGATCCCGCCGTCGATGTCGCCGACGTCGCGTCCTCGTTGATCTCGCACCGCACCCGGTTCCCGCACCGGGCGGTCGTGCTGGGCCACGATCGGGACGAACTGCTGCAGGGCCTGAGGGCGGTACGCGACGGCACCGACTCTCCCTCGGTGGTGCGCGGGGTCGCCGGCAACCTGGGCGGGGCCGTCTTCCTGTTCCCCGGGCAGGGCTCGCAGTGGATCGGCATGGGCCGGCAGTTGTACGACTCCTTCCCGGCCTTCGCCACCAGCTTCGACGAGTGCGCCGCGGCGCTGGCCGAGTGGGTCGACTGGTCCCTGCTGGACGTCATGCGGGGGGTGCCCGGGGCGCCGACGCTGGACCGGGTCGACGTGGTGCAACCGGTGCTGTTCTCGGTGATGGTGTCCATGGCCGCCCTGTGGCGATCATGGGGGGTCGTGCCGGCCGCGGTGATCGGGCACAGCCAGGGCGAGATCGCCGCGGCCCATGTCTGCGGCGCCCTGTCCCTGCGGGACGCCACCCGGATCGTGGCGCTGCGTAGCCAGGCACTCGTGGATCTGATCGGACACGGTGGCATGGGTTCGGTGGTGGCCGGCGTCGATGTCGTGGCGCAGCGCCTGGCCCCGTGGCAGGGCCGGGTGAGCATCGCTGTCGTCAACGGACCTCGCTCGGTGGTGGTGTCCGGTGAGCCGGCGGCGCTCGACGAGTTCATCGACGCGATGAAGGCCGACGACATCCAGGCGCGCAGAATTTCCGTCGACTACGCGTCGCATTCCCATCAGGTGGCCCGGGTACGCGACAAGGTGATCGATGCGCTGGACGGCGTGGCTCCGGTCACCGCCCCGGTGCCCCTCTATTCGACGCTGCACGGCACGCGCCTGGACACCGCCGAACTCGACCGGGATTACTGGTACGACAATCTGCGCGAAAGGGTGCTGTTCGATTCCGCCGTGCGACGCTCGACCGAGGACGGATTCCGGCTATTCATCGAGATGAGTCCGCATCCGGTGCTGACCGTTCCGGTGCAGGAGATCGTCGAGGACCTCGACGACGCGCTGGTGCTGTCGTCGACCCGCCGCGATCGGGAGGAGGTGGCGGCGTTGCTCGGTTCGCTCGCCCACCTTCATGCCCGTGGCGGGACGGTGGACTGGAGCGCGCTGATCGGGCCGAGCCGTCGGGTGGACCTGCCGACCTACGCCTTCCAGCGGCAACGCTACTGGGTGGACTCCGTACGCCGCGAGGCCGCGCCGGAGTTGCCGGCCACGGTGCCACCGACGGTCGACGAGCCGCAGGCGCCCCTGTCCGACCAGATCTCCGCCCTGCCGGCGGAGGACGCGACGGCACTCGTCCTGGCGCACGTCCTCGACAAGGTCGCCGTCGTGCTGGGCCGCAGCTGCGGCACGAGCATCAACCCGGACCAGCAGTTCAAGGAGATCGGGTTCGATTCACTGCTCTCCATGGAGTTGAGTAAGCGTCTCACCACCTCGACGGGTGTCAAACTCCGGGCGAACCTGGTGCTGCGCCATCCGTCACCACGAATGGTTGCCGGGCACATCGTGTCCACCCTTGCGGGCAGCGACCAGCACTAAGGAAAAAAGGGGCTTTCCGGGCTCCGTCGCCGATGCATTGTCCCGCCAGCGGGACGAGACGGGTAAGGGCGGTGAGCTTGCCGCCTCCGCTTTCCAAATGGCTTGTAAAGCTGGATCACCTCACGGAATGTGGGAGGTGGTTGGCGAATTTCTTCGATTCCCGCGCTATTGCTGAGGGGTGATTCGTGTGCGCTCGTTCGATGCTTCGCCCGCACACAAGGGACTGTGGCTGGCGGACGGCATGGCGTCCGCCACGCTCAACCACGCGCTGACGATGTGGGACGTGGCGGGTGAGCTGGACGAGACAGCCATCGCGTCCGCGTTCCGGCACGTCCTCGACGAGGCGGAGATCCTTCGGGTCACCTTCGTCGACGACGGCGCCGGACTGAGGCTGGTACCCCGGGAGCTGGGCGACTGGCGACCGTTCTTCCTGGACCTCGCGGACACCGACGATCCCGAGCGGGCCGCGCGGGACGCCCTGGCCGAAATGATCAGCAAGCCGTTCGACGTGTCGCGCGACGTGCTGTTCCGGCTGGGCGTGGTCAAGCTCGCCGCGAACCGGTCGCTCCTGGTGATCGCCTACCACCACCTCGTCGCCGACGGCTACGGCGCCGGCGGCCTGCTGTCGCGGCGCCTGGCCGAGGTGTACACGGCTCTGGTACGGGGGCAGGAGATCCCGGCGCTGCCGCACCGCTGGGACGTCGAGTCGTTCGCGGCGATCGCCACCGAGTACCTCGCCTCGGATCAGTCGACCGCGGACGCCGAGTTCTGGCGCGACTACCTGAAGGAAGCGCCCCCGCCGGCGCAGGTTCCCCGGATCGTCGTCCCCGATGCGCGGCGAGCCGAGCTGGAAACCCCGATGAGCAGCGCGGACAGCTGGGCCGAGGTGGCCGGCGCGATCGGCATGGCCAGCCGGACGCTTACCGTCGCGCGAGCCGAGGCCGACGCGTGGGCCGCCGCCGCGGATTCGATGGGTGTGTGGATGTCGTCCATGCTGACCACGGCCGCGGCGGCGTTCCTGCGGCACCGCTGCGACCTGCCCGAGTTCCTGCTCTCCCTGGCCGCCGGCAACCGGAGCGGACCGGCGGGCACGACCCCCGGGCTGGCCGTCAACGTGGTGCCGGTGCGGGTCCGCGTCCCGATGAGCACGACCGTCGCCGAGCTGGCCGACGCGATCGTCGAGGAGACCTACGAGATCTCCGGGCACACACTGCGCCACTACTCCGACATCCAACGCGCGGTCGCGGTGACTCCCAGCGAACGCGGGAGCTTCGGCGTGGTCATGAACGTCATCGAGTTCGTCGACCAGATCCACTTCGCCGACCATCCGGCGCGCTACTCCGGGGCGACGACCGGGAGCTTCAACGAACTCTCGATCGGCGTCTACCGCGACGGAACTCCCGACAGCGACCTGTTCATCCGGTTGGACGCGGCGGCGAGCCTGTACTCGCGGGCGGAGCTGCGCCTGATCGGCGAGGACCTGATCGCGTTCATCCGGGCCGTGGTCGCCGCCGGCGCACAGCCGATCGGCGCGTTGGACGTGGCCGGCGACACCGAGCGGGACCGGATGCTGACGGCACGGGAGGTGACGACGGCCCCGGCTCCGACGATTCCGGAGCTGTTCGCCCGACGGGTGGCGCGGGATCCCGACGCGGTCGCCCTCGTGACCGGCGACTCGTCGATCTCCTATCGGCAACTGGACGAGCGATCCGGTCGGCTGGCCGGGGCGCTGCGTGGTCGCGGCATCGGACCCGAGACGGTCGTGGCGGTGGCGATGCCCCGATCGGTGGACCTGGTCGTCGCGCTCCTGGGCGTGGTCCGGGCGGGTGCCGCCTACCTGCCGGTCGACCCGGGCCTGCCGGCCGACCAGCTCCGCTCGCAGCTCGACACGTCCGACGCGGGCATGCTGCTCGTCGACGCCGCGCCGGCCGACCGGCTGCGGGCCGATTCGACGGTGCCGGTGGTGATGTGCCACGACCTCGAGGCGGCCGCCACCGATGGTGCCGAGCCCGCCCGGGCACCCGCCGACGGCGCGGTCGCCGTGCTGTACGGCTGCGCCTCGGCCGACCCGGACACCGGCGTCGTGGTCACCCAGCGGAACCTGGCGCGGTTCGTCCTGGACCGACACTGGCCACGCGACAGCCGCGACACCGTCCTGTGGCACACGTCGCCCGCCTCCGACGCACTCGCCCTCGAACTGTGGCTGCCCCTGCTCACCGGCGGCCGGGTCGTCGTGGCCGAGCAGACCGGGATGGACCTCGACGGGCTCACCGCGATCCGGTCGGCACACCAGATCTCCGTCGTCTGGCTGAGCGCGCAGCTGTTCTCCGCCGTCGCCGCCGAACGCCCCGACGCCCTGGCGGGACTGAGCCAGGTGTGGATCCCGGCCGACCAGGTGACCGCGACCGCCATGCAGCGGGTCCGCGCGGCCTGTCCGGGGCTGTCGATCGTCAACGGTCACGGTCCGGTCGGCGCCACCGCCCTGGTCCGGGCGCGCGGCGCGGCGACCGACGAGCAGCGGCTCGCGGCCGCCGCCGGACTGACCGACGGCGTGGCTCGCTACGTGCTGGGCCCCGGGCTGACGCCGGTGCCGGACGGCGTGGTCGGTGAGCTGTACGTGGCCGGCCCGGCCGTCGCGCGCGGATACGCCCGGCGGTCCGGGCACACCGCACAACGGTTCGTGGCCTGCCCGTTCGGGCCGGCGGGCGGGCGCATGTACCGCACCGGTGACCGAGCCCGGTGGGGCGCCGACGGCCGGTTGGAGTACGTGGGCCGGGCCGGTGGTCGGGCCAGTCTCGGTGGCGCCCAGGTCGACACCGGTCACATCGAGGAGGTGCTCGCCGAGCATCCCCGGCTCGCGCAGTCGTTCGTGGACGTCGGTGCCGACCCCGCCGGCCAGCAGCGCCTGGTGGCGTACGTGGTCCCGGTGCCCGCCCGCGACGCGACGGCCGCCGGCGCCGCGGATTCCGGCACCGATGCCGTCCACGAGGAGCTCAGCCGCTTCGTCGCCGGGCGGGTGCCCGAGTCCCTGGTGCCCTCGGCCTTCGTGGTGCTGGAGCGGCTGCCGGTCACGGCCGGTGGCCGGGTGGACCGGACCCGGCTACCGGTGCCCGAGTTCCGCGACGGTTCGTACCGGGCGCCGCGCAACCATACCGAGCAGGTCCTGGCGAAGCTCTTCGCCGACGTTCTCGAACTGGACCGGATCGGGATCGACGAGGACTTCTTCGATCTCGGGGGCAACTCACTGCGGGCGATCAGACTCGTCGGACTGATCCGCGCGGAGCTGCACCTGGAAGTTTCCATCCGCACGTTGTTCGCCGCGCGCACCGTCGCCGGCCTGTCCCAGCGTTGGGAGAACCTCAACAAGTCGAGCAGGCCCGCGCTGCGCCGGCGGACGAAAGGCGGAGCAATCGTCTGAGCGGGCAGCCGCTCGCTCAGCCGGATCACATCCCAGCGACATCGACATGTCGATGGCGCGAAAGTATAGGAGGACGTGGATGCCAATGAGGATTTCTTCGACAACAGCGGCCGTCACCGGCGTGGCGCTGCTCGCCGCGGCGGTGCTGAGCCCGGCCGTCGCCCAGGCCACCGAGTCGTTCGGCTCGTCGGCTCAGGGGGTGGCGCCGACCTCCGCGCTCCAGCCGCTGAAGAAGCTGAAAGGTAAGTGGACCTGCACCGGGGCGACGACCCTGCCGGACGGCAGCCAGTTGGCGTTCGACACCCAGTCGACCGCCAAGTTCATCCTCGACGGGAACTTCATGCGGTGGCAGGAGACGAACACCATCGACGGTACGCCGATCGCCTCGGCCGAGTACATCTGGGGTTGGGACGCCCAGCAGGGCCTCTTCACGGCGGACCGCTTCGACAGCTCCGGTCAGCGCGGCGCGCAGACGACCCCCGGGTGGGTCGACGACACGCTCACCTCGACCGGCGTGCTGATCCAGCCGGACGGCACCTCGCTGCCGCTGACCACCACGATCACCAAGACCGCCAGGGACGCCTTCACGGTGCAGGCGACGATCAGCCTGGGGGCGGAGCCGGGCGCAGCCAGCGTGCTGTCCGAGTCGTCCTGCGTCCGGTGACGAACGTGTCGTCACCGGTCGACGGTTGCAACCAGGTACCGGGTTTCGCTCACTGACCCGGGGATCCCCGGCGGGCGATCGCCCGCCGGGGATCCCGCAGAGCCACTATTGCCGGCCGACATACGAACAGCGCGTCGTGCGGCCATGCCAGCGGGAGAGTATTCATGACGAATCGTGAACATGAGATCTACGACGTGGTCGGCATCGGGTTCGGACCGTCCAACCTGTCGCTTTCCATCGCCCTGGAGGAGCGCGCACTGGACGAGCCGGAACGTGCGCTCAGCAATCACTTCTTCGAGCGTCAGCCGCAGTTCGGCTGGCACCGCGACATGTTGCTGCCCTCGGCGACCATGCAGATCTCGTTCCTCAAGGACCTGGTGACCTTCCGCAATCCGACGTCGAGCTTCAGCTTCATCTCCTTCCTGCACGCGGCGGGACGGCTCTCGCAGTTCGTCAACAACCAGGACTTCTTCCCGACCCGCCAGGAGTTCCACCAGTACCTCGAGTGGGCGCAGTCCCGGGTGGCCGGCCGCGTCTCGTACGGCTCGGCGGTGACCTCGCTGCGCCTGGCACCGGTCGACCCCACGGCGCGACCGGACCGGCTGCGGCTGACCGTCGCGGACGTCACCGGCCAGGTCAGCCGGGTGGTCGAGGCCCGCAACGTGGTGATCTCGACGGGCCTGGTCCCGAAGATGCTCGACGGGATCACGAGTGACGAGCGGGTCTGGCACAGTTCGGAGTTCCTGCAGAAGTTCCGCCGCATGGACCCGCGCGAGCTGCGGCGGGTGGCGGTGGTCGGGGCGGGCCAGAGCGCCGCCGAGATCACCAGATTCCTGTACGACGAACTTCCGCACGCCCAGGTTTCGGCGATCATCCCGTCCTACGGCTACTCCATCGCCGACGCCACGCCGTTCGCGAACCAGATCTTCGATCCCCGGGCCGTGGACCACTACTACTTCGGCTCCGACCAGACGCGCGAGGCGTTCTGGCGGTATCACCGCAACACGAACTACGCGGTGGTCGACGACGAGGTGATCCGGGATCTCTACCGCAGGGCGTACGACGACGAGGTGCGCGGCGTCGACCGGCTCCACTTCCTCAACCTGACCAGGGTGGACGGGGTGAAGCGCTCGGGCGCCGAGACCCGCGTCTTTCTCCGGGGCGGCCCCGCCGGCGAGAAGGACGAGCTCGAGGTGGACGCCCTCGTCTGCGCGACCGGCTACGACTCGATGGAGCCCACGGGGCTGCTCTGCGCGCTCGACGAGCACTGTCTGCGGGACGAGGCTGGTCGGCTCCGGATGGAACGTGACTACCGCATCGCCACCACCCCGGACGTGCCCTGCGGCATCTACCTGCAGGGCGGCACCGAGCACACCCACGGCCTCAGTTCCTCGCTGCTGTCGAACATCGCCGTACGCAGCGGCGAGATCGTCGACTCGATCCTCGCCCGGAGTGCCGGACGAAACGACAAGCGCTCCATGTACGCCAGGGCCGCGGGCGGAGTCCGTTAGCCGTCGCGTGCGGCCGCCGCGACCTGGAGAGGAGACGGTGTGATGAGAACCCTGACGAAGGACCGGTGGATACGTCGCTTCCACGACGGCGAGGGGTGTACGACGAAGCTCGTCTGTTTTCCCCATGCCGGCGGCTGGGCGAGCGCGTACCGCACCTGGCCGGGGAGCCTGCCGACGGACGTCGGCGTGCTTGGCATCCGGTACCCGGGCCGGGAGGACCGCCTCAGCGAGCCGTTCCCGTCCAGTATCGAGGCTCTGGCGGACGACGTGACCGACGTGCTCGACGGGCTGGCCGGGCAGCGGATCGTGCTGTTCGGGCACAGCATGGGCGCGTCGGTGGCACACGAGGTGGCCGTGCGCCTGCACCGGCGGGGTCGTCCCCCGGCCGCGCTGTGCGTGTCGGCCCGGCTTCCTCCCGCGGCGCTGGTCGACCAGCCACGGTTCAGATACACCGATGACGAGATCATCGCCGAGATCGTCCGCCACGACGCGAGCCGTACGGAGGTCTTCGCCGACCTGGAACTGCGGGAGTTCGCGTTGCCCGCCATCCGCGCGGACCTTGAGCTGGTGAACGACTACCGAGGCGGGCGTCGGCCGCCGCTCGACTGCCCGGTGTTCGGGTACCTGGGTGAGCAGGACTCCGCGATCAGCCCGGAGCAGATGCGGGGGTGGGCGGCCGTCACGCGCGGTCCCTTCCAGCTCCGGCTGTTTCCCGGGGGGCACTTCTATCTCAGGGACGAGGAGAGCAGGCTGCTGACGGACATGGCGCGGATCTGGGCGCCGGGAGGCCGTGATGGCGATCCGCGATGACGGCGGTGGCCGCAGAGCACTCACCGAACGCTGGTCGCGCACGACGGTGAGCAGTTACGGCACCCCGGGTCTGGCTCTGGTCAAGGGCAGTGGCGCGGTGGTGACCGACGACGCCGGCCGGGAGTACCTCGACCTGATGGGCGGCGCCGCGACGAACGTGCTGGGGCATGCCCACCCGGCCGTCGTGAACGCGGTGTCCAGGCAGGCCGCGACGCTCGGCCACGTATCCAGCCGGGACGTGGCCGAGCCGACCGTGCTGCTCGGCGAACTGCTGCTGGCCCTGACCGGGCCGGGGCGGGTGGTGTTCACCGACTCCGGTGCCGAGGCGAACGAGACGGCGTTCCAGGTCGCGCGGCTCACCGGCCGGTCCGAGGTGGTCGCGACGACCGGGGCCTTCCACGGCCGGACCATGGGGACGCTCGCGTTCACCGGTCAGCCGGGCCGGGCGCATCCGTTCCGGACGCTGCCGGACGCCGTCACCCACGTCCCGTTCGGTGACGTCGAGGCACTGCGCGGCGCGGTCAGCGACAGCACGGCGATGGTGATCCTGGAGGCGATCCAGGGCGAGAACGGCGTGCTGGTACCGCCTCCCGGTTACCTCGCGGCGGCTCGCACGATCTGTACGGCGACCGGGGCGTTGCTGGTGCTGGACGAGGTGCACACCGCCCTCGGCCGCACCGGGTACTGGTTCCACCACCAGAGCGAGGGGATCGCGCCGGACTTCGTCACCCTGGCCCAGGGCCTCGGCGGCGGCCTGCCCCTCGGGGCCTGCCTGGCGTTCGGGACGGCGGCGGACCTGCTGGCCACCGGTGCCCACGGGACCACCGTCGGTGGCAGCCCGCTCAGCTGCGCGGCTGGGTTGGCGGTCATCCGCACCATCGCCGGCATGGGCCTGCTCGACCACGTCAAGCGGGTCGGCGACCGGCTGCGCGCCGGCATCGAGGCGGTCGCGCACCCGCTGATCGCCGGGGTGCGTGGCGCCGGGCTGCTGCTCGGCATCGCGCTCACCGAACCGGTCGCCGTGCCGGTGACCGACTGGCTGCGGACGGCCGGCTTTCTGGTCGACGCCGTTCAGCCCGCCGTGATCCGGCTCGCGCCGCCCCTGGTGCTCACCGCGGCTCAGGCAGACGCCTTCGTCGACGCGCTCGCGCGGGCACTTGTCGCCGATCCCGGGCCGAGACCACCGGCGCGGTTGCTGGTGCCCGAGGCGGCCTGAGCGGCACTACCTTCCCTGGCTCGACACCACCGACGGGCGGCGTACGCCGACGGTGGTGTCGGCGCACGCCGCCCGGGACGGGGGAGTGGGAAGCAGGGGTGGTGCGGGTGGCTCGGCTCGTCACCGCCGGGTCGGCCGTGGCCGGCGACCCCTACAGGCTGCGGGCGGCGATGTCACCGTAGGCGGTGGTCGCGTGGATGTTCAGGCCGGCGGCGGCGCCGTCGGTGTTGCGGAGCTCGTTGCGCACGCGGCCGTACGTGGTGCCGGCGTCCAGGGTGGCCGAGCTGTCGCGGGCGGCACCGATCGTGATGTTGCCCTGCTCGGTGCGCAGCGTGACGGTGCCGGCGACGGCCTCGGCGACGGTCAGGTTGCCCCGCTGGGTGCTGATCTGCCCGGGCCCGCCGAGACGGCCGACGGTGATGTCGCCCGACTGCAGGGTCAGGCGGGCCTGCGCGGTCTCGTCGAGCTTCACCGCGCCCTCCGCGCCGTCGAAGGTGACGTCGCCGAGGCGGCCGACGCCGCGGAACTCGACGCTGGCGGCCTCCGCCTCGACCCGTGAGCCGGCGGGCAGCTGCACCGTCACCTCGACGGACCCGGACGAGCCGAGGATCCGCCGTGCCGGCTCCGCCGCCTGGACGCGCAGGACACCGTCGTCGAAGGTGACCACGACGCGCTCGGCCGCGGTCACGTCGCGGGACTTGCCGGCGTCGGTGGGCAGGATTTCCACGGTCGTGTCGGTGCGGTCGGCGGCAATGATCTGGATGCGTCCCGCGGGGATGTCGAGCACGGCCGAGATGGCGGCGGGGGTGTCGAACCTCTGCATCATGACTCCTCCTGACTGATGTTTCCGATGCAGGAAACACTACGTTGCTTTCAGCTGGACGGCAACACTGCCGTTGCACTCCAAGGTCGTATCAGCAGCTCAGAGCAGTTATTTCGTTGCAATGGGACAGCGTTCAATGCAACTTGGCTCGGTGAACCCGTTGCAATAGCAGGCAAGTGAACGCTATGCTCGGGGCCGGTGCGGAGCACGGAAGGAGGCCATGATGCCGGGAGGTAGGCTCACTCAACCCGAGCGCCAGCAGATCGCCCTCGGGTTGGCCGACGGCCTCGCCTACGCGGCGATCGCCCGGCGGCTCAACCGGCCGACCTCGACCATCACCCGCGAGGTGATGCGCAACGGCGGTCCCACCGCCTACCGCGCCGACCTCGCTCACCACGCCACCGAGCGACGCGTCCGGCGCCGCCGGAAGGCCACTCCCGGGCGTGCCGACACACCGCCGCAGGCGCACGGTCGTGACGCCGAGGCCGTGCAGGAGTACGAGGAGACCTTCGCCACGGTCTTCATGCAGTCGGGGCTGCCCCGGATGACGGCCCGGACGCTGGCCTGCCTCTTCACCACCGACACCGGCAGCCTCAGCGCCTCGGAGCTGGTGGGGCGTCTGCGGGTGAGTCCGGCGTCGGTCTCCAAGGCGGTCGCCTTTCTCGACAGCCAGGGCCTGGTCCGCCGGGAACGTGACGAACGACGTCGCGAACGCTACGTCGTCGACGACGACGTGCTGTACGAGTCGGTGATGGCCAGCGCCCGAGCCACCGCCCACCTCGGCGAGATCGCCCGGCAGGGTGTGGGTGTCCTCGGCCGTGGCACCCCGGCCGCCACCCGGCTGGAGAACATCGCCCGCTTCGTCGACTTCGTCTCGGAGAGCATCGCCCGGGCCGCGGGTCAGGCCCGCGACATCCTGCACACGAAACTGGAGACCACCCGGAGCGACGCCTGATGAGCGTGGTGGTTTCCGACCCTCCCGGCGCATTCCCGTGGCTTCAGCGGGGAGCGCTCGGCACCGCGACGAGCCGGCGTTCGATCTCGGACACGACCGCGTCACGGTGGGTGGCCACGAAGAAGTGCCGGCCCGGGAAGGTCAGACACTCGAAGCCGCCGAGGGTGTGCCCCTGCCAGGCGGCCGCTTCGGCGGCGCTGACCACCGGGTCGTCGCGGCCGGTGAGCACGGTGATCGGGCAGCGCAGCGGCGGGCCGGCCGTGACCGGGTAGGTCTCCACGGCGCGGTAGTCGGTCCGCAGCGCGGGTAGCGCCATGGCTCGCACGTCGGGATCGTTGAGCGCCTCGGCGACGCCGGCGTCGCCGTCGAGTTCCTGCACGTGGGCGACCAGCCCGTTGTCGCTGAGTCGATGGACCGCCTCCGGCCGGCTCGTCGACGGGGCCCGCCGGCCGGACGCGAACAGGTGTGTCGGCTGGTGGCCGGCCTGTTCCAGCAGCAGCGCGGTTTCGTAACCCACGAGCGCGCCCATGCTGTGCCCGAACAGCGCGACCGGTCGCGGGCCGAAGGCGGCCAGCTGCTCGGCCACCGCCGCGGCGAGCGCCGCCACGCTGTCGACCTGCGGTTCGTCGTGGCGGTCCTGGCGGCCCGGGTACTGCACGGCCACCACGTCGACCGAGCGGGACAGGGCTGCCGAGAACGGGTAGAAGAAGCTGGCCGAGCCACCGGCGTGGGCCAGACAGACGAGGGTGACGCCGGCTTCCGGCCCGCGGTGGTACCGCCGGATCCAGCGTGGATCGGGACCGTTCATGCCGCGCACCCGGCCGGCGGCCGGAACCGGTTGATCGCGGTCAGCTGCCGCTCCCGCAGTTCGGGGTCCTCGACGCCGCCGCCCTCGGCGGCTGCCAGGCAGAGCACGCCGACCTTGCCCTGATGTCGGTTGCGGTGCAGGTCGTCGACGGCCCGACCGACGTCGTCGAGGGGATAGGTGACGGACAGCGTCGGGTGGATGCGGCCCCGCACGACGAGCCGGTTGGCCTGCCATGCCTCACGGTAGTTGGCGAAGTGCGTCCCGACGATCCGCTTGAGACTCATCCACAGATGGCGGTTGTCGAACTGGTGCTCGTACCCGCTGGTGGAGGCACAGGTCACCACGGTGCCGCCACGGCGGGCGACATAGACGGACGCGCCGAACGTCTCGCGCCCGGGGTGCTCGAAGACGATGTCGGGATCCTCTCCTCCGGTCAGCTCCCGGATTCGCTGGCCGAACCGGCGCCACTCGCGCGGGTCCTGGGTGGTCTCGTCGCGCCAGAACCGGTAGGCCTCGGCCTCCCGGTCGATGACCGCCTCGGCACCCATGCGCCGGCACACCTCAGCCTTCTCGGGGCTGGAGACCACGCATATCGGAGTGGCACCCCCGCACAGCGCGTACTGCACGGCGAACGAGCCCAGGCCGCCAGCCGCGCCCCAGATCAGCACGTTGTCGCCGAGGCGCATGCCCGCGCCGTGCGGTGACACCAGCTGCCGATAGACGGTGGAGTTGACCAGCCCGGGCGACGCGGCCTCCTCCCAGGTCAGGTGCGTCGCCTTCGGCATGAGTTGGTTCGCGTTCACCAGCGCCAGGTCGGCGAGCCCACCGAAGTTCGTCTCGTACCCCCAGATGCGCTGTTCCGGGTCCAGCATGCTGTCGTCGTGGCCGTCCGGGTGCTGTAGCTGTACCGACAGGCAGTGCGCGACCACGCGATCACCCGGGCGCCAACGCTGCACCCCCGGGCCGGTGCGCAGGACGACGCCGGCGAGGTCGGAGCCGATCACGTGGTACGGCTGGGCGTGCCGGGCGGCGAGATCACCGGTGCGGGCGTAACGGCGCAGGAAGCTGAAGGTGGGCACCGGTGCGAACAGCGCGCTCCACACGGTGTTGTAGTTGACCGCACTCGCCATCACGGCGATCAGCGCCTCACCGGGCCCTGGCTCCGGGGTCGGCACGTCGCGCACGTGCAAAGCCTTGGCCGGTTCGCGCTCGGCGAGCGGGATGTCGTCGAACATGTGCTGGTCCTCTTCGAGCAGCACGGCTCCTCGGTAGTACTCCGGTACCGGTATGGCGGCCACCGCCGCGGCGTCGGGCGCGGCCACGACCGCCGCGGCGAAGTTCGCGTTCATCGGACACCACCTGTGGCGACGGCGTTGCCGGCCATCGCCGTCTGCCGTGGCCGGGTTCGAGGGATCTCGCTCAGGAAGCCGGTGCCGGTCTTGCGACCCAGCCGCCCGGCGGCGACCAGCGCGGACAGGGCCGGCGCGGGGGCGAAGCAGGGCTCGCCGAATTCGTCGTGGAGCCGGCGCAGAATGGCCAGCGACACGTCGAGTCCGATGGTGTCGAGCAGCGCGAACGGGCCCATCGGATAGCCGAACTCGGCGCGGATCGTGGCGTCGAACTCCTCGGCCCGCACCGCACCGCGCTCCAGCAGGGTGATGGCGCGGTTGAGATAGCCGAACAGCAGGTAGTTGACGATGAATCCGCACCGGTCCGCACTGTGCACGGAGACCTTGCCCAGGCGCCGCACCAGGGCGTGCGCCGTCGCCACCGTCTGCGCCGAGGTGGTCGCGGTGGCGGCGATCTCGACCAGCCGCATCGCCGGTGCCGGGTTGAAGAAGTGCAGACCGAGCACGTCGGCGGGACGGCCGGCGGCGGCCGCGCACGCGGCGACGGACAGGCTCGAGGTGGTGGTGGCGAGCACCGTGTCGGTCGGGCAGGCGGCGGCCAGCGCGGCGAACACCCGCCGCTTGATGTCGGCGTCCTCGGCCACCGCCTCGACGACGACGTCGCAACCGGCGAGTGCGGCCTGGTCGGCCGAGGTGGTCAGGCACTCCTCGGCGGTCATCTGGGTCGGCTCGTCGAGGCGGCCGCGCGACACCGCGGCGGTGAGCGAGCGGCCGATCTGCGCCCGGGCCAGGGCGGCCCGCTCGTCGGTCCGGGCCACCACCGTGGTGTGCAGGCCGGCGACGGCGCCGACCTGCGCGATGCCGCGTGCCATGGTGCCCGACCCGACGACGCCGAGTCGGCGCGGTGGACGCGGGGCACCCGACGGACCGGAGTCCTGCGGGGCGCCGGTCTGGCCGATGTCCGGTCGGTCGTAGTCGTAGAAGCCGCGGCCGACGCGGCGGCCCAGCCGACCGTCGCACGCCATCCGGATGAGAATCGCCGCGGGCCGGATCCCGGCGTCGTCGAGCATGGCGATGGCGACGTCGATGCCGAGGTCGTCGAGATGAGCGAGTGGACCCTGCGGCAGGCCGCAGCCGAGGCGCATGGCGGTGTCGACGTCGTCGCGGGTCACATGGCCCTCACCGTGGTGAGCGGCGGCGCGGTTGAGATACTCCACCACGAGAGCTGTCGCCGTTTGATCCTGCATGCCCGCTACGCTAAGAGCGGGTCTGATGCCGGCGGCACCCCTTTTCTCCGCCTGCCGGAAAATCCGGGGCTGCTAAGGGTTAGGCGGTGTCCATTCGGGTCGACTGCCGCGAATCACCGAGCAGCGCTGCGTTCCGTCACCGGGCCCACACCGTACGTCGTAGCACAATCGATTGAACGGACAGTCCTGATTGGACGAAGTGCTCTGGTTATGAGGTAGCGGCGACCATGGATGCGTTCGTAATCTCAATGTGACACACGGTCGAGGGGTGCATTGTGGTGTGGCCACCGAAATTGGGGCAGATATGTTGATTCGCAGGGCAGGCGTCGACAAGTCGTGAGTATGGCTACCCCATCGGGACGAATACGTCACGGTGGCGCAGGGTAGGCGGGCCGATGGAATTCCGGGTACTCGGTCCGCTGGAAGCGGTCGACGACGACGGGGGTCGCCTCGACCTGGGGGGTCATCGCCAGCAGATCGTCCTGGCCAGCCTTGCCCTGGAACCGCGCCGGGTGATCTCGGTCGGGCGACTGGTGACCGCGGTCTACGGCGAGCGGCTGCCCAACAGCGCCCGTGCCCAGGTGCAGATCTGTGTGTCCGCGCTCCGCCGGCTGCTGGCGGCCAACGGGCGCCCGGAGGCGATCACCACGCGGCACCAGGGGTACGCCCTGGAAGTGCCCGATGACGATGTCGATCTGCAACGGTACGAGTCGTTGCTCGGCCGGGCGGGCGCGACCGCCGACAAGGACGAGGCCGTGCGGCTCTACCGCGAGGCGCTGCGCATGTGGCGCGGCGCGCCGCTGGAGGGCCTGGACAGCGAACCACTGCGCGCGGCCGCCGACCGGCTCGTCGAGCGCCGGCTGGCCGCCACCGAGGAGTGCATCGACTTCGAGCTCGCCCTGGGTCGACACGATGACGTGATCGCCGAGCTGACCGGGCTGGTCGCCGCCCATCCGCTGCGCGAACGGCTGCGCGGGCAGCTGATGCTCGCGCTCTACCGGTCCGGCCGGCAGGCCGAGGCGCTGGAGTGCTACCGCTCGGCCCGCCGGATTCTGATCGAGGACCTCGGCCTGGAGCCCAGCGAGCGGTTGCAGCGGTTGGAACGCTCGATCCTCGGCTCCGACATCGGGCTCGACGCGCCGCTGCCCCCGGAGCGGATCGAGATCGGGCGACCCGTCGTGGCCGAGCCGGTGGGGATCCCGCCGCCGGTCGTCATCGCCGAGCAGGCGGCGCCCGACGGCGTCGGCCCGCCCCTGCCGGCCGCCGACGGCAACATCCTGCCGGTCACCGACGTCGATCCGATCCTGCCGGTGACCGGCGGCGGCCCGAAGCTGCCGGTCACCGGCGTCGGCGTGCCCCTGCCGGTCACCGGTGGCGGCCCGAGTCTGCTGCCCACCGACATCGCGGACTTCACCGGTCGCACCGAACAGGTCCAGGAAATTCAGGAAAGGCTCGCCGAGGCCGCGGAGAACCCAGCTCAGTTGGCGGTGCCGATCGTCGTGGTCGCCGGCAAGCCCGGCATCGGCAAGACCTCGCTGTGCGTACACGTCGCGCACCGGCTCACCTGGCGCTATCCGGACGGCCAGCTCTTCGCCGACCTGCACGGCGGTGCGTCCCGGCAGGCCAGTCCGACCCAGGTGCTGGAACGCTTCCTGCGCGGCCTCGGCGTGCCGGGCAACGCGATCCCGGACGAGTTGGAGGAGCGCGCGGAGATGTACCGCGACCTGCTGGCCGACCGGCGCATCCTGGTCGTGCTGGACAACGCCGGCAGCGAGACGCAACTGCTGCCGCTGCTGCCGGGCAACCCCAGCTCCGCGGTGCTGGTCACCAGCCGGCGGCGCCTGGCCGGGCTCCCGGGCGCGGTGCACATCGAGGTGGACGTCTTCGACTCGGTCCAGTCGATCGCGCTGTTGTCGCGGATAGCCGGGGGCGACCGGGTGCAGGCCGAGGCGGACGCGGCGGCCGAGCTGGCCGAGCTGTGCGGGCAGCTGCCGCTGGCGTTGCGGATCGCCGGCGCGCGGCTGTCGGCGCGCCCGCACTGGACGGTGGAGCAGCTCGCCAGCCGTCTGGAGAACGAATCCCGCCGACTCGACGAGCTCAAGCACGGTGCCCTGGGGATCCGGGTGAGCATCTCGCTCACCTACGACAACCTGGCCGATGAGGCCCGCCGGCTGTTCCGCCGGCTGGCCCTGCTCGATTTCCCGGCCTTCGGTGGCTGGGTCAGCGCCGCGCTGCTCGACCAGCCGCTGGCCGACGCGCAGGACCTGCTCGATGAGCTGGTCGACGCGCAGCTGGTCGAGATCACCGGCACCGAGGGGGGTCCGCGCGCCCAGTACCGGCTTCACGATCTCATCCGGGTGTTCGCTCGGGAACGGCTGGCCGCGGAGGAGTGCGCCACCGACCACAGCGCGGCCTTGGCGCGGGTGCTCGGCGGGCTGCTCTTCCTCGCCGAGCAGGCGCACGAGCGGTTGCACGGTTGCGACACTCGGCAGGTGCACAGTCAGGCCGAGCGGTGGACGTTCGCCCCGAAGGTGGTGGCGCGGATCATCCGTGATCCGCTGGGCTGGCTGGAGCGCGAGCGCCTGAACCTGGTCGCCGCCGTGCGCCAGACGGTCAAGGTCGGCCTGGTCGAGCTGTGCTGGGACCTCGCGTTCACGTCGGTGACCCTGTTCGAGTCGCGGATCTATCTCGACGACTGGCGAGAGACCCACCGGGTGGCCCTGGCCGCGTGCCGATCCGTTGGCGATCAGCGCGGCGAGGCGGTGATGCTGTACTCCACCGGCTCGCTCGGCATCGTCGAGAAGCGCTTCACCGACGCGCGGGAGAATCTGGAGCAGTCCGAGCTGCTGTTCAAACAGCTCGGTGCCGAGCACGGGGTCGCCCTGGTCAGCCGCCAACTGGCCTATCTGGACCGGATCGCCAGCGACTTCGACAACGCGACGCGTCGCTACGAGAGTGCGTTGCACGTGCTGCTCGCCGCCGGTGACCTGACCGCGGCGGCCTACGTGCTGAACAGCATGGCGCAGACCGCGCTGGAACGCGGCAACCCGGAGGAGGCCAAGCGGATATTGCCGCGCGCGTTGGAGCTGAGTCGACAGGCTGGCAGCCGGCGCGTCGAGGCGCAGGTGCTGCTCCGGCTGGCCGACGCGCACCTGAGCGCCGGGGACCACGCGGCGGCCGTGACGGCGTTCGACGAGACCCTGACCGTGGTGCGTGACCTGGGTGATCCGATCGGCCAGGCCTACGCGCTGCACGGACTGGGCCTGGCCCACCTGTGCTCCGGCGACCACGAGCAGGCGGGCCGCGCGCTCACCGAAGCGCGGAGGCTGGCGTCCAGCACGGGCGAGCGGATGATCGAGGCGCGGGTCGAACGCAGCCTGGGCGAGTTGGACCTGGCGGTCGGTAAGGCACCGCAGGCGGTGGTGCACCTGAACCGGGCCCTGAGCCTGTTCCGCAGCATCCAGGCGCCGACGTTCGAGGCGCGGGTGCTGGCCATGCTCAGCGAGGCGTACGCCGCCGCCGGTGGTGGCGACCAACGGTACGCCGAGCCGGCGGAGAGCGAGGCGACGGCCACGCCAGCCCACCACGAGATGACCGCGACGTAGCCGCCGCCACGGGCCGGGCGAATGGCCGGCGGTGTCGGCCTTTCCGCTCGGCGGGGCAACCGTGGTGCCGGTTGCGGCACCACAATTGCAAAAAGACGGTGTGCGGGCGATAAGCCTGCACACCGTCTTTCTGCTGTGGCGGGTCGTTCGGCAGCGCGGATCCGTAGTTGTGAGGCGTTCCGTCCGGTGCGGCGTCGATCAGGTCCAGGGCCAGTTGTCCAGCGTGGTCGAGTTCACGGTCGTCTCGCCGGCGGAGAGCGTGGTGTCGGCTTGTGCGGCGGAGGCACCGGCCAGGGCGAGCCCGATACCGAACAAACCGGCGACAATGGCCTTGGCGATGTGAGCAGCAGTTGAACGCATGGTTAATCCTCGTTTCTTAGCGGATTACCGGCTGCCTTGAGAGCGGTGCGGCAGCGGTTCTGGAAACGAAGTTATGGCCCCGGTCCATTGGCGCACTATTGACTTCTTTTCTGCCTCCGATGCTCGGCCACGGCCGCGACGATAGGCATTCGAATGCACGGCGATAGCGGCCCATTCGATGATCGCGGAAACCAGGCGCCCGCGCAGTCGCGGGCTGAACAGGAGCAAAATTCGATGAAGGTCACTGCGCAGGCCCTTGATGTGGTATACGGCCGACCTGCTGCCGGAGTTCCGGCGCGGCTGGAGCGGCGTACGACCAGAGGCTGGGAGCCGGTGGCCGGCACGGCGACCGACGACGCCGGCCACATCCTCGACTGGACGGACAGTCGACTGGTCAAGGGTGACTACCGCGTCGTTTTCGACAGCGGCTCCTATTTCGCCAACCTCGGAGTCAGCACCACCTACCCCGAGATCGCGGTTGTCGTCGGGCTCCTCGACGAGACGGACGCCTGTGAGATCCAGGTGCTGCTGGCGCCGTACTCGTGCTCGATGTTTCTCGGTGCTCGCAGCTGACATCGAAGGGCGCGCCGCGCGCGCCGTCGTGCTGAAGCGCCGCGACGAACCACCACGCCGCGGCGATGATCAAGGAGGACAGCATGCATTCCTTTTCCAACGCGGTGAAGCGCTACCGGCCGGCCGTCCATGAGCCGCTGCCGGACCGCACCTGGCCGGATCGGGTCATCGCCGCGGCCCCCCGCTGGCTCTCGACCGACCTTCGCGACGGCAACCAGTCGCTCGTCAACCCGATGGACCCGGCCCGGAAGCTGAGCATGTTCCGGTTGCTGGTGACGATGGGTTACCGGGAGATCGAGGTCGGCTTTCCGTCGGCGAGCAGGGACGACCACGACTTCCTGCGGCTGCTCATCGAGAAGGACCTGATCCCCGACGACGTACGGATCACCGTGTTGGTCCAGGCGCGCGACGACCTGATCCGGCGCACCGTGCAGAGCCTGGTCGGCGCGGCGCGCGCCACCGTGCACCTCTACAACGCGACCTCGCCGCTGTTCCGCCGGATGGTGCTCGGCGTCGACCGGGACGGGTGCCGGCAGCTCGCCGTGCACGGCACGCAGCTGATGATGAAGTACGCCGAGGAGAGCCTCGCCGACTGCGACCTGGGCTACCAGTACTCGCCCGAGCTGTTCAACGACACCGAGGCGGACTTCTCCCTGGAGGTCTGCGAGGCGGTGATGGACGTGTGGCAGCCGGAGCCCGGCCGGCCGATCATCCTGAACTTCCCGACCACCGTCGAACGCACCATGCCCAACGTCTTCGCCGACCGGATCGAGTGGATGGACCGGCATCTGAGCCGGCGCGAGCACCTGTGCCTGTCGGTGCATCCGCACAACGACCGGGGCACCGGGGTGGCCACCGCGGAGATGGCCGTGCTCGCCGGTGCCGAGCGCATCGAGGGCTGCCTGTTCGGCAACGGCGAGCGGGCCGGCAACGTCGACCTGGTGACGCTGGGGTTGAACCTGTTCAGCCAGGGTGTCGACCCGGGCATCGACTTCTCCGGTCTGGACCGGATCCGGCGCACCGCCGAGCGGTGCACCGACCTGCCGGTGCACCCCCGGCACCCGTACGCCGGGGACCTGGCCTACACCGCCTTCTCCGGCTCCCACCAGGACGCCATCAACAAGGGCTTCGCCGAGCAGAGCCGGGTCGCGGCCGAGCAGGGCGTCCCGGTGGACGAGGTCGCCTGGGAGATTCCCTATCTGCCGATCGACCCGCAGGACGTGGGTCGCGCCTACGAGAGTGTGGTGCGGATCAACAGCCAGTCCGGCAAGGGCGGGGTGGCGTACGTGTTGAGTTCCCGGCTCGGGCTGCATCCGCCGCGGGAGCTGCAGCTGGAGTTCGCCGGCCTGGTGCAGTCCTACGCCGATGCCGAGGGCGGCGAGATCGACCCCGAGCGGGTGTGCGCCCTGTTCCGCGACGAGTACGTGTCCGGGTCGCTGATGGTGGTGCCGGTGGCGACGGCCCGTCCGGTGTCCGCGTATCTGCACATCGACGGTGCCGCGTTCACCGTCGGTGGGCAACGCACCGACGAGTTGGAACGGATCGGGCGGTCGTTGGCCCGCTGGGGCGTCGAGGTGCGGGCGGTGCACCGCACCGGCACCGGGCTGGCCGACTCGACCGGCCTGGTCGTGTACGCGGAGCTGCGGGTGGGCGAGGAGACCCTGTGGGGCGCCGGCATCGAGGCCGACCTGCCGGCGGCGGTGTCGGCCGCGGTGCGCTCGGCGGTGGCCCGGGTCGGTCGGACCCCGCTGGCGTCGCCACCGCGGCAGGACCAGGCACCGGCGGTCACGCCACGCTACGCCCGGGTCGGGTGAGCACAATCGACGGATGGCGCGGCGATAGGGGTACGACAGCAGCCGTCCGTAGCGTCTGGAGTACCGGCCGATCCCAGGTGAGCGAGCCGGAGCTGCGATCGTATCGAAAGGATGATCATGAAGTTGGTCGAGCGCGCGGACGCGATCGCCACGCTGGACGGCCTCCTTGCCTCGGCCGTCGCCGGCAAAGGGCGGATCGCCGTCATAGCGGGCGCGGTAGCGTCCGGCAAAACCGAGTTGTTGAACACCTACGCCGACCGGGCGGTGGACCGCGACGCCCTGGCGATCACCGCGATCGGCGCGGACGCCGAGCGTGACCTGCCGCTCGGTGTGCTCACCCAGCTGCTGCTCGACGCGCCGCTGGTGCCCGAGGAGCAGCGGCGCGCGATGAACCTGCTGTACGAAGGGGTCCGCGCCGACGACTGCGACAACCAGATCGACCCGCAGATCGTGCACGCCCTCTGCACGATCCTGTTGGAGCTGTCCCACCGCTATCCGCTGATCATCGCGGTCGACGACATCGACCGCGCCGACCGGTTGTCGATCGTCTGCCTGTCCTACCTGGCCCGGCGGGCGCGCTTCGCGCCCATGCTGCTGCTGTTCACCCAGACCGAGCAGGGTCGCCGGGACGACGTCGCATTCGACACCGAGGCGTTCTGGCGGCCGCCGCACGGCTCCCGGATCGTCCTGTCGGCCCTGTCGGCCGACGCGATGCGCGAACTGGCGGCCAGCTACGTCGGCGAAGCCGACGCCGAGCGGCTGGCACCGGCCTGGCAGCAGGTCAGCGGTGGCAACCCGCTGCTGCTGCGTGGCCTGCTCGACGATCACCGGGAGGCGTCGGCCGCCGGCGCCGGGGTCGGCGGCGAACCGGTGACCGGGGAGAACTTCGCCCGGGCGGTGGTCTCCTGCCTGCACCGCACCAGCGCCCGGGTGCGGCGGGTGGCCCAGGGGCTGGCGGTCTGCGGCGATCTCGCGCTGCTCGAACAGTTGGTCCCGGACGACGGCGGGCAGATCGGCCCGGCGGTACGCACGCTGACCACGATGGGCCTGCTGTCCGGTACGGACTTCCGGCATCCGGCCGCGCGCGCGGCGGTGCTGGCCGACATCGACGAGCTGGACCGCGCCGACCTGTTCAGCCGGGCCGCGGTGCTCGCTCATCGCGGTGGCGCGTCCAGCGCCGTGGTGGCCGAGCACCTGGTCGGCGCCGGCGACGTCAACGAGGCGTGGGCCGTGCCGGTGCTCGAGGACGCGGCCCGGCAGTCGTTGCGGGAGGGCCAGGTGGCGGCGGCGGTGCGCTACCTGCAACTCGCGTTGGGTGCCTGCACCGACAGCCAGCGGCGTGCCCGGATCACCGCCGCCCTGGTCCGCGCCGAGTGGCGGATCAACCCGAGCGCGCCGACCGGGTACCTGCCCGAGCTGGCCGCCGCCCTGCGTGGCGGGCACCTGCGCGGGGTGGACGCGCTGGTGCTCACCAAGGCGTTGCTCTGGCACGGCCAGTTCACCGAAGCCCGGGAGGCGTTCGAGCTGATCAGCGCGCACAGCGGCAAGGCCGACGCGGAGACGCTCGCCGAGTTGGTCATCACCCGGCCGTTGATGCTCGCGACGTACCCGTCCTTCCGGCCGCTGCTGCACCCGGGCATCCAGCCGCCGGTGGCGATGCCGACGGTGTCGGCCAGTCATCGGCTGTCGGCGGCCACCGCGCTGGCCGGGGTGCTCAGCGACGGCCCGTCGGAGCGGGCGATCGCGGTGGCCGAACGGATCCTGCGCAACTCGCGCCTGGACGAGATGAGCCTGGACACCGTGGAGAGTGCGTTGTTGGCACTCACCTACGGTGGCTGCCCGGCCAGCGCCGCGGTGTGGTGTGACGCGTTCGTCGACGAGGCGCGGATGCGACGCTCGCCGAGCCGGCAGGCGCGGCTGGCGGCGATCCGCGCGGAGATCTCGATGCGCCTGGGCGACCTGACCGGGGCACGGCAGTACGCCACCGACGCGCTGACGGTGATGCCGTCGAGCAGTTGGGGCGTCGCGGTGGGTGGTCCGCTGGCTGTTCTGATCATGGCGACCACCGCGATCGGTGACATCGGTGCGGTCCGCGACCACCTGGATCAGCCGGTGCCGGAGGAGATGTTCCAGACCCGGTTCGGACTGCACTACCTGTACGCCCGGGGCCGGTACAGCCTCGCCGTCGGTGAGCTGCCGCTGGCGTTGCGCGACTTCAGGCTCTGCGGCCAGTTGGCCGCGCAGTGGGGGATGGACACCCCCGGCCTGGTGCCGTGGCGGGTCGACGCGGCCGAGACGTTGTTGCGGATGAACGCGCCGGAGCAGGCCCAGCAGCTGGTCGAGGACCAGCTGAAGCGCTGCGACGACGGCCAGCCGCGGGTGCGCGCCATGGCCCTGCGCCTCTACGCCGCCTGCGGTGAGCTCCGGCACCGGCCGATGTTCCTGCGTCAGGCCGCCGACCTGCACAACGGCGGTGACGACTACGAGCTGGCCCGCACCCTGGTCGACCTGACCGAGGCGTTCCAGACGCTCGGCGAGTCGCGGCGGGTCCGCCTCATCGCCCGGCGGGCGCGGGCCACGGCCGAGAAGGCGGGGGCGCTACCGCTGCTCCAGGCGCTCAGCCTGGAGTCCGGCTGGGACGAGGGGGACACCCCGGATGCGATCAACCCGGTCGTGGCGGTGGCGGTCCTGAGTGAGGCCGAGCATCGCGTCGCCGCCTTGGCGGCGGCCGGTTACAGCAACCGGGAGATCTCCGCGAAGCTGTTCATCACGATCAGCACCGTCGAGCAGCATCTGACCCGTACGTACCGCAAGTTGAACGTCGCCCGCCGTGGCGACCTGCCGGCGAGTCTGAGCCCGGACTACTCCGCCAGCGTCTGAGCGACAGGCAGCAGGCCGCATCCATCGGTGCGGCCTGCTGCCGTGGTTTCGCCAGTCGTGCGGTCCGTCCAGCGGTTCAGACGACGGCGAACGCGGGTGCCACCACCGCGATGGCGGTCACGACCAGCCCGTGCCGGGCCAGCCAGCGGCCGTCGAAGCCGGTGAGCCGGCGCCCGTGCAACTGCGCCCCCGTCACCAGTATCCGGGCCTCGAAGGTGCCGGCCAGCGGGTCGAAGGTGATGTCGGCGTCCTCGAAGTCCAGCCAGCGCCCGGTCAGCGGGAACCAGGCCTTGTAGACGGACTCCTTGGCGCTGAACAGCAACCGGTCCCAGCACACGTCGGGGTGGTCGCGCCGCAGCAGGCCGATCCGGTCCCGTTCCTGCGGCAGCGACACGGCCGGCAGGACATCGTCGAGCAGCGGTGCGTTCGGCTCGGCGTCGATGCCGATGGTGGTGACGACCTCGGTTTCGGCGAGCACCGCGGCGCGGTAGCCGTCGCAGTGCGTGATGCTGCCGATCAGGCCGGCCGGCCAGCGCGGTTCACCGCGTGGCCCAGGCGGTACCGACGCCGGTGCGCGACCGAGGCGGGCCATCGCCTGCCGGGCGCACCAGCGGCCGGTGGTGAACTCGCGCCGCCGTTTGTCCACCGCGGCGCGGACGACCCTTTCCTCGTCCGGAAAGAGGAACGGGTCGGGCGCCTCGGTGAAGGTGTCGACGGCGACGGTGCCGGCCGGGAGAATCGCCTCGATCATGGCACGCTCCGAACCGGTGACTGTTTCTCCGTTCCCGCCGTCGATGGCGGCGGGGCGCTCTTGTCGACAGTGGGCATGTAACGAATGCTAAGGACCGGCACCGCGTACCGGAATGCGTGGCGGCGGTCTCTCGGGCTCGGACCGGCACGGTTACGGGAGGTCCAGGGCGAGTAGGGGAGTGTCGGTGGGAGCCCGACGGGTGGTCACCGGGCCACCAGCCCCCGATCCGTGAACTGGGCACGGACCCGTGCGAGCAGCTCGGGGGTGGGCGGCTCGGTGTCGGCGCACGGGTAGGGCAGCCCCAGCTCGCGGTACTTGTGCGCGCCGAGGCGGTGGAACGGCAGCACCTCCACCCGCTGCACCGTGGCCAGGGTGGCGACGAAGTCGGCGACGCCGGCCACGTTCGCCGGGTCGTCGGTGAGACCGGGCACGAGCACGAAGCGGATCCAGATCGGGATGCCCCGATCGGCGAGCCGGTGGGCGAAGCGCAGCGTCGGCGTGACCGTACCGGTTCGGGTGACCCGGCGGTAGGTCGCCGGATCCCGGCTCTTGATGTCCAGCAGCACCAGATCGGTCGCGTCGAGCAGCTCCGGGGTGGCGCGGTCGCCGAGGAAACCGCTGGTGTCCAGCGCGGTGTGCAGCCCCAGCTCCGTGCAGCGGCGCAGAACCGCCGCGGTGAACCGGGGCTGTTGCAGCGGCTCGCCGCCGCTGAGGGTGACGCCACCACCGGCCACCTTGATGAACCGCTCGTATCGCCGGATCTCGGTGACCAGGTCGTCCACCGTCATGGTCCGTCCGCCGCGCTGGTACCAGGTGTCCGGGCTGTGGCAGAAGCGGCAGCGCAGCGGGCAGCCGGCGAGGAAGGCCACGAAGCGGGTGCCGGGTCCGTCCACTCCGGTTGAGGTGTCGAAGGAGTGGACGGAACCGAGCACCGTGCCGGCGGGCACGTAGGACGGGCGCGACGGCCAGGCCACGGCGGTCACAGCCGGCCGTGGACGGTGCGGGAGATGACGTCGCGCTGCTGCTCGCGGGTCAACCGGACGAAGTTCACCGCGTACCCGGAGACCCGGATGGTCAGTTGCGGGTACCGCTCGGGGTGAGCCATGGCGTCTTCGAGGGTGGCCCGGTCGAGGACGTTGACGTTGAGGTGGAAACCGCCCGCGTCGGTGTAACCGTCGAGCACTCCGACGAGATTGTCTATCTGCTCGTCGCGGGTGCGACCGAGCCCGTCGGGGGTGACCGTGGTGGTGAGCGAGATGCCGTCGCGGGCGCTGGCGTACGGCAGCTTCGCCACCGACAGCGCCGCGGCGACCAGGCCGTGGGTGTCCCGGCCGTTCATCGGGTTCGCGCCCGGCGCGAAAGGCTCGCCGGCTCGACGACCGTCCGGGGTGTTGCCGGTGTGCTTGCCGTAGACCACGTTCGAGGTGATGGTGAGCACCGACAGGCTCGGCTCGGCCCCCCGGTAGGTCGGCTGCGCCCGTACCTTCGCCATGAAGCGCTCCACCAGGTCCACGGCGATGGCGTCGGCCCGGTCGTCGTTGTTGCCGAAGGCGGGGTAGTCGCCGTCGACGGTGTAGTCGGTGACCAGACCGGTGCCGTCACGCAACACCTTCACCTGGGCGTGCCGGATCGCCGAGAGGCTGTCCACGGCCACGGAGAGCCCGGCGATCCCGGTGGCGAGGAAGCGGTGCACCGGGTGGTCGTGCAGCGCCATCTCCAGCCGCTCGTAGGCGTACTTGTCGTGCATGTAGTGGATGACGTTGAGCGCCCGGACGTAGGTGCGGGCCAGCCAGTCGAGGGTCCGGTCGAAGGCGGCCAGCACGGTGTCGTAGTCCAGCACGTCGTCGGTGACCGGCGGCGTCGCGGGCGCGACCTGCTCACCGGTGATCTCGTCCCGGCCGCCGTTGATCGCGTAGAGCAGGGCCTTGGCGAGGTTGGCGCGGGCGCCGAAGTACTGCATGTCCTTGCCGACGCGCATGGCCGACACGCAGCAGGCGATCGCGGTGTCGTCGGAGTACACCGGCCGGATCAGGTCGTCGTTCTCGTACTGGATGGCGCTGGTGTCCAGCGACACCTGCGCGCAGAAGCGTTTGAAACCGGCGGGCAGGTCGGGCGACCAGAGCACGGTCAGGTTCGGTTCCGGCGCCGGACCGAGGTTGTACAGCGTCTGCAGGAAGCGGAAGCTGGTTCGGGTCACCAGCGGCCGACCGCCCGCGTCGACGCCGCCGATCGCCTCGGTCACCCAGGTGGGGTCGCCGGAGAACAACTCGTCGTACTCGGGGGTGCGCAGGAACCGGATGATCCGCAGCTTGATCACGAAGTCGTCGATCAGCTCCTGGGCGGCGGACTCGGTGAGCCGGCCCTCGGCGATGTCGCGGTCCAGGAACACGTCGACGAACGTCGACGTGCGGCCCAGCGACATGGCGGCGCCGTTCTGTTCCTTGGTGGCGGCCAGGTAGGCGAAGTAGAGCCACTGGATGGCCTCGCGGCCGGTGGTGGCGGGCGCGCTGACGTCGTAGCCGTAGCCGGCGGCCATCTCCTTGAGCTCGCCGAGGGCGCGGATCTGCTCGGCCAGTTCCTCCCGGTCCCGGATGACCTCCTCGGTGCCGGGACGGTCGTCCAGGGACGCCTTGATCGCCGCACGTTCGGCGACGAGGCGGTCGACGCCGTAGAGCGCGACCCGCCGGTAGTCGCCGATGATCCGGCCGCGGCCGTACGCGTCGGGCAGTCCGGTGACGATGTGCGAGCGCCGCGCCGCCAGCACGTCGGCGGGGTAGGCGTCGAACACCCCGGCGTTGTGCGTCTTGCGGTACGCGGTGAAGATGCGGCGCACCTGCGGATCCATGGCGAAGCCGTACGCGGTCAGCCCGCTCTCCACCATCCGCAGCCCACCGTTGGGCATGATCGCCCGACGCAGCGGCGCGTCGGTCTGCAACCCGACGATCAGCTCGCCGTCGCGATCGATCCAGCCGGGGGCGTGCGAGGTGATCGTGGCGGGGGTGTGCGGGTCGACGTCGTAGACGCCGCGCTCGCGTTCGACGGTGAACATGTCGCGTAGCCGGTCCCACAACCGGGTGGTGCGCGGGGTGGGCCCGGCGAGGAACCGGGCGTCGCCCCAGTACGGGGTCACGTTGTCCCGGACGAACGCGGCCACGTCGACGGTGTCGCGCCAGGCGTCGCCGTGGAAGCCGCGCCACGGGTCGGACCCGGCCGTCGCGTGCCGCTCGGGCCGGACTGCCGTGCTGTGCTGCTGGACCATGTCTCCTCCTGGAAGCTCTCCTCGAGCCTCTCCCGGCGGCGACCGGGCGGTCAGGGGCGAAAGACCCGGTCGGTCCGGGCCGCTGGGCACCGGCGCGGTCGCGGGGGCATCGGTGACGATCAGAGTGTGACCGGACGACCTGACCGGCACTGACGATCGGAGTATCCGGATGACCGCCGTGCCCGCGACGAGCCTCCTACCCGCCCCGGCCACGCCGCCGCAGAACGGCACCGCCAGCGCGCCCGGAACGACGATCGACACCCTGGTCGACAACGGACTGCGGGCCCTGGACGACTACGCCGCCTTCGACCAGGAGCGCGTCGACCGGATCGTGGCGAAGGCCTCGGTGGCGGCGCTGGGCCGGCACGCCGACCTGGCCCGGATGGCGGTGGCCGAGACCGGACGCGGCGTCTTCGAGGACAAGGCCGTCAAGAACATCTTCGCGTGTGAGCACGTCACCAACCACATGGCGGGTTTGAAGACGGTCGGGGTCATCTCCCGGGACGAGATCAACGGCATCGTCGAGATCGCCGAACCGGTCGGCGTGGTCTGCGCCGTCACCCCGGTCACCAATCCCACGTCGACGACCATCTTCAAGGCCCTGCTCGGCCTGAAGACCCGCAACCCGATGATCTTCGCCTTCCATCCGGCCGCCCAGCGGTGCAGTGCCGAGGCGGCCCGGGTGGTCCGGGACGCCGCCGTCGCGGCGGGCGCACCCGAGCACTGCATCCAGTGGATCGAGCAGCCCTCCGTCGAGGCCACCGGCGCGCTCATGAAGCACCCGGGCGTGTCCACCATCCTGGCCACCGGCGGCAACGGCATGGTGCGCGCGGCGTACTCGTCGGGCAAGCCGGCCCTCGGCGTCGGTGCCGGCAACGTGCCGGCGTACGTCCATCGCGGTGCGCGGCTGCGCCGGGCGGTGCACGACATCGTGCTGTCGAAGTCGTTCGACAACGGCATGGTCTGTGCCTCGGAGCAGGCGGTGATCCTCGACGCCGAGGTGTACCCGGCGGCGCTCGCGGAGTTCCAGCGGCTGCACGCGTACGTGGCCACCCGGGACGAGAAGCGCAGGATCGAGGAGCTGATCTTCGGCGGTGCCGCCGGTGGCACCGACTGCGCCGGCGGGCGACTCAACCCGCAGGTCGTCGGCCAGAGCGCGGCGTGGATCGCCGAGCGCGCCGGGCTGACCGTGCCGGCCGACACGTCGGTGCTCCTGGTCGAGGTGGACCACGTCGGGCCGGCCGAGCCGCTCACCCGCGAGAAGCTCTGCCCCGTCCTGGCGGTGCTGCGCGCGGAGTCCACCGAGGACGGCATCCGGTACGCCGAGCAGATGGTCGAGCTGAACGGCCTCGGCCACAGCGCGGTCATCCACAGCGAGGACGAGCAACTCGTCGAGGAGTACGGACGGCGGGTCAAGGCGGTCCGCATCATCTGGAACGCTCCCGCGTCCCAGGGCGGCATCGGCGACATGTACAACGCGTTCCTGCCGTCGTTGACGCTGGGCTGCGGCAGCTACGGACGCAACTCGGTGTCGAACAACGTCACCGCGGTCGACCTGCTCAACGTCAAGCGGATCGGCCGCCGGACCAACAACCTGCAGTGGTTCAAGGTCCCGCCGAGGATCTACTTCGAGCCGAACGCGATCCGCTACCTGGCCGACCTGCCCGACGTGCACCGGGTCACCGTGGTCACCGACCACACGATGACCCGGCTGGGGTACGTCGACCGGCTGATCACGGTGCTGCAGCAGCGACCCGGACGGGTGGCGTTGCAGATCATCGACGACGTCGAACCGGAGCCGAGCGTCGGCACGGTGGATCGGGGCGCGGAGCTGATGCGGTCCTTCCAGCCCGACACGATCATCGCGTTGGGCGGGGGATCGGCGATGGACGCCGCCAAGGTGATGTGGCTGCGCTACGAGCACCCGGAGGTGGTCTTCGCCGACATGCGGGAGAAGTTCTTCGACATCCGCAAGCGGGCGTTCAAGTTCCCGACGCTGGGGGAGCGGGCCCGACTGGTTTGCATCCCCACCACCTCCGGCACGGGCGCCGAGGTGACGCCGTTCGCGGTCATCACCGACACCGCCACCGGGAAGAAGTTCCCCCTCGCGGACTACGCGCTGACGCCGAGCGTCGCCATTGTCGACCCGGTGCTCGCCGCCGACCTGCCGCCCAGGATCACCGCGGACAGCGGCTTCGACGCGCTGACCCACGCTACCGAGTCGTACGTCTCCGTCTACGCCAACGACTTCACCGACGGCCTCGCGTTGCAGGCCATCAAGCTGATCTTCAACTACCTGGAGCGGGCGGTACGCGACGGCGCGGCCGACGCCGAGGCCCGGGAGAAGATGCACAACGCGGGCACCATCGCCGGCATGGCCTTCGGCAGCGCCTTCCTGGGCATCGTGCACGCCATGTCGCACACCCTGGGCGCCACCTTCCACGTGGCGCACGGCCGCACCAACGCGATCCTGATGCCGCACGTCATCCGCTACAACGGTGCCACGCCGGCGAAGCTGACCGGGTGGCCCAAGTACGAGCACTACCGGGCGCCGGAGCGGTTCCAGGACATCGCCCGGATGCTGGGCCTGCCAGCCGCCACCGCGCAGCAGGGGGTCGAGTCGTACGCCGCCGCGGTGGAGCGGCTGCGCGACGCCGTCGGCATCGAGTCGTCCTTCCAGGCCGTCGGCGTGGACGAGGAGGCGTTCCTCGCGGCCCTGCCACACCAGGCTCTCAACGCCTACGAGGACCAGTGCGCCCCGGCCAACCCGCGGATGCCGATGCTCGACGACATGCAGGAGCTGATGCGCGCCGCGTACTACGGCAAGTGATCGCCGCCGCCGAGTCACCCTCGTCGCGGCCTCGGGTGGCCGCCGGGATCCGCTGAGCGGTGGCGGCGGCCCGGGTGGTGTCGCCCCTGGCCGCGCCGGGCAGGCGCCCGATACTCCGGCCGATGCCGTGGGCCGCGGCCGGTCCGGTCCGCCTACCGTGCGGGCTGGAACAGCTCGATGAGGTTGCCCGCCGGGTCGGAGAGCAGAATCTGGCGACCGCCCGGCCCGCTGATGGCCTCACCGCGGAACGTCAGTCCGGCGTCGCGCAGCCTGGTGATCTCGGCGTCGAGATTCTCGACGGGCAGGTGGATCCGGTTGCGTCCGGGGCTGTTGGCGTCAGCCGGTGTGGCGCGGGCACCGGAGCTGGGGGCGCCGGAGAGCAGCAGCCGCAGCCGGCCGCGGACCACGTCGGCGAAGGCGGGCGCGGCGCTGGCGTTGAGTGTGAAGCCGAGGTGGGTGGTGTAGAAGTCGATGGCGGCCTGAACGTCATCGACGATGTACCGGACGCTGGCGTACCTGTCGTCTCCGGTCATGGGCGGGTTGCTCCTTCACATTCGTTGGCGTAGTGGCGGCAGGCTCCGGACTCGCGATGGTTCTCAGCTATCCCTTGCAGCGAGATTACATCAAACCAGCTTGATGCATCAATTGGCCTTGATGTAGCGTCGATGGGTGGCTTGACGCGTCGTCCCTGACGTGGTCGCTGTCCTCCTACGATCGCCGGGATGCGGGGCGCCATGATTCTGGCCGCGGTGCTCAGTGCGTTCTCGGTCGTTGCGCTCCTGCGGACCCGGGTGTCGGTGCAGCCGGCGGCGGTGGTCGGGGAGCAGTCGGATGTATGCGACGCCATCAGGGATCCAACTAACTGATTCGATGTAAGGTTCCGCTTGTGTGTGCCGCCCTCGATCCGGAGCCACCGGGAGTCCTCCGTCTCACCGCGCACCCGGTGCGTTGGCGGTTGTTGGCCGAGTTGGCGCGTAGCGACCGACAGGTTCGCGAGCTGATGGGGCTTATCGGCCAGCAGCAGAGCCTGACCTCCTACCACCTGGGGCAGCTGCGGGCAGGCGGACTGGTCACGGTCCGCCGAAGTTCGGCGGACAAGCGGGACAGCTACTACAGCCTCAATCTGCTTGCCTGCCGCAATCTGCTTGCCGAGGCTGGTGCTTCGTTGCACGGCGGTCTACAGCTTGTTCCCGTCGCGCTGGCGCCACCCGGACCGAATCCGTGTCGACCGGATCAGCCACCGACCCGGGTGATCTTCCTCTGTACGGGCAACAGCTCCCGGTCGCAGATGGCTGAGGCGATGCTGCAGCAGATGGGCGGCGACCGGGTCGACGTCGTCAGTGCTGGAGGCCAGCCCAAGCCGCTGCATCCGAACACGGTGCGGGTCATGGGCGAGAGCGGCGTCGACATGACCACGCGGCATCCGAAGCAGCTGAGTCATTTCCTGGATCAGCGCTTCGACTACGTGATCACCCTGTGCGACCGCTTTCGCGAGATCTGTCCTGATTTTCCCCGAGCGGGAAACGTGGTGCATTGGAGCATGCCTGATCCGGCTGCCGAGCGTGGTTACGCGCCGTTCCAGCGGACCGCAGCGGAACTCCGGACGCGGGTCGCGTTCCTTCTCCATGCGATCGACCACGCCTTGCCGGGCCGGGAGGGCCGCGAGAGGCGGGCCTGACCTTCCCCAGCTGCTGGTCGAGACGCGGCCGGCGGGCCTCCCCAGCACCATCGCCGCCGGTCGGAAGGGTGGCGGATCCTCGCGACTGGCGGCAACTGCCTTCCGTTGGCGGACGGGTGGCTGAAGCGCGCCCCGGTGCCTTTCATGGGCCCGAGCTAGCCATCGCAAATGACAACCGTTATCGTCCGGTGGTCGGGATCCCCTGAACATCGGGAGCGCGCGGTGGGACATGTGCTGGTGGTCGAGAGCTGGGTCGGCGCGATGAGCACCCTGCTGCCCCGGGCGATCCGGGAAGCGGGACACCGGTTCACCTTCCTCACCAGGGACCTGCACCACTACCTGCGCCAGGGCGGTGGCGACGGGGTGCATCCGCTGCTCACCGCGGACAACGTGCTCACCGTCGAGACCAACGACCCGGCCGTGCTGCTGCCCCAGGTCCAGCGGCTGCACGAGGTGCTGCGCTTCGACGGGGTCGTCACCTCCTGCGACTACTACCTCGGCACGGTCGCCCGGCTCGCCGCGCACCTGGGGCTGCCGGGCGCCCGGCCGCAGGCCGTCGAGGAGGCCTGCCGCAAGGACCTGGCGCGGCACCGGATGCGGGCGGCCGGCCTACCCGGTCCGGCGTTCGCGGTCACCGAGGGCTGGCCGGGTACGCGGGCCGCGGCACGTGCGTTGGGCTTTCCGCTGGTGGTCAAGCCGGTCGACCTGTGCGCCGGGATGCTCGTCCGGCTGGTGACCGATCTGACCCAACTGCGCGCGGCCTTCGACGCCCTCGACGCGTTCCCGGTCAACGCGCGTGGCCAGCAGCGCTCGCCGCGCGTGCTGCTGGAGGAGGTGCTGGTCGGACCGGAGGTCAGCGTCGAAACCGTCACCGTCGACGGCGCGACGACGGTGCTCGGCGTAACGGACAAGAGCCTGGCCGGCGAACCGTGGTTCGTCGAGACGGGACACATGTTCCCCGCCGCGCTGGACGCCGCGACGGTCACCGCGGTGCGCGACATGGCGGTCACCGCCCTCGCCGCGGTCGGCTTCGACCGGGGGGTCGCGCACACCGAGCTGCGGCTCACGGCCGCCGGGCCACGGGTGGTGGAGATCAATCCCCGGCCGGCCGGCAACCAGATCACCGAGCTGGTGCGGCGGGGTACCGGGGTGGACCTGCCCATGGTGTACACCCAGCTCGCCCTCGGTGAACAACCGGACCTCACGGTGACCGACACGGGCGTGCGTAGCGCGGCCATCTCGTTCCTGCTGCCGCCCCGCGCCGGCACCGTCGCCGGGATCGACGGTGCCGCCGCGCTCGCCGCCGCGCCCGACGTCGTCGACTGGGCGGTGAAGCCCGTCGGGCACCGCACCGGCGAGGCGGTGAGCAACAACGCCTACCTCGGGCACGTCATGGCCGTGGACACCACCGGCCTCGGCGCCCGCGCGCGGGCCGAGGAACTGGTCGCCGGTCTGCGGGTGCGCTACGCCGACGAGCTGGCCGGAGCGCTGGCGTGACGACACCGGCACCGGTCGGGACCGGTGCGCCGTTCACCTCGGTGACGGACCTGATCGAGGCCGTCAGCGCGGGCCGTCTCGGTCCTGACCCGGGCACCGAGCAGGTGAGCGTCGCGTTCACCACCCGGCAGGGTGCCCGGCACACCGGGCGCGACCGCGGCTACCGCAACCAGGTGCTGAGTCTGCGGGTGGACGCCACCGTCGGGTCCTGCGCGACGGAGCCGGACGAGCTGACCGACGACGTCGCGTACGACTGCGTGGGCCGCAGCGTCGCGGAGCTGCTCGCCCACCGGGTGCCGGCGGTCCGCGTCGCGGCCCTGGACGCCTACCTGGCCGCCGCCCGTCCGCACGCGCACACCGCCGACGACGCGGTCACCATCCCCGCCGGCACCTCGCTGGCCAAGTCGACCGCCAGGGCCGCCGCGGTGGTGGACCTGCTGACGGTTGCCCCGGGGCAGCACGTCCTGGTCGTCGGCGTGGTCAACTCCCTGCTCGGGCAGCTGCGCCAGCGCGGCCTCAGCTACCTGCCCTGCGATCTGGCGGGCGGCAGCACCGAGTGGGACGAGCCGTGCCTGCCGGACGCCGCCGCCCTGCTGGACCGCTGCGACGCGCTGCTGGTGTCCGGCATGACGCTGGGCAACGGCACCTTCGAGCCGCTGCTGCGGCACGCCCGCGCCACCGGCAAACCGATGGTGGCCTTCGCACAGACCGGCAGCGCCGTCCTGCCCTGTTTCCTCGGCGCCGGCCTCAGCGCCGTGTCCGCCGAACCGTACCCGTTCTTCTGGCTCGACGGCGGACCGACGACGCTGTACCGCTACCGCGCCGCCGGCCGGCCGACATGCTGACCGACCCCGCGCCGACGACGTGCGCACCGCACCTGCTGGGCCTGCTGGGCCGCTCCCCGGTGGCGTTCGTCGACACCCCACTGCCGCACCCGCACGGCGGCTTCCACGCCAAGGTGGAGTATCTGAGTCCCGGCGGGATGAAGGCCCGCGCCGCCGTGGCCATGCTCCAGGCCGCCCGGCAACGCGGCGACCTGCGGCCGGGAGCCACCGTGGTGGAGTCCACGAGCGGCACCCTCGGCGTCGGGCTGGCGTTCGCCGGCCAGGCACTGGGCCACCCGGTCGTCCTGGTGGTGGACCGCGAGATCGAGCGACCGATGCGCGCCTTGCTGACCGCGTACGGGGCGGTGGTCGAGCAGGTCGACCGGCCGCACCCGGTCGGCGGGTGGCAACAGGCCCGCCTGGATCGACTGCACGAGATCCTGGCGCGCACCCCGGACGCCTACTGGCCCGATCAGTACCACAACCCGGACAACGTCGCCGGATACCACGCCCTCGCCGCCGAACTGAGCGGGCAGGTCGAGGCCGTCGACGTGCTGGTGTGCAGCGTCGGCACCGGCGGGCACAGCGCCGGTCTGGCCCGGGCGCTGCGGCGGCACTGGCCACGGCTGCGGCTCGTCGGCGTCGACACCGTCGGATCGACGATCTTCGGACAGCCCGCGCGACCACGGCTCATGCGCGGGCTGGGCAGCAGCATCTTTCCCCGCAACGTCGACTACACCGCCTTCGACGAGGTGCACTGGGTCGGCCCCGTGGAGGCGGTGGACACCTGCCGCCGGCTGGCCCGGTCAGCCTTCGTCACCGGCGGTTGGAGCACCGGCGCCGTCGCCCGGGTCGCCGCGTGGATCAGCCGCATGCAGCCCGGCGCCCGGGTGGTCACGGTCTTCCCGGACGGCCCGCACCGCTACCTCGACTCGATCTTCGACGACGCGTACTGCGCCGCCCACGGACTGTTCGGTCCCGCTCCGGGCCACCCGATCGAGATCCCCCACCCGAACGCCGTCGAGGTCACCCGGTGGAGTCGCTGCCGGACCGTCCTCGACCCGTTGCGCCGGCTGGCGGTGCCGGCATGAGACTCGACTGGCGCAGTTACCCGCTGCGGCTCCGTGAGCCGCTGCGGATCTCCCGCTCGACGATGTCTGGCCGTGACGCCGTCCAGGTCGACCTGTCCCACGACGGCGTCACCGGCCACGGCGAGGTCGTCACCAGCGCCTACTACGGCCTCGACCGGGCCGCGATCCTCGACCTGCTGGCCGGTCTCGGCCAGCGGGTGTCCGGCTACGGCGAACCCGAGACGCTGCTCGCGGAGCTGCCCGCGCTCGCCGCCGAACTGCCCGCCGGGGTGCTGGCGGCCCTGGACGCGGCCGTCCACGACCTGCTGGGTCGTCGCGCCGGGATGCCGGTGTACCAGTGGCTCGGCCGGCCGGATTTCTCCCCGGTGCCCACGGCCCACACCATCGGCCTGGTCGGGCCGGAGGACGCTGCGGCCACCGCACGGGCGCTGGCTCGGCGCGGCTTCCAGCTCGTCAAGGTCAAGTGCGGTGACGCCGCCGACCCGGACCGGATCGCCGCCGTACGGGCCGCCATGCCGCAGGCCCGGCTGGTGCTCGATCCCAACGGCGCCTGGACACCGGAGCAGACCGTGCGGCTGCTCGACACGCTCCGGCCGCACCGCATCGACGCCGTCGAACAACCCATCGCGCCCGGCACACCGCGGCTGCTCGCCTGGATCAGCGCGCGCACCGACGTGCCGGTCATCGCCGACGAGGACGCGGCCACAGTGGCACACCTCGACGCCCTCGCGGGCGCGGTCGCCGGCATCAACGTCAAGATTGCGAAGTGCGGCGGGATCCACGCCGCAGCGCGGATCGTCGCCACGGCCCGCGGGTACGGCATGGATCTCATGCTGGGGTGCCTGGTGGCCAGCTCGCTGGGCATCGCGCCGGCCGTGCACCTCACCGGCGACGCCCGCTGGATCGACCTGGACGGGCACCTGCTGCTCACCGACGACCCGTGGACCGGGATCGGCGGCCAGGACGGTGTCCTGCGGCTGACCGACGAACCCGGACTCGGCGTACGGGCGGCCCGATGAGCACGTGGACCACCCTGCGCGGCTTTCCGCTGCCGATCCGGCTGCTGGTGGTCAACCAGCTCGGCGTCAACGTCGGCTTCTACCTGCTGCTGCCCTACCTCGCCGGCCACCTGGCCGACGACGTCGGTCTGTCCGCCGCCGTGATCGGCATCGTGCTCGGCGTGCGCAACCTCAGCCAGCAGGGGCTGTTCCTGCTGGGCGGCTCGGCCGCCGACCGGCTCGGTGCCCGTGGCGTCATCATCGCCGGCTGCGCCCTGCGGGCCGTCGGCTTCGGACTGTTCGCCCTCAGCGTCTCGCTGCCGTCGCTGCTGGCCGCGTCGGTCCTGTCCGGGTTGGCCGGAGCGTTGTTCAACCCGGCCGTACGCAGCTACGTGGCGCAGGCCGCCGCCGACCGACGCGCCGAGGCGTTCGCGTTGTTCAACGTGTTCGCCAGCGCGGGCGCGCTGCTCGGACCACTGCTCGGGGCCGCACTGCTGCTCGTCGACTTCCGGGCTGCCGCGCTGAGCGCCGCGGCGGTGTTCGCCGCGCTCACCGTGGCGCAGGCGGTCTGGCTGCCCGCCCAACCGGTGACCGCCAGCGAGGCCACCGTCTGGCACGACTGGCGCACCGCCGTCACCGACCGCCGGTTCCTGGCGTTCAGCACGGCGCTGGCCGGCATGTTCGCGTTGCAGACCCAGCTGTACCTGATCCTGCCGGTGCAGGCGGAACACGTCACCGGGCAGCCCGTGGCGGTGGCCGTGCTGTTCGTCGTCTCCACCGTCGTGACCCTCACCCTGCAACTGCCCCTGACCGGCTGGCTGCATCGCCGCGCCAGCCGTGGCGCGTGCATCACCGCGGGCATGGCCGTCATGGGAGCCGGCTTCCTGCTGCCGCTGCTGCGGGTGGAATCGGCACCACCGGTGGTGCGACTGCTGCCCGTGCTGGCCGCTGCCGTCCTGCTCACCGTCGGGGTGATGATCACCCAGCCGTTCGTCCTGGAGCTGATCCCCGCCTTCGCCGGGCCGCGACTGACCGGCACCTACTTCGGCCTGTTCTACCTGGTGTCCGGAATTCTCGCCGCCGGCTGCACCGCCGCCGTCGGCGCGGCGGTGGGCAGCTCGGCCGGCGTGCCCACCACGGCGTGGCTGCTCACCGCCGGCGTCGGCCTCGCCTCGGCCGGCGCGGTGTGGCTGCTGCGCCGTGGCGGCCTGCTCACGCCCGCAGCGACCGCGGCGCCGGCGGGTGTGTCGTGAACGGCCAGAACTTCCTCACCGACAACCCGGAGCTGTACGAGCAGCAGTTCCCCGACCCGGAGCACGTCGCCGCCCGCTTCGTCGACGACCTCGTCCGCCGCTTCGCCGACCGCGTCGTCGCCACGCCGCGGTTGCTCGACGTCGGGTGCGGCACCGGCCGCGACGCCGGGCACCTCGCGACCCTCGGCTACACCGCCACCGGGCTGGACACGTCGCTGCCGATGCTGACGTACGCGCGGCGACGACATCCCGGAGTCCGGTTCGTCCACGCCGACCTGCGCACCTTCGACCTGGTCGACCGCTTCGACGTCGTCACCTGCCTGGACAGTGCGTTGCTGTACTGCCACCGCAACGCCGACCTGACCGCGTTCCTGGGGCGCTGCCACCGGCACCTGCGCCCCGGTGGGTTGCTGCTGGCGGAGATGCGCAACGGCGCGTTCTTCCTCGGCAACACCGAGCTGCTCGACGGCACCCGTACCCGCACCGTGACCTGGCGCGCCGTCACGTACACCTCGGCGACCCGGTTGTGGATCGACCACCGGGATCAGCTGCTGCGCCGTGAACGCGTCTGGACCTGGCCGGCCTGCCCGCGACCGCTGGTGCAGACCTCGGCCTGGCGGCTGCTGTTCCCCGCCGAGCTACGGCACCTGCTCGCCACCGCCGGGTTCGACGTCGTGGCCCTGTTCGACACGCCCGGCCCCCGGACCGACCCGCCCTGGCATCCGGCAGCGGCGCTGTCGGACGTCCTGTCCGGCGACCGCCTGCACCTGGTCGCCCGCCGTCGCGACGACGCGGCGTAACGCTCACCTGTGCATCGAGAGGAAAACCTATGATGATCCATCAGCCAGTCGCCGTGCCGCGCGTGTCGCGCCGCGGCCTGCTCGGCGGCGCCGCCGCCATCTCCGCCGCCCTGCTGACCGGCTGCGGCCCGAGCGGGGACCCGGCCGGCACCTCGGCCGGACAGCCCCGGCGTGGCGGTCGGTTGCGGGCGGCGTTCGCGGGCGGCGGTGTCAACGAGACGCTGGACCCGCACCTGGCGAACCTGTTCAACGAGGCGTCGCGCGCCAAGGCGATGTTCGACAAGCTCGCCGACTACGGCCCGGACGTCTCCATCCAACCCCGCCTCGCCGAACGCTGGGAGCCCAGCAGCGACCTCACCCGCTGGCGGATCACCCTGCGGCAGGCCGCATTCCACGACGGCAGGCCGGTCCGCGCCGCCGACGTGCTCTACAGCTATGCCAGGATCACCGACCCGAAGCGGGCCTTCCGCGCCAAGGCCAGCCTCGACCTGCTCGACCTGCCCAACAGCCGCGCCATCGACGACCGCACCCTGGAACTGGTCCTCAAGCGGCCCTTCGCCGAGTTCCCCAACGCGCTGGCCGCGTTCGGCGCGTACATCGTCCCGCAGGACGCCGACAGCTTCGAGCGGCCCGTCGGCTCCGGACCGTTCACCTTCGACTCCTGGCAGCCCGGCCGGTCGTTGCTGCTCAAGCGGTACGACGGCTACTGGGAGGGCGCCGCGCACCTGGACGAGCTGGAGTACCTGATCAGCAACGAGGAGTCGGCACGGGTCAACGCCCTGCTCGCCGGCCAGGTGGACTACGCGCACGACATCACCCCCACCACCGCCCGTACCCACGCCGACGGTGGCCGGATGGCCGTCACCCGGATGCCGAACAGCACCATGCAGTCGCTCGCCATGAAGGTCGACCGGCCGCCGTTCGACAACCGTGACCTGCGCGAAGCCATGTTCCTGCTCACCGACCGACAACAGCTGGTCGACACCGTCCTCGCCGGCTCCGGGCAGGTCGGCAACGACCTGTTCGGCAAGGGCTACCAGTACTACGCCGACGACATCCCCCAGCGCACCCGTGACCTCGACCGGGCCCGGTTCCTCATCGACAAGGCCGGCGCCAGGGGCCTGCGCATCCCGCTCGACACCGCCCCGGTGGCCAGTGGTTTCGTCGAGGCCGCCAGCGTCTTCGCCGACCAGGCCAAACAGGTCGGCCTCGTCATCGAACCCGTGCTGGGCAACAAGGACACCTACTGGAAGGACATCCTCAACTCCGGTGTGCTGGCCTCGTACCGCTCCGGTGCCATGCCCATCGAAACGCACATCTCCCAGCGGCTGCTGACCAACTCCACCACCAACGCCACCCGGTGGGCCCGAACCGAGTTCGACGCCCGCTACGCCGAGGCCGTCTCCAGCGCCGACGAAGCGACCCGCCGACAGGCGTACGGCGACATGCAGCGCACCCTGCACGCCGAGGGTGGATTCCTGATCTGGGGCTTCGCGGACTTCCTCGTCGCCACCGCGCCCCGCGTCGGTGGGGTGTCCGCCGACGCCCCGGCCAACACCCTCGACTGGGCCCGCTTCGACAAGGTCTGGCTGGGGTGAGTCTGCCCCGCTACGCCGCCGGGCGGTTGCTGCTCGGCCTCGGGCAGGTCGCCGGGATCACCACGATCGTGTTCGTGCTCACCGAGGCGCTGCCCGGTGACGCCGCCGTGGTGATCGCCGGCGACCACCCGGACCCGGCCCGCATCGCCGCGATCCGGGCGCAACTGGACCTCGACCAGCCGGCCTGGCAGCGCTACCTCGACTGGCTGACCGACCTGCTCCGGGGCGACCTCGGCGTCTCGCTGATCTCGCAGCGGTCGATCGTCGAACGGCTCGCCGACAGCGCGGCCGCCACCCTGCTGCTGGCGGCGGTGACCCTGCTGGTGCTGGTACCGCTCGCCGTCGCGTTGGGCATGCTGGCCGCCCGCCGGGAAGGCGGGCGACTGGACCGGGTGGTGTCCGCGGTGTCGGTCGCGCTGTACGCGGTACCCGAGTTCGCCCTGGCGATCCTGCTCATCGCCGTCTTCGGCGTCCAACTCGGCTGGCTGCCACCCACCGCGTTCGGTGCCGACCTGCTCGCCCGGCCGGCCGTGCTCGTGTTGCCGCTGCTGGTGCTGCTCGCCCGGCCGATCTGCACGATCAGCCGCCTCACCCGCGCCGGCCTGCTCGACGCCCTGCGCGGCGAGCACGTGCGCCACGCCCGACGGCTCGGTATCACCGGCGGCCGGCTCTGGCTTCGCCACGCGCTACCCGGCGCGCTGGCGCCGGTGGTGCAGCAGCTCGCCCGGACCACCGACTGGCTGCTCGGCGGCGTCATCGTCGTCGAGGCGGTGTTCGTCATCCCCGGACTCGGCACCGCCCTCGTCGACGCGGTGTCCACCCGCGACATCCCCACCGTGCAGGCGCTGTGCGTCCTCGTGGCCGTCACCACCGTGGTGGTGAACCTGGTCGCCGACCTGGTGGCGTTCCGTCTCGCACCCCGCACCGGGGCCGTGCGATGAGCCGGCTGCGCACGCTGACCGGAGCGGCGCTGCTGGCGGTGCCGCTCGCGCTGGCCGTGGCCGGCCCGTGGCTGGTCGGCGAGCCGGGTGAGCGCGCGTTCCCGTTCGCCGACGACGGGCTGCTGGGCACCGACTTCGTCGGCCGCGACGTGGCGCGGCAGGTACTGCTCGGCGGCCGGTCCGTCGTCGTGGTCGCCGTCAGCGCGACGTTGCTGGCGTACCTCCTCGGCGTGCCGGCCGGCCTGGTGGCCGCCGCCACCCGCCGCCGGTGGGTCGACGAGCTGCTCATGCGCCCCCTGGACCTGACGCTGGCGGTGCCGTCGCTGTTGCTGCTGATCCTGCTGGCCGCCACCGCGCCGCCCGGCCCGCTCACCCTCGTCGGGATCGTCGCGCTGATCGGGTTGCCGGAGATCACCCGGATCACCCGGGCCGCCGCGCTGCCACTGGCCCACGGGCCGGCCATGGAGGCGATGCGCCTGTACCGCGAGACCTGGTGGCGACGTGGTCCCGGCTACGTCGGCACCGGCATCCGCCGGGTCCTGCTCGCCGACGCCGGAGTCCGGTTCATCGGGGCCATCTACCTGGTGGCCACCGCCAGCTTCCTGGGCATCGGCGTGGCACCCGACGCCGCGGACTGGGCCGTCATGGTGGACCGCAACCGCACCGGCCTGTTCCTGCAACCCTGGTCCGTCGCCGTGCCGGCCGCGCTCATCGTCTGCCTGGCCGTCGGTCTCAACCTGGTCACCGACCGGATGCTGGACACCCCTGCCGTCCCCAGCCCGGCACCACCGCCCGCACCGGCCACGCCCGGCGACCACGCCCACGACTCTCTCCTCCAGGTGCGGGAGCTGGCGGCCACGACCGCCGACCGGACGCTTGTCGACGGCGTCTCCTTCAGCCTGCGAGCCGGCGAGATCCTCGCCGTCATCGGCGCATCCGGCAGCGGCAAGACCACCACCGCCCGCGCCCTGCTCGGCGAGGCGACCCCTGGCGTCACCCACACCGGCACCATCACCCTGGCCGGTCGGCCCGTCACGACCGCCAGCCCGCCGGCACCCGGCACCGTCGGCTACGTACCCCAGCAACCTGGTGCCGCCCTGCACCCCGTACGCCGAATCGGTGCCGTGCTCCACGAGATCGCCCGGCACCAGGCACCCGGTGCCAGCCGCGGCACCCGCGGACGTGCGGTGGCGGCCACCCTGGAACGCGTCAGCCTGCCGACCGACCGCCGGTTCCTGCGCCGGTTCCCCCACCAGCTCTCCGGCGGACAGCAGCAACGCCTCGTCATCGCCCACGCCCTGCTGGCGCACGCCGTCCTGCTCATCGCCGACGAACCCACCACCGGACAGGACGCGCTCACCCGCGACGCCGTCGCCGCAGAGCTGACGAAACTCGCCCGCGCCGGCATCGCCGTCATCCTGCTCAGCCACGACCTGCACCTCGTCAGGGCCGTGGCCGACCAGATCCTCGTGCTGCACCGAGGTGCCGCCGTCGAATCCGGTCCGGCCGCCGAGGTGCTCGCCGTACCTCGTCACCGGCACACCCGGCAGTTGCTCGCCACACCACCGGCCCGGCCACCGGCGACGGTCCGACCGGATCGGCCGCTGCTACGCGTCACCAACCTGAGCGCCGCCCACCGCGACGGCGGTCGGCAACGCGACGTGCTCCGCGACGTCAACCTGGCCGTGGCCGCCGGACGCTGCCTGGCGGTGGTCGGCCGGTCCGGAAGTGGCAAGACCACCCTTGCCAGGTGCATCGCCGGCCTGCACCCGGTCCACACCGGCCAGGTGTCCCTCGCCGGGCAGCGCCTCGCCGCGCACCTCGACCGACGCCAGCCACACGAGCTCGGCGCCATCCAGTACGTCTTCCAGGACGCCCGGGCCAGCTTCGACCCCTACCGGCCGGTGGTGGACCAGATCGGCAGGCCCGCGCGACGCCTGCGCGACGCCACGCCGGAACAGGCCCACCACACCGCCCGGCACCTGCTCGACCGGGTGGGCCTGGCCCAACACACCGCGACTCGGCGTCCCGACCGGCTCTCCGGCGGCGAACTGCACCGCGCGGCGCTCGCCCGCGCGCTGGCCAGCGGACCCCGCGTGCTGATCTGCGACGAGACGACCGCCGGGCTCGACCGCATCACCCGGCACGGCATCCTCACCCTCCTCGACGAGCTGCGACGCGACCTCCGGCTGACCGTCGTCGTGATCAGCCACGATCGCGACGTGGTGGCTCACCTCGCCGACCACATCGTCGTTCTCGACGACGGAGTTGTCGTCGACAGCGGCCCGGCCGACGCCCTGCTCCACCACGCACACCACCCGCTGACCCGCGCGCTGCTGCACATCGACCCGGCGACCGCCACGGCACCGTCCAACCCATGACCGGAGGAACCATGCCGCAGTACCCGCACGACGTCGGCCCGTACGAGGTCCAGCCGGCCGACCGCCGGCACCTCGACGGTGCCCGCGGCGTCATGCTCGACACCTTCTACCGCGACTTCGGCTACGGCTACCGGCCCGACTGGCACCGGGACGTCATCGACCTGGCCGGCACCTACCTCGTGCCGGAGCAGCACGCCCTGTTCGTCGCCACCAAGGGCGACGAGGTGGTCGGCACCACGGCGGTACGCGCCGGCGGGCCCAAGAGCCCACCGCACCCTGGTTTCCTCGCCCGGCGCTATCCGGACGACACCACGGCCCAGCTGTTCCGGGTGTACGTGCGCCCGGAACACCGACGCTGCGGTCTGGCCCGGGCACTCGTCGGCCTCGCCGTCGATTTCGTCGCCCGGCAGCCCCGCTACCGTGCGCTCTATCTGCACACGGACCCACGCGTCGACGGCGCCGAACCGTTCTGGCGGAGCGTCGCCACGCTGATCCACGACCCACGTGGCGGCTGCGACGACACCTACCAGACGGTCCACTTCGAGATCGTGCTGCCCGGCCGCCCCTAGCGCGACCGGGCGGACCGCGTCGCGCTACGCCGGCTGGTCAGCGGCAGCCGCTACCGGGGCCTGTGCCTGGAGCAGTTGCCGACGCTTGTTGTTGCCGAGCCACCGGTGCGATCCGGGCTTGCGAGCCTCGTTCGTGAGGTGACCGACGGCGAACCGGTAGGTCAGGGCCTTGAGTCTCGCGCCGAGGCGGCCTCCGACGTACATCCTGTTCGCGGTGTCGTCCCGGCCGGCGAGTTGGTAGATGCCGGCATGCGAGCCCAGGCCGACACACATCGCGCCGAAGAAGACGCTCGCCGGCTCGGGAGCGGTGCCCGCGATGCGCCGCAGCACCGTGTCCGCGGCGTGCGCGCCGAGGCAACTGGCCGTGTACGCGCTCATCCGGTACGGCACGCCGGACGGCGCGGCCGAGTCCCCGGCCGCGACGATGCGCTCGTCGTCGAGGCTGGTCAGCGTCTCGTCGGTGATCAGGCGTCCGATGGCGTCGGTCCGCAAACCGCTGCGGGTGGCCAGATCCGGCACCCCGAAACCGGCGGTCCAGATGGTGATCGCGCTCGGCAGCGTACGACCGTCGTCGAGCCGCACCGTGTCCCGCGTGACCTCGGTGACCGTGCCACCGGGACCGGCCAGTACGTCCACGCCGATCCCACTCAGCGACCGGGCGGCGGCACGTCGTGCCGCCGGATGCAGGTACGCGCCCAGCACGCCCCCGCAGACCAGAGTGACCCGGTGGCCCCGCTCGGCCAGTTCGGCGGCGGTTTCGATGCCGGTCGGCCCGGCGCCGACGACAGTCACCGGGGTCGCCGGAGGCTGGTCGTCGAGGATCGCGCGCAGCCGCCGCGCCGCCTCGAGCGTGGCCATCGGATAGGCGAACTCGTCCGCGCCGGGAACACGTGGTGCGGCACTCGCGCTGCCCGCCGCGTAGACGAGGTGGTCGTAGCCGAGGGTGCCGCCGCCCAGCAGCGTCACCCTGCGCTGAGCCGCGTCGACTGCCGTGACGGTGTCTCGGACGAGCCGAACGCCCTCGGCCAGCACCTGTCGGTACGGGGCGACCGCGTCGTGGACGCCGGCGACCACGTGGTGCAGCCGGAGCCGGATGACGAAGTCCGGCCGTGGATTCACCATGGTCACCGAGACGTCGGCGCGTTGCGTCAGCCGATTGGCGGCCATCACGCCGGCGAATCCGCCGCCGACCACCACCACCCTGGTTCCCGCTGCCATGTCAGACTCCCTTCGCGGTCGGTTCCACCCTTCAAGACACCGGCAGCGCCCCGGATGTGACCGTCGTGGTTCTCCCAACCCCTGCCGCCACCGCCCGCACCGGGCCGTGCCGGCGGTGTGACGGCGTGATCCCCTGACGGGATCGAGCTGCCGTCAGGGGATCACCGAGGGCGGACTCGGCTCAGGGTGCCGCCACCGCCGCGTCGTTGGTGCCCGGCAGCCGGGTGACGCCCGGCAACGGCGCAACGGTCACCGCCGAACGGCTGCCCGCCTCGTCGGCCGGGCAGATCGCGGTGCTCAGTAACGTGTTCCAGGCGATGTCGATCGGGTGCGGATCGGGCAGGCCGATCTGGTAGTGGCTGATGTTGATCCCGGACGACACCTGACGGGCGCCGTCGCGGCTGTGCAGCGAGATCGTCAGGTGACCGATGACCGCGCCGTCGTGGCCCCAGAACTCCCCGCACGGGGTCGGCAGCGAGTAGATGCCGAGACCGTAGCTGCCGGCGGCGGGCTGTTCGGGCAGCATCGGCACGGCGGTGAGCATCTCGTCGAGAGCGGCCGGGCTGAGCAGGTCACCGCCGAGCAGCGCTCGGAAGAAGGTGTTCAGGTCCGCCGTGGTGGCGATCATCTCGCCGGCCGTCCACGCCCAGCTCATGTTGAACTCGCTGAGATCCCGCACGCCGAACGGGGCGAAGTAGGCACCACTGTGTGGGCCACGGATCCGCGCGTCGGTGCCCGGAAAGAACGTGTCGGCGAGTTTCAGTGGTCGCAGAACGCGCCGCTGGACCTCGGCCGCCGCGTCGTTGCCGGTGATCGTCTCGATCAGCAGTCCGGCCAGGACGTAGTTGGTGTTCGAGTAGCTGAACCGGGCACCGGGGGCGTTCGTCGGCGGCAAGGCCAGGCCGATGGCCACCAGGTCGGCCGGAGCGTACGTGGTGACCCGCATCTGGTCGATCGCCGCGTACGAGTTGATCATGGCGTTGGTGTAGTTGCCGATGCCGCTTGTGTGGTTGAGCAGCATCCGGACGGTGACCTCGGTGCCGAGCTCGTCCGGCACGATGTCGGGCAGCCACCGCCCGATCGGGTCGTCCAGCCCCAACCGGCCCTCGTCGACGAGCTGGAGCACGGTGGTGGCGACGAACGTCTTGGTGATGCTGCCGATCCGGTGCCGCAGCTGCGGCCGCATGGGTTGCGGCCTGGTCAGGAAGGCCTGGCCGGCGGCGTCACGCCAGTCGCGCCGGCCGTCGCGCACGGCGAGCAGCACTCCCGGGGCACCGGCTTCGGGTACCGCGGCGAGGGCGGCGCGCAACGCGGCGCGATCCGGTCCGCCAGCGGCCGGCCGCGCTGCGGTGCCCGGCTGCGCGGTGGCGGATGCGGGTACGACGGCGATGGTGGCCACCAGCGCGACGCTGGTGGCCACCATCTTCAGTGTCCGAAGAGTACGTGACATACCGACATGCTCGCCGGGATCCCGGCGGGACACATCCGGCTCAAGCCGGAGCCTCGCCTCCCACTGTGGCACGAGCCGGCGTCAATCGCTCGGCGCACGATGCCGGGGCGGGCAGAGGGTTTGGCGGCCCGGACGCCGGGGGTAGAGAGCGATCCGCCCATCATCCCATCCCCGAAGGAACACACCATGTCGGTACAGGCATTCCTCTATGTCGTCGCGGTCATCCTGCTCGTGCTGGCCGCGCTGCCCATCTCCACCCGGGGTGTCTCGCTCGCCCTGCTCGGAGCGGCGTTCGCCCTGCTGGCCTATGCCTGGCCAGTGATCACCGAATAGGTGCTGAAGGTCGTCGGTGCGCACCTGAGCCGGCCGGTCGCGGTCGGCGGCACCCGCTGACGGTCCGCTGTGCCGTGACGGTGACACTTTGCCCGGTGGGGTACGGGCAGCAGGGCGAGTCACCTGCTGCCCGTACACCCTGGCCCGCTCGTCAGGCGCCGGACGCGGTTGGCGCGGCGGGCCCTCGGGGCCGGGCATCCGGACTGGGCTTGCGCCCGTTGGCCAGGGAGACGTTGTCGAAGTGGACCTCCACCGGCCGCTCGTAGCGGCGGCCGTTGACCGGGTCGTGGCGCATGAAGCCGGCAGCCGCGACGCGGATGGTGACCCGGTAGGGGCCTTCGTCGGGGACGCTCGCGTTGGTGCCGTAGTGATGCAGGAACGGATGCCACAGAAATGGCAGGTCGGCGGCGAGGATCGGGGCGCCGTCGCGGCTGAGTCGCAGGTGCACGGTCAGGCCGGGGACGAATCGTCCGTCGGCGGCGTCGGCCACGGCGACCTCGAGGTGGCTGGGCGCCATCGGCGGGCTGGTCCGCCTCATGATTTCCCCCATCTCGTCGAGATTCGGCCTCGCTGCGGGCTGGTCGCCGCTCGGGCCCGGCCACTCCTGCCGCGCGGCGCCAGAGGCTCTCCCAGTCTCGGCGACGCCTTCGCTTCCGGATACCCGGCCGTCTGTCGCGGACACTGTTGATCTGGGTTCAGCCAACGGGACCGGTTGTCCGCGGTCACCCTGTGTCCGGTCGCCCTGGGCGGGTAGACGTTGCCGAAGGGAGGCTGAGGTCATGCGCATCCCGCGAGGCATCATCGACGATCTCCGGTGGAGTATCGTCGCGCCGTCGACCCCGGAGCACGCCGCGGACCGGCTCGTGCTGCGGCCGGCGGAACGCGAGGATCTTCCGGCGACGTCCCGCGCCCATGTCGAGTTGCTTCCGATCGGGCTGTTTCCGTCGCTCGGTGCCCGCTTCGTGCGTCGTTGGCACCGCACGTTCCTGACATCGCGGTACGGGGTGGGCATGGTCGTCATCGACGCCGCTGCCCCACAGGACGAGATTGTCGGGTTCGTGCTGGGCACCGCCGATCATGCCAGGTACACCACCGAGGTGGCGAAGGACCGGCGTGCCATGGCGTCCCTCGCCCTGGCCGGCCTGGCCGCGCTGCTTCTCCGGCCCCGGGTCGCCCTGCGGGTCGTGCGGACCCGGTTCCGGCCGTGGGCCCGTCGGGTGTCGCCTCGTCGGGCGACCGTGCGCACCCGGGAGCGAGCCGAGTCGGAGTCGGCGCCACAGGTGGCGGTCATGACCGCGCTGGCGGTGCGACCTGACTGGCGCAAGAGCGGCGTCGGGATGCTGCTGGCCGCACGGTTCGTCGAGCTGGTCGGTAGCACCGGCGCGAGGTGGGTCGAGGCGCAGACCTCTACCGGACCTCTGGGGGCGACCGGGTTCTACGAGCGTCTGGGCTGGGACGCGGGCCAGGCGCGACCCACCCCGGACGGCGACACCGTGCGTACCTACCGCCTGGCCCTCGGCGGTGCCGGTTGGACCTCGACGGCTTGACCGTGCCGGTCGAGGCTCAACCGTCGTAGGCCCGGGTCAGCTCAACCGGAAGGTGACGTTGTCGACGTCGAAGGCCGTGACGCCGTTGCCGGCCGACTCGCTGGCGAGGAAGCTGACCGTGGCGGTGCGCTCGGTCGCCGCGATCCCGGTCGACATGGTGTACTGCCGCCACTCCGGTCCGCCGTCGAAGGCCAGCGAGAACCGGGTCTTCGGGGGAATCCCGGTGACCGCCAGCCCGACGTTCAGGTAGTCGCCGCGGCTGGTCTCGGTGGTGATGGTCCGGACCCAGAAGCGGACCGTCAGGTCGCAGTTGGCCGGCACCGTGACGGTGGTACGCAGCAGGTCGGAGCGGGTCACGTCCAACCCGGCGAAGGTGGCGTATGCCCGGCCGGTGCGCGCGGGTCGGGTGGTGTCGCCGAGCACGACGATGCGGGGGCCGGCCTCCCAACCGTCGGTGCCACGCTCGAACCCCGGGTTCGGGTGGATCTGGCCGGTGCAGGACGGGTTGGCTGCCGGCTGGTCAGCGGGCGCGCTGCCGGGGGTCAGGAGCAGCAGGGCGGCGACGAGGGTGGTGGTGACGAAGGCCTTCATCAGTGCTCCCCGTGGTCAAGGCATTCGAGAGTGTCAATCGACGATGCGTCATGAGAGTTGGTGCGTCAAGCCCTTCCCACCCAGGGACGCCCGGACCGACGGCCGATATCTACAGTCGGCCCATGAGCATCGACAGGGGAGCAACGGCCCGGTCCGGTCGGTCCCGGTCGTGACGCCCGAACCACCCGCCGGGCGGCCTGCGACAGGACACGGGCCTGGTCGCGCACGCGTCCGTGCCGTCTACCCCGGCAGCTTCGATCCCTTCACCGCCGGACACCTCGACGTGGTGCGCCGGGCCCGCGACCTCTTCGACGACGTGGTCGTGCTCGTCGCCGTCAACGGCGACAAGCAGCCGGGTGCCGACCAGGAGCGACGAGCGGCCGCCGTCCGGGCTGTCCTTCCGGTCGGGTGGACCTCCGTCACCGTGGTCGCCTGGCGCGGGTTGACCTCCGCCTACTGCCACGCCCACGAGGTGTCGGTGATCGTCCGCGGGGTGCGTGACACCAGCGACCTTCAGGCCGAGCACCGACTCGCCGCGATGAACCGATCGCTCGGCGTACCCACGGTGTTCCTGGCTGCGCGGCCGGGACTGACCCGGCTGTCCTCGACAGCGGTGCGCACGCTGGGAACGTCACCTCGGGCCGCCCGGCCCAGCGACCCGCGGACCGACCCGGGTGATGAGTTGTCGCGCTCGTAGCCGTCATACCTACGACGGGACACGACGACGTGAGGACGATGTGATGAGTGCGGACACGCGGCCGAAGGAACTGGGTGTGGGTGGCCTGGGGGACATCGACGAGCCGGCATTCTCGGGGTTGGCGCAACGGCACCGGCGGGAACTGCACGTGCACTGTTACCGGATGCTCGGATCGTTCGAGGATGCCGAGGACACCGTGCAGGAGACGTTCCTGCGCGCCTGGCGGCGGCGGGAGACTTTTGCCGGTCGGTCCACCTTCCGGGCCTGGCTGTACCGGATCGCCACCAACGCCTGCCTGGATCTGCTCGCCAGGTGCCGCCCGGAGCCGGCGTCCGGCGGCGAGGTGCGGTGGTTGCAGCCCTATCCGGACCGGCTGCTCGACGAGCTGGCCGCCGGCGTCGAGGACGAGCCGGAGGTGGTCGCCGTCGCTCGGGAGACGATCGAGTTGGCGTACCTGGTCGCGGTCCAGCACCTGGCGCCACGCCCACGGGCCGTGCTGATCCTGCGGGATGTGCTCGGCTGGCCGGCGAAGGACGTCGCGGAGCTGCTCGGCGACTCGGTCAACTCGGTGAACAGCGCGCTGCAGCGGGCCCGCGCGGGCATGCGGGAGCACCTGCCGGCCGAGCGGCAGGACTGGACCGGCGGCGGGGAGGACGCCGGGACGCGGGAACTGGTGCGCCGCTACACCGAGGCCAGCGTGGCCACCGACATCGACGGTCTCGCCACACTGCTGCGCGAGGACGTGCGCTGCTCGATGCCGCCCACCCCGGGCCTGCACGTCGGCCGCGACGTGGTGGTCGAGGACTGGGTCAGCAGCGGCTTCGCGGGCATGACGGGCCTGCGTGCCGTCGAGACCCGGGTCAACCGGCAGCCCGCCGTCGCCTTCTACCACCTGCGCAAGCGGGAGGGCGCGTACCTGCCGCTGACCATCGACGTGCTGCGGGTCACCGGCGGGACGATCGCCGAGATCGTCACGTTCCACGACGACCAGTTCCCACGGCTCGGGCTACCGGACCGCCTGCCCGCCGACGGCACCGACTGAACCCTTCGCGCTATCCGGCCGGACAGACCGCAGGTTTCGCTGACCGCCGCACCCGGGTAGCGCAGGGCGCATGAACCGCGATCTCGCCAAGGGGCTCCAGGTTGCGTGGGGTATTCCGGAGTTCCGGGGCGGGTTGCGACACCTCATCGATCTCGACGAGGTGTCGGTGCTGCTGGCCACGCTGTCCGTCCCAGATCACGACCGCGAGGTGGAACGCAGCCTGTTGAGGCTGCTGCGATCCGGTCTGGACACGGTCGAGATCCGTGCGGCCGTGTTGCTGCTGCTGGAGCAGGACGACGTACGCCGGCCGCTCGTCGCGGCGGTGCGGCCGATCGTCGACCGCCCGGACCAGGCGGCAGCCATCGCCTCGGCGGCCGAGGACCCCGCGGTGCGGCGTGAGGTGCGGGCGGTGCTGGACAGCGCCCAGGTACGCGAGCTGATCTGGCAGGCGATCGACAACCAGTCCAGCGACAAGCGGCTCGGCCTGATCCGTCGGGCGGCGGTGCTGTTCGTGCGGCATTCGAGCGTCCGGCGCCTCGCCTGGGCCCTGCGCCGACACGGCGTGCTGCGCGCGCTGCGTCAGCGGTCGTGACCGGCGGCTATCCTGCCACCTCGTGGGCAGTGCACACCTTCGCACCGAACGCCTCGAGCTTCGTCCCGTGCGGGACGAGGACGTCGACCGCATGCTGGAGTACCGCAACCTGCCGGAGGTCACCCGCTGGCTGCTGCGTACCGAGGTCGATCCGGCGTCCTTCCGGGCGGCCTGGCGGCGCGCGGCGCAGGACCCCGACGACCACAGCGTCGCGGTGACCCTGGGCGGCGTGGTGATCGGGTCCGTCTCGCTCGACGTGGTCGACGGCATGGGGCAACCCGGCATGCCGGCGCGGACCGAGGCCCAGCTCGGCTACATCTTCGACCCGGCGTACGGCGGGCAGGGCTACGCGACCGAGGCGGTCACCGCGATGGTGGCGTACGCGTTCGACCGGCTGGGCGTACGCCGGATCACCGCCGGCTGTTTCGCGGACAACCTGCCCTCCGTGCGGCTTCTCGAGAAGGTCGGCATGCGTCGTGAGCAGCACGGTGTCGGCGACTCCTGGCACGCCGAGCTGGGCTGGGTGGACGGCTACACCTACGCCCTGCTCGCCGGGACGTGGCGCCAGGGCAGACCGTCAGGTGGCGGGCAGGCGTACCTCGAACCGGCAGCCGCGGTCGGTGTTGGCGACGTTCACCCGGCCGCCGTGCGCCTCGACGAGACCGCGCACGATGGCCAGGCCGAGTCCGCCGCCACCACCTGAGTCCGCCGCCGCGGGGGTGCGGGCCCGTTCACCGCGGAACGCGACGTCGAAGACCCGGTCCAGGTCCTCGCCGGGAATGCCGCCGCAGGTGTCGGAGACGGCCAGCCACACGTTGTCGGTCTCGTGGCCGGCGGCGATGTGCACGCTGCCGTCCTCCGGTGTGTAACGAACCGAGTTGATCAGCAGGTTGCTGACGATGCGGGCGAGTTCGCGCTCGCCGGCCCGGACGTCGGGCCAGCCGCTGTCGGCGGCCACCAGGTGGATCCGGCGGCGGGCGGCCAGCGGCGCGACGCCGGCGATCGCGTCGGACACCACGTCACCCAACGGCACGGTGGTGGGCATGAGCCGCAGCGCACCGGCGTTGATCCGGGACAGCTCGAACAGGTCGTCGACGAGTTGGGCCATCCGGTCGGTCTCCAGCCGGATGCGCCGGTGGTACTCGTCGACGACGGCCGGGTCGTGGATGATGCCGTCCTCGAGAGCCTCGGCCATGGCCCGCAGCCCGGCCAACGGGGTCCGCAGGTCATGCGACACCCACGCCACGAGTTCGCGTCGGCCGGCCTCCAGCCGCCGCTCGCGTTCACGGGCCGCCCTGGCCCAGACCGCCGCGGCGGCGAGTCGCCTGCCGAAGATGGCGCCGACGGCGAGGCTGATCACCGCCGAGGCGCTGACCGTGACGAGCACGACCCACAGGTCGTGCGCGGACAGGAACATCGCCTGCGCGACGGTGGCGACTCCGGCGACCACGGCGAGGACGGTGACGGTGAGCAGCACCAGGATGTGCACGAGAATGGACCGGCCCCGCAGCAGCCGTAGCGCCGCGGCGCCGGCCAGGCCGACGACCCCGCCGGCGGCGAGCGCGTAGAGCCCGATGAGCAGCGTGTCGGTCACCGGGCCGTGTCCTCCTCGAGCGGGTCGTAGCGGTATCCGACGCCCCAGACCGTGCGGATGCGCTGCGGGTCGGCCGGATCGTTCTCGATCTTCTCGCGCAGCCGACGGACGTGGACGGTGACCGTCGACTGGTCGCCGAACTGCCATCCCCAGACCTTGTCCAGCAGGTCGGTACGCGACCACGCCCGTCCCGGATGGCGCATGAAGAAGATCAGCAGATCGATCTCCCGGGCGGTGAGCGACAGCGGCGCGCCATCCAGGGCGGCGACGCGGCGGGCGCTGTCCACGGTCAGCGTCGCGTCGGTCAGCTTCGCCGAGACGGTCGGCGCGGTGGGGTGCGCGGCGGTGCGGCGCAGCACGGAGCGGATCCGCAGCACCAGTTCGCGGGGCGAGAAGGGTTTGGTGACGTAGTCGTCGGCACCGACCTCGAGCCCGAGCACCCGGTCGGCCTCCTCACCGAGCGCGGTGAGCATGACCACCGGCAGGTCGGGCAACTGCCGCCGGATCCGGCGGCAGACCTCAAGGCCGTCGATGCCGGGCATCATGAGGTCGAGGACCACGAGATCGGGACGTTGGGCGGCGATCGCGGCGAGGCCGTCGGCGCCGTCGGTGGCCAGTTGGACCTCGCAGCCGGCCTGCTCCAGATAACGTCGTACGACGTCACTGACCGTCGGGTCGTCGTCGACCACTAACACCCGGTGTCCCATCCTGACCAGGCTATCGACCACGGGTCACGGACGACCGTCGGCGGGTCTTTCGGATTCCTTACGGTCCGCCGCCGTCCCGCGTCGCCGCACCAGACAGGCCAGCAGCGTGGTGCCGGCGACGGCGAGCAGGACGCCGACCAGGTTGCGACCGTACGGCAGCGGCAGCACCGAGGAGTTGTCGGCCGCGCGTCCGAACCCCAGGGCGAGGGGGAGTCCCACCACGGTGACCGCGGCGACGGTGATCACGGCCGTCCGGATCGTCGGACGGTACCGGGACGGGACGCGGGTCAGCGCGACACCGACGGCCAGCACCGCCGCCATCCAGACGACGTCGTGCACCACCAGCACCGCGGCCAGGAAGAGCAGCACCCCGCCCGGCGTCCGGTCGGCGTCGGTGAGAGCACCGACGACGGCGTACGCCATGAGCAGGCAACCGCCGACGACCAGCACGATCCGGGTCTTCATCCTGTCCTCACCACGGTGATCCGGCTGAGCCACTTGGTCTGCAGCACGCCGGGCCGGTTGGGCGCGATCAGCCGCGCCGGATAGCCGTGGTCGAGGTGCAGGGGCTCGCCGCCCAGCCGCAGCGCGACCAGGGTCAACGGATCTGCGACGTGTTCCGGTGGCACCGTGCAGGCCCGGTATCTGCCGCCGACCTGCAACGACTCGACCCAGGCCGACGAGCGTCGGGGATCGGCACCCACGAGCGCGACCAGATCGCCCAACCGGACACCGGTCCACGTGCCGGTGGCGCTCCAGCCCTCCACGCAGGCGATCGGCAGCTCTGCGGTGTACTGCGGAAGTCGGTCGAGGGCGGTGAGGTCCAGGCTGACGCTGCGGTCCGGTCCGGTGATCCGCAGCCGGTACGTCGGGTCGAGGGCCGCCGCCCGCACTCCGGCACCGGCCGCGGTCCGGTTCACCGGTAGTCCCTGCGGCCCGACGTCGGGGTGGCGCGGGGCGAGCACCGCGAGACCGGTCAACGGTCGGATCGTCTGCCCGACCGTGGTCAGGGTGATCAGCCCGGACGCGGCGGCGACGCCGCCGAGCAGCGTACGCCGGTTCAGCCCGTCCCGCCGTGGCTCGCCGGTGGGGCGATCGAGTGCGGCACGGACCGCCGGCAGGCGCACGCCGATGTGCACCAGCAGCCCACCGACCGCCAGCCAGGCCACCCAGTAGTGCCCGGCGGTGAAGAAGAACGGCATCGGCGCGTACCACCGGGAGATGTTGAGCAAGCCGCTGAACAGCAGGAACAGTGCCGCGGCGACAAGCAGGCCGAGGCTGGCGCGTTCGGCCGCGTGGACGATCGAGCGGACCGGCGGCCAGCTGAACAGGCGGGGGTACACCGACCACAGCTTGGCGCCGAGCAGCGGGATCGAGGCCAGCCCGGTCGCCACGTGCAGACCCTGCGTGAACCGGTAGAGCCCGACCGGTCGGGCCGGCCACCAGAACCAGCCCGGCGGGTGCTGGATCAGGTGGCTGAGCAGACCGGTGGCGAAGCAGACGGCGAACGCCACGCCGAGGGCGACGCCGAGCTGACCGGTCAGCCGGGTCGACCGCAGCCGGGACCGGAACACTCCGGGGCGCAGCGGGCCGCGCCGCAGCGTCACCGGTGGTGCCGGTAACGGCGCCAGGCACCACCGGGCGAGGCGTCGCAGCACCGTCGCGCGGCCGGTCATCGGGAGGCCAGGGTGGCGAACCACCGCCCCGCCTCCGTCCAGGTGTCGACCACCCGCATCCCGGTGGCGTCGGCCAGCTCCGGAAGGTCGTCGAGGGGTACGCAGGCCCAGGGCAGGGTACGGTCGGCGCCGTCCGGGGTCCGCACCGTCGCGGTTCCGGACCAGGCCGGCGTACCCGTCGGTGCCAGCTCCACGTGGAGGTGCCCGTCGACGGCCAGCAGCTGACGGCACCGGCGAAGCAACCGGAGCGGGTCACCGCCGATGCCGATGTTGCCGTCGGCCAGCAGCAGGTGCCGCCAGCGGCCGGCACCGGGCACCGGGCCGAAGACGTCGCGTTGCAGCGCGGCCGCGCCCCGGCGGCGGGCCAGCAGCACCGCGCTGGCGCTGACGTCGATACCGAGGGCCGGCCGGCCAGCGTGGCTGAGGGCGCTGGTGAGCCGGCCCGGGCCGCAGCCGACATCGAGCGTGTGACCGGTGCAGCAGCCGATCAACGCATCGTCTCCGGCGATCGTGTCCCGGCACCAGGCGGCCGGGTCGAAGCGGTAGACCTCGCCGCTGGCGTGCCGCGCCGTGAAGGCGGCCGGGATGCCGGCGGCGGCCCGGTCGAGCGCGGTGTCGAAGACCGCGACGGCGTTCACCGGGCGACCGGTGCGGGCTGCGGCACCTCGGCGGCGACGGCGCGGGCGAACCGGCTGTCCGGCGGGCACAGGTTGGCCACGGCGCGCGCGTCGGCGGCGGTGTCCACGTCGGACAACCAGGGCAGCAGGCGTACCCGCAGGCCGCGTCGACGCAGCGCGACCACGGTGCGTTGGCCGGTGCTCGCCGTGGAGGTGGCGATGGTACGCAGCACGGTGGCGTGGCCGGGGTCGCGCAGCCCCAACGTCCACCAGCCGCCGTCGACGGCCGGGCCGAGCACCGCGTCCGGGCCGTCCGCCGAGGCGAGCAGCTCCCGGGCGGTGTCGAGGTGTTCGACGAGGAGCTGCGGGGTGTCCATGCCGATCAGCACGGCGGGCGTGCCGGGCGTACGGGCGTCCGCGAACGCGTTGGCGAGGCGGTCGCCGAGTGAGTCGCCGCGCTGGGGGAGCGTGGCCCAACCCGGCGGGGCGGGGTGGTCGCCGTCGATCACGAGAACGCGGGCGCCGGCCGGGGCGGTGGTGACGGTGTCCAGGGTGTCGGCCAGGGCGGCGGCGGCGACCCGGGCCGCCTGCTCGGGGGTGCAGGGTGGGCAGAGTCGCGTCTTGACGCGTCCGGGTGTCGGCGCCTTGGCCAGCACCAGAACCTGGGCGGCGCTCACCGGGCCAGCACCGCGCTCATGTCGCGCACGGCGCGGGCCGTGCCGAGCAGGGTGCCGGTCACCTTCGAGCGGGTGCCGGCCGCCCGGGGACCGTAGTCGACGTCGATCTCGACCACCCGCCAACCGGCCCGGCCCGCCGCGATCAGCAACTCCAGCGGGTAGCCGAACCGCCGGTCGCGCAGCCCCAACGCCAGCAGGTCGTCGCGGCGTACCGCCCGCATCGGGCCGATGTCGTGGACGTCCAGGCCGGTCGTGCGGCGCAGCCGGTGGGCGAGGAAGGCGTTGGCGGCCCGGGCGTGCAGCGGCCACACCCCCCGTCCGACCGGGCGGCGCCGGCCGGTGGCCAGCTGCGCCTGACCGGTGCGTACGCAGCCGGCCAGCCGGGGCAGTTGCGTCGGGTCGAAGGAGCCGTCGGCGTCCATCACGCACACCACCCCGTCGGCCGGGTCGGCCGCCTCGACCCCGGCGTGCACGGCGGCACCGTAGCCGGGCTCGGCGACGCTGATCACCTCCGCGCCGTGGGCCCGCGCCACCTCGGCCGAGTCGTCGGTCGAGCCGTTGTCCACCACGATCGGCCGGTAGCCGGCCGGTATCCGGGCCAGCAGGCCGGGCAGGGCCGGTGCCTCGTTCCGGCAGGGAAGTACCACATCGGTCATGTCGCGGACGCTAACCAGCATCGAGCCGGGCAGGTATTACCAGCCGATGATGAAGTCTTACGAGACGCTGACGGCTGCCCGTCACGGCCGCCGCCGGTGCCCGTCGGGCTCTAGCGTCGGCGCCGTGACCCACGTACTCGTCACCGGCGGAGCCGGCTTCATCGGGACCCACGTCGTCGCCGCGCTGCACCGGACCGGCCATCAGGTGTCCGTCGTGGACGCCGGTCACCCGGGCGCGCACCGCGCACCGCTGCCGGACACCGTGGCCGGCGCCCCGCTGCGCCAGGCCGACCTGCGCGACCGGGCCGCCGTCGCCGCCGCCCTGACCGGCGTCGACGTGGTCGTGCACCAGGCGGCCATGGTCGGGCTCGGCGTGGACCTCGACGACCTGCCCGAGTACGTCGGCTGCAACGACCTCGGCACCGCCGTGCTCCTCGCCGAGATGGCCCGCGCGGGCATCCACCGGCTCGTGCTGGCCAGCTCGATGGTGGTCTACGGCGAGGGTGCCTACAGCTGCGTCCGGCACGGCGCGGTACGCCCCGCCCCACGCGCCGCCACCGACCTGGCCGCCCGCCGCTTCGAGCCCGCCTGCTCCGCCTGCGGTGCCGCCCTGGAGCCGGGACTCGTCGACGAGGAGGCGCCACTGGACCCGCGCAGCGGGTACGCCGCCACCAAGGTGGCGCAGGAGCACCTCACGGCGGCCTGGTGCCGGCAGACCGGTGGCACCGCGGTGGCGTTGCGGTACCACAACGTCTACGGGCCCGGCATGCCGCGCGACACGCCGTACAGCGGCGTTGCGGCGATATTCCGCTCCGCGCTGGCGGCGGGCCGGGCCCCGCGCGTGTTCGAGGACGGCCGACAGCGACGCGACTTCGTCCACGTCGACGACGTGGCGGCGGCCAACCTCGCCGCGGTGACGGCCACCGGCAGCCGCACCGGCTGGCGGGCCTACAACGTCGCCTCCGGCCGGCCGGCCAGCATCGGCGAGATGGCCGCCGAACTCGCCCGGGCCACCGGCGGGCCCACGCCGGTGGTCACCGGCGAGTTCCGGCTCGGCGACGTACGCCACGTGGTCGCCTCACCGGCCCGTGCGGAGGACGAACTCGGGTTCCGCGCGGCGGTCCACCTCGCCGACGGAGTCCGGCAGTTCGCCCACGCACCGCTGCGCGGATGAGCACACCGCTGCTCGTCCGGCTGCGGCGTACCACCGCACGGGCCGACCTGATCGCCGTCGGCGTCGCCGTCGGACTGTTCGCCGCCGCCGCCGGTGTCGGTGCCCTGCTGCACCTGCTGGGACGTCCGGTGCACGCCAGTGCGGCACCGCTGTTCGCGCACTGGCGACCCCACGTCGGCCCGGGAACCCCGCTGGCCGTGGCGGTGGCCGTCCTGGTCTGCTGGCGCGGACCCGCCCTGGCGGCCCGGCTGCCGTGGCGGCGGCTGCTCGTCCTGTCCTACGCCACCGCGCTGGCGTGGACGCTGTCCCTGGCCCTGGTCGACGGCTGGCAACGCGGCATCGCCGGCCGGCTGAGCACCCGCCACGAGTACCTGCACGAGGTGCCCGGCGTCACCGACATCCCGGCCATGCTGGGCACCTTCACCACCCGGATCCTCGACTTCCAACCGGACTCCTGGACCACCCACGTGTCCGGGCACCCGCCCGGAGCGCTGCTGGTGTTCGTCTGGCTGGACCGGGTCGGGTTGGGCGGTGGCGGCTGGGCGGGGACGCTGTGCATCCTGACGGCGGCGCTCACCGCCGTCGCCGTGCCACACACCGTGCGGCTGCTCGGCACCGACGACGCGGCGCGCGCGGTGCTGCCGTTCGCGGCGTTGTTCCCGGGAGCGGTCTGGTCCGGCGTGTCCGCCGACGGCCTGTTCGCCGGGGTGACCGCCACCGGCGTCGCGCTGCTGGCGTACGGCGTCGCCCGGGGCAGCGCACTCGGCGCGCTCGGCGGCGGCGCGCTGCTGGGCTTCGGCTGCTACCTCTCCTACGGGCTGGTGTTGATGGTTCCGGTCGCGGTGGCCGTGGTGGTCCTGGGCCACCGGCACCGGTGCACCGCCTGGTGGGCGCTCGGCGGCGCGGCACTCGTGGCGGGCGCGTTCACGGCCGCCGGCTTCGACTGGCTGACCGGCTACCACCTGGTCGTCGAGCGCTACTACCAGGGCATCGCCAGCCGACGCGCGTACGGCTACTGGGTCTGGGCCAACCTGGCGATCGTCACCGTCGCCGCCGGCCCGGCGGTCGCCGTCATCCTCCGCCGCGCGGCGGTCGCCGGCTGGCGGGCGGTCTCGTCGCGGTGGCCGGGCAGTGGTCTGCCGCGACCGCGGCACGGCACCCTCGGGTACGCCTGTTGGCTGCTGCCGCTCGCCGCGGCGGCGGCGATCGTCGCCGCGGACCTGTCCGGCTACAGCAAGGCCGAGGTCGAACGCATCTGGTTGCCCTTCACCGGGTGGCTCATGGCCGGCGCCGCCCTGATTCCCGCCACCGGCCGCCGTACCTGGCTCACCGCGCAGGCAGCGGTGGCCCTCACGATCAACCACCTGCTGCTGACCACGTGGTAGGCGGCCGTGACCCGGCCGGTAGCGAACTGGAGGTGAGCGTGTCCCCATCCGCGGAACTCGCCGTCATCGGCGGCTCGGGACTCTACGCGCTGCTCGACGGCGCGACCGAACACGTCGTCCAGACACCGTACGGTGCGCCCTCCGACGCGGTGACGATCGCCGAGGTCGGCGGCCGTAGCGTGGCGTTCCTGCCCCGGCACGGCCGCGATCATCGGCATCCCGCGCACCGGATCCCCTACCTGGCCAACCTGTGGGCGCTGCGGTCGCTCGGGGTGCGCCAGGTGCTCGCGCCGTGCGCCGTCGGTGGCCTGCGGCCGGACCTCGGGCCCGGCACGTTCGTGGTACCCGACCAGCTCGTCGACCGGACCAGCGGCCGGGTGCAGACGTACTACGAGCAGGGCGCGGTGCACGTCTCCTTCGCCGATCCGTACTGTCCGGTCGGTCGGCGTACCCTGCTGGCGGCCGCCACCGGCCGGTCGGTGCCCGCCCACGACGACGGGACGATGGTGGTGGTGGAGGGGCCACGTTTCTCGACCCGCGCCGAGTCCCGGTGGTACGCGGCGATCGGCGGCGCGGTCATCAACATGACCGGTCACCCGGAGGCGGTCCTCGCCCGGGAACTGGCCCTCTGCTACAGCTCCATCGCCCTGGTGACCGACCTGGACGCCGGTGTGCACAGCGGTCACGGGGTGACCCAGCAGGAGGTGTTCCGGGTCTTCGGTGAGAACACCGAGCGGCTGCGCGGGCTGCTGCTCGACGCGGTCGCCGCACTTCCGGTCGAGCGGGACTGTCCCTGTCCGCACAGCCTGGACGGCATCACCCTCCCGATCGAGCTGCCCTGACCCGCGGCCGGAACCTTGTTCGTCCGGCTCACCGGGCCTCCTCCTACCTGGTGGCGGCCGGCTGAGCCGGTGACCGGGCCGCTCCGGGGCCGAGTCGATCAGGTCCATCCGGACACCTCGGGACCGGTGCTCGGGTCGGTGAAGCGAAGTCGGTAGATCGCGGGCATCGGCATCCGCCGCACCGTGGCCCAGCTGACCGGCACGCCGAAACCGGCCAACGCCCGGCAGACGAAGGTGCCGTGGCTGCCGACGAGCACCACCCGGCCGGCGTGGTGCCGGGCGAGTGCCCGCAGGGCGGCGACGGCACGGATGCCGAGCTGCTCGAGGCTCTCACCGCCCGGGCGTGCGTGGGACAGATCCGTCCAGCTCTTGACGTAATGCGACTCCCAGACCTCGGTGAAGGCAAGGCCGTCGTCCCACTCGCGCAGGTCGGTCCGGGTGCGTATGGGCAGGCCGAGCGCGTCGGCGGTCGGCTGGACGGTCTGGATCGCGCGCCGGTACGGGCTGGACCAGACCGCCGCCGGTCGCGGCTCGCTGAGTGCCGTCACCAGTTCCTTCGCCTGCCGCAGCCCGTGGGCGGTCAGCGGGCGGGTGAAGTCGTCCGGACCGTCGGCGGTGGGTGGGACGGACCGGGCGTGCCGGACCAGCACGATCTCGGTCGGCGGCCGGATGGCGCTCACCTCCGACCCCAGAGATCGTGGGGATTCCTGCCGGGTCGGAAGCCGTGCGCCTGCGCCAGTCGAGCGGCCTCGCCGAAGCCGTGTCCGACGAAGGCCGGCAGGTGCGCGTCGCTGCCGAAGGTGATCGCGTCGCCGCCCTCCTCGTGCCACCAGCCGAGCACGGTCGCGTGCAACGGCAGCCGGGTGTTCACCTCCAGCGCCCGACCGGACAGCGCGGTCACCCGCAACGCCTCGCGGAACTCGTCCTCGAAGACGATGGGATCGAAGGGGCCGGCGTCGTCGGTCGGCCAGGAGCGGACCGGATAGTCGATGTGCGCCAGCACGTCGAACGTGTCGCTGGTGGTGACCATGGTGGCGACGTCGGCGAGGTACGCGCGGACCACCTCGTACGGATCGCGGTGCGGGTAGATCGCCCAGGGCTCGGCGAAGCCGCCCTGATCGGGCAGCGTGTGCAGGGAACCGAGGAGGCGGTCGAACCGGCCGGTGGCCAGCACCCGCGCGATCTGATCGGCGTGGCGATGGGGCTCACCCAGCTCAAGACCGCTGAGGATGCGCAGCTGGGGGAACCGCTCCCGGCAGCGTTCCACCGCCGCCAGGTATCCGGCGGCGTCGAAGGCGGGCGGCGTCAGTATCCCGCCCGCGTCGGCGAGCGAGGTGAGGTGCTCCGAGACGTACGGACCCTCGGTCGCGACCCGCCACGCGGTGTGGTCCAGGTGTTCGGTGAAGGCGATCGCCGGCAGACCGAGTTCGACGGCCCGCGCGCACGACCCTTCCATGTCACCGACCCGGGTGTCCCACGACCACTCGCTGTGCACGTGGCTGTCCGGGGGCAGCGGCATCGGACGACCTCCGTTGTCGGCGGGTGTCGGACGCGGTCGGGCACCTGCCCGGTCGGCCGATCGGATGATCGATCCGGACGGTAGGCCATTTCCATGTGCGACGGGCGTCCCACGCCGCATAGGAAGGTGCCATGGCCAACGAGGTGACCGTACCCCTGCTGCCGTGTCCGTCCATCGACGACGTCGTCGCCTTCTATCAGGTGCTGGGCTTCCACCCGACGTACCAGCAGCGCAAACCCAACCCGTACGCGGCGTTGCGGCGGGAGGACCTGCACCTGCACTTCTTCGAGATCGCCGGTTTCGACCCGGAACAGTCGTACGGCTCCTGTCTCGTCCTCACCACTGACATCGAGGGGCTGCACCGGGCCTTCGCCGGCATGCGGGCCGCGTACGGCAAGGTGCTGGTGTCCGGGACACCGCGGCTCACTCGTGCAGGAGCTGCTCGCGGAGGATGTCGGCGTGCCCGCAGTGCTGGGCGAGTTCGCGCAGCACGTGCAGATACACCCACCGCAGTGGCAGCGGGCCGCGCCGGTTGCCGGGCAAGATGTCGTCCAGCCCCAGGGACGACGTCGCCTGGCGGGACGCCGCGCAGGCCTCGCGGTGCGCCTGCTGGACGCTGGCGATCGTGTCGTCGTCGTCGAGGACGAACGATTCGTCCGGCGTCGCCGGGATGCCGATCTCCGCGCGCGACCGGCCCGTGACGGCCTCGTCGAACCAGACCTTCTCCACGAAGGTCGCGTGCTTCACCAGACCCAGCAGCGTGGTCCGGGAGACCACCAACGACCGGCGTGCCTGTTCCTCGGTCAGCCCGTCCAGGCAGCTGGTCAGCGCCCTGCGGTGCTCGTCGATGAACGTCTCGAACTGGGCCTTCGCCGGCTGTGCGACGACCTGGTCGGCGAAGGTGGGTGGATAGGACGGCATGCAAGAAGCATCCCACCCCCGGGTCGACGAAGCATCGCCGGTGCCCGAGGCCGACCCGGTCCGGCCGGGCAGCGTAATTCGGTCGCGTGCGGCTCCACCTGCGAGGACGATACGGCGATGCCCGGTGTGCCTGAGGGATTCACCTACCGCCTCCGCAAGAACGGTGAGGTGGAACTGCTCCACCACGGCCGCCCCGCCGTGGTGCTCAGGGGCGCCGCCGCGGCCCGATTCCTGCTCGACGTGCACGAGGAAGATCCGCAGGAGTTGATGGCGCGCCTCACCGGCAACTACCGACGCGGCAACGAGCGGACGGCCAGGAACCACCCCCGCAACCGACGCCGGTAGCGCGCGTCGGCGCGCCGTGGCACCATCCCGACGTGGCGGCCGGGCTGCGCCCCAGCGAGTCGGAGACCTTCCGCCAGATCGCCGACGTGCTGGCCACCGGCGATCCCACCCGGTACGCCCCCGGCGCACCGCCGAACACCCACTGGTCCGAGTGGCCGGAGTCCGGGAATCTGTAGCCGGGTCGTCAGACGTCGGCTTCGAGGGCGAAGGTGTTGCCGTCCGGATCCTGGAACCATGCGATGCGCCCACCGCCGGCCCGCGCGGTGATTCCCCTGGCGTCATGTTCCAACTGGTCGTACCGGGTGATCTCGACGCCGGACGAGACGAGCTCGTCGACGATCTGGTCGATGCCGTCGACGTACCAGGTCGCGAGTGTCGCGGGGCTCTTTCCGGCGGTGACCGACTGGTAGACATTCAGGGCCGGCCTGCCCCCGCAACCATAGATGCGGCTGCCGTCGGGGATGTCCGCGCTGGGTCCGGACCGCACTGCCTGAAGGCCGAGTCTGCCTTCGTAGAACGCGACTGCCCGTTCGATGTCGGACACCGCGATTGACGCTCTGAGGTCGTACCTGCGCAACGGCATGAGCCACTGTCGCACAGAGCCAGGTGACGAGCGCTTCACGGCAGCATCGAATGGTCATTCGGGGTAGCCGACCAGCGGGCTTATCAGCATGATTCTGCGTCGCGGATCGGCCGACAGCCATCCCGTTGCCTGCTCGCCGGGAAGCAGCGCGGTCCAAGGGATCTCCGCACGCGTCCGCGCGCCCCGGCCGATCCGCAGCACGAACCGCCAAGGCTCCTGGCCACTGGGCCCGGACCAGGCCCGGCCACGGATACACGGATCGGCGGTCAGTAACTCGTACTGCTCGGCTACCAGACCATCACACCAGTACCACCGAAGACGCCGGTCCGCGAAGCCCTGGAACTCGGCGCGGATGCGGAACTCCATCCGTGTCCAGAAGTCCTGCTCATCCATAGCGACCTCACCGACAACCGGGTGCCACCGCACCGTACGCCACATTCGACGACTTGGCGCGCCTATCCTCTATCCGGCGGCCACCGCCGCGTCATGGTCGAGCCGCCCAGCCGCTCATGACCGACAGGCTGCCGCCGCTCGCGTACATTGCGCTCAAACCAAGAGTCAGGCGAGGACGGGTCAGTGAGTGACGTTCCGGATCTCGGTCCGCTGCCGCAGCGCGTCACCGTCGACGCGGAGCAGGTGCGTCGGCTCATCGCCGACCAGTTCCCGCACCTGGCCGACCTCCCGATCGAGCCGGTGGCCAACGGCGGTTGGGACAACTGGACCTTCCACCTCGGCTCCGACATGCTCGTGCGTCTGCCCAGCGCTGCCGAGTACGCCCTGGCGGTCGACAAGGAGCATCGGTGGCTGCCCACCCTCGCCGATCGGCTGCCGCTGCCCATCCCGATCCCGGTGGCGAGAGGCAAGCCGGACGCGGGCTATCCGCACCCGTGGTCGATCTACCGCTGGCTCGACGGCGAGCCGGCCAGCTCGGACCGTATCGCCGACCCGGTGCGATTCGCGGTCGACCTGGCCGAGTTCCTGGCGGCCCTGCAAGCCGTCGACGCCGCTGGTGGTCCGCGGCCGGGGGTCCACAACTGGTTCCGGGGCGGCACCCTGCGTACCTACGGGAAGATGGTCGAGCAGGCGCTCGTCGAGTTGGACGACCGCGTCGACGCCGAGCTGGTGCGCGAGATCTGGGCGACGGCCCTCGACGCCCGCTGGGACGGTGTCGACCGCTGGTTCCATGGTGACGTCGCCCAGGGAAACTTGCTCCTTGCTGACGGCCAGTTGGCGGCCGTCATCGACTTCGGGACGTGCGGCGTCGGCGACCCGGCCTGCGATCTCGCGATCGCCTGGACGCTTCTGACCGCCGATGGCCGGCAGGCATTCCGTACCCGGCTGTCGGTGGATGACGCGACGTGGGCGCGTGGCCGTGGCTGGGCCCTCTGGAAAACCCTCGCCACCTGCTCCTACACGTTCGACGCTGTTGAAGACGCGGCAGAGTTCGCGGACGGCCAACGTATCCTCGCCGAGATCGTTGCCGAGTACCGGGCCAGCAGTGTCATCGAGCCCCGCCCGCCACAGTGACATCCGCTTTCGCAGGCCCTCGGCCCCCGGCCGGAACACTAGGTTGGACCAGATGCGCACCATCGCGAGCGACCGCCTGCTGCTGCGTCCCTGGCGTGACGAGGACGCCGACTTTCTGCTGGACCTCGAGTCGCGCTGGGAGGTCGTGCGGTTTCTCGGCGCGCAGCCGACAACCATGAACAGCCGCGAGGAGGCTCTCGCCTCGATCGCACGCCGACGCGCCATCGACGATCCGGTGCACGGGATCTGGGCCATCACCACCGCTACCGACGGCCAGCTGGTAGGAAACCTTCTGCTCAAACCGATTCCCCTGTCGGTTGGCGAACCTGCCGGCGGGCCGGCCGATGTCGAGATCGGCTGGCACCTGCATCCGAACGCCTGGGGACACGGCTACGCCACCGAAGCAGCGGCGGCGGCTCTGAACGACGTGTTCGGCCGAGGTCTGACGAGGGTCATCGCGGTCACGAATCCGGACAACCATGCCTCTCAGGCTGTCTGCCGGCGGCTCGGCATGACGCACCTCGGCCGGACGACGAGGTACTACGACACGACGAACGAGCTCTTCGAGAAGCTGGCCGGTTGATCGGCACATCGACCCGTCGCCGGGCTGCACGATGAGATCGCGGCGAAGTAGCCGTGCCTCCGGCACCAGGCCGGTACCTCGCGCAAAGCTGGCGTCACGGCTGCGGTCAGCGCGGTGACCAGGACGCGGAATCTGGTGGATGACCGCCAGCCGGATCGGCGAGGATCTCGGGCGTGGACGTTCGGGACAGGCAGATTCGGGCTCGGTACACCGCCGACACCGTCACCGTCTACCAGGCGTACCCGCCGCAGATCGCGGTGCCGGCGCTGGCGGCCGGGCGGTTCGTGGCGCCGTTCAAACGGGACCGGATGACCTGGATCAAACCGTCGTTCCTGTGGATGATGTATCGCTGCGGGTGGGCGTCCAAGCCCGGCCAGGAGCGGGTGCTGGCGGTCGAGATCCGGCGTAGCGGCTTCGAGTGGGCTCTGGCGGCAGCCTGCCTGAGTCACTTCGACCGAAGCGTGTACCCGGACCGTGCCGCGTGGACGCGGCGGGTGCAGACCAGTCCGGTGCGGGTGCAGTGGGATCCCGAGCGGTCGCTGCGCCTCGGACCGCTGCCGTACCGGTCGTTGCAGGTGGGGCTGTCCGGCGAGGCGGTCGACCGTTACCTCGACGAGTGGATCGTCGCCATCGCCGAGGTGACCGGCCTGGCGCACGCGATACGTGATCGACTTGTCGCCGGCGATGACGCCGGTGCCGCAGCCCTGCTACCCACCGAGCGGGTCTATCCGCTGCCGGCCGAGATCGGGGCCGTGATCGGCGCTGATCCGTCCGGTGCCGCCGACGGCGGCTCGCCATGAGCCACGCCGAGACGCTGAGCGCCCGGTTCCGCACCCTGGCGGTCGGCCCGCCGCCACCACCCTGGCACCACCCTGCGACCGCGCCCGACGGCCTGGCGGTCGGTGCTGATCGCCTCCAGTTGCGGCATCACCATTCTCACCCGAGCCTGACCCGGACCTTGGTGGAGTCCTCTTTGGGCCTTCCCGAGTGCCGTCCCTGGACGTCGATCGTCGCTCGCTACGGTGCCGGTTCGAGCACGACGACCGGGATCTGGCGGCTGGTCTTCCGCTCGTAGTCGGCGAAGAACGGGTACGCCGCCTTCTGCGCGCTCCAGATCCGCTCCCGCTCGTCTTCGGTGGCGACCCGGGCGACCAACTCGACCGTGTCCGTGCCGATCTCCGCTCGCGTGCGCGGATGCGCGAGCAGGTTGTGATACCAGTCGGGGTTGGTGGGCGCGCCGGCCTTGGAGGCGAACACGGCATAGCCACCGTCCACCTTGTGGTACATCATCGGGTGTACGCGGGGCTGGCCGCTCTTGGCGCCGACCGTGTGCAACAGCAGCAGCGGCTGGCCAGCGAAGTGCCCGCCCACCTGACCGCCGTTGGCGCGAAACTCGGCGATGACCTTGTCGTTCCAGTCGCTCATGTCTTCCCCTCGACCAGTTCCGTACCGGCTCGTTGAGTCCGATTCTGACAGTCCCGCCGCACCATGACACTGACCATCGCCCCTCGACCGTGGCGCCATCCACGCCGCAGCCGGCCGCAGCCGCACTCTTTCCCGCAGCGGCGCGCTGGTTCGATCCGACGGGCTGGGCATCCGCTTCGCGCCGGTACGGTGTGCCGGTGGAAACCTTGGCCCAGGTGCCCTCCAAAGCCACGCTCGATCGGTTGCTGTGCCACCCCAGACTGCCGTTGATCGCCGGCTGGGACGCCGACCGCCCGGCGATCCGGATCTGGGAGTACGCGGTCGGGCAGTTGCGTGAGGTTGGCGGCTTCGGCGCGGACTCGGCCGGCTATGACGCCGTGGGCCATGACCGGTTCGAGCGGACACCGTCTGCCGCCTGGCATCCCGGTGAGCCGCGGCTGGTGGTAGTGGATGGCGCCAGCACGGTCTGCTGGACTCCCTCGGGTACCACTGCGATCGACGGCGTTGCGCCGACCGCACACCAACGGGATGTGGCGTTCAGTCCGGACGGTCAGACGCTCTGGCTGTCGCCCGGCGGCGGCGGGGACGGCTGGGGCTCCTCCATCGTTCTCGACATCGCCTCCGGCGCAACCACGGTCGGCCCGCAATGGGACACCGGAGTCGCGGCGCACCCGGGCGGTGGCCTGGTGGCCACCCTGCAGAGCGATCAGGGCGCCACCCTGGTGCTCTTCTGCCGGGACACCGAGGCTGTGCTGCGGCCTATGCGGCGGGCGCTGATCCTCGACTGCGACGGCTACGAGACGCCGATCTTCAGCCCGGACGGGCGGCATTTCGCGGTACGGGGCAACGCCTACGACAACTCACTTGAGCTGTTCGAGTTCCCGTCGCTGCGCCGGGTGCTCGGCCTGGTGCTCGGCGAGCCCAGTCCGGGGTACCCGTACCCGCAGGAGTGGCTTGACGGAATGCACGCCTGGTCGCGCCAGAACGTCGCGTTCGGGCCGGGTGTTCTCTGGATCGGTACGCCGGAGGGTGCGGTCGTCGAGTTCGAGATCGACGGACAACAGGTGACCGAGCACGAGGTGCTACCCGGGTCGAGGGTGACCGCCCTGGCGGCCTTCGCCACCGGCGAGCTGATCGTCGCCGGCGGCGGCACGCTTCTGGTGCTGTCGGGGAGACGGACCAGCCCAGCCGGGGCGTCAGCCGCCGCGGTCACCGAGTTCCTCGCCGGGACCGTTGAGGCCCCGGTCATCGAGGTGGACCAGCTTGACCTGACCGACGGAATCCGGACCTGGCAGTCGGATGAACTGGAGATGGTCACCGACGCGTCAGACAGCGACCCGTCGTGGCTGCGGATCCGGGCTGCCATGAACGGGCGCAGCTGACCGCGACGCGGAGGCGTCAGGCGACGAGCAGGCGGAGACCGAGCTCTGCCGTGTCGAGGGCGAGCAGGTCTCGGTTGCGCTCAGCCCACCGACCCGAGGACAGGTCGTCACGGAGTCCGCTGACCGCCCGCTGCTCGGCCTGCGGTCCGACCCTGGTCCACACCGACACCGCGCGGCGGACGTGTTCGTCCAGGTACGCCTCGGGCCGGCGCCAGTACGCCTCGAAGAACCCGTCGACGCAGTCCCACGGCACCAGCACCGGCTCGGCGCGTCCGCCGATCGCGCCGGTCAGGTCGGCCAGCGACGGCCAACCGACGAGCAGGTCAGCGAATTCGGGCAGATAGTCGCGGGTGAGCCAGAACCGCTGCCGCCAGCGGGTGTCGTCGGCGTCGTAGGTGAAGACCACCACGCGGCGGGCCACCCGTCGCATCTCGCGCAGCCCGGCGACCGGGTCGGGCCAGTGGTGGACGGTGCTGACCGCCATCGCGGCGTCGAAGGACTGGTCCTCGAACGGCAGGCGCTCCGCGGCCGCGGCCACGCACGGTGCCGCGCCCGGCGGCCGTAGCGCCCGCATGACCGCCGACGGCTCCACCGCCGTGACGTCGCGGTCGGGTGGCTCGTACGAGCCGGTGCCGGCTCCGACGTTCAGCACCGTCCGGGCGTCACCCAGGGCGGCCCAGATACGCGTGGCGATCCGTGGCTCGGTGCGCCGGGTCGCGGGGTAGGCGGATCCGATGGCGTCGTACAACTGCGTCCCGAACACTCTCAACTGTTCCTCCGGTGTCGTCCGAATTCCCCTCGCCCGCGCGTCCAGCTCCCCGTCGATGGCCGTCACCATGGCGGCAGCGCGATCGCGCTGATCGATCAGCAGGCCCCGCAGCCGGCACAGGTGCGCGACCGCGTCGGTGGTCGGATCGTCGACCAGCTCCGCGATCTCGCGCAGGCCGAAGCCGAGCCGCCGGTAGGCGAGCACCTTCCGGAGCCGCTCCACATCGTCGGCGGAGTAGGCCCGGTGTCCGGCGGCGGTGCGGGTGGACGGTTCGAGCAGGCCGATCTCGTCGTAGTGGTGCAGGGTGCGGACGCTGACGCCGGCCAGCTCCGCGACCCGTCCCACGGTCAGTTGCTCCGCCATGGCACGACTATCGGGCATCACGCCGCGTGAGGAGCAAGGGTTGGCTGCCGCGTGGTCGCCGGTCGCGGTGCCCGATGTCCGCCGCGCGCCACCCGCAGGTCCTGTTGCCTACCCTGGTCGCATGGAAGCTCGCAGGGTCAGCGTCTGGCGCAGCCGTTATGTGCTGACGGACCGAGGTCGGGAGATCGCCGTCTGGGACAGTTCGGTCTGGCGCGGCGGTGGCGAGTTCGAGCTGGACGGGCGGCGTTTCCAGGTCCGCTCCAACGCCTGGGGGACCAGCTACACCATGGTCGACGACGCGGGGACACTGGTCGCCTCGGCCGATCGGGTGGGTCGTAAGCGGTGGACCGTCGAAACGGCCGGGCAGACCTACCACTTCCGGCGTAAGTCCATCTGGGGCGGCGAGGAGGAACTGGTTCTCGGCGACACCCGGGTGGGCTCGGTCCGCAAGACCAGCTTCTGGCGCGGCGACATCGCGATCGAGTTGCCGGGGCTCGCGACGCCGGTGCAGCTCTTCGTGTTCGGCGTGGTGGTCAGCATGTGGGACGCGCAGGCCGCCGCCGGCGCCGCCTGAGGCTCCACGACGCGGCGGCACGGGTCAACGCGGCGCGCACCAGGTGAACAGATTTCACCGCTTGCCGCGCGTCAGGAGCAGGTCGAGGCCTTCGCACGAATGCGGCCGTATTCGGCCAGGGCGTGGAAGGCGGCCTTCGGCGTCCACGAGCCGTCCGGCAGCACCCGTACGATCCCGCGCGCGGCCAGGTCGTAGTCGTGCGCCGGGTCTTCCGTGGTCGGTAGGTGCCGGTTCGCGAACGTGTACACGAACGCCGCCTCCACCCCGCCACGCTCGTAATCGCGCAGCAGATCCAGCAGGTAGCGGGCCTGGCCCTGCTCGTCACGTTCCAGCTCGGTGGTGAGCCGCGTGGCACGGCCCTGCTCGTCGTATTCCACCGGCTCCGTCGCGCCCGCGACGTCGGCCGCGCCGCGGAAGGTGCAGCAGCCGAACTCGGTAACCGCGTACGGCTTGCCCTGCCCCACCGCCGCGGCCAGGGTCCGCGGAAACGCCGCGGCGTTTGTCGCGTCACGGTAGCCGGCGTCGCTGGCGCTGATGTCGAACGGCGTCCAGTCGACACCCTCCAGCGGGATCGAGGCGTAGCCGACGAGGCCGCCGAAGCGTTCCCGCACCCCGGGCACCACCTCGGCGAGAAAGTCGCGTACGGCGGCTCGGGCAACCGGGACCGCCTCCCGCATCCGCATCGGATCCGCGAACAGTGCCAGCCGCTCGGCCAGGTCGCGACCGGGCAGGAAACCGTCGGTGAACAGGGAGATCTCGGAGCCGGTGAGGTACACGACCGAGGCGCCGGTACGGCGGAGCCGCTCGGCCCGCTCGGCGCCGTCGAGCAGGAACGCCATCAGTTCGGCGCGGTCGAGGCCGTTGGTGAAGGGGGAGTACCACACCTCGAGCCCCGCCTCGGCGGCGAGTCGCGCGGCCAGCTCCAGTCGATCCTGGACACCGCCGGTGATGCGTACCGCGTCGCAGCGCAACTCCTCGCGGATGACGCGCAGGTCGCGCCGTACCGTCTCGGGATCGAACGGCTCGTGGGTGGTGGAACCGGCGCTCACGAAGCCGGTGTCGTAGTTCATGCCGAAGACGCGCACGGCAGCTCTCCTCACCAAAGGGTACGTGGCGTACCTTATAGGGTACGTCTAGTACCCTGCAAAGCATGGGCACCAGACGCCGGGGCGAGGAACTGGAAGGGGCGATCCTGCGGGCGGCGGCGGAGGAACTGCGCCGGTCCGGCTACGCGGGGATGACCATGGACCGGGTCGCCGCCCGGGCGGGGACCAACAAGAACGCCATCTACCGCCGATGGCCGCATCGGGCGGCGTTGGGCATCGCCGCGTACCGCCATCTCTCCGACGTCGCGATGCCGAACCCCGACACCGGCACCCTGCGGGGCGACGCGCTCGAGATGCTGCGGAAGGCGAACGAGACGTGGTCCTCGCCGCACGGAGCGGTCCTGCGCAGCCTGCTGGCCGCGGCGGCGGACGACCCGGCGCTGCTCGACCTGATGCGCCAACGGTCAGGCGCGGACACCATGGACCGCGCCTGGCTGACCATGCTCGACCGGGCGGTCGCCCGCGGTGAGGCACCGCCGACGGCCGTGCACCCGCGGGTCGCGGCGACGCCGATGATGCTGCTGAGAGCCGAGTACGCGATGCGCGGCACCCCTCCGGTCCCCGACGAGACCCTGGTCGAGATCGTCGACGAGGTCTTCCTGCCGCTCGTACGCGGTCGCGTCTGACCCCCTCGGCGGTGGGGTGATCCGACGCGGGCGGGCCGGGGCCGGGGCGGGGCTACGCTGACCGGGTGCGGTTGGTCATCATGGCAGACACCCACCTGCCGAAACGTGCCCGTGACCTGCCGCCCGGGCTGTGGGCCGCCGTCGACGCCTCAGACCTGGTCATCCATGCCGGCGACTGGGTCAGCGCCGCCCTGCTCGACGACCTGGAGCGGCGCAGTGCCCGGCTGATCGGCGTGCACGGCAACAACGACGGTCCCGACCTGCGGGCCCGACTGCCGGAGATCGCCCGCGCGGACATCGGCGGGATGCGGATCGCGGTGGTGCACGAGACCGGGCCGGCCGGCGGCCGGGAGCGGCGGTGCGCGGCTCGCTTCCCCGACTGCGACCTGCTCGTCTTCGGCCACTCCCACATTCCCTGGGACAGCGAGGCCCCCGGCGGCCTGCGGTTGCTCAATCCCGGCTCGCCGACCGACCGGCGCCGTCAGCCGTACGCGACGTACCTCACCGCCGAACTGGCCGACGGTCGGCTCGACGCCGTCACGCTGCACGAGGTGCCGCGCTAGCGCCGCGTCCCCACACCGCTCCCATCGAATCGTGCCGCTCGGCGCGGTCGGCCGTGCCGCCGACAAGCGCCAGTCGACCGTTGCGGACGAGGCACGAGCCGCCGCCGGGCCGTGCGCCGACCTAGTCTGGGAGACATGCCGAAAGCCGTCTGGAACGACCTGGTCATCGCCGAGAGCCCGGACACCGTCGTGGTCGAGGGCAACCACTACTTTCCCCGTGCCGCGCTCCGCGACGACCTGCTGCGGGACTCCGACACCCACACGGTCTGCCCGTGGAAGGGCACCGCGTCGTACTACACGCTGGAGCACGACGGGCAGACCAGCGTGGACGCGGTCTGGTACTACCCGCAGCCGCTGCCCGAGGCCGAAATGATCCGCGACCGGGTCGCGTTCTGGAAGGACGTCAAGGTCGTCGGCGACGACTGACGTCGGATCATCGTCGCGCGCCGTCCCGTCCGCCGGTCCGGAGGCTGGCGCGAACGAGGTTACGTGCCAGCTCGGTGCTTTCCCCGAGGGTGTCGAGGGCGAGTGGTCGGGTGGCGAGAGCGCCCTCGTGCAGCACGAGGAGCCGGGTGGCGAGAGGCACGGGCCGCGCGCAGCCCGCCGCGGTGGCGAGGTCGCCGAACAGAGCCAGCAACCAGTGCTTCTGGTTCGCGGCGATGCGGTGGGCGGGATGGGCCGGGTCGGGCAGTTCGGCGAGCGCGTTGATGAACGCGCAGCCGCGGGTGCTGGTCCTGCCCCAGCTCCGCAGCGCGTCGAACGGTGCGGTGACCGCCTCGACCGGATCATCGCACGCGTCGACGGTGTCGCGCACGAGTGCGCGCCAGCGCTGGTCGCGCTCGGTGAGATACGCGGTCACCAGGTGGTCTTTCGAGCCGAACTGGTTGTACAGGGTCCGTTTGGTCAGACCCGAGTGCTCGGCGATGAGATCCACGCCGACGGCGGTGATGCCACGCTCGTAGAAAAGCTCCTCGGCGGCCGCGAGGATCCGCTGGCCAGCCCGGGTCCGGGCCCGCGTTTCCGGCATCGGGGGCTCCTCCGCACCGATCGCTGTACGGTTGTGGTTCACAGATCAGTGTACTTGCGGAGGGGGCAGCCATGGCGGTGCCGACGACGATGCGTGCCATGCGGATCGCCCGGCACGGTGGGCCGGACGTGCTGACCGAGGCGGAGGTGGCGGTGCCCGCCCTGGCGGCGGGGGAGGTGCTGGTCCGCGTCAGCGCGGTGGCGGTGAACAACACCGACCTGTGGACCAGGGAGGGCGCCTACGGCCGCCCGGGGGATCCGACGGCGCGGTCGGGCTGGCGGGGGCCGATCGAGTTCCCCCGCATCCAGGGCGCCGACGTGGCCGGACGGGTCGTGTCCGTCGGGCCCGGCGTGGACGCCGGCCTCGTCGGGCGCCGCGTGGTCGTCGATCCGGCGATCTACGACACCGACGGGCCGGACGCGAACCCGGTCGGCCTGATGGGCAGCGAACGCGACGGTGGTTACGCCGAGTACGTGACCGCACCGGCACGGCAGGTGCACGACATGACCGGGTCACCGCTCACGGACGACCAGCTCGCCGCGTTGCCCACGGCGTACGGCACGGCGCTGGGCATGATCGAGCGGGGTCGGCTGCGCCCAGGGGAGACCGTCCTGGTCTCGGGCGCCTCCGGTGGCGTGGGGTTGGCGCTGGTGCAGATCGCGCGGGCACGCGGCGCGCGGGTGCTGGCCATCAGCAGCGGGGAAAAGATCGACGCGGTGCGCGCGGCGGGGGCGCACGATGTGGTGGACCGCGCGAAGGATGTCGTCGGGCAGGTCCGCGCCGTCGCCCCGGAGGGCATCGACGTCGGGCTCGACGTCGTCGCCGGCGATCTCGTGGACGAGGGTCTGCCCCTGCTGCGCGACGGCGGTCGATGGGTCGTCGCCGGCGCGCTCGGCGGCTACCAGGTGGGCTTCGACGTGCGTCGCCTCTACCTGCACAACGCGCAGCTGATCGGCTCCGCGATGCACAGCCCGGCCCACTTCGAACTCCTGATGGATCTGGCCCGGCGGGGTGAGATCGCACCCGTCATCGCGACGACCTTCCCGCTGCACCAGGCCGCTGACGCCCAGGAGGAACTCGCCCACCGCCGTCACGTGGGAAAGATCGTCCTGGTCCCGTAGGTCCGTCGGCGGCGACGTCCTGCCGGTCGGCCGTCACGCTGGTCCGCGGCGCAGCTCCAAGACACCCCGGTCGAGGACCGGCCGGCCCCGACCGTCGGCCGCCTGGAAGAGCGCACCACCCGGCCGCCGCCACACCAGCACGGTGAGGGTGTCGCCGGGAAACAGTGGCGCGCTGAACCGGGCGCTGATCCGGTGGATCCGGTCGGGATCCCCGTCGGCCACCGCGTGCAGCAGCGTCCGGGCGGCGAAGCCGTACGTGCACAGCCCGTGCAGCACCGGACCGGGCAGCCCGGCGGCACGGGCCACGGCCGGATCCGAGTGCAGCGGATTGCGGTCGCCGCTGAGCCGGTAGAGCAGGGCCTGATCGGCGCGGATCCGATGATGGGCGGTGTGGTCGGGTTGCCCCGCCGGCCGCTGCCAGGCGGTGACCGGTGCGCGCCGTCCGCCGAAACCGCCGCGGCCGATGACGAACATGGCCCGCTCGACGGTGGCCAGCGGTGCGCCGTCGACGCCGTGGATCTCCGAGCGGTGGCGGACCAGGGCCCCGCGGGTCTGGTCGTACACGCCGGTGACGGTGGCGGTGATGCGGGCGTGACCGGCGGGCGGAAGCGGCCGGTGCAGGGTCAGGGTCTCACCGGCGTGCCGGACGACGGCCGGTTCGCCGAGGTATGGCGGTTCGGCGGCGAGCAGGGTGGCGAAGGTCGGCAGCGCGGCGTGCCGGTGGCCGGTGGAGTTCTCGGTGGTGAAGCGGAGTTCGTCGGCGGGGTCGGTCTGTCCGGCACCGACGCCGAGGGCGTAGCGGATCGTGTCGGCGACGGTCCACGCCCGCTCGGTCGTCGTTCGTGGGTAACAGTTCGGTGAGCAGAGTCGGGATGGCATCGCCTGTCCGCCACTTTCAGTCACCGGCCCGGATGGCGTTGCTTCCGACCCAGATTCCGGATTCGCCGCGTCAACTGGGTTGTTCAGGTACTTCACGGTCGGTGTCTCCTCGATGCGTGCTGGGGGCACCTGCCCGACTCTGGCTACTGTCTGTGTCTAGAGGCCATCGGTCGAAACTCTTGACGTTGTAAACCGCCTCACAGTAGCGTCCCATATTAAGCAACCACGACCACAATATGAGCCGCTTAAGTCTGGGGTAGCCATGAGAATGCGAGTGCGGGCCGCCGCCGCAGCCCTGCTGATGACCGTCGCCGTGGCGGGATGTTCCGAGAACCAGTCGTCCGGGGAGCCCGACGGCGAGAGCGCCGCCCCCTCCGCCGCCGTCAACTTCGGCGTCGGCGTCGACCCGGCGTACTCGCCGATCTACCTCGCCAATCAGGAAAACCTCTTCGAGCAGGCCGGTCTCAACGTGACCGTCACCCAGTACCAGGAGGGCACCGGCGGACTCGACGCCATCCTGGCCAAGCAGGGCCAGGTCACCGCCAGCACCGAGTCGAGCCTGCTCAACCGGGCGACGCGGGGCGATATCAAGGGACTCGCGGTCTTCTCCCAGTCGCCCAGCTTCATCAAGCTCGTCGCCCGCTCCGGCATCACCGACGTCGCCGGCATCAAGAAGTACGGCGTCGTGCCGGGGACCGTGAACGAGTACGCCACCAACAAGGTTCTCGACAGCGAGGGCATCAGCCGCGACGCGGTCGAGTTCGTCAACGCCTCGCCCGCCGAGATGCCGGCACTGCTGCAGCGCGGCGACGTCGACGGCTACATCATGTGGGAGCCGTGGCCGTCGCGCGGCGTCGCCAACGGCGGCACGGTGCTGCTGACCAGCGGAGACATCGGGTACGTCTACAACCTGATCATCGGTGTCGACGGCGCCTGGTACGAGGCCAACACAGAGACCGCCAAGAAGGTCGTCGACACCATCGCCCAGGCGTGCGAGCAGATCACCGCCGACCCGGCCAAGGCCGGCACGGTCACCGAGGCGGCGATCAAGGTTCCGGCGGCCGAGGCGCAGTCCCTGCTCGAGGGCGTGCAGTGCCAGGTTCGGGACTTCACCGACGAGGACATCGCCCGTTACAACGAGATCGCCCAGTTCCAGCAGGAAAGCAACATCGTGGACCAGAAGGCCGACCCGGCGGCGGTCATGGTCAGGGGAGTGGTGTGAACCGCTCCGGCTCCCCGGTGTCCGTACGCGACGTCGACATCCGCTTCGACGACTTCGTGGCGGTCCGCCAGGCGAACCTGGACATCGCCGGTGGGGAGTTCGTCTGCCTGCTCGGCCCCAGCGGTTGCGGCAAGTCCACGCTGCTCAACGCGATCGCCGGGTTCGTCAAGCCGGTCGGTGGGGAGGTGACCTGCGCCGGTGCGCGGGTCACCGGCCCCGACGTGTCGCGCGGCGTGGTGTTCCAGAGCGCCGAGGCCCTCTTCCCGTGGCTGACCGTACGCCAGAACGTCGACTTCGGCCCCCGGATGCGCGGCGTCGGCAAGGCGCAGCGGGCCAGCGCCGTGGACCGCTACCTGGCCATGGTCGGGCTCAGTCACAGCGCCGACCGGTTTCCCGGTCAGCTCTCCGGCGGCATGCGCCAGCGTGCGCAGTTGGCCCGGGTGCTGGCCAACGAACCGTCGGTCGTGCTGATGGACGAGCCGTTCGGCGCGTTGGACGCGCAGACCCGGCTGGTGATGCAGGTCGAACTCGACCGGATCTGGCGGGAGACCGGCGCGACGATCGTGTTCGTCACCCACGACATCGGCGAGGCGATCCTGCTCGGCGACCGGATCGTCACCATGACCGCCGGTCCGTCGGCGGCGATCAAGAACGTCTACCCGTGCGACCTGCCCCGGCCCCGTGACCTGACCGACCCGGCGAGCGCCGCGCTCTTCCGTCAGCTGCGCGAGGACATCGGCACCGAGGTGGCCCGGACCCTGCGCGCCCAGGGCCTCGACGACGGGCATGACGGGCCGGACGCCAGGCAGGCCGCTGGCGACAACGGCGGCCGGGCCGCCGATGAGGACAGGAGGACGCGACGATGAGCGTGGACGTCCGTACCGTCCCGGAGCGGACCGGCCGCGCCGAGCCCGGTCCGGCCCGCCGACGCCGGAGCCGGCCCCGGCTGACCCGGGTCGGGCTGTCGGTCCTGTCGGTGGCGCTCGGCATCGTCATCTGGGATCTGGTCAGCCGCAACTACACCGCCTTCTTCCTGCCGTCGCCGTTGCTCACCTGGCGCGGCGCGGTCGAACTGGTCCAGGACGGCACCCTGTGGAGCTCGGTGAGCGCCTCGTCGACGCGGATCCTGACCGGTTGGGGACTGGGCGTCGTGATCGGGGTACCGGTCGGGCTGCTGATGGGCTGCGTGCCGTGGCTGCGGTTGATGCTGGACCCGTACATCCAGTTCTTCCGGTTCGTGCCGCCGATCGCCTTCGTCACGCTGGCGATCATCTGGCTCGGCCCGGGTGAGGCGTCGAAGGTCGCGCTGATCTTCTACACGACCGTCTTCATCGTCGCGCTCAACACGCTGGCCGGGGTCCTGTCGGTCGACGAACTGCGGCTGCGGGCAGCCCGGGCGCTCGGCGCCGGTCCGGCCCGCACCCTGGTCTCGGTGGTGCTGCCCTCGACCGTGCCGCACGTGGTGACCGGCGCTCGGCTGGCCATGGGCAACTCCTTCCTGACGATCGTCTCCGCCGAGATCGTGGCGGCGCAGAGCGGCCTCGGCTCGCTGATCTGGACCGCCCGCAACTACGCCAAGACCGAGTGGGTCTTCGTCGGCATCATCGCCCTGGGCGTGCTCGGCTACCTCTTCGACTGGATCCTGCGGGCCGTCAGCAGCAGAACCCTGCGCCGCTACGGCGTCACCTTCTGACCGGGCCGCCCCGGCGACCCGGCCACGTCCCGCCCGACTCAGCGCACCCACCACTACCGAAAGGCTCGCCATGCTGTGCATCGGCGTCGACATCGGTGGCACCTTCACCGACGTCATCGTGTACGAGCCGGCCACCGCCCGGCTCGCCGAGGCCAAGACCCTCTCCACGCCGGACGACCCCGCGGCGGCCATCTTCGAGGGCCTGGCCAAGCTCGGCGTACGCCTCGACGAGGTCGACCGGTTCGTTCACGGCACCACCCGGGTCACCAACGCGCTGCTGGAAGGGTCCGGCGAGCCGGTCAGCGTGGTGGCCACGGAGGGCTTCCGTGACGTGCTGGAGATGGGACTGGGGCACCGGCCACAGCTCTACAGTGTCAAGGAGGCGGGGCGGGCGCCGCTGACCCCGCGTCGGCTGCGGCACGTGCTGCGGGAGCGGATCGGCGCCGACGGCAGCGTGGTGCGGCCGCTGGACACCGCCGACCTCGACGCCGTCCTGGACCGGGTGGCCGCCGCCGGGCCGAAGGCCGTCGCCGTCTGCCTGCTGCACTCCTACCGCAACCCGGCGCACGAGCGGGCGGCGGCCTCCCGGCTGGCCGAGCGCTACCCCGGTCTGGTCTGCACGATTTCCTCCGAAGTCGTGCCGGAGCAGGGCGAGTACGAGCGGTTCACCACCACCGTGCTCAACGCGAGCGTCCGGTCGACGGTCGCCGACTACCTGCGCGGGCTCGGCACCACGCTCGCGGCCGGCGGCTACGCCCACCCTCTGTCGATCATGACAAGCAGTGGTGGAATCGTCTCCACCGAGGAAGCCGGCCGGCTGCCGATCAATCTGGCGCTGTCCGGTCCGGCCGGCGGAGTCGCCGCCAGCGTCCACGTCGCCGGGCTGGCCGGCTACCCGAACGTGATCACCTGCGACATCGGTGGCACCAGCACCGACGTCTGCCTGATCAAGAACGGCACCCCGTTGATGACAAACGACGGGAAGATCGCCGGCTACCCGAACCGCACCTTCCAGGTCGAGATCAACACGATCGGTGCCGGCGGCGGCTCGATTGCCTGGCGGGACCTGGGCGGTGAACTGCGGATCGGACCACGCAGCGCCGGCTCGACCCCCGGCCCGGCCGCGTACGGGCGGGGCGGCACCGAGCCGACGACCACCGACGCGCACCTGGTCGTCGGCCACCTCGACCCGCAGGAGAGCCTCGGCGGCGAGGTACGCCTCGACGTCACCGCCGCCCGGGCCGCCGTGCACCGCCTCGCCGCCGAGTTCGGTCTCGACGACCTGAAACTGGCCCACGGCATCATCACCATCGCCACCACCAAGATGACCAGCGCGATCAAGGAGATCTCGGTCGCCTGCGGTCACGACCCTCGGGACTTCGTGCTGATGCCCTTCGGTGGCGCCGGCCCGATGCACGCCACCGTGCTCGCCGACGAGCTGGGCATCCGCCGGGTGCTGGTGCCACCGGTGCCGGGCAACTTCTCCGCGCTCGGCTTCGTCACCGCCCAGGCCCGGCACGACTACGTGCGTACGGTGCTGGTGCCCGCCGACGAGGCGGGGCTGAGCGCGGTACGCGCCGTGACGGCCGAACTGCGTGACGTCGCGCGGGCGCAGCTCAAGGCGGAGGACGGAGTCGAACCCGATCAGGTCACCTTCGGTCTGTCGGTCGGCATGCGGTTCCGGGGACAGTCATTCGACCTCGCCGTACCCGTCGATGAGGTGCCGGCGACCGCCGAGGAGTTGGTGGCGATGTTCCACGCCGCCTACGCCGAGCGGTACGCGTACGCCCGGTCCGGGCACCCGGCCGAGATCGTCAACTGCCGGCTGACCGCGTTCGGTCCCCGACCCGCCGTCCGCTTCGCGCCCCCGGCCGGTGCCACGCCTCGACCCGGGAGCACCCGGATCTACGGGGCCGACGGCTGGGTCGACGCCACCGTCTGGCGGCGTACCGAGCTGACCCCCGGCGGCGCGGTGCGGGGCCCGGCGGTCATCCGGGAGAACGGCAGCACGACGGTGGTCGGCGCCGGCTGGACCGCCGGCGTCGACGACCACGGAAATCTGCTGCTCGTCAGGGAGTGACCCGGTGATCCCCTCCGCCCTCGACGCCATCGTCCTGGACCGCGCCGCCCGGGAACCGGACCGCCCGCTGTACGCCTTCGACGAGGTGGACCGACCCGTTTCGGCGGGTGAGTTCGCCGACCTGGCCGGCCGGGGCGCGGCGATGCTGGCCGCACTCGGGGTCGGTCGCGGTGACCGGATCGCGGTGTGGGCCGAGAACGGTCCGGGCTGGCTGGTTCTGCTGGCCGCCGCAGCGTGGCGGGGCGCCGCGCTGGTGACCCTGCATCCCGGCCTGAGTACCCCGGAGCTGACCGCGGCACTGGCCCGCAGCCGCCCGCGCCGGCTCTTCGTCGCCAACCAGGTGCGCGACCGCGACGGCCGGGCCACCGCCGTGCAGGCGGTCGCCGGGCTGCCGCCGGGCGCCCGTCCCGACGGCTGGCACGCCTTCGGCGACGACCTGGCCGGACTGCCCGGCTGGACCGACGCCGCGCCGGCCCCGGCCGCACGCCCGGACGCCACCCTGAACATCCAGTTCACCTCGGGCTCGACCGGCCCGGCCAAGATGGTCTCGCTCAGTGCCCGAAACCTGATCGCCAACGCGCGGTGGACGGCCGGCGCCGCCGGTCTCGGTGCCGGCGACCGGATCGCCTCGCCGCTGCCGCTGGCGCACGCGGCCGGTCTCGGCAGCGGTGCCGTGCTGGCCCTGCTCACCGGCGCACTGTGGGTGTCGGTACGCCGGTTCCGGTCCGGCCCGGTGCTGGCCCAGATCGCCCGGCACCGGTGCACGGTGCTCCAGGCCGTACCGACGATGGCCACCATGCTCGCCGACACCGTCGAGGCCGCACCGGACCGCTTCGACCTGTCCTCGCTGCGGGTCGGCTTCCTCGGTGGCGCGCCCTGCGCACCGGCGCTGCTCGCCCGCACCCGACGGGTGCTCGGGCTGGACCGCATCGCCGTGGTCTATGGACAGACCGAGGCCGGACCGACGATAAGCGTCGATCCCGACGACGGACGCTGTGGCAGCCCCGGCGACACGGTCGGCCGGATCGTCGCGGACCTCGAGGCCGTCGTCGTCGCCCCCGGCACCCGGACGGAGTTGCCCACCGGCAGCCCCGGTGAGCTGCTGGTGCGCGGCGAGTCGGTGACCGCTGGCTACGTCGACGACCCAGCTGCCACCCGGGCCACGATCACCTCCGACGGCTGGCTGCGCACCGGTGACCTGGGTGCGCTCAGCGCCGACCGGATCTTCACCCTCACCGGCCGGGTCAAGGAACTGATCATCCGGGGCGGCGAGAACGTCAGCCCTGCCGAGGTGGAGGCGGCCCTGCTCGACGACCCGGCCGTTGCCCAGGTGTGCGTACTCGGCGTGCCGTCGTCGCGCTGGGGCGAGGAGGTCGGCGCCGTCGTGGTCGCCGCTGCGGGTACCGAGATCGACCGTGACCGGCTCACCGGGCTGGCCGCCGCCCGGCTGGCCCGGCACAAGGTGCCGACGCTGATCCGGACGGTGCCGGGGCTGCCGCTGCTGCCGTCCGGAAAGGTCGACCGGCGTGCCGCGCTCGACCTGCTCACCGGCGAGGAGGAGCGCTGATGCAGCTCGGCTCGTGCTTTCTGGACTCGTTGACCGTCACCAGCTTCTTCGGCAACGCCGAGATGCGCGGGATCTTCAACGACCGCCAGCTCATGCAGTCCTGGCTCGACGTCGAGTCGGCCCTGGCCCGTGGTCAGGCCGGGCTCGGCCTCATCCCGTCGGCGGCGGCCCAGGCGATCACCGACGCGGCCCGGCTCGACCGACTCGACACCGCCGTGCTCGCCGCCGACGCCGCCGACACCGTGCACCCGCTGGTGCCGCTGGTCCGGGCGCTGACCGACGCCTGCTCCGGCGACGCCGGTCGGTACGTCCATCTCGGCGCCACCACCCAGGACGTGATGGACACCGGCTTCGTGCTGCGCGCCCGGGCCGGCCTGGACGTCGTTCAACGCCAGGTCGACGACCTGGTACGCATCCTGCGCCGGTTGGCCCTGCGCCACCGGGCCACCCCGATGCCGGCCCGCACCCACGGCCAGCAGGCGCTGCCGACCACGTTCGGCCTGCGCTGCGCGGTGTGGCAGAGCGAGCTGCAACGGCACCGGGCCCGGCTGGCCCAGCTGCGCGAACGACTGCTGGTAACAAGCATGGGTGGGGCCGCCGGCACGATGGCCGGGTACGGCCCACAGGCGTTCGCGCTGGAACGGGCGGTGGCCGACGAACTCGGTCTCGGAGTCGCGGACACCCCGTGGCACGCCACGTCGGACCGGTTCGCCGAGTGCCTGATGGTCCTCGGGCTGGTCGCCGCCAGCGCCGAGAAGCTGGCCCGGGAAATCTACTTCCTCGGTCGTACCGAGGTCGGCGAGGCGTACGAGCCGCAGCGGGCCACCCAGGTCGGCAGCAGCACCATGCCGCACAAACGCAACCCGATCCGGTGCGAGGCGGTGATCGCCGCCGCCGGCACGCTACGCGCCCAGGTGCCGCTGGCCCTGCAGACCATGGTCGCCCAGGACGACCGGGACATGGGCGTCGGCATGACGCTGTGGAAGCTGCTGCCGGAGTGCTTCATCCTCATCGGCGGTGCCCTGGAACGGCTGATCGAGGTCTTCGGTGACCTCGGTGTCAACCCGGACCGGATGCGGTCCAACCTGGACATCACCGGCGGGCTGGTGCTCTCCGAGGCGGTCATGCTGCGCCTGGCCGAATCGCTCGGCCGTGAGCAGGCCCACCACCTGGTGATGCGGATCGTCCGGGACAGCCTGGAGCAGAACCGGCCCTTCGCCGAGGTGCTGCGCGCCGATCCGCAGGTCGCCGCCGCCCTGCCCGGCACCGACCTGGCCAGTCTGCTCGACCCACTGTCGTACGTCGGCCACGCCGCCGCGCTCGTCGACCGAGCCCTCCTGACCTCGGAGTCAACATGACAAGTGACCACTCGGTGCTGCTGCACCGCTCGGGCCGGTTGGCCCGGGTGATCCTGCACCGTCCCTCCCGGCGCAATAGCTTCGACCTGCGCATGCTCGCCCGCTTCGAGGACGTGCTGCACGAACTCGGCCGCGACCGCACGGTCGAGGTGGTGGTGCTCACCGGCGACGGTACGGCGTTCTGCGCCGGCACAGATCTGCACGAGCTGGCCGGCCTCGACGCCGAGACCACCATGTACGTCCAGCGGCGCACCGCCGAGCTGGTGGAGCGCTGGTACCGGCTGGAACAGACCACCGTCGCCGCCTTCAACGGCCCGGCGATCGGCTCGGGTGCCGTCCTCGGGCTCGCCAGTGACCTGCGGGTGGCCGCCGACAGCGCCTACTTCACCTTTCCCGAGGTGACCTTCGGCATCCCGTTGACCTGGAGCGGCATGGCGATTCTCGCCGATCTGGTCGGCGCCGACCTGGCCAAGCGCTGGCTGCTGCTCGGCGAACGGGTCGAACCGGCCGACATGCTGGCCCTGCGCCTGGTCACGGCCGTGGTCGACGCCGACGGACTGCCGGCCGCCGTCACCGGCATCACCGACCGGCTGCTCGCCACCTCGGCGGTCGGCCGGTCGATGACCAAGCGCGCCGCCCGGCTGGCCGGTCCACGGTTCGAAGCGGTGGCCAACGACTCCTACCTCGGCGCGCTCAGCGTGGCGCTGCGCCCGCCCGGCGGCTACCTGGACGGGGGAGCACGGTGAAGGTCTTCGAGGCGATCGCCGACGCCGTCGTCGCGCACGGCGTCGACACCGTGTTCGGTCTGCTCGGCGACGCCAACATGTTCCTGGTCGCCGACCTGGTGCACCGGCACGGTGTGCGGTTCGTCGCGGCCCGCAACGAGAACGCCGCGGTGATGATGGCCGACGGGTACGCCCGCACCACCGGCCGGTGCGCGGTCGCCACCGTCACCCAGGGGCCGGGGCTGGCCGTGGCCGGGGCGGCCCTGACCATTGCCCGGCAGGCCCGCACCCCGTTGGTGCTGATCGCCGGCGACACCCCGCCCGGCGACCCGCTGCACGTGCAGCATTTCGACCAGCAGCCGTACGCGCTGGCCACCGCGGGCACCTTCGTGCCGGTCGCCGCCGCCGGCACCGCCGTACGCGATGTCGGGCTGGCGTTCCGGGCGGCCCGCGAGCTGCCCGGCCCGGTGGTGCTGAACGTGCCGATCGACCTCGCCGACGAGGCGGTGCCGGCCGGCGCGGTCGGGCCGGCGCCGGTGCCGCCCCGGGCGCCGCGACCGCTCGTGCCGGCTCCCGCCGACGTCGACGCGCTGGCCCGACGGCTGCGTACGGCGCAGCGCCCGGTGCTGCTCGCCGGCCGGGGCGCCGAGTCGGCCGCCGCCGCGATCCGGGAACTCGCCGACCGCAGCGGGGCCCTGCTCGCCACCACGCTGATGGCCGCCGGCCTGTTCCGCGGGCACCCGTACGACCTCGGGGTGGCCGGTGGGCTGTCCCGGCCGCTGACCCGGCGGGTGCTGGCCGGGGCGGACCTGGTGGTCACCTTCGGCGCCGGGCTCAACCGGTGGACCGCCGACCACGGTGCCCTCTTCCCGGATGCGGTGGTGGTCAGCGTGGACATCGACCCGGCGGCGATCGGGGCCCGCTGGCCGGTGGCCGCCGGGGTGCTCGGCGACGCGTCTGAGACGGCCCGGGCGGTGTCGGCGGTGCTGGCACCCGTGCGCCGGCCGCACTGGCGCAACGCCGACCTGCCGGCCGAGTTGGCGGCCGCCGACCCGTTCGCCGGCCTGGCCGTCGAGTCCTCGGCGGACCGGATCGACCCACGGGCGTTCATCCGGATCTGCGCCGGCCGGCTGCCGCGCGAGCGGACCACGGTGGTCGGCGTCGGTCACTTCGGCGGCTGGCCCAACCTGCTGCTCGACTCGGCCGCCACCGACCGGTCCTTCGTCGCGCCGTGGGAGTTCGGCAGCATCGGCGTCGGGCTCCCGTTCGCGGTGGGTGCCGCCGTTGGTCGTCCCGACCGGCCGGTGGTCGCCTTCGAGGGCGACGGCAGTCTGCTCACCGGGCTCGGCGAGCTGGACACCCTGGCCCGGGTCGGCGCGCCGGTGCTGCTGGTGCTGCTCGACGACGCCGCGTATGGCGCGGAGGTGCGCAAGCTCGCCCCGCGTGGGGTCGACCCGGAGCTGGCCCGGTTCCCCGAACGGGACCTCGCCGCGGTGGCCCGAGCGCTCGGGGTGCCGGCGTGGACCGTCACCGACGAGGCGGGCGCGCGGGCCGCCTTCGACGAGGTGCTGCCGCTGACCGGGCCGGCCGTGCTGCACGTGCGGGTACGCCCCGACGTGGTGCAGGAGAAGTTTTGACCGGGTCAGTCGCCCCAGACGTCGCCGAAGCCGTACCCGAGCTGCCGGGACAGTTCGTCGGCGGTCCGGCAGGCCGCCGCGGCGAGTTCCGCCACCCGTGCCTCGTCGAGCCGGAAGATCGGGCCGGACACGCTTATCGCGCCGGTGACCCGGCCGTGGCGGTCGCGGACCGGCGCGGCCACGACCCGCAGTCCCTCCTCGCTCTCCTGGTCGTTGAGGGCCCAGCCCTGCTGCCGGACGGTCGCCATCCGGGCGACGAAGGTGTCCAGGTCGGTGATCGTGTTGGCGGTCAGGGCGGTGAACGGTGCGCTGGCCAGCGTGCTGCGCAGGTGCGCGTCGTCCTGGTCGATCAGCAGGGCCTTGCCGGCGGCGCTGCACCACAGCGGGATGCGGCGGCCGAGCCGGGAGACGAGCTGCAGGTTGCGGGTGCCCTGCACGACGTGGATCGAGATCGCGTCGAGGCCCTCCAGGACCGACAGGTTGACGCTCTCGCCCTCCTCCTCGGCCAGCCGGTGCACCAGGGGGCGGGCGACGGCGTGCAGGTCGAGGCCGGCGAGGTAGCGGGCGCCGAGTTCGAAGACGGTGACCCCGAGGCGGTAGTTCCCGTTCTCCTCGTTGCGCTGCAGGAAGCCGGCGTCGGCCAGGGCGCGGAACAGCCGGCTGGCGGTCGACTTGTGCAGGCCGAGTTCGCGGCTGACGTCACTGACCTTGCGCTCGGTGTCGGTGCCGCGGAAGGCGAGCAGCACGTTGAGCGCGCGGTCCAGCGCCTGCGTGCCGGACTCGCGGGGAGCCGGTCCGTCCTCGGTGCCGGGGTCAGTGGCGTACGACATCTTGCTTCCCACCCTCTCGATTGCTAGGTTTCATAATATAACCCTAGGACCACAATATGGTCCAGTCCACCGGGATCGAGCCGGAACCAGTGAGGCATCCGCATGACTGTGAACCCGATCGACCTGGAAGTCGTCACCGAAGGTCTCATCTCGATCGTCCGGGAGATGCGACAGACGATCTTCCGTACGGCGCACTCGCCGGTGATCGCCGACGCGCAGGACTTCTCCTGCGCGCTGTTCGACCCGCAGGGTCAGATGGTCGCCCAGGGCCGGGACATGCCCGGTCACGTCATCGCCATGCCGGCCTCGGTCGCCGAGATCTTCGCCGACTTCGCCGACGAGATGCGTCCCGGTGATCTCTACATCGTCAACGACCCCTACCGTGGCGGCAGCCACCTCAACGACGTCACCCTGATCAGCCCGGTCTTCGTCGACGGGAAGCTCTTCCTCTTCCCCTGCGTACGCATGCACTGGGCGGACATCGGCGGGATGACCCCGGGCAGCGTCTCCGGCCAGGCCACCGAGATCCTCCAGGAGGGGCTGCGGATCCCGCCGATCAAGCTGATCGAGCAGGGCCGGCCCAACCGGGCCGCGTTCGACATCGTCTTCGCCAACGTGCGGATGGCCGAGGAACGCCGCGGCGACCTCGAATCCAGCATCGCCGCCTGCCACACCGCCGAACGCCGGCTGCGGGAACTCGTCGCCCGGCACGGCGTCGACCTGATCGGCGAATCCGTCGCGGCCAACATGGACCGCACCGAGCAGCGGCTGCGCGCCATGATCCGGTCCCTGCCCGACGGCACCTACCGCTACGAGGACTACCTCGACCTCTACACCGACGGCCGGTACGACGCCGCCATCGTCCGCTGTGCGCTCACCGTCGACGGCGACGAGATCGAGGCCGACTTCCGCGGCTCGTCGGGCCAGGTGGCGGCCGTGGTGAACTCCTCGCGGGCGATGACCGTGGCGGGCGTCTTCATCGCGGTCAAGTCGGCACTGGACCCCGGTGGCCTGGTCAACCACGGCGCGTTCCGGCCGCTGCGGGTGCTCACCGAACCCGGCACCGTCGTGCACGTCAGCTACCCGGCACCGGCCAACGCGCACAGCGAGGTCCGCAAGCGGGTCATCTCGGCCGTGATGGCCGCCCTCAGCCAGGTGGCACCCGACCTCATCGCCGCCGACCAGTTCGGCACCACCTTCCAGAACCTCATCGGCGGCGTCGACGAGCACACCGGGCGGCCCTACCTCTACTACGACTACCCGGCCGGTGGCAACGGCGGATTCCTCGAATCCGACGGGCCCAGCGCGATGAACCCGGTCGACCTCGGCGACATCTCCACCATCCAGTCCGTCGAACGGCTGGAGACCGAGATCCCGATTCTCATCGAGGCGTGCGAGCTGCGGACCGGCTCGTGCGGCGACGGGGTCCGTCGCGGCGGGCTCGGCAGCCGCCGGGAAACCCGCCTGCTGGCCAGCGGTGGCGCCTACTCGGTGCAGACCGACCGGACCACCGTCCCGCCATACGGGCTGCGCAACGGCGGGCCCGGCGCACCGACGGTGACCCACATCCGGCGCGCGGACGGCGAGCGGGTCGACTTCGCCACCCCCGGCAAGGTCGCCGGCTTCCCGATGCGCGCCGGTGACGTACTGGTCATGGAGTCGGCTGGCGGTGGCGGCTGGGGCGACCCGCTGGAACGGCTGCCCGAGGACGTCGCCGAGGACGTCGCCCAGGAGTACCTGACCGTTGCCGAGGCCCGGCGGCGCTACGGCGTCGAACTCGACCCGGCCGGCGACGTCGACGTCGCTGCGACCGCCGCCAACCGGCAACGGTTGCGCGACGAGCGGCGCTGGCTGCGGACCACCGTCACCGCCAACCCGGCCTACACCGGGCAGCGGGGGCGGCGACGTCTGGCGTACGTCGCCGCCGACAGCGACCTCGCCGAGGACACCCTCGTCGAGGTGCACGGCGCACACCCGGCCCCGCTGCGGGCCTGGATCCGGCACGACGCGGCACTGGCCGCTGACGAACTCGCCCTCGACGACGACGGGCTGCAGATTCTCGGCACCGCCCCGCACGACCGTAGCTACGTGCGGGTGCTCGCCGGGGAAGGATGGTCATGAGCAAGGTCTTCCGGGTGCCGCTGCCGCCGGCCCGGGGCGGCGCCACCACCGCCGCACGGGCACCACAGCCGACCGCCACCCCGCCGCGCTGCGGCATCGTCGCCGGCTGCCTCAGCCCACACCCACCACACCTGATCTACGCCGAGAACCCGCCGCAGAACGAGCCGCGCTCCACCGGCGGCTGGGAGACGCTGCGCTGGGCGTACGAGCGGCTACGGACCCGCATCCGTGAGGTGCACAAACCGGACGTGCTCATCGTGCACGCCCCGCACTGGATCACGATGGTCGGCCACCACGTCAACTGCGTGCCGAACCCGCGTGGCATCTCCGTCGAGCCGATCTTCCCGCACCTGTTCCGCTACCGCTACGACTTCCGTACCGACGTCGAACTCGGTGAGGCGATCGCCGACGAGGCCGCCGGACTCGGACTTGTCACCCGCACGCTGCGCGACCCCCGGGTACGCGTCGACTACGCCACCATCGGCGCGCTGCACCTGGCGAACCCGGCCTGGGACATCCCGGTGGTCTCGCTGTCGGCCAACAACAACCCGTACTTCTACTCCGACGCGTCGCTGGAGGAGATGGAGGTGCTCGGCGAGGCCACCCGGCGGGCGGTCGAGGCCACCGGCCGGCGGGCCGTCCTGCTCGCCTCCAACTCGCTGTCGCACCTGCACTGGCACGAGGAACCGGAGCTGCCCGAGGACATGGAACGGGAACACCCGTACAACAACCACCAGTACCGGTGGGACATGAAACTGCTGGAGGCGATCCGGCGCGGCCCCACCGCACCGCTGCGCGAACTCATCCCCGAACACATCGAGGCGACCGCCTCGGAGACCAAGGCCGGCAGCCTCACCTGGATGCTCGCCGCGATGGGCTGGCCCAAGGTCGGCGGTGACGTGCTCGGCTACGGCACCATCATCGGCACCGGCAACGCGGTGGTGGAGTGGCTGCCCGAGGGGAGCCACCATGGCTGACCGAACCGGAATTCTCGCCGGGGCGCTGCTACCCGGCATGCCCCATCTGCTCGCCGACCAACCGGCACCGAGCTGGTCGGCGCTCGCCGACGCGGCCCGGGACGTCGGCGCCCGGCTGCGGCGCCTCGAACCCGACGTGGTGCTGCTGCTGTCGACGCAGTGGTTCACCGTCCTCGGTCACCAGTTCCAGTGCGACCCCAACCCACGCGGCCAGCACGTCGACGAGAACTGGTACGCCTACGACTACGGCCTGCTCGACTACGACCTGCGGTTCGACGTCGACTTCACCGAACGGTGGGCCGCGCGGGTGCAGGCCGGGGGAATGCAGGCCCGGCGGACCCGCTACGACGGGTTCCCGATCGACACCGGCACCATCGTCACCTCCGCCCTGCTCGACCCGGAGCGGAAACTGCGCTGGGCACAGGTCTCCTGCAACCTCTACGCCGACGCCGAGACCCTCGCCGACGTGGGTCGGGCCGGTGCCGCCGCCGCCCGCGACGCCGGCCTGCGCGCCGCGGTCGTCGTGGTGACCGGGATGTCCTCGGGACTCATCCAGCAGTGGATCGACCCCGGCCAGGACCGCATCGGCGCACCCGGCCACGAGCAGTGGAACACCCGGATCCTCGACCTGCTCACCGCCGGCAAGGTCGACGAGGTCCTCGCCGTCCGTGAGGAATTCGCCCGGCAGGCGCAGGCCGACAGCCAGTTCCGGGCACTCGCCTTCGCCGCCGGTGCCGAAGCGGCCACCGGTCCGGCACATCTGCACGCCTACGGCCCGATCTGGGGCACCGGCGGCGCCGTCGTGTCCTGGAACCTGCCAGACCACCACTAGAGGAGAGAGCATGCGCAACAGTGCCGTGGGCTTCGTCGAGGCCGAAGGTTTCACCCCCATCTTCGACGCCGTCGACGCGATGGTGAAGGCCACCGAGGTCGAGGTGACCAAGGTGGTCCGGCTCGGCGGCGGGATCGTCGCCGTCGCCGTCCGCGGTGACCTCGCGACCGTCGAGGAAGCCGTCGACATCGGCGAGGAGACCGCCCGGGCCAAGAGCCGCTCGGTGCGTTCGATCGTCTTCGCCAGCCCCTGCGACGCCGTCAGCGCGCTGGCGGCCGACCCCCAACTCGTCGGAAACTGACCCACCGGTAAGGAGAACCAGACATGTCCTCCGACATCGCGATCGGAATCGTCGAGACCCGAGGCGTCGTGGCCCTCTCGGCCGGCATCGAAGCCATGATCAAAACCGCGGACGTACGGTGCGTCGGCGTCGAACGGGTCACCAGCGGCTACCTGGCCGTCGCCGTACGCGGCACGCTCGCCGCCGTACGGCAGGCCGTCGCCGCCGGCGAGGCCGCCATCCGCGCCCACGGCGAGCTGCGCAGCTCGCAGGTCTATCCCAAGCCGCACCCGAACACCGCAGCGCTGCTCGACAACCCGGAAACCGCCCGGATCCGTGAGGTCATGGCCGCCCTGCCCGGAGCGAGCTGATGGTCCTCGGTGAGGTCGTCGGCAAGGTGTGGGCGGACCGGATCCTGCCGTCGTTGCAGGGCCGGCGGCTCGTCCTGATCCGGGTCCGGCCGGACGGCCCCGACCTGGTGGCGGTCGACCCGCTGAACGTCGGCGTCGGCACCACCGTGCTTGTCGTCACCGACGAGGCCGCCGCCGCGGTGGCCGGCGAGCCCACCGTGGACGCCGCTGTCGTAGCCCTGGTCGCCGAGAGCGGGGCCGACGAGGCCGCCGACACCGCGTCCATCACCGCCTGACCGAAAGGTACGCCTGATGACCGACGGGCTCTGGTCCCCCAGCCTGCTCGCCGGCCGGCCGGCCGGCGAGCCGACCGTGCTGCCGAACTTCGTCAACGGCGAGTTCGACACCTCCGGCCCGCACTTCACGAAGGTCTCCCCGGTCACCGGAGACACCATCCGGTACGTCGCCGAGGCCGACGAGTCCACCGTGGACGCCGCCGTCGCGGCGGCCCGGTCGGCGCTCCGTGGGCCGTGGGGCCGGATGGGGGAGCGCGAGCGCGCCGCGGTGTTGTACCGGGTCGCCGACGAGCTGGAGCGTCGGTTCGCCGACCTGGTGGCGGCGGAGGTCGGTGACACTGGCAAGTCGATCGCGCAGGCCCGGACCCTGGACATCCCACGCGGCGCGGCGAACTTCCGGGCCTTCGCGGAGATCGTCTCGACCGCGCCGACGGAGTCGTTCACGACGGTGACACCGAGCGGCGGACGGGCGCTGAACTACGCGGTGCGTAAGCCGGTCGGCGTGGTGGCGGTGATCGTGCCGTGGAACCTGCCGCTGCTGCTGTTGACGTGGAAGGTCGCGCCGGCGCTGGCCTGCGGCAACGCGGTGGTGGTGAAGCCGTCGGAGGAGACGCCGTCGTCGGCGACGTTGCTGGCGGAGGTGATGGCGGCCGCCGGGGTGCCCGACGGCGTGTTCAACGTCGTGCACGGGTTCGGGCCGGGTTCGGCGGGGGAGTTCCTGACCCGGCATCCGGGGGTGGACGCGATCACGTTCACGGGCGAGTCGGCGACCGGCGCAGCGATCATGCGGGCGGCGGCCGACGGGGTCAAGGCGGTCTCGTTCGAACTGGGCGGCAAGAACGCCGGTCTGGTCTTCGCGGACGCGGACCTCGACGCCGCGGTCGCCGGCTCAGTGCGGTCGTCGTTCACCAACGGTGGTCAGGTGTGCCTGTGCACGGAACGGCTGTTCGTGCAGCGGCCGGTGTTCGACGAGTTCGTGACCCGCCTGGCGGAGCGGGCCGACGAGTTGGCGTACGGCTGGCCTGCCGACGAGGCGACGGTGACCATGCCGCTGATCTCCCACCAGCACCGGGACAAGGTGCTGGGCTACTACGACCTGGCCCGCGCGGAGGGCGCCACGGTGCTCGCGGGCGGCGGTGTCCCCGGGTTCGGCGATGCCCGCGACGGCGGCGCGTACGTCCAACCGACCGTGCTGACCGGCCTGAAGCCCGACGCCCGGGTCAACCGGGAGGAGGTCTTCGGCCCGCTCTGCCACGTGGCACCGTTCGAGGACGAGGACGAGGCGTTCGCGCTGGCTAACGACAGCGAGTACGGCCTGGCCGGCACCGTGTGGACGCGGGACGTCGGCCGGGCGCACCGGGCCGGTGCGCGGATGGACGCCGGGATCGTGTGGGTGAACACCTGGTTCCTGCGGGATCTGCGCACGCCGTTCGGTGGCGTGAAGGCCTCCGGCGTCGGCCGTGAGGGTGGCGTCCACTCGCTGAACTTCTACTCGGAACTGACGAATGTCTGTGTGGATCTGTCATGACTGATGTCGCCCGGGCCGCGACCCTGCTGCGCACCGCGTACGAGACCGGGAAACCCGTGCCGCCGCTGCGCGGCGAGGTGCTGCCGACCGGGGCCGTCGACGCGGCGTACCAGGTGCAGCGGGCGCAGGTCGTCGCGTGGGAGGCGGCCGGCCGCCGCCGGATCGGCGCGAAGGTCGGCCTGACGTCCGCGGCGGTGCAGCAGGCGTTCGGCGTCTTCCAGCCGGACTTCGGGGTGTTGTTCGCCGACATGGCCGTCCCGGACGGCGCCGAGATCGACCGCGGTCGGCTGCTGCAACCTCGGGTGGAGGCCGAGGTCGCGTTCGTGCTGGGTGCCGACCTGCCGTTCGAACGGGTGACGGTCGCCGACGTGATCCGGGCGACCGACCACGTGCTGCCGGCGATCGAGGTCGTGGACTCCAGGATCGCGGGCTGGGACATCTCGATCGTGGACACCGTCGCCGACAACGCCTCGTCGGGCCTGTTCGTCCTCGGTGACCAGCCCCGGAGGCTGTCGGACGTGGACCTGCGGCTGGCCGGGATGGTGCTCGAACACGCGGGCGAGCCGGTGTCGGTGGGGGCCGGCGCTGCCTGCCTCGGCAATCCCGTGCACGCGGTGGCCTGGTTGGCGCAGACGCTGGCCGTCGCGGGCGCGCCGCTGGTCGCCGGCGACGTGGTGCTCTCCGGGGCGCTCGGGCCGATGGTGCCGGTCACCGCCGGCGCGGCCTACGAGGCACGGATTTCCGGCCTGGGCTCGGTCCGGGCCTGCTTCGAGGTGGGGGAGACGGCATGACCACGGGCGTGGCGGTGATCGGGTCGGGCAACATCGGCACCGACTTGATGATCAAGGTGTTGCGGTTGTCGGAGTCGTTGCGGATGGTGGCGATGGTCGGGGTCGACCCGAACTCCGACGGCCTGGCCAGGGCCCGCCGGCTCGGGGTGGCCACGACCGCCGACGGGATCGACGGGCTGCTGGCGATGCCGGAGTTCGCCGACGTGCGGCTGGTGTTCGACGCGACGTCGGCCGGGGCGCACCACCGGCACGCCGCGCTGTTGCGTGAGCACGGCCGGCTGGTGGTGGACCTGACCCCGGCCGCCGTCGGCCCGTACGTGGTGCCGCCGGTGAATCTGAACGAGCATCTGGACGAGCCGAACGTGAACATGGTGACCTGTGGCGGTCAGGCCACCGTCCCCGTCGTCGCGGCGGTCGGCCGGGTGACGCCGGTGCGATACGCGGAGATCGTGGCGTCGATCGCGTCCCGGTCGGCCGGTCCGGGAACGCGGGCGAACATCGACGAGTTCACCGAGACGACGGCACGGGCGATCGAGGTGGTCGGCGGTGCCCACCGCGGCAAGGCCATCATCGTGTTGAATCCGGCGGAGCCGCCGATGATCATGCGGGACACGGTCTACTGCCTGTGCCCGGACCGGGACGTCGACCGGGCGGCTGTCGCGGCGTCGGTCGAGGCGATGGTGGCCACCGTCGCCGGCTACGTGCCCGGCTACCGGCTGAAGCAGCGGGTGCAGTTCGACGAGGTCGACGCGTACGTGCCCGCGTTGGGTGCCCGGTTCACCGGGGTACAGGTGTCGGTGTTCCTGGAGGTGTCCGGGGCCGGGCACTACCTGCCCGCGTACGCCGGAAACCTCGACATCATGACCTCGGCCGCGCTGCGCACCGCCGAGCGGATGGTGGCGTCCCGCGTCGGACGGGAGGTGTCCGCGTGAGCGGGCTGTACATCCAGGACGTGACCTTGCGCGACGGCATGCACGCCGTCCGGCACCAGTTCACCGTCGACCAGGTCCGGACGATCGCCGCGGCCCTCGACGCGGCCGGTGTCGCGGCGATTGAGGTCGCGCACGGCGACGGCCTGGCCGGATCGAGCGTGAACTACGGGCACGGTGCCGCCTCCGACGCGGACTGGATCGCCGCGGCGGCGCAGACGGTCAGCACCGCGAAACTGACCACCCTGCTGTTGCCCGGCATCGGCACCATCGCCGACCTGAAGGCCGCACGTGACCTGGGGGTGACGAGCGTACGGATCGCCACGCACTGCACCGAGGCGGACATCTCCGCCCAGCACATCGGGTGGGCGCGCGACAACGGCATGGACGTGTCCGGGTTCCTGATGATGGCGCACATGACCGACCCGACGGCACTCGCGCAGCAGGCGAAGCTGATGGAGTCGTACGGCGCCCACTGCGTCTACGTCACCGACTCCGGTGGCCGGCTGCTCACCCGGGACGTCGCCGAGCGGGTCGACGCGTACCGGCAGCTCCTCGACCCGGGCACGCAGATCGGTATCCACGCGCATCACAACCTGTCCCTCGGCGTGGCGAACAGCGTCGCCGCGGTCGAGCACGGCACCACCCGGGTGGACGCGTCCCTGGCCGGACATGGCGCGGGTGCCGGAAACGCGCCGCTGGAGGTGTTCGTCGCCGTGGCCGACCTGCACGGCTGGGACCACGGCTGTGACGTGTTCGCGCTGATGGACGCCGCCGACGACCTGATCCGGCCGGTGCAGGACCGGCCGGTCCGGGTCGACCGGGAAACGCTCACCCTCGGCTACGCCGGGGTCTACTCCAGCTTTCTCCGGCACGCCGAACGGGCGTCGCACCGCTACGGGGTCGACGTCCGCTCGATCCTCGTCGAACTGGGTCGCCGCGGCATGGTCGGCGGGCAGGAAGACATGATCGTCGACGTCGCCCTCGACCTGGCGACCGCCACCACCGGCACCGAGGGAGATTGATGAGCATCGTCGACCAGTTCGCCGTACGCCTCGACGGCGCGGCGACCAGCCGCACCCCAGTCCCATCGTTCGGTGCCGAGACCGGGCTGGACGTGACCACCGCTTACCGCGTGCAGCAGGCGGTGGTCGACCGCAGGCTGTCCCGTGGTGAACGTCCCGTCGGGTTGAAGCTGGGGCTGACCAGCCGGGCCAAGATGACGCAGATGGGCGTCGACGAGGTCATCTGGGGCCGGCTCACCGACGCCATGCGGATCCCGGACGGCGGCACCATCAGGCTCGGCGACCACATCCATCCGAAGGCCGAACCTGAGGTCGCCTTCCTCGTCGAGGGCGGTGCCATCACGGCGGTCGCCCCGGCGATCGAAGTCATCGACTCCCGGTACGTCGACTTCCGCTTCACGCTGCCCGAGGTCATCGCCGACAACACCTCGGCCAGTGGCTTCGTGCTCGGCGCCTGGCAGCTGATGCCGGACGGGATCGACAACCTCGGCGTGCTGCTGGAGGTCGACGGGCGGGTGGTCCAGGTCGGCTCGACGGCCGCCATCCTCGGCGATCCACGGCGAGCGCTGTCCGACGCGGTCCGTCTCGCCGACGCCAGCGGTGTGGACCTGGCCGACAACTCGGTCCTGCTCGCCGGCGCGGCGACGGCCGCCGTACCGCTGCGGGCCGGATCGTACGTGCGGGTCACCGTCGAGCGGCTCGGCACGGCGTCGCTGCGGGTCGGGTCGTGACCGGCGGCAGCGAGGCGGCCGGGCGCCACCACGGAGTCGTGCCGGGCAAGGCCACGCCACGCGGCCGGTTCCCGCATGTCAAGCTCGCCGGTGAGCTGATCTTCGTCTCGGGTACGTCGAGCCGCCGACCGGACAACACGATCGTCGGCGCGGCGGTGGACGCGATGGGCGTCACCGATCTCGACATCCGCGCCCAGACCCGCGCCGTTCTCGACAACATCCGCGACATCCTGCACTCGGTCGGAGCGGACCTCACCGACCTCGTCCAGATCACCACGTACCTGGTCGACATGAACGACTTCGGTGGCTACAACGAGGTCTACGCCGAGTACTTCGACGAGACCGGCCCCACCCGCACCACCGTCGCCGTACACCAGTTGCCGCACCCGCACCTGCTCATCGAGATCCAGGCGATCGGCCGGCGTCGGTCCTGACCGCTGCCGGTCGGCAGCTTGCTCCAGGGAAGTCGACAGCATCATCCTAGGATGGCGTAGCGGTTGTGGGTGGCGTCACGCCGGGTGGCGCAGAGGCGGGCACCTGCGCGAAGTTGGGCCGGGGCACGGCAGGGGGCGTCCGTGACGGCCGCGAGGGGCGGTGGCGCGGCCCCGGGCCGAGGCACCAAGCTGATCTCCAGGCGGTAGCGGAGGAGCGCGGATGACGTCACGACCCGGGGTACAGCGGGCGCTCATCGCTGCCGTCCAGGTGCTCAGCCTGGCGGTGTGGTTCTCGGCCTCCGCCGTGGTGCCGGCGCTACGCGAGTCGTGGCAGATCGGCGCCGCCGCCTCGGTGTGGCTGACCGCGTCCGTGCAACTCGGCTTCGTGGCCGGTGCCGTGGCGTCGACCGTGCTGAACCTGGCCGACCGGGTCAGACCACACCTGCTGATGGCCGGCAGCGCGACGCTCGCCGCCGCCTGCACCGGCGTCTTCGCCCTCACCGTCGACGGGTTGGCCGGAGCCATCCCGCTGCGCTTCCTCACCGGTGTCTTCCTGGCCGGGGTGTACCCGGTCGGCATGAAGCTGACCGGGTCCTGGGCGCCGCCGGCCCGCCGCGGGCTCGCGTTCGGCGTCATGATCGGCGCGCTGACCCTCGGCTCGGCGCTGCCGCACCTGATCGGCGGGCTGGGCGACCTGCCGTGGCGCGGCGTGATGGGCACCGCGGCCGGCTTCGCGCTGCTCGGCGCGGTGCTGGCCGCGACCCTGGTGCGGGAAGGTCCGCAGTTCGCCCCGGGCACGTCGCCGCGTCCGTACCCCCGGTACGCCCTGGCGATGTTCGGCCAACGTGGTCCCCGGCTGGTGAACCTGGGCTACTTCGGACACATGTGGGAGCTGTACGCGTTGTGGACCTGGCTGCCCAGCTTCCTCATCGCCGGCACGGCGGCCCGGACCCGTGGCGACGACGCGAACGTCAGCCTGCTCGCGTTCCTGGCCATCGGGATCGCCGGGGTCGCCGGATGCCTCGCCGGCGGCTGGGCCGCCGACCGGTTCGGGCGACCCCGGGCCGCGTTCACCGCCCTGGTGGTCAGTGGCGCCTGCTGCCTGGCCTCACCGTTGTTCTTCGCCGCGCCGCCCGCCGCCGTCGTACTGCTGGGTGTGGTGTGGGGTGCCGCGGTGATCGCGGACTCCGGCGTCTTCTCGACCGCTCTGAGTGAGGTCGCCGACAAGCGGTACGTCGGCACCGCGCTCACCGCGCAGACGGCCATCGGGTTCGCCCTTACCGTGGTCACCATCCAACTCGTTCCCGTCCTGGCCGACGCGGTCGGCTGGCGGTGGGCGTTCCTGCTGCTCGCCCCGGGCCCGGCCGTCGGCGCGCTCGCGATGCGCGCGTTCGGCCGCCAACCCACCCCCGCCTGAGCGAGTCGCTCACTCCCACCGGCCGGCGGGATGATCAGTGGTCAGACCAGGATGCCGACGTCGCCATCGGTGAGTACCTGCCGGTAGCTGTAGTGCCCGTCCTCGACGTAGCTGCGCAGGATCCCGGCGAGATAGCGCATTCCGGCAATCGGTACGAATCAGAGTTCGGCTGAGGTCGTTGTGCGCAGAATGACCGGGTGAGCGCTCCACCGCAGCTGCGCCGGTCCCGTTGGCTCCGGCCGGTCATGCCCGGTTCCCGGGTCACCCGGTTGGAGCTGTTCTTCGACCTGATCTTCGTCTTCGCGTTTCTCAACGTGGCCGGCCTGGTGTCCGTCGAGGTGACCACGCAGGCGGTGCTGTCCGGCGTGGTCGTGTTGGCGCTGCTCTGGTTCTGCTGGACGACGTTCGCCACCCTGGGCAACCTGGTCCGCGCCGACTACGGATTGCTGCCCCTGCTCGGCTTCGGCGTCATGGCCGCCGCTTTCGTGCTGGCCATCGCCATCCCGCAGGCGTTCGTCAACCAACCGGACGACCTGACCGGTCCGGTGGTGTTCGCCGGCGCCTACCTGGTCCTGCGCGGCCTGACCCTGGTCACGTTCCTGTACGCGCTGAGCGCCGCCGCCCGTAACCGCAGGCAACTCGTGGTGATCAGCCTTCCGGCGTTGGTGGCGGCGGTGCTTGTCGGCCTGGCGGCCTCCGCGAGCCGCTGGGCGCCGGCCGATGCCGTTCTCGACGTGCGTCTCGCGCTCTGGGCGGCCGCTCTGCTGGTCGAGTACTCGGTCGGTCTGTTCCTGCCGTACGCCCGCTGGGCCGTCGCCTCGGCCGGGCACTGGGCGGAGCGGCACTCGCTGATCGTCATCATCGCCCTCGGGGAGGCGGTCATCTCGCTCGGTCTCGGCCCGGGCCGGTTCGACCGACTCACCCTGACCGTGCCGGTGATCACCGGGTCCGTGCTCGGTATCGCGTTGCTGGCGACCCTGTGGTGGCTGCACTTCGACACCCTGCTGCCGAGCGTCGAGCAGGCGATGCACGGCACCCGGGGTCCGGAGCGGATCGCCCTGGCCCGCGACGTCTTCTCCTACCTGCACTTCGTGACCATCGTCGCGATCGTCGGGACCGCCCTCGGGCTGAAGCTCGTCCTCGAAGTCGTGGCCATGCGCGAGACCGAACCGCTGCCCTGGCCGGCCGTGTCCGTCCTGTACGGAAGTGTCGCCCTCTATCTGCTGATGGGGGTGGCCGTCGCGGCGCGTACGTTCCGGCGGCTGCGCTCCACCGCCCTGGCCGCGGCGGTCGTCGTCAGCCTGCTGGCGGTGCCGGCGGCCGCGCTGACCCCCCTCGTGGCGCTGGCCGTGCTGGTGGCGGTCTGCGGTGTCCTCGTGGTGATCCAGCGATACAGCGCCGCTGACGCGCGGGCGCGGATCAAGGCGTCGGTCCACGCGGAGGAACGGGTGATCGAGGAGGCTACCAGTGAGTGGCGCCGCCAACATCTCTGATCGGTCGTCACCCCGTCCACAGTCGCGCCACGAGGCTGGTCAGCTGCGGCCCCAGGGCGTGGTCGGTTGCAGGACGGCTTCCTGTAGGGCGACCGTTCGCAGCCTGGTGACCTGCTGGTACCCCGGGTCGACGGCCATGTTCGCGTCCTTTCTGCGAGGGTGGCGACATCAGACCACAGACCCCGGTGACGGGGGTAGCACCGGACGACCCGGGCGGAGGGCGGCAGCGGCTCAGGGTCATCCGGTGGCGGGTGCGGCGGGCCGGGTGGAAGCTCCTGGTTGCGGAGGGCGGACCGTGATGTCCTGGGTCACCGAGGCGACCCGGAGGCCGTTCTCGGCGAACCGGTCGAGCACTCGCCGGGTGACCTCGTCCTTGACCTGTCGGGCGGCGCGTACCGGCACCACGAACCGGGCGGACAGTTCTATCCAGTTCGGGGTGGCCCGGATGAAGACCCGAGGATCCACCTCGGCCTCGGCGACCGGGTAGCGGTGGCGCATCTGCTCGATGGCGTGCTGGGCGTCGGCGGTGGCGGAGATGTTCTGCGCTTCCTCACACAGGATGCGTTCGGCCAGATGCCAGTCCGCCTCGTAGGGGACCGGCAGGGTCAGTTCCTCCCACAGATGGTCCAGCACCGTGCTGCTGTTGAACACCGGCGCGGTGAACACGAACCGGTTCGACAGTGACACCACTCGCCCCGTGTACTGGCGGCCACGGATCCAGGACTCCGGATCGGACGAGGACCCGCTTTCCAGGATCCGGGTCCGTAGCGGGGTGATGTCCAGGACGTCGCCGCGTACGCCGCACATCTGGATGCGGTCGCCGACCCGGAACTGCCGACCGGTGAGGATGCTCACCCAGCCGGCGAAGGCGCCGAGGACCTCCTGCAGGGCCAGCGCGAGGCCGGCGGCGAGCAGGCCGACGACCACACCGATGCGACCGGCGAACGGCCGCCACAGCAGGGCCAGGGCGAACAGCAGCGCCACCACGGTCAGGTAGTGCACCGCCTTGCGGAGGTAGTAGCGGTTGGTGGTTTCCTGCACCTTGATCGTGGCCAGCCGGCCGGCCAGGATGGCGACGACGAGAGCCAGCAGGGCCAGCACCACACTGGTCACGAGGCGACCGTTCACGCTGCTCGTGTCCCACAGTACTTCCAGGAACCGCGCCATGGTGCTGCCCATCGTTCTCGGCGGCCGACCGGTGGTGTCCGTCGCGTCTTCACCTTAGGCAGTCACCGCCGGGGGAATCCCGGATTGCGCGACACACCATCCGGGCCGGTGGAGCCCGAGCCCGGCAGCGCGCTCAGCGGGTGGTGCCGATGTGGGGTGCGGGCCCGCCGTGCGGAGGGCAGGTCGGTCCCGGGTGTGCTGCGACCTCAATCGCCGTGGTCGGCCCCCTCGTGGGTCTCGGCCTCCTCGGGTTCGACGATCGGCGGTGGCGGCGGCACGGGAGTCAGGGCCGCGGCGACCGGTGCCGGGCCGGTGATCCGCTGCCCGTTGCCGAAGTCGAAGGTGATGCTGGCGTTCTGCCCCGAACGCAGCGACTCGTCGAGGTCGAGGAGCTGAAAGTACCGGCCGGCCTGCGCGTTGAACCGGACGAAACTCAGCGGGGGAAGGTCGATCCGGGCCGGCCCGGTCCGCGGATCCGGCGCGGCGCCATCCGGCGATCCGCCGGGGGCGGGGGAGGCGTCCGTCGCGGCTGGGCTGGCGATGGTGGGACTGGGCGCAGCGGGCGGGTCCGACCGGGGAGGGACGGGCCGGACAGCATCGACGATGACGACGTCCCGGGCGTCCTGCGTGGTGACGGTCACCGTGACCGCATCCTTCGAGTCGTTGTAGATGACGGCGCTGAGCAGCGCGTCCGCTCCGGCGCGGTAGCCGTCAGCGCCGGGAAACTCGATGAGCAGACCGCGAACGGCGTACTCGCCGTTGTCGGTCATCAGGTTGACGCCCTGGATCGAGGGCTCCTTCTCGGCCGTCTCCGCGACCTGACCCGCGCCGCAGCCGGCGAGCAGTGACACGGCAAGTGCCGCGCCCGGCAGCGACACCCGCCGGAGCGCTCGGGCCAGTCGCGTCACGGTGCCTCCTCGTGTGTTTCGCACGCCGTATCCGGAGCGCGTCAGGGGCGCTCCCAGAAGTCAGGACCGATGGGCTCGCGATAGTCGGAGCTGGCGACGAAGAAGCCCTCGTCGTCGACCTCGATGGGCAGCTGTGGCAGCGGCCGGCTGGCGGGCCCGAAGACGGGTCGCGCGTTGTCGGTGATCAGGAACTGGGACTGGTGGCACGGGCAGAGCAACCGGTTGGTCTGTTGCTCATAGAGGCTGGCGGGGCAGCCGGCGTGGGTGCAGATCTTGGAGTACGCGATGAAGTCACCCCACATCCAGTCCTGCTTGCCGGCCCGACGGTTGTTCTCCCGCGCGGCGAGGGCGTCCTCGGCGCGCAACCGGATGAGCAGCGTGACCGAGTCGGCGTACTGGTTGCTGACACCGTGCGGGATGCCCGGGAACACGGTGACCTGGCCGCCGGGCAGCAACTCCAGCGGCCGGACGGGCCGCCGGTCCTCCCGGACGAGCCGGATCCTGGTGACGGCGCCGTTGTCGTCGGCCGGGGCGAAGCCGGTGCGGAACAGTTCCCGATTGTCGTGCGGATCCTTGATGAGGCCGCCGACCAGGGGGGCGGCGACGACCGCCCCGACCGGGACCAGGCCCGCGAGCAGGGACACCCCGAGCAGGGGACGCCGTTTCACACCGAGCTCGTCGGCCATGTACAGCATGGTCTGGCCGGTGATGCGCCGATCGTCGGCGGGTACCGGCCCTTCGTGCCGGTCCTGGATCGACACCTCCTTCGGCAGCAACCGCTTGCCCCAGACCAGGACGCCGAAACCCAGCGTGAGCAGCGCGACGCCGAGGGCCAGACCCAGCAGCGGGGTGTAGTACTCCTCGATGTCACCGACCAGCCGATAGCGCCACGGCCACCAGATGTAGACGACGAGAAAGGCGGTGGCGGACAGCCCGGCGACCAGGAAGAGAGCCGTCACGGTGCGGACCACCCGCCGTTCGGCCTTGGAACCGGCGGTGACCTGCGGCTCGTAGTGGACGATCTCGATGTCGTCGCGGCGAGCGCCCTCGCGAACCACCTCGAAGCGGGTCACGCTGGGGTCGTGGACGTCCGTCGGCCCGCGGCCGGATCCTCGGGGGCCGGTGGTCACGACTTGCCCGCGATCCACAGGCTCGCGAAGACGAGCGCCACGATGCCGACCAGGAAGATCGCCAAGCCCTCGGTGGACGGGCCGTAGCGGCCGAGGTTGAACCCGCCCGGGTCGGGACCCTCCTGCACGACCTGCTGGATGTAGGCGATGATGTCGGCCTTCTGCTCCGGGGTCAGCTGACTGTCGCCGAACACCGGCATGTTCTGCGGGCCGCTGAGCATCGCCGCGTAGATCGTCCGATCCGACGCCGGGTACAGGCTCGGCGCGAACTTGCCGGAGGACAGGGCGCCTCCGCCGCCGCCGAAGGCGTGGCACTGCGAGCAGTTGATCCGGAACAGTTCCCCGCCCCGGGCCAGATCGGCGTCGGCCAACCGCTGCTCGATGGTGTCGGGCACCACCGGGCCTCCGCCGATCTCCTGGATGTAGGCCGCCAGTTGACGGATCTCCTCGTCGCTGTACTGCGGTGGCTTGCGTAACGCCTGCGCCTCCTGCCGCGCCAGCGGCATCCGCCCGGTACCGACCTGGAACTCGACCGACGCCGCGCCCACCCCCACGAGGCTGGGTCCGCGCCCCTCGACTCCACCGGCGCTGCGCCCGTGACAGGTGATGCAACCGACGTTGAACAGCGCCGCACCCTCCGCGGCGGCGCCACTGAATCGTGGCTCCTCCTGCGCCCGCGCCGCGGGCGCGAAGACCGCGTACACCCCGCCGGCCAGCACCAGCGCGGTCAGCAACCGCACGACGGCCCCGACCCGCCGACGGGTGCCGCCCGTCGCACACCCGGCGATGCGGCGGTACGGCGTTCGTCGGCGGGGTCGGCCGCCACGATCAGCTGCCACGCCGTCTCCTCCTGCTCGAGGTGAGGGCCGGGAACCGATCACTGGGCGAGCGGAACCGGCCTTTCCGCAGACTATGGAGTCGGCAGCGGCCGTACGCCCGGTTCGGGGCATTTGGTCGTCCCGGAGGCAGGATCGTCAATCCCACGGTGGCGAGTCGTGGCCACGATCGCCCCGGTGCCCGTCGGCCGGGAGTCAGTAGCGGTCGTCGAGGATCTTCTTCATCTGATCGATCTCCTCCTGCTGTGACCGGACGATCTGGTCACACAGCCGGATGATCTCGGGGTCGGTGATGTGGGACTCCTGGCACACGAGGATGGCCCGGGAGTGGTGGGGGATCATGGACTTGAGGAACGCCTCGTTGCCCACGAACGGCTCCGTACGCACGGCCGCGAATCCGCCCACGAAGAGCACGCCCAGCGCGATGTAGAGGGTGATGTTGAGGCGTCGGGCGGCGAACATCTGGTGCATGACGCCCATCATGATGAGCCCCATGGCGGCCACCATGATCAGCGACATGTAGAAGTTGCTCAGATTCAGGTAGAAGTCCGACCAGTCGCGGATCTGGGACAAGGTCAGGACGAACATGACCGCCAGGCTGATCGCCAGGACCAGCCCGAACCGTAGGTAGTTCTGCTTCATTTCCCCTCCGCCAGCTCGCTGGATATTTCGACCGCTATGACGCGGTAAGTCACCATACGCGGCTCCCGGTGACCGGTCCGGCCGACGACCAGCCTGACCAGGTGTGGCGCAGTCCCGGCTCGGAGGCGCGACGATCACGTCCGCTACCGCTGGCCCGGGTCGACCCAACGGTGGTAGGCGGCCATGTCGACGTTGCTGCCGCAGACGATGGTGACCACGTGGCGGCCGGCGAAGCGGTCGGGGTCTTCCAGGATCGCGGCGATGCCGAGCGCGGCGGACGGTTCGGCGACGAGGCCGGCCTGGTCGAGCAGCATCCGCATGCCGCGGATGATCGAGTCCTCCCGGACGAGGATGGCGTCGTCGGCGACCAGGAGCAGGTCGTCCAGCACGGCCGGGATCGGTCGCCGTCCGGCGACGCCGTCCGCGATGGTGTTCGTCGACTCGGTGGTGACGACGCGCCGCAGGTGCCAGGAGCGGGTCATCGCGGGTGCGCCCAGCGGCTGGACGCAGAGCACCTCGACGTGGGGTGCCAGCTCCTTCAGCAGGTGACCCACACCGGTGGCCAGCGCCCCGCCGCCGAGCGCGATCAGCACGGCGTCGACAGTCGGCGCGCGGTCCACCAGCTCCAGGCCGATGGTGCCGGCGCCTTCACAGGTCTCGACGTCCAGGCTGTCTTCGAGCAGTCGGATACCGCGCTGCCGCGCGAGGGCCGCCGCCCGGTCGCGGGCGAGTTCGTGGTCGCCGTCGACCAACTTCAGGGTGGCGCCCAGGGCGCGGATGCGGTCGAGCTTGGCGACGGTCGCGTGGCGGGTGGCGACCACGGTGACGTCGATTCCTCGACGGCCACCGGACCAGGCGAGAGCCTGGCCGAGGTTGCCCGCGCTGGCACACACCACCGCGGGTGGCCCGACGTCGGCGAGCCGGTCGGTGACAAGTTCGGTGCCACGCGCCTTGAAGCTGCGGACCGGGTTCGCCGTCTCGAGCTTGATGCTCACGGCGCAACCCAGGTCCGGCTCCAGTGCCGCACACCGGTACAGCGGGGTGTCGAGGAAGACCGGGTCGATGATTCGGCGGGCCGCCCGGATCCGGGCGGTGTCGAGCCGTGTTCTCAGCACGACCGGGCAGCGTAGCGACGACCGGCCAGGGCGGTGCCGGCTCCGGCCGGTCGGGCCGGCACCGGAATCGCGCAGCGTCGACGGCGCGGGCTCCCGGCCGGCGCAGGCACTATCGTGCTGGCGTGCACATCCGTTTCGACGTACCGGCCGATCCCGGCTACCCCGGCCGCGTGGCCGCCGCGCTCAGCAGCGCCCAACTGCGGAAGTACAGTCTGGTCGGCGCGGTGCTGGCGGTGGTCGGCGCGATCGGTCTCGTCGTCTCGTCGGGGTTCGGGTGGGGCGAGCAGACACTGCCGGTGTGGATCACGATGGTCCTGGGTGGCCTGCTGGCGATGCTGTACTGGCCGTGGCTACGGTGGCGGGCTCGGCGTCGGTCCGGTGGCTACGCCGTCGAGGGCGGCTACGACATCACCGAGGACAACATCATGATGCGGAGCGGTTCGGAGTCCGGCGGCATCGCCTGGGACGGCGTCACCCAGGTGCGGACCACCCGCGAGTTCTGGGTCGTGTACGTGGGTCCGATGCCGGCGACGGTGATCCCCCGCCGCCTGATGTCCGCCGGGGACGCGGAGACATTGCGTGCCTTCATGGCCGATCGCGGGCTGCTCCGGTCGTGACCTGAGCCGCAGCGCGCCGTGGGAGGGGCGGCGGTGGCCCGGGGCGCGCGGACACCTCCGCACGCCCCGGCTCGGCTCGGCGTGGTCAGGAGGTGAGCACGACCGTGGAGATGCTGCGTGCGCCGACGTTCACGGAGACCTGTCCACCGTTCACGCTCACCGGCTGGCTGGCCGCGTTGGCGTTCTGTGCGGTGAGGTAGTGCTCGGCCCGGGTGACGTGCTGTGGCACCTGGATCACGGCGTTGTTGACCGCGCTGGTCGAGCGGTTCAGGATCACCAACGTGGTCTTTCCGCCGCCGGTGTAGGCGGTGACCTCCGACGGTGCAGCCTTGGCGCTCTTCGTCAGGGCGACCCGTTGGTAGCCGGGGCGGACGTACTTGGCGTACTGCGAGAACGCGTACCCGCGCTTGAGCGGGGCACCGGCGGTGGTGCCGAAGGCCGCCTCCCCGTCGCCGATGAAGGAGTAGTAGCGCTTGCCGTACCACCAGACGTAGGCGGACCAGTTCGACTCCATCGACCGGTGCACGGTACGCATGATGTCGTCGAGCGTCTCGTTCCAGACCGTCTGGTTGCTGGGATTGCCCCAGATGTTGGACCCGTTGCCGTCAGCCTCGTGCAGGTTCCACTCGGTCATCCACACCGGCTTGTTGTGCTGGTCGGCCAGGGGGTAGGACCGCAGCCGACCGGAGGCCTCGGTGCCGTAGAGGTGACCGCCGATGTAGCCGATGTTGTTGCGGGCGGTCGCGTCGTTGAGGGTCGGATCGGTGTAGGTGTAGTTCAGGTTCACCGCCTCGGCGACCATCAGCCTGGTGTTCTGTACCCGCGTTCCGTGGTCCCGTACGAAGTTGCGCAGCTCGGTGCCGCTCCAGTCCATCGAGTCGTAGTCCGGGTGCCAGTCCGGCTCGTTCTGCACAGAGGTGACGTCGATGGTGACGCCCTGGTTACGCATCGACTGGACGTAGCTGTTCAGATGGTTCGCGTAGTCGTCGTAGTAGTCGGTCCGCAGCTTGCCGCCGTTGGTCCGGCTGTTGTTCGTCTTCCACGCCGCCGGCGCCGTCCACGGGGAGGCGAGGATCTTCACATCGGATCCGTACGACTTCGCTGTCCGCAGGGCGTTCACATGGACCGGCCACTCACCGGACTCGGGTGAGATGCCGGTACGGACGATCGACAGGCCAAGCTGGTTCGGGCCCAACCCGACAAGCGTCTGGGTTTCTGCGGTCGACCAGGTGCCGTTGCCCCAGATCGACGTGGCGGCCCCGAAACCGTCGATCGTCTGATACCGGGTGGCGTTGTTGACCGTGATGTCCGCCGGCCCGGTCGGCGGTGGGGTGGTGGGTGGGGTGGTGGTGGGTGGGGTGGTGGGGGTGACGCCGCCGGTGCAGGTCACGCCGTTGAGGGCGAAGTCGGTGGGGGTGGGGTTGCTGCTGGTCCAGGAGCCGTTGAAGCCGAACGAGGTGGTGCCGTTGGTGGGGATGGTGCCGTTGTAGCTGACGTTGCGGGCGGTGATGGCGGCGCCGCTCTGGGTCAGGGTGGTGTTCCATGACTGGGTGACGGTCTGCCCGGCACCGAACGACCAGGTCAACGTCCAACTGGTCAACGGGTCACCGAGGTTGGTGATGGTGACGTTGGCGCCGAAGCCGCCCGGCCACTGCGAGGACACCGCGTAGTTCACCGAACAACCCGCCGCCGCCGCGCCGGCCCGGCATCGCCCCGGTGACTGCGGCCGACGCCAGGAGAACGACGCCGGCAGACACCAGAGCGGCGTTGAATCTGAGTCTTCTTCTCACACGTCTCATCGCTGATGTGCCCTTCAGGATTGGTGGTGTGGTGGGTTCGGTGGCGACGCCATCCGCCGCGATCTGCTTGAGAACGTTCACCCATCGGTTGGGTTCGGCCGCGCGATCTGCCCGCGTACGTGCGACAGCGACGGACAGTCATTCCACCAGCACAAACGGCGGACCTGTGATCGACAGGGTCCAATCGATGGTTGAGGGTGTGGGAGCGCTCCCGTAATATACACGACGCAGCTGTTAACGCTCACCTAACACCGATGACCGCCAATGCGTCACCGTCACCCAGTCCGGAGGATGCCCCATGTCCAGATCAAGATCCGTCAATACATTTTTGGCGTCATTCGGTGCTGCGCTGTTGGCGTCGACGGCGCTCGCCGTGGCCATGCCCGCGAATGCGGCGGCGGCGGGTTGTTCGGTGAACTACGCGGTGTCCTCGCAGTGGCCGGGCGGCTTCGGCGCCAACGTCACCATCACCAACCTCGGTGACCCGTTGACCAGTTGGACGTTGACCTGGTCGTTCGGTGCCGGGCAGACCGTCACCCAGTCATGGAACACCACCCTGACCCAGAGCGGCGCCGCCATCACCGCCCGCAACGTCAGCTACAACGGCACCATCCCCACCAACGGCACCACCTCGTTCGGCTTCAACGGCTCCTGGACCAGCAGCAACCCCACCCCCACCGACTTCGCCCTCAACGGCGTGACCTGCACCGGCGGCGTCACCCCCACCACCCCACCCACCACCACCCCACCCACCACCCCACCCACCACCCCACCGACCACCACTCCGCCGACTTCGCCACCGCCGACCGGTACCTGCAACCTGCCGTCGTCGTACCGGTGGTCGTCGACGGGTGCGCTGGCGCAGCCGCGGTCGGGTTGGGTGTCGTTGAAGGACTTCACCCACGCGCCGTACAACGGTCAGCACCTGGTCTACGCCACTACGCACGACACCGGCACATCGTGGGGTTCGATGAACTTCGGGTTGTTCTCGAACTGGAACCAGATGGGTTCGGCCAGCCAGAACGCGATGCCGTTCTCGGCGGTCGCGCCGTCGTTGTTCTACTTCGCGCCGCGTAACGTCTGGGTGCTGGCGTACCAGTGGGGTGGGCCGGCGTTCTCGTACCGGACCTCGACGAACCCGACGAACGTGAACAGCTGGTCGGCGCACCAGACGTTGTTCACGGGTTCGATCTCGAATTCGGGTACGGGCCCGATCGACCAGGCGCTCATCGGTGACGACCAGAACATGTACCTGTTCTTCGCCGGCGACAACGGCCGCATCTACCGGGCCAGCATGCCGATCGGGAACTTCCCGGGCAGCTTCGGGTCGAACTACACCACGATCATGACCGACACCACGAACAACCTGTTCGAAGGCGTCCAGGTCTACAAGCTCCAGGGGCAGCAGCGGTACCTGATGATCGTCGAGGCGATCGGTTCGCAGGGCCGCTACTTCCGGTCCTTCACCGCGACCAGCCTGGGCGGCAGTTGGACGCCGCAGGCGGCCACCGAGAGCAACCCGTTCGCCGGTAAGGCCAACAGCGGCGCCACCTGGACCAACGACATCAGCCACGGTGAGTTGATCCGGACCAACGCCGACCAGACCATGACCGTCGACCCGTGCAACCTGCAACTGCTCTACCAGGGCCGTTCACCCAACTCCGGCGGTGACTACGGCCTGCTGCCGTACCGCCCCGGCCTGCTCACCCTGCAACGCTGACGACACCGGGAACTGGTCCGGACCCGACAGGGTGTCCGGACCAGTTCCCGTCCCGCGTGTGCGTTCTGGTGACCAGCGGTCTTCAGGTGACGGGTCACGTCGCCGGTCACCGGCGAACAGGCCGAGCGGCGGGGTGCGGATCCGATCCGCACCCCGCCGCCGGTTCGTCGTACTGTCAGGGGTTGGTGATGCCCAGCGAGTAGCTGCCGGAGCCGCTGTACGCGTGCACCTCGAAGCGGTAGTAGCCCGCCGTGCCGTTGTAGCTCAGCGACTCATCCGGCCCGGACGTGTACGAGCCGGCCACGTCGACCCAGGACGATCCGCTCCACTTCTGCAGGTAGAGGTCGAAGTCCACACCGGTCGGCCCGTCCAGGCAGCCCCGGTGGGTGCCCGAGGAGGACGAGTAGTAGTAGCTGCCGTTGGGCTGGTACCGGCTCTGGCCGGAGGAGATGCTGCCGGTGTAGGTCGCCTCGTATCCGCTGCACCCGGTGGGCGGCGGCGGCTCGTTGCCCCCGCCACTGGTGCGCAGCGTCAGGCCGTACGCCGAGAGGATCTCGTTGACCGGCTGGAAGTAGGTGGTCCCGCCGGAGGAGCAGTTACCGGAGCCGCCCGAGGTGACGCCCTGTGCCTGCTGGCCGGACAGCCACGACCCGCCCGAGTCGCCCGGCTCGGCACAGGCGTTGGTGCGGGTCAGCCCGCTGACCGAGCCCTCGGCGTAGTTGACGGTCTGGTTCTTGGCCTGGATGGTGCCGCACCGCCAGCCGGTGGTCGAGCCGGAGCGGCAGACCGCCGCACCCACGGCGGCCTCGGTGGAACCGGCCACCGTCACGTTGCCGCCGGAGTAGTTGTTGACCCACGGCTGCGGCGTCCAGTTCGAGTTGGTCTGCACCCAGCCGTAGTCGTTGCCCGGGAACGACGAGCCGCGGAAGGTGCCCTGGGCCACCTGGTTGTAGCCCTGGGTGGCGGTGCCGGTGCGGCCGCAGTGTCCGGCGGTGACGAAGCCTCCGGTCACCGAGAAGCCGACGGAGCAGCGCCCGCCCATGTAGTAGGCGTCGCCGCCCCGGACGTCGTAGAGCAGCCGGGGAGCCTCGGTGGTGCTGACCACCCGGACCGCGGTGGCGTCGACGCGGCTGGTGCGGACGAACTTCGCAGCCGCGGCGGTGTTGCCGCTGGCGAGGACCACGACGGTGTTGGTCGTGACGTCGACGTACCAGCCGGGGACCGCGCTGGCCGGTGCCTTGGCGGCGTGGCGGTCCAGGCTCGCCTTGATCCGGTCCAGTTCCGCGCCGCTGCGCTCGACGAGCGTCGCCCGCGCACCGGCCGCCTTGACCCGGTTGGCCGCGGCCTTGCCCGTGACGGCGACGACCAGGCCGTCGGCGGTCATCCAGCCACCGGCGTACGCCGAGCCCAGGGACCGGCGGAGACTGGCGTCCGTCCGGGTTCCCTTGTCGTCCCGGGCGATCCGGGTGCGTGCCTCGGTCGGGGTCAGGTCGAGGTCACGCTGCATCGCGGCGAGCATCTCCGACGACGCGGCCGCCGTAGCGGCGGTGCCGGGGTCGGGCAGCGGGGCCGCTGCGGCGGGGGTCACCGCGACGGCGATGGCACCGACGGGCAGCAGGATCGCTGCTGCCGCGAGGGTGAGAACTCGTCTCATCTATTGCCTCCTGTGGAAACGGCGGCGCGGAACGGGGGTGCGCCGCGATCGGGGCGGGGGGTGTCCCGCCGCGCTCCGCCCTCGGGGTTTGGGCGACGGTGCTGCGGGCGCCGCAGCCCGTGACCTGGCCGGTGCCGCTGCCGGGCGCCTCGGCGGGACGCCGGCCTGATCAGGTGGGCCATCGCCAACCTAACCGGAATCGATAGGCTCTGATCTATATCAGTTAACTCATATTAAGGCGAATGATGCTCGACTCCCGGTGCCCGTACGGCGCACCGGCTGAGCAGCTCCCGACGCTCACGCTCGGTCGTCGCCGGCGGTCTCAGTCGGGCTTGACCGCGTGCAGCCGTTCGACGGTGCCGGCCTTCAACCGCTCGACCTCGACGATCGTGAATCCCGCCGCACGCACCAGGGGTAGCTGACGGCGGGTGAAGTACTCACCGGCCATGCGGACGGTGACCCGTTCGAGGAGCCACTGGGCGGCGCGCACCGGCGGCCAGGTGCTGGCGACGTGGTCCAGCAGGAGCAGCCGGCCACCGGGTACGAGGACGCGTCTCATCTCGTCGATCGCCTGCGCCGGGTGCGGGATGGAGCAGAGCGAGAGAGCGCAGACCACGGTGTCGAACGACGCGGACGCGCAGGGCAGCCGCTCCGCGTCGCCCTCGCGCAGGTCGACCGTCCGGCCGAGATCGGCGGCACGGCGACGCGCGATGTCCAGCATCGCCGGGCTCAACTCGATGCCCGTCAGGGTTACGTCGGTGGGGTAGTACGGCAGGTTGCGGCCGGTGCCGATGGCTACCTCCAGCACCCGACCACGCACCCGGTCGCCCAACCACTCCCGGCCGCCCGCGAACTGCACCCGCTCGAGGAACACGATCTGCCTGTCGTAGCTCGGTGCGGACCTGTCCCACACGCGTCGCTGCTTCGCGGTCGGGGACTCGCCCGGGCTTGTGCTGGCCGGGTTGCTCACGATGACGGTCCTTCCGGTTCGGCGGAGTGGGGAAGGGCGCGTTGAGCATCGCAGGCTACCGTCCGGGTAGGAACCGATCCGCGACAGCGTGATTCTGTGTACTCGTTCGGAACTGCCCGGCCCGGTGGCGGCGGGGGTCCGCCGCCAGTCGGGCGCGGTCAGACCGTGAGAGAACTGGCCGTGCCGGGGATGAGCCAGTGCAGGCTCGCCCGGACCGTGGCCGGGGCGGCGGCGAAGGCGGCCTCGACAGCCTGCCGGCCTTCGCTGAAGTGACTCCAGCCCTCGTAGTGCACCGGCAACACCGAACGGGCGCCGACCAGCCCGCACAGTTCGACACCCTCGGCGGCGGTCATCGTGTAGCGCAGCGCACCGGTGCGGCCGAACCGGACCGCTCCGAGGTGCAGTACGACGGTGCCGATGCCGAACCGGCCGCCGACCTGACGGACGCCGTCGTAGAGCACGGTGTCGCCGGTGATCCATAGCGGCCCGTGCCGCTGGCCGGCCCAGCGCAGCACGAACCCGGTCACCTCGCCGACGACCGGCCGGCTCAGCGGCGGGCCGTGCCGGCACGGGGTCGCCGTGACCTCGATGGTCGGCCGCCCGGTCGCCGTGAGCGTGGTGTGCTGCCACGGGGCCAGACCGATGGCGTCGACCCCCAGCCGTCGGCTTCCGGCCACGGTGGTGACGACCCGACCCGCTGCTGGCAACAGCACCCGGCCGGCGTCGTCGAGGTTGTCGGCGTGGTGGTCGTGGGTCAGCAGCACCGCGTCGAGGTCGCCGAGGGACTCCGCCGGCAGCGCCGGGCCGGTGAGCTTGCGCGAGGCGGTGCCCCAGCCGAACCGGTAGGTCCGGCCGGGCGCGTCGAACGTCGGATCGGTGAGCAGCTGCCACCCGTCGAACTCGATCAGTACGGTCGGACCGCCGATGTGCGTGACCCGGACGTCGGTCATTCCGCGTGCCGCACGGCCCAGTCGAGCACCTCGTCCGCTATCCGCTCCCAGCCCTGCTGTGCCGGCAGCAGGTGGGCGTAGCCCGGGTACTCGTGGCGCTCGGTGACGGTGTTGGACCGGTAGTGCTCCGCGTTCGACTTCTGCACGGCGGGCGGCATGATGTGGTCCTCGCCGCCGGAGACGAACAGCAGGGGCGCGCGGTCGTCGTTGTGGTAGTCGACCCAGGTGTCCTGATGGCCGGGCTGGAAGTTGGCCAGGACGCCGCCCCACACGATGCCGCCCGGGGCGGGGATGTGGTAGCGCTGGTACAGGGCCCGCGACTCCTCGTCGGTGAACGTGTTGGTGAAGGCGTACTTCCACTGCTCCGGGGTCAGGCCGACCGCCCGGTGCCGGTTGGCCGGGCTCTTGAGCACCGGGAAGGTGGACTTGACCTGTGACAGAGGCACCACGCGAACGCCCTCGGTGGGGGCCGAGTTGAGCGCGACGCCGGCCGCGCCGTAGCCGTGGTCGAGCAGGATCTGGGTGAAGGCGCCGCCGGCGGAGTGACCGATGATGATCGGCGGCTCCGGCAGCGTCCGTACGACCTCTTCGAGGTGGGCGATGATCTGTGGAACCGTAACCTGCGCGATCGGGGTCGGGTCGGCGTTGAGCGCCTCAACCTCGACCTCGAATCCGGGGTACGCGGGGGCCACCACCTGGTGGCCCTTGCTCTCGTAGTGCGTGATCCAGTTCTCCCAGCTGCGTGGCGTCACCCAGAAGCCGTGCACCAGGACGATGGGTCTCATGGCTGGTACTCCTCGAGAAAGGCGAGCAGGTCGTCGCCGAGCTGCCGCTTGGGTGTGTCGGTGATGCCGTGTGGGGCGCCCGGGTAGACCGTCAGCCGCGCACCCTTGACGCGGGCGGCGGATGCCTTGCCGCCCAGCTCGAAGGGCACGACCTGGTCGTCGTCGCCATGGATGACCAGGGTGGGCACGTGGATGGCGTCGAGGTCCGGGCGAAAGTCGGTGGCGGAGAAGGCGGCGATGCACTCGTAGGCGTTGCGGTGTCCGGCGGCCATGCTCTGCAGCCAGAATACGTCCCGGATTCCCTGCGACACGCCGCTTCCCGGCTGGTGGTGGCCGAAGAACGGGCCGTCAGTCAGGTCCTTGTAGAGCTGCGCGCGGTCGGTGAGTGAGCCGGCGCGAATGCCGTCGAACACCTCGACGGGTACCCTGGCGGGATTGTCGTCGGTCCTCAGCATGAACGGCGGCACCGCCGAGACGAGGACGAGCATGACGTTCCATCCGATCCTGAGCAGTTGCCGGGGCCGGTGCGTAACGCGCCGGCAACTGGGTCGTATCAATCGCCGCACAGATGGAGAAACCCCGCTGCTCCGATCGCTGTTGCGGCACAACGGCGAACGGAACGACGAGGTTGGCTCCTGCCCGGCGGAGACCAGGGCCCCGTAGAGATTGAATATCTGCTATATATGGGAACGCTCCCAAGGATGGGGCAATGAAGACAGGCGTCTCGGACGTCGCCCCGGTCACTGGGGCGTTCGTCCTCGCCCCGGATACCGGGTGAGGCGTTGCACGCCGTAGCCCCGCCACGTCGAAAGTGGCGGGGAAGCAGTCGATGGAGGAAACATGCGCAACCTTCTTGCCGGGTTGACCGCTCTGCTGATCGGCGTCACGGCCGGCAGTGTCCCGTCCGACGCAGCTGGCGCCAACCATCGCGGCTCCTGCACCCGACACCTGCTCTTCTGCGAGGACTTCGAGCGTCTGCCGCCCGGCGGTGCCAGCACCCTGGACTGGGGCATCGACACGCGCAACGGCACGCTCACCGTCGAACGTGCCCGCCGTGGCAACCAGGTACTGCACGTCCACACGGTCGACAACGGCCGCGCCTTCCTGCGCGTCGACGACTTCGCCGCGCCCGGCAACCGCTTCTACGGCCGGATGCGGCTGCGCGTCGACGCATTTCCCACCGGCCCCGACTGGGCGCACTTCACCCTCGTGGAGGCGACCGGCACCGGCAGCTCGGAGATTGTCCGTCCGATCGGCGGCCAGTACGCACCGACGGTCCCCGGGATCTTCTGGGGCGTCGGTGCCGACGGCGGGCCGACCGGCGACTGGACGAACTGGCGGGAGTCCGCCCCAGTGGTCGAAGACACCTGGCAGTGCTTCGAGTGGCACCTCGATCCGACGGACAATCGCGTCGCGGTGTGGATCGACGGGGTGGCGAACCCGGAACTGACCGCCTCCACCACCGAACACGGTGGCAACGACGTGCCGTTCGTCCTGCCGGACGTGAACACCGTGAAGATCGGTTGGCAGCTCTACCAGGGCGGCACCACCCCGGGCGAGTTCGACCTCTGGATCGACGACATCGCCCTGTCGACCAGGCGCCTCGGCTGCTGACCCGTTCGGCGGGCCGTGATCGGAGGGTCCTGGCCCGCCATCACCCCGTGCACAGACCGTGTCGGGCGTCGCCGAATATTCGGCGACGCCCGGCACCGAGTTCCCTTACGCTCCACCCGAACGGCGGCGGATGGCGAGCTGCCGACGGTGGTGAGCCGACGATCGGGGAATGCGATGTCCTGTCAGCTGGTCGCCGTGTGTTTCGACGCGAACCAACCGATGCGTTTGGCGCAGTTCTGGGCCGGCCTGCTCGACCGGCAGATCGTCCACGATGGCGGCGGTGCGTCTCTTCCCGGCACTGACACGCAGCTCGGCCTCCGGTTCGTGGCGAGCCACGCCGAGCGGGTAGGGCAGAACCGGGTGCACCTGCACCTCACCAGCGCCAGCCCGGCCGACCAGCAGCAGACGGTGGCCAGCGCGCTCGCCCTCGGTGCCACCCACGTCGATCTAGGGCAGCGCCCGGAGGAGGGACACATCGTCCTGGCCGACCCCGAGGGCAACGCGTTCTGCGTGATCGAGCCGGGCAACAGGTTCCTCGCCGGCTGCGGCCTTCTCGGTGAGATAGCCTGCGACGGCACCCGGGAGGTCGGCCTCTTCTGGAGCGCCGCGCTGGGTTGGCCACTGGTGTGGGACCAGGATCAGGAGACCGCCGTACAGGCGCCGGACGGCGGCACGAAGGTCGCCTGGGGAGGTCCACCCGTGGCACCGAAGCAGGGGAGGAACCGGCAGCGCTTCGACCTGGCGCCGTCGGCTGACCGTCATCAGCGGTCGGAGGTCGACCGGCTGCTGTCCCTCGGCGCCACGTGGATCGAGGCCGGCGAGGATGGCGCGGTCATGCTGGCCGACCCGGACGGCAACGAGTTCCGTGTCATGAGGCGTCGTTAGTCCGATCCCGACGCGCCGCTGCCGACACGCCGGCCCCAGCGACCGTCCGGCGGTGGAAGCGGTCAGGACGCGGTGGCGGACTTGGCGGCAGGGCCGGTGGAGCCGGTGCCGTGGGCGGGGCGGCGAGTCAGGACCCGGGGGCCGGCGGCCGTGATGGCGACCGTGTGCTCGGAGTGTGCGGTGCGGGAACCGTCGGCCGACCGGATCGTCCAACCGTCCTCGTCATACCTGATCTTGTCGGTGGAGTTGCAGAGCCAGGGCTCGATGGCGATGGTGAGGCCGGGCTCCAGCTTCAGGCCGCGACGAGGGCGGCCACTGTTGGCCACGTGCGGGGCCTCGTGCATGGTGCGGCCGATGCCGTGGCCGCCGAACTCGCCGTTGACCCGGTAGCCGTAGGAGTGGGCGACCTCGCCGATCGCGGCGGAGATGTCGCCCAGGCGGCCGCCGGGCTGGGCGGCGGTGATGGCGGCCTCCAACGCGACCTCGGTGGCCTCGATCAGCCTCAGGTCGGCCGGGTCCGGGGTGCCGACGATGACGGAGAGCGCGGAGTCGGCGACCCAGCCGTCGATGCCGACCGCCATGTCGATGCTGAGCAGATCGCCGTCCCGTAGGACGTAGTCGTGGGGGAGGCCGTGCAGCACGGCGTCGTTCACCGACAGACACAGCACGTTGCGGAACGGACCACGGCCGAACGAGGGGGCGTAGTCCCAGTAGCAGGACTCGGCACCGCGTTCGGCGATCCGACGGCGAGCGTGGTGCTCAAGGTCCAGCAGGTTGACGCCGACCGCGGCGACACCGCTCAGCTCGGCGAGCAACTCGCCGACGAACCGGCCGGTCACTGCCATCCGCTCGATTTCCTCGGCCGACTTGAGTTCGATCATGAAAGCCTCCCTCGCCTCCTGTCGGTATTTTTATACCACGCCACGGTGGGGTCGCCCGGAAGGGGCTATCCTCCTTCGCATGGTCCGCCAACCACTCACCGCCGAGCAGATCGCCGCAGGGCAGCGCCTGGGCGCCGCCCTGCGAGCCGCCCGGGCCGGCCGCAGTCTCGTCGAGGTGGCCCTGGCCGCCGGCATCTCGCCCGAGACGCTCCGCAAGATCGAGGCGGGCCGCCTGCCCGCGCCGGCGTTCGGCACCGTCGTCTGCCTCAGCCACGCCCTCGATGTCCCCCTCAGCGACCTGGCCGAGGTCTGGCGGGCCGACATGCCCGTCCGCCAGGCGTCCTAGGGTCCCTTCCGACCTCGTGCGTCCGTTGAATCCCCACCGCGCGGGACGGCCCGACGCACCCGTCGTCTTCCTGGACCTCGACGGTGTACTGAATCCCTTCGCGGCACCGACCTGTCCTGACGGCTACCAGGAACGCGTCCTCTTCGACGGTGAAGACCCGCAGCGGTACTGCCTGGCACACGCCGACTGGATCCGGGAGCTGGCCGCCGCCGGTGAGCTGTGGTGGGCAACGGGTTGGGGCGAGACGGCCAACGAGGTCTACCTGCCGCTGCTGGGAGTCGCGCCGCTGCCGGTGGTCGGCTTCCCACCGGTGCCGTTCGATCCTGAACTCAAGGTGCCGGCCGTGGATGCCGTGGCCGCCGATCGACCGGCCGCGTGGCTCGATGACAACCACACCGCCGTCGGTCGGCGGTGGGCCGCTGCCCGTTCGGTACCGACCTTGCTCGTGTCGATCGATCCCGCGACTGGTTGGACCCGGGCGGACGTCGAGCGCGTGCTCACCTGGGCGGCGTCCCTGACCAGGTGAGCACGGGTCGCACGGAGTCCCGAGAGGCCCTCCGTCCTACCTCACCGAGCCGTGATCGGGTCGACCGCGTACCCACCCGTCCCGGATCGGGCCGTCAGTGTCCGGCGCAGCTCGCGGACGGTGTCGAAGGCCCGGTTGTCGTCGTCGGCGAATGCCTCCTGCCACAGGTCGTGCCATTCGGAATTCGCGGACATGATCCGGTCGAGCGCGCTCGCGGCCAGCGCGGGCAGGTCGGCGGGCAGGTCGAGTCGGCCGCCGTTGCGGAGGACCTCCGGCGCGTACGGTGAGCTGATGGGTTGCCCGTCGGGCAGGTGCGCGGCCACGATCGCGGCTGCGGCAATAGCCTCGCAGGCGATGTCGGCGTCGAGGTAGTCCTGCTCGACGGCGGCCTCGTGCAGGGCCTTGCGGACCAGCGCCGGACGCTGGGTGGCGTCGGCTTTATCGAGGTCGCCACACCAGTCGGCGGCGGTGTCGTTGTCGAACGGTCCGTTGTCCCAGGCACCCATGAAACCTCCCATGATCGGTTGCGCGGCATTCTGGCACCGCCCACCGACAGGCTTCGACCCCCGCGATCCGGCGCATGGACGCGGGCAGTCACGCAGGGTGCACTTCGTCGTACGCTGCCTTGACGGTTGACGGACAGGAGGCAGAGGTGGCCGAGACGACGCTGACCGGGACGACGGTGGCGCAGGTGATGGCGGAGCTGGCCGAGCTCGCAGACCCGAGGACACGCGAGGCCAACGAGCGGCACGGTGACGATCACGGGGTGAATCTCAGCACGTTGCGTGCCCTCGCGAAGCGGCTGAAGACCCGGCAGGATCTCGCGGAGCAGCTGTGGCAGACGGGCGACACCGCGGCGCGACTCCTGGCGATCCTGGTCTGCCGCCCGAAGGCGTTCGAGCGCGACCAGTTGGACACCATGCTGCGCGAGGCGCGTCGACCCAAGGTGCACGACTGGCTGGTGAACTACGTGGTGCGGAAGAGCCCGCACAGCGAGCAGTTGCGCCGGGCGTGGTTGGCCGATCCGGATCCGGTCGTCGCCAGCGCCGGATGGGCGTTGACCACCGACCGGGTGGCCGCGAAACCCGAGGGCCTCGACCTCACCGCGCTGCTCGACGCCATCGAGGCGGAGATGGGGGACGCCCCGGAGCGCCTGCAGTGGGCGATGAACCACTGCCTGGCGCAGATCGGGATCGAGCATGCCGGGCACCGCGCCCGCGCGATCGACATCGGGGAACGTCTGGGCGTGCTCAAGGACTATCCGACCTCACCGGGCTGCACCTCTCCGTACGCGCCCACCTGGATCGCCGAGATGGTGCGCCGACAGCACGAGGCCGAGACCGACCAGCGCGAGCGCGCCGTCGAGGCGACCACTTAGGATGGTCGGCGGCGTCGGCCGCAGGATGTGGAGCAGGTGCGGCGGCACGCCGACCGAACCCGCTACGACGTCGGGCCGCCCGCGGTACGGCGTACGGCCCGAGCGGTTCGGCCGACCGTGATCCGGTGTGGACGAGGAGACGAGCTGTGGCGAACGAAGAGGTGGCACCCGCTGGGGTCGACATGAGCGTGCCGAGCATTGCCCGGGTGTACGACTACATGCTCGGCGGCAAGGACAACTTCGCGGTGGACCGCGCCGTCGCCGAGCACGCGCTCCGGATCACCCCGGACGGCCCGCAGGCGGGCCAGGCGAATCGGGCCTTCCTGCGTCGGGCGGTGCGCTTCCTCACCGAGCAGGGCATCGGCCAGTTCCTCGATCTCGGTTCCGGTCTGCCCACCCAGGGCAATGTGCACCAGGTGGCCCTGCGCCACGACCCGCAGGCGCGGGTGGTCTACATCGACAACGACCCGATCGTGCTGGCGCACGGTCGGGCGCTGCTGGCCGACGCCGGAACCGCGACGGTGGTCCAGGCAGACATCCGGTCGCCGGAGGCCATCCTGGAACACCCGGAGGTCCGCAGGTTCCTGGATCTGGACCGCCCCGTCGGGCTGTTGCTCTTCGCGATTCTGCACCACCTCACGGACGACGAGGACCCGAAGGCGGTGGCGACGAGGTTGATCGACGCCCTGCCGTCGGGCAGCTACGTCACGATCTCCCACTTCCGTGATCCCGGTGACCGGCACCCCGACGCCTCACGCAAGGCGCGGGAGGTCGAACGCATCTTCAACGAGTCCCTCGGCACCGGTCGTTGGCGTACCGACGAGGAGATCCTCTCCTTCGTCGAGGGCCTGGAACTGCTGGAACCGGGCCTGGTCCCGGTGGCCGCGTGGCGACCGGACCCGGATGAGACCGCGCCGGAGCAGAGCGACACCTACCACACCTTCGTCGGACTCGTCGCGCGCAAGCCGTGATGCCGCGCTCGGGCCTCCTCCGGGTGTCCGCGTCGACGACCGCCGCCGACCCGGGTGCCGTCACCGCCACACGGTGACCTGACCGGCCACCAGTGCCTTCTGCCCTTCGAACGTGCGGTAGGCCGCCGGGTCGGTCAGGTGGTGGCGGGCCGCGAGGCGGCGGTACGAGAACCGGACCACGGTTCCCTCGACGCTGAGCAACTGCGGCGGAGTCGCCTCCACGGGCTGCCGGGTCAGCACGAGCAGGCTGCGGTCGGCCAGGTCGACGTCCCGCACGACGAGCGCCCGCTCGTCGACGACCCGATCCACGGCCGCGGTCACGGTCAGCGCGTCACCCACGTCGACCTGGGCGAGGGTGTTCGGCGGGCTGGTGCCGGTGGATGGTGGTGGTGGTTCCGCCTCCGGCTCGGGGGCGCAGCCGGTGACGGCGAGCACGGCTGCCAGCGCGGTGGCGAGCGCTGCGTGCCGGACGCCGTACGGAACGTCGCTCATGTCGTCGCCTCCTCGAAACGGTGCCTCTGCTCAGAGATGCCCCGCGGGATGACGAGCGCCGCGCGAACGTGTGACGGTCGCATGACATCCCGAGTCGACCTCCTTCAATCGATTGACCAGGGGTTTTCCCGCCTCCGGACGGGGGTAGCGCGTTAGTCGACAGGGGCGGTGACCGGACAGGATCCGCCGACCGGACACCCCGGCTGGGGTGCGCGACCGGAGCGGGAGGTTGTGCTCGTGCGATGCCTGCAGCGGCGTTACCGGCTCGACGAACCGGTTGGCCGGGGCGGCATGGCCACCGTCTGGCGCGGCTACGACCTGCGCCTGCAGCGCACCGTCGCGGTGAAGCTGCTGTCGGCACCGTTGCTGGGCGACCCCGCCGCCCGCGACCGCATCCGCCGCGAGGCGCTGGCCGCGGCACGGCTCGACCACCCCGGCGTCGCCCGGGTCTACGACTACGGTGAGCAGCGGCATCTGACCCGGACTCCCACCCCTTTCCTGGTGATGGAGTTCGTCGCCGGATCGACGCTGGCCGCCCGCCTCCGGGCCGCCGGTGCGTTGCCGCCGGACGAGACGCTGCGGATCGGTCAGCAGGTGGCGGCGGCCCTCGCCGCCGCGCATGAGCAGGGCATCGTGCACCGGGACGTCAAGCCCGGAAACATCATGCTGACCGAGAGTGGCGTGAAGGTGGTCGACTTCGGCATCGCGGTCGGCGCGGGCGACGACCCGGCGGAGCCGGACGGGCAGCTCTGGGGCACCCCCAGCTACCTGCCGCCGGAGTTGACCGCCGGAGCGGAGGCGGTACCGGCGGGCGACGTGTTCGCGCTCGGCGTCGTCCTCACCGAGTGCCTCGCCGGGCAGGCACCACAGCGGTCCCCGCACGAACCGGTGTCCGTCCCCACCGTCGAGGGACTGTCCGCCTCGCATGTGCAGCTGATCGGTCGATGCCTGGCGGCCGACCCGGACCGGCGTCCGGAAGCGGCCGACCTCGCCGAGGCGCTGACCGGTGCGACTCTGGCCGTGCGGCCCGCGCCGGGCGCGGTGGCCAGCCGGGTAGCCGTACCCACCCACACGGTCGCCGGCCCCACCAGGCCGGCCGACGGACCTGCCCGGCGGTCGGCGGTCGTCCGGCGGCGGCGCGGGCTGCTGTTCGCCGCCCCCGCCGCCGCGGCGGCCGCGCTGGCCGGGATCCTGCCCGGACTGCTCGCCGCCGAGGAAGGCTCGGCCGACCCACCCGCCGCCGAGGCCGGCTGCACCGTGCAGTACCGGGCACAGCAGGCGGCCGACGGACGCTTCCTGGCGCGGATCAGCGTGACGGGAACCGGGCAAACCGGGACCGGGCAGCGGGCGCTGAGCTTCACCCTGCCGGCCAGTCAGCGCCTTCTCGACGTGCGCGGCGCTGCCTGGACGCACGACGAGCAGCGGGTCACCCTCCGGTTGAACGCGCCGGCGGAACCGGGTACGGACGCGACGGCGACCCTGCACGGCCGGGTGGAGTCCGGTGGGCACGAGACACCGGAGCGGTTCAGCCTGGCGGGCGTCGCCTGCGAACATGCCGACACCCACGTCCGGACAGCGGTGCTGGCTTCCGCGTCGGCCGAGCCGGCGGCATCGACGGAGGAGACCTCCCGGGTCCGATCGGGTACGCCGGAACGGGACCGCCCGGCTCCGGACGGCGGCGGCGGCGGATCGGGTCGACCCGAGGCTCAGCCGTCGGACGTACCGTCGGCGACGCCGTCGGGCACGCCGACCACCTCAGCACCGGCCACCTCCGCACCGGCCACCTCCGCTCCGCCGCCCACGCCGCGCCCGTCGGCGACCGCCAGCCCCACGGTCAGCCCCACAGCCAGCCCTTCGGCGACGTCGAGTCCGGCGGCGACGGAGCGGCCGTCCACCCCGCCTCCGCCGGACCCGACCCCACCACCGACCACGGAACCCGCCCTGACCACGACTCCCACCCCCACGCAGACGTCTCCCACCACCTCGGTGACCTCCACCACGTCGGCGGCGGACGAGGGCGGCGGCACCGACGACACGAACTCCTGATCAACCACAAAACTTGATTGATTCCAGAAGAGTCGAGTAGGTTCGTCGGCATGACGGCCGACTTCGAGGCGCAGCTGCGGGCGGTCTCGTTGCGTGTGACGCGGCCCCGGCTGGCGGTGCTCGCGGCACTGCGCGACCACCCGCACGTCGACACCGACACCGTGATCCGGCTGGTCCGTGCCGATCACCCCACCGTGTCCCACCAAGCGATCTACGATGTGCTGCGGGCGCTCACCGACGCCGGTCTGGTGCGGCGCATCCAGCCCACCGGGGCGATCGCCCGCTACGAGTCCCGGGTGGGAGACAACCACCATCATGTCGTCTGCCGCTCCTGCGGTGTGATCGCCGACGTGGACTGCGCCGTCGGCTACGCCCCCTGTCTGACCGCCTCCGACGACCACGGGTTCGCGGTCGACGAGGCGGAGGTCGTCTACTGGGGCACCTGCCCCGACTGCGCGACCGCACGCACCACAAGTGAACCGCCAGGTCGGAAGGAAGCACATTGAGCAACGCAGAGCACGACGCCCCGTCCAGCGCCCAGGGCGTGGACGCCAAGGCGGCGGCCGGCTGCCCGGTCGCGCACGACTCGGTGACCGCCCACGGAAGCGAGAGCGAGAACCCGGCGATCGACTCGCCGACCCCGAAGACCGGCGGTCGCCCGCGGACGAACCGGGACTGGTGGCCCAACCAACTGGACCTCTCGGTGCTGCACGCCCACTCGTCGAAGGGCAACCCGCTGGGGGAGGACTTCAGCTACGCCAAGGAGTTCGCCAAGCTCGACGTCGAGGCGCTCAAGCGGGACATCACCGAGGTCCTCACCACCTCCCAGGACTGGTGGCCGGCCGACTTCGGGCACTACGGCGGCCTCATGATCCGGATGAGCTGGCACGCCGCGGGCACCTACCGCATCGAGGACGGACGCGGTGGCGCCGGTGACGGCGGTCAGCGCTTCGCCCCGCTCAACAGCTGGCCGGACAACGCCAACCTGGACAAGGCCCGCCGCCTGCTGTGGCCGGTGAAGCAGAAGTACGGCCAGCAGATCTCCTGGGCCGACCTGCTCGTGCTCGCCGGCAACGTGGCGCTGGAGTCGATGGGCTTCAAGACCTTCGGATTCGGCTTCGGCCGCGAGGACGTCTGGGAGCCCGAGGAGATCTTCTGGGGTCCGGAGGACACCTGGCTCGGTGACGAGCGCTACGTCTCCGAGAAGCAGATGTCGCAGGGCGTCGGTGCGACCGAGATGGGGCTGATCTACGTCAACCCCGAGGGCCCGCGTGGCAACGCGGACCCGCTCGCGGCGGCGCACTTCATCCGGGAGACCTTCGCCCGGATGGCGATGAACGACGAGGAGACCGTCGCGCTGATCGCCGGTGGGCACACCTTCGGCAAGACCCACGGCGCCGGTGTCGCGGACAACCACGTGGGTCCGGAGCCCGAGGGTGCGCCGCTGGAGTCGCAGGGCCTGGGCTGGCTGAGCACGTACGGCAGTGGCAAGGGCGCCGACACCATCACCAGCGGCCTCGAGGTCACCTGGACCGACCGGCCGACGCAGTGGAGCAACCGCTTCTTCGAGATCCTCTTCGGCTACGAGTGGGAACTCACCACCAGCCCCGGTGGCGCCAAGCAGTGGGTCGCCAAGGACGCCGAGGCGATCATCCCGGACGCCCACGACCCGTCGAAGAAGCACAAGCCCACGATGCTCACGACCGACCTGTCGCTGCGCGTCGACCCGGCGTACGAGAAGATCTCCCGCCGGTTCCTGGAGAACCCGGACGAGTTCGCGCTGGCCTTCGCCAAGGCGTGGTTCAAGCTGCTGCACCGCGACATGGGCCCGGTCAGCCGGTTCCTCGGACCGTGGGTGCCGGAGCCCCAGCTGTGGCAGGACCCGGTGCCGGCCGTCGACCACGAGCTGGTCGGTGACGCCGACATCGCGGCGCTGAAGGCGAAGGTCCTGGAGTCCGGCCTGACCACCGCCCAGCTGGTCAGCACCGCCTGGGCCTCGGCCGCGAGCTTCCGGTACACCGACAAGCGCGGCGGCGCCAACGGCGCCCGGATCCGCCTCGAACCGCAGCGCAGCTGGGAGGTCAACCAGCCGGAGCAGCTCGCGACGGTGCTGAGCGTCCTCGAAGGCATCCAGCAGGAGTTCAACGCGGCGGGCGGGGCGAAGATCTCCCTCGCCGACCTGATCGTGCTGGCCGGTTCGGCCGCCGTGGAGAAGGCCGCGCGTGACGCCGGGGTCGAGATCACGGTCCCGTTCCACCCGGGCCGCACCGACGCCAGCCAGGAGCAGACCGACATCGAGTCGTTCCGGGTCCTGGAGCCGCGCGCCGACGGGTTCCGCAACTACCTGCGTCCGGGCGAGAAGACCCAGCCGGAGGTGCTGCTGATCGACCGGGCGTACATGCTGAACCTGACCGCGCCCGAGATGACCGTCCTGATCGGCGGCCTGCGGTCCCTCGGTGCCAACGTCGGCGACAGCCGGCACGGCGTGCTCACCGACCGGCCCGGCGTGCTCACCAACGACTTCTTCCGCAACCTGCTCTCCCCGGGCACGCGCTGGAAGGCGTCGGAGAACCAGGAGCACGCGTACGAGATCCGTGACGTGACCACCGACCAGGTGAAGTGGACCGCGACCGCGGTCGACCTCATCTTCGGCTCCAACTCCCAGCTCCGGGCGCTCGCCGAGGTCTACGCCAGCGACGACGCCCGTGGCAAGTTCGTGGCCGACTTCGTGGCCGCCTGGACCAAGGTGATGGAACTGGACCGGTTCGACCTCGCCTGATCCGACATCCGCACGACGAGCCCCGGGCGATCAGCAACGGTCGCCCGGGGCTCGCCCCAGCTGAGGTCCGAGGGCCGCGTCAGCCCTTGAGGCCCGTGTGGGCCAGACCCTCGATGAACTGCCGTTGCGCGATCACGAAGATCACCAGGATGGGGATGGCGGTCATCGACGCCGCTGACAGCTGCACGTCCCACATCGGCCCACCGTAGGCGTCGACGAACTGGGTCAGCGCCTGCGGCAGGGTGAACTTCTCCGGTGTGGAGAGGAAGACGATCGGCTCCAGGTAGAGATTCCAGCTGTGCAGGAAGGTGAAGATCGCCACCGCGCCGAGCGCCGGACGGGCCAGCGGCAACGCGATGCGCCAGAAGGTGGCGAAGCGGCCCAGCCCGTCCACCCGCGCCGCCTCCTCCAACTCGGCGGGAAGGGTGATGAAGAACTGCCGCATGATGAAGGTGGCCAGCACGCTCGGCGCGCCGAGGATCGGCACCAGGATCAGCGGCCAGTGGGTGTCCACCATGCCCCACGAGTTGAACATGCGGAACAGCGGGACGATCGTCACCTCGCTGGGGATGAGCAGCCCGACCAGCACCACCACGAACAGCACCTGCTGACCCCAAAAGCGGATCCGGGCGAAGGCGTACCCGGCCAGCGACGAGACCGCCAGTGTGCCGATGGTGACCACGGCCGCGATGTACCCGCTGTTGAGGTACTGCTGCGCGAACGGTTGCAGCTCGAAGACCCGCCGGTACGCGGAGAGGCTGGCCTCGGTCGGGATGAGCGACGGTGGGAAGGCGAAGATGTCGCCTACCGGTTTCACCGAAGAGGTGACCATCCACCAGGTGGGGAAGACGAACGGCAGGGCCAGCAGGCAGAGCGCGCCGTAGAGCGCGACCTTGGCCCGTGCGGAGAGCCTACTGTTCATGGAAGACCCACTTCCTGCGCATCCGCCACTGCACGACGGTGAGCACCAGCACGATCAGGAAGAGCAGCACCGACAGCGTGGCCCCGTAGCCGAACTGGTGGAACTGGAAGGCCCGCTGGTACAGGTAGTAGACGAGCACCGTGGTGGAGGTGCCCGGCCCGCCCTGGGTGAGCACGGCGATCTGGGCGAACACCTGCAACGACCCGACCACCGTGATGATCGAGGTGAGCAGGATGGTCGGGCTGATCAGCGGCACGGTGATCCGCCGGAACCGGGTCCAGGCGTTGGCGCCCTCGACCCGGGCCGCCTCGTACAGCTCCGCCGGCACGCCCTGGAGGGCGGCCAGGAACAGCACCATGTTCAGGCCGACGTTCTTGACCACCTGCACCACGATCACCGACAGCAGTGCCGTCCAGTCGCCACGCAGCCAGTTCGGCCCGTCCACGCCGGCCACACCCAACGCCCCGTTGACACCGCCGTTGTCCTGGAGCAGGAACCCCCACACGATCGTCCAGGCGACCAGCGAGACGACCACCGGGGAGAAGAACAACGTCCGGAACACGACGGTGCCGCGTAGCCGCTGGTTGAGCAGCACCGCGAGGAGCAGGGCCAGGCTGAGGTTGAACGCCACCAGGCCGACCGAGAACAGCGCGGTGACCCGCAGCACCGACGGCAGGTTCGGGTCGTCGGCCATGGCCTGGTAGTTGCCCGCGCCGACGAACTCGAAGGTGCCGGCGAGCACGTTCCACTCGTGCAGGCTGTACCAGACGACCAACCCGAGCGGAATCAGCACGAACAGCACCGAGCCGGCGAGTTGCGGTGCGACGAAGAGCAGCCCGGCGAGTTGGTCGCGGCGGCGGGTCGTCCACCAGCCGCGCCGCCGACGCGGGGTGCCCGAGCCGGGGGCGGACCGGCCACCGGCCCGCCCCACGGTGTCCCTGGTCAGGACCGACATGACAGTGTTCCTACTTCGCCAGCAGCGGGTTGATCGCGGTGCAGACGCCGTCGAGTACGCCCCGCACGTCCGCGTCCGGCCGCCACAGCGGGTCCAGCGCGGCCCGGACCGCCTGGTTCAGCTCGGCCTGGCCGGTGTGGCTGGGCTTGACCACCCCGTCGGCGATTCCGTCGATGACCACCTCCTGCAACTGCTCCGGGCTCAGCAGCGGGTTGGTCTTGGCGAGGGTCTCGGCGGTGAGCAGCGAGGTACGCGGCGGCGGGAAGAACTGCGCCAGCTTCGCCGAGTTGGCCGGGTTGGTCAGGTACGCCAGGAAGTCGGTGGCAGCCTCGGCGTTGCGGCCCTGCTTGAGCACACCCATACCGCCCTGGCCGATCACCGCGTACTCGCCCTTCGGTCCGGCGGGCAGCGGCACCAGGTCCCAGCCGAACTTCTGCCCCTCCAGCAGGGACGCGCGGGAGATCTGGGTGATGGTCATGCCGGCGTCGCCGGCGAAGAAGTCGGCGGTGGTACCCGGGCCCGGCAGCGCCTTGTCGACGAAGATTCCCCGGTGCAGGACGGTCATCGCCTCGACCATTTCGGCCGAGTTGAAGCCGCAGGTGCGGCCGTCCTCGCTCCACGCCTGCGCACCCCAACCGGTCCAGACGGTGGACAGGAAGTCCCAACCCTTGTAGTCGAAGTCGCGGACCACCAGACCTGCCTTGCCGGTCTCCGCCTGCACCGCCTTCGCCGTGGTCAGCGCGTTCTGCCAGGTCCACTGGCCGGCGGCGATCAGCTCGGCGGGGCGCTGCGCGCCGGCGGACTTCACCAGGTCGGTGTTGACGAACACCCCGAACGGGGAGGTGGAGAAGGGGTACGCGTACAGCTTGCCGTCGGCCTGCCACAGCTTCGTCGCGGCCGGGGCGAGCTCGTCGAAGCCGTACCCCTCGGTGCCCTTGAGGGTGTCGTCAAGCGGCACCAGCGCGCCGGAGGTGACGAAGTCGGGCGCGGAGTTCTCCAGCACCCAGGCCAGGTCGGGCGGGTTGCCGCCGGCGATCTGGGTGGTCAGGGTGGTGGTGTAGCTCTCGAACGGGATCGGGTCGAAGGTGATCCCGGCGATGTCCGGATTCGTCGCGGTGTACTCGGCGGCGATCTCGTTGAACAGCTTCAGGTGGGCCTCGTTCGCCGACCAGGTGGTCATCCGCAGCGTGACCGGGCCGTCGGACTCGGCGGAGTCGCCGCCGCAGGCGGTCAGGCCGAGCAGCGCGGTGAGCGCGACGACGGCCGTCAACCGGTTCCTCATCAGGTTATGTCCTTCCTCAGTAGCCGGCGATGTCGGGCCAGCGCAGCTCGACACCGGAATCGGCGAGGCGGTTCTGGAAGTCGGCCAGCAGGCCGGGGGTGTAGCGCACCGCGCGGGGGGTGACCCGCCTGGCCAGGCAGAAGTCCGCGAGCAGGCCGGCGACCTCGCCGACGTTCCACTCCACGGGGTGCAGGCGGTAGGAGCCGTTGGTGATGTGCGTGGTGCCGATGTTCTTGCCGGCGGGCAGCAGGTTCTCCACCCGGCGGGGAATCAGGGCGCCGAGCGGGATCTCGAAGGGGCAGGAGGCCACGTCGATGTAGTTGTCGCCGCCGGTGGAGGGGTGCAGGTCGATGCGGTACATGCCGACCCCGACCGAGTCGGCGTAGCTGACCGCGCCCTTGTCGCCCCGGATCTCCAGGGAGAGGTCCTGCTCGACGACGGTGTACTCGGCGCGGATGCGGCGCGACTCCCGGATGTAGGGCGCCTGGGCCAGCCCGCTGTGGGTGACGTCGCCACCGGTGGCGGCGGTGCCGTTGCCGGTGACGTCGCCGCGCAGCCGCAGGCTGGGAAAGCCGGTGCCGCCGTCGGCGCGGGGGGCCTCGGTCTGCAGCCAGTAGAGCACCGACAGGGACAGTTCCCGGGCCGCCCCGATCCGCGCGTCCGGATCGGGTACGTCGATCACCGGCTGCTCGAAGTAGTCGAGCATCGGCCAGTTGACCAGGCAGATGTCGCTGTCGTACGCGCCGGGGGCGAAGTTGCGCCGGGCGGCGATCCGGCGGAATGTCCACAGGTTCCCGTCGCCGGGGTTGACCCGCTGGTCGGCCTGGACCAGCCACGGGTCGTCGTCCGGGTTGGGGGTGAAGCTGCGTTCGGAGATCGCCAGGGTGCGCGGGTTGGGGGAGCGGAACGACAGCATCCGGTCGCCCCAGAACGGCGGCCGGTACGCCCGCCAGAAGTCGTACGCCGCCGGCCTGTCGATGGTGTGGTCACCGTCGACGTGGTCGACCGCGAAGCACACCGACACCGCCTGCATGTTCGTCGGCTGAGCCTGCTCCGGCGCGCTCGGTTCGCCGGTGTCGGCCCGGGACTCGAAGCCGGTGACGTACTCGGTGCCGGTCAACGGCAGCAACTCGCCGGTCTCGGTGGCGTCCAGCACGTACGGCGCGGTCAGGTGCACCCGCTCGCCGGTGCGCCGGTGCGCCACAGTGACACCGGTGACCCGGTCGCCGTCGGTGTCGGCGGCCACCGGCCGGTACGGCTGGAGCACCCGCAGCCGCCCGGATCCCCGGTACGGCCCCAGCATGCCCTCCAGCACCGCCACCGCGACCCGGGGTTCGTGGCAGAGCCGGCTGACGTGCCCGGCCCCGGGGTTGAGCGCGGTGGTGCGCCGAGCCCGGTCGGTCAGCGGATACCAGCGCCGGTAGTGCTCCCGGATGCCGTCCCGCAGCGCCCGGTAGCTGGCGGTGACGCCGAAGTGCTCCACCCAGGAGTGCTCGTCCGGCGGGACGGCCTGGCTGGTGAGTTGCCCGCCGAGCCAGTCGTACTCCTCGGTCAGCAGCACGCTGCGGCCGGCGCGCAGCGCGGCCAGGGCGGCGGCCACGCCGCCGAGCCCACCGCCGACGATCAGTACTTCGGCCTGCATCTCGGGCACGGTCGGTCCTCTCATGGAACGGTCCAGGGGTCGCCCGGCGGGGCGACCGGGGTGAGCTGGTCAGTGCCGGGGCGGCAGGAGGGTGACGCCGTCGACCGGCTGGCACGGCAGCAGCCGCTGGGTCACCGTGCCGGCAACCCCGGCGAGCAGCCCGGTGAGCACCTCGACGGCCTGCCAACCCATCTCGCGGCGGGGAATCCGGAAGCCGGTGAACTCCCGGTCGCTGGTGGTCGGCCGGGTCGGGTCGCCCAGGGCGAGGATGGACAGGTCGGCGGGCACGGTCCGGCCGCGCTCGGCGGCGACGGTGGCCAGCGCGACACCGTCGGCGTACTCCTCGACCACCACGGCGGTGACTCCGGCGTCGAGCAGCGCGTCGAGCAGGTCGGCGGGGGAGCGGTCGGTGGTTTCGTGCCGGGTCGGCAGCCCGGCCGCGTCGAGGGCGGCCCGGTACCCGGCGAACCGGTCGGTGTGCGATTCCGGGCCGGCGCCCTGGCCGAGGTACGCCAGCCTGGTGTGGCCGGCGTCGAGGGCACGCCGGACCACGTCGGCGGTGGCGGCGGCGTAGTCCGCGCCGACGTACGGCACCGGTCCGCCCGCGTCGTCGCGTCGGCCGACGGAGACGAACGGGTGCCCTTCGGCGACCAGCCGGCCCAGCTCGTCGCGGTCCAGCGAGCGACCGAGCAGGACGCAGCCGTCGGCCAGCCGAAGCCGGTTGTCGTCGTGGAAGATTCGCCGCCGGCCGTCGGTGACCGGGGCGCTGGTGAGCAGCAGCAGGTCGCAGCCGAGGCGCTCGGCGGACTCCTCGATACCGACCAGGAACGGGTGGTAGAAGTCGCCGGTGCCGGCCGGGAAGACCGGCTCGTAGGTGAAGACGCCGAGGATCCGGTTGTGCCGGGCGGCGAGCCGCCGGGCCACCGGGTCGGCGACGTACCCGGTGGCCCGGATGGCGCCCAGCACCCGTTCCCGGGTCTCCGGGGCGATCCGGACGCTGCCGTCGTCGCGGCCGTTGAGCACCAGCGAGACCGTCGCCTGGCTGACGCCGGTCATCCGGGCGATGTCCTGCTGGGTCACCCGCCTGCGCGATCCGGTCACTTTCCGTGTCCAATCGTTTCTGCGCTAATACGCATTAGCTACGTTGGTGTGAAATCCTGCGACCCGCCACCGCCTGCCGTCAACCCCTTGTCGTCGGAAATCTCTCCGGATAATCGTCGTGATAATTCGTATTAGCGCCTTGACTCGGCTCGTCGCCGACCGCAGACTCATCGATCACAAGGCTTGCTCCCTCATGGAGCCCGATATCACGCACGGTCACCGGCAGTCGTTGCGGCGACCGGAGTCCACGCCTGCCACCCCACCCGTTCCGCCGCGTTCCAGCCGGCAGCGACGGTCCCGCACCATCCCAGCTCCGCCATCGACGAGCGTCCTACTCACGATCGGAGACCCGCATGCACGAGCGGTCCGTACCCCGACCCGCCCCGGTGACCCGCCGTGGCCTGCTGCGCGGAGCCGCCCTCATCGGCACCGCCACGGCCGCCGGTACCGCGCTCGGCGGCACCCTCGCCGCCGCTCCCGCCCTCGCCGGCCCGGCCGGTTTCCCCAGCTACCGGTACGTCCGCGACGCGTTCGCCGGGCCGCTGCGCTACAACCCCACCGGTGAGACGATCTTTCCCTGCGTACGCGGGGTCTACGACAAGATCTCCGGCGCTCGGGGGCGGTACTACCTCTACTACGCCCCGCACGACGCGCCCGGCGGCATCTGCCTGGCCTACGCCGACCGGCTCGAAGGCCCCTACACCGAGCACCCCGCCAACCCGATCGTCGACCGGGTGCTGCCCACCACCACGGTCAGCCACGTCTCCTCACCGCACGTGGTGTGGAACGCCTCCACCAGGGAGTTCTTTCTCTACTTCCACGGGGAGAACTTCACCACCCGGGTGGCCCGCTCCCGCGACGGCATCACCTTCACCGACGAGACGCCGATCCTGAGCACCCGGCTGGTGCCGAACACCACCGAGACCTCGTACGCCCGGGTCTTCGAACACACCGTCGCCGGGAAGAACAACAAGTACGTCATGCTCTTCATGGGCGCGCACACCGTCGGCCCCGGCACCCGCAAGATCTTCTGGGGATGGTCACCCAATGGCTGGGACCAGTGGCAGTTCGCCCCGAACCCGCTGATCTCGCCGGCCGGCGACGGGCTGACCGACATCTCCAGCCCGCACCTGCTCAAACGCAACGGCACCAGCTACGTCGCCTACCACGGCAACGATGGACGGATCCGGCTCACCGAGGTCGGCAACAACTTCGACCGGGAGGTGCACCTCGGGGTCTTCCACGCCCCGATCGCCTCCGACAACGGTCGGGTCGCCGCGCCGGCCTTCGGCACCGACGGTGGCGTCTCGTACATGATCTACGAGGCCGGCCCTCGGCTGGACGCCCGCATCTGCATCGCCCGCGCCGTCTGAGCGGTGCGCGGAGGTCGCCCCGTACCGGTGGTCCTGGCCCGTTGCCGGACGGTCACCACCGCCGGACGGTGACGAAACCGGCGAGCGCCGCGGCGGCGACGAAGGTGACGACCACGGCTGACGCCTGACCCAGGGTGGCGCCACCACCCTGGGTCGGCTCCGTGCCGCCGGCCGCCGCGTCCGGCGGCGCGGCAGGCACCTGCGGCTGCTCGGCGAGCACGGCGTTGGTCGCGATCAACCGGGGTGCCGGATGCTCACTGTCGGCGGTGATGTCGATCCAGTCGTACGAACCACCGTCGGCGCACCGCTGTAGTACCGGGAAGGTGAGGGTGTCCCCGGCCCGGGCCACGATCCGGGTGGTCACGCCCACCTCGGCGGTCTCCCGGCCGGGTCCGGTGAAGGTGACTCGCTGACCGGCGACCGTGGCGGTCCAGCCCTCCGGTGGCACGGTGCCGGACGCGGTCACCCCGTCCGGCAGGGCGACGACCAGTTCGGTGGTTGGGGAGTCGTCGCAGCTGTGGTCGAAGCTGAACGTCAGCGTTGTCGTACCGTCACCGTTCGGCTGCGCGCTCGCGACCTCGACATGGGCGGCGGCAGGTACGGCGCCGAGCACCAGGTACCCGATGGAGCCGGCCACCACCAGGCCCGCCATCCCGATCCATCGCCGTGGGCTCATCGCACGTCCACCGTGAACCGGGCGATCGGATTCTCGTACTTCGAGGTCCGCACGCTGGCCTGCACCACCCACGAGCCGGCGAGGGGCAGGTCGACGACGGCCTCGTACCGGCCCGGGCCGGTCGTGGCCAACGTCCGCTCCAGCGGGCCGATGTCCATCGCCGGCAGCAGGACCGTCAGCGTCGGGTCCGCCACCGGGACCACGGGTTGACCGGCGGCGTCGACGAGTTCGAGCTCCATCGCGTTCACTCCTACCTCTCCGGGGGTGAACCGGGCGACCGCGCGACCGGAGCCGAGCGGCGCCTCCACCACGATCGGACCGGCAGTGGCTTGCGGCGCCGACCGGGGCGTGGGCTCGGTGACCGGGCTCTGTGTGACCAGGAATCCGGTGGCGATGACGACACCGACCAACAGCGCCGCCTCCACCCGGACGGTACGACGCAGCAGCCGCCACGCCACGGCGGGGCCGTCGTCAGAATCGGCGGCGACGACGCGGGGAACCAGGCGGAACCGGTTGTGGGCGGCGACGACGAGGACCACGACGGTGAGCGCGACCTTGGTGAGCAGGGCCAGACCGTACGAGGTGGCCCACAGTGCCTCCCAGGACCGCAGGATGCGCCACGCGAGCAGCAGGCCGGCGGCACCGAGCAGGCCGACCAGGACGGCGGCGGTGCGGGAGAACGCGGACACCGTCCGGACCGCCGCGCCCGCCCTCAGGTCGGCCGACCGGCTCAGCGTCCAGGGCAGCGCCACCAACCCGGCGAGCCACACCCCGGCGGTGCTGACGTGCAGGATGTCGGCCGGAACGACGAGCCAGGCCGGGCCGTAGGTGCGGGTGTGCCCGACCAGGACGACCGCCCCCCAGGCAAGGGCGACACCGGCGAAGGCCAGGGCGGTCAGCGCGGCGCGGCGGGCCGGCTGGCCGACAGCGATGGCGGCGTCCACGTCCGTCCTCGCCTCGGTGGCCGCACTCTCCGGCAGCGGGGGTGTCCCGACCGCGCCGGACTCCGGCAGTGGTGTCGCGGCGGTTGTGCGCCCCTGGGCTGTCGGCGTCGCGGCGGCTGCGGCGGCGGGCTCGGGATGCGCCCTTATCCCGGCGGCTGCGGCGGCGGACTGCCGGATCGCCGGTGCGCCAACCGTCGCCGTGGCCCACAGCGCGGCGCCCAGCCCGAGGACGACCAGCACCGAACTCAGTGCCTCCTCCGACCGTAGACCGGTCAGCCACTGGGCCGCGTCGACGATGCCGGTCAGCCCGCGCCCGTCCTGCCAGGCGGGGACGGCCGGCACCAGCACCAGCCGGGCAAGCACGGTCAGGCCCGCCGACCAGCCGGCGAGCCGCAGCAGCCGACGTCGCAGCACCGGTGCCTCCGCGCGGAGCAGGACGAGGAGGAAGACCAGCAGGCCCGCACCGACCAGCAGGCCCAGATAGGCCGCCGCCTCGGCCCCTTGGCGCAGCAGATCCAGTGCGCGGGTCGGACGACTCTCCGGTACCGCTACCGCCGCACTGCTCGGCGCTCCGACGGCGAAACTGAACCCGCCGGACACGGGATGGCTGTCCGCCGAGATCACCCGGAACGCGACGATGTAGGTGCCACCGGCGAGGTCCGGTGGGACGGTCAGGACCACCGTGGTGTCCACCGACCGGCTGTCGGTGGACAGTTCCTCGCCGGCCGCGTCGAGCAGCCTGACCCCACCCGCACGCACCGTCACCGGTTCGTTGAAGGTCAGCGTGACCTCGGCCGGGGCGGTCGTCAGCACCGCTCCGTCGGCCGGGTCGGTGCCCACCAGCACCGCATGAGCGGCCGCCGGTGCTGCCGGGGCAACGGCAGCCAGCAGGCCGAGCAGGGCGGCGAGCGCGGCGGCACACGCCCGCCGCGCCCACCCACCCGGCACCGATCGCGCTGCCGCCCGGGTGCCGCGCGATCTCACCCGCAAGGTCGTCCGCCCGTCAGCCGGCCTTGCGGGTACGCAGCAGCGCCAGCCCGCCGGCCACCAGGCCCAGGGCACCGAGCACCAGGGCGATCCAACCGACGACACCGGTGCCGCCAGCCGGCTCCTCGGTGGTCTGCGACACCGGCTGCACGGCCGCCTCCTCGGCGTCGGCGTCGGCCTTCGCGGTCAGCACGAACGTCGGTGCCGGGTGCTCCAGCTCATCGGCGTCCTGACCGGCGGCGGGCATCTCCACCCACGGCGTCTCGCCCTGCTCGCAGGTCTGCACGGCCGGGAAGGCCAGCGTCTCGCCGGCAGCGTCCGGCAGTTTCAACGACAGCTCGAAGGTGTCCCGCAGGTCGGCCGGCAGCGGCGTCTTCGCGGTGTAGACCACCTCGGTGACCCGCTGCGTGATCTCGTTGCCGTGGCTGTCCTTGACCGGCGGGTTCAGCTCGGCCATCACCTTCTGCACGGTCCAGTTCGAGTTGATCGTCGGGGTGACCGAGACGATCTGCTCCGGGATCTTGATGGACACCTTCGTGGTGGCCGACGTGTCGCAGCCGTGCGGCACACCGAACGTCAGGACGGTGTAGGAACCCGCGGTGGTGACCGACGGGCTGACCGTGACGTGCGCGGCGGCCGGTGCTCCGGTGAGCGCCACCGCCGTGGCGGTGAAGACTCCGAGGGCGCCGGCCTGCGCGAGCCTGCGACGTCTGAGAACCATCATTGCAACAACCTTTCCGGAGGGTGGTCCGCGACCTGCGCGGCACGTCACGGTCAAGTGGTCGGTCGCGGGTCGTCCGAAGTTCCCGACCACGCCCACTTTTTCGCGATTCGGGCGACGCTCGTGCCCGGCAGGGCGTGCCGAGTCGGGTCGCCTCCGGGCCGGCCGGATCGCGGACAGGCCGGTGGCGGCCACCGCCCTCAGCGGGCAGTGGCCGCCACCGGAACCACCTCACCGGCCACGGCGGCATGTCCGCCGCCGTGGCCCGGCCGGGCATCACAGGTTGGCGCAGTATCCGATGCTGAAGGTGCTGGCGCCGGCGGCCAGGGTCCGGTTCCAGTCGACTCCCCGGATCCGGTAGCTGCCGTCGGTCAGCCGCTCCCGCTTGAAGTTCCAGGCGGTGTAGATGTCACCCTCCAGATCGACCACCGCGGTCCACTCGACGGGCTTGTCGCGGTTGTTGGTGGCGGTGATGGTGGCGCAGTAGCCGCCGCCGCTGTCGGAGTTCCAGCGGGCGATCCGCTCCATCGCGATCTCCACGTTGGAGCCGGCGACCAGCCGGCCCACGCCCCAGCGGGCGGTGGTCTGGTAGCCCTCGCCGTTCTGCTCGGCCCAGTTGCGGATCGACGTGCGTGCGCCGTCGGCGGCGTCGTTGACCTGGAAGTCCAGGCCGTGGAACGTGCCGAGACCACCGTATTCGAGCAGGCTGATCGCCGCCTCGACGGTGTAGCCGGTCTCGGTACGCACGGCCGCGCTCTCCAGCCGCCCGGCCTGGAACGCCTCGTCACCGGTGCCGAACGACACGACGTTGTCGGCGTTGATCCGGATCTGGGTGTCGTCGTAGCGGAACGGACCGTTCTTGGCGTTGCCGGCATCGACGTAGATCTCGACCGAGTCCTGGGTCCACGGGTCGGAGCCGGAGACGTCCACGACCGGGTCGGTGACCTCGGCCAGCACGTACAGCGTCTGGCCTCGCCACAGGGTACGAACGTTCGCGGTCGCGCCGTCGGTGCCGGAGACCTGCTTGGCGGTGGTGACCGACGTGGCCTGGGCCCAGCCGGCATCCACGGTGCCGTCGATGACCGGCGCGGTGCCGGCCTCCCGTACCTCCAGGTACGACAGCTCCTCCACCAGGTTCAGGGTGCCCACGGCGCCCGGGGTGTTCCAGCCGGAGGTGGTGCCGTCGTCGGTCACCCGTACGTCGAAGGTGCGGGTCTGCCCCTCGGCGGCGTCGGCCAGCGGCAGGTGGGCGACCAGGTGGTAGCCACCGTCCCGCTCGGTTGCCACGGCCGGCACGTCGCCGTCGCCGTCGCGGGCGACCCGGTACGTCTCGTCGCCCAGGGCGAAGGTGACCTGGTCGTCGTCGGAGACCGAGGCGTCGTCGACCGTGACGTACGCGGTCAGGTGGTCCGGTGCCCAGCGCAGCTGGAACCGGGCCGTGTCCTCGATCGGGTGCAGGGGCAGCTTGCGCCAGGTCAGGTCCTTCGGTGCGGCGGCCGTGAGGGCCACGTCACCGGCGAAGACGTTTGCCGTGCGCAGACGTGCCGGCAGGTCGCCGTCCACCGCCCCGTAGTAGGCCGGCTTGGCCCGCAGGTTGTCGTCGAACAGCAGCGGCGCGTTGGCCGACCGCCACGACCGGCCGTCGGTGAGCCCCCACACGGTGACGGCGAACAGGTCGTCGGTGTGCTCCCGGAAGATCCGGAAGGCGTCCCGGTAGAAGTAACCCTGCTCGATCAGCCGTGCCTGGGTCACCGGGGTGCCGGTGGTGACGTCGAGTTCGGTGACGGCCTGGGTCAGCGGCAGGTCGGCGAAGGTGTCCAGGGTGGCCGCCAGGCTGCTGACCGGTGTGGCCAGCGACACGTGGAACTGGTGACCCACCCCGTCGATCGGCACGTCCCGGTCGACCAGCCGCTGCACCAGCGCCCGGTAGCGGGCCTGCTTGCCGCTCTGCTCGGTGTTGTAGTCGTTGATGAACAGGGTGACCGGGTCGCTGCCGGGTACGGCGTGAACGTCGTTGAACGCCTCGTGCGCGTACTCGAACGACAGGTCGATGAAGCTCTCGCCGAGGATCCGGTACCACTCGCTGCGGCGCAGGCCGTCGGCGTACTCACCGCTGTCGCTGATGACCTCGTTGACGACGTCCCAGGCGTACAACGGGTTGGTGGGGGAGCCGAACAGGCCGTAGCGGTCGGACAGTGACTCGGCGACGTCGAAGATGTGGGTCCGCAGCCGGTCGCGCAGCACCTGCTGGTCTGCCGCGGACGTGGTCAGCGGCTGGCCGTCGGCGTCCTGGAAGAACCAGGCCGGGGTCTGGCTGTGCCAGACCAGCACGTGACCGTAGACGCGCAGGTCGTTGTCGCGGGCGAAGTCCAGCACCGCGAGCGCCTGCTCGTGCGGTCGGAAGGTGCGCTCGTCGTCGTACCAGGCCTCGGGCTTCATGTGGTTCTCGTGCGTGACCTGGTTGAAGTGCCGGTTCAGCAGTTCGGCGGTGCCGCCGACGGTCTCCCGAGCGTCGATGGCCACACCGACCGGGAAGTCGGTGGTCTCGTGGATCGGGGTGAGGTCCTCGATGACCGGTGGCTCCGGCACCCGGACGACGATGTCGTCGACCAGGAAGTCGCTGGTGTTGCCGGCCACGTCCGCGCCCTGCCAGCGGGTCTCGAAGTAGAGCAGCGCCTCGTCCGAGGCGGGCATGGTGAACCGGGCGCTGACCTCGGTCCAGCCCGTGTTGGTGATGGACTCGAACTGGGCGAGGGTGCTGAACGACTGGCTGCCGCCGGCGGTGCTGGCCAGGCTGAGCCAGATCTGGTCGGTCGGCTGGCCGTCGGCGAACCGCAGCCAGGCGTTGAACTCGTAGGTGACGCCCGCCTCGAACAGGCCGGCCACGTCACGTCCGAGCCCGGCACCCTGGTTGACCCGGTCGGTGACCAGCGCCGCGGCCGTACCGCCGTGCGCGACGTCGCTGATCTCGACGGTCGGGGCGCCGGGTCCGCTGTCGCGGGGGCCCCAGCCGTCCAGCCCGTCCTCGAAGTCGGTGTCGATGACGACCGTGCCGGGCTCAGGTCCGCCCGGTTCGCCGTCGGGCCCGGTGATCAGCACGTCGTCCAGGAGGAACGGGGTGCTCTCCGCCGCCTCCACGTAGAGGGTGGCGGCGCTGAGCCCGTCGGGCAACGTGTACGTGCCGCCGATCTGCGCCCAGCCGTCGGCGGTGGTGGGGACGTCCCCGCCGATCCAGGTGTAGGTGTTGTCGCCACCGTCGGCGGGGGTCGCCTCGACGGTGAAGTGCACGCCGGCGGTGCCTTCGGTGCCGGCCGGAAGCTTCACCCAGGCGGTGACCGAGTACTGCGTACCGGGACGGAACAGTGCCGTCGCGCTCGTCGCCGGGCCCTGCCAGTTCGCCGTGCGGCCGGTGACCGACAGGCTGCTGTCGCTCTCGTGGCCCTCGTCGGCGATGGCGAGGGCGATGTCGCCGCGCGGTCCCCACGGGGCGTACGAGCCGGACTCGAAGTCGTTGGCGAGGACGACCTCGGCGGCGGCCGCTGGTGCGGGTGCCACGGCGAACGCGGTGACGAGCGCGGCCGAGCAGAGCAGGGCGATGGTCCGGGATCGGCGTCGTGATCGACGGGAGAGGTTCCAGATATTCATCGAAATCCCTCTATAGAATATCGGTGCTGGTGGGGTGTGTCTGACGTGGCCCTTCGGACGGATTTAAGCGCGTGCATGCTATGTCGAGACCACGGCGGTGACCAGAACTTCCGGAAGTTTCCGGTAACGACGCAGCGCCGCCCGCCGTCGAAGCGGCGGCGGGCGGCAGTGCGGTCGCTGCCTATCGGAGCGGTTGTCCGGCCGGCCGTGGCGGCACGGTCGGGCGGGCCGACGCGCCGGCCCGGTACCGGAACACGTGTCGGTAGGTCTGCGGGGACATTCCGCTGATCCGGCCGAAGTGCTGGCGCAGGTTCGCGCCACTGCCGAAACCGGTGCGGTGCGCGATCCGCTCGACCGGATCCTCGGTGGTCTCCAGCAGCTCCTGGGCCAATCGGACCCGCTGCTCCAACAGCCACTGCAACGGCGTGGTGCCGAGCGAGTCGCGGAACCGGCGGGCCAGGGTGCGCGAACTCAGGTTGGCCGCGCGAGCCAGGTCGTTGACCGACAGCGGCCGGTCCAGGCGTTGCCGGGCCCACTCCAGCACCGGGCTCAGGTCGGCCGGTGAGACTCCCCGTACCGGCGGTGCCGGATACTGGGTGTGGTCGGCGCCCCGCTGCGGTGCCACCACCATCCGCCGCGCCACCTCGTTCGCCACCGCGGCGCCGTGGTCCAGCCGCACCAGGTGCAGGCAGAGATCGATGGCGGCGGCGGTACCCGCCGAGGTGAAGACGGTGCCCTCCGCCACGTACAGCACCCGGGGGTCGAGGTCGACGAGTGGGAACCGGCCCGCGAAGTCCTGCGCGTTCATCCAGTGCGTGGTGGCGCGTCGACCGTCGAGCAGACCGGCCGCGGCGATCGGGTACGCGCCGGTGCAGATGCCGACGATGCGTCGCCCCCGTGCGTGCGCGACGCGCAGCGCCTCGACCAGCTCCGCCGGGGGGTCGGTCTGGGCCGGTCGGGCGCATCCGGGCACCAGCACGGTGTCGGCCTCGACCAGGTCGTCCAGGCCGTACCCGGGGTCGAGCCAGGAACCACCGGTGGTCCGCAGCGGGCCCGGCTCGGCCGCGCACAGCCGCAGCTCGTACCACGGGTCGACGATGTCCCGCCGGTCGGTGCCGAACACCTCCTGCGGGACCGCCAGCTCGAAGATCGGCAGGTTGTCGGTCACCGCCATCGCGACGACGTGCGGACGCATGGCAGAAATCTAACGCAGTGCGGCGTCAATCCGGCTGTCCCGGCCGGCCGGCCCGGACAACGGTGATCACATGACCCAGACCCGTGCCACGCCGGTGACCGACGGACGGCTCACCGCCGCCCAGGGCGCGGCCCTCTACGTCGGTGCCGTCCTGGGTACCGGGGTGATCGCGCTGCCCGCGTTGGCGGCCGAGGCCGCCGGTCCCGCCTCGCTGCTCGCCTGGCTGCTGCTCGTGATCGTCTCCGCCCCACTGGCGGCCACCTTCGCCGCGCTCGGTTCCCGTCACCCGGACGCCGGTGGCGTCTCGACGTACGCCCGGATGGCCTTCGGGTCGCGGGCGGCGGCCGTCGTCGGCTGGTGTTTCTACTTCGCGGTGCCACCGGGCGCCGCCGCCGCGGCGCTGTTCGGCGCGGCCTACGTCGAGGCGGCGGTCGGCGGCGGTACGCGCACCGTCGCGGTCACGGCGGTGCTGCTGATGGTCGCGGTCACCGTCACCAACCACGCCGGAGTGCAGCTCGCCGGCCGGGTGCAGCTCGCGCTCGCCGGGGCGCTTGTCGCACTCCTGTTGCTGGCGGTGCTGTTGTCGCTGCCGCACGTGGACGCCGCGAACCTCACGCCCTTCGCCCCGCGTGGCCTGGCCGCCGTGGGCCCCGCGGCGGCGCTGCTGATGTGGAGCTTCGTCGGCTGGGAGGCGATCACCCACCTGACGGGCGAGTTCCGCCGTCCGGGGCGGGACCTGCCCCGGGCCACCGCCGCGGCGGTCGTCGTGGTTGGTGCGCTGTACCTCGCGGTGGCCTTCGCGACCGTCGCCGTACTCGGCTCGGCGGCGGCGGACTCCACGGCACCGCTCGGTGAGTTGTTCGCCGTGGCGCTCGGCGGCGACGTCCGCTGGTTGGTCGCCGGGGCGGCGTTGCTGCTGACCTTCGGCGCGATGAACGCCTACTACGCCGGAGCGGCGAAGCTCGGTGCGGCCCTCGGCCGGGACGCGGCGTTGCCCGACTGGCTCGCCCGGGGCAGCGTGGCGGGCGAGGTGCCCCGCCGCAGCCTCGCGGTCACCGCCACCCTGGCGTTCCTCGCCCTCGCGGCGACACTCGGCACCGGTCTCGACACCCACTCGCTGGTGCTGGTCACGACCGGTTCCTTCATCACCGTCTACGTGATCGGTGTCGCGTCGGCGCTGCGGCTGCTGCCCCGCCGCAGCGCCGCCTGGTACGCCGCTGCCGCGACCATCGGTGTGGTGCTGTTCCTCCTGGTCATGACCGGTGTCTACCTGCTCTGGCCGGTGGCGGTGACCGCGGCGGCGCTGCTCTACCTGCGGGTGCGCGGCCGAGTCCGGTCCTGATCGGCGACCCACCCGCCGGGGTTCGGGGCCCGGCGGGTGGGTCGCCGCCTCGGGCCCGGACGGGAACGGCACTTGCTAGGCTTGGCCCCTGCGGTTCAACCGCCCGGTACGCAGCGAGGAGCGCGCGACATGCTTTCGGGGGACGACGACATCTCGGGGTGAGCACCCCGCCGCCGTGACGGCGGCCTGTTGTGTCGTGGCCCTGTCTGCCTGCCCGGGGCGTGGTCGCCCCGGCTTCTCATCCGAGGTACTTCTCGATGTCCGACGCCTGCGTCGTCTGCACCAACCTGTCCTTTTCCTGGCCGGACGACACCCCGGTCTTCCAGGACCTGTCCTTCACCGTGCCGCCGGGTCGCACCGGCCTGGTCGCGCCGAACGGCGCCGGCAAGTCGACGCTGCTGCGCCTGATCGCCGGTGACCTCGTACCCACCGGCGGCGGCGTCACCGTCGAGGGACTGCTCGGCTACCTGCCGCAGCACCTGCCGCTCACCGGTGACCTGACCGTGGCGGAGGTGCTCGGCGTCGCCCCGGCGTTGTCCGCGTTGCGGGCCATCGAGGCCGGCGACGCCAGCGAGGACAACTTCGCCGCGATCGGTGACGACTGGGACGTCGAGGAGCGTAGCCGCGCCGAACTCGACCGGCTGGGTCTGGGCGAGGTGGCGCTGGATCGTCGCCTGGACACCCTCAGCGGCGGCCAGGCGGTCTCCCTCGGTCTGGCCGCGCAACTGCTGCGGCGTCCCGACGTGCTGCTGCTCGACGAGCCCACCAACAACCTCGACATCGACGCCCGGCACCGGCTGTACGCGGTGCTGGAGAACTGGTCCGGCTGCCTGCTGCTGGTCAGCCACGACCGGATGCTGCTGGACCGGATGGACCGCATCGCCGAGCTCGACGGCGGGCAGGTGCGGATGTTCGGCGGCAACTTCACCGCCTACGAGGAGGCGGCACGGGCTGCCCGGGAGCTGGCGGAGCGCCAGGTGCGCAGCGCCGAGTTGGAGGTCAGGCGGGAGAAGCGGGAGATGCAGCAGGCCCGCGAGCGCGCCGACCGGCGAGCCGGCAACGCCGCCCGCAATCTCGGCAGCGCGGGTCTGGCCCGGATCGTCGCCGGTGGGCTCAAGCGCAGTGCCCAGGAGTCGGCGGGCCGGGCCCAGCAGGCACACGCCAGCCGGGTCAGCGCCGCGCAGTCCCGGCTCGACGAGGCCGGTCGGGCGTTGCGGGACGACCAGACGCTGGCCGTGGAACTGCCGGAGACCGACGTCCCGACCGGCCGCACCCTGGTCGAGGGTCAGCGGATGCAGGTCCGGTACGGCGGCCGGGCGCTGTTCTCCGGGGACGGACTCGACCTGACCATCCGTGGTCCGGAACGGATCGCGCTGACCGGCCCCAACGGTGTCGGCAAGTCCAGCCTGCTGCGCCTGCTGCTCGGCGAGCTGGATCCGCAGGGCGGGCAGGTGCGTCGGGCGGACGGCCGGGTGGCGTACCTGTCGCAGCGGCTGGACCTGCTCGACCCGGAGCGCACCGTGCTGGAGAACCTCACCGCGTACGCCCCGGACCGCCAGCAGTCGGAACGGATGAACCTGCTGGCCCGGTTCCTGTTCCGGGGCGACCGCGCCCAACTGCCGGTCGGCGTCCTCTCCGGCGGTGAGCGACTGCGGGCCACCCTGGCCTGTGTCCTCTACGCCCAGCCGGCGCCGCACCTGCTGCTGCTCGACGAGCCCACGAACAACCTCGACCTGGTCAGCGTGGGCCAGTTGGAGAACGCGTTGCACGCGTACCGGGGCGCCTTCGTGGTGGTCAGCCACGACGAGCGGTTTCTGGCCGACATCGGCGTCGAGCGGTGGCTGCGCCTCGACGAGGCCGGTCTCCGCGAGATCCCCGCCCCCGAGCCCGACTGAGGGCCGGAGGTCGTTCGCGGACGGTGACCGAGGTCATCAGGCCATTCCCAGGCGCCTCGCAGGAACGCGGCCGCAGGGCCTTGCCGGGCGATTGAACAAGTGTTTAATCTGGTGTCGTGACGTTCCTGGGCGGAGCTTCGGAGGAGCGCGGCGGCGAGTTCGCCACCGCGAGCCGCATCCGTGACGCCGCCATCGCCCGGTTCGCCCGCGACGGCTTCCGGGTCGGGCTCCGCACCATCGCCGCGGACGCCGGGGTGACCGCCGGTCTGATCGTGCACCACTTCGGCTCGAAGGACGGGCTCCGTCGCGCCTGCGACGAGCGGGTGCTGGAGATCATGCGCCGGGAGAAGGAGAAGGCGCTCACCGACGGCACCGGGACGATGCTGCTGGCGCAGATGGCCCAGGTCGAGCAGTTCGCGCCGATGGTGCAGTACCTGCTGCGCAGCATGCAGGCCGGCGGGGAACTGGCCGCCCAGCTGATCGAGCACATGATCAGCGACGCCGAGGCGTACCTGTCCGCCGGGGAGGCGGCCGGGGTGGTGCGGCCCAGCCGGGACCGGGCCGCCCGCACCCGCTACCTGGCCTACCAGGCGACCGGCAGCATGCTGCTCTGGTTCACCCTGCACGGTGCCGACGCGGAGCCCGAGAAGTTCCCCGCCCTGTTCCGTCAGTACATGGGCGAACTGGCGCTGCCGGCGCTGGAACTGTTCACCGAGGGGCTGCTCGTCGACCGGTCGATGCTCGACGAATACCTGATGTACGTGCCGGATCCGCCGTCGGCCGCACCGAACGCCGCCGACCCCGACGGTACGGCGAGCTGAACCGCCACCACGCCGCCGCGTGGCCCACTCATCCGCGCACCACCGCGACACACACCGGACTCCGCGTGGCGCTGCCCCGGATCCGCTGATCGACCACATCGCACCCCGGTACGCCCGGGCTACCTCGAACGAGGTCAACGACCATGACTGCTGCCATCGACATCCACCACCTCGACAAGTCCTTCGGCCGGGTCAAGGCACTCGACGGACTCGACCTGCGGGTCGACGCCGGCACCGTGCACGGCTTCCTCGGCCCCAACGGCGCCGGCAAGTCCACCACCATCCGCATCCTGCTCGGGCTGCTGCGCGCCGACGGCGGCCGGGTCCGGCTGCTCGGCGGTGACCCCTGGGCCGACGCGGTCTCCCTGCACCGGCGCCTCGCCTACGTGCCCGGCGACGTGGAGCTGTGGCCCAACCTGACCGGCGGCGAGGCGATCGACCTGTTCGCCCGACTGCGCGGCGGCACCGACCCGGTGCGCCGGGACGAGCTGTGCCAGCGCTTCGACCTGGACCCGAGCAAGAAGGGCCGCACCTACTCCAAGGGCAACCGGCAGAAGGTGGCGCTCATCGCGGCGCTGGCCAGCGACGTCGAGCTGCTGCTGCTCGACGAGCCGACCGCCGGGCTGGACCCGTTGATGGAGGCGGTGTTCCAGGAGTGCATCCGCCAGGTCAAGGACGCCGGGCGCACCGTGCTGCTGTCCAGCCACATCCTCGCCCAGGTCGAGGTGCTCGCCGACCAGATCTCGATCATCCGACAGGGGAGGAGCGTCGAGACCGGTTCGCTCACCGAACTGCGCCACCTCACCCGTACCTCGGTCGAGGCCGTCACCGACCGGCCGGCCGACGGCCTGGCCGACCTGGCCGGCGTGCACGGCCTGCGCACCGCCGACGGCCAGGTCCGCTTCGAGGTCGACGGCGACCAGCTCGCCGTCGTGGTACGCGAACTCGGTGACCTCGGTGTGCAGGGACTGACCGTCCGGCCGCCGACGCTCGAGCAACTCCTGCTGCGGCACTACGGTGACCGGCTCGTCGGCAACGGTGCCGGGGAGGGGGCGTGATGACCGCGACGACGCTGCACCGCGCTGCATCGGTGGACACCGGCACCGCCGTCACCGGGACCGGCAACCTGCTGCGGTTCATGCTGCGCCGCGACCGGATCCGGCTGCCCGCCTGGACGCTCGGTCTGCCCCTGCTGATGACGTACTTCGCCGCCGCGCTGGGCACCATCGCGCAGACTCCCGAGGACCTGGCGGGGCTGACCGCCTTCACCAGCAGCCCCGCCGGAGCCCTGTTCGGTGGGCCCGGCTTCGGCTTCGACGACCTGACCATCGAACGTTTCCTGGCCGGCCAGTACGGCCTCTACGTGCTGCTCGGCGCCGGGCTGATGGGCCTGCTCACCGTGGTCCGGCACACCCGGACCGAGGAGCGGACCGGCCGGGCCGAACTGGTCCGCGCCAACGTGGTCGGTCGGCACGCCCAGCTGACCGCCGCGCTCACCCTCACCACCGTGATGGCGGCGCTGGTCGCCCTGCTGATCGGCGCGATGATGACCAGCAGTGGCTTCGATCCGGGCGGATCCATGCTGTTCGGCGCCTCCGTCGGTGCGGTCGCCCTCGCCTTCGCCGGCATCGCCGCGGTCACCGTTCAGCTGTCGGAGTACCCACGGGCCGCCTCCGGCATGGCCGGGACGGCGCTCGGTGCCGCGTTCGTGCTGCGCGGCCTCGGCGACATGGCGGCGGTACAGGGCAGCGGGCCGTCCTGGCTGTCCTGGCTGTCGCCGATCGGCTGGTCGCAGCAGACCGCCGCGTACGTCCACGACCGCTGGTGGCCGTTGGCCATCGCGCTGGCCTTCGCGGCGGCGACCGCCGCCACCGGCTACGTCCTGTCGGCGCGGCGCGACTTCGGTGCCGGCCTGGTGCCGCCCCGCCCGGGTCCGCCCCGGGCGGCGAGCTGGCTGGCCGGCCCGCTCGCGTTCGCCTTCCGGCTGCACCGGGCGAGCCTGATCGGCTGGAGCGCGGCGCTGCTGGTGGCCGGGGTGGCCTACGGATCGTTCACCCAGCCCCTGCTCGACGGCTTCGAGAACGCACCCGCGGACCTGGTGGAGGTCATGGGTGGTGGTTCGGGTGACCTGCTCGCCGGGTACCTCGGCATGATGGGCCTGACCATGGCGCTCGTCGTCGGGGTCTTCGCGGTGCTCGCGGTGCAGTCGTTGCGCGCCGAGGAGACCGAGGGCCGGGCTGAGCCGGTGCTGGCGACATCGGTCAGTCGGGCCGCCTGGATCGGCGGTCACCTCGCCGTCGTGGCGCTCGGCGTGCCCTGGCTGCTGCTGGTGGCCGGTGCGGGCATGGGCGTCGGCGCGGCGGTGAGCACCGGCGACCCGGGTCTCTTCGGTGACCTGCTGCTCGGCCACCTCGCGCACACCCCGGCGGTCTGGCTGGTCCTCGGGGCCGTCGCCCTGCTCTACGCGGCGGCACCGAGGATGCTGCCGGTGATCTGGGTGGTGCTCGGCTACGGGCTGATCGCCGGCTACTTCGCCCCGATCCTGGAGCTACCCGAGAATGTGCTGCGGCTGTCGCCCTTCGAGCACGTGGGGGAGTACCCGCTGGAGGACGTCAGCGTGGTCGCGGTGGTGGTGCTGACCGTCCTCGCCGGTGCTCTCGCCCGGGCGGCCGTGTCCGCCTTCCGCCGGCGCGACCTGGCCGGCGGCGCCTGACCTGGCGTGGAGCCTGTCGACGCGTGGCGCGTCGGCAGGCTCGGCAGGCGGGTGGGCCATGCCGCCCGGTGGCGGTCAGTCCCGGTGCGGCATCGGGAAGCCCGCCACCACGATGCCGTACAGGAGATGGTCGGCGACCAGGGCCGCCTGTTCGTGCCAGTCCGACAGCCGGCGGTCGATGCCGAGGGCCGGCGCGATGGTGGCGTGGAAGCCGAGCAGCAGCACCATGCCGTAGAGCGGGCCGACCCAGATCCGATGACGGAGGCGTTTCGGCAGCGCGCCGAAGGCCAGCCCGGCGCTGAGCCCGTAGCCCCAGTGCGCCGCTGCCAGGGCCGCCGGGTGCTGGTCGCCGGGCAACCGGTCGAGCAGTCCGGGCGCCAGCTTCTCCAGCACCGACTTCGGCGGCGAACTCTGCACCAGATTCAGGGAGGTGGTGGCCTGGCGTAACCCGGACATCGCCATCGCGGCGATGACCCCTCGGACGCCACTGCGCAGGATGATCGTCGTACGTGCCGACAGCTCCATGACCCGTTTTCCAATCCGTAGCCGCAGCAGCGCGGCTACCCGGGGCTCGCGGCGCCAAACGTGCCTTTCACCGAGCACCCGCCCGGGCGACCACGGTCAGAGGTTGTCCCGCACCCAGCCGGCGAGGGCACGGGCGCAGCCGTCCACCGACTCCTGCCAGCTGCGCTCCGCCCCGTCGCCGGCCTCGTCGCTCACCTGCTTCACCACCCGGACCGGTACCCCGAGGGCGTGCGCCGTCGACGCCACCGCGTACCCCTCCATGTCGACCAGGTGGGCGCGGCGGCTCAGGGCCGCGCGGGCCTCGTCGTCGGCGATGAACCGGTCGCCGGTGGCCAGCGTCGGCCCGTCACCCAGGTCCAGGGGCGCGCCGACGGTCTGCCCGGTGAGCCGGCGGATGAACTCGGTGTCCAGGTCGTGCTGGAGGACGCTGCCGACCTCGTGGGTGCCGGTCCAACCGGGGTGCAGCGCGCCGGCGGTGCCGAGGTTGACAAGCACCGACGGCAACGGTGAGCGGGCCAGCGTCGCCGCCACCGCGGCCGCCGCGTTGATCTTTCCCATTCCGGTCAGCAGCACCGGGAACCCCGCGTCGAGGTACGCGGCCTCCTCGGCGATGGCCAGGACGAGCAGCGGACGGTCCGGGCTGATCGTGCCGCGAAGATCCATCGGGCGATGGTAGCCGCCGTCCGTGACGGTCCCGCGTCGGCGCGGTGCCACCGGTGGGTACCCGGCCACCTCGACGTACGCTGCCCTGGTGGAGCATGAGGACCGGATCGCCCTGTTTCTGGACTACGAGAACCTGGCGCTGGGGGTGCGTGACCACCACGGCGGGGCGATGTTCGACTTCCGACCGATCGCCGACGCGCTGGCCGAGCGCGGCCGGGTGGTGGTGCGCCGGGCGTACGCCGACTGGTCGTACTTCGACGAGGATCGGCGGATGTTGACCCGCTCGCACGTCGAGCTGATCGAGATTCCGCAGCGGATGGGTGCCACCCGCAAGAACGCCGCCGACATCAAGATGGCCGTGGACGCGATCGAGTTGGCCTTCGAACGCGGGTACATCTCGACCTTCGTCCTCTGCACCGGCGACAGCGACTTCACCCCGCTGGTGCACAAGCTCCGCGAACTCAACAAGCAGGTGATCGGGGTGGGGGTGGAGAAGTCCACCTCGGCCTTGCTGCCACCGGCGTGCGACGAGTTCCTCTACTACGACCGGTTGGAGGGCGTCGACATCCTGCCGACGCGGGGACGACGGAGCCGTCCGGCCCGGCTGCCCGAGCCGGAGCCCGTCGAGCAGGCCGAACCCGAGGCGCCGCCGACCGAGGAGCCGGCCCGGGACGCCGACGCGCTCGCCGTCCTCGTCGCCCAGACCGTGGCGGGTCTGCAGCGCAGCTCCGGCGGGGAGGTGACCGCCTCACGGTTGAAGCGCACCCTGCTGCGTAAGGATCCCACGTTCAGCGAGTCCGACTACGGGTTCCGCACCTTCGGTGAGTTGCTGCGCCATCTCGCCGAACTCCGGGTGATCGAGCTGGCGGAAGGCCCGGCCAAGGGCGACCCGGAGGTCTCCCTGCCGGAACATGGCGACCGGGAAACGGCATTCGCGCTGCTCTGTTCCGTGGTTCGGGATCTCGGCGGTGAGACCGGCGAGGTGGCCCTGTCCGGGCTGAAGAACCAACTCCGGCGGGTGCGGCCGGACTTCAGCGAGAAGAAGCTGGGCTACCGCGGCTTTCTGCAGTTCTGCAAGGCCGCCGCCACGGAAGGGGCGGTGGGTCTGCGGTGGAGCGCCGAGGCGGACGACTACCTGCTCACCGCCCAAGGGTGCTGACCGGCCGGTCCCGGCTCCCGCCTTCCGGCCGCCATTCAGCTGACGAGGTGCGGCCGGCCGGCCGGACCGCGGGTCATTCCCAGCGGAACAGCAGGCCCGCGACCACGGCTGCGACGACGATCGTCGCGCCGAGGCCGATCAGGTTCGCCGCCGGCACCGCGGCGCCGGCCCAGGCGGACGACAGGGCCTCGACGGCCGCGCCGAACGGCAGCCAGCCGCCGACCTCGGCGAGCGGCTCGGGCAGGGAGTCCCGGCCGCCGAACATGCCGCCGAGGGCGCCGAGGATGAAGAAGGCGACCAGGCCGATGGCGACCGCGGAGTTGGGAGTGGGTGCGACCGCCGCGACGATCATGCCGGCGCTGTACATCGCCGCCATCGCCAGTGCGACCACTCCGAGCGCCGTGCCGAGGTTGGCGGGCGGGTTGGCGCCGAAGGCCAGGAACGCCACGACCAGGGCAGCCGTAATGCCGACGAGCGCCTGGAGGACGCTGACGACGGCCTGGGCGGCGAGGACCATGGCCGGCGATGCGGGGGTGACCCCGAGCCGGCGGAGGATTCCGGAGCGTCGGTAGTAGGCGAGGAAACTCGGCATGTTGATGATGCCGATGATCGCGATGACCATGGTGAACACGAGCGGCAGGACGTAGACGTCCAGCGCGGTACGCCCGTTGTCGACTGTCGTGCGGCTCGCGGAGGAGGCGCTCGTCAACATGATCAGCAGCGGCAGGCAGAGCGGGACCACCAGCCCGGCGGTGTCCCGCATGACCATCTTGGCCTCGCACCCGATAAGGGTGATCAGGGAACGCAGCCCCGGGCGGCGGGCCTCGACGAGGGTGTTCATGCGGGTTCTTCCTCCAGTTGCCGGCCGGTGAGCGCGACGAACGCGTCGTCGAGGGTGGCGGTGCCGGCGCGGGCGATCAGGCCCGCCGGGGTGTCGAGCGCGATGACCCGTCCGGCGTCGAGCACGACGACGCGGTCGCAAAGCCGCTCGACCTCCTCCATCGTGTGGCTGACGAGCAGCACGCTCACCCCTTCGGATCTGAGTTGCTCGACCGTGTGCCACATCCGGCGGCGGGCCTTCGGGTCGAGGCCGGTGGTCAGTTCGTCGAGGATCACCACCCGGGGTCGGCCGGCGATGGCGAGGGCGATGGACAGCCGCTGCTGCTGGCCGCCGGAGAGTTTGTCGAAGCTGGTCCGGCGCTGTTCGGTCAGCTCGACCAGGTCGAGCAGCTCGCCGGTGGGCCGGGGATCGGGATAGAAGCTCCGGTAGAGGTCGACCAGCTCGGCGACCCGGAGCGCGTGATGCAGGTGGGCCTGCTGCAACTGCACGCCGAGGACCTGTCGCAGCCGCGCCCGGTCGCGGCGCGGATCCAGGCCGAGCACGCGTACCCGCCCCCGTTCGGGTACGCGTAGCCCGGCGATCATCTCAACGGTCGTCGTCTTGCCCGCGCCGTTGGCACCGACCACACCGACCACCTCGCCGAGCTCGACCCGCAGGCTCACGTCGACGACCGCCCGCGTACCGCGGTAACTCTTGGCGAGATGCTCGGCGACGATCGCCGGTTCGGTGCTGGTCATGCTGTGAGGCTACGAACGCTTCCGGCCGGTGTCGGGTCCCGGAAGTCATCACCTGCGGGCATGACTTCCGGCACAGGTGGGCTGGCCACGGCCCGACCTAGAGTGGGTCCATGCGGCGCGTCGGGACAGACGAATGGTCCGGCCTCGCGATGCTCGTGGTCGCGTTCGCCGTCGCCGGCCCGGGGATCTTCGGAGCCCTCGGTACCACAATCCCGCGCGGCTGGTGGATCGCGCTGTTCGCCGCGTACCTGGCTGCCCTGCTCGTCTCGGTCTCCACCCGCGTGTCCCGGGTGGTGCGGTACATGGCGTTCGCCGTGACCGTCGCCGCCGCCTGGGCCCTACTGCTTACCGCATCGAACCTGGGACTCCTGCCGGTGCTGCTGGTCCTCACCGCCGCGGTGAGCGTGTACGTGGTGCCGGTGCCGGTGGGTCTGGCGGTGGTGGTCGCCAACACGCTGGTCATCACGTTCGGCGCGGCATCGCTGACCCGGGCCCGGGCCGACGGCGTCATGATTCTGATCTTCTACCTGCTGATCCAGGTGGCGACGCTGCTCAGCTCGGTCACGCTGCTGCGGGAACAGCGCATGCGCCGCGAGCTGGCCGAGGCGCACGTCGAGTTGCAGGCCGCCACTGTGCTGCTCTCGGAATCTGCCGCCACGGCGGAACGGCTGCGCATCTCCCGCGAACTGCACGACCTGATCGGCCACCAGCTGACCGTGCTGACCCTGGAACTGGAGACCGCTCGTCACCTGGAGGGTCCGGCCGTGCGTACCCACCTCGAACGGGCCGACCGGGTCGCCCGGGACCTGCTCGGCGACGTGCGGGCCACGGTCGGGCGGCTGCGGACCGAGAGCCCCGACCTGGAGCAGGCGTTGCGCCGGGTGACGCGGGACCTGCCCGGTCTCGACGTGACGATCGAGGTGTCGCCGGAGGTGCGGATCGACGAGGACGACAGTGCGGCGTTCGTCCGCGCCACCCAGGAGATCGTCACCAACACCATCCGGCACGCCGACGCGCGTACCCTGCGGATCTCGGTGACCGCCGACGATCGGGAGACCGTGCTCGACGCCCGCGACGACGGTCGGGGGGCACCGGAACCGTCGCTCGGCAACGGGCTGCGTGGCCTGGGCGAGCGGTTCGCCGCGCTCGGCGGTGAGCTGTCCGTGGACGGGTGCGACGGGTTCCGGGTGACCGCGCGGGTGCCGGCGCGATGACCAGGGTGGTGGTGGTCGACGACCAGACCCTCATTCGGCAGGGCATCCGTGGGCTGCTGGAGGTCGCCGGCATCGACGTGGTCGGCGAGGCCGACGACGGTCGCGCCGCGCTGCCGGTCGTCGCGCGTACCGCCCCCGACGTGATCCTGCTCGACCTGCGGATGCCCCGGTTCGATGGCATCTGGACGCTGGAACAGCTACGCGCGGAGGGCATCGACGTCCCGGTGTTGGTGCTGACCACGTTCGACGACGACGAACTCGTGCTCGCCGCGCTGCGCGCGGGTGCCCGGGGTTATCTGCTCAAGGACGTCACGCTGGAACAGCTCACCCGGGCCATCCGTACGCTCGCCGACGGTGGCACGCTGATCGCCCCGTCGATCACCGACCGGATGCTGCGGGCGATCCGCTCCGGGCCGTCCCCGGCCGGGCCGCAGGCGCCACCGGTGCAGGGCCTGACCGGACGCGAGCAGGAGGTGCTGCGGCTGGTGGCGCACGGCTACAGCAACCGGGAGATCGCCGAGGTGCTGTTCCTCGCCGAGGGCACCGTCAAGAACCACGTCTCCACGATCCTGACCAAGCTCGGCGCCCGGGACCGCACGAACGCGGTGCTCCGCGCGTTGCACGAAGGCATTCTCGGGTGAGCGCTGCCCGGCCGCCGCCGGTGCGAAACGGGCGGCCGGGCAGCGGTGCCGCTACCGGGTGGTCAGTCCCAGGCTGATCGTTCTGGTCAGGGTGGCGCGGTCGTCGTCACCGTCGAGTGACCAGATCATCGCCCCGCCCAGGCCGGCCCGGCGGATGTAGAGCGTCTTCTGGAGCACGACCACCGGATCGTCGTACGTCCAGAAGGTCGTGCCGTCGAACAGCCAGGCGTGCCCGGCGCGCAGGTCGCGGTGGACGGTGAAGCCGTCCCGGGCCAGGTTCTTGAGCTGCTTGTAGTCCTCGAACCCGGCCGCGTGGGTGGCCGGAGCGGGCCCGGTGGCCGGCTGGAACAGCCCGTCGCCGCCGCCGGTGACGCCGGTCCAGCCCTGGCCGTAGTAGGGGATCCCCAGCACCAGCTTGTGCCTGGGCGCCCCACGGGCGATCCAGCCGTCGACCGCCACCTCGACGGAGAAGTCCGGGTCGTCCGGTGCGCCCTTCGGTACGCGCAGCGCGGACTGCTGGTTGGTCACCGCCTCCCAGGTGCCGTGGAAGTCGTAGCCCTGCACGGTGGCGAAGTCGAGGTACTTGAAGATCTTGCGTCCCTCGTAGCCGGCGTCCATGGTGGCCGGGTTGGCCGGGAGGAAGGCGGTCAGCGGATGATGGCGACGGGTCTGCCGGCCGTACGCGTCGAGCTGCCGGCGGAACTCGGCGAGCAGCTTGGTGAAGTTCTCCCGGTCCTCGGGGCGGATGACGTTGCCCGGCTCGCCGGGCCAGTTGGGCCACTCCCAGTCCAGGTCGATGCCGTCGAACACGCCCGCGGCGGCGCCGGGACCGCCGCTGCCGCCGTCCAGGATCGGCAGGTTGCCCCTGAGGTAGAGGTCGATGCAGGAGGCGACGAAAGCCCGGCGGGAGGCGTCGGTGCGGGCGGCGTTGGAGAAGTACGTCGACCAGCTCCATCCACCCAGCGAGATCATCACTTTCAGGTCGGGGTGCTTGGCCTTCAGTTTGGCCAACTGGCCGAAGTTGCCGTTGAGCGGCTCACCCCAGGTGTCGGCGACGCCGTCGACGCTCTCCTCCGCCGGGACGGGTCGCTGGTAGTCGGCCCAGGCGTCACCCTCACCCGGCCCGCCGTCCACATGGCAACGGCCGTCCTCGCTGATGTTGCCGAAGGCGTAGTTGACGTGGGTGAGCCGGCTCGCCGCGCCGGAGGTGTCGAGCTTGCGCACCGGGAACGCCCGGCCGTAGATGCCCCACTGGGTGAAGTAGCCGACCCGGTGGTACCCGTCGCTGCGGCCCGGGGTCGCGTCGGCGACGGCCGGTGGCGCGGCGGCGACGAGCAGGGCGGTCAGGACGACGAGGGCGGTGAGGTGGCGGGGACGCAACGATCGCATCGGCACTCCCGACGGGTGGGCGAAATCAGTTAAGAGACCTTCCTGATCGATGAAGCTAAGCCGATCAGGGTTTCCGGTCAAGGGGCCGGCGCGGGTGTACGCACCGGACCGACCAGCCCTGGGTGTGCCGCGCGACGTCCCGCCTCTCCCGCCGCAGGTCAGTCCGCGCTAACATCCGGCCAAGCTCGACGACGGCGGGAGTCACGTGGTGCTGGGTGCACGGATCCGGGAACTGGTCAGGCGATCCCGCAGGTGGGTACTGATCGAACTGGTGGTGCTGGCGGTGCTGGTCGTCGGGGCGACGCTGGTCCTGCGGTGGCCGGACGGCGATTCGGAGCCGGCGGCGACGACCCGTACGCCCGCGCCGATCGAGCTGCCGGCGAACCCGGACGCCACCGCGCCGGTGCTGATGCCCGGACGCCCCGGCGAGCCGGCGACGTCGCGGCCGGCGAACGAGACGTCGGCGCTGCCGCGCCCGCCGTACAACAACGCCGACGTCCGCTTCGTGACCATGATGATCCCGCACCACGAGCAGGCGCTCGTGATGGCCCGGTTGGCGCCGGAGCGCGGCGAGAACCCGCAACTCAAGACGATCGCGGATCGGATCCTGGCCGCCCAGGGGCCGGAGATCAAGGTGTTGGAGGCGTGGCTGGCCGACCGTGGCCTCGACCGCGACTCCGGGGGCGACCATCGGCATGAGATGTCCGGCATGCAGTCGGCGGCGGCGCTGAACCGCCTCACCGCCGCTCGGGGGGCCGAGTTCGACCGGCTGTTCGTCGACATGATGTCCGATCACCACCAGGGCGCGATCGACATGGGCAAGGAGGCGTTGACGCTCGGCTCCGACGTGACCGTCAACGAGATGGCCGGCGCCGTCGTGGTGGAGCAGGGTGTCGAGATCAACCGGATGCGCGAGGCGTTGGCGCAGGGAACTGTCGGTGGTGGCCGATAACATCCGGCTGACCGCCGATGAAGGGCCGACCATGACCGAAACCGATCTGCCAGCCGAGCGTGCCGACCTGCTCCAGACCCTGCGCCAGCACCGCTTCTTCCTGCGCAACACCGCGCGGGACCTGACCGACCAGCAGGCCGCCGAGCGCAGCACCGTGAGCGAGCTGTGCGTGGGTGGTGTGATCAAGCATGTCGCACACACCGAGCGCGGCTGGGTCGACTTCATCCTCGAGGGTCCCACGGCGATGGGCGGCTCGGACGACCCGGGCGCCTACGAGCGCCACGCGCAGTCGTTCCAGATGCTGCCGGGGGAGACCCTGGCCGGCATTCTGGCGGCGTACGACGAGGTGGCCCGCCGCACCGACGAGCTCGTCGTCACCCTGGCCGACCTCGACGCCGGTCAGCCGTTGCCGGAGGCGCCCTGGTTCGAGCCGGGCGCCCGCTGGTCGGCCCGCCGGGTGCTGCTGCACATCATCGCGGAGACGTCCCAGCACGCCGGGCACGCCGACATCATCCGGGAGGCCGTCGACGGCGCCAAGTCGATGGGGTGATCCCGCGCGACGGGCGGAGTTCCGGCACCCGGTCCTGATGCGACACCCGCCGTCCGGCGAGGATCCGGTCTGCCGGACCGGCCGGTTGTATCGAGGGACGTCGACTGAGAGACTCGGGCTCGTCGACCGCGTCTGGGAGCCGGTGCGGTCACTCGACGGGCGTTGGCGCGCTCCGTCCGTGCCACGCATCCGGGCAGTTCTCTCTCGCACGTGCCGTCACCGTGACATCCGCTGACGACGCCGTCAGCGGTCCGGTCGCCGGCGCCCGACGACCCACCGGCCGTCGGTCGGCGCTGAGCCGACCCCGCCGGTCCCCGTCTCCTGGAGGTAACGGATGCTTCGCACGTTCGGCGTGGTGTTGACCGCCGTGACCCTGGCCGCTGTCGCCGGGGTCACGGCGGCCGGTGCCGCCAACGCCCCGGCCGCCCCGATCGCGGCCCCGGGCCTGATGACGACCGTCAGCCCGACCGCGACCCCGACGGTCGCGTGCCCGCCGGCCCTGCCGATCAGCGGCATGGTCACCGGAGTCACCGCCACCACGATGACCGTCAGCTACTCCCTGATGTTCAGCGGCCCGCCCTGCGGTTACGACCTGCCGATGACCGTGCTGCTCTTCGCCAGTTACGAAGACGCGGCGACCTGGCAGAATCCGGTGGCCGAGGCGGTAACCGGGCTGGAGCGCAACGGGCAGGTGACGCTCGAGGGGCTGACCCCGGACACCGAGTACTGGTTCCGGTTCAGCGACGTCGACGCCCGGCGAGACCCGTACGTCATCGGCGGCCCGGCGCGGACCGAACCGTTGTCGGCGTGCAGCGCGACGGCGACGATCGACGCGCGGTGGGGCGGCGGCTTCGTTGCCACGGTCACCGTACGCAACACCGGCAGCGAGTCGCTCGACGGCTGGCTCGTGCGGTGGCGGTGGTCCGGCGACGAGCGGATCCAGTCGGTCTGGGGTGGCGTGTCCGCCGGCGCCGGCGCTGACGTCACGATCCGCAACGCGTCGTACAACGGCACCGTCGCGCCGGGCGGCACCACCACGTTCGGGCTGCTCGCCTCGGCCGGCACGGCGCCGTCCGGGATCACGGCGACCTGCGCCGGCTGACAAGCGACCACGCTGGTCTGTGGACCGCTGACCGGTCCGCAGACCAGCGAGGTGCGCCGGGCCACCGGCGGGTCCACCGTCAGCAGGCTTGACTTTGCGTCATAAAGTAGTTTGCGTGACAGTCGATGATGACCTGCCCCCCGAGAACCCGGCCGCGGCCCTGCGACTGATCGACGAGCAGCGGGCGACCGCCGCGCGTCAGTTCGAACCGGACCCACGTGCCTACTACTGGCCCTGGGGTCTGGCCTGGCTGATCGGCTTCGGGCTGCACTTCCTCCACTTCTCGCCGGGTGACGTGCCCCTGGTCGAGATGCCCTCCTGGCTGCCGCTGACCACGTTGTTCGTCCTGCTGGCCGCCGCCGGTGCCGTCTCGGCGGTGGCCGGCGCGCGGGCGTACGGGCAGGTGGCCGGCGAGTCCGCCCGGCGCGGCGCCTGGTACGGCTGGTCCTGGGGACTCGGCTTCCTCACCCTCTTCGTGCTCGCCGGCCGGCTGTCCGACAGCCTCCCGCCGGACCTCGTCGGGCTGCTCTGGTCGGCCCTCGCGGTGGGCCTGACCGGCATCCTGCACATGGCCGGCGGCGCGATCTGGTTGGACCGCACCCTGTTTCTGCTCGGCGTCTGGATCACCGCGGTCAACCTGCTGGGCACCATCGCCGGTCCCGGCTGGCACGCCCTGGTCGTCGCGGTCGCCGGCGGCGGAGGGATGCTGCTCGCCGGGCTGCTGGGCTGGCTGCGTCGCCGGGGCCGGCGATGACCGAACTCGACCCGGTGATCCACGCCCAGGCCCGGCTGCGGGTGGTCGCCGCCCTGTCCGCCCTGCCAGATCGTGATCAGGTGACCTTTCCGCGCCTTCAGGAACTGCTGGGGATGAGCGCGGGAAACCTCTCGGTGCACCTGCGGCGGCTGGAGGAGGCCGGCTACGTCGCCGTCACCAAGACCCACCGGGGTCGTACCCCGGCCACCCTGATCGCCCTCACCAGCCGTGGTCGCCTGGCCTTCGAGGAGTACACGGAGGCGATCCGAGCGCTGCTGGCGCCCGCCGATGTCAAGGAGACACCATGATCCTCGCCCGGGCCGAACAGGCCACCCGACGCTACGGTGACGTCCTGGCCCTCGACCGGGTGGACCTGGACGTGCGGGCCGGCGAACTGGTCGGTCTGCTCGGGCCGAACGGCGCCGGCAAGAGCACCCTGCTCAACCTGCTCGTCGGGCTGCGCCGACCCACCGGCGGCCGGGTGCTGCTGTTCGACGGCGATCCTCGGGACCCCGCGTACCGCCGCTGGGTCGGGGTCACTCCTCAGGAGACCGGGCTGCCCGGCTCGCTCCGCGTCGGTGAGGTGGTCGACTTCGTCGGCGCGCACTTTCCCGACCCGGTGCCACGGGCCGAGTTGCTCGACCGGTTCGGTCTGGCTGATCTGGACCGGCGGCAGACCGGCGGCCTGTCCGGCGGGCAGCGGCGGCGACTGGCGGTGGCGCTGGCCTTCGTCGGTCGGCCCCGGCTGGTCCTGCTCGACGAGCCGACCACCGGGCTCGACGTCGAGGCCCGGCACGCGCTGTGGGACGCGATCCGGGCCTTCCACGCCGACGGTGGCACGGTCCTGCTCACCAGCCACTACCTGGAGGAGATCGAGGCGCTGGCCCAGCGGGTGGTGGTCATCGGGCAGGGCCGGGTGCTCGCCGACGACAGTGTCGCCGCCATCCGTGGCGTGGTCGGCCTGCGTCGGGTCAGCCTGACCGCCGACGAGCTGCCGACCCTGCCGGACGTGGTCCGGGTGGAACGGGACCGGGAGCGGATCCACCTGCTCACCGGCGACGCCGACCAACTGGTCCGCCACCTGGTCACCGCCGGTGTGGCCTTCCGTGACCTGGAGGTCCGACCCACCTCGCTGGAGGAGGCGTTCCTCACCATCACCGCCGAGAGCCGGCCGGCGGAGGCCGGCGTACCGACCACCGCCTGAGGAGACGCCGTGCAGTACGCCCTGGCCCACGCCCGCTACCAACTGCTGGAACTCGTCCGGACCCCGGTCGCGGTGTTCGGCAGCGCGTTCTTTCCCGCCGTCGCGATGCTCTTCTTCGTGGTACCGGCCGTCGGTGACGACGCCGTCGGGGCCACCTACGCCACCGCCGCCATGGTCACCTTCGCGGTGCTCAGCGCGAACGTCTTCCAGTACGGCGTCGGCGTCGCCGAGGACCGGGCCCAACCGTGGGATCCGTACCTGCGGACCCTGCCGGTGGGGCCGGCACCCCGGTTCGCCGGCCGGGTCCTGGCCGGGCTGACCCTCACCTATCTGTCGCTGCTGCCGGTGGTGCTCATCGCGGCCCTGCTCACCGAGGCGCGGACCTCCGTGGCGGGGTTCGCGCTCGCCACCGCCGCCGTCGCGCTGGTGTCGGTGCCGTTCACGCTGATGGGGCTGGCCATCGGGTACGCCCTGCCGAGCAAGGCGGCGATCGTGGTCGCCCAGCTGGTGTTCTTCCCGCTGGCCGTGGGCGGCGGACTGCTCACCGCGCCCGGTCAGGCACCCGCCTTCATCGAGGCGATCGCGCCGTTCCTGCCCACGCGGGGCGCGGTCGAGTTGATGTGGAGCGCGGTGGGCGACTTCCGGCCCGAGCCACTTTCGATGATCATGCTGGGGGTGTGGGTCGTCGGGCTGGCGTCGCTCGCCGGCTGGGCGTACGGCGCGACGAGGGTCGCCGCTTCTCCTGACCGTCGGGTTACCGTGCGGCCTAGAGTCTGGGTATGCCGGAGATCGTCCAGTTGCTGGCCTCACCCGTGCACCGGTTCGTGGGCCGGCCGGCGGACGGCCCGGTGCCGGTGCCGGGTGACGAACTGGTGGACGAGATCCAGCTCCGGGCGGAGCTGGGCATCGTCGGGGACCGGTACTTCGGCAAGGCCGCGCACCGCCAGGCCAGCGTCACCGTCATCGCAGCCGAGTCGTTGCCGCCGGGTGCCGGCCTGGCTCAGGTCCGGCGCAACATTCTGACCAGTGGCATCCCCGTGGACGACCTGGTCGGCTCGGTGCTGGTGCTCGACTCGGGTCAGGGGCCGGTGCGGCTGCGGCTGAACCGGGCGGCACACCCGTGCGCCTGGATGGACGTGACCGTCGGGCCGGGCGCCTGGCGCGGCCTGCGCGGCCGGGGCGGCGTCCGCTGCACCCCGCTGACCGATGGCGTCCTGCGGGTGGGTCCGGTGGACGCGACGGTCGAGGATGGCCCTGCCCGACCGGGCTGAGCCCGGCCGGGGGTCGGCGGGCGCGGGCCCGGCCGGTGTCACCGGCCGGGCCCGCGTCGATCGGTCTACGGGTACGCGGTCAGGTAGGACACCTGGTTGCTGGCGTTGACCGTGGTGCCGACATTGTTGATCATCCGGTTGATGGTGCCGACCCCACCGAGGGACACGGTCACCATGTTGGTGAACCGCACGTTCGGATGGTTCGGCACCTCGAACGACCGCTCGGCGACCACCGACGGGTCGACGTTGAAGTAGGCGTAACTGCCCAACCCCCACGCCTGGTGACTGGTCACCGAATCGGCCACCTTGTACGCGGCGTAGCCCCGGGTCGAGCCGTTCATCCAGGCCGCCTGGTTGGGCGGGTCGTACGGCAGTTCGTTCTGGTAGAAGTACGTCCGGCCGCCGTTGCCGTTCCAGATGGTCTGGTACTTCTGGTAGTGCTCGACGAAGAGGCCGTACATGGTGACGTTGTCGCCGTTGACGATCAGCCCGGTGTCGGCGGTGTTGACCGTCCAGCCGACGCCGTCGCCGTGGTCGGCCCGCCACAGCCACATGTGGTTGCCGATGACGTGGTCGCTGTTGACCACCAGGCTGGTGGCGGCCCGGCCGACGCCCGGCCCGCCGATGCGGAAGAAGACGTCGTGCAGCGAGGTGGGATTGGCGGCGTGGCTGGCCGCGGAGCCGGTCGGGCCGACCTCCATCAGCACCGGGGAGCTGACGGCGCCGGCCTCGAACATGATGCCGGCGACCTTGACCCCGTCGACGTCGGCGACCCGCATCGCGACGGTGCCGTTGTCGGCCTGGATGGTGGCCAGCCCGAGGCCGAGGACGACGGTGTCGGCCCGGTTGACCCGGATGGGTTCGGTGACCCGGTGCACGCCCGGGGTGAACAGCAGGTGCCGACCCTGGGCCAGGGCGTTGTTGATGGTCGCCGCCGAGGTGCCCGGCCGGACGATGAAGAAGTCGGCCAGCGAGATGGACGAGCCGGCCGGGGTCTTGTTGTACCAGCTGGTGCCGGCGGAGTTCGCCCGCAGCGCCGGCACGAAGACCCGGTACTCGCCGGTGCCGTCGACGTAGAGGAAGGGCTTCTCCCGGACCAGCGGCGTGGTGGGGATGACGGTGTGTGACGGGTTCGGGAAGTTCGGCGTCGGCGCGCCGGCCACCCCCTGGAACACCATGTTCCACACCGAGCCGGTCCAGCCGTTGCCGAACTCGCTGTTACGCGAGTACCACTGCTGCTGCGAACCGGAGACCACCAGCCCGTCGATGCGGGTGTCGGCCATCAGCCCGCCGCTGGACCAGCCGGTGTATCCGTCCCAGAGCTGGATCTGGTTCTGCCCGCCGCGTAGGTGCATCCGCCGGTACGGCGCGGCCTGGGACACCGCCCACCGCTCGACGACCGTCCCGGCGGGCAGGGTCACGGACAGGTTCTCCGCGGCCCGCCAGAAGTTCTGCGTGGCGTTGCCGCCGAACCAGGCCGCCTCGGCGCGGACGTGCCCGATGAGGTTGACGTCGTCGGGGGACATGCCGAGCCCGGCGACCTGGGTGAAGAAGCCGAGGTTGACGTCGGCGGTGTAGGTGCCCGGCTTGAACAGCACGGCGTACCGCTGCGGGCCGAACTGGTTGGTCTCCTGCTGGCTGAAGATGGTGTCCAGCCGGTTCTGGATGGTGGCGGTGGGGGTGGCGGGATCGAACACGTACGTGTTCGGGCCGAGGTTCGGGTTCCGTGGATCGGTCGGTTCGACCGGGTCACCCGGTCCGCCACCGCCGAACTCGCCGAAGACCTGGAACTCCCACAGCGAGTAGCCGTAGCCGGTGGCCCGCTGGGTGCCGTACATCCGGACATAGCGACCGCTGCCGGTGACGGTGAGCGTCTGGGTTCCGCCGCCACCGGTGGTGGTGCTGTGGATGGTGGTCCAGGCGGTGCCGTCGTCGGAGGTCTGGATCTGGAAGGCCCGGGCGTACGCGGCCTCCCAGCGCAGGGTGACGCCGGTGATCGTGGCGCGGCTGCCCAGGTCGACCCGGAGCCACTGGGGGTCGCTGAAGGCGCTGGACCAGCGAGTGCCGGTGTTGCCGTCGACGGCCGCCGAGGCGGGGAAGGCGCCGCCTTCGGTGGAGGAGGCGGTGGCCGGCCGGCCCTGGGAGAGCAGGACCGGCGCGGCCTGGGCGGGCACCGCGCCGACGGTCGGAACCAGCGCGGCGGCCAGAGCCACCGCCAGGCCGGTGAGCAGGCCGCGGGTGCGCGGTCTGCGGCCTGGCGCGGATGGTACGAGGGAAACGGGTGGTGTCATGACGTCGCCTGTCGGTCGAGGGGCTGCTGACGACGGGCGCGACGGGGATTCGGGACGGCTGACGCTGCCGCACGATGATGCCGCCGGGTTGGCACCGCGGTGCGGGGAGCGCGCTTGCGGAAGAGTGTTGCGGCGACGTTGCGTCGCCGTCAAGACATCGATCTGCATTCGCCCTGTTGATGACACTGGGTGAGCCTCACTGAGCGGTCGCCTTCGGCCGCCCTTTCCACCTGCACTCGCCGCGCTTTGCTCTGCTTCAATCCACGCAATAGCCGTTGAGCAGCGGCGGCGCGTTGGAGGTGATGCGCCGCTCGACCGCGTGGCGCGACGGAGCGTGACCGTTGCGTCGGTTGAAGCAGAGCAAAGCGTGCCGTGGGTAGCAGGCCGGTCGGACGTGATGTCGCCGAGGGTGACGGGTCGGCGGACCGGGTCGCCGGGATTCCCGCGCGGGTAGAAGTGCCCGCGGGAAAGGGCTGCCCGCCGTCGTATGACGCTCCGGCCGAGGCGGTGGCGGGCGGCCTGCCGGGTGTCCGGGGCCTGCGGCGGTGAGGGTCTCCGTCAGCGGCGGGTGCCGCCGTTGGCGAGCAGGCGGGCGATGGGCAGGGTGGCGGCGCCGAGCGCGACCGCGTCGACGCCGAGCCGGCCCAGTTCGATGGTGGTCTGCGCGTACGGTGCGCGCAGGGCCTGGCGGCCGGCGGCCGCGCGGATGGCGGGCAGCAGTCCGCCCAGCGCCATCGCGGCCCAGCCGCCCAGCACCACCCGCTCCGGGTTGAACAGGTTGATCAGGTTGGCCACACCGGCGCCCAGGTAGTCGGCGGTCTCGTCGAGGACCCGCCGCGCGGTCTCCGATTTCTCCGCCGCCGCGACCAGCGCGCCGAGCTGGGACTCCTCGTCCTCGCCGGGTACCGGTCGGCCGCGCCGGGCCTCCCGGTAGCGGTCGATGACCGCCTCGGCGCCGACGTACGCCTCCAGGCAACCGCGGGCGCCGCAGCGGCAGGGCCGGCCGCCGTACACCAGGGTGGTGTGACCCCATTCGCCGGCGCTGCTGGAGGCACCCCGGTAGGTGACGCCGTTTGTCACCACGGCCGCGCCGACGCCGGACCCGACCAGGGCGAACACGGCGTGCCGGGCGCCCCGCCCGGCGCCGAACCACATCTCCGCCTGGCCGAGGGTCTTCGCGCCGTTGTCGAGGTGCAGCGGCAGGTCGGTGCCCTCGGCGATCAGCCGTTGCAGCGGCACCCGGTGCCAGCCCAGGGTCTGCGCGTCCACGATCGCCTGGCTGCCCTGCTCGACCACCCCGGATACACCGACGCCGACGCCGAGCACCTCGGACCGGGGGATCCCCGAGTCGGCCAGCACCCGGTCGATGCCGGCCAGCACGTGCCCGGCCACCGTCGCCGGCTTGGTGCCGTTGTGTTCCAGCGGGTACTCGACGCTGCCCAGCACGGTCATCGTGAGGTCGAACAGTTCGACGCGTACCCGGGTCTCGCCCACGTCGACGCCGACCACGACGGCGTGGCGCGGCGCCACCCGCAGCATCATGCTCGGCCGGCCACCGTCGGACTCGGCGGCGCCGGCCTCCATCACCAGCCCCTCGTCGATCAGGTCGCCGACCACGTTGCTGACCGCGGGCTGGCTGAGCCCGGTGGCCCGGACGAGATCCTGCCGGGTCAGCGGGCCGTCGAGGAAGATCCGGGACAGCAGGGCCGACCGGTTGCGCAACCGGACGCTGCGGTTCGTCGCCCGCGCCAGCTCCACGTGTCACCTCATCCCGTCGGCCGCTCCCGGGCGACTGTACGACCCCGTGCTTGACGACCCTCCGCCGAACCATTTTAATGACGACATTAATTAAGCCGTGATGTAACTCTCTCCTCCACCACCACGACCCTGAGACCGAAGGGGCAGACCGTGTCGAGACGACACCTCGCGATGCTCACCGCGACCGTCCTGGCCGCCGCGTCGCTGACCGCCTGCGGCTCCGGCGACGAGCCGGGCGACGGCGGCACGACCCTCACGTACTGGGCCAGCAACCAGGGCGCCAGTCTGGAGGCCGACAAGGAGATCCTCCAGCCGGAGCTGGACAAGTTCGAACAGCAGACCGGCATCAAGGTCAACGTCGAGGTCGTGCCCTGGTCCGACCTGCTCAACCGACTGCTGGCCGCCGCCACCACCGGGCAGGGCCCGGACGTGGTGAACATCGGCAACACCTGGTCGGCCTCGCTGCAGGCCACCGGCGCGCTCGTCGAGTTCGACGACGCCACCCTCGACAAGGTCGGCGGGAAGGACCGCTTCGTCCCGGCCGCGCTCGCCGCCGCCGGAGCGCCCGACAAACCGCCGGCCGCCGTACCGCTCTACAGCCTCGCCTACGCGCTGTACTACAACAAGCAGTCCTTCGCCGACGCCGGCATCACCGCCCCGCCGACCACCTGGGAGGAAATGGCCGAGGTCGGCCGGAAGCTCACCGGCGACGGCAAGTGGGGCCTCGCCGTGGAGGGCGCCAACCCGTCGGAGAACGCCCACCACGCCTTCACCTTCGCTCAGCAGTACGGCGGGGAGTGGTTCGACGCCGCCGGGCAGCCGACCTTCGACACCCCGCAGAACGTCGCCGCCGTCAAGCGCTACATCGACCTGATGGCCGTCGACAAGATCGTCAACCCGAGCAACGCCGAGTACGCGCAGAACCAGTCCGTCTCCGACTTCGCCAACGGCAAGGCCGCGATGCTGCTCTGGCAGGCCGCCGGCGCGAACCTCCAGTCACAGAACATGGCGGCCGACGCCTACGGGGTGGCCCCGGTGCCCTTCCTGGCCAACCCGCCGGCCGGTGGCAAACAGGTCAACAGCATGGTCGCCGGCATCAACATCGCCGTGTTCAAGCACACCAGGAACCTCGACGGGGCGTTGGAGTTCGTCAAGTTCATGACCAGCGACACCGAGCAGGTCACGTTGAACAAGACGTACGGCTCGCTGCCGGCGGTCGGCACCGTCGCGGCCGACCCCGCCTTCGCCGCCGACGAACAGAAGGTGCTCGCGCAGACCCTGGCCACCACCGCGGCACCGCTGCCGCAGGTGCCCGAGGAGAGCACCTTCGAGACGCTCGTCGGCACCGCCATCAAGGAACTCTTCGCCGACGCGGCCAGCGGCAGGCCGGTCACCGAGGACAGCGTCCGGGAGAAGCTGACCCGGGCCCAGCAGCAGATGCGCTGACCACGGACCGCTGGCCGTGGGAGGTGCCGCCGACCCTCCCACGGCCAGCCCGCGAAGGGACCTCGATGACCACCACCACCTCGCCACCCGCCGCCGACCGGGCCGCCGGCACCGGCCGGCCCGCCCGCCCCGCAGCCCGCCGGCCCCGCCGGTCCCTGCTGCCGTACCTGCTGCTCGCCCCGGCCGTCGTGCTGGAGCTGGCGATCCACGTCGTCCCGATGCTCGTCGGTGCCTGGATGAGCCTGCTGGAGCTGACCCAGTTCCACATCCGCGACTGGTCCGGGGCACCCTTCGTCGGGCTGGACAACTACCGGGTGGTGTTCGACGTCGACTCCGCCGCCGGAGCCGAGCTGCTGCGCTCGTTCCGGGTCACCGTGCTCTACACGGTGCTGTCGGTCGGCCTGTCCTGGACGCTCGGCACCACCGCCGCGGTGCTGCTGCAGCGACCGTTCCGGGGCCGGGCCGTCCTGCGGGCGCTCTTCCTCACCCCGTACGCCCTGCCGGTCTACACCGCGGTGATCACCTGGACCTTCCTCTTCCAGCGCGACACCGGCCTGGTCAACCACGTCCTGGTCGACCAGCTGGGCCTGGTCGACCAGGCACCGTTCTGGCTGATCGGCGACAACAGCTTCGTGGCCCTGCTGATCGTCTCGATCTGGCGGACCTGGCCGTTCGCCTTCCTCTGCGTGATGGCGGGTCTGCAGAACATCCCGGACGAGCTGTACGAGGCCGCCGCGATGGACGGCGCCGGGTTCTGGCGACGGCTGCGCTCGGTCACCCTGCCGATGCTGCGCCCGGTGAACCTGGTGCTGTTGCTGGTGCTCTTCCTCTGGACCTTCAACGACTTCAACACCCCGTACGTCCTCTTCGGCGGCTCCGCACCGGCCGAGGCCGACCTCATCTCGCTGCACATCTACCGCAGCTCGTTCCAGACCTGGGACTTCGGCACCGGCTCGGCCATGTCGGTGGTGCTGCTGCTGTTCCTGCTCCTGGTCACCGCCGGATACCTGTTGCTGACCAACCGACGGAGGAACGATGCGTGAGACCGCCGCCGAACGCTGGTCGCGCCGGATCGTGCTGACCCTGCTCGCCGGCTTCGTCCTCGTCCCGCTCTACGTGATGGTCAGCTCGGCGATCAAACCGTTGCAGGACGTGCAGGGCGCCTTCACCTGGTGGCCCCGGCGTCCCACCCTGCAGGCGTTCGTGGACATGTGGTCGACCGTGCCGCTCGGCCGTTACCTGCTCAACAGCCTGCTGGTGGCCAGTGTCGCCGCCATCTTCTCGGTCAGCGTGGCCATCTTCGCCGCGTACGCGGTCAGCCGGTACCGGTTCCGGGGTCGGCAGGTCTTCTCGGTGACCGTGCTGTCGACCCAGATGTTTCCCGGCATCCTGTTCCTGTTGCCGCTGTTCCTGATCTACGTCAACCTCGGCAACGCCACCGGCATCGCGCTCTACGCCAGCCGCACCGGCCTGATCATCACCTACCTCACCTTCTCGCTGCCGTTCTCGATCTGGATGCTGGTCGGCTACTTCGACTCGATCCCGCGCGGGCTGGACGAGGCGGCCCAGGTCGACGGCGCCGGCCCGCTGCGCACCCTGTTCCAGGTGGTGCTGCCGGCCGCCGTGCCCGGCGTGGTCGCGGTGACCGTGTACGCCTTCATGACCGCCTGGGGCGAGGTGCTGTTCGCCTCGGTGCTGACCAACGAGGACAGTCGCACCCTCGCCGTCGGTCTCCAGGGCTACTCCACCCAGTTCAACGTCTACTGGAACCAGGTGATGGCCGCCTCGTTGGTGGTGAGCGTTCCGGTGGTCGCCGGGTTCCTGGCCCTGCAGCGCTACTTCGTCGCCGGCCTCACCGCCGGAGCGGTCAAGTGAGCCCGTCCACCACCAGAACCGAGGAGAACCCGCCCGTGCCGGACCTGTCCACGCTGCCGCCCGACTTCCGCTGGGGTGTCGCCACCTCGGCCTACCAGATCGAGGGCGCCGTCACCGCCGACGGTCGCAGACCCTCCATCTGGGACACCTTCTGCACCCGGCCGGGCGCCATCGACAACGGCGACACCGGGGAGATGGCCTGCGAGCACTACCACCGGTGGCCGCAGGACGTGGCGCTGATGCGGGGCCTCGGCGTCGGTGCGTACCGTTTCTCGGTGGCCTGGCCCCGGGTCCGTCCCGACGGGGTCGGCCGGGTCAACGCCGCCGGCCTGGACTTCTACGACCGCCTGACCGACGGGCTGCTGGCCGCCGGTATCCGGCCGTACGTCACCCTCTACCACTGGGACCTGCCGCAGGCGTTGCAGGACCGCGGTGGCTGGCCGCGCCGGGAGACCGCGGCGGCGTTCGCCGACTACGCCGCGGTGGTCGCGGCCCGGCTCGGCGACCGGGTGAGCGACTGGTGCACCGTCAACGAGCCGCTCTGCATCGCCTGGATCGGCCACCTGGAAGGGCGGATGGCCCCGGGGGAGCGGGATCTGGGCCGGGCCGTGTCCGCCGCGCACCACGTGCTGCTCGGCCACGGCCTGGCCACCGCCGCGATCCGGGCCCACGCCGACCGGCCGGCCTCGATCGGCCCGGTGCTGAACCTCAGCCCCATCGACGCGGCCAGCGACCGCCCCGCCGACGTGGCCGCCGCCCAACGGCTGGACGGGCACGTCAACCGTTGGTGGCTGGACCCGCTGCACGGTCGCGGCTACCCGGCCGACATGGTCGCCACCTACGGTGTCGAGCCGCCGGTACGTGGCGACGACCTCGCGGTGATCGCCGCACCGGCCGACTTCCTCGGCGTCAACTACTACTTCCGGCAGGTGGCGGCCGACGACCCGGACGGACCGGCACCGTACGCCCGGCAGGTCCCGGTGCCCGGCGCGGCGCACACCGCGATGGACTGGGAGGTACACCCCGATGGCCTGGAGCGGTTGCTGGTCGAGGTGAGCCGGGAGTACGCCCCGGCCCGGATCCTGGTCACCGAGAGCGGCTCGGCCTGGCCGGACACGGTCACCGCCGACGGCAGGGTCGACGACACCGAGCGCACCGACCACCTGGAACGGCACCTGGCGGCCTGCGCCGCGGCGGTCGGCCGGGGTGTGCCGCTGGCCGGCTACTTCGCCTGGTCACTGCTGGACAACTTCGAATGGGCGTACGGCTACGACAAGCGGTTCGGTCTGGTGCACGTCGACTACGCCACCCAACGGCGGACGGTCAAGGCCAGCGGCCACCGCTACGCCGAGTTGATCCGCTCCCACCAGCGGCGCACTGCGACGGCGGACACCGTCGCGGTGCGCGGATAGGCGGGCCGACGGGGCCCGGGACGCCCCGGGTGCCGCGCCGGGCGGCACCCGGGGCACCCGCGCGTCTGTCGCCGGCCCCCCGGAGGTCAGGATTCGGGCTCGTCCTGCCGCTTCGGCAGCGCCCACGGGTCGGTCGGGATGGTCAGGACGAAGATCTCGTCGGCTCGGGCGCGTAGCTTGCGGGCCAGGGCCTGACTGGCGAGGCTGAAGCCGATGGTGAAGCTGTCGGTCGTCCCGGCGTTGGGTGTCACCGTGTCGGCCTGCTGGCGTAACTCCCCGGCCAGCGCGTTGCGCCAGCGTATCTCGGGCTCGGTGAGCCCATGGTTCGCCTGCTCCTCGGCGAGCCGCTGCCAGAGCGACAGCACCTCGTCCTCCCTGGCCCGCAGGGCGTCCAGTGTCTCGGACAGGGTGTCGATCTCCGGTAGCGCGGCCAGCACGAGATCGGCGACGGTTGACGCCAGCTCGGTCGAGTTCACCCCGGTGTCGAGACCGTAGCGGACGAGTTCGTTGCCGACGAGGATCCGCCGATGGTGCTCTCGGGCAGCCGGATCGGACGGCAGCCCCGCGACGCGTGACTCGACGGCGAGCCGTACCGAGTTGGGGCGGTCGTCCGGCACCGAAGCCGCCGGGCTGTCGCCGGCGGGATCCGGGCGCGACCGCGGGGGCACGGTGGCGGCGCGTGCCTCCAGGGAACGCAGGAACGCCGCACTTCCGGCGGCGAATCCGACGGCGTAGGGGCCGGTCCTCGTCGCGGTGTTTCGCCGCAACAGCCGGGCCTCATCCCGCAACGCCTCGCCGAGGTCGGTCCCCGGCGGCGGCAGTTCGACCGTCCAGGGGGTGCGGTCCAACTCCGTCCGTATCCGCTCGATCGTCTGCTCCATCGTGGCCTGGGCGGCGCGGGCGTCGTCGAGTAGACGCAGGTCGGGCAGGACGTCGAGGATCTCGCGGGCCATCGCCAACGGCACGTCGGCGGCGGTCCCGGGCAGCGCCCTGGCCAGGACCTTCGCCACGGTGCTGCGGCGCTGCTGATCTGCGTCGACCATTCCCGACCTCTTCCCTGCGACGGCCAGACGGTCGACCGCAGCGGTCACCCGACGCCCTCGGCGGATCGACCCGTCTGTCGAGGACTCTACTGAAGCCGCTGAATGGCCACCGCTGGTGCTCAGTCGCTGAATTCGACGCGGTCGACGGTGAAGAGGGTGCCGTCACCACCGGTGAAGACCAGGTGCAGGTCGTGGAAGCCGTTCGCCGCCGACGGGCTGGTGTCGATCGCCGTCGTCGCGGTGACCCAGTCGGTGCCGGAGCCCGACGGTACGCTCATCGAGCCGACGAGCGGTCCGTCCGGGCTGCCGATGCGTGCCTCGATCACGCCACCCGCCTTCGGGGCGACTGTGGCGTGCAGGCGCAGTTGACCCTTCTGGTCGGCGAAGCCCGCCGCCGAGCCGTCCGCGAAGTTGACGTTCGCCCAGCGCAGGTGGCTTCCGTCGCGTACGCCCGTGACGACCTTGCCGTGCTCGGGTGTGGTGGTCACCCGCAGGCCGGCGGACTGCCCGTCGTTCTCCTCGGCCAGATAGGTGGAGAAGACGTCCTTGCGGTCGGGCAGCGCCGGCAGCTCGGACCACTTCGGCACGAACGTGGTGACGCTGCGGCCACGGAGGTTCGCGTGGAAGGACCCGCCGTGGATGCGGATGTCGGCAAGCTTCTTCATGTTCTCGCTGCCCGACGTGCGGTACGGCACCACCGACGGACGTGGACCCGTGCCGGCGGCGACGTGGGAGACGCACTCGCCCTGGTGGCGGAACGTCGGGTTGACGAAGTGGGCCCACCCGCCCTTCCGGCAGTCGCGCCTGGTCTCCGGCGGCAGCGGGAAGCCGCCGGTGAGATCGACGGTCAGCGGGACGTCGTCCGCGTTGTTGTTGACCACCACGACCGTGAAGTCGTGCGTCGCCTCGTCCTTGTACGCGGTGACCGTGACCCCGGGTGACGGGGTGCTGGTGGCGCCGATCATCACGTCACCCGGGTCGAGGAACCGGCTGTACTGACCGAAGGTGTAGTACCGCTTGAAGATGCGGTACTGGCCGTTCTCGGTCGGGTTGCCGCTCTGCGGGGTGCCGGTGTTGACCAGTCGGATCAGGTCCGAGCCGTCCGCGCCGTTGTTCGCCACCGGCCACCACCAGAAGTATCCGCTCAGCCGGGTCTCGTCGAACAGGTTGCCGATCAGGGTCGCGTAGCGCAGGCCGTCGCTGATCGTGTTGTTGACGAACAACCTGTCACGCGGTGCGCCCTGGTTCATGTACTCGGTCTGCCAGATGGTCTTGCCCAGCGTGTGTGAGGTGGTGAAGGCGGTGGGCGCGGCCCGGGTGGCGTCGTCGATCAGCCCGGCGTAGCCGTGCGCCGCCACCACGTCGACGTACCGGTTCGCCGCCGGGTCGCTGATCGCGGGCAGCGCGTACCCCTCGTGGAAGCCGACGCCCTCGCCGAGCACGATCTTCGCGGTCACGCCCCGTCGCGCGAACGTGGGACCGAGGTGGTCGCGGACCAGGACCCGCAGCTCCTCGGCGGTCCATTGGCAACTGGAGTACCCGGTGGAGAGGTCGGGTTCGTTGGTCGGCGAGAGGTGGGTGATCCGGATCCCGAACTCGCGTTCGTAGCCGAGCACGTACTCCGCGAGGTAGTCCGCGAACGCCTGGTACATCTCGGGTCGGAGCTTGTTCGGTGCGCCGGTGGGGCTGGCGGAGGTCACGCTGTTGTTCTGTTTCATCCACGCCGGCGGGCTCCACACGCTGGCGAGGATCGTCTCGACGCCGCGCGCCTGCGCCTGCCGCATCAGCCAGACCTGGTACGCGTCGAAGTCGGCCTTGCGCTGCGGCCAGTCGGGTCGGTCCCACACGAAGACGCCCGGCTCGGGGGCGATCGTCTGCGTCGGGCCGTCGTAGAGCTGGTCGCCCCACCCGCCGCCGTCGCCGACCATCACCCGTACGATGTCCAGGCCGATCCCGGCCCGGTCGTCGAAGACCATGTCGAGCATCTGGGTGGTGAGTGGCTCGCCGAGCCGCTGGATCCCGCCGGCCTTGTGGAACGCGAACGACCCGCCGAAGCCGTCGACCCGCTGCCGTTCGGCGCTCCAGTCGACCACGACGGTGGGTGTGGTGGCGGGTGGGTGCGCGGGGCTGCTCACCGCTGTCGAGACCACCAGGCTGCCCGCCGCCACCAGGGCGGTGGCCAGCCGGATCCGCCACACCGTCCGTCGCATCGAGGATCCCCCCGTCGCCGCAACCACCCGGCGGTACGGCCGGCGGGAACGTGGCCGGCCCACCATCGCGACGTCGCGGGTGGTGATCCATTGACGTCGGCGAATCAAGGCTATGGGTTCGCGTACCGGCGGGCAAGGTGGGCGGCGGTACGGATCGGTGACTGGGACGGCGGTGTCGCACCTCGGCGTTACTCTCGCCGCGATTCGTTCACGGGAGGAGTCCGGATGGTGCAGGAGTTCGTCGATCGGGATCTGGCGGGGGCACGGTTCATCAGGTCGACGTTGGCCGGAGCGGTCATGCGCAGCGTCGAGGTGCGCGGGCTCGACATCGACGCACCCTGGTTGGCAGAGGGGTCGCTGCTGGTCAACGGGGTCGACGTCGTGCCGTTGGTCGAGGCCGAGCTGAACCGGCGGTTCCCGGGTCGGGAGCTGAGGCAGGCCGACGATCCGGAGGGACTGCGGGCGGCGTGGGCGGCGCTCGAACGGGCCTGGGCGGCGGCGGTCGAGCGGGCGACCGCGATGCCGGCCGGCGCCGTCGACACCTCGGTCGACGGCGAGTGGACCTTCGCCCAGACGCTGCGTCACCTCGCCTTCGCCGCCGACGCCTGGCTCGGCAAGGCGGTGCTGCGCCTTCCGCAGCCCTTCCACCCGCTCGGGCAGCCGCACGCCGAGTACGCGATGGACGGCTTCGACACCTCGATCTTCGCCGCGAGGCAGCCGGCGCTGGCCGAGGTCCTCGACCTGCGAGCCGAACGGCAGGCCATGGTCCGCGGGTTCCTCGCCACCGTCACCCCGCAGATGCTTGCCGAGCCTCGACGCAACCCCTGGTCGGCCGAGGACGAGGTGTCGGTCCTGCGCTGCCTGCACGTGATCATCGGCGAGGAGTGGGAGCACCTCCGCTTCGCCCTGCGCGACCTCATGACGATCGACACTGCCCGGGCCGGCGGCTGACGCGATGTACTGAGTCCCGCCGGAGAGCCCGGCAGGCGACAGGAAGAAGTCACGTGGCCCTGTGGGTGGGCGCCGGCGGCGCGGTCGTCTTCCTGTCCCTGCCCCTCGCCGCGGCGATCGGAGCGTTCACACTGCCCACCGGGTGAGGGCGTCTCGAAGCAGGTCCAGGTGTCCGCGGTGCTGGGCGGTCTCCTCGATCATGTGCACGAAGATCCACCGGAGGCTCACCGGCCCGCCGCCGAACGACGGCTTCGCCGCTCGATCGCTGAGGTTCGCACAGGTGGCGGCCGCGCGCCGCCTGCCACGTCATGGGGAGGGCGTCTATCGGGACAGGATCTCCACGTAGCCGTCGGTGGCGTGCACCCGGATCCGCTGCCCGTCGCGGATCAGCCGGGTGGCGTCTGCCACTCCGACCACGGCGGGCAGGCCGTACTCCCGGGCGATCACCGCGCCGTGGGTCATCAGTCCACCAACCTCCGTCACCAGGCCGGCGGCGGCGACGAACAGGGGCGTCCAACTGGGATCGGTGTGGGCGGTGACGAGGATGTCGCCCGGTCCCAGGTCGGCCCGGCCGAGGTCCAGGATGATCCGGGCGCGTCCTTCCACCGTCCCGCTGGAGACCGGCAGGCCGACCAGGGCACCGGCCGGCACGTCGTCGCGCCGGTACGCCCCGTCGACGGCCTCACCGTCCGAGGTGAGCACTCGCGGCGGCCGGAGTGCCTGGTACGACCGGAACTCCTCCCGGCGTTGACGGATGAGCCGGTCGTCGACCTGGTTGGTGCGCACGGCGTCGTGGAACTCGTCGACAGTGAGGAAGAAGACGTCCTCCCTGTCGCGGATCACCTGCGCCAGCGCCAGGCGATCGGCCTCGTCCAGCAGCGCCTGCTTGTAGAGGAAGTAGCGGCTGATGATGTCGTACTTCGGGTACTCCCGGTAGCCGGCGAAGGTCCGGACCCGGTCGATCATCCGCTCGGTCTCGGCGGCCTTGCGCGCCCCGTCCGGCAGAGCCCGCAGCCGGGACAGCACCTCACGCGCCTTCTGCTCCGCGGCCTGCCGTCCCCGCTCGAAACGACGCTCGGCGGCACCCGGCTCGGCGTGCCGGACGTGTTCCAGCAGCACCGGCAGCAGGGTGGTGGGACGTTCGCGCCACCGTGGCCTGGTGATGTCGATCTCGCCGACGCAGCGCATGCCGTACCGGTCGAGGTACGCCTCGATGGCCTGCCGCGCCTCGGTGCCGCCGGGCAGCTTCGGCAACTCGTCGAGAAAACCCTCGTCCTCGACGCCGTGCAGGTACGCCACCACCTCGGGATGCGGGCGGATCACGTCGGCGACGTCGAGCAGCGCCAGTCCCATCTCCGACGTCACGTTGCCGGGAGCGGAGAGGGTGAGCGTGTCCGCCGCGTTCCTCTCACCCAGCCACTCCCGGAGGTGCTCGTTGAGCCACCAGGTGGCCTCCATCCCGGCCATGATGACCTGCATGCTCAGCGGGTCACCGAGTATCCGTTTGTGCTCGTCGAAGGCGCTGGTCAGGAATTCGAACAACGCCGTGCCGGTCTTCGTCCGGATCTCGCGACCCAGGGCGGCGATGGACGCCTGGCTGCGCTCGACCAGCCCGGCGACGATGGCCGGATCCGGGTCGATCGGAGGTACCGCCGGGCCGGCTGCCGCCGCGGCCCGCACCGCGCCGACCTCGGCCCCGACGGCCGGGGCCCCGGCGAGCCCTGCGTCCGGCCGCGTCGGGATGAAGTCGCGGCCGAGGACGGTTTCGAGGGCGTCCCTGACCAGCGGATCGCCCCTACCCATGAGTTCCAGGAGGGCGTTGCGGGTTGCGGGGGAGGTCAGCCGCTGGGTGACGTCGACGAACAGCCGCCCGCCGGCCGCCTGCATCGGTGCCATGGCCGTCGACCGCCACATCGACAGACCCAGCGGCTTCATCGCGTCGGTCATCATCTGCTGATGGCCGACCGAGACGTAGACGCGATTGTTCCCGTCGCCGGCCGGGACGGGGAACAGTGTCGTGATGGGCCGGGTCTGCACGATCTGGAAGTCGTCGTCGGCCAGGCACCATTCGATGTCCTGCGGGCTGCCGAAGTGCGCTTCGACTCGCCGCCCGAGCTGGACGAGTCGTACGACCTGGGTGTCCGTCAGCGCCGGCTGGCCCCGCTGCTGCGGGTCGACGGCCTGTTCCCGGGTACCTCCGGCGGGTAGGGCGTGGATCGCCCGCTGCTTGGTGGCGACGGTCCGGCTGACGATCTCGCCGTCGCGTACCTTGAACACGTCCGGGTTGACCAGACCGGAGACCAGGGCCTCACCGAGACCGAAGCCGGCGTCCACGGAGCAGACCCGGCGGTCGCCGGTGACGGGATCGGCCGTGAACAGGATGCCGGCCGCGTCCGGGAGCACCAGCTGCTGCACCACGACGGCCATCTGGACCGTACGGTGGTCGACGCCGTTGCGCTGCCGGTAGGTCACCGCGCGCTCGCTGAACAGCGACGCCCAGCACCGGCGGACGTGTTCGACGACCGCGGTCGGCCCGACCACGTTGAGGTACGTGTCGTGCTGGCCGGCGAAGGAGGCCGTCGGCAGGTCCTCGGCGGTCGCGCTGGACCGGACGGCGTACCCGGCCCGCCCGTCGAGTTCGTCGACGGAACCGCTGATCGCCGCCGCCAGATCGGCCGGCACGGGCACGGCCCGGATGGCGTGCCGGATCTCGGCGCCGAGTGCCCGAACGGCCTCCCGATCGTCCGGGCTGCGCCGGGCCAGCCGATCGAGCAGATCGTCGATCGACGGCACCTCCGCCAGGATCCGTCGGAAGGCCTGGGTCGTGACGCAGAAGCCGGCCGGCACGTGGACGCCGTCGATCCGCGACAACGCCCCCAGGTGCGCCCCCTTACCGCCCACGACGTCGACCCGCGTCTCATCGATGTCGGGCAGGCGCACCACGTACCGCCCGGTCGTCTCGTCCGTCGTCAGCTCCCGCACGGTGTGCCCCGTTTCTTCGTCAGTGCCGCGTCCGGCCGACGATTCTGCGGCAGAACCCGGGTCTTGCCACAAGCCCCCCGGTGCGCTATACGTTAGGAGTGGCAGGGAGGTGACTCTCTGCCTTTTGTCTTTGTCGCCCGTCGCGGGGCTCCGCCTCCGGCCGGACGGGGAGGCCAACCAATGGATGTCACCTCGCGCCGCGAGCCGCCCCGGGCCGGCCTCGACGGGCCGTTGGGCGGTAACGCCGCCTCGATGCGGGCCACCGCCCGCGCGCTGGCCCGGGCCGAGTCCGCCGAGGCCGCGGTGCTCGTCGAGGGCATCAGCGACCAGATCGCCCTGGAGACCTTGGCGGCCGGCCGTGGCCGCGATCTCGACGCCGAGCGGATCGTCATCGTCCCGATCGGCGGCGCCCACGCGATCGGTCGCTTCCTGACCAGGTTGGGCCCGCCGGGCGTCGGCTTACGCCTCGCCGGCCTCTGCGACCTGCGGGAGGAGGAGATCTTCCGGCGCGGGCTGACCGAGGCGGGCGTCGGTACGCCCCGCACCCGTACCGACCTGGCGCAGCTCGGCGTCTTCGTCTGCGTCGACGACCTGGAGGACGAGCTGATCCGGGCGGTCGGCAACCCGGCCGTCGAAGCCCTCTTCGAGGCTCAGGGCGACCTGCGGCTGTTCCGTGGGTTCCAGAGCCAGCCCGCCTGGCGTGGTCGGGATCCCGAGGCGCAGCTGTGGCGGTTCCTGCGCAGCAGTTCGCGCCGCAACCTGCGCTACGCCCGGCTGCTCGTCGAGGCCGCCGTCGCCCGGGGCACCGTGCCGCAGCCGCTCGACGCGCTGCTCGCCAGCGTATGAACAGCGTGGTGGCGTGGTCGGCGTCCCGGGGTCGCGCACGGGGACCTCTGCCGGGATGAGTTTCCGGCTGGCCGCCTACGCCGTGTGCATCGACGCCGAGCGGGTGCTGCTCGTCCGGTGTGTGGCGCCGTCGGGCGAGACGACCTGGTCCCTTCCGGGCGGCCGGGTCGAGCACGCGGAGGATCCGTTCGATGCGGTGCTCCGGGAGGTTGCCGAGGAGACCGGCTGCGCCGCGGTGGTCGACCGCCTGCTGGGCGTGGACTCCAGGGTGATCCCCGCCGCCGAGGCGCGGTCCGGACGCGAGCACCAGAACGTGGGCATTTTCTACCAGGTCCGCATCATGGGAGGGGTCCTTCGGCCGGAGCCGAACGGTGCGACTGCCGAGCCGGTCTGGACCCCGCTACCGGATGTGGTGCAGTTGCGCCGATCCTCCCTCGTGGACGTCGGCCTCGCCCTGGCGCGGACGCGCCCGGCGACCGGGCACGTCGCGCCGGTCCCGGTCGGCGGCCTCATCGCGCACTGAAATGGCATTTGGCCGTCGGCTCACGGTCCGTGACCCATGGCAGCGGCGCAAGAGATCTGGAGCGCCAGGTCGTGTCGTGTCGACCTACCGCTCCTGAGGGCCTCGGCGTGGTGCCAGCCACCCGCTGCTTCGGCGACCCGGCATCTCCGGCCGGGGCGTGATTCAGCGCTCGCGGACGCGCTCGGCGATCGCGTTTCCCAGTTCGGCCGTGGTACCGATGCCGTGCAGGTCCGGGGTGAGCGGCGACTCCTTCGGCCCGAGCGCCAGGACATCCTCGACGGCACCGAGGAGGTGGGCGGCGGCCTCGGGGTGACCGAGGTGGTCGAGCATCATCGAGCCGCACCAGATCTGGCCGATCGGGTTGGCGACGCCCTGACCGGCGATGTCCGGTGCGGAGCCATGTACCGGCTCGAAGAGGCTCGGGTGACGGCGGTCGGGGTTGATGTTGGCGCTCGGCGCGATGCCGAGTGTGCCGGTGCAGGCCGGGCCGAGGTCGGAGAGGATGTCGCCGAAGAGGTTGCTGGCGACCACCACGTCGAACCACTCGGGGTGCAACACGAACTGGGCGGCGAGGGCGTCGATGTGGAACTTGTCGACCCGTACGCGGGGAAACTGCTGGCTCATCGCGGCCACCCGCTCGTCCCAGTACGGCATCGAGATGGCGATGCCGTTGCTCTTGGTCGCCGAGGTGAGGTGCTGTTTGGGGCGGCTCTGCGCCTGCTCGAAGGCGAATCGCAGGACCCGGTCGACGCCGACTCGGGTCATCACCGTCTCCTGGAGCACGGTCTCCCGGTCGGTGCCCTCGAAGATGCGTCCGCCGACGCTCGAATATTCACCTTCGGTGTTCTCGCGGACCACCAGGAAGTCGATCTCGCCGGGCTCGCGGTCGGCGAGGGGACTGCGGACGCCGGGCATGAGTCGGCACGGGCGCAGGTTCACGAACTGGTCGAAGGTCCGCCGGAACTGGAGCAGGCTGCCCCACAGCGAGATGTGGTCGGGCACCACGGTGGGCCAGCCGACCGCGCCGAAGAAGATGGCATCGAAGGCGCGTAGCGTCTGCTCCCAGTCGGGCGGCAGCATCCGCTGGTGCCGCTGCCAGTAGTCGGCGCTGGCGAAGCCGAAGTCGGTGAATTCCAGCCGCAGACCGAAGCGCCCGGCGGTCGCCTCCAGGGCCTCGATTCCGGCCGGTACGACTTCCTTGCCGATGCCGTCGCCGGGGATGACGGCGATCCGGTGGTTCATCGGCTCCTCCGCAGTGCGTCGAGGCCGCCCTGCGAGTCGGCGATGGCGATGCGTTCGGCAGCGGCGGAGTCGCCGGCCCGTAGCGCCCGGACCAGGGCGCGATGGCTGGTGTAACGCTCCAGACCGAAGGTGTCGTCCGCGGCGACCCGCTCCAGGAGCAGCTCCCGTCTCTGTGGACGGGTGAACACCCGGCTCTGGTCGAGCATCCGGACGAGGACCGGATTGTGGGCGCAGGCGTTCACCGTCTCGTTGAACTCCAGCATCGTGTCGAGCAGCGCGGTGAGGTGCCGTTCGGTCGGCAAGCCCTGGGCACGTCGCTCCTTGAGCAGGATCAGCAGGTCGTCGGCCCGGTCGAGGATCTCGTCGAGGGTGTCGAGCTGATCTGCCGTGGCGTGCCGGGCGGCGAACCGGGCGACCAGTCCGCGTAGTCCGACCTCGACCTCGGCGAGGTCGTCGATGGCGGCGTCCCGGATCTCGGCGACCAGCACGGTCCGCGGCCCGATCCGCTCGATCAGCCCGTCGGACTCCAACCGTCGCAGGGCCTCGCGGACCGGGGTGGGGCTGATCGACAGGCGTTCGGCCAGCCCGCGCTCGGTCACCTTCTCTCCCGGTGCGAGTTCACCGGCGGCGATGGCGGCGCGGACCTGCCGGTACGCCTGGTCGCCGAGCGTCTCGGTCACTGTCATGGCCACACCCTAACGCATGCCATCGCAAAGGCTACATGCGACTGTTGACGAATTTGCTATAGCAAACTAGCGTGACGCGGCACACGTTACGTGGAGGCGACATGGCCGAAATGAAAACCCGCGACGAGGTGTCGTATCGGAAGATCACCTTCTTCATCGCGCTCGCGCTGTTCGCGCAGGAGTCGACCTGGAACTTCTACGACAACCAGGTGCCCGTCCTGCTGCGCGAGCATGTCACCAGCGCCGCGCTCGTCGGCGTGCTGATGGGCATGGACAACCTGCTGGGGATCTTCATCCAGCCCTGGATCGGCAACCGTTCCGACAACACCCGGACCCGGTGGGGACGGCGCATCCCGTACCTGGCGGTGGGCATGCCACTCGGGGCGCTGTTCTTCCTGCTGCTGCCCTGGACCACGTCGCTGGTCACGCTGGTCGCGGTGATGGTCGCCTACGCGCTCGTCGCGAACTCCATGCGACCGCTCGCCGAGGCGCTGACCCCGGACTTCGTCGCGCCGCAGCGCCGTGGCCGGACCAACGCCGTCGTCAAGATCGCCACGTCGCTCACCATCATCGTGGCGTCACTGATCAGCCTCCTGGTGGTGGACGACCATCCCCGGGCGGCCTTCGTCATCCCGGCGGCGATCATGCTGGTCGCCACCGCCGTGATGATCACCAAGGTGCGCGACAGCCGGTCCCCGGCCTATCGGGCCGCGGTGGCCGAGGACGCGACCGCCGGAGCCGGCGAGACGAGATCGCCGCTGTGGCGGGTCGTCACCGAACTCGTCACCAGCCACGACCGGCGGCGGGTGTTCCTGCTGCTCACCGTCTTCCTCTTCGGCGGCGCCTGGTTCGCCTCCCGGTCGCTGATGACCCCGTACGGCATGGAGGTGCTGGGCCTGACCCGCGGTGAGGCCGGCGGACTCACCCTGCCCAGCGGCGTCGCGTACCTGATCGCGGCCTATCCGGCAGCACTGGCGGCCGAGCGTTTCGGCCGGCTACGGGTGATCCTGATCGGCATCGCCGTCTTCGCCGGGGCACTCGCGGCCGGCGCCGTCGTGCGGACCCCCACCGGCACGGTCGTGCTGTTCTGCCTCGCCGCCATGGGCGCCGCCGGCTTCCTGATCAACGCGGCGGTCGCCCTGTGGAACCTGGCCCCGTCCAGCCGGATGCTCGGCGCCTACACCGGGCTCTACGCGGTCACCTGGTACCTGGGCGGCTTCGCCGGGCCGGCACTGGTCGGCGCTGCCGTCGACCTCGTCGGTTGGACCTGGATGCTGCTCGACATCGCCGTGCTGGCCACGCTCGCGGCCGTCGTGGTGATCCGGCTGGCCCGCCTGGAGCGGGCCCGTGCGACGACCCCCGCCCGCACCAGCTGAGAGAGTGCCGATGCCGACCATCCTGATCACCACCGACTACCTGAGCCCGGGTGACGAGGTGGACACCTACCTCACCGGCCAGGGCTTCACCACCCGGCACGACCCGATGCGCGGCCCGCGTCGGCCGGCGGACCTGATCGCCGCGCTCGCCGACGTCGACGGCGCGCTGATCGCCAACGAGCCGGTGACCGCGCAGGTGCTGGCGGCGTCACCCCGACTGCGGGTGGTCGTGCGCACCGGCGTCGGGTACGACTCGGTGGACGTAGCGGCCGCCACCCGCCTCGGCATCAGCGTCAGCAACCTGCCCGGCATCAACGCCAACGCGGTCGCCGAGTACACCATCGCGCTGCTGCTGGCCCAGGCGCGGCACCTGGTCCCGATGGCGGCCGGGGTCGCGGCCGGTGGCTGGCCGCGCAGGGACGGGCACGAGTTGCGCGGCAAGATCCTCGGCCTGATCGGCCGGGGCGCGGTGGCCCAACGGGTGCGACCGCTCGCCGAGGCGTTCGGCATGACGGTGCTGGGCCACGACGTTCCCCTGGAGAACCTGCTCCGTGACGCCGACTACGTGTCGATCCACACCGCGCTGACCCCGCGTACCCGGCACCTGATCGACGCGGCGGCGCTGGCCCGGATGAAGCCGACGGCTCACCTGATCAACACGGCACGCGGGCCGATCGTCGACGTGGCCGCCCTGGCCGAGGCGGTCCGGTCCGGTCGGATCGCCGGGGCGGCCCTCGACGTGGTGGACGTCGAACCGCTGCCCGCCGACAGCGTGCTGCGCGGTGTCGACGGCATCACCGTCTACTCGCACATGGCCGGCCAGACCGCCGAGGCCCGCCGCGACGCGGGCCTGTGCGGCGCCCGCGAACTGGTCGCCGCCCTGGCCGGGAAGCCACAGACCTCCGTCAACGCCCACCTGATCGACCCGGAGCAGAGAAGATGACCGCTGACGTGATCGTTGTCGGGGCCGGCCTGGCCGGGCTCGTCACCACCGCCGAACTCGTGGCCGCCGGCCACCGTGTCCTCCTGCTCGACCAGGAGTCCGAGCGCAGTCTCGGCGGCCAGGCGTTCTGGTCGTTCGGTGGCCTGTTCATGGTCGACTCGCCCGAGCAGCGCCGGATGGGCATCCGCGACTCGCGCGAGCTGGCCTGGGCGGACTGGCTGGGCAACGCCGGGTTCGACCGGCCCGAGGACGAGTGGCCCCGACGCTGGGCCGAGGCGTACGTCGACTTCGCCGCCGGGGAGAAGAGAGCCTGGCTACGCCAGCTCGGCATCAGACTGTTCCCGATCGTCGGCTGGGCGGAGCGGGCCAACAACTCCGTGCCCCGCTTCCACATCACCTGGGGGACCGGGCCGGGCCTGCTGGAGCCGTTCATCGCCACGGCCCGGGCCGGGAAGGTGGGGTTCCGGTTCCGGCACCGGGTCGACGAGATCGTCCGCACCAACGGTGTCGTCTCCGGCGTACGCGGAAAGATCCTCGAACCGAGCAGCGCGCGGCGCGGCGTAGCCAGCGGCCGCACGGCCGTCGCGGACTTCGAGCTCTCCGCGCCCGTGGTGGTGGTGACCTCCGGCGGCATCGGCGGTGATCAGGACCTGGTCCGGCGCAACTGGCCGCAGCGGCTCGGCGTGCCGCCGGCCCGGATGATCTCCGGGGTTCCGGCCCACGTGGACGGCCGGATGATCGGCATCGCCGAGGCGGCCGGCGGCACAGTCATCAACCCCGACCGGATGTGGCACTACGTGGAGGGCGTGCAGAACTGGGATCCGGTCTGGCACGCGCACGGTATCCGCATCCTGCCCGGACCCTCCTCGATCTGGTTGGACGCCCGTGGGCAGCGGTTGCCCGCCGAACTCTCGCCCGGATTCGACACCCTCGGTACCCTCGCCCGCCTGCGGTCCACCGGGTACGACCACAGCTGGTTCGTGCTGACCCAGAAGATCATCGAGAAGGAGTTCGCGCTGTCCGGCTCGGAACAGAACCCGGACCTGACCGGCCGCAGCGTCCGCCAGGTGCTGGGTCGGGTCCGGGCCGGCGCGCCGGCACCGGTCGAGGCGTTCAAGAGCCGCGGCGCGGACTTCGTGGTGGCCGCTGACCTCGATGAGCTGGTCGACGGGATGAACGCGCTCACGGAGACCCCGTTGCTGGACCCGGTCGAGGTGCGGCGGGTGATCGAGGCGCGGGACCGGCAACTGCACAACCCGTTCACCAAGGACCTGCAGATCGCCGCCATCCGGAACTTCCGGAACTACCGGGGCGACCGGCTGATGCGGACCGCCCCGCCGCACCGGATCCTCGACCCGAAGGCCGGCCCGCTGATCGCCGTACGCCTGCACGTGCTCACCCGCAAGACGCTGGGTGGCCTGCACACCGACCTCGACGGGCGGGTCCTGGACGCTGCCGGGCAGCCGGTGCCCGGCCTGTACGCCGCCGGCGAGGCCAGCGGCTTCGGCGGCGGGGGCATGCACGGCTACCGCGCCCTGGAGGGCACCTTCCTGGGCGGCTGCCTGTTCTCCGGCCGGCAGGCCGGCCGAGCGATCGCCAAGAAGTGAGGAACGATGGTCACCACTCCTGATTCCGTCCGCATCCTCGTGCCGGTCGGCATGCTCGGCGCCGGCTTCCCGCCCGAGACCGTCGATTGCGGCCTGGCCCTCGGCGCCGACGTGATCGCGGTGGACGGTGGCTCGACCGACTCCGGGCCCTACTATCTCGGTGCCGGTACGGCCAAGACCGCCCGCGCCGCGGTCGCCCGCGACCTGCGCCTGCTGCTGCGGGCGGCGGCCACGGCCGGCATCCCGCTGGTCGTCGGCTCGTGCGGCACCAGCGGCACCGACGCCGGCGTCGACTGGGTCGCCGGCATCACTCGCGAGATCCTCACCGAGGAGGGCCTGCGGTTGCGACTGGCGACGATCTACAGCTCGCAGCAGGCGGCCGACCTCGATCTGGACCGGATCCACCCCCTCCCGCCGGCCGGCGACCTCGACCGGGCGACCCTGGAGAGCTGCACCAACATCGTCGGGATGATGGGCCATGAACCGATCGCCGCGGCCCTGGCCGCCGGTGCCGATGTGGTCCTCGCCGGACGGGCCACCGACACCGCGGTGGCCGCCGCCTATCCGCTGCTCAAGGGCATGCCGGCCGGGCCCGTGTGGCACGCCGCGAAGATCGTCGAGTGCGGCGGGCAGTGCACCACGAACCCGCGTGCCGGCGGCGTCCTGGCCACTGTCGACGCCACCGGCTTCACCATCGAGCCGCTCGACGCGAGCAACGCCTGCACGCCCACCTCGGTCGCGGCGCACATGCTCTACGAGACGGTCAACCCGTTCAGCATGCGCGAGCCCGCCGGCACCATCGAGGTGGGCGACGCGATCTACCGGGCCCTGGACGAGCGCCGCGTGCGCGTCGAGGGCTCCCGGTTCGCGCCGGCCGCGCAGCACACCATCAAGCTGGAGGGCGCGCGGATCACCGGGTACGAGACGATGTCGTTCACCGCGATCCGGGACCCGCACATCCTCGGCCAGATCGACGCCTGGACCGCCCTGCTCCGCAAGATGATCACCGAGTGGGTGTCCGGGACCATCGGGCTGGCCGAGGGCGACTACAGCTTCGACATCCGCCGCTACGGGTACGACGCGGTCCTCGGTGACCTCGACCCGGCCACCGGGCCGCCTCGCGAGGTGGGCGTGATGCTCCTGGTCCACGCGACGGACCAGGCGACCGCGACGGCGGTCGCGAAGGTCGCCAACCCGCTGATGCTGCACCTGCCCACGCCGGACCTGGATTACCTGCCCAGCCTCGCATTCGCCACCTCACCGGCCGAGACGGAACGGGGACCGGTGTACGAGTTCGTGCTCAACCACGTCGTCGAGGTGTCGTCGCCGACCAGCCTGTTCCGCGTCTGCCTGGAGGACAACCGATGACCGTGGTCGCCGATCTCGCGCTGGAGGTTCGGTCGAAGAACGCCGGACCGTTCTGGGTGACGATGGAGATCTTCGCCCGGGATGCCGACGCCTACGCCGTCCTCGCCGATCCGTCGTTCCTGGACGCCTCGGTGATCGCCCGCCTCTACGGCGTCGAGGCGGCGGACGTCCAGTTCTTTCGGATTCCCTCGCTGAACGTCGTGAAGATCAGCTACCCGAGGCCGGTGGCGCAGGGCGGCCTGCGCGACCGCGACATCCACGCCGGTCAGCACCACGTGCCGCTGGCCATGCTGGCCGTCCCGCCCGCCAACTGACCCCGCGTCACCGCGGGACGACGGCGGTTAAGCCGGGGGAATCCACCGATTCAAGTTTCGGCTGGTCGTGCTGGAGTTGGTCATCGGCGGCAAGCGGTGCCGCGGCGGAGGGATGACCCATGGAGATCCTCAGCAGGCTGGTAAAGACCGCGATCATCGGTGCGGCGCTCGCCACGCTCGTGGCGTGCGGGGGTGACGCGGGCACCGGTTCCTCGACGCCGGGCGACAAGCCGGGCGACGCCCGGACCGCCGACGACGCGGCAGATTCCCTGACCGAGCCGGAGGGCGAGGAGTGCGAACGCCTCACCACCGACGAGGTCGCGGACGCGATCGGGGCCCACGACGGCGGCCAGCACGACTACCAGCTCGGCGGTTGCGTCTGGACGGCGACCTCGGGTGGGCAGGCGCTGCACGCCACGGTCCTGCCCACCGACGAGTACGAGGCGGTGGCCGAGATCGGGGAGCCGGTGAGCGGATCCGCCGACGGTGCCGTCTACGACGACACGCACGGCGAGCTGTGGTTCCCGTGCGGCGACGGGGAGTTCTGCGGCATCAAGGCCGACATCGGTGACTCGGACCGGCGCAAGGAGGTCGCGTTGCGGATGGGCACGGTCCTGCAGGGCCGGATGTAGCAGGCGCCGCACCGATGGCGCCGCCAGACACACCGACGCGCCCGGCTCGCCCCGGTCCAGACCTGAGTCTGGACCGGGGCGGCCGGGCGCGCCGAGGAGTTGTCGCCGCGTCCGCCGACGGATCAGCCCTTCACGGCTCCGGTCAGTCCGCCGACGATCCGGCGTTGGAACAGGCTGAAGAACACCAGTGCCGGGATCATCGACAGGGAGGTGAACGCCAGAACCTTCGCCGTGTCGACCGAGTACTCCGAGGCGAAGGCCTGCACGCCGAGGGGCAGCGTGAAGGTCTCCTCCCGGTTCAGGATGAACAGCGGCAGCAGGTAACCGTTCCAACTCTGGATGAAGGTCAGGATGGCCACGGTGATGACGCCCGGCATGGCCAGCGGGAGCACCATCCGCCAGAAGAAACCGAGTCGGCTGCAACCGTCGATCGAGGCGGCCTCCTGGATCTCGTCGGGGATCGCCCGGACGAACGGGACCAGGATGATGATGGTCAGCGGGATGCCGAACCCGATCTGCGGCAGGATCACCCCCGGCAGCGTGTTCATCAGCCCGAGGGTCTTGACCAGGATGTACAGCGGGGTGATCGCCACGGTCAGCGGGAACATCAGACCGGCGGCGAACAGCGCGTACATCGCCCCCCGCCCCCAGAAGCGGTAACGCGCGATGATGAAGCTGGTCATCAGACCGAGCGTGACCACCCCGGCCGTGGTGGCCAGGGCCACGATCGTGGAGTTGGCGACCTGCTGCCAGAAGGTGCTGCCGGTCAGCACGTCGAGGTAGTTCTGGGTCTGCCAGTCGGTGGGCAGCCCGGCCGGGTCGGTGGTGATCTCCGCGTTGGTCCGCAAGCCGCCCAGGATGATGTAGACGACCGGGGCCAGCATCGTCGCGATGAGCAGCAGCGCGACGAAGTACACCGACGGGTCCGTCCAGCTGAACGGCTTCCTCGACCGGGACGACCTGCGCGGTGCCCCGCGTCCGGCTACGGCGGTCACGGCCATCAGCGCCTCCCTCCGGTGATCGCGCCCTCGGTGTCCCGGCGCAGGATGAACCGCTGGTAGAGCAGGGCGGCGAAGAGCGAGATGAAGAACAGCACCACGGCGACCGCGTTGCCGTACCCGTACTCTCCCGCGTTCCGTCCGTTGGCCACCATGTAGGTGGCCATCGTCGACGTCCCGGCGGTCGCCGCCACGTACTGGCCCCAGATGATGTAGACCAGGTCGAACAGTTGCAGGGCGCCGATCATCGACAGGAAGGCCCAGATACGGATCGTCGGCCCGAGCAGCGGTAGCGTGATGCGTCGCTGGATCTGCCAGAACGATGCGCCGTCGATCGCCGCGGCCTCCGTCAGCTCCTCCGGGATGCCCTGCAGGCCGGCGAGGAAGAGGATGACGGCGAAGCCGATGTACTTCCAGGTGAGGATGCCCATCAGCGTCCAGATCGCGATCTTCGGATCGGCCAGCCAGTCGTTCTGCAACCAGTCGAGCCCGATCTTGCCGAGGACGGCGTTGACCACGCCCTCCCCGTGCAGCATCAGGCTCCAGCCGGTGCCGACCACCACTTCGGCGATCACGTACGGGATGAAGACCAGCACCCGGATCAGCGTCTGCCCCCGCATCTGCCGGTTCAGCAGCAGGGCGAGCAGGATGGCCGCCGGCCCCTGCAGCAGCAGCGACAGCACCACGATGATGCCGTTGTGCCGCAGGGCGTCGATGAAGGTGCTGTCTTCGAAGATCAGCAGGTAGTTGCGGAGGCCGACGAAGTCCTCAGCGGGCCCGTACCCCTGCCAGCTGAAGAAGCCGTAGTAGGCGGCCATGGCCACGGGAAGGATGACGAAGGACAGGAACACGATGAGTGTCGGCCCCGTCATCAGTGCGATTTCCAGCCGGGCGGCCCAGCCGATGCCCTTGCGCCGGCGGCGCCGGGCCGGGGGCGACACGACCGGCGTGTCACCCCCGACCTTCGTCAGACCCGGGGTCGGGTCCGGCGCGAGCCGTACGCTCTCGTGTTGCGTTTCAGACATGGCGGTTGGATTACTGCGCCCTCTTGGCGGCGTCCTTGACCGCGTTGACGATGCTCTGCGGGTCCCCCTTACCGGCCAGCATGTTCACCACGGCGGTGTTCAGCGCGTTGCCGACGTTCTGCCCGTAGACCGTGTCGAGCCACTGCGAGACGAACGGCGCCTGGTTGTAGGCGGCCAGGATGGACTGCAGGTGCGGCTCGGTGACCGCGGCCTGCGCCTCGCTGTTCACCGGCGGCGCGTTGAACGCCTCGTAGTAGGCCTTCTGCACCTCGGTCTTGGCGATGTAGTTCAGGAAGGCGGTGCACTCGGCCTTGGGGGCCTGTGCCGAGCAGGAGTAGCCGTCGACACCACCGAGGATCGCGCCGGGCTGGCCGGCGCCGCCCTCGATGCTGGGGAAGGGGAACCAGCCCAGGTCGGGCAGCGGCTTCTGGTCGGGGGTCAGGGAGGCGATGACGCCGGGGTTCCAGGCGCCCATCAGCTCCATCGCCGCCTTCTTGTTGGCGAGCAGACCGGCGGAGCTGCCGGCACCCTGCTGGGCCGAGGTGGTCAGGAAGCCGCTGTTGAACGGCTCGGTCGCGGCGAAGTTCTGCACGTCCTGGCCGGCCTTGAGCCAGCAGGGGTCGTCGAAGGTCATCGTCTGACCGGCCTGGGTGATGGTCTCCGAGCTGCACTCACGCAGCGCGAAGAAGTAGTAGTAGAAGGCGGCCGGCCAGGCGTCCTTGGCGCCGAGCGCGATCGGCTGGACGTCCGCCGCCTTCAGCTTGGCCACGGCGTCCTGAAGCTCGGCGAGGGTGGCCGGCGGCTGGGCGATGCCCGCCTTGGCGAACAGGTCCTTGCTGTAGAAGAAGCCGCCCGGCAGCACCGCGACGGGCATGGCGTAGACCTTGCCCTCGATCGTCTGCGCGGTGAACGACCCCTCGGAGATCACCTTCTTGGTGTCGTCGGTGATCGAGTCGGTGAGGTCCATCAGCTGGCCGGCCTTGACCATCGCGGCCATCTTGCCGCCGCCGCGCTGCATGAACACGTCGGGTGCGTCGCCGGAGTTGAGCGCGGTCTGCAGCTTGCCGTCCAGATCCTCGTTCTGGATCGACTGGATCTCGATCTTCACGTTCTCGTTCGCGGCCTCGAAGTCGGCGACGGTCTTCTCCCAGAAGGCCTTGCCCGGGCCGGTGCTGGCGTTGTGCCAGAAGCTCATCGTGACCGAGCCGTCACTGTTGCGACCCTCCGAGTCGCCACCGCCGCAGGCCGCCGTCGCCAGGACGCCGGTTGCCAGGGCTACCGACACAGCCAGTAGTTTTCTCGCCCTCATCAATCTTCCTCTCTGCCGAGTCCGCCCACCTGAAACACCCCTGGGGACGAGCCGCCGGCCGAAACGTGCACCACGGCGACGCCGAAGGGTTGTCTCCTGTCGACAGGCGCTGGTCCGGGCTCGACTCGCGGTCGCATCGCGATCAACCTCGGAGTGACCCAGGCCACCGACGGCCAAAACGGTCGCAGACTTGTCCGAAAAAAACAAGACACGTTTCCGAAACTTCCGTGACCTAGTGCCGGAGGTGGTGACCTCGTTGTTCAGTCGGTCTTGTCGGCGGCGGTAGCAGGGCGGTCACGACCGTGGCTCTGCGTGACAGCGTGTTCGCGCTAACAACCACTGCTCCGCATTGGGGTCGGAAACGTCCGGTAGCTGGACCGAGCGGTTCTCCGCGCCGCTGCGGAGGCCTGGCCGCTGTCATCCTGGTCCCGGAAAAATCCCGGTAGGAGTTCGGATGCCGTCACCGGTCTCGCCGAGAGGGAATCGTTGTGTGCCCGTTACGAAGGTGATACCGGACCGCGGCGGGTCAGTCGGCCGGGGACGCTCGGAGCAGATCGGTTGATCACGCTTACATCCGCAATTCGACGCAGGGGTCGTCGGCATCGGATGACCGTGACGAAACGCGGAAAACCGGCGGGTACGGCGTCACTGGAGCGTGGTGGCGATCGTGACCGCCTCCGCCATGGTCAGATCGCCTTCCAACCGATACGTCACCCCGGCGTCCTCCCAGATCAGGGTCGCGGCGGCGAGGCGGGCACTCGCCTGGCGGACGACCCCGTCGCGGCCGGTGTAGGAGATCGGGTGCGGTCCGTCGATCCAGATCGCCTGGGCCGTACCCACCTGCGTCCACTCGGTGTCCGACCCGCCGGCCTGCTTGACGAAGACCGGATCGAGGCGGCCGTCGAAGATGTCCAGGCGGAGGGTGCCGGCCCGGTAGAGCAGGCTCGCCACCCGGTGTCCGCCGGTGTCGTCCGGGTCGGCCAGCAGGGTCTGCTCGGGCGGGCCCAGCACGGTCGGCGTCCGGATCGGGAAGCGCACCAGCCGTCGCGCCTCGTCGAGGGTGGCGGAGCGCTGCCCCGGCGGCGGCGACGGAACGCCCGACGGCGGCGTCCCGACCGGGGAGGTGCTGATGGTGACGCCGGCGAAGCGCAACAGGCCCGCCATCGCGTCGGCGAGCGCGGCCCGTCCCGGCGGCAGCACCGCCACCAGCAGCGCGGCCAGGGCCGCGGCCAACGCGTACCGCCAGCGTCGTCGGTCGATCTGGCGGCCGGCGGGTGGCGCGGCGGCCAGCCGGGCACGGACCCGGGCCGTGACGTCCGGTGGCTCGGGGGTCCCCAACCACGCGGACAGGTCACGCAGCTCCCGCTCCAGGTCATCCACGACTGACCTCCTCCACCGCGAGCAGACCACGCAGTTTCACGAGCGCCCGCGAGGTGCGCGACTTCACCGTTCCCCGGGGCCAGCCCAGCATGGTGACCGTCTCGTCCTCGCTGAGGTCCAGCAGGAAGCGGCAGACGATCACCTCCCGGTCCCGGGACGGCAGCGACCGCAGGGCCCGCACGAGGGCGGCCCGGCGTTCCCCGGCGAGGATCGCGCCGACGGCGTCGTCCTCGACGATCTCCGAGCCCGGTGCCACCCTCGCCGCGCGCAGCACCAGCCCGTCGCGCCGCTGCCTGGTGCGGTGCAGGTTGCGCGTCTCGTTGGCCACGATCGCCAGCAGCCAGGAGCGGAACGACGATTCGCCGCGATAGCGGTCGAGCTTGCGGTACCCCTTCACGAACGCCTCCTGGATGACGTCCTCGGCGTCGGAGCCCGCGCCGAGCAGCACCGCGGTGCGGTACGCGGCCGCGGTGTGCCGGGCGACCAGTGACTCGTACGCCGCCAGGTCACCGGCCTGCGCGCGGGTGACCAACTGCTCGTCGTCCAGGGCAACCTCCGGTGGGATCACCACTACTGACACCGCCCACGCCGAACGGGTTCCATCGGGTCGAGAAGGAACCCGGGACGCTGCGGCGGTGTCACCGGGTCATGATGGCGAACACGACGATCTCGCGGCGTACCCTGCTGAGCACCCTGGCCGGGGCCGGAGCCGCCGCCCTGGTCGGCTGCGACCCGACCCCGGCCGCCGCCGACCCGCTACCGGACCCCCTCCTGGTCACCCTCGACGGCGGCCTGACGGTGTTGCGGGGCACCGACCGGCAGTCGATCGGCGCCGGGGTGGCCACCGCCGACGGGCGGCTGGTGTGGACCGCCGTGGCCGACGGAGCCGACACCCTCCTGTGGCGCGTCGACGCCGGCCGCGGCAACGCCTCGGAGCGGGTACGGCTGCCCGGCCGGTGGGTGCCGCAGACCACCTCCACCGACGGCACCCGGCTGGCCTTGACCACCGAACACCTCAGCGCGACCGGGGACCGTCCCGCCGGGCGCGACGAGACACTCGTGTTGATCGCCGACGCCGCCGGGGTGCGGCAACGGCTGCGGCTGCCGGGCACCGTCGTGCCGGAGGCGTTCACCCACGACCTGGCCGGACTGTTCGTGCTGGAATGGCTGCCGCCGGCCGCCCCGGACCGCTACCGGGTACGTCTGGTCGACCTCGCCACCGGGATCGCCGGGCCGCTGTTCACCCGCGCCAAGACGCCGGTTCCGCCGGGCGCGGAGGAGGAGATGCGCGGCGACGGACGGCAGGCGGTGCTGGCCCCGAACCGCACCGTGCTCTACACGCTCTACACCCACCAGCCCGACCACCAGCACACCCGGGACCGGATCAGCGGCCGGCCGGGCCGCGACGTGCACGCCTTCGTCCACACGCTGCACCTGGAGCAGCGGTGGGCGTACTGCGTGGACCTGCCGCACCCGTTCGGGGAGGGCGGCGCGGACGGCCACACCATGGCGATCACCCCCGACGGTGGCCGGCTCTACGTCGCCGACGTCGGCTCCGGCGCCGTCGCGGAGATCTCCACCGAGGAGCTGACCGTCCGCCGCGTCGCCGCCCTCGCCGCCGGTGGTGCCCCGGCGTACGCGGCGGCCTCCGCCGAGCGGCTGTTCCTCGGCGGAGGCACCGCCCTACGTACCGTCGACCTGGCCGGTCTCGCCGTCACCGCGGAGCGGGTGACCGCCGACCCGGTCGGCGGCCTCGTGCTCAGCGCCGACGGCGCCCGTCTCTACCTGGGCCAGCGGGCGGCGGTGTGCTGGCAGGACCCGGACACCGGCGGCGAACTCGGCCGCGCCGCCGTGCCGGGCCTGGTCGGTGTGCACGGTCCGGCCCGACCCGCCTGACCGGGCACCGGTCCCGACGCGGCCGGTCGTCGGCTGCGCCCGGACCGGCCCGAAAACGTTCCTGGACACCGCCTCAACGGGCGTGGGCGGCGGCCAGGTCGGCGAGCAGGCCCTCGCAGCTGCGGGCCACCACCTGCGCGCCGCGGCGCTGCGGCAACGGGAGTCCGGGGTCCTCGGCCCGTTCCCGCCACCGCCAGCGCGCCTCGGCGGCGGTCTCCCACAACCACGCCAGTGTCGCTTCGGGGGCGATGCCGAGCCGGGCCGCCGGTTCGTCACCGTCCCCACCGACCAGGCGCCGTGCCTCGGCGGCCAGCTCGGTGTCGAGGCCGAGCCGGCCGTCGCGCAGCGCCGCCAGCAGCCGCGATTCGGCGAACTCGTGCGCACCGGCGAGCAGTTGCTCCAGCGCGGCGAGCAGGTCGCCGGTGGCCGGACCGGGTTCGTCGCGCAGCAGCGCCTCCACCGCGATCAGCGCCGACCGGGCCTTGAGCACGTGCCGGCGGTCGACGAAGAGGCGATTGAGGGACTCGCGCAGCTCGCCGAGGCCGCTGCGCCGGACCAGCTCGGCGGCCAGGGCCACCCGGTTGTCGCAGCCGGTGCGGACGAGGGTGGTCGCCAGGCGGATCCCGACCACTCCGAGTCGCTCCAGCAGCGCGCCGCGGGTGGCCGCGTCCAACCCGGCCGGTGGCTCGCCGCGGGCGAACCGCTCGGCGGAGAGGAGGTACGGCTCCAGCTCGGCACGCGGCACCCGGGACAGGGTCGCCAGCGCGGCGAAATCGCTCTCGCCGAGCACTCGACCGGCCAGGCCGAGCAACCCGCTGCACGGCACCACCGTCAGGCACAGCGCGTCCACGTGCGGGTCCCGCAGCGCCCGCCGGGCGAGCTGACGGGCACCGAGCAGCGCGTCGACCCGACCACCACCGGACTCGTCCACCCGGGACAACACCATGATCGTGTGAACCGGCGCCGCCTGCCCGACGACGCCCTCCCGGGTCGCCGCCAGGGCACGCAGGTCGGCGCCCCGAGCGTCGCGGCTCAGGTACAGCAGCGCGTCGGTCTCCCGCAGCACCCGGTTCAGCACCGGATCCGCCGTCGGCTCGTCGGTCGCGCCGATCGCCGGGGTGTCCAGCAGGGTCACCTGCCGCAACGAGCGGGCCGGCCACCGCACCACGATGTCGCGCAGCTCTCCGGCCCGCCAACCGGTGAGGTCGACCCGCATCCCGGTGCCGGAGCGCAGCACCGCCAGCCGCTGCGGCGGATGACTCATGGAGTACCCGGTGGCGTCCGGCTGCGGCCCGTCCTCGTACCAGGTGAAGGCGCTCCCGTCGACCGGGGCCACCTCCTCACCCATCAGGGCGTTGAGCAGCGTCGACTTTCCGCTGCGCCAGCCACCGACGACGGCGACCCGCAGCGGCTGGTCGTAGCGGGCCAGTTGGCGCCGCAGCGACTCGGCGGCGCGGGGGTTGTCGCGGTAGCCGTGCAGCGCCCGGTGCAGCAGGTCCCGGACCGCCGCGTCCAGCCGCGCGCCGGTCATGCCAGTGAAGCCGGGCGGGCGGCGGTGACCTGCTGCGCCTGCTCGTACAGCTGGGCCAGGCGGACCATCCGCTGCTGGATCTCGCGTTGCCGTCGCTCCCGGACCGCCGCTTCGGTGTCGGCCGCCTCCTTGGCGCTGCGCAGCGACTCGATGATGGCGGTCTGCAACTCGTCGGTGAGCGCGGCGAAGTGGTCCCGCAGCACCCGCTGCGCCCGGCGGGCCGCGTCCCGGCTGTCCTTGCTGACCTGGATGAAGAAGTCGTCGACGTGCCGCTGCACCGCCGCCTTGACCGTGGCCTGCCGGCGACGCAACAGCTGTTTGCCCTCGTCGCGGATGCTCTTGCCACCGAACAGGGCGCCGGCGCCGATCGAGATCGGGTTGATCATGGGCAGGCCGGCGAGCGTCAGCGCCAGGCCGAACATCAGCAACCCGCCGTAGGAGCCCTTCATGCCGGTGAACACCTTCTGGCCGACGGTGAACCGGTCGACGGCGGGACGTTCCAGTTCCGGCACTGCGGCGCCGTACTCCACCGAGGCGGTCAGCGGCCACGGCGGCAGCGACCCGTGCCCGTACCGGGCGAACGACTCGGCGACCCGTCGGGCGATCCAGTCGCACCGCTGGACCAGCCACCGCCGGTTCGCCGTGGCCGCCTCGACGAGGCTCTGTTCCAGCCACTGCGCGACGGCGTCCCACGCCACCAGGGGGTCGGCGGTCTCGAACGCCTCGTCGACCATCCGCAGGATCTGCCGGGTGCGCTCGCGCAGGTCGTGCTCTATGTCGGAGATCAGATCGGCCATCTCGTCGGTCAACGTGTTCTGCCACCGGGTGGCGCACCGGCGCAGCTCGTCGACCTCGCGCTGCGCCGCGTGCAGCCGGGCCATCGGCGCGGACTCCTCGGCCGAGCGCTGGTCGGTCAGTTCCGCCCGCAGCGGCGCGGCGAGCTGCTCCACCACGGTGCGTGCGGTCAGCACCACGGCGGCTCGGGCCAGGGTGTCGGGCTTGCCGGCCAGCTGCCGCCGGAGCAGGGCGATCAGCGCCGGGAAGCCGGACTCCGCGTTGAGCGCGTGGTCGTCGGTGGCGGCGGCGTGCAGGCGCAGCGCGGCGGACACCGGGATCAACGGGACCGGCACCCCGGCGTCGGCCAGGTGCCGCCGGTTGCGGTCGGCCACGGCCCGCCAGTCCGGCACCAGGTCCGTCTTGGTCTGCACCACGGCCACGTTGGAGTGCGACCGGGTGAGGTGCAGCAGCATGTTCAGCTCGTTCACCGACAGGTCCCGAGTGGAGTCGGTGACCAGCAGGACGGTGTCCGCGCGGGCCAGGGCGGCGACCGGGGCGCCGGCACCCACGGCGGCGACGTCACCGCCGCCCGGCATGTCGACGAGCACCACGCCCGCGCCGAGCAACGCCCGCGGCAGGCCGATCTCGATGTACGCGGGGCCGCCGCCGGGCAGCCGACCGGTGCTGCCACCGACTCCGGCGGCGATCTGGTCGGTCGGCACCGGCGTTCGTCGCACGGCCGGCGGGTCGGCGGCCGGCGGCGTTCCCGGCCTCGACAGTGGCGTCTGCACGACGGTCGCCGAGGCGACCTCGGCGTGCCGCAGCACCGTCGGCAGGACGGTGGTGGTCCCGTCACCGACCGGGCAGACCGGCGCGTTGACGATCGCGTTGACCAGCTGGCTCTTTCCCTGGTTCGGCTCGCCGACGACGAGCACGGTCAACGTCGGATCGAGCAGGTGTGCGCGCTTGAGGCGAACCGCCTGAAGCAGGTCGCCCCGACCGTGTTCCTGGCACGTGCGGGCGATGTCGTCGAGCGCGTCGAGCCAGATTCCCGCCATCACCGCACCAAGTGTGCTGAATTCGGCGCAATTATCAAGTGCGAGGCGGCGGGCGGGGTCGGCACCGGCCGGTGCCGACCCCGCCCGCCGGCGGGTGTCAGAGGAGACCGTCGGTGAGGCCCAGCACCCCGCCGGTCGAGGTGGAGGCCTCGCCGTGGGTTGCCGTGTCCCCGCTCACCGAACCACTGACCCCGCCGTCCAGCAGCCCCGCCTTGCCGCCGGTGACGCCGCCGGTCACTCCGCCCAGCAGGCCGTCGACCTGCCCGGTCACACCGCCCACAGTGGAATTGAGGTCCACCGACGGCACCAGGCCACCGGTGTCGCCGGTCAGGCCCAGCCCGCCGAGGGTGTCGTCGACACCGAGCGAACCGACCAGATCGCCGACCTGACTGGTGGTGCCGGGAAGCAGACCCGACGTGGTGTCCAGCAGCCCGGAACCGGTGCCGTGCACCGCCGACGCAGGGTCACCCACCGTGCCGGTGACGTCACCGAGCGCCGGCTCGGTGACGCGATCGATCGGGGCGACCACGTCCGCGTCGAGGGTGTCGGCCACGTCGTGCACCCCGGACAGGTCCACACCGACCCCGGTGGGGGTCACGCCGACGCCGACACCCGGGAAGACGCTCGCCCCCGCGGTCACCGTCGACGGGTCGACGGCGATGGTGCCGAGCACCCCGGCCTTGACGTCCACCCCGGAGTGGGAGCTGCCGACGCTGATCTGGTGGGCCACGTTCTGCAACTGGCTGATCGCGTCGGTGGCGTCACCCACCAGCGGGTCGAGGCCGAGCTGCCCGGTCACCGGGGCGACCGGGGCCAGCCCTTGCACCGGGGCGTAGTCCACCACCAGCGGCACCACGTCCTGGACGTCGGCGGCGGTGATGTCACCGAGGCCGGCGGCCCGCAGCGCCCCCTCCGGGTCGAGGTCGAACGCCGACCGGGCGTCCGCGTCGGTCAGCAGGTTGAGCACGAAGTCGTGCAGGGTCTGGTCCATGTGGGGGTTCACTCCTCGGCGAAACGTCAACGACCGGTGATCGCCGACGACGCTACGGGCGGTGCCCGGGACCGGGCATCGGGGACGATCCCGCAATCCGACCCGTCCGATTAGGGGCGACGGGACTCTCGTACGTTAGGGGGAGTGGGGGACCGGCGCCCGCCGAAGTTGGGGCTCCTGATGCCGGAGTGATCTCTGGTACGAACGTAGGAGCCCACGGGGTTCCCCGGGGCGGCCCGCATCGGCGGGCCTGTCCGGCCCACCCCCAACGGCCGACGCGGTCAAGGAAGAAAGCAGATGGCCTACGTGCTCGGGATCGACATCGGCAACACCAGCACCGTCGCCGCGGTCGCCCGCCACCGCGACGGGCACTGGGGTCACCCGGAGCCGATCGCCCTGCATCCCGAGCCGGGCCCACTGCCGTCGACGCTGCTGCTGTCCACCGACGGGACCTTCACCCTCGGTGAGGGTGACGAGCCGGAACGTACCGCCCGGGGAGTGTTGAGCCGAGTCGGCGACGAGGTGCCGCTGTTGCTCGCCGGCGAGCGGTACCGACCGGAGACGCTCGTCGCGCTGCTCGCCGCGCACGTGGTCGACCAGGTTCACGGTGCCCGGGGCGCGCCGGCCGAGATGGTCGTGCTGAGCCATCCCGCGTCCTGGGGTCGGTACCGTCGCGATCTGCTGCACCACGCCTTGCGGGACTACGGCCTGGGCGCGGTGACACTGCTGCCCCGCACGGTCACCGTGGCGGAGGGACACGCCGTCCGGGGCTTCGCCGGTGGTGTCGCCGCCGTGTACGCGCTCGGCGGCGACACCTTCGAGACCGCGCTGGTCCGACGCAACGCCCGGGACCGGTACGAGACCGTCGGTGTTCCCGTGACGCTCGCCCGGCTCGGTGGCGTCGACTTCGACGAGGCGTTGGCCGCGCACGTACGGTCCGTGCTCGCCCGGGACCTGGCCGCCGCCGGCCCCGGTGCCCGTGCCGCCCTGCGCCAGCTGCCCGTCGAGTGCGAACGGGCCAAACGGGAGCTGACCGTCGGGTCGCAGACCGACGTGGCGTTGGCACTGCCGGCCGGGCCCGTCCGCGCGCCGGTGACCAGACTGGAGTTCGAGAACCTGATCCGGCCGGCCGTGCAGGCCACAGTGGAACTGCTGGCGCAGGCCGTCCGGGCCGCCGACCTGACACCCGCGCAACTCGACGGCGTGCTGCTGGCCGGCGGTGCCAGCCGCGTGCCGCTGGTCGCCGAACTGCTGGCCACCGCCGGCTTCGCGGTGGAGACCGCGCCCGACCCACAGCACACCGCGGCGGCCGGCGCGGCCGCCGCCGGCACCCGGATCCTGTCCCCACGCCCGCTGCCGGCCGGCCCGCCGCCACCGGCCGGCCCACCCGCGACCGGCGGCACCCCCGCCACCGTCGCAGCCGGCTCCGTCGGTTCGATGGCGCGCACCGCCGGCCCGTTCCCGGCCGACGACCTGACTCCATCCGACGAGCCGCCGCCCCGCCCGCCGATCCGCTACCCGCCCCTGGACCTGCCGAAGCGATCCCGCCGGAAGCTGGTACGCAGCCCGGGGCACGAAGGATGACCGCAATGATGCCGAGCGCCGTGGCGGACAGCCCGCTGGTCCTCGCCGCCGACGCGACCGACCTGCTCGACGCGATCACCGCGGAGCCGGCGGCACCGCTCGCCCTCGGGGTGGCCGGACCGGGCGGCCACGGCCGCACCACCTACCTGCAGGAAGTGGCCACCCGGTACGCCCGGGCCGGCGTCGCCGTGCACACCGAGGTGCCGGCCACCGACGACGCGTACGCCCCCGACACGGCGCTGCTGATCGACGACGCGCACCTGCTCGACGAGGCCCGGTTGCGCACGCTGCGGCGACTGGTGACCGACCGTCGACACCGCATCGCGATCAGCTACCGCCCCTGGCCGCGACCAGCGGCCCTGACCGAGCTGACCGACACGCTGCGCCGCGAGGGACGCCAGCTCCTGCTCACCCCGTTCACCCGGGCCCGCACCGCCACGTACCTCGCCGCCGTGCCCCGCCTCGGCCGCCGCGCCGACCTGGTCGACTTCGTGCACACCCAGACCGGTGGGACGCCCCGGCACGTGGCATGGCTGGCCGACGGGTTGCGCGAGCAGGAGACGGTCGGTGTACCGACCGACCTGCCCCGCCAGGTGGTGCTGCATCTCGGCCCCGACCTGGAACAGCTGCCCGCCGACGTGCGGCGGCTGCTGATCGCGCTGGCCGCCGGCGTTCCGCTGCCCGCGGAGGCGCTGCGCCCGCTGCTGAACCGCGAACCGGCGGAGATCGACGACCTCGTCGCCGAGGCCCGGGCGGCGGGCCTGCTCGGCGCCGACGGCCGACCCACTCCGCTGGTGCGCCGGGCGGTGACCGTGCTGAGCCCGGCCGCCGACCGTACCGCCGTCTGGCACCTGCTCAGCGAACTCGCGCTCAACCGGGGCGCACCCGTGTTGCCGCTGGTGCGTTCGCTGCTGGCGGCCGGTGTCGCCGGCGACTGCCCGGCCGGCACTCTGGAGGCGGCGGCGGAGGAGGCCCTCGGCGGCGAGCCGGCGCTGGCGGCGCGCCTGTACGCCGCGGCCGGTGCCGCCGGTCGACCCACCGCCGCCCGGCAGGCGGTCGCCGCCGCTCTCGCCGGTGACCTCGACCTCGCGTTGCGGCTGGCCGACCGGCTGCTCACCACGGGAGCGCCGGCCGGTCGGGCGGACGCCGCGCTGGTCGCCGCCACCGCCCTGGCCCACCGTGGACAGACCGACCGCAGCGTGGAGTTGTACCGCTGGTCGGGCGGGGGCAGCGCACACGCCTTCGCGACCGTCGGCGCCCTCGCCACCGGCCGACCGGCCGGGCATCCCGAACCAGTCGTGGACGGCCCGCCGACGTTGCCGGCCGGCGCCGCCCGGCTGATGGCCGACGGGGTACGCGAGAGCGTGCACGGCACCCCGTCGGCGGCCCTGTCCACCCTGGTGCAGGCGGCGGCCCTGCTGGAACCGGACGGGCGGGCGGTGCTGCTGCCGGACAGCCCCGCCGCGCTGGCGGCGCTGACCGCCGTGCACTGCGGCGAACTGGACATCGCCGAGCGGGTCCTGGACCGGGCCCTGACCAGCGGTATCGGTGGGCCGCTGCTGACCGGCCGGCACCGGCTGCTGCGTGCCTGGATCCTGATGACGCGGGGGCGGATCGCCGCGGCGAGCGAGCAGTTCGCCGAGGCGACCGCCGGCGTCGCGCTCGGACCCCGCGACCTGCTCTTCGCCGCCGGTCTGACCATGGGTATCGCCCGGCGGGTCAGCGACCTCGGCGCGTTGCAGCGCGAATGGGTGCCCGCGTTGGAGGCGGTGGTCCGCCACCCGGTGGACCTGTTTACCCTGCTGCCGCTGGGTGAGCTGGCCATCGCCGGTGCCCGGCTCGGTGACCTGGGCCGGCTCCAGCCCTACCTGCGCGACGCCCACGAGCTGCTCGGCCGGCTGGCCGACCCGCCCCTGTGGCGTACCCCGCTGCACTGGAGCGGACTGCACGCGGCGATCCTCACCGACGATCCGGCCGCCGCCGACGAGCACGTGACCGCCCTGGTCGCCGCCGCCGGCCACAGCCGGTACGCCGCCGTGGTGGCCGCCGCGGCCGAGTGCTGGCTGGAGGTGCTGCGCGGCACCGTCGACCCGGTCCGGGTCGAGGCCGCCGCCCGGGGCCTGCACGACACCGGCCTGTGCTGGGACGGCGCCCGGCTGGCCGGCCAGGCCGCCATCCGTACCGCGGACCGACGGGCGATGACGACGTTGCTGGACTGCGCCCGGGCGCTACAGGGCCGGTCCGCCGCCGAGGACCGCAAACCGGCGGCGGGTACCGTCTCGCACCGGCTCAGCGACCGGGAGCGGGAGGTGGCCGAACTGGTGGTCGCCGGTCTCACCTACCGGGAGATCGGGGACCGGTTGTTCATCTCGGCCAAGACTGTGGAGCACCACGTGGCCCGGATGCGTTCGCGGCTCGACTGCGCCAACCGCACCGACCTGTTGGCCATGCTTCGAACCATCCTGGCCGAACCGTCGTACACCACGAACGGACAGCCGTGGCCCCGACGGGCCGTGAACTGAGCCACGGGGACCGGTCCGGACCACCGGTTCCGTCAACGAGAGGACCTGCCATGACTTCTGCGGTGGCCACCGCCGACAACCTCGGCCGCGCGCTCGACAACATCGTCGACCGCGTGCCGGGTGCCCAGTTCGCGGTGGTGCTCTCCCCGGACGGGCTGCTGCTGGGCGCCTCCCGGGGCATCGACGACGAACTCGCCGGCCAGCTGTCCAGCATGGTCTGCGGGCTTCAGGCGCTGGGCCTGGCCGCCGCACGGGTCTGTGGTGACGGCGAGCTGCACCAGGTCGTGGTGCAGATGTCGCGGGCGTTCCTGTTCCACGCCACCACCGGCAACGGGGCCGTCCTGGCCGTCGGCATCGACGGCGACGCGGAGGTCGGCGACATGGCGTACGAGGTGGCCATGTTCGTCGCGCAGGCCGGTGACCACCTCCCGGTGTACCTGGAACCGGTGGCCCAGCGCGTCGCGCTGCACTGACCTGCGACGTGAGTCGCCTCGGGTGCCGGTGCGTCGAGCCCCGCCCCCGCTCCCCGCGTGATCGGATCGGGCCAGAACGATCGGGCGCCGCGTGGGGCGGGCGGGCCAGGCTGGATCTCGAAGGGAGATCCCATGATCTCGGCACTCAACCGGCTCGTCGACCTGGTGGAGGAGCACCTCACCGAGGAACTCGACGTCACCGGGGCGGCTCGGACGCTCGGCACGACCGAGTACCATCTGCGCCGGATGTTCTCCTCGCTGGCCGGCATTCCGCTGTCGGAGTACGTGCGCCGGCGGCGGATGACCGTCGCCGCCGCCGACGTCGTCCGCGGTGAGGACGACCTGCTCGGCATCGCGGTGCGGTACGGGTACGGCTCCACGGAGGCGTTCGGACGTGCGTTCCGGGCCGTCCACGGTGTCGGCCCCGGTGAGGTGCGCCGCGACGGAGGCCCCCTTCGTACCCAGCCACAACTCAGGTTCCGCCTGAGCGTCGAAGGGAGCACCCCCATGGACACCCGCATCGTCGACCGCCCCGCGTTCCGGCTCGTCGGACACGCCACCCGGGTTCCGCTCATCCACCACGGCGTCAACCCGCACGTCCAGCGGCACGTCACCGCCCTGCCGGCCGAGGAGCACCAGCGGCTCAAGGAACTCGGTGACACCGAGCCCGCCGGCCTGCTCCAGGTCACCGACGACGTCGCTCCCGACGCCGCCGAGGGCACCGAGCTGACCTACCTGCACGGGGTCGCCGTCACCGGCGACACCACGGTCCCGGACGACCTGGACAGCATCGCCACGCCGGCCGGCACGTGGGCGGTCTTCCGTACCGCCGGAGCGTACCCGCAGACGCTGCAGCAGACCTGGGCCGCGACCGCGGCCGAGTGGTTCCCGTCGAACCCGTGGCGGCTGCGGCCGGGCCCGTCGATCGTCGCGATCCTGGATCGCGCGGCCGACTTCAGCACCGCCACCTGCGAGCTGTGGTTGCCCGTCGAACCGGCCTGACGGGGGTGGGGCGACGGCCCGGTGGGCACGCCCGCGCGGCGTGCCCACCGGTCACCGGAACTTCCGGAAGTATCTTGACGTGTTTGGTGGGAACGTTACGATCTGCGCGATGACCGCCCCCGCCCCGACCGACGTCCACCCCGCCTGGCTGCCGCCCGAGGCGTTTCGCGCGATCGGCTCCCGGCACTGCCTCGTACTCGGCGACGGAGGGCTCGTCGACACGGTCGTCACCGAGGTCGAGCGGGCCTGCGCCGAGCACGGCGGCAGCGTCCGGCGAGGGGCGGAGGGGCCACCGCCGAGCCTGGTGCTCGCCCTGGTCCCGGCCGTCGGCGACGACGGCCCAGCCGCACTGGTCGCCGCCCTGGCCGAGGTCGAGGCGGCCGAGGCGGCGCCGCTCGGCCCGGAAGGCTACGCCCTGGCCCGCCACGGCGAGGTCACGGTGCTGCTCGCCGACCAACCGGCCGGGCTGCTCTACGGGCTGTTCCACCTGATCCGCCTCGGTGAGGCCGCGTTCGGCGCGCCGCACGCGGCCCGGTCGCACCGTCCCGCGATGCGCCGTCGCATGCTCGACCACTGGGACAACGTCGACGTGCACCCGGTGATGGGGCAGGTCGAACGCGGCTACGCCGGTGGGTCGATCTTCTGGCAGGCCGGCCACCCCCGCCGCGACCGGGCCCGGATGCGCGCGTACGCGCGGTTGCTGGCCGCGGGTGGGATCAACGCGGTGGCGGTGAACAACGTGAACGTCCACGCCACCGAGGCGCGGCTGCTCACCGAGCGGCTCGACGACGTCGCCGAGATCGCCGACGAGTTCCGCCCGTACGGCATCCGGGTGCACCTCTCGGTCACCTTCGCCGCGCCCGTCGTCCTCGCCGGCCTGCCCACCGCCGATCCGCTCGACGACGCGGTGCGGGCCTGGTGGGCCGGGACCACGGCGGCGGTGTACGCCCGCATCCCCGACTTCGGTGGCTACGTGGTCAAGGCCGACTCGGAGGGACAACCGGGTCCGTTCAGCTATGGTCGCGACCACGCCGACGGGGCGAACCTGCTCGCCGAGGCGTTGGCCCCGCACGGCGGGGTGGTGCACTGGCGGGCCTTCGTCTACAACCACCGGCAGGACTGGCGGGACCGCTCCACCGACCGGGCCCGGGCCGCGTTCGACCACTTCGCCCCACTCGACGGCCGTTTCCGGGACAACGTCATCGTGCAGGTCAAGCACGGTCCGATGGATTTCCAGACCCGGGAGCCCGTCTCCCCGGTGATCACCGCGATGCCCGGCACCCGGATGGCGGTGGAGTTCCAGGTGACGCAGGAGTACACCGGCCAGCAGCGGCACGTGTGCTACCTGGCACCCTGGTGGAGCGAGGTGCTGCGGTTCGGCTGGGGCGACGACGGACGTACCGTCGCCGGTGTGGCCGCCGACGGTGGCGGCCTGGTCGCCGTGTCGAACGTGGGCGACGACCCGTTCTGGACCGGACATCCGCTGGCCCAGGCCAACCTGTACGCCTTCGGCCGGCTGGCCTGGGATCCGCGACTACGACCGGCGGAGCTGCTCGACGAGTGGATCGAGCTGACCTTCCATCCGGACACCACCGCCGACCCGGACCTGCTCCGCCGCACCCTGCACGAGATCATGGACGACTCGTGGCGCACCTACGAGCGCTACACCGCCCCGTTGGGCGTGGGCTTCATGGTGCGACCGGGGCTGCACTACGGCCCCGACGTCGACGGATACGAGTACACCCCGTGGGGCACGTACCATTTCGCCGATCGCGACGGCGTGGGCGTGGACCGCACCCGGGCCACCGGCACCGGCTTCACCGGCCAGTACCCCCGGCCGTGGTCCCGGGTGTACGAGTCCCCGGACACCTGCCCCGACGAACTGCTGCTCTTCTTCCACCACGTGCCGTACGAGCACGTGCTGCACAGCGGTCGCACCGTCATCCAGCACGTCTACGACACCCACTTCGACGGGGTGGCCGAGGTGGAGGCGGCCCGCCTGCGGTGGACGTCGCTGGTCGGGCTGGTGGACGCGGCGGTGCACGCCCGGGTGACCGAACGACTCGACGAGCAGCTGCGCTGCGCCCGGGAGTGGCGTGACCAGATCAACGCCTACTTCCACCGCAAGTCCGGGATACCCGACGCGCACGGCCGGCCCCTGCACTGAGCCGGCCTGCGGTGAAGCGGTGTCGTCCGCCTCAGGGTGCCTCGGCCCGGTAGCAGGCGAACCGGCCGAACCACGCCTTACCCCCGCCGTTTCCCGCCACGCCCGCCAGGCCGGCGTCGACGAGCGAGGCCAGCACCCGCTCGGGAAGGCTGGCCGCCACCCGGGCGTTGCGGTGCGCCATCCCGCCACCCCGCCCGGACGGGGTGCCGTCGATGTCGAGCACGTGCAGCTCACCGCCGCTGCGCAGCACCCGCCCGGCCTCCCGTAACGCCCGGGCGCGTTCGTCGTCGTCCAAGTGGTGCAGCATGAACGCGGACAGCACCCGGTCGACGCTGTCGTCGGGCAGCGGCAACGCACCGGCGAACGCCTGCTCGTACCGGATCGGCAGCCCGTGCCGGGCGGCCTTGCGGCGGGCCCGGCGCAGCGCGGCCGGGTCCGGGTCGATGCCCAGCGCGTCGATGTCCGGTACGCGACGCCCGAGCGCGGTCAGCAGGTTGCCGGTACCGCAGCCGATCTCCAGAATCCGCTGGCCGGACCGGAGGTTCGCCCGGTCCATCAGCTGCCCGTGGATGCGCCCGATGCCGGCGAGGCGGGAGAACGGATCGTAGAGCGGGAGCAGCCAGTGCCTGCCCATGCCGGGCAGGTACTGCTGCGCGTCGGTGTGGTGGGACGGTCCGGTCATGTGACGCTCCGATATCAGACGAAGTTCGGTCGTACCATCAGCGTCGTGGAGCGTGACACCGTGGACAATGGCGTAACCGTGGATCGGATGCGACAAAGTTCGGTTCCCTGGTCCCTCGCGGTCGGGGCGACCGGGCAGGGTGTGCCGGTCATCGGGTTCGGCCGGGTGGCGGGCCTCGCCCCGGTCGCCGTGGCCCGGGTGGCACCGGGTACGCCGATCGCGCAGCCGGCCGCCGGCGGTACCCACGCCCACGAATTCCTGGTGCTGTTCTACGCGCACCGTGCCGACGGCCAGCTGGTGATCGACGGCCGCAGGTGGACGGTGACCGACGGGGACCTGTTCGTCATCGCACCGGGGCAGGTCGTCTCCTTCCTCGACCCGATCGAGACCACGGCCACCGACGGATGGGCGGTGTGGTTCCCGACCGACGCGGTGCGGCCCGGCACGTCGGGCGCCTACTCGTCGTGGCGGTCGCATCCGTTGCTCCTCCCGTTCGCCCACGGCACCCACCGGGCGCAGCGGCTGCGCATCCCGCCGTCCGACCGGGCCGGCTGGGTCGAGCGCCTCGTCTCGCTCGACACCGAGTTGCGCGCCCGGCGCGACGGTCACCAGGACGCCGCCCTCGCCCACCTGACCCTGTTGCTGGTGGCCGCGGCGCGGCTGCCGACCGCAGTCGCCGACCAACTGCGGTCGGCGGAGGAGCCGCTGCTCGCGGCCGTCTTCGACGTCATCGAGCGGCGTTACCGGGAGCCCATCTCACTCGCCGACGTCGCCGCCGAACTGGCGCTCACCGCCGGGCATCTCACCACGGTGGTACGCCGCAGGACCGGCCGGACCGTTCAGCAGTGGCTCGCGCAGCGTCGCATGCAGCAGGCCCGCCTGCTGCTCACCGACACCGACCTGACCGTGGCGACCATCAGCCGCCGCGCCGGCTACCCCGACGTCAGCTACTTCATCAAACGCTTCCGCGCCGAACACGGGGTGACCCCGTCCCAGTGGCGCCACGCCACCCCCGGCACCTCCTGATCGGCCGTCCGCACGCGCTGTTCTGTCGGTCCCGGCGCGTAGCGTGCGGCGGAGTTCGCGACGAAGGAGCAGAGATGATCGACAGTCACGGCAGCCCGGATCTCGCGCCCGCAGCCCGCGCGTTGCAGGCGCTGCTGCCCGGGGTCACCGACGACCAGCTTTCCGGTCCCACTCCGTGTGCCGGCTGGACGGTCGGTGACCTGCTCGACCACCTCGTAGGACTGACGCTCGCGTTCCGGACGGCTGCCGAGAAGGGACCGGATCCCGCACCGGACGGTCCGGGTGAGCCCTCAGCCGACAAGCTCGATCCGCAGTGGCGCAGGGCACTGCCGGGGCGGCTCGACGAGTTGGTCGCCGCCTGGCGCGAGCCCGCCGCCTGGACGGGCGAGACCGCCGTTGGCGGGGTGCGGCTGCCGGCCGAGATCATGGGCGTCGTCGCGCTCGACGAGCTGGTCGTGCACGGATGGGATCTCGCCCGCGCGACCGGGCAGCCGTACGACATCGACGACCAGACCCTGGAAACGGTTTACCGGCTCGTCTCCCAGCAGGCCAGCAGCGACGGCACGCCCGGCCTGTTCGGCCCGTCGATCGCCCGGCCCGACGACGCTCCGCTGCTCGACCGCGTCCTCGGGCTCACCGGTCGTGACCGTGGGTGGACGCCCCCGGTGACCGGAGCCCGGTAGCACGGCGGGATCGTCGTGGTGCCTGGGCGCGTGTCGTCGCAGGGCTGTCAGGTCGCGGTGAGAGCCTGGGCGGCTTCGAAGAGTTCACCCTCCCGCTGTGGATCGTAGGATGCGTCCGAGGAGCGCTCGGCCCGCCCGAGGTTCACATAGGACCCGCTCGGCGCCACGGCCGGACCGGTCGCCACCCGTGCCAGGTGACGGCCGGCGGTGCGGGGGCTCACCGACAACGGGGTGAGGGTGAGCAGCGGCAGCACCCGGGCCGCCGCGAACCGCACGATCGGACCCGCGTCGCGGGTCAGTCCGGTGCCCGGAACGAAGCCCGGGTTCCAGCTGTACACCTCGGTGTTGTCCAGTCGCCGCGCCCACTCGTGCACGAGATGGATGACGGCGAGCTTGCTCGTCGAGTAGGCGGTCCGCCCGGCTACCGAGGTGTGCGGCCCATCCGGACGGGCCAGCTCCGCCGGGGGCCGCCACACCGGCGCGGGCGCGAGCCCCAGGTTGTGCCGGAAGTCCCCGAAGTGGGTGTCCGAGGCCGTGATCACCGCTCGTCGTAGCTGGTCGCCGAGCAGTCGCAGCAGCAGGTGGTTGGCGAGCACGTTGACGGCGAACGTCACCTCGTACCCGTCGGCGCTGCACCGGGCCCCGCTGGTCACCTGTAGTCCCGCGTTGCCGACGAACGACGTAACCCGGGCCCGCCGCATCACGTGGTCCGCCGCGGCGCGTACCGAGCCCAGGGAAGCCAGGTCGGTGCGTACGCCGTACACCTGTTGGTTTCCGCTCTTGTCGCGCAGGGCCTCGGCCAGTCCGCCGGTGCGATCGGTCACGAACATCCGCAGCCGTGGGTTCGCGGCGAGCATCGCAACCGCCGCGTGCCACCCGATTCCCCGGCTCGCGCCGGTCATCAGCATCGTCTCGGTCATGCCTCGACCGTGGCCGCGGCGGCGGCGGGTAGCCAGCACCCGGTACGACGGTAGGACCAGCAGTACCAGGCCGAGCCTCGGGCCGGTCGGGATACTGGTGAGGTGACCAGTGCGTTCGGTGCCGCCGTACGGGCCTGGCGGGACCGGCTTTCCGCCGCTGACACCGGCCTGCCCACCACGGCCCGCCGTCGGGCGGCCGGTCTGCGTCGCGAGGAGTTGGCGTCCCTCGCCGGCCTGTCGGTCGACTACGTGGTCCGCCTGGAGCAGGGCCGTGCCCGCAACCCGTCCGCGCACGTCGTCGCGGCTCTGGCCCGCGCCCTGCAACTCGACAATGCCGAACGGGACCACCTGTACCGCACCGCGGGTCTGCTGCCACCCGCCGCGGGCGACGTGAGCACCCACATCCCGCCCGGCGTGGCCCGCATCGTCGCCCGCCTGGGCGACGTCCCGCTGGCCGTGTTCTCGGCCGACTGGACGCTGCTCACCTGGACCCCGCTGTGGGCGTCCCTGTTCGGCGACCCGGCCGTCGTGGCCCCGGAGGAGCGCAACCTCCTGCGTGTCCTGTTCCTGCCGGGCGCGTCACCCGCCTGGCGGCGTGTCGCCCCCGACGGTGTCTCCCCGGCCCTGCCGGCCGCCCTCGTCGCCGACCTGCGCACCACAGCGGCCGCTCATCCGCATGACCGCCGGCTGGCGGCACTCGTCGCCGCGCTGCACTCCGCCAGTCGGGACTTCGCCGCCCTCTGGGACTCCGGAGCGGTCGCCGCGCACGAGAGCGAACGCAAGACGGTCGCGCATCCGGCTGTCGGCCCGGTGACCCTGGACTGCGACGTGCTGACCGCGCACGGCTCCGACCTGCGCGTCGTGGTGTACACGGCACCCGCCGGCTCCCCGGACGCCGACAAGTTGGACCTGCTGCGCGTCACGGGAGCAACCGCGATCAACGACCAGGGGACGGCACTCCGCCGCCGGACAGTCGGATAGTCACCGCTTCCTCACCGGCCGCACCGGTCCGGGCGCTGCCAGGGCCAGTCGGTGGCGATCCAGTCCGCGACGGCGTCGGCGAGCGGCACGTCCAGGTCTGCCCGGTCGGCCCGTACCCAGGACTGGACGGTCACGTCGTACTCCGCCGAGGCTGACGAGTAGAGGTAGACACAGCCGATGACGTCGCCGTCGCCCGGGTCGAGGACGGTGAAGGTGAACCCGGTGCCGTTGACGAAGTCGTCGGCATGACGGCGCAGGTCGGCAAGGTTCTTCTCCAGCGACATGCCGCTCGGTGGCGGCCAGTTGCCGTCCGGGTAACCAGGCGTGGCGCGGATGTGCTCGATGCTCGACGTCCACGCGGCGTGATCCGCCACGTTGTGCTGCGGACCCAGCGGTTCGAGGCGGAACCGGTCGGTGACCAGCGACGTCGGCGGGGTGAAGCCGGCAGGTACGAAAGCGTCCGAGGTCATGGGTCGGGACGCTACTGCTGTTGCCGGTCCGCCCGCACCCGACTTTGGCCGAGCGCGAGGCGAGCGGCCTCCTTGGTCAGGAACATGAGGGTGGGTCGACCGGACTCCGCTGCGCCGACGGCCACGAGGAAGGCGACGGTCACCCACTCGGGATCCTCCAGGCCGGTGGTGAGACTGACTACTGCCTTGTTCGCCATGGCGTCCTTCCTGCTGTCGTGCGGATGCTGTCGTTCAGGACTCACGGTCGGGCTGCTACGACGGCGGCAATGGATGCCAGCTCGGGATCGGGCACGGTGCCGGCCGCAGCCAAGGCTCCGGCGAAGAAGCGGCGCACGCAGACAGCCAGGATGACCTGGAAGATGTCCGACTCGGACAGCCCATGCCCGCGCAGCGACTCGATCTCCTCGGCCGATGCCGACGCCGGGTCCGTGGCGATCCGGGCCGCGAAGTCCATGACCGCGACCTCGGTGTCGTCCAGCCCGGCAGCGTGGTGGTCAGTGAGCACGGCGCGCAGCTGAGAGTCGCCGAGGTGCCGGTCACGCAGCACCGCCGCGTGTGCGAGCACGCAGTAGCGGGCCCTCATTGCGCTGGCCGCGGCGACGGTGACCAACTCGTAGCGGCGCTCGTCCATCCCGCCGCGCACCGCCGCGCCCAGCCCGATCCACGCCCGGTAGGCCTGCGGCGCCAGCGCGAAGACCCGCGCGTACGCCGGGACATAGCCGTGCCGGTCGGCCTCGGCCGCGTAGAGTGCCGACTCGGTGGGTGTTCGTAGGTGCGTCATGTGCCGGACGCTAGGGTCCGAAGGCCGGCGCGTCCTGGGGGATTACCCCTAACTTGGCGTACGCCGCAGCCGGCCGCCGAGCAGCTCACCGGGTCGTACGCTCAGCCGATGAGGTGGCGTCGACGTGCTGCGGCGACCGCCTGACCGCGCGTGGTCGCGCCGAGTTTGTCGAGCACGGCTGCCACATGGTGCTCGATGGTCTTCGGTGCCAGGGTCAGCCGGCTGGCGATCTCGGCGTTGGTGAAGCCCTCCGCGAGCAGCCCGAGCACCTGGGCCTGACGTGGCGTCAGCCCTGCGGCGTTGGCGGCGCTCGCCGGCCGTGGACCGCGCGGCACCCCCGGCACACCGCGCCCGCGCAGCGCGGCCCGCAGACTCTGGGCCGCTCGTACGGCGTTCAGGCGGTCCAACTCGCGCAGCGCGGCCACGGCCGCCGCGCGGTCCCCGAACGCGAGCGCCTGGACCGCGCGGTACGCGTCGCCGCGCGCCCGCCACAGGGCGGCGGCCCCGGCCCAGTCGCCGCTCATCAACAGCCGGTACGGCCGATCGGCGGGCGTGGACGCGGCGACGGGTGGTGCCGGCTCGTCGGTGGCTCGCCACAGCCAGAACGCGAGCTCGTCGGCGAACCAGGGGTGCCCCCGGTCGACCGCGAGCCGCAGTGCCGGACGCAACTGCCGAGCAGCCGCTTCGGCCTCGCCGTTGAGCAGGTGAAACTCGGCCCACGCGGCGCAGACCGGCGCCATCCGCTGAAGCTCGCCGGTGGCTGACGCGGCGTCGACGGCCCGGGTCAGGGTCGCAGCCGCGTCGCCGCCTCGCGCCGCGTCGACCCGTCCCTTCGCGACCAGTGCGGGAACGATCGCCACGCTGGCCACGCTCGCCCGGTCCAGCGACTCGGCCGCGTCGGACAGCGCGCCGTCCCAGTCGCCCCGCCCGACCCGCAGCACCGCCCGGACACCGAGCAGGTACTGCACGTAGCCACCCAGCTCGTGCGTGTCCGCGTACCGCAGCGCCTCCTCCGCCACCGCGTGGGCGGTCGCGTAGTCGCCGACCTGCTCGTGGCAGGTGGTCAGGTTCACCAGTGCGCGGGCCGCGTCATCGACGTGTCCGGCGCGCGCCGCGGTGGTGTGCGCTGCCCGCAGCGTGGCCTGGCCCTCAGTAGGGTCGGCGAACATTCGCGCCGTCCCGATGTTGATCGAGGCGTGCACGGACGTCGCCGGGTCGTCGAGCTGGTCAGCGAGCCGCCGTGCCCGCTCGCCCCACTCGACCGCCTCCGCCATCCGGTGCGACAGCATGTGTAGTTGCGCCAGGTTGCTGTATGCCATCCCGAGCGCCCGGCTCGGGCCGAGCGGTGCGAGCACCCGTACGGCCCGGTCGGCGGCGTCGCGGGCCTGCTCCGCCTGCGCGCTCCACCACGCCAGCCGGGACAACCGGCGCAGGCTTTCGCCGAGCGCGAACGGGTCCCCGAGTCTCTCCCGCTCGGCGACTGCGGCGGTGACCGGTTCCAGTCCCTCGGACGCCATTCCGGCCAGGTATGCCTGCTCGGCGTACGACTCGAGCAGGTTGATCCGGTCACCTTCCGGCAGCATCGCCGCGTGCGGCCGGACCGCCCGGAAGTGGGCTACCGCCTCCCGGTGGGCGCCCTGCGCGGCGGCGCCGGCGGCGGCCCGCGGACCGAAACGGACGAGCTCGGCATGGTCGCCGCCGAGCCGGGCGTGGTGTACCAGTCGGGCCGGGTCGGTCCCCTCGATCCGGGCGAGCCGGGTCAGCGCGAGGCGGTGCAGAGCCGCCCGTCGCGGCGGGGTGAGCGACTCCTCGACAGCCCGGCGCAGCAACTCGTGCCGGTAGGCCATCATGTCGCCCCGGGCCACCAGGACGCCGCCCGCGACACATTCGTCGACGGCGTCCTCCGCGCCGGCCAGTACGGCGGCCTCGGCGCTAGTCGGGATCACCGACACCAGATGCGCCACCTCGCGGGCGGCGGCCGACAGCCGACGCAGCCGTGCCCGCGTCAGGTCGCCGACGGTGGCCGGGAGTGCGCGATCTGCGGCCAGCAGCTCGGTGACCAGCAGCGGGTTGCCGCCCGTGAGCTGGAAGATCTCGGCACCCGACCGACCGTGGTCGGCAGCCAGCCCGGCGACGCAGGCCGCGGAGAGCGGTGTCACCGGGACGGGCGTCACCGCCGATCTGGGCACCGATGCGAGCGCGGCCCGCAACGCGTGCTCCGTCCCCACCTCGTCCTCGCGGTAGGTCACCAGCAGCAACGCCGGCAGTCGCTCGATCCGCCGGCCCAGGAACACCAGCAGGTCCAGCGTCGCCTCGTCGGCCCAGTGCGCGTCCTCGACCACCATGACCCTGGGTGGCCGCTGACGTGGCCCGGACAGCTCGGCGACAAGCGCTGAGAACAGCTCCGCCTGCCCGGCACCGGCGGCGACCGCCTCGGCCAGCGCACCACCGGTCTGCCGGGCGATGTCGTGCAGCGGCCCCAGCGCGCGCGGGGTGACCAGCGGGTCGCAGGCCCCCCAGAGCACGACAGCCCGGCCGCCGCACGCCGCGGCGAACGCCTTGACCACCGACGACTTGCCGATCCCGGCTTCGCCCGCGATCAGCCCCACCCGACCGCCGTCGGCCGCCCCACGCAGCAGCGTGTCCAGGAGCCGGAGTGCGGTCGACCGCTCGTACAGCTGCATCGCCGGTGATTATCCACCCACCCGCCGCTCGTGGCGGACCGTGCGGGCGTGGAGCGCACTCGCGTCCTTCGGACACCGGTGCCCGTGTCGGCGTCACTCGCGGACGAGTTCCCGACCACCGGCCAGCGACAACGTCTGCCCGTTGACGTGACCGTTCGCCGCCGAGACCAGGTAGGTGACGGCGGTGGCGACGTCCTCGGGAGTGCAGATGCGACCGGTGGGGGTCTTCGCCGATTCGGCCGCGACCGCGTCCGGTCCCAGGAACGGGGCGGTCAGTGCCTTGTCGGTGAGGGTGAAGCCGGGACGCACGATGTTCGTCAGGATGCCGTGGCGGGCTTCCCGGACGGCGAGCACCCGGGCGGCGGTCTCGAGCGCGCCCTTCGCCGTGGCGTAGGCGAGTGGCCCCGCCATGGGTTGCGCGACGATGTCGGTCGACACGACGACGATGCGTCCCCAGCCGGCGGTACGCATGGCTGGCAGAGCCGCATCGATCAGTGCCACCGGACCCACGGTGTTGGCGGACAGCGACGTGATGAGACCACCGATCTCGTCGGCGTCGAAGGAGGGCCACCGCACGGCGTTGGCAACCAGCACGGTGATCGGCCCGAGCCGTTCGGCGACGTCCTCGATGACCCCCGGCATGCTGGTGGGGCTGCCGTGATCCAGGTGGACGGCGCAGGCCCGACCGCCGGCTCTCGTGACGGCATCGACCACGTCCTGGGCACCGTCCTGGTTGGTGTACCAGGACACGGCGACGGAGGCGCCCTCGGCCGCCAGGTGCAGGGCGATGGCGCGGCCGATGTCCCCGGAGGCCCCGATGACGAGGGCGACCCTGTTCGACAGACCGGTTTCCATGACCATCTTCTCCATAGTCGGCTATATGTTAGCCGACTATGGATCGGTTGGTGCCGACTCGTCAACTCGTACACTGCCCGGGTGGAACTGACGGATGTCCTGGCCACCAACAAAGCCCTGGTCAAGGTGGCCAAGCTGTACCGCAGCGCGCAGGCCGACGCGCTCAGCGCGCTCGCCCTGCACCCGGGGCAGGACGTCCTGCTGTGGATACTCGGCCAGGAACCCGACGGCATGACGGTTTCCGAGATCGCTGCCCGGCTCGGCGTGGAGCAACCCACGGTGACCCGCAGTCTGAGTCGCCTCGATCAGGGCGGATGGTTCGTCAGGGAACCGGTACCGGGCGATCGGCGGGCCACCCGGATCCGGTTGACCTCCAAGGGCCGCGCCGTCATCCCGAAGATCGAGGCGGCCTGGCGCACGCTCGCCGAGACCGCAACCGCCGGCATGGCGACCGATCAACGAGCCACGTTCGTCGAACTGCTCGAGAAGGTACGCGCAAACCTCCGTACCCTCACCACAGAGACCGAGTGAGCGGGTCGGCGGTGGCACCGACGGGCACCTCGGGCGGGACGGGCGGGCTCATTCGACGAACTCCTCGGCGATGATGTCGGTCATCGGTGCGCCACCACGAACCAGCGCGAGCGCCAGCACCGAGCCGAGGGCGGCGAGCGCCGCCTCCGAGGCGACGATGGTGAGCGCCGTCGCCGCCACCAGCAGCAGTACGGTGCCGGCGGCGACCATCGGGGTGCGCAGCACGAAGTACCCGGCCAGCCGGAACACGTCACGCAGCCGGAACGTGAACAGTGACGTGATCACCAGCGCGTTGACCCCGACCACCGACACCCCGGCACCGACCAGCACCAGCGGCACCGCCCACCACCCGGGCACCCCCGCCGCCGACAGGTTGACCAGGTTGACCGCGATGACGGTCAGCCACACCAGCGTCGGCACCCAGACCAGCAGCGAACCGGTCAGGTTGGCCCGGTACCCGCGCCAGAACAGCCGCCACGGATGCAGCTCGGTCAGGTCGAGACGCTGCCGGTGCAGGGCGTACAGCGCGGCGGAGAAGGCCGGGCCGAGCGGTACCGCGCAGAGCGCGACCAGCGGCAGGTTGCTCACGTGCCGCTCCAGCGCGAACAGCGCCACCAGGCCGGGCGCCGCGCAGACCAGCAGCAGCAACTCGACCACCAGCAGGGTGTAGATCAGCGCCGCCCCTCGGGACAGCGGGCCGGCACCGAACTCACGACGGGTGGCGGTGCTCACGACGGCTCACCGCCCAACAGCCGCCGCTCGTCCCACCAGGGCGGAGTCTCGTCGGTCACCGGGCTCACCTCGGCCAGGGTCACCTCGTGCCGGGCCAGGTGCAGGTCCAACTCGACGCGGCCGGCCAGCACCGGCAGCGAGCCGTGTCGCCGGGCCGGCTCGGCGGCCTGCCGCAGGACGTCCAGTTGGCGGGCGGTGGGGGAGGGCGGTCGGCCCAGTTCGCACCAGGCCCGCCAGGCGTTGCCGGACTCCTCGCTGACCGAGGAGCGCAGCAGGAACGCGGTGCGGGCGGCCGGGTCGGTGACCGGTAGCGACAGGCGTACGGCGTGGCCGTTCACCGGTTCACCGCCGGTGACGTCGACCGGTGCCCAGGCCAGCACCGCGATGCGGCCGGTGTCGTCCCGGGTGACCAGGTGGTCCGCGCCACGGGCCAGGACCTGCGTGCCCAGCCGGTTCATGAAGGCGTACAGGTGGTATGTGGGCTTGCGGATCTGCCGGTGGGTGAGCAGGCCGAAGCCGCCGTGGAACAGCGTGGTCGGGACACCCACCTCCTCGAACACGTCGCTGAAGGTCCAGTAGGCGAAGGAGTCGACCAGGTCACCGCCGCCGGCCAGCACCGGGGCGAGGTAGGCGGCGTGGAAGGCGGTGTCGTGGACGGGGTTGTCCGGCCGGTACGAGCTGTTGAACTCGGTGACGTGCACCGGCAGGTCGGCCAGCGCGGTGCCGGCGAGCAACCGGCGCGGGCTGGCGAACTGCTCCAGCAGCCGCTGCGCCGGAGCGAGGGTCTGGTGTACGCCGAACGGCACGTGCTGGGCCGGGCCGGAGCTGTAGGCGTGCCGGCTGACGAAGTCGATCGGGACCGAACGGTCGGTGACGAACTCGGCAAACCGGGGCAACCATCCGTCGTCGGCGCCGGGGGAGAGCGCCGGGCCGCCGACCTGGAGGTCGGCGTCGACGTCCTTCACCGCGTGCGCGGTCACCTCGTAGAGCCGGTGGTAGGCGTCGGCGTCGGCGTCCTGCCAGAACTCCTTGAGGTCGGGCTCGTTCCACACCTCGATCGGCCAGCCGCGTACCTCGTCCAGGCCGTACCGGTCCACGAGATGACCGACGGTTGCCCGGACCAGGTCGGCCCACTCGGTGTGCGACCGGGGCGGGGTGACGTTGCCGCGCCACCAGAAGACCGTCTGCTCGCCGCTGGCCAGCCCGGAGGGCATGAAACCCAGCTCCACGAACGGCCTGACGCCCAGTTCGAGGTAGGCGTCGACGATCTGGTCGAGGTAGCCGAAGGCGTGCCGGACCTGGCGTCGGCCGCGGTGCTCGTACGGTCGGTGCACCCCGACGCCGTCGCTGAGCAGGCCGTGCCCGCGGATGTACCGGAAGCCGATCTCGCGTTGGACCAGCGCCAACGAGTCCTGGTAGTCGCGGCGCAGGGCCAGGTCGAGCCGGCCGGTGCCGACGGCCAGGCGCCACGCGTCGCTCAGCCGGCCGACGGGTTGCTCCGCAACGGTGATCCGCATCGTCGTCCCTGTGCTCGGGGTGGAGGGTGCCCGGTCCGGTCGCGCCGACACGACCGGACCGGACAGGTCTGCTAGTTCTTCTCCTGGTAGCGCTTGTGCGCCTCATTGACCAGTTCCAGGTAGGCGTCCATGTTCTTGCTCTTCAACTCCGCCACGTAGGCGTCCCACTCGGCGAAGTCACGCTGCCCGAGCACGAACTGGAGCGTGGCCTGGTAGACGTGGTCCTTCAGCGGGGTCTCCCAGAGCGAAACCTGCTCGCGCTCCTCGTCGTTCAGCGGGTACGGCGGCGGCGGCGACTTCGGCGCCCGGGCGTTCATCACCTGCTGGAACTCCTGCTCCTCGGGCGAGAAGAACGCCTGCACCAGCTCGGGCTTGCCGCCGTAGGCGAACACGCCGTTGCCGAAGCCGAAGTCCTTCTGCAGGTGCTTGGGCGCGCCGGGGTTGAGCCCGACCATGTCGACGTCCGGAGAGAGGGTCTTCTTGCCGCTGGCGTCCTTGACGAAGGTGGTGCCCTCGACGCCCCACTTGGCGAACTCCTGCCCCTCGTCGGCGTACCAGAGCCAGTCGACGAACTGCATCATGGCCACGAAGTTCTTGCTGTCGCGGGCCTTCGAGGAGATCATCATGCCGTTCTCCAGCCGGCTGGCCGGGTTGATCTCACCGGCCGGGCCGATCGGCAGCGGGATCTTGGTGATCTTCGCCTTCGGGTTGGTCGCGGCCAGGTCCGGCCGGTAGTCGTTCACCAACGTCTGAGCGTTGCTGCTGATCACGAAGGACTTGCTGTTGGCGAGCTTCTGCCGGGCCAGGTCGTCGGTCTGGGTGAAGCTCTCCGGGTCGAGCAGCTTCTCCGACACCAGCTTGTTGAGGTACTGCAGCATCTGCTTGTACTGCTCGGTGGCGCCGGTGTACTCGAACTGCTGCGCCTGGTCGTTCCAGCTGACGTGCTGGAAGTTCCAGCCCGCGCCGGCCAGACCGTACGACGCGGCCAGCATGTTGAGCAGGTTGCCGGCCGGGTTGGGCTGGCTGAACCGGTCGGAGAACGGGTAGACGTCCGGGTACGCCGCCTTCATCGCCTTGAGCATGGTGTAGACCTCGTCCCAGGTCTTCGGGACCTGGAGGTTCAGCTCTTCGAGGATGTCGGTGCGGACCGCGAGCGAGTACTCGTGCCAGGGCTTCTCATGCAGGCCGGGCAGCAGGTAGAACTTGCCGTCCTGCTGGCGCAGCGTGTCGATCTCAGGCTTCAGGTTCCACTTCTCGATCTTGTCCTTGAAGTTCGGCATCAGATCGAGGTAGTCGCTGACCGGCAGGATCGCCCCCGAGGAGACGTACGCGTGCACGTCCGGCGGATAGGTCTTCGGGATCAGCAGGGGAGCGTCGCCGGCACCGATGAGCAGGCTGCGCTTCTGGTTGTAGTCGCTCAGCGGCACCGCGACCTTCTCGAGGCTGACGTTCGTCCGGGACTTCAACTCCGTCCAGAACAGCCAGTCCTCCTTCAGCGGGTAGTTCGGGTGGTTGTTGTAGAGGACGGAGAAGGACAGCGGCTCGGTGGCCTTGAACTGGGTACCGACGGCGTAGTTCTCCATCGCGCCGGCCCGGTTCTCCGACAGGTCCTCGCTGTCGGACGAGTCGTCGCCACAGGCGGTGACGCTGCCGAGGGCCAGCAGCACGGCGGCAGCCGCCGCAGCGTGACGCCACGATCTGCGGAACATGGCGGGATCCTTTCAACTCGGTGGTGGGAGGGGTGTTCGCTACTGGTCAGCCCTTGACCGCGCCGAGCATGATGCCCCGGACGAAGTACCGCTGGACGAAGGGATATACCAGGAGGATCGGCAGGGTGGTGAGCACGATGGTCACGGCCTTGAGCGTCGCCTCGGCCTGTACCTCGTTCGCCTCGGTGATCGCCCCGACGTTCTCCGCGCCGGTGGCACCGGCGATCAGGTTGCGCAGGTACACGGTGACCGGCCACAGCTCCTGCCGGTCCATGTAGAGGAAGGCCGCGAACCAGGAGTTCCAGAAGGCCACCGCGTAGAAGAGCACCATCGTGGCGACGATGGCCTTCGACAGCGGCAGCACGATCCGCAGCAGGATGCCGTACGTGTTGAGCCCGTCGACGGCGGCGGCCTCCTCCAACTCCGTCGGCAGGCTCTCGAAGAACGCCTTCATCACCAGCAGGTTGAACACGTTTATCGCGTTGGGCAGCGCGATGGCCCAGACGCTGTTCTTCAGGCCCAGGCTGGTGACCAGGACGTAGTTGGGGATCAGGCCGCCGGTGAAGAACATGGTGAAGACCGCGATGCCGACAAGCGCGCCGCGTCCCTTGAGCTGCTTCTTCGACAGCACGTACGCGTAGCAGGTGGTCATCACGATCGAGATGACCGTGGCGGTGACCGTGTAGAACACGGTGTTGCGGTAGTTCGTCCAGAACAACGGGTCGGACATCAGCAGCTGGTAGGTGTCCAGGGTGAACCCGCGCGGCACGAGGTTCACCTGGCCGGCGATGATGTACGCCTCGTCGCTCAACGAGCGGGCCACGATGTTGACGAACGGATAGAGCGTCACCACCACCACGAGGGTCAGGATGATCCCGTTGACCACCCGGAACACCCGGTAGCCCCGGGTCTCCTGGATGCCGCGGCGACGGGGACGGCTCGCGGACCCGGTGGGCCGCTCGGCGGTGTCGACGGTCACCACAGGCTCGTCCCCACCGTGCGGCGGGCGATCAGGTTCGCCGAGACGACCAGGATCAACCCGATCACCGCCTCGAACAGCCCGATCGCGGCGGCGTAGCTGAAGTTGCTGGACTGGAAGCCCATCCGGAACAGATACGTCGAGATCACGTCCGCGGTCGGATAGGTCAACGGGTTGTACAGCAACAGGATCTTCTCGAAGCCGACCGCCATGAAGGCGCCGATGTTGAGGATCAGCAGCGTCACCATCGTCGGCCGGATGCCCGGCAGCGTGACGTGCCAGGTCTGCCGCCACCGGTTGGCCCCGTCGATACGGGCCGCCTCGTAGAGGTCGTCGTCGATGGTGGTGAGCGCCGCCAGGTAGAGGATCGTGCCCCAGCCGACGGTCTGCCAGACCTCCGAGGAGACGTAGATGGTGCGGAACCACTCGGGCCGCTGCAGGAACGGAATGGCCTCACCGCCACCGGCGCGGACCAGCTGGTTGACCGTGCCGTCCATGGACAACAGCTGCATGACGATGGCCGCCACGATCACGATGGACAGGAAGTGCGGCAGGTAGGACACCGACTGCACGAACCGCTTGAGCTTGCGGGCCCGTACCTCGTTGAGCAGCAGCGCCAGCACGATCGGCAGCGGGAAGCAGAACAGCAGGGTCAGCGCGCCCAGGACCAGCGTGTTGGTGAAGACGTTCCAGAACGTCGGATCGTTCAGGAACATCTTGAAGTACCGCAGCCCGACCCAGTACTCACCGAAGATGTTGCCGCCGGGCTGGAAGCGCCGGAAGGCGATGATGTTGCCCAGCATCGGCAGGTACCGGAAGATCAGGAAGAACAGCAGCGGCAGGATCGCCAGCGAGTACAACTGCCAGTCCCGCCGCAGCGCCCGCCGCCAGGTCTGCCGGGCGACGCGTGGCGGCGGTTCCGGTGTCGTCGCGTCGGGGCTGGGCGGCGACGGGGTCAGGGTGGTCACGCTGCTCATGGCCGACTCCCCGCCGTCGGCCCGGCGACCGGTTCGACGCGTACCCGGGACAGCAGCTCCCGGTGGTGGCCGACCTCGCGTTCGTCGCCCGCCAGCCGCAGCGCCAGGCTGGCCACCACGTCGCCGCTGGAGCGGCTGAGCCGCAGGTGCACCTCACCGGGCTCGACCACGCGCCGGCCGTGCAGGCCGGTGAACGAGGTGACATCGGCGGGGACCGCGAAGCTGACCCGCGCCGCCCCGCCGGGCTCCACCGGCACCCGCGCGTACCCGATCAGGCGCACCACGGGCCGGGTGGTCTGCGCCACCGGATCGTGCAGGTAGAGCTGGACCACCTCGGTGCCGGCCCGGGCACCGGTGTTGCGGACGGTGACCCCGACGGTCACCTCCCCGTCGACCGGCCAGGTCGTCGGTTCCCCGGTGTCGCCGCCCGGCGCGTCGCCGACCGCGGCGTCGCTCCACTCGAAGGTGGTGTAGCTGAGACCGTGGCCGAACGGGAACGCCGGCGTCGGGTCCACCGACGACACCTTGGAACGTCGGCCCAGGATGGGCGTGAGGTAGGTGCCGGGCAGCCCGCCGGCGTGCCGGGGCACGCTGACCGGCAGCCTCCCGGACGGGTCCACCTCGCCGGTGAGGATCTCGGCCACCGCCTGACCGCCGAGCTGACCCGGGAAGAACGCCTGCACGATGGCGCCGGCCCGGTCCACCGCGTCGCCGAGGGCGTACGGCCGGCCGGAGAGGACCACCAGGACGACCGGGGTGCCGGTGGCCAGCACCGCGCGTACCAGTTCGGCCTGCACCCCGGGTAGCTGGAGGTCGACCGCGTCGCAACCCTCGCCGGAGGTGCCCCGGCCGAACATGCCGGCCCGGTCGCCGACGGCCAGGACGCAGACGTCGGCGTCGGTGGCCGCCTGGACCGCCGCCGCGATGCCTGAGGTGTCGTCGCCGGTGATGTCGGTACCCGGTACGTGGGTCAGCTGCGGACACCGCCGTTGAAGTTCCTCGCGCAGGGACGGGATCTCGACGCCCGTGCCGTGCTCGGGGTGGTGCACCCCGACGTGCAGCGGGAAGGTGTAGCAGCCGAGCATCGCCATCGCGTCGTCGGCGACCGGCCCGACCAGCGCGACCCGCTGGTCGGCGGCGAGGGGCAGCAGCCCGTCCTGGTTGCGGAGCAGCACGACGGACTGGCGGGCCAGTCGCAGGGCGACGGCCTGGCTGGCCTCGTCGTCGAAGCGCAGCGCCTCGACGTCCGCCGGCAACTCCCGCCAGCTCTCGTCGAGCAGGCCCAGCTCGATCTTCTGGATCAGCACCCGCCGCAGGGCCCGGTCGACGAGCGCCTCGCTGACCTCACCGGAGCGCACCGCCGCCGCCAGCGGCGCGCCGTAGGCGTCCACGGTGGGCAGCTCCACGTCGATGCCCGCCCGCAGCGCCAGCCGGGCCGCCGCCGCGGCGTCGGCGGCGACGCCGTGCAGGGTCTGCAGGAACCGGACGGCGAAGTAGTCGGCGACCAGCACGCCGTCGAAACCCCACTGCTCACGCAACGTCCGGGTGAGCAGCTCCACGTCGGCCGCCGCCGGCACCCCATCGATCTCGGCGTACGAGTTCATCACCGATCGCGCCCCGCCCAGTCGCAGGGCCATCTCGAAGGGCGGGAGGATCACGTCCGCCAGTTCCCGGCGGCCCATCGCCGTCGGTGCCAGGTTCCGGCCGCCCCGCGACGCCGAGTAGCCGGCGAAGTGTTTCAACGTCGCGACCACACCGGCCCGTTCCAATCCGCGCACGTACGCCGCGCCGACCGTGCCGACCAGGTAGGGGTCCTCGCCGATCGTCTCCTCGGTGCGCCCCCAGCGGTAGTCACGGGTGACGTCCAGCACCGGGGCGAGCCCCTGATGGACACCGGCCGCCCGCATGGACCGGCCGATCAGCCCGGCCATCTCCTCGACCAGCTCCGGGTCGAAGGCCGCGCCCCAGCTCAGCGGCGTCGGGTAGACGGTCGCCCGCCAGGCGGCGAAGCCGGTGAGGCACTCCTCGTGCACCTGCGCCGGAATCCCGAACCGGCTCGCCGCGACGATCTGCGCCTGGGACGCGGCCAGGGACCGCGCGCCGAGGACCGGGTCGACCGGCGCCGTCCCGAACGGCCGGGTCAACTGCCCCAGTCCGTGCCGGATCGCCTCCGACCACGGTGGGGTGTGCTCGACCATGTCGGTCTGATGGGGAGCGACGCCCTCACCGGACGCGTCCGCGCCGACCCACAGCCCGACCAACTGGGCGAGCTTCTCCTCGAGCGACATCAGCGGGATGAGCGCGTCGGCCCGTTCGTCCGGTCGTAACGTCGGATCACGCCACCGATCGGCGTGAGTGGACGCCAATCGGTCGTCGACGGGCAGCTGACTTGTCATGCGAACCCCTCCGGCCGGGGCCGGGAGGTGTCCCGGCAGGCCACGCCGACCGCCGTGGAACACGGCGATTATCGAAATTTTCGGAAACCAGTCGGATACCTGTGTCGGGGAACCTAAGGGCGTCAACAGGGTGTGTCAAGGGTTGCGGAAAGACTGGCCAGACCACACCTGTCGTGCTGGTAAGCGATTGCCGGAATTCATCGCCGCGAGTGGCTGGCATCGACTCGGGTCACCCTCTGGTGGCTCGCGGCGTGTTACAGTCTCCGAAATTTTCGGATTCGTTGCAGAGGATCGGATGGCAGAGAAGCGGTCGTCGGCAGCGCTGGGCTCCGCCACCATCGCGACCATCGCCCGGGAGGTCGGTGTCTCCTCGGCGACGGTCTCCAAGGTCCTCAACGGACGGTCGGACGTCGCCGCCGTGACCCGCGCGCGGGTCGAGGCCAGCCTGCAGCGACACCGCTACCGTCGACGCGCCCGCCGCGCCCCCGGCGAGGGCCAGATCGACCTGGTCTTCCACGAGTTCGGCTCCGACTGGGCTCTGGAGATCATCAGGGGGGTGGAGGCGGTAGCCGCCCTGACCGGGGTGAACGTGATGTTGTCGCAGCTCAGTGCCGCCCGCCGACCGCCGCAGTCCTGGGTCGACGCGGTGGTCGCCCGGCGTCCCCTGGGAGTGCTGCTGGTGATGTGCAACCTCACCGATCCGCAGCGGCAACAGTTGCAGCGCCAGTCGATCCCCGTGGTCGTCATCGACACCGACAGCGCCAGCGTGGCCTCCGTGCCCACCGTCGGCTCCAACAACTGGAACGGCGGGCTGATCGCCACCCGGCACCTGTTGGATCTCGGGCACCGCCGGATCGCGGTCATCTCCGGTCCGCGCGACGTGCTCTGCGCCCGGGCCCGCACCGCCGGCTTCCGTTGCGCCCACGAGGAACTCGGCGTTCCGATCGATGCCACCCTGATCCGGCACGGCAACTTCCACCTCGACGCCGGCTACACCCACGGCATCGAGTTGCTCAGCCGGTCGGACCGGCCGTCGGCGATCTTCGCCGGCTCCGACCTGCAGGCGCTCGGGGTGTTGCGGGCGGCTCGGCAGCTCGGCCTGGACGTGCCGGGTGACGTGTCGGTGGTCGGCTACGACAACCTTCCGCTCTCGGCCTGGGTCGGTCCGGCCCTGACCACGGTCAACCAGCCTCTGCGCGACATGGCCGGCACCGCCGCCCAGATGCTGCTCGATCTCGCCCGCGGCAACGCCCTGCCCACCAGCCGGATAGACCTGGTCGCCGAGCTGGTGATCCGGGAAAGCACCGCACCGCCACCGCATTCGTGACCGAGCCCGCTGCGAGGAGCCATGCCCCTGTTCGACCTTCCACTGGACCAGTTACGGCAGTACGCGCCGGCCGTGGCCGAGCCCGCCGACTTCGACGAGTTCTGGCGCTCGACCCTCGACGCGGCGGCGCAGTCGCCGGTGCTGCTCGACGTGCGGCCTGAGCCGACGGACCTGCGCCTGGTGGACAGCTGGGACGTCACCTTCGCCGGGTTCGGCGGCGACCCGGTACGGGCCTGGTACAACCGCCCGGCCGGGGTGGACGAGGCGCTGCCGGTGATCGTGGAGTACGTCGGCTACGGGCGTGGCCGGGGGCTGCCGCACGAACGCCTGATCTGGCCGGCCGCCGGCTACGCCCACCTGCTCATGGACGCCCGGGGGCAGTCCGGCCGGTACGGCGCGGGGGACACCCCGGACCCGCACGGCGAGGCACCCGGGGGGCCGTCGCCGCTGACCCGCGGCATCATGACCCGGGAGGGCTACTACTACCGCCGGCTCATCACCGACGCGGCGCGCGCGGTCGAGGCGGCGCGCGCCCTTCCGGGGGTCGACCCGCACGGCGTGGTGGCGGCGGGCAACAGCCAGGGCGGCGGACTGGCCCTTGCCGTCGCCGGGCTCGACGTCGAACTGGCCGCGGTGCTCACCACCGCGCCGTTCCTCTGTCACCCGCAGCGGGCCCTCGAGATCACCGAGGTGGGGGCGTACGGCGAGATCGCCAACTACCTCGCGGTCAACCGCGACGCGGAGCCGGCGGTACGTCGCACGTTGTCCTACGTCGACGGGGTCAGCTTCGCCCGTCGGGCCCACGCGCCGGTCCACTTCGGCATCGGGCTGCGGGACATGGTGTGCCCCCCGAGCACCGGGTTCGCCGCCTACAACCACTACGGCGCCACCGCGTTCGGCCCGCGGCCCGAGCGCGTGATGCATGTCTATCCGTTCAACGGACACGAGCACGGGGAGGCCACCCACACCCGGCGGCAGCTGCGCTGGCTGACCGATACGCTCGGTGCCACCGCGGACCGGTTGGCCAGGCCGAAAGTTTCGGGGGCCCAGATCTCACCGGCGTGACACCTCCACCTGTGGCGCGCCGACGGCAGCGGTTTCGGATAGCGACCGGGACGAACGGTCAAAGAGTTCCGGGGCGCGTTGAGCTTTCGGAGCTGTTTCGATAAGGTTTTCGATACAACAGCCTCGATCTACTCACGATGGCGGGCTGAGTGCACCGGCCGACGCGGCATCCGGGCGACCGCGTCGGCGACGGAGAGCCATCGTGCTGGGCAGTAGTCGGGGCCGGCTATTCATCAGCACGGCTTCGTCGAAAGGCTCACGCCATGAACAACGCCCACGCCCGCGCCAGCGGGCGGCCGGCAACCCGACTGCGACCGCGCGCCGCGCTGGTCTCGGCCGCAGTCGGTCTCGCCCTCGTCGCCACCAGCGTGGTGGTGGCGACCTCCAGCGCCCAGGCCGCCGAGTCCACCCTCGGTGCGGCCGCGGCCCAGTCCGGGCGGTACTTCGGTGCCGCGGTGGCGGCGAACAAGCTGTCCGACTCGACCTATGTCGGCATTCTCAACCGCGAGTTCAACTCGGTCACGGCCGAGAACGAGATGAAGATCGACGCGCTCGAGCCGCAGCAGGGTCGATTCACCTACACCAACGCCGATCGGATCGTCAACCACGCCCTGTCCCGGGGCTGGAAGGTGCGGGGCCACACCCTGGCCTGGCACTCGCAGCAGCCCGGCTGGATGCAGAACATGTCGGGCACCGCGCTGCGCAACGCGATGCTCAACCACGTCACGCAGGTCGCGACCTACTACCGCGGCAAGATCGACTCGTGGGACGTGGTGAACGAGGCGTTCGACGACGGCAACAACGGCGCGCGGCGGGACTCGAACCTGCAGCGCACCGGCAACGACTGGATCGAGGCCGCGTTCCGGGCCGCGCGGGCCGCCGACCCGGGCGCCAAGCTCTGCTACAACGACTACAACACCGACAACTGGACCTGGGCCAAGACCCAGGCCGTCTACCGGATGGTGCAGGACTTCAAGCAGCGCGGCGTGCCGATCGACTGCGTCGGGTTCCAGTCCCACTTCAACGCGCAGTCGGCGTACAACAGCAACTACCGCACCACGCTGTCCAGCTTCGCCGCGCTCGGCGTGGACGTGCAGATCACCGAGCTGGACATCGAAGGCTCCGGCACCCAGCAGGCGGACACGTACCGTCGGGTGGTCCAGGACTGCCTCGCGGTCCCGCGGTGCAACGGCATCACCGTGTGGGGCATCCGGGACAGCGACTCGTGGCGCTCGTACGGCACCCCGCTGCTGTTCGACAACAACGGGAACAAGAAGCAGGCGTACAACGCGACGCTCGAAGCCCTGAACGCGGGCGGGACCACCCCGCCGCCCACCACCCCGCCGCCGACCACGACTCCGCCGCCGAGCAGCCCGCCGCCGAGCAGCCCCCCGCCGAGCAGCCCGCCGCCCGGTGGATCCGGATGCACCGCATCGGTGGCGTCGCTGGACCAGTGGAACGGTGGCTTCGTCGCTCAGATCCGGGTCACCGCGGGTTCCAGCAGTTTGAACGGCTGGGCGGTGACCATCGGACTTCCGGGCGGCAGCTCGTTGACCAACACCTGGAACGCCAACCCCAGCGGCACCAGTGGCAATGTGACGTTCCGCAACGTCAGCTACAACGGCAACGTCGCCGCCGGCGGCACCGCCAGCTTCGGCTTCCAGGGCACCGGCACCGGGCCATCCGGTAGCCTCGCCTGCTCCGGGAGCTGATCCGTCAGCACCACACCCGGGCCCGGCGCGGACCTGTCCGCGCCGGGCCCGGGCGCGCCGGGTGCCGCCTGGCTCAGCGGTGCAGGCCGAGCGCCACGTCACCAGTTGTGCAGGGTGCCGTCCTCCAACCGGTTGACCGGCAGTGAAGCCGGCCGGTACGGGTGCCGCGCGGCCGACTCCTCGTCGATGTCGACGCCGAGCCCCGGCTCCTCCGACGGGTGCAGGCAGCCGTCGGCGAAGCGGTACGAGTGCGGGAAGACCGCGTCGGTCGCCTCGGTGTACGGCAGGTACTCCTGCAGACCGAAGTTGGGGATGCTGACGTCGAGGTGCAGGGCCGCGGCCAGGCACACCGGGGACATGGTGGTGGTGCCGTGCGACCCGCTGCGTACGTGGTACAGGTGGGCGAGGTCGAAGATGCGGCGCAGGTGAGTGATGCCTCCCGCGTGCACGACGGTGGCCCGTACGTAGTCGATGAGCTGCTCGGTGATGAGCTGCTGGCAGTCCCAGACGGTGTTGAACACCTCGCCGACGGCGATCGGCGTGGTGGTGTGCTGACGGATCAGCCGGTAGCCCTCCTGCAACTCCGCCGGCACCGGATCCTCCAGCCAGGTCAGCGCGTACAGCTCCAGGGACTTGCCCAGCCGCGCGGCCTCGATCGGAGTGAGCCGGTGGTGCACGTCGTGCAGCAACTTCACCTCCGGCCCGAACTCGCTGCGAACCTGGGCGAAGACCGACGGCACGTGGTGGAGATACCGTTCGCTGCTCCACACGGTCTCGGCCGGGACGGCCGTGCCCGCCGGCTTGTCCTGTCCCACCCCGTAGGTGTCGGTCAGCCCGGGCACGCCGCACTGCACCCGGATGGCGCGGTACCCGAGATCGAGGTGGCGGGCCAGCTCGGCGAGGAGCCCGTCCACGGTGGGCGCGTTCGCGTGGCCGTAGACGGCGACCCCGTCGCGACTGCGGCCGCCCAGCAGTTGGTAGACGGGCAGCCCGGCCACCTTGCCCTTGATGTCCCAGAGCGCGGTGTCCACCGCCGCGATGGCGCTCATCGTCACCGGGCCACGTCGCCAGTACGCCCCCCGGTACAGGTACTGCCAGGTGTCCTCGATCCGGTCGGCCTCCCGGCCGATCAACAGCGGCACGACGTGCTCGGTCAGGTAGCTCGCGACCGCGAGTTCCCGGCCGGCGAGCGTGGCGTCGCCGACCCCGGTCACTCCGTCGTCCGTCACGATCTTCAACGTGACGAAGTTGCGGCCGGGACAGGTGACGATGACCCGGGCATCGGCGATCTTCATCCAGGCTCCTCACCGGCGGCCGACGGATCGACGCGAGCCAGTCTGGGATCGCCCCCATGATCTGTCAACCGGCGCCGGCCGGGGTGCCCGAGGGTGCCGTTCGGTCGCCGGACGTTCCCGGCCTACCCGCGCGCCGGGTGGTTGCCTGCCGGGCCGACGTGGCCGGGGCCGCCCGGGGACATCCGGGCGGCCCCGGCACGGTCAGCAGCGGCTGATGCTCGAATTGCTGAGGTTGACGTTGCTGATGGTCAGGTTGGTCGTGCAGGGGCTCTCCAGGATCCGGCTGTTGACCAGGGTGAAGTTCCGCAGGGTGATGTCCCGGTTGCCGGGGAACTCCGTCCGCGCCGCCAGCCGGACCTCTCCGCCGCCGCTGATGGTGCCGCCGCCGGCCGCGATGTCCACGCCGTAGCAGTTCTCGATCAGGATCGCGTTGTTGCCGGTGTTGGCGATGTCGACCCGGTTGACCGCCACGCCGCCGGATTCGGAGACGCAGAAGATGCCCCGGCCGCCGCCGCGTGCCCGTACGGTGCCGACCCGGATGTTGATCGGGTAGCCGGAGCCGATCCGGCCGGCGCGGTTGGCGGTGCGGAACGCCGCGTAGCCGGTGCCGGTGCCGGCGTTCTCCGCGTCGACCGTGGTCACGGTGGCGTTGATGGTCTCGTTGAGCAGCAGGCCGGAACCGCCGACGTTACGGGCGGTCACGGTGCCGACGGTCAGCCCGTCCACGCCGTACGTCTCCACGCCGTGCGTGCTGGTGCCGGAGACGTACACGTTGTCGATGCGCACGTTGCGCGTCCACTGGCTGGTGTCGCCCCGGTTGTCGATCCGTACCCCCAGCCCGCTGGAGACGCGCAGGTCGATCTGGCCGAGGATCACGTTCGTCACGTTGCGCATGAAGATGCCGTAGAGCGGCGTGCCGGTGACGGTGAGGTTCTGCACCTCGACCTGGGTGGTGCCGCGCGAGTAGATCGGCGCCTGGTCACCGGAGCCGGAACCGGTCACGTTTATCGTGCCGCAGACGTCGATCGTCGTGTAGCTGGGCAGGGAGATGCGCGAGCCGGCGCTGATCGAGCCGGAGCCGCGTACCACCACCCGCTGCTTGCTGGTCCGGCCGGCGCTGAGACTGTTCACCGCCGCCTGCACGGCGGCCTGCATGCTGCTGCCGGAGTAGACGGTGCTGCCGCCGTTGCGGGCGGTCCAGGTGCCGCCGTTGAGCACCGCCTCGGCCTGGAACGAGCCGCTGCCGCACCCGGTGCCGTTTCCGCCGCCCAGGGTGACCAGCTGCCACTGCTGGTTGGCGCCGTCGTGGTCCTGGTACTGGGAGATCATGCCGCCGTCGGCGGTGGACCAGCCCCACACGTCGAGGACCTTGTTGGAGTGCCGGTTGACGAACCGGACGTACCCGCCGGCGGAGTCGGCGAGTCGGAAGTGCTGGCGGGTGTTGCCGCTGGCCGCGGTGTTCTGCACGAGTTGGACACCGTCGGTGGCGTTCGGCAGTTCGAGGACCTTGCCGCTGTGTACGGAGCGGACCTGGTAGTAGCCGCTCCCCACGTCGACGAACCGCCACTGCTGGACGGCGGCGTCGTTGCGGGCGTACTGGTTGACCGGGGCGTTGTCGGCGGTGGACCAGTTCCACACGTCCATCGCCTTGCCGCTGTGCCGGTTGACGAACACATAGGTGGCGTTGGGGTCGACCGTCGCGGCCTGGGCGCTCGGCGGGGCCACCAGCACGCCGACGCCGAGCAGCGCCATCGTGCTGACGACGACCAGCCAGCGCCGAGGGGTTCGTCTTCCTGTCCTGAACAGCATGCGGGTTCCTCCGGGGACGGGTGTGGTGGCGGAGCGCGTGCCGGAGTGGTGAACGACGCAGAGCAAGCGCTTTCCTGATATCGACAGGAATATATCTTCCGGTTTGCCTCAAGCCAAACGGGCGGTGGCGACGCCGGTGTCCGTACGGCGGTAGCCGTACGGACACCGGGCCGGGTGCGACGGTCAGCCGACCGCGCAGGTGGTGCCGTTGAGGGTGAACGAGGACGGGCTGGCGGTGTTGCCGCTGTGGTTGGCCTGGAAGCCGATGGTGACCGAGCCGTTGGGGGCGATGGTCCCGTTGTAGGAGACGTTGCGGGCGGTCACCGCCCCGGACGTCGGCGAGTAGGTCGCGTTCCAGCCGTTCGTGATGGTCTGCCCGCCGGGCAGGGTGAACGACAGGTTCCAGCCGTTGACCGCCGTGACGCCGGTGTTGGTGATGGTCACCGACGTGGTCAGCCCAGTGTTCCAGGCGTTCACCGCGTACCCGACCCGGCAGCCCGTGCCTGGCGGCGGCGTGGTGGGCGTCGGCGTCGGCGTGGGAGTGACCGTCGGCGTCGGCGTCGGCGTCGGCGTGGGAGTGGGGGTGGGGGTGGGGGTTGGGGTGGGAGTGAGCGTCGGCGTCGGGGTGGGGGACGCGGTGTCGAGTCCGAGGAACCGGATGGCCTGCGCGGCGTCGACCGGCAGGTTGTGCGACACGCCCTGCATGCTGATCGCCTCGACCGGTGCGGTACCGCCGGAACCGCCGTACCGGGTCCGGGTGTAGCCGGACTGCGGACTGTCGGTGAAGGTCGGGGTCTGGCTCAGCCCGTGCAGGTTGGTCCACTGCTCGATCTGCTCGCCGAAGTTGGGGTAGCGCAGGATCTCGTCGTTGGTGCCGTGCCAGATCTGCATCCGCGGCCGGGGTCCGGTGTAGCCGGGGTAGGCGTTGCGCACCAGGTCCCCCCACTGCTGCGGAGTGCGGTTGATCTGCCCGTTGGCGCACTCGCTGTTCCATTCCGAGCCGCCGGTGGTCGCGAAGCAGCCGAACGGCACGCCGGCGAACGCCGCACCGGCGCGGAACACGTCCGGGTAGAGCCCGAGCAGGACGTTCGTCATCATCGCGCCGGACGAGGTGCCCGTCGCGGCGATCCGGGCCGGGTCCACCGGATAGCGGTTCCGGACGTGGTCCACCATCGACATGATGCCGACCGGGTCGCTGCCGCCACCGCGCCGCAACGCCTGCTGCGAGTAGACGTCGAAGCACTGGCTGCTGCGGGTCACCGACGGGTAGATCACGATGTAGCCGTACTGGTCGGCCAGGCGGGCGTACTGGGTGCCCGAGTACATCGCGGGCCCGCTGCCGGTGCAGTAGTGGACCACCACCAGCAGACCCGGCCGTGGCGCGACCCGGTCCGGTACGTAGAGGTACATCCGCAGGTTGCTCGGGTTGGTGCCGAAGTTCGTCACCTCGGTCAGCGTCGCGGCCGAGGCCGATGTCGGCAGCGACAGCGCGGCGAACGCGGTCAGGACGATGGTCGCCAGGACGGCAGACCACAGTCGGAACGCTCTTCTCATGGAACGGGTCCTCCGGACGGAAGGGGACATGGTGGTGTTCCGATCGAGGGCTGCCCGGTGCCCTACCTCGTCCGGCTCTCAGAACATCGATGATTGTCTTCGTCGGCGGGTGGGCGTCACAAGGCGTGGCGCGGCAGCCGCGCTGAGCGGTGGCGGAGCCGCGCCGAGCGGCGAACGGCCGCACGCCCAGCGGTCCGGGGAGATCTATTCTCTGTGCATGCGGGATCGTCGAGCGGCGCTGCTGTGGGTCGGATTCGCGGTCGCGGCGCTGGTCTCCGTCGCCCTGGTGCTGCGACGCCCGGACCGCCTGTCCGACCTGCACATCTATCACGGAGCGTTGACCGACCTGCGCGCCGGGCGACCGCTCTACGGGTACGTGGCGCCGAACGGGGGGCCGTTCACCTACCCGCCCTTCGCGGCGCTCGTGCTCTGGCCGATCACGACCGTGCCGCTGGGTGTGGTCGAAGCGTTCTGGCTGGCGGCGACCTGCGCCGCCGTGATCGCCCTCGCCGTCCCGGTCGGTCGCGCGCTCGCCGCCGGCCGCACCGCCATACCGTTGCCCGGTGCGACCGAGGGCCGGGCGACGACGTCGGCGGCGGTCAGCATCGCGGCGGTCGCGGTGGTGCTGATGGTCGCCGCTCCCGTGCAGAGCAACCTGCGCTTCGGTCAGGTGAGCATCTTCATCGTGCTGATGGCGCTGCTCGACGGGATGGCACCACCGTCGCGGACGCGCGGCCTGCTGGTCGGCGTGGCGGCGGCGATCAAACTGACCCCGCTGCTGTTCGTGCTCTACTTCCTGGTCTGCGGCCGGTACCGCGACGCCGGCCGAGCGCTGGGCGCCTTCGTCGCTTGTGGGGCGCTCGCCCTGGCCATCCTGCCCGCCGAGAGCCTGACCTACTGGGCGGGCACGGTCACCCAGACCTCCCGGATCGGCAACCTGGCGTCCTTGGGCAACCAGTCGGTGCACGGGATGTTGCTTCGTCTCGGCCTGGACCCGGGAGCCCTGCCGCTGGTCTGGTTCGCCCTGGTGCTCGTCATCTGCGCCCTGGCGGTGCTGCGGGCGCGGGGGCTGTCCCGGCTGGGGCGTCCGGGGCACGCGGCGGTGCTGGTCGGCTGCGCCACCGTGGCCGCGTCGCCGGTCTCCTGGACCCATCACCAGGTCTGGACGGTGCTGGCCGCGATGCTGCTGGTGGGTTCCGTCGGCGTGACCCGGAAGGTCGCCGGCGCCCTGCTGCTGGCCAGCATGGTGCTGTCGCTGGGTGCGGTGCTGGCTCCGGTGTCGATGCGACCCGGCGTGCAGTTCCTCTTCGAGAACGCCCGCGCCGTGGGCGCGGTCGCGCTCTGTGTGGCGGGATTCGGCGCGGTCGCGCTGACCGCCAACCGCACCCAGCCCGCTCGGTCTCTCCGGCGAGGCTGGCTGCGGGTGGCCGTCGCGTCCCTCGGGGCACTGGCGTTCTTCGCCGTGCAGCCGTTGCCCGCCGGAGCCGACCCCACCTTCAAGGCGTACGGCCTGCCGGACGTGGTCAATCCGCGGTACTTCTTCGTCTGCCGGGGGCAGGTGGAGTGCGCCCGCTACGGCACCGGCGCCCCGGTCACCTTCGGCACCCGCAGCGAGAAGACCAAGGTGCGCGTCAACGGTGTGGTCTCCGACCAGGTGGCGCGGCTGGACTACCACTCCGCCCCGGGCGGCCCACCCCGGACCATCCCGCTGCTGGCCGCCTATCCCGGTGTGCGGACGTTCTCATTCCGTTCGGCCACCATGGCCCACGGCCGGCTGATCGCGTACTCCGCCGACGGACGAGCCCTCGCCCGCTACGACGACGAGTTGACCGCCGCGGCCGGGACGAGAGGCACTCAGCGGCGGTTGGGGTAGTTGTGGGCGGACCGGCGGCCCCGCACGAAGGCCAGCACGATCACCGCGGCGAGCGCGATGACGCCGATGATCACCAGCCAACGGACCGCTTCGAGGAGCAGCCCCAGTAGGACCAGCACCCCGGCGACCACGCCGACGACCCAGAGCAGGGCACGCATCTCCACCTCCCACCCGGCCGCCCGGCCGGTCCGGGCGCGGTTGCCGGACCGGCTACCCGCTCCCACCCGGATCATGCCGTCCGCGTGGGTACCCGCCCCGGCTCAGCCGGGCAGCTGCCCCAGATAGACGGTGTTGGCCGACTCGCCGCCGGTCAGCGGGTTGGCGAACCGCACCACGTGGCTGCGGTGGGTGGGGAAGACCGCGGCCAGGGTGGCCTCGAAGTCCGGGTCCGGTGGGTCGTCCGACCAGAGGGCGAACACCCCGCCGGGATGCAGCAGCCGCGTCAGCCGGCGCAACCCGTCCGGCCGGTAGAAGGCGGCGTGGCTCGGGTGCAGCGGGTGGCGGGGGGAGTGGTCGACGTCCAGCAGCACCGCGTGGAAGCGACGCCCCGCGTCGTCGGGGTCGAGGCCGTGCGGACCGGCCACCTGGGCGAAGAAGTCGGCCCGCACCAGCCGGGTACGCGGGTCCGTGGCCAGTCCGGCGGCGAAGGGCAGCAGGCCGCGCCGGTGCCAGTCGATGACGTCCTCGACCGCCTCCACCACCAACAGGGCGGCGACCCGGTCGTCCGCCAGCGCGGTGCGGGCGGTGTAGCCCAGCCCCAACCCACCGACGACCACGTCGAGGCGGTCGCCGGCCAGCGCCGCCAACCCCAACCGGGCCAGCTCGATCTCCCCGGCGGTGAACAGGCTCGACATCAGAAACTCGTCGTCGAGCTTGACCTCGTACACGTCCAGGTCGAGCCGAGGATCGCGACGTCGGCGCAGACTGATCTCGCCGATCGGTGTCGCCCGCCAGGCCAGTTCCTCGAAACGTACGCTCACCGCCGGAATGCTACCGACCGGTGAGCGACCATCCGTCGCGTGACGCCCGGTCCCCGGGACATCGACGCAGCGCATATCCTGTGCGCCGATCGTCTCGCCGGAGGGGGAAACGTTGCCGTCGCGGCAGGACCAGCTGCACTCGTACCAGTTCGCCGTGGCGCGGACGGTGGCCGCGTTGGTGACCCGGGACGGCGATCCGGCGCTGTCCCCGACGCGCCGGCTCGCCGGAGCCGCGCTGGCGAGCGTCCTGGTGGCGGCTGTCGGGCTGGGTGCCACGGCCCTGTACGGCCTGTTCACCGGCGGCGGTGGGACCTGGCGCGACGCGGGCGTGGTGATCGTCGAGAGGGAGTCGGGCGCCCGGTTCGTCTACCGGGAGGAGCGGCTGCACCCGGTGCTCAACTACGCCTCCGCGCTGCTCATCATCGGCGCGCAGCGGCCGAAGACCGTACTGGTGTCCCGCCGGTCGATCGACGGGGTGCCGAGAGGGCTGCCGTTGGGCATCCGCGACGCACCCGACTCGCTGCCTCCGGCGGGCCGGCTGGCCACCGCCGGGTGGACGGTCTGCTCGGTGTCACCGACCGGGCCCGAAGCGGCAACCCGGTCGGTGCTGCTGGTGGGTGCCGGCGGTACCGGCGGCCGACCGCTGGGCCGGGACGCACTGCTGCTGCGTGACGCCGACGGCGGGCTGCACCTGCTCTGGCAGCAGCGTCGACACCTGATCCGGGACACCGAGCGGGTGCTGGCCGCGCTCGCCACCACCCGCTCCCGGTCCGTCCCGGTGGCCGCCGCCCTGCTCAACTCGGTGCCTGCCGGTCCCGATCTGACTCCGCTGAGCCCGCCGGGCCTGGGCCGGCAGTCCGCCCGGGTGACCGGGGCCCGGGTCGGTGACGTGCTGGTGGTCCGCAACTCCGGCGGCGGCCGGCAGTACGCGGTGGTGCTCCGCGACGGGCTCGCCGGCATCACCGAGCTACAGGCCGGTCTGCTGCTCGCGCGGACCGGTCAGCGGGAGCCGGAGCAGATCAGCCTCGGCCGGTTCGCCGCCCTGCCGCAACTGCCCGACCTCGTACCCGTCGGGCCCGACGCGCCACCGGCGGCCCCGCCCCGGCTGACCACGCCGAACCCGTCGACGGTCTGCGCGCGGGTCGGCGATGACAGCGGGTCGGTCGAGCTGCGGCTGGGGGTGGCACTGCCCGTGCCGGCCCGGGCACCGGACCGGTCGACCGAGCCGACGACCGCCGACCACGTGTTCGTGGAGCCGGGTCGGGGCGCGCTCGTCGAATCGGTCGCCGCACCGGGCGCCAGCGGCGGCGCGATCTCCGTGGTGACCGATCTCGGTCGGCGGTACGCGCTCACCGGCCCCGAGGTGACCGGCATGCTCGGCTACGCGGACGTCCGACCCGTCCGGCTGCCCGCGGGGGTGGTCAGCCTCGTACCGGCCGGTGCGCCGCTCGATCCGGACGCGGCCCGCCGCCGCGCCGCCCCCGCCTGAGGTGCTCGGACGCGCGCCGCGAAAGTGATAGGACATTTCTCGGCGTGGGCTGTCGAATCCGGCGACGCCCGCTCGTCGCACTGACGACAGCACGTCAGACAACCAGCAAGGAGCAACCTGATGCGTACCCTCATCGCCACCGCGTTCGTCTCGCTCGACGGCGTCGTCGAGGCACCCGGTGGAGAACCGGGCTACCGCAACTCGGGCTGGACCTTCAACGACATCGAGTTCGACGAGGCCGCCTACGAGATCAAGGGCCGGGAGCAGGACGAGGCCACCGCGATGATGATGGGCCGGGTCAGCTACCAGGCGTTCGCGCCGGTGTGGCCGAAGATGACCGAAGAGTTCGCCGGCTACAACGCGATGCCGAAGTACGTCGTGTCGACCAGCCTCAAGGAGCAGGATCTGGTGACCAACTGGGGGGAGATCGTCATCCTCCGGTCGCTCGACGACGTCGCCGCCCTCAAGCAGACCGAGGGCGGGCCGATCAGCATCCACGGCAGCGCCACGCTGAACCGCAACCTCTCCGACGCCGGCCTGATCGACCGTTACCACCTGCTGGTCTTCCCGGTGCTGCTCGGCGCGGGCAAGCGGCTGTTCAGCGACACCGACCGGGACAAGCAGAACCTCAAGCTGGTCGAGAGCGAGTCCTACGCCAACGGCATCCAGAAGCTGGTCTACGACGTCGCCCGTTGACCGGTCGACCGGCCCCGCCGATCCCTCCGCGTGACCGTCGAACCGAGGTGGGTACATCTGTTGTCGCCGGAGCGACAACAGATGTACCCACTGCGAAATCTGCGTCGGTAGCCGAAGCGGGGTCAGCGCCTGGGCACTGACCGGATGCTCATGGTGATGGCGTCGGCCACCTGGTCGGGCGGCTGGGACGCGTCGACGAGCTGAGCGCCGGTCACGGCGGCGAAGGTGGTGAGCGCCCGGGCAACATGATCGTGTCGCCACTGCCGGGCGGCGACATCCACCTGGTCGGCATCGATGCGGGCGCGCAACTGCTCCTCGGGCAGCGTGAGCACGACCTCGTGCAACTCGACGCCGTCTGCACGGATACCGTCGAGAATCTGCTCCCGGTACGCGGGATTGATAAGGCTCATCGGCGCGATCCAGGGGTGCGGATATTCCCGGGCGAGGCCGCTCATCGTCTCGACGACGAGGTGACGCCACAGTGGAAGATCCTGGAAGTCCCCGGTCGGTGAGTCGACGAACTGGGTAAGCAGGTAACCGACGTACTCGGGGTCGAACACCTTGGCATCCGGGAGACGCTCCACGAGCAGGCCCGCCGTGGTCGTCTTGCCGACGCCGAAGGCACCGTTGATCCAGACAATCATGCCGATGATGCTCCCACGGCGAGGTTCCAGGGTGCTGCCTCCCAGGCTGGCGGCTGCCTACTGGTACTCGGCCGCGACTTCCTCCGCCTCGGCGAGGAACTCGTCCAGTTCGGCGTCGGTCAGGTTCTTGTCGAGGAGTATGTGGATGAGGACGAAGATCTCGGCGTCGAGCACGGTTTCGGCGCGCATGGTGTCGACCAGCTCCGCTTCGCCGAGCGCAGCGCGGATGAGACCTTCCGTTTCGAGGGCCGGCGGGGTGTCTCCGTCCTGGTAACGGGCGCGGACTGTCGACACCCAGGCGGCGACGTCGGTGGGTGTCGCATCGGGCGCGAAACACCGGTTGACGGCTAGGGCGAACGCGGCTCCGATGACGTAGGGGGTGCCGGCATTGCCGCTGCGGCGGATCTCGTCGCACAGTGCCTCGGCGGTGTCCCAGTCGGCCCGGGCCATGGCCCGGATGAGATCGCTGTATGGCTGTTCGTGCACCATGCCTCCTTCGTCGGGCCGGTCGATTTCCTGGCGGGTCACGGCTGTCGGGTCAGGCCGACCAGCGTGGCGAGCCGGGTGACGTCGGCTGGGGAGCTGCCCGCGCGTAGCACGGCGGTGAGCGCGGCGCGTCCGGCGGGCCGCACGCGGGTCTCAGCGGGGGCGATGCGGTCGGCGGCGATCAGGGCGCGTCCAGCCGCCTGAGGGTCGCCAAGGGCAAGGTGGGCTCGGGTGATGTCGATCAGGTGACCGGCGCGGTGTTCGGCGGGCAGCCGATGCCAGGCATCGGTGCTGACGGCGAATGTGTGGGTGGCGATGGCGAGGCCGTTGTCACCGAGGCCGGTGGCGATCAGGGCGCGGGCGAGGTCAACCACAGTCGGCCCGAACCCACCATGGCGGCCGTGCCGGTGTGCGAGGCGGGCGGCCTGGTCGGTGAGGGTGCCGGCGGTGGTGGCGTCGCCGCAGGTGGCGGCGGAGAGGGCGGCTTCGACGAGCAGGATGCCGGCGCGGGCGACGTCTTCCGGTGGGCTGGTGGGGGAGGGCGTCGGGTCGAGCCGATGTAGGGCGGTACGGGTGACGGCCAGCGCCAGGCGGCCGCGCCGCGCGGCACGCAGCGCCTGCGCCAGGCCGACCACCGCGATCGCGGTACGCCGTGCGTCGTCCCCGGCAGCGGTCATCGCGCGGTCGGCGGCGAGCCAGGCCAGGTCGGGTTCACCGAGTTTGACCAGGACCTGCGCGGCCAACCGGTACACCCGTACCAGCAGGTCGCCGGCGGACACCGGCATGCCGACGCCGGAGGCGTGTCGCGCGTCGGCGAGCAGGTCGGGCAGGATCCGCAGCAGCTGGGGATACTGGGCGTGCCGGTACGCCGCGAGCGCGTACCCGAACTGCCGGTCAAGGCCCGCCGAGGTGACGCCGGCGGTGGCCGGTTCGTACCGGGCCAGGGCTTCGCGCACCCGTTCCACGGCGACGCTCATCTCGGTGACCGTCGGCCGCGGGCCGTCCCGGCCGACCAGCACGCCGGTGGCGACCCCGAGCGCCCCGGCGACCGTCTCGATCACCGACAGCCGGTCGAGCCGGCGGGCACCCCGTTCGACCTTGTCGACCCAGCTTTTCGACTTGCCGATCCGGTCGGCGAAGACCTGCTGACTCATCCCACGGCGGACCCGTAGCTGCGCGATGCGCCGCCCGATCGGCAGCTCCTGCCGGCCACCGCCGGTCATCGTCGCGCCGCCGGACCGATGGCATCCGTGGACGCTCCGCAGCGCGGACACCACCGCGCCTTCACCTGGAACGCGAACAGCCCGGCGAGAAACCCCAGCAGTACGCCACAGAGCACCATCATCGCCAATCTCATGTGGTCAGTTCAGCCGGTCGCGACAGCCATGTGAGGAGGTGCGCGTGGTGCCTACCGGTGCGGACCGGTGGCGAGGGCGCTTTCGCCCACACCTCTCCATTACTCTCCGTGTGACGACCGTCGCAGGTGAGGGGTGGGCCGTGGTATCCAGCGGAGAGACGATCACCCGGCTGCTGGCCGAGGTGGGCTGGCAGCCTGAACAACTCGCCCGACGTCTGAATGAGTGCGCCGAACGGCATGGCCGCACGGAGCGGTTGCATGTCAAGACTCCGTACAAGTGGAAGAAGGGCGACGCACCCCGTAACCCCTGGCCCTCGCTGATCGCCGCCCTGCTGTCCGAGCAGTTGCACCGGACGATCACTCGCGATGAGCTGGGTTGGCCCGACGACGGTTTCGAGGCGGTACCCGCTTCGGCCGGTCTGGAACTGCCGTGGTCCCCGGCCGGGGCCTTGCGGGCCGCCGAGGTGGTGAACGAACCTGAGGGGATGATGCACCGACGGATGTTTCTCACTCTGCTCGGTTCCGCACTGACCTCACCCGCGCACGAGTGGCTGATCTCCCAGCCTCCGCGAGCAGTGGCGTCGTCCAGAGGCCGACCGATCTCCGGCGAGGTTGTCGACCACCTGGACACGGTGACCGCCAGCCTCCGTCGCATGGACGATCACCTCGGCAGCGGCCAGACCCTCGGCATGGTCCGCCAGCATCTGAGCACGGTGGTCGATGTGCTGCGCGACCGCAGCTACACCGACAGCGTGGGCCGACGCCTCCACTCCACCGCTGGGGAACTGCTGCGGCTTGCTGGTTGGCTCTCGTTCGACGGTGGCCATCACAGCCAGGCCCAGCGATTTTGGATCGCCGGGCTTTACCAGGCCCATACGGCCGGCGACCGCGGCCTCGGAGCAAACATCCTCGGGTTCATGTCCTGCCAGGCCAAAGACCTCGGTCAACTCCGTCAGGCCGTCACTCTCGCCGAGACCGCGCGAGCGAGTTATCCGGAATCGAGCCCGAAGGTGTCGACGATTCTCGACCTGAGGGCTGCGGAGGCGTACGCCAACAATCAGTCGGTGACCGACACCCGTCGGGCGCTCGACAGCGCCTTCGACCGGTTGGCGGACAGCCCGTCGGAGTACGGCGACCCGGACTGGTCCTACTGGATCAACGAGGCGCAGGCTCACGCCCAGGCCGGATACTGCTATGTCAAGCTCGAACACTGGTCCCGCGCACGAGAGCACCTGCGAGCAGCGCTGCGGCTACAGAGCAGCGAGTACAGCCGGGAGGCCGCCCTGCGCAACGCTCTGCTCGCCACCACCTACGTGCGACAGCCGCAACCTGACCTCGACAAGGCACTTGCTCTGGGCGAGCAGGCCGTCCGGACGCTCACCGGTCAGGTCACCTCCGCCCGGTGCACCAAACACGTACGCAATCTGGTCGGCGCCCTCGCTCCCTACCGTCGTACCCCCGCCGTCCGTCGCTTCTGTCTGGACGCCAGGGAACTCGTCTCCGCGTGACCCCGCCACGCATCTTGCTGGCGTCTGCTCAGGCGACATCCAGCTACGACGAGTAATCGGCAGCGAGCTGCTCGGCCTCGGCTACGAACTCATCCAGCTCGGCCGGGGTCAAGTCCGACTCCAGGAGTATCTGCCCCAAGACGAAGATTTCCACACCAAGCACTTCGTCTGGAGCCATATTCTCGATCAGCTCTGGTTCACCGACAGCAGCCCGGATGACGCCCTCAATCTCAAGCGCAGGTGGAGTGTCGCCCTGCTGGTACTGGGCGCGAGCAGATGACACGAAAGCGGCTACGTCAGACGGGGTGGCATCGGCGCCTAGGTGTCGGTGGACCGCGATGGCGAACGCGGCTTCGATCACCCGGAGGCCGCCGGGCAAACCGTGCTGCCTGATGCCCGCCACCACAGCGTCAGCTGCGTCCCAGTCAGCCCTGGCCAGAGCCCGAATCAGGTCGGTCAACGGGTTTACGTCCACGTCTTCTGAACCTCACTAATCGTTCGCCGATCACCGTCGCGGTCCGATGTACCGCTACACCCAGGAGGATGCCGAGCACCGCGATGTTTCCCGCTGCCTCCGCAGCATCGATCTTTGGCCGAGCCGGACCGGGCGACACAGTTGGGGTTGCCGTTCCGGTCGAGTGTGTCCCGTGGGGGCCGCTTCGATCACGTAACACGCTGATCGACTTCTCGATGGTATCGGCGGCCGTCGTCACGTGATCCTGTACGTCATCGGCTCTCCGCGCGGGCCGATTGATGAACCCTCTCAGCTTCGCGCGATCCAGGTCGCGGCGGTCGCTGTCGGACACGAGGTCCTCGCCGGAGGGTGGCCCCGACGGGGCGGTGGTTGCTTGCGGCATCGAGCCCGGGGCGATGGCGTTCAGGTACGCGGTGACATTCCGGGCGGCCTCGCTGCTCAGCCGGGCGAGTCGGTGCGCCTTGTCCACACCGTTGCGGCTGTGGCTCACCGCCGCGCGGAGGGTCGGATGGTCGGAGCCCTTGCCGGCCATCGCGTATCGGGTGTTCGCCCCGGCGACATCCGTGGCGGCGCGGGTCGCCTGCACCGCGAGGCCGTCCAGTTGGTCGACCGCGGATCGGAGCTGGGCGATGACCTGAGCGAGCGGGCCGCTCACCCCAGCAGCTTCCGGTACGCGCTGCCGTTCTCCTGGGCCGCGGTTATGACTCGCAGGGTCAACGTCACCTCGCGGATGGCGTCAGCGATCGCCTTGCGGGCCTGTTCCGCCTCGGCCCGTCGGCTGTCGTGCAGGGTGGCGAGCACCAGCCCGGATACCTCGTCCAGGGCCGCGCGGACCCCTTCGATCGTGGCCTTGCCCTGGTCGAGCAGGTGGTGCGCCTCATCGAGTGCGGCCTTGACCTCGCCGATGCTCACGGGTCACCCGAGCAAGCTGATGTACTGCCGGGCCGCCTGCGTGCTGCCCTGGAGCACCGTCGCCGCCTCGACCAGTCGCTGCTTGCTCTGCTCAGCCCGATTGATCGCCTCCGCGATGGCGGGATGACCGGTGCCGGCCGCGACCGCGCGCAGCCGAGAGATCACCTGTTCGGTCCCGTCGATGGCGGACCGGATCTGGTTCGTCGTCGCGTTGCACTGCTCGGCTGCCTGGGCGAGCTCGGCCTTCACTTGCTCGATGCTGGCCATGCCGTCCTTCCGGTCCACCGTACGGGTCGCTGGTCAGTCACGTTTCGTAACGAGGCAGACACTATCCAACATGAATAGTCCTCCGCAGCCCCCTGCGGCCGTGCGGGACGGGCTCAGCCGTGCCAGGAGTGCCAGAGCGCGGCGTAGGCGCCACCGGTGCGGACGAGCTCGTCGTGGCTGCCGAGTTCGGTGATCCGGCCGTCCTCCAGCACGGCCACCCGGTCGGCGTCGTGCGCGGTGTTGAGCCGGTGCGCGATGGCGATGACGGTACGCCCGTTGACCACGGCGGCGAGGGCTCGCTCGGTGCGTCGGGCGGTCGTCGGGTCGAGCGCGGCCGTAGCCTCGTCGAGGATCAGGGTGTGCGGGTCGGCGAGCACCAGGCGCGCCAGCGCGAGCTGTTGGGCGTCGGCGGCACCGAGGTCGCGGGCACCGTCGCCGAGTTGCGTGTCGAGTCCGTCGGGCAGGCCGGCGTACCAGTCGGCGCTCACCGCGCCCAGGGCGGCGCGCATCTGCTCGTCGGACGCGTCCGGCGCGGCGAAGGCGAGGTTGTCGCGCAGCGTACCGATGAAGACGTGATGCTCCTGGGTGACCAGGGCGATCCGGCGACGCCGCTCGGCCGGGTCGAGGTGCGTGACCGGGACGCCGTCGAGGCTGACCACGCCCTCTCGTGGCTCGTCGATCCCGGCGAGCAGCCGGGCGAGAGTGGACTTTCCCGCGCCCGAAGGGCCCACGATGGCGAGGCGTTCGCCAGGGTTGACCACCAGGTCGATCCTGTGCAGCACGTCGGGGCCGTCGGCGTACGAGAACCGGGCGCCGCGTACGACCAGCCGACCGGGGCGGGCGGACGCCGGAACCCGCGGTCGCGGTGGTCCGGTGGCGACCGGGGTGGCGGCGGGCTCACTTTGCTGACCGACACCGAGTACCCGGGCGAACGAGGCGAGCCCGCGTTGGGCCTGTTCCATCCAGAGCAGCAGCCGGTCCAGCGGCTCGATCGCCTGTTGCAGGTAGAGCGCCGCCGCGACCACCTCGCCGAGTGTCACCATGCCACGGTCCAGCAGGAAGCCTCCGAACAGCAGGACCACCGCGATCGGCAGCGCGTAGCTCGCCTCCACCACCGGAAAGAAGACGGATCGCAGGGCCAGGGTCGCTCGGCGGGTGGCCCACACCTGGCCGATGCGCTGCCTGCCGTACCCGATGCGGTCGGCACCGAGGCGGAGCGCCTCGACGGTGCGGGCGCCCTCCGCGGTGGTGGTCAGCGCCTCGGTCAACTCGGCGGTCGCGGCCCCCTCGGCCAGGTAGGCCGGCCTTGCCCGCCGCAGATACCAGCGGGTGACCGCGACGATGGTCGGCAGGCCGGTCAGGGCGACCAGGCCGAGCAGCGGATGCAGCAGGAAGATCGCGCCGAAGAGCAGCGACAGCTGCGTCGCGGCGATGACCATGACCGGCATCACGTCCCGCACGGTCGTCCCGACGGTCGTCACGTCCACCGAGCTGCGGGTGGCGAGTTCGCCGGTGCCGGCCCGTTCGATGACGGAGATGGGCAGGTCCAGCGCCCGCGTGACGAATCCCTCACGGAGCCGGGCGACGGACCGCTCACCGAACCGGTGGCCGACGTACTGGGCGTAGCGGGCGAGCAGCCCGTGAGCCAGCGCGCAGCCGCCGATCGCGAGGGCCAGCCGGTCCACCGCGGCGGCGCCGGAACCGGCCGTGACCTCGTCGACGATCCGGCCCAGCAGCCACGGCGGGGCGAGTCCGGCGATCGCGGCGGCACCGTGCAGAACCAGGACGACGGCGACCGCGCGGCGGTCCGCGGCGATGAGGTTCAGCGCGGCGCGGCGGACGACCTGACGGTCCGCGACGGGCAGTCCGCTCACCGCAGTGATCCGTCCACGTCGGCGGGTTCGCTGTCCCGGGAAACCAGGGCCCGGTAGCTCGGATCCTGTTCGAGCAGATCGACGTGGGCGCCGACGGCGACGATCCGGCCGTCGCGCAGGTGCGCGACCAGGTCGGCGCGACCGAGCAGCAGTGGCGAGGTGGTCAACACGACGGTGGTGCGTCCGGCCCGCGCCGCCCGGAGCCGCTGCCCGATGCGCGCCTCGGTGTGCGCGTCCACAGCGGAGGTCGGGTCGATGAGAATCAGCACGTCCGGCTCGGCGAGCAGGGCGCGGGCCAGGCGTACCCGTTGCCGCTGGCCGCCGGAGAGCGTCCGGGCCCGGGTACCGACCGGCATCTCCAGCCCGTCCGGGTGGGCGTCGAGAAGATCCTCCGCCGACGCCGTACGCAGCGCCGCGCGCAGCTCGGCGTCGCCGAGATCCGCCCGGACGCGCAGGATCTCGCGCAGCGTGCCGGCGAAGAGATAGGAGTCGTGGTCGGCGACGAGGATCCGGGCCCGCACCTCGTCCAGCGCGATGCTGGTCAGCGGTACCCCACCCCAGGTCACGTCGCGGGCGACGAACCGCCCGAGCCGGTCGGCCAACGCGCTGGCCTCGGCCGGGTCGTCGGCGGCGACGGCCAGCAGCGCTCCGGCGGGTACGGTCAGCCCGGACGCGGGATCGTGCAGGTCGGCGGGGCGCTCCGGTGCCTGACGTGTCCCGCCACCCGGCGACGTCGGGCCGGCGGCGTCCGGCCGCAGGTTGAGCAGCGCGACGATCCGGCGGGCGGCGACCCGCCCGCGGATCACCTGGTGACCGCCTTCGAGCAGGAACCACACCGGCACGATGAGGACCGCCACGTACCCGTAGACGGCCACCATCTGCCCGATGGTGATGTCACCGGCCGAGGCCATCCGGGCCGCCAGCCACACCACGGCGGCCAGGAACACCCCCGGTACGACGATCGTCAGCGACTCGATCCAACTGTTCACCGCACCCACCCGGTACCCCTCGGCCAGCAGCCGCTGCGAGCGGGCCGCGTACCGGCGGGCGAACAGCCCTCGACCGCCGACTCCGGCGAGCACGCGTAGCCCGGCCACGATGTCGGCGGCGCGGGTGGTGAGCAGGCCCTGCTGGTGGCGGTAGACCGACTCGACCCGTTCGAGGCGGCGCAGCAGCGGAGCGACGAGCAAAACCACCGTCGGCACGCCGAGCAGCACGAACACCGCGAGCGACGGCGACACCGACCACAGGAGAAAAGCGACGAAGACGTACGCGAGGACCGCTCCGACGCCCGGCCCGGTCATCGTCAGCACCGCCGAGGTGTTGGTGATGTCGGCACCGCCCACCGTGGCGACATCACCGGCGGCGAGCCTGCGGGGCAGCACGGCGCCGATCCGGGAGAGGTGGCGCAGCAGGACGGCGGCGGACCGGGCCGAGGCGTCCTCCCGGACGAACGTCATCGTGCGGTGCCGCATGATGCCCAGGTACGCCAGCCCTATCCCGGCGACGACGATCGCGGCCACCCACCACAGCAGCGTCCGGTGGTCGGCGGCGCGTAGCCCGTCGTCGATGGCGCGGGCGACGAGGTACGGCCGCAGCGACAGCCCGAGCATCCAGGCCGTGCCGATCAGACCGCCGCGCAACACCCGCCACGGCTGGCAGCGGACCAGCCACCAGATGTACCGCAGCGGCCCCCTCGTGTCCGGCGTGCCCGGCTCGGCGTGGGGGAGCTGTGGGGGCATCGGTCCAGGCTACGGTGAGCCTCGGGACGCTTCCACGTCAATATCAGCCGGTTCGGGCGTCCCTGAGGGGGTCAGGTCGGACGGCGCAGGATGGTGACGGCGAAGTCCGCGTCGTCGCGCCACGGACGCAGGTCCCAGGTGGCGAAGCGGTGTTCCAGGCGCAGTCCGGCGCCGACCGCGTCGGCGTCGAAATCGGTGAGCGGATACCCCCGGTCGGTGCCGAATCCGACCGCGACCACGCCGTCCGGGCGTAGGTGTGCGGCGACCCGGCTGAGCACCTGGCGTTCGGTGCCGGCGGCGACGAACGCCATCACGTTGCCGGCCAGCACCGCCGCGTCGAACGGCTCGCCCGCACCGGCCGTCGCGAGATCAAGTTCGGCGAGATCGGCGACGAGCCAGCGGGGCGCGGGGTGGTCGGCGCGGGCGGCGTCGATCAGGACCGGGTCCGCGTCCACCCCGACCACGGTGTGGCCGCGTGCGGCCAGCTCGGCGCCGACCCGACCGGTGCCGCAGCCGGCGTCGAGGATCCGGGACGCCGGCGGCACCAGCGTGTCGAGCAGCCGGGCCTCACCGGCCAGATCCGCCCCTTCGGCCGCCAACTGCCGGAACCGGTTGACGTACCACTGGGAGTGCTCGGGACCGGTGTCGGTGGCCCATCGGGTCCTGTTGGTCATGTCTGCACCGTAACTGGGCAGGCTCACGGAAGCCTGGCGACGGTGACGAACTCGTTGTAGGTGAACACCGTGCCGGCGGCGCGGTGGAACGGGAAGGAATATTGGCGCAGCACGGTCAGACCGAGATCCCGGCAGGTCTGCGCCGTCTCGTCGAAGCCCACGAAGCGGACGTGCGAGGCGTCGCTGCGGTAGCCCCGCTCCTGTGGGGTGATGAACACCGCCCGGCCACCCGAACGGACGAACGGCAGGTAGCCGGCGACCACCTCGCGTGCCTGCTCAACCGGCAGGTGTTCGAGCAGGTGCGCGGCGAGTAGTGAGTCGAACGTGTCCGGCCGGGCGTACTTGGACCGGAAGAATTCCGCGGCGGTGTACGCCTCCAGCCCCAAGGCCCGGGAGTGGGCCACCGAGGTGGGGTTGTGGTCCACCCCGACCGCGCCCGGTCCGAGGTTGACCAGGTTGCGGCCGAGGCCCGAGCCGACGTCGAGGGTCCGACCCAACTTCAGCCGCCGCAGGTTCCACCGGTAGGGCGCCTGCACGTCAAGCCACCGCTTCCAGCGCGCTCCGCTGAGTCGCCGCAGCCGCTGGGTGTAGCTCTCACTCTGCGTATCCGCTGGACCGGATCGTGGCTGTCTCATCGGGCACCCTCGCCTCGTCGTCTCGCCGTCCTGATTCACCCCCATGTACCGCGACCTGCGCTGCGGTCGTCCTAGCGTAGCGTCGGGCGCACCGCTACCATGTTGTGACTCATGGTGAACCGAACTGCTCCGTCGGCCGGACCGGGACCGGCTGCCAGTGCTGATGCCGCAGGCGAAGACGGCCTGCTGTGGGCGTTGGCCCGCGACACCCTCGACGGCAACTGGGCGGGCGGACACACGGTGCCGTCCCGCACCCTGTACCCGCACCAGTGGAGCTGGGATTCCGCGTTCATCGCGATCGGCTGGGCGCGGGTCCGTCCCGAGCGCGCCTGGTCGGAGCTGACCAGTCTGTTCCGTGCCCAGTGGCGCGACGGCCGGGTGCCGCACATCGTGTTCAACCCGGCCGTGTCCGGCGGCGCCTACTTTCCCGGGCCGGGATTCTGGTCGTCGGCGGCCGTCGAGGGGACGCCGCCGGTGGCCACGTCCGGCCTGGTGCAGCCGCCCGTGCACGCGCTGGCCGCCTGGCACGCCTACCGTCGGGTGCCGACGCAGGAGAGCCGGGCGGCGTTGCGTCGGCTCTATCCGCACCTGGTGGCGCAGCAGCGGTACCTGGCCAGCTGCCGCGACGTCGGTGGTGCCGGGCTGGCCAGCATCGTGCACCCGTGGGAGTCCGGACTGGACAACAGCCCCGCCTGGGACGAGCCGATGTCGGCGGTGGCGGCGGAGGCGGCGGTGATGCGCGCGTACCGGCGGCGCGACACCGTGCACGCCGATCCCGCGCACCGGCCCACCGACCTGGACTACGCGCGGTACGTCACCATCGTCACCGCGTACCGTGCCGACGGCTACCGTGACGACGGCCTGGCCGACCGACATCCGTTCCTGGTGGAATGTCCGCTGTTCAACGCGGCCATGGGTGCCTCGGAGTCGGCGCTCGCCGGGATCGCCGAGGTGATCGGCGTCGACCCGGGCCCGCACCGGGAACGGGCGGTCGCCATCACCGAGGCCGTGGTGGCCCGCCTGTACGACCCGGGCAGCGGCACCTTCCACCCGCGTGACCTGCGTACCGGCCGGCTGACGCCGGCCCGAACGGTGCTCGGCCTGACCCCGTTGATCCTGCCCGACCTGCCGGTGCGGCAGGTCGAGGCGGTGCTCGCCGAGGCCCGCTCGGCCCGCTTCGGTCTCGCCGCCGGGATGGCCCGGCCGCTGCCGAGCCACGACCGCACCGCCGGCGACTTCGAGCCGCTGCGCTACTGGCGCGGCCCGAGCTGGGCGAACATCACCTGGCTGGTCCGGCGTGGACTGCTGCGGCACGGACACGACCGGCTGGCGGCCGGACTGCGCACCTCGATGATCGACCTGGTCTCGGCGGCCGGTTGCCACGAGTACTTCCACCCGGACACCGGTGCCGGCCTGGGCTCACCGGCGTTCAGTTGGACGGCCGCCCTGCTGCTGGACGTGCTGGCCGACTGACCTGTGCGGCGTGACCCGTCCGGTGCCGCCTTCCGGGTGCCGTGGGAGGTGGCGTCGCCCGGGGGCGGGTAGGTTGCTGTCCAGGGTCGGCCGGCCGCCGCGCCGGTTCCGGGTGCCGCCGAAACGGGTGACCCGGCTGGACGGAAGGGACACGCGATGAGCCGGGACAGCTACGACGAGCAGCTCGACCGGCTGACCGGGGTGCTGGCGGTGATGAGCCGGGACGCCAGCGCGGCGATCCGGCGGGCCAGCACCGCCCTGCTGGAGGTGGATCGGGGCGCCGCCGAGACCGTGCTCGCCGAGGACGCGGTGCTGGACGCCCGGCGGGCCGAGGTGGAGGCGATGATTCCCGAGGTGCTGGTGCGGCACCAGCCGGTGGCCTCGGATCTGCGCCTGGTGGTGTGCGCGCTGCGGATCGCCGGTGCCCTGGAGCGGATGGGTGACCTGGCGGTGCACGTCGCGAAGGTCGCGCTGCGCCGGCATCCGGTCGGGGTGGTGCCGGAGCCGGCGATGCCGGTGATGACGGCGCTGGCCGAGGCGGCGGCACGGGTTGCGGACAAGAGCGCGGTCGTGCTGGCCACCCGGGACCGGCTCGACGCGATGCAGCTCGGGCTGGACGACGACGAGGTCGACGCCGCCCAGGAACGCCTGCTGTCGCTGCTGGTCTCCGGCTGGCCGTACGGGGTGGAGTCCGCGATCGACCTAGCCCTGCTCGGCCGCTACTACGAGCGCTACGCCGACCACGCGGTGAACGTCGCCCGGCAGGTCGTGTACCTGGTGACCGGCACCATCCGCCTCTGACGAGGCCGGCAGAGGTCAGTAGCCGAGGCCCGCGAATTCCGGACATCCGGTACGGCGCGCCCGCAACGTCACATCCCGGCTCCCAGTTGGCCACCACCGAGCCGGCAAGTTCATTTTTCGTTCACCTGGGTCCGGGAGTCCGGCTACCTGCGCCTCCTAACTTGATCCGCGTACGGCCCGGACGGGCTGATGCACCCCGATAGAGAGGCTTACCTGGTGAACCGCAACGTGCTTTCGCGGCGCGTCCTTGTCGGCGTCGCGCTTGCCGCGCTCGCGCTTACCGGCTGTGGTAGCAACGACAACAGCTCGGAGCCGGGCGGCAGCGGCGGCGACAGCGCCTACGCCGACCTGTCCGGCGAGTTGAAGGCTTCCGGCGCCAGCTTCCCGGACGCTTACTACCAAGAGGTCGTCGAAGCCTTCAAGGCCGAGGCCCCCGACGTGACGGTCACCTACAACGCGACCGGCTCTGGCACCGGCAAGAAGCAGTTCGGTGAGGGTCTGGTCGACTTCGCCGGCACCGACAGCCTGGTGAAGGACACCGACGGCGTGGCCGCCGGCTCGTTCATGTACGTGCCGACGGTGGCGGCGCCGATCACGGTTTCCTACAACCTCGAGGGCGTCGACAAGCTCCAGCTCAGCCCGGAGACGCTCGCCAAGATCTTCCAGACCGACATCAAGACCTGGGACGACGCGGCCGTCAAGGCCGACAACCCGGGTGTCGAGCTGCCCAGCACCCCGATCGTGGTGGCGCACCGCTCGGACGGCTCCGGCACCACCAGCAACTTCACCAAGTACCTCGACGCCGCCGCCGCGGGCACCTGGAAGCTGGGCAGCGGTGACACGGTGGCCTGGCCGGCCAGCACCCAGGGTGGCGAGAAGAACACCGGTGTCGCCCAGATCGTCAAGCAGACCAACGGCGCCGTCGGGTACGTCGACCTGAGCGACGCGAAGGCCACCGGTCTGAAGTACGCCGCCATCAAGAACAAGGACGGCCAGTTCGTCGAGCCGTCGCTGGAGGGCACCACCGCCGGCCTGGAGGGTGCCGAGATCGCCGAGGACCTGAGCTACAACCCGCTCAACGCCGCCGGTGCCGCCGCGTACCCGATCACCGCGCCGACCTTCATCATCGTCAAGACCTCCTACGACGACGCGAACAAGGCCGCGCTGGTCAAGGGCTTCCTCACCTACCTGCTCAACGACGGCCAGGAACTGGCCGAGGAGGTCGACTTCGCACCGCTGCCGGCCTCGCTCAAGGAGAAGGCGCTGGCCCAGGTCGAGAAGATCCAGGGCTGATCACAATCAAGATCGCTAGGGCGTTCCAGCTGGGGACGGGATCACGTCGATCCCGTCCCTAGCGGGGTACCTGAGCTGGAGTGAAGATGACCTTGACGAACAATCCCCCCGCCGCCAAGCCGACGTTGACCCAGCGCGGCAGCAGCGCCCTCGGCGACCGCGTCTTCTCCTGGTGGACGCTCGGCACCGGACTGCTGGTGCTGGCCATCCTCGGGCTGATCCTGATCACCACGGTCCGGGAGGCCTGGCCCGCGTTCGACGCGATGGGCCTGCGCTTCATCACCGAACGGGTCTGGGACCCGAACCCGGCCACCGGCGACGCCATCTTCGGCGCGCTGTCGTTCGCGTACGGCACCGCGGTCTCGTCGCTCATCGCGCTGCTGTTCGCGGTGCCGGTCTCGGTCGGCATCGCGCTGTTCCTGACCGAGCTGGCGCCGCGCCGGTTGCGCGGCCCGGCGGTGACCGTGATCGACCTGCTGGCCGCCGTACCGTCGGTGGTCTTCGGCCTCTGGGGCATCCTGGTCGTCGCACCCGCCCTGGTCCCGATCTACCAGTGGATGCACGACCTCCTCGGCGGCATTCCGCTGCTCGGTCGGCTCTTCGGGCCGGTGGCCAGCGGCCGCAACTTCATGACCGCCGGCCTGATCCTGGCGATCATGGTCACGCCGATCATCACGTCGATCACCCGCGAGGTGTTCAGCACGGTGCCGCGCGCCGACAAGGACGCCGCCCTCGCCCTGGGCGCCACCCGTTGGGAGATGATCCGGGGCGCGGTCTTCCCGCACAGCTTCGGTGGGGTGGTCGGCGCGGTGATGCTCGGCCTGGGCCGGGCGATGGGCGAGACGATCGCGGTCGCCCTGGTCATCGGCGGTGCCACAAACATCACCGCCAACCTGTTCGCCCCCGGCAACTCGATGGCCGCCGTGATCGTGCAGCAGTTCGGCGAGTCCACCGGCACGTTCACCGCCGCGCTGATCGGTCTCGGCGTGGTGCTGTTCGCGATGACGGTGCTGGTCAACCTGCTCGCCCAGGTGGTCGTCCGTCGGGCCGAGGCCCGGATGAAGGGAAGCGTCGCGTGACTCTCACCGCACCACCCGCCGCCCGCCCGGCCGCCGGTGGGCCCGACCTGACCCGGGCCGCGCTCTCCGGCCGCCGCCGGTTCACCAACCATCTCGCCACGGCGGCCATCTGGGTCGCCGTGCTGCTCGCCGTGATCCCGCTGGCGCTGGTGACCTACACCGTCATCGCCAAGGGCGGTGGGGTGATGAGCCTGTCGTTCCTGAACGAGGACATCCCCAACTCCTACCGCCGCGACGGCGGGGGCATGGGCCCGGCGATCGTCGGCACGCTGCTCATCACCGGGATGGCCGCCCTGATGGCGATCCCGCTCGGCGTCTTCGGCGCGATCTACCTCAACGAGTACGGCAAGCAGCGGCCGCTGGCCCGGATCATCCGGTTGATGGCCGACGTGATGACCGGCGTGCCGTCGATCGTGATGGGGCTGTTCATCTACATCTCCTGGGTGCTGCTGGTCGGCGAGCAGACCGGTTTCGCCGGCGCGTTGGCGCTGGCCTGCCTGATGTTGCCGGTGGTCATCCGCAGCAGCGAGGAGATGCTCCGGCTGGTCCCCGACGAGCTTCGGCAGGCCAGCATGGCGCTCGGTGCCCGCAAGTGGAAGACCACGCTGACCGTGGTGCTGCCGGCGGCGATCTCCGGGATCACCAGCGGTTCGCTGCTGGCCGTCGCCCGCGCGGCCGGCGAGACCGCCCCGATCATCATCGTGACCGGCATCGTCTTCTCGCCGAACTGGAACCTCTTCGACGGTTCCAACACGGCACTGCCGGCACAGATCTTCCGCAACGCCAGCCAGCCGTTCGAGGCCGCCCAGAACCGGGCCTGGGGTGCGGCGCTGACGCTCATCGTGATCGTGCTCGGCTTCACGATCATCGCCCGATTCATCTCCAGCCGGTTCGCCATCAAGGAGCGCTGACATGGCCAGCAACGACACCAACCTCACCACCCGCCCGTCCGTGGCGGTGCACGCTCCCGGCACCACCGTCTCCGGTGCGGACTCCGCCAACTCGTCGGTGATGCAGTTGCGCGACGTGAGCGTCTACTACGGCAGCTACGAGGCGGTGCGCGGCACCACGATGCCGATCCAGCAGAACCAGGTCACCGCGATGATCGGGCCGTCCGGCTGCGGCAAGTCCACCGTGCTGCGGGCGCTCAACCGGATGAACGACCCGATCCCGGGTGCCCGGGTCAGCGGCGACGTCCTGTTCCACGGCCAGGACCTGTACGCCAAGGACATCGACCCGATCCAGGTGCGCCGCCGCATCGGCATGGTGTTCCAGAAGCCCAACCCGTTCCCCAAGTCCATCTACGACAACGTCGCGTACGGGCTGCGGATCAACGGCATCAAGGGCCGGCTCGACGACCACGTCGAGGAGGCGCTGACCAAGGCCGCGCTCTGGGACGAGGTCAAGGACAAGCTGCGCAAGAGCGCCCTGGCGCTCTCCGGCGGCCAGCAGCAGCGGCTCTGCATCGCCCGGACGATCGCCGTCAAGCCCGAGGTGATCCTGATGGACGAGCCCTGCTCGGCCCTCGACCCGATCGCCACGGCGAAGATCGAGGACCTGATCTTCGAGCTGACGAACGACTACACCATCGTCATCGTCACCCACAACATGCAGCAGGCGGCCCGGGTCAGCCACTACACCGCGTTCTTCACCGCCGAGGTGGACGAGGCGCAGGAGCGGCACGGGCGGCTTGTCGAGTTCAGCCAGACCGGCAAGCTGTTCACCAACCCCGCCGACAAGCGTACGGAGGACTACATCACCGGTCGCTTCGGCTGAGGCCGAACGCGACGGTCGACGGTGGGTCGCCGTTGGTCAAGGGTGACCCACCGGGCCCGGCTGGCTCGTCGTGACGCCCAGCCGTGTCCGGCCGACCGTCGTCGACCTGTAGTGCGGGGGATCGCCCGGCGCGCCCGAGGGTGTCGCGGTGGGCCTGAACTGAACCGGAGCCGGTGTGCGATGAACAATCTCGTCGAGGCCACCAGGGGTGACCATCGATCCGACGGGCGTTTCGTGCTGCTCGTGGTGGACGACGAGGAGAGCGTCGGTGCCGCGTTGGTCGCCCAGCTGGCCGACCACCGGGTACGCGGCCACCACTTCGCGCACGCCGCCGAGGCGCTGCTGGCCGCCGGGGCGCTGCAACCGGACGCGGCCGTGGTCGCCGCCGGTCTGTCCACGATGAGCTGCACCGAGCTGGTGCGCCTGCTCGCCGGCCGGGCTGGCATCCCCACGGTGGTCGGGGTGGGCGACGAGGACGGTGGGGTGGCCGCCGCCGCGCTCAAGGCCGGTGCCACGGCCTGTGTCCGGCGTCCCTACCGGGCCGAGGAGGTGCTACCCATCCTGCGGGCCATCCGTCCGGAGACCTCCGGCGCCCTCGATCCGCCGATCGAGCTGGGTGGGCTGCGGGTGGACCCGGCGACGTTCGAGGTGAGCCTGGACGGCCGGACGGTGGCCCTGCCGTTGAAGGAGTTCCGCCTGTTGTACTTCTTCATGAGCCACGCGGAACGGACGGTCACCCGCGAGCAACTGCTCGCCGCCGTCTGGGGAGGCATCTCCGACGACACCTCGAACACCCTGACAGTGCACATCAAGCGACTGCGTCGACGGTTGGCGCTGGACGGGGACCGGGCACCGATGATCGTGACCGTACGCGGCCTGGGCTACCGGTTCGTGCCCGCCCAGGCCACGGCAACGCCGTCCACGTCGTGAACGTGCCGGCGCTGCCGCCCTACCTGCCGTCGGCGGGTGTGCCGGGGACGCCTACCGAGGGGATGGTCCTGGTGGCGGTCCCGCTGGCGTACGTCCCGCACGTGGCCCGGTTGCTGGCCGACCTCGACGCGCGCCAGCGGGTGGCGCCGGTGCCCCGACGGCGGGTCGACCCGGTGTCCCGTCCGCCCGAGTCGGACTGGACGGTGGCGGACCTGCGCCGGCTCAGCCAGGGGCGCAGCGCCACCCACCGGACGGTCGCCGCGGTGCTCGACGCGCTCGCCTCCGAGCCGGAGCGGCTGTTCACGGTGGGGGAGCTGGCCGAGACGACCGGTCGGCCGCGCAAGAAGATCGTTGGTGCGATGGCGGGGCTGACCCGGCTGTTGAAGGCCCACTACGACTACGCCGGCCGAGGATTCCCGTTCGATCGGGTGCCCGGGCGGCCGGAGGCGCCCCGGGAGCTGTGCTACACGATGGACCGGGCACGCGCCGCGCGCTGGCGGGAGGCGCGGCTGCCGGCCTCGGAGGCGGACACCCGTGCGGGTCCGCCGGTCGACCCAGCGGAGCGACGCGAGGAGCAGGGCGCCGATCGGCGGACCGGGCGCGGCACCGGCGACCGCGCGGCCGAGGGCCCGGTGGCGTGCTCCGACGCGTGAGTGGCGGCGACGCTCAGCTTCCGGTCAGGCGCGCGGTGTCGCGGCGCCGACTGCCGGCGGCGACCTCCAGCCGGCGGACCTGCTCGATCACCGCCACCACGACGGCGTGGCCCTCCGGCGACAGGCGGGCGTCGACCAGCCGTCGGGCCACCTGCCGGACGTACGGGTCGGCCAGCAGGAGGACGAGGTCGTCGTCGAGCGGCCCCCGGTCGGCCGGCCGACCGGTGAAGAACGAGGGCGGACGACCGAAGAAGGCGGCTATCGCCTCCACCACGGACCGTCGTGGGTCCGGTGCCCGGCCCTGGCGCAGGTTGTTGAGGTGGGTGTGCGATATCCGGCAGCCGCGCCGGGTCAGTTCGACGGCGACGCGGCGGACGCTGTACGGCTTGCCGGTCGGATCCGGGGTGGTGCGGAACAGCCAGTCGAGACGCTCGGCGAAGGTCTCGCCGAGGTGGTCCGGCTCCTCAGGCATGGAGGCTCCTCGAACGGCGGAACACCATATTTACACAACGACTGGATCCGGAATCCAGCATTGACAGGACTCCTTACTGTCCGCGTACGATGACATTCGCCTGGCAACCCGGCGGCCGACTGACCGGCCCGGAGGGTTGCCAGCGTGGTCTTTCGGGCCGGCACACGTGGTGGCGAACGGGGGCGCGACGTGTGCCGGCGAGCCGCGCCGTCGGCCGAGAGACCTCCGGGCGGCGCTCGTCCCGCCGGCCTCGCTCGTGGTCGGTCCCCGACGGGCCCGCCCGGGCACCGTACGGGTCCGACCCGGGCCGGGCGGCCCCCGGCCGCGCCGGACGGGCGTTTGCCCAGTGCCGGCGGGGGTATCCAGCACGGCGCCGACGACAGGAGGGCGCCGTGCGGTTTCCGCTGTTCGTCGCCGCGGTGTCACGTCGCTCCGGGCTGGCGCCCGAACCCGCGGCCGACGTCGCGCGGGCGGTTCTGGATACCGTCGTGGAGCGGATGACCGGCGCGCAGCCGCCCGACCCGACCGGGTACCTACCGACCGAGTTGACCGACGCGCTGGCGCCGGGCGGGCCCGCGGACTTCCTGCGCCGGGTCGGCGAGCGGGCCGGAGTCGACGAGAGCACGGCGGCTGCCGGGGCGGCGGCCGTCTTCGCCACCCTGCGCGAGACGGTGACCGTCGGCGAGTTCCAGGAGATGGTGGCGCGACTGGCCACCGCCGACGGTGGTACCGACCCGGTCGTCGGGTGAGGCAGCCCCGTTCTGGGGCCAGGAAGCGCACGGTCCCTGCCGGCCGGGGCACCGGTGACAGCGGATAGGCTGCCGCCGTGGCAGGTCTGTTCAGGAGTGTGGCGTCCCGTGTCGGTGCGGTGATCCCGAGGCCGCGCGCGGCCGGGCCCACCCCGGCGAAGCTCGCGCGACGGCGTCAGGTCAGCGCGTTGCAGCGCCGCGAGTTGTCGTACGCCCCGGAGCCAGACGGACAGGCCGACCCGGGGGAGATCGTCTGGACCTGGGTGCCCTACGAGGACGACCCCCGGCAGGGCAAGGACCGGCCGGTGCTGGTGGTGGGCCGGCACAGCCGGACCCTGTTCGGGCTGATGCTCTCCAGCCAGCAGGACCGCCATGGCGACCGGCACTGGCTGGCCCTCGGGCCGGGCGACTGGGACCGTGACCGGCGGCCGAGCTGGGTGCGCCTGGACCGGGTGCTGACCATGCGGGAGGACAGCATCCGGCGGGAGGGCGCGGTGCTGGACCGGGCCCGGTTCGATCGGGTGGGCCAGGCCCTGCGCGCCGGGTACGGCTGGCGCTGACCGTCCGGCTCGCCCGGTCCGCAGCCCCGGCCGGCCTGCTGGACCGGGTCGGGCCGGTGGCCTCAGCCGGACCGCTGGGCCGGCTCGACCGCGGCGTCGCGGGCGTCCGGCGGCGGGTACGGCTGTTCGGCGAGCAGCCGCGCCAGGTGGGCGCTGTTGAGCGCCAACGCCTTCGTCGCCCGGCCGGTGGTGTCCGGCTTCGGACGCGCGTCGATGTAGTCGGTCTTGTGCAGTGCCTCGCCGACCCAGTACGTCGCGCCGGCCGCCGCGCAGGTGAAGCCGACCTCGTTGAGTGCCTGCTGCACCTGCCCGATCGTGTGGTGGGCACCGTCCTCGTTGCCGACGACCGCCACCGCGGCCACCTTGCCGTAGGTCAGCAGCCGCCCCTGGTCGTCGGTCTCGCTGAGCTCGGCGTCGAGGCGTTCCAGGACCATCTTGCAGACGCTCGACGGTTGCCCGAGCCAGATCGGTGTGGCGATCACGAAGATCTGCGCGGCCAGCAGTTTCGCCCGGATCTGCGGCCAGGCGTCGCCATCGCCCTCGTCGGTGGAGACACCGAAGCGGACGTCGTGGTCCACGACCCGGATCAGCTCGCCGGTGACCCCCTGCTCGCCGAGGGCGTCGAGCACCTCTCGGCCCAGCACCTCGGAGCTGGACCGGGTGGGGGAGCGTTTCAGGGTGCAGTTGAGGATCAACGCCCGAATGTCTGCCATGATCTTCCCTCCGCCGTACCAGCCTGGTTACGGCGGAGTACCCACCTGAGGGGCGGCGACGCGTGGTGCGGGTTGATGTCAGCACTCGGCGAGGTACGCGGTGTCGCGCAGCGCCCGGCCCGGTCGGCCGCTGCCGAGCGCCTTGGCCTCGTACATCGCCGCGTCGGCGCGGTTGAGCGCCTCGGTGAGCTGGCTGTCCAGCACGGGTGCCAGACCGACCGAGGCGGTCACCCGGAGGGTGACGGCACCCATCGGGATCGGCGCGGCGAGCATGTCGTACAGCCGCCGGGTGGCGTGGTCGATCCACCGCCGGTCGAGGGTCGGGCTGGCCAGCAGTCCGGCGAACTCGTCACCGCCGAGGCGGGCCACCAGGTTGTCACCGGCGAAAGTGGCCAGTCGCTGGGCGACGCTGACCAGTACCTGATCTCCCGCGGCGTGCCCGTACCGGTCGTTGATCTGCTTGAAGTCGTCGAGATCGAGGACCACGGCGATCAGATGGCAGCCGGAGCGGTCGGTGAGCAGCGTCGCGGCGAGGCGGTAGAAGGCCCGTCGGTTCGGTAGGCCGGTCAGCGGGTCGTGGCTGGCGGCGTGCCGTTCCGCGGTGAGTTCGGCCTGGAGACGTCCGATCTCCGCCTCGGCCCGCACGGCCCGGCGTCCCAACTGCCAGGAGGAGAGCAGCGCTCCTGCGGCGCAGATGCCGGACGCGACGGTCAGCGGATCCGGCACCACCATCTCCCTTCTCCGCGACACACGCCCGACACCTGGTGGCGGACGCTGCCAGACACCTCGTTTCCCCTGATGGTCGTCAGGTTCGCGGGACAGAGCGTGCGCAGGTAGGCGGCACGCACGTGCGTTATCATCCCCGGTGTCCATTGCAGATGCAATAGCAGATGCACGTGCATAACGAGCCGACGCCGCCCCTCAAGCCGCTACCGCTCCTCCCACGGCACCGGCGCCAATCGGAGAGAACAGAAGCCCCTCATGCAGCAGCCGCCAAACGGTGTACCCGTTGACCACTTGCCTCCCCTCGCCTGGCAGAAGAGCCGGCGCAGCAATCCCAGTGGAAACTGTGTCGAGCTGGCGGAGCTGCCCGGCGGTGCGGGAATAGCCCTGCGCAACTCCCGGCACCCGGACGGACCCGCGCTGATCTACACGGTGGACGAGATCGCCGCGTTCGTGCTCGGCGCCCGGGACGGTGACTTCGATCATCTGATCGGCTGACCCCACATCCCATCGACGGGATTCGTCCCGCACGGGATGGGCGGTTCACCTCACTGACGGTTCATGGCATGCTTACACGTCGGTCGAGTCGGTCCACCGGTTCGACCACTGACGGCATGCGGAGGACGGTAGGTGACCATGGTTTCCGCCGAGGAGGGTCCGGCGGCCGGCCCGACCGTGCTGCGGATGCTGCTGGGTGCTCAACTTCGACGCCTGCGGGAGTCGCGGGGTGTCTCCCGGGAGAGCGCCGGCTGGGAGATCCGATCCTCCGAATCGAAGATCAGTCGGATGGAGCTGGGTCGGGTCGGGTTCAAGGAACGCGACGTCGCCGACCTGCTCACGCTCTACGGCGTCACCGCCGAGCAGGAGCGCGCCGCGCTGCTCAAACTGGCCCGCGACGCGAACAACCCGGGCTGGTGGCACCGGTACGGCGACGTCCTGCCGTCGTGGTTCCAGTCGTACCTCGGGCTGGAGGCCGCGGCCGCGCTCATCCGCAGCTACGAGGTCCAGTTCGTCCCGGGCCTGTTGCAGACCCGGGAGTACGCCCGCGCCGTGGTGCTGCTCGGTCACGGCACGGCCGGTCCCGAGGAGATCGACCGTCGGGTGGATCTGCGGATGCGCCGCCAGGAACTGTTGGCCCGGCCCCGCCCACCGCGCCTGTGGGCGGTCGTCGACGAGGCGGCGCTGCGCCGGCCGATCGGTGGCCCGCAGGTGATGCGCGGTCAACTGGAGGCGCTGCTCGAGGCGACGCGTACGCCGAACGTCCGGCTGCAGGTGATCCCGTTCGCCGCCGGTGGGCACGCCGCCGCCGGTGGCGCCTTCACCATCCTGCGCTTCGGTGACCAGGACCTGCCCGACATCGTGTACATCGAACAGTTGACCAGTGCCATCTACCTGGACAAGCGCGAGGATCTCGACTTCTACGCGGTGGCCATGGAGCGGCTCTGCGTCGAGGCCGAGCCACCGGAGCGCACCCCGGAGATCCTGGAACGAATGATCGCCGACCTCACCCCCCGCTAACACCCCCACCCCGCACCCCACCCCCCGCGCGCACCGCCCGCCCGGGGGTGCGCTGCGTTGCGCGCGGACCCAAGCGTTGATCATGAAGGTATCGCCACGGCAAGCGCTTTCCACAGCAACAACTTCATGATCAACCTGGGGGTCGGGGTGGTGGGGGATTGACGGGGGTGGGGGTGGGGGGTAGCGTCTGGATCGATCCAGTTGCTGGATCGATCCAGAGGGCAGGGGGGTGGGGAGATGAAGCCGACCTTGCGGGCCGTGGCTGAGGCCGTCGGTGTCTCGCGCAGCACCGTCTCCAACGCCTACTGCCGTCCTGACCAACTCTCAGCACAGCTGCGTCAGCGCATTTTGGGGACCGCGCGGGAGATGGGCTACCCGGGGCCCGACCCCACCGCCCGGTCGCTGCGGCGGGGCTTCGTGGGCGCGATCGGGGTGCTGTTCACCTCCCGGCTGTCGTACGCGTTCACCGACCCCTTCGCCGTCCGGTTCCTCACCGGGGTGGCCGAGGCGGCCGAGCGCTACGACAGCAACCTGCTGCTGATACCCCTGCCCGACGACGCCGTCGGCGCGCGCACGGCGGTGGAGAACGCCGCCGTCGACGGGTTCTGCGTCTACTGCGCCGGCGACGAGGAGGGCATTCTCGACGCGATCCGTGGCCGTGGCCTGCCCTTCGTCACCACCTCCTCGCGTCCCCGGGCGGGTGACCTCTGGGTGGGCATCGACGAACGGTCCGCCGCCCGGTCCGCCGCGACGCACCTGACCGCCCTCGGCCACCGGAAGGTCGCCCTGCTCGGCCACGACGTGCTGCCCGACGCGCCTGCCGGGCCGCTGCTGGTCGACGACGTGGCCGACGTGCCGCATCCCACCACCCGGGACCGACTGGCTGGCTTCGCCGACGCCTTCGCGGCGGCCGGGGTCGCCTGGCCTGACCTGACCGTGCTCACCGCGACCGACAACACCCGAGCCGCGGGCGCCGCCGCGGTCAGCGCGCTGACGCACCTGCCCGAGCCGCCCACCGCGGTGCTGGCCTGCTCCGACGTGCTCGCCCTCGGCGCACTCGACGTCCTGCGGGCCGACGGCGAGTGGGGACGGGGTGTCTCGGTGACCGGCTTCGACGACATCGCCGAGGCCGCCCCGGCCGGCCTGACCACCATCAGCCAACCCGGCGAGGCGAAGGGCCGAAGCGCCGCCACGCTGCTGCTCGACCCGCCCGTGGACACCGCCGCGGGCCAGATCCTGCTGCCCACCACGCTCGTCGTCCGGAGCAGCTCCGGACCGCTGCCGAGGAGTTGACCATGGAACAGTCCACCGGCTTCGTCATGGCCGTCGACGCGGTGACCCGCCATGTCCTGTCCGCCCGCCCGGACGCGCCGGTCCGACCCGACGTACCCCGGCCGGAGCGGCTGGTGGTCACCCGCCGGTTCGCCGCCGGGGCGCTGCGCCGGCTCGCCGAGAAGATCCAGCCTCGTCCGGTGCCCGCCCCGCCCGCCTGCCGTACGTAGGACGGGTGGTGCGCCGGGCGGTGCAGCAGGCAGACTGGAGGCCCATGTCGCCGTTCACCCCCAGCCTGCGGTTGCACGACCGCTACGTGCTGCACGACCGCGTCGGCCTCGGCGGAATGTCCGAGGTGTGGCGCGCCGACGACGAGGTCCTGGGCCGGTCGGTCGCGGTGAAGGTCCTCGCCGGGACGTTCGCCGTCGACCCGGACCTGCGGGCCACCCTCCGGCGGGAGGCCCGTGCGGCGGCACGCCTGGCTCACCCGCACGTGACCCAGGTGTACGACTACGGCGAGGCGGCTCTGACCGACGGCAGCGTCGTGCCGTACCTGGTGATGGAGCTGGTCGACGGGCGGAATCTCGCCGACCGGCTGGCCGACGGCCCGCTGCCCTGGCGGCCGGCCCTGCGGATGGCCGCCGAGGTGGCCAGCGCGCTGGCTGCCGCGCACCGCCTCGGCGTGGTGCACTGCGACGTCAAGCCGGGCAACGTCATGCTCACCGACGACGGTGCCAAGGTGCTCGACTTCGGCATCGCCGCACTCGCCGGGGCGCCCACGCCCGGTGGGCGACCGGCCGGCGGCGCCCTGATGGGTACGCCCGCGTACCTGGCGCCGGAGAGGTTGGGCAACGCCCCGCCCCATCCGGCCAGCGACGTGTACGCCCTCGGCGCGCTGCTGTACCGCGCCCTCACCGGTGACGTGCCGCTGCCCGTGCGTAGCTGGTCGGACGCGGTCCGGGTGCATGCCGACCGGCCGGCCGTGGCACTCCCACGGGTGCCGGGCCTGCCGGCGGATCTCGCCCAGCTGGTGCTGGCCTGCCTCGACCCTGATCCGGAACGACGTCCCACGGCCGGACGACTGGCCACCCGGTTGCGTGCCGCCGCCTCCGGTCCGGCGGCACCGGCCACGGTCGACGGGCCGGTCGTCAGCGGCGGCGGGCAGCAGCCGCAGGAAACCACCCGGCCGGTGCGCCACCATCCGCCGACCTTGATCGAGCCGGCGGACCGCCCGGCCGTCGTGTCCGGCATCGCGCCACGATCCGCGTCCCGTGGACCACTGCGGGCCCGCGGCCGGCCGGCACCCGGACGGCCGCCGGGCCGGCGCGGACCCACCGGCCCGCCCACCGGTGCGCTCGTCACGTTCGCACTTGTCCTGCTGCTGGGCCTGGGCGCGGCGCTCGTCCTCGGCGACCGGGGCGACGGGCAGCCGACGGCCACCCCCACCACACCCTCGGCCGATCGGCCGACCTCCGCCGCGCCGGCCGCACCACGACCCGCCGAGACCTCGCCGGCCGATCCACCGGAGCCGGCGAGCCTGCGGGGGGCGGCGGTCGAACTCATCGCGCTGCTCACCGAGGCGCAGCTCACCGGCGAGATCGAGCGGAAGGCCGCCGACCGGTTGCGTAAGGAGCTGACCGAACTGGTCGGGAGCCGGTCGAAGGACCAGCAGAAGCGACTGGAGGATCTGCGCGAACGGCTCGACGACGAGGTGGACCGCGGTCGGCTTCCCGCCGACTTGGCCGATCGGGTCGACGACGTGCTGGACCGGTTCGAGCAAACCCTGCCGCAGGGCTGAACGGTCCGGCACCGGCCAGCAGCCGGTCGGTGCGGACGGTCAGGTCAGGGTCGCCTGGACGAACTCACCCGGCGCGGTCCCGGCGCGGGCGAGGACCGAGCCGTCCGACGACCAGATCGCCGATCGTCCGGCCGTCTCGGTGTAGCCGCCGCCGGTGGCGCCGGCGAAGCTGGCGACCGCGACCGCGACCCGGTGGGTGGTGCTGATCCGCAGCGCCCGCTGATCCGGCACGTGCGCCTGGGCGGCGGCGTCGACGATCGAGGCGGCGTACACGTCGACGCCGGCAGCGCAGGTTTGTTCCGCGTGCGCCACGACCCCGGTGTCCTTGCAGATCGCCAGGCCGATCCGCCAGCCGTCGACGTCCAGCACGACCGGTGCCGGTCCGGGGCGGAAGCGGCGGGCCTCGACGTCCCCGAGCCACATCTTGCGGTACGCCACCTGGACCCCGGTGCCGTCCACGGCGAGGGTGGCGATGTGCTCCCCGGCCACCGGCGCGCCGACCAGCGCTACCGTCCCTGCCGCCGTACACGCGGCGACCAGCGGCGCGAGCCGCGGATCCGCCGGGTCGACCGGCGCGGCGTCGAGTTCGTAGCCGGTGAGCGACAGCTCCGGAAAGACGACCACCCTGGTCGCGGCGGCACGGACGATCGCGGCGTGCGCCGCCACGTTCGTCGCCACGTCGTACGACACGCACGGGGGCTGGGCGACGGCGACGGTCAGCGGAGGGCGGGGCATGCGCGCAGCCTAGTTCCGGAAAGTCGACGCCGGTGCGCCGACTCTCAGGTGCGGTTCGTAGCGTGTAGGACATGACGCATGTCCGGTACGCCTCGCCCTCGGTCGTCGGCCAGTCCGCACCACCCGAGGACGGCCTGGTCGGTTTCGTCACCGACCTGGTGGAGCGGCTCGGTGGCCCGGGTGCGGGGCTGGCCGTGGCGCTGGAGAACCTGTTCCCGCCGATTCCCAGCGAGGTGATCCTGCCGCTCGCCGGGTTCGTCGCGGCGCAGGGGCGGATGAACGTCATCGGGGCCATCTTCTGGACGACACTCGGTTCGCTGCTCGGCGCCCTCGCGCTCTACTGGGTCGGCGCCGCGCTGGGCCGGGAGCGGACGCGGGCCATCGCGGCGCGGCTGCCGCTGGTGAAGCTCAGCGACATCGACCGGACCGAGGAGTGGTTCCTGCGGCACGGCGTCAAGGCCGTCTTCTTCGGACGGATGATCCCGATCTTCCGGAGCATGATCTCCATTCCGGCCGGGGTGGAACGCATGCCGCTGCTCACCTTCGCGGTCTACACCACGCTGGGCAGCCTGATCTGGAACACCACCTTCGTGATGGCCGGTTACCTGCTGGGCGACAACTGGCACCTGGTCGAGGGGTACGCCGGCATCCTGCAGAACGTGGTCATCGCCGCCACGGCGTTGGGTGTCGTCTGGTTCGTCGTCACCCGGTTGCGCCGCTCGCGTCGAGCCGGCGGACTGCTGCCGAACGACAGCGGCGCCGGCCTGACCGACTCGACGCCCACCGGGGTGCCGGATCCCGACGGGCGGGGCACCATCTACCGCAGCGTCTGGTCGGACGGCCACGAACGGACCGACCGGGAACCCCGGCGCTGATTCCGGCCAGCCCCGGTGCGGACGACACGCCGCAGCGTCGCCGGACGTCGCGGTTTGCCGGCGAGGAGGTGTGGTGCGCGGATCGGACTGGGCGGACGGGGCCGGTGTGGTGGAACTGCCCGGCGGGGTCCGGATGCGGGGCCGCCGGATCGGTGACCCGGCGACACCGGCCGACTTCAGCCTGCTGCTCGCTGCCGGGCCGGTGCCCGGTTGGGCGTACCGGCGGGTCCGGTGGCCGGACTTCGGGGTTCCGCTGGATCGGGCGGACGCGCTGGACGCGCTCGGTGAGGCGCTGCGTCGCGGGTACGCCGGCCAGCGGGTGGAGGTGGCCTGCCGGGGTGGCACGGGACGGACCGGCACCGCCTTGGCGGCGCTGGCCGTCCTCGACGGGTTGCCCGCCGAGGACGCGGTCGACTGGGTACGCGCCGCCTACCGGCCGGACGCGGTGGAGACACCCTGGCAACGGCGCTGGCTGCGCCGGCTGTCCGCGGTCTGACGAGCCCGACCGGCGGTGTGGTGGTGGGGCCGGCGGGATGCGTAGCTCCGCGGCGTCGACGCGGCAGGAGCACCCCGGTCGGGCGACGGGGGGCCGGAGCCGGTCGGCGGGCGCCACCGGCTCCGGCGGCGTTCAGCCGGCCACGTAGTCCCGCAGGTGGCGGGCGGTGAGCGTGTCGCCGCGCGCCACCAGGTCGGCGGGGGTGCCGGTGAACACGATCCGACCGCCGTCGTGACCGGCACCCGGTCCGAGGTCGATCAGCCAGTCCGCGTGTGCCATCACCGCCTGGTGGTGCTCGATGACGATCACCGTGTTGCCGGCGTCGACGAGCCGGTCGAGCAGCGCGAGCAGCTGGTCGACGTCGGCCAGGTGCAGTCCGGTGGTCGGCTCGTCCAGCACGTAGGTGCCGGCCTTGTCGGCCATGTGGATGGCCAGCTTGAGCCGTTGTCGCTCGCCGCCGGAGAGGGTGGTCAGTGGCTGGCCGAGGGTGAGGTAACTCAGCCCGACGCCGGCCATCCGGTCCAGGATGGTCCGGGCCGGTCCGCCGGGGAAGAAGTCCCGGGCCTCGGCCACCGACATGCCGAGCACCTCGCTGATGGTGCGCCCGCGCAGCCGGTAGGTGAGCACCTCGTCGGTGAAGCGGCGACCCTCGCACTGCTCGCAGACGGAGGCGACGCCGGCCATCATCGCCAGGTCGGTGTAGACCAGCCCGATGCCCTTGCAGGTGGGGCAGGCGCCCTCGGAGTTGGCGCTGAACAGGGCGGCCTTGACCCCGTTGGCCTTGGCGAAGGCGGTGCGTACCGGGTCGAGCAGGCCGGTGTAGGTGGCCGGGTTGCTGCGCCGGGAGCCACGGATCGGGGCCTGGTCCACGACGACCACACCGTCGCGGCCGTGCAGTGAGCCGTGCACCAGGGAGCTCTTGCCGGAGCCGGCCACGCCGGTGACCACGGTCAACACACCGAGCGGGATGTCCACGCTGACGTCGCGCAGGTTGTGCAGATCGGCGTGCCGGATCGCGAGGTGCCCGCGAGGCGTACGGACCGGTTCCCGGAGCCGTACCCGGTGGTCCAGGTGCCGACCGGTGAGCGTGTCGGAGCGGCGCAGGCCGGGCACGTCCCCGGTGTAGCAGATCCGGCCACCGGCGGCACCGGCACCGGGACCGAGATCGACCACATGGTCGGCAACCGCGATGGTCTCCGGCTTGTGCTCGACCACGAGCACCGTGTTGCCCTTGTCCCGCAGCCGTAGCAGCAGGTCGTTCATCCGGGCGATGTCGTGCGGGTGCAGGCCGACAGTGGGTTCGTCGAACACGTACGTGATGTCGGAGAGGCTGGAACCGAGGTGCCGGACCATCTTGACCCGCTGCGCCTCACCACCGGAGAGGGTGGCCGACTCCCGGTCGAGGCTGAGATATCCCAGACCGATCTCGACCAGCGAGTCCAGCAACTCCCGAAGGTTGCCGGTCAACGGGGCGACCGACGGGTCGTCGATGCGGCGGATGAACCCGGCCAGGTCGCTGATCTGCATCGCGGCGCACTCGGCGATGTTGCGGCCGGCGATGCGGGAGGACAGCGCCGCCGCGTTCAGCCGGGTTCCTCCGCAGTCGGCGCAGGTGGTGAAGGTGACCGCCCGGTCGACGAAGGCCCGGATGTGCGGCTGCATGGACTCCCGGTCCTTGGCGAGGTAGAGCCGGCGCACCTTGACGAACAGACCCTCGTAGGTCAGGTTCGTGCCGCCCACCTTGATCTTCGTGGCGGGCTTGTGCAGGAGGTCCTGCCACTGCTGCGGCGTGAAGTCCTGGAGCTTGACGTCCGGGTCGAACAGGCCGGAGCCGACGATGGTCTGCCAGTACCACGTGTCGACGGCGAAGTTCGGCACGGTGATCGCACCGTCGTTGAGCGACTTCTCCACGTCGACCAGTTCGTTGACGTCGAGATCGGAGACCCGGCCCAGGCCCTCACAGGTGGGGCACATCCCCTCGGCCAGGTTGAAGCTGAAGGCGCCGGCCCCGCCGACGTGCGGGTCACCCAGCCGGCTGAACACGATGCGCAGCATCGCGTACGCGTCGGTGGCGGTGCCGACGGTGGAGCGCGAGTTGGCGCCCATCCGCTCCTGGTCGACCACGATGGCCGGGGTGAGATTGCGTAGCGAGTCCACGTCGGGCCGGGAGAGGTTGGGCATGAACGACTGGAGGAAGGCGCTGTAGGTCTCGTTGATCAGCCGCTGGGACTCGGCGGCGATGGTGCCGAAGACCAGTGAGGACTTGCCGGAACCGGACACGCCGGTGAAGACGGTGAGCCGGCGCTTGGGGATGTCGACCGAGACGGCGTCGAGGTTGTTCTCCCGCGCCCCGCGTACCTCGATGACGTCGTGACTGTCGGCGGCGGACCCTGCTGACTGCTGCATGCGAACCCTTCGCGAGATCGTGGACGGACTCCCGCCCGGGAACTGGCTTCCGATGGCCTGGCCGGGTTCAATTGTCTCATTCAAGTGCTTGTGGAGACTTTCTCGGCAAACTGGGCACTGGTCAGCCCGATAGATGACGAGAAGTCTCAAACGACATGGGAGGCTAGACTGAGGCGGTGGTGGATCGTCGGGGCAGTGGACGGTTGCGTGCGGTGGATCTCGCCGCGACGGCGGGTGTCTCCGTACAGCAGGTCCGCAACTACGTCGACCTCGGCGTGCTGCCTCCGGTCGAGCGCACCCCGAGCGGCTACCGGATCTTCACCGACGCGCACGCGCGGGCCCTGGCGGTGGCCCGGTCGGTGGCCGACGGGCACGGCTGGACGCGTACCCGGGAGATCATGACGGCGGTCCACCGGGGTGACCTGCCGACGGCGCTGGCGTCGCTGGACGCCGGACACGCCGAGTTGGACCGCGAACGGGCCGAGATCCGGATGGTGCTCGGCGCGTTCGAGACGGTGGTCGGTAGTCCACGCCGGCCCACCGCCGTACCCCGCCGGGCGGTACGCGTCGGGGTCGTCGCCGATCTGGTCGGGGTCCGCACCTCACAACTGCGTCTGTGGGAGGCGCGCGGCCTGCTGCGCCCGGTCCGCGAGGCGGGCACCGGCTACCGGGTGTACGACGAGGCCGAGCAGCGTGCCGCCCAGGTGGTGGCGTTGCTGCGCCGGGGCGCGTACCCGTTCGAGATCATCACGGCGGTGCTCGACGAGATGCGGACCACCGGGAGCTCGCAGCGGGTTCGGGCCGAGCTGGCCCGCCGCGAGCAGGAACTGCACCGTCGCAGCCGGCGGCGGCTGGCCGCCTCGGCGATCCTGCACGACTATCTGTGCCAGCTGGCCGGCTGACACCGCTCGGCCAGGCACCTGGACCGAAGGCGGTGATGTCACGACGACATGTTCCGGTCTGAGTGACATCACCGCCTGAAGGCGATCTTTCCGCGGAGGCTCGGTCAATGTGGTGTTCGAGGGCGGACCACTCGTGTCACCACGCTGGCTCCTCCCGATTCGATCAGGTCGTCAGCGCGCCGAGCAGGGCCTGGCCAGGTTGACCAGATCGGCGGGCCGGTTGCCGTCGACCCGACCGATCGCGGTGGCGATGCGGTTGATCGCCGCGACGCGCCGGTCCTCCAGCGGGCCGATGATGGCGTTGCGCACGAAGTTCGGGCCGCCCTGAGGGTTGGCCGCCTGCCGGGCGAGGCGGGCGTTGGCGTCGGCGATCTGGCTCTCCAGGTTGGCGAGTTCCCGCCGTACCTCCGCGGCGGCCTGAGCCGGCACCGCCGGCAGCCGGTCGGCCACCGTCGGGCAGTTCACCCGCTGTGCCACGCCGGCCCCCGCATTCCCGTTGCCCGCGTTGCCATTTCCGGCGTTGCCGTTGCCCGCGTTGGCGTTGCCCGCGTTGCCACTTCCGGCGTTGCCGTTTCCGGCGTTTCCGGCGTTGCCGTTGCCCGCGTTGGCGTTGACGGCGCTGGGCACCCCTGCGGCGTTCAGGCCGCAGGTGGCGAGGCTGGCGAGGTCGGGGCGTTGACCACCGACACGGGAGATGTTGATGCCGATGCGATCGAGGGCGGCGGTCCGCTTGCTGGCCAGCGGCCCGAGGATGGCGTTCTGGATGAAGGCGGGGCCGCCCTGGGGGTTGGCGGCCTGCTGGGCGAGGCGGACGTTCGCCTCGGCGATCTGCTTGTCGAGGTTGGCCAGTTCCTGCTCCACTCCGGCGACGGCGGCGGCGGGCACGTTGGACAGCTTGTCCCGTACCGTCGGGCAGTTCGCCGTCTGCGGCTCGGCCGCGTCGTCGGCGGAGGCCAGCGTCAGACCACCGCCCAGGAGCACCACCGCCAGCACACCGACGCCACCGAGCTTCAAGGCAGCGTGCTTACGGTGCTGCTGCGTACGCCTGACCATGCTTCTCTCCTCATGATTGACCGCCCGACGGGTCGGCCCGTCGGCTGGTGCGCAAAGGGGTGCCCGGAAAGACGCTCGGCGGCGGCGGCCGGCCCCGCCCCGCATGCCGAGGACCCTCGCGGGTGACATCGGACCGAGCCGCGCGGGAGCGCTCCCGCCGCAGGTCCGGGCGTTTCATGTGTTCGGTCGTGGATACGGGGGGTGGGCGCGATCGGTTCAACGATCTGCGGCGACGATCGCGGCCAACGTCCGACCCGAGCCGGCCGGGCGGGGGTGGGCGACACCGACGATCCTGCCGTTAGTCTGCGTGTTCATGAGAGTCCGGGACCTGGCCACCGGTTGCGCCGCCGTCGCCGCCCTGGCCACGGCGGTGACTCCCGGTGCTGCGGTGACCACTGACGGTTCCGGATCGTCCACCTCGGTCGCTCGGCCGGCCGCCGCCGCGCCACCGCTACCCCCGTCGGCGCCCGCGACGTCGGCCCCGACGACCGTGCCCTGTCCGAAGGCGGTGGCACCGAAGGTGGCCCGGTCGCCGAGGCCGACACCACCGCCATCCGTCGCGGCGCACCGGGTGGTCGGCGGAGCCGCGTTGGACACTCCCGGTCTGGTGGTGCCGCCGGGAATGCCGACCCCGCCGAGGGTGACGGCGACCTCGTGGCTGGTGGCGGATCTGGACACCGGCGAGGTGCTGGGTGGCTGCGGTCCACACGAGTACGCCACCCCGGCCAGTGTGCAGAAGCTGCTGCTCGCCGCGACCATGCTGCCGAAGCTCGATCCGGCGCAGGTCGTCACGGTCACCAGGGAAGACCTGGACATCGCACCGGGCAGCTCGGCGGTCGGGCTGCTGCCGGGCGGTCGCTACCGGGTGGAGACACTCTGGCTGGGGCTGCTGCTGCAGTCCGGCAACGAGGCGGCGAACGCGTTGGCCCGCCTCGGCGGCGGCGCCGAGGGCGTGACCGGCGGGGTGCGGGCCATGAACGAGCAGGCCAGACTGCTCGGCGCGTACCAGACCCACGCGGTCACCCCGTCCGGGCTGGACGCCCCCGGCCAGTTCACCAGCGCGTACGACCTGGCCCTGATCGCCCGGGTCTGCTTCGCCGATCCGACCTTCCGGCGGTACGCGCTCACGGAGCGCGCCCGCATCCCGGCGCAGAAGGCGGTGCGGGGCAGGGGCTTCGAGATCCAGAACGAGAACCAACTGGTGTACCGCTATGCCGGTGCTCTCGGCGGCAAGACCGGCTTCACCGATTACGCGCGGCACACCTATGTCGGCGCGGCCGAGCGGGACGGTCGCCGACTGGTCGTCACGCTGCTCGGCGCCGAGCCCCGGCCGCAACGCGGCTGGGAGCAGGGTGCCGCGCTGCTCGACTGGGGCTTCGCGCTGCCCCGGCGGACCAGCGTCGGCCGGCTGGTCGAGCCGGGAGAGCTGGATGCCGCACCGTCACCTACGGTGACCGGGCCGGTCGAGGTGGCACCGCCGCTCGACCAGCCGCGGGTCGGCACCGCCTCCGCCCAGGCGGCGGGCACCGCCTCGGCCACCGGCGGGCCGGGCGCGGGCACGTTCGTGGCGCTCGCCGTCGGAGCGCTCGCGATCGCCCTGGCAATCCTCGCCGCCCGACGCCCGCGCCGAACAGATCTTGGTGCGAAACCGCCCTCATGAGGGCTGCCCGGGTCCAAGATCCGGGCCGCAGTGGTGGTCGATTTGCGAGACTGGTCGGAATTCACCCGATAGTGTCGCTGATTGTGAGAGTTTCCGCACTTACGGTGGCGGTGGCTGCCGCGCTGCTGACGACGCCACTGGTACCGGTCGCCGACGCCCAGGCGGCGGCGCCGGTGCGGTGTCCGCGTCCAGCGCCGCCCGCTCCCGGCCCCACACCTGCGGCGGCGCCGTCACCGGACCCGGTGCAGCGGGCCGTCGGCGGTCCCCGGCTGGCCACCTCCGGTCTGGTCGTGCCGGCGGGCGTGCCGAAGCCGCCGAAGGTGGCCGCCACCTCGTGGCTGGTGGCGGATCTGGACACCGGCGACGTGCTGGGTGGCTGCGGTCCGCACGAGTACGCCACCCCGGCCAGCGTGCAGAAGCTGCTGTTGGCCGCGACCATGCTGCCGAGACTCGATCCGGCCGACGTCGTCACCATCACCGCCGGTGACCTCGACATCGAACCGGGAAGTTCCGCGGTGGGGCTGGTGGCGGGCGGCCGGTACCGGGTGGAGACGCTCTGGCTCGGGTTGCTGCTGCGCTCGGGGAACGAGGTGGCGAACGCGCTGGCCCGCCTCGGTGGCGGGGCGGACGGCATGGCCGGCGGGGTACGGGCGATGAACGAGCAGGCGAAACGGCTCGGCGCGTACCAGACGCACGCGGCGACCCCCTCCGGGCTGGACGGTCCCGGGCAGTTCACCAGTGCGTACGACCTGGCTCTGATCACCCGGGCCTGCTTCGACGACGCACGTTTCCGGCGCTACGTGGCCACCCGGGAGGCGACCGTCCCGGCCCAGCCGAGGCAACGCGCCAAGGGCTTCACCATCGACAACGACAACCAGCTGCTCTACCACTATCCCGGCGCCCTCGGCGGCAAGACCGGCTACACCGATCTGGCCCGGCACACCTACGTCGGCATCGCCGAGCGGAACGGACGGCGGCTCGTGGTGACGTTGCTGGGCGCGGACGTGATCGACAAGCGGGGCTGGCAACAGGGCGCGGCCCTGCTCGACTGGGGATTCGAGCTGCCTTCGGCGGCCTCGGTGGGGGTGCTGGTGAGCCCGGGCGCGGCCACCGGCTCGGCGCCACCGGCCGCCGTACCCCCGCAGGCGTTGCCCGGCGGCGCGTCCGGCGCGGAGACCTCGCAGGCGGCGACCCTGGCCGGTCGCCTGCGGTCGGCCTCCCTGATCGGCCTCGCCATCGGGATGACGCTGCTCGCGGGCGGTCTGGTTGGCCGCCGTCGCGGGCGGCACCGCACCGCCGCGCCGCGCACCGGCCGGCGGTGAGGTGACCTCGCCGCGCACCCTCGCCCTCGGTCTGACGGCGACGCTGGCGCTGGTGACCGGTGGCTGCGGACGGGGCGACGAACCAGAGCCGAAACCATCACCACCGTCGCCATCGGTGTCGCCGGGTTTCGTCGTGCTGTCCGATGTCGACGATCGCATTCTCACCGACATCCGGTACGCCACCGCAGACAACTTCGTCGGCCGCCGCGTCGACGGCTACCGGGAACCGCTGTGCCTGCTCACCGCCCGCGCCGCCGAGGCGCTGCGCCGGGTGCAGGACACGGCGATCGCCGCCAGCCGCAGCCTCAAGGTGTACGACTGCTACCGCCCGCAGCGGGCCACCGACGACTTCCTGCACTGGGCCGGACAGCCGGACCAGGACCTCACGAAGGCCGCGTTCTACCCTCGGGTGCCCAAGGCGGAACTCGTCGACCGCGGCTACCTCGGTGCTCCCAGCTCGCACAGCCGCGGCAGCACCGTCGACGTCACGCTTGTCGACCTATCGGCAGTCGAGCAAGCTCCATCTCGCCCGGCACAGCCAATGGCGGCCTGCGCCGCTCGACGTCACGCTGACAACAGCGTCGACATGGGTACCGGCTTCGACTGCTTCGACCCGCTGTCGCACATCGACGCCCAGGGCATCGCTCCCGCCGCCCGGGAAAACCGGCGGCAGTTGCGGCAGCTGATGACCGACGCTGGCTTCGTCGGCTACGACCGGGAGTGGTGGCACTTCCGCTACCGCGACGAACCCTGGCCGGACGCCTACTTCGACCTGCCGGTAACCCGTTCCTCGGCCGGCTGACACCGAACACAGGGCCCGTATACGAGTGCGACGTGGATAGACCGGCCGAGCGGCTTCTCCTGTCCCGACAGCTGAAACGCGAATGCGAGATCTTGGACATTTTCCGTTAGCGCGAAACGGAAAATTTCCAAGATCTCGTCTGGATGGTTCGAGGGTGGGGCGGTCTCTGCCGAGGGCAGAATGGTTGGCGTCGCGTCTGGTGTCGCGGGCAGGCTGGCGAGGTGAGGGCGGACTTCAACGGTGAGGTGGCGGCGTACTACGCGAGGCACCGGCGCGGCTACCCGCCCCAGGTGCTCGACGCCCTGATCGCCGCATGCCGGCTCGACGTCGACGACACCGTGCTCGACCTTGGCTGCGGCACCGGCCAGCTGACTCTCCCGCTCGCCGCCAGGGTGGGAACTGTCATCGGCATGGACCCCGAGCCGGACATGCTGGCCAAGGCCCGCGAAGCCGCCCGCCGCGAGAAGCGCGTCAATGTCACCTGGGTGCTCGGCGCTGACCGGGATCTGCCCACGCTGGGCCGGCTGCTCGGTGCGCGGACGATCGGTGCGTTGACCGTCGCCGTCGCCGTCCATTTCATGGACCGCGACACGCTGTTCGCCGACGCCCGTCACCTGCTGGGTCCCGGCGGCGGTATCGCCGTGATCACCAACGGCGCTCCCTTGTGGGCGCAGGACGACGAGTGGTCGGTGGTGCTGCGCGACTGTCTGCAACGGCTGCTCGGGCATCCGGTCACCGCCACCTGTCAGACCGACGAGACAGGTCGCCGGCTCAACCAGGAGGCTCTCGTCCGGGCCGGCTACCGGTACGCCGAGTCGTTTGTGCGGTACGACGCGCAGCTCACCGTCGAGGACATGGTCGGCGGGGTCTTCTCCGCCATGTCGGCCGAGCGGCTGCCCTCGGCGTCGGGCCGGGCCGAGTTCACCGCCGAGGTGCGTGGTGCTCTCGGCGGGCGGGACCACGTCACCGAGCGCGTCCAGGTGTGGTCGCAGTTCGGCGTCGTGGACTGATCGCGGCGACAGGGCGCAGCGGAAGCCGAAGGAGGGGCCGTCGACAGCGATCGGCACCACTGTGCGGCCCGGTGACGTGTGGGTCGCGGTCATGTCGGCGGTGACGCAGGTCACGTTAGCGTCGCCGTACGCCGACACCACCGCCGGCGCTCACCGAACCACAGGGAGCGTCATGATCAGACCTGTCTCGCGTCTGCTCGCCGCCGCCGTCGCGGCCCTGCTGCTCACGCCCTCGATGCCGGCCCAGGCCGCCACCACCCCGCACACCAAGACCCCCGTGTCCGGCAGCCTGTCGACCTATCGCATCTCGGGGGTGTACGTCGCCGGGGTCTCCTCCGGCGCCTACCTGGCCGGCCAGCTCCAGGTGGCCTACTCGCAGCGGATCAGGGGAGCGGCGCTGTTCGCCGCCGGCCCCTACTACTGCGCGCAGAACAACGTCGCGCAGGCGCTGTACGGCTGCGGCGACAACATCTACCCGACGTATCTGAGCGCGTTGCAGTCGTACACCCGGACCTGGGCCGGATACGGCTGGGTCGACCCGGTCAGCGGGCTGTCCGGCGAGCCGGTCTACGTGTTCCACGGTGGATCCGACGGCACGGTGAAGCGGTCGGTCAGTGACGACCTGGTCCGCTACCAGCAGCACTTCGGTGCCAGCGTGCAGTACGACAGCGGCTCCTCGGCCGGGCACGGCTGGGTCACGCCCTACGGGACGGTGGGCTGCACGGCCACGACCGCGCCGTACCTCAACGACTGCGGCACCGACCCGCAGCGCACCTTCCTGCGCAAACTGTTCGGGTCGGTCCAGTCGCCCAACACCGGACCGCTCGGCGGCACGCTCGTGCGGTTCAACCAGAACAGCTTCGCGGTGAACGGCTGGGCCAACGGCCTGAGCATGGACGCCAACGGCTTCGCCTACGTCCCGTCCTCCTGCGCCTCGGGCGCGAGCTGCCGGCTGCTGGTGGCGCTGCACGGTTGCCTCCAGGGGCACAGCCGGGTCGGCACCGCCTTCGTGGACCGGGCCAACCTGAACCAGTACGCCGACACCAACGCCACGATCGTGCTGTACCCCCAGGCCATCACCAGTCCCGGCAACCCGAACGGGTGCTGGGACTGGTGGGGTTACCTCGGCGCCACCAACTACCCGATCAAGGGTGGTGCCCAGGTGGAGACGGTGATGAACATGGTGCGCCGGTTGGGCGGCTGAGCGCGGCCGGCGTCGGCCCGTACGCTGTCGTTCATGAATGCCGTACGTCAGCACACCGCCGACGCACGGTGGGCGGCCGCACCGGCCCCGGTGTCCGCACCGGGGCCGGTCGCACGATGAGCGGTGCACCGGTGCCGGCTCCGCGAGGTGGACGGGCGCGTACCAGCAGGTTGTTCGGATGCTGTGCCCGACTCGCCGCGTCCCGCTCCTTCGAGATCGCCATGGTCGGGGTCATTCTCGCCAACGGCGTCGTGCTCGGCCTGGAGACCTACCCCGACCTGGGCCCGGCGGGCACCGCGTTGCGGGCGTTGGAGTGGGCCTTCCGAGCGGTCTTCGTCGTCGAGATCAGCATCCGTATGCTGGCTTACGGTCGCCGCCCGCAGGACTTCTTCCGGCACGGCTGGAACGTCTTCGACTTCCTGGTGATCGCCGCGATCTTCATCCCCGGCCTGCACGGCGACTCGGCGCTGCTGCGGGTGATCCGGGTGCTGCGGATCGTCCGGCTGGTGCGGTTCTCACCCGGCCTGCGCACGATCGTCTCCGCGCTGTGGCGCAGCCTGCCCGGCATCGGTGGTTTCTTCGCCCTGGCGGTGGTGACGCTCTACGTCTACGGCATGGCCGGCTGGTTGATCTTCGGCGAGGCATATCCGGAGCAGTACGGAGACATCGGCCGCTCGCTGCTGACGTTGTTCGTGCTGCTGTCGCTGGAGACGCTGCCCGACCTCATCGAGCAGGGGATGGAGTTCTCGCCCTGGACGGTGCTGTACTACGCCAGCTTTGTGGTGATCACCGTCAACCTGCTGCTCAACATCCTGGTCGCGGTCTTCGTCAACTCGATGGAGGAGGCCCGACGGCTGGAGATGACCGAAGGGCTGGACCCCGGCTACGACTCCGACGGGGACGGTGTGCCCGACGAGGTGGACCGGATCGCGATCAGTCAACGTCTCGATGACCTGCGGACCCTCATCGTCGAACTCGAACGGGAGCTGCGCATCGACCGTGACGACCGACGACTCCGCCGCGTCGGCAGGGAGTGACCGCCGACCAGCGCGTCCGCCTTTGACCAGGATCACGACGCATGCGGATAACGGGCGTCACCGGATAGGGTCGTTACACCGGCTGATGATCTCTGGGGAGGGTGCGTGCTGGCACTGGTGGCGGTCCATGCGCTGACAGCCGTGATCGCTCCCGGTCTGGTGCGACTCTGGGGGCGTAACGCGCTCTATCTGGTGGCGCTGGCACCGGGCGCGACGCTGATCTGGGCGCTCACCCGCGCCACCGGCGTACGCGACGGTGTGCCGGTGGTCGAGACGGTGCCGTGGGTGCCGCGACTCGGGCTGGAACTCGCTCTCCGGATGGGGACGCTGTCCTGGCTGATGGTGGTCCTGGTCGGTGGGGTCGGCGCGCTGGTGCTGGCCTACAGCGCCCGCTACTTCCGCACCGACGCCCCCGGCCTCGGCCGCTTCGCCGCCGTCTTCGTCGCTTTCGCCGGTGCGATGCTCGGCCTGGTGGTCTCCGACGACCTGCTGCTGCTGTACGTGTTCTGGGAACTGACCACCGTCTTCTCCTACCTGCTGATCGGCAGCGACCCGGCGAAGCGGGCCAGCCGGCGGGCCGCCATGCAGGCCCTGCTGGTGACGACGCTGGGCGGCCTGGCCATGCTCGCCGGGTTCGTCATGCTCGGCCGGCACGCCGGCAGTTTCCGCTGGTCCGAGATCGCCGGGAACCTGCCCGGTGGCGGCTACCTGACCGTCGCCGTGGTGCTGATCCTGCTCGGCGCCCTCAGCAAGTCGGCGATCTTCCCGTTCAGTTTCTGGCTGCCGGGTGCGATGGCGGCACCGACGCCGGTCAGCGCCTACCTGCACGCCGCCGCCATGGTGAAGGGCGGCGTGTTCCTGGTCGCCCTGCTGGGGCCGGCGCTCGCCGAGGCCACCCCGTGGCGGCCGGTGCTGCTGACCGCCGGCCTGATCACCATGTTCCTCGGTGGGTGGACGGCGTTGCGGCAGACCGACCTTAAGCTGCTGCTGGCCTACGGCACGGTCAGCCAGCTCGGCCTGCTGATGGTGATCCTCGGCGCCGGCACCCGCGACACCGCCCTGGCCGGTGCGGCGATGGTGCTCGCCCACGCGCTGTTCAAGGCCACCCTCTTCCTCACCGTCGGGATCATCGACCACGCCGCCGGCACCCGGGACCTGCGCGAACTCAGCGGGTTGGGGCGACGGGCGCCGGCGCTCGCCGTGGTCGCCGGACTCGCGGCGGCCTCGATGGCCGGCCTGCCGCCGATGGCCGGCTTCGTCGCGAAGGAAGCCGCCGTCGAGGCGCTGCTGCACGGCGGTGGGCCCGAGCTGGTGGTGCTGGCCGGTGTGGTCCTCGGCTCCGCGCTGACCGTCGCGTACACGCTGCGGTTCCTCTGGGGAGCCTTCGCCGGCAAGCCGGGCGTCCCGCCCGCCGAGGTGACGGCCGTGTCCTGGCCCTTCCTCGCCCCGGCGGCGGCGCTGGCCGTCGCCGGTGTCGCGGCCGGACTGCTCGCCCCGGCGGTGGACCGGCTGCTCGCCCCGTACGCAGACCGGTTTCCCGGCGCCGAGTCGGGCTACCACCTGGCGCTCTGGCACGGGCTGACCCCGGCGCTGGGGCTGTCGGTGCTGGCGGTGGCCGGCGGTGCCGCGCTGTTCCACCTGCTGCGCCGGGAACGGGTGCGGGCCACGCTGCGGCTGCCCTTCGACAGCGCGACCGGCTACACGCGGGTCGTCGGTGCCGTCGACCGGCTGGCGGTGGAGCTGACCGGTGCCACCCAACGTGGCTCGTTGCCGTTCTACCTCGGCGTCATCCTGGTGGTGCTGGTGCTGCTGCCCGGTGGGGCGCTGCTGATCGGGGCACCCTGGCCGCAGCGGTTCCACGTCTGGGACAGCCCCCTGCAGGGGGTCGCCGCCGCCGTGGTGATCGTGTCGGCGGTGCTGGCGGCCCGGGCCCTGCGCCGACTCACCGCGATGATTCTGGTCGGCGTCGCCGGCTACGGCACCGCGCTGCTGTTCATCCTGCACGGCGCACCCGACCTGGCGCTCACCCAGTTCCTGGTGGAGACCGTCACCATCGTCATGTTCGTGCTGGTGCTGCGCCGCCTGCCGGTGACGTTCTCGGAGCGGCCGATCCGGTCCAGCCGGCGTGGTCGCGTCGCGATCGGGATCGCGGTGGGCGCGGTCACCGCCGGCATGGCGTACGTCGCCACGGGCTCCCGTCAGGCCGTCCCGATCTCCGTCGGATTCCCCGACGAGGCGGTGTCGTACGGCGGCGGCAAGAACATCGTGAACGTTGCCCTGGTCGACATCCGAGCCTGGGACACGATGGGTGAGATCGCCGTGCTGGTGGTGGCCGCCACCGGCGTGGCCAGCCTGATCTTCCGGCGTTCGGGTGACCTGCACCGGCGCGCCGAGATTCCCGGTGGCGGCCGGGCCGGGTCGACCTGGCCGCGTTGGCTGACCACCGGTGCCACCACCCGCGCCCAGTCGGTGGTCCTCCAGGTGGTGACCCGACTGCTGTTCCACGCCATCGTGCTCTTCTCCATCTACCTGCTGTTCAGCGGCCACAACGCCCCGGGTGGCGGCTTCGCCGCCGGCCTGGTGGCCGGTCTCGCGCTGGCCGTTCGTTACCTGGCCGGCGGGCGTACCGAACTCAACGGCGCGGCACCTGTCGACGCCGGTGTGGTGCTCGGCGCCGGGCTGTTCGTCGCCGTCGGCACCGGGGTGGGCGCGATGCTGCTCGGCGGCGAGTTCCTGCAGAGCGCGGTCCTCGACTTCCACCTGCCGGTGCTGGGGCACGTCCACTTCGTCACGTCGGTCTTCTTCGACGTCGGTGTCTACCTGATCGTCGTCGGTCTGGTGCTGGACATCCTGCGCAGTCTCGGCGCGGAGATGGACCGGCAGAGTGAGACCGAGGATGCCGAGATCCGGGAAAGGGAGCTGGTGTGACCCCCAACCTCACCTACGTGATCGTGGTCGGCGTGCTGGTCGCCGCCGGGGTGACACTGCTGCTGGAACGCAGCCTCACCCGGGTGCTGATGGGGGTCATCCTGCTCGGCAACGGCGTCAACCTGCTGCTGCTGACCGGCGGGCGGGCCGGTGGCGCGCCGATCGTCGGCACCACCGAGCCGGAGCAGATGAGCGATCCGCTGCCCCAGGCGATGATCCTCACCGCCATCGTCATCACCCTCGGCATGACCGCGTTCCTGCTCGCGCTGGCCTACCGCAGCTGGCATCTCAACGGGCACGACGAGGTGCAGGACGACGTCGAGGACCGTCGGATCATGGATCTCGCGATCCGCGACGAGGGTCCGGGCACCGCCGACACCGAGGGCGGCACCGACGACGGCGACGGCGAGCCGACCGGCGATCCCCGGCCGGTCGCCAACGTGGTGGAGGCGGGTCGGGCCGGATGACGTACCTCGTTCCGCTGCCGGTGGTGATGCCGCTGCTCGGCGCGGCACTGACGCTGCTGCTGCTCGGTCGGCCGCAGGCCCAGCGCTGGGTCAGCCTCACCGTGCTCACCGCCACCGTGGCGGTGTCCGCCACGCTGCTGGTGCAGTCCAGCCTGCACGGCCCGCTGGTGGTGGAGGTCGGCGGCTGGGTCGCCCCGTTGGGCATCGTGCTGGTCGCCGACCAGTTGGCCGCACTGATGCTCGTGGTCTCGGCGACGGTGACGCTCTGCGTGCTGGTGTACTCGATCGGGCAGGGTATGGCCGACGGCCACGAGGAGACGCCCCTGTCGGTCTACCACCCGACCTACCTGGTGCTGACCGCCGGTGTCTGCAACGCGTTCCTCTCCGGTGACCTGTTCAACCTCTACGTCGGTTTCGAGATCCTGCTGGTCGCCAGCTACGTCCTGCTGACCCTGGGCAGTACGGAGAACCGGATCCGCGCCGGCACCACCTACGTGGTGGTGAGCCTGCTCTCCTCGGTGATCTTCCTGATCGCGATCGGTCTGGTCTACGCCGCGACCGGCACGCTCAACCTCGCGCAACTCGTCGACCGGCTGGACACCCTGCCGGACGACCTGCGCCTGGTGTTGCAGGGCATGCTGCTGTTGGCCTTCGGGATCAAGGCGGCGGTCTTCCCGTTGTCCGCCTGGCTGCCGGACAGCTACCCGACGGCACCGGCCCCGGTCACCGCGGTCTTCGCCGGTCTGCTCACCAAGGTCGGTGTGTACGCGATCATCCGCACCGAGACGTTGCTGTTCCCCGGCGGACGCACGGCCACGCTGCTGCTGGTGACGGCGGTGCTGACCATGGTGGTCGGGATCCTCGGCGCGGTGGCGCAGTCGGACATCAAACGGTTGCTGTCGTTCACGCTGATCAGCCACATCGGCTACATGCTCTTCGGGGTGGGCCTCACCTCGTCGCTCGGTCTGTCCGCGGCGATCTTCTACGTGGTGCACCACATCACCATCCAGACCACCCTCTTCCTCGCCGCCGGTCTGGTCGAGCGCCGGGGCGGCAGCACCGCCCTGGATCGACTCGGCGGCCTGGCCCGGCTGTCTCCGCTGCTCGCCGTGTTGTTCTTCGTGCCCGCGCTGAACCTCGCCGGCATACCGCCGTTCTCCGGGTTCCTCGGCAAGCTCGGCCTGATCCAGGCGGGTGTCGACGACGGTGGTGCGCTGGCCTGGATCCTGGTGGCCGGCGGCCTGGTCACCAGCCTGCTCACTCTCTACGCCATCGCCCGCGTGTGGAATCTGGCCTTCTGGCGGACGCCGCACGCGGACATGCCGGCCGACGACGACGCCGCGGAGGCGGCCCGTACCGAGGGCGCGATGGAGCCCGACCGGAGCGGTGGGCGGTCGGGAGCGGTGCTGCCCGGCCTGATGATCGCGCCGACGCTCGCGCTGGTGGTGCTCGGGCTGGCGTTGACCGTGGTCGCCGGTCCGTTGTTCGACCTCAGCACCGACGCCGCCGACGACCTGTTGCGGCGGACCCCCTACGTCGACGCCGTCTTCCCGGGAGGTGCGCCGTGAGGTCCGATCCGTCGACGGAGTCGACCGACCCGGCACGTCCGCCGCTGAGCCGCACGGCCCGGCGACGCAACCAGGTCGTCGCGGTGACCGCCTTGGTCGCCGTGTGGGTGCTGCTCTGGGGCACCCTGTCCTGGGCCAACATCATCGGTGGCCTGGTGGTGGCCGCCGTCCTGCTGGCCGTCTTCCCGCTGCCGCCGGTGACCTTCGCCGGCCGCCTCCGTCCGCTGCCGCTGCTCCGCTTCTGGCTGCATTTCCTGCGCGACCTCGTGGTGGCCTCCGCGCAGGTCGCCTGGCTGGCCGTGCGGGTCGGCCACACCCCACGGAGCGCGATCATCGCGGCGCGGCTGCGGGTCAACACCGACCTCAACCTCACGCTCACCGCCGAGGCGTTGTCGCTGCTGCCGGGCAGCCTGATCCTGGAGGCCGACCGGCGAACCGGCACGCTCTACATCCACGTGCTGGGCGTGACCAGCCGGGACGAGGTCGAACGGTTCCGCCGCGGCGTGCTGGAACTGGAGGCCCGCATCATCGAGGCGATCGGCTCACCCGAGGAGTTGCGTCGCGTCCGGGAGACCCCGGCCGACCGGGAAGGGGTACCCGCATGAGCGCGGTCGCCGTGATCGTCACCGTGCTGCTCGCCGCGGCCGGCGGGCTCACCCTCACCAGGGTCATCCGTGGGCCGTCGATCCTCGACCGGGCCGTGGCCACCGACGTGCTGCTGGCCGTGATCGTCGCGGCGATCGCCACGGAGGCGGCCTACAGCCGGGACGCCACCGCGCTGCCGGTGCTCGTCGTCCTCGCCGTGCTCGGCTTCGTCGGCTCGGTGAGCGTCGCCCGGTTCGCCGCCCGACGCGACGACACGTCCACCTCGGGTCCGTCGGACGGGAGCCGCGAATGAGCCTGGACGTGGCGTTCGACGTCGCGGCCTCGATCTGTCTGATCGCCGGGGCGCTGCTCAGCCTGGCCGCTGGGATCGCGTTGGTGCGCTTTCCCGACCTGCTCACCCGGATGCACGCCGCGGCCAAACCACAGGTGCTCGGGCTGCTGCTGGTGCTGGTCGGCTGCGCGTTGCGGCTGCGCACCGGGGTGGACATCACCACGCTGGTGCTGGTCGGTGCCTTCTCCCTCGCCACGGCCCCGGTCGCGGCACACATGGTCGGTCGGGCCGCGTACCCGCACGAGGACATCCGCACCGACCTGCTGGTCACCGACGAACTCGCCGCCCACCTGGACCGTGTCGCCGAGGAGCGGGAGCACTCGGCACCGGCCTGACCAGTCCTTTGACGGCCGGCAGGCCTCGCCCTGCGCACGACTGCGCCAGCCGGGACGGCGTCGCCGGCCAATATCCATTGCGGGCGCGGCGAATCCTCCCTAGCCTTTCCGGCATCAGGTCGATCACGACGGGAGCCGGAAGGAGTATGCCGTGCGAGAACTGAACCGCAGCCAGGTCGGTCGTTGTTCGTGGTGCCCCGCCGTCGCGCTCGCCGGCAGATCCGCCCTCCTGACGACCAGCAGGTAGTCCCGGCGCTCGGCACGTCGCCGCAGGGCAGACCCTGACCGGCACGGATTCGCCGACGATTCCGCGACCGCCCAACCGATCCGGGGCTGCCCCGGCATCTCTCACACCAACCCGCCACGCGCGCCCCGCGCGGCCGTGGATCATGCAGTTGTGGTCAGGCCAAACAAGGACAAAAGCTGCATTCGACCGACCGCAGGTGCATGATCGGCGGGCTTCGCCGCAGAACCAGGAGAACATCACCATGGGTTTCAGCCTGCTCGCGGGAACGCGGGCGCCGGTGCGGGTGTGGACCGACCCGTACGCCATCGAGCCGCAGGCCGCGCGGCAGCTGCGCAACATCGGCGCGCTGCCGTGGGTGCACGGCGTCGCGGTCATGCCCGACGTGCACTTCGGTAAGGGCGCCACGGTCGGCTCGGTCATCGCGATGCGGCAGGCGGTCTCACCGGCGGCCGTCGGAGTCGACATCGGCTGCGGCATGTCGGCGGTGCGTACCTCGCTGACCGCCGCCGACCTGCCCGACGACCTCGCCGGGCTGCGCCGGGCCGTCGAGGACGCCATTCCGGTCGGCTTCGCCCAGCGCGACGAGCCGGTGGACCCGCGCCGGGTACGGGGGCTGGAACAGCGCGGCTGGGACGACTTCTGGCGGCGCTTCACCGACCTCGACCGGCGGGTGGCGCAGCTGGAGACGCGGGCGAAGCGGCAGCTGGGCACCCTCGGTGGTGGCAACCACTTCATCGAGGTCTGCCTGGAACAGGGTGGCGCCGACGCCGGCCGGGTCTGGCTGATGCTGCACTCCGGATCCCGCAACATCGGTAAGGAACTGGCCGAGCGGCACATCGCGGTGGCCCGCCGGCTGCCCCACAACGCCGACCTGCCCGACCGGGACCTGGCGGTGTTCCTCGCCGGCACCCCCGAGATGGACGCCTACCGCCGGGACCTGTGGTGGGCGCAGGAGTACGCGCGGCGCAACCGCGCCGTCATGCTCGCCGTCCTGATGAACCTGATCCGGGACCGGTTCCCGCAGGTCAGTTACGACGAACCGATCAGCTGCCACCACAACTACGTGGCGGAGGAGACCTACGAGGGGGTGGACGTGTTGGTGACGCGCAAGGGTGCCATCCGGGCCGGTCTCGGTGACCTGGGCATCATCCCCGGTTCGATGGGCACCGGCTCGTACATCGTCCGTGGTTCGGGCAACGACTGGAGCTACCGCTCGGCCTCGCACGGGGCGGGCCGGCGGATGTCCCGGGCCCAGGCCAAGCGGACGTACAGCACCGCGGACCTGGCGACGCAGACGTCGGGTGTGGAGTGCCGCAAGGACGCCGGGGTGGTCGACGAGATCCCCGGCGCGTACAAGGACATCAACGAGGTGATGGCACAGCAGGAGGACCTGGTCGAGGTGGTCGCCCAGCTCAAGCAGGTGATCTGCGTCAAGGGCTGAGGTGCGGTCGGCGCCCGTCGGGGGGCGGGCGCCGGCCGCACCCGTCGTCCGCCGTGGTGATCTCCGCGGGCCAGTCCGGGGCGTGCGCCTCGGCGAGCCGGTGCCACGTGGCCGGGCCGCCCCGCAGGGGCCAGGCGCGGCTGGTGCCGTAACCGGTGCCGACGCCGCCCAGCTCGCGGGCGAAACGGCGGTGCGTGGCGGCGAGGGCCTCCGCCGCGCCGGGCGTGCCGGCGGCCACCTGGTGTCGGACGGCCTCGGTGGTCGTCGCGTAGCGGCGCACGGCGGTGTCCGTGTCGGCGTCGACCTGGCGCTGGCTCACCGAGGAGAGTCTGAGCAGTGGCGGCGGTCCGTCCTCAGCGAGCGCGGCGGCCAGCCGATCGTGACCGTCCAGCACGACGTGGCAGTCGAGGCCGCTGATCCACCAGAGCAGCACCGGCGGCAGGACGCCCTCCCGGAACTGCTTCCGATACGCCTTGACCCGTCCGTCGTCGGGGTTCGCCAGCGGGCGCAGCGGCAGGACCTGCCGGTGCCGATCCCCGCTGAACCAGTCGATCCAGCCCCGGTCGTGCCGCAGCGGCACCGGCGCCGGTGGCCGTGTCACGCCGACGTTCAGGTACTCGACGTCGCCGCCGATCACCCAGCGGCCGGCATGCAGCGGGCCTGCGTCGGTCCCGGTCAGCGCGGTAGCGAAGTGATGGGCCCACCGCGCGTGCCAGGCACCGCCCGTGTCGGCGGTGCCGAAGGCCGCCGCCCGAGCCGCGCGGATCGGTGGCACCGGCGGGCGGTGGTGGCCCGTCGAGGCGTACGCGACGCCGAAGTGGTCGTCAGCCACCCGTGCCAGCAGCAGAACCGCGTCGTCACGCCGCAGCACGAGCAGGCCGCGCCCGGCCGCCTCCATTCGCAGGGCGGGACGCGTCGGTTCGCCGACGTCGAGAACCAGCGCCGCCCACGCCCCCTGCGCGCTCGACGCGGGGAGGTTCGTCCGGCGCACTGCGGACTTGGTCTCGGCCACGGACCCATCATCGATCACCACGACCGCCGGCCGCCCCACGGTTACACCCGAGGACGTCCCCGCGTGGAACACCCGAGACGAACGCCGAAAACGGTTTGACGGCGCACATATTCTGATCCTCCGTGCCTTCGGCAGACCGTGAGTCGCGAGGGGGCCCTGCCCTCTCGACACTCAGGAGCCGCAATGCGCCGGGCACCCACCGTCACCGTTCTCCTCGGCACCGTCGTACTGGACATGCTCGGGCTCGGCCTGATCGTGCCGATCGTGCCGGCCCTGATGACGTCAGTCACCGAGGACGTCGCCGCCGCTGTCTTCTGGTCCGGCCTGCTCGGTTCGGTCTACGGGCTGCTCCAGTTCGTGGTCGCGCCGCTGCTCGGGAGGCTGTCCGACCGCTACGGCCGCCGTCCGGTCCTGCTCGTGTCGCTCACCTGCCTCGGCGTCGACTGGTTGGCCCACGCGGCGTCGCCCAGCCCGTGGACGCTGCTGGCGTTCCATGCCGTCGCTGGTGCCTGCGCGGGCACGTACACAGTGGTCAACGCCTACCTCGCCGACGTCACGGAACCCGGGGCGCGGGCGCACGCGTACGGGCTGATCGGTGCCGCTTTCGGGCTCGGCTTCGTCGCCGGTCCGCTCCTCGGTGGCCTGCTCGGCGCGGTCGACGTACGCCTGCCGTTCCTGGTCGCCGCCGCGCTCTGCTTCGCCAACGCCGCCTACGGCTGGTTCGTCCTGCCGGAGTCGCGTCCCGGTGACCCGAGCACCCCGTTGACCCTGCGGCTGGCGAACCCGGTCGGTGCCATCGCCGCCGTCCTGCGCCGACCGGTGCTCGGCCGCCTCGCCCGCGCCCGATTCTGCGCCGACATCGCCCGGATGACCCACCAGTCGACCTGGACGTTCTTCCTCACCCACCAGTTCACCTTCGACACCGCCCAGATCGGGGTCGTGCTGGCCGTCTGCGCGCTAGCCGGCGCGCTCTACCAGGCCCGGGCCGTGGGACCGCTGGTGCGGCGTCTCGGCGAGAAGCGCGCCGCAGTGCTCGGCAGCCTCCTCGGTCTCGCCTCGCTCTGCGGTACGGCGTTCGTGTCGGTGCCGTGGCTGCTGTACTTCCTGTGCGGGGTCGGGGTGCTCGGCTCGCTCGCCGGCGTCGCCGCGCAGGCCTGGATCGCCCGCACCGCACGCGCCGACGAGCAGGGCACCGTGCAGGGCGCGCTGACCGGCATCGGCGCCGTCGCGGAAACCGTCGTGCCGATCACGGCCGGGGTGGCGTTCGGCTGGTCGCTGACGTACGCGTCACCGGGCTCGGTCTATCTCGGCGCGGCCGTCTTCGCGGCCGGGGCGGCGCTGCTGCTGGCCGCGACGCCCGACGTCCCGAAAGGACAATGACGTAGGTCAGGTGTCGGTCGACCGCCACAGCCACCGCAGCGCATCGGGCAGCAGGACGCCACCGTGGTTGGGTTGTGGCCACCGTCGCCGAGCACGAGCCGGAAGTCGTAGCCAGCCTCGGCCAGGGCGGCCGCGACCCGCAGGTTGTGGGAGAGCCAGTTGTGGCGCGGCTCGTTCCAGTGCAGATCCCGATGACCGGCCTGCATGAGCCGTCGTCGGACCGGACAACGACAATTCCGCGTCGGGCGGCGCCTCAGGCCGGTGGTGTGCTCTGGCCGAGCGCCAGTGCCGCCGCGTCGCGTGCGCAGCCCCAGGACAGCATCACTCCGCTCCCGGCGTGGCCGTAGTTGTGCACGACGAGGATGGAGCCGCGCTGTTCGGCCTCGACCCGGGGCACCGGGCGGCCCGGACGGAGTCCGACCGTGTGCTCGATCACCTCGGCGTCGGTGAGTGCGGGTTCGATCGCGGCGCACCGTGCGACGATGTCGGCTGCCTCCGCCGGGTCGGGCGTGGTGTCGTCGCTACGCCGCTGCGCACCGCCGAGGACCACGTGGTCGTCGTGCGGGAAGATCGACGCCCAGGTCGGTGTGATCGGTGCTTCGAGGAAGAACCGTTCGATACCGGGGTTGCGCAGCACGATCCTGGGACCGCGTAGCGGATACAGATCGGCATCGCCGGTGAGGGCCCGCGCGCCAAGCCCGGTGCAGTTGACCACGATCGGCGCCACGGTTGCCGCCTCGTCGAGGGTGGCCACCGCCTGCTCGCGCAACTCGCCGCTCGCGTCGCGGAAACGCGCGAGCAGATAGGCCAGGTAAACGGGCATGTCAACCAACGGCAGGCGGACGTCGAACGCGGTGCCGAACCCGGCGGGCAGCTCGTCGTCGCCGAGCGGCCGGAAGCCGGGTGTGCGCTCCGCGAAGGGCGGCGTGGCTCCGGCGGGGCGGGCGGCGAGGGTGCCCTCGCGCAGGGTCACACCCGGCATGGCCTCGCCGTGCAGGACCCGCAGGGTTTCGTCGGTCCACCCGCGTTGTGGGTCACCCGGCGGCGAGAGGTTCGGGCCGACCAGCGCGGACGCCAACGCCGATGTCGTCCGCGTGGGCGGTGCCGCGGTACGGATGAGGACCCGCGCACCAGCCTCGGCCAGCCGGACGCCGGTGCTGAGGCCGGCAACTCCGGCGCCGAGGACGACCACGTCAGGACGTACGGTCATGAAGACTCCCTCACCAGCGCGGTGGCCGTCAGGGCGGTGACGGCGCGGCGGACGCGGCTGGCCGCCGCCGGGTCCGCACCGTCGGTGAGGGCGACGTGGTGCAGCGCCCCGACCACCGCCACCGCCAGCGCCTCGGTGTCGGCGGCCGCGGGTAGCCGTCCGATGCGCCGCTCGGCGGTCAGGTAGCCGGCGACGGTGCGTTCGAGCGCCGGCAGCGCGGCGCTTCCGCTGCCCAGTACCGCTTCGACGGCTTGCGTCAGGGTCGGCCGGTACGCGAACAGCCGGGTGACGGCGAGCAGCGTGATCATCGGGGTGGCGAGCAGCGCCTCGCCGAGGTTCGCGTCGACGGTGCCGGTGCCGGCGCGTTCGCCGAGCCCGGCCGTGGTGGTGGCGATCTGGAAGCTGCGGTCGACCGCGTAGCCGGTCAGGAACTCGTCGAAGCTGGCGAAGTGGGCGAACAGCAGCCCGGTGGCGACGCCACCCTCCCGGGTCACGGCTCGGCTGGTGAGCTGGCTGGGCCCCACTGCCGCGATCACGCGTTCCGCGGCGGCGAAGAGGTGCTGCCGAGGCTCGGTGATGGCGACTCCGCGGGGCATACCGGCAGTCTACGCACCCTTGCGTCTAAATGAGCATGCGCTCATCATGGTTGAGCAAACGCTCATACCTGGGGGTCCGAATGAAGCGAACGGTGATCGTCGGTGCCGGCATAGCCGGTCTCGCCACCGCCCTGCGACTGGCGAACGACGGTTGGCGGCCGATCGTCGTGGAACGTGCCCCAGCCCGGCGCAGTGGCGGCTACCTGGTGAACCTGCTCGGCGCGGGATATGCCGCCGCCGAGCGGCTCGGTCTGGTTCCAGCCCTCACCGAGCGCGCGCTGGGCCTGTTCACCACCGTGCTGGTCCGAGCGGACGGTAGGCCGAAGCTCACGGTGCCTTCAGTCGTCGCCGAGGCTGCACTGGGCCCCCGCACCATGACGGTGTTCCGGGGCGACCTGGAGGACGTGCTGTACGAGGCGGTCCGCGACCGGGTCGAGATCCGCTTCGGCACCACCGTCGATTGCGTCGCCCAGGACGCCGAGCGGGTGGTGGTCACCCTCAGCGACGGCACCACCGAGAAGGCCGACCTGCTCGTCGGCGCCGACGGCGTGCACTCCACGACTCGGACGACACTGTTCGGTGCCGGTCATCGGGTCGACCTGCCGTACGTGGTGGCGGCCTTTCCGCTCGCCCACCCACCCGAGGCCGTGCCCGCCTCGTCCGCCGCCACGTTCATCGGTCCGGGACGTACGGCGGCGCTGGTCAACCTGGGTCCGGGGCGCTCCTCGGCCTTTGTCACCTACCGTTGCGCGACCCCGGACCGGGAACTGGCGCGCGGGCCGGTGCCCGCGTTACGTGTCGCCTTCGGCGACCTGGCCGGCGGCGTACCCGAGGCGCTGCGTGACCTGGAGGCGGATCCGGCCGTCGCCTACTTCGACCGGGTCAGCCAGGTCAAGGTGCCGCAGTGGAGCGTCGGTCGGACGGTTCTGCTCGGTGACGCTGCCTGGTGCGTCAGCCTCTTCGCCGGGCATGGTGCTGCCCTGGCGCTCGCCGGTGCCGACCGGCTCGGCGCCGCCCTGACGCGGCACGGTGACGACGTCCGGTCGGCGTTGACGTGGTGGGAGGCGGGCCTGCGCGCCGAGGTCGCCAAGCGGCAGGCGCTGGCCCGCCGGGGCATGTACCAGTACGCGCCGCCCAGTGGCCTGCACGTCTGGCTGAACGAGGTCGCGATCCGGGCGGTCACCCTGCCCGGCATCCGAGGCCTCGTCCGTCGCGGCATCGAACGGCAGAACCGGTGACCGCGTGGTCGATCTCGGCGCGCGGTCGGTCAGCCGTACGGGTCGAAGGGGATTCCGGCGGGCTTGGCGGCATTGAGCAGGTACTCGAACGAGCCATCTTTGATCTTGATGGTGGCGGCCCCGAAGTCGGCGTCCATCAGTCGGGTGCGCAGCTGCGTGCTGGGCCATCCGTTCCAGTCGACCACCGGCGGGTAGTGCCAGACGTGGTAGTGGTTCTCCGGCGGCTCGTCGTTGTTGTTGGCGAGCCGGAAGAAGTGCGTCGACGCGCCGTCCTTGTGGTAGACGACCTTCGGATGGGTGCCGTCGAACCGCACCTGTGAGCGCGGGTAGGTGCGCCGGCTGCTGTGTTGGGTGGTACTCACGTACTCGACCCGGTTGGCTGCCTGGTCGACCCAGGAGATGACGTGCTCCCAGTCGTGCCGATGGCCGCCGAGGCCGCTGCCGTGCACGGCCTGGTCCTTCTCGAAGTAGCTGGCGTAGACGATCGCGCACCAGCCGTTGTTGCACTTGGCGCGCGCGTACGTCTGCGACATGTCCAGATCGGAGCGGTCCCGGCAGCTGCCGTTGATCGCCCCGGTGGTCTTCAGTCCGCCGTTGATCGTGCCGTCCGGGCTGATCGCCGACACGGCGTAGCAGCCGTCGGTGTCGTAGTCGTAGGCGGGCGAGAACGACGACTCGTAACCACCGGCGTTGTGCGGCAGGTTGGGCAAGGAGTTCGCGTGTGCCGGTGCCGCCGGGACCAGGATGCCGAGTGCGGCCAGCCCGGCGCCGAGCCGGGCCAGCCAGCGCCGGTCGGATCTCGGTGGCCGGCCGGTGGTCAGTGTCGGTGGGGGAGATGACGGCGATGACACGGGATCCATTCGTCGCCTTCCTGGGCCGGAGCGCCTGGTGGGCACCGATACGTGAGCATCTATATCTCACGCCGACGGGAGGCCGGTCAACGCAGAACACGAGGCAGACTCGTTAACGGTTGGTGGGGGGCCGGTCGCGCCGGCGTCACCGAGCCGGTGAACTACGGCGTCGCACAGCGGTCGAGCAGCGTCGGCACCCCGTCGCCGGTCAGCTCCGCGCAGCGGCGGCCAGGGTCACCGGCACCGCGACCACCTTCGTGCGGGAACCGTCGACCGCCGACACCTCGTACACCTCGATCGTGCCGGCCTGCTCCGTCGGCAGCCGGTATCGCACGGCGACCCGGTAGGTGCCCCGGCAGCCGGTGCCGCAGGTGGCGGTGGTGAAGGCGGTGGCGACTTGGCGGCCGGCGGCGTCGAGCACCCGGACGGTGACGGTCGCCTCGAACACGTCGGCGCTGCCGGTCACGGTGACCGGGCTGGTCACCCGGTCGCCGATGGCCGGTCCGGTGACCACGATCGGTGGCAGCAGGTCGACGTGATCGGCACGGCCGGTCGGTGCGGCGGTGCCGAAGTCGACCTGTCGCACGGTGGGGAACTGGGTGAGGGTGTAGACCACCTGCGCCTCGCGTAGTCGGGCGGTGACCGGGTCGGCCACGGCGGCCAGCCGGACGCTGGCGACGCCGTCGGCGATCCGGCTCACCTCGGCGCCGTCGGGTAGCAGGGTGACCAGACCGGCGTCGGCCTCCGGGCGGGTCGGCCCGGCGGCCAACTCGGCCAGGGCCAGCCGGGAGGTGGCCACCGTGGCGGGTCGGGTCCGCCGGGTCGGCACGAGCCGCCCGTCCCGGACGTACCACAGCTCCAGGGTGAGGGTCGCCGGCCGGGCGACGCCGGTGGTGCCGGTGCGCGGCGTGGTTGGTGCGGGGGTGACTGTGGGCGGCGACGCGACGGTGGCGGACGGGCCGACGCTGGTGGGGGCTGGCACGGCCGGCGCGGCGGCGGTCGGCGCCGGGCCGAGCGAGCCGGACCGGGCCGGCGCGCACGCGGCGACCAGCAGCACCAGGGCGAGCAGCGTCGCGAGTCGGCGGCGGCTCATCCGGTGCCGCCGGTCGGCTCGGCCCCGCGCTCCCCGGACAGCTCGGCGCAGGCCCGGGCGGACCCGGCGTCCTCCGCCCGGGTACGCGCCGACGGGGCGGCGTCGGGCAGGTCGAGGCGGAAGCGGGTGCCGACGCCGGGGGTGCTGTGCACGGTCAACCGGCCGCCGAGCAGCCGGGCGTTCTCCAGGGCGATGGCCAGACCGAGCCCGCTGCCTCCGCCGGCGCGCGCCGGGTCGACCTTGTGGAACCGGTCGAACAGGCGGGGCAGGTGCTCGGCGGGGATGCCCGGCCCCTGGTCGTCGACGTCGAGGTGCACCCGGTCACCAGCCCGGGCCGCCCGTACCCGGACCGCACCGGCGCCGTGCTGCACCGCGTTGGCGATCAGGTTGCCCAGCACCCGCTCCAGTCGGCGCGGGTCGGTACGAAGCCGCAGTGGGCCGCCGTCGACTGTCACCCGATCAGACCAGCCGCGCGCGGCCACGACTGCGCGCACCAGGGCCGGCGCGTCGACGTCGGTCACGCTCAGCGCCTCCCGGCCGGCGTCCAGCCGGGAGATCTCCATCAGGTCCTCCACCAACCGGCGCAGCCGGACCACGTCGGTGACCAGCAGCTCACCGGCGCGCCGGGCGTCGCCGGGCAGCTGGTCGAGGTGGTCGCGCAGCAGCGAGGCCGCCCCCACCAGCGCGGTCACCGGGGTACGCAGCTCGTGCGCCACGTCGGCGGTGAACCGCCGCTCCCGTTCCTGCGCGCGGTGCAGCGCGGCGATCTTCGCCTCCAGCGCCTCGGCCATCTCGTTGAACGACGCGGCCCACCCGCTGAACTCGTCCCGCCCGGCCACCGGCAGTCGGGTGGCGAGCAGACCCTCGGTGATGGCTCGCGCGGCCCGGCTGGCCCGCCCCACCGGTTCCAGGGTGCGTCGGGCGAGGGTGTGCCCGACCGTGGCGGCCAGCAGCACCACCAGCACCCAGCCGGCGCCGAGCGCGTTGCGTAGCTGCTCCAGTCCGGCGGCGAGGTCCCGCTCGTCGGTGATGACGTACAACTCGGCGGTCGAGCCGGGAATCCGTCCACCCACCACGAGCAGCCGGGTCGGTCCGAGGCTGCGCTGGTAGCCGAGTTGACCGGCCGCGACGGTGTTGCGCAGCCGCTCGGTCAGCGGCGGCGCGTACGCCGGGTCCGAGGGCCAGCTGTCCTCGGCGATCAGCACCACGTGCCGGCCGCTGCCCTCGAAGCTGGTCAACAGTTCGGTGCGGCGCTGCTCGGTCAGCGGCAGGAACTGCCCGGCGAGCACCAGCCGGTATCGGGCGTCGGCCGCCGCGGCGTGCAGCGACGCGTCGTAGCGGGCCTGCCGCAGCAGCAGGTACGACCCACCGGCGAGCACCCCGGCGGAGATCCCGGCGACCAGCACGAACGCGATGGTCAGCCGGCGGCGCAGCCGGGCGGGGCGGACCGTCTGCCGGTCCGCTGTCGTCGCCGGTGGCGGCTCGTTGCCCATCGCCGTCGCCCGCTCACCCGGCGACGAGCTTGTATCCGGCGCCGCGTACCGTGCGGATCAGCCGAGGGTTGCCCGGGTCGGCCTCGACCTTGGCGCGCAGCCGCTGCACCGCCACGTCGACGAGCCGGCTGTCGCCGAGGTAGCTGTGGTTCCACACGCGGTCCAGCAGCAGCTCCCGGGTGAACACCTGGCCGGGTCGGCGGGCCAGCTCCAGCAGGAGCCGGAACTCGGTCGTGGTCAGCGGCAGCTCGGTACCGTCCCGGCGGGCCACGAACGCGCCGGGGTCGATCTCGAGGTCGCCGACCCGCAGCGGCCCGGGCTCGGGCGGCACCACCGCCCGGCGTAGCACCGAACGGACCCGGGCCACCAGCTCGGGCAGGTCGAAGGGCTTGCGCAGGTAGTCGTCGGCGCCGCATTCGAGGCCGACCACCACGTCGATGGTGTCGGTGCGGGCAGTGAGCATGAGGATCGGCACCGCACTGCTGCGTCGGATCTCCCGACAGACCTCGAGGCCGTCGACGCCGGGCAGCATGACGTCCAGCACGATCAGGTCGACGGTCCCGGCCCGCCAGGTGGCCAGGGCCTGTCGGCCGTCGGCGGCGGTCGCCACCCGGAAACCGGCGCGGCGCAGCCCGAGGGCGATGACCTCCCGGATGGAGGCGTCGTCCTCGACCACCAGCACGCGGCCGTCCATGACGCACCCAGGGTAGTCCCGGGCGGTCGGCAGGTCGCTCGGCGTGACGGGCGGCGACGGGGGGCCGGTCGGCGCCGGACCCCCGCCGCAGCGGTCGGTCATTCCTGCCACTGGTGCGCCACGTCGAGCACGATCCGGCTGTGGCTGCCCGGCCCGGCCAGCACGAACACCCGGAACGGCAGCCGGGCGCGGACGCCGACGGCGAAGGTGCTGTAGCCCTCGAAACTGCCGCCGAAGACCACGTCGCGCAGGGTCTGGTAGCGCAGCACGTTCGCCACGTGCTCGCCGGTCCGGTACGGCACCGTCGCGAGGTGCTCGTCGTCGTACGCGGGGGCGCGCAGCGAGACCCGCAGCAGCGCGTCACCGGCGGTGTACGGCGACAGCGCCAACCCTTCGCCCTCGGTGTACGTCTCGCCGTAGCCGACCGAGTAGCCGGTGACCGGGCCGTCGAACTCGAACACCACCCGGTCGTGACAGTCGTGCCGACCGGTTCGTACGTCGACGAGCGGCGCGGAGCTGAGCGCCCCGGCGGTCTTGTCGCCGCTGCCCCAGGTGATCCCGCAGTACGGTGAGCCGGTCGCCGCCTGCCTGGCGGCGGTGGGTGTGGCTGTGGCGGTCGCGGCGATCAGCGTGGCGAGCGCCACGACCAGCGTGGTGACGGTCCTTCTGATCCTCATCTTCTGCTCCCTTCCGGCCCGCCGATTCCTGGGACGTGCGGGCTCGACCTGGTGAAGTCCCACCGTCGCGCCGCTTCGCCACGGCAGTTTCGCCGTGGCGTAACGCGCGGGTAACAGCGGTGGGCGGTATGACGCTTTCGCGATGACAACCAGCGAAGGGCGCCCATTAATATTCACGCACATCGATTGCGGCGTGTCGGCGCGCCGCTCAGTCCGCAGGGAGTGCGTGATGATCCGACGACAACTGCTGCGCGCGGCCACCGCCGCGCTGGCGGCGGTGCTGGCGGCGACGGGGCTTCAGGTGGCCACCGCCGCCGGCGCCTCGGCGGCCCGGACCGTCTACTACGACGCCAGCCGGGCCGGCGAGTTCCGGACCAACTTCGACCAGGCCGCGCAGATCTGGAACAGCCGGGTCAGCAACGTGCGGCTGGTGCCCGGCACGCCCGCGAGCGTCACCATCTACGTCGACAGCGGCTGGCCCCGGGCACAGGTCACCGGGCTCGGCTCCGGACGCATCTGGATGGGCTGGCAGGCGGTCGACCAGGGCTACCACCGCACCCGGATCGCCACCCACGAGTTCGGTCACATCCTCGGTCTGCCCGACCGGCGCACCGGGCTCTGCTCCGACCTCATGTCCGGCAGCAGCGCGCCCGTCTCCTGCACCAACGCCTACCCCAGCGCCGCCGAGGCGAGCCGGGTCAACCAGCTCTTCGCCGGCAGCAGGAGCGCGTCGGCCGCCGGCAGCTACACCTGGACCGAGGACACCGGTGTCGGGATCCTCGTGGTCAACGGTCGCCCGGCCACCGAGAACTACCCGTGGTTGGTCTACACCTCCGGCTGCACCGGCACCCTGATCAAGGCCAACTGGGTGGTCACCGCGCGGCACTGCCCGACCCCGTCGTCGGTGCGGGTGGGCAGCATCAACCGCACCAGCGGCGGCACTGTCGTCCGGGTCAGCCGGGCGGTCAACCACCCGAGCATCGACGTCAAGCTGTTCCAACTCGCCAGCTCGGTCAGCTACGCGCCCGCGCCCATCCCGACCACCTCCGGCGCCGTCGGCACGGCCACCCGGATCATCGGCTGGGGCCAGACCTGCGCACCCCGGGGCTGCGGCTCCGCGCCGACCGTGGCGCACGAGCTGGACACCTCGATCGTGGCCGACAGCCGGTGCAGCGGCATCAACGGCCCGTACGAGATCTGCACCAACAACACCAACGGCAACGCCGGCGCCTGCTACGGCGATTCCGGCGGCCCGCAGGTGCGCCGGATCAACGGCGTGTGGAACGTGATCGGCGCGACCAGCCGCGCGGGCAACAACAGCTCCACCTGCGCCACCGCCCCGTCCATCTACGGTGACCTGCCCTCGATCCGCTCCTGGATCAACTCCCAGGTCGGCGGCCTGCCCTCCTGACCCGCACCGTCGCGATCAGCAGTTGTGGTGCCCCACGGGTGCCACAACTGCCTGATCGGCAGGGGAGTGCGGGGGCCGGGCGGCGGGGTGGGATAGTGGGCGGTCGTGGCGAGGTATGGGGTGTTGAGTCTGCCGTCGAGTAACCGGGTGTACTCGGGGGCGGCGGTGGAGCTGACCCGGGCGGAGCTGGAGATCTTCGGCGAGGCGGTGCTCGGCGGGCGCGTCGGTGACGTGTCCACCGCGACCATCGGCGGAGCGCGCTACGTCACGTTCGAGGCCGTCGGTGGCCTCAGCGAGCGGGACGCCGCGCTGCTGGGCAACCTCTCCAGCGCGTACGCGATCTTCGAGTTCGTCGGCGACCTGCTGCGCCCGGTGCCGTTGACCCGGCTGGACCGCTTCGACGACGACCTGCTCACCATCCAGAAGTACCCGGGCAAGACCAACGAGCAGTTCACCAAGCTGCTGCTCAACGTCACGCTGCTCGCCTCGGACGGGGCCGGGGAGCTGCTGACCCGACGGTTCCGGGTACTCGATCCGCTGTGCGGCCGGGGCACCACGCTCAACCAGGCGATGATGTACGGCTTCGACGCCGCCGGCGTGGACCGCGACAGCAAGGACTTCGAGGCGTACCAGACGTTCCTGAGCACCTGGCTCAAGCGCAAGCGGATCAAGCACCGGGTGCTGGAGTCCGGGCCGATCCGCCGGGAGCGCAAGGTGGTCGGCCGTCGGCTACGGGTGGAAGTGGCCGCCTCGAAGGAGGCCCACAAGGCCGGTGACGTGCAGTGCGTGGACGTGGTCAACGCCGACACCACCCGGGTCGGTGAGTTCTTCCGCCCGGAGACGATCGACGTGGTGGTGGCCGACGCGCCGTACGGTGTGCAGCACGGCAGCCGTACCGCCGAAACCGGACTGACCCGCGACCCGCTCGCCCTGCTCACCGCCGCCGCGCCGGGCTGGGCCCGGGTGCTACGCCCCGGCGGCGCGCTGGGCATCTCGTGGAACACCAACGTCGCGCGGCGGGAGGCCGCCGCCGAACGCCTCACCGCCGCCGGCCTCACCGTCCTCGACACCGGCCCCTGGCGCACCCTGACCCACCGCGTCGACCAGGCCATAGTCCGCGACGTCCTGGTAGCCCAAAAACCCACCTGACCCCGTCGGGGTCAGCGGGGGTGGGCTTGGGGACGGGATCCGGTGGGGGCGAAGGCGGTCAGGAAGCGGTCGCGGAACTCGTGCATCGGCCAGACCGGGGCGTTGGCGTCCGGGGTCAGGCCGTCCTGCCAGCCCCAGTCGTTGATCCGCTCGAACACGGCCGGGTCCTTCGCCACGATGTGGATCGGCACGTCGTGGCTCGGGTTCTCGCCGGTGACGACGGGCGCGGGCTGGTGGTCGCCGACGAAGACCAGCACCGTGTCGTCGTCGCCGTAGCGCTCCACGTAGGAGATGAGGGTACGCAGCGTGTAGCTGATCGAGTGCCGGTAGCCGGTGCGGGCCTGCGCCGTCGGCGTGCCGATGATGCCCCGCCGGAACACCTCGCCGTCGTCGATGGTGTCCCAGTCGACAAGCGACGGCACCTTCGTCCAGGGGGAGTGGCTGGAGACCAGGGCCAGCTCGGCCATGACCGGACGGTCCTGCTGCCCGGTCAGCTCCCGCTCGTGGAACTGGTGGATGGCGAACTGGTCCGGCATCGGGGCGAAGGCGAACTTGGGGCCCTGGTAGCCCAGGTCGGGGCCGCTGTAGAACTGCTCGTAGCCGTAGAAGGCGCCCTCCGGCCAGGCCTGGTTGACCGCCGGCATTACCCCGACCGTACGCCAGGAGGCGCGCCGGAACGCGTCACCGAGGGTGAACCGGTCGGTGGCGAGCAGGTTCCGGTAGCGCTGGTTGTTGTCCACCCACAGGCCGGAGAGCAGCGTGGCGTGTGCCAACCAGCTCGCCCCGCCGATGGTCGGTGAGGTGAGGAAGCCGCTGCGGGTGGCGAACCCGGCCGTGGCCAGTCGATCGGCGCTCTCGTCGAGCATCCGGGGAATGGACGCGAACTCGGCGTCGGTGACCGCGTCGCGGCCGTAGCTCTCCACGAAGGCGATCACCACGTTCTTGCCGCGCAGCCCGGTGAGCAGCTGGTCGCCGGGCACGTCCCGGAACGGGTCGACCCCCACCTCGTTGGCGAACGCCTGGCGGTCGTACAGCCGGTCCCGGACCTCGGCGGCGTGCTCCTGCACCAGGATCGTGGCGTTGGTGTCGGCCATCGGCATGGCGGGCACGATCCGCGCCCCGAAGGCCGCCAGCACCGCCCAGACCAGCACCAGCGTGGCGATCGCGCGCGTGCTGCCGGTGCGGTGTCGGGCCAGCGACCCGGACAGCCGCACCGCCGACAGGGCGGTCAGCACCGGCACGGCCAGCAGGACCAACCCGACTCCGAGTGCGATGGCGATCGCGCCGGGTCGGCCGATCGACTCGGCCACGAAGGTGAACGCCTCGTCCAGCAGCGACCAGTCCAGCACCAGGTCGAACGGGCGACCCAGCGACGAGTAGAAACCGAGGTCGCCGACCTTCACCACGGCGACGAGCCCGAGCAGCCCACCGGCCAGCGCGGCCACCACCCGGCGGGGCCGACCGGGCAGCGCGAGCAGCAGCGCGGCCAGCAGCAGCCCCTCCAACGGGATCCGCAGGAACGCGCCGGGCTCCAGCTGCCACGGCCGGTTGGGCAGGGTGAAGGTGACGAGCACCAGCAGCGCGGCGAGCGCCGTGACCACCCGTGTGACGATCCGTCGGCGCAAGGTGACCGGCGCTGGCCGGGACGCGGCGTCATCCGGGTCGGTCCCGTGCGTCTCCCCGGTTCCGGTCCGACGCGCCCCGACAGTTCCGGTCGGATGCCCGTCGGCCACGTCGGTCGAGTGTCCGTCGATCATCGCGGTCTCGGGTGCGGAGCCGGCTTCGGGCGGGCCTGCCACGACAGTGTGCGTGCGCCGCTCGGTGGTGGCGCTCGGGTTCTGCTCGGCGTCGGGCGTGGACGCCCGGTCGGCGATCGGCAACTGGGTCTCCGGGGTCAGCGCAGCGACAGGACGGGGGCGGTGGGCAGGTCACGCTCATCGACCCGCCGCACGCCGATCGGCACGGTCGGCACGGTCGGTGCCACCACGGCCGCGACGGGCCGGGCCTGCCGGTGGCGCCACAGCCAGCCGACGTCGCGGCCGAACGACTCGACCAGCATCCCCAGCGCGACCACCAGCACGACAGTGGTCAGCACTCCGGGCAGCACCTGGGCGGCGGCGACCGCGAGCATGACTCCCTGGACCGCGGCGACCACCTTACGCCAGTACCGGTGCGGCAGCGGCGCGTTGACCCAGGGCAGCACCCAGCCGGCGAGCAGGAAGACGTACCGCATCAGGCCGATGGCGAGCACCCAGGCACCGACCGACGGCGCGACGTACAGGCTCAGCACCAGTACCAGGAACGAGTCGACCTCCATGTCGAACCTGGCGCCGAGGGCGCTCGTCGTCCCGGTACGCCGGGCCACCTTGCCGTCGACGGCATCCAGTGCCAGCGCCACCGCCGTCATCGCCACCAGCGGTACCACCGGGGCGGGGCGACCGTCGATCAGCGCGTCGGCGATCAGCGCGGTCACCGCGCCGACCAGCAGCCCACGGCCCATGGTCACCCAGTCGGCCGGTCCCAGTCGGTCCGAGCCCGCGTGGCGGAGCCCACGCACGAGTGCCAGGTAGGTCACCGCCCCGTACGCCAGGCCCGACAGCCAGCCCGCGACACCGAGACCGACCGTCGCGGCGAGCCCCGCCAGCAGGACGATCTGGACGATCAGCCCGATTCGTGGACCGGTTCGAACTGTGGACACCGTGCCTCCGTGTTTATGATCGACGACCCCCCGACTGGGAACTACGGAAAATACGACGGATCGGTTCGGTCTGGACGCAGGTAAGGAGAAAAAACCGGTGACGCGTAGCGCCCTCGCCTTCTGGCTCCGGACTCCCGGCGTGGGTGAACTCCGCCCGGAGACGCTGCCGGAACCGGGCACCGACGAGGTCCTGGTGCGCAGCCGGTACTCCGGGGTCAGCCGGGGCACCGAGACGCTGGTCTTCACCGGCGGCGTGCCGGCCAGCCAGTACGCCGCGATGCGCGCCCCGTTCCAGGATGGTGACTTTCCGGCCCCGGTCAAGTACGGCTACCTCAACGTCGGCGAGGTCGAGCAGGGGCCGGCGCACCTGCTCGGGCGTACGGTGTTCTGCCTGCACCCGCACCAGAGCGCGTACGTGGTGCCGGCGGAGGCGGTGACCGTCGTGCCGGCCGGGGTGCCGGCGGCCCGCGCGGTGCTGGCCGGCACGGTGGAGACCGCCGTCAACGCGCTGTGGGACGCCCCGCCCCTGGTCGGCGACCGGGTGACCGTGGTCGGCGGTGGCATGGTCGGCTCCGCGGTGACCGCCCTGTTGGCCCGCTTCCCGGGCGTAGGGGTGGAACTGGTGGACACCGACCCGGCCCGCGCCGAGGTGGCCGCCGCGCTGGGCGTCGACTTCGCCACCCCCGAGACCGCCGGCGACGGCCGTGACCTGGTGGTGCACGCCAGCGCCAGCGCCGCCGGCCTGCAACGCGGCCTGGACCTGCTCGCGCCGGAAGGCACCCTGCTCGAACTGAGCTGGTACGGCGACCGGCCGGTGCAACTGTCCCTCGGTGGTGCGTTCCACTCCGGACGGCTGGCCATCCGCAGCAGCCAGGTCGGCATGGTGGCTCCGGCGCGACGCGGCAGTCGCAGCTACGCCGACCGGATGGCACTCGCCTTGGACCTGCTCGCCGATCCGAGGTTCGACGCGCTGATCACCGGCCGGTCGCCGTTCGCGGAACTGCCCGACGTGCTCGCCCGACTCAGTGGGGGCGACCTGCCCGCGCTGTGCCATCTCATCACCTACGACGGGGAGTGAACCGTGTTCAGCGTTACCGTCCGTGACCACATCATGATCGCCCACAGCTTCCGCGGCGAGGTCTTCGGCCCCGCCCAACGGCTGCACGGCGCGACGTTCGTGGTCGACGCCACCTTCCGCCGCCCCGACCTCGACGACGACGGCATCGTGGTCGACATCGGACTGGCCACCGACCAGCTCAAGGCGGTGCTCGGCGAGCTGAACTACCGCAACCTCGACGACGAACCCGCGTTCGCCGGACAGAACACCACCACCGAGGTGCTGGCCCGCACCATCGCCGACCGGCTCGCCGACCGGGTGGCCGCAGGTCAACTGGGCGGCGGGGCCCGGGGTCTGACCGGGATCACGGTCACCCTGCACGAGTCGCACGTGGCCTGGGCCAGCTACGAGCGGGCGCTGCCCGGCTCGACCGCCGTCGGCGAGGGCACCGCCTGACGTGCCGATCCTGCACGTGATCCTGCCGGGCGACATCGACGATCCGGCGTCGCCCAGCGGCGGCAACGGCTACGACCGACGGATCTGCGCCGGGCTCACCGCCGCCGGCTGGTCGGTCCGCGAGCACGCCGTGGCCGGTGACTGGCCGCGACCGTCCCCGCCGGCGCGGGCCGCGTTGGCCCGGGTGCTGGCCGGTACGCCGGACGGTGCGCTGGTGCTCGTCGACGGCCTGGTCGCCTCGGTGGTGCCGGACGTCCTCGCCGCCCACCGCGGGCGGTTGCGGCTGGTCGCGCTGGTGCACCTGCCCCGCGACGACGACACCGAGGCCAGCGCCCTGGCCTCGGTCACCGCCGTGGTGGCCACCAGCGCCTGGACCCGCGACGCGCTGCTTCGGCGGTACGCGTTGCCCGCCGAGCGGGTGCACGTGGCCCCGCCCGGGGTGGACCCGGCCCCATCGGCGCCCGGGTCGGCCACCGGGTCGGGCCTGCTCTGCGTCGCCGCGGTCGCCCGGCACAAGGGACACGACGTGCTGGTCGAGGCGCTGACCACGGTGGCCGACCGGCGCTGGACGCTCACCTGTGTCGGACCGCTGCACCGGGAGCCGGAGTACGTGCGCCGACTGCGCGAGCGGATCACCGCCGGACGGCTCGGCGACCGGATCCGGCTGACCGGAGCGTTGGCCGGTGACCGGCTGCGCGCCGCGTACGCCGCCGCCGACCTGCTGGTGCACCCTTCGCGCGGCGAGACGTACGGGATGGTGGTCACCGAGGCGCTGGCGCGCGGCGTACCGGTGCTCGCCACCGCCGTCGGCGGACTGCCCGACGCCCTCGGTCGCACGGCGGCGGGCGACCGACCGGGTCTGCTGGTGCCGCCCGACGACCCGATCGCCCTCGCCACGGCGTTAGGCCGCTGGCTCGACGACGCGGCCCTGCGCGAGCAGTTGCGGCACGCCGCGCTCCAGCGACGGGACACCCTCGCCGACTGGAGCAGCACGCTCGCCCGGATCACCACGGCCCTGAAGGAGGCGTCGGCATGAGCATCGACCTACCGCCCGATTTCGCGAAGTGGCTCGCGCTGCGGGAACCCGCCGACGTGGCGGCCCGGTCCACCGAACTCGTCGACACCTTGCGTGCGGCGCTGCCCGGTCACGGCCCCCTGGTGGTGCATGATCTTGGCGCCGGGACCGGCTCGCTGGGCCGCTGGCTGGCCCCGCTGCTGCCCGGCGCCCAGCACTGGATCCTGTACGACCAGGATCCCGACCTGCTGGGCCGGGCGTGCGCCGGCATGCCGGCCACCGCCGCCGACGGGGCGCCGATCACCGTCGAGACCCGCCAGGGCGACCTGACCCGGCTGACCGCCGCCGAGCTGGCCGACGCCGCCCTGGTCACCGCCTCGGCCCTGCTCGACATGCTGACCGTCGAGGAACTCGACCGCCTGGTCGCCGCCTGTGCCGAGGCCGGTTGTCCGGCGTTGTTCCTGATCTCCGTGACCGGCGCGGTGCGGTTGACCCCGGCCGATTCGCTTGACGACGAGGTCGCCGCCGCCTTCAACGCCCACCAACGTCGTACCGTCGGCGGCCGGCGGCTGCTCGGGCCGGACGCCGTCGACACCTGCGTCGCCGCTTTCGCCCGCCACGGCGTGGACGTGGAACTGCGGCCCAGCCCCTGGCGGCTCGGGCCGGAGCAGGCCGCCCTGACGGCGCAGTGGTTCACCGGTTGGCTCGACGCGGCCCGCGAGCAACGCCCCGACCTGACCGCCCACACCGACGAGTACGCACGACGTCGGCTGGCGGAGGCTGAAAGCGGTCGCCTCGGGGTACTGGTCGGTCACGTCGACCTGCTGGCCCTGCGCCGTTGAACCGGCAGCCGATCAGCTACGTGCGTACAGTCAGGGAAGATCGTCATGCCGGGGAGGCACGAGTGGGGGATGAAGCTGGCGGCGCCGCACCCACGGCGACCTCTGCGCGCCGGTCGTTCTGGGGCTGGGCCCGGCTGGCACTGGGAGTGGCCGTCCTCGTCGGGCTGCTCTGCTGGCTGGGCACCGGGCCGTTCCTGGCCGGGCTGCGGCTGATCGACGCGCCCGCGCTGGCCGCCGCGCTCGCCATCGGCGTGCTCACCACCGTCTGCGCCGCCTGGCGGTGGAGCCTCGTCGCCGGTGGCCTCGGCGTGCGCCTACCACTACGCGAGGCGGTCGCCCACTGCTACCGGGCGATCTTCCTCAACGCGACGCTGCCCGGCGGCATCCTGGGTGACGTGCACCGCGCGGTGCGGCACGGCCGCGACGTGGGAGACGTCGGACGCGGCATCCGGGCGGTGGTGTGGGAACGGATGGCCGGGCAGGTGGTGCTGGTCGCGTTCGCCGCGGTGCTGCTGTTCGCCTTCCCGTCGCCGGTGCGCCCGTTCCTGCCGGTGGCGACCGCCGTGGCGGTGGCGGTGCTGGTCGCCGTGGTGGTGGCGGCCCGGCTGCTGCCGCAGTCCGGTGCCTCCCGGTGGGCCCGCGCACTGGGCACCGCCGTGTCGGACGTACGGCTCGGGCTGCTCGGCCGGCGGACCTGGGCGGGGGTCCTGCTCGCCTCCGCGCTGGCGGTGGCCGGGCACCTCGCGACCTTCCTGGTGGCCGCACGCACGGCGGGTTCGACCGCTCCGCTGACCCTGCTGTTGCCGCTGACCCTGCTGGCCCTGCTCGCGATGGGGGTGCCGGCGAACGTCGCCGGGTTCGGCCCCCGTGAGGGGGTGGCCGCGTGGGCGTTCGCCGCCGCGGGTCTGACCGCCGCCGAGGGGGTGGCCACCGCGACGGTGTACGGCGCCCTGGTGCTCGTCGCGAGCCTGCCGGGAGCCGCCGTGCTCCTGGCCCGACGTGTCCGTGTACCCGCCACCGTCTGACGAGGAGACCCATGTCCGAATCACTGCCTGTCGCCACCATCCGGACGCAGGTCACCGTGCCGCTGCGGTTTCCCGACGGTTACACCACCACGGCCCGGCTGTTCACCTTCGACGGGCTCGTCGACGGCCGGGAGCACCTCGCCTTCGGCCTCGGCGATCCCGGCGCGGCGGAACGCGCCGGCGACGTGCCGCTGGTCCGTCCGCACAGCGAATGCCTCACCGGCGACGTGTTCGGCAGCCAACGCTGCGACTGCGGGCCGCAGTTGCGCGAGGCGGTGCAGCGCATCGCCGACGTCGGCGGCTACCTGCTCTACCTGCGCCAGGAGGGCCGGGGCATCGGGCTGTACGCCAAGCTCGACGCGTACGCGTTGCAGGACGCGGGGCTGGACACCTTCGAGGCCAACGTCGCGCTCGGTCACGCCGAGGACGAACGCGACTACACCGTGGCGGCGCAGATGCTCGCCGCGCTCGGTGTCGGTCCGATCGCGGTGCTGAGCAACAACCCGGAGAAGACCGAGCAGTTGGGGCGGCTCGGGATCACCGTGACCGAGCAGGTGCCCACCGGCGTGTTCCTGTCCCCGGCCAACGCCGACTACCTCGCGGCGAAGGCCAGCCGCGCGGCCCGCGCCGCCGACCTTCCCTTCGTCCGGTGACCGGCCCGTCCGGGGCGGCCCGGCCGTACGTGCTGCTCAGTTGCGCCACCTCGATCGACGGCTACATCGACGACGCCACCGACGAGCGGCTGCTGCTGTCCAACGACGCGGATCTCGACCGGGTCGACGAGGTCCGGTCCGGCTGCGACGCGATCCTGGTCGGTGCCGGCACCGTTCGCCGTGACGACCCGCGGTTGCTGGTGCGCTGCGAGCGCCGCCGGGCCGAACGGGTCGCCCGTGGCCTGCCGGCATCGCCGATCCGGGTGACCGTGACCGGCTGCGGCGACCTGGACCCCGAGGCCCGGCTGTTCACCGTGGGTGACACCGACCGGATCGTCTACAGCGCCAGTGCGGCGGTCGAGAAGACCCGGCACCGGCTCGGTGAGCTGGCCACCGTGGTCGACGCCGGTGATCCGGTCGACCTGCGCTGGATGCTGGCAGACCTGGCCGAGCGGGGTGTCGGCCGCCTGCTGGTGGAGGGCGGCGCGGGCGTGCACGGCCAGTTCCTCGCCGCCGGGCTGGCCGACGAGCTGCACCTGGTGGTGGCCCCGTTCTTCGTCGGTGACCGGCGGGCGCCGAGGTTCGTCGGCGAGGGTCACTTCCCGTGGCACCCCGGGCGGCGGGCGCAGGTGATGGAGGCGCGCCAGATCGGCGACGTGGTACTCACCCGCTACGCCCTGTCCGAGCGCTGCGAGCCGCCGCCGTCCGACTGACGGTCGCCGGAGGCGGCGTCTCGCGGTGTCCGAGCGGTGGGAGGGCGCGACACGCCGAATGTCGGGCTACGCCGACGGGCGGTCGAGGAACATCAGCCGGGCGCGTTTGTCGGGCAGGTCGATCAGGGGGCCGTCGACGAAGCCGGCCCGGCGCAGCCGGGCGATGGCCTTGTCGTTGCGGGCGTCCGGCTCCATCACCAGCCGTAGCCGGCCGGGGTCGGTGAAGACGAAGGCGACGAACTCGGCCAGCAGCGTGCCGGTGAAGCCGGGTTCTGGGCGTACCGGAGTGCCGATCAGCAGGTGCCCACCGTGGTCGCCGGGGCGTACCGGGTAGCACTTGCCGACCGGATCGTGCTCCGGTTCGTAGGTCTGGAACAGCGCCACCGGGTGCCCGTCGCGCAGGGTGAGGTACGCGTGATGGGTGGACAGCGAGTCCACGTACCGGTAGATCTCGGCGACCCGCTCCCGGTCGGCGTCGCGCATCCCCCAGAACCGGGCCCGCTCCTGACTGACCCAGGAGTGGATCACCTCGGCGTCGGCGTCCGGCTCGACCGGCCGGAACGCCACCACACCGAACCCGGGCACGTGACGTTCGAAGTGGTGGCGGTCAGTCATGGTGCTCCTCGGTCAGCCGGTCCCAGTCGCCGCAGGTCTGGATCAGGTCGCCGCGCAACCACAGCGGCAGTTGGTCGTCGCGGTGCGGCCCGGTGCCGGCGGCCCCGAACGGCACCACCCAGCGGCTGTCGTCCCGCCGGGCCAGGTCCCACACGTACCGGGCCGCCGGCCCGCGCAGGCACAGGTCGGTGACGCCGGGGACGCTCGAGGTGGCCAGCACGCAGTCGTGGTCGCCGGACAGTCGCGGCCCCGGTGGCGTGGCCGGATCGGGCAGGGCCCGCCACGGCAGGAGCCGGTGCCGTTCGCCCCATCGGTGGGTGCCGCCGGCGGCGGCCACCTCCGCCAGGGCCTCGCGCAGCAGGTGGGCCCGCTCCACGCCAGGAAGGTCGGCGTACAGCAGCGGCGTCACCGCGTACCCGACCCGGGCCGGCAGGCCCAGCCACGGCCGGAACACCTCCGGGTAGGGGGGTGGTTCGGCAAGCGCCGCCAGGGCGGGGTGGGCGGCGAGCCGGCGGGTCACGGCGGCCCGCAGGTCGGCGAAGGCGGCGGCGTCGACGCTGTCGGCGTCCATCCGGCGGTCCCAGGTCAGCAGCCGCTCCCGCAGCTCGGCGGCGGCCGGCTCGAGCCCGTCCAGCGGGGCGAGCAGGTCCAGCAGCGGGCCGGCGGCGGCCAGGTGGGTGTCGGTGTGCACGGTCGCGAGCCGCTCGGCACGCCAGTCGTCGGCGGTGTCCAGCAGGTGGCGGATCCGGTCGGCCCGGTACGGCGGCGCGAACTCCACCCCCAGCCCGGCGGCGAGGCCACGCTCGTTGGCCATCACCGCCACCTGACCGACCGGGCTGCTCGGCGTGTCGTGCCAGCCCTGCCAGGCGTGGCCCGCCTCCCAACCGGGGACCACCCGCAGCCCGTTGTCGGGGTGGCGGCGCGGCACCCGACCGGCCACCCGGTGCAGCAGCCCGCCGGCGGTGTCGGCCGCGAGGACCACGTTCACCGGTTCGACCCAGCCGTCGAGTGCCGCGTCGACGTCGCCGACGGTGCGCGCCCGCAGCAGCGCCGGCAGGACGCCGAAGCCCAGCTCACCCAGGACCCGGGGCGGATATCGCAGGCTGACCGTGCTGGCCGGGTCGTCGTCCGGTCCACCGGAGACCAGCGGCCCCCGCTCGGTCTCGATCACCTCGACCTCGACCGGCGCGGCGCCGGCCACCTCGATCGTCTCGACGTGCCGGTGCGCCGGTCGCCACCCGTGCGGCCCGTACGCCTCGACCCGGTCGCCCCGGCGGCGCAGCCGTTCGACGTACCCGTCCTGGTAGTCGGCCATGGCGTTGGTGATCGCCCAGGCCACCTCCCCGGCGTGGCCGAAATGCGGGATGCCCGGGACGCCGGGCACCGCGAAGCCGAGCACGTCGTACTCCGGGCAGGCCAGCCGGATCTGCTGGTAGATGCCGGGCGCCTCGATGAACCGGTGCGGATCACCGGCGATCAGGGCGGCGCCGGTGGCGGTGCGGTCGGCGGCGAGCAGCCAGCCGTTGCTGCCCGAGGTGACCTGGTTGTCGACGGCGAACAGGCCGGCGGCCCGCGGGCCGAGCCGGCGGGCCACGTGGTCGCGCCAGAGTTTGGTACCGAAGCCCGCGAAGAGCACGTGGTGTCCGAGCCAGAGCGCGAGCGGCGTCCACGGCTGCCAGCGCCCCGGCCGCAGGCCGGTGGCGGCGAACTCCGGGGCCCGTGCCGCACCGGCGGACAGCCCGTCGTTGACCCCGTCCACGTAGCGCCCCACCCACTCGGCGGTGGCCGGGTCGAGGGCGGCGTGGCAGCGTCGCGCGGTGTCGTCGAGCCGGGCCCGGCGGGCGAAGCTGTCCCAGGCCACCGCCTCGGTGCCGAGGAAGGAGGCGGAGGTGCCCTGCGACCGGTGCCGTTCCACCTCGATCTGCCAGGCCCGGTCCAGGGCGGTGACCCGACCCTGGGCGTAGGCCAGTGACGGGTGGTCGTCGGCGCGCAGGTGGGGGACCCCATAGCTGTCGCGGTACCGGCGGGCGTTCACCGCGGCACCGTACCGGCTCGGGCGCGGGCCGCCGGCACCACCAGCGGGGTACCCGTCTCCGGGTCGTCGATGACCCGGCAGGGCAGGCCGAAGACCTCCTCGACCAGTTCGGCGGTGACGATCCGGCGGGGTTCGCCGGCGGCCACCACCCGTCCGTCACGCATCGCGATCAGGTGGGTGGCGTACCGGGCGGCGTGGTTGAGGTCGTGCAGCACCGCGACCAGCGTGCGACCCTGCTCCTCGTGCAGCCGGGCGCACAGGTCGAGCACCTCGATCTGGTGGGCGATGTCGAGGTACGTGGTCGGCTCGTCCAACAGCAGCAGGGGTGTCTGCTGGGCCAACGCCATGGCCAGCCAGACCCGCTGCCGCTGGCCGCCGGAGAGTTCGTCGACCAGCCGGTCGCCGAGGTCGTCGACGCCGGTGGCGGCCATCGACTCGGCGACGATCCGCTCGTCGTCGCGGGACCACTGGCGCAGCAGCCCCTGGTGCGGGTAGCGCCCCCGGGCCACCAGCTCGGCCACGTCGATGCCGTCCGGGGCGATCGGCGACTGGGGGAGCAGCCCGAGCGTACGGGCCACGGCGCGGGCTGGTAGCCGGTGGATGTCCGTCCCGTCGAGCAGCACCGCCCCGGCGGTCGGCCTCAGCAGCCGCGACAGCGCCCGCAGCAGGGTGGACTTGCCGCACGCGTTCGGGCCGATGATGACGGTGAAGGAGCGGTCGGGCACGGCGACGGTGAGGTCCTCGGCGACGACGCGTCGGTCGTAGGCGAGCCGCAGCCCGTGGCCACCGAGCCGGGAGGTCGACATGCTTGTTGCTCCGTTCTGAGGGGTGGTGGTCAGGACCGATCCGCTGGTCCGGCCCGGTCCGCCGGACTGCCCGGCGGTCACAGCCGGCCCGCCCGGCGCTCGGTGGCCAGCAGCCACACCAGGTAGCCGCCGCCGATCACGCCGGTCACCACGCCGACCGGTAGTTGGCCGGGCAGTGCGCGCAGCGCGACCTGGTCGGCGAGGACGGTGATCAGCGCGCCGACGACCGCCGCCGGTAGCAGGGTGACCCCGGGCGCCCGGGTGAGCCGTCGGGCCAGGTGCGGGGCGGTGAGCGCGACGAACGGCACGGGTCCGGCGGCGGCCGCGGACAGCGCCACCAGCAGCACCGCCCCGGCGAGCAGCAGCATCCGCAGCCGGTGCACGCTGACTCCCAGCCCGCTGGCGGCGTCGTCGCCCAACTCGGTCATCCGCAGCGCCGGTGCGCAGGCCAGCAGCGCCGGCAGCAGCACCGTGAGAGCGACCAGCAGCGGTGCGGCGTCGGACCAGCCGCGACCGTCGAGGCTGCCGGTGAGCCAGAGCATCGCCCGGGAGGCGCTCATCAGCGGTACCCGGGTCATCAGGTAGCCGTTGACGCCGGTGAGGATGGCCGACATGCCGATGCCGACCAGGACCAGCCGGTAGCCGTGCACGCCGCGCCGCCAGGCGATCAGGTAGATGAGCAGGCCGGTGACCACTCCGCCGAGGGCCGCGGAACCGGCGAGGGCGGCACTGCTGCCGCCGACGGCGACCACGACGAGCGCGCCGGTGGCCGCGCCCTGGGTGAAACCGAGCACGTCCGGGCTGCCCAGCGGGTTACGGACCAGCGCCTGGAACACCGCTCCGGCCAGGCCGAGCGCGGCGCCCACGGCCAGGCCGGTGACCAACCGGGGCAGCCGCAGCTGGGTGACGATGAACCCCTCGGCGGGGGTGCCGCCACCGGTCAGCGTGCGCAACACGTCGGTCGGCGACATCGGGTACTCGCCGTGCCCGATGGCCAGTACGCCGACGCCGACGGTGAGCAGCAGGCAGACCGTGCCGACGGCGAGGACGCGGGGACGCAGCCGGACCGAGAGCCGGGCGGGCGTCCGGATCACGATCATCGGACCGTCCTCGTCCGGAGCACCAGCGCCAGGAACAGCGGACCGCCGACCACCGCGGTGATCAGCCCGACCTGGAGTTCACCGGGGCGGCCGAGGACTCGCCCCAGCACGTCGGAGCCGAGCAGCAGCACCGGGGCGAGCAGCGCGCAGTAGGGCAGCAGCCAGCGCAGGTCGGGGCCGGTGAGGGCGCGGACCAGGTGCGGCACGAGCAGACCGACGAAGACGATCGGTCCGCACGCGGCGGTGGCGGCCCCGCAGAGCAGGGTGATGGCGATGATCACACCGGCCCGGGCCACGGCCGGTCGGGCACCCAGGGCCTGCGCGGCGTCGTCACCGAGGGCGAGCGCGTTGAGCGGACGGGCGGCGGCCAGCGCGACCAGCAGCCCGACCGCGATGAACGGCAGCACCCGCAGCACCGTGCCGGTGTCGGCGCTGGCCAGTGAGCCGACGGTCCAGAAACGCAGCCGTTCCAGGCCGGCCGCGTCGAGCAGCATCACCGCGCTGACGTAGGAGTACAGGGCCGCGTTGAGCGCCGCGCCGGCCAACGCCAACCGGGCCGGGGTGGCGGCGCGACCGCCGCCGACGGCGTACACCCCGACGGTGACGGCGGCGGCACCGAGCAGGGCGAACCACACCTGACCGGTGCCGCCGCCGAGGCCGAACAGGGCGGTGGCGGTGGCGATGGCGGCGGCGGCCCCGGCGTTGATGCCGAGCAGTCCGGGGTCGGCGAGCGGATTGCGGGTGAGAGCCTGCATCGCCGCGCCGGCCACGCCGAGCGCGGCACCGGCCAGCAGACCGAGCAGCGTACGGGGCAGCCGCAGCTGTCGGACGACGGTGTACTCGGCGGCGTCGCGGTCGGTCAGGGCGTGCCAGACCTCGGACGCCGGGATCGGCTTGGCGCCGACGGCGATGCTCAGCACCACGACCGCGAGCAGGGCCAGCACGGCTACGAGCAGACCGCCGGTCCGCAGGGCGGTACGGCGGTGCCGAGGTGCCGTGGTCGACCGGGTCGGCTTCTCGCGGGGTGGCGACTCGATGACGGACAGGGTGAACTCCAGTGTGGGGCGAAACGCCGTCGGGGGCTTGACAGGAGCCGAGTGTAGGCAGGAAGTTAGGTTAGGTTAGCCTAACCCCGGCTGTCCATGGTCCGAGACCCTGATCGAAAGACGACACGCATGTCTGAGCACCACTCCGTCCGTCGCCTCTCCCGCCGGGGGCTGCTCGCCGTCGGCGGCGCCGCCATGGCCGCCGCGCTCGTCGGTTGCGGCCGTGACGACACCTCCGGCACCGACACCGACAACGGCTCCGGGCCCTGGTCGTTCACCGACGACCGCCCCGAGACGGTGACCGCCGACGCCCGGCCCGACCGGGTGGTCGCCTTCACCGGCTCCGCCGCCGCGCTTGTCGACTTCGGACTCGGAAGCGAGATCGTCGGGGTCTTCGGCGAGACCAGGAAGGCCGACGGCAGCGTCGAGCCGCAGGCCGGCGACCTGGACGTGGAGAGCGTCGAGATCCTCGGCAACGTCTGGGGCGAGTTCAGCGTCGAGAAGTACGCCGCCCTGCGCCCGGAGCTGCTGGTCACCCACATGTACGACCCGGGTGCCTACTGGTACGTCCCGGACGAGAGCAAGGACAAGATCCTGCCGCTGGCGCCGGTGGTGACCATCACCACCGCCCGGGTGCCGATGACCAAGCCGATCGAGCGGTACGCCCAGCTCGCCGAGTCCCTCGGCGCCGACCTGTCGGCGCCGAAGGTCACCGACGCCAAGGCGCGGTTCGAGGCCGCGGCCGAGGCGGTACGCCAGGCCGTCGCCGCCAACCCGGGCATCAAGGTGATGGCCGCCTCGGGCAGCCCCGACCTGTTCTACGTCTCCAACCCCAAGGTCAGCACCGACCTGATGTACTTCGCCGAGCTCGGCGTCGACATCGTGGTGCCGACCAAGCTGGAATCCGGTGACTACTTCGAGGCGCTCAGCTGGGAGAACGCCGGAAAGTTCGCCGCCGACCTGATCCTGCTCGACAACCGCGGCACCGCCCTGCAACCCACCGACCTGGCCGCCAAGCCCACCTGGAAGCAGCTGCCCGCCGTGCAGGCCGGGCAGGTCACGCCGTGGGACGCGGTGCCACGCTTCTCGTACGCCGGCGCGGCGCCGCTGCTGGAGAACCTCGCCAAGGCGATCCAGGGCGCAAGGAAACTGACCTGACATCGGCGGGCCGGCCGGTCGCGGTCCCGCACCGCACCGGCCGCCCCGCCACCGCCCTCCCGGACCCGATCCGCCCGCCGCTCACCTGTCGTGCGGGAAGTTCCGGCTGCCCGAAAACCGAACCGCCGAGCGTGGAGGACACGTCCATGACCCTGCCGGTGCACACCGCCGAGGCAACGCCGACCCGCCCACGACCCGGCCACACACCAGCCCGGGCCCACCTGCTCAGCGACGACACGGTCGAGCAGTACCGCCGGGCGGTGGCCGCCGGCACCGACCGGGTGGCCCGGCGGATCGCCGACGCCACCGGACCGTTCACCGGCGTACGCCCGGACGAGCTCGCCCCCCAGGTGGAGGCGATCGACCTGGACCGGCCATTGGGCGACACCACCGCCGCGCTCGACGAGCTGGAGGACGTCTACCTGCGCGACGCGGTCTGGTTCCACCACCCCCGGTACCTGGCCCACCTCAACTGCCCGGTGGTCATTCCGGCACTGCTCGGCGAGGCGGTCCTCAGCGCGGTCAACTCCTCGATGGACACCTGGGACCAGAGCGCCGGCGGCACCCTGATCGAGCGCCGGCTCGTCGAGTGGACCGCCGACCGGATCGGCCTCGGTCCGACCGCCGACGGGGTCTTCACCAGCGGCGGTACCCAGTCGAACCTGCACGCCCTGTTGCTGGCCCGGGAGGAGGCGCTGGCCGCCGCGACCCCGGCCGACCGGCGGATCCTGCTGCCCCAGCTGCGGATCATCGCCTCGGCGGCCGGTCATTTCAGCGTGCAGAAGGCGGCCAAGCTGCTCGGCCTGGCGCCGGACGCGGTCGTGGTGGTGGAGACCGGCCCCGACCGGCGGATGCGTCCGGGCGCGGTCCGGCACGAGATCGCCCGTTGCCGGCGGGCCGGCCTGACCGTCATGGCGGTGGTAGCCACCGCCGGCACCACCGACTTCGGCACGATCGACCCGCTCGACGAGATCGCCGAGGTGTGCGCCACGGCCGGGGTGTGGCTGCACGTCGACGCCGCGTACGGCTGCGGGTTGCTGGTCTCGCCGACCCGCCGGCACCTGCTCGACGGCATCGAGCGCGCCGACTCGGTGACCGTGGACTACCACAAGTCCTTCTTCCAGCCGGTCAGCTCCAGCGCCCTGGTGGTCCGTGACCGGCGGACCCTGCGGCACGCCACCTGGCACGCCGACTACCTCAACCCGGCCCGGACGGTCGCCCAGCGCATCCCCAACCAGGTCGACAAGAGCCTGCAGACCACCCGCCGGTTCGACGCGCTCAAGCTCTGGTTGACCCTGCGGGTGATGGGGCCCGACGCGGTCGGTGAACTCTTCGACGAGGTCTGCGACCGGGCCGCGCAGGCGTGGGAGCTGGTCGCCGCCGACCCGCGCTTCGAGGTGCTGACCCGTTCGCAGCTGAGCACCGTGGTGTTCCGCTGGCGGCCCAGCGGGCCGGGCCCGGACCTGACCGACGCGGCCAACCTGCGCGCCCGCGAGGCGTTGGCCGCCTCCGGCCTCGGCGTGGTCGCCGGCACCAAGGTCGACGGCCGCCAGTACCTCAAGTTCACCGTGCTCAACCCGGCCACCACTGTCGCCGACGTCGCCTACGTGCTGGACCTTATCGCCGAGCAGGCCGGCCGCTACCTGCACGAACACGTGCCCGCCGCCGACCTGACCTGCCCGGTCGGCTGACCGTGCCAGCTGCCAACCCGAGCCTGGAGGGCCGGATGCGAAGCCACGACTTCATCGGGATCGGCCTCGGGCCGTACAACCTCGGCCTGGCCTGCCTGACCGCACCCATCGCCGAACTCGACGGGCTGTTCCTGGAGGCCCGCGACGACGTCTCCTGGCACCCCGGCATGCTGCTGGAGTCGTCCCGGTTGCAGACGCCGTTCCTGGCCGACCTGGTCACCCTCGCCGACCCCACCTCGCCCTTCTCCTTCCTGAGCTACCTCAAGGAGATCGGCCGGCTCTACCCCTTCTACATCCGGGAGAACTTCTTCCCGCTGCGGGTGGAGTACGACGCGTACTGCCGCTGGGCCGCTGCCAAGCTGCCCAACCTGCGCTTCGGTCACCAGGTCACCGCCGTCGAGTACGACCCGGCCGACGACCACTACGTGGTGACCGCCACCGTCGACGGTGCCGTCGTGACCCACCGCGCCCGGCATCTGGTGCTCGGCACCGGCACCCCGCCGCACCTGCCGGCCGCCTGCGCCGGCCTGACCTCCGACGCGGTGCACAACTCCCGCTACCTGGCGCACCGGGACGCGTTGCGGGCCAAGCGGAGCATCACCATCGTCGGCAGTGGGCAGAGCGCCGCCGAGATCTACCACGACCTGCTCGGCGACATCGGCACCCACGGTTACCAGCTGAACTGGGTGACCCGCTCGCCGCGCTTCTTCCCGCTGGAGTACACGAAGCTCACGCTGGAGATGACCTCGCCGGACTACGTGGACTACTTCCACGCGCTGCCGGAGCCCACCCGGTACCGGCTGGAGGCCGAGCAGAAGGGATTGTTCAAGGGCATCTCCGCCGACCTGGTCAACGACATCTACGACCTGCTCTACGCCTGCAGCGTCGACGGCCCGGTGAACACCCGGCTGCTCACCAACACCGAGCTGACCGGGGTGACGTACGACGAGAGCGCCGGATCGCACACCCTTCGGCTGCGCCACGTCGAGCAGGGGCGGGACTTCACCCTGGACACCGAGGGGCTGGTGCTGGCCACCGGCTACCGGTACGAGATGCCCGCGTTCCTGGAACCGATCCGGCACCGGCTGCGCTTCGACGACCACGGTCGGCTCGACGTCGCCCGCAACTACAGTGTGGACTCCACCGGGCGCGGCGTGTTCCTGCAGAACGGTGGCACCCACACCCACAGCGTCACCTCGCCCGACCTCGGCATGGGTCCGTACCGCAACAGCTGGATCATCCGGGAACTGCTCGGCCGCGAGCCGTACCCCATCGAGAAGTCGATCACCTTCCAGGACTTCGGGGTGCCGGGGTGACCCAGCTCGTCCACGTCCGCCACGATCGGCGACTCGGCGAGTTCGCCCTGCGTGCGATCGACGTGGCCGCCGACGCGCCGCTGCTGCACCGGTGGGTGACCCATCCCAAGGCGGCGTTCTGGCTGATGCAGGACGCCGACCTCGACGCGGTGGCCGCCGAGTACCGCCGCATCGCCGAGCACCCGCACCACGAGGCGTACCTCGGCCTGTGGCGCGGCGAGCCGGCCTTCCTCGCCGAACGGTACGACCCGGCGCACGTCGAGCTGGTCGGCCTGCACGACGCGCGGCCCGGCGACGTCGGGATGCACTTCCTCTGCGCACCCACCGACACCCCGGTGTCCGGGTTCACCCGGGCCGTCATCACCACGGTGATGGCCTGGCTGTTCGCCGACCCCGCCACCGAACGGGTGGTGGTCGAGCCGGACGTGCGCAACACCGCCGTGCAGGCGCTCAACGCGGCGGTCGGCTTCGAGGTGGTCGGACCGGTCACCAAGCCGGAGAAGACCGCCCTGCTGAGCATCTGCACCCGGCAGGGATTCCGCGCCGCCACCGACGTGATCGCGGCGGCCGGCACCGAGACGAAGGAGCATCACCGTGACCACGCCTGACCCGGTCGCCCACCTGCGCCCGGAGACCTGGGAGCGGGCCAACCGCCTGCTGGTGCGCAAGGCGCTGGCCGAATTCAGCCACGAGCGGCTGCTCACCCCCGAGCCGGAGGGCTCGGCCGCCGACTCCACCGGCCGTCGCTGGTACGCCGTCACCGCCGCCTCCGGCGCGGTCCGCTACCGGTTTGCGGCCCGGGTGATGACCCTGGAGCACTGGGACATCGACCCGGAGAGCATCAGCCGGCACCGGGACGGTGAGTCGCTGCCGCTGGACGCGGTCGACTTCTGCCTCGACCTGCGTGACGCGCTCGGCCTCACCGACCGGATCCTGCCGGTCTACCTCGAGGAGATCACGTCCACCCTCGCCGGCCTGGCGTACAAGCTGGACCGGGCGCTGCCCGGCGCGGCGAAGCTGGTGGCGGCCGACTTCCAGACCATCGAGACCTCGATGACCGAGGGCCATCCCTGCTTCGTGGCCAACAACGGGCGGCTCGGCTTCGGCGTCGACGAGTACCACCGGTACGCCCCCGAGGCGGCCCACCCGGTCCGGCTGATCTGGCTCGCCGCCCACCGCGACCACGCCACCTTCACCAGCTCGGCGGACCTGGACCGGGAGACGCTGCTGCGCACCGAACTGGGCGAGGCGACCCTCGCCCGGTTCGCCGCCACCATGACCGGACTGGGCCTCGACCTCGCCGACCACCACCTCATCCCGGTGCACCCGTGGCAGTGGTGGAACAAGCTGTCGGTCACCTTCGCCGGCGAGGTGGCGCGGCGCCGGCTGGTCTGCCTCGGCGAGGGCCCCGACGAGTACCTCGCCCAGCAGTCCATCCGCACCTTCTTCAACGTCAGCCACCCCGAGCGGCACTACGTCAAGACCGCGCTGTCCGTGCTGAACATGGGCTTCATGCGGGGCCTGTCGGCCGCGTACATGGAGGCCACCCCGGCCATCAACGACTGGCTGGCCGACCTGATCGACGGCGACGAGGTGTTCCGGGCCACCGGGCTGACGATCATCCGGGAGCGGGCCGCGGTCGGCTACCGGCACCGCCAGTACGAGGCCGCCACCGACCGCTACTCCCCGTACCGGAAGATGCTCGCCGCGCTGTGGCGGGAGAGCCCGGTACCCGACCTGGCCGAGGGCCGGCGACTGGCCACCATGGCGTCGTTGCTGCACGTCGACGCCGACGGCCGGTCGTTCGCCGCCGAGCTGATCGCCGCCTCCGGGCTGGCGCCGGCGCAGTGGCTGCGCCGCTACCTGACCGCCTACCTGACCCCGCTGCTGCACGCCTTCTACGCCTACGACCTGGCGTTCATGCCGCACGGCGAGAACGTCATCCTGGTGCTGCGCGACGGCGTCGTCGAGCGCGCGATCTTCAAGGACATCGCCGAGGAGATCGTGGTGATGGGAGCCGAGGCGCAACTGCCGCCGGCGGTCGAGCGGATCCGCGCCGACATCCCGGAGGACATGAAGCTGCTGTCGATCTTCACGGACGTCTTCGACTGCTTCTTCCGGTTCCTCGGCGCGACCCTCGCCGGCCAGGGCGTCCTCGGCGAGGAGGAGTTCTGGCGCACCGTGGCCGACTGCGCCACCGAGTACGCCGGCCGGGTACCGCACCTGGCCGACCGGCTGGCCCGCTACGACCTGTTCGCCCCGCAGTTCGCGCTGTCCTGCCTCAACCGGCTGCAACTGCGCGACAACCAGCAGATGGTCGACCTGTCCGACCCGTCGGCGGCCCTGCAACTGGTCGGCGCCCTGACCAATCCGCTCGCCCGGTTCGCACCGTCCTGACCCTCGGCGAACCCCGGTGGCCGCGAACGAGGCACCGCATCACGACAAGCGTCGACCGACGTCAAGATCGAGCTAGGCTGTGGAAATGGCATCCATCGTGCAGCGGATCATGTCGTTCCTCAACAGCCCCAAGGGCCGCCAGGTTGTTGATCGGGGACGGCGCGAGTTGGCGAAACCTGGCAATCAGGAGAAGCTCCGGCGGCTCATTGCAAGGGGAAAGGGCAGCGGTCGCCGGCCCTGAACGGGCAGCGCGCCCCTGACTCGATGACCCTGGAATATCCGGGCCGCCACACCTGGCCGACCTTTCGCCGCGCCCTGCGACTGGTCGGTTCGGTGCTCACCGCGCGGCCAGCTCGGTGAGGTCGCGGTCGAGCAGCTCGGCCAGCAGGGCGTGCCGGCCGGGGTCGTTGTCCGGCGTGATGCCCCGGCTGGGCATCTCCACGGTCATCAGCAGGTGCAGGTGCATCCGGTACAGCGCGAGGCGGCGGCGGACCCCGTCGTCGAAGACCAGTGGCAGCCCGGTGGCCTCGGCGTACCCGCGCAGGAACGGGTGCGTGGGTTCGTCCTCGGCACGGCGGAACAGCAGCGGCGAGACCAGGTCGAGCAGCGGATCACCGTAGAGGAACCGCTCGCCGTCGACCAGGCCACACATCCGGTACGCGCCGTCGGCGTCCCGGTCGGCGAGGACGTTTCCGTCCCAGCAGTCGAAGTGCAGCAGCGCCGGCCGGCGTACCGTGTCGAGCACCTCGCCGTGCCGGGCCACCAGGGCGCGCAGCCGCTGCGGCGGCACCGGCAACGCCACCTGCCAGTCGGCCGCGTCGGCGAGCAGGTCGTCGATGATCGCGGTGAACGCGGCCGTCCAGGTCGGTCCGCCGGTGCGGCCGGCGTCGTAGCCGAACCGCTCGCCGGTGATCCGGTGCAGGGCGGCAGTCGCCGCACCCAGGTTGGCGCGGACCGGCCCGTCGTCACCGTCCAGGTCGGGCAGTGACCGGCCGGGCAGTCGGCCGGTGACCAGCCACTCGCCGAGCCGCCGGTCCCGGCCGTGGTGCAGCACCGGCGGCACCGGCACCCGCGGTGCCCGCTCGGCGACCAGCCGGAAGTAGCGGGCCTCGGCGGCGATCAGGTCGGTCTCGTAGCGCAGCAGCCGCGCGGTGGGCGGCGGGGCGACCTTCAGCACCACGTCCCGGTGACCTGGTGGCGTGCGGCCCGCTCCCGGGCGCGCGCGGTCGAGACGGACCCACCACACCGCGGCGAAGCCACCACCGGACAGCGGCCCGCAGTCGGTCACCCGCCGGTCCGGCCCGAACGAGGACCGGACGAGGTCGACCACGTCGTCGGGGGAGAGGACCCGTTGCGTTGGACTGACCGGCGCCACCCGGACAGCGTAGGGGGCGCTCCGCGCGCTGTCCGTCCCGTGCCCGTCGGCCGCACCGGGGGTGCGGCCGGCGGCCGGTACGGGTCAGCCGTCGGTCACCACCCCGGTCAGCACCACCTCCGGCACCGGCCCGTCGACGGGGTTGTGGACCTGTAGCTGTCCGAACCACTCCGGGTCGACGTCAGTGGCGTGCTCCGGTCGACGCGTCCGGCACGTACTCGAGCACCACCCCCCGCAGGTAGCGCGGGGTGGTGGGGAGATCCGCCGCGCCCACCGCGAACATCAGGGGGTGGCCCGGGGTCCCGGCGATCCCGTGCAGGCTCAGGCCGACCGCGTCCGGCGGCTGCGGCGCCGCAACGCCGGCCCACCCGCCCGTCCGGTACGTGACAAGCGAAGCGCTCGGTGCCGACGAGTTGTCGATCAGCCACGGCTGTCCGGCGGGTTCGGTGACCACGTCGGGCATCGCGCCACCCGGCGCGTACCTGAGCAGTTCGAACGATCCGCCGCCCCCGCGCACGGCCAACCCACCGTCGCCGACCGCCCACAGCTCGCTGGAGGATCGACCCGCCAGCGCTCGGAACGAGGACTCGTCGTTGTTGACGCCCACCTGGACCGTACGCCAGCCCGAGCCGTTCCAGTGGAAGAGCAACGGGCCCTTGAAGTCCTGCCACGCGCCGTTGCCGGCGGCCCAGACGTCATTCGGCCCGATGGCCTTGATCGTGGTGACGGTGCAGAAGTTCGGCATTCCGCCGAAGGACGTGCCGCCGGTGCGGCACTCGGCGGGCGGTTGGTGTGACCGCCAGGATCGTCCGTCCCACTGCTTGATGATCACATTGCTGCCGTCGTTGCCCACCAACCAGGTCTGTTCGCCGAGGACGGCAAGTCCGGTGATCAGTGCCCGGGTCTCGCCGTCGCCCCGCGCGAACGGCACCTCGCGCCAGGCACTCCCGTCGTAGTGCAGGACGTGCGTCACCTGCTCCTGCGGGGAGGCGGCGGCCGTGCTGCCGACCGCCCAGACATTCGACGGCGAGTCGGCCGCGACGAGGTCGAGCCGGCCGTGCCAGGAGATCGCCGGCACGGCCGCCCGCGTCCAGTTCGTTCCGTCCCACCGAAGGACCAACGGGGTACCGGTGTCGTCCGGCTGGTCCGGCGAGTAGGCCTCGCTACCGACGGCCCACGCGTGGCTCGCGTCCACCGACACCACGTCCCACAGCACGCTTGTGGGCCCGGCCAGTTCCGGCAGCGTGGCCAGCCGCCAACCCGGTGCCGGCGCGTCGGCGGCGACGGCGTCGGGTGGTCCGTCGGAGGGGTCCGAGGTGCTCGTGTCCGCCGCTCCGCCGGTGCAACCCGACACCAGCAGGACGGCGGCCGTCGCCACGACAATCTTGCGCATGGCCCTGATGATCGCACCGCCAATCCATGCACGCGACCACGTCTGTCCCATGCGTGCGACGTGCGGCGGCTGCCGGGTTCCGCGATGTGTCTAGCGCCTGGCCTGGCGGGTGGTCGATACGCTCGGCGGCGTGTTGGTCCCGGAGTCCGGATCGCCGGTTCAGCCGGAGCCGGAAGAGCCACGTCGCTTCGTCATCTGCGGCGACGACAGCCTGGCCTACCGGCTCGCCGACGAACTCACCAACCGGCACGGCGGTCGGGTCACGGTGATCCTGCGGTCCCGGACATCCCGGTACGGTCGACGCATCGCCCGGCTGCCCGGCGTCCGGTTCATCGTGGCGGAGCGACCGGATGCCGACGCCTACCAGACGGCCGGGCTGGGCGCGGCCGACGCGTTGGCCCTGGTCGACCGCAATGACGTGGCGAACATCGAGGCCGCGCTCCAGGCCCACGACCTGCACCCGACGCTGCGGATCGTGGTGCGGATGTTCAACACCGGACTGAGCCGAGGGCTCGACCAACTGCCCTACTGCACCGTTCTGTCCGACGGGGCGCTGGCCGCGCCGGCCTTCGTCTCCGCCGCCGTCGGCCAGGCCACTCCTCGGCACGGCCTACGCGACGGCACGATGTTCGTCGCCGGACGCGACGAGGTGCGTGAGCACGAGGTGGTCTGTGGCCTGGCGATCAGCCGGCACGGCGACGAGGTCGAGGTACTGCCGGCCCGCCAGCACGAGGCCGACCTGGTGCTCGCCGCCGTGGCACCCTGGCGGCCGGAGACGTCCCGCCGCCGTCCGATGACCCACGGCTACCCGCTCGGAACGATCGCGGGCCGGGTCTGGCGCCGGATCCGCGTCGTCCTGGGCGTCTTCCTCGGACTGCTGCTCGTCGCTGCGGCCGTGCTCGCCCTGAGTCGTCCGGCGACCACCTGGTCCCAGGCCTTTTTCGAGGCGGTCCTGGCTACCTTGGGTGGCGCGGACGTCGAGCCGACCGCCACCGGGGTGGAGAAGGTGACGCTGGTTGTCCTCACCATCGCCAGCATCGCCCTGATTCCGCTGCTCACCGGCGCCGTGGTGGACGCAGTGATCAAGGTACGACTGGAGGTGGCGGACGGTTCCCTGCCGAGACGGGCCAGCGGACACGTCATCGTGGTCGGGCTGGGCGGGGTCGGCAGCCACGTGGTCGAAGGTCTGCACGCCCTCGGGGTCGACGTGATCGCCATCGACCGCTCGGCGGACGCGCGCGGTGTGTCGGCTGTGCGGGAACTGCGGATTCCGCTGATCGTCGGGGACGCGAGTCGCCGAGAGACGCTGCTAGCTGCTTCGCTGGCGACCAGCCGCGCACTTGTCGTACTCACTGCGGACGATGTGACGAATCTGGAGACCGCGCTGGTCGGCCGCGCCGTTCGGGCCGATCTGCGGGTGGTGCTGCGGCTCTTCGACGGCGACTTCGCCGACCAGGTGCAGCGCGCCTTCGACCTCACCATCTCCCGCAGTGTCAGCTATCTCGCGGTGCCGTCGTTCGTCGCGCGGATGCTGGGTCACGAACTGGAGGCGATTCCCGTCGCCCGGCGGGTGTTGCTGGTCGCCGAGACGACGGTCGGCGAGCGCTCGTTGCTGGCCCGGATGACCGTCGGTGATCTGCGTCGGCCGGGCGAGGCATGGTTGCTGCGGTTGACGAACCTCGTCGGCAGTCAGCTACCGGCGACCGTCGCGGACGGACGGCGGTTGCGTCCCGGAGAGAAGATCACGGTGGTGGCGACCCGGGCCGGGCTGGCCCGGCTGATGGCGGAGGCGGCGGCCCGCCCCGACGCGCTCCGGCACATCGTGCCGCACGAGTGATCCCGGCGATCATGATGCGACTCCCGGTCAGGGGCGGTGTACGCCCGGGACGTCGCGCAGCGCCTCGGCGATCATGCGGTGGCCCTGGGCCTCGAACGCCTCGTCGCCCACCCGGTACGCCCATGCCGCGGTGCCGATCGCCTCGCGGATCCGGGTGCGGTGCCACGCGTGCGGCTCACGGGGGTCGGGCCCGTACCCGTCGAGGAAGGCTGCCTCGAGCCTCGGATCACCACGGAACTCCCGGGCGGCCAGCCGACCGAAGTCCGTGTACGCGGGACGCAACGCGGCGCGACCGAAATCGATCACACCGAGCACGCCGTCGTGGACCAGCCAGTTCCGGGGCTGCCAGTCACCGTGGGTGGGCACCAGGGACGCCGACGGGGTCGGCCAGGAGGTGATTTCGGCGCGTAGCCGCCGTACGGTGGGCGCGGCGATCCGATGTGGTCGGCGCAGCCAGGCCAGGGCCTTCTCGTTCTCGCGTCGCTCGTGGTCGTCGTCGGTGACGACGAGTTGGGCGTGCAGCAGCGCCAGCAACTCGCCGGCCTGCCGGTAGAGGCGAGGATCGTCGGCGTGCTCGCTGCCGAGCACCAACCGGCCGGGCAGGTAGCGGGTGACGAGCAGCTTCGCGTCGGCGTCGCCGTGTACGAGGATCGGCGCGCGGCCCCCATCGGTCCAGGGCCGCAACCAGTTGGCGTGGGCGTCCAGTTCGCGCCGGATGCCGTGGTCGTCCCCGGCGCTTGCCTTGACGATGAATCGCGCACCCGCGCAGGTCACCTCGAGGACCGTGGTGGCCACCAACCCCCAGCTGTGATCGGCCTCGACGCTCGCCCCGGGAAGCCACCGCGCCAGCAGCGTCTGCTGCTGGCGGGTCAGCTTCCCGAGCGCCGAGGTCACCGCGGGAGGATACAAGCCGACCGTGGGTACGGTCAGGACTCGCCGGACCCGGTTGCCTGCGGGATCGTCAGCGCGGTCCAGGACACGGGCGGCAGCTCGACGGTGAGCAGGCCGTCGGAGAGCCGCGCGGTGTCGTTGTTGCGCAGCCCGACCCGGTGCGGGTCGCGCAGGTCGTTGGCGGCGCGCACGTCGGTGTCCCAGACGCCCCGGGCCGAGACCGCACCGGTCGGCCGGAAGGCGCGCAGGTCGATCGTCACCGTCGTCGTCTCGCTGAGGTGCCGGTTCTGCAGGAACACCGACAGCCCGGTGCCGTCGCTGGTCGCCGCGGCGGCCACCACCGGCACCGAGCCGAAGGTCGCGGTGGTCGTCTCGTCGGCGTCGGCCAGCACCCGCAGCGCGTCGCCCCGGGCGGCGTGCGAGGTCACCGAGAACGGGAAGAACGTCGTCTGCCGCCAGGCTGGGCCGTCGGGCTCGGTCATGATCGGTGCGATCACGTTCACGAGCTGCGCGAGGTTCGCCGAGGTGACCCGGTCGGCGTGGTTGAGCAGGGAGATCAGCAGACCGCCGAGGACGACGGCGTCCGCGACGGTGTAGCGGTCCTCGAGCAGGCGTGGTGCGACCGGCCACTCGTCGATGGTGAAGGTACGTGCCTTCTCCTGCCACCGGCTCATGTACCAGATGTTCCACTCGTCGAACGCGAGATCCACCCGCTTGGCCGACCGTTTGACCGTGCGTACGTGGTCGACGGTCGCGACCACCGACTCGATGTAGGTGTCCATGTCGACCCCGGAGGCGAGGAAGCTCGCGAGATCACCGTCGTGTTCCTGGTAGTAGGCGTGGCAGGAGATGTAGTCGACGTCGTCGTAGGCGTGACTCAGCACGACGCGTTCCCACTCACCGAAGGTCGGCATGCCGCGGCCGGACGAGCCGCAGGCGACCAGCTCCAGGTTCTGATCCACCTGGCGCATCGCCTTGGCCGTCATCGACGCGAGCTTGCCGTAGTCGGTGGCGTCGCGGTGGCCGAGCTGCCAGGGACCGTCCATCTCGTTGCCGAGGCACCACATGGCGATGCCGAACGGCTTCTCCCGACCGTTGGCGGCCCGTTGCTCGGCACGGGCGGTTCCGGCCGGCAGGTTCGTGTACTCCAGCAGCTCGACGGCCTCCTTAGGGCCCCGGGTGCCGAGGTTCACGGCCAACATCAGTTCGCTGCCCACCAGGTCGAGCCAGTGCTGGAACTCGTGCAGGCCGACCTGGTTGGTCTCGGTGGAGTGCCAGGCGAGGTCGAGCCGACGCGGTCGCTCGGCCACCGGCCCGACCCCGTCCTCCCAGTTGTAGCCGGAGACGAAGTTGCCGCCCGGGTACCGGACCGTGCTGACGCCCAGTTCCTTGACCAGCTCGATGACGTCACGTCGGAATCCGTCCGGCCCGGCGCTCGGATGCCCGGGCTCGTGGATCCCGTCGTAGATGTGCCGGCCGAGGTGCTCGACGAAACCGCCGAAGAGCCGGCGACGGACCGGCCCGATGGTGAACGCCGGGTTGATGGTGAGGTGCGCGCGGGGCATGAGACTCCTTACCGATGATCAGCAACGATAACGTTTTCGGTGCCGATGGACGAGCCCTCGGCAGGTCGTCGACGTCGCGCGGGTACGCACCGGTCGGCCACCGGCCCGCCGGCTCAGCCCGGGGCGGGACCGGCGCTGTCCCGACGGACCAGTTCGGCGGCGAGCGACTCGATCCGGGGACCTGCGGCTCCCGGGTCCAGGGCCAGGGCCATCGCGCGGGCACCCATCTCGACAAGTGGCAGACGGACCGTGGTCAGCGCCGGGGTGACGTCCCGGGCCACCGGCATGTCGTCGAAGCCGAACACGCTCACCTGCTGCGGTACCGGCACCGCACGGGCGCGTAGCAGCGCCAGCGCGCCGATGGCCATCGAGTCGTTGAGCGCCGCGATCGCGGTCAGTCCCGGCTCGGCGTCGAGCAGCGCGGCGGTGGCCTCGGCGCCGCCGTCGCGGTCGAAGTCGGCGTACCGGACGCGGTGTTCCGGCAGTTCCCGGCCGTGGTCGGCGAGCGCCGCGCGCAGCCCGGCGAGCCGGTCGGTGATGGTGGTCAGCACCCGGGGACCGGCCACCACACCGATGCGTTCGTGGCCGAGGCGGCACAGTTCCCGACCGAGGAGTTCGCCGCCGCCCCGGTTGTCCGGCATCACCGCGTCACCGGAGTGCTCGTGGCGGCCGATCACCGCGACCCGCCCGCCGGTGGCCTCGTACGCGGCGAGCTTGCCGTTGAGCAGCCGGGTGAAGTCGGCGTCGTGGTACCCGGAACCGGCCAGGATGATGGCGGCGACCTGCTGGCCCCGCAGCAGCTCGACGTACTCCAGTTCCCGCTCGGGGTCGCGGTAGCTGTTGCAGATCATCAACAGCCGGCCCTGGTCGGTGGCGACGCGTTGCAGGCCCCGGGTGATCTCCGCGAAGTACGGGTCGGAGACGTCGTGCACGATCACCCCGACGGCGCCGCGATGCGACCGGGCCAGCAGTTGGGCGTGGGCGTTGGGCACGTACTGCAACTCGGCGACGGCGCGCAGCACCCGTTCGCGCAGCTCCTCGGTGACCGGCTTGCTGCTGCCGTTGATCACGCGCGAGGCGGTGGCGGGTGAGACACCGGCCCGTCGGGCCACATCGGACAGCGTCGCCACACCCGCCCCCTCACGCGTCGCGCCGGCCGCTGTCGCGGCGACCAGCGACACCGTACCGCAGGGCGGGGTCTTTTCCGGGGCGCGGTTAGCGCAGGTCAGGCCGGCCGGTCCGGCCGGTCCCGCGCGATGTCGGACGGATCGCGGACGATGCCCCGGGCGAGCAGATGGGCGCTCGCCGCGACCAGGGCGGGTTCGCGTCGGTAGACGCGGGCGAGCCGCAACGCGGCGGTGAACACGGTCTCCGCCATCGGCCCGTGCGCGGCCGCCTCGGCGGCGATCCAGGCCGGTCCCTCGATGCCGTCGACGGCCAGGTCGGACAGGCCGGCGGTCCGGCATTCGTCGAGCAGTTCCTCGACCCGGTGGAAGTAGGCGTGGGTGAAACCGAGACTCGCGTCGTTCCGGCCGTCGGTGAGCAGCACCGCGGCCTCCTCGACCATCCGGGCGTCGAGCCGACCGGTGGCGGCGAAGTCCAGCGGCCCGGCGAATCGTGAGATCGCGGCGGCGAGGACAGCACCGCCGGGCCGGGTGACCCGGACCGCCTCCGCCAGGGCCCGGCACCGGTCGGCGCGCCGGGGCAGGTGGTAGAGCGGCCCGAGCAGCAGGGTGGCGTCGTAGCTGGCGTCGGGCTCGGGCAGCGCGCGGGCGTCGGCGACGTCCGCGTCGACGGCGGGGTGGCCGGCGCGGGCCTGGGCGACGTGCGCGGGCACCAGGTCGAGCAGGCGTACCCGGTGGCCGAGGGCGACAAGGGCCCGGGCGTACTCGCCGGTGCCTCCGCCGACGTCCAGGATCCGGGCCGGGGGTGCGGGCAGGTACTCGCGCAGCAGTTCCACCGTGCGGGTCCGCTCCAGCCGGGCCTGCGGCCGTGCGGCGAGCCGCAGGTCCTCGCGGTACCGGTCGGTGTAGTACGCGACGATCTCGTCGGACTGGCGATCCATCCACTGATGGTCGTCGTTCCGGTGGCGGGGTGGCCAGCGATTTGCTCCGGCCGCGGCGGCCCGGCGTCGGTCGCCGAGGCCGGACGCACCGTCGTCAGGTAAGCCCTTGCCTGACTTCCGAGGTGCGGCCTAATCTGGGCGGGAAAGCGCTTACCTCGCCCGGTCCGAGCGCGTACGACGGAAGGACCCCCATGACCCGCAGGTCGATCGGCATCATCGTGAACGGCGTCACCGGCCGGATGGGATACCGGCAGCATCTGGTGCGCTCCCTGCTGGCCATCCGGTCCGCCGGTGGGGTGCCGCTGGCCGACGGCACCACCGTCTGGCCGCATCTCGTCCTCGTCGGCCGCAGCGAGGCCAAGCTGCGCGAGATCGCCGAACGATACGGCCTGGACGACTGGACCACCGACCTGACCGCCGCCCTGGCCCGCGACGACACCCAGGTCTACTTCGACGCGCAGGTGACCCAGCAGCGGGAGAAGGCGATCCGGCAGGCCATCGACGCCGGCAAGCACATCTACACCGAGAAGCCCCTCGCCGAGGACACCGCCGCCGCCCTGGACCTGGCGCGTGCCGCCCGGGCGGCCGGCGTACGCACCGGCGTGGTGCAGGACAAACTCTTCCTGCCGGGGCTGCGCAAGCTCAAGCGGCTGCTCGACGGCGGCTTCTTCGGCCGGGTGCTCTCGGTGCGCGGCGAGTTCGGCTACTGGGTCTTCGAGGGCGACTGGCAACCCGCCCAACGCCCCTCGTGGAACTACCGGGCCGCCGACGGCGGCGGCATCGTGGTGGACATGTTCCCGCACTGGCACTACGTGCTCGCGGAACTGTTCGGTGAGGTACGCGCCGTCTCCGCCACCATCGCCACGCACATCCCGCGGCGGGTCGACGAGGCCGGGCGGCCCTACGAGGCCACCGCCGACGACGCCGCCTACGGCGTCTTCGAGCTGGCGGGCGGCGTCATCGCCCAGCTCAACTCGTCCTGGTGCGTCCGGGTGCACCGCGACGAGCTGGTCGAGTTCCAGGTCGACGGCACCGAGGGCAGCGCGGTCGCCGGGCTGCGGCGCTGTCGGGTGCAACACCGGGCGGTCACCCCCAAGCCGGTCTGGAACCCGGACCTGCCCGCCACCGAGGACTTCCGGTCGCAGTGGACGGAGGTGCCGGACAACGAGGACTTCGACAACGGCTTCAAGGTGCAGTGGGAGGCGTTCCTGCGGCACGTGGCCACCGGCGAGCCGTTCCCGTGGGACTTCCTGGCCGGTGCCCGGGGCGTGCAGCTGGCCGAGCTGGGCCTGCTGTCGGCCCGCGAGGGACGCCGCGTCGAGGTGCCGGAGCTGACCCTGTGAGCGAGCGAAGCGAGGTGACCCTGCCCGGCGGCCGGCGGATCCGGTTGTCCGGCGGCAGCGGGCATCCGCGCCCCGAGGGACCGCCGCGCACCCGCGTCGCGTACGCCGCCGCGCACGTGGTGGCCGACCCGGCCGGCGACAACACCCCCGGCGCCCCGGCGGTGCTGGACTGGGACCGTACCCTCGCCTTCCGCCGCCACCTGTGGTCCTACGGCCTGGGAGTGGCCGAGGCGATGGACACCGCGCAGCGCGGTATGGGTCTGGACTACCCGGCGACCCGGGAGCTGATCCGCCGCAGCGCGGCCGAGGCGCGGTCCGTCGGGGGCCGGATCGTCGCCGGGGCCGCCACCGACCAGTTGCCGCCCGGCCCGGCGACGCTCGCCGAGGTCACCGCCGCCTACCGGGAACAGCTCGACGACGTGCGGGCCGCCGGTGCGGTGCCGGTGCTGATGTGCAGTCGGCACCTGGCCGCCGCCGCCCGCGGCCCCGAGGACTACCTGCGGGTGTACGACGAACTGCTGCACGCCACCGACCAGCCGGTGGTGCTGCACTGGCTCGGTCCGATGTTCGACCCGGCCCTGTCCGGCTACTGGGGCACCGACGACCTGGACCTGGCCGCCGACACCGTCGTCGAGCTGCTGAAGGCCCACGCCCGCCGGGTGGACGGCATCAAGGTGTCGCTGCTCGACGCCGGGCGCGAGGTGGCGTTGCGCCGCCGGCTGCCGGCGGGCGTACGCCTCTACACCGGCGACGACTTCCACTACCCGGAGCTGATCCGGGGCGACGGGTCCGGCCACTCCGACGCGCTGCTCGGGGTCTTCGCCGCCATCGCGCCCGCCGCGTCGGCCGCGCTCGCCGCCCTCGACCACGGTGACCTGGCCCGGTACGACGAGATCTTCGCCCCGACCGTGCCGCTGGCCCGGCACCTGTTCGCCGCACCCACCTGGTACTACAAGACCGGCATCGTCTTCCTCGCCTGGCTCGCCGGGCACCAGGAGCACTTCACGATGGTCGGTGGGTTGCAGTCCGGCCGGACACCCGAGCACCTGGGCACCCTGCTCACCCTCGCCGACGCCGCCGGCCTGCTGCCCGACGCCGAGCTGGCCGCCGCCCGCGCCCGCGCCTTCTTCACCGTGGCCGGAGTGACCCAGTGACCGGCCCGGCGAGTCGGGCGGCCCTGCGCCGGTTCTCGTTCAACCAGGCCACCGCCCAGCACTGGCCGCTACGCGACGTGGTCGCCGGCTGTGCCGCCGCCGGGGTGCCGAGCATCGGCCTGTGGCGGGAGCCGGTGACCGAGTATGGTCTCGGCCGTACCGCGAAGCTGGTCCGCGACGCCGGGCTGACGGTCACCACCCTGTGCCGGGGTGGGTTCTTCACCGCCGACGACTGGCGGGAGCAGAACCTGCGGGCCATCGACGAGGCGGCCACTCTCGGCGCCCCGGTGCTGGTCCTGGTCTCCGGCGGCCTGCCCGCCGGCAGCCGGGACATCGACGGCGCCCGCGCCCGGGTCGCCGACGCGATCGCCGAACTCGCTCCGCACGCCGACGCCGCCGGGGTGACCCTGGCCATCGAACCGCTGCACCCGATGTTCGCCGCCGACCGGTGCGTCATCGCCACCCTCGGTCAGGCGCTGGACATCGCCGAACGGTTCGACCCGGGTGTGGTCGGTGTGGTGGTGGACGCATACCACGTGTGGTGGGACGACACCGTGCACGACCAGATCGCCCGCGCGGGGGAGTGGATCGCCGCGTTCCAGGTCTGCGACTGGGTCACCCCGCTGCCGGAGGGGGTGCTGCTCGGCCGGGCGCTGCCCGGCGACGGCTGCATCGAGCTGCGCCGGCTGCGCGAGGCGGTCGACGCGGCCGGCTACCCCGGCCCGATCGAGGTGGAGGTCTTCAACGCCGAGCTCTGGGGGCGTCCCGGCGAGCAGATCCTGGCCGCCGCCATCGACGGTTACCTCCGCCACGTCACCTGAGCCGCGGTGCCAACGCCGCTGCCTCCCGGTGCCGGCACTGATGCCGGACCGCCCGCCGGGTCCGACAAATGCTCGGACAGCTAACGTGCTGCGCAGACGGAAACATAGACGATCCGGCGTGGCCGGGTCCGAAGTGGGCGCGGGGCAGGTCGGGAGGTGGGTGGCAGGTGCAACGCGGGGCCGGCGAGGACCAGGCCGGTGACGCGCCGCCGGGGGTGGGCGTCGACTGGCGGGTACCGTCGCCGCGACCGGGCCTGGCCGGGGCTGCCGATCGGTTCTTCGGGCCGGGGCGCAGCCGGCGGGAGAATCTCGCCGAGGCGGGAGCGCACCTGCTTGTGCTGTCGCTGCTGGCCGGGTACGTCCTGCGTCAGGCGCGGGGCGAGCACTGGTCTGTCGTCGAGATCGTCGTGACGGCGGTGATCGCCGTGGACCTCGTCGGTGGCGTGCTCACAAACGCGACGAACGCGGCGAAGCGCTGGTATCACCGGCCCGGCCGGCGGGCTCGGCGGTTGGGCTTCGTGGCGGCTCACCTGGCGTACCCGGTGGTGGTGACCCTGCTCCCGGTGGCCGGTGCCGACCCGGCCTGGCTGCTGGCCAACGCGGCGCTGTTGCTGGTCGCGGCGGTCGTGGTCGAGTCTGCCCCGGTCGACGTCAAACGCCTGATCGCGATGGCGCTCTACCTGGTCGCCGTCCTGGTCAATCTCACCTTCCTGCCGCTCGCCCCGGCCTACGCCTGGTTCCCGCTGCTGTTCTACCTCAAGCTGCTGGTCTGCTTCCTGGTCCTGGAGGCGCCGCTGGTGCCGTCCGAGACCGACGGGTCGCACCGGGAGGGGACCGTCCGGTAGGGCCGGGTGGCCGATCCGTCAGGCCGACCCGCGGTACACCTGCTTCCGGTGATCGCGGCATCCATGAGAGTCTTACCCGGCTCAGCTCCCGTCGTGGTATCACCATGTTCCTGAGGGACCAGCCATGCAGACTCATGTTGTTCGTCGGTTGCTTGCCGGCGTGGCCGTCGTCGGTGTGCTCGCCACGGTGGCCCTCAGTGTGCCGGCCGCCGCCGAACCGGCCGCGACGGCAGTGGCACGCGTCAACAACGTCATCGTCGCCACCGACGGTCCGCAGAAGTGGGTCTCGGTCAGCCTGCAGGGTGACCCGCAGGTCGGCACCTACACCGTGCGGGTGGACCGCAGCGCTGTCCTGGCCTTCGCCGACGTCGACCAGGGCGACGACCCGGACGTCTGTACGGCGTCGGGCGCGGTCCTCAACTGCGCGGTGACGACCGACAGTGACTGGGGTTCGGAGCTGTTCAGCCTGGCCGTCCGGGCGGCGGCGGACGCGAAGCCGGGCCAGCAGGGTGAACTGGTGTTCACCGTCACCACGCCCGACGGGAGCACCGGGACCTACCGGTCCACCGTCACCGTCGGCGAAGGGGTCGACCTCGCCGCCGAGCCGAAGCTGGATCTGGACAGCAGCCTGGGCGGCCGGGTCGAGGTACCGCTGACGGTGCTGAACCGGGGTCCGAAGACCGCGCGCGGGTTGGTGCTGTACCTCTCCGGCTCCTACGGGTTCACCCCGTCGAAGCGGTACGCGAACTGCGAGTACAGCGACCTTGATCTCGACGACAGCAGCTTCGCCTGCACGTTCGGCAATTCGCTGGAGCCCGGTCAGTCGCTGCGGGTGGACCCGACGTTCGGCGGAACCGTCCCGGCCGACAGTTGGGCGCCGAACCTGCACCTCAGCAACGCGGTCTGGTTCACCCCCGCCGACTGGGCGGCGTTCCGTCCCGGGTTGGGCTCGACCGGGCCGCTCGGCCCGACGGGCGACGACGAGGCGCTGACGCTGGTGCCGCTCGACGGTACCCAGGCCCGCGCGCTCGGGCAGACCGACACCAACCCGCACGACAACGAAACCCGGATCACGCTGACCGTCGACGGCGACCAGCGTGGCGACGTGGCCGCCGAGGGGGCCACCGTCACGGGTGCGGTCGGCGACACGGTCGAGATGCGGGTCGGGTACCTCAACAACGGTCCGGCCAGCGCCGGACCCAACGGCCAGCGGGGGCTCAACGTCGAGACCATCGTGACCCTGCCGACAAACGTCACCGCGGTCACCGCCCCGCAGTCCTGTGTCGACCGGGACGCCGACGAGTGGCAGCCCGGCAAGCCGGGCGCGCGGGTCTACGTGTGTCTGGCGCGCGGCACGATCAGCCGCGGTGAGCGGCTGAGCTTCGAGTTCGACCTACGGATCGACCGGGCCGGTGGCAAGGGCGGCACGGTCCGGCTGCACACCTTCGACGGCACCGGCCCGGTCAAGGATCTGGACCCCGCCAACGACACCGCGAAGATCCAGGTGCAGCTCTCCGGCAGCGGCGGAGGCGGCGGCTCGCTGCCGATCACCGGTGCCCCGACCGGTCTGCTCGTCGGCATCGGTCTGGTGCTGATCGTCGCCGGTGCCCTCGGCTACCTGCTGGCCCGGCGCGGCCGGCTCCGCTTCATCGTCTGAGCCGACCCGGGACGGGTCAGCTCGTCGCGGTGCGGGTGGCGAGCGCGTCGACCAGGCGCCGGGTCGAGCCGGCGAGGTTCCACCGCTCGGCCAGGTCGAGCAACCGTTGCGGGTCGGCCGGCGATGCCGGCAACTCGGTGGACAGCGGTGGCAGCGGCACGTCCAGGGCCACCCGGACCACCTTCGGCGCCACGGCCAGGTAGTCCCGGGCCGCGGCGAGCTTGGTGCGCAGCCCGGGTGCGAAACCGGCGGCCGGGTCGTCCAGGGCGGCGAGGATGCCGGCGATGTCGCCGTACCTGTCGACCAGCCGGGCGGCGGTCTTCTCGCCGACGCCGGCCACCCCGGGCAGCCCGTCGGACGGGTCGCCGCGCAGCGCGGCGAACTCGGCGTACCGGTCGGCCGGCACCCCGTAGCGGGCGCGCACGGCGGCGTCGTCGCAGTCCTCCAGCTTGGCCACCCCTCGCCCGACGTAGAGCAGTCGCACGCCCCGGGCGTCGTCGATCAGCTGGAACAGGTCCCGGTCACCGGAGACCACCTCCACCGGACCGGGCTGGGTGACCGAGAGGGTGCCCAGTACGTCGTCGGCCTCGTAGCCGGTCGCGCCGACCACGGTCACCCCCAGCGCGTCGAGCACCTCCAGGATCATCGGCACCTGCGGGGAGAGGGTGTCCGGCACCACCTCGCCACCCTCCGGAGCCACCCGGTGCGCCTTGTACGACGGCAGCAGCGCGACCCGCCAGTCGGGCCGCCAGTCGTGGTCCATCGCGCACACCATCCGTCCCGGCTGTCGGGTGCGCACCAGGTGAGCGAGCATGTCCAGGAACCCGCGCACCGCGTTCACCGGCTGGCCGTCGGCGGTCTTCGCGGCGGACTCGGGGATGCCGAAGTACGCCCGGAAGTAGAGACTGGGCGCGTCGATGAGCATGATCGGGGTCTGCGCTGTCACGCCCGACAGCCTGGCACACCGCACCGACGTTCACGACGTACGGCATGTCGGCGGTGCGTTCCGCCGGCGCGACGAGGGAGGGCCCGATGACCGTACCGACCCGGCTGACACTGACCACGGTGAATCTCGACACCCCGGACCCGGCGGCGCTGGCCCGCTTCTACGCGCGCCTGCTCGGCTGGGACATCGCGGTCGAGGAGACCGACGACGTGATCCTGCGGGCCGCCGACGGTGGGGTCGGGCTGTCCTTTCAGCGGGAACGCGCGTACGTGCGGCCGAGCTGGCCGGCGCAGCCCGACCGGCAGCAGATGATGATGCACCTGGAGATCGGTGTGCAGGACCTGCCGGCGGCGCTGGAGCACGCGCTGGCCTGCGGGGCGACGCTCGCCGCCTTTCAGCCCCAGGAGGACGTCCGGGTCTGCCTGGACCCGGACGGCCACCCGTTCTGCCTCTGGCTGACGGACTGACCTCGCGGCGCCCTCAGCTCGCGCCGGCCGTGGCTCGCCCGCGGCGCCGCCTGGCGACGTACGGCAGCACGAACAGGTACAGGCCGGTGATCATCAGCAGGGCCAGCGGCAGCAGCGGCAGGTAGGCGATCCACTCGACCGGATTCTCCTGCGCGAGCGCGACGAAGGTGACGACGACGGTCACCGTGAACGCGATCGCCAGCCACCGATGGGCCTGCCGGATCCAGTTGCTTCCACTCATCACGAACCTCCCGGGTGCCTCTCCGCACCGGCCCGAGCGGCTGCCCGGCCGGGTATCTACCCTGGTCAAGCTAGTGACGTCCGGCTGGTCGGTGCTTCTCGATTCCTGACCGGTGCGTCGTGACGGTCCGGCACCGTGGGCGCCGACTGGCCCAAACGACCGTTAAGCTAGCGGTGTGGGGTTCGAGGAGCTGTATCCGCCGGGGCGGCTGGCCGCCGCGCAGCGTGCCGTGGCCGCCGCCGGGTTGGACGCGCTGCTGCTCAGCCCGGGCTCCGACCTGCGCTACCTGACCGGTTACGACGCGCACGCCGGTGAGCGGCTGACCCTGCTGGTGCTGCCTGCCGAGGGCGAGCCGACGCTGATCGTGCCGACCCTGGAACGGCCGGCGGCCGAGGCGTCGCCGGCGCCGGCCACCGGGGTACGCATCGTCGACCACGCGGACGGCACGGACCCGTACCCACTGGTGACCGCCGCGCTCGGCGGGCCGGTCGGCGCGGTCGGGCTGGCCGACCGGATGTGGGCCGAGCAGGTGCTGGCACTGCGTGCGCTGCTGCCCGACGCCCGGCAGCGGCTCGCCTCGACGGTCCTGAAGGAGCTGCGCGTCCACAAGTCGGCCGCGGAGGTGGCGGCGCTCGCCGAGGCCGGCGCGGCGATCGACGCGGTGCACGCCCGGATGGGGCGGTGGCTGCGACCCGGACGGACCGAGGTGGAGGTGGCCGCCGACATCGCCGCCGCGATCAGGGCGGCCGGCCATGTCACTGTCGACTTCGTCATCGTGGCGGCCGGCCCGAACGCCGCCAGCCCGCATCACGGCACGGCCGACCGGCCGATCGGCGCGGGCGAGCCGGTCGTGGTGGACATCGGCGGCACCATGCCCTCGGGCTACCGCTCCGACTGCACCCGCACCTATGTCTGCGGTGGGCCGGCACCCGCCGAGTTCGTCGACTACTACGCGGTGCTGCACGAGGCGCAGCGCGCCGCCGTGGCGGCGGTCCGCCCCGGGGTGAGCGCCGAGGCCGTCGACGCCGCCGCCCGCGCGCCGATCACCGCGGCCGGTTACGGCGACGCGTTCCTGCACCGCACCGGCCACGGCATCGGTCTGGACGGCCACGAGGAGCCGTACGTGGTGGCCGGCAACGACCGTGCGTTGGCGGCGGGGATGGCCTTCTCCGTCGAACCGGGCATCTACCTGGCCGGGCGGCACGGCGCCCGGATCGAGGACATCGTCGTCTGCACGACGGACGGCGTACGACGGCTGAACACCATCCCCACGGAGCTCATCGCGCTATGACTGTCGACCGGATCCTGCCCACCGACGAGGCTCGCGACCTGCTGGAGTTGACCACCGAACTGGCTGACCGGGAGCTCGCGCCGAAGGTGGTCGAGCACGAGCAGCGGGCCGAGTTCCCCCGGGAGGTGCTGCGCACGCTGGGCCGGGCTGGTCTGCTCGGCCTGCCGTACCCGGAGGAGTACGGCGGTGCCGCCCAGCCGTACGAGGTCTATCTCCAGGTGCTGGAGATCCTGGCCGGCCGCTGGCTCGCGGTCGCCGAGGCGGTGAGCGTGCACACTCTGTCCTGCTACCCGGTCGCCGCCTTCGGCAGCGAGGAACAGCGCAAGCTGCTGCCGGACATGATCGGCGGCGAGTTGCTCGGGGCGTACTGCCTGTCGGAGCCGCAGGGTGGTTCGGACGCCGCGGCGCTGACCACCAGGGCGGTGCGCGACGGCGACGGCTATCTGGTCACCGGCACCAAGGCGTGGATCACCCACGCCCGGGTGGCCGACTTCTACAACATCTTCTGCCGCACCGGCGGCCCGGGCCCGAAGGGCATCTCCTGCCTGCTCGCCGACCGTGCCACACCGGGCCTGCACCCGCAGGCCGCCGAGCGCACCATGGGCCTGCGCTCCTCTCCGGTGGCGCAGATCGTCTTCGACGAGGCCCGGGTGCCGGCCGACCGGCTGATCGGCGGCGCCGGGGCGGGGTTCACCATCGCCATGTCGGCCCTGGACTCGGGTCGCCTGGGCATCGCGGCCTGCGCGGTCGGGTTGGCCCAGGCGGCGCTGGACTACGCGGTGGACTACGCCCGGCAACGCGAGCAGTTCGGCCGGTCGATCATCGACTTCCAGGGGCTCGGGTTCACCCTGGCCGATCTCGCCACCCAGATCTCCGCCGCCCGGGCGTTGACCCTGGCCGCGGCGCGGCTGCGCGACGCCGGTCGGCCGTACTCGATCGAGGCGGCCAAGGCGAAGCTGTTCGCCACGGACGTGGCGATGCGGGTGACCATCGACGCGGTGCAGGTGCTCGGCGGCGCCGGTTACGTCGCCGACCATCCGGTCGAGCGGTACCTGCGGGAGGCGAAGGTGCTGCAGATCGTGGAGGGGACCAACCAGATCCAACGGTTGGTGATCTCCCGGGCACTGGCGAAGGGCTGACCGTACGCGAGCATCCGCCCGCCGAACGCGACGGCGGGCGGGTTTGTCGGTCGCGTCGACCGGTCGTACCCGGTAGGTTGCACGCCGTGGAGGAGATCGACCGCGCCATCGTGGTGGCGCTGACCGCGGACGGCCGACTGTCGTACACGGATCTGGCGGAGAAGGTCGGCCTGTCGGTCTCCGCGGTGCACCAGCGGGTACGGCGGCTGGAGCAGCGCGGGGTGATCAAGGGATACGCCGCCCGGGTCTCGTTCGAGGCGCTGGATCTGCCCTTGACGGCGTTCGTGGCGATCCGGCCGTTCGATCCGTCGCAGCCGGACGACGCGCCGGAGCGGCTGGCGCACCTGCCGGAGATCGACTCCTGCTACTCGGTGGCGGGGGAGGATTTCTACCTGCTGCTGGTCCGGGTGGCCGGGCCGGTGGATCTGGAGCGGGTGCTCCAGGAGATCAGAACGTCGGCGAACGTCACCACCCGCACGACGGTGGTGCTGTCCACCCCGTACGAACATCGGCCACCGAAGGTGGGGCAGGATCCGGCCCGGCAGCAGCCGGCCCGCTGATCGACGCCGCGGTCCGTCACCGCCGGCCCGGCGATTGGTCAGTGGCGGGCCGGCGACCGCGCCGTGGGTGGGTCGAGCGGTGGGGGAGGCGGCTGGTTCCAGCGGAGCAGCACCCGCCGGCCGTGTTCGTGCCCGAGCAGGCTGAGGGTGGCGGTGTCCAGCCGGAACAGCCCACCGGCCGACGGGGGCAGCCCGATCCACCGGGCGCCCAGCACGCGGAGCGCGTGCGCGTGCCCGACCACGGCGACGGGACCTCGGTCGAGCAGGGGGTGCAGCCGGGCGAGCAGTCGGTCCAGGCGTTCGCCGACCTCGCTCGGTGACTCGCCGCCCGGGCATCCGTCGGTCCAGACGCTCCACCCGGGACGTTCGTCCTGGATCTCCGCGGTGGTGCGGCCCTCGTAGTCACCGTAGTGCCATTCGGCGAGGTCGTCGTCGGAGTCGGTGACCGGCAACCCGGCCAGCTGCGCGGTGCGCAGCGCCCTGATCCGTGGGCTGGTCAGCACCGCGACGAACCGTCGTCCGGCGAGGGCCGGGCCGAGTGCGCGGGCCTGCCGCTCACCGTCGGGGGTCAGGTTGAGATCGGTGTACGAGGTGTGGCGGCGGCTGGCGCTCCACGTGGTCTCGCCATGCCGGACGAGCAGGATCTCGTTCACCGCGTCGCACCACCGTGCGGCGCGACGCGGTGCGTTCTGACGGCGCCGATCCGGAGAATTCGCTCATCCATGGCCTCAGTCAACCAGGACACCGGGTTTGATGTCGGGCGGCGACCGGATCGGGCGATCCGCGGGTCGACGCCCGTCCAGCGATTCGCCCCGTGGTCGCCGCACCGCTGACCAGGCTTCGCCATACACCTAGTGTCCTAGGATGTTGTAGCGGTTGTGCGGTCCCGCACGAGGAGACCAACCCGTTTCAGCTCACCGCACGAGGGGACTCAAGAAAGAGCGGAGCGGACCGCTCCGCTCTACCGCCGAACAGGCAGGGAGGCGACATGAGCTTCACCGACAAGGCGAAGAACAAGGTCGAGGAACTGAGCGGCGCCGCCAGGGAGCGGATCGGCGACATGACCGACAACGAGCGCATGCGGGCCGAGGGCTCCAGCCAGCAGAGCGATGCCCGGGCCCGGCAGGCCGGTGAGAACGTCAAGGAGGCCGGGCGTAACACGAAGGACGCTTTCACGAAGTGATCGCCCGGTACGCAAGCGGGCCGCCGGATCATTCCGGCGGCCCGCTTCGCGGTGTGGCCCAGGTCGGCGAAGAGGCGCCGACCGGTCGGGCTCAGTCGTCGCGGTGGACGCGCCACCACTGCTGACCGGCCTCGGGGAGGGTGTCGATCGGGTCGTAGTAGGCGTAGCGCTTGCTGAGCGCCGCCAGGTCGGCGGATTCGATGGAGGTGCGGTAGTTCTTCGTCCAGTAGGAGATGCCGCGCTCGCGGTCGTACTCGGTGACCATGTGTACCCAGCGCTTACCGACGAAGGGCACGTCGCAGACGATCCGTGGGGTGGCGTAGCCGGGCAGGTAGCCCATGATGTCGTGCTGGAGCTGCTGGGCGTGCCAGACCGGGACCCGCCAGTGCTCGGCGTTGGGGATCATGTCGCACATGTAGAAGTAGTACGGCAGGATGCCCGCCTCGCCCTGCAGAGCGAAGCAGAGGTCGAGCAGGTCGGTGCTGGTCGCGTTGACGCCGCGCATCAGGACGCCCTGGTTGCGTACGTCGCGCACGCCGATGTCGAGGGCGGTCTGGGCGGCCCTGGCGACCAGCGGGGTGAGCGACTGGGCGTGGTTGACGTGGGTGTGGATGGCGAGGTTGACCCCGCGGCGGGCGGCGGTGCGGGCGACTCGTTCCAGGCCCTCGACGACGTCGGGTTGCAGCCAGTGCTGGGGCAGGCCCATCAGGGCCTTGGTGGCGAGCCGGATGTCCCGGATGGTTTCGATCTCCAGCAGCCGCATCAGGTATGACTCGAGGTTGCGCCAGGGCACGTTGGCCACGTCGCCGCCGGAGACGACGACGTCCCGGACGCCGGGGTGGGCCTTGAGATAGCTGATGTGGGCGTCGTATCGGTCGACGGGCTTGAGGCTGAGCTTGAGTTTGTCCACCGTGGGGGTGGAGTTGCCGACCAGGTCCATGCGGGTGCAGTGCCCGCAGTACTGCGGGCAGGTGGAGAGCAGTTCGGCGAGGACCTTCGTGGGGTAGCGGTGGGTGAGGCCTTCGGCGACCCACATGTCGTGTTCGTGCAGTGAGTCGCGGGTGGCGTAGGGGTGGGACGGCCAGTCGGTGCGGCGGTCGGAGGCGACCGGGATCATGTAGCGCCGGATGGGGTCGGCCAGCAACGTCTCGGTGGTGGGTGGGCCGTACGGCGCCATTGTGTTGATCATCTGTGGGGTCACCAGCATGGACATGGTGGCCAGGGCGCGTTGGTCGGCTTCGAGGTCGGCGTAGAAGGTGTCGTCGACGGTGTCACCGAGCACGGTGCGCAGTTGCTTGATGTTCTTGACGCAGTTGACGCGTTGCCACCGGGCGCTCTCCCACTGGTCGCGGGTGACCTCGCGCCAGCCGGGGAATCGGGTCCAGTCGGGTTCGACGAGGGGGCTGCGGCGGTATTCGTAGGGCTGGCCGGTGCGGGTGGTGGGGGCCGGCGGGGGTGCCGGGATGGTCTGCACCGGCGGTCGGGTCTGGGTCACGGCCCCTCCTCTGGTCTGCCTGGGTGATCAGCGACCCGAAGGCTACTGGAAAAATTTCGGTAGAGAAATTATTCTGCCGTAAGTTTTCCCGCCGTGCGAGTCCAAGGCGAGGCTTCAGGCGGCCGGACAGGGGAGGTGGGTGTGACGTCACCGGTGGGTCTGCACCGTGTCTTGGAGCCTGCGGGCGTGTTGCCACAGGCCGCCTGGCGGCTCGACACGCGTCCGGAGATCGCGCCGAACGAGGTGCGGATCCGGGTGGAGCGGCTGAATCTGGACGCGGCGAGTTTCCGGCAGTTGTCCGTCAAGCACGACGGGGACGGCGCCGCGATCCGGGCCGAGGTGCTCGACATCATCTCCGCCCGGGGAAAGATGCAGAACCCGGTGACCGGGTCGGGCGGCATGTTGATCGGCACGGTCGAGGAGGCCGGTCGGCGTTCACCGTTGGGGCTCAAGGCGGGCGAGCGGGTGGCCACACTCGTGTCGTTGACGTTGACCCCGCTGGTGGCCACCGACGGGCTGGCCGGCTGGGACGGGCGCAGTGAGCAGGTGCCGTGTGCGGGGTGGGCGATCCTGTTCGCCCGATCGGTCGCCGCGGTGCTGCCGGAGGACCTGGACCCGCAGCTGTCCCTGGCGGTGCTGGACGTCTGCGGTGCGCCGGCGTTGACGTCGCGGGTGGTGTCCCGGCACGTGGCGGAGCGGGCGGCCGAGGGGGATCCCCGGCCGGTGACGGTGGCGGTGGTCGGCGGCGCGGGCAAGAGCGGTTCGTTGTCGCTGGCGGCGGCGCGGCGGGCCGGTGCGGGCCGGACGGTCGGGGTGGTGCCGGTGGCCGCGGAGCGTGACGCGCTGGTGGCGGCGGGCCTGGCCGATGCGGTGGTGGTGGCCGATGCCCGTGATCCGGTGGCGTTGTCGACGGCGGTGACCTCGGCGCTCGGGGTGCCGGCGGACGTGACGGTGCTGTGCGTGGATGTGCCGGGTTGTGAGCACGGCGCGGTGTTGGCGACGGCGGACGGCGGCACGGTGATCTTCTTCTCGATGGCGACGAGTTTCGCGGCGGCGGCGTTGGGTGCGGAGGGTCTGGCTGCGGACGTGACGATGCTCGTCGGCAACGGGTACGTGCCGGGGCACGCGGAGTTGGCGTTGGGGTTGTTGCGGGGCGAGCCGGGGGTACGTGGGCTGTTCGAGGCGCGGCTGGCGGCAGACTGAGGCCATGACGAACATCCCCTCGACGTTGTACCGCGCCGGTGTGCTGCACTGCCCGGCGGATCCGTCCGCTACGGCGTTGCTGGTCCGTGACGGGCGGATCGTGTGGCTGGGTTCGGATGCCGACGCGCCGCCGGCCGATCGGGTGGTGGAGCTGGACGGTGCGTTGGTGACGCCGGCTTTCGTGGACGCGCACGTGCATGTCAGCGACACCGGGTTGGTGTTGTCCGGGCTGGATCTGTCCGGGGTGCGTTCGGCTGGTGAGCTGTTGGACGCGGTGTCCGCGTACGCGGCGGGGCTGCCGGTGGACGCGGTGGTGCTGGGGCACGGGTGGGACGAGTCGACGTGGCCGGTGGCGCAGCCGCCGTCGGCTGGGCAGCTGGGGCGGGCGGCGGACGGTCGGCGGGTGTATCTGTCGCAGGCGTCGATCCATTCGGCTTTGGTGTCGGAGGCGTTGCTGGCGGCGTGTCCGGAGGCGGTGGCCGCGCCGGGGTACGACGGGTCGGGTTGGCTGCGTCGGGACGCGCATCATGTGGTGCGGGCGGTGGCGCGGGCGTCGGTGACGCGGGCGCAGCGGGTGTCGGCGCAGCGGGTGGCGTTGGGGCACGCGGCGTCGGTGGGGATCGCGGCGGTGCACGAGTGCGGTGGGCCGGAGATTTCCGACGAGGAGGATTTCTCCGGCCTGTTGGCGATCTCCGGTGCGGGGGTGCCGGAGGTGTACGGGTACTGGGGTGAGTTGGGTGGTGCGGCGCGGGCGCGGGAGCTGGGGGCGGTCGGTGCCGGTGGTGATCTGTTCGCCGATGGCGCGTTGGGTTCGCGGACGGCGCATCTGTCGCAGCCGTACGCCGACGGTGACGGGTGTGGTCACGGTTATCTGAGCGCGGACCAGGTTCGTGATCATTTGTTGGACTGTGCGGCGCACGGGATGCAGGGCGGGTTCCATGCGATCGGTGACGCGGCCGTGTCGACGGTGCTTGAGGGTTTCGCGGGGGCGGCGCGGCGCGTGGGCACGGATCGGTTGCGGGCGGCGCGGCATCGGGTGGAGCACGCGGAGATCGTGGATCGGCGGTTGATCGCCGGGTTCGTGGAGTACGGGGTGGTGGCGTCGATGCAGCCGGCGTTCGACCGGTTGTGGGGTGGCGCGGGGCGGATGTACGAGACGCGGTTGGGGTTGGCGCGGTCGTTGGCGTCGAATCCGATGGGTGCGATGCATGGTGTCGGGGTGGCGTTGGCGTTCGGGTCGGATTCGCCGGTGACGCCGTTGGATCCGTGGGGGTCGGTGCGGGCGGCGGTGGCGCATCACAATCCGGTTCAGCGGATGAGTGTGCGGGCGGCGTTCGCGGCGCATACCCGGGGTGGTTGGCGGGCGGTGCATCTGGACAGCGAGGGGGTGCTGGCGTTGGGTGCGCCGGCGACGTTCGCGGTGTGGTCCACGCCGGCCGGGGTGGAGCGGGGGTTGCCGGTGTTGCAGGCCGCTGATCCGGAGGCGCGTGGTGCGGATGATCCGACGCCGTTGCCGGTGTGCCGGCGCACGGTGCTGCGCGGTGAGGTGATCTATGAGGAAGGGTCCGCGTGACGGGGAAGCTTGACCTGGATCCGGTGCTGGTGGCGCGGGCGCGGGAGTTGGCGCGGCGGGCCGGTCGACCGGTGGTGGAGTTGGCGCGTGGTCACACCACGGTGTCGGTGGAGCGGGCGGTGTTGCGGCTGGCCGGGGTGGCCGGTGCGGATCCGGACGGCATTCCGTGGGTGAACCGGCTGGTGGACGCGGTGGTGGCGGATGTGGGTCTGGGTCACGGGGTGGCGTTGCCGGTGTTCGACGCTTTGGCGCGCGAGCAGATCAGTGACGTGACGCTGCTGGCGCAGAAGGCTGCCGCCGGTTCGGTGCGGTTCGCCGTTCCCGCTGGGCGGGCGGCTACCGCGGCTCGGCGGGCGGCTCGGCGGGCGGTTGGTGCGGGGATTCGGCGCATCGATCGGCGTCGCGTGGAGCGGGACCGTCTGGTGCGGCGGTTCGGTGATCCGCCGCGGCGGCCGTGGATCTATCTGATCGTGGCGACCGGGGACATCTACGAGGACATTCCGCAGGCGCAGGCGGCGGCGCGGGCGGGTGCGGATGTGATCGCGGTGATCCGGTCGACGGGGCAGTCGCTGCTGGACTACGTGCCGGAGGGCGCTACCCGGGAGGGGTTCGCGGGCACGTATGCGACGCAGGAGAACTTCCGGTTGATGCGGGCGGCGTTGGACGTGTCGTCGAAGGAGTTGGGGCGGTATGTGCGGCTGACGAACTACGCGTCGGGGTTGTGCATGCCGGAGATGGCGACCCTCGCTGGCCTGGAGCGGTTGGACATGATGCTCAACGACTCGATGTACGGGATCTTGTTCCGGGACATCAATCCGGTGCGTACGTTCGTCGACCAGCGGTTCTCGCGGCAGGTGCACGCGCGGGCGGGGATCATCATCAACACCGGTGAGGACAACTATCTGACCACTGCGGACGCGGTGGACGAGGCGCACACGGTGACGGTGTCGCAGTTGCTCAACGAGTACTTCGCGCACGAGGCGGGGTTGGCGGACTGGCAGTTGGGGCTGGGGCACGCTTTCGAGATCAACCCTGAGGTGCCGGAGTCGTTCCGCCTGGAGTTGGCGCACGCGTTGCTGGCGCGGGAGTTGTTCCCGGATGCGCCGTTGAAGTGGATGCCGCCGACGAAGCACATGACCGGGGACGTGTTCCGGGGGAATCTGCTGGACGGGTTCTTCAATCTGGTGGGCACGATGACCGGGCAGGGGATCCTGCTGGTGGGGATGATGACGGAGGCGGTGGTGACGCCGTGGTTGTCGGATCGGGACATCGCCCTGCAGAACGTGCGGTACGTGCTGGGCGCGGCGGGCGGGTTGCACGAGGATTTCGTGCCGGCTGCGGGTGGGTTCATTCAGCAGCGGGCGAATCGGGTGCTGGCCGAGGCGGTGGAGTTGTTGGAGCGCATCGGTGAGCAGTCGTTGTTGACGGCGATCGCCGAGGGCACGTTCGGGATCATGAAGCGGCCGGCGGATCGGGGTAAGGGTCTGGACGGTGTGGCGCGGCACGAGGTGGGTTACTTCAACCCGGCCACGGAGATCCTGGAGCAGCCGCGAGCCGAGGAGGCCCGGCCGTGACGGGCGGCAGTGTGGTGCGGCCGTACGGGGACACCACCGGTGACGGCATGGTGCAGGTGTCGTTCACGTTGCCGGTGCCGCACGACAAGCGGGCCGAGGGTGCGGCGGTGCAGTTGGCGAACAGGATGGGCATCGATCCGGCGTTGCTGGTGCACGCGAAGCCGATCGGTGACGGGTTCACGTTCTTCGTGGTGTACGGGCGGGTGAACCATCTGGTGGACCTGTCGGCGGTGCGGGTGGTGGAGCGGGACTTTCCGTTGCTGAGCGCCAAGGAGGTCAATGCGGTTGTCAAGCGGCGGTTGCGGCGGAAGTTGTCGGTGGTGGGTGCGTGTATCGGCACGGACGCGCACACGGTGGGCATCGACGCGATCCTGAATGTGAAGGGGATCGCGGGGGAGAAGGGTCTGGAGTACTACCGGGAGTTGTCGGTGACGAACCTGGGTGCGCAGGTGAGTGTGCCGGAGTTGGTGGAGGCGGCGCGGGTGGCGCGGGCGGACGCGGTGCTGGTGTCGCAGGTGGTGACGCAGCGGGATGCGCATCTGCACAACACGCGGGAGATGTCGGCGGCGTTCCGGGAGGCGTTGCCGGCGGCCCGGCGACCGTTGTTGATCGTGGGTGGGCCGCGGTTCGACGAGTCGCAGGCCGCCGAGCTGGGGGTGGATCGGATCTTCGGTCGGGGTACGACGCCGGGTGAGGTGGCGTCCTATCTGGTCCATGCGTTGATCACGGGTAGGAGGGCGAGGGTGGCATGACTGACCGTCGGTTGGGTGTGACGGTGACGCATCGGCGGTATGTGCCGTACGCGCACGCGCACTATGCGGGTGATCTCGTCGACGGGGCGTACGCGTTGGGGCTGTTCGGGGATGTGGCCACCGAGGTGTGTATCCGTACCGACGGTGACGAGGGGTTGTTCGCGTCGTACTCGGATGTGCAGTTCAAGGCGCCGGTGCGGGCCGGTGACGTGGTGGAGGTGGTGGCGACGGTGACTCGGGTGGGTGCCCGTAGTCGCACCATCGACTTCGAGGCCCGGGTGGTGTGCCGGGGGCGGCCGGATCGGGGTGGGTCGGCGGCGGAGGTGTTGGCTGAGCCGTTGGTGGCGGTGACGGCGACCGGCACGGTGGTCGTGCCCGCTGCGGTGTGAACGTCGCGGTCTGCGCCGACGTCGGTTCGACGTACACGAAGGTGGCGGTGGTCGACCTCGACGGTGGTGGGCTGGTGTCGGCGGCGGCGGCGCCGACCACGGTGGGGTCGGATGTGCTGCACGGCCTGGACGCGGCGGTGGGTGCGGCGACGGCCGGGCTCATTTCGGGTGAGGTGCCGTGGTTGGTGTGCTCGTCGGCGGGTGGTGGGTTGCGGCTGGCGGTGATCGGCTACGAGCCGCTGGTGACCGCGCAGGCGGGTCGGCGGGTCGGCCTGTCGGCGGGTGCGGACGTGGTGCACGTGGCGGCGGGGCGGTTGGGTCGGGCGGAGTTGGCGGCGTTGCGGGCGGCCCGCCCGGATGTGGTGCTGCTGGTCGGTGGCACCGACGGCGGGGACGCGGAGACGCTCGCGCACAATGCGACGCGGTTGGCGCGGGCCCGGTGGCGGGTGCCGGTGGTGCTCGCCGGCAACGGTGATGTCCGCGATGACCTGCGGGTGCTGTTGGCCGGGGCGGGGGTGCCGGTGACGGTGGCCGACAATGTGCTGCCCCGCATCGGGGTGTTGGCGCCGGTGTCGGCGCGTGCGGCGATCCGGCAGGTGTTTCTGCGGCACGTGATCGGTGGTAAGGGGTTGTCGCGGGGTGGCCGGTTCACCCGGCTGGTGCGGGCGGCGACGCCGGACGCGGTGTTGTCGGGGGTGGAGGTGCTCGCCGACGTGGCCGGCGGTGACCTGGTGGTCGTCGACGTGGGTGGTGCGACCACGGACGTGTACTCGGTGCTCACTCCGGACGAGCGGGCCGGTGGGCCGGGCCGGGAGGTGGCCGGTGCGTTGTGGCGGGCCCGGACGGTCGAGGGGGATCTGGGTGTGCGGTGGAGCGCGCCGGGGGTGGTGCGGGCGGCCGTGGAGGAACGGCTGGTCGCGGTGGGGGAGGCTGACGGGTTGGCGGCCGAGGCCGCGGTGCGGGCCGCCGATCCCGGGTTCCTGCCGGCGGATGCCGCCGGTCGGGTGGTCGACGCGCGGATCGCGGCGTTGGCGGCGACGGTGGCGTTGCGTCGCCACGCCCGTGGGGTGGGCACCGGTGAGCGGGCCGGTCGGGATCTGCGGGACGTGCGGCTGCTGGTCGGCTCGGGTGGGGTGCTGCGGCACGCCTCGGACAACGACGCGGCCGGGGTGTTGGACGCGGTGTTGACCGATCATGCCGGTGGGTGGGCGTTGCCGAGGGCGGCCCGGCCGGTGGTGGACACCGACTATGTGCTGGCCGCGGCCGGGATGCTGGCCGAGGAGCATGAGGTGGCGGCCCGGGGGTTGCTGCGCTCGTTGCTCGGTTGACCGGGGTGGATGGTCGCGGTGGCCGGGGGTGGCGGCGAGGTGGTGGCGCCCCGACACGCCGGATCGGGGCGACGACTCGTCGGGGGCGGGTTGACAAGGTCGGGGGTGGGCCACGTACCGTCTTTGAGTCCTACCACGGGAAGCGGCTGTTGTTCGCTTCGTCCCTTCGTCCGCTGGCCGAGCGACACGGTGCATGTTCAGTCGCGGCGGCCAGGTCCAGCGGGCGGGGGTCGGCGGGGCGGCGCGAACCGGCCGCGGTTACCGGTGTACGGGCAGGATGGGGTGCACGGCCAGTAGACAACGGCCAGGCGGGGACAGCCAGTCACCGTCGGGTCGGTCCGAAGGTCGGCGTGCCGCATTCCGCCGCACCGGCCGGGAGGGGCCTGGGAGCATCGGGGCGCGGCGTATGCCGCGCCCCGACTTCGTCGTGGCCGCTGGGGCGGGCACGTACGTGCAGGTGTTCGCCCTGCGGGCCGTACAGGTTGAGCACTTCGGTGGGTTCGGGGCCGGGGTTGGTGACGCAGTGCGGCACCCGGGTGTCGAACTCGGCGACCTCGCCGGGGCTGAGGAGCAGGTCGTGGTCGCCGAGGCGCAGGCGTAGCTGGCCGGAGAGCACGTACAGCCATTCGTAGCCCTCGTGGGACTGTGGTTGCGCGTCGGTGGGGGTGTGTGGCGGCAGGATCTGTTTGAACGCCTGCGGGCCGCCGGTGCGGCGGGTCAGCGGCAGGAATGTCATGCCGTTTCGGACGATGGGGCGGGGGCGGACCCGGGGGTCGCCGACGGCGGGGGTGCCGACCAGTTCGTCCAGGGGCACCTGGTGGGCGCGGGCCAGGGGTAGCAGCAGTTCCAGGGTGGGGCGGCGCTGCCCGGATTCGAGCCGGGACAGGGTGCTCACCGAGATGCCGGTGGTGTCGGCGAGTTCGTTCAGGGTGGTGCCGCGTTGTTTGCGGAGGGCTCGCAGTCGGGGTCCGACCGCTGCCAGCACCGCCGCCTCCTCGTTTGCCACATCGGCAACATTACTTGTCGATTGTCGCGGCTGTCCGCGGGCTGTGCGGCAGGCCGGCCGCCGCTGACGGTCGCCTGCCACCGACCGGCCATCCGGGCAGGCGGGCGGGCGGGTGGTGCCGGCGGGCGGGTAGCCTTCGGCGCGTGATCGCGTCCGACCCGCCCGTGACGACCGTGGACCGCGCCGCCGGGCCCGAACCGCCGCCGCCCGGTCCGGTGCCGGCGGGCCTGGTGCGCCTGCCGGTGGCCGTCGCCATGGCGGTGGTCGCCGGCCTGGCGTTGCTGCTGGCCTTTCCGCCGTACGGGTGGTGGCCGCTGGCGCCGGTCGGGGTGGCGCTGCTGGCCGCCGCGACCCACCGGCGGCGGCTGCGGGCCGGCGCCGGTCTGGGTTTCCTGACCGGTCTGACCCTGTTCGCGCCGCTGCTGGCCTGGACGAACCTGCACACCGGCTACCTGCCGTGGGTGCTGCTGTCGCTGTTGCAGGCCGGCTACCTGGCGGTGCTGGGGCTGGCCACGGCGTGGGTGTCGCCGCTGGTCGACCGGTTTGCGGTGATGTGGCCGGTGGTGACCGGCGTGCTGTGGGTGGGGCAGGAGGCGCTGCGCGACCGGACACCGTTCGGCGGGTTCCCGTGGGGCCGGTTGGCGTTCGGCCAGGACGAGTCGCCGCTGCTGCGGCTGGCCGCGCTCGGCGGTGCGCCGCTGGTGACGTTCGCGGTGGCGCTGGCCGGTGGATCGCTGGTCGCCGGGGCGTGGTGGACGGTCCGGGCGCGCCGTGGCGGCGGCGGTGCCCGGCGGTGGGTGCCGGCGGCCGGGTGCGCCGCGGCGGTGCTGCTGCTGCTCGCCGGTGGGCTGGCGGTGCCGGTGTCCAGCACCCGTGACGCGGCGGGCGTGACGGTGGCGATCGTGCAGGGCAACGTGCCGCGACTCGGGTTGGACTTCAACGCCCAGCGGCAGGCCGTGCTCGACAACCACGTCGAGGCCACCATCGCGCTGGCCGGTGAGGTCGCCGCCGGCACCCGGCCCCGACCGGACCTGGTGGTGTGGCCGGAGAACTCCAGCGACATCGACCCGCTGCGCAACCCCTCGGCGGGGGCGCGGATCTCCGCTGCCGCGGACGCCGTCGGGGTGCCGATCCTGGTCGGTGCCGTGCTGCGCGGGCCGGAGCGGGGGCAGGTGCGCAACGCCGGGGTGCTGTGGCGTCCGGGCAGCGGCGCCGACCTGGAGCAGCTGTACGTCAAGCGTCATCCGGTGCCGTTCGCCGAGTACGTGCCGCTGCGCCGGATCGCCCGGATGGTCAGCGACCAGGTCGACCGGGTGCGGGCCGACTTCGTGGCCGGTACCGAGCCGGGAGTGATCGACAGCGGGCCGGCGGTGCTCGGGGACGTGATCTGCTTCGAGGTCGCCTACGACGGGCTGGTCCGCGACACCGTCGTCGGTGGGGCGCAGCTGCTGGTGGTGCAGACGAACAACGCCACCTTCGACGAGGCCGAGGCGCGTCAGCAGCTGGCCATGGTGCGGCTGCGGGCGGTCGAGCACGGGCGTGCGGCGTTGATGGCCTCCACGGTCGGGGTGTCCGGGTTCGTCACCCCGGATGGGCGGGTAAGCGACGCCACCGGGTTCAACACCCGCGCGGTCGTGGTGCGGCAGCTGCGGCTGACCGAGGGACGCACGCTGGCCACCCGGGTCGGGGTGCTGCCGGAGGTGGTGCTGGCGGGGCTGGCCGTGGCCGCGGTGGTCGGCGCGGCGGTGCTGCGGCGTCGGCGGGACGGCCGGCCCGTACCGGGGGCCGCCCACCCGGGGTGAGGGGGCAACGGTGGTACGCGGAACCGACATCCGTCCGGTGACGACCGGGGTGCCCGGTGTGGGTCGGGTGCTGGTGGTGATTCCCACCTACAACGAAGCCGACAACGTCACGGCGATCGTGCGGCGGGTCCGGCGGGCCGCGCCGCAGGTGGAGATTCTCGTCGCCGACGACAACAGCCCCGACGGCACGGGTGCGATCGCCGAGGGCATCGCCCGCGCCGACGCGCGGGTGCACGTGCTGCACCGGGAGGGGAAGCAGGGACTCGGTGCGGCGTATCTGGCGGGGTTCGCGTGGGCGCGGCGGCGTGGCTTCGACGCGGTGGTCGAGATGGACGCCGACGGCTCGCACGCCCCGGAGGACCTGCCGGCGTTGCTGGCCGCGGCCCGGGACGCCGACGTGGTGATCGGATCGCGGTGGACCCGGGGTGCCCGGGTGGTGAACTGGCCGCTGCGGCGGCTGCTGCTGTCGCGGTGCGGCAACCTGTACGCACGGCTGGCGTTGGGGATGCCGGTCGCCGACGCCACCGGCGGCTACCGGGTCTACCGGGCCGGGGTGCTGGACGCCCTGGACCTGGACTCGGTGTGTTCGCAGGGGTACTCGTTCCAGGTGGAGTTGTCGCGGCTGGCGCATAGGGCGGGAGCGCGGATCGTGGAGGTGCCGATCACCTTCGCCGAGCGGGAGCGTGGTGCCAGCAAGATGAGCCCGCTGATCGTCGTCGAGGCGCTGTGGCGCATCACCGGCTGGGCGGTGCGCGACCGGCGTACGGCGGTGCGGCGTGGCATGCGGGCGGCCACGGCCGGGCAGGCGCGGTGGCCCTGAGAGCGACCCGGCCGGGTCGGCGGCGACGCTGCCGGTGCGGCTCCGCGAGCCTGCGCTGAGCGGCGGCGTGTCATGCTGGACGGACGGGACGGCTGCGCCCGCCGGGCGGGGCCGAGATGACGAGGCGCCGTGAGGCGGTTGGGGTGAGATGCGCCGAACACTGAGGTTCGTACCGTTGGCTCTGCTGGTGTCCGCGGCCGTGGAGATCGCCGTGTTCGTGGTGGTGGGTCGGGCGCTCGGGTTCGGTGCGGCGACGCTGCTGGTGTTCGCGGCCTCGCTGCTGGGCCTGGTCTTGCTGCGCCGGGAGGGTGTGCGGGCGTGGCGGGGTTTCCGGGAGGCCGCGCAGTCGGGTCGGCCGCCGGGTCGGCAGGTGACCGACGGGCTGGTGGGGCTGCTCGGTGCGCTGCTGCTGGCGACCCCGGGTCTGGTCAGCGGCCTGGTGGGGGTGCTGCTGCTGGTGCCGCCGGTGCGCCGGTTGGCCCGGGGTGGGGTGCAGCGGGCCGCGGAGCGCCGGGTGTCGTCGATGACCGCCGGTGACCTGTTCGGCCCTCGCCGGGTGCGGGTGTACCGGGGTGGGCCGCAGCAGCCGGGGCAGGCTCCGCCGCCGCAGGCACCGACGACGTCGCCGCGGACGTCTGCCACGGGGACGCGTCCGGCGGAGGGCGAGGCCATCGAGGGTGAGATCGTCGAACCACGCTGACGCACAAACGAAACGGTGCCCCCGGGATTCCCGGGGGCACCGTTGACGTATCGGGTCAGGCGCGACCGCGACGGGTACGAACCTCCTGCAGCCGTTCGGCCAGGATGTCCTCCAGCTCGGCGATCGAACGTCGCTCCAGCAGCATGTCCCAGTGGGTACGCGGCGGCTTGGCCTTCTTCTGCTCCGGCTCGCTGCCGTCGACCAGCCGGGCCACGCTGCCGTCGAACTTGCACTCCCAGGTGGTCGGCACCTCGGCGTCGACGGCGAACGGCACCTCGAACTGGTGACCCTTGGCGCACAGGTACTCGCGGGTCTGCCGCGGCGCGAGCTCCGTGTTGCGGTCGGATTCGTAGCTGACCGCGCCCAGCCGGCTTCCGCGCAGCATACGCTCGCCCATGATCGACTTCCCCTCTTCGGTGGTGCAGGTCCTAACGGTGTAACGGTCCGTCTCCGCCGGGTCATTCCCGATCCCGGGTCTCGACAACCCGTACACCCGGGTGCGCAGTCCAGGGTAGCCGGCCATCACGTACGCCCGGCGGGGGTCGTCCCGGCCGGGTCGTCTCGGCGGACCGTCACCGCCAGCGGGAATGGTAACCGGCCGAGGTCTCGGTGCGGCGACGCGGCGGGTCGACGCGCCGGGCGGGGGCTGCTGCGGTGTCGTGGTGCACCCGGTGCGGTCAGCCGGTCCGCGGCGTCGGCGGCAGCGGCAACGGCAGGCCCGGCAGGCCGTCGATGCTGGTGGCGATGTCGTCCTTGCCGGCGAAGTAGGCGTCCAGTGAGGTGTCGTCCTCCCGGGCGAACCGGCGGGCGTGCAGGTCCCGGTCACTGTCGTAGGTCATGAACGGCACCGCGTAGCCGCAGGTGTCGCGGATCAGCCGGGCGCGCACCACGATGACCGCCCGCAGGCCGTGCGCAGTGGTGTCGATGTCCGGGAAGTGCGTCAGCAGGTCCGGGAAGCGGGGGTCGTCGCGGAACACCGGTTCACCCTGGCCGTGTATCCGCACGATGTTCGGCGGGCCGGCGAAGGCGCACCACATCAGCGTGATCCTGCCGTTCTCCCGCAGGTGGGCGATGGTCTCGGCGTTGCTGCCGGCGAAGTCCAGATAGGCCACCGTCTGCTCGTCGAGGACGGCGAGGCAGCCGCGCAGGCCCTTCGGGGAGAGGTTGACGGTGCCGTCGCCGGCCAGCGGCGCGGTCGCGGTGAAGAACATCGGCTGTGCCTCGATGAACTCCCGCAGCCGCCCTTCGATGCGCTCATGCGTCTTACCCATGCCGCCATCCTCCCCCACCCACGCCCCGCCGATCATGCAGTTATGGCGGTCGATTTGTCCGACCTGGGCGCTTTCTGGGGTGCCGCAACTGCGTGATCGGCGCGGGACGGGGGAGGGCGGAGGTCAGCGGGTGGGGCGGGTGAGGGCGGTGGCCAGGTCGGCGACCTTGGCGGCGAGTTGGGCCACCCGCTCGCGGGCGTCGTCGCGGTCGGCCTCGGTGGCGCGAAGGCGTACCGTGAGCTCACTCACCCGGCTCTCGGCGGTGCCGAGGGCCGCCCGCAGGCCGGTCAGCTCCGCACCCAACTGCTCGACGCGGGCGGCCAGCGCGGCCTGCTCCTTGCCGGCCTGCCGGGCCTGCGTCTGCGCGTGCTCCCGGTCGGCGTCGGCCTGCGCCCGGGCCTGCTCCGCCCGCTCGGCCTCGGCCCGGGCCCGCTCAGTCTCCGTCTGGGCCTGCGCAGCCTCCGCCCGAGCCTGCGCAGCCTCGGCCCGCGCCTGCTCGGTCTCCGTCCGGGCCTGCTCGGTCTCCGTCCGGGCCTGCTCGGCCTGCGCGTGGGCTCGCTCGGCCGCGGCCCGCGTCTGGTCCATCTCGGCCCGCAGCCGGTCGACCTCGGCGAGGGCCGCCGCGGCGGTGTCGGCGGCCCGCTGCGCGTCGGTACGGGCGGCGTCGCGTTCCGCGGTCAGGTCGCCACCGCGACGGCGTTCGGCGGCCAGGTCGGACCGTGCCGAGCTGACCTGGGCGCGGGCGGCGTCCCGGTCCGCCTCGGCCTGGATCCGCAACGCCTGCGCGGCGGCGGCCTCCCGCCGCGCCTCGTCCCGGGCGGTCTGCGCATCCTGCGCCCGGTTCACCGCTGCTTCGGCCTGCTCGGCCGCGCGGGTGGCCTCGTCGCGGGCGCTGTCGCGCTCGACGGTCGCCGCCTGGGCCTGCCGACGCTGCCGCTCGGCCTGGGCGGTGGCGTCCTCGGCGGCCCGCAGCGCCTCGTCGCGTTCGGTCTGCGCCGCCGCGATCTCCCCGGCGGTCTCCGCACGCAGCTGTGACAGCTGCCGCTGCACCCCGGCGGGAGACAACTCGGCGTGCAGCGCCTCGGTCAGGGTGGCCACGATCTGGTCGAGCCGGTCCACCGCCTCCCAGGTCCGGGCCACCTGCCCGGGCAGGCCCGGGGCGTTGCGGTGCCGCATCCGGCTGTTACGGGAGGCCCGCTGGCAGGCACCGTCGTTGTCCCGGCAGTACCGGAACGGGCGGCCGGCGCCGGCCCGCTGCGGCACGTCGCGCCCACAGTGGGCGCAGGGGCGGGTCTCGGCGGCTGAAGTCGACTCAACGTCCATCGAGCGGGCAGTCTAGTGCCCGCCCAGCGCCGCCGACCGGGTCGCGGCGACGCCGGCTACCCGGTGAACGACACCTCGACCGGTACGCCGGCGGCCACCTGCCGGACCGTCTCGCCGTACGGGCTGCGGACCCGCAGCCGTCGGGGGACCGCCGAGACCAGCCGGGCCCGCACCGCACCCGGCCGCCAGGCCAACTCCTCGACGGTGACCCGCCCGGGACAACGCACCCCGCGCAGGGTGCCGCGCGGCAGCCCCGGCAACGGTGCCGGCAACAGGCGCAGCCGGCCGGGTCGACCCTGCACCAGTGACTCGATCAGCACCGCCGGCAGCGCGTGCGCGGCATCGGCGTTGTAGGTGACCCGACCCGGGTTGTGGGCGCTCATCAGCGACCGGAAGAACATGTCGTTGCCGATGATCTTGAGTAGGTTCGCCTCGACCAGCGACCCGTCGTGCAGCCGGGCGGCGGCCAGCGCCCGGTGCAGGCTGCCGTGCGCGGACAGGTTCTCGTCGCCCCGGCGGCGCAGCGCCCGGTGCGCGGCGGTGGCCAGCTCCGGGGTGTCCTCGGGGTTGATCTCATCGAGCGGCCACACCGGATACAGGTGGCTGACGTGGCGGTGGTTGTCGTCGGCCCGGTAACCGGGCCAGGCCCACTCGGTCAACGCCCCGCCGGCGTCGACCCGGTACGGCGGCAGCCGCGCCGCCAACCGCGTCCACCGCCGGTCGCCGGTCAGCGCGGCGGCGACGGTGAACGCGTGCCGCGCCGCGGCGATGTCCATCGTGGCGTTGACCGCCACGTGCACCGCCGTACCCGAGGCGTCCAGCGGCCCGGTCTCCGCCGAGTACGACGGCACGAACCCCCACGTCCCGTCGTCGCCGGTGGTGGTCAGCACGTCGGCGAGGAACTCGGCCACCTCCACCAGCCAACCCGCCACCTCACCCAACGGCTCCCCGGTGACCAGATGCCGTTCGTGCAGCGGGAACAGCAGCCAGTGCGCGCCCGGCAACCACGCCGCGAACGGCCAGTCCGGATGCAGGTGGAACAGGTGACCGTGCTCCCCGTCGGTGCGGCTCGGGGCCAACAGCCCGCGCGCCCCGTAGATCGCGTGGGCGTTGCGCCGCCAGTGCCCGACCTGGGCGCGCACCAGCCGGGCGTGCGCCTGCGTGACCTCCGGCAGGGCGGCCAGATTGGCCGAGGCCAGTTGCAGGTTCAGGTTGGCGTCGGTGGTGAAGTCACCGGCCCAGGCGGCGTCCCACGAACCGAGCCACAGCCCGGTCAGCCGGGGCGGCAGCACGCCGCTGGCGCTGAGCAGCAGGTAACGCCCGGCGTGGAACAGCCGCTCCAGCAGCGCCGCGTCCAGCGTGTGCGGTGCGGCGGCCTGCCGGGCCAGCAGCTCACCGACGGGCAACTCCCGCTGCGCCGCCGGCACCGCCAGGTCCAGCTCCACCCGCCGGTACGCCGGGGTGTGCCGGGCCGTGTGCCGGGCCAGCAGATCGTCGTACCGGGCGTCGCGGTGGCCGGTCAGCCGACGCTGCAACGCCCCGGTACGCCACCGGCCGTGCGGGCGGGCGAGGACCGTCACCAGCAGGGTGGGCCCGTCGACCCGCACCTCGTCGCCGTCGATCTCGACCGCGCCATGCAGCAACGTCAACCCCTCGAAGCCGTACGCGGTGCCGGCCGTCGGGTAGCGGGCCCGCGCCCGCAGGAAGACCAACCCGTCGCGGCGGTACGCCGACACCGCGTAGCGCAGCCCCGCGGGGCGGCCGGGCAGGTCGCCGGTCACGCCGACCCGACAGGCACCCATGTCCAGCCGGGTGACGATCAGCCGGTCGGTGCGCGAGACGAACGACCGGCGGCTCCCGCCGGCCCACCGCACCACGACCTCGCCGGTGTCGAAGTCGGTGTACCGGCGGTAGTCGTCCACCGGCCCGCCGTCGGCGTCGACGGTCAACACGAAGCCGGGATGGAACGACTGCGTCCAGCGCAGCACGCCGTCACCGGCCAGCAGCCGGCTCGCCTCCGCGCGGCGGTCGGCCAGGATCAACCGCCGGATCCGGGGCAGCAGCGCGGCCAGCCGGGGCGGGCGGGCGTCGTGGGTGCCGTTGGGCAGCACGAACCGGTGATGGTTGACCACGATGCGTTCCGCCCACGGCCGGCCGTGCACCATGATCCCGTACTCGCCGTTGCCGGCGAGCAGGGCGTCCGGCCAGTCGTCCGCCGGTGCGGTGTCCCAGATCCGGTGCACCGGACCGGTCACCGGGCCGCCGCCCGGTCGTCGTGCGGTGCCGTCGCGCCGGTCGCCGCGGCGGTGCTGTCCCGCACGGTCAGCCGGGGTTCCAGCAGCGTCACCTGCGGGGTCGGCTCGTCCCGCAGGTGACGCATGAGCAGCGACACGGCCTGTCGACCGATCTCCTCGGCGGGTACCGGCACCGAGGTCAGGCGCGGGCTGGCGTGTTCGGCGAACTGGTCCGGGCAGACGGCCACCACCGACACGTCGTCGGGCACCCGCCGCCCCAGCGCGGCCAGCGCCGCCTGCACCGGGCCCACCGCCGCCTCGTTCTGCACCACCAGAGCGGACAGTTCCGGCTGCCGGGCGAACAGTTCGACCACCCGGGCGTGCACCTGCGCGGCGTTCTCCTCGCAGGGCAACGTGACCGCCTCGACGCCGTGCCGGGCCGCCGCCTCGACCACGCCCGCGCGGGTGCGGTGGGCGAACCCGGTGCCGCGTTCGTAGACGGCGGCCGGCGCGCCGAGCAGCGCGACGCGGCGGTGTCCGAGCCCCGCCAGATGCTCCACGCAGACCTGCCCGGCGCGGTGGAAGTCCAGGTCCACACAGGTCAGCCCGTCGGTGTCGGCGGGTAGCCCGATCAGCACGCTGGGCCGGCCCAGCGTCCGCAGCAGCGGCACCCGGGCGTCGTGCAGTTCCACGTCCATCACCAGCACCCCGTCGACCAGGGCGCCGGCGGCGATGCGGTGCAACCCCTGCGGGCCCTCGTCGGAGGTCAGCAGCAGCACGTCGTGGTCGTGACCGCGGGCGGCGGTCACCACCGCCGTGGCGAACTGCATCACCACCGGCACCTGGATGCCCGAGCGCAGCGGCAGCACCAACGCGATGACGTTGGCGCGTCGGCTGGCCAGGGCCCGGGCGCCCGCGTTCGGGTGGTAGTTGAGCAGCCGGACGCTGGCCAGCACCCGGTTGCGGGTCAGCTCCGAGATGGCCCGCTTGCCGCTGAGCACGTACGACACGGTGCTCACCGCGACACCGGCGTGCCGGGCCACGTCGGCGATGGTGGGTTGACCGGACGGCACCCGGCCCCGCCCGCTCACCGGACCCCGCTGGTGGCGTGCGGCCGGGCCGGCCGGGCCGGCGGCGCACCGCGTACGGCCACCGCGCCGACCAGCCGCACGTCGGTGGCCGACCGCCCGACCAGCACGGTATGGGTGGCGTCCTCCACCACGAAACCCTCCCGGTCGGCGTCCCACCAGCTCAGCTCGGCGCTGCGCAGCCGCAGCGTGACGGTACGCCGTTCCCCCGGCGCGAGCACGACCCGGGCGAAGTCGCGCAGTTGCCGCAGTGGCTGCTTCACCCGGGACCGCCGTTGCCGGGTGTAGAGCTGCACCACCTCCACCCCGGGCCGGTCGCTGGTGTTGGTGACGTCCACGCTCACCTCGACATCGTCGCCGACGTCGACCGACGTGGCGCTCAACCGGAGATCGCGGTAGTCGAACTCGGCGTAGGACAACCCGTGCCCGAACGGGTACAGCGGTTCGCCCCGGTAGTACAGGTAGGTGAAGTCCGAGCCGATCACGTCGTAGTCGAGCAGGTCGGGCAGTTCGGCGGTGTCGGCGTACCAGGTCTGGGTGAGCCGACCGCCCGGGTCGGCGTCGCCGAGGAGCACGTCGGCGAGGGCGTTGCCGTGCTCCTGCCCGCCGTGCGCCGACCAGAGCACCGCCGGCAGGTGGCGCCCAGCCCAGCCCAGCGCGTACGGGTAACTGCTGGTGACCACCAGCACGGTGCGCGGGTTGGCGGCGTGCACGGCGCGCAGCATCGCCTCCTGCCGGGCCGGCAGGGCCAGGTCGAGGCGGTCCTCGGTCTCGCGTCCGTTGACCATCGGGTGGTTGCCCACGGTCACCACCGCCACGTCGGCGGCGGCGGCCAGCTCGGCGGCCCGCGCGGCACCGTCGGTGACCACGTCGATGCCGAAGCCGGTGCCGGCCCGGTCGTCGCCGTCGACCCGCAGCCGGCCGTGCTCGTCGACGGTGACGTAGCGGTCGGTGGCCAGGTGGCGCAGCAGCACGCTGCCGTCGGGCAGCGGATCGAACTGGAAGGTCTCCCGGACCACCCAGCCGCCGGGCCCGGAACGGTCGTTGACCAGCGCGCCGTCGTCGTCGACTCCGACGTGACGGCCGTTGCCGACGGCCCGCAACGCGACCGTGTCCCGACCCCAGTCGAACACGTCGAACGAGGTCGGGTCGGCACCGACGGTCAACGGACCACCGTCGGCCTCGTCGGTGCATCCCACGTAACGGTCACCCACCCGCAGGGTGATCCGGTCGGTTCCGGGGTCGCTGGTGAGCTCCGGCAGCCGCCGCGCCAACCCCTGGACAACGCTTGTCGCATAGGGCAGCGTGCCGCTGTACCAGTCGGTGTGCACAGCGTCGGCGAGCGGACCGAGCACCGCGATCCGCAGGCCGGGCGACAGTGGCAGCAGGCCACGGTTGCGCAGCAGCACGATGGACTGCCGGGCGGCCTCCCGGGCCAGGTGCCGGTGCGCCGGGCAGTCGACGACCTCCGGTCCGGTCCCGGCGTACGGGTCGGTGTGCGGTGGATCGAGATCGCCCAGCCGCAGCCGGACGGTGAGCACCCGACGGACCGCCCGGTCCAGGTCGGACTCGGTGATCAGCCCACGGTTCAGGGCCTCGGTGAGGTATCGCCGGGTGGGCTCACTGTCGGCGTCGTGCTCGGTGAAGCTGTCGATTCCGGCGCGCAGCGCCGCGGCGAACCCCTCGACGTGGTCGGGCAGGTGGCCCTGCACCCCGGCGATGTTGCTCACCGCCCCCGCGTCGCCGACGACCAGGACCTCGCCGGGTGCCCACCGGCGCAGCTCGCCGTCGATCAGCGGGCTCAGGTGCGCCGGCACCCCGTCGACCAGGTTGTAGCTGGCCATCGCGGCGACCGCCGCGTCGGCGGCGAGCGGGGCGCGGAACGCCGGCAGCTCGTACTCGTGCAGCACCCGGGGTGGCAGGTCGCTGGAGGTGGTGGCCCGGTCGGTCTCGTTGTTGTAGCCGAGGAAGTGCTTGACCGTCGGAGCGGTGCGCAGCCGCTCGGGATGCCCGCCGCGCAGCCCCTGCGCGTAGGCGGTGGCGAGCCGACCGGTCAGCCACGGGTCCTCCGACCAGCCTTCCTCGTTGCGTCCCCAGCGTGGGTCGCGCAGCGGGTTGACCACCGGCGCCCACACGTTGAGGCCGACGTGCTGCGGGTCGGCGTGGTGCTTGGCGCGTACCTCGTCGCCGACGGCGTCACCGACGGCGCGTACCAGCTCGGGGTTCCAGGTGCTGGCCAGGCCGACGGCCTGGGGGAAGACGGTCGCCGGGCCGAGCCAGGCGACGCCGTGCAGCGCCTCGGTGCCGGTGCGGAAGCCGGGCAGGCCGAGCCGGGGGACGGGGGCCTGCCACTGGTGCAGCAGTCCGATCTTCTCCGGCACGGTGAGCCGGGTCAGCAGGTCCTCGACCCGGTCCCGGGTCGGGGGTGTGGTGCGGTCGGTCATGGTGGATCGCCTTCCAGTGCCCGGCGCGCCGGAGGTCGAAGCGCTTCGACGGCGGATGGCCGAGCGGCCTCGCAGGTCATGGTGGGGTGACGGTCGTCGGCCCGGACGCTGGCGAAGCGCTTCGACAAACCGTGGAAAGCAAGCCGCCCCGGGTGCCCGTGCGGAGCGGCTCGCTTCGAGGTTGGCACCCTCGGCGGGTCGGGTCAAGACTCCGACCGGCTGGGCACACATCGACCGGCAACGCTGCGGTCGTTCAGCGGGCGGGTAGCCGCCCGGCCTCGATGGTGGCCAGGGCGGCGGTGGCGCCGCCGAGCGCACCCGCGGTGTCCAGGGTGGAGGCTTCCAGCCGGCAGCCGCCGGCACCCGGGGCGTGCGCCCGGGCGGCCAGTTCCGACCGGGCCGCCGGCAGCAGCCAGGGTGCCAGGGTGGCGAAGTGGTCACCGAGCACGACGGTCTCCGGGTTCAGCAGGTCGGCCAGGACGGCGACACCACGACCGAGGTGCCGCCCGGTCTCCGCCAGGCCGCTGCACACGCCGGGGTCGTCCTGCTGGGCGAGCGCCACGATCCGGGTCAGTTCCGGCAGGTAGTCGACGACCGGGCCGTCGGCCTCGACGTCGGGCAGCAGCCGGCGTACCACGGCGGGCAGGCCGACCAGTGCGGTCAGGCAGCCCTGGATGCCGCAGCGGCAGGGCGGCCCGGCGGGATCCACCGCCAGGTGTCCGATCTCGCCGGCGAAGCCGCGCCCGCCCCGCAGCAGTCGTCCGGCGGCGATGATGCCCGCGCCGACGGTGAGCCCGCCGGTCAGGTGCACCAGGTCGCTCGTGGCCGCGTGTCCGCCGTGCCGTTGCTCGGCGAGGACGGCGAGGTTGGCGACGCTGTCGACCCCCACGGCGAACTCCGGATCCCGCAGGGCGGCGCGCAGTTGCGCCGCGAGTGGTACGTCACGCCAGCCCAGGGCGCCGGCCAGCGGTACCGCGCCGGACGGGTCGACAAGGCCGGGTACGCCGACGGTGAGGCCCAGGACGGTGCGGCCCTGGGCGGTGACCCGCCCGATCGCCCGTCGGGCGAGCGCGGTCAGCGCGCGCAGTGTCTCGGTGGGGGTGACGGTGCTGGCGGCGAAGGCCCGCCGCCAGGTCAGCAGCCGGTTGCCGCCGAGGTCGACGGCGACGGCCACCAGCTCGTCGGCGCCGATCTGCAAACCCAGCGCGGCGTACGGCTCACCGTCGAGGACCAGCATCGTGGCCGGTCGGCCGACCCGGTTCTCGGTGAGCCCGGTCTCGCGGACCAGCCGCTGGTCGATCAGCTCGGTCACCAGGCTGGAGACGGTGGCCTTGTTCAGGCCGGTCCGCGCGGCGATGTCGGCACGCGAGCAGGGGGCGTGCAGACGTACGTGCCGCAGCACCACCGCCCGGTTGGCGACGCGGACGTCACCGAGGTCGGTCGGCTGCGGTTCGTTGTGGATGCTGATCACGCTCTGCCCGCTCCCTGCGCCGGTGTCGTGGCGCGCGTCCATCATCGCGTACCGCGCTGACGGGACCGACCAGGCCGCCCGCGCTGTCTTGTGGGACGCATTGCCGTCGATTAGTTTGTTCGGCTAGAACCCCAACTAATCCTAGCCGGAGTCCCCCGCTCCGCAAACCGCTATCGACGACGAAGGGAGTGCGCCGTGACGCCTGCTGCGCGCACATCCACCGACCGCCGGACCATGCTGCGGCTGATCGGCCTCGGCGCCGCCGCGACCGTGGGCGGCGGTGCGCTGGCCGGTTGCAGCAAGGAAGCCGGCAGCCAGGGCAGCGCCACGAACGCCGACGCCATCAAGGCGGTGCTGCCCACCTACCAGCCGGCCGAGCTGCTCAAGCCGGACATCCCCGGCGAGGGCCCGATCCCGCACGGCTACCTCAGCTATCCGCGCGAACTCGTCGACGCGGTCACCGAGCCGCCCGGGCGGGGTGGCCCGCCGATCCAGACGATGAGCCCCTGGTGGGGTCCGACCCCACCGCCGCTGGGCCGCAACTCCTACCTGGGCGCGGTGAACGGCAAGCTCGGCGTGGAGGTCAACCCGAGCCTGCAGGACGGCCTGACCTACGCCGACAAACTCAACGCGATGCTCGGCGCGCGCGACGTGCCGGAGCTGCTGTCCGCGCCGAACTGGGAGGTGGACAAGGTCGCCCGGTTCTCCGACGCGGTCAAGGCGTTGTTCACCGACCTGACCGACCACCTTCAGGGCGACAACGCGGCGAAGTACCCGTACCTGGCGGCGCTGCCCAGCGGTGCCTGGGAATACTCGGTCTGGGGCGGGCGGCTCTACGCCGTGCCGTTTCCCACCGACGGTCCGTTCGCCTGGGCCATGTTCTACCGCAAGGATCTGCTGGGCGCCGCCGGGCTGGCCACCCCCACCAGCCCCGACGAGCTGTACGAGTTCGGCAAGAAGGCCACCGACCCGGCCAAGGGCGTGTGGGCCTTCGGCAGTGTCTTCGAGATGATCCAGCAGTACTTCGGCTGCCATCAGACCTGGCGCAAGAAGCCCGACGGCGGTCTGCAGCACAAGTTCGAGGACCCGGCGTTCGAGGCGGCGCTGGCGTTCACCGCCCGGCTGTTCGCCGAGGGCCTGGTACACCCGGACACGGCGGAGAGCAAGGGCGAGGACGAGAAGCAACTGTTCAACTCCGGCAAGATCCTCATGTACCGTGACGGCCTCGGCGCCTGGCAGGGCATGCAGAGCGAACGGGTCAAGGAGCTGCCCACCTTCGACATGCAGCCGCTGCCGGTCTTCGGCGCGCAGGGCGCCCAGCCGGTCATCTGGGGCAGCGAGAAGCCGATCTTCTACACCTTCCTCAAGAAGGACCTGCCCGCCGAGCGGGTCGACGAGGTGCTGCGGGTGCTCAACTGGTGTGCCGCCCCGTTCGGCAGCCGGGAGTTCGAGCTGCGCGAGTACGGCGTGGAGGGACAACACTTCACCCGGGGCTCCGACGGTACGCCGGCGCTCACCGAGCTGGGCCGTAAGGAACTCGGCGCGCAGTACACCCACATCGGTGGCCGGGTGCCGGTCAAGGTGCGCAGCGGCGACACCCCGAACTACGTGCAGGACTACATCGGGTACTACCGCAAGCACATCGGCCAGATGGAGCCGGACCTGTTCGCCGGGATCAAGCTGGAGCTGCCGGCGAACTGGTCGAAGATCATCCAGCCGACCGACGACAAGATCCGCGACATCCTGCGCGGCCGTCGCCCGGTCAGCGACCTGGCCCAGGTGCGCAAGGAGTTCCTCGACACCGGTGGCGAGGAGGGCCGCGCGTTCCACGAGAAGGCGCTCGCCGACAACGGCCGATGAGCGGGCAGGCGAGCGCGCCGCCGACCGGTGCCGGGGTGCGGCCGTGAGTGCCCCCGGCGCCGTGGACACGCGGCCACCCGCCGGGCGTACGCCGTCACCCCGGCGCACCCGGCGGCGTGGGCGGCGCAGCCTGCGGGTCCGGCTGCGCCGCGACTGGCCGCTGCTGGCGATGGCCGCGCCGGCGGCGGTGCTGCTGCTGGTCTTCCACTACCTGCCCACGCTCGGCAACATCATCGCCTTCCAGGACTACAACCCGTTCGTCGGCGACGACCCGCTGGACGCGTTCCTCAACAGCGAGTGGATCGGCTTCGGCAACTTCGAGGCCCTCTTCCGCGACCCGCTGTTCTGGGACGCGGTCCGCAACACCCTGAGCATCACCGCCTTCCAGCTGGTGTTCTTCTTCCCGCTGCCGATCCTGCTGGCGCTCATCCTCAACAGCGTCGTCTCCGGGCGGCTGCGTGGCTTCGTGCAGAGCGTCGTGTACCTACCGCACTTCTTCAGCTGGGTGCTTGTGGTGACGTTCTTCGTGCAGATGTTCGGCGGGGCCGGACTGCTGGCCCAGGAGATGCGCCAGGCCGGTCTGGAGCCCTGGGGGATCATGACCAACCCGGACACGTTCATCGTGCTGGTCACCGCCGAGGCGGTCTGGAAGGACCTGGGGTGGGGCGCGATCGTCTTCCTGGCCGCGCTGTCCGCCATCGACCAGAACCTGTACGAGGCGGCGGCGGCCGACGGGGCCGGCCGGTGGCGGCGGTTGTGGCACATCACCCTGCCCGGCCTGCGTCCGGTGATCGTGCTGCTGCTCATCATGCGGCTCGGCGACGCGCTCTCGGTCGGGTTCGAGCAGTTCATCCTGCAACGGGAAGCGGTCGGCCGGCAGGCCGCCGAGGTGCTCGACACGTTCGTCTACTACCAGGCGATCAGCACCCAGCAGTGGGGGCTCGGCGCCGCGGCGGGCCTGTTCAAGGCGGTGGTCGGGCTGGTGCTCATCCTCACCGCGAACAAGGTCGCCCATCGGCTCGGTGAGCAGGGGGTGTACGCGAAATCATGACCGCACAGCTCAGTGGTGCCGGGCCGGTGCCGGCGGCACCGACCACGGCAGGGCCACCCGCGCCACCGCCGCGGCGACGCCACCCCGGCCGTCCGGTGTGGGCGGGCCGCCCGTCGACGTCGCTGACCATCGGCAAGGGGGTCGTGCTCACGCTGCTGGTGGCGGCGGTGCTGGTGCCGCTCTGGGCGGTGCTGGTCACCAGCCTCGCCTCACGCGGCACCATCGACGACGCGGGTGGCATGGTGATGATCCCCCGGGAGTTCGACCCGTCGGCGTACATCACCATCTTCAGCGGCGGCGACGTCACCCGGGCGGTGTGGGTCAGCACCCTGGTCACGGTGTTCGGCACCACGGTCAGCCTGGTGCTCACCGTGCTGGCCGCGTACGGGCTGTCCCGACCGGGCTCGGTGGCCCACCGGGGGCTGCTGTTCTATTTCCTGCTGACGTTCCTGATCTTCCCGGGGCTGGTGCCGAGCTACCTGGTGGTGACCGGGCTGGGCCTCAAGGACAGCCTCTGGTCGCTGATCCTGCCCAGCGCGATAAGCGTGTTCAACCTGGTGGTGATCCGCGCGTTCTTCATGAATGTGCCGGCGGAACTGCTCGACAGCGCCCGCATCGACGGCGCGGGGGAGTTGCGCATCCTCACCCGGATCGTGCTGCCGCTGTCCAAGGCGGTGATCGCCGTGGTCGGGCTCTTCTACGCGGTCGGCTACTGGAACGTGTACTTCAACGCGGTGCTCTACATCGACTCCAACGACAAGTTCCCGATTCAGCGGGTGCTGCAGAGTTACATCCTGGCCGGCCAGTCACCGAACGTCTCCGGCGCGTCGGTGAGCCTGCCCGGGGTCACCGCGTACCCGCCGACGCTCGCGGTCAAGATGGCGGTGGTGGTGGTGACGGTCATCCCGGCGGTGATCATCTACCCGTTCGTGCAGCGGCACTTCACCAAGGGCGTGATCACCGGCGCGGTGAAGGGCTGACCCCCGTTCCGCGACCCCGTGGCCGCGCGGTGCCCGACTCCGTCCAGTCGGGCGCCGCGCGGCCACGGTCAGCCCGACGCGGGGAAGAGCCCCGCGAAGGGCACGACGGTCACCGCCGCACCGTTGAGCAGTGACCGGGTCGGTCGGTCGGCGTCGCCGACCCCCGCGAGCGCCAACTGCCCCACCAGCAGCGGCCCTCGGGTCTCGATCCGCAACTCGTCGCCGTCGCGGACCGCCTCGATGATCGTGTCCCCGTCCACGTCGTGCACGACGGCGCGCCCGTCCACCGCTCCCCAGCAGACCAGGGTGACCTCCCGGAAGGGCCCGTCGCCGACGGTGGCCCCCGGCGTGACCAGCGGCAGCAGCGCGCCCCGACGCACGTACAGCGGCATCCGGGCCAGCGGCGTGCGAACCCGAAGATGCCGGCCACCGGCATGCCGTTCGCCGGTGGCGGCGTCGAACCAGTCGTCGCCGACGGGCAGGTACACGTCGCGTACCCCGGACGTGTCGGTGACCGGCGCGACCAGCAGGTCGGTCCCGAGCCGGTACTGCAGGTCGGTCGTCCAGGCCGTCGGATCCTGCGGGGTGTCGACAAGCAGGGCCCGCATCATCGGTACGCCGGTGCGGGCCGCCTGTACCGCCGCCGACCACAGGTACGGCATCAGCCGGTAGCGCAGCCGCAGCGCGGCCACCGCGAGTTGTTCCGCCTCGGCCGGGAACTCCCACGGCAGTCGGCTGGTGGTGCCGTGCAGCCGGACCAGCGGCGACAGCGCGCCGAACTGCGACCAGCGTACGTACAGGTCGGGTTCCGGGGTGCCGTGGAAGCCGCCGGTGTCGTGGCTCCAGAACGGCACCCCCGACAGGCCGTGCGACAGGCCCCCACGCAGGGTGCTGGCCAGGGCCGGCCAGGTGGCGTTGACGTCGCCGCTCCACTGCGCGCTGTGCCGTTGCCCGCCCAGGTACGACGAGCGCGCCCACACCGCCCGGTGGCCGGCCACCTCCTCGGTGACGCCGGCGACCACGTCGTTGAACAGCAGGGCGTACACGTTGTGCAGCTCGACGCCGCTCATCCCGTTGTGGGCCACCGCGTCGGCGGGCACCCCCTCGGCGAAGTCGGTCTTGAACACCGCCACGCCCTGTCGCAGCAGCGGCCGCAGCAGCCCGGTGAACCAGTCGACCGCCGCCGGGTTGGTCAGGTCCACGATGGCCGAGGCCGGGTAGCTGCCGTGCCACACGTCGGCGACGTACGTGCTGCCGTCGGGTCGCCGCAGGAAGTAGCCCGCCGCGTCGGCCTCGGCGTAGAGCGGACTGGCCGTCATCAGATAGGGATTCATCCACAGGCAGACCCGGAAGCCCTGCTCGGACAGGGTTCGCAGCATCCCGGCCGGGTCGGGAAACGCCTCGTTGTCCCAGCGCAGGTCCGACCAGTTGCCGGCGACCTGCCAGTAGCAGTCCAGGTGCAGCACGTCGCAGGGGACGTCGCCCTCGCGCAGGCGCCGGGCCCGCTCCAGCACCCGCTCCTGGCTGTCCGGGTAGAAGCCCGAGGAGACCCAGGTGCCGAAGGCCCAGCGCGGCGGCAGGTACGGCTGCCCGGTCAACTGTCGCAGCCGGTCCAACACCTCGGCCGGGGTCGGCCCGGCCAGCACGTAGTAGTCGAGCAGGTCGTCGGGGACCAGGATCTGCACCGCGCTGTGGGTGGACTGGCAGACGTCGAACTGCACCGGCAGCCCGCTGTCGACAAGCACCCCGTAGCCCCGGTTGGACAGGTAGAACGGCACGTTCTTGTGCGCCCGGTCGGACTCGCTGCCGAAGGCGTCGAAGTTCCACATCAGAGCCCGCTGGCCGCGCTTGTCCAGCGGGGTGAACTTCTCACCGAAGCCGACGAACCGCTCGTCGCCGGGGGCGACGAAGCTCTCGTGCCAGGCGACCCGGACGCCGTCGGTGGTGGAGTGGCCGAACGGGAGGGTGCGTTGCCGGCCACTGATGTCGACCGTGCCCGGATCCTGCTCCAGCAGCAGCGAGCCGTCGGGACGCAGGAACCGGATGTGCCACGGGTCGAGCCGGATCTCGGCGACCAGCGCGCCGGCGTCGATCCGCAGGTGCCGGTCGTCGACGGTGACGGTGGCCGGGTGGGTACCGGGGTGCACCAGCGGCATCAGGCGGGCCGACCGGCTGCGGGCCTGCGGATCCTCGGCCAGCCGTACCCGGATCACGCCGTCGCCGGCCGCGTCGACGCGCACCACCGCGGTCATCCCGTCGGCCAGCACCGCCTTGACGGTGGCGCCGTGTGCGTCGGTGCCGGCGACCTCGGCCCGGCTCACCACGGCCGGGCCACCCTCGCCGGGGGTGCGCACCGGCAGGTCGGGTGGGTCGGCGACGAAGGTCTCGTAGGGCACCAACGGCGGTCGGTACGGCATCAGCTCTCCTCAGCGGCGGGTCGCGGCGGTACCGACAGTTTCTTTAACTATCCAACGAACTGTCAACGACGATCGTTGATATGAGCGGGTGATGGGCTGTTGACATGGGTCTGGGTGATCCATAGTTTGGACGCATCCCCAACTAAACCGGCGGGCTGGTGATGGTGATGTGGACCGACGGCCCGCTCTGCCACGGCGGTGACTACAACCCCGAGCAGTGGCCGGCGCAGGTCTGGTCCGAGGACGTCGCGTTGATGCGCCAGGCCGGGGTCAATCTCGTCACCGTGGGGGTGTTCGCCTGGTCCCGGCTCGAACCGGCACCCGGCCGGTACACCTTCGGCTGGCTCGACCAGGTGCTCGACCTGCTGCACGACGCCGGCGTACGGGTCGCCCTGGCCACCCCCACCGCCTCGCCACCACCCTGGTTCTCCCTGGCCCACCCGGGCGCGCTGCCGGTCACCGCCGAGGGGGTCCGGCTGCACCACGGCAGCCGGGACACCTACTGCGCCGCCACCCCCGCCTACCGCGAAGCCGCACTGCGGATCACCGCCGCCCTGGCCGACCGGTACGCCCACCATCCGGCGCTGGCCGGCTGGCACGTGCACAACGAGTACGGCACCACGTGCCACTGCGAGCACACCGCCCGGGCCTTCCGGCGCTGGCTGGCCACCCGCCACGGTGAGCTGGCCGCCCTCAACGACGCCTGGGTCACCAGCTTCTGGAGCCAGCACTACTCCGACTGGGCGCAGATCAGCACCCCCCGGGCCACCCAGTACCTGCCCAACCCCGGCCAGTTGCTCGACTTCCGCCGCTTCTGGTCGGACACCCTGCTCGCCGCGTACACCGAGCAACGTGACCTGCTGCGGGCGGCGAACCCCGCGCTCACCATCACCACCAACTACGTCCTGGGCGACTGGGTGCCGGTCGACCACGCCCGCTGGGCCACCGAGGTCGATCTGGTCGCGGTCGACCACTACCCGTCCGCGGTGGACGGCGGCGCCGAGGAGCAGACCGCGCTGGTCGCCGACCTGGCCCGTGGTTGGGCCCGACACGCCGCCGCCCGCCGGCGCCCCGGCTCACCGCCGGCCGACGGTGCGCCGGCGTGGCTGCTGATGGAGAGCGCACCCAACCAGATCCACACGGCCGGACGGATGCACACCAAGGAACCGGGGCGGATGCTGCGGCACAGCCTCGCCCACGTGGCCCGCGGCTCCCACGGCGCGATGTTCTTCCAGTGGCGGGCACCGGTCGGCGGCGCCGAGCGCTTCCACTCCGCCCTGGTGCCGCACGCCGGCCCGGACAGTCGGGTGTTCCGGGAGACCGTCGCCCTCGGTGTCGCGCTGCGGCAGCTCGGCGAGGTTCGTGGCCGCGTCGAGGCGGCCGTGGCGCTCGTGGTCGACGCGGCGAGCGGCTGGGCGCTGCGCCATCCGGGCCTGCCGTCGACCCTGCCGGACCACCACGACGAACTCGCCGCCGCGCACCGGGCACTGTGGCGCAGCGGGTACGCCTGCGACACCGTCACCCCGGGCGACCCGCTCGACGGTCACCGGCTGCTCGTCCTACCCGCCGTCTACCTGATCGACGACGCCACCGCCGACTGGCTGCACGGCTACGTCCATGCTGGCGGGCATCTGCTGGTCACCTACCTCAGCGGCGTCGCCGACGAACACGCCCGGGTACGCCTCGGCGGCTATCCGGGCGCGCTACGGGACCTGCTGGGCGTGTACGCCGAGGAGTTCCACCCCCTCGCCGCCGACGACCACGTCCTGCTCGACGGCGGCGGCACCGGACGGATCTGGGCCGAGACGCTGCGCCTGACCGGTGCCGACACGATCGTCTCCTACGCCGGGGGCGTACTCGACGCGATGCCCGCCGTCACCCGGCACCGGGCCGGCGCCGGCACCGCCTGGTACCTGTCCACCCGCCTCGACGACACGACCTACCGGCGGCTGCTCGGCACCGTCGCCCGGGCGGCCGGCGTCACCACCGTCTGCCCGGACGCACCCGAGGGGGTCGAGGCGGTACGCCGCCGCGACGGCGAGACGAGCTGGCTGTTCCTGCTCAACCACACCGGGCACGAGCAGCGCGTGCCGGCACGCGGAGTGGAACTGCTGACCGCGACACCGATCGACCGGGCGGTCACCCTGGCACCCGGCGGTGTCGCGGTGCTCCGCGAGCACCAGGGTTGATCCGTCGGCACCGACTGGCTAACCTCGCAGCTGCGCGTCGGGAACGCGCCGAGACTCGCCGGTAGGCTCGAAGCCACCCCCGCACACCACCTGTCGAGCGACGGACACCGAAGCTCAGTTCCGTCCGGGCGAGTCCGGGCGAGGAGTGAGGTGCCCCGTGAAGGACCTGCCCGACAACCCCAGCCTCGACCACCTGCGTCAACAGGCCAAGAACCTGCTCGCCGGCCTGCGTGACATCGACCCGGCCGCGACGCTGACCACCGCTCAGGCACGGCTCGCCGACCAGTACGGCTTCCCCACCTGGGCAGCCCTGAAGACCGAGGTCATCCGGATGCGGGGCCGGGCCGAGGCCGCCGAGGCATCCCTGGCCCACGCGATCGCCGCCAGCTACGGCCTCGGTGACGTCGTCGGCGAGATGCGCTCCGTCGCCCGTGCCGACGACATGGGGCGTCGCTGGTCGCTGGTGACGGACCGGGGCCGCTGGGCGGTGCGGACGATGGACACCTGGTGGCCCATCGTCGACGCCGAGACCGACGTGGCGTTGCAGCAGGCCGCCGCAGCCGCCGGTGTCCTGCTGCCCGCGCCGGTGCGCAGCCGTGCGGGCCGGATCGTGGAGACGATCGGCGGACACCGCTGGCGGGTCTACCAGGGGCTGCGTTCCGGGCCACCACTGCTCGCCCCGGCCCGCTCGGCGGTCACCCGCGCCCTCGGCGGTGTCCTCGCCACGATCCACGGGCTGCGCCTGCCGGTCGATCGGGTCAGCCCGTGGCACGGCACCCGGTTGGCCACCGGGAGCTGGCCCGAACTCGCCGCCGTCGCCGCGGCCCGCCAGGCCGGCTGGGCCGCGGCGCTCGGCGCCGCGGTGTGCACCCTGACGGAACTCGACGACATCTGCGGGAACACCGGGACGCCGGAACCTGTGCTGTGCCACAACACCCTCGGTCCGGCGAGCACCCGGCTGGCCGCCGACGGTCGCCTCGTCGTCGTCGGCTGGGAACATGCCGGCGGTCAACCGCCGAGTTGGGAGCTGGCCAACGCGCTGCTGGACTGGGCCGTGGTCCCCGGTGGGTCGGTCAACGTGGCAGGCGCACGCGCGTTGCTCGACGGGTACCGAGCGACGGCGGGCACCCTGCCGCCGCTGGACCTGGCCGCGTTCCGTGGCGCGGTCACCAGCCTCGCCAACTACGTCTTCGGGCAGGTGGACGCCGCCCTGGCGGCAGCCGACGACGAGGAGCGGCGGTACGCCGACCGCAGCGTCGCGCACCTCCTGACGCACCTGCCCACCCGGGCGGTCCTGGACCAGCTGCTGGACGCGGCCACCGCGGCGGTACGCCGCTGAGCGTGGACCGGCAGTTCAGCCGGTCACGGCTGAGGTCGATGGTGGTGCGGGACGGCGGGCTCAGCCGGTGGCGACGGCGGCGCGGGAACGGTCGGCGGCGATCCGCACCGCCATCGCCGCCAGCACCGTGCCCATCAGCATCCGCTGGACGCGTAGCCACAGTGGCCGCCGGCTGAGGAAACCGGCGATGCCACCGGCGGTGAGCACGATCAACGTGTTCACGGTCAGCGCCACGGCGATCTGGGTGAGACCGAGCAGCAGGCTCTGCCCGGCGACGTTGCCGCGTGCCGGGTCGATGAACTGCGGCAGCAGCGACACGTACAGGATGGCGATCTTCGGGTTGAGCAGGTTGGTGACCAGTCCCATGGTGAACAGCCGGCGGGCCGGATCCGGTGGCAGCGGCGCCGGGTCGAACGGGGACTGCCCGCCCGGACGCAACGCCTGCCACGCCAGCCACAGCAGGTACGCCGCGCCGGCCAGCTTGACCGCCGTGTACAGCGCCGGTACCAGCACGAACACGGTGGCGATGCCGGCGACCGCTGCCGCCAGGTAGACCGCGAAGCCGGCGGCGACCCCGAGCAGCGAGATCAGCCCGGCTCGTCGGCCCTGGGTCACCGACCGCGACACCAGGTAGACCATGTTCGGCCCCGGTGTCAGCACCATCCCGAGGGCGACAAGCGCTATGCCGACAATCCCGGCTGTACCGACCATGTCCGTGACCCCCGTCCCACCGTGCACCTGAGCCTAGGGCACCGGGAAATGCCGGCCGGGCCCGTGACGCTGCGCCATCGGGAGACGGTGGTCACGTTACGGTTGTCCGGGGAGGTGGCGAGGGTGGAGATGCGGTGGGAGGCGTCGGTCGAGGCGCAGATCCGGGCGGCGCAGGAACGCGGCGAGTTCGACAACCTGCCCGGTGCGGGCAAGCCGATCGCCGGTCGGGGTCTGCCCTACGACGAGTCCTGGTGGATCAAGAGTTTCCTGGAGCGCGAACAGGTTCCGACCAACCTGTTGCTGCCCACCCCGTTGCTGCTGCGTCGGCGCATCGAGCAACTACCCGACGAGGTCCGGGATCTGCCCACCGAGCAGGCGGTGCGGGCGGTCGTGGCCGATCTCAACGCCGAGGTGCTGGCCTGGCTACGTAATCCGTCCGGCCCCCGGGTGGTGGTGCGCCCGGTGGACGCCGACGCGGTGGTGCGCCGCTGGCAGGAGCAACGGCGAAACGCCCCACCGTCGGCACCTGCCGCCCAGTCGCCGGCACCACGTCGGCGTTCCTGGTTCCGTCGCCGGGCCAGGTGACGGCAACGCCGCGCGTCCGGCGCGGCACGTCCGCTGAGCAGGTCGACCACCAACGAGCCGACCGATTCGCCGAGACCAGACAGGACCGCCCATGAACACCACCGCCGGGGAGCAGTTGCCGATCACCGTCTACAGCCGGCCTGGCTGCCCCTACTGCTACCTGCTGCGCCGTAGCCTCAAGCGTCGCAAGCTCGCCTTCACCGAGGTCGACATCTGGGCGGACCCGGCCGCAGCGGCAGCGGTACGGGCGGTGGCCGACGGCAACGAAACCGTCCCCACCGTGCACGTCGCCGGGCAGTGGTTGGTCAACCCGCGTGCGGCGCTCGTCGCCACCCTCGCCCGGCCCTGACTCCGGGCACCAGTCGGCTCGGCCCCGCGTCTGCGCCTGCCACGCATCGTCAGATCGCCGGACCGGTTCCCGGCGGCGGCTCGGATCCGAGCCGCCGCCGGTCACTCGATCCTCTATCCCACGGATTGTCGCGGCACTCTCCTCGTGATTTATCGAATTTCCGTTTACACGAATCCGATAATTACTGTGGAGCAATCGGACATTACGTGCGTGCATCATAATGACTGTTAAGGTGCGTAAGCGCTCAGGCTGTTGTAGACGGCCGGCTGGTCCTGTCGAGCGACCTCTCGATGTCACTGGTGCCGCCACGGGGCGCCAGCAGGCATTTGACATGGAGTTGAACGTGTCGGGCTGAAGTTGGCGACGAGCAACTGCACATCGATCCCGCAGTTGTCCTGCGTCCGCGCGGGCTCGCCTCGACCTGCTGCCATCGTGGCGAGCTGGTCAGCAGCAGGTCGCCAGGTAGGACTGCAAATCAGCCAGGGAGGCGAGGACGCCGTCGCGGTCGGCCCGGTAGAACACGGTCTTGCCGTCCCGTCGCGAGGTGACCACACCGCCGCGTCGCAGCAGGGTCAACTGTTGCGACGCAGTGGCCTGGCTGATGCCGACCCGCTCGGCCACCTCGCCTACGGACATCTCGGCGCCACCGGCGAACAGGATCATGATCCGCTGTCGGGTGGGACTGCCGAGAGCCTTGAGGAACTCCTGCGCCTGCGGCGTGAGACCTGGCGCGGGGACGCTCTGCGGACCGGTCGGCTGGTCGGCGGTCTGGCTCATGGTCACACCTTTCCTCGTCGCAATCATATTGTCATTAAGCGAAATGACAATATGATTGCGACGAGGACAGAGCTGATCCTGTGATCGTCATTGGCGGCGGCCAGTCCGGTCTCGCCGCCGCCCGCAGCGCCTTGGACGCCGGTCTGCGACCCGTCGTCCTGCACGACGGGGCCGAGCCGGTAGGCTCGTGGCCGCGCTACTACGACAGCCTCACACTCTTTTCACCCGCCCGTTACAGCGCCCTGCCCGGTATGCCCTTCGACGGCGACCCGGACCGTTACCCCCGCCGTGACGATGTGGTCGCCTACCTCCGCCGCTACGCGGACTCCCTCGACATCGAGACCCGCACCCGCACCCGCGCCGTCGCCGTGCACACGCGCCCGGGTGGGGGCTATCTCGTCCGCACCGACACGGGCGACGAGTTGGCCGGGCGCGGGGTCGTCGCCGCCACCGGCTCCTTCGGCAACCCGTACATGCCGACCCTGCCTGGGCAGGACGAGTACGGCGGGGACCTGCGGCACGTCGCCCACTATCACCGCGCCGACGCGTATACCGGCAAGCGGATCGTGATCGTGGGAGCCGGCAACTCCGCCGTCCAGGTCGCCTACGAGCTCACCGTGCACGCCCGGGTGACCCTGGCGACCCGCGAACCAGTCCGGTTTCTACCGCAGCGCATCCGGGGCCGGGATCTGCACCACTGGCTGCGCTTCACCGGCGCCGACCGGCTGCCGCGCGCGGTCGTCACCCGTCTCATCCACCATGCCACCGTGCTCGACACCGGCCGCTACCGCGACGCCGTCATCTCAGGCGAACTTGCCCGGCAAGACATGTTCACCCGCTTCACCCCCGATGGCGTCGTCTGGAGCGACGGGAGGCACGAAGCGGTCGACGCGGTCATCTTCGCCACCGGTTACCGGCCGGACCTCGCCTACCTCGCACCCCTCGCCACTCTCAACCGCGGCGTGCCCCAGCAGGTCGGCGGAGTCTCCACCACCCATCCAGGCCTGGTCTACCTGGGCCTGGAGTTCCAGCGTTCCTTCGCCTCGAATACCCTGCGCGGCGTGGGACGCGACGCCGTGCACGTCATGGCCGCACTCGCCGCACACCGTCCCCGCGTGTTCCGCCAGAAGCTGCTGTGGACGGACCAAGCCACAGACAGTGGGCGGCGGTGGTAGGGGAGCTGGTCAGGCTCGGGGCGCCGCCTCGATCGACAGCAGGGCGGCTAGCTGGCGCAGGATCTGCGGTCGAGCCCGGTAGTAGACCCAGGTGCCCGCCGCTCGGCGTCCACCAGGCCCGCCTCGCGCAGCGTCTTGAGGTGGTGCGAGATCGTCGGCCCGGTCAGGTCGAACGCCGGCGTCAGGTCGCACACGCAAACCTCTCCGCCCTCGGCTGAGGCGATCATCGACGTCAACTGCAGCCGCACCGGGTCACCGAGGGCCTTGAACGCGGGCGCGAGCACCGCGGCCGTCTCGGCTGGGACCGGGCTCTGCGCCAGTGGGGGGCAGCACGGCGCGTCGGCGTTGAGGTCGATGACCGGAAGCGAGACCTGTTGATTCGACATGCCTCTAGGTTGACATTCATCTAATCAGCGTGCAAGTCTCTGATTCGACAAACGTCAAGACAGGCGTTTCGAAGGAATGAGAGGGCCGACATGAGCGAGAACACGAGCGTCACCGGCGACCCCACCGCCGCCCTGCAGGTCACCGGCTCCAGCGCCTGCTGCGGCAGCCCCGCCCAGGCCGCAGGCGGAAGCCTCCCGCCGGTCGGCGCCACCGACTACCCGTGCTGCGGCACCCGCCAGGCAGCCGAGGCCGCCGGCTCCTGCTGCGACACGCAGGCGAAGGCCGACGCCGTCGCCGCCGGACGGGGATGCTGCTCATGAACACCCGCACCGATCTCACGGACCTGCTCGATCAGGTCAGCGCCGACCGGATGGCCGCCACCATCGTGATCCTCGCGTCGGACCCCCTGGCGTGGAGGTCGGCGGGCCCGGCCCCCGCATGGTCGTGCTCGACCAGGCGGAGTCTTCCCGGATGACACCGCAGTCTCGTCCTACACCAGCGCGCCGGGTCCCTGTCACCGGCATCCGCGAGCGGGTCGGTCGGCACACCAGGGGCGGCGGCGCCACGTCGTGCTGCGAGCGCCGCAGCCCCGTCATCACCTGAACCCCTTCGGTGTCCCATCTGCGCCAACACAACTGCACGTTCTTGATTCGACAGTTTCCAACACAGAGGAGTTGTTCGATGAGCATCCCGAACGAGCTGCCCGTCGTGGTGATCGGCGCGGGCCCGGTGGGTCTGGCCGCCGCCGCCCATCTGCGCGAGCGTGGCCTGCCCTTTCTTGTTCTGGAGGCCGGTGACACCGCTGGCGCAGCAGTGCGGCAGTGGGGGCACGTGCGGGTGTTCTCCCCGTGGCGGTACAACGTCGACCGGGCTGCCCGCCGGCTGCTCGACGACGCCGGCTGGATCGCCCCGGCCGAGGACGCCCTGCCCACCGGAGCAGAGCTGGTCGCCGACTACCTCCAGCCCCTCTCGCAACTGCCGGAGCTCAAGCCGCACCTGCGCTACGACGCGCGGGTGGAGGCGATCAGCCGCCTCGGCCTGGACCGGCTGCGCACTGCCGGCCGCGAGCACACGCCGTTCCTGATCCGCCTCGCCGACGGCGACGAGCTGCTGGCCCGCGCGGTCATCGACGCCTCCGGAACCTGGGGCACCCCCAACGTCCTCGGCGCCTCCGGCCTCCCCGGGCGAGGCGAGAAGAACGTGGCCGCGTACCTGGAGCACGCCCTGCCCGACGTGCTCGGCGCCGACCGGGACCGCTTCGCCGGCCGGCACGTCCTCGTCGTCGGCGCCGGCCACTCGGCCGCGAACACGCTGCTCTCCCTGGCGAAGCTGGCCACCGAGGAGCCGGGCACGGAGGTGACCTGGGCGATCCGCTCGGCCAGCCCGACCCGTACCTACGGTGGCGGCGACGCTGACGCGTTGCCCGCCCGCGGGGCGCTCGGTTCCCGGCTGCGAGAGCACGTCGACGCCGGTCGGATCCGGTTGCTCAGTGGCTTCTCCGTGCACGCGCTCACTCCGGCAGACGGCAGGGTCGCCGTGGTGGTCCGGCACGCTGACGGTGGTGAGCAGTCGACTGTGGTGGATTGGATCGTCGCCGCCACCGGTTTCCGCCCCGACCACTCCATCGCCGCCGAGCTGCGTCTGGACCTCGACCCGGTCATGGGGGCCACCCGCGCGCTCGCCCCGCTGATCGACCCGAACGAGCACTCCTGCGGCACGGTGCCCCCGCACGGCGTAGACCAACTCGCCCACCCGGAGGTCGGCTACTTCGCCGTCGGGATGAAGAGCTACGGCCGCGCGCCGACGTTCCTCATGGCCACCGGCTACGAGCAGGTCCGCTCCATCGTCGCCGCACTCGCCGGCGACTGGCAGGCGGCCCGGGACGTACAGCTCGACCTGCCCGAGACGGGGGTCTGCAACAGCAACCCCGCCGACTCCACCGGCACCGACGGCTGATGACCACCACGATGGCGCTCGCCGAGGGTCGGGTCGGCGGGCGCCACGGGTGGCGAATCGTCGCCGCCCTCGCCATCAGCTCCACTGTTGGCTACGGCACCCTCTACTACGCCTACGCTGTCCTTCTCAGCCCCATGGCCGCCAGCCTCGATGCCTCCACCACGGCGGTCACCGGGGCGCTGACCGCCAGCGTCCTCGCCGGCGCCCTGATGGCCGTTCCCGTCGGCCGGTGGCTCGACCGGCACGGCGGACGCGCCCTCATGACCACTGGCTCGATCACCGCCACCGTCCTCCTGATCGCCTGGTCCCAGGTCCAGACCACCGCGCAGCTCTACGCCGTCATGATCGGCATAGGCGTCGCCGGCGCACTGGTCCTCTACGAACCCGCCTTCGCCGTCATCGTCTCCTGGTTCACCGCCGACCGACGACCCAAGGCGCTGCTCGCTGTCACCATCGTCGCCGGGTTCGCCAGCACCATATTCATGCCGCTCACCGGCCTGCTCGTCGCGCAGTTTGGCTGGCGCGGCGCGCTGCTCACGCTCGCCGCCGTCCACGGCGTCGTGACCGTACCGCTGCACGCCCTCGCCATCCGTAAGCCGCCGCGTGTCAGGACTTCCAGGCCCGCGGGGCGACCGGATCACACCTCGCGTCGCATCGCCTCGCGCGCGGCGATGCGCGACCCCCGGTTCTGGATCCTCGCCGCCACCCTCACCGCCCACGGTGCCACCACCAGCACAATCGGCGTCCACCTCGTCGGCTACCTCATCAGCCGCGGCCACCCCGCCGCCTTCGCCGCCACCGCCGCCGGCCTCCTCGGCGTCCTGTCCGTCACCGGACGACTCGTCCTCACCGGCGCCCGCCGCCGGCTTCCGGTCACCACCATCGTCGCCACGGTGTTCGCCATCCAGGCCGCCGCCGTCCTCGCCATGCCCCTCACCGCGGGCAACAGGGTGGGTGCCCTGGTCACCGTCACCGGATTCGGGCTCGGCTTCGGCATCGCCAGCCTCGCCGCCCCCGCCCTCCTCGCCGAGAGCTACGGCACCACCGCCTACGCCACCATCGCCGGACGACTCGCCGCACCGGTTACCGCGGCCAAGGCCGCCGCACCCCTGCTTGCCGCCATGCTCCTAGTGCACGGCGGGTATCACGTCTTGCTGGCCGCTGTGAGCACCACATGCCTCTTCGCCGCCATCGGCATGCGGGCAGTGGGGCAGGAAAGGGATCGATAGCGGCAAGCATCGCAACGAGCCCGTTCAGAGAGATCAGGTACTTCTGGTCGGCGGTGCACTCGGGGACGGCGACGCCCGTACCCGCGTGCTGCTGCCGCGCGGGCCTGGCGGACAGCAGGCCAAGGGCGTCGGGCCGTACCTGCTGTTCCGGCGCGCGCCGGGGTTGAGGACCTGGTGGAGCCGGGCCCCGATGGAGACACTCGGTGCCACCGTCGCCGCCGGCCCGCACCGACCAACCGACGACCGTCGAATTCGGTTGAGCCCTCCTTGTCGTCCCCGTAGGTTGCCTGCGACCCGCGGTAGTGAGGACAGAGGACTAACCGCGTGACCCCACCTGCTCTCTAGACCTGACATTCACCGCTCACTGGTGGCCGACGCTCCCGTCGGCTCTGCCGGGCTGCGTCTGTGCGCCCGGTCGTACCGCGTGTGAGGCCGCGCTCAATCGGCCTCGGGTCAGGTCTTTCGGAGCAATCATGTCTTCACAACCTCATATCGTGCTGCCCTGGGTCGTGCGTCGGACCAGGCTGCCGCTGCTGTCGCTGCGCTGCGTGGACTGCCCGTCGGGGTCGGCCACCACCGGTCCCGGCAGGTTCCGCGTCAACGCCAACCACAAACTGCTCGACGTGTGGCTGCTGGTCCGCTGCGTGTCCTGCGACCGGACCAGCAAGCTCACCGTGTACGAACGCACCCCGGTCAGATCCTTCGATCCGGCGGAGTTGCGCGGATACCGCCTCAACGATCCGGCACTTGTGGCGTCCCGGCTGTTGGATCCGCAGTTGGCCCGCCGCAACCGGTTCGCTCTCGACTGGACGGGGGCGTGGCGGCTGCACACCCCGTCGGAGTGGCCCGACCAGACGTGGCCGGTCCAGGTGGCGGTCGCCTTCGACGATCCGGTTCCGGTGCGTCCGGAGCGGCTCATCGCGCACGGGCTCGGCCTCAGCAGGGGCGAGGTACTGCGTCGGATCAAGTGCGACATTCCGTTGCGCCGTCCGCGGAGTACCGGGTTCACCTTCACGGTGACGGCCGGGGACTGACGCAAGCGGCCGGGCGGGACCCACTCGACCCGCCCGGCCGCGGAGCCAACCTGGTGCGACAGGCGCGGCCGTCACCGCCCCGGCAGGCGGCGGGGACGGCCGGGTCAGCAGGGTGTTCGCCCGTACGCCGCACGGGCTGTGGCGACCTCCGCCGCCTGACGCTCGCGCCAGCGTTGCTGCGCCAGCCGGTTGCAGGTCCGGCAGACCCGCCGGTAGCGCCCCGTCGCCGGATCGGTCTCCCGGTCGTGCCCGTTGCGGCAGCGTGGCCGCTGGGTCCGTTCCCGGCAGTTGTCCGCATGGCTGAGCTGGCGCAGATGGGTCGGCTCGATGCAGTCCGGTGCGCCGCAGTCGTGGCGGACTTCGAGGGTGGGGTCGTAGCCGCCGACGAACACCACGTACGCCGCGATGTGCGCCCAGGCCCGTCCGGCGAGTTTCTGGTACCCGCCGCGCCGGCTGCCGTATCCGCGCACGATCAGGCATCCGTTGCCGGCCCGTGTCGAGCGGGCGAGCAGATACGCCCGCAGGGTGTCCTCGGTGAAGTGTCGGGACAGACCGGTGACCTGAGACAGCACCGGGCCAGCGTAGGGGTCGGGTGCGACGCGATGTACCGTCCGGCCGATCATGATGTGTCGGCGCGCCTGATCGTCTACCCATCACAGGACTGAGAGCATTTTTCACATGCGTCCGCACGACACTCCGGTGCAGTACCACCCGTCGGCCTATCCGGCCCTGCCCGACGGACCGATGGCCGTCACCGACGCGTGGTTGCGCAACCGACGGTTGAGCGAGCACACCCGTGACGCGTACCGCCGGGACGTCGCCGGCTGGCTGGCCTGGTGCGCCGCCCGGGGGCTGGACCCGCTGCGGGCGAACTTCCTGCACGTCAACGAGTACGGGCGGGCGTTGGAGAGCACCGTCGCCGCCCGGACCGGCCGTCCGTTGACCCCGGCGACGGTGGCCCGGAAGCTGTCCGCGCTGTCGAGCTGGTACGACTTCCTGGTCAAGCTGCGGGCGGTGGAGCTGAACCCGGTGGCCGGCGCCGACCGGCCCCGGGTCGACCGGGACCACTCGGCCACGGTCGGTCTGGCGCCCGACGAGGTGGACGCGCTGCTCGCGGTGGCCGAGGCCGAGACCGGGCCGACCGCCGCCCGCAACCGGGCCGCGGTCGCGCTGCTCGCCGATCTGGGACTGCGGGTGGGGGAGCTGGTGTCGCTGAACCTGGACGACCTGGGCGCCGAGCGGGGACACCGCAGCGTGCGCTTCGTCGGCAAGGGTGGGCGGTCGCGCCGCCGGGCGTTGACCCCGGGCACGGCGTACGCCGTCGACGCGTACCTGACCGAGCGGGCCGCCGCGCAGCGGGTGCCGGTGGCGGAGTTGACCGGTCCGCTGCTGGTCACCGCCAGCGGTGCCCGGCTCGACCGGCACTCGGTGTTCCGGCTGGTCCGGCGGCTCGCCCGGAGCGCCGGGATCGCCGCGTGGGCCCGGCTGTCACCGCACTCGCTGCGGCACGCCTTCGCCACCACCGCCCGGTCCGAGGGGGTGCCGCTGGAGGACGTGCAGGACGCGATGGGCCACGCCGATCCGCGTACCACCCGGCGTTACGACCGGGACCGGCACAACCTGGACCGGGATCCGGCGTACGCCATCTGGGCGGCCCGGGCCCGCCGCCGCGGCTGACCCGCCGGTCAGCCGCGCGTCGTGCGGACGCAGTACACGTCGCCGGCGTTGGCCTCGTGCGGCAGCGCGAGCAGGTGCGCGGCCATCGCCTCGGCATCGACCCAGCGCCCGAGGGTCAGCGTCTTGTCGTCGCCGAGGGCCACGTCGAAGCCGTCGAAGCCGAGCGCGGCGAGCCGGTCCAGGCAGCGCACCGCGACCGCCCGTCCGATCGTGGTGAACTCGAAGGACAGGGCGGGCAGGGGATGGCTCAGCCCGGCGAGCACGGCGTCCTCGAAGCCCTCGACGTCGATCTTGACGAAGGCCGGCGTGCCGTGTTCGGCGATCAGCGTGTCGACGGTGGTCACCGGTACCTCGATCTGGCCGTCCCAGACCTGGTCCTCCCAACCACCCGCGCCGGTGGCGGCGGTGACGAAGTCGGTGGAGGCGGTGGAGACGGTGGGGTTGGCCGAGTTGACCAGGAAACCGATCCGGCCGGGTTGGGCGCCGCAGGCCGCCTCGATCAGGGTGACCTGGTCGTCGTCGGCGTAGATGGCGCGCAACGCCCGCAGGCACAGCGGTTGTGGCTCGACGGCGATGACCCGGGCGCCGAGCCGACGGAAGGTGCCGATGTGGTCCCCGACGTGCGACCCGATGTCGAAGACCAGGTCGCCGGGGCCGACGAAGCGGGCGTAGAAGGCGTCCATCGCCGCGTCCCGGTCCGGGTTGCCGTAGTAGACCTCGAGCGATCGGCGCAGTGAGGCGGTGCGCGGGTCGGTCTTGAGCGCCTCGACCGCGGCGGTATGGGTACCCATCGCAGCACCCTAACCCGCGTGCCGCGCCCGGCGTGGCGATCCGCGCGCCCGCCGGTCACCCCTGGTGACGCACTCCGGTGCCGCCGGCTGTCGGCCCACCGACGTCCGCACCCGTGCGACGCTCGCCGCAGCGGCTTCCACCAGGTCGGACACCGCCCGCCGGCCGGCGGGCGGGTGATGATCCCGATCCGGAGGATCTTGTTAGCCTCGGTGTATGGAATCCCCGTCGCCGGGTCGTCCGTCTGACCTGATGTTCCTGCTCAGCTGGGCCAGTCATGCGCTGCGCGCGGAACACGCCGCCGGCCTGGCCGAGTTGGGGATCTCGCCCAGGGCGTACGGGGTGCTGCTGCGCGCCCGCGGTGGTGACCTGACCCAGCGCCAGATCGGCGAGTTGTGCGGCGTGGACAAGACCACCATGGTGGTGACCCTGGACCAGTTGGAGGCCAACGGACTGGCCCGACGCGTGCCCGCGCCGAGCGATCGCCGAGCCCGGCTGGTCGAGGTGACACCCCAGGGGGAGCGGGTGCTCGACCAGGCCCGGCAGGTCGCCGCCCGCCTCGAAACGGATGTGCTCGCGACACTGCCGGAGGCCGAACGCGAGGTGTTCCTCCGGGCCATCCGCCGGCTGGTGGACGAGCGGCTCTCCGGTGCCCACACGTCCGGAGTGGCCGGCTCCGTCTGCTGAGGATCCCTCGCGCTGGCGAGCCCGCATTTTGTTCCGTATCAGATAGTCTCGTACGGGATTATCTGGTACGGTCGCTGCTCGGGTATCCCCTTGTTTTGAGGAGTGGTCCATGAGCAGCACCGCCGCGCATTCCGTCAGCACCGCCACCTCCCTGCGCCGTCGCGCCCTCGGCCCGCTGGTGGCCGTCGCGACCTGCGTCGCGATCTGGCTCGTCGGCGCGCTCGGCGGCGTCGACTACGCGGTCCGCAGCCCGGGGCAACCCGAGGTGGTGGTCAACCTCGTTCCGGTCGTCGTCGTCTCCCTCGGTTCGGCCCTGCTGGGCTGGGCGGCGCTGGCCGTGCTGGAGCGGTTCGCCGGGCGACGGGCCACCACCATCTGGTTCGGTCTGGTGGTGGTGGTGACGCTGTTGTCGTTCGTGCCACTGTTCCAGGTCGATGCCACCGGCGGAGCCAAGATCGCCCTTGGTCTGATGCACCTGGCGGTACCGGCCGCCCTGGTCGCCCTGCTGCCGAAGCGCGGTCACTGACCACGCGCCGGACGACTTGACGGGTGGCGGCTGGGCGCGCTAAATAGGAAGTGGAAGTTGAGTCGACTGGACTCAACTAGGGACCTTCGGCCAGGAGAACCGAGGAGGCACACGATGCTGATGCGTACCGACCCGTTCCGTGAGATCGACCGGCTCGCCGAGCAGTTCTTCGGCAGCACCAGCCGCCCGGCCGTCATGCACATGGACGCCTACCGCGACGGCGACTTCTTCTACGCCGCCTTCGACCTGCCCGGAGTCGACCCGGAGAGCATCGACTGCACGGTGCAGCGCAACGTGCTGACCGTGCGCGCCGAGCGGCGCCGTCCCGCCGGCGACAACGTCGAACTCGTCGCCGCCGAGCGCCCGATGGGCGTCTTCAGCCGCCAGCTGTTCCTCGGCGACACCCTCGACACCGACAAGCTCGAAGCCGGCTACGACAACGGCGTGTTGACGCTGCGAATCCCGGTGGCCGAGCGGGCCAAGCCCCGCCGGGTCACCATCAGTGCGACCGGCAACGGCCGCAAGGAGATCAAGCCCTGATCGACGACCTGCCCAGGGCGTGGCCGGACGGGACGCGGTAGCCGCCCCGCCCGGCCACGTCCCCTTTTCCGCCCGCCGCGGCGGCCGATTCTCTACCGTCGACTGGTGTGGGCGCTGCGCAGCCGTGGAGCAGACCGGCCCGGCGACGCCACCCGATGCGGGTCGGCCTCGTCGTCGCCGCGGCCGGGACGGCGCTGTGCTGTGTCGGGGTCGCCGGCCTGGGCGCCTGGAACCTGCAACTGGTCACCCAGGCCGCCGCCCCGGTGCGCCAGACCGCCGAGGGATTCCTGCGCGAGGTCACCACGGGTGACACCGGCAGCGCCTACGAGCGGCTCTGCGCCGACGCGCGTACCCGGTGGAGCGAACTCGGCTTCACCAGCTGGGTACGCACCCCACCGGTGGTGCGCGACTACGAGATCGTGGACGTGTCCGTGGCCACCCGCGGCGGCCGACCCCACGGCAAGGTCACCGTGCTGCTGACCCGCGACAGCGGCAGCACCGAACAACGGGACCTGTCGGTGGTACGGGAGGACGGTGGCTGGCGCGTCTGCGGCGACCCGTACTGACGGTCATGCCGGAACCGGCTCGGTCGCTTCGACCAGCCGGCCGTCACGCAGCACCAGCACCCGGTCGGCCAACTCCACGAGCGTCGGGTCGTGCGTGGCGACCAGGGCCGTCATCCCCCGGGCACGCACGACCGCCCGCAGCAGGTCCATCACCGCCCGGCCGGTCTCCGAGTCCAACTGGCCGGTCGGCTCGTCGGCGATCAGCAGCGCCGGATCGTTGGCCAACGACCGGGCGATCGCCACCCGCTGCTGCTGGCCGCCGGACATCTCGTACGGCCGCTGCGCGGCGTGCCCACCCAACCCGACCAGTTCCAGCAGCACCGACACGCGCTGCTCACGATCCGCCGCCGGCACCTTCGCCAGCCGCATCGGCACCCCCACGTTCTCCGCCGCGGACAGGATCGGCACCAGTCCGAAGGACTGGAACACGAACCCGATGGTGTCCCGACGCAGCCGCAGCAGCTCCTTCTCGCTGGCCGCCGTCACCTCCTGCCCGGCCACCCACACCCGCCCCGAGGTGGGCCGGTCCAGGCCACCGATCAGGTTCAGCAACGTGGTCTTCCCCGCCCCGGACCGGCCTCGCACCGCGACCAGCTCACCGCGACCGGCCCGAAACGACACCTCCCGCAGCGCATGGACGACCCGGTCACCACCGCCGTAGTCGCGGCTGAGCCCCTCGACCCGGATCAGCTCCTGCTCGCTCACCGCGCACTCCTCTCGTCACCGGGACGGACCTGCACGTGGTCCGGCTCCAGGGTCAACCGCACCCGGTCGCGCAACGCCAACGCGTCGACGAAACCCGCCGGCAGCTGCATCCGCCCGGCCCGGTCCAGCACCGCGTACTCCTCGGTCACCAACTCCTCGACGCCGTCGGCGCCGACCCGCGCGGTGCGGTGCACCTCCGAGGCGGTGCGGCCGTCGCGGATCGACACGGTCCGGCGCACCTGCGAGGCGACCTGCGGGTCATGGGTCACCACCATCACGGTCACCCCCAGCTCGGCGTTGATGGTGCGCAGCGCGGCGAAGACCTCCCCGGCCGTCGCCTCGTCCAGCTCACCGGTCGGCTCGTCGGCGAAGAGCACCTCCGGGTCGTTGGCCACCGCCACCGCGACGGCACAGCGCTGCTGTTCGCCGCCGCTCATCTGCCCCGGCCGACGGTCCGCGCAGTAGCCGACGCCGACCATCTCCAGCAGCTCCGCCGCCCGCCGCCGCGCGGCCCGCCCACCCCGGCGCGCCAGCCGCATCGGCAACTCCACGTTCTCCCGGGCGGTCAGGTACGGCAGCAGGTTGCGTGCGGTCTGCTGCCACACGAACCCGACGGTGTGCCGCCGGTACCGCAGCCGCTTGGCCGCCGACATGGTCAGCAGGTCGTACCCGGCCACCCGGGCGATGCCCGCGGTCGGGGTGTCCAGCCCGGACAGGATGTTCAGCACCGTCGACTTGCCGGAGCCGGACGCGCCCACGATGGCGACGAGCTCACCACGGTCCACGACCAGATCGAGGCCCTGCAACGCGACGACCTCCACCCCCTCGCTGGTGAAGATGCGTACCAGCCCGTCGCAGACGATGTGTCCACGCAGCCGGTCGGCGCCACCGGCCCGCGCGGCGGCCCGCTCCGCCGCCCGTCGTTGCAGCGTCGCCAGGTCGGGACCATCAGACACCATCGTCACGGGTTCTCCTCTCCCAGCCGCAGCACCTCACCGAGGCGCATCCGCCGGTTCATCAGGTTCTCCACCACCAGCCCGGTCGCCAGGCCCAGGACCACCAGCCCCAGCACCGAGGCCAGCACCAACGGATCCAGGTGATCGCGGACCGGCACCTCGGGCACGAACGCGGACAGCCCGAGCGTCGGCCCCAGGATCCGGGGCAGGGCCGCACCCACCGCCGCCCCGGTCAGCGCCGCGACCAGGACCAGCGGCACCAGCTCGTACATCAGCAGCCGCCGGCCACGGCCGGCGGACAGGCCCAGGGTGCGCAGGCGGGACAGCATCCGGCCCCGCCCGGCGGCGTCGGCGACCACCGCGAACCCGACGGCCAGCACCGCCAGCGCGGTGCCGCCGGCCGCGCCGGCGGTGAACGCCAGGGTCAGCACGTCGTTGGCGCCGGTGCGGTCCAGGTCCTCGCGGTACCCCCGCCAGGTCTGCAACGACGCCGGCACCTGCGTCCGCGTCACCGCCACGCCGAGCACCGCCGACTGCCGCCGCCGCTGCGCGTCGTCGGCCACCCCCAGCAGGTCCGCCTCGTCGATGTCGTCACCGGCCACCAGATAGCGGTTCGGGATGATCGGCGTGTACTCGTACTCCGGAAGCGCCTGCCACGGCAGCACCACGAACCGTTCGGTGCCCAACCCCACACCCGGGAAGGCCTCGGCCACCTCGGCGACCCGGAACTCGTACCACCTGCCCTGCACGTCCACCGCGGCCTGGTCACCGACCTGCCTGGCCACCGCCGCCGACACCACCGCCGGCACCGGCCCGTCACCCCGCGCGGCAGCCCGCAGGGCCGCCGGCACGTCCACCTCGACACCGCTGCGCGCCACCACCTCCGCGAAGGCCGGAGCGTCCACCACCAGCACCCGGGCCGTGCCGATCTGCCGCGCCGGCGACCCCGCCTGCGGCACCAGCCGCCGGTTCGAGTCCACCCACACCCGAGCCACCGCCGACACCCCGGCCACCCCGGACAACGCGTCCTGCGCGTCGGGGGAGAAGGTGTACCCGGTCAGCCAGGCGTCCGCCGGCACCGTCAACGTGGCCGCCCGGTCCCGAGCCGCCGAGACGGTGGAGGTGACCACCCCGCCGAACACCCCGGTGCTGACCGCGACGATCAGCACCGCCAGCGGACCCAACGCCACCGGCGCACCCCGTGCGGCGCGGGCCACACCGAGAAACAGCACCGCACCCCGGGCCCGCGCGGCCAACCGACCGGCCGCCCGCAGCGGCCACGGCACCAGCCGCACCGCCACCAACGCGGCGGCGACCGCGACCAGCACCGGCACCGAACTGAGGTACGCGTCGACACCGGCACCCGGGTCGAGACCACGCCGGCGCAGCAACACCACCCCGAGCACGGCCAGCACCAGCACACCCGCCTCGACCGTCAGCCGCCGCGCCGACGGACGACGCCACGCCACATCGGCACGCCCGCCGACCACCCCGACCCGCCGCTGCGAATACATCGCCAGCACCGGCACCACCGCGGTGGTGAGCACCGCCAACACCAGCACCGCCCAGGGGAAACCCCCGTCGTGCCCCGGCACGCGGCTGCCGACGAACCAACCGACGAGCACCGCCAACGGCTGCACCGGCGCCGACTCGGCCAGGGCCCGCAGCCCGACGGCGCTCAGGGCGGCGCCCCGGGCCCGCAGCAGGGCGAACTCGTCACGTCGCCGCAGCACCGTCAACCGCGCCGCCAGCACGATCAAACCGAGCAGGCTGGCGACCAGCCCCGCCTGCACCACCGCGAGCAGGGCCTGCACGGCGCGCAACTGCCCGGCGAACCGCGACAACGCGCCGTCCAGCGACGTCTGCACCGTCGCGCCCGAACTCCACGACATGCGTCGGGCCTCGGCCACCGCCGCCGTCACCGACTCCAGCCCCGCCGCGTTCAGCCGCTGCTCGTCGAGGCGGTACCGCCAACCGCTGACGGCCGCGACACCACTGCCGGCGGCGACGACGTCCACCCCGGCCCAGTCGGTGACCCCCGCCACGACGTACGGCTCGCCGTCCAGCACCGGGACCACCGCCTCCAGCGCGTAGCCCAGGTCGTCCCAGACCGGGTCACCGGCGTCGCGCGGCTCGAACACCCCGACGACGCGCGCGTCCGCCTGACCGTCGCGTCCGGCGAACCGCAGCCGCTGGCCGGCGCGCAGGGACAGCGTCTCGGCCACCGCCCCCGACACCACCACCTCAGCCGGGCCGCCCGGACGGGTGCGGGGCCAGCGTCCGGCGGTCAGCTCGGCCGCCTCCGCGACACCGGTCTGGGCGCGCAGGCCGAACAGCTTGCGGGCACCACCGTCCATCGGCGGCTCGTCGCCGACGGCGAACAGCTGCTCCTCGTCCAACGACGCCGCGTACCACCGGCGCTCCACCAGGCCGGGCAGCGGCCGCGGCAACTCGGCGGCGTAACGGTCCAGATCGGCCTGCCCGGCCGCGGCCGGCGCGGACCGCGGCCCGGCCAGCGACACGTCCCGCACCAGGTGCGGCAGCCGGGCCACGTCCGCGCGCAACCCCCGGTCGGCGTACTCCCCGGTCAGCCGGGGTGCGGCGGTCAGCAGCAGCGCCGCCACCAACCCCAGCACCGCCAACAGGCCCACCTGACCGCCGTACGCCCGGATCCGTCTCGCGCTCACGGGACCAGCCTTTCGTTCGCGACTGCGGGGCTCCGCTGCGCTGCACTCCTCGCGCTCACGGTGCTGGCCTTTCGTTCGCGGCTGCGGGGCTCGCAAGCTCACTCCTCGCGCTCACTGGGACCAGCCTTTCGTTCGCGACTGCGGGGCTCCGCTGCGCTGCACTCCTCGCGCTCACTGGGACTCCCCGGCACGAAGGTGTGCGGCGGTGAGTCGTCGCCGCACGTTCACCGACACCGCGGCGCTGAACGCCAGCGCCAGCGCCAGCAGTCCGACGCCGGTGCCCAGCACCGGCATCCAGTCGACGCTCAGCAGCGGCGGCGGATCGGGGCGGTCCGCCGCCGGGGTGAGGATGACAAGCGGGGCCATCGTCGCCGCCACACCGATGCCCACGGCCAACCCCACCAGCACACCCATGCCGGCGAGCAACGACTGCTCGGCCAGCAGCGACCGGGCCACCAGGCGGTGGCCCGCGCCGAGGGTGTGCAACACGGCCAGTTCGCCGGCCCGGCGCCGCGCCGTGGCGCTGACGTCCACGGCTACCCCCACCGCGGCCAGCAGCACCGCCGCGAGGGCGGCGACGAAGAGGGCACCACGGGCACCCACACCGAACGGGTCGCGAGCCAGCTGGTCGGCGACGTCCCGCCGATCCAGCACGGTCAGACCGTCGAGCGCGGCGGCTGCCCCGGCCACCTGTGCCGCCGCGCCGGGCTGGGCGGCCACCCACCACTCCTGCGGCGAGCGGACGATGCCGTGTGCGTGGAACAGCCGGCCACGCAACGACGGCAGGTCGACAAGCAACGCGGCGTCCTCGACGTCACCGGGCAGAGCCGTGACCCGGTCGACCACGACGAGATCGACCTCGGCGCCGCCGAGGAACAGCCGGGTCTGCGTCCCGACGTCGACGTGCAGCATGTCCAGCGCCGCCGCGGTGGCGACCACCGGCACCGGGTTCGTGCCGGCCGGCCGGGTGACGGCCAACTGCACCGGGGTGTCCGGGGCATTCCAGCTCACCGGCATGTCACGTGCGTAGCGGCCGGACAGGGTGGCGCCGGCGCCGGTGGACGCGGTGGCGGTGCCCGCCCGGTCGACCACCTGCCACGGTCCGTCCGCCCCCAGATCGACCGGGGTGCCGGTGCTGGTGTCCGGGCTGGCCCGCAGGTCCGACAACCGCCAGTCGAGGCTCAGCCGTGGGCCACCGCGGGTCTCGGTGGTGAAGCCGGCCAGCCGCCACTGCCCGTCGCCGGCCGGCAGTTCGACGGAGAACCGTAGCGGCTGGCCGTCCCAGCCGGTCGAGCCCAGGACCAGCCGGCGGTGTTCGCCCCGGGCGTCGCTGAGCACGACCTCATGGCGGATCCGCCCACCCGTGCCGACGTCGACGACACCCCGGGTACGCAGCTGACCGGTCAGCCACCGGGTGTCGGTCGGCAACACCGTCGCCGGTGCCGGCACCCGCGCGTCCGCGAGGTCGCCGAGCAGCCGGCCGGTGGATCCGCCGGCCAGGTCGGAACGCAACCGCAGCACCCCGTCCGCGGCACCGGCGTCCACCGCCACCATGGTCGCCGGTTCGGCGCCGGCGCCGAACCGTACCGGCTCCCGCCAGGCGGGCAGGACCGCCCGGGTACCCGGCAGGTCGGCGAGCTGCTCGGCCCGGCCGTCCGGGGCGGCACCGGTGGTCTCGGTCAGCCGCAGGTCGGCGCCGACCCGGTGAGCGGCCTGGTCGTCGAGGGACCGTTGCGCTGTCCCGGCGAGCGACCAGGCCAGGGTGCCGACCGCCACGGCGAGGGCGAGCAGCAGCACCGGCCCGGCGTGCGGGCGCCGGCCGGCCTGCCAGGTGCCGAGCAGCACGGCGGTCCACGGCCGGCGGTCCACCCAGCGTTCCGTCAGCCGCACCAGCGGCGGCAGCAGCCGCAACGCGAGCACCGCCCCGGCCAGCACGCCGAGCGTCGGCGCGGCCGCCAGCAGCGGATCGACCCCCAACTCGCCGCCCCGCGACCGGGACAGCGGCGACGAGTACCTGCTCAACTGGTACCAGCTGAGCAGGGCCAGGCCCACGAGCAGGACGTCCAGACCGGCCCGCTGCACCACGCCCCGCCGGCTCGGGCGGGACCGGCTGGCCAGGTCGGCGACGTAACTGTCGCCTCGGCGCAGACTCGGGCCGATCATCGCGACCGCGCAGCCGGCGGCCGCGATCGCGGCCACCAGCCACACCGCCGGGTCGGCCCCGTCCGGCCGTAGCGAGACGGCGGCGAGGCCGGGCAGCCGGTCGGCCAGCCCCAGCAGCTCCACGACGAGCGGTGGGGCGAGGACCACGGCCGGCAACACCACCAGGGTGGCCTCCCGGGCGGTCAACCCGGCCACCTGCCAGCGGGCGGCGCCCCGGGCCCGCAGCAGCGCGGTCTCACCCCGGCGGTGCTCGGTGAGCAGGATCGCCACGAGCAGCAGCGCGTACCCGCCGAGCACCACCACCAGCAGCATCGGTGTGACCAGGGCGGACCGGCCGACGAGGGTGGCCTGGCCCAGTCGTCGCACCAGATCCACCAGGTCACCGCTGACCACCGCGGAGTCGCCGAGGCCGGCGTCGGCCGCACTGCTCGTGGTGATGCGGGCGGCGGCGTCGGCGAGCCGGTCCAGGGCGGCCGGACCGATCCCGGCCAGGTCGGGTTCGACAAGCCAGCCGGCGGAGGCGTTGGCCAGGAAGTGGGTGGCGAAGTCGTCCCGGGACACCGTCATCGGGCCGTAGGTGGCCGCCTGCGACAGCGAGCCGGTGCTCGTCTCCGGCGCCAGCCGCCAGTACGCGGCGTCCGGGTCCACGGGGCTGAACACGCCCGTCACGACGACCTCGGTGACCCGCCCGGTGAGCCCGTCGGTGATCGGGACGCGGTCGCCGACCCCCACCCGCAGCGTCGTCGCCGCGGCCGCGCCGATCGCGGTCTGCACCGGATCGGCCCCGGTCCGCGGCCACGCCCCAGAGGTCAACCGGGCGTGCGCGGGCAGATCGTCGAGGAACATCACCGACGCGTAGGTGACTCCGCTGCGGTCGGCGACAGCGTCACCGGTGTCGCCGCGCAACTGCCGGCCAGCCGCGTACCCGGCGGCGCTGACCCGCGCCGGCAGACCGGCCAGGTCGGCTTCGACCCGCTGCCGCAACGCGCCGTCCCGGTCCCGCAGCGCCGCGTCGGTACCTCCGGCGGACGCGCGGACCAGCACCGACCGTTCCTCGGCGGTGGCCGCCGCCAGCACGTTTCGGGTGCCGGAGTCGACGACGTCGCGGTTGTACGCGGCCAGACCGGTGAGCGCGACGGTGGCCACCAGCGCCGCCCCGGCAGCGGCCAGCAGCAGGCCCCTCGTGGCCCGGGCACGCCGCAACGCGAACCTCATCTGTGTGGTACCCCCGCCGGTTCGCGGGCCGGTGCGGCCCCTGGTTGGTGCTCCCGTCATGCACCAGAAGGGGCCGGGGCCGGGGAAAGGTTCGCAGCGGTGATCGTTTCGTTATGCGGGGGCGCGGGCTCAGGTGTCGGTGGCGGCGCTGCCGGGGCCCAGGTCACCGGCGCGGTGGTGCCGGCGGCAGAGCACCTGGTAGCGCACGTCGGCGGTGTCGGCGGTGTCGCCGATGACGACCTGTGCGCCCTCGCGGGCCACCCGCCCGTCGGCGACGCGGGCGTTGAGCAGCCCCTCGCGGCCGCACCAGCAGAGCACCTCGACCTGGATCCGGGCCACCGAGTCGGCCAGTTCGAACAGTCGCTGCGCCGCCGGGAACAGGCTGGAGCGGAAGTCGGTCGCCAGGCCGAAGGCGTACACGTCGACGTCGTAGCTGTCGACCAGGTCGGCCATCTGCTCCACGTGCTCGACGGCGTAGAAGCTGGCCTCGTCACAGATCAGGTAGTCCACCCGCACCCCGTCGGCCCAGGCGTCGCGGACCAGGGTGCGCAGGTCCAGCTCGTCGGTCACCTCGACGGCCTCGTGGGCCAACCCGATGCGGGTGGTCACCTGCGGGCCGAGTGACCGGTCGATGCGGGTGGTGACCAGTCCTCGACGTCCCTGCCGGGCATGGTTGTAGTTCATCTGCAGCGCCATCGTGGACTTGCCGCAGTCCATCGGCCCCCAGAAGAACCGCAGTGCGGCGGCGTGTGCCGGTCGTCCGTCGACGCCACGGGCGGCGACACACCCGGCCGGGTTGTCGGCCGCACCGGGCAGGGTCGGGCGGGCCAGGCAGGTCGGTACGGCGTCGTCGGTCGTCACGGACCGGGAGCCTAGTGCGCGGTGACCCGCGCCCGCGCGGTTGCCCCGACCGGGGTGTCGATCATCGCATCGCCCGCCGGGATCAGAGCACCCGCGGCGGGGTGTTGCCGGCGGCGATGATGGCCCGCCGGATCGGCACCGCCGCCAGCAGCAGGAACCCGACCACGAAGAAGATCAGCAGGGAGACCAGACCCACCCGGTACGAGTTGGTCAACTGGAACACCAGGCCGAACGCGAGGGGGCCGAGCCAGCTGGTGCCCTTGTCGCTGATCTCGTAGAAGCCATAGTACTCGCCCTCCCGGCCGGCGGGGATCAGCTGGCTGAACAGGGACCGGCTCAGCGCCTGACTGCCGCCGAGAACCAGACCGATCGCCGCGCCGAGCACCATGAACGGCAACGGCGCCTCGGCGGGGAGTCGGAACGCCGCGACGATCACCCCGGTCCAGAGCACCAGGCTGAGCAGCACCGTCTTCCAGGCCCCGATCCGCCCGGCCAGGGCGCCCAGCCCCAACGCGCCGCCGAAGGCCAGGAACTGCACCAGCAGGATCGTCACGATCAGGGTGCTCTGTCCCAGCCGCAGTTCCTCGGTGCCGTACTGGCTGGCCAGGGTGATGACGGTCTGGATGCCGTCGTTGTAGACCAGGAACGCCAGCAGGAAGAACAACGTCAGCGGGTACGCCTTGATCTCCCGCAGGGTGCGGCCGAGTTGCCGGAACCCGTCGGTGAGCACGTTGCCGCGGCCAGCCGCGGCCAGCGCGGCGGCGGTGGGGTGCTCCCGCAGCCAGCGCAGCGGCACCAGGGTGAACGCCGCCCACCACAGCCCGGCCGAGACGATCGACCAGCGGGCCAGGTCCAGGGTGCGCTCGGCGGTGCCGTTGTCGAACGACTGCACGGCGACGAGGTTCAACGCCAGCAGCAGACCGCCACCCAGGTACCCCAGCGCCCAACCCCGGCTGGAGATGGCGTCGCGCTCGTCCGGACCGCCCAGTTGCGGCAGGAACGAGTTGTACACCACGATCGCCGCGCCGAAGCTGATGTTGGCGACGACGAACAACGCCCCACCGAGCAGGTACCGGTCCCCGGTGACGAAGAGCATCCCGATGGTCGCCGCGGCCCCGGTGAACGCGGTGGCCGCCAGCAGCCGCTTCTTGTGCAGCGACCGGTCGGCGATGGCGCCGATCACCGGCAGCACGAAGACCGTCAGCAGCACCGACAGCGAGATCAGGTACGGGTAGTAGGAGCCGGCGGCCACCTTGATCCCCAGCGGGTACACGTACCCGACGCACTCGTCGGCGCCGAGTTCGCACCCGGCGGCGACCTCGGCGACGCTGGTCAGGAACGGCCCGAGGAAGACCGTGATGACGGTGGTCTGGAAGGCCGAGTTCGCCCAGTCGTAGAAGTACCAGCCGGTGCGCTCGCGGCGGGTGCTCCTGGGCGGTGGCGCGTCCTGCGCCGCCGGGGTGACCGTCTCGGCCATGGGGGTCCTCCGCCCAGGTGTTCAGGCGGCCCAGTGGCCGCGGCTGCGGTAGACGTCGCGCAGCACGCCGACGTGGTCGGTCATGATGCCATCAACACCAAGATCAAGTAACTCGTGCATCTCGGCAGGTTCGTCGATCGTCCAGACGTGCACCTGCAGACCGAGCCGGTGAGCCATCCGCAGGAACCGACGGTCGACCACCGGCACCCGGCCGTAGCGCACCGGCACCTGCGCGGCGACCACCGACGGTGGCAACCGAAGCGGCCGGCCGGTCCACGAGGCCCACCGCAGCCGGGCCACCCCGCGTACCCCGAGACTGGTGGCGACCCGCCCGCCGGTCAGCGCGCGCAGCCGGCTCAGCCGGGCGTCGCTGAACGAGGCCAGCAGCACCCGGTCGACGGCACCGGCCCGGTCGACGGTGGTCACCGTGGGCGTCACGCCGGCGTCGGACTTGACGTCGATGTTGAACCGCACCTGCGGCCACGCGTCGAGCACCTCGTCGAGGCGGGGCACCACGGCGGAGCCGCCGACCCGCACGGTGGCCAGATCGGCCCAGCGCATCGCGCCCACCCGGCCACGGTGTCCGGTGACCCGTTCCAGGGTGTCGTCGTGGAACACCACGGCCACCCCGTCGGCGGTGCCGTGCACGTCGGTCTCGACGTACCGGTAGCCCAGCTCGACCGCCCGGGCGAACGCGGCGGCGGTGTTCTCGTCGCCGTCGGCGGCGCCGCCGCGGTGGGCGAAGGCCAGCGGCGCGGGCGCGTCGAGGTAGGGATGCGCGGTCGTGGGCACGCGGCGCAGTATGCCTGGCCCGGGTGACCGCCTGGTGGCTGGCCGGCTGCGCGCCGGGTGCGTCCCGTCGTCCACGCCCATCCGATACCCGTCGGTGACTGCCGGATGCCGGGCGGTAGCCTTCCCTGGCCTCAGCGTCGTCGGCAAGGCGACCTGAGCCTGGCTCGTGCCCGGGCTTGCGGCGAGCGCTCAGCCTGCGGTGGGACGGCGCCGGTGTACGCGAGCGAGGTCGACCGGACGGCCGGGGTCGACGTGGCGGGGCCGGTCGGGTTCGTCCGGCCGCAGCGGGGCGAGGGTGTCGGTGATCGCGTCGATGATCCGGTCGGTGGCACGTCGGGCGGCGCCCGGGGCGCCACCGGTCAGGTCGGTCAGCTCCACCGGGTCGCCGAAGTGCACTCGTACCGTCGGGCGACGGACCAGCGCGCGGACGATGCCGCCGAGCAGGCCCTTGGGGGTCTGGTAAGGCAGCACCTCGTGGGATCCCCACTGGGCGACCGGGACGACGGGCGCACCGCAGGCCAGGGCGAGACGGGCGGCACCGGTCTTGCCGCGTTCGGGCCACATGCCCGGGTCCAGGCCGATGCGTCCCTCCGGATAGACCAGGATCGGCGCGCCGGCGGCCACCGCGGCGGCGGCGTCGTCCAGGGCCCGGTGTACGCCGCTGGTGCCCCGGTCGACGCGGATGTGCCCGGCGCGGCGCATCGCGACGCCGATCAGCGGAGCCCGGAACAGCCCGCCGGTGGCCATGATCCTCGGTGCCACCCGGCGGGCCCGGCAGGCCGCGGCGAGCACGATCGGGTCGAACGGGCTGATGTGGTTGGCGGCCAGGATCAGCGGTCCGCCGCGCAGCCGGGCCGGTATGTCGCCGGTGACCCGCAGCCGGGCCAGCATCCCGACGACCAGGCGGGCCAGCAGCAACGCGACGCGCCAGATCAGCGGCGGACGCCAGGGGGAGTGGGCTGCTTCCATCAGCGGGACATGATCGCACGGCGAACCGACGAGGCACCGCCCAGGGCGGGTCGTACGGCAGGAGTGAGCAGGGTCATTGGTCCCGGTCCGGTTCGGGCCACCCGCCCCTGCCATTGCGTGTACGACGCGCAGTAGTATTTACTACGTCTTGTAGTACGACTGGCTGGGGGTCGCAGGTGGACGCGTTGGACGTCGCCCGCTGGCAGTTCGGTGTCACCACCGTCTACCACTTTCTCTTCGTACCGCTGACCATCGGCCTGTCCGTCCTGGTCGCCATCCTGCAGACACTCTGGCACCGCACCGGAGACGAGAAGTACCTCAAACTCACCAAGTTCTACGGCAAACTCTTTCTGATCAACTTCGCCATGGGCGTCGTCACCGGCATCGTGCAGGAGTTCCAGTTCGGCATGAACTGGAGCGACTACTCCCGCTTCGTCGGCGACATCTTCGGCGCGCCCCTGGCCATCGAGGCCCTCGTCGCGTTCTTCCTCGAATCCACCTTCATCGGCCTGTGGATCTTCGGATGGGACCGGCTGCCCAAACGCCTGCACCTGGCCAGCATCTGGGCCGCCGCCATCGGCACCAACCTGTCGGCGTACTTCATCCTCGCCGCGAACTCGTTCATGCAGAACCCGGTCGGCTACCGCTACAACCCGGACACCGGACGAGCCGAGCTGACCGACTTCGTCGCCGTGCTGACCAACAAGGTCGCCCTGATCACCTTCCCGCACACCATCGCCGGCGCCTTCCTGGTCGCCGGATCGCTGCTGGTGGCCGTCGCCCTGTGGCACCTGATCCGCAACCGCGACAGCGCCGACACCCCCGCCTACCGCTTCGCAGCCCGCTTCGGCGCCTGGGTCACCCTCGCCAGCGCCGCCCTCGTCGTCATCACCGGCGACATCCAAGGCAAGATCATGACGCAGGTGCAGCCGATGAAGATGGCCGCCGCCGAGGGCCTCTACACCACCGAGAGCCCCGCCTCGTTCTCCGTACTGACCATCGGCAGCCTGGACGGCAGCCGGGAACTGTTCGCCCTCAAGATCCCGTACCTGCTGTCCTACCTCGGCACCGGCGACCCCAACGGCACTGTGCAGGGCATCAACGACCTCCAGGCCAGCTACAGCGCCCAGTACGGCGCCGGCAGCTACACCCCGATCATCCCGGTCACCTACTGGAGCTTCCGAATGATGATCGGTTTCGGGCTCGCCGCCGCCGCCATCGCCCTGCTGGTGCTCTGGACCCAACGCAAGGGCCGCACCGTCCCGAACAGCACCTGGCTGCTGCGCGCCGGCCTGGTCATGCCGATCCTGCCGCTGCTGGCCAACTCCTTCGGCTGGATCTTCACCGAGATGGGCCGCCAACCCTGGATCGTCTTCGGCGAGATGCTCACCCGCGACGGCGTGTCCCGCAGCGTCTCCCTGACCGAGGTGCTCACCTCCTTCACCGCCTTCACCCTCATCTACGCCGTCCTCGCCGTCATCGAGGTGAAACTGCTGATCCGCTACGCCAGAGCCGGCGTACCCGACGTCACCCCGGCCCCCGAACCCGACGACACCGACGACGCCGAGCGCCCGCTCGCCTTCGCCTACTGAGTCCGGAGCCCACCGTGGAACTGACCACCATCTGGTTTCTCCTCGTCGCCGTGCTGTTCACCGGCTACTTCATCCTCGAAGGCTTCGACTTCGGCGTCGGCATGCTGCTGCCCGTGCTCGGCCGCGACGACCGGGAACGCCGCGTCATGATCAACACGATCGGGCCGGTCTGGGACGGCAACGAGGTCTGGCTGATCACCGCAGGCGGCGCCATGTTCGCCGCCTTCCCCGAGTGGTACGCCACCCTCTTCTCCGGCTTCTACCTGCCCCTGCTGCTCATCCTGCTGGCCCTGATCGCCCGCGGCGTCGCCTTCGAATACCGCCACAAGCGACCCGAGGTGTCCTGGAAACGCCGCTGGGACAACGCCATCTTCTTCGGCTCGCTCGTCCCGGCGATCCTGTGGGGCGTCGCGTTCGCCAACATCCTGCGCGGCGTACCCCTGGACGCCGACCACGAGTACGTCGGCGGCCTGCTCAACCTGCTCAACCCGTACGCCCTGCTCGGCGGCGCGACCACCGCGGCGCTGTTCGCCGCCCACGGCGCCGTCTTCGTCGCCCTCAAGACCGTCGGCGACATCCGCCACCGCGCCGCCACGCTCGCCGTGCGCCTGGGCGTCGCCGCCGCGGTCCTCGCGGTGGCCTTCCTGAGCTGGACCCTGACCATCCGCTCCAGCACCGCTGCCGTCGTGCTCGCCGTCGCCGCCGGCCTGGCCCTGCTCGGCGGCCTCGCCGCCGCCACCGTACGCCGCGAGGGCTGGGCGTTCACCGGAACCGCCACGGCGATCGGGCTGGCCGTGGCCACCCTGTTCGCCGCCCTGTTCCCGAACGTGCTGCCCTCCACGCTCGATCCCGCCGGCACCCTCACCGCCACCAACGCCGCCTCCACCCCCTACACCCTCACGATCATGACCTGGGTGGCGGTCTTCTTCACCCCGATCGTGCTGGCCTACCAGGGCTGGACCTACTGGGTGTTCCGCAAGCGCATCGGCGTCGCCCACATCCCGCAGCACTGACCGGCCGCCGGACGGGCGGGGCCCCGCCCGTCCGTTACGCCGCCGTCAGGGTCTGCTCGGCGCGGCGGCGCACCACTTCCAGCACCCGTGCCGCCACCGCCAGGTCGTCGGCGGAAAGATCGGCCCACAGCCGGGCTCCGATCTCGGCCGAAGCCGCGGCGACCAACTGCTGCGTGTGCCGTCCGGTCGGGGTCAGCGCCACCCGGGAGACGTCGGTGGACAGCGGCGCCACCAGTGTCGCCGCGATCAGCTCGGCCAGCGTGGCGTGTGCCGTCGCGGTGGGCACCTTCACGGCGTCGACCAGCCGACGAGCGGCCTCGGCGCGGGGGAGCGGGACATCGGCGGCGGCCAGCGCGTTGAGCAGCAACGCCTGTACGAAGGTCAACCCGAGGCGGCCCAACTCCCGCTCCAGCACCGCCCGGGTGGCGTAGTGGGTCCGACCGAGGATCTGCCCGTTGAGCGTGGTGGACATGTCAACCCCTATTCATTGGCTGAGCCAACATTGGTCGGGCCAACGTACCACAGGTCGTGGGTGCCGCCAACGAAATGCCGTACAGTCACCCCCATGGAGCACCCCAGCGCCCACCCACCCGGCCGACTACGCACCACCCCCAGCTGGCTGCTCACCCAGACCGCCGCCCACGCCGCACGCCTCGTCACCGCCGCACTCGGCACCCGCCACGCCCGCGGCTACCACTACCGACTACTGGCGACCCTCGCCGAAACCGGCCCCGCCAGCCAAGCCGACCTCGGCCGACACAGCGGCATCGACCGCAGCGACATCGTCGCCACCGTCAACGACCTCGCCGACCGCCACCTCGTACGCCGCCAACCCGACCCCACCGACCGACGCCGCAACATCGTCCACATCACCCCCACCGGCCAACGCGAACTCGTCCACCTGCAACACGCCCTCGACACCGCCCAGGACACCCTGCTCGCCCCACTGGACCCCACCGACCGCCACGAACTCGTCCGCCTGCTCGACCTCCTGCTCACCCACCACAACGAACCGAAAGGCTGACCATGGCCCGCGCCCACCACTACGCCACCACCGTCACCTGGACCGGCAACCTCGGCACCGGCACCAGCGGCTACCGCGACTACCGACGCGACCACGACATCACCACCGACGGCCGCCCACCCATCCCCGGCAGCTCCGACCCCACCTTCCACGGCGACCGGACCCGCTGGAACCCCGAACAACTCCTCCTGGCCGCCCTGTCCCAGTGCCACATGCTCGCCTACCTGCACCTGTGCGCCGACAAGGGCATCGTCGTCACCGACTACGTCGACCACGCCACCGGCACCATGACCACCGACAACACCGGCAACGGCCACTTCACCGAGGTCACCCTGCGCCCCCGGGTCACCGTCGCCGACCCCACCACCACCGACATCGCCACCGCCCAGCACGACGACGCCCACCACACCTGCTTCATCGCCAACTCGGTCAACTTCCCGGTCCACCACGAGCCCGTCACCACCACCTGAACCCACCGGAAAACACGGTCGACCGCACCGCCACGACCGTTATCGTCGGCCCGTGCCCGACGTGCGTGAACTCACCCCCGACGACCTGACCGACGCCTGGCAGCTCGGCCGGCTCGCCTTCGGCTCCGACCCGCAACCACCCCCACCACCCAACCCCACCGGCCGCACCCTCTACGGCGCCTTCGACCCCACCGGCACCCTCATCGGCAAAGCCGTCGACCTGCACGACGACCAGTGGTGGGCCGGACACGCCGTACCCGCCGCCGACGTCGCCGGCGTCGCCGTCGCCCCCGAGGCACGCGGCACCGGAGTAGGCCGAGCCCTGCTGAAAACCCTGCTCCGCAACGCCCGCGACCGTGGCGCCGCCGTCAGCACGCTGTTCCCCACCACCGCCGCCCCCTACCGCGCCTGCGGCTGGGAGATCACCGGACAGCTCCGCACCCTCGACCTGCCCACCGCCACCCTGCCCCGACACCGCCCCGACCCACGGCTGACCGTCCGCGCCGGCACCACCGCCGACCTGCCCAACACCGCCGAGCTCTACCGCCGCGTCGCCCACCACCGCAACGGCCTGCTCACCCGCACCCACCCCCGGTTCACCGCCACCGACGAACTGCCCTACGACGGGCTCACCCTCGTCGAACACGACGGACACCTGCTCGGGTACGCCGGCTGGGACCGTGGCCGCGGCTACGGCCCCGACGCCGTCCTCACCGTCGAAGACATCCTCGCCACCACCGCCGACGCCGCCCGCGCCCTCGTCGGCGTCCTCGCCAGCTGGCACAGCGTCACCCCGACCCTGCGCCTGGCCCCACTACCCGGCGACACCATCAGCACCCACCTGCCCCTGGAACGCGCCCGCGAACACGAACGCGACGCCTGGATGCACCGACCCGTCGACATCGTCCGCGCCGTACAGACCCGCGGCTGGCCCACCCACACCCACGGCCAGGTCACCTTCACCCTCACCGACGACCTCGCCGACTGGAACACCGGCACCTGGCGACTCACCGTCGCCGACGGCCACGCAGACCTGCACCGCAGCACCGACCACACCGACCTGCACCTGACCGTACGCGGCTTCGCCCGCCTCTACACCGGCACCGCCACCGCCCGCACCCTCGCCGAAACCGGACTGCTGCACCACAGCACATCCGACCCGAGCGCCCTGGACCTGCTCGCCGCCGGACCCACCGCCCACCTCATCGACTACTTCTGACAGACGCCGGTGGCCCGGCCCGGCAGGCGATGCCGGACCGGGCCACCGGTCGGATCGACACCCTCAGCCCGCCTCACGCAACTCCGCCAACCGGGCCTCGATCTCCGCCAACTCCGCCCGCAACTTCTCCGCCTGCCGCTCCGCCTCCGACCGCTCGGCGGCCAAGATCTGCTCCACCGCCTCGTGCACCCCCGGCACGTCCACCAACGCCACCATCCGCAGCGCCTCCGCCGGCTTGAGCACGTACGGCTTGGCCAACACCTTCCCGCCCTGCTGCGCCGCGACCGTCCACTCGCCCTCGGCATAGGCCAACGTGACCGTCAGACCCGCCGGCCCCCTCGGCTTCGTCGCCTTCACCGCCCGCCGAGCCGGCTTCGCCTCCACCTTCGACCCCACCGTCTCGTCCACCCTCGGCTCCTCCCGACCCGACTGCTCCTCCCGGCGCTGCTGCTCCTCGCGGCGCTGCTCCGGCACCCGGTCCAGCACGAACTCCGGCGTCACCGCCGCCGGCTCGACCGGCGCCGACTCCACCTTCGACTCCGCCGGCCGGCGACCCGCGCCGCGCGGCGCTACCGCCACATCGGCGGGGGAGAAGGGCAACTCGTCGCGCCCGAACCGCACCACCACGAACTCGTCGGACTCCGCCGGATCGGTCAACTCCACCACCTGACCCAGCTGACCGGCGATCTGACCGGCCGCCGCCGTGAACACCACCTTCGGCTTGCGGCCCGCGGCCAACGCCTCCCGGATGCCGCGCACCTCGTCCTCGGACAAACCCTGACCAGCGGCACCCATCGCCCAACCTCATTCCTCGTACACGTGTTCAGCCGCCTGCCTTGATACCAGCCGCCAGCGACAACACGAAGATCAGCCCCCCAGTGCCCGCAACGCCCGATCGGCGTGCTCGTGCATGCCCAACTCGCTGTGCACCACCTCGACGACCCGCCGATCGACCCCGATCACGAACGTCATCCGCCGCGTACTCAACGGACCCAACGGCAGCCGCCGCCGCACTCCGAACCGATCCGCCACCACACCGTCCGGATCCGACAACAACGGATAGTCGAACCCGTGCAGCCGCGAGAACTCCGCCTGACGCCGCACCGAATCCCGACTGATGCCCACCCGCTGCGCCCCCACCGCCGCGAACTCCGCCGCCAGATCCCGGAAGTGACAACTCTCCGCCGTGCACCCCCGCGTCATCGCCGCCGGATAGAAGAACAACACCACCGGCCCCGCCGCCAAGAACTCCGTCAACCGCCGCGGCCGACCCGTCTCGTCCGGCAACTCGAAATCGTCGACCAGATCACCGACACCCACACCCGCCACATACCCTCCCCACCGACACCGTCGCCGCGAGCGTATGCCAGGCCGTGCGCTCGGCCACACCGCGCTACCCGCCACCACGACCACGCCGGTAACGTCCCCGACATCGGCTCGGGGCAGGGGAGAGGTCCGTTGACCAAGGTCACCATCATCACCGGCGGCAGCCGCGGCATCGGCGCCGCCACCGCCCGCCGCCTCGCCCACGCCGGCCACCACATCGCCCTCGGCTACCGCCGAGACCACACCGCCGCCGACACCGTCGCTGCCGACCTGCGCGCCACCGGCGTACGCGCCATCGCCGTACCCGCCGACACCCGCGACCCCGACCAGGTCACCGCCCTGTTCGACGCCGCAGCCGACCTCGGCACCCTCACCGGCCTGGTCAACAACGCCGGCATCACCAGCCCGATCGGGCCCTTCACCGACCTGGATCCCGACGACCTGCGCCGCGTCGTCGACGTCAACCTCGTCGGCTACGTCCTCTGCGCGCAACAGGCCGCCCGCCGCATGGGCGACGGCGCCGCCATCGTCAACCTCTCCTCCGTCGCCGCCACCCTCGGCAGCCCAGGGGAGTACGTCCACTACGCCGCCGTCAAAGCCGCCACCGACACCCTCACCATCGGCCTGGCCAAGGAACTCGCCCCCCGGGGCATCCGCGTCAACGCCGTCGCCCCCGGCATCATCCGCACCGAAATCCACGCGCTGTCCGGCCAACCCGACCGACCCGAGCGCGCCGCCAGCCGCATCCCACTCGGCCGCCCCGGCGAACCCGACGAGGTCGCCGCTGCCATCGCCTGGCTGCTCAGCCCCGACGCCTCCTACACCACCGGCACCATCCTCCGCGTCGGCGGCGGCCTCTGACCGCCCATGCCCGCGCTCGTGCCACCCGCCCGGCCGCCTGCACCGCCTCCGGCAACCCACCATCGACGCCGACGGACTGCGCCTGCGCCCCTGGCGACCCGGCGACCGCCCGGCGGTACTCGTCGCCTACGCCGACCCCACCATCCAACGGTGCACTGTCGCACCATCACCGGCGCCGGAATGCACTCCGGCCCGGCGGGTAGACCCGCGAAGGCCGCCACCGCGCTGAAGGTGCCCGGCGGCCACTCGACGCAGGAGGGGAGCCGACATGCAGACCACCTACGACTCGGTGGACGACCTGGCCGCGGCGTTGCGCCGGGCGGCGTCCGCGCACGACCGCCACGAGAAGGACCTCGGCCACCCCGACCCCGACTGGCCCGACTGGTACGCCCGCCACATGGTGGACGAGCGCACCGGCCACGAACAGCACCGCTGAGCGGTCGACGGCAGGTGCCCGTTCAACGTCAGGCAGGCCACGGCACCTCGTGGTACGTGATCCGCGAGGAGACGGTGACAATATGCTCGTGCCGCCGCAGTGGACCGTCCCGTAGCGCGTCGAGGTCGACCGATCGGGCCTCGACGAAGACCGTCGGCCAGGTGAGATCCGGTACGGGTTGACTGCTCAGGGGGTCGCCGAGCCGGGACCACTCAGCCTGCGCAACCCAGTCCTGTGACCATCCAACCTGGACAGTCCAGCCCTGCCCGGGGACGGAGTAGCCCAACCCGGGCCGAGGTAGCAGCAACCCGTCCTCGGTCCTACCGTTCGCCGCGTAGTACCCCTCGATCTCCTCGATCGCCGAGTCGGTGTGCGGTACCAGGCCGGCGGCTCTGGCATGCTTGTCGACCTCCCGCAGCACCTTGAGCAGGTCGCCGTCGGCCCCGAGGTACCTGATCTCGCTGAGACTGCAACTGAGGCGGTACTCGTCGTGGCCCCACAGAACATTTGTGTCCCCGGCATGGCAGATGTCCCGTGTTGCCACCGCGACCGGCCTGAGCGGCGCCGCCCGGCCCACGTCGGAGAGCAGGATGCTGATCTGCTCTGCGCTCGACGCGCTTGCCTGCCGGACCGCTGCCGATTGCGCTTCCCGGCTGGCTTCGTCGCGTGTGGGCGCGTCCGACCCGCAGGCCGTGAGCGTGAGCACCAGAGCTGTGGCTGTCGCCGCAGCGACCAGGTGACGAGCAGTCATGGTTGCGAGGATGATGGCCGCCTTGTGGCAAAGCATGAGTCGCCGTACTCACGTCGCTGCCGCACCGTCGGCGGTGTGAGCGCCCGCTCGTCGACGGTCTGCCAATCGATTCGATAATGCACATTATGTAAAGCTGACCAGAGTCGCCTCGCTGGGTCGCCCCCGCGAGGCACGGACGTCAGTTGGTCGGGCCGAACCTGACCTCTGCGGTCTCGACGGTGCCGCCCTGACGTCCGGGTGCCTTCTGGAAACCCCAGTAGAGGTTGGTGTGGGCGACGACCTGCTCCGGCGGCGGCGCACCGTAGGCGGTCAGGTCCTCGGTGGTGTGCGCGTCACCCACAAGCGTCGTGTCGTACCCCCGGACGAACGCGCCGTGCAGGGTCGACCGGATGCAGGCGTCGGTCTGCGCGCCCGTGACGATCAGCCGGCCCACGCCGCGCTCGGCGAGCACCGTCTCCAACTCGGTGTCCTCGAACGAGTCGCCGTAGCGCTTGTGCACAAGCGCCTCGCCGTCCTCGCGGAACAGCTCGGGCACGACCTGCCAGCCATCGCTGCCCTGCGGCAGACTCTCGTCGGAGTGCTGCACCCAGACGACCGGTACGCCCTCGGCGCGGGCCCTGCCGAGCAGAGTGTTGATGTTGGCGATGACGCCGTCGCGGTTGTGGGTGCCCGCCACCACCCCGTTCTGCACGTCGATGACGAGCAGGGCCGTATTGGGTCGCTCGGGCAGGGTCGTCATGGCACGCCTCCGGTGACGGTGAATTCGGTGATCGCACCGTAGCCCCGACCCCTGACAGAAACGCTCCCCTCCCCACGGGCGCGGAATGTGAGAATCATGCATAATATCCCTTATGCATGACAAAAAGGACGAATCGGTAGTCCTACTGATCGAGGAGTTCCTGACCGCCCGGGCGACCCGCAAGCCCTCCCCCCATACCCAGGCGGCCTACCGGCGGGATCTGACAGCCGTCGCCGCGCTCGCCGCCGAACTGTCCACCCCTCCCCTCCCCCCGACCGACCTGCCGGTCGACGCGCTGTCCCCCAGGATGATGCGGGCCGCGTTCGCCCGATTCGCCGCCGGACGGGCGGCCAGCTCCGTCGGTCGGGCCTGGTCGACCTGGAACGGCTTCTTCTCCTTCCTCGTCGCCGAGCAGGTGGTGTCCGGTAATCCGATGCCGGCCGTGGGACGCCCCCGCACTCCCCTGCCGACGCCCAAGCCGCTGCGCGGCGAGGACACCCCGGAACACCTGCTCACCTCGGTCGCGCGGGCCGAGGGTCGGCAGCGGGATCCGTGGCCGGAGCGGGACGTGGCGGTGCTGGCGTTGGCGCTGTGCGCGGGGTTGCGGCTGTCGGAGTTGCTGGCGTTGCGGGTCGGTTCGCTCGGCGGTCGTCCCGGTGAGCGACGGATCGAGGTGACCGGCAAGGGTGGGCGTCCCCGGGTACTGCCGGTCGAGCCGGACCTGGACGCGGTGCTGGCGACCTACCTCGACAGCCGGGCCCGCCGCTTCGGCACCCGTACCCTGCGCCAGGTGTCGCCGCTGCTGGTCGACCGGCAGGGTGAGCCGCTGCGCCGGGGTGGTCTGCAGTATCTGGTGGAGTCCTGCTACCGGCGGGCCGGGATCGGTGACCGGGTGCCGCGCGGAGCGCGGTTGCACGCGCTGCGGCACACGTTCGCCACCCGGTTGGCCGAGGACGGTGCCGGGGCCGCCGAGATCATGCGGCTGTTGGGGCACGCGTCGTTGGCGTCGTCGCAGACGTACATCGAGGTGACGTCGGCCCAGCAGCGGGAGGCGGTGCGGGCCAACCGCACGTATCGGGCGTTGGCCGGGTTGTTGCCGGCTGCTGACTGACCGGTGGGAGGTGGATGGCACCGTCGGTGGTGGTGTGCGAGGCTGGCGGCGACGCGACTGGCGGCATCGGGGATGGGATCGACCATCGGGAAGCTCGTCGTGGGGGTCGTCCGCCTGGGCCCGCCACGGGCGAGGTGAGTCATGTCGACGACGATGACCGCGCGGTTGCTGCCGGGTGCGCCGGTGGCGGAGGCGATTCTGGCCCAGGTGGCCGAGGGTGTGGCGGAGCTGCGGGCGGCGGGGGTGACGCCGACGTTGGCGACGGTGCTGGTGGGTGACGACGAGGCCAGTGCCGGTTACATCCGGATCAAGCGGCGGCAGGCGGCGGAGCTGGGTTTCGCGTCGCCGCACGTGCGGTTGGCGGCGACGGCGTCGCAGGCCGATGTGCATTCGGTGCTTGCCGACTTCAACGCCGATCCGGGTGTGCACGGGGTGTTGTTGCAGCATCCGATCCCCGGCGGTCTGGACTACGACCGGGCGTTGGAGGTTCTCGACCCGGATTCGGATGTGGACGGGATGCATCAGGTCAACATGGGGCGGCTGGCGTTGGGGTTGCCGGGGCCGCTGCCGTGCACGCCGGCGGCGATCGAGGCGTTGTTGGCCTGGCACGGGGTTCCGGTGGCCGGCCGTGAGGTGGTGATCCTGGGTCGTGGGGCCACGTTGGGGCGGCCGTTGGCGATGCTGCTGGCGCAGAAGCGGTCGACGGCGAACGCGGCGGTGACGGTGGTGCACACGGGGGTGGCGGACTGGCCGAGGTACACGCGTCGGGCGGAGATTCTGGTGGCGGCGGCTGGTGTGCCGGGCATCGTGCGGCCGGAGCATGTGCGTCCGGGTGCGGTGGTGGTCGGTGGTGGGGTGCGGTACGCGGGGCGTCGGTTGCTGCCGGATGTGGACGAGTCGTGTGCGCGGGTGGCGGGGGCGATCACGCCGAGGGTCGGTGGGGTGGGTCCGGTGACGGTGGCGGTGTTGTTCCGCAACGCGTTGCGGGCGGCGCGGTCAGCCGTTGGTCTGGCGGGCCAGGTTCAGAGCGTCGGTGACGGCGGCGGGGATGTCGGTGATCGGGTAGATCACGGAGGTGATGGTGCGGCTCTGGTCGACGACCAGCACGAGGCGTTTGAGGCGGGTCTGCTGGCCGGCGCGGAAGGTGGGCAGGCGTAGGGCGGCGGTCAGCCGTAGGTCGGTGTCGGAGAGCAGGTCGAACGGGATGGCTTCGGCGGCGGCGAAGGCGGCCTGTTCGTCGGGGCGTTGGGTGCTGACGCCGTGGACGGTGGCGCCGGCGGCGGTGAAGTCGTTCCACTGCTGGCGGAACAGCCGGTTTTCCAGGGTGCATCCGGCGGCGCCGGGGATGTCTGTCCAGTGTGGCGGGGTGGGGGTCGGGTTGCCGGTGCCGGGATAGGTGAACAGCACGGTGGTGGGGGTCGTGGCGACCGGGTCGGTGGGTGTGTGGTCGGCGCTGGTGAGGGTGACGTCGGTTGGTATCCGGGTGCCGACGAGGGTCTGAACGCGGGTGGCCTCGGGCCCGTCGGGGCTGGTGGTGGCGGTGAGGCTGCCGTCGCCGAGCACCCAGCGGTCGGCCCAGTCCTGCATGGCGACGAGGGTGGGGAGCAGCGCGCGGCCGCGGTCGGTGAGCACGTACTCGTGGCGGGGTGGGTGGTGCTGGTAGGGACGGCGGGTGAGCACGTCGTGGTCGACGAGGTCGTTCAGGCGTTGGGTCAGCACTTTGCGGGAGACGCCGAGTTCGGTGACGAGGGTGTCGAAGCGGTGGTGGCCTCGGGCGATCTCGCGTAGCACGAGCATGTTCCACCAGTCGCCGATGACGGCGGCGGCCTGGGCGATGCCGCAGGTGTCGTCGGCGCGGCGGCGGTTGGTCATGGTCGGATCCTGCCTCAGTGGTGCGTAGGGGTGTACGGGGCCACGCCTCCATAGTAAGTTCCCTTTGGGAACTCACCGGGAGGTGTGGCGGTGTCGGTCATGGGGGCCACCTTCGTGCGCAACTGGCGGGTCACTCTGCGCGCCTACCCGTGGACCTACTTCGTCGGCACGCTGGCGACCGGGGTGCTGACCATCGGGGTGTCGATGCTGGCGTACCGGGCCATCGGGGGAGGTCGGGTCGGGGCGAGTTTCACCGCCGCCACCGGAAGTGCCGACTATCTCGGTTACGTCACCATCGGCGCCGCCGCGCTGACCTTCACCACCCGGATGGTGCTGTGGGTGGCCAAGGCGCTGATCACGGAGTACCGCGAGGGCACCCTGGAGAGCCAGTTGCTCACCCCGGCGCGGCGGCTGCCGTACCTGTTGGGGGTGACGGCGCAGGCGTTGAGCACCACCGCGGCGGAGATAACCGTGCTGGTCGCGGTGGCCGGCGTGCTGGGGGTGCGGCTGAGTGTGCCCGAGCCGCTGACGTTGCTGGCCGCGACGGTGGCGGCGACCGTGGCGGTGGTCGGCATGTCGGTGCCGTTGAGCGCGCTGATGCTGGCCGCCGGTGAAGCGCACATCACCCAGAACACGCTGTTCACCGCGATGGCGCTGCTGTGCGGGTTCACCTTCCCCACCAGCTACCTGCCGCAGGCGGCACGCTGGCTCGGTGAGGTGCTGCCGGTGACCTGGGCGCTGCGGGTGCTGCGGGCGGCCACCCTGCCCGGTGCCGACGTCGACCCCTGGCCCGCATTCGCGGTCTGTCTCCTGCTGGGCGGGGCGTACCTGCTGGTGGGGTTGTCCATTCTCGCGCCCGCCGAACGGCGGGCGCTGCATCGGAGCGCGCGCGCATGAGCACTGGCATTGTCACCACCGACCTGCGCAAGACCTTTCCGGCCCGCCGTTGGCGGGGCTGGCGTCGCCGGCCGGCCGTCGCGCCGGTGGCGGCGGTCGACGGGCTGTCGCTGCGAATCCCACCCGGTCAGGTGACCGGCCTGTTGGGTCTCAACGGTGCCGGCAAGACCACCACCATCCGGATCCTGTCCACCCTGCTGCGGCCGACCGCGGGCACGGTGCGCGTGGACGGGTTGGACGTGGTCGCGCACGCTCGTGAGGTTCGCCGACGGATCAACGTGATCTCCGGTGGTGAGCGGATGGTGTACGACCGGCTGACCGCCCGGGAGAATCTGTGGTACTTCGGCCAGCTGTACGACGTGCCGCGCGCCCGGTTGCGGGTCCGGATCGGGGAGCTGCTCGATCTGGTGGGGCTGACCGAGGCGGCGCACGTGCCGGTGGAGCGGTATTCGCGGGGCATGCGTCAGCGGCTGGTCATCGCCCGGGGTCTGATCAACGACCCGGCGTACCTGCTGCTGGACGAACCGACGTTGGGTCTGGACGCGCCGATCGCCCACCAGTTGCGGGCGTTGATCGCCCAGCTGGCCGCCGACGGGGTCGGGGTGCTGCTGACTTCGCACTACCTGGCCGAGGTGGAGCAGCTGTGCCGGCACGTGTACCTCATCGCCCGGGGGTCGCTGGTGGCCCAGGGCAGTCCGGCGCAGTTGGCGGGCCAGACGGTTCGCCGGCACACCGTGCGGCTGGTGCTCACCGAGGACGATCCGGCGGTCACGGCTGCGCTGCGTGAGCTGGCCGCCCGGCACGACGCGGAGCTGAGCGTCGACGTGGACCAGGAGGGCCGGCCCCGGTTCGCGTTGCGTCACCCGGAGGATCTGGTGGGGGCGGTGGTCACGGCGGTGGTGCGGCGGGGCGGGGCGATCGCCGGGCTGACCGTCACCCCACCGACGCTGGAGGACGCGATCCTCACCCTGGCCGGCCCGGCGGTGGTGGCGCGGTGAGCCATGCTCTGCGGGTCGTCGCGGCCGAGGCGCTCAAGCAGCACCGGCGGCTGTTCGGGCAGCCGTTGGTGTTGTTCTCCATGCTGCTGTGGCCACTGCTGACCCTGGCGGCCACGTACTACACGGTGCTGCCGGTGATGGAGTCCGCGGCGGCGCCGCAGCGGTGGCCGGTGGCCGCGGAGCCGCGCCGGTTGCTGGCGTTTCTCGCCGCTGGCGCGTTGGCGTACACGTTTTTCTTCTCGCTGGTCCAGTCGGCGTGGCACTTCTCGTTCGAGCGGGTCAGCGGCACCTTGGAGGCGTTGTTCCTCTCCCCCGCCAGCCGGATGGCGTTGGTGATCGGTAACGGTGCCGCGGCGCTGACGCAGAATGCCTGGTTGTTCGGCTGTTTCGCGGTGGCCGCGGCGGCCGCCGCCGACGTGTTGGACGTCGCCCATCCGGGGATGTACGTGGTGGCGGCGGTGGCGTTGTTGGTGCCCGCGGTGGCGTGGGGCGCGTTCCTGAACAGTTTGTTGATCTTTTCTCGGGACTCGGCGTTTCTGTACACGCTGCTGGACGATCCGCTGTGGTTCGTCGCCGGGGTGCGCCTGCCGTTGTTCGCGCTGCCGGTGTGGATCAAAGCGGTGGGCCTGGCGTTTCCGCTGACCAGCAGCCTGGTGGTGCTGCGGGGGGCGTTGTTGGATCGCGCGGACCTCGGTGACCTGGCGGTCCCGGTGGGGTGGTTGGCGTTGCTGACCGTCGCCCTGTTCGTCGGGGCTGCGATGCTGCTGCGCCTGGGCGAGGCACGGGTCCAGCGCACCGGCGATCTCCAAGTGTTCTGACGCGGGTGGCTTCCCGGGTGCTAGCCGAGGTCGACGACCAGGGGCCGGTGGTCGGAGATGGTCGACAGCGGGGTGCGCACGGCCGCGACCGGGGGTAGCTGGTCGAAGCCGTGCCGGTCGGCGAGGATGTGGTCGAGCTGGACGCGGGGTTGTGCGGCCGGGTAGGTGGGTCGGCGGCCCAGCAGGTGCCAGCCGGAGACGGCGCGGGTGGCCCAGGCGGGCAGGTTCAGGTCGCCGAGCAGGATGCGGGGGGCGGGCAGGGCGCGCAGGGCGCGGATGACCTGGCGGAGTTGGCGGACGTTCCAGCCGGCGACGAAGGACAGGTGGGTGGCGGCGACGGTGAGCGGGCCGTGTGGGGTGTCCAGTACGGCGGCGAGCACGACGCGGGGTTCGTCGCGGAGCAGGATGAGGCCGCCGCCCGGGCCGGGCACGTAGACCGGGGAGCGTACCGGGGCGGGGTGCAGTCGGGTGACCCGCCAGCTGGTGACCGGGTGGCGGGAGATCAGGCCGACGCCGTAGCAGGGTTCGCCGTGGCCGTCGTCGTCGTGGTTCAGGGGGCGGAACGCCTCGCCGGGGGTGCCGACGACGGCGGCGGCGAAGCGGTGCTCGGGTGCGCCGACGGCCTGGGCGGCGATGGCGGTGAGGTCGAGGTGGCCGCTGCGGGACTGGTCGCGGTCGACCTCCTGCAGGGCCAGGACGTCGGCGTCGAGGGCGGCGACGGCGGCGGCCAGCCGGGCCGGGTCGACCAGGCCGTCGGCGAGGGACCGTCCGTGCAGCAGGTTGAACGTGGCCAGGCGCACGCTGTCACCTTAGCGACGGCGTGGGACAGTTGCCCGATGCTGCGGGCGTTGTGCTGTTCGGTGCTGGTGTTTGTCGCGGTCGGTGGGGTGGGGATCTGGGTGCGGCGTCGTCGGGGCCGGTGAGGCTGGCCACAGCCGGCGGTGTGGTGGGGCCGGCAGTGGGAAGAATGGCGGCTCGTGGAGGTGGACCCGGCGACCGTGGTGACGCTGCTGACCGCCGCTGCCCTGGCGGGCTGGGTGGACGCCGTGGTGGGTGGTGGTGGGCTGCTGCTGTTGCCGGCGTTGCTGGTGGCGGCTCCGGGGCTGCCACCGGCGACGGCGTTGGGGACGAACAAGTTGGCGGCGATCGCCGGCACGTCGACGGCGGCGGTGACGTACGCCCGCCGTACGAAGATCGACTGGGTGGTGGCGGGGCCGGCGGCGGCGCTGGCGGTGGTGTGTGCCGGCCTGGGCGCGGCGTTGGCCGGTGCGGTGCCGCCGTCGGCGTACCGGCCGGTGGTGCTCGTGGTGCTGGTGTCGGTGGCGCTGTTCGTGGTGCTGCGTCCCGCGCTGGGGGTGCTGGCGGTGCCGCAGCGGCGGACCCGGGCGCGGGTGGTGGTGGCGGTCCTGGTGGCCGGGGTGGGCATCGCCGCCTACGACGGGTTGATCGGTCCGGGTACGGGCACGTTTCTGGTGCTGGCGTTCACCGCGCTGGTGGGTGCGGATTTCGTGCACGGTTCGGCGATGGCGAAGGTGGTCAACGCGGGTACGAACGCTGGTGCCCTGGCGGTGTTCGCGGTCACCGGGCATGTGTGGTGGCTGATGGGCGCGGCGATGGCGGTGTGCAACATCGCGGGGGCGTCGGTGGGCGCCCGGATGGCGTTGCGGCGTGGTTCCGGCTTCGTGCGGGTGGTGCTGCTGGTGGTGGTGCTGGCGTTGGTGGCGCGGTTGGGTTACGACCAGTGGGTGGCCGGGTGACAGTGCCGGCGCGGTGCGTGTGATCATCGGCGGGTGGTGGTGCGTGCGGAACACGACCGGGCCGTCCTGGCGGGTCTGCTGAGCCGGGATCCGGTGTTGCACGCCTACCAGTTGGGCGATCTGGACGACTTCTTCTGGCCGTACACGTCGTGGTTCCGGCGTGGCGATTCGGTGGTGCTGCTGTATCACGGAGCGGTGCCGCCGACGCTGCTGGCGTTCGCGCGGCCGGCGCAGGTCGGTGCGGTGGCGGCGTTGCTGGGTGAGGTGGCGCCGGTGCTGCCGGCGCGGTTGTCCGCGCACCTGTCCCCCGGCCTGGAGTCGGCGTTGGGCGGCACGTTCCGGGTCACCGCGGCGGGGCCGCATCGGAAGATGGCGTTGACCGACCGGGCGCGGCTGGCGGCGGTCACGCCGGCCGGTGAGGTGCTGGGTCGGGCGGACCTGCCCCGGCTGCACGAGTTGTACGCGGCGGCCTACCCGGGAAACTGGTTCGACCCGCGGATGGTGGACACCGGCCGGTACGTGGGCGTTCGTGACGGTGAGCTGCTGGTGGCGGTGGCGGGCGTGCATGTCGTCTCCGCGGCGCACCGGGTGGCGGCGGTGGGTAACGTGACGACCCGGCCCGGCTGGCGGGGTCGGGGGCTGGCGGGGGCGGTGGTGGCTCGCCTGTGTGGGCTGTTGGCCGCCGAGGTCGACCATGTGACGTTGAACGTGGCGGCCGACAATCCGGTGGCGGTGCGGTTGTACGAGCGGTTGGGGTTCACCCGGGTGGCCGACTACGGCGAGTTCACGCTCGTGGCGCGCAAGGGGTCGCGGATGGCTGGTTCAGCCGCGGCGGGAGGAGTCGAAGCGGCCGGCGCGGATCTCGCGTAGGGCGCGGCGGCGGGTTTCGCCGCGCAGGGTGTCGACGTAGAGGCGGCCGGCGAGGTGGTCGGCCTCGTGTTGCAGGGCCCGGGCGAGGAAGCCGCTGCCGGCGATGGTGAGGGGTTCGCCGTGCTGGTCGTAGCCGTGGGCGGTGGCGTGCAGCGCGCGGGGGGTCGGGAAGTACAGCCCGGGGATGGACAGGCAGCCCTCGTCGTCGTCCTGGAGTTCGTCGGACAGTTCCAGCGTCGGGTTGACCATGTGGCCGCGGTGGCCGTCGGCGTTGTAGACGAAGACCTGGACGTTGACGCCGATCTGGGGTGCGGCGACGCCGGCGCGGCCGGGCGCGCCGAGCAGGGTGTCCATCAGGTCGGTGACCAGCGTACGTAGTTCGGTGTCGAAGCTGGTGACCGGTTCGCTGGGGGTGCGCAGCACCGGGTCGCCGATGATTCGGATGTCCCGCATCGTCATGTCGGCAAGGTTATCGGGCGGTGGCGGCCGGTGCGGGTCGGGTTCACCTCAGGGCGGCGCGTACCGGCGCGGTCTTGGCGGCGGCTTCGGCGACCTCGGCGGCCGGGTCGCTGTCCCAGGTGATGCCGCCGCCGGCCCAGACGTGCACGGCGGTGCGGTCGACGGCGGCGGTGCGGATGGTCAGGCCGAGGTCGATGTGGTCGGCCCCGATCCAGCCGAGGGCGCCCATGGCGGCGCCGCGGCCGACGGGTTCGAGGGCGGCGATGTGGTCGAGGGCGGCGAGTTTCGGTGCGCCGGTGACCGAGCCGCCGGGGCAGACGGCGCGCAGCAGGTCGGCCAGGCCGAGTCCGTCGGCGACCTCGGCGCGGACGGTGGATTCGGCCTGCCACAGGTCGCACCAGCGGCGTACGGCGAACAGCTCGTCGACGCGGACGCTGCCGGTGCGGGCGATGCGGGCCAGGTCGTTGCGTTCCAGGTCGACGATCATGATGTGTTCGGCGCGTTCCTTGGCGGAGGTGAGCAGGTCGGCCCGGCCGGCGGTGGTGGCCGCCCGGGTGCCTTTGATGGGTCGGGTGGTGAGGGTGCCGGCGCGGACCTCGACCAGGGTTTCCGGGCTGGCGCAGCCGATGGCCCAGCCGGGGCCGGTGAGGACGCCGCCGTAGCGGGCTCCGGGCAGCCGGCCGAGGCGGGCCAGGGCGGGGACCGGGTCGCCGGTGTAGGGGGCGCTGGCGTGTCCGACGAGGTTGACCTGGTAGACCTCGCCGCGGCCGATGGCCTCGCGGATCGCGGTGACCGCCTCGGCGTGCTGGCGTGCGCTCCAGCTCTCGGTCCAGGCGCCGCGCCACCACGGCGCCGGCGGGTCGGGACGCGTCGGCGCCGCCTCGGTGTGGCCGTAGACGACGACGGCCACCTCGGGCAGGTCGGTGGGGTTGGGTGCGCCGGGTGCGCCGCCGGCCAGCAGGGCTCCGGCGGCGGCGGAGACGTAGAGGGCGGCCCCGCAGACACCCTGCCGGTGGTGCTGGCGTGCCGGGCGGGCCAGGTCCGGCAGGTGCAGGCCGTGCTCGGCGAGGAACTGTTCGGCGTACCCGGCCGGGTCGCCGCCGTCGGCGGGGTGCCACTGCCAGCGGGCCCGTTCGACGAGCCGGCCGCGGCAGGACGCGGGAACCGCGGGCGGATCGACAGCCATCCGTGGGAGCGCTTCCACGACGTCTGGGCGGTTCATGCTCATCCGTTCAGCGGATTTCCCGCGCACCACGCGGACATCCGGTCGATGCGGCACGCTTCCGCTTGGTACTGTGCGTCACTGGTCATGTGAACCATGACACAGTGCCCCCACAGTCCGGAGAACCCGATGTGCCAGCACCAACCCACCTGTCCCTCCGCCGAAGCCACCGACCGGGAAGCCGCCAGGGTCATCGCCTGTTTCCGTGAACAGGGCTGGAGCCTGCTCTGCAACGGAGTCATCGTCTTCGAGGACACCGGCGAGCTGCTGCCCGACGGCAGCAGCATCGCACCGCACCGAGGCCCCGCCCGACACGCCCTCGCCGCCTGAGACGCCGTCACGGTCCGTCACGACGTCTTTCCCGCGCCGACCCAGGCTAGTCCCCCGGTCAGGGACCGCCACGACCAGGTCGGCGCGGCACCGGACCGGTCAACTCTCGTAGGCCTGCGGTGACGGGCACGAGCAGACCAGGTTCCGGTCGCCGTACCCGCCGTCGACCCGACGCACCGGCGGCCAGTACTTCCCCACCCGGTCCATCCCGGCCGGCCACGCACCAACCGACCTCGGGTACGGGTGCGGCCAGTCGTCGCCGCCGATCATCTCCGCCGTGTGCGGCGCGTTCGCGAGGGGGTTGTCCCCGGCCGGCCACTCACCCGAACCCACCTTGTCGATCTCCGCCCGGATGGCGATCATCGCGTCGCAGAACCGGTCCAGCTCGGCCAGGTCCTCGCTCTCGGTCGGCTCCACCATCAACGTCCCCGCCACCGGGAACGACATCGTCGGCGCGTGGAACCCGTAGTCGATGAGCCGCTTGGCCACATCGTCGACGCTCACCCCGGTCGCCTTCGTCACCGGCCGCAGATCCAGTACGCACTCGTGCGCGACCAGGCCCTTGTTGCCCGCGTACAGCACCGGGAAATGCTCCCGCAGCCGCGCCGCCACGTAGTTGGCCGCCAGCACCGCCACCCCGGTCGCCCGGGCCAGACCGTCGGCGCCCATCATCCGCAGGTACGCCCACGGGATCGGCAGGATCCCCGCCGACCCGTAGCGGGCCGCCGCGATCGCCGGCCGCCCGTCCACCGGCGCACCGGTCGGGTCACCCGGCAGGAACGGCGCCAGATGCGCCCGCACCGCCACCGGACCCACCCCCGGCCCGCCGCCGCCGTGCGGAATGCAGAACGTCTTGTGCAGGTTCAGGTGCGACACGTCCGCCCCGAACCGGCCCGGCCGGGCGAACCCGACCAGCGCGTTGAGGTTCGCCCCGTCGACGTACACCTGCCCACCGGCGTCGTGCACCTTCGCGCACAACTGCGCGATACCCGTCTCGTACACCCCGTGCGTCGACGGGTACGTCACCATGATCGCCGCGAGGGTGTCCCGATGCGCGTCGATCTTCGCGTCCAGGTCCACCAGGTCGACGTTGCCGTCGGCGTCGCAGCCGACCACCACCACCCGCATCCCCGCCATCACCGCGCTGGCCGCGTTGGTGCCGTGCGCCGACGACGGGATCAGACACACGTCGCGGTGCCGCTCACCCCGGCTGCGATGCCACGCGCGGATCGCCAGCAGCCCCGCCAACTCGCCCTGCGAACCGGCGTTGGGCTGCACACTCACCGCGTCGTAGCCGGTCACCTCCGCCAGCCAGCTCTCCAACTGGCCGATCAGTTCCCGGTAGCCGGCGGTCTGCTCCGCCGGCGCCAACGGGTGGATGTCCGCGAACTCGGCCCAGCTCACCGGCTCCATCTCGATGGTGGCGTTCAGCTTCATCGTGCACGACCCCAACGGGATCATGCCCCGGTCCAGGGCGTAGTCGAAGTCGGCCAGTCGACGCAGGTACCGCAGCATCGACGTCTCCGACCGGTGGGTGCGGAACACCGGATGGGTCAGGAAGTCACTGGTGCGGGCCAGGGCCGCCGGCAACCCCTCGGGCACCTCCCCGTCGACGCCGTCGACACCGAAGGCCGCCCACACCACGGCCACCTGCTCGACCGTCGTGGTCTCGTCGCAGGAGACACCGACCCGGTCGGTGTCGACCAGCCGCAGGTTCACCCCACGCCGCCGCGCCTCGGCGACCACCTGCGCCGCCCGACCCGGCACCCGCGCGGTCACCGTGTCGAAGAACGCCACCTCGGCGACCTCGACGCCACCGGCCCGCAGTCCGGCGGCCAGCCGGGCCGCCATCCGGTGGGTACGGGCCGCGATCTCCCGCAACCCGTCCGGACCGTGGTAGACGGCGTACATGCCGGCCATCACCGCCAACAGCACCTGCGCGGTGCAGATGTTGCTTGTCGCCTTCTCCCGCCGGATGTGCTGCTCACGGGTCTGCAACGCCAACCGGTACGCCGCCGCGCCGGCCGCGTCCCGGGACACCCCGACCAGCCGGCCCGGCAGCATCCGCTCCAGACCGGCCCGCACCGCCAGGTAGCCGGCGTGCGGCCCACCGAAGCCCATCGGCACCCCGAACCGCTGCGTGGTGCCCGCGGCGATGTCCGCGCCGATCTCCCCCGGCGACCGCAGCACCGTCAACGCCAACAGGTCCGCCGCGACCGTCACCAGCGCACCCGCCGCGTGCGCGGCCTGCACCAGCGGGGCGTGGTCGCGCACCGCACCGGACGCCCCCGGGTACTGCAGGTGCAGACCGAAGAACTCCGCCGGCAACGGCTCGACGTCCAGGTCCAGCACCCGCACCTCGATACCGAGCGGCTCCGCCCGCCCGGCGAGCACCGCGACGGTCTGCGGCAGCGCGTCGGCGTCGACCACGTACACCCGGCTGCCGGCCTTCGACGCCCGCCGCGCCAGGGTCATCGCCTCCGCCGCCGCGGTGCCCTCGTCGAGCATCGACGCGTTCGCCGTCGCCAGGCCCGTCAGATCCGACACCATGGTCTGGAAGTTCAGCAACGCCTCCAGCCGACCCTGGCTGATCTCCGGCTGATACGGCGTGTACGCCGTGTACCAGGCCGGGTTCTCCAACACGTTGCGGCGGATCACCGCCGGGGTGTGGGTGCCGTGATACCCCAACCCGATCATGGACACGGCGACCGTGTTACGGGCCGCCAAGGCCCGCAGCTCCGCCAGGGCCTGCGGTTCGCTGGCCGGCGGCGGCAGGTCCAGCCGGCCGTGCCAGCGGATCACCTCGGGGATCGCCGCGTCCATCAACTCGTCGATCGAGGCGTACCCGACGGTGTCCAGCATGCGGCGCTCGTCGTCGGGACCGGGACCGATGTGACGGTCGGCGAAATGCTCGGCGGTCATGGGCGCTCCTGCGCGGGCGGGGTCGACAGGTCGGCCCTCCCCCTCTGTCACACCCGCGGGCGCTCCACAGTGCCTGACCCGACGTGGTCCTTCTGCCTGAGAGGTTCCGGGGAGGATTTGCCCCTTCGGCGCCGCCCCGGTGATCGCCAGGCGGTCTCTCCCACGTCGGTGCTACCGGCGCGATCAACGCTACCAGCGTGCCGGACGGCCCGCACCGAACCCCCTGACCCGCCCCCCGCTCACCCGCCGACCGGACTCGGCACCGCCGGCACCGCCGACGGTGCGGCACCGAGCAGCCGGTCGGCCAACGCCGGCAACACCCGCCCCAACGGCGCCGGCACCCGCAGGCACGCGTACCCGTCACCACGGGTCGGCCCCTGGTTCACGATCACCACCGGCACGTCGCGCTTCGCCGCCCGTACCACGAACCGGCGCCCCGACATCACCGTCAACGACGACCCCAGCACCAGCAGCAGCCGGGCCTGCTCCACCAACGCGAAACACGCCTGCACCCGCGCCGCCGGCACCGTCTCACCGAAGAACACCACGTCCGGCTTGAGCAGCCCACCACAGGCCACGCAGTCGACCGTACGGAACGCCGCCACCTGCGCGTCAGCGAGATCCACGTCACCGTCCGGGTTGACCTCGACGGCGTGGGCGACGAACCCGGGATTGGCCGCCCGCAGCCGCCCGTCCACCTCCGCCCGCGACGTGCGCCGCCGGCATCCCAGACAGACCACCTCGTCGAGCCGCCCGTGCAACTCCGTCACGTCACGGCTACCGGCCGCGCCGTGCAACCCGTCGACGTTCTGCGTGATGATCCCCGTCACCAGCCCACCCCGCTGCAGGCGGGCCACCGCCCGGTGCCCGTCGTTGGGTGCCGCCCCGGCGATCAACCGCCACCCCAGGTGACTGCGCGCCCAGTACCGCCGACGCGCCACCGCGTCGGTCAGAAACGTCTGATACGTCATCGGCGTGTGCCGGCGCGCGACACCACTGGGCCCCCGATAGTCGGGAATGCCCGACTCGGTGGACAACCCGGCGCCGCTGAGCACCACCACCCCACCGGCGGCCACCAGACCCGCCAACGGCTCGATCAGCTCCTGCACCCACCCATCGTGCCCCAGCACCACCGTCAGCGACGAACACCACCGGCGGCGGCGGTGAACCGCCACCGGTGGCACCCCGGCGAGCCGGGCGGTCTAGGGTCAGCGCTGCTGGTGCCGAGGCAACGACCGGGCCGCCGCCGCACCGGCCGCCGCCGGCTGCGCGCCGATGCGCTCCATGGTCCGGGACAACTGCTCACTGCCGTCGTCCAGATGCCGCGCCGCCGCCTGCATATGCGAGATCATCATCTCGCCGTAGATCCGCAGTGCCTCCCGCGCGGCCACCCCGTCGTCGAACGTCGGCCCCGCCGCCACGTGGTAGTCCTGCACCACCCGCTCCGCCTCCTGACGGGCCTCCTCCACCGCCGCCCGCACATAGCTCTCGTACTGGGTACGGGCATACTCGGCGACCCGCCGCGCGTAGTCGTGCGCCTGCGCGATGATCTGCTCGGCCTCCCGCTGGGCCGCCGAGAGCAGATTCACCTCCTTGGCCGCCGGCACCTTCGACGCCGGCTCCGAACTCGGGATCACCCCGTGACGATGCAGCTCCACATGGTCGTTGAGCCGCTCGTTCTCCGCCCGCAGGTTCGCCACCTGCGTCGACAGCAGATCCAACTCATCGGCCACCTGCACCCGGAACCGGTCCACGTCGTTCTGGTCGTACCCACGCCGCCCGAACGACGACGACCCGAACTCCCACCGGCGCACCCGGTCGGCGGTCATCCGCACCTGCGCACCAGTGGCGACCTGCCCACCGTCGTACCGGCCGACCGGGACCCCACTCACCGCACCGGCCCGCCACTCGCGGCCACGAGGCTCACTCACCGGGCACCTCCGGAATCGTCAGAGACAGCGGGGCCTCCCACCGCCGTCCGCCACGAGGGGCCGTACCAGTGCCTACCCAGACCCTCGTGATGCACCTGCCCGGCATGGAAGCCGGACCGGGTCAGAATCGCCACCGTGTGCGACACCATGTCGTCGGAACCACACACGTACACATGCCGGGACCGCCAGTCACCGTCGGCCAGCGCCCGGTCCACCGGATACACGAACTCCCCCGGCCGGTTCAGGTCCAACCCGACCACCTGCGTCACCGACAACCACGGATACGAGGCGGTCAACTTCTCCAACGCGTCACCGTCGTAGAACTCACTGCGTGACCGTGCCCCCACGTACACGTCGACCCGACGCCGGGACCCCTCCGCGGCCACCTGCTCCACCAACGCCTTCAACGGCGCCCAACCGGTACCACCGGCCAACAGCAGCAGATCCGCCGAACCGGCCGCCCGCAACGTCAACCCGTCACCCACCGGAGCGGCCAGATGCACCTGGTCACCCACGGCACACCCGTACACCAGCCGGGACGACACCGCACCGCCCGGCGCGGCCCGCACATGCAACTCCACAGTGCCGTCCGCACGTGGCGCGTTCGCCGGCGAGTAGTACCGCCACGACCGCACCGCCGGATGCGACACCCCGATCGACTGACCAGCGGTGAACGGCAACAGATACTGCGGACGCAACGTCAGCACCGCCACGTCGAACGCCCGCCGCTCGTGCCCCACCACCTCCGCGGCCCACCACGGTGGACTCGTCGCCTCAGCGGCCTGCGCCGCCTCGGTCATCACCTGCGCCACCAGCCCGTACGCCGCCGCCCAGTCCTGCGCCAACTCGTCGGTCCACTGATCGGCGAGGAAATGCCGCAGCGTCGCCAGCAACGCCTCACCCACCGCCGGGTAATGCTCCGCCCGCACCGCGAACTTACGGTGGTCGACGCCCAGATCCTGCAGGAAACCCACCAACCGGTCCACCTGGTCCACCTGGGACACGATGTGCCCGAGCGCGGTCACCAGCCGATCCCGCTGCCCCGCCATGTTCGTCGGGAACATCTGCCGGGTCTCCGGATACGCCAGGAACAGCGTCGAATAGAAGTAGAGCGGCACCTGGTCACCGTGCTCGGCGACCAGCGACCAGCTCTGCTTGAGCCGGGGCACGTCCACGCTCAGGCGCCCGCCTGGTCCCCGCCGGCCACCACCTGGTCCTGCACCTGCGCCAGCACCGCCTGCACGTCGGCGATGATGTCACCCGGCACACCCAGCAGCGTCAACGTCGCCGTCAGATGCTCACCCACCTTGACGTAGTGCGCCACCGGGATGTTCAACGGCCGGTGCGCCGACGCCAGGTCCCGGCCGGTGTACTCGTTCGGACCACCGAGCACCACCGCCAGCATCAACGCCAGGTGCCGACGCTGCCCCGCCATGTCCACCTCGGCGAAGTAGCCGGCAAGCTCCGGATCGGCGAGCACCCGGTCGTAGAACAACTCGACAGCGGCCTTCACCGCCGCCGCCCCACCGATGCGCTCGTAATGCGAGACCGGAGCGGTCTCTTCGGTAACCGTCACGGTTGTTTCCTTCCGTCGTGAGGGGACGCGCGGTGTCAGCGCACGCGACGACAACCCGCCGACGTCTGCACCACCCCACGGCGGCGTCAGCCGGCAGACCGTGTCGGACGATAGCGTGCCCCGCCCGCCCCGTCACCGGCGACCCATCGGATTCCCGACAACAACCAGACACGAAGAGTCACAAAACTCACTCCGGGTCGTCACCCGAGCCACCCGGCGCTGTCACCGAGAGTGCACAACCTGGACCGACGGAACAGCGTCACCAGCGGCAGCGCGACCGCGGGACACCACAGTGGACCAACTCAACCCGCCCGCCGCCGGGCCCGCCGCGCGGCCAACTCGTCGCCCACCGCGCCACCCTCGGCGACCTCAGCCGGACCCGGCTCCACCGACACCGCCGCCGGCTCCGCCGGCAGATGCGACAACGAACCCTGGATCTCCTTGAACGCGCCACCGATCGCGATGCCGAACACCCCCTGGCCGCCCTGCAACAGGTCGACCACCTCCTCCGGCGAACGACACTCGTACACCGTCGTCCCATCGGAGATCAACGTGATGCCGGCCAGATCCGCCACGCCCCGCGACCGCAACGCCTCGATCGCCTTGCGGATGTTCTGCAGCGACACCCCGGCGTCCAGCAGCCGCTTCACCACCTTCAACACCACCAGGTCGCGAAACGAGTACAACCGCTGCGTGCCGGAACCCGAGGCGTCCCGCACACTCGGCACCACCAGAGCCGTACGCGCCCAGTAATCCAACTGGCGGTAACTGATCCCCACCGCGTGGCAGGCCGTCACACCCCGGTACCCCACCGCACCGTCACCGTCAGTTGCCGACCCGGGCATCCCACCCGGCTCACCCGACACCGCACCCTGATCGGAATCCCGCGGCTCGTACATCCGGACAACCTCCCCGTCAGTGCGGTGCCACGCCGCTTCCGGAACGCGCACCCCTCGACACGGCAACCCTATAGCGACCGCCAGGAGTTACCACGGAGAAACCGTCGCGACACGCCGCGCATCGACAGCGATGACCATCACCATAACCGACAGTCACCGCCCACACGGCCTTCCCACCGACACCGGCAGGGCCGAACTCTCAGCCGGCGAAATCCTCCGGACGCACCTGATCCAGGAACTCCCGGAACTTCTCCACCTCGTCCTCCTGCTCGTCGGGAATCACGATCCCCGCCTCGCTGAGGACCTGCTCGGCACAACGAATCGGCGCACCCACCCGCAACGCCAACGCGATCGAATCACTCGGCCGAGCCGAGACCCGCACCCCATCACCGATCAACAGATCAGCGAAGAACACGTTCTCCTTCAACTCGGTGATCTCCACCGCCCGCAACGGCGCCTTCAACGCCGCCAACACATCCCGCAGAAGATCATGGGTCAACGGGCGCGCCGGCTTGACACCCTGCTGCTCGTAAGCGATCGCCGTCGCCTCGACCGCGCCGATCCAGATCGGCAGATAGCGGTCCCCCTCGACCTCCCTGAGCAGGACGATCGGCTGGTTGCTGGGCAACTCAACCCGAACCCCGACCACGCTCAGCTCGCGCACCGCCGCCTCCGTGTCGTTGTCACCTACGCCGCACCGCGCCCTTCCCTGCACGGTACACGGACCGCGACACGGCCGTCGCATGCGCTGCACGCACCCACGCCCGCGCCAGAAGAGGGGTTACCCCCGCAAGCCTACGCCACTCACGAACCGGCCGATCAGCACGCACACGCACCTCACCGGCCCAACGTCGAGCGCAACCCCACCCGCACCAACGCCGCATGCAACTGCTGCGACAACGCCACCAACTCCCGCGCCGTCTCCGCTGCCCGCGCCCGCGCCGCCGGATCACTCTGCCGCACCAACGGCGCCACCAACTGCGCGAACAAACCGACCTCACGATCGGCCGCCGTCCGATAACCCCGCAGATGCCGCGGCTGGAACCCGTACGCGGCCAGACCCGCCACCGCCCGCGCAATGATCAACGCATCGCCGTCGTACCACCCCGGCGGATCCGACACCACCAGCCCGAGCCGCTCCAACTCACCCAACGTCGACTCGTCCAGCCCACTACGCGCCACCAACTCGGCACGATCCAACCGGACCTGCGCCGACTCGACCGCCGACGCCGCGCCACGACCCGGCACCGCACCGTCAGGCCCCACCGCCACCAACGCCGGACGCGAACCCTCCGGCACCTCACCATCGGTGTCCCAGCGCGCCAACTGCTCACGGATCACCCGCAACGGCAGATACTGATCCCGCTGCGCGGTCAGCACGAACCGCAACCGCGCCACATCGTCCCAGCCGTACTTCCGGTAACCCGCCGCCGTACGCTGCGGCTCCACCAGGCCCTCAGCCTCAAGAAACCGCAACTTCGAAATCGTCACGTCCGGAAAATCCGCCCGCAACTGGGCCAGCACCTCGCCGATACTCATCAACGGCGGGGCGCCACCCACCCCGGACGGCCTGGAGGCCGCAGGCTCGTTCACCCCCGGCCGGCCTCACCCTCCGGGCGCGGACCGGCGATGAACACCACCCGGAACTTGCCGATCTGCACCTCGTCACCGTTGCTCAAGGTCGCCGCCTCGACCCGCTCCCGGTTCACGTACGTGCCGTTCAAACTGCCCACGTCCCGCACCGTGAACGTCCCACCATCCCGGTGGAACTCCGCGTGCCGACGCGACACCGTCACGTCGTCGAGAAAGATGTCACTGTCCGGATGCCGCCCACTGGTCGTCACGTCATGATCCAACAGGAACCGGGCACCCGCGTTCGGCCCCCGCCGGACCACCAGCAGTGCCATCCCCGGCGGCAGCGAACCGGACATCCGGCTCGGCACCACATCGGTGTCCGGCCCCTCCAGCGCTTCCTCGAGCGAACCGAGATTGAGCGTCGACGTGACGTCGAGCGGGGGGAACTCGTCGCCTGGGCGAGTCATGGGGACCACCTCACGGAATCTGTTTCGGTCGGCGTCGGGAGACGGCGGGTCTGGCCGCCGGGCTCTCATCCACCCGGCGGCTGGCTCTCCGTGCCCCGAAAGGCTGTCCGCGACGCTCAACTAATGGGTTCTCGGTCGACTGGGCGAGCCTAGCCAGCGCCGAAAAACAGGGCAACCGGACGCGCGGCAGACACCGCCCCGCCCGCACAGCAAGGAAGCTCAGCTCTCCGTCAACTCGCGATACGCGTCCGCACTCAACAACGCGTCCACCGCCGCCGGATCCGACACCGCGATCTCCACCAACCAGCCCGCGCCGTACGGATCACTGTTGATCACCTCGGGCGTGTCGACCAACGCCTCGTTGCGCGCCGACACCGTCCCAGCCACCGGGGCGTAGAGCTCCGACACACTCTTGGTCGACTCGATCTCACCCAACGACTCACCGGCCGCCACCGCCGCCCCCGCCTCCGGCAACTGCACATACACGATGTCGCCAAGAGCATCCTGCGCGAAATGGGTGATGCCCACCCGAACGGCGCCACCGTCCGCGGCAGCCACCCACTCGTGCTCGGCGGTGTAACGCAGATCCTCAGGAATCACCAGCAGCGTCCTCATCCATCGCGACACCGGACCAACCGGTGCCGCCCGCCGACCTTCAGGAGACCGGACGGGCATGTTCCATCGGGCGGGGATCGTGCAGTGCCGAGACCTCGGCAACCTCACGCTCCTCAACGATCACGTTACCGCCGTCACCGGCCACCGACGCGACCACCCCACCAGGAATGTTGAGCGCCGTACGCATCGTCGCCGGGTCACCCAGCACCGTGATCGTGAACGGCCCCGTCAACGGACGCCCGTCCACGATCAACGACCCGCCCTCCCCGTTCAGGAAATACGTCGACGCCACGATCCGCACCGTCGCCCGGTCACCACCGGAGATCTGCATCGCCTCCGCACCGGCGCCCCGCAGCTCCTGCACCGCGTCCAGCACCCGCGCCGCCGAGATCGGCTTCGTCCCCGCCTGGAACCGCACCGTCAGACCCGGACCCCGCGCCGGCAACGTGCCCGCCAGAATGCCCAACTCGTCCGCCCGCCGGGTCGCCTCCTCCAACGCGGCCTGACGCCCCTGCTCACCCGAACGCAACTGCCGCTGGCTGTCCTCCAACGCGGCGATGTCCTGCCGCAACCGGATCTCCCGCGCCTCCAGGTCGTACAGGATCCGGACCAGATCCTCCTGCCGCGCCGCCGCCAACGACGAATCCGTCGTCGTCATCTTCAGCTGCACCGCCAGGGTGAACCCCAGCAGCCCCAGCAACATCACGATCATCACCGCGGCGGAACTCAACCGCCGCCACGGCGGCACCGCCGCAGCCGGCTCGGCGGCGCCCGCCGAGCCCGACCCGTCCGGCGCGGCCGACGGCTCCTCGTCCTCCGCCGGGTGACCCTGCGGCGACAACGGACTCAACTCGTCCGGATCCGGCGCCTCCGGACGCGGATCCGGCTCTCCCGCCGGGCCGTCCGGCCGCGCCGGCTCCGCCGGCTGCGGCCACCCCGTACCCGTCTGCGTGTGCTCGTCATTCACGCCACAAACCTACGCCCGGAACAGGTGCCGACGGATCGCCGCCACGTTGCCGAAGATTCGAACCCCCAACACGACCACCACACCGGTGGACAACTGACCGCCCACCCCCAACTGGTCACCCAGATACACGATCAGCGCGGCCACCAGCACGTTCGAGATGAACGACACCACGAACTGCTTGTCGTCGAAGATGCGGTCAAGCTTCGCCCGAACCCCACCGAACACCGCGTCCAACGCGGCCACCACCGCGATCGGCAGGTACGGCTGCAACGCCGCCGGCACCGTGGGATCAAGCCACAGCCCGAGCAGCACACCGGCCAACAGGGCCAGCACCGCGATCATCGACCACCTCCGGAGGGACTGGGGGACGTACCCGAGCCGGACGACTCGTCTGCGCCCGACGACGACACGCTCGGACTCACCGCGGGCTCCGCGTAGCGTAGCCGTGGCTCCGGAGCAGCGGGCAGCGTGAGGTCGTCGGCGTCGCGCACCGCGAAGGAGACCCCCGTCACCTTCGCCACCTGGCGCATCGTCAACGCGCTCCCGCTGGCCTCGTACCGCTCACGCATGCCGTCCGGCCCGATCGCACTCACCTCGTACGGCCCGGTCACCGGACGGAAGTCGACAAGGATCGCCTGACCCGCGGAACGGATCGTCGACGTCGACGTCAACCGTTGCCCGTTGATCGCGATCGCCTCGGCACCGGCCCCCCACAGGTCGTTCGCCACGCTCTGCAGATCAAGGTAGATCACCTGGGCCGGACCGGCGTCGGTGCCGCTGAGCGCGTCCTGACCAGCCGGCGCGTCCGCCAACTCCACCACCACACCGTCACCGCGCACTCGCCCCAGGCCGGTGCTCGCCTCCAGCTCCCGCAACCGGGCCGCGTGGGAACCCCCCAACGCGGCCTCCCGCTGCCGGTTGACCTCCTCGCGCAGTTCCTCGGCCCGCGTCGACAGCGCGTCGGTCTCACCCTGCCGCTGCTTGATCTGCGCCACCAGGCCCGAGCGGGCCTGCGCACGACCCGGCTCCTCGGCCACTGTCTGCCGGTAGGCCACCGCGAACAGGAACCCGAGCAGCACGACCACCACCAGGCCGATCGGCCCCACCGACCAGCCCGACCGGGCCGGACGGCCGGTCTTCGCCCGTCGGGCCGCCGCGTCGGCGTAGCCCGGATCCAAGGGATTACGGAACAACTCGGTGAGAAAGTCCGGGGTGAAGCCCCTCGGCCCACGCCGGCTCTGACCGGGATCGTCGCTCATGACGGCCCTCCCCCGTGCGGCAGCAGGGCGCTGAGTCGATGGACCGCTCGCCGCCGCGCGCTCATGCGACCGTTTCCTGCCGCTCGCGTACCGCCCGCACCAACTGCCGGGCCTGGATCACGTACAGCACACCGGCGATCCAGTAGAGCACCAGACCCCACCACGCCAACGCCCAGCCGATCGCGCCGGCGGTCGCCGCGGCCGCCGGAACCACCGCGGCCAGCAGCAGGATCGGAAAGGCGGCCAGCAACAGGAAGGTGGCCGTCTTACCGACGTAGTGCACCGGCGGCGGCCCGTAGCCGTGTCGCCGCAGCACGCCGAGCGAGCCCAGCAGCAGCAGCTCCCGCGCCAGCAGTGCGGCGGTGAACTGCCACGGCACCACCTCACGGGCGGTGAACGCGATGAGGGTGGCGAGGATGTAGAGCCGGTCGGCGAGCGGGTCGAGCAGTTCGCCGAGCCGGCTGACCTGTCCCAGCCGCCGGGCGATCCAGCCGTCCACCCAGTCGCTGGTGCCGCCGACGGCCAGCACCACGATCGCGGCGACGTCGGCGCGAGCCACCAGGAACAGGAAGAGGAACAGGGGCACACCCAGCAGGCGGACGAAGCTGATCAGGTTCGGCCAGGTGAGCACCCGGTCGTCGGATGTCCGGCCATCGCCGCCGCGGGCCTGCGGTCGCTCCGCCCGACCCGACACCGAACCTCCTCCGCGACGCGCTCGGGCACCGCGGCCCTGGTCCGCCGCGCGGCGTCGTACGCGTATCCAGCCGGCTGCTGCCGGCGCCCCCTGTGATTCCTGCCCCGGCCGTCCATCGTCGATGATCACCGGCCGGTCGGATGCGCTGCCACTATAGCGGGCTGTCGTGATGCTTCCGCTGCCCAGAGGTGGCGGGTCGGTCGTCGATCGATGCAGTGTGACTGGCGTCACTTCGCGTAAAACGTCCTAGGATACTAGGGTCAGGTGCTACGGGTGCCCGCGCCCTGCGCAGTCGCCGCCCGCCCGAAGGCCACAAGTGCCCAGAGCAGCTCCTGCCGTCCCCGGACCGGCATCCGTTCGAGGACGGCCCGTACCGCCTCGTGCCGGCGTGAGCGCACCTCCGCCAGCAGCGCCTCGGCGGCGGCGGTCGGGGCAAGGCGCACCTCCCGACGATCCCGCGGGTCGACCGTACGGCGCACCAGCCCGATCGCCTCCAGCCGGTCACAGAGCCGGCTGGCCGAGGAGGGCACCACGTCCAGCAGCTCGGCCAGCCCGTTGACATTCGTCTCCGGGCGGACGCTGAGCAGGGACAGCACCCGTAGCTGGGTCGGCGACACCGCGAGCCGGTGCCGGTGCACGGCCGAGTCGAGCACGCCCACCAGCGCCTCGGCGGCCGTGTCCATCGCCGCGCTGAGATCCGGTCGCTCCACCCGATGTCCCCTGCGATCGTTCCGCTGTCCACACCGACCCGCCCCACGGTAGGTCAACCCAGATCCCGGCCGGCCGAGCCACGCCAGTCCAGACAGACGACAACCGCGTCGTCCCGCAGATCGGCGTCCGCGTGGAAGCTCTGCAACTCGCGCATCACCGTACCAACCGCCTCGGTCGGCGGCTGTAACCGTGTGGCCCGCATCGCCCGGGCCATCGCCCGCTCGCCGTACGTCTCCCGGCCGCTCGGATCCGCCGCCCACACCCCGTCGGAGACGACGAACAACCGGTCCCCCGGGTCGAGGTCGAACTCCTGGAGGTCGTACCGGGTCTCGCCGAACATGCCCAGCGGTAGCTGCTGTTCCAGGGCGACCCGGGACACCGCACCGCCCCGCACCCGCACCAGATGCGGCGAGCCTGCGTCCACCGCCCGCACCCGGCCGCTGGCACAGTCCAGTTCGAGCAGCAGCGTGGCCACGTGCCGATCGCCCCGATGCTGGTAGTAGACCGTGTCGGAGGCCAGCTCGGCCTGTTCCACCAGGCCGCCACCGGAGCGGCGGGCGTTGCGCATCGCGTTCACCGTCACCGCCGTCAACAGCGCGGCGGCGAGGCCGATACCGTCGCCGTTGAGCACCGTGACGGTGAGCCGCCCCTCGTCCAGGGACCAGTCGAAGTGGTCACCACCCACCGTGTACGCCGGTTCGAGCTGACCCGCCAGGTGGAAGGAGTCGTGGCTGACGCTGCGCCCTGGCAGCAGTTCCCACTGCAGCTCCGCCGCCATGCTCAGCCGCTCCCGCCGCCGGACCCGCCGGTAGCGGTCGGTCTCCCGGTCGGCCGCCCGCAGCGACATGGCCAGATCCCCGGCCATGTCGACCGCCGCGCGCACCACCGTCTCCGTCGGTTCGCCGGTCAGCTCGACCATGAGCACGCCGAGCCGCTCGCCCCACACCGTCAGCGGCAGGTGGATGCGGCACCGCCCGTCCTCACCGGACTCCCGGACCGGCTGCTGGCTGCTGAAGCAGCGCCGCACCGTACCCTGGACGTCCGAGCCGGCCGCGCCGCCCGGGCGCGAGTCGAGCACCGGCCACAACCCGCTGATCCGGTAGTCGGCGAGGTAGACGGCGGTGCCCGACGCACCGAGCGCCGACCGGATGGCCAGGTCGGCGGCTTCGACCACGCGGTCGGGCGGGGCCTCACGCAGGGCGCGGGAAATCCCTGTGGGGGCATCCGCCATGACCATCCTCCGAAAATACTTGCTCTGGGGCAAGCATCATACGGAGGTGGATCCACGCATGGTCACCCGGCCGACCGCCTCGGCGGTATCGCCCCGCCGGCCGCCGGGAGACGGCGATACTGACCGGGACCGGTCCCGATGACGACCGAGCACGGGAGGCGACGGTGACCCCGGACAGCGGTGCGGCGGTGGTGGTCGGCGTGGACGGCTCCGAGTCCGCCCGCGCCGCGCTCCGACTTGCCGCCACGGCGGCTGCCCACCGCGGCCGACCGCTGCGGGTGGTACACGCCTTCATCTGGCCGACGCTGCACTCCCCCGTCCGTCCGGCCACGCAGGGCGCCCCCGACGGCGGGCTGCGAGCGCGCGCGGAGCAACTGGTCGCCACCGCCGTCGACGAGGCCGAGGCGACCGCTCCCGGGCTCCGGGTCACCGGCGAGCTCGTCGACGGTGAGGCCACGGCCGTGCTGCTCGCCGAGGCGTCCACCGCGACGATGGTGGTGGTCGGTGACCGCGGCGGCGGTGGGTTCGCGGCGCTGGTGCTCGGCTCGGTCGCGGTGAAGCTGGCCGCGTACGCCGACTGTCCGGTGCTGGTGGCGCGCGGCACCTCGCGCGCCGACGGTGCCGTGGTGGTCGGGGTGGACGGGTCGGAACTGTCCCGCCGGGCCGTGGAGTTCGCCGTCCAGGAGGCCGCGCTGCGCGATACCGCGGTGCTCGCGCTGCACGCCTACCGGCATCCGGTGTCCACCGGTCCGGGTGACATGCAGCCGCTGGTGTACGACGAGTCCGAGTTACGGGCCGACGAGGACCGAGCGGTGGCGGAGTCCATCGCCGGGCTGACCGAGCGGTACCCCGAGGTGCAGATCACCCGCAGCTCGGTGCGGGGTCGCGCCGCACGGGTGCTCACCGACGCCTCCCGCCAGGCGCAACTGATGGTGGTCGGTGGACAGGGGCGGGGTGAGGTGACCGGACTGCTGCTGGGTTCGGTGAGCCAGTCACTGCTGCACCACAGTCACTGTCCGGTCGCGGTGGTACGCCCGCCCCGATGACCGGCCGGCACGGTTGACGGCGGTTCAGGCGGGTAGACGGGCCGCGTCCGCCACCGGCGGCGAGCCGACGCCACGGCCACGACCCAACGGGTCTACCGAGGCCGCGACGACGAGGCGCCGAACAAAGGAGACAGTCATGCCCGGACCGCGACCCGGCAGCAACGCCTACGACAAGCAGCGTGCCCGCCTCCGCAACGCCATCGACGGCTCGGGCCGACACACCCCGGACCAGAAGGCCGACGAGGCGGCGAACCGGATCCTGCGGGAGGACCGGGGCCGGCGCGGCGTCGTGCGGGGCGAGCGGACCTACGGGCCCAAGGGCAACCGCGAGCCCGGAGATCCGAAGAAGTGAGGGCGACCGACCTGACCGACGGCCTCATCGCCGGGGCCGTCGGCACCACCGCACTCAACATCGCGACCTACCTGGACATGACGGCCCGGGCCCGACCGGCCAGCCAGACGCCGGAGCGCAGCGCCGGGAAGGTGGCCCGCATCAGCCATCTGTCCCTGGGCTCACCGCAACAGGCGGACAACCGGCGCAGCGGCCTCGGTGCGCTGATGGGCTACGCCGTCGGTGCCGCCGCCGCCACCGGCTTCGCCCTGCTGACCCGGGGCCGCCGACAGCCGCTGCTGCGGGCTGCCGTCCTGCTCGGCGGAGGCGTGATGACACTGACGGACGGATCGCTGACCCTGCTCGGCGTCACCGATCCGCGCACCTGGCGCCGCGTCGACTGGCTCGCCGACCTCGGCCCGCACCTCGCCTTCGGGCTGACGGCCGCAGCCACCTGGAACCGGCTGCGGCCGTCGAGCTAGTGCGTCCAGCTACCGGTCGCTGTCGTCCTCGGCGACCGGTCCGCTCGGACCGTACGGCGACACCTGGCCGTGCGGCACCTTGCGGCCGGTGTCACCCGGCGACGAGCCACGGTTACGGGGATGGCCCACCGGATCGGGGCCCTTGTTGTCCTGGCTGGTGTCACCGAGGGCGTTGCGCCGCAGTTCCTGCTGCTGCGGGTTCGTCACGGTGCTCTCCCTTCGCCGGTACGCGGCAAGCTGCCGCGTTCACCCGCGGCTTACCCGTCCCCGTCGGCGGCAATCCGGCGCGGTCAGCCCGGCGAGGGCTAACCGTGCCGCCGGTGGGTACACCCCGCGGATGGGCGACCAACGGGCGCTGGCGCGGACCCTGCTGACCCGCCGTACGTACGCCGAGGAGGCCGGCATCGCGCTGGCCGACCGACCGGCGCCGCTGTATCAGCTGCTGGTGCTGGTCACGCTGCTGAGCACCCGGATCCGGGCGCAGGTGGGGGTGGCGGCGGCCCGGGAACTCTTCGCGGCCGGCTACCGCACCCCGCAGGCCATGGAGGCCGCCAGCTGGCAGCAACGGGTCGACGCACTGGGTCGCGGCCACTACCGCCGCTACGACGAGCGGACCGCCACGATGCTCGGCTCCGGCGCCCGGCTCTGCCTGGACCGCTGGCACGGCGACCTGCGGCGGATGCACCGGGAGGCGGCCGGCGAGCCGAGGCAGCTGCGCCGGCTGCTCACCGAGTTCCCCGGCATCGGACCCACCGGGGCGGACATCTTCCTGCGCGAGGTGCAGTCGGTCTGGCCGGAGCTGCGCCCGTACGCCGACCGGCGGGCGGTGGCCGGAGCGCGACGGCTCGGTCTGCCGGCCACCACGGACCGGTTGGCCCGGCTCGTCGACGACGTCGACTTCGGTCGGCTCGCCTCGGCACTGGTCCGGGTCGCCCTCGGTGAGGAGTCGGCCGGGCAGATCACCCGCGCCGCCGCCACCCGCTGAGCGTCGTCACTTCGCCGCGTCGCCGCCGGGCCTGGTCAGGTACCACACCAGCAGCGACGCCAGCAACGCCAGCACCACCAACCCGCCGGAGAGGCCGCGCCCCTCCTCCGGCGACCGGCCGGTGGTGCCGAAGTAGATCACGGCGAGGCCGGCGAGCACCGCGAGGAACTTCCGGATGCCTCGGTCCTTCACAGTCGGCACCGTACGCGCCACCAGACGCGATCGGGCGTTTTGGCGATATATGTCCCCCGCAGGAGGGAGCGTTCAGTCGACCTCCAGATCGTCGAGGGAGATCTTGTGGCTCATCAGCCACCGCGCCAACGCCGACATGCCGAACAGCCACAGCGGCGCGGACTCGGTGGTGCCGTTCGTCGCGTAGACGGCGAACCGCAGGTCCGGCGCCCGGTACGCCTCGATCCGCCACCGGTGCTGCCGGTCCCGCCAGACCGCCGAGGGGTCCATGCCGTCACGGTAGGTGCCGGCTCCGGTTCCGGGGCGACGATGCGCTCAATCCACCACCACCCGGGCGTCATCCGGCAGTCGCCGGGTCAGGCCCCGCTGGTCCAGCAACTCCAGCAACGGAACCGCCACCCGGCGGGTCGTGTCGAGCGCCTGCCGGGCGGCGCTGAGGGTGAACGGCTGCGGCAGCCCGGTCAGCACCCGCACCGCCTGCTGCGGCGCGCCGGGCGGCAGCAGCACGTTACCGGTCAGTCGCAGCAGCGCCCCGGCCCGCACCGCCGCACCGATCTCCCGGGCACCCAACCCGACGGCGGTGAGCCGCGCGGCGTCGGGGGCGCGAAACGGGTGGGCCGCGTAGTCCTCGCTCACCAGGGCCAACGCGCGGGCCACCGGCTCGGGCAGCGCCGCCGTGCCGGGTCCCACCACCCGACCGGCGACCAGCCGCAGCGGCGGCCGGACCAGCGCCTCGACAAGCAACCGGTCGGGCAGGTCGAGGCGCCGGCGGAGCTGCTCGACCGGGACACCCGCCGCCAGCGGATGCGCGGCGGCGTGCTCGGCCACGGCCACCGCGAGCCGATCGCCCAACCGCCGCCAGTGATCCGGATCGGCCAGCCAGTCACCCGCCACCGGCGACCGGGTCACCGGCACCCCCGCCCGGACCAGGTCGCCGACCCGGGCCAGGCCGCGGCGGCCCAGCTCACCGGCGAGATCGGGACGACCGTCCAGGGTGGCCAGCACCGCCGCCCGGGCCGCCGCGGCACCCCGACGAGCCAACGGCGGCGGCAACACGTCGAGCACGGTGACCGCCCCGGCGACGTACCGGCGGCCCGGATCACGCAGCAACGCCCGGTCCCCCACCAGCAGCGGCAGCGGGCGGCTCAGCCGCAGCCGGGCCGTGTCCGACCCCAGCGGACGGATCCGCACCGGCACCGCGGCCGAACCGACGTGCAGCGTCAGCGTCACCGGCAGCTCGGTCACCGCGACACCGGCCAGGCGTACGTCGACCAGGTCGGTGGGGCGGAACCGACCCGGGGTGAGCAGCGCGTCGCCGCGGCTGATCCGGTCGCGGGCCACCCCCCGCAGGTTCACCGCCACCCGGGCCACCGGCACCGCCTCGTCGCAGGCGACACCGAGCCGATGCAGGCCCCGGATCCGCACCGGTTCGCCGCTGCCGGCCAACTCCAGTTGGTCACCGACGCGCAGCCGCCCGGCGCCCAGGGTGCCGGTCACGACGGTGCCGCTGCCCCGCACCGTGAAACAGCGGTCCACCCAGAGGCGGACCGGGGCGTCGGGCACCGGGGCCGGCATCCGGTCGGCCAACCGGTCCAGCGCGGCCCGCAGCGCGGGCAGGCCGGCACCGGTCACGGCACTGACCGGCACCGCCTCGACCCCGGCGAGCGAGGTCCCCGCCAGCTCCGACCGGGCCCGGGCCAGGGCCGCCGCCGGATCGGCCAGGTCCACCCGGGTCACCACCAGCAGGCCGTACCCGACGCCGAGCGCGTCCAGGGCGGCCAGGTGCTCGGCGGACTGCGGCATCCAACCCTCGTCGGCCGCGACCACCACCACGGCGGCCGGCACCGGACCCACCCCGGCCAGCATGTTCGGCACGAACCGCTCGTGCCCCGGCACGTCGACGAACGCGACGGTACGACCCGACGGCAGCGCCGTCCAGGCGAACCCGAGGTCGATGGTCATGCCCCGGCGGCGTTCCTCCGCCCAGCGGTCCGGTTCCATCCCGGTCAGCGCCCGCACCAGCGTCGACTTGCCGTGGTCGACATGCCCGGCGGTGGCCACCACCAGCATGGTCAGTCGTCTCCCGACACGGCCAGCACCGCCGCGCGCAGCAACCCGTCGGCCCGCTCGGGCACGCAGCGCAGGTCCAGCAGCAGCCGGCCACGGACCACCCGACCCAGTACCGGTGGGTCGCCGACCCGCAGCGGGCCCGCGTACCGCTCGGGCAGGCTCAGCGCCCACGAGTCGAGTTCGACGCCGGGTGCGCCGCCGCCGCCGACCACCGCCACCGACGGGACCACCTCACCCTTGCGACCCTCGGCCGTGAGCGCGTCGCGCAGCCGTTCGGTCCGCTGACGCAGCACCACCGGGTCGGCGTGCAACGCCCGACGGGTGGGGGTGTCCTGGTCACCGAGGGTGCCCGCGAGGGCGGCCAGGGTCAGCTTGTCCACCCGCACCGCCCGCGCCAGGGGGTGCCGACGCAGCCGCTCGACCAGGTCGGCGGCGCCGAGCAGCAGCCCGGCCTGCGGACCACCCAGCAGCTTGTCACCGCTGGCGGTGACCAACGCCGCCCCGGCCCGCAGGGTGCTCGCGGCATCCGGTTCGTCCGGCAGCAGCGGGTCGGGCACCAGCAGCCCGGAGCCGATGTCGGCGACCACCGGCACACCGAGCCCGGCCAACCGCCGTACCGGCACGGCCGAGGTGAAACCGGTGACCCGGAAGTTGGACGGGTGCACCTTCAACACGAAACCGGTACGCGGCCCGACGGCGGCGGCATAGTCGGCGAGGGCGGTCCGGTTGGTGGTGCCCACCTCCCGCAGCCGGGCGCCGGTGCTGGTGAGCAGGTCGGGCAGCCGGAAGCCGTCGCCGATCTCCACCAGTTCGCCCCGGCTGACCACGATCTCGGCGTCGGCGGCGAGCGCGGTGGCCGCCAGCACCAGCGCGGCGGCACCGTTGTTGACCACGTGCACCGCCTCGGCGGCGGGTACGGCGGCGGCGAGCGCGGCCAACGCGTCCCGCCCACGACGGGCGCGCCGCCCGGTGCCCAGGTCCAACTCCACGTCGGTGTACCCGGCGGCGGCGGTCACCGCGGCCAGCGCGGCCTCGGAGAGAGCGGCCCGCCCGAGATTGGTGTGCAACACCACCCCGGTGGCGTTGAGCACCACCCGGGGCACCGGCGGCGGCAACGCGGCCAACGCGGCGTCGCGTACCCCGGTCGGGTCGATCTCCCCCCGGCGGGCCCGGTCCTGCGCCTGCCGCACCGCGCTGCGCACCCGGTCGCGGCCGACCGCGACGGCGGCCGCGACCAGCGACGGCTCGGCCAGCAACACGTCGGTACGCGGCACCCGGCGCCGCGGGTCGGCGCCGCCGTCGCTCATCGGTTCATCTCCTCGCAGCCTGGCGGAGACGGACGGGAATCGAACCCGCCTGGCCCGGATCCCGGACCACACCGGTTTTGAAGACCGGGAGGGGCACCAGCCGCCTGAACGCCTCCACCGGCCATTGGATCACAGTGCGGCGGCGGGCGTGCGGCCGCGCCGACACCACGCTCACCGGTCGGGTTCGGCCGCCCGCCGGTCGAGCCGGGCCCGCTGTGGCAGCACCGTGTACTTCGGATCGCGGGCCGAGGCGACACCGGCGTGGAACACCCCGAAGCGGGTGGCCACCGAGGCGGCCAGCAGCGCGGCACCGGAGACGGCCGAGACCAGTCGGCTACGCCGGCCCAGCACCGCCCCGGCCACCCCGGCCACGGTCAGTGCCCGTCCGGCACGCAGCAGCCGACCGGCCCGACCCGTCCGGTACGGCTCACCCAGCAGACCGAGGCGATTCTCCACCCGGTGCGCGCCGAACAGTTCCAGCCCGGCGCCGGCCACCGCCAGCCGGCGCGCCGGACCGGCCTGCGCCGGCGGCACGGCCAGCAGACCCACTCCCGCGCCGCTGGCCAACGCGCTGCCCGCGAAGACGAACGGCAGGTCGGGGTACGCCTCGTGCCAGGACGGCACGGCCGTGTCGGCCAGCAGCACCGCCGTGTACGTGCCCAAGGCCGGCGCGGTCACCGCGGCGGCCAGCCCGGCGACCCGCCCGACCGGCGGCAACGCCCGCCGGGCCAACCCCAGCGGACCCCGGGTGGGCAGCAGCGGCGCCACCTCGGCGACCGCGGCGAGTCCGGCGGCCGGACCGTAGCCGGTGAGGATCCAGGTGCCCACCGACATCGGTGAGGTCGGCTTGGCCACCCGCAGCATGTGGTGAAACCGATCCGGTCGGCCCAGGTCCTTGACCAGCAGGCCGGCGCTGGCGGTGACGGCGGCCAGCGCGGCGAACCGGCCGGCGCGGCGAACCTCGGCGCGCCCGGTCAGCTGCCCACCCGCCGCGAGCAGCGACGAGCCGGCGGCCAGCCCACCGGTGAACAGGTAGGCGGCGATCTCCCACGTCCACACCGGCGGTTTCAGGATCGGCCGGCCGTAGTAGGAGGTGAACTCCGCCGGCGGCACGGTCAGTTCCTCACCGCCACGGCGGCCGGCCCGGAAGCGGCGGAATCTGTCGCCGACCGCCGGCCGGTGCGGGTTCACCGTCGACCGCCGAGGAACGCACCGACGGCCGCCACCGTCATGGCCAGCGCGGCCAGCCCCGCCCGGCGCCACATCGCCGGCAGGTCCCGGGTGGTGACCTGCGGATCCGGCGGCAGGCCGTACACCTCCGGCTCGTCGAGCAGCAGGAAGAACGCGCCGTCGCCGCCGACGCCGTCGTCCGGGTCGTGGCCGTAGAGCCGTGCCTGCGTCTCCCCCCGTTCCCGCAGCGTGGCGACCCGGGCGGCGGCCCGCTCCCGCAGCTCGTCCAGGGGACCGTACTGGATGGACTCGGTCGGGCAGGCCTGCGCGCAGGCGGGGGTCAGGCCCGCGCCGATCCGGTCGTAACAGAGCGTGCACTTCCACACCCGACCGTCGTCCACCCGCCGGTCGATCACCCCGTACGGGCAGGCCGACACGCAGTAGCCGCAGCCGTTGCAGATGTCCTCCTGCACCACCACGGTGCCGAACTCGGTGCGGAACAGCGCGCCGGTCGGGCAGACGTCGAGGCAGCCGGCCCGGGTGCAGTGCTTGCACACGTCCGACATCATCAGCCAGCGGAAGTCGCTGCGCCCTTCGGCGCTGCCGGTGCGTCCGGGTGGACCGGCCGCCGGCATGCCGAGGAACTCGGTCATCCGGGCGGCGGCCGGCGGTTCGCCGGGCAGCACACCCGGTTCGGTTCCGGTCGGGTTCGTGGTGTCGGCCGAGCGGGCGGCGGAGGTCGCACTGGCCGGGTCGCCGGTGGGGTTCCCGGCGAACGACGCGGTGCCGTGACCGGCCGGTCGGGGCTGTTCGACGAAAGCCACGTGTCGCCACGAATTCGCCGTCAGCGCGCCGGTGTTGTCGTAGGACATGCCGAGCAGGTCCAGCCCGGAGGTCGGTACCCCGTTCCACTCCTTGCAGGCCACCTCGCACGCCTTGCAGCCGATGCAGACGCTGGTGTCGGTGAAGAAACCCATCCGCGGTGGGGCATCGACCCAGCCGGCCGCGGCCGCCGGGTCGGTGTTCGGCAGCGACGACCGTGGTGGTGCGGCGGCCCGGTGCGGCGGGTCGGCCATCAGCGGTTCCCCTCTCCGTCGCCGGTGGGCCCGGGTGGCTCGACCGGTACGCCGGGGGTGACCGCCGGCGGTGCGGCACCCGGCACGATGCCGGCCCTGGTGCGGTAATCCTGCACCAGGTCTCGCAGCGCCGCCCCGGTGGGCCGGCGCCCCGGCCGCACGTCACAGGTGCCGATCTTGCTCTCCTGGATCAGCACGTTCGGGTCCAGGGTGATGCCGAACAGGTCGTTTGCCGAGTCTCCGGTGACCAGCCCCTCGAAGCCGAAGTGGTACGGCAGCCACAGCTGGTGGATCACCCGACCGTCGACGGCCAGCGGCACCAGCCGATCGGTGACCAGCACCCGGGCCTCGATCGCCGCCCGGGCGGTGATCAGATGCGCCCAGCCGAGGTGGGTCAGCCCGGCCAGCGCCGCCAACTCCGGGGAGACCTCCACGAACATCTCCGGCTGCAGTTCCGCCAGCGGCGCGACGGTCCGGCTCATCCCACCGGCGGTGTGGTGCTCGGTGAGCCGGCTGACCGTGAACACGTACGGGAAGACGTGGTCGTGCTGCTGTGGTGGACTCGGGTTCGTCGAGTTCACCGGATGGGCGTACCGCTTGCGCGTCGGGTTGGCCTGCTGGCCGTAGAGCGGGTTGCGCACCGGCGACTCGGCCGGCTCGTAGTGCGTCGGCAGCGGCCCGTCCAGCACCCCGCTGGGCGCGTACAGCCAGCCCTTACCGTCGGACTGCATGATGAACGGATCGTCACCGGCCAGCGCCGCCGATCCCGTGGCGCCCTCCGGCGGCCGGTACGACGGCGGTTTCGTCGCCTCGAAGTCCGGCACGTCACGGCCGGTCCACCGGCCGGCCTCGGCGTCCCACCACACGTACCGCTTCCGCTCGCTCCACGGGCGGCCCTGCGGGTCGGCGGAGGCCCGGTTGTAGAGCAGCCGCCGGTTCGCCGGCCACGCCCACCCCCACTCGGCGGCCACCCAGTCCTGTTCGTGTCCGGGCCGGCGGCGGGCCGCCTGGTTGACCCCGTCGGCGTACACGCCGGTGTAGATCCAGCAGCCGATCGCGGTCGTCCCGTCCGCACGGGCCTGCGTGAACGCCGACAGCGGACGGCCGGTCGCCGTGTCGTACCCGTTGATCTCCCGCAGCACCGCCTCGGCGTCCGGCTCGGCGTGCCGGCCGTGGGTGGGATAGTCCCAGGTCAGATCGAGCAGCGCCCGGTCGCGCGGCAGGGCAGAGCCGGCCAGCTTCGCCCGGATCCGGCGCCCCAGGTGGTAGAAGAACCACAGCTCGGAGCGGGCGTCGCCGGGCGGGTCGACGGCCTTCTCCCGCCACTGCAGCAGCCGCTGGGTCTGGGTGAAGGTGCCCTCCTTCTCCACGTGCGAGGCAGCCGGCAGGAAGAACACCTCGGTGGCGCACTGCTCGGGCACGATCTCACCGGTGGCGACCTCCGGGCCGCGCTGCCAGAACGTCGCGCTCTCGATCATGAACAGGTCGCGGACGACGAGCCAGTCCAGATTCGCCATACCCAGCCGCTGGGCCCGACCGTGCGCCGAACCGACCGCCGGGTTCTGGCCGAGCAGGAAGTAGCCCTTCACCTTGCCGTCGATCATGTTGAGCACCTGCTGGTAGGTGCCGTGGTCACCGGTCAGCCGGGGCAGGTACCCGTAGCAGAAGTCGTTCTCCGCAGTGGCCGCGTCCCCCCAGTACGCCTTGAGCAGGCTGGCGGCAAAGGCGCGGGCGCCGCCCCAGAAACCCTTCTGACCCGGGTGCCGGATGCTGTCCGTCCAGGCGTCGAAATCGGGATGCCGGGCATGGTGCGGCATCGGCAGGTAGCCCGGCAGCAGGTTGAACAGGGTCGGGATGTCGGTGGATCCCTGGATGCTGGCGTGCCCGCGCAGCGCCAGCACCCCACCGCCGGGCCGACCCACGTTGCCCAGCAGCAGCTGGATGATCGCCCCGGTGCGGATGTACTGCACGCCGACCGTGTGCTGGGTCCAGCCGACCGAGTAGATCAGGCAGCCGGTGCGCTCCCGCCCGGAGTTCTCCGTCCAGGCCCGGGCCAGCTCCAGGAAATTCTCCCGAGGTACGCCACAGACCCGTTCCACCATCTCCGGGGTGTAGCGGGCGAAGTGCCGCTTGAGGATCTGGTACACGCAGCGCGGGTGTTGCAGCGTCTCGTCCCGCTGCACCTGCCGGGCGACCGGAGCACCGTGCGACTCGTGGCGCAGCCCGGCTGCGGTCTCCCGCTCCCGGGCCGTGTGCCCGCTGCCGGAGTCCCGCTCGTGGCCCGCGTACTGCCAGCTGTCCTGCACGTAGCTGGCGGTCGCCGGGTCGAAGCCGGAGAAGAGCCCGTCGGCGTCCTCGGCGTCGACGAAGTCGTCACTGACGATCGTCGCCGCGTTGGTGTACGCCAGCACGTACTCCCGGAAATCCAACTCGTTGCTGAGGATGTGGTTCACCACCGCGCCCAGCAACGCGATGTCGGTGCCCGCCCGGATCGGCAGGTACACGTCGGCGACCGCACTGGTCCGGGTGAACCGCGGATCGACGTGGAAGACCTTGGCCCCGCGCCGTTTCGCCTCCATCACCCACTGGAAGCCCACCGGATGGGCCTCGGCCATGTTGGAACCCTGGATGACGATGACGTCGGCGTTCGCCACGTCCTGCTGGAAGTCCGTCGCGCCACCGCGACCGAAGCTGGCCCCCAGACCGGGGACGGTGGCGGAGTGTCAAATCCGGGCCTGGTTCTCGATCTGAAGCGCCCCCATCGCGGTGAACAGCTTCTTGATGAGGTAGTTCTCCTCGTTGTCCAGGGTGGCCCCGCCCAGACTGGCGATCCCCAGGGTGCGGTTCAACGGCCGGCCCTCGGCGTCGACGTCCTCCCACGTGTCGGCGCGCGCCGCGAGCACCCGGTCGGCGATCATGTCGAGCGCGGTGTCGAGGTCCAGGTCCTCCCACTCGGTGCCGTACGGCCGCCGGTAGCGCACCGTGGTCTGGCGCAGCGGGCTGGTGACCAGGCTCCGGCTGGCGGCACCCTTCGGGCAGAGCCGGCCCCGGGAGATGGGGCTGTCCGGGTCACCCTCGATCTGCGTGACCCGCTCGTCGGTGACGAAGACCCGCTGACCGCAGCCGACGGCACAGTACGGGCAGACGGAACGGGCGACCCGGTCGGCGTCCTGCGTGCGGGCGGTCAACTCGGCACTGCGGCTCGAACACGCCGCGGCACCCCGACCCAACGGGTCGGTGCCGGTGAGCTGCCGGTAGACCGGCCAGCCCAGCAACCTGTCCCGCAGCCCCACGCTCGACACCTCCGGTCTCGACCTTAGGACAGCGGGCCGGGATCGGCGACCCACCTACCGGAACCACACACGACGTCGCCCCCGGCCCGAGAAACGGGCCGGGGGCGACGAGGGTGCCGGTGTGCAGGTCGCCTCTCGGCGAGTGGCGCGACGCGGCTCCAGCCGAACGGTATTCCGCGACGGCAATTTAGGTGAGGCCCGGGGACACTTGACACACCGACACCCGAGTCAACAGGTTACCCGCTCCGCTTCTTCCTACCCCTGCCGTGACCGCCGCCACAGTAGGGAGCCGATGGTCTCCGCGGACCCCGCCGGCCGGCACCCGGGTTCGGGTGTCGGCCGGCGGGGTGTTGCTCCCCCTGTGGAGGAATGTTCGTGGTGGTCAGCTGGTCCAGTGCTGGGCGACGAGGTCGGCGGCCTGCTGTTCCCACTGGGCGTAGTGGTCGGGGTAGGCCGAGACCTGCACGGTCTGCGCGGCCTGGGTCAGCGGCATGTCCTGCCAGCCGTCGACCTGCTTCAAACCCTTCAGGAAGGCCAGGGTGGAGTACTCGGGGTCGGTGATCTGCTCCACCGTGCCCCACCCGGAGGAGGGGCGCTGCTGGAACAGGCCCTGCGAGTCGTGGTCGTTGCGGTCACCCAGGTGACCCAGGTTCTCCAGCTTCGACTCCTGCAACGCGGTCGCGATCGACACCACCGCGGCACGCTCGTCCATGCCGGCCTTCTTCGTCGCCGCGATGATCGCCTTCACATTGCTGATCTGCTCGTCGTTCAGGTCGACGTGCGACTGGTTGGACGGGGTGCCGTGCGGCAGCAGCTTGCTGGTGTCGGGCTTGTCGGCCTGCACCGCCGCGACCGGGGCGGTGGTGACCGGGGTGATGTCGGCGTGGGCGGCCACCGGACCGGCGAACAGACCACCGGTGAAGGCCAGACCCGCGATACCCAACACGCTCTTACGCAGCATCGTGTTCATCACAAAGCTCCATTCGGGGGTCGACGCACACCCACACCAAGGGGGATCGGTCAGGCGCACGCAAGCACCAGAAAGGCGCTCAAAGAAAGGGGGAAAGTCATCCAGCACGCGGGGCGTATCCGCCGCTTCGCATCGCCGGGACCATGTCCAACGACCGCCGACCCGCCATCATTCCCGGGGGCCAGCACCCGCCTGGGCGGGCGGTGTCTTCCTCGGCCGTTCAGGGATGTCCAACGTCCCCGACCCCGCACCCATTCCACCCCGAGCGGACCCCCGGAACCCGACACCCACCCCAAACCCCCCGACACCCCGCAATCTTGGTCCGACAACGCCCACCCAAGGGCACAATCGCACCAAGATCCACACCCATGGCTGACCCCGCCCGCACGACAAGGAACGATGCGAGCCCGCCGCGCCCGGCGCACGGACCAAAGCTGACCGCCCGGCGCAGCGGCCAAGCCCGACCACCCCCGGAGCCGGGCACCACGCCCAACCCCCGCAACGCCCCACACCCCACAGCACCGACAGCACCGACAGCACCGACAGCGTTGACCATGAGGTAGCGGCAGTTCTAGAGATCAAAAACGCCGCCAACCTCATGATCAACGGGGAAGTCCGGGGTGGGGCGGGCAGCTCACGGACGACGGGGGTGTGGCCCGCCGTGCCCGGCGCAGGGATCAAGCCTGACCGCCCGGAGCCGGGCACGGCGGGCCACACCCCCAACCGCAACCCACCCCAACCGCACCCCACCACAAACCAGGTCATCAGTTCGGATCGAACCGATCTGGGGTTACCCTGACACCATGCAGGCGGTCTCCCCCACCACGACCGGCGTGGCGCACCTGGCCCGACCCGGCCGGCCCGCCGTGGTGGCCCGGACCCTCGCCGAGCTGCGCGGGCCCACCCGAGGGGTGGTGGAACTGCCGGTGCGACTGATGTGGTGCGCCGACCGGGCGTTCGACCTCGCCGACCCCGACCAGTTGCTCTGGCTGTACGAGAACGTGCTGCGCGAGACCACGAACGCCGAGGACCTGCGTCGGCTGGTCGACGGACGGACGCTGCGCCGGGTGTGGCGACTGCTCAATCTGCCCCGGGGCGTACGGCTGGCGTGGGAGAGCCGACACCCGGGTCTCCGGTCGGCGTGACCGGGGCTTCCCCCGACGCGCACCCCCACGAGTTCTACCGGGAGGTGGCCCGGGTCGCGCTGACCGTCGCCGGGCCGCACCGTTTCGTGCTCGGCGGCGGGGTGGCCTGGGCCGCGTACGGACTGGTCACCCGCCCCACCGAGGACGTCGACCTCTTCGCCGACGTGGAGGGGGCCGCCGCCGCGGCGGCCGCCGACGTCCGGGCCGCGCTGGAGTACGCCGGGTTCCAGGTGTCCGACGCCGACCCGGCCAGCGACCTCGGTGACCTCTTCGACGGCTTCGACCGGGACCTGCGGGACTTCGTCGTCGCCCGGGACGGCCGGCGCATCCGCCTCAGCCTGGCCCGTCTCGACCGGCACCGCAGCCCGGTGGTGATGGACCTCGGGCCGGTCATGGACGTCCGGGACCTCATCGCCAACAAGACCGCCGCCCTGGTCAACCGCCGCGAGGTACGCGACTACATCGACGTGGCATCCGCCCTGGCGCACCGGTCGGTGGCGGAGTTGCTGGAACTCGCCCGGCAGCTCGACCCCGCCCTCGATGACGACGACGTACGGGCGGCCGGCCGGTATCTCGACCGGATCCCGGACACCCGGTTCACCCGCTACGGCCTCGGCCCGGCCGACATCGCCCAGGTCCGGCGACAGCTGGCGGCCTGGCCCCGCTGACCGGGCCCCGCCGACCGGCACCGGGTCGGCGGGAGCACCGGGTCGACGGTGATGTCACTTGGTGAAGCGGCCGCCGGTGACGCCGAGGATCTCACCGGTGATGAAGCTCGACTCCTGCGAGGCGAAGAAGACGTACGCGGGTGCCAGCTCCGCGGGTTGACCGGGCCGACCGACCGGGGTGTCGGTGCCGAACTGCTCGACCTTCCCCTCCGGCATGGTCGCCGGGATCAGCGGGGTCCAGATCGGACCGGGCGCCACCGCGTTGACCCGGATGCCCCGATCGACCAGGTCGGCGGCGAGGGCCTTGGTGAAGTTCGCGATCCCCGCCTTGGTGGTGGCGTAGTCGAGCAACTGCGGCGACGGGTCGAAGGCCTGGATCGAGGACGTGTTGATGATCGTGGAGCCCTCGCCCAGATGCGGCAACGCCGCCTTGCACAGCCAGAACATCGCGTACAGGTTGGTCTTGAACACCCGGTCGAACTGCTCGGTGCTGATCCCGGCGATGCCCTTGTCCTGCGCCATCTGGTAGGCCGCGTTGTTCACCAGGATGTCGATGCCACCCAGGTCGGTCACCGCCCGCTCGATCAACGCCGCGCAGTTGCCCTCGTCGGCGATGTCACCCCGGATCGCGACGCCCTTGCGGCCGGCCGCCTCGATGAGACGTACCGTCTCCCGGGCGTCCGCGTCCTCCTCCGCACCGAGGTAGGAGATCAGCACGTCGGCGCCCTCCCGGGCGTACGCGATGGCGATCGCCCGACCGATACCAGAGTCACCGCCGGTGATCACCGCCTTCTTGCCGTCGAGCTTGCCGGTGCCCCGGTAGGAGTCCTCTCCGTGGTCCGGCTTCGGGTTCATCTCGTCGGTACGACCCGGTGGGCTCTGCTGCTGGTTCGGCTGCCCCGACTGCTGGCCGTACTGGTCGGTCGGGTCCTGCTGGGTGTACTGCGTCTCGCTCACGGAGGTCTCCTCGCCCGGGATCGTGGGGTTGCCGACCCGCAAGCACCTACCCGGGCGAAGTCGGCGGAAACCGACCAGCGAGCCGGACGAGACTCGCGGGCTTGGGCAGCGTGCGTCACTACGCGTACAGCATCCTAGGATCCTGGATGGCTGCCGTCGGGCGCTGGACCAGCCAGCCAGGGTCAGTCCGACACCCGGGCGACGCGGCGGCGCCTCGGACCGGGCAGGCGATCCGCCAGCGCCAGTGCGGCCCGCACCGACATCCGGCCGACCACCTCGTCGAAGTCGGCGCGGCCCAGGCAGAACCGGGTGAACGCGCGCCAGCCCGGCGGGGTGGCGAGCGCCCGGTGGCAGAGCGCCGGGCGTTGGGCGAAGACGTCGAGCAGCCGCTGCCCGGCCCGCATGGCCGGGACGAGACGCTCGGTCACCGACCGTTCGTAGCCGGCGAGATCGGCGCCGGCCACCGCCGCCCCGGCCAGCTCGCCGGAGCGCAGCGCATAGCTGATCCCCTCCCGGGTCCAGGGCTCCAGCAGGCCGGCCGCGTCACCGGCCACCAGCACCCGCCCCCGCCGCAGCGGCGAGTCGTCGGACCGGCAGCGCGTCAGATGACCCGAGTCGTGCACCGGCGACACGTGGGCCAGCCCGAGGCGGTCGACGAACCGCCGCAGGTACTGCCGGGTCCGCTCCCCCTCTCCTCGACCCGCGATGACCCCGACGGTGAGCCGGTCCCCCTTCGGGAACACCCAGGCGTACGAGCCGGGCAGCGGTCCCCAGTCGAGCAGCACCCGGTTCCGCCAGCGCGCCTGCTCGGGCGGCGGTACCGGCAGCTCCAGCTCCAGCCCCAGGTCCACCTGACGGTGGCGCACCCCGACGTGACGGGCGGTCACCCCGGACGAGCCGTCGGCACCGACGACCGTACGGGCCAGCAGCACCTCGCCGCCGGCAAGTCGCAGTCGTACGACATCGGGGTCCTGCTCCACCGACCGGACCGTCGCCCGCTCGCGGACCTCGGCCCCGGCGGCCACCGCGGCGGCCCGCAGCCGGTCGTCGAACTCCTCCCGGCGCACCATGCTCACCAGCGGTCCGGCAGCGTGCCGGCGGGTGAACCCGGCTCGCCCGTCGAGGGTGAAGGTGACCCGGTCCACCGTGTCGTGGGCGGGCACCTCGATCCGTCCGGCCACCGCGGCCAGCGAGGTGCCGATCAGACCGCCGCCGCAGGTTTTGTAGCGCGGATGCGCGGCGCGCTCGACGACAAGCGTGCGCACCCCGCGACGGGCGGCGGCGTACGCGGCGGAGAGCCCGGCGGGGCCACCACCGATCACCACGAGTTCCCAGACGCTCACCGGTGCAGGGTAGATCAGCCGGGCGCGGGCATCTTCCCCGCCGCACCGGGTAACCGCCGGCCGCAGACCGCCTGCCGCAGGCGGACCAGGCGCGAGGAGGACACCATGCAAGAGGTGCGGCTGTCGGAGGACGAGGCGCGGGTGTACGACGCGGTGGCGGCCCTGGAGGCGCGCGGCCAGGTACCGTACCCCGACATGATCGCCCAGGAGTGCGGCCTGACCGAGGAGCAGTTGCAGACCCCGCTGCACCTGCTGACCGAGAAGAACCTGCTGCACCGGGAGGACTCGCCGATGGCCGGGCTGGACTTCGGCCCTCGATTCTGCGCGCAGCAGTTGGCATGACCGGTACCCGCACGCGTCCGCCGGCGCCACGGCGTCGGACCGCCGGTTGAACCCCGCGACGTCCGGCGGTCCGACGGGATCCGAGGCGGCCTCGTACGAGCGGCGTCGCTGGCAGGCGCTCGGGGTGGGACTGGTCGCGGCGTTCATGACGCTGCTCGACATCAGCATCGTCAACGTCGCCCTACCATCCCTGGAACGTGCCCTACGGGCCGATCCGAGCGACCTGCAATGGGTGCTGTCCGGATACGCGCTGAGCTTCGGCCTGGTCCTGGTACCGGCGGGACGCTTCGGTGACGTCCGGGGGCGACGCAACGCGTTCGTCTTCGGCATCGCCCTGTTCACGCTGACCAGCGCGCTGGCCGGGCTGGCCCAGTCGCCCGGCTGGCTGGTCGCCGCCCGGCTCCTCCAGGGTGCCGCCGCCGGCGTGGTGAACCCGCAGGTGACCGGCCTGATCCAGCAGTTGTTCGCCGCCTCCGAGCGGGGCCGACCCTTCGGCTGGCTCGGTGCCACCATCGGAATCTCCACCGCGATCGGTCCGTTGCTCGGTGGCCTGCTGATCGCCGCCGGCGGCCCGGAACACGGCTGGCGGTGGGTCTTCTTCGTCAACGTGCCGGTGGGCATCGTCGCGGTGGTGCTCGGCTGGCGGTTGCTGCCCGGCCGGGTCACCCCACGCGGTGCGCAACGCCGGTTCGACCCGGTCGGCGTGCTGCTGCTCGGCGTCGGCGTGACCCTCGTGCTGCTGCCGCTGGTGCAGCGCGAACAGTGGCCCGGCGCGACGAAGTGGTTGCTGCTACCCGTCGGGCTGGCCGTCCTCACCGGCTTCGTCGCCTGGGAGCGCCGCTACGCTCGGCACGGCCCGCCGCTGTTCGACGTCCGCCTGTTCAGGCACCGGTCCTACACCCTCGGCTCGACGATCGCGCTGCTCTACTTCGGCGGATTCACCGCGATCTTCTTCATCTTCACCCTGTACCTGCAGAACGGGCGGGGCTACAGCGCCCTGGTCGCCGGTGCGGCGATCACCCCGTTCGCGCTCGGCTCGGCCGTCGCGTCCGCCGTCGGCGGGCGGCTGGTCAACCGGTACGGCCGCCCGCTGGTCGCCGTCGGGCTGGTCGGCGTGGTGACCGGTCTCGGTCTCGCCGCGCTGGCCATCGAGCTGGCACCAAAAGCGCCGGTGCCCTGGGTGACCGCACTGCCGCTGCTGGTCGCCGGCATCGGCAGTGGCCTGGTGATCGCGCCCAACCAGACGCTCACCCTGACGGAGGTGCCGGTGCCACAGGCCGGCAGTGGTGCCGGGATGTTGCAGACCGGGCAGCGGATCGGTTCGGCCGCCGGGATCGCGGTGGTCGGCGCGGTCTTCTTCTCCGCACTCGCCGACGGCGCGGACGCCTGGTCGAGGGCGTTCGAACGGTCGCTGCTCACCTCTGCCGCGATCATCGCGCTGGCCCTGGTGGCGGCCACCGTCGACATCGTCGGCAACCACCGTGGCCGGCCCCGCGAGCGGGGCCGGCCGGTTGGTCGGTGATTGGCGAGGTCACCAGAGCTGGGAGACGATGTCCGCCGCCTGCTCCTCCCACTGCGCGTAGTGGAACGGGTACGCCGACACCTGCACCGTCTGCGCGGCGGCGGTCAGTGGCAGATCGCGCCAGCCGCCGACGTTCTTCAGCGCCTCGAAGAAGACGGTCGAGGAGTACTCGGGATCCCGGATCTGGTCCACGCTGCCCCAGCCGGTGGACGGACGCTGCTGGAACAGGCCCTGGGAGTCGTGGTCGTTCCACGCGCCGAGGTGTCCGAGGTTGTAGAGCTTCGACTCCTGCAGGGCGGTGGCGATGCCGATCACGGCACCACGCTCACCGACACCGGTGCGCTTGGCCATCTCGATGATGGTCTTGGCGTTGTCCCGCTGCGCGTCGTCGAGCGGGATGCGCGACTGAGCGCCCTGCACACCGTGCGGGATCAGCTCGTCGCGGGTCGGCTTCCCGGCTGCCGGCTGGTCGGTGCTGCCGGCGGTGGTCAGCCCGGATTCCACCGGCACACCGGTGCTGGTGCGACCGGTGGCCCGGTCGATCGCCGCGACCGCGCCGGAGTGCGGGCCGGCGGTGATCGATGCGGCGACGGCGGTGGGGCCGAAGGCGAGTCCGGCGAGGGCGGTGGCGCCCACCACGCTGAGCGCGGTCTTCCGGTTCGGGATCGTCGCGATGGCCGGGAGCCATCGAGTGAAGTCCAGCTTCACGATGGTTGCCCTTTCGATCGGGTACGAGCCGCTCGGGGTTGAGCCGCTCTCGGGGACGGACCGGGCCGGCGAGGTTTGCCGACCGGCACTATGGGGGACACAACTCGACTGGCATGTCCGCCATTCCGGAAATGCTGTGATCGTGGTGGGCTGCGACCCAGGTCACGACGGGGGCCCGCCCGGCCGGGCACGAAACGGACGGCCCGCCTCACACCTCGTACGGGGCTCCGAAGCGCACCAGGACGTGCCAGAGCTGCTTGAGATGCTGCAGGGTGTCGGTGGCGGGGCCACGATCGGCCCAGCGCCCCGGGTCGGTCACCACCGACGCGGCGGCCCGCCCGATCAGTGCGGCGTGCAGTGGCTCGCCCGCGCCGGCGAACTCGGCGTGCACCCGGGCCGCCAGCGGTGGGATCGCCGGCCCGCGGAACTCGGCATCCACCCGGTCCACCGGCAGCGCGAAGCCGGCGTGCCAACGGATCGGAAAGCCGTACCGGTCGGCGGCGGCGATCAGCACAGCCTCGGTGTCGGTGCGCCGGAACGAGGGGTCGACGACCAGGTCCAGCACGTCCCGATCCAACCGGACCGCGCCGTGCACCTGCGCCTCGACGTAGTCGTCGAGGGCGCGACCGGCGGCCCGGGGCATCGCGGCCAACGCCTCCCGACGGCGCAGCAGCTCACCGGTGAGGGTCACCAGATCCATACCTGCCCGACCCAGGCACACGCCGGTGTCAACGGTGGCGGCGATCAGGGCGGCCAGCACCGGCTCGACCACGTCGACGGTGCCGACGTCGCGCGGTCCGAGGTGGCTGTCGCCGAAGCAGAAGGTGGTGCGGGCCAGCACCTCGGGGCGCAGCCGCAGGTGGCAGGAGCCGAACCGGGGGCAGGCGCCGTCGGGATGGTCGAGCAGGTTCAGGCCGCCGTACTTCGGCCGCTCCGCCGGGTCGACACCCGGTCGCTGGTAGGCGCCGCCGAACAGGCGCTCCTCCCAGCGGTCACGGTCACCGCCGGGATACGCGGTGAGGCCGCCGTTGGAGATCCGCGTCTCGAACTGGCTGCGGTAGACCCCCTCGGTGGCGAGCGCCTCGGCGACCGTGCGGCCGTCGGCCAGCAGCCGGTCCGGGTGGAAGTTGAGGGTGACCCTCCCCTGCCGGCCGATCGCCGCGACCAGCCGCTCCGGTTCGTGGCGTACGCCGGTGCCGGCCAGCGCCCGTCCGATGACGGCCAGCGCGGCGGGGCGGTCTCGCAGCGCCACCGCGCGTACGTGGCGCAGCGCCGCCCGTTGGGCGGCGGTCAGCGTCGGATCACCGGACATGCCGGCAGTCTCGTCCCAACCGGCCCCGGCGCGCAGCCCCGTTTCCGCCGCCGCCGGGCGACAGCGGTCCGGACGGCCCGGAGGGACCGAGCTCAATGCCCCCGGGCCAGCCACTGCGGTAGCCGCGGAGCCTCGGCCCCGATGGTGGTGCTGTCGCCGTGCCCGGTGTGCACGATGGTGTCCGGCGCGAGGGTGAGCAGCCGGTCGCGGATCGAGTCGACGATGGTGCCGAAGTCGCTGTAGGAGCGACCGGTGGCGCCCGGCCCGCCGGCGAACAGGGTGTCGCCGGTGAAGACGACGTTCAGCTCGGGGGCGTGCAGGCAGCACGCGCCGGGACTGTGCCCGGGGGTGTGCAACACGGTCAGCGCGGTGCCACCCACCTCGATGATCTGGCCGTCGTCGAGGGTGCCGCCCGGTGGGTCGTCGGGATGCACCAGGTCCCACAGCACCCGGTCGGCGGGGTGCAGCAGCACCGGGGCGCCGGTGACCCGGGACAGCCGCGGCGCCACCCGGACGTGGTCGTCGTGGGCGTGCGTGGCGACGATCGCGGTGACCCGCCGCCCGGCCACCACCTCGACGATGGCGTCGACGTCGTGCGGGGCGTCGATCACGACGCACTCGGTGTCGTCGCCGACCACCCACACGTTGTTGTCCACGTCGAAGGTCTGACCGTCGAGGGAGAAGGTGCCGGAGGTGACCGCGTGGTCGATGCGGGCGGTCATCAGAAGACCACCACCGAGCGGAGCACGTCGCCCCGGTGCATCCGGGCGAACGCCTCCTCCACCCCGTCCAGGCCGATCTCCTCGGTGACGAAGGCGTCCAGGTCGAGGCGGCCCTGCAGGTACAGCTCGGTGAGCATCGGGAAGTCCCGGCTGGGCAGGCAGTCGCCGTACCAGCTGGACTTGAGGGCGCCACCGCGGCCGAAGACGTCGAGCAGCGGCAACTCGACGCGCATCTCGGGCGTGGGCACGCCGACCAGCACGACGGTGCCGGCCAGGTCGCGGGCGTAGAAGGCCTGTTTCCAGGTCTCCGGCCGGCCGACCGCGTCGATCACCACGTCGGCGCCGAAGCCGCCGGTGGCGGCCTGGATCTCCGCAACCGGGTCGGCCTCGGAGGCGTTGACGGTGTGGGTGGCACCGAACCGGCGGGCCCAGTCGAGTTTGCGGGAGTCGGTGTCGACCGCGATGATCGTGGTCGCGCCGGCCAGGGCCGCGCCGGCCACCGCCGCGTCGCCGACGCCACCGCAGCCGATCACCGCCACCGAGTCGCCGCGGGTCACCCCGCCGGTGTTCATCGCCGCGCCCAGGCCCGCCATCACCCCGCAGCCGAGCAGTCCGACGGCGGCCGGCCGGGCCGCCGGGTCCACCTTTGTGCACTGGCCGGCGTGGACCAGGGTCTTCTCGGCGAAGGCGCCGATGCCCAGTGCCGGAGCGAGTTCGGTGCCGTCGGTCAGCGTCATCTTCCGGGCGGCGTTGTGGGTGGCGAAGCAGTACCACGGACGGCCGCGCCGGCAGGCCCGGCACACCCCGCAGACGGCCCGCCAGTTGAGCACCACGAAGTCACCGGGTGCGACGTCGTCCACACCCGCGCCGACCTGCTCGACGATGCCGGCGGCCTCGTGGCCGAGCAGGAACGGGTAGTCGTCGTTGATGCCGCCCTCGCGGTAGTGCAGGTCGGTGTGGCAGACGCCGCACGACTGCACCCGGACCACCGCCTCCCCCGGCCCGGGGTCGGGCACCACGATCTCGGTGACCTCGACGGGCGCGCCCTTGCTGCGGGAGATGACTCCCCGTACCTGCTGGCTCACGCTGTCCTCCTGCTCCGCGCCCGCGCGGCCCGTCGTCGCGCGGCGTGCCGCATTCGCCTCCGCAGGCGAACCTACCGCCGCGACGGCGTTTCGGCACCGTCGCACCGACGGCGCGGCGGTGGGGGGGGGTGCGGGGTCGTGGCGGCCCCGGCGAACCTGCCCGACACGGCCGCCGCCGCGCCTATGGTGTGGCTGAACACGCCGCGAGGAGGGTCGGTGGACACCAGTGACGCTCCCCGGCCGTGGCGTCGACCGATGCGGCCCCGCCGCCGGGACGAGCCGCACCGGGCGGCGACCCCACTGGAACTCTTCTTCGACCTGTCCTTCGTGGTCGCTGTCACCCAGGCCGCGGGCGGCCTGCACGACGCGTTGGTGGCCGGTCGGATCGGGCACGCCGTCGTCAGCTACCTGATGGTGTTCTTCGGGATCTGGTGGGCCTGGATGAACGTCACCTGGTTCGCCTCCGCGTACGACACCGACGACGATCTGTACCGGCTCAGCACCCTCGTGCAGGTCGCCGGGGCACTGATCCTGGCCGCCGGAGTGCCGCAGGCGTTCGAGGGCGCCGACTACGCGTTGGCGACCCTCGGGTACGTGGTCATGCGGTTGGCCACCGTGGGCAACTGGCTGCGCGCCGCCGCCGGTGACCCGGCGCATCGACGCACCGCCCTGCGGTTCGCCGCCGGTGTGACCGGAGTACAGCTCGGCTGGCTGCTCCGGCTGCTGGTGCCGCCCGGCCTGGGCGCCGTCTCGTTCCTGGTGCTGGCCCTGGCCGACCTGCTGGTGCCGGTGCTCGCCGAGCGGCGCGCGATGACCTCGTGGCATCCGCGACACATCGCCGAGCGGTACGGGCTGTTCGCCCTCATCGTGCTCGGCGAGGTGGTGCTGGCGATCACGGTGGCGGTGCAGACCGGCATCAGCAGTGGGGACGAGTGGCTGTGGCCGCTGGCCGGCGCGGGGACCGCGATCGTCTTCGCGCTGTGGTGGCTCTACTTCGACCGTCCGGTGCGCGTGCCGGCGTCGCTGAACGGTGCCCTGACCTGGGGGTACGGGCACTACGCCGTGTTCGCCGGACTCGGTGCGGTCGGCGCGGGACTGGGCGTCGCGGTCGAGCGCCAGCAGCACCCCGCCGAGGTCGACCCGCTTGTCGCGGGCTATGCGGTGGCGGTGCCGGTGGCGGTCGTACTGCTGGTGCTGTGGGGTTTGCGCATGCTCTCGGTCCGGCAGCGGGCGCGGCCCGCGGCGGTGCCGCTCGCCGCGGTGGCCGTCCTGCTGACCCCGCTGACCCCGGTGCCGGTGTATCTGGTGGCGGTGGTGCTGGTCGGGCTGGCGGCGGCCCTCAGGTGGCCGGCGACCGGGCCGGCCGCGTCCCGCTGACTCCTGCCATGAGGGTGGCTGACGACGTGGCTACGCGTCGACGGAACTTCGCGGGGTGCCGGCCCGGTCGAACCGGATGGTGGCGTCGGTCAGCCGTCCGTACCGCATGGGCAGCAGGTCGCGCAGGTAGTTCTGGTGCAGCCGCCAGGGTGCCCGGGTGCCCTGGCGGGGCAGTTTCCCGGCGCCGCGCCGCACGTACCCGGAGGTGAGGCCGATCAACGGGGTACGCGGCCCCGGTGGCGGGGCGAGCGGGGTGACGATCTGGGTTCCGGTGCGGTCCAGGTGACGCAACAGCCGGCACACGTAGCCGGCCACCAGGTCGGCCTTGAGGGTCCAGGAGGCGTTGGTGTAGCCGATCGTCATGGCGAAGTTCGGCACCCCGGAGAGCATCATGCCCTGGTACGCGACGGTCTCCGGCAGATCCACGTCCGTCCCGTCCACCCGCAGCGTCATCCCGCCGAGGGCGAGCAGGTCCAGCCCGGTGGCGGTGACCACCACGTCGGCGGGCAGTTCCCGACCGGAGGCGAGCCGGATGCCCTGAGCGGTGAAGGTCGCCACGGTGTCGGTGACGATCTCGGCCCGCCCGTCGGAGAGCACGGTGAACAGGTCGCCGTCCGGAACCACGCACAGCCGCTGGTCCCACGGGTCGTAGCGGGGGGTCAGGTGGCGTTCGACGTCGAAGCCGGCGGGCAGCCGGCGGGCGGCCGCGCGGCGCAGCAGCCCGCGTACCAGGCCGGGGGCGCGCCGGCTGAGCTGATAGTTGGCCGTGGCGAGCAGGATGTTCTTCCAGCGCACGGTCTGGTGCGCCAGGCGCGCCGGCAGCAGCCGCCGCAGCGCGTCGGCGATCCGGTCGCGGGACGACAGCGCCAGCAGGTACGTCGGCGAGCGTTGCAGCATGGTCACCCGGGCCGCCTGTCGGGCCAGCGCCGGCACCAGCGTCACGGCGGTGGCGCCGCTGCCGATCACCACCACCCGGCAACCGGTGAGGTCGAGGTCGGCGGGCCAGTGCTGCGGGTGCACGATCCGGCCGGTGAACCGGTCCTGCCCGGTGAAGTGCGGCGTGTGGCCGGCCTCGTACCGGTAGTAGCCGGTGCAGGCGTACAGGAACGAGCAGGTCATCACCACGGTCTCGGTGGTGTCCTCGCGGTGGACGTGCACCGTCCAGCGGGCCTGGTGGCTGTCCCATTCGGCCCACCGCACCCGGTGCCGGAGCCGGATGTGCCGGGTGACGCCGTGCTCGTCGGCGGTCCGACGCAGGTAGTCCCGGATGGTGTCGCCGTCGGCCAGGCTCTTCGGGGCCGTCCACGGCGCGAACGAGTAGCCGAGGGTGAACATGTCCGAGTCCGACCGCACGCCCGGGTAGCGGAACAGGTCCCAGGTGCCGCCGATCGCGTCACGCGCCTCGACCAGCGCGAAGGTTCGGCCCGGGTGACGACGCCGGAGGTGGCAGGCGGCTCCGATGCCGGACAGACCAGCGCCGACGATGAGCACGTCGACATGCTCAGGGGTCATCTCGTCTCCCGCCCGCCCAGTGCTGATCGAAACCCTATCGCCTGCGGCTGGCGGGTTCCCGGGTCACGCGGTGAGCAGGGACGCCGCCGCGTCGAGCAGCGCGAGTTCGGTCGAGGTCTGGGTGGGGTTGGCCCGCCGGATGGCCACGGCCTCGGCGACCAGCGGAGCGGCGTGGTCGCGCAGCGCGTACCGGTAGGCACGCTGCATCTCGTCGGCGCCCGCCGCCATCGGCTGATCCGGGTCGACGGCGACCTGGGCGAGGATCAGGGCGGTCATCGCCACGTCCAGTCCGGGTGGACCGTGCCGGACGTTGCGCCAGTCGAGCAGCACCGGGCCGGCCGGGCCGAGGATGACGTTGTCCGGGTGCAGGTCCAGGTGCAGGATGCGCTCGCCGTCCGGGGCGCCGGGCAGCGGCGCGATGGCGTGCAGTCGACGGTGCAGTTCGGCGAGGATGCCGGCGCCCGCAGCCACCTCGATCGTGCCCGCCGTCAGCGCCTGGAGCATCGTCGGTCCGGTCACCCGCTGCAGGACCAGGTCCGCACCGGCGGCCAGGTACACCCGGGGCACCGGGAACGCGGCGGCGTGCAGGTGCGACATGAACCGGGCCTCGCCGGCCACGGCGGTGCCGTCGCGGTAGCGGCGCAGCACCCGGCGGTCGTCCAGGGCGTAGACGTCGGCGTCGCGACCGGCGGCGAAGGGAGTCGACGCTGCCATGGGCGGCAGGGTAACCGGCGGTGTCCAGGGCCATGATGGACGGCGGGCCGAGCACTGAGCGTGGTTCCCCTGTGACAGGCTGGGGTGAGGGTGAGACCGCCGGAGGTGATGGTCACGTTACGCACGCTCAACCTGGTTGCCGTGCCGGACATGTCGCCGCTCGACGTCGAGGTGGCCGTCGGCGCGACGGCTGCCGTGGTCGCCCCACCCCGGCCGGCCACCGCCGTGGCGCGGGTGGTGGCCGGGCTGGCCGCACCGGTCACCGGGCAGGTCCTGGTCGGCGGTCGCGACGTCACCGACCTGCCTCCGTTGCGCCGCCGCATCGGGTACGTGCCGGCCGGCGGGGCCCTGCTGCCCCACCTCACGGTCGGGCGCAACATCTCCTACGGTCAGCGCCGTCGCCGGTGGGTGCGCGACGTCGCCGAGAGCTGGGCGGCCCTCCTGGTCGACCGGCTCGAACTCACCCCGACCCTGGGACTTCGCCCGCACCTGCTGTCCGAGGCGCAACGGTTCCGGGTCGCGCTCGCCCGGGCCATGGCCTGTCTGCCCGAGGTGCTGGTGGTCGACCTGCCGACCCCGATCGACGGGGTGCGTCTGCCGGAGCTGCTCGACCGGGCGGCCCCACCGGACGACCCGGGCGTGACGGTGCTGCTCTGCTCGGCCGACGAGGAGGTGCTGGCCGGCGTGAGCACCCGGGTGCCGGTCGGTCACGACCGCCCGCCCGGTCCGGCCCGTCCGGCGGTGCGGGCATGACCGGGCTCGGGTTGCGCCGCCGTACGCTGCTCGGCGCCGCCGCCGCGGCCACGGCCGCCGTGACCGGAGGTTGCGGGCAGGGCCGCCGATCGGTGCAGGTGGCGGTGGTCTGGGCCGGCGGTGAACTGGCCCGGTTCCGCGAGGTGGTCGTCGGCTATCCGGCGACCGTGCAGGTGGTCGGCGTGGGCAACGACATCGACGCGTTCCTGACCGCGCGCCGCGCCGCGGGCACCAGTCCCGACGTGGCGATCCTGCCCCGCCCAGGTCTGGTGGTCGAGTACGCCCGGCGGGGCTGGCTGGACGAGGTGAGCCCGGCGGTCAGCTACACCGCCCCGGCCGGCATGGGTGACCTGCTCAGCGTCGGCGGGCGCCGCTACGGCGTCTGGGTCAAGGCGGCGCACAAATCGCTGTGCTGGCACTTTCCGTCGATGCTGGCCGAACCGCCGAGGTCCTGGGACGCGCTGGTCACCGTGACCCGTCAGCTCGGGCAACGGCACCGGGCGGGTGCGGGGCCGGCCCCGCTGGCGATCGGTGCCGCCGACGGCTGGGTGCTCACCGACTGGTTCGAGAACGTGCTCGCCGCCGTCGGCGGCGTGGACCAGTACGAGGCGTTGGCCCGTGGTGAGGCCGACTGGCGCGGCCGACCGGTGGCGTACGCGCTGGACCGGCTCGCCGAGTTGTGGAGTGTGGCGGGGGCCTTCCCGGGCGGCGGACGGCGGGCCCTGCTCACCCAGTTCGAGGAGTCGGTCATCCAGGTGGTGCACCACCGTGAGGCGATCATGGTGTTCGGGGCCGACTTCGTCGACGCGGTGGTCGCCCGGTTCCGCCGTGGCACCGAACCGCCGGCCACCTTCCGCTTCCCCGGTGCCCGGCTGGCCGATCAACCGCTGATCGTCGGCGGTGACGCGGCGGTGGCGTTCGCCGGCTCCGACGGCGGTGCGGAGCTGGTGCGCTGGCTCAGCGACGCGGTGGCCTTCCTGCCGTGGCTGGACGCGGGAGGTTATCTCTCCCCCAACCTCGCCGTGCCGGTGGACAGTTACCGCGACCCGTTGCGTCGACGCCTCGCCGGTGAGCTGCGTGCCGCCAACGTCGTGCGGTTCGACCTCTCCGACCAGCTGCCCGGCACCTTCACCGGCACCGACGGGGTGGGCATCTGGCGGATCATGCAGGACTTCTTCATGGACGTGACCGACGGGGTGCCTGCCCGGGAGGCGGTCCGCCGGGCCACCGGGCAGCTCGCCGAGGCGGCCCGGGTGGCGGGGGGCGGCAGGTGAGCCGGGGCCCGCTGCTGGGTGGACTGGCGGTGCTCGACGACGTCGGGCCACCCCGACGTGGCCGCGCCTACCCGGCGGCGGGCGTCGGTTGGGCGCTGCTGACACCGGCGGTGCTGCTGCTCGGCGGCCTGCTGGCCTGGCCGGTGCTGCGCACCATGCACGCCAGCGTCACCACCGAGGGCCGCTGGGTGGGTGTCGACCACTACCGGGCCGCCCTCGCCGCTCCCGGCACCGCGGCCGTGATCGGGCGGACCCTGCTGTGGGCGCTGCTGGTGCCGACAGTGGTCACGCTCCTGGGCTATCTGCTCGCCGCGGCCTCCCGGCGTTCCCAGGAGGGTTGGCTGGTCCGGCTCATCCTGGTGGTGCCGACCGCGCTGCCGCTCGTGGTCACCGGGGTGACCTTCCGGCTGCTGTACGACCCCGACCCCGGACGCGGGCTGGCCACCCGGTTGCTGACCTGGGCGACCGGACGGAGCCCGGAGCAGCTGCCGCAACTGCTCGGACCGGACCTGGTCACGGTGGCGGTGATGTCGGCGTTCGTGTGGGCCTGGGTCGGGCTGGCGATGCTGGTGTTCCGGGCCGCGCTCGACGCGGTGCCGACCGGGCTGGTGGACGCGGTCCGCGCCTTCGGGGGCAGCCGCCGCGACGTGCTCTGGGACGCGCAGTGGCGACCGCTGCTGCTGCGTACCGTCGCGGTGGTCTTCGCCCTGGTCGCCGTCGGCACCAGCCGGACGTTCGACCTGATCCTGGTGATGACGCCGGGTTCGGTGCGCGACGAGGCGGCGGTGCTGTCGGTGCGGATCTGGCAGACCTCCGGTGCGACGACCACCGGCGAGGGTGCCGCCCTGGGAGTCGTCTGGCTGGTCGCGGTGACCGCCGGCATGCTGGTGGTGGCCCTGTTCGTCCGGCAGGCGTGGCCGCCGCCGCAGCAGCCGGCGGGCAGCGCCGTGACCGTGCCGCCACCGCGCCGACTGGTCCGGTTGCTCGCCGCCGGTGCGGCGATCGCGTGGCTGCTGCCGCTGGGGGTGCTGGCGGCCACCTCGTCGCAGAATCCGGTCGGGGCGGCCACCGGCGGCTGGTGGTCCGGCCCGCCGGGGCTGGACTCCTACCGGGCCGTGCTCGGCGGTGCCGAGCTGTGGCGCAGTCTCGGTTTCACGCTGGTCCTGGCCACCGTCGTCACCGCCGCGGTGCTGGGGGTCGCGCTGCTCGCCGCGTACCCGCTGGCCTGGCTGACCGGGCCGGCCGCCCAGGTCACCGGCCTGGTGCTGATGGCCGCGGTGGTGGTCCCCGTGCAGGTGATCGCCGGGCCGCTCAACGAGGTGCTCGGACTGGCGCTGTCCTCCGGCACGGCTCGGGGGGTGGCCCTGGTGCACATCGCCCTGGGGGTCCCGTTCGCCGTGCTGGTGCTGCGCAACGCCTTCGCCGACCTGCCCGCCGATCAGCTCCGTGGCGCCCGGATCGGCGGGTGGCACTGGTGGGGCACGTTGCGCCGACTGGCCCGGCACAACCGCACCGCCCTGGTGGCGGTGGCCGTGCTGGAGTTCGTCCAGGTGTGGAACGACCTGGTGGTGGGTCTGCTGTTCAGCGGGCCGGACGCCGCGCCCCTGGGGTTGTTTCTCGCCTGGCAGACCCGTGGTTTCGTGGCCGGCAGCGGGCCGCTCGCCGCCGGCTGCGTGCTCGCCTCGATCCTGCCGGTGCTGGTGTTCGTGCTGGCACGCCGGCAGGTCGTCGCCGGCCTGGTCGCCGGGGGTGTGCGGTGAGCGGGCCGCCACCACGGCGGGCCGACCGGCGGTCACGCCTGTTCAGCGCGCTGCTGGCCGCCGGTGGGGTGGTCGGTGCCGGGATCAGTGCGGTCCTCGGCAACGTCACCGGCAACCTGGTCTCCGCGTTGTCGTTGACCGTCCTCGGCTCGGCGAGCCTGGGCCTGGCCGCGCTCGGGGTGGCCGCGTCGTTTCTGGTGGAGTGGCGGCGGCGGCAACGCGAGCACCTGCTGGCCGGTGCGGAGGCCGAGGCCCGGTCGGGTAGCGGCGCACCGACGTTGCCCTGGCCGGCCGGGTACACCGGTCGGCGGGGGCAGGCGGAGGCGGTGGTGGCCCTGCTCGCCCCGGAACACGCGGTGGCGGTGGTGGGCCGGCGTGCCGTCGGTACGTCCTGGTGCGCGATCCAGGCGGCGAACCTGAGCCGGGCGGACTTCCCCGACGGGCAGTACTACCTCGACGTGCGCCGGGGCGGCCGGGCCCGCTCACCCCGGGAGGTGCTCGCCGCCCTGGCCCGCATCGTCGGCACCCGGGCACCGCGGTCCGGCCGACCGGACGACCTCGCCGACGCCGCCGACGAACTGCGCGGCCAGTTGGACGGTCGCAAGGTGCTGCTGGTGCTCGACAACGTGGACGAACCGGCGCAGGTCCGGCCGCTGCTGCCACCCACCGCCCGGGACTGCCGGTTGCTGCTGGCCGGCACCGGTCGGCTCGCTGCGGTCGACGGCGTGGTGGCGTACTGGCTGGCCGAGCCGGATCTCGACGACGCGGTGGAGATGTTCGCCGACGCGGGGACGGCCACCGCGTCGGCGCGTCCGCACCGCCCGGACCCGCGCACCGACCCGGCGGTACGGGCCATCGTCGAGTTGTCCGGACGGCAGCCGCGCGTGGTGACCGAGCTGGGACGGCGCAGCGCGCAGCACGGGTGGCGGCCCGCCGACGTGCTGCACGCGCTGCGCCGTGCCGCCGACACACCTCCGCACCAGCGGGTGGGCGTGTCACCGGTGACGGGGCTGGTCACCGCCCGCGACACCGCGTACCACGCGCTCACCGACGAGGCGCGCCGGCTGTGGCGGTTGCTGTCGCTGAGCCGGGTGCCGCTGGACCGGGCGACCATCGCCGCGCTCGCCGGACGCCGGCCCTCCCGGGTCGCCACCCTGCTGGACGAGCTGGCCGACGGCGCCTTCGTCGTCGGCGCGCCGGGAGACCGGTACGAGGTCCGTCCGTTGCTCGCCGGGTACGCCCGGATGCACCTGCGGGACACCGAGCCGGTGCGCCGGCGGGTCACCGTGCAGGCGCGGCTGACCCGGCATCTGGCCCGCCGGGCCGAACAGCAGGTGGCCGCCCTGGCGGCCGGCGCGCTGGACCGTGACCAGCGACTGCCCGACGATGATCCGTACGGCTGGCTGGACCTGCACCAGGAGCTGCTGCTGGCGGTGGTGAAGGTGCCGGCCGGCGCGGTGGAGACGCTGCCGCGCCGGGTGCGGAACTGGTGGTTCCGGCTGGCCGTGGCGCTGTGCGGCTGGCTCGCCCACACCGAGCGGCTCGACGAATGGGAGGACGTCTGCCGCACGGTGCTGGCCAACCCCACCGCCCAGGACCGGCCGGAGATCGCCGGCTGGGCCCACAACGAGCTGGGCGTGCTGCGTCGTCGCCGGCACGACCCGTACGGCGCGGTGGCCGCGCTCAGCCTGGCGGTCGCCGGGCAGGGCCGCCGGGGCACCGCCCAGGCGCGGATGAATCTCGGGCTGGCCCTGCTCGACCTGGGTCGCACCGACGAGGCGGTGGAGCACCTGGAGCTGTCGCGGCGGCACCGGTCCGGCGCCGACCGCGCCGGCCAGGCGCTCAGCGATCTCGGCCTGGGTGCGGCGAGGCTGGCGCGGTACGAGCTGGACACCGCGCACGACCTGCTGGTCCGGGCCGCGAACTCGTTCCGTTCGCTCGGCGACGCCCGTGGCTACGCGGCGGCGTTGACGAACCTGGTGCTGGTCCACTCGGCGATGGGCGAGCACCTCGACGCGGCGCAGGCGTGGCGGGCCGCGCTGCGCGAGTACGAGTCGCTCGGTGACCCGACCAACCGGGCGGTGGCGCTGCTCAACGCGGGCGTGGCACTGCTCGGCGTGACACCGGGGCAGGCCGGTCAGGCGTACGAGCTGTTGGCCGAGAGCCGGCGGTTGCGCGAGGGTGGCCGCCCGGACGCCGGGTTGGGCCGGACGCTGTTGCATCTGGGCGACGCGGCGGCGACGCTCGGCGACGACGAGGAGGCCCGTGGGCGCTGGGCGGACGCGGCGGCGATCTGCGAGGTGGCCGGGGACGAGGATGGTCAGCGGGCGGCCGACGCCCGGCTGGGCGGTGAGCGCTCGGCCGAGTCGCGCCCGGGGTGACGACGGCGGCTACCCCCGCCGCACGGCGGCGACGGTCGCGATCCCCGCGTCGATGGCCGACGCGGTGTTGGCCGCGTAGCCGAGCACCAGGCCGGGGCGATAGGGCCGCAGGCAGTGCCAGGACAGCGGCTGCACCTTCACCCCACGCGCCAGCGCCGCGGCGGCGAGTTCCGTGTCGACCACATCGCCGTCGAGGGTGACCATCAGGTGCAGCCCGGCCGCCGCGCCGTGCACGGTGGCCTCCGGCAGGTGACGGGCCAGGGCGGCGGTCATCGCGTCCCGGCGGCGTACGTGGCGTTGGCGCAGCAGCCGCAGTTGCCGTTCGAACGCTCCGGAGGTGATCAGCTCGGCGAGCACGAGTTGGGGCAGGACGGCGTTTCCCAGGTCGGCGTTGCGTTTGGCCGCCACCACCGCCTCCCGGTATCGACGGGGCACCAGCAGCCAGCCGATCCGCAACGCCGGGGCGAGCAGCTTCGACACGCTGCCGGCGTAGCACACCCGCTCGGGCAGGGTGGCCCGCAGCGCGGGCACCGGCGGACGGTCGTAGCGATGCTCGGCGTCGTAGTCGTCCTCGATGACCAGGCCGCCCGTCCGGGTCCAGGCGGCGAGCTGGCGGCGCCGTTCGCCGTCGAGCACCGCGCCGGTCGGAAACTGGTGCGCCGGGGTGAGCATCACCGCCGGCACGCCACTGGCTGCCAACTCGTCCACCCGCACCCCGGCGGCGTCCACCGGGATCGGCACGGTGGTCAGCCAGTTGTCGAGATGCTGACGGACGCCGAGCGAGCCGGGGTCCTCCACGCCGACGGTGCTCACGCCGTCGGCGCGCAGCGCCTGGGCCAGCAGGCCGAGCGCCTGTGAGACGCCGGTGGTGATGATGACCTCGGCCGGGTCGACGCCGATGCCCCGGCTGCGGGCGAGCCATCCGGCGACGGCCCGGCGCAGGGTCGGCGTCCCGCACGGGTCACCGTAGCCGAGGTCGGCGGCGACCAGCCGGCCGAGTACCGCCTTCTCGGCACGCATCCACGCCGCCCGGGGAAACGCCGCCAGGTCGGGTACGCCGGGCGTGAGGTCGATGCGGGCCGGGATGGTGCGTACCGTGTCGAAGACGTCGGTGGCCGGTGCGGACCGGAACACGGCTGCCGGATCGGCCTCCCGGGCCGGCGGCGCGGCATTCGGCGGCGCGGCTGCCGAGGTCGTCACCGTGAGGGCGCTGGCCACGACCACCGTGCCGGCCCGGCCCCGGCCGGCGACATGCCCGTCCTCCATCAGACGCTGGTACGCCTCGACCACCACGCCCCGGGACACCCCCAGGTCCGCCGCGAGGGTCCGGCTGGCCGGCAGTCGGGATCCGATGGGAACCACTCCGTCGGCGATCGCCCGGCGTAGCCGGTCGGCCAGCCAGGTGGCCCGGCCACCCGGCGGTGCCTGGCCGACGTCCAGGTGCAGAAAGTCCGCCCCGGCGTTCAAGCTCGGTTCCGGCACCGGAGGCGACGTCCGGCCAGGGTCACCGCCGGCCGTTATGGACCTGTCGGCGGGCACGGTTTTGGCACTGCTCATCGGACCATTGTCGGCGGCAGGGTGGTGGTGAACCATAGCCGACCAAGGAGCAGTTCACGTGACCGTCGCATTCCTGCTGACCACGCTCATGGTGGTCGCGACCCCGGGAGCCGGGGTGCTGTTCACCCTCTCCGCCGGCTTGACCGGTGGGCACCGGGCCGCCCTGCTCGCCGCCCTGAGCGGCACGTTGGCCACCCTGCCGCACCTGGTGGCGGCGGTGACCGGGCTCGCCGCGTTGCTGCACTCCAGTGCGCTCGCCTTCGACCTGGTCAAGTACCTGGGCGTGGGCTACCTGCTCTGGCTGGCGGTGGCGACGGTACGCGAACGGGGCGCCTTCACCGTCGACGGCAGCGGCCCCGCCCGGCCGGCCAGCCGGATCATCGGCTCGGCGGTGGCGATGAACCTGCTCAACCCGAAGCTGACGATCTTCTTCGTGGCGTTCCTGCCCCAGTTCGTCCAGCCCGGCAGTCCGGGTGCGCTGGCCCGGATGCTCGGCCTGGGGGCGGTCTTCACGGCCACGACGCTTGTGGTCTTCGTCGGCTACGGACTCTGCGCCGCCGCGGTACGCCGGCGGGTGCTCGACCGCCCCCGGGTGGCCGACTGGCTGCGCCGGTGCTTCGCCGGATCGTTCCTGGGGCTCGGGCTGCTGCTGGCCCGCGCCGAGGCGTGAGCGGACGAGGAGCCGGAGATGTTCTTCCAGCACTCACCACAGCTGTGGGCGCAGCACCCCACGCTCGTCGCCGGTGTGCTGTACGCCGAGGGCGTCGCCGGGAACCCCGGTGCCGACCTGCCGCTGGCCGAGTTGGTCGGTATGGCCCGCCGCAGGCTCGACGGGACCACCGAGGCGGCGTTGCCGGAGATCCAGGCGTGGCGACGGACGTTCGCGCGGATGGGTCTGGCTCCGACGAGGTACCGGTGCGCGGCGGAGTCGCTGCTGCGGCGGCTGCGCACCTCAGGTGACCTGCCGAGGGTGCACCCGCTCGTGGATCTCGGCAACGCCGTCTCGGCCGCGTACGCCGTGCCGGTGGGGATCTTCGACGTCGACCGGTGTGGCGACGGCATCGAGGTACGGCAGGCCCGGGGCGACGAACGCTACCTGACCTTCGGCGGGGTCGAGGAGCACCCCGAGCCCGGTGAAGTGATCTTCGCGGATTCGGCCGGCCGGGCACACGCGCGACGGTGGACCAGTCGGCAGAGCGGGTGGTCGGCGGTACGTGACGACACCCGCACCGTGCTGGTGGTGGTCGAGGCGATGCACCAGGCGGCGGACCGCGACGTGCCGGCGATGCTCGACGCGCTCGCCGCCGGGTTGCGGCACGGCTGGGGCGTCTCGGCACACACCAGCGTGCTGACCCCGTCCGAGCCTCGGTTCGAGGCGTAGGGCCGGTGTCGAGGCTCGCGGTCGAGCCGAGTTCAGGCAGCGGCCGGCGCCGCGGGTAGGTCCGCAGACGGCCGGTACGGGGCGGCCGTCTGCGGACCTCGGTCCGCACGGATCAGCGGCTCTCGCCCGGCGCGAGATAGCGGTAGCCCGGCACGGTCTCGCCGAACCAGCCGTTGACGCTGGCCAGGCCACGCTCGTTGAGCTGGGCGTCGTGGATCGGCAGGACCTCGGCCGCACCGACCTCGACCGCGAAGTCGATCGCCTCGGTCAGCTTCAGCCAGGACGCCTGCGCCGGCACCAGCAGGGTCCGCACCGGCCGGTCCGGTGGGGCCAGCGAGTCGCCCGGGTGGTAGACCGCGTCGGCCACGAGGTAGCCGAGGTTCGGGCAGTCGGGCTGCCCTGCGTGGATGGTGGCGTGCCGCCCACCGACCGCGGTGACCTCGAGGCCGGCGGCGGTGAACCGCTGCCCCGCCCGCACCCGGGTCACCGGTAGCGGCGCCAGGTCCGGCAGGGCGGCGCCCTCCGGCGCGAAGACCGGTACGCCGAGGCCGGCGAGCCGGAGCACGTCGATGTGGTCGGTGTGCTCGTGGCTGACCAGAACGGCGTCCGCGCCGACCAGTGCCCGCGGTTCGCTCCAGGTGCCCGGGTCGATGACCAGCACGACGCCGTCGTGTTCGAGCCGGACGCAGGAGTGCGTGTACTTCGTGATCCGCATTTTCGGGACGGTACGCCGCGGAGCCCGCCGCCGGGTGCCGCCCGCTCGGCGCGGGTCGTGCTGTCGCCGGCCGACGCGCCGGTGACGTGCTGCGTCAGGTCGGGGTCGGACGCCGCCGTGCGGCGCGTCCGGTGGGCGGCCGCTCCGCCGCCGCCTCGACCGCCTGGCACAGGTCGGTGAGCGGGTCGACCGCCTGCGCCGCGCAGGCCACCCGGCGCAGCAGAGCCCGCAGGGTGCCGGCCTGTTCCGGCGACAGCTCCCGCAGCAGCCGCGACTCGACCGCGTCGAGGGCTTCGCGCCGGTGCCGCGCGGCCGCCCGGCCGGTCTCGGTGAGGGTGACCAGGCGGCTGCGCCGGTCCGCCGGGTCGGGTCGGCGGACCACCAGCCCGCCCTGCTCCAGGTCGTCGATCAGGTACGTCAGGACGGTGCGGTCGATGCCCAGCTCCTCGGCGATCGCGCCCTGGTTGCGGGCCGGTTCCCGGTCGGCCGAGGTGAGCACCTGGTATCCGCGCGGTCCGCCGGGTAGGTCACCGACCGCGTGGTCGGCGGCGCGGACGTAGGCGCGGAAGACGACGCCGAGCATCCAACCGAAGTCGTCGTTGATCGGGTCGCTGCCCCGGGCACCGCTCATCACTCCACGATAGCGTAGGTCACATATTTTCTTGTGCGATGATGTTCTGTACGACATAACATTTTTCCTGCGGCGAGCGGCGCCGCGGGATCGGGAGGACGGCCGAGATGAGCGACTACGGGCACCCACTGACCTTCGGGTCGTTTCTCACGCCCGGCAACGCCGACCCGATGCGGCCGGTCGGCCTGGCCATGCTCTCCGAGCAGGTCGGGCTCGACCTGGTGACGTTCCAGGACCATCCCTACCAGCCGGCGTTCCTGGACACCTGGACACTGCTCAGTTTCGTCGCCGCCCGCACCGAACGGGTACGGCTGTCCGCCAACGTCACGAACCTGCCGCTGCGCCCGCCCGCCGTGCTCGCCCGGAGCGTGGCCAGCCTCGACCTGCTCGCCGCCGGCCGGATAGAACTCGGGCTCGGTGCCGGCGCGTTCTGGGACGCGATCGAGGCGATGGGTGGCCGACGCCTCTCCCCCGGGCAGGGGGTGCGCGCCCTCGAGGAGGCGATCGAGATCATCCGCCAGATCTGGGATGTCGACGCCCGCGGCGGAGTTCGCGTCGACGGCGAGTTCCACCGGGCGATGGGCGCCAAGCGCGGGCCCGCCCCCGCCCACGACATCGGCATCTGGCTCGGCGCGTACAAGCCGCGCATGCTGGCGTTGACCGGGCGGCGGGCCGACGGCTGGCTGCCCTCCCTGGCCTACCTGCAACCCGGCGACCTGGCCCGGGGCAACGCCATCATCGACGAGGCCGCCACCGACGCCGGGCGCTCCCCGACCGACGTGCGCCGGCTGCTCAACGTCAACGGACGGTTCGCGGCCACCGGGAGCGGCCCGCTCAACGGTCCGGCCGAGCAGTGGGCCGAGGAACTCGCCGGCCTTGCGCTGACCGAGGGAATCAGCACGTTCATCCTGGCCAGCGACGATCCGGACGACCTACGGCGGTTCGCCGCCGAGGTGGCACCGGCCACCCGGGAACTTGTCGCCGCCGAGCGCGCCGCCCCGCCGACCGGTGTCCCGGCCGGGCAGGGCCACACCGCGACCGACCCGACCGGCGCCCCGGCCGACCGGACCCGCACCGCGACCGACCGGGCCGTCACCACCAGCGGCACACGCAGCAGCACGTCGGCCGGCCCGACCGCACGTCCGACCACTGTCGGCGCGGCTCCGTTCGCCGTGGTGCCGACGCCGGACGACGGCGTACGCCGCAGCGAGGTGCGGGTGTGGGACGAAGCGGCCCGACCGGCCGGACCGGCCCCGGACCCGCAGCGCACCTACACAGCGCACGACCAGGCCGGCGCACAGCACCTGATCGACGTGCACGACGGTCTGCGGGCCGAGTTGGCCCAGATCCACGACCTGATCGAGCAAGTCGCGGCCGGTCTGATCGACGTGGGCACGGCCCGGTCGCACATCAACACGATGACCATGCGGCAGAACAAGTGGACGTTGGGCACCTACTGCGAGTCGTACTGCCGGGTGGTGACCACCCACCACACGATCGAGGACCGGTCGCTCTTCCCGCACCTGCGACGGGCCGACCCGCGACTTGCACCGGTCATCGACCGGCTCGAGGAGGAACACCACGCCATCCACGACGTGCTGGAGGGCGTCGACCGGGCGCTCGTCGCCTTCGTGGCCACCCCGGACGGGATGGCCGACCTGCGGGCGGCGGTGGACCTGCTCAGCGACACGCTGCTGTCCCACCTGTCCTACGAGGAACGCGAACTGGTCGAGCCGATCGCCCGCCTCGGCGCGCACTGACGTCGCGCTCGGCGCGGCTGGGGCGGGTGGTGGGTCCGGCGAACCTGTCGAGCTGACGGCACATCCGGATCGGTGGCGATAGCACGGACGGGTCAGGTCGACAGCGGGCATACATGGGGATCCGCCGGGAAGGACGCCCCGCGGGGTATGGGTGAACCCGAGGAACCGGCGGGGGCCGTCACGCGACAGCGGCATCGCCCACCGACGGGTCGGACGGCGGCTGGCGTACGTCGAGAGGCGATCCTCATCCGCGCCGTCAGACGGCAGATGGCTCACCGTCACCGACCTACCGTTCACACCGCAACGGACCGAGCGCGCCCGCACGGGCGCCGAAACGGTGGGAGAAGCGGTGTCCCGCAGCAGATTGACCTGGCTCGGGCTGGTCGCGCTGACCTGGGCGGCGATGATGTCGTTCGGCGGCGTGGCGGCCGAGACCGTGATGCTCTACCCGAACATCTTCCACGACGCCCCGGCGTCGCTGGAGCGCGCCCGAGACTTCCTGACGGTCAGCGGCCCGAGCGACTACTTCCCGCCGCTGGGGGCCTCGGTGGTGCTGCTCGGCGTCGCCACCACGGTGCTCACCTGGCGTGATCACCGGCTGCGGTGGTGGGTGGCCGCCGCGACGATGGTCTTCGTCGCGTGTGAGTTCCTGTTCTCGGTCGTCTTCTTCTGGCCGCGCAACGAGATCATGTTCGTCGACCCGGTGGGCACCCACTCACCGCAGTACCTGCGCCAGGTGGCGGAGGAGTTCGTCGCCGGGCACCGGGTGCGGCTCGCCGGTGGCGCGGTGACCGCCGCGCTGGCCTTCACCGCGCTGCTGCGGTGGGCCCGTACCTCCTCGGGGCCGCGGTCGACCGGCAGCACCGTCACACCTGGTAGAAGCGACGGTAGCGGCGGATGAGCCGCCACTGGACCAGCACCGCGGCGACGGTCAGCAACATCATCACCAGGGTCGCCGCCGCCGCGTAGCCGTACCGCAGGTACTCGAACCCGGTCTGGTAGACGAACAGCGACAGGTAGGTGGTGGCGTACGGCGGGGGGCCGCCGTCGGTCACCACGAACGCCGGCACGAAGGTGAAGTGCAGGCTGGCCACCGCGTCGCGGACGGCCAGCAGGGCGAGCACCGGCGCCAGCAGCGGCAGGGTGATCCGGCGGAAGACGTCCCAGCCGGTGGCGTCCTCGATGGCAGCCATCTCGTACACGTCGCGGGGCAGCGCCCGCCGGGCGGCCAGCAGCACCACGAAGGTCTCCCCCATGGTGAACAGGCTCATCAGGATGATCCCGGCGCGGGCACTCGTCGGGTCGGTCAACCACTGCGGCGGGGTACGCCCCAGCACGGTCAGCCCGTTCTCCCCGCCGACCCGCAGCAGTTGGTTGATCGGCCCGTACAACGGGTTGAACAGCCACAGCCAGAGCAGGCCGTACGCGATCTCGGGCACGGCGGTGGGCAGCAGCGCGGCGGTGCGGGCGGTGCCGACTCCGGCCGCCCGGCGGTGCAGCAGCAACGCCAGGCCCAACGCCAGCAGCACCCGCAGCGGCACCGCGACGAGGGCGAAGACCACCGAGTTGAGCAGCGCCACGCGGAAGATCGGGTCGTCCAGCAGGGCGGCGAAGTTGTCCAGTCCGGCCCAGGTCGGCGGGCGCAGCAGGTCGTAGTCGGTGACCGACATGCCGAGCGTGACCAGGGCGGGCACCAGGACCAGCCCGACCAGCCCGATCAGGTAGGGCGTCAGCATCAACGCCAACTGCCGCCGCGCCCGGGTGTCCGGCCGGGCCGCTCGCCGCCCCGGCGCCGCGTCGCCGGCGCTCACGGCTGGTACCGACGGCCGGTGCTGGCGTGGAACAGGTGCGTGTCGGCCCATCGCACGTCGAGGCGTACGGTCGCGCCCCGCTCGGGCCGGCGGGCGGCCGGCATCCGGGCGACCACCTGGTGCCCGGCGGTGAGGCGCAGGTACGCGAAGGCGTCCTCGCCGATCACCTCGACCCGGTCGACGGTGGCCGGGGTGCCCTCGGCCGCGTCGAGAGTGACCGCCTCGGGTCGGAACCCGATCTCCAACGGCTCCTCCCCCAGCGTCGGCGCGTCGCCGCGCGGTCGCAGCGGGCCGTCGGCCGGCAGCAGGTTCATCGCCGGTGAGCCGACGAACCGGGCCACGAAGCTACTCGCCGGGGTGCGCCAGATCTCGTCCGGGGTGCCCACCTGCTCGACCCGCCCGTCCCGCAGCACCGCGATCCGGTCGGCGAGCACCAGCGCCTCGGTCTGGTCGTGGGTGACGTGCACCATGGTCGCCCCGAGCCGGTCGTGCAGGGCCCGCAGCTCGGTCCGCATCTCGGCGCGCAACGCCAGGTCCAGGTTGGACAGCGGCTCGTCGAGCAGGAACACGTCCGGTTCGCGGACCAGTGCCCGGGCCAGGGCGACCCGTTGGCGTTCCCCGCCGGAGAGCTGCCCGGGCCGGCGGTCGAGCAGCCCGGCGCAGCCCACCGTCTCGGCCGCCGCCCGGGCGCGGTCGCGGGCCAGCCGGCGCGGGGTGTCGCGGACCTCCAGCCCGAAGGCGATGTTCTCGACCACGGTCAGGTGCGGGAACAGGGCGTACGACTGGAAGACCATCGACACGTTGCGCCGGCCGGGCCGCTCGTCGGTGACGTCGCGATCGGCGATGCGGACCCGACCCGCGGTGACCGGTTCCAGCCCGGCGACCACCCGCAGCACCGTCGACTTGCCGGCGCCGGAGGGGCCGAGCACCACCAGCAGCTCACCCCGGGCGACGGTGAGGTCCACCTCGTGCAGCACGGTGGTGTCGCGATAGGCGGCGCTGACCCCGTCGAGCACGAGCCCGCCGCTCACCCATTCTCCCCTCGGGCGAACATCGGCCGGCTCTTGGTGTCCAGCTCCCGGATCACGTCGTCGATCTTGTCGCCACGGTGCACGGCGTTCTCCAGGATGCCGTAGCTGAGGTCCTCGATCTCCGGCCAGGTGGAGACGGTCGGCAGCGCCCGGACGGTGGGGATGGCGTCGAGGAAGACCTGCGAGTTGCGGGGCGGCTGATCCGGGTCCAGGAACGCCGGAGAGCGGGAGACCCCCATGTGCGACGGCACGGTACGCCCGGTCGCGGCGATGATCCGCTGTCCCTCCTCCCCCATCGCGTACTCCATGAACCGCCACGCGGCGTCCTTGTTCCGCGACCCCCGGGTCATGCAGTACGCGTCGGAGTGCAGCACCCCGACCGGCTGCCGGTAGACCGGCAGTGGTGCGACGTCCCACTCGAAGCCGGTGATGGTGCGGAAGTTGGTGGTGGCCCGGCGGGAGGTCATCAGCATGGCGAGCCGGCCGTTGAGGAAACGCGACTCGTCGTCCTCCCCCTCCACCTCGGCGTCGCTGGGCACCACCCCGTACGCCTGCCGCAGGTCGATCAGGTTCCGCAGCGCCTCCCGGGCGGCCGGGCTGTCCAGGGTGAGCCGGGTCGGCCGGTCGGGGTTGTCGACGATCTCACCGCCGTTGGACCAGACCAGCGGGGCCAGCCGGATGATCGACGGCTCCACGCCGAGGCCGTGCACGGCCGGCAGCCGAGCGGCGCCCTCGGCCTCGGTACCCTTGATCACCAGCCCTCGGTCGTCGCGGGTCATCAGGGTGGCGGTGGAGACGAGGTCGTTCCAGGTCCAACCGGCCGTCGGCTCGGGCACCGCGTACCTGTTGAACAGGGTGCGGTTGTAGTAGACGGCGAGGCTGGAGACGTTCTGCGGCAGGCACAGCTGGGCACCGCCCCACCGGAACGCCTCCATCGCCACCGGGTAATAGTCGGCCGGGTCGAGCACCGACGAGGCGGCGATCCGCTCGTCGAGCGGCTCCACCACCCCCTTGGCGGCGAACTGGCCGTAGAAGCGGTAGTTCATCAGGAACAGATCCGGCGGCGCGCCGCCGGCCACCGAGGTGGCGAGCCGGGCCAGCAGGTCCTTGCGGTCACTGGCCTCGATCAGCTGGATCCGCTCACCGGTGCGGGCCCGCTGGTACGCCTCGGCGAGGGTGCGGTACGCGCCCAACTCCTCCGGAGCGCCGAACACCAGCAGCCTGACCGGGTCGCCGGCCGACGACCCGCCGCCGGAACCGCAGCCGGTGAGGGCGAGCAGGGCGCTCACCGCGAGAGCGGACAGGGATCTGATTCGCACGATGGTCATCCCTCGGCTCGGTCGTCGTGGCGCAGGAAGCGCCGCTGTGCCAGCGCGAAGACCACGAGCGCGGGCACCGTGGCGATCACCGCCCCGGCCAGGAAGACGGGAAAGTTGGTCGGGTCCAGCAGGGACAAGGACCGCAACGCCAGCGGCAGGGTGAACAGCTCGCGGTCGTAGACGTAGATCAGCGGATCGAGGAAGTTCGACCAGGTCAGCACGAAGGTCAACGCGGTGAGCCCGGCGGTCACCGGCCGCACCAGCGGCAGCGCAACCCGCCACCAGGTCCGCAGCGGCGACAGGTCCTCCACCAGGCAGGCGTCGTACAGGTCGGCCGGTAGCGCGCGGAAGGCCAGGTAGTAGACCAGGACGTAGAGCGGCGAGGTGCCCAGCAGCGCCGGGGCGATCAGGGGTACGAGGGTGTCGGTCAGCCCGAGCAGCCGGAAGATCGCGAAGCGGGGCACCAGCAGGGCGGTCGCCGGCACCATCAGCGCGACGAGCGAGGCGGCCACCACGACGGTGGTGGCGCGTGGGGCGATCCGGGCCAACGCGAAGCCGGCCAGTGCGGCGACCAGCACGCTCAGCGGCACCGCCAGCACCGCGACGAGCACCGAGTTGAGCGAGGCGCGCAGCAGACCGCCGAGGTCGACGGCGCGCTCGTAGCCGGTGGTGGAGAGCGGGTCGGGCACCAACTGCGGCGTCGGCGACGGCGGTAGCCCGGGCTCGGTGAGGGAGCCGGAGACCAGCAGCAGCAGCGGCGGGACGAAGACCAGCAGGACGAAGGCCGCGCCGAGGGTACGCCCCAGCCGGGCGGCCCGCTCGGGCAGCGGTGAGGGGCCGCGAGCGCGGCCCCTCACCAGTGTTGTGCCGATGATCGTGTCCCTACCTCAACGTCATCTTCCAGGCTCCGAGGCCGTGCGAGGCAGCGTAGAGGATCCGCTCGCCGGGCACGATGGTCAGCCCGGCCACCTCGACGTTCGGCATGCCACGGGCCGCCTTGGTCCAGGATTTCTTGCCCTTGGGCAGCAGCAGCACCCCGAAGTCGGTGGAGGCGTACAGGTCGCCGGTGACGTCGTCGCGGACCAGGTCGGTGATCGGCTGGTCGCCGAAGTCGTACGACCGGTCGCTCCAGGTCGCCCCGTCGGCCGTGGCCGTCACCTCGAAGGCGTGACCGGGGGTGGTCGGCGTGTTCGAGCCGTACCCGCTGTAGGAAATCCACGCCCGGTCCGGGTTCGCCGGGTCGATGTGGATGCTGGTGACGAAGCGGTTCGGGCTGGTGGCGCTGTCCACCCGGGTCCAGGTCACCGCGGCGGCCGGCTCGGCGTCGACGTTGCGGCTGACGAAGACCCGGCCGGTGCTGGTGGCCGCCCAGGCGGTGGAGCTGTCCGAGTCGACCCGCTGGATCACCGACACCGCGCCGCCGGCCCGGTCGCCCCAGCCGGCATCGGTCAGGTTGGTGGTGCCCAGCGGCTCCCAGTCACCGCAGTCCTCCTCGTAGGTGCCGGTCCAGGAGTTGCAGATCCGGTCGGCCTCGGCCAGTGTGCGGTCGCCCAGACCGAAGGTCTTGGTGCGGTACGCCGTCCGGCCGGTGCCGGCGAACATGGTGCCGCTGACCTTCGGGTCGCTGATCACCGGGGCGTAGAACAGGCTGCCCGGCTGGCCGTAGATGGGGTCGGCGGTCCAGATCCAGCTCGCGATGTCACCGTTGGCGAAGCTCACCTCGGGAGAGACGTCGTAGTAGGTGTGGAACCGGAACTCGGGGCGGGCGACGTCCCAGCCGGAGGCTCCGCCGTCACCGATCATCGTGTTGACCCAGCGTTGCCGCTGGCCCTTGTTCTCCCAGGTGCCGTTGTCCTGGGTGCCGCCCTGCAACAGGTTGACGTCGTGCGGGCTGGCCGAGAGGCTGATGAACTGGAGGGTGTTCATCCCCTTGTTGACGCCGTCCAGCTTCGACGGGATCTTCGACAGCATCTGCCGGCAGCGGTCCCGCTGGGCCTGCGTGGTCAGGTTCCGGTCCGGGTTGTCGCACCAGGACGAGCGGTCCACGAACTCACCGCTGGAGCGCATCACGCCGCCGTCGTTGGCCTCGAAGAACTGGTACGGGTTACGCGGGTTGGTGACCAGGTCGTGCTGGTCGGGGTGCAGACCGTTGGGGTGCAGCTCGTCGGTGCCGTCGTAGGTCATGTCGGTGCCGCTGACCCCGGCGTCGGTGGACATGATCACGGCCCGCTTGTTGGCCACCGTCTCGCCGTACAGGTAGGAGCCGCCGGTGTAGACGATGTCGGGGTGTCCCGCCGGGGTGTGCACGAACACGTCGTACCAGCACTGTCCGGTGCACTGGTTGTAGGTGGCGAAGCCCGGGTCGGCCGGGTTGGAGCTGGTCAGGTCGGTGAACGTCGGAGTGCCGGCGGCCACGTCGTCGCTGCGGAACAGCCGTGAGTACGGGGTGCCGGTGTTGCCCTCGTAGACGTACATCCGGGTCTTGCCGCCGGGCAGGGCGGTCACGTCGATCGCCGGGCGGGTCTGGAACATCGCCGGGTTGAGCGACGGCTTGATCTGCGTCCAGGTCGCTCCGGCGTCGGACGAGCGCCACACCCCCCGCCCGTAGGAGGAGGCGTAGACGATGTCGGCGTCGCGCGGGTCGAGCTTGACCTGGCGTACGCCGCGCGGCGAGCAGGTGGCCGTGTTGTTGTACTCGGCGGCGCTGCCGGTGCAGGCCGTGGCGTCGGCCGAGCCGTTGTGGATGAACTTCCAGCTCTTGCCGCCGTTGGTGGACTTGTACAGGCCCCACTTCTCGGCGTCCGGCACCGGCCGGGTGACCCCGGTGCAGCAGGAGCTGGACATGCCGCGCAGCGCCGTGGTGGTCGCCACGTAGAGCGTCTTGGGGTCGCCGGGCTTGATGGTGATCTCACCGATGCCCTTGCCGCCGAGCGCGTCCTTGCCGAGCGGGCCGGACCAGGTCAGGCCACCGTTGGTCGACCGGTACAGGCCCACGCCGGCGACGCAGCCGGAGCCGCAGGTGTTGGCCTCGCCGGTGCCGACGTAGATGGTCAGGCCGGTGCGGTCGTTGCGGTCGATGGTCACCGCGCCGGCCGCGTTGATGCCCAGCGGGCCACCCAGGTAGAACCACTTCGGTTCGGCGGCGAGGATGTTCAGGGTGCCCCAGACACCGCCACCGGCCGGGGTCACGTACGCCCGGCAGAGCAGCTTCGAGCAGTCCGGGCTGATGTCAATCGAGGTGACCCGGCCACCGGCGACGTACTCGTTGGGTACGTAGTTGAAGGCGTTGCGGTACTCGGTGAACGGGTAGAGCGCCTCGCTCGGGCCGACGTTCGTCCACTGCCGGCTGCCCCTGAACCGCTTGTCGGCCGCCGTGAAGGCCGCCTTCGACCGGTCCAGCTGGGCGATGGTGATCGCGTCCGCGGGGTAGGCCCGCTCCAGGAACGCCTGCTGGGCGGCCCCACCGGGTCCGTCCGGAGACATGCCGCTGTCGCCCGGAACGGCGCGGCGCAGCCGCTCCAGGTGGGCACCGAGGGCGTTGGGCATCTCCCCGCCGACCGCGACGGGTGTCGGCACCTCGGCGCCGGCGTAGTGGATTCCGACCAGGCCGGTCGACGCCACGAGGGCACCGACCGCCAGGCCGACAAGAAGATGGCGACGTCTACGCTTCACGAGGGTTCCTCCGGCATGACGGCGTCACCGCAGCTCGGCATCCGGATTGGCGACCGTCGCTGGCAGCGTCCACGCAGGAATATGTCAGAGGGATCCACCACAGGCAATAGAGCTGTTAGACGTTATCCAACCGCCGCGCGGAGGAACGGATCGGATGTCGGAGGAGGGTGGGCCGACGGGCGCCGAGTTGCGGGCCGACTGTGCCCGCTGCTTCGGCCTGTGCTGTGTCGCCCCCGCCTTCGCCGCGTCGGCGGACTTCGCCCTCGACAAGCCCGCCGGCCAGCCGTGCCGCAACCTGGGGACGGACTTCGGCTGCACCATCCACGCCGGGCTACGGGAACGGGGTTTCCCCGGCTGCGCCGTCTTCGACTGCTTCGGTGCGGGTCAGCGGGTCGCCCAGGTCACCTTCGGCGGGCTGAACTGGCGCGACGAGCCGCGACGAGCCGGGCAGATGTTCGACGTGTTCGCGGTCATGCGCCCGCTGCACGAGCTGCTGTGGTTGCTCACCGAAGCGCTGCGGCTGAGTCCCCCAGCCGACCTGCGGGCGGGGCTGGCAGCCGCGCTCGCCGAGACTGAGCGGTTGACCGGCGGCGACCCGGAAACGCTGCTCGCCACCGACGTCGACACGCATCGGGCTGCGGTCAACCCGCTGCTCTCGCGTACCGCCGAGTTGGCCCGCGCCCGGGGCGGAGCCGGCGCCGACCTGCGCGGTGCCACGCTGGTCGGCCGCGACCTGCGCCGCACCACCCTGCGTGGCGCGAACCTGCGTGGTGCGGTGCTGGTCGGCGCCGACCTGCGCGGGGTGGACCTGACCCGGGCCGACCTGACCGGCGCGGACCTGCGCGGGGCGGACGTGCGCGCAGCCGACCTGTCCGAAGCCCTCTTCCTGCACCGGTCGCAGGTCGACGCCGCCCGGGGCGACCCGCGGACCCGCTTGCCGGAGCGGATCAGCCGCCCGGCCCACTGGTCGCACCTGCCGCTCGCCCCGACGAGAACGGTGCGGCGCGGCCGGCGCCGCTGACCCGGTGCCGGGTCGCTTCCCCGGCCCGCTCGACCCCGCCAACGGCGACCACCACGTGTCCGGTCCGGTCACGCCCGGCACCTGCCCGGGAAGCGATCCGCTGCCTGGCCGGTCAGCGACCACCGGAGGCGGCAGCGGTCCGGGCCTCGGTCATGCCCTGGTTGGCCAGGGCGTCGGCCCGCTCGTTCTCCGGGTGCCCGTTGTGCCCCTTCACCCACAGCCAGGTGATCTGGTGCCGGGCGCAGGCCGCCTCCAGCCGCTGCCACAGGTCGGCGTTCTTCACGGGCTGCCTGGCGGCGGTCAGCCAACCGTTGCGTTTCCAGGACGCCAGCCAGCTGGTGATGCCGTTGCGCACGTACGTGCTGTCGGTGTGCAGCTCGACGGTGGCCGGGCGGGTCAGGCTCTCCAGCGCCTCGATGGCGGCGGTCAGCTCCATCCGGTTGTTCGTGGTGGGGCTCGCCTCCCCGCCGCGCAGCTCACGCTCGTGGGAGCCGTAGCGCAGCACCGCACCCCAGCCACCCGGGCCGGGGTTGCCGCTGCACGCCCCGTCGGTCCAGATCCGCACCACCCGGCCGGCCGCCTCGTCCACCATGGGGAGAATCTACCGAGGCCACGCTGGCTGCCGGCGGGCACCGCGCAGGTGCCGGTTCCAGTAAGGTCTGGCCAGTGAGCGAACTCGTTACTGACACGCGTCTGGCGATCCGCCCGGCGGAGCCGGACGACGCCGAGTTGCTGCACCGCTTCATCGTCGAGCTGACCGTGGCCGAAGGCTATGCCGAAGAGGTCACCGCCGAGCCGGCGGACGTGCTGCGAGCGCTGTTCGGGCCACGGCCGGTCGCCGAGGCGGTGGTGGCTTCGGTCGACGGTGAGCCGGTCGGCTTCGCGCTCTACTACTCGACCTACAGCACCGTCGTCGGTCGGCCCGGCATCCACCTGGACGATCTGTACGTCCGGCCGGAGCATCGGGGCGGCGGCGTCGGCCAGGCGTTGCTGACGCACCTGGCGCGGCTGGCCGTGGAGCGCGGCTGCGGCCGCCTGGAGTGGTGGGTGTTGCGCACCAACGACCCTGCTCTGCGCTTCTACCGGAAACTGCACGCCCGCACCCTTGACGAGTTGGACGTGCTGCGGCTCGACGGCGAGCACCTGCACGCCCTCGCTGCCGGGTCGCGGGCCGGGTCCGACCGGCTGCCGATCCTGACCCGGCCGCTACCGATCCGAGCCTGACCGCTCGACGCCCGGCGGCGCGGAGCCGACGACCGGCGGCGGCACGGTCCAGGCCGGTCGGCGCGACGGCGCGCTCCGATCACGGACCCGAGCTGCGGCGTCGGCGACGGTGGCGGTGACCATCGGTCGCAGGCGGGTGGAGCGCATCACCGCCAAGTCCTCGGCGAGGCTGGTGTCACCGTCGAGGAAGCGCAGCACCCGACTGGCCGGGTTGCGGTCGAAGAGGCGGCCGAAGAACTCCGGCCCGTTCACCAGACCACCGTCGAGCGCGCGCAAGGCCACCGCGTCCATCCACCGGTGCCGGCCGGGGTACGCGGGTGCCGGCACCGGCGGCCGGCCGGCGGCGACCGCCCGGGCCACCTGTTCGGCCTGACGGTGCATCGCCGAGAAGGTGAAGCCGGTCGAGGGTCGGGTGGCACCACCGCCCGTGCCGAGCCGCACCACCCGGGGCGAGGGTCGGGCCACGAACGGACCGTCGGTCATCGGGATGACACCGTTCTCGACCTCGGTCACGGTGAGCCGGGCCGCATCGAGGCCGAGCAGGTCGCGGTAGCCGGCCAGGGCCGTGTCGTACGCCGCTGCGGTCAGCAGGTCGGGCGAGAACTCGGTGTACTCGACGAGCGCGTACCGGCTGTCGACGGGCAGCACGTAGCCGAAGGAGACACCCCGGGCCGGCTGCGGGGTACGGAAGTCCATGAGCACGGCCCGCGCCGGGTCGAAGACCGGCCGGTCCGCCGTCAACCACCAACCCCGGAAGTGCTGCAACCAGTTGGTGCGCCCGGGTCGCCGAGGTGGCCGTGGTCGGGAGTCCAGCAGCCAGCGGGCCCGCAGCAGCGGTCTACCGTCGACGGCACGCACCAGCACCCGGTCACCGTCGTCGTCGACCCGACCGGCGGCGGCGGCGATGCGGGTCACGCCCAGCTGCCGCTCCGCCTCGGCGGCCCGGGCGTAGATCGGGCCGGAACGCAGCATCGCGTACCGCAGGGGGGTCAGGTCCAGTGCGCGATGCGCGTCCGGCGTGACCACCTCGACCCGTGACCAACTGGCGCTGAGCAGCTCGTCCAGGTCGTTGCCGGACCGGCCCCAGAACGCCCAGGTGCGGTCCTGCCCACGTCGGTGCACCGGATCGACGACCGCGATCCGCACGTCGCGTACCCGGTGGCGGGCCAACGCGGCCAGCACCAGCGACGCCGCACCACCCCCACCGACCAGGGCGAGATCGACGTCGACGGGCCAGGAGTCCATCCGATCACGCTGCCACATCGTCAGGCTTGCCGAAGGCGCAGGGCCGTTCCCCGCCCTCCGGACGCCGAAAGCCCGCTGGCCGGCACCCGGGTTCGGGTGCCGGCCGGCGGCTTTCTGCTCCCCCCTGTGGAGGAATGTTCGTGGTGGTCAGCTGGTGGTTGTCAGCTGGTCCAGTGCTGGGCGACGAGGTCGGCGGCCTGCTGTTCCCACTGGGCGTAGTGGTCGGGGTAGGCCGAGACCTGCACGGTCTGCGCGGCCTGGGTCAGCGGCATGTCCTGCCAGCCGTCGACCTGCTTCAAACCCTTCAGGAACGCCAGGGTCGAGTACTCGGGGTCGGTGATCTGCTCCACCGTGCCCCAGCCGCTCGACGGGCGCTGCTGGAACAGGCCCTGCGAGTCGTGGTCGTTGCGGTCACCCAGGTGACCCAGGTTCTCCAGCTTCGACTCCTGCAACGCGGTCGCGATCGACACCACCGCGGCACGCTCGTCCATGCCAGCCTTCTTCGTCGCCGCGATGATCGCCTTGACGTTGTCGATCTGCTCGTCGTTCAGGTCGACGTGCGACTGGTTGCTCGGCACGCCGTGCGGCAGCAGCTTGCTGGTGTCCGGCTTGTCGGCCTGCACCGCCGCGACCGGGTTGCTGGTGACCGGGGTGGTGTCGGCGTGGGCGGCCACCGGACCGGCGAACAGACCACCGGTGAAGGCCAGACCCGCGACACCCAGCACGCTCTTACGCAGCATCGTGTTCATCACAAAGCTCCATTCGGGGGTCGACGCACACCCACACCAAGGGGGATCGGTCAGGCGTACGCAAGCACCAGAAAGGCGCCAGAAAAGGGGGAAGGTTCTCGATCCTCCGGGGCGCGGGGCCTCAGGGCCGCTTCGCGTCGCCGGGACCATGTCCAACGACCGCCGGCCCGCCATCATTCCCGGGGGCCCGCACCCACCCTCGGCGGGCGGCGTCTTCCTCGGCCGTTCACCCGTCTACAACGCCCCCGCCTCCCGCGCGATTCCGCCCTCAACCGGCCGACGGAACCCGGAAACCGGACACCCGGCACATCCGGGCAGTGTCCGCCCACGACGAGGGTGTGGCCCGCCGTGCCCGGCGCAGGGATCAAGCCTGACCGCCCGGAGCCGGGCACGGCGGGCCACACCCCCAACCCCGCACCACACCCCCAACCCCGCCCACAACGGACCCCGACCGCCCCTTTCACAACGCCTGCGGCGTCCGGGGTAACACGGGACGGCAACGAGGATTTCTCATTTTCACCGGATCGGGTCTCAAGCCCACCTAGTGTTGGGCACACCGGTGCTAGTCACGGAGTTGGCCACCCGAACGACGTCCCACGCAGTCAGCGGACGAAAAGTGAGGGAAGACGCGTATGAAGGCAACAAGATTTCTCGTACCGGCGGCAGGCGGAGTCGCTCTCGGCGCACTGCTGCTGCCCGGCACCGCGCTGGCCGACACGACCGTGTCGCCGTCCACCACACCGGTCGGTGGAACCGTCGTACTGACCGCGACGGGCTGCAACCCGAAGTCAGGTGACGCGATCTTCCGGGTCACCGGGCCGGACCGCGACCAGAACGTCCGCTCCACCACCGCCGCCGCCGGTGGCGGGTTGAGCGCGGAGCTGTTCACGGCCGGTTTCACCCTGGGCACGTACACGGTGGCCGCCACCTGCGGCGACGGTACGCCCGACGGCAGCGCGACCCTGACGGTCACCCCGATCGGCGGCGCCGCGGCCGGGGGCCGGGCCGGCGACGACGGTGTCGGGACGATGGCCACCGGCGCCACCCTGCTGGCCACCGCGCTCGGCGGCGCCGTCATCCTGGCCCGGCGACGCCGTCACGCCGTCACCGCCGCGACACACTGACCCACGACTCACCCCATCCCAACCTGCGACGGGTGCCCGTACCGTGCTCGACGGTACGGGCACCCGAGGTGACACGGCAGAGGTGGTTCCCGCGCCCCTCGCGGGCACCGGCGAACGGAGGTGCCCGTGCGGGCGTACCAGTTGGGCCGTCTCCTGGTCGCGGCGCTCGCGGTGACCGGCCTCGCGCTGGTGGGCGCGGGTGCGACGCGGCTGCCGGTGCGACCACCGCAACCGGACGGTACCGCCGCGCCGCACCGGACAGTGCCGGTGCCGCGCCTGCCGCCACTGCCCCGGGCCGTCCCCGTCGAGGTACGCATCCCCGCCATCGACGTCCGCGCACCGCTGGTGTCCGTCGCCGCCGATGCCGCCGGGGCGCTGGAGGTGCCGCCGCTGGACCGCCCGGCCGTGGCGGGCTGGTACCGGCTCGGCGTCAGTCCGGGAGAGACCGGCAACGCGGTGCTGGTGGGTCACGTGGACTCCCCCGACGGACCGGCTGTCTTCTTCGATCTCGGACGGCTGCGTCCCGGGGACACCATCGAGATCGTCCGGACCGACGCCCGGCTGGTGCGCTTCGCCGTGCTCGGGGTCGAGGCGTTTCCGAAGGACCGGTTCCCCACCGACCTGGTCTACGGACCGGGCGACGCGGCCGGGCTCCGCCTGATCACCTGCGGCGGCCGGTTCGACGGGGACAGCGGCGAATACGTGGACAACCTCGTCGTGTTCGCCAGCAGGACAGCGTGAACCCGCGTTTGACCGTCGGGACGCCGGGAAGACCCGTCGCCAACGGCAGATTCGCAAGGAGCGACGATGGCGCAGGCAGCACGGGCCAGCAAGCGGACCGGCGCGGACAAAGGCGGCCCACCGCCGCGAAAGGTGGCGGCGAAGAAGGCGGCCACCGCGACCAAGCGGGCCACCGGGGCAACCGCCGCGAAGACGCCCGATACGAAGCCCACCCCGACGAGTTCCCGCGTCGCCCGCAAGAAGGCCGTCTCCGCCACCGCCAGCCCGGCCCGCCGCCCGACCGCCAAGGCGACAGCGGCGAAGAAGACCGCCTCGGTCAGGACGGCACCCGCGAAGAAGGCGACAGCGGCGAAGTCATCCGGCGCGACCGCACCGGCCGGCAAGGCCACGGGTACGAAGCGGGCACCGACGAGGAAGACCTCGGCCTCCCAGGCCGCCGCGTCCCGGTCCCGCTCCGCCAGCCCGGCACCGGCGAAGCGGGGCAGCACGATGGAGTCGTTCGGCAATCGTCGGGGTGCCCGAACCGGGTCGCGTTGACCGGCACGCCAGCGAGAACGTCGGTCACTCGCCGCCCGAGCGACGCGAAGTCCCGGCCACCGACACCGTAGGCGCCCCCTGACGACGCGGCCGGTCGGCCGTTGCGGTGACACGCCCCGGTGGCGGTGGCCGACGCCGCTACCGGAAGGATGGCGACGTGGCCAACCGAGACAGACGACCGGCCGGCGGGTCCGAGGTGAATGCGGCGTGCCCGTGCGGTCAGGGCCTGCCCTACGCGGACTGCTGCGGACGGCTGCACCGGGGCGAGGCCGAAGCGCCCACGGCCGAAGCGCTGATGCGATCCCGGTACGCGGCCTTCGCCGTCGGCGACCCGGACTACCTGCTGCGCAGCTGGCACTCCCGGACCCGGCCCCCTCGGCTGCACCTCGACCCCGCCCAGCGCTGGACGCGGTTGGAGGTGCTCGACACCGACCGGGGCGGCCTGTTCGACAGCACCGGCACCGTGCGGTTCCGGGCCCACTACCGGAACGGACGCGAGCCGGGCAGGGTGACCGAACGCAGCCGCTTCGCCCGCGAGGACGGTCGCTGGGTCTACCTGGACGACGACCTCGGCTGAACCTGGATCACCGCCCGGGGCCGCCCCCACCGGCACGAGCGGTCTCCGGTCGTCGGCCCGGCCGGATCGCCAGCGCGGCCGCGATCAACAGGTACGGCACGGCGGCGACCGCGAACGCCACCGGGTTACCGGCCATGGTGGCGACCAGACCGTACCCGGCGTACACCACGATGATCGTCAGGTCGGTGCCCATGCCGGCGAGCGAGGTGACGGTGGCCCGCGGCCCGGTGATCCGGGCCTGTAGTCGTGCGTCGGCCAGCACCGAGGCCAGTTGCAGGCCACCGAACGCCACCGCCACCAGTCCGAACCCGGCCGGGTGACCCACCAGCGCACCCGAGGCCAGGGCCAGCGCCGAGCCGGCCAGCAGCACCGCGTAGCCGCGACCGCCGAAACGCTGACCGACCGGAGCGAGCAGACCGCCGACGATCTGCCCGACCGTGACGATCAGGAGCAGCAGCGGCACGGTCGTCAGCGCGACTCCGGTGTCGCGGGCCAGCAGCGGTGTGTACTCGTCCAGGGCACCCCAGACGGCACCGACCCCGGCGACGAGCAGCACCGCCCGGCGCACCGGCCGGCTGCCGCGGGCCTCGGCTACCCCCGCGCGCAGCCCCTGCCACCAGCCGAGCTCGTCCTCATCCGGGTCAGGTCCCGCCGTCGCGGCGTCTGCCGCGCTGACCACGGTCGACGCCGCCCTACCCCCGGCAGGCACGGCGGAATCGACGTCGAGGCCGCGCGGCACGGTGTGGACGGTGTCGTGGGCACCCGGCACGGTGTGGACGGTGTCGGGGCCACCCGACAGGCAGGTGCCGTCGCCGGCCCGGTCGAGATCCGGGCCGGCAACTCGGCGGTCGTCGGGGAAGCGGACCGCGACGGCCGCGGCGAGCAGGCAGGCCACCACGCTGGCCGCGCCGACCGCCGGGTAGCCGCCGAGCGCGAGCACGGGTGCGGCCAGCACGATCGACCCCAGCACGCCGACGGTGCCGGCGGTCCGTGCCCGGCCGATGACCCGGGCGTACCGGTCGGCGGCACCGAGCCGGTCGAGTTCGTCGAAGACCAGCGCCTCCGTCGCGCCGGAGGCGAGCGCGCCGCCCGCTCCCCAGAGGACGAAACCGGCGGCGAACGCCGGATAGGACGGGACGACGGTCCACAGGGTGAAGCCGGCGGCGGTGCACAGCGGGGCGAGGCAGAGCATTCGCCGCCTCGAGGTCGCGTCGGCCCAGGCGCCGGACGGCACCTCAAGCGCGATGCTGGCCAGCGACCAGATGACGAACAGCGAGGAGATCTGCCCGACCGACAAGCCGGTGTCGGCGAAGAGCAGCGCGTACACCGGGTAGAGCAGCACCAGGTCGGTGAGGAACGCGTACGCGTAGAGCGTGCCGGCCAGGCGGCGGGCACTCGGTGTGCTCGGGATCATCGGGGCCTTCCGAGGTGGGACGGGTCACGGACACCTGTGTCGCGGTGTCCGTGGCGGCCCACGGCCTCCGGTGACGGATCAATGTCGCCAGGTCATGGCGCTGATGGTAACGCCGCACGCGGCGGTTCCGCACGGCCGATCCGAAGCGGTCAACGATGTACGGGCGGAACGGGGCCGGTGCCGGCCCCGTTCCCGCCCGTCAGTCAGCGCTGCTCGCCGGTCTTCGGCAGCACGATCGTCGAGTCGCTGTCGGCGGAGTCGCGCGGTGCCGGCACCTGCGGCGGGTTCGGGGCGACCACCTGGGTGGCGTCCGGGTCGCTCTCCGCCGACGTCGTTGACTCCGGCCCGGGTGTCGGGGCGGGGCTCTGGCGCGGCAGCGGCGTGGTCGCGTCGGGATCGTCGGCGGGCCCGGTGACGACCTGGGTCGCGTCGGCATCGAGCGGACGTCCGGTGACGACCTGCGTCGCCTCCGGGTCGTCGACGGACGGCGCGGCGGCGGACGGCGCTGCGGGGTCAGCCACCTCGCCGGTCACCGGGTGGGAGGTGTGGGGGGCGGCGTCCGGGGCGCCGGTGGCCGGTGCGGGGTCGCCGCGATGCTCGTCGGTGTCGCGGCGGCCGGCGGAGTACGCCCGGGCGTGCTCGGCGATGGTCCGTGACTCCCGTTCGGCCCGGTCGAGCCAGGACTCCCACCGGGTCTGCATCGGACGGATCAGACCTCCGCCGACCCCGACCACGAGGATCCCGCCGATGGTGGCCAGCACCGCGATCAGCACCGGCGTGGTCACCGCGGTGGCGACACCGATCTGGTTGAGCGCGGCGATGATGCCGAGACCGAGAATGAACGCCGAGGCGACGGTGGCCAGCAGCCCACCGTAGGACAGCCCGCCGAGCGCGCCGGAGATGATGTCCTTCACCGCACTCGCGATTGCGGCGGCCACGACCACGATGACGATCGCCACGAAGGCGCGGGGCAGCCAGGCGATGACCCCACCGATCAGGTCGGAGATCGGGTTCGGCCCCCAGACCCCGAAGGCCAGGTAGAGGGTGAGCAGCAGGATCCCGTAGTAGGCCAGCCGGGCGACGATGTCGCTGGCGTCGTAGCGGGATCGGGCCAGGGCCCGGCGGATACCGCCGCGTTCGACCGCACGGTCGAAGCCGACCCGTTCGAGCAGCCGGTTGACGATCTTCAGTGCGGCCTTGGCGAGCAGCCAGCCGACAACCAGGATCGCCACGAAGGCGAGCGCCTTGGGCAGGAAGAGAAGTACTGAGCGGAGGGTGTCCCCCACCGCGTCACCGAAGTCGTCTCGCATCGGATGGTCCTCCACAGGGGCGGGTGTTTCGTCCGGCCCGACCTACCCCGCCGCTCCGGCACAGAAACACCACCCCGGGTACGCCGGGAGCGGAACCGCCGCCCGCCCGGATCTGTGGCAGCGACGGTGGTCTGTGGCCGGCGTGTCGAGCGCCAGGGCTGCCACGGATCGGGATCGGCTATCGACCGGGCATCGCACGACGGGTGCGGCCCAGGACCGAGGTCCTGGGCCGCACCCGTGGGACGGATGGTGGAGCTGGTCGATCAGACGAAGTTCACGTCACTGCACCACATGTACGCCTGGTCGAGGTGCGAAGCCTGCCAGATGACGAAGACGATGTGGCGGCCGGTGTACCCGGAGGTCGAGACGTTGAACGAGATGTTCTGCGCGGGCGCGTACCTGCCGGTCTGCGTGATGAGGTCGAGGTTGCCCCAGCCGAGTCGTTGGGTGGTGGGGTCGAACCCCTGCTTGCTGACGTAGACGCGGAAGAAGTCGGCGCCGTGGCTGGCCTGGTCGTACAGCTGGACCGTGAAGTTGCGGCTCACGTTCGTCGTCCGCCAGGCGCCCGGCTGGTTCAGGCTGTTGTTCCTGGACAGCCCGTTGCTGCACAGCTGCCCGTCCGGGGTACGGCCCTGGAAGTTGCCGCCCAGACCGTCCCGCAGCGCGCTCATCCAGTTCCACATGGTGTCGGGGTTGGCCTGGAACGCCTGCCAACACATGGGGTCCTGCTGCTGCATGGCCGGGTTCGTGTGCTGACTGCCCCAGCTCTGCCAACACTGGTAGGCGCGGGAGGCCGGGTTGATGATGGTGCCGTGGGCCTGGACCGGGCTGCTCCAGGGCAGCACGCCGACCATCATCGCGAGCAGCACGGCGAGCACCCGAAGGGGCTGACGGACACCGGACCGGGTTCGTCCGGAGTGGTCGGGCCTGCGTGAAGGCATGGTGCCTCCTCCGTTTCTGCGGTGGCATCGGTGTGGGAGCGCTTCCAACGACAGACAAGCATCGAGTTACGTAGATGTCAACATTGATCTTATTTGGTATTGGTGTGTGGCGAGTTGGTCCGAGTCGTCATGAACGGGCGGCAATGCGGCATCTAGCTGGGACGACGAGCCGGTGGAGCCGGCCGGGCATTCGGCCGATCGACGCCTCGGATCGAAACTTTCGGATGTTGACGGCACGCGACTCAGGACTCGCGCCAGCTCCTCGGGGCGGTGGTGCGGCAGGCTGGTGCGGTGGCGGACGTGGCGGCACCGCACCGCTACTCGCGGCTCAACACCGGACGAACCTCCACGGCGCTCATTCCGGCGCCGAGTGGCCAGGTGCCCGCGATGCGGGTGGCCTCGTCGAGGTCGTCGCACTCCAAAATGACGATCCCGCCGATGATCTCCCTGAGTTCCAGGTAGGGCCCGTCGGTGACGATTGGTCGACCGCTATCGTCGGCGCGTACCGTCCTCGCCGTGGTCCGCGGCTGCAACTCGGCACCCCCATCGGCGATCTTGCCGGTCGGCTGCCACCGCTCGTACCACGCGTAGACCTGGTTCATCAGATCCTGCTCGTCGGCCGGGGGCAGGGCGGTCCACTCCCGGTCGTCGCCAAAGATCAACATCGCGTACCTCATCGTCACTCCTCGTGATCGGAAGGGTCGTCGTCCATCTGACGAACGGCCGCCCCCGCGTCCTCGACACGGCGCGGCCGATTGTCGTTCCGGCAATCGGCGGCCGACGGGCCGTCCCTGGCCTTCCGCGAGCAGCTGCGCCGGGCGGGCGGAGCCGTCGAGAACCCGGCGTGCCGCCGGTCCGGACCGGGGCTGAGCTGCGCGGTCAGGACGTTTGACCGAGGGCGGCCGCGGAAAGTGTGGCGGGATGAGATGGGCCCGTCACGCCGTACCCGCCGCCGTCACCGCGCTCGCCGCGCTCGCCGCCCGTGACCTGCTGCAACGCGAGCACGCGTTGAGACGCAACTTCCCGCTGCTGGGTCGTGCCCGGTACCTGCTCGAATCGATCGGGCCGGAGCTGCGCCAGTACATCGTGGCGGGCAACAACGAGGAGCGTCCGTTCACCCGGGACCAGCGCCGCTGGGTGTACGCCTCGGCGAAGCGGCAGAACAACTACTTCGGGTTCGGCACCGACAACGACATCGAGTACACCCCGGGATACCCGGTCATCAAGCACCGCACCTTCGGGCGGGCGGTCCCGGCGTCGACGCCGACGATCGGGCACGAGGTACGGCTGCCGGCGGCGAAGGTGCTGGGCGGGGCCCGTCGGCGTACCCACGCGTTCCGCCCCGAGTCGGTGGTGACCATCTCGGGGATGAGCTTCGGATCGCTGTCCGGTCCCGCCGTCGAGGCGTTGAACCGGGGCGCGGCGATCGCCGGCTGCCTGCACAACACCGGCGAGGGCGGGCTGTCGGCGTACCACCGCCACGGCGGGGACCTGATCCTGCAGCTGGGTACCGCGTACTTCGGCTGCCGTGACGACCAGGGCCGCTTCGACCTGGCCCGGCTCAAGGATGTCGTGGCCGGCGCGCCGGTGCGGGCGCTGGAGATCAAACTGAGTCAGGGCGCCAAACCCAGCCTGGGTGGTCTGCTGCCGGCGGCGAAGGTGTCGGCGGAGATCGCCGCCACCCGGGGGATCCCGATCGGGCGGGACTGCGTCAGTCCGTCGCGGCACGCCGAGTTCTCCGACTGCGACAGCCTGCTCGACTGGGTGGAGCTCCTGGCCGCCGAGACGGGTCTGCCGGTCGGTATCAAGTCCGCCGTGGGTGACCTCGATTTCTGGACCGAGCTGGCCGACCTGATGCGCGACACCGGCCGGGGCGTCGACTTCGTCACCATCGACGGCGGTGAGGGCGGCACCGGTGCCGCGCCGCTGATCTTCACCGACTCGGTGTCGCTGCCGTTCCAGCAGGGCTTCGCCCGCGTCTACCCCATCTTCGCCGAACGTGACCTGCACGAGCAGGTCGTCTTCATCGGATCCGGCAAGCTCGGCCTGCCCGACAACGCGGTGGTCGCGTTCGCGCTCGGCTGCGACATGCTGGCCGTGGGGCGGGAGGCGATGCTGGCGATCGGCTGCATCCAGGCGCAGAAGTGCCACACCGACACCTGCCCCACCGGTGTGGCCACCCAGAACGCCTGGCTGACCCGGGGACTGGACCCGGCGTCGAAGTCGGTCCGGGCGGCGCACTACATCAAGACGCTGCGCCGGGACCTGATGAAGGTCGCCGAGGCGTGCGGGGTGGAGCATCCCGGGCTGATCGACGCCGACGCCGTGGAGATTCTCGGCGGGCGGACCAGCGCCACCCCGCTGCGCGAGGTGTACGGATACCGGCCCGGCTGGGGCCTGCCGTCGGCGGCCGACCGCAAGGCGGTGGTGGAGCTGATGTCCACCGAGGCGCCCCAGGGCGGCAGCGCTCCGCCGTCACCGACCGCCCAGGGCTGACGCCGGCGGTCACACCGGCCATCAGTTCCGGCGCCCGGCTCTGCCTGGACCGCTCCGACGGAAGCCATGTGCGGGCCGGTCGAGGCCGGCCCGCACGGTGGCTCCCGTCGTATCGCGGGTCAGCGGCGGGCCCCGACTCCTCCGGCGACGTCGACGGCCACCACGACGGGTCGGTTCGGTGTCGTCGTCCCCGCGGGTCGTACCGGTCGGCCCGCGAGGGTGGACGGGATGATCGGTACCGGTCGAACCGGCCGCCAGAGCAGGTTGACCGTGGCCCCGCCGGGACACGACAGGCGTTGCCGGTCGCGGTAGCCCAGCCGGCGATAGAGCCGGAGGTCGTCGTCGCCGTGCGCCTCCGCGTACGTCGGCAGGCCGACGTTGTCCATGTGGCGGTGGCTGCCGGCGAGGACGGCGGCGGCCTGACCGGCCCGGTCGGGATCCGGCGGCGCGGCCAGGAACGCGAGATGGTTGTGCGCCTCGGCGGGACGCCGGGCGGCAAGGAGGCGATCGACCCGCCGGAAGCGCACGGCGTGTTCTCCGCTGGCGTCGTCGAGTCGCTCGTCGTAGCGGGGTGGCGGCGGGATCGGGCGGTAGCGGTGGAACCAGACGGTGGCGGCGGTCCCGTCCCTGAGCAGGAACGCGTCACCGAACAGCAGGGCGTGCTCGGTCCAGATGCGGGCGACGGCGGCGATCACGGCGGGGCGCCGCCGCTCGTCGGGCACGAGCCACGCGCCGAGGTGGGTCGGGACGAGGGTGGCGGTGAGCAGGTCGACGATCCAGTCGAGATCGCACCATCGGGCACGGTTGACCGGCAGGTTGACGTGCATGACTACTCCTGGTGGGGCATGAGGTCGGAAGGACGGTGACGGGCCGCCGCGCCACTCGGACAGACGCGCGGGGCCGGGGACGGTCGGCGGGGTGCGACCGTCGTCGGATGTCGCGGTGCGCGACCACGACCGGCGGGGCGGTGTGGGCGGGGCCTGCGCTCAGGTCAGGCGGGCCGGCTGCGCGGGCGTGGCGAGCGGGAGGGCTGCCGCCGGTCACTCGTCGATCGGGTCACCCGACCGCTGACCGGCGGGGGCGACCAGCCGGCCCCAGCCAGGTCGGCCGTACCGCTGTGCGAGTTCGGCGCCGGCTCGGTGCCGCTGGTGCCGGGAGCCGGCGACGAGGGCGGCGGGTCCGGCGTGGGGTCGGCCCGCCGGTCCCGGTCGCGCTGTCCACCGTCGACAACCCCCTGGTCCGGGGTCGACAGCGACGCGGCCGGTGAGCCGGACAGGCGACGGGTGAGCTGGTCGGCGGCACCGCGTTGTCGGGCGCTGTCCGGGCCGAGGCCGACCCGGTCGGGGCTGCCCGGTCGCGCGGGCTCGATCCCCGGTGCCGGTGGCGTGGGGTCACCTGCCGGTGCCGGCGGCATGGCGGGGGCCGGGTCGGGTTGCGGAGTCGGGTCCACCGGTGTCGGGGCGGGCTGGGGCAGCTCCACGACCGGCTCCAGCACGTCGCGCACCGGCTCCACCAGGTCGAGGACCGGCGTCAGCTCCCGAAGGACCGGGTCCATCCCCGCCATGACGGAGTCGAGCAGCGACGACGCGGGACCCAGCAGCTCGCCGAGCACGGCGGTGAGTGGCCCGGCTTCGGCCCCGGGCAGCGCGGGCGGTTGCGCCGACGGCTCCGCCGACCGGTTGTCGGGTCCGCTCGCGGCGGGCGGCGTGGCGGCGCGCTCTGCCGACCGGTTGTCGGGTCCGCTCGCGGCGGGCGGCGTGGCGGCGCGCTCTGCCGCCGGTGCCGCGTGCGCCGTCCCGGTCGCGACCGGCGGCGAGGTCGGCTTCGGTGTCGACGCGCTCCGGCCGGTCGACGGCGGTGCCTGCCCAGCCGGCCTCTTCGCGTCGGCCGGTGGCGCGGCGTCCTGCGGTGGTCGCCCACCCGCGGGTGCCGGCCGTCCCGCCGGCGCGGCGTCGACGGGTGGTGCCGACTCGTCGGATGGCGGCGGTCGGAGCGGATCGGCCCTGGGTGGATGGGCCGGCGGCGCGGGTGGGGCCGGCGGCGGGCGGTCCCGGGGCGGGCGGGCCAGGACGGGCGGATCCGACCGGAGGACCGGAGCGAGCAGGCCGCGAACGAGGTCGGCGGCGCGGGGAGCAACCTCGTCGCGAACGGCGGGCGGCGGTTCCCCACCGGCCTGGGCGACATCGGTCGCGGCGACGTCGTAGGCGTACCACGCCGCCCCGGCGACCACGGTCAGGAACCCGAGTCGCAGGACCGCCCGGACGAGGCCGGGCCGTCGTCTCCGCACCGGCGCCTCCCCGTACCCCGACCGCCACCCATCGCGAACGCACCCTAACTCACCGCGACAGCATGGTCACGAGCCACGGGCGTGTCGACACGGGCCACAACTGGTCCAACCAGTTGACGGGTTGATGTGCGCTGAGCCACACTCGCCGGCATGACATTCGTCCCCGTCACCCGGGCCTCCGTCTCCGACCTGGTCTTCGGACAGTTGCGCGACGCCATCGTCAGCGGCACGTACCGCACCGACGACGCCCTGCCCGGCGAACGGGAGTTGGCCGCGGCCTTCGAGGTGAACCGGCACGCGGTACGGGAAGCGCTACGGCGGTTGCAGCAGCTCGGTCTGGTCCGGATCAGTCAGGGCGGAGCCACCCGGGTGCTGGACTGGCGGGTGCACGCCGGCTTGGACCTGGCGCTGTCACTCGTCCGCTCCGGCGACGTCCTGCCGGTCGCCACCCTGGTACGCGACATGATGGACATGCGGGCCTGTATCGGCGTGGACGCCGCCCGCCTCTGCGCCCGGCGCGCCGACGACGTGGCGCGACGACGGATCGTACGGGCGGTCGAGGAGTTCGCCGACCTCGCGCCCGACCTGACCGCGATGGGTGAGGCCAACATCGCCGTGTGGCGACTCATCCTCGACGGCTGCGGCAACACCGCGTACCTGCTGGCCTTCAACAGTCTGGTGGCCGGTGCCCTGGCGGTGGCCGAGGTGCCGCCGCAGCGGCGCGCCACCGAACTGCTCGACGTCGCCGGGCACCGCCGGTTGGCCTCGGCCATCGCCGACGGCCGCGACGTCGAGGCCGCCGAACAGGCCCGGTCCCTGCTCACCGCCGCGTTGACCGCTCCGACCAGAAAGGACAGCCGGGCATGATCCCCGCCGTGCTCTACGCCATCCCCGCGTTCCTCCTGCTCATCACCGTCGAGGCGCTGTCGTACCGGTTCGCACCCGACGAAGCCGAACGCGGCTACGAGGCCCGGGACACCGCCACCAGCCTGACCATGGGCGCCGGCAGCCAGGTCATCGGGGTGCCGTGGAAGCTGCTCACGATCGGCCTGTACGCCGCGGCGTACACGATCTCTCCGTTGCGCCTCTCCCCCGGTGACTGGTGGGTCTGGGTGCTGTTGTTCTTCGCCGACGACTTCGCCTACTACTGGTTCCACCGGGCGCACCACGAGGTCCGCCTACTGTGGGCGGGACACGTGGTGCACCACTCCAGCGTGTTCTTCAACTTCTCCACGGCGCTGCGGCAGAGCTGGACGCCGATGACCTCGCTGCCCTTCTGGCTCGGCCTGGCCCTGCTCGGCATCCCGCCGTGGATGATCTTCCTACAGCAGTCGATCAGCCTGCTCTACCAGTTCTTCCTGCACACCGAACGGATCAACCTGCTACCCCGGCCGATCGAGTTGCTGTTCAACACCCCCTCCCACCACCGGGTGCACCACGGCTCGAACGCCGAGTACCTGGACCGCAACTACGGCGGCATTCTGATCGTCTGGGATCGGCTCTTCGGCACCTTCCAGGCCGAGGGGGACGCGGTCCGGTACGGCCTGACCAAGAACATCGGCACCTACAACCCGCTGCGGGTGGCGACCCACGAGTACGCGGCGATCTGGCGGGACCTGCGCACCGCCGGCTCGTGGCGGGAGCGGGTCGGCTACCTGCTGCGCCGTCCGGGCTGGCAGCCGGCCCGATGAGCACCGCAGCCGACACCGGTGCGAGGCTGGTGGGCGGACGGCCGCGGCGGCCGCACCGGGACACGGCGCTGCTCTGGGCGTTCGCCGTCGTGGCGGGCGTCGAACTGGTCGCCGTCGCCACCGACGTACCGGCCGTGCAGTGGTTGGCCAAGCCGCTGCTGGCGCCGCTGCTGCTGGCCTGGCTGTGGCGGGTCCGCGCGGCGGACGTCCCGATCGCGGTCGGACTGGCCCTCGCCACCGCCGGGGACGTCGCGCTGCTGGTGCCGTCGGACATCGCGTTCCTGGTCGGCATGGGCTGCTTCCTCGGTACGCAACTGGCCTTCGTCAGCGCCTTCGTGGGTCACCGCCGGCCCCGACCGGCGGCGGTGACCGGGTACCTGGCGCTGTGGGCGGTGGCGAACGCGGTGCTGTGGCCACGGCTGGGCGACCTGCGACTGCCGGTGCTCGGGTACAGCCTGGCGCTGTGCCTGATGGCGGCGGCCGCCACCGCCCTCGGCCGGCGGGTCGCGCTCGGCGGCGCGCTGTTCCTCTTCTCGGACCTGCTGATCGGCCTCGGCGCGGCCGGTACGACGGTGCCCGGACACGGCGTGCTGGTGATGGCGACCTACAGCGCCGCGCTGTTCCTGATCAGCACCGGCTGGGCGGCGGTGCGGCACCGACCTCAGTGACCGTGGTACAGGGCGGCGACGTCGTCGGCGAAGTGGTCCTGCACGGCCTCCCGCTTGATCTTGAGGGTGGGGGTGAGTTCCCCGTCCGCCTCGGTGAGATCCCGGTGCAGGATCCGGAAGGTCTTGACCTGCTCGGCCCGGGAGACGCTGCGGTTGGCCCGGTCGATCGCGACCTGGATCTCGTCACGTAGCTGCGGGTCGTCCCGCAACGCGGACACCGATGCACCGGGGTGCCCGTGCCGCTCCCGCCAGCGCGTCCAGGCCTGCGGGTCCACCGTCACCAGGGCGGCGGGGTACGGCCGACCGTCGGCCACCAGCATCACCTGACTGACCAGCGGATGAGCCCGGATGCGCTCCTCGATCGGCGCGGGCGCCAGATTCTTGCCGGCGGCCGTGACCATGATGTCCTTCGTCCGCCCGGTGATCCGCAGAAAACCGTCGTCGTCGATCGTGCCCAGGTCACCGGTACGCAGCCAGCCGTCGTCGGTCAACGCCGCCCGGGTGGCCTCCGGATTGTTCCAGTACCCGCCGAACACCACCTCGCCCCGAGCATGGATCTCGCCGTCGTCGGCGATGCGGATCTCCACTCCCGGCAGCGGCCGCCCGACCGTGCCGATTCGCATCGCCGTCGGCAGGTTCGCGGTCAGCGCCGGGGAGGTCTCGGTCAACCCGTACCCCTCCAGCACCGTGATGCCCGCGCCCCGGAAGAAGTGCCCCAGCCGCTCCCCCAGCGGCGCGCCGCCCACGATGGCCAGCCGGCACCGCCCGCCGAGGGCGGCCCGCAACCGGCGGTACGCGGCGAGGTCGAACACCAGGTGCGCCAGACGGAGCAGCCGCCCGGGCCCGCCCGGGGTGTCCAGCGCCCGGCTGTACCGCACGGCCGCCCGCTCGCCGAGGTCGAAGAGCCATCCCCGGTGCGTGTCCTCGGCGGTACGGCGGGCCTGGTCGTGCATCTTCTCGAACATCCGGGGCACGGCCAGGATGAAGGTGGGCCGGAACCGGCGTAGCTGGTCGAGGACCCCGGAGATGTCGGCACTGTGCACCATGGTCGCGCGGTTGTGCACCATGCCGATCTGGATCAGCCGGGCGAAGGCGTGCGCCAGCGGCAGGAACAGCACCGTCGACGCACCCGGATGCAGCAGCTCGGGCAGCACCGCGGTGGCGTTGCCGACGTCGGCGGACAGGTTGCGGTGGGCCAGCACGCAGCCCTTCGGTGGGCCGGTGGTCCCGCTGGTGTACACGATGGTGGCGACATCGTCGCCGGTGACGGCGGCGCGGCGGGCCTCCACCTCGACGGCGTCGACGGCGCGGCCCCGCACCACCAACTCGATGAGCTCACCGGCGTCGATGCGCCAGGTCTGCCGCAGCCCGGGCAGTTCCGAGCGTAGATCGGCCACGGTGAAGGCGTGCTCGGCGGTCTCCAGCACGCAGCCGACCGCAGCGGAGTCGCCGAGTATCCAGCGGATCTGTTCGGGGCTGGAGGTGTCGTAGATCGGCACGGTCACCGCGCCGATCGACCAGAGGGCGTAGTCGGCGAGCGTCCACTCGTACCGGGTGCGGCTGAGCAACCCGATCCGGTCGCCGTGCGCGATGCCGGCGGCGACGAGACCGCGGGCGACCGCCGCCACGTCGTCGCGGAACTGCCGGCAGGTCACCGGCAGCGCGCCGCCGCGCCCCGAGCGACGCACCGGCCACGACCTCGGGTCCGGGTCGGGCCGGACGAACTGCACCGCGTCCGGGTCCTCGGCCGCGTTGCGCCACACCTGCTCCGCCAGACCGGCGTCGTCGCCACCGACGACCGGCTCGACCGCTGTCTCCCGCACGCCCGTCCACCTGCCGTCACGTCACCCAGCCAAGGCCCCCGAACAGATGCTGAACTCCTCCCACACACCGCACCCCCAGAACCTCCGAATTCACCCCGCGCCCTCCCACCCCGTGCTACCACCCCCATCCCACTTCGTCGATCTTGCAGTTCCGGTCGCCGAAACAACCCTTTCGTGGACAGAAAGTGCAAGATCGACGAGTGCCGGGGTGGGGCGGTCACCAGTCGTGGACGGTGCCGTCCTGGAGCCGGTTGAACGGCAGGTACGCCGGTTGGTACGGAAACCGGCCGGCCGCCTTCTCGTCCAGTTCGACGCCGAGACCGGGCTGCTCGCCCGGGTGCAGGTAGCCGTCGGTGAAGGTGAACGACTGGCGGAACACCTCGTTGGTGAGCGCGCCGTGCCGCATGTACTCCTGGATGCCGAAGTTGTGGATGGCCAGGTCGAGGTGCAGTGCGGCGGCCATGCCGACCGGCGAGATGTCGGTCGGCCCGTGGATGCCGGACTTGATCTGGTACTGGGCGGCGAAGTCGAGCAGCTTGCGCATGGCGGTGATCCCCCCGGTGTGGGTGACCGCGGAACGCACGTAGTCGATCAACTGTTCCCGGATCAGGGTCTGGTAATCCCAGACGGTGTTGAACACCTCGCCGATCGCCAGCGGCGTGGTCGTGTGCTGCCGGACCAGCCGCAGCGCCTCCTGGTTCTCCGCCGGGGTGCAGTCCTCCAGCCAGAACAGGTCGTACGGTTCGAGGGCCTTGCCCAGCTTCGCGGCCTGGATCGGGGTCATCCGGTGATGCCCGTCGTGCAGCAACGGCAGCTCGGGGCCGAACTCGCTGCGCACCGCCTCGAAGACGCCGGGCAGGTGCCGCAGGTACGCCCGGGTGTCCCAGTCCTCCTCGGCCGGCAACGGGGTGCGCTGCGCCGGCTCGTAGTCGTAACGCTTGCCGTCGGCGCTGGGCTGGGTGGCCACCCCGTACACGGCGTTGATGCCCGGCACGGAGGTCTGCACCCGGATCGACCGGAAGCCGAGATCGAGGTGGGCCCGGATGGAGTCGAACAGCTCCGGCAGATCCCGCCCGGAGGCGTGACCGTACGCCATGATGCCGGTGCGGGACGCGCCGCCGAGCAGCTGGTAGAGCGGCATCCCGGCGGCCTTTGCCTTGATGTCCCAGAGCGCGACGTCGACCGCCGCGATGGCCGCCATGGTGACCGGCCCGCGCCGCCAGTACGCCGAACGGTACAGGAACTGCCAGGCGTCCTCGATGCGGTGGGCGTCGCGCCCGAGCAGCAACGGCACCACGTGGTCGCGCAGGTACGAGGCGACGGAGAGTTCGCGCCCGTTCAGCGTCCCGTCGCCGAGGCCGGTGTGCCCGTCCTCAGTGGTGATCTTCAGGGTGACGAAGTTGCGGTCCGGGCTGGTGACGATGACGTCGGCGGCCACGATCTTCACGAGGGGTGCCTTTCCCGCGGGCCGTCAACCCGGCGGCGGCACCGGCGGCGGGTCGGGGGAACCCGCGTTGGGCTCGACGTTGTACTGGCCCGAGATGCTAGGCCACAACGCCGCCGCGCCGCCATCCGCGGCCGGGAACCCGCCGTGGCCGGCGGCCCGCCCGATGTGGTGCAGCACCTGGTGGACGTGCGGACGGACCTGGGCGCGCAACGTGGCGCTCCAGCGCTCCTGCTCGTAGCGGTCATGCAGGTACAGCCGGCGGGCGTGGGCCAGGACCGGCCGGTGTTCCGGCGGCAGGCGGGCCAGCGCCCAGTCGGCGGCGACGTCCTTGGCGCGTACCTCGCCGGTGGCCACGGTGAACCAGACGCGGGCGAGGGTGAGCAGCACGTTGCGGGTGTCGCCGTCGAGGTCGTCGAGCAGACCCGGTACGCCGGCCACGCTCGCCCGGACCACGTCGGCCCGGGGCACCGCCCCGAGCAGTCGTGCCGGGGGCGGTCCGGCCAGCGGGTGGTCGCCGGCGCGGACGGCCGCGACCACCAGCGCCAGGTCCACCATCGTCTCCGGCCGCGGCACGACGCCGGCCAGGTACGCCTCGCGCCGCCACTCGCCGTACTGGAAGTCCGCGGTCGGCGGGTAGCGCCACGGTCGCACCTCGGCGGCGACGACCACGGTCAACTCGATCGGGCGGGCCCGGTGCGCCGGACCGGAGATGGCCAGCAGCCCGTCGAGCAGCGACCGCCGCTCCCGGTCGGTCAGGGTGCGGGCGGCGACCGCGAGGACGTCGATGTCGCTGGCGGGACGCAACCCGCCGAGCACCGCCGAGCCGTGCAGGTAGGCGCCGAGGAGCCGGTCGCCGAGCACCTGATCGAGGAGTCCGACGAGCGGACGGATCTGGTCGGTCACGGTTCGAGTGTCGTTCCGGCCGCGCGGGCGGGCCACCGCTTTAGCCGGCGCGCGGCGGCCGGTACCGGTGGTGCGTACGATGCGGCCCATGGCGTTGTTGCACCGAGCGGACATCCGTCCCACCAAACTGGAACTGTTGGCCACCTGGCTACCGGGCCGCGGCTGGTACGTCGGCGGCGCCGAGGTGGCACGCGTGGCCGCGTACCGGTTCGACGACCCGGCCGGGCAGGTGGGCATCGAGACCCTGCTGGTACGCGGCGGCGACGGGCCGGTGCACCAGGTGCCGTTGACCTACCGTGGCGCGCCGCTGGACGGAGCCGACGAGTGGCTGGTCGGCACCACCGAGCACTCGGTGCTCGGCCGACGCTGGGTCTACGACGCGGTCGGCGACCCGGTGTACGCGGCCGCCCTGGCCGAGGCCATCCTGGCCGGCACCGGGCAGGCCGAGGAGTACTTCGAGGTCGACGGCCGGCGCGAGGTGCGCCCACCCAGCATGGGCATCACCAGCGACACGCCCGCGGTCGACGTGCCCCCGGTCGGCGCGGTGCGCCGGGTGGTCGACGGCGACCCGACGCTCATCGTCACCGACACCGTCGAGCTGGCCGTGATCCGCCGCCCCGGATCCGCCGCCGCCCCGGTCGGTGCCACGTTGACCGGCATCTGGGACGACGTGCGGGCCCCGCTGGCGTACGCCGCGCCGCGCTGAGCCACCACGCACACCGCGCGGCCGGCCCCGCGCCGACTCGCCGGGCGGCACGTCGACCGGCACCGCGGCGGCGGGCGGCGCCGGTCAGGCCAGGACGACGGGGTTGGTCAGGGCCGCCATCCGCCGGTCCGGGTGGCGCACCTCGGCTCGGACGAAGCCGCTGTCCCGCGCGGTGGTGCGCCAGCGGACCGTGCCCGAGCCATCCGCGGGCAGTCGCTCACGGAGCACGGTGCCGCGTTCGGTGTGGAGACTGACGGTGCCGGCCGGTACCCCGGACACCCGTAGCCGCACGTCGATCGGTGCGCCGCCGGAGTCGAGGCGCTCGCCGACGCTGACGTCGCGGTCACCTGCCGTGGCGGCGAGCGCCAGGTCGACGGTGGCGGAGCCGGCGATCCAGCTCCGGCCGGCCCGCAGGCCGGCGAGGACCGCCTGGACGCTCAACTCCGCGGCGAGGACCACGGTGTGCGGGGTGCCGAGCTGACCGGCAAGGTGGGTGTCGCTGTTGCCGACCGCCGGCCACCACCGTCCCCGATGGATGTCATGACCGAGGTTGCGTCCCCACTCGGCCAACGCCGCCTCGTTGTCGGCGTTCCACGGCAGGTCAGAACGCCACTGCCCGTTCCACACCTCCACCGCGTCGAAGCACCGGTACGGGTAGGCCAGGGTTCCGGACTCGTACGGCGCGTACGGGTGGGCGGCCACGCAAAGTCCTCCGGACCGGCGGACCTGCGCCAACTGCTCGTCGATGGCGTCGTCGCGCACGCCGTAGCGCCACTCGATCTGGTGCCCGGGATCGAGGCCGAGGGCGAGCCAGTGGCCGGTGTGGGTGGTGACCTCCTGACCGAGAATGACCAGCAGGTCGTCGCCCGCGTACCGGCCCCAGTCGCCGTGCCCGGCCGAGGTGTTGTGCTCGGTGGCGGCGACGAAGTCCAGCCCGACCTCGCGAGCGGCGGCGGCGAGTTGCCTCGGGGTGAGTTCGCCGCCGGTCGAACGCACCGTGTGCAGGTGGACGTCGCCCCGGTACCAGCCGGTCCCCCGACCCGCCACCCGCCGGGCCGGGTACTGCGCCCCGGCGGGTCGCCGGTCGTCAGTCACGCGAGGGTCGCATGAGGCGCTCGGCGGAGCCGAACGCGTAGCCCCGCGACTCGATCAACTCCGAGTCGTCGCGTTCCCAGGTCAGTTCTTCGACCACCTCGACGACACCGGCGAGCCTGGCCGTGTGATCGGCCACCATACCGGCGAGGCTGCGACTCTCGACGCTGCCGGACAACGTCACCACACCGTCCACCACACCCACCGTCACGGTGTTCGGGTCGATCCACAGGCCGCGCAGGACGATGTCGACGACGTCGGCGCTGATCTCCTCGTCCGGCCGGGTGTGGATCCGCAGCAGGTCCCGCCGGGACACGATCCCGACGAGCCGCCGGTCGGTGTCCACGACCGGCATCCGCTTGACCCGTGCCGTCTCCATCCGCCGAGCGGCCGCGGCGACCGATGCCGTCGGCTCGACCACCACCGCCGGCACGGTCATCAGGTCGGCGGCGACGGTGGCCTGTGCCTTCGCCGCCACCCGGCGAACGCCGATGATCCGGCGGTGCCGCTCGTCCCCCGCAGCCTCGATCTTGTGCAGCAGATCGGCTTCGGACACCACGCCGAGCACGTGCCCGTCCGGGTCCACCACGGGCGCGGCGCTCACCCCCCTGCCCAACAGCGTGTCGACCACCTCGCGGTACGAGGTGTCAGGCCGCACCGACACGACGTCACCTGTCATCACGTCGCCGACCGTCCACTGTGACTTCCGCTTCAAAGAATTGGTGGTCATCGTTCGCCTCCCTGCCCTTCCAGCCTTGCACCGCCCCCGCGCTGTCGACAGAGGCGTTGGGCCCTGCCGCAGGACGGGGTTTCTCTCTCCTACCCGGGTAGGGGACGGCCATCCAACCATCGGCCGTGGTCGGGGCCAGTGGTCGGGCGACGTCGGCCCGTACGCCGGCGAGCATCTACAGGCATGACTGACAACCTGTCGCGGCGGGTGAGCCGGCACCGCCCCCTGATGGTCTTCGTCTCGGCGATGGCGGTGCTCGCCGTCGTCTGCGCGGTCGGCATCGTGGCCGACCAGCGGGTCCTTACCGGCGCGCCGATCTGGCTCAAGCCGTTCAAGTTCGCGGTGTCCTTCGTGCTGTACGGCGGCACCCTGGCCTGGCTGCTCTCGCTGCTGCGTCGGCGCAGCCGGATCGCGGAGTGGGCGGTCACCGTGGTGGTCGCCATGGGTGTGGTGGAGATGTGCATCATCGTCGGGCAGGTGATCCGCGGCACCACCAGCCACTACAACGAGACCACTCCGTTGAACGCCGTGCTGTGGCAGCTGATGGGCGCGGCGATCATGGTGCTGTTCGTCGCGCACGGCGTCATCGGGGTCGCGGTGCTGCGGCAGCCGGTCGCCGGCCGCGCCGGCCGGTACGCGATCGGGCTGGGGCTCGGGCTGGCGGCGCTCGGCATGCTGGTGGCGGTACCGATGACCCTGCCGGCACAGGCTCCCGTGATCGAAGGCATCGCCGGGGCACACAGTGTCGGCGTGCCCGACGGGGGGCCGGGGCTGCCGGTGGTCGGCTGGAGCACCACCGGTGGGGATCTGCGGATCGGGCACTTCGTGGGGCTGCACGGGATGCAGGTGCTGCCGATCCTGGCGCTGCTGCTGAGCCGGATCGCCGGTGGTCGGCTGGACGAGCGTGCCCGGGCGCGGCTGCTGCTCGTGCTGGGCGTCGGCTATGGTGCGGCGACCGTGCTGCTGACCTGGCAGGCGCTACGCGGGCAGCCGCTGCTGCGACCGGACACGCTCACCCTGACCGCCGTCGCGACGCTGGCGGTGGTGACGGTCGCCGCTGCCGGCGCGGTGCTGGCCCGCAGCGGGCTTCCGGCCGGCGGCGAGCACCAGCCAGCGGGCCCAGCGGGACCGCACAGCGAGCGGGTCGCGGGTGACGAGCGGACGGAGGTGACGGCGTGAGTGCCACGTTGTTCACGCTGACCTTCGCGGTGGCGGCGCCCTTCTGGGCGCTGATGATCCTGCTGCCGGCCTGGCGGGTGACCCAACGGATCATCCGGTCGCCGCTGATCGTGCTCCCAGCCGTGGTGATCTACGCGGTCCTGGTGGTCCCGGCGTTCGGCGAGGTCCTGCCGGCCGTGCTGTCGCCCACCCTCGACGGCGTACGGGAACTGCTGGGCACTGCCGACGGCACGGCGGCGGCCTGGGCACACATGATCGCCTTCGACCTGTTCGTCGGCCGGTGGGCCTGGCTCGACAGCCGGGAACGGAAAGTCCCGCCACTGGTGATGGCGCCGGTGCTGGTGCTGACGATCCTGCTGGGACCGCTCGGCCTGGCCGCCTATCTGCTCGTCCGCGCCAGATGGGCACCGCCGACGGCGACTGCCGGCCACGAACCGCAACACCTAGGCTGAGGCCGTGGGCTGGGTGGGACGGCTGTTCGACGCGCGGGACAGCCTCGTGCGGATGGTGCTGCTCATCCTCTCCGGCCTGGGCTACCTGTTCTTCGGCACCATGTCCACACCGACCTCCGTCCAGTGGGTGCTCGCGGTGCTGGCGTTCGCGGTCGGACTCTCGCTGCACCACCGGCCGCCGGCCAACACGCTCACCCAGACCGCGCTGCTGGCGGTCGCGATCTGGCTGATCGACGACTTCACGATCAACCAGGTGGGGGCCAGTTGGGCGTTGCTCGAACTGACCATGGCCGCCCGCCGGAGCCGGACCATCTGGCTGGCGGCCGGGTTGCTGGCCGTGGTCGACCTGACCGACTCGATCGGTGACCCGCTGCCGCGCCTGCTCTCCGGCGTGTTCGGACTGCTGCCGGAGGTCGGCGTGCCGGTGCTGCTCGGGCTGGTCATCCGGACCACCCGGGAGCTCGGGCAGCAGTCGCGCCGCCGGGCGGAGGAGGAGCAGCGGCGGCGCGAGTCGGAGAACCGCGCGGCCCGCGCCGACGAACGCGGCGCCATCGCCCGGGAGTTGCACGACGTGGTCGCGCACCACGTGGCGTCGATGGTGCTGCGGGTCGGGGTGGCCCGGCACGTGCTCACCGACCTGGACCCCCGGGTCGGCGCGGTCTTCGACGACGTGCACGGCACCGGCACCGCGGCCCTCGCCGACCTGCGTCGGCTGGTCGCGGTGCTGCGTGACCCCGACGGCGTCCGCGGCGACGCCGCGCTGACCGCGATCGAACCGTCGGCGCTGCCGGCCGCGCTCGGCGCCGCGGTGGACCGGGCCCGGCAGGCCGGGATCACCGTGATCGCCGACATCGACCCGGCGATCGGTACCCTCGACGCGGTACGCGGCCTCGCGGTGCTGCGGCTCAGCCAGGAGGCGTTGACGAACGTGGCCAAGCACGCCGGTACCGACGCGGTGGCGCGGCTGTCGGTGACCGTGGTCGGCGGCGCCGTGCACTGGGAGGTGGTCGACGACGGTCGCGGCAGGGTGCCCGCCCCGGTGCCGGCCGGCGGCGGCCACGGCATCACCGGTATGCGCGAACGCGTCGAGGTCCTCGGCGGACAGTTGACGGCCGGACCGACCGGACCGGGGTGGCGGGTCGCCACCGTGCTGCCCGGCGGCCCGCCGGCGACGGAGCGCACATGATCCGGGTACTGCTTGTCGACGACCAACATCTCATCCGCGCCGGCCTGCGCATGCTCTGCGAGGCGCAGCCCGACATCGAGGTCGTCGGCGAGGCCGACAACGGCCGCGACGCGATCGTCCTCGCCGCCCGGCTGGTGCCGGACGTCGTGGTGATGGACCTGCGGATGCCCGGCGTCGACGGGATCTCCGCGACCAGCCGGATCCTCGCCGACCGTCCCGCCGCCCGCGTGCTGGTGCTGACCACGTTCGGCGACGACGACCACCTCTATCCGGCGCTGACGGCCGGCGCCTGCGGCTTCCTGCTCAAGGACGCGCCGCCGACCGAGCTGCTCGACGGTGTGCGCCGGGCCGCGACCGGCGACAGCCCGTTCAGCCCGGAGGTGCTGCGCCGACTGGTGCAGCGCGCGGTGCACGCCCGCACCGGGACGCCGACGCCGGTCACCGGACTGACCGGCCGGGAGCGGCAGGTGCTGGACCTGGTCGCCGACGGGCTGTCCAACGGCGAGATCGCCGAGCGGCTGCACATCGGCGTCACCACGGTCAAGTCCCACATCACCAGCCTGATGACCAAGACGGGCAGCCCCAACCGGGTACGCCTGGCACTGTTCGCCCGCGGCCTGTGAACCGGGTCATCCGCCGGCCATCGCGCCGAGGACGATGAACGGTTCCTCGCCGACGACCACCCGCTCGGGCAGGGGCGTGTCGGGGGGACAGTTGGACAGGTCCTCCTCGCAGGCGTAGAAGCGGACGAAGGCGCGGCGCTTACCGCTGTGCCGGTCGCGGATGGTGCCGAGCAGCATCGGGTACCGCGCCTCGATGGCGTCGAGCACCTGGCGCTGGGTGGCCGGCCCGGGGCCGGCCACCTCGATCCGCACCTCGCCGGTCACCCCGGCGAGGGTCTTCAGGTGAGCCGGGAGGACGACCCGGATCACGGCAGCACCTGGACTTCCACGGAGAGCACGGGCGGCAGGTCCCGGACGATCGGCGCCCAGCTGTCGCCGCCGTCGGCCGAGCGGTAGACCTGGCCACCGGTGGTGCCGAAGTAGATGCCACAGGGGTCGAGCGTGTCGACGGCCATCGCGTCGCGCAGGATGTTGACGTAGCAGTCGGACTGCGGCAGCCCGTCGGTCAGCGGCTGCCACTCGTCGCCGCCGGTGCGGCTGCGGTAGACGCGCAGCCGGCCCTCCGGCGGGTAGTGCTCGGAGTCGCTCTTGATCGGCACCACGTAGATGGTCTCCGGTTCGTGGGCGTGCACCGCGATCGGAAAGCCGAAGTCCGACGGCAGGTTGCCGCTGACCTCGCGCCAGTTCGCGCCGGCGTCGTCGCTGCGCATCACGTCCCAGTGCTTCTGCATGTACAGGGTGTCGGGCCGCGACGGGTGCTGGGTGATGTGGTGCACGCAGTGGCCGACCTCGGAGTCCTGGTCGGGGATCTCCCCCGACCGCAGCCCCTTGTTGATCGGCAGCCAGCTGGTGCCGCCGTCGTCGCTGCGGAACGCGCCGGCCGCCGAGATGGCGGTGTAGATCCGGCCCGGGTGGGCCGGGTCCAGAATGATCGTGTGCAGACACAGGCCGCCCGCGCCGGGCTGCCAGGACGGCCCGCTCGGGTGGGTGCGCAGCGCGGTCAGCTCCGTCCACTTGCCGCCGCCGTCGGTGGACACGTAGAGCGCGGCGTCCTCCGCGCCGGCGTAGACGGTGTCCGGGTCGTCGCGGGACGGTTCGAGGTGCCAGATGCGCTTGAACTCCCACGGACGCGGCGTCCCGTCATACCAGAGGTGGTCGCCGACGTCACCGGCGTAGGCGAAGTCGTTGTCGACAGTGGTCCAGGTCCGGCCGCCGTCGTCGGAGCGCTGGATCAGTTGCCCGAACCAGCCGCCGGACTGTGAGGCGTAGAGCCGGTCCGGGTCGGCCGGCGACCCGGTGAGGTGGTAGATCTCCCAGCCCCCGAAGTGCGGCCCGTCGACCGTCCAGTTGTCGCGTCTACCGTCGGCGGTCAGGACGAACGCACCCTTGCGCGTCCCCACCAGCACACGTACACCACTCATCCGAGCATCCTCTCGTTTCGTCGCGCCGGCGGGCGGTCGCCGCACCGGACATACACCGGTCCTGGTCGGTCTACTCCCCGGGTACGACGAATTGGCATCAGCGGAACGGACAGCACCGGTCACCGGGGGTTCATCCCGAGCGGGTCCGCCGGGCGTCGGCGGGCCAGATGACGGTGGTGGGGATGCCCCGCTCGCGGGCCCAGCCGACGGTCCGGTCCGTCGACGCGGCGTGACAGCCCGGATCGCCGTCCCAGACCGCCAGCAGCCGCTGCACCCGCAGCAGCAGCTCCCGGTTGGCGGCCACGTACGCGGCGGTGCCGGAGGTGCGGTAACCGGTGTGCAGCACCCGGGTGGCGCGGGCGAGCAGCTCGTCGAAGGTGCCCCGGGCCGCCGGGGCGATGGTGTCCCGGTAGTCGGGAGCCGGCAGCACCACCTCGTACGTGCCGCCGCCGTCGAGGACCGCGCGGGCGAAGATCTGGTCGGTGCCCGCCGCCAGGCAGGTGACGCCGTGCACCGGTCGGTCGCTGATCCTGCGCAGTTCGAGGCGGATCGCCTCGGCGACCAGGCGCTCGGTGGCCGGGGTCAGGTTGATGTGGCCGGTGACCCCGACGCGGACCGGTTCACGTTCAGGCGGCATCGGCCGAGCCTCCCCGCTGGACGGGCACGCTGGGGCCCAGCCGGATCAACTCGAATCCGCTGTCGGACAACACGTCGGGCAACGCCCGGATCTCCTCCCGGTTCTGCTCCTTCGCGGCCGACGACAGTTCGTCCCACGGCCGCAGCAGGTGGTGTCGGCGCCGGGCGTCGTCGCGCGGCTCGCCGAAGGTCCAGCCCTCGGAGCGCCGTTCCCGGCACCACCGTTCGTGTTCCAGCCGGGCCAGTTGCTCGATCCGGTCGTCGATGGCCCGCCCGGCGGCCGAGGCGTCACCGGCGCCACCGTGCCGGGGGGCCACCACGCAGCCCAGGTCCAGCAGTTTGGCCGCGATGTCCTGGACGTGGCTGCGGTTGGCGCGGCGCAGCGACTCCGGCAGCCGGGACCAGGGCACCATGGCGGGCGCGTCGCCGAGGCGTAGCCCGGCTCGCTGCTGGGCGTACAGGTACCGCAGGTGGATCTGCTGGGCGAGCCGCTCGGTGAGGTCCTCGGCGATCAGCCCGGCGTCGCAGGCGTGGGTGAGCACCGGGTACAGCCGCAGCTTCCCGTGCACCTCGTCGAGCAGGTCGTGGCGGGCGTCGCCGTGAAAGGCGGCGGCGAGCGCCGCCTGCCGGTAGACCGGCACGAAGACGATGCTGCGCGTCCCGCGCCAGAGCGCGGGGGTGTCCAGCGCGAAGCGCAGGCCGCCGATCTCGTCGGGGGCGCACAGGTAGATGCGGTCGTAGCTCTCGGCGGCGACATGGTCCAGGCCGACCAGGCCGGCGATGTCCCGGTCGTACCCGGCCAGCCGACAGACCTCGGTGAGGAACGGATAGCGGGAGGTGGCCAGGGCGAGTTCGGCGCGGGCGTCCGGTGCCACCAGGTCCACCCGCAGCCGGCGGTCGGGCCCGCCCTGGTCGGCCTGGTGCGCCCGCCAGTGCCGGGCCGTCTCCACCAGCAGGGCCCGGCGGAAGCTGCCGTCGCCGGCGATGAGGACCGTCGTCGGCCGGTCCGGTGCCGACGGCAGCGGATGGTGCCGGTGCAGTGCCCGGGCGGCGATGTCGTCGACGTGGAAGTAGTCCAGGCGCAGCCGACTGGACCCGGCGGCGCCGAGCCGCCGGGCCTGCAACGACAGGCACATCTCCGGGTCGTGGACCTGGACGTACACCCGGGGTGGGTGGCGACGGTCCTGGATCAGCCGGTTGGCGGTGTTGGCGATGGCGTGGTTGCGGTCGTCGTCGTCGGTGCAGGCGTAGACGGTGTGTGCCCGGGGCAGGCCGGCGCCCCGCAACACCTCCACGTTCGTCGGATCTCCGACGACACCGAGGTAGCGGCGCCGGCGGTACTCCAGCGGCCCGAACGGTTCGGACCGAACGACCACCACCCGGTCGCCGTCGGCGTACAGCCGGTCGGCGAGCATGTGCGCGAACTGCGAGTCGCCGCAGACGACCGCGTGGCCACTGGCCCGCCGGGCCCGCCGCCGCCGGATCTCCGTGGCCAGCAGCAGCCGACCGGCCTCGGCCACCGCCAGCAGGGTGAACAGCGGTGCCATGAACCGGGCGACCTGCAACTGCCACGGGTACGGGCCGGGTTGCTCGAAGAGTTCGGCACTGAGGAAGAACAGCTGCAGGTCGTAGTAGAGGATGTCGTACCGGTCGGCGATGGTCTCGGGGCGTGCCTGCGACAGGCGTTCCAGGCCGACGTAACCGAGCACCGAGGCGACCAGCCCGATCACCCCGAAGACGACCCGAAGCCACCACGCGGCGGGACGGGCCGCACCGGGGACCGGCTGGGTCATCGCACCAGCCACCGGATTACGACCATGCGCGTCATGCTATTGGACAAAGTCGATCACCAGGGCCGGCGACGTGCACGCCGGCCGGACACTTTTCGCAGGTGACGCCGTTTCCCCGGGGCCGAGCTGTCGGGGTTCAGCTCGACATGACCCGGGCGTGCAGGTCGGTGACCACCTTGCGGGCGGACTCGAACGCACCGGCTTGCCAGGCGATGTAGTGACTGAGGTGGTCACCGGCGAAGTAGACCCGGCCGTCCGGCTCCAGCAGCCGGCCGTACTGCCCGCTGGTGCGCGACGGCCACGACACCCAGCCGCCCTCGGAGTAACGGGTGCGGTCCCAGGCCACCGAGAACGACGTCTCCAACTCCGTCCGGTACGCCTCGCCGTGGATCCGCACGCCCTGGGCGACGGCGCGGGCCTCCCGCTCGGCGGGCGTGAGCGCCGCGTACGCCTGGGCGTTGGCACCGAAGTTGTAGTAGCCGACCACCACGCCCTTCGCCCCGTGGTAGCCGTAGGAGGGGTACCAGATCGTGGCGAGGTCCAGGTTGGTGTTGGTGATGCCGGAGTAGATGTTCTCGTCCTGCTCCCACCACCGCCGCCGGTACTGCAAGCCGATCTTGCCGGTGGCGTTCGGGACCGGGTAGGCCAACGCGTCCCGGACCGGCTGGGTGAGATTCGACGGGATCTTCGCCAACACCTGCGGTGGGATGGTGCAGACGCAGAAGTCGGCGGTGGCGGAACGCGGCCGGCCGCCCGGCCCGTCGTAGACCACGCTGACCCCGGAGCCGGTGTTGGAGATGGAGCGCACCTGTGCGCCGTAGGTGACGAGGCGACGACCCACGGCGGCTTCGAGGGCGTACGCGATGCGGTCCATCCCGCCGACCGGCTGGAACATCAGCATCGCCTGGTCGTAGCCGAACTCGAAGGAGAAGTACCGGCCGACGCCGCTGGCCAGCACGTCGGTCAGCGGGTACGGGGTGAGTTTGGGGGTGCCCGCCTCGAAGCCGGCGCCCGGCTCCACCAGGTAGCCGCGCCGGTTGGTGCCCGCGTACCGCCAGCTGGCCGCCGGGTCGTCGGCGACCCGACCGCCGATCGCGCCGAACCCGCGCAGGAACTCCAAGAGCCGTTCCTTGTCCTCACCGGTCAGGTAGGTGTCGAGCGCGCCCTGGTCGGTGGCCTTGGCGAGCAGTTCGGAGACGTACCCGTAGACGTCCGCCTTGGCCTCGCGGTGCCGGATCGGCCGCCCGGACAGCGCCCCGGCGTTCTCGTTGACGTAGTAGGCGTCGGCGTTCTGGTTGCCGAAGATCTCGATCGGCACGCCGAGTTCCCGGCAGTAGTCGAGGGTCACCATGTGCTGGGCGATGCGGGCCGGACCGGCGTTGAGGTACTGCCCGTCGGCGAAGCGGGCCCGCTGGGTGCGTCCGTCGAGGTCGGTCTCGGTGGTGCCGCCCCGCACCGTCCAGTTGCGCCCACCGGGCCGGTCACGCGCCTCCAGGATGCGTACCCGGTAGCCCGCCTTGCCCAGCTCGTACGCGGTGGCCAGGCCGGCGATGCCGGCCCCGAGCACCAGCACGGACTTCGCCGACCGGCCGGTCAGCGTGAAGTCGGACCGGTTCGGGGCCCGAAACGGTGGTGCCGCCTGGGCGGCGGGCGCCAGGCCGAGCGCACCCATGGTGCCGTAGAGCACGCCCGCCCCGCCGGACACCCCGACGGCCTGGAGGAATTGTCGTCGCGTCGTCGGTATCGTCACCGCCACCTCCCGCGCAAGATCGAAACCCGACGATCCCAGGCGGCAGTTACATCGATGCTTCTCTCTTGTTTCGCGGCGGTCTCCGGCCGGCCCGGACTACCGGTCGCGGGCCGGCGGGACTTCGATCACGACGTTGCCGACCTTGTGTCCGGTGTCGACGTGCCGGTGCGCCTCGACGATCTCGGTCATCGGGTAGCTGCGGTCGATGACCACCTGAAGCCGCTCCTCGGCGAGCAGGTCCCGCAGGGCGGCGAGGGCCGCGTGCTTGCGTACCGACATCGCGGTCCGGACCCGTCGACCGCGGGTGAGGCTGGTGCCGAGCGCGAGCAGGCCGTTCGTCACCAGGCCGGTCGTGGGCAGGTAACGGCCACGCGGCGCCAGCACCGCCCGAGACCGGGCGAACGAGCTGCGACCGACCGTGTCGAAGACGATGTCGTAGCGCTCGCCGCTGCTGGTGAAGTCCTCCACCGTGTAGTCGAAGACCCGGCTGGCGCCGAGCGACCCGACCAGCGCGGCGTTACGCCCGCTGCACACCCCGTGCACGGTCGCCCCGAGATGGCCCGCGAGCTGAACGGCGTACGTGCCGACGCTGCCCGAGGCGCCGATGACGAGTACCTTCTGACCAGGTTGGAGGTCGGCCAGGTCGCGCAGGAAGTGCCAGGCGGTGGTGAAACCGTCGACGGTGGCCGCGGCCTGCGTGTAGCTCACGTTCGGCGGGATCGTGCTGATCGAGGCCCGCTCGGACAGGCATTTGTACTCGGCGTTGGCGCCGGCGCCGAAGCTGGTGAAGCCGAAGACGCGGTCGCCGACGCGCAGTCGGCGAACCCTCGGCCCGAGCGCCGTCACCTCACCGGCGAACTCCAACCCGAGCACCCGGACGCTCCGCCGTGGCCGGCGCAGACCGATGATGACCCGCCCCCAGCGGGGCTCGCCCCGGCGCATCCCGCACTCGGCGGTGGTCACCGTGGTGGCCTGCACCCGGATCAGCACCTGATCGGCCCGGGGCTCGGGGGTCGGCAGCTCGACCTGGGTGAGCACCTCCGGCGGCCCGTACTCGTCGAACATCACGGCTCGCATGGGGACCATTCTGCGGTGTCCCCGCCACCTGGCCGGCGCACCGGACCCGCGGCTGTGGCCCGCCGTCGCACCGACCGGCAGCCCACCGATCGGGCCTTTTTCGCAGGTGAGACCGATCTGTCGCCTTCGGAGGTCCGCCGGAATGGCCACTGACAGCTACGATTTGAAGACGCCCTGGAGGCGCGGAGGAGCAGTGTCTGCCCGGGCCGTGGGAGTTCCTGGTGCCCGGACCAGAGCTACCGGAGGATCAGAAAGATGGATGCAACTGGAGATCCACCGGCGGTCGTCCCGGTCAACCCGTTCTCTCCGACCGCGGTCGCCAGGGTGGCCGAGGGCCGGGCGCAGGCGACCACGGTCACCACCGCCGCCATCCGCGACGCCCTCGCCCATCTGGACCACTACCTGCGCAGCGGCGACGGCGGCACGGTCGCGGTGGTGGGTGACTACGGCACCGGCAAGACCCACCTGGCCGCCGAACTGCTGGCCCAGGCTCGGGAGAGCACCGGGGGTGCGATCCGAGCGATCTACCTCGACGCCCCCGCCGACACGTTCCTGTCACTGAGCCGCCAACTGCTCGGTCGGTTGTCCCGCGACACGGTGCGGGCCCTGGTCGAAGGACACCGGGCGGCGTCACCCGCCGTGACCGCGCCGGACGACATCCCGGACGGGTCGCCCACGGCCGGGCGGCTCGGTGAGCGGCTCCGGGCGGAGTTGGCCCCGGTCACCACCGACCCCTCGGTCGGCACGGTGCTGGCGATGCTGATCGATCCCGCCACCGAGGCGACCGCGTGGGACTGGCTGACCGGTCATCCGCCCGGGCCGGCGCTGGCGGCGGCCGGCGTCCCCGCCCGCGTCGACGTGGAGTCCGACGCGGTGGCGGTGATGGGTGCGCTCGCCCTGCTGTGCGGGCAGCGCCACGGACGCTTCGTGGTGGTACTCGACGAGGTGGACAAGTTCCTGTCGGCGGCAGGCGGCCCGGGTGACGACACGATGGCCCGGTTCTCCCGCCTGATCGAGCTGTTCGCCTCCGTCGGCGCCTTCCTGGTGATCGCCGGGCTGCCGGACATGTTGCACCTGTTCAGCCCGGACGTGCGGCAGCGGATCGGGCCGATCGTGCGGATGTCCGCGCTGAGCGCGCGGGACGTGCGGGACTTCATCCGGCGCAGCCAGTTGCGCACGTTCGGCCAGGCACGGCTCGCACCCTTCACCGTGGAGACCACCGAGTACCTCACCAACCTGACCGACGGCGTGCCCCGCCGGTTGATCCGACTGTGCTACCACCTGTACCAGCGGGCGGCGCAGGCCGACACGCCGGTCACCCACCTCATGGTCCGCGAGGCGGTACGGGTCCAGTTCGACCTGGCCAGCCGGCAGGATGTGGCCGCCGACGTGCGGCGGGTGCTCACCCAGGACGGCTGGTCGTACCAGCGGGACCATCTGGTGGGTTCGCTGCGGGACCTGCCGGTCGACTTCTGGGTGCCGCTGGAGGAACAGAACGCCGGCTGCTGCGTGCTGCTCACCGAGTCGGTGCTCAAGTCCGAGGAGGTCGACGCCCTCAACCGCCGGGTGGTGGCGATCCGGGCAGCGGTGCCGGACAGCGAGGTCATCCTGGTCGTCGTCGGGCACCTGCCGGCGGAGTTCGCCGCCGACCTCGCCGAGACGTTCAGCGTGGAGCCGATCGTCTACGAGCCGCAGTCGTTTCCGGAGGATCTGTCGGGCAGCGTGAAGGCTTCCCTGCGCCGGCTCGAGCAGGCGCTCGGCGCGGACGCGCTGACCTCGGTGCGGACGCGCGTCGAACGCATCCAGCGCCAGCAGACGAACGCCCAACGCTCCATCGAGCGGTTGGCGTACCAGTTGGACGAGATCCGGGACGACCTGCGCCATGATCTGCGGCATCCGGTGCAACGGGAGCATTCCCCGAGGCGACCGGAGGTCGCGTCCACTCCGCTGCCCGGCCCGGTCGCCCGGCTCTTCGGCGACGCCATCCAGGCGCTCGACCAGCTCACCGGCTTCGACCGCCACCTACGCGAGGCGTTCGCCCCGACGGGTACCGAGATCCGGCAGACGGTCGAGAACGCCGCCCTGCTGCGCTCGGGCCTGCGCTCCCGGGACGTGCAGCGGGCGCTGGGCACCTCGATGGTGTTGCGACGGCTGATCGAGGCGTTCCACCACGGCGTGGAACGGTGGTACGAGGGGCACCGTCGGGCTCCGCGTCCGGGGGACCTGGACCGGCTGGACCGGCTCTGCGAGACCTACGACGGCATCGTCGAGTATCTGCCGCTGTTTCAACTGGACATGCTCGGTGACCTGGCCGTACCGGGTGACGGTGGCCCGACGGAGCAGCCGGAGCGCTCGCGCAGCTGGACGGAGGCACGGTCGGTGTTCGACGGCCTGAGCGCTCGGGTGCGGCGGCTGCTGGTGAACGCCTGAGCGCACCCTTCGCGCACCCCGAGCCCCCGGCTCACGTGCCGGTCGGCACATCCAACCGGGCCAGCTGCCGGCCCACCGCCGACATGTCGAGATCCGCCTGGGTGACCCAGTCCTGGTCGAGCGCGACCCCGAACAGGTACTCCTCCGGCGCGAGCAGGTAGTAGAAGACCGCACCGATCTCCAGGTCGAGCACCAGACGCTCGGCCTCACCGGCCACGGTGCGGCGCAGGTCCCGGCTGACCTGCAACGCCAGCAGGGACAGGTCCCCGGCCAGACGTTCGTAGCGGGCCCGCCGACCGGCCACGGTGACCCCGCGACTGAAGAAGGACTCCAGTTCCGGATGCCGCAGGATGTCGGCCGCGGCGGTCTGCTCCCCCGCCCGGTGGTGGCTGAGATAGTGCAGCCCGGCCGGCCGCAACGTGGTGCTGAGCAGACCGCCGGACTCCGGAGACCCGACCACGTACGCCATGACGTCGGCGGTCGACGCCGTGACGGGCACTTGGGCGTTATCGGCGGTGAGCCAGCCGCCCGGGTTCTGCGACGGCAGCCGTACCAGTTGACGCAGCGCGGTGGCGAGTTGGGCCGCCGCCCGGTCGATGCCGCTCGCCCGAGACGGGTCGGCGACCGCCTCGGTGCCGGCCGGCGGCAGGGACCCGAATCCCACCACGTGTTCGCCCCCGGTCACCGTGTTGCAGAAGACAAGATCAGCCCGGGTCTGGACGGCCAGCCGAACCAGCCCGCCGCACTGCAGCTCCCACACCCGCCGGCTGAGGTCGGCTGCCCGGTAGACGAGTTGGGCACCCGCCCGTCGGTGTGCTTCGCGGCGTTGCGCGGGCTCGGCACCGTCGAGTGCGGCCGGCGTCGACGCATGGTCCAGGATGTCCAGCGAGAAGTCGAGCACCCCGCCGGTGTAGTGCGCGATGTGGTAGATGCCGGTGTCGCCGAGCAGCAGTTCCCGGCACAGGTTGCGCTTCTTGCGGAACCCGGGCACATCCTGCTCGGCCGACTCCTCCACCAGCGCGTCGACCAGCTGCGGATCCGTCACCTGTCCACTCCTCAGCTTCTTGGCACGTCGATGTCGGTGTCGGTCAGCGCGGTGGCGCCCGCGTCGGGGGCACCGTCGCGGAGCGCCCGGATCGCCGCGAGGTTGGCGACCGCGTCGACCGTGCACGGATGGCGTCGACCCAGGTAGCGCAGGCAGGTGTGCTGCGTGTCCTCCTGGATCCGGACGGCGTCGGCGAAGTCGCCCCGGACCGCCAGGTGACCGGCCTGGGCGGTGGCGGCGGTGAGCGTCCACGGATGGGTGTCGCCGAGCCGGGCGCGGAGGGTGCGCAGGCCCCGTTCGCCGTCCCGTACGGCCTGGTCGTACTCCCCGGCCCCACGCTGGAACAACCCGAGGTTGACCGAGCAGACGGCGGTGAACGGGTGACCGGCCTCCAACTGCCGCTCGTAACCCCGCAGGCAGCGGATGGCGTGTTCGACGGCGATGCCGGCGTCCCCGGCCCGGTAGTAGTCCACGGCCATGCTGAGCAGGCTGGACCGGGTGGTCGGATGGTCCTCGCCGAACCGGTCGCGGTAGCCCCGGAAGGTCTCGATGCTGCGCTTCTTCGCGGCGATGGCGAGCCCGAGCCGGCGTTCGGTGACCGCGAGACTCCGGTTGACGCGCAACTCGTCGAGGTGGCTGGCGGAGCGCAGCTCGTGCACCCGTTCCAGGGTCTCGCGCAGGGTGGCCAGCGACAGGTCGTACTCGCCGGCCTCCCGCTCAAGCGTCCCCACCAGGCACGACGCCTGCCAGGTCGCCGGCATCTCCGGCCCGAACAGCGACATCCACCGGTCGAGGAGCTGGTGGGCGAGCCGCAGTGCCTCCCGCGCGTCGCCGGTCAGCTGGAAGGCGATGGCGAGGTTGTTGATCGCCATCAGGGTGTTCGGATGGTCGTCGCCGAGCACCTCCTGGTAGCCGATGAGGGTCGCCTGGTCCTCCACCAGCGCGTCTTCGAATCTGCCGAGACCGCGCAGGTCACCACCGCGGCCACGGCCCACGATGAGGGTCCGGAAGTGTCGTAGCCCGTGCCGGCGACGTTGCTCGCTGAGTACCCGCTCGTCCAGGCGCAGCGCCTCCTGGTGCTTGCCCAGCACCCGGTGCAGGTTGGCGGTCTGGACGAACAGCCGCATGGTCAACTGGTCGAACTCGCCGTCGGCCGTCCACCGGTCGCAGACCTGCTGAGCCAATCGCACCGCGGACTGCCAGGCGTCGCTGTCGCCGAAGAAGAACAGGTAGCGGACCTGCTTCACGACCCAGTGCCGCACGGGCGCCTCGTCGGCCGTCAGCGCGCCGGAGGGCACCAGGTGGCGTTGCAACTCGTCGAAGAGCGGCAGGTAGCGGCGGTCGTCGGCCTCCGGGTCCGTCGGGGCGTAGCCGGCGAGCCCGAGCAGGACCTGGCGATGACGCTCGCGGCGCTGTGGCTCGGGCATCGCCTCGCGCAGCAGGACCTGGATGGCCCGGTGCATCCGCAGGGCGGCGCCGCGCCCCCAGTCGATGTCGAAGAGGGCGAACCGCGCGCCGACGGTCAGGACCAGGTCGACCTCTCCGGCGTCGAGCAGCAACTCCTCCGCGTCGAGGTCGGCGGCGGCGGCGAGTTGGGTCAGCATCGGCACCGACCGCAGCAGCGGAAAGCCGATGCCCTCGGGCGAGAGGAACGAGCCGAGTTCGGCGACCCGGATGGCCAGCGACCCGAACTCGGTCTCCCGCAGGGTAGCCAGGGTGATGTCCAGCATCCGGGCCACGGTCGAGGTGCGGGAGCCGGGAATCCGCTCGGTCGGTTCCTCGTCGGTCGAGGGCCGCCGCAGCCCGTCCAGCAACTCGGCGACGCACCGGCTGACGGCCTCCAGGTTGGGCGTACCCGTACGTTCCAGGGCCCGGGTCCGCTCGCGGATCCACGCGGTGGCCAGCCGCAGCGCCAGCGGCAGGTGCTCCACCGCGGCCGCGATGGCACGGGCGTCGTCGGCGCTGATGCCGAGGGTCCGCCGCAGCATCGCGGTGCTCTCGTCGCCGGTGAAGGCCGCCACCTCGAGCGGTGCCGGCAGGTTCGAGGAGCCGTCGTCCCGTGAGGTGAACAGCACGTGCCCGATGCCCGGTCTGGGCAGCAGTCCGGCCAGCACCTCCGCGTCGTCGGCGTTGTCGTAGATCAACAGCCAGCGGGCGAAGGCACTGCGCGGAGTCGACAGGGCGGCCACCGCCGCCTCGGCCGCCCCGACGCTGTCGGCCACGTTGATCTCCTGGGCCAGTTCGCCGAGCGCCGCCTGGACGGTCTCCCGGTCCTGCGCCGGGATCCACCAGACCACGTCGTAGTCGTAGGCGAAGCGGTGGGCGAACTCGCGGGCGATCTCGCTCTTGCCGACTCCGGCGCCACCGGTCAGGGTCACCGGGCCGCCACCGTCGGTGAGCTGGTCGCGCAGCCGTTCGAGGTATTCGCCGCGGCCCACGAACGACTCGTTACGCGGTGGCAGGTTGGTCCGCAACCGACGGTCCGTCTCGGACGGATAACGCGGCGCGCTCCGCAGGTCGCCGGTGGGCTGCCCGGGTGCGATGAGGCCGAGCCGGCTGAGCAGCAGCGGCTGGGCCCGCGCCCCGTCGACCGCCCGGAGGTCGATGACCCGGCTCGGATCCAGCTGTTCGGGCGCGTCCCCCCGGGTCAGCACGCCGAACACCTCGACGTCGGTGGCCGACGCCACGGCGCCGAGGGCCTGGATCACGCCCGGCGAGAGGATCGCCAGCACCGTGGCGTCCGGGCCGTGGGCCGGCGCCAGGCCGGACCGCACGACGTGCCGCTGCACCTGGGTGTTGGCCCGGCGCAACTGACCGGCGATCCAGTCGGCGAACGGCCGGTCGACGGGCTCGTAGAGCACCTGGATCTCGTCGGCGCGGTCAGCCGGGTCGAGCAGCACACCCCGGCGATAGCGCCGACGGATCCGCTCGGGCACGTCAGCCACCCGGGCCACCGCGCCCCCGCTGATCCAGGAGGCCATCTGTTCGTAGGCCGCCAGGAGGGTGTTCTCGCTGCCCGGCGTGTCGGCCAGCACCGCCAGCACGTCGTCGTAGGTGTCGTACGCCGGCTCGGGCACCTCCACGATCTCCACCGTGGAGACGCCGGACAGCCCGGTCATCGACTCGTCGAGCAGGTTGGTGAACGCCTTGCGGGCCGAGTCACGGGCGGGTCCGTACCACGGTTGGCTGACATCGCGAAGCGTCGGCGCGGCGAGCACCCGGATGCCGCCGGTGGCCTCCCGCTGGAGCTGGGCGGCCAGGTCCGCCGCCTGCTGCATCGCCTGCCGACGAGGCGGTATCGACACCACCGCCACGTCGCTGAGCATCGCGGTGTAGGTGATGCCGGGCAGGGTGAGGTCGACCGGGGTGTCGATCAGGACGTAGTCGTAGCCGCCGTGTTGCAGCAGTTGCCGGGCGCGGACCGGATCGACCTCGGGTAGGGCGTTGACGTCGAGGCTGATGCCGATCATCTCGAAGCCGAAACTCGACCCGGAGATCGCGTACCGGTAGAGCATGCCCTGTTCCGGCCCGGGAGGCGCGGTCGTCGCCGCCCGGTGCGGGTGCGTGTCCGGATGCGGGCTGATCAGCGTGGCGAGTTCGGGGCCGAGCACCCCGGCGGCCGGCACCGCGTCCACCCGGAACGAACGCAGATAGTCGTAGACCCTGGGTGTCTTGGTGCACCAGTCCACGGCGAGAACCCGCTTGCCGTTGGAGGCGAGGATCCAGGCGATGTTGGCGACCGCGCTGCTACGACCGGTGCCGCTGGTTGGCGAGACGAACGAGACGATGGTGCAGGTGCCGACCGTCTCCTCCCGGCCCGGCTGACCGGTCTGGCCACTGGCCGGTCGCTGCTGCGGGACGTCACCCGGGACGACCGGGGCGTCCTCGCGGTCAGTCGTCGCCATCGATGGCGCTCTGCCAGCCCGCGTACTGGTCACCGGCGGCGCCGCTGCGGCGCCGCAACCGGTGCAGCGCGGCCAGGAGCACCTCGCTCGGCACGGCGTCGAGCGCGGCCAGGTCGACGTCGGTCAGATCGATCAGATCGGAGCGCAACGAGTCCTCCCCGGTGTCCATAGCCCGATCACCGCCTGTCTGCCTATCGCACAATGATCGCGTCGCAGGTGCGGACGTCGACGTTGGCCAGATCCGCTGCGTACGCCCATGATAACGGTATGACGTGGTCGCCAAGCGGCCGTACGCGGGCCGGGCCACTCTCCCTCCGTGACGGTCCGGCCGAGGACGGCGCCCCCGGATCAGGTCAAACGCGGCGAACAGAGCGTCATGCGTCGATGTATGCTGTGGACCCGTCGACCCCGGCCGACCGGCCGCAGCCAGGACGGTGAAGCGCCTGATGCCCGGATCCGACGACGGCCACCGGCCAGCCGGCGGCACCGCCACCCACCCCGCGCCACCCGTCGCCTTCCGCCAGTTCGTGCTCAAGCTGCACAGCCGCTGCGACCTGGCCTGCGACCACTGCTACGTCTACACGATGACCGACCAGCGGTGGCGGGATCTGCCCCGGATCATGCCACCCGAGGTGCTCGACGCGACCGCCCGGCGCATCGGCGAACATGCCCGGGCACACCGGCTCGACCGGGTGTCGGTGATCCTGCACGGCGGCGAGCCGCTGCTGGCCGGACCGGAACGCGTCGAGGCGGCCGTGTCGGTCATCCGACAGGGCGTGGCACCGGTGCCGGTACGGATGACCGTGCAGACGAACGCCACCCGGCTGGACCAGCGGTACCTCAGCCTGTTCGACCGGCTCGACGTGCGGCTCAGCGTCAGCCTCGACGGCGACCGGGCCGCGCACGACCGGCGTCGGCGCGGGCCCGACGGACAGGGCAGCCACGCCCGCGTCGAGGCCGCGCTGCGCCGCCTCACCACGGGCTACCCGCACCTGTTCAACGGGCTGCTGTGCACGGTCGACCTCCGCAACGACCCGGTCGCCACCTATCTCAGCCTGCTCGAACACCGGCCGCCGACGATCGACTTCCTGCTACCGCACGGCACCTGGCACACTCCCCCGCCCGGACGCCCGGCCGATCCTCGACGAACCCCGTACGCGGCCTGGCTGATCTCGGTGTTCGACAGGTGGTACCACGCGCCGGGCCCGCCGGTCCGGATCCGCCTCTTCGACGAGATCATCCAACTGCTGCTCGGCGGTGCCTCCCACCTGGCCGGTGTCGGCCTGAGCCCGGTGGTGGTGGCAGTGGTGCAGACCGATGGGCAGATAGAGATGGACGACACGCTCGCCGCCGCCTACGCCGGAGCGGCAGGTACCGGGCTGCACGTGCGACGGGATCCGTTCGACGTCGCCCTCGACCTGCCGGCGGTGCGGTCCCAGCAGCGCGGGGCGGCGGCGCTCTGTGCCATCTGCGGCACGTGTGACCTGCGGCGGGTCTGTGGCGGCGGGCTGCGTACCCACCGCTGGCGGGCCGACAACGGCTTCGACAACCCCTCGGTCTACTGCCCCGACCTGTACGCCCTGATCGACCACATTCGTCAGACGGTCCGCCGGGACGTGGCGACGCTGCCCCGGGCGACCCGTTGATTCCGTCGGTACACCGGATGCCGAGGGCGGTCCTGGACGAACTCGCCGCCGGCCGGGGCGGTGTGGCGGCGGTGACGCGGCTGCGGGCCGCCCAGCACAGCAAGATCCTCCTACTGGTACGCGCCCTGCTGCTGCTGGTACGCCAGACGGCGCACCCGGATCGGGCGGTGGTCGAGACGGCGTACCGGGTGCTGGCCGAGGTCCCGACGCCGGACCGGGTGGCCGCGCTCTCCCATCCGCCCGTCGCCGCGTGGGCGTTCGGCACCGTGTCGCTGCTGGAGACGGGCAACGGGTCGGCGGCGTACCCCGGGCTGCTGGCCGCCGTGGCGGTCACCGCCGCCGTCCGTGCCGGCGCCGCTGTCGAACTCGACGTCCCGCTGGCTCCCGGCGCCGGCGGCCGGCTGGATCTGCCGGGCCTCGGCACGTTGACCCTCCCGGTCACCGCGACCCGGGCCCGGATCCGCACCTGCGGCGGGCAGGCGTGGGTGAACGCCGCCGGAAAGCGGGTCGACATCGACGCCGGCCGGTCGGCGGACCGCCGGTGGCGGCCACTGTCCCGACTGGACGTCGCACATGATGGGCTGCCGTTGTCGCTGCTGGTGGACACCCGGACCTGGCGGTACGTGCCAGGCTTGGGCGGGGACCGCCGCTTCAGTGGTGCGTCGACCGGGGCTTGGCAGGCACGCCTCGACGGTGCGTGGCGAATCCTCGTCGACCACCACCGGCCGGTGGCCGAGGAGATCTCCGCGCTGCTCCGCGCGCTGGTGCCGATCGCCGCGCCCCGGACCAGCACCCGCAGCGGCACCTTCCACCACGCCTTCGGATCGGTGGCCATGTCGCTGCCACCGGATGCCCGGTCGACGGCCGTGGCGCTCGCGCACGAGATCCAGCACGCCAAGCTGGCCGCGTTGACCGACATGTTCGCCACACTGGAACCGGGCCCCACCGAGCTGTTCTACGCACCGTGGCGGACCGACCCGCGGCCGCTGGACGGCCTGCTGCACGGGGCGTACGCCCACCTGGGGGTGGCGGGGTTCTGGCGTCGCCAGGCGCGGGTGACGGACCCGGGTGCGGCGCGGCACCACGCGGAGGTCCAGTTCGTCCGGTGGAGCAGGGCCGCCGCCGACACCGTCGCGGTGCTGGCCGCGCAGCGGCGACTCACCCCGGTTGGTCGACACCTGGTGGACGGCATGGCCGGCGTGCTCGGCCGGTGGTTGGCGGAGCCGGTCGCCGCGCGGGCGGCCGCCGAGGCCGACCGACTGCTGGCCGCACACCGCAACCGGTGGGACCGGTACCGGGCACCGACCGGCTGAACACCCGTCTCGCCGGCCTCAACTACGCTGGGTTCATGGGGGAGGACAGCGAGCAGCCTACGCGTCGTGAGTGTTTCGTGATCGCCCCGATCGGTCCGGAGGACTCGGAGATCCGCAGACGCAGCGACCAGATCCTCAAGCACGTGATCCGCCCGGTGGTGGAGGCGCGTGGCTTCGTCGCGATACGTGGCGACGAGATCGAACGGGCCGGTCTGATCACCTCCCAGGTGCTGGACCGCATCATCCGCAACGACCTGGTGATCGCCGACCTGACCGACCAGAACGCCAACGTCTTCTACGAGTTGGCGGTCCGGCACGCGCTGCGCAAACCGTTCGTCCAGTTGATGGCGAAGGACCAGCAACTGCCCTTCGACGTGCACGGCATGCGGACGATCCTGGTCGACCACACCGACCTGGACAGCGTGCACGCCGCCAAGGAGCAGCTCGGCCGGGCCATCGACGCCATCGGCAGCGAGGCGGACATCGTCACCCCGATGTCGGTCGCCCTCACCCTGCAGGAACTGCGCGGCTCGTCCAGCCCGCACGAGGCCGGTCTGTCCCAGGTCATCGAGACGCTGCCGCAGATGATGGACATCCTTCAGGACCTGCAACGTCACCTCGGGGCCGGCGCGGTCGGGGTGACGGCGGCGGAGGACGACGACCACCGGCGGCTGCGGACGATGGTCGAGTCGCTGGCCGCCCGTGGCGGGGTCACCGAGGACGAACTCACCGGGCTGCTGGGTGGCGGCAGCAGCAAGTTCGAACGGTGGGTCGAGAACCTGATCCAGCGGGCCCGCAGCTCGAACAACCATCGGCCCGTCTGAGCGGGACTCACCACCCGGCGCATCGCTCGGCGACGGAGCCGGCCGGGTCCGGCGGGTCGGTTCAGCCCGGCAGGGGGTGGATCGGGGTGACCGTCGGAATGAAGGCGATCGCGTCGAAGCTGCCGGCCAGCGAGGGCAGCTCGTAGTAGTGCTGCTCGTCGTGGTCCGCCCGGTAGAGACCGGAGATCAGTCGGGTCCGCCACGGTCGTCCGGGCCGGTCCGCGAGGTCCGCAGGTACGGCGGCACGCAGGTCGACGATCCGCGCACCACCGCCCTGGAGCAGCGACGCGTCCAGTGACGATCCGACGGGGCGCGGAATGTCCCGACCGGGAATGCCGCCGTGGCCGAAGGTGACGTGGACGGCCGCGTAATCGCTGCCCAGGGCCGCCCGCAGATGGGCACCCAGCATGGTCGCGCCGTGCGCCGCGACGTGGGCACTGCCCTCCCAGAACACCACCCGGTCGCCGCTGACCCGCTGATGATCGAGGAGTCGCTCGGCGGCGGCGCGCTCCTGCGCTGCCGCGTCGTACCCGGCACCGAGGGCGTGCGCGTGGAAGTCGACGATCGCGTCGATCAACGGCAGCGCTTCGTCGCGTTCCCGGCTGTCAGGCAGCTTGGCGACCAGATCGCGGGCGGTGCGGGCGAGGTCGACGAAGGGTACGCCGGGATGGGTGCCGTGCAGGCGCTGGACGTGCTCGCCGTTGTCGTGCGCGGTACGGATGACGTCGAAGACCTCGCCGATCCGCGCCACGGTCGCCGGATCGGCCGGGGCGAGCAGCGCCACCACCCGGTCGTAGTCGGCGGGCAGCGCACGTCGCCCGTTGACGGCGATGACGCGTACCGGATCGTCCGGGTGACGCTTGTTGTGCCGGCGCAGCCGGACGAGCGCGTCGCGCATCTCGACCGTCCGCCACGGACCCCACGCCTGGCGGAGCGCCACGTCCAGGTCGACGTCCTCGCCCCGGACGTACCGGTCGTAGCGGTCACCGACCCGCTGGTTGTCCAGCAGCGCGACGACCCGGAAGCCGCGCCGGATCAACTCGTGGGTGGTCTCCTCGACCAGTCGGAAGGTCTCGGTGGCCTCCCGGGTGCTGGTGCCGAGGCCGACGATTGTGGCCCTCCCGACGAGGGCGGCAAGCGTTGCGGGAGACGGGACGGAGGTTGGCAGATCGCTCATGCCCCGACGATCAGGGTTCACCATATGTTGAAGTCAAGTCCCGCGACGTCGGGCACGTCAGCGTGCCGGACCGTCGCGCCCGATCTCGCACAGCCGGGTGCCCGATTCCATCGCCGCGAGCTGCGCCTTGAGATTCCGTACCCGCTCCTCCACCTCGGTCACCAGCCGATTGGCGACGCCCGCCCACTCGTCGGGCGTCGGATCGGCCGACAGGTCGGCGAAGAGCGCGGCGATCTCGCGAACACTCAGCCCGGCCCGCTGGGCGAGCTTGGCGACCTGGATCCGGCACGCGGCGGATCCGTCGAAGCGGCGCTGGTTGCCGGCGGTGCGTACCGCGTTGATGACCCCGTGGTTCTCGTAGAACCGCACGGCCGACGGCGCGACGCCGCTGTCGGCGGCGACCTCGCCGACGCCGAACGTCCGAGCGGTACCCGTGGCTACTGTCATGACCGCAGGGTAGGCACACCGGGACTTGACTTCAACATATGTTGAACCTGCACGGTCTCGGACATGAGTGTTTCGACCGACCAGAACAGCAGCTTGTCCCCCGCCGCCGGCCTACGGGTGGCCGTGATCTCGGGCAGCGTCCGTAAGGACCGGATGGGCCCGACGATCGCCCAGTGGGTGGCCGCCGCACTCGACCCTGCCGGCGCGGTCGGCCCCGCGCAGCTCGACCTGATCGACGTTGCCCACGTCGAGCTGCCCGACGACAGCCTCCTCTACCCTGGCGGCGGGCCGAAGAGCGAGGTCGCCGACCGGATCGCCGCCGCCGACGCGTTCGTGTTCGTCACGCCGGAGTGCAACCACAGCTACCCCGCCTCGCTGAAACGTCTGATCGACTGGCACTACGGCGAGTGGCGGGTCAAGCCGGCGACGATCGTGGCCTACGGCGTCCACGGCGGATACGCGGCGATCGAGCACCTGCGCGGGGTGCTCGCCGAACTCAGCGTGGTGACCACCCGTCGGGCCCTGGGCCTACGGGCACCCTGGACATCACTGGACGACCAGGGCCGCTACACACCGGACACGGAGGTCACCCGGGGCCTGACCGCGAGCCTGGCCGAACTGCGCTGGTGGGCTGAGGTGCTGGCCGACGCGCGCCGGGACCGTCCCCTGACGAACTGAACGCCGAGCCGGGCGCGGGTCACGGCGGCGCGAGCCGACTCAGCGGTCACCGTCACTCCGGCCGTCGTCGACCGAGATGTCCAGCTCGGTGAGGAACGCCGTTGCCGCTGGGGTCAGCGTGGTCCGGTTCCAGATGAGGTGTTCGATCCGGGCCGGGGCGTCCCGCACCGGGATGGTGACCACACCCGGCAGGTGCGGCGCGTAGTTCGACGGCAGCAGGGCGATGCCGAGCTGCCGACGGACGATCCGGGTCATCAGCGAGTCGACGGTGCTCACCTCGAAGGCGACCTCGCGGTGCAGTCCGGCGGCGGCGAACGCCTGGTCGGACTGGGCCCGTCCCGCAGTACCCGCCGGCAGGTCCACGAACGTCTCGGTGGCCAGGCGGGCGAGGTCGACCTCGGCCTGCCCGGCAAGCGGATGTTCGGGGGCGACCACGGCCACCAACCGGTCGTACGCCAACTGTCGGGCGGTCACCCCTTCGGGCCGGGCGGTCACCGGAAGTCCGAGAAATCCGATGTCGATCGCGCCCTCCTTGACCTGGTCGACGAGCTGTTCGCTGCCACCGACCCGCAGCCGGATGCGGACCTGCGGATACCGCTGGTGAAAGGCGTCAAGCGCGGCCGGGATGTCGACCGCCGCGACGGTCGGGATCATGCCGACGGTGAGTCGGCCCCGGATCTCCCCGACCGCCGAGGCGACCTCGGCGGCGGCCCGGTCGGCGGCGGCCAGGCACTGACGGGCCGCCGGGAGGAACGCCTCACCGGCCGGGGTCATCCGCACCCGGCGGCTCGTCCGGTCGAAGAGGCGGGCGCCGAGTTCCCGTTCCAGGCGGGCGATCTGGTGGCTGAGCGCGGACTGCACGACCAGACACCGCTCGGCGGCACGGGTGAAGTTCCGCGTTTCGGCGACGGCCACCACGTACCGCAGCTGTTGAAGCTCCATCCATCAATCGTGAATCACGATGGTTGGGTTGACAAGGATGTGTTGGACTCATCGGTTCGGCGCGTCGATCCTGATTCACGTGACAGATCCGGTACCCCCTCTCCGGCCACGGGTCGCCTGGCCGCCACCGCCACGACCGCCTTCGCCCCGGCGGTGTGGGGCACGACGTACGTGGTCACCACCGAACTGCTGCCGGCCGGCCATCCGCTCTTCGCCGGGCTGATCCGGGCACTGCCGGCGGGCCTTGCCGCACTCGCCATCGGCCGGGCGCTGCCGCACGGCAGGTGGTGGCTCAAGGCGGCGGTGCTGGGCGTGCTCAACATCGGCGTGTTCCTGCCGCTGCTGTTCGTCGCCGCCGAACGGTTGCCCGGCGGAGTGGCCGCCACGCTGGGCGCGGTGCAGCCGCTGGCCGTGGCGGTCCTGGCGGTGACCGTGCTGCACCAGCCCCCGTCGACCTGGAGCTTCGCCTGGGGAGTCGTCGGCGTCGCGGGGGTCGGGCTGCTGGTCATCGGTCCCGACGCGGACGTCGACGTGGTCGGACTACTGGCCGGCCTCGGCGGCGCCGGGGCGATGGCGGTCGGGGTGACGCTAACCAAGCGATGGGGGCGCCCGGAGGGCGTGGGCCCCACGGCGTACGCCGGCTGGCAGCTCACGGCCGGCGGCCTGTTCCTGCTGCCGGTGACGCTGCTGGTCGAGGGGGCACCGCCCGCGGTCGACGCCAGCGCCGCGCTCGGGTACCTCTGGCTCGGCCTGCCCGGCGGCCTGCTCGCCTACGTCCTGTGGTTCCGGGGCATCGCCACGCTGCCGGTCACCTCCGTCGCGCTGCTCACCCTGCTCTCGCCGGTGGTGGCGGCCCTGCTGGGTGCGGTGCTGCTCGACGAATCACTCACCCCGGTCCAGTCGGCCGGTTTCGTGTGCTGCCTCGCCGCGATCGTCGCGGGCCAGGTCAGCCCGACGCGCGCCGCGGCCACCACCGTGCCGACCAGGGTCAGCCGGTGACCAGCGGGTCGTGCACCCGGCCGATGAACAGCGGTACGCCGGTGACCCGGTCGTGGATGACGTACAGGAACGGCCGGTTCACGAAGAACTGCGGCCCCTGCGGGATCGACGGTGGCCGGATGATGACCGCCGACGCGGCTGCCGCCTCGACGCCCTTCTCGTCCACCCCGATGAACGTCTCGTGCACCACGTCGTCGATGCACAGCGCCGGGTCGGTGGTGCTCATGCCGGTGAAGTCGGCGTACGGCGTGAAGGCCGTGGGCATGCCGAGGCCACTCAGGGCGGCGCCCAGCTGGGCGGGCAGGCGGAACGTCCACCGGGGCATCCGCAGTTGGATGTCGGTGAACTGGAAGCCGGCGAACAACGCGCTCAGCCACGCCGCATCGAGGTTCGCCTCGACCGCGGCGAGGTCGTCCCTCGTCGGCATGACGACGGCCATGGCCAGCCCGTCGCCCGCGAGCGGCACGTCGACCGCGCGCCAACCGTCGCCCAGCAGGTGCCCCATCCGGTCGAACGGGCCGCGCATCATCGGCACCTGGACGACGGTGCCGTCATCCCGGGTGAACGGCTCGTCCACCGTGGCCGACGCCCGGAACGGGTAGTACCAGGCCGCCTTCAGGTAGGCCGTGTTGGTCAGCATCAGGCTGGTGTCGGAGCGCACCGAGTCCGGGGCCAACAACTCCGGGATCTTCGCGTTGGTCCGATCGGACACCCAGGTGTTGATCTCCTGGCGGGCCGCTTCCGGCGCGCCACGGAAGTCCACCGGGTGCGGGAGTGCGCCGTAGTAGCCGGCCAGGGTGTCCTGGAACCCGGTTCGCAGGCCCAGATCGAGGCGGGTCCACACCGCGTTGGCCGTGGTCACCCGGGGCTGCCGCACTCCGTCGCCATCCTGGAACCGCGCGGCGAGCGACTGGTCGACGGTGTTCAGGCCGCTGTCGAGCGCGCCGGGTCGCGGATGCGGCGCGTGCAGCACGGCGTCCATCTCGTCCGCCGTGGTCGAACCGGCACCCGCCCTGGCCATGGCGAGGGCCATCTGGACCGAGTACGGCGCGCACACCACGTTGCCACCGGTGTGGCTCGCCGCGATCGTGCGGTAGAGGTCGGCGGTGAAGCCGCGTACCGCTGTCGCGGCGGCCGGCATCGTGGCCGGATCGGGAGGTACGCGTACCGGTTCGGTGGACGCGGACGCTCCGGTGAGCCAGCGGGGGTGAGCTGGAGCGGCGGTCAGGGCGGCGGCGGCGAGTGGCACCGCCCCAAGAATCGATCGACGCGAGACCATGTCCCGACGGTAGAGCAGTGTTACCGGGACGTGACGGGAGAACGTCCAGAATGCATCGAGGTTAACCAATGTTCGTTAGTTGCGTACGGGCCCGCTTGACCTTCCGGCCGCGTGCCAGTCGTGGACAGGTCGTCACTACAGCCGGCTCGTTGACCGAATACAGGAACGGCCTACGCCACAAAGCGATCGCTGACGTCTCGACCGTTGGTCAGGGCATCCGCCAGCCGGATCTCGACGGTGGCACGGACAACCTCCGTGCCCGCCCCAAAGGATGCCGGCATCCGCCAGGTCCGCCACACCCTGAGCGGTATCGCCAACTCCCGCTTCTGCCGCTTGAGGATGGCTTCGGCGGCGATGACGTCACAATGCCGGCCCTCAAGGACTTCCACCAGCGCCGCGCCGGATCGCAGATGCAGTCGAACTCGGGGCGCGCCACCGACTCCGAACTTGAGCAGTCCCCGATGCCGAACCAGATAGAGCAGATATGGCGTATCCCGCAGCGCTGCGAACGACCGGCTCCCCGGCTCCGGCGGGCATTCCGGACAGGCCCGGTCGCGAAGCCTTTGCCACGACCCGCACGAGACATGGACGCCCCAGGTCCCGTGCGTCGCGGTGCCCTGCCGTTTGCCGAACCACGGAAGCCCTCGGACGTCCCCGGCCACATCAGTCCAGCCGTCGCGGCGTTGCCGGTCGAGTTCGACACCGAGCGCGAGAGCGGACCTGAATTCTGCGGCGGTGCGCACCGGGATGGAGTCGGTGTCAGCCAGACCGGCGAAGCGGAGTAGCTGGTCCGCGAGGGCGGGGTCGTCCGGGAGCTGAGGCAGCATCCGCTCTCCGGCCACCAGCGACCGGCCGGAGGATCGCTCGTCTAGTGCCTTGACCACGAAGGTTCGCGGTGTTGGGTCAGGCTGCGAGGGCGGCGGGTTGGCCCCAGCGTTGTTGGCGTTCGCTGCGGATGCGGGCTCGTTCGCGGCGTTGGGCGGCCAGGACGTCGGGGTGGCGGGCGTTGGCGTTGCGCCAGCGCAGGTAGGTCTGCAGCTTTCGAGTCAGCGCCGGGTGGTTCGGGTGGTTGGAGCCGGCGATGACGAAGGTGCGTAGCGGCCCGAACTGGGCTTCGATCGGGTTGGCCCAGGAGGCGTAGGTCGGGGTGAAGCAGAGCTCGACCTTGTTGCGGGCCGCCCATGCCCGGATCTTGCGGCCTTTGTGCGCGGACAGGTTGTCCAGGATGACGTAGATCGGTGCCCCGTCCGGGCGGGCGGCGCGGATCGACGTGAGTGCGGCCAGGGTGTTCGCGGCGCTCTTGCGGCGCCGGACGACACCCCAGAGCTGGTCGTCGCCGACGGAGTAGCAGCCGTGGAACTGCCGGACGCCGTGCAGCTTGTGGTAGTTCGCGGGCAGCCGGTGCGGATGGCCTGCGGGTGCCCACCCGGCGCCGGGCTGGGGGCGGATCACGAGGGGTCCGAACTCGTCGAAGGCGAACACCCGTTGTGGGAAGTGGGTGCTGACGTACTCGATCCGGGCGAGTTTGGCATCGCGCTGCGGGTCGGTGGACTCCTTCCACGTCTTGGTCCGCTGGAAGGTGATCCGGTGCCGGTGCAGGATCTGCCGCAACCGTTCCCGCCCGATCCGGACCCGGCGGGTGGCATGCAGGCGCAGGTGGTCGGCGAGCTTGCGGATGCTCCACCGGGTGAACGGCCGCCCCAGCTTCTCGGGGCGGGTGTTGGCCGTCTCGACGATGAACTGCTCTTCGTCGCTACTGATGTGGCGGGGACGGCCACCCGCCCACTGAGGGTCCAGGCTGGCCATCCCCATCTCGTTGAACCGGTGAATGACCTGCCGGATCGTGTCCTCATCGGCTTGGACCAAGCGGGCGATCGCCGGCACCGTGTTCCCACCGGCCGAGGCGAGCACGACCATCGCCCGCCGTAGTCGGATCGGAGAACCGGTTCCCCGGCGGGTGATTCTGAGCAGCTGCTGACCTTCCTGGTCACTCAGCCGCCGCACGCGTACAAGATCTGCCACCGCCACAGCCTGACCCGCACAACGCCGCCCGCCCGACAGGCCGCGCGGCGTGTCAACCAACACCGTGAACGTTCGTGGTCACGGCACTAGTACGGCAGCCGCCGTTTGAGATGTCGCTGGTGGGGCCGGGTAGACGAGGTGCGGCCACCGCGTGATCGTCTGTCTGCTGTGGACATAACTTCAGATCTGGCGGTGGCCGCGTGCCACAGCGTAAACCCTGCCCGGTGGCGGCGGGTTCTGGCCGGGGTGTGTGATGCGTTCGCGGGTCGGTTCGGGCGGGTCGAGCCGCGGCGGGCTGCGGCGGCGTTCGTGACCGGGCTGCTGGCGGATATCGAGGTCAAGACGTGCTGGCAGTTGGCGGAGCAGGCCGGGCATGCGCGGCCGGATGCGATGCAGAGGTTGTTGTATCGGGCGGTGTGGGATGCCGACGCCGTCCGCGACGATCTGCGTGACGTGGTCGTGGCCCGGTTCGGTGACTCGGACGCGGTGCTGGTCGTTGACGAGACCGGGGATCTGAAGAAGGGCACGCATACGGTTGGGGTGCAACGCCAGTACACCGGCACCGCCGGCCGGATCGAGAACGCGCAGGTAGGGGTGTTCTGTGGCTACGCCAGCCGGCATGGGCACACACTGATCGACCGCCGGGTCTACCTGCCGGTGTCGTGGACCGATGACCGGGACAGATGCCAGGCCGCCGGAGTTCCCGACGAGGTCGTCTTCGCCACGAAGTCCGAGCTGGCCGCCGACATGATCACCGCTGCCCTCGACGCCGGCGTCCCCGCTGGGTGGGCGGCTGCGGACGAGGCCTACGGCAACAGCAGTGTCTTCCGTGCTCGCCTGCGTGAACACCACCTGGGCTACGTCCTGGCCGTGTCCCGCAGCCACCTGGTCCCTCTCGACGGCGGGAAGACTCGGGTGCGGGCTGACCGGGTCGCCGCCGGCCTGCCGGCCTCGGCGTGGCAGCGCCGCAGCGCTGGCGCCGGATCCAAGGGCCCGCGTTTCTACGACTGGGCCTGGCTCGACGACGTCTGCACCGACGCCGACCCCGACGACGGCGGCCACCACAGCCTCCTGATCCGCCGCAACACCACCACCGGTGAACTGGCCTTCTACCGCTGCTGGACACCCAGACCGGCCACCCTCGCCCAGCTCGTGAGGGTCGCCGGCATCCGCTGGACGGTCGAGGAAAGCTTCCAAGCCGCCAAGGGCCAGGTCGGCCTCGACCAACACCAAGTCCGCCGCTGGGACTCCTGGCACCGCTTCACCACCCTCGCCCTGGCCGCCCTCGCCGTCTTGGCGATCTGCGCCGCCGAAGCCGACGATGATTCCACCGACACCGGTCTGATCAAGCTGACCGTCAACGAGACCCGCCGGCTGATCAACACCCTCGTACTCCGCCCGATCCGCGACCTCGCCCACCGTCTGCGCTGGTCAGACTGGCGCCGCCGCCATCAAGCCCGAGCCCGCCAAGCCCACTACACCCGACGCCTCAACCTCGAACTCCAGCCATGATCCCGAACGGCGGCTGCCGTACTAGACACACATGACAGCGGGTCCGCCAACCCGTGCGACAAACCCGGTGCAGGCCACAGTTCCGACACCGATGGATGTCTACGCCGCTACCCGTTGGCAGCACCTTGAGCGGTTTCATCTGATCTGCGATCAGGGCGGCGCAGGGATGGCAATGGACGAACCAGGCAATGTCCGGGCCGCGACCGCGGGAGTTCGCCGGCCCGTGAACGGCTTGACCGCAGTTGGCGCAGGCGCGCTCTGCCGTCTCCCTGGTGTTCCCCACTCGACCACCTCAATCGACCGAGTCGGCGTCACCGCGGACGCCAGGCTGGCCGGCACCGACCAGCAGGCTTCGCAACGATGCCACGGAAATGACCCGGTAACCGGGGATGGACGATCAATTTCACGCCGTGGCCGCTCATATGATGCCATCGTCAACGAAGGGCATCAGGAGTTGCTCGACTTCGATGGCTGACTTCGGCCGCTCTACAGGCTCCTTGGTGAGGAGACAGCACACGAGATGGGCCAGGTCGTCGGGCACGTCCGCCCGGTACTCGGTGATGATGGGAATCGGCGAGTGAATGTGCCGACGCAGCATGTCGGGCGCGTTCGCGGCCTCGTAGGGTGGCTTGCCGGCAAGCATCTCGAAGAGGATGCAGCCCAGCGCGTAGAGGTCGGTGGCGGGTCCGACAGGACCGCCTGCCGCCTGTTCGGGTGCGATGTAGGCGGGTGTGCCGAGAATGCGGCCCGTGGCGGTGAGGCGCGATGCCTCGGCCGGGCCGATCAGCGCCGCGACGCCGAAGTCCAGGATCTTCACCGTGCCCGCAGTAGTGATCATGATGTTCTGGGGCTTCAGGTCGCGGTGTACGAGTGATGCGGCGTGGGCAGCGGCGAGTACGGCGCAGGCCTGCGCGGCGATCCGAGCCGCCTCGCCCACGGATAGCTGCTCCAGCTCGGCAATGTGGTCGGCGAGGACGGCTCCCCGGACGAGCTGCATGACGAGGTAGAGATCCTCACCGTGTTCGCCGAGGTCATGGATGGCGGGCACGCCGGGATGGTCGAGGCGGGCGGTCGTCCGCGCCTCCCGGCGGAACCGCTTGACCGCGACCTCCCGCTCCTCCACCGACACCTCCAGTTGGCGGAGGAACTTGATCGCTACCGGCCGGTCGAGCCGCTCGTCGACACCGGCCCACACCTCGCCCATCCCACCACGGCCTATCGGGTAGGTCAGTACGTACCGCCCTCCGATGCGGTCCCCCGCCTGCACGCTCACCTCCCTCAGACCCCCGAGCCGACCCGCTGCTGCGGAGCCGGCGCTCACGGTAGCTGCGGCTGTACGAGCCGGCTGGTGAGGAAAGGGCTCGGCGTCCCGTGCCAGAACACGGCCAGTTCGTCCCGAGGGCGGGTGGCGGCGACGAAGAGCAGGGACCTGTCGCGCTGGCGCTCTCGTTGGTAGCGCTTCGGGTCAGTGTCGCGGTACCGGTTGATCATTTGGCGTGGCACGAGACCGTCACTGATCCCGGCGATGATCATGCGCTGGTATTCGAGGCCCTTGAAGCGGTGCATGGTGCCGACATGAACACCGTCGGGCTGCTTCGGGCCATCAGGACCGATCTCCACCGCCGGCACACCGTCCGCCGCCAACCGACTGATGACATCTGCGGCGAACTGTTTCGTCGGTACGCAGATCGCCACCGATCCGTCGGTCGGACCGCCCCAGGCCCGCAACTGCTCGGCAATCAGGTCCCGCTCCTGCGACCAGGTCGGCGCAGATCGGAACACCGGCCGGTCTCCCCGTAGCAGGGAACGGTAGCCGGCCAGATCCTCCTCCCCACCATCCAGGTCGTCGTACACCTCGCCGGTCATGATCTGCAGGGCGTCGGCCAGGATCTGGCGGGTGGTGCGATAGCTGAGGGTGAGCCGGGACGAGCGCCCCCGGATGTTGACGCCGAGGCTGCTCAGCGTCACGTGGTTGTCGTAGATGCGCTGATGGGTGTCGCCGGTGAGAAACATGTCGTCCGGGCCGGGGGCGACCATCGCCCGCAGCATCTTCCAGTGGGCGGCGCTGAGGTCCTGCGCCTCGTCCACCACCACATGCCGGTAACGCGGGCGGTGGGAGGCACTCGACGACTCCCCGCAGTCGGCCGCGCGATCCATTTCGAGACGCGCTGCCCGCTGCGCGACCTGCCGCCAGGTCCAGACGCCTCGGGTTTCGAGCCAGGTGGTGAAACGCTCGGTCAGCTGCCAGATCTGATCGCGCTCGACCCGGGTCAGGCTACGGCCACGGTTGGGACGACGTGCTTTGAAGTAGTCGTTGCGTGAGTTGAGTACCTGGCCGAGGATCACCTGGGTCCACTCGGCGGCCAGGAATTCCGCGTCCCATCCGGATTCGCCGGTTTCCAGCAGGAACTCGGCCCACAGCTCGGCGACCCGGGTGTCGTCGACGACGCGGCGGCCACCGCCCGCTTTCGCTTCGGTCACCACGCGGCTGGCCAGCCGGTCAATGTTGACGATGTCGACCCGGGCCACGAGTTCCTGCCCGCCGAGGGCGAGTAGCCGGGTCCGCAGGTCGGCAGCGAGGTTGCGGTTGAAGGTGGTCAGCAGGATGGGTTTGTCCGTGCCCGGCGGAAGCTGCCGCGCGAGATGCGCGACCCGGTGCAGCGCGACGATGGTCTTGCCGGTGCCTGGGCCGCCGCCGACCCGAGCGGGGCCGTTGTATTTCTTCTCCACGAGCTTGCGCTGGGTCGGGTGCAGGAAGATCTGCCACCGTTCGAATGCCTCGCCGATGATCGCCTGTAGCGCTTCGTCGTCCGAGGTGACCTGGGTGGCGGGGCGCTCGACAGCGGCCTCGAAGTCGTCGGGGTCGACCGGCTCGTCGGCGCGTACCGGGTCGGTGACCTGCTTGAGCACCTCTTCGTACGGGGTGCCGTCGAAGAGCGCGAAGAGTACGTCCGTGGTGAGCTGTGGTGCCCGATCGAGCAACTCCAGTAGTTCGGCCTCACCGACGAGTTCGCGGATCTGCGGCAGCAGCGGCTCGGAGACGCCCAGCTCCAGCAGTTGCGCGTCGGTGTACGCGTCGAAGAGCGGCTTCCGCGCGGGCTCCGGATCGGTCTCCGGTGGTACGACCCGGCCGACGATGCTGTCGCCGACCGGTGCCAGGTCGACGACCTCGATCCCGCCGGTGATCCGGTTGATCCGGTACGCGTAGCGCGACAGGTCGTCGTACACCTCGCCGCGGTGCTTGACGGCGACGAGCAGGTAGTCCCGATCGGCGATGTGCAGGAGCAGTGCCCGGTAGTCCCGGTTGACCCGGGCGGACATCAGCCGGGTGTCGCCGCTGAGCGTCTTGAGGTTGAGCCCGGGGTTCTCCGGGTTGTGCCGGAACTTGTGCATGAACTCGTAGACCGCGCCGATGTCCGCGCGGGTGAGCCTCATGACCTCCTTGTCGGCCCGGTCCAGCATCCGCAACGTCGCCCCGGTGCTCATCAGCTTTCTCCCCCATTCGCGGCAAGCTGTGCTGCCAGTTCCTCGGCCGACCATTCCCGAGCGGTCCGTACATGCCAACCCGCCTCGGCGTACGCGCGGTCCCGGTCTTCGATTTCCGGGTCACCGGCCGGGCCGGTGAGCATGATTGCGATCCGTTGCTCGGGCCAGGCCAATTCGGCCTGCCAACCCTGGTCGCCGAGCTCGTAGCCGACGACCGGCGTCGGCAGGTTCTGCCGCGCGAGCTGCTGTACGAGCGCCTCCAGGGTGCCTTCGTCCGGATCCACGTAACGCAGGACGTCCCGCCACGGCGACTCGTCGTGGACCGCTGCCGGTCCGGTCGGCGTCGGTTGCGGCGTGACACCGAGCCAGGTGGCGGTCTCCTCGTTCAGCGGCAAGGCGCGCTGGACGAGCCGCAGGCCGGTCCCTTCGGTGACCGCCATGGAGGCCGGGTCGAAGGCGTCCAGGTCGGAGACCGCGAGCTGGCCGGCGTCTCCACCGCCGTTGCCGAGGAACTGGATGACGTTTCCCCAGGCGAGCCAGGCGGCCCAGCGTTCCTTGTGTCCCTCTGCCACGACCGCGGCCGGATTGTCGTCGACGACGGTCAGCGCCGACCACGTCGGCAGTGGTTTGTTGCGGCCGTCGACGATCACGGTCACCGCGCAGCCGGCGTTGTCGTGGGCGCGAGCCACGATGATGTGGCGTTGCGCGGCGGGTCCGGGCAGCGGTTCACCGCGCAGTGCGGCGAGAAGCCGATCGCCGACTCCAGCGGAGTCGGTGTGGCTGTTGTCCCGAGCCTGCTTGAGCAGGCCCGCCAGTGCCGCCTCGGCCCTGCGCTGCCATCGGGTGGGGTCGGGGTCGGCGAGGAAGCGCATCAGCTGCTCGATTGGGTTGGCCCAGATGGTCGCTTCGAGTTCGTCCGGGTCGGCGCCGGGCAGGAACTGCCGATACCGCTCCCGGGCGACCTGCTTGCAGACGCCGCCGTACGGTGTCCACCGTCCCGGTCCGTCCGGGTTTCCCCAGGTCCTGACGTCTTCCCAGGTGGCGGCGAAGACCAGGTAGCCGTGGGCGCGTAGCCGGGCGCGTTTCTGGGCGTCATCGGCCAGCCGGTTGTACTGCGGTGTCGCGTGGTACTTGAAGCCGTCGAGGTAGACCGCCACCTCCGGGGACGGGGCGTCGAGGCGCTTGAAGTGGACGTCAGGGCGGGTGCCCTTGACCGTGTTCTGCAGCTTCATCTGCCAGTGGGTGACGCTGTGCCCACCGTTGCTGGCGAACCGCAGGTCGGCGATGCGGGCGCCGTCGTGGTCGCGGCGCCGTTCGATGCGCAGCCCGGAGCCCGGCGTCTCACCGAGGTTGAGCAGCTTGGTCAGGAACTGCAGCTCCAGCTCGCTTTCCACCTGATGGATGAGCGAGATCTCGTCGGTGCGGGTACCTTCCTCGACCTCCCAGGTGTCGAGGAGTTTGTCGAGCATGCCCAGCGACTCGTCGCGGCTCATCAGCGCGAAATGCTCGTTGCGGGCATAGCGCAGCAGGCACCGGTGGCACACCGGCTTCGCCTCCTGCCGGCATTCGCAGTCGGCGATGCGCTGCCGGGCCAGCTCCAGGACGGCGCGGAACTCCTCGGGCTTCGCGAGGCGGTGAAGATATCCGGTGCCCTGCGGCTGGGTGTCATAGACGACCACGAAGTTGCGGGTGCCGTCGCTCTGCCCGTCCGGCATGGTCGCCGGCACGGCCTGTAGGTGTGCCGGGTCGCCGCCGTACTGGGCGGCGATGCCGAGGCGGATCGCGGCGGCGAAGGACAGTAGTCGCTCCTGCACCATCGCCGTCGCCGCCGGGATGAGGATGCGCAGCGCCTCGGTCTCCAACTGGTGAGCCAGGATCAGATCGATGTGGATGTCGGGCGTCGCCGCCGCGCGCCGGTACGGGCACCAGGGCAGGTGATGCTCCGCGCCCGGCACGACGGTCGCGCCGGAGGACTGCGCGGCCAACTGCTGGCTGGATGCCGGAAGGCCATCCACTGTGGTACCGCCGCAGGAGATGCAGGTGTGGAAGCGGTTGATCCGCACCTCGTCCCCGGCGAAAAGCTCGGCGGGCCGGTCGTAGCGCTGGGCCCCCAGGTTGAAGCGGCGGATCATGGCGTGCCGGCTGTAGTCGACGCCGAAGGTGTCGCGCGCGTGTCGCCACGACGAGTCGACCTTGGCCGGGTCGATGTCGACCGCCACCGTGGTGGCGTAGAAGCGGCGGTCACGGTCGTCGCTGTCGTCGCGGATCCGCGCGTCGTCCCGTTTGTCGCGGCTGTAGACGCGGGTCGGCTGGAGCACCTGGAAGAGCCGGCCGTGGTCGGCGATGCCCCGGTCTCCACAGCGCGGGCAGGCGCTGCTGTCCTCCTTGGCCAGGTGGGTGCGCACGTAGCCGCACTGGGCGCAGACCCGCCACTGCTCGTACGCGGGCCGGTCGGGCGGTCCCACGTCGAGTCCCGAGATCTCGTGCCGGTACCCGCGGACGTAGTAGCTGTTGCCGGGTGCGATCTCCACCAACGCCGGACGGGCCGGCCGGGCGTACTCCCGCAGTTCGCTGTGGAACCGCCGGTCGCCGTCGGTCTGCTCTTCCCAGGTCAGGGTGGCTTCCAGGTCGGTGCGGCTGTCGATGAGCGCGTAGTTCGGGAGCAGCCCGAACTCGACCAGAGTGCCGTGCGCGGCCGCCGCGCTCACCTCCCGCAGGCGGCGACGGACCGCGCCTTCCTCCGCCTTGAGCATCCTGATCTCGCGGGCGTGGTCGGGGTCGCTCGGCACGAGCGTGCCCCGGGCGGTACCGATCTCCTGGAGCCGGCGTCGCAGGTCGGTTAGCCGTTCCTCCCAGGCGCCGTCGGCCTCCTTCACTCGGTGGACGATTCCGTCGATCGCGAACTCGCGCAGCTGGTCGGCCGCGGCCCGGAGGACCTTGCCGCCGAAGAGTGTCAGGAAGTCCTCGACCAGCCGGGCGCCGTCGCCGCGTCCGGCGTCCGCGAGGTGGGTGAGCCAACCGCTCGGGCCGAACAGCAGGTGCGCACGCCGGGGCATCGGCAACACCCCGGGCAGCCGACCGCGAGCCGCCAGGTCGATCAGATGGGCGAGGTATTGCCGACGCAGGATCTCCACCGCAGAGAGGAAGCAGCCGGGTGGCACGATCTGCCCGGCGATCATGTCTCTCGGCTCGGTCAGGTAGTAGCGGTCCCGCTCGCTGCGACCGACCAGGGTGAGTACGAGGGCGTTGCCGCTCTTGCGGCCGGCACGACCGGCCCGCTGCACATAGTTGGCCGGACCGTTGGGAAGGGACGCCAGCACGACCGCCGAGAGCGCCCCGATGTCGATACCCATCTCCAGGGTGGGCGTGCAGGAGAGCACGTTCGGGTCGGTGTAGCGCCGGCCCTCGCGGAACTGCTTCTCCACCGTCTCCCGCTGGGCGCGGGTGAGCATGCCGGTGTGCTCGCCGGTGACCACCCGGAACACGGAGCTCTCCAGGTACAGCCGCCGGTAGTAGTCGTCGGGTGCGGTGTCGTCGTGGGCGGCCTGGAGCCGGCCCCGGCAGCGGTACTGTCGACACGGCTGCCCGATCCAGTCGGCGACCCGGTCGGGATGCTCGGTCTGCTGCCAGTGGCAGGTGTCGCAGCCGACTCCCGCGCGTACGGCCTGGGCGTCGTCGAGCCGGGTGACCCGCAGGTGCCCGGGCATCAGCCCGTACACGGTGTTGCCGTCCTCGGTGTCGCCGGCGGCGACGATGCCGGCAGCGGCGAGGGCTGGCAGTAGGCGGGTGAGGTAAGCGGCCGTGTCGCCGGGGTCGAGGCCAAGGCAGCGGGAGGTCCAGTCCTGGTACCAGTTGCCCCGGGCGGTGATCGCGTCGAACTCGGAGCGGGACTTCGATGTGGCCAGCAGGAACGCCGGTGCCGACACGCCCCTCGGGAAGGCGGGCATACCGGCCGGGCGGCCACCCCAGATCTGCCACCGGGTGCCGCCCCGCCGCAGGTACGGCAGCAGCCACTCGTGGTAGACCGCGCCTCGGGTGCGTAGCCGTTCCAGCAGGCCGCGGAGGAAGGCGAGGTAGCGCGCGTCGTCCGGCGGTGCGGCACCGAGCTGACCGGGGCCGGTGAGGTGTACGTCCCGGCAGATGGCGGCGGCGGTTCCGGGGTCGTCGAGCGCGACCTCGATGGCGACGCTGCGGGTCAGCTCCAGGGTGCGGCCCTGCCGGGCGCGCAGACCGGTCTCCATGACCGTGGCGAAGACGAGCCGCTCACTGATCAGCGACCAGGTTTCCCGGCTGCCGGTGTGCTCACCGGCGAGCAGGCTGTCGACGCCGGGCTGGTCGTGCAGGTCGGGTGGTACGACTGTGGAGAGGATCTCCGGCTTCACCGCTTCCTCGATCATGTCGGCGAAGAGGTCGTCGAGCCCGACCGGTTGCCCGGGTCGCAGCCGGCTGGCGAGCAGCGAGCGCAGGGAGAAGGCGTACGACCGGTTGGCCACGAAACCGGCGCGGTGTGCGGCGTCCTGGACCGAGTCGTTGAACAGCAGCGTCTTCTTCTCGCGCTCGTCCAGTTCGCCGCCGGTGAAGAGCTGGGTGATCGCCACCGAGGCGAGGGTGGCCAGGCCGGCGCCGAGAAATCGGATGCCGTGATCCATCTGGCAGGACGGGCAGCGATCCTTCTCCGCCGCGTCGATCGCGGACAGGTCGCCGAGGACGACGATCGCGTCGTCGCTGAGCCCCCGGTCCCGGCTCGGATCGAACGGGCGCACCCGACGGCCGTACTCCATCACGAGCAGGCCGGCCGGCCGCTGCCCGATCTCGTCGCCGGTTGCGGCGATCAGCGCGCGGACCCGGCGCTTGTCCCGGCCGACGCTGGCCCGGTAGATCTTGTCGGGGTCGGTTTCCAGCTCCTGCGGGTCACGCTCCGGTGACAGGGCCATCCAGCCCGACCGGCCGCAGTGCCGGCAGTAGATGGCGGGCAGCCGAGGGTAGCGGTTGTCGGCGACCACGACGTCGGTGTCGGGTGCGTACGGGTCCAGCTCGCGGGGTGCTTCCCCGTACCAGCCGAAGGCAGGCTGGTGGGAGGTGCCGCGCAGCAGCCGTGAGACGGCGCGTACCCACAGGTGGGTTTCGATGTTGAGCAGGGGGCGGCCCGGCACCTCCGGGTTCTGCGCCATGGACAGCAGCCCGATGAACCGGGCGAGGGCCTTCACGGTGACCTCGGGTCGGCTCTTCATGGCGCTGCCCCAGCCGGTGGCGTTCTTACGTGGCAGCACATCGATGATCTCGTGCAGCGTGCCTGGCCGGTCCTGGAGCGAGTCGAGTACCGCCTTGGTCAGCGGGTGCTGGCGCAGCAACTCACCGAGGCGGGTGGGTTTGCCGAGGCAGGGTTCACCGAGCACCATCTCGGCGACCTCGGCCATCATCCGCCCCGGGTCGCGGTCATCGACGGCGGCGAGCTGCTCGGGGCTGGGCAGCGGCAGGTTGAAGTCCTGGTTGGTGATGAACTCGCCCGGCTCGTAGCGGTCCTCCCCCACCAGCGACGCGGCGTCGAAGGTGACGCCGAAGACCTGTTCGGCGACCTCGCGGATCGCGGTGCGGCCGTCCCGGCCGCCGCCCTCTCCCAGGGTGGCGGAGGTGGCGACCGGGCAGATCGGCCCGAGCGGGCGGTCCGGCTGGTCCAGGCCGAGGGCGGCGGCGAGGCGTCGCAGCAGCATCGCCACGTCGGTGCCCTGGGCGCCGTCGTAGGTGTGAAACTCGTCCAGCACCACGTACGCCGGCTCGGCGTGCTCCCACAGCGGCAGGTCGTCGGCGCGCTGGAGCAGCAGGTCCAGCATCTTGTAGTTGGTGATCAGGATGTCCGGCGGGGTGCGGCGCATCTCCGACCGCTTGGTGAACACGTGCGGGTACTCGATCGCCGCGACGTCACCGATGTACAGGCCGGCGGTGACCCCGGCCAGTGCCGGCTCGGACAGCAACTCGTTGATGCGCTGGGTCTGGTCGGTGGCGAGAGCGTTCATCGGGTACAACAGGATCGCCTTGATCCCGGACTGTCCCTGCTCTCGCTGGCGCCGGCAGTGGTCGAGCACCGGGATCAGGAACGACTCGGTCTTACCCGAGCCGGTGCCGGTGGTGATCAGCGTCGGCTCGGCGGCCTTGCCCTTGGTCGTCAGCCGGGCGAACGCCTTCGCCTGGTGCAGGTAGGGCGTGAAGTCGGCCGGGGCCCAGTCAAGGCACGCCCGCCAGGCACCCTCGGCCGGCCGGAAGGGGGTGCGGATCCGCAGGTACGGGCCACGGAAGATGCCCTGCTCCGAGTGGGAGAGGAAGCCCTCCAGGCCCTGGCGTACGCCCTCCTCGGTCAGGCCGAAGGTGGTCGTCAGGTACTGCGTGAGAGTCCGGCGCAGGGTGTCGGCGGCGATGGTCGGCCTCATGAGCGGATCACCCGGCGCATGCTACTTCACCTCCGACCTGCGCTGACCTGCTCAACAAGCCCCGATCACGGCACGAGTCGGATTCACGACACCTCGCGGGCGACAGCCACGAGAGGCACGGTACGACCCGGCCCATAAGAACGGCACGACCTCGCCCGATCCGGCAGACAAACAGGAGCGGCCGCATCTTCGCGCGACAGTGAGGGTTGTATTACCCTTTGCGACTCGTCTTGATCACGCATCGGAACGGTGAGGTGACAGCTCCCGATGGTCGCAGCGGCAGAGACCACCCTGCAGGGCCTGCTCGAAGGCGCGAAGCAGTACCAGGTGCCTCTCTACCAGCGCACATATTCCTGGCAGGAGCATCAACTCGAACGTCTCTGGGAGGACATCGCCCGGCTCGCCGATGATCGAGCCGAGAACCCGAAGACGACACACTTCATCGGCTCGCTGGTGCTGGCGCCCAGCCCGAACAACGGTCCGGCCGGCGTCGGAGACTTCCTCGTGGTCGACGGCCAGCAGCGGTTGACGACCCTGTCCATCCTGCTATGCGCGATCCGCGATCATCGGGTGGCTACCGAGGGCGACGAGCATCGCGATCGACTCAACGACCAGTATCTGATCAATAAATGGACGCCGAACCGCCGGTTGAAGCTCGTCCCCACCCAGGCCGACCTTGACGCCTACCTCGCCTGTGTGGACTCTTCGGCGCAGGTCGGTGGGGGTGCCGTCGGTGCCGCCTATCAATACTTCCGCGACCGGCTCAAGCCAGCCGACCAGGCGCAGGTGCAGCGCCTTGAGGACGCGGTGATCTTCGGGTTGGCCGTGGTTTCGGTTGTCGCGCACGCCGACGACAACGTCTACCGGATCTTCGAGTCGCTGAACAATACTGGCCTCAAACTCACGCAGGCCGACCTGCTACGCAACTACCTGTTCATGCGCCTGCCCAATCGCAGCATGACCGTCTACGACGCGCACTGGCTGCCGTTGCAGCGGCGGCTCAGCTCGCCGGAGTTGGAGATCCTGTTCTGGCTGGATCTGGTGCACGCCGATCCACGGATCACTCAGGGCGACACGTACGCGCGACAGCAGGCCCGGCTCGACCGGCTCAGCACGGAGGACGAGATTGAGGCGGAGGTGCGCAGGTTCGCCCGCCTCGGCGCACTGCTGGAACTCATCCTGCACCCCGAGAAGGAGCAGGACTCGGACGTAAGACTCCGACTGCAACGGCTGCACGCCTGGGGAACCACTACCGTCTACCCGATCCTGCTGCACCTGCTGGACCGCCGCAGCCTGGGCACCGCGACCAGTGCAGAGGTCGCATCGGCGATGCGCTACGTGGAAAGTTTTCTCGTCCGGCGGCTGCTGATTGGCCGGGCCACCGCGAACATCAACCGCAACCTGCTCTCCATCGTCACGGAGATGGACAAGAGCCAGCCGGTCGACCAGGCGGTGCACGCCTACCTGTCGGCCGGGCGCAAGTACTACGCGACGGACGCCGACGTACGTCACGCGGTGCGGTCGCTGCCGTTCTACACCAATGGCCGCGCGTCGCAGCGCACGCTGGTGCTGCGCTGGTTGGAGCAGTCGTACGGCAGCAAGGAACCGGTCCTGCCCGAGAAGTTGACCATCGAGCACGTCCTGCCACAGAAGATCGGGCCGGAGTGGCAGCGCATGCTCGCCGCAGACCTCGAACCGCATGAGAACGTCAACGAGGTGCACGACGCCCTTAAGCACACCTTGGGCAATCTCACCCTCACCGGGTACAACGTGGAACTGGGCAACAGTCCGTTCGCGGTCAAACGGGTCGAACTTGCCAAGAGCGGTGTACGCCTGACCCGGGACATCGTCGCCTGCGAACGCTGGGGTCGGCCCCAGATCCATGCCCGCGCCGACGCTCTTGCCGAACGGATCATCGACGTCTGGCCGGGTCCGACCGGACAGGCGACCGATCAGTCCGAGGTGCGCTGGGATCTGATGGAGAAGGCGCTTTCCGCTCTACCGGCCGGGTCCTGGACGACCTACGGGGACCTTGCCGCCCTGGTCGGCACCGCACCTCAGCCTGTCGGCAACCGGCTGCGCAGCATGCCAGTACCCAACGCCCACCGGGTGTTGCAGGTGGAGGGAACAATGGCTGCAGGTTTCCGGTGGTCCGACGGGCGCACAGACGACCCGGTCGCGATTTTGCAGGCTGAAGGTGTCGTGTTCGACCAGCACGGTCGCGCCGACCAAACCCAGCGCATCGACCTTGATGAGCTGGCGCAACTGGTCGGGTTGGCACCCGACGAGTTGCCGCGGCGGATGCCCCGGCCACGGCCCGGTGAAGGGCAGTCACTTGCCGACCGCTTCGTCGAGCAACTCGGCGTATTGCAGGACAAGGCAGTGGTCGAGGCCACGCTGACGCTATTCGACCGTTGGATCGAGTTGGGCGGCACGCTGCTCTACGGCGGCGCGGCGGAGACGTCGTGCTTCCTCATGGCCCGTGAGCGCGGCCACCGTGACGGCGACATCTGGCCGATGACGCTCTACCCGAGCGGGAAGGTCGAGGTGGTGTTTCAGCACTTGGCCAACCGCACGCCCTTCGAGGATGTCACGCTGCGCGAGCAGTTCCGGCAACGGCTCAACCAGCTCCCCGGCGTGAACATTGCTGCGGCAAAGCTTGCTCTACGCCCCGGCTTTCCCATTACCGTCCTCGCCGACAGCACCGCTGCTGCGGCCCTCGTGAAGCACTTGCAGTGGTTCTACGAGCAAGCGCATCGGTTTGACCAGGCAGACGAGACGCTCACGATTCAGCAATGAGCGCCGCCGCGCTCGTGCCGTTCCTCAACTGTGGCTGCTGCCGAAGGTGATGCCGCCGTGGATGTCGCGTGCTTGCACGACCGGGCCGCTGACATCACCGGACACGGTGTTCGTGACGTCTGCGTGGCCGTCCGCGACGATGGTCTGGACCTCTGCGACGCGGGCGCGGAACTCGGCACCGAAGGCGGCATCACGGCGGGCCTCCTGTTCCAGGAGTGCCGCGAGTCGGTGGAGCGCATCGGCGGTGGGCTGGCGTAGAGCCACCTCGACGGTCTCCCGCGATGCGGCATCCCGACGAAACCGACGCCGAAGGAACTCGGTCAACTCGGCCACGGCGGACCGGGCGCCCTCGGCAAGGTTGGTGGTCGTCCAGGCGACCAGTGTGGTCGCTGCCGTGAGCATGAGCGGATCGTCCATACCGCACTCCCAGGTTCGTCACGATGCTCGAAGTGGGACAAGACCGAATGTAATTCAATACCTTGAATGTTACTCTAAGTGCTCTTATCGCTACGATGACCTAGGAGGGCAGCGTGAACGAGCGCCGGTGGGAGGCGGATCCGTCTGCCCAGCTCAGCCGTCGTTGGGGCAAGTCGTCGCACGAGCTGGGCAACACGTCCGGCGACGGCAGTTGTCCCGACATTTGGGAGTTGAGCAACGGCGACGTCGCGGTGATCGGGCAGGACCTCACCGACAGCTACCGCGATCGGCTGCCGGAAGGGGTCTCCGTCGATCCGGGCGAGCGGCTTGTCATCATCCCCCGATCGACCATGCTCGCCGCGAAGGTGGACATCCCTGATGCATGAACTCCTCGACGGAGACCCCGGCGAGCTGCTCACCCTCGACGACTACTGGGCCGACTTCGAAAAGCGATTCTGGAAGACCGGCCCGCCCGGCTTCTGGAAGCTCGAACGGCAACAAACATTCAAGGAGCCCAATGAAGAGGGCTGGCAGGCGTTCGCCGCAGGCCGGTGGGATGAGTCGCTGCGGATTCTCGACGCGCGGCGTCCCGAGTTCGAGGGCTACTACCGACGCATCGCCGACAGCGGATTCGCCACCCGGCGGGTGCGGGTGGTGCGGGAGCCGCTGACTCCGTACCTGCAATGGGAGCTGCATGTGCTGCGGCTCCGCCACGAGTACGGCGGCCTGACCCGCGTGGTGGGGCCCGATCGTGTCGCCGACGTGGAGGCCGAAGACCCGCTGCCGGAGATATACACCCTCGGCACCGACGTGATGTACGAGGCGGTCTACGACGCCGATGGGGTGCTCGAAGCGGCGCGACGGTGGCGGAACCCGCGTGTGGTCACGCGGTGCCAGGAGTTCATGGAGTCCCTCTACCACGACGGCGAGCCGCTGGACGAGTATTTCGCGCGAGCGGTGGCGCCGCTGGAGCCGCCGCGCCTGGACTGAGCGATGGTCGACCGGGGCGCGGACGCACAACAACCCGACGAGCGGCGACCGGACGGCCGAAGACCGGAGCACGTCAACCGGTCTGCGCTGTCCGGCCCCGCCGACCTCGTGCAGGCCCGCGACGTGTACGGCGGGGTGCACTTCCACTCCGCAGACTCCTCGCCGTCACACCCGCCGCCCCGCCAGTTACCCGGTGACGTCCGCGGCTTCGTCAACCGGGTCGAGGAAATGCGTTCGCTGGACCGCCTTCTCACCGACGAACTCGTCCGGGCCGCCCTCGTCGTCATCTGTGGCACCGCCGGCGTGGGCAAGACGGCGCTGGCGCTGCGTTGGGCGCACGCCGTGCGCCACCACTTTCCGGACGGCCAGCTCTACGCGAACCTCCATGGCTACGACCCGGGCCAACCCAGCCGGCCGGAGCAGGTACTCGACCGATTCCTGCGGGCACTCGGCATCCCGCCGTCCGCCATCCCGGCCGACCTTGAGGACCGTGAGGCGCTGTACCGCTCCCGGCTCGCCGACCGGCGCGTCCTGGTGGTCCTCGACAACGCCGCCACCGTTCGCCAGGTACGCCCGCTGTTGCCGGGTACGAGTAGCTGCCTGGTGATCGTTACCAGCCGGACCATGCTGTCCGGTCTGGTCAGCCGCGACGGCGGCCGCCGCCTGACGTTGCGGATGCTGTCGGAGGACGACGCGGTGACGTTACTGCACGAGGTGACCACCGGGTACCGCGCCGACGACGATCCGGGCGAGCTGGCCGAGTTGGCCCGCCTGTGCGCGAGGCTACCGCTGGCACTGCGGATCGCCGCGGAACGGGCGGCAGGCCGACCCTTCATGCCGCTGGCCGAGTTGATCCAGGACCTACGCGACGAGTCGGCGCTGTGGGACGCCCTCACCACCGACGACGGCGAGGAGGCCGACGCCGTACGCACCGTCTTCGCGTGGTCGTACCGGGCTTTGAACGCCTCGGCCGCCCGGCTGTTCCGGCTGCTCGGTCTACATCCTGGCCCGGACATCAGCGCGCCGGCCGCAGCCGCGCTGGCCGGTCTGCCGATGTCGGGCGTCCGGCAGCCGCTCGACGCCCTGGTGGGCGCACACCTGCTGGAGCAGAGCGCACCCGGCCGTTACCAGTTGCACGACCTGCTGCGCGCGTACGCGATGGACCAGGTCAAGCAGTTGGAGAGCGACCAGAGCCGCAGGGCCGCGCTGGTACGCGTGCTCACCTGGTACCTACACACGACGGACGCGGCGCTGAACCGTACCCTCCCGTTCTATCGGGTGGTGCCGCTGGACCCGCCGGCCGACGTCACACCGCTTACCTTCGGCACGGCGGTGGAGGCTGACGCCTGGTTCACCACCGAGCAGGACAACCTCGTCGCCGCCACGCGCGCGGCTGTGGACGCCGAACTGCCGAGGGTCGCCTGGCAGCTGGCGGTCCTGCTGCGCAGCGTCTTCATGCACCGCAACGCCTTCGACGCATGGTTCGCCACCGCGCGCACCGGCCTCGCCGCCGCCCGGTCGTTGCAGGACCGTCGTGCTGAGGCGGAGGCGCTGGAGAGCCTCGGCAAGGCCCACTTCCAGGCCCGCCAGCTGGCCGAGGCTGAGGAGCACCACCGGGCCGCCCTGGCGATCCGGCAGGAGGTCGGCGACGAGCACGGCACAGCGGTGTCGATCAACGCACTCGGACTACTGGCGTTGCGACACCGCCGGCTCGACGACGCCCTGGCCCGGTTCACTGAAAGCCTCGACATCTTCACCGAGCGCGGCGACCGGCGATGGCAGGCCCTGCTCCTGAGCAACCTCGCCGAGACCCGGTACGAGCTGGGCGACCTCACCGACGCCGTGACACTGCTGGAGCGGGCACTGGCGGTGCAGCGGGACATCGACGACCGAGGGCAGGAGGGCAACTCGCTCTTCTTCCTCAGCATGGCCCTACGGGAACTGGGGCGCATCGACGGTGCCCGTGCGGCGATCGAGGCGGCGATCGCCATCGCCGAAGGCGGCAGCCCGCTGTGGCTGGCGCACTGGCTGGTCGAGTACGCAAGGGTGCAGCGCGCCCTGGGCCGGCCAGCCGAGGCGTTGGAGGCGGTGCATCGCGCGGCGACGATCCAGCGTCAATTGGGTGACCGCAGCCGGGAGGCGATGGCGCTGGACGGTGCCGGTGAGGCGTACCGGGAGCTGGGGCAGCCGGATCAGGCGATCGCCTTCCACCTGCGGGCGGCGACGGTCCACCGCAATCTCGGCGACGACTGGCAGCTCGCCCTGACGCTGGATCACCTCGCAACGGCGTTGACCGACGCCGGACGTTCCGAGGAGGCACACCGTTGGTGGGGCGAGGCGATCGAGCGACTGGCCGGTTTTCCTGACCCCCGGGCGGTGGGCCTCCGCCAGCGCATCGAATCGAACCTTCAGAGCACCGCAGACTGACGACAAGGCGTACGCATCCCCTCGCCGCATTGACACCTCCACGTTCGTCGATAACGCTGGGTGTTCGCGTCCAGGCGCTGTGTAAGCACCGGGAGTCGCCGTGCACGTCGAGACCCTCGTACGTTCGCTCGGCCGTGAAACGACACTCACGGTCGAGTCCTCTGACCAGCTCGTCGCCCACGTGCGCAAGTGCGTCGAACAAGAAAGGCGAAGGCGCGGGACGTACCTGCCCGGCAAGTCTCTGACCCCGGTGCTGCTCGGCCAGCCGTTCCGGACCAGCGCAGCCGAGGTGCTGCACGAGCTGGGCGTGGCCACCACGTTCCTGGATGCGGCTCCGCTGGCGCAGGTTGCCCGGCACTGGGCGCACGTCCGTTACTGCGCGACGCTGACCGAGCGCCGAGGCCATCTCGCGCTCTCCCGATACGCCGGCAACACCGTGTACCACCACAAGGTGACCCAGTCCGAGCAGCTCGGCATCGGGCTGGCACTCGTGGTGGCCAAGACACTGCTGCGCCGGCAGCACCCGGGCTGGGAGTTCCACGCCGTCGACGCGGAGGTCGCATTGAAGGCCGGCTTCCTCGACGGTGCGGGCACCGTGAAAACCAGGTCCGCGACCAAGAAGCGCCCGGACTACATCCTGCTGGGGCACCACAGCTCCGGGCGCCGCAGTGGGATGAAGATCTTCGTTTTGGAGTGCAAGGGAACCCACGGGTCGGCGACCTTCGCCTACGAGCAGCTCGCCCGCGCCACGGAGCAGGTGGACGCCCTACGCGTGGGTGGGTGCGGTCAGCCATCGCTCATGGTGGCTTCATGCCTGTCCCGGTCCCGGATCACGTCGTACGTGCTCGACCCGCCGGGTGAGGACGACCTGTGGACGGGCGCGGACGAGGACCTGGACGAGCTGCTACGCGCCAGCCCGGAGGAACACGAGTGGCAGCCTGGCCCCGCCAGGCCCCCGGACGAGCCCTCCGACGCCGCTGTCCCCACCGAGAGAATCCTGTCTCCTACCGAGGACGAGCCCGATGCGCCGGTTGTCTTCGACGTCCCGGCGGATCAGCGGGGTTGGTTCACCCAGATCCTGACCCGCGCGGCGGCGGCGACCGCCCTGCTCTTCGCGGGCGACAACGCTACGGCGGGTGCATACACCACTCGTCGACAACGCGGGGAGCAGACCCGCTCGTCACCGGAGCTGCTCGATCCGGAGCAATTCGATCCAGAGTCAGTCTGGACGTCGAGCACCACCCAAACCCTGCGGATGCGCAACGGTCTGCGCGCCGAGGGCACCCGGTACCGGGCACCGCTGCCGAGCGGCAGGATCCTTGAGGTCTTTCGGGGCCTGGACAGCAACCTGTACCGGCTTCTCGCGCAGGGCCGCGTCGGGCCATACCTGCGGGCAGCGCCACGCACCATTCAGCGGTGGTCGAGCCTGCGCAGTAACGACGAGGTGGTGTCCGTCGGCCGCGATGGCACCGTCCTCGTGATACGCCTCGATGATGACCGGCAGAGACTTTGACCCCGTGCCCACTGTCCGACCCAGCTACCGGCGGCCGAGCCGGGCACCCTCGGACCGATGGCCTTTCCTCCACCCGGTTCATGTCTCCGGCGTTCGACGGGCAAAGGCGGACGTCCGTCCAACGTCCGATGTAGAGCAGAGGACAGGAATCGACGAATGTACGGTGGCCTCGTCGAAAAACAGATAGACAACGTGCCCGACCGGCCGGTGAGGAATTCGGCCCTGCTCAACAGACTCGGAGTGTGACCAACAAGCCAGTGCGGGCCGTGCTGATCGGTGCCGTTGCTCTCGTACTTGTGCTGCGGAGTGGCAACCATCTTCGCGATCGTCGCGCCGCCGACTGAATCTCCGGCACAACAGGATCTCGCCGCCGAGCCGGTTCCGTCCGCCCAGGCCGATGACGCTTCATCCCCGACCACGGCCGCAACGGCAGCGCCCACACAGCAGGCGACACCAACGCAGTCTCCGACACCGGTGACGCAGACACGCACCATCACCGCGACGGAGAAGGTCCCGTACAAGACGAGGACGGTCAACGACTCGTCCTTGGCCAAGGACACGAAGAAGGTGCGCACCCGCGGCGTGCCGGGCGTCCGGACCCTGACGTACCAGGTCACCGTGGTCGACGGCATCCAGACGGCCAAGAAGCTGATCAAGTCGGAGATCACGACGCAGCCGGTCACCCAGGTCGTCCGGGTCGGCACGAAGGAGAAGCCTCGATGCGACCCGAACTACGCCGGTGCCTGCGTACCTATCTCAAGTGACGTCGACTGCGCCGGTGGCAGCGGCAACGGCCCCGCCTACGTCGAAGGGCCGGTAAGGGTGATCGGGTCCGATATCTACGACCTTGATCGGGATGGAGACGGCATCGGCTGCGACCGTTGATGCCGTCGCGGCGGGCTACCTGTCATCTGTCAGGGCGCAGTGCGGCAACCCTGGCCAACACCGGCCGGAGCGGGCCGTCCTGGTCGTCCGGCCCGATCTCGACACCTTCGAGCCACACCCACTCGCCCTCGTACCATTCGTTGATGTCCGCCCGGATCCGGACGATCCGCAGCCGGAGCGGTCCGGTGGCGTATCGATGGTCGGACTCAGCGAGCCGGACCGCGTCCCCCGCAGCGACGGACACGCACGGGACGACCGGCACGCAGGCCGCCGCCTCACCGTGACCGGGCGGGCACCGCGCGGGCTGCGGTCGGAGGCCGGCGGCAAGTGCCGCCTGCTGGGCCTGCAGGATCAGCCGGTTGCGGATCTGCGCGGGCGACAGGTCGAAGGCGTTCATCGCAGGTACGACCGCAGGCAGCGCATTAGGATCTCGTCGGCCCAGGCCGCCCGAGGGCAGCTGCCGTCCGCGCGGCACTCCGGGCATCTGCGGGTACGCGGATCCTCGGTGGGACTGCGCCAGTGCAGGTCTGCCAAACGGTTCGCCTGTTCGAGCTGGGCGGCGGTGGCGAGGAGTTGGCCAGACGTGTTGGTGCGGTTCACGCTGGCGGCATGGCTGCTGATGCCCCGGGCACCCAGGACGTGGATGGCAAGTTAACATCGACATCCGTAATCAACGTGCTCGGAGGGTGCGCAATTGACGAAACAGGTTGTCGGCATCGGCCCCAGCATCATCGACGTGGCGGCTCAACTACCCGAGCTTGACCTGTCAAAGTGTCTGGAAACCCTCTCCCTGAAACCGGGGCAGTGGCGGCGAATCGACTACGACGCAGTCCAGTCACTTCTGGAGATCATCCTGGGAGCCGACGCGCTGCTGGCTTCGGCGGCCGGGTTGCCGGCGAACGTCGTGATCCGGCCAGGTTCGACCATCGCCAACGCATTGCTAGCCATGCCTGGTGACGACTCTCTGAGGCGAGCGCTCATCACTTCGATCGCTCTCGACTCGGGAGGAATCGACCCCATGGCCAGACGTTTCTCGGATGACATCCAGGCGGCGGGCATCACCCACCACGGCGTTCCGGTGGCTGGCCGCAATCCGGTCGCCTTCGTTCTAAGTAGCCAACAACGCACCGAGCGAACCTTGGCGATGTTCCCCGGCGTCGCCGACGAACTAAAGGGATTCGATCTGTCGAGCTTGTCTCCCGATCTGGTCATGGTTGACGCGTACAACCTTGGTGATCATCCACTGGGCAGGTGGCTCGACAGGGTCATCACATCCAGGACTTTCCAAATTTTGCTGTCGCTCGGCAACTACAACATTCTGACCGGGCACCTCGCCCGCCGCATTCTTTCCTTTTTGGACGCCGGCTGTTTGACCGCTGTGTGTGGGAACCTGTCCGAGTTTCGGAGCCTTTTTGGCGGTTTCGGAGGCGGGTCGGAGTCGGTCAGTGCCCTGGTGGAGCGCGCCGGCACAGCGGTCCCGTACGTGTTGCTTACCCAGGGACGAGACGGCATGATGGCGTCGTGGCAGGGTCAGCGGATCGCGATGCCAGCCACCTGGATGCATCGAGCCGCGATTCGCAGCACGGCCGGTGCCGGAGACGCCGCTGCGGGAGTTTTCGCCGCCGGGATCCTGCGACGGCAGGAGCCGACCGAGGTTCTGAAAGGGGCCGCTTCGGCGGCAGCGCAGGCCCTTCTTCGCCTGTGACACGCGATTCGCTGCGCGCTTCCGGGAGCCCCTCGCAAGGTTGGGCCAGGATGGTCACATGAGGCGGGCCGAGAAGCGTCGGGCAGCGTCATGGATGTCCCGCCTGGGGACGACATTGGCAACAGTCGCGTTGACCGCGATTTGCCTTTTCTTACCCGTCTGGGCTCTCACGAAAGACGGCGACCTCAACGCGGTAGCCGGATGGGCGAACATCCTGGCTTTCCCCGCCACCTTCCTCGGCATGGTTCTTGTCATGCTAGATCAACGCCGAGCCGCCAAGGCTAAATCCAAGAAGGGCGTCGACCCGTCGGTTCGCCGGCCCTGGATGGCGCCGCCGCTCGATCGGATGGTCGATCGGCCGGACCTCGGTAGGGTGCTGCTCGATTTGCTCACGGCGCCGGTTTCATCGGAGGTCGGCCTGACGACCCAGATGCAGGGTGCCGGAGGTTTCGGCAAGACGCAGATGGCCACCTGGGCGAGCCACCAGCCGGAAGTCGCCGGCCGCTACCCGGGAGGGCTGCTCTGGGTGACCCTCGGCCAGGAGGTGCACGGCGCAGACCTGGCGGCTCGGATCAACGACCTAGTCTTCGTTCTTTCCGGACAACGACCCGCCGTCGGCGACCCCGATGCCGCCGGAGCCGAGATGGGGCGTGTGCTCGATGGACTTCCCCCGGTACTGCTGATCATCGACGACGTCTGGACAGAATCGCAGCTACGCCCGTTCCGCATCGGCGGTCAGGCGGCGACACGCCTGGTTACCACGCGAGTGGCAAGCCTTCTCGCCGACGATTCGCCGCGTCTCATCGTCGACATGATGTCCGCTGCGCAGGCGCAGGCACTTGTCGCGGACGGCTTGCCGCAGCTACCCAAGGCGCAGGTCGAGCGACTGGCGCGGCTCGCCGGATACTGGCCGGTTCTCCTCAACCTCATCAACGGCGTGCTTCGTCAACGCGTCAACTACGGCCAGCGGCCGGAGGATGCCGGGCGAACGGTCATCGCCGAACTCGTCGCGGAGGGACCCGGCGCCTTCGATCCCACCGAGCCGTCGGAACGGAACCAGGCGGTGGCGGCGACGGTGGGTGCGAGCCTCAAGGTGCTCGCCGCCAACGACCGGCAGCGATATCTCGAACTGGGCGTCTTCCCGGAGGACGTCGACATTCCCCAATCGGTTTTGGAGAAGTTGTGGCAGGGCACACGAGTGGCGCGGCTCTGCGAGAGCCTGGTCCGCCTGGGGCTGCTGGCCGACTATCGGCTGGACGCCCCCGGGCCACGGGTGCTGCTTCACGACGTAATGCGGGCCTATCTTCGCAGCCAGCGGAGCACGGACGATTGGTCGCGTGTGCACGGTCGGCTGGTCGACGCCGTCGCGGCGAGGCTGCCGGCCGGCGACCATGGTCCCGAGTGGTGGAAGCTGCCGGATGCAGACATCTATCTGTGGCAGTACCTCCCCTACCATCTGCATTACGCAGGACGAGCGTCTGCGCTCGCGGCCCTGGTGTGCGACCTCAGGTGGGTGGAGAACAAGACGCGGAGATTCTCTTCCGTCATCCCGGCCGAAGCCGACCTGGGCCTTGCGGACACCGACGTGAGCGTCGTGCTTCGAAAGCAGCTCGCCAACGCCGCTGCCCTTCTCGGGCCGATCGATCCGCCGGCCGCTCTCGGAGCAACCCTGGCCAGCCGGTTGCACGGGATCGCCGAACTACAGCCGCTGCTCGATCGGTACGTCTCGACGTTGGACCTCCCTCGGCTGGTGCCGGCGTGGCCCCTGCCCGACCGACCCGAGTGGCTAGCTGGCCAGCCGGGTCACACAGGCGGTGTGACCTCATGCGCCTTCTCCCCGGACGGTGGCCTGCTCGCCACCGGCAGCGATGACTCGACGGTGCGGATATGGCGGGTTTCCGACGGAAGCGGGACGCATGTCCTGTCGGGGCACGTCGGCGGAGTTTGGGCCTGCTCCTTCCATCCCGACGGGACCCTTCTGGCAACCTCAAGCACCGACCGGACGGTACGGCTCTGGGATCCGACGACCGGTGAGCTGCTCGACATCCTCTACGGCCACACTGACTGGGTACGCAGTTGCACGTTTTCGCCGGACGGCAGGTTGCTCGCCACGGCGGGCGCGGACGGGACTGCCAGGTTGTGGCGCAAGGACGACCGCCGCCTGATCACCACGTTCACTGGGCACACCGCCGAGGTGCGCAGTTGCGCCTTTTCGGTGGACGGCACACTGCTCGCCACCGCCAGCAACGACGGCACGGTCCGCGTGTGGCAGGTGTCGTCCGGAACAACGATTGTGGTCCTACCGCACCAGGAGGGCAGCGTCTGGGACTGCGCTTTCTCGCCTGGTGGCGATCTCTTGATTACCGCCACATCCGGACTGGTGAAACTCTGGCGGACCGCCGACTGGTCGCCGGCAGGCACGCTTCAGGGCCAAGGCGACGAAATTGACAGCTGTGCGTTCTCTCCCGACGGCCGGCATGTCGCCGGGACCAGCTATGGCATCGTCCAACTGTGGCGACTGGACGAAGGCCGACTGCCGACAATCTTCGCGGAGCACACCGGTGCCGTCTGGGGCTGTGCGTTCTCTCCGGACGGCACCTTGCTGGCGACAGCGAGCAACGACCAGACCGCGCGCATCTGGCACGTGGGCGAAGCCGCCACAAAACAGGTCATCGCCGCTGGCGCCAGCAAGGTCAACAGTTGCGCCTTCTCCCCGGACGGTAGCCACATCATGACGACCGACTACCGGGGCACGGTGGTCCTCCGAGACGCCGTCACCGGGGAGCCCGGCCGAGCCCTGATGGGCCATGCCAGTCGGGTCATCAGCTGCGCATTCTCGCCCGATGGCATGGTCCTCGCGACGACCAGCAAGGCCGAAACCATCCTATGGGACGCGAAGGATGGCCGGCGTCGCGCCGTCCTCCGCGGGCATACCGACTGGGTACGCAGTTGCGCCTTCTCCCCCGACGGGATCTGGCTCGCCACGGCCAGCGCAGACCGAACAGTGCGGATCTGGGCCGTCGCGGACGGGAGTGAGCACGCCTCCTTCAGTGACGCCAGCGGCTTTCGCAGCTGTGCATACTCCCCTGACGGTTCGTTGCTCGTCGCCGGTACCGCGCGCGGCGCCGTCAGGCTCTGGCGGGTGTGGGAGGGGTTCGCGCCGGAGACCTTGAGCAGGCATACCGAAGGTGTGCACAGCTGCGCCTTCTCGCCGGATGGAAACCTGCTGGTGACGGTGAGCGGAGACCGAACGGTGCGGATTTGGCGGGTGGCGGACCGCAACGAGATGCGGTCTTTGAGTGGGCACACCAGTTGGGCCGACCGGTGTGCCTTTGCGCCGAACGGGAGGCTCCTCGCGACGGTCAGCAACGACCAGACGCTGCGGATCTGGGACGTGAGTTCCGGTGCGTGTGAGTGCGCGATACGGGTTGGTGGTCCACTCGCCTGGGTCTCCTGGCATCCAGAGGGTGACCAGCTCTGTACGGTGGGCGGTGCTGGCACCTACCTGTTCGACTATGTGCGTCAGCCGTCGAGGCCCTGAGCCCCGTCCAGGTCAGGCTCCGTCGGACCACGACGCAAACCCGTGCTGATAGAACTCGCGGCGTACGGATTCGTCGTTCCGGAGGACGCCCCACAACGCCGTGACCGTCGGGAAGTCGGTTTCCGATCCACCGCGTGAAAGAACGCAGAAATGCTTGCCGCGCAGGAGGACGCCCACCCCTTTGGGTGCCACCTTGGTGCGGAACTCCTCGACGAACTCATCGCACAGTCGCTCGTCCATCGTGTATCTGCATGCGAAGTGTCGGAACATCTTGACCATTTTTGAATATCCGATGATCGAGCGGTCCGGCACGTAGCCGATAGTGGCCTTCAGCCATGACGGGGCATAGTGATGCTCGCAGGAACTGTACGCCGTGACCTTGATCGTGATGAGACCGACGTGGCTGCCGGGGGCCCTCTCATACAGCCGGACATCGTCGGGGTCATACGCTTCGCGTGGCGTCGAAAGCGCCGCCTCCTGCCAGCGGGCGAATCGGTCAGCCGACCTCTCCAGGGCCTCCGGAGAATCCTCGCCAAACGCTTCTGCGATCAGCTTCTGCGCCGCTAGGAGTTTCGACCTGTCCACGCCCGTCCGCGAGTGTTCCATGAGTAACTCCAAGACAAGTTGGGTTGTGTACTCCGAACAGAAGTCGCTCGACTCAAGCAATTCCACATGTTGGATCTCCGACGAGAACTGTCGATGACCTTAGCAGGGTGGTGTGCCCGCCGGTTTGCGATAAGTCATCATTTTCAACCACCAGCGAAGCCGGAACTTTCGACCGATTCCATCAAAACCACGCTGTCTGGGCGGCTTGATCCGGCCCGGCGGCCAACACAAGAGGGCCGCATCCGGCGGCCGATCTTGTTAGCACGATGAACCTGTCGCCGCACCCGTTAATGAGATTAATTCATAGCTCGACCACCATCCCTCTGCCCGCTATAGTGATGCCGAATTGCGACAGCGAGGAGAGGTCGGGCATGGCGAACACGGCGAGACACACGGTGATCCTGCGGACGCTCATCTTCGTCCTGCGCGGCGACGAGGTGTTACTCATTCGCTACCAGAGCGGCGACGGCGACACGGCTGGCGAGAAGAGCGAGCGCGTCGGTATCCACAACGGAATCGGCGGCCACGTGGAAGCGGGCGAAGACATCCTGGCGAGCGCGACCCGAGAGGCGATGGAGGAGGCCGGCGTCAAACTGGAAGCACCCCGGATTGCCGGCGTCATGCACATCGACGGGTTCGCTGGAAAACAGATTCTGAACTTCGTGGTGGTCGCCTCGACGCACGATGAGCCCATTTCAGAATGCGACGAGGGGGCACTAGATTGGGTGAACATCGACCACTTGGACAAACTTCACACCTTCTCCGACCTGAAACCACTTCTCCGACACTCCCTTGCGAGTGAGTCGATCTTCACGGGCACCGCCAGGTTCGACGGGTTCAACCTGCTGGAGATGCGAATCGACGGACGGCCGGTTGCCCTCGACGGAGACTGATACCCCTCTTCAGCGCAAGGGCCCGCAGCGGAGAGGAAGTGCGCGTCGAGCCGGAGGGGCTAGTACGGCAGCCGCCGTTTGAGATGTCGCTGGTGGGGCCGGGTAGACGAGGTGCGGCCACCGCGTGATCGTCTGTCTGCTGTGGACATAACTTCAGATCTGGCGGTGGCCGCGTGCCACAGCGTAAACCCTGCCCGGTGGCGGCGGGTTCTGGCCGGGGTGTGTGATGCGTTCGCGGGTCGGTTCGGGCGGGTCGAGCCGCGGCGGGCTGCGGCGGCGTTCGTGACCGGGCTGCTGGCGGATATCGAGGTCAAGACGTGCTGGCAGTTGGCGGAGCAGGCCGGGCATGCCCGGCCGGACGCGATGCAGAGGTTGTTGTATCGGGCGGTGTGGGATGCCGACGCCGTCCGCGACGATCTGCGTGACGTGGTCGTGGCCCGGTTCGGTGACTCGGACGCGGTGCTGGTCGTTGACGAGACCGGGGATCTGAAGAAGGGCACGCATACGGTTGGGGTGCAACGCCAGTACACCGGCACCGCCGGCCGGATCGAGAACGCGCAGGTAGGGGTGTTCTGTGGCTACGCCAGCCGGCATGGGCACACACTGATCGACCGCCGGGTCTACCTGCCGGTGTCGTGGACCGATGACCGGGACAGATGCCAGGCCGCCGGAGTTCCCGACGAGGTCGTCTTCGCCACGAAGTCCGAGCTGGCCGCCGACATGATCACCGCTGCCCTCGACGCCGGCGTCCCCGCTGGGTGGGCGGCTGCGGACGAGGCCTACGGCAACAGCAGTGTCTTCCGTGCTCGCCTGCGTGAACACCACCTGGGCTACGTCCTGGCCGTGTCCCGCAGCCACCTGGTCCCTCTCGACGGCGGGAAGACTCGGGTGCGGGCTGACCGGGTCGCCGCCGGCCTGCCGGCCTCGGCGTGGCAGCGCCGCAGCGCTGGCGCCGGATCCAAGGGCCCGCGTTTCTACGACTGGGCCTGGCTCGACGACGTCTGCACCGACGCCGACCCCGACGACGGCGGCCACCACAGCCTCCTGATCCGCCGCAACACCACCACCGGTGAACTGGCCTTCTACCGCTGCTGGACACCCAGACCGGCCACCCTCGCCCAGCTCGTGAGGGTCGCCGGCATCCGCTGGACGGTCGAGGAAAGCTTCCAAGCCGCCAAGGGCCAGGTCGGCCTCGACCAACACCAAGTCCGCCGCTGGGACTCCTGGCACCGCTTCACCACCCTCGCCCTGGCCGCCCTCGCCGTCTTGGCGATCTGCGCCGCCGAAGCCGACGATGATTCCACCGACACCGGTCTGATCAAGCTGACCGTCAACGAGACCCGCCGGCTGATCAACACCCTCGTACTCCGCCCGATCCGCGACCTCGCCCACCGTCTGCGCTGGTCAGACTGGCGCCGCCGCCATCAAGCCCGAGCCCGCCAAGCCCACTACACCCGACGCCTCAACCTCGAACTCCAGCCATGATCCCGAACGGCGGCTGCCGTACTAGCAAATGCAGGCGGCGCACGCATTCAGACCAAAGCTCGCCGGGGTGCAGAGCCTCGCCGAAGCGCACGCCCAGGCGATCTCCGCCGCCGCCCCGATAACTCGCTCGCCATTGGACTGCCATCAAGGTGGATGCCATGGTGAGGCACCCGCTCGGCTGACCGTCGCGGCGGGTTCCTTGGCGGTAGCGATCGTCCTGGTCCCCGCCGGCTGTGTGAGCGACACTCCCGCCGACAGGCAGCCGACCGGAGGCGCCGCTAGCGTGAGCCCAGCACCGGTTTGGACCGACCGGGAACCGACCGCCAAACGGTTCTCGCACCTCGGCGACTTCGCAGAGGCGCATTGGCAGGCGTCAACGGCCGGCATGGACAACCGCGGGTGCCCGGTCCGACGACACCCGCATCGAGGCCCTTGTCGTGCTGCGGCCCGACGCCCTGGTAGCGACCGTCAAACAGTACAACTGGAGCCCGCACCAGCCTGCTGGGACGAACCGCTGACGCCGAGTTGCCACCGTTCCTGCGCGCCGACGGCACCTGGCAGGTCAGCGGGCAGTACGCCGAGGACGTACGGAGCACCCACTACAACGGCCTTGTCTACCCCGACACCACCAGCGGCACGGTCTACCTCCGGCTCATCGACAGCTGACTACGGGTGTCAGGTGCCGCCGACGCCCCCAGCGTGAAATGCGACTGCCACCAAGGCGATCCAGAGACCCGTGCACTCGGAGACCGACCCTGCCCCCTGCCCAGTCAGTGATTGAGGAGTTCGACCTGGATCGCGCCGCCGATGACCCCAGCGGGACAGATCGCCACCAGGGCTGTCGTCACGGCGAAGAGGATCCTCGGCCCACGGCCCAAGCTCGGGTTGAGGCGGTATACCGCCGTAGCCATGAGCAGCAGTCCGGGCAACATTATCTGCACGGAACGTGCGCCGTTGGCGGAACTGGTCGCCACGACCATGAGTATGAACGCGATCGCGAGCAGCAACAGGTCGCGGGGACGGGGCGGTGCGACCTTGAGGTCCGTAACCTTGATCTTGAGGGCGCTGGCGACATCGCCGCAATCTCGTGCCGCCACGACGGCTGTCGTCACCGCCGCCATCTCCTCGAGCGTCATCTCGCCCGCAGCGACCTGCGAATCCAGCATCGCCAGGATGTGCTGCTTGTCTCGTTCAGTGATTGCCTTCCGAGCAAGCCCCGCAGCGCGCCTGGCATCTTCGAGAACTACGGGCGCGCCCACATTGCTATCAAAGTAAGACATATGCCGCGCTCTCACGAACACGACATCATCCGCTCGGAGCGACACCCGCTCCGAGACAATCCAGGTGGGTCCGATCCCGGACCCGTTGAGCGGCTGGAGAATTATGCGCGAGTAGCCGCTCTCAACGGTGACCCCCTTCACCGCATAAGGATTCCAGCGAAGGTCACGCAGGCGGCCCGGGTTCTGCGCGAGCCTGAAGTCGTGACGGCTTGGCATCTGGCGGCCACCCACCAAGGTCACGTGCGCGGTGCCGTTGTCGGTGCACGGGTGCTTGGGCCATGGCGGTCCCAGTTGATCAAAGAAGACACGGCTGCCGTGCTGGTTCGCGTAGAAGTAGACCAATGCGCCGCAGGCGGGGCAACGGGCATTAGGGCTAATCCATCCCACCGGTCTGCTGGGCACCGCACGGTTGGAGACCAGCGAAGTCGATCTCGTATAAATATGACGACGTGGTGCGGAGAACCTCGAAGACGAACGTGTCACCTTGTGGGTGTTCACCCAGTGCAGAGAGCCGTTCGAACTCTTTCGCCAATGCCCCCGACGTCGGTACGTAGTCACCCGCTCACCGCCACCGCGTTTTCATCGGGCGAGCATAGCCGGAGACATGGGGTCATCAACCTGGCTGATCGGTTGGCGGCGATAAGCCGACCATCTCGTGACTCGGACCAATACCCTCTCCTCCGTCGGACTGACGTCCACAACATCCGATGGGAATGGTTGGACGGCCGTGGCCGAGGCGCCGCCACGGGGATCGGGCGCTGCTTTCGGTGAGAGCGGATGCGTTCGGCGAGACCGCGTCGGGTCTCACAGACTGGCACGCGCCCGTAACGCTGCCACCCTGACCAACACCGGCCGGAACGGGCCGTCCTGGTCGTCCGGTCCGATCTCGACGCCTTCGAGCCACACCCACTCGCCCTCGTACCATTCGCTGATGTCCGGCCGGATCCGGACGATCCGCAGCCGGATCGGTCCAGTGGCGTACCGATGGTCGGACTCAGCGAGCCGGACCACGTCCCCCGCAGCGACGGACACGCGCGGGACGACCGGCACGCGGGCTGTCGTCGGCATCGCCTGAGCGGGACCGCGTGGACACCCCGGGGGCTGCGGCCGGAAATTGGCGGCCAGGGCCGCCTGGCGGGCCCGCAGGATCAGCCGGTTGCGAATCTGCGCGGGCGACAGATCGAAGGCGTTCATCGCAGGTACGACCGGAGGCAGCGCATGAGGATCTCGTCGGCCCAGGCCGCCCGGGGGCAGGTGCCGTCCGCGCGACACTCCGGGCACCTGGGGGTAGGCGGATCCTCCATGGGACTGCGCCAGTGCAGGTCAGCCACACGGTTCGCCTGTTCGAGCTGGGCGGCGGTGGCGAGGAGATCGTCCGGCGGCGCGGCCTCGACCGGCTCACCGTCGGACGGCGCCACACGGGCCGGCGTCACGAACCGTCCCCGATTCCCGCCGGCACGACCCGGGTCGTAGCGGCTCGCACGCTGGTTTCGGCCCGACGCCGACCGTTCCTCGGGCAGTTCGTAGACGAGCGCGCCGTCGCAGCGCGAGGTTTCTCGCAGCTCCGGTACGACATGCTCGACCACCAATCGCCGGAACCGCCCCGGCACGTCCCCGTCCGGTACCGCCTGCCCGGTCAGATCCAGCGCGACCTTCCCGGGCCGCAGGAACCACTTCCATCGCCTGCCCATGTCCCGCTACGCCTCCCTTGCCGGCTCGATGTCCTGTCCCGACTCCCCGCGTGGATCGTTCTGCCTGTCGCGCACATCCGGCGGGCCGAGGAGGTGGACCAGCGCCCCCGCGCCAGGAAACGCGGCGGCCGGTTCGGGGGAAGACCCGGCCGCCGCGCTGCGGCCATCAAATGACAGTACGCAGGCGAAACGCAACGTCTGACAGCGCAATTCCGCGCGATTTCGCTGACTTTCTTTACCGCAATCCGCCGATGTTGCACAGATAGATCGCAGAGTGTTGCAGGGCCACCAGCCAACCCGTCTCTGTCCACCGACCACCGGCCCACGCTCCGATACGCCAATGGCCACGCATGGGAATTGCGTGATGATGACTGCTGTCAGGGGTGTCTTGTATGGTCAGAGACGTAATGACTCTCGTGCGGGCGGTGCTGGGAGTAATCGATTATCCGGCAACCGTTCCACGTTTCACCGATGGCGTCCGGATGTAACAAAACGCAACACGAGAGGGGTGGCCGATGGCCGACGACATGGGCTCGACAGTCCCCAGGCGACAGCTCGGGCGGGCACTACGCGACCTGCGCACCGAGGCACGCATGACCCTCGACGGCGCGGCCGAGGCCATGCAGTGCAGCCGGCAGAAGATGTGGCGCATCGAGACCGGCCTCGGCCCCACCCGCGCCGTCGACGTCAAGGCCCTCTGCGACCTGTACGCCGCCACCCCCGAGCTGACCGCCGCCCTCACCGCCCTGGCCCACGAAACCAAGGCCAAAGGCTGGTGGCACTCCTACGGCGACGCCATCCCAGACTGGTTCGAGCTGTACGTCGGCCTCGAATCCGCCGCCTCCCGCCTCCGCGAACACGACGACACCCTGATACCAGGTCTACTTCAGACCCCGGCTTATACGCGCGGCGTCTACCAGAACCGCCCCAACATGCCGCCAAACGAGTTGGAAGAGGTTCTGGAGGTCCGCAGCCGACGGCAAGAGATCGTTGTTCGCCGCCTCCCGAAGGCGCCAAAGCTGGAATGGATCCTGTCGGAGGCGGTACTGCTTCGATGCGTTGGCGGCCCCACAGTCATGTCCGAGCAACTTGACCGTCTGCTTGAACGCACCACTCTTCCCAACGTGTCGATCCGCGTTCTTCCGCTGTCAGCCGGGGCTCACTACGGCGCTCTGGCCGGGGCCTTCGTTATGCTCGACTTCCCGCTTGGCAACCGGGTCGTGCCTGATCCATCCGTCGTCTACAGCGAGTCGGTGACCGGGGCGCTCTACCTTGACAGGCCAGAAGAATTCGCGGTCTACGAGAAGGTCTGGGCGAGCCTCGTCGACCTCTCCCTTGATGAGCAACAATCAAGAAGGATGATCGGCAAGATCAAGGAAGAGGTCCACCATGGCTGACGATCTGCTCGGCGCACAGTGGCGCAAGAGCACCCGCAGCGGCGACAACAACGGGAACTGCGTGGAGGTCGCCGACAACCTGCCCGGCTTCGTCGCGGTGCGCGACAGCAAGAACCCGGCCGGGCCTGCCCTCACTTTCTCCCCCACCTCCTGGACCCGCTTCGTCCGGTCCACCAAGACATCGCACTGAGCCGTACAGCAGACGGGAGCGCAGCCGGCGGATGCGCCGGAAGCGCTCCCGATGCACGACCGGTCAGGCAGTCGTGTCCCCACCGGCAGGCTGGATCTCCTGGTCGAACAGCGACCACCGGTTCCGCCACGTCTCCACGTTAGATGGATAGATCGCCGTATGTCGGCTGTCCGGGTTACGCGGTCGGACTCCGCCAACACTCGCCATGAATCCCTCGTGCCGCGCACGCACCCCGGCCCGCAGATCATTGCCGGGCACGACGTAGAAGTCCCGACGACCGTCGGTCACATCCACGAGGACATAGAGGTCGACCGACATCGCGGTCATCTTGTCGATGTCCGCGATCATCCAGCCACCCTGCGCTGCCACCTGCACGGCAGCCGTCCTATCGTTGATCTTCACGAAGGTCTGCGCGCCATGCAGACCAGCCGAATATCCCTGCAACAACGCCTCGGCCACCACAAGGTGCCGCCCAGCCTGGTGCTTCTGATGATTGTTCGGAGCCAACCTGGTCTCCTTCGGAGCGAGAAGGGGTACGCGCAGGCTACGACGGCTGCCAACCCCCATCGATCGCATCCTGAAGCTGCTTGCTGAACACAGCATGCGCCTGTCGGTACTCGTTCTCCCGATCCGCCTTGAAGAACGGCGCACTGTATCCCTCCGGCACCGGACACCTCACCGGGCTCTCAAGATGAGACATCAACTGCCCGAAAGCAGTTTTCGCTTGGCGCACACCCTGGGCATGAAATTCGCGAGCAATCCTGCGTCCCTCAGAGTCAAACCACATGTCGCTTTCATAGCTGTTCAACACAGCATAGCGTGACCGGTAAATCGCAATAAGACCCTCGACGTCAATCCCCAGCCAGACTGCGATCAAAGCATCCAGTTCGACGGAAGCCGCTCGCCGAGCACGCTCAGTTCGCAGAGGCGAAGTGTGCTGCCAGGTGGGCGCGAGCCCTTCATCCAACGAAGTCAAGCCTCGCCAATCCACCGCCCATTCGCAATCTGCAAGCAATCGATCATCAAACACCTCCTTCCATAGCGCACTGTATGCCTCGGTCACGCAGTTCAGCCGCAGCGCCCTAACCAACACGGGCGCTGCAAGAGGATGATCGGGTTCACCCGTCGGCATGATGCTTGCATCGCTCGCTCTAAGGTGTGACCGGCCACTTACTCGTAGGAGGTAATCCAACGGTAAGCTGGCCCAGAACCCCGCAGAAAGCACCAATTGCAGTTTTTCAACGCTCATCGAATTGACGGCATCCACATGTGCGGGGCCTGGCGGAATGATCGCCGCATAGAGACTGCGTTCGTTCGTTGGGGGTATCATGACTCGCCATGCAAGGCGATAAAACTCGGTATAGGGACGACCCTGCCACACGTCCTGAGCTGCTGCGTAGCGAGCATGGCCACATGCGCGGCGATAGTTGGTGCGGGGGACCGATTCAGCGCTTGCCTCCGTTAGGTCCCAGCTCTCGTAGTCCTTATTGCTGCGGCAGGGAATATTGGGGTGCTTGGCGAGAGGAGTCGCAATACCGAAGTGCGGCCCTTGAAGCACTACTTCGGACCAATCGCCCGGGTCGAAAGTTTCCCATTTGATAAGTCCAGACTTCTTGGCACCTTTTTCGTGGTAGCCACTGCTGATCAAAGGGTCGTCCGCACTTAACCGTCGCCGCACCTGCGTCAGGGCGCCGATCGCAGCTTCTTCGGCAATAGTGACAGGGTAGAGCAACTTTGTCTGCTCAACCACAGAGCTGACGTCACCCGACAACTGCCGCCAACCTTCGAGCACGGACCGATCCACTCGCACCAAGCGGTTCGCATGCGGCCTCATGTCCCAGTCGCCAGCGAACTTCAGGCCCGGCAGATCACCCTTTCCATCGTGACTAAACGATGCCGTGAGCGTCGAGGGATCGTAGAGCCATGCGGCCTGCTGAAAGGATATTTGCCGCTCGAATCCATATACATGAATCCCAAACTCGACGTGATTGTCAATCTCGTTAAACAGGAACTGTTTGCGCTGATTTACGAAGTGAGCATGAAAGCGCATTCGACGATAGCAAGCTTCCCGCAACACGCCTTCCTTTGTGCCTGTGAAATGAGTATCGGGGTGCAAGAGGCCACTGATTCCCCGCCGATCGGCATTCATCCACGATCGGATTGCGAAAGCGCGATATAGATTTGGTTGGGTTCCCACAAGAGCTGGATAGGTAGTGCTGGAGCCAAAGAACGCGGTCGCGCTAGCAATCTTTGCCTTCTCACGCAGGTAGTAGTTTGCGTGGCGAGCGCGGCCCAAAGTGGCGGACCTTCGTTCGAGCCACACCTCAACTGCTTGACCCTCGGCTAGCTTGAACCATGGCTCGCGCTCGGCGAGGACCACGTCTTCCATCCACGTCGGACGTACCCAGGGCGGGTTGCCGACCTGAAGGTCGAAGCCACCCGTCCCGAAAGCCTGGGCGAACGTTAGTTCCCAGTGGAAGAAGCCCTGCTGGTCGGCGATCCGCTCGGCGGCGAGCAGCCACGGGAAGCGGTCGGCGAGCATCCACGGCGAGTCTACGCCGATCACCCCGTCGAGCTTCTGCTCGAAGTCGCTCATCTCGGCGAGGCTGTCTAGCTTGCGGCCGTAGAAGCGTTCGGTGTTCTCGTCGGCGTCGGTGCGGCCGATCAGCGCCTCCGCGAACGTCAGCCAGTCGTCCAGGTTGGTCGGGGGGACCTGCTCGCGGAGCTGTTCCGCCACGGTGGTCCGGCGGGTGCCGGTCGCCTTGGTGGGCAACTTCGTCTGCTGAGGCAGCACGTTGCCGAGGAGGTCCGCGACCTCGTAGACCACCGGTGCGTCATACGCCGGCTCGTCCTTGACGTGGGCGACCTGGACGGGGGCTGCCGGGTAGGCGGGGTCGGAGCCGTCGAGGAGGCCGACCTTGTCCAGGGGCCAGAACCAGAGGGCGCACCACACGTCCATCAGGGTCTTGAGCCGCCAATAGGGGGTGCCGGGCGCGGTCAGGTCGGCGAGGATTCTCTCCCGGGGCACCGCCTCGGTGACCGGCGGCAGGTCGTCGGCTCCCCAGACGGCGATGTCGCGGCGGATCTCCGCCTCCGAGATAGCGAGGCGCTGCTGCACCAGCCCCCACAGGAACTCGACCCGACCGGCGAGCGCCTGCAAGCGTTTGACCTGCGAGTTCTTGCCCTTGGCGGAGGGGGTGCGCTTCATCGCCGTACGCCATGCCTTCAACCGGGCGGTTTCGGCCGGGGCCAGTTCGCGGGCCTCCTTCTCCCCCGCTACCGCGCCCCAGCCGTCGGCGGGGAGCAGGAAGTGGTGGATGCTGCCCTCGTCGATCGGGCCGTCCCGGAACGGCTTCTCGGCCGGGGCGGTGGTCAGCCACGACTTGTCCGCAAGCTGCTTCGGCTCGTAGGTCTTGCGTCCGCAGCCGATGAGGGAGTTGCCGCGTTGCAGGTGCAGGCCGAACCAGGGGGCTTGCAGGCCGGCGTGCATGACGTTGAGCCAGAGGGAGACCTCGGCCAGCTCGACGGCGGTGCGGTTGAGGTCGACGCCGTAGCTGTTGTGCAGGGCGATGTACGCCTTCACCCGCTGGAGTTCCAGGTGATACTGCTCCGGGTCGAGGGCGGTGTCGAGTTCCTTCTGGCGGCGGCGCAGGTATTCGGCGGCGACCTGGTTGATGGCCTCGTTGAGGAACGCGCCGGAGCCCAGCGCCGGCTCGCAGATCGTCCAGTCCAGCAGTTCGCGGGCGGGCGTGACGGTGTCGTCCTGGTCGAGGCGGTACTTGAGGGCGAGTTGGACGGTCACCTCGGTCAACGACTGCGGGGTGTAGTAGGAGGCGCTGGTCTGCCGGTCCCGGCCGGCGAGCCGGTAGACGAACGCGCCCGGGGCGTAGCTGACCCGGCTGCGCACCCCGGTGTACGGGTCCTCCTTGTAGACGAAGACGGTGTCGTCGTACTCGTCGGCCTTGGAGGCGGGGATCATCCAAGAGCCGTCCTTCGGGTCGCCGTTCTTGGCGACCTCGTAGAGCTGCTCGGTGGCGACGAAACCGGTGTACGACATCAGGCCCTCGTAGACCGCGCCGAGCTGGTTGATGCCGAGTTGGGCGTACGAGATGAAGCCGCCCCGGCGGCGCTTGCCGCCCTTGGTGAGCATCAGCCGGCGCAGCACCTGGTAGAGGACCTTGTTGCGCAGCCGGGTGTCGATGGTCGGCGCATCGGGGTCGTCCGGGTCGTCGCTGTCGGGCCTGGGGATGAGCCGGCCGATGAGTTTGGTCTTCTCCGGCAGGAACAGGTCCGAGCGCATCGGCTCGAAGCGCAGGCCCTCGCCCTCGCTTGTCTTCTCGGCGACCTCGGCGCCGCCGCGTGGGCGGTGGCCCTCGTTGACCATGCGGAACAGCAGGTCCAGCGACTCGTGCAGGTGGAGGCCGCCCTCGGCGGAGGGGGCGAGCCGGCGGGAGACCAGGTCGCCGATGCGGGCCAGGCTGTAGCCCTCGACGTACTGCGGGTCGTTGACCGGCAGCACGCCCAGCTCGGGTCGGGACTCGGCGTAGAGCAGGAAGAGGATCCGGTAGAGGTAGCGCAGGGCCTCGCGGCTGAGTTCCTTGGCCAGTTCGTCGAGGTCCATCACCTGGTGCGGCTGGTAGCCGGCCTGGCGGATGCGGTCGAGGACCTCGTTGGCGATCAGCTCGACGGAGACCTTCAGCCCCTCGCGCAGTTCGCTGGAGACGCCGACGGCGTGCTGGCGGGAGCCGGCGACCAGGTCGGCGAGGGGTTCGGTGCCGCCCTCGGCGGGTGGGCGCAGCGAGTCCGCGCCGAAGAGGGCGGCGACGACGTCGTACTCCTTGTCGTCGTTGCGGGCGTAGAGGGTGTCCAGGCTGACGGCCAGGTAGCGGCCCTCACCCCAGGCGGCCCGGTCGGCGAGGGTGACCACGCCGCCGCTGAGGATCAGCACGTACCGGGGTGGTTGTTCGGTGGCGAAGAGCCAGGAGGCGAGCTTCGCGCCGGTGGTGATGGTCTCGTTGCCGGGCAGGGTGACCGGGTCGAGCAGCCGGCCGGCGCCGTCCGGGTCCTGGGCGGCCTCGGTGTCGACGGCCCAGCCGCAGTCCAGCGCGACGATGCCGTGTGCGGTGCCCAGTTCGGCGTGGGCGACGGCGATTTCGTGGTCGTGGCCGGCGCGTTCGACGGTGATGGTCTGCGGCTGCGGATCGAGCCCGAGTGCCGTCAGGATCTCCTGGTGCAGCTTGCGCAGCCGCTCCGGGTCGAAGAACTCGTCGTCGGCCAGCTCGGCCTTCGCGTCGAAGTAGAGGCGGCGCATGCCCCGCAGGCCGGTGCGCGGGGTCTGGTCGCCGGCCTTCTCCCGCTCGGCCCACTGCTTGGCCAGGCCACCCTTGACGGTGGTGGGCAGGATCTCGGCGAGATAGTGCGCGGAGAGGTACTCGCCGCGGTTGGTCAGCGACTCGAAACTCATGCGGCACGCTCCGGGGACGGGACGAGGACGGCGAGGATGCGCAGCAGCGGATCGCCGTCGGTTTCCAGGCGGTCGAGCAGGTCGTGCTGCTCGGCGACGGTGGCGGTGACCCGCTGGCGGCGCCTCTCCCGGTGTACGCCGGGCAGGTCGTCGAGCAGGCTGGCCTGCTCGAAGTGGGTCAGCTGGTCGCGGTAGCGCTTCAGCGGCTCGGCGTTGGCCGCGTCCCACTCGGCACGTTTGCTCTCCAGATGCTGGCGGGCCACCTCGACGGCCTGCGGTAGGAGCTGCCTCAGCGGTTCGACGTCGACAGCTTCGGCGCGGTTGACCATGTGAGGGCCGACGCCGGCCGCGCGCAGCGCCTCGTCCATCGGGTCGATGGTCGGCTCGTCGGGCAGGCCGGAGACGGCCATCCACTGCACGACGGTGGGCTGGCCGAGGCGGTTGGCGTAGACGCCCTGCACCAGGAAGACCGGCGCGGTGACGTCGGCGGTGAGCACCGGTGCCTGCTGGCGGCCCAGCCGGATGAGCACCTTGTCGACCAGCCAGTCCACCATCGGGTGCACGTCGCTGAGGAAGGCGATCTCCGGCCACATCGGGGTGCGGCTCTGCCGGGCCTGGTCGAGCTTGCGTTGGGCGAGCCGCCGGTCGAAGGTGACCTTGAGTCGCAGCTCCTCGCCCTCCTGGTGGGCTCTCAGGTAGGAGCGGGGCAGGTCGGTGAGCCGGTGCACCAGGTCGTCGGGGGCGAGGAAGGTCAGCAGCTCCTCCTCCCGGCGCAGGTCGATGCGGTCCTCCGGCCGGTCGTCGTAGATCTCACTGAGCGCGGCGTCGACGAAGTCGCGGGTGGAGTCGAACAGTTTCGGCACCCGGGCCTGCGCGACGTCGACGGCGACGGGAGCGGTGCCGACCTCGCCGAACAGGTCGGCCATCACGTCGATCTCGGCGTGCGCGGCCTCGTACGACTCGTCGACGGTCTTGCCGTTGAGCAGGTCGCGGACCAGCCGGTCCTCCTCGGCCTTCGCGTCGTAGAGGCCGGTGGCGGCCTCGACGCTGCCGAGGCTGCGGTGGGCGTTCTCCTCCCGGTGGAGCAGCTTCTCGGACACCGTCCGGTCGTCCTTGGCGTCCTCCCGGTCGGCGGTGAGGATCAGTGCCCGGAACTGCGGCCGGTGGCGCTGCCCGTACCTGTCGATGCGGCCGTTGCGCTGCTCGATGCGGATCAGGCTCCACGGGATGTCGTAGTGGATCAGGTGGTGGCACTGCTGGTGCAGGTTGACGCCCTCGGAGGCGACGTCGCCGGTGAACAGCAGCCGCACCTCGCTGCCAGCCAGCTCGAACTCATGGAGGATGCGCTGCTCGTCTTTGTCGGCGATGCCGCCGTGAAGCACCCGGACGGCGTTCGGCTTGAGGCCGAGCAAGGCGGGGACAGTTTCGGCGAGCCACTTGATGGTGGGCACCCGCTCGGAGAAGACCACCGCGCGGGTGTCGCTGCCCTTGCCGACGCCGATCCTCTTCAGCTCGTCGACGAGGTTGGTGAGCTTGCTGGAGTCGCGGTCGGTCATCGCCGAGGTCAGCTCCGCGAGCCGGTCCAGCGCCGTCCGCTCGGTGCCGGTGGCCTTCTTGCGCCGGTTGGTCAACGTGTCGTGCAGCGCCCGGTGCGACGACAGGAACGACTTCAACAAGGTGTACGGGAATAGCCGGTGCTGGCCGGTGATTGCCTCGTCGCTCCACTTGCCGGCCAGCCACACGTCGGTCAACTCGTCGAAGATCTGCTCCTCGGCGGGGGTCGCCGGGCAGTGGACGGCCTGGGATGGGCCACGGTCGGCCCAGCGGTCGCCCATCTGGTCGCGTACCTCTGGGCTGATCTTCGTGCGGCGCAGGTAGAGGTGGGCGATGTCCTCGGCCCGGTAGTCCTTCGGGTTGGCGATCGCGGCCGGGTCGAGCAGGGAGATCAGCTGGGCGAAGGACTCCTTGTCGCCGTTGTGCGGGGTGGCGCTGGCCAGCAGCAGCGCGTCGGTCTTCGCGGCGAGCCGGCGGGCCAACTCGTTGCGCTGGCTGCCCTTGTTGATGAGATTGTGTGACTCGTCGATGACCACCGCGTCCCACACGGTGGCGTCGAGGTGGTGGCCGAACTGGCCGGCGTCCTTGAGGGTGTCGACGGAGATGATGGCCCGCTTGAAGTAGGTGAACGGGTTCCGTCCGGCGGGAATCTCCTGCTGGATACGCTGGATGCCGGTCGAGTCGAGGCGTACCAGCGGGATGGCGAAGCGGGTCCAGAGTTCCCGCTGGAACTGTTCGAGGACCTGCTGCGGCGAGACCACCAGGATGCGGTCGCCCCGACCCCGGCGGATCAGCTCGGCGAGGATCAACCCGACCTCCAGGGTCTTGCCGAGCCCGACCACGTCGGCGAGCAGGATCCGGGGGCGCAGGCCCGACAGGGCCAGCTCGACCGGGCGCTGTTGGTAGGTCAGCGGGTCGAGCAGGAACCGGTCGGCCAGCGCCAGGCCGCGCTCGGTGCGGGGCAGCGGCGTACGCCGGAACACCGCCTCCAGGAACAGCCGGCTCTGCCGAAACCGGGAGGAGTTGTCCCGGACCAGCACCGTGTCCTCGGGACGCATCGCCTGGACGTGTTCCAGGCCGGTGAAGAAGGTCGCCTCGACGTCCTGCACGAACTCGGAGACGCCGACAGCCTTGATCATGGTGCCGTCGGCGGTGCCGGTCTTGACGCTGCGCACCAGCCATTCCTCGTCCCGGACGACGATGCGGGAACCCGGGGCGAAGGCGTCCTGGGTGGGGGTCATCGGTGGGCCTTCCTACAGGGTGGAGCGGCGGGCGTACTGGCGGCGCAGCTTGTCGACCAGCCACTGCACGTCGGCCTGCACCGTGATGGGTGGTTCGGGCTCGCCGGTCGTGGTGGCCGGTTTGGCGTCCTCGGCGGTCGGCTCTGCTGTCGCTGCGGCCTCCGGGTCCTGCCGGGGGTCGTCCAGTTCGGGTGGTACCAGCAGCTCGGTGTCGCTCACGTAGGTGAGGGCGGCGACCTGCCGGCGTACCTCCACCACGCCCCCAGCGGTGGTGGCGACGGCGAGCAGCCGGCGGCGCACCGTGTCGAGGCTGGGCCGGGCGGTCGGGTCGTGGGCGAGCATCGCGCCCAGCAGCGGCGCCAGTTCGTCGGGTACGCCGCTGAGGTCGGGCAGATCACTCGGCTCGGTGATGCGCAACAGCAGGTTCCAGGAGTTGCTCTGCGGGTAGAGGGTGTGCCCGGTCAGTGCGAAAACCAGCGTCGCCGCGAGCCCGTAGACGTCCACGGCGGTGGTGAGGTCCCGTTCACCGCGTACCTGCTCCGGCGACATGTAGGCGGGGGTGCCCACCAGTGCGCCCGGTTCGGTGAGGTAGTCGTGGCGGTCGGCGAGGACGGCGAGGCCGAAGTCGATGAGCTTGGGGCCGTCGGGGCCGAGGATGATGTTCTGCGGTTTCAGGTCACGGTGCAGGATGCCGACCTGGTGCACGTTGGCCAGGCCCTCGGCCAGCATCGCGCCCACCATGGCCCCGTGCGGCGTCGACAGCGGTCCCCGGGCGTCGACATGCTGGCGGAGGGTGGCGCCGGGCACGTACTCGGTCGCCAACCAGGCCGGATCGCCGAACGGATCCGCGTTTTCCAGTCGCGCCACCCGGGAGCCGTAGACGAGCTTCAGGCTCTCCACCTCGGCGGCGAACCGCTCCTGCATCGTTGGCGCATCAAGCAACTGCTTCTTGATGACCTTGAGGGCGACCCGTTCCGCCGTGGGCGACACCGCGAACCACACCTCACCCATGCCACCGGACCCGAGCGGCTTGACCAGTTGATAGCCGCCGATGTTGCCCAGAGCCACAGGTCCTCCTCATGATGCCCCCGCAACGCCCCATCGTCTCCCGCCGCTTCCGGTCGATGCCGGGGACGGGACGCATGACCGTACAACGAGCGGTGACCTGTGAGCCAACAGCCGATCCGCCCGTTTCTCCTGGCCAGTCACCGCGCCGGGGCCATGACCGGGCAGCACACGAGCCGATGCGGTCGAGCTTGCACCCCCCAGCTGGGCGTGCTTCGGCAGGTCAGAATCGCGGTCGATCCCTGACGACCCGCCCCACACTTCAGTCAGATAGCCGACGGCCAAGTGCTCCGTCGGACCGGATCGTTCCGCGGGCGAGGCCGTCGGCGGTGAGCTGGACCAGTTCCGCGCCCAGCGAGGTCGCCTGCCGGATCGCCGACTCGAAGGCGTCGAGCCGGCGGAATGCCTCGCCGGTGGCCCGCTGCGCGTCGAGTGGCAGCCGGCGCACCTGGGCCCGCCGGATGTCGAAGCGCAGCGTGCCGGAGAGGCTCGACGCCTGCTTCTCGTTCGCCGAGGTGCGCAGCTGCCCGGCGAGGAACCACGGGTCCAGCACCGCCGGGTTGGGTCGCAGCAGGTAGAGGTTGCGCCCCAGCAGGGCGCCCGATGTCGTCACCACCCGGGCGGTGAGCTGCCGGGCGATCATCGGCACCACCACGTCCCCCACGTCGAGAGGTATCTCCTGGCCCAGCCGGCCGTCATCGGTACCGGACGGGGCGGAGCCGTCGAGCACGTCCGGCACGGTCAGCACCGGCGGCCCGCCGGCTGCCGGCTCGCCGTCCTTGACCGGCACGGCGTCGGTCGACGCGGCGCGGATCGGGCCAAGGAGCTGCACCGCGCCCGAGCGGACCAGCTCCGCCACAGTCAGGAAGTCTGCCTCCGGCTCGTCGGGGACGGGCGTGACCTGCGGCAGCAGCGCCGGCAGGTCACCGACGACGGCGGCGAGGCGTTCTCTGGTGCGTACCAGCTGTTCTCCGGTGGCCTCGTCCGCGACGGCGGGTTGCCGGCGCGCGGGGGTGAGGTCGACCTCCTCGTCCAGCAGTTCGATCACCGGTACCGCGTGGGCGAAACCAGCCTCCTCGATGTCGGTGTCGGCGCTGAACGCCTGCCAGGCGGCGAGGATGCGTGGGCCGGTCTCGGCCAGCTCGCCGCCGGCCGCGTCGACAAGCAGCGTCCGCGCCGGTGGCGGCGCGTCGATCGCGGGTCGCCGCAGCACCCACAGATGCAGCGGTACGCCGTGCGGCGCGGCCGCTCCGGCCGGGAGCGCGACGACGGCCCGCAGGACGCCGCGGCGCAGCAGTTCGGCGCGGATGCGCCGGCCGGCACGGCGGCCGGCCACTGTCGGTGGCATCAGCAGCACGGCGTGCCCACCGGCCCGTAGATGCGCAAGGGCATGCTGAACCCAGGCCAGTTCCGGTTCGGTACGCGGGGTGGTGCCGACGATCCACCGGGGATCGTGACCGAGTTCCTGGTCGCCCCAGTTGGTGGCGCCGAACGGCGGGTGGCAGACCACGGCGTCGAAGGTGTGGCCGGCGAACGCGTCGGCGCGCATCGAGTCGCCGACGCTCACCTCGCCGGGCACCTCCCGCAGTGCCAGCCACAGCCCGGCGAGCCGGGCCAGATCCTCGTCGAGTTCCTGCCCGTACGCGCTGGTGCAGTCGGCTCGGACGGCGGCGCGCAGCAGGGCGCCGGTGCCGGCGGCCGGGTCGAGGACGGAGCCGCCGCCGACGCTGGCCAGTCCGACCATCAGGTCCGCGAGGTTGTCGGGGGTGGCGAAGGGGCGCCCGGGGCCGGGTGCGCTGAAGCGTTGCCACAGCTCGTCGAAGGCCCTCTGCGGTCCGAGTTCGTCGGCCAGCGCGTCGATGTCGGGGATCAGGGGTGTCAGGCGTGCATCCGCTGGGCGGCGGGGTCGCTGGCCGCGTTGCAGGGCCAGCAGCCGGGTGCCGACGGCGGCGAGGGCGGCGGCCGGGGATTCGCCGGCCGGGGCGAGACGCCGCCAGAGCCGGTCGCTGGTCGTCGTCTCGGTCAGCTTGCCCTGGGCACGTAGCCACTGTTCGACCTGGATCAGGTCGAACTCGGGACTGCTCGCCGTCCCGCCGACCGGGGCGGGGAAGTCGGCGTGTCGTTTGCGCCAGTTGCTGACCGCAGCGCGGCCGACCCCGGCGAGTCGGGCGATCTCCGCTGCCGTGATGGTCGCGTTTGCCTGCACGTTCGGAGTGTGTCACACCTGTCAAGCATCATGTCCGTTGACACAGTTCACAGATGATGCTGTGATTGACGCCGCCAAGCAACAGCGGGAGGACAATCATGCGCAAGACCACGACGATCGCTCTGCTCGCCACCGCCCTCATCGGGCTGGGCTGCGGTGCCGGTGCCACGGACGACGCCGGCACCACGGCCAACGCGGGTAGCTCGGACAACGACAGCACCGCCACCGGCGAGGAGAAGACGACGGCGAAGATCGGCGACCCGGCTCGTGACGGCAAGTTCGAGTTCACCGTCAAGTCCAGCAAGTGCGGGGTGCGCAAGGTCGGCAGCGACCTGCTCGGCGCGACCGCGCAGGGCCAGTTCTGCCTGATCACCGTCAAGGTCAAGAACATCGGCAAGGAAGCGCAGATGTTCGACGGCAGCAGCCAGAAGGCGTACGCGGCCGACGGCACCGAGTACTCCGCCGACGGCACGGCCGGCCTCTACGCCAACGAGAACGCCGAGACGTTCCTCAACGACATCAACCCCGGCAACCAGGTCACCGGCGTCGTCGTCTTCGACATCCCCAAGAAGGTGAAGCTCACCAAGCTCGAACTGCACGACTCGCCGTTCTCCGGCGGCGTCGAGGTCTCCCTCGGCTGAGCCCTACGCGTCGAGGGCGGGCGCCGCGAAGCCCGCCCTCGACCTTCACCACCCCGCACGGACCGCCCACCCGAATCTCTACGCGAGGAGATCGCGATGCGCAGTGCGACGAACCGGACCCTGGCCGTCTCCAGCACCCGCCCCACCAACCGCAAGGACCGTCGCCGGCCCGACCCGCATCAGCCGGCGCTCTTCGACAGCCCGGTGCCGCCGGCTACACCCGGTACCCACCCCACCACCGTCTACCGCCTCCGGGTCTCCCCCACGCCTGACGGTTTACGGGAGGCACTCAACCTCCGCTACCTCAACGACAACGGCTTCGAGCCGGTGCCGAGATACGTGGCCGGCGCGCCGGCCCTGCTGGTGCACGGCAGCGTTCCCCGCCCCCGCGCCGAGTGGTGCGACATCCTCGCCGGGCTCACCGGCGAGGAGGTGGACCTCGGTTACAGCAGCGGCGGTGGTGCCCTGCTCCTGGTGGTCGACGAGCGCGCCTACGCCCTGGCGTACGGAACCCTGGGCCGTCACATGGTCGACCAGGAGGCGATCGACCGGACGTTCGGAGTGTCGTTCGCCGTCCGCGCGCTCATGCCGAGTGACATCCGGCAGGTACGCCGCAGGATGGTCGGCGCCAACGGTCGAGTCGACCGTAGCTTCGTTCCCGCCGGCCAGCCCATCTGGAAGTACGGCATCGACAAGTGGGGCGAGATCGTCGGCCAGGTGGGCGGCCGTACGGAGAATATGCGGCTCTCCGTCTGCCGGCAGAGCGGAAAGCCGACCCGAATCAACGGGGGCGACGCCCTGCACATCCATCTCTGCGTCGAGCCCGGCGGGCTCCTGGCGGACCTGCGGGAGATCGAGCGGGTCTGCCAGGAGGAAACGCCACCCGCCGACCTGGAGTTCATCACACAGATCCGCCCGGTGCCGCCGTCGGACCCGCGCATGACGCAGCTGCACGACATCCTCGACGAACGCCTGGCCCTGACCGACCCACCTGCTCTCGGCCTGGCCGTGCCCGGTGAGCTGGTCGGCGACATCGAGCACGTCGGGTCGTACCGGATCCAGGTCCCGAAGTCGGGACGGCGCGCAACCCTGACCGATGAGCTGGACCTGCCGGCGATCCTGGCCCACACCAACGCCGCACTCAACGGTGACCGGTGGGACGGGCTGCGTAACGGCACGCTGACCCTCTACGCCGATGCCAGCGGCAACGACGAGATGCAGTCAGGCCGCCTCTACCGTTGGATCACGGCGGAGGTGGCGGTCGGCACCAGTCAGCTGCTGCTCCACGAGGGCAACTGGTACGAGATCGGCGAGCGGCACCGTGACTTCCTGCGGCGTGAGATCGCCGAGATCCTGGCTCGGCCGTCTGACATCACGCTACCGCCCTGGACAGTGGAGCTTGAGGACGAGGACTCCTACAACCGGGCGGCGGCAGGTAGCGACCCAGGCCTGATCCTGCTGGACAAGAAGCTCCTGCGCACGGAGCAACATGCCCGCGGAATCGAGGCGTGCGATCTACTCGGCCCCCGTGGCGAACTGATCCACGTCAAGCGGGCGAAGAGCAGCTCCCCGCTCAGCCACCTCTTCGCCCAGGGGATCGTCTCCTACGAGGCACTGCGCTACCAGACGGACGCGCGCGCCAAGTTCCTCGACGTGGTACGGCAGCAGCCGAACGGACGGGACCTCGGCCAGGACTTCCGACCCAGCAAGGTCGTCTACGCCATCGCGCTCGGCGGCAGCCGGACGGTCACCGTCGACTCACTCTTCACCTTCGCCCAGGTGGCGCTCTACCAGGCGATGAAGGCACTGCGGAACGAGGGCGTCGACGTCGAGATCATCGCCATCCCGCCGGAATGAAGCTGAGGTCCGGTAGCGGTGGCTGCCTGCTCGTGTCGGACCGGTGTCGTAGCTTGGGCCGATGACCGACATGGTGGCGATCGTCCGGCGGGCCTGCCTGCGTCTTCCCGAGGTCAGCGAGCGGCTGAGCCACGGCACCCCGACCTGGTTCGTCCGGGGCAAGAGGTCGTTCGTCATGCTCTGGCCGGACGGCCATCACCAGGACGACTTCGCCCACCTGTGGTGTGCCGCCCCGCCCGGCTCCGCCGAGGAGCTGATCGCGGAGAATCCGCGGACCTACTTTCGCCCGCCCTATGTGGGGCATCGCGGGTGGGTCGGCGTACGCCTCGACACCGGGATCGGCGAGGCCGAGCTGGCCGAGGTCATCGAGGACGGCTACCGGTCGGTGGCGCCCCGGACCTTGCTCGCCCGGCTCGACGAGCCTTGATGAAGCCACGCTTCGACACAACCTGGCGTCGAGCCGGAAGCAGTTGCAGGTCACTACCTCGTGGGAGACAGCGTGTCGGGTCGGTTCGTGTACTGGATGAACGTGTCGGTCGATCTGCGGATCGAGCGCGCCCCGGGTGAGCAGGGCGGCGGCGACTGGATGCGCATCGGCGAGTCCTTGCATCGGGAGTTCAACAGGCGGGCTCGGGCGATGTCGCTGATGATCGAGGGCCGCACGATCTACGAGACGATGGAGGCGTTCTGGCCGGGCGCCCGCGACGACGAATCCCTGCCGGACTACCTGCGTGAGTACGGCGAGATCTGGACCTCGATGCCCAAGGTTCTGGTCTCGCGCACCCGCGACGACGCCGGGCACCACACCCGGGTCGTCGGTGGGGACGACGCGATCGGGCAGCTCGCGCGGCTGCGGGAGCATTCCGACGGCGACATCGGGGTCGGCGGTGCCACCCTGGCGACCAACCTGCTGCGGGCGGGGCTGCTCGACGAGCTGCTGCTCTTCACCCACCCGGTCGTGCTCGGTACCGGCCGGCCGCTGTTCGACGACCATGACGAGCCGGTCGAGCTGGACCTGATCGAGCAGGCGTCGTTCGACCAGGGTGTGACGATGCACCGGTACGCGGTCCGGAGGGCCCGCGACACCGGCCCGCTGGCCTGACGGGTCACAGCGAGCCGTCGGTCCAACCTGCACCGCCCTCGGGTCCTGAGAAGCCACCTCCGGGGCCGAGGGCGATTTTTCGTGTGTGGACGATCCTTTCGCCACCGTGGCGGAAAGTTCCATTAAACCTGGCAGAAGCCATGGACATATCGACATGGCTTTTGTTAACTTCAGCCCGGATGTTACGACGAGGTGAATCGCCGCAGGGGCCAGCGCCACGCTCGTGACCTCCGACGGCCCCTCGGACACCTACCCCAATCCTCAGCTTCCGCGCCCGCGTCGCCCACCGGCGACCCAACGGGCCATTCGGTGCTGCCCGACACCCGGAGGAGAAGCCCAGCACCCGTACGTCCCCGACCTGCCCGACCCGTCCTCACACCAAGGAGAGGCAGTTGAAGAGACGACTCGCGCTCGCGGTGGCCGGTCTGACGACCATCACGCTCGTCGCCCCGCCCGCCAGCTCGATGGCCGCGCCGGCCAACCCCACGGCCGCCGGCACCAGCAGTCCCCCGCCCGACACGGCCTTCCAGAAGGTCACCCTCAACGACCGTCCCGGCGAGCCGATGGACCTCGCCGTGCTGCCCGACGGTCGGGTGCTGCACGTGACCCGCGCCGGCCAGGTGTGGCTGCACAACCCCGACACCGGGCGCAACACCATCGCCGCCACCCTCGACGTCTACCAGCACGACGAGGAGGGCCTGCAGAACGTCGCCGTCGACCCGGGCTTCGGCCGACGCGGCAACAACTGGGTCTACCTGTACTACTCGCCGCCGATGGACACCCCGGTCGACGACCCGTCCACCCCGGACGTCAACGAGGGCGACGCCCCGGCCTGGGGCACCGAGGAGGAACTCGCACCGTTCCAGGGTGTCATCCGACTGTCCCGGTTCCGGCTGGTCAAGGACACCCTGGACCTGCGTACCGAGCAGCGGATCATCGACGTGCCGGTGGACCGGGGCATCTGCTGCCACGTCGGTGGAGACATCGTCTTCGACGCGAAGGGCAACCTGTACCTGTCCACCGGGGACGACACGAACCCGTTCGAGTCCGGCGGGTACGCCCCGATCGACGAGCGGCCCGGCCGCAACCCGGCGTACGACGCGCAGCGCACCAGCGCCAACACCAACGACCTGCGTGGCAAGATCCTGCGGATCAAGGTCGGCACCAACGGCAGGTACACCATCCCCAAGGGGAACCTGTTCAAGCCCGGCACCCGGGGCACCCGTCCCGAGATCTACCTGATGGGGCTGCGTAACCCGTTCCGGATCGAACTGGACCGCGAGACCGGCGACCTGTACGTCGGCGACTACTCACCCGACGCCGGCCAGCCCGACCCGCTGCGCGGACCGGCCGGACACGGCAAGTGGTTCGTGGCCCGCGAGGCCGGCAACCACGGTTGGCCCTACTGCGTCACCGCGCAGTTGCCGTACCGGGACTACGACTTCGCCACCGAGGAGTCCGGTGCGGAGTTCGACTGCGCGGCACCGGTCAACGAGTCACCGAACAACACCGGGCTGCGCAAGCTGCCCGCCACGCAGCAGCCGGACGTGTGGTACAGCTACGGCGCCTCCGCGCAGTTCCCCGAGTTGGGCACCGGCGGCATCGGCCCGATGGCCGGGCCCGCGTACCGCTTCGACCGCTCCACCACCCGGGGCCGCAACCCGGTGGCGTGGCCGTCGTACTACGACGGCAAGCCGCTGTTCTACGAGTGGACCCGCGACTACGTCAAGGCGTTCCAGATGGACCGGCGCGGCACGCTCGACGGCATCGAGCCGGTACTGCCGTCGGTCGTCTTCGACAACCCGATGGACCTGGAGTTCGGCCCCGACGGCGCGCTCTACGTCCTCGAGTACGGCGACGGTTTCTTCAGCGAGAACCCGGAGGCGCAGGTGGCCCGGATCGACTTCATCGGTCGAGACGGCAACCGCAGCCCGATTCCGGTGGTCTCGGCCAGCCAGACCGCCGGTCTGGCCCCGCTGACCGTGGAGTTCTCCAGCGAGGGCACCACCGATCCGGACGGCGACCGCCTGCGGTACGAGTGGTACCTCGACGACGACGACCGGGTCGACTCGCGGTCGGCGAACCCCACGTTCACCTACCGGGAGAACGGCAGCTACGAGGCGACGCTGAAGGTGACCGACCGGAAGGGACGCTCGGCGTCGGCGTCGGTGCGGGTCGTGGTCGGCAACGCCGTGCCGGTGGTCGAGCTGATCGCGCCGGTCGAGGGCCAACCCTTCGCCTTCGGCGACACCATTCAGTACGAGGTACGGGTGACCGACGACCAGCCGGTCGACTGCGCCCGGGTCAGCGTCACCTACATCCTCGGCCACGACGACCACGGCCACCCGCAGACCACCGCCAACGGCTGCACCGGCTCGATCCTCACCACTGTTCCGTCGGGGCACGACCCGGCGACCGACAACCTGTCCGCCGTGTTCGTCGCCAACTACACCGACCCCGGTGACGACGGACTGCCGCCGCTGACCGGGACCGACCAGGTCGTGCTCGTACCCGGCGTGTAGATCCACGAGAGGAGTCATCATGTGTTACGGCTACGACGGGATGGCCGCGCTGCGGCGTTCCGTCCTCGACCGGCGGGGCCTGCTACGCGGCTCGGTGGCCGCGATGGCCGGCGTCGGCCTCGCCACGGCGGGAGTGGGCGCGACCGCCGCCTCCGCCGGTTCCAAGCACGGTCCCGGCCACGGACACGGGCATGGCGGTCGGCGGCGGGTGCCGCCGGGGCTGATCAGCATCCAGTTGTGGACCGTCCGCGACGCGCTCAACGGCGAACCGGGATACGACGCCACCCTGCGGCACCTCGCCCGGATCGGCTACCCGAAGGTGGAGCTGGCCCTGGGCTACTTCGGCCGCAACGCCGCCCAACTGCGTCGCTTCCTGGACAGCATCTGCATCAAGGCCACGTCCAGCCACGACGGGATCAGCGAGACTCCCGCCGCGCTGCAGGAGAAGATCCGCAACGCGGTGACGCTGGGTCAGAAGTTCATGGTGGTGCCGTACCTCTACTCGGAGAACGCCGACGACTGGAAGCGGTGGGCGGAGCAGATGAACGTCGAGGCCGCCGCGGCGGCCCGGGCCGGTCTGCGCTACGGCTACCACAACCACGCCCACGAGTTCACCATCGACCTCGGCGGCGGTCGTACGCCGTGGGACGTGCTGACCGAGGAACTGGATCCCCGGCTCGTCCACCTGGAGATCGACATCTACTGGGCGGTCACCGGCGGCATCGAGTCCGGCGACGGTGTGCGCGACCCCGAGGGTTTCACCCTGGACGTCATCCGCGCGGCGCCGCAGCGGGTGCTCCAGTACCACGTCAAGGACCGGCACGCCGCCGACGGCGACATGGCCGACCTCGGCACCGGGATGATCGATTTCAGGCGGATCTTCCGGAAGCACCCGGTGCTGGAGTACATCGTGGAGAACGACACTCCCGACGTGACGCCCCAGCAGACCGCCGAGGTCGGCTACCGCTACCTGCGCAACCTGCGGTACTGACGAACCTTCTCCGCGGTAGTCGCCGGGTGCCGAGTCGACCAGATCGGCCCGGCACCCCGGCGATGCGGAGGCTCGTACGTCGTCGGACCTGCTCACTCAGTCGAAGTCCGCGGGGGTGAACTCCCGCTGTTCGACCAAGACCAGCCAGTTGCCCGAGTTGTCCCGCGCGACGGCCTCCACCCCGTACGGCCGATCCGCCGGCTCCTGGATGAAGTCGACCCCCTTGGCCCGCAGGTCGTCGTAGGTCTTGCGGCAGTCGTCGACGGCCAGGCCGACGGCGAACAGGTTGCCCTCGTCCTGCGCCCGACGGAACATCTCGGCCACCTCCGGCGTCAGCGGCGGCCCGGGAAGGGTCAGGTGCACCTCCAGTTCCGGTTGGCTGGGGTGCTTGACGGTGCACCACCGGTAGCCCTCGCCGAGGGTGATGTCGACGCCCTCGACGAAACCGAGAATGTCGACGTAGAACGTCTTGGCGGCGTCGATGTCCTTGACGAACACGCTGGTCAACGAGACGTTGGTAATCATGGGACCAGGTTAGGAGACGGTCGGCGGCGTCCGGCTTCTCCTGGCTTGCGGCGTCACCCGCGTCGTTCGGCGAGCCCCCACATGAAGACGAAGCAGCCCGGAATGTGCGGGGCTCCGCTGCTCGCCCAGCGGCGCTGGAACTCGCTCGGCGTCTCACCGACCACGTCACGAAACCGGCTGCTGAACGAGCCGAGACTGGCGAACCCGACGGCGTAGCAGACCTCGGTCACCGTCAGGTTCGTGCTCCGCAGCAGATCCTGGGCCCGCTCGATGCGCCGTTGCGACAGGTACGCCGCCGGAGAGCAGCCGTAGGTGACGGTGAACAGGCGCTGGAAGTGGTACTTGCTGACGCTGGCGACAGCCGCGACGGCGGTGAGATCCAGCGCCTCGGTGTAGTGGCGGTCCATGTGATCGCGGGCGCGTCGCAGGTGAACCAGCAGGTCACCGGAGGCGCGGCGGGGTGGAGCGCTCATCACCGCCAAGCTTATGCCGTGGTCGGTCCGAATGCCTGGGCACGATCCGGCCTCGGCATCGGGAAGGGCTGCCGGATCAACGTGAACATGATCTTCGGTGTTGAGTACGTGCGCGTAGCGCCTCCCACCACCTAGTCCCCAACCACGCTTTGCTCTGCTTCACTCCACGCACAACCGAGTTGAGATGGGGTTGTCCGGCGACACCGCCCGGCACGTAGGTTGCGGAGCGCAATCAATGCGTGGGGTGAAGCAGAGCAAAGGACGTAGGGGTAGTCCTAAGTTCCGGCCGGAATGTCACTGAGTGTGAGGCCGGGAGGTGGAGGTTGTCACGGATCAGCGGCTCACCTGAGTGTCGCCGGTCGGCGGTGCGGACTCGCCGTCCGGGCCGCGTCAACGCAGCCGGCGGGCGGGGAAGCGCGGCGGCGGGTCGGCGATCGCGGCCTGGGCGGCGACCAGTTGGAGTTCGCGGGTGCCGGCCGCCAGGGTCGCCTCCAGCACCGCGAAGATCGAGGCGGTGGTGCGTTCCAGCGCCGTGGCCGGCGATCCGGTCGTGGCCAGGTGCGCCAGGTACAGGGCGGCGGTGACGTCGCCGCCGCCGTTCGGGGTGATCGGCAGCAGCGGGGTGGTCACCGCCCAGGCACCGGCGTCCGAGACCGCCACCACCTCCAGGGTGTCCGCCGGCAGGTCGCCGTGCAGCACGCTGGTCACCAGGACGTGCCGGGGCCCGGTGGCGCGTACCGCGTCGACGGCGGCCAGCAGGTCGTCGACCGTGTTCGTCGGTCGGCCGGCGAGGAACTCCAGCTCGAACTGGTTGGGCGTGATGATGTCGGCGCGGGGCACCACCACGTCGCGCAGGTACTCCGGGATGCCGGGCCGGACGAACATGCCCCGGCCGACGTCGCCCATCACCGGGTCGCAGCAGTACAGGGCGTCGGGGTTGGCGGTCTTCACCAGGGTCACCGCGTCGAGGATCACCGCGCCCATCGCCGGATCCCCCTGATAGCCGGAGAGCACCGCGTCGGCGTCACCGAGCACCCCACGGTCGGCGATGCCGGCGATCACCTCGGCGACGTCGGTGGGGGCCAGCAGCGGTCCGCGCCACGCGCCGTAGCCGGTGTGGTTGGAGAAGTGCACGGTCAGCACCGGCCAGACCTCGTGGCCGAGCCGCTGCAGCGGGAACACCGCCGCCGAGTTGCCGACGTGGCCGTAGGCGACCGAGGACTGGATGGACAGGATCTTCACCGTCCCATCATGGCGGTCGGCGGCCTCCGGTGGAGCCGGGCCCCCGCTACCCGCCGCGCCAACAGCCGGGCAACCGGGCAGCCGGGCGACCGGGTGACAACTGACCCCGACCGGGCGCGCTGACACTCCGCTGCGGCGCCTGACCGACGTGACGCCCGGCCGCGCGCTCCGCTATCGCCCGTCGCGCAGGGTCAGCACGTACCTGGCGGTGGCCGCGACGGTGCGGTCCGCGTCCTCGGACAGCTCGGCGAGGGCCCGGGTGGCCGTGGCCCCCGGGATGTCGGCGAGCGCCTGCGTCAGCCGGCTGCGTTCCGGCGGCCCGATGCCGCTGTCGGTCAGACGCTCGACGAGCCGGGTGGCGATCTGGTCCGCCAGCGCGGGCTCACCGGCCAACGCGGTCAGGGCGTCGGCCGCGTCGGCCTCGTTGGTCTCCTCGACGACCATCTCGATCAGGGGCGGGATCGCCTCGGCCACGCCACGTGCCCCCAGCGCGAGGGCCGCGTACCTGCGGACGACGGGGTCGGGGTGGGTGAGGGCGTCCCGCAGCAGCAGGGTCGCGGCACCGTCGGGGATCTCGGCGACGGACCGCACGGCGCGTTCGCGTACCTCGGCGTCGGGTGCGTCGAGGCCCACCGCCAGCAGCGCCGCCGCATCGCCGGCCGACTGCGCCAGCGCCCAGCGCAGCGCACCGGCGACGTTCGGGTCCGACTCGCCCAGCACCGCCTCGACAAGTGCCTCCGCCGGCATCGCCGGGTCACCGGCCGAGGACAGGGCGGCGTGCTGACGGCGTCCGGCGTTCTCGGAGCCGAGAGCCTGGAGCAGGGCGACGACCTGGAGCACGTCCGCCCAGTCGGTGGGTTGCGCGGCCCCGATCCGACGCAGCCGGGTGAGCAGCTCCGTCTGCGCCGCGATCCGCTCCCGGGTCTGTTGGATCAGGTCCGCCACGAGTCGCGCGGGGGTGAAGGCGGGATCGTCGAGCGCCCGCCTCACCTCCCGCAGCGACAGCCCCAGCGACCGCAGGCTCTCGATGTGGAAGATCCTGCGGATGTCGTCGCTCGAGTACTCCCGGTAGCCGACCCCGCTGCGGCCCGTCGGCTCCACCAGGCCGAGCGACTCGTAGTGCCGGAGCATCCGGGCACTGACGCCGGAGCGGCGGGCCACCTCACCGATCAGCACCGCCGGTCACCGGATCCGGTCGTTCTCGCCGAGCGCCACCACACGCTTCGCCTCCTCGACCGCGAACTCGAAGCCGGCGTCCGGGTCGTCGAGCAGGCGTTGCGTGGCGATCGCGTGCTGCCGCACGCCGGGGTCGGGATGGGTCCCGGCCGCGGCCAGGACCGGAGTGACCACCTCACCGAGCGCGATGAGTGCCCGGCTGAGGCTCAACCGCGTCTCCCGACCGCCGCGCCCGAGCTGGGTCGCCAGCGCCTCGGCCAGCGCCGGCCGGTCACCCTCGGGTGCCAGCACCACCGCCGCCCGCCAGGCGCTGCGGGCCACCTCGTCGTCGGCGTCGGTCAGCAGCGCTCGGGTGATCGCCGGCCACGCCCGCCGGTCGCCGATCTTGGACAGGGTGTGCAGCGCCTGGCTGCGGGCCTGTGCGGTTTCCGAGCGCAGCGCCGCGACGAGCCCGGGGACGGTCAGTGCGGCCGGGTGACGGGTGAGGGCCCAGGTGAGCATCTCGCGTACGGAGAAGTCGGGCTCGACCGCGCAGCGCTCCACCAGCTTGTCGATCAACTGCGGGTCGGGGGTCGTGCCGGCCGCCAGCGCGGCCCGCAGCCGCACCGACGCGTCGATGTGCGCCAGCCCACGCAGCATCCGTGCGGTCTGCGTGGCCTCCTGTGACGTGTTCATCCGGATCACCTCCTCGACACAGTGAAGACCTTGTCACTCTGTCAAGGTCAAGCCGTGGGTGCCGGCAGATCGGCCGGGGCACCCACGGCTCGCCGCGGCGTCCGGTCAGCGCTTCGGTGCCTTGACCTTCTGTTTGTTGTGGTTGTTGCCCCGGCCGTCGGGCTTGTAGTTGCGCTCCACGTTGCCGGCCGCGTCGACGGAGAACCAGTGCACGGTCGTGCCGACGGGGATGGTCAGCGTCTCGCCGCCCTCCCGGATGCCGGCCGAGCCGTAGAGGGTGGCGGCGTAGGTGGGTCGGCTGCGGTCGAGGGTGTAGAACACGGCCGCCGGTTCGCTGGTGAAGAAGGTGACGTCGACCATGCCCGGGGTGGCGCTCGCCCGCACCGAAAGCGAGCTTTTCGGCCGCTTCCGGTCGGTGTCGAAGTCCCGGGCCACCCGCAGCATCTCGGTCAGGCCGTTGGCGAACTCCATCGTCTCGGCGTGCGCCTCCTGCCAGTCCGGCTGGAACGAGGTGCCGACCTCGAAGTTCCAGGCGTAGATGCCGTACTTGTACCAGAGCATGTCACCGGAGTTGCCGGCCGCCGAGTACAGCACGTCGGCGATCGGGCCGGTCCGGGCCGGGGTGACGGCCAGGTTGCGGTGCCGCTTGATGGCGGTCAGGATCCGCGACGACGCGCCCCAGAACAGCGACTCCTCGGCCAGCGTCGGCCGCGGCGCGGAGATCCGGCCGGGGACCGCGTACGAGCCGGGCGACCACATGAAGTAGTTGCCCGACGAGTGCAGGTTCATCGAGAACCTGATGTTCGGTCGGGCGGCCAGCCAGTCGACGTTGCGGTTCTCCGGCTCGGACAGTTCGCCCGGGCCGGCGTACGTGCCGCTGGTGCAACTTGTCGACGCGCCCGCGTACCCATCGAACAGGCTGTACTCGGTGTAGTTGCGGTTGTTGTCCACGCCCCACGAGTTGCGGCCGAGGAAGTCCGCCGGCGCCTGCGGGGCGCAGTGGTTGGTCATGTTCTTGCGCTGGGAGTTGAAGTCGTAGAACGAGTAGTGTCCGCCGTCCGGGTTGATCGACGGAGCGATCCAGATGTCGAGGTTGTCGACCAGTTCGCGGGTCTTGCGGTCGTGCGCGTAGTTGCGCAGCAGCCGTTCGGCGGTCTCGATGGTGACCAGCGGCGGCACCCACTCCCGGGCGTGTTCCTGGGCGTACGCGAGCACCCCGAGGCGGGAACCGTCGCGGTGCTTGCCGATGCGGATGGCGTACACCGGGTGCGGGTCGCGGGAGACCGACGCCGGCGCGGCGAGGCCGTCGGAGAGCGCGGTCCGCGCGGCCGGCGCGACCACGCCGGTACCCGGGTTGCCCCGATAGGTGTACGCGGTCAGCAGCGTCCCCGCCTGCGCGTTGAGCGCGGCGACGACCTGCTCGGCGGTGCTGGTGACGGTGCCGCTGCCGTCGGTGGCGAGGTCGACGCGGACCGTGGCGCCGGTGACGGTCACCGCCAGGGGCGCGTCGGCGACGCCGGGATCGGCGAGTTCGACGGAGATGTCGTTGCCGCCCTGGTGACCCCAGGCCAGCGAGTCGACCGCGACCCGACTGGCGTCGACGGTGCCGAGCACCGCCTGCGCCTTGCGCCGGTAGCCGTTGGTCCGGTGCGGCAGCTCGACGATCTCCGAGATCTTCGGGTACTGCGCGGCCAGGGCCTTGATCCGGTCGTACAGCTCGGTGGGGGTCAGGTAGCTGGCCACGAAGTCCTTCATGTAGCCCGGCCCCTCGGGGTCCTTCGGCGGGATCGGCAGCCACTCGTTGACCTTGGCCACCGCCACGTCACCGCTCGGGCTGGTGATCCGCACGTACGCCGGACGGCTGGTCACCTGCGCCGCGCCCCGGTGGTAGAGGTAGACACCGGCGTCGACGAACCGGGAGATGGTCTGGGTGCCGCCGGAACCGATCTCGGTGCCCGGCCCGCTGTCCCGCTCGACGGTCAACGGGCTGGCGTCGGCCTGTCCCTGCGCCCACTTCGCCTCGACCGAGAGCACCTGCGTGTCGCCGGAGGTGTAGTAGTCCGCCCGGATGATCCTGACGTCGGCGACCGTGGACCGGGCCGAGAAGTCGGCCGCGGCCGCGTACTCCCGGTTCTCGGCCAGGTGGGCGGCGATGGTCGCCTCCCGCTCGGCCACCCGCTGCGCCGCGTCCTGCGGGGTGTGCAGCACCGTGCCGAAGGTGAAGCCGGCCCGGGTCAGCGTGGCGACCTCGTTGCCGGTCACCACGGCGTGCACGACGATGCCGTCCCCGGTGTGGGTGACATGGTGGTCGAGGTCGACGCCGGTGGCCACCAGGGCGTCCAGTTCGGCGGTGTCGGCCAGGATCACCTCGACTACGCTGGCCCGCTCGTCGGCGAGCCGGCCGAGGTCGGCGGGCGCGGTCACCGGCGCGGCGGTCTGTGGCGCGATCGCCGCGGCGGGGTTGACCAGCAGCAGGACGGCCGCGAAGGCGGCCAGTGCGGTGGCGGCGGGCAGCTGGGGTCGCCAGCGCGAGCCCGTACGGACCTTGGACATGAGGCGGTCGCCCCTCTTCTCGGCGCGCGGCGCGGAGGCAGCGGGTTCAGCGCGGATCCGCGCAGCCGCCCACCCTGCGGACGGCCACGACGGCGCGCTCGGCGGTCGACGCTGCCCGCATCGCCGATTACGCAGCGTCGCGCATCCGGGTCGTAGGAGTGATCGAGATGCCGACATCCTTCGCCCGCAGATAGGGATCTGTCAATCGTCGGCGGCCCCGCCCCCGGTGACCGCGCCCACCTCCCCCGACGGTCCCGGAACTCGTGTTTGACCTGCGTGCAGACTGGAGATCAAGAGCGTGAGGCTCGACAACGAGGGGGATCACGCGTGTCCGAGAACGCCACCGACCGGCACCACCACACCGCCGACCGTCCGGCCGGGGTAACCGACCCGTTGCTGTGGCGGCTCGCCCTGGACGTCGCCGACGCGCACGCACCGGGCGAGGACGGTGGCTGCACCCACCTGCTGTGCGCCGGCCAGAACTGGCCGTGCGAGCCGTGGCAGCAGGCCCAGCGGGCACTGAACCTCGCCCAGGGCGGCACAACCGACGAGACGTCGGCATCCGCTGCCCCACAGGAAAGCACCTGGGCCGCCCCGGCTGCCCGGCCGGCCTGGTCGACGGAGCGGTCCCGCCACGAGTCCGCAGCCGCCTGAGCGACCGACCGCCCAGCACATCGTTGGGCATGTCGCCGAAGGCCAGCACCTCCGGCGGCCGACGGACAGGATTGGGTTGCTGTCAATGTAGCGTTGACGCATGGTTGACCCGCTCGATCAACTGGCCGGCGTCGGGGCCGCCCGGAACCGACTCGACGAGACCGAACTCGATCTCATCGACCGTGCCCGGCTGGCCGGTGCGACCTGGGCCCAGGTGGCCGAGGCCCTCGGCCTGGCCAGCCGGCAGGCCGCCGAGCAGCGCCGCCAACGCCTGGCCGCCGCGCGTGCGGCCCGTCGAGCGGTGGCGGACCGGGGCTGGCCGGCCGAGGTCGCCGCGTTACGCGGCCTCCTCATCGAGCTGCGACGTTGGATCGACGCCGACCGTCGCTGGGATGCCCGCTTCGACCGGGCCGCGTTGACCCGCCGTACCACGATGCTCGCCCTGGAGGCCGAGCCCGGCGGCCTGTACGACCTGGCCACCCGGATCCGCGCCGACCTACCGGCCAACGATCCCGAACTACCCGCCCCGATACGCGCCGTCGCCCGCCACCTCGCCGAGGCGCTGTCAACGCAGCGTTGACATCTGCCCAGAGTCTTGCCTCGAAGTAACTCAAGAATGGACGCTGTGAGCTCCCCTGACTCGTTCCGGAGGGCCCATGCGGCGCAACGCGATCCTCTTCGTGGCGGTGTCGCTGCTGTCCGGCCTCGGCGGCAGCGCGATGGCCCTGGTCACCGGCATCTGGATTCTCGACCTCACCGACTCCCCCGGCCTGGCCGCGCTCGCCGGCCTCTGCGCCTACGCGCCCACCCTCGCCGGCCCGTGGCTCGGCGCTGTCGTCGACCGGCTGCCCCGACGCCCGGTCGTCGTCGCGGCCAACCTGACTCTCACCGCCACCCTGCCCACCCTGCTGGCGGTGCGTGGTCCCGGCCAGGTGTGGCTGCTGTTCTGCGTGGCCACGGTCTACGGCATCGCGTACGTCCTGATCGACGCGGGCGAGAGCGCCCTGTTGCCGGCGGCCCTGTCGGGTGTCCACCTCGGACGGGTCAACGGGTGGCGCTCCAGCGCCCAGGAAGGCGTCAAGCTGGTCGCCCCGCTGGCCGGTGCCGGCCTGTACACCTGGCACGGCGGCCAGCTGGTCGCCCTGCTGGCCGCCGTGCTGCCGGCCCTCGCCGCAGCCGGCTACGCGGCGCTGCGCCTGACCCGCACGCCGCCGCCGGTCGCGATCCCGGACCGGGGAGTCCGAGTCGGGCTGACCGTCCTGTTCGGCGCGGTGTCGATCCGACAACCGGTGACGCTCGCCGCGGTCGCCATCGGCATGTCCGGGTTCACCACCGCCGCCGGCTACGCCGTCGTCACCGACACGCTCGGCCTGCCGGCGACGTTCCTGGGTGTACTACTCAGCGCCCAGGGCGCCGGCTCGGTCGCCGGTGGACTGGTGGTCGGCCGGATGATCACCTGGTTCGGCCCGACAGCGGTGGCCCTGGCCGAGGCCGGACTCTTCGCCGTCAGCTGCCTGGGCAGATGCCTGCCCTGGTGGCCAGCGGTCGTCGCCGCGTCGGTGGTGACCGGTCTGGGGTTGCCGTGGGCGCTCGTCGCGGCGATCACCGCCGTCCAGACCCACAGCCCCGACGCGCTGCTCGGCCGGGTCGCCGCCACCGCCAACACGGTCATGTTCGGGCCGATCGCGGCGACGACGCCGCTCGGCGCGGCCGCCGTGCTGCTCGGCCCCCGGCCACCGCTGGTCCTCGCCGCCGCCGGCTGCCTCACCGCTTGCGCGCTGACCTGGCGACGTCGGCGCGAGCGGACATCGTCGCGCCGCTCCCCCCATGTCGGCCGGGCGACGGCGCTGACGTCGGGAGCGGGAATGCCGGACGCCGTCAATGAGAGAAGGGTGCCAAACACCCGAACTCGGCAGCCGAGCCGCTGACCTCGACCATCACTCGGTCGGCCGCACGGCCCCGCTGGGTGGGGGCGGGCATGCTCGCGTCCTGCATTCCCGGCTCCCGAGCCGCGCCTGTAGCGCTGTCCGGCAGGCCGGCCACTCCGAATCAATGATCGAGTACATGGCAGAGTCTCGGAGCAGCCCCGCCTCGCCCGGCGCCCAAGACCGCGACCAGCGTCGTAGGACACCCTCGAACCGCGCACCCGTACGCTCGATTGCCATGCGGGAGACCGTGTTGCGGGCATCCGTCTTCAGGTCGACCCGGGCCACTTTCCACACCTCGAACGCGTTGGCGAAAAGCAGGAACTTCGCCTCCGTGTTCAGTCCCGTCCGCTGCGCCGACGCCGCCAGCCAGGTGAAACCCACCTCCACCGCGTAAAGCACGTCGCGATCTGGCAGGAGCCGGGGATCCCAGTAGGCCGTCGCACCGACGGCGTGGCCACTCGCCTTCGCCACCTGCGCGTACGGCAACAGCGTCCGCTGCGCCGCCCGGGCCAGCTGCGCATCGATGTAGTTCCCGACCTCGGCCGCGGTAGGCACCCAGGTGAACCGGTACGAGGCTCTGTCCTCCTCGGCTACGGCTGCCAGGTCGGCGGCGTGCCGGTGACCCAGCGGCTCCAGCCGAACGAGGTCGCCTTCGAGAACGCCAGCGGCACACGTCACAGGAAATGGCATGCTCTCTCCGTTCGCGGCTTGCCCGATGCTTCGTGCAGCGGGCCGGGTCATCACCCGGGGCACCCCACCCACGAGACGGAGGGTTGCCGGCCAGCGAGCCGGGGCTTCGCGCTGGCGCTCATGACCTGGAGGGACCATAACAAGTCCAAGCCGTGAATGATGACTGTGGACCTCGACGAAAGGATGCGGCGTGACCACGATCCTGGTGCCGTACCACCAAGATGAGCGGCTGCTGGACGGTGAGATCTCGGTGGCGGCGGACATCGATGTTCGGTCGCAGGTACGCGACGGGGACGTCTGGCGACACATGGCGGGGGTGTGCTCCGCTACTGCGGCGGCAGTGTCGCCGGTGGTGGCGGCTGGCCGCGTGCCGGTGGTGGTCTCCGGCGACTGCCTGGTCGCCGGCGGCACCGTCGCCGGGGTGCAGGTAGCGGGAGTCGACCCGGCGGTTGTCTGGTTTGACGCCCACGGTGACGTGCACACCTTGCAGACGAGCACATCGGGCTACCTGGGGGGTCTCGCGTTGCGGCTGCTGAACGGTGCGCATCCGGAGCGGTACGCCGACGTGATCGGGTTGCGGCCGGTGCCGGCGGAGCGCACGGTGTTGGTCGACGCGCGCGACCTGGATCCCGCCGAGATCGAGTATCTGGCCGGCAGCGCGACCCGCCGGATTCCGGTCCCCGAGGTTTCCGCGGACACCGTGCCGTCCGGTCCGCTGGTCCTGCACGTCGACGTGGATGTCATCGACTCGGGCGCGGTGCCCGGTCTGCGTTACCCGGCGCCGGACGGCCCGTCGGCGGATGCCGTCTTGGCCGCCTGCGCACGGCTGTTCGCGACCGACCGGGTGGTGGCGTTCGATGTGGCATGCCCATGGTCGCGGACCGAGGACGAGGGCCAGCGGGACATCCGTAAGGAGCTGCTGTCCCGGCTGACGGCTCTCGCCACCCACTGAGCCGCAGTCCCTCAACCGGGAACGTCGCGAAGCTCCTTGACCAGGAACAGACAGCGGTCGGCGACCTCGTGTCGGGTTCCTCGCTCGTCGATGTAGTGGTACCGGTCGAGGTAGCGGCAGCCGGTGTCCTGGTATCCGAGTCGCAGGTAGAGCGCACCCGCCCGGGAGTTGTCCTCGCCGACACCCATCCCGATCCGGTGGTGGCCGCGTCGCAACGCGAGTTCCTCGGCGGCCCGGATGATCGTCGTTCCGACGCCCTGAGACCGGTGTCCGGCAGCGGACACTGTAGTGACAGCGGCAAATCCGGTCTCTGCTCCACGGCTGCTTTGTCCAGACGCCCGCAGCGACATCGCCGATCGACCCCGATAATGACCGGTGTGGATGAGGTCACGGTCGTCGTCGCCCACAGTGAGCGCGCGACCCTGCGGGTCGGTGATGTGTTCCTGAAGGTCGACAGTGACCAGGCGCGCATCGATGTCGAGGTCGAGGCGATGCGGCTGGCGCCCGTTCCGACCCCGGAGGTCCGGTGGCGCAAGCCGCCCGTCCTCGCGATCGCCGCAGTGCCCGGCCGGGCACTCGGTCGTCTCGGCGAGCCCTCGCCCGCGTCACCGGCGGCGTGGGCCGCGGCGGGCGCGGTGATCCGGACGCTGCACGACACGCCACCACCGCCGTGGACCGGCAGGAAGCTCGTCGGCCTGGACGCGGAACTCGAACGCGAATGCGCCTGGCTCGTCGACAGCGGCGCCCTGCCGGCTGACCTGGTCGACCGCAACCGCGAGATCGCCGAGGCCGCGATTCGGCCGTGGACGCCGGTGTTCATGCACGGCGACCTGCAGATCACCCACATCTTCACCGACGGCGACGAGGTCACCGGCGTGATCGACTGGTCCGAGGCGGCACCCGGCGACGCGCTGTACGACCTGGCCATCCTGACCCTCGGGCACGAGGAACGACTCGACGATCTCCTGGCCGGCTACGGCACCGACGTCGACCGGGACGTGATTCGGGCCTGGTGGTCGCTGCGCAGCCTGCTGGCGTCCCGCTGGTTGATCGAACACGGCTTCGACCCGTCGGCGCCAGGCTGCGAGTTCGACGTGCTCAGATCGCGGATGTGAGGCGACACCGGCCCGACATCGGCGGGGATGCACGGCGACCGGGGCCCCGTCCCGCATGACCGGATCGGCGACCTGCACCGGACCCCGGGACCACGTTCGCCCGAGCGTGGTCCTGCCGCTGGCGGGTCGGGTCGGGCGACCTGCCATCCCGGCTCACTGTGGCGCGGCCGGCGCCTCCTCGTCGTCCCGATCCGGGCAGCACACGGTCAGGGCGGCGGGCACGGCGCGTACCTTCAGTTTCCGGGCCGTGCTGCGGGCGCCGCCGTCCAGCTCGTACGTCTTCGGCTCGGCGAAACGGACCTTGACCTTGCGGCCCCGGGTGATCCGCACGAACTTGGAATCCTCGGAGCGGCCGGTGGCCATCTTGCCGAGGGTACGGGCCCAGTCGACGGCACCGCTGGCGGTGGAGACCCCGATCTCCAGCGAACCGCTGTCAGGGCGGGCGTCGTCGAAGGCGGGGATGCCGCCGGTGATGGTGCCGACGTTGCCGAACAGCACGCAACTGGCCTCACCGTCGAACCAGAGGGCACCGTCGACGGTGATCCGGGTCCGGGTCAGCTCGCCACGCACGTGACGCAGCCCGGTCCACACGTAGGCGAGCCGGCCGAGACGCCCCTTCATCTCCCGGTCGGCCTCCCGGATGAGGTCACCGTCGAAACCGGCACCGGCCATCACCGCGAAGTGCTCACCGTTGAGCTTGCCCAGGTCGAGCCGACGCCGCTGACCGTGCAGACCGATCCGGACCGCCTCGCGCAGATCCTCGGGAACGCCCAGGTTGGTGGCGAACAGATTGGCGGTACCGGCCGGCAGGATCGCCATCGGTACGCGAGACCCGGCGAGGGTGTCGGCGCACCGTTGGACCATGCCGTCGCCGCCCCAGACGAAGACCAGTTCGGCACCCCTGTCGAGCGCCTTGCGGACCTTCTTCGGCGCCTTACGGCTCTTGGGCACCTCGTACCAGAGCAGCTGCTCGACACCCGCGCCGACCAGGGCGGCGCGCAGCTCGTCCAGGCCCCCACCGAGGTTCTTCTTCCGGTGGGCCACGACCGCGACGGTGCCCACCGCCACGGTGGGCGCAGGCCGGTCCGGATCCACCAGCACACTCGCACTCATGCCGGCCAGTGGTACCCGACGGCCCGCGATTTCACGCCTGGTCTAGCGTTGGCGGGGCGATGATCCACGCCGTCCGCGAGCGGCATCAGGACCGCGGACGTCAACGTCGTTACCCAGCCACACCGGTCGCGGTCACATCCCTGCACTTGCCTGAACTGTTACGCAAGGTCCGTACGCAAACCGTCAAGGCTCCCCCGGGTGCCCATTCGGACGACGTGCGATAGCTTGCCACCGGTGGCGAGGCGAAGGTACGTGGCGAGGGGCGTGGATGGCGGCTACCGGATCTGGGACAACCGGGCTCGCCGGTGGTGGGGCGATCTTTATGAACTCTGCCCAGACGAGTTGCTCAACGAGCTGAACGGCGCCCGTGACTACGCCAGGATTACCGCGCTGCTCCGGAAGTACCGAGCACAGAAGCGGTAACGCAATACATCAGACCGCCGCGTTCGTTGCGGCATGAGCGGTATCGCAACCGCTTCGATTATTGCTGGTCGCGGGCATTCCGCAGCGCTACGGTTCTGTGCCATGCCCGACGCCATCTTTGCCCATCCGCGCCTCGCGCCTGTCTACGACGCGTTCGATGGCGACCGCGCAGACCTCGACGCATATCTTCGCATCGCCGACGAGTTCGACGCCCGACACGTGCTCGATGTCGGATGCGGTACCGGGTCCCTGGCCATCCTGCTGGTGAGCAGCGGACGACAGGTGACCGGCGTCGATCCCGCCGCCGCCTCCCTCGACGTGGCGGTATCCAAACCCGGCGCCGCGGCGGTCACCTGGCTCCACGGGGATGCCACGACCCTCCCCCGGCTGTCAGCTGACATCGCGGTCATGACCGGCAACGTGGCTCAAGTCTTTCTCGACGACGATGACTGGAGCGCGACACTGCAGGGCATTCGTGGTGCGCTACGCGACGGCGGCCACCTCGTGTTCGAGACGAGACGCCCGCAGCGCCGCGCCTGGGAGGAATGGCTCCTCGACACTGATCCTGTCACCCGAAACCTTCCTGGCATCGGTGAGGTCGAACGGCGTATGGAAGTCACCAGGGTCGCGCTGCCATATGTCTCCTTCCGGTACACGTACACCTTCGCCTCCGACGGCTTCTCGGTGGAATCCGACTCCACCCTCAGGTTCCGCAGTCGAGCAGAGGTTGAGCAGACCCTGGTGACCAGTGGTTTCACCACCATCGACGTCCGCGAGGCCCCGGACCGCCCCGGGCGGGAGTACGTGTTCGTGGCGCAACGAACGCACTGACCGCACCAACACTGAACCCTTCTCGGGCGTGTCCTCATGGGCAGCGGGTTCGCGAACACCACCACCCGGACCTGCCTCGCCCGACACGCATCGGCGACCTCGCGGGCCTTGCCCGCGCTCACGAAGGTCCGCCGCGAGAACGGAGCCACCATCTTGTCCACGCCGCCGTGTGAGACACCCCGGCGCTGAACATGCCGGCCCACGACCCGCGCACCGTACGCTTCCACCGCGGTGGCCAAACGGTCCAGTTTGGTGTCGATCTCGGCGTCCTTCGCCGAGAACAGGCCCACGAGTAACACCTCGGCACCCGGCAGCACTCGCGCTGACTCCGTTCGGCGTTGCATCACGCAGCGATCATGCCAACGCCGACCGCCGAGCGCGCACTCATCAGCACGAGCGCGCGCAGCGTGCGCCTTACGATGCGGGACAGCCTCTGCTGGCTGCCGCGCAAACTCGGCGGCTAGAAGAGGATGCGTGGTTCCGTGCGACCTGTCAGCGGGCACGAAGGCGTCCCTAGTTCCGGCGTTGCGTCAGGTGCACGACCACCTCGTCGCCGTCGGTCTTGCCGATCGCCTTGCGCACGGCGCCGTTGACCGGCAACTTGTGCGTGCCGTCGCCGAGCGCCATGAAGGCGCCCTCGAACGGCACGCCGTCCATGGTGCCGGCGACCTTGACGAGGCCCCGGGTGCCGAAGATCTCGGCCGAGCCGGGCAGCTTGACGCAGGTCCAGGTGTCACCCTCGCTAATCTTGCCAAGGGTCGCGGTGAAGGTGATGTCGAGCGGTCCGGCAGCCATGGCGGGTCCTTTCGGGTAGGTCCGACGTCGGGGAAGCGGTTTAGGCGAAGGCGCCGACGATGGCGCCGATGGCGAGCAACTTGATCAGCCAGTCGGCGGCATGCAGGGCCGCGCCCCGAACCGGGACGTTCTCCCAGACGACCGAGCCCGTCAGCAGGACGACCGGCAGGGCCCAGAGTGCCAAGCCGAGCAGCACGCCAGCGGCCAGGCCCGACCAAGCCCCGGCGATCAGCAGGCCGGTAATCAGCGTGGCCGTGACTGCGCTGCGGAGCACCTCGGCGATGATCTGCCACGCCTGAGGGCGCGTGGGTGGGCTCTTTGCTGTGGCCGGCGCCGCAGGTGCGACCGAGTAGAACGCGAAGCTGCTGATGAAGGCGACCACCGTCGCGACCAGGATTCCTCCGACGACCATGGCCTTGACCTCCTTTTAGTACCCTGCGGTACCTATTGTGGCCATCATAGGAGGAGAATTAAAGTAATCTCAAGTACTGAATTGGAGGCCGGTCATCACCGAGTCAACCGCACGCCGGCGTGGACGTCCCAGCGGCAGCCGCGGCGCCGAGCTTTTGGGCGTCGCCCGCGAGTTGTTCCTGGAGCATGGGTTCGCGGCTACGACCATGGATGCCGTCGCCGCCGCGGCCCGCATTTCCAAGGCGTCGCTCTATGCACAGCACCCTTCGAAGGACGCCCTCTACGCCGCGGTGGTCGTCGACTGGGCGGACCAAGGACGGGACGCGATGCGGCCGCATCTCGACGCACTGCTCGCCTCGGAGAACCTACCGGCCGCGCTCGGCCGCTTCGGGCGCACGCTGCAGGCGGCGGTGCTCAGCCCGGGTGTGCTGCGCATGCGGCGGCTGGTCGCGGCCGAGGCGGGCCGGCACCCCGAGGTGGCCGCCCGCTACGTCGCCGAGAGCTGGGACCGCAACATCGCCGCTCTCGCCGCCGCCTTCGCCGAGCTGGACAGCCGTGGCAGCCTCCGGGTGGACGACCCGGCCGTCGCGGCGCAGCAGTTCACCTGGCTGTTGCTCGGCGCGGCCCTGAACGACCACACCCTGCGCGGCGACGCCACACCATCGGAAGACCTGACCGCCACGGCCGACGCCGCGACCGCCACCTTCCTCGCCCGCTACGGCCGAGCCGAAGTCACGCCGCGACCGTGAGCCGCACCGCGCCGAAGGCAGGATTGCTCAGGCGCCCCCTTGGATCACAAGCGCTACGGCGGGGGTAGATCAGGATGTCTGATCTTGGCGATTCGGCTGACGTGTGCACTTACCTCAGGTTGCGCCGAGGAGGTCCCACCGGTTGCCGGCGATGTCGAGGAAGACCGCGACCCGGCCGTAGGGCTCGGTCCGTGGTTCCCGGACGAAGGTGACACCGGCCTCGGTCATCCGTCGGTAAGCGGCGTCGAAGTCGTCGACGCGCAGGAAGAACCCGACCCGGCCGGCTACCTGGTTGCCGACAGCGGCACGCTGGTGTTCTCCGTCGGCACGGGCGAGCAGAAGCCCGGTCTGGGCACCCGGGGGCCGCACGACGACCCACCGCTTGGGCCGCCCGTCATTGGTCAGCGATGGGTAATCCTCGACGAGGTCGAAGCCGAGTACGTCGGTGAAGAACGCGATCGCCGGGTCGTACTCCTCGACAATCAGGGCAACCACGTCGATCTGCACCACGGCAGCGTACGCGGGGTCGACTCCTGCTGCCGCTCGCGCGCACCACCACGGCAAGAGTGGGTGTCGTTTGTGAGCAACCCATCGGTCTGTGGGCTGCTGAGGTCGCGCTTGAGCTTGTGTTACGGCCGGTTTGGTCCGTGCTTGAACAGCCGATCGATGTGATCGGTGAGAATACGCAGTGCGGCTGCGCCGTCGCGTTGCCCGCCGAGCACGCTTGAGCCGAGGCCGTTGGTGAGGGCGAGGAGTCCGGCGGCGATTGTCGCCGGGTTCAGCGTGGTGTCGATCTGGTCGGCCTGCTGCGCGGTGGTCAATTGCCCGGCGAGCAGTCGTTCGATCTTGTCCGGGTAGGTGGCGCCGTGCCGGGTAGCGAGGTCAGGGTCGGTGAAGACCAAGGTGTAGTAGCCGGTGTAGGCCCTCGTCAGGTCGAGGCTCTCGGCGTCGGTGGGCAGAATCGCGGTGAGTGTGCCGTAGACGACGTTGCGGGGGGTCACCGGTCCCAGGGCGCGGATGTGGCTCTCCACCCTGGTGGCCAACCGTTCGCCGAGATAGCCCAAAGCGGTGAGTAGCAGCTCTTCTTTGGTGTGGAAGTAGTACTGCACCAGGCGGAGAGAGACGCCGGCTTCGGCGGCCACTTCACGCATGCTGGCGGACTGCAGGCCGCGGGCGCTGGCGATGCGCAACAGCGCCTCCCCGATCTGCCGGCGGCGTATCTCGTGGTCCACACGTTTGGGCACGGCTTGTATCAAGAAATTCGAGCGAGGTGGTGACAGCATGCCAGCTGCCGGAATCAGCACCTTCACCAGCGACAAGGCTCAGGCGCGGTTCGCGCGGGCGTACGAGGGCATGCGTCGGCAGCGGTGGCCAGCGGAGGCGACCGTGATCGACGTGGCGACCAGTTTCGGCTCTACCAGGGCGTACCGGATCGGCAGTGCAGGCGTCCCGCTCGTGCTGCTGTCGGGAGCCGGCGGCAACGCGTTGTCCTGGCATCGCTACATACGCCCGTTCGCCGCGACACGGCAAGTGATCGTTCTCGATCCGGTCGGTGAACCCGGATGTTCAGTGCAGGAGAGACCACTACACGACGGGCGCGACTGGGCCAACTGGCTGCATGAGACCCTCACCGCCCTGGACGTTGAGCGCGTCCACCTGGTCGGCATGTCCCACGGCGGCTGGGTCGCCTTGCAGTACAACCTGCACCTGCCCGGCCACACCGATACGATCACGCTCCTCGACCCCGCCGGCTTCGGCCGACTCAACGGCCGTTTCCTCGCCTGGATCATGCTGGGCGGACTCGCCGCGTTCAGCCCCACGCCGATTCGCCGTCTCGCGGCACGGGCGCTACACAACGCCTCCTTGCTCGACGACGACCTCGTCCGCCTACTACGGGCCAGCACTGGCTTCCGCCGCCGCCACATCGCTCCGCCCGAAATCACCGACGAGGAGCTACGCCGGGTAACTGCTCCGACCCTGGCGCTGCTCGGCGAAAGAAGCCAGATGTACGCCGCCCAAGCCGTGGCCGCCCAGATCCGGGCCCAGATCCCCAACGCACACGCCGAAACCGTCCCAGAAGCCGGCCACGACCTTCCTGTCCGCTGCCCCGAACTGGTCAGCAACCGGACCATCCAGTTCACCGCCGCAACCGAGAAGCAAGCATGAACATCCGCTCATCGGCTAGATCCGGATGCCAGCGCCGCTGACCTCCGCTATCCAATGGACGGCCGATCGGCGGCAGATCCCGACGCCTGATCTTGGCGAGTCGTGTGGCCGACAGGGAGGCGGCCTCCGATGGCTCGGCGCGGCGATGTTGCGTTCTCGGGTCATCAGCCGATCGGATGGCCGGCGGCGATGATCGGCTGTTTCGATGGGCGATGGACACCCTACGACGTCTAGGAAGGAGGCATGACCAACGAGCGGACCGTTCCCCTGCTGCCGTGCGCGTCCATTGTTGACATCGAAGCCTTCTACGGAGTTCTCGGTTTCCGCACCACGTACAAGCAGCGCAGGCCCAACGCGTGTGTGGGGGTGCAGCGGGAAGACCTGCAGCTGCAGTTCTTCGAGATCGCCGGGTTCGACCCGGAGCAGTCCTATGGCTCCTGTCTGGTTCTCACCGCCGACATCGAGGGACTGCACGGGGCGTTCGCCGCTGGCATGCGCGCCGCGTACGGCAAGGTCCTGGTGTCCGGAACGCCGCGGATGACCCGGCCTCGGGCGCGGAAGAACGCCGACGGGTTGGGCGGGTTCAGCGTCATCGACCCGGGCGGCAACTGGATCCGCGTCTTCCGGGACGCCGCCATCGCGCCGATGCCGGCCACCACGCCGATGCCGGCCGGGCGGCTGGCCAAGGCCCTGGCGAATGCTGTTGTGCAGGCCGATTCCAGAGGAAGCGTCGGACAGGCCGTTCGAATCCTCGACAGCGCGTTGGCCCGACCGCAAGCCGACGACGACCCGGTCGAGCAGGTGGAGGTCCTGGTCTACCGCGCCGAACTCGCGATGGTGCTGCACGATCCGGCGGCTGCGGCCGAGATGCTGACTCGCGCCAAGTCCGTCACGCTCACGGAGGACGAATCCGAAAGAGCGGCATCCGCGTTCGACAACGCCGCCGAACTCGCCGCAGCACTGCGGTGACTCACCAGGCGAATGTCTCCCTCGTCTCGGCCATGTCAGGACGAGGTGGTGATCCGGTGCGACGGGTGGCGGCGGCTGCCGGCCGAGTAGCGGGATGCCTACCCGGTGGACGCCGCACGGCGTACCTGCTCGCGGCCGGCCGGATGCTGGTCGCCGCCGACGCGGTGGCACCGGCCGAGGTCCGTTGGCGGGCGTCGGCGCGTACGCTGCTGGCGGAGATCGCCCGAGGCCGACCCGCACCGGCCGGCATGGCGCGGCTGACCGCCCTCGCCGGCCTCACCCGCTGAGCCGCCGCCCCGACCGATGCCGAGACCCGACGCCGCCCCGCGTCTCGACGGCATGTTGTGGGCCTTGCCGACTGCGCGCCGAGCCGGCCCGCTGACGGGATCGAGTGGGCTCCGACGTCACCCGATCCCGTACATCGGGCGCGACTACAGGGTGCGGGCGAGGCGGTCGGCGAGGATCCGGGCGAAGCGCGCCGGGTCGGCCAGGTCGCCGCCCTCGGCGAGCAGCGCGGTGCCGTAGAGCAGCTCGGCGGTCTCCGCCAGGGAGTCGCCGGTGGCGCCCTGCTCGTGCGCCTTGCGCAGGCCGGTGACCAGCGGATGGGTCGGGTTGATCTCCAGGATCCGCTTGACCTTCGGCACCTCCTGCCCCATCGCGCGGTACATCTTCTCCAGGGTGGGCGTGAGGTCGTGCGCGTCGCCGACCACGCAGGCCGGCGAGGTGGTCAGCCGCGACGACAGCCGGACCTCCTTGACGTTGTCGGCCAACACCTCGCCCATCCAGCCGAGCAGGTCGGCGTACTCGGTGCGCTGCCGCTCCCGTTCGGCTTCGGCCTCGGTGCGCTCCTGCTCGGTGTCCAGGTCGACCTGCCCCTTGGCGACCGAACGCAGCGTCTTGCCCGCGTAGCTGCCGACCCGCTCGACCCAGACCTCGTCGACCGGGTCGGTGAGCAGCAGCACCTCGTAGCCCTTGGCGCGGAACGCCTCCATGTGCGGGGAGTTCTCGATGGTGGTCCGGCTCTCGCCGGTGGCGTAGTAGATGTCCTGCTGGCCCTCGCGCATCCGCTCGACGTAGCCGGCCAGGTCCGTCTGCTCGGCCGGGTCGTTGGTGGAGGCCACCGAGAGGATCTCCAGCAGGGTGTCCTGGTTGTCGGTGTCCTCCAGCAGGCCTTCCTTGACCACCGGCCCGAACTCGGTCCAGAAGGTGCGGTAGCGCTCCGGCTGGTCGGTCTTGAGGTCCTTGACCGTGGCGAGGATCTTCTTGACCAGGCGACGGCGGACGGCGCGGATCTGCCGGTCCTGCTGGAGGATCTCCCGGGAGATGTTCAGCGACAGGTCGTGGGCGTCCACCACACCCTTGACGAACCGCAGGTAGTTGGGCATCAGCGCGTCGCAGTCGTCCATGATGAACACGCGCTTGACGTAGAGCTGCACCCCCCGGCGGCCCTGAGGGGAGAACAGGTCCAGCGGCGCGTGGGTGGGGATGAACAGCAGCGCCTCGTACTCGAAGGTCCCCTCCCCCCGCATGTGGATGGTCTCCAGCGGGTCCGCCCAGTCGTGGCTGACGTGCTTGTAGAACTCGTGGTACTCGGCGGGCTCGACCTCGCCGCGTGGGCGGGCCCACAGCGCCTTCATCGAGTTGAGGGTCACCGTCTCGGTGGTGGCGGGGGCGTCGTCGGAGCCGGGCCGCTCGACGGTCATCCGGATCGGATGGGCGATGAAGTCGGAGTAGCGCTTGACGATCTCCCGGATCGTCCACTCGGCCGTGTAGTCGTGCAGGTTGTCCTCGGCGTCGGCGGGTTTGAGGTGCAGGGTCACCGCCGTGCCCTGCGGGGCGTCGTCCAGCTCGGTGATGGTGTAGGTGCCCTCGCCGGTGGACTCCCAGCGGGTACCGCCGCTCTCGCCGGCCCGCCGGGTGACCAGCTCGACCCGCTCGGCCACCATGAACGCGGCGTAGAAGCCGACGCCGAACTGACCGATCAGCTCCTGCGAGGCGCCCGCGTCCTTGGCCTCCCGCAGCTGCCGCAGCAGCTCCGCGGTGCCGGACTTGGCGATGGTGCCGATGACGGAGACCACCTCGTCGCGGCTCATGCCGATGCCGTTGTCCCGCACGGTGAGGGTGCGGGCGTCCCGGTCGACCTCGATGGTGATGTGCAGGTCGCCGGTGTCGACGGCGAGATCCTTGTCGACCATCGACGTCAGGCGCAGCTTGTCCAGCGCGTCTGAGGCGTTCGAGATCAACTCGCGGAGGAAGACGTCCTTGTTCGAGTAGATCGAGTGGACCATCAGCCGGAGCAGCTGACGCGCTTCGGCCTGGAACTCCAACGTCTCGGCCCGGTCGTTCACACCAAGTCCTTTCCGGTCGTCGGCACGACGGTTCGCGGAAAGGATACGAGTCGTCGCGCTGCGCGTGCGTCGGGTGGTCCGGCCCTCGTCAACGCGGATTGATCAACACGGCGTAGTCGGCCGCGGTGAGCGGTCCCGACGACAGCGAGCCGTCCGCCCGGGGGACGCTCAGCGGCGTGCCGCCCTCCAGGAACAGCACCGCCGTGACATCGGTGCGCGCGGTGAGGGTGCAGACGATCTGACCGTACGCCAGCCGGCCGTCGCTGCGGCCGGTGTCCACCGCCGTCAGCCCGACGGTGACCCGGGCCAACCCGTCGACCAGCTCGACCACCGCGCTGGTGAAGGCTCCCGGCAGGGCACTGGTCAGCCCGTCGTCGCGCTCGGCGGGGGTCGGCCCGGCCAGCAGGGCCCGCAGCTGCGCGTCGAGCGCGGGCACCTGGTCGGCCCGGCGGATCACCGGCACCAGGCGTTCGTCGCGGGCGAAGTAGAGCACCTCGGTCACCGCACCGGTCTCCGCCGCCGTCGGCGCGGCCGAGGCGGTCGCCGGGAAGGGCACCGGCGGTGGGGTGACCGCGCGGGGTCGATCCTCTGCGGGCACCCCGCACGCGCCGAGCAGGGCGAACACGGTGACGAGCGCCGCGATCCCGACCGTCCGCGCGGCCTGGACGATGCCGGGGCGGGTCATGACAGGCTCCCGGGCAGGGTGACCCGGAACCGGGCACCGCCCTCCGGGCGGTCGCTGACCGAGGCGTCTCCGCCGTGCGCGGCGGCGTGCTGGGCCACCAGGGCCAGCCCCAGGCCGGTGCCGTCGCCGCCGCCCCGGTAGTTGGCCGCCCGCCCCCGGACGAAGCGGTCGAAGATCGCCTCGCGGTCCTCCATCGGCACTCCCGGGCCCTCGTCGTCGACCTCGATCACGCCCGTGTCCCCGTCGTGGGACAGCCGCACCGCGACCGGTCCCGCACCGTACCGCTCGGCGTTGTCCAGCAGGTTGGCCAGCACCTGGGCGACCCGGCGACGGTCCACCCGCCACTCGGCCGGCGTCCCCGCCGCCGGCTGCACCATCGACTCCGGCAGATCCCGGTCCCGGCACGCCTGCCGGGCCAGCTCGGGCAGGTCCACCGACTCCCGGTGCACCGGTTGGTCACCACGGGCCAGGTCCAGCAGGTCGTTCACCAGTTGCTGAAAACGGTCGATCTCGTCGGCGACGAGCCGGGCCGCGGTGGCGGTCCGCTCGTCCTGGTTCTCCCGGCGGCGGGACAGCACACTCGCGGCGGCGGCGAGGGTCTGCAACGGCGACCGCAGTTCGTGACTGACGTCGGCGGCGAAGCGCCGGTCCCGGTCGATCCGCCCGGCCAGCTCGTCGACCATCCGGTTGAAGGAAGTGGAGAGACGGGTCAGGTCGGGGTCGGTGTCGGGGGCGAGCCGGGTGGTGAAGTCGCCAGCGGCGATCCGCTCGGCCGCGTCGGCGACGGCGGTCAGCGGACGCAGCCCGTGCCGGGTGGCGTACCAGCCGAGGGCCGCCCCGGATCCGGCGATCATGATCGCGACCGCGGTGAGCGCCAGCGCCAGCACCTGGAAGGTCTGTTCCAGTTCCCGCAGCGAGGCGATCTCGTAGAAGGCGGTCGACTCGGACAGCGGCACGCCGACCAGCATCACCGGGGTGTCGTTGACGCGGACCCGCTGCACCGCCGGCTCCCCCGCAGCGACCAGTTCCTGGAGCCGGGTCGGAACGATCGTGGTGAGCCCGTTGTCGGCGCTTCGGGCGTACCACTCGCCGTCGAGCAGCACCAGGGGTCGCCGTCCGGTGCCGGTGTCCAACGCCCGCAACGCCTCCGCGACGTCCGGGTTGTCGGTGTTGAGCCCGGCGCGGACCACCGCCGCGTCGTAGTAGGCCGCCCGCAGCACGGTGCGTTCCCGCTCGTCGAGCAGGGTGCGGCGGGTCAGCTCGTACGACACCAGGGCCATCGAGGCGGACAACAGCAACGCACCGATCGCGAACGCGGCGGTGACCCGGGCACGCAGTCCGAGGCGTCTCATCGTTGCAGTTTGTAACCCAGCCCGCGCAGCGTCACCAGGTGCCGGGGGTTGGCCGGATCGGCTTCGATCTTCTGGCGTAGCCGACCGACGTGCACGTCGACAAGCCGTTCGTCGCCGCTGTCGTACCCCCAGACCCGGCTGAGCAGCTGCTGCCGGGAGAGCACCCGGCCGGCGTGTTCGGCCAGCTCGCACAGCAGCCGGAACTCGGTGCGGGTGACCGCGACCGGCTCACCGGCGCGGCGCACCTCCCCCGCCTCGGGGCTCACCTCCAGGTCACCGAAGGCGAGCACCGGCACCGGCTGCGGGCCGTCCGACGCGGTCACCGTACGCCCGCGTCGGCGCAGCGCGCGCAGCCGGGCGGTCAGTTCCTTGATCGCCACCGGCTTGACCACGTAGTCGTCGGCGCCGGCCTCGAGGGCGGCGACGATGTCGTGGGTGTCGTCGCGGGCGCTGACCACGACGATCGGTACGTCGTCGTCGCGGCGCAACTGGCGGATGCCCTCGAAGCCGTCGATGCCGGGCAGCATCAGGTCGACCAGGACGTAGTCGGCGGGATCCCGGCGCTGCGTGCGCAGCCCCTCCTCGGCGGTGGCCGCTCCCCGGGCCTCGTAGCCCTCGTCCTCCAGAGCGAGCAGCAACGCCAACCGGATCCGGTCGTCGTCCTCGATCACCAGTACCGCTGTCATACCGGAATCATCCCCAAGCCCTGACCGCCGGGCCAACCACGATCGACAACAGGGGGTTTTGTCACGCAACTGTCATCCGTCCGCGCGGTGCCCGCCAACCCCGCTGGGCAGGGTGAGAGCCACTCGGAGACCGCAGGAGAGGGGGCCTTGGCCGTGACCGCACCACGACGCCCCGAGTGCTCGGTGCCGCTGGTGGAGGTGTCCATCACCGAGTTCGATCTGAGCTGCCTGCCGGAGACCGGCGCGGTCCTCGATCAACTCCTCGCCCTGCGGCCCGGTCAGGTCGTGATCGACCTGGCGGGTTGCCGGCACATCGACGCCGCCGCCATCGGTCTGCTGCTCGACGTGCACCGCCGGATGGTCCGGGCCGGCGGTGTGCTGGCCGTCCGCAACCCGAACCCGCGCATCACCCGCATCCTGCAGACCGCCCGGCTGGACCAGATCCTGCCGGTGCACACCGACGCCGGAGCCGCCCCGGCCCCGGTCGCCGAGGCGATCACCGCCGCACCGGGTGTCCCGCCGGCCGACGGGGCACCGGCACCGGGGGGTACGGTCCCGCGCGCTGCCGCGTACGGCCGCGCCGCCGTCACGGTGCGCACCTGACACACCGCAGCCGACGCATCCGACCGCGAGCACGAGGAGCAGCATGACCAGCGCCGGGATCGTCACGGCCCTCGCCGTCGGCCTCGCCGTCGGCGCGCTCGGCCGACTGGTCCTGCCCGGCCGCCCGGGTGCGCCGCTGTGGCTCACCATGACCATCGGCGCCGTCGCCTCGTTGCTCGGCGCCATCACCGCCTGGCTCGCCGGCGTTCAAGGGTTCAGCATCCTGGGTCTGGTCGTGCAGGCCGGGCTCGCCGCGGTCGCGGTGGTGATCGTGGTCGCCACCACCGGCAAGGAACGCTCCGACTCCCTGTGAGGAGTCCGTACGGCGAGGGTGCCCCACCCGCCGCCCCGAGTCCCGCACCCGGCCGACCGGCCGCGGCACGGAGAGGAAGCAGGATGACCGTCGTACCGGACGACAACCTGATGACCCTGATCTGCGACGTCTGTGGTGACACCACCACCGGCACGGCCTGCGTGCTGCCCGACGCCGAGGTCGTCTGGACGCTGGTCTCCGACCACGGGTGGAGCGGGTCACCGTTCGCCACCGGCCCGCACCGCTGCCCCCGGTGCAGCGCGCTGCCGCCGGGCAGCCCCCTCGCTGACGGCGACCGCGCTGGATCGGGCGTCACCGAGGCGGCGGTGGTGCCCGCCGACGGCGGCGCAGACCAGGACACCGGCGACGCGCTGCGGGCCGCGCTGCGCGGCGCGTTCGACGTGGCCGGGACGGTGGTGGTGGACCTGACCCACGTGCAGGTCATCGACTCGCTCGGGCTGGGCATGCTCGTCCGGGCGCACCGCGACGTACGTGAGCGCGGCGGGCGGCTCTGCCTCGCCGCGCCGTCGAGGTTCATCCGCACCGTGCTGCACACGATGAAGCTCGACGGGGTCTTCCCGATCTTCGACAGCCTCGACGCCGCCCTAGATCAATTGCGGATCGCGGCGTCGCAGGACGCCGTCCCGGTCGGTATCTCGCCGGTGGACGTGACACCGTCCGACCTACCGCGGCCCGCCGCCGAGGTGCCGTCGGTGTCCACGGCCCGCCGCCGGGCGGCCAGCCGAGTCAGCGTCTGACCTCGACCGGCCCTCCGTCGCGCCGGGTCACCCGGCAGTGTCGGCGTCCCTCACTCCACCACCGAGTCCGCCCACTGCCGCCACCAGGCTCCGTCGGTGAGCTCACCGGCGGCGCGCAGTACCGCCACCAGCGCGTCGGTGGTGCCGTCGGTGCGACCGGGGCGCAGGTCGGCCAGCATCCGCTCCAGTTCCTGCTGTCGGGCGCGCATGCCGAGGCCGACAAGTTCCTTGCCGGCGACGGTCAGCCCGACCCAGGCAGCCCGACGGTCCGCCACCCGCTCGTGCCGGGCCACCAGCCCCTTGCGGACCAGTCGGTCGCACATCCGGGTGGCGGTCGACGACTGCACGCCGAGCAGCTTCGCCAGGTCGATCACCCGCTGCGGGCCGGGCACCAGCACCACGAGCGTCCGAAACTGCTGGAGCGTCACATCGGCGTCGATGCGCGCCAGCGTCCGCATGGCGACGGCCACCATGACCCGGCTCAGCGAGACGAGGGCGCCGACGAACTCGTCGGCCGGCTCACCGCGTACCTCGTCCGTCGACGCCATCGGATCGGACTGGATGGTCATGTCCTCCATGCTGGCACAACACGGACGGGATCGGGCCGACCGGTCCACATGGGGCACATCCGCAGCGCTGACGGTGAGCAAGGGGAACGATCCGGGCCGGTCAGCGCGTACCGGGTCGCGGTCGCGTACCGGTGGCCGGACACCGATTCGGGAAAAGGCGCAGCTCACGCCCGATCCGGCCCGAGGTCGACCTCGATCTAAAGGCGACGGGCGGCGGGACCGTTCGCGAGACTAGCATTTCCGTGCGGCCCGGAGCGTTACGGACAGATTGCCAGCAATTGACGAAACATATGCTCGGTTAATTGCTGGGGTCGGGTCGGCCGCTGCGCCGTACCGGCTTGACGGGGACACCGCCACCGCTTGGTGCGACCCGACGACACGGTGCGCGTCTTCCGCGACCAACGATTCGCCACACCGGCATTGAGCTGCCGAAAAGCGGCGACTATCGGCCAGTGGAGGGTGGCACCGGATCTACCAGTTGATCACTTAGGGTGAGCCTAACACCTCGCAGGGCGATCATGCAACGCTCGTCGGCTGACTGACTGATCAGAGCCCACCAAACCGGTCGCAAACAGGGTGAGCCTCCCGGAGGCAGCAATTCATAACCACTGACCAAAATGAGTCAAATGATTGACGGTTGTCACCCGGGAAACACCCTTGTAGATTTCGGTGGTCGCCAATTCGCCGACGTTCTTCTCGTCTCGGGACAGCTCGGAGGTCGGTCATCCATGCCCGAATCCCGCACTGCCGACACAGCACCCGCCAAACACCGCGGCACGCTCGGCTTCCTGCTCGGCGTGGCGTTGGTGACGGCCGGCGTGCTGTTCCAACTGCCCGACGTGAAGATGATGATCGACCACGCCCGGATGGGGTCGACCGAGCCCGGCATGCCCTCCATGCCCGACATGGAGAGCATGCCGGGCATGGAGGGCATGAGCCCCGGCGAGCCGATGGACATGTGGACACCGACGATGATCCTCGGCATGCTGCTGCTCCTCGTCGGTCTGCTGGTGGCCGGACGGGCGCTGTTCGCGGGGGTCCGACGACCGGACTCCGTCAGCGTCACCGTGGAGTCGATCGAGCACGGCCGGCTGCGACCGGCGTACTGGATCACCTGCGCGGTGCTCACCATCGCCCTGGTGGTCGACATCATGAAGCCGCTCACCCTCGGCTTCGTCATGCCCGGCATGAGCGACGAGTACGGCATGTCGCTCGAATCGATCTCGATCCTGCCCCTGGTGGCGCTCACCGGCACCGCGGTCGGGTCGGTCGTCTGGGGCCTGCTCGGCGACCGGTACGGCCGGCGGACCGCCCTGCTCCTGGCCACCCTGCTGTTCATCGCGACCTCGGCGTGCGGCGCCATGCCCACCTTCGAGTGGAACCTCGTCATGTGCTTCGCGATGGGCACCTCCGCCGGTGGCCTGCTGCCCCTGGTGTTCACGCTGATCGCCGAGCTGACCCCACGCCGGCACCGCGGCTGGGTGGCGGTGACCGTCGGCGGGATCGGTGGGCTGGGCGGATACCTGGCGGCCAGCGAGGCGGCACGGCATCTGGAGCCGGCGCTGACCTGGCGCGCACTCTGGCTGATCGGGCTGCCCTCCGGTCTGCTGCTGTTGCTGATGGCGCCGTTGATCCCCGAGTCGCCGCTGTACCTGCTGCGCGCCGGGCGACGTACCGAGGCGGAGGCGGTGCTCCGCCGCTACGGGTCCCACCTGGGAGCCACGCCGCCAGTCGCCGACACCGCCGCCGCGACGCGTCCGGGCGTGGGAGCGATGCTGCGGGCGTATCCGGTCGTGACATCGGTGATCGGCGTGGTCGGGGTCGTCTGGGGCCTGGTGAACTTCGGCTTCCTGGTGATGCTGCCCGCGCAGCTGCGCGAGGCGGGCCTGGCCGGTGGTGTCGCGAGCGGGCTGCTGGCCGACTCGGCGCTCTACTCCACCCCGGCCCTTGCGCTGGTCGTGCTGCTCTACGCCGCCTGGAGCGGCCGCCGCGCGCTGGCACTGTTCATCGCGATCACCGCGTTCGGGCTCGGCGGCGTGGCCCTCTGGACCGCCGACACCGGCGGGACGGTGCTGCTGCTGGCCTCCATCGGCCTGCTGGTGCTGTCGCTGTCCGCGGTCAACGCGATGCTGCTGCCGTACAGCGCCGAGATCTACCCGACCGCGATGCGGGCCACCGGCTCCGGCTTCGCCGGCGCGGCCACGAAGGTCGGTGGCATCCTCGGACCGTCCACCATGCTGCTGGTCCTCTCCCTCGGCGGCGGGCTCGTGCTGCCGGCCGTCGCACTGGGTGTGCTGTGCCTGACCGCCGCCGGCCTGCTGCTGGTGTTCGGGCCGGAGCTGGGCGCCTCCGTCGGGCCGCTCGCGCGTCGCGGCGGCGGCACCGTGCCGGTGGACCGGACCGGGACCGCGCCAGCCACCGGCCCCACCGACACCGAAAGCCCGGTGTCGGTGGCGTGGCCGGCGAGCGGCAACGGTGCGCCGGCGACCCGGCCGGCAGCCTCCGACGACGACGATCCACGGGATGCCCGTACGGCCGCGACACCCACCCGCACGTAGTTGCGCAACCACTGTCGGCACGGAAGCCTCTACCACGGCAACGGGCGTGGCAACCCAACGAGAGCGAGGAACGTCGATGGCCACTGAGGACGAAGGTCGACCACGCGGCGCCCGGCTGGTGCTGCTCATCCTCCTGGTGGCACAGATCATGGCGACGATGGACAACTCCATCGTCGCCGTGGCCACCAAGACCATCAAGGATGACCTGAACACCTCCGGCGCCGTTCTGCAACTGATCCTGTCCGGATACACGCTCATGTTCGCGGTGCTCGTGGTCACCGGCGCGCGCCTCGGCGGCGACGTGGGGCACCGGCGGCTGTTCATGATCGGGCTGGCCGGCTTCACCGCCAGCTCTCTGCTCTGCGGGATCGCCCCGACCGCGGGCACGCTGGTGGCCGCCCGCCTGCTGCAGGGGGCGTTCGGGGCCATGATGGTGCCGCAGGTGCTCTCGGTGATCCAGCTCGTCTTCACCGGCTCGGCCCGGGCCCGCGCCATCGGGCTCTACTCGATGGTGCTGGCGCTCGGCGTGGCCGCCGGTCAGATCGCCGGCGGCGTGATCGTCAGCGCCGACGTACTGGGCAGCGGCTGGCGAGCCGCGTTCCTGGTGAACGTGCCGATCGGGTTGGCCCTGCTGGCGGCGGCACCGCGTTACCTGCCCGGGCACACGCCCAGCTCGCGGTTCCGGCCCGACATCGTCGGCATCCTGCTGCTCGCCGTCTCGATGGGTGCGGTGGTCGCACCGCTGGTCTTCGGCCGGGAACAGGGCTGGCCGGCGTGGGCACTGGCCAGCATCGCCGCCGGCACGGCCGGGCTCGTCCTGTTCGTCCGGTACGAGCTGCGGCTGGGCGCCCGGGGCGGACAACCCGTGCTGGAGATCGACGCGTTGCGACCGCGAGGAGTCAAGTCGGGACTGCTGGCCTGCTGCATCCTCAACTTCGCCTTCGCCGGGGTGCTGTTTCCGCTCACCCTGCACGTGCAGAACGGGCTGGGCTACACACCGTTGCAGGCCGGGTTGATGTTCATCCCGTACCCCGTGGGTTTCGCGGCCGTCAGCCTCACCTGGACCCGGCTGCCGAAGCGTTTCCACCGCCCGCTACCGGTCGCCGGCCTGCTGGTGTTCGCCCTGGCCCTGGCCGCACTCGCGGTCGTGGTGGCCGGCGGCTGGCCGATCGCGGTGGTGTCGGCGCTGCTGCTGCTCGCCGGCGCGGGGATGGCGGCCGGTTTCAGCACGCTCGTGGAGCAGACGGCCGCGGCCGTGGGCCCCCGCTACGCCGCCGCCCTGTCGGCCCTGGTCTCGACCGGAACGCTGCTGGCCAGCGTGGTGAGCGTGGTCGTCGTCGGCGGCGTCTACCTGGCGACCGCCGAGAACGACCCGAGCCGTTCCGCGCTGGGGTTGAGCCGCAGCCTCTGGGTCGACGCCGGTCTGCTGATCCTCGGATTCCTGCTGGCCTACCGGACCTGGCGGCTGTCCACCCGGGTGTCGACCGAGACGGCGCCGAGCGGCGACGCCGCCGAGCAGGTCGAGGCCGTGGCGGCGCCGGGCAACGCTCCCCCCGGTGAGGTCGAGGTCGAACCGGCAGCGGGCCCGGTCGAGGAGGCGTCCACGCCGACCGGAGCGCGTTCCGCGCCGAGGTGACCGGGGGCCGCCGCCGGTGACGATGCTCGTCCGGGGCCCGCCCAGCCGTTGGTCTGGGCGGGCCCCGGTGCCGGTCAGCCGAGGTCGAGCACCCGGGCCACCTGGTCGTCGATGAGAGCTGCCAGCGCGGGCAGGTGCTGCGCCGACCACATCGAGTAGTGGTCGCCGGGCAGCGTCACCACCTCCATCGCCGGGCTCCACCGGCGCCACGCCGCGCGGCTGGCCTCCCGCTTCGCCTGCACCAGCACCGTCCGACCGGCGTACGGTGCCGGTTGGTAGCCGTAGATGGCCCGCATGTTGGCGCGGAACACCGCGTACCGGTTGGCGACGAAGTCGGCCCGCACGTCCGACGGGATCAGTCCGTGCCGGACGAGGAAACCGGTGAGCGCCGCGATCGGGTCGGCCGCGTCGACCACCTCGGCGTCCAGCGGCGGTGCCGGTGCCGCGGAGAGCCCGGCCAGGTCGGCCACGAAGGTCTCCATCACCTGGCGCTCGCTCGGCAGCGGCAACGGGCCGGGTTCATTGGAGTCGATCATCACCACGAGGTCGGGTGCGGCACCCGCGGCGGCGAGTTGCCGGGCCATCTCGAAGCAGAGGAAGCCTCCCATCGACCAGCCGGCGAGCAGGTACGGCCCGTGCGGCTGCCGCTCGCGCAGCGCGCCGACGTACCGCCCGGCGAGCGTCACCAGGTCGTCGACCGGGTCGATGCCGCCCTCCAGTCCCGGCGCCTCGAAGCCGTCCACCGGCTGCTCCGGGTGCAACGCCCGGCTCAGCGGGAGGTACCAGTACGGCGAGCCGGAGACCGCGTGCGGGCAGTAGAGCCGGGGCCGCGAACCGGTGGCCTTGAGCGTGACGAGTGGCGAGGCGTCGACCACCGGCCCGTGCTCGACGAACCGGGCGACCGCCCGGACGGTCGGAGTGGCGTAGAACTGCTTGAGCGACACCGACGTGCCGATCCGTCCGGCGATGCGGGCCAGCACGTGCGCCGCCTGCAACGAGTGCCCGCCGAGGTCGAAGAAGGACGTCTCCGCACCCACCCGGGCCACCCCTAGCACCTCCGCGAAGATCTCCGCGACCTGGCGCTCGGCCCCGGTGGTGGGGGCCGCGCCGGTGTCGTCGGTGTCCGCCGCCTCCGGTGCCGGCAGCGCCCGCCGGTTTACCTTGCCGCTGGTGGTCAACGGCAGGGCGGGCAGTCGGACGAACCGGCCGGGCACCAGATGGGCGGGCAGCTCCGTGCTCAGGTGCGTGCGCAGAGCGGCGTCGCCGGCCGGCTCGGCGGCGTCCACCACGTACCCGACGAGCCGCTGCACCCCGTTGCCGTCGCGGACCACGGCCACGGCGGCGCGGGCCACCCCTGGGTGCCGGCTCAGCAGTGCCTCGATCTCGTCGAGTTCGACGCGTAGGCCGCGCAACTTCACCTGGCCGTCCAGCCGGCCACCGAAGTGCAGCCGGCCCTGCGCGTCCCAGTGCCCACGATCGCCGGTGCGGTAGACCCGCCCCTGCGGGTCGAACGGATCCACGGTGAACCGGCGTCGGGTCAGCTCGTCGTCGTTGAGGTATCCGGTGCTCAGCGCCGCGCCGCCGACCAGGATCTCCCCCGGCACCCCGACCGGGACCGGGTTGTCCCAGCGGTCGACCAGGTAGGTGCGGCGGTTCGGCATCGTCACGCCGATCGGCGGTGGGGTGGCTGCCGACCAGTCCGTGCAGTCGTGGGCGAGGCAGCCCACCGTGGCCTCGGTCGGGCCGTACAGGTTGACGAACCGACGCCGGCCCGGACGCGCCCACCGGGCCACCAGGTCGGCGGGGCAGACCTCGCCACCGACCAGCACCTCCCGCAGCGCGTCGAACCGGTCGGTGTCGCCCTCGACCAGACCGAGCGTGGTCGGGGTCAGGAACAGGTGGGTGATCCGTTCGGCCGCCAGGACCTCGGCTAGTCCGCCCGGCGAGAGCAACCGTTCCTTGCCGATCACCACCACCGTGGCACCGGAGGTGAGCGCCGCCAGCACCTCGCCCGCCGCCAGGTCGAACACCGGCGCGCAGCCGTGCAGCACCCGGTCGCCGGGCCCGCAGCGCCACTGGTCGCGCATCCAGTCCAGGTAGGTGACGAAACCCAGGTGCGGCAGTTGGACGCCCTTCGGGTCACCCGTCGTGCCCGAGGTGTGCAGCACGTACGCCAGGTCGTCCGGGCCGGTGGACGGCTCCGGAGCGAGCCCGGCGGCGGAGTCCAGGTCACCGGTGTCGAGCAGGAGGGTCCGCCACGGACCGTCCGGCACCCCGGCGGCGTGCTCGGTGCGGGTGAGCACGAGCCGGGCGGCACAGTTGGTCAGGATCCGGCGCAGCCGGTTCGGTGGGGCGGCGGTGTCCAGCGGCACGTACACCCCACCGGCGTGCCAGATCGCCAGCGGCGTCAGCACCTCGTCGACGCCCCGGTCCAGCAGCGCCGGCACCCGGTCGCCGGGTCGCAGGCCGGCGGCGCGCAGGCCGGCCGCCCGCCGGGCGGCCAGGTCGAGCAGCTCCCGGTAGGTCAGCTCGTGATCGCCGTGCCGGACGGCCACCGCGTCGGGGTTGCGTTCGGCCTGCGCCCGGACCAGCTGGTGGACGGTGGCCGGGGCCACCTCACGTCGTTCGCCCGCGCCGAGGGCCAGGACCCGCTCGCGTTCGGCGGGATCGAGCATCGGCAACCGCGACAGCGTCGTACCCGGGTCGGCCAGACCCGCGTCGAGCAGCCGGGCGACGTGGTCGAGCATGGCGCGTACCCGCCGGGCGTCGAACAGGTCGGTGGAGTACTCGGTGAGCACCGAGTACCGGTCGCCGTGGTCGACGAGGCTGACCATCATGTCGAAGCGGGACCGGTCCAGCCGCAGGTCGACCGGGGTGCTGTCGGTGCCGGGCAGCGTCGGTCCACCCCAGGTGGAGCCGTCCAGCAGTTGCACGGCCACCTGGAACAGCGGGTTGCGGCCCGGGTCGCGGGGTGGGGCGAGCCGCTGCACCACCCGCTCGAACGGGGCGTCCTGGTGTTCCCACGCGCCCAGGCAGGTGTCCCGGGCCCGGTCGACCAGGGTGGCGAAACTGGGGTCGCCCGAGGTGTCCAGTCGCAGCACCCCCATGTTGGCGAAGAACCCGACCACACTCTCGAGCTCCGGTCGACTGCGCCCGCTGAAGGTGGTGCCGACGGCCAGGTCGTCGGTGCCGGTGTAGCGGGCGAGCATCGCCGCGAAGGCGGCCACCAGCACCATGAACGGACTCGCGCCGGTCTCCTTGGCCAACGCCTGCACCCCGGCGTGCAGCTGCGGATCCAGTGGTTGCTCCAGCAGCGCACCCCGGAACGACGCGGTGGTCGGCCGGGGTCGGTCGGCCGGCAGTTCCAGGGTGGGCAGCTCGGCCAGCCGCTGCGCCCAGTACCTGAGGTGGTTGTCCAGTTCGGCGGTGGCCAGTTGCTGATGCTGCCAGCGGGCGAAGTCCGGGTACTGCAGGGCGGGCGGGTCCAGCCGCGCTGACGTGCCGTGCCGGTGGGCGTCGTACGCGGCGGCCAGTTCCCGCAGGATCAGGCCCATCGACCAGCCGTCGACCACGATGTGGTGCGCCGCGACGGCGAGGGCGTGCTCGGTGGGACCGAGCCGGACCAGCCGGGCCCGGAACAGCGGGCCGGTGGCCAGGTCGAACGGGCGGTGCACCTCCTGCTGTTGGAGCAGGGTGAGCGCCGCCGGCCGGCGCTGCTCCTCGGGCAGCCGGGACACGTCGTCGACGACCAGGCTGGCCGGCCCCGGCGGCAGCACCCGCTGGTACGCCACGCCGTCGACGCTCTCCACGACCGTGCGCAACGCCTCGTGCCGGGCCACCACGCCGTCCAACGCCCGCCGCAGCGCGGCGGGGTCCACCTCGCCGGTCAGGTACGAGGCCTGCACCAGGTTGTACGTCGGCTCGGCCGGCGCGAGCTGGGCGAGGAACCACAACTGTTCCTGGGCCCGCGACAGCGGCACCCGCTCGTCGCCGGCCGGGCGGGCACCGATCGTCGCCGGTGGCTGCCGGCGCTGTTGCCGCATCCGTTCCAGCAGCAGCCGCCGGCGCTCGTCCAGTCGGGCTACCCTGCCGTCGAAGGTCTCGTCGGACATCTCACTCCTTTCAGGACACCGCCGGCCCCGCCGCGCACGGCGGCGGGGCCCGCGGACGCGACCGGCGATCAGTCCGCCGCCAGCAGCCGTTCCACCTCGTCGTCGCTGAGCTGCTCGATCTCGTCGAGCAGCTCCCACTGCGCCGCCTGCTCGGCGGCCCGTCGGCGTCCGGCCAGCTCGGCCAGGGCCGCGACGGTCGGTGCCGCGTAGAAGTCCCGCACGGTCAGCGGCACACCGAGTGCGTCGTTGAGCCGGCCCACCGCCCGGATCGCCTGCAGCGAGTTGCCGCCGCTGAGGAAGAACTCGTCCTCGCGGCCGGCCCGTTCCAGACCGAGCAGATCGGCGAAGACCCCGGCGATGAGCCGCTCGTCGTCGGTGCCCGGCGGCACGTACGCCGCCTGCCCGGCACCGGACTCGGGCGCCGGCAACCGCTTGCGGTCCACCTTGCCGGTGCGGGTCAGCGGCAGCTGCGGCAGGCGCAGCACCACGTTGGGCACCATGTACCCGGGCAGCTTCCCGGCGAGCGTCGCCCGCAGGGCCTCCGCGTCGTCGTCCGACAACTCGCCGACCACGTACCCGACCAGGACCGCCTCGGCGCCCGTGCCGTGCACCGCCGCGGCGGCCCCGGACACGCCGGCCGCCGTGCGCAGGGCGTGCTCCACCTCGCCCAGCTCGACCCGCAGGCCACGCAGCTTGACCTGCCCGTCGCGGCGGCCGAGGAACTCCAACTGGCCGTCCCGGTTCCACCGGGCCAGGTCACCGGTGCGATAGGCCCGTCCCTCCCCGGCCCGCTCGTCGGCACCGAACGCCGAGGCGGTCAGCTCGGGTCGGTCGAGATAGCCACGCGCCACCCCGTTGCCGGCGACGACCAGCTCGCCGGGCACACCGACCGGCGCCAGGTCGCCGCTGTCGTCGACGACGTACACCCGCCGGTTCGGCATCGGACGACCGATCGGTACGGTCGCCGCGGGTGCGCCGTCGGCCGGGCACTCGTACCAGGTGCAGCCCACCGTGGCCTCAGCCGGGCCGTACAGGTTGAGCACCCGCCGGCCGTCGACGTGCCAGGCGGCCACCAGCGACGGCGGCGCCGACTCGCCGGCCATCATCACCGACCGCAGTTGCGGCAGTTCGGCGGGATCGAGCAGACCCAGCACCGTGGGGGTGGTGAAGATGTGCGTCGCGCCGGTCTCGCGGGCCAGCCCGGTCAGCGCACCCGGGCGGTGCACGTCGTCGTGACCGGCCACCACCACGGCCGCACCGGCGGTGAGGGCACCGAACAGTTCACCGACGGCCAGGTCGAACACCGGCGCGCAGCAGTGCATCATCCGGGACCGTGGCTCGATGCCGAAGTCCGGCACCATCCAGTCCAGGTAGCCCGCGACCATGCCGTGCTCGATGAGCACACCCTTCGGCTCGCCGGTGGAACCGGAGGTGTACAGCACGTACGCCAGCGACTCGGGGGTCAGCTCGGCCAGCCACGGCTCGTCGGCCGCGTCCGGCAGCTCCGCCGCCGGGTCCACGACGGTCACCCCGGTCAGGGTGCCGAGCCGCGCCGGGTCGCCGACCACCACCCGGGCGCCGGTGTCGCGTACCTGGAAGGCCAGCCGGCTCGGCGGCGCGGCCGGGTCCATCGGCGCGTACGCGGCACCGGCCCGCAGCACGGCCAGCACGCTCACCACCTCCGCGAGGCTGCGCTCCAGCAGCACCGGCACGACCTCCCCGGTGCCCACCCCGGCGGCACGCAGCCGCGCGGCGAGCCGACGGCTGCGCTCGTCGAGTTCGGCGTAGCTCAGCGTGCCCTCGGCGGCGATGACCGCGGTGGCCTGCGGGGTGCGGGCCACGCTCGCCGCGAACAGCTCCGGCAGGGTCGCCGGCCGGTGGGCTCGTCGCTCCCCCTGAGCCAGCGCCAGCAGTTCGGTCCGCTCGGTGTCGTCGAGCAGTGGCAGGGCCGACAACGGGGTCTCCGGTGCCGCCACGGCGGCCCGCAGAACCCGCTCCAGGTGGCCGAACATCGCCTCGATCCGGGCGGTGTCGAACAGATCGGTGGCGTACTCGATCCGGAAGGTGATGCCGTCGGTCTCCTCGTACGCGTTGATCGCCATGTCGAAGCGGGAGACGCCGGGATCGACGTCGAGGAACTCGGCGGCCAGCCCGGGGAACCGGAAATCCACCAGGTCGCCGCTGAGCAGGTCGATGGAGACCTGGAAGACCGGGTTGCGGCTGGCGTCGCGGCGTCGACCGAGCCGCCCGACGACCCGCTCGAACGGCGCGTCCTGGTGGTCCCAGGCGGCCAGCAGGGTGCCCATGGTGCGGCGGACCGCCTCGCCGAAGCTCGGGTCGCCGGAGAGGTCGGTACGCAGGGCCAGCATGTTGACGAAGAAGCCGACCAGGTCCTCCAGCTCCGGACGGCCGCGACCGGCACCGGCGGTGCCGACCACCACGTCGTCGACGCCGGTGTAGCGCATCAGCACCGTCTTGAAGCCGGCGAGCAGCACCGCGTACGTGCTGGCCTGCTCCTGCTGGGCCACCCGGCGCAGGCCCTCCAGCACGTCGGCGGGCATCCGGCGCACCAGCAGGGCGCCGCGGTTGCTGGCCGTGGCCGGGCGGGGCCGGTCGGTGGGCAGGTCCAGGGTGGGCGCGTCCGCCAGCTGCCCAGCCCAGTACGCCAGCTGCGGCTCCAGGTCACCGGCGTCGAGCTGCCGGCGCTGCGCCAGCGCGTGGTCGGCGTACTGCAACCGCAGGGCGGGCAGCTGCGGCTGCCGGTCGTGCCGCAACGCGTCGTACAGCTCGGCGAGATCACGCACCAGCAGCCCGGCCGACCAGCCGTCGGCGCAGATGTGGTGCAGCACCATGCTGAGCACGTGCTCCTGGCCGTCGAGGCGGATCAGCCGGGCCCGCAGCATCAGGTCGCGACCCAGGTCGAACGGTTCGGTGGCGTCGCGCTCCAGCTCGACGCGCAGCGCCTGCTCCCGGTCGTCGGCTGCCGTCGCGTCCAGCTCGTGCACCGGCAGCGACACCTCACCGACGGGTGACACCAGTTGGTACGGGGTGTCGTCCTCGGTGCCGAACGTGGTGCGCAGCGCCTCGTGGCGGGCCACCACGGCGGTCAGCGCCCGACCGAGCAGGTCGACGTCGAGCGGTCCGGTGAGGCGTACCGGCACCGGGATGTGGTAGGTGGGCTGGCCGGGTGCGAGCTGTTCGAGGAACCAGAGCTGCTCCTGGGTCGGTGACAGCGGCAGCCGCTGTCCCTCGTGCCCGCCGGACGCCGGACCGTCCTGTCCGGCGAGGGCCGCCCGGGCGGCCCGGAGTCGCTGTTCCAGGTCGGCGATCTCCTGCTCCAACCGGGCCCGGGTCTGGTCGGTCACCGCTGCCGCGTCGGTGGGGGTCGCGGTGTCGGTGGCCGACGGCGTGCCGGCGAGCAGCTGGGCGATCTCGCTGACCCGCGGTTTGGTGTAGAAGTCCCGCATGGTCGCGCTGGCCCCGCCGAGTTCGGCGATCCGGGACAGCACCCGGGCCGCCATCAGCGAGTTGCCGCCCAGCTCGAAGAAGTTCGCGTCGGCACCGACCCGCTCGACACCGAGCACCGCGGCGAAGATCTCGGCGACCCGCTCCTCCTCGGGGGTGCGCGGCGCGACCAGCTCCACCTCGGCCGACCCGGTCTCCTCGGGCACCGGGAGCCGGTTGCGGTCCACCTTGCCGACGCTCGTCAACGGCAGCACGTCCAGGGCCACGAAGACGTGCGGCACCATGTACGGCGGCAGGTCGGCGAGCAGGTGCTCGCGCAGTTCCTCGGTCGGTGGTGCCGCCGCGCCGGCCGGGACCACGTAGCCGACCAGCCGCTTGCTGCCGGGGCTGTCCTCGCGCAGCGCCACCGCCGCCTCGGCGACGCCGGGATGCGCGGTGAGCGTCGACTCGATCTCCTCCAGCTCGATGCGCAGCCCGTTGAGCTTGACCTGGGTGTCGATGCGGCCGAGGAACTGGATCTGCCCGTCCTCGGTCCACACGCCCAGGTCGCCGGTGCGGTACATCCGCTCACCGGGACGGTACGGGTCGTCGATGAACTTCTCGGCGGTCAACTCCGGCCGGTTGAGGTAGCCCCGGGCGAGGCCCTCACCGCCGGTGACCACCTCACCGGGCACCCCGACCGGTTGCAGGTTGTTCCACCGGTCCAGCACGTAGGCCACCCGGTTGGGCATGGCCCGCCCGATCGGCGGTTGGCCGATCCAGGTGCGGTGCTCGCACTCGTAGAAGATGCAGCCGACGGCGGCCTCGGTCGGTCCGTACCCGTTGATGAACCGGCGGCCCGGGGTGTTCCAGCGGTTGATGAGATCACCCGTGACCGCCTCACCGCCGGCGATCATGTACTTGAGGTCGGGGTAGCTGCCCGGCGGGATGCGGCCCAGGATGGCCGGCGGTCCGCCGATGTAGGTGATCTTCTCCGAGACCAGCAGCTGCCCGATCACGTCCGGGTCGGTGCGGTGTTCCTCCGGTACGAAGACCATCGTCACGCCACGGGTCAGCGCGGTGAAGATCTCGCCCTCGGCGAAGTCGAAGATGGGCGCCATGTGTTGCAGCAACCGGTCGCCGGGGCCGAAGTCGAAGATGTTGCCGAGCCAGAGCAGGAACGTGTTCAGTGCGTGATGCTCGATCATCACGCCCTTGGGTTTGCCGGTCGACCCCGAGGTGTAGAGCACGTAGGCCAGCGAGTTCTCGTCGGCCAGCTCGTCGAGCGGCGCCGCACCGGCGGCCGCCGCCGACAGCTCGTCCCACTCCGTGTCGACCAGCACCGGCGTGGCGGCGGCGCCCTCGGGCAGCCGGTCGGCCAGCGCGCTGCGGGTGACCACCGCCTTGGCCGCGGTGTCTTCGAGGATGAACTCGATGCGGCGCACCGGGTGGCCCGGGTCCATCACCACGAACGCGCCGCCGGCCTGCTGCGCGGCGACCATGCCGACGATCAGGTCGAAGCCCCGTTCCAGCAGCAACGCGACGATGTCGTCCCGGCCCACGCCGAGCGCCCGGAAGCGGTGCGCCAGCACCCGGGCGCGGCGATCCAGCTCGCCGTAGGTCAGCTCGGCGCCGTGCAGGGTGGCCGCCACCAGGTCGGGTCGTTCGGCGGCCAGCCGCGCGATCTGCACGTGCACCGGTTCGCGGGCGCGCTCCCCCCGCGGTCCCTGCCAGGTGTCCAGCAGCAGCGTCCGCTCCTCCTCGTCGAGCAGCGGCAGCGCCGACAGCGGGGTGTCGGGGGCCTCGACGGCGGTCCGCAACACCCGTTCGAGATGCCGCAGCAGCCGCGCCATCCGCGGCTCGTCGAACAGGTCGACCGAGTAGTCGGCGACCAGCCGCAGCTGGTCGGGGCTCTCGGTGCAGGTGATCGACAGGTCGAACGGGTGCCCGCCCGGGTTGGCGTCCAGCGAGGTGACGGTGAGCCCGGGCAGGTTCGGCTCGGTGCTCTGGGTGGCGCTGCCCAGCAGTTGCAGACCCACCTGGAACAGCGGGTTCCGCGAGGGGTCACGGACCGGCTGGATCCGCTCGACGACCTTCTCGAACGGCACCTGCTGGTGCTTCCACGCCTCCAGCACCACGCCGCGTACCCGGGTCAGCAGTTCGCCGAAGGTCGGGTCGTCGGCGACCTCGGTCCGCAGCACCACCATGTTGACGAAGTAGCCGATGAGGGGCTCCAGCTCCGCCGGCTCCCGGCCGGTGGTGGTGGTGCCGACGACGATCTCGTCCTGTCCGCTGTAGCGGGCCAGCACCGCCTGGTACGCCGTCATCAGCGTCATGAACAGGGTGGCGTTGTTGCGGGCGGAGAGCTGACGCAGCCGGTGCAGCAGGTCCCCGTCGAGGGTGCGGGACACCGCGGCGCTGCGGTACGACATCGTGGCCGGTCGCGGCCGGTCGGTGGGCAGTTCCAGGGTGGGCAACCCGCTCAGCCGCTGCTGCCAGTGGTCGAGCTGGTCGGTGAAGACCTCGTCGCTGAGCTGGTTGCGCTGCCAGGCCGCGTAGTCGCCGTACTGCACGGGCAGCGGTGCCAGCGCCGGCGGGCGGCCGGTGTGGTGGGCCGCGTACAGCTCGGACAGCTCGTTGGTGAGCACCGCCTGCGACCAGCCGTCGGAGGCGATGTGGTGCATGGTGACGGCGAGCAGGTGGTCGGCGTCGTCGAGGCGGACCAGCAGCGAGCGGAACAGCGGCCCCTCCGCCAGGTCGAACGGTCGCCGGATCTCCTCCTGCACCCGCCGCTGCGCCTCCGCCAGCCGCACCGCCGGGTCCGCGACGTCGCTGAGGTCGTCCACCACCAGGTGGTGCGGCTGGTCCCCCGGCTTGGCGATGTGCTGGTACGGTTCGCCGTTCTCGGCCCGGATGGTGGTCCGCAGCGCCTCGTGCCGATCGACGATGTCGGCCAGCGCGCGGCGCAGGGCCGTCAGGTCCAGCGGTCCCTGCAACCGGAACACCGACGGCACGTTGTACGTGGACTGTCCCGGCACCAACTGGTCGAGGAACCACAGCTGTTCCTGCAGGTAGGACACGGGCGCCCGGTCCGCGTCCCCGACCCGGCGGGGGATCCGGGTCGACGGGCGTTGGCGTTCGGTCAACTGCGCACCGACCTGCTTCAGCAACAGGGCGCGCTGCTCGGCGGTCAGAGTGGAGAGGCGTTGGGCGTGCTGGTTCATCTCGCTCCTCGGCACGGACTGCGGTGACGACTGTCGGATGGTTTCGGAGGTCATCGGTAGTGGCTGCCTATGACGGACAACGCCTCGTCGAGGATGTCCAGGCCCTCGCGGATCTCCCGCTCGGTCGCGGTGCACGGCGGCACGACGTGGATCCGGTTGGTGTGCAGGAACGGCCAGAGCCCGCGCTTGCGGCAGGCGGCGGCCAGCTCCTCCATCGGGCCGGGCGGGCCGCCGGGCGCCCCCAGCGGCGGCAGCATCTCGCGGGTGTCCCGGTCCCGCACCAGCTCCAGCGCCCAGAACACACCCAGTCCGCGTACCTCGCCGATGACCGGGTGGCGTTCGGACAGCTCCCGCAGACCGGGGCCGAGTACCTCGGCACCGAGGTGGGCGGCGTTCTCGACGATCCCTTCCTCGCTCATCGCCGTGATGGCGGCCACCGCGGCGGCGCAGGCCAGCGGGTGACCGGAGTAGGTCAGGCCGCCGGGGTAGGGCCGGTCGGCGAAGGCGTCGAAGACGCGCGGACCCATCAGCACCCCGCCGAGCGGGACGTAGCCGGAGTTCACCCCCTTGGCGAAGGTGATGAGGTCGGGTACGACGTCCCAGTTCTGCACCGCGAACCAGCGTCCGGTCCGGCCGAAGCCGGCCATCACCTCGTCGGCGATCAGCAGGATGCCGTGCCGGTCACACAGCTCGCGTACGCCGGCCAGGTAGCCCTCCGGCGGCACCAGCACCCCGTTGGTGCCGACCACCGGTTCCAGGATCACGGCGGCGACGGTGCCCGGCCCTTCCAACGCGATCACCTGCTCGAGGTGGGCCAGCGCCCGCTGGGCCTCCTCCGGCTCGGTGCGGGCGTGGAACGCACTGCGGTACAGGTAGGGGCCGAAGAAGTGGACCACGCCGGCCGCGCCGGTGTCGATCGGCCAGCGGCGCGGGTCGCCGGTCAGGTGCAGCGTCAGGTGGGACCCGCCGTGGTAGGAGCGGTACGCGGCGAGCACCTTCGGCCGCCCGGTGACCAGGCGGGCCATCCGTACGGCGTGTTCCACCGCGTCGGTGCCGCCGTTGGTGAACAGCACCCGGTCGAGGTCGCCCGGTGCCCGTTCGGCGATCAGCCGGGCCGCCCGTGCCCGCTGGTCGTTGCCGAACGCCGGGCTGACCGTGCACAGCCGTTCGGCCTGGCGCTGGATCGCCGCCACCACCTTCGGGTGCTGGTGACCGATGTTGACGTGCACGAACTGGGAGGCGAAGTCGAGGTAGCGGTTGCCGTCGTAGTCCCAGAAGTACGAGCCGAGCGCCCGCGCCACCGGCATCGGCGACAGTTGTCGCTGCGCGGACCAGGAGTAGAACAGGTGGGCCCGGTCCTCGGCCAGGATGCCCTGCGCCGTGTCGGGCAGCGGATCGCTGTGGTGGTCGTGCGCGCTCACGCGGCTGCTCCCGTCGGACTGAAGTGGTGGATACTGCCGGGCATCGATGACCGAGAGGGGTGGTGGGCGTGCCGAAGCTGGCCGTGGTTTCCGGAGGTGGCACCGGGATCGGGCGGGCGATCGCCGAGGAGCTGGCCGCGGAGCACGAGGTGGTGCTGCTCGGCCGGCGCGCGGAGGTGCTGCGACGCACCGCCGAGGAGTTGTCCGGCGAGCACCGCCGGGTCCGGGCGGTGGTCGCCGACCTGTGCGAACCCGATGAGGTACGCCGGGCCGCCGACGAGATCACCGCCGGGGACCGTACGGTTGACGTGCTGGTCAACAACGCCGGGGGCAACTTCGCGCCGCAGCCCGCCGAGGATCTGTCCACCCTGCGCGAGCAGTACCTGCACAACCTCGGTGGCAACGTGTTGCCGGTGGTGCTGCTGACCCAGGCGCTGCTGCCCGCCCTGCGACGCCCGGGCGGTCGGATCGTCACGGTGACCTCCATCGCGGCCTTCCGTGGCAACGCCTCCTACGGGGCCGCCAAGGCGGCGCTGCACCCGTGGTCCACGGAGTTGGCCGCGCGGCTGGCCGGTGCGGGCATCACGGTGAACGTCGTCGCGCCCGGCTACGTGGGCGGCACCGAGTTCTACCGGGACCGGATGACGCCGGAGTTCCACCGGCAGCGTTCGGCGCAGGCGCCGGTGGGTCGCGGCGGCACGGTGGCCGACGTCGCCGGGCTGGTCGGCTACCTCGCCGGCGCCACGGCGGGCTTCGTGACCGGCCAGATCATCCAGATCAACGGCGGCGCGCTGATGGGCCGCGGCTGACCCGGAACCGGCCGGCGGCCGCCGGACGGGCCCCGGATGGGGTCCGCCGCCGGCTCGCCGGCACATCGGCCGGTCCCGTCGTCGCGCACCGGTCACCCGCGGCCTGCCAGCCACTTGCGCGCCTCCGCCACGGCACGATGGGTCAGGTCGGTCGACGCACCGAGATAGCGGGCCGGATCGAAGATCACCTCGACCTCGTGGTCGGGCAGCAGGCGGCGTAGCTCGGCGCAGCCGTCCAGGGACTCCCGCAGCGAGCCACCGGCGTCGTGGGCCTGCTGGCTCAGCTCGTAGACACGCTCGTGGGCGGTCTGTTTGCCCACGTGCGCGCCGAGGGCGAGCATCAGCCGCTCGGAGGCGAGCTGGTCGGCGACGACCCGGGTGTTCTCCCGCAGCCGGTCGACGTTGACGGTGAGGCCGCTGACCAGCTCCCGGGTGATCTCGCAGGCGGCCAGGGTGTAGTGGGACACGTCCGGCACGCACGCCCACTCCACCCGCAGCGCCCGCGAGTCCCGCTCGTGGTCACCGATCATCCCGCTGTACGCGATGCCCGCCTGGGCGGCGGCGAGCTTCGCCATCACCACCACCTGCTCGCACCGCTCCGGGTTGCGCTTGTGCGGCATGGTGCTCGACCCGACCTTGCCGTACCGCCACGGCTCGGTGACCTCGCCGAACTCGGGCCGGCCGATGGTGCGGATCTCGTCGGCCACCCGGCCCAGGGTGCCGGCCACCATGGCCAGGGTGGTGACGAACTCCACCACCCGGTCGCGGGCCACGTGCCAGCCGATCGTCGGTACGCCCAGACCCAGCCGCGCGGCGAACCGCTCCAGCAACCCGATGCCCTCGGTGCCGAAGCCGGCCATGGTCCCGGCACCGCCGAACAGCTGGGCCACCACCACCCGGGACCGGACGGTCGCCAGCCGCTCGGTGTGCCGCAGGATCTCGTCGATCCAGCTGGCCGCCTTGAGGCCGAAGCTCATCGGCAGCGCCGCGCGGGCGTGGGTGCGTCCCACCGCCACCGTGTCGGCGTGTTTCTCGGCCAGCTCCACCAGGCAGCCGAGAATCTCCGTCAGCTCCCGGTCGATCTCGTCGAGGGTGTCGCGGATCTCCAGCGACTGCCCGGTGTCCTGGATGTCCTGGGTGGTGGCGCCGAAGTGGATGAACTCCCCGGTGCCGTCCGGGCAGGCCGCCTGGAACACCCGCAGCAGGCCGACGAGCGAGTGCCCGGAGCGCTCGATCTCGTGCTGCACCGCGTCCAGGTCGATGCGGTCCAGCCGGGCCGCCGACACGATGCCCTCGACCGCCGTGGCGGGAATCATGCCCAACTCACCCTGCGCCTGGGCCAGCGCCGCCTCGATGTCGAGCCAGCGCTGCTTGCGACAGACGTCGCAGTAGATCCGCCGGCTGGCGGCGGTCGCGTAGCGGTTGCCGTAGAAGCGGGAGTCGGTGATGTGGCCCCGCTCGTGGCGGCAGGTCTCGACCGAATGGGCGTGGGTGACGGACATCGGTGCCTCCGTGGTTCAGCGACGAACGGATCGGCTGGTCGCGGTCAGTGGTCGGGTGAGGAAGGGGCTGGTGCCGTACGGCGGCTGGTCGGGGGTCACGCGGGCGGCGGCGGCGGTGTCGTAGGCGACCTGGCGCAGCGGCAGGCCCCGGCGGCGGGCCTCGTCGGTCAGGTGGTCGACGAGCTGACGCATCAGCTCCGTCACGCCGTCGAGCACCCCGCGCGGGCTCGGACAGCGGGTGGGCCCGAACAGTGCCTCCATCGAGGCTGATCCGCCGATGCCGCCGACGAAGTCGGGCACCACGAGCACCCCGGCCCGGTGCAGCGCGTGCTCCGCCTGCGGGCTGAGCCCGCAGTTGGCACCGACCACCACCACCGGTGCCGGCAGCCGGTCGGCCCGCTCCGCCGGCAGCCCGTCGGCGCCGGCGGCGAGCAGGACCAGGTCGGTGGGGAGGTCGAGCAGCGCGGCAGCGGGCATCCGTCGGACGTGCCGGGCCAGCTGCGACACCGGGGTGCCGGCCGGCTCGGCCAGCATCGCCGCGACGTCCAGTCCACGCGGGTCGGCGACGCAGCCGTACTCGTCGGCGATCGCCGTGATCCGTACGCCCTCCTGCGCCAGGGTGTACGCCGCCGCGCGTCCCAGGTTGCCGAACCCCTGCAGCGTGCAGGAGAGCGGACCCGGCAGGGCACTGGCCCGGGCGGCCATCACCGCCGCCTGGGCCAGGGCGTGCCCGGCGCGGCGCTGGGCCAGGGTCAGCGCGCCGACGTGCTGGTCGAGCAGACCCATCCGGGCGACGAACTCCGCCTCACTGAACTCCTGGGCGCCCCGGACGGCGTACTTGATCGACGGGATGCCCTCCAGCAGGGCGAGCTGTTCCAACTCGTCCCACTGGGTGCCCATGTCGCAGCCCATGCTGAACCGGGTCATCAGCTGCCCGCGCAGGAAGCGGAGGAAGCGACGCAGCGCCGCCGCCTTGCCCGGCGCCCTCGGGTCGTAGTCGATGCCGCATTTCGCGCCGTCGACGTTGATGCCCAGCAGCCGCTCCTTGAGCGTCATCCGGGAGGCCAGTTCGCCCAGTTCCGCCGCGGTCAGCCCCGGTTTCACCCGGCAACCACCGGCGGCCAGCCGGCAGTCCAACCCGTCGTAGGCCAGCCAGCCCCGGAACCCCTCGATCGGGTCCACGTACTCGATGACAGCGTTCACGGCTTCCCCCGCGATGATGGTGCGGACCCGCTCGCGCCCCCACCCTCGCCCAGGTACGCGACCAGGCAGCGGGCGGTCAGCAGGCAACGCGGGAGTCCTCCGTCGACCACCAGCACGGCGGTCGACGGCTCGGACAGCATCGGAACCACGTCCGGCAACGGCGTGCCGGCGCCGACCTGCGGCGGCGGCGGGCTCAGGTGATCGCCGACCAGGTCGTCGGTGCCGGCACCGGCGGCGTACGCACCGGCGAGCGTCGCCTCGGTGACGCATCCCAGGATCTCCGCCAGCCGCAGCGGCGGCGCCGCCGCACTGACCAGCAGGTGCGTGGTGTCGGCGTCGCGCAGCAGTTTCGCCGCGTTGGCCAGGGTCTCGTCCGGCCGGATCAGCGGCGGATGTCCACCGGTCGCCGCGTCGCGCACCCTCGGCTGGTCGGTGGGTGGGTCGTACAGGCCCAGGCCGGCGAGCCAGTCGTCGTTGAAGATCTTGGACAGGTAACCACGGCCGGAGTCCGGCAGCAGCACGACGACGAGGGCCTCCGGTCCGGCCGCGGCGGCCACCCGCACCGCCGCGGCGGCGGCCATCCCACCGGAGCCGCCGGTGAGCAGGGCGTCCTCGCGGGCCAACCGGCGGGTCATCAGGATCGACTCCTGGTCGGTGACCGCGATGACCTCGTCGACCACGGACGGGTCGTAGGAGTCCGGGCGGCTCGGCTGACCCACCCCTTCCACCAGGTACGGCCGCCCGGTGCCACCGGAGTAGATCGAACCGTCCGGGTCGACGCCGATGATCCGCACCGTCCCGCCGGAGACCTCCCGCAGGTAGCGCCCGGCACCGGAGATCGTGCCGCCGGTGCCGATTCCGGCGACGAAGTGCGTCAGTCGGCCCTCGGTCTGCCGCCACAGCTCCGGTCCGGTGGTGTGGTAGTGCGAATCCGGGTTGCTGCGGTTGGCGTACTGGTTGAGCTGGACCGCGCCGGGCCGCTCGGTGGCTATCCGGGAGGCCACGCTGCGGTACGAGTCCGGGTGCTCGGGCCGCACGGCGGCGGGACAGACCACCACCTCCGCCCCGTACGCCCGGAGCACGTCGATCTTGTCGCGGGACACCTTGTCGGGACAGGTGAAGACGCAGTGGTAGCCCTTCTGCTGGGCCACGATGGCCAGCCCCACCCCGGTGTTGCCGGAGGTGGGCTCGACGATGGTCCCGCCGGGCCGCAGCAGGCCGTCGGCCTCGGCCGTCTCCACCATCCGCAGGGCGATGCGGTCCTTCACCGAACCGCCCGGGTTCAGGTACTCCACCTTCGCGTAGAGCGGGGCCGAGCCGGGGGGCACCACGCTGCGCAGGCGCACCAGCGGGGTGTCACCGATCAGCTCGGTAAGGGATTCGTGCAGGTTCACGCGACACCCACCTCCATGCTCACCGGGCCGCGCACGCTCATCCGGCGGTACGCCGAGATCCAGGACAGGCTGGTGCGCACGTCGACCACCACCGGCCCGCCGTGGGCCAGCGCCCGGGCCAGGCACGGCTCCACGTCCTGCTCGGTGGTGACCGCGAGCCCCAACGCGCCGTACGCGCGGGCGAGCGCGACGAAGTCGGGGTTGTCCAGGTCGGTGGCGATGACCCGGCCGGGATAGACCCGCTCCTGGTGCGCCCGGATGGTGCCGTAGCTGCCGTTGTTGGCGATCACCACGATCAACGGCAGCTGGCGGCTCACCGCGGTGGCCAGTTCGGAGCCGGTCATCAGGAACCCGCCGTCGCCCACGATCACCACCGTCGGCCGGCCGGTCCGCAGCGCGGCGGCCACCCCACCCGGCACCCCGAAACCCATGGCACTGGAACCGACGCCGAGCATCCTCGCGTCGCCGGTCAACCGCAGGTAGCGGTAGAGCCAGCTGGTGAAGGTGCCGGAGTCGAGGGTGACCACCACGTCGCCGCCGGTCAGCTCGTCCAACCCGGCGACGAGCGCACCGAAGGCCAGGCCGTCGTCGCTGGGGTGCGGCGACCACCGGGCCTTGGCCACCTCCAGCTGGTGCAGCTCGTCGACCCAGCCGACCCGCCCCGCGTCCACCCCGGCCGGTGCGAGGTCGGCCAGTTGCCGCAGGAACTGCACCGGGTCGGCGGCCAGCCCGACCGTCGGCGGATGGGTGCGGCCGAGCCGCTGCGGGTCGGGGTAGACGTGCACCAGTGCCTGTGCGGGGTTGCCGGGCCTCGGCAGCCGCCGCGACAGGGTGGTCACGTCGTCGAGCCGGGTGCCGACCGCCAGCACCAGGTCGGCGCGGTCGAGCAGGGTCCGCTGCCGTTCCTGGGTGTTGTTGTGCAGGTGGCCGGCGTAGCACGGGTCCCGGTTGTCGAACAGGTCCTGCCGCTTGTTGCTGGTCAGCACGGGCAGGTGATGCCGGTGGGCGGCGGCGGCCAGCGCCCGCCGCCCGGCCTCGCCGCCGAGCGTGCCGCCGGCCAGCAGCAGGGGACGTTCCGCCCCGTGCAGCAGCTCCCGTACCCGGTCGAGATCGGCCGGGGCGGCCGCGGCCGCGCCCGGCTGCCAGCCGGTCGGTGCCACGCCGACCGGGTCCGGCAGCTCCAGCACGTCCTCGGGCAGCACCAGCACGACCGGGCCCGGGGTGCCCGACTGGGCGGTGCGGAACGCGCGGGCGACGAACTCACCGGTGCGGGCCGGCTCCAGCAGCACCAGCACCTCCTTGGCCAGCCCGCTGAAGGCGCGTGCGTAGTCGACCTCCTGGAACGCCTCGGTGCCGAGGTCGCACCGGGGCACCTGGCCGATCACCAGGACCAGCGGTGTGGCGTCGTACCAGGCGGAGTGCACCGCGATGCTCGCGTTGGTGGCCCCCGGGCCCCGGCTGACCAGGCACACCCCTGCTCGTCCGGTGAGCTTCGCGTCGGCCACCGCGGCGAAGCCGGCGGAGGCCTCGTGCCGGCTGGTGACCACGTCGACGGTCGACGCGGCGTGCAACTCGTCCAGCACCGCCAGGTAGCTCTCCCCGGCGACGCAGAAGACCCGGTCCACGCCGTGCGCGAGCAGCGTGTCCACCACGGTGGCGGCGACGGTGCGCGGTGCCGGCGACGCCCGGTCCGCCGCCTGCGGGGCCGTTGTCACGGCAGTTCCGCGTCGGCTGCCGAGGACCGGAACTTGCTGTCGGCCAGGGCCGGCGGGTAGATGATCGCCGCCTCGTCGAAGGTCTGCCCGACCGTCTGGTACTGCATGACCACCAGCTCCGGCGGGTTGTGGTGCCAGTGCTCGGCGCCCCGCTCGAAGCGCAGCGGGCCCCGCCAGGTGTCGAACTCGGTGGACTCCAGGGCGTCGAGCAGCCCTTCGCGGCTGTCCGTGCCGGCCACCTGCAACGCCTGGCCGATGATGGTCACGTCGGTGAAGGCGCTCAGGCAGGTGTCCGGCGGCGCGAAGCCGTAACGCTGCATGAACCGGTCGGTGAACCAGCGTCCGATCGGGGTCATCTCCGACCACGAGGGACGGAACTTCGTGGCCGGCCACATCACCCCGTTGCCGCCCGCGCCGGCCATCCGCCAGTAGTCCTGCGAGCGCATCGGGAAACCGAAGGTCACCATCATCGGCACCGCCGGCAGCAGACCGAGCTCGATGGCCTGCTGCAGGATGTGGTAGCTGTTGCCGACCGGGCCGCCGCCGGCGACGACGTTGAGCCCGCCGTTGATGAACGCGTCCGGCTGCCACTGCTTGATCTGCCGCAGCTGCTCCCGCCAGTCGAGCGCGACCTCCTGCTCGAAGTCGAACCGGAGGAACTCCATGCCGTGCCGCGACTCGCCGTACTGCTGGAGGGTGTCGGCCATGGTCTTGCCGAACACCGTGTCGGGCGCGATCATGCCGATGCGGCGGGCGCCGATGTCGGCCAGGCAGTCCATCATCAGCGGCACCCGGTCGGCGATCGAGAAGTAGGTGCGGAAGATCGTGCGCCGCCCGTGGGTCACCGTGCTGTGCCCGTTCTCGACGAACATCGGCACGCCGATCTTCTCGCACATCTCCGCCACCCACGGGGTGGTACGCAGGTGCCACTGGCCCAGCACGGCGAGCACCTCGTCGACCATGGCGAGCTTCGCCATGCCGGCGACGGCGGAGCGTGGGAAGCCCTCCTCCGCGGCGGTCGCCATGTCGTTGTACGCGATGAACGAGACGTTGCGTCCACCCAGTACGCCGCCGTGCTCACGCAGGTACTCGGCACCCAGGCGGGCACCTCGCGAGACCAGTACGCCGGCCATCGCGTCACCGGGGCGGCTCATCGGCGACAGGATCCCGATCTTGATGGGGTTGTCGCCGGCGACCGAGTTCACCGCCTCGATCTCCTGCAACGCCAGCTCCATCGGAGTGCTCGCCGGTGCGGTCGGCTGCGGGTTGCGCGGCGCGGGAACCTCGGCGTTCGTCGTGGTGGTCACGGCATCTCTCCTTCTGCGGTCGGCTCGTGCCAGATGGGACAAGGTCACAGTCGGTAGTCGGCCCGGTAGTCGGCGAAGCGACGGCGCAGGCCGTCCGCGTCGAGCCCGTAGTCGCTCAGTCGGTACTGGTGGCGGCCCGGAGCGGTGTGCGCGGCGGTGCGGACCGCCGACCGCACCGCGTGCTGGGCCGACGCGTCGAACGGCAACCCGGCGAACTCGCAGACCCGGCCGACGGCCGTCACCGGGTCGGCGACCAGGTCGCGGTAGCGCAGGTCGAGCACCGGCAGGCCGGCGAACGCCCCGGGGTCGCGCAGGCCCGGCAGGGCGGCGGCGGTGCGGTCCAGCCAGAAGGCACCGATCTCGTACGGGTCGACGTGCCGGGAACGCGCCGCCCGCACCGTCCTGGTGAGACTGCACACCGAGGCGACCGTGGTCACCGGATCCCGGTGCAGCCGGACGACCCGGGCCTGCGGGTAGGTGCCGGCCAGATCCGCGGCGTGCCACAGGTGGAACGGGCACTTGAGCACCACGTGCCGACCCGCGCCGGGGCCGACGATCGCGGTGAGCTGCGCCCGGTGCAACGCGTACGCCGCGGTGTGGTCCTGACGGGACAGCCAGTCGAGGTATCCGGGCACGTGGTAGCGCAGCCCGAAGATCTCGGAGTGGAAACTGTTGGCGATCAGCCGGTGGCACTCCTCGGGCTTGCGCGGATGCAGCGGATGGATCGCGGCGAAGGCCGGGGCGGCCCGGTGGTACTCCGCCACGTAACGGTCGGCCGCGGCCACCAGTTCCTCGGGCGGCTGCGTCGCGGCCGGTGCCAGCAGCTCCCACAGCTGCGGCGCGCGCACCCGCGGGTGCGCGGCGAGCAGCAGTTGCAGCAGGGTCGTCCCGGTGCGGTGCAGTCCGGTCACCACGGTCACGGCCGGCGGCCGGTCACTCGACGGCCGCTGTCGGGCGGCCAGCCGCTGCTGGACGCGCAGCGCGTTCACCAACGAATCCCGCGCCACCCGCGCCCCGTCGGGCGTGAGCCGCGCCTCCTCGTTGATCGCCCGGACCAGCCGGTGCAGCGCGGGCTGGAAGCGCAGTCCGGCGGTGGCCGCCTCGCCCGCGCCGAGCGCGGCCCGGGTCACCTCGTCCGGATCCAGCAGGACGGTGGTCATCATCGGACACCTCCCGAACTCGCGGCGGCGCCCGGTCCGGCGGTGGCCGGGCCGGGGCACTCGACCGTCGCGCGGTCCGCCTGGAACCGTCGCTCCGCGTGCAGGAAGAAGTTGATGTCGGAGCGGATCTCGTCGATCAGCCGGCGGCTGAGGCTGGCCCGGTCCACCCGCAGACACTGCTCGTTGCGGCGCAGGGTGGGCCGGCTGAACGGCAGCCGGCCCGGGTTGAGATAGCGGATGGCGCCGGTGGCGTCCCGCTTGGGGATCACCTCCGACCGGGCGTGCACGCTGGCACTGAACGGGATGTCGAGCCGTCCGTCGGCGAAGGCGTCGACGATCGCCGCCGCGAGGTCCGGGGCGGCCAGCACCGGTTCGACCAGTTCGGCGACCTCGCGTTGCAGCCAGTAGGTCTCCTCCTCGACCGTCGCCTCGTCGACCCGTACGAAGTCGAGCAGGTCGGTGCAGGCCAGCGCGGCGGTGCGGATCCCGGCCACGTTGGCCTGCGCGTCGGGGATGCCGCGGGCCTCCTGGTTCGTCTTGTTGATCACTTTGGCGGCGCCGCCGAGTCGGGCGGTGAGCCCGCCGTACAGGATCAGGGCGTCGGCGACGTCCGGGTCGGCCGGGAAGACGCCCATGAACTCGTGCAGGACCGGGAAGATCTCCACGTTCTCCGGCAGGTACCGGCGGGCCAGCACCGGGATCGAGCGCAGCGCGGCGATGTCCTGGTGCACCTCGCCGCCCTGCGGGTACGCGACGGACAGGCAGCGCACCCCGGCCAGGCTCGCCGCGCGCGCCTCCAGGACGCAGACCGCCAGGCTCACCGACGGGGGCACCAGCACGGCGGTGAGGGTGCCGAACAGTTCCCGGTCGACGATCACCCCCTCCTCGGCGAGCAACCCGCAGAGCCGGTCGACCTGCGCCCACGCCGCCAGGGACCGGGTCAGCGACACGTCCTTGGAGTACGGCAGGTTGTAGTCGATGCCGCCGCCCTCGAACGAGGTGAACCCCGAGGCCAGCGAGACCGCGAACAGCTCACGCGGGTCGGGTGAGCCGTGCCGGACCTCGATCGGGGCGTCCACCGCCTCGTTGAGTTCCCGGCCGCGCCGCCAGCCGTGGGTGACCAGCGGATAGCCGTTGAGGTCCGCCGGCTCACGCTGCAACGTCTGGGCCGCGGTGCGGAACTGCTTGAGCCGGGTGAACGAGTCGATGGTGATGGTCAGGATGCCGGGCCGGGCGCGCCGCTCCAGAGTCGTCAGCAGGGTCCGCATCTCGTCGTGTCCGCCGACGCCGCAGCGGGGCTGCACCACCGGCCGGCCGCGCGCGGCCGCGGCCCGCAGCACCTCCACCGGTGCTCGCTTCGGCGACTTGCGGATGTACTGCATGGTCTCCGTCCAGGGCGGCAGCATGGCCGCGACTCGTGGCTCGACGTCGAGCTCGGGTAGGTCAGACACCGGTCAGCGGGGTGGCCCGGGCGGCGTGCAGCAGGTCCAGCAGCAGCGGGATCTGGTCGGCCTCGTCGAGAATGTGGTCGACGCCGAGGCTCAACAGCCGTTCCCGCTCGTCGCCGTCCTTGTGACTGCCCACCGAGAGGTTCCCGCCGACGATCAGTGGGCAGTGCAGGCGTCCGGCGGCCCGCAGCGCCGGCAGGTCACGCAGATCCTCGTACGCGTGGCCGTTGAGGCTGCCGATCAGCACCGCCTCGGCGTCCGGGTGGGCGACCAGCGCGTCGGCGAAATCCTCCAACGGTGTGCAGACGCCCAGGTTGACGACGCAGAAGCCGGCTTCGCGCAGCCGCATCGCGATGAGATGGTTGGCCACCGCGTGGGCGTCGCTGCGGGCCACCCCGATGATGACGGTTCGTTGGGTCTTGCGACTGGACATGTCGTCGTACCTCCCGATGTGCGCAGTGCGTGCCGGCCGTCAGTCGTCGAAGGCGGAGAAGACGCTGCGCCCGCTGACCTGAGCGATCCGGGCCCGGTCGTACTCCTGTGGGTCGGCCCGGCCCAGCGAGTCGAAGACCAGGTTGATCGCCGGGATCAGGCCCCACACCTCGCGGTACGGCGGCCATCCGCGGTGTCCCGCCTCGATGTCGGCGTGCCGGGCGAAGATGTAGTTGGCCCAGTCACGACTCATCGGATGCCGATGGTGGAAGTCGTGCACCACCGTGTCGCCGGTGAGCACCAGGTACCGTGCCGGCAGGTGCACCACCAGCATCCGCAGCGACCAGTGCAGCCACCGGGCGGCGCGGCGCAGCGGCCCACCCGACCGGTCGGCCGGCGCGCGCTCCCCGATCAGGATGGCGTTGGTGAGGCTGGCGAAGTACTCCCGACCGCGCCGCTGGGTGACCTCCGGGCCGGGGAAGGTGTGCTTGACGCACAGCCGCAGGGTGTTGCTGATCTGGTAGAAGAACGTCATCGGCAGCAGCCAGGCGACCAGCAGGAAGACCCACATGTCGAGCAGGACGGCCGCCGCGACCACGGTGGCGTAGCCCGCCACGGTCGCCACCCGCAGCGTCCGGCTGGCCGGGGCGAAGTAGGACTGGATCCGGCCCAGCAGGAAGTTCAGGTGAAACGCCGGGGACAGCAGCTTGCGCCGGACGAGGTGCCGCCACATCTGCCGGCGGGTCATCCCGGGCCGCAGTTCCAGGCCGATCAGGAACGCCTGGACGGTGGGGTCGCGGACGGTCATGTGATGCACCGCGTGGTGGTCGATGACGTGCTCGGTGCTGTAGCGGTCGAAGTCCTGCACCATGAGCGCGGCGGCGACCAGCCGACCGACCACCCGGTCCCGGCGGGGACGGGCCCACATGTTCCGGTGCGCCGCCTGGTGGTACATCATCATCCGCAGGTTCCGGGCCCCGTGCAGCGTCATCGACCAGCCCAGCAGCAGAAGCAGCAGCCACCAACCGCCGCTTGCCAGCGCGACCCAGCTGACCGCCAGTCCACCGACCATCGAGGCCGTCGCCGCCCAGAGATGGAATCCGGGCGTGAGCCGTACCGGCCGCTGACCGGTGTGTGGCTTGCCGGTGAGGAACGTCAGCGGCATCGCCAGTACCCGGGGCAGGACGTTCATCGAGTCCCGGATCGACACCGACTCGTCCGCCGGTGTGTAGGCGAGAGTCGTACCGTGTTGCTGCATCACCATCGTTGCGCTCCCTGACGGATCTCTGCGGAAGGGGCGTCAGGACCGGCCCGCCGCCTCCAGCGCCGCACCCGCGGCCAGCACGTCGTCGATAACCTGGTCGAGCTGCTCGCCGGTGGTGTCGGGGTTGAGCAGCATGAGCTTGAGCCACACGTCCTTGCCGCCGCCGGGGCGCGGCAGGAAGACCCGGGCGAGCATGGCGTGCCCGTCACGCATCAGCTGCCGCCGCAGGCCGCTGTTGAACGTGTCGAGATCGCTCCCGTCGCCGGGCAGGTAACGGAACAGCACGGTGCTGAGCACCGGCTCCGCGGCCAGTTCGAGCTTCGCCTCCCGGGCGACCCGCGCCGCGCCGTACCGGGACAGCTCGTGGCAGGCGTCGACCATGGCGCCGATGCCGTCGCGGCCGTACGCCCGCAGGGTGGCGGCGATCTTGAGCGCGTCGCAGCGGCGGGTGGCCTGGATGGAGTGCCCGTAGCGGCCGACGAATCCCTCGGCCACGTCGTCCGGCGAGTTGAGGCTGGTCTGCTGGACGGCGAGATGGTCCAGCATGGCCGCGTCCCGGGTCAGGAACACCCCGGCCGACGCCGGTACCCAGCCGAACTTGTGCAGGTCGAGGGTGACCGAGTCGGCCTCGGCGAGCCCGTCGAACAGCGGTCGCAGCCGCTCGGAGAACAACGCCCCACCGCCGTACGCGGCGTCGGCGTGCAGCCACACGCCGTGCTCGCGGGCCACCCGCGCCAGCTCGGGCAGCGGATCCACCCAGCCGAAGTCGGTGGAACCGGCGCAGACGAAGAGCATCACCGGCAGGCAGTCCGACGGCAGCTCGCGCAGGATCCGGTCGGCCTCGCCGGGAATCATCCGGCCCAGCTCGTCGGCGGGTACCCGGATGATGCCGTCCGCGCCGATGCCCGCGATGCTCGCGCCCCGGTCGACGGAGAAGTGCACCGTCTCGGTGCACAGCACCACCGGACGGACGCCACCGACGGCCAACCCGCTGTCGAACGTGGAGCGACCGAGTCGGCGGCGGTACGCCTCGTCCCGGGCGATCAGCATGGCCATGACGTTGGAGATGCTTCCGCCGGCGGTCAGGGTGCCACCCGCGTCGGCGCCGTAGCCGACCAGGGTGGCCAGGTCCTCGATCAGCCGACGCTCCAGTTCCAGCGCGAACGGGCCCGCCTCCCACGCGTGCATCGACTGGTTCAGCGCGCCGGCGACCAGGTCGGCGGCGACGGCGACCGCGGTGGGTGGGCACTGCATCCGGGCCACCGTCGCGGGGTTGCTCACGTCCACCGACCAGTTGGCGTACGCCTCGACGAGCTTGCGCAGCACCTCGGCGGGGTTGCCGCCGGTCGCCGGCAGCAGCGGCTCGGCGAGCACGTCGTCCGCGTACGCCCGGACGGCCGTCGGGCCGCCCGGCGCCACCGGGTTGGCCCGTCCCTTGCCCACGTCCTCCAGGACACCCAACACGTCGTCGATCAACGTCCGGAGCTGTCGCATGCTGTCGTGGTCGGCGGTCGCCACGAAGGTAGGTGCGTCGCCGATGCTCGGCACTGACACGGCATTCCCCTTTCTGGTTCAGCGGGAAAGGGCATTCGGGTACGGCCCTCCACCGAACCGAATCCACCTTCGTGGAGTCGGCCCGGAACCGCCGTCAATTGTGTGACCGAAAGTAGTCGCCGAACTGGACTGCCAACCATGGGCGTGCCAGGAAGCGAATGTCTCATCGCTGCTCATCGCGCTCCGACAACGACGGTACAACCGACCGGCCCCTTGCGCCAGTGGAGAATCGAGGAACTAGAATCTCCGGCATGTCCGATTTGGAGAGACTAAGTACGACCAGTTGGGAACGGTCCGACCGACTGTTCCTGGAAATGGGCAAACTCGACCGGACGCCGACCGGCTTCCGGCTGTCGGGAACCGCCCTGTACCGAGGCAGGGGCGGGCCGACCAGCGCCACCTACCTCGTCGAGACGGACGCCTCGCGGCGGTCCCGGTCCGTCCGGATCGAGGTGGACGAGCCGACCGGGTTACGCACGCTGGCGCTGCACGCCGACGACGAGGGTCGCTGGCACTCCGCCGACGGCGCCCTCGACCTGCCGTTTCCTTGCGAGGACGTGGATCTGGCGGTTACCCCGGCCACGAACGGCCTGACCATCCGGCGGCTCGATCTGGCCGTCGGCGCCGAGGCCACCGCCCGGGTGCTGTGGATCCAGGTGCCCTCGTTCGGCGTACGCGCCGTCGAACAGGGATACCAGCGGATCGACCGCGACACCTATCGGTACAAGGGCCGATACGGCAGCTACAAATTGACGGTCGACGCCAATGGAATGGTGCTCGACTATCCCGGCGGCGGTTGGCGTTCAGTGGCGCACAAGGTTAGCCGTCGGATGTCGTGACAGTTGTGCGGTCGGGGGCCGGGTGCGGCACACCCGACCCCGACCCGCAATTGCGGCTCAGCCGCCGATATCTGCGAACATACGCTCCAGCTCCTCCGCGGGAATGGCCTCCAGCATGCGCTCCTCGATACGCGTCGCGAGCGCTTCCAGAACGGGTACCTCGAAGATGTCCTGAACCGCCAGGTCGACCCCGAACCGCATGCTGACCGCCGCGATCATCGGTACCGCACGCAGCGAGTGGCCACCCAGCTCGAAGAAGTTGTCGTCGAGACCGACCGACGGCACGCCGAGGATCTCCTGCCAGATCTCGGCGACGGTCTGCTGGGTACCGGTCTCCGGCGGTCGGTGCGCGCCGCCGGCCGCCAGGTCCGGCGCGGGCAACGCCCGGAAGTCGACCTTGTTGTTCGGGGTGAGCGGGATGGTGGGAATCGTGACGTAGTGGGCCGGCACCATGACGCTGGGCAGCGCGGCCGCCACCCGGGCCCGCACCGCGGCGGGGTCGAAGGTGTGCCCCTCGGCCGGCACGACGTACGCGACGAGTGTGCGTCGCGTGCCGATCACCGGTGCGGTCACCACGGCGGCGGCGACCGACTCGTCGTCGGCCACGGCACTCTGGATCTCGCCGAGTTCGACCCGCAGCCCGTCGATCTTCACCTGGGTGTCCAGCCGGCCGTGGAACTGGATGGTGCCGTCGGGCAGCCAGCGACACCGGTCGCCGGTGCGGTAGAGCCGGTGCCCGTCGCCCGGGCGGAAGGTGTCCGGCAGGAACCGCTCGGCGTTGAGGTCGGGACGGTTGTGGTAGCCGAGCGCCACGCCGGGGCCGCCGAGGTACAGCTCGCCCCACACCCCGACGGGTACCGGTTGGCCCAGTGGGTCGAGGATGTAGGCGGTGGTGTTGTGCATCGGCCGCCCGATCGGGATCGACGGCCAGTCCGGGTCCACGTAGGTGATCCGGTGGCTGACGCTGAAGGCGGTCACCTCGGTCGGCCCGTACCCGTTGACCATCGACACGTGCGGCAGCCGCTCCAGCACCTGACGGATGTGCGGCAGCGACAGCACGTCTCCGCCGGCCATGAACTGGCGCAGGTCGCGCAGGTCCTCCAGGTGGGTGTCGATGGTGAGGTTCGCCAGCGGCGCGACCAGCCAGAGGGTGTCCACCCCCTGCTCGCGGACCGTACGCGCGACCCGGGCCGGGGTCGGCACCCCGGGCGGCAGCAGCACCACCCGTCCGCCGTTGAGCAGCGGCCCGAAGATCTCCAGCGTGCAGGCGTCGAAGGAGAGCGGGGAGATCTGCAGGTAGCTGGTCCGCTCGTCGAGTTGGAGAATGTCGGTGTTGATGACCAGACGGACGACCCCCCGGTGGATCGTCTCGACTCCCTTCGGCCGGCCCGTCGAACCCGAGGTGTAGACGATGTAGGTCAGGTCGTCGGCGGTGTTGACGTTCACCGGGTTGTCGGTGGGCTGCGCGGCCAACGACGCGGCGTCGGCGGGGTCGTCGAGCACGAGCACCGCGACGTCGTCGCCGACCGGCGCCAACTCACGCAGCCGCTGCTGGGTGACCAGGAAGCGGGCCTGGGTGTCGGCCAGCATGAAGGCCAGCCGGTCCGTCGGGTACGCCGGGTCGAGGGGCACGTACGCGCCGCCGGACTTCAGCACCGCCACCACGGCGACCATGAGTTCGAGCGAGCGTTCCAGGCAGAGGGCGACCAGGGTGCCCCGCCCGACGCCACCGGCGCGCAGTCGGTGGGCGAGCCGGTTGGCCTGCTCGTTGAGCTCGCGGTAGGTCAGGTGTCGCCCCTCGATGGTGACCGCCCGGGCGTCCGGCGTACGCAGCACCTGCTCCTCGAACAACTCGTGCACGGTGACGTCCTGCGGGAACGGCGCGTCGGTGCGGTTGAACTCGTCGAGCAACCGGGCCCGCTCGGCGTCGTCGAGGATGGCCAGTCGGTGCACCGCGGTGTCCGGGTCGGCGACCGCGGCACGCAGCAGGTTCACGTAGTGGCCGAGCATCCGCTCGGTGGTCGTCGGGTCGAACAGGTCGGCCCGCCAGGTCAGGGTGAGCCGGGTGCCGCCCGGGTCGGGCTGGGCCAGCAGCGCCAGGTCGGGCAGGGTGGCCGCGGCCGGTACGAGGGTCTGCGCCAGCACCGTCAGCTCGCCGAAGCAGTCGGTCGCGGCGGTGGCCCGGCGGGCGGTGAACGCCGCCTGGAACAACGGGCTGCGGGCCGGATCGCGGGGCGGCCGCACCTCCTCGACGAGCGTCTCGAACGGCAGCGGCTCGGGAGTGTCGGACGGGGCGCACAGCGCGGCGAACGGGGTGTGCTCGTCGGTCTCGCTGCGCAGCACCCGCCAGGTCGCCACCGGTCCCACCAGGCCGGCGGTGTCCGGCGTCCGACGCTCGTCGCTGACTCCCAACGCCAGCACCGGTTGGCCGGACCAGCGGTGCAGCAGGGCCTGGAAGCCCGCCCGCAGCACGTCGGCCGGCGCCACGCCGAGCCGGGCGGCCAGGTTCTCCACCTGCTCGTGCAGCACCGGCGGCAGCCGCAGGTCGGCGGTGCCGGCCGCGTAGTGGGGCTGTACCGGGCGGATCCGGTCGGTCGGCAGCTCCAGCGGGGCGACGTCGGCGAGGTACTCCCGCCAGGCGGCGCCGGCGACCACCCGGGCCGCCTCCGCCGCGGCGCGTTCCCGCTGCGCGAAACCGGCGAACTCATCCCGGACGGTGGCCTCGGCCGGTCCGGACGGTTCGGCGAGCCGGGCCCGGTAGGCCGCACCGAGACGGGCGACGACGAGCGTGAGGGAGGCCGGGTCCACCACGGCGCGGTGGGCGATCAGCAGAAGCAGGTGTTCGTCGGCCGCCAGGCGCAGCAGTTCGGCGCGGATCAGCGGGCCACGGCCGAGGTCGAACCGGGTCTCGCTGGCCCGCCCGACGGCTCGCCGGACCGCCTCCTCGCGTTCGGTGTCCGACAGCTCGGACAGGTCCGCGCCGGCCAGCGCCGCCGGCACCGGCGCCGCCGACCGCCGGTCGGCCCGGCCCTGGTCCGTGCCGATCGCCAGGCCGAGCACGGCTTCGGCGGCGACCACGTCACCGAGCGCGGCGGCGAGCGTGGCCGCCCGCAGCGGGCCACGCAGTCGCACCTGCTCCACCAGCACCTCTACCGGCGCGTCCACGTACTGATCGATGAACCAGGACCTCTCCTGCCCGAGCGACAGGCTCGGTTCGGTCTCCCCCTGCTGCATCTGCTCGTCACTCCCGTCTCGACATGCGGTGGTCATACATACGGAATGGAAGATCAACGTGGACACGACGATGCGGCCTGTCCCTGCCTCTCGGGTGCCACCCGCCGGCCGGTCTGTTCACTCCTCGGCGGCGATCACCTCCCGGCGGGTCGGCACCGAGGAGACCGGATAGGAACCGGCGGAGTGCGCGTTGTGGAAGGCCATCGCGATGCCGAGCAGGATCACGCAGCCGAGCAGGACAGGTACGAAGAGGAACAGCCATCCGGGTTGCGCCAGCATCACCAGTACGGTGTCGCCGCCGGCCGGCGGGTGGAACGACCGGGTCAGTCCCATCAGGGCCATGGCCAGGCCGACCGCGGCGGCGATCGTCCACGGGGCGTTGCCCAGCACGCGTACGCCGAGCAGGCCGACCAGGGTGCAGATCGTGTGTCCACCGAGGACGTTGCGTGGATGGGCGAACGGCGCGTGCGGCGCCCCGAAGATCATCATGCAGGTGGAGCCCAGCGGAGCGATCAGCAGGGGCGTACCGAACAGCAGCGCGATGGAGCCCACCGCTCCGATGCCCAGGGTGCCCCCCACCCCGGCGAGCACCGCCGTCCGAGGCGGCCACGGGCGTCCGACTCCACGCACCAACGACCGTACGACAAGCACGCGCTTCCCCCAGCCATGCCTTGATGTTGCCGTCGCGTTAAAACCGCGCCCGAAAGGGCTCTCGATCCCACGAATCCCGACCCACGGAGCGGACGCCGGCCCGCCCTCCAGCCTTCGATTGGCACCCCGGACAGCTCGACTACCAGGCAAGACATCGGATCCCCGGTCCCCGCACCGACGGATCCAACGACCGGAAGCTTATCGCTTTGGATGCATCCTGTCACTGGATGACATGTGACATGGAAGTGACATTCACCGATGTTGCTGATTTACGGTTATCCCACGCGAGGGACGAGAAAACATGGCCTAACCGGGCACTGGCGACATCCCGCGAGAGGTTTCCCGGCACCTGATTGAACCCATCCACCACCTCCGCCCGTACCTCTGTGCGAAGGGAGTGGCCCATGAAGCGCCTGACCCCGTTGCTCACCCTCCTGTCGGGGGCGGTGACGGCTGCCGTGCTGTTCACGATGAGTGCACAGGCATCCCCGCCGGGCACCCAACCCGCCGCCGGCGGCGGTGCACCGGCCGCCGCGCCGGCCCCACCCGCCGACGAGGCGGCGGACGCCGACGCCGAGGTGGATCCCGACGCCGCCGCGCCCGACGAGGAACCGAGCGACGCCGACGCCCGCCGACCGGCCGGCACCTCGCCACCGACGGACCCGGACGGCTCGTCGGCCGGCACCGAGGTGACGTCGGTCGAGCAGAACTGGATCGGTGAACTCGAGAACGGGGCCACCATCGCCATCACCGTCAAGGACGGCAAGGCCGAGGCGTACGTCTGCGACGGTCGGAGCATGGAGCTGTGGCTGTCCGGCACGGTGCGCGACGGCAAGATCGAACTGACCGGCAAGGACGCGAAGTTGACCGGTGTCATCCGGGGCGACCGCGCCAGCGGCGAGATGATCGTCGGCGTACGGCGCTGGAAGTTCACCGCCCGACCCGACGACACGTCGACCGACGAGGCGGTGGTGAAATCCGGCTCGGGAACCGCACCGGCGATCTACCGGGTGACCGACGAGACCCGTAAGGCCGGCTTCGACGGCGGCTGGATCATGCTGCCCGACGGCACCCAGATCGGCATCGTCACCTGGAACGGCAAGCCCATTCCGGCTCCGCCGCTGGACCCCGCCTTCAACAGCACGGTGGTCGACGGCGTCACCCTCGTCGCCGAACCGGTCATCCCCGGGGCGCGGTGATGTCCCAGCATCGGCAGGGCGGGGCACGCACCGTGCCCCGCCGGGCGTCCGAGCCCACCATCGAGGTGATGCGTGACTTCGGCGCCCCGCCGCCGAGCGCACCGAGACGGCGGCCCTCGCTGCTGGTACCGCTCGTCGTCGGGGCCGGGGTCGCGGTGGCGCTCGGCGTCTACGGACGTACCCACACCCCCACCGGCATCGCGGTGAACGTGGCCGGCTTCTCCTCGCCGCTGACGGTGAAGGTGTGGCTCGGCACGGGAGCGGCGTTCTTCGCCGTCATCCAACTGCTGTCCGCGCTGGCGATGTGGGGTCGGCTCGGCGGCTTCTCCCCGTCCTGGGCCGGCGCGGCGCACCGCTGGTCGGGGCGGGTCGCGTTCCTGCTCACCGTGCCGGTCGCGGTGCACTGCCTGTACGCGCTCGGCTTCGCCGACTACGACACCCGTACGCTGCTGCACTCCCTGCTGGGCTGCTTCTTCTTCGGGGCGTTCGCCACCAAGATGCTGACCCTGCCGAAACGGGGCCTCGCCGGTTGGGTGCTCCCCACGGTCGGCGGGGTCGTGTTCGTCGCCCTGATCGGGATCTTCCTGACCTCCTCGGTCTGGTACTTCACCACGTTCGGCATCCAGTTCTGATCACCGGAAAGGCAAGGCACCGCAGATGAACCACGAGCAGGCTGGCTGCTGCCGGTCGCGACGCGCCCTGCTGGCCGGTACCGGCGCGGTGGGGGTGGCCGCGTTGGCCGGTTGCGCGACGTACGGTCAGCCGACGGCGGCGCCACCGGCCGCACCGCCCGCCGGCACCGCCGGCGCCGACCCGTCGGGCACCTCCGGTGCCGACCCCTCCGGTACCGCCACCCCGGGCGACGACGGCGCCGACCCCGGCCCACCGGCACTGGCCACCCTCGCCGACATCCCGGTCGGTGGCGGCGCGATCTTCGCCGACGCCGGCGTGGTGGTGACCCAGCCGACCGACGGGATCATCAAGGCGTACTCGGCAACCTGCACCCATCAGGGCTGCACGGTGACCTCGGTCTCCGACGGCACCATCGTCTGCGCCTGCCACAACAGCGTGTTCGACATCGCCGACGGCTCGGTACGCAGTGGCCCGGCGGGAGCGCCGCTGCCCGCCGCGAACGTCACCGTCGACGGTGACGCCATCAGGCTGGCCTGACCCGGCGCCCGGCGATGCGAACGCGGTGACGCGGCCCACCCAGGCCCGGGCCGCGCGGGGCCGTCCGAGGTGGCGTCACGCCCCCGGACGGCCCCTGCCCCACCCACGATCCGCAGGTGGAGCAGGGGACGCCGCCGGGTCAGGACGCGGCGCAGGTCAACCCGGAGGGCGTACCCGATCCGCTGCCGGTCAGCCCGAAGGTGGTGCTGGCGCCGGCGGCGAGTTGCCCGTTGTAGGGCTCGTTGCGCACCGTCACCGTGCTGCCGGAGGTGGTGAGCCGGCCGTTCCACAGTGACGCGATCGTGGTGCCGGCGGGGGCGGTCCAGGTGACCGTCCAGCCGGAGATGGCCGCCGTACCGGTGTTCCGGACGGTGACCTCCGCCTGGTAGCCACCCTGCCACGAGCTGGTGACCCGGTACGTCGCGGCGCACCCGCCGTCGCCGTTGTCGTTGCCGGCCGGGGTGGTCACGGTCAGCGCCGGCGAGGCCGCCGAGACGTTGCCGGCCGCGTCGCGGGCCCGCACGGTGAAGGTGTAGCTGGTCGAGGCGCTCAGCCCGGTCGCCCGGTAGGTGGTCCCGGAGACCGTGCCGACCACGGTGGCCGCCCCCGATCCGGTGGCCCGCAGCACCTCGTACGAGGTGACACCCACGTCGTCCGTGGCCGCCGCCCAGTTCAGCGTGGCCGCGGTGGCGGTCACCTCGGTGGCGGTCGGCCGTCCGGGGGCGGTCGGCGCGGTGGTGTCGCCGGGGCCGGGCCCGCCGGCGTAGCGCTCGGCGAGGCTCATGCCGGTGGTGGAGTCGGTGCCGCCGAGGCGCACCTGGTGGTCGAGGCCGACGAACTTGCCGTTGTGCTGCCACAGCGCCGGCTTGAGCATCTGGTTGTACTTCGTCTCGTCCCAGCTGGCCCAGTCGTCGAGCAGCAGGCCCCCGGTGTCACCGGAGTTGGGGTTGAGACACCAGAACGTGTGGTGGATGCCGTTCTCGATCATGAGGTCGCGCAGCGCGGCCATCCAGCGGTCCTGCCGGGCGTCCTGCCCCAGCCGGCCACCCCACTCCCCGACCAGCAGCGGCGCGATGTTCTGCTCGTGGATGTAGAACCAGTTCGGCCGCCACACGTCGTTGGTCAGCGAGTCCTTGTCGAAGTCGCCGGCGAACCACGGCTGCTCGTACACCAACGGTCCGTAGTCGTGCGGGGAGTAGACGAGCTGGTCCTGCTGGGCACCGAGGTTGACCGGGTGCTCGGCGACGCCGCGCAGGTTGCCGCCCCACCAGTTGTAGTGGTAATTGGGGCTGCGGTCGGGGTTGGTGTTCGGCGAGTTCCAGGTGGCACCGGCGCGCGGGTAGATCTCGATGCCCTCACAGAGGATCAGCAGGTTCGGGTTGATGGCCAGGATCCGCCGGCCCGCCGTCTCGCACGCGTACTTGAAGTTGTCCTGGTCGGTGCTGGAGTCCCACTTGGCCCGTTGGGGGTCGTTCGGGGTCCCGTGCGGCTCGTTCTTGATGTCCATCGCGACGATGGTGTCGTTCGTCCGGTAGCGGGTGGTGATCCACTCCCAGCCCTGGAAGAACAGCTCCGGGGTGATGCTGCCCTTCCACCACACCGGATAGACGTGGCCGGAGTTGTCCGCCTCGGCGCTGTGCACGTCGAGCATGACCTTCAACCCGTACTTCTCGCACAGGGCGAGCCAGTGGTCGAAGACCTGGAGATTGTTCAGGCCCTCCAGCTCCGGGTTGACGTACGTGTTGACGTTCGGCCGGATCGTCTGCCCGGCCTTCCACTCCAGCAGCAGTTGCGTGGAGATGGGCACCCGGACGATGTTGATGCCGCGCTGGGCCATCTGGCGGGTGATCGATTCTAGGTTACCCGACCACAGGCCGTGGAAGACCCGCTCGCTGGCGTTGAAGCCGAACCAGTTCGCCCCGGTGAGCCAGACCTGGTTGCCGGCCTCGTCGACGATCCGGTTGCCGTCGGTGTGCAGCCAGTCGGCGGTCGGCGCGGCGGCGACGGCCGGAGCACCGACCGTCGGCGCCGCCGTCGCGGCGGGCGCGGCGGCGGCCAGGCCGAGCAGAGCCACGGCCACCGTCGCGGCGGCCTGAAGTTTCGTACGTGCAGACATGCGACTTCCTCTGTGGTGGGTGAGGGAGCGAGCACGTCGAGAAACAGTCCTGCCCAGGGACCGTGGGAGCGCTTCCACACCCACCTTAGGCGGTCGACCCCGACAACGGAAGGCCCACCCACCGAACTCGCTGATCTTGCACTTTCCGTCGTCACACAAGCCGCGACAAGGGGCATCTCAGCGACCGAAAGTGCAAGATCGCGGGGAGTCACACCGCGAGGGCCTCCCGGACGGTGTGTTCGGCGGTGGCGCCGCCGTCGCCGGCGGAGGTGACGCGGCCGGATTCGAGGACGTGGTACCGGTCGGCGACCCGGAGCGCGAAGCCGAGATGCTGCTCGACCAGGAGCACGCTGAACCCGCTCTGCGCGATGAGCGCGACGATCCGGTCCTGGATCTCGGTCACCACCGACGGCTGGATGCCCTCGGTCGGTTCGTCGAGCATCAGCAGCCGGGGTCGGGTGATGAGTGCCCGGGCGATGGCCAGCTGCTGACGCTGCCCGCCGGAGAGCAGCCCGGCCCGTCTGCGCAGCAGCGGACGCAGCGCCGGAAACAGGTCCAGCACCTCCGAGGTGGCCGTCGCACCGTCCCGGCGACCGTCGGCGACCAGGCGCAGGTTCTCCGCGGCGGTCAGGTGCGGGAAGCACTGCTGCCCCTGCGGCACGTACGCGATCCCCCGGGCGACCCGCTCGTGCGGCGCCAGCCGGGTGATGTCCTCGCCGTCCAGCTCGACCCGACCGGCGGTGGGACGCAGCAGGCCGGCGGCCACCCGCAGCAGGGTGGACTTGCCGGCTCCGTTGTGGCCCAGCACCGTGGCGACCCCGTCGTCGGGCACCGTCACGTCGACGCCGTGCAGCACCCGGCTGCGCCCGTAACCGGCGTGCACGCCGCGCATCGCGAGCATCATGCCTCCGTCCGCGTCGGGGTCGACCCGGCGTCGACCGGGTGACCGAGGTAGACCTCCTGCACGCGTGGGTCGGCCTGCACCTCGGCGACGGTGCCCTCGCTGAGCACCCGACCCGCGTGCAGCACGGTGACGGTACGCGCGAAGCGGCGCAGGAAGTCCATGTCGTGCTCGATCACCACCACCGTGCGGTGCTTGCTCACCTTCTCCAGCAGTTGCCCGGTGGCGTCGCGTTCCTCGTGGCTCATGCCGGCGACCGGCTCGTCGAGCAGCAGCAGCCGGGTGTCCTGCACCAGCAGCATGCCGATCTCCAGCCACTGCTTCTGCCCGTGGGCGAGGGTGCCGGCGAGCTGGTCGGCGCGGCTCGCCAGGCCGATCACGTCGAGGGCCTCGGCCACCTCGTCGGGCACGCCGTGGCGGCGGCGCAGCAACGTCGCCCAGTTGCGCCGGGCCCCGGCGGCGATGTCGAGGTTCTGCAACACGGTCAGCTCCTCGAACACCGTCGACGTCTGGAAGGTGCGGCCGACGCCGAGCCGGCTGATCCGGTGCACCGGCCGGCCGAGCAGCTCCCGGTCGCCGAAGCGCACCGATCCGGTGGCCCGGACCAAGCCGGTGACCGCGTCCACCAGGGTGGTCTTGCCGGCGCCGTTGGGCCCGATCAGGAACCGGATGTCGCCGGGGGCGACGTCGAGGGAGACCCCGTCGACGGCGGTGAACCCGTCGAAGCTGACCCGCAGGTCACGCACGTAGAGCCCGTGCAGCTGCCCGGTCATGCCGCCCCCTCCCGCCGCCGTGCTCGGAATCGGGCGAATCGGCTCGGGCGGGGTTCGCCGTCGTCGCGGCGGCGGGCCAGACCGATCAGCGAGGCCAGGCCGCCGGGCAGGAACGCCACCACCACCACGAACAGCAGGCCCTGAAGGTACGTCCAGGTACCCGGGAAGCGCTCCGACAGGGCGGTACGCGCCCACGCCACCGCGACCGCCCCGAGGACCGGGCCGAGCAGCGTGGCGCGCCCGCCGATGGCGACGCCGATGACGAACTCGATGGACGGCACGATCCCGATCAGGGCCGGCGAGATGATGCCCACCGCCGGCACGAACAGCGCGCCGGCCAGCCCGGCCATGCCGGCGGCGACCACGTACGCGACCAGCTTGACGGTCGCCGGGTCGTAGCCGAGGAAGCGGACCCGCTCCTCCGAGTCGCGCACCGCCACCAGCAGCTCGCCGTAACGGCTCTGCATCAGGTGCCGGGCCAGGGCCAGCAGCGCCAGCAGGGTGCCGGCGATGATGAAGTAGACCATCCGCTGGTTGACCGGGTCGTCCAGGTCGTAGCCGAAGAAGCCCTGGATGTCGGTGAGCCCGTTGGTGCCGCCGGTGGTGCCCTGCTGGCCGATCAGCAGGATCACCATGGCGGCGGCGAGGGCCTGGCTGAGGATGGCGAAATAGGCGCCGCGCACCCGACGGCGGAACACCAGCGACCCGAGTACGAAGGCGACCGCCATCGGCAGCAGCACCGTGGCGGGCAGGGCGAACCACGGGCTGGCGAACGGCCGCCACCACAGCGGCAGCTCGTCGAGCTGCCCGTAGAGCATCATGAAGTCGGGCATGTTGCCCGGCCCCGCGTCGGCGAGCTTGAGGTGCATGGCCATCGCGTATCCGCCGAGGCCGAAGAAGACGCCCTGGCCGAGGGTGAGCATGCCGCCGCGCCCCCAGGCCAGTCCGATGCCGACCGCGACCATGGCCACGCAGAGGTACTTCGCCAGCAGGGAGAGCCGGAAGTCCGACAGCAGCAGCGGCGCGACGGCGAAGAGCAGGGCCGCGCCGAAGGCGAATCCGACGGCGGCCCGGTACCGGTGGCGCGACGGTCCGGCCGCCGGTCTGGTCGGTGGGGTCGGCGCCGGGTCGGCGGCGGCGACGGGATCTCGGGCGACGGTGGTCATGCCAGACTCCTGGTGCGCAGGGTGAACAGGCCCTGGGGTCGCCACTGGAGAAACGCGACGATGGCGATGAAGACCATCACCTTGGCGACGCTGAGGGTGGTGAGGTACTCGCCGGTCGCCTGGAGCACACCCAGGGCGAAGGCGACGATGACGGTGCCCTTGAGCTGGCCGATTCCGCCGACCACGACGACCAGGAAGGCGTCGATGATCAGGTTGGTGCCCATGGTGGGACCGATCGGCCCGAGCAGGGTGAGGGCCACACCGGCGATGCCGGCCAGGCCGGAGCCGATGAAGAAGGTCATCCGGTCGACCCGGGCGGTGGGGATGCCGGACACGGCGGCCAGGTCCCGGTTCTGCACGACGGCCCGGATCCGGCGCCCCAGCGGGGTGACCCGCAGGGCGAGGGTCAACGCGACGACCGCGCCGCCGGCCAGGGCCAGGATGAACAACCGGTTGTTGGCCACCGTGATGCCGCCGGGCAGCGCGATGTTCCCGGTGAGCAGCTCCGGCGCGCGGGTCTGCACGTTGGGGCTGCCGAAGATGTCCCGGGCGAGCTGTTGCAGGATCAGCGACACCCCCCAGGTGACCAGCAGGGTGTCCAGCGGGCGGGCGTAGAGGCGACGGATCAGCAGCATCTCCAGCAGCACGCCCATCGCGCCGGCCACCACGAAGGCGACCGGCAGGGCGATCAGCAGTGACCAGCCGGCCGCGGTGATGACCTGTTGCAGCACGTAGGTGGTGTAGGCGCCGGCCATGATGAACTCGCCGTGGGCCATGTTGATGACGCCCATCTGGCCGAAGGTCAGGGCCAGGCCGAGGACGATGAGCAGCAGCACCGCCCCGATGCTGACGCCGGTGAAGAGTTGGCCGATGAGAACTGTCACGGTGCGTACTCCGAACTGCTGGTGGGTGCGGGCCCGGGCGGGAGCGCCGCCCGGGCCCGCCGGGTCAGCTCAGGCCGCCGGCCCACGGGTAGCTCTTGAGGTACGGATCGGGGGTGATCGGTTCGCCGGAGTTCCAGACCTCCGTGATCAGCCCGTCCGCACCGACCTTGCCGACGCGCGCCGTCTTGGCGATGTGCTGGGTGGCGCCGTCCACGGTGACCAGTCCCTCGGGCGCCTCGAAGGTGATGCCGTCGGAGGCCTCCCGGACCTTCTCCACGTCGAAGGTGCCGGCCTTCTCGACCATCGCCTTCCACAGGTAGACCGAGACGTACGCGGCCTCCATCGGGTCACTCGTCGGCTTGTCCGCCCCGTACTTGGCCTTGTACGCCGCGACGAACTTCTCGTTCGCCGCCCCGGGCGTGGTCTGGTAGTAGTTCCAGGCGGTGAGCTGGCCCTCCAGGTACTGGGTGCCGATGCTCTTGACCTCCTCCTCGGCGATCGACACCGACACCACCGGCATGCTGGCGGCGGTCAGCCCGGCCGACTTGTACTCCTTGAAGAACGCCACGTTGCTGTCACCGTTGAGGGTGTTGAAGACCGCGTCCGCGCCGGCGGACTTCACCTTGTTCGTGATGGTGCCGAACTCGGTGGAGCCCAGCGGGGCGTAGTCCTCGCCCAGCACCTTCATCCCGTTGGCCTCGGCGTACGCCTTGATGATCTTGTTTGCGGTACGCGGGAAGACGTAGTCGGAGCCGACCAGGTAGAGCGAGGTGGCGCCCTGGGCCTTGAGGTAGTCCAGGCCCGGAACGATCTGCTGGTTCGTCGTGGCCCCGGTGTAGAAGATGTACGGCGACTGCTCCAGACCCTCGTACTGCACCGGGTAGAACAGCAGCGCCTTGTTCTTCTCGAACACCGGCTTGACCGCCTTGCGGCTGGCCGAGGTCCAGCAGCCGAAGACGGCCGCCACACGGTCCTCGCGGATCAGCTTCTCGGCCTTCTCGGCGAAGGTCGGCCAGTCCGAGGCGCCGTCCTCGCCGACAGGTTCGATCTTCTTGTCGAGTACGCCCCCGGCGGCGTTGATCTCCTCGATCGCCAACATGATCGCATCGCGGACGGTGACCTCGCTGATGGCCATCGTGCCGGAGAGGGAGTTGAGCAGGCCCACCTTCACGGTGTCCCCGGAGACGTCGGCGGCGACTCCCGCCGAGGTGTTCCCGTCGGTGGTCTTGCTGCCGCACGCGGCCAGCGCGGCCGCGGCGACCAGGGTCATGGCACCCGCCAGGATGCGGCGGCCCCGGATCAGTGTCATCAAATCTCCCTGCGTCGCGAGTGACGTCAGTCAGTGCCCGGGAACGGTCGTCGGCCCCGAGTCGAAGTGCGGATCTGTCTAACTGCGGTGCGGTCCATCGGAACATTGGGCGCTGCCCGGTACGGCGGGTGGACACCGATCCGGGCGGCGACTCGAATATCGGGCAGGGCAAGCTTCGATCCGTTTCATTGCACGGATGTTTCCCGGTCCTCAATAGAGTGTTTCCGCTGGCCCGACTGCGCTGATGAGGGCATGAAAAATGCCGGCGCATCGCCGAGGAGAATCAGCGAAATGACACCGGCACACGATTTTCAGCCGCATTCGGCTGCACTTTTCCGTCCATCGCCGGACGGTGGTGATATCCGACGCGACGGCCGGATGCTTCACGTAGGAAGTATCTTGGCCGCCGGCCGACGAACCTGTCAAGACACGGTCCGGTCACGCCCGGCGGGGATCACAGTTCGGTCAGGACGGTGAAGTCCAGGCCGTCGGCCTCGGCCAGGTAGATGCGCTGGCGCACGTGCCGACGACGTAGCCGCAACTCACCGCGCGGTCCGTCGTAGGTCACCACCCCGGCGGACGCCTCCACCGCCCGTACGTCGAGCGTGCCGGCCTTGGCGATGAGCGCGGCCAGCAACATCACGCCCTCGTAGCAGGACTCCCCCAGGCTGCCCAGCGGCGGTGCCTCCAGCCCGAAGCGGCGACCGAAGCTGCCGTGGAAGTCCAGATTCTCCTGCGTCACCAGGCCGGCGAAGAAGCCCGCCGCGCTGAACAATCCCCTGGTGTTGGCGGCACCGCTGGCCAGCAGCATGTTCTCGTCCATCAGGGTGCTCAGGCGCCGGCACCGCTGGTCCAGGCCGGCCCGGGCGAACGCCCGGTTGAACCGCACCGCGTCCGCGCCCACGAGCAGCATGAGCACCGCGTCGGCGTCGCTGTGTTCGACGCGCCGCAGCACCTCGGTGTAGTCGTGGGTCTCCAGCGGCAGGAATTGCTGGCCGACCACCCGCCCGCCGCTGCGTAGCGCGTACCGGTGCGCCGCGCGGGCGGTCCGACGTGGCCAGACGTAGTCGTTGCCGACCACGAACCAGCGCCGCACCCCGAGATCCCCCGCGAGCACCCGCATCGCCGGCCACAGCTGCGCGTCGGGCGTCTCGCTGGTCAGGAAGACACCCTCGGTACGCTCGCCCCCCTCGTACAGGGCGGTGTAGACGTACGGCACCCGGTGCGCGATGCGCGGCGCCACCGCCTGGCGCACCGAGGAGATGTGCCAGCCGGTGACGCCCTGCACCGCGCCCACCGACACCAGCGCCTCGACCTCCGCGGCCACCTCGGCCGGCGGCGCCCCGCCGTCGACCGGCACCAGCCGCAGCTCCCGGCCGAGCACACCGCCCCGCCGGTTGAGTTCCTCGACCGCGAGCTGCGCGCAGAGTTCACAGCTCGGACCGAACATGCCCGCCGGCCCGCGCATCGGGTACACCAACGCGATGCTGACCACGCCCCGGTCGACGGTCAGCCAGGACGCCCCGGCGGCGATGCTCTCCCCTGCCTGCGGGCGTCCGGACCCTGGTGCCGGCGCGGACATGAACACATGGTGGCCGCCGCCCCTGGTGGAAGACCAGCCCTCCCAGCCAGCGGGACATCTCGGTACGATGACAGCGCATCAGCGAGGCGGGAGTGCCATGTCAGACCTTCCCGGTTCCGCAGCCGACCTGCTACCCCTGCTCACCCGCGCCGAGCGGCTGCTCTCGCGCCGGGTGGGCGGGGTGCTCGCCGCCGAGTCGCTCACCATCGAGGCGTGGCGGGTCCTCTGCCTGCTCGCCGACGGTCTCGGGCACCCGATGAGCGAGGTCGCCGCCGAGGCGTCGCTGCCGCCCGGCACGCTGACCAAGCTGGTCGACCAACTCGTCGACCGCAACCTCGTCTTCCGCCGCGTCGATCCGATCGACCGCCGCCGCATCCGCGCCTACCTCACCGTCCGGGGACGTCGCGAGCACGAGCGCCTCTCCGCACGGATCCGCGACGAACTGGCCGAACTACCCGGTGACGGCGACCTGGCGGCACGCCTCGACGAGTTGATCCGGCACCTCGATCCGAAGCGTCGGCACGTCCCGGTCGGCTCCTGAACGCGCTCGTCCGCGGAAACGACGATGGTTCGGGCAGCCACGGCGGCCAGACCACCACACCGACCGGCCACACGAGCGGGCTCAGAAGTGACCGAAGCTGCTCGGCCAGGTGGTGGCGTGCCGGGTCGACGACCGGGACTCCGACGTCCGTGGTGCCGGCGCAGGCCACGGGTCGGGGCGACCGTTGCGTCGTGCGACGGTCCGGAAGTGCTCGTGCTCGTAGTGGTAGGACTGCGTGGCGAGGATGGCGCGTAGCCGGGTGCCGTCGGGGTCCTCACCGTCGTACCGCTCGAACTGCTCGGTGAGGAAGAGCACCGGCAGCGCCGATTCGTCGTCATCCTCGGGCAGGTACCCCGCGTCGACCACGGCCGCCACCGCCTCGGGCACCAGCGTGACCGCGTGCGTCAGGAGCGCCCTTCGCATCGCCCGGCGGCAAAAATCGTCGTCCAGAGAGGAGCCCGAGGGGCCAAGGTCGCGCAGGGACCCCCGCACGGATGCGGCCACGTCGTCCGGCAGATCCGTGTCCAGGACGTGCAGAACCCGATCGATGATGGCCTCTTCCTCGACCTGCAACTCGTCGCGGACGTCCTCGTCCGCGCTCCCCCACTCGCTGGCGAAGCACGCCAGTTGCAGCACCCGCCCCTCCGGATCGGCCCCGCGGTAGGCCGCGAACTGCCGGGTGAGGAGCAGGAAGAGGGGCAGCCAGGCGGGGTGAGCCGGCCGGTGCCCGGCGGCACGGACCGCTGCGGTCGCCTCGGTGTCGCCCAGCATGGCCTGCTTACAGACCACGGCGACGCCATCTCGGGCAGACAGCTCCCGCAACGCACGGCGACACCGATCGTGGACCTCGTCCGGCAGCCAGGTGTCGAGACACTTCAGCAGTCGCTGGGCCAGGGCGGCCTGGTCGAACGCCGGCAGCAGATCGAGCCGGTCCTTGACGAGCGGCAGCAGAACCAGGTTGACGTCTCCGGGATCGGCGGGCGGGCGGGGCAGATGGGGGTTGGCGCAGACGATCCGCAGCAACGCGGTCGGCTCACCCCCGTACCACAGGTTGCACAGGGTTTCGTGGCCGGGCGGTGCCGCGCCGACGTAGGTCGAGTCCAGCCGCGCCCGCGATCGGAACTCGATCTCCAGGGCGTCCAGCAGCCCGGGCTGGTCGGTGACCGACATCAGCTCGGCCAGCCGTCGGCGCAGTTCGAGATCGGGAAATGCGAGCGCGGCCTGAACCAGTCGGCGTACGTACGGGTCGCCCTCGTACAGGCCTTGCGGCGGGTCGGCGGCGGTCTGCGGAAGGCAGGCGGTCAACCGCACCCGCGGAAGGTACCCGGATGTGGGGTCGGGTTCGAGCAGGAACTCCAGCGCCGGAGCGACCTGCTCCGGCCGTTCGTGATTGCCGAACCTGAAGTACGCGGCGCTCAGCAGAAACCACGCACCACGCCATACCCGGTCGCGATCGGCGCCGCCGGCCGCCCACCACCGGTCGATTCGCGCCCGGGCGCGGGCGTTGCCCGCAAGGGCGTCGGCCAGCACATACTGGCCACGCCTGGGACTGTGGAACGGTCTGCGCCAGCGACGAAGCAGCATCACTCCATTATGCGTCGTCCGCTACCGATCGTGACCAGGCGGGAAACGCACGGGATCGACCGAGCCCAATGGCTAGGCTCGATCAGCCGCCGTTGACCGGGCGGAACCGCTGGACGGAGTGGCGGGCGCGGGGGGCGGGGTTGGTGGTTCGGGCGATGCTGTCGAACATGGTTCGACCGAGGGCCGCGTGGGCGCGTACGGCCGGGTGGGTGCCGCCGTAGTTGTCCAGGTCGCCGAGGGAGTCGGCGAAGAACGCGTACGTGAGGGTGGGCGCACCGGTCGCGTCGAACATGATCCCGACCTCGTGCCGGGCGGCACCCGAGGAGTCGAAGTCGGCGCCGTACTTGGTGGCGACCCGGCTGCGCTCCGCCGAGGACATGTCGCGGCGGATCCCGTCGTGGTAACCGTTGATCCAGCGCAGGATGCCGAGCAGGAAGTCACTCGACCGGGTCGACAGCAGGGTCTTGTTGGCCAGCCGCCACAGCAGGTCATGGGTCTCGCGCGGGGTGGTGACACCGAGGAAGAACCGGTTCGGGTTGGCCACCGGCTCGACCCGGGTGTGGGTGAAGCCCTTGGCCGCCAGGATCTCGTTGATCTCCAGTGCCGGCACCACCCGGCCGCACATCCGCACCGCGGTGTTGTCGGAGACCAGCAGCATCGCGGTGAGGAAGTTCGCCACGGTGACCTCGTCACCCCAGACCGTCTGCAGGAAGTAGATCCCGCTGCCGCCGAGGATGATGTCGGCGGTGAGGTCGAGACGCTGGTCGAGCCGCAGCTCACCGCGATCGATCTTGTCCATGACGGCCACCGCGACCGCGAGCTTCTGCACGCTGTACCCGTGCGTGACCCGGTCGGCGTCGTCGGCGATCACGGTACGCAGGGCGCCGGATTCGTCCACCATCGCGACGTGCGAGCGCCACACCCCGCCGGCCCGGGTCTTCTGCTGCCGGTACGCCCGCCGGATAGCCTGGCGCGGTGAGGTCGTGCCGGGGGCCGCTACGGTGCCGTCCGCAGGAGCGGCCACCGCGCCGGACGGCGTTGCCGCCACTGTCACCGCTGCCGCACCGAACCCGATCGCTGCCCGACGACTGATCCGCATGGTCATTGACTCTCCCCAGGGTTTCCACTGACGCCGACGAGCACCGGCACCCGACACACCCTGCCATATGGCCACAAAGGACAGCCGGCCTGACTGGTCAGAGTGCGCTGATGGACTCCGGGGCCCGTTCCCGGCGGGACAGCGCCCGCACCACCGCGAGGGGACCGTGCCGCCAGGCGGCGATCCGGGTGAGCAGATCGGTGGTCAGCTCGGTGGCGGCCGTCGGCATCTCCGGCGTCGGCAGGTCGAGGCTGACCGCCAGATCGTCGGTGTGCACCACCAGCTCCAGCAGCCGGGTCAGCAGGAAGTCGTCGACGGTCAGTCCCCAGTCACCGAGGTCGACGATCCGGTACGGCGGCTGCGCCGGCACCATGCGGTGCAGCCTCGCCAGGCACCCGTCGACCTCGGCGGCGAGGCGGTCGGCGGTGGTCTCGGCGGCGGCCCGTTCGCCCCGGTCGCGGATGTCGGTGTTGTCCGCCTCGTCAGCACCGGTGGTGACCCAGGCGCTCCCGGTGAAGTGGGCCAGGACGTCGATCGCGGTGTGCCCGGGCGGCGCGTCGAGCAGTTCCGCCGTCCGGGTGATCTGGTTGGCGAGGTGCCGGGCCAGCCCGCCGGTCGAGTAGTACGGCAGGGCGCTCGGCGCCGTCCAACGCTCGGCCAGCTTCGGCGTACGCAGCAGCGCGGCGGCGACGTCGGCAGCGGCGAGGTAGGCGTTCCGGGTGACGGCCTCAGGCCGGAAACCCGCGATCCGCCGCTCGGCGACGACCTCACCCAACTCGGACAACCTCACGCTCCTCGCCCCCGCCCGACGCAGCGATGGTATCCAACGCGTTATCCGGTTCGAGGTACTCGCGCAGGGTGTGCGCGTCCGGCGCGGTGGCGCTCCACAGGGTCGCCGGACCACCGGCAAGCGGCAGCCGGGCCCGCGTACCGCACACCGCGGGCGGCTCCGCCGGTCGGTTCGGGTCCACGATCAACAGCGAACCGGTGGCCGGTGCGCCGGCGAGCACCGCCGGTCCGGCCCAGCCGGGAGCGTTCGGCCCCACCGTCAGGGACTGCCGCAGCAGCGGCCGGCCGGCCAGGTCGACCCAGGTGTTGATCTCGACGTCACCGGGTGGCTCACCGTGCCGCCCGCAGACCAACTCGTCGCGCCAGTGCAGGGTGCCACCGTCGGCGACGTCCACCCGTGCGTCGGCGACGTGCGCGCAACCGGCCGCCGCGACCAGTTGCTCGGGCAGCCAGTACAGGGCCGCCCGTTCGGCGATGGTGGCCCGGACCAGCATCCGGGACACCGCGCCGGGACGCCCCGGCAACGCGATGGACGCGGCCACCGTGTGCACGCGGACCACCGCACCGGGGCCGACCTCGACGTCCAGCCGCAGGTCGTCGCCGGCCAGCGGACCGGCCGCCCCGCCGACGACGTACACCGTGACACCACCGCCCGGGGCCGGCACCTGGCGCAGCAGCAGCGGGCTCTCCCCGCGCAGGTCGGCCAGCACGGTGCGGCCGTGCCGGTCGCGCCGGGCCACCAGCCGGGCGGTGGCCCGCATCAGGCCTGCCCAGCCGGGATGGCCTGGGCGGCCCGATGGTGGGCCAACTCGTGACGGATCCAGCCGGCGACCTGGGTCGCCAGCGGATCCTCGCTGATGGACTGGAACACCGTAGGCAGGTCGCCGCGGCGGGCCCGCGCGTCCCGGTCCATCACGGACAGGTCGGCACCGACCATCGGCGCCAGGTCCGTCTTGTTGATGACCAGCAGGTCGGCGGCGGTCACCCCGGGACCGCCCTTGCGGGGCACCTTGTCCCCACCGGCCACGTCCACCACGAAGATCTGCCGGTCGACCAGGCCCCGGCTGAACGTCGCGGTCAGGTTGTCCCCGCCGCTCTCCACAAGCACCAGGTCCAGCGGACCCAGCGCGTCGGTCAGGTCGTCGACGGCGTCGAGGTTGGCGCCGATGTCGTCGCGGATGGCGGTGTGCGGGCAGCAGCCCGTCTCCACCGCCCGGATCCGGGCCGGGTCGAGCACCCCGGCGCGCTTGAGGAAGTCGGCGTCCTCGGTGGTGTAGATGTCGTTCGTCACCACGCCGAGGCGCAGCTCACCGGCGAACGCCCGGCACAGCGCCGCGACCAGGGCGGTCTTGCCGGAGCCGACCGGCCCGCCGATGCCGACCCGCAACGCCCGCGCGGCGGTCGGTAGCGGGGCGTGCGGGTCCACCCCCGGCTCGGGGTGGGTGTGGGGAACGGACTCGTCGTGGTCGAATTCAGGACGCAAAGAGACGCACCTCCCAGGTGACGTGAGCTTCGGCGTGGATGTCGGCGAGCGGAGCGGCGGCGGCGGGCAGCCGCTCCGGTGGTTCCTCGGCGGCGCGGGCCGCCCGCGCCGCGGTGGCGTCGCAGGCGCCGGCGAGCCGCACCAGCAGGGCCTGCACCTGGTACGGGTCCAAGCCGAGCAGGCGTACGGCGGCACTGGCCGCGCCGGTCACCGTCGCGTGGGCAGCGACCGTGGCCACCTGCCCGGGGTCGAGGCCGGCGGCGGCACCGACGAGTCCCAGCACCAGCGGCTGGTGCGGCCCGTCCGGCCCGGCGGGCAGGTCGTCGAAGGTGACCGCCGGCCAGATCCGGCGACCGGCCCGCAGCAGCGCCCGCCCCTGCCGGCGGGACACCGACCGCTGGGCGGGCGAGGCGGTCCGGGCGTCCAGTTCGGCGTCGAGTCGGGCCAGCGTGTTGGCCCGGCCCGCCGACCAGGCCGCACCCCGGGCCGCCGCCGCGAACGCCGCCGCGACAAGTCCTGCGGTGGCCAGTCGACCCCGCAGGTACTCCCCCAGCGTGTCCAGGTCGGCCACCCGGCCGGCGGCGACTGCCGCCTCCAGCCCGGCCGAATGCGCGTGCGCACCGGCCGGGAACCGCCCGTCGGCGAGGAGCAGCAGCATCGTCGTGGCGGCCATCAGAACAGGAAGTACCGCTGGGCCATGGGTAGTTCGGCCACCGGGTCCGGTTCCACCACCACGCCGTCGATCCGGACCGTGAAGGTGTCCGGGTCGACCTCGATGCGTGGCAGCGCGTTGTTCTCCGGCAGGTCGACCTTGCCGCGCGACCGTACGTCGGCCACCGGCACCACCCGACGCCGCACGTCCAGCCGCAGCCCGGCCTCGATCGCGGCGGGGGCGACGAAGGCCAGACTGGTCGCGGCGGCCGCGCCGCCGTACGCCCCGAACATCGGCCGGGGCAGCATCGGCTGCGGGGTGGGGATCGAGGCGTTCGCGTCACCCATCTGCGCGTACGCGATCATTCCGCCCTTGATGACCAGGTGCGGTCGTACGCCGAAGAACGCCGGCTCCCACAGCACCAGGTCGGCGAGCTTGCCCGGCTCCACCGACCCGATCTCGTGGTCGAGGCCGTTGGCCATGGCCGCGCAGATGGTGTACTTCGCGACGTACCGGCGGGCCCGGTGGTTGTCGGCGGCCCCGTCGCCGGGCAGCGCGCCCACCCGGGCCTTCATCACGTGCGCGCTCTGCCAGGTCCGCAGCACGACCTCCCCGATCCGCCCCATCGCCTGCGAGTCGGAGCCGATGATGGAGATCGCCCCGAGGTCGTGCAGCAGGTCCTCGGCGGCCATCGTGGACGGCCGGATCCGGCTCTCGGCGAACGCCAGGTCCTCCGGCACCGCCGGGTTGAGATGGTGGCAGACCATCAGCATGTCGAGGTGCTCGGCCAGCGTGTTGCGGGTGTACGGGCGGGTCGGGTTCGTCGACGACGGCAGCACGTTCGGCTCACCGGCGACGGTGATGATGTCCGGCGCGTGCCCGCCGCCGGCACCCTCGGTGTGGTACGAGTGGATCGCCCGGCCGCCGATGGCGCGCAGCGTGTCGGCGACGAACCCGGCCTCGTTCAGGGTGTCGGTGTGGATGGAGACCTGCACGCCGGAGGCGTCGGCGACGCGCAGGCAGGCGTCGATCGCCGCCGGGGTGGTGCCCCAGTCCTCGTGCAGCTTGAACCCGGCGGCCCCGGCCCGCAGCTGCTCCCACAGCGCCTCCTCCGAGACGGTGTTGCCCTTGCCGAGCAGCAGCACGTTGACCGGGAAGGTGTCGAGGGCCTCGTGCATCCGGGCCAGGTGCCAGGCGTTCGGGGTGACGGTGGTGGCCCGGGTGCCCTCGGCCGGTCCGGTGCCGCCGCCGACCAGGGTGGTGACTCCGCTGGCGAGGGCCTCGGCGACCAGTTGCGGGCAGATGAAGTGCACGTGGGTGTCGACCGCCCCGGCGGTCAGGATCCGGCCGTTGCCGGCGATCACCTCGGTGGCCGGGCCGATCACCAGGTCCGGGTGGACACCGTCCATGGTGTCCGGGTTGCCGGCCCGGCCCAGCGCGACGATCCGCCCGTCGCGCAACCCGACGTCGGCCTTCACCACCCCCCAGTGGTCGAGGACGACCGCACCGGTGATGACGGTGTCCAGGGCCCCCTCGGCGCGGGTGGCCCGCGACTGGCCCATCGACTCACGGATCACCTTGCCGCCACCGAAGACCGCCTCGTCACCACCGGCACAGTGGTCCTGCTCGACCTCGATGAGCAGGTTCGTGTCGGCCAGCCGGATCCGGTCGCCGGTGCTCGGGCCGTACAGGGCGACGTAGCGGTCCCTTTCCACGCTGCTCATGCCGGCACTCCACTTCGCTCCATGCCGCCGGGCGGCGGGTCTGACCTGCTGATCCGCGCGCTCATGTCGTCCGTCCTTCGTCGAGTGCTCCGGCGCACTCGCCGCGCAGACCGGGCACGATCCGCGCGCCACCGAGCGGCACCAGGTCGACGCGGCGGCTCACCCCCGGCTCGAACCGCACCGAGGTGCCGGCCGGTACCGCGAGCCGCTGCCCCCAGGCGACGTCCCGGTCGAAGTCCAGCGCCGGGTTGGCCTCCGCGAAGTGGTAGTGCGAACCGACCTGCACCGGCCGGTCACCGGTGTTGACCACCAGCAGCGTGGTCACCGGCCGCCCGGCGTTGATCTCCACCGGTCCGTCGGCCGGCAGGATCTCCCCGGGGATCACGGAATCGGGTGGTGCACCGTCACCAACTTGGTGCCGTCCGGGAACGTCGCCTCCACCTGCACCTCCCTCAGCAACTCGGGGATGCCGTCCTGCACGTCGTCCCGGCTGAGCACGGTGCGTCCGGCGGCCATCAGGTCGATCACCGACTGCCCGTCGCGCGCCCCTTCGAGCAGGAAGGCGGTGATCACCGCGACGGCTTCCGGATAGTTGAGGCGCAGGCCGCGCTCGCGGCGACGCCGGGCGACATCGGCCGCCACATGGACGAGCAGACGGTCCTGCTCGTGGGGGGTGAGATACACGGGTGGCTCCCGGTGGATGTCCGCGCTCCCGACGCCGCCGGCCCGGCGCCTCGACGCGCCACCGCACGGTTCGGGGTTCGCCCGCCGGCCCATCCGTCACGCGCGTCGGACCCGGGAGTTCCACCCTCCCAGCCCACGTGACGGACCACCGGCGGTGTCATCGGATGCGGACCGCACCGCCCACCGCTGACCAGACCGTAGAGGATCACCCACTCCCCCGGCAACACCCCCAACGACCCCCACCCCCCGCCCTTGCCCCCACCCACCGCTCGCGTTGATCATGAGGTTAGCGGCAGTCGAGGAGATCAACTTCGCCGCCAACCTCATGGTCAACCCGGCTCGGCGTGGGGGGTGGGGGGTGGGGGGTGGGGGGTGGGGGTGAGGGTGGTCATAACGGGTGGACGGTGGGCGGGCGGGGGCTGATAGCGTCGGCGGCAGGTCATGAGTGCCAGCGCGAAGCCCCGGCTTGCTGGCCGGCAACCCTCGTCCGCGCAGGGGTGCCCCGGGTGAGGACCAGGCATCGGTGCAACCACCGGTGCAAGCGTGGCCTGGGTTCCCAGGTCATCACGACCTTGAGGAGCACCATGTCGCACCGCCATCGACCTGTGGCCCGTCCGGGCCTGACCCGGCGTCGGCACGTCGACATGATGCGGGTGTGCAGCGCCGCGTGTAGCTGACCGCGTCGCTCCCCGTCACCGATCCGCCACGGGTCGGCTGACCCCTCTGCCATCGATCCCATTCCAGCGGTCCGCCCGGCGGCGGACCGTCGGTGCGGCACGTCCGTGCCCCCGCAGCTCAACCAGGAGACACTGTGCGATTCCTTCCTGCCCTGACCCGCGCCGCCGCCGTCGGTGTCGCCGCGATCCTCGGCGCCGCCACCCTCACCGCCTGCGGCTCGGATTCCGCCAGCAGCGCGGCCGACAACCCGTACAACCTGGCGCAGCCGGGCGTGCTGCGGGCCGGCACGCTCACCGACGCCCCGCCGAACGTGTACCTGAAGGACGGCACGTTCACCGGCTTCGACAACGACCTGTTGGTCGCCGCCGCCGACAAGCTGGGCCTGAAGGTGGAATTCGTCGGCACCGACTTCTCCGCCCTGCTCGCCCAGGTCGGCAACCGGAAGTTCGACGTCGGCAGCTCCTCGATCACCATCACCGAGGCGCGCAAGAAGACCGTGGACTTCGGCAACGGGTACGACTTCGGTTACTTCGGGCTCGACGTGCCCGCCGGATCGCCGCTGCGCAGCTTCGACGAGTTGCCCGGTAAGCGGGTGGTGGTCGTGCAGGGCACCGTCCAGGACGACTACGCCACGAACAAGCGGCTCGATCCGGTCCGGGTGCCCGACTACAACGGTGCGATCAACCAGCTCAAGGCCGGCACCGCGGACGCCTGGATCGCTCCCGCCGAGATCGGCGAGAAGACCGCCGCGGACAGCGGCGGCAAGATCACGGTGGCGGCGAAGGAACTCAGTCCGGCACCGACCGCGTACGCCTTCGCCAAGGGCAACGACGCGCTGCGCGAGGCGCTGAACCGGGCCCTCGACGAGGTGATCGCCGACGGCACCTGGACCCGCCTGCAGGAGCAGTACTACCCGGGCCGGCCGATCCCGGCCGACTTCACCCCGGGCAGCGGTGACGTGTCGGCGCCGGCCGCTTCCTGACGGTAGGGCCACGAGCGAGCAGGGCGGAGGTTGACCGTGGATCCGTTGCGCACCCTGTGGGAGACGTTCTTCGACTGGGAGTCGATGCGCGAGGCGCTACCCGAGATGATCACCGTCGGGTTGCCCAACACGCTGATCCTGGCGGTCGCCGCCGCCCTGCTCGGCTCGGCGCTGGGCATCCTGCTGGCGGTGGCGGGCATCTCGCGTACCCGCTGGCTGCGGTGGCCGGCTCGGGTGTACACCGACATCTTCCGGGGACTGCCGGCGGCAGCGACGATCCTGCTGATCGGGGTGGGGCTGGCCCCGCTGGGGATGCAGGTGTGGGGACCGAATCCGTACCCGCTGGGCATCCTGGCGCTGTCGCTGATCGCATCGGCGTACCTCGGGGAGATCTTCCGCTCGGGCATCCAGTCGGTGGAGGCCACCCAGTTGGAGGCGGCCCGCGCGCTGGGCTTCTCCTGGCGCGAGGCGATGCGGCGGGTGATCATCCCGCAGGGCGTACGGCGGATCCTGCCGGCCTGGGTGAACCAGCTCATCGCCCTGATCAAGGACTCCAGCCTGGTCTACTTCCTCGGCCTGCTGGCCAGCCAGCGCGAGCTGTTCCGGATCGGTCAGGACTACGCCGCGAACACCGGCAACCAGTCGGCGCTGCTGCTGGCCGGGCTGTTCTACCTCGTGCTGACCGTGCCGCTGACGCACGTCGTCAACTGGATCGACCGGCGGCTGCGACACGGCCGGCCGGCGGCCGGCCCGACTGACGATCCCGATGACCTGGACCTGGCGCCGCCCGGCGCCGCCGGAGGCAACCAACGATGAACACCTCGGTCAGTCTCAGCCTGCGCGACGTGCACCTGGCCTTCGGCAGCCATCGGGTGCTGCGCGGGGTGGACCTGGACGTGGCGCGCGGCGGCACCGCCTGCGTGATCGGGCCGTCCGGGTCGGGAAAGTCCACCCTGCTGCGCACCGTCAACCGGTTGCTCGAACCGGACCGGGGCGACGTGCTGCTGGACGGCCGCAGCGTGCTGCGCGACGACCCGGACGCCCTGCGGCAGCGGATCGGCATGGTGTTCCAGCAGTTCAACCTCTTCCCGCACATGAGCGTGCTGCGCAACATCACCCTGCCGCTGCGCCGCATCGGCAAGCTCGGCGAGGACGAGGCGGTGGCCCGGGCCCGGGCCGAACTCGACCGGGTCGGCCTGGCCGCGAAGGCCGACGCCCGGCCCGTGCACCTGTCCGGCGGGCAGCAGCAGCGGGTGGCCATCGCACGGGCGCTGGCCATGCGACCACAGGTGATGCTCTTCGACGAGGCCACCTCCGCGCTGGACCCGGAACTGGTCAAGGGGGTGCTGGCGCTGATGGCGGACCTCGCGTCGCAGGGCATGACGATGGTGGTCGTCACCCACGAGATGGGCTTCGCCCGTCAGGTCGCCGACACCGTCGCCTTCATGGACGCCGGGGTGGTGCTGGAGGCCGGCGAACCGGCGGCGATCTTCGAGTCCGCCGAACACCCACGCCTGCGCCGCTTCCTGTCTCAAGTGCTGTGACCTCGGACAGTCGTTGGCCAGCGACGGCGGCCGGCGAGGATCGCCAAGGTTTCCCGGCGCACCTCGTGGGGCTCCCGTGGAGACGGCGGTGACTGAACCTGACCACCAGGATGCCGACCGTGGCGAGTAACGCGTCGCGGCGCAGGTCGATCTCGCGCTGACGGGGATCGCCATGCGAGGTGGCACCGTCCAGCTCGATGTTGACCCGCTCCTCCTCAGCGAACAGGTCCAGGTACATGGTTCGCTTTCCCACCCGGACCCGCACCTGCCGCCTCAGCTCGGGCATTCCCGGGCCGGTGAAGACCCGGTCATGGCCCCAGATCTCCAGCGGGCTGCGGCAGCCGGCTTCGAGCCGGTCGATGAGTACGGACAGCGCCGCCCGCCCTTTCAGCTTCGGAGCGAGCGCGTCGCGGAGCCGGTACCCAGTGGTCATCCGGTCGTTCACCGCACGAACGATCGGCCCGATGCGTCCTTCCTCGGACAACAACGGCCAGGAGTGCACCAGCGCCGCATCCAGCCGGACGAGAGGCAGGCTCCGTCGCACCACGACGTGAGGTGGTTCCGCCGCGAATGCCGTCCGGTGCCGCACCACCAGCCTCTCCTTGCTCCGCAGCCCGATACCAGCCGGCACGTCGAGGTACACGGGCTCACCAGCCGGTTGCGGCCGAAGGCCGTACACGTCCAGCGCGGTCAACGCGCTCAACGCCGCCCGGCCGTCGGCGTACGCGAGCGCCGCCCGCCGGGCGACCTCGGGTGTCAGCGTCGCGAGCAGGCTGGCGGAGTCCGAGGCGGCCAACAACGAGGTGTCTACGTAGACCGCCGGCAGCACGCGACGCAGCCAGCCACTGCGGTACGCCCGCCGCAACGTCCATGGCGGTACCACCTCAAGGGCCCGAGCGCGGGTCACCCCACCGCCACCAGCCTCGACGAGCGATCGGAGCACGCCATCCACGGCGATCGAGCCTGCCCCAGGCCACTCCGACCCCGCAGCCCCCTGTGGACACCACGCGGAGCTGTGGACAACCCCGCACTCCAGTGCGGCGTGTGCTATAGATCCTGATCGTTTGCAGTCAAGTGACCGGGCCAGGGGCGTGTCGAGTCACTCGACTGCAAGCGATCAAGTCGGATCGGCTCAGGCCGGCTCAGGTGGGGGTGTCGCGGCGGCGAAACGTGGTGAGGCCGAGCGTCAGCAGGGCGGCGGCTACGGCGGTGAGGACCACCAGGGGCAGGACTGTTACGTCGACGGCGGGCACCGACGGCACGTGGGTGTACGGCGAGACGTTCAGCGCCGCCTGCGGCAGGTCCAGCGCGGCACCCAACTGGCCGAGCAGCAGGAAGACGATGAGCACCGCCCAGCTCGACGCGACCGACAGGCGCGGCACGGAACCGAGCAGGGCGGTCACCACCCCGGCGACGACCAGCAGCGCCGGCAGCCGCAGCAGCGCGGCGCCGGTCAGGTCGACCGTCCAACCGACCGGGTCACCGACCGCCAGGCCGTACCCGAGGCCGGTGGTGGCACCGGCCAGCAGCATCAGCGCCAGCGCACCGAGCACGGCACCGGCCACCTGCGTGCCCAGCCAGCGGTAGCGGCTGACGGCGGTGGCGAGCAGCGGTTCGAGGATGCCGTCGGACTCGTCACCGCGTACCCGCAGCAGGGCCTGCACCACGTACGCCCCGATGGTCAGGGCGAACAGCCCGAGCATCGCGGCCAGGAAGGCGTCGACCAGCTCGGCCCCGCCGCCGAGTTGGGCGATCGCCTCGGCGGCGGCCGGGTTGTCGGCGATCATGTCGTCGACCTCGTTGCCGGCCAGACCCATGGCGAGGCCGAGCACCGCCACCGCGACCGCCCAACCGGTCAACGCGCCACGGTGCAGCCGCCAGGTGAGTCCGGCCGGGCTGAGCAGGCCGGCGGTGGCTCGGGCCGGTCCCCGGCGGGCGGCGAGCAGGCCGGCGCCGAGGTCGCGCCGTTCGGCGAGCGCGTACGCCCCGGCGACCCCGGCGACCAGCAGGGCGACCGGCAGGGCGAGCACCCACCACCGCTCGTCGTCGAAGGCACGGGTCTGGGTGCCCCAGCCCAGCGGCGACAACCAGGTGGGCCAGGCGCTGTCCAGGCGCACCCCGTCGGCGGCGGGCTGACCGAGCACGTCACCGGTGGCGCGCAGCAGGAACGCCACCCCGACCGTGGCCGAGGCGAGGGCGTTGGCGCCCCGGGAGGTCACCGAGAGCTGGGCGGTGACGGCGGCCACGCCGGTGAAGGCGAGGCCGACCCCGACGATCGCTGCGGCGGCGGCGACCGAGCCGGCGGCCGGCAGCCCGGCACCGACGAAGGCGACCGCCAGCAGCGCCCCGGCCAGCACGTTGGCGCCGACCACGACCACCAGGGCCGCGGTGAGCAGCGCGTACCGGCCCACGGCGGCGGCACCGAGCAGTTCCGCGCGGCCGGTCTCCTCGTTCTGCCGGGTGTGCCGGACCACGGCGAAGGTGCTCAGCAACGCCGCGAGCACGGCCAGGGTGAGGTACGTCTCGGTGACCACCACGGCACCGAGGTCGGTGCTCGCGACCGGGCCGTTGAAGGCGCGGGCGACGACGCTGGTGTTGGCCACCTCGGCGTACCCGATGCGGTTCTGCTCGTCGGGGTAGATGCTTGCCACGCTCTCGGCGAGGGCGTAGCCGATCAGCGGGCTGCCGAGCGTCCAGATGGCCAGGCGGATGCGGTCCCGACGCAGGGCGAGCCGGGTGAGTCGGCCGGTGCCGGTGAAGGCGCTCATCGGGTGCCTGCCTGCCGGTCGCCGTCGATGGTCTCGCCGTAGTGCCGCAGGAACAGTTCCTCCAGGGTGGGCGGTGTGCTGGTCAACGCGCGGACCTCGAAGCGGACCAGGTGGGTCAGGAGCGTGTCGAGGTGCTCGGGCTCGACCTCCAGCCGGACGCGACCGTCGACGGGGCGGACCTCGTGCACGCCGGGCAGCTCGGTCAGGCCGGTCACCGGGCGTCCGGTCTCGACGGTGACGGTGGTGCGGGCCAGGTGGCGCAGCTCGGCCAGCGTGCCGGACTCGGCGATCCGGCCCTCCCGGATGATGCTGACCTGGTCGCAGAGCGCCTCGACCTCGGCCAGCACGTGGCTGGAGAGCAGGACGCTCGCGCCGGCCTGGGTGAGCTGGCGGACCTCCTCCTGGAACACCGCCTCCATCAGCGGGTCCAGCCCGGAGGTGGGCTCGTCCAGCACGTACAGCTCGACGTCGCTGGCGAAGGCGGCGACGATGGCGACCTTCTGCCGGTTCCCCTTCGAGTAGGTGCGGCACTTCTTCGTCGGGTCCAGGTCGAAGCGGCGCAGCAGTTCGTCGCGGCGACGCCGGTCCAGCCCGCCGCGCAACGCCCCGAACAGGTCGATCGCCTCCCCACCGGAGAGGTTGGGCCAGAGGTTGACGTCACCCGGCACGTACGCCAGCCGCCGGTGCAGCGCGACCGCGTCCCGCCACGGGTCCCCACCCAGGAGGCGTACCTGCCCGGAGTCCCGGCGCAGCAGGCCGAGCAGGATCCGGATGGTGGTGGACTTACCCGAGCCGTTGGGTCCGAGGAACCCGTGCACCTCCCCCGGTTCCACCGTCAGGTCGAGCCCGTCAAGTGCGCGTACGCCGCCGAAGGTCTTGACGAGGTTCTCGATGGCGATCACGGACATGGACGCCTCCTGTCGTTGCCGGTGTCTGCCACTGACCGATGGTAAGGGATCCGCGCACTCCACCGTCCGGCGGTCAGCAGCGACTACGCTGAACGCCATGACCTGGGAGGAGACCGACGGCACCCGCAGCCGGATCCTGCGCACCGCGTCGGACCTCTTCGCCGAGCAGGGCTACCAACGCACCTCGCTGCGGCAGATCGCCGAACGGTTGCGGCTGACGAAGGCCGCCATCCTCTACCACTTCCCCAGCAAGGCGCATCTGCTCACCGCGCTCGCCGAGCCGCTGATCCGTGATCTGGAGGCGCTGCTGGACACCGCCGGGGCGCTGCCCGGTCGGCAGGCGAGATGGGCGCTGCTGGAGGGCTGGGTGGACACCATGCTGGCGCACCGCGGCCCACTCGGCATGCTCTTCCACGACCTGGCGCTCGTCGACCGGGGCAGCACCTACCACCGACTGATGCAGATCGCCATGCGGGCCAACGAGATCGTCGCCGGACCGGACGCCGGACGCCGGGATCGGGTCCGGGCGGTGCAGGCCATCGCCATGTGCAGCGATCCGGTGGTGTTCATGATCGACGTTTCCCCGTCGGTACTGCGAGGAGACATGCTCGACGGCGCCTGCCGGCTACTGGGTGAGACGCCCACCGAGGCGGCAGCGACCGACCGGACGGCGCCGGTGACCGACGCGCCGACCGCTGCCGGGCCGGGCCGGGTGGGCCGGCGGCGGCCAGGACGCCCGAAGTCGATGAGCCCGGAACAGGTGCGCGCCGCCCGTCGGATGCATCTGGCGGGCACCCACTCGGCCGACGAGATCGCCGCCGAGTTCGGTGTCTCGCGGGCCACCGTCTACCGCCACCTCGACGCGGACCACGATAACGAGACAGTTACCAGATAGTTTTGAGACACCGCCGGCAGGTCACCGGACCAGGCCGATCCCGGCGTACGTCCGCGCGTGCGCCGGGAACTGCTCGTCGGTGTGCGGCGCGTAGATCCAGGTACGCAGCGAGTCGGCCGTCGCGTCGATCTCCACCAGCCGCACCGGGTTGGTACTGCGGGAGTGGAACGTCTGCAGGAAGGAGTAGATCCGGTTGCCGTGCACCCCGGTGTCCACCCGGGACGCCGCCGTGCCGGTGTGCCCGGAGAAGACGAACCGGATGTTCGGGTAGCGCCGCACGAGATTGTCGAAGACGTACTGCGGGCTGGTCGAACCGTAGCCGGCCGACTGACCGATCGAGGCGTCGCTCTCCAGGTGGTGATGGGTGACGATGACGACGTTGTGCCGGGGATGAGCCGCCACGACCGCCTTCGCCCAGTCGACGGCCGCCCGGCGCGGCCACAGTTCCAGGCTCAGCACCAGCCACCGCACCCCACCGGCGGTGTAGGTGGCGTACGCGTTGTCCACCTTGCCCGCCTCGAACTGGCCACCCACCGCGCCGAACCGCCCGGCGGTGAAATACCTGTTAAACACCGTCGTGTCGCGCAGCAACCGCCCGGCGGGAGTGCGCAGTTCCCCGTCCGGGCCGGCGGCCTGGGTGTCGTGGTTGCCGACGGCGAGGGTGTACGGCAGGCCGGCCGTCTCCAGCGGACGCAGCGCGGCGCGGGCCCGTTCGTACTGCGCGTGGTCGGGGGTGTCGTAGTTGACCACGTCGCCGGAGTGCGTGACAAAGCGCAGGTCGAGGGTGGTGCGCTGGGCGACCAGCCAGTCGACGCGCTGACGCAGTCGGGTGTCGCGGGCGTTCAGCACCTCCTCCTGCGTGTCCGGCACCACGGCGAAGGTGAAGCGCGGGTCGACCGCCGGGGGCGGCTGCGTCCGCACGTACGCCAGGTGCGCGTTGCGGTCACACGCACCGGTGTACCGGTCGTTGACCAGCTCGATCCGGACGTCGTGGGTACCGTCCGGCAGCTCGGCACCGACCGGATAGCCGCCGTAGTCGGTGGCGCTGGTCACGGTGACCTCGCCGACCAGCGCACCGCCGACCCTGACCCGTAGCGTCGGCCAGCCGTCGCAGTGGTCGCCGATCGCACCGACGACCAGCCGCCCGGCGCCCGGCACGGCGATCGTCGCGTAGCTGGCGTTGTGCCACAGCGTGGCGTGGGTGCCCGACGACGGCCGGGGCGTGCCCGTGGCCGGTTGGATCGAACCGTTGACCACGGTGAACGGTGACGCCGCGTGTGCCGCGCCGGCTGGTACGCCGACCGACAGGACGACCACGACCGCCATGATCGCGCGCATGATCCGCATGGATGCCCTCCCTGTGCCACCTCCGGCGGCTGCCGGACATCGGGATGCTAAGGCAGACCGACCGGGCATTCCGGCACCGGAACATAGACACGCAGTGACGTTAACCGCAACGAAACGTGACCGGTGGGTACGGCGCCGGTCAGCCGACGTCGACCCAGTCGAGCGTGCGTTGCACCGCCTTGCGCCAGCCGGCGTAGCCGGTGGCCCGCTGTTCGGGCGACCAGGACGGCTGCCAGCGCCGGCTCTCGTTCCAGTTCGCCCGCAGTTCGTCGGTGTCCCGCCAGAATCCGACGGCCAGTCCGGCAGCGTAGGCCGCGCCGAGGGCGGTGGTCTCGGCGACCACGGGCCGACTCACCGGCACGCCGAGGATGTCCGCCTGCAACTGCATGCACAGGTCGTTGACGGTCACCCCACCGTCGACCTTGAGGCACTCCAGCGACACGCCCGAGTCCCGCGCCATGGCCTCGGCCACGTCGCGGCTCTGGTAGCAGATGGCTTCCAGGGTCGCCCGGGCGATGTGCGCGTCGGTGTTGTAGCGGGACAGGCCGACGATCGCGCCCCGGGCGTCGGATCGCCAGTACGGGGCGAACAGACCGGAGAAGGCCGGTACGAAGTAGACCCCACCGTTGTCGTCGACCTGGCGGGCGAGGTCCTCGCTCTGCGCCGCGCTGCTGATGATCTTCAACTGGTCGCGGAGCCACTGCACGGCCGAACCGGTGACGGCGATGGAACCTTCGAGCGCGTAGACCGGCGGCTGGCCGGCGAACTGGTAGCACACGGTGGTGAGTAGTCCGGCCTCGGAGCGGACGATCTCCGGTCCGGTGTTCAACAGCAGGAAGTTGCCCGTGCCGTAGGTGTTCTTCGCCTCGCCCGGGGCGAAGCAGACCTGACCGACGGTGGCCGCCTGCTGGTCACCCAGGTCCCCGGTGATCGGGACGGGGCCGGCGAACGGGCCGTTGGGCAGGGTGACGCCGTAGGCGTCCGGGTCGGAGGACGGGACGATCCGGGGCAGCATGGCGCGCGGGACGCCGAAGATGGACAGCAGCTCGTCGTCCCAGTCCAGCGTCTCCAGGTTCATCAGCATGGTCCGGCTGGCGTTCGTGGGGTCGGTGACGTGGATGCCGCCGTCGGTACCACCGGTCAGGTGCCACAGCAACCAGGTGTCGGTGTTGCCGAAGATCGCCTCACCGCGTTCGGCGGCCGCCCGCACCCCGTCGACGTGCTCCAGAATCCACTGGATCTTGCCGCCCGAGAAGTAGGTCGCCGGCGGCAGGCCGGCCTTGCGCCGGATGATCTCGCCGCGCCCGTCACGCTCCAGCGCCGAGGCGATCCGGTCGGTCCGGGTGTCCTGCCAGACGATGGCGTTGTAGTACGGCCGGCCGGTGCGCCGGTTCCACACCACCGTCGTCTCCCGCTGGTTGGTGACACCGAGGGCCGCCAGGTCACCCGCGGCCAGGCTGTGCGTGTTCAGCGCCGTGCGTACGACCGTCTGGGTGCGTTCCCAGATCTCCAGCGGGTTGTGCTCGACCCAGCCGGCGCGCGGCAGGATCTGCTGGTGTTCGAGCTGGTGGCGGCCGACCTCGTTGCCACCGTGGTCGAAGATCATGAACCGGGTGCTGGTGGTGCCCTGGTCCACGGCGCCGACGAAGTCAGCCATGCGGTTCTCCTTGTCCTGGTCCTCGCTGCGGGTGCGGCCTCGGGTAGATCCTTCCCGATCTCCGCGTCGCTCACCACGAACGGTTGGCGCGGGCGGCTTGGCGGGTATGCCCGCCGGGCGCGGCGGCGCCGGGTGGGAGGGCCGGCGGATGCCCGGTAGCGTTCGGCAGACCACCACTGGGTCGTCGCTGGCGGCGACCGGGAGCAGGAGCGCAGCATGCGGTTAGATCTACGCGACCGGACCATCCTGATCACCGGAGCGGCGCGGGGTATCGGCGCCCAACTGGCCCGGGCGGCCGCCGCCCGGGGCGCCCGGGTCGCCCTGGTGGGCCTGGAACCGGTGCCGTTGCGGCAGGTCGCCGCCGAGGTGGGCGGGCACTGGTACGAGTGCGACGTGACCGACCAGGCGGGCCTCGACGACGCCGTCGCCTCGACCGTGCAGCGCTACGGCGGCATCGACGTGGTGGTGGCCAACGCCGGCATCGCCAACATCGGCACCGTGTCCACCGGCCCGGTCGACGCCCTGGCCCGCACCATCGAGGTGAACCTGACCGGCGTGGTCCGCACGGTCAGCGCGGCGTTGCCGCACGTGCGCGCCGCCCGGGGCCACGTCCTGATCGTCTCGTCGGCGGCGGCCTTCGCCGCCATGCCCGGGATGGCCGCGTACTGCGCGTCGAAGGCCGGGGTCGAACAGTTCGGCAACGTGCTGCGGCTGGAGAACCGCCGGTTAGGGCTGACCGTGGGCACCGCCCACCCGATCTGGATCGACACCGACCTGGTGCGCGACTTCCGCGACGACCTCGCCTCGTTCCACACCGCGCAGCGCAAGCTGCCCTGGCCGCTGAACACCACGGTCAGTGTCGAGCGGTGCGCGGAGGCACTGCTGCGCGGCATCGAAGGTCGCCGACGCAAGGTCTACGTACCCCGGTCCATCGCCCTGGTCCAGGCGCTGCGTCCAGTGGTGCTCAGCGGGTTCGCCGACCGACTGATCGACCGGTTCGGCGGCGCGGAGCTGGCCGAGCGGATGGAGGCGGAGGTACACCGTCTCGGCCGGTCCTTCGGTCGGACGTCGGTGGAGGGTGGCCAGTAACGTCCAGATGGTTGCCCCTCGGCAAAGGTCGCGGATCTTCGCGGACGACGTAATCTGCCTGCATGAACAACCTCGGCCCGTCGGACTCCCGGGATTCCGGCGACCCGGCCCCCGGCGGCGAGGCCACGTCCCTGCTGTCCGAGACGTTCACCGCGCAGACGGTGACAGCGCTACGACACCTGCTCACCGCCCGGGTGGCCGCCGCCGGCCTCACCGGCGACGTGGCCGAGGATCTCGTCCTGGCCGTGCACGAGCTGGTCACCAACGCCGTGCTGCACGGCGGGGGCCAGGGGCGACTCGACCTCTTCCGGCGGGCCGACCTGCTCGTCTGCGAGGTCACCGATCACGGGCCTGAGCGCGGCGCGGACCTGCCGGTGCACCTGCCGGCGACGAACACCCCGGGTGGCCGGGGCCTCTGGCTCGCCCATCACCTGACCGGGGCGCTGACGCTGACCCGCCGGCCCGACGGCCTGACCGCGACCGTCACCGCCAGCCTGCGCGTCGAGCCGCCCGCGGTGACCGGATCGCCCGAGGTGTCCACGGACCGGCCGTCGCACCCGTAAGGCCGACGGCCGGTCCACCCGGTCAGCCCTGCTGCTTCTGCTGGCACGGCACGCAGAACCGCGCGTGCGGCAGGATCTCCAGGCGTTCCCGGGGAATGTCCGTTCCGCACCGCTCGCACCTGCCGTAGCCGCCGGCGGTGAGGCGCCGCAGCGCCCCGGCGATCTGGTCGAGGCTCAGCCGGGTCGCGGCGATCAGCGCGGCATTCGTGTGCGCCTCCCCCGGATCGCCGGTGTCGGCCGTCAACTCGGTCAGCCGGGTCGTCTGGGCCTCGAACTCGTGGTGCAGCGTCGTTTCGAGCTCGCTGATCCACTGCTGGTCGTGGCTGTCGGTCCGTTCGCTCATGTCGGTTCCCTCTCCGGAAAAGAAAAAGGGCCGAAGCGGAACGCTTCGCCCTTGCCGTCACGTGTCCGTGCCCGGTGTCCGGAGGGCTGCGACCGGCGGGGCGCGGCTGGCCGTGACCGGCCGGTGCCGAGAACCGGGGCGCCGGAGTGGCCGCGCCCGGCACGCGCAGACCGGCCGCCGCCGGGACGGCGGCGGCGCGGCTGAGCAGCACGGCGGATCGCATCGGACCACCATAGGCGGCGGCCGGCCGGAAACCAACGCCGATCTCCGACCCTCGGCTCGGACGCCCGGGCGCACCTGAAGGTGGGCCAGTAGTACAGACCAGCACCAGAGCGGATCAAAGCCGCTAAGGTGACCATGGCGGAGGGGTTGACCGGCGCTTCGCCGCCGGCTCGGGTCGCCCCGGCAGCAGCCCTCGTCGGCCGGGCACAGCCCGCAGGAGGTCCGGGATGTCGGAGGCGGTGCACGACTTCTTCGACGGTCTCACCAGGGGTGGGGGGCGAATGCTGCGGCAGGTCTCCGGCACCGTTCGGTTCGACCTGGCCTATCCCGACCGGGTCGACCACTGGCTGGTCACCATCGACCGGGGCCGGATCACGGTGTCACGCGACGACGTCGCGGAGGTGGACACGGTGATCCGGGCCGACGCGCAGTTGTTCCTCCGGATGGCCCGCGGCGAGGTCAAGCCACTGTCGGCGTGGCTGCGCAACGACTTCACCGCCGACGGCGAGTTCCGGTTCGTCATCATGCTGGAGCGCCTGTTCGCACCGCCGCCCGACGCCCACCACCCGCGTGAGGTGGCCGTCCACCGCAATCACCGGGCGCTGGCCGACCCCGGACAGCCGTCGCGGCACGGCGTGGTCCCCCCGGTCGGCGAGGGGGAGCCACGGTGAAGAAGCTTGTCCGCATCCTCGACGGCAACCTCTTCGCGCTGAGCGACGACAACGGCGACATGGATTTCAGCCCCACCAATCCGGCCGGGTTCTTCGCCTTCGACACCCGCTTCCTGTCCACCTGGCGGGTACGGCTCGACGGGGAACGGCTGCACCCACTGGCCGTGCACGATCCGAGCTACTACAAGATCCGGTTCTTCCTGGTGCCCGGTCATCCGACCCACTACGTCGACGCGAAGGTCTCGATGATCCGCGACCGGTGGATCTCCGACAGCGCCTTCGTCGAACACCTCACCGTGCTCAACCACACCAACGGCCCGGTCGACTACGTGCTGCGTATCGACGTGGACAGCGACTTCGCCCCGGTCTACGACGTGATCTGGCCGCACGCGTCGGCGCTGCGCGGCTACCGCGAGGTCTCGGCGGACGGCCTGCGGCTCGGCTACCGGCGGGAGAAGTTCCACCGGGTCACCGACGTCTCGGCGAGCGAGCCGGCGGAGTTCGACGAGCACGGGCTGACCTTCCGGATCCGGGTCGACCGGCAGGGCCGGTGGAGCACGACCCTGCGGGTGCGGGCGCTGGTGCTGCGTCCGGACGGCGCGGACATCCGGGAGCGGCTGCGGCACCCGCACGGCAAGATGGGCACCGAGTTGCGCCACGACCTGAGCGAGTGGATCGCCGAGGCACCCCGGCTGTACTGCGACTGGGAGCCGCTGTGCACGACCTACCGACGAGGGCTGGCGGACCTGGCCGGCCTGCGTTTCTCTCCGCTGGCGCTGCCGCACGAGACCATGCTCGCCGCCGGGTTGCCCTGGTCGGCCACCATCATCGGCCGCGACAACCTGCTCACCTGTTACCAGACACTGCCGTTCGTGCCCCGGATGGCGGCGACCACGCTGCGCCTGCTCGCCATCGACCAGGGCACGGTGCTCGACGACTTCCGGGACGAGGAACCCGGCAAGATCCTCAACGAGTTCCGGTACGGGGAGATGGCCGCCTTCGAGCAGCGTCCCCAGTCGCCGTACTACGGCGGAGCGGACGTGACGCCCCTGTTCGTCGTGCTGCTCGACGAGTACGAGCGCTGGACCGGCGACGCCTCGCTGGTGCGCGATCTGGAGGACGCCGCCCGCGCGGCGCTGAACTGGATCGACGAGTACGGCGACCTGCGCGGCGACGGCTACCTCTGGTACCAGCCGCGCAACGACGCGAGCGGGGCGCAGAACCACTGCTGGAAGGATTCGCCGGAGGCCATCTGTTACCGGGACGGCCGGCTGCCGGGGCTGCCGCGCGCCACCTGCGAGTTGCAGGGCTACGCGTACGACGCGAAGCGGCGCGGAGCCCGACTGGCCCGCGAGTTCTGGGGCGACCCGGCGTACGCCGACCGCCTGGAACGGCAGGCCGAAGAGCTCAAGCGGCGGTTCAACCGCGACTTCTGGATCGACGGGAGTGAGTATTTCGCGCTGGCGCTCGGCCCCGACGGTGACCAGGTCGACGCGCTGGCGTCGAACATGGGACACCTGCTGTGGAGTGGCATCGTGGACGACTCCCGGGCCGCCGCCGTCGCCGGCCACCTGCTCGGGCCACGGCTCTACTCCGGCTGGGGGGTCCGGACGCTGGCCACCGGGCAGGCCAGCTACAACCCGCTCGGTTACCACGTCGGTACGGTCTGGCCGTTCGACAACTCGCTGATCGCCTGCGGGCTGCGCCACTACGGCTTCGTCGAGGAGGCGGGAAAGATCGCGGAAGCCGTCATCGAGGCGTCCGAGCACTTCGCCGGACGGATGCCGGAGGCCTTCGCCGGCTACGACCGCGAACTGACCCGGTACCCGGTGCCGTACCCGGCCGCGAACAGCCCGCAGGCCTCCGCGACCGGTGCCACGTTCCTGCTGCTGCGCAGCCTGCTCGGCCTGGAGCCCTACGGCGAGCACCTGGTGGTGCACCCGGCGCTTCCCCCGCGCTTCGGCCGGATCGAACTGTTGAACATTCCGGGCCGGTGGGGGCGCAAGGACGCGATCGGCAACGCCCGGGCGGGCATGCCGGTGGCGCACAGCGCCAACCGGTGAGCCTCGACTGGTCCGAGGTAACGTGCTGCGGCATGAGCGGCGTGGCGTACTCGCATTGTTCGTACTGTGGCGCGGCCTACCCGCCGCCGATCGGCTGGCCCCGGCTCTGCGCGACCTGTGGCCAGCAGGTCTGGCGCAACCCACTGCCGGTGGCGGTGGCCGTACAGCCGGTGCTGACCGCCACCGGCCTCGGCGTGGTCGTCGTCCGGCGCGACATCGAACCCGCCCGGGGGCGGCTCGCGCTGCCCGGCGGGTTCATCGAGTACGGCGAACGGTGGGAGGACGCCCTGGTCCGTGAACTGCGTGAGGAGACCGGCCTGCGTGCCGAGGCGGCCGGCGCCAGGCTGGTCACCGTGCGGAGCGCGCCGGCCGGCGGCACCATGCTGATCTTCGGAGAGCTGCCGGCCCGGCCCGCCGAGGAGCTTCCGCCGTCGGCGCCGACCGCGGAGGCCACCGAGTGGCTGGTGCTGACCGAGCCGACCGAGCTGGCCTTCTCCACCCACACCGAGGTCCTGGCCGACTTTCTCACCCGCCGGCCGGTCTGACCGGCCGGGCAGGCGTGTTCGCCGGCTCGGTGGGTAGACCGGGAGACCGCACCGGGACGTCGCGCCCGTGCCGGGTCGGGTTGGTGCACACGTTCCGGGGGGTCGATGACCAGCCAGCCGGGGGCGTCGGACGACGTCGTGGAGCTGCGGGTGCACGGCGTGTCCGGCGCCGACGCCGAACAGATCCTCGACCGTCCGCACAGCCATCAGGTCGCCGGGGACCGCAACGGCGGGTTCTACCGGCCGCGCCCGGGCTATCCGGACACCAGGGGACCGGCGGGCGTGACGCTGGAGGCGTACCGCTGGGGTGAACTGCCCTCCGGCACCACCGTCCGCACGCTGTCGCTGATGTTCCTGCTGCCGTTCATGCTGTGCAACGTCGCGATCTGGATGCGGCCGCCCCCTGGGAACAGGTCCGATTCCGGGGTGAAGGCGTTGTGCCGGTTGCTCGCCCTCAGCCTCACCATGCTGTACGTGCTGGCGGCGATGGGTGTGGCGCTGGACCTGCTCGCCTGGCGGTGCGTGCCGAATCCCTCCTGCCTGGCCGGGCGGCCGTGGCTGTCCTGGCTCAGCGACCGACCCACCGGGCTGACCCTGGCCGTCTTCGCGCTGCTGCCCTTCGGCGCGCTCATGCTGGTGTGGCTGCTCGGTGTCCGCCCCGGCCGCAACTTCGCCGCCTTCCACACCCCCGTCAGCACCTCCGGCAGCCACCAGCTCAGCGCCGTGGGTCAGTGGGACAGCGCGCCGACCGTGGACCGGCTCTGTTCACTGCACGGCGCCGCCGGGCTGATGACCCTGGGCCTCGGTCTGGTCGCCGCCCGGATCGGCTCGGGCCCGTCGCCGCTGAGCGTGACCCTGGCCGTCGTCTGCGGGGCGGTGCTGGTGGTCAGCATCGTGCTGGTCTGCGCGCACCGGTTCGTCGACCTGCTGCCGACCGGCTCGTACGCGGACCGGATCTCCAACGGGCTGCGCAACCTGGCCTTCGCCCTGATCGCCGTGGTGCTGGTCGCGGTGTCGGTCGACCCCACTCCGTGGCGGATCCGGGACGGGCTGCCCGGCTACGCCACCGCCGTCGGGCTGGTCATCTCCTCCCAGGCGGTCCTGCTGATCCTGCTCGGCACGGGCGCGCTGATCGCCCGGAGCCGACGACGCCAGGACAGCGCCGACAGCCCCGATCCGTCCGACCGTGGCGACGCCGGCCGCGATGCGGCGCCCGTACCCAGTGTCGAGCCCGATGAGGCGCGGCGCGGATTCGGCCGTGACGGGCTCGGCGCCGGACCGCTGCGCGGGCTGGGTGCTCCGGTGATCGCGGCCAGCGCGACCGGGCTGGCGGTGGCGATCTCCGCGGACCTGGTCTACCGGGTGGCCGATTTCCTCAACCGCCGTGCCGACGCCGACGGTGAACGGGAGATCAGCCCGCCGCTGGGCTACAAGTGGGCCATCTTCGTCTTCCTGGTGGCGGCGGCAGCCACCCTGCTGGCGGCGCTGATCATCGGCCTGGCCAGTCGTGTCCCCCGGATGCGTACCGCCCGGGCCACCGTCGCGCACGACTTTCCCGACGCGCCGCCGGCCGCCCGGTACCGCCTGCACCAGGTCGAGCGCATGATCGCCCGGGCGCGGTTCACCGAACGGTTGGAGTCACTCGCGGTGGTGTACGCCTGTGTCGTCGGGGTGGGCATGCCCAGCAGCCTGCTCGGCATGCTGGGGCTGGCGCCGGACACCACGGTGCAGCAGCTGACCGGCATTCCGGCCGCGGCGACCAGCTTCGGTATCCAGATGGGCAGTTTCCTCATCGCGGCGCTGCTGCTCGCGCTGCTCGTCGGCGGCGTCTTCGCGTACCGTACGTCCCGGTTCCGCAGGTACGTGGGTGTGCTGTGGGATCTGGGGACGTTCTGGCCACGGCTGGCGCATCCGTTCGCACCGCCCTGCTACGCCGAGCGCGCGGTTCCGGAACTGGGTCGACGGATCGCGTACCTCACCGCACAGGGGCACGGAGTGCTGCTCACCGGGCACAGTCACGGCTCGGTGCTGCTCGCCGCCACGATCCTGCAACTGCCACCCGAGGTGTGCGGCCGGTTGGCGCTGCTGACCTACGGCTCACCGCTGCGCCGGCTCTACGCCCGCCTGTTTCCGGCCTACGTCAGTGACGAAGTGCTCCGCGACGTGGGCGACCGGGTCAACTGGCGGTGGATCAACCTGTGGCGGGACACCGACCCGATCGGGGGCTGGGTCTTCTCGCCGCACCGGCCGGAGCGTCCGCCGACGGTGTCCGGTGTCGCCGGCGCGGTGGACCGGCGACTGCGCGACCCGGTCGGCGTCGTCCCGCCGCCCGGCGACAGCGTCCCGCACCCGATCGTCGGGCACTGGCCCGGCGAATCCGATCCGCGCTTCGAGGCCGCGGTGGCGGAGCTGGCGAGCCGTTTGCGGGCCGGGCTGCGCGAGCACGACAAGCGGGCCTGAACCCTCCCACGGTGCGGCTATCCTTCCCCGGATGGGCACCTCCTCCAGCGCCGAGCGGACCCTGATCGCGGCCAACCGTCGAGCCCGCCACGACTACGCCGTGCTCAAGACCTACGAGGCCGGCATCGTGCTGGCCGGCACCGAGGTCAAGTCGCTGCGCGCGGGTCGGGTCTCGCTCGTCGACGCCTTCGCGCAGGAACGCGACGGGGAGATCATGCTGTACGGCCTGCACATCGCCGAGTACGGCTACGGCAGCTGGACCAACCACGCACCCCGGCGGACCCGCAAGCTGCTGCTGCGCCGGGTGGAGATCGCCCGGATCCTCGACCGGACCCGCGAGGGCGGAATCACCCTGGTGCCGCTGTCGATGTACTTCTCCGGCGGCTGGGCGAAGGTCGAGCTGGCCCTGGCCAAGGGACGCCGGTCCTACGACAAGCGACAGGTGCTCGCCGAACGCGACGCCAACCGGGAGATCGCCCGCGAGCTGGGCCGCCGGCTCAAGGGCCGCCCAGACCGGCGCTGAGCCGGAAGCCGTGGCTCGCCCCCCGGACCGGGTCGAGCCCGGGCGGGAACCCGGCGGAAACCTGCGCCGGTCTCCCTGAGCGGTCTCAGTCGGCGAGCAGTTGGGTGTGCGCCGCACGCAACCGGGTGAGCGCCGGATCGCTGCCCGGCGGGAAGCGCCGATCCAGCTCGGCCCAGACCTCGGCGAGCGCCATGGTCACCGCCCGCAGCTCGGCGGCGTGCCGACGCCCGCTCTGCTGCCGCTGCGCGTCGAGGCGTCGGGACCAGCCGGCGGTCACCTCGGCCAGGCGGGCGGCGTCGGCGCGGGCCTCGGCGACCGTGCGGGCGGCCGCCGCCGGCACGATCGCGGCGACCGGCCGGGAGTCACCGTCGCGGGTCACCACCGTGACCGAGTCGGTCAGTTCGGCCAGGGCGACGAGTTGGCTGAGTCGGGTGCGCGCCTCGCGGAGGGGCAGCGAGCGCGCCGGGGCGTTTCGCGGAGTGAGGGCGGGGACAGCCATGAATACATCGTCGGTGCCGGGTACGACACTTTCCGCGACCGTCAACGCGACGAATGGTCCCGGCGGGACGGGAACTGGGCACCGGGACGGGCCAGTGTCGACCGGGCGCGCAGCCCCACCGGATCGGGTGCGCTGACGTCCGGTGTCGCGGCGGCGGCCGTGGTCGGCTGCGGCCGTTGCCGGGCGTCCAGGTAGGCGAGCGCGGCGCGGTCCTCGTCGGTGGGTGCGGCCAGCAACGCGTACACCAGACCGACCACGCCGAAGATGACCAGCAGCACGATCGGGATCAGCAGCGTACCGACACCGGCCCCGGTGACCTCTCCCCGTTCCTCGTGCAGGTGCACCGACAGGGCGCTCATCCCGGTGAAGTGCATGCCGTTGACCGCCACCCCCATCACCAGCGCCGAGGCGAAGATCGCCACTCCCTTGCGTACGGTCACCGCGAGCCAGAGGGCGACGGAGGCGGCGACCACGGCGATCAGCACCGACAGGCCCACCCGGAGGTCGTCGTAGACCAACCGGCCGTCCAGCCGCATCGCCGCCATGCCCGTGTAGTGCATCGCCGCCACCCCGGCGCCGGTGAACAGGCCGCCACCGAGGATCCGGGCCGCCGAGAGCCGACCGGTGCCGACGATCGCCAGCCCGAGACCGACGGCCGCCACCGCGATCAGCGCGCTGGCGACCGTGATCGGCACGTCGTAGCGGATCCGCGTGCCGGTCACCGCGAAGCCCAGCATCGCCATGAAGTGCATCGTCCAGATCGCCGTGCCGCCGAGCGCCCAGGCGGCCAGGGTTCCCCACCAGAGTTTCTGGCCCGTGCTGGTGGCGGTCCGGATGCGGCCGGCGCAGACCAGGCCGAGGATGGAACCGAGCACCGACAGCGCGTAGCTCAACGCCGGTGTGATCCAGCCGTACTCAAAGTGATTGATGTCCGCCACGTGGGCTCCCCCCAGAGCTGCTACCGGCGCGTAGCGCACGCGCCGATGACATCATCGGCGACGCTCTCACCAGGCACAACAGGACCCCTGGCCAATTCGGGGGGTGCCGCGGCGGTGACGCAGCGATGCGTCGGTTCCGAGGGTCGACCGGCCGCCGTCGCGGCCGGCTCAGGCCGGTGAGTGGTACGCCAGCACACCCCGGTTGACGTCCTTTATCGCCTGGCGAGCGGTGGCGCGAAGCTCCGTCGAGGCACCACCGGAGTCGGCGAGCTGGCCGAGCAGGTCCACCACCTGGCGGGCCCAGCGGACGAAGTCACCGGCCGGCATCTCGCCGTCGAGTTGCCCGCTGGTCAGCACCTTCGCCAGCGCCTCGCCCCGGGCCCAGCGGTAGACCGGCCAGGCGAAACCCAGATCCGGCTCGCGGGTGACGGCCAACCCGCGCGACGCCTCCTCGGCCTCGATCTCGCTCCACAGCTTGAGGGTCGCGTCGACCGCCTCGGCCACCGCGCCGCGCGGCAGCGAGGCCCGTTCGTCGACGTCGCGGCGGGCCTCGAAGACCACCACCGACACCGCGGCGGCAAGTTCGGCCGGGGACAGCCCGTCCCAGACGCCGCGCCGTAGGCACTCCGCGACGAGCAGGTCCGCCTCCGTCCAGATCCGCCCGAGCATCCGGCCGGCGTCGGTGACGGCGCCGTCGGTGGCGAGGTAGCCGCGCGCGGTGAGCAGCGCGACGATCCGGTCGAAGGTACGCGCCAACGACCCGGTCCGGCCGGCGACCCGCTGCCGCAGCTCCTCGGTGTCGCGTTCCAACCGGCGACGGCGCTCGGCCCAGCGGGCGTGCTCCTCCCGCTCCGGGCAGGCGTGGCAGGGGTGCCGACGCAGTTCGGTGCGCAACTGACTGAGCTGGTGGTCCTCCCCCGACTGCCGGCCTCGGGCCCCCCGGCGGGAGTGCCGGTCCAGCCCGGTGCCGCTGACCTGGGCAGCCAGGTCCCGCCGGGCGGCCGGGTTGCGGTGGTTGAAGTGCTTGGGCACCCGGATTCGGGCCAGCACCTCGGCCGGCGTGGTGAAGTCGCCGGGGCTGATCCGGCCGGCCCAGCGGTCCTGGGTGAGCACCAGCGGGCGCGGCTCGCTGAAGCCGCCGGCCGCCGGGTCGAGCACCACGGCCAGGCCGGCCCGCCGCCCGGACGGCACCCGGATCACGTCACCCACCCGCAGCCGCTCCAGGGCCGCCACCGCCGCCGCCCGGCGCTGGCTCTGCCCCTGCCGGGCGATGGCCCGTTCCCGGTCGGCGATGGCGACGCGCAGCGCGAAGTACTCGTCGAAGTCGCCGTGGTGGCACTCCGCCTCCACGCCGTACGCCTCGATGGTCTCGGTGTTGCGCTGCACCTGCCGGGCCAGCCCGACCACCGAGCGGTCCGCCTGGAACTGCGCGAACGACGACTCCAACAGCGCCCGGGCCGGTTCCGCGCCGACGCTGCCGACCAGGTTCACCGCCATGTTGTACGACGGTCGGAAGCTGGACCGCAGCGGGTACGTGCGGGTGGAGGCCAGACCGGCCACGTGCCGGGGGTCGGTCTCCGGAGACCACACCACCACGGCGTGCCCCTCCACGTCGATGCCCCGGCGCCCGGCCCGCCCGGTGAGCTGGGTGTACTCCCCCGGGGTCAGGTCGACATGCGCCTCGCCGTTGTACTTGACCAGGCGTTCCAGCACCACGCAGCGGGCCGGCATGTTGATGCCCAGCGCGAGGGTCTCGGTGGCGAAGACCGCCTTGACCAGCCCACGGACGAAAAGCTCCTCAACCACCTCCTTGAACGCCGGCAGCATCCCGGCGTGGTGCGCGGCCAGCCCGCGCTCCAGCCCGTCGAGCCACTCCCAGTAGCCGAGCACCGACAGGTCCTCGCCGGGGATCGCGGTGACCCGGGACTCCACCACCCGGCGGATCTCCGCCCGCTCCTCGGGCGAGGTGAGCCGCAGCCCGGCGGCGAGGCACTGCTGCACCGCGGCGTCGCAGCCGGCCCGGCTGAAGATGAACAGGATCGCCGGCAGCAGTCCCTCGCGGTCCAGCCGGTCGACGATGTCGGGGCGCAGCGGCCCGCGCCAGCGGGGACCGCGCCGGCCGGCACCGAAGCCGGCGGAGCGGCCCTCGCCGAGATCCAGCCGGCGTACCGTGTCGCGGGTGTAGCGCAGCAGCTCCGGGTGCACGTCGTGCTTGCGGGCGGCGGCGGCGTCGTGGAACAGGTCGAACATCCGCTTGCCGACCAGCATGTGCTGCCACAACGGCACCGGCCGGTGCTCGCTGACCACCACGGTGGTCTCGCCCCGGACGGTGATCAACCAGTCGGCGAACTCCTCGGCGTTGGAGACCGTCGCCGACAGCGACACCAGGGTCACCGAGGCGGGCAGGTGGATGATGACCTCCTCCCACACCCCGCCACGGAACCGGTCGGCCAGGTAGTGCACCTCGTCCATCACCACGTACGCCAGGCCTTCGAGGGTGGCCGAGCCGGCGTACAGCATGTTGCGCAGCACCTCGGTGGTCATCACCACCACCGGGGCGTCGCCGTTGATGGCGTTGTCGCCGGTGAGCAGCCCCACCTGCGCGGCGCCGTACCGGTCGACCAGGTCGTGGTACTTCTGGTTCGACAGCGCCTTGATCGGCGTGGTGTAGAAGCACTTGCGCCGGGCCCCGTCGGCCGGTTCCGGCCGCCCGGGCGCACCCCGCAACGCCAGGTGTACGGCGAACTCGCCGACCACGGTCTTGCCGGCACCGGTCGGCGCGCACACCAGGACGCCGCTGCCCCGCTCCAAGGCCTGGCAGGACTCCCGCTGGAAGTCGTCGAGATCGAACCCCAGATCGGAGGTGAACTCTTCAAGCGCCGGGAACTGTGAGGCCTGGGCGGCCCGGCGGCGCGCCGCGGCGTACCGCTCGGCGGGGCTCGACATGCCCCAAGATTAGTGCCTGCCCCCGACTGGCATCGGGCAAGGCCGAGCGCCGGGGCGGTCCGAGTGGGTCGGTAGGGTGCACCACGTGCCGGATCATGCCGAACCGACCAGCCCCGTACCCGACATCGACGATCGGGGCCCCTCCCGTCGGCGGGTGCGGGCGGTGCTGTTCGACTTCCACGGCACCCTCGCGCAGGTGGAGGAGGCCGGCCAGTGGGTGCTGGCCGCCGCGTCGGCATGCGGCGTGGACCTGGACCGGGCGCGCGCGACCGCCCTGGCCGACCGGCTGCTCACCGCCGGCCGCGCCGGTGGGCCGCTGCCCGCCCGGGTACCGCCGCACCTGGCCGAGCTCTGGGCCGACCGGGATCTCTACGAGCACGCCCACCGGGGCGCCTACACCGGGCTGGCCGACACCGTCGACGCCGGCATCGAGGGCTTCGCCGAGGCGCTGTACGAACGGCTGCTGGTGCCGCAGGGCTGGGTGCCCTACCCCGACGCCGCGCCGACCCTCGCCGCCCTGCGGGCCGCCGACGTCCGGGTGGCCGTGGTCAGCAACATCGGCTTCGACATCCGGCCCCTCTTCGACGCCTGGGGACTTGCCGAACTGGTCGACGCCCACGTGCTGTCGTACGAGGTGGGCCGGTGCAAGCCCGACCCGGCGATCTTCTGGCGGGCCTGCGGCCTGCTCGGCGTCGACCCCGAGGAGGCGCTCATGGTCGGCGACTCCCCCGCCGACGCCGGTGCCGTCGCCGCCGGCTGCGCGGCACTGATCCTCCCCGCCGCCGACCCCGGCCGCCCCAACTCCCTCGGCACCGTCCTCGACCTCCTCCCCACCCCCTGACACACCCCACCCACCCTCCGACCCGCGATCATGCAGTTGTGGCACCCGATTAGCCCGGCTATGCACCTTTTGTCGTGTGCCACAGATGCATGATCACGGGGCCCGCGGTCAGCGGAGGAGGTGCAGGGCGGCGGGGGTGGCGGTGACGGTCAGCGGGAGGGGGAGGGAGCGTTCGCCGTCGGCGTAGGTGGTGATGCCGTGGGCGGCGAGGGTGACGGTGCGGGCCTGGTAGGTGCGCACCAGCGGGTGGGTGACGTGGGTGCCGGCGTAGATGCGCGGCTTGACCCGGATCAGGGTACGTCGGTCGAACCGGCCGCCGACCACCACGTCGAGCAGGCCGTCGGTCGGGTCCGCGTCGGGGCAGATCCGCATCCCGCCGCCGTAGCTGGCGCCGTTGCCGACCGCCACCAGGACCGCGTCGACCTCGATCCGCTCGCCGTCGAGGGTGAGGGTGTACCGCCGTGGCCGTAGCTTGGCCAGCTCGACCAGGATGGCCAGGTCGTAGCGGCGTGGACCGCGCGGCCAGCGCATCCGGTTGGCCCGCTCGTTGACGATCGCGTCGAAGCCGGCCGCCAGCACCGCGCCGTACCAGCGGGCCGTGCCGTCGGCCCCGGTCATCCGGGCCAGGTCGACCGGCCGGCTGCGTCCCTCGCGCAGCGCCGCCGCGATGACGTCGACGGCCGCCCGGGGATCGGCCGGGAACCCGGTCTCCACCGCGAAGTCGTTGCCGGTACCCGCCGGCACCGGCCCGAACGGCACCGGGGTGCCGGCGACAGCCTGCATCGCCCGGTGCACCGTGCCGTCGCCACCCACCGCGACCAGGGCGCCGATCCCCTCCGCCACGGCGGCCCGGCAGGCCGCCTCGGCCTCGACCGCGCTGCCGGCCCGCAGCAGCCGCACCGGCCGGTCGGCGGCCGCGAGCCCGTCCAGCAGGTCCGGCAGCAGTCCTCGGTGCCGGCCACGGCCGGCGGACGGGTTGGTCAGCACGGCGACCGGTCCGCCGGGCACCCAAGGGTGATCGTCTGAGGTCACGGCCAGCACCGTACCCGCCCGGACCGGCCCGGGTGCGACGGTGCCGACCCGGCGGCGGCTCGCGCCGGCGGGGCGAAACCGGACAGTCCCGCCGCTACGCCGCAACTGTCATTTGTCACGACCGGTCGTGCGGCACGCATTCATCTCAATGACTGAAAACACTAGGGACGCCATAGGCCGAACGGACAGACTCGAATCCATCGACAGGACCACAGCCGACAGGCGGACGGGAGGCGACACAGTGGACGAGCGCTACGACAGCTACTGCGCCGCCGACCCGCTGTTCTACGACTCCCTCGGCAGCGCCGTCGCGCAGCCCACCTTCCCCGCGGCGACCCGGCCGCTGCCGGCGGGTTGGCGCCGGGAGTCGCTCGACGACTGGCTCATCCACGCCCCGGACGGCGAGCGCCTGCCGCAGCAGGGCTGGAAGGTGCACGTGTCGGCCACGGTCGCCAACGCCGACCGGGTGCTGGACACCGTCTGGGACTACTGCGTACCCCGGGGCCTGTCGTTCAAGTTCCTGCGCGGCCCCCGCACCCTGCTGCTGCGCAACTCCAAGTACGCTGCCCGGGCCGCCAGCGGCAAGTTCGTGACCGTCTACCCTCGCGACGACGCCGAACTCGAACTGGTCTGCAAGGAACTCGACGAGCTGCTCACCGGCGAGGCCGGCCCGTACATCCTCAGCGACCTGCGGTACGCGGCCGGGCCGGTGTACGTCCGCTACGGCGGCTTCGCCGCCCGGTACTGCCACTCCCCCGACGGCCAGGTGGTCCCGGCGGTCGAGGACGAGACCGGCACGCTGGTGCCGGACCGCCGCGACCCGGTCTTCCACCTGCCGTCCTGGGTGGCGCTGCCCGACTTCCTCGCGCCGCACCTGGCCGCGCGCAACGCGACCAGCACCGACGAGGTCCCTTACCAGATCGAGAAGGTCATCCACTTCTCCAACGGTGGCGGCCTGTACGTCGGACGCGACCGGCGCACCGACACCCAGCTGGTGTTCAAGGAGGCCCGGCCGCACGCCGGCCTGGACGCCGACGGCACCGACGCCGTCACCCGGCTCGCCCGGGAGGCCGCCGTCCTGCGCCAGCTCGCCGACCTGCCGCAGGTGCCGCGGGTGCACGACGAGTTCGCCCTGGGTGACCACCGGTTCCTCGCCCTGGAGTTCATCGAGGGCCGCCCGCTGAACAAGGTCCTGGTCGACCGTTACCCGCTGATCGACGCCGACGCGACCGACGACGACCGCGCCGCGTACGCGAGCTGGGCGCTGGACGTGCACCGCCAGGTCGACGAGGTCGTCCGGGCGATCCACGCGCGCGGCCTGGTCTACGGCGACCTGCACCTGTTCAACATCATGCTGCGTCCGGACGACCGGGTCGCGCTGGTCGACTTCGAGGTGGCCGCCCCGGTCGACGGGCACCGCCGGCCGGGCCTGCGCAACCAGGGCTTCGCCGCGCCCCGGGGACGCACCGGCGTGGCCGTCGACCACTACGCCCTGGCCTGCCTGCGGCTGGCCCTGTTCCTGCCGCTGACCCAGCTGGTCCGCCTCGTCCCGGCGAAGGCGGCACACCTGGCCGACATCATCGCCGACGCCTTCCCGGTGCCGAGAGACTTCCTCGACGCGGCGGTAGCGGAGATCACCGCTGCGGAAGCCGAGCTCGGGAACCGCGTCCCACCCACCACCGACGTCCCCTCCGTCGACCGGGACCGGCTGGCCCGCGCCATCCTGACCAGCGCCACGCCCGCCCGCACCGACCGGCTGTTCCCCGGTGACATCGAGCAGTTCCGCAGCGGCGGGCTCAACCTCGCCCACGGGGCGGCCGGCGTGCTGTACGCGTTGCACCAGGGCGGCGCCGGCCGGTGGCCGGAACACGAGCAGTGGCTGGTCCGCCAGGCCACCTCACCGCCGTCGGGCACCCGGTGCGGCTTCTACGACGGCCTGCACGGCGTCGCGTACGCCCTGGAGGTGCTCGGTCGCCGGCAGGACGCGCTCGACGTGCTCGACATCTGCCTCCGCGAGTCGACGACCGGGCTGGACCACAGTCTGGCCGGCGGGCTGGCCGGCATCGCCCTGAACCTGGCCGAGCTGGGCGGGCGTACCGGCGAACCGGCGCTGCGGGAGGCGGCCTGGCAGGTCACCGGAGAGTTGGTGGAACGGCTCGCCGACGACCCCGGCGGCGAGGTCAGCGGCGGGCGACACCCGTACGCCGGGCTGCTGCGCGGCCGGACCGGCGCGGCGCTGCTGCTGGTGCGCCTGTACGAGCTGACCGGCGATCCGGACCTGCTCGACCACGCCGCCATTGCGCTGCGCCAGGACCTGCGCCGCTGCGTGGTCCGACCCGACGGCGCGCTGGAGGTCAACGAGGGTTGGCGCACCATGCCCTACCTGGGCCAGGGCAGCGTCGGCATCGGGCTCGTCCTCGACCAGTACCTGCGCCACCGCGGCGACGAGCAGTTCGCCGAGGCGAGCGCCGGGGTGCGTCGCGCCGCCCGGTCGCCGTTCTACGCGCAGTCCGGTCTCTTCGCCGGGCGGGCCGGCATCATCGCCTACCTCGCCGCCCACCGTGACGACACGCAGCTGCGCCACGAGATGGAGGGCCAGGTCCGGCGGCTGGGCTGGCACGCCCTGCCGTACCGGGACGGCACCGCCTTCCCCGGCGAGCAGTTGCTACGGCTGTCCATGGACCTGGCCACCGGCACCGCGGGCGTCCTGCTGGCGCTGGCCACCACCCGACGTGACGCCCCGACGACCCTGCCCTTCCTCGCGCCCCTCACCGGCGCACCGGACTCCCCCGCGACAGCGGGGGCGACCCTGACCCCGACGCCCGATGGGAGGTGACACGACATGGCGCTCCTCGACCTTCAGGGACTGGAGGCGGCTCCGGCCGACCGGACCGGCGGTGGTAGCCGGGCGAGCCTGCTGCTCTGCGGCGACAGCTCGCTGTCCGTGACGACCTGCAACTGATCGGACCGCACCACGCGAGGCCCTGGACGGTTACCTGACCGTCCAGGGCCACGCCGTACGACCGGGAGGACCGATGCGAACGCTGGCCGGCGCGGACCGCCTGCTGTTCCGGGTGGTCCGAGACGGTGGCGGCTGGACCGTCACGCTGGTGGTGGTGGCGCTGGCCGGTGCCGCCGCCGAACTGGCCCTGCCCGCGGTGCTGGGGCTGGCCGTGGACGCCGCCGTCGGTGGTGACGCCGCCCACCGATGGCCGCTGGTCGCCTGCCTCCTCGTCGTCGTCCTGCTGGTCACCGACGTCCTCGGTGACCTGGCTGGCGGGTACGGCGCCGCCCGGGCCACGGCCCGGCTCCGCCGGAGGCTGCTGCGGCACCTGTTCGCGCTGGACGTCCGGGCCGTGCGCCGTTTTCCGGTCGGTGACCTGGTCGGCCGGTTGGCCGGACAGGCCGCCGACACCGGGCAGGCCGGCAACGCCGTGGCACTCGGCGGGATCGCCGTCCTGCCGCCGCTGGGCAGCGTCGTGGCGCTGTTCCTGCTGGAGCCCGTGCTCGGCTTCACTCTCCTCGCCGGGCTGGCCGTGCTGACCGTCCTCATGGCCACGTTCGTCACCGACGCCTCGGCGGTTGTCACCGCGTACCAGCGGGTGCTCGGGGCGATCGCCGGCCGGCTGCAGGAGGCACTCGGTGGTGCCCGTACCATCGCCGCGGCCGGCACCACCGACCTCGAGTGCGACCGGGTGCTGGCGGCGTTGCCCGACCTGCGCGGCCACGGCCGGTCCGGCTGGCGGTTGCTGGCCCGGGCCAACGCCCGCGTCGCGGCCGTGGCACCGCTGCTCCAGGTCGCCGTCGTCGCCGTCGGCGGGTACGCGCTGAGCGTCGGCTGGCTCACCGCCGGCCAACTGGTCGCCGCCGTGCAGTACGCCGCGCTCGGCGCCGGGCTGGGTGCGGTGCTGGCCACCCTCAACCGGCTGGTCCGTAGCCGGGCAGCGGCCCGCCGGATCGCCGAGCCGCTGTCCTGTCCGGTGCGTCCCGGTGGCAACGAGCCGTTGCCGCCCGGCGGCGGTCACCTGCGGCTGCGCGGGGTCGGTGTCCGCGCCGACGACCGGGCGGTCCTGGACGCCATCGACCTGGACGTGCCCGCCGGTCGCACGGTGGCCGTGGTCGGGCGTTCCGGGGCCGGCAAGTCCGCCCTCGCCGCCGTGGCCGGGCGGTTGTACGACCCGGACAGCGGCGAGGTGCTGTTGGACGGGGTACCACTGGCCCGCCTCGACCGGGCCGCGCTGCGTCGGGCGGTCGGTCACGCCTTCGACCGTCCGGTGCTGGTCGGTGAGACGGTGCACGACGCGATCGGGCTCGGTCTGCCGGAACGGTCGGCCCGGCCGCCCTCGACCGGTGCGCCGGCCACCGCCGCCGTGCTGGCGGCGGCCCGGTCCGCGCAGATCGACGGGGTGGTGGCCCGGCTGCCCGACGGGTTCCGCACCCGGACCGTGGACGCACCGCTGTCCGGAGGTGAGACCCAGCGCCTCGGGTTGGCTCGCGCGTTCCACGCCGAGCGGCTGCTCATCCTCGACGACGCCACGTCCAGCCTGGACACCGCCACCGAACATCGGATCACCCGCGCCTTGACCGGCCGGGACGCAGGGCGTACCCGCCTGGTGGTCACCCACCGGGTGGCGACGGCCGCCGCGGCCGACCTGGTCGCCTGGCTCGACGCCGGTCGGCTGCGCGCGTTGGCCCCGCATCGGCGACTCTGGACGGACCCGGACTACCGGGCGGTGTTCGCGGAGGACGGTGTCCCCCGGTGATCGGTCCGGGCGTTGGTCGGACGACGTGGCGGGCGTTGCGGGCCCGTCGCCGGGACGTCGGCCGGCTCGCCGCCTGGTCGGCGGTGGAGTCCCTGCCGGCGCTGCTCGCCGGGCTGCTCGTCGCCCGCGCCGTCGACCAGGGTTTCCTGGCCGGCCGGTTCACCACCGGCGTGGCCTGGCTCGGCGGACTCGCGGTGGCCGTCCTGCTCGGCGCGGCGGCGACCGGGCGCGTCTACCGGAGCCTGGGTGACGTGGTGGAACCGTTCCGCGACGAGCTGGCCCGTCTGGTGGTCCACGGCGCGTTGCACGACGCCACCCGGACCGGCGCTCACCCGGACAGCGCTCCGGTGGCCCGCCTCACCCACCACGTGGAGATCGTCCGGGACACCTTCGGTGGCCTGGTCATGGTGGTACGCGGCTTCCTGTTCACCGCCGGAGCGGCCCTGCTCGGCCTGCTGGCCCTGGATGCCACGGTCGCGGCGCTGGTGGCGGCCCCGCTGCTCGTGGGGCTTGTCGTCTTCGCCGCCGCGCTCCCGTCGATGCTGGCGCACCAGCGGACCCAGGTGCGAGCCGGCGAGGCGCTCGGCCGGTCGGCGGCGACCGCGCTGACCGGTCACCGCGACGTGCTCGCCTGCGGTGCCGAGGAACGCACGGTGGCCGAGGTCGACCGCAGGGTCGGCGACCACGCCGACGCCGAGCGGACGCTGGCCCGGATGTCCGCGCTACGCAGCTTGAGCCTCGGCCTGGGCGGCTGGCTGCCGGTGGTGGTCCTGCTGCTCGCCGCGCCGTGGCTGGTGCGGCGCGGACTGACCACCGGCGCGGTGCTCGGCGCGTTGGTCTACGTCACCACCAGCCTGCAACCCGCGCTGCACGCCCTGGTGCAGGGGCTCGGTGGTGGAGGGCTGCGCTACGCCGTCACCCTGGAACGGATCCTGCGCACCTGCCGGCCCCCGTCGCGGCGCGACCGGGCGGCCACCCCCGGCCCGGACCCGGCGGGCGGCACCCCGGCGGTCCGGTTGTCCGACCTGACCTTCCGGTACGGGCCCGGTGCCCGGCCGATCCTGGCCGGCTTCTCGCTGACCCTGCCCGAGGGAGAACATCTGGCGGTGGTGGGACCCAGCGGCACCGGCAAGTCCACCCTGGCCGGGCTGGTCGCCGGGCTGATCGAGCCGGAACGCGGCACGGTCCGTCTCGCCGGTCGCCCGGTGGCCCCCCTCGGTCGAACCGACCTGGCCGCGCTACGGGTGCTCGTGCCGCAGGAGGCGTACGTGTTCACCGGTTCCCTGGCCGACAACCTCCGCTACCTGAGTCCGGACGCCGACGACAGGGCCGTCGAGACCGCGCTGGCCCGGCTCGGTGCCGACGCTCTCGCGCGGCGGCTCGGCGGCCTCGCCGCCACGATCGACCCGACCACGCTCTCCGCCGGTGAACGGCAACTTGTCGCCGCCGTACGCGCCTACCTGGCCCCCGCCCCGCTGGTCATCCTGGACGAGGCGACCTGTCACCTGGACCCGACGCTGGAGGCCACCGTCGAGTCGGCCTTCGCCCGACGACCGGGCACCCTGGTCGTCATCGCCCACCGGATCAGTTCCGCCGTCCGCGCCCGACGGGTGCTGGTGTTCGACGAGGACGGACCGCTGGACGGCAGCCATCAGGAACTGCTGGCCCGCTCGCCCGGCTACCGCGACCTGGTCGGGCACTGGGACGGTGTGGCGGCGGCGGGCGGCGGCGCCGACCGTACCGCCGACCGGGTCGCCGCGCCCCGCGGCTGACCTTCGGCGGTCAGATCCAGCCGGCGTCGCGGGCCACCTGGACCGCCTCGACTCGGGTGCGCCCGCCCGTCTTCCGGATGATCCGGCCGAGATGATTACGGACGGTCCCAGGGGCCAGACCGAGCGAACCAGCCACCTCGGCGACCGGCGCGCCGCCGGCGGTCAGGTCGAGGATCTGCGCCTCACGCGCAGTGAGTGGGTTCTCCCGGTGCAGCGCTGCCAGCACCAGATCCGCGTCGACCACCGGCTCGCCACGGGACAGCCGGCGGATCCCGTCGACCACCCGGTGCGGCGGAACGTCGCTGCCGAGGACGCCGACGGTTCGGGACGGGGTGAGCGTCCGGTACAGGCTCCCGGCCCGACGCGGCTCGGCGAGCACCAGCAGCGGACAGCAGCCGGTCGCCGGCAGCCCTTCGACGAGGTCGAGGTCGACCACCGCGACGTCCGGCCGACGGCTACGGATCGTCCAGGTGACCACGTCACCCCGGGCCACCTCCGCCACCACGCTGATGTCGTCCTCCGCGGCGAGCACGAAGGACAGGGCACCCCGAACCAGGGCACCGTCGATAGCGAGCAGGGTACGGATCACCGCAGGCTCTCCGAACTCGTCGGCTGGATCACGGACCGTCAGCATTCAAACACGCCCCGGCTGGTTCCGCCCGTCGGCGGGCGGTGGTGGGCTGGGGCCGCCGGGCGGCGACCCCAGCCACGGTCACATCCAGCCGTCACGGCGCGCGAGCAGGACCGCCTCCATCCGGTTGCGGGCGCCGGTCTTGCGCATGATCGCCGACAGGTGGTTACGCACCGTGCCGTGCGCCAGGAACAGCCGGTGGGCGATCTCCTTGAGCGGCAGCCCCTCGGCGGCCATCCGCAGCACCTCGGCCTCCCGAGGCGTCAGCGGGCCCGTGGCGGGACGCAGCGCCGTCGCGGCGGCGGCCACGTCGATGACCCGTTCCCCCGCCGCGAGCGCCCGCACCGTCCGGACCAGCTCGTGCAGCGGCTCGTCCTTGCCGACCAACCCCTGCGCTCCGGCCGTCAACGCCTCCGTCACCAGGCCCCGGCTCCACCGGTCACTGAGGGCCAGCACCGCTGTCGCGGGTGCCGCCCCGATGATCTCGGAGATCACCGCCACCGGCTCGGGAACACCCGACGCCAGATCCACGAGCACCACGTCCGGCAGGTGTCGACGCACCAACGCGGGCAGGTCACCGATGCCCGTCGCCTCGGCGACGACCTCGATGTCCGCCTCACCCGCCAGCGCCGCGCACAACGCACTGCGCAGCAGCCCCATACTTTCGCCAATCACAACGCGGATCACCACGTAGCTCCGATCTGAGGTACGCGCGGCGCGGCGACTGCCGGTCCCCTGGACGGGACCACGCAGGTCGGCCCCGCGCGAACGGACTGGGCCCGGCCCGTGGGACGTCGGCTGCACGACGGCCCCGGGCACCCGTACGACCACGCCGGGCGACCAGCCGGTGGAATCCCGGCGGCGCGGGCGGGTCAGGGCGGACTCAGCCGGGTCGGGCGCTCACGCCGGGGAAACGGCCCGCGTACCTGCGGGGCGCGGGGACATCGGTCCGAGCGTTGACTGTCGGCGGCACCTGGCACCCGTCGAGGACCATTCCCCGCAGTGGTGCGGGGCCGCCGTCGGCTCCGGTGACACCGTCGCCAGCGGGCGGATGAGGACGCTGCGGTAGGCGGGTCGGTGACTGCGTCAACCCGGATCCGGCTTCCGGGGTGCCGGCGGAGAACCGAGGCCAGCCGAGCGACACCCCGGCCACGGGAACAGCCGGCGTCACCTCGTGCGGCGGTGTGGCCCTCGGTGCCGCGGGCGGCGGATCAGGTGCCAGCGATCGAGCCGGCGGCGGCACACCCGCGACAGGGGCGGTGACCGACGTCCACGACGTCGGTTCACCCCCGGTGTACGGCCCGGCAGCGGAACCTGGCGGCAGCACGGGAAGTGTGCCGGTGACCAGGTCCGGGAGCTGCGTGAGCGGCGTCGTTACCGTTGCCACCCCGGAGCCCACCACCGCGACGGCCGCGACCAGCACCGGTCGCAGAACAGCCTGCGACAGCACGACGACGGCTTCCGTCGCGGGCAGCGCCGCCAAAGCTGTCCCGGGCAGCGCCGCAAGGCCCGTCGCGGGCAGCGCCGTCAAAGCTGTCCCGGGCAGCGCCGCAAGGCCCGTCGCGGGCAGCGCCGCCAATGCCGTCGCGGCGTCGCCCGGGACGGGCGGAGCAACCAGGCCGGTCGCGGGCCGGGTGACCTCCGGCGGGGGCGGCAGCGCCAGGCCCGGCTCCGGCGCCGGAGGCCGGTCGCCGACGATCGGCACGGTCGACCGGCTCGGCGGCGTCACGGGCGTACGCCCGACCGGCCCGGAGCCCTTCGACGACCCGTCGCGCGGCGTCCGGGCAGCCACCGCACGGTGACCCGGTGTGTCGCTGGTCAGGGACGGGTCAGCCGGTGAGCGGCTGCCCGGTGACGGGTCGACGGGACCGTCGGGCGTCGGTACTCGACCGGTACGCGTGGTCGCCGGTGGCCGCGCCGGGCGGCCGCCGCGCGCCCCGCCTTCGTCGGCACGACGGTCGTCATCCCGCCGACCGGTGACCGGCAAGCCCCGCGTCGAACTCCGGCCCTCGCCGGAACGCCGGACGTCCGGGCGTTCGACGAGGCCGGTGACCAGTTCGTCGAGGGGCGAGGTGGGCCGGTCACGTTCGCGTTCCTGCCGATCCGCGCCGGCCGAGGGCACACCGACGCTGTCCGCACTGGCCGGGTCGCTCGACAGGGCACCGATGAGCAGGCCGACGCCCACGGCGGCGGCTCCCATGACGGCGAGACGGGCGACGGCGACCGCTGGGCGCGCTGGCGAGGCGTCGGGCCCCCGCCGGACGGCGGGCGGACGGCGAAACGTCGGACGACGCACAGAGCCTCTCTCTCGCCGGGAACGTCGACTTATCGTATTCAGCCCCTTACCCGGTCGCTGACCGTGAGCAACCCGTTGACGGATTGCCGACTCTCCGGCTGACGGTGGCGCTGCTGTCGGGTAACCGGTGCGGCCACACCGGGGTTCGACCGCCGATCGCGGTCACCGAAAACGCGGCAAGCCTTCCACCCCGGGAAGGCTTGCCGCGTGCATCCGTCACACGTCGCGCGTCAGGTCACGTCGTCATACCGTCGGTCGATCGGAGCCGGCGCGTCGACAGGTGCGGGGGCGTCGATCGGGCCGCTCGCGTCGACCCGCTGCCCCGCCTCGACCGGCTCCCGGTCGAACTCCAGCGGGGAGACCTCGTCGTCGTCGATGCCGGCATAGATCTCCTTGCCGCGTCCCCGGCGCTTGTCGTTGAGGAACGCGACGCCGACCGCGGCGAAATAGAGCGCGCACAGGCACAACGCCAGCGCGCTCATGCCGAACGGGTCCGGCGTGGGGGTGACCACCGCCGAGAAGGCGAAGAAGACGAACACGGCGACCCGCCACCAGCTGAGCAGCCGCTTCGCGCTGGCGATGCCGACGAAGTTGAGCATCAACACGATCAACGGAAACTCGAACGCCACCCCGAACATCAGAATCAGGTTGGTGATGAACGATATGTAGCGGGTGATGTCGAGCGTGGTGTTGATGTCATCGCCCGAGATCTCCAGCAGGAACTCCAGCCCCTTCGAGGCGACGAAGTACGCCAGCACGGCGCCGGCCGCGAACAACGGTGCGGCCAGGGCGGTGAAGGCGTACGCGTACCGCCGCTCGTGCCGGTGCAGGCCCGGTGCGATGAAGGCCCACAACTGGTAGAGCCAGACCGGCGCGGCGAGGATCAGACCGACCCACAGACCGATCTTCAGGTTCAGCAGGAACAGGTCCGCCGGACCGAGCTGGACGAAGTTGCACCGGCCGTCGGGCAGTTGACTGCCGGGCAACTGGCAGTAGGGCTGGGACAGCAACTCACGGACGGGGCCGGCCAGCCAGAGACCGAAGCCGAAGCCGATCAGGATGCCCAGCGACGCCTTGAACAGCCGGTTGCGTAGCTCGCGGATGTGCTCGACGAGGGTCATCGAGCCGTCGGCGGCCCGCTCGAAGCTGCTCGGTCCGCGCTTGCTGAGTCCGAAGGCCACGATTACCGGACCCGGGGGTCAGTTCTCGCGGACGCGCTGCACCGGGTCGACGACCGGCTGCTGCACGGTGCCCTGGTAGGGCTGCTGCTGCGGTGCCGGCTGCTGCGGCGGGTACGGCTGGTAGCCGGCCTGCGCGTCGGCCTTGCCGGCGAGGTCGCGGTCGTCGTCGGCCAGGCTCTTCGTCTCGGCCTTGATGATCCGCAGCGAGCGGCCGAGGGACCGGGCGGCGTCGGGGAGCCGCTTCGCGCCGAAGAGCAGGATCAGCACGACCACGAGTACGGCGATGTGCCAGGGCTTGAGGGCATGCATGGAGGGCTCCAGTCGCACTGTGTCGATGAGGGTGGTTCCGCAGCCCATCGTACGTGCGACGACGGCCATTGCCACCCGCCGGGGCGGTGGTGGTTCGTCCCGGCGGGTGAAGTCTCGGCCAACCGCGAGTGTCCCGTCAACCGTGCGGCTGGATCATTCTGCGCGAAGCCGCGACGCCGTGTGCAGCAGCACGCACCGTACGGGCAGGAATGCGCACCGCGCGGGATGTGACGCCGGTGGAACGGCCCTCAGTCGCCGCGACGCGCCTTGATCACGGTGAGCCGCTGCTGGGTCGTCTCAAGCCGGCTCTGCAAGCCCTCCGCCCGCTGCTGGAGACTCTCCGCCGCCTCGCGCAGCGCGGTCGCCTCGTCGGCCCGTCGCTGCAACGCCAGCGCCGCCCGGCGCAGCCGGGGCAGTCGCGCCAGCACGGGTCGTACCGCCAGCGCGAGCAGAACCAACGGCACCAGCACGAGCGCGAGCACGATCCACTTCAGCACGCCGGCCAGCCTACTGCCTGTCGCCGGCCGCCGCCGGATTCGCGTCGGCCGGCACCGGGTGGGCGTACGCCTCCAGGGCCGCCACCGCCGACTCGTGGATCTGCCCGGCCAACTCGGCCGGCGCGACGACCTCGACGTCCGGGCCGAGACCCAGCACGAACCGACGGGCCCAGCCGAGATCGGTCACGCGCAGCGACACCAACCACCGCTCGCCGTCGGACTCGACCCGCTCACACGGGTAGTACTCGGTGATCCACCGTTCGCCCCGACCGATCCGCAACGTGATCAGGGGCAGGTCGGGCGAGGGCCGGAACGCCCCGTGACGCAGGTCGTGCGGTTGGGCCTGCGGGGGTACCACGGCGGGTTCGGCCAACGCGGTCACCGCGTCGATCCGGTCGGCCCGGAACAGCCGCACCGCCTCGGCGCGGCGGCACCACGCCTCCACGTACGTCCGGCCACCAATCATCAGCACCCGCAGCGGGTCGATGACCCGCTCGGTGGTCTCGTCCCGGGCCGGCGTGTAATACGTGATCCGCAACGCGCGACCGCCCTCCACCGCGGCCCGCAACTGTTCCACCCGCCCGGTGTCACCGGGCAGCCGCACCTCGACCGGCGCGGCGACCAGGTCACCCGCCGCGTCCTCGATCTTCGCGAGGGCCCGCTCGACCGCTTCCCGGTTCGCCACCCCGGGCGTCTCGGCAAGCATCCGCAACGCCACCACCAGCGCCAGTGCCTCATCCGGGGTGAGCCGCAGCGGCCGGTCGATGCCCGCGTCGTAGGTGATGGTCACCCGGTCACCGTCGAAGGCCATGTCGATCAGGTCGCCCGGGCCGTACCCGGGCAGCCCGCAGACCCACAACAGCTCCAGGTCCTCGCGTAGCTGCCGCTCGGTGACACCCAGGTCACCGGCCGCCTCGGCGATCTCGATCCCGGGCCGGGCGAGCAGGTACGGCACCAGGTTCAGCAGCCGGGCCAGCCGGTCCGCCGAGGCCCGGGATCCGGCCCGTGGCGCCACACCGCTCACCGGGACCACCCTCCGCGCACCACCGCGCGGCGCGCCGGCTCGTCCCGCGTGCTCACCGGACCACCGCCAGGGAGTCGTGTCGGGCGGCGATCTCCTTCAGCCGCTGGATGACCGCCTCCCGCACCTCGGGCGGGTCGACCACCCGCACGTCGGGCCCGTAGCCGACGAGGTGACCGGCCAGCGAACAGGCGTCGCCGTACGGCAGCACCAGCCGGTCCGCGTCGGGGCCGGCGGTGACCTCCACCGCCCAGCGGCGCAACCCGGCGGCCCGGCCCGGGGTGACCAGCACGGTCGCCCGGCCGGGTCGCTCGACCGGACCGGACCAGCGGGCCACGTGACTGATCAGGTCGACGCCGGTCGGCGGCTGGTAGGCACCCGACTCGCCGGTGGCCCGCACCGGGCCCACCACCCGGGACAGTCGGAAGCAGCGGGTGGCGTCGCGGTCCAGGTCGTGACCGACCACGTACCACCGGCCCCGCCAGCAGACCACTCCCCACGGTTGCAGGCGGCGCCGGGCAGACGCGTCGCGGTCCGGCACCCGGTAGTCGAAGCGGACCTCCCGCCGGTCGCGGGCGGCGGCGGTCAGCGGCGCGAACGCCGGGTCGACCGTGACCATCGGCTCCAGCCCGAGGGTGGCCTGCGGATCCACGTCCACGCCGGCGGCGCGCAGCTTCGCCAGCCCGGACGAGGCGGCGGCGGCCAGGCCGGCGTGCTGCCACAGTCGAGCGGCGATGCCCACCGCGGCCGCCTCGTCGGGCTGGAGGGGGATGTCGGGCAGCGCGTACTCCCGGTGGGCGATCCGATACCCGGGCTCCGCGTCGAAGGCGCTCGCCGTGCCGGTCTCCAGCGGTACGCCCAGTTCCCGCAGCTCGGCCTTGTCCCGCTCGAACTTGCGCTGGAAGGCCTCGTGCTCGCGGGCGTCGTCCGGATCGTGTTCATAACCGGGCACGGTCGCGGCGATCTGCGCGGCGGTCAGGAACCGCCGCGTGGACAGCAGGCAGATCACCAGGTTGACCAGCCGTTCGGTGCGACTACGTGACACCCCGTAGACGCTAGCAGCCCTGACCCCCCACACAGCCATCCCACGCCACCCTCACCACCCCCCAACCCCCCCTTCTCGTCGATCTTGCACTTGTGGTCGCCGGTATGTCGCTTTTGTTGTGCTATCGGGGGCAGAAAGTGCAAGATCGACGGGGTGGGGCGAGGGGTGCCGGGGGTGGAGGGTTAGCGTTCGGGGGTGGTGCGGTGGCGGGCAGGTGCGGTACTCAGGGTGCGTCGGCGGTGGGCCGGCGCGGTGGAGCTGGACGTCGAGGTGGACGGCGGCGGCGCGATGCGGGCGCTGGCCTATCCGGCGCTGGTCGGTGAGCCCGAGACCGGCGACCGGGTGCTGCTCAACGCCGGTGCGCTGCTGATGGGTCTGGGCACCGGCGGGTACGCCCTGGTCGTGGCGCTGCCGGAGCGGCTACCGCCGGATCCGCCGCAGGCGATCGACTCCCGCGACGCGGGTCATCTGGTCAAGGCCCGCTACACCCCGTTGCAGCCGATCCTGCTCGGCGTCGACGAGGAGGCGTCACCGCACCGGGCGGCGCTGGCGGCCGCCGACGACCTGGCCGGTCTACCGGTGGTGACCGCCGACCTGCACTCCGCGCTGCCGGCGATCCTCGCCGGCATCCGGGTCGACGCGCCGCGGGCGCGGGTGGCGTACCTGCTCACCGACGGCGGGGCGTTGCCCGCCTGGTTCTCCCGCACCCTCGCCGGACTGCGCGACGAACTTGTCGGCACGATCAGCGTGGGGCAGGCGTTCGGAGGTGACCTGGAGGCCACAACGCTGCACAGCGGACTGCTCGCCGCCCGGCACGTGCTCGGCGCGGACGTCGCGGTGGTGGCCCAGGGCCCGGGCAATCTCGGCACCGGCACCCGCTGGGGATTCTCCGGGGTGGCCGTCGGCGAGGCGGTGAACGCCGTCGCCACGCTCGGTGGACGCCCGGTCGGCTCGCTGCGGATCTCCGCCGCCGACCCGCGCCCCCGACACCGCGGCGTCTCGCACCACAGCCTCACCGCGTACGGCCGGGTGGCGCTGGCCCGCGCGGAACTGGTGCTGCCGGCGGGCCTGGAACCGGCGCTGGCCGCCGAGGTCGACGCCGCGGTGGCACCGCTGGCGCAGCGGCACACGCTGGTGCGGGTGGACACCGTCGGGCTGGACGCGGCGCTGCGCCGCAGTCCGGTGCCGTTGTCGACGATGGGACGCGGGCTGGACGCCGACCACGCCTACTTCCTGGCCGCCGCCGCGGCCGGCCGGCACGCCGCCCGCCTGACGGCGCAGTCACCGGCCGGGGATTGACGAGGCGCCCTGCTCGACCGCCCCGCGCGCGTCAGGCGAAGATGACCAGGGCGGCCCAGGCACCGACGATCAGCGCCAGGGCCAGGGCCAGCACCCAGGTGGGCACGGTGTACTCGCCACGGCGGTTACGCTCGATCTCGTCGCGGATCTTGTCGCGGCGGCGTTCGAGCCAGCTCTGCCGTTGCGCGCCCGGAGTGGGAGGTTCAGGAAAAATCATGGCCTGACCAGCCTACCCGGGGCCGCGCCGGTCGGCGTGGCCCCGGTCGACCCCGTCACATGCTGGCGATCAGCCGCTCCACCCGCTCGTCGTACGCCCGGAACGGGTCCTTGCAGAGCACGGTCCGCTGCGCCTGGTCGTTGAGCTTCAGGTGCACCCAGTCGACGGTGAAGTCCCGCCGCTTCTCCTGGGCGTGCCGGATGAACTCGCCGCGCAGCCGGGCCCGGGTGGTCTGCGGCGGTGTCTCCTTCGCCTCGAAAATCTCCGGATCGGTGGCCACCCGGTCCACCTCGCCGCGCCGCTCCAGCAAGGCGTAGAGGCCCCGCCCACGGCGCAGGTCGTGGTACGCCAGATCCATCTGCGCCACCCGGGGGTGCGACAGCGGCAGGTCGTGCTTGCGCTGGTAACGCTCGATCAGGCGCAGCTTGGTCACCCAGTCGATCTCCCGGGAGACCGGTTCCAGGTCGCCGGTCTCCACCGCCCGCAGCACCCGGCCCCACAACTCGACCACCCGCTTGGCGGTCTGGTCGCCGCCCCGGCGCTCGACGAACTCGGTGGCCTTGGCCAGATATTCCTGCTGGATCTCCAGGGCGCTGATCTCCTTGCCCGAGGCCAGTCGCACCTTCCGCCGGCCGGTGATGTCGTGCGACACCTCCCGGATCGCCCGGATCGGGTTCTCCAGGGTGAGGTCGCGCATCACCACGCCACCCTCGATCATCCGCAGCACGATGTCGGCGGTGCCGACCTTCAGCAGCGTGGTGACCTCGTTCATGTTGGAGTCACCGACGATGACGTGCAGCCGGCGGTACCGTTCCGCGTCGGCGTGCGGCTCGTCCCGGGTGTTGATGATCGGGCGGCTGCGGGTGGTGGCCGATGACACCCCCTCCCAGATGTGCTCGGCCCGCTGGGACAGGCAGTAGACCGCCCCACGCGGCGTCTGCAACACCTTGCCGGCACCGCAGATGAGCTGCCGGGTGACCAGGAACGGGATCAGCACGTCGGCGAGCCGGCCGAACTCACCGTGCCGGGACACCAGGTAGTTCTCGTGGCAGCCGTACGAGTTGCCGGCCGAGTCGGTGTTGTTCTTGAACAGGTAGATCTCGCCGGCGATGCCCTCGTCGTGCAGCCGCTTCTCCGCGTCGATGAGCAGCCCCTCCAGGATCCGCTCACCGGCCCGGTCGTGGGCGACCAGGTCGACCACCGAGTCGCACTCCGGGGTGGCGTACTCGGGGTGCGAGCCGACGTCCAGGTAGAGCCGCGCGCCGTTACGCAGGAAGACGTTGCTCGACCGGCCCCAGGACACGACCCGGCGGAAGAGGTACCGGGCCACCTCGTCGGGGGACAGCCGCCGCTGTCCGCGGTAGGTACAGGTGACGCCGTACTCGGTCTCCAGACCGAAGATTCGCCGTTCCATGATGAGACATTAGCCGTACGGAGGCCCTGTTCGTCACTGTCGGGGCACGTGCCGACCTCAGCCGTCGGTGGAACCCGCCGCGGCGACGAGAGTCGCGACGTGCCGCCGGCAGGTGTCGTACTGCGGCAGCAGCCCGGCCGACCGGGCCTGCGCCAGCGTGGGCGCGGCGGCGTCGCGGGCGGACAGGCGCGGGCTCGCGGTCGGCCAGTCGATGCCCAGCTCCTCGTCCAGCGGGTGCACCGCGTGCTCGGCCGACGGGTTGTACGTGGTCGAGCAGAGATAGTTGAGGGTGGCGTCGTCGGTCAACGCGCAGAAGCCGTGACCGAGCCCCTCGGCCAGGTAGACCGCGCGCCGGTCCACGTCGTCCAGGCGCACCCCCTCCCACCGGCCGAAGGTGGGCGAGCCGACCCGCAGGTCGACGATGACGTCGAGCACCGCTCCCCGGACACAGGTGACGTACTTCGCCTGCCCCGGCGGCACGTCGGCGAAGTGGATGCCGCGCACCACGTCGCGGGCCGAGACGGACAGGTTGCCCTGCGCCAGTCGCAGCGGATGCCCGACCGCCTCGGCCAACCGGTCGAAGCGGTACCACTCCAGGAACAGTCCGCGTGGGTCGCCGTGCTGCTGCGGAGTGACCTCCCAGGCGCCCTCGACGCTCAACGGTCGCAGCTTCACCGGGCCGCCCCCGTAGCGCCGAACTCGCCGGTCGGCTCCTGCCGGTCACCGGCGAGCAGGTCGAGCAGGTAGTCGCCGTAGCCGCTGCGGGTCAGCGGCTCGGCCAGGGCGCGCAACCGCGCGTCGTCGATCAGCCCGGCCCGCCAGGCGGCCTCCTCCACGCAGCCGATCTTCATGCCCTGCCGCTCCTCGATCACCCGGACGAACTCGGCGGCCTGCATCAGCGAGGTGAAGGTGCCGGTGTCCAGCCAGGCGGTCCCCCGGTCCAGCACGGTGACCGACAGCTCACCCCACCGCCGGTACGCCTCGTTCACCGCGGTGATCTCCAACTCGCCCCGGGCGCTGGGCGTGAGCCCCCGGGCGATCTCCACCACCCGGTTGTCGTAGAAGTACAGGCCGGGCACCGCGTACCGGGACGTCGGGCGCTGCGGTTTCTCCTCGATCGACAACACCCGCCCAGCGGCGTCGAAGCGCACCACGCCGTACGCCTGCGGGTTGGCCACCGGGTACGCGAAGATCCGGCCACCCACCGGATCACCGGCCGCGGCCAACTGCCGGCCCAGACCCGCACCGTGGAAGATGTTGTCGCCGAGGATCAACGCCACCGACTCGTCGCCGATGAAGTCCGCGCCCAGCACGAACGCCTGCGCGATGCCCTCCGGCCGGGGCTGGGCGACGTACTCCAGCCGCAGCCCGAACTGGCTGCCGTCACCGAGCAGCCGCTGGAACTGGCCCTGCTCCTCCGGTGTGGTGATCACCAGGATCTCGGACATCCCGGCCATCACCAGGGTGGAGAGCGGGTAGTAGATCATCGGTTTGTCGAAGACCGGCATCAGCTGTTTCGACACCGCCCGGGTGATCGGCCACAGCCGGCTTCCGGTGCCACCGGCGAGCAGGATTCCACGCATCCGGGCGAGCCTACCGGCAGCGGGACGGACCGGCGCGCGTCGCCTGCGCTGCGGATGTGGCCGTTTCGCGTAGACTTCCGGACCCGTGAGGATCCTGGTCACCGGCGGCGCCGGCTTCATCGGCTCGGAATACGTCCGGACGCTGCTCGGCGTCCCCGGCGGCGGCGCGGCGGGCGTACCGGCGGTGGAACCGGCCCAGGTCACCGTGCTCGACGCGCTGACCTACTCCGGCAACCTGGCCAACCTCGCGCCGGTGGCCGACGATCCCCGGCTGCGGTTCGTCCAGGGTGACATCCGTCACCCCGAGGTGGTCGACGAGACCGTCGCCGGGCACGACGTGGTCGTGCACTTCGCCGCCGAGTCCCACGTCGACCGCTCGATCGCCGGTGCCGCACCCTTCGTCACCACGAACGTCCTCGGCACCCAGAACCTGCTCGACGCCGCGCTACGCCACGGCGTCGCCCGGTTCGTGCACGTCTCCACCGACGAGGTCTACGGCTCCATCGCCGAGGGCTCCTGGACCGAGGACTGGCCGCTGGCCCCCAACTCCCCCTACTCGGCGTCGAAGGCCGGCTCCGACCTGCTCGCCCTGGCCTACCACCGCACCCACGGCCTCGACGTGGTGGTGACCCGCTGCTCCAACAACTACGGGCCCTACCAGTACCCGGAGAAGGTCGTCCCACTGTTCGTCACCAACCTCCTCGACGGGCGCACCGTCCCGCTCTACGGCGACGGCGGCAACGTACGCGACTGGCTGCACGTGCACGACCACTGCCGCGGCATCGCCCTCGTCCAGCACAAGGGTCGCGCCGGCGAGGTCTACCACATCGGCGGCGGCACCGAACTCACCAACAAGGAGCTGACCGCCCGGCTGCTCGACGCCTGCGACGCCGGCTGGGACCGGGTGACCCCCGTCGCCGACCGCAAGGGACACGACCGCCGCTACTCCCTCGACATCACCAAAATCAGCAACGAGCTCGGGTACGCCCCCAGCATCACCCTCGACACCGGACTCGCCGACACCGTCAGGTGGTACCGGGACAACCGCGCCTGGTGGGAACCGCTGAAGGCGGCGAGCGCATGAGGTTCCTGGTGACCGGCGCCGGCGGGATGCTCGGACGCGACCTGGTCGACGTCGTCGAAGCGCGGCCGGAACACCAGGTCACCCCCGCCACCCGCGCCGACCTCGACATCACCGACCCGGCCGCCGTGCACGCCGCCGTCGCCGGCCACGACGTGGTGGTGAACACCGCCGCCTGGACCGACGTCGACGGCGCCGAGACACACGAGTCGTCCGCCACCGCCGTCAACGGTGACGCCGTCGCCCACCTCGCCACCGCCTGCGCCGCCCACGGCACCCGCCTGCTGCACCTGTCCACCGACTACGTCTTCGACGGCACCGCCACCACGCCGTACCCCGAGGACGCGCCCACCGCACCGCTCAACGCGTACGGTCGCGGCAAACTGATCGGCGAACAGGCCGTGACCCGGCTGCTGCCCGACACCGGATACGTGGTGCGGACCGCCTGGCTCTACGGCGCCCACGGCCGCAACTTCGTCACCACCATGCTCGACCTGGCCGACCGCCGCGGCACCCTCGACGTCGTCGACGACCAGCGCGGCCAGCCGACCTGGTCCCACGCACTGGCCCGACACCTGGTCGCGCTCGCCGAGGCCGCCCACGCCGGACGCGCCGCGCCCGGGATCTACCACGGCACCTGCTCCGGCGAGACCACCTGGTACGGCCTGGCCCGCGCCGTGTTCGCCCGGCACGGTCTCGACCCGGACCGGATCCGACCCACCACGAGTGCCCGATTCGTGCGACCCGCCCCCCGACCGACGTACAGTGTGCTAGGGCACGGCCGGTGGGCCGAGGCCGGGCTGCCGCCCCTGCCGGACTGGCACGCCACCCTGGCCGACGCGTTCGCCCCCGCCGCTCCACCCTCCCCGTGGAAGGTCGTATGAAGCTCACCCTCGTCACCGGCCTGACCGGCCTGATCCTGCTGGCCACGATCGTCGAACTGCTGCGCCGCCGGCAACTGCGCGAGAAGTACGGCATGCTCTGGCTCGGCCTGCTGTTCGTGGTGATCCCGCTCTCGCTGTTCCCCCGGCTGCTCGACGGCGTCGCGGACCTGCTCGGTGTCGCCTCCGGGGTCAGCCTGGTGCTCTTCCTCGGCATCGTCTTCCTCCTGCTGGTCTGCATCCACCTCAGCTGGGAGGTCAGCGCGCTGGAGGAGGAGACCCGCACCCTCGCCGAGGAGTTCGCCCTGCTCCGCGCCGAAGTCGAGGCCGAACGGGCGGAACGGGCGGAGTGGACCCGACGACTGGACCGGACCGAGATGGTGTCCCACGATGGTTAACGGCAAGCGGCTGCTCATCATCATTCCGGCGCTCAACGAAGCTGCCTCCATCGGCGACGTCGTCGGCGAGATCCGCGGCGAACTGCCCGGCGTCGACGTGCTCGTCGTCGACGACGGCTCCACCGACCACACCGCCGCCGTCGCCGCCGCCGCCGGCGCCCGGGTCGCCCGACTGCCGTACAACCTCGGCGTCGGGGGCGCCATGCGACTCGGCTACCGCTACGCCCACGACCACGAATACGACGTCGCGGTGCAGGTCGACGCCGACGGGCAGCACGACCCCCGGTACGTACCGAAGCTCGTCGACCTGCTCGACGACTACGACCTGGTCATCGGGGCCCGGTTCGCCGGCGAGGGCGAATACACGGTACGCGGGCCGCGCCGCTGGGCGATGGGCATGCTGTCGCTGGTGCTGTCCGGCCTGGCCGGCACCACGCTGACCGACACCACGAGCGGCTTCCGGGCGGCCAACCGACGAATGATCGAGATGTTCGCCGGCTGGTACCCCGCCGAGTACCTCGGCGACACCGTCGAGACGCTCGTGCACGCCGCCCGGCGCGGCTACCGGATCCAGCAGGTGCCGGTCGCCATGCGCCGCCGGATGGCCGGCACGCCCAGCCACTCCCCCGCGCGGGCGATGATCTACCTCGGCCGGGCCGTGGCCGTGCTCACCCTCGCCCTCATCCGCCGGTGATGCGCCGCCTGCTCCGTCTCGTCCCACCCGGCACCATCGGCGTCGGCATCGGACTGGCCGTGGTCGGGCTGGCCTCGTACGTCCACCTCGCCCTGGCCGGGCACAACCTCGACGCCGCCGACTACTCCTCGCTGTCGGTGCTCTGGTCCGTCGTGTTCACCCTCGGCATCGGCGTGTTCTTTCCCGTGGAACAGGAGGTCGCCCGGCTCGTCGCGGCCCGGCACACCCGTGGGCTGCCACCCGGACCGGTACTGGCCCGTGGCGCCGCCGTCGCCGCCGCCGTACTCGGCCTGCTGCTCGTGCTCACCGTCGGCGCCGCCGACCTGCTCACCGACCGGCTCTTCGACGGCGACCCCGCGATGGTGCCCGCCCTCGGCGGCGCACTGGCCGCGCTGGCGGTGGCGCACACCACCCGAGGGGTGCTCTCCGGCCTGCGCCGCTTCGGCTGGTACGGCACCCAACTCGGCCTCGACGGCGGGCTGCGCATCGGCCTGGTCGCCATCCTCGCCCTCACCGGCGTGGACTCACCCGTGGCCTACGCGCTGGTGCTGGTCGCGGCCCCGCTGGCCGCCGTCGCGCTGACCGCCGCACCGATCGTCCGGACTATCGGCCGTGGACCGGCGGTCCCCTGGCCACCCCTGCTCCGCGGCCTCGCCCTGCTCACCGTCTCCAGCCTGCTCGCCCAGGTGGTCGTCAACATCGGCGTGATCAACGTACGGCTGCTCGACCCGACCGACGTCGCCACCGCCGGCGCCCTGCTCTCCGCGCTGGTGCTGGTCCGCATACCCCTGTTCGTGTTCGGCTCGATGCAGGCCGCGCTGCTGCCCGGCCTGTCCACCGCCGCCGCCACCGGCGACGAACCGGCCTTCCGCACGATGCTCCGCCGATCCCTGGCCGTCGTCACCGCCCTCGGGGCCCTCGGCGGTGCCCTTGCCGCACTGTTCGGCCCGTGGCTCGTGCGGGCCCTCTTCGACACCCCGGACGTCCTCGGCCACGGCGACTTCGCCTGGCTCTCGGTGGCCACCCTGGCCTACCTGTGGGCGATGGTGCTCGGCCAGGCGCTGCTGGCCCGCGACCGGCACCACGCCCAAGCCCTGGCCTGGACCGTCGGTGTCGCCGCGCTGATCGTGGCGACCCTGCCCCCACTGCCCGTCGCGCTGCGCGTCGAACTCGGCTACACCGTCGGCTCCGTGGTGGCCGCCGCCGTCATGGTGGCCCTGCTGCGCCGCCGACGGACGGCACCACCCGCACCACCGGTCGCGGCGCCGGTGCCCGCCACCACCAGCGGAGGAGCACCATGAGACCGCCCCGCGTCACCGCCGTGATGCTCGCCTACGGTGCCGAACCCTGGCTGGTCGACGCCGCCCGGGCCGTACTGGCCAGCACCGGAGTCGACATCGAACTCGTCGTGGTCGACAACGGCTGCACCGGCGACGGCATCGACGTGGTCAAGGGCCTGCCGGGCGTGCGGCTCGTGCGGCCGGAGGCGAACACCGGCTACTCCGGCGGCTGCAACATCGGTGCCGCCGAGGCCACCGGCGACTGGCTGGCCTTCGTCAACTCCGACGCCATCGTCGCCCCCGACGCCCTCGCCAAGGTCGTCGCGGTGGCCGCCGAGCCCGGCGTCGGCGCCGCCATGGCCTCCATCCGGCTCGCCCACGACCCCGAGCTGATCAACACCTCGGGCAACCCGCTGCACTTCACCGGCCTGTCCTGGGCCGGCGGCAACGGCGAACCCGCCAGCGCCCACGCCCGGCGCACCACGGTGCCCTCACTGAGCGGCTGCTGCTTCGTCATCAGCCGCCACCGCTGGACAGACCTCGACGGCTTCGCCGACGAGTACTTCGCCTACCACGAGGACACCGAACTCAGCCTGCGGCTGTGGCAGCGCGGCCTACGGCTGGAGTACGTGCCCGACGCCGTGGTCCGGCACCACTACGAGTTCTCCCGCAACGACCTCAAGCTCTACCTGGTCGAACGCAACCGACTGCTCACCCTGCTGACCGCGTACCAGGGCCGGACCCTGGCCCTGCTGGCACCGATGCTGCTGCTCACCGAGGTCGCCATGCTCGCCGCCGCGCTGGCCGGCGGCTGGGGGCGGCAGAAGACCCGGGGCTGGGCCTGGCTGTGGCGGCACCGCGGTTGGGTACGCGCCCGTCGGCGACGCCTGCAGGCCGAACGCACCGTCGGCGACGGCACCCTCGCCCACCTGATGACCGCCCGCGTCGCCCCGTCGAACGTGGCGGCCCCGCCCGGGATGGGCGTCTTCAACGCGGTCGCCATGGCCTGGTGGGCACTCGCGCGGAGGCTGCTCGCCCGCCGCTGATCGGGTCCACCCGGCGCCAGCCGACTCAGCGCACCGTCGGCCCGGTCGGGGAACGACGCGGCGCCCGACCGGTCGAAACCGCTCGGGCGCCGGCGCCGCCGCAAACGACGATCAGGTGTCGGACTTGTCGCCCGGCTTGTCCTCCAGGTCCGCGGAGCCGGCCGAGGTGGTCGGCTTGTGCCCCTCCTCGGTCGGCGTCGTCGGGGTCTGCGCCCGGTCGCCCTCCGCCGCCGCCTCGCCGGCCGCGTCGCCGTCCAGCAGCCCGGTCAACGCGGCCCCGGTGATCCGTCGGAAGGTGCGACCCACCCGGTTGCGGTCCAGGATCGCGACCTCCAACTGGTCGCCGGCGATCGTGCGGGCGGCACCGCCCTCACCACCGACACTGCCCAGCGCCTGCACCGCCACCTTCACCGCATCGCCGAGCGACATGTCCGGCCGGTGGTGCGACTTCAGCACCCCGGAGATCGCCTCGGCCTGACCACCCATCGCCATCCGACCCGGCTCGTCGGTCACCGACCCGTCGTAGGTGCACCGGTACAGCGAGTCCTCGCCCGGCGTGGCACCGACCTCCGCCACGCAGATCTCCACCTCGAACGGCTTGGACTGCTCGGTGAAGATGGCACCGAGAATCTGCGCGTACGAGTTGGCCAGCGCCAGACCGGTCACGTCCCGACGGTCGTAGCTCAGACCGTTCAGGTCGGCCATCCGCACGCCCGCCCGACGCAGGTTCTCGAACTCGTTGTACCGCCCGACGGCGGCGAAACCGATCCGGTCGTAGATCTCGCTGACCTTGTGCAGCGTGCTGGAGAGATTCTCGGCAACGAAGAGCACCCCGCCGGCGTAGCTGACGACCACCGCGCTGCGTCCCCGAGCGATGCCCTTGCGGGCCAACTCGGAACGGTCGCGCATGATCTGCTCGGGCGAGGCGTAGAACTGCATGGCCACGGCGGCGGCTCTCCTTCGGCGGTACTCGGGGAAACGGGATCAGCTGCGGACGGGCGGCTCAGCCGCCCGGATTCTCCATCCGACCGGCGACGACGCTCTCCGCGATCGCCGACGTCTCCGCGTCGGTCAGCCGGTGCGTGCCCTCCGCCGTCGCGGTCATCACCACCGGGTAGATCCGGCGGGTCAGGTCGGGTCCACCGGTCGCGGTGTCGTCGTCGGCCGCGTCGTAGAGCGCCTCCACCGCCAACCGCACCGCGTCGTCGACGGACAGCCCGGTCCGGAACCGCTTCTTCAACGCCGACCTGGCGAACAGCGAACCCGAGCCGATCGCGTCGTAGCCGGTCTCCTCGTACGGGCCGCCGGTGACGTCGAAACTGAAGATCCGGCCGGCCCGCGCCGGGTCGCTGGCCGCCAGGTCGAAGCCGGCGAACAGCGGAATCACCGCCAGCCCCTGCATCGCCGCGCCCAGGTTGCCGCGGATCATCGAGGCGAGCCGGTTGGCCTTGCCGTCGAGCGAGAGCATCGCGCCCTCGATCTTCTCGTAGTGCTCCAGCTCCACCTGGAACAGCCGCATCAGCTCGATGCCGATGCCGGCGGTGCCGGCGATGCCCACGAGCGAGTACGCATCGGCGGGGTGCACCTTCTCGATGTCCCGCTGGGCGATCAGATTGCCCATGGTGGCCCGCCGGTCTCCGGCCATCACGACACCACCGGCCGCGGCGATCGCCACGATCGTGGTCGCGTGCGGGGCCAGGTCGGCGGCCATGCCCGGGGGCAGCGCCCGTCGGCCGGGCAGCATCTCGGGAGCCACCTTGCTCAGGAATGCCGTGAAGGAGGACGTCCCCGCGTTGGTGAACACATCTGGAAGACGCCCGGATGGATCAAAACCCGCTGCCACGTGGTTCCTCTCAGGTACGTGACGGCCCTGGCCAGCCTCGTCGGACTGTCACGGAACTGGCCAAGACCACCGTTGCAGTTGAAGCAGAGTATCCCGCGCACCCACCCGGTGCGATGATCGTGGTCCACATGTTCCGGATCGGGGTCACCGCAGACCGCGCAGACACCGCCCTGCTCGGCCAGCAGCTCGTCGAACTCCTTCTGCCCGATGCCGTACCGCCGCCGCAGGTGGTACTCGCGGGTGCCGCCGTAGAGCCGTTGGGCGGTCTCCTTACCGCGTGCGTTGTGGCAGGGCTTGCAGTAACTGTGCCGTCCGCTGGCCGTCCTCGTGGTGCTCGGGAAGTCGCTCAACGGCTTGATCTGCTCGCAGTCCGGGCACCACTTCAGACCCTGGCCCACCGGAGTGGCCGACCGCCGTGCGGGGCGATGCCACGCTTGCGGCGGCTGGCCTCCGAACGGGCCGTCGCACACGCCTTGCAGTAGTAGGCGCGACCGTCGACCCGGCGACTGTTGCGGTGAAATTCGGTGAGGGGCAGCGTTCGTCGGCACTGTGGGCACGTCTTGTCCGATCCGGTGGGCAAATCGGACATATGCCTCATTGACCCCCTTTCTGGACATAACCCCTCACGAACTCCTCGGCGTTTTCTTCGAGGACGGAGTCGATCTCGTCGAGCAGGTCGTCGACGTCCTCGGTGATCTCGGCGTGCCGCTCGGCGACTTCCGGGTTCGCCTCGACGGTGACGTCCTCGACCTCTTCGCCCTGACGGGCCTTGCCCGACTGCGACTGACCGCCGCTGTCACGAGTGGCCATCGTTGCCTCCTCCACGATCTCCCTGCGATGAACTTACCTCGCGGGAGCGACGAAACGTCCCCCGCGCGCCGGTACCGGCGCGCGGGGGACGAAGAGCTGATGCACGGGAACCGGTGGGTCAGCCGCCGGTAAGCGTCTCCAGCAGATCCTTGGCGCTGGCACAGCGGTCGAACAACTCTCCGACGTGCCGCCGGGTCCCCCGCTCCGGCTCCATCATCGGCACCCGCACCAGCGACTCCCGACCGACGTCGAAGATCACCGAGTCCCAGCTGGCGGCGACCACCTCCGAGGCGTACTGGGCCAGGCAGCGGCCCCGGAAGTACGCCCGGGTGTCCTCCGGTGGCTCCGTCATCGCCGTACGGCTCTCCTCGTCGCTGAGCAGCGTCTTCATCGATCCACGAGAGACCAGCCGGTGGTAGAGGCCCTTCTCCGGGCGTACGTCGGAGTACTGCAGGTCGACCAGTTGGAGCTTGTGCGAACCCCAGCCGAGCTTCTCCCGCTCCCGGTAACCCTCCAGCAGCCGCAGCTTCGCCACCCAGTCCAGCTCGTCGGCGCAGAGCATCACGTCGCGCCCCAGCCGGTCGAGCACGTTCTCCCACCGGTCCAGCACGTCGGCGGTCTGCTCGTCGACGTCGTTGCCGTAACGGTCGTCGACGAACGCGCGCACCCGCTCAAGATAGGCCCACTGCACGTCCATCGCGGTGAGCCGACGCCCGTCGCGCAGCCGCATCAGATGCGACAGCGACGGGTCGTGACTGACCGCGCGCAGCTCGCCGACGGGGTCGGCGATGCCGAGGTCCGGGCCGAGCGCCTTCTCCTCGATCATCGTGAGGATCAACGCGGTGGTGCCCACCTTGAGATAGGTGGAGATCTCCGAGAGGTTCGCGTCACCGATGATGACGTGCAGGCGGCGATACTTGTCCGCGTCGGCGTGCGGTTCGTCGCGGGTGTTGATGATCGGCCGTTTGAGGGTGGTCTCGAGGCCCACCTCGACCTCGAAGAAGTCGGCGCGCTGGGAGATCTGGAAGCCGCTCTGGCCGCCGTCCTGGCCGATGCCGACGCGGCCGGCGCCGCAGACGATCTGCCGGGTGACGAAGAACGGCGTCAGGTACGCCACGATGTCGGCGAACGGCGTCTGCCGGCGCATGAGGTAGTTCTCGTGCGCGCCGTAGCTGGCGCCCTTGTTGTCGGTGTTGTTCTTGTAGAGGTGGATCGGTGCGGTGCCGGGGATCGTGGCGGCCCGCCGCGCCGCCTCCGCCATCACCCGCTCTCCCGCCTTGTCCCAGCGGACCACGTCGCGGGGGTTGGTCACCTCGGGGGTGGAGTACTCCGGGTGCGCGTGGTCGACGTAGAGCCGGGCGCCGTTGGTCAGGATCACGTTGGCCAGGCCGAGGTCCTCGTCGGCGAGCGCCTCGGCCGGGTCGTACGCCGCGCCGGAGTAGGTGAAACCGCGGGCGTCCCGCAGCGGTGACTCCTCCTCGTAGTCCCACCGGGCCCGGCCGCCGCGGTTCAGTTCGGGTCGGGCGCCGTAGGCGTTGACCACCTGCGAGGAGGTCACCATCGGGTTGGCGCCGGCCTGGCCGGGCACGGAGATGCCGTACTCGACCTCGGTGCCCATGATTCGTCTAACGCTCATCGACCTACCCGCTTCGTTTGCCTGACCGGTCCCCGTCACGTCGAGCGTAGTCGCCACTCGGGCAACCGGGGGCGTGGCGGTCGGTCGGCGTACCAGGTCGGCTCTGCCGCTCGTCGATCCGGCGGGGGCCCGGGTGTACGCGTGGGGCCCGCGACGCCTGGCGTCGCGGGCCCCACGTGGCGCGTTCCGGTCAGAGGTACTGGCCGGTGTTGCTCGCGGTCTCGATGGAGCGTCCGGCCTCGGTGCCCTTGCCGCCGGAGACGAGCGTGCGGATGTAGACGATCCGCTCGCCCTTCTTGCCGGAGATGCGGGCCCAGTCGTCCGGGTTCGTGGTGTTGGGCAGGTCCTCGTTCTCGCGGAACTCATCGACGCAGGCGTCGAGCAGGTGCTGCAGGCGCAGTCCCTTGCGTCCGGAGGTGAGGAACTCCTTGATGGCCATCTTCTTGCCCCGGTCGACGATGTTCTGGATCATCGCGCCGGAGTTGAAGTCCTTGAAGTACAGGACCTCCTTGTCACCGTTGGCGTAGGTGACCTCCAGGAAGCGGTTCTCCTCCGTCTCCGAGTACATCCGTAGCACCACCGCGTCGATCATGGCGGCGACGGTGGCCTGGGCGTCGCTGCCGTGCTCGGCCAGGTCGTCGGCGTGCAGCGGCAGGCCGGGGAGGATGTACTTGGAGAAGATGTCCTTGGCCGCCTCGGCGTCCGGACGCTCGATCTTGATCTTCACGTCGAGTCGTCCCGGTCGCAGGATCGCCGGGTCGATCATGTCTTCCCGGTTGGAGGCGCCGATGACGATGACGTTCTCCAGCCCTTCGACACCGTCGATCTCGCTGAGCAGCTGCGGCACGATGGTGTTCTCCACGTCGGAGGAGACACCGGAGCCGCGGGTGCGGAAGACCGAGTCCATCTCGTCGAAGAAGACGATGACCGGAGTGCCCTCGCCGGCCTTCTCCCGGGCCCGCTGGAAGATCAGTCGGATGTGCCGCTCGGTCTCGCCGACGTACTTGTTGAGCAGCTCGGGACCCTTGATGTTGAGGAAGAAGCTGGTGTGCTTCTCCTCGCCCCGCCGCTCGGCGATCTTCTTGGCGAGCGAGTTGGCGACCGCCTTGGCGATGAGCGTCTTGCCGCAGCCGGGCGGGCCGTAGAGCAGGATGCCCTTCGGCGGACGCAGCTGGTGCTCCCGGAACAGGTCCGCGTGCAGGAACGGCAGCTCCACCGCGTCGCGGATCTGCTCGATCTGGGAGTGCAGGCCACCGATGTCGGTGTAGTCGACGTCGGGCACCTCCTCCAGCACGAGTTCCTCGACCTCGCTCTTGGGAATCCGCTCGTACGCGTACGCCGAGCGAGGTTCGATCATGAGCGAGTCGCCGGCCCGGATCGGACTTCCGATCAGGGTCTCGGCCAGGTGCACGATGCGTTCCTCGTCGGAGTGCGAGACCACCAGCGCCCGGTCGCCCGGCGCGCCTTCGGGACCGGCGAGGATCTCCTTGAGCATGACCACCTCGCCGACCCGCTCGTAGCCGAACGCGTCGACGATGTTGAGCGCGTCGTTGAGCAGGACCTCCTGGCCACGCCGCAGCTCGTCGACGTCGAGCGAGGGCGAGACGGCCACGCGCAGCTTCCGTCCGCCGGTGAAGACGTCGACGGTGCCGTCGTCGTGCTTGGCCAGGAAGACACCGTAGCCACTTGGGGGTTGAGCGAGCCGGTCGATCTCCTCCTTGAGCGTCACGATCTGCGCGCGAGCCTCCTTGAGGGTGCTCACGAGCCGTTCGTTGTTCTCGGTCAGCCGCGCCAACTGCGCCTGGGTGGCGGCCAGCCGCTCTTCGAGCTGCCGGACGTGTCGGGGGCTCTCGGTCAACTTGCGCCGCACCAGAGCGAGTTCCTCTTGAAGGAACGCGACCTGCGTGGAGAGATCGTGGGCCTCCTTCTCCCACCGTGCGGCGCGCGAGTCCGCGTCGTCGCTGCGTGCCACGTCCCACCTCCCCGGGGGGCTTGAACGTTCTGACCTAACACTAGCCGCTATGAGCCCGATTCGGTCCTCCGCAACGCGCCCGTCACCGAAGCTTGATCGCCAAGGGTGGGTCGACGGGCGGGTACGGGCATTCGGGTACCGTCGAGGGGTGGGACGGGAGAACATGGGGGGTGCGCCGGTGGCCGAGGTCGCGACCGACCAGTTGCAGGTCTGGGTCGACCAGGATCTGTGCACGGGCGACGGGCTGTGCGTGCAGTACGCGCCGGAGGTCTTCGAGTTCGACGTCGACGGGTTGGCCTACGTCAAGGGGCCCGACGGTGAGCTGGTGCAGGCGCCGGGCGGCCGGGTCGACGTGCCGGAGCACCTGCGCCTCGAGGTGATCGACTCGGCGAAGGAGTGCCCGGGCGAGTGCATTCACGTCGTCCGCGGCAGCGACGGCGTCGAGGTCGCCGGCCCGGAGGCCGAGGACTGACCCGCTGATCCCGGCATCACCCGGTCGGGCTACAGCAACGGGCGACCGACCACCGAGGCGACCAGCCGGGCGAACTCCTCCAACCGGGCGATCTGCCCGGCACCGCCGTCGTCGAGGGTCTTGCCGAAACGCAGGGCGTCGTGGCGCGGCCCGCCGGCCGTCTCCTCGCTCGGCGGCGACTCGTCCAGCGAGGTCAGCAGCAGGTACACGTCGATGCTGTCGACCCGGATCTCGCCGTTGTCATGGCGGAACAGCCGGCGTCGGCAGCCGACCTCGGTGACCGAGGAGACCGGCACCACCCGCAGCGAGGAGGTCATCGAGCCCGGCGGTCCCTCCCCCGGTGGCACGTCCTCGCCGTGCCAGAGCACCAGGCGGCTGCCGTCGCAGACGACGACCTCCTGCCACACCCCGTTCACCTCGTTGACGAAACGTTCCAGGGTGAAGCCGAGCACCGAGGCTCCGCGCAGGACGCCGCCGAGCGCCTCCAGGGCGACGTCGGGGTCACGCAGGTAGGCGCGCGCCGCCGATTCCAGGTCGGTGTACGGCGACCAGTCGGGAAACACGGCCGGCAGGTCGCCGCCGCCGAAGCCGGGACGACTCATCTGCTCACCTCGTCCCACCCGGCGCCGGCCCGGGCGTGGGCCGGATCACGCCGACGGTCCACCGCCCTCTCACGCCGCCACGTCGGGCCGCCGCCGAACCCGCCCCGGATCAGCCCGCTCACTCCCAGCCGCCCCTTCCGCCGTCACGGCCTGTCCGTCTCCCGCGTCACGTCCGGTGGTGTCTGCCCGGCCGGCGCGTCGTGCGCCACCACGGTGGCCTGCCGGGCCGCCTCCGCCTCGCGAAGCGCCTGGCGGCGTTGCGCGTACGCCTCGGTGCCCTTGCTGGGCTTGCGACGCCGTGGCGGGGCGGTGACTCCGGGGGCGAGCTTACGCGCGGAGACGAGGAACGCGGTGTGGGCGATCATGCGGTGGTCGGGGCGGACCGCCAGCCCTTCGGCGTGCCAGTCCCGCACCAGTGACTCCCAGGCCCGTGGCTCGGTCCAGCCGCCGCGCTCGCGCAACGCCTCCACCAGCTCGGACAGCTGGGGGGTGGTGGCGACGTAGCCGATGAACACGCCGCCGGGCAGCAGCGCGCGTTCGACCATGTCGAGGTTCTCCCAGGGGGTGAGCATGTCCAGGATGATCCGGTCGAAACCGGTCTCGCGGCACTCGGCGACGTCACCGACGTGCAGGTGCCAGGCCGGGTGCGGGCCGCGGAAGAACGACTCGACGTTTCGTCGGGCGATCTGGGCGAAGTCGTCGCGCAGCTCGTAGGAGTGCAGTTCCCCCACGTCACCCACCGCGCGCAGCAGCGAGCAGCTCAACGCTCCGGAGCCGGCGCCGGCCTCGAGCACCTTGGCGCCGGGGAAGATGTCGCCCATGGCGACGATCTGCGCGGCGTCCTTGGGGTAGATCACCTGAGCGCCGCGCGGCATGGAGAGCACGTAGTCCGACAGCAGTGGACGCAGCGCGAGGAACGCGGTGCCGCCACCGGAGGTGCTCACCACGCTGCCGTCGGGCAGGCCGATCAGCGCGTCGTGCGCCAGGATGCCGCGGTGGGTGTGGAACTCCTTGCCCGGTTCCAGGGTCACCGTGTGCATCCGCCCCTTGGGGTCGGTCAGCTGCACCCGGTCACCGGGCTGGAACGGCCCGCGGTGCACGGCGGGCGGCGTCACCTTCTCCTCGGGGAGGTCGCTGGCCGGGTGGGCGGAGTGGGTGACGGTCACGTGTTCATCTTCCGGTGAGGTTCGAGCAGTTGAGCCAGATCCGCGATGTGCAGAACGCCGACGACATCTTCGCCTGCGGTCACCACGTACTGTGCGCCCGGGTGGGCCTGTACGGTCTCCAGCACCCGTTCGCCGTCCGTGTCGACCGGGATGGCCGGCACGTCGGCGAGGGTACGGGCGACCGCGTCCACGGCCAGCCAGGGCCGGCGGGCTTCCGGCACCGCCGCGGCGGCGACCGGGTCGACCAGGGCCACCGGCCGGCCGGCGGAGTCGATCACCAGCAGCGCGGCCGCGTGCGGTGGCTCGGTGACCGGGTGGGTCGGCGCGGCTCGGCGCTGCGCCTCGGCCAGCGGGGTGCCGGTGGGCACGGTGTGCACCGGGCGGGCGAGGGTGGTCAGGTCGACCAGGGGGAGCCGACGGCCGATGCGGGACATCCGGATCGACTGTCCGGCGCCGTGCCAGAGGGTGAGGGCGACGAGTGCCGTCAGCGGCAGCGCCAGCAGGCTCAGCACGTCTGCCGCGTAGAGCGCGGCCACCAGCAGCGCGGTGCCGACGGCCAGGATCCGTCCGGCCCAACCGGCCACCTCGGTGGCCCGGTGCCGGTCCCGGGTCAGCGCCCAGACCACCGCACGCAAGGCCCGACCGCCGTCCAGCGGCAACCCGGGCAGGATGTTGAACAGCGCGACGATGACGTTGCTCGCCGCGAGTTGGAAGGCGAGCTGGTCGGCCACGGTGCGGTCGGGCAGGGCCAGCGTGGCGGCCACGGCGGCCGCGCCGAGCACGGCGGAGACGGCCGGTCCGGCCAGTGACACCAGCAGGTCCACCCGCGGCGAGGGCGCGTCGCGATCCATCTCGGTGTACCCGCCGAGCAGTTCCAGGGTGATGCCGCGCACCCCGATGCCGAAGCGGCGGGCGGTGAGGGCGTGACCGAGTTCGTGGGCCAGCACCGAGCCGAGCAGCGCGACGACGAACCCGGCGCCGACGAGGTAGCCGCCGAGCGGGGACAGTTGCAGCCGTTGACCGGCCAGTTCGCCGTACAGGACCGTGATCAGGAGGGCGAGCAGCAGGATCGAGGCGTTCAGGTACAGCGGCACCCCGAGGATCCGGCCCACCCGGATGCCGGGGCGCTGGCCGGCACCGGCTCGCCTGCGCTGTTCCATCGGGCTGATGCTACGCGGCGAGAGATCACGTACCGGAGCGGCGGCGGTCGGCCTGTCACACCGGTGGCCTAACCTTCCGGGGCATGACGGCGGATCCGGTGATCACTCAGCAAGCCCCGACCCCGACGCAGCCGCCGGCGACGGTGCGGGCCTCGCTGTCACCGTCGCGGGCGGCGGATTTCAAGACCTGCCCCCTGCTCTACCGGTTCCGCAGCATCGACCGGCTGCCCGAGCGGCCCAGTGTGGAGCAGGCGCGGGGCACGCTGGTGCACGCGGTGCTGGAGCGGTTGTTCGACCTGCCGCCGGCCGCCCGCACTCCGGAGGCCGCCGGTGACCTGGTGCCCGGCCAGTGGGAGCACCTGGTCACCGAGCAGCCCGAGCTGGCCGGGCTGTTCGCCGACGACGACCCGTCGGCCGCCACGGAGTTCCTCCGCTCGGCGTCGGCCCTGCTGGATGGCTACTTCGCGGTGGAGGATCCGCGCCGGCTGGAGCCGGCCGAGCGGGAGAGCCTGATCTCCGCCGTGGTCGACGACGAGCTGCTGATCCGCGGCTACCTCGACCGGCTCGACGTGGCTCCCGACGGCGCGCTGCGGGTGGTGGACTACAAGACCGGCGGTGCCCCACGGGAGGCGTTCGAGGCGCGGGCCCTGTTCCAGTTGAAGTTCTACGCCCTGGTGCTGTGGCGCACCCGTGGCGTGGTCCCCCGGGTGCTGCGACTGCTCTACCTCAAGGACGCCGAGGTGTGCGACTACGCCCCCGACGCCGAGGAGCTGGTGCGCTTCGAGCGGACGGTGGTGGCGCTGTGGCGGGCGATCGAGCAGGCCACCGCCGCCCGGGATTTCCGGCCACGACCGAGCCGGCTGTGCGACTGGTGCAGTCACCAGGCCCGCTGTCCCAGCTTCGGGGGGACTCCGCCGCCGTTCCCGGAGCCGGCGGCGACGCCTGATCCGATGCGCGACGCCCGGTCCTCCCCCGCGCCACCCGGTGCCGACGAGTAGGCGCTCTCCTTCCCGGGGATGAGGAACGAGTCACCACACAAGACGATCTTTCGTCGGCACGGGCGGTTAGCGTCGGGGCGTGGGTAGCGCGCTGAGGGAGTGGCTGCGTCGCAGTCCGGCGGCCGGTGACTCGCTGCTGGCCGTCGCTCTGGTGCTGGGCGAGGTGCTGTTCACCCTGCTCACTCCCCGGGAGTTCTGGCCGCGACCGTTTCCGACGGCGCTGGGGTGGAGTGTGTTGTGCGCGGCGCCGGTCGTGCTGCGCCGGGTGGCGCCGTGGCCGGCGCTGCTGGCCGCGTTGGCCACGCTGCTGCTCCCGGTCGTCATCGAGGTGGCGCCGACCACCCAGAGCCTCACCTTCGTGGTGCTCACCTACACGATGGCGGCCTACCGTCCGGTACGTCCGGCGCTGGTGGCGGCGGTGGGGCTGTGGCTTCCGGTGGCGGTGGTGAACGCTCTGGTGCCGCCGGTGGGCGTTCCGCAGGTCGGCTCGGCGTTCCTGATCGCGAACAACATCCTGGTGGGGATCGTGTCGTTCTCGGTGGGTCGGACGGTGCACGCGCGCCGCTCCTCCACCGAGGCGCTGCGGGAACGGGCCCGGGTCGCCGAGGCCAACCAGCGGGCGCTGGCCGAGCAGGCGGTCGCGGACGAGCGGCGCCGGATCGCACGGGAACTGCACGACGTGGTGGCCCACCACGTGAGCGTGATGGGGGTGCTGGCGACGGGGGTGCGCCGGGTGCTGCGCCGCGACCCGGACAGCGCCGACGAGGCGATGGCCACCATCGAGGAGACCAGCCGGGCGACCCTGCGGGAGCTGCGCCGGCTGCTCGACGTGCTGCGTACCGAGGCCGAGCCGGCGGCGGAGTTGGCACCGCAACCGGGTCTGGCCGGCATCGAGGCGCTCACCGATCAGGTCCGCGACGCCGGGCTGCCGGTGACGTTGACGGTGGCCGGGCAGCCCGGGCAGTTGGAGGAGGGGGTGGCGCTGACCGTGTACCGGATCGTGCAGGAGGCACTGACCAACGCGCTCAAGCATGCCGGGACGGCGACCGCGCAGGTGCGGGTGGGTTTCGGTGGCGACGCGGTGGAGGTCGAGGTCACCGACACCGGTCGGGGGCCGTCACCGGACACCGATCGGATCGGACACGGACTGGTCGGGATGCGGGAACGGGTCGGCCTCTACGGTGGGATCCTGCGCACCGGCGCCCGAAGCGGCGGCGGCTACCGGGTGTACGCCCGGATTCCGGTCGAGCCGCTACCGGAGTCGAGCCGACGGTGAGGCGGGCCTGGTGAGCGGTGCAGCCGACAGGGAGGACCAGATGGCCGATGCGACGGGACGCGCCCGACCGGTGCGGATCCTGCTCGCCGACGACCAGCCGCTGCTGCGTACCGGCTTCCGGATGGTCCTCGGCGCGGAGGCCGACCTGGACATCGTCGCGGAGGCCGGCGACGGGGTGGAGGCGGTGGAGCTGTCCCGTCGGTTGTTGCCGGACGTGGTGCTGATGGACATCAGGATGCCCCGGATGGACGGGGTGAGCGCCACCCGGGCGATCGTGGACGCCCGGTTGCCGGTGCGGGTGCTCATCCTGACCACCTTCGACCTGGACGAGTACGTGGTGGGGGCGCTGCGGGCCGGGGCGAGCGGCTTCCTGGCCAAGGACGTGCCGGCGGAGGACCTGGTCACCGCGATCCACACGGTGGCCGCGGGTGACGCGGTGGTGGCGCCGCGGATCCTCCGCCGGCTGCTGGACCGGTTCGCCGACGTACTGCCGGACCCGTCCGCGACCCCGTCGAAGGCGTTGGGCGCGCTCACCGAACGGGAGCGGGAGGTGCTCGTGCAGGTCGCTCGCGGCCTGTCGAACGCCGAGATCGCCCGGGTGCTGTCGGTGAGCGAGACCACCATCAAGACCCACGTCGGGCATGTGTTGACCAAGCTGGGACTGCGCGACCGGGTGCAGGCCGTGGTGCTGGCGTACGAGTCGGGCCTGGTCCGACCTGGCGGTTAACGTCGGCGTTGCATCGGTCACCTACCGTGACGGCCTGCGGTGGAAATCGGTTGACCCTCACGCGACGGCAACGTCCAGGATGACCGTGACCGCCGCCGGCAGACGAGCGACAGCTGCCGGAGTCGGGGACAACCCTGACTCCGGTTGGGGGGTACCCGCAGCCGGAAATCCGTTCCGCCTCCGCCCGGAGTCGGACGGATCGGCGGTGGGCAGCACAGATGATTGATTCGCACCGGTCCAGCGGGGGCGGTGCGAGCTGACGCGACGGAGAGGTACGTGACGTGACCGCTACCACAGGCCAGTCGGCATCGGCCGCAGCCCGGGCGAGCGACGTGTGGAAGGTGTACGGCAGCGGCGAGGCGCAGGTCATCGCCCTGCGGGGGGTCAGTGCGGAGTTCGAGCGCGGACGATTCACGGCGATCATGGGCCCGTCGGGGTCCGGCAAGTCGACGTTGATGCACTGCCTGGCTGGCCTGGACTCGGTGACCAGGGGGACCGTGCAGATCGGCGAGACCACCGTCACCGGGCTCGGTGACGCGGGCCTGACGAAGCTGCGCCGCGACAAGGTCGGCTTCATCTTCCAGCAGTTCAACCTGCTGCCGACGTTGACCGCCAAGGAGAACATCCTGCTTCCGCTGTCGATCGCCGGCCGGAAGCCGGACCCGGCCTGGTTCGACGTCGTGATCGACACGGTGGGCCTGCGGGACCGGTTGGGGCACCGGCCGGCGCAGTTGTCCGGCGGTCAGCAGCAGCGGGTGGCGTGCGCCCGGGCCCTGGTGGCCCGCCCTGAGGTGATCTTCGCGGACGAGCCGACCGGCAACCTCGACTCACGCTCCGGCGCGGAGGTGTTGAACTTCCTGCGCAACTCGGTACGCGAGCACGGGCAGACCATCGTGATGGTGACCCACGATCCGACGGCCGCCGCGTACGCCGACCGGGTGGTGTTCCTCGCCGACGGGCAGATCGTCTCGGAGTTGATCGAGCCGACCGCGGACACGGTGCTGGACACGATGAAGAAGCTGGACACGCCCGCCGAGGTGGCCGGCTGATGTTCCGGGCAACTGTGAAGAGTCTGCTGGCCCGCAAGGTCCGGCTGATCCTGTCCGGCCTGGCCGTGGTGCTCGGCGTCATGTTCGTCTCCGGCGCCTTCGTCCTCACCGACACCCTGGGCCGCTCCTTCGACTCGCTGTTCGCCGACGCGTACGCCGAGGTCGACGTCAACGTGGCCGCCAAGCCGAAGCTGGAACTCGGCGAGCTGGAGGGCGAGCAGCTCGCCACCCCGTTCCCGGCCGCCACGGTGGAGACGGTGCGCGCGGTGGACGGGGTGGCCGAGGCGACCGGTGTGGTCGCCGCCGACGGGGCCCGGTTGATCGGCAGCAACGGCAAGGCCGTCACGTCGTTCGGGCCGCCGCAGTTGGGCGGGAACTGGACCGGCGAGAGCGACCTGGTGCGGTTGCGCGAGGGTCGGGCACCGCAGGCCGACGACGAGATCGTGATCAACAAGGGGCTGGCCGAAGCCGGCCGGGTGGCGCTCGGCGACCGGGTGGGTGTGCTCACCCTCCAGCCGCGCAAGGAGTTCACCATCGTCGGCATCTTCGGCTACAGCGGTGACCGGGACTCCCTCGGCGGCGCCAACGAGGTCATGTTCACCACCCCGGTGGCGCAGCAGCTGATGCTCGGCGAGTCGGACGTGTTCAGCAACATCGTGGTCACCGCCGCCGACGGGGTCTCCGACGAGCAGCTGCGCGACTCGGTGGCCACGGCCCTCGGCGACGGCTACGTGGTCAAGACCGGCGAGCAGCTCTCCGCCGACGCCGCCGCCGGCCTGAAGGAGGGGCTGTCCTTCTTCAACCGGATCCTGCTCGGCTTCGCCGCGGTGGCCCTGCTGGTCGGCACGTTCCTGATCCTCAACACCTTCTCGATCATCGTGGCGCAACGCACCCGGGAACTGGCGTTGCTGCGGGCGGTCGGCGCCAGCGGCAAGCAGATCATCGGTTCGGTGGTGCTGGAGGCGGTCGCCGTCGGGTTGATCGCCTCGGTGTTCGGTCTGGCCGCCGGCATCGGCATCGGGGCGCTGCTGGCGTACCTGTTCGGCAACCTCGCCGGCGGGCTGGCCCTGGCCGGGGTCGGCGTACCGGCGTCGGCGGTGATCGGCGCGTTCGGCGTCGGCCTGGTGATCACCGTGCTGGCGGCGCTGCTGCCGGCGCTGCGGGCCGCGCGGATCCCACCGATCGCGGCGATGCAGGACGTGGCGACGCCGGACCGGCCGTTGACCAAGGTGACCGTCGGCGGTGCGCTGGTCACCGCGATCGGCGCCACCCTGCTCTTCCTCGGTCTGGGCGGGCACGCCGGCGACAGCACGCTGGCCACCATCCTCGGTGGCGTGCTGTTCTCGTTCATCGGGGTGGCCCTGCTGACGCCGCTGATCAGCCGTCCGGTGGTGGCGGCCCTGGGCACGGTCTTCTCCGGCTGGGTGCCGGGCAAGCTGGGCCGGCTCAACTCCGGTCGCAACCCGCGCCGCACCGCGATCACCGCGGCCGCGCTGATGGTGGGCATCGCCCTGGTCACCGGCATCACGGTGATCCTGGACTCGGCCAAGAGCAGCATCAGCGGGCTGGCGCAGGACAGCATCAGCGCCGAGTTGGTGATCGCCGGGGCCCAGTCCGGTCCGCGCCCGCCGACGTTCGACCCGGCGGTGCTGGACGAGGCGAAGGCCATCCCCGGCGTCCGCCTCGTCGACGGCGAGTACGGCGACATGGCGCTGGTCGGCGGCGAGCGCACCTGGGTCGGTGCGAGCAGCGAGCCGAGCGCGCTGGTGGAGATGTTCGGCCTCACCGCGACCGCCGGGGACATCGGGCGGCTGGGGCCGGGCCAGATGTTGATCAGCTCGGACGCGGCGGAGTCACGGGGCCTGTCGGTCGGCTCCACCGTGCCGGTGCAGCTGGCCCGGGGCGAGGAACGCAGCTACACGGTCACCGGCATCTACGGGAGCACCCCGCTGTTCGGCGGCGTGACGTTGCCCGCCGAGGCGGCGCGTGACTTCTCCATCCCGCAGCCCATCCAGGGTTACATCCAGTTGGAGCCGGGAGTCCGGGCGGCCGACGTGCTGCCCCGGGTGGAGGCGCTGCTGGCGGACAGCCCGGAGGTCTCGGTGGCCGACCGCGACGCGTTCATCGAACAGCAGGCCGGGCAGCTCGACGGGCTGCTGCAGATGATCCAGATCCTGCTGGCGCTGGCCATCGTGATCGCGGTGCTCGGCATCGTCAACACCCTCGCCCTGTCGGTGCTGGAGCGGACCCGGGAGCTGGGTCTGCTGCGCGCCATCGGCCTGCGCCGGTCGCAGACCATGGGGATGATCACCGTGGAGGCGGTGGTGATCTCGGTGTTCGGCGCGCTGCTCGGCGTGGTGGTCGGCGCCGGCCTGGGTGCCGCGGTGGTGGAGGCCCTGCGCGACGAGGGGATCACCAGACTGGTGCTGCCGTGGGGCCAGATGGGTGTCTTCCTCGGCCTGGCCGCGATCATCGGCGTGGTCGCGGCGGCGCTGCCGGCGATCCGGGCCGCCCGGATCAACGTGCTGGGTGCCATCGCCCACGACTGAGCGGTCAGGCGGGCCCCCGGTGCGACGCGCGTCGCACCGGGGGCCCGCCCCGGTCAGCCCGGGGTGGCGGCTGGACGCAGCAGCTCCGCCAGCAGTTCCAGGTCGGCCAGCAGCAGGCTCTCCAGCTGGCGTACGCCGTCGGTGGGTGCCAGCGGCACCTCGGCGGGCACGGCCAGCACCGCGGCCCCGGCGGCGACCGCGCTGGCCACCCCGGTCGCCGAGTCCTCGATCGCCACGCACCTGTCGATGGGCACCCCGAGCAGCCGGGCGGCCGTCAGGTACGGCTCGGGATGCGGCTTCGTCGCGTCGACCTCGTCGCCGCAGACCACCACGTCGAAGCTGTCCCGGCCGAGGGTGTCCAGGGCGATCTCGACCAGGGCCCGCCCACTGGAGGTGACCAGCGCCGTCGGAATCCGCGCCTGCCGGACCGCGCCGAGCAGCGCCAGCGCCCCCGGCCGCCACCGCAACCCGGTGCGGAACAGCTCCAGGATCCGCGCGTTGATCCATTCCGCGCTGGTCCGCGGATCCCGGTGCGGCTGCCCCAGGTCGTCGTGCAGGATCCGCATCGAGTCGGCCATGCCCGTGCCGACGATCGCGCGCCGGGCGTCGGCGGAGAGGGTGCCCCCGTACTGCTGCGCCAGTTCGGCCAGCGCGACGTCCCACAACCGCTCGCTGTCGACCAGGGTGCCGTCCATGTCGAAGAGCACGGCGGCTGGACGGGTGCTGCTCACCGGATCCTCCTCAGGCTCGGTTGACCGGTGAATCCTGTCAGCCGACGGTGGTCCGGCGCTCGGCGCAGTGACCTTTCTCAACCGAGGTCGCAGGCGGTCAGGGACCGTTCGTAGCCACGGAAGAACGCCTCGGACCGCTGCTCGGGGGTGCCGTGGGAGCCCTCGGCGAACCACGGTTGACCCGGGTCGTCGCCGACGGCGAGCAGTCCGTCGTTGAACTCGTCGAGGTCACCCTCTTCCAGGGTGAGCCGGTCGGACCGGACCGAGTCGCCGAGGAACGCCCCGGCCATGCAGTCGGCCTGTAGTTCCTGCTGGATGGTGAAGTTGTACCGGATGCCCAGCCGGGTCTGGATGCCGTGCGCGTACTCGTGCCCGAGCAGGTAGAACACGAACGCGTCGCCGATCTGCCGGAAGGCGCCGAACGACCAGTTGATGTCGTACGCGATGTAGTCGTCGACGGTGCAGTAGACCGCGTTGTTGCGGGGCACCTCCTGGCCACCGCAGGAGACCTCACCGTCGCGCTGGTACGGCAGGACCTGCCTGATCGGCCGGAAGGACTGCCCCGACGCCTCGAACTGGTCGGCCCAGTACAGCTCGGCGAGCCGCTGCGCGTCGGCCACGTCCTGGCGGAACTCCTCCACGGTGTCGGTGCCGTCGGCGCGGGTCACCTCCGCCGTCGGTTCGGCCGGTTGCGGCTGCCCGTTCGGGTCCGCCGGCCCGCCCACCGGCTCCACCATGCAGGCGGCCGCCGCCACCAGCGCCACCGTCAGGCCGGCGAGTCTGCCCCGGCGTAGCCCTCGCCCACCTGCCGCCACCGCACGCCTCCCGCCTCGACGTCGCCGGTCCTGTACCCCGACGGTACGACCGTCACGCCCGTTGCCGTCAGGTACGCCTTACCGCCCCGTCCGGTTCAGTCGCGCGTGTTCCATCCGCTCCGCCGGCCGGTCACAGAAAGACGGCCTATGGTGCGGTGGTCGGTGTCCGGTAGGCACACCCGGCTCCGACGTCCCCGATGAACCGGCACCGCGATGGTGGCGGACGGAAGAGGGAGACGCCGTGAAATATATGATCATGCTGTACGGCTCGCAGCGGGACTACGACGCGATGGCCGGACACGGGTCCGACCGGCCGGCGATGTCGGCCGAGCAGGTGGCCGCGATGCACGCGCACATGGGCAGGGTGCACCAGGACCTCGCCGACGCCGGTGAACTGGTGGACGCCCAGGGGTTGACCGCGCCGGTGCACGCCCGTCGGGTCCAGGTGCGCGACGGCGCGGCGATGGTCACCGATGGTCCGTACCCGGAGACGCAGGAGGTCCTCGCCGGGTACACGGTGGTCGAGTGCGCCAGTTTCGACCGGGCCGCCGAGATCGCCGCCATGCTGGTCAACCCGGACAACCCTGGCGAGTACGTCGACGTGCGTCCGATCGCCGAGGGCATCGACGACCTCGTCTGATGGATGAACCGACCGTCGAGGGCCTGCTGCGCCGACTGGCGCCGCAGGTCCTCGGCGCGCTCGTGCGCCGCTACGGGCACTTCGACACCGCCGAGGACGCCACCCAGGAGGCGCTGATCGCGGCGGCCACCGGCTGGCCTCGGGACGGTCTACCGGCGAACCCCCGAGGCTGGCTGATCACGGTGGCGTCGCGGCGGCTCACCGACCTGCTCCGGGCCGAGCAGGCCCGACGGCAGCGGGAGGACGTCGTCGGCCGGCGCGTGGTGGCCGAATGGCGGCTGGCACCGTCGGGTCATCGGAGCACGGACTCCGACGACACCCTGATCCTGCTGTTCCTGTGCTGCCATCCGTCGCTGTCCCCGGCCGCGCAGGTCGCGTTGACCCTGCGGGCGGTCGGCGGGTTGAGCACGGCGGAGGTGGCCCGGGCGTTCCTGGTGCCGGAGCAGACCATGACCCGGCGGATCAGCCGGGGCAAGCAGCGCATCCGCGACAGCGGCCTGCCCTTCGCGATGCCCGACCCGGCCGAGCTTCCGGGGCGGCTGGCGACCGTGCTCCGGGTGCTCTATCTGATCTTCAACGAGGGGTACGCGAGCACATCCGGGCCCGGGCTGCTCCGCGCCGACCTGTGCGCCGAGGCGATCCGGCTGACCCGGCTGCTGCGCCGGACCATGCCCGACGCCGCCGAGGTGACCGGCCTGCTGGCGTTGCTGCTGCTCACCGACGCGCGCGCACCGGCGCGGACCGGTCCGCACGGCGAACTGATCCCGATGGCCGAACAGGACCGCTCCCGCTGGCGTGCCGATCAGATAGCCGAGGGCACCGCGCTGGTGGTCGAGGCGCTGCGCCGCGGGTCTCCCGGGCCCTACCAGGTCCAGGCCGCCATCGCCGCCCTGCACGACGAGGCGTCCGGCCCGGAGCAGACCGACTGGCCGCAGATCGCGATGCTGTACGAGGTGCTGACGGCGATGGACGCCAGTCCCCTGGTCGCACTGAACCGTGCCGTCGCGGTGGCCATGGCGGACGGTCCCGACGCGGGGCTGACGCTTGTCGAGAAGGTGGCCGCCGACGGTCGGCTGGCCCGGGACGCGAGGCTGCCCGCCGTACGCGCGCACCTGCTGGAACGCCGCGGCGACCCGGCGGCGGCCCGTGCCGAGTACCGTGTGGCCGCCGCGCAGGCCACGAATCTGGCGCAGCAGCGGTACCTGAACGCTCGCGCCGACCGCCTGACCGACGGCTGAGCGAACGTTGGCGGTCAGGGAAAGAGCGTGTGGTACGCGTTCAGGGCCGGCTGCCCGCCAAGATGGGCGTAGAGCACGGTGGCGTCGGCGGGGATGTCCCGGGTACGGACGAGGTCGATCAGCGCCGCCATCGACTTGCCCTCGTACACCGGGTCGATGATCATGCCTTCCAGTCGGCCGGTGAGCCGGATCGCGTCCAGGGTGGACTGGATCGGGATGCCGTAGCGGTCTCCGGCCCAGCCCGGCAGCACGCTGATCTCGTCGTCGCGCAGGTCGCGCCCGAGACCGATCCGTCCGGCGGTGTCACGGGCGATCTTCTCCACCTGGGCCCGGGTCTCGTCGAGCTTGGCCGAGGCGTCGATGCCGAGCACCCGCCGGGGCCGGTCCTGGCCGGCGAAACCGGCGATCATCCCCGCCTGGGTGCTGCCGGTGACGCTGCAGACGACAATGGTGTCGAAGAAGATCCCCAGTTCCCGCTCCTGTTGCTGGACCTCGTAGGCCCAGTTGGCGAAGCCGAGCCCACCCAACGGGTGGTCGGACGCCCCGGCGGGGATGGCGTACGGCACGCGGCCACCGGCCCGGACCTCCTCCAGCGCCCGCTGCCAACTCTCCTTGACGCCGATGCCGAAACCGTCCGGCGCGAGACGCACGTCGGCGCCCATGACCCGCGACAGCAGGATGTTGCCGACCTTGTCGTTGACCGGGTCCGGCCAGTCCACCCAACTCTCCTGCACCAGCACGGCCCGCAGGCCGGCCCGGGCCGCGACGGCGGCCACCTGGCGGGTGTGGTTGGACTGCACGCCACCGATGCTCACCAGGGTGTCCGCGCCGCGGGCAAGGGCGTCGGCCACCAGGTACTCCAGCTTGCGGGTCTTGTTGCCGCCGAAGGCCAGCCCGCTGTTGCAGTCTTCCCGCTTGGCCCAGATCCGGGCGCCGCCAAGGTGGCGACTCAGCCGGTCCAAGGGGTGGATCGGGCTCGGACCGAAGAGCAACGGGTAACGGTCGAACTCGTCGAGAGACATGCAATATATTGCACGTTGCATGATGTGGTCTGTCAAGCCTTCGTCCGGTCCTCCGACGAGGAGCGGCCGACTTCGACGCGTACGGCGACAGCGACGGGGGCGTGACGTCGTCGACGTCACGCCCCCGGGGTCACCAGTGCGCCGGCTCAGCAGGTGTTGAGCATGGTGCTCAGCGCCGACTTCTCCGCGCTGTTCACGGTGAGGCCGTAGTACCACTTCACCTGGATCCACGCCCGGGCGTAGGTGCAGTGGAAGGCCGCGCGCGGCGGCTTCCACGCGGCCGGGTCCTTGTCGCCCTTCGACGAGTTGACGGTGCCGGTGACCGCCCACAGTTCCGGTCCACCCAGGTCGTTGGCGTAGGTCTGGCGCCGTGCGGTGGTCCAGGCCCAGGCGCCCGACCGCCAGGCCTCGGCGAGCGGCACCACGTGGTCGATGGAGATGTCGGCGGGGTTCGTGCGGGTCACTCCGTCGTACGGGCTGTACCAGGACCCGGACGTCGGATAGCAGCTGGAGTTCACCACCACGTTGCTGCCGTCCCGCTTGAGCACCTGCTCGCGGGTGTTGCAGGCGCCGGTGATGGTGATCCAGTGCGGGAACAGGTCACGGCTGTAGCTGGACTGGTGCGACTCGGCCGCGACGGTGAGGGAGTTCAGCCGGCTCACCGCCGTGCTGTACGAGGGGATGTTGGGCGGGGTGGCCTGGGCGGCCGACGGCACGAGCACGACCGACAGCACGACGGCGAGCACCGGAACGACGGCGACCCTGCGTAGGTGAGCCACGGGGCGACTCCTGACTGTCTCCTGCGACGGCGGGTGGGGGAACCCGACTTGGGGGCGCGGCAGGCGACATCAGGATTCTCGCAAACATCTCGATCAATAAATGTCATCGCGCCACAAGCTCTGTGAACGCCACGTGAAGACCAGACCCGGCGTTCTGCCGCGATGCCCCGCGCGGCGCGGCGCTACGCCGAGCGGCCCGGGCGGACGCGGTCGGTCTGGTACGCCCACATCGCGATCTCCACCCGGTTACGGACACCGATCTTGACCATCAGGCTGGCGATGTGGGTCTTCACGGTGCTGAGGCTGATGTGCAGTTCGTCGGCGATCTCGGTGTTGGTGCGACCCCGCGCCACGGCGAGCAGCACCTCCTCCTCCCGCAGGGTGAGCGCGTCCACCGGCTGTGGTGGCGGCGCGGCCGGACCCGCGTCGGCGAAGGCCCGCAGCAGCCGCGTGGTGATGTTCGGCGCGATGAGCGCGTCACCGGCGGCGGCAGCCCGCACGGCCTGGGTGAGCAGGGCCGTGCCGGCGTCCTTGAGCAGGAAGCCACGCGCTCCCGCGCGGAGCGCGGCGTAGACGTACTCGTCGAGGTCGAACGTGGTGATCACGACCACCGCCAAGGGGTCGACCACGGCCGGCCCGGCGAGGCGGCGGGTGGCCTCGATGCCGTCCACAACGGGCATCCGGATGTCGAACAGGCACACCTCGGGTCGGAGCCGCCGGGCGAGGTCGACGGCCCGGTGACCGTCACCCGCCTCGCCCACCACCTCGATGTCCGGCTGGGCGTTGAGGATCATCGTCAGGCCGGTACGGACGATCTCCTGGTCGTCGGCGACGATCACGCGGATGGCCACCTGATGATTGAACACCGCCGGCATCCCGGCCCAAAGTACGGCCGGCCGGCCCGTCCATCGGCCGAGTCCTCGTCGGCCCGCACTCCGATGAGTCTCGCCCGGCACTTCGCCAGGATCGACGGAGCAGGAGCGACCGGGTCCCTTCCCGACTGAACCGCGTCCCGCGTCCGCCCAGCGCCGGGCGGGCCTGGGACGGGGACGTGGTCACGGTCCTGCCCTCAGCAGAAGGGACGCACCGCTGTGACGTCTTCCGCCAGATCGAACTGGCTCATCCCCGCCGGCCTGCTGGTGCTCGCCGCCGTGCCGGTACTCGCCGGGGGCCTCCGCCTGGCCGAGTTCGCCGGCGGCGCCCAGGTGCTGCCCGACGGTGACCGGATCACCTCGGCCCCGCTGCCCGTGATCGCCCACATCGTCGCGGTGACCGTGTTCAGCGTCCTCGGCGCCTTCCAGTTCGCGCCCCGGTTCCGCCGGCGCCACCGCCGCTGGCACCGGGTCGCCGGTCGGCTGCTGATTCCGTGCGGGCTGCTCACCGCGCTGAGCGGCCTGTGGCTGACCTTGTTCCTGCCGCCGGGGCCCTTCGACAGTGACGCGTTGGTCGCCGTCCGGGTGGTGGTCAGCGTCGCCATGGCCGGGTCGATCGTCCTCGGCTTCGGGGCGGTCCGGCGCCGTGACTTCGGCCGACACCGCGCGTGGATGATCCGTGGCTACGCCATCGGGATGGGCGCGGGCACCCAGTTCTTCACCCAGCTGGCCTGGCTCGCCGCCGTCGGTCCACTCACGACGTCCGGTCGGACCGGGACGATGACCGCCGCCTGGCTGATCAACGTGGTGCTCGCGGAATGGATCATCCGGCGGGCCGGCGGCACCGTCGGGGCGCCTCCGGCGGTTCGGGGACGCCGCGCGCGACAGGACAGGGCGATTCCGGTGTGAGACCTCCGGACGGGCGGAGCAGGTGCCGCAGGAGGCTGCCGCCGCCGGTCAGCCCGACGGCGACGGGGATGGCCAGGCTGGTCAGCACCAGTGCCGCGACCGACCAGGCGGGCAGTCCCACGGCCACCGCGACGAGACTCAGACCGCTGAAGACGGCGAGTTTGCGCCGGATCCGCGACAGCGCGACGGGGTCCGTCGTCGAGTACGACATGGCATGCTCCTTCGGCCGGTTCACAGGAACACGAGCAGCGCCCCGCCGACGACGACCGCGGGGACGGTGGTGATGGCGGTCGCCATGACCGCGCTGTGGCGGCGCAGCGCGGCGAGCGGAATCAGGGCGTCCCCGTCCTGGCTGATCGCGTTGGCGACCAGCGTGGGTAGCGGCAGGCCGCCACTGACGTAGAGGCCGGTGAAGACGATCTGCAGGGCGCAGCCGGGTACCAGGCCGACCAGTGCACCGACCAGCACACCGACGAGGCCGGTCAGGACGAGCTGCGAACCGTCGAAGCCGGTCGTGGTGCTCAGCACCTGCCAGCCGAGGTAGGCCACCGCCACCCAGACCGTAACGAACGAGGCCTCGTGCGCGCTGTGCCGCAGCGTCGCAGCCCTGGTACTGGCGTGCGCGGTCTCCAGGGTGTCGTCGGCCAGCCGTCCCCGCCCGGCGGCGAAGATGAGCGCCGCGACCAGCGTGCCGAGCACCCCGAGCGCCAGGTACGGGTCGATCCCGCCGATCACGGTCAACGCCGCCGGGTCGACGATCTGGAACACCACCGGTACGGACACCGCGAAGGCTGGCGTCGTCAGCCCCCAGAACGCGGTCGACGCGGGCACCCGGGGCAGCAGTCCACCGAACAGGCGACGGGACACGGTGAGGTCGGGCCCGACGTCGGCGGCGAGGTCCACCGGTGCCGCGACGGGTATCGGCCGCCGCCGGGCGGCGGACCGGGCGGGATCGATGCCGAGGGCGTCCACGGCGTACCCGGTGGCCAGGCCGGCCACGAACAGCAACGCGTGCAGTTGCAGCGCGAAGAGCGGGTTCCAGGCCAGCACCACCCAGGACGAGTCGCCCATGGTCGCGACCAGCGCACCCACCACGGTGCCGAAGGAGACCTTGCCGCGGGCGTACAGCGGCATCAGGATGATCGCGCCGCCGCAGCCCGGCGTGACCCCCAGCAGCGCGCCGACCAGCGGGCCCACCCGGCGGCGACGGGCCAGCCCGTCGGTGACCCGGTCCCCGTACCGCCAGCGCAGCCAGCCGAACAGCGCCACCATCACGGCGACGTACACACCCACCTGCATGAACGCGTCCGCGAGCGGGCGCAGCACGAGTTCGGTCACGGCACACCTCCTCGGGCGGGCGTCACCCGCCGGGCCACCCGGTCCGGTGGGCGGCCCGGCGGGTGAACGTCAACTGATCTTGCTCTTGACGGTGTTGACCACGCCCTGTGCCATGCCCGGGTTGGTTCCGTACAGACGCGGGTCGCCCGGGGGCAGGACAGGTTCGGGCGCGTGGGCGCGCGGGCTGTGTTCGTAGCGGAACTCCCCCTTGCCGTCCGGTGTCGGTCCGGAGGCCCAGCGTCCCTGTGCGGCGTCCTCGCCGGGAGAGAAGTCGAGGTACGTGTAGCTGAACTGCTCGGTGAAGTCCGGCGAGTCGGGGAAGGCGTCCGGCACCGGCATCTCCTCCAGGCCGTCCTCCCTGAGCTGCTCGATGGCGGCCATCCACATGTTCTGGTGCATGGTGTCGCGGGCCAGCAGGAAGCGGAGCATCTGCTTCACGCCGGGGTCGTCGGTCATGTTGAACAGACGCGACACCTGAAGGCGACCCTGGGCCTCGGCGGTGACGTTGAGCTGGAAGTCGGCCATCAGGTTGCCGCTGGCGGTGACGAAACTGCCGCTCCACGGGACTCCCACACTGTCGACCGGCATCGCCCCGCCGCCGCCGTGGATGAAGTGTGCGGGATTGGAACCGCCGTAGATCGCCCCGACCATCGGGTTGTCCTCGGCAGCCTCCTGCAACGACAACGGCGCGTTGTCGAGCAACCGGGTGATCATGGTGGCGATCATCTCGACGTGGCCCATCTCCTCGGTGCCCACATCGAGCAGCAGATCCTTGTACTTGCCCGGCAGCCGGCAGTTCCACCCCTGGTAGAGGTACTGGTTGGCGACGGTCATCTCGCCCCACTTGCCGCCCAGGATCTCCTGGAGCCGGCGGGCGAACGCCGCGTCGGGACCGTCCGGCTTCGCCTCGAACTGCAGGTCCTTGATATGGGTGAACACGCGCCCTCCTCGATGAGCTCAGCTGTCACCGAGGTCACTTCCCCGATCGCGGGCCCGTGCGGGCCAACCGGCGGCCCGGACGGGTCAACCTGCCCGGCGGGCCGGCAGCAGCACCTCCACCGCCACCCCGGTCGGGCGCAGCCGGTGCAGGCGTACCTGGCCGCCGTCGACGGCGACCAGTTCCCGGACGATCCACAGGCCCAGGCCGGACATGCCGACGGCCGGGGCGGGCCGGCGCAGCGCCTCGATCAGGGTGTCCGCCACGTGTCCCTCATCCAGCACCCTGATGCTCAGGTCGGCACCACGGCAGGCCGCATGGATGCCCACCCGACCTGCGGCAGGTCCGTGGCGCAGCGCGTTCTCGACCAGGTTGCCCACCATCTGCCGGGTACGGCGGGCCGACACCGCACATCGTGCGGCCTCCCGGGTGACCCGGACGCGGCGGCGCTCCGCCGGTACGAGCATCGCGACGGCGGGCAGTACCTCCGCCAGCGGCACCGCATGGTCGTTCCCCCCGGCCAGCAGCGTCAGGGCGCCCACGCTCGTCGCCGCCTCGGTGAGCAGATTCTGCAGGTACGCCGCGTGGTCGCGGGCCAGTGCGGAGATGGCCCGACGCTGCTCGCCGGTCAGCGGGCTCGTCTCGTCGGCGAGGGCCCGGGTCAACGAGGTCAACGAGGTCACCGGCGTACGAAGTTCGTGGCACAGTACCCGAAGCAACAGGTCACCGGAGCCAGCGGCCCGGGCACCACCTGCGGGAACGTCGGTACGGCGGAGCGCCTCCCGCAGTCGTCCGAGGTACCGTCCGCGCATCCGTTCCCCACTCCCCCGAGGTGGCACCGGCCGCATGATCGGTACCCGCTCGGGAAGGGAACAGGCATGTCCGAGTCCCCGGCCGTCCGGGTGGCCGTCGTCGACGACCACCCGCTGTTCGCCCGTGGACTCGAACTGCTGCTGCCGTCGGCCACCGCTGGTCGGGTGCGGGTGGTGGGCGCCACCGGTGACGCCGCCGCGGCGGCCGCGCTGATGTGCCGGTGCCTACCGGACGTGGCCCTCGTCGACCTGCACATGCCGACGCCGGGCGGCATCCGCGCCGTGGCGGCCATCCGCCGCACGACCCCACGGGTGCGTGTGGTGGCGATGTCCGGTGACAGCGATCCGACGCCGGCGGTGGAGGCGCTGCGAGCGGGCGCCGAGGCGTTCCTGCCGAAGAGTGCCGAACCCGAGGCGTTGCTGCCGCCCCTGTTGGCGGTTCTCGACGGGTGGGCGGTGTTGCCGGCGCACCTTCTGCGTGACCTGCTGCACGGCAGCCCGGGCGTCCGGGTCGCTCTCGACGCCGAGGAGCGTGCCCTGCTCCGGTCGATCGCCGCCGGCCGCAGCACCGTGGCCATCGCGGACCAGTTGCACGTCTCGGAACGCACGGTGAAACGGATGACCGCCGCGCTGCTGCGCAAGTTGCGGGTCGGCACCCGCGCCGAGGCCGCGGCGCTCGCCGGGCACGCCGGTCTGCTGGGCGACTGACCGGCCGTCGAGCCGGAACCGGCAGCGCACGGCCCGGCCACTCACACACCGCTGGCCGTGCCTCGACCCACGCCGGCCGAGACGCCCGGCCGATCAGCTCTGGAGTGGGTGCTTGTCGATTCGCCGCCGCAGGGTGTCGGCGAAGCCTTGGGCGGTGGCCAGTTGCTCGCGGAGCGCGTCGACCCGGGTGGCGGCGAGGGTGTGGAACATGGCGAGCCGGTCGAGCAGGGCAGCACGTTGAGCGCCGTCGCTGGCGGGCAGCGCGTCGAGGACGCCGAGCAGGTCACGCATCTCGTCGAGGGTGAACCCGAGGGGTTTCATCCGTTTGACCACGCCGAGGCGGTCCAGGTCGGGTTCCGTGTAGAGGCGGAAGCCGCCGTCGGTACGCGCCGACGGGACGATGAGCCCGACCTGTTCGTAGTGCCGGATGGTGCGGATGCTCAGGCCGACCCGCTCGGCGGCCTCGCCGATCTGCATGAGTCGGCCCGCCGCCGGGCCACTGACGGGTCGCGGCCCGGCGTCGCGGTCGGTGCGAGGCATCAGTGACCCGCGCCGAGGGTGCCGGCAAGGCTGCCGTGGATGGCAGCGCTGGGCTTGTTCAGCTCGACGATCTCGACGGTCTTGCCCCGTGCTGCGTACTTGGTGGTGACGGCGTCGAGGGCGGCGACGGAGGAGGCGTCCCAGACGTGGGCTCGACTCATGTCGATGATGACCTTCTCCGGGTCGCCGGCGTAGTCGAACTGGTAGACCAGGTCGTTGCTGGAGGCGAAGAAGAGCTCGCCGTGCACGGAGTAGATCCGGGTGCCGCCGTCGGGATCGAGCACGCTGGTGACCTCGACGAGGTGGGCGACCCGGCGGGCGAAGATGACCATGGCGGTGAGCACGCCGGCGACGACGCCGATGGCCAGGTTGTGGGTGGCCAGGGTGGTGGCGACGGTGGTGACCATGACCAGGGTCTCCCCCAGCGGCATGCGTTTGAGGGTGGCGGGGGCGACGGAGTGCCAGTCGAAGGTGGAAACCGCGACGATGACCATCACGGCGACGAGGGCGGCCATCGGGATGGTGGCGACCACGTCGCCGAGCGCCACGACCAGGATGAGCAGGAACACGCCGGACAGGAAGGTCGACAGGCGGGTCCGGGCACCGGACGCCTTTACGTTGATCATGGTCTGGCCGATCATGGCGCAGCCGCCCATGCCGCCGAAGAAGCCGGTGACGATGTTGGCCACGCCCTGCCCCCAGGACTCGCGGGTCTTGTTGGAGTGGGTGTCGGTGATGTCGTCGACCAGCTTGGCGGTCATCAGTGACTCCATCAGCCCAACCAGCGCGATACCGACGGCGTAGGGGGCGATCAGCGCCAGGGTGTCCATTGTCCAGGGGATCTGCGGAAGGCCGAGCGTGGGCAGGCTGTTCGGCAGTTCACCCTGGTCGCCGACGGTCGGCACGGTCACGGCGGCAGCGACCGTGATCATGGTCAGCACGACGATCGCGACCAGCGGCGCGGGGACGACCCGGGTGAATCGCGGCAGCCCGACCATGATCAGTAGGGCCAGGCCGGCGAGCGGGTAGACCAGCCACGGCACCCCGAGCAGGTGCGGCACCTGGGCGGCGAAGATCAGGATGGCCAGGGCGTTGACGAACCCGACCATCACGCTGCGCGGGATGAACCGCATCAGCTTCGCCACCCCGAGGGCGGCCAGCAGCACCTGGATCATCCCGCCCAGGATCACCGCGGCGATCAGATAGTCGAGGCCGTGCTCCTTCGCCAGGGGCGCGACGACCAGGGCGATCGCGCCGGTAGCCGCGCTGATCATCGCCGGCCGGCCACCGCAGATCGAGATGACCACGGCCATGGTGAACGAGGCGAACAGTCCGACCCGCGGATCCACCCCGGCCAGGATCGAGAAGCTGATCGCCTCGGGGATCAGCGCCAGGGCCACCACCAGCCCGGCGAGGACCTCGGTCCGGAACACCTTCGGCGACAACCAGGACGGGCGGGACAGACGCGGCCGGACGACCGCGGACAACATCGAAGACATACAGCCGTTTCCGCTCAGGGGTTTGCGCGTCGAGCGCCCACCCGGTGCCGCTCCCCGCAGGGTCGGCGTGATCTGCACATACCAGTACCGGTCGGACATTTCCGGACCGTTTCCGGGCATCATCGCCCAGGAGAACACCGCTCAAGAGACCGCGAGGGGCCGTAGCCGCACCTCGACGACCGACACCGAACCTACCCTCCTGCGAGAGTAGGTTTCACTCCACGGTGATGATCATCACGATTGAATGGCGAAGGCCTCACCGCCGGGTGTGTGAACTCTCGGCGAGCGGGTCGGATCGGGCTTCATACGAGGTCATTCGGCCTGGTGACACTCTTTCCCCGTTCGGCCGGCGTGGTTGCGGTACTTCGCTGCGGTACTTCCGGCGGCTGCCTGGTCCAGCCGACGAAACGGCGGTGCAGTGCGCCGGCTGGTACCCACGGCATGTCCTCGGCGGCCTGGACGAGATAGCCACCGAGGTACAGCGCCAGGGATACCGGAGCGTTGTCGGCTCCGCCTGAAACTGACCCCGTGGTTCCGGCTGAATTTTGACCCCCTCCGGAAGCATCGGGAGGTGCTAAGCGTGGAGGACTGGGCGGAGATCCGTCGGTTGCACCGGGCGGAGCGGATGGCGATCAAGGCCATCTGCCGCCGGCTGGGGGTCTCGCGGAACACGGTGCGTAAGGCCTTGGCCAGTCATGAGCCCGCCTCAAGCGTAGGGTCAGGCCGTGGACTACGGGGACTTCGGTTTCTTCGGTGGCGTTGCTGCACTGATCTGCGGAGGGACTGGATGCATAGTCTTCGTAGGGGCCGTGGGAATGCTTGCGGTGTGGTGGCGAGAGAAGTGGTAGCGCGAGCCCGTCACCCGAGGAAGCCGACCTCTTCGGTGTGAACTCTCGGCACGCTGGTCGGACCGGGCTCGATCCGAGGTCATCCGGCCTGGTGGGGCTGGCGTCGGTCGCGTCCGGTCGGCACGGTTGCTGTACTCCGCTGCTGTACTTCCGCCGGCTGCCGGGTCCAGCCGATGAAGCGACGGTGCAGCGCACCGGCCGGTGCCCAGGGCATGTCCTCGGCCGCCTGGACAAGGTAGGCACCGAGGTACAGCGCCAGCGACACCGGCGCGTCGGCGTACTCCGCGCGCAGCTCCCGCCTACGCGTGGGGCAGGGCCACGGCAGGTCGCAACCCCCACAACTCCAGATCGGCAACACCGGCCCGTGAGTGGTCACCGCACACCACCCAGAAACCGGGCCACGCTCGCGCGGGCCTGCCGACTCGTCGCCCAATCCACCTGCCAGCAGGGGTACGGCGACAGCCGTGACCACCACGCCCGACAGCCGACGCACATGCCGTCGAGCCCTCGGACGTGCACCGCGAGGATCATCCGCTCCGACCCGCCGGTCACTGCTCGTCCTCCTGCGGCCAGTGGCCCCGGTTGATCGGGATCCGGTGCCGGGCACGGCACGGCAGGTCGGCTCCGCACCGACAGACCCGCCGCCACAGTTGCCGCGACCACACCGGGCGATGCCGGCGGGCAAACGTCAACGCGGTGGCCGACAGGTACTCGTCGTACGAGACGCGCCGCACGCACCCTCCCTCGTCGCTCACGAGGGCAGCCTCTTCGCCCTCTGATTGAGGGGGACGCGGCGACCGGGCGTGACTCGCACCGCCCGCCGCATCCCGTGAGCGAGAAGCTACGGTCGGTTGCGCGGCGGAATGGGTAAGGTTCCTACCTCTGGATCACGAGACGAGTCCGACTCGGACCGCGAGGTCACGGGCATCATCCCGGGTGGCGCGCGGCCCATCGAGCAGGTCCAAGGTGATCTGGCGGGCGTACCCGTTGAAGCGGATCGTCTCCGGAGCCGACTCGTACGCCTGCCGCAGCGTCGCCACTGTCGCTTCCGGGTCGTCCTTGCCGTAGTGCGCCCGCGCGACCTCGATCAGATGGCGTGCCCGACGCGGCCTCGACGGGATCGCCGCCGTATCGTGGCGGCGAGCCTGCCGCACCGCCTCGCCGGACTTCTGCAACTCCACCGCCACAGTCACCGCGTGAGCGCCCATGATGACCCGAGAAAACGACGTCTGCGGCTGGTAAAAGCTTTCCGGCAGACGCTGCGCCACCCGGTCCGCGCGATCCCAGTACCGCCAGGCCCGCCCTTCCTCACCGGCCCGAGCGGCCGTGTACGCGGCCTCGAAGTTCAGCGCACCCCACAACGCCAGCAGATTCGTGCTCCCGGTGGCCGCCTGCGACTCCAGCGCCGACAGCACATCCAGCGTCACCGCCATCGCGGTGTCCCAATCCCCGGCGTCCCGATGCACCTGGCACAGGAACCACCCCGCACCGGCAACCGCCTCCGGATCACCGGACTCCTGCGCCGCCACCATCGCCCGATCCGCCACCCGCCACAACAACTCGGCCGCCGGCTGGTACGCGATGAACATCTGCGCCAACCCGAGTGTCTCCGCCAACAACGCCTGCGCCTGCCGCCGATCGTCGCCCTCGTACACCAACACGGCACGCTGCACATCCCGCAGCAACCCCGGTAACAACCCGCCCAGCACCGTCCGGTGATCCGACGCCTGATGACGTGCCCGCCACGCCACCGCAAGCCGCTCCCTCAGCCTGGACAACGACTCCGCCGGGGCGTCACCGGCGAACGCGACACGGTTCACCGCATCCCGCACCGACGCCAACGCCGGATGCTCCGGCCCATTGACCACCGCAGACCGGTCACCCAACTCCACAGCCAAGGCAGACACGTCGATCTTCAGGGCACGCGCGATCCGGTCCATCATGTGCAGACGCGGCGGCAAGATCCGGTCCGTCTCCACCGCCTTGACCCACTCGGCGCTACGACCCACCAACCCACCGAGCACCGCCCGAGTCTTCCCGGACCGCTCCCGGTAGACCTTCAACCGCTGCCCGAACGTCAACTCCGGCAAGGAATCCACCCGGAACCTCCTCGCGTAGCCCCGGAAGCACCACCGACCCATCCGGCCGCAGACACGCCCAACGCTACCGATCCGCAGGCTGCCTCATAACCCCTTACACGCCGGCGACCTCCGCATCCGGCAGGCACCCCGACCCTTCGCTTGTAAAGCCTGAGCGCTTTGTCCGGCAGGGAGGTCTGCCGCCACGCGCGCTCGCCCACGTGCCACCCGCTGCCGTTCACGAGCCCAGAGCGCACGGTTTAGGAAATGGGGGTGGCGCTCACTGATCCTGGATCGAACCAGTGACCTCCTCGGTGGCTGCTCAGGCGCCCACGTAGGCGGCGAGGTGCTCGCCGGTGAGGGTGGACCGGGCCGCGACGAGGTCGGCAGGGGTTCCCTCGAAGACGATCCGGCCGCCGTCGTGACCAGCACCTGGACCCAGGTCGATGATCCAGTCCGCGTGCGCCATGACCGCCTGATGATGTTCGATGACGATCACCGACTTGCCGGAGTCGACGAGCCGGTCGAGCAGGCCGAGCAGGTGCTCGACGTCGGCGAGGTGCAACCCGGTGGTCGGCTCGTCGAGCACGTAGACCCCGCTCTGCTCGGCCATGTGGGTGGCCAGCTTGAGCCGCTGCCGTTCGCCGCCGGAGAGGGTGGTGAGCGGCTGACCGAGGCTGAGGTAGCCGAGGCCGACGTCGGCGAGCCGGGTGAGGATGCGGTGCGCGGCCGGCGTACGGGCCTCGCCGTCGCCGAAGAACTCCTCCGCCTCGCTGACCGGCATCGCGAGCACCTCGGCGATGTTGCGACCGCCGAAGTGGTACTCCAGCACGGATGCCTGGAATCGCTTGCCCTCGCACTCCTCGCACACGGTGGCGACGCCGGCCATCATCGCCAGGTCGGTGTAGATGACCCCGGCACCGTTGCAGTTCGGGCAGGCGCCTTCGGAGTTTGCGCTGAACAGCGCCGGCTTCACTCCGTTGGCCTTCGCGAACGCCTTGCGGATCGGGTCGAGCAGTCCGGTGTACGTCGCCGGGTTGCTGCGCCGTGAGCCACGGATCGCGCCCTGGTCGATCGACACCACACCGGCGCCCGGTGGGATCGACCCGTGCACCAGGGAACTCTTACCCGAACCGGCGACGCCGGTGACCACGACCAGCACCCCGAGCGGGATGTCGACGTCGACGTCGCGCAGGTTGTGCGTCGAGGCCTTCCGGATCGGCAGCTGCCCGGTGGGCGTACGCACCGACTTCTTGAGGGTGGCCCGGTCGTCGAGGTGGCGGCCGGTGAGCGTACCGCTGGCCCGCAGCCCCTCGACGGTGCCCTCGAAACAGACGGTGCCGCCCGCCGTGCCGGCGCCGGGACCGAGGTCGACGACGTGGTCGGCGATGGCGATCGTCTCCGGTTTGTGCTCCACGACCAGCACGGTGTTGCCCTTGTCGCGCAGCCGCAGCAGCAGGCGGTTCATCTGCTGGATGTCGTGCGGGTGCAGCCCGATGGTGGGCTCGTCGAAGACGTAGGTGACGTCGGTGAGCGACGAGCCGAGGTGGCGGATCATCTTGGTGCGTTGCGCCTCCCCGCCGGAGAGCGTCCCGGACGGCCGGTCCAGGCTGAGGTAGCCGAGCCCGATCTCGACGAAGGAGTCGAGGGTGTGCCGCAACGACGCCAGCAACGGCGCCACGGAGGGCTCGCGCAGCCCGCGCACCCACTCGGCGAGATCGCTGATCTGCATCGCGCAGGCGTCGGCGATGTTGACGCCCTTGATCTTCGACGACCGGGCCGCCTCACTCAGCCGGGTGCCACCACAGTCGGGGCAGGTCGTGAAGGTGACCGCCCGCTCCACGAAGGCGCGGATGTGCGGTTGCATCGCCTCGACGTCCTTGGACAGGAACGACTTCTGGATCTGCGGGATCAGACCCGCGTACGTCAGGTTGATCCCGTCGACCTTGATCTTGGTGGGCTCCTTGTGGAGCAGGTCGTGCAGCTCCTTCTTGGTGTATTTCCGGATTGGTTTGTCCGGGTCGAAGAAGCCGCTGCCCCGGTAGATCCGGCCGTACCACCCGTCCATGCTGTAACCGGGCACGGTGATCGCGCTCTCGTTGAGCGACTTGCTGTCGTCGTAGAGGGCGGTCAGGTCGATGTCGTTGACCCGCCCGGTGCCCTCGCAGCGCGGGCACATGCCACCGGTGATGCTGAAGCTGCGCCGCTCCTTCGTCGTGGTGCCGCCACGTTCGATGGTCACCGCGCCCGCGCCGCTGATCGAGGCGACGTTGAAGGAGAACGCCTGCGGAGAGCCGATGTGCGGCTTGCCGAGCCGGCTGAACAGGATCCGCAGCATGGCGTTGGCGTCGGTGGCGGTGCCGACGGTGGAGCGCGGGTTGGCGGCCATCCGCTCCTGGTCGACGATGATCGCGGTGGTCAGCCCGTCGAGGACGTCGACCTCCGGCCGGGCCAGCGTCGGCATGAATCCCTGGATGAACGCGCTGTAGGTCTCGTTGATCAGCCGCTGCGACTCCGCCGCGATGGTGCTGAACACCAGCGAGCTCTTGCCCGAACCGGAGACGCCGGTGAACACCGTGAGCCGGCGCTTCGGCAGCTCGACGGTGACGTCCTTGAGGTTGTTCTCCCGGGCACCCTGCACCCGGATCAGATCGTGGCTGTCGGCGGCGGGTGGCGCCGACCGGTTGTCGCTGCTCATCGCACTTCCTGAATACGGATCATGTTGCCGGCGGCGTCCCGGATCGCGCAGTCACGAACACCGTACGGCTGCTGGGTGGGCTCCTGGACGATCTCGGTGTCGCTGGCCTGCAACCGCTCGAACACGCCGTCGAGGTCGGGCGTGGCCAGCAGGATCGAGGCGTAGGTGCCCTTGGCCATCATTTCGGTGATGGTACGGCGTTCCTCCTCGGTCACCCCCGGATCGGCGGCCGGCGGGTGCAGCACGATCGACGTACCGGGCTGACCGGGTGGGCCGACGGTGATCCAACGCATGCCCTGGTAGCCGACGTCGTTGCGGACCTCGAAGCCGAGGAGGTCCCGGTAGAAGGCCAGGCTGGCGTCCGGGTCGGTGTGCGGCAGGAAGCTGGCGTTGATCGTGATGTCCATGGCGGTCACGCTAACCGCGGCGCGGGGGCCGCTGCTTCTCGATTCCTGACCGGTCTGGTCACCTGTTTCACCACGCAGGAGGGCATCCCCTTGGTGGCGCGGGCCGCCTCCCGGCGGTAGACGCTCGGCGGCACGCCGACCAGTTCGGTGAACCGGGTGCTGAAGGTGCCCAACGACGAACAGCCGACCGCGAAGCAGACATCGGTGACGCTGAGGTCGCCACGACGCAGCAGCGCCATCGCCCGCTCGATGCGTCGGGTCATCAGGTAGCCGTACGGGGACTCGCCGTAGGCCTGCCGGAACTGGCGGCTGAGGTGCCCGGCCGACATGTTGACCCCACGGGCGAGTGCCTCGACGTCCAGCGGCTGCGCGTACTCCCGGTCGATGCGGTCACGCACGCGGCGCAGGCGGGCCAGGTCGCCGAGGCGCTGTTCGGTGGTGGATCTGCTGGTCACCTGTGCGATCGTGCCACGGCGGTCCGACAGACGGCGAGCGCGTCGGCCGCGACGCGCCATCGGGATCAGCGGGGGCGGGGCGCCACCAGGCCGGACTCGTAGGCGATGACCACGAGCTGGGCTCGGTCCCGGGCGTGAAGTTTGGTCATCGCCCGGTTGATGTGGGTCTTGGCGGTCAGCGGGCTGATCACCAGGCGTTCGGCGATCTGGTCGTTGGACAGGCCCTGCGCGAGCAGGACGACCGTCTCCCGTTCGCGGCTGGTCAGCTCCTTGAGCCGCGCACCGGTCTGCCTCGGTAGCGGCTCGGTGACGTACTGGTCGATCAGCCTGCGGGTGATCGACGGCGCGAGCAGGGCGTCGCCACGGGCGGCCACCCGGACGGCGTACCCGAGATCCGCCGGCTCGATGTCCTTGACCAGGAAGCCGGCGGCACCGGCGCGCAGCGCGTGGAAGACATGTTCGTCCAGACCGTAGTTGGTCAGGATGACCACGTGCACGCCGGCCAAAGCCGGATCCGCGGCGATGCGCCGGGTCGTCTCGATGCCGTCCAGGACCGGCATCTGGATGTCGACGAGCGCGATGTCGGGCAGGTGCTCCCGGGCCAGGGTCAGCGCCTGCTCGCCGTCGGCGGCCTCGGCCACCACCTCGATGTCGTCCTCGATGTCGAGCAGCGCGCGGAAGCCGCTGCGCAGCAGCGGTTGGTCGTCGACCAGCAGGACCCGGATCATGCCGTGCTCACCGGAAGCTCGGCGTGCACGGTGAACCCGCCCTCGTCGCGGGCCTCGGCCCGCAGCAGTCCGCCCAGAGCGACGACGCGTTCCCGCATCCCGAGCAGTCCGACGCCGGGTGCCGCCGCCCGTCCCGGCGGGCCGTCGCCGTCGTCGTCCACCCGGATCGCGAGGATGCCCGGCCGGTAGTCGAGCCGCACCGACGCCGATGCGGTGGACGCGTGACGGGCGATGTTGGTGAGGGACTCCTGCACGATGCGGTAGGCGGTGCGGCCCACCGCGACCGGCACGTCGGGCCGTTGTCCGTCGATCGTCAACGTCGCCTCCAGGCCGGCCATCCGGGCCCGTCGCACCAGGTCCGGGAGTTCGTCGAGCCCGGGTGCGGTGGCGGTGCCGTCGGCGCGCAGTGTCTCCAGGGTCGCGCGCAGTTCCCGGGTCGCTTCACGGCTGGCCTCGCGGATGGCCGCCAGCGCCTCCGGCACCGGCTCGCCACGCCGGCTGGCCAGGTGCACGGCGACCTCGGCCTGCACCTTGATGATCGAGATCTGGTGGGTGAGGGAGTCATGCAGTTCCCGAGCGATGTGCAGCCGCTCCTCGTCGGCGCGGCGCCGTGCCGCCTCCTCCCGGGTGCGCTCGGCCTCCTCCGCCCGCCGCTCGGCCTGCCGGAGCGCCTCCCCCGCCGCCCCGGCGGCGATCAGCCAGGCCACTTCGAGGGCGTCGCGGGCCCGCGCGAGTGCCTCGCCGACGGGCAGCCCGGGCGGTAACGCCAGGGCCGCCAGCGGAAGGGAGACCAGCATCGCGACCGCCGCGACGACCGTGACCGTGCGGTGCCCCGCGCGTACGGCCGCGTAGACCGCGAACAGGAACGCGACGGCGGGCACCTCGATGCCGCTCGCCTGGTGGCCCACCGCGCACACCCCGGTGAGGATCAGCACCGCGACCGGTGCCCGTCGACGCGCGACCAGGGCCAGGCCGCCGGTCACCAACCAGGCGTAGCCGAAAAGGTCCGCCCCGGCGGCGGGGCGGGTCGCGGACAGTGCGGCGATCAGCAGCACCGCCGTCACGCCCACCGCGATCGTCAAGTCCCCGACCGCGGCGCGCCTGAGGATCCGCCCGCACCGCTCGCCCATGGGCGCACCCTAACCGGCCGGCGTGGCCCGGCGACTCCTGCTCACGGACGACTCGTCGGCTACCACGTACGCGGTAGTGGTGCGACGGCCGCGGCGTACGTGGCAGCCGGTCACGCCGGCTGCGGCAGCCGAAAGTGCCTACACCGGCCGGATGAGCGCCGGGCCGCCCGCCGACATGATCGGTGATGTCGGATCCACGACCAGACACACCACAGAGGAGACAGACATGATGTCCGTCAAGCTCGTGCTCGGCACTATCGTGGCCGCCCCGTCCCGGGCGGTCGGGATCGCGGGACCGGTGGACACATACCCCGCTGCCCAAGCGGTGAGCATGAGCGCCGGCCGGATCGGATCGACGGTGGCCGCCCTGTTGGCACTCGCGGGGGTGGTCGTCGGCGTACTGGCGCTCGCCTCGGGTCGCTATCGCGCCGGCCGGGCCCGGGCAGGCTTGACCGCCCTGGCTGCGGGGGCGGGCGGGATGGCCCTCGGCGGCCTGGTCGTGCTCACCTCGGACAGTGGTATCGGCACCGGCAACGGACGGGGCGGCGGCTACGTGGCGCTGGTGGTGGGGCTGATCGCCGTGGTCCTCGGTGGGGTCGCGCTGGCCCGCTCCCGGCCTGCCGGCTGACCGACCAGGGCTGGTTCGGCCCACGTGGGCGCGACGGTCGCCGCCACTACGGTGGAGCGGGCAGCGGGGACGAAGCCGACGGCCCGTCGAGGTGGTCGAGCCGGGCGAGGTCGGCGGTGCCGACCCGGACCACGGCCGCGGCCAGTGCGGTGGTCGCCGGGTCGGTCCCGGCCTGCTGCTCGGCGGTGGCGATCCGCACCGACTGCGTCAGGTGCGCCCGCAGGTGCCCGGCGAGCCGGTGGTGGAACTGCTGCCCGGTGGCCGAGCGCAGCGCGGTCAGGTCCGCGTCGGTGACCATGCCGGGCATGTCGTGGCCCTCGTGTGGGTTGGCCAGCGGCGCGCCGGAGTCGGCCAACAGTCGCCGGGACCGGGTCAGGTGCGCCCGTTCGCTGGTCGCGATCCGGATGGCGAGCCGTCGCCAGGCCGGGTCGGCGGTCCGGTCCGGCACCAGGTCGAGCATCGGCAGCAGCCGTTCGGCCATGGCCACCGACAGCTGCAGCCAGGCGATGTCGGTGGCGCTGAAGTGTCCGGTCGTACCGGGCAGCACTGCGGTGGGCGACCCGCCGGCCGAGGGTGGCTCGACCGCCGGTGCGCGGGCTGGCGGCGACCCGGTGCTCGACGGCGCTGGTCCCGTGGTGGTTGGCGGTCCGATGGTGGGCGATGTTCCGGCGTCGCACCCGGCGACGAGCAGCAGGGCGGTGAACAGCGCGGCGAGTGGGCCTCGCACGCGACCTCCTTCGCGTGCGCCCGGCGGCGGGCCGGAACGACCGGGCCCGCCGTCGGGTGTCACCTGTCGACTCAGAGCGGCCTGCCGTCGTGGCCGCACTTGATGACCGGACGGATGCAGTCGCGGACGCGGCGCGCCAGCTCCTCCACCGGCCAGGCGTTGAAGAAGTCGCCGTGCATCGTGTAACCCGGCCCGGAGGCCAGCCGCAGCCGCGACGGGTCACCGTTGACCGGGTACCGCAGCACCTGCCGCAGCTTCGGCACGTGCACCGGGTGGCTGGCCGGGCAGGCCTGGTTCACCGGGTACGCCAGGTGGCTCTTGTGATCCGGCGAGTCGAGGTCGCGGCCGTTCCAGCACTGCGGGAAGTCCAGGTACGACTCCAGCATGGTGCCGGCCGGGCAGTTGACGAAGTTCTTCGACGGCGGCACGTGCCCGGCGTGCAGGCAGGACCAGCGGGCGATGCTGTCGCCCGGTCCGGCGGCCCGGGCGTTTCCGGCGACGAGGCGCAGGCCCAGCGGGAACGGCTGCGTCTGGGCGACGACGTCGGGACGCACCCCTTCGCCGAGATAGTAGAAGGTGGCGATGGACGGTTCCACCGGCACGTTGTCGCGGTAGAGGGTCGGTACCCAGTACGACGAGACGTCCACCCGGGGGTTGCAGGTGGTGGTGGAGCGGACCAGGTCGGGCAGCGTGGTGTGGGCGTTGGTCACCGTGCTGCCGAAGAAGCTGTGCATGTGCGAGGCGCCGGGCAGCCCGGGCAGGACGATGGGGTCGTCCGGGAGCCGGTGGCTGTACGTGCAGTCGGCCGGGAACTCCGCCACCCGGATGGCGTTGATGCCCGGGGCGGCGTCGGCCGGCGCGGTGCTGGCCACGACGTAGCCGCCGAGCAGCACCAGCAGGGCGCCGATCGCGGTGCCGAGGCGTAGCCGGCCGCGGCCGACGGGTTGGGGTGCGGCGCTTTCCATCTCTTGGCTCCTGTCGGGGAGGGTCAGGGTCCTTCCGGCGCCGCCGCCGTAGACATCGGAGCTTCCCTGGCCGGACTGGTGGTGGTCGCGGTGCAATCGAGAGAGCGCTCTCACACCAGCGTCACCCCAACGTCGATGGATGTCAATACGAGCCGCGGTTGCGGCAACGACGACGGGCCGACCCCGCAGGGTCGGCCCGTCGACCGCCGATGCCGGCGGTGGGATGTCGACCGAGGTCGACATCCCACCCGGCACACCAGGTCAGCTGCTTGAGCAGGTCGCGGTTGGCGTGGTGTTGTTGCCGTTCTTCCAGAGCGTGATGCCGAAGTTGTTGCCGTTACCGTTCGGCCGTGCGGTGATCGTGCCACTGGAGCCGCTGATCGAGGCGTTCCAGCTGTTCTGCAGGCTCTGGCCACCGTTCGTACGGATGGTGACGGTCCAGTTGTTGCTGCCACTGACCGAGAAGGTCGTGTTGAACCGGTCGTTCCAGTCCTCGGCGCGCTGCACGTTGACCGAGCAGTTGCCGCCACCGGGCGGCGGGTTGCTCGGCGGCGGGTTGCTCGGCGGCGGGTTCGAGCCCCCGCCTTCGGAGAGGGTGATGTCCGAACTGCCCTGGCTCTGGTAACCCTCGGTGGCCATGATCTGGTAGTAGTGGTTGCCCAGGTTCAGGCCGACGCGGGCCCAGGCGTCGAAGTGGTTGGCGGTGGTGATGGTCCCGCTGCTGCGCTTCTGCTGCCGGACACTCCAGTACTGGTAGAACGTCTGGGTGCCGTCGATCGACGGGGCGTTGACCCGCTGGCTGCGCAGGATGTCGTAGGTGCCCCCGTCGGTGGTGACGCTGCCCAGCCGGGTCGCGCCGCTGCTCGGGTTGTAGCTACCGAAGTTCTCGACGATGTAGTACTCGACCAGCGGACTGCGGGTCCAGCCGTACAACGCGAGGTAGCTGTTGTTGTTACCCGGGTTGTAACTGCCCGAGTAGCTGATCGTACGGCGGGTGCCCGGGTTCCAACCCTTGCCACCGACCCAGTTGTTGGTGCTCCTGCTCCACGAACTGGAGTAGCGGCCGTTCTCGCGCAACACCATGCAGGCGTCGCCGCTGTCCTTCCAGAACGAGAAGAAGAACCCGTTGTGGGTACCTTCCGTGTTCGAGCAGACCTGCCGGTCGGCCTCGGCCTGGGCGGGGCTGGCCGAGATCGCGACGGTGCCGGTGGTGGCCAACACCGCGGCGAAGGCGGCGGCAGCCAGCATCCTGACGCGTCCACGCCTGCGACTTCGTGGTGGGACGGGGACGTTGTTCATGCTTCCTCCTCATGACGGCTGGCCGGTGGCCAGCAGTGCGCTACGAACCGGCGGCCACGGTGGCTGGTCGGCCACCATCGACAGTCGACGTCGTACCGGGTGGTGGTCTGCCGGTCGATGCGCAACCGGCGGAGTGGGTAGCGACAATCGACGATCATCCAGATTCGTCGATGGCCAACAGTATTGGCGCGTCATCGACGAACAGTCAACAACTTCCGGAAATACTCTCGAAACCTTCTCGCGGCCGCCTGCCGCGCCCAGGGACAGCATTGGTGCTGGTCAGCGGCAAACGGCCAGCCGGCCGCTCCACGAACCTTCAACGGTCACTACGCCAGGTCAAGGCCGCTGTCAATCGGAAGTTCCAGAGACCTTCCGGATGCCCGTCGGTAGTTGGCTGGTCAGCACCACCAGGAGCTCGAATCGGGCGGTGGGGTCGTCCAGGTCGTCGCCGTACAGCTCACGCAAACGTTTGAGGCGGTAGCTGACCGTCTGCGGATGCACGAACAGCTCGGTGGCGACCTCGGCGCGTGAGCCCCAGTGCCGGAGCCAGGCGTCGAGCGTCGCCAGCAGATTCTCCCGCTGTGCCGGACGCAGCCGCGCCAACGGCGCCAGGCGGCGCTCGGTGAGCACCGCCAGTGCCCGCTGTTCGCCACGCAGGGTCAGCGCGGCCAGGTGGTCGTCAACGAAGACCGGTCCGGAGGCCGGTCCGACCAGCCCGGCGGCCAGCTCGGCGAGCCGGACCGCCGCCGGCACCTGCGGCCAGCCCAGTTCCGGGCCGACCACCACCGGCCGGCCGGCGAACGCCTCGGTCAGTGCGGCGCGGGTCGCCCGGGCGCCGGCCCGCAGCAGCAGCACGGCGTCGCGACCACGCTCGATGACCAGCCCGTCCGGGCCGTACCGGAACCGCGCGTCGCGGGCCTGGTCCGGTGGCAGCAGGACCGGCACCACCGCGTCCAGGTCGGCCCAGCCGATCCGGGCCGCCGCCGACTCGACGGCGCTGGGCAGCCCGTCGCCGCGCAGCAGCAGCTCGGCGAGGTGTCGACGGCGGTCTCCCTCCCCCGCCTGCTCCCGCAGTTGCAGGGCGTACCCGTCGGTGCTCGCCGCGGCCAGTTCGGCGATGTACGCGCTCACCGCGTCGGAGAGGTCGATCAGTTCCTCCGGCTCGACCGGGCGCAGCCGGGCCAGGGACCGTGACGCCGTCCGCAGCAGCAGCCGCGCCGCCATCCGTAGCGCGGCCAGCAGCGCCTCCGGCCCCCGCTCCTCGCGGGCCTCGGCGGCGCCCAACCCGACGAACACCTCCCGGAACCGGGGCGGCAGCGCCGGTTCCCCGGTGCCGACGAGATCGAGGAAGCGGTCGAGCGCCACCTGCACGGCGGTGTGTACGTCCCGGGTGAACTTGTCGTCGGCGATGCCGGCGAAGGCCGGAGTGGCCTCGGTGACGGCGCCCGCGACGGCGGCCACCGTGTCCGGCAGGTGCGGGCGCATCGCGGCGGCCAGGTCGGCGGGCAGGTGTCGCCAGGGCGTCGCGGAGACAGGCGCACTCACCGGGCGATTTTGTCACGCTGGGATAAGAAGCGGGGTGATTCTCGCTGCCGAAGGAACGGTGTTTCGACCGACGTGGCTACGCGACGATGAACCCCATGGGCCGGACGGGGTGCACCGACCGGCGGCCCACGACCCGACCGAGGAGAACGCCGTGCAGCACCGCCTGTCCCGCCAGCACGTCGTCGACATGTGCCGCACCATGCTCGCCCGGGGCTACCTGAAGGCCACCGAGGGCAACGTCTCGGTCCGGGTGCCCGGCCACCGGCGGTACGCGGTCACCCCGAGCAACTACGACTACGACCGGATGCGCGTCGAGGACATCTGCATCGTGGACTTCGACGGCAGGCATCTGCCCGACGACTCCGGTGCCGACCTGAAGCCGTCCATCGAGTGCGGGATGCACGCGAACATCTACCGCGAGCGGCCGGACGTCAACGCGATCGTGCACACCCACCAGCCGTACGCCTCGGCGTTGGCCTTCCTGCGCAAGCCGATCCCGGCGCTCACCGACGAGCAGGTGCGCTTCCTGGGCCGGGAGGTGGCGATCATCGACTACGCCCCGTCCGGCACCGGGTTCCTGGCCCGCAACGTGCAGAAGAAGGTGGCCAGCGGGGACAACGCCTTCATCATCGCCAACCACGGGGTGGTCGCCGTCGGCACCGACCCGGACCGGGCGGTGTTCAACATGGCGCTGCTGGAGAAGGTGTCCATCGCCTACCTGCTGGCGCTGACCAGCGAGGCGGGGAAGATCCACACCATTCCGACCGCGATCCGGGAGATCGCCTTCAGCAAGCTGCGGACCGACGAGAAGCGGATCGCCGCGCAGCTCACCGAGGCGGTGGAGCCGCTGCGGGTACCGGCCGACGAGGAACTGCCCAGCGCCGACGCGGCGGCCGTCGAGGTCGCCGCCGGCACGACCACGAGCAGCGCGCCGAGCTCCCCCGGGACCAACGACGAGGCGGGCGGCGCGGAGGCGGCCCGGCTCGGGTACGCGATCAGTGAGTACCCCGACGTCGACGACGTGATGCGTCGGCTGAAGGCGTTGACCGCCCAGCCGGTGCGCGGGCTGCGCCACGACGCGATGCTCGACGTGCTGAACTACTTCGACACCAAGTGCCGCGCCAGCAGGGAGATCACCGACCGGGCGCGGCGGCGCATCCCCGGCGGGGTGCAGCACAACCTGGCGTTCAACTACCCGTTCCCACTCGCGGTGGACAAGGCCGACGGCGCGTATCTGGTGGACCGGGACGGCAACACGTACATCGACTTCCTCCAGGCCGGCGGGCCGACGATCCTGGGCAGCAACTACGGCCCGGTGAACGAGCGCGTCGCCGAGGTGGTCCGGGACTCTGGGCCGGTGACCGGGCTGTTCCACGAGTACGAGCTGAAGCTCGCCGAGATCATCCACCGGTTCATGCCGCACGTGGAGATGTACCGGTCACTGGGCTCGGGCACCGAGGCGGTGATGGCCGCCGTCCGGGGTGCCCGCGCCTTCACCGGCAAGAAGATGGTGATCAAGGTCGGGGGCGCCTACCACGGCTGGTCCGACACGATGGTCTACGGGCTGCGGGTGCCGGGCACGTACCGGATGAACGCCAAGGGCATCCCCTTCGGGGCGACGGCCCGTACCCGGGAGGCCTTCCCGCACGACCTCGGGCAGCTCAAACGCAAGCTGATCGAGAACCGGCTGCGCGGCGGCACGGCGGCGGTGGTGGTCGAACCGGTCGGCCCGGAGTCCGGCACCCGGCCCGCGCCGCGCGACTTCAACGCGCGGGTCCGGGAGCTGTGCGACGAGTTCGGCGCGCTGCTGATCTTCGACGAGGTGGTCACCGGCTTCCGGCTCGGGCTGGGCGGCGCGGCCGGCTACTTCGGTGTCACCCCCGACCTGACCGTACTGGGCAAGGCGGTCTCCGGCGGTTACCCGATGGCCGGCGGCGTCGGCGGGCGGGCCGACGTGATGGCGGTCTTCGGGTCCGGGCTGGACGGCAAGAGCGGAGCGCACATCCAGGTCGGCGGCACCCTGTCGGCCAACCCGCTGTCCTGCGCGGCCGGCTACTTCGCCATCGAGGAGATGGCCCGCACCAACGCGCCGGTGATCGCCGGCCGGGCCGGTGACCGGCTGACCCGCGGCCTGCAACGGCTGATCGACTCCTACGGGCTGCCGTACGTCGCGTACAACCAGGGATCCATCGTGCACCTGGAGTGCAGCGGCGTGATGCTGTTGGACATGCGCAACCCGGTGAAGCTGCTCAAGGAGAACAAGACCCGCAAGCGGCTGATGGAGCAGCTGGGCGCCGCGTACACCGCACACGGCATCGTCACCCTGGCCGGCTCGCGGATGTACACGTCGATGGCCGACACCGACGCGGTCATCGACGACGCGCTCGCCCGGTTCGACCAGGTCTTCGCGCTGGTCGAGGGGGTCTGATCCGGTGACCGCCAGCCCACCGCAGGTCTTCGCGATCGACCTGGGCACCTCGGGTCTGAAGGCCGCGCTGGTCGCCGCCGACGGCACGGTCACCGGCTGGGCCGAGCGGCCGGTCCCGCTGCGGGTGCTGCCCGGTGGCGGCGCCGAACAGGACCCGCTCGCCTGGTGGACGGCGCTCGGCCAGGTCGCCGCCGACCTGGGACGCGACCATCCCGAGCAGATGCGGGCGGTCGAGGCGGTGTGCGCCTCCACCCAGGGCGAGGGAACCATCGCGGTGGACGCCACCGGCGAGCCGCTGACCGCGTGCATCAGCTGGCTCGACATGCGTGGCGCGCCGCACCTGCGACGGCAGTTCGGCGGCTTCCCCGCGTACCAGGGGATGTCGGTGCGCCGGATCGCCCGCTGGCTGCGGCTCACCGGCGGCATGCCCTCACCCACCGGCAAGGACCCCGCCGCCCACATGCTGTTCGTCCGCGACACCCTGCCGCAGGTGTACGCGCGCACCGCGACGTTCCTCAACGTGCTCGACTGGATCAACCTGAAGCTCACCGGACGCACGGTGGCCACCGTCGACTCGATCCTGACCTCGTGGGTGACCGACAACCGGCGTCCCGGCGACATCCGCTACTCCCCCACCCTGGTCGCCGACAGCGGCGTCGACGCGGACAAACTGCCGCCGATCGTCGCCTGCACCGAGGTGATCGGCACCTTGACCCCGTCAGCCGCCGCGCACCTGGGCCTGGCCGCGACGGTGCGGGTGGTCGCCGGAGCGATCGACAACACCGCCGCGGCGATCGGCGCCGGCACCACCGGCGACCGGCAGCCGCACCTGTACCTCGGCACCTCGTCCTGGATCGCCGCCCACGTGCCCCGCAAGAAGACCGACGTCGCCGCCGGCATCGCCTCGGTGCCCTGCGCGATCGGCGACCGCTACCTGATGACCGCCCTGCAGGCCACCGCCGGGGCCAACCTGACCTGGCTGCGGGACAAGATCGTGGAGTACGACGATCCGCTGCTCGGCGCCGGTCACCTCAGCCGCGACGAGGGCACGATCTTCGACGCCTTCGACACCATCATCCCGACGGTGCCGCCGGGCGCGAACGGAGTGCTCTACACCCCCTGGCTCTACGGCGAACGCGCCCCGGTCGACGACGCGAACCTGCGCGCCGGGTTCTTCAACATCTCCCTCGACACCAACCGCTCGGATCTGCTGCGGGCGGTCTTCGAGGGGGTGGCGTTCAACACCCGCTGGCTGCTCGGCGCGGTGAACCGGTTCCTCGGCGCGCCGGTCACCTCGATGGCCGTCACCGGCGGCGGGGCACTGTCGGACTCGTGGTGTCAGATCTTCGCCGACGTGCTCGGCGTCGAGATCCGCCGCGACGCCCAACCGCTCGCGGTGAACGTCCGGGGGGCGGGCTGGATCGGTGCGGTCGGCACCGACCGGCTCACCTTCGCCGACATCCCGGGTCTGATGCGTACCGACCGGTTCTTCACCCCGGATCCGGCACATCGAGCGGGTTACGACGAGATCTTCGACGTCTATCGGACGCTGCACCAGCGGCTGGCCCCGGTCTACCGCCGGCTCAACCGCCACTGACCTGTCGCTCGGAAGTTTCGGTGGCCATCGATGATGGCTTTTCTCCTTCATTCGATGCGACGCTAGACCGTCCGCGTTGGACATCGACAGGAGGAAACGTGCAGGCGATACGTCGGGGGTTGGTCGGAACCTCGTCCGCTGATCGCCGCCAGCCCGACCCGGAGCAGGCAGGGTCGGAGGTCCGGCCCGGTCGCGGAGCGGGTGTCGGGCGGGTGGCCGCGCGTCTGCTGCGTCACGAATGGACGGTGGCGACGATCGCCAGCGTGGTCGTGGCGGTCGTCCTCACCTGGCCGACGCTCAAACAACCGTGGACGACCATCCCGGGCGACATCGGCGATCCCCCGTTGCAGGCGTGGCAGGTGGCCTGGGCCGGGCACGCGCTGGTCACCGACCCCCTCAACCTCTGGCACTCCAACACGTTCTTCCCGAACCTGTACACGTACGCCTACACCGACATAGTGCTCGGATACGCACCGGCCGGCCTGTTCGGCCACGGCGTGGCGACGGCCATCTTCCGCTACAACCTGCTCTACGTGTTCGCCCACGCACTCGCCTGCTTCGGGGCGTACGCCCTGGTGCGCCAACTGGGCGGCATCCGGACGGCGGCGGCCGTGGCCGGCGTCGCCTGGGCCTTCGCGCCGTGGCGGCTCGCGCACAGCGGCCACCTGAACATCCTCTCCATCGGCGGCGTCGCGCTGTGCCTGGCGATGCTGGCTCGCGGCCACGGCTGGTCCCTGCGCGACGGTCACCGACCGGAACTGCACCGCCCCGGATGGATCCTGGCCGGCTGGCTGGTCGCCGCCTGGCAGCTGACCCTGGGCCTGGCGATCGGCCTGCCGCTCGCGTACTTCCTGGCCGGCACCGTGCTTGTGGTCCTGGCGGCGGTCGGCTGGGCCCGCTGGCGGACCGGCACCTGGCTGCTGGGGCGCCGGGTGGTGCTGGCCAACCTTCTCGGCGGTGTCGTCTTCGGAGCGGTGTTGATCTGGTTGGGCACCACCTTCCTGCGGGTGGTGGAGCTGAACCCGGAGGCGAACCGGGACCTGTCCTGGACGGAGATGTTCTCCCCTCCCCTGCGGGGATACTTCGTCGCGCCCGCCGACTCGTGGCTGTGGGGCGACCACTTCGCCGCCGCCCGCGCCCAGTTGTCCTGGCCGCCGGAGATGGCGCTGCTGCCGGGCGTCACGTTGATCGTGCTGGCCGTGGCCGGGCTGAGCTATTCGACGTTCCGGGTGCGCCACCGGGTGCTGCTCGGGCTCGGCGTGCTGGTCAGCGGCGCGCTCGGGCTCGGCACCAACCTCGTCGGTCAGGGCGATCCGGGATACCTGACCCTGTCGCGGCTGCTGCCCGGATGGGACGCGCTACGGACCCCGGGGCGGCTGATGGTGTGGACGAGCCTGCTGCTCGCCATCCTGGCGGCAGGGGCGATAAGCGAGTTCGGCCGGAATCGCCCCCGGCTCGGCTGGCCGAGGTCGGTGAGCGCGGTCGTGCTCCTGTTGCCCCTGGTGCTGGTCCTGGTGGAGGGCGTCAATCGGACGCCGCACCCCACCGTGCCGACCGCCCCACCGGCGCTGCGGGCGGCGACCGAACCGATCCTGGTCCTGCCCAGCAACGGGGTGGCCGAATCCGACATCATGCTCTGGACCACCGACGGGTTTCCCCGCGTCGCCAACGGTTCGGTGACCTTCCTGCCGGCCAATCAGCAGCAGATCCGCACGGTGACCACGACCTTTCCCGATCCGGTCAGCATCACGTTCCTGCGGCAGGTCGGCATCCGGTCGGTGGTCGTCCTGCCGGACCGGCTCGCCGGGACGCCCTGGGACGGCCTGCCCACCCGACCGGTCGACGGCCTCGGCATCACCCGGGAGGAGATAGCCGGTGCGTTGGTGTACCGCCTCGACTGAGGCGGGCCGACGCGAGCGAACCGCTCGTCACTCCCGGGTGGCGCCCATCGGCTCGCGGACCAGGGCACCGTCGATGTAGCAGTACCGCCAGTCCTCGCCATCCTCCAGCGACCGGATCAACGGATGGCCGGTCTGCCGGTAGTGCTCCTCCGCGTGGTTGTTCACCGAGTCGCTGCAACAGCCCACCGCGCCGCAGGTCAGACACATCCGCAACTGCACCCAGTCGTCACCGCTCTCGACGCACTGCGGGCACGCGTCGGCGTCGGACTCGGTGATGTTGATCCGGTCGAGGTGGGTGCAGGCGGTGCTGATGGTCTCCTCGCGCACGTACCGCCAGCTGGAGTGCAGCAGTCGGTCCGGGATGATCCGGGCCAGGTAGCGCGAGTTCGCCGCGAGCAGCGGGCTCACCACGGCCAGGATCAGCACGTACAGGGCGATGAACGGGCCGAGTCGCCCGTCCAGGCCGGCCGCGATGGCCAGCGTGGCCAGGATCAGCGAGAACTCGCCACGGCCCAGCACGGTCAGGCCGACGTTTGCGGCGCCGCGCTGGTTGAGCCCGAACAGCCGGCCGGCGATCAGGCCGGCCAGGATGTTGGTCACGATGGTCATCAGTACCGCCAGCAGCACCGGCAGCGCCACCGAGCCGAAGTCGCCGACGTCGATGGTCAGCCCGAACACCAGGAAGAAGACCGCCGCGAAGACGTCGCGCAGCGGCAGCACCAGGCGTTCGACCCGCTCGCGCAGGGGGGTACGGGCGATCACCAGACCGATCATCAGCGCGCCGATCGCGTCGGAGACCCCGATCTCGGCCGACACCCCGGCGACCAGCACGACCAACCCGACCATGAGGATGGCCAGCAGTTCGTCCTCGTTGCTGTCGATCACCTTGCCGACCAGGCGGGCACCGAAGCGGGCGACGGCGAAGAGCACCACCAGGTAGGCGAAGCTCAGGCCGATGCGCAGCACCAGTTCCCCGGCGGACCCGGCACCGGACAGCAGCGGTGACAGCAGCGCCAGGTACAGGGCGAGGAACAGGTCCTCGATCACGATGATGCCGAGGATGACCGGCGTCTCCGCGTTGGCCAACCGGCGGAACTCGATGAGCAGTTTCGTCACGATCGCCGAGGAGGAGATGCCGAGCGCACCGGCGATCACGAACGCCTCGTACCCGCCCCAACCGAGGGCGAAGCCGAAGAGCAGGCCGGCACCGACATTGAGACCGATGTACGAGCCGGCGGCGACGAACAGCCGCTTGCCGCTGCCGAGTACCTGGTCGACCGGGAACTCGACGCCCAGATGGAACAGCAGCAGCACCAGGCCGAGGGAGGCGAGCAGGCTCAGATCCTCGGGATGAGCGATCAGCACCGGACCGGGGGTGCCGGGCCCGAGCAGGATGCCCGCGAGCATGAAGAACGGCACGGTGGGCAGGTTGATCCGGCGACCCGCACGGGCCAGCAGGCCCGCGATCAGTACGAGGGCCCCGAAGCCCACGAGGTCAGCATGCACGGTGAGGACTCCTGGAGCGGACTGAACGAGGACCTACGACGCGGTACGACTACTCGGAGAAGTATGTGCCGGCCAGCAGGGCGCCCACCTTACGCGCCTGCTCCTCCGACATCTCGATCACGGCGACCGGGTCGTCCTTGCCCGAGGCGAAGACGTACAGGTCACGGGTGCCGTCACGGCGTACCACCACCGAGATCCGCTGGGTGTTGCTGCCCAGGTCGACGTCGTACCGCTTGCCGATACCCGGTAGTTCCTGCACGTATATCCCTTTGCCCATGGCCCCTCCCCGCTGCGCGCTCCGGAAATCTCTGCGCAATGGTACGAGGCGTCCGGCACCCGGCGGCTAGATGACCACCTGCTTGGTCTGCGGCAGCGAGTCGACCAGGGACCGGGACACGTTTATCGTGTCGGAGACGACCTCGTGGGGAGTGTTCGCCAGCCACTGCATCACCGAGATGTCCTCGAACCGGGGGTGGCGGAACATCTCCAGGAAGACCAGCGGCTCGTCGCCGGTGTTCTCGATGTAGTGCCCGTAGGCGAACGGCACGTAGCCGACGTCGCCGGCCTGGAAGTCGAAAGTACGGGCGGCGGCCGAGGCGGCGAAGACGCCCATCCGTCCCCGGCCGGAGATGTAGTACTGCCATTCGTCGGTGGTCGGGTGCCAGTGCAACTCCCGCATCCCGCCCGGTTCGACCTCGACCAGAGCGGCGGCGGTGGTGGTCGAGGCGGCGAAGTTCGTCGAGTCGGTGATTCGCACGGTCCCGCCACGGAAATGCTGTGGGGTCTGGGCGAGCATCCGGTGCTTGAAGCTGCGGGGCACGTCTCCGGTCGGGCTGACGACCCGGTCGGTCGACAGCGGCGGCGGGACGTCCCCGGCGAAGATGTACTTCTCCCGCTGGGCCAGGTCGTCCAACTGGTCGAGGGTCCAGCCGAAGTTCTTCGCCAGCACCGGCTTGGGCACGTGGGCGAAGAAATCGCTCAGCAGGAACGTGTTGTTCTCCGAGAAGCCGCCGTCGTTGAAGACCAGCAGGAACTGCGCGCCGTCCTGTAGCGCCTGGATGTGGTGCGGGATGCCCTGCGGGAAGAACCACAGGTCACCGGCGTGGACGTCCTCGATGAAATTGCGCCCCTCGTGGTCCACGGCGCTGATCCGGGCGCTGCCGCTGAGCATGTACGCCCATTCCGACTCCTGATGCCAGTGGATCTCCCGGTACGCGCCGGGTTCCAGGCCGAACTGGACCCCGGCCAACTGGGTGGCCACCGGCAGGTCCCGCACGGTGACCTCACGGGTCCAGCCGCCCTTCTCCACCCGGGTGTGCGCCTGCGAGAAGGAGAACTTCAGGTTCGGCACCAGTCGGCTGTCGGTGGTCGGCGGCACCAGCAGATCCGGGTTCTGCCGCTCCAACTCCACGTTGCGGCCGGCGATCGGGGCCGCCCCCTGGTCGCCGCGTCGCGGCTCGGGATCCCGGTCAACCATCGGTCAGCTCCTCACGTGCTCCGGACGGGCACCGCGCACCGGCAGCCGCCGCCGGGTGGCGGGTGGCGCGCCACCGACGGATCGGTGTCGTCGACCTGACGGCACGTGCCCTGATCACGCCGATGGGCGGTGGCAGGCGGGAATGCCCAGGACGGTGCGTCGCAAACGGCGAGGCACCCATGATCGTCCGCAGACGCGCCGACGTGACGCCCACGGGTCGGGCAAGCAGGGCCGGTCAGCGCTCCGGCATGCCCGGAAGGCCGATTCGTCCGACTCACCCGCCCGCGGGCCCGGTGGTGATCACCCGGTGCGGATTGGTTGGCGCGATGTCGACCCGCTTCCGCTGACCGACGACTACGAGGTGACGCGGAAGGTGGCGTCGGCGCGGGCCTGGGCGTCGTTGATCGGGTCGAGTCGCAGCTGGTAGTTGTAGTGCCGGAGGTACCGGTCGGGGTAGTTGTACGACCGGAACGACGACCAGGAGGAGTTGCCGAGGCCGGCGACCTGCCGGAAGGTCGCGTCCGCCGCGAAGACCGCGCTGCCGTCATGTGCCGCCAGCACGAAGTCGAAACCGTAGTGCCGCAGGTAATGACCGGGGTAGTTGACCGACTCGAACGACACACCGGTCGCGTCGGCCAGCCCCGGCACCACCCGGAACTGGGCGTCCTGCGCCGGGCTGACGTTCGCGTCGATGCGTACGTCGTAGTTGGCGTGGCGCACGTACCGGTCCTGGTGGGTGTACGCCTGGATCCGGTTGGCCGGCGTGGTGGCACCCCAGCGCCCCAGCACCGCGCTCTCCTCCGCGGCGGTCAGGTTGAGGATCGAGCCGTGCCGCTTGCGGCTGGCACCCAGCTGGTAGTCCGTACGGGTCCGGAAGTTGGTGACGCTGCCCAGGTTGGTGGAGGTGACCGGCAGGTACCCACGACCGGTGGCGTACTGGTCGAGCCAGAGCGCCCACTCGTTCCGACCGTTGAACTGCATCCACATCGGCCCTTCGACCACGTTGCCGCCGCCGGCGCCGTTGGAGATACCGAGGTGGGAGAGGTTGCCCAGCGTCGTCCACGAGCCGAGGATCGAGTTGCTGGCCTCGATGGTGATGTGCCCGTCGGCCGACGCGCGGTAGTAGCGGTATCCGCCGACGGCGTTCGGCACCTCGACGATCTGGGTGTCGATGATGCCCTGGCCGCCACCGGGGCGTTCGATGTAGAGCTGGGGCGCGGTGAAGCTGCGGAAGTCGCTGGTCCGCACGTACCAGATGCGGTGTTTGGTGACGCCGTCGCGCAGCGAGTTGGTCGCCCAGTAGACGATGTAGTCGCCGGTCGCCGCGTTGTAGATGGCCTCCGGCGCCCAGGCGTTGCCGGCGCCCGGAATCGCACCGGCCACGTTGATCAGCCAGGGGGCGGACCAGTTCACCAGGTCGCGGGACTCCCAGACCACCAGCGACCTGCTGCCCCGGTTCGCCGCGTCGTTCCACGAGGTGCCGCTGGCGATCCGCAGATCGGTGGCGACGATCCAGTACCGGTCACCGGCGGGCGAACGGACGATGGAGGGATCCCGCACTCCCCGGGTGCCGACCGTGGACAGCAGCACCGGTGCGCCGTTGTTCAGGTCGCGCCAGGTCAGACCGTCGCGGCTGTGCGCGAAGTAGACCTGCTCGCCGGTGGCCGACTCACCGGTGAAGTGCGCCATCAGGTAGCCGGTGAACGGATCCAGCGCGGCGGCCTCGGCACGCGGCGCCTGCGCCGCCGGCAGCAACAGCAGACACAGGGCGGCGAGCAGGGCAGTCGCCCTGGTCAGGACTCTGGACATGCGGCTCTCCGTCCGTCCGGCCCGGCCGACGTTAACGCTAACATCACGGCGCGCCCGAGCGATCCTGGTCACTGTTTCGGGGGTGTTACGCAGTCTCCGCCTCGAATCGACGCCCGTCAAGACGGTGGCCGTCTCGACGGCGACGGCGAGCGCCGGCCGGAGTCGGTCTCCGCATCCGCCGACCCGGAATCTGGGTGACGGTGGACAGCGGCACCGACAGAATGTTCCGAGTGCGGATCCGAGCGGTACGTCGCGACGAACTACCCGTCCTGCAAGGCATCGAGCGCGCGGCCGGCCGACGCTTCCGCGACGTCGGTATGCCGCAGATCGCCGACGATGAACCGCTGCCGCTGGACGTACTCGGCCGCTACCAGGGGGCAGGCCGTGCCTGGGTGGCCACCGACGTCACCGACCGGCCGGTCGGCTACCTCATCGCCGACCTCGTCGACGGCAACTTCCACATCGAACAGGTCTCCGTACATCCCGCCGTCGCCGGTCGCGGGATCGGACGTCAGCTGATCGCCCACCTCGCCGACCGGGCGGTGGCCGGCGGCATTCCCGCTCTGACCCTCACCACGTTCGCTCACGTGCCCTGGAACGCCCCGTACTACGCCCGGTGTGGCTTCCAGATCCTCGGCGAGCGCGACCTCACCCCGGGCCTGCGGGCCATCCGCCGACGCGAGGCAACACACGGGCTCGACCGTTGGCCCCGCGTCTGCATGCGCCGAACGCTGTGCCCGATCGCGGACCAGACGCCACCCCGAGGGCGGTCCTGAGCTGCGTGGACCTGCCGGTTCCACGAAGCACACGTTCGCCGTCGCGCAAACTCGCCACCCAATCGAGCGGACACCGCCGCACCGCCTCGTCATACTGGCTGCCGTGTTCGCCCTTGTCGCCGATACTCCCGTCGCAGCCGGTGAACTGGTCCGCCGAGGGCCAACGCAGTTCGGCCAGGATGTTCCAGGCTGGTCGGTTGCGCCGTACTGCCTGCATGTGCCGGTCGAGCACCTCGTCGCGGTTTTCGAACCGGTCTTCGTCGCGTTCCTCGACGACGGGCTGGCGGATGTCCGTAACGGTAGCGACGACTGGCCTGAGATCGAGACGCTCGTCGCTGCCGGCTGCCCACCGCTGTCCGAGATACCCATGAGACTGCCAGGATTGCTGGCCGAGATCCTGCGGGAGTCGCTCTACATGGACGTCCTTGACGCACTGCTGCCGCTGAGGCCCGACGCCGCCATCAGGTACCTGGCCAACACCGTCGACCATGTTACCGTCGACCCCGACTGGGTGGCGGTGTGCGGACGAGCCCTTCAAGTACCCGAAGCGACCCCGTCCGGCTCGACCCGGTAGACACCGAGGACCCACCTGCGCGCGCAGCCAGGGCGCGCACGACACTCGCCACGGCCCACCCGGTTGATCAAGAGAATTTGGTCTGCGACACGCGGGCGGATTCTAGGGTTCAGTGCAACTGATCTTGGTTGTGCTGGAGGTGTTGGTGGCCAGGCCGGGTGTGGTGACGTTCGGGCATCGGCAGGTGTTGGAGCATTTGTGGGGGTCGGGGCGAACGATCTCGCAGATCGCGGGGCTGTTAGGCGTGCCGGTGTGCACGGTGTCGCGGGAGGTCGCGCGGTATCACAGTGCGCGGCACGGGACGAAGAATCCGCTCGGGCGGTCGTTGCCGCCCGGGCGGGCTCGTCGGCCGTATCGGTGGGGGTATCAGGCGCAGTGGGCGCAGCGGCGGGCTGACGCGGCTCGGCGGCGGCCGCAGGCGTCGAAGCTTCGGCCGGGCACGCGGCTGCGGCACACGGTGGCGGGGAAACTGGCGCGTAGGTGGTCTCCGAAGCAGATCGCCGCGTGGTTGCGGGCCACGTACGCCGACCGTCCGGAGTCACAGGTGTCCCACGAGACGATCTACCAGGCGATCTACGTGCAGTCGCGGGGCAACCTGCGCGCGGAGTTGGGTCGGCAGGTGGCGCTGCGTTCGGGTCGTACCCAGCGGCGCCCGCAGTCACGCGCCGCGGGTGCCGCCCGTCGCCGGCGGCCCTGGATCGGGGATCTGCACATCAGCACCCGGCCCGCGGAGGCCGCTGACCGGGCCGTGCCCGGGCACTGGGAAGGTGACCTGGTCATCGGCAAGGCCGGCGCCTCGGCGATCGTGACGCTGGTCGAACGCAGCACCCGCTACGTGATGCTCGGCGCCCTACCCAACGGCCGTGACAGCGAAGCCGTCATCGCCGTGCTCACCACCCTGGCCACCCGGATGCCGGCACACCTGCGCCGGTCGCTGACCTGGGACCAAGGCACCGAGATGGCCACCCACCCGAGATTCACCGTCGCCACCGGCTGCCCGGTCTACTTCTGCGACCCCCACAGCCCCTGGCAACGCGGCAGCAACGAAAACACCAACGGCCTACTGCGCCAGTACTTCCCCAAAAGCAGCTACGACTTCCGCACCATCGACCAGACCGGCCTGGACGAGGTCGCCCACGAACTCAACACCCGACCCCGCGAAACGCTGGACTGGGACACCCCAGCCCAACGCCTCGCGCACCTCATCGCTCCCTAACGATTGCACTCACCCCTTGACCCCAAGCCGATCGCCGAGACGAAAACTTCTTGATCAACGCGGGAGGCCCGGGGTTGGAGGTTGGAGGTTGGGGGTGGGGTGGTCACAGGTGATCGGGGGTGGGGATGCCGAGCAGGTGCAGGCCGGTGCGCAGGGTTTCGCCGGTGAGACGGCACAGGGCCAGGCGGTTGCCGCGCCGCGGTCCGGTGGCACGCAGCACCGGGCAGTGCTCGTAGAACGTGGTGAAGGTCTGCGCCAGCCGGTACAGGTAGCCGCAGAGGCGGTGCGGCTCGTAACCGGCGACCACCTCGACGAGGGTGTCGGCGAAGGCGTCGAGGTCGAGGATCAGCGCCCGTTCCGCGGGTTCCAGCGGCGCCGTCAAGTCCACTGTGATGTCGCCGTCGGCGCGGGCCAGGATGGACCGGACGCGGGCGTGCGCGTACTGGAGGTAGACGCCGGTGTTGCCGGCCAGCGCCAGCATCCGCTCCGGGTCGTAGACGTAGTCCCGGGTCCGGTTGGTGGTCAGGTCGGCGTACTTGACCGCGCCGATGCCGACCTGCCACGCCCGCTCGTCCAGGGCCGCCCCGGTCAGCCCGGGATTCTTCGCCGCGACCACCTCCCGGGCCCGGTCGACCGCCTCGGTGAGCAGGTCGACCAGGCGGACGGTGTCACCGGCGCGGGTCTTGAACGGCCGACCGTCCGGGCCGAGGACGGTACCGAAGGCGACGTGCACGGCGGGTACGGTCGGCGGCAGCCACCCGGCCCGCCGCGCGGTGTCGAAGACCATCCGGAAGTGCCGGGCCTGCCGGGCGTCGACCACGTACAGCAGCCGGTCGGCGTGCAGCTCGACGACGCGTTGCCGCAGCGCGGCCAGGTCGGTCGCGGCGTAGCCGAAACCACCGTCCCGCTTGCGGACGATCAGCGGCGTCGGCTCGCCGTCCGGGCCACGCAGGTCGTCGAAGAAGACGCAGAGCGCGCCGTCGCTGGTCACCGCGACCTTCCGGCGTTCGAGTTCGTCGGCGACGGCGGGCAGCGCGGCGTTGTAGGCGCTCTCCCCCACCGTGTCGGCGTCGGTCAGCCGCACGCCGAGCCGGTCGTAGACCTCGGTGAAGTAGCGGGTCGACTCGGCCACGATGTCCCGCCACGCGGCCACGGTGTTCGGTTCGCCGGCCTGCAACGCCACCACCCGCCGCCGGGCCCGGTCGGCGAACGCGGAGTCGGTGTCGAACTGTGCCCGGGCCAGCCGGTAGAGCGTGGCCAGCCGCCCCATGGTGCCGGTGTCGCCCGGCACCGGCTCGGGATGTTCGGCCTGGTACTGGATGAGCATGCCGAACTGGGTTCCCCAGTCGCCGATGTGGTTGCGCCGCACGACGGTGCCGCCGAGGTGTTCCAGCACGCGGACCAGCGCGTCGCCGATGACGGTGGAGCGCAGGTGCCCGACGTGCATCTCCTTGGCGATGTTCGGCTGGGAGTAGTCGATCACGGTGGTGACGCCCGCCTCGGGGGTGCCGACGCCGAGCCGGTCATCGCCCAGCCGGCGGGCGAGCTGCGCCAGCAGCGCCCGGTCGGTCAGCTCGATGTTGACGAAGCCTGGCCCGGCCACCACCGCCGTGGCCACCAGACCGTCCTCGGGCAGGTCGTCGACCACCTCCGCCGCGGCCTGCCGTGGGTTGCGGCGCAGCGTCCGTGCCGCCGCCAACACACCGTCGGCCTGGAAGTCGGCGTGCGCGGAACGGCGCAGCTGCGGCGCCAGGTCGGCCATTCCCCGGCGGGCCGCGGCGGCGGCGACGGAGTCGGACAACGACGAGGCCAGCGAGGGCACGGTCACGGGTACTCCCTGGGACGGGATGAGCGATCGTCACGAGATGTGCCGGCCGCACAGCGGGGTGCGGGCACGGCGGAAGGAACGCGCGGGTGAGCGGGACGACTATCGTCGTCGCAGGCGTGAGCGGCGGACGGTGCCGGGCACCCGATCCATCTCCACCGCCTCGGACGCCGGGGCCGCGCGCCGGGCGCGGCCAGATGCCGGAAGTGTACGCGCCGTGCAGTGCGGACGGGGACCGGGTTTGCCCGCCGATGTCGTCGAGGCGTGGGGAAAACCCTGATTCCCTGGCCACGGGCGCTGTCTAGGGTCGATGCCATGGCCCGGCCCTGGTCCGTGTCGGTGCGGCCGGGTCTGGCGCGGCAGCTCCGGTGCCGGTGGGTGGCGCCGTCCCGATCCGACGAGGAGTCCCGGTGCGCAAGGTTGTCTCGGCTGTCCTCACCGTGGTCCTCGTGCTGGCCGCGTCCGGTTGCGGCGGCCGGTCCCCGGGTGATCCGGCCGCCGACGAGGACCCGTACAGCGAATCCGCGTTGCGCTACGGCATGGCACCGGTACCCCACCCCGACCTGACGTACCAGCCGGACGTGGTCCTCGTCGGCGGCGGCGGCCGCTCGGTCCGGTCGGTCACCGCCGACGGGTTGACCTGGCGGCTCGACGGTGACGCGCCCCGGGCCACCGACCTGGCGCCCGGGAAGGTCATGTTCGTCACCGGTCGTGGCGTCGGCCGGGTGCTCGACGTCCAGCGCGACGGGGGCGACCTGCTGGTCACGATCGGCCCGGTCACCGTCACCGACGTGATCCGCGACGGCACCCTGGAGCAGCGCGGCATCGCCATCGAGAACCCGGTCGTCTACCAGGCCGGCGAGCCGATCTGGGCGATGTCCGAGGAGGAGGCCGACGCCCTGGGCGCCACGCCGACCGGCCGCGCCGGGCGCGCCGGGCCGCTGCGGCTCGCCCCGCCGCCGCCCCGGCCGAACCAGCCACCGCCGGTGCGCGGCGGCGGCGAGGTCAAGACGGTCGTCGCCAACTTCTCCACCGGGGTCAGCCTCAACGACGGCGCGGAGGTCAGCTTCCACTACCACCGCGACGGTACGAAGCTGTCCGGGCGGGCCGCGCTGACCTTCGCCACGCCGGAGGCGGACTTCCACCTGAAGATCAGCGGCGGTTCGGTGACTCGGGCCGAGCTGTCGATCAGCGGCGGCTTCGGCATCCGTTACTCGTTCGAGGCCGGGCTCCGGGACGGGCAGAACATCAGAGCGGTGCTGCCCATCCCGGTGGACTTCAGCATCCCGATGGGCACGGTGCTCGGCGTCCCGCTGGCGCTGACCATCAGCCAGACGGTGAAGGTGACCACCGCGTTCGGCGCGAAGGTGGGCACGATCAAGGGCAAGGGTGAGTTCTCCCTCGCCGGCTCGCTCGGCTACGGCTACGCCAACGGCACGTTCGGCCCGCAGGTCAGCAAGAACTTCAAGCGCAAGGAGAGCCTGATCAACTCCTTGAGCGGAGTTCCGGTCGGGGTGATGGGACTGCTCATCGAGCATCAGGTCCGGTTCGACGTCGGGTTCAGCGCGTTCGTGCTCAAGGCCGGCCTGTTCTTCGAGGTGTCGACCGCGTACGGGACGACGATCGGGTCGGCGCTGGGCGCGCCGCTGGCGGTCTGCCGAGGCGTGGGCCTCGGCGTCCGGGCCTCGTACGGCGTCGGCTACACCATCCTGGCCCCGGTGGTGAACGTGATCAACAAGTTCCTCAGCCTGATCAACGTCAAGCCGATCGACCCGTCCGGCAAGCTGGGGCCGCCGCCGTACGTCCTCCACAACGCCGAGGAGATCATCCCGCCCGGCACCAAGCTCTGCGGCACCCCGAAGCCGGCCGCCGACTGAGCAGGGCGCCGGCGGCCCGGGCGTCCGGTCACCGGCCGGCGTCGTCGCCAACGTGCGGAGACCCGGCCGCGTCGGTGCCGAATCCGTCGAGCGCAGCGCGCTCGTCGAGCGTACGCAGTTCCTGGAACACGGTGATGTGCAGACCGGCCGGGGCGTCGAGGCGGGCGTTGACCGAGTGCCACGGTGTGGTGGTGGGTGGTGCCACCTGCTCGGCACCGGCGGCGACCAGCCGCTCGGTGGTGGCGGCGGTGTCGTCCACCTCGAACGCCACCCGGATGCGCGGGGCGACCTGGCGTCCCACCTCGACCTCGTCGATCATGCGCTTCTGCGCCGGGTTGGCGATCTCCAGCGTGGCCCGCCCGGCATCCAGGATCACCACCTGGGCGTCGTCCGCGCCGGAGTACGCGGCCTGCTCGGGCAGGCCGAGCACGTCGCGATAGAACCGCACCGCCGCCTCGTAGTCGTCGGCCTGCACCACCAGCCGCAGCTGGCGGACCGTCGACGTGGACTTCCCGGATGATTTCGTCACTGCCACTCCCCTGTGCCGTCGGGTGGTGCCGACGCCGGCACCACCGGCAATGCTGCGCCACGCTCAGTCGGGCAGGTCGGCGATCCGGGTCGAGAGCGCGCGCAGCATCGCGAGTTCGTCGGCGCTGACGTGCGCCAGAAAGCGAGATCGCACCGACGCGACGTGGTACGGCGCTGCCTGTTCGAGGACGGCGAAGCCGTGATCGGTCAGGTGCAGCAGACAACCACGGGCGTCCTGCGGATCCGGTTGCTTGTCGATGAGTCCCCGGGCCTGCATCCGCGCGGCGTGGTGGGACAGGCGGCTGCGCGACCACTCCATCTTGGCCGCCAGCTCCCGGAGTTCCCAGCGGCGGTCGGGTTTCTCCGACAGCGTGCTCAGCACCTCGTAGTCCGCGGCGGACAGTCCCGAGTCGCGGGCCAGGTCGCGGCCGATCCGGGCGGGCAACGCGATGAGCAGCCGCCGGAAGGCTCGCCACGCCTGCTCCTCGTCGGCGCTCAGCCAGGCGGCGTCCATGTCGGTCATCCTACCTGTCGTTGACGTGTCACTGAAATCAGCCTAATGTCGTTGACATGTCATCGAACGAACCCAGCCCGCTCCGGGTCCTCGTCATCACCGCCAGCACCCGCCCCGGGCGGCTCGGGCCCGCGATCACCGACTGGTTCGTGCGGACCATCCGGTCGGACGCCGCGTCCGGCGCGACCACCGTCGACGTCGCCGATCTGGCCGACATCGCGCTGCCGTTGCTCGACGAACCGGAGCATCCCGCCAGCGGCAGCTACCGACACGAGCACACCCGCCGCTGGAGCCGCACCGTCGCCGCGGCCGACGCCTTCGTGGTGGTGACGCCCGAGTACAACTTCGGCATGCCGGCGGCGCTGAAGAACGCCTTCGACTTCCTCTATCACGAGTGGGCGTGGAAGCCGGTGGCCTTCGTCAGCTACGGCAACACCTCGGCCGGCACCCGGTCGGCGCAGATGGCGAAGCAGGTCGTCACCACGCTGCGGATGATGCCGATCGGCGCGACCGTCGCCCTGCGCATCGCGGACAGCGTCCACGCCGGACAGGTGGCCGGATCCGCAGCGCTCGACGGCGCCGCCCGCGCGCTGCTGATCGAGCTGAGCCGGGTGGCCCGCGCGCTGCGTCCCCTGCGCGGTGGAAACGACCCGACGGCGGTCGACGGGCCGGCCGCCGGTCTCACACTTCGCGAGGCCCTGCCCGGCGACCTGGCGGAACTGCTCATCCTGCAACGGTGCTGCTGGGTCCAGGAAGCCATCGCCAACGACACCCTCGACCTGGCACCGCTCCGGGAGAGCCTCGCCGACCTACGGGCGTCGACGGCGACGTGGCGGTGGTGGTGCGTACGCCACGACGGTCGCCTCGTCGCGGCGGTGCGCGCCCGGGCGCACGGGAGCACCTGGCTGATCGGTCGCCTGATGGTGGCACCCGACCGGGCCGGCAACGGCATCGGCTCCTGGCTGCTGTCGTACGCCGAAGGACAGGCTCCCGGGGAGACCACCCACTGCGTCCTCTTCACCGGCCGCCGCAGCACCCGCAACATCGGCCTGTACGAGCGCGCCGGCTACACCCGCACCGCGAGTGCCGACACCCCACCGGACAGCGTGCGCCTGTCCAAACCACGCCCCGGCCAGCCGACCGGCGCTGTCCACCACGACGCGGGTGTGGTGTGATCTCCAGGCATGAGAGTCCGGGTGGTGGGTGCCGGCGTCGTCGGTCTGACCAGCGCACTGCGCCTGGCCCGCGACGGCCATCACGTCGACCTGGTCGCCGCCCGGATGGGCGACGACACGACGTCGGCGGTCGCCGCCGCGCTCTGGTACCCCTACCGCGCCTATCCGGCGGCGGACGTGACCCGCTGGTCGGCGTCCAGCTACGCGACCCTGCGCGGCCTGGCCGCCGATCCGCGCACCGGTGTGCGGATGCGCCTGGGGCGGGAGCTGTTCCGTCGGCCCGCACCCGAGCCGTGGTGGCGGGACGCGGTGCCGGAGCTGGCCCGGGTCACGGGGGCGAGACTACCGACCGGCTACGCCGACGGTTTCGAGCTGACCGTCCCGGTGGCGGACATGGCGGTGCACCTACCCTGGCTGCTCGGCGAGGTGATCGCCGCCGGGGTCGCGGTCCGCTCCGGGCGGTTCGAGAAGCTGGCCGACGCCCTCGTCGGCGTGGACGTCGTGGTCAACTGCACCGGTCTCGGGGCCCGGGAGCTGGTCGGCGACGCCCACCTCACCCCGGTGCGGGGACAGGTGGTCGTGGTCGCCCAGTTCGGCCTGCGCGAGTGGGTCATCGACCAGTCCGATCCCGAGCAGTTGTGCTACGTCGTACCCCGCGATGACACCGTGCTGCTCGGTGGCACCGCCGACGACGGCGACGAGGACCTGACCGTTCGGGCGGACACGGCCAGCGGCATCCTCGATCGCTGCGCCAACATCGTACCCGCGCTGCGCGACGCGCGGGTCCTCGGTCACCGGGTCGGCCTACGGCCCGGTCGGCCGAGTGTGCGGCTGGAGGCAGAGGTCACCGATCGCGGTCCGGTGGTGCACTGCTACGGCCACGGCGGGGCCGGCGTGACGCTCTCCCACGGCTGCGCCGAGGACGTGGCCCACCTGGTGTCCGGGCTGCGCTGACCCGCCGTTGCCCCCGAGCCCGCAGCCCCTCGTGCCCGCCACCGCTCAGGTGCCGGCGGGGCGGATCCGTGAGCTACGCAGGTGGCCCGTGCTCGGCGGCAGCCTCGGTGAGTCGACGGGCCATCGCGGTGCGGGAGTGGACGTGGAGCTTGGCGAAGACCCGGTTCAGGTGGGACTCGATGGTCCGCGGGCTGAGATGGAGTCGCGCGGCGATCTCCTTGTTGGTCAGGCCGGTCGTCGCCAGGCCCGCGATCTCCCGCTCCCGGGCGGTGAGGGCGTCGTTTCCGGCCGGCCGACCGGTGCCCGCCGCACCGCCGGCGCGGTGTCCGGAGCGCGGGCAGCCGGCGGCGCGGTGCCCGGCGAGCACGGATGATGCCCAGACCGCACCACAGGCCCGGTACCCGGTGTCGGCCCGGTCGAGGGCGGCGGCACCGGGTCCCGGTCGACCCGCGACGAGGTACGCGACACCGGCGAGGTGCCGGGACAGCGCCTCCTCCATCGGGGTGCCGGCCGTCACGAAGCTGGCCGCCGCGCGCTCGGCGAGCATCGTCGCCCGGTCCGGATCCTCGACCCGGTACGCGGCGAAGGCCCGGGCGAACCGGGCCAGTCCGATCTCGTACGGCAGATCGGCGGCCGCGGCCCGGCGTTCCGCCCGCCTACCGACCCGGGCGGCCGTGGCGTGATCACCCTGGCCGGCCGCGACGACGGTCGCGACCAGGTCCCGGGCCACCAGCACCGGCGGATGCCTCGACGGCGGTGTCGCCGGCTCGGCGAGCAGGTCGGCACCGCCGCCCCAGTCGCCGGTGACCGCCCTGGCCAGGGCCAGCTCCACCCGGTTGATCCGCCACCACGCTCGGGAGCGTGGCTGCCCGCCGATCACCTCGGTACCCGCACTGCGCGGGTCGCCGTCGAGGTGGGGCGGCGCCGGGTCGACGAGCGCCGCGGCCGGGCCGGCGGTCCACAGCACCGGGCGCAGGCGGACCGCCGCCGCCATCGCGGCCATCTCCGTGCTGCCCACCCGTTCGGCGGCGGCCCGCGCCTGCTCCGCCGCCCGCACCGCCCGGGTCAGCCGACCAGCACGAGCGTGCACCAGCGACTCCATGACGAGCAGGTACGGCGAGGCGCTGCTCGGCCCGAGTCCGTCCACGATCCGTCGGGCCCGGGCGAGATGTCGGTCGGCGTCGGCGTAGTTGCCCAGCTGGATCTCGACAAGCGCCAGTGGTGAGACGATCTCGACGTACGGGCGCAGGTCCGCGTCGCCGGTGGCGTCCACGGCGACGACGGCGGCGGCGAGCTGCTCGCGTGCCGACCGGGCGCAGCCGAGGTACAGGGTGGCGAGCGCCCGCAGCGTCAGCGCCGCCGCCACGAGCGCCGACCGGTGCTCGTCCAGCAGTTCGAGGGCCCGCCGCGCGTGGTGCACCGCCGAGGCCGGCTCCTCCCGAAACGCGTCCACGGCCGCCAGTTCCACGTGCAGCTTCGCCTCCTCGACCCGGTCGAGACCGCCGCGACGCAGTTGGGTGCCGAGCGTCGCCGCCGCCTCGGCGAAGTCGCCGAGCTGCCGGGCCACCGCCACACTGAACGCCTCGGCCCGGCGCCGCACCGGCCCGTCGGCACGCCGCAGCCGTTGGAGCACCGCACGGCTGCGGGCCAACTCGCCGCTGCGGCCGAGGGCCCGGGCGTACCACATCGTCACCTCGGCACGCCGCCGGTCGTCCGGACCGGCGTCCGGCATGATGCGCAGCGCGGCGCCGAGCCAGCGGGCCGCCTGGGCGGGGGCCTCGTGCGTGAACGCGACACCCGCGTCGACCAACGTGGCCACCGCGACCTCGTCGCCGTGGCGGGCGGACCGTTCCGTGTGGTGCGCCACCAGCTGCCGGGACGCTCGGCGGCCACGCAGGTAGTCGGCGGTGCGGGTGTGCGCCTCGAACCGCCAGGCCGCGCCGGTCAACGCGTACGCCGCGGCCCGCATCAGCGGGTGTCGATAGCGCAGCCGCCCGCCGTCCGCGTCGAGCAGGCCGAGTCGCCCGAGCTGGTCCACCGCCGCGGTGACCGTGGGCATCGGCAGGCCGGCAACGTGTCTGACGAGGTCGATGGTGGTGTGGTCGCCGACCACCGCGGCGATGTGGGCGACCCGCTGCACCGACGGTTCCTGGGCGGTGATCTCGGCGGCGAGTCCGGCCAGCACTGACCGCCGCGAGCCGGCGAGGCGGTCGGCGTCGACCGGGTCGTGCCGGCGGGCCAGCCTCGCCAGGGAGTCCAGCTCATCGTCGGTGAGCCGGGACAACGCCTGGATGTACAGCGGATTGCCGAGGCTGGCCCGCAGGACCAGTTCCCGGCGACGACGCGGCACGCCGACCAGCAGCACGTCCAGGCTGGCCGCGTCCAACGGCGGAAGGTCGATCAGGGTGGCGGCCGGGCCGAGCCGCGCGATGGCGTTGACCAGCCGTGCCGGTGGGCAGGCGGTACGGAACGCCACCGCGAGCAGCACCGGCACCGGTGGTGGACTGCCGATCAGGTGCTCGGTCAGCTCCACTGACGCCGAGTCGGCCCAGTGCACGTCGTCGAGCAGCAGTGCGGCGCCCGGCGCGGGTGTCCGGGTTAGCATCTGCCGCACCGCCGCCGGCACCGACGGCCGTGCCGCGCCGCTCGGCCCCCCGTCGGCCGCCTCCACCATCTCGGCGAAGAGCCCGAACGGCACGCCCTGCTCGTACTGGGTGGCCCGACCCGGGTGAACCCGCAGGCCCGCGTCGGCGGCCCGCCGCGCCAACTCGCGGAGAATCCGGGTCTTGCCCAGGCCCGCCTCGCCGCACACCTCGACCACCACGGATCGTCCGGCGCGTACGGTGGCCACCGCCGCGTCCAGCGACTCCACCTCGGCCGCCCGGCCCACCAGCACCGGATCGGGCCGGAATCCCACCTCTCGGCTGGCCGTCATCACGCCTCCCCACGGGGAGTGTCACAGCGACAGCCATCGGTGACCATCAACTATCGGCCGGATCGTCGTCGGCAGCGCCGGTGCCGGATCGTCGCCGGTTCATCGAGGTCGTCGGTGTCGCGCCGGGCTCGCCGGTTCACTGGATGTCGACCTCGATCCGGGGCGCGTTGAGCAGCGTGTTGTGCACCGTGCAGTGGCTAGCCACGGCACGCAACGCGGGCCACTTCTCCGGTGGCAGGTCGGTCGGCGGTCGTACGGTGATCTGGATGGCGGCGACCCGGGCCGGTCGGTCGGTGGCCATCTCGAACGACGCGGTCACCGCCAGACCGGCCCGATCGTGCCCGTGCCGGCTCAGGTAGCGCCCGGCGTAGAACGCGACGCAGGCGGCGAGCGAGGCGGCGAAAAGCTCCGTGGGGCTCGGTGCGGTGTCGGCACCACCCGCGTCGGCCGGCTGATCGGTGAGCAGCCGGTGCTCGCGGACCCGGATCTCGTACGCTTCTCCGGCTCGAAACCGCACGTCGATCGGGTCCAGGCCGACCCTGCCGTCCGTGGTTGTCATGGCTCCTCCTCGGGACGTCGTCCCTCCCATCCCATCCCGAGAAGGCGTGACCCGGCAGGGCCGTTCGACCCGGCGTCACCCCGCCGGTGGACAGCAGGCCGACCGGACCGGCACGGTGCCGCCGGGTCAGGCGTTGCCCCACTGGCCACGGTGGATGACCGTGCTGGCGGCGCGGCGACGCGCGGCGACAGCGGGGTTCTGCGGTGGCAGGTCGTCGGCGCGGTAACCGACACAGATGCCGCCGATCGGCGCGTACTCGTCGGGGATGCCGAACTCGGCCTTGAAGGCGGCCGTGTGCGCGGGAACGTCGACCTCGGGCGTGAAGTACTCACCGGTGACCGGCATGATGCCGAAGAAGCAGGCGTCAAGTCCCTCGTCGACGGCCGTGAGCAGCATCATCAGCGCAGCCATGCCGGTGTCGATGTACCAGTAGGGTGCCGGCCAGCGGGCCTCCGACCGGTCGCTCCAGCCCTTGTCGGCCTCGGCGTACCGGGCCAGGTAGGCCGCCTTGTGCGCGAGTGGTACGACGACCAGCGGCGCGTTCTGCATCGTGGGGGTCTGCGCGACCCGGGTCGGCACGAAGGGCCAGAATCTGGCCCGGTCGCCCGGATCGGTGAGGGCGAGGAAGGCCCAGCCCTGCGAAAAGCCGGCGGACGGTGCCCGCAACGCGCTGGCCAGGATCGTCTCGATGACCTCGGGGCTGAGCGGCCGATCGGCGTAGTGCCGCACCATCCGACGGCGACGGATAACCTCTGCGAACTGCATGCGGGCGATCCTGCCACCCTTGCGCAGGCGCCGCCGCCGCTGGTGGTCCGGGTTCGGCCGCCCGTACGATCGGCTGGTGCGGGAGCTGCTGCGGTCGTGGTGGCACGAGCCCCGGCCCACGGGTCCGGCGCGCGGATGGCGGGACTGGTCACTGGTCGTCGTGTTCATGGCGACGGCGCTGCTGGAGGGTCTCGTCCGCGCGGACCTGCCGGCACCGAGGGTCGTGCCGGTCCTGATCGGCGTCGGTCTCGCCCCGGTGCTGCTCTGGCGACGGACCAGGCCGTTGCTCATGGCGGCGGTCGCCTTTCCGGTCTGCGCCGCCGGCGAGGTCGTGGTGGGCGGCGATCTCGGCCTGCACACGCTGGCCTTCCTGCTGATCCTGGTGTTCTCCCTGTCGCGGTGGGGCTCGGGACGCGAGGCGGTACTCGGAGCGGCCGTCGTCGCCGCGAAGATCACGCTGTCCGTGGCGGCCGATCACCTCGATCCGGGCGACGGCCTGGCCGGGGCCGGGGTGGTGTCGGCCGCGCTCGCGCTCGGGGCGGCGCTGCGGTACCGGGCCCGCGCCCGTCAACGCGAGTTCGAGCAGGTCAAGCTGCTGGAACGGGAGCGGCTGGCCCGCGATCTGCACGACACCGTCGCCCATCACGTGTCCGCGATGGCCGTGCGGGCCCAGGCCGGGCTGGCGGTGCTCGACACGCAACCGGAGGCTGCCGCCGACGCGCTACGGATCATCGAGGCCGAGGCGACCCGGGCGCTTGTCGAGATGCGCGCGATGGTGCGGGTGTTGCGTCGCGACGAGCCGGCCGACCGCACACCGGCTCCCCGCATCACCGACCTGGAACGGCTGGCCAGCCGCTCCGCGCACGGCCCGACGGTCGAGGTGGAGTTGTCCGGCGACCTCGACGGGTTGCCGGCGGCGGTGGCCACCGCGATCTACCGGCTGGCCCAGGAGTCCGTCACCAATGCCCGCCGACACGCCCGGCGCGCGACGCGCATCGTGGTGCGGGTCGCCCGCGACGCCGAGGTGGTGCGGCTGCGGGTGAGCGACGACGGAGAGGTGCCGAGCCCTCGCGGGTTCGGACCGACCGGCTTCGGGCTGATCGGCATGCGCGAGCGGGCCCATCTGCTCGGCGGTTCGGTCGACGCCGGACCGGACGTCGACCGCGGCTGGACGGTCACCGCGACGCTGCCGTGCACCGTGCCGGCGTGACGCGCCGCGCGCGAGCGCCCTCGGGCTGAGCCCGGCGTCAGCCGATCGGGTCAGCTCGGCCGGGACCCGGCCGTCACCTCGTCGCAGTCGACGGTCGGGTCCGGTGTCTCCCACTCGGCCGGTGGTGCGCTCGCCGCCGAGGTGGTGCCGGCGGCACCGCGAACGCCGGCGATCAGGTCGGCGGTGGTGTGGGCCCGGATGCCGAGCGGCGCGCTGTCGGTGAACCGCCCGACGACCGCTCGGACGTGCTGCTCGGCCGGGTGCGCGAGACCGTCGTACACGGCCGCGAACAGATCCCGGGCCGGCTGCCTGAGCCAGCCCGCCGGCAGCAGCTCCACCGGCAGCTGCGGGTCGAGGGTGGGAAAGCGACGGAAGGTGTCCATCACCTCGGTGCGTGCCCGCACCGCCGCGGCACCGTCCACCTGCCCGGCGCCGACCAGCGGCAACAACGATGTCCAACGGTCCAGGAACGCCGCGTACTGCCGGGTGATGGCGTCGATGTCCCAGGCCTCGATGGGCGCACGGTCGCTGGTCGACCCCAGCGCGTTCTGGTGACCGCGGAAGACCGTGACGGTGCCGAGGGTCAACTGTTCCAGCTGCGCCCGCGCCCGGGGCGTCAGCTCGTACGGCGAGATCCACAGGCCGTCGTACAGCGGCGCGTATCCGAGCCAGCGGAGCTGGCTGCGTAGCGCCCGGCGCTGGGTGCTGTGATCCTGGGGCAGCGAGAAGGCCACGATCGTCCAGCACCCGTCCCACGGCGCCGCGGTGGTGGTGGAGGTGAGGATCCAGTTGCCTCCGCTGGAGAGGTTGGCGGCGGCGGCGCGGCTGAGTCGGTACGAGCTGCGGCGTCCGTGGCGACTGCCTTCGAGCACACCACGGCGGGCCAGCCGGCTGATCGCGGTACGGGCGCCGGCGGTGGTCACCCCGGACTCGGTGAGCAGCGCGACGATGGCGGCGGACGGCAGCGCGGCACGGGTCCGCAGGGTGTAGTCCGCCAGCAGCGTCATGGCGAAACCCTGGGGCGAGTTGCCCACCTGCCGCCGGGGCATCCGCAGCGCGTTGCTCCCGTCGTCGGAATAGATCTCCTCGATGTGGAACGGGCTGTTCACGGGCGCTCCGGAGTCGACTCGGGGACGGGGTATCGACTGTAGATGGACGCCGATGCGCCGGTCCGGGAGCCATGGCACAGTTGATCGAGGTGCGTCGATTGACACTTCCTGGGCCCAGGAGAACAATATCTGCTACACGACGCCACTCGGAGCCGGGCAGGGCAAGCCAGACGTGGTGGACGAGCGGGGGACTTGGGCGCACCCGCGAGCAGACGCGGCGGGCACCCGTCACCGCCGCCGTCGCACCGACCGATCCCAGCCTGCATTCAGGCGTTCGAAGGAGTCGTCCGTGAAAATCAGAAGGAAACTACTGCTCGGCGTGGCCATGTCGCTGGTCGCGGCCGGCCTGGTGGTGCCCACGTTCAGCCCCGCGTACGCGGCCTCGCTGACCGAGGTGACCAGTTTCGGTGACAACCCCGGCCGGATGCGCATGCACATCTACGTGCCGGACAACCGCCCCGCCCGGCCGGCGACGGTGGTGGCCATGCACGGCTGCGGCGGATCCGGCCCCGGCTTCTACTCCGGAAGCGAGTTCGCCAGCCAGGCCGACCGGTACGGGTTCATCGTGATCTATCCCTCCGCAACCCAGCAGGCCGGGTTCGGCAACTGCTTCGACGTCTGGTCGGATGCCGCCAAGCGCCGCGGCGGGGGCAGCGACCCGGTCTCGATCATGTCGATGGTCCGGTACGCGCAGCAGCAGTACAGCGCCGACCCCGAACGGGTCTACGCGACGGGCAGTTCCTCCGGCGGCATGATGACCAACCACATGCTGGCCCTCTACCCCGACGTGTTCAAGGCCGGCGCCGCGTTCATGGGGGTGCCGTTCAACTGCTTCGCCAACGCGGCGGACTACCCGCCCGGCAGCAGCCAGTGCACCGGCGGCAACATGAACCGGACCCCGCAGCAGTGGGGTGACGCGGTGCGCCAGGCGTACCCCGGTTACTCCGGTCCGCGTCCCCGGGTGCAACTGTGGCACGGCACCAACGACACGCTGGTGCCGTTCTCACTGCTCCAGGAGGCCGTCGAGCAGTGGACCAACGTGTTCGGCCTGAGCCAGACGCCCACCTCCACCGACACTCCGCAGGCCAACTGGAACCGCCGCAGGTTCGCCGACAGCGGCGGCACCGTCCAGGTCGAGGCGTACAGCATCCAGGGCGCCGGGCACAGCCTGCCCTCCGGCGGCATGGCCGCGGCGGCCGTCCAGTTCTTCGGCCTGACCAACCCGAACCCGACCACCCCGCCGCCGAACCCCACCACGCCGCCGCCGAGCCCGACCACCCCGCCGCCCAACCCGACCACGCCGCCGCCGAGCCCGACCACCCCGCCGCCGGGTTCCGGTGCCTGCCGGGTGACCGTCGACGTCAACGCGTGGAACACCGGGCTCACCGAGAACATCACCATCACCAACACCGGCACCAGCGCGATCAACGGCTGGTCGCTGGTGTTCACCCTGCCCGGTGGGCAGACCATCACCGGCGGTTGGAACGCCACCTACTCCCCCAGCTCGGGGCAGGTGACGGCGCGCAACGTCTCGTACAACGCCAGCATCGCGCCCAACGGATCGCTGACGATCGGCTTCCAGGCCACCCACACCGGTAACACCGCCAGGCCCAGCTCGTTCACCCTCAACGGGGCGTCCTGCACGGTCGCCTGACACCGTCGGTGCTCCGGGGACGGTACGTTCGCGTACCGTCCCCGGAGCGCCCACGCCGACCCGGCGCGCCTACGGCTGGGCCCGGGCACCCTGGGCGAGCAGCCCGTCGACGAGGGCACGGAGGCCGTCGACATAGGTGTCGCGGGGGGCCAGCACCGCCCAGCGGTCACCCAGCGCGGCGAGGTGCGGCAGCTTCCCGGCGTCGATGCTGCCGAAGAACGCCCCTTGCCGGGTGACGGCGTCACCCTGCCCCCGGCGCGCGGTGTGCGACCGGACGAGAATCTCCCCGACGGTGTAGTACCAGATGGTGCGGAAGACGTACACGGCGTGCTCGGGAGTGCAGCCGTGGTCGACGGCGCCGGCCACCACCGCCTCGACCAGCCCCAGGGGCGAGGCGCCGAGCCGGGCGATGAATCCGTCGGTGGTGAGGACCTCGGCGGCCCACGGCCACGCCGCCAGCGCATCGTGGATCGTCGCCGCCGCGACGACGACGCGCTCCCGTGGTTCATCGGGCAGCCGAGGGCGGGAGACCTGCTCGCCGTACTCGTTGATCAGCAGAAGCAGCAGATCCTCTTTGTCGTGTACGTGGTGGTAGAGGGTGGTCGCTCCGACGCCGAGCTCGGCGGCCAGCTTGCGGATGGTGAGCCGCTCCCACCCGTCACGATCGATGAGGCCACGCGCGGCGGCCAGGATCTGGGCGCGAGAGGTCGTCGGCGGTCTGCCGGGCCTGGGGCGCGGCGCGTCGGCGGGGGGCACCGCCCCATCATGCCTCCTCGTCCACCGAGGTCCTCCGAGGTGACGCCGCCGCACCAGGCAGGCCGGACGCGGTGGACAGACTCCAGAAGTCGGCGTAGCGACCGCCACGACGCAGCAGTTCGTCGTGGCTGCCCTCCTCGACCACCCGCCCGTCGTCGAGGAAGACCACGCGGTCCGCGCGTCGGACGGTCCGCATCCGGTGCGCGACCATGATCACCGTCCGTCCCGGCATCAGTCGTTCGATGCCCTCGTGGACGGCCGCCTCGTTGACCGGATCGAGCGCCGAGGTCACCTCGTCGAGCAACACGATCGGTGCGTCCCGCAGCAGTGCCCGCGCGATCGAGACCCGCTGGCGCTCACCGCCGGACAGCGACGCGCCACCTTCGCCGACGTTCGCCGCCCAGCCTCCGGGCAGCCGCTCGACGACCTCGTCCAGTCGCGCGGCGGTCGCCGCGGCGCGCACCTCGTCCTCGCCGGCGTCGGGGCGACCGAGCCGGACGTTCTCCTCGATCGTGCCGTCGAAGAGGTAGACGTCCTGGAACACGATGGCGATCTGTGCCAGCAACACGCCCGGGTCGATCCGCCGCACGTCGACACCGCCCACCCGCACCGCTCCCGCCTCCACGTCGTAGAACCGGGCGATCAGCTGGAGCAGGGTGCTCTTGCCCGCGCCGGACGGACCGACGACGGCCATCCGCTGCCCCTGCGGCACCGACAGCGACACATTGTCGAACACGGCACGATCACCGTGGCGGAAGGTGACCGCGTCGAACTCCAGGTCGAACCGCCGCGGCCGGACCGGCTGGTCCGTTTCGGGAAGCGGTTCGGTGCGCAACACCTTGTCGAGCCGCGTCAGCTCGGCGCGGGCGATACGTAGCTTGCCGCCGATGTCCGACAGGGACAGCAGCGGGTCCGCAGCTCGGGCGGCGAGCACGAGAATGGACAGGACCTCCGCGGCTCCGAGGTCGCCACCGAGCGCGAGATAGGTCCCCAGCACCAGCACGGTGGTGAAGACCGCCTGCACGATGAGGGTCAGACCCACCGCGCCGGGCAGCACCGACATCGTCTGGCGGCGGGAGGCCCGCTCCACGCCCTGCAGCGCGTCGTCGAGCAGGCTGAACCGCTCGCCACTGCGGCCGCCGGCCCGCAGCACCGGCTGGGCCTGGAGGTACTCGATGACCCGGGCGCTGGCCTCGTGGTTGCGCGCGGCGTGGTCGGCGTCGTTGGCAGCCATCAACCGCGCGGTCCATCGCTGGGTCAGCACCACGAGCGGTGCCGCCACCAACGCGGCCAGCCCGAGTTGCCAGTTGAACACCGCGATCACGGCCACGATCGTCAGCGGTGTGACGCAGGCGGAGATGAACGGTCCGAGCAGGTGCGCCGACACGCCCATCGCCGTCAGCAGACCGCGGCTGGCCAGCCCGGACACCTCGCCCACCCGGGCGGCGTCGTACCAGCCGATGGGCAGCCGGGCCAGGTGTTCGCCGAGGCCGTGGTACATGCCCCGCAGCATCCTGGTCCCGACGCGCATGCCGGACAGGTCGCTGGTGTACCGCAGCACCGCGTAGACCGCGACGGCGACCGCGAACGCGATCAGCCACGGCCAGGCGTCCGAGGGGTCGTCCCCGAACAGCGCCCGTAGCACGGGTACCAGCAACGCGTAGAGCAGACCCTCCAGCACCGCGGTCACCGTCATCAGGGCGACCGTGCGACGCATCGGCGTGGCGTACTCGTCGCCGAGCACCCGCAACAGCAGAGTGATCATCGGGCCAGGTCCTCCTGCCGGGTCCGCCAGAACGCGGCGAACGTTCCATCCCGGGCGAGCAGGTCGGTCGGTCTGCCTCGCGCGGCGACCGCCCCGTCCTCGAGCAGCACGACCTGGTCGGCGTCGGCGATGGTCTCCAGGCGGTGGGCGATGACCAGGACGGTCCGGTCGCGCAGCGCCGCCAGCGTCTGGCGTACCGCCTGATCGGTCCTCGGGTCGGCGAAGGCGGTCGCCTCGTCCAGCACCAGCACTGGCGTGTCCGCGGCCAGGGCACGCGCGATGGCGATGCGTTGCGCCTCGCCGCCGGAGAGCGTGACGTCCTCGCCGAGCACGGTCTCGTAGCCGTTCGGCAACGCGAGGATGCGGTCGTGGATGTGCGCCAGCCGGGCGGCGCGAGTGATCTCCTCGGGAGACGCGTGCGGGACCGCCAGCGCGATGTTGTCCGCGACCGACGCGCGCAGCAGCCGGACGTCCTGGAGGACGAAGGAGACCCGGCGGTAGAGCTCCCTGGCGTCGAGGTCGCGCAGGTCGACGCCGCCGAGGCGCACCGAACCGTGCGTCGGGTCGAAGAACCGGGGCAGCAGTTGCCCGAGCGTGGACTTTCCGCTGCCGGACGGTCCGACCACCGCGGTGAGCGTGCCCGGCTCCAGCGTCAGGTCGATCCCGCGCAGCACCTCCGGGCCGTCGTCGTAGCTGAACCGGACGTCGCGCAGCTCCACCCGGTTGTCCTGCGGCGTGGCCGGGCGCGCGGGCTGCGGCAGCGCCTCCACCCCGAGCACCTCGCGGATGCGGCCGACCGCACGGCCGGCGGCCCGCATGTCGTCGAAGCCGTGGCCGAGGGCCGCGACCGGAGCGGTGAGCCCCAGCCCGAGCAGCAGGAAGGGCAGCAGGTCCACCGGCACCAGATCGCCGGAGGTGATCCGCATCGTGCCGCCGATCAGCACCACCAGCAGCACGAAGGGCGGCGACAGTGCCAGCTGCATGCCGGCGGCGACGGCGGAGACACCGCGTACCCAGCGGGTGAAGATGTCGACGAACTCGTCGGCGGCGGTGCGGAACCGGTGGTGCGCACGCTCGGCGCCGCCGAACGCCTTGACCACGGCGATGCCCTGCACGAACTCGACGACGGAGGTGGCGATCCGGCCCATCGCCGCGTCGAAGTCCCGCTGCTCCCGCGTACGGGCCGGGGTCATCAGCAGCGGCACGTGCGCGAGGGCCAGCAGCACGGGGATCAGGGTGATCAGTGTGAGTCGCCAGTCGACGGTGAGCAGGTAGGTGAGCGACACCGACGGCACGACGAAGGCGGAGACCAGTTCGCCGGGAGCATGGGCGATGAACGGGTGCACGGCGGCGACGTCGTCACCGACCACTCTCGCCAGTTCGCCGCTGCGTCGACGGGAGAGCCAGCCGATGGGTGCCTGCCCGAGGCTTCGGGCCAGTGCCCGGCGCAGCGAGAGCTGCACCCTGCCGTCGAGAACGTGACCGAGCCCTGACGAGGCACCCGTGAAGACCAGCCGGACGAACAGACCGGCCGCACCCAGGGTCACGGCGGTCCACACCCGGCCGGTGTCGACCGGGCCGGGCGACAACAGGGCGCGTCCCAGCTCGATCACCGCGAACAGCGGTGCCAGTCCGGCGACGGCGCCGACGACCTGCAGGACCACGACGACCGCGAAAGGCGGCACATGGGGGCCCAGCAGAGCCGCCGCGTCCACCGGTTGTGGTGCGGCGCAACGGTCAGCCGGCGAAGCCGTTGGGCGCGCTCCGTCCGCAATGGAATGAGCCACGCCCACCGCCCCCGTCCACATTTTCAAACATGTTCGGGAATTAATGTACCGCGAGGCCGCCCGCGCCGTGGTCCGGCTTCGTGGGGGACGCGTCCGGCCGCGGCGCGGCGTTGGCGCGCGGAACTCCGACACCCGCCCGCCGTCAGGGACGGGCAGCCCGATCGGCCGAATCCTCCTCGGGGCCGGCGAGCAGCCGGTCGGGCACGCGCATCCGCCACGCGTCGGTGATCAGCTCGTCCAGCCGCTCGACGGTGACCGCCGCCAGGCGCACCATCACCAGCGGCAGCCCGTCGTAGGCGGGTGTGGTGAAGAACAGCGACGGTTCGCCGAGCAGCAGCGCCTGCTTCTCGGCCTCGTCGCCGACGTACAACACGGCGATGTCGGTCCGGATGACGCGGGGCTTGCCCGGTCGGCGCTCGGGATAGGACCAGACGAAGCCCCGGTCCGCGACCCGGAAGTCGAAACCGTCACTGTCGATCTCCACGACGTGCGGTAGCGCCAGGGCGAACCGGCGGACGTCGGCGGCGTCAGCCATCGTCCACCCCTGAGATCACCGATCGCGGCATGCCGAGAGGTTAGCCGCCGGCCCCGACAGCGACGCCGCATCGGGGCCGACGGCCCACCCGGTTCTCGAACGCGGCGGGCCGTCGGTTCAGCGGACCGTCGACTCAGCGGGACAGGGCCCGCTCCAACTCCGCCTTCGACATCGACGAGCGGCCCTTGACGCCACGCTTCCTCGCCTCGTTGTACAGCTGTTCCTTGGTGCGCCCGCCGGCGCCGCGATGGGAACGCTTGCCGCCCCGATGGCCCGACGAGACATCGTCGATCGAGGATCGGCTCGCGGTCCGCGCCTCACCGGAGCGGGCCCGCTCCTTGTTGACCGTACGCGCCGCGATCTCCTCGGCCCGGTCGGTGGACACGCCGCGCTTCTTGGCGCTCGCCTTGATGTGTTCGTACTGCCGTTCTCTTTTCGGACTGGATCCCGCAGGCATGGAGTGCCTCCCTCCACCGACAGTGTTCAGTGGTCACGTGCCCCACCGTCGGCGACCGAAACACCGGCGCGCGAACCCGCCCCGCGACCGGGCGGCGGGGCGCACACGGCCCGCCCCGCCGCCGACGACGCCGGTGACTCAGGAGGTGAACTTGTCCAGCGCCAGCTCGATGGCGCCGCTGTCCGGCTGGGCGTACGCGCGCATGGTCTCCTTGTTGTAGGAGATGAAGCTCGGGCAGCGCACCGCCGGGGCGTTGACCCGCCCGCCCTCACCGATCTTCTCGCCGGTCCTGGCGGCGTAGAAGGTGAGCGTGTAGCGCGAGGAGACGTAGTCGACGGTGACCTGCTTGTCGTCGCGGTCCTTGTACTGGCACTTGCGGGGCGTACCCTCGCTGCCCTGCTCGAAGGTGAGGCAGCCGACGACGGAGACCGACGCCCACTCGGCGGTCTTGGCGTAGTACGGCTTGTCGAAGCCCACCGACTTGCTCAGCCAGGACTCCGGCCGCTCCGGTGAGTTGGCGAACGTGTAGACCTTGGTGCCCTTCGCCCCGGTGTAGGGCGCGGCGTTGAGGATCGGGCTGCCCTCGCACACGGCGGACATGTCGCTGGAGTTGCGGGCGGTCACCGCGTTGTTGTTGTCGGGCTGCTGCTCGGCGGGCGGAGCGATCGACGGCCCCTCGGTCGGGACACCGGGCGCCTCGCTCCGCTGCCCGGCGACCGGCTCCCCCTCGTCGTCGCCGGCCAGCACGAAGAACCCGATCACCCCGCCACAGGCGACGAGCACCGCCATCACGGCGGCACCGATGCCCAGACCGAGCCAGAGGCCCTTGTTCGAGGACTTCGTCGGCTGCGGCCCGTAGGACGGGGGCGGCGGCACCGGCGCCCCGTACGGCGAGGGGTAGCCGGCCGGGGCGACCGGCGAGCCCGCCGGGCCGACCGGAGAGCCGGGTGGTGTGCCCCAGGGGGCGGCGTTCGGATCCGGCTGTTGCCCACCGTACGGAGGGTGGCTGTCACTCATCTGATGCCCTTGTCGAAGTCGAGAGGTTACCTGGCCGATGATCAGGGTCAGGGTAGTGAGCAGCGCAAGTCCGGACGCCATCGACTCCCCGGCCATCCAGCTGACGGACCTCGTGCGTGGGTTGACCGGTGTGCCGACGTCGCGCGGCGGGTATCTGTCGGACACCGCAGAGGAGGACGAGATGACGACCGACCCGAGGTACACGCCGATCGCAATGACCGGGACCGGCAAGCTGGTCGACGACGACGGCGACACCGGCACCGAGTTGGTCGGCGCGGACGACGCGGCGGCCGACGCCGCACGAGCCGGCGCCGACATCGATCTGACCGCGGCGGACGGGGACACCGATCCGACTCCCGTCGGCGCCGCCGACGCCGAGGCGGACCGGCGACGCGCCGCCGGCGAGGACTGAGTCGGACCCCGCCCCACTGTGGCCCCGGGACGTGCCTCCGGGGCCACAGTTGATCGATCATTTCGATGTATCGAAATATTGCGTTCTGGTTTCGACCCGTCGTAGGCTGCTGTGGGAGCGCTCCCGGCCTCCTCGTCCACTGTCGCGGGAGTGCCGTACCACCACCACGACCAGAATGCGACGGTCCACCATGAAGCAACCTCCGCGCCGCCTGCGGCGCCTGCTGATCGCGTCCGGCGCCGTCGGCGCGTTGACCCTCGGCGCGTTGACGGTCCTGCCCACCGCCAACGCGATGGCCGCGACCGGCTGCTCCGTGACCTACACGACGAACAGCTGGTCCGGCGGGTTCACCGCGAGCGTCACCGTCACCAACCTCGGCGACCCGGTCAACGGCTGGACGCTCGGCTTCAGCTTCCCCGACAGCGGCCAACGGCTCACCCAGGGCTGGTCGGCCACCTGGAGCCAGAGCGGCAGCTCCGTCACCGCACAGAGCGCGAGCTGGAACGGTTCGCTCGGCACCGGAGCCAGCACCAACATCGGCTTCAACGGCAGCTTCACCGGCGCCAACCCGGCACCGAGCGCGTTCACGCTCAACGGCACCGTGTGCACGGGCTCGACCACGCCGACCACTCCCCCGCCGCCCACGACACCGCCGCCCACCACGCCCCCACCCACCACTCCCCCGCCAGTCGGTCAGACTCCGGTGGCCATCAACGGGCAGCTGCGGGTGTGCGGTGTCAACCTCTGCAACCAGTACGGCCGGCCGATCCAACTGCGCGGCATGAGCAGCCACGGCATCCAGTGGTTCGGCAACTGTTACAACAACGCCTCCCTCGACGCCCTCGCCACCGACTGGCGCGCCGACCTGTTCCGCATCGCCATGTACGTGCAGGAGCAGGGCTACGAGACCGACCCCGCAGGCTTCACCAACCGGGTCAACAACCTGGTCGAAGAGGCCACCCGGCGCGGCATGTACGCGATGATCGACTTCCACCTGCTCACCCCGGGTGACCCGATGTTCAACCTGGAGCGGGCCAAGTCCTTCTTCGCCGCCGTCTCCGCCCGGCACGCCGCGAAGAACAACGTGATCTACGAGATCGCCAACGAACCCAACGGGGTGAGCTGGTCGACCATCAAGAACTACGCCGACCAGGTGATCCCGGTGATCCGGGCCAACGACCCGGACGCGGTGGTCATCGTCGGCACCCGGGCCTGGTCCTCGCTGGGCGTCTCCGAGGGCGCCAGCCACACCGAGATCGTCAACAACCCGGTGAACGCCAGCAACGTCATGTACGCGTTCCACTTCTACGCCGCGTCGCACAAGGACAACTACCGCGCCGAGGTGGAGCGGGCCGCCGCCCGGCTGCCGCTGTTCGTCACGGAGTTCGGCACGGTCGACTACACCGGTGACGGGGGTGTCGACCTGACCAGCAGCACCCAGTGGCTCGACCTGCTCGACCGGCTGAAGATCGGCTACGCGAACTGGACCTTCTCCGACAAGGCCGAGGGCAGCGCCGCGTTGCGGCCGGGCACCTGCAACGGCAGCTCCTACACCGGCACCTCGATGCTCACCACCTCCGGGGCCTTCATGCGCGAGCGCATCCGCACCCCGGACAACTTCCCCACCAGCTGATCCGAGCGCACCACCACCACGCGGCCCCGGCGGTTGACCGCCGGGGCCGCACCAGGTGCGGGGACGGGCTCAGCTCTCGTCGGGCACCGGACCGATGAGCGAGTCGGCCGGCCCGGTGGAGCCCGCCCGGTACTCCTGCAGCGGCACCGCACCGGCCTTCCAGGCAGCCAGCACGGGCTCCACGATGCGCCAGCACTCCTCAGCGACGTCGGCGCGGACCGACAGGGTCGGATCACCTTCGAAGGCGCCGCGCAGCACCTCGCCGTACGCGGGCAGGTCGCCGGGGCCGAACGCCGCCGTCAGGTTCACCTGTTCCAGTTCGAAGGGATTCCCCGGACCGTTGATGTTGAGATCCAGGCCGAGCCGGTCCGGTCCGAAGCCGATCCGGAGCCGGTCCGGCCGGTCGTAGCCGGTCAGGCCGTCGGGTACCCGGGTCGGCTGCTTGAAGGTGATGATCGCCTCCTTGCGCACCGCGTCCATCGCCTTGCCCGAGCGCAGCCGGAACGGCACTCCCGCCCAGCGCCAGGTGTCCACCGTGACCGCCAGCTCCGCGAGCGTCTCGGTGCCCCGCGCCGGGTCGACGCCGGGCTCCTCGGCGTAGTTCGGCAGTCGCCGACCGTCGATCTCCCCAGCGGTGTACCGCCCCCGCCGGCTGGCGGCCACCGGATCGTCACGCCACAGCCGGGTGGCCCGCAGCACCTGCGCCTTGCGTCCCCGCACCTCCTCGGACCGCAGGGTCGGCGGCGGGTCCATGGCCAGCAGGGCCAGCACCTGGAGCAGGTGGGACTGCACCATGTCCACCAACGCGCCGGCGCCGTCGTAGTAGCCCGCCCGTCCTTCCAGGCCGAGGGTCTCGTCGAAGACGATGTCCACGCAGGCCACGTGTGCGGAGTTGAGCACCGGCTCGAAGATGCGGTTGGCGAAGCGCAGGCCGAGCAGGTTGAGCACCGTGGACTTGCCGAGGAAGTGGTCGATCCGGTGGACCTGGTTCTCCGGCACCAGGGTGGCCAGCAGTTCGTTGAGCGAGCGGGCCGAGATCCGATCGACGCCGAAGGGCTTCTCCAGCATCAGCCGGGTGCCGGGTGGCACCCCGATCCGGGCCAGCGCGGCGGCCGACCGGGCGGTCACCAGCGGCGGCAGCGCGAAGAAGATCACCAACGGCCCGGTGCAGCAGCTCAGCAGCGACCGCAGGTCCTCCTCGCGCGTCACGTCGGCGGGCAGGTAGCGCGACTCGCGGATCACCTCCGACTCCAGCGGCCCCACCGCGCCGACGGCGCCGAAGGAGTCGGTCACCCGGCGCCGCCAGCGCTCGTCGTCCCAGCCGTCCATGCCGCTGCCGATCAGCCGCAACCCGGGCACGGCGCCGGTGGCCAGCAGCCGGCCCAGGCCGGGCAGCAGCAGGCGCCCGGTCAGGTCACCGCTGGCGCCGAGCACCAGCAGTGTCTGCCGGACGCCGGAGGCGGCGGTCGCTGCGGGGACAACAGCTGCGGAGGCGCTCGATGCCGGTGTCGTCATGCCACCACCATGCCCTGTCCCGGCGATCGGCAAGCACCGGACCCCGGGGACTCGCCGGCCGTTCGCCCACCGCACCCGGGTCCGTGCGGATCGTCACCCCCGTGGCGCCGGAGTTCCCACGGTCGTGGTCTCGGGCGGGCGAGCCGATCTTCGTGTGGCAGTCTGGTCACCGTCGGCCGGGACGAGGCCGGCGACGTGCCCGATCCTGCGAGGAGACGATCGATCCGATGGCTGCGGACGTCACCAGCACCGACGAGTGGCAGGCCCTGCGCAAGCACGCCGACGAGATCCGCGGGACCCACCTGCGGGACCTGTTCGCCACCGATCACGACCGGGGCCGACGGTTGACCGTCGAGGTGGCCGACCTCTACGTCGACTACAGCAAGAACCTGGTCACCGACGAGACGCTGCGCCTGCTGACCGCGCTGGCCGAGCGGGTCGGGCTGACCGATCGGATCGCCGCGATGTTCGCCGGGGCCCACATCAACGGCACCGAGGATCGCGCGGTGCTGCACACCGCGCTGCGCCTGCCGTCGGACGCCGCCCTCACCGTGGACGGGCAGGACGTGGCGGCGGACGTCCACGCGGTACGGCGCCGGATGGCCGAGTTCGCCGAGAAGGTGCGCTCCGGTCAGTGGCGCGGGCACACCGGCGAGCGGATCCGCACCGTGGTCAACATCGGCATCGGTGGCTCCGACCTGGGGCCGGTGATGGCGTACGAGGCGTTGAAGGCGTACCGCGACGCCGGTCTGAGTTGCCGGTTCGTGTCGAACATCGACCCCACCGACATCCACGACACGGTCGCCGACCTGGACCCGGCGAGCACGTTGTTCGTGGTGGTGTCGAAGACCTTCTCCACCCAGGAGACCCTGGCCAACGCCGAGCAGGCCCGGCACTGGCTGCTGACCGGCCTCGACGCCGACGCCGACGCGGTCGCCCGGCACTTCGTCGCGGTCAGCACCAACGCCCAGCGGGTGTCGGACTTCGGCATCGACCCGGCCAACATGTTCGGCTTCTGGGACTGGGTGGGTGGTCGGTACTCGCTGCCCTCGGCGGTGGGTCTGTCGGTGATGCTGTCGATCGGGCCGGCCGGCTTCGACGAGATGCTGGCCGGCTACCACGCCGTGGACGAGCACTTCCGCACCGCACCGCCGAGCGCCAACGCGCCGGTGCTGCTCGGCCTGCTGAACGTCTGGTACACCAACTTCCTGGGCGCGCAGACCCACGCGGTGCTGCCGTACTCGCAGTACCTGCACCGGTTCCCCGCCTACCTGCAACAGCTCACCATGGAGAGCAACGGCAAGTCGGTACGCACCGACGGTCGCCAGGTGTCGTACGACACCGGGGAGATCTTCTGGGGCGAGCCCGGCACCAACGGTCAGCACGCCTTCTACCAGCTGCTGCACCAGGGCACCCGGCTGGTGCCGGCGGACTTCATCGGGTTCAGCGAGCCCAACCACGACATCGGTGACATGCACGACCTGTTCATGTCGAACTTCTTCGCCCAGACCGCGGCGCTGGCCTTCGGCCGGACCGCCGAGCAGGTGGCGGCCGAGGGTACCGCCGCCGACCTCGTGCCCCACAAGGTGATGGCCGGCAACCACCCGACCACGTCGATCGTGGCCGACCGGCTCACTCCGGCCACGCTCGGCCAACTGGTCGCCCTCTACGAGCACATCGTGTTCACCGAGGGTGCGATCTGGGACATCAACCCGTTCGACCAGTGGGGTGTCGAGCTGGGCAAGGTGATGGCCAACCAGCTCGCCCCGCTGCTCACCGGCGAGGCGCCCGACCTGACCGAACTGGATTCGTCCACCGCCGCCCTGATCTCCCGCTACCGCGCCCAGCGCAACCGCCCCTGACCGGACGGCATACGTGCGCCCGCGGCGGCCACTGCCACGGGCTCACGGGGGGCGTGGTCCGGTGAGGGGACGTTCCTCTTCCGATCTCGCGCTTCGAAACAGCTTGGACTCCGCTGGCGCGCGTCGGGCACAGTCAGAGCGTGACGAACTCCATCACCGTACGCCACCGCTCCATGGATGAGATCGTGGCAGGGCTGCCCGTCGTGCGGCGCTCCCCGCGGATCATCGGCACCCTGGCACTGGCCGTGCGCCGGCCGGCCGTCGACGTCCGGGAGGTGCTGCCCCAGGCCGAACTGGACACCACCGTCGGGCTGGTCGGCGACAGCTGGAGCCAACGGCCCAGCTCACGAACGACCGACCGGTCACCGCACCCCGACATGCAGCTGAACGTCATCAACTCCCGTTTCGTCGAGCTGATCGCCGGCCCCGATCGGGACGCCTGGGCGCTTGCCGGGGACCAGCTCTACGTCGACCTGGACCTGAGCGTCGACGCCCTGCCAGCCGGTACCCGCCTGGCGATCGGCGACCGGGCCGTCATCGAGGTGACCGACCAGCCGCACAACGGCTGTGCCAAGTTCGCTGCCCGGTTCGGGCGGGATGCCCACAAGATCGTCTGGAGCGAGGAGGGCCAGCAACTGCGCCTTCGCGGCCTCAACGCCCGGGTGGTCGTCGGTGCGACGATCAAGGAAGGCGACACCGTACGCCAGCTGCCCGCCGACCCCGCTCCGCCGGCCACCCGGCTGCCGTGACCGGTCCCCGCGGGGTGGTGTCGAACGGCGTAGCCGTTCGTGGGGTTGCGCCAGCGCGCCGCGTGAGCCGTGCCAGCTCCGACCGTTGAGCAGGCAGTCACCCGTGCCCACCGGGAGGAGTGGGCGCGGGTGGTCGCCAGCCTCGCCCGCCGCTTCGGTGACCTCGATGTCGCCGAGGAGGCGACGGCCGAGGCGTTCGCAGCGGCCGTGGAGCGGTGGCCGCGCGACGGCGTACCACCCAGTCCCGGCGGTTGGCTCGCCACCACCGCGACCCGCAAGGCGATCGATCGACTCCGGCGGGACTCGCAGCGCGACGCCAAGCACCGGGCGGCCCGGATCGCGTACGACGACACCCCGGCCGAGCCGACCGGCCCGATCGGGGACGACCGGCTCAGGCTGGTCTTCACCTGCTGCCACCCGGCGCTGGCGATGCAGGCCCGGGTGGCGCTCACCCTGCGCCTGCTCGGCGGCCTCACCGTCGGCGAGATCGCCCGCGCCTTCCTGGTGCAGGAGACCGCGATGGCCCGACGGATCACCCGCGCCAAGGCGAAGATCAAGGCGGCGGGCATTCCGTACCGGGTGCCCTCGGCCGACGACATCCACGAGCGGCTCGCCGGTGTGCTCGCCGTCGTCTACCTCGTCTTCAACGAGGGCTATCTGGCCAGCGAGGGAGACGAGGCGGTGCGCGTCGACCTCAGCGACGAGGCGATCCGCCTGGGCCGTCTGCTGCGGACCCTTCTCCCGGACGACGGCGAGGTGACCGGCCTGCTCGCGCTGATGCTGCTCGTCGACGCCCGGCGGCCGGCGCGCGTGTCCGCCACCGGGGAACTGGTGACCCTCGACGAGCAGGACCGCAGCGCTTGGGACCGCGCCCGGATCGCCGAGGGCAACGCGCTGCTCGGCGAACGGATCAAGGTGATAACGGCCGGCGGTGACGCACCCGGGCGCTACCAGGTGCAGGCGGCGATCAACGCGGTCCACGCGAACGCGCCCGCCAGCCGCGACACCGACTGGTCCACCCTCGTGGCGCTCTACGACAGCCTGGTGCAGCTCGATCCCTCGCCGGTCGTGTGGCTCAACCGGGCCGTCGCGGTCGCCGAGGTCGCCGGCCCCGAGGTCGGCCTCGCCGAGACCGACCCGCTCGGCGAGGCCCTCGATGGCTACCATGCCTTCCACGCCGCCCGCGCCGACCTGCTGCGACGGCTCGGACGCCACGCCGACTCACGGGCGGCGTACGACCGGGCCATCGGTCTCGCCGGCAACCCCGCCGAACAGGCCTACCTGACCCGCCGCCGTGACCAGCTCGCCGGCTGACCCGTGAAAAAATCGTCCGGCACCTTGTCGGATGGGCGGCGGGTCGCTCGTAGATCAGGTGAGAGCGGCCCGAGGGGCCGCCGGGACAAGGGAGCTATGCGATGGCGCGGTACCTGATCTCGTTCAACGACGGCGCGATGGACCACATCCCCGACGAGGACTGGCCCGACGTGGGCAGGGCGGCGCACGCGGTGACCCAGGAGGCCGTGGACGCCGGGGTGTTCGTGTTCGGCGCCGGACTACAGCGGCAGCGGGCCAGCGTCGTGGGCACGGACGGGCTGGTCACCGACGGCCCGTACCCGGAGACCAAGGAGGTCATCGGCGGTTTCGTGGTCGTCGACGTGGCCACCCGCGAGGAGGCGCTGGCATGGGCCGCCAAGATCGCCGTCGCCTGCCGCTGCGCACAGGAGGTCCGGGAGCTGATGGCGGACCCCGAAACCGACGAGATGCTCCGCCAGGCCGGCCGACCAGGCTGACCTTTCGCCGTTCGGTTGGCTTTCGGTCCGTTCTGGCCCAATGGGTCACTGCGGGTGCCCGGGCTCCCCCGTTGTCCGGGCACCCGCGTCGAGACGACGCGACCGAGGAGCACAGCGCATGCGGAGCACCATCAACAGCGCCGCCGTGAGCGAGTTGGACACCGCAGGCGGGCAGACCGACCACACTCGACTGCTGGAACGGACCCTGTTCGAGGTGAAGCGGGTGATCGTCGGCCAGGACCGGCTGGTGGAGCGGTTGCTGACCGCGCTGCTCGCCCGGGGTCACTGCCTGCTGGAAGGGGTGCCCGGGGTGGCCAAGACCCTTGCGGCGGAGACCCTGGCCACGGCGGTGGGCGGCAGCTTCGCCCGAATCCAGTTCACCCCGGACCTGGTGCCGTCGGACATTCTCGGTACCCGGATCTACCGCGCCTCGACCGAGACGTTCGACGTCGAGCTGGGGCCGGTCATGGCGAACCTGGTCCTCGCCGACGAGATCAACCGGGCGCCGGCCAAGGTGCAGTCCGCGCTGCTGGAGGTGATGGCCGAGGGACACGTCTCGATCGGCGGGCGGACCTACCCGGTTCCCACCCCGTTTCTGGTGCTGGCCACCCAGAACCCGATCGAGTCCGAGGGCGTCTACCAACTTCCCGAGGCACAACGGGACCGGTTTCTGATGAAGATCGTCGTCGACTATCCGACCGACGACGAGGAGCTCGGCATCCTGTACCGGATGGGCACCGACGTCCCGGCCGCCCGACCGGTGCTGGACCCGACCCGGCTGGCGACGTTGCAGGCCAGGGCCCGGGAGGTCTTCGTCCACCACGCCCTGGCCGAGTACGTCGTACGGCTGGTGCTGGCCACCCGTGACCCGCGGCGGTTCGGCCTGCCGGACGTGGCCGCGCAGCTGGCGTACGGTGCCAGCCCTCGGGCCACCCTCGGCCTGGTCGCCGCGGCCCGGGCGCTGGCCCTGCTGCGTGGCCGGGACTACGTGCTGCCGGCCGACGTGCGGGAGATCGCCGTCGACGTGCTCGCCCACCGGCTGGTCCTCTCCTTCGACGCGGTCGCCGACGATGTCGACCCCGGCGAACTGGTGCGGCGGGTCGTCGCGACGGTGCCACCTCCACAGATCGCTCCCGCCCAGGAAACCCAGGGGCCGGGCCTGGGAGCGGCGGCGTGAACGAGAACGCGACGAGCCTCGGGCACCTGGCGCCGCAGCGTCGGTTGCGCCGGCTGGAACTGACCATCACCCGCCGTCTCGACGGGCTGCTGCACGGGCAGCACCTGGGCCTGTTGCCGGGGCCGGGCAGCGAACCGGCCGGCAGCCGGGAGTACCGCCCGGGCGAGGACGAGGTCCGGCGGATGGACTGGTCGGTGACCGCTCGCACGGCCGTTCCCCACGTGCGTACCGTCGACGCCGACCGGGAGCTGACCACCTGGATGCTCGTCGACGCGACACCCAGCATGGACTTCGGCACCGCCGAGTTGGAGAAGCGGGAGCTGGCGGTGGCGGCCGTCGCCGCCGTCGGCTTCCTTACCGCCGGCTCCGGCAACCGGCTCGGCGCGCACGTGCTCGGCGACGCCGGGATACGCCGCTTCCCCGCCCGCTCCGGCCGGTACCACCTGCTCAGCCTGCTGCGCGCCCTGCTGGAGGTGCCGCGGGGCCGACCGGCGAGCGACCCGGTGCCACTGGCCGAGGCCATCGACGGGCTGCGCCGGTCGGCCGGCCGTCGCGGGCTGGCGGTGGTCGTCTCCGACTTCCTGGACGGCCTGCCCGACGAGGGGGTGGCCGGCGCGGGAAGCGGGCCCCCGGACTGGGAACTGCCGCTGCGCCGGCTGGCCGCGCGGCACCAGGTGCTCGCCGTCGAGGTCCGTGATCCGCGCGAGCTGGAGCTGCCCGACGTCGGCCTGATCACGCTTGTCGACCCGGAGAGCGGGCGGCGGCGCGAGGTCGCCACCGGCAGCCGGCGGCTGCGCGACCGCTACGCGGCGGCGGCCGCCGCCCAACGGCTGGCCGTGGCGCGGGCGCTGCGCCGGGCCGGCGCGGCACACCTGCCCCTGAGCACCGACCGGGACTGGATCGCCGACATCGTCCGGCACGTCCACAGCCAGCGTCGGCTGGCCCGGGCGGCCCGACCCACCTCGGGAGGAGCGGCGTGAGCTGGGAGTCTCCGGAACGGCTGTGGCTGTTGGCGGGGGTGGCCGCCCTGGTGGTCGCGTACCTGCTGCGGCAACGCCGACACAGCCGGTACGCGGTGCGGTTCACCAATCTGCGCCTGTTGGACAAGGTGGCGCCGGCTCGTCCGGCGTGGCGGCGGCACGTGCCGGCCGGGCTGTTCGTCGCGATGCTGGCGTTGCTGGTGGTGGGCTTCGCCCGCCCGACGGACGAGGTACGGGTGCCCCGGGAGCGGGCAACCGTCATCGTGGCCGTCGACGTGTCCCGTTCCATGCTCGCCGACGACGTGCCGCCGGACCGGCTGCTCGCGGCCCGGGAGGCGGCCCGCGATTTCGTGGCCGACCTGCCGGCGGAGTTCAACGTCGGACTGGTGGCCTTCGCCGGCAGCGCGTCGGTGGTGGTCGCACCGGGCGGCGACCGGGAGTCGGTGACCGCCGGCATCAACCAGCTCGACGAGGGCGTCACCGGTCTTCAGGGGACGGCGATCGGCGAGGCCATCCAAACCTCCCTGGAGTCGATCCGCACCCTGGACGCGCAGGCGGCCGAGGATCCGCCGCCGGCGCGGGTGGTGCTGCTCTCCGACGGGGCGAACACCTCGGGACGGGACCCGGCGCTCGCCGCCGCCGCCGCGGTGCAGGCGGGCGTACCGGTCGACACCATCTCCTTCGGCACCCCCGACGGGCGGATCGGTGGTGGCCAGGCGGTCCCGGTCGACGGGGCGACCCTGCGCGCCGTGGCCGAGCAGGCCGGCGGCGGCTACTACGAGGCGGGCAGCGGCGACGAGTTGCGCGCGGCCTACTCCGACATCGGTTCGTCGGTCGGTCACCGGCTGGAACGCCAGGACGTTTCGGCGCGGTTCATCGGCGCCGGCCTGGTGCTCGCCCTGCTGGCCGCCGCCGGTTCGCTGTTCTGGTTCTCCCGACTGCCCTGACGGCCGTCCGACGGCCGTCCCCGAGGAGGGGACATCGCATGCACAGCACGATCGCGGGACTGGGTGAGCCGCGCGGCCCACGGTTCGTCTCGCCGGACCTGTCGACGGACGAGCAGCCGCCCGGGTCCACTTCGGTCGCGGCACTTCCGGTCACGCCGGCGGGGCCCGACGACCCGGCGGACCGGAGCGGCGCACCGGCCGCCGCAGCGGCCCGCTGGCCCCGGCTGTTGCTGGCCGGGCTCACCGTGGTGGCGGTGTCCGCGGGTGCCGGCGGCGTCGCCGGGCACCTCACCGCCGGCGGCGCGCCGACCGCCGCCCCGCCGGCCGGCCCGGCCGGTGATACGGCGGTCGACCTGGTCACCGCCGCCGACCAGGTGCTGGCCGGAGTGGTGTCGGTGCGGGTGGCCGGCGGTGGTCGGGGTGCCTCCGGATCGGGGTTCCTGATCGACGATCGGGGCCACGTGGTCACCAACAACCACGTGGTCGCCGGCGGCGGCAGCATCCAGGTGATCGGCCGGGACGGCCGGCGGCTCTCCGCGCGGTTGGTCGGCCGGGACCCGGGTACCGACATCGCCGTGCTACGCGTCGATCCGGGTAACGGTCTGCGCCCGCTGCCGCTGGCTTCGGCCGGGCAGACCCGGGTCGGTGAGCAGGTGCTCGCCGTCGGTTCGCCGCTCGGGCTCTCCGGCACGGTGACGGCCGGGATCGTCAGCGCGCTGGACCGGCCGGTCCGTCTCGGCGGTGGGGCGCGGCAACCGGCGGTGCAGACGGACGCGTCCATCAACCCGGGCAACTCGGGTGGCCCCCTCGTCAACGGCCGGGGCGAGGTGGTGGGCGTGAACACCGCCATCGCCACGCTTGAGGGCAGCGGCAACATCGGGATCGGCTTCGTCATCCCGGTCGAACGGGCGGCCCAGGTGGCGCGGGGGCTGATCGCGAGGGGATAACTGACAGATGCGGCTGCTCGTGGTGGAGGACGAAGAGGATCTGGCCGGCGCGTTGCGGGTCGGGCTGGCTCGCGCCGGCTACGCCGTCGATCTCGCCGCCGACGCGGCGCAGGCGTACGACCTGCTGCTGGTCAACGCGTACGACCTGATGCTGCTCGATGTCAACCTGCCCGACGGCGACGGGTTCGCGGTGTGCCGGGCGATCCGGTCCGGAGCGGTCGAGGTGGCCGGTGGGCGGGACCTCCGGGTGCTGATGCTCACCGCCCGGGGTGGTCTGGGTGACCGCGTCCGCGGCCTGGACGAGGGCGCCGACGACTATCTGGTGAAGCCGTTCGCGCTGGCCGAGTTGCTGGCCCGGGTACGGGCGCTGCTGCGTCGGGACACCGGCGGCACCGGGGTGGTGCTGACCGTGGGCGCGTTGACCCTGGACGTGGCCCGGCAGGAGGCCCGGCGGGGGGCCCGGCAGCTGCACCTGACCCGCAAGGAGTTCGGTGTCCTGGAGTACCTGATGACCCGCCCGGGGCGGGTGGTGCCGGCCGAGGAGCTGCTGGAGCACGTCTGGGACGCCAACGCCGATCCGTTCACCGAGACCGTCCGGGTCACCGTGGGTACGTTGCGGCGCAAACTCACCGGCGGCGGCGACGAACCGGCGATCGAGACGGTCGTCGGGCGCGGCTACCGGCTGCGGGAGGTGCTGGCATGACTGTCTTCCGGTCGATCCGGTTCCGGCTGACGGTGCTCTACTCGACGCTGCTGTTCGCGCTCGCCGGCGCCGGTCTGGCGGTGGCGTACGTGGCGGTGGACCGGGCGGTCGACCCGAAGCCGATCACCAAGCGGTACGAGGCGCAGTTGGTCAAGCGCAAGAGCGACGGGCGTACGGTGCCCACCGGCACCACGCTGGAGGTGGCCGAGGTCCAGCAGATCGAGGACGAGGTGAACCTGCGGCTGCTGCAGACGGTCCGGGACTACTCGTTGATCGCCCTCGGCGGGCTCTTCGTGGCCAGCCTCGGCATCGGGTGGGTGCTCTCCGGCCGGGCGTTGCGTCCGGTCGGCGCGATCGCCCGCACCGCCCGGGAGATCCAGGCCACCGACCTGTCCCGCCGGATCCGCCTGACCGGCCCCCGCGACGAACTGCGCGACCTCGGTGACACCATCGACTCGATGCTCGACCGGCTGGAACACGCCTTCCAGGCCCAGCGCCAGCTCATCGACGACGCATCGCACGAGTTGCGCAGCCCGTTGGCGATCATCCGGGCCAGTCTCGACGCGTCGCTGACCACTGCCGAGGCCGGCGAGCAGGAGCGGGCCGGTGCGGTGGCGACGATCGACCGGGCGACCACCCGGATGTCCCGGCTGGTCGAGGATCTGCTGGCCACGGCCCGTCGGGACGCCGACTCGATGTCCGACACGGACGTGGATCTCAGCGCGGTGGCCCGCGAGGCGGGCGAGGACTTCGCCGCCCTGGCCACCGGCCGTGGCCTGCGCCTGCGGTACGCGCTCGAGGCGGGGCTCACCCTCATCGGCGACCCCGACACGCTGCGTCGGGCCGCCGGCAACCTGCTGTCCAACGCGGTGCGCCTGTCCCCGCTCGGCGGGGCGGTCACGGTGGCCACCGGCCGGGTGGGCGACTGGTTGTGGTTGGCCGTCGCCGACGAGGGACCAGGCATCGCCGAGGCCGATCAGGCGCGGGTCTTCGACCGGTTCTGGCGGGGCGAGGCCGGCCGAGGCGGCTCAGGTGACCGGCGGACCGGGTTGGGGTTGGCCATCGTCCGGCAGATCGTCGAGTCGCACGGCGGCCAGGTCGCGGTCTTCTCCCGGACGGGTACGGGCAGCACCTTCGTGTTGTGGCTGCCGGCCGCCGATCGGACCGGAGACACCCGGCCGCCGGCCAGCACGCCACTGTGACTGTCATCCAACTGTCATCCAACCGTGCGGTCGACTCCAAGGTCGTTGCGCAAGGTGGTGGTCGATCGGGACGGCGCGTCGGGTCGCCGGCATCAACGACGAAGGAGACCGCTGTGGTGATGCCGTGGCCCTGGCCGATGCCCGACGATCACTCCTTCCGCGCGCTGTGGGACGAGCCGCAGCACCACGACGAGGATGTCCGCCTCGCCGCCCTGGTCGCCCAGCGGCTCAGCGCCGACTGGTCGACCCGGCGGCAGCAGATCACGGTGATGGTGCAGAACCGGGTCGTGATCCTCACCGGCCTGGTCGCCAGCGCCGAGACCCGACGGGCGGCCGGCGAGTTGGCGTGGGACGTCGAGGGTGTGACGGACGTCTGCAACGCGTTACGGCTGGCCGGTCACCGGCGCGGACGCCGCTGAGCTTCGGCTCGTCCACGGCGCCCGGCACCGGCACCGTGGACGAGCCGAACCCGACGAACGTCGCCTACTCCGAGGCGTCGACGGCCGCCGCGCGGCTCTGGAGCCGGGCGAGCGCGTCGGCGCGGGTGTCCGCGACCGGGAACACCTCGTCCAGCCGGGTGACCCGGAGTACCTGACGGATCAGCGGTGACCTCGACGCCACGCAGAGCAGTGCGCCGCGCTCGGCGGCGTGCCGGTGTGCGCGGACGAGCAGCCCGAGGGCGGTGGAGTCGAGCAGGTCGGTCCCGCCGAGGTCCACCAGGACATGCCCGCCCATGTCGGCGGCGTGCCGCAACGCGATGCCCAGGGTGTCACCGGTGTCGACGTCGACGTCGCCGGCGACGGTCACCACGGTGACGGCTCCGAGGTGCTCGATGCCGAGGATGCCGCCGGGCACACCGGCGGCGGCGGGACCGAGCTGGGTGCAGTGTGCGCAGCGGTGCGGTCCGTGGGCCAACGGGGATCCGCTCCAGCCGTGCTCGGACACCAACGGCCAGACCACCTCCGCGTCGGAGGCCATCCGCGGCCCGGCGACCGTGTCACCGCAGTTGTCACAGGTCAGGGTGACCAGATGGTCATCCAGTACGACGGCCATGGCTTGCTCCTTCCCAGCTCGGAGGGGTCGGGGTCCCACCCTGCCGGGGTCAGGTGGCGGGGACCGCGCGGACACGTGACGGTTGGGTGACGAATGGCCTTCCCGCTGCTTGCGGGTCGGATGGGCGACGACGCTGTCGCGTACGTCGTCCGCTTTGAGACGATAGACGTAGAGAGATCAGTTGATCCCTGTGTGCGACGGGAGGTCGAAGGATGCGAAAGGCACTACCCACCGACGAACCGGTCGGCACGCTGGACGTGGTACACCGGTTCTGGGGCGCGATGCCCACCGGGGTGACCGTCTCGCACCGTGGTCGGATCTTCGTCAACTTCCCCCGGTGGGGTGACGAGGTGCCGGCGACCGTGGTGGAGCTGCGGCGCGGCCGCGAGGTCCCCTTCCCCGACCTGCGGTGGAACACACCGTCCGGCGACGACGACCCGTCGGCGTTCGTGTCGGTGCAGAGTGTGGTGGTCGACCCGATCGACCGGCTCTGGGTGCTCGACACGGGTAGCCCGATGTTCCAGCCGACCTCCCCCGGCGGGCCGAAACTGGTCCGGGTGGACCTGAGAACCGACACCGTCGCCCAGGTGATCACCTTCCCGCCCGACGTGGTGCTGCCCACCTCGTACCTCAACGACGTGCGCTTCGACCTGCGTCGCGGGGAGGCCGGCATCGCGTACGTCACCGACTCCGCCGATGGTGCCCCGAACGCCATCATCGTGGTCGACCTGGCCAGCGGGTCGTCGTGGCGGCGCCTGAACGACCACCCGTCCACCAAGGCGGCGCCGCTGGCGGACTTCCGGCCGGTGGTCGAGGGACGACCGTTCCTGGTCCGCCCCCCGGACGCTCCCCCGCAGCCGGTGGGCGTCGGCGCCGACGGCATCGCCATCTCCGCCGACGGCGCCCGGCTGTACTACTGCGCCCTCGCCACCCGCCGCTGGTACAGCGTCGCCACCGACGCGCTGGCCGATCGTGCGCTGGGTGACGCGGAGGTCGCCGCGACGGTGGTCGACGAGGGCGACAAGGGCGGCGGCGCCGACGGCCTGGAGTCCGACGACGCCGGCCGGCTCTACCTGACCAACTACGAGCACAACGCGGTGCTGCGGCGCCGCCCCGACGGTGAGTACGAGACCGTGGTGCACGACGCCCGGCTGCTCTGGCCCGACACGCTCAGCGTGGCCACCAGTCGGCACCTCTACATGATCGCCAACCAGGTGCACCGGCAGCCGCCGTTCAACCGCGGCCGGGACCTGCGACGCAAGCCGTACGCGCTGTTCCGGACCCGGATCGACGCGGGCCCCGTGCTGCTACGGCCGTGACGCCGACCAGCCCCGATCGGGTGGAAGTGCCGCCCGGTCGGGGCGGGGTGCGTCCCGCCGCACGTAGCGTCGGAGGGCAGTGACCCCGAGGTGAGGAGCCGGTCGTGACCGAGCCGGAGGAAGAGCGCGAGAAGAGCGCGAAGACCGACCCGGTGCTGTTCTCCCCGGACGGCGACCCGCATCACAATCCGGCCCAGGCCCCGCTGCCGGACGAGCACCTGCCGGTGACGTACTCCCACGACGGCGAGACCGACGTGATCGACGGCGAGCAGTAGGACACAGGTCCGGCGGCAGCGGGGGCTGCCGGGTGGTCAGGCGGCGACGAGCGCCGGGGTGGGGTGCTCGGCGGAGTCGTCGAGCGGAGTGACCGGCGGCACCGGCTGACGGCGGTTCGGCAGGGCGAGCCGGAAGACCTTCCGCCACGCGGAGAAGACCTGCCGGGGCAGCGAGCCGGTGGTGTACTTCAGCCCGTACCTGTCGAACAACGCCCGCACTTCCGGCGCGATCTCCTGGTAGCGGTTGCTCGGCAGGTCGGGGAAGAGGTGGTGTTCGATCTGGAACGACAGGTTGCCGGTCATGATGTGCATCAGCCGGCTGCCGCTGATGTTGGCCGAGCCGAGCATCTGCCGCACGTACCACTCCCCCCGGGTCTCCCCCTCGATCGAGGTCTTCTCGAAGGTCTCCACCCCCTCCGGGAAGTGCCCGCACATGATGACCGAGTGGCTCCACAGGTTGCGGACCAGGTTCGCGGTGAAGTTGGCGGCCAGGGTGTGCAGGAACGACGGGCCGGACAGCAGGGGGAACAGCAGGTAGTCCTTGAGGAACTGGCGGCGGATCTTCCGGCCGACCGCGCGGACCCGGCGCCGGAACTCGGGATCCTTGTGTCCGCCGTTCTTCAGCTTGTTGCCCAGGTCGAGGTCGTACGCGGCGATGCCGTACTCGAAGAAGCAGGCGTTGAGGAAGTTGTAGAGCGGCTGCCCCAGGTGGGCCGGGTGCCAGGGCTGGTCCTCGTCGACCCGCATGATGCCGTAGCCGAGGTCGTTGTCCTTGCCGACCACGTTGGTGAACCGGTGGTGCAGCTCGTTGTGCGACTGCTTCCACTGGTCGGCCGGGGCGACGTGGTCCCATTCCCAGCTGGTCGAGTGGATCTTCGGATCGCGCATCCAGTCCCACTGACCGTGCAGGACGTTGTGCCCGATCTCCATGTTCTCCAGGATCTTCGCCACCGACAGCCCGGCGGTGCCCACGATCCAGGCCGGTGGGAACAGGGAGAACAGCAGCACCACCCGGCTGCCGATCTCCAGCTTTCGCTGGGTCGAGATGACCTTGCGGATGTACGCGGCGTCCCGCTCGCCCCGGGAGGCGATGACCCGCTCCCGGATGGCGTCGAGTTCCTTGCCGAGGGTCTCGATGTCCTCGGCGCTGAGGTGGGCGATCGGGTTTACGGCCTTCTTCTGGATCACGGTCACGTCGGTCGGTCTCCGATCAGATCTCGAGTTCGCACGGGCCGGCGGCGGCAGACACGCAGGTCTGCACGCGTACGCCGTCGCCCGGCAGGGCGGTGGTGAGCTGGCCGTTGCGCAGGTCGCGGACCGCGCCCTGGCGCAGCGGCAGCACGCAGCCGAAGCAGATGCCCATCCGGCAGCCCGACGGCATCAGCACCCCGGCGTTCTCGCCGGCATCCAGCAGCGGGGTGGCGCCGGCGGCCGTCACGGTCACCGACGAGCGGGTGAAGGTGACGGTGCCGCCGTCACCGGCGGTGATCACCGTGGGGCGGAACCGCTCGGTGTGCAGCCGCGCGGCGTGGCCGCGGGCCGACCAGTGCTCCTCCGCCGCGTCGAGCAGCCCGAGCGGGCCGCACGCCCAGGTCTGGCGCTCCAGGTGGTCCGGGACCAGGGTGTCGAGTTCGGCCACGTCGAGCAGTCCCTCGACCTCGGTGTGCCGCTCGACCAGCCGGATCACACCGCGCTCGGCGAGGCCGCGCAGCTCCGCGCCGAAGACCACGTCCGCGGCGGTGGGCGCCGAGTGCACGAGCACCACGTCGCTGCCGGCCAGGGCCCCCGAGCGCAGCATCCCCGCGACCGGGGTGATGCCGCTGCCCGCGGTGAGGAACAGCACCCGCGACGGCGCCCGCTCCGGCAGCACGAAGTCGCCGCGCGCCTGGTCGAGCTGCACGATCGTGCCCGGTCGCAGCCGGCGGACCAGATGGTTGCTGACCACGCCGTCGGGGATCGCCTTCACCGTAACCGAGATGGGGTCGGCGCGCCGGCCGGGAGCCGAGGTGACCGAGTAGGCGCGCCACTGGCGCACCCCGTCGACGTCGACACCGAGCCGGACGTACTGGCCGGGGACGTGCCCGCGCCAGCTGCGGCCGGGCTGGATCACCAGGGTCGCCGCGTCCGGGGTTTCCGGGTGCACGGCGACGATCCGGCCGCGCAGCTCGGCGCCGGCGCGTAGCGGTGCGACCAGGTCGAGGTAGTCGCTGGGCAGCACCGGCGTGGTCACCGTCTCGGCGAGCCGCCACAGGCGGCGCCGAAAAGATCTCGTGTCCGGTGGCGGGACGGTGGCGGTCATACGACGATGGTCGCCGCCCGCTGGCATAAACTCTTGGTCTGCGAAGGTAAAGCGATCCACCCCTTTTGTGCGGAGCGAACAACAGTGGCGGAACCAACCGGAACGACAAATCGGGCGGCCCGCATCGAACTGGACCAGCGAGTGGCCCGCGAACTGCGCGACCGGCTGCCGTTGGTGGCCGGGCAGACCGTCACCGCGATCACCGGCGAGGTGCCCAGCTACTCCGGCACGCTGACCGGCCAGATGCGGGACAAGATAGAGAACGCGGTGCAGATCGCGCTGGGCACCTTCCTGCAACTGCTCGAACAGTCCCAGACCGCCGACCGTACCCAGGTCAACGACCCGAGCACCCCGCTGGTCCCGGCGCTGGAGGCCGCGTACGCCCTGGGCAGCGGCGAGGCCCGGTCGGGCCGCAGCGTGGACGCGCTGCTGGCCGCGTACCGGGTGGGTGCCCGGGTCTCCTGGCGGGAGCTGGCCGCGGCCACCGTGGCCACCGGGCTGCCCGCCGCCACGGTCGCCGAGTTCGCCGAGCTGATGTTCGCCTACATCGACGAGTTGTCCGCCGCGAGTGTCGCCGGGCACGCCGACGAGTTGGCCAGTGTCGGCCGGGCCCGGCGGCGGAACCTGGAACGGCTCACCCAGCAGTTGCTCGCCGGTGAGGCCGAGGACGTGCTGCTGCGCAGCGCCGAGCGGGCCGACTGGCCGGTGCCGCAGACCCTCACCGTGGCGCTGCTGCCGCAGGCGAAGCTGCGCGGGGCGCTCGCCCTGCTGGCCGAACACACCCTGGAGAGCAGCGAGGAACTGCCGGCCGGGGAGCCCGGCGAGGAGACCGCGGTGCTGCTCGTACCGGACATGCACGGCGACCGGCGGCGGCAGCTCGCCCGGGTGTTGCACGGCCGCCGCGCGGTGCTGGGGCCGTGCCGTCCCTGGACCCGGGTCAGTTCCTCGTACCGGCGGGTGGTCCGGGTGGTCGCCCTCGGTATCGCCCAGCCCACCGACGGCGAGCCCCTGGACACCGAGGCGCATCTGGCCGAACTGCTGCTCAGCGCAGACGTCGAGGCGCTCGCCGACCTGCGCACCCGGGTTCTGCAACCCCTCGCCGCGCTGCCCGCCGCCACCGCCGAACGACTCACCGAGACGCTGCGGTCCTGGCTGCTGCACCAGGGGCGGCGCGACGACGTCGCCGCCGATCTCTTCGTCCACCCGCAGACCGTGCGCTACCGGATGGGTCAGCTGCGCCAGCTCTACGGAGACCGGCTCACCGATCCGCGTAGTCTGCTCGACCTCACGGTCGCGCTCGCGCTGCCCGCCGGCGGTGCGGCCACGGGGTGAGCGGCGTCGGTGTCGAGCCGTGACCGGTCGTCACTCGAACGGCGTCGGGCCGAGCAGGCGGATCTCCTCCACGTCGAGGCGGGCCTGCAACTCCTGCAACACGGTGTCGTCGATCTCCCGTCGGTCGCGCATCCCGGTGATCTCGCGCCGCTTGTGTTCGAGGGCGGCCAGCCGCAGTTGGCGCTCGACCTCCCGGGCGGCCACCGATTCGTCCTCCGGCTCGGACCGCGCCGCGCTCAGATGGGCCTCGTACTCGGCCCGGAGCCGTCGCACGATCTCGGCCTCGGCACCCACCCGGTCGCCGAGGTCGGGCAGCGCGTCGAGGGTGGCCTGGGTGGCGGCCACCTGCGCCCGCTGGGACTCCGCGACCCGCTCCGGGTCGCCGCGCAACCCGGCCCAGTTCATCAGGAGCGGCAGGGTGGTGCCCTGCACGAGCATGGTCACCAGGATCACCGTGGCGACGGCGAAGATGATCAGATCGCGTTCCGGTACCGGGCTACCGTCCCGGGCGGTCAACGGCACGGCGAGCGCCGCCGCCAGGGAGACCGCTCCCCGGAAACCGGCCCAGCCGGCGACCGTACGCACCCGCCAGTTGACCTGGCGGGCGAGCTGTGACTCGCGCCGGTCCAGCCGGGCCACGGCGGCGATCAGATGCAGCCAGAGCATCCGGACCAGCACCAGCACCCCGGCCAGCACGAGCGCGATCACCACGGCCCGGGCCAGCGTGACGCTCGTGACGTTCTGCACCGCCCGGGGGATCTGCATGCCGACCAGCACGAAGAGTGCCCCGTTGATGAGGAAGGTGGTCAGGTCCCAGAACGACACCGCGAGGATCCGGGACCGCGCCCGGATCACCCGGGGGTTGGCGTAGGACAACATCAGACCGGCCACCACCACCGCGAGCACCCCGCTTTCGTGGATGCTGTCGGCGAGGAAGTAGGCGGTGAACGGGGTGAGCACACTGAGGGCACCCTCCCGCAGCGGGTCGTCGATGCGCTTGCGGATCAGGATCACCACCGTGCCGACCACCATGCCGGAGGCGATGCCACCGAGGAAGGACAGGCCGATCCGCTCGACCAGCTCGAAGGCGCTCGGTGCGGCGCCTCCACCCAGCAGACCGAGCGCGATGGCGAACAGCACCAGGGCGGTGCCGTCGTTGACCAGGCTCTCCGCGCGCAGGGTGGTCAGCAGCCGGCGGGGCATCCGTTTGGCCAGCCCGGCCACGGCCGCGGCGTCGGTCGGGGCGAGCACCGCGCCGAGCACCCAGGCCACCGCCGGGTCGACACCGAAGCGTTGCAGGACCAGCGACACCGCGACCATCGTGACCCCGACCAGGCCGATCGCCAGCAACGCGATGACCACGATGTTCGCCCTGATCTCCCGCAGGCTGACGACCAGGCTCTCGCGGTAGAGGATCGCCGGCAGGAACAGCAGCAGGACCACCTCGGGCGCGAGGACGACGTGCGAGAACGGGGGCAGCAGCGCCACCAGGGCACCCAGGCAGATGAGCAGCACCGGCGGGGCGACCCGGTAGCGGCCACCGATGGTGGTGCCGACCAGCACGACGACGCCCAGCGTGATGACCAGCAGCAGCTCGCGCACCCCGCCCCCCGTTCGTCGCCCCCCACATGGTGGTACGCCGACCAGCCGCCCCGGGCCGATTCGCCGCAGCGCCGGACGCCCGGCCCGCGACCGGGCTCAGCGACCGGGACCGGCGCGCAGGTCCTCCTCGATGCGCCTGGCGGTGGTCAGCAACGGCGGCAGCAGTTCCTTGCGGATCACCTCGAACGAGCCGCGGCTGGCGTGGGCGGAGACGTTCACCGCGGCCACCACCGAACCGCTGTCGCCGTGGATCGGCGCGGCCAGTGACCGCAACCCCTCCTCCAACTCCTGGTCGACTAGGGCGTACCCCTGGCTGGCGATCTTCGTCAGGAGGCCGCGCAGCTTGGCCGGGTCGGTCACGGTGCGCCGGGTCAGCGGGCGTAGCTGCGCCGTGGCGAGATAGTCGTCCAGCCATCCGGCCGGCTGCGCGGCGAGCAGCACCCGACCCATCGACGTCGCGTACGCGGGGAACCGGGTGCCGACACTGATCCCCACCGTCATGATCCGCTTGGTGGGCACCCGGGCGACGTAGACGACCTCGTCGCCGTCGAGCACCGACACCGAGCAGGACTCGTGCACCTGCGCCACCAACGCCTCCATGTGCGGCTGCGCCACCTCGGGCAGGCTCAGGCTGGACAGGTAGGCGTAGCCGAGGTCGAGGACACGCGGACGCAGCGAGAACAGCCGCCCGTCGGTGCGTACGTAGCCGAGTTCGACGAGGGTGAGCAGGAAGCGTCGGGCCGCGGCCCGGGTCAGCCCGGTGGTGCGGGCCACCTCGCTGAGCGTGAGCTGCGGGTGTTCGGCGTCGAAGGCCCGGATCACCGCGAGCCCGCGTTCCAGCGACTGGACGAACTCACCGGGTCGGGCCGTCGCCTCGTCGGTCACCGGCCCTCCTGCCGCAGCGTCTCCTGGGCCACCTTGAACGCCCGGTTCGCCGCCGGTACGCCGGCGTAGACGGCCACCTGGAGCAGCACCTCCCCGATCTCGTCGGGGGTCAGGCCGTTACGCAGGGCGGCACGTACGTGCATGGCCAGTTCCTCGTCGTGGTGCAGGGTGGCCAGCACGGCGAGGGTGATACAGCTGCGGGTCCGCCGGTCCAGCCCCTCCCGGGTCCAGATCTCACCCCACGCGTAGCGGGTGATCAGGTCCTGGAAGTCGGTGGTGAACTCGTCGGTGCCGGCGACGGCCCGGTCGACGTGCGCGTCGCCGAGCACCTGCCGGCGTACCGCCATGCCGGCCTCGTACCGCTGCTGGTCGGTCATCTGGGCACCACGCCTTCCGGATCGAGGTGTTCCGCGAGCAGTCGGGCGACGGCCTCGGGTTGCTCGACGTTGGCCAGGTGCGCCGCGCCGTCGAGCACCACCAGGCGGGCCGAGGGGATCCGCTCGGCGATGGTGGCGGCCTGCTCCGGTGGGGTCGCCGGATCGTCGGCGGCCCCGATCACCAGCGTCGGGGCGCGCACGGCGGCCAGGTCCGGACGCAGATCCATCGCGGCGATCGCCTCGCAACAGCCGGCGTACCCGGCGGCGGGAGTGCTCACCAGCATGCTCCGGTACCCGGCGACGGTGTCCGGGTTACCCGCGGCGAAGGCGGGAGTGAACCAGCGTTCGACGATCGCGTCGGCGATGCTGTCCAGCCGACCGGCCCGGACGGTGGCGGCCCGGGACCGCCAGCCGTCGGCCGGTCCGAGGGATGCGGAGGTGCACAGCAGGGCGAGGCGGTCGATCCGCTCGCCGGCGTGCGCGGCCAGCCACATGCCGACCATGCCGCCGAGGGAGAGCCCGGCGTAGTGGACCCGGGCCACGCCCAGGGCGTCCAGCAGCCGTAGCACCTTCCGGCCGAGCAGGTCGATCGTGTACGGCCCGGCCGGCACCGCGGAGCCGCCGTGGCCGAGATGGTCGTAGCGGACCACCCGGTAGCGCTCGGTCAACGCCGCCACCTGCGGCTGCCACATCGCGCCCGTGGTGCCCAGGGAGCTGCCGAGCAGCAGCACCGGCGCGTCCGGCGGACCGTCGACGGTGACGTGCAGCCCGCCGGTCACCGCTGCGCCTCACGGTTCGGCCCGGTGGTCGCGGCCGAGCCGCGCGTCGCCTCACGGTCCGGTCCGGTGGTCGCGGCCGGGCCGCGCGTCGCGTCGCGGTGCAGGTCGAGGGCACGGTCGATCAGGTGCCCGGCGCTGCCGAGCCAGCCGGCCGGGTCGAGGGCGGCGTCGACGTCCGATTCCGACAGGTGGGCGCGCAGGTCCGCCTCGGCCAGCAGCGCCGCCCGGAAGTCGGGCCGGGCGGCGGCGCGGCGGACCAGGTCGTGGGCGGCGGCACGGCCGAGGGCCGGTGCCAGCCGGGCGGCGACCGCCTCGGCGAGCAGCAGACCGCCGCTGGCGTCCAGGTTGGCGCGCATCCGCCGCGGACGTACGTCGAGGCGGGCGAGCATCCGGGCGGTACGGGCGGTCGCCCCTCCCGCCAGGTGCGTCAGGTCGAGCAGGGGCTCCCACTCGGCGTGCCAGCCGCCGGTGGCCCGCTCGTGTTCCTGGCCGGCGGCGGCGAACAGTGTGCCGACGAGCCCGGGACCGCGCCGGGCCACGGCGGTGACCAGCACCGAGTCCACCGGGTTGCGCTTGTGCGGCATCGCCGAGGAGCCGCCTCGCGCCGCGCCCCCCTCGGCCACCTCGCCGACCTCGGTCTGCGCGAGCAGGCCCACGTCGAGGGCGATCTTGCCGGTGGTGGCGAGCAGCCCGCCGAGGGCCGCGGCCAGGTCGAGCAGGGGCTGACGGCGGGTGTGCCAGGGCAACGGGCTCGCCGCCAGGCCCAGGTGTGCGGCGAACCGGTCGACCATCACCGGCCCGGCCGCGCCGTAGCCGGCGAGGGTGCCCACCGCCCCGCCGAGTTGTGCGGGCAGGTCGGCGCACGCCCGGGTCAGCCGGATCCGCGCCTCGACCAGGCCGACCAGCCAGCCGGCGGCCTTGAGCCCGAAGGTGGTCGGTGCGGCCTGCTGACCGAGCGTGCGGGCGGCCATCAGGGTGTCGCGGTGGGTCCGGGCCAGCCCGGCGGCGGCGTCGGCGGCGTCGGCGAGGTGCCGCAGCAGCGGACCGGCGGCGCGGACCGCCACCAGTGACAGCGCGGTGTCGAGCACGTCCTGGCTGGTGGCGCCGTGATGCACCCACGGCCGGGCCGGTTCGGCGACCGCGGCGGTCAGCTCCCGCACCAGCGGGACCACGGGGTTGCCGGCCGCCTCGGCCGCGGCACCGAGAGCTGCCGGGTCGTACCGCTCGGCACGGCACTGCCGGACGATCTCCTCGGCGGCCTCGGCGGGCAGCAGCCCCACGTCGGCGCCGGCCCGGGCCAGGGCGGCCTCCGCGTCAAGCAACGCCCGCAGCAGGGCGTGGTCGCCGAGTTCGGCGTCGACGTCGGGGGTGCCGGAAAGCCCGCGCAGCAGTGCCTCAGACGGCGAAGAAGACGGTCTCATGCTCTCCCTGAAGGCGGATGTCGAACTGGAACCCGTCCGTGGCCGGCCGGGCCAGCAGCGTGTCACGCCGCTGCGGGTCGACGGTACGCAGCACCGGGTCGGTGGCGTTGGCCGCCTCGCCGGAGAAGTAGACCCGGGTGACGAGGCGGTGCAGCAGCCCTCGGCCGAACACCGACAGGGTCAGGTGCGGTGCCTCGGTGTCGCCGTCGAAGGTGGGCAGCGGCCCCGGCTTGACGATGTGCAACGCGTACCGGCCCTCGGTGTCGGTCTCGGACCGGCCGAAACCCCGGAATCCGGGGACCGCCGACGGCCGGGCGCCACGTGGATCGTCGGGGTGGTCGAAACGCCCGTCGGGGTCGGCCTGCCAGCTCTCCACCATCGCGTCGACCACGGCCGCGCCGGTGCCGTCGACGATCCGGCCACGCAGCCAGAACGCCCCCGGCGTGCCCTCCGGCACCACGTACGGCCCGTCCGGCCAGCGCAGCCCGATGTGCAGGTACGGCCCGACGGTCTGGGCGGGCGTGACGCCCAGCGACTCACTCATCGTCGTCCTCGTCCTCGAACACGGTGGCCTCCCGGCCCCGCAGCACGATGTCGAACTCGTAGGCCAGCGCCCACTCGGGCCGGGTCGTGGCGTGGTCGTAGCGGGCCACCATCCGCTGTCTGGCCCGCTCGTCGCGGACCGAGTTGAAGATCGGGTCCTGGGAGAACAGCGGATCGCCCGGGAAGTACATCTGGGTCACCAGCCGCTGGGTGAACGCCCGGCCGAACAGGGAGAAGTGGATGTGCGCGGGCCGCCAGGCGTTGTCGTGGTTGCGCCACGGGTAGGCGCCGGGCTGCACGGTGACGAAGTGGTACCGCCCGTCGGCGTCGGTCAGGGCCCGCCCGACGCCGGTGAAGTTCGGGTCCAGCGGCGCCGGCCAGGTGTCGGCGGCGTGCCGGTAGCGACCGGCGGCGTTGGCCTGCCAGACCTCGACCAGAGTGTGCGGAATCGCGCGGCCGTCGCCGTCGACGACCCGGCCGTGCACGATGATCCGCTGCCCGAGCGGCTCACCGTCGTGCTGGCGGGTCAGGTCGTGGTCCAGCTCGCCGAGGCGGCCCTCGCCGAGCAGCGGGCCGGTGACCTCGGTGAGCCGCTGCGGCAGGTAGGTCAACGGCTGCTGCGGTGCCCGCGCCACGGTCGACCGGTAGCCGGGACTCAGCAGTGGCGGATGGGCGTCGACGTCGTCGCGTCGGTAGCTCGGCAGGATCAGTTTCCGCTCGGCGTCCTGGGTCACGGCCGCTCCTCCCCGTCAGTCGTTCCGAGTATCCGCGCCCCGCAGCAGCCGAGCGGAAGCCGGAGGATGATCGCACCACCCTCGATGAGCGGACTGCGCCCGTTCACGCCGCCGCCCGCATGGTCGCTTCGAGGGCGCGCAGCACGGCGAGTTCCTCGGCGGTGGGTGGCTCGACTGTGCCCAGATCCCGGGCGACGGCGAGCGGCCAGCCGGTGGCCTCGCGGGCCCGCTCGACGGTCACGCCCGGATGCAGCCGGGTGAGGGTGAGTTCGCAGCTGTCCGGGTCGGCCTCGAGGATGCCGAGGTCGGTGATGACGGTACGGGGTCCACCACCGCGCAGCCCGAGCCGGGCCCGGTCACCAGGGCCGGCGCCGTAGCCGACCGAGGTGACGAAGTCGACGCGTTCGGTGAAGGTACGGCGGCTCTGCCGGACGATCACCACCACCTCGCCGCAGGAGGCGGCGATCTCGGGAGCGCCACCGGCACCGGGCAGGCGCACCTTCGGGTCGGTGTAGTCGCCACCGATGACGGTGGTGTTGATGTTGCCGTACCGGTCGAGCTGCGCGGCGCCGAGGAAGCCGACGTCGATGCGCCCGGGTTGCAGCCAGTAGTTGAACACCTCGGGCACCGAGATCACCGCGTCGGCGGTGTCGGCCAGGACGCCGTCACCGATGGACAGCGGCAGCCGGTCGGGCTTGGCGCCGAGACACCCGGACTCGTAGATCAACACCAGTTCGGGCGCGTGGGTGGCGCGGGCGAGGTTCGCCGCGGTGCTGGGCAGGCCGATCCCGACGAAGCAGGCGGTGCCGTCGCGTAGCTGTCGGGCGGCCGCCACCGTCATCATCTCGTCGGCGGTGTACTGACGCTCGCTCATGCCGGCCCTCCGCTGCGCTCCGGCCCGGCCTGAGGCACCACCGCACTGAGCTGACGATTCGCTCGCTGACGCTCGCTCATGCCCTCGCCTCCGCCTGGTGCACGTGCTGGTCGATCCACCGCTGGAACGTGTCCCGGTCCCGGCTGATCTCGTCCCAGGACACGTAGAAGGCGTTGTCCCGCACCGAGTAGTCCTGGGCGTAGGAGGGGTGGGCACCGCCGGGGACGTGCGCCACGGCGGTGACCGCCCAGCCGGGCAGCACGACCTGGCCCGGCACCGGGGTCAACTCGTCGACGATCTCCTCGACGGTGACCAGGGACCGGCGGGCGGCCAGCACCGCCTCCTTCTGCACGCCGGTGATGCCCCACATCTGCACGTTGCCGGCGCGGTCGGCGCGCTGGGCGTGCACCACCGTCACGTCCGGGTTCAGCGCCGGGACCGCGGTCAGCGTCTCCCCGGTGAACGGGCAGTCGATGCTGCGGATGTTGCCGGTGTGCCGGGGCAGGTCGGTGCCGGTGTAGCCGCGCAGCACGGCGAACGGCAGGCCGGAGGCACCGGCGACATAGCGGTTGGCCATCCCGGCGTGGCTGTGCTCCTCCAGCTCCAGCGGGACGGGCCAGGAGTTCTGCACGGCGTCGCGGAAGCGGTGCAGGGACCCCACACCGGGGTTGCCGCCCCAGGAGAAGACCAGGCGGCGGGCGCAGCCCGCGCCGATGAGCTGGTCGTAGACGACGTCGGGGGTCATCCGCACCAGGGTCAGGTCGCGCCGCTCCTGCCGGATGATCTCGTGGCCGGCGGCGAACGGGATCAGGTGGGTGAATCCCTCGAGGGCCACCGTGTCCCCGTCGCGGACCAGTTCCGCGACGCCGTCGGCGAGCGGGACGAGCTTCGCCATGGGCCTCCCTGCCTCCTGTGTCGAACGCCCACCGAAGGTGTTCGGTATGCGGACCGGCGTACTTATCTCGAACGTAATCCGCCTCGGTGACGTTCGTCAACGCGTCCCGGCCGACCGCCCTTTCGGGCCCGACCGATTGCAGAAATGTTGCGGCGATCCGTTGACGCGGGTCGGGTACCGTGCAAATGTCCTTGATGAGAACGCTTGTTCGGCAAGCGAACAAGCGACGCGCGACCGGCCCGGGTCACCGCCGGGGCCGCCGCACGTGTCAGGCGTGACCGGACCATCCGCCGGCCATCCGCCCGTGGCTGTCCCACCTGCGGCGCAAGGAGGATCACCATGCCCCTGCTCGACACCGATACCTGGCACGGCCGGATCTACAGCGATGGTTGGGTACGGTCGGCCGGCGGCACCGCCGCCGTCCGCGCCCCCGCCACCGGCGAGGAAATCGGCCAGGTCGGCGTGGCGGACGCCGACGACGTCGCGCGGGCCAGCGCCCGGGCCGCCGCGGCGCAGCGGGCCTGGGCCGCCGCCAGCTACACCGAGCGGGCCGCCGTGCTGCGCCGGGCCGGCGCGTTGTGGGAGCAGCACGCCGCCGAGGTCGGCGACTGGGTGGTCCGCGAGTCCGGGTCGATCCCGCCGAAGGGCGTCCTGGAGACCGGCACCGCCGCGCAGGAGTGCTACGAGGCCGCGACCCTGCCCTCGCAGTCGCTCGGTGAGATCATCCCGAGTGCTCAGCCCCGACTGAGCCTGGCCCGCCGGCTACCCGTCGGCGTGGTGGGCGTCATCTCGCCGTTCAACGCTCCGCTGATCCTGGCGATCCGCTCGGTCGCCCCGGCGCTGGCGCTGGGCAACGCGGTGGTGCTCAAGCCGGACCTGCGCACGGCGGTGTGCGGCGGCCTGGCCATCGCCCGGGTCTTCGAGGAGGCGGGGCTGCCCGAGGGCCTGCTGCACGTGCTGCCGGGCGGAGTCGCCACCGGCGAGGCGCTGGTGGCCGACCCGCGCGTACGCGTGATCAGCTTCACCGGGTCGTCCGCCGCGGGCCGCAAGGTCGGTGAGGCCGCAGCGCGGCACCTGAAGCGGGCGCACCTGGAGCTGGGCGGCAACTCCGCCCTGGTGGTGCTCGACGACGCGGACCTCGACCTCGCCGTCTCGGCCGGCGCCTGGGGTTCCTTCCTGCACCAGGGGCAGATCTGCATGACCACCGGCCGGCACCTGGTGCACGAGAGTGTCGCCGAACGGTACGTCACCGAGTTGGCCGCCAAGGCCGACCACCTGCCGGTCGGTGACCCCGCCAAGGAGCAGGTGGCGCTCGGGCCGATCATCGACGAGGCGCAGCGCGACAAGATCCACTCGCTGGTCACGTCGAGCGTGGACGCGGGCGCCCGGTTGGCCGCCGGCGGCAGCTACGACGGGCTGTTCTACCGGCCCACCGTGCTCGCCGACGTCACCCCGGACACCCCGGCGTACGCGCAGGAGGTCTTCGGCCCGGTCGCCCCGGTGCTCACCTTCGGCGACCTGGACGAGGCGGCGGCGCTTGCCGGCGCCAGCGAGTACGGTCTGTCGCTGGGCATCCTCAGCCGCGACGTGATGAAGGCGATGGCGTTGGCCGAGCGCATCCCCAGCGGCATCGTGCACATCAACGACCAGACCGTCAGCGACGAGGCGGTGGCCCCGTTCGGCGGGGTCGGCGCCTCCGGCACCGGCTCCCGGTTCGGCGGGCCGGCGGCGAACATCGAGGCGTTCACCGAGACGCAGTGGCTCACCGTGCAGGGTGACATCACCCGCTACCCGTTCTAGGCCGTCGGCACCGCCGTCGGAACCAAGGAGGCATGGATGCGTACCCAGGTCGGCATCATCGGAGCGGGACCGGCCGGTCTCATGCTGTCGCACCTGCTGCACCGGCACGGCATCGACTCGGTGGTGCTGGAGAGCCGCAGCCGGGAGTACGTGGAGCACCGGTTGCGCGCCGGCGTGCTCGAACAGGGCTCGGTCGACCTGCTGCGCGACACCGGCCTGGGGGCCCGGCTGGACCGGGAGGGGCTGCGGCACGAGGGCATCGAGCTGCGCTTCGACGGCGAGTCGCACCGGGTGCCGATGACCGAGCTGACCGGCCGGGCGATCACCGTGTACGGCCAGCAGGAGGTGGTCAAGGACCTGATCGCCGCCCGGCTGGCGGCGGGCGGGACGATCCTGTTCGAGGCACCCGCCGACCGGTTGTCCGGACTGGACACCGCCCCGGTGGTCCACTTTCGGCATCAGGACCGGGCCGAGGAGCTGCACTGCGACTTCGTGGTCGGCTGCGACGGCTACCACGGGATCAGCCGGCCGGCCGTGCCCGAGGGGGTGCTCACCACCTACGAGCGCACCTACCCGTTCGCCTGGCTGGGCGTCCTCGCCGCCGCCCCGCCCGCCGTGGAGGAGCTGATCTACGCCCACCACGAGCGCGGTTTCGCCCTGTACAGCATGCGCTCACCGCAGATCTCCCGGCTGTACCTCCAGGTACCGGCCGACGAGGACATCGCCGACTGGCCGGACGAGCGGATCTGGGCCGAGTTGCGTACCCGGTTGGAGACGGTGCCGAACTGGACGCTCAACGAGGGGCCGGTGCTGGAGAAGTCGATCACTCCGCTGCGCAGCCTGGTGGTCGAGCCGATGCAGTGGCAGCGGCTGTACCTGGCCGGCGACGCGGTGCACATCGTGCCGCCGACGGGGGCCAAAGGCATGAACCTGGCCCTCGCCGACGTCGCGCTGCTCGGTGACGCCTTCGCCGCCTGGTACGGCGACGGCAGCACCGAACTGCTGGACGGCTACTCGCGTACCGCACTGCGGCGGGTGTGGCGGGCGCAGCAGTTCTCCTGGTGGATGACCTCGATGCTGCACCGGCTCAACGCCGACGACCCGTACGAGGCGAAGCTCCAGTCGGCGACCCTGCGCTACGTCACCACGTCTCCGGCGTACGCCACCAGCCTCGCCGAGAACTACGTCGGCCTGCCCGAGGTGTGAGGGAGAGGCCCTTCAACGTCTCAGGAGTGCGCGTTCGACGTCTCAGGAGTGCGCGGCAGCCTTGCGCGCGAGGATGAGCCGGAAACGGGGGCTGCCGTCGCGGTGCGTGCCCAGGGCGGGCAAGACGGCGTCCGTCGCGGTGAAGCCGGCCGCCGTCAGGTCGGCACAGAGCGCGGGCAACGGCGCGCTGTGGTAGTACATGACGAACGGCGGGCGCCAGACGACGTTGCGTACCCGCATGACCAGGTCGAATCCGCGCGTCATCCAGTGCGACACCGAGGTGAGCGGTGCCGTGCCGATCGGGATGGCGAAGAGTCCGCCGGGCCGCAGCGCCCGGTACACCCCGGCGAAGAGCGCGGGCCGTTCGGTCGGCAGGAAGTGTCCGAGCGCTCCGGCGCTGACCGCGAGGTCGAAGCCCGCGGCGAACGGCAGCGCCCGAGCGTCGGCCCGGACCCAGGTGGCATCCGGGTACGCGCGGCGGGCCTGGGCGAGCATTCCGGCGCTGAAGTCGACGCCGGTGATCCCTCCGGAACACAGGGACCGGAGCACCCGCATGCCCGCGCCGGTACCGCAGCACACGTCCAGGCCGTGCGCGAACGACCCGAGTTCGGACAGCGCCTCGACGGTCGCGTCGAGCACGCTTTCCGGCGTACGGAAGGGCGTGTGGTCGAACTTCGGCGCCAGCAGGTCGTAGCCGCGCTCGACCGAGGAGAGCGCCTGGACGCACAGCTCCCGCAGCGACGGGCCTTGTGGCGAGAACACCGGCCGAGGGTACCTGCCGACCGTCACCCGCTCCGGCCGAAGTCGGGCCGTACCGCAGTTCGTCAGCTGCGGTTCGCGGTCACGTAGTCGAGGGAGACGGTGAATTTCTCGACCGGGTCGCCGAGGATCATCCACGGCCACTCGGTGACCATGCCGTCCAGCAGTGCGAACGCGTGCCAGGCCGCGTCGAACTCGTCGGCCAGTTCGAAGGCCATCGCGAATGTCGCAACTCGGGGTGCCCAGCCCGGGCCGGCAGGGATGTAATCCGGGTGGAAGATGGAGTTCTCCGCCGCGGCGAGCAGCTCCGTCCGGACCTCGTCCGAGACGATGTAATCGTTGGCCTCCGCTCGTTCGGTGCGGGCCCACTTCTCGATGTGGGCGACGGCCACCAGCTCATGCAGGAGACTGTTGGGTCCGGCCGCAGCGGCAGCACCCCGGGCGAAGTCGAACATCTGCTCATGACTACCGGACCATTTGGCGCACAGGTACTGCAGCCGCTGCTCGTGCGCGACGAGGTGCCCGGGGTGCAGTCGAGTCACCGCGTCGAACCGCTGCTGAGCCTCGACCGCACCGATGCCCAGCCCGCGGGAACTGGTCACCAGCCACGCCCACGCCGTCACGTTGTCCGGTTCGCGGGCGATCACCTGCTGCAACGTCGCCTCGGCGTAGTGCAACCGCTCGTGGAATCCTCTGAACTGCTCGGCACTTGTGTACTTGGCCAGTTTGCCGCCGCGTGCCTCCCACGCCCAGTGCACCGCGTGACAACCGGCTACCAGCAGCGGCAGCGTCGACTCCGGTTCGGCGTCGATCCATTCGCCGATCCAGTCCTGAATCCCGTCGACCCCGCCGACGGCCTCCATCAGGAAGGCCAGTTCGTCCGAGTCGGCTGCCATGGTGAGCAGCTCCCGGGCCCACTTCCACTTGCGCTTCTCCAGCGCCCGGATCAGGGCCTTGCGGTGCGGGTCACCGTAGGTCGGGTCCAGGACCGGCTCCGTCGGGTGCTTCTTGAACGGCCACATGCCAACCCAACCTCCGTGTCGTGCGCCGCACCGGCCGCCGATCCTAAACGATCAAGGTTGGGCGCAACGACGTCGGAGTCGCGGGAACCAGCACGGCCCGCCGTCCGACTAGGTGATCGAGCGGCGGGCATCCGGGCGACGGCAGGCAGCACTGACCCGAAGGGCACGGGCCAGGTCCGCAGCATGACCTCCTCACCCGATCGGAACACGCATGTCTCTGACCGAATTGTCCGACGAGTCCGCGCCGGACTCCCTCCCCGGCCCGTTACCCGCCCGATCACCACGGCGCGCCGCGCCGCTGGCGGCGTTGCTGCTGCGCCTGCACTTCTACGCCGGTGTCCTGGTCGCCCCGTTCCTGGTGGTCGCCGCGCTGACCGGCCTGGCGTACACGGTCACGCCGCAGCTGGATCAGCTTCTCTACGGCGACCAGCTCACCGTCGCCAGCGTCGGCGACCAACCGAGGTCGTTGGCCGACCAGGTCACCGCGGCCCGGAACGCCCACCCGGCCGGCGATCTGGTGTCGGTGGCCCCGGGTACCGGCGACCAGACGACCCGGGTCGTCTTCGCCCTTGAAGAGTTGGGCGAGAAGCAGCACACCGTCTACGTCGACCCGTACACGGGTGCGGTACAGGGGCAGCTCACCACCTGGTTCGGCTCCACCCCCGCCACCACCTGGCTCGACGACCTGCACCGCAACCTGCACCTGGGCGACCTCGGACGGCACTATTCCGAGATCGCCGCCAGTTGGCTGTGGGTACTGGCGCTCGGCGGCATCATCCTGTGGTGGCGTCGCCGGAACAACGGACGTGGTCGCGCCAGGCACCTGCTGGTTCCGGACCTGTCCGCCGCCAAGGGGGTACGGCGGACGCGGAGCTGGCACGCCACCACCGGCGTCTGGCTCGCCGTCGGGTTGCTGTTCCTCGCGGCCACCGGGCTGACCTGGTCCCGCTTCGCCGGTGCGAACTTCGGCGCCGGGTTGGACGCGCTCGACGCCCGGCGGCCCGTGCTGTCCACCACGTTGGACGGTGCGCCGAGCCCCGGTGGCGGCGAGCACCAGCACGGCGGCGCGGCACCGTCGGCGGCAGCCGATCCGGCCACCTTCGACCAGGTCCTGGCGGTGGCCCGCGACGCGGGCCTGTCCGGGCCGGTCGAGATCAGCCCGGGCACGCCCGGCACCGCCTGGGCGGTCGCCCAGACCGACAACGTCTGGCCGGTGCGGTTCGACCAGGTCGCCGTCGACCCGGACAGCAACACGGTGACCGCCCGCAACGACTACGCCGACTGGTCCCTGCTGGCCAAGCTCAGCGCCCTGGGCGTACAGGCGCACATGGGGCTGCTCTTCGGCGTGGTCAACCAGATCCTGCTGGCCGCGCTGGCCGTCGGTCTGCTCTGCGTCATCGTGTGGGGCTACCGGATGTGGTGGCAGCGCCGCCCGACCCGGGCCGACCGACGCGCCCCGGTCGGCACGCCACCGGCGCGTGGCGGCCTGCGCGGTCTGCCCTGGTGGGCGGTGCTGCTCGGGGTGCCGGTGATCGTCGCGGTCGGCTGGGCGCTGCCCTGGTTCGGCATCCCGCTGCTCGGCTTCCTCGTGGCCGACGTCGTCGTCGGCGTGTTCGCCCGCCGACGTGCCGGCCGCCGAGGCGATCCCGCCTCGACCTCGGCCGGGTGACCTCGATGCCGTTCCGGCGGGACGCTCGCCCTCCGGACGTCGACGTTCCGCTGGAACGGTGTCGATCGTGGATTCACCCGCTTCGGGGCATGGCGCGCGGCGGCGTTACGGGGTAGAAACATCTCGTCCCCGTTTCTTCACACCGTGATACAAGTCAGCCTGATGAGAGAGCGCTCTCACACGCCCTGGTCCATCGTGTCGTCGGGTCCGCCATCGACCGGCCCGACGGGAAGGACGAACGCATGCCGACCCCACCACCACAGCGGCGACTCGGTCGAGCACTGGCCTTCGGGTTGGTGCTGACCACCGCCGCGGTCGCCACGAACACCCCGGTCAGCGCGGGCCCGCCCCGACCGACCGGCCCCACCTTCGGTCCCAACGTCACGATCTTCGACCCGAGCATGCCGGTCAGCCAGATCCAGGCGACCCTCGACGCGGCGCACGCCGCACAGGTCGACAACGAGATGGGCACCACCCGGCACGCCTACCTGTTCCGGCCCGGCCACTACGGCACCGCCGAGCAGCCACTCCAGATCAAGGTGGGCTACTACACCGAGATCTCCGGCCTGGGCGCCTCCCCCACCGACGTGGTCATCAACGGCAAGATCGAGGCGTACAACCGCTGCTTGACCGAGGGCGGCACGGCCAACTGCATCGCGCTCGTCAACTTCTGGCGCACGCTGAGCAACCTGTCGCTGCGCATCAACGCCACCGGCCAGGACGACTGCCGTGCCTCGGCGAACTTCTGGGCGGTGTCCCAGGCCGTGTCGATGCGCCGGCTCGACATCAGCGGCGGCGGCCTGTCCCTGATGGACTACTGCACCAACGGGCCGCAGTACGCCAGTGGCGGCTTCATCGCCGACTCCCGGCTACCGGCCACCACCAACGGCTCACAGCAGCAGTGGCTGACCCGCAACAGTGAGGTCGAGAGCTGGTCCAACGCGGTGTGGAACCAGGTGTTCGCCGGGGTGGTCGGCGCGCCCGACGACGCCGGGTTCCCCGACCCGCCGTACACCACGCTGGACACCACCCCGCTGAGCCGGGAGAAGCCGTACCTGTTCGTCGACGCCAGGGGCAAGTACCAGGTCCGGGTGCCGGCTGTGCGCCGCGACACGCGGGGCATCACCTGGGGTACCCGGATGACGCCGGGACGGACCATCCCGATCAGCGACTTCTTCGTCGCCCGGCCGTCCGACCCGGTGCACGTCATCAACCGGGAACTCGCCCGGGGGCGGCACCTGCTGCTCACCCCCGGGGTGTACGACGTGGCCCGCAGCATCGAGGTCCGCCGGCCCGACACGATCGTGCTCGGCATCGGGCACGCCACCCTCACCGCGGTCGACGGCGCGGTACCGCTGAACGTCGCCGGGGTGCCCGGCGTGGTCGTCGCCGGGGTCACCATCGACGCCGGCCTGAAGGAATCGCCGGTGCTGCTGCGGGTCGGCCGCGAGCACGGCCGCAACCACAGCACCCCGCGCAACCCGATCACGCTGTCCGACGTGTACTTCCGGGTCGGCGGCCCGCACATCGGCAAGACGGACACCGCGCTGGAGGTCAACAGCGACCACGTGCTGATCGACCACACCTGGGTGTGGCGGGGCGACCACGGTGTCGAGGGCTTCACCGAAGGCGTCAACGGCGACACCGACCGCTGGCGGACCAACACCGGTCGCTACGGGGTCGTCGTCAACGGCGACCACGTCACCGCCACCGGCCTGTTCGTCGAGCACTTCCAGCGGTACAACACCGTGTGGAACGGTGAGCACGGCACCACGATCCTCTACCAGAACGAGCTGCCGTACGACCCGCCCACCCAGGCGGACTGGCACAACGGCACGGTCAACGGGTGGGCCGGCTACAAGGTCGGCGACCGGGTCCGCCACCACACCCTGCACGGCGGCGGGGTGTACGTGTTCAACCAGAACAACCCGTCGATCCGCACCGAGAACGGCTTCGAGGTGCCGGTGCGACCCGGCATCCGGCTGCACCACATCATGACGGTGAACCTCAGCGCGGGCACCATCGACCACGTGGTCAACGGTGTCGGCGAGGCGGCCGGCATGGACCGGGTCGGCGCTCCGGTCTACCTGGAGCAGTACCCGTAGCACCGCGGGCGGGGGCCGGCGGCTCGCCGGTCCCCGCCGACGTGGTTCAGTCCACCACCGGGCTGCGGCGCTCCAGCAGGACGACGTCGCGCCAGCGGCCGTGGTGGCGGCCCACCCGCTCGCGGGTGCCGACCGTCCGGAACCCGGCCCGCCGGTGCAGCGCCAGGCTGGCGGTGTTCTCCGGGAAGACACCGGACTGGATCGTCCAGATGCCCGCGGCGTCGGTCGACTCGATCAGCGCGTCGAGCAGCAAGCGGGCCACTCCCCGCCCCTGCGCGGCCGGGTCGACGTAGACGGAGTGCTCCACCACTCCGGCATAGACCGCCCGGGCGGAGGTGGGCGACACGGCGATCCAGCCGATCAGCGTCCCGCCCCCGTCGACCGCGACCAGCCGATGCGCCGGCAGCCGGCCGGCGTCGAAGGCGGCCCAGGTCGGTGCGACGGTCTCGAAGCTGGCGTTGCCGCCGTCCAGCCCGGCCTGGTAGATCGCCAGTACCCGGTCGGCGTCGTCCGCCGTCATCGGGCGCAGCCGCACCTCGGCCCCCGCCGGCTCGTCTCGGGTCATGGTCGAATCGTAGGCGAGGGCGCGGGACAGCCCGTACAGCGATCGGAACCGCACCGCCATCTCGGCCAAACCGGTCGCGGATCGAAGCACCACTCGCCGGTCAGGCCCGACCCGGCGACCGCTGCGGGTCACCGCACTAGCTTCCGGGCCCCCGCCGGTAGCGCTCGCTGTGGCAGCCCAGTCGACGCGAGCGGAGCCGCCGGGCGGTACGCACCCGGCCGGTGGATGCATCCGGCCTCCCGGACGAGTCGCGCTCCCCCTCGGCCACGTCGACGACGGTGTCGAAGGTGCTGGTGAAGCGCTGCCGTAGCGACGGCGGCAACGGTGCCCGGCTCACGCAGTGACGCAGCCTGGGCAGCGTCCTCCGGCCCCGGGCGGCGTCGAGCAGGGCCGCGTACATCGCCGACGTGCCGTGGAACACGGTGACCTCCTCGCGCACCATGAGATCCAGCGCCGCCGGGCCGGTGAAGCGGCTGAGCAGCACCAGGGTCGCTCCCGCCCGGAAGGTGCCGGTCAACGTGACGGCCTGACCGAACCGGCCGCCCAACGGCAGACAGCCGAGCACCACGTCGGTGCCGTCCGGCTCGACGGCCGGATCGACGTCGGGGTCCGCGAACGTGACGGTGCCGCCGGGTGGGGTGTCGCAGAGGTCCTCCAACCGGGGTACGGCGGACGGGGCCCGGCCCGGACCGACCGTGAGCAGCGGGACGCCGGCCCGTACGCTGATCCGCCGCCCGGCGGCCAGGTGCGAGGTGTGGCAGACCAGCAGCCGCGCCTCCCGGGCCAGGTGGACGGCCTGCGGACCGACCGGCACACCGACCGGTACGGCGACCGCCCCGGCGGCGAGGGCACCGAAGTAGACCCGGGGGAAATCCACCACGTTCGGCGCGAGCAGGGCCACCGCGTCACCGCCGCGCACCCCGGCGGCCCGCAGCCCGGCGCCGTAACAGCGGGCCTCCAACCACAGTTCGGCGTACGTGACCCGGACCCGGCCGTCGACGACGGCGACCGTGTCGGCGTGCCGGTCGGCGGAGCCGGCCAGCACGGTCGCCGGGGAGAGCGCGGTCATCGGGGCGGGTCCGCGTACAGCCGGCTGACCGTCTCGGCCACGCAGACCGGCTTGCCGCCGCCGTCGCCCTCCACGGTCACCGTGGCCACCAGTTGAGCCCCGCCCTCGAACGGGCTGACCTGGTCGATGGTGGCGACGACCCGCACCGAGCTGCCGACGCGTACGGGTGCGGGGAACCGGACCCGGTTGAGGCCGTAGTTGACCCCCATCCGCACCCCGTCCACCCGGTACAGGCGGCCGACCAGCGCGGGCAGCAGGGCGAGGGTCAGGTAGCCGTGGGCGATGGTGCCGCCGAACGGCCCGGCCGCCGCCCGTTCCTGGTCGAGGTGGATCCACTGATGGTCGTCGGTGGCGTCGGCGAACAGGTCGACCCGACGCTGGTCGATGGGGAACCACGGACCGGGGCCGAGTCGTTCGCCGACCGCGCCGGCCAACTCGTCGAGGCTGGCGAAGCTTCTCATCCCAGGTGCCCTCCGAGCTTCGTGTACCCGCGCAGCAGGTCGCGGGCGATGATCAGGCGCTGCATCTCGTCGGTGCCCTCGAAGATCCGGTACAGCCGCACCTGCCGGTACCAGCGTTCGATCGGCAGCTCGCGGGTGTAGCCCATCCCGCCGTGGATCTGCATGACCCGGTCGACCACCCGGTTGACCATGCCGGCACCGTAGAGCTTCGCCATCGAGGAGGCGTGCCTCGGGTCCAGGCCGGCGTCGACCGTCCAGGCGGCCCGCAGGATCAGCCAGCGGGCCGCCTCCAGCTCGGTCTCCGAGTCGGCGATCATCCACTGGATGGCCTGGTTGGTGCCGATCTTCGACCCGAAGGTCTCCCGGGTGTTGGCGTGGTCGATGGCCATCCGCAGCGCGCGTTCGGCGATGCCGACGGCGTGCGACGGGATGGTGTAGCGCCCCTTGCCGATCCACTGCATCGCCAGGGTGAAACCCTGCCCGATCTCGCCGAGGATGTTGCGGTGCGGCACCCGTACGTCGTCGAAGAACAGCGACGCGGGCCCGCCCTCGCCCATGGTGGGGATGAACTCCGACCGCCAGCCCATCGCCCGGTCCACCAGGAACGCGGTCGCCCCGCCGTCGCGGGCCCCCCGCTCGGGGTCGGTGACCGCGATGACGATGGCGAAGTCGGCCTCGTTGCCGCCGGTGATGAAGGTCTTCTCACCGTTGAGGATCCAGTCGTCGCCGTCGCGCCGGGCCCGGAACCGGATGTTCGCCGCGTCCGAGCCGGCACCCGGCTCGGTGATGGCGAAGCAGGAGTTGCGCTCCCCCTCGATGGTGGGCAGCAGGAACTCCTGCCGCTGCTCGGCGGTGGCGTGGAACAGGATGTTGTCCGCCTCGCCACCGAAGCGGAACGGCACGAAACTGCGGCCGATCTCGGTCCAGATCAGCGACTGCACGACGGCGGGCAGGTCCATGCCGCCGTACTCCTGCGGTGTGGCCAGCCCCCAGAAGCCGAACTTGCGGGCCTTGAGCTGCAACTCCCTCAGCTCGGCGCGTTCCAGGCCGGGCTGGTGGGCCCGCTCCCGGCGCAGCAGCTCCTGCTCCAGCGGCATGACCTCGCGGGTGATGAAGTCACGGGCGGTGTCGCGGATGGCCCGTTCCTCGTCGGACAGCCCGAAGTCCATGTGCTCACGGTTCCTCTCGCGGGTTCAGAAGGCGTTGACGCCGGTGAGCGCCCGCCCGATGAGTAACTGCTGGATCTGGCTGGTGCCCTCGTAGAGGGTGGCGACGCGGGCGTCGCGCAGGTACTTGCCGACCGGGTACTCGTCGATGTAGCCGTATCCGCCGAAGACCTGGATGGCGTCGTTCGCCGCGCGGACGGCGGCCTCGCTGGCGAACAGCTTGGCCATCGACGCCTCGGTGGCGAACGGCTGGCCCCGGTCGATCAGGTCGGCGACCCGCCAGACCAGCAGCCGCGCGGCGGCGGTGTCGACCGCGATGCCGGCGAGCAGTTGCTGCACGAGCTGGTGGCCGGCGATCGGCTTGCCGAACTGCGTACGTTTTCCGGCGTAGTCGACGGCGGCGTCCAGGCAGCCCTGGGCGATGCCGACGCAGCCGGCGGCGACCGACATGCGTCCCTTGGCGAGGGTGGCCAGCGCCAGCTTGAAGCCGGCGCCGCACTCGCCGAGGCGGGCGGTGTCGGGCACCCGGACGGCGTCGAGGACGAGTTCGGCGGTGGCCTGCCCGCGCAGGCCGAGCTTGCCCTTGATCTCCGACCGGGCGAGGCCGGGGCTGTCGGTCGGCACCAGGAACGCGGTGACGCCCCGGTGGCCCGGGCCGCCGGTACGGGCGAAGAGCAGCGCCACGTCGGCGGTGGTGCCGTTGGTGATGAACGTCTTGCGGCCGGTGAGCAGCCAGTCGTCGCCGTTGCGGACCGCCCGGGTGTTCAGCGCCGCCGCGTCCGAGCCGCTGTCCGGTTCGGTGAGGGCGAAGCAGCCGAGCGCGGTGCCGGAGCAGAGCGGCGGCAACCACCGTTCGCGCTGTTCCGGGGTGCCGTGGGTGGCGATCGACTTGGCGACCAGGCCGAGCGAGACCGACACGATGCCCCGGACGGCGGAGTCGCCTCGGCCGAGTTCCTCGAGCACCAGGCAGTACGCGAGGTGGTCGCCGCCGGAGCCGCCGTACTCCTCGGCGATGGTGAGGCCGAGGAAGCCGACCTCGCCGAGCTTGCCGACGATGCCGGGGTCGACCGCCTCGCGTCGGTCCCAGGCCGTCGCGTGCGGCACCACCTCGCGGTTGACGAAGTCGGCGGCGAGCGAACGGACCGCGACCTGCTCGGCCGAGAGGTGAAGGTCCATGGCAATAAACTAGCGGTGCAAGTTTTATGCTGTCCAGACCCCGGTGTGGCAAAGTTCCCCGCGAGCCACCCACCCGAAGGAGGACGCCCATGCCCCGGCCGCGACAGGCCCTGCTCAGCCGGGAGCGGATCGTCGAGGCCGCCGCCGCGCTGATCGACGCCGAAGGGCTCGACGCGTTCTCCACCCGCCGGCTCGCCGCCGCGCTCGGCGTACGCGGGCCCTCGCTGTACAACCACTTCGCCACCAAGGACGAGATCCTCGACGCGGTGGCGGACAGCATCACCGGCCAGGTCGACGTGTCGTACTTCGGCGAGGTCGACTGGCGCGAGGCGCTGCGCCGCTGGGGTCACTCCTACCGGGCCGCCCTCGCCGCCCATCCGAACATCGTGCCGCACCTGGCCCGGGGTCCGGGTCGACGCCCGGCGGCACTGGCCATGGCCGACGCCGTCTACGGCGGGCTGGTCGCGGCGGGCTGGCCACCCGCCCGGGCGACGCACATCGGCGCGCTGATGCGCTACTTCGTGACGGGTTCGGCGCTCGGGTCGTTCGCCCGGGGCTTCGTGGAGGACCCGGGCCTCTACGCGGAGCAGTACCCGCACCTCAGCCAGGCCCACCGCCTGGCCGAACACCAGCAGCAGGTCGACGAGGGCGCCTTCGCGCTGGGCCTGGAGGCACTGCTCGACGGGCTGTCGCACACCTACGAACGCGTGGTCGGCCCGCTGCCGCCCCTCCCGCCGGGCGGTCCGGCGTACTAGAGTCCAAACTTGCACCGCTAGTTTTGGTCGAGGTGAGGAGCCCATGGAATCCGTACGGACCGACTTCTACCTCGACGGACACTGGGTACGCGCGGAGGGCGGGCCGCCGCTGGAGGTGCACAATCCGACGACCGAGGAGGTCATCGGCACCGTCCCGGCCGGCACGGCCGAAGATGTCGACCGGGCCGTGGCCGCCGCGCGGGCCGCCTTCGAGGGCTGGGCGGCGACCGACCCCGCCGACCGGGCCGCCCACCTCGACCGGCTGCACGCCGCCCTGACCGCCCGCGCCGACGACATCGCGCACACCGTCGCCGCCGAACTCGGCACCCCGCTGAAGGTCGCCACCCGCGTCCAGGCCGGGCTGCCGCTCACCGTGCTGCGCAGCTACGTCGACCTGGCCGCGCACCCGCCCGCGCCGCAGACCGTGGGCAACTCCCTGGTGGTACGCGAACCCGTCGGCGTGGTCGGCGCGATCACCCCGTGGAACTACCCGCTGCACCAGATCGTCGCCAAGCTCGCGCCCGCCCTGGCCGCCGGCTGCACGCTGGTGCTGAAGCCGAGCGAACTGACCCCGCTCACGGCGTACCTGCTCTTCGACGCCATCGACGAAGCCGGCCTGCCACCCGGCGTGGTCAACCTGGTCACCGGCACCGGGCCGGTGGTCGGCGAGGCCCTCGCCGGGCATCCCGACGTGGACCTGGTCTCCTTCACCGGCTCCACCGCCACCGGCCGGCGGATCACCCACCTGACCGCCGACCGGATCGCCCGGGTGTCGCTGGAACTGGGCGGCAAGTCGGCGAACGTGATCCTCGACGACGCCGACCTGGCCGGCGCGGTCAAGGTGGGCGTCGGCAACGCCTTCCTCAACTCGGGGCAGACCTGCACCGCGTGGACCCGGATGCTGGTGCACCGGGACCGCTACGACGAGGCCCTCGACCTGGCCGCCAAGGCCACCGACGGCTACCGGCTCGGTGACCCGCTCGACCCGGCCACCCGGCTCGGCCCGCTGGTCTCCGCCCAGCAGCGGGACCGGGTACGCGACCACATCACCCGGGGCCTGGCCGACGGCGGCCGGCTGGTGGCCGGTGGCCCGGACGCCCCCGTCCCGCAGCGGGGCTGGTTCGTCGCCCCGACCGTCATCGCCGACGTCGACCCGGACAGCGCCCTCGCGCAGGAGGAGATCTTCGGGCCGGTGCTGGCGGTCATCCCGGTGGACGACGACGACCACGCGGTGCGGGTCGCCAACAACTCCCGCTACGGGCTGGCCGGCGCGGTCTGGTCCGGCGACGAGGACCGGGCGTTGCGGGTGGCGCGCCGGCTGCGTACCGGGGCCGTCGACATCAACGGCGCACCGTTCAACCCGCTCGCCCCGTTCGGCGGCTACAAGCAGTCCGGCGTCGGCCGTGAGCTGGGCGTGCACGGGCTGGAGGAGTTCTGCGAAGTGAAGGCGATCCAACGGTGAGGGGCCTGGTGGTCCGGGGCGTCGGCACGCCGACCCGGGTGGAACCTGTCGAGCTGCCCGCCACCGGCTCCGGGCAGGTGCGGGTGGCGGTCCGGGCGGCCGGCGTCTGCCACTCCGACCTGTCCATGGTCGACGGCACCATCGCCGCGCCGTACCCGCTGCTGCTCGGCCACGAGGCCGCGGGCGTGGTGGTCGAGGTCGGCGCCGACGTCGACCGGATCGCCGTCGGCGACCACGTGGTGCTCGACTGGGCTCCTCCGTGCCGGTCCTGCTGGTACTGCGGGCACGGCGAACCGTGGCTCTGCGAACGCTCCGGCACCCCCGCCGCCTCCCTCGGGCACACCATCGACGGCGAGCCGCTGCACGTCACCCTCGGCCTCGGCGCACTGGCCGAGCAGGTGGTGGTGCCACAGCAGGCCGTCGTCGCCGTACCGCCGGACCTGCCCTTCCCCACCGCCGCGCTGCTCGGCTGCGCGGTGCTCACCGGCGTCGGCGCGATCCGCCGTACCGCCGACGTCCGGCCCGGCGACTCGGTCGCCGTCATCGGTCTCGGCGGCGTCGGCCTCTCCGCGGTCGCCGCCGCCCGCGCCGCCGATGCCGCGCGCGTCATCGCGGTCGACGTGGCACCCGCCAAGGCCGAGCTGGCGCACGCCGCCGGCGCCACCGACTTCCTGCTCGCCGACGACACCCTCAGCCGCGCGGTACGGTCGCTCACCGACGGCCGGGGAGTCGACCACGCGGTCGAGTGCGTCGGCCGGGCCGCCACCATCCGCGCCGCCTGGCGGGCCACCCGGCGCGGCGGGCAGGTCATCGTGGTCGGCATGGGCGGCAAGGACGACATGGTCGCCCTCAGCGCCCTGGAGATCTTCCACTCGGCCCGCACCCTGCGCTCCTCGGTGTACGGCTCCTCCGACCCCGACCGGGACGTGCCCGAGCTGGCCCGCGCGGTGCTCGACGGCACCCTCGACCTCGACTTCCTGGTCACCGACCGGATCACCCTCGACGACGCACCGGGGGCGCTGGCCCGGATGGCCCGGGGCGAAGGCGCCCGCACGGTGGTCCTGTTCGACTGAGCCGCCCCGGTCTGCCAGCGGCATCCCCGCTCCGAGCATCGAGGGCGTTATCGAGTGTCGTGACAGGTCGGTGCCCTGCCACCTGTAGCGAACTTCCCTGGCCCGGCACAGACACCTTCTCCGGCGACCTGGAGATCTTCCGTCAGTACGTGTCGCCCCAGTAGGTGTCCGTGCTGGCGTTCACCACGTCCTCCAGCGTACGAAGACCGGTGGGAAAGATGTTGAGCTGCCGCAGGTCGACGAGGTTGCACCAGCGCATGCCCTGCTGGCCCTCGTCGGAGACATCGTCTGCGGCCAGGTAATCGGCGGACAGCTCCGACTTGAGTTCCGCCAGAAAGTAGAACTCGATCTTATGTTGATCGCGCCCTTTCCCTGCCAGTTCGTGGCGTGCGTGGATGTACTCACGAACGAAGAGCAGGCGCCCTGGCGTCACGTCCGCACCGATCTCCTCCTGGCATTCACGCACCAACGTCTCGGTAAGCGTCTCGCCGTACTGCTGCCGACCGCCGGGCAGCGAGTACCAGACCCCGAGCCCCATCTTGCGGTCCACATACTTGAGCAGGAGCACCCTGTCGCCGTCGAGGATGACAGCCTTGGCGGAGTTTTCGAGCCGGCTCTCGGCACTCGTCATGTCGTCGCTTCCAATCCCGCTGCCTCGATTATGTCCTGAAACGTGTGCGGAGGTGGGTCGTCGTGCCAGCCATTCATCGCCAAGCGGTCGAGCAGCGCTCGCTTGAGATCGATGATCGCCATGAGCGGCTCACCGAACCGCGGATCCAGAACGTCCAGGCCGAGCGCGATCTCACGCCAAAGGGCATCGGCCTCCCGGTAGCACTCCCGCATGATGCCACCCGACACCAGCATCTCCAACATGGCGCTGTGCGTCTCGTTCAGCTCAGGATCGCCGGCCAGCGCACGGTTGAGCACACCAGCATCCCTGCCATGACTGTCGATGACCTCCTGCGCCCGGGTCCAAAGCCTGCTGATCAAACGGCGCAGGTCCGCCTTGATCATCGGCTCAGCGAGCCCCTTGGCGACCGGGTAGCTCACCAGCCCAGTGACAGTGTCCTCGAACAGGTCTGCCAGTTCGTCCACCCGCTGTCTCAACCGGCGCATGTCGCGGAGCTCGTCGGCCAACCCGTCCGGCACAGGCTCCCCGAGAAAGGCAAGCAGTCCGAGTAGGCCAGACGAGTAGAAGCCAGAGCCGAGGTGTCGAGACCTGACATCCATCCGATACCAGTTGACGAGGCTCTCGCCGTCTTCGAGCGGTGCCTGGTCGAAGCGGACGGCGTAGTTGTCGTACATGGACTGCACGATCTCCGCCGTCACCCCGGCCATCACCGGTAGCGCCCGAACGCCTGCTGGTGTGAGGGACGCCTCGTGGACCATCGTCAGCAGGCTGGTCACCGAAAGGCACATTGTCGAGTTGACGTCGGCAAGCAGCAAGGCCGGGTCGCGGATGCTGTAGGAAGCCGAAAGGTCGAGGTGGCGATCCATGTTGTTGAGGATGAGGGTCTGACCCAGTGCGTAGATCTTCAGGTACTCGGCCAACACCCCTGGATCGGCACCGATCCGCGCACCAACCGCCGCCGCCGGCATCGTTTGCCGGAACAGCAACTCTGGATCAAGGGCATCCTGATACAGCCGGGACATCCGGGGAAACGTGAAATCCATAGTGCGTAGCTGGCTAATGGCCATCAAGATCGGGCGACCGTATTGGGCGAGAAGTTCGACCGTCGCCCGGAAGTCGTAGCCGGCGGGGTCAGTACCCGCAGAGAAACGCCTCACCCGCCCGCTCCCACTGACCGCTTCCGTTGCGCCCTCCGCAGTACCTCCCACGTGAACTCCATCTGCAAGAGGAAGTAGATCAGCGCGAGCACCGCTGACAGCAGAGGCGTCCAGGAGATGTCTGTTCCATACGTGATGAGACGGTCGGCGCCGACAGCGACGTACGCGGCGTTGAGCGATCCGATCACCACTGAAGTGAGTGCTGCGGCCTTCAGCTTGCGCCGACTCTCCAGGTATGGGTTGGTCGACCCCCACACCGGTTTCCAGCCTTCGGGAAACTCCGCGGCAAGCGCGTGCAGGTACAGGCTTCGCAGCCGGTTTACCTGGTGTTTCGCTTCGGTCTGCACCCGATCGGTGACGACATAGGCCCGCAGGACGATCGTGTTCAACACCCCGGCTACCACTGCCGCCGCATAGATGATCGGTAGCCGCAACACCGTGCCGACCTGGCCCACCGAAGAGATCAATTTCGCGGACACCAGGGCACCAGCGACCAGCACCGGAAAAGCCAGGATGCGGAGACTGAGCTTGTAGAGATCCCTTTCGGCGTCCTTGTAGTCGTTGTGCAGGATGAACGCCTGCTCGAAGTCGGTCAACAACATCTTGCGGGCGGTCTCTACGTCGATGCCCCCGGGTCGCGTCCGCGCTGGCGGTGTGGTGCGAGCCTCCGCATTCTTGGGCGTCAGCGCCTGCTTGATCACCTGGCGCAGACGATCGCGGCGTTCGTGAGTAGGCACGGGTGATCGCCACCTCCCCAGGGTCACGTGCTGCGCATTATCGCGTCAGACGTGGCATCAGGGAAACGGCTCCGCAGAGACGACAAATGCCGACGGAAGACTATCGCGATCGAGGGCGGTTCTGCGGTCAGTGCACTTCGCCGCGCTACGGTGACGGTCATGCCGCGCTACCTGAAGGTCGTCTACCTCCTAATCCTGCTCGCCCTCGTAGTCTTGGGCTTCGCCTGGGACGCGTCCCTCGGCCTTAAGATCCTGGTTGGTGCGGTGGCGGTAATCCCTGTTGTGGTAGCTGATTTCGTCCTCAGGCACCGGCGGAGCGGGTCGCCCAACGCATAGCCGAAATGCACGGCGGCTGTCCCACCTCCGGTCATCGCGCTCACCAGCGCGCCGCCAACCCGTCGGCCGCCGACCCCACACCTCGGTGGAGCAGCCGTTCGGCAACTCGACCGGGATTCGTCTGGCCCCCGTCGAGCCGCAATCCCCGAGTCTCAACCCCTGTCCCACCCTGTCGGCCCTGCGATGAGGATCAGTCGGTTACGGACCTGGCCGAGGGACAGGAATGGTGCCGTCACTGGTCAGCCCACCCCGAGGGCCACGGCGAGTTGCGTGACCATGGTTGGGGCGCGCGGGTCATGGGCGATCTCGGCGAGTAGATCGCGGGCTGCGGGCCGGTGACGGATCTCTGCCGGTGCGGTGCGTTCGGCTTCGATAAGCACCCGGGCGGCATGTGTCGCCTCGTCGGCGTGGAGGTGGGCGCGGGCGACGTCGAGCAGGTGCGCGGCGCGGTGTTCTGGGGGTAGCCACTCCCATCCGGGTCGCTTGGTGGCCTTCTGGTGCCAGGCGATCGCAGCACGGGCGTCGCCGGATTCGACGGCTGCGGCGGAACGCGCCAGGGCGACGGCTGTGGGTCCGAACCCGGTGTGGTGATGGTCGTGCCCGTCGCCGACCCGTTCGGCCATGCTGGCGGCCTCGTCGATCAGCTCGGTGGCAGCCGGCTCGTTTCCGTGCTGTGCGGCTGCCAGCGCGGCCTGGATGAGCAGGGTTCCGCACAGGGACAGCTCCGCCGGTGTGCCACTCTCGATCACGGGTGGGGCGATCCGGTACGCGGCGGCGAGCATCACCGATTTCGCCGCCCGCGTACGCCCCGACATCCGCAGCACCTGACCGAGTTGAACGGCGGCGGCTGCCACCAGTTCCGGGTCACCTGTGGCAGCGAGCATCGCCCGGTCGGTGGCCAGCCAGGCCAGCTCGGCCTCGCCGAGCTTGACCAGTAGGGCGGCCGTGATCCGGTACGCCTCCACCAGCGGCGTTCGACCCGTGACCGGGGCTTGGGCGTAGGTGCGCTGTGCATTGGTGAGCAGGTCCGGTGCCATGTCGATCACCTGCTGGTAGCGGGCGTACTGAAAGGTCGTCCACGCGTGCCCCACCTCCCGCAGCATCTGGTCCGCCGGTAACACCGGCCGCAGGCCCGCCGGCATGCCCAACGGAATCTCGTACCGGGACAACGCAGCCCTGATCCGGTCGACACCCTCGGTGCGACGCGTCGCGTCGGCCGGCGCGGTGTTCCCGCCGAGCAGGGCGGCGGTATCGATACGTAGCACGTGGGCGATCTCCTGGAGAGTGGAGAGCCTGTCCAGCGACCGGACTCCGCGCTCAACCTTGTCGACCCAGCTCTTCGACTTGCCGAGCCGGTCGGCGAACATCTGCTGCGACAGCTTCCGCCGCCCCCGCCAGTACGCCACCCGCCGCCCAACCGGCAACAGCTCAACGCCCTCCACGACGCCACCGCCGGTCCGGTATCGCCCGGGTGATCTCCTCCGCCGGGATCCGCTCCGCCTCAGCCTCGGCGAGAAGCCGCCGCTTGGCCGCTTCCCGCTCGGCTGCCTGGATCTGCTCGCCCCGGCTTACCCCTGACTCGTCGCCGTCACCCTGCATCCCCACCTCCATCGGCAGACCTGCGGCGGCAAACCTGCCGGCGCAGGTCCACAGTGACGTCCTGATGTCACCGAGCGCGACGGCACAAAGCCCGACAACTAGGCCACATTGGTGGCGACATTAAGGCGACACAGCGCTATCGTGTCGGTCATGAACGCCCCCAACACCGCCCTGCGAACCATCCGCATCGGAATGCGGATGAGCCAGGACGACTTCGCCCGCGCGCTCCAGGCCGCCGGCCATCGCGTCGGCGAGCCCAACGACGCCAACAAGAGGCTCGTCCAACGATGGGAGTCCGGCGCGATCGCCGCGCCCAGACCCGTCTACGCCCGCGCGCTGGAGGTCGTCACCGGCCTACCCATCTCGCTGCTGGGCTTCGCCTCGGTCCCCGGCAGGCAGGTCGCCGACGACCAACACGGCGGCCACGACCTGACATCTCCCATGTCCAGCCTGGCCACACCGACGCCGACCTCACGGCCGACCACCGCCCACAAGTCATACGAGGGGGTCTGGCTCAGCCGGTACCAGTACTACTCAAGCGGCCGGGGGGACTCGTTCGCAGGGCAGCACTTTGTCGTGGTGCTTCAGCACGGCGACCGGCTGACCGCACGAAGCCTGCCCGGCTCGGCAGCTTCATCTCTGTCCATGGACCTGACTGTGGACGGCTCCGTCATCACCGGCACCTGGGTGGAGCAGACCAACCCAGCCGGCTACTACCGGGGCGCCCGCTATCACGGCGCGATCCAACTCCTGGCCGAACCCACCGGTCGGCGGATGGCCGGAAAGTGGGTCGGGTTCGGCAAGGACATGGACGTGAACACCGGTCCGTGGGAACTCATCTTCCGCGACGCCTCAACCTCCAAGGCCACACTCGACCGGTACAACACGACGGCAACGTAGTGCGCTGCTGGTCCAGGATTCACATGGTCGTGCGGACGCTGCTGCCGTCATCGAACCATGACGGAGCGGTGTAGAGGTCGGCGACTTCGGCTACCGGCACCTTGGCCACCACCATGCCGACCCGCCGCGGCTGGTTCGATATCCGCCAGTCGACCACCATCTGAGCCTGCTCATCAGCTTCTGCGTCAACCAAGATGTTGAAGAGCAAATGGTTGTCCTCTTCGCTGTAGGCGTCTGCCGCCAGTTCCAAGACCCCACCAGACCGCAGGGTCACGATCCACCGGCTAGGGACGCCCGCAGCAAACTCCACGGCAGCAGACAGTAGCTGCATCCTGTCCACAGGTCGACTCGTCCGCCGCTCGCCAGACCAACCCCCGGGTGTAGCGACTGACCTGCTGTTTCTTGGTGCTGCTGGTTGTCGTCGTTCAGGGCTGGTCGGATCAGGTGCCATCCGACGTCATCCGGCCTGATGACGTTCGTGTCTGCGTAGTTCTGTCGGCATGTTCGCTGTGACTTCGCCGCTGCACTTCCCGCGGGTGCCTGGTCCACCCCATGAAGCGGCGGTGTAGCGCTCCGGCTGGTGCCCAGGGCATGTCCTCGGCCGCCTGCACGAGATAGCCGCCCAGGTAGAGGGCCAGCGACACCGGCGCATCCGCGTACTCCGCGCGTAGCTCCCGCCGTCGGGTCGGACACGGCCACGGCAGGTCACAGCCGCCGCAGCTCCAGATCGGCAACACCGGCCCGTGCGTGGTCACCGCACACCGCCCAGGAACCGGGCGACGCTCGCACGCGCCTGCCGGCTTGTCGCCCAATCCACCTGCCAGCAGGGGTACGGGGCCAGCCGTGACCACCACGCCCGACAGCCGACACACATCCCGTCGAGCCCTCGGACATGCACAGCGAGGATCGTCTGCTCCGGACCGACGATCACTGCTCACTCTCCTGCGGCCAGTGACCCCGGTTGATGGGGATGCGATGCCGGGCACGACACGGCAGGTCGGCTCCGCAGCGACAGACGCGCCGCCAGAGCTGCCAGGACCAGACCGGCCGATGCCGTCGGGCGAAGGTCAACGCGGTGGCCGACAGGTACTCGTCGTACGAGACGCGTCGCCTGCTCGGAGGCGACATGTCAGGAGCACCTGCCCGCGCTGGGTTCACCGGTGGCGCCATGTCGTGCGTTGATCCCGCATCGTCGGCGCGTACGGCATTGTTTGGATCGGCTCTCGGTGCCACTGCGTGTCCCGCAGGTGCTGAGCCTGGTCGAGCAACCGCTGCTGTGCCGCTGCCTGCTCGGCGGCTTGGTGGCGCTGGCCAGTCCCAGGCGGCGGAGGCGAGTCCGCCCGCCGAAGAAGCCACCGCATGATGTCGCGCAGCTCGGACCGGATCGCCACAGGTTCCGCCTCCCTCGTCGCGGGTTGGCGGGTGGCGACGGCAGCACGACTTTGTCAGGCGTCGCGCTCGGGTTGATGCCGCCACCCGACGGACACAGCCGGCGCAGCGGGGCCTTCCTGCCGTCGTGTCCTGATCGGAACGCTATGGACGGCACGGTGCGTGATGGCACACCTACGCACCACTACTGGCTGGTGACTCCCATGCGCTCGCAGAGGCCCCGCAGTTCGGTGGAGACAAGCCCTCGGCGCAGCAGTCCACGGGCGACTTCTCGCGCCGCCGTCGATGACCGCGTGTGCTGCGGGCCGACCCGCTCGGCCGCCAGCAGCATCCGCACCGCGTCCCGTTCCCGCTCAGCCGCCACCATCGCACGGGCCATGTCCAGCCAGTAGTACACCTGCCGCACCGCCGGCAACTCCCCGACCGCCACGCCGGCAGCCGCCAGTACCGCCTCTTGCGGACGTCCGGTGTCGAGCAGGTAGGCCATCCGCCACAACGCCACGTTGCTCGGACCCCACAACAGGTCCCAGCTCGTCGTCTCCCCGGTGTGCGCGGCGATCCGCGCCGCCTCGTCGAGGTGATCCTGGGCGGCGGCCTGATCCTTCATGCCGGCGAGGTGATGCGCGCGGGCCAGGTGCAGGAACCCGAGCACATCCAACGCGGTATCCGCGCTGCTGCCCGCCAGGTCCGCACCGGCCCGATCGCAGTACGCCCGGGCCGGGCCGTACGCGCCGGTGTATGCCGACACCCGCGCCCGATTCGCCGCCGCCACCCCCACCGCAACCGGATCATCAAGCAGGTGCGCAGCCTCGGCCGAACGCTCCGCCGCCAACCAGGCGTGGGCCGAGTAACCAACGTTCAGCAACGAACCCATCGCCACCCCGTACACCGGCACCATCAACCGGTACGCCGACCGCTGATCAGTCACGCCGTGCAGGGCCGGCACGAGATCCGCCAGCCGGCGCAGCGTCCCGGCGTAGTCGCACCGGCCGTACAGATCCCGCACCAGCGCGGACTCCCGAGCCACCTGCTCCACAGTGGCGACCCCAACGATCGGCGGACCATCGAACGGATGCGCCATCATCGCCCGCCACACCCGCTCGGCGTCGATACGCGCGCCATCAAGCTGCCGATCAGCAGGCGTGTACGGCTGCCCGGTGAGGTCGAAGACCGAACACTCCAGGGCTGCGGCCAGATCGACCACCATGTACCGGTCCGTGCGCTGCACACCGCGCTCGATCCGTGACCACGTCGTATGCGAGATACCCGCGCGACTCGCGGCGTACCGGATGCTCCAACCCCGCAACTCGCGCCGGGCCCGGATGCGCTCACCCACCGACGGATCAGCAGGTATGGCTCGGCGAGGCACAACGATCCTCTCGACCAACGATCAAATGCGGCAGGCAGCCAGCACGACAACCGGCAACCACGCCATCACCGACGGTACCCCTGAATGACAGCGGCTTACAGTCAGCCATGCTCAAGCCCCTGACCAGGAGTGATGGGCACCTGCGCATCCTCAGCGACACGTAGATGACGCAGGCAGCGTAATCGGCCCAGGTAACGCCTGCCGGGCCACGCATCAAGTAGCCGTTTGCTCGCGTACCGAGATCTCCGTAACTACCCCAGGCAGCTCAGCGAGCGGAGGTAGGTGTAACCAGGCACCCTGCTCGACCAGCGGCCAGCGAAGCGAAACGACGCCGCCCATGAACAACGCTTCGTCCAAAGTGACGTTGACTAAGCGCCCGAACCACGCTCCATCGAAAAATACGGCACCTCCTTCAAACTTGGTTTCGGTAAACAGAACAGAGCCATAGTCGAAGACGGCAGTATCAAAGAACACCCTGCCACTACTGACGACGGCCTCGTCGAAACCAACCGCACCAGAGAACTTCGCGTGAGAAAAGCTGACTTCACCACCCGCGAAGGCTGCGCCCCGGAAACTTGCCTCTCCGCCGAACTTTACATGTTCGAAGCTAACTTTCCCGCCGCTAAACTGAGCCCCAACAAACGAGACGTACCCGCCAAAGACGGAACCGGCAAAGGAGGTACTTCCTTCCAGGAACTTCGCGTTCCGAAACGAGAATTGTCCTCCAGATTGGAGTATTCCCGTGAAGTCAACCCCGTCAAAAACGGCCCCGTCGAAGTTAAAGTTGTACCCCTGCCATGATTGCCACCTCTCGGGCGTCCAGCGGGCTGCCAACTCGGACCCGCGGAGAGAAGCAGCGTCGATGTAAGGGTTGTCTGCGCCCCATGGCTCGAACTCCGAGGATGCTTGAGGACGGGCTAGGTGGTTCCTCACCAGTTCAATGACGGTCCGCCTCACCTCCCTCTCCTCAAGAGCATCGCGCACTTCCTGCCTTCCCGATCGGCGCTTATTGCCTCGACCGACATCTTTCTTGCTGTCAGACGGAGGCGGCACATAAGGCATGCGAAGGTAGGCGCAAAGAACATCGATGCACGTTTGCCTTCCTTCTTCCCAATCGTCTGCAAGACCAGCCATGGCGTATACACCCGCCAGACGGACAGCTGCTTTATCCGAACCTATTTGTTCGGACGCTTTAGCGAAACGCTCATTGAAAAGCCGAACGCCATTTCGTTCGGCCTCTACCTTCGCCCTCTCATCGGCTGCTTCAGCGAGGGCCTTAGCTACTTCAGCACGCAAGTCAGCCGCATACGCCAATTGATGGGCAAATTCAGCAAGACGGTTCGTATGTTCGGCCACGCGCTGGCGACGGTAAGCAACCACCAGGGCGGCAACACCGCCGATACCCGCTACAACGGCGAAAACAAGCTTGAGTAGATCGAACAGCGTTGATGGCGGAACATGCGCGTCCACCTTGACGCTGGGCCAGCCGGCGGCCCAGAGCGCGCCGGCAACCACGACACCAACCGCCAGGAGAGCGGCGACAACAACTAAGACGATCGAGCGACGGATACTCCACAACCGGAGCACTGGCACTGTGCTGTCAACAGCGGGGGCGGGACCGACCTTGATACTCAGATCGGGACGGGTGGACGGTTGAGCGGCAGGCAGCTCCACTCCCAACCTTCTACCGCATCCCGTCCAACTCAACATCCAGCAGGGCAGACGCAAGAACATCCATGCTGGTAATCACCAACGCCAGCTCCAGCCGCCCGGAACGCCTCTACCTTCGGCGGGCGGCTCACGTACCCGATCACCGCGCGGTCCCGGCGGCCCGCGCCGCCTCGATGTCCGTAAGGGAGTCGCCGTCTAACACGCACCGAGCCGGGCGATTCGCCGAGGGCGCGCACGGCTTGCAGGGTCGGCTTCATACGGTCCGGCTCTGCATAGGCCCGACCGAGATCGAACGGCAAGCTGTTCGTCACCCGGCGCGGCCTCGGCGGGCGGTACGTGCCAACCGCCGGCCAACCGATCTCGAACAACACCTATGGGAAGGTTTGGCGAAAAGCGCGGGCAAGGGTGCTCACGCCGGCCCAGCAACGCTCACCGCTGGCCCGGTGACGTACGACCTGCGGCACGCCGCCGTGTCGCTCTGGCTCAATGCTGGGGTACCCGCTACCCAGGTCGCCCAATGGGCCGGGCACAGCGTCCACGTCCTCATGCGGGTTAACGCCAAGTGCGTCTACGGCCAAGAGACGGCCGCGCGAAGAAGGATTGAGGCCGCCTTGGCGCAGGCGAGTGACGGGTTTCCGACACCAGCCGCCGCCCTCCTCAATCTAGAAGATCCACCCCGGGCGCAAATCGGTGTTAAGTGATGCCAGGCGGAGGTAGGACCAAGGTTGGCCTGTGGTTCCTACCTTCGCCCGGTAGCCGACTCGACTGAAAGTGGCAATGAAGCGAGCTAGAGGGGTAGCTACGAGACGACGTGCGGACCCACCGCAGCAACCTGAAGTCACCTCAATCCACCAAACCACTCATTCCGCCACGATCACGTACCGTGGTACCACCTGTTCATGGAGTCAGAAGCCACGCCCGCCGCTGCCCCTCCCAAGCTCCGCTTCAACTGCTACCTGTTACGTGAGGGTCTGCCCACGATCGAGGCCGCCCTACGCGCTCCATACCGCAAAGGTGGCAAGACACCGATGTTGCCCATGCAGCCAATTGGTGGAGCACCACGGGGAACAGTTGGCTATTTCAGCACTCCAAAACAAAAGGTTCCCCCGTGGGCGAAAGCCCTCTTACCCATCTTCCCCGCACTCTCCCAGGCGCAGAATCTGTCGAATCGATTCGTCATCTTTCTTCCGGTTCAGAACCGATGGTTCGCCGTGTGCTTTGGTTATGGAAGCTCAGCCTTGGAGTGGAGCGCAATCGAGGCGAATTTCGGCCTCCGGTTCGCAGCTCGACGCATGAGCCCTAAGTCGCTCCGCGAATTCCGCAGCAGAAGAGTAGGCGCGTCGAATCGTGCACAAGCTGTGCAACTACCCCTCGGAGGCGACCTGAAGGATCTTGATGTCGGAGCACTGGAAGGCGAATTTGTTCGACGATTAGCGGGAACACTAGACGAGAGCAACGGGGCTGAGTTCGCCGACGTCGATGCGGTAGCCGCAACCGATGCCATATCCTTTCGTGCACGCACCGACCTTGTAAAGATACAAGGAACACTTAGCCGGATGCTCGACGAAATTGAGGCCGGCACAGCCACCGAGGGACTGAAATTCGTTGACTCCCTAGAGCCACTCCGAGTCAAGAGCGAGCAGACGGCCCAGCTTGATCGTCATCTAGTACGGCAGCCGCCGTTTGAGATGTCGCTGGTGGGGCCGGGTAGACGAGGTGCGGCCACCGCGTGATCGTCTGTCTGCTGTGGACATAACTTCAGATCTGGCGGTGGCCGCGTGCCACAGCGTAAACCCTGCCCGGTGGCGGCGGGTTCTGGCCGGGGTGTGTGATGCGTTCGCGGGTCGGTTCGGGCGGGTCGAGCCGCGGCGGGCTGCGGCGGCGTTCGTGACCGGGCTGCTGGCGGATATCGAGGTCAAGACGTGCTGGCAGTTGGCGGAGCAGGCCGGGCATGCCCGGCCGGACGCGATGCAGAGGTTGTTGTATCGGGCGGTGTGGGATGCCGACGCCGTCCGCGACGATCTGCGTGACGTGGTCGTGGCCCGGTTCGGTGACTCGGACGCGGTGCTGGTCGTTGACGAGACCGGGGATCTGAAGAAGGGCACGCATACGGTTGGGGTGCAACGCCAGTACACCGGCACCGCCGGCCGGATCGAGAACGCGCAGGTAGGGGTGTTCTGTGGCTACGCCAGCCGGCATGGGCACACACTGATCGACCGCCGGGTCTACCTGCCGGTGTCGTGGACCGATGACCGGGACAGATGCCAGGCCGCCGGAGTTCCCGACGAGGTCGTCTTCGCCACGAAGTCCGAGCTGGCCGCCGACATGATCACCGCTGCCCTCGACGCCGGCGTCCCCGCTGGGTGGGCGGCTGCGGACGAGGCCTACGGCAACAGCAGTGTCTTCCGTGCTCGCCTGCGTGAACACCACCTGGGCTACGTCCTGGCCGTGTCCCGCAGCCACCTGGTCCCTCTCGACGGCGGGAAGACTCGGGTGCGGGCTGACCGGGTCGCCGCCGGCCTGCCGGCCTCGGCGTGGCAGCGCCGCAGCGCTGGCGCCGGATCCAAGGGCCCGCGTTTCTACGACTGGGCCTGGCTCGACGACGTCTGCACCGACGCCGACCCCGACGACGGCGGCCACCACAGCCTCCTGATCCGCCGCAACACCACCACCGGTGAACTGGCCTTCTACCGCTGCTGGACACCCAGACCGGCCACCCTCGCCCAGCTCGTGAGGGTCGCCGGCATCCGCTGGACGGTCGAGGAAAGCTTCCAAGCCGCCAAGGGCCAGGTCGGCCTCGACCAACACCAAGTCCGCCGCTGGGACTCCTGGCACCGCTTCACCACCCTCGCCCTGGCCGCCCTCGCCGTCTTGGCGATCTGCGCCGCCGAAGCCGACGATGATTCCACCGACACCGGTCTGATCAAGCTGACCGTCAACGAGACCCGCCGGCTGATCAACACCCTCGTACTCCGCCCGATCCGCGACCTCGCCCACCGTCTGCGCTGGTCAGACTGGCGCCGCCGCCATCAAGCCCGAGCCCGCCAAGCCCACTACACCCGACGCCTCAACCTCGAACTCCAGCCATGATCCCGAACGGCGGCTGCCGTACTAGCACAAGCACTTTTCGGAGGCGTCCATGGATTTGCTGAGTTTGACGACGAGTTGAGCAACTTGCAGGACCATCTACTGGAGTTCTCTTTCCCCGACACTCTGACCACAGACGAGATAGACGAGATCCGCCTCTACAGAGGAGAACGAACAACGCTACTGGTGGAGCCTTCTATCGCAGGTGTACGAGCTGCACTCAACGAGCTTAGGGGGCGACTCACGGCACGATCCCTCGACAACATCAAGCTGATGGCGTTCGACAACGAAGGCGAGGCCAAGAGTCCATTCATGCCGCTACGCCACTGGCTAATATTCGAGTCGGGCAACGAAGATCGGCGCTTCATTCTCACACTCGGCCGATGGTTTGCTTTAAATGAGGCATACACACGCAAGCTCGATGAAGACCTGAGTAAAGTCGACGACCTAACAGATGCCCTCAAACCGCCTCCATGGAAGAGCGGGAAAGCAGAGGGTGCATACAATGACGACTTCCAGGATGCCCACTCGGATACGACCATCATCCTCGATAAGGTCAAGATTCGGTCGGAAGATGGCGATGAAATCGAAGCATGCGATCTGCTTCATTGCGACGGCTTTTTGATCCACGTGAAGAATTACAAGAAAAGCCAGACACTGAGTCACCTTTTTTCACAGGGTCTTGTGTCCGCGCTTAGCCTGCGAGGAGACTCCGTGTACCGCGACAACTTCCTTCGAGCCGTGCAGGGCATTGACCCAGCCTTCGTGCAAGTAGCCGAGAAAGCTCCCGAAGTGGTGGTTTACGCAATCGGCGTTCAGAGAGACCGGCCAGTACCGCTAGGGCTGCCGAGCTTCAGCAAGGTAAACCTACGCGACTTCGTGAAGCGGGTTCGCGGCACCGGAGCGCGTCCCGCGATCTGCCGGATCCAGATCACCGACGCTGCCGGAAGCCCGGAGCTCTCTGACGTCGTTCAGGGGATGCCGGTGGAGGAGGCCGAGGTTTCACCGTCTCGACCGCCCGCGCCAAGGAAGCCCGAAGCCGGCACAAAGCCCAGCCAGACCTAAAGACGAGTAAGTCCTAACCGTTGGGGGGTCAGGGGACCCGACGGGACCAACAAGAACGGCCCCGGACCGGCTTTCCTGCTGGTCAGGGGCCGCTCGTGCACCTGGTGACGAATAGAGGATTCGAACCTCTATAGCTTTCGCGATGGATTTACGGTCCGGCACCAGATGACAGGTCGCGCTCCGTCTTGGGCTGCCGTCGCTGCTGGTTGTCTTCGCCCTTTGCGGCCGCGGGCGTGGCGCTTTGGCTAGGCGTGCTACTTCCCTATTCTGTCGTCTCCGTTCGCTTCGAGGCGACACCTATCCGCAGGGCCACTGACTACGGCCGGCGCTTGTACTGGTTGCCGTGCCGGACGGTGAGGTGGTTGGGCCCTAAATTCAGCCGGGCCACCCGTCGAGGTACTCGGCGAAGGGAACGTCGCCCCGCTCATCGCCGCCGATTTCCCGGAACTGGTCTAGGTCGTCGTAGCCCGGTGTGTCCGGCAGCAGCACCCGAAGGGGGTGCGTGGCGTGGTCGGCCAGGAACTTCCACAACGCCCGGGTCAGCTCCGGCTGGTCGGAGTTGGCGGTGTAACCGTCCTGGAAATAGCCGATCCGCTGGTCCCCGAGCCGGTACGCGGTGCCCAGCGCCATACACGTGGCGCACTGCGGACAGGCCAACCAGCCGGTGAGCGACACCCGAGAGCCTCTCAATCACATCGTCATGCCACGCAGGACCAGGATGGCTGTGCCGGCGCGATCAGGTGGCGGCCCCGCGTTCGGCAGCGTCGATGTTGGCGTCGGTGACCACGAACATGCCGAGCAGCAGGGTAAGTGTCAGCACTCCCATGATGGCGAAGACCGCGCGGAGGCCGAACGCCTCGGCGAGCAGACCGCCGACCAGCGCGCCGGCCGGCATGCTTCCCCAGGCCAGCATCCGGTAGCCGCTGTTGACTCGGCCGAGCAGCCGGTCCGGGGTGATGCGTTGGCGTAGCGAGATGGTGATGACGTTCCAGGTGGCGAGCAGGACGCCGCCGACGAAGAAGACCAAACCGATCACGTACGGGTTGGTGCTCAGCGCCGGTACGCCGACGACGGCGGCCATCGCCAGCACGGAGAGCGCGAGGGTGCGGGACCGCCCGAGCCGTTGTTCGATCCGTGCGGTGGCCACCGAGCCGAGCACGATGCCGGCGGCGATGGTGGTGAGCAGGAGGCCGTACCCGGGTTCGGTGAGGCCGATAGGCGAGTCCGGGCCGACCGCGTAGAGCACCAGCACGGCGAAGATGCCGCTGGTGATGAAGTTGCTGGTCCCGACCATCGTGGCCAGGGTGCGCAGCAGCCGGTGCCGCCAGAGGAAGCGCAGCCCTTCGGCGATGTCGGCCCGCATCGTGGTCGGGGTGTCGCGTTCGATCCGGAACCGGCCGGCGACCAGGAGCAGCGCGGCGACGGCCAGCGCCCACAGCACCGCCGGCCCGGCGAGCGCCAGGGCCACCCCGGCGGCGACCAGGAAGCCGGCGAGTGGCGGGCCGACGAACTGGTTGGCGGCCAGTTCCACGGCGGCCAGTCGGCCGTTGGCCCGGGGTAGCTGGTCGCGGGTGACCACCTGCGGCAGGATCGACTGGGCGGAGGTGTCGTAGAGGGTCTCGGCGGTGCCGAGGCCGAGCGCCACCAGGTAGAGCAGCCAGATCGACCCGGCGTCGAAGGCCACCGCCAGCGCCAGCCCGCCGACGACAACCGCGCGCAGGGCGTTGGCGGCGAGCATCACCCGCCGCCGGTCGAGCCGGTCGGCGAGGGCGCCGGCCGGCAGCGCGAACAGCAGCCAGGGCAGGCTGTACGCGGTGGCGACCCCGGCCACCAGCAGCGGTGAGCGGGTGTAGCCGACGGCAACCAACGGCAGTGCGATCTTGACGATCCCGTCGGCCAGGTTGGACACCGCCGACGCCGACCACAGCCGCCAGAACCGGCCTCCCAGCCCGCCCTCGTCCGGGCGGGGTGATGCATCCGTACGCACTGGTTCCTCGACCCCCGTCACGCCGCCGATCATCGCAGCGTCGCGGCGACCGGCGAAAGGCCGCGCGGCCTTTCACTGAGTGAAATAGACGCTGCCGATCAGCGGTCGGATCACGGGATCATCCGACCGCACCCCGCTCCCGTCCCGAGAGAGGTTGGGTCACCATGGCGTTCGCCCGCAACCAGTGGTACGTGACGGCCTACAGCAACGAGGTCGGACGGGATCTGCTCGCCCGCACCGTGCTGGGTGAGCCGCTGGTCCTCTACCGCACCGAGTCCGGGGAGGCCGTCGCACTCGCCGACCGGTGCGTGCACCGCCGCTACCCGCTGTCGGAGAGCCGGCTCGACGGCGACACCATCGTCTGCGGCTACCACGGCTTCACCTACGACCAGACCGGGACCTGCGTCTTCGTCCCCGGTCAGCAACGCATCCCGCGTACCGCGCGGGTCGCCGCGTACCCGTTGGTGGAGCAGGATTCGCTGATCTGGGTGTGGATCGGCGACCGGGACCGGGCGGACCCGGCCACGATTCCCCGCGCGCCCTGGCTGGACGACCCCCGGTACGCGGTCGTCCGCGGGATGGAGCCGCTGAACGCGCGGTACAGCCTGCTGGTGGACAACCTGATGGACCTGTCCCACGAGACCTACCTGCACGGCGGCTACATCGGCACGCCGGAGGTGGCGAACACGCCGATCACCACCGAGGTCGACGAGGAGCGGGGCATCGTCTACGTCAGCCGGCACATGGACGACGCCGAGTGCCCGCCGTTCTACGCCAAGTCGACAGGGATCCAGGGCCGGATCACCCGCTGGCAGGACATCGAGTTCCACCCGCCGTGCCTGTACCTGCTGCACAGCCGGATCGCGCCGCAGGGCCTCTACCCGCCGGCCGAGGGCGAGGACAGCGACGCCTTCCACGCCGAGATCGTGTACGCCATCACGCCGTCGACGGAGCACACCACCTACGACTTCTGGGCGGTGGCCCGGGACTTCGCCATCGACGACGAGTCGGTGAGCGAGTACCTGCACCAGAGCAACCGCACGGTGGTCATGCAGGACGTGACGGCGCTGAACATCCTGGAGCAGGTGATCGCCTCCGAGCCGGACAAGTACCAGGAACTCAGCATCAACATCGACACCGGCGGGCTCGCCGCCCGACGGCTGATAGCGCGGATGGTCGAGGCGGGGACGGTGGGGGCGCCCCGATGACCGAGCCGGCCAGCATGCTCACCGGCGACCGGATCTACCGGATCCACTGGATGCCGGGCACCGACACGCTGCGTGGGATCTGCCACTGCGGTGCCGAGCGCGTCGCCGAGGAACCGGTCGAGCTGTGGGAGTGGCTGCTCGCCCACCCGTACGGCCATCAACCGAAGATGGTCGTGCCGGCACCACCCACCCCATCACGGGCGGCGGTGCCGGCATGACCGCCGCCGAGCTGGACGGCGTGGAGCTGGTGGTGGCCGAGCGGGACCGGGCGGCGGTGGGTGTCGACGTGCTGGGCCTGTGTCGCCCCGACGGCGGTGACCTGCCCGCCTGGTCGCCGGGTGCCCACCTCGACCTGGAACTCGGGCCCGGGCTGGTCCGCCAGTACTCGCTCTGCGGCGACCCGGCGGACCGGGCCACCCTGCGGGTCGCGGTCCAGTTGGAGCCGGCGGGGCGCGGGGGCTCACGGCACGTGCACGAGCGGCTCACCCCGGGCGCGACCGTCCGGGTGCGCGGGCCGCGGAACAACTTCCCGCTGGTGGCGGCGTCGCGCTACCTGTTCGTCGCCGGTGGCATCGGCATCACCCCGATCAGGCCGATGGTCGCCGCCGCCGACGCCGCCGGAGCCGACTGGCGACTGGTGTACGGCGGGCGCAGCCGCGCCACGATGGCCTTCGCCGACGCCCTGCGGGAGAAGTACGGCGACCGGGTGAGCCTGTATCCGCAGGACGAGACCGGCCTGCTCGACCTGGACGAGCTGCTGGGACGCCCGGCCGACGGGCTCGTCTACTGCTGTGGGCCGGAGGCGTTGATCGCGGCGGTGGAGCAACGCTGCCGGACCTGGCCTCCCGGGGCCCTGCACGTCGAGCGCTTCACCCCGCTGGCCCCCACCGAGGCCGTGGACGCCGCCGTCGAGGTGGAACTCGCCCTCAGCGGCCGGACGCTCACCGTGCCGCCGGGCACGTCGATCCTCGAAGCGGTGGAGGCGGCCGGTGTGCAGGTGCTCTCCTCGTGCCGGGAAGGTACCTGCGGCACCTGCGAGACCCCGGTGTTGGACGGTGTGCCGGAGCACCGGGACAGCCTGCTCACCGAGGCCGAGCGGGCCGTCGGCGACACCATGATGATCTGTGTGTCCCGGTCCGTCACGCCCCGGCTGACGCTGGAGCTGTGACCGGCGGGCCGGGGTCGGCATGATGGCGGGGTGGACGCGCAGCCCGGACGGTCGGTCACCAGCAAGGTGCTGGCCCTGCTCGACGCGTTCACCCCGGCCAGCCCGGCGCTGACCCTCAGCGAGCTGGCCCGGCGGGCCGAGCTGCCGTTGCCCACCGCGTCCCGCCGGGTCGCCGAGTTGGTCGCCTGGGGTGCGCTGGAGCGGGGTGACGACGGGCGGTACCGGATCGGGTTGCGGCTGTGGGAGGTCGGTTCGCTCGCTCCCCGGGGGCTCGGGCTGCGCGAGCTGGCGCTGCCGACCATGGAGGACCTGTACGAGGTCACCCACGAGAACGTCCAGCTCGCCGTCCGGCAGGACGTGGAACTGGTCTTCATCGAACGGATCGCCGGTCGACACGCGGTGCCGGTGCTCACCCGGGTCGGTGGCCGCTTCGCGTTGCACGCCACCGGCGTCGGGCTGGTGCTGCTCGCGTACGCGCCGGCCGAGGTGCAGGAACAGGTGCTGGCCGCGCCGTTGGAGCGGTACACCCCGCTGACCATCACCGATCCCGGACGGCTGCGGCGCGGGCTGGCCGAGGTGCGCCGCACCGGGTACGCGGTCAGCGACCGTCAGGTGACCATGGACGCCCTCTCGGTGGCCGCCCCGATCTGCGGACCGGAGGGCGCGGTGGTCGCCGCGATCTCACTCGTGGTCGCGCAGCACCGGGCGGACCCGGTGGCGCTGGCGCCGCTGGTCCAGGCGGCCGGCCGGACCATCTCCCGATCGCTCGGCACCCCGTACGGGTCACGGCGGTCGGCCGGGTGAGGCCGGTTTCGCCCCGTGGGGACGCTCGGCGTCAGCGCAGGCCGCGCATGAGGTTGTCCACAAGTGTCCGGGCGAACTCCTCGGTGAGCGGTTGGTCCGGGATGAGCAGGCGGTGATAGCAGGCGCCCCAGAGCTGATCGATGACGGACTCCGGATCGATGTCGGCCCGCAACTGTCCCCGTGACACCGCCCGGTTGAGGGTCTCCACCCCCAGCGCCCGACGAGGCCCGGAGTAGCGCTGACGGTAGGCGGCGGCCAGGTCGGAGTCGGTCTGCGACTGGGCGATGAGCTGACTGATCACCCGCCCGGCGGTGGTGTCGTTCATCAGGTGGACGAAGGCGACGAGCTGGCTGGTCAGGTCGGCGACGATGTCCCCGGTGTCGGGAAAAGCCAGCGTGGGCGCGACCACGGCGAAGTAGCCGTCCAGGGCGAGGGCACCCTTGGACGGCCACCACTTGTAGATCGTCATTCGGCTGGCACCGGCGCGCGCGGCAACCTTCTCGATGGTGAATCCGGCCATGCCCTCCTCTAGTAGGAGATTTCCGGCCGCCGCGAGTATCTCCTGACGTACCTGGTCTGCCGGGCGGCGACCGCGACCGCGCTGGCGCGGCTCGCCGGCTTCCGACGTGGGCTGGCTCACTGCCCCCTCCACTTATATGGACACAGTGTCTCCGAGAGAGTTATATGGACGTAGTGTATACAGCAGCGATCGGCTGCCGGTAAGGAACCACCTGTGGAGGACGGACCAGATGACGACCATTGAGCGACGCACGCTCGGCACGACCGGCCCGACGGTCTCCGCCCTCGGCCTCGGCGCGATGGGCATGTCGGACCTGTACGGCCCCGCCGACGAGGCCGAGAGCCTCGCGACGCTGCACGCCGCGCTGGACGCCGGGATCAACCTGATCGACACCGGGGACTTCTACGGCTCAGGGCACAACGAGATGCTGATCGGGCGGGTCCTCAAGGAACGTTCTCGGGAAGACGTGGTGCTCAGCGTCAAGTTCGGCTCCCGCCGCGCCCCCGACGGCGCCTTCCAGCCCGTGCCGTACGACGTATCAGGTCCAGCCGTGAAGGACCGGTTGGCATACTCGCTGCGCCGGCTGGGAACCGACTACATCGACATCTACCGCCCGTCACGGCTCAACCCGCAGATTTCGGTGGAAGAGACCGTCGGCGCCCTGCGGGAGATGCAGGAGGCCGGCTGGATCCGGCACATCGGGCTCTCCGAGGTGGGCTCGGAGACCATCCGCCGGGCTGCGGCGGTGGCACCGATCAGCGACCTGCAGATCGAGTATTCGCTGCTGTCCCGGGGCCCCGAGACGTCCATCCTTCCGACGCTGCGCGAGCTGGGCATCGGTCTGACCGCGTACGGTGTGCTCTCCCGGGGCCTGCTGAGCGGGCACTGGCAGCCCGACCGTCAGCTCACCGGCACCGACTTCCGGGCCGGCAGCCCCCGGTTCCAGGGTGAGAATCTGCAGGCCAACCTGCGCTTGGTCGACGCGCTGGGCCGGGTCGCCAAGCGGTTGGACGCGACCACCAGCCAGGTGGCGATCGCCTGGGTCGCCGCACAGGGCACGGACGTGGTGCCGCTGGTCGGCGCACGTCGCCGTACCCGCCTGGCCGAGTCCCTGGCCGCCGCCGAGCTGACCCTCGACCGGGAGATGCTCGACGAGATCGAACAGGCGGTGCCGCGTGGTTCCGCCGCCGGGGAGCGGTACGCCGCGCCGATGATGGCGCTGCTCGACAGCGAGAAGTGACGGACGGCGCCCGGCCCGCCGGCGAGGGCTGGTGGACCGGCCGGTCGGGTGAGGCGGTACCTCCCGGTCACCTGGCGCAGTAACGTGACCGGGTGTTGATGCGCTCTGGTCAGCCCCACACCGACCGAAACGCCACCGGTGCGTCGTCGTGGTGAGCGACGCGCTGGGCGAGTTGGCACCGCCGGGTTCGTCGTCGGAGCGGACGGCGGTCGGGCGGGCCCGCGCCCAGCGTCTGCTGGTGACCCTGCTCGGCGACCACTGGCACGCCGGTCGTGCGCCGCTGCCGTCCGGGGGGCTGGTGGCGGTCCTCGCGGAGTTCGGCATCGCGCCCGCCAACGCCCGCGCCACGCTCGCCCGGCTGACCCAGCGGGGCATGCTGCACCGGACCAAGGAGGGCCGGCGGACCAGCTACCGGTTGACCGAGCCGGCGTGGCACCTCCTTCAGCAGGGTGCCCGGCGCATCTTCGCCAGCACCGACGAGAGCACCTGGGACGGCAGTTGGACGCTCATCGCGTTCACCGTGCCGCTGGAGGACGCGAACCAGCGGCGGCTGATCCGGGCCCGGTTGCGCTGGTTGACGTTCTGGCCGCTGTACGACGCCACCTGGGTCACCCCGCACGACCGGCTCCACGAGGCACGCGAGCAACTCAGCGAACTCGGCGTCACCGACGCGGTGCTACTGCGCTCCACGGACCTGGAGCTGCTGCCGGACGGTAGGGCGCGGCTGGAGGCCGCCTGGCGGATCGACGAGGTGGCCGCCGGGTACCGGGGCTTCCTGCACCGCTACCGCGCCCTGGCCGGTCGGGCCGGGGCCGGCGGGGTGCCGGCGGCGGAGGCGCTCGTCGCGCGTACCGAGTTGGTGAGCGACTGGCGGGCGCTGGTGGGTGCCGACCCTGACCTGCCGGTCGACTTCCTGCCCCCGTCGTTCCCGCGCGCCGAGGCGCGGGCGATGTTCCTGGGCATCTCCGAGGCGTTGGCTCCGCTGGCCCAGAAACGTTTCGAGGACCTCGTCCAGCGGCTCGAACCGGTCTGACCGCACCGTACATCCGTGCCGAGCCCGGCCCAGGGCCACCTCACGACATCGATGCATTGCACTTCCATTGACTGCCGGTCAGTTTTCGCATTACGTTTCCTCCGTGCCTTCGGCCCCGGAGGCCCAGCCGTCCGTCCCCGGCTGAGAGGGGTCCCGCCATGCCCACCCACCGAACGAGGCGGAACGTCCGGCACCTACGGGCGGCACTCACCGCGTTTGTCGCCGCCGCGCTGGTCGGCGGCTCCGCACCAGCCGCCGCGGCGACCGTCAAGGGCATCGACCGCGGCTTCGACGTGTCGGTCGTGTCCGGTCGCGCGGACATGGTCAGCGGCGGCGACGCCCTGGTGCGCGTGACCGTGCCGCGCACCGTCGCACCGCACCGGGTGACCATTCGCCTCGACGGTCGTGACGTGACCAGCCGCTTCCGCTCGGTCGGCGACAGGTGGACCCTGCTCGGCCTGGTGGACCGGCTGAGGCTGGGCCGCAACCGGATCGAGGTCCGCGCCAACCGGTGGGGCTGGCAACGGCCCGGCGCCACGCTGACGGTGGTCAACCATCCGGCCGCCGGCCCGGTCTTCTCCGGGCCACACATCCCGCTGTTCTGCACCGCCTCGGGCAGCCCCTGGAACCTGGGCCCGGTCGACGAAAACTGCCACGTGGCCGAGGCCCAGGTCAGCTACCGGTACCGCAGCACCGCCGGCAGCTTCGTCGACCTGCCCGACGGTCCCCTGCCGGCCGACGTGGCCAGCACCACCACCACGGCCGGCCGGACCGTCCCGTACGTGGTGCGGATCGAACGCGGCACCATCAACCGGGCGGTCTACGAGATCGCCATGCTGCACCAGCCGGGCACCCCGGCCCCGAGCCCGTGGGCGACCACGCGCGGCTGGAACGACCGGCTGGTCTACACCTTCGGCGGCGCCTGCGGCATCGGCCACACCCAGGCCACCAGCACCGGCGGCGTACTCGACCACACGCTGCTGAGCCGCGGCTACGCGGTCGCCAGCGCGACCTTCAACGTGTACGCGCACAACTGCAACGACGTCACGTCCGCCGAGACAGCCATGATGGTCAAGGAACACTTCGTCGAGACGCTCGGCGTACCGGCCTTCACCATGGGGTGGGGTGGATCGGCCGGCACCATGCAGCAGTTGCTGATCTCGAACGCCTACCCCGGCATCCTGGACGGCGTCATCGGCAGCATCGGCTACCCGGACGAGCGCTCCACGACCATCTCCGGCCACGAGTGCCGGTTCATCTCCCAGGCGGCCACCGCCGCCGGGCTGTCGGCGGCCCAGCAGCACGCCGTCAGTGGCTTCGGCAGCCCGAACACCTGCTTCGGCTACCAGTTCTTCGACAGCGTGGACTGGCCGACCGCCTGCCCCGCCCACATCCCCGCCGACCGGCGCTACCACCCGGACACCAACCCGGAGGGCATCCGCTGCGCCATGGCGGACTTCGTCTCGAACGTCTACGGCGTCGACCCCGACACCGGTGCCGGCCGGCCGATCATCCCGGACACTGTCGGCGTGCAGTACGGCCTGGCGACGCTCCGGGCGGGCGTCATCAGCCCGGAGCAGTTCGTCCGGCTCAACGAGGGCATCGGCGGGCTGGACGTGGCGGGCAACCGCACGCCGCAACGCACCTCGGCGAACGTCGCGGCGATCAGCAGGGCGTACGCGACCGGCCGGGTCAACCAGTTCGACGGCGGGCTGCGCTGGACCCCGGTCATCGAGACCCGTGGCTACACCGACCCCACCGGAGACTTCCACGACCGGTTCCGCTCCTGGACCATGCGGGAACGCCTGGTGCGGGCCAACGGCAACGCCGACAACCACGTCAGCGTGACCGGCCCGGCAGGAGCGGCCGGCGCGGAACTCCAGGAGCGGGCGCTGGCCGACATGGACGCCTGGCTGACGGCCCGGACCCGGCTCGCGGCGACCCGGCCGCACCTGCACGCCGAAGCGCTCACCCGGCTGTCGCGACCGCGCGGCGTGGCCGACGGCTGCGTCACGCCCGAGGGGGAACGGATCGTGGAGCGGCTGACGCTCGACCCGGACGCCCGGTGCAACCAGCTCTACCGGTACCACCGCAATCCCCGGGTGGTGGCGGGTGGGCCGACCACCTCGGCGGTGCTCAAGTGCCAGCTCCAGCCGCTGCGCAAGTCCGGGTACGGGGTGCGCTTCACCGCCGACCAGTGGGACCGGCTGCGTGCCGTCTTCCCCGACGGAGTCTGTGACTGGTCGAAACCCGGCGTCGGGCAGCGCCCGCTCGCCGGCACCTGGATCCGCTTCTGACGCGCAGCGTGGTCGGGGAGGCTCGCTCGTCGCGAGCAGCCTCCCGCCCGCGCTCAGTCGGGAAAGGCGAGCAGGCGCAGCAGGCCGGCCAGCCGCTCGTGCTCCTCGGGGGTGACCGTGGCCAGCAGTCCCAACTCGACAGCACGGGCGGCCTGCTGGGCGCGGGCGAAGAGGTCCCGACCGGCGTCGGTCGCGACGAGGACATTGGCCCGCCGGTCGGCCGGGTCGGTGCGGCGCTGCACCAACTGACGTCGTTCCAGCCCGTCGACCAGGGCGACGACCTGGCTCGGGTCGAGGCGGAGGAACTCGGCCAGTTCCCGCTGAGTGGGTCGGACCCCGTCGGCGGCCAGCGCGAGCACGGAGTAGGACCGGGCCTTGAGCCCGTGCTCGGCGAGGGCGGCGTTGGCCGCCGCGAGCGTGAGGGCGTTGGCGCGGGCCAGCAGGAAGACCAGGTCACCGCCGAGCACGCTGTCCCGCAGGGCGTCCCGCCCCGGCAGCCGGGTCTTCCCGCTAGCGGACATGGCGACGATGGTAGCGCGTTTTACCAATGATTGACATTTTCAACGGTCCGTGTTCAGATCGGGTGAACACGAAGGAGTTCTCCATGTCCCTGGACGGCAAGGTCGCCATCGTCACCGGATCCGGACGCGGTCTCGGCCTCGCGTACGCGCAGGAACTCGCCCGGCAGGGCGCCGCCGTGGTGGTCAACGACGTCGACGCGCAGACCACCGCCGACGCCGTCGCCTCGATCGAGGCGCTCGGCGGGCGGGCCGCCGCGGTGGTCGCTCCGGTTGGCCCGACCGAGACCGCCGAGCGGCTGGTCACCACCGCCGTCGAGACCTTCGGGCGACTCGACATCCTGGTCACCAACGCCGGCGTGCTGCGCGACACCGTGCTGTGGAAGATGACCGACGAGGACTTCGACACCGTCGTCAACGTGCACCTGCGCGGCACCTTCACCACCGTGCGCGCGGCGGTGCAGCACATGCGGGCGGCGGGCGAGGGTGGCCGCATCATCTGCATCGGCTCCCCCACCGGCCAGCGCGGCAACTTCGGCCAGACCAACTACGCCGCCGCCAAGGCCGGCATCGTCGGCATGACGCGCACCTGGGCGCTGGAGCTCAAGCGCGCCGGCATCACCGCCAACACCGTGGTTCCGGTGGCCGCGACCGCCATGACCGCCACGGTTCCCTACTTCGCCGCCGCCGTGCGGGCGGCCGAGCAGGGCGAGCCGATGCCGGCGTTCTTCCGGCACGATCTCGGCTTCGGCACGGCCGACGACGTGGCCGGCCTCATCGCGTTCCTCGGCTCCGACGCGGCCGGCGGCGTCACCGGGCAGGTGATCGGGGTGGGCGGCGACCGGCTCCAGATCTGGACCCACCCGGAGGCGGCGCTGACCGCCCACCGCGAGGGCGGCTGGACGTACGATGCCCTGCTCGAAGCCTGGCCGGCGACGTTCGACGGGGCGCTGCAGAGCGTCGGCGAGCGGTTCCCCGACCTCCCCGAGGAGTTCAAGACCGCAGGCTCCTGACCCGCCGGAGGAAAGTCCCCATCATGTACCAGCCCGCCATCGACCTCGACACCGTCACCGCGATCGACGTGCACGTGCACATCGAGGTCGACGAGCACGGCCACAACTCGCTGCCCGACGACCTGGTGGCGGCGGTGTCGAAGTACTTCAAGGCCGACGGGCCGCGCCCGGCGATCGAGGCGGTGGCGCAGTACTACCGGGAACGCCAGATGGCCGCCGTCGTGTTCACCGTGGACGCCCGCACCCAGTTGGCGCACCAGCCGCTGTCGAGCGTGGAGATCGCCCGCGCCGCGACTGAGCACGCCGACGTGCTGATCCCCTTCGGATCGGTCGACCCACGCACCGGGGCGGCGGCGCTCGACCTCGCCGGTCGGCTGATCGAGGACGAGGGCGTACGCGGCTTCAAGTTCCATCCCACCGTGCAGGGCTTCGATCCGAGCGACGAGCGGTACGCCCCGCTGTGGGGTCTGCTGGAAAAGGCCGGCGTGCCGGCGTTGTTCCACACCGGACAGACCGGCATCGGTGCCGGCATGCCGGGCGGCTACGGCTTCCGGCTCGGCCTGTCGAACCCGATGCTGCTCGACCCGGTCGCGGCCGAGTTCCCCGACCTCCAGATCATCATGGCCCACCCGTCGGTGCCCTGGCAGGACGAGGCGCTGTCGGTGGCCACGCACAAGCCGAACACCTGGATCGACCTGTCCGGTTGGAGCCCGAAGTACTTCCCGGCCGAGCTGGTACGGTACGCCAACTCACTGCTCAAGCGCCGGGTGCTGTTCGGCACCGACTACCCGCTGCTCACCCCCGACCGCTGGCTGCGGGACGTACGCGCCACCGACCTCAAGCCCGAGGTGCTCCCCGGCATTCTGAAGGACAACGCCGTCCGGCTGTTGGGCCTGTCCAGCTGACGACGAGAGGACGCTCATGACGACGACGATCACCTACGAACAGCTCGCCGACCTGGCCGGCACCGACCTCGGTTACACCGACTACCGGACGGTCACCCAGGACCAGGTGAACCTCTTCGCCGATGCCACCGACGACCACCAGTGGATCCACGTCGACCCCGAGCGGGCGAGACACGGGCCGTTCGGCGCGCCGATCGCGCACGGCTTCCTCACGCTCTCGCTGGCGGTGCCCTTCTGGACCGAGCTGCTCGACGTGAAGGGGGTCACCACGAAGGTCAACTACGGCCTCGACAAGGTGCGCTTCCCGGCCCCGGTCAAGGTCGGCTCGCGGGTCCGGATGACCGCGACGGTCGCCGAGGTCGTCGAGGTGACCGGTGGCTACCAGATCGCCGTCGACCAGACGATCGAGATCGACGGCGGCACCAAGCCCGCCGTGGTGGCGCGCGGCCTGTACCGCTTCTACGCCTGACGGCTCACCGGCCCGGCCGGCCACGCATCGACGCACCATCCTCCACCACCGGGAGTCCGCTGATGCACGAACAGGGAATCGGCGCCTGGCTGGCCAAGCGCCGACTCAAGTCCCCCGACAAGGTCGCCCTCGTCCACGGCGAGGGCGCCACCGTGACGTACCGCCAGTTCGCCGACGGCACCGACCGGGTCGCGGCGCTGCTGCGGCAGCTCGGCGTCGGCAAGGGCGACGCGGTGGCCTATCTGGGCGAGAACAGTCCGGACTTCCTCCGGGTGATGTTCGGCGCGGCGCGGCTGGGCGCGGTCTTCGTGCCGGTCAACACCCGGCTGGCACCGCCCGAGGTCACCCACGTGCTCACCGACTGCGGCGCGCGGGTGCTGATCCACGATCCCGAGTTCGCCGATCGGGTGGCCGCCGCCATCGGCACCGGACCGTCCCCACGCGTCGTCGTCACCGGGGAGGGCACCGCCGACCGGCCGGGGCTGACCCGGCTGCTGGGCACGACCGCCGCGGACGCCCGCGCCGCCGTCGCGGTGAGCCTGGACGACCCGGCCGCGATCATCTACACCTCGGGCACGACCGGGCGGGCCAAGGGCGCCGTGCTGACCCACGGCAACCTCACCTGGGTCGCGCTCAACTGCGTGGTCGACTACGACGTGGTCTCGACCGACGTCGCGCTGATGATCTCGCCGTTGTTCCACGTCGCGTCCCTCGGCATGGGAGCACTACCGGTCATCCTCAAGGGCGCCACGCTGGTGCTGGAGAAGGGCTTCGAGCCGGGACGCGCGCTCGCCCAGATCGAGCGGCACGGCGTCACCATGCTCAGCGGCGTGCCGACCACGTACCAGCTGATGGCCGACCATCCGAACTGGAGCGCCACCGACCTGTCGACGCTGCGCAAGCTGACCTGCGGCGGCTCGGCCGTACCGACCCGCATCCTCAACGCCTACGAGGAGCGCGGCCTGTCCTTCTCGCAGGGCTACGGCATGACCGAGGCGTCGCCGGGCGCGACGTCACTGCCTCCGGCGATGACCCGCGCCAAGCAGGGCAGCGTGGGCCTGCCGCACTTCTTCACCAGCGTGCGGATCGCCGACGAACACGGCGCACCGATCGCCGACGACGGCATCGGTGAGATCCAGATCTGCGGCCCGAACGTCTTCCCCGGCTATCACCAGCTGCCGGAGGCGACGGCCGAGGCGTTCACCCCGGACGGCTGGTTCCGCTCCGGCGACCTGGGCTACCTGGACACCGACGGCTACCTCTACATCTCGGGCCGGCTCAAAGACATGATCATCTCGGGCGGCGAGAACATCTACCCGGCCGAGATCGAGGTCCTGCTCGGCGAGATCGACGGGGTGACCGGGGTGGCGGTCATCGGCGTACCGGACGCGCGGTGGGGCGAGGTGCCCTGGGCGATCATGACGGTGCGCGAGGACGCCACCGTCGACCTGGCCACGGTGCGACAGTTCCTGGACGCCCGGGTGGCCCGCTACAAGGTGCCCAAGAACGTGGTCGTCGTCGACGAACTGCCCCGCACCGCGTCGGGGAAGGTGCGCAAGGCCGACCTGCGGAGCCGGTTCGCGGGTTAGGCCCGACCGCGCCGGGCCGGATCGCCGCCCGCCCGCGCCGCCACACCACCGACGTTCCTGGCCACCGCACCGGTGGTGCCACCGCCGACGAGAGCGGCGAACTCCTCGGCGGAGGCCGCGGCCAGCCGTTGGTGCATCCGCCGGTAGACCTGGGTCGACCGCCCGGCCGGCCACTGCGCGTCCATGAACTCGCGGGGCAGCCTCGGGTCCGCGCGCAGCAACGCGAGCCAGTCGGCCACCAGCATCGTGCGTACGGTGAGCGCGCTCGCCGCCTGGGTCGCGGCGCCCGGGTCGCCCCACACCTCGATGAACGCCAGGTGCTCGCGCCGGATCGCCTCGATGTCCCACGCCGCCCGGACGCTGTCGGCGATCGGGAAGCCGGCTAGTTCCCGGGCGTGGAAGGCGATGACCGTCTGGGGAGGAAGGTCCTGGCACAGCGGCTCCAACGAACCGGCGAGATCGACCTCGCCGGGTGCCAGCCAGAGCCCGTCGCGCAGCGGCGCGAAACCCTCCCAGGTCAGTGTGGAACGCAACCGGTGGCGCAGGGTCCGCTGCCCCTCGGGGATGGTGAACGTGACGAGGGTCCAGCCGGTGCCCTGCGGATCGAACGGGCGCGGGCCCCGGACGCGGGCGGTGGCCTCCCGCAACACCGCCACTCCGTGCTCGGTGAGCGAGAACTGGATCTCCCGACCGCTCTTGCTCCGGTCGAGCATGCCGGTCTGCACCAGCCGGTCGAGGGTCGCCCGGGTCGCCGGTGCGGCGACGCCGGCTCCTTCGAGGACACCGATCAGGACGCTGGCACGGATCGGCCCCGGGTCATCGTCGACGACGTGCTCGCCGAAGAACGCGAGCAGCAGTTGCTTCGGCTGACGACTGCGCACAGCCCTCCCCCTCGGGCGGATCCGCCCCTCGGCACCATCACGGGGCGACGGTCTGCCCGCGCTTCGCACGCTGGATCTGGTCGTAGACGTGCGTGCGCAGCTCGGTGAAGCGCGGCAGCGCCCGGGTGGTGATCTGGTCGCGCTCCGGCGGCAGGTCGACGGTCAGATCCTCCTGCACCCAGGTCGGCGACGCGGACAACACCAGCACCCGTTCCCCCAGGTACACCGATTCGTCGATGTCGTGGGTGACGAAGAGAACCGAGATCTTCCGGTTCGTGTGCAGCTCCCGGACGAGGTCCTCCAGGTCCGCGCGGGTCTGCGCGTCGACCGCGGCGAACGGCTCGTCCATGATCAGCACTTCGGGTTGGTACGCGATGGCCCGCGCGATCGCCACCCGCTGCTGCATGCCGCCGGAGAGCTGCCACGGGTGACTGCGGGCCGCGTGCGCCAGCCCGACCGCCTCGATGGCGTCGGTGACGAGCTTGTACCGGGCGGGGCGGGACAGCCGCTTGTGCCGCAGCGGCAGCTCGACGTTGCCCCGGACGGTCAACCACGGATAGAGGCTGCGGCCGTACTCCTGGAAGACGACGGCCATCGCCGGACTCGGACCGGTCACCGGCGTCCCGTCCATCTCGACCAGACCGCTGGTGGGCCGGAGCAGACCGGCGAGGCACTTCAGCAGGGTGGTCTTGCCGCAGCCCGACGGCCCGACGATGCAGACGAGTTCACCGGAGCGCATGGTGAAGCTGATGTCACCGATCGCCTCGACGTCGCCGTTCGTGGACTCGTAGACCTTGCGCAGATGCTCCACCCGCAGCAGGGTGCTCTGGTCAGGCACGGTTGACCTCCCTGATTCCGTGGTACCAGCGCAGCACCCGTCGCTCAACGACACCGAAGGTCGCGGCGAGGAGCACGCCGACGAGGCCGAGCAGGAGAATGCCACTCCACATCTCGGCGATGAGGTAGTTACGTTGGAAGTAGGCGATCCGGTAGCCGAGTCCGGCGGACGAGGCGAACATCTCCGAGATGACCATCAGGATCAGCGCGACCGAGAGCCCCTGCCGGACCCCGGTCATGATCCGTGGGCTGGCCGCCGGGAGTACGAGGAACCGAAGCCGCTCCCACCAGGTGATCTGGAACGAGTCGGCGGTCTCGGACATCACGCTGTCGGTGGCCCGGACACCGTCGATCGTGTTCAGCAGGATGGGCCAGACCGCGCCGGAGACGATCACGACCACCTTCATCGTGTCGGTGATGCCGAGCAGCAGCATCACGACCGGGATCAGCACCGGTGGCGGGATGGCCCGGAAGAACTCCAGCAGCGGTTCGAGCAGTTCCCGTAGCCACTGGAACAGCCCGATGAGCGTCCCGGCGGCGATGCCGATCACGATCGAGGCCGCGATGCCGAGGGCGAGCCGGTAGAGGCTCGGCAGCACATCGTCGACGAACGCGGGGCCGATCCAGGTCTCCCGGAAGGCTTCGAAGATCGTCACGGGGCCGGGGAAGAACCGGTTCGTCGACGAACTCGACGCCAGCCCCCAGATCACCAGCAGCAGGAAGGGCAGCCCGAGGGGATAGAGGAAACCCGCGGCGACCCGGCGCCCGAGGCGCCACCCGGGCGACGACCGGTAGCCGATCCGGCCGGTGTGCGTGGTCACAGGACCTCCTCACCGCGTACGGACTGGTGCCACGACAACGAACGTCGTTCGATGAACCGGAAGACGAGATTCACCAGCAGCCCGAGCAGCCCGGTGACCACCACGAAGGCGTACAGCCCGACCGAGTCACCGGCGGAGCGGGACAGCTCGATCATCCGGCCCAGACCGGGGTTGCCGATCACCATCTCGGCGGTGATGGCGAGGATCAGGGCGACCGCCGCGGCGAGCCTGACGCCCGTCATCAGATACGGCAGGGCGGTCGGCAGCACCAGGTACGACAGCCGCTCGCGGCGGGTGAGTCCGAAGCTGCGGGCGGTGTCCCGGGCGACCGCGTCGACATCGGCGACACCGTAGATCACCTGCACGAAGACCTGCCAGAACGACGCGTAGATGATGATGAGCAGGGCGGCCTGCATCTGGATGCCGAACAACAGCACGGCGAGGGGAATCAGCGCCACCGAGGGGATGGGCCGCAGGAACTCCACCACCGTGTGGGTGGCGCGGCGCAGGAAGGGCACCAGCCCGACGATCGTGCCGAGGACGACCGCGGCGGCCGTGGCCACCGCCAGACCGATCGCCCAGGAGGTCATGGTGTACCCGAGCCGCCGCCAGAAGGCGAGGTCACGAAACTCCTCGGCGAGCCGGGCGAACACGTCGGTCACGTACGGCAGGTACTGCGAGTTGATCAGGCCCAGGGTCGGCACGAGTTGCCAGACGACGAGGAACCCGGTCAGCCCGACGACGCCCAGCATCACCTTGCGCAGCGAACGGGGACGTCGGAGGGACAAGACGTGCATGTTGCTCCCGTGGTCGGCGGCGACGCCCTTCCCGGCCGGTGACCGGGAAGGGCGGGACCGCGCCGGCTACTACTGCTGTTGGATGAGGCGGTCGAAGTTGGGCTACTGGTCGAGCACCTTGTACTTGCCGGCGAGCGTGGCCAGCGACTCCAGGCTCGCCCGGTCCAGCTCCCAGCCGAAGCGCGGCAGCTTCACCGAGTCCGCGACCGGCTCCGGGAGTTCCAGGTTGTCCTTGATCGCCTGGCGGACGGCCGCCTCGTTGGCGGAGTCCTGCGCCCAGGCGAGGGTCTCCTTCATCGCCGCGGTGAAGTCGGCGACCAGCTCGGCCTCGGAGTCCATCTGCTCCTTCGTCGTGATGGCGGTGAGCGTCGCCAGACCGGGGGCGACCGCCTGGTAAGGCGCGACGACGAACGTGTCACCACGGTTGCGCAGCTGGGTGACGAAGGGTTCCGGCACCCAGGCGGCGTCGATGTTGTCGGCTTCGAGCTGCGCCGGGACGTCGGGGAAGGCGACCTCGACGAACTTGATCGTGGACGGGTCACCGCCGTCCTTCTCCACCGCGGCCATGATCGTCACGTCGCCGGCCGCACCGAGGCTGTTGACCGCCACCCGCTTACCCGCGAGCTCCGCCGGCCGGGTGATGCCCGACTTGGCCGAGGCCACCACGGCGTTGATGTCGTCGCCCTCGGCGTAGGACGAGGCGTAGTTGCCGATGATCACCACGCCGAGGTCCTGCAGGTCGGCCCGGAACGGGCCGAACGGCTGACCGATGGCGAAGTCGATGTCCCCGTTGATCAGCGCGGGGATGGCCTGGGCCCCGCCCTGGGCGGGCAGCACCTCGACCGAGAGTCCGTGCTTTTGGAAGATGCCGGCCTTCATGCCGCCCCACAACGCGGCGGTCTCGGTGATCGGCAGGGCCGCGACACGAACCTGGCGGAGTTCGCCGCTGTCCTCTCCCGAGGGGGTGGCATCCGAGTCCGTACATCCAGCGAGCGCGATCGCGACGCTGGCGATCAGCCCGAGCGTGAATACCTTCTTCATCGACAAGGCCCTTCCTGGGGCGGGGGTGGTGGGCGCGTCAACACCTACGGGCGCCTTCAGACCTACGGCGGGCTCGATGTGAGTGAGATCACCCGGCCGTGTTGGCCATCGTCGGCCACCGACCTTCGAATGTCAAGAAATTCTGACGCCCGTCATGAATCGATTGAATATCGGTTTGGGCACGTCAGCCCAACGCGCGCGCCAGCTCGGTGCGGGACCGGATACCGAGCCGATGGTAGATGTTGCGAAGGTGATGGTCGATGGTTCGGGTGGACAGGAACATCTGCCTGGCCACTTCCCGGTTGGTGGCGCCGGCGGCGACCAGGTGCGCGATGCGCAGTTGCTGACCGGTGAGCAGCCGCACTGCGTGCGGGTCCGGCGGGCCGACGGACTCCCCCGCCGCGCGCAGTTCCACTGTGCTCTGCCGGGCCCACGCCTGCGCGCCGAGCAGGATGAAGGTCTGCCGGGCCCGGTGCAGGTGATCGCGGGCCTCCCGGGGACGGCGGGCGCGGCGAAGTTCCCGGCCGAAGAGCAGCTCGGTGCGCGCCCGTTCGAAGGTGGCGGCATCGGTCGGGTGCAGCGACAGCGCGGCCCGGAAATGCTGCTCGGCCTCGGTGCTGCCGCGCGGGGCCAGCAGGGCGTGGCAGCGGGCCGACAGCGCCCGGCGCAGCGGGCTGGCGGTGCTGCCGGCCCACCTGTCGAAGACGGCGAGCGCGCCGCGCGCCCGGGCGTGCCGACCGTCGTGCGCGGCGGCCTCCACCAGGTGGGGCGTGGCCATCACCTGAACGAGCACCTGACCGCGCCCGGTACCGGGTCGAGCCAGCGCGGCCAGCCGGTCGGCGGCGTCGGCGTACCTGGCCTCGGCCAGGTCCAGCAACGCGAGGGCCCACTCGGCGAGGGCGTGCGGACGACTGCCCGGCACGGCGGCGTCGCCCAGCTCGGCGACGTGACCCAGACTGGTGTCGCGGTCGGAGCGTACGGCTGCGAGCACGGCGAGCAGACCGAGATGTGCGCCGACGCTCGTGTGCTGGCCGGTCGCCCGCGCCACCCGCAGTCCTTCCCGGCAGCTGCTCGTCGCGGCCTCGTGGCGGCCCAGCCAGTACTCGCTCATCGCCCGCAGTTCCAGCGCCCTGGGCAGCAGGGACACCTCACCCCGGTCGAGGGCACGTTCGACGGCGTGGTCGGCGAGCCGGTACGCCGCGGCGTCCACCGCGACCAGCAGACCGGCCACGGCCGCGCCGGTCAACGCGGTAGGGGTCGCCGCGGCACCGGTCAGCCGGCCGCCGAGCACCACCGCCCGACGCAGCAGCGGGCCGCCGTGGGCGTGTTCGCCGCGCAGCGTCGCGGCCACTCCGGCGACCAGGGTGGTCAGCAACTCCGCCCACGGCGGATCCGCGTCGTGCCGAAGCGCCGCCATCCGGCGGGCCACCTCGGCGTAGCGGTACTGGTCACCGCAGTAGCAGACGGCCTCGCCGGCCCGGACCAACGCGACGAGCGCCGACTCGCGGTCGACGTCGGCCAGCGTGCTCGCGGCGGCCAGCAGGGTCGGCAGCGCGGCCGGCACCGGTCCGCAGCGCAGCCGCATCTCGCCATGCAGCAGTTCGGCGAGGCCCCGGATGGCGGCCATCCCCCGATCGCGCACCACGTCGCCGCCGGCACCCGGCCCGGCCGGCCCGGGCGACATCTCCTGGGGCGACGCGTCGGGTCCGTTGTCACGTCCGCCCGGCGGTACCGCAGCCGGACCGCTGGGGGCATCCGCGACGTGGTGCAGAAACGCGCGGGCCCGGTCGGGTTCGCCCGCCTGCCAGGCGGATCGGGCGGCGCTGATCCACCGGCTGGCGGCGAGCACCGGATCGTCGCTGAGTTCGGCCGCCCGGGCCAGCGCCGTCGCCGCGGCGGAGCGGTCCGCGCGGTCACCGGCAGCGTCCGCCAACTCCGTGGCCAATGCCGGTGCCGGTCCGTCGGTCGCCGCCGCCAGGTGCAACGCCCGGCGCAACCGGGCTCCGGTGCCCTCGAACACGGCGGCGAGCAGCAGATGGGCGTCGCGGCGCGCGGCAAGGGAGGCGGTGGCCTCGACCATGGCGCGGGTCAGCGGTCGCGCGAAGGCGGCGCCACCCGCCGCCGTGAGCCGGATCAGGCCGGCGGCCTCGGCCGGTGCGAGCGTGTCGACACCGCCGCCGGCCGTTCGCAGCGACCGGCCCAGCGTCACCGGATCCACGACGTGAGCCTGGTCGGCCGGGCTCGGGTGGGTCGGGGCGGTCGCGGCGAGCGCGGCCAGCAGCAGCGCGTGCCGCGCGTCGTCCGGCAGCCGGCAGAGCAGTCCACGGTACGCCCGGCCCAGGTCGCCGTCGGCCGGCACGGCCGCGGGCAGGGGCTCCGCACCCTGCCACTGGCCGGGTGTCAGCGAGTCCGCGAGGTCGACGAGAGCCTGCGGGTTCCCGGCGGCGAGGGCGCTCAGCCCGGCCAGCACCGGGCCCGGTGGTGGCGGCGAGGGGCAGCGAGCGGTCAGCAGGGCGTGACTGTCCGGTTCGTCGAGCGGCTCCAGCCGGTGGCGGGGTATCGCGTCCGCCCCGCTGTCGCTGCCGGTGACGAGCAGCAGGACGACGGGCAGGTGCGGCAGGCGTCGGGCCACCAGGGTCAGCAACCGGGCGGTGGGAGCGTCGCCCGCGTCGAGGTCGTCCATGGTGCACAGCAGCGGACCGTCGTGGGCGGCCTCGGCGAGCAGACCGAGCACGGCGTGGGAGAGCACGAGCAGGTCCTGGTCGCGACAGCCTTCGCCGGCCATCGCCCGGCGCAGCACCTGCCGTTGCCGTTCGGGCAGCGCGCCCGCGCCGTCGAGCACCGGGTCGAGCAGCCGCTGCAACCCGGCGTACGGCAGCGTCGCCTCGTCGGGCAGGCCGGCGGCGGCGAGCAGTCGACGCTCCCGACCATGCCGGTGGGCGTACGCCAGCAGCGTGCTGCGCCCGGAGCCCGGCTCGCCGTGCAGCAGCAGCGCTCTCCCGGCCGGTGCCGCCAGTAGCCTCCGGATCTCCCGACACTCCGCCTGCCGGCCCCGTAGCACATCTATTTGCACCGTGGATGCATTAATCATGCATCGAGTCTCGCCTACCCGTCGGCGCTTGAGAAGAGGGAATTGTCGGGCGGCGGCCCGGGTTCAGCGGTCGGCCGGCTCGGTGAGCAGCGCGCCGACGGTGCGGGCCATCACCGCCCGGGCCGCGTCCACGCCCAACCCGAGGCCGTCGCGCAGGGTCGACCACGCCGGCCAGGTGCACGCCGCCACCACGGCGTTCACCAACTGGTCCCGGGCCGCTCCGGCGCGGTCCAGTTCGTCGGCGAACAACTGCTCGACCTCGTCGCGTACCCGGGCGATGTGCTTGAGCCGGTTGCGGCGCAGCTGCGCGGAGACCGGTTCACGCATCTGCGCGGCCCGGGCCGACGGCGCGATCAGTTGCAGCAGTTTCGCCCGCTGCCGGCAGAACGCGTCGACCCGCTTGGTCAGCGGCAACGTGGGCGAGATCGGCCGCCAGGCGGCGTCCTGCTGGCGCAGCAGCTCCGCCCCGCTGGCCTCGAACAGGGTCTCCATGTCCTTGAAGTTGGTCCAGAGCGTCCGCAGGGAGATGCCGGCCCGCTCGGCGATGCGCTCGCCGGTCGGGCGGAGGTCACCCTCGGAGATGAGGGCGAGATGCGCCTCGACGATCGCCGCCCGGGTGCGCTCGGCCCGAGCGGTGCGCCCGTCCACCCGGCCGGCCGCCTCGGCACTGACCATCCCCGCCGTCCCCCTCACCCTGGCGTTGCGAGCGTGCCTGCCGAGTCTAGGCGTTGACCGGACCCCGCCCCGTCGAGCCTCGTGGGACACGGCCGGGCCGCCGCGCTCGCGGTGACCGGTTCGCGCACCGCGCCCGGTGTGCGCCGCCTGGGTCAGCCAGCGCACACCGGGCGAACGGATCAGGCGCTCGGCACGCCGTTGGCCGGTGGCGCCACCGGCGGTGCGGCGTACTCGTTGACCGGCCCGTCGGCCTCGTCGGTCTCGTAGGTGGGGCCGAAGTAGCGCTGTTCTCCCCCCTCGACCCGGCTGAGCCGGCCGCCGCCGTAGCCGGAGTGGTCGGTGGCGGAGAACCGCAACGGCGCCACCCCCGGCCCCTGGTAACCACCCTTGCGGACGGCTTCGACGAGCGACTCCCGGGTGAGGTCCTTGCCGGCGGCCTGCAGCACCTGCACGAACAGGTAGCCCACCGCCATGCCGTAGACGGTGTTGCCGTCGAACTCCGCACCGCCGTTGTGCTCCGTGTTCACCTTGGTGAACAGCTGGATCCACGGGTCGTCGCTGTCGCCCTGCATCGGCAGGTAGTTCAGGCCGATCAGCCCCTCCAGCAGGCCGGCGGCGTCGCCGAGCTGCCGGGACAGCGTCGGCAGGTCGGCGCCCACGTTCGACACCACCCACTGCGGCTTGAAGTCCAGTCGGGCGGCGGTGCCGACGGACAGGGCGGTGAAGCCGGGCACGGTGGCGAGGATGACCACCTCGCAGCCGGCCGCCTTGAACGCGCCGATCTGCGGTGCGACGTTGGTGTTGCTGGTGACGTAGGTCTGGCGGTCCGCCACGCCGTCGGCACCGAGCACCTTCTCCACGCCGGCCAACGCGTCCCGGCCGAAGTCGTCGTCCTGCCCGAGGAAGCACACCTTACGGCCGGGCAGGGCGGTCTTCACGTGGTTGGCCAGGATCTTGCCCTCGACGGTGTAGTCCGGGTTGAAGCCGAAGGTGTTCGGGTAGCGGTCGGGCTGGTCCCAGTTGCGGCTGCCGGAGGCGACGAAGAGGTCGGGCACCCGGTTGGTGTGCAGGAAGTCCAGCACGCCGGTGTGGGTCGGGGTGCCCAGGCCGTTCAGGATGGCGAAGACCTTGTCCTGCAACACGAGCTGCCGGACGACCTGCTGGGTGGTGGCGGGGTTGTAGCCGTCATCCACGATCTTGTAGGTGATCTTGCGGCCGTGCACGCCGCCGTTGGCGTTGACGTAGTCGAAGTACGCCTTCGTCGCCGGGGCGATCTTCGAGTAGCCGGCGGACGCCGGACCGGTGAGCGGCATGTGGGTGCCGACGACGATCTCCGTGTCGGTGACGCCGGGCACCGCCGCGCCCGAACCGGGACCGTCGTCGGCGCCGCAGGCGGCGGAGGTGAGCAGCAGGGTGAGGGTGGTGGCGATCACGAGACCGCGTCGTGCCGTGCTTCGCATGGGACACCGACCTTTCATCGGTCCGGTTGTGCGATATGGGTGGTTGCGGTGAGCGGGTGGAACGGTTACGACCGCCCGACCGGCCAGCGGGCGCGCAGCGCCCGGGCCAGTCGGGACAACAACCCCTGCACGCCGCCGGGCGCGGCGATCATGACCACGATCAACGTGGCGCCGAAGATCGCCAGCGGCAGGTTGCCCTCCAGCCGCTGTGCCGCCGCCGGTGAGAGGGTGAACAGGTTGGTCAGGGAGTGGGTCAGGTCGGGCAGGGCGACCAGCAGGAGGGCGCCCCAGGCCGCCCCGGCGAGTCGGCCGAGACCGCCGATGACCACCGCCATCAGCAGGAACAGCGACAGCGTCAGGCCGAAAGCGCCGGGTGACACGCTCTGCGCGAGCACCGCCAGCAGGGCGCCACCGAGGCCGGCACTTGCCGCGCTCACCACGAACGCGACGACCTGGGTACGCGCCACGTGGATGCCGGCCAGGCGGGCGGCGACCTCGTCGTCGCGTACCGCCCGGAAGGCCCGGCCGTAGCGGCTGCGGACCAGGTTCGCCAGCAGCACCAGACAGCTCAGGGTCGCCGCGGCGGCCACCCAGAGCTGCCACCGCTCGTGCGGGAAGTAGGTGCCCAGCCCGGCCGGGGCGGGGGCCACCGGCACCGCCAGACCCTGCTCGCCGTTGAAGACCCCGTCGAAGGTGACGGTCAACGCCGGCACCACCACGGCCACCGCGAGGGTGAGCCCGGCCAGGTACGGCCCGCGCAGTCGGGCGGCGGCGACCCCGACGACCGCGCCGACGACGACGGTGGCCAGCACCGCCGCCACCAGCGACACGATCAGCCACCCGCCGGCGGTGAAGCCCCGCTCGGCGAAGGCGTTCTGCACCAGGGCGAGGGTGTACGCGCCGGTGGCCATCAGCGCGCCGTGTCCCAGCGAGAGCTGCCCGCAGAGCCCGGTCAGCACGGTCAGCCCGGCGGTGGCGCAGAGGTACGCCGCCACGGTGGCCAGTTGGAAGTTGCGGAACGAGTCGAGCTGGTAGCTGGCCAGCAGCACCAGCAACGCGACGCCGGCCGCGACGGCGAGGTGGCGTACCACGGTCGGCAGCGACCGGCCGGGCCGGGCGGGATCGGCGGCGGCGTGCCTGGCCTGCGGCGCCGCCGCCCGGGTGGCGCTCACACCCGCCTCGCGGTGACCGGGGCGAACAACCCGCCGGGACGCAGCAGCAGCACCGTCAGCAGCAACGCGAGCACCGCGAGCGGAATGAGGTCTCCACCGGCGTATCCGCTCACGTAGGACAGCAGCAGGCCGACCCCCAGACCGCCGACGACCGCGCCGGGCGGGCTGTCCAGCCCGCCGAGCACCGCGGCGGTGAACGCGGAGACGAAGACCAGGTCCATCGCGTGCGGATGCAGCCCCAGTCCGGTGGGGATGACGAGCATCGCGGCCAGGGCGCCGACACCCGAGGCGAGCGCCCAGCCGAGGGTGAGCATGCCGCCCACGTTCACGCCGAGCAGTCGGGACACCTCGGGGGCGAACGCGGCGGCGCGCATCCGCAACCCGATCGCGGTGCGGGTGAAGACCCAGACCAGGGCCGCGCCGACCACCCCGACGGTGGCGAAGACGAACAGGTCGTACGGGGACAGCACGGCGGTGCCACCGACCGTCAGCGCGGTCCGGCTGAACGGTGGCCGGGCGGGCAGGTACTCGTTGCCGTACACCATGCCGAGGACCGCCTGGATCAGCAGGACCAGCCCGAGCGCGACGATCACCGGGTTGAGCGGTGACCGGTGGTCCACCAGCCGCATCACCGCGAGGTCCACGACCGCGCCGAGCAGCAGCCCGGCGAGCAGCGCCGCGCCGAAGCCGAGCCAGTACGAGCCGGTGGCGGCGGTCACGCTGTACGCGACGTACGCGGCGGCCACCGCCATCGCGCCCTGGGCGAAGTTGACGATCCGACCGGCCCGCCAGATGAGCACCAGGGCGAGTGCGAACGCGGCGTAGACCGCGCCCCTCGACAGGCCGTCGAGGGTGAGGAAGAGGAAGCGGTCCACGGTCCTCCTTGCGCTTCAGAATCCGAGGTAGGCGTGGCGCAGGTCGGCGTCGTCGCGCAGCCGGGCGGCCGGTGCGGCCAGGGCGACCCGCCCGAGCGACATCACGATGCCCTGGTCGGCGACGGCCAGGGCGCTGCGCACGTTCTGCTCGACCAGCAGCACGGTCAGCCCGGTGTCGTCGCGCAGCCGGCGCAGCAACGCCATGGTCTGGGCCACCACGCGGGGAGCCAGGCCGAGCGACGGTTCGTCCAGCAGCAGCAGGCGGGGCCGGCCGACCAGGGCCCGGCCGAGGGCCAGCATCTGCCGTTCGCCACCGGAGAGCTGGTGGCCGAGGTGTCGCCGCCGTCGGGCCAGGGGCTCGAACAGCTGGTAGACCTCGTCGAGGGCGTGCCCGGCGGCGGTGCGGTCCCGCCGCCACAACGCGCCGAGGCGCAGGTTCTCCTCCACCGTGAGTTCACCGATCACGCCGCGCCCCTCCGGCACGTGCGCCATGCCCCGCCGGACGAGTTGCTCGACCGGGGTGCCGCGCAGGTCACGGCCGTCGAGGAGGATCCGACCGGCGGTCGGGCGCAGCATGCCCGACAGGGTGCGCAGCAGGGTGGTCTTGCCGGCACCGTTGGCGCCGATGACCGCGGCGATGGTGCCGGTGGGCACCCGCAGGTCGACGTCGTGCAGCACCGGCACCGGCCCGTAGCCGGCGGCCAGGGCTTCGACGGTGAGCAGGTCGCCGGCCACTACGCGGCCTCGTCGACGGCCGCACCGAGGTAGGCGTCCACCACGGCCGGATCCTCGCGGACCGCCTCGGGCGACCCGGTGGCGACGACCCGCCCGAAGTCCAGCACCACGATCCGGTCGCAGACCGCCATGACCAGGTCCATGTGGTGCTCGACGAGCAGCACCGCGCAGGGGTCGGTGGCCCGGTGCGGCAGTTGCCGGATCAGCTCCGCGAGGGTGTCGACGTCGTCGGCGCCGAGACCGCCGGCCGGCTCGTCGAGCAGCAGCAGCCGGGGGCGGGCGGCCAACGCGCGGGCGAGCGCGACCCGCTGGCGTACCGCGAACGGCAGGGTGTCCGGCGCGGCCTCGGCGTACTCCGTGATGCCCAGGTCGGCCAGGACGGCGTGGGCGTGCTCGCGCAGCCGGCGTTCGTCGCGGTCGCTGCGGGGCAGCCCGAGCAGGGCCGGCAGCAGCCCGGCGCGGGCGGTGTGGCTGGCCCCGGCCATCACGTTCTCCAGGACGGTGAGCCCGGCGAACAGGCCGGTGCCCTGCAGTGTCCGGGCGATGCCCAGCCGAGTCAGCCGGTGTGGTCGCGGTCGCAGCGGGCGACCGTCGAGGGTCAGCGTGCCGGTGTGCGCGGTGACGAAGCCGCACACGACGTTGAACAGGGTGGTCTTGCCGGCCCCGTTGGGGCCGATCACCCCGACCACCTCGCCCGGCCCGACCGTCAGCGAGACGTCGTCGAGGGCGGTCAGGCCGCCGAAGCGGACGCCGACCTGGTGCAGTGCGAGACCGTCCGCCATCAACCCGCCCCTCGCCGCACGACCAAACTTATTACACTCGGAGTGTACGTTTCTCGCGTGTTTCGTCAACACCCTCGATGCCTGGTTGTTACCTACCGGTACAGCGATTCGTGGCGTCGTCGCCGGTGCCCGGTCCGGGCAGGTCGACCAGCCGGGCCAGGGCCTCCCGGTGCCGGTCGGCGGTGCCGAAGGCGATCGCGGTGCTCTTGGCCCGCTTGAGGTAGAGATGGGCCGGGTGTTCCCAGGTGAAGCCCAGCCCACCGTGCAACTGGACGCAGGTTTCCGCCGCCCGGACCGCCACCGGACCGCAGTACGCCTGCGCCAGCGCGGCGGCCAGCGCCGCCTCCGAACCGACCGCCCGCCCGTCGGCTGGCGCGGCGCCGAGGCGGTCGGCCGCGTACCGGGCCACCGCCCGGGCCTCGGTCAGCTCCACCCAGAGGTCGGCCAACCGGTGCTTGACCGCCTGGAACGAGCCGACCGGCCGGCCGAACTGGTGGCGTTGCCGCACGTAGTCCACCGTCGTGTCCAGACACCACTGCGCCACCCCGACCTGCTCGGAGGCGAGCAGCGCCGCGCCCGCCGTCAGCGCCGCCGTGATCGCCGTCGTGGCCACCGTGCCGCGGGCGACCGGTCGGGCGGGTGCGGCGGTGAACTCGAGGTCGACGAGCGGTCGGGTGGCGTCCAGCGACACCACGGGAGTCCGGCGTACCGCCGGGTCGGCGCCGTCGACGGCGTACAACCCGTCGGCGGCCGGAACCAGCAGCAGGCCGTGCGGGACGGTGTCGGCCACCCCGAGTACCCGGCCGGACAGCGTCTGACCGGGCCCCAGCGTGACCGGCCCCGGATCCGCGTCGGGCGCGGTGGCCAGGCCGACGGCCAACGCCACGTCGCGTTCGGCGGCGGCGACCTGGCGCAGCAGGGTGGACTCACCGCAGGCGAGCAGCGCCCGGGTGGCCACCACGGTACCCAGGAAGGGCACCGGCGCGACCGCCCGACCCAGCTCCTCCAGCACCACCGCGACCTCACGGAAACCGGCCCCGGCGCCACCGTGCTCGACGGGCACCGCCAGGCCGGTCACCCCGGTCTGGTCGACCAGCCGACGCCACAACGCCCCGTCGTACGGCTCGTCCACGTCGACGGCGGCGAGGATCCGCTGCCACGGCGCGTGCGCGGCCAGCAGCGCGCGGACGCTGTCGCGCAGCGCCTCCTCGTCGGCGTCGTAGAGCAGGTCGCTCATCGGTCCACCCGAGGCTCGGCGGGCAGCCCGAGCACCCGCTCGGCGATGATGGTGCGCAGGATCTCCGACGTGCCACCCTCGATGGAGTTGCCCCGGGCGCGCAGGTAGCGGTAGGTGGCGGTGCGGCCGAGCAGGTCCGGTGCCGACGGACGACGCATCGTCCAGTCGTCGTGCCGCAGCCCCTCGGCGCCGCGCAACTCCACCTCCAGACCGCTGATCCGCTGGCTCAGCTCGGCGAAGGAGAGCTTCACCGCCGAACCTTCGGGGCCGGGCTGGCCGGCGGCGATCAGCTGCCGCAGCCGCAGCGCGGCCAGTCGGGCGGCCTCGGCGTGTACCCACGCGCGGAGCACCTGCGTGTGCAGGCCGCCGGTGCGCAGGTCCGGTCGTTCCCGCCACAACCGGGCCAGCACCCCGACCATCCCGCCCTCCCGGGGCAGCGGCCGTCCGCCGATGGCGACGCGCTCGTTCATCAGGGTGGTGCGGGCGATCCGCCAACCGTGCCCGACCTCCCCAATCCGGTGGGCGTCGGGTACCCGGACCCCGGTCAGGAAGACCTCGTTGAACTCCGCCTCACCGGTGGCCTGCCGCAGTGGCCGCACCCGCACCCCCGGTGCCGTCATGTCGCAGACGAAGTAGGTCAGGCCGTGATGCTTCGGCGCCGCCGGGTCGGTACGGGCCAGCAGGATCGCCCAGCGCGCCTCATGGGCCAGGGAGGTCCACACCTTCTGGCCGTCGACCACCCAGTCGTCACCGTCGGGCACCGCCCGGGTACGCAGGCTCGCCAGGTCGCTACCGGCGTCGGGCTCGCTGAACAGCTGGCACCACACCTCCTCGCCGGTCCACAGCGGTCGCAGCCAGCGCCGGCACTGCGCCTCGGTGGCGTGCCGCAGCAGGGTGGGCGCGGCCATGCCGAGCCCGATGCTGTTGCGCCGGGGCTGGTTGTCCGGCGCGCCGGCCTCGGTGAAGGCGTCGTCCACCACCGCCTGCAGGTGCGGTGGCGCGCCCAGGCCACCGCGACCGGGCGGATGGTGCACCCAGGCCAGCCCCGCGTCGAAGCGGGCGCGCAGGAAACCGGTGCGGTCACCGCTCGGGTCGTGCGTCCGCAGGAACGCGGCGACCAGCCGGCGCAGCCCGTCGGCCGTGTGGTCGGACACTCACCACCTCCAACATTGTTGCACTGTCGGTGCAATATACGGCCGCCGGTCCACGGGACGGAAGACCGGCGGCCGGATGGAGCCCGGGACGGACGCGTACCTGGCCGCCCCGGGCCGCCCTCAGTGCGGGCAGGTGTCGCGGTACTCCTCGATCGCCAGGCCACTCGGACCCGGGCAGAGGAACTGCTCGTACCGGGTGTCGTCGTCGACGAACCGCTTCAGCCAGGCCACCATCTGCTTGGCGGTGGGGGTGTTGACCGTGTTGGGGAAGAAGTGGCCCTCGCCGTTGAGTTCGAGGTAGGCCTTCTCCGTCGAGGCCGGGATGCTGTTGTAGAACGGCTCGGAGTGCGACGAGACCGAGGCCACCGTGTCGTACTCGCCGCCGACGATGAGCGTCGGCACCCGCAGGTTCGACCAGTTCTTGTCCAGGTTCCACGGCGCCAGGGGCACCGCGGCCTGCAGCGACGGCCGGCTCGCCGCGGCCTCCAGGCTGCCGCCGCCGCCCATCGAGTGTCCGGCCACGGCCAGCCGACTGGCGTCGATCCGGCCGCGCACCGAACTGCGCTCGGTCAGGTAGTCCAGCGCGGCCAGCAGTTGCCGGCCCCGACTGCTCGGCTGGTCGAACCGGGTGATGGTGTCGATGCCGATGACCACGAAGCCGTGCGAGGCGATCCGTGGGCCCAGCCAGTCCAGGCTCGACCAGGAGGCGGTGTAGCCGGGCGAGATGGCCACCGCGCCGAAGGTGCCGGCCGTGGTGGTGGTCGGGTAGTAGATGACGCCGCCACCGAAGCCGCTGACCAGTGAGGAGACGCTCGTCGACGAGGTGGCGAAGGGGCCGCGGCTGGCCTCCAGGATCGCGTTCGTCGGCGCCGGTCCCCGCTCGTACGGGTTGGCGGCCTGGGCCGGGGACGAGGTGGCGACGACGCCACCGGTGGCCAGGACGGCGGCCATCGCCAGCCGGGCCAGGAGGGAGATGGAACGGGGACGGTTGGTGGTGGTAGATCGCACGTCGGATACTCCCTTTGGTCGGAGTGGTATCGACTGCGATCAGTGTTTGCGGCGCTCCGCCAGCACCGCATCGGCAAAATCACCAGTCCCGGCGGCGCCGGTGGAGCGCGATCGCTCCACCGGCGACGCCGGCGGCCTCACTGGACGGTGCAGAGGGTGCCGTTGAGCCGGAACGCGGTCGGTGTGACGTTCGGCCCGCTGTACTCGCCGACGAAGCCGGCACTCGTGCCGCCCTCGGCGGGTATCCGACGGTTGCCGTCGGTGCCGGTGACCCGGACGGTGGTACCGACCTGTTCCCAGGTCGCGCTCCAGCCGCTGCCCACCCGCTGCCACGTCGTCGGCCAGGTCCAGGTCAGCGTCCAGCCATCGATCGCGGTGTCCGAGTTGTTGACGATGTCGACGTTCGCCACGTAGCCGTTGCCCCAGTCCGTGGTCCGGGTGAAGCGGACTCCGCAGCTGCTGGTGGCCGGGCTGCCGGTGGTGAAGGTCAGCGGCGGCGACGCCCACGAGACCCGGCCCGCGGTGTCCCGGGTCAGCACGTTGACCGTGTACCTGCGCCCGGGGACGAGGTTGTCCACGGTGAGCGAGGTGTCCGAGGTCTCGCCGAGCTGCTCACTGACCGCGCCGTACTGCCGGTGCACCTCGTACTTGGCGATCGGGCTCGCGCCCCGGGTCGCCGCCGGCCAGGAGATCGTCGCCGTCCGGTCGGTGACGTCGGTGGCCGTGGGTTGCCCCGGGGCACCGGGCCGCCCGGCGCCCGGGTCGGCCGATGCCACCACGAGCGTGGTCAGGGAGTACGGCGGCAGCGTCCGACTGGACGCGCTGCCGGAGCGGCTGGTGGTGATGGCGGTGGCCCCGTTGGTGTGGGTGTGCACCGTCGGCTCCCCACCCGACGGGGCGAAGCCCGCGTAGTCGATGTCGACCTCCCGGGCGTTGTCCGGATCCCGGTTCACCAGCAGCACCGCGACCTCGCCGTTGGTCCGGCGTACCGCGTGTGCGGCCACCAACGGCTCGTCGCTGGCCGCCCGGATGAACTGGTCGCCGGTACGGGCGAAGCGGCTCATCATGGACAGTCCGTGGTACGCGGCGAAGGGCGTGTTCAACGGCGGCTCGCAGACCGATCCGTCCGAGGTGCAGGTGCCGCTGGAGAGCATGCCGAAGTCGCCGTAGTCGGTCTGCCCGGCCACCGTCGACACCTGCCCGATGCCGTTGCGCACGTTCCACCAGTGAACGGTGAACACGCCGTTGGCCAGCAGTCCGCTGTACGCGTCGGCGAGGAACAACGCGGCCGGCTGGCTGGTCATCCCCTGGGAGGTGACGTTCACCTCGGTGAGGCTGATGCCGATTCGACCGGAGTCCGGCCCGGCGTACCTGGTGATCTGTTCCCGCAGCAGGTGGACCGCGTCGGTGATGTGGCTGGTGCGGGGCAACGATTCGGCGGCGCTGCCGCCCGGGTACCAGTGCACGTCGACAAAGTCGATCTTCTGGCCGGCGATGGACAGCACGGTCTGGTTCCACGGGCCCGGGTCGGCGCCCGCGGTCAACCCGTCGGGCCAGTTCGCCGGCATGGTGAGCACCGCTCCGACCTTGATGCTCGGGTCGACGGCCTTCATCGCGTCCGCGTACTCGACCACGAGGTTCGCGTAGTAGGTGGCGCTCTTGTCGGGGTGGTGGTCGGCCTCCCACGCCGACCCGTAGTGCCCGTTGCCGTAGTTCTCGTTGCCGACCGTCCAGTACCGGGCGTCGTAGCCCTTCGTCACGTTGGCGTACCGGACCCACTCGGCCGCTTCCTCCGGCGTGCCGGTGCCGTAGTTCGCGATGATCATCGGCTGGGCACCGGCCCGCCGCACGCCGGCCATGAAGGTGTCGAAGTCGGTGCCGGGGGCCACGTAGCCACCGGGCGCGGTGTGGTCCCGCCAGTGGTAGATGTCGGCGTAGGAGCCGCCGGGATAACGCATCATCTGCACACCGGCCGCCCGCAGCAGATCCGAGGTCTCGGTGGTGCCCAGCTGCGAGTCCCAGATGGCGTGGTTGACGCCGAGCGCGGTGTCGGGCACGGTGGCCAGCCCGGCCCGCGCGTTCACCGTCACCGCCACCGGCGTGGTGGCCGCCGCGGCGCTGGGCTGGTCGACGCCGACGAGTGCGGCGCTGCCGAGCAGCAGGCCCACCGCGACAAGGACGGGCGCGCGTCGGGCCGGTCTCCGGGGTGGGGCCAGGGGTCGAACTCCGTGCCGGTTCGAGATTTCCATGATCTTCCTTCGCGGTCACGCGGAGGTCCACCGGTCCCGAGCCCGACATGTCGGGCTCGGGACCGGTGGAACAGAGACGAATCCGTCCTCGGCCGTCGTCCCCCGGAACCGTGGCGGCTCCGGTTGCCCATCGGGCGACGGTCACTCACACGCGCGACAACGCATCGGCGTCCAAGAATCCCACAGCGACGGGCCCGGCTCAACGCCCGGTTCACTGCTCGGAACTAATAGTAAGGTTTATGAACAGTAGGTGTTACCATCATGCCCGTCGATGGTCGTTCCGCCCTTCGACGTCCCCTCCCCTCGGAAAGGAGTGATCGCATGTCGAGATGGCGCGCCCTGGCCGCGTTCGCGGCACTGACGCTCACCGGCGCGCTGCTGGCGGTCATCCCGTCGACCGCCGCCTCCGCCGCAGCCTGTGCCGCCGGGTGGCGGTCCACCGCGGTCTACACCTCGGGCATGCAGGCGTCCCACAACGGCCGCAACTACCAGGCGAAGTGGTGGACCCAGAACGAGGCGCCGCCCGGCACCACCGGAGTCTGGCAGGACCTCGGCGCCTGCGGCGGCAGCACCCCGCCGCCCACCGGCGGCACCTGCAACCATCCGAACCGGACCGCCGGCACCTGGTACCCGGCCGGCAGCATCGTGCGGTACACCAACGGCCAGTACTACATCGCCGAGCACGACAATCCCGGCTACGACCCGATCATCAGCACCTGGTACTGGGACCCGTACACCTGCTCGGGCACGCCACCCACCAGCAACCCGCCGCCGACCAACCCGGGTGGCTTCGTGGTCAGCGAGGCCCAGTTCCACCAGATGTTCCCGAACCGCAACTCCTTCTACTCGTACGCCGGACTGGTCAACGCGCTCAGCGCCTACCCGGCGTTCGCCCGCACCGGCAGCGCCACGCTGCAGCGGCAGGAGGCGGCGGCCTTCCTGGCGAACGTGTACCACGAGACCGGCGGCCTGGTGCACATCGTGGAGCAGAACACCGCCAACTACCCGCACTACTGCGACGGCGGCCAGCCGTACGGCTGCCCTGCCGGGCAGGCCGCGTACTACGGGCGGGGACCGATCCAACTGAGTTGGAACTTCAACTACCACGCGGCCGGCAACGCCCTCGGGCTGCCGCTGCTGACCAACCCGTGGCTGGTGCAGAACGACGCCGCCGTGGCCTGGAAGACCGCCATCTGGTACTGGATGACGCAGAACGGGCCCGGCACGATGACCGCGCACAGCGCGATGGTCACCGGGGCCGGTTTCGGGCAGACCATCCGCAGCATCAACGGCTCGATCGAGTGCAACGGCGGCAACCCCGCCCAGGTGCAGAGTCGGGTCACCCGGTACCAGCAGTTCGTGGGCATCCTCGGGGTGCCCGCCGGAGCGAACCTCTACTGCTGATCCCCGGCTCCGGCGCCGCCGCCCACCGTGGCGGCGCCGGACCGGTCAGCCGACCTTCGGGGTGGCCCGGTCGATGATCGCGGCGAAGTCGACGCCGGCCGGCAACGTGCCGTAGGCATGTCCCCGGTCGCCGCCCAGCCGGGACGCGCAGAAGGCGTCGGCCACCCCCGGGTGGCCGTGACGCACCAGCAGCGCGCCCTGCAACACCAGCGCCAACTGTTCGACCACCCGACGGGCGCGTACCTCCAGATCGGCCGGATCGGCCAGGGCGGCCCGCACCTGACGGACCGCCGCGTCGAGCCGGGCGTCGGCGCCCGCGGCGGCGTCCACCTCCGACTGGAACGCCGCCATCACCTCGGGCTGGCCGGCCAGCGCCCGCAGCACGTCCAGCGCGGCCACGTTCCCGGAGCCCTCCCAGATGGAGTTCAGCGGCGACTCGCGGAACAGTCGCGGCATCCCGGACTCCTCCACGTAGCCGTTGCCGCCCAGGCACTCCAGGGCCTCCGCGGCGTGACCGGGCCACCGCTTGCAGACCCAGTACTTGCCCACCGCGAGGGCGATCCGCTTGAACGCCGTCTCGGCCGCGTCGCCCCGGGCGGACCGGTCGGTCGCCCCGGCCAGGCGCATCATCAGCACGGTGGCGGCCTCGGACTCCACCGCCAGGTCGGCCAGGACGTTGCGCATCAGCGGCTGGTCCACGAGGTAGCGACCGAACGCCCGCCGGTGGGCGGCGTGATGGGTGGCGGTGACGACACCGTGACGCATGCCGGAGGCCGCGCCGATCACGCAGTCCAGCCGGGTCAGGTTCACCATGTCGATGATGGTGCGCACGCCCCGGCCCTCGTCGCCGACCCGCCAGGCCACCGCCTCGGCGTACTCCACCTCGGCGGAGGCGTTCGAGCGGTTGCCCAGCTTGTCCTTGAGTCGCATCAGCCGCATCGGGTTCCGGGTGCCGTCGGGCAGCACCCGGGGAACCAGGAAGCAGGTGAGCCCGCCGGGCGCCTGGGCGAGGGTGAGGAAGAGGTCGCACATCGGCGCCGAGGTGAACCACTTGTGTCCGACCAGCCGGTAGCTGCCGTCGGGCGTCGGGCGCGCCGTGGTGGTGTTCGCCCGCACGTCCGACCCACCCTGCTTCTCGGTCATCGACATGCCCGCCAGCAACCCCCGCTTGCGCTGCGGCTCCCGCAGCCCGAAGTCGTAGCTGCGGGCGGTGAGCAGCGGTTCGTAGCGGGCGGCCAGGTCGGGGGCGTGCCGCAGCGCGGGCACCGCCGCGTACGTCATCGAGATCGGGCAACCGTGACCGGCGTCGGGCCGCCAGACGTGGAACTTCGCGGCCCGGGCCACGTGCGCGCCGGGCCGCTCGTCGGCCCAGGGCGCGGCGTGCAGGCCGTGCGTCACGGCGGTACGCATCAACTCGTGCCAGGAAGGGTGAAACTCCACCTCGTCGACCCGGTGCCCGTAGCGGTCGTGGGTCCGCAGCACCGGCGGATGGTCGTTGGCCAGCCGGCCGTGCTCGGCGGCCTGTTCGGTGCCGGCCAGCCGGCCGAGTTCGCGCACCTCGGCCGTTGCCCAGTCGGCGCCCTCCCGGGCGAGCGCGTCGAGCAGCGCGGGCTCGTCCGCCGTGTCGTGGCCGACCAACGGCGGCACCTGGTTGAACACCTCGTGTGTGCTCACGACGGAACTCCCAACGCGCGATGGATGAAGGTGGTCAGGCCGCCGATGGTGTCCGGGCCGGCGACACCGGCGGCCAGTGGGCCCACCATCGCCTCGGCCAGCGCGCCGACCACGGCGGTGGAGGTCAGTTCGGGATCCTGCGCCGGCAGTTCACCGCCGGCCACGCCGTCGGCGATGTAGCCGGCCAGCAGCGCCGCGTGGGCCCGCCGGAAGACCAGCCGCTGCGCCTCCACCGCCGGATCGACCGGCTCGGCGAGCAGGGCGTACGCCAGCCGTGGTGACCGTAGTGCCCGGCCGGCGAAGGTCTCGATGACCGCGCGGACCCGCGCCGCGGCCGTACGCTCGGCCGCGGCGGCCCGGGTGACGGCGTCGACCTCGCGCTGGCTGGCGGTGCGGAAAACCTCGGCGAAGAGGTCGGCCTTGGCCGGGAAGTGCCGGTAGACGCTGCCGGTGGCCAGCCCGGCCCGCGCGGCGACGGCGGCCACCGAGCAACCGGCGTAGCCGTGCTCGGCCAGGATGCCGGTCGCGGCGGCCACGATGCGTTCCCGCGAGGCGGTCAGCCGCGCCTTCACCCGCTCGGTGCTCCGGTAGGCCACCAAAGGATTGAACCATCATTCATTTCTTGCCGGCAAGCACTCGCCCGACGACCGGTACCGCCGCACGGCACGGTCCGCGCCGGGTGCGCCTCAGGTGGCTCCGGTCACAGGTCGTACGCCTGCGCGAGTTGCTTGCGCAGCGCCTCGACGAATGGCCGCAGCTCGGCATCGAGGGAGGCCGCTTCGTCGGGAGTCACCACGACCGAGGCGTCCCGGTGGGGCATTCCCGAGATCACCTGGTGCCGCCGGCCCGGCGCCGGATGGCTGGCGAGCAGTGACGCGTGCTCGCGGATGGTGAGCTGACGCAGCATCGGCAGCCGCACTGCCTGCTCCGCACGGGTGGTGGCGATGGCCCGCCGCCAGACGTCCATCGCGACCCCCGGCGTTGGATGCGCGCTGACGAGAGGCGCCAGCACAGGCGACAACGCCAAGACGTCGATCATGCTGAGAGCCGCGCTGCTGCCCGCCGCACTCGCCGCCATCGCGTCGGCACGCACCTCCGCTCGACGCCCCTCCCGGGCGTCGAGCGTGTTCATCGCGAGGTGTACGACGAACAGCAGCCAACTGACGACACCTCCGACCAGTTGCCAGAGTGTGTAGACGAGGGCGTAGATGCCCGCCACGTCCCTGTCGTGCGCGTCCCCGTGTGGCGGCCGGGTCGCGGTCGCGAGCATGCCGAAGAAGGTCCGGGCCGGCTGCGTGAGGAGACGACGGCGTGAGTCGGCCCAGCGGAAGTGTCCGAGTTCGTGACCGATCAGTGCCACCATCTCCTGCGGCGACAGGCACACCAAGAGCGGGACACCGAGCAGCAGGACTCGGGTCCTGCGTGCCCCGACGACTGCCGCCGCGGCGTTCCACTCGTCGTTGAGCACGATGATGTCGGGCTTCGGTGCGCCGACAGAGTCGCCGACCCGTTCGACCAGACGGTGCAGCGCCGCCTGCCGCTGCGGAGTCAACCGGTAGGCGCCGCTGACCACCTGTCGGACGCTGCCCAGGCGGGGACGCAGCGCGTAGGCAACGGCGGCGAGCAGCAGCGGCAGAATCAACGGGCCCACGCCGTCGACCAGCAGCCACACGGCGGCGGCCAGCGCACCTACCGGAAGAAGCACCAGCACGAACGAGACCAGCCCGAGCAGCAGGAAGGCAGGCGTCAGCCAGGAGTGGGAAGCACCCAACTGCGTGGCCATCTGGGCCAGGCGGCGGTCCGCCCGGAACCCGGCACGACGATCGAGCCGTTCGAGAGACCGGCCGAGACGGCCGACGGCACTCGAAGCGGCGACGCCGAGATTCCACTCACAACGCCCGCACCAGGGTGGCTGGTCGACGACGGTCCACAGCTCGGTGCTGGCGCAGTTCGGGCAGGAGCCGACCCGCGGCTCGGACAGGATGCGGTCACGCGCGATGGGCACCGCGACAGTGTGATCAACTGCTATGTCCCCGTCAACGGCGCACCATCGCCGGGCTTCGGCGGGTACCTGCCAGCGGGCGCTTCAGGTCAGCGGCTTGGCGAACCAGTGGTGGGCGTACGGGTTGTCGTTGTAGCGCGGAATCTCCTGGTAGCCCTCGGCGCGGTAGAGCCGCATGGCCTCGGTAAGGGTGCGGTTGGTGTCGAGGCGGATGCTGACGGCGCCGGCCGCCACGGCGTGCCGCTCCAACTCGCCGAGCAGGCGACGCCCGACGCCGAGCCCGCGCACCGACGCCGAGACCCAGAGGCGCTTGATCTCGGCGGGCTCCCCCGGGGACAGCCGTAGCCCACCGCAGCCCACCGCCTCGGTCGAGATGGTGGCGATCAGGAAGAGCCCGGCCGGAGGCACGTATTCCTGCTCGTCGGCGCCGCCCTGCCCCAGCTCGAAGCCGGCGTCGAACCGGGCGGCGAGTTCCCGCGCGTACGCGCGCAGGCAGGCGCGGGCCCGCGGCTCGCCGGGATGGCAGGGTTCGATGGTGACCAGCGACGCCATCAACAGGCGTTCGACCTCGGCCATGGCGCGGGTGAGCCGGGCGCGTTGGCCGTCGGTGAGCGGTGCGAGGACCGACCAGGCCAGTTCGTCGGACCTGCCGTCCAGCAGGTGCCACTCGGCGCGGCCGGCGTCGGTGAGCCGGACGGTCCGCACCCGACCGTCCCCCTCAGCGGGCCCCACCATGACGAGGCCCGCGCCCTCCAACGTGCGCAGCAATCGGCTGAGGTAGCCGGCGTCGAGATCCAGCCGGGTCCGCAGGGCCGCGACCTCGGCACCGTCGAGGCCGATCTCCCAGAGCAGCCGCGACTGCGCCAGGGGCCGATCGCGGGCGAGATAGCTGTCGTCAAGCGCGCCAACGCGCTGGGTCACCGTGCGGTTGAAGCGCCGCACCACGTCCACGAGTGCACGATCCACGATTGCTGACTTTAGTCAGATATTAGGGCGACGGACACCCGCCGGGGCCGAGCTGCCGGACGAGCGGCACAGGGTCGGTACCGCCAGGGACGCCCAGTACGTACCCGGCACCGTCGCCCGGTCACCACTCGCCGCCACCACCATGAACCCCCGTCGCCGACCGCCCGGCCGGTCTCGGTGGAGCGCCGGCCGGCTGCCTTCGGCACCCTCCGACCGCGACCCGGTCGGGAGTCAATTCGGGTCGCCCCGCCGGACCCGTTCCCGACGTCTTGCGGTAGCCATAAAGGGCCGCGTATGTTAGCGATAACATCGACAAACATGGCGGCAGTCGTCACCGCAGCGAAACCCGCGCCGGGTCCGGACGACGCGCGCTGCACGCCACGCGTCGACGTCATCGCACCGTTCCTCGCCGCCCGGTAGGCCACCACCCCCGCCGGGTCGGGCGGCGCTCCCCCACGCCACCACGGAGGTCGTGATGCCCTACCCGTCCCTCAACCGTCGCCACCTGCTCCGGGCCGCCGGCGCGGCCGCCGTCGCCACCGCCGTCGGCCCAGCACTGGCCAACGGCACCGCCAGTGCCGCGCTGCCCCCGGCGCGGCCCGACCTCGGCGTATCCGCGTACGCCTTCGAGCCGGGCCAGGTGCGGTTGACCGCCAGCCGCTGGCTGGACAACCAGAACCGCACGGTCAACTACCTGCGCTTCGTCGACGTCAACCGGCTGCTCTACAACTTCCGCGCCAACCACCGGCTGTCCACCGCCGGTGCGGCGGCCCTGGGCGGCTGGGAGGCCCCCAACTTCCCGTTCCGCACCCACTCCCAGGGGCACTTCCTGAGCGCCTGGTCGTACCTGTGGGCGGTGCTCGGCGACACCACCTGCCGGGACAAGGCCAACCACATGGTGGCCGAGTTGGCCAAGTGCCAGGCCAACAACGGTGCCGCGGGCTTCAACACCGGCTACCTCAGCGGCTTCCCCGAGTCCGACTTCACCGCCGTGGAGAACCGCACGCTGAACAACGGCAACGTGCCGTACTACGCCATCCACAAGACCCTGGCCGGGCTGCTCGACGTGTGGCGGTACATCGGCAACAACCAGGCCCGCGACGTCCTGCTGGCGTTCGCCGGCTGGGTGGACTGGCGCACCAGCCGACTGAGTTCGGCGCAGATGCAGGCCATGCTGGGCACCGAGTTCGGCGGGATGAACGCCGTGCTGACCGACCTGTACCAGCAGACCGGCGACGCCCGCTGGCTGACCACCGCCCAGCGGTTCGACCACAACGCCGTGTTCAACCCGCTGGCGGCCAACTCCGACCAGCTCAACGGGCTGCACGCCAACACCCAGGTACCGAAGTGGATCGGCGCGGCCCGCGAGTTCAAGGCCACCGGCACCACCCGGTACCGGGACATCGCCAGCAACGCGTGGAACATGACGGTGAACGCGCACACCTACGTCATCGGCGGCAACAGCCAGGCCGAACACTTCCGGGCGCCCAACGCCATCGCCAGCTACCTGCGCAACGACACCTGCGAGGCGTGCAACACGTACAACATGCTCAAGCTGACCCGGGAGCTGTGGCTGCTCGACCCGAACCGGGTCGCGTACTTCGACTTCTACGAGCGGGCGCTGCTCAACCACCTGATCGGGGCGCAGAATCCGGCCGACAACCACGGCCACATCACGTACTTCACCCCGTTGAACCCCGGCGGGCGACGGGGCGTCGGGCCGGCGTGGGGCGGCGGCACCTGGAGCACCGACTACAACTCCTTCTGGTGCTGCCAGGGCTCGCAACTGGAAACCAACACCACCCTGATGAACTCGATCTACTTCCACAACGACACCACGCTCACGGTGAACCTGTTCATGCCCTCGGTGCTGACCTGGTCGCAGCGCGGCATCACCGTCACCCAGAGCACCACCTACCCGGTCAGCGACACCACGACCCTCACCGTGACCGGCGACGTCGGCGGGTCGTGGACGATGCGGATCCGCATCCCGGCCTGGACGCAGGGCGCGACGATCAGCGTCAACGGTGCCGCGCAGAACATCACCACCACCCTGGGCACCTACGCCACCCTCACCCGATCCTGGGCCTCCGGCGACACGGTCGCGGTACGCCTGCCGATGCGGGTGATCGTGCAGCCGGCCAACGACGACCCGAACGTGGTGGCCCTGACCTACGGCCCCGCGGTGCTCTCCGGCAACTACGGCAACACCGCGCTCTCCGCCCTGCCCGCCCTGGCCACCACCTCGGTCAACCGCACCAGCACCTCGGCGTTGGCCTTCACCGCCACCGCCAACGGCGCCACGGTCAACCTGATCCCGTTCTACGACGCGCACGGGCACAACTACACCGTCTACTGGAACGCCAACGGCCAGTCCCCGGGCGCCGGGACGGCGACGTTCCGGCTCGCCAACGTCGCCAGCGGCCTGGTGCTCGGCATCGAGAACATGTCCACCGCCGACGGGGCGCCCGCGTTGCAGTGGGGCGACAACGGCACCGCCGACCACGACTGGCAGCTGGTCGTCGACGGCAACGCGGTGAAGTTCCGCAACGCCAACAGTGCCAAGGTGCTCGGCGTGCAGAACATGTCGACCGCCGACAACGCGCAGGTGCTGCAGTGGTCCGACACCGGCACGGCCGACCACCGGTGGACGATCGTGGACGTCGGCGACGGGTCGCACAAGATCCGCAACGGGCACACCGGTAAACTGCTCGCCACCCTGAACGGCTCCACCGCCCAGGGTGCCCGCGTGGTGCAGGATCCGGACAACGGCACGCCGGACAACCAGTGGCGGTTCGTGCCCAACGGCGCCCGTCGGATCCAGAACCTGGCCACCGGTCTCGTGCTGGGCGTGCAGAACATGTCCACCGCCGACGGCGGACTGGTGATCCAGTGGGGCGACACCGGCACCGCCGACCACCTCTGGACCGCGATCGTGGACAGTGGCGGCTACCTGCGGCTGCGCAACTCCCACAGCGGCAAGGTGCTCGGCGTGGAGAACGGCAGCAGCGGCAACGGCGCCCGGGTGGTGCAGTGGGCCGACAACGGTGCGGCCAGCAACCGGTGGCGGCTGCGGTACGCCGCGAACGGCTACTTCAGGATCCAGTCCGCCAACGGCGGGCGGGTCCTCGGCGTCACCGGTGCCTCCTCCAGCCAGGGTGCCCAGATCGTGATCTGGGACGACAGCGGCGCAGGCGACCACCGTTGGCGTTTCATCTGAGCTGACCCGTCGTCACCGAGGCCGCCGGGCACCACCCACGGGTCGTGTCCGACGGCCTCGGCCGTCGTCCCGGACCACCCATACATCCACCATCATCGCTTGAGCATGTTATCGATAACATGCTAGCTTCGGGGCAAGGAGCAACGGGCACGCTCCTGTTCGAGGCCACCGGGCCGAGGCGGTCACCCCGCCGACCCCCGCCCGGCGGCCTGTCCGGGCCGCACCCGCGAGACGCCGCGCGCTGTCAATCCGCGCGGAAGGGCACGCCTCGACGGATCTTCGCGCACCTCGGAGAACGGCCGCCGTCATCGGCGACCGGCACACCTCGACTCACCGCGCAATCCGTGCGATCCGCGTTCGGGTCGACTCACCGCGCCCGTTTCCGGGAGATCCGGGCCCGGGTTCACGGCAATCGACAGCGGATTCGCGGCGGCACGCCGAACCACCACCATCGAAAGGGCACGTCGATGAGAACCAGAACCACCGCAGGCAGGGGCGTGGGCGTCCGGCCGCGTACCGTGCTGATGTCCGTCGCGGCCGGTGCCGCGCTGCTCGTCTCCACCGCGCTGGTCGCGCCCTCCGCACACGCCGCCGCCAGCACCCTCGGCGCGGCGGCGGCGCAGAGCGGCCGCTACTTCGGCGCCGCCACCAACTCGTTCCAGCTCTCCAACTCCGCCTACGCCACGATCCTCAATCGCGAGTTCAACTCGATCGTGGCCGAGAACGAGATGAAGTGGTACGCCAACGAACCCCAGCAGAACGTCTTCAACTTCAGCGCCGGTGACCGCCTCGTCGCACACGCCCGGGCCAACGGGATGTCCGTACGTGGTCACACCCTGCTCTGGCACGCGCAACAGCCCGGCTGGGCGCAGAACCTGTCCGGCACCGCGCTGCGCAACGCGGCGATCAACCACGTCACGCGGGTGGCCACCCACTACCGGGGACAGATCCATTCGTGGGACGTGGTGAACGAGGCGTTCGCCGACGGCGGCAGTGGCGCACGGCGGGACTCGAACCTGCAACGCACCGGCAACGACTGGATCGAGGCGGCCTTCCGCGCCGCCCGCGCCGCCGACCCTGGCGCCAAACTCTGCTACAACGACTACAACACCGACGGCATCAACGCGAAGTCGACCGGCATCTACAACATGGTGCGCGACTTCAAACAGCGCGGCGTACCCATCGACTGCGTCGGCTTCCAGTCCCACCTCGGCACCACCCTCGCCAGCGACTACCAGGCCAACCTGCAACGCTTCGCCGACCTCGGCGTGGACGTGCAGATCACCGAGCTGGACGTCGCCCAGGGCGCCAACCAGGCGAGCATCTACGAACGGGTCACCCGGGCCTGCCTGGCCGTGACGCGCTGCACCGGTATCACGGTCTGGGGAGTCTGGGACGCCGCCTCGTGGCGAGATGACAACCCGCTGCTGTTCGACGGCAACGGGAACAAGAAGCCCGCGTACACCTCGGTGCTCAACGCGCTGAACAGCGTCAGCGGACCGAACCCGACCACCGCGCCACCGACCACCACCGCGCCCCCGCCGGGCGGCGGTGGCTGCTCGGCGTCGGTGTCGCTGAACTCCTGGAACGGCGGCTTCGTGGCCACCGTCCGGGTCACCGCCGGCAGTGCCGCGATCCGCGGCTGGACCGTACGGATCACGCTGCCCGGCGGGGCGGCGGTCACCGGCACCTGGAGCGCGCAGGCCAGCGGCAGCACCGGGACGGTGAATTTCGCCAACGTCAGCTACAACGGCCAGGTCGGCGCGGGCGGTAGCACCGAGTTCGGCTTTCAGGGCACCGGCGTCGGCCCATCCGCCACCCCCACCTGCACCGCCACCTGACCACTCCCCCACCCACCCACCCCACCCCGGCCCCACCCACCGGTTGATCAAGAAGTTCTGGTCGCGTCCAGCACGAAATCCGACGCGAACTTCTTGATCACCGCGCCGAGGGGGCCGGGCGGTGGGGTGGGTGGGTGGGGTGGGGTGGGGTCAGCGGCGGGGAGGTGGGCCTACGCTTCGGCGGGCCACCAGGGTCGGGGCGATGGTCCGGCGCAGGGCACCGCCGCTCACCGACTCGATCTGAGTGAGCAGCATCTCCAGGCTCGCCCGCGCCACCGCGCCGAAGTCCGGTCGCACGGTGGTCAGCGGCGGAATGAAGTAGGCGGCCTCGGGCACGTCGTCGAAGCCGACCACGCTGATGTCGTCCGGCACCCGGCGGCCGTGCTCGTGCAGGGCGCGCAGCACTCCGAGGGCCAGGTGGTCGTTGGCGGTGAAGACGGCGGTGACGTCGGGCATTCGGGCCAGCATCTGCCCACACCGGTAGCCGGCTGCTGCGGACCAGTCCGCCGGCACCAGCGGCGGGATCTCCGCCCCGGCCGAGGTCAGGGCCTCCCGCCACCCCTCGATGCGGCCGGCGCTGTCGAACCAGTCCGACGGGCCGGAAACGTGCCAGACCGTACGGTGGCCGGCGTCGAGCAGGTGCTGGGTGGCGGCCCGGGCGCCGGCGGCCTGGTCAACGGTCACCAGCGGCATCGGTCGGTGCGGATCACCGTCCACGGTCACCAGCGGCACGTCCTTGGGTAGGCGCTCCAGCGCCTCGCCCGCCGACTCCACCGGCGCGATCACCACGATACCGGCGACCCGGTGCGCCAGATGCCGCTCGACCACCGCGGAAATCGACCGATGGTCGAGGTCACGCACGCTACCCACACTGACCGCGAAACCGGACTCGGCGGCCGCCTGCTCCAGCGCGGCCAGTAGCGAGGCCGGACCGTAGAGGGTGGTGTTCTGCGCGACCACGCCGATCACCTGGGATCGGCCGGTGACCAGCGCACGGGCCGCCCGGTTCGGCCGGTAGCCGAGCTCGGCGATGGCCGCCTGGACGCGCAGCCGGGTCTGCTCCCGCACGTTCGGGTGCCCGTTGAGCACGCGTGAGACCGTCTGGTGGGAAACACCGGCGAGGCGGGCCACGTCCGTCATCGCAGGATCGCGTACGGCCATCTCACACTCCCCGCAATCCAGTCATCGCCGCAGCCCGTCGGCGATGACTGGCACGGCTCAGGTACAAAGATCCCCTCGCGCGGTGCCCACGCCGGCCGTGCCGTCCGGGTGGAGAGCGCTAGATCACGCACAGTCTAGCGCCAGCAGCCGCCCCGGTGACCGCCGGGCCGACCGCAGCTTCCGGCAGGGCCACCTGTTAGCGGTCACACGCGTTACTTCTCTGTCGGGTCGGCTGCGCGTGTCAACACTTCGGTGAGGCTGCACGAGCGGCAACGGACAATTTACAGGCATAGATGATAGCGATAACATTCCTGTCATCGGAACGGCACCTGCCGACACGGCGCGGCGGGAGCCGTGCGGGGCCCGGGACGGCGTGACGACCGGCGACATCCGGGCCTGGCACATCGGCGTCCCGGAGGACTGCACGCGTACGTGGGCGGCGTACGCCGGATCCGCGCGGAGTTCCACCCGGCCGCCCCCGCCGCACGCCGCCACGCCGGCGGCCGCACCGACCACCACACCGACACAAGGAGGAATCCAACGTGCGTAGCGCGAGAAGGTGGCTGACCGCCGCCCTCGGCATCCTGACGGTGACGCTCGCCGCGAGCTTCGCCGACGGGGTCGTCTCCCCCAGGCCGGCGCAGGCGCTGAACAACGGCGTCGCCCGCACCCCGCCGATGGGCTGGAACACCTGGAACACGTTCGGCTGCAACATCAACGAGACCCTCATCCGCCAGATGGCCGACTCGATCGTCAACCACGGTCTGCGCGACCTCGGGTACAAGTACGTCGTCGTCGACGACTGCTGGTTCAACCCGGACCGGGACGCGCAGGGCAACCTCCAGGCCCACCCGCAGCGATTCCCCAGCGGCATGAAGGCCCTCGGCGATTACCTGCACTCCCGCGGCCTGCTGTTCGGCATCTACCAGGGCCCCCTGGACCAGACCTGCGCCCAGTACTTCGACTCCTTCCCCGGCTCCACCGGCAGCCTCGGACACGAGTACCAGGACGCCCGGCAGTTCGCCGCGTGGGGCGTGGACTACCTCAAGTACGACTGGTGCTCCCCCACCGGCACCATCAACGACCAGGTGGCGCGGTTCAGCATCATGCGCGACGCGCTGGCGGCCACCGGCCGGCCGATCGTCTACAGCATCAACTCGAACAGCATCCACGAGAAGACCGGGCCACAACGCAACTGGAGCGACGTGGCGAACCTCTGGCGGACCACCGAGGACATCACCAACACCTGGGACAGCGGTCAGACCAACGGCTACCCGATGGGCATCCAGAACATCGTCAACGTGAACGTGCCGCTGGCCGGTTACGCCGCGCCGGGCGGATTCAACGACCCGGACATGCTGGAGGTCGGCAACGGCGGCATGAACGACACCGAGATGCGCAGCCACTTCGCGCTGTGGGCGATGATGGCGGCGCCGTTGATGATGGGCAACGACCTGCGCTCGGCGAGCGCCGCGACGCTCGACATCCTGCGCAACCAGCACCTGATCGCGATCAACCAGGACACGTTGGGGTTGCAGGCCGTGCAGGTCTCGCACGACGGCACCCGGCGGATCCTGGCCAAGCGGCTAGCCAACGGTGACGTCGCGGTCGCCCTGTTCAACCAGGGCAACTCCACCACGACGATCTCCACCACGGCGGCGGCGATCGGCAAGACCGGCAGCTCGTTCACGTTGCTCAACGCGTGGACCGGCGGCACCTCCACGACCACCGGGACCATCTCCGCGAGCGTGCCGGCACACGGCACCGTGGTGTACCGGGTCAGCGGCGGCGGCACCACCAACCCGCCGGTCCCGAGCACCTTCCGGCTGCGCAGCGAATCGGCCGGGCGCTGCCTCGATCTCGACAACTCGAACACCGCCAACGGCACCGGAACCCTGATCTGGGACTGCCACGGCAACCCCAACCAGCAGATCACCCAGAACGGCCAGACGTTGCGGATCCTCGGCAAGTGCCTGGACGTGCCGACGAACGCGACGAACGGCACCCGGGTGCAGGTCTGGGACTGCAACGGCGGCACCAACCAGCAGTGGACGTTCAACGGCAACGGCACGGTGAGCAACGGCCGCTTCCCCTCGCTGTGTCTGGACGTCAACGGCGCCGGTACGGCCAACGGAACCGCGGTCATCCTCTGGTCCTGCCACGGCAACACCAACCAGCGGTGGAGTCGGGCATGAGCACCACGGCGCTCCGGCGCTTCGTCGCCGTGCTCGCGAGCGTGGCCTGCACGATCGCCCTGCTACCCGGCCTCGCGCGGGCCGACAACCCGATCGTCCAGCACATCTACACCGCCGACCCGGCACCGATGGTGCACGACGGTCGGGTCTACCTCTACACCGGACACGACGAGGACGGCTCCACCTACTTCACCATGCGTGACTGGCGGGTCTTCTCCTCGGCCGACATGGTGAACTGGACCGACCACGGCACGCCGATGAGCCTGGCCACCTTCGCCTGGGCGGACGCCAACGCCTGGGCCGGGCACGTCATCGCCCGCAACGGGAAGTTCTACTGGTACGTGCCGGTCCGGCAACGCTCGAACGGGCAGATGGTCATCGGGGTCGGGGTCGCGGACAGCCCGACCGGGCCGTTCCGGGACGCACTCGGCCGTCCACTGGTCGGCAACGGCGAGATCGATCCGCACGCGTTCATCGACGACAACGGTCAGGCGTACCTGTACTGGGGCAACCCGAACCTGTGGTACGTGCGGCTCAACCCCGACATGATCTCGTTCTCCGGCGGTCCGACCCAGATCCCGCTCACCACGGCGGGCTTCGGCACCCGGACCGGAAACGCCAGCCGGCCCACCCTCTACGAGGAGGGGCCGTGGGTCTACAAGCGCAACGGGCTCTACTACAACGTGTTCGCGGCGGAGTGCTGCTCGGAGTTCATCGGCTACTCGACGGCACCCGGACCGACCGGTCCGTGGACGTACCGGGGAACGGTGATGCCCCGGCAGGGCTCCAGCTTCACCAACCACCCCGGCGTGATCGACTTCGCCGGTGGGTCGTACTTCTTCTACCACAACGGTGCGCTGCCCGGCGGTGGCGGGTACACCCGGTCGGTCGCGGTGGAGAAATTCACCTACGGCTCCAACGGGACCATCCCCACCATGAACATGACCACCGCCGGGGCACCCCAGGTCGGCACGTTGAACCCGTACGTGCGCCAGGAGGCGGAGACGATCGCCTGGGGTTCCGGTATCGAGACCGAGCCGTCCAGCGAGGGTGGCATGAACGTCGGCTGGATCGACAACGGCGACTACATCAAGGTCAAGGGGGTTGCCTTCGGCACCGGAGCGACCACCTTCTCCGCGCGGGTCGCCTCGGCCACCAGCGGTGGCCGCATCGAGGTACGGCTGGACAGCGCCAGCGGCCCGCTCGTCGGCACCTGCACGGTGGCCGGCACCGGCGGATGGCAGACCTGGACCACCACCAGTTGCGGGGTGAGTGGCGCCACCGGTACGCGCGATCTCTACCTGCGTTTCGCCGGCGGCAGCGGCAGCCTGTTCAACGTCGACTGGTGGCAGTTCGCCGGGGGTGGCAGCGCCCCGACGGCCTACCGGATCGTCAACCGCAACAGCGGGCAGGTTGTCGACGTCCAGCAGCCGAACCTCGACAACCTCGCGGTGATCGGTCAGTGGAGCAGCAACGGCAACGCCTGGCAGCAATGGCGCTTCCTCGACGCCGGCAACGGCAACGTACGGCTGCAGAGCGTGCACAGCGGCAAGTGCGTCGACGTACGCGACGTCTCCACCGCCGACGGTGCGCAGATCATCCAGTACACCTGCCACGACGGCCTGAACCAGGTCTTCACCTGGCGATCGACCGGCGACGGCTACCACCAGCTGGTCAACGTCAACAGCAACAAGTGCCTGAACGTGGTCGGCGGCTCCACCGCTGCCGGTGCCGCCCTGGAGCAGCGTACGTGCGGCTCCGCGGCCAGCATGCAGTGGTCCCGCGCCGCCTGAGCCACAGGTAGCGGAGAACGGACGGGTGCCGGGTGGGATGTTTCCCACCCGGCACCCGCATGTCCCCCGGCTGCCGGCGGCGGCAATCGCCGGACCGGAGGAGGGACCTGCCGCTCGCTCGGCGGGCGGGCGGCAGGCCCCGGTCTCTGTGGGTGTCGACCGGTCCGGCACCGGTACGGCGCCGGACCGGTCAACCGTCACCTCACGGCGTGGCCAACTCGAAGCGGCGCACCGTCACCGATCCACCCAGCGCCTGGGTGGCGTAGTTGAAGATGGCGAACCGGTAACCCATGAAGAACGTCCAGTTGTTGTTCAGCGTCAACGCGTTGCCCAGCGGGACGAAGTTGACCCCGTCGGTGCTGTACGAGAAACGCGCCTGCCGACCGGAGCCGGGCCGGATGTCGGCGTTGGCCCGCAGCCAGATCCGTCCGCCGGAGACCGCGGCGCTGGCGATCTCGCTGCCGGTGCTGCTGGTGTCCCAGTTGCTGTTCATGTTCAGCCCGTTGGTCATGACCACCCGGGTGGCACCGTTGTCCCGTCGGACGCCGATCCACGCCGAGACGTCGCGCAGCATGGCCAGGCCGGCGCGATCACCGTCGCGCATCGTCGAGTAGTCGATCTCGACCGTGCCGGTCGAGGTCGGCCCCTGGATGCGGTGGGTGACCGTGTTGCGTGCGCGGTAGAGGTCGTTGGTCACGGTGGCGGTCTGCAGCCGAAGCCCGTTGTTCACCGACCACCGGCTGTTGTCGGGGTTGTGGTTCCACTCGTACTGCGGACCGAGGGTGGTGCCGGCGAACGTGTCGACGCCGGTGAGCGGCTTGACCGGGCGCAGCGGCAGCGGGTTCGGGTAGTTGACCCCCCAGGCGCCGTTGACCGTCTGCACCTGCGGCCAACCGTCCGCGGTCCAGGTGATCGGCGCGAGGGTCGGCATCCGGCCGCCCGGGTACGCGTCGGTGAAGGCCATGTAGTACCAGGAACCGTTCGGCAACTGCACCAACCCGCCCTGGTGCGGCACTCCGCCGCCGGAGATCGGACCCCGCATGTCGAGCAGCACCTGGCGCTGCTCGTACGGGCCGAACGGGCCGTTGGTGGACTTGAGCACGTACTGGCCGTTGGCCGGGCGGGTCAACCAGATGTAGTACGCGCCGTTGCGCTTGTAGAAGCGTGCGCCCTCCAGGGTGCCGATGCTCGACGGGGTCTGGTAGACCTGCTGGGCCCGGACCTGGCTGCGGCCGTCGGCGGAGAGCTGCGCGACGCTGATGGTGCCGTTGCCGTACGCGACGTACATGGTGTCGTTGTCGTCGATGAGCATCCCCGCGTCGTAGTAGCACTGCGGCAGGGTGGCGTGCCGGCTCCAGGTGCCGTCGACGGCCGTGGCGGTGTAGATGTGGGTCTGGGCGAAGTTGATGCACCCGGCCCAGTAGTAGGTCTGGTTGCTCGGCCGGTAGTTAAGCGTGGAGGCCCAGATGCCCTCCACGTACGCCTGCTGCCCGGCGGGGAGGTCGTACTTGGTGCCGAAGTCCAGCCGGGGGACCGAGTGTCCGGCGAACTCCCAGTTCACCAGGTCGTACGAGCGCAGGATCGGGGCACCGGGCGAGTAGTGCATGGTGGACGCGGTCATGTAGTACACCTCGCCGACCCGGATCACCTCTACGTCGGCGAAGTCCTGCCAGACGACGGGGTTGGTGAAGCTGCCGCCGGGGGGCGGGTCGGTGGGGGGGCCGCCGTTGCCGACCTGGACCAGTTGCCACTGCTGGTTGGCGCCGCCCCAGTCGTCGTACTGCACGATGTTGCCGCCGTCGGCGGTCGAGGCGTTCTGCACCTCCATCACCTTGTTGGAGTTGCGGTTGATCAGACGCACGTAGCCGCCGGCCGAGTCGGCCAGCCGGAACTGCTGGTTGGTCCCGTTGTGGTCGCTCCACTGCACGATCGACGCGCCGTTGGCGGTGGAGAAGTTGTAGACGTCGAGCACCTTGCCCGAGTGCCGCGACTTGAGCCGGTAGTAGCCGCCGCCGGAGTCGACGAACTGCCACTGCTGATGGTTTCCGTCGTTACGCGACCACTGGGTGATCCGGGCCCCGTCGTTGGTGGCCAGGTTGTAGACGTCGAGCGCCTTGCCGCTGTTGCGGTTGACGAGTACGTACCACGCGTTGGTGTCCACCGTGGCCGCGACCGCGGGCGACGGCGCCACCGCGGCGAGGGAGCCGCCCACCACCAGCGCCACCAGGATGGCCGCCGCGCGTGACAGCCAGCCGCGCCGGCCCGGCAGGGTCCGTGGGACCTCACCAATGGCAATCATGATTCTCCTTCAGGATGCGAGCAGAACGAACAGGGCGGTCCGGCTGCGGCCTACGCCGTCGCCGCCGCGGCGCCCTCTGTGATCGCTAACATGACCGCTCCGCCCAAGGGAGAGATCAGGTGACCATCAGTTGTGCAGCGACATGACACGTCCCGGACGGCCACAGATATCGTCCGCCTTCACTATCGACTGTGAGCGATAACACGGCCTTCGTCAAGACGTAACGTCCAGGACTCGCGCGCCGTTCGCGGGAGCTGCTCGCGGTCCCCGGCCGACGGGGTGGCACATCGGCCGGGGACGCCTGCCACGCGCGGGCGCGGGCAGCCGCCGGCATGGCGGACGGGCCACGGTGGGCGGTCCGCCACGCCGGCGTCGGAGGGCGTCAGAAACCCCGGGCGAGCCGGTAGTACGCCTGATTCCAGCGCAGCTCGTCGGCAAACCGCCGGGGATCGGTGTCGGCGTCGATGACGACGAGTTCGGTACGGCTCATCTCGGCCAGGTCGTGCAGCTCCTCGACGCCCACCGCCTGGGACAGCACGGTGTGGTGGGGGGCGCCGGCGGTGATCCACGCCTCGGCGGAGCCGGGCAGGTGCGGCCGCGGCCGCCAGACCGCCCGGGCGACCGGCAGCCGGCGCAGTGGCTGCGGCGGAGACACCACGTCGACCTCGTTCGCGACCAGCCGGAAACGCTCCCCCATGTCCGCCAGGCCGAGCACGACCGCAGGCCCCGGCGCGGCGTCGAAGACCAGCCGGACCGGATCCTCGCGACCGCCGATGCTCAGCGGATGGATCTCCACGTTCGGCACGTCACCGGCGATCGACGGGCACACCTCGAGCATGTGGGCGCCGAGCACCAGTTCCTCACCCGGGGTGAGGTCGTAGGTGTAGTCCTCCATGAACGAGGTGCCACCCTCGGTGCCGACCGCCATCGCCTTGAGGGTGTGCACCAGCACCGAGGTCTTCCAGTCCCCCTCACCGCCGAAGCCGTAGCCGTCGGCCATGAGGCGCTGCACCGCGATGCCGGGCAGCTGACGCAGGCCGCCCAGGTCCTCGAAGTTGGTGGTGAAGGCGCGGAAGCCACCGGCGTCCAGGAAGGTACGCAGGCCCAGTTCCAGCCGGGCGGCGTACCGCAGCGAGTCGTGCCGCTCACCGCCCGGCCGCAGCTCGGCGGCCATTCGGAAGGTGTCGTCGTACTCCTTGACCAGATCGTCGATCTGCGCCTCGGCCACCTCGTCGACCACCCGCACCAGGTCGTTGACCCCGTACGTGTTCACCGAGACGCCGAAACGCAGCTCCGCCTCGACCTTGTCCCCCTCGGTGACGGCCACGTCGCGCATGTTGTCGCCGAATCGCGCCAGCCGCAGCGAGCGCATGGCCGACCAGCCGATCGCCGCCCGGGTCCAGGCGCCGACGCGGGAGACCACGCGAGGATCGGAGACGTGCCCGGCGACCGTCTTGCGGGCCACCCCGAGCCGGGTCTGGATGTACCCGAACTCCCGGTCGCCGTGCGCGGCCTGGTTGAGGTTCATGAAGTCCATGTCGATCTCGTCCCACGGCAGTAGGACGTTGGCCTGGGTGTGCAGGTGCAGCAGCGGCGTCTGCAACGCGTCCAGACCCGAGATCCACATCTTCGCCGGCGAGAAGGTGTGCATCCAGGCGATCACCCCGACCGCCCCCTGCGTCGCGGCATCCCGGCAGGTCCGCAGGATGTCGGCGCTGGTGGTCAGGACCGGCTTCCAGACCACCCGGGCGGGAATGTGCGGCGATTCGTCCAGCAGGGCGGCGATCTGACGGGACTGGTCGGCCACCTGCCGGAGCGTGTCCTCGCCGTACATTGCCTGGCTTCCGGTGAGGAACCAGACCTCGGGTTCAGGGTGTGTTGCCATGGGAGTTGCCTTCCGCGAGAGGGGCGGTCACTTGTAGCGGATGCCGATGAGGCGCTGGAGCAGGATGAACGCGAAGAGCAGGCCTCCGATCACGATCTTGGTCCACCAGGAGTTGAGGCTGCCGTCGAAGGTGATCAGGGTCTGGATCACGCCGAGTACCAGCACACCGAGCACCGTGCCGAAGATGTACCCCGAACCACCGGTGAGCACCGTGCCACCGATGACCACGGCCGCGATCACGTCGAGTTCCATCCCGATGGCGATCAGCGGGGCGCCGGAGAGCGTGTAGAAGGACAGCAGGATCCCACCGATCGCCGCGCACAGGCCGCTGATGGTGTAGACGGCGATCCGGGTACGACCCACCGGCAGCCCCATCAGCAGCGCCGACTGCGGGTTGCCACCGATCGCGTAGACGTTGCGCCCCAGTCGCGTGTACGCCAGCACGTACGCGGCGATCAGCACCACCGCGAACGCGACGAGCACGCTGATCGAGACGAAGTTGCCCCGGGGATCGCCGATCCGGTCCTGCGACATCCTGGTCCAGAACCCGTCGGTGATCGGAATCGACGCGTTGCTGATGAACGTGCACATGCCACGGGCGAAGAACATCCCGGCCAGAGTGACGATGAACGGCTGGATGTCGAAGAAGTGGATCGCGCAGCCCATCAGGAACCCGAGCGTCGGCCCGATCAGCAGGGCGATCACCAGCACCGGCAGCGCGGGCAGGCCGGACTGGAGCAACCACGCCGAGACCATCGCGGTCATCGCCGCCACCGAACCGACCGACAGGTCGATGCCGCCGGTGAGGATCACGAAGGTCATCCCGACCGCGATGACGAGCAGGAAACCGTTATCGATGAAGACGTTGAAGACCACCTGGATGTTGGAGAACGCCCGGTACTGGGACACCCCGATGCCGTACATCACCAGCAGCAGGGCCAGTGTCGCCAGCACCGGCATGTGCCGCCGGGGCAGCTTGGCCCAACTCGGAGCGGAGATCGAGAGACTACTCATGCCGGCACTCCGCTCCGCTCCGTGCCGCCATGAGGCACCAACACCCTGCATTGACGATTCGCTCGCTGACGCTCACTCATGCCGGCACCTGCTCCTTCTGCCGCTGTGGCGACGACTGGGGCGACGGTGGCGTCCCGGCCCGTCGACGACGGAACTTCGCCCGGAAGGCCGGTGCCTGGATGAGGCAGACGGCGATGACGACGACCGCTTTGAACAGCAGCGCGGTCTGCGGTGAGATGTTCATGGCGTACACCGTGGTGGTGAGGGTCTGGATGATCAGGGCGCCGAGGATCGTGCCGCCGAGGTAGAACCGGCCGCCGGCCAGCGAGGTGCCGCCGATGACGACGGCGAGGATCGCGTCCAGCTCCACCCACAGGCCGGTGTTGTTGCCGTCGGCACTGGAGACGTTGGCGGTCATCATGAACCCGGCGATCGCGGCGCAGGCGGCGCTCACCACGTAGACGAGGAAGACGACCCGACCGGACCGGATGCCCGCCAGCCGGCTGGCCTCCCGGTTGCCGCCCACCGACTCGACGATCATGCCGAGCGCGGTGCGCCGGGTGAACGCCGCGACCAGCAGGGCCGCGGCCAACGCGATGAAGATGGCCAGGGGCAGGGTCAACAGGTGTCCCAACCCGATCGCCCGGTACGGACCGGAGTTGATGGTGATGATCTGGCCCTCGGCGATCAGCTGTGCGAGGCCCCGGCCGGCCACCATCAGGATGAGCGTGGCGATGATCGGCTGGATGCCGATGACGGAGACCAGGATCCCGTTCCAGGCGCCGAGCACCAGCGCGACCCCGAGCGCCATCGCGAGCGCGGTCAGCACGGTGACGAGGTTGTCCTGATCCGGCGCCCGGCTGATGTAGAGGCAGGCGATGGCTCCGCTGATCGCACAGATCGAGCCGACCGACAGGTCGATACCGCCGGTGGAGATGACCAGGGTCATGCCCAGGGCGACCAGGATCAGCGGTGCGCTCAACCGCAGGATGTCGATCGGGGTGCCGTACAGGTGACCGTTGTTGAGCTCGACGGCCAGGAAACCCGGACGGTAGACGGTGTTGGCCGCCAACATGACCACGAGCACGGCGACCGGCCAGAACAGCCGGTGGCCGAGCAGGGTACGGAAGCGGTTCCCGGCGTCGCTCATCGGCTCGCCTCCTCACGCTCGGTGCCGCTGGCGATGGTCTGCATGACGCGGTCGGCGTCCACAGTGTCGTCGTTGTCGAGCTGGGCGACCAGTTGTCGGTCACGCATCACGACGATCCGGTGACTCAGGCGCAGTACCTCCTCCAGTTCGGCGGAGATGAACAGCACCGCCATGCCGCCGTCGGAGAGCTGTACCACCAGCTTCTGGATCTCGGCCTTCGCGCCGATGTCGATGCCCCGGGTCGGCTCGTCCAGGATGAGCAGTCGCGGTTCGGTGATCAGCCAGCGGGCCAGCAGGACCTTCTGCTGGTTGCCACCGGAGAGGTTGCGCACCGGCATCTCCGGGTTCGCCGGACGGATGCTCAACGCCTTGATGTACCGGTCGACCAGTTCGTCCTGACGGCGACGGGGGATCGGACGCAGCCAGCCCCGGGCGGCCTGCATGGCCAGGATCATGTTCTCCCGTACCGACAGGTCGGCGATGATGCCCTCCGCCCGGCGGTTCTCCGAACAGAAGCCGATGCCCTGTTCGATCGCCTGCACCGGGTTGCGCAGTCCCGTCCGGGCGCCGTCCACCTGCACCTCGCCACGATCGGCCCGGTCCGCGCCGAACAACAGCCGCGCCACCTCGGTACGACCGGAGCCGAGCAGTCCGGCCAGGCCGACCACCTCACCGGCGTGGATGGTCAGGCTGAACGGAGCGACCGCACCCCGGCGGCCGAGCTTCGACACCTGGACCAACGGGGCACCGCCCTCGGTCGCCGTCACCGTCTGCCGGGGGTGCTCCTCCATGAGTTCGAGGACGTCGAGTTCCTTGCCGATCATCTTCTCCACCAGCGCCAGCTGTGGCAGCTCGGCGATCGGGTACTCCCCCACCAGCGCACCGTTCCGCAGCACGGTGATCCGATCGGCGATGCCGTAGACCTGATCGAGGAAATGGGTCACGAAGAGGATGGCGATGCCCTCGTCCCGCAACTGCCGCATGATCCGGAACAGCTGCGCGACCTCACCGGCGTCCAGACTGGACGTCGGTTCGTCCAGGATCAGTACCCGGGCCTGCACGTCGATCGCCCGGGCGATCGCGACCATCTGCTGCACGGCCAGGGAGAAACTCGCCACCGGCGCGGTGACGTCGATGTCGAGGTCCAGCCGGGCCAACAGCTGGCGGGCCCGCCGCCGCACCTCGCCCCAGTGGACGGCACCGAAGCGGCGCGGCTCCCGGCCGATGAAGATGTTCTCCGCCACGGACAGGTTCGGGCAGAGGTTGACCTCCTGGTAGACCGTGCTGACCCCGGCGGCGGCGGCCTGCATCGGTCCGGTGAAGGCCACCTGCTCGCCGTCGAGGGTGACGATGCCCTCGTCGATGCCGTACACGCCGGTCAACACCTTGATCAAGGTGGACTTGCCAGCGCCGTTCTCGCCCATCAGGGCGTGCACCTCGCCGGGAAGGAGCCGGAAGTCGACGTTGTGGAGTGCGCGCACCCCGGGAAAGGACTTGCTGATCCCGGTCATTGTCAGGACCGGACGACTATCCGTCATCCCATCGATCCTCTTCTACTTTTCATCGATGCGGAAGGGCCAGTTGTACCGGCACGCCGCCCGGCCGGCCGGCGGGCCGGTCGGGCGGCGTGGCACGGGACGTCGGGCCGGCCGCCCAGTCCGTCGGGAATGGGCGACGCGGCGGGGCCGCCACGTCGGTGCGGCGGCCCCGTGCGTCATCAGTACTTGCGGTTGGGCAGGGCCTCCTTGGCCTGCTCCTGGGTGAAGGTGGTCTCCTCGGTCTCGATCCGCGGCGGCACCTCCTCACCGGCGTGCACCTTCTTGGCCAGGTCCATCAGCTGTGGGCCGAGCAGCGGGCTGCACTCCGCGATGAAGTTGAACTTGCCGTCGGCCAGGGCCTGCATGCCGTCCTTGACCGCGTCGATGGTGATGATGGTGATGTCCTTGCCCGGCTCCTTGCCCGCCGCGGTGATCGCCTCCAGCGCACCCAGACCCATGTCGTCGTTGTGCGCGAAGAGCACGTCGATCTTCGGGTGAGCCTTCAGGAACTGCTCCATGACCTGCTTGCCACCCGCGCGGGTGAAGTCGCCGGACTGGGAAGCGATGACCTTCAGCTTGGGGTCGGCCGCGATCGCCTCGGCGAAGCCCTTCTTCCGGTCGTTGGCCGGGGCGGAGCCGGTGGTGCCCTGCAACTCGACGATGTTCACGTCGCCGGTCGCGTCCTTCTTGTTCTCCACCAGCCACTCGCCGGAGAGCCGGCCCTCCTTGACGAAGTCCGAGCCGAGGAAGGTCTTGTAGAGCGACTTGTCGGCGGAGTCCACGGCGCGGTCGGTCAGGATGACCGGGATGCCGGCGTCCTTGGCCTCCTTGAGCACCGTGTCCCAGCCCGACTCCACCACCGGCGAGAAGGCGATCACGTCGACCTTCTGCTGGATGTAGTTACGGATGGCCTTGATCTGGTTTTCCTGCTTCTGCTGCGCGTCGTCGAACTTCAGTTCGATGCCGGCCTCGGCCGCCGCCTCCTTGATGGAGTTGGTGTTGGCCGTACGCCAGCCGCTCTCCGCGCCGACCTGGGAGAAGCCCAGGACGAGCTTGTCGTCGCCGCCGCCGTCGTTGCCGCCGCCGGTGTCGCTGTTGCCGCAGGCCGCCACGCCGCCGGCGAGCAGCACGGCGGCGACGACCGCGATGGCGCGCCGACGCGCCATGGGCATTCGCATGTTCCTCATCGGATCTCCTCGGGTGGGGGTGCGGTTGTCCACGCCGGCCGCGGAGGTGCACGAGCAGCCAGCGCTGGTGGTGCGGAATCTGTGTGTCAGGTGGTGCCAGGCGACCCGGATCACCGGGTCGGTCAGGAATTCGCCGGAGGCGATGAACGTTGGCCGTAGACGTTCTGGTAGCGGTCGTAGAGGGCGTCGATGTCGGCCTGCGCCATCGGCACCGGTTGCCCGAGCGCACGCGTCAGGTGCGCGGTTCGGGCGACGTCCTCACACATCACCGCGGCCTTGACCGCGGCCCGGGCGGTACGCCCGATGGTGAAGACGCCGTGGTTGCGCATGAGCACCGCGGGCGAGCGGTGCCCGGTGAGGGTGCTGACGATTCCCTTGCCGATGTCGTCGCCGCCGATCAGGGCGAACGGGCCCACCGGGATCTCCCCGCCGAACTCGTCAGCCTGCGCGGTGAGGTGGCACGGGATCGACTCGCCCCGCGCCGCCCAGGCGGTGGCGTACGTGCTGTGGGTGTGCACGACGCCGCCCACCTCGGGCATGGCGCGGTAGACATAGGCGTGCGCCGCGGTGTCGCTCGACGGCGACAGCTCCCCCTCGACCGGCATGCCGTCGAGGTCGCAGAGCACCATGTTGTCGGCGGACAGGTCGTCGTAGTCGACACCGCTCGGCTTGATCACCATGAGGTCGTGACCGGGGACCCGGGCGGAGACGTTGCCGGCCGTCCAGGCGACCAGGCCGTACCGCGTCAGTTCCCCGTGCAGCCGGGCCACGCTCTCGCGCAACTCGCTGATCTGTCGGCTCACTTCGACGTTCACGCGAACACCTCCTGCGGCGACGACGCCGACTCAACTGCCGCGTTGCGGATCGCCCGCAGCCGCAGCATCACGTCGTTGGCGCCGCGACCGAAGTGGTCGTGCAGCGCCCGGTACTCGGCGTAGAGCGCGTCGTAGGCGCGCACCCGGTCCGGATCCGGCCGGTAGACCGCCGCCGCGATCCGACCCATCGCCCGCGACGCCTCGTGGATCGAGGGATGGGCGCCGGCGGCCACGGCGGCGTGGATCGCCGAGCCGAGCGCGGGCCCCTGCGCCGAGCCGATGATCCCCAGTGGCCGATTCGTGACGTCGGCGTAGATCTGCATCAGCAGCTCGTTCGAGGTGAGGCCACCGGCGATCACCAGGTCGTCGACCGGCACACCGGCCTCGACGAACGCCTCGATGATCATCCTGGTGCCGTACGCCGTCGCCTCCAGCAGGGCCCGGTAGACGTCCTCCGGGCGGGTCGCCAGGGTCAGCCCGACGATCAGCCCGCTGAGGTCGTGGTTGACCAGCAGCGACCGGTTGCCGTTCCACCAGTCCAGCGCGACCAGACCGTGCGCGCCGACGGGCTGCGCGGCGGCCAGCTCGGTGAGTCGCTCGTGCGAGTCGACGCCGGCCGGGGCGGCGTGCTTGACGAACCAGCCGAAGATGTCGCCGACACCGCTCTGCCCGGCCTCGTAGCCCCACGCACCGGAGCTGATGCCACCGTCGACCACCCCGCACATCCCGGCCACCTCCGCGGGGTGGGTGCCGTTGACCACGTGGCAGGTCGACGTTCCCATGATCGCCACCAGCCGGCCCGGGTCGAGCGCCTGGGCGGCGGCCGCGGTCACGTGCGCGTCGACGTTGCCGACCGCGACGGCGATCCCCTCCGACAGCCCGGTCCAGGCCGCGGCGCGAGCGGTGAGCCCGCCGGCCCGCTCGGCGAGCGGCAGCAACGGGCCGTCCAGTTTGGCCACGAAGTCACCGAAACCGGGGTTGAGCGCGGTGAGGTAGTCCGCCGACGGGTAGCTGCCGTCCTGGCGGATGCCCTTGTAGCCGGCGGTGCAGACGTTGCGGGTCTCGACGCCGCACAACTGCCAGACGATCCAGTCCGCCGCCTCGATGAACCGCTCCGCCCGGTGGTAGACCTCCGGATCCTCCTCCAGGATCTGCAGGCCCTTGGCGAACTGCCACTCCGCCGAGATCTTGCCGCCGTAGCGACCGATCCAGGGCTCGCGACGCTCGTGGGCCAGGGCGTTGATCCGGTCGGCGTGCGGCTGGGCGGCGTGGTGCTTCCAGAGCTTCACCCAGGCGTGCGGTCGCTGCCGCAGCTCCGGCACCTCGCACAACGGCGTGCCGTCGGCCAGCGTCGGCAGCACGGTGCAGGCGGTGAAGTCGATGCCGATGCCCACCACGTCGACCGGGTCGACCCCGGCCGCGGCCACCGCCGCCGGCACCGCGTGGCGCAGCACCTCGCGGTAGTCCTCCGGATCCTGCAACGCCCAGTCCGGCGGCAGCGGCGTACCTCCGTCCGGCAGCGCGGAGCTGATCACCGCGTTGCGGTACTCGTGCACCGCGGTTCCCAGCTCGGCACCGTCGCGGACGCGGACCACCAGAGCCCGCCCCGACAGGGTGCCGTAGTCGACGCCGACGACGTACTTGTCGCCCGCTGCCACACCGCTCATCTTCACCTCCGGCCGATGACGGACCTCAGTGTTAACGCTCACATCCGATGTCGTCAAGACACCTCCCGGCAACAGCTCCGTAACGGACTGCATGGTCGCAGGCCCACCCCCCGGTCGGCTACCCCGCTGCCACCGCATCGACCGCGATTCCGGTGCCGACCGCCCGTGCGCTCGTCTCCGGGCTCCCCCGCGAACCCTTCGCCGGCCGGGCCCCGACGGTCGACGGCACCGCTTCGGTGAACACCGCCAGCGGATCGTCGAGCAACCGGGCGAAACCGAGCTCCGCCGCGCCGACCAGGGTGGCGTCGTCGCCGAGGGCCGCGGTACGCAGCCGTACCGTCTCCCGGGCCACCGGCAGCACGTGACGAGCGATGCGGGCGCGCACCTGCGCGGCGGCCCCCGGATACAGGTCGCACAGCATCCCGCCGAAGACCACCATGCCGGGATTGAACAGGTTGACAAGGTTCGCCACCCCGATGCCGAGCCAGTCGCCGATCCGGCGCAGCGCCTCCCGCGCCGCCGGATCGCCACGGTCGGCATCGTCGGCCACCGTCCGGACCGCGTCACGCCCGAACAACTCGGCGGGCCGACCGGCGGCGTCGAGCAGCGCCCGCTCCCCGACCTCCGCCTCCAGGCAACCCGACGAGCCACAACCGCAGGGCCGTCCGTCGTACGGATTGACCACCATGTGCCCCAACTCGCAGCCGTAGCCGCTGTCGCCACCCAGCAGCCGCCCACCGACGACGATGCCGCCACCGACGCCCACGTCGCCGTGCAGGTACACGAGATCGTCGAGGCCGACACCCGCACCCCGCTGCTGCTCCGCCTGGGCTCCGAGGTGGGCCTCGTTGCCCACCGCCACCGGCAGGCCGAGTTCGAGCCGGCGGCCGAGTTCGTCGCCGAACGCCTGGTCGACCCAGCCGAGGTCGGGCCCGTACCGCACCATCCCGTCGCCCGGCCGGATCATGCCGCAGTACGACGCGCCGACGCCGACGCAGCGGGCGTCGGGCGGTGCCGCCCGGTGCAGTTGCCGCCCGAAGCGGGCGAGGACCGCTACCACGTCGTGCAGGTCCGGCCCGGCGCGCGGACGCACCGCCTCCCGCCGGTCCAGGATCATCCCGCCGAGTCCGACCCGGGCGGCGACCAACCGGTCCACGGCGACGTCGAAGGCCAGGACGTAGCAGCGCTCGGCGGCCGGTCGCACCACCAGGGACGGGCGCCCGGCACGGCCGGTGTCCACCGGCGACCGTTCGTCGACGAGACCGGCCCGGCTCAGCTCGGTGGTCAACGCCATGATGGTGCTGCGGTTCAGGCCCATCCGTTCGCCCAGCTCGACCCGGGACAGCGGGCCACGCAGATGCACCTGCCGCAACAGCGTGCCGGCGTTGCGCCGGCGGATCTCCTCCTGGACCAATCCGACCTCCGCGAGGTCAGCTCCGGGCGACGCGGAGCTGACCCGACGAAGTGTTTCCGCGCGGTGAGTCGACGTCAAGCGTCGATACCGGCCCCGGCGCCGACGCCTCGCTCAGCGGCTGGCACCGGCGCGGCGCTTGTTGTAGACGTCGAAGGCCACGGCGACCAGCAGCACGAGGCCCTTGACCACCGACTGCAACGACTGGTCCACCCCCATGAGCTGCATCCCGTTGCTCATCACCGCCATGATGAGCCCGCCCACCATGGCGCCGACGACGGTACCGACGCCACCGGTGACCGCCGCACCGCCGATGAACGCCGCCGCGATCGCGTCGAGTTCGAACATGTTGCCCGCCGCGGGCTGCGCCCCGTTGGAACGGGAGGAGAAGATGATGCCGGCCACCGCGGACAGGAAGCCCATGTTCACGAAGATCCAGAAGTTCACGGTGCGCACCTTGACCCCGGACAGCATCGCCGCGGACAGATTGCCACCGATCGCGTAGACCTGCCGGCCGAAGACCGTACGCCGGGTGAGCAGCCCGTAGACGAGCACCAGGGCGGCCAGGATGATCAGCACGATCGGCAGGCCACGCGCGTGGGCCAGTTGCCAGGCGAACCACATGACCACGGCACCGACCAGCGCCATCCGCGCGACGAACAACGCGAAGGACTCGACGGGCTGCTGGTAGCGGACGCGGGCCGCCCGGGTGCGGAAGCAACTGACCACGTAGCCGGCCACCGCGATGCCACCGATGAGCAGGGTGAAGGCGTCGTAGCCGTCGCCACCGATGAGTCCGTTGAGGAATCCGGCCGCGATCCGGTTGTACTCGGCCGGGAACGGCGACAGCGAGATGTTGTCCAGCACCCGCAGGGTGAGGCCACGGAACAGCAGCATGCCGGCGAGGGTCACGATGAAGGCCGGGATGCCGACGTAGGCCACCCAGAAGCCGTGCCAGGCGCCGACCGCGATCCCGACCACCAGGGCGGCCAGCACACCGACCCACCACGGTTGTCCCTGCCGGATGACGACCACGGCGGAGACCGCGCCGGTCAGCGCCACCACCGAGCCGACCGAGAGGTCGATGTGCCCGCCGATGATCACGATGACCATGCCGATGGCGAGCACCAGGATGTAGGAGTACTGCAGCACGATGTTGGTGATGTTGCCCGGGCTCAGCGACAGACCGTCGGTCAGGAACGCGAACAGGGCGACGATGACGACGAGGGCGACGAAGATGCCGCTCTGCCGCAGGTTGTTCATGATCAGCGAACGTGGGTCGCTGGTGCCGACGTGCAGTGCGGCGGCGGAAGCGCTCTCGGCCGACTTCCGGTCGGTCGAGGTGGGCTTGGTGCTGGTCATCCGACGCTTTCCTTGTCCTTCGCCATGAGTTCCATGAGCTTTTCCTGGGTCGCCTCGGCGACCGGCACCTCGCCGGTGATGCGCCCGGCCGACAGCGTGTAGATGCGGTCACACATGCCGAGCAGCTCCGGCAGTTCCGACGAGATCATGATGACGGCCTTGCCGTCGGCCACCAACCGGTTGATGATCGTGTAGATCTCGAACTTCGCCCCGACGTCGATCCCCCGGGTCGGCTCGTCCAGGATCAGCACCTCCGGGTCGGTGAACAGCCACTTCGACAGCACGACCTTCTGCTGGTTGCCGCCGGAGAGCTTGCCCACGACCGACATCACGCTCGGCGCCTTGATGTTCATGTCGCGCCGGCTGGACTCGGCGACCTTGATCTCCTCGTTGTCGTTCACCCAGCCGAGCCGGGCGAGCCGGCGCAGCCCGGCGGCCGAGACGTTGCGCCGGATGTCCTCGATGAGGTTCAGGCCGAAGCGCTTGCGGTCTTCCGTCGCGTACGCGATGCCGTTGCGGATGGCCTCCGCGACGGTGCGCGCCCTGACCTCCCGACCGTGCACGAACAGTCGACCGGTGATGTCCCGACCGTACGAGCGCCCGAAGACACTCATCGCCAGTTCCGTCCGACCGGCGCCCATCAGGCCGGCGATGCCGACGACCTCGCCGGCGCGCACGTTGAGGTTCGCGCCGTCGACGACCAGCCGGTCCTGGGTCGGGTGGCGCACCGACCAGTCCTCGATGCGCAACACCTCCTCCCCCGGTGTGGAGACCCGGTCGGGGTAGAAGCTGTCGATGTCGCGGCCGACCATCCCCCGGATGATCCGTTCCTGGGTCACCTCGCCGGAGGTCATCTCGAGCCGCTCCACCGTCCGCCCGTCCCGCAGCACGGTGGTGGAGTCGGCGATCGAGGTGATCTCGTTGAGCTTGTGCGAGATCATGATGCAGGTGATGCCCTCGTCGCGCAGGCGGCGCATCAGGTCGAGCAGGTGGGCCGAGTCGATGTCGTTGAGGGCGGCGGTCGGCTCGTCGAGGATGAGCAGCCGCACCTTCTTGGAGATGGCCTTGGCGATCTCGACCAGCTGCTGCTTGCCGACGCCGAGTTGCACCACCGGCGTCATCGGATTCTCGGCCAGCCCCACCGAGGCGAGCAGTTTCGCCGCCTCGGCGTTGGTGCGGTTCCAGTCGATCAGCCCGCCGGGCCCGCGCTGCTCGTTGCCGAGGAAGATGTTCTCGGCGATCGACAGGTACGGCACCAGGGCGAGTTCCTGGTGGATGATGACGATGCCTCGGTGCTCGCTGTCCCGGATGCTCTTGAAGTGCACCGGTTCGCCGTCGAGGAGGATCTCGCCGTCGTAGCTGCCCGAGGGGTAGACCCCGGAGAGCACCTTCATCAGGGTGGACTTGCCGGCGCCGTTCTCGCCGCAGATGGCGTGGATCTCCCCACGGCGTACCGCGAGGGTGACGTCCTGGAGCGCCGCCACGCCCGGGAAGGTCTTGGTGATGCGACGCATCTCGAGGATGTTGTCGTCCGTGCCCACCATCCTGAGCCTCCAGATCGTCGTGGGTGTCAGGGGTGTCGCCGGGCTCGGCGGCGGTCGCCGCCACCGAGCCCGGCGGTGCCGTCAGCCGGCCTGGCCGGCGGCGACCTCCTCGGCGGTGAAGTAGCCCGAGTCGATCAGGACCGGCTTGATGTCGTCCTTGTACACCGTCTGGACCGGCAGCAGGTACGACGGGACGACCTTGACGCCGTTGTTGTACGTCTCGGTGTCGTTGGCCTCCGGCGCCTTGTCGGTCAGGAACGCCTCGGCGGCGATGACGGCCTGCTCGGCCAGCAGTCGGGTGTCCTTGAAGATGGTGGAGCTCTGCACCCCGTCGTCGATCAGCTTCACCGAGGCGATCTCGGCGTCCTGACCGGTCACCACCGGGAAGTCCGCCCCCTTGTAGCCGGCGTTCTGCAGGGCGGTGATGATGCCCCGGGACAGCCCGTCGTACGGCGACAGCACGCCGTCGACCTTGGTGCCGCTGTTGTAGCTGGAGGTCAGCAGGTCCTCCATCCGCTTCTGCGCGGCCTCCTGCTGCCACCGCAGGATCGCCACCTGCTCGATGCTGGTCTGCCCGGAGGTCACCTTCAGGGTGCCGTCGTCGATGAACGGCTTCAGCGTGTCCATCGCACCGTCGAAGAAGAAGTGGGCGTTGTTGTCGTCGAGCGACCCGGCGAACAACTCGATGTTGAACGGGCCCTTCGCCTCACCCTTCGCGCCGTCCTTGGTCTGCACGCCGAGGCCGACCAGCAGGGCGGTCGCCTGGGCGACGCCGACCTTGTAGTTGTCGAAGCTGACGTAGAAGTCGACGTTCGGGCTGTCCCGGATCAGCCGGTCGTAGGCGATGACCGGGATGTCCGCGTCGGCCGCCGCCTGCAACTGCCCGCTCAGCGCCGTGCCGTCGATCGCCGCGATGATGAGCACGTCGGCACCCCGAGTGATCATCTGGTCCACCTGCTGGGACTGGGTGGGGATGTCGTCACCTGCGTACTGGAGGTCGACCTGGTAGCCCTTGGCTTCGAGCTTCTCCTTGACGGAGTTGCCGTCCGCGATCCACCGCTCGGAGGTCTGGGTCGGCATCGAGACGCCGATGGTCAGGTCGCCGGGCTGGTCGCTGTCGTTTCCGCCGCTGCCGGCACCGTCGCCGCTACAGGCCGCCATGCTCAGCGCCAGGACGGCGCTACCGAGAGCGGCCAGGACTCGTCTGTTCACTGGCTTCCCCAATCTGGAACTCGCGCCGTCGCACCGGCTGCGCGGGTCGCACTTGGGGCCCAAGTGTTAGCGCTCACAATGCCTAGGTCAACACCTGGTTCGAAATCCCGCGGTCACGGTCTCGTAACGAACGCCGCGCTCATCCATCCGACCGAGTCGTCGCAGGTCAAGGCACTGATCACGAGGGGCGACCGGGAGGTCGCCCGGGCCGGGCGGCGGCGATCATCGACGTCAGAGAATACGGCAAGCCAGGCCCGACGGACACCCCCGCGTCCACACGCGACGATTCGACGATCGGCACACCTCGACGCAGCCTCGATGTGAACACTCGGTTTCGACGTCGTTACCAAGGTGGCCTTGACACGGGCCGGGCCGACATCGATGCTCTGCTAAATCAGTTTAGCGCCCGCTGTTTCGGAGTTCGACCGAGCCGCTCCGGCACGTAGCCGGACCAGACGGACGCGTCCAACGAGGAGGGCCGATGAGACTGCGCAGGACGCTCGTCTCCGTCACCGCGGTGCTGCTGCTCGCCACGTCCGGCACCGCCGCCTACGCCGCGACCAGGGACCACGGCGGCGGCAGCGGTGGCATCCGCAGCGTCACCCCCATCACCACGGTCTACACCTACGGCCAGAAGGTCTCCGCCGTAGCCGTCGAGTACGGCGCCACGGTCAACCCCCGCAAGCTCGACAACTCGACCTTCGCGGTCTCCGACACCAGCTACAACTTCCGCTTCAACCCCATCGAGGACCTGCCCAAACTGACCGCGCGGACCATCACCCACACCTACACCAACAGCACCGCCACCGTCCGCGCCGACCGTCGGTCCGTACCCGGCAGGTACGTCATCGTCGAGTTGGACCCCGACCAGAACGCCGGTTGGACGGTCATCGTCTCCAAGTGCCCGACCTTCCTGTGCACGGTGAAGGTCAACCCGGAGCTGCCGACCCGGGTGACCCAGCGCAAGGACGTGCACGCCCAACCGGGCAGGGGCAAGGGTGCCGGGCCGGTGCTGGCCAAGGGCTCACCGGGTACCTCGCACGGTGTCACGGAGGCACCGGTGAACCTGCTCGTCGACCAGTTCCGCTACGGCTCGTACCTCAGTGGCGGCATGGTGCTGCCGTACCACTACCACCTGCCGAAGAACTACCAGCCTGGCCGGAAGTACCCGCTCATGGTCGTGCTGCCCGGGCACGGCATGGGCTGGGACGGCGACAACACGGGCGTACAGATCGCCGCCGACATCCCGGCGACGGCCTGGCTCCAGCCCAGCGTCACCGGCAGCCGGGAGGACGCCATCGTGCTCGCTCCGCAGCACCAGCGGGTCGGCGACGTGGCCGAGGCGGAGTTGCTGGTCAAGCTGGTCGAGCAGTTCAGCAAGGAGCACGCGGTGGACACCGAGCGGGTGTACGCCACCACCGTCTCCTACGGCTCGCGGCTGCTGTGGGAGGCGTTCGCCACGCGTCCCGACCTGTTCACCGCCGGCCTGGTCACCGGTGGATTCCAGGTCAGCGCCGGCCAGGCGACGGCCATCGCCGCCGCCGAGATCCCGCTGTGGATCACCCACGGTGTCAACGACCACCTGCTGAACATCTCGCTGGCCCGCAACTCCCGGGCGGCGCTGCGGTCGGCGTACGAGGCGCGGGGTCTGTCGTCAGCGCAGATCGCCGAGTTGCTGCACTACACCGAGTACGGCAACGAGGCGTTCACGCTGCCCGACCACCACGCGGCCTACGGCCCGACCTACCACGACCAGAGCATCCTGCAGTGGCTGCTGGCCCAGCGGAAGTGAGCACGACCGGCTAGGCCCGGTGGGCCAGGAACGTCGGCGGTGTCGCGGCCAGGTCCCGGCGGCGACCCGCGGCACGTTCCTGGCCCACCGCTCCGGCTCGCCGGCCGCGACATCCCCTGTCACGGCCGGCGAGCCTTCGGGACGGGTTCGCTGGAGCTGTCGGCGGCGGCCCGGGAGATCCGCCTCGACTGTCAGCCGCCGATCGCGATGGCGAAGATGTGCATCGTCGGCACGTTCGCCGCCGGACGTGCGCTGATGTTCGGCAGCTCCACCCGGGCCACCGGCTTGTTCTGCAACGCCACCCCGACGTAGTAAACGCACGCGGCGGTGTTGTGCCGCTGGTTGCCGGGCCGGTTCTGGTACGCCATCACGACGGCGGCGGTGCCACCGGCGTGCGGACCGCCGTACCAGTCGGGGGTGCTGAGGGTGAACGTCTGCCGGGTGCCGTCGGCGTAGACCACCGCGGCCGTGCCCGACACGGCCCCGTAGGTGCCGGTGGCGAGGAAGCCGAGCGTCCGGCCGGTGCCGGTCAGACCGACCGACTGCCCGGAGGCGACGGCGTTGTCCGCACCGCCCGGCGCCACGTTCGGCCACCGGAAGGTGACCCCGTTGCGGCTGACCGTGCTGCCGGGCGTGACCCCGGCCTGGGCCAGTGCCTGCGCGGAGAGGGTGGCACCGTTGCCGTCGAAATTTCCGGCGCCGGTGTTGTTGTCGTTCGTGGTACTGACGTTGGTGAAGCTCTGCTCCAGCGGCGGCGCGGTCGGCGTGCCGCCCGACCCGGTGGCCCGGTAGGTGCGTCCGGCCGCCACGGTCACCTCGATCAGGTCGTTCTCGACCTTCGTGGTCCGGGCCGCGGTGCCGTCGGCGGCATCGACCACGGTGTGGTTGCCGGTGAACATCCGACCCCGCAGCCGGACGGTGCCGGCCCGATCCGGCCGGACCAGGATCTCGGTGGCCTGGCCGTTGCTCCAGGTGATGCCGACGGTGTGACCGCCCCGGCCACGCAGTCCGGTGACCCGTCCGCTGGGCCAGGCCGCCGGCAGCGCCGGCAGGATGTGCAGTTCACCGACGTGGCTGTGCAGCAGCATCTCCGCGATGCCGGCGGTGGCGCCGAAGTTGCCGTCGATCTGGAACGGCGGGTGCAGGTCGAACATGTTCGGCGCGAGCCGGGCCGGGGTGGCCAGGAAGCGGATCAGGTCATGGGCCCGGTTGCCCTCCTCCATCCGGGCCCAGAAGTTGATTTTCCAGGCGAGCGACCAGCCGGTGCCGTCGTCGCCCCGGATCTCCAGGGTGCGCCGGGCCGCCTCGAACAGCTGGGGGGTGCCTCGCCGGGTGATCTGGTTGCTGGGTGCCAGTCCGTAGAGGTGCGAGATGTGCCGGTGGTTCCGCTCGGTCTCGACCCAGTCGTAGAGCCACTCCATGATGTTGCCGCGCGACCCGATGCGGTTCGGCGCGAGCCGGTCCCGGGTCGCCCGGACCTGCGCCCGGAAGGTGGCGTCGGTGTTGAGGATCTCGCTGGCCCGGGCGCATCCGTCGAAGAGATCCCGCAGGATCTGGTTGTCCATCGTGGGCCCCGCGCACACGCTCGCGTCGGCGTGGTGACCGATCTCCGGCGAGTTCGACGGATTGGTCACCAGATAGCCGAGGCTCGGCTCGGTCACCAGGGTGTCGAGGAAGAACTGCGCCGCGCCCTTCATCGCCGGATAGTTCGCCCGGAGGAACTCGACGTCCCCGGTGAACAGGTAGTGGTCCCAGATCAAGGTGGCCAGCCAGGCGCCGCCGGTCTGCCACATGCCCCAGAACGCCCCGTCGACCACCGAGGTGGCCCGCCACGCGTCGGTGTTGTGGTGGGTGACCCAGCCGCCGGCACCGTACTGCACCTGGGCGGTGCGGGCCCCGGCCACCGCGAGATCCCGGACCATGTCGAAGACCGGCTCGTGGCACTCGGACAGGTTCGTGGTGTTGGCCGGCCAGTAGTTCATCGGCAGGTTGGCGTTGATGGTGTACTTCGAGTCCCAGGCCGGGGTCAGCGAGTCGTTCCAGATGCCCTGGAGATTTGCCGGCTGGGTGCCCGGCCGGGAGGACGAGATCAGCAGGTACCGCCCGAACTGGAACAGCAGTGCGGAGAACTGCGGATCGTTGACGCTGTTGTGCTGCGCGATCCGCACGTCGGTCGGTTGGTCCGCGGCGGAGGTACGGCCCAGGTCGAGGCTGACCCGCCCGAACAGCGCCTGGTAGTCGGCGACGTGCCGACCGCGCAGCTGGTCGTAGCTGCTGGCGCGCGCGGCGGTGAGGTGACGCCGCGCGATGCCCTGGTAGTCGCCGCCGACGTTGCGGTAGTTGACGTAGCTGGAGCCGATCGAGACCAGCAGGGTCACGCTCGTGGCGCCGGTGACCCGCAACGTGCCACCGGAACTGCTCACGGTGCCGCCGCTGACGGTGGCGTTGGCCAGCGCCAGGAAGCGCACCGCGCCGTTGACGCCCTCCTGGTTGCCGGAGACGCCGTCCAGGGCGATGGTGGTGCCGTCCGGGCTGGACACGGAGGTCCGCTGCGGGCTGTCGAACGTGGCGGTGAAGGTGATCGAGCCGGTCCGGTCGGCGGTCAGCCGCATCGCGATGACCTGGTCCGGTGCGCTGGCGAAGGTCTCCCGCTGGTACCGCACGCCGTTCATCACGTACGACACGCTCGTCGTCGCGGTGGTCAGGTCCAGGTGCCGGTTGTACTGCGAGGCCCCGCCGGAGGTCGGGAAGCTCAGCCGGAGGTTGCCGACGGTCTGGTACGCCAACTGCCCGACCGGGTTGCCCAACATGTTCTGGTTGATCAGGTTCTGCGCCTGGCTCCACTGGTTGGCGAACACCAGGCGCCGAATCTCGGCCAGCGCGCCCAGCCCACGGGGGTTGCTCGGGTCGTGCGGTCCGCCGGCCCAGACGGTGTCCTCGTTGAGCTGCAGCCGCTCCGCGTCGACGTTGCCGAAGACCATGGCACCGAGGCGGCCGTTGCCGATCGGCAGTGCCCGCAGCCAGTCGGTGCCGGCGGCCTCGTCGTACCAGAGCGCCAGGTCACCGGCGGCCAGCACCTGCGGCGGTGCCGCCGAATCCGCCCGGGCCACGGCGGTCCACGGCAGCGGTAGCAGGGCGCCACCGGCACCCGCCCCGCCGATCTTGAGAGCCTGCCGTCGAGTCAGGTCTGACATCGATCCTCCAACCGTGACCGATCCGGCCAGGCGAAGCCTCACTGATCGCCGGCAGGCCCAGAACGGCTCATACGTCTGATGTGTTTCGCGAATGTTATCGCCGGGCAGCGCAATAGGCAACGGTCGATTCAATCCCTCGGCGACTCCTCCGCCGACCAGATAACGTGCCTCTACCAGGCGTTAGACGATTCAGGGCACGCGCTGTCACACCCCCGCAGAGGCCCGGTCGTGCCGGGCCACCCATCGGGCGAGCGACTCGCTCCACGATATTCATCAGATGTGTGCACCCGCCCTGATGGGTCGGCGTCAACGTCGACTCGGTTCGGCGCGCTCAGGCGACGACCCGGCGGGGACGGGCGGCCGGACACCGGTCAGCGTCGCGACGGTTCCGGCGGGTCAGCTCAGGGCGCCTCCTCGGTCAGGTGCCAGATCTCCCGCATCGGGGCCCACCAGTGCCCCGAGCCGGGCTCGGCGAGAGACTCCTGGCACGGATCGGTCAGCTTCCACCACGCCTGCGTCTGCGGGTCGTCGGCCATGCGACGCTGGTCGGCGTCGTGATCGTCGCCGACGTACTCGTAGTAACCGAACAACAGGTCGCCGTGGAGGAAGATGGTGAAGTTGCGGATGTTCCCGTCGCGCAACGTCTGCTCGACACCGGGCCAGACCGCGGCGTGCAGCCGCAGGTAGGTTTCCCGGTGCTCCGGCCTGAGCCGGATCACCATGCCGTAACGTCGCACGTCGCACCCTTTCGGTGAGCTCGGTTGACCCTGGTTCCGGCAGCCGCACGGCGAGTGCGCAGCGTCGCCGACAAACGTCCGATGTCTCTATAGTGGTCGGGGTCGCCGGTGCCGGTCCTGGACGCCGGCGCCGGGCCGGCGCCCGGTCGACCGGTCCGAAGGGGGCGTGGATGGCACTGACCGACGACGCGATCGCGAAGATCCGGAGCATGATCCAGAGCGGTGAGCTGCCTCCGGGGACGCGGCTGCCACCGGAACCGCAACTGGCCGCCCAGATGGGGCTCTCGCGCAGTGGGGTCCGGGAAGCGGTCAAGGTGCTCGAATCGGCCCGGGTGCTCGACGTGCGGCGCGGCGACGGCACGTACGTGACGAGCCTCGCCCCCCGGCTGCTGCTGGAAGGGCTCGGCGTCGCGGTGGAGTTGCTGCGCGACGACACGCTCCTGGAGGTCATGGAGGTGCGCCGGATGCTGGAGCCGATGGCGACCGGCCTGGCGGCGCTGCGGATGACCGACACCGACCTCGACGAGCTGGGCCGGATCCTGCAGGACATGCGGGCGGCGGCCGACGACGCCGAGAAGTTGATCCAGTTCGACGCCGCTTTCCACCACACCGTCATCGCCACCACCGGCAACGAGACCCTCACCTCGCTGCTGGACGGGCTCTCCGGTCGTACGCTGCGGGCCCGGGTGTGGCGCGGGTTGATCGAGGGCAACGCGGCGCACCAGACCATCGAGGAGCATCACACCATCTACCTCGCGCTGCGGGCGCGTGACCAGTTGCTGGCGCAGGCCAGCGCCCTGTTGCACGTCAACACCTCCGAGGCGTGGCTGCGTACCGTGCTCGGCGCGAAACCGTCGGACGGGTAGCGGCCCGATCGACCGAGCCGAGCCAGACATCAGATGAACCGCCTTGCCGTGGTCCCGGACCGCACGGGTGGTCATGATGTCGGCGCTCCCGCCAGGACCTCGGCGTCGGCCCACGCCGGGCCGTCGGGGTAGCGGTAGCGCGCCAACGAGTCCGGCAGGATCCGCGCGCTCATGCCGGGTGCGTCGGGCGCGAGGTAGCGTCCGCCGCTGACGCGTACCGGATCGGCGAAGTGCTCGTGCAGGTGATCGACGTACTCGATGGCCCGGCCCTCGGTGCTGCCGCTGAGCGCGACGAAGTCGAACAGGGCCAGGTGCTGCACCAGCTCGCACAGCCCCACTCCCCCGGCGTGCGGGCAGACCGGCACCCCGAACTTCGCGGCGAGCAGCAGGACCGCCAGGTTCTCGTTCACGCCGGCGACCCGACAGGCGTCGATCTGCACCACGTCGACGGCGTCGGCCTGGAGCAGCTGCTTGAACATGACCGCGTTGTGCACGTGTTCGCCGGTGGCCACCTTGACCGGGGCGAGAGCCTTGCGCACGGCGCCGTGCCCGAGCACGTCGTCCGGCGAGGTCGGCTCCTCGATCCAGTACGGGTCGAACTCGGCCAACTCCCGCATCCAGCGGATCGCCTCGGGCACTCCCCAGATCTGGTTCGCGTCCACCGCGATCTGGATGTCCGGCCCGACGACCCGTCGGGCGATGCCCATCCGGCGTACGTCGTCGGTCAGGTTCCCGCCCACCTTGAGCTTGATCAGCCGGTAGCCGTCCTCGACGGCCTCCCGGCAGAGCCGGGCCAGCTTCTCGTCGTCGTAACCCAGCCAGCCGGGGGTGGTGGTGTAGGCGGGGTAGCCCTCGGCCCGTAGCCGCCGCTCGCGCTCGGCCCGCCCTCCCTCGGCGCTGCGCAGCAGCGTCACCGCCTCGTCCTCGGTGAGAGCGTCACGCAGGTAGCGGAAGTCGACCTGGGCGACCAACTGCTCCGGGGTGAGGTCGGCGAGCAGCTTCCACAACGGTTTCTCCGCCCGCCGGGCCGCGAGGTCCCACACCGCGTTGACCAGACCGCCGGCGGCCATGTGCACGACCCCCTTCTCGGGCCCGAGCCAACGGATCTGGCTGTCGCCGACGAGCCGGCGGGCCAGCGAGCGCGGGTCGGCGACCAGCTCGTCGACCCGCTGGCCGACCACCATCGGGGCGAGTGCCCGCACCGCCGCGACCTGAAGGTCGGTGCCCCGGCCCACGGTGAAGACCAGGCCGTGTCCCTCGGCGCCGGCCGAGGTCCGCAACACCAGGTACGCGGCGGAGTAGTCGGGGAACGGGTTCATCGCGTCCGACCCGTCCCGATGCCGGGAGGTGGGGAACCGTACGTCGATGGTTTCTACGGACGAGATGCGCTCACTCACCAGTAACTCCTGAGGGATCGAGCGGGCGGGCGTGGTTGCCTGCCTCGCGGTGGGCCCGACGGGCCGGCCGCCTCACGTCTGTGCCTTGCCTCCGGTGATGCGGGACACCACCAGGGCCACCAGGATGACGGTGCCGTTGAGGAAGTTCGTCCACTGTGCGGGTACCCCGGCCAGGGTCAGCACGTTGATGATCATGAAGAGCAGCAGGACACCGGTGAAGGCGCCGAAGACGCTGCCCTTGCCGCCGTTGAGGCTGACGCCGCCAATCACCGCCGCCGCGAAGACCTGGAAGATGGCGCCGCTGCCCTGGGCCGACGGCACCGCCGCGAGCCGGCCACTGATCAGTAGCCCGGCCAGCGCCGCCAGCACACTTGCCACGATGAGCGCCAGCCAGAGCACCCGGTCGGTCCGGATGCCCGCCGCCCGGGCCGCGTCGGCGTTGCCGCCGATCGCGTACAGCGCCCGACCCGCCCGGGTGTAGCCGAGAACGACGATCCCGGCGGCGAACAGCAGCAGCGACAGCCAGATCGAGGCCGGTACGCCGAGCCAGCTGGCGGAGCCGAGATAGGTCATCGACTCGGGCAGCATGAAGAACGTCTGGCCACCGGAGATACCGGTGAGCAGGCCGCGTAGGACGATCAGCATGCCCAGCGTGACGACGAAGCCGTTGAGGCCGAAGCGGACGATGAGCAGCCCGTTGAAGGCACCGACGAGGGTGCCGACGAGCAGCACGACCGGAACCGCCCAGGCGTCCGGTAGCACGTCGAGACCGAGTCCCCGGGTCAACGCGGGATCCACCACCAGCCAGGCGGCGATGCCCGGGGCGAGGCCGAAGGTGGACTCCAGCGACAGGTCCATCTTGCCGGTGATCAGCACGATGGTCTGGGCCAGGACCACGATGGCGATCTCCGACATGCTCTGCAGCACGTTGATGATGTTGTCGGTGCTGAGGAAGACCGGGCTGACGATGGACCCGACGATCGCGACCGCGATGATCGCCGGCACCAGTGCCAGGTCCCGTAGCCGGGCGATGGCCAGACTCCGCGACGCGGCAGCCCGGGGCGGTGGCGGCGTGGCGGCCGGCCGCGCGGTGGTGGAGAGCGTCTCAGACATGGTGGAGATCCACCCCTTCCATGGCGGCTACCAGCTCGTTGTCGCTCCAGCCGTGGGACATCTCGCGGACGATCCGGCCCTGGAACATCACCAGTACGCGATCACAGATCCGCAGGTCGTCGAGTTCGTCGGAGACGACGAGCACGCCGGTGCCGCGGCGGCGTACCTGCTCGACGACTCCCAGCAGGGTCTGCTTGGAGCGCACGTCCACCCCGGCGGTCGGGGTGATCAGGACCAGCAGTTTCGGGTCGCTGGCCAGCGCCCGACCCATCACCACCTTTTGCTGGTTACCCCCGGACAGCTCGGAGACCGGCACCCGCGGCCCGGCGGCCTTGATCGCCAGGTCGGTGATGGTGTCGCGGGCCAGGGCGTCACGCCGGGCCGGCGAGATGAGACCCCGCCGACCGATCCGGTCCGGCACGGTCATGGTGACGTTCTCGGCGATGGACAGCAGCGGCACCAGTCCTTCGCGGTGCCGGTCCTGCGGTACCAGCCCGACGCCCGCGTCGAGAGCGTCGGGCACACTGCCGGGACGCAGCGCCCGACCGTCGACGACGACCGTCCCGCCCGCCGGCCGGGCCAACCCGACTATCGCCTCGGCGACCTCGACCTTGCCGCTGCCGCCGCCACCGGCGATGCCGACCACCTCACCGGCCCGGGCCTCGACGGACAGCTCGGCGCCGGAGGCGGTGACCAGATCGCGTACGGACAGCAGCACCGGAGCGTCGGCGGGCAGCGACCGGTGCTCGGCCTCCGGCATGGCCACATCCTCACCCGTCATCGCGGCGACCAGCGCCGGACGGTTCAGCTGCGCCACCGGGGCGGTGAGGATGTGCCGGGCGTCGCGGAACACCGTCACCTGGTCGCAGATCTCGTAGATCTCCTGGAGGTGGTGGCTGATGAACAGGAAGGTCACCCCCTGCTCCCGCAACTGCCGGATCCGGGTGAACAGCCGGTTGATGCCGGCGCCGTCGAGCTGCGCGGTCGGCTCGTCGAGGATGATGAACCGGGCGCCGAAGGAGAGCGCCCGGGCGATCTCGACGAACTGCCGCTGCTCGACGGAGAGCGTCGACGCGGGCTGACGTACGTCGACCTCCACCGACCACTCCGCCAGCAGCTGCTCCGCCGCACGGCGCAGCCGCGACCAGCGGATCAACCCGGCCGGGCCACGGGCGTGCCGGTTGAGGAAGAGGTTCTCCGCCACGGTGAGGCTGCCGATGATTGTGGACTTCTGGTAGACGCAGGCGACCCGGCTGCGCCAGGCGTCCCGGTCACCGAGCGGCGGGGCCGGACGCCCGTCGAAGGCCACCGCTCCGTCGTCGGCGGCCTGCAACCCGGTGAGAATGCTGACCAGTGTGGACTTGCCGGCGCCGTTGCGCCCGACCAGGGCGTGCGTCTCGCCACGGCGGACCACGATGCCGGCGTCGGCCAGCGCGACCGTCGACCCGAACCGTTTGGTGATCTGCACGGCCTCCACGACGGGCTGGTCGGTGCCGATCAGCCCGTCGGCCGGCCCACTCGGGGTGGCGCTCATGCGTTGTTGCCCCACAGGGACGGGTCGTCGAACTTCAGGGTGGGCTCGCCGGCGATCGGCGCACCGTCAAGCGTCACCAGCGGCGCCGGCAACTGGTCCTCCAGCAGGCCGTCGCGTACCTGGATGATGGTGCTGCCGTGCTCGGTCGGGCCGGGCTGGAACGTCTCGCCCTCGATCGCCGCCTGCACGTACTCCAGGCCGTACCTGGCGTAGAGGTCGGCCGGCTGGCTGACGGTGGCGTCGATCAGACCCTCACCGATGTTCTTCAGCTCCTCGGGAATGCCGTCGTTGGAGACCACGAAGACGTGCTTCGGGTCGCTCGGCGGCACCTGGAGGCCCCGCTGCTTGAGGATCTGGAGGGTGCCGGAGAGGGCGAACGAGGACTGCATGTAGATGCCCTTGATGTCCGGGTCCGACGCGAACCGGGTCTGCAGCTTCGACGCCGCCACGTCGGCCTTCCAGTCGGTGGCCTCGCCGAACACGGTGATGTCGGGGAACTGCTGCTGCATGCACTCGTTGAACGCCTCGGTGCGGTCCCGGCCGTTGATCGAGTCCAGGCCGCCCTGGAGCATGACGACCTTGCCCTTGCCGCCGAGTTTGGTGCCGAGGAACTGGCACGCCTTGATGCCGTAGGCGCGGTTGTCGGCCCGGACGACCATGAACACCTTGCCGGTGTCCGGCCGGGTGTCGATGGTGACCACCGGAATCTTCTTGCTGTCCAGTTGGGACAGCGTCGGCGCGATGGCGGCGGTGTCCTGCGGCGCCATCACCACACCCTCGACGCCCTGGCTGATGAAGGCCTGGGTGTTCGAGATCAGGTTGGCGATGTCGTTCTGCGAGTTGGTGGTCTTGACCTCGACACCCAGTTCGTCGGCGAACTGCGGGACGTACTTGATGTAGGAATTCCAGAAGTCCGTGTCGGAGCGGGGATAGTCGACCCCGACGACCCGCGAGCCGCCCGATCCGGTGCCGTCGGCCGCGCCGTCACCGCACCCGGCGGCGAAGGTGACCGACGCGCCGAGCAGCAGCGTCAGCGCCATGCTCGTCAGTGCCCTGCTTCTCATGGTCGTTCCTCCATATCCGGGACGTCACGCCAAGCGCGACGCGGCGACCCGGTCGGGCCGCGACGGGGCACTCGTCGGACGTGATGTGCGAAGGGGAAGGACCGGGTACGGGACATGGCGATCCCTCCAGGACACGGGTGGCGGGTGGTGGAGTTCATGTGACTCAGACATCAGACGTTAGGGCTTCCAGACATGTGACGTCAACGCCCGAGATCGGGCAAACACTCGCACCAAGAGGCACTTGGTCGCCACAGACATCAGATTGATTTCCGCCAACGAGCAGCACTCCCAGCCCACTGAGAGCCCGGCGGCCCGGCAGCGCGAAAACCCGCCGTCCCGTGGACTCGCGGGCGCTGGCCGACCCGGCACCCGCCAGTCGAGTGGTGCTCGGGTGCCGATGTTGGCGATCACATCAGCGCGACGATGGCTGTCACTCCGGGTGCGGAGGCAGTCGCTGCGAACGCTAACATCGATGACGCTGAGATTGCTAGCTTGTTGCGGCCGCGATCGGCAGGAACTGGGCCGTCAGCGGCACCGCCCGCCACCACGGTCGCGCCCCGGAATGTCGGTCCTGCCTGGCACATTGGTCGCCTGGACGCGAACCGATTGGAGCCGCCCGATGAGCCGCCAGATCCAGGTCACCTTCGACGCCCACGACCCGACGGCGCTGTCCACGTTCTGGCGGGAAGCCCTGGGCTACGTGCATCCCGGTCCGCCCGGAGTCGACCTCCCCGACGGTGCCGACCCGCTGGCCGCATGGGACGACTTCCTCGCCCGGATCGGCGTACCGCCGGAGCAGCGCAACACCAGGTCGGCCATCGAGGACCCGGCGGGGCTCGGTCCGCGGTTGTTCTTCCAGCAGGTGCCGGAGGACAAGGTCGTCAAGAACCGGGTGCACCTCGACGTACGGGCCGCGCCCGGGCTCACCGGCGCGGACCGGATGGCGGCGTTGCAGACCGAGTCCGATCGGCTGGTCGCGTTGGGCGCCGAGCAGCTGCGCCGGGTCGAGCCCGCGCCGCCGCTCGAGGCCGGCTTCATCGTGCTGACCGACCCCGAGGGCAACGAGTTCTGCCTCGACTGACTCGGCGGATCGACGCTCCCGGCCCTACGCCGGCTCTCGCTGCTTTGCGATGAGCGCCAGCAGGCCGGCGTGCGTATCCGCGTCGGCCGCCGCGACGAGCCCGCCCAGGCCGCTGCGCCAGGGCCGACCGTCGATGCCGGTCACCACGCAGCCAGCCGCCTCGCAGAGCGCGATGCCGGCCGCGAAGTGCACGTTGTCGCCCAGTCGGCCGTCCGTGACGTACGCGGCGCGCCGACCGGCCGCGACCCAGGTCAACGCCAACGTGGTCGACACGACCCGTGGCCGAAACCGCTCGACGAAGCCCTCGTCCGCCAGCAGCCGGGCCGCCCGGAACACCCGCCCGTTCGGAAAGGGCGGGTCGAGGTTGACGTCCACCAGCCCGGATGCCGCCGACGGCGTGAGGTGCTGGTCGACCCCGCCGCACCGCACCCCTGCGGCGGTGCCGTCGGTCCAGAAGACCTCCTGAGCGAACGGGTCCACGACGGCCGCCGCCGTGACCTCCGCGTCGACCCGCAGGGCCACGTTCACCGAGACCAGCGTGGTGTGTACGGCGAAGTTCAGCGTCCCGCAGAGCGGATCGACGAACCAGACGCGCCCGCTGCCGTCCGACCCGCTGCGTCCGCTTTCCTCGGCCAGCACGGCGTCGTCGGGTCGCGCGGACCGCAGCACGCCGAGGATCGCCTGCTCCGCCTCGATGTCCGCGCTGGTGGCGAAGTCCCCACCCGCCTTCGCGAAGCGGTCGACGGACCTGCCGTGGTGCGAACGCACCACCTCGGCACCGGCCCGCGCGGCCCGGATCGCGAGTTCAGCATCGACATGCGACATCCGCTCACCGTACGTCGATCCCGGTCGCGGGTGTGCCCCGGTTCCGGCGAGCAGGTTCCGGGGCCACCGCGTCGGTCAGCTGTCGCCCAGGCAGTCCCGGACCGCCGCGGAGAGCAGGTTCGCCCGCTCGTCGTCGAAGCCGCCCATCTGGTTGACCACGTAGCCGAAGCCGACCTGGTGGGCGTCGTCGCCGAAGGCCAGGTGCCCGCCGGCGCCGTCGTGGCCGAAGCTGCGTACGCCGAGCATCGGGCGGGGCTCCGAATGCACCAGGAAACCGGTGCCCCAGCGGTGTCCCGCGTCGGGCAGCCCGTAGACCTGCTGACCACTCACCCGGACCGTGACCGCGTCGTCGACGGACGCGGGGCTGAGCAGCCGCGCGCCGTCGACCTCGGAGACGCAGGCGGCGTAGAGCCGGGCCAGGCTCTCGGCCGTGCTCACCGCGCCCGCACCGGGGATCTGCGCGGCCTGGATGGCCGGGTCGTTGAAGCTGACCAGGCCGTTCTCGTCGGCGGGGAAGGCGAAGGCACCGCCCATCGTGATGCCCCGCTCGGCGACCGGGTCACCGGCCGGGACGTGCTCGCCGATCGGTGCCAGCATCCAGGCGACGGTGTCCCGTTCGGCGGCCGGCAGCCCGATCCAGGTACGCAGACCGAGCGGCTCGCCGAGGACCCGGGAGAAGTAGGCGCCGGGCAGCTCGCCGCTGATCCGCCGGATCACCTCGCCGATCAGCCAGCCGTAGGTGATCGCGTGGTAGCTGTGTGCGGTGCCCGGCTTCCACAGTGGAGTCTGCGCCTCGATCGCCTTGATCACCGGCTCCCAGGCCAGCACCTCCTCGCGGGTGAAGGGCTTGTCCAGCGCCGGCAGGCCGGACTGGTGGGTGAGCAGCCAGCGGACCGGGATCTCCGCCTTGCCGTGCTGGCCGAACTCCGGCCAGTAGCGGGTGACCGGCGCGTCGAGGTCCAGCCGCCCCTCCTGCACCAGCAGGTACGCGCAGATCGCCATGATCCCCTTGGTGCAGGAGAAGACGACGGCGGGCGTGTCCGCGCTCCAGGGGCGTCCGGACCGGGCGTCGGCCAGCCCACCGTGCAGGTCGACGACCTTACGGCCCCGCAGGTAGACGGCGACCGCGGCGCCCACCTCCCGCCGGTGGGTGAAGTTGTCCCGAAACACGTCGGCGACCCGGCCGAAGCCCTCGTCGACGTCACCGTGGATCTGGGTGTCGCTCAACCCGCTATCCCTTCACGGAGCCCTGGAGCAGGGCCTTGATGAACTGTCGCTGGAAGATCAGGAACACGATGAGGGTAGGCGTGAGGATGAGCAACGAGCCAGCGCACAGCAGCACCAGATCGGTTCCCCACTGCCCCTGGAAGGCACCGAGAGCGCCGGCCATGGTCCGCTTCGTCGCATCGTCGACGAGCACGATGGCGAGCAGGAACTGGTTCCAGGTCCACAGGAACAACAGGATGGTCAGCGAGGCGATGGCCGGCCGGGCCAGTGGTACGTGCACCCGCCAGAACAGCTGCCAGGTGTTGCTGCCGTCCACCCGCGCCGCCTCGGACAGTTCCCGGGGCACGTTGATGAAGTGGGCGCGCATCCAGAAAACCGCGAACGGCATGTAGAGACCGATCAACGGCAGGACGATCGCCCAGCGGGTGTTGAGCAGGCCGAGGTCCCGCATCTGGTAGTACAGCGGGGTGACCACCGCCTCGAAGGGCAGGGTCAGGCCGAGCAGCAGCAGTCCGAAGGCGAGGTGACCGCCGGGCACCCGCAGGTGTCCCAGGCCGAAGCCGGCCATGGTCGCGATGAGCACGCCGACCGGCACCACCCCGGCCACGATCAGCGCGCTCGACTTCAGCAGCGCGCCCATGTTGGCGGCGGTGAAGGCGTCGGCGAAGTTGCCCCACTGCGGGTCGCTGGGCCAGGCCAGGCCGGTGGGTACGGTGCCGCGTGGTTGCAGGGCCGCCGACAGCATGCTCAGGAACGGCAGCAGGGTGACCACGACCAGCGCGATCAGGAAGATGCGTCCGGTCAGCCGCTCGCTGCGGGTGGTCAGGTTCATCACTTCTCTCCCCTGGTCAGCCGCTGGATCGGCAGTACGCACACCAGCACCAGCGCCATCAGCACCACCGCGAGGGCCGAGGCGAGGCCGACCTGACGCTGGGAGAAGGCGAGCCGATAGATCTCCAGGCCGGGCACGGTGGTCTGGATTCCGGGGCCACCGCTGGTGGAGATGTAGACGATGTCGAAGCTGGCCAGCGCCGCGATGATGGTCACGGTCAGGCAGATGCCGATCTCCTGGCGCAGGCTGGGCAGGGTGACCGCGAAGAACTCCCGCACCGGGCCCGCGCCGTCGATGCGGGCGGCCTCGTAGAGCGAAGGATCGATCTTGCTCATTCCGGTGATCAGCAGGATCGTGCAGAGGCCGAGCATGACCCAGGTGCCGATCACGCCCACCGCCGGCAGCGCGGTGTCGAACTCGCCGAGCCAGGCCCGGGTGACGCCGTCCAGCCCGACGGCCCGCAACGCCTGGTTGACCAGTCCGTTGCTGGAGAGCACCCAGCTCCAGGCGATACCGGCCGCGACCAGGGGGATCACCTGGGGCAGGAACAGCACGGTGCGGACCAGGGTGCCGGCCGGGCCGGTGGTGATCCGCCGGACCAGGCTGGCCACCAGCAGGCCGAGCAGGACCGGGATGAAGCTGAAGAAGATGATCAGGATGAACGCGTTCGAGATGATCTTCAATACGTCCCGGTCGGTGAAGACCGTGAGGTAGTTGTCCAGCCCCGCCCAGCGGGCCGCGCCGATGCCGTTCCAGTGGTACAGCGAGTACTGCATGGTCAGCACGAGCGGACGCAGCACGAAGACGCCGTACATGATCAGGGCGGGCAGGACCCAGAGCCACCCGGACCACCGGACCGTGCGGCCCCACCGCTTCCGGTGGGGCCGCACGGGTGCCCGGGTGTCCCCCCGGCCGGGTCGGGACGCGGTGTCCGACCCGGCCGGGGCGCTGCCGAGGGCAGACGTCATCGGGACAGTTCCTTCTCGTACTCGGCCTGGACCGCCTTGACGTACCCCTCCGGGGTCTGCTGGCCGGCGACCAGCTTCTGCATCTCGGGGGTGATGGCGGCGGCGAAGATGCCGCCGGTGGCGTTCGCGGTGAAGTCGACCGCGCCGTTGTCCGCGCCGAGCTGCTGGGACGCCTTGAGCGTCTCGGCGAGCACGGTGCCCTCCGACACCGGCGGCAGGGCGAGGTCGGCCGGGCCACCCGGGTGCGAACCGCCGACGTTGACCGAGATCTCCCGGGCCTTGTCGTTGGTGTGCACCCAGTTGAGGAAGAAGGCCGCGGCGTCGGGGTTCTTGGCCTTGGCGCCGACGCCGAACGTGTTCGGCGCGGACATCGCGACCCGCTTGGCGTCGGCGGTCTCACCCGGGAAGAGGAAGAAGCCGACCTCGCCGGCCATGCTCTTGTCCAGGTTGCCCGACTCCCAGTCGCCGTTGAACATGAACAGGCCGTTGCCCTTCTGGAACTCGCCCATCATGGCCGTGTAGTCGATGGCGTTGGCGTCCTTCGGGAAATAGCCGGCCTCGGCCCACTTCTGGATGGTCTGGGTCGCCTTGAGCGCCGCCGGCGTGTCGAAGGTCGCGCCCGGCTTCTGGAAGATCCAGTCGGCGATGGCGGTCGGGTCGCCGTACTGGTTCTGCAGTGCCTGGTGGGGGAAGTTGATGCCGGCGGTGTTCTTGTTGAACTGCATGATCGGCAGCAGGTTGGCCGCCTTCGCCTTGGCCAGCAGCTCCTCGAACTCGGCGATGGTGGCCGGCGGCTGGGTCATGCCGACCTGCTCGGCCTGCTTCTTGTTGTAGAAGACGCCGGTCACGCTGTAGCCCAGGCCCATGCCGTACAGCGAGCCGCTGCCGCGCACCGCGCCGCCGTCGGACAGGCGCAGCTGGACCAGCTGGGAGGCGGGGAACTTGTCCCAGCCGTACGCGTCGAAGTACGGGTCCAGGTTCTTCAGCAGCCCGTCCTTGACCAGGTCGACCATGGTGGGCAGCCGGATGATGTCGGGCGCGTTGTCCGAGGCGAGCACCCGGGGCGCGTTCTCCGTGATGACGGTGAACTGGTCCTCACGGACGTTGAACGTGACATTCGGGTGCTGCTTGGTGAACTCGTCCGCGAGGGCCTTGGCCAGCGGGAAGCCGGTCTCGGCGTACATTTCCAGGGTGATCGGGTCGGTACCCAGCTCGGTGCTCACCGGTGCGTCGGAGTCCCCCGTGGGGGTCTCCTCGGAACCCGGTGCGCTACAGGCGCTGATGGCCAGGCTGGCGCCCAGTAGCGGCACCAGCAGTGCCAACCGGCGTCGGGTGAACCTTGTCGAGAACTCCGGCACCTCATGCTCCTTGACTCAATCCGCGCGCCGGACCGGTCGACGGCCGTCCGTGGCGCTCGCCACAAGGCCGGCCCACCGGCCACCACGTGTCGCAACGTCGCGTGCCTGACCCGGCTCGCGGCCCGCGGTACCCAATATGACGTCGGAAGACGCGAAGGCGTCCACCGCAGAGGTGAAACCACGTCGCTAAACTGATTTAGCAGAGCATGCGCGCGTCGCCGGGGAGTGTCAAGGACGAGTTCGCAACGGTCTGGAAACAGCTGGTTCACCAGCCGCCCCGCCAGGCTGACCACACCGCCGGTGACCACGTGAACGACTCGACCCATCATGATGGGACGACGGCGGCGTCGGGACGGACCGCCGTGATCGGAGGACGCAATGGGTCGGGAGAGAGCGACACTGGCCGACGTGGCGCGACGGGCCGGCCTGTCCAAGACCGCCGCGTCGATGGTGCTGAACGGCCGCGAGGGCACCCGGCTCTCCGCCGAGGCGCACCAGCGGGTCTTCGCGGCCGCCGAGGAACTCGGCTACCGACCCAACGTGGCCGCCCGCAGCCTGCGGACCCGCAAGACCGCCACCATCGCGTTCGTCTCCGACATCGTCGCCACCACCCGCTTCGCCGGTGGCCTCATCCGCGGCGCGCTGGACGCCGCCCGCGAGCGCGACCACGTCCTGCTGATCACCGAGACGCAGGGCGACGCGACGTTCGAGCGGTACGCCATCGAGGCCATCCTCGACCGCCAGGTCGACGGCGTGATCTACGCGGCCATGGCGACCCGCCGCCTGGCGGTGCCGCCCGCCATCCTCGGCGGCTCGGTGGTGCTGCTCAACGCGACGAGTCCGGACTCGTTGCCCTGCGTACTCCCCGATGACGAGGGAGCCGGCGCGATGGTCGCCGAGACGCTGCTCGCCAACGGCCACCGGGACCGGATCGCCCTGATCGGCCGAAACCGGCAGAAGGAACGCGACCCGGAGATATCGCTGGCCGCCGACGCCCGGCTGCGCGGCATCCGGGACACGCTCGCCGCCGCCGGTGTCTCGCTGCTCGCCGAGGGCTTCTGCCCGGAGTGGCTGCCGGAACACGGCTACACCGCCATGCGTACGCTGCTGGACCGCCCGACCCGACCGAGCGCGGTGATCTGCATGAACGACCGGCTCGCCTTCGGCGCGTACCAGGCGCTCGGCGAGGCCGGTCTCACCATTCCGGGCGACCTTTCGGTGATCTCCTTCGACGACGACCCGATCGCCGCGTGGCTGCGGCCGGGGCTGTCCACCGCGGCCCTGCCGCACGAGCAGATGGGCCGCCGCGCGGTGGAGATGCTGCTCGACGGTGTCGCCGGTGCCGCGTCGTTCGTCCCGATGCCGCTGCGCCGGCGGCGGTCCGTGGCCGCGCCCGCCAACTGAGTCCAACCGTCCCCCCGCCGGCACGGGCCCTACCCGCGGTAGTCGCTAAACCGATTCACTGGTACGTTTCCGGCCATGCTTCGACTGCCCGACCACTGGGTGTGGGACAGCTGGTACGCCCAGGACGACGACGGCCGCTGGCACGCGTTCTTCCTGCGCGCCTCCCGGGCCCTGCTCGACCCGCACCGCCGTCACCGACGCGCCTCGATCGGCCACGCGGTCTCCACCGACCTGCGCTCCTGGCAGCTCGGCGCCGACGCCCTCGTCCCCGCCGACGCGCCCGCCTGGGACGACCTGGCGACCTGGACCGGCTGCACGGTGCGCGGCCCGGATCAGCGGTGGTACCTGTTCTACACCGGGGTCAGCCGAGCCGAGGACGGGTTGGTCCAGCGCATCGGTCTGGCCGTCTCCGACGACCTGGTCACCTGGCACCGGCACGGCGACGCGCCGCTGCTCGAGGCCGATCCGGCCTGGTACGAGCTGCTCGACCGCGACATGTGGTACGAGCAGGCCTGGCGCGATCCGTGGGTCTTCCCGGACCCCGACGGCCCTGGTTGGCACATGCTGGTGACCGCCCGCGCCAACCAGGGCCCGGCCGACGAGCGCGGCGTCGTCGGCCACGCGACCTCCCCCGACCTGGTCAACTGGACGGTCCGACCGCCGTTGTCCACGCCGGCCGGCTTCGGTCACCTTGAGGTGCCGCAGGTCGCCGTCGTCGACGGACAGCCGCTGCTGCTGTTCTGCACCAACGCCTTCGCCGCCGCCCGGGAACCCGGGTCGCGCCTCTGGGTCGCCACCGGCCCCACCGTGCACGGCCCCTGGGACATCGCCGCCGCCCGGCCGGTCGCCCAACCGCACCTGTACGCGCCCCGCCTGGTCCCCGACGGCGACGGCTGGTCCCTCATCGGCTTCGTCGAGCACGCCGACGGCGAGTTCGTCGGGGAACTCAGCGATCCGGTACCGGTCCGCTACGACCCGACCGTCGGCCTGGTCGCCCGGCAGCCGGCAGCCGTCGGTAGGTGAGGTGCCGGCCGCCAGCGCTGAGCCAGGGGGCCGGTCAGGAACCTGGCGTGCCGCCCACAACTCCTGTTCCGGCCCGCTGGCCACCCCGCCGATGTGAGGATGAGCGCGTACGGCTCGGCCGGGCCGGTACCGCTCGATCCGACCCGACAGGTGGTGAGCATGTCCCAGGACGACGAGATTCGTCCCTTCCGTCTCGACACGCCGGATGAGGCGCTCACGGATCTGCGTCGTCGGATCACGGCCACCCGCTGGCCCACCCGGGAGCTGGTCGACGACCGCTCACAGGGCGTGCAACTGGCGACGGTCCAGGAGTTGGCCCGCTACTGGACCACCGAGTACGACTGGCGCGCGTGCGAGGCCAGGTTGAACGCCCTGCCGCAGTACACGACCGAGATCGACGGCGTGACGATTCACTTCATCCACGTACGGTCGCCGCACGAGGACGCGCTGCCGCTGATCATGACGCACGGCTGGCCGGGCTCGGTCGTCGAACTGCTCGGGGTGGTCGGTCCGCTCACCGACCCGACGGCGCACGGCGGACGGGCCGAGGACGCCTTCCACCTGGTGCTGCCGTCGTTGCCCGGCTACGGCTTCTCCGGCGAGCCGACCGAGGCCGGCTGGGACTCCGCCCGGATGGCGCGGGCGTGGGCACAGCTGATGGACCGTCTCGGCTACTCGCGCTACGTCGCGCAGGGCGGCGACGTGGGTTCCTCCGTCACGGACGCGATGGGCCGTCAGGCACCTGACGGGCTGGTCGGGATCCACGTCAACCTGCTCGCCGCGGCAATCGGTCTCAAGGACCAGCTGCCGGCGAATTCCGCGCCGGAACGCGCCGCCCACGACGCGCTCGCCACGTTCACCATGGACGGTTTCGGCTACTTTCTGGAACAGTCCACCCGACCGCAGACCATCGGCTACTCGCTGCTCGACTCACCCGTCGGGCTGGCGGCGTGGATGCTGGACCACGACACGGACAGCTACTACAAGATCTCCCGCGCGTTCGTCGACGGCGAACCGGTGGGTGGTCTCACCCGGGACACCGTCGTCGACAACATCACGCTGTACTGGCTGACCGGCACCGGCGCCTCGTCCGCCCGGTGGTACTGGGAGTTCGGACGCTTCCAGGCGGCAGCCGACGCGGCCGGCCAGCCGCCGCCACCGGTCGCGGTCCCGGTCGGCTTCACGGCGTTCCCCGGCGAGATCTGGGCTGCCCCACGTAGCTGGGTCGAGGCCGTCTACCCCGGCGTCGCGTACTTCAACGAGGTCGACCGTGGCGGCCACTTCGCGGCCTGGGAGGAACCGGAACTCTTCGCCGCCGAGGTGCGGGCCGCGTTCCGGCCGCTGCGGCAACCCTGAACCGCCGTACGCCGGAGTCACACCGACCGCATGGCGCGCACCGCCTCCTTGGCGAACAGGCACGCCGCCCGGTGGTCGGGGTCGACCTCGGCCAGCACCGGATCGGTCTCGGCGCACTCCGGACGCGCCTGCGGGCAGCGGGTGCGGAACCGGCAGCCGCCCGGCGGGTCCACCGGGCTGGGGATGTCACCGCTGAGGATGATCCGGCGGCGTTCCCGCTCGACCTGCGGGTCGGCCACCGGCACCGCGGACAGCAGCGCGGCAGTGTACGGGTGGGCCGGGTCGCGCCAGATCTGCGCCGGGGTGCCGCTCTCCACGATCCGCCCCAGGTACATCACCGCCATCCGGTCGCTCATGTGCTCCACGGCGGCCAGGTCGTGGGCAATGAACAGGTAGGTCAGCCCCAGGTCCCGTTGCAACCGGCGGAGCAGGTTCATGATCTGCGCCTGCACGCTCAGATCGAGCGACGCGATCGGCTCGTCGAGCACGATCAGGTCCGGCTCGCCGGCCAGGGCACGGGCGATGCCGACCCGCTGCCGCTGCCCGCCGGAGAGTTCGTGCGGATGCCGGTCGGCCAGCTCGCCGCGCAACCCGACCATGTCGAGCAGCTCGTCGACCCGGCGGCGGCGGGCGGCACCACCGTCGGTGAGCCGATGCACGATCAACGGCTCGGCGATGCTCGCCCCGATGGTGAGCCGGGGATCCAGGGACGCCTGCGGGTCCTGGAACACCATGGCAACCCGGCGACGCAGCGCCCGCAGCCGTCGGCGGGACCAGCGGGTGACGTCCTCGCCGCCCACCCGCACCGTGCCGGAGGTGGGATCCACCAGCCGGAGCAGGGCCAGCCCGGTGGTGGACTTGCCGCTGCCCGACTCACCGACCAGCCCCAGCGTCTCCCCCCGCCGTACCCGCAGCGACACGCCGTCGACGGCCCGCACCACACCGGCCGGCGTCGGGAACCACACCGCCAGATCGTCGAGTTCGGCCACCACCTCGCCCGGTTCCCGCTGCTTCGGCACCGCAGCGTGCGCCGTGCCATCGGCCGGCACGGCCGTGCCGAGATCCGCTCGCTGCCGCTCGCTCACTGGCGCTCCCCGTCGCTCGGCTGCGGATAGAAGGTGCGGACCTGGTGCCCGGCCGAAACCGGCACCAGCGGCGGCAGCTCGTGCTCGCAGCGGGCGTCACCCCGCACCGGGCAGCGGGGCCAGAACGCGCAGCCCGCCGGCAGATCCAACGGGCTGGGCGGCGCACCGGCGATGGTGACCAGTTCCGCGCCGCCGGCCGCCGGGTCCGGACGGGCGGCCAGCAGAGCCTCGGTGTACGGGTGCGACGGCGTGCCGAACACGGCGTCGACCGGCCCCTGTTCGAGGATCCGGCCGGCGTACATGACCGCCACGCTGTCGGCGATGCCGGCGACCACACCCAGGTCGTGGGTGATCCAGACGACCGCGGTGCCGAGCCGCCGTTGCAGGTCGGCGACCAGCTCGACGATCTGGGCCTGGGTGGTGACGTCCAGGGCCGTGGTCGGCTCGTCGGCGATCAGCAGGTCCGGCTCGCAGGCCAACGCCATGGCGATCACCACGCGCTGGCGCATGCCGCCGGAGAACTGGTGCGGGTACGCGTCCACCCGCTGCCCCGCCGACGGGATGCCGACCATCTCCAGCAGTTCCACGGCACGGGACCGGGCGGCCCGCCGGGTCAGTCCGAGATGCTCCTCGGCGGCCTCGGTGACCTGCCGGCCGACGGTGAGCACCGGGTTGAGCGAGGTCATCGGATCCTGGAAGACGAACCCGATGTGCCGCCCCCGCAGTCGACGACGGCGGTCCTCACCAAGCCCGGTCAGCTCCGTGCCGAGCAGGTGCACCCGCCCGGTCACCCGCGCGGTGCGGGGTGCCAGCCCGGTGGCGGCGAGCACGCTCATGCTCTTGCCGCTGCCGGACTCGCCGACCAGCGCCAGGGTCTCCCCCGGCCGCACCGCCCAGTCGACCCCGGCGACGGCGTGCGCCGGCCCACGCCGGGTGCCGATGGTGACGGTGAGGTCCTCGACGGCCAGTACCGGCTTCATGCGGTGCTCCTCCGGGCTTCGCTGACGGTGAGCTGGCGGGGATCCAGCACGTCCCGCAGCGCGTCGCCGACCAGGTTGAACGCCAGAACGGTGAGGAAGATCGCCGCACCGGGGAAGAAGCCCAGCCACCAGGCGTCGGTGACGAACCCGCGTCCGTCGAACAGCATCCGGCCCCAGGCCGGGTCGGGTGGCTGGACGCCGAGGCCGAGGAAGGACAGCGCCGCCTCGGACAGGATCGCGAAGGCCAGGGAGAGCGACGTCTGCACGATCAGCGGCGCCGCGATGTTCGGCAGCACGTGCCGCCGCATGATCCGCAGGTCGGAGGCGCCGACCGAGACCGCGGCCCGGACGAAGACCTGCTCCCGCACCGAGAGCACACCGGCCCGGGTGACCCGGGCGAAGATCGGCGTGTAGACCACCCCGATCGCCACCATCGCGGTGCCCAGTCCCGGACCGAGTACCGCCACGATCGCCACCGCCAGCAGCAGCACCGGGAACGCGAACAGCACGTCCATGCAGCGCATCAGCACGTTGTCGAGCCAGCCGCGGTAGTAACCGGCGAACAGCCCGAGGGTCACCCCCACCACCAGCGCGATGCCGACGCTGACCAGGCCGACCTGCAACGACACCCGGGCGGCGACCATGACCCGGCTGAGCACGTCGCGACCCAGCTCGTCGGTGCCGAACGGGTGTGCCCAGCTCGGCGGCTGGAGCATCTGGTCGACGTTCACGTCGTTGATCCCCGACGGCGCTAGCCAGGAGCCGCCGACCCCCACCACGACCAGCACCACCAGCACCAGGCTGCCGGTCAGGGCCAGCGGATCGCGCCGCAGCGCGGCGAGCGCCCGGCGCAACTGCCCCTCGCGGTTGACCGTCCGCTCGCTCATTTGACCGTGATCCTCGGGTCGAGACGGGCATAGAGGATGTCGACCAACAGGTTGACCAGGAGGAACAACGCCGCCACCAGCAACACCGCGCCTTGCAGGACCGGATAGTCACGGGCCGCGACGGCGTCGTAGGTGAGCCGCCCGATGCCGGGCCAGGCGAACAGCACCTCGATCACGATCACCCCGCCGAGCAGGCTGGCCAACTGCACCGCCACCACGGTCACCACCGGGATGAGAGCGTTGCGCAGCACGTGCCGCAACACCACCACCCGGGTACGCAGACCCTTCGCCTCGGCGGTGCGCACGTAGTCCTCGGAGAGCACCTCCAGCATCGACGAGCGGATGAACCGGGTGAGGATCGAGGCGGTGACCAGGCCGACCGTGGCGGCGGGCAGCGCCACGTGGGACGCCCAGCGCCCCGGATCCTCGGTGAGCGCGACGTACCCCGACGGCGGCAGCCACCCGAGCACCCCGGAGAAGAGCAGGATGCCCATGATGCCCATCCAGAAGTCCGGCACCGAGACACCGAACTGGCTGAACACCCGGGCCGCGTGGTCGACGAGCGAGCCGCTGCGGATCGCCGAGACGATCCCCAGCGGGAAGGCGATCGCCATGGCGAACACCACCGCGGTGACCGCCAGCGACAGGGTCGCCGGCAGTCGCTCCAGCACGATCGCGGTGACCGGCCGTCCACTGCGGAAGCTGACCCCGAGGTCGCCGGTCAGCGCCCGCCGCAGGTAGTCGAAATACTGCACCACGAGCGGCTGGTCCAGCCCCGCCCGGGCCCGCAGCGCCTCGTACGTCTGCGGGTCGAAGCGGGTGCCGAGGGCGACCCGGACCGGGTCACCCGGCACCAGTTGGAGCAGCAGGAACACCACGAGGGTCACGCCGAGCAGCACGACGGCCGACTGCAACAGCCGACGGATGACGAAGCGGGCCACCTGAGGTTCCCCGCCGGGTCACCGGGCGAGGGCCACGTCGCGGAACCGGATCGCCCGGTCCGTGCGTACCTCGTAGCCGCTGACCTGCTTGGACCAGCCCTGGGCGACGTCGGGGTTGTAGAGGTAGATGTAGCTGGCGTCGTCCACGATCTGCTTGGCCACCTGCTCGTACTGCTGCTTGCGGGCGGCCTGGTCGGTCTCCGTCCGGGCCTGGTCGAGCAGCCGGTCCACGTTCGGGTTGGCGTACTCGTGGAAGTTGAACGTGCCGTCGCTGTGGTGCTGGGCGTAGTAGAACTCGTCCGGGTCGATGTTGCCCAACCAGCCGAGCATGAACGAGTCGAACTTCCCGGCGCCCTGCTCGTCGAGCCACTGCGCGAAGTCCAGCGTGCGAATCTCCACAGTGATCCCGACGGCCTCCAACTGCGAGGCGATGACCTGGGCCGCGGTGACCGTCTCCGGGTACTCGCTGGTGACCATGAGGTCCATGGTCAGCCCACTCACCCCGGCCTGGTCGAGCAGTTGCTTGGCCTGGTTGACGTCGTGCGAGTACGGCGCGTACTCGTAGTAGAAGGCGCTGTTCTGCGGGATCGCCGTCTGGTTGACCGTGGCCAGCCCGAACTTGGCGGCCTTGGTGATCGCCTCGCGGTCGAGCGCGAAGGCGATGGCCCGACGGACGTTGACGTCGTCGTACGGCTTGCGTGCCTGGTTGAGCGCGAGGTACCAGTAGTCGGTCGAGGGCACCGACTGCACTGTCGGGTCGTCCCCGTCGAGCAACGCCGGCACCTGCTGCGGTGGCAGGTTGTCGGTCCAGTGCACCTCGCCGCCGCGCAGGTTCTGCAGGGCGACGGTGGGGTCGCTGACGAAGGTGAACCGGACGCCGTCCAGTTTCGGCTTCTCGCCCCAGTAGTTGTCGTTGCGGACCAGCCGGATGCTGTCGCCGGAGCTGTAGTTCTCCACCGCGAACGGGCCACTGCCGACCGGCTTGGTGGTGATCTCACCGGATTCCACGTTCGCCTTCTGGACGATCGCCACGCCCTTGAAGCCGCCGAGGTTGGCCAGCAGGTTCGGGGTGGGTGCGTTGAGGGTCACCACCACGGTCTTCGGGTCGGTGGCCTCGATCGATTTCACGGTGCCGAACTTGTACGCGTTGTTCAGCTTCTCGTCGATGATCCGGTTGTAGGAGTAGACGACGTCCTCGGCGGTCAGCGGCGTACCGTCGGAGAACTTGACGCCTTCGCGGAGGGTGAACGTCCAGGTCAGCTGATCCTCGCTGGTGGTCCACTCGGTGGCCAGGGCAGGCTTCATCTCCAGGTTCGCGTCCGGCTCGACGAGCGTGTCGAAGACGTTCTCCAGCACCTGGAAGCTGTAGTAGGCGGAGGTCTTGTGCGGGTCGAGCTGGTCGGGCTCGCCGCCGATCGCGGCGTTGAGCACGCCGCCGGCGCCCGCCGTGTCGTTGCCGTCGACGTCGACGCCCTCGCCCCCACTGCATCCCGCCACGGCGGCGAGCAGCAGGGCGATCGTCGCGCCGGCCAACCTGAATCTGGTCCTGGACATGGTCCTCCCCCTGGATTCTTCCCGGCAGTCGATCTCGCCCCACGCTAACCGCAAACCCGCCGGCCGGCAGGGCTCGGACCGGCGGGCGGACAGGTTCGAAGTCAAGCTGTGACCCGGGCGGTCAGAGGCAGCACCAGCAGTAGAGGTGGTCACCGGCGGCCTGGGCACGGCGGGCGAGGGCGCTGATCTCCTCGATCACCGGCAGCAGTTCCCCTGGCGGCAGCGGCTCACCCCAGGCCAGCTCCTCGATCTGCCCCCACCGCGCCGACAGCTCGGGTGACTGGGCGGCGGTGATCGAGGCCAGGGTGTCCCTGGTGGCGTCGTCGAGGGCGATCAACCATGGCCCTTCGTCGCCACCGCTCCAGATCAGCCGTTGCTCGATCAGGTCGGTGGACCAGGCCAGCCCGCGCACGAAGCCGACGAGCTTGCCGAGGGTCACTGCCGGCTCGATGCCCTTGAGGTCGATCGCGTCGACCCCGGGGCGGCCCCCTGACACGGCGACCGGACCGCCGTCGAGCTCCGCCATCAGCCCGATCGCGGCGGCGTCGTCCGCCGCCCGGAAGTAGTCATACAGAACACCCATGCGCCGTACCCCATCAGCTGGGTACGACAGCACCCGCGCTAGGGACAGTTGTTGCTGGTCAGCCGGAGCGTGTACTCGGCGTCGTCGTCGGTGATGCCCGACGGGGCACCGTCGAAGTAGGTCTCCACCTTCTGCCAGCCGCGCCGCTGCTCGTAGTGCAGGTGCGGGGCGCCGGAGTTGCCGGTGCTGCCGATCCGGCCGATCTGCTGGCCCTGGACGACGCGCTGGCCGACCTGCACCAGGGGCGGCTCCAGCAGGTGCAGGTACTGGGTCTCCCACCGCCCGCCGTGGTCGATCTTCACCCAGTAGCCACCGCCACGACCCCGAGGGCCGTCCGGATTGTCCGGGGTACGACCACCCAGCGACCCGTTGATCCCGGCCACGGTGACGGTGCCCTCGTAGGAGGCGAGCACCGGTTGCCCCCACGGGTCGCCGGAGAGCGGGAAGAAGTCCACGTCGTAGTCGCCGTGCCCCGGATAGGTGCCGACCTGCCAGGTCTCCCCGCAGCCGACCGGCATCTGGAACAGCGGGCGAGGGCCCGGCGGACGCAGCACGATCACGGCCGCCACGGCCAGGGCGATCACGACCACGAGGCTGAACAGGAGCCCGAACCGGGTCCGGCGGGCGCGGCGGTGGGAACGGGGGTGGCCGGTCGTCACGGCCCAGAGCATGTCAGAGACCGGCAACCCCCGTCGGTCGCCCTCAGGCCGGCACCGCCGGCATGGCCGGACCGCTCGGTGCCGGCACCGGCACCGGGATCACCACCACCGGGCAGGTCGCCTTGCGTACGCACTCCTCGCTGACCGAGCCGAGCACGGTGTGCCGCAGCCGGCCGTGCCCGTGACTGCCCAGCACCAGCAGGTCGGCGCCACGGGCGGCGGCGGTCAGCACGTCGGCCGGCCGACCCTCGACGACCTCGGCCGAGACCGGTGCCGCGGCCGTGCCCCGGGTGACCTCGCCGATCTCCCGGGCCAGCAGGGCGGTGGCCCGCTCCTCCTCCTCGATCGGGTTCGGTGCGACCATGGCACCACCGTCCAGGCCGTCCCACCGCCAGGCGGTGACCGCCTGCACGGTGCCGTTGCGCTCGGCCGCCTCACCGACCGCCCACCGCAGGGCACGCCGCCCACCGTCCGAACCATCGACGCCGACAACGATCAGGTACGACATCGTCCTCACTCCTCTCCGTCCTGCTTCCAGTGCAGCGTGCGCGGATGGTACGGACCAGCGGCCGGAGTCCCTTCCAAACGGGTCGGACGGCCCGGTGCTGGACGGGACCTGTGGCCGCTCGGCGTCGGCGGTCGATGCTTGTCGATCATGCGGCCTTGTGACGCGTCGCGATCACCTGGTAGACATCACATGTTTTGCCGACTACTAGCTGACGCGGTGTCTGGGGGCGACGGATGAAGCTGCTGCGAGTGGGCCCGCCGGGGCGGGAAACACCGGCACTGCTCGACGAGGCCGGGCAACTGCGTGACCTCAGCGGCGTGACCGACGATCTGGACCCCGCGTTCCTGGGCACCGACGGCCTGGCCCGCCTGGCCGGCATCGCCCCGCACGATCTGTCTCCGATGGACCCCACCGACCTGCGGATCGGTCCCCCGCTGCGCCCAGGCAAGATCGTCTGCATCGGGCTGAACTACCGCGACCACGCGGCGGAGACCGGAGCGGCCCTGCCCGCCGAGCCGGTGGTCTTCCTCAAGGCGCCGGACACGGTGGTCGGTCCCGACGACCCGGTGCTGGTGCCCCGCGGCAGCACCAGGACGGACTGGGAGGTCGAACTCGCCGTCGTCATCGGCCGCAAGGCGCGCTACCTGCCGTCGGCCGAGGCGGCGATGGACTGCGTCGCCGGATACACCATCTCGCACGACGTCTCGGAACGGGAGTTCCAGCTCGACCGGGGCGGCCAGTGGGACAAGGGCAAGTCCTGCGAGACGTTCAACCCGCTCGGCCCGTGGCTGGTGACCGCCGACGAGGTCACCGATCCGCAGGACCTGCGGCTACGGCTCTGGGTCAACGGTGTGCTGCGGCAGGACGGCACGACGAAGGACATGGTCTTCCCGGTGGCCGAGATCGTCCGCTACCTGAGCCAGTTCATGGTGCTCCATCCCGGCGACGTGATCAACACCGGTACCCCGGCCGGCGTCGCCCTCGGGCAGCCGGAACCCAAGCCGTACCTGGTCGCCGGGGACGTGGTCGAGTTGGAGATCGACGGCCTCGGCCGGCAACGTCAGACTCTGGCCCAGGCGTGACCGGCGACGGGCAGGGATCGGCCGGCGCGGGCGAGTTCGCCGGGTTGGCGGCGGTGGTCACCGGTGGTGCCTCCGGCATCGGCCTGGCCACGGCCACCCTGCTCGCCGAGCGTGGCGCCCGGGTGGCCTGCCTGGACCTGAACCCGCGGCAGGTACCCGAGCCGTTGCTCGGTCTGGCCGCCGACGTGGCCGACGACGCGTCCGTGCGGGCCGCGATCACCACCGCCCATTACGCGTTCGGCGGCCTCGACATCCTGGTCAACAACGCCGCCATCGGTGCGGTCGGCACCATCGAGGCCGACAGCGACGACGATTGGCACCGGGTGTTCGACGTCAACGTGGTCGGCATCGTCCGGGTGAGCCGGGCCGCGCTGCCGTACCTGCGTGCCTCCGCGCACGCCGCGATCGTCAACATCGGCTCCATCGCCGCCTGGCTCGGGCTGCCGCAGCGGGCCCTCTACAGCGCCAGCAAGGGTGCGGTGCAGGCGCTCACCCTGGCGATGGCCGCCGACCACGTCTCCGCCGGCATCCGGGTGAACTGCGTCAACCCGGGCACCGCCGACACCCCGTGGGTACGGCGGCTGCTCGACGCCGCCGACGATCCGGCGGCGGAGCTGGCCGCGTTGCGGGCCCGCCAGCCACCGGCCGCCTCACCACCCCGCGGGAGGTCGCCGCGGCCGTCGCCTACCTGGCCAGTCCGCTGTCCGGATCGACCACCGGCAGCGTGCTGGCCGTCGACGGCGGCATGCACGGCTTACGCCTGCCGACGCCGCCGAGCAAGGCCTGAGCTGCCCGGTCCGCGGCTCGCCACGCCGACGGCGAGCGGGACTGAGCGGCACTGTCTACGGCTTCCCACGACGCCGGCGAGCCAGCCCTGAGCAGCGGCTCAGCGGGCGAGACCGACCGCCGGGCCCGCCTTGCGGACCGACCGGCGGGCCACCGCGCCGCCCGGGTCACCGGGATGGCCCGGCCCCACCACGTCACCGCGTACGTCGGCGACGATGGCGGCGAGCAGGTCTCGACTGGACTCCAACGACTCGATCTTCGCGGTCAACTGGTCCAGTTCGCCCTGAAGGGTGTCGGCCAGGCGGGCCCGGTCGGCCGGCTCGTCGGGGATCGCCGCGCGGCCGTCCAGGAGGAACCGCAGTGCCTGTCCGACCACTCCGGACGGCAGCGCGGCCGACAGCATGCACCGGATGCGGGCCACCCGGTCGACGTCGGACTCCTGGTAGATCCGGTAGCCCGACTCGGTGCGCACCGGCGTCAGCAGGCCCTGCTCCTCGTAGTAGCGCAGCATCCGCACCGACGCACCCGTCCGCGCGCTCAACTCACCGATCCGCATCGCTTGACTCTAACGTTGGTGTGAGGCTTTAGCGTCCTCTCTGTGATCATCTACGTACTCTTCGTCTGCTCCTTCGCCGTGGCCACCGCCGAGTTCGTGCTCGTCGGCCTGCTCCCCCAGGTCGCCACCGACCTGGACGTCTCCGTGGCCGCCGCCGGTCAACTGGTCACCGCGTACATGATCGTGGTCACCGTGGGCGGCCCGGTCGCCACCGTGCTGACCCGTCGGCTGCCACGCCGGGAACTGCTCGCCGGCACCATGGCGCTGGCCACGGTGTCCGCGGTGGCCAGCGCCATGGCCAGCTCGTACGCGTTGCTGCTGTCGGCCCGGTTGGGCTCGGCGCTGGCGCAGGCGCTGTTCATGGCGGTGGCCTCCCAGGTGGCGATGGCCTCGGTGCCACCGGAGCGGCAGACCGTCGCGGTGGCCCGGCTGTTCGGCGGATTCGCCCTGGCCACCGTGCTCGGCCTGCCGCTGGGCAGCTTGATCGGTGAGGCGTACGGCTGGCCGGTCACCTTCGTGGCCGTGGCCGGCATGGCCGCGCTGGGGCTGCTCGGTGTGCTCGTCTTCTGCCCCCGCATCCCCACCCCGCCACCGGCCGGCGTCCGCGACAGCGTCGGTGCGCTGCTGCGCCCCGGCATCTACGCCGGACTCGGCGTCACCCTGCTGGCGCTCACCGGCTTCGTGGCCGCCTTCACCTACGTCGCGCCGATGTTGCGCACCGTCACCGGCCTGAGCCCCGGCTGGGTCAGCGTCGGACTGGTCGGCTACGGCCTCGGCACCATCGCCGGCAACCTGCTCGCCGGCCGGGTGCGTCCCGAGAAGATCACCCGGCGGCTGCCCCTCGCCGTCGGCGCGTTGGCGGCGATCCTGCTGGCGCAGCCGCTGCTGTTGCCGGTCGCCCCGCTGGCGCTGACCGGGCTGGCGCTGCTGGGCGCGGCGGCGTTCCTGGTCGTGCCGCTGGTCCAGACCTGGCTGATGGGTCAGGTCGACGCGGCCACCACCGGCCTGGTCGCCGCCGTCAACATCTCCGTCGCCGGTGCCGCCGGCGCGCTCGGTGCCGCGCTCGGCGGGTCGGTGCTCGCGGTCGGCCTCGGCCCGGCCTGGATCGGCCCGGTCGTCGCCGGCTGCGTCCTGGCCGCCACCATCGTCGCCACCCGCCTCACCCGGGTCACGTCGTCGCCCGGGCCTTCGCCCGAGGCGTTGGTTCAAGGGTGAGGTGTCGCAGCGGTGCTTCCGCAGCGACATTCGCGGCCAGCGACGTCCGGAGCCATGTCTCTGGTGCCGGCGCTGTCGAGCTGAGAGCGCGAACGAATCGCGACGGGGCCGTAGCCAGAAGACAGCACTCCCCTGGTCTCGAACCTACGGATAGATTGGTTCGGGCCGATTCTGGGTTTCGCATGAGAGACGGACAACTGGCGAAGGGCATGAATGAACCTCGACCTGAGGAGCCGCAAGGGCTTACGGATGGCGGTCGCCGCCGCCGCGATCGGAGCGGTTCTCGCCCTCGGCACGGTGGTGACGGCGGCCGTACGTGATCTCGGTCCAACTCCCCAGCAGGAGGTGGCCAGCGAGGGGGTACGGATCTCGGTGCCGGCGGAGTGGCCGCGCAATGCCACCAGGTGCGGTACGCCAATGCGGGACACGTACATCGTGGACGTCGACCTGATCGCGGGCTGTGCCGTGTTGCCGATACCTCGCGTCGACTACGCCGAGATCAAGCGCGCGAATCTCGATCTCGACCCGGTGGCCCAGCTCGCCACCGGGGCGAGCGAAGCATTCGGCCATTCCGTCCTGCGGGGCGGCGACGTGCTGCCGGATGGCCGGACGCGGCAGGTGGTGGTGGTCCCCGACCGGGACGTGGTCCTAGTCGCGGTGTCCAGCAACCCGGCGGTCGCCGAAGCGATCGCCCGTTCACTCCGAGTCGACTGACCTACCTCGACGCCGTCACGCATCGCTTACCGTAGTTCAACCAGGTCAGGAAGTTCGGTGTAGCTATCGCGGTCGAAGGAAAAGACCGGCCCGCTGAGGTTCTTGCAGTCTCGATTCACACGCGGCCGTTGTGTAACGCCAGGGGAATGAGATCTTGGAAACCTTCTGTTCTGCGCTAACGGAAAATGTTCAGGATTTTGTGCCAACCCCTCAGAACAGAGACGTTGCCGACCAGGCGGAGACTGGCGTTACTCGGATTCGCGCTCCGGCTCGGCTACGTATACGCCTTTCCCGGGATGCCCTTCGACCAACCCTCACCCTGACCGCCCGCTGGACGCTCCGTGACCACGAGCAGGCTTCCGACGGCCGCTGCCCGATCTGCCGCGTCCCCGACTGCGCCGTGGCCACCGCCGCCCGCAACCTCCTCACCACCCTCAGGCAGACCCGCTGGACCGGGGACGGTGACACTTCGGATCCGTGGCGGTCGCGGTAGTCGACACGCCGAGCGGCTGACGCTTTTACTGCCACAGATCCTTCGGTAACGGGTTAAGAAGGCGCGTGCTGGGACGGGACGTTGGGTGCGGGGGCGAGGAGGCGTTGGCGTTCGGCGGCCACCACCTCGCGGACCAGTTCAGCCTCGGACAGGTCCACTGCTTCCGGGCTCGCGTCGGCCGTGTCGCTGACCCGGGCGAAGTCGTCGAAGATGCGGCGCTTGCCCGCCAGCAGTTCGGTGATCCGCTGGTCGACGCCCTCCTCGGAGAGCAGCCGGTGCACCTGCACCGACTGGACCTGCCCCATCCGGTGTGCCCGGGCGATGGCCTGCGCCTCGGTGGTGGGTTTCAGCTGCGGTTCACAGAGGACGACGACGGAGGCGGACTGGATGTTGAGCCCGACGCCACCGGCCACGATCTGGGCCACCAGGACGGCGCCGTGCCGGGCGGCGGAGAACTCGTCCACCATCCGCTGCCGGTGGTTGGCGGGCACCGAGCCGGTCAGCGGACCGAAGACCGGGCCGGGAAGGGTACGGGCGACCAGGTCGAGGACCTCGCGGAAGTGGGAGAAGACGATGACCCGGCGTTCGTTCTCGGTCGCCTCCCGGACGATCTCGACCAGGCGCTGCACCTTGGTGGACTCGGCGGCCGCAAGCATGGCCGCCTGGCGCATCCGCATGAAGTTGCCCCGCTCCACCGCCTCGCGGTAACGCGTGGTGTCCGCCGAGGACATCGGCAGCCACTCCTCGACCTCGATGAGTTCGGGCAGTTCGTCGAGCACGTCGACCTGGTTGCGGCGCAGGTACGCCGGGGCGATCTGCCGCCGGAACCGCGCGGGTGACAGGTCGGTGGTGTCGACGGTGAGGTCGGGGCGGACGTAGGAGGCCAGGTTGCGGAACTCGTCGACCTTGTTCTCCAGCGGGGTACCGGTGAGCAGGATGGCCCGGTCGGCGCGCGCGACGAGTTCCTTCGTCCTGATCGACCGCTGTGCCTGCGGGTTCTTGACGTAGTGGGCCTCGTCGACCACGACACACGCCAGGTCGGGCGACTCCCGCAACTGCGGCCCCCACCAGGCGAGGGTCTCGTAGGTGGTGACCGCCACGCCGCCGTCCCGCCGCCAGGCGCGGGCGGCGGTGTCGCGCCCCGGGCCGTGCACCCGGTGTGGACGTAGCGTCGACTTGCCGTTGATCTCCCGGACCCAGTTGGTCACCACGGCGGCGGGGCACACCACCAGGAAACGGGTGCCGCCCCTGCTGCGCAGGTGCGCCAGCACGGCGATCGCCTCGACGGTCTTACCGAGGCCCATCTCGTCACCGATGACGACCTTGCGTTGGACGAGGGCGAAGCGCGCCGCGAAGCTCTGGTAACCGCGCAGGGAGGTGGTCAGGTGCGCGCCGTCGAGCGCCTGGTCGCGTACCGCCTGGATGATCTCGTCCGGGAGGTCGCCGTGCGCCGCGTTCTCGTCGCCGCTGGCGAATCCCAGCTCGGCGAGCATCGCGAAGTAGTCGGCGGGACGGCTGAGGAAGTCGTCCCACGGGTCGGCACGCAGGTTCCGCCGACCGGGCGTGGTCGACCTGCCGAGCAGCTCGGCTCGCCGTTTGACGATCTCGATGCTGTCGCGGAGACCGCTGGCGGCGAGCCCTCGGGTCGGCACCACCAGCAGGTGGCTGGTCCTGCGGTCGATGGTGCCGCCCAGCGGCGCAAGCTCGGCGGCGCGTTCGAGGTCGGCTGCCGCGCCGTGGGTGCGCCGGTGCGTGTCCCACTCGGCGAGGCACCGCAACAGGTGGGTGGTCTCCGGGTGGCGGTGCTCGACGTCGATGCGGCCCGGTGTGTCGTCGTACGTGGTCTGCCAGAGGGTGCGGGCTGCGCCGAGCAGGCGACGGGCGGTGGTCTCCCCGACCCCCGGAAGCGCCTGAAGTGACGCGCCGCGGTGCAGCACGTCCTGCACGGTGGTGATTCCGGTGTCGGTCAACGGCCCGAGGCGGAACCGGTCCCGGCTGACGGTTCGCAACGTCTCCACCGGCATATCCCGCAGGATTCGGTGCACCTCGTGGTGTCTGACCTGCTCGCCCGCTTCGCGGGCCGCCGACCGGTACGGGGCTTCGCCGGCCACGACCGTGTCGATGGCGGCCAGTGCCGCCGGCAGGCCCGCGAAGACCGACCGGTCCACCAGCTCCGGTTCCGGGTCGGTCCATCCCGCCGGCTCCCGCTGGGGTGCGGCCCGCCCGGCGGACCCGCGCTTCCGCCCCGTCCGTTCGACCAGCTCGGGCGTCCCACCGGTTCGCTCGGCGAGCAGCGCGAAGCGGAGGGACGGATCGAGCAGGTCGCGGACGCTGTCCCGGACCGGGTCGGAGGGTGCGCTGGGGACGCCGAGGTGCCCCAGGCGCTCGGGGCTGCCAGCGGCGGTGACCTCCGCGTGCCGGTCACGTAGGAACATCGCGGCGGTGCCCGCTGCCTGCTTCCTGGCCGGCCCCACGAGGTACCGGCGCACGTCGAGCATGGGCGCGAGATCGGCGACGGCGCGAGGGGCGTCATCGATGAGCAGGCGCAGCAGCGCGTCGTCGGTGGCCGTGGTCGCGGGCAGCGTGGCCCGTTCCTTCAGGCGCCGGACGACGTCACGGTCGTTCGCCCGCAACGCGAGCACCCGCCACGCGGCCTGGCCGGAGCGCTCGACCACGACGCTGCGGTCCCGCAGTCCCCCTTCGGCGGCCGTGGCCGCCTGCTGGACGGCCCGGTGCCAGTGCCGCACGTCCTGGGCGAGTCGACCCCACCGCCTGAAGTCCGCCACGAGCCGACGGAGTTCCGCACGCTCGGCCTTGTCCATCCGCACCCCGGCCCGGTACCCCGCCACCCACCGGACCATGCCGCCCGCCCGCACGCCACGTCCCTCGCCAGGGACGCCTCGGGCGCCCGTAAGCGGACAACTTCCCCGAGCTTGTCTCATCCTGTTTGTGCTGGTGGTGGGGGCTTGACGTGGTGGTGTGAGGTGTTTGGTCGCAGGCCATGGGTTAGTTGATCTTTGTGGTGATCGTTTGTCTGGGTCAGCGGTTGATTTCGGTGTTGGTGAGGACGAGTAGGGCGCGGAGCAGGGTGGTGGCGTGGTGGTGCCAGCCGTGGCGTAGTCGGGTGAGGATGCGCCAGTTCTTGAGGTGGGCGTGGGCGTGTTCGTTGGCGACGCGTTCGCGGGCGAGCAGGGTGTTGGCGGTTTTCTCGGCGGGGGTGAGTTTGTGGTTGCGGCAGGCGCGGCGGCCGACGAGGACGGTGGGGTTGGTGGTGGGTTGGTCGTCGAGGCGGGTGTGGATGCGGTCGCAGATGATCGCGAGGTGATGGTGGCGCAGGCGGGCGGGCAGGTGCAGGCGTTTGGCGTGGGTGGCTTCGTGGAGTCGTGCGGGGGTGGCCGCGGAGAGCCAGAGGAGTCGGCCGTGTTGGTCGGTCAGGGTCATCACGCGTAGGTGGTGGACTTTGTGTTTCAGGCACCAGTGGCGTCGTTCTTTGGCCTTGTCGGCGGGTGCGTGCACGGGCACGCAGGTGCCGTCGAGCAGGAGTGGCTGTTCGTGGTAGGTGCGGGCGGCGGCCGCCAGGACACGGTCCAGACGTGGCGCCATCCGCGCCACGGTGGTGATGACTTGTCTGACCCAGCGGCGGACGCTGTGGTGGGACACCCCGTGGGCGGCGGCGAGGTCGGCGGGACGCTGGTCGTGGCGCAGTACCGCCAGGACGATCGTGGTGGTCTGCAGGTCGGATAGTTTGCGCCAGCGGGACTTCACCTGCCGCCGGTAGGTGCGTATCGCCTCGGTCACCAGCGCGACAGTGTCACTGGACACGGGCAGGCGGACTTGGTAGACCAATTCGTGGCCCTCGGTGGGCGGATTGATGTGTGTCACGACCAGCAACCCTCGCCGAGGGTTCCTTCATGTCCCGGGTCGCCACGCCGCAGACTTCCCGCGGAATCCGAGTCAGACGATCACCACAAAGATCATCCGGCCCCTGACCTGCAACCAAACACCTGCCATGCCCATGTCAAGACTCGCCCACCAGCACAAACAGGATGAGACAAGCTCCCCGATGTTGCTGTCTCGGGCGCCCGTGAGGGGACAACATCGCCGATGTTGCTGCTTCCTGTTTCCCCGTCGGGGCGAGGTTCCCAGGGTGGCGGGGACAGTCAGGTGATGAGGAGTTTGCGGCCGATGCCGGAGCGGAACTGTGACATCGCGTCGGCGTAGGCGGCCAGGGGGAAGCGGTGGCTGATGAAGACCTGCGGGTCCAGCACGCCGGCCGCGAACAGCTCGGCGGCGCGGTCGAAGCTGTGCAGGACGGCCATCGAGCCGGTGACGGTGATCTCCTTGTTGTAGACGCGGTACGGCTCGACCGGCACCCGGGTGGCGTACTCGGAGACGCCGAACTGGAGGAAGGTACCGGCGGGGGCGACCCGGGTCAGGCCGTCGGCGATGGCGGCCTCGACCCCGGTGCAGTCGATGACGACGTCCCAGCCACGCGGGCGGTCCAGCTCGTCGGCGTTGGCGGCGCTGGCCGAGCAGCCCAGCTGGACTGCCGTGGCGAGCCGGACGGGGTTCGGGTCGACCACGCTGACGGTCGCCGCACCGCAGCGTTTCGCCAGCTCCAACATCATCAGGCCCATGGTGCCGGCGCCGTAGATGAGGTAGTGGTCGGCCAGCCGGCGCGGCAGCACGTCGAAGCCGCGTACCGCGCAGGAGAGCGGTTCGATGAGCGCGGCGTCAGCCGGGGCCACACCGGACGGTAGCACCACGCAGTTGCGGACCGGGGCGAGCGCGTACTCGGCCGCCCCGCCGGAGACGGTGACCCCGATGGCGTTCCAGCGTTCGCAGAGGTTGCCCCGGGCCCGGCGACACTGGTAGCACTCGCCGCAGTGCAGCGACGGGTCCACGGCCACCGGGTCGCCGGCCACCACCTCGGTGACGTCATGCCCCACCGCGACCACGGTGCCGGCGAACTCGTGGCCCGGCACGATCGGGTACGCGGGCGCGAACTCGCCGTCCATGATGTGCAGATCGGTGCCGCAGATCCCGCATCCGGCGACCTCGACCACCACGTCCCGGGGGCCGGGCGTGGGGTCCGGCACCGACTCGACGCTGATCTGGCCCGGCGTGACGATGACTGCTGCCTTCACTTGACCGCCCCCATGGAGAGTCCTCGGACGAGTTGTTTCTGGGCGATCCAGCCGGCCAGCACGACCGGTAGCGACACGATTGTCGCCGCCGCGCAGAGCCGGGCCAGGAACAGCCCTTCGGACGTGATGAAGCCGACCAGGAAGATCGGCGAGGTGCCGGCCCGGGTGGCGGTCAGGTTGACCGCGAAGAAGAACTCGTTCCAGCTGAAGATGAAGCAGATCAACGCGGTCGCGGCCAGGCCGGGCGCCACGATCGGCAGCAGGATCCGCCGGATGGTGACGAGCAGGTCGGCACCATCCATCGCCGCCGCCTCGATCAGCGCGGCCGGCACCTCCAGCAGGAACGACCGCATCATCCAGACCGCGAGCGGAAGGTTCATGGCGGTGTAGAGCACGATCAGGGTCCAGACGTTGTCCAGCATGCCGAGGTCCTGCACCAGCAGGTAGATCGGCAGCAGCGCGGCGACCACCGGCAGCATCTTGGTGCTGATGAAGAAGAACAGCACGTCGCGCCAGCGTTCGACCGGCCGGATCGACAACGCGTACGCCGCCGGGGTGGCCAGTACGAGCACCAGCAGGGTGGACAGCACGCTTGCCATCACCGAGTTGAGCAGGTACGGGGTGATGTCCCGGTCGAAGACCTGCCGGTAGCCGTCCAGCACCGGGGTGAACAACCAGGACGGTGGGTTGCTGGCGGCGTCGACCTCGCGTTTGAAGCCGGTGAGCACCATCCAGGCCACCGGCAGGAAGAACAGCAGCCCGGCCAGCCACGCCAGCACGGTCCACGCGGCCCCGGTGCGGCCCGCGCTGCGCCGGGCCGGATTCGCGGTACGGGTCATCGTGCGTCCTCCATCCGGAACAGGCTGGAGATCACCCGCAGCGCGAAGGTGGCGACGATGATGGTGCCGATCACCACCACGACGCCGGCCGCGGCGGCCTCGCCGTACTCGAACTTGCGGAAGGTGGTCAGGTAGATCTCGTACGGCAGGTTGGTGGTGGCCCGACCCGGGCCGCCCTGGGTGATGGTGAAGACCGCGTCGAAGGTCTGCACCAGGTAGATGGAGCCGAGCAGGGCACCCAGTTCGAGGTAGGGCCGCAGGTAGGGCAGGGTGATCCGGGTGAAGGTCTGCCACGGGCCGGCGCCGTCGACCCGGGCCGCCTCCAGCGTCTCCAGGGACTGGCTCTGCAGGCCGGCCAGGATGATCAGCATCATGAACGGGGTCCACTGCCAGACCAGCGCGGCGACCACGGAGACCATCGGGTACTGCGACACCCAGTCGGTGCTGCCGCCGAGGATGCCGTTGATCAGGCCGTAGGACGGGTTGTAGATCGCGTGTTTCCACAGCAGCGCCGCCGCCATCGGCATCACCAGGAACGGGGTGATGAGCAGGGTGCGGACGATCCCCCGGCCGGGGAACTTGCGGTCGAGCAGGATGGCCAGGCCGAGGCCGAGCAGCACGGAGGCGAGCACCGACGAGGCGGTGAGCACCACCGTGTTGAGCAGCGCGGCACGCAGTCGACCGTCGGTGAGCACGGTCGCGTAGTTCGCCAGGCCGATGAACTCGCGGCTGCCCGGCCGCAGCGCGTTCCAGCTCTGGGTGGACAGGTAGAGGGTGAACAGGAAGGGCAGTTGCGTCACCACGATGGCGAAGACCAGGGCGGGCAGCAGCGGGGCCCGGCGGGCCCAGCGGTGCCGCCGGTCGGGGCGGGTGGGACGGACGGTCGGTCGCGGGGGCGCGTCCGCACCGGTGGTGCTGGTGGTGGTCATCGATCCGCCTCGGGGGCAGGGCCGGGGCCGGTCGGTCGACCGGCCCCGGCGGGCGGCTACCGGTGGTTGCTGGCGGCTTCCTCGGCCAACCGCTGGCCGTCGGCGAGCGCCTCTTCGACGGTGGTCTGGCCGGCGATGGCGGCCGACACCTCCTGCGACACCTTCGTTCCCAGGTCGGCGAACTCGGGGATGCCGACGAACTGCACTCCGAGGGCGGGGCGCGGTTGCACCCCGGGGCTGACCGGGTCGGCCTCCTGGATGGACTTCAGCGTGATGTCGGCGAACGCCTCGGCGGACTGCCGGTACTCGGCGATCTCGTAGGTGGACTGACGCTTGCCCGCCGGCACCCGGGACCAGCCGAGTGACGAGCCGACCAGCTTCTCGTACTCCTTGCCGGTGGCCCAGGAGATGAACTTCCAGGCGGCGTCGGCGTTCTTGGTGGTCTTCGGCATGGCCAGGGCCCACGCCCACAGCCAGCCGGAGGATTCGGTCTTGTCGACTGGCGCGTACGCGTAGCCGACCTTGCCGGCGACGGTGCTGGCGTTGGGGTCCTCCAGGGTGCCGGCGGCGGAGGTGGCGTCGTACCACATGGCCGCCTTGCCCTGGCCGAAGGTGTTGAGGCACTCGGTGAAGCCGGACTGCGGGGCACCGGGCTGGCCGTGCTCGCGCAGCAGGTCGACGTAGAACCGGGTCGCCGCGGTGAACTCGGGTGCGTCGACCTTCGGCGTCCAGTCCTGCTCGAACCAGGTGCCGCCGAAGGTGTTCACCACCGTGGTCAGCGGGGCGAACAGCTCACCCCAGCCGGGCAGCCCGCGCAGGCAGATGCCGGAGACGCCGGCCGCGTCGTCGTCCAGCTGTTCGGCGAATTCGGCCACCTGCTGCCAGGTCGGCCGCTCCGGCATGGTCAGGCCCTCGGCGGCGAAGAGTTCCTTGTTGTACATCAGGAACGACGACTCGCCGTAGAACGGTGCCGCGTAGAGCTTGCCGTCGGTGCCGGAGAGCGAGGCGACCATGGGCTCCAGCAGGTCACCCTTGTCGTACGCGGCGTCGGCGTCCGCGTACGAGCTGAGTTCGTGCAGCCAGTCGTTCTGCGCCCAGATCGGCGCCTCGTACGCCCCGATCGTCGCCACGTCGTACTGGCCCCCCTGGGTGGCGACGTCCTGGGTGACCCGGTCGCGCAGCTCGTTCTCCGGCAGGATGGTGAACCGCACCTCGATGCCGGTGTCCCTGGTGAAATTGTCGGCGGTGACCTTGGCCAGGTCCTCCATCTGCGGGTTGCCGACCATCAGCACGGTGATGGCGGTGCCGTCGCTGGAGGAGCCGCCGCCCGCTCCGGAACAGGCGGTGGAGACCAACGAGATGGCGAGGAGGGCGGCGAGGGCGGCCGGCCCACGCCGTCGACGAGGAGTTCGTGTTTCGGGCACAGCGAACCTCCATGGTGGTGTGGTGGTGAGGGAAAGGTGGGTCGGACGGCGGCGCTCAGACGCGCAGCACCACCGGGCCGAGCAGTGAGTAGCGGTGCGCCTCGGACGCCGGCAGTGCGGTGTCCGTGACGATGGTGTCGACGTCCGCGACGTCGGCGAAGCGGCAGAAGCTGTGCCCACCGAACTTGGTGTGCACCCCGGCGAACACCACCCGCCGGGACACCGCCATCACCTGGGCCTTCACGGCGGCCACCGCCGGGTCGGGCGTGGTCAGCCCGTGCTTGCGGGAGATGCCGTTGGCCCCGACGTAGGCCAGGTCGATGACGAAGCCGGCGAGCATCCGGGTGGCCCAGTGGTCGACGGTGGCCAGGGTGCGGCCACGGACCCGACCGCCGAGCAGGAGCACGGTGAGGCTCGGGTACGCGGCCAGCGCCGCCGCGGTGTGCAGGGAGGCGGTCACCACCGTCAGTGGGCGGTGGGTGGGCAGCGCCTCGGCGATCAGTTGCGGGGTGTAGCCCTCGTCGACGAACACCGACTCGGCGTCACCGAGGTGTTCCACCGCCGCTGCGGCGATCCGTCGCTTCTCCACGACCATCCGGGTGGCCCGGGTCTCCAGGGTCGTCTCGAAGCGGGCCGTCTCCACCGGGTACGCCCCGCCGTGGGTGCGACGCACCAGCCCCTGCTGGGCGAGCAGGCTCAGGTCGCGTCGCACGGTTTCCGGTGCCACGGCCAGGTCGGCGGCGAGCTTACGCACGTCGACGTCACCCTGACGACGAGCCAAGGTCAGGATGTGCTGTCGGCGCTGCGTCGCGTCCACCTGCACACCTCCGTTCGGCTCGGGTGCTTTTTTGTAACACCGATTAACGGCAGGTGACCCCGGTCACCTGCCGGCCAATCACGTGGATTTGGTGACCGGTTTCCACCGCCGAACGGGCAACCCGTAACCGCCATAAGCGGCACACCGCCGCAAAGGGGTTGCCCGGTTGGCGGCATGCTCTGCCCGAGCGGCACCCGGGCTGCCCGCTCGGGCACCGGCCGGTCATTCCGGCGCGGCCCCGTTGTCGACCAGCCGGAAACGCGTGGTCAGGGCAGCGTCACCCAATTCCTCGAGGATCAGCCCACGGGTCGGCGAGTTCTGCAGGTAGGCCGAGTGACTGCTGATCGCGTACGTCGGCTCGCCGCCGCGTTGCCCGTCCCGGACGATGGTGAACTGCTGCCTCGGCTCCTGCGGCGCACAGGTGGCCCCGACCACCCGCAGCGGCTGGCTGCCCGACGACCGGACCTCCCAGCACACGTCGGTCGGTTCGTCGCCCCGCTCGGCGACCCGGATCAGGTAGGTGTCGGTGCCCTGGGGCGTGACGACGAACAGCTGACGGCCCTCGTCGCCGTCGACCTCGGCGAGGCGGCCGTCGGCGAGCAGGGAGAGCCCGCCGCTCTGCTCGGCCGCCCGGACCATCGTCACCTGCCGCCGTCCCGACAGCAACGGGTCGTTGCTCTGCGGACCGGCCGGCGGACCGGACGTGCCGGTCGGGTCGGGACTGGCCGACGCCGCCGTCGGGCCGGCCGGCCCGATCGGTAGTGAATCCGGGTCCCCGGCGGGACGGGCCAGGACCACGCCGGCACCGAGCAGACCGACGATTACGGCACCCAGCGCGGCGGTACCGCCCCGTCGGCGCCGACGACGAAGGTCACCCCGGCGGCGGATGTCGGCAGCGGCCGGCACCTTTCCCTGCCGGCCGTGCCCGGCCAACGCTCGCAGGGCCTCGTCGAGTTGCGGCTCACCACCCATCACTGCCTCCCCCCGCCGGTGATCTCGTACGCGTCGTCGCTCAGGTGCACGGCGAGGGCCCGGCGTCCCCGGGCGAGCCGCGTCTTGACGGTGTTCACGTTGCTGCCGATCTCCGCCGCGATCTCGGTCACGCTGAGCCCGACCAGGTGGTGCAGCACCACCACCTGCCGCTGCTCGGCGGAGATGCGACGCAGCGCCGACACCACCGCCACGTGGTCGACCGAGGTCGGCTCGACCTGTCGGCCCGCCATCTCCCGGCGGTGGGCGCGGAACCGGTTGACCGTCTTGCGCCACGCGCTCACCGCGATCCGGTACGCGACGCGGCGCACCCATGCCTCCGGGCTGTCGCACTCCCGTACCGACGCCCAGCGGTCCCAGGCCCTGGCGTACGCCTCCGCCACCGCGTCCTCGGCCTCGGCCCGGCTGCCGGTCATCGCCGCCAGGTGGCCCAGCACCCGCTGCGCCGACGCCGCGTAGAACGCGTCGAACTCCTCAGCGTCGCGTTTCACTCACGTTCCCACCCGTACTGTCGCTGCTGATCGTGCCCGGCGGACGACGGACGCCCCCGGGCCGGGACCGGGGGCGCCAGGCGGGTCCTACCTGCTGGGTGCCGGTCCGGTGTCGGTGAACCGGAAGCTACTCGCCGGAGGAGCGTCCCCCAACTCCTCCATGATCAGACCGGATCGCGCGGAGTCCCGCAGGTACGCCCACCGGTTGCTGATCAGGTACTCCCGGGGGCCACCGTCGGTCACGGCGGTGATCTCGAAGCGCTGGGCCGGGTCGTCGGCCCGGCACGTGGCGCCCCGCACGTACAGCGGCCGGCCGTCGCCCGGGTTGCGTACCTGCCAACAGACCGGCTGGCCGGTGCCGCCACTCCGGTAGGCCTTGACGAGGAACTGTCCCGAGCCCACCGGCGTCGGCACGAACACCTGCCGGCCCCGGTCGTCGTCCACCTCCGCCAACCGGCCACCGTCGAGCAGCGCCAGCCCCGACTCGAAGGCGCCGACCCGGACGATGGTGACCCGGCGCTTGCCCGACAACAGTGGGTCTGCCGTCGCCGTGGGTCGTGGCGTGGTGGCCACCCCCGGACCGTCGGCGGGCACCGGCATTCCGCCGGCCGGCCCGTCGCCGGCGGCCGGGCCCATGGTGTACACCCCTACGGCGGTACCGGTCAGCACCACCAGGCCCGCAGCGGCGAGCCACCTACCCAGCAACACGATTCCTCCCGAGCTGCTCAGCACCGGGGCCGACCGCCGGGTGGCGGGTGGTCCTCGGTCGATTCAGCGGGATGACGCGTACGGGCGGCGGAAGGTTTCACGGCTCGGCCGGATCTTCGTGCGGCGGGATCGACGCGGCCGGCCGGGCAGCGCCGTCGACGCGGCGGACCGGCGGTCAGCTCAGCTTGACCAGGCGCATGCCGGTGCGGATCAGCACCACCGCGCCACCGGCGGCCATGACCAGACCGACACCGGGCATCAGCTGCCCCCAGGCGCCGGTGCTGGCGCTGAGGCTGATCAGGCGGGCCACCTGCCACCCGACGATGGCGGCGACGACCAGCCCGGGGATCAGGCTGTGCGCGATGGCCACCTTGCGGTACGGCAGCAGGGCACCGGCGACGGCGAGGAACGCCATGCTCAACGTCCACAGACCGGGACCGGCCGCACCGGAGAGTGACCCGAACGGCGTGATGACCCAGGGCAGCAGCGAGCCGACAAGCGCGAGCACGCCGCCGACGATCATGCCGAGACTGCCGGCGTGGAAGACGCGCCGGCGAACCGGGGCGGCGGTGGATGCGGTGTCGGCCATGTCCGGATGTTAGGCGCTGTGCGCCGTTGACCGAACGGGCAGATCGGTGAGCGGTCGGGCGGGATCGGTGGGCGGGCGGACCGGGCCCGCGAAAACCACGAAACGGGGCGATTCACCACCTCCGTGCGGACCGCTCGACCGCTCGCGGAGTCCAACGGACCGCTCAGCGACCCGAAGCCGCACCTGACCGGATCAACTCTTGCCTGGCCAGGCTGCGTCACGTTCGCTTCGCAGACCACAGGTGTGACCGACCGCACAGCCACGTCGAGCAGTACGGCGACGCGGGTGGGCGGGTCGGGCCCCGGCACCAGCACCGCGTCACCACCAACCGGGCGCCGTGTCGCAGGCCCCTCGCCGGATCTACCGGTTCCATACCGACTAGGAGGCTCCAGACATGACCGAGGTAACCCCCGACAAGGAGACCCGTGGCGGTGAACCGCCACCGGCGGCACCACCACCGGCGTCGCCGCCGGACAACGGCTGGCGCAAGGAATACTGGAGCCGCAACCTGCGGCTCATGGTGATTCTCCTGGCCGTCTGGTTCATCGTCTCGTTCGGCTTCGGAATTCTGCTTGTCGAACCGCTCAACAACATCGTCATCGCCGGATTCCCGCTCGGCTTCTGGTTCGCCCAGCAGGGATCGATCTACGTCTTTGTCATTCTCATCTTCGTGTACGCGAAGATGATGGATCGCCTCGACAACCAGTTCGGCGTGGACGAGCAGGAGACCGAGGGGGCTGACAAATGAGTCAGATCCAGATCTGGACCCTCGTCTTCATCGTCGGCTCCTTCGCCGTCTACCTCTACATCGCCTGGCGCAGCCGGGTGAAGGAGACCGCCGGCTTCTACGTCGCCGGACAGGGCATCCCCACCATCGCCAACGGTGCCGCGGTGGCCGCCGACTGGATGTCGGCCGCGTCGTTCATCTCGATGGCCGGCCTGATCGCGTTCCTCGGCTCCGACGGCACCATCTACCTGATGGGTTGGACCGGCGGCTACGTGCTGCTGGCCCTGCTGATCGCCCCCTACCTGCGCAAGTGGGGCAAGTTCACGGTGCCCGAGTTCGTCGGTGACCGGTACTCGGAGACCGTGCGCACCATCGCCGCCGTGGCCGCGATCATCATCTCCTTCACCTACGTGGTCGGCCAGATGCGCGGTGGCGGCATCGTCTTCAGCCGGTTCCTGAAGCTGGACGTGACCCAGGGCGTCATCCTCGCCGCCGTGATCATCGGCCTCTACGCGGTGCTCGGCGGCATGAAGGGCATCACCTGGACCCAGGTGGCGCAGTACACGGTGCTGATCGTCGCCTACCTGATTCCCGCGTTCGCGGTCGCCCAGCAGATGACCGGAATTCCGATTCCGCAGGTCTCGTTCGGCCAGATCCTCGACGAGCTGAACGCGATAAGCGTCGAGATGGGGTTGAACCAGTACACCGAGGCGTTCGCGGCCCGGCCGCAGATCGACGTGTTCCTGGTGACGATGGCGCTGATGATCGGTACGGCCGGTCTGCCGCACGTCATCGTCCGCTTCTACACGACGAAGACCGTACGCGGTGCCCGGTACTCGGCGTTCTGGGCGCTGTTCTTCATCGCCCTGCTCTACACCACCGCCCCCGCGGTGGGCGCCTTCACCAAGCTCAACCTGCTCCAGGACGTCAACGGGGTGTCCGCCGACGCGCTGCCCAGGTGGATCGAGAACTGGGCGGCGACCGGGCTGGTCACCGTCAGCGACGGCGCGACGACAATCAACACGGTCAGCAACAGCCCGACCTCCGGCGCCGACCTGATCGTCAACAACGACATCCTGGTCCTCGCCAGTCCCGAGATCGCCGGCCTGCCGGCACCGATCGTGGGCCTGGTGGCGGCCGGCGGCATGGCCGCCGCGATGTCCACGGCGGCCGGACTGCTGCTGGTGATCTCGTCGTCCTTCTCGCACGACCTGTACTTCCGTCGGGTCAAGCGGGACTCCACCGACAAGCAGCGACTGCTCGCCGGTCGGATCGCAATGGGTCTGGCGGTCCTGGTCGCCATCTACGCCGGCATCAACCCGCCCGCGTTCGTGGCGCAGGTGGTCGCCTTCGCCTTCGGCCTGGCGGCGTCGACCTTCTTCCCGGCCATCGTGCTCGGCATCTTCTGGAAACGATGTAACGCCACCGGCGCGGCGGCCGGCATGGTGACCGGTCTGGTGTTAACCGCCAGCTACATGATCTACACGCTGCCGGTGTTCGGCACCGCGGCCAACCCGCACATCTTCGACATCAGCCCGGAGGGCATCGGCACCATCGGTGCGATCGTCAACATCGTCGTCACCGTCGTGGTGTCGAAGATGACGGCGCCACCGCCGGACGAGATCGTCGAGATGGTGGAGAGCATCCGCTACCCGGCCGCCCGGCGGGAGGTGACCGCCGGCACCGCCACCGAAGCCGCCTGACCCACCTCCGTACCGAGAACCACCGGTCGCCGGTCCCGCCATCGACGTTGGGGCCGGCGACCGGCCGTGGGCCGTAGGCGGCGGCCCGTTCCGTCGGTCCGACGAGCGGGCCGAAGGTGTGAGCTGGCTTACCTCTGGATCAAGCGGGAATCAGCACACCGCAGGCGGGTTGCAGCCAGGTATGAGCATCGCACCACGTCCCGCCCCGTCCTCCGGCCGGCGGGAGGTCCTCCGGTGAGCGGCGTCGACACCGCCGCACCACCGGCCACGCTGATGCCGGGCGACCTGATGAGCCGCCGCCAGCGCCTGCGCCTCATCCTCGTCCTCGGCTCACTGATCGCGGTGGGTCCGCTGACCATCGACATGTACCTTCCCGCGCTGCCCTCGATCGTCGACGACCTCGGCACCACCTCGGCGGCGGTCCAACTGACCCTCACCGGCACGCTCATCGGCCTAGCCCTCGGACAACTGCTGATCGGCCCGCTCTCCGACGCCGTCGGCCGGCGGGCGCCGCTGATCGCCGGCACGGCGCTGCACATCGCGGCGTCCGTGTGCTGCGCCCTCGCCCCGAACATCACCGTGCTCGGCGCGCTGCGGGTGGTCCAGGGCCTGGGTGCGGCCGCGGCCGCGGTCATCGCCATGGCCGTGGTCCGGGACCTGTTCAGCGGCACGGCCTTCGCCCAACTGCTGTCCCGCCTGTTGCTGGTGATGGGCGCCGCTCCGATCCTCGCGCCGACCCTGGGCAGCGAGTTGCTGCGGTGGACGCAGTGGCGCGGGGTGTTCGCCGCCCTCGCGGTCTTCGGCGTACTGCTGCTGCTGATCGCGATGCTCGGCCTGCCGGAGACGTTGCCGCCGCTGCGGCGCCAGCGCGGCGGTGTGCGGCCCACCGTCCGGCTCTACGGCTCGCTGCTGCGTGACCGCGCCTTCGTCGGGCTGGTGCTGGTGGCCGGGCTGGCCATGGCGGCCCTGTTCGCCTACGTCGGCGGCTCCTCGTTCGTCCTGCAGGAGCGGTACGGGCTCGACGAGCAGCAGTTCGGGCTGGCGTTCGGTGCCGGCGCGGTGGGACTGATCGCGGCCACCCAGGGCAACGTACGCCTGCTGCGTCGCTGGTCCCCGCAGCGGATCCTGGTTACCGCCCTGATCGTCGGCTCGGCCGCCAGCCTGGTGCTGCTCGGACTCGCCGCGACCGGCACCGGTGGCCTGCCGGCGCTGCTCGCGTCGCTCTGGGTGGTGCTCGCGACGGCCGGCCTGGCGCTGCCCAACGCTCCCGCACTGGCCCTGACCCGGCACGGCGAGGCGGCCGGCACCGCCTCCGCTCTGCTCGGCGCGGTGCAGTTCGGCATCGGGGCGGTGGCCGCTCCGCTGGTGGGCGTGCTCGGCACCGGTGCCGTGGCGATGGCCCTGGTGATCGCCGGCGGGATGGTCTCGGCCCTGGTCGTGCTCGTCGTGGTGGTCCGTCCCGACCAGCTGGCCGTGCCGGAGCCGGCGGAGGCTATGGCCGTCGCCGCCCACTGAGGACTTTCGGCACGGCGCTCCGGTGTCGGTGGGTTGCACTACCGTGCGGCGGCGTGAGCGTAGTCCAGACGTACCGGTATCTCGCCCCCTCCACCCTCGCGCAGCGATCACTCGCCCTGCAGACCAGCGGCGGTCCCGCGCCGAATCCCCGCTTCTTCACCGGTTTTCTCTCCACTGGTCAGGCAGCCGCGGTGGGTCTGCTGGCGGTGGCCGAGGTGGCCCGCACCCGCTACCACCGGCCGGTCAGCCCGGCCAGCCTCGACCCGGTGGTCACCGGCAGCCGCGACCGGCTCCGCTTCGAGTCCTTCTCCGGCTGCTGCGGGGTGTACGCGCGGCTCGACGTGCTGCCCGCCGGGCTCGACGGTGACGTGTCCGAGCACGGCACCACGAACGTCGACGTGAACACCCCGCTGCGCGAGGCACTGGCCCGGGTCGGTGGTCTGGATCCGCTGCACCTGTCGGTCGGTCCCGACGATCTGACCGTCTCCACACTGGACGGCGCGGTGGTGGAGAAGAAGGTGCCGCTGCCGGCGCGCTGGCTGCGCGGCTTCGCCGAGGTGCAGGTCCTCGCGGCCCGGTTCGAGCCTCGGGCGGAGCTGCCGGCCGCCGAGGCCAGCGCCTTCCTGCGCAGGCTACCCAGGGGCAGCGAACGGTCGGTCCTCTGGGTGGTGCCGGCCGGCCGGTCCCTGCGGCTGACCTCCCGACCCGTCCCCGGAGCGGTCTGCCTGGCCGGGGCCGGCCGGCTGGTCGCGCTGCAACCGATGCTGCGCTTCGCGAAAACCCTCCGGGTGTACGGGCCGACGGTGGCTCCCGGCGCCACCCCGGCCCCGAGCGTCTGGGAACTGGACACCGGCGCGCTGCGGCTGTCGCTGACCCTCTCCCCCGAGCCCTACCGGGGTTTCTCCGGCGAGGGGGCCGCTCTCGCCGCGCTCGCCGGAGACGATGTCGTCGACGACGCCGACCTCATCTCCGCCCTGCTCTCCTGGGATCCGACCATCGAGCCGGACCGGCTGGCCGAGCAGGCCGGCATCGACGCGGAGCGGGTCCGGGGCGCACTGGCCCAGCTCGGCACCGCCGGTCGGGTCGGCTACGACGTGGCCGAGGCGGCGTACTTCCACCGGGTGATGCCGTATGACGCCGGCCGTGCCGAGCGGGACAACCCCCGGTTGGTCGGTGCCCGTGCGCTGCTCGACGCCGGGGCGGTGCAGCTCGACGGCACGGCAGCGACGGTACGCAGCGGGGACCAGGTGTACCGGGTCCGGCAGCTGCCCGACGGCGGGCTTACCTGCACCTGCCCCTGGTGGGCGAAACACCGGGGGCAACGCGGGCCGTGCCGACACGCCCTGGCCACCCGGATGCTGGCCGCCGAGCGGGTCGAGGAGCGAGTGTGACGCGGCCGGAGCAGCGCACGGTACGGCGTCGCCGGGAGTTGGCGGCCGGCGGCACCAGCGACCTGTTCGACCTGGTGAGCAGCGGTGACGCCGATTCGGTCGCGGCAGCGCTGGAGGGCTTGCCGGAGCAGCGCCGCCGGGAGATCGGCGTCGAGCTGACCGCCTGGTTCAAGCAGCGTGACCGGGAGACCTGGTGGTCGGCCGGCACCGGGACCGCCCTGGCGGTCGCGGTGGTCGGCTGCCTGCCCACCGCGGCTCAGGCCGCGGCGATCCTCGGTCGTCCCTCGGTCAACCCACACGGTCGGCGCGCGGCCGAACTGGTCCGTCGGGCGGCGCAGGAGCGGGGCATCGACTGGCTCGTCGACCTGGCCCACCGGATCGCCGCCCGGTTCCGTCAGGACACCTGGGTCGGCCGGTGGCATTTCGTCGCCGCCCTGCTGCACGCCGAGGGTGGCGCACCACCCACCGACGACCGGTGCGTGCAACTGTGGTTGACCGGGGTCGAGGCCCCCGACCGGTTTCACCAGGGCCAGCCGGCGCCGGTGGTCGACCGGCTGCGCGACGATCCGTTCCTGGCCGCCATGCTGCCCCGGCTGTTCGAGGTCGACGGCATCGGCGTGCAGATGATGTTCGTCGCCCCCCACTACAACTGGGACGAGCACGGTCAGCCCGCCCTGCCGGCCGCCCTGGCCCAGCTCGCCACCGAGGGGGTGGTCGACCGGGTGATGCTGCTCGACGGTTCGATCAGTCGGCTGCTGCGCGGCGACCGGCCCGCCGCGCTGCGCGCCTTCACCACCCTGCTCGACCAGCTCGCGCCGACCACCGCCGAGGTCACCGCCCGGGTCACCGACTACCTGCGGCTGCTCGTCGACGCTCCCGCGCCGGTGGCCACCATGGCCCAGAAGACGCTGCGGAAACTGCCCGAGCTGGAGCTGGAGTCGATCCTCGACGCCGCCCGGCAGATGCTCACCCGACCCGACAAGACACTTGTCCGGACCCAGCTCACCTGGCTCGACCAACTCGCCCGCCGGCACCGGGACCGGGCCGCCGAGATCGGCGAGGTGATCGCGGTGGCCGGCGACCATCCGGCGGTGGAGTTGCGGGAGCGGGCGGCGGCGCTGGCTGCCCGGCACGGTGTCGCGCCGGCACCGGTCATCCCGGCGCTGACCCGCCCACGCGGCGACGACCTGTCCCCGCCCGCGCCGCCCGCACCGGCCCCCGACCCGATCAACGACGTGGACGAGTTGACCGAGGAGGTCGCCGCCCTGCTGGGCACGCCGTACCAGGGGGCACCCCTGGAGCGGATCCTCGACGGGCTGGTCCGGCTCACCGCGGCCGACGGGCCCCGGGTACGCGCCGCACTCGACCCGGTGATCGAGCGGCGGCACTGGTCGTGGGCCAACGAACACCGGTGGGATCCGCTCTGTCTCTGCGAGACGGTGGTCGAGGTGTTCCGCAGCGCCGGAGTCAGCCGCACCGACCGGCGCCGGGAGCGGTGGGAGAAACTCCTGACGGCGGTACACCGACCCGGCGCGACACCGGAGCTGGCGGTCACCGATCCCAAGGTGCCACCGGTCCACCGACTGTTGCGGGCCCGGCTGGCCGAGATCGGCGCGTACCTCAATGAGCCGGGACAGTCCGGCCTGCTGGCACTGCCCACCTCGACCAACGGCCTGCTCGACCCGATGGCCCTCCTGGAACGGCTCACCGCGCTCGGTGACCGCGAGCCCGGGCAGTGGGATCTCACCCAGGCGTTGCTGCGGCTACCCACCGAGGCCGACGAGAGCCTCGCCGCGAAGGCGGCGGCGCTCGGCACGGCAGCCGGTCAACGGCTCGCCGCCTGGCTGCGCGACGGCGGCCTGCCCCAGCCGGTCATCCGGTCCCGCACCGTCACCCGCGACCCGCGCCGGGGCAACCGCCACTGGGAGTGGGCGTACATGCCGGCCGAGCGGATCCTTGTCGACCTGACACCACCGGCCGGCACAGTCGACCGGTACGGGCTGCTGACCGCGCCGGCCACTCCACTCGGCGGCGACCACTCCGGGTGGGTGCACCTGTGGCCGTCGCTGCTGCCCAGCCACCGGGGCGCGGTCACCGCGTACGCCCTGCCGCTGGTCGCCGGTGCCGCGGACATGGACGAGCGCGGCGGCGCGGCGGTGCTGCCCCTGCTCGCGGAGGTTGGTGGCCCGGGCGGGGTGGCTCTCGACCTGGCGGTGGCCTACGGGCTCGCGGCCCGGCACGGCCCGGACCGGGTGGCGACGGTGGACGCGCTGCTCGCCCTCGCCGCCGCCGCTGACTTCGACGCCGCCGGCACCGGGGAGCAACTCGGCACGCTGGCCGCCCGGCAACTGGTGAAGCTGTCCCGGGTCGTCGAACCGCTGCGCGACGCGGCGCAGGCAGGCGCGCCGCTGACCGTGTGGCGGCTGCTCGCCGCCGCGCTCCCGGCGGTACTGGCCGCGCCCACGCCACCGCGTGGCGTACCGGACCTGCTGACCCTGGCAGCGGAGACGGCCACCGCGACCGGCGTCCGGATCGAGGTACCCGGCCTGGCCGACGTCGCCGGACGGGGCGGATCGAGCCGCCTGGTCACCGAAGCCCGCCGCCTGCACAAGGCGCTGGCCGAGGCGTGACGCCCCGGAACGCCTCGGACCTGCCGAGCCCAGCGTGGTCGCTGGCACGAGCGTGGACAATGTGAATCGTGGTCCGTGAGCACCCTCCTGGGGGCGCTCACGGACCACGATCTTTACGGCGTGGAGCCGGGTCAGGCGACGGACGCGGGGAAGCGCTGCCAGACGCGGTGGTCGGCCATCAACTGCTGGACGGCGGTCAGGACGTCGGTGGCGGAGTCGGCGGTGACCACGCCGGGTGTGCCGGCGACACCGGCTTGGTCCAGCACCGTGACGCCGGTCCCCCACGCGCCGATGGCCTTGGCGTGCCGCCAGCACTCCTCCACCATCAGCAGCACCCGGGGGTCGACGGTGGCCGAGCCGGCCGCGCCCGCCTTGGCGTCCCGGGCCGGCAACGCGTCCGGTGCCGGCGCGGGCGCCGAGGCGAGCAGGAGCGCGTCGAGTTCGACCGAGCGGCCGGTGGCGAAGCTCCGTTGCGCGGGCAGGTCACCGATCGTTCCGCCGTGCGGCGCGATCAGCAGCGGGACCATGTCGGCGGCGAAGACCGCCTCGCGGGCCGCCCGGACGCTGTCGAGGTCGGCCTCGGGGTCGACGACGATGCCGACCATCCGGCCGTCGGCCGGCCACTGCCGCCCGACCTGGGACAGCGCCGGGCTGGGCTCGACGTCCGCCAACGGCACCGTCGGCTCCGGCGCGGGTAGACCGAGGCCGGTGGCCACCTGGGCGCAGAGCACCGGGTCGATGTTGGCCAGGCACTGGAGCTGTCGTTCCTTGATCGCCTGGTGGTAGCACTTGCCCAGCTCGAAGGTGTACGCCCGGATGATGTGTTCCCGCTCGACCGGGGACATGCTGAGCCAGAACAGGCGGACCTGGCTGAAGTGGTCGTCGAACGAGGCGGGGTTGGCGCGTACCTTGGGCGCCTGCGCGACCTGCACCGGCACGTCGACGAACGGGTGGTCGTCGTCGCCGGCCGGGAAAGGATTGCCACCGTCCAGGGAGTTCGGCCGGTACGGTGCCACGCCCGCGTGCACGGCCTGCTGGTGGAAGCCGTCGCGCAGCATGTCGTTGACCGGGGCGTGCGGCCGGTTGATCGGGATCTGGGCGAAGTTCGGCCCGCCCAGCCGGGTCAACTGCGTGTCGACGTACGAGAAGAGCCGTCCCTGCAGCAGCGGGTCGTTCGTGACGTCGATGCCCGGCGGCAGGTGCCCCACGTGGAAGGCGACCTGCTCGGTCTCGGCGAAGAAGTTCGTCGGAGTGCGGTTCAGGGTGAGCTTGCCGACCGGCTGCACCGGTGCCAGTTCCTCCGGCACGATCTTCGTCGGGTCGAGCAGGTCGATGCCGGCGAAGGTCTCCTCGGGCGTGTCGGGGAAGACCTGGAGGCCGAGTTCCCACTCGGGGAACGCGCCGGCCTCGATGGCGTCGTAGAGGTCACGCCGATGGAAGTCCGGGTCGAAGCCGCCGAGCAGCTGGGCCTCCTCCCAGGTCAGCGAGTGCACGCCCAGCTTCGGCTTCCAGTGGAACTTGGCCAGCACCGTCTCACCCGCGGCGTTGACCAGCCGGAAGGTGTGCACACCGAAGCCCTCCATCGTCCGGTAGGAGCGGGGGATGCCCCGGTCGGACATGTTCCACATGGTGTGGTGCTGCGCCTCGGTGTGCAGCGAGACGAAGTCCCAGAAGGTGTCGTGCGCGCTCTGGGCCTGCGGGATCTCCCGGTCGGGGTGCGGCTTGCCGGCGTGGATGATGTCGGGGAACTTGATGGCGTCCTGGATGAAGAAGACCGGCATGTTGTTGCCGACCAGGTCGAAGGTGCCCTCGTCGGTGTAGAACTTGGTGGCGAAGCCCCGGGTGTCGCGGACGGTGTCGGCCGAGCCCCGGGAACCGAGCACCGTGGAGAAGCGGACGAAGACCTCGGTGGTCCGGCCCTTGGCCAGGAAGCCCGCCCGGGTGACGGCCTCGGCGGTGCCGTAGGCGGTGAACTCGCCGTGGGCGCCCGCGCCACGGGCGTGCACCACCCGCTCGGGGATGCGCTCGTGGTCGAAGTGGGTGATCTTCTCCCGCAGGTGGTGGTCCTGCAGCAGGACAGGCCCGCGCGGGCCGGCCTTGAGGGAGTGGTCGGTGTCCCGTAGCCGGGCACCCTGTGCGGTGGTGAGGAAGGCACCCTGCTGGCCGTTGGCGGTGGCCGGCGCGCCGGTCTCGGCGCCGGTCGGCGTACGGGTCTGCGGGGCGCCCTGCTCGGGCTTCGGCGGCAGCGGTTCGTGTGGTGTGGTCGGCTCGTCGCCTGGCGGCGGTGCGCTGCCCGGCGCACCGGGCACCTGCGGGGTGCCGGCGTCGGTCACCTTCTCCGCCGCGGCTTCCACGACATTCCTTACCGCCTCGGCGGGGTTGCGGGCGTTCATCTCGACGGGTACCTCCCTGGGGCACGAGAGCCAGATGACCAGGGCGGTACCCGGGGTGGACCGAGCAAAACGGAACGAATGGCACGGATATAGGTATCTTCCGTCACTCCGGCCGGAGCTGCTCGTAGTACGCCTTCATCGGCGGGTGGTAGTCGTCGAACGACGGCAGCGCCGTGTCGTCGCGGGCGGCCACCAGACAGTCGAGGTAGTACTCCCAGCCCGGCCCGACCTCGCCGATGCCGGTGGCGTCGTCGAGATGCTGGACGAAGCGCAGCTCGGTGCGCTCGCCGTGCGAGGTCAGCAGCAGTTCCAGCACCCAGTGGCCGTACTCGTCGCGCATGGACACGGCCAGCCGCCGGGGCGGCTCACACGCATCGATCCGCAGGTCGGACCAGGGCGCGTCCTCCTCCATGGCCATCTGGACCCGGACGGTGCGGCCGGGCGCGGCGTCACCCTTCCAGGGCCCGAACCATCGGGCCGTGCGTTCCGGCTCGGTGAGGCTGGCCCACACGTCGTCGATCGGAGCCGGGAAGGTGCGAGTGAGGACCAGGTCGACGCCGTCCTCGGCGCCGAAGAGTCGGCCGGTCGGGATTCGGGTCATGCGGTGCGCTCCTGAGTGGCGGATGGCGAGTCGCCGGTACGGCGGTCGCGGCGGGCACGGTAGACCTCGGTCTCCAGGGCGTCGAGGTGACGTTCCCAGAGGTCGGTCCGGGTGAACGGGGTCAGCCACCGGCTCAGCTCGGCGAGCCGGGTCGGATCCAGTTCGTAGAGTCGCCGGCGGCCGACGACGGTGTCGCGGACCAGGCCACAGTCGCGCAGTACGCGCAGGTGTCGGCTGATCGCGGGCCGGCTGATCTCGAACTCCTCGGCGATCCGCCCGGCCGGCAGCCGACGCTCCCGCAGCAGTTCGAGGATGCGCCGCCGCACCGGGTCCGCGATCGCGGCGGCCACGTCGTCCACGGCCAAAGCGTAACCCATCAGTTACGCTTTCGCTCGCGCTGGGCACCCCGGGCGGCAGTGGCCGGACCACCCACCGTTGCGCAGGCGCCAGCCCAGCGTTCCGTACCAGATCATGAGCGGCAGGTGCAGGAGGTAGCCGAACTGCTCCAGCGTCGCCGACGGCCCGGCCACACCCGTGGTCCAGGGCAGCATCACCGCGGCGAGGCCGACCATGGCGGTGAAGGCACCGACGCGCCGCAGCCCGGCCGGCATCGGTACGCAGACCACGGCGGTTGCCGTGGCGGCGACCCAGAGCAGCCCGGCCAGATTGACGGTCCACTTGGCGGTCAGCAGGATCGCCCCGGCCGCGGCCACGACCGACGGATCGGTGCGATCGGCGGACAGCTGGGTGACGGCCAGGTTCCCCGCGTCGTGCAGCAGACCGGCCAGGGCCAGCCGCGGCCAGCAGTCCGGCCGGCAGCACCGCCAGGTGCTGCCCGGTGCGGACGATGGCGGCCAACGCCGAGAGGGCCGCGCCGGTCAGCGCGAGCCACCCGACGACGTCGAGGGCCAACTCGGTCAGGTGCAGTCCGGCCCGGGCGTGCACGGCGGACAGCGTGGCCGCCGGCTCGGCCGGATTCAGGGTCAGTCCGGATGGCACGGCGACGGCCGCACCGGCAACCATGGTCAGCAAAGAGGTCAGCAGCAGGGCACCGGTCAGCCGGGCCGGATCGATCTGGTGAGCCCATCTCATGGGCGCCGACGCTAGAACCTTGTCGCAGAGGCAAGGTCAAGCCACGAGGAGGACCGGTGTGGCGCATCGGTGAGCTGGCACGGATGTCCGGGGTGTCGGAGCGCACCCTGCGCCACTACGACAAGGTCGGGTTGCTGCGACCTGCGGCGGTCGATGCGACCACCGGCTACCGGTGGTACGGCGTGCCCGAGCTGACCCGGCTGGAACACATCAGGGGCCTGCAACGACTGGGCCTGTCGCTGCGCCGGATCGCCGAGCTGTCGGACGCACCCGACGCACAGCTGCGTCAGGCGTTGGCCGAGACGGTGACGGCCCTGCGCCGCGACATCGCCACCATGGTCGAGACGGTGGCCGCGGTCGAGGACCGGCTCGCGACGGACAGCCCACTGTTGCCCCAACGGGCCCGCGTGGCTCCGCGACAGCTACGCGTACGCCGCGTGGAGGTGGCCGACGCGGTCGAGGTGGCGGCGCTGTGTACGCTGCGCCGGCCACCCTGGTGACCTGGCTGTCCGGTGCCCCTTCCGGCGCCTTCACGGTCGCCGTGACCGACGTGCGGGGCACGACGCTCACCCTGCCGGCCCGCACCGTCGTCCGGGCGGTCGTGCCACCGGGGTGTGGTGTGGCCCGCGCCGGGCGGGACCTCTTCGACTGGTTGTGCCGGCACCGCCTCTCGCCCGTCGGCCCCACCACGGAGGACCATGTCGTCGACGGTGACGGCATGAACGCCATCGTGCTGGAGATCCCGGTCCAGCGTTTGGCCGGTTGAGGTCCCGGGGTTGTCGATGCGCGACCGTGCCGGTGTCGTCACGCCAACGACGAGGAGGCACGCACCCGGGTCGCCGACGGACGGTGGGGCGGCATCCACCCCGACGCCACCCACCACCGTTTGCCTCAGCGCTTGGCCTGATGCTTGGCCATCTGCGGCTGCTCACCCTTGCCGACCCGCCGCAGCGCATCACGTAGCTGGTCCTCGGTCATCTTGGAGTTGCCCTCGATGCCCGCGTCGTGGGCCTGCTGCCGCAGGTCGTGCAGCTTCTGCTGGTCACCCATGTCGACCTCCCCGTAGTCGGGTGCCTGACGGACGCCGCCTCCGCACCGGAGCCGTCGCCCCTCCGCACCGCATCTGGCCGAGGATTCCCGGGCCGGTGGCCGACAAACGGCAGCGGCGCTCGCCGGATTTCCTCCTACGAAACGGGCTTACTAGTGCAAAAGTGGCAGAGACGGACTGAGTTCATGATCGGGAGAGCTGATGCGGATCGGATACAAGCTGTCCAGTGAGGGCTTCGGGCCGAACGAGATCATCCGGCAGGCGGTACGCGCCGAGCAGGTGGGGTTCGACTTCGTCGAGATGAGCGACCACTTCCACCCCTGGCTGGACAGCCAGGGTCACTCGTCGTTCACCTGGACGGTGCTCGGGGCGATCGCCGCCCGGACCGACCGGATCGAACTGGCGACCGGGGTCACCTGCCCGAGCGTGCGGTACCACCCGGCGATCATCGCGCAGGCCGCCGCCACGCTCGCCCTGGTCTCCGACAACCGGTTCACCCTCGGCGTCGGTGCGGGCGAGCGCCTCAACGAGCACGTGGTCGGCCAGGGCTTCCCGGGAGCACGGGGACGGCACGAGCGGCTCCGCGAGGCACTGGAGATCATCCGGCTGCTCTGGTCCGGCGGCTACCACTCGTACGAGGGCAAGCATCTCCAGTTGGACGACGCCCGGGTGTTCGACCTCCCGGAGGAGCTGCCCGTCATCGCCGTCGCCGCCAGTGGAGAGGTGTCCGCGACCATCGCCGCGGAACTCGGTGACGGCCTGTTCGCCACCGAACCCGAGGCCGACCTGGTGCAGACCTACCAGCGGCTCGGCGGACAGGGCCCCCGCTACGCCGAGGTCCCGCTGGCCTGGGCACCCGACGAGGCGCAGGCCGTGCAGGCGGCCTGGCAGACCAGCCGCTGGTCGGTCACCGGTTGGAAGGTGATGAGCGAACTGCCGAACCCGGTGAACTTCGACGCGGCCTCGCGCACCGTCACCGAGGACGACATCCGCCAGCAGTTCGCCGTCGGCCCCGACCCGGACGTGCACGTCGAGGCGGTGCGGACCTACGTCGACGCGGGCTTCGACCACGTGGTGCTGCAGAACGCCGGCCCGGACCCGGACGGCTTCCTCGACTTCTTCCAGGACACCCTCGCCGTTCGGTTGCGCGCCCTCGGCTGACCGGGTCCGGCGCGGCGGCATTGACACTGCCGACAGTGACGTGATGTGCTCGGCACGTAGCGGTAATGACAACCGTGATCGTTAGCCGAGGAGGAGCATGTCTCTCACCGTGCCGCCGAGCCTGCTGCGGGCCGCCGAGTCCGGCCCCGTCGACGACGAGGCATTCGTGGCCTGCGTCCGCGAGTCACTGCCCTACGCCTGGCAGACGGTCAGCCGGGTGGCGTCGGAGCTGGCGTCCTCCGACGCCGAGTTCGCCGACAACCAGGTGCCGCCGCCAAGCGAGGCGGAGCGGGGCCAGCTGTTGCGCGCCCTGGCCAGTGACGCCATCCGGTCCAGCCTGGAGCGTCACTTCGGCGTCAAACTCGCCTTCCAGAACTGCCACCGGATCGCGGCGTTCCGACTGTCCGCCGTCGATTCCGACACCTACCGCCGGTTCACCTCGACGCGGGGCCAGCTGCTCAACCAGTCCCCCGAGCTGCGTGACTGTTGATTCCAGCGGAGCCCGGCGGGCCGGTCGGGGCGTACGCGCGCACCTGTTCCTGCTCGCCGGGCAACGCCCCGGCGACTCGCACACCGAGGCACTGCTCACCGCCCACCACTACGGCCACGCGGCCGAGGCCGCCGGGTTCGCCGGAGTGTGGATCGCCGAGCACCACTTCATCTCCTACGGTGTCTGCCCGTCGGCGACCACCTTCGCCGCGCACCTGCTCGGGGCCACCCGCCGCATCACGGTGGGCACCGCCGCGTGCATCCTGTCCAACCGGCACCCGGTGGCGTTGGGTGAGGAGGCGGCGCTGCTGCACGAGCTGTCCGGCGGCCGGTTCCGGCTCGGCGTCGGCCGGGGTGGCCCCTGGGTGGATCTGGAGGTCTTCGGCACCGGGACGGAGCGGTTCACGCACGGGTTCCACGACTCGCTGGAGCTGTTGACCAGGTGGCTGTCCGGGCGACCGGAGGTGGCCGGGAACCACCGCTTCCCGTTTCGCGCGGTCCCGGTGGTGCCGCGACCACGCCGGCGGCTGCCGGTCTGGGTCGCGGCGACCTCGACCGGCACGGTCGATCTCGCCGCCCGGCACGGCCTGCCGCTGCTGCTCGGCCTGCACGCCGATCTCGGCGAGAAGGTCGAACTGCTCGACCGCTACGCCAGGGAGGCCGAGGCGCACGGGCAGGATCCCGCCGACATCGAGCATGCCAGCGCCCATCTCGCCCAGGTGGCGGAGACGGACGCGGAAGCGGCCCGGCTGGTCGGCAGCGGACTTCCCCCACTGCTGGCCGGCACCCGGGAGTACGTCCGACTGGACGGCGCACCGGCCGGACCACGGGATCCGGCCGGCTACGTCGAGCATCTGATCGACATCCATCCGGTGGGCGCGCCGGACCGCTGCCGACAGGCGGTCGCGCGGGCGGCGGCGCTGCCCGGCGTACGCCACCTGCTGTTCATGGTGGAGGCCGGCGGCGGCCCCGAGGTCGGCGTGGCCAACATCCGCCGGCTGGCCACCGACGTGCTCGATCTCGCACCGGTCGGCGATGACGGGCGGGACACACCGATGCCGGCGAGTCAGGCGGGTTCGGCGTCGGGCGACGCGATGGCCCGCTACCATGCCTCTCATGGAAACGGTTACCGTTAGCAACTGGGTGGAGGGGTGCCGATGAAGATCGCCTTCGTCGGCAAGGGTGGCAGTGGCAAGACCACCCTCGCCGCGCTCCACGCCCGCCAGCTCACCGCCGAGGGGCATCCGGTGCTGGCCATCGACGCCGACATCAACCAGCACCTCGCGGTGGCCCTGGGTGGTCCGGGCGCCGTGAGCGCGGCGCGACCGTTGAGTGAACACCTGCCGGCGATCAAGGAGTACCTGCGCGGCGACAACCCGCGCATCGTTTCGGCGACGCAGATGGTGAAGACCACCCCGCCCGGACGGGGTTCCCGGCTGCTGCGGGTGGCGGAGGAGAACCCGATCTGGGCCGAGTGCGTGACCGCCGTCGGCGACGTCCGGCTGGCGGCGACCGGCGAGTTCAGCGCCGAGGATCTGGGGGTGGCCTGCTACCACGCCAAGGTCGGCGCGGTGGAGTTGCTGCTGAACCACCTGCTCGACGGGCCCGGCGAGTACGTCGTGGTGGACATGACCGCCGGTGCCGACTCGTTCGCCTCGGGACTGTTCACCCGCTTCGACCGCACCTTCCTGGTCTGCGAACCGACGGTGCGCAGCGTCAGCGTCTACCGGCAGTACGCCGGCTACGCCCGCGACTACGGGGTGGCCCTGTCGGTGATCGGCAACAAGGTCGAGGACGCCGCCGATGTGGCGTTCCTCCACGAACACGTCGGCGCGGACCTGCTCGCCTGGATGAGCCGATCGGCCTACGTGCGCCGCGCCGAGCGTGGCACGGTCGGCCCGCTGCACGACCTCGAGAACGCCAACCGCGCGGTGCTGGGCCTGATGACCGACGCCGTCGACGGCACCACGCAGGACTGGGCGGCGTTCACCCGGTGGGCCCACGAGTTCCACCGGCGCAACGCCGGGGCCTGGGCCAACGAGCGCACCGGGGTGGATCTCACCACGCAGATCGACCCGGACTTCCAGATGGGACCGGCCGCGCTCGCCGGCACCACGGCCGGCTGAACGGTCGACGACGGTGCGCCGCCGGGCCAGGTGCCCGGCAGCGGCACCGTGTTTGTTCCAACCTGGTTAACGTCACCTGCCGGGTACGCGACGGGTCTGGTGCTGGCCGCGACATCTTGCGACGCTGGTGATCGTGTATGACTACGACCTGTTGGTGCTGGGCTCCGGGCCCAGCGGTCAGAAGGCCGCCATCGCCGCGGCGAAGCTCGGCCGGCGGGTCGGCCTGGTGGAACGGCGCGACATGCTCGGCGGGGTGTGCATCAACACCGGCACCGTGCCGTCCAAGACCCTCCGCGAGGCGGTGCTCTACCTGACCGGCCTCAGCCAGCGGGACCTCTACGGCAGCAGCTACCGGGTCAAGGACGAGATCACGGTCAGCGATCTGGCCGCCCGGACCCAGCACGTCATCAACCGGCAGACCGACGTCATCCGTAACCAGCTGGCCCGCAACCGGGTCGCGATCATCACCGGCACCGGGCGGTTCGCCGACGCCCACTCGGTCTGGGTCGACGGCGATTCGGGACGCGAGTCCAAGGTCACCTTCGACAAGGCCATCATCGCCGCCGGCACCCGGCCGGCGCGCCCGGAGAGCGTCGACTTCGACGACCGGACCATCGTGGACTCCGACGGCGTCATCAACCTGCAGGCCGTACCCCGCAGCATGGTCGTGGTCGGCGCCGGCGTGATCGGCATGGAGTACGCCTCGATGTTCGCCGCGCTCGGCACGAAGGTCACCGTGGTCGAACGACGCGAGCGGATGCTCGACTTCTGCGACGAGGAGGTCGTCGAGTCGTTGAAGTACCACCTGCGGGACCTGTCCGTGACGTTCCGCTTCGGCGAGGAGGTGGCCTCGGTCGAGAAGCACCAGACCGCCGCGCTGTGCGTCCTCAAGAGCGGCAAGAAGATCGTCGCCGACACGGTCATGTACTCGGCCGGCCGGCAGGGCCAGACCGACGGGCTGGACCTGGCCGCGGCGGGGTTGACCGCGGACCGACGCGGTCGCATCGAGGTCGACGCCAACTACCGCACCGCCGTGGGGAACATCTACGCCGTCGGCGACGTCATCGGTTTCCCGGCGCTGGCCTCGACGTCGATGGAGCAGGGGCGGTTGGCCGCGCAGCACGCCTGCGGCGAGCCGGACCGCCCGATGCACGAGTTGCAGCCCATCGGCATCTACACCATCCCGGAGATCAGCTTCGTCGGGAAGACCGAGGAGGAGTTGACCGACAGCGCGACGCCGTTCGAGGTGGGCATCGCCCGCTACCGCGAGCTGGCGCGCGGCCAGATCGTGGGTGACTCGTACGGCATGTTGAAGCTGCTCGTCTCGCCGGAGGACGGCCGGCTGCTCGGCGTGCACGTCTTCGGCACCGGCGCCACCGAGATCGTGCACATCGGGCAGACGGTGATGGGCTGCGGCGGCACGGTGGACTACCTGGTCGACACGGTGTTCAACTACCCGACGCTGGCCGAGGCGTACAAGGTGGCCGCCCTGGACGCCTCCAACAAGATCCGCAACATCACCCGGATCGACGGCTGACGGGACGCGACGGCGCCGGCCGGGGGTCCGAGCCCCGGAACCGGCGCCGTCGCGTCGGGACGATCAGCCTCAGCCCGCCGCCAGCGCGAGCGCCCGCGCCGGCCCCAGGTGCCGGGCGTACGCGCTGGTGGTGAAGAACGACGGCAGGTCCTCGCCGAGCGCCGTCTCCTCGACGATCCGGGCGGCCTGCTCGGCGCGTTCCCGCTCGGCGTCCGCCCGCCCCTCGGTCACCGTGGCCAGCTCCTGGGCGAGCATCGAACGGACCAGTTCCTCGGTCACCGCTCCCCCGCCGGCCAGCGGGGTGCCGTGGTGCAGCCACTGCCACAACTGGCAGCGGGCGATCTCGGCGGTGGCCGCGTCCTCCATCAGGTTCCACAGCGCCACCGCCCCCGCGCCGCCGAGCCAGGCGTCGATGTAGCGCAGCGCCACCGCGACGTTGGCGCGCACCCCCGCCTCGGTGACCTGTCCCGGGGTCTTGTCCACCGAGAGCAGCTCGGCGGCGGTGACGGTCACCTCGTCACGACGCCGGTCGAGCTGGTTCGGGCGCTCGCCCAGCACCCCGTCGAAGACCTCGCGGCAGGTCGCCACCAGGCCGGGGTGGGCGACCCAGGAGCCGTCGAAGCCGTCGCCGGCCTCGCGTTGCTTGTCGGCCCGCACCTTGCCCAGCGCCATCTCGTTGACCTGCGGGTCACGAGCCGGGACGAAGGCGGCCATCCCGCCGATCGCGTGCGCGCCACGCCGGTGACAGGTGCGCACCAGCAGTTCGGTGTACGCGCGCATGAACGGCACGGTCATCGTCACCTCGGCCCGATCCGGCAGGACGAAGTCCGGCCACTGGCCGAAGTTCTTGATGATGCTGAAGATGTAGTCCCACCGCCCGGCGTTCAGGCCCGCCGAGTGCTCCCGCAGCTCGTAGAGGATCTCCTCCATCTCGAACGCGGCGGTGATCGTCTCGATCAGCGTGGTGGCCCGGATGGTGCCCTGCGGCAGCCCCAGGTAGCGCTGCGCGAAGACGAAGATGTCGTTCCACAACCGCGCCTCGCGGTGGCTCTCCAGCTTTGGCAGGTAAAAGTACGGACCCTTGCCGGCGTCGAGCTGCCGCCGGGCGCAGTGGAACAGGTACAGCCCGAAGTCGACCAGGCTGGCCGAGATCGGTCGGCCGTCGACCACGATCCCCTTCTCCACCAGGTGCCAACCGCGCGGTCGCACCACGATCGTGGCCAGGTCGTCGCCGAGCGCGTACCGCTTGCCCCGCGCGTCGGTGAAGTCGATCCGGCGGTCCAGGGCGTCGATCAGGTTGAGCTGGCCGCCTATGACGTTCTGCCAGGTCGGCGCGGTGGCATCCTCGAAGTCGGCGAGCCACACCTTGGCGCCGGAGTTCAACGCGTTGATGGTCATCTTGCGGTCCGGTGGCCCGGTGATCTCGACTCGCCGGTCCTCCAGGCCGGGTGCGGGCGCCGCCACCTGCCAGGTCGGGTCGTCGCGGACCGCCGCGGTCTCCGGCAGGAAGTCGGGCAGCTGGCCGGTGGCGTAGCGGTCGCGGCGGGCCCGGCGGGTGTCCAGCAGGGCCACCCGGCGGGCGGCGAACTCGCTGTCCAGCGCGACCAGGAAGTCCAGCGCCTCGCCGGTGAGGACCTCGTCGAAGCGTTCGGCCATCGGGCCGATGATCTCGTATCTCATGCGAACTGCTCCTCTTCGGTGGAGCCACGCAGCGCGGTGGTCTCGGCGGCCGGGTTGAGCACCGTGCTGATCAGGTCGAAGTAACCGGTACCCACCTCGCGCTGGTGCTTGACCGCGGTGTAGCCGGCCGGCTCGGCCGCGAACTCGCGCTCCTGGAGCGAGACGTACGCCGACATCCCGTCGGTCGCGTAGCCCCGGGCCAGGTCGAACATCGAGTAGTTGAGGGCGTGGAAGCCGGCCAGGGTGATGAACTGGAACTTGTATCCCATGTGGCCGAGCTCCCGCTGGAACTTCGCGATGGTCGCGTCGTCGAGGTGCTTGCGCCAGTTGAACGACGGCGAGCAGTTGTAGGCGAGCAGCTGGTCCGGGTACTCCGCCTTGATCGCCTCGGCGAAGCGGCGGGCGACCTCCAGGTCCGGGGTGCTGGTCTCCATCCAGAGCAGGTCGGCGTGCGGCGCGTACGCCAGGCCACGGGCGATGCACGGCTCGACGCCGTTGCGGACCCGGTAGAAGCCCTCGGCGGTGCGCTCGCCGGTGACGAACGGCTGGTCCCGCTCGTCGACGTCGGTGGTGAGCAGGGTGGCGGCCTGGGCGTCGGTGCGGGCGATGACCACCGACGGCACGCCCGCCACGTCGGCGGCCAACCGCGCCGCCTCCAGGGTGCGGATGTGCTGGCCGGTGGGGATGAGCACCTTCCCACCGAGGTGACCGCACTTCTTCTCGCTGGCGAGCTGGTCCTCCCAGTGCACGCCGGCGGCCCCGGCCGCGATCATCGCGTTCATCAGCTCGTACGCGTTGAGCACACCACCGAAGCCGGCCTCGGCGTCGGCGACGATCGGCGCCAGCCAGTCGATGCCGGACGGGTCACCCTCGGCGGTGGTGATCTGCGCGGCGCGCAGCAGGGCGTTGTTGATCCGACGCACCACCGCGGGCACCGAGTTGGCCGGGTACAGGCTCTGGTCGGGGTAGGTGTGCCCGGCCAGGTTCGCGTCGGCGGCCACCTGCCAGCCGGAGAGGTAGATCGCCTTGAGCCCGGCCCGGACCATCTGCACGGCCTGGTTGCCGGTGAGGGCACCGAGGGCGTGGATGTAGTCCTCGCTGTTCAGCAACCGCCACAGCCGGTTCGCGCCGTGCCGGGCCAGGGTGTGCTCCTCCTGGATCGCACCACGCAACCGCACCACGTCCTCGGCGCGGTAGCTGCGTCGCACACCCCGCCAGCGAGGGTTGGTGTCCCATTCGTGCTGCAACTGCTCGACCGCGGTAACCATCGTTTCTCATTCCCTTCGAATTCCGTCGTCACCTGGTGACGCTGCGCGAGACGCCGGGCCGCCGGGTGTGCAGCCAACGGTCACATGGCAGGCCGGAGCTGGTCGAGGGACGGAAAAAGCCAATTATTGAAAAGTCAACGGGCGATTCTGCGAAGTTGTGAAAGCGGCTATTCGCAGCAGTGCTAATGTGACCGGACCCGGTCGCCGGAGCAGGGAGGTGAGGACGGTCGCCAGGACGTTCGCCGGCGCGCGGCTGCGCCGGATGCGTGAGGAGCGCGGGCTGAGCCAGACGGAGCTGGCCCGGCACCTCAGCATCTCCCCGAGCTACCTCAACCAGATCGAGCACGACAGCCGCCCACTGACCGTGCCGGTGCTGTTACGCATCACCGAACTGTTCGGCGTCGACCCGACCGTGTTCGCCGCGCACGACACCCCTCGGCTGGTCGCCGGGCTACGCGAGGCGCTGCCCGGACGCGCCGGCCTGACCGAACTCACCGAACTGGCCACCCGGCTGCCGGAGGTGGCGGCGGCGGTCATCGAGCTGCACCGGCGCTACCAGCAGGCCGACGAGCAGCTCGCCGAGCTGGTCGGTGACCGCGAGCGGATCGGCCGCAGCCCGCACGACCAGGTCACCGAGTTCTTCTACCGGCGGCAGAACTACGTGCCGGATCTCGACGAGGAGGCCGAGCGGCTGGCCGGACGGATGGAGCTGCGCCGCGGCGAGGTCCGCGCCCTGCTCCGCGACCGGCTGGCGCAACGGCACGGCGTGCACGTGGCCCGCGAGGACGCCGCCGCCCTCGGTGGCGAGCTGCACCGGTACCGCCCGCAGACCCGCACCCTGCACCTGTCCACGTCGCTGCGCGCCGGGCAGGAGGCGATGCGGATGGCGGCACAGATCGCACTGCTGGAGTTCGCCGACGTCATCGACGAGATCGTCGAGTCGGAGGAGTTCGACGATGTGCAGACCCAGATCCTCACCCGGGTCGGTCTGGCCAACTACTTCGCGGCGGCGCTGCTGCTGCCGTACGAACACTTCCTGGCCGCCGCCGAGCAGCGTCGGTACGACATCGACCTGCTCACCCAGCACTACGCGATGGGCTGGGAGACGGTCTGCCACCGGCTCAGCACGTTGCAGCGGCCCCGGGCACGCGGCGTGCCGTTCTCCTTCGTCCGGGTCGACCGGGCCGGCAACATGTCGAAACGACAGTCGGCCACCGGCTTCCCGTTCTCGCGCACCGGTGGCACCTGTCCGTTGTGGACGGTGTACGAGGCGTTCGGGGCGCCGGGGCGGGTGGTCACCCAGGTCGCCGCCATGCCGGACGGGCAGCGTTACCTGTGGATCGCCCGCACCATCACCCGCCACCACGGCGGCTACGGCCAACCCGGCAAGGTGTACGCCATCGGGCTGGGCTGCGAGGTGCGGCACGCCAGCCGGCTGGTCTACTCCACCGGGATGGACCTGCACGCGGCCGAGGCCGCGACCCCGATCGGGCCGGGCTGCAAGACCTGCGAGCGGATGACCTGCCCGCAGCGGGCCGCGCCCCCGATCAGCCGGCAACTCGACGTGGACGAGAACCGCAGCACCTTCATCCCGTACCCGCTGCGGACCTGAGCGCCGTCCCGCCGGTACGGATACACTTTCAGCCCCTCCGCGAGCCCAGGGCTGGTGCATGGTTTCTCGTCCGACAGTTCCGCGGCCACTGGTGGCCGCCGCCGCCCTGGTCTCGGTCGCCGTCCTGCTGGCCGGCTGCTCCGTCGTCGCACCGGTCGCGCCGGCACCGCTGCGGGTGCTCCAACTGAACCTGTGCAACAGCGGCATGGCCACCGGGTGCTACACGGGTCGCGCGGTGGCCCGGGCCACCGAGGTGATCCGGGCCGAGGCCCCCGACGTCGTCACCCTCAACGAGATCTGCTCCGGCGACGTGGACACCCTGGAACGGGTGATGACCGACGTGCACGCCGGCACGGTGGTGGCCGCCTTCCAGCCGGCACGCAACGGCCGCACCGGCGAGCCGTACCGCTGCGTCAACGGACAGCGGTACGGCGTCGGAGTGCTGACGCACATCGCCGCGCCCGACGCCGGGCACGAGGTGCACGCCGGGATCTACCCGGCACAGGACCCGGCCGACCCCGAGCAACGGGCCTGGCTCTGCGTCGAGGCCCGCACCCTCTTCTTCGCCTGCACCACCCACCTGGCGTACGCCAGCTCGACCCTGGCCCTCGCCCAGTGCTCCCACCTGGTCGGCACGGCGATCCCGCAGCTGCACGCCGACGGCCGCTACCAGCCCACGGTGATCAGCGGCGACCTCAACCTGCGGCAGGGTGGCACACCCGACGTGCGTTCCTGCGTACCGGCGGACTACCGGCACCGGCACGACGGCGGGGTGCAGCAGTTCATGGCCACGGCGGACCTGCCGATCGAGTCCACCAGGTCGGTCAGCATGGAACGGACGACCGACCACGCGGCGTTCCTGGTGACGCTCACGCTGCCCGGTCAGGGCGACCCGGCCCACTGAGGACCACCCGGGTCAGTCCCACCAGAAAGCCCAGGTCGGCGCGTCGACGATCCGTTCGGCGTACGCGGCCAGGGTGCATGGTCGCTGCCCCTGCCAGACGTTGTCCGGGCAGAAGGCGAAATGCTCGGCGGCCACCCGCAGCGCCTCGGTGGTCTGCTCCGGCGGCGCGGCGACGCTGAGGTACAGCTCGGCGAAGCCGACCCCGATCACCCGGGCGCCGAACCGGTCCTCCCAGCTGCGCAGCACGGCCGACAGCCGGCCGGGATCGGCTGTGTGGTTGATCGCGCCCAGCCAGCCGAGGACGGCCAGGGCGTCGCTGCCCCGCTCGGCGGGAACCAGGCCGAGGCGCATGGCCGGTTGGGCCAGCCGCAACTGCTCGGCCCAGTGGTCCGCGTGCCGCTGCGGCGTCGTCCACGGCTCGCCGGGCGGCGCCAGCCCGGGCCAGTCCCGCCCGTACGGGGCGGTGACGGCGGCCCGCCGGTCGTTGGACAGCTGGTCGTCGCCGTCGTAGGGAGTCGTCTGGTCGGCCCACCAACCGGCGAGCAGCCGCTCCGGATCATGCTCGGCCGGCGACGACCCGCGCCCGGGCCAGAACTCGCCGTCCTGCCAGGGCCGCGTCGGCTCACCGTCGTAGCCGTCCAGCAGCAACGGCCACAACCCCGACTCCCGGTGGGCGGCGTGCAACCGCGGCCACAGCCCAGCCGGAGGCGGGTCATCGCTGAGCCACAGCGTCGGCCGGTCGGCGCCGCCCTCATCGCCGCGGACCGTCCGGCCGGGCGGGAGCGGCACGGACAACGTCCGGGGGCGCGCAGCGGCGTCCGCGAACAAGTCCAGCAGGTCGGGCGGCATCTCGTTCAGCTGTGCGGTCACGACGCGTGAGGATAGTCGCCAAGTCCGACAATCCTCCGCAACAGGCCGGTCGGTGGACGCAGCGGAGAAGTCGGACCGCCGTCAAGTGTCGGGCCCGCTCACTCCGCAGCGGCGAACCTCTCGACGTTGTCGACCGGGCCGACCACCAGGATCAGATCTCCGTAGCTCAGCACGGTGTCGGGGGTGGCGTGGGTGAAACCGGGCCGTCGTCCGCCGACGGCCGCTTCCGGCTTCACCGCCACCACGGTCACCCCCCACCGGCTGCGCAGCCGGGACTCGCGCAGTGGCATGCCCACCACGTCGCCCGGCGGTTTGGTCTTGATGACGGCGAAGTCCGCGTCCACCTCCACGTAGTCGAGGATGCGGCCGGTGAGCAGGTGGGCGGTGCGTTCGCCCATGTCGTGCTCGGGCGCGATGACGTGGTGGGCGCCGACGCGGGTCAGGATGTTGCGGTGCTGCCCGGTGATCGCCTTGGCCCAGATGTCGGGGATGCCGAGTTCGGCGAGCAGGCTGGTGGTCAGGATGCTGGCCTGGATGTCGGTGCCGATCGCCACCACCGCCCGGTGGAAGTCGCCCACGCCGAGCTGCCGCAGCGCCTCGATGTCGGTCGAGTCGGCGGTGATCACATGCGGAAGCTGCCCCACCATGCTCTGCACGATCTTCGGCTGGCTGTCGATGGCGAGCACCTCGGTACCCCGCTTGGCCAGTTCGAGAGCCAGCGCGCTGCCGAAGCGGCCCAGACCGATCACGACGACCGGCTCGTTACGGATGTCAGCCAACGATCGTCCTCTCCTCGGGTAGCTCGAAACGCCGGTTACGGTCCCGCAGCGCCAGCGCGGAGGCCAAGGTGAGCGGTCCGATCCGGCCGGCGAACATCAGCAGTACGAGCAGCACGTCGGCCTGCGGCGGCAGGTCAGCCGTGATGCCGGTGGACAGGCCGACGGTGGCGAAGGCCGACACCACCTCGAACAGGACCGCGTCGAGCCGGTACGGGGTGATGGCCAGGAGCACGAAGGTGGCCACGGCGACCGCGCCGGCACCGAGCAGGACGATCGCGAGGGCCTGCCGCTGGTTGCTGGCCGGAATCCGCCGGTGGCCGACGTTGACCTGGGTCTCGCCCCGCATCTCGGACCACAGGACGAAGGCGAGCAGCCCGAAGGTGGTGACCTTGATGCCGCCGGCCGTGCCCGCGCTGCCACCGCCGATGAACATCAGCACGTCGCTGGCGAGCAGACTCTCCGGACGCATCGCACCGATGTCGACGTTGTTGAAACCGGCGGTACGGGTCATCGCGGAGGCGAAGAACCCGGCGAGCAGCTTCTGCGGACCGTCGAGCGGGCCGAACGTGGCCGGGTTCGAGTACTCGGCGAGGGTGAACGCCACCGTGCCGAGGGCCAGCAGTGCCACGGTCAGCGCGACGGTTATCCGGGTCGTCACCGACCAGTACGCCGGGCGCCGCCAGGAGCGGACCAGCTCGAACACGACCGGGAACCCGAGGCCACCGAGGATGACCGCCACCGCGACGGTCACGGTGATCCAGGGATCGGTCACGTACCCCATCAGGTTGTCCGCGTACGTGGAGAAGCCGGCGTTGTTGAACGCGGAGATCGCGTGGAAGACACCCTCGTAGAGCGCGGCGCCGAACGGGCGCTGGTACGTGGTGGCGAGCCGGATGGTGAGCAGCGTGGCCACCACCGCCTCGCTGACCAGACTGAACACGACGATGCGACGCACCACGCCGCGCACGTCGCCCAGGTTGAGGCTCTTGGTCTCGGCCTGGGCGAGAAAGCGGGCACGCAGCCCGAGCCGACGGGACAGCAGCACGGTGAACAGCGTGGCCAGGGTCATGATGCCGAGGCCGCCGATCTGGATGAGCAGCAGGATGACCGCCTGCCCGAAGCCGGACCAGTAGCTGCCGGTGTCGACCGTGACCAGGCCGGTGACGCACACCGCCGAGGTGGCGGTGAACAGCGCGTCCACCAGGTCGGGCGGGTCTCCCGATCGGGTTGCCCAGGGCAGCGACAGCAGACCGGTGCCCACCACGATCGCACCGGCGAATCCCACGGCGATCATCTGCGCGGGGTGTCGGAAACGGTCACCGCGTCGCTGCCACGCGGGCCGCCGGGTCACCGGACGCACGGCGGCCCGCCCGATCCACCCCGTCCGGCCCACCGTGCCGTCGGCCGAGCCGGGATGCCGACGACCCAACCGACGGACCGGCCCGCCGGTCGCGACTGGCCAGCAGCGATCAACACAGGGCGCATCGTCGCACGGTCGTACCAGCCCGGGTCCGGCACCCGGCAGGCGGAGTGACCGACACACCGAGGCTCGGCGGCGTACCGTGCCGGTGTGGAGCTGGATCGGACGCCCGGGCAGCGACCGCGCCGGGCGGACGGGTCGGACGCGGAGCTGCTGGCGGCGGCGCGGGCCGGCGATGGTGAGGCGTTCGGTCGTCTCGTCGGGCCGCTGCGGGACGAGTTGCGGGCGCACTGCTACCGGATGCTGGGCTCGCTGCACGACGCGGAGGACGTCGTACAGGACACGCTGGACCGGGCCTGGCGCGCTCTGGAACGCCTCGACGACCACGCCGGGATCCGGCCCTGGCTGTACCGGATAGCGACAAATCGGGCGCTGACGCTAATCGGGCTGCGACGGCGTCGGGAACTGCCCACCGACCTGCGCGCCGACCCGGCGACCGAGGTGGCCTGGTTGGAGCCGTACCCGGATCGGCTGATGGCCTGGGCCGACCAGCTGAACCCAGCGGCCCGGGTGATCGCCCGGGAGAGCGTCGAGCTGGCGTTCGTCGCCGCGCTGCAACATCTGTCGGCCCGGCAACGCGCGGTCCTGCTGCTGCGTGACGTGCTCGGCTATCCGGCCCGCGAGGTCGCCGGACTGCTGGACACCACGGTCGTGGCGGTCAACAGCGCGTTGCGGCGGGCCCGCGCGATACTCGCCGGCCTGCTGCCGGACCGCAGCCAGCACCGGGCCCTCGGCACGCTCGGCGACCGGGCGCGGCGCGATCTCGCCCGGCGGTACGCGGCTGCCTGGGAGACCGGCGACGTCGAGACCCTGGTAACGATGTTGACCGACGAGGCGCGGTACTCGATGCCGCCACAGCGGGTCTGGTACCAGGGCCGCGACGCGATCCGCGGTTTTCTCGTCGAGGCGGTCCTGGCCCACCGCTGGCGATTTCTGCCGGCCCGGGCGAACGGGCAGCTCGCGTTCGGCACCTACCTCTGGGACGTCACCCGGCGAAGTTACCGGCCAGCGGGTCTGGACCTGCTGGCGCTCGACGGTGCCCGGGTCACCGAGGTGGTCTCCTTCCTCGACGCCCCGTTCGCGACTTTCGGCCTGCCCGACCGACTTTCCGAGGACGAAACCGCCGCCCGGCGGTGAGTTTCCGCTCCGGCCGGGGTTGTAGGTGTGACGGAGCCGATCAACCCCGGAAGGACCGAGCCGAGCATGGCCACCGATGAAGAACAGATCCGCGAACTGATCGAACGCTGGGCCAGGGCCGTACACCAGGGGGACCTCGCCACAGTGCTCGCCGACCACGCCGAGAACATCGTGATGTTCGACGTGCCGCCGCCGCAGCAGGGGGTGCGTGGCCTCGACGCGTACCGGCAGACCTGGCCGCCGTTCTTCCGCTGGCAGGCCCAGGGTGCGTCGTTCGACATCGAGTCGCTGGAGGTCACCGCCGGCGACGACGTGGCGTTCGCGTACGCCCTGCTGCGCTGTGGCACACCGGCGGACCTGGCCGAGGCGCCTGACCGGCGGTTGCGCCTCACCCTGGGCCTACGCCGTGACGACGGTCGGTGGGTGGTCACCCACGAGCATCATTCGTTCGCCCTCGACCCGGTGGCCGACCGCAACTCCGCCGCCGACGAGAGGGAACTGCACGAGCTGCACGAGCGGTGGTTCGCCGCGACGGCGGACAAGGACCTCGACGCCCTGATGGAGCCGATCGCCGCCGACGTCGTGTCGTACGAGCACGAGGCGCCGCTGCGGTATGTCGGCGAACCGGCGGTACGTGAGATCTGCCAGGCCGGCCTGGACGCGTCGGGTGATGGCGCGGTGAGCTGGGAGGTGCCCGACCAGACGCTCGTGGTCGACGGTGATCTCGCCGTGTCCTGGGGCCTGAACCGGGTACGGGTGACCCCGCCCCGTGACGGGACCGTCGAGAGCTGGTCGCGCGGTACCCGGGTCTTCGCGCGCCGCGACGGCCGTTGGCAGCTGGTGCACCAGCACCTGTCCTACCCGTTCGACCCGGCCACCGGTGCCGCCCGGACCGATCTGCTCCCCTGAGCGGACCGGTCCGGTCCCGGGTGCGGCGTCTACCGTCCGCTGGACCTGAAACCAGGCTAGTTGCCGGGCTGCTCCGGGTTGAACAGGTACACGATCTTGCCGCTGGCCCAGGCGTCGATGACCGTCGACAGGTCCTGGCCCGGATACCGCTCGCCGGTGTCGGAGTACGAGAAGAGGTTCAGCCGGATGGCGCTCTTCGTGAACTCCTCGAGCGCCTCCCGGCGGTTGATCGCGTCGGAGCTTCGCGGGATTCCGCCACTGACGCAGGCAGCCACGAATTCGACCTGGTCGCCCCGCTCTCCGCCGTCCGGCCGTGGCACCCAGCTCGGCAGCCTGATGAGCGTCTTGTAGAACAGTTTGTTCAGCTTCTCGTTGCCGGGCCCCCGGAAATAGAGATTGTCCCGGAGTCCGTCGATCAGCTCCTCGACCGACCTCCGATCCTCCACATCGCGGGGCCTGTCGACAAAGTAGACGTCGGCCTTCTGGAAGTACTCCTGGAGAAGCTCCCTGGAATAGGGTTCTCTCGCCAGGCCGGCGAGCGCTTCCGGGGGCAGCAGCTCGATGACATCGAAGCGAAGTTCCTCGGGTACGCCCATGATGAATTCGTCCGGCATGACCGGCACTCCTCTCCGGAGGTCGGTCAATCGAATGACTTGTCACTCATGCAGCTCATCGTTCGGCCGTCCGGCCGGGACCACAACACGTGTGTCAATTTCCGCACTGACGCCAACCGAACACGAATGGCGCTCCGAAGCGACCGGGTCAGCGTCGCACCCGGGCGCCGGCGCCACGCACCAACGCCTCCACCTCGGCCAGGCTGGCCATGGACGTGTCGCCCGGCGTGGTCATCGCCAGCGCGCCGTGGGCGGCACCGTACTCCACCGCGATGGCCAGATCGCCGTCGCGTTCGAGCAGGCCGTAGATCAGCCCGGAGGCGAAACTGTCACCGCCGCCGACCCGGTCCAGGATCTCCAGGCCGGGTCGGTGGGTGGCCTCGGCGAACGCGCCGCCCGCCCAAGCCACGGCACCCCAGTCGTTCACCGTCGCGCTGCGTACCCCGCGCAGCGTCGTCGCCACCACCTTGAAGTTGGGGTACGCCTGCACGACCGACTCGATCATCGCCTTGAAGTTGCCGGCGTCCAGCGCACCGCTGTGGATGTCCGTGTCCGGCACCGGGAAGCCCAGGCAGGCGGTGAAGTCCTCCTCGTTGCCGATCATCACATCCACCAGCCGGGCGAGCCGGGTGTTCACCTCCCGCGCGCGGTCCTGGCCGCCGACAGCCTTCCAGAGGCTGGGTCGGTAGTTCAGGTCGTACGAGACGAGGGTGCCGTGCCGACGGGCCGCGGTCATCGCGGCCTCGGCGGTCTGCGCGGCCGTGTCGGACAGGGCGGCGTAGATGCCGCCGGTGTGCAGCCACCGCACCCCGAGCGTGCCGAAGAGGTGGTCCCAGTCGACGTCGTCCGGCTTGAGCTGGCTGGCCGCGGAGTGGCCCCGGTCGGAGGTGCCGACCGCGCCACGGACGCCGAAGCCGCGCTCGGTGAAGTTCAGTCCGTTGCGGACGGTGCGGCCGATGCCGTCGTACGGCAGCCAGGTGATCAGGCTGGTGTCGACGCCGCCCTGGAGGATCAGATCCTCCAGCAGCAGGCCGACCTCGTTGCGGGCGAACGCGGTGACCACCGCGGTCCGCAGGCCGAAGCAGCGGCGCAGACCCCGGGCGACGTTGTATTCGCCGCCACCCTCCCAGACCCGGAACTGACGGGCGGTGCGGACCCGACCCTCACCGGGGTCGAGCCGCAGCATGACCTCACCGAGCGAAACCAGGTCGTACCGGCAGTCGGCCTTCGGCCGGGGGTCCACCGCGCTCACGCCGCACCTCCGGCCGCTGCCAGTGCCGCCCGGGTGCGGGTGGCGATCTCGTCCCACTGCTCACCGGCGATCAGGTCGGCCGAGACCATCCAGCTCGCTCCGACCGCCAGCACCGCCGGCAGGGCCAGGTAGTCGGCGATCACCTCGGCGGTGATGCCGCCGGTGGGGATGAACCGGACGTCGCGGAACGGTGCCGCGAGAGCCTTGATCATCGCCGCGCCGCCAAGCTGCTGGGCGGGGAAGAACTTGACCACGTTCAGGCCGGCGTCGAGGGCCATCTGGATCTCGGTCGCGGTGGCCGCGCCGGGCACCACCGGCACGCCGGCCTGCTGGCAGGCGCGGACCACGGCCGGCGCGAAGCCGGGGGTCACCACGAACCGGGCACCGGCCCCGATCGCCCGCTCGGCCTGCTCGACGGTGAGCACCGTGCCGGCGCCCACGGTCAGGTCGTCGCGGGCGGCGAGCGCCGCGATGGCGTCCAGCCCGGCGGCGGTACGCAGGGTCACCTCGACGGCGGTCAGACCACCCTTGACCAGGGCGTCACCGAGCGGGTCGGCGAGCCGTGCGTCGTCGAGCACCACCACGGGCAGCACCCGACCGACCGGCAACTGTTCAGAACTATGAACGTTGGTCACGTACGTGACCTTACTGGAGGGGTACGCCCTTCGCTAGAGTGGCCGCGTGCCCACCGCGCCCGAGGATTTCCAGCCCGTGAAGTCGGCCGGGCGCACCCTCGACCTGCTCGAACTGCTCGCCGAGCGGCCACAGCACTGGGCGCTGGGCGACCTGGCCCGCGCCCTCGGCATACCGAAGAGCAGCCTGCACGGCCTGCTCCGGACGCTCGTCGGTCGCGGCTGGGTGCAGACCGACGAGAGCGGCACCCGGTTCCGCCTCGGCCTACGCGCGCTGCGGGTCGGTGCCGCCTATCTGGACGGCGACGAGCGGGTCGGCCTGCTGTCCGGCGTGCTGGACGAGCTGTCCCGTCGCTTCGGCGAAGCCGTGCATCTCGGCCGACTCGACGGCGACCAGGTCGTCTACCTCGCCAAACGGGAGTCGGTGCACCGGCTGCGGCTGTACAGCGCGATCGGCCGCCGGCTGCCGGCACACGCCACCGCGCTGGGCAAGGCCCTGCTGGCCGAGCATCCGGACGCCGACGTCGACCGGATGCTGACCTGGCCGCTGGCTCGCCTCACGCCGCACACGGTCACCGACCCCGAGTCCCTGCACGCCGCCCTGGCCACGGTGCGGACCACCGGGCACGCGGTCGACCGGGAGGAGAACGCCGAGGGCATCCGCTGCGTGGCGATGGCCGTACCGCTGGCCCGCCCGGCGGTCGACGCGGTGAGCGTCTCGGTTCCGGTCAGCCGACTGAACCCGGAGCTCGAAGCGGCGATCGTCGCGGCGTTGCGGGAACTGGTGGGTGGACTCGCCCAGGCCCGGAGCATGCTGACCCGTTAGGCCGACCGCCGCACCATGGCCGCTTCACCCGATCGCCAGCCGCCCATGGTCAGCCTTCGCCGCAGGTGACTCAGTATCCGTCACGGTCAGCAACTTAGCCTCGCCCCTCCCCGTACGACCTCGACGCCTTTGCTCTGCTTCAACCCACGCAACGGTTACCTTCAGTGTCCAAGCTGGGCCTCCGCCGGCTCCTGGTCGGCCGCATCGTCGCAGCTCAGCTGCCAGTGCGTCGGGTGAAGCAGAGCAAAGGCGGGAAAGGGCAAACCTGGGGGTCAGTGGCATCCTCACGTTCCGTCACCAATCACGACGACGCCGGCTGCTGTGACGAAACGTCACTGTCGGGAGCGGCCGGCCAGCGTCCTCACTGGCCGGCCGCCGGTCGGAACCTTGCCGCGGAGGCTCAGGCCGGGAGACGCCAGACCTGGTTGGCGCCGCCGAAGCAGTCCCAGATCTGGAGCCGGGTGCCGTCGGCGGAGCTGTTGCCGGTGGCGTCGAGGCACCTGTTCGACACTGGGTTGCGTAGCGTGCCGTTGGACTGGGCCTGCCAGGCCTGGGCGCCGGTGCCATTGCAGTCCCAGAGCTGGATCGGGGTGCCGTTGGCGGTGCCGGCGCTTGTCACGTCCAGGCACTTGCCGAGGGCGCGCAGGGTGCCGTCGCCGGCCACGGTCCAGCGCTGTGCGTTGGTGCCGTTGCAGGTGTAGAGCTGGATCGCGGTGCCGTTGGCGGTGCCGGCGGCGGCGACGTCGACACACTTGCCGGCGATGCCGGTGATCTGGCCGGTCCGACCGGCCGGCGGCGGGGAGCCGCCCATCACGGTGTCGTAGATCGCGCTGACCAGCGAGGTCGAGCCGCCGGTGTCCTGGGTCAACTCCCAGTTCATCATGCCGCCGGCGTTCGCCATCGCCCACTGGGTCTTGCGCTTGACCGTCGGTACGCCGTTGTAGCACTGCTGGGCGCCGCCGACGGTGGTGCAGTCCCGGTTGGCGTTGGCCGGGTCCATGCCGACCAGTTGGGTGTAGGTGTAGTAGCCGGGCCGGCTGTAGAAGGGCACGCCCAGGATGGCCTTGCTGGCCGGCAGACCCCGGGCCTTCCAGCCGTTCACCGCGTTGATCGACCAGTCGTAGTTGGCGTGTGGGCTGCCGCCGTCGTACGCCATGATGTTGAGGAAGTCGACGTGGTTGAAGACCGACGTCGGTACGCCGTCGCGGTAGTAGCCCTCCGCGACGACAGCCGCGGTGAGCAGCTTGCCCTGCGGGCGCAACGCGTTGCTCAACTGCTGCATCAGCAGACCGAAGTTGTTGGCCGAGGCGCCCGGGTCCGGGTACTCCCAGTCCATGTCGACGCCGTCGAGGCCGTACTGGTTGACGAAGTTGACCACGCTGTTGACGAACGTGGTGCGGGTACCGGCGTTGGCCGCGAGGGCCTCGAAGGCGGAGTCGTCGCCGTCGTTCCAGCCGCCGACGGCGATGGAGACCTTCACGTTGTTCGCCCGGGCCAGCGACACCAGCGAGGTGAGCTTGCTCGGGTTCTCCACCGCGCGCAGGGTGCCGTTGCTGTTCGGTAGCACGAAGGCGTAGTTGATGTGGGTGAGCTTGGTGTACTGCACCGAGTTGACGTTGCCGGTCCAGGACGGCAGATAGCCCACGCTCTTGAAGTTGTCGGGCAGCACCACCGCCTGGGCGGCGGTCGGGGTGACGGCGAGAGTGGCACCGGCGGTGACCAGCGCGAGCAGACCGGCGGCCAGGGCCGAGCGCGGCCGGGGACGTGGTGAGGACATCGAGGACCTTCCCGTGGCAGGTGCGGGTGCCGTGCCGCCACGGCCGGTCGTTGTGGAGCCGCCGATGACCGGCCGTGGCGTACGGTGCTGGGTTCCTCGAGGCAGCCAAATCTTAAAGAGTGTTAACGGTTGCGGTCAATGATGTCCTTCGATCAGCACCCATCGGTCCGGTTCAGCCGACGGTCACCTGGTACGACGTCGTGTTGACCTCGCCGCTGCCGGTGAAGATCTCCGGTCCCGCCTGGACACTTGTCAGGTACTTCGAGCTGCTCATCCAGCCCCGGGAGACCACGTCGTTGGTGAAGTCGCGGAGGTTGAGGGTCGCGCTCGTGGTGTTGCTGGTCCGCACGTAGGAGTAGACGTTCCAGGTGCCCACGTAGCCACGCCAGACCTCCCAGGTGGTACCCGCGATGGTGACGGTGCCCTGGCGGCTGCCGGCCGGCGACGCGTTGGAACGGTAGAGCCAGATCATCAACTCGTCCGTCGGCTGGTCCGCCGAGCCCGGGTTGGCCATCGGATGGAACCACATGTCGTACGCGACGTTCATGTTCGACGAACCGTTGGTGGTGACGTTGAACCGCCAGTTGGTGGTCACGTCACGGTTCGCCGAGATCTGCACCGGCAGGCCGGTGTTCGGCCGCCGCCAGCCCCAGTGCCAGCCGAGAATCGCCGCGGCGTACGACTTGACGCTGCTCGGGTCGCCGCTCCAGCTGTAACTGGTCCCCCAGTAGATGGGGTCCCCCGGGCCTCCGTTGGACCAGATGCACTGGCTGCCGGTGGCACCGGTGGCGCCCCACTGGTTGTTCGGAATCCAGTACTTCCCGATCTCGATCAGATCGTCGCTGTCGCACAGCCGCCCGGTGGGGGGATAGTCGGGAATCGGCGGGGCAGTGGTGCGGGTCGGCGTCGGGGTCGGACCGGGGTTACCGGAGCCGGTGCAGGTCACCCCGTTGAGCGCGAACGCGGTCGGTACCGGGTTGCCGCCGCTCCACGAGCCGGTGAGACCGAAGTTCGCGGTGCCGTTGAGGCCGATCGTCGCGTTGTACGGCATGTTCGCCGCGGTCACCTGCGCGAGGTCCTGCGTCACGGTCGCGTTCCACGCCTGCGTCACCCGCTGTCCGCCGGCGTAGGCCCAGGTCAGGCGCCACGACGACACCGGGTCGCCGAGGTTGGTGATGGTCACGTCGGCGTTGAATCCGCCCGGCCACTGGGCGGAGACCGTGTACCGCACCGCGCAGGCCACCGTCGCGGCGTGTGCCACCGCGACCCCGACGACGGCGGTGACAAGCGTACTGGCCACCGCGGCGGCGAGCAGGGCGATGCGCTTCCGTTTCACCATTGCTCTCTCCTTCAGTCCTGGCCGCGGTCCGGGCGACCGGAACTGTTCGCGTTCACAACCGGATCCTGCTGGGCAGGTTGTGATCACGTACTGAGGCGGCAGCCGGCAGCGGCGTGCGTGGCCGGACCGTGCCTGCGGCGCTGGCCCGGCCGTCGCGGCCCATCGCGCCCGGCGACCGTGCCCTGGAAGTCGCCCGGCGGACACGGGCGCCGGCTCGGTCGCCCTGCCCATCATCGATGGCTGACGCTGCGACGGTACGACGACAGCCAGACAGCCGTCAATGAACTGCTCCGGATCCCCGGGCTCGCCGGACAAAGCACACCGGCCGTGCGGGGCAAGCCCCGCACGGCCGGTGTGGCTCGACCAGGTCAGCCTGCGGTGCAGGACCTGATCTGCGGTCGGGCGCTGGAGTTGCCGTTCATCATCGTGGTGAAGCCGAACGTGTTGCCGCTGCCGTTGGAGCGCATCGTCATCACGTTGCCGCTGCTGTCCCAGGTGGGGCTGCCGCTCCAGGTAGCGGAGATCTTCTGCGGCGCGGTGATGGCGACGACCACGGACCAGGTGCTGGCCCCACTGACCGTCACGGAGGTGTTGTAGCGGTCACCCCAGACCTGGCCGGGCGTTACCGTCGCGGTGCACCCGCCACCGGGCGGCGGAGTGGTCGGGTTGCCGGTGGGCGGCGTGGTGGTCGGGTTGCCGGTGGGCGGCGTGGTGCCGTTGTTCAGCGCGGCGAGCACGGCGTCGTACGCCGGCTTCTTCTGGCCACTGCCGTTGAACAGCAGCGGGTTCTCGCTGGAGCGCCACGAGTCGGAGTCGCGGATGCCCCACACGGTGATGCCCTTGCAGCGCGCGACGGCGAGGCAGTCGTTCACCACGTTGCGGTACGCGTCGGTCGGGGCGTTGCGGATGTCCAGTTCGGTGATGTGCACGTCGACGCCGAGGGCGGCGAAGCTGGACAGCGTGGTGCGGTAGTTGCTCGGGTAGTTCGAACCGCCGGTGAAGTGCGACTGCAGGCCGACGCAGTCGATCGGCACGCCGCGGCTCTTGAAGTCCTGGACCATCCGGTAGACGGCCTGGGTCTTGGCGTCGTTCCAGTTGTCGATGTTGTAGTCGTTGTAGCACAGGTCGGCGTTCGGGTCGGCCTGGCGGGCGGCCCGGAAGGCCGCCTCGATCCAGTCGTTGCCGGTGCGCTGCAGGTTCGAGTCGCGCCGCGCGCCGCTGCTGCCGTCGGCGAACGCCTCGTTCACCACGTCCCACCACTCGATCTGGCCCCGGAAGTGGGTGGCGACCTGGGTCACGTGGTTGAGCATCGCGTTGCGCAGGGTGGTGCCGGACATGTTCTGCATCCAGCCCGGCTGCTGCGAGTGCCACGCCAGAGTGTGTCCGCGGACCAGCATGCCCTGGCTACGGGCGTGCTGGACCAGCCGGTCGGCGTTGCCGTAGTTGAACTGCCCCTGGTTCGGCTGGAGCGCGTCGATCTTCATCTCGTTCTCGGCGGTGACCTGGTTGAACTCGCGGTTCAGGATGGTCGTGTACGCCGAGTCGTTGAGCCTGCTCACCGCGACCGCGGTACCGAAGTAACGGCCGCGCTCCGCCGCGGAGGCACCGAGGGTGCTCGCGGCGCTGGCGCTGCCGGGCAGGACCACGGCGCCCGCGGTGGCGAGCAGGCCGACGGCAGCCGAGACGACGAGCGCGGCGCGCAGTCGCCTGGACCGTCCGGGTGCTCGGGAAGAGTTGGCCATGACGCTCCTTCCGGGGTCCGGTGGCCCGCGCTGGGCAGCATGAATCCGGACGCGTATGTGCGAAAAGGATGGGTGAGGCGTATCCCGGCCAAAGGGATCGCATCGGCCTTACTGGGCCGAAGTATTGCAGCGAGGTTTCACGCACGTCAATGATTTCCGGAAGTTCTCCCGGAAGTTTCGGAGAGTTACTGGACCCGCGACCTTCGCCGCCGCGCCCTCACCTGCGGCGGTGCCGCGGCTACCGGGCCGAGCAGGCGGGGACCATCCCACCACCGGTGCCGGTGCCCTGGAAACCGAACTCGGTCGACTGCCCGGCGGCGATGGAGCCGTTGTAGCTGACGTTGCTGAAGGTGACCGCGCCGCTGGAGCCGCTGCGCTGGGCGTTCCAGGCGTTGGTGACGCTGGCACCGGAGGGCAACGTCAGGGCCACCGTCCAGCCGTTGACCGCGGCGGTGCCAGCCGTCACCCGTACGGTGGCGACGAAGCCACCCGTCCACTGGTTGATCGACACCGACGCCGAGCAGGCACCACTCGACGGTGGCGTGGTGGGCGGGGTCGTCGGCGAAGTCGTCGGAGGCGTGGTGGGTGGCGTCGTCGGCGGCGCGGAGGTGGGCGGCGTCGTCGGCGGCGCGGAGGTGGGCGGCGTGGTCGGCGGGCTGGTCGGGCCGTCGGCGAGGGTCGGCGTCTGCCAGTCCCGCCACTGCGACAGGTTGCCGGCCTTCCGGCTGGAGATCCGGAACACGCCCGTCGAGCTGCCCGTGTTGAGCAGGAACTTCTGGATGTTCTGCTGCAACGGGGTACGCCACTCGGGCCGGGAGGCGCAGTGCGTGCCGTCCTGGACGTCGGACCAGTAGCTGATGTTGTCACCCGCGCCGAGTGCCCGGTAGACCTCCGCTCCGGCCAGCGCGGCGACACTGGAGGATCGGGCGGCCAGCCAGTCGATGTGTGGATTGTCCATGATGAGCAGTCCACGCGGCGCCACCAGGGCCACCGTCTGGTGCGTGTCGATCGGCAGGTTCGCCGGGTTGCCGGTGTACGACCCGAAGGCGTCGCCCAGCCACGGCTGCTCGCCGTACGCGCTGCTCAACGGTTGGGCGCCGGACTCGCCCGGGATGCCGCGGAAGATCGGCGAACCGGCACTGCCCGACTCGATGGGCATGGTCAGGGCGATGCGCTGGTCGAACGCGCCCGTCACGAAGGCACCCTTGCCGTAGCGGGAGCAACCCGTGACGCCGGTCGCGTCCGCGCGCAGGATGGTGCCGCCCGACTGCTCGATCACGTCGATGATCCGGCTGACCCCCCAGGCCCAGGCGACCAGCAGCCCGGTGCTGCTGGACGAGCCGTAGATGCTGTAGAAGGCGCCCTGCTTGTTGCTGCGGGGCGTACCCTCCCGACCGACCGCGAGCGGGTCGTAGCTGATCACGGCAGCGCCGGCGGACCGGATGGTGGCCGTGTCCGCGCCGAACCCGCCCAGCACCACCACGGCCGGATACGGCCCGCTACCACCGCTGGGCAGTTGCACGCTCGCGGAGAAGCTGGCGGTACGGCCGTTGTGCGACACGTTCACCGTGATGCTGGTGCTCGAGACCGTACCGCTGACGGTCTGCGGTTTCGCCGGCTTGTCGCCGTAGACGTACCGCTGCGCCAGTTGCTTGGTCTCCGCCCGGTGACAACGCCAGTCGGACCTGGCCGAGATCCGGCTGCCGTCGAGCCGCCGGAACGGGTCGGGCAGTCTGGGATTGGCCGAGGGCGTTCCGGGATTCGACGTCGGGCAGTCGACACCCTCGTCCTCCACCGACGAGACGGTCGCGAGGCCGGCGGCGGCGCGGGCCGCACCGCCCTCGGCCATCGACCAGGTCGCCGCCACGAGGGTGAGTGCCGTCACCGCCAGCACCAGCATCGAACGGTTACGGGAGCGGCCCAACCTGCTGATCATTCGGGCCCCCTTCCGGGAGACGGCGAGACACCATCGGACTCAATCGATCAACGTCGATAGACGTTGGGTAAGTTTCGAACACAAGAACGAAACATGTCAATACGGTTTCGGTGATTATCGGTCCCCGCCACCCGGTCGGCCCACCCGGTCGGCCCACCCGGTCGGGCACTCGCGGCGCGTCCTCGCGGGCCGACCGGAACGACGACCCACCGGCGCGGCCCGGTGGCTGGCCGGACGCACCCGCGACGAACGGCGTGCCGCCAGGGTTGTTTACCCTCGATTCACCCCTGGTACATGATGGGTTCACCTGCGGGCGATCCACCGTCGGGCCGGGCGACCAGTCGCGAGCCGCCGACCACGACGGCGTCGAGCGCGCCAAAAGTCCAGGTTGGCACGACATGACCATTGACCTAGTTCAATGCTTGCCATTACGCTTCCCGGAATAGTTCCCGCAAGTTTACCGAGATTTTCGGTTGCGTTCGGTCGCCTGACCGCAGCTCGTGCCGACGAGATGAGACGGGGCCGGCGCGACAGCGATCCAGGAGGAAGACAGCAGATGTCGCAGCTCATCCTGTTCGCGATCGACATCGGCGCGGTGGTGCTACTCGTCTTCGGGCTCTACTTTCCGAGGCACCGCCGCCGCGATCTCGTGGTCGCCTACCTCGGCGTCAACGTCGGTGTCCTCGCGGTGGCCAGCGCGCTCAGCGCCAGCAACGTCGGCGCGGGGCTGGGGCTCGGGCTGGCGTTGTTCGGCGTACTGTCGATCATCCGCCTGCGGTCGACGGAGCTGGACCAGCACGAGGTCGCGTACTACTTCTCCGCCCTGGCGCTGGGCATCCTCGGCGCGTTGAGCACCACCTCGATCTGGCTCAGCGCCGGACTGATGGGTCTCCTCGTCGTGGTGATGTTCCTGGGCGACCACCCTCGGCTGCTCCGCCACTACCGGCACCAGATCATGGTGCTCGACTCGGCGGTGACCGACCACGTGACCCTCGTGGCCCAGTTGGAGCAACTGCTCGGCGCCCGCGTGCACGTCGCCACGGTGCAACGACTCGACCTGGTCAACGAGACCACCGTGGTCGACGTCCGGTACTCGGTCAAGGGCCGCGCCACCAGGGCGTCCGCGACTCCGGCGACGGCGGGAGCCGCCCGATGAGCATCCAGCCGATCACCGCGCCGCTGACGGCCATGGACCCGATCGGGCTGGCCGAACTCGTCGACCGGGCCGCGCTGCAGACCCGGGTGGACCGCAAGTACCTCGTCCCCCTCGACCGGTTGCCCCACCTGCTGGACCAGCTCACCCCGTACGCGCGGGTGTTGGACATCGACGGCGCGCGCAGTTTCCGCTACGAGTCGGTCTACTTCGACACCCCGCTGCTGGCCAGCTACCACTGCGCGGCCTACCGGCGGCGACGCCGCTTCAAGGTGCGTACCCGCACCTACCTCGACTCGGCGCAGTGCTGGCTCGAAGTGAAGATCAGCGGAGCGCGCGACAGCATCACCAAGCACCGGTTGCCCTACGAGCCGCATGACCGCACGACCGTGGTCCCCGGCCGCGAGTTCGTCGACGAGGCACTCGTGCGGGAGGCGATCTGCCCGCCCGCGGGTAGCGCCCTCGACCCGGTGCTGGTCACCAGCTACCGGCGGATGACGCTGCTGCTGCCGGCGACCGCCAGCCGGGTCACCATCGACACCGGGCTCTCCTGGCAGGCCGGTGACACCGCACTGCACCTACCGGACCTGGCCGTGGTCGAGACCAAGACCAGCGCCGCCGCGTCGCCCGCCGACCGGCTGCTGTGGCAGCGAGGGCTGCGCCCGGCCCGCATCTCCAAGTACGCCACGGGCCTGGCGGCGCTGCGCCCGGAGCTGCCGGATTCACCCTGGCGCCGGACACTCCGTCGGCACTTCCGCACCACCCCGTCGGTGGGCACGGCACCGACCGCCACCACCCACCGTCCCGTCCAGGAGGCATCGTGCGTCTGACCGACCCCAGCGTCGGCACCTCGACGGCACCCCGCTTGCGCATCGCGGGGATCGCGGCCGTCGCCATGCTGGTCACCGCGTTTCTCGTCCCGTCGCCGGCACCGGCCGGTGCCGAACCCCTCGCCGACACGTCGAGTTCCACCACACCGGTCGACCGGACTGCCGCGGACGCCGCCGCCGCTGCGGACGCCGCCGAGGACCTGGTCGGCGACATCGGCTTCTCGGTACCCAGTGGCACCTTCTCCGGCGAGGTCTCGGTGTCGCTGAGCACCACCGTCAGCCGTGCCCAGATCCGTTACACCACCGACGGAGCGCTACCGAACGCACAGTCGCCGCTCTACTCCGGATCGGCGTTGCGGTTCACGCGTACGACGCAACTGCGGGCCCAGGCGTTCGTCGGGCAGACCGCCTCGGGTGCACCCGGCACCGCCATGTACGTCGCGCGCAACACCAGCACCGCACACGACCTGCCGGTCGTCCTGATCGACTCGTACGGTGCCGGCCGGCCGGACCGGGAGTACTTCGACGCCACCACGATGATCTTCGAGCCGGGTGGCGGCAGCACCTCCCTGGCCGCCGCACCCACGGTGGCCACCCGGGCCGGGTTCCGGCTGCGCGGGCAGTCGTCGGCGATGTTCGCCAAGACGCCGTTCCGGCTCGAATTCTGGGACAACGCCGACGACGACGCCGACTACCCGGTCCTCGGTATGCCGGCCGACTCCGACTGGGTACTGCGCGGGCCGTTCAGCGACAAGTCCCTGATCCGCGAGGCGTTCGTCTACGACCTCGGCCGGCAGATGGGCCTGCCGGCGCCCCGGTACGCCTTCGCGGAGTTCTACCTGAACACCGACGCCGGCCCGGTCGGTTCCGACGACTACATGGGTGTCTACATGATCGTCGAGACGATCAAGAACTCCAAGGACCGTCTCGACCTCAAGCAGCTCCGCGAGGACGACCGGACCCTGCCGAGGATCACCGGCGGCTACATCTGGAAGTTCGAGTGGATGGCCGCCGAGGAGCCGACGCTGCCCTGCACCGGGCCGGCGGCGAGCTGCTGGAACTACCTTGAGGTAGCCGACCCGTCACCGCTGCAACCCGAGCAACGCGACTGGTTGCGCAACCACATCCAGGAGTTCCACAACGTGCTGCGGGCACCCAACTTCGCCGATCCGACAACCGGCTACCGGGCGTACATCGACGTGGGCTCCTTCATCGACCAGCTCATCATCAACGAGCTGAGCCGGGAGATGGACTCGTACATCCGCAGCGCCTACTTCTACAAGGACCGCGACACCAAGATCCTCGCCGGGCCGCTCTGGGACTACGACCTGAGCTTCGGGGTGGGCGGCTTCTTCCAGAACGACCAGACCGCCGGCTGGCAGTACCAGCAGGTCCGCCAACCGGTGGCCAACGACTGGTACCCGCAGTTGATGCGCGATCCGGCGTTCGTCAACGAGGTGCGGCTGCGCTGGCAGACGCTGCGCCGGGGCCCGCTGTCCGACGCGTCGCTGCAGTCGCGGATCGACGCCCTCACCGGGCCGCTGGCCAACGGGGCACAGCGCAACTTCCAGCGCTGGCCCAACCTCAGCACCCGAATGGTCGGCCCGTTCATCACGCCGACCGCGCCGACCTGGCAGGGGCAGGTCCAGTTCATGCGGGACTGGATGCTGCGCCGCGCCGCCTGGCTGGACTCGACCGCCGGCTGGGGCGGGTCCACCACTCCCCCGCCGACCACGCCTCCGCCGACCACTCCCCCGCCCACCACGCCTCCGCCCACCACGCCGCCGCCGAGCAGCCCACCGCCCACCACGCCGCCGCCCGGCGGTAGCGGCTGCACGGCGACCTACACGGTGACCAACCAGTGGTCCGGCGGATTCCAGGGCGAGGTCCGGGTCACCGCGGGCGGCGCGGCGATCCGTGGCTGGACGGTGACCTGGACGTACCCGGCCGGGCAGACGGTCACCCAGGCATGGAACGCGACGGTCACCAGCCAGGGATCGACGGTGACCGCCCGCAACGTCAGCTACAACGGCAGTCTCGCCGCCGGTGCCAGCACCTCGTTCGGTTTCCTCGGCGCCACCACCGGCACGCCGAGCACACCGACACCGACCTGCACGGCCAGCTGATCGACGTAGCCGTCCGGCACCGGTCCGTCCAGCGGACCGGTGCCGGACGTCGGGGTGGACGGTGGTTACGTCGCCGCGATCCTGCCCTGACCGCACGGCGGTCCGTGGGTCCGGTTGGTGCCCCTCGGCGGGGGCACCAACCGGATGCTCAGGCGATCCGACGGACCCGCCACACGGCGAGACAGAGCAGGATCGCGGCAAGCGCGACGAAGACCCCGGTCTCGATACCCTGGAACAACCAGTACCGGTCGGCCGGTTGGTAGAGCACCCAGTTGTACGCGCCCGCGCCGAACTCACCACCGCACGGCCCGCCTGTCGGCGCGGTGGCGCCCGGTGGACACATGATCTGGGCGCCCGGCGCCACCATCGCTCCGCTGCCATCCCGGATGCCGTTCGAGATCGTCCAGGCGCCCCGCAGGGCGGTCTCGTCCAGGCCGGCGGCGGAGACGAGCGGCGTGGCGTGTTCACGGCCGGGAAGGTAGTGCGGCCGGGCCAGGACCGTCAGCGCCACGCGTACGGCGGCGAACCCGGCCAGGGTCACCGCCATGGCCGGCAGCATGCGGGGCCACACGGTCCCGGCGAAGACCCCAAGCGCGACCGCGAAGAGGGTGTAGCCGATCGGTGCCACGCCCTGCATGTCGAAGAAGAGCACGTCGAAGCGGCTCCGGCCACCGCCCGCCACCAGCGGCGACAGCCACCACGCCATGCCCAGCCCGTACCCGACGGCCGCGCCCAGCGTGAGCGCGCCGACCAGCCCGAACTTGGTCGCCGCCCACCGCGTTCGGCTGACCCCCTGCGTCCAGACGAACCGGTGGGTGCCGTGCTCGACCTCCCGGGAGACCAGCGGCGCGCCCCAGAAGAGCCCGACCAGCAGCGGCAGTACGAGGAAGAGGATGCCGACCAGGAGCGTCGTGTCGTGCTGGCTGTTGAACTGGTTGAAGGCCCGGACGCACTCAGCCGTCTCGGCGTCCTTGCGCAGACACTGCGGCAGGCCGAGTTCGGCGAACCTGCCCCGGATCGCCAGCCCCGTCGGGACCAGCACGGCAGCCAGGACGGCGAGCCCGATCAGCGTGACCAACGCCTGCCTGCGGTGCTGGCGCCAGGCGACCCACATCATGCCGGAACTCCCCACGCCTCGTGGCTGGCCGACGCCGTCTCGCCATCGGTGAGATAGGCCAGGATCAGGTCCTCCAGGGCGACGTCGCGGACCGTCCACTCCGGATCGATGGGGTCTCCGTCGCCTCTGACCAGCAGGGTCGACTGCCGGTCGGTGTGACTGGCCCGTACCACCGCCGCGACCCCGGCGATCGGACGCTCACCGGCCGCGCGCGGCCCGGTCAGCTGCCGGTGGTCGTCGAGCAGTTCCTCCACCGGGCCGGCGAGCTTCACCTCTGCGGAGTGCAGCACGATGAGGTAGTCGCAGACCCGTTCGAGGTCGCCGAGGATGTGCGAGGAGAGCAGTACCGTGGTGCCGGACTCGGCGACACTGCCCATCAGTGACTGCATGAACTCGCGGCGGGCGAGCGGATCCAGGCTGGCTACCGGCTCGTCGAGCAGCAACAGCCGGGGCCGCTTGGCCAGCGCGAGGGCGAGCGCCACCTGGGCCCGTTGCCCACCGGAGCTTGCCGACCGGCCGACCGGGCGGGATGCCCAGTTGCGCGAGCCGGGTCCGCACCAGGGTCGCGTCCCACCGCCGGTTGAGCCTGCCGCCCATGATGACCAGCTCTTCCGGCGTGAGGTCCCGATAGATCGGAGTGTCCTGCGCGACGAATCCGATTTCCGCCAGCAGCTCCGTGTTGCCGTACGGCACCTGACCGAAGACCCGTACCTCGCCGGCGTCCGGCCGGGACAGGCCAACCGCGAGGTGCAGCAACGTGCTCTTGCCGGCCCCGTTGGGCCCGACGAGCGCGGCGACCCGCCCGGCCGGCAGCCGCAGCGAGCAGTCGCGCAGCGCCCAGGTGCCGCCATATTTCCGGCCGAGCCCGTCGGCCTTGAGCACCAACTCCATACTGCTTCCTCTCACGCGGGTTCCTCCGTCACCGAGGCGGGAAAGGTGGCCCGCATCGTCGTCGCCACCAGGGCGGTGACCTCCTCGGCCGTGAGCCCCACCGCCTGCGCCCGACGCACCCAGTCGACCAGCTCAGCGCGCAGCTCGGCCTGATTGACCAGCGCCTCACGATGCAGTGACGCGGTGATGAACGTGCCGACACCTGGCCGCCCCTCCACCAGTCCTTCGAGCTCCAACTCGCGGTACGCCTTGAGCACCGTGTTGGGGTTGATCGCCAATGACTGCGCCACCTCGCGGACCTTCGGCAGCTGGTCGCCGGGCGCCAGCAACCCCACCCGTAACGCCTGTTTGACCTGCTGCACCAGCTGTACGTAGGTGTTCACCTTGGTCCGGCCGTCCAGTACGAATTCGATCACCGACGCTCCTTTACCTCTTGTACTACGTCCATAGTACAGGAGGTAAAGGAGCGTCGAGCCGGTGACCGTGCCACCAAAGGCGTCCGGCACGATCGGCAGCATGGTGTTTCACGGGCTCGCGTACACCGCGACAACGCACGACCGGGCGGCGAGCCGGCGCGCCGACCCGGCTTGGGTCGCCGACCTGCTCGGCCGCGACGACAGCCAGGTGCTACCGATGTGGCGCGATCGGCCACTGCTCACGGCCGACGGCAGGCCGGTGCGGCTCACCGGTCCGCCCGCCCGCATTGTGCTGGCGAGCGCCGGGCAGACCGCGTTGCTCGGCCTGGACGGCACCACGGCGAGTTTCGCCGCCGACCTCAGCGAGGTCGAGGAGACCGAGGCGCTGCGCCTGGGTGCCGCGCAGGCCAGCGCCGATGTGCGCGCACTGGCCGGCGCCCTGCCCGGCCCGGTCGCCGCGACCCTGGCGTACGCGCGCGGCCTGCTCCACTGGAACCGGCACGCCAGATACTGCGGCACCTGCGGCGCGACCACGGTCAGCGCCGACGCTGGTCACCTGCGGGTGTGCCAGGGCGCCGACTGCGGCCGGCAGCTGTTCCCCCGGATCGAGCCCGCCGTCATCGTGCTGGTGGAAGACCCCGGCCCGCAGCCACGCTGCCTGCTCGCCCGCCATCACGGTGCCGGCCCGGACGGCTTCTCGCTGCTCGCCGGCTTCGTCGAGATCGGCGAGAGCTTGGAGGGCGCCGTCCGCCGCGAGGTCGGCGAGGAGGCCGGGGTGACGGTCGGTGCGGTCACCTACCAGGGTTCCCAGGGCTGGCCCTTCCCCTCGGGTCTGATGGTCGGCTTCGTCGCCCGGGCCGTCGACGACACGATCGCCGTGGACGGACGGGAGCTGACGGAGGCCCGGTGGTTCACCCGCGCCGAGATCGTCGAGCGGGTCCGTAACGGTCCCGGCTCGGGGCCGGCCGACTCCATCGGCGGTCGGCTGCTGCGCTCCTGGGCCGGGCTCGACCGGCCGCCGCTTCCGCACTCCGAGGTCTGAGACCTGGGCAGCACGGTGCACCCGCGAATGGCGATCAGCGAGGACAGCAGGTTAGCCTGCCCTAACTCATCGAACGTGAGGCGGGGGCATGACACGGACCACGGGGCGACTGATCCGCCGGATGTTCTGGCGGCAGCGTCGCGACACCGCCCTGTGCGCCGCCTTCTGGTCACTGCACCAGCTGTGTGAGGCGCTGGTCCCGGTGGCCATCGGCCTGGTCATCGACCAGGCCGTCGGAACCGGATCGACCTCGGCGATGCTCTGGTCCGTGCTGGGCATCTTCGCGCTGTTCACCGCCCTCACCATGGGCTGGCGGTCAGGCTTCTGGTTCCTGTCCCGGGCGGTCACCGAGGAGTCCCACGAGCTGCGGATGCGGGTGGTCCGGCGGGTGGTCGGTGGTCACGGGATCAAGACCAGCCGCCAGAGCGGGGAGCTGCTCTCGATCGCCACCTCCGACACCCAGTCCGCCGCCGAACTGCTCGAACTGGGCACCCGGGGGGTGAGCGCGCTGGTCGGGCTGACGGTGTCGACGGTCGTGCTGCTGCGGATCGACTGGTCGCTCGGGCTCGGCCTGGTGGTCGGCGTGCCGATCCTGGTGCTCGGGCTCAATGCGCTGGGCCCGGTCGTGGGACGCCGCACATCCGCGCAGCAGCAGGCGGTCGGTCGGGCCGCCGCCGTCGCGTCGGACCTGCTGCGCGGGCTGCGACCGCTGCGCGGGTTCGGTGGCGTCGACGAGGCCGTGCACCGCTACCGCACGGCCAGCCGGACGTCGCTGCGCGCCGGCATCGGCACGGTCAAGGCCGGTGCCACCTTCGTCGGTGCGTCCACGTTCACCACCGGCCTGCTGATCACCGCCGTCGCCGCTCTGGCGGGCTGGTACGCCCTGGCCGGGCGGATCACGGTCGGCCAGCTCATCACGATCGTCGGGCTGGCCACCTTCCTCACCGACCCGGTGCTCAACCTCGCCGACTGCGTCTTCCGGCTGGCCACGGCACGGGCCAGCGCGACCCGCGTGGCCGAGGTGCTCGCCGCACCGGAGCGGGTGCCGTCCGGGACGCTCCCAGCCCGGCCGGGGGCGTTGCGCCTCGACCGGGTGCACGCGCCGGGCCTGGACGGCGTCGACCTCGCCGTGGCCCCCGGAGAGCTGCTCGGCATCGTCACCGCGGAGACCGGCACCGCCGACGACCTCACCGACCTGCTCGCGGGGGCACGGTCGCCGGAGCGGGGCGAGGTGCGGCTGGCCGGCACGCCGATGCGGGAGCTGGACCTCGCCTCGGTGCGCCGGACCGTGCTCGTCGAACCCCACGGGGTCGACCTGTTCGGCGCCACCCTGCGGGAGGTGCTCCAGACCGGCGACGACCGGGACGACACCGCCCTGCGCACCGCGCTGGCCGCGGCCTCCGTCGGTGACCTGCTCACCGACGACGCCGGATTCGACCGGGAACTCGTCGACCACGGCCTGAACCTCTCCGGCGGCCAGCGGCAGCGGCTTGCCCTCACCCGAGCGCTGCTGGCCGATCGACCGGTCACCGTCTTCCGGGACCCGACCACGGCGATCGACGCGGTCACCGAGCACGCCATCGCCGACGGCATCCGGGCGTACCGCAGCGCCGACGACCGGGCGACCGTACTGGTGACCACCAGCGCGCCGCTGCTCGACCGGTGCGACCGGGTCGTGTTCCTCCGCGCCGGCCGGGTGGCGGCGGTCGGGCGGCACCGCGACCTGCTCGCCGACTCGGCGTACGCGGAGGTGGTGCTGCGATGACCTCCGCTGCCACAATCCTGCCGGTGGCGACCGGCCGGGTGACCCTCGCCGCCTTCTGGCGTGCCCTGCGGCACTACCCGACGCTCGCCTGGACGTCGGTGGCGGCGGCGACGGCGGCGAGTGTCGCGGCCGTCGTCGTGCCGATCCTGCTCGGCCGGCTGGTCGACCTGGTGGTGGCCGGCGGAACCGTCGGCTCGCTGCTGCTCACCTCGGCGTTCATCCTCGGCGCGGGCCTGGCCGCCGCGGTCCTCACCGGCACCGCCAACTGGCTGGTCACCGAGTGGGGCATGCGGGCCTGCGCCGATCTCCGCGAGGAGGTGCTGGACCGGGCGCTGCGGATGGACGCGACCCGGTTGGAGAGCGCCGGCTCCGGTGACGTGGCGTCCCGGGTCACCGAGGACGTGGAACGGGTGACCGACTCGGTGCGGCTGGCGGCCGGCATCTTCACCGCACTGGTCACCGTCGTCATCACCTTCGCCGGGTTCGCCACGCTCGACTGGCGCATCGCCGCCGCGTTCCTGGTCGTCTTCCCGGTGTACGTGCTGAGCCTGCGCCGTTTCGTGCCGCAGGCGAAACGGCTGTACGCCGCCGAGCGGGAAGCCGCGGCGGTGCGGACCCAGAGCCTGCTGACCACCTTCACCGGTGCCCGGACCGTGCACGCGTACGGCATGCAGGACCGCCAGAGCCGACGGGTCGAGCAGACCTCCCGGCACGCCGTCGCGGCGCGGCTGCGCGCGGTGCGCGGTTTCCTCTGGTTCGCGAACACGATGAACTACGCGGAGGCGCTCGGACTGACCGCCGTGCTGCTCACCGGCTTCCTGCTGGTACGGGCGGGCGACAGCACGGTCGGTGACGTCACCGCCGCCGCGCTGCTGTTCCATCGACTCTTCGGCCCGCTCGGCCTGCTGCTGATGTCGTTCAACGACGTCCAGTCGGCCGGCGCGGCGCTCGCCCGGCTCGTCGGTATCGCCGGGCTCGACGTACCCCGGTCGCGGCCGGCCGGACCGGTTTCCGGACGGCTGCCGACGAGCGTGACCGCCAAGTCGGTGTGGCACCGCTACCCGGGCGGTCCCACCGTCGTGCGGGACGTCTCGATCGAGATCGCCGAGGGCGAGTCGTTGGCGATCGTCGGTGAGAGCGGAGCCGGCAAGACGACCCTCGCGGCCATCCTCGGTGGCGTCTTCCCCGCCGCCGAGGGCGAGGTGTGGCTGGGTGACCGTCCGATCGGTGAACTGTCCGCGGTCGAGCTGCGCCGCACCGTCGGCGTGGTCACCCAGGAGGTCCACGTCTTCGCCGGCACCCTCGCCGAGGACCTGCGGCTGGCCGCTCCGGACGCGACCGACGAGGAGCTGCACACCGCGTTGCGGCTGGTCGGAGCCGACGGCTGGGTCACCGCCCTGCCCGACGGGTTGGCCACCCGGGTCGGCGACGGCGAACACCCGCTCACCGCCGGTCAGGCCCAACAGCTGGCACTGGCCCGGATCGCGCTGACCGATCCGCCGATCGTCGTCCTCGACGAGGCCAGCGCCGAGGCCGGCAGTGCGGGAGCCCGGCAGCTCGAACAGGCCAGCGCCGCCCTGACCCGGGGCCGCACGGCGGTGGTCGTCGCCCATCGGCTCAGCCAGGCGCACGCCTGCGACCGGATCGCCGTGATGGCGCACGGCCGGATCGTCGAGATCGGCACGCCGGAGGAGCTGATCGCGGCCGGCGGCCGGTACGCGGACCTCTGGTCGGCCTGGCGGCACTGACCCTCCGGCCGGCGGGGTCGACCGTCAGGTGCGCAGCAGTGGCAGCACCCGCCGGCCCAGCAGGTCGATCCCGCGCTGTGGGGTCAGGCCGTGCGGGGTGCCGAACTCCACCCGGCTCGCCCCGGCGTCGAAGACCGCCGCGGCCTGCGCGGCGACCTGCTCCGGGGTACCGGAGAACGCGAACAGGTCCAGCAGGTCGTCGCCGATCAGCGCGCCGGCCAGGTCGTCCTCGCGGCGGGTGACGTGCCGCTGGATGCGGGCCAGCAGCTCCGGGTCGACCTCGACGGTGGGATCGAGGGCGGCGACCACCGCGAGGTACATGGCGACCTCGGTCCGGGCCATCCGCCGGGCCAGCGCCCCGTCGGTGTCGACCACGGTGACCGCGCCGAGCACCACCCCGGTGTCCCGGCCCGAGGCCGCCTCGTCCAGCCACGCCCGCATCGTCTTGGCCATCGCCGGGTTCGCCGACCCGCCGACCTTCACCTCGTCGGCGAACGCGGCGGCGGACCGGGCGGTCTGCTGGCCCCAGGTGCCCACCAGCACCGGCACGTCCGGCCGGGCCGGGGTGTACCGCAGCGCGGTACCGGGGGCCACGGTGAACTCCCGGCCGACGAATCCACCGTCGTCGCCGGCGAGCAACCGCCGGACGATCTGCACCGTCTCCGCGATGCGGCGCAGCGGCCGGGTCTGCGCCACTCCGACCTGCTGCAACCAGGTGCCCCGGGCCAGGCCGAGGTACGCGCGGCCGTGCGAGGCCAGGTCGAGGGCGGCCACCTGGCCGGCCACCTCCACCGGGTGCAGGGTGAACGGGTTGAGGCAGGCCGCGCCGAGCCGGATCCGTCGGGTGTGCCGGGCGGCCACCAGCAGCGGGAACAGCGGCGGTTGGTACATCAGGTCACCGAAGACGGACAGCACGTCGAAGCCGTGCCGTTCGGCCAGCTCGGCCAGCACGGCGTACTCGTCGGCGGACTTGTCCGACTGCAGGCCGATGCCCACCAGGCGGGTCACGTCAGCTCCTCGGTGGGGATCTGCCGCCGGCCGGTGCGTTCGATACGCATGATGAGCCGTTCCTCCGGGTCGGGGCAGGCGACGTGGCTGTCCCGGGCCATCCAGTCCCCGTCGTCCAGGGCCCGCTGCTTGGCCGGCAGCAGCGGCAGGCAGGCGGCCAGCGCGTACAGGCAGAAGTGCTGGCCCTCGGGGATGCGCAACCGGCACGACTCGGTCAGCTCCACGTGGTCGCCCGGCTTCATGCCGCACACCGAGCGTCCCTCGATGCGTTCCACCACGACCCGCAGGTCGTAGACGTCGGTGGTGGGCTGCTCGTCGCTCATCGCACGGCCTCCGCGTGGTGGTGCACGATCCGCCAGCCCGCGTCGTCGCGCCGCAGCACGTCGGTGACCCGGAAGCAGGTGTCCGGTCGGTCGTCGGCGTGCCGGGCGCGCAGCACGTACCGGACCAGCCCGGTGCCGTCCCACGACTCGGCGCGCAGCTGTTCCGGGGCGACGGTCACCGGTGCCGGGCCGGTGGCCTCGGCGGCCCGCCGGTCGGGCAGCGCGTCCAGGTCGGCCAGGCCGGTGAGCAGCCGGTCGGCGTCGGACTCCCAGATGGTCAGGTCGGGGTGCAGGTGGGTGTCGAAGGCGGACCGATCCCCCAGTGATCGGTACATGTCGGTGATCGTGGCGGTGAGTTCGTCGATGCTCATCGGGGTCACTTCCGGTCGAGGGAGTCGGCAGCGGGTCGGAACGTCTCGGCGAGGCGGTCACGCAACGGGTCCAGGCCCATCGGCCCGAGCGCCAGCGCGGTGTGGTGGAACCGTTTGCGGTCGAAGGCGGCACCGGCGCGGCGCTCCGCGTCCCGGCGGGCCTGCTGCCACAGCCGCGCGCCGACCTTGAAGGCGAGCGCCTGCGCCGGCCAGCCGAGGTAGCGGTCGACCTCGAACCGGGCGGTCGCGGCGTCCAGCCCGGCGACCCGGGTGAGCAGGTCCACGGCCACCGGGTGGCTCCAGCGGGACGCGTCGGTGAACCCGTTGCCCGCCGGGATCGGCAGGTCGAGATGCAGGCCGAGGTCGACGACCACGCGGGCGGCCCGCCACATCTGCCCGTCCAGCATGCCGAGCCGTTCCGCCGGGCCGGCGTAGAGACCGAGTTCGTCGGCGAGCCGCTCGGCGTAGTGCGCCCAACCCTCGGCGTACCCGTGCACCTGGCAGAGCGTGCGCTGCCACGGGTGCAGGTCGGCGGTGGTGAGCGTGATGGCGTGCTGGAGGTGGTGGCCGGGCAGCCCCTCGTGGCAGAGCGTGCCGACATGCCGCCACACCGGCACCGTCGACTCCCCCGGCGGCACCGACCACCAGATGCCAGCGGGTCGGGTCAGCCGCGCGTCGGGTGGGGTGTAGTACATGACCCCGGAGGTGGCCGGACTGATCCGGCACACCACCCGGCGGGTGGCGGCGGGGATGTCGAAATGCGTCCCGTCGAGCAGGTCCGTCGTCAGCGCGGTCCGCCTGGTCAGCCACTCCTCCAGGGCGGGACCGACCGGCACCCGCCCGTCCGGGTCGGCGTCCAGCGCCGTCCGGGCGGCGGCCACGTCCGGATGGCCGCAGTCGGCCGCCGCCGCCCGCAGTTCGGCGGCGGTGCGGGACAGTTCCGCCCAGCCGTACGCGTACAACTCGTCCAGGTCGACGGTGGCGCCGAGGAAGGCGCGCGCGGTGACCTGGTAGAGGTCGCGGCCCACGCCGTCGACGTCGGTGGCGGCGGGAGCCAGATCGGTACGCAGGAACGTGGCGAACTTCGCCGTGGCGGCCGTGGCCCGCCGGGCCCCCTCGGCCAGCCGCCCGGCCAGCGGCCCGCCCCGGTGACCGGCGACGAGACCGCCGAAGAAGTCGGCGTCGACCCAGGCGGCGCACTGATCGGCGACGGTCAGCACCTGCCGGCGGGCGACCAGCTGGCCACGCCCGGCGGAGCGCCGCAGCGTGGCGGCGTACTGGTCGAGGGTGGTGGGCAGCCGGTGGAGGTGCTCGGCGACCACGGCCCAGTCGTCGGCGGTGGTCCGGGGCAGGTTGTCGAACACCTGCCGGGCCAGGTGCACCGGGGTGGCCAGCGGGGCGAGCAGCCGGGTGGTGAAGCCGGCGTCGTGCAGCGCCACCTCGCTGGCCAGCCGGTCGGCCAGGGCAGCTGCGAGGGCACGCTCGGCCGGGACGGTCACCGTGGCGGTGGCCACGGCGGTCGCGGTCGCGCGGGCCAGCTCCGCGCGGGCGTCGAAGCCGTCCGGCGACAGGTCGGCCAGCCGCCACTGCGGCGTACGTCCGGTTGCCTCGGCGGCCTCCGGGTCGAGCGTGGCGAGGGCGCGCAGGTACCCGTCGGCGACCGTGGTGACGTCGGTCATCGGGGCACCCGGACGCGGTGGTGGTCGTCGCGGTAGACGACGCCGCCCTTGATGACCGCGTGCAGGGTGCGCAACGCGGAGACGGAACGGGTCGGGTCGTCGCGCAGCACCAGCAGGTCGGCGTGCTTGCCGGCCTCGACGCTGCCGAGCGTGTCGGCCTGGTCGAGCCATTCGGCGGGACGGATGGTGGCGGCCTTCAACGCGTCGGCGACCGACATCCCGGCGTCCACCATGAACTCCAGCTCACGCACGGTCGCGCTGGTCTCGTCGTAACCGGCGTGCGGCGGCATGTCACTGCCCAGGGCGATCGGCACCCCGTTGCGGATGGCGTGCTGGAGGCTCTCCCAGTGCCGGGGGCCGGCGGCGAGTGCCCGGTCCATCAACCAGCCGGGCACTCCGGAGTCGCGGAAGAACTGTTCGCAGCGGCTCACCACGATGGTGGGCACGTACCAGACGCCCCGGTCGGCCATCAGGCGGGTGACCTCGTCGGTCAGCTCGTAGCCGTGCTCGACACAGTCCAGGCCGAGTTCGACGGCCCGGCGTACGGTGTCGGCCGGCCCGGCGTGCGCGGTGACCTTGCGCCCCCAGTCGTGGGCGACCCGGATGACGGCGGCCATCTCGTCGTCGAGCAGTTGCGGGGTGTCGATGGCCTCGAACTGACCGGCGATCCCGCCGGAGACGCACACCTTGATCAGGTCGGCGCCGGCCCGGATCTGCGCCCGGGTGAGCCGGCGGAAGCCGTCGGCACCGTCGGCCTCCAGGGCGTCGGCCTCCCAGCCGTGGCCGCCGGTGCAGCACAGCGCGTGCCCGGCGGTGAAGATCCGGGGGCCGTCCACCGCGCCGGCCTCGATGCCCCGGCGCAGCGCGAAGTCGGCGTAGCGTCCCTCGCCGACCAGTCGGGCGGTGGTGACCCCGGCGTGCAGGGTACGCCGGGCCGAGTCGGCCATCAGCAGCACCAGTTCGGCCAGGTTGGACCGGTGCACCGTGTCGGCGAGGTGGCCGGGCAGCCCGAGGGAGAGGTGCACGTGCATGTTGGTCAGGCCGGGCATCACCACGTCCCCGCCGAGGTCGACCACGCGGGCGTCGCCGGCCTCGGCGAGCACGTCGTCGACGGCTCCCACGGCCTTGATCATCCCGTCGGCGCCGACCCAGACTCCCCGGTCGGGTTGGAGGTGGTCGGCGACGCCGTCGTAGAGGGCGAGGTTGACCAGGACCTGTTCGGTGGCGGTGTGCATGACGACGTCCTCAGTTCGCGGGCACGGTGGCCGGGGCCATCGTGGGGTCGTTGAGCCAGCAGGCGGCGCTGCGGCCGCCGAGGTCGAGGGTTGGTGGCTGGTCGCCGCAGGGGGCGAAGGCGTGCGGGCAGCGCGGCCGGAACCGGCAGCCGGTGGGGGCGTTGGCGGGGTCGGGCACCTCACCGGCCAGGGTGGCGGGCAGCCGTGGGGTGGGGCCGATGCGGGGCACCGCGTCGATCAGCGCCCGGGTGTAGGGGTGTCGCGGACTGCGCCACAGCTCGCGGGTGGGCGCGCTCTCCACGATGCGGCCCAGGTACATCACGGCGGTCACGTCGGCGATCTCGTGCACCAGGGCGAGGTCGTGGGAGATGAACAGCATGCCCATGTCGAGGTCGCGGACCAACCCGACGAGCAGGTTGACCACCTGGGCCTGGGAGGAGGCGTCCAGCGCGGTGACCGGTTCGTCGGCGATGATCATGCGGGGTTGCGGGGCGAGCGCCCGGGCGATGGCGAGGCGTTGCCGCTGACCGCCGGAGAACTGGTGCGGGTACCGTTCGGCGGCCGTGCTCGGCATGCCGACCCGGTCCAGCAACTCACGCACCCGGTTCCGGCGGGCCGCCGCGCCGGTCACCGTCGCCGGGACGCCGTCGAGCAGCTGCGCGCCGATGGTGCGCCGGGGATTCAGCGACGCGTACGGGTTCTGGAAGACCATCTGCAGGCCGATCTCGGTGTCCGGTCGGCGCCGCCAGCCCAGCGGGGTGACCGGCTGCCCGGCGAAGCGGACCGCCCCGGCGCTCGGCGGGGTCAACCCCACGGCGACCCGGGCCAGTGACGACTTGCCGCAGCCGGACTCGCCGACCAGGCCGACGATCTGCCCGGCCGCCACGTCCAGGCTGACCCCGGCGACCGCGAGCACCCGGCCGCGTCCCCGTGAGCGGTACTCGACCTCGACGTCGCTGATGTCCAGCAGGACGGTCATCGGGCTGTCACCTCCAGGTGCGGGCGGACCACGCAGGCCACCGACCGGTCGGCCGCCACCGGAGCCAGGGGCGGCGGCGCGGTGCCGCAGGTCGGCTCGGCGTGCCGGCAGCGGGGTTGGAACGGGCAGCCCGGCGGCGCCTCGCCCGGGGCCGGTGGGGCGCCGGGGATGGGCCGCAGCGTGCCGACGGCCTGGGTGCCGTGCGGCCGGGCGCCCAGCAGCGCCGCCGTGTACGGGTGGGTGGGTGCGGTGAGCAGCGCCCCGGTGGGGCCGGTCTCCACCACGCGACCGGCGTAGAAGACGTAGCCACGGGTGGTCAACGCGCTGAGCACCCCCAGGTCGTGGGTGATGAAGGCGACGGCCAGCCCGGTCTCGGCGCGCAGCCGGTCGAGCAGGGCGAGGATGCCGGCCTGCACGGTGACGTCGAGGGCGGTGGTCGGTTCGTCGGCGATCAGCAGTCGGGGCCGCGCGGCCAGGGCGATGGCGATGGCCGCCCGTTGCCGCATGCCGCCGGAGAACTGGTGCGGATAGGCGCGCAGGGCGCGCTCCGGGTCGGGGATCCTGACCTGGTCGAGCAGTTCCACCGCCCGGCGGGTCGCGGACCGCCGGTCCATTCGCAGGTGTACCCGCATGTGTTCGGTGAGCTGACGGCCGACGGTGAGCATCGGGTGCAGGGCGGCGGACGGGTCCTGGAAGACCATGGCGATGCCCGCGCCCCGGATCCGCTGCCAGCCCCGGTTGTCCAGGCCGAGCAGGTCGGTGCCGGCGAACCGCGCCGTGCCGGTGACGGTGGCGCCGGCCGGAAGCAGGCCGAGCAGGGTCTGCGCGGTGAGGCTCTTGCCGCAGCCGCTCTCCCCGGCGATGCCGACGAGTTCACCCTCGTCGACGCTGAGCGACACGTCGTGCAGGATCGGCAGCGGCCCGCGCGGGCCGGGCAGGGTCACCGCGAGGGAGTCGACGTCGAGCAGCGGCGCCATCTCAGCGTCCCTTCGCGTAGCGGGGGTCGAGTCGGTCGCGCAGCGCGTCGCCGAGCACGTTGAAGGCCATCACGACGGTGAGGATGGCCAGGCCCGGGAAGACGCTGACCCACCACATCGACAGGTCCTGGGAGCCGAGCGCGACCATCGAGCCCCACTCGGCGGCCGGTGGGCGCGGCCCGAGCCCCAGGAAGGAGAGCGCGGCGAGCAGCAGCACCGCGTTGCCGAGTTCCAGGGTGGCCAGCACGATCGCCGGACCGATGCTGTTGGGCAGCACGTCGCGGCGCAGTGCCCGGACCGGTCCGACGCCGAGCAGACGGGCGGCGTTGAGGTAGTCGTCGCCCCGCATGCTGAGCACGGCGCTGCGGATGACCCGGGCGTAGACCGGCCAGGAGACGATGACCAGCGCCAGCACCGCGTTGCGGGTGTTCGGGCCGAAGGCGGCGGTGACCGCCATGGCGAGGATGATCTGCGGGAAGGCGAAGACCAGGTCGGTCAGTCGCATCAACGCCTCGTCGGCGAGCCGGCCCAGATATCCGGCGACCAGCCCGAGCAGACCGCCCACGAGCAGGGCCAACGAGACGATGGCCAGCGCCAGCGGGATAGACAGCCGCGCGCCGTACACGACCCGGCTGAAGATGTCCCGACCGAGGGAGTCGGTGCCGAACCAGTGCACCGCCGAGGGTGCCACGTAGGTGTCCGCGCTCTGGGCGAGCGGGTCGTACGGGGCGACGAGCGGGGCGAGGATCGCCACCAGCAGCCAGCCACCGAGGATGGTGAGCGCGACCACGGCGATCGGCTGTCGCCAGACCGGCCGGCCGGTCGAGCCGCCGCGCAGTCGACCGAGCCAGCGACGGCGGGTCAGCGCCCGGTCCACCTTCGGGTCGGGGGCCACCGGATCGGGTGCGATCATCGTCATGACAGGCGGATCCTCGGGTCGATGAGCCCGTACAGCAGGTCGACGGTCAGGTTGACGAGCGTGTAGACGAGCGCCACGAACAGGCTGACCCCGAGGATCGAGGGCAGGTCGAGGGCGGTGGCGCTGCGGTAGGCGTACTGACCGACGCCGGGCCAGCCGAAGATGCTCTCCACCAGCACCGTCCCGGACAGCAGGGAGGCGAAGGCCAGGCCGGAGACGGTGACCACCGGGACCAGACCGGCGCGCAGCAGGTGCCGGCGCAGCACCACCCGGGTCGGCAGGCCCTTGGCGTACGCGGCCCGGATGTAGTCCTGCTGGAGCACCTCGAGCATGGCGGAGCGGACGAAGCGGACCAGCAGCGCCACGGTCAGCGAGGTCAGCACCAGCACCGGCAGGGTCAGGTGCTGTGCCGCGTCCCAGGCCACGTCCCACTGACCGGCCAGCGCCGCGTCCACTGTGTACATGCCGGTGACCGTCGGCGGCGGGCTGAACCCGGTGGAGAGGCGGCCACCGCTGGGGGCCAGACCGAGTTGGTAGAAGAACACGTAGAGCACCACGAGCGAGAGCCAGAACGGTGGCGTGGAGAGCCCGAGCAGGGCGCCGACCCGGACGAACTGGTCGGTGAGCCGGCCGTTGCGGACCGCGGCGAGCATGCCGATCCCGGTGCCGATCAGCAGCGCCAGCACCATTGTGGGGATGGCCAGTTCCATCGTGGCCGGCACGTACCGGACCAGGTCGTCCAGGACCGCCCGGCCGGTCTGCTGGGAGATGCCCAGGTCGCCGCGGACCAGGTTGCCCAGGTAGTGCAGGTACTGCTGCCACAGCGGCTGGTCCAGCCCCCACTTCTCGCGGAAGGCGGCCACCGTGGCCGGGTCGTTGAGCGCCTGGTCGGACAGGTTGGCGGTGACCGGGTCGCCGGGTACCACGTTGACCAGTCCGAACGTCACCACGGTGACGCCCAGCAGCAGCCCGGCGGTGATCGCCAGCCGCTTGGCCAAAAAGGCGAGCAGCGGGTGGGCGCGGCGGGGCCGGGGCGCGGTCGTGGTGACCGCGCCCGGCTCGCCGTTGTGGACCGTCGTCATGGTGCTCCGACTACCGACGACCGACCGCGGCCACGTCGACCTGCCAGCCGGCGGCGGAGTAGTCCGCGCCGGTCAGGTCGGCGGTCGCCACCACCGTGGAGGAGTTGCTGGCCAGCACGATGTACGGGGAGGACTGGTTCATCAGCCGCTGCCACTCCTGCATGGCGGTGGCCCGGGCGGCGAGATCGAGGGTCTCGGTGACCTTCTCACCGGCAGCCACGATCGCCGGGTCGGCGCGCTCGACGGTCCAGCCCGAGCGCAGCGCGGTGGCCTGACCGGGTGCCATGTTGTTGATGAGCGAGTCGGCGACCGGGTAGTTCAGGCTCTGCGGGGTGAAGCCCAGCGGCGACTTACCGCTGCGCATCTCGTCGAGGAAGGTGGTCAGCGGCTGCGGGTTCAACTCGAGCGTGATGCCGGCCTCGGCGGCGTCGCCCTGCACCTTGGTCGCCACGGTGCCCAGGTCCACGCCCTTGTAGGTGATGGCCGGGTAGTTGAACTTCACTGTCGGGTCGGTCAGCCCGGCCTCGGCGAGCAGCGCCTTGGCCTTCGTCACGTCCCGGGTCGACGCCTCGCTCGCCGGCAGGGTGCCGGGGAAGGCCGGTGCGACCAGACCGGCGCCGGGCGCGGCGCCCTCGCCGTACAGCGCGGCGATGCCCTGGTAGTCGATGGCGGCGCGCAGCGCCTGGTTGAACTTCGGGTTGGCGGTCACCGCCGACACCGCCGGATCGGCGTTGAGGAAGAGGAAGTAGACGGTGTCCTGCACACCGGAGGTCTGCAGGCTCTCCGGCAGGCCGTCGAGCAGCTTGCCGGAGATGTCCAGCGAGATCTCGGCGCTCTCGGCGCGCTGCATGGTCAGCTTCTGGGTCTGCACGTCCATGTTGCGCAATACCACCCGCTCGAACTGCGGCTTGTCGCCCCAGTAGTTCGGGTTGGCCTCCAGCACCACCTGCGACTCCGGCTCGTACGACTTGAGCACGTACGGGCCGCTGCCGATCGAGTTGGTGTCGAGGTACTGCTGGGCGGTGTCGCCCTGTGCGGCGTCCGCACCGTCCTTGGCACCGTTGTCCCGGGCGACCTCGGCGTTGAGCACGCCGGTGGACGGCATCGCCAGCACCACCGGCACGTTCGGGTTGGGCGTGGCGGAGGTGACCACGACGGTGCTGTCGTCGGTCTTGCTGACGCTCAGCTCGCTCACGGTGACCGCCGGGCTGCCCTTGATGTTCTTCAACCGGTTGAGGGAGAACACCACGTCGTCGGCGGTGAGCGGGCTGCCGTCGGCGAAGGTCACCCCGGAGCGCAGCTTGAAGGTGAAGGTCTTCGCGTCCGGGGACGCCTCGTACGACTCGGCCAGCGCCGGTACGGGTTTGCCGACGTCGGAGCCCTCGAAGGTGAGCAGGGTGTCGTAGAGGGCGTGCACGGCGGTCAGACCGGTGGCCTCGTAGACGCGGCCGGGGTCGAGGGTCTTGAGCACGAACGACGTGTTGACGGTGAGGGTCTTGGCCTCGCCGCCGTTCGCGTTGCCACCGCTGCCGCCGGCCGTGCAGGCGGTGGTGGAGATGATGGCCAGCGTCGCCAGAGCGAGCGCTCCGGCGCGGAGCCGGCGGGGGGACACCGACATGCTGTTCCTACCTTCGTATGGCGCGGCCCGCTGCGCGGGATCCGCGGGGCATCGACGTTCGGCGGCACCCCCACCGGCCGGGCCCAGACGGCCGATGCCGGTGTTCCGGGTTCTCAGGGGTGCGTCGGGTTCTCGGGGTGCGTCGTCGCAGGGTTGGATGTAGCCGGACTCGCATTCGTCCGGTTCGTGCCTGGACGCGGCGTGTCTACCAGTACCAAACAGCGCCGGCCTCGTGTTTGACCACCCTAAACACGGGCGTGTAGCTTGGTCAAACATTTTTAGCCACACTGTTATCGGATCGAGGTTCACATGCTCGGTGACCGGCTCCGCGTCCTGCGCCAGCAGCACTCCCTCACGCTGCGGCAGCTCGCCACAGCCGCCGACGTGTCACCCGCCCTGCTGAGTCAGATCGAGAACGGGGCGACCGACCCGAGCCTGGCCACCCTGCGCAAGCTCGCGCAGGTCTTCGACACCTCGATCGCCGAGCTGTTCTCCGAACCGGAGGCACCGGCGGTGCACATCAGCCGGGCCGGCAGCCGCAGCCTGCTCACCGCTCCCCCGGGCCAGATCACCTACGAGCGCCTGACCCCGGGGCGCGGCGATCTCGAGGTGCTCCAGGCCCACCTCGCCCCGGGCGACGCCAGCTCGGCCGAGCCGTGGGCACACCCATCCACCGAGTGCGCCATCGTCATCAGCGGCGAGGTGGTCGCCGACATCGGCGGCGAGGCGTACACCCTCACCACCGGCGAGGCCGTCACCTTCGACTCACGCCTGGCCCACCTCTACCGCAACGCCAGCGACCAGCCGGCCCACCTGATCATCGCGGTCACCCCGCCCAACCCCTGACCAGGCCCCGGGGCAGCGCGGGCGGGGCCTGTCGCGGCGGCCGCGCCGGTCGCTACTGTCGTCCGCGTGAATCTGGACGACATCGCCACCCGGCTCGGCGTACCCGTCGAGGACGTCGACCGCGTGCACCGGCTCGCCGGCGACCACCCGTCGGCGCCGGTGCCCGCCCGAGCCGACGCGCCCGCGCTGCTCGACCGGCTCGCGGTGCGACCGGACGACGCCGCCGAGATCCTGGCGGGCTGGCCCGACCCCGACTCCACCCAGTGGACCCCGGAGCTGCGCTGGCTGCTCGACCGCTCGATCGCCCTGGTCCGCGCGGATCTCGGGGGCCACGAGTGGCTGCCGCCCGGTCCGGCGCTGCCACGCGAGCGGGGGCCCGCCTGGCGGCACCTCTACGTCTACGCGTACCTGGCCCTGGTCGAGGTGGTCCGGGAGTACCACCGTGACCACGGTGTCCCCGACACCGTCTCCTGGGTGACCCTCGCGGACCTGGGCCGCAACCTCGCGATCGACCGACGGATGCGGGGCGAGGGTTGGTCGGTCATGCAGAGTTGGCTGACGCTGCACGTGCGCGGCAGCGTCTACGAACTCGGCCGGCTCCAGCACCATCGCGGCGGCACCGCCATCGAACTGCACATCCCCGACTCGGGGCCGCTGACCCCGGCGGCGGTCGAGGCGTCACTCGACGAGGCCCGCGCGTTCTTCCCACGCCACTTTCCCGACGAGCACTACCCGGCCTTCGCCTGCGGCTCCTGGCTGCTCGACCCGCAACTGCGGGACTACCTGCCGGCGGACTCCAACATCGTCCGCTTCCAGCGACGATTCGAGCTGGAGCCCTACCAGGAGCCGGACGGGCTCGACGCCGACGTCGAAGTGGTGCGGTTCGTGTTCCGTACCCTGACCACTCCGCTGGACCAGCTGCCGCGCGACACCGTGCTGCAACGCGCCGTCATCGACCACCTGAAGGCCGGCCGCCACTGGCGGTGGTGCCGCGGCCGCTTCCCGATCGAGCCGGTCCGCTGACCGCGGCGGGTCGGCCGGTGCTGGCGCTGCCTGCGCTACCGCTGTCACCTGGCGCGCCCGGGTAACCCGCACCCGAGCGCTGGGACCGGACCTGGACGGCGATGGCACCGGCGAGCAGGGCCAGACCAGCGACGTGCAGCGACCGGACGATGGTCGCGGCGAGGATGGTTGCACCGGGCAGCAGCGGCACGAGCGCCAGTCCGGCGGCGGACACCAGCGCGGCGACGCTCCAGAACAGCGCCGGACGCCGAAACGACGGTGCGACCCGACCGACGCCGGCCTTCGCCGTCTCCCGCCGGCCGAGGCGCACGGCAAGTACGACGACGAGCAGACCACCGACGAGGGTGCTCGTCAGATCCGAGACCGTCCACCATGCGACGTCCGTAACGCTCGACCATTGGAGACCGAACACCGCTCGTAGCCAGCCGTCGGTGTGGGTCAGCCAGTCCCAGCCGACGTGGCTCGCCGCGCCGAGGAGCGCCGAGCTGATCGTGATCCACCAGCGGTGCGACCACCGGGCCAGGGAACCGTGCCCACTCCAGCCGAACCAACGCTCGCCGGGCAGGTGGGCCAGGGTGGCATCGGCGCAGGAGCGGAAGACCGCCGCGTACGCCAGCGCCACCGGCAGGCACCACCAGAGCAGCGCCGGCCAGGAATGGGTGTCGGCGAAACTTCGGCCGGTCGGGCCGGTCGCCAGATAGGCGACGTCCGGCGACATCGCGCCGGTGCTCAACGCCACACCGTCGAACCACCGTGGCCGCCACCACTTGAGCGCCAGCACCGGCGCGAGATGCGAAGGAAAGGTCAGCGGCACGGTGCGGAGCATAGGGCTTGTCGTCCGGATCATCTTCGGCGCGAGACCGGCTCGGCACGACGGATCGACGGCGGGTGCCGATTCGCGGGTGCGCAGGCAGGGGCCGGGCGCGGACCCCGGATGGGATCCACGCCCGGACCAACCACAGGATCAGCTGACGGTGCAGGCCGCGCCGTTGAGGGTGAACGAACCCGGTTCGGCGGTGTTGCCGGTGTGGGTGGCCTGGAAGCCGATGCTGACCGACGCGTTCGGGGCGATGGTGCCGTTGTACGACACGTTGCGGGCGGTCACCTGCCCGGAGGTCGGTGAGTAGCTGGCGTTCCAGCCGCCGGTGATGGTCTGCCCGCCGGGCAGCGTGAAGACCAGCGACCAGCCGTTGACGGTGGCGCTGCCGGTGTTGGTGATGGTGATCTGCTCGGTCAGCCCGGTGTTCCAGGCGTTGACGTCCGCGGTGACCCGGCATGCCCCGCCACCCGGCGGCGGCGTGGTCGGGCTCGGGGGCGGCGTGGTCGGGCTCGGCGGCGGCGTGGTCGGGCTCGGCGGCGGCGTGGTCGGGCTCGGCGGCGGGGTGGTGCCGCCGAACTGGGTGAAGAAGCGCCAGGTCTCGCCCGGCAGCCAGGTACGGGAGCCGCTGTCGCCGGGTGCGCCGTCCTGCGGGGCGGCGATGTGTCCCTCGTCGAAGGCCGCCCAGACCACCGGGTAGCCGGACGCGCAGCCGGAGTACGTGGTGCTGCGGTGGGTGAGGCTGCCCTGCGACGGTTCCGGCGGGCTCTGCGCGGTGCAGCCGTTGTTGCGGACGAACCGGTCCCGCAGCGACCGCCCGTTGGAGATGTTGAGCACGCTGTCGCGGATGCCGTGCGCCCCGAAGTAGGCGACCGGCTGGGTGCCGCCACTGCATCCGCTCAGCTGCGCACCGCCGTAGACAGCGACGGCGCGGAAGATGTTCGGCCGGGCGCAGGCGAGGGCGTAGCTCATGGCGCCGCCGTAGCTGAATCCGAGCGCGAAGCGCTGGGTGGTCTCGACGCAGAGGTCGCCCTCGATCTGCCGGAGCATGTCGTCGACGAAGGTGACGTCCTCGCCGCCGGAGTTGGCCCAGCCGCTGTTGAGGCCCTGCGGCGCGACGAAGATGGTGCTGTTGTTCGACAGGGGCAACAGGCCGTAGTAGGCCCAGGTGTCGCGCTGCACGGTCTGGCCGGTGGCGACGTCGGTCGCCGAGCCGTTGAGCCAGTGGAACCCGAACACCAGTCGGTACGGGTGGTTGTTGTTGTAGTTGTCCGGCACCCGCAGGATGTAGCTGCGGTTCTTGCCGCTGCTCTGGATGGTGTGCGTACCGCTGCGCAGGGTGGGTGCCTTGCCGCAACCGGCGGTCGCGGCAAGAATGCCCGACTGCGCGGCCGGGACACTGCCGGGGTTCGCGCTCAGCGCCGTGCCGGCAGCCGCCAGCACCATCAGCGCCGCGAGCGCGACCGGCCCGAAGATCGATCTACGCCTGGACATCGTGACTCCATTCCGCGCCCGGTGTGGACGCGCGGTGGTGCGGCGCATCGCGGTGGTGGCTGCCGGGAACGGCCGGCGTACCGCGGGACGCGCCAGGGTACGGTGCGGCGCCGGACCGGGTGGTCAGGTCGGGTGGGCGCACCCGGGCGGCGGTCGTGCGACGTGTGCCAGGCTCCCGCGCGTACCGTCAGCCGCCCGGACCGGGCGGGGGACGTCGGAGCGTGCCCTTCGCTCCTGCCTCCGCAACGTAGTAGGTGAGCGATAACATCGCAAGATGTAAATGTATCTACTGCACCGGAGCGAGTTGCGCCTGCCCCTCAGCGCGGCCCGGTGCCGCGTCCTGAGCCGGTCACGGGACGACGGGAGGCACGGCCGGCACCGTAGGCGCGTTCGTAGCCGACGAGTATGACGAGCAAGGCGGCGAGCAGGCCGAGAGCGGCCAGGCCGGGCAGGTACCGACCGACCGGCAGCAGCGCCAGGGCCACCGCGGGCGCGAGCAGCTGCGCCGGAGACACGGATCGGACGCTGAGCCCACGGAACAGCACCTCGCCCGCGAGATACAGCGCCACCCCGCCGAACATCGCGACGGCCGAGGCCCAGGGCAGGCGCGACCCGGCCGCGGCCCAGGGCTCGTGATGCGCCAGCGGAGCAATCACCTCGTGCACCCCGAGGGCCAGGTAGATCGTCCCGGCGATCAGCGCGAAGTGGCCGCCGCTGTAGGCGTTGGCCGCGAGCCGGTCGCGTCGCGGCCCGCGCTCGGTCATCAGCACCTCACCCGCCGCCTCCGAGTTCAGCATGTAGAGCCGAAACAGGCAGACCGTGACGACGAGGGTGAACAGCGTGGCCAGCACGGTCGGCCCGTTGATCATCTCGGATCCGATGCCGGCACCGACCGAGATCAACGTCTCGCCGAGCGCGATGATCACCACGAGGGCGTGCCGTTCGGTGAAGTGTTCCGAACTACGCAACGGCCACCCGCTCAGCATGGAGGCGATCAGTCCGCCGGCGAAGTCGACCGCGACCGCCGCCGCCCAGAGCAGCAACTGTGCGTCACCGCCGACGACGGCACCGAGGACGAGCGGGATCCAGGACAGCGCGGTGGTCGCGGTGTAGATGCGCAACGTGCGGTGCAGCCGCCGGTCGCCCTCGGCCGCCCGGCGGTAGAGCGCCAGGTGGACCGCCCGCACCACGAGGTACGACAGCACCAGGATCAGGCGCGAGCCCAGGCTCGGTTCCCAGACGTTCGGGACGACCACGGCGATGAGAAAGATGGGGCCCATGACAGCGGTGGTGCCAGCCCGGATCAGCCCGATGTCGGCACGGGCCTGGTTGCCCAGCCAGGCGTAGATCAGCCAGGAGATCCACAGCAGCAGCAGGACGACCAGTCCCTGGATCAGGGTCAGTGGCGAGGCGTCACCCGCCATGTAGGCGGTGATCCGGGTCAGGGCGAAGACGAACACCAGATCGAAGAAGATCTCGTACCGCGTCGTCCGATGCGTCTCCGTGGTCGTCTCGACGCGCCCTCGGAGGAACAGCCCCATGGGTCCATCTTCATGGTCGCGGCAGTCGCGCTCACGACGATCGGCCAAGCTCGGCCCAGGGTGGCACCTGCCGCAGGTAGCGATCGAGGGTGACCCGCCCGTCGGGGACGAACGGCCAGGCCGGGTCGGCGAGCCGGGCGACCAGCTCGGCCAGGTCGAGCCACCACCCGTCGGCGACCTCGCTGGGCTGATGCACCACCGGGCCGCAACGGCTCCGCTCGTAGCGGGCCTCGAAGACGTACGCGAGGTAGTTGGTACGCGCGTCGGCGTACCAGTAACGCAGGCAGGGCCGGATCTCGCAGTTCGTGACGCCCAGTTCCTCGGTGAGTTCCCGGGCCGCCGCCTCGGCCGGATCCTCGCCGGCCAGCACCACGCCTCCGGCGAAGGCGTCGTGCATGCCCGGATAGACGTCCTTCGTGTCAGTACGGCGGTGGACGTAGACGCGGTCCCGTTCATCGCGCAGCAGCACCGCCGTCGCGGCGTGCGGCAGGTTCGCGGCCCGTACGGCGCTGCGTGGCGCGGTGCCGGTGACGGTCCCCGAGGTGTCACCTTCGAGATAGAGCGCCACGAGTTCGTCCATCCGCCCACCGTAGCGTCGACCTGCTCCGCCATCCGGCCCCTCACCGGGGTGGTAGGCCGGCCAACCATTGTTCGAGCGCCTCCGGAGAGTCGAGCAGCAGCACCGGCGGCCCGCTCGGGTCGGCGTGCCAGGCCCGCAGTCGACGCCGTTCCCGACCGAACTCGGTGAGATGCCATATCAGCACCGAGTCGGTGGTCAGCACGCTGCCCAGCGACTCGCGGTTGCCGTTGCAGATCTCCTCCCCCGTCGACAGCCGGCGCAGCGTGCGCCGCAGCAACCAGCGGAAGGACACGCCGCGCGGGTAGTCCAGGCCGACGACCAGGTCCGCGCGGGCCAACGGCACGTCCCGCCAACCGTGGTACGCCCCGTCGAGGATCCAGCGGTCCCGTCGGCAGATCGTCTCGATCCGGCTGCGTTGCCGCGCCACCGGCACCTCGACCCAGTTGGGTTCCCAGAGCAGGTCGTCGACCGGGTACCAGGGCAGCCCGAGCCGCTGCGACAGGCGCTGCGCGAGGGTGGACTTGCCGGAGCCGTGGACCCCGTAGACCAGGATGCGAGACAACCTCTTGCTCATCGCGCGGCAGCCTAACCGGCCGGTGCCAGCAGCCCGCCGGAGGCGGCCGGGCGGCCGGTGACCGACCGCCCGGACCAGGATCAGCGGTTGCCGACCAGGTCGCCGCAGTCGGTCTCGTCGGGCAGCAGCGGTCGCAGGGCCACCGTCCACCGCTTGCCGTCTGAGACCCACGGGGTGGCCGCGTTCGCCGCCGCCGCGGCGGTGAGCACCTGCTTCGCCTCGTCACCGGTCGCCGTGACACAACCCAGACCCAGGCCCTCGCCGAGTTCGGCACCCGGCAGCGCCGGCCCGGGCCAGGCCACCTCGGGCTGCTCGCCGGCGTCGGCGTTGGCGACCCACGGCTCGGCCACGGCGGCGACGGCAGTCGGCGCGTACGGCTGCGTGTCCGTCTGCGCGTCGCCGAGCGGACCGGACTCGACGCTCAGCGAGTCGGCGAACTCCCGCAGCGTCTCCCGCTTCGCCCGCTGCTCGGCGGTGAGCCCGGTCTGCGCCCCGCCCGACTCGGCCAGGGCGTACACCTCCAGTTCCTCGACCCCGTTGTCACCGAGCACGGTGAACCGGGTCGTGGGCGCGTCGGCGACCGGCGGGGTGCCGAGGTCCGAAGGGCCGCCCACCCCGGCGGCCCGGGCCGCCTTGAGCAGTTCCGCCACCTCGGTGGCGCTGATCGTGCCCACCTGGAGGTTGGGCAGCGCCGGGCCCGGATAGATCAACGGCACCGGCCCCTGGGTGATCACGCGGCCGTCACCGTAGACGCTCACCGTGGGCACGCGGGTGGCCAGCATGGCCGGCGTGACGAACCCCCCGGTGTGTTCCATCCGGAACACCACCGTGTCGGCGGAGTAGGACCGCTCGGGTGAGTCCGCCTCTCCCGACCCGGTGCCACCGGCCTGCTGGCCGCAGGCCGCGGAGGTCAGCAACAGCAGGGGGACGACCGCCAGTCGCCCGCTTCGACGAATGCTCATGCCGATCGGACGTCGGCGGGCACCGGCCGGTTCCGTGCGACCGGCACCGGCGCGGTCCGCCGCAGCCCCCGGCGTGCCGCCCTGGCGCTGCTGATCCGGCGCCGGCGGATGTCCGGGTGGACGGGGACGTCAGGCCAGATTGATCGTGAACGCCGCGGTGTGCACCTTCCCGTCCACCTGGAAGTCGAAGAACGCCCGGTAACGGCCGGTGCTCGGCGCGGTCAGCCAGAACTTCACCGTACCGTCGACCAGCTCCGGCTCCGGGTGGACGTGCAGGAACCCCAGGTCGCCCTCGCGGACGACGACCAGATGCCCGTACGCGCCGAGGTAACGCTCCAACTGAACCGGCCCGGCCGCCCCGTCACGGTCGACGCGAAGGGTCAGCGGGACGGTCATCCCGATGGTGGGCGTGCCGGCCATGGACACCACGTACGGCCCGGTGGTCGTCCGCGGCTGCGGCGGAGGCAGTCCGGCGGGGTCATAACCGCCCGGCACCTCGTGGTCGACGCCGAGCACCAGCGGCAACCCCTTGCCGTCGGCGGTGGTGACGGTGAAGTCCGCGTAGATGCGATAACCGCCGGGTCGGGTGAGTTCCAGCGGCACGCTCCAGGTGCCGTCCGCCGCCATCGTCGGGTGCAGATGCTGGTATCCACCGAGGTCACGGCTGACCACGATCATGTGCAGCGGCTTGTCGTGCACCACCGCGAAGCGGGTCACCGGCTGCCCGTCGACCCCCACCACCCGGAACCGGTAGTCGGTGGTCGCGCCGGCCGGCTGGGAGCGCAGCACCGGCTTGAGGGTGTACCCGGCCGCGCTCACGGTCGTACCGGTGGCCTGGTCCTGGCCGTCACCCGGATGTGTGTGCGGGCCGATACCCGCCGGGTGCTGATGGCCGTCACCTGCCGTCACCGCCTGCGCCGCGTCCCGGCTGCCACCAACCGCTGCCGCGCCCGGCGGTTGCGCCACGGTGGTGGGTTCGTCGGAGGTGTCGATCCGGCCGAGCGCGAAACCGGCCAACAGCGTCAGCACGAGTCCACCGACAAGCAACGCGAGCCGGGTGTCGCCCCGGTGCCACCAGCCGGTCGGCCCGGAGCCGTCCGCTGGCGTCCCGGGCGCGGCGAGTGCGGCGGCGTCCGCGGGTTCGGCGGGTGCCACCGGGGTGGTGGTCACCGCCCGCTGGGCCGGGGCCGCCGCCGATACCGTGGCAGCCTTCCGGCCTCGCCGGGCGGCCGGGCCTGCCGTGGTGCCGCGGCGACCCGTGGCGGCTGCCGTGGTACGGCCTCCCTTGCTGCGGGTGGTGGGTTTGGCGCGAGGTCGGGTGGCACCGGACCGGCGTGCCGCCGTGCGACTCCGGTCGACGCGAGCCGGACGGTGCTGCCAGGCGAAGAAGCCGGCGACCGCGACCACGGCCGCCACCAGTGCGGCCCAGCCAAGCGCGCCGATGCCGCCCGAGTCGTCGGAGGCGGGTGGCGCGGCGGCGACCGACGGGACCGGCGCCGCCGGGGCGACAGGGGTGGCATCGCCGGACCCCGCCTGCGATCCGGTGTCCCCGTGCTGCTCGGCGGCGGCGAGCAGCGACGGATCCGGCTGGCCGGTGGGCGGTTGCCAGTTCGGCGGCGCGGCCGTCGGCTTACCGGTGTACCGGAAGGTGACCGTACCGCGCACCGGGTCACCGTCGGAGGCCACCGACAGGTAGCTCACCGAGTACTGACCGGCGGCGGGCAGGTGTGCGAGGGTCACCACCGCAGGAAATCCGGTGGTGTACTCGCGCGGCTCGAACACGCCGTCGACCAGGAAGTACTCCCGCACCGGGCGGTCGAGTTCCCGGGGTTCGCCATGCGTCCAGCCGTTGTCCACCCGGCCACCGCCCGGCGCGGTGACGGTGAAGTACGCGTCCTCGCGGACCCGCTCGGTGAAGTAGAGCTGCACGGCCGTCAGGGCCTCGTCGACGGTGGCGCCCTCGGCCGGTGTGGATGTCGCGAGGGTGCCGTGTGCCGAGGCTGGTGTGGCCGGCCCGAGGAGGACGCCGCCGGCGGCGAGGACCAGTGCGAGCAGACCGGCGGCGACGCGGCCCCGAGCCCGAGGGAGATGACGCATCGAAACATCCTCGCAATGACGCCGCTTTCCGCAATAGGTCGTCATCTTTTTGTTCATATTGGAAAAGTTCTGGATGTGCTGACCGATTGCCGGGTCACCGTCCACGTGTCGTTTCCGGGCTCAGTCGCCGGCGAGCACGGACTCGCGGCCCTCGGCACGGGCCTGATCGAGCATCCGGGTGAGCTGCCGGCGACGCCGTCGGGCGACGGTCCGCCAGCCCAGCAGCAGGATGCCGACAAGTATCCCGAGGACCAGTTGTGGCCACGGCACCGTCCACCCGGTGACCGTGATGGTGGTCGGCCGGACCTGGGCGCCGGTCGGGTCACCGGAGACGACCGCCGGGGTCACCTCGACGGTGGTGGAGTAACGGCCCAGCCCCCAGACCCCGCCGACATGAGCCTCGACCTGTCTGCTGTCGCCCGGTAGCAGCTCCGGCACCTCGGTGGATCCGTTCCGGCCGGTCAGGCCGAACAGCTCGCTGACCCGCACGGTGCCGGCACCGGTCACCGCGACGTTGCCGCTGTTTCGCGCGGTGAACGTCAGGTGGACACCGCCGGAGGCGAACGGATTCCACGACCGCTCGTGCCCGACGGCCAGGTCCTCGACGGTGACCGCGGCGGTGACCGTGCCGCTGGCCCGCAGCATCACCCGGAACCCGACCCGGCTCTGCACCGCCACCGTGCCCCCGGCGCTGGTCACCGTGGCCGCGACGCCGGCCGGATGATCTCCCGGCGTCGCGTCCGGCGGCACGGTGATGGTGAACGGCACCACGGTCGTCTGTTTCGCTTCGACGGTGACCGTCTCGGGCAGCGTGATCCAGGTGCCACCGTCCACCGACTCCTGGCCGGCGGTCAGCATGTTGAACCGCCCCTTGTCGGTCAGGTAACCGTCGGCGGCCTGCAACGCGAACACCACCGGCGCGTCGCCGAAGTTCCGCACCGCCAGGTGCTCGGTCAGCACCGTACCCGGATCCAGCGTGTGCTCGATCCACCGACGGCCGTCCGGTCCCCGCGCGTCCGCCGGCTGCACCGCCCAGGTCACCGTCGCACCGGTCGGCTCCGCCGACGCGGCGACCGGTGCGGGCAGCGCGACGGCCGACATCGCGGCCAGCACCGCTGCCCACCGCGGCAGGAATCGGGTCATCACAGTCCTTCGTGGTCGGGAAGGGAACGACCCCGGGGGCCGCCGGGCGGCGACCCCCGGGAGGTGCGGTGGCCCGGCCACCGAACCTCACTCGAACAGCGACAACGTCACCGTCGAGGTGTAGGAACCGGCCGCCACGTCGGCCGGGGTGCGCAGGAAGAGGTCCGCGTCGACCGAGTACGCGTCCCCGGCCACCGTGCCCGAGTCGAACGTCGAGACCAGCAGTTCCTGGTCGACCAGACCCACGTTGTTTCCCGGCTGCGTCGGCTCGTCCAGCACGGTGACGACCTCCTCGCCGGCGCTGACCAGGCCGGTGTCACCGCCGTCGAGCAACCGTGGCCGCCAGCCCAGATGCTCGGCACCGATCGGCGCCTGGCCGGCGCTGCCGACGAAGTCGGTCGCGTTGCCCAGCACCGCCCACGCCGCGCCCTCGGGCAGCTCGTCGGCCGTACGCGTGTCGGTGACGGTGACCGTCGGCAGCCCGCCCACGAACTGGCGTACCAGCAGCGTCGATCCGTTCTCGGTCAACGCCACCGAGTCACCGGCGATCGACATCGCCAGCACTCCCGGCTCCTGGATCTCCTCGATGTCGACGGTGACCTCCACCTCGCCGCTGTCACCCGGCTCGGCCTGCGCCGGCGACGGCAGCGCCGCCGACCCGGCCAGGAGGACGCCCGCAGCCCCCGCCGCGACCAACCGCTTGCGATTCCGTGTGCTCATCCGGTGCTCCGTTGTCGTTGGTGAATGGACGGCAGGTCAGTCGCCGCAGTCCGCGGCGGGGTATTCGGCGGTGCGTACGGTCGTGCCCTCGACACCCTCGGCGGTGACCCGAACGGTGGCCACTCCGGCGGAGACGGCCGGGGTGCGCGTCTTGAACTGCTGGTACGCGTTGGCGCCGGGTGCCACGCCGGTCACCGACCGCTGCCCGTACGCCGTCTCGAGCACCACGTCCACCGGCGCCTCGTGGTCGTTGCGCGCCCGCACCGCGACGTACGCCTCACCACCCACGCACCGTGCCTGGGCGCTGACCGTCACCGGCACCTCGGACCCGGCTCCGGTCTCGAAGTCCCAGGTGTCCAGTTCGAACAGGTCGGCGCCCTGCGGTCCGGCGTAGGTGAAGTACACGTCGTGCACCCCCGCGACGCCGTCGAGTTCGGCGGTCAGCTCGGTCCACTCGCCGAGGGGCGCGTCGACCGGGATGGTCGCGACCACCGGTGCGGTGACCCCGTCCAGGCGGATCTGGATCGAACCGCCGTTGGCCAGCGGCCGCACCTTCGCGGTCACACTGCGGGCGCCGTCACCGAAGTCCACCGACGACAACGCCGTCCAGTCGCCGTTGTCGATGTCGCGCACCACCAGGTTCGGTGCCGCGTCGCCGAACTGGGCGGACCCGCCGGCGACCTTGGTGGTCGCGACGCCCTTGCTCCAGCCGAAGGTCTCGGCCTCGAGCACCCGGTACGGGTCGAGATCGCGGACCTGGTCGACACCGGCGTAGGTGCCGACCACCTGCTGGATGGTGCCGTCCGGGTTGAAGGTCAGCTCCTGGATGTGTGGGCTGCGGTACCCCTGGGTGGTGGTGCCGTTGATCCGCTTGTTCAAGGTCGGGGCGTGGTACGTGAAGTAGTACCTGCCCTCGAATTCGAAGACCGACTGGTGGTTGTTGCCGCCGGTGCCGGCACCGAAGAACTGCGACTGGTTCGGGAAGAGCACGCCCGCGTAGGTCTCCTTCGGCCAGTCCATCGGGTCGTCGGAGATCAGGTAGCCGATCTGACCGCCGCCGGGGTAGCCGGGCAACGGGGTCTGGTTGCCACCGAAGTCGTTGCCGCCGAAGTGCGACGAGTACGACAGGTAGTACCGGCCGTCGCGCTCGAACACCTGGGCCGCCTCGAAGGCCACCGGGGCGTCCACCACCGCCGCCGTACCCTCGGTCGACACCATGTCGTCACCGAGCCTGATCACCCGCAGGTTCTTCGGATTGTTGAAGCGTTCGGCCGGCGGCATGCTCGTCGACGCGGGACCACCACCGAAGTACAGGTACGGCTCCCCGTCGACGTCGACGAACGGCGCCGGATCGAACTTCCAGGCCACGTCCTCGGCGCCGGGGGTACGGCCGTCGATCAGCGTGCTGGTGCGCTCGCTGCGCCACGGGCCGAGCGGCGAGTCACCGGTGATCACGTTGCTCGAACTGCCGTTGTTGGCGTAGTAGAGGAAGAACTTCTCCTCGCCGTCGACCACCTTCCGGGCCATGCCGGGGGCCCAGGAGTTGGCGGTGAACGGCGCCACGCCGTTCGGGCCCGCGACCTGGATCTCGCCGTGGTCGGTCCAGTTCACCAGGTCCGCCGAGGAGATCACCGTGATCTGGTTGATGTCGCCGTAGTTGATGCCCGGCGAGACACCGGTGACCGGGTCGGGCGCGTAGCCCTGGGTGTCGTTGGTCAGGTACAGGTACACCCGGCCGTCGTGCACGAAGCCGAAGCCGTCGGCGCCGAACTTGTGCCCGATCAACGGGTTGTGCTCGCCCGGCAGCTTGCCGACGACTTCGATCGTCTTCGACGGCGCGGGCGGCGGCGCGGCGCCGACCACCGACACGCCGTCCAGCTTGAAGTCCATCAGGTGCACCTCGGGATCCGCGGATGGCGTGCTCGTCCACGGCGTCTCGAAGAACAGCCGCGCCGTCGACACGTTCTGCCCAGCCGGGATGGTGAAGGTGCCGTTGAACTGCGCCCACTGCCCCTTCGTGGCGACGACGCTGACCAGGTTGGTGTAGGTCGCCGCGCCGTAGTGCATCGTGGCGAAGAACTGCTTCGTCGCCGGTCCGTTCGGGTTCTCGTACTTGATCCGGGCCGTCAGGGCGTAGGTCTGCCCGGCCTGCACCCGGCCGCTGAGGTCCTGCATCGGGCCGGATCCGGTGGTCGCCCTGTTGGTGACGAGCACGGCGCTCGACCCGGTGTGCGCGTCCGCCGTCAGCGACAGCGTGGCGCTGTCGGTCGCGTTGCCGTTGTTGACGAACCAGCCGGTGAGACCGTCCTCGAAACCGCCGTTGACCACGAGATCGGTGTCCTCCGCCTGGGCCGGCGACGCGGCGACGAGCCCGGTGGCCAGCATGAGCCCGACCGTGACGACAGCGGCGGCCCTGCGCAGGGCGGCCCTTCGCACGCGATGTGTCACTGACATCCTCCTTGATCACTGCGGTGGATCCGGGGGTTCGGGTGCGACCGGCCCGTGCGGTCCAGCCGTGGCGGGTCAGCAGTCGGCGGCCGGGTGGTTGGTGGTACGCACGGTGGTCACCGTCCGGCCGTCGACCGTGCCGGTGACCCGGACGGTCACGGTGCCGGCGGGCACCGCCGAGTCGCGGGCGTTGAACTGCTGGTACGCGTGGGCACCCGGGGCGACATCCGGCACCGACCGGCTGCCGTACGCGGTCTCCAGCACGATGTCGACCGGCGCGTCATGGTCGTTGCGGGCCTGCACGGCCAGGTGCGCGCGGCCCCCGACGCAGCGCGCCCGCGCGTCGACGGTCACCGGCAGTTGGACCCGGAGTACGCCGAGCCGGGCGAGTTGGTAGCTCAGCGCCCGTTCCGGTGCGTCGATCTGGTTCTGGGTGCCGAACCCGCCGTCCCGCGCCGCCTGTGCCTCGGCCAGCCGGGCGAGCATCGTCGCCCAGGCCTCGGCCGGATGGTCGGCCTCGTCCAGCGCGGCGGCGTACGCCATGGCGGCGTCGAGCCGGCTGGTGTCCAGCGGCCTTCCCTGGGCCGTCAGGGTGTCGCTGAGCAGGAAGTGGTCGAAGTCGACGTGCCCGCCGGTCTGCTCGGTCGCGTAGTTGAACAGGCCGACCCGGTGCCCCATGAAGTGGGCGAGGCTGCCGTCCAGCGTCTGCGGGCCGACCCGGCTGCCCAGTTGGGACCACTGGCGACCGTCGAGGCTGTAGTGGAAGGTGGTCCAGAGTTGGCCGGTGGGCGAGGCGAAGTCGAGGTCCGCCTTCAGGTGCACCTCGGTCGCCTCGCCCAGCGGCACGGTGCTGCCCGGCAGGAAGTTCTCCAGCGTCGTCTGGTCCAGGTCGACGGCGAACGGTTGGCCCCGGTTCACCACGCCGAGGGTGTTGACGCCGCCGGTCCGCCTGACCGCGACGTACGAGAATCCTCGGTTGTAGGCGGCCAGGCCGGCGACGTCGCCGTCTGCCATCCCGGAGATGTCCATCTTGGTCTCCACCGACTGCCGTGGCCCGAACGTCCGCTGCGACAGGGTGTTGCGGGCCTCCTCGAACCAGGCGAGTTCGGCGCGGTTGGCGAGCTTGGTGTAGACGTAGTCGCCGGTCACCACCTTGCCGGCGGTCAGTCGCAGCCAGCCGGCGCGATCGGTGAGCGACCAGTACCGGTTGTCCGGAGCGTGGTTCCACTGCCACGCGAGGTCCAGTCGCGACCCGTTCGGCGCGATCTCCGCCGCGTCGCCCGGCGGTGCGGTCCACTGTTCGTCGAGGTAGGGCCGGTGTGGCGCGTCGTTGGCGAAGTCGTCGGAGACCACGATGCTCTGCTGCCGGGCGAACAACTCCTCGGCAGGGCTGAGCCGGATCGGTTTGGCGAAGGTGCCGTCGACCGCCACCACCCCGTTGTCGCCGAAGGTCGGCCAGCCGTCGGACCAGGTTGCCGGGATGAGCGCCGGGATGCGGCCGATCGGGAACGTGTCCCGGAAGAACATGCCGTACCAGTCCGTCGTCCCACCGTCACGGGTGATGGGAACCAGGCTGCCCTGCGCGAATCCGTTGGAGTTGAGCACGCCGCGCGCCTCGTAGGTGTTCAACCCGCCGGCGGCGGTGTAGCGACCGAGCAGTTCCCGGGAGCGGAACATGACCACCTGCCGCCCCTGACCCGAGGGCCAGGTGATGATGACCGCGTAGTACCAGCCGTCGATGTGGTGGAACTGGGCCCCCTCGAACAGCCCGCCGATGAACGGCTGGCCGGCGTAGTCGGCCGCGGTGAAGATGTTGGGGTAGTCCGCGGTGATCACGGTCAGGTCGGCGTTGAGCCGTACGGCACTGGTGCCGCCGGAGCCGTGGAAGATGTACGGCGTGCCGTCGACGTCGAAGAAGAGCGAGGGGTCGTGCAGGCCGCGACCCAGCGCCGTGCGCTGCCACGCGCCGTTGTCGATGTCGTCGGTGCGGTAGAGGTACGCGCCGCCGAGGTTGTTCGTGTTGAACACGACGTAGAAGACGCCGTCGTGGTAGCGCAGCGACGAGGCCCACTGGCCCTGCCCGTACGAGTTCTGCCCGTTGCGCAACGAGAACGCGTCGCCGACACTCGCCCGGTTGAACACGTAGTTGACGATCTGCCAGTTCACGAGGTCGTACGACTTCATGATCGGCGCGCCCGGGCTGAGGTGCATCGTCGTGCTGATCATGTAGTAGACGTCGCGGCCCTCGTCGCTCTCGGCGGCCGGCACCCGTGCCACGCTGATGTCCGGCACGTCGGCGCGCAGCAACGGCACCCGGTACGTGCCGTCCCCCCGGTCGGTCGAGGTGTAGGACGACGGCGGCGACCACTCGTCGGCGGCCTGGGCCGCGCCGCCCGGGGAGATGGTGGCGGCGCAGAGGAGCACGCCGGCCGTCACGAGCGGGATCCGTCGCGGTGGGCGTGAGGCCGGAGGGCCGGCAGACACCTGCATGGCGGGGCTCCAGACGCGAGCGTTACGGGAGCCTCCATGCTGTTAGCGTTAACATAGATCGTCAATACCCTGACCGAGATCGATCCGAAATATTCGTGAAACAGCGGCCGGCTGCCGGCGACCCCGATGCGGCGACGCGGCGTCCAGACGGGACGGGCCCCGGACACACGAGATGGGAGCGACCGACTGGGCGATCCGCGGTCAGGGGCGGCAGCTGCGGCGTCACTCACCGCCTTCCAGCCGCAGATACGAGATCGTCTCCGCTGTTGACCTCGCAACTGCATGGCGTAAGGTGCCTCGCGTGACGATGTTTCGCATGGGCGAGGCGGCCGAGCTGCTGGGGGTCAGCGCGGACACCGTGCGGCGCTGGGTGGACGCCGGCCGCCTCACCGCCGGGCGCGACGAGCAGGGACATCGGGTGATCGACGGCGTCGAGCTGGCCGCCTTCGTCCGGACGCAGGCCGGCGACCCGGACGAGCGCGCCGACGCGTCCTCGGCCCGCAACCGGCTCCGGGGCATCGTCACCGCCGTGGTCAAGGACGCCGTGATGGCCCAGGTGGACATCCAGGCCGGTCCGTTCCGGGTGGTGTCGCTGATGAGCCGCGAGGCCGTCGACGACCTGGGACTGGCGGTCGGGTCGGTGGCCATCGCGGTGATCAAATCGACCATGGTCGTCGTGGAGCGACCCCCCAGCAACGCGGACAGCAGGAGAAACGGCTCATGACGACCCGGCACCTGGCCCTGTTCGCCGCCATGACGACGCTCGCGCTGGCCGGCTGCGGCGGCGAGAGCGACCCACGACCGCAGGGTGGTGCCGTGACCGGCGACGTCACGGTGCTGGCCGCCGCCTCGCTCACCGAGTCGTTCACCCGGATCGGCGAGGACTTCGAGGCGGCGAATCCCGGGGTCCGGGTCGTCTTCAGCTTCGCCGGCAGTTCCGCCCTCGCCAACCAGATCGACCAGGGCGCGCCGGCGGACGTGTTCGCCTCCGCTTCGCCCGCGAACATGACGACCGTCGTCGACGCCGGCAACGGCGACGGCAACCCGCGTGTCTTCGTCCGCAACCAGCTCGTGATCGCGGTGCCCGACGGCAACCCGGACGGGGTGAGCGGCCTGACCGACCTGACCCGACCGGACGTCAAGGTCGCGCTCTGCGCCGAACAGGTCCCCTGTGGCGCGGCGGCGCGCCGGGCGCTCGACACGGCCGGGCTGCGGCTCACCCCGGTGACGCTGGAGCAGGACGTCAAGGCGGCCCTGTCCAAGGTACGGCTGGGCGAGGTCGACGCGGCACTGGTGTACCGCACCGACGCGCGGGCCGCCGACGACGACGTGGACGGCATCGACTTCCCCGAATCGGGCGGGGCGATCAACGACTATCCGATCGTCGTGCTGAGGAACGCCCCGAACAAGCCGGCCGCCCGGGCGTTCGTCGACCATGTGCTCTCCGGCCCGGGTCAGGCGGTCCTCACCGCGGCCGGATTCCAGGCCCCGTAGCCGATGTCCCGGCACGACGACATCACGGCCGTGCCCGCCCGGTCCGGGCCGCCCCCGCGGTCCCGGCGCACCGGTCGGGTGCCCCTCGCGCTGCTGCTGCCCGCCGTGCTCGGTCTGCTCTTCCTGGTCATGCCCCTGGCCGGCCTGCTGATCCGGACGCCGTGGAGCACCCTCCCGCAGCGGCTCACCGAGCCGGGGGTGTTCGGCGCGCTGCGGCTGTCGGTCCAGGCCGCCACCCTCGCCACGCTGCTCTGCCTCGTGCTCGGGGTGCCCCTGGCCTGGCTGCTCGCCCGCGTCGACTTCCCGGGCCGCCGCCTCGTGCGGGCCCTGGTCACGGTGCCGCTGGTGCTGCCGCCGGTGGTCGGCGGCGTGGCGCTGCTGCTCGTCTTCGGCCGACGTGGCATCCTCGGCGGCTGGCTCGACAGCACCTTCGGGGTGACCCTGCCGTTCACCACCGCCGGTGTGGTGCTCGCCGAGGCTTTCGTCGCGATGCCGTTCCTCGTGATCGCCGTCGAGGGCGCGCTGCGCGGCGCGGACGTGCGGTACGAGGAGGCGGCGGCGACCCTCGGTGCCGGCCGGTGGACCACCTTCACGCACGTGACGCTCCCGCTGGTCGCGCCGGGCATCGCCGCCGGAACGGTACTGTGCTGGGCCCGGGCGCTCGGCGAGTTCGGCGCCACCATCACCTTCGCCGGCAACTTCCCCGGCCGGACCCAGACCATGCCGCTGGCGGTGTACCTCGCCCTCGAAACCGACCTGGAGGCGGCGATCGTGCTCAGTCTCGTCCTGCTCACCGTCTCGGTGGTGATCCTGGCCAGCCTCCGCGACCGCTGGCTCGGCAGCTCGTGACCGCCGATCCGAACTCCCCCGATGTCGATCCGATCCCGCCGGGCGATCCACCACCCGGCCGTGCGGTGCTCGACGCCCACCTCGTCGTGGACCGTGGCACCTTCCGACTCGACCTGCCGCTGACCATCCGCCCCGGCGAGGTCGTCGCGCTGCTCGGGCCGAACGGCGCCGGCAAGACGACCGCGCTGCGGGCCCTCGCCGGTCTGCTTCCGCTCACCGACGGGCACCTCAACCTCACCGGTCGCCACCTCGATCATCCCGGCCGGCGGATCTGGATCCCGACCGAGCGGCGCCCGATCGGCGTCGTCTTCCAGGACTACCTGCTCTTTCCGCACCTGACCGCACTGGACAACGTGGCGTTCGGGCCACGTCGACAGGGCCTCGACCGGCAGCGGGCCCGACAGCGGGCAGCGGACTGGCTGGCCCGGGTCGGGCTCGCCGAACACGCCCGGCGCAAGCCCCGGCAGCTCTCCGGCGGGCAGGCCCAACGGGTGGCCCTGGCTCGCGCCCTCGCCGTGGCACCGGCGCTGCTCCTGCTCGACGAGCCACTCGCCGCCCTCGACGCTCGCACCCGGCTCGACACCCGCGCCCAGCTGCAACACCACCTCGCCGGCCACCCCGGTGCCACGCTGCTGGTCACGCACGACCCCGTCGACGCCGTCGTCCTCGCCGACCGGCTGGTCATCATCGAAGACGGGCAGGTGGTGCAGGAGGGCGACGTCACCACCGTCACCGCCCAGCCGCGCACCGACTACGTCGCCCGTCTGGTCGGTCTCAACCTCTACCGAGGGCACGCGGACGGGCACCTCGTCCTGATCACCGACGGGTTCCCGCTCGTCACCAACGACCGGCAGGACGGTGACGTCTTCGTCGCCTTCGCACCGTCGGCCGTGGCGCTGCATCCGCAGCGCCCCGAGGGCAGCCCCCGCAACACCTGGCCGGCCACGGTCGTCGGCGTGCAACGCCACGGCGACAACCTGCGGGTGCAGCTCGACGGCCGGGTCACCGTGGCCGCCGACATCACCCCGGCCGCCGCCGCCCACCTTCGACTGGCGCCCGGGCAGACGCTCTGGGTAGCCGTCAAGGCGGCCGAGACCCGGGTCTATCCGGCCGCCGCGGCGACCACCGGCGCCGGATGAGACCTACCGGCCACATCGTTGACCACCGCCGTCGCGGCGGTGCGTCACGGGAAGTCGTCCGGGCTGGTGTTGGGTAGCGTCGCCAGCAGTTGACCGGCGAGGCCCCGTACCGTGGGGTCGGGCTGACCGGCCAGCCGGACGAGCAACGGCCGGGTGCGGGTGTCCTCGCCGTAGTGTCGGGCCAGCGCGAGCAGCGCGGTGCGGCGGATCTCCCAGTCCTCGTCGTCGACCAGCCGCATCAACAGCTCCCGCACCCCCGTCCGGTCCGCCAGGTTGGCCGCGAGCTGCGCCGCGGCGCGGCGGCGCACCTCCAGCGCCGGATCGTCGCGCACCAGCCCCACCAGCAGCAGCCGGACCTCCGGGTCGTTGCCGAAGTGCTCGCCGAGCGCGGCCGCGATCCGGGCCCGGATCGCCGGATCCCGGTCGGCCAGCCGGCGCATCAACCGCAACGTCACCGCCATGGCGGTCTCACCGCGCGCGATCAGGCAGCACACCGCCGCGTCGAAGGCCGCCGGGTCGGTGTCGGACTCGATGCACTCCAGCAGCACGTCGGTCACCACGCCCGGATCGCCGTACGCGCTGAGCGTCTCCACGGCGGCGAGTCGGATGCCGGCGTAACTGTCCCGCCGAGCCCGCCGCGACAGCGTCTCCACCAGCCCGTCGGTGCCGCCGTCGCGGGCCAGCGCCTGCGCGGCGGCGCGCAGCACGTTCGGATCGGGATCCCGCCGGACCTGCTCGGCGAGGCACTCCACCACCGCCGGGTCGAGCGGCTCACCGAGGCGGGCCAGGCTGCGGGTGACGCGGAGTCGGACGATCGGATCGCGTTCCTCGGCGGCGCGACCGATCAGCAGGTCCCGCGTGGCGGGCCCGAGCAGCGGTCGGCCGGTGAGCAGGTCGACGGCGGCGAGTCGGACACCGGCGGTGGGATCCTGACGGGCCCGTTCCAGCAGCAGCTCGCCGGTGTGGTGATCCGGGTACGCCTCGGCCAACGCCCGGACCGCGGCCAGCCGTACCGTCGCGTCGTCGTCCGTGCGCGCCGCCCGCGCGGCCACCGCCCACCCGCTGTCGGCCACCCGGTAGCGGTCCGTCAACGCCACCACCGCCGCCGCCCGCACCGAGGCGTCCTCGTCCTGCTCGATCCGGTCCACCAGCCGGTCCCGGCACCGCCCGTCCGGGTCGTTGACCAGCACCAGCCGCTGTACGGCGACCGCGCGGACCCGCGCGGAGGCGTCCGAGCCGGCCAGTTTGAGCAGCAGCTCGGTGCCCTCCGTGCCGCCCCGCCCCGGCAGCAGCTCGCACACCAGGCAGCGCCGCACCCCCTCGTGCGGATCACCGGTGATCCGGGACAGGGCCCGCCCGCGGGCCGTCTCGCTCTGCTCGGCGACGGTCAGCAGGCAGCGCAACGCGGACTGCACCACGCCGGGATCACTGTCGGTGGCCAGCAGCCGGTGCAGCGTCTCGGTGACGTCGGGCAGGTGGAGGCAGCGTGCGGCGAGCACCGCCACGGCGGCCCGCCGCACGCCGGTGTCCCGGTCCTCGGTCGCCCGGGTCAGCAGCAGCCGCCGAACGTCGTCGGTCAGCTCGGCCCGTCCGCCGAGGGACTGCACGGCGATGGCCCGCACCGCCGCGTCGGGAGAGCCGGCGAGGTCACGCAGCGCCGCGAGCAGATCGCCACCCGCGCCGAAGTTGGCGACCAGGGCGCGTACGGCCGCCTGGCGCACCGCGGTCGAGCCTTTCGCCTGGGCCTGTGCGAGCAGCAGCTCCTGGCAGTGCCGGCGACTGCGGGTGGTGCTGTCCAACCTCCCGGCGGCCTCGGCCAGCCCGGCGACCAGCGCGATGCGCGCCTGCCGCTGGCGGGCCTGCCCGAGTTCCCGGACCAGCACCTCCTCCAGTTGCTCGTCGGCCGTGGACAGCACCGCCGCCGACCGGGTCGCGAAGGTCGAACCGGAGAGCCAGCTGGTACGCACCCCGCGGCGGCGATACCAGTGCAGGAAGACGGCCCGGCCGGGCCACTGTGGTCCGAGCGCCCGGATCGACGGGAGCAGTTCCTGCTCGGTCACCTCGACGACGTTCGGGTCGTCGGCGGAGATGCCGTGTTCGACCAGGAGGACGACCTGGCGTAGCACCGCCTCGCCGGCACCGGCCAGCCCGGCCGGCTGCGGCGCCTCCGCCACGCACTGCGCGGCCAGCACCAGGTTCCATGGTGGACCGGCCAGGTTCAGCGGCGGCCACGGCCGGTTGACCTGGGTGGCCAGCAGGGTCACCAGATCGTCGGCGACCTCGGCGGGCAGCGCCCCGGCGACCAGCCGCAGCACCTCCCGCCAGGACGGATCTTCCAGAAACGTGCGATGCACGAACCCGAAAAGGCGCAGTCCGTACCGTTCCAGGATGAAACTGCGCTGGCGCAATTTGTCGATCATCGAGTACGCCATGGCGTGCGCGCGCTCGTTCTCGAAACCGTAGAACTCCACCAGGTGGTCGCGGAAGATCCGCGAAAGTTCGTCCGCCTCGATGTAGTTCCCGGCCGGTCCCGACTCCCGGCACTGCATCCAGAAGGCGAGGTGGCGCAGCAGCCGCAGCTTCGCCTGCGGATCCAACGGCGGTACGTCGCCGTGGCTTTCCCGCAGTTGCTTGGTCACATCCCATTCCGAGATCAGCACGTCCGTGACGTGCGCGTAGAGCCGGCGACGGTTGCGGGGCAGGGGACGATCCCGACCGACGATCGCCATCAGCATCAGCAGCAACGGATTGCCGGCGATCTCGTGCATCGCCCGGGACCGCCGCACCACGTCGAGGATCTGCCGCCGCTGGCGGTCCGCCTCGACCGACGGGGTCGGCATCACGTACCGGTACCAGTTGCCGAGGAACCGGGCGATGCGCTCGTCGTCGAGATCCTCCAGGGTGAAGTGGTCGAACCCGGCGTTGGCGAAGGTGTGCCGCAGGTACCCGGCCGCCCGCGAGGTGACCACCGTGCGCACCCCGGGGTACTCGTTGGCGAAGGTGGCGATCTGCGCGGCCATCTCCTCCCGTTGCGCCGGATCGAACACCTCGTCCAGCCCGTCGAAGAGGAACAGCGCCTGACCACCCTGCCGCAGGTACGCCTCCAGCACGTCGCGGTCGATGCCGGCCAACCCCTGCTGGTGCCGGTGTCCGACGTAGTCCAACAGGCCGTCGCACCGGCCGTCACCACGATGCGCCGCGTACGACCGCAGCTCGACCAGGACGGGAAGGTAGCGGTCCAGCGCCGCCAGCCGGGGTTCCTCGCAGACCCCGGCCAGCGCGAGGGCGAGGTAACGCGCCGCCGCCGACTTGCCGGAGCCGGGATCGCCGAGCAGCACGATGGCCCGCCGGGCCGGATCGCAGACCACGTCGAACAGCGGCGACGCCTCCTTGGCCGCGTACTCCTCCCAGAGCCGCTCCACGTCCCTGGGATCCACCACGCCGGGCAGCGCGCCGGGGTCACCGTCCGGGCCGGCACCCGCCCAACGCCACCAGGCCAAGGGCATCTCCGGCCGGGCGTCCTCGTGCACCCGCGGCTCGACGAACACGTTCGACAGGCCGACGGTGAGGTAGCCGATGGTGGGTCGGGGTGAGACCGCGTCCAGCGGCACCGCCTGGTACCGCAGCCGAAGCTGTTTGTGGTACTGGCTGCGGACCGCCTCCGGCAGATGGGTGTCGGGGTCGCCGGGCTCACGCGCCGGTGACCGGCCGCTGCGCATGTCGGCCAGCGCCACGGTGACCTTCGCCGACAGGTCGTCCACGCTGGAGAAGAAGGCGCACAGGTGGCGTTCCTTCAATTCGTTGCGCAACGCCACGATCTGCTGCCGATTGCGATCGATCATGTCAGGCGGCCAAGGCATGTCCTCGGCGAGCAGAAAGATCAGGCACGGTTTGCCGGCCGCGAGTGCCTCCCGGTATTCGAGCTCGGTGATCGAGGACTCCTGGCCCGGTGGGCGGTATCCGTAGCGCCAGGCGAAGAGTCCGACGTAGAGATCACATCGGCGGACATCGGTCAGACAGCGCTCCAGCGGCGGGCGCACGTCGGCCCCGTACGCCTCCATTGCGACGTCTTCGATCTCCAGACGACGCGCCACCGCGTGCACGGCCGCGCGGTATTCCAACAGGTCCTTCTGGGTGGCCGAAATGTAGACCTTCATCGACGGCAAACTCCAGGGGTGGCTGGCGACCGCATTCTTAAAATATCAGTCGTCGTCACATCCATCGGACCCGTGCGGCCCGCCGCCCGGGCACATATCGGCTTTCCCGCCACGGATGGGCCTATGATGGCCGCGGGACGGATTCGGTCCGGTCACCGGCCGCTGGCCCATGCCCGCCGGTGTCCCCCGTGGTGCCGATGCGGAGGAACCATGCTCACGGTGGGCGAGGTGCACACCAGCCTGCTACAGCACAGCACGGCGCTGGCGCAGGACCAGAGCGCCGAGGTGCTCAGCCTGGTGGAGGGCGAAGCCGTGCTGACCTCCCGGCGACCGTCGCTGTACGCGGTGTCGCCCGACGTGCGTACCGGTGTGGACTGCTGGCTGCCGAGCGCGAAGAACCGCCAACTGCGTGGGGTGGGCGCGGTGGTCACCCGGGCGGTCATCACCGGCGGCCGGATCGTGCAGGCCTCCTCCATCATCCAGGTCGTGGCCGGCGAGCGCCGCCGCCCGTGGTCGCACTACCTGGCCAACTCGGGGGTGCTGGAGACGGTCGGCAAGCTGGACGCGGACGATCTGACGAACGGCTTCCTGCACGGCAACGCCGCCGACGTGCTGAATCTGGACGCGATCACCGGCCGGGTGCTGGACAGCGTGCAGATGTCCGACCTGTTGGACCGGCGTCCGCCGCTGCGCGCGGCGCGCACCCGGCTGCGGTGGACCGCGCAGGTGCATCAGCAGCCGGGTGCCGACGCCACGGCCGACGTCGCGGTCGACTCGCCGACGCTGCGCACCGTGCGACTCACGGTGAGCCCCCAGGACGTGCCGGCGGCGGTCGCCGGCCTCTGCGAGGATCTCGCCCTGCACGACTGGCTGCTCACCATGCTGTCCGCGCTGGTGGAGGCCGCGGTGACCCGGGCCGGCTCGACGCAGGAGCACATCGAGCGGTTGCGGCCGGTGCTGGAGCACCTGTTGCACCTGTGGTTGCCCGGCGCCCGGGTGGACCCACGGCTACGGCCGATCTGGGACCGGTTGGAACAGGTACCGGGGTTCAGTCGGCAGTGGCAGTCCTCGGTCAACTGGATCCGTGATCAGATCACCGTCGGCAACATGGCCATCCTGCGCGACCTGGCCGGCCGGGCGGCGGTCAGCCAGCCGTGCGGGTCCGCCACCGTCGCCGAACCGTTCTCGACCGCCAACCGTGGCCCGGCGGACCGCAGGGTCGGTCGCGGTGCACAGGCGCCGCGCGGCTGATCACTCCCCGATGAACACGTAGCTCAGCCGGTCGACCAGTTCGTCGGGCAGTTCGAGACCCTCACTGCCGGCCCGCTTGGCGACCTGGCGGGCGACCGCGGGTGGCACCGCCACCTGCCCGAGGATGGTCCGTACGGCCAACTCGACCGGCAGGTACCGGGTGTCCATCAGGGTCACCGTGCGGTACCCACAGAAGGGTGTGGCGTCCGGGTTCAGCTGGACGATAGCGGGTAGGCGGTCCCAGTCGGTCGGCAGCGGCTCGTCGGGCGGGAGCTGGTACGGCTGGGTGATCGTCTGTCCCCGGTGCCGCAGCACGCCCAGCCGGGTCATCTGCCAGACCGAGGCGAGCAGCGCGCAGGCCCACACCCGGCGGTCCGGCTCGTCGGACCACAGTTCGATGTCGACGAAGATGGAGTGCGGCGCGTCGCCGGACTGCAACGGCGGGGACCACGGCAGCGGCAGCGTCATCGCGGGCGCGTCGGCGTGCCCCGGCGACCGCTTGCCGTTGGACAGCCAGCCCGACTCGCTCAGTGGTGGGCGACTGCCCGTGGTGTGCCGTGGCGGCTCCACGACTAGCGTGTCCACCACCAGCCGGGCCAGTTCGACGTCGTCGTACCGGGCGAAGCTGGATTCGCGGGCCACGTAGTCGAGCACCAGCCCGTGCTCCGCCGCGGCCTGCTGCACCTGCGGGATCACCTCGCGGGGTGTGGCGAACCGGTGGAAGTAGTCGTCGACCAGGAAACACGTGCTGATCCGGGGTTGCCGGTGGGGACGCAGCCCGCGGCGGGCCAGCGCCGGGATCGCCTGCGCCCAGTCCGCGATCCGGGCGAACTTGCGCCGTAGGTTCCGACATCCGTCGCCGAAGTCCTCGGCGTACACGTGCCCCAACTCCACGGACAGGTGCGAGTACGGCACGCTCTCCGTCCGACGCACCGCGGCTGCCTCCTGAAACCTGACATCCACGCTCATCACACGGTCTCCCATGCGGTCTCGTCGAAGAGCTTCTCGGTCAGCTCCACGAAGGCGTCCACGGTCCTGGCATTGGCGATCTTGGTCTGCACGTCGTTGTCCGAGATCAGCTGCTCGCGCCACTGCAGCAGCGGGTCCAACGGCACCGCACCGAGCAGCGTGGTGCGGCCGGTGCCCTTCCGGCGGGCCAGTTCGCCCAGTTCCGCGTCGCACCGGCGCAGGAACGCCTGCTGCGCCAGGTCGAGGTGTCCCACCTCCGGCCCGCGTGAATCGATCACCGCGGTGCGCACGAACCGCAGTGACTCCCGTAGCCGGTCCGGCTCGTGGCCGTACTCCTTGCCCATGGCCAGGATCCCGCCGGCCTCGAACGCGAGATCCGCCGCCGCCATCACGTGCTGCGGCGTCCAGCGGTGGAAGACCAGCCACCGCACGGTCACCTTGCGCAGCGTCCGGTTCGCGGTGGCCGCCAGCGCGATCTGACTGGCGTACGAGCGACCGGCGCTCAGATCCACCAGGGTCAGGTCGAACTCCTCCTCCAGCCGGAGGAAGAGTTCGGCGCAGCGCCGGCCGATGTCGGCGGTGAAGCCGAACTCGCTGCCGTTGCGCTGCCCGGGCAGCAGCACCAGCGAGCCCGAGCCGGTCGGCCGTTGGCGCAGGCTGACCCGTTCCGAGGTGCCCCACACGTCCAACTGCTCCGGGGACGGGATCTCGCCGCGCAGGTACCGGTGCAGACCACCGCCGTTCGGGCCGGCACCCTCGATGCCGTTGGTGGCCTGGGGAATCTGGAACGTGATGCCGGCCGTCGGCGAGCCGAAGTCGTAGTCCAGGTAACAGGTGGAGCGGCCGGAGAGCGCGCTGCGGTAGGCGATGTTCGCCGCGGTCACCGAGCGTCCGGTGCCACCCTTGTGCGACGTGACGAAGACCAGCATTCAGATCCCCTCGCTGGCCTTCTGTTGGCCGGTGGTGATGTCGTTGAGCTGGAGCAGCAGGGTGCTGGCCAGGGCGGCGGACGTGCCCGGCTGGTCGTCCACCAGCGACTGCGCGCGGCGCAGGGTCGCCCGGATGCTGCGCATGACGCGTTGCATGGCCTCACCGGCGAAGGTGCCGCTCATCAGCTCACGGTCGAACACGTACTCGGCCTCGTCGATGAGATCCTGGGCGTACGTGGCAAGGCTGCCGGCTCGGGGAAACGGCCGCTCCCACAGCAGCTGACCCGCGTTGACCAGCGCCTGCACGACCCGCTCGGTCAGGTACCAGGAGGGCGCCTCGGGCAACGGAGCCAACTCGGGGAACGCGCCGCCGGCGTGATCCCACAGCCCTCGGTGCCGGCCCTCGGGGATGCGCCGCAGCAGGAGGTGCTCCCAGACCTCGTCCGCGAGTTCGAGCAGCTCGCTGCGGCGCCGGGCACTGTTGAGCAGGCCGGCGACGGTGGTGGCCCGCTGCAGCAGCACCGTGGAGAACTCGTTGACGTTCCACGTCATGATCGGCTTCGAGGTGGCGTCGTTCAGGGTCACCTGCTTGCCCGGGGCGTGCACGACCAACGCGGGCTCGTTCGGCGAGGCGCGTCGGGTGATCCGGCCCCGCTGCGCCAGTTCCACCAGCACGTTGCCGATCCGGCCGAACTCCTCGTCACCGCCCCGGCCGCTGGCCACCAGCCCCTTCACCGCCAGCGACGTGGCCTGCAGGGTGTAGTAGTCGGTCCGGTCGCCGTCGGTGGTACGCCAGGGAATGTCCTCGATCGGCCACCGGCGCCGGTTGCCGAAGGTCGCCACCGTCGCCCAGTAGCGGCGGGTCAACTCCCAGCGCAGCTGAAGAATCCGGAACAGCCGCTGCTGCTCCTCGTTGAGCAGGCCGAGCAGGCGGGTACGTTCGGAGTTGAGATCGTCGATGGCGTCCACCGCGATGACGGTGAAGTAGAGATAGGGGGCGTTCTCCGCCGAGCCCTCGCGCTGCACGCCGATCGGCTCGGTCGTCTCCACCTCGTCGGCGCCGGCGATCGTTCCCCACGACCAGCCGCACTCGAAGAGCATCTCGCCGTTGTCCAGGTCCTCGGTCACCTGACCGGACCCGACCACGACGTTGCGCAGGCTCGCCATGGTGTCCCGCAACTGCGCCCGCAGCGCGGCCACGACCTCGCGGCGCGGCAACTCGTCCTGGTTGACCATGTCGCACAGCCGGATGCCGAACTCGTCGGTCGCGGCGAAGACCGAGGTGCTGAAGCTACGCAGCAGACCGACCATGGCCGCGGTGAGCCGGAGGCTGGCCATCTCCTCCAGCTTGTCCAACTGGGCGCGCAGGTCGGCCCGCTGGGTGGAGGGCCGGTAGATCTTGACGAAACCGATGGTCGCCAGGGTGAGCGTGACGGACACCGCGAACGAGTCGACCACGTCCATGGAGCGCTGCTCGTCGGTGAGGTCCGGGCCGCCCTGGACCGGGGTCAGGTAGCTGCCGCCACCGAAGGTCGGCGCGCCGCTGTCGTCGGTGTAGCGGACGAAGTACTCGGTCATGATTTTGACCAGGCGACGGGGAATCTCAATCGCGCCGCCGATCGCGCCGAGGGCCTCGATGACCTCCTCGTCGATCCGGTCCGGATCGTCGAGTGACAGCACCGGGATCTTGGTCGCCGGCAGCAGCATGGTCAGCAGCTGTTCGGCGTCGCTGATGGAATTGGAGCCGCTCCGACCGCCCCAATCCCATTCGCCGTTGCGGAGACAGCTGCGCACCGTGGCCCGCCAGATGTCGAGAATCTCCTGGCGCGGCTGCATCCGCATGGTCCACCACCGTCTGCTGTAGTCGTCGAAACGGAGCTGATTCCGCCTGGCCCGCGATGATCCACGATGACGTGCACCCATCATCGTATCCCTGCCGGAGCGTGACCTGAATGGCCGCGCGTACCGATCTCCCGGAGCAGTCAGTCGACCCAGGAGCGCAGGTGAGCCCGGGTTTGCGAATCCGGAGCGGACATTGGGGCGAGCTCAGCCGCGGCTGCGTCCGGTCACCAGCAGCATGCCCAGATAGCCGTCGCGCAGCGAGGGCCTGGGACGCACCTCGTGCATGTCCACGTCGTACGCACCGGCCGCGATCCTCGCCACCACCTCCGCGCGGTGCAGTCGCACGGCCGGGAACCAGTGCTGCCCGACGCGGTAGCCGTTGGAGCCCAGCATGAACGCCGCGGCGAACGGCGACCCGGGACGCAGCGCGCCCAGGAACCGGCCGATCGCGTGTTCAGCCTCGGCCCGGTCGGCGGAGATCGAGCAGGCCACGAAGAACATGGTGCCCGCGCCCCAGGCCCGTCTGGGCAGGTCGAAGACGCTCAGCTGAGCCACCCGCCCCACCCGGGCCAGGTGGCCACGGGGGTCGGTCAGCGGCGCGTACGCCGAGTGCTCCGCGCACACCTGCCAGTACGCGTCCCAGCACTCGTCATAGCCGTTGATCTGGTTACGCAACCAGCGCACATTCGCCGTGGAATATTCGCAGAGTTCGACACTGCGCGCGAATGGCAGAAGCGCCAGTGCCGGGTAGAGGTTTGCGCCCGATCCGACGTCGACACAGTGTGCGCCGGCAATCTTCGCGCCGCCGAAGAAGTCTCTTATCCGACAGAGGATTTCGCGATCATCGTCGCGCAGGACGGAGTAGTTGTGCTGGACGTAGGCACCCGGGTCGAAGCCGTCCCACTCGACCTCGGAATTGACCGTTCCCGGAGGCTCGACTCGTGGTGGCGGGGTCGACGGCCCACTACAGCCTGCACCAGCCGCCGGAATCAATGCCATGGAGGCGCCTCCATTGAAGTCGGCAGATCACTTGGTCCCTGCCCCGACGCGCGCAGCCCGTTGCCCATTATGCATCGGATGCGATACCGATTCGCAAGTGTCGAGGTGACGTGAATCGATCACCGAGTCAGGACCGTGCCAACGATTGATCGCCACCGACCACAACGGATCCGGCGGTCAGCCCGGACCGCGATCAGATGCCGGACGCGACCGCCCGACGTCGCGGCGGTCAGCCGCCGGCACCCTCGGCCGAACCGTCCGGACCGAGCGCACCCTCCACGTCGCCGACATCGAGGTGGACGTGCTGGTGGCCCTGTCCGGCGTCGATGTTGACCTGGTCGAGCTGGGTCGCGGCAACCGACCACGTGGTGACGGCGAGGGTCGCCTGGCGGGCGGCCAACTGCATCCGGTCCGCCCGCCCCGCGGTCGGGCCGGTCAGCGCGAGAGCGACGGAGTCGACCGCGACGGCCGCCTGGTCGACGGCGCTGCGCAGCCCACCACGGGCGACGTTCGTGGCGGTCATGCCCGACGGCGGGTCGGCGAACTGGGCGATCAGCCGCTGCATGGTCTGCTGCCACTTGTCGACCTGGGCCCGCTCGGGCGTGCGCCCCGCCTCGGCGTCCTGCCGGACGGCGCGGATGATCGGCGCGAGTTCCGCGCCCGTGCGATGAGCCAGCTCGGTGAGCTCGACGATCTGCTGCGCGTCCCGCTCGGCGTCGGCCTGGCGCAGCTTCGCCACGTTCGCCTCCGTCGGGTCCGGCCGGCCGACGGCGTGCCCGACCAGCCCGCCGGCCGGGGCGGCCACCAGGACCGCCGCCGCGGCGGCCGCGACGATCCACGTCCTCGTCCGTTGCCGCTTCGCAGGCGGGGCGGCCAGGTAGGACGGCCTTCCGGTTCGACGGGACATGACACCCCTCGCATCGACGGCTGTTTGCCTGGGAGCGTAGCCCTTACCCCGAGCGACGTCGATAGTTTCAGTACTGTCGGCCGAACTTTCGCCGGAGCCGCCGAAAGCTGTACGGGCTAGGCCGGCACACCCAGCCGGGCGAGCGCGGCACGGGCGCGGGCCTGTTCCTCGGGCCGGTCGATCTCTGTGGCCAGGGCGCGATGTCGCGATATCGCGTACGGATTCGTTTGGACTTCGTCTGCGGACGAGCGGGTCGTGTTGGGATCGGCCGGGGTGACGGCCGCCACGGGGTACGGGGGCGTGGCGGCCAGCAATCGTCCGGCCACCACCGTCGGCGTCGGACCGACCTGCCGGAACGTCAGACGAAACGGCCCGGATCACCGGCGCCCACCCGGACGATCTCGGGTTCGCCGTCGGAGAAGTCCACCACCGTGGTCGGTTCGGTGCCGCAGTCGCCGGCGTCGATGACCGCGTCGACGGCATGGTCGAGCCGCTCCTTGATCTCCCAGCCCTGGGTCATCGGCTCCTCGTCGCCGGGCAGCAGCAGGGTGCTCGACAGCAGCGGCTCGCCGAGCGCGTCGAGCAGTGCGCGGGTGACCGGATGCGCGGGGATGCGCACCCCGACCGTCTTCTTGCGGGGGTGCCACAGCCGCCGGGGCACCTCCTTCGTGGCGGGCAGGATGAAGGTGTAGCGGCCGGGGGTGGCCGCCTTCACCGCCCGGAACACCGCGTTGTCCAGCTGCACGAACTGCCCGAGCTGCGCGAAGTCCCGGCACACGAGCGTGAAGTGGTGTCCGCTGTCGAGGTGACGGATCTCCCGGATCCGGTCCATGCCGTCCTTGTTGCCGAGCCGGCAACCCAGGGCGAAGCAGGAGTCCGTGGGGTACGCGATCAAACCCTCACCCCGGATGATCTCGACCACCTGGCCGATGGTGCGCGGTTGCGGGTTGTCCGGGTGCACGTCGAAGTACCTCGCCATGGGCCGAAGCTTAGGCCGCCCGCGTCCGCTGTCGCGTTGCCGACAGTGGCACACCCGGACAGACGTCGACGTCCATCGTTGTCGTCATGGTCGTACGCGCATCCGGCGGCGGCTACGGGGACCACCTCCGGCCCCACCCGACGCCGACCCCGGTCCGGGTCACCGTGCTCGCGTTCGCACTGCTGTCGCTGCTGTTCGCGCTCGCGACGGCGCACCGGTCGCTCGCCACGACCGGCTCCCTCGGCGCGGTCGCCTTCTTCGCCGTGATGGCCGGCGCGTGCGGGCTGGTCGCGATCAGCCTGGCGGCCCGCCGCCGCTGGGCGCCCTACCCCGCGTACGCGCTGGCGGGTCTGCTGGCCGCCGCCTCGCTGGGCCTCTTCGGCGCGATCACGATCGTCGGTCTGGGCCTGCTGGCCTGGGTGGTCCTGGCCCTCAACACCCGATCCGCGCGGGACTGGTTCGGCCGGCCCGGTCGGCTGCGCTGACCGGCCGGACCCGGCCACGCCACCACGACCGCGGCGGGCGGACGGTCCTAACCGGATTGACAGGCGCGCCGGACCCTCGGCAGGCTGGGCGGGCAGGACGTTGTCAGCCGGAGTGGCACACGGGGAGAGGCCATGAGGCGTCCACGCGTCAAACCTGAGCACGCGCCCTACCGGATCGCCGACGGCCGGATCCGGATCGGCGGCCCGACGTACGGCATCGCCGCCGAGGTGGCGGATCCCAGCGGCGCCGTCTGGTGCCTGCTGGAGAACATGGACGGCAGCCGCAGCGCGGCGGAGATCGTGCGTCGGGTGCGGGCGGCGCATCCCGACCATCCGGTGACCGACATCCGCGCGGCCCTGCAACTCTTCATCGACTCCGGGTACGTCGAGGAGGCCGACGCACCCGATCCACCCGAGCTCAGTGAGCGCGACCGGCAGCGGTTCGACCGCAGTCGGGCATACTTCCGCTGGCTGGACCTCGTCCCCCGGGACAGCACCTGGGAGCCGCAGGTCGCGCTGAGCCGCGCGGCCGTCACCGTGATCGGGCTCGGTGGCACCGGCGGGACCGCGGCCATGGCGCTGGCCGCGAGCGGGGTCGGGCGGATCCGCTGCGTCGACCCGGACGTGGTCGAACTGTCGAACCTGAACCGCCAACTGCTCTACGCCGAGCAGGACATCGGTCGGGCCAAGGTCGACGTGGCTGTGGAACGGCTTCGGCAGCTGAACTCGACGGTCGAGGTCACCGGGCTCCGGCAGCGCGTCACCGGCACCGAGCAGGTGGCCACCCTCGCCGCGGAATGCGACGTCCTGGTGCTCGCCGCCGACCAGCCGCCGGCGCTGCGGCAATGGACCAACCGCGCCTGCCTGGCCACCGGCACCCCCTGGGTGGACGCCGGCTACCACGGCCCGCTGGTGCAGGTCGGGCGGTACGTGCCGGGCACCGGACCGTGCTGGGAGTGCGTCCGGTGGGCCGACGCCGAGCAGCGCCGCGCGATCGGCGTCCGACCGGCCGACACGGTACGGCGCAACGCGGCGGTCGCGAACGCGGTTGCCGCACCGACGGCGGGGATCTCGGGTCACCTGGCGGCACACCATGCCATGGCGTTGATCACCGGCGTACCGGCGCTGCCGGCCGGGCGGGTCGACGCGGTCAATCTCCTGGCCCCCGACGCGACCTTCGTCCGCGACGACCCGCGCCGACCGGACTGCGCCGCCTGCGGGACGCCGGCATGACCGGCCCCGGGGTGGACGGACGCGTCACGCCCGGGGCAGACCCGTCCGCGCCGCAGGTGTCCGACACGATGCCGATCGCCGACCGCAGTCGGGTCCGGCTGCACCGGCTCCACCTGCGTCCGGAGGGCGGTTCGTGGGTCGTCGGCCGGATCGACACCGGGTCGTTCGTCCGACTACCGCCGATCGGGCACCGGGCCATCACGCTGCTACCGCACACCACTGTCGGCGACGTGCGAACCACGCTGCGGGAGGAGAGCGGCGACGACGTGGACGTCGCCGAATTCGTCTCCGACCTGGCCGACCTCGGTTTCGTCGCGGAGATCGACGGTCGACCGCTGCCGACGGTGCCGGCGCCCAGACCGATGCTGCCGTGGCTGCGTCCACGGCACGTCCGCTGGCTGCTGCATCCGGTGGTCCCGCTGATCGCGGGCGCCGTGGTATTTGCCGCGGCGGTGGCGATCGGCGGCGATCCCGTGCTGGCGCCACGCCACCAGGACCTGCTCTGGAGTGACAGCGGCGGGCTGATCCTGCTCGGCAATTTCGGGATCGTCTGGACGCTGATCGGCCTGCACGAGCTGGCCCACCTGGTCACCGCCCGCGCGGCCGGGGCACCCGGTCGGATCAGCCTCGGCACCCGTCTGCAGTTCCTGGTCGCGCAGACCGATGTCAGCGGCGTGTGGGCGGCGCCCCGCCGCGACCGCCTGGCCGTCTATCTCGCCGGTATCGCGACGAATCTGGTGATCTGGGCCGGCACGGTGCTGGTGCGGGCCACCGGTGCCGCGGGCCCGGCCGACGGCCTGCTCGCGGCGGTGGGCCTGCTCTCGCTCGGTCTCGTCCCGGTGCAGTTCCTGGTGTTCATGCGCACCGACATCTACTTCGTGCTGCAGGACGTGACCGGCTGCGCCAACCTGTACGCCGACGGCTCGGCCTATCTGCGACACCTGGCGCGCCGGTTCCGGCGGGCAGCCGACCCGGGCGGGGACCCGAGCCGGCGACTAACGGCCCGGGAGCGCCGGGCCGTGCGGGCGTACGCCGTCGTGCTGGTCGGTGGGACGGTCGCCTGCCTGGCGGTGGCGGCTCTGGTCACCCTCCCGGTGACGGTGACCGTGCTGACCTCGGCGGTCGGCACCATGCTGGCCGGTGGCCCGGCCGGTGACCTGTTCGACGCGGGCGCGGTAGCCGCCATCAGCGTCGTCTTCGTCGTCCTGTGGACCCGCGCCTGGTGGCATCGACACGGGCACCGGGTCCGACGGGGGATCAGCCGCCCACGGCGGCAAACCGGAAGGAGGTGAACCGCATGAAGAAGACGGACGGCCGCAAGGCCGACAAGCCGCAGGCCGGCAAGCTCGACAAGATCGAGATCCGCAAGCTCGACAAGATCGAGACGACCGCGCTGAGCAGCAACCCGTCCGGCTGATGCCGACGGGACCGCCGGCTCGACGCGATCCCGGTCGCGCCGAGCCGGCGGCAACCGGTGAAGGTGACGGTGTCGAGACGGAGAGGTGGGGCCGTGCGGGATCTGCTCGATCAGGCGATTGGGAGGCGGCTGGGGCGAGAGGAGTACCTGACGGATTTCTGGGAGCGGTTCTGGGCCGTCGACGGCGCGCACATCTGGAAGCTGGAACGACGGCAGCACTTCCAGGAGCCGGGCTACCGGGTGTGGGAGGCGTTCGCCCGGGGCGACTGGTCGGAGTCGATGCGGCTGCTTCGGGTGGACCGGCAGCAGATCGCCGCCGAGCACCGGCGGATGGCCCGGCACGCGATCAGGCTGCACTGGATTCGGGTGGTGGAGCCGCCGCTGAGCGAATACGTGCGCTGGAACCTGCACGTGCTGCGGATCAGGGCGGAATGCGGCACCGACGCCCGGATCGTCGGGCCACCACAGGTCGCACCGCTGGAAGGCGGTGGGCCGCTGCCGGAACTCGTCACGGTGGCCGACGACACGCTCTACGAGGTGCGGTACGACGTCGACGGCCTACTCGTCGGCGCGGACCGCTATGCCGACGCGGACCTGGTCCGGGCGTGCCGGCAGGTGCTCACCGACCTGCACCGGGCGGGCGAGCCGCTGGCCGACTACTTCCCCCGTGAGCTGGGCTGACCGACGGGTCGACGGCCGACGCTTGACGGGACCCAGATAAGTCAGCAATAGTTGAGTCTATGGAGGTTGAGCTTTCTTCGTTGGTTGCCCGGGCGCGTACCCATGCCGCGCTCGGCGAGCCGGCACGCCTGGCGATCGTGGACGCGCTCGCCCTCGGTGACGCCTCGCCCGGCGAGATCGCCAACCGGCTCGACATGCCGACCAACCTGATCGCCCATCACGTCAAGGTCCTCACCCAGGCCAGCTTGGTGGTGAAGGTCCGCTCCGAGGGCGACCGGCGGCGCACCTACCTCCAGCTGCGTCCCGAGACCCTCGCCGCCCTCGCCACCCCGCGACTGACCGGGTTCGACCGGGTGGTCTTCGTCTGCACCCACAACTCGGCCCGCTCGCAGCTGGCCGCCGCGCTGTGGCGGCACCGCACCCGCGGCGCCGCCGCCTCGGCCGGCACGCAACCGGCGGCCCGGGTCCACCCCCGCGCGGTCGCCGTGGCCCACCGCCACCAACTCGACCTCGATCCCACCGGCACCGCCCACGTCGCCGACGTCGTACGAGACGACGACCTCGTCATCGCCGTCTGCGACAACGCCCACGAGGGACTGACCGACCAGCTACGCCCCCGGCTGCACTGGTCGGTTCCCGACCCGGTCCGGGTGGACACCGACGAGGCGTTCGAGTCCGCCTACGCCGACCTCGCCGACCGGGTCGCCCGGCTCGCGCCCGCCGTCCTACCCGGAGACCCACGATGACCAGCCTCGCCCGCAGCTCCCGCCCCGACCTCTCGGTCGATCAGCACCTGGCCCTGCGCACGGCCGCAACCCGCCTCGCCGCGGAGTTCCACGGCACGTACGGCCCGGAGACGATCGAGCGTTTCCTGCACAGCAGCTACGACCAGTTCGCCGTCGACGGTCGGATCCCCCACTACCTGCCCCTACTCGCCGAACGCTTCGCCCGCCAGCGGCTCCAGGCACTGGCCCGCGTCGAGGGCCACCACCGGGACGGCCGGCCCGTCGTCCTGTTTCTGTGCACCCACAATGCGGGTCGCTCGCAGATGGCGCTCGGGTTCCTCACCCACATGGCCGGCGATCGGGCCGTGGCCTGGTCCGGTGGCAGCGAGCCGGGCACCGAGATCAATCCCGCCGCGGTGGCGGCCATGACCGAACGCGGTATCGACATCTCCGACGAGTTTCCCAAGCCCTGGACCGACGAGGTGGTCCGCGCCGCCGATGTGGTGGTCACCATGGGCTGCGGCGACGCCTGCCCGGTCTTCCCCGGGACTCGCTACGAGAACTGGGACCTCGCCGACCCTGCCGGCCTCGACGTCGACGACGTCCGGCCGATCCGCGACGAGATCGAGCGGCGGGTACGGCGTCTCCTCGACGAGTTGAACGTCCCCACCCGATAACCATCGAGGAGAAGCACAACAAGATGACCATCGCACTCTGGCGGCGGCTGCTGGCCGAGTTCGCCGGCACCGCCCTGCTGGTCACCGCCGTGGTCGGCTCCGGCATCATGGCCACCGACCTGTCCCCGGACGACGTCGGGCTGCAACTGCTGCAGAACTCGATCGCCACGGCCTTCGCCCTCGGCGTACTGATCCTGATGTTCGGGCCGGTCTCCGGCGCGCACTTCAATCCGGTCGTCTCCGCCGCCGACTGGCTGCTCGGCCGCCGCTCGGGCACCGGCCTCTCCCCCCGGGAACTCGCCGGCTACGTCGCCGCGCAGGTGACCGGGGCCGTCGCAGGGTCGGTGCTGGCCAACCTGATGTTCGCCCTGAGCGCGGTCAGTTTCTCCGGCCGGCAACGCGGCGGCGGCAACCTGTGGCTCGGCGAGGTCGTCGCCACCGCCGGCCTGGTCCTGCTGATCTTCGCGCTGGCCCGGTCCGGCCGCGCCGTCGTGGCGCCGGCCGCCGTCGGCGCCTACATCGGGGCGGCCTACTGGTTCACCTCGTCCACCTCGTTCGCCAACCCGGCGGTCACGGTCGGCCGCGCGTTCACCGACACCTTCGCCGGCATCGCCCCCGGCTCGGTGCCGGGCTTCGTGGTGGCACAGGTCGTCGGTCTCGCCGTCGGTGTCGGCCTGCTGGCGGCCCTCTACCCCGACGCCGGTGCCGCCGCCGACCAGGTGGTCGTGCCGGCCGACGACCAGGCGACCGTGAGTCGACGCTCATGACCTGCCCGCACGACCGACCGCCAACCACGAATCCCGTACCGCAGAAAGGCACCCCGTGACCGACAAGCCCAGCGTCCTGTTCGTCTGCGTACACAACGCCGGCCGTTCCCAGATGGCCGCCGGCTGGCTGCGTCACCTCGGCCGCGACGCCGTCGAGGTCCGCTCCGCCGGCTCCGCTCCCGCCGCGACCATCAACCCGGCCGCCGTCGAGGCCATGCGCGAGGTGGGCATCGACATCACCGACCAGACCCCCAAGCTCCTCGAGTACGCCACCGCCGAGTCCTCCGACGTGATCGTCACCATGGGCTGCGGCGACGCCTGCCCTGTCTTCCCCGGCAAGCGCTACGAGGACTGGAAACTCGACGACCCGGCCGGCAAGGGCGTGGCGGCGGTCCGCCCGATCCGCGACGAGATCCGTACCCGGGTCGAGGCGCTCCTGGCCGATTTGCGGAGGGCCGGCTGAGGCCTGCCGCGCGCCCGGACGGGCGCGGTCGGCAATATGCACCGTGAGTGCAAAATCCCACTGGGTTTTCGTTGACGAGCCCGACCTCGATGCCGGAATACTGCTTCCAGTCCCGAGATCGGAGGCAACGATGACGGCGGATCCACCCGGCGACCTTCCTACCGCTTTTCTCGCCGACGGACCTGACGAACCTGTGGTCATGCTCAACCTGCTGCGGTTCGCCGACGGCGGCCGCGCGCGGTACCAGCAGTACGCGAAGGCTTTCGCCACGACCGTCGCGCCGCACTACGGAGTCGAGGTCGTCTACGCCGGCGACGGTGACGACGCCCTCGTCGCCGCAGCGGGCCAGCAGTGGGACGCGGTCCTGCTGGTGCGCTATCCAACCCGCCGGGCGTTCAGTCAGATGATCGCCGACCCCGCCTACCAGCAAATCGCCCACCTGCGGCGGGAGGCGTTGCGCGATGCCGTGCTGCAACCCACCCGCCCCTGGGGACGGACGCCACGAGACGACTCCAGACAGCCGTGACGGGCACGCTCGCCGCGCCACGATACGGAGACTTGCCCGATCGCCGACCGGCTGGTTAGGTATGCCTAACCAAAGTTCGGGGAGGGTTCCATGTCATCGCCCGCTGTGGCCGAGGCGATCGGCGGCCGGGACAGTGCTGTCGTCGTCACCGACCAGGTCGACGTCGAGGCGCTCGCCGAGGTCTACCACCGCGTGCACGCCGCCGACCTGCACCTGGTCGACCACACCGTCCCGACGGTGGCGGAACGCCTGCGGTGGACCGCCGAGGCCCCCGGTTTCTCGGCGGCGCTCGGGTACGTCGACGGCCGGCTCGTGGGCACGGTCATGGGTTGCCCGCTGCCACCGGAGACCCTCTGGTGGCGTGACCTGACCTCGACCAGGGATCCCGACCTCGCGGTGGAGTGGCCGGGCCGCACGTTCGCGGTGTGCGAGGCGTTCGTCCTGCCCGAGTACCGCCGTCACCGCCTCGGCTTCCGGATGACGGTCGAACTGCTGTCCCGACGGCGCGAGGAGCGCGTGTCGCTCGCCGTCGCCGAGACCAACACCCGGGTGTGGCACGCCCTGCAACGCAGCGGATTCGACCACGTCGGCGATCTCGTGCCGTTCCCCGGCTGGCGCTCGCACCGGATGCTGGTGCGGGACCTGCCGCTGGCCAGCCGGCCCTGAGCCGACGCCCACCCCCGTCCACCGGCTCGCCGTCATCCGAACGTATCCACAGTGGAGAACGTGTGAAACGCAACTGGGAAGCCCTCGTCCTCAAGGCCTTCGGTGGCCGGAACTTCCAGCTGACCGTCCTGGAGAACGAAGCCGTCGGAGACCGCTACCAGCGACTGCTCGTCGACGGAGGTGACCTGCTGCGCGCCTGCGGCGTACACCCCACCATGTGGATCCGGCTGTGGTTCGACAACGCGGGCCGCCCCCACCAGCGGGCGTACACCCTCGTCGATCCGGACCCGGACAGCGGGCGCTTCCACCTGGTGTTCGCCCTGCACGACGGCTGCGCCGCGCGTTGGGCCACGACGGCTCGGCCCGGAGACACCATCGAGGCGACCGTGCAGGGCAGTTCCTTCACGCTCCCCGATCCGGCGCCCGGCCGGCTGTACCTGGTCGGCGACGCGGCGTCCCTGCCGGCGGTCAACAGCCTGCTCGACGCCGCCGGGCCGGTGTCGGCGCGGATCTGGCTCGAGTACGCCCACGACGGCGAACGAGACCTGCCGCTGCGTACCCGGCCGCACGACGAGGTGGTGTGGGTGCCGCGCCGCGACGAGGGCCAGCACCTGGTGGACACCGTCACCACCGCCCTGACCGACGCCCAGCAGGACGGCCTGTACTGGGTGGCCTGCGAGGCGGCCAGCACCCGCGGCATCGTCAGGCACCTGCGGCGCGGGCTGGGCGTCGGCAAGGAGCAGGTGGCGGCGCTGGCCTACTGGCGCGCCCGGTGACGGCTGGGCACCGCGCCGGCTCGTGATGCTGTACCTGAGCGCTCTCAACCCGACCGACTCCGTGCTGGACGGCCTGCTGCCGGCGGCCGACGCGCTCGGCGTGCCGGTGACCGTGCTGACCGACCGACCCGACGACTGGCCCGCGACGGTGCCGAAGCAGGGCTGCCCGGTGCGGGATCCGCAGGCCGTCGCGGAGGTGGTCCGGGCCGGACCGGCCGCGGTGGGTCTGTTCTCCAACAGCGATCACCTGCAGGCCGCGACGGCGCTCGCCGCCCACCGCCTCGGCCTGCCCGGCAAGGAGCCCGAGTCGGCGCGGCGCTGCAAGGACAAGGCCGCCACCCGGCAGGCCCTCGCCGACGCCGGACTCGACGTCGTCCACGCCCGCATCCTCGAACCAGGGCAGCCGCCGACGTTCGACCTGTTTCCCGCCGTGGTCAAGCCCCGCGACGGCGTCGCCAGTGAGGACGCCTACCTGGTCACCGACGCCGACGAGCTGGCCCGGCGGGTGAGCGAGATCCGCCGTCGCCGACCGGACGCGCCACTTGTGGTGGAGGAGTACCTGCCCGGCGACGTCCGCACCCACGACACCCTCGGTGACACCGCGACGCTGGCCGTGCTCGGCGGCTGGCGTACCACGCTCGGCCCGCCACCCACCTTCACCGAGCTGTGCCTGGAATGGGCGCCGGCAGCCCCGGCGACGGCCGAGCGGCTGCGGGCCCAACTCGACGTGCTCGGCGTCCGGTTCGGCCCCTGCCACACCGAGTTCGTCGTGCACCGGGAACGACCTCGGCTCATCGAGGTCAACGACCGGCTGATCGGTGACCGGATGGATCTCGTCCTGGCCGAGCTGCTCGACGTGCCGCTGTTCGAGTACGTCATCCGGCTGCACCTCGGCGAGTCCGTGGCCGACCTCGGTCTGCCCGACCCGGCCACGATCGAACAGACCGCCCGGGTCGAGTACGTCTGCGCCGACCGTGGCGGCACTCTCGTCGCCGCCCCCGGGCCCGTCGACGCGGTACGCGACGGGGTCCGACTCGGCTGCCGCCCGCTGCGGGCGATCGGCACCACCGCCGAGCGCACCGGCACCAACCGCGACTACCTGGCCGTCGTGCACGCCATCGGGCCGGACCCGGACGCCGTGAGCCGCGCGCTCGTCGAGTTCCGCGCCGGACTCGACTGGGTGATCGCGACGTGACCGATCCGGTGGAGCAGCAGCTGTTCCGCCGGGTGCTGGACGCCCTGCTGCGCGAGGACCACCTGGGCCTGAGCAGCGGTGGCGGTCCGGACGGCCCCGGCTGGTGGCAGGCACCGCACCGGGCCGGCCGGTTACGCCTTCCGGTTCGTCCCGACGGCTTCCAGCACGCCGTCCGCCTCGCCCGCGCCGAGCTGAACGTGCACCCGCCCGGCCGGACGCCACGTCGGGTGGACACGCTGGCGGGCCTGTTGGCGCTGCTCGCGCCGGGCGACGACGCCGACGCCGAGCAGGGGTGGCGCGCCTTCGTCGACGAGTGCCGGCAGGACCTGCTCGCCCGCCGGCTGGCCGAGGCGACCCGATCTGACACCTACGCCCGGATCGCCGCCGCCCGGGTCGACCCGCCCACCGGGTTCGGCGGTGCCCTGCTCGACGACGTGCTCGCCGCCCACGCCGGCCATGCCGTCTACCCCACCGACCGGTGCCGCCACGGTCTGGACGCCACCGAGCTGCTGCGGTACGCGCCGGAACACGCGCCCACGTTCGCGCTGCGTTGGCTGCCCGTACCGACCCGGGCTCTGCGGCTGCACGGCCGGCTGCCCGGCTGGTGGCCGACGACCGGCCGGGCCGGGCAGGTGCTGCTGCCGGTGCATCCGCTCACCGCCGACCGGTCGGCGCTGCCCGTGTTCGACGGACCGGACATCACCGTGCGGCCCACCCTGTCGATGCGGACCGTCGCCCTGGCCAGCGACCCGACGACGCACCTGAAGCTGCCGCTGCCGACCGCGAGCCTGGGCGCCCGCAACCGCCGTACCCTCGCACCCGACTCGCTGTCCGACGGCGCGGCGGTGGCCGCGTTGCTCGACCGCATCGCCGCGGAGCAGCCGCGCTTCGCCGACCGGATCACGCACGCCGACGAGCGCGTCTTCGGTCACCGTGACGGCGACGAGCTGCTGTCGTTTCTGCTGCGCCGGCTGCCCACCGGGTTGGAGCGGGCGACCGTGGTGCCCGTCGCCGCGCTCGCCGCGGCGGATCCCACCGCCGGCACGGTCGCCCAGCGGATCGGCGGGGACGACCCGGGTCAGCTCCTCGGGTCCTATCTGGATCTCCTGCTCGACTGGCATGTCTGCCTGTGGTTACGGTACGGAGTGGCGTTGGAAGCACATCCGCAGAACATCCATCTGGTCCTGCCGGCCACCGGTCCGGTTCGGCTGCTGTACAAGGACAACGACGGTGCCCGGCTGGACCCCCGGCACGCCGGCTCGGTCCGGCTGCGCGACAAGCGGATGTGGATTCGTCAGCCGGCGGAGTTGGCCGACGTGTTCGTCACGATCACCCTGCACCTGGCGGCGGCGGCACCGCTGCTCGCCCTGGCGGAACAGGGCGTCACGGTGCCCTCCCCCGCCGAGGCGCTCGCACCACGGCTGCGCGCCGCCCGCGACCGGTGGGGCGACACACCCGCCCGGCGCGAGCTGGTCGACCGGGTCCTGACCGCCGACCGGCTGCCGGTCAAGGCGATGCTCACCGCCGGCACGCTGCTGCCCAAGCACCGGATCGGCTGCACCGACGTGAACAAGTTCTACCGTCGGACCGGACCCAACTACCTGCGGAGCGGCTCGTGACCCCGCAGACCGCCGAGGCCGCCGCCCGGCCGGCCGAGCGCGCCGCCGACCTGGCCGCCGCGCACACCCTGCTCGCCTGCTACCTGCGCGAGGTGGCCGCGCCCGACGGGACGGCCGAGACCGTCGACGGGCTGCTGCGGATCCGGCTGCCGCACCTGGGTCTGCTGCTCTCCTGCCGGCTGGCCCGGGTCTCCCCCGTGCTGGCGCACCGCTACGTCGGCCCGGTCCGCTGCCGGCCGGTGGCGGCAACGACCGCGAGCCGTCACCCGGCCGTGCCGGAGCCGCCGACCGCCGGCACGCCGGTCGGTGGCGGACCGACCGCCGGCGCCCTCGTCGACGACGTACCCGCCGTCGACGCACCGGTCGACGTCGGACGACTCGCCCGGCTGCTCGCCGCCGAGCTGGCCGCCCGCACCGGACTGGCCAACGACGAGTTCGTCGAGCAGGTGCTCGGTAGTCGCGACGCGCTGGCCACGCTGTTGCGCGACCGCCCGCCCCACGACCCCACCCCGACCGGCGACCCGGTGGTGGACGGCTACGTCGACTCCGAGCACTCCCTCGTGCACGGGCACCCGCACCATCCCAGTCCGAAGTGGCGCAGCGGCGATCCGGCGGGTTGGCGTCGCCACGCCCCGGAACTGCGCAGCACCTTCCGGCTGAGCTGGCTCGCGGTGCCCGCCGATCTGGTGGCCGGCGACGGGCCGGTCGACGAGCTGATCGCACCGCTGGATCCGCCGGACGCACCACCCGGACACCACCTGTTGCCGGTGCATCCGTGGCAGCTGGACCTGATGCCGCCGACCGACCCGAGGGTGCGCGGGCTGGGCCCGGCCGGCGTACCGGTGCGGCCGACCGCGAGCGTCCGCACGCTCTACGCACCCTCGGTGGACCTGTTCCTCAAGACCAGCCTGCACGTACGCATCACCAACTGCCTGCGCAAGAACGCCCGGTACGAGTTGACCGGAGCGGTGGCGTTGACCCGGTTCCTGGACCGTGTGCCGCTACCCGCGCGGGTCGGGTTGCTGCGGGAACCCGGCTACCGGACGGTCGACCTGCCCGGGGCTGACGAGGCGTACGGCACGATCCTGCGGACCGGGCTGCGCGAGCATCTGCGGGCGGACGAACGGGTGGTGTTGGCGGCCGCGCTGGCCGCCACGCCGCTGGCCGTGCCGGACCCGTTCGACTGGTGGCGGGCCTACGTCGACCTGCTGGTGCCCGGCGTGCTGCGACTGTGGCTCCGTCACGGGGTGGTCCACGAGGCGCACCTGCAGAACGTGCTGGTGGTGCTGGACCGCGACGGCCGCCCGGTCCGCCTGATCCTGCGTGACCTGGAGGGCACGAAGTTGGATCTCGGCCGGTTGCCGGCCTGGCCGGACCAGGTTCCCCGGCAGTCCGCCTACACTCCGGCGCAGGCGGTCCAGCGCGTCGTCTACTGCCTGTTCGTCAACCATCTCGCCGGCCTGGCCGGTGCGCTCGCCGACGGTCACCCCGGCATCGAGCCCCGGCTGTGGCGGACGGTCCGGGAAACCGTCGAGGCGACGTACGCGCAGCTGGGTGAGCCGGCCGAGCTGCTCGCGCTGCTCGACGGCGCTCCGCTGGCCGCCAAGGCGAACCTGCTGGTCCGTTGGCACCGGGCCGCCGACCAGCAGGCACCCTACGTCGCGGTGCCCAACCCGCTCGGCGGTGCCGGATGACCCGACCGACGTACGTCTACGACCTCGCCGCCCTGGCCACGCACGCCGCCGCCGTCCGGGCGGCGCTGCCCGAACGGGTCGAGCTGCTCTACGCGGTCAAGGCCAATCCCGATCCGGGGATGCTGCGCACCCTCGCGGCCACTGTCGACGGTTTCGAGGCGGCCAGTCGCGGCGAACTGCGTCACCTCGCGGCCGTGCTGCCCGGCCGGCGGGTGGCCGCCTTCGCCGGTCCGGGCAAGACCGACGCGGATCTCTCGGCCGCGCTGGCCGCCGACGTGCATCGGGTGCACGTGGAGTCCGCCGCCGAACTGCACCGGCTGGCGGCCCTGGCCCGGGCCGCCGGGCGTACCGTCGACGTGCTGCTGCGGGTGAACCTGCCGGTCGCCACACCGGGCGCGGTCCTGGTGATGGGTGGGCAGGCGAGCCCGTTCGGGATGAACCCACCGGAGGCGGTCCGGCTCGCCGCCGACCCGCCGGAGGGCGTCCGGGTCCGGGGCGTGCACGCCCACCTGGCCAGCGGGCTCGACGCGGCGACCGCCGCCGTGGTGGCGCGCGAGGTGACCGACTGGGCGGTGCGGCAGGTGGGCGCGCAGGAGGTGAACGTCGGCGGCGGCATGGCCGTCGACTACCGCCACCCGCAGCACCGCTTCGACTGGCCCGGCTACGGTCGGCTGCTCGGCGAGGTGGCGGACAGCTACCCGACCGTCCGGCTGCGCATCGAGCCCGGCCGCGCCGTCGCGGTCTACTGCGGGTCGTACGTGACCGAGGTGATCGACGTGAAGCGGTCCCGGGGTCAGTGGTTCGTGATCGTGGCCGGCGGCACCCATCACCTGCGGACTCCGGCGGCCAAGGGACACTCGCAACCCTTCGTCGTGGTACCCCGGGGCGGTCCCGGGCCACGGACCGACGGTGGCCCGGTCACGGTCGTCGGCCAGCTCTGCACACCGAAGGACGTACTGGCCCGCGACGCCGTCAGCGGCCCGGTCGCGGTCGGCGACGTGCTCGTGTTCTCGATGGCCGGCGCCTACGCGTGGAACATCAGCCACCGCGACTTCCTGATGCACGATCCGCCGCACTTCACCACCGGCGACCCGCTCGACGTGGCCCGGAACTGGGGCCGTCGACCGGCAGATCCGGCCGGCAACCGCTGTTGATCACCATGATCCGGTGACGCTCTCAGCTCGACAGGCCGACACCGGACATGACGACCCGGACCACGCCCCCGCTTCCCGCTGCCCTGATCTTGCTGGTAGCTTATTGCCAGAGTTTTGCAATAGCTAAGGGAGTGCAGATGGGTGCGGTGACCGCCACCGCCCAGTCCGGGAGCCGGCCGGACCTGCTCGGCGTGGCGGCGCAACGCCGCCGGACCGGGATCTGGCTGGTCGCGCTGACGGTCGCGCTGGTCCTCACCGGGGTGACCGCGGTCGGCTCCGGCGCGATCGGCATCCCCCCGGCGACGGTGGCGCGGATCATCGGGCATCACCTCGTCGGCCTGCCCGGCGAGGTCACCTGGACCGCACCGCAGGAAGCCATCGTCTGGCAGGTCCGGCTGCCCCGGGTGCTGCTCGGCATGCTCGTCGGTGCCGGGCTGGCCGCCTGCGGAGTGGCGTTGCAGGCCATGGTGCGCAACGTGCTGGCCGACCCGTACCTGCTGGGCATCAACTCCGGCGCCTCCAGCGGCGCCGCCGCCGCGATCCTGTTCGGCGCCGGCGCCGGCTTCGGGCAGTACGCCCTGTCCAGCAGCGCCTTCCTCGGCGCGCTCGGCGCGTCGCTGCTGGTCTTCCTGATCGCCCGCAGCGGCGGACGGGTGACCTCGATCCGGCTGCTGCTGTCCGGCGTCGCCGTCGGCTACGCCCTCTACGCCACCACCAGCTTCCTGATCTTCGCCTCGGGGTCCGCCGAGGGGGCCCGATCGGTGATGTTCTGGCTGCTCGGCTCCCTCGGACTGGCCCGGTGGAACGCCCTCCTGCTGGTCGCCGCCGTCGTGCTGGGCGGCATGATCGGATACCTGACCGTCGTCGGGCGACGCCTCGACGTGCTGGCCATCGGCGACGAGACCGCCCAGACGCTCGGCGTGTCACCCGACCGGTTCCGCCTGCGGCTGCTCGTGCTCGTGTCGCTCAGTGTCGGCGTACTGGTCTCGGCCGCCGGCAGCATCGGCTTCGTCGGCCTCGTCGTGCCGCACCTCGCCCGCCGCATCGTCGGCGCCCCGCACGTGCGCGTGGTGCCCGTCGCCGCGCTGCTCGGCGCCATCCTGCTGGTCTGGGCCGACGTGCTCGCCCGGGTGCTGCTGGCCCCCCAGGAGATCCCGATCGGCATCATCACCGCCCTGCTCGGCGCCCCCTTCCTGCTGGTCCTGATCCGTCGTCTGCACGCCACCGGCGCCTGAGCGCCCGATGAGCCGAGGAGCACCGATGAAGGCAACCCGTCTCGCCGTCACCACGGCCACGACCGTTCTCGCGCTGCTGGTCGCCGCCTGCGGCGGTTCCGCCGACGAGCCGGCCACAGCCGCCCCGGGATACCCGGTCACCGTCACCAACTGCGGCGTGGAGGTGACCTTCGACGCCGCGCCGGAGCGGGTCGTGCTGCTCAAGAGCGCAGCCGTGCCGTACCTGCACGCGCTGGGCGTGCTGGACCGGGTCACCGCCCGGGCCGGGCAGTACCCCAGCGAGTACTACGACGCCTCGACCCTCGCCGAACTGGACCGCATTCCGCTGCTGACCGACAAGACCGACACCAGCGGGCACCTGCAGATCTCCAAGGAGGTGGTGATCAGCCAGCAGCCCGACCTGGTGCTCGGTGAGGTCGACAACCTGTCCCGCGACACCCTCTCGGCGGTGGACATCCCGCTGCTGGAGGAGCCGGCCATGTGCCCGGACAACACCGCCACCCCCAGCTTCGACGACATCTACCGCCAGCTGGAGACCTACGGTCGGGTGTTCGGCCGCGAAACGGAGGCGGCCACGGCGGTCGACGCGCTCCGGCAGCGGATGGCGAAGATCCAGGCCGGCGCTTCGGCGGCGTCCGGTCGTACCGCCGCCGTGCTGTACCCGACGGTCGGCGGCGGCACCACGTACGCGTACGGCACCGCCAGCATGGCCCATCCGCAACTTGAGGCCGCCGGCTTCCGCAACGTCTTCGGTGACACGCCGGAGCGGGTCTTCGAGGTCACCGTCGAGGAACTGCTCGGCCGAAACCCCGACGTGCTGATCCTGCTCTACAGCGACGGCGACCCCGCCGCGGTCGAGCAGGGCCTGACCGGCCTGCCCGGCGCCGAGAAGCTCAACGCGGTACGCGACGGCAACGTGCTGACCCAGCTGTTCAACTTCACCGAGCCGCCGACCCCGCTGTCGATCGACGGGCTGGAGCGCATCGTGCAGCGGTTCGGGGCCGACTCGTGATCCAGGCGACCCGGGTGTCCTGGCGCTACGGCGCCAACCCGGTGATCGACGGCGTCAGCGTCACCGCGCGACCCGGACGGGTGCTCGGACTGATCGGCCCCAACGGCAGCGGCAAGACCACGCTGCTGCGGCTGCTCTACGGCGCGCTGCGCGGCGGCACCGGACGGGTCGCCGTGGACGGTGACGACCTGGCCGCGCTGCCGCCGCGGGAGGCCGCGCGCCGGCTGGCCGTGGTGGTGCAGGAGGCCGGCGGCGAGACCGCCCTCACCGTGGCCGAGCTGGTGCTGCTGGGCCGTAACCCGCACCTGACCACCTTCCAGCGCACCGGCCGGACGGACCACGAGATCGCGGCGCAGTGCCTGACCCGGGTCGGTGCCACCCACCTGGGGTCCCGGGCGTTCGCCAGCCTCTCCGGCGGCGAACGCCAGCGGGTGCTCATCGCCCGGGCGCTGGCCCAGCAGGCCACCCACCTGCTGCTCGACGAGCCGACGAACCACCTCGACATCCGCTACCAGCACGAGATCCTACGGCTGGTACGCGACCTCGGCACCTGCGCCGTCGTCGTGCTGCACGACCTGAACCTCGCCGCCCGCTACTGCGACGACCTGGTGCTGCTCGGCCAGGGTGGAGTCGCCGCCGCCGGCACCACCGAGCAGGTCCTCGACCCTGCCGTTCTCGAACCCGTCTACGGCATCGGGATCCAGCGCCTCGACCTCGACGGCACCATCCACCTGCTGTTCCACCCGAACGACCAGCCCGCCGTCGAAAGGACCGCCAGCCGGGTCTGAGACCGGCCGGCGGCCCGGCTCGGCGACGATCGGCAGGATCATCGCCGGGCCGGCCCTCGGTCAGCGGATGGGACCGCCGTCAGAAGTCGTCGTCGAAGGCGACCGTGCCGGAGACTCCGACCTGGTAGGCCGACACCCGCCGTTCGAAGAAGTTGGACAACTCCTGCACGTCCTGCAACTCCATGAAGGCGAACGGGTTCTTCGACCCGTACAGCGGCTCGATCTCCAACTGCGCCAGCCGGCGGTCGGCGACGTGCTGGAGATATTCGCGCATGTCGGCCAGGGACAGCCCGGACACGCCCTGTTCGAGCAGGTCGGCGGCGAACTGCACCTCGCACTCGACGGCCTCGGCGAGCATGTCGCGGACCTGCTGGCGCATCTCGTCGTCGAACAGGTCCGGCTCCTCGGCGCGTACGGTGTCGACCACGTCGAAGGCGAAGGCCATGTGCATCGACTCGTCCCGGAACACAAAGTTGGTGCCGGAGGCCAGGCCGTGCAGCAGACCCCGGGACCGCAGGAAGTACACGTAGGCGAAGGCGCCGTAGAAGAACAGTCCCTCGATGCAGGCGGCGAAGCAGATCAGGTTCAGCAGGAAGGCGCGCCGGTCCGCGCGGGTCCGCAACTCGCGCAGCTCGAAGATCGAGTCGATCCACTTGAAGCAGAACTCGGCCTTGCGGGCGATCGACGGGATGTTCTCCACGGCGGCGAACGCCGCGAACCGCTCCCGCTCGTCCGGCACGTAGGTGTCCAGCAGGTTCAGGTAGAACTGGACGTGCACCGCCTCCTCGAACAGTTGCCGCGACAGGTAGAGCCGTCCCTCCGGCGAGTTGACGTGTTGGTAGAGGTTGAGCACGAGGTTGTTGGCCACGATGGTGTCGCCGGTGGCGAAGAAGGCGACCAGCCGGGACACGAGGTGCTGCTCCGCCGGGGACAGCTTGGCCAGGTCGGCGAGGTCGGCGTGCAGGTCGACCTCCTCCACGGTCCAGGTGTTCTTGATGGCGTCCTTGAACCGGTCGAAGAACTGCGGGTACCGCATCGGCCGCAGGGTCAGGTCCATGCCGGGATCGAGCAGCATCTGCCGCTGGCCGGTGTCGGGTTCGGAAACGGTGGTCACTGGCACGCCTCGCAGCTCTCGGGGTTCTCCAGGGAACAGGCCAACGCCTCGTCGTCGCTGACCGCGACGACCGGCTTGATCGCCGGGGTGACGGCGACGGTGGCCTGCTGGATCCGGGTCGCGGGACGCGACCGCAGGTAGTAGGTGGTCTTCAGCCCGGCCTTCCAGGCGTACAGGTACATTGAGGAGAGCTTGCCGATGGTCGGCGCGCTCAGGAACAGGTTCAGCGACTGCGACTGGTCGATGAACGGCGCCCGGGCGGCGGCCAGGTCGATCAGCGCCCGCTGCGGCAGCTCCCACGCGGTCCGGAACAGCTCCCGCACGTCCGCCGGCAGCTCGGCGATGCCCTGCACCGACCCTTCGGCCCGCTTGATCTGCTCCCGGATCGGTGCCGTCCACAGCCCGCGCGCCTTCAGCTCCCGGACCAGGTACGTGTTGATCTGGAGGAACTCACCGGACATCGTCTCCCGCTTGAACAGGTTGGACACCTGCGGCTCGATGCACTCGTAACACCCGGCGATCGAGGCGATGGTGGCGGTCGGCGCGATCGCCACCAGCAGCGAGTTCCGCAGCCCGTGGCGGGCGACCCGCTCCCGCAGCGCGGTCCACCGTTGCGCCTGCGTCACCTCCGCGCCCCACAGGTCGGGATGCAACTCACCCTTCGCGGCCCGGGTCTCGGCGTACGCGGGGTGCGGGCCGAACCGCTCGGCCAGCCCCACCGACGTCTCCAGCGCGGTCAGGAAGATCTCCTCCTGCACCCGGGTCGACAGCTCCCGTGCCGACGCCGAGTCGAACGGCAGGCGCAGGGTGAACAATGCGTCCTGCAGGCCCATCAGCCCGAGCCCGACCGGACGCCAGCGCGGGTTCGACACCGCCGTCTGCTCGGCCGGGTAGTAGTTGATGTCGATCACCCGGTCGAGGAACACCACCGCCGTGCGTACCGTCGCGCGCAGCTTCTCCCAGTCGACGCCGTCGGCGGTGACGTGCGCGCCCAGGTTCACCGAGCCGAGGTTGCACACGGCCGTCTCGGTGTCGTTGTTGACCTCCAGGATCTCGGTACACAGGTTCGACAGGTGGATCGTGTTGCCGGGCGCACCGGTCTGGTTGGACAGCCGGTTCGCGGCGTCCTTGAACGTCATCCACCCGTTGCCGGTCTGCGCGAGCGTACGCATCATCCGGCCGTACAGGTCGCGGGCCTTGACCGTCCGGACGGCCTTCTTCTCCGCCGCCCGGTACGCCTCGTCGAACGCCTCGCCGAACAGGTCCGGCAGCTCCGGCGCGTCCGACGGGTCGACCAGCGACCAGTCGCCGTCGGCCTCGACCCGCCGCATGAACTCGTCCGGGATCCAGTTGGCCAGGTTCAGGTTGTGGGTACGCCGGGACTCCTCCCCGGTGTTGTCCCGCAACTCCAGGAACTCCTCGATGTCCGGGTGCCACGGCTCCAGGTACACGCAGGCCGCGCCCTTGCGTCGGCCACCCTGGTTGACCGCCGCCACCCCGGCGTCGAGCGTCTTCAGGAACGGCACGATGCCGTTCGACCTGCCGTTGGTGCCCCGGATCAGCGCACCCCGACCCCGCACCCGCGACCAGGAGATGCCGATCCCGCCGGAGAACTTCGACAGCTTCGCCACCTGGTGGTAACGCTCGTAGATCGAGTCGAGTTCGTCGCGCGGGGAGTCGACAAGGAAACACGACGACATCTGGGTGTGCCGGGTGCCCGAGTTGAACAGCGTCGGTGAACTGGGCAGATACGCCAGGCTCGACATCAGCCGGTAGAACGCGATCGCCTCGCCCGGCGTCTGCGACAGCCCGCAGGCCACCCGTAGCAGCCAGTACTGCGGCGTCTCCACCACCAGCCGGGTCTGCGGATGCCGCAGCAGGTAGCGGTCCGCGACCGTACGCAGCCCGAAGTACTCGAACCGCAGGTCGCCGTCCGGGTCCACCGCGTCGTCCAGCTTGCGCGCGTTACGGGCCACGAAATCGGCCGTGGCGTCCCCGATCAGCCCCAGGCCGTGCGCGTACCGGATGGACTGGCTGAAGCTCGCCACCTGCTGCCCACGGACCTCCTTGTCCACGTACGCGGCCAGCAGCCGCGCCGCCAGCTTCGAGTACTGCGGCTCCGTACCGATCAGCTCGGCGGCCGTCTGGATGGACAGCTTGTCCAGTTCGGCGGTGGTGGCACCGTCGTACAGACCGCTGATGGTCTTGGTGGCCACCCGCAGCGGATCGACCTCGTCGAGGTCGGTCACCCACCGCTCCACCGCCCGGACGATCTTGTTGACGTCCACCGGTTCCGTGGCGCCGTCGCGCTTGCGGACCTGCATCACCTGCCGGCGCTGCTCCGACACACCTGCCTCGGAGGCGGGCGCCTCCCGCACGACCGTCACGTCTCTCTCCTCGCGCCGTCTGCTCGGGGCCTCGGACACGCGGGAGGACGCCACGGGATCCGCGCAGGCGGCACGGCCCGTTCCTGGCGTCGGCCGTCCCACGCGGCCTGCGGCCGCCGCCCACGAGTGCGGGCGGCGTGCTGGCAGGTCTTCGGACTCGTGGGCGTGCTCACGCGCTCCTACTGGCCGTCGCTTCCCAGGCCGTGGCCCAGTGCTTCGTGACGGCTGTCGTTCCCACTCACCGCTGCGGGGCAGCCCCGGATTCCCACCGGGTTCCCTCTTGCCTCGGCCGCCCCGGGTGGGCGCCGAACCAGCTACGGGTGACACCATATATGGGCTACCCGCGAACGCAAGACACCAGATGGTGTGTCGGCGTGTCCTGCAACGGAGGTCACATTCGGCTACGCCGGTCCGTGCTTGACCGGTCGCAGGCAGGCGGGCGTACGAAAAGGACGGCGGATGCGCCGGGGTGCCGATCGTCGGTCACGCCCCGGCGTGGCTACCCGTCCCGCAGGTGCACCTCAGCCACGCCAGGAACCGGGTCGTCAGCTCGCCGGGATCCTCGCGCGGCAGGTCGTCCAACGCCGCCGTCAACAAGGCACCCGCGTACATCGACAGGCCCACCCGGTCCCGGCCGTACGCCTCGGCGAGTCGCACCCGCGCTGGGGCGCACGGCCACGGCGGTTCGCCCTCGCAGCTGGCGCATGTCCACTCCGGCCGGCGCGGCAGGTGCTCGTCGGCGATCCGGGCGGGCAGGGCGTCGACGGCCCGGCCGATTCGCACCGCCTCGGCGGCCATCGCGTCCCGATAGCTGACGGCACGCCGAGTCATGCCGGCCACCGGGCGATGCGCCGGGCCTGGTCGAGCAGGCGTTGCCGGGCGGCCTCCTGCTCGACAGCCTCCCGCCACTGCCCGCCGTCAGCCAGCGGCCTCGGCCGCCGCCGCAGCCACCACCAGAACCTGTGCCACCTGCTCACACCATCACCTCCGCCGGAGTTCGGGGACGGGGGCGGCGGTACGTGGGGGCGCACCGCCACCACCCACAAGAATCGTGCGATGGCGGTGGGCAAGCAGGGCAGGTGCGGGGCGTCCGGCGTCCTGTCCGGGACGGTTGACGGACAGCTCAGCCGGTGGCGACCGCGAGTGCCTGCCGATACTCCTGCGTCCATGCGGCGTCCCGCTGGTCAGGCGGCAACCCGGCCAACCCGACCCGCAGGTTGTCGATGCCGGCCGACGTGTCGCCGAGCGCCAGATAGGCCAGACCGAGACCCATCCGGCTGAACGTGGGCGTCAGCCAGTAGGCCAGGACCGGCGCCTGCTCGCGCTCGGCCGCCTCGGTGAGGTCGCTTGCCTCCCCGAGGAGCCCTACCGCCGAGTGCCGGTCGCCGAGTAGCGCAAACCCATGGGCGGCCTGGACCGCGTCGCCGACGCGTTGCAGCGCCGTCGCCCCGGGTGTGTGGTACGCGGTGAGGAAGTGGCGCACGATGCCGCGCGGGTTGCCTCGCTGCCGCTCCACGTAGCCTCGGAAGTTCTCCACCTGCGCCGCGAGCGGGCCACTGTCAACGGCGTCGGCCTGCCTGGCGGCCTCGATCAGCACCTGTATCGCCTCACCGTCGTTGCGGGCTTCCGCATGCAACCAGCCGACGAACTGCGTCCACTCCGCCACCACCTCGTGCAGTTGGCCGGCGTACGGCCCGGCAGCCCGCTCGGCGAGTTGCTGCATGGTGGACCACTGCGCCACCATCGCCGGCAGTGTCACCGGAGCCGGCAGGACGTCGTCGAGGCGGCGTTGCGCGGCCAGCACCTCGGCGAGCAGCCGCACCGCAGCGGCGTCGAGGCGGGTCGGTTCGGCGAGCACGTACGCCAGGCGGTCATCGTCGTCGGGGGTGGTCACGGTCGGCGCATCGACGACCATCGCGGCCAGCGTCCCGCCGGCCTGAAGGGTGTCGTCAAGGTGCGCGGCGAGTTCTCGGGACGGTCGGGTCCGGCCCGTCTCGAGGTCGTGCACGTAGCTCTTCCCGACGTACGCGAGGCGGGCCAGATCACGCAGTGACAGGCCACGGACACGTCGAAGTCGGGCAAGCTCAGCGGGAAACCGTGGGTCAACGATGGTGCGCGCGCTCGGCGGCATGACGAAGCTCCCGGGTGAAGGACTATGCGGCGATCTGCTGGCCTCCACACCAGCGAACCGCCACAATCGACGGTACTCGGCTCCGACGTGCGGCGGCAGCAACCGCCGAACGAGCCGGGCACGTGTCGGCGACATGGCGACTCGCGCGGACCTGTCGCCACCGAAAGCGCGGTCTCGCCCACCCCTCCGGCGCGCCGGCCCCGTCCGCAAACTGGCCGAGTTGGCCCGGCTGGGACTACGACCTACCTATGGACGTGACCTCGCCGGCCACCGTCCAACTGCCGGGATTCCCGCCCGATCCGGCCCCTGATCGGCGCGCCGCCTTCCGCATGTACGGCGTCGCCGGCAACAACAGCTTCACCACCCACTCGGTTACCTTCCGGCTGCCCGAGCTGGCCGGCCTGCAACCAGGATCAGTCATGATCACCGCAATCGTGAACAACGACGAGGTACCGAAGTACGTCTCCCTCGACGAGTTCGCACGCCTCGGCAGTGCCGAGTGCTGACCTCGCGCGGTTCTGCCATCCTGGCCGGGTGCAACCCAACCTGGAGCGAATCCCAGGGAAGCAGGACCGACTCGCGGAGGAGATCCTCGCCCGCGCTCCGCGACGCATCGAGCAGAGCTTCGTACGCTCCCTCGACCCCACCAACGCGCTCGCCCTCGGTCGCTACGGCGCCCGCCTCGCCACCCTGGCATTGCGCCAGAGCTCCGTCGATCTGCTACGCCGCTCAGTGCTGGCGACCGGCCTCGCCCGATGTCTGACGTCCGACGACGACCGGGACTTCATGGTGGCTCTGGCGGTGCCGTGGATCGTGGCACAGCAGCTCGGCGAAAACCCGGCCGAGGTATTCGCCACGGTCGGCGACAGCCTGCCGGACGGGCCGGTCGCCAGACTGGTCCACACCTTCGGCGCCCGCACCGACATCACCCTGAAAGCCTTCGGCTGGGAATTGGTGACGACAGCCGACGGCCCGGACTTCCGGCCGGCGTACTGACCACCGGAGCACCTCGGCAGTCGACCTACGCCTGGCCGACGGCCTCAGCGATGGCGAGGGTGTGCTGATACTCGCGCCACTGGGCCAATTTGCCGTGGCTGGTCCGCAGTACCCCGATGAACGGCGCCGAGGCGGTAACCCCGGTCGCCGTGTGAGTGCCGACCAGTTCGTACTCGACCACGATCACGTCGGGGTCGCCGGTCTCGTGCACAACCACGTTGCGGCAGTCATGGAACCGGACCGGGAACGCCGCCCGGCCTGCTTGCGTGTATTCCAGCACGCTCTGCCTGCCCTCGATGCGCGTAGGGCGGCCGGGCACGGCGAACGGTGTCTCGATCACCACATCGTCGGCGAGCGTGTCAGCTTCCCAGGTGGACAGGTCCGCGAGCCACCGAGCACGCATGCTGTCGAAGATCTCGCTTGGCGTCATGTCTTCCCCTGGATAATGAGTCAGGACTCGACTTCAGGACCGAGGATAATGAGTGGAGACTCACTTTGGTAGAGGGGCCGCCGCTGCGTGCCGACGCGCAGCGCAACCGGACGCGCATCCTGGACGCCGCCGAGGCGGTCTTCGCCGAGTTCGGCTCCCGCGCCTCCACCGAGGAGGTGGCCCGACGGGCCGGCGTTGCCATCGGCACCGTTTTTCGTCACTTCCCCACCAAGAACGACCTGCTCACCGCAATCATGAAGCGGCTGCTCACCCAGCTCGCCGAAGACGCCGGGCAGCACGACCTCTTCTCGTTCTTCACGCACACGGTGGCGCAGGCCGCAGCGAGGAAGACCGCCGTCGACCTGCTCGCCGGTTCCGGAGTGGACATTCGCCTGACCGACGCGGTGGGGCACCTGGCGGAGGCGATGAGTTCGCTGCTGGAGCAGGCCCAGCGCACCGGCGCCGTCGCCGCCTCGGTACGGCTACCCGAGGTGATGGCGCTCCTTGCCGGCACATGTCAGGGCGCCCTGCACGGCGGATGGGACGAGCAACTGCAATCCCGTACGCTCGCGATCGTCTTCGCCGGCCTGAAGCACTCTCGATGAAACGCTGACCGATCAGGTCATTCCATCAGGTCACCACGCCGCAGACCGGGACAGCTTCGACGCACCCATCGACATCACGCGTCACTTGGCGTTGAAGTAGCTGGCCTCGGGGTGGTGGACGACGATGGCGTCGGTGGCCTGCTCCGGCATCAGCTGGAACTCCTCGGACAGCTGCACGCCGATCCGTTCGGCGCCGAGCAGCTCCACGATCTTCGCCCGGTCCTCCAGGTCGGGGCAGGCCGGGTAGCCGAACGCGTACCGGCAGCCCCGGTAGTCGGTGCGCAGCAGGCCGGCCAGGTCGGCCGGGTCGTCGTCGGCGACCGTACGGCCGTCGGGCAGCCGCAGCTCGGCCCGGACCCGCTTGTGCCAGTACTCGGCGAGTGCCTCGGTGAGCTGCACCGACAGCCCGTGCACCTCCAGGTAGTCGCGGTACTCGTTGCGGGCGAACAGCTTCGCCGCGTACTCGCTGACCGGCTGACCGACGGTGACCAGCTGCAACGCGACCACGTCCAGGTCGCCGCCGCGCGGGCGGAAGAAGTCGGCCAGGCACAGCCGCCGCTCCTGCCGCTGCCGGGGGAAGGTGAACCGGGCCCGCTCGGCGTGCCCGTTCTCGTCCAGGACGACCAGGTCGTTGCCCTCCGAGTAGGCCGGGAAGTAGCCGTACACCACGGCCGCCTCCAGCACCTGGTCGGCGATCAGCCGGTCCAGCCAGTAGCGCAGCCTCGGCCGGCCCTCGGTCTCCACCAGCTCCTCGTACGACGGGCCCTTTCCGCCGCGCGCACCGCGCAGCCCCCACTGGCCCATGAAGGTGGCCCGCTCGTCCAGCAGCGCCGCGTAGTCGGCCAGCGGCACCCCCTTGACCACCCGGGTGCCGTGGAACGGTGCGACCGGCACCGGCACGTCGACCGCGACGTCGGAGCGTACCGAGGTGTCGTGCAGTTCCGGCAGCGACTCGGCGACCACCGCACGCTGCCGTTCCCGGCGGGCCCGCCGGGCCGCCAGGGCCGCCTCCCGCTCGGGGTCCACCACCGGGGCGCCGCCACGCTTGGCGGTCATCACCCGGTCCATCAGGGAGAGCCCCTCGAAGGCGTCGCGGGCGTAGTGCACCTGGCCGGGGAACATCGACCGCAGGTCGTCCTCGACGTACGCCCGGGTCAGCGCCGCGCCGCCGAGCAGGACCGGCCAGCGCTCCGCGACCCCGCGCGACGCCATCTCGACCAGGTTCTCCTTCATGATGACGGTGCTCTTGACCAGCAGACCCGACATGCCGATGGCGTCGGCGCGGTGCTGCTCGGCGGCGTCGAGGATGGCGGAGATCGGCTGCTTGATGCCGATGTTCACCACCTCGTAGCCGTTGTTGGACAGGATGATGTCCACCAGGTTCTTGCCGATGTCGTGCACGTCGCCCTTGACGGTGGCGAGCACGATGCGGCCCTTGCCGCCGTCGTCGGCCTTCTCCATGTGCGGTTCGAGGTACGCCACCGCGGTCTTCATCACCTCGGCGGACTGCAACACGAACGGCAGCTGCATCTGACCGGAGCCGAACAGCTCACCGACGACCTTCATGCCGTCCAGCAGGATGTCGTTGATGATGAGCAGCGGGGCGGTGCCGGCCGCCATCGCCGCGTCGAGGTCGGCCTCCAGGCCGTTGCGCTCGCCGTCGATGATCCGTCGCTTGAGCCGCTCGTTGAGCGGCAGGGCCGCCAGCTCCTCGGCCCGGGTGGCACGTGCCGAGGCGGCGTCCACACCCTCGAAGACCTCGATAAACCGCTGCACCGGGTCGTAGCCCTCGCGACGCCGGTCGTAGACCAGGTCGAGGGCGATCTCGCGCTGCTCGTCGGGGATCTTCGACATCGGCAGGATCTTGCTGGCGTGCACGATCGCCGAGGTGAGCCCGGCCTGCACGCACTCGTGCAGGAAGACCGAGTTGAGCACCTGCCGGGCCGCCGGGTTCAGTCCGAACGAGACGTTCGAGATGCCCAGGGTGAAGTTCACCCCGGGCCAGCGGCGGGCGATCTCCCGGATCGCCTCGATGGTCTCGATGCCGTCGCGGCGGGTCTCCTCCTGACCGGTGGCGATCGGGAAGGTCAGCGCGTCGATGAGGATGTCCGCGCGGCGCAGCCCCCACCGGCCGGTGAGGTCCTCGATCAGCCGCTCGGCCACCCGTACCTTCCACTCCGCCGTGCGGGCCTGGCCCTCCTCGTCGATGAGCAGCGCGACCACGGCAGCGCCGTGCTCGGCGACCACCGGCATCACCCGCGCGTAGCGGGAGTCGGGGCCGTCGCCGTCCTCGAAGTTGACCGAATTGACCACGCACCGGCCGCCGAGCATCTCCAGGCCGGCCTCGATCACCGCCGGCTCGGTCGAGTCCAGCATGATCGGCAGCGTGGAGGCGGTGGCGAACCGACCGGCCAGCTCACGCATGTCGGTGGTGCCGTCCCGGCCGACGTAGTCGACGCAGAGGTCCAGCAGGTGCGAGCCGTCGCGGGCCTGGCCCCGGGCGATCTCCACGCAGGACTGCCAGTCGGCGGCGAGCATCGCCTCGCGGAAAGCCTTGGAGCCGTTGGCGTTGGTCCGCTCCCCCACCATCAGCACGCTGGCGTCCTGCGCGAACGGCACGTGGTGGTAGATCGAGGAGACACCCGGATCGGTACGCGGTTCGCGGGCCACCGGCCGGGCCCCGCCCAGCCGCTCGGCGAGCAGCCTGATGTGCTCCGGGGTGGTGCCGCAGCAGCCGCCGATCAGGGAGACGCCGTACTCGGTGACGAAACGTTCCATGGCGTCGGCCAACTCCACCGGAGTCAGCGGGTAGATCGCACCGTCGGCGGTGAGCTGTGGCAGGCCGGCGTTCGGCATCACCGACAGCGGGACGGTGGCGTGTTGGGAGAGATAGCGCAGGTGCTCGCTCATCTCCGCCGGACCGGTGGCGCAGTTGAGCCCGATGAGATCGACGCCGAGCGGCTCGATCGCGGTCAGCGCGGCACCGATCTCGCTGCCGAGCAGCATGGTGCCGGTGGTCTCCACGGTGACGTGACAGATCAGCGGCACCTTGCGGCCCAACTCCGCCATCGCCCGGTGCGAGCCGACCACGGCGGCCTTGACCTGAAGGAGGTCCTGGCAGGTCTCGATGATCAGCGCGTCCGCGCCACCCTCGATCAGCCCGGCCGCGTTCTCCTGGTAGGCGTCGCGCAGCGTGGCGTAGGCGGCGTGCCCGAGCGTGGGCAGCTTCGTGCCGGGACCGACGGACCCGAGCACGAACCGGGGCCGCTCAGCCGTCGAGTACGCGTCGGCGGCCGCCCGGGCGATGCCGGCACCGGCCGCCGACAGTTCACGAATGCGGTGCTGGATGTCGTACTCGGCGAGGTTGGCCAGGTTCGCGCCGAAGGTGTTCGTCTCCACACAGTCCGCGCCCGCCGCCAGGTACGCCTCGTGCACGCCACGGACCACGTCCGGCCGGGTGACGTTGAGGATCTCGTTGCACCCCTCCAGACCGTCGAAGTCGTCCAGGGTCAGGTCCGCAGCCTGCAGCATCGTGCCCATCGCCCCGTCGGTGACGAGGATCCGGTCGGTCAACGCGTCGAGCAACGAGGTACGCACCACCTCAGGTTAGTGCGGTCGGCCGGGCCCGCACCCCTGCGTACCGTCCGATCCCACATTGTGTCATCGGGATCACGTTGCCCGTTTTGGCCGGCAATGCCCAACACCGTGGCCTGCGCGCAGCCCGGCGGCGGCGCCGACGCCCGGCCCATCCGGCGCGGCCGGCGGGCCGGGTCCGGGCCCGGCACGTAGGCTGACTGACGTGAAGGACTACAGCGACACCGCCACGCACCGTGGGCGGACGACCGGGACCGCGTCCCGGACCGCCGGTGACGAGCAGGAGGTGACGGCGTGACCGAGTTCGACGGGCTGCCGGTGCTGCGGTCCCCGGTCGCCATCTGCGCCTTCGAGGGGTGGAACGACGCGGCGGACGCGTCCACCGCGGCGGTCGAGCACCTGGAACAGGTGTGGGAGGCCCGGCCCGTCACCGAGCTCGACCCGGAGGACTTCTACGACTTCCAGGTCAGCCGACCCACCATCGCCATGTCCGACGGTGCCACCCGCCGGGTGGAGTGGCCGACCACCCGGTTCACGGTCGCCAGCCCCGCCGGCACCGAGCGGGACGTGGTGCTGATCCGTGGCATCGAGCCGAGCATGCGGTGGCGGACCTTCTGCGAGCAGGTGCTGGAGATCTGCCACAGCCTGGAGGTCGAGCGGGTGGTGCTGCTCGGTGCCCTGCTGGCCGACGTGCCGTACACCCGGCCCCTGCCGATCAGCGGCAGCGCCTCCGACGCCGACGCCGCGCGCCGCTACCAGCTCACCCCGACCCGCTACGACGGGCCGACCGGGATCGTCGGCGTGCTGCACGACGCCTGCACCCGCGCCGAGGTCGACGCCGTTTCGTTCTGGGTCCACGTACCGCACTACGCCAACAACCCGCCCTGCCCGAAGGCCACCCTCGCCCTGCTGCACCGGGTCGAGGAGGTGCTCGACCTGCCGGTGCCCATGGCCGACCTGGCCGAGGAGGCCGCCGAGTGGGAACAGCGGGTACGCAGCGCCGCCGAGCAGGACGCCGAGCTGGGCGAGTACGTCCGCGAGCTGGAGGAACGCGTCGGTGACGCCGGCATCACCCCGTTGACCGGGGACGAGATCGCCCAGGAGTTCGAGAAGTACCTGCGCCGCCGGGGCGGATCCGCCGGCCCCACCGCCGGTTCCTGGTGACCCGCTAGCCCCGTTCCGCTTTCGAGACCCCGGGCGATCACCCGCCCGGGGTCTCGTCGTGTGTGTCGGGGTGGCGGCGCCCACCACCCGTACGGCATCCTAGGAACCTAGCTGAAATGAGGAGGCGGGGATGCAGATCAACCCGGGGGCGGCCGAGTTCCCGCACCGGCAGATCGCGGCGCAGCTCAAGACCCAGATCCGACGCGGCGACTGGGCACCGGGCGAGCGGCTGCCGTCCATCCCGGCCATCGCCGAGATGTTCGGCGTCGCCAAGCAGACCGTGCAACGCGCCGTCGACCAGCTGCGGGTCGAGGGTGTCCTGATCACCAAACCCGGTTCCGGTACGTACGTCCGAGGCACCCGGCGGCGACTCAACCGACTCTCCCGGGGCCGCTACGGCGGCTTCCGCGGCTACCACACCGACCTGGCCGCCCGCTATCGCCAGCAGCTCGTCTCCGTCGGCCGCTCCCCCGCGCCGCCCGAGGTGGCCGACGCGTTCGGCGTGCCCGACGGCACCGAACTGCTCTGCCGCCGCCACCTCGTCCGCGCCGAGGACTCACCGGTGGAGGTGGGCGCCTCCTGGTTCCTGCCCGCCGACACCGCCGGCACCAGCCTGGAGCGGGCCGAGGCGTTCGGCCGCCCGCTCTACCAGGAGGCCGAGGAGGCCACCGGTCGGCGGTACGCGACCGCCACCGACACCATCACCGCCCGCCAGCCCAGCCGCGAGGAGTCGGAGACCCTCCAGATCCGCCCGGACACCCCCGTGCTGCACCTGCTGCACGTGGCGTACGACCCGCAGCGCCGCCCCATCGAGGTCGCCCAGGCCACCTGGCCCGGACCGGTCACCACCCTCACCGAGGAGTACCAGATCCCCGCCCCCGCCGAATCCCCCGACCCGGACCCCGGCCTCGTCCTCGGCTGACGTCCCCCACCACCTCACGCCCGCCACCCATGACAACCTCGCCCCCGACAGGGGAACAGGAAGCAACAACATCAGCGATGTTGTCCCCTCACGGGCGTCCGAGGCAGCAACATCAGCGATGTTGTCCCCTCACGGGCGTTCGAGGCAGCGACCTCAGCGATGTTGCTGCCTCGGGCGGGAGGGGCACAGGGCGGGAGGGGGCGACGTCGGGGAACTTGCCGGATCTGGTCAGAGGCGGATGCCGAGCAGGGCGTCGACGGTGTCGGCGAACAGGCGCGGCGCGGCCGGGTCGTCGTCGGCGCCGGCGAGGGTCCGCTCGGCCCACTCGTCGGCCAGCCGCAGGGCACCGGGCGTGTCGAGATCGTCGGTGAGTCGTTCGCGTACGCCGGCCAGGAACGCGGCCCCGGACGGCCCGGCGGTCGCGGCGGCGGCCCGCCGCCAGCGGCCCAGCCGCTCCTGGGCGGCGGTGAGCAGGTCGTCGGTCCAGGACCGGTCCGCGCGGTAGTGCCCGGAGAGCAGGGCCAGCCGGACCGCCATCGGATCGACCTTGTCGGCGCGCAGCCGGGACACGAACACCAGGTTGCCCCGGGACTTGGACATCTTCTCGCCGTCCAGCCCGATCATCCCGGCGTGCACGTAGTGACCGGCGAAGGGTGTCGCGCCGGTCAGCCGCTCGGCGTGCGCGGCGGAGCACTCGTGGTGCGGGAAGAGCAGGTCGTTGCCGCCACCCTGCACGTCGATGGTGGAGCCGAGCAGGCCCAGGGCGATCACCGCGCACTCGATGTGCCAGCCTGGCCGGCCCGGGCCGAGGTCGCCACCCGGCCAGGACGGCTCGCCGTCGCGGGCGCCGCGCCACAGCAGCGGGTCCAGCGGGTCACGCTTGCCGGCGCGGGCCGGGTCGCCACCGCGCTCGGGGAAGATCTCCAGCATCTCCGCGCGGGAGAGGTTGGACTCGTAGCCGAAGCTCGGCGCGGCCGAGATGTCGAAGTAGACGTCGCCGGTGCCGTCGTCGAGGCGGTACGCGGCGCCGTCCTTGAGCAGCACCAGCACCTTCTCGGCGATGTCCGGGATCGACTCCACCGCGCCGACGTAGTGGGCGGGTGGGATGATCCGCAACGCCTCCATGTCCTCCCGGAACAGCGCCGTCTCCCGCATCGCCAGGACCTTCCAGTCCTCCCGGTCGCGTTCGGCCCGCTCCAGCAACGGGTCGTCGATGTCGGTGACGTTCTGCACGTAACGGACCTCGTGGCCGGCGTCCCGCCACATCCGCTGCACCAGGTCAAAGGTGATCATGGTGGCGGCGTGACCGAGATGGGTGGCGTCGTACGGGGTGATGCCGCAGACGTACATGGTGGCGGTGCCGTCCGGGTCGCTCGGCTGCACGCTCGCGCGCGCCGAGTCGAACAACCGCAACGGCTCGCTCCGGCCCGGCAGCCGCGGCACCTCGTGCCCCACCCAAGACTCCATGCCCGTCAGCCTAACCAGCCGTCGGGCGACGTCACGCCGCCCCGAGAGTGATCAACGCGACAGCTCAGATCGGCGGCCAGGGCACCGCCGGCCAGTCCTGGGAGGGCTGCGGAAAGCGGCCGCTGCGGCACAGTCGGTCGATCCGGGCGGCCAGCTCGGCGATCTCACCGAGGGTGAGGTGCTCGGCCAGTTCCTCGCCGAGCGGGCCGGCGACCTGACGGGACAGCCGACCGAGCATGTCGACCGCGTCGTCCGGCAGCGAGCGGCCGGCCCAGCCCCAGAGCACCGTCCGCAGCTTCTCCTCCACGTGGAAGCTCACCCCATGGTCGACCCCGTGGATCCGGTCGTCCGGGCCGACCAGGACATGGCCGCCCTTGCGGTCCGCGTTGTTGATCACCGCGTCGAGCACCGCGAGCCGGGCCAGGCGCGGGTCGTCGGCGTGCGCGAGGGCGTACGCGGTGCCGTCGTCGTCGCGGGCGGCCGCGATCGGGAACCAGCGGGGTGGTACCGAGTCGGCCGGCACGAATCCCACGAGCGGTTCGGCGTCGGCCGGCTCGTCGATCCACAGCTGGCAGGATCCGGTCCCGAACGGCCCGTCCCGCAGCACCGTCGGCGGCACCAGATCCCAGCCCGTGGCCGCGGAGACCAGGTAGGCGGCCACCTCCCGGCCGGCCAGAGTGCCGTCCGGGAAGTCCCACAGCGGTCGCTCACCGCGCACCGGCTTGTACACGCACCGGGCCGACATCCCGTCCAGGGTGAGCACGCCCCGCAGGGTGGTGTTCGACGCGTCGACCAGTCGCCCCTCCACGGTCAGCTCACCGTCCCGCAGCAGGCGCAGCGCGGCACCCCCGTCCTGTCGGGGAGCCACGCCGGAGGAGGTCACCGGTGGTAGCCGTTGTTCCGGGGGCAGAGATGGCCGGCCGGGTCGAGGGGCTGGCCGCACAGCGGGCAGGGCGGCCGGCCGGCGTTGACCACCCGCCGGGCCCGCTCGATGAACGCACGGGTCGCCTCGGGGGTCAGCCGGACCCGGAGCCGGTCGAGATCCTCGTCGGGCTCCACATCGTCGGGCTCGTCCTCCGCCTCCGCCTCGCCAAGCTCGATCTCGGTCTCCGCCTCGCCGACCGCGATCGCCTCGATCACCACGGTCGCGGTGTCGGCGTCGAAGGCCAGGCCCAACGTGCCGACCCGGAACTCCTCGTCGACCGGTGTCTCCAGCGGGTCGTTGTCACCGACCGGGACGGTGGCCTCGGGCAGTTCCACACCGAACCGACGCTGAGCCTCGGTGAGCAGCTCCTCCAGCTTCTCGGCGAGCAGGGAGACCTGGACCTTCTCCAGCGCGACGCTGACCAGCCGGCCACCGCCGCGCGCCTGGAGGAAGAACGTACGCTCCCCCGGCGGCCCGACGGTCCCGGCGACGAACCGCTCCGGCGGCTCGAAGGCGTGCACCTGGTGGGTCATACCCACGACCCTATCCGGCGGCCCCACGCAGCGCGCACCCCACCGACCCGAATCGCGACGCACCCGAACGTGCCGGGGTGCGGAGCCGGACGGCTCACCGGGACACCCCCGCGCCACCGCCGACCGCGGCGTCCGAGTCGGTCGGCCGGCGGCCCCGCCGACGCCGCTTGCCGGGCGGCGGTACCAGACCGGCCAGGTCACCACCGACGTCGTTGAGGCGTACCAGGAACGGTCGCAGGGGGGTGTAGCGGATCGCGGTCACCGACGCCGGGTCCACCACGATCCGCTGAAAAAGATCCAGGTGTACGCCGAGCGCGTCGGCGACGATGGCCTTGATCACATCACCGTGGCTGCACGCCAGCCAGACCGCCTCGGGGCCGTGCTCGGCGGTCAGCCGGGCGTCCCAGACGCGTACCGCCGCGACCGCGCGGGTCGCCATCTGCGCCATCGCCTCGCCCTCGGGGAAGACCACGGCGCTGGGATGCTGCTGCACCATCGGCCAGAGCGGCTCCTTGGCCAGCTTCTTCAGCGGCTGGCCCTCCCAGCTGCCGTACCCGCACTCGATCAGACCGTCGTCCACCACCGGCGACGCCTCGGGCAGCGCCAGCTCCAGGGTCTGCCGGCAGCGGATCAGCGGGCTGGTCACCACGGCCGTCAGCGGCACCTGCCGCAACCGTTCGCCCACCGCGGTGGCCTGGGCGCGGCCGGTCTCGTCCAGCTCGACGGGCTGCCGACCGGCGAGGCCGCCGTCGGCGTTCGCGGTGGTGCGTCCGTGCCGCAGGAGCAGAAGAGTCGCCACCCGCACCACCCTAGGCCCTCACCCCACACCGCTCAGCGCGGTACGGAACTCTCAGACAGGACACCTGGCAGCCAGATCCGCCACCGGCCCCGCCCTCAGCCAGGGTGGCAAACTGGGGCTGAGCTGGCCAGGTGGGCGCGGTGTCCGGTTTCCGGGGTCGGTGGCGGGCGACCGGGCGGAATCACCGGCCGGTGGCGGGCGTTGTAACCGGTGGCTGACGAAGCAGCACCCACCCACCCCCCGGACGTGGGCGGCGGGATGTGGGAATGACCCGCCCCCGCCGGTCGTTGCACATGGTCCCGGCGCGCGATCCACCCCCGCCCCGCACACCTGCGGGACGCGCGCCCCGCCTTTCCCCTGATACGCCCGGCACCACGACCGGGTCGACGTCCCCGCTGTCTTCTGGCGCTCGACCGCGCCCCGGCCCACCCGTCATCCCCCTCCCCGACGGGCGAGGCCCACCCCCGACGCGAAGGAGCCCCCGATGAACACCACGCTGCGCAAGAGCATCCTCGGCATCGCCGGCCTCACCGCCGCCGCCGGACTCGCCGCCGGCCCGCTGAACCACGGCACCACCACCGGCAACGAGCTCACCCCGACCACCCCCATCGCCTCCGTCCAGGCCGACAAGCCGGACATGGGCACGCTGCTGCCGCACGGCACCCCGAGCAACCAGTCGCACGTCGACCTGAACGACGAGCAGATCGACAACGTCAAGGCGATCATCGCGGCGACGAAGAAGGCCGGCATGGACGAGCGCGCCGCCGTGGTGTCGATCGCGACCGCGTTGCAGGAGTCGAAGCTGGAGAACCTGGGTCACCTGGGTGACCGCAACGACCACGACTCGCAGGGCCTGTTCCAGCAGCGCCCCTCCTCCGGCTGGGGCACGGTGGAGCAGATCACCGACCCCGAGTACTCCACCCTGGCGTTCCTGAAGGGTTTGAAGCAGGTCGACGGCTGGCAGGACATGCCGCTGACCCAGGCCGCGCAGACCGTGCAGGTCTCGGCCTACCCCGACCACTACGCCCAGTGGGAACAGCAGGCCGCCGACCTCGTCGCCCAGCACTGGACCAGCTGACCCCAGCTGACAACCGAAGACATTCCTCCACAGGGGGAGCAGAAAGCCGCTGGCCGGCACCCGAACCCGGGTGCCGGCCAGCGGCATGTCCAGCAGACAGCAGACAGCAGACAGCAGACAGCAGACAGCAGACAGCAGACAGCAGACAGCAGACAGTCAAACCCACCCGGGCCGGCTGGCCCACACCCGGGCGGAGGCCAACCAGGTCAGGCTGGGGGCGACCGTGCCCGGCGCAGGGATCAAGCCTGACCGCCCGAAGCCGGGCACGGTCGCCCCCAGCCCGAACCGCAACCACCCACCACCAGAACTCAGACTCAGGTGGCGCTGATGGTTCCGGTCAGCAGCAGGGCCAGGACGAGCGTGCCGACCGCGACCCGGTAGAGCACGAAGATGTACAGGGTGTGGTGCGCGACGTAACGCAGCAGCCAGGCGATGGCCGCGTAGCCGACCCCGAACGCGATGAGCGTGGCGACGATCATCTGCGCGACGGTGGGCACCGAGGTGCCGGGCGCCGCCGGTTCGAAGACGTCCCCGAGGCTGAAGATCCCGGACATCACCACCGCCGGAATGGCCAGCAGGAACGAGTAGCGGGCCGCGGTCTCCCGGGTCAGGCTCAGGAAGAGACCGAAGGTGAGCGTCGCGCCGGACCGGGAGACGCCCGGGATGAGCGCCAGCGCCTGGGCGAAGCCCATCACCACGCCGTCGCGCAGCCGGAAGTCGCGCAGGGTCCGGGTCTGCCGGCCCCAGTACTCGGCGAAGGCGAGCACGAAGGCGAACACGATGAGGGTGGTGGCCACCACCCACAGGTTGCGGGCGGTCTCCCGGATCTGGTCCTTGAACAGGAAGCCGAAGAACCCGATCGGAATCGAACCGACGATCACGTACCAGCCCATGCGGTAGTCCAAGCTGGCCCGGACGGACTTGTCCCAGATGCCGACCACCCAGGTCCGACCGATTCGCCAGATGTCCTTGGCGAAGTAGAGCAGTACCGCCGCCTCGGTGCCCAGCTGGGTGACCGCGGTGAAGGACGCTCCGGCGTCCTGCTCGAAGAAGATCGCCGAGGTGATCCGCAGGTGACCGGACGAGCTGACCGGAAGGAACTCGGTCAGGCCCTGGACGATGCCCAGGACGATGGCTTCGATCCAGGTCACTCCCCGACTCCCGAGAGGTCCAGCGCCTCGGCGACGGTCCGCAGGGTCTGCACACCGGTGTCACGGTCGGCGGCGAAGAGGGTCACCGACAGGGTGGTGACCCCCGCCTCGGCGTACTCCCGCATCCGATCGGCGATGCGCTCCTTCGGTCCGAGCAGCGAGGTCCGGTCGATGAACTCCATCGGCACGGCGGCCGCGGCGTCGCGCTGCCGCTTGGCCAGGTAGAGTTCCTGCACCTCGCGGGCGGCGTCACCGTAGCCCATCCGGGTCGCCAACTGGTTGTAGAAGTTCTGCTGGCGGCTGCCCATGCCACCGACGTACAGCGCCGCGTACCAGCGGACCAATTCGGCGCACGAGTTCAGGTCGTCGCCGACCACGACCGGCACGGAGGGCACCACGTCGAAGCCGGCCAGTTCCTTGCCGGCCCTGGCCCGACCGGCCCGCACCGCCGCCAGCTGCTCCTGGGCGAACTCGGGGGCGTAGAAGACCGCCAGCCAGCCGTCGGCGATCTCGCCGGCCAGTTCCAGGTTCTTCGGGCCCACCGCGGCCAGGTAGATCGGGATGTGCTCGCGCGGCGGGTGGAAGCCCAACCGCAGTGCCTTACCGGGGCCGTCGGGCAGCGGCAGCGTGTAGAACTCGCCGTCGTAGGCAACCTCCTTGCGGCCCACCGCCAGCTTCACGATGTCCACGTACTCGCGGGTGCGGGCCAGCGGCTTGCCGAACCGGACGCCGTGCCAGCCCTCGGAGACCTGCGGGCCGGACACCCCCAGGCCGAGCCGGAACCGCCCCCCGGAGAGCGAGTCGATCGTGGCGGCGGTCATCGCGGTCATCGCGGGCGTCCGGGCGGGGATCTGCATCACCGCGCTGCCGATGTCGATCCGCTCGGTCTGTCCGGCCATCCAGGCCAGCATGCTCGGCGAATCGGAGCCGTAGGCCTCGGCGGCCCACACCACCGAGTAGCCGAGCCGGTCCGCCTCCTGAGCCAGGGCCAGGTGGTCGGCCGGCGTGCTCCACGCTGTCTGGTATCCGAGGCTTAGCCCGAGTCGCACAGAGTCCTCCCCCATCCGCAGTCGCATCAGGTTACGCGGTGCGGGTGGCCGGGACGATCACCGGCTCACCCCGATCCGCGGGCAGACTCGACGGGAGCGAGGATATCCGTCCGGCCCTGGTTCGAAATAAGGTTCACCCATGCAGCAGCGACCGCTCGGCCGCAGCGGGCTGGCGGTTTCCCGGCTCGCGCTCGGCACCATGACCTGGGGCCGGGACACCGACGCCGACGACGCCGCCGCACAGTTGAAGAGTTACCTCGACGCCGGTGGCAACCTGATCGACACCGCCGACGTGTACGGCGACGGCGACGCCGAGTCGGTGATCGGCTCGCTGCTGGGCAGCCTGGTGCCCCGCGAGGAGTTGCTGATCGCGACGAAGGCGGGGCTTCGGCCGGGCGGCGCCCGGCGCCGGGACGGCTCCCGTGGTCACCTGCTGCGTACGCTGGACGCCTCGCTGCGCCGGCTCGGCACCGACCACGTCGACCTGTTCCAGGTGCACGGCTACGATCCGCAGACCCCGCTGGAGGAGACCCTCGCGGCCCTGGACCACGCGGTGGCCAGCGGGCGGGTGCGCTACGTCGGCGTGTCGAACTTCTCCGGCTGGCAGACCGCCCGGGCGGCGGCCTGGCAGGCGGCCTGGCCGGGCCGGGCGCCGGTGGTCGCCGCCCAGGTGGAGTACTCCCTGCTGGAGCGGGGGGTGGAGCGGGAGGTGCTGCCCGCCTGCGAGGCGCTCGGGTTGGGGGTGCTGCCCTGGTCGCCGCTCGGTCGGGGTGTGCTGACCGGCAAGTACCGGCACGGCCGACCGGCGGACTCCCGGGCGGTGTCGCCGCATTTCGAGCGGTTCGTCGCCACGTATCTGGAGCCGCGCTGCTCCAGCATCGTGGAGGCGGTGGCCACCGCCGCGAGCGGCCTCGGCGTCTCCCCGCTGGAGGTGGCGCTGGCCTGGATCCGGGATCGGCCGGGGGTGACCGCGCCGATCCTCGGCGCGCGTACCTCGGGGCAGTTGCTCGGTGCGCTTCAGGTGGAACGGATGACCCTGCCCGACGAGATCACCACGGCGCTGGACGACGTCTCGGCGCTGGAGGTCGGCTATCCGGAGCGCGACGGTTGAGCATCACGCGCCGAAGGGTGGCGCTGCGGGGGTCCGGCTGGGCAGCATAGGCCACATGGACTACGAATACGCGCCGCTGCGGTTGCCGCCGAACGTCGACCGGTTGACCGCCGCGGCGCAGCTGGCGATCCAGGCGGAGTTCTCCGGCTGGGAACTGGCCCGGGTGCGGCTGTTCCGTGACGGTACGCGGCAGGTGGTGCTGCGTCGCCGGCGGGTCAACCAGCCGCAGCCGGGCCTGTCGTACTGACCGTCGGCGGCGCGCCGGTAACCGGGCCGACCGTTGCGGCCGGCCCGGTTACCGCTGGGCGCCTCCGCTGTCAGTGCACGTGGTCGTGCTCGTCGTCGAGTTCCAGGAAGGGGTGCTCGTCGAGGCGGCCGACCAGGCGGTCGTCGGCGCCCGGCTGGAACGGGCCCACCGGGTCGTCGTCGGCGAACGACTCCAGGTCGACCGGAGTGCCGACCTCGCTGACCATCACCACACCGTCGAGCGGTTCCAGCTCCGGCACGTCGAGCGCGCCTAGCGAACCGTCGCCGCTCTGCAGCAGCTCCAGCACCGCCTCGCCGACGCCCTCCACCGGCGGCACCTCCTCGTCACCGGGTACGCCCTCCCGGCGGGCCGCCTCGGCGACCCGGATCAACGCGGAGACGCTCGGCACCCGGTAGTCGCGGCGCTGGCGTACCGAGATCACCTGCGGGTGCGGGTCGGTCGACTCGACACCCTCACCACCGCCGAAACGCTGATCGGCCTCGTCCGGGTCGATGGACTCGACGTCCCACGGGGTGACCTCGCCGAAGGCGTCCATGAGTTGCTCGTCGTAGGCGAACGACGCGTTGTTCAGCGCGACGTACGCCTGCCAGACGTCGTCGTCGTCGATCCGGCCCTGCGCGGCCCGGACGGCGGCCAGGTGGTGGCGGGCCGCTTCGATCACGCGCTCGAGGGCGGCGTCCAGCTCACCGTGCTGGTCGGTCATGTGAGGCGTCCCCTTCACGAAGAATCCAGGATGTCGCGTCCATCCGGACGCGGGCTAACAGGTGCGCAGGAACCGGTCGAGAACCCGCACGCCGAACTGTAGTCCGTCCACCGGCACCCGCTCGTCGATGCCGTGGAACAGCGCCGAGAAGTTCAGATCGGCCGGCAACCGCAGCGGCGCGAACCCGAAACACCTGATGCCCAGCTGCGCGAAGGCCTTGGCGTCGGTGCCGCCGGAGAGCATGTACGGCACCGGCCGGGCACCCGGGTCCTCGGCCCGCAGCGCGGCGGCCATGGCCGCGACCAGGTCGCCGTCGAAGGTGGTCTCCAGCGCCGGCTGCCGTTGCACGTACTCGATGGCGATGTCCGGGCCGACCAGCTCACGCAACTGCCGCTCCAGCAGCTCCGACTGGCCGGGCAGGCTGCGGCAGTCGATGGTGGCGCTGGCCCGGCCGGGGATGACGTTGTCCTTGTAGCCGGCGGCGAGCCGGGTCGGGTTCGCGGTGTTGCGGATGGTGGCGCCGATGATGTTCGCGATCGGGCCGAGCTTGGCGATGGCGGCCTCCGGGTCGTCCGGGTCCAGCTCGACGCCGAGGACCTCGGAGATCTCCGCCAGGAAGGCGCGCACGGTGTCGGTGACCACCACCGGGAAGCGGTGCCGGCCGATCCGGGCCACCGCCTCGGCCAGCGCGGTGACCGCGTTGTCGTCGTGCAGCATCGAGCCGTGCCCGGGCCGGCCCTTGGCGTGCAGCCGCAGCCAGTCGATGCCCTTCTGGGCGGTCTCGATCAGGTAGAGCCGCTGCGACGGGTCCACCGTGTAGGAGAAGCCACCGACCTCACCGATGCCCTCGGTGCAGCCGTCGAAGAGGTCGCGGTGCCGGGTGGTCAGGAAGTGCGCGCCGTACTCGCTGCCCGCCTCCTCGTCCGCGGTGTACGCGAGCACGATGTCCCGGGGCGGACGCACCCCCGTACGCTGCCAGTGCCGCACCACCGCGAGGACCATCGCGTCGAAGTCCTTCATGTCGATGGCACCGCGACCCCACAGGTAGCCGTCACGCAGCTCGCCCGAGAACGGGTGCACCGACCACTCGTCGGCGTCCGCCGGTACCACGTCCAGGTGCCCGTGCACGAGCAACGCACCGCGGCTGGGATCGGTGCCGGGAATCCGGGCGACCACGTTGGCCCGGCCGGGCGCGGACTCGTGGACGACCGGGGTGATGCCGACCTCGGCGAGCTTCTCGGCGACGTACTCGGCCGCGCCGCGTTCGCCGACGCTCGTGTCGTTGTCGCCGGTGTTCGTGGTGTCGATGCGCAGCAGGTCCCGGCACAGCTCGACGACCTCGTCGGTCGGCGCGGGGAGGGCGGCGTGGGCGTCGCTCGTCATCGTGCCTTCATATCAGCCCAGGGTTTCGGTTCGGGCTACCGCGGGTACTGCCGCGCCTGCCCGATGCCCGCCGAAGCCCCCTCGTCGCTCCGCCCGCCCACCCAGGAGGCGACCATGTCCGTCCACCTGCCGCCGCTGCCGCCCACCCCCGGGGAGGAGTACAAGCCCACCGGGCGCAGCATCGCCGACCTCGTCGCCGAGGAGCACCGGCAGCTGCTGGAGTTGACCCGGCGGCTGATCGAGCCCGGGCCGGACCCGGAGCACGGCCGCGACGTCCTGGTCGCCGCCCTGTCGCGGCATCTGTCCGGGGAGGAGCAGTACCTGCTGCCCGCCGTCCGGCACGCCGTGGCGGACGCGAACCCGCTTGTCGACGAGGTGTTGGCCGGCGACGTCGAGCTGCTGCGGACCCTGCAGGGGCTGACCGACGACGCCCTGCCCGACGTGGCCGCGCGGGTCGAGGCGCACGCCCGGGCGGTCGACCCGTTGATGCGGCGGCTCTGCGCCGCCGCCACCGAGGAGGAGCTGATCCGGCTCGGCAACCGGCTGGAGATCGCCGAGGAGGCGGCACCGACCCGCCCGCATCCGGCGGTGCCGCACAGCCCGCCGTGGAACCGGATCGTCGAGCCGGCGGTCGGGGTGGTCGACAAGGTTCGGGACGTCCTCGCCGGCCGGCACACCCAGTTGGGTGAGCTCACCGAGCCGCCACCTCGGTGAGAGACCCACGACACGTTCACGGTCGTTGATCCGTCCAGGCACTACCGCCAGCTGCGCCGTGGCCCTACCGTCACGCTATGAACCTGGAGTTGCGCCACCTGCGGGTGGTCTGCGCCATAGCGGAGACCGGGAGCGTGACCAAGGCGGCCTCGACGCTCGGCCTGGCCCAGCCGGCGCTGACCGCCCAGCTCCAGCGGATCGAACGTACCCTCGGCGGGCCGCTGTTCGAACGGGACCGGCGCGGCGCGCGGCCCACCGCCCTCGGCGAGCTGGTTCTGGCCCGGGCCCGGGTGCTGCTGCCGGCGATGAAGGGTCTGCAGGACGAGGCGGCCCGGTTGGCCGGCGCCGGCGACGCACCCCGCCGGTACCGGTTCGGCGGGGTGAACAGCCCGATCCTGGGTCGGCTGGTGCACCGGCTGGCCGCCGAGCAGCCGCAGGCGCAGATCAGCACGCACGCCTCCTGGTCGGTCGACGAGCTGGCCCAGTTGGTCGCCGGTGGCCGGTTGGACTACGCGCTGACCGGGGTGTGCGGCGACTCGACACCGTCGGCGGACTACGGGTTGAGCTGGCGGGAGGTCGCCGTCGATCCGGTCATGGTGCTGCTGCCGGAGACGCATCCGCTGGCCGAGCGCGACGAGGTGGACCTGGCCGACCTGCGGCACGAGCAGTGGGTGGCCGCGCCGGGGGACGGCTGCTTCGGCGACTGCTTCGCCGCCGCCTGCGCCCGCGCCGGGTTCACCCCACGCAAGGTGTACGAGGCCGACGTGCGCAGCTGCATCGACCTGGTGGACGCCGGTGAGGCGGTGGCGCTGTGCCAGGCCACCTTCCGGCCGGTGGCCGGTCTGGTGACCCGTCGGCTGGTCGACACGCCGCTGCGCTGGCGGCTGATGCTGGGCTGGCATCCGGAGTCCGCCGCCGCCCGCACCGCCGACCTGGTGCTGGAGACCGCCCTGGTCGCGTACACCGACGCCCTCGCGCCGCATCCGGCGTACCTGGCCTGGCTGCTGCGCAACCCGGCGTTCGGTGTCCGGCGACCCGCGCCGGTGGTGACGGCACACCGGGTGCGAACCGGCTGAGCGCGGGTAAGGGGCGGGTATGACCGACCTCTATCCCGCCGCCGACGAGCGCGAACTGCTCCGTCGGGCCGCCGCCGCGCACACCGCCGCCGTCCGGGAGTGCGAAGCCTTCCTCCGCCGGTTGCCGGAGGTGCCGGACCCGGCCGACCTGGCCGAGTACGCCAACCTGCTCACTCGCGAGGAGCAGACCCGCGCCGACCGGCAGGCCGCCGCCGACGCCGCCGGGCTGGCCATCGCCAGCCTCGAAGCCGAGTAGCCCGGCCGGACGTGCCGGTATCCCCGGCGCGGTGCGGCAGCGCCGGGGACGACCCGGGGGGGTCAGCGTTCGACGAGCACGTCGTGGCCCAGGTCGAGCAGGCTGTGTCGCCATTCGTCGTCGGCGTTGCCCCGGCCCGGCTTGGCGGCGGTCAGCGAGCGGATCCGCTCGACGGCGTCGCGCATCACGTCGATGTCCTCCGGGGTCAGGTCGACCTTGCGCTTGCGCAGCACGGCGAGGATCTGCCGGCCCGGCTCCGGCAGGTTCAGGTCGGGGTCGGGGCCGAACGCCTCCTCGCCGGAGCCCCGGGTCAGCAGCCACTGTCGCAGTTGCTCGGACGGCACGTTGACCTCGGCGTGGAAGTCCTCCCAGAGCACTTCCACCTCCGGGTCGAGTCGCTGTTCGCGTACCATCAGCCCTCCTCTGCCGGCGGCGACCCGGACTCCTCCGGGTGCCCCTCGTCGGTCTGCCCGCCCAGCCCCTCCGGCGGCACCTGCACCCGGGCGGGGTTGGCCGTCGGCGGTGCCAGGATCGCCTCGGTCCGCTCGTCCTCGCGGGCCTCGTCCGGTTCGGTCATCGGTGCCCTCCCCGGTCAGCGGGGATGCGAGGTCGTCGCCCTGGCCTGTCCCCGACCGGCCGCCACGTCGAAGGCCAGCCGGTCGTCCCGGGCGTCGACGGTGACCCGCTGTCCGGGTGAGATCTGTTGTTCCAGCAGCATCCGGGAGAGGTGGTTGTCGACCTCCCGCTGGATCACCCGGCGTAGCGGCCGGGCACCGAACTCCGGCTGGTAGCCGTGCTCGGCCAGCCAGTCGATGCCGGCGGTGGTGAAGTCCACCTCGATGTCCTGGGCGTGCAGCCGGCGGCGGGTCTCCTCCAGCAGCAGCTCGGTGATCTGGCGCAGCTGCTCGGCCTCCAGCCGACGGAAGATGATCACCTCGTCGATCCGGTTGAGGAACTCGGGGCGGAAGTTCTCCTGCAACCGGCGCATCAGCCGCTCCCGCAGCTCGTCGCTCTCCTGGGCGCTGCCCGGCTCGCCGGCGCCGAAGCCGACCGCCCGCTGCGCGCCGGTGATCAGCTCGGAGCCGATGTTGCTCGTCATGATGAGTACGGTGTTCTTGAAGTTGACGGTGCGGCCCTGGCTGTCGGTCAGCCGCCCGTCGTCGAGCACCTGCAACAGCACGTTGAACACGTCCGGGTGGGCCTTCTCGATCTCGTCGAGCAGCACCACCGCGTACGGACGGCGACGGACCGCCTCGGTGAGCTGGCCGGCCTCCTCGTACCCGACGTAGCCGGGCGGCGCGCCGACCAGCCGGCTCACCGTGTGGCGTTCCTGGAACTCGCTCATGTCCACCCGGACCATCCGGTCCGCCTCACCGAACAACGCCTCGGCCAACGCCCGCGCCAGTTCGGTCTTGCCGACGCCGGTGGGGCCGAGGAACAGGAAGCTGCCCATCGGCCGGTTCGGGTCGGCCAGGCCGGTACGGGAACGCCGGACCGCCTCGGCGACCGCGGTGACCGCGTCGTCCTGCCCGACGACCTTCTCGTGCAGCTGGCCCTCCAGCCGCAGCAGTCGGTCCCGTTCCTCCTCGGTGAGCTGGCTGGCCGGGATGCCGGTCGCCCGGGAGACCACCTCGGCGATCTCCTCCGGCCCCACCTCCGGCACCTGGCTGCCGCCGCCGTCGTCGCCCCGGGCCCGCTGCACCTGGCTCTCCAGTTCGGCGACCCGGTCGCGCAGCGCGGAGGCGCGTTCGTACTGTTCGTCGGCGACCGCCTGCTCCTTGTCCCGCCGTACCTCCTCGAGCTGCTGCTCCAGGTCGCGCACGTCGGCGTCCGGGGTGCGGGTACGCAGCCGGACCCGGGCGCCGGCCTGGTCGATCAGGTCGATCGCCTTGTCCGGCAGGAAGCGGTCGGTGAGGTAGCGGTCGGACAGCTCGGCGGCGGTCACCAACGCCTCGTCGGTGAACCGCACCTGGTGGTGCGCCTCGTAGCGGTCCCGCAGCCCACGCAGGATGGCCACGGTGTCCTCGACGGTGGGCTCGGGCACGAAGACCGGCTGGAAGCGCCGGGCCAGCGCGGCGTCCTTCTCGATGCTGCGCCGGTACTCGTCGAGGGTCGTCGCGCCGATCACCCGTAGTTCGCCGCGCGCCAGCGCCGGCTTGAGCATGTTGGAGGCGTCCATGCCGCCCTCGCTGCCCGCGCCGCCCGCACCGACCAGGGTGTGGATCTCGTCCAGGAAGATGATCAGCTCCTCCCGATGGGCCCGGATCTCGTCGATCACCTTCTTGAGCCGTTCCTCGAAGTCGCCCCGGTACCGGGTGCCGGCGACCAGGCCGGCCAGGTCCAGCTGGATCACCCGCTTGCCGAGCAGCGTCTGCGGCACGTCACCGTCGCAGATCCGCTCCGCCAGACCCTCCACGATCGCGGTCTTGCCGACGCCGGCCTCACCGATGAGCACCGGGTTGTTCTTGGTACGCCGGGACAGGATCTCCACCGCCTGCTCGATCTCGTCGGCGCGACCGATCACCGGGTCGATCTGGTCGTTGCGGGCCAGGTCGGTGAGGTCCTGGCCGTACTGGTCGAGCGTCGGCGTGCCCCGGTCCGGCCGTGGACCGTTCGCCGGTCCCCGTTCGGCGTTGGCGGCCTGCAACGACTCCGGCTGGATCCGTCCGGCGGCGAGCATCCGGCCGGCCGGTGACTCGGGATTGAGCGGCAGGGCCATCAGGATGTGCTCGGGCCCGATGTAGTTGGCGCCCATCGCCCGGGACAACTGGTGCGCGTCGAGCAGCGCCCGTTTGGCCGCCGGGGTCAGCGACAGGTTCGGCGGCACCTCGCCGTGCGGGGCGCCGTCACCGCGTCCGCCCAGGGCGTTGACGAGGGTGTCCGGGTCCGCGCCGGCCCGCCGGACCAGGTCACGCAGCGGCTCCCGCTGCAACGCCGCCCAGAGCAGGTGGTCGGTGTCCAGGTCGTTGCTCTGCTTCTGCGCGGCTCGGCGCGCCGCGTCGGCGAGCATCTCCCGCGCGTCCGCGGTCATCAGTCGGGTGATGTCGACCCGGTGCGCCGGGCGTCGCCCGCCCTCGCCCCGACCGAAGTACCGCGCCAGGAACTCGTCCCACGGGTCGGAGCCGAAGTCACCGGGTCCAATCATGTCTGTCCTCCGCGGTCGGGCGCGAGACGGTCGGCACGGGCTACCCCGGCACCGGCCGGACAAACGCCACGAAGGGCCAACCAGCCGATGCCGCCACCGGATGGCAGGCTGAGCGGATGGAACCGACACCGCTGCTGATCGTGGACGCGGCGAACGTGGTGGGCTCGCGCCCCAACGGCTGGTGGCGCGACCGGGCCGGCGCCACCGCCCGACTACGCGACACGCTGGCCCCGTTGGGTGGCCGGGGACTGCCACCGGACCTGCCGCCACCGGTCGAGGTGGTGCTGGTGGTGGAGGGCGCGGCCCGCGACGTGCCCGGGGTCGAGGGCGTGCGAGTGGTCTCCGCCGCCGGTTCCGGCGACGACGCCGTGGTTGATCTGGTCGCCCGGGCCGGGCAGCGCCGACGGGTGGTGGTGACGGCCGACCGGGAGCTGCGGGAGCGGGTCACCGGGTACGGCGCCGAGGTACGCGGGCCACGGTGGCTGACCGACGGTGGCGGTGGGTGAGCGCCCGCCCACCGGTCCCACGAATCGGACCAGGGGCGTCTGTGGTCGACAACCGGTCAGCGGGGCAGGAACACTGACAGGGCACGTGCTTCGTCCCCTACCGGCATAGGCTCTAATGGAGTCCTCCCCGCCCCCAGGAGGTTCCGCGTGGCGAGCGTCGCCGAGCTCAAGGCAGCCATCGATGTCGCACTGCAGCAGATCGGTGACGGCCAGAGCGCCGTGCAGGCCGCCGGCGAGAAACTGGCCGAGGCGCAGCAGACCCTCGCCGGGGCGCTGGAGGGCAGCGGTCACACCACGGTCGAGGCGGCGCAGGCGTCGCTGACCCAGGCCAGCCAGGAGCTGGAGGAGTGCCTCGCCGCGACACTCGTCGCGGTCGAGCAGGCCCAGCAGTACGTCTCGACGCTGTAGGGGCGGGCGTGTCCATCGTCGAGGAGGTCGGTGCGCAGGTCCGTGCCGCCGCCGAGGAGTTGCCGCTGGGCCTGCTCGGGCAGGCGCTGGAGAAGTTCGGGCTGGCCAGTGAGCGGCTGCGCTGGGTGCGTCAGGAGTCGGCCAACCCGATGGGAGTGCCGGAGCTGTCCAGCGCCACCGAGCACGCGGAGACCGCCGGCTACGCGTTGCGGCTGGCCCAGGAGCAGCTGACCGCGTACCTGGCCGCGATCGGGCTGGCGCCCGACGGCGCGCCACCGGCCGCCGGGCAACCCGAGCGGCGACCGGCGCACGACGCGGCCGGCGCGGCCGAACCGGTGGTCGCCGCGCCGGAGCCGGCCGGCGAGGTACGGCTGCGCCGGTGGTGGTCGGTGCGGGTGGCCGAGCTGACCGGCGGTCGGGAGGGCTCGGCGGAGCAACCCGACGAACGCATCGCCGACTCCCGGGAGCTGCTGAACCGGGTGGTCCGCGGGGTCCGGGCCGGTGACCGGGACCGGCTGCACCGCGACCTGCGCGGGGCGCACGCCGACGTCGGTCTGGGGCTGGCCGCCGTGGCCCCGCCGCTGCTGCGCGACCTCGCCAGCGAGCTGCTCGGTCATCCGCCGCGCGGCGACGACCTCGCCCGGCTGCACCGCGAGCTGGACGGTCGGGTCCGCGACCTGCTGCCCGGCCTCCCGGCCCCGGTGCTGGACACCCTGCTCAGCCGGGTCTGCCGGATGCCTCCACCGCGCCGGGGCGAGGGCGAGCAACCGCACGCCGCCGACCCGGCGGTCACCGCCGGCGTGCTCACCGGCGTCCTGCTCGACCGCCTCGGCCGCGACCTGCCGGCCGAGGGCACCGGCGGCGCGGGTGGCGCCCGGCCAGCCAACGGCGGGACGCCCGGCCCGGCCGGACGGGTCGGCGAGCCGGGTCGCGGCAGGCGGCCGGAGCCCGCCCGGTCATCCCGGCCGACCGGTGCCGGGGACGGCCGGGACGGACCGTGGTCAGGGGCACCGTCACGGCCCACCTCCGGCGACGGGTCCGGCGGCCGGCCGAGGCGCGGGATCGATGGCTGACCGGCGCAACCAGCTGGTCACCCGCGTCCGGGAACTGCTCGCCGAGGCACTCGGCGCGTCCCGGGAACGGTCGGCCACGGCACAGGTCACGCTCACCGCCGCCCGCGACCGGGCGGTGCGGGTCCGGCGGGCCGCCGCCGGCGTGCCGGAGCGCGTCGGCGCCGAACGCGACCGCCGCCTGGCCGAGATCGACTCCCGGCACGGAGCGCGGTTGGCGGTGCTGGCCCGGGAGGCGGCCGAGGCCGCCGCCCGGGAGGCGCCCGGCGCGGGCTCGGCGAACTGGCCGGACTGGCGACCCACCCCGGCCGGTCGGGCCGAACCGCCGGGAGCGACCCGGATCGGCACCGTCCGGCTGGCCGGCACCGAACCGGTGCCGGCGCTGGTGCCGCTGCTCGACGCCGGGCACGTGCGGCTGGACGGCGACGCCGACGGCTGTGCGGCCGTGGTCGCCGCGTTGCTGCTGCGCAGCCTGGGCCGGGCGGCACCGGGCAGTGTCCGGCTGGTCGGCTACGACCCGGACCGGCTCGGTGGCGGGCTGGCCGGATTCGCCCCGCTGGGTCCGGCCGGGTTGCTCACCTTCGTCGGTCCGGGTGGTCTGGGCCGGCTCCTGGACGACCTGGTGGAACAGATCCGCCGGATCAACGAGACCGTGCTGGCCGGCGAGCACGCGTCGCTGCGCGACCTGGCCGCCGCGACGGGACGACGCCCGGAGCCGTGGCGGGTCGCGGTGCTGCTCGGCGGGGACGAACTGTCCCGGCACGAGCGCGGCCAACTCGACCGGGTGGTACGCGCCGGGGTGGCCTGCGGCGTACACCTGATCGTGCGGGGTGTGCCGGTGCCCGACGGCCCGGCGGTCACCCGGGTGACGGTGACCGCCGACGGCGCCCGGATCGACAGCCTGGCGGTGCGGCTCGACCCGCCCCCGCCGGCCACCCTGGTCACCGAGACCTGCCGGGACATCGCCTCCGTGGTCAGTGCCGGCCCGGCGCCCACCCCGTTCACCGACCTGCTGCCGCCGGCCGACCAGATGTGGCGGGAGGACTCGGCGAGCGGGCTGACCGCGCCGATCGGTGAGGGACCGCAGGGCCGCCCGGTGCTGCTCACCCTCGGCGACTACCCGCCACACGCGTTGATCGGCGGACCCTCGGGCACCGGCAAGACCAACCTGATCTTCGCCTGGATCGGGGCCCTCGCGGCCCGCTACTCCCCCACCGAGCTGGAGTTCTACCTGCTCGACTTCAAGGAGGGGGTGTCCTTCGCCCGGTTCGCCAAGGGCCGGCGGGACCCGAGCTGGCTGCCGCACATGCGGCTGGTCGGCATCAACGTCAACACCGACCGGGAGTTCGGCCTGGCGCTGCTGCGCTTCCTGGCCGAGGAGTTGCGTCGGCGGGCGGACGCGGCCAAGAAGCACGAGGTCACCAAGCTGGCGGAGCTGCGCGCGGTGGACCCGACCGGGCACTGGCCCCGCATCGTCGCGGTGGTCGATGAGTTCCAGATGCTGCTGGCCGGCCGGGACGCGGTCGCCCGGGAGGCGGCCGACCTGCTGGAGGACCTGGCCCGTCGCGGCCGCTCCCAGGGCATCCACCTGGTGCTGGCCTCGCAGGACGTACGCGGCATCGAGGCGTTGTGGGGTCGACCCGCGCTGGTGGCCCAGTTCACCCTGCGCATCGCGCTGCCGAAGGCGCTGCGTATCCTCGCCGAACGCAACGACGCCGCCCAGTCGCTGCCGAAGTTCCACGCGGTGGTGAACGCCGAGTCGGGTCTGACCGAGGGCAACCAGGTGGCCCGGATCCCGTCGGCCAGCGACTGGGAGACGTGGAGCGACCTGCAACACCGGCTGTGGCGGATGCGTCCGGCCGACGCTTCGCCCGCCCGCCTCTTCGACGGCGACGCCGTGCCCCGGCTGGCCGACGCGCCGGACTTCCGGGCGCTGCGGGCGCCGGAGGTCGGTACCCCCCGAGGTCCGGTCGCGCTGCTCGGCGAGATCATCGACGTGCAGGCCCGCTCGGCGGTGCTGCGCCTGCCCCGGGCACCGGGCCGCAACCTGGCCGTCCTGGGTACCCGGGTCGACGAGGCGTGCGCGGTGCTGGACGCCGCGGCCCGCTCGCTGGCCCGACAACACCGTCCCGGCAGCGCCCGCTTCTCGATCGCCTGCCTGGACCCGGACGCCGACCCCGCGGCCCGGGCCCTCTACGAGGATCTCGCCGACGACGCCGCCTGGTACGACGAGGAGACCGTGGCCGAACTGATGGCCGAGACCGCCGAGGCGCTGGGCGCGCCCGGTGCCACCGGCGCACCGCACTATCTGCTGCTGTTCGCCGTCGACGCGGCGGCCGGGACGCTGGCCGTACGCGCCGGACGGGCCACCGGGCTGGAGAACCTGCGCCGGATCCTGCACGACGGTCCCGAGCGGCGTACCCACGTGCTGGCCTGGTGGCGCGGGGTGGCCCGGATGCGCGCCGACCTGGGCGGCACCGGCGCGCGTACCGATCAGATCGGCGCCTGGGTGGCACTCGACACCCACGGCGGAGAGCTGGGCCCGTCGCTGTACCCGGGCAGTGGTGGCCCGGACTGGTATCCCCGCCCGTGGCGTGGGCTCTTCTTCGACCGGGCGGTGCACCGGACCGGGCAGACCATCATCCCCTACGGACCGGCCCGATGAACGAACCGGTCACCAGCCAGACCTACGCGGCCCAGTTGCGCCGGCTCGCCGAGCTGACGACCCGGGTGCGGGAGCAGCGCGAAGAGGCGCGGACGTGGTACGAGCAGCAGTGCGCGGCGGCGGACCGGGCGGTGGCCGAGTCCGCCGACGAGGTGAGCCGCGCCGAGCGGGAGCTGGCGGCCGCACGCGAGGCACAGGAGCGGGTGGACGCCGAGGTGGCGGTGCTGTGGCAGGAGCTGAACGCCCGGCTCGGCGGCGGTGGGCGACGGGCCGGGGCGCCGCCGGCCCCCGCGCCGGATGCCACCGGCGACCCGGTCGCCCTGCTCGACGGGGTGCGCGATCTGCTGCGCCGTACCCGTCAGCCCGGTGAGCTGCCGGGCAACGTCAACCCGCTGCTGGCGCTGTGCGGCGTCGGCGGCGCACTGCTGGCGTACGCGCTGGGTGCCGTCGCCCGCGCCCTGGGTACCCGTAACGACGGTGACCTGGCCGTCGGTCTGCCGGTGCTGGCTCTGGTGGTGACGTTGCTCGGTCCGGTGCTGGGTCTGATCCCGGCGCGCGTGATCGCCGACCGCCGCCACGCCGTGCTCAGCCCCCGCCCCGTTCTCATCGTCGTCGTCGCCGGCCTCGTCACCACCCTGCTCCTGCTGACCCTCCCCCTCCCCTGACCGCCCCGGCGCCGTCAGGCGGGGGTGAGGGCGGCTTCGCGGAGCAGGCGGCGGGTGAGGGTGAGGCGGTCGGCGTCGGTGTCCAGGCCAGGGAGGTCGCCGACGCGGATCGGCGGGCCGGCGAGCAGGGCACGGACGGCGGGCCCGCACTGCGCGGGCAGGGTGACCGTACGGTCGAACAGGCGCAGCGCCACCCGGTCGCCCTCGGTGACCAGCTGCCAGCGCAGACCCGCCCGGGCGGTGACCCGACTGTCGGCGGTCAGCGCGGTGATCGCGGCGGCCTGGGCCAGCGGCCGGATCGGTGCCGGGCGCGACGCCGGCCAGGCTCGCTGCCGCAGCCGGGCGGCCACGTCGGCCGGGTCGGCCCGCAGCAGCCACTCCCGCAGCGCCTCGACCGTCTCGGTCAGCTCCGGTTCGATGGCGTCCGGGTCGGCCACGTCGGTGCCGAACGGCAGGGTCGCCCGCAGTCGCTGATCCTCGGCGGCCAGGGCGAGCAACTCCTCGACGAGCGCGTACCGGGTCAACGCCCGGACGCCGACGGTCAGGTGCAGCGAGCTGGACTCCTGCGCCTGGGCGCTGTGCAGCCACCCCCGGGGCAGGTAGAGCGCGTCACCCGGCTCCAGGACCACGTCCAACGCGGCCGCTCCCTGTGCGGTCGCGGCGACCTCGTCGGCGCGGCCGCCCCACGGCTGCCGCTCCAGCGGGTCGGGCAGCACCGGCGGGTGGATCCGCCAGTGCTTGCGGCCGTCGACCTGGAGCACGAAGACGTCGTGGGTGTCGTAGTGGGTGGCGAAACCCTGACTGTCCGGTGGGGTCAGGTACGCGTTGACCTGCAACGGCTGCCGCACCGCCAGGCTCAGGTCCCGGGTGAAGTCGATCAACGCGGGCCAGGTGCGGTGCAGACCCTGCAGGACCAGCGTGGCGCCGTCGGCGTACAGCTGGAGGATCTTCTCGTCGAGGACCTGGTCGTCGATCTCGGCGCCGGCGCCGCCGCCGCCGGTGTACCGCGCCGCCGGCAGCACCTGGCCGTCCCTGGCCACCCGCAGGAACGGGGTACGCAGACCCCGCCGGCTGAGTAGTTCGTCGGCGTCGGCCGGGCTGAGCAGGTCGGTGAAGCCGTCCGGGTTGGGCAGTTCGACGGCGCGGGACAGCAGCGGGGTACGCCCCCAGTGTGCGGCGGCGAACTTGGCCGCCTCCACGCTGACGCAGCGGGCCAACGCGGCCGCGGCCGAGGTCCGCTCGGCCGGCTCGCCGAGGTCGGACGAGACGGCGGCCGGAGACGGAGCCGCCGGGCGGCCGTGGCCGCCCGGCGGATCGAGATGCGTCATGGCGATCCGTTACCGGGCCGCGCCGTCGGCGCCGCCGTCCTGCTGACCCGGGGTCGCACCACCGTCGGCCGGACCCTCGGCACTACCGTCCGCGCCGCCGTCGTGCTGGCCCGGTGTGGCACCGCCGTCGGCCGGACCCTCGGCACTACCGTCCGCGCCGCCGTCGTGCTGGCCCGGAGTGGCACCGCCGTCGGCCGGGCCTTCCGCCCCGCCGCCGCTGGTCGTCTGCATGTCGTCGTCGTTGAGTGGCATAGTGCTCCCTCGGATTGACCCGCCCCCGCCGCCATTGGTCGGGTGCGTCCTGCCGCGGGTGGTACCCCGCTCCCGATCTTCTCTAACCCCACCTCCTCCCACCGTAATCGTCCGAACCATCCGGCATGACCGGTTCGCCGTCGCGGGCGGGCCGGCGGCTCGGGTGGCAGGATTGGTCGAACACTGCGACGGAGGTGCCGATGACCGAACCACTGGAGGCGGTGACCGAGGACTGGCAGCGGGCCCTGGCGATCGTGGCCCATCCGGACGACCTGGAGTTCGGTGCCGCCGCCGCCATCGCCCGCTGGACCGGGCAGGGCAAACACGTCGTCTACTGCCTGGTCACCAGCGGCGAGGCGGGCATCGACGGGATGCCGCCGCCGCGTGCCCGGGAGGTACGCGAGCAGGAGCAGCGGGAGTCGGCGGCCCTGGTGGGCGTGGACACGGTCGAGTTCCTGGGCCTGCCCGACGGGGTGCTGGAGTACGGCGTGCCGCTGCGCCGGGAACTGGCCGCCGTGGTCCGTCGGCACCGCCCGGAGATCGTCATCACCAACAACTTCCGGGCCACCTGGGACGGGGCGGACGTACTCAACCAGGCCGACCACATCGCGGTGGGCCGGGCCACTCTGGACGCGGTCCGCGACGCCGGCAACCGTTGGATCTTCCCCGAGCAGCTGGCCGACGGCCTGGAACCGTGGGGTCGGGTACGGCAGGTGTGGGCGGCCTCGTCGCCGCGTTCCGGGCACGGTGTGGACACCACCGACACGTTCGACCGGGGGGTCGCGTCGCTGCTGGCCCACGAGGCGTACCTGACCGGGCTGGGCGACGGCAGTTTCGACGCCGAGGAGTTCCTGGAGGGCGGCGCGCGGCCGGTCGGTGCCCGGCTGGGCGTGCGCTACGGCACCTCGTTCGAGGTGTTCCACTTCGACCTCTGGTAGGGCCGATCGTGATCCTGGTCGGCACCTCCGGCTGGCAGTACCGCGACTGGCGGGACCGCTTCTATCCCGGCGGGCTACCCCAGCGGGCCTGGCTGGAGCACTATGCCGACCGGTTCGCCACGGTCGAGGTGAACAACGCGTTCTACCGGCTGCCGGAGCGGGAGATCTTCGCCGCCTGGCGCGCGCGTACCCCCGGCGACTTCTGCGTGGCGGTCAAGATGAGTCGTTACCTGACCCACATCAAGCGGTTGCGGGATCCCGCCGAGCCGGTGGCCCGATTCCTGGGCCGGGCCACGGCGCTGGGCGACCGGCTCGGCCCGGTGCTGCTGCAACTGCCACCGACCCTGCGGGCCGACCCACCGGCGCTCGACGCCACACTGCGGCTGTTTCCGTCGTCGGTGCGGGTGGCGGTGGAACCACGGCACGTCTCCTGGTGGACCGACGCCACCCGGACGGTGCTGGAACGGCACGACGCCGCGCTGGTATGGGCCGACCGGCACGGCCGACCGATCGCCCCCCGCTGGCGGACCGCGGGATTCGGGTATCTGCGCCTGCACGAGGGCCGGGCTCGCCCCTGGCCACACTATGGACGTACCGCACTGGCCTCGTGGGTGCGCCGGCTGACCGAGGCGTTCGGCGACGACGAGACGGCGTACGTCTACTTCAACAACGACCCCGGCGGCGCGGCCGTCGCGAACGCGACCACCTTCGCCGGGCTGGCCGCACGTGCCGGTCGCCGGGTCAGCCGGGTGCCCGAGCCGCCGGCCCGGTGATCCGGACGCGCCGAACCCGCCCCACGACGGGGCGGGTCGCCACGGGCGCGGGTCAGGGCATGATCCGGGCGAGGTCGGTGGGCATGGTCGCCTTGACGTCCTCCCACTCACCCTGCGTGATGTGCCGGCGCAGCGTGTCCAGCACCACCTGGACCACCCGCTGCGGGCCGCCCGCCACGTCGTACGGGAAGCCCTGGCGGACCTCGTAGAGGAAGTCGTCCCGGTTGAGCTTGATCGGCACGTTCTGCGGCTGCCAGCCGTCGAAGTAGATCCCCCGCACCACGACCGGCAGTTGGGCGGAGAACTCCACGCTCTCCTGCACCGGCATCCGGTCGCGCAGCAGGTGCAGCACGGTACGCAACGCGGCGTACGACTGGTTGCGCTGCTCCTTCGGCCACCCGTACGCCTGCTCGATGTCCTTGAGGATCAGATTGGTCTTGTCCATCGAGGATTCGATCGCGGACTGGAACTGCTCAGCCATCTGTCCACCCCCGTAGGTCGGTCTCCCACCGTCGGTCGTCCTGACGTCGCGGCGGACCCACCGGGCCGCGGCGGTACCGGATGGGACTGCTCCATCCGACCCGCGACGTCCGACGGGTGTGCCCGGCCGCTCCGACGACGTGCAGCACCGCGTCTCGTCGTCGGTGCGCTGCCACCCGAACCGTCATCGCCAACCACCTCCGTGGTGTCGCTTCCGCACGGACCATCGCCCGAGCACCACGCCGCTGCCACCATGCTGCGCACGGACCAGGTGAGTCGCCGTCACCCCACCCGGGTGAGAACCGGCCCGCGCGCTACCACCGGACAACCGCACTACCACCGGACAACCGCCGGCCGGGTCGGTGAGGTGCCGGAAAGCAACAGTCACCTGCCGTAACGTCGTTCGCTTGACGGCGACCCTCACGCTGGGTGATTGCCTGGTCGTGGGTGCCTACTGTCCTCACGCGCCCTTTGCTCTGCTTCAACCGACGCAACGGCCGGTGAACTGGTCAGACGGGGCAGTGCACCAGAGGGGTCGCCGGCCAGGTCGGTACGGAGAGTAAACCTGTGCGTCGGTTGAAGCAGAGCAAAGGAAGCAGGGGGAGGGTCTGGTCGGGCATGGCGGCTACGGAAAGTGTCCGCCCGCCGCGTCGCAGGCCGGCCGGTGGCTCCGCCGGTCCAGCCGGCGCTTCCGCATACTCGACGCTGGTCGGCGGGGGGCGGGGGCGGTCAGCCGGTCTCACCCAGCAGCGCCTGGAGTTGCTGGGCGTTGGTCTGGGCGTAGTCGCGGTAGCAGTTGTTCATCAGGACGTGGGTCTGTTCGGTCTCGCCGGCCAGTTCCCGGAGCCTGGGTGCCCAGTCCTTGAGTTCCCGCGCCGAGTAGCGGTAGCCGAACTTCTCGTGGATGTCCTTGCTGGTCCACTTGTCGCTGTGCCCGTGGAAGCGCGCCACCGCGAGGTCCGAGGTGGCGGCCAGCACCGGCGGGATCGACGAGCGGTGCCCCTGGGGCATGTCCACGCTGACGTACGCGAGCCGGTGCTCGCGCAGGAAGTCGAGGGTCTCGGTGGCGTTGTCGCCGTCGAACCAGGAGGCGTGCCGGAACTCGAAGACCGGACGCAGCGGCGCACACCGCCGGGCCACCTCCAGCAGGTACTGCTTGTTGTCGCGTCGGATGGTGAACCAGGGCGGGAACTGGAACAGCAGCGCGCCGAGCTTGCCCGCCTCGACCAGCGGGTCCAGGGCGCTGAGGAATCGGGTCCACACCTCCTCGTACGCCTGCGGCGGCAGGTCGTCCGGGTAGAGGTTGCGCTTGTCGGTCTCCGGCCGCAGGTCCTTGTAGATCGCGCTGACCTTGGTGGGGTGGCCGGTGAGCAGGCTGAACGCCTTCACGTTGAAGGTGAAGCCGGCCGGGGTGCGGTCGGCCCACAGCCGGGCGGTGCGCTCGGCCGGCGGGGAGTAGTAGGTGGCGTCCACCTCGACCACCGGGAACTGGCGCGCGTAGTAGGCCAGCCGTTTCTCCGGCGTGTCGGCCGTCTGGGGGTACCAGCCGGAGTCCAGCAGGGTCCGGTCGGTCCAGGACGCGGTGCCCACCTTGATCTCACCCATGGGTGGAGTCCACCGTGTCCCGGACCGGCCGGCAACCGTTTCGGGTCAGGCCGCCCGACGCTCGCGCGTCTGCTTGCAGGTGACGCAGGTGGTGGCCGACGGGAAGATCTCCAGCCGCTCCACCGGGATCGGCGCGGTGCAGCCCTCGCAGAAGCCGTAGGTCCCCTCGGCCAGCCGGGCGAGGGCGTGTTCGTACTGGGCGCGACGGTCCAGGATGGTCCGCAACAGCGACTGCGCGGTGTCCCGCTCGGCCGTCTTGGTGCCGCTGTCGGCCTGGTCGTCGCCGGCGGTGTCGCCGACCTCGACCAGCCGCAGCACCTGGCTCTGCTGCACCGCCTGCTGGTACTCCTCGGTCAGCTCGTCGTGGCGGGCCTGCAGGGAGAGCCGGATCTGGTCGGTCTCCGCCTGGGATCGGCCGGTGCCGACCGTGTCGTGGACGAGCATCGCTGCCTGCCTTTCCTGGGCCTTACGGTCACCACGGGTGGGTCGGTCCGCACCCGGTCAGCCCACCCAGGTCATCGCACCCGGGCGCTGTGAGCCCCGCGTTTACCCCCGTCGCCGACGGCTCAAACCGGCCCGTCGCCGGATTCCACGAACGCCGGACGACGTGGGTCGTCGACCCGGACCACCACGTCGGCGAAGCTGGCCGGGGCGACCTCGGCGGCGTACCGGTCGAACGCGGGCAGGGTCCAGGCCAGCGCGGAGTCGGTGCGCCGACGTAGCGCGGCGGACGACATCTCCAGGTGTACGACGACGTCGAAGATCAGCCCACCGCCGAGCAGGAACGCACCGCTGACCAGCACCACCCCGCCGGCGGGCAGGTCGACGTACGCGGCCCGGCTGGCCCGGTCCGTTCGGGCGTCCCACAGCGAGGGCAGCACCCTGCCGGGCCCGTCCGGTCCCGCCGGGTCCAGCACCTCGCGCCGCAGGCCGGCCTCGTCCACCCAGCCCTCGTAGTACGAGTCCGGGTTGGTCCGACCCCGTTCCAGACGCAGCGGCGCGGGGCGCAGGAAGTCGTCGGTCCGCACGTGCAGCACCGGGTGACCGAGCGCACGCAGTGGATCGACCAGGGCGTCGGCGAGGTGGTCGGGTCGGGCGGCGGGGGCGCCGTCCACCGCGACCCGCAGCCGGCCGGTCGACACCGCGCCGGCCAGCCGCTCGGCCAGTTCGCCGACCAGCAGCGGTGGAGAGATGGGACGCACCCGCATCCGACCATGGTGCCCGCTGGTCGACGACGCCGCCGCACTCCCCCGCCGCCCGGGCCGGGCGGTGATCGCACCTCGGGTCCGATGGACTCGGCCGAGCGCCGGGGCCGGGCGGCGCGACGGGCGTCAGCCGGTGCGGTCGAGGGTGACCCGGGCGTCGTCGGCCAGCCGGTAGCCGACGCCGTAGACGGTGGTGACCAGCGGAACGTCCACGCCGACCTTGCCGCGGAGCCGGCGCACGTGTACGTCGACCGTGCGTACGCCGGCGTGCTCGTAACCCCAGACGGCGTTGAGCAGCTGGAGCCGGGTGAAGACCCGACGGGGATTCGCGACCAGGTGCAGCAGCAGGTCGAACTCCAGCCGGGTCAACGGCAACGGCTCGCCGTCCCGCAGCACCGACCGGGACGAGGCCAGGATGTGCAGGGCGGGAATGGCCGGAGCGAGCTGCCGCGACGGCGTGCGGCCCGCCGGCACGGTCTCGGCGCGACGTTCCGGCACCACCGGGCCGACGGTGGTGATGGTTCCCTCGCCGCACTCCAGCATCTCCCGTGCCGCGTCGAGCAACCGACGCGCGGCCGGCGTCAGCGACTCCTCACACGCCAGCGGGATGGACAGGGTCACCGTGAGCACCGGAGCGGCGGTGTTGACCGGACGGCGCTGGCCGCCGGGAGGTCGACCGGGCACCGCAGGTTGGGACGTATGCCATCCGGCGCGCGACGAAGCGGGGCTGACCGACATGGTCCTCCTTGGCTGGTCCGGGTGTTCCCCACGGCCCCGGGACGCCGCTCTATCGATGCTTCCCGGCGCCCATGCGAGGGTCAAGGGGCGGCTGCGTTGCATGAATGTGACAATTGACCGACACATCGGAGCCGTCCGCTCGCTCTGCGTACGAGGCCAGATGATTACAGCAGAGTCGCCAAGTTGACCTGATACGGGGGTGGTCCATTACCGTTCGCGGCCTTCGGGGCGGGATGTCCGCACCCGCCCCGACGTCGACTGTTCGCGCTCCCACGCCGGCAACCGTCACGCGGACGGGACAGCGCTTGGGAGACGGAGGTCGGTCACGATCACTGGTCGGCCGGTGGGCGCGAGTGGTACGCCGCCGCCGACTAACCTGGACCGGTGAGCGACGAACTCGACGCCGAGACCCTGGAATTCGCGCACCGGATGTTCGACCTGGCGCGCGACGGCGCGACCACCGAACTGGTCGGGTACGTCGACGCGGGGCTGCCGGTCAACCTGACCAACCAGAAAGGTGACAGCCTGCTGATCCTGGCGGCCTACCACGCCCGCCCGGAGACGGTGCGCGCGCTGCTCGACCGGGGCGCCGACCACTCCCGCGCCAACGACCGGGGACAGACGGCGCTGGCCGCGGCGGTGTTCCGCAGCAACGCCGAGGCGGTACGCGCACTACTCGACGCCGGCGCCGACCCCGAGGGCGGCAATCCGTCCGCGGTGGCCACGGCCGAGTTCTTCGACCTGCCGGAGATGCTCGCGATGCTCCGCTCCGGCTAGCCGGCTACGCTCTGGCCTCGATGAGGAAGCGGCGGGCGTGGGCCACGAACGGACCCTCGACCCGGATCCGGTCGTGCAGTCGCCGCAGCGCCGGTCGGTGCGCCGCCACCGTGAAGCCGGGCACCGTCCAGATCACCTTACGCAGGAACCAGACCACCGCACCGATGTCGTGGAAGACCGTCCGCAGCGTCACCTCGCGCAGGTCGACCACGGTCAGGCCGGCCGCCCGGGCGGCCGCCACCGCGTGCTCCGGACGGCGGTGCTCGGGCGGTGGCAACGGACCGAGGATCGCCTCGCTGAGTTCGCGGACCGTACCCGGTCCGATCTGCTGGGACAGGAACGTACCGCCGGGGCGCAGCACCCGCGCCACCTCGGGCCAGTCGGTGCGCACCGGGTGCCGGCTGACCACCAGGTCGAAGACGGCGGCCCGGAACGGCAGCGGCGCGTCACCGGCCACCGCCACCACGCTCGCCCCGAGTGGCGCCAGGTTGGCCCGCGCCACCGGCACGTTCGGTGGCCACGCCTCGGTCGCGACCAGTAGCGGGGGCGGGTGGGGCACCTCGGCCAGCACCTCTCCCCCACCGGTGTCGATGTCCAGCGCCGCGCGGACGCTCGCCATCCGCGCCGCCACCAACCGCGCGTAACCCCATGGTGGACGCTCCTCGGTGGCCCGCCCGGCGAGCCAGTCGAACGCCCACCCATCGATCGGGGCGGCGGCCCCCTCGGCGATCAGATCCTCGAAACTCGTCTCCCGTGGCACACGCCTCAGCGTGTCCGGCCCGGCCTGTCACGGCAACGCCTTATCCGCCGCCCCCGGTCCGGAGGCCGCCGGGCAGTCGGGCCTACGGGCGCGGACGTACGATCTCGGCGGTGGGGGCGTCCAGGCCGCGGACGATCCCGGCGCCGGTCGTCTCGGGCGGGGTCGCCTCGAAGTGGCGCATCAGCCGCGCACCGAGGTGTACGCCCACCCCACCGACGGCGAGGCCGAGCACCTCGACGACCAGCAGCGCCGGGGTGGCTCCACGGTTCGTCGCATCGGCCCGCACCAGGCAGGAGAGCAGGAACAGCCCGGCCATGCCGGCGTTCACCACGTTGAAGCTGATCGCTGTGTGGCGGGTGCGGTCCGGCGGCACGTCCCACAGGTCGACCATCCCGGCCACCGCGGTCAACGCCGCCGTCACCAGGGCGGCCACCGCCGTCCAGTAGCCGACCTCGCCGAGGAAGACCGGGCCACCGACCACGTCGGCGAGGTCGAAGATGACGGCACAGACGAAGAGCCCGTACGGAAATGTCACAAGCATCGGTTGGATGGAGTGTCCCTGCACCCGCAGCCGGCTCTGCATCCTGTCCCCCTGGATAGGCTCACCTCGTCAGCCCAGGGTGCTACCCGCACGCCACGCGGGCGAAACGACACGCCCCGCTCAGTTGTCCCGGGGCCGGGAGACGGTGCTGACGAGCCGCTCCGCCACCTCCCGCAGCGGTATCGACAGCGACGCCGCCGCGCCACGCAGGACCTCCAGGGCGTCCGGCGCCGGGCAACCGCGCTGGGTCATGATGACGCCGACTGCCTGGCCGATGACGCCGTCGTTGAGCAGGGCGAGATCCTGCTGCACCGTCAGCGCGGCACGCCGCTCCCGGTCGCGCACCGCCGCCAGCAGCAGGCCGGCGTGTTCGGCGAGCAGCATCGCGGTCAGCTGGTGACCCGGGGTCAGCGCGTCGGGTTCGGCGGCGTACAGGTTCACCGCGCCGATCACCTGGTCGTCGATGTCGACAGGTGCCGAGATGACCCCGCGTACGCCCAGTTCGTGAGCTCGGGGCGTCCAGTCCGGCCAGCGCGGTTCGCCGTCCAGTTCCGCCGCGCCGACCATCTCCCGGCGGCGGATCGCGTCCAGCGCCGGGGTGTCCGGGCCGCACCGCAGGTCGTCCAGCCCACTCAGCCGGGCGTCGGAGGCGGCCACGCCGGCCGGCTCGCCGGCCCGCAGGGCGGTGAACCCGCACCAGGCGACGCCGGCGAGGGCGTCCCGGGTGATCCGGACCAACGCGGACAGCGCCGCGTCGAAGTCGTCCACGGCGATCAGACCGGCGGTCAGTTCCCGCAGCAGGGCGGCCGTCTCCAGCACGCCGAGCGGCTCCGCCAGCGGGGTACGCGTCTCCAGGTTCACCGGCCCGCGGCTCCCGTACGCCCGGTCAGCCTCGTCACCCGTCTCCTCCTCGGCGGGGCTCCCGCGCTGGAGCCGCCTTCGACATCACGATCCGCCCTACTACCCCCGCCGACAACGGTCGAAACGGCGCAAAACGGGGCCCCTCCCAGGGTACGGGTGCGCCCGGGAGGGGCGTGCCGGACCGGACGGGTCAGCGGGAACCGGCCCCGCTGAGCCGTCGCCCGACCGAGGCGATCAGCCGGTCCAGCTCGGAGCCGAACGGGTTGTCGTGTACCAGGTACGTCCAGGTGGCGCTGGGGCGGACCAACTCCGCCGCGTCGGGCTCCCAGTCCTCGTCGAACTCGGTCTCGGCGAACGTCGCGAGGGTCCGCGCCTCGATCGCCGGTACCAGTTCGGTGAACGCCGGCACCGCGGCCCGGTGGAACTCGTCGAGCGGGTCGAGCCGGCCCAGGGCGCGCAGGTGCACGCCCTCGCGGACCTCCGACAGCTCGGCCAGGTGCGACGCCCACAGCCGGTCGAGGTGGTAGAGGGCGATCGACCGGGCCACCTGGGCCAGCAGGTCCTCGTCCATCTCGCCGGCCTTCTCCGGCATCTTGTCCAACAGCATCAGGGCCGCGACGTCGCTGGTGAGCAGCCGTTCCCGCCGCTCGGCGAGGGCCTTGCGCTGCTGCTCGATGACCACGCTGTACCGCCAGGTGTTGCGGTGGATCTCGTGGTTGACCCCCTCCGCCACCCGCTGGGCGTGCTCGACGGCGTAGTCCACCTGCGCGTCGGTGACCAGACCGTCGGCGTTCATCCGGGGCGACGGCGGCACGGTGTCGCCGGCGTGCCGGACGACCAGGTCGTCCTCCAGGCTGACGAAGAAGACCGACCCGCCCGGGTCGCCCTGGCGACCGGCCCGACCACGCAGCTGGTCGTCGACGCGGCGGCTGTCGTGCCGGCCGCTGCCGATCACGTAGAGGCCGCCCAGCTCGGCAACCCGCTCCCGGTCGGACTGGTCGCTGCCGCCGAGGCGGATGTCGACGCCCCGGCCGGCCATCTGGGTGGAGACGGTGACCGCGCCGTACGCGCCGGCCTCGGCGATGATCGCCGCCTCCTCGTCGTCGTTCTTCGCGTTGAGCACCACGCAGGGCACCCCGGCGGCGTTGAGCCCGGCCGCCAACTGCTCGGACTCCTTGACGTCCAGCGTGCCGACCAGCACCGGGCGACCGTCGGCGTGGCAGCGCCGGATCTCGTCGATCAGCGCCTCCTCCTTCTCCGCCCGGGTGGCGTAGATGCGGTCCGGCTCGTCGACCCGCACGCACGGGGTGTTCGGCGGGATCACCGCGACCTCCAGGCCGAAGAACTCCCGCAACTGGTCGCCGACGAGCACGGCGGTGGCGGTCATGCCGCAGACCATCGGGTAGAGCCCGACGTACGCCTGCACGGCGATCGTGCCCAGCACCTCGCCCTCGGCGGAGGCGTCCAGCCCCTCCTTGGCCTCGACCGCCGCCTGGAGGCCGTCGGGCCACCGGCGACGCTGGGCGACCCGACCCCGCATCTCGTCGATCAGCTCGACCGTGCCGTCGCGGACGATGTAGTCCACGTCCCGGTGCAGCAGGGCGTGCGCGTGCAGCGCCACGTTGACGGCGGAGAGCTGCTCGACGTTCTCCTCGTCGTACAGGTCGATGCCGAGCTTGGCCTCGACGGCGGCCAGGCCGGCGGAGGTGAAGGCGACACTGCGGCCGTCCTCGGCCACCGTGAAGTGCCGGCCCTTGCGCAGGCCGCGCACGAGCGCGGCGGCGGCGTGCACCGGGTCCTGCTCGCCGGGCACCGAGCCGGCGAGGACCATCGGCACCCGGGCCTCGTCGATCAGGATCGAGTCGGCCTCGTCGACGATCGCGGTACGCAGCGGCCGCTGCACCCGGTCCTCGATGTCGGTGACGAGCTGGTCGCGGAGGAAGTCGAAGCCGGCCTCGCTGACCGAGACGTAGGTGACGTCGCAGGCGTACGCGGCACGGCGCTCGAGCGGGGTGGACGCCTCGTTGACCCAGCCGACGGTGAGGCCGAGCAGCGTGTAGATCGGCTCCATCCACTGGGCGTCGCGGCGGGCCAGGTAGTCGTTGACGGTGAGCACGTGCACCGGCCCGTTGCCGAGCCGGACGTGTCCGTACGCGGCGATCGCCGCGGTGAGCGTCTTGCCCTCACCGGTGGCCATCTCGGCGACCTTGCCGGAGAGCAGCGACATCGCACCGAGCAGCTGGACATCGTACGGGCGCTGGTCGATGCCCCGGCGGGCCGCCTCGCGACCGAGGGCGCAGATCTCCTCGTAGCTCGACGCCGCGCCGGCCGCCTCGGTGAGCTCGGCGTCGTCGAACGCCGAGATCTCCTCCTCGCGGGCCTCGATGACCGGCAGCAGCTTCTCCAGCGGGGCCAGATCGACCGTGGTCCCCGGGCGCTGGAGGAACCGACGAAACCTGGTCTTCAACCGTTGCGACACACCCATGAGCCGCAACGGTACGCGACCGGAGCGATCTTGAACGTCCCGCCCGCCCTCCCGAATTCGCGCGATCTTGCACCTTCTGTCTCGACATAAGGGGCACGCCGGACATAAAGCCGACCGGAAGTGCAAGATCGCGGAAACCGGGATGGCCGACGAGGCGCAATCAAAGGTTCATCGGCCGGGAACGTGGACGGAGCACGCTTGTGATCAAGCTGGGAGACCGATCCGGTTAGCGTGCGGGGTGCTGGGAAATCCATCTCCCGGTCTTCCCGCCGAGGAGGGGGTGCCTGTGCGCAACGACGAATCTCTGGTCTCGCCGGTGGTGGAGGCCTGGGCCACCTATCGGACCACCTCGGCGGCCGACTGGCCGACCCGACGACTCCTTCGGGCCAAGGGAGACAGCCGGGTCAGTGTGGTGCTGCCGGCGCGCAACGAGGAAGCCACCGTCGGGGCGATCGTGGCGACCATCCGCGAGCACCTGATGGACCGCGTGTCACTGGTCGACGAGCTGATCGTGGTCGACTCGCGGTCCACCGACCGCACCGCGGCGGTGGCCCGCGCCGCCGGGGCCGAGGTGGTCAGCCAGGACGCGATGACCCGCGGGCTGCCCCGGCTGACCGGCAAGGGCGACGCGCTCTGGGCCGGCCTGGCCGCGGCGGAGGGCGACGTGGTGGCCTTCGTCGACGCCGACCTGCGCGAGTTCCGGCCGCACTTCGTCACCGGGCTGCTCGGCCCGCTGTTGACCGACCCGTCGGTCGACTTCGTCAAGGGCTTCTACCACCGGCCCCTGGTCAGCACCAGCGGGGTGGAGGCCGACGGCGGTGGCCGGGTGACGGAGCTGATGGCCCGGCCGATGCTGAACCTGTTCTGGCCCGAACTGGCCGGGTTCGTGCAGCCCCTCGCCGGGGAGTACGCCGGCCGCCGGGAGGTGCTGGCGCGGGTGCCGTTCGTCTCCGGCTACGGCGTCGAGACCGCCATGCTCATCGACCTGCTCGAACTCGTCGGGCTGGACGCGCTGGCCCAGGTGGATCTCGGTGAGCGCAAGCACCGGCACCAGGACACCGCCGCGCTGGGCCGGATGTCCGCCCAGATCATGCTCACCGCCTGGTCCCGGCTGCAGCAGCGGGGCTGGGCGAACCCGGAGATGCTGCCCACCGCCCTGCTGACCCAGTTCCGCCGGGGCGGCTCGGACGCGCTGCCGAACCTGGACCGGGAGATCGTGGTCAACGACGTCGCCGTGGCGGAACGACCACCGCTCGCGCAGGTGCGGCACCAACTGCCGCGACGGCAGGTCGCCGCGGCCTGAGGTGTCCGGCCTCACCGTGGCGTTTCACCGGGTGAGGGGCCGGGTACCTGCCAGGCTGCGACATCGCCGAGACGAGGGTGGAGATGGCGAGCCGGATCACCTGCCAGGTGCACGACGGAGCACAGGTCACCGTCGTACGGCTTGCCGGCACCCTCGACATGATCTCGATGCGCGAGGTGTACGCGCACCTGGAGAGGTGCCTCGCCCGGCAGCCCGACGCGCTGGTGGTCGACCTGGCCGAGTTGGCCGTGCGCGACCAGTTGGCGGTGTCCGTCTTCGCCGCCGCGGCGCGTCACGCCGCGGACTGGCCGGCGGTGCCGCTGGTGCTCTGCGCGCCACACCCCGAGGCGGCCGCCCTGCTGGCCGGGTCGACGGCCTGCCGGGTGGTGCCGATGCGGGACGACTGCGACGAGGCGAGCCGATTCGCGGGCGCGGCCGCCGTGGACCGGCTGCGGCTGCGCCTGGACCCGGTGGCGGCGGCCTGCCGGCGAGCCCGGGAACTGGTGGCCGACGCGTGCGCCCGGTGGAACCTGCCCGATGCGGTCGGTCCGGCCTCGGTGGTGCTCAGCGAGCTGGTCGGCAACGTGGTCCGCCACGCGGGTACCCCGATGCAGGTCACGGTGACCCTGCGGCGACCCTGGCTGCACCTGGCGGTGGTCGACGGCAGCAGCGCGGCGGCCCGGCCCGGCCCGGCCGGCCAGCGCGACGAGGGCGGTCGTGGGCTGATGTTGGTACGCGAACTGGCCGACCGTTGGGGAAGTGCCCCGGCCGGCGACGGAAAGGCCGTCTGGGCCACACTACCGGCCAATTGACCGAAATTACCGCTCTCGCCTGGTTACATGGTCGGCGGGCTGGGTAGCCACGCCCGTCCTTATCCGTCGTCAACGCAGGTGAGCGCTCATGCCCAAGCGGGTAACCACCGAACCCGGACAGGACCGGGGTCCGGCGATCCTCGCCCCGGCCCGTTTCGGCGGCTATCCCGGACCGCTGCGCAGGCCGCTGCCGGGCGGAAAGCTGGTCAGGTTCCTGGCCACCACCGACCACAAGCAGATCGGCCTGCTGTACCTGCTGACCTCGTTCGGCTTCTTCGTGGTGGCCGGGATCGAGGCCATGCTGATCCGGGCCGAGTTGGCCCGGCCGGGTCTGCAGTTTCTCGCCCCGGAGCAGTACAACCAGCTCTTCACCTCGCACGGCGCGGTGATGCTGCTGCTGTTCGCCACGCCGGCGGCGTTCGGCTTCGCCAACTACATCGTGCCGATCCAGATCGGCGCTCCGGACGTGTCGTTCCCCCGGCTCAACGCGCTGGCCTACTGGCTCTACCTGTTCGGCGGGCTGATGGTGGTCGGCGGGTTCCTCACCCCGGGCGGCTCGGCCGACTTCGGCTGGACCGCGTACACGCCGCTGAGCACCGTCGAACACTCCCCCGGGGTCGGCGCGAACATGTGGGTGATCGGCCTGGTGGTGTCCGGTCTGGGCACCATCCTCGGCGCGGTCAACCTGATCACCACGATCCTGACCCTGCGCGCGCCGGGCATGACCATGTTCCGGATGCCGATCTTCACCTGGAACATGCTGTTCACCAGCGTGCTGGTGATCCTGGTCTTCCCGCTGCTGGCCGCCGCGCTGCTGGCGCTGAGCGCCGACCGGCTGCTCGACGCACAGGTCTACAACCCCGACACCGGTGGGCCGATGCTGTGGCAGCACCTGTTCTGGTTCTTCGGCCACCCCGAGGTCTACATCATCGCGCTGCCGTTCTTCGGCATCATCACCGAGATCATCCCGGTCTTCTCCCGCAAGCCGATCTTCGGCTACACCGGGCTGGTGCTGGCCACCATCGCCATCACGATCCTGTCCATGGCGGTGTGGGCGCACCACATGTTCGCCACCGGGCAGGTGCTGCTGCCGTTCTTCAGCATCCTGAGTTACCTGATCGCGGTGCCGACCGGGGTGAAGTTCTTCAACTGGATCGGCACCATGTGGAAGGGCCAGCTGACCTTCGAGACGCCGATGCTGTTCGCCATCGGCTTCCTGGTCACCTTCCTGCTCGGCGGGCTCACCGGCGTGCTGCTGGCCAGCCCACCGGTGGACTGGCACACCCACGACAGCTACTTCGTGGTGGCCCACTTCCACTACGTGGTCTTCGGCACCGTGGTCTTCGCGCTCTTTGGCGGCTTCTACTTCTGGTGGCCGAAGATGACCGGTCGCCTGCTCGACGAGCGGCTCGGCAAGCTGCACTTCTGGACCATGTTCATCGGTTTCCACGGCACCTTCCTGGTGCACCACTGGCTCGGCAGCGAGGGCATGCCCCGCCGGTACGCCGACTATCTGCCCAGCGACGGGTTCACCACGCTGAACACGATCTCCAGCGTCTTCGCCTTCGTACTCGGCGCGTCCACCCTGTTCTTCATGTGGAACGCCTGGAAGTCCTGGCGCTACGGCGCCGAGGTGACCGTGGACGACCCGTGGGGCTTCGGCAACTCCCTGGAATGGGCCACCACCTGCCCGCCGCCGCTGCGCAACTTCGACCGGATGCCCCGGATCCGCTCCGAGCGTCCCGCGTTCGACGCCAAGTACGGTGAGCTCGTCTCCGACCTAGGCCGCGACCTTCCACAACGGACCACGAAACCCCCGCAGGACTTCCGCGAGGAACTGCACATGGAGAAACACGTGTCCGAGTCGCCGGCCGCCGAGGGCGCGCACGGCGCACGCGAGGCGGAGGCGTACCAGCCCGCGCCGCAGTCCGGCGCCCGGCCGGTCGACGTGCCGGAGCCGGAGCAGGTACGCCGGCCGAGCTTCGAGGAGACCGACGAGCCGGAGGAGAACCCGTTGGGCGCGCAGCGCGACCCGCAGCCCAACGACCGGTGGCGGCATCCGCGCGGGCCCGGGGACACCCCGGAGAACTGACCGGTCGGCCGGGTACCACTCGGGGCGGCACCGGTCGATGCCGCCCCGACGACGTTCGGTCGACCGGTCAGCGGCCGCGAACCGGAGCCACGGCGCGCGTCTGGTTGGCCGCCTCGGACTCGCCCGGACCGTTCTGCCACGGTGGCGGCGCGTCGGCGAGCATCGCCTGGCGCAGCCAGGTCAGCGCCCTCGACAACAACCGGGACACGTGCATCTGGGAGATGCCGAAGCGGGCGGCGATCTCGGCCTGGGTCTGATTGCCGTAGAACCGCATGGCCAGGATCCGCCGCTCCCGCCAGGGCAGCCGGTGCAACAGGCCGCTGACGGTCACCCGGTCGTCCACCGACTCCAACGCGATGTCCGACTCGCCGACCAGGTCGCCGAACTCCGCCGAACTCTCCCCGCCGACCGGCGCGTTGAGCGACGCCGGACTGTAGCCGGCCGCCGACTCCAGCGCGGCGAGGATCTCCTCCTCCGGCGTCTCCAGGCGTTTGGACAGTTCGGCCACCGTGGGTGCCCGGGACAGCTCACTGGTCAGCGCCGCCGTCGCCTGTCCGACCTCCAGGATCAGATCGCGCAGCCGGCGTGGCACGTGCACGCCCCAGGTGCGGTCCCGGAAATGCCGCTTGATCTCACCCACGATGGTGATCGCCGCGTACGCGGTGAAGGAACCACGTTCCGGGTCGTACCGGTCGACGGCGTTGACCAGCCCCAGGCGGGCCACCTGTTCCAGATCCTCCAACGGCTCGCCGCGCCCCCGGTAGCGGCGGGCCAACCGGCCCGCGAACGGCAACGCGAACCGGACCAGGTCGTCGCGGGCCTCCTGGCGTCGCTCCGGCGGCAGCCCTTCGATCCGTGCCGCGTACGCCAACGCCGCGGCGTCGAGGTCCTCGAGCCCCCGATCGGTGGTTGGTGGTGTGGTTGTGGTGGTCTGTCCGAACATCCGCGCCTCCCTCGGGAAGGACCCCGCCCGGATTCGCCGACACCGGGCACGCGCGTAGGCACGCACGGGCCTGTGACTGGGTTACGTGACTGGGATGCCAGCGGGCGACGGCGCCGCGCCACGCGAGGTGATCAGCCTGTCGCAGCCGGCGGTGTTCCCGCTCCGTAGGTACTCAATCACGGGATCGCGGGTTCGCGAGGATGTTTCGTCAGCCCGGTCTCAACAGATCAGCAGGCCGTGGTGACCGCCGCCGTCACGCAGCGCGGCCAGAGCCTCGCCGGTGGCCAGCGGCGCCGGACTGGGCAGGTCGTACGGCTGGGCGCGGAGCACCTCGGTGGCTCTGCGGGTCGGCACCGAGGTGACCGGGTAGCCGCGCGCCGCGGTGCGGTCGAGGGCCCGCCGCCGCCGACCGAAGCCGGCGACCGCCAGCCACTGCGGCAGGCCGGCCAGCGCCGGCGAGCGTACGCCGGGCGGCTCCGGCAGCACGTCGACCGAGGTGAACGACTCGCTGCCGGCCAACCACCACTCCACCTGCTCGACGCTGCGCCGGGTGGCGTTCTCGCACCAGTACGGCACCAGCCCGGCCCGGAGCACCTGCCAGGGGTCGAGCAGCCGCCCGCACTCCACCACCAGGCGGTCACCGGTCTTGCCGGCGGCCCGCAGCCAGCGCCGGTACAGGTCCGCCGTGGCGGCGCTGAGCGCGGCGGGCGTGGGTACCAGGATCTGGTGCAGCGGATGACCGTGCCGGGCGGCCCAGTCCCGTACACCCCGGTCGAAACCGGACTCCACGCCGTGCTCGGCGGCGGCCGGCGGGGCGGCGATCTCCGGCGGTTCCCAGCGTTCGCTGTCACCGCCGGCCGCGCGCAGCACCTGCCGCAGCGCGTGGCTGTCGGGATGGAAGTCCACCGGGTTGAGCCCGCTGGCCGGGCAGCCGAGCTGGAAGCTGTGTCCGTCGGCGGCGTCGACCACCGGCCAGGTCCGGGTGTCGCGCAGCATCAGCACCGGGGCGCCGGGGGCCAGCCGGTCGGCCAGGAAGCTGCGGTACGCCGCCGGCAGCGCCCGCCAACGGCCGGTCAACGCCACGGTCGCTCCGGCCAGCGCACCCCGGCTGGCCGGGCAGTGCACCTGCCGCACGTGCAGGTCGGGACTGCCGGCGAGCACCCGGCCGGCGAGCGCCGCCCCGTGATCCAGGGCGGCGCGCGGCCGGTCCACCGCGCCCTGCGGCCAGTGCGCGATCATCTCGAAGCCGGCGGGCAGCCAGGGCATGCCCAGCGCCACCGCCAGATGCGCGACACCGCCGTGCGGGGAGCCCAGCAGCGCCCCCGGATAACGGCGTCGCGGGTACTGGTCGACGAACCACCGGGCGACCCGCCCCGCGTCGACCTCGGCGGCCTGCCCGGCGGTCAGGGCGGTCCGGCCGGCGGACCGGATCGCCGCCGCCCGCCGCACCGGGTCGGGCGTGCCGGCGAACCGGGACACCGGTCCGGCGTGCCCGAGGTCGGCGCAGTCGCTGCCGCTCAGCGCGCGGGCGATGGCCGCGACCAGGATCCGGGCGGTGCTGCCGGCCGCGACGACGCGGTCACCGGCCATGCCGGCGCCGGCCGCCGTCAGTCCCGGGCGCACCTTGCGCACCGGTCCCACCTTCCCTCGATCGCTCACCACGCGGCCCGGCTTCCCGCCACGATGCGGGTTAAACAGGGCATCTCCCCACCGGACGGCATCAACCAGCGGATCTTGCCCCTTCCCGCCAAGAGCGCCAGCCCGCCATCGCCGGCGCACCGTCGCCGTCCGGCAACATCGGGGATGTTGCTGTACCGCCGTCGCCTGGGACAGCAGAATCCCCGATGTTGTCGAATCCCGGCCGGTTCCACGAGCCGAAGGTCAGGGCGTTCGTCACGATCTCCAGCACGCACGGGCGGTCGGCGTTCAGCGCCTCGTCCCAGGCCGCGCCGACCAGCTCCGGCCGGTCGACGCGCACCCCGTGCAGGCCGAGCAACCGGGCCCAGCCGGCGTACGGGACGTCGTCGGTGACCGGCCGGGCCGGGTCCAGGCACCGGGGGTGACCGGACCGGGTGTTGTGCACCAGCACCACCAGACGCGGGTCGGGCCAGGCCGGTCGCCGCCGCGCGATGGTGATCAGCTCGGACAGCCCGTGCGAGCGCATCCCGTCGTCGGTGACCAGAGCGATCACCGGCCGGTCGGGCGCGGCCATTTTCGCCGCGAGGGCATACGGCAGCGCGCTTCCGGGCAGCCCGGCCGGGCCGATGACCACCTCGGCCGGCGAACCCGCCGGGTTGGCGAACCCGGCCGTCGGCCCGGTGCCGTCGGCGGTCACCACGCTGTTCGGGGGCAGCCGACTGGACAGTTCGTCGAGCACCAGCCGGACGTCGATGCCGGGGCCCGACGCCGCGACCAGCATCGCACCGTGCGGCGCCGGGTGCGGCACGACCAGGCCCACCGGACCGCGGGCGCGCGTCGCGGCGCGCAGCGCCTCGTCCACCAGCTCCGGCGCCCGCGCCGGCTCGGTGACGTACCGGAGGCGGTGGCACACCTCGGCGAGCTGTCGGTGGACGACCCGGGCGGCCTCGGACGCGGAGACGACGGGCTCGGTGACGACGGGCTCGGTGACGACGGCGAGCACCGGCAGGCCGGCGCCCCGGGCGGCGTCGAGACCCGCGAGCAGGCCTGCGGCGGCCACCCCGCCGGCCGCCAGGCAGACGCCCGGCTCGCCGGTGAACCGGGCGTGCCCGGCCGCCATCACCGCGGCGTCCTCCGCGTCGCGGACGGGTACGAACTGCGGGTCGTCACCGGTGGCGTCGAGCGCCTCGACAACCGCCGCGACCGCCTCCTGCGGGTGGCCGAAGACGCGCGGAATCCGCCAGGCCCGCAGCCTATCGACCACCGCGTCAGCGACGCCCGGGTCAGGCACCGCCCCGTCCCGGGGTGACCGGGTCGACGTAGCGCAGCACCGCGCCCACCCCGTCCACCAGCTCCGGCGCCTCGTCGGGGCCGAGCACGGTCAGTTCGGCGTCGGTGCCCACCAGGGCACGCACCAGCGCCGCGTCGGCCCGGACCCGCTCCGGTTCGGCGACCGTGGCCAGGTGCCCCGGCTCGGTGGCGATGTCGGTGGCCGCCGGGCCGATCCAGAGCTGACCGTCGGCCGAGGGGTCGTCGACGATCAGCATCGTGTCGACCTGGTTGCGCTGCAACGCGGCCACCACGGCGTCGAGCCCGGCGCCGACGTCCTCCTGCGTGCCGAAGCGGTCCAGGGCCGCGTGCACCCGCTGATCGGCCACCTCGGCGATGGTCTGCACGGTCAGGTCGTCGAGCAGGGTCTGGTCGGCACCGCCGGCCCGGGAACCGGCGTCGGTGCGTACCACCAGGTCCTGCCAGCGGTCCGGCATCTGGGCGGCGATCATCCCGGTGGCACGGACGTCGCCGGCCACCACCACCACCTCGGCACCGACCCGCTCGGCCAGTTCGACGGTCGCGGCGGTGACGTCACCGGCGTTGTGATGCCATGCCTCCATCGCGGCCCGCTGGTAGCGCGACTGGGACCAGCCGCCGGGCTTGACCCGGCGCAGCTGGTAGCTCTCCCGGCCGGTCACGTGTGCTCGGCGCGGCACTCCGCCGGCGCTCACCGACATCGCGTCGGCGCCGGTGCGGTCGGCGAGCACCCGCACCCAAGCCACCTGCTCACCGCGCTGCGCCAGCAACGGCATCACGTGCGGCAGCGGGGCGTACGCGGCCAGATCCCGACGGGGCGGGGCGGACAGGTACTCGGAGAGCACCACCTGTCCCTGGGTGCCGAACACGGCCAACCCGTAGTCGCCGGGCATCGGATCGTGTCCCCGGATCACCCGGTCGATCGCGGCGATCGTCGGCTCGTCCGCCCCCTGTTCGGCAAGTTGCCGTTGCAGACCACGCCAGCGCAGATCGAGTGCCGCGTGCGCGTCCTCGGTGTCCAGGGAGGCGTCCAGGTAGACCGAGCACCACGGGCCCGGACGCTGGTACAGCGGGCGCAGGAAGGACAGCTGCATGCTCGACCCCTTTCCGGCTCGACCCACCGCTTACCCGCGTCGCCGTGCTTGTCACCTGCCGGCAACCGCGTGACCGGTTTTCATTCACGTCGTTCAACCCCGAGGATCGATACGATCTGTAGGCGTAGGCGAACTCTGGGTGGTGGAATGGACGCGACATCGTACTCCCGACGCAGTCTGCACCCCACCGGGCGGATCCTCACCGCGCAGATCGTGCGCCTGATGGACGGCTATCCCCGGGAGGTGCGGGTGGGGCAGCCGGCGCTGGTGGTGGTGCTCGCCGCGGCCGGCGTGGCGGGTCTGCTGGCCGGGCTGGTGCGAGCCCTGCTGTCGGCCGGTTCCGGCACCGGCCGGCGCAGCTTCAAGGAGCTGAAGAAGGGCCCTGAGTACCTGGTCACTCCGGTCCGCCTCCGCGACGGCGCCGGCCGGCTCTACGAGGTGGAGTTGCACGGGCACCTGCCGCAGAGTGCGCTGCATCCGGCCGACCACGTCCAGCTGACCCTGCGCGACCAGGGCGATCCCGACCTGGCGCCGAAGATCGAACGGATCGTCAACCTCACCACGGGGCAGTTGCTCCGGCCGCGCACGGCCACCATGTGGTCGCACCTGGGGCCCCCGCTGCTGCTTCAGGCGGTGCTGGGGGTACTGGTCCTCGCCACGGTGGCCGCCTGCGCGGCGGTGACCTGAGGCGGCCGTCCGGCTGACGCCGCCGACGCACGTCGACGGCGGGACCGGCCGACCGGCCCGGCGTCAGCCGACCGGAGCCGGCTCCCGGGCCGGCGCGACGGAGCCGAGCATCCCCCGCCGCCGCGCCCAACGCTCGAAGACGACGGTGGCGAACGGTGGCACCGCGCAGGCCAGCGCCACGAGCGTGGCCAGCGGGCTCCACCGGTGCACCCGGGCCACCGCCAGCACCAGCACTCCGTACGCGACGAAGAGCGCGCCGTGGATCGGGCCGAAGACCTGCACCCCCAGTTCGTTGCCGGGTGGGCCGTACTTGACCACCATCCCGGCCAGCAGCCCGGCCCAGGAGATCGCCTCGGCGATCGCCGCCACCACGAACAGTCGGGTCACCTTGTCACGCACGCCCGCCATGGTACGGACCTTCCCGACCGGTCCCGGCCGGGTGTAGGTGGCATGGACGTGCGACGTTTGGGGTACCAGCGGTGACAGGGTGGTGACCTATGGGCGAGGAAGTCGGCGTACAGACCTTCAGCCGCCAGGATCGGGCTCGCTACCGGGACAAGGTGCGCCGCTGTCTCGACGTCTTCGCCGAGATGCTGCGCGAGTCCCGGTTCGACGTCGAGCGGCCGATGACCGGGTTGGAGATCGAGCTGAACCTGGTCGACGCCGACTCGATGCCAGCGATGCGCAACGCCGACGTGTTGCGTGCGGTGGCCGACCCGAGCTTCCAGACCGAGCTCGGCCAGTTCAACGTCGAGATCAACGTCGCACCACGGCGGCTGGCCGGCACCGGCACCGCCGAGTTCGAGGAACACGTACGCGCCGCCCTGAACGCGGCCGACCAGCGGGCCCGCACGGTCGACGCCCAGCTGGTGATGATCGGGATCCTGCCGACCGTGCTGCCGGAGCACCTGACCGCCGCCACCCTGTCGGCCAATCCCCGGTACGCGCTGCTCAACGAGCAGATCTTCGCGGCCCGGGGCGAGGACCTGCGGATCGCCATCAACGGGGTCGAGCGGCTGGCGGTCACCGCCGACACGATCACGCCCGAGGCGGCGTGCACCAGCACCCAGTTCCACCTCCAGGTCGGCCCCGCCCAGTTCGCCGACTACTGGAACGCCGCCCAGGCCATCGCCGGGATCCAGGTGGCGCTCGGCGCGAACTCACCGCTGTTCTTCGGCCGTGAACTGTGGCGGGAGACCCGCATCCCCCTGTTCCAGCAGGCCACCGACACCCGCCCCGAGGAGATCAAGACCCAGGGCGTACGCCCCCGGGTCTGGTTCGGTGAACGCTGGATCACCTCCGTGTTCGACCTGTTCGAGGAGAACGTGCGCTTCTTCCCGGCGCTGCTGCCGGTCTGCGACCCGGAGGACCCGTCGGAGACGCTCGCCGCCGGAGGCGTGCCGGCCCTGGCCGAGTTGCGGCTGCACAACGGCACCATCTACCGGTGGAACCGGCCGGTCTACGACGTGCTGCGGGGCCGGCCGCACCTGCGGGTGGAGAACCGGGTGCTGCCGGCCGGACCGACCGTGCTGGACACCATCGCCAACGGGGCGTTCTACTTCGGGCTGGTCCGCGCGCTCGCCGAGGCCGACCGGCCGCTGTGGTCCCAGATGTCGTTCAGCGCCGCCGAGGAGAACTTCAACACCTGCGCCCGGCACGGCATCGACGCCCACGTCTTCTGGCCCGGCCTGGGCTACCTGCCGGTCGCCGAGCTGGTGCTGCGCCGCCTGCTGCCGCTGGCCCACCACGGTCTGGACCGGTGGGGTGTCGAGCCGGACGAGCGGGACCGGCTGCTCGGCATCATCGAGCAGCGCTGCCTGACCGGCCGCAACGGCGCCACCTGGCAGGTGGCGACGCTGCACCGGCTGGAGTCGACCGATCAGCTGGACCGCCCGGACGCCCTGCGTCAGGTGGTCCGGCACTACGTGGAGCTGATGCACAGCAACCGCCCGGTCCACGAGTGGCCGATCCCCTGACCACCTCCCGACACAACGTGTGACGACTCCGTCACAGTCGCTACCGTGAGTGGGTTTCGTCCGCCGGGTGGAGAGGATCCCGCCGATGCCGCGGTCACCACGTCACGCCGTCCCACTCACCGTCGCCCTGCTCGTCGTCAGCCTGCCGCTGCCCGCTGCCGCGAGCCCCGGGCTCGCCCAGTCCGCCGCCGCCCCGCGCGCCACCGTCGCCGCGCCGTCCACGCCCACGTTCGCCACCGCGTCCCACCGGCATGAAGCCGGTCGGACCACCGTCGACACCACTGCGGGCGAGGTACGGACCACGTTGCGCGACCGGACCACCGGGGCCCCCGTACGAGGGTGCGTGTCCCTGGTTCCCGTCGACCGCGACCGGCTCACCGTCGTGTATCAGGGCGAGGCGCAGGAGGGCCGGTACGGCGGCTGCACCGGCGTCGACGGTGGCGACCTGCTCGCCAGCAACGTGCCGCCCGGGCGCTATCACCTGCTCGCCAAGCCCTACGACAACGCGCAGTACGGCATGCAGTGGGTCGGTCGGCACGGCGGCACCGGGCAGCGGGAGCGCGGCGTGACGATCCGGGTGCGTCCGGGCAGGACGGTCACCGCCCCGACGGTCCGGCTCGACCCGCCGGGCAGCGTCACCGGCCGGGTCACCCGCGCGGCGGACGGCACCCCGGTCTACTTCGGATACGTCCTGCCCCTGCCGGTGGTTCCGCATCCCAAGTACAGCGACTACGGCGTCATCACCGATGACGACGGCCGGTACACGCTCACCGGTCTCGGACCGTACCGCTGGCCGTTGTACTACACCGGTCCAGGACTGGCCAGCCAGTGGTCCGGCGGGGTGGCCGACCGCCGGAAGGCCGACACCGTACGGGTCCGGTCCGGCACGTCCGTGACCAGCGATCAGACACTCGTCGCCGGCACCGTGGTCAGCGGCACCATCGCCGTCGACGAGATGCCGAACTACTCCCAGGTGATCGCCTTCCACGCGCGGACCGGCGACGTGACCGGGGTGGTCGACGTCGGCGCCGACTACACGCTGCGGCTGCTGCCGGGGCAGCGGGTGCTGCTGCGGTGCGACTGCGCTTTCGTGCCCAGCCGCTGGTTCCCCAACGCCGCGCAGGTGTCCGAGGCGCAGCCGGTGCGGATCGGCCACACCCCGGTCACCGCCGACTTCGACCTGACCGGTCCCGCCACGGTCCCGACCCCCTGACGGTCGTCCGGTTGCGGCCGCGCCGACGGGCGGCGCGGCCGGAACCGGGACACACACGAGCCGAGCCACCGACCGGGACCGGTCGCCAGGACGACCGGCGCGTCGCCCGGTCCCGGTTGCAGCGGCCGGCTCAGCTCAGCGCGTCGAGGGTCAGCTCGGCGGCCCGGGCGAGCAGGGCGTCGTCGCGCTCGGCGTCGGGCTCGGTCCGGTCGGAGAGCACGGCCAGCACGATCGGCGCCCGGTCCGGCGGCCAGATGACCGCGATGTCGTTGCGGGTGCCGTGGTCGGCCGAGCCGGTCTTGTCACCCACCGTCCAGCCCTCGGGCACGCCGGCCCGGATCGTCCTGTCACCGGTGGTGTTGCGCGTGAGCCAGTCCACGAGCACGGCCCGGTCGGCCGGGCTGAGGGCGTCGTCGACCGCGTACGCCCGCAGCGTGGTGGCCAGGGCCCGGGGTGTGCTGGTGTCGCGGCGCTCGCCCGGGACGTACGCGTTGAGCCCGGTCTCCCAGCGCACCGGCTCGGTCACCTCGTCGCCGACCCCGCGCAACACCCGCTTGAAGCCCGTGGGCCCGCCGAGCTGCTCGAGCAGCAGGTTCCCGGCGGTGTTGTCGCTGTAGCGCACCGCCGCGTCGGCGATCGCCCGCAGCGACAGGCCGGTGTCGACGTGCCGCTCGGTGATCGGCGAGTAGGCGACCAGGTCGTCATGGGAGTAGCTGACGACCCGGTCCAGCTCCGCGTCCGAGGTCGCGGCGAGTACCGCGCCGGCGGCGAGGGCCTTGAAGGTCGAGGCGTACGCGAAGCGCTCGTCGGCCCGGTGCGCGACGGTGCCGCCGCTGCCGGTGTCGATCGCGTACACACCGAGCCGGGCATCGAACTCCCGTTCCAGCGGCGCGAAGTCGACGGTGACCGGCGCGGCGGACGCCCTCGGCGTGGACAGCGTCGGCGTTGGTGTCGGCGTGGACGGGGTGCCGGCGGAGCAGCCGGCGAGCAGGCCGAGTGTCAGCGCGAGCGCGACGGCGCGGGTACGGCGGTCGGTACTGGTCACGGCTGGGTCCTTCCCTCGATCAACCGGCCGGCCGGACGTCGCCCGGGCAACCGGCACCCAGATTCGCAGCGCCGTCTCATGCTGTCGAAGACACCGACGACGGTACCGCTGGCGGATCGGATCAGACGCGGCGAACTCGACGGTGCCTGCGGGATCACGAAGACGCCCGGCAGGTCTCGATCACCCGGCATCGACCCCGCGATGTAAAACTTCCTGGACATAATGTCTAGAAAACCTTACTCTCAGATGTCACGAATTCTTTACATCGGGGAGTCGTCATGACCCATCAGGAGAAGCGGGCCTGGATCATGCTGGTGGTCAGCGTGGTCGGCTACGCCGTCTACGTGGCCGTGGTCCTGAGCCGGGTCGACGACGGCCGGCTGACCGCGACACCGTACGCCGGCGTCCTGCTCTGGACGGTCGGCGGCGCCATCGCCGCCAGCATGCTCCTCGAGATCGGGCTCGGCGTGGTGAATCCGCGTGCCTCGCGGGTCAGCGACGTGCGCGACCGGGAGATCGGGCGGCTGGGCGACCACGTCGGGCAGGCGTTCGTGGTGATCGGCGCGGTGTCGGCGATGCTCATGGCGATGGCACAGTGGCACTGGTTCTGGATCGCCAACGTGGTCTACCTCTGCTTCGTGCTGTCGGCGTTGGTCGGTTCGCTGGCGAAGGTGATCGTCTACCGCAGGGGCGTGCCGCAGTGGTGAAATCGACCCGCGTCACCAACAACATCCGGGCGCTGCGGTTCGCCCGCGACGAGATGACCCAGGCAGCGCTGGCCGAGCGGATCGGCGTGACCCGGCAGACCGTCATCGCCATCGAGCAGGGCCGCTACTCCCCCTCGTTGGAAATGGCCTTCCGGATCGCCCACGTGCTCGGCGTACGGCTCGACGAGGTGTTCCAGTATCCCGAGGAGGCATCGTGAAGGCCATCGTGCACGACCGCTACGGTCCGCCGTCCACTGTTCGACTCCGCGACCTCGACCGACCCGGCGTCGGCGACCACGAGGTGCTGGTGCGGGTCCACGCCGCCGGTGTCGACCCGGGGGTGTTGATCTTCCTTTCCGGCCGCCCCTACCTGGTCCGACTCGCCGCCGGGCTGCGCCGCCCCCGGGTACCGGTACTCGGTCGGGACGTGGCCGGCGTGGTGGTCGAGGTCGGCACCAAGGTGACCCGCTTCCGGCCCGGCGACGAGGTGTACGGCACCACGCTGCGCGGGTCGTACGCGGAGTTCACGGCCACCCACGAGCGGCGGCTGGCCGGCAAGCCGGCGAACCTGACATTCGCGCAGGCCGCCGCCGTGCCCGTCTCCGGGATGACCGCCCTGCGCGCGGTCCGCGACACCGGCCAGGTGCGACCGGGTCACCGGGTGCTGGTCATCGGCGCCTCCGGCGGTGTCGGTTCCCAGGCCGTGCAGATCGCCAAGGCCTACGGGGCGACGGTCACCGGGGTCTGCCACCCGACGAAGACCGACTTCGTCCGCTCCCTCGGCGCCGACGACGTCCTCGACTACACCAGCGAGGAGATCGACCGGGACGGCCCGGTGTACGACGTGGTCATCGACACCGGCGGCAACCGTCCGCTGTCGCTGCTGCGCCGCGCGCTCTCCCCGCGCGGGACGCTGGCCCTGGTCGGCGGCGACTGGACCCGGGGTGCGCTGCTCGGCGGCTACGGCCGGCAGATGTTCGGCGCGCCGCTGTTGTCCATGGTCGTCGGCCACCGGCTGCGCGCCGTCAGCGCTGGTGAGCGCGTCGAGGACCTCGACGAGTTGCGCGACCTCGCCGAGTCCGGCGCCCTCGACCCACAGGTCGACCGCAGCTACCCGCTCGCGGAGACGGCGGACGCGCTGCACCACTTCACCGACGGTCATCCGGCCGGCAAGCTCGTCATCACCGTCTCTGCGCCGGAAACATAGGCGGTCACCGCCGCTCGGCCGGCACGCTACCGGAAAAGCGTGGCGCGCCCGGCCCGGCTCCCCACCAGGCGGCTCCGGATGTCCAGGTCATTGACCACGTCCGTGGCACTCAGCCCGTGGGCGGTCAGGTCGACGGTGCGCCCGGCCCACCACAGGACGGGTCGTCGGGCACCGGGGGCGGTGTCGGCGCTGCCGAGGACCACCCCCAGGTCGTTCACGGCGGTCGCCCGGCTCGTCGCGCCGCCCAAGGTGCCCAGGTCGGTCAGCACCCCGGCGCGCCAGCGGAAGGCCCGGCCGCCGTCGATGCCGACCACGTCGCCGAGGTTGTTGATCGCCGTCGCCTGGTCGCCGACAGGGGTGAGGACGCCGTCCCGCAACCGGCCACCCACACAGGTGCACGGGTAGTCGTACGGCGGGACGTTGAAGGTGCCCACCACGTCGCCCCGGTTGTTGAACCCGGTGGTCAGCTCGTAGAAGTCCTGCCGGCCCAGGTCGGTGATCGCACCGTCCTGCCACACGACACGGTGCGGGATGTCGGTGGCCGGGTTGCTCAGGCCGAGCACCTGCCCCCGGTCGTTGACGGCGACCGCCTCGCTGTAGTCGCCGCCGAGGGTACCCAGGTCGATCATCTGGCCATTTCGCCAGAGCACGGCCCGGGTGATCAGCTCAGGGCCGGTCGAGGTGCCGACCACCTCGCCGCGCTCGTTGACGTCGACGGCGATGGACTCCACGTGCCCCGGCAACACCCCGAGGTCGGTCATCACCCCGTTGCGCCAGACGAACGCGTGCCGGGTGCCGTCGGCCGTCATGCTCCAGCCGACGACCGCGCCTCGGTCGTTCGTCGCGGTGGCGGCGCTGGCGGCACCGCCCAGGGTGCCCAGGTCGACAGCGCGATAGGCGTACGCGGCCGGGGCGGCGGAGGCAGCGGCGGGCAGGACGGTCAGCGCGGACGCGACGAGCACGGTCGCCGTCACGGCGGCGGGCAGGCGGGTGGGATACCTCAACGGTTCCTCCTCGGCAGCGATGACGGACCGACGACACCGTCAAACCGCGAACGGTGCGCGATCGGTCGATTACGCAAAGTAGATCGAACATCCGAGCAGGTCGCCTCGGTCGATCGGCCATCGATCGATGTCCACACGCCGCCCACGACAGTTCGAGTGACTCCAAGGCCGCAGGTGGGGCGACACGCGCCGGTCAGAGCGGGCGCGATGGTCAGCCGCCCGCCTGCCACACCGTCCACAGTTCGTACGGGTCGCAACGCCCAGTGCCACCGTGCCCAGCGCGACCGACCGGCGATACCGCCCGCCCGATCGCGGATCGGCAGGCCGGAGACGGCACCGTCCGCCGCCGGCGGGGGTGACCGTGGGTGGCGAACGGCGAGCCTGGCCGGAGCCGGCCGGTCAGTCCACGCCGAACTCCATGGCGGCGCGGTCGAGCGCCTCGTCCTCCGCCGACGGCACCCCCCGGGAGGCGATGGCCTCCGCGCCACCTTCCGGCATCGCGCCGATCAGCCCGGTCGAGGCCGCCTGGGCGGCACCGACCACCCGCTGCGGAGCGCCGCCGACCATGCCCAGGTGCGCGTACTGCTCCAGCTTGGCCCGGGAGTCGGCGATGTCGAGGTTGCGCATGGTGAGCTGGCCGATGCGGTCGGCCGGGCCGAAGGCGGAGTCCGTCGTGCGCTCCATCGACAACTTGTCCGGGTGGTAGCTGAAGGCCGGGCCGGTGGTGTCCAGGATCGAGTAGTCCTCGCCCCGACGCAGCCGCAGCGTCACCTCACCGGTGACGGCCGTGCCGACCCAGCGCTGCAGCGACTCACGCAGCATCAGCGCCTGCGGGTCCAGCCACCGGCCCTCGTACATCAGCCGGCCCAGCCGACGGCCCTCGTTGTGGTAGTTGGCCAGGGTGTCCTCGTTGTGGATGGCGTTGACCAGCCGCTCGTACGCGGTGTGCAGCAGCGCCATGCCGGGGGCCTCGTAGATGCCCCGGCTCTTGGCCTCGATGATCCGGTTCTCGATCTGGTCGGACATGCCGAGTCCGTGCCGGCCGCCGATGGCGTTGGCCTCCAGCACCAGGTCGACCGCGCTGCCGAACTCCTTGCCGTTGATGGTCACCGGCCGGCCCTGGTCGAAGCCGATCGTCACGTCCTCGGTGGGGATCTCCACCGACGGATCCCAGAACCGGACGCCCATGATCGGGTTGACCGTCTCGATGCCGGTGTCGAGGTGTTCGAGGGTCTTCGCCTCGTGCGTGGCACCCCAGATGTTGGCGTCGGTGGAGTACGCCTTCTCGGTGCTGTCCCGGTACGGCAGGTTCCGGGCCAGCAGCCACTCCGACATCTCCTTGCGACCGCCCAGATCGCCGACGAAGTCGGTGTCCAGCCACGGCTTGTAGATGCGCAGCTGCGGGTTGGCGAGCAGGCCGTAGCGGTAGAACCGCTCGATGTCGTTGCCCTTGAAGGTCGAGCCGTCGCCCCAGATCTGCACGTCGTCGGAGATCATCGCCCGCACCAGCAGCGTGCCGGTGACGGCGCGCCCCAGCGGCGTGGTGTTGAAGTAGGCCCGCCCGCCCGAGCGGATGTGGAAGGCGCCGCAGGTCAGCGCGGCAAGGCCCTCCTCCACCAGGGCCGCGCGGCAGTCGACGAGCCGGGCGACCTCGGCGCCGTAGCTGAGTGCCCGGTCGGGCACCGAGGCGATGTCGGGTTCGTCGTACTGGCCGATGTCGGCGGTGTAGGCGCACGGAATGGCGCCCTTGTCGCGCATCCACGCGACCGCGACGGAGGTGTCGAGGCCGCCGGAGAAGGCGATGCCGACACGTTCACCGGTGGGCAGGGAGGTCAGGACCTTGGACACAAGGAAAAGTATGCACCATGGCGTATGGTCATGCAAACGCTTGGTCGGTGTTTCCGGCCGGGCTGTCACAGCGCCTCGCCGGCCGGTGTCTGGATGGGCAGGACCGACAGGCGAGGAGGAGACATGGCCCGCATTCCCGCGGCGGAACTCACCGGCGTACACGGCGCGCTGCTCAAGCGGATCATCAGGAAGAAGTTCGGCGTGGTACCCGACGCGCTCGGAGTCATGTGGCACAACCGGCGGGTGCTGCGCACCAGCATGGGCATGGGCCGGGCGGCCGGCCGGTGGAACGCCTGCGACCAGGATCTCAAGTCGTACGCCCACATGGCGGCCGTCTCCCTGATCGGCTGCTCCTTCTGCCTCGACCTGGGCTACTTCCAGGCGCACCACGAAGGGCTCGACCTGACCAAGGCCCGCGAGGTGCCCCGGTGGCGCGAATCGGAGGTCTTCACCTCGCTGGAACGCGACGTCCTGGCGTATGCGGAGGCGATGTCGCAGACCCCACCGACGGTCACCGACGACCTTTCCACCCGACTGCTCACCCAACTCGGGGCCCCGGCGCTTGTCGAACTCACCGCGTTCGTCGCCGCCGCGAACCTGGCCGCGCGGATGAACGTCGCGCTCGGCATCGAGGCGCAGGGCATGGCGGCGGCATGTGGCCTACCGCCCCTGGCCCAGCCGAGCCACGTAACCTCGCGGGCATGACCGGCGACCCCTTCGTCGCGCACCGCAGCCTGCTCTTCACCGTCGCGTACGAGATGCTCGGTTCCGCCGCCGACGCCGAGGACGTCGTGCAGGAGACCTGGCTGCGGTGGGCGGACCTCGACACCGAGGTCCGGGCCGAGGTCCGCAACCCGCGCTCCTACCTGGTGCGGATCGTCACCCGCCAGGCCCTCAACCGGCTACGTACGCTGGCCCGACGGCGCGAGGAGTACACCGGGCAGTGGCTTCCCGAACCGCTGTTGACCAGCCCCGATGTGGCCGAGGACGTGGAACTCGCGGAGAGCGTGTCGTTCGCCATGCTCACCGTGCTGGAGACGCTGGGCCACACCGAACGGGTCGTGTTCGTGCTGCGCGAGGTGTTCGACACCCCGTACGACGAGATCGCCGCAGCCGTCGGCAGGACACCGGCGGCGGTCCGCCAGATCGCCCACCGCGCCCGGGAACACGTGGCGGCGCGGCGCCCCCGGGTACGGGTCAGCCGCGCCGAGCAGGAGGCCGTCGTGGACCGCTTCCTGGCTGCGGTGCGCGGCGGTGACCTGCGGGAACTGCTCGACGTGCTGGCACCCGACGTGATCGTGGTCGCCGACAGCGGTGGCCTCGCCCCCGCGGCCCGCCGCCCCGTCGAGAGCGCCCGGCGGGTGGCCCCGCTGCTGGCCAAGCTGACCGAGATGGGCCTCGATTACCAGGTCACGCCGATGTGGATAAACGGCGCCGTCGCGGTCCGGTTCGATCTCGACGGCAGACTGTTCGCGGTCGTCAACCTGCTCATCGTCGACGGCCGGATCAGCCGGCTCTACTCGGTGCTCAACCCGCACAAGCTCGCCCACCTCGACCGGCGGACGCACCTCACCCGCTGAGCGCGTCGCATCCGGCGTACCGGCTCGACGGCTGGCCGCTGAGCCGGTTCCCGGCGGGGGCGGACGGGTCGCGCGGCCGGACAGGTCGGCCCCGCCGAAGGGAATATCAGTGGCCGACGCTGACGATCGGGCAGCAGGCTGCTGACATGGATGTCGACCCGCTGCTGGCGCAGGCCCGGCAGGTGTGGACCGGGCTGGCCGGCTCGCCGATCAGCTTCCCCGCCCGGCACGTCGCGGTGGCCGCCTCAGCGAACTCGTCGATGTGTCCGCCGGGCTGGCTCGGCGTCGTCGCCCTGGGTGACGCCGCGATCTGTACGGTACCGACGGACGACCTGGTGGGCATGGTGACGCACGCCTGCCACACCCTCCCGGTCGAGGCGCTGACCGACCCCGACCGGCTGTCCGCCGTGCTACCCGTCGCACAGGTGCTGGGTCCGGCCACCCTGGCCTACTGCGACGAGCACAGCTACCGGCCGCACCGGCGGGAGGCGACGGAACGACTACCCGTCGACCACCCTGATCTTGTCGACTTCCTGGCGTCGGTGCCGGCCGAGGACGCGGCGGAGTGCGGGCTGGTCGACATCACCTCTACCGCGTACGTCCTCCGGGTCGGAACCGCCATCGTCGCGGCGGCCGGCTACCGGCACTGGCCGGGACGGGTGGCCCACCTGAGCGTGCTGACCGCGCCGAGCCGGCGTGGACGCGGCTTCGCCCGCACCGTCGCCGCTGCGGCGACCGCAGACGGCCTGGCCCAGGGGTTGTTGCCCCAGTGGCGGGCTCGACCGGCAGCCTCCCGTCGGGTGGCGCGGGCGCTCGGTTTCCGCGAACTCGGCGCCCAGCTCAGCGTCCGCGTCGACGGCAGGTGACTCGGTCCCACCTCGCGATCAGTCGGGCCGGCTGACGTCCGCCGTCTCGGGACTTCCGCCCCTGAGCAACCGACAGCCACCGCCCTACCGTCGACGCGAGGGACGCGACGCCGGGAAGGACCCATCATGGAACAGGTCAGCGACCGACCGCTCCACCGGTTCAAGCGGTGGATGTACCGCAGCGGCAGGCCGAACTGGTTGGCCCGGTCGATGAACCGCGTCTCGGCGTGGCAGTTCTCGGCGGGCTTCCTCGCCCCCGGCAACTGGGTCACCCTGGAGGTGGCGGGGCGGCGTAGCGGTCGGACGGTGTCGTTCCCCGTGGTCACCGTCGACCACGACGGCCGGCGGTACCTGGTGTCGATGCTCGGCGAGCAGGCGAACTGGGTACGGAACGTACGGGCCGCCGCCGGGCGGGCGGTGCTGCGACACGGCCGCCGCCGACCGGTGCTGCTGGTGGAGGAGCCGGTCGAGCGGCGGGCGCCGATCCTGCGTCACTATCTGGAGAAGGCCCCGGGCGCGAGGCCGCACCTGCCGGTCCACCGGGGGGCGCCGCTCGCGGAGTTCGCGCGAATCGCCGCCGAATACCCGGTGTTCCGGATACTGCCCCGATCGGACAGCTGAACCGGCCGGGCCGGCATCCGGGCCGCGCCGCTGCCCGGGGCGAGGCGAAAATCCCGCGTCGTGCGGTGCCGGGTCGTGCGATCGTGGCCCGATGCCGCAACCGATTCTGCGTACCGATCGTCTGCTGCTGGTCCCGCTCGCCGACCGGCACCTCGACCTGGAGGTCGAGCTGGACTCCGACCCGGAGGTGTTGCGTTACCTCCACGGCCGGGCCCGCACCAGGGACGAGGTGGTCGGGTCGCACGCTAACCGGATGGCGCTGGCCGACAAGGTGGACGGCCTGGGCTACTGGATGGCGTTCGGCACCGACGGCGGGGCGCACGGTTCGACGCCGCCGACGACCGAGGACGACGGCGAGTTCGTCGGGCTGATGATGCTTCCGCCGGCACACGGCCCCGACCAGCCGGACGACCCGACGGTCAGCGATCTCGGCTACCGCCTGCCGCGCCGGCACTGGGGCAAGGGTCTGGCCAGCGAGGCCAGCCGGGAACTGCTGCGGCACGCCTTCGACACGGTCGGCCAGCGTCGGGTCATCGCGCAGACCATGACCGTGAACACCGGATCCCGCCGGGTGATGGCGGCCGTCGGCCTGCGCCACATCCGCACCTTCTTCCCGTCCTGGGACGATCCGCTGCCCGGGACGGAACAGGGCGAGGTCGAGTACGCGATCACCCGCGAGGAGTGGCAGGCCACCCGACCCGAATGAGCCGCCCGACCGGGGACCGTGCGGCGCGGAACCAGGGCGTGACCCGCCCGGACGGGCCGGGGGTAGAGTTGCCGGCTGCTGGCGCGCGGTGCTCGCCGCCGGGCGGACCGCATGACGGAGAGGACACGCCATGGAAGGCATCGACCCCGAGGTGCCGCCGAGCGGCCCGGGCTGCGCCGACTGCATGGCGGCCGACCCGCCGGGCTGGTGGTTCCATCTCCGGCGGTGCGGCCAGTGCGGTCACGTCGGATGCTGTGACTCCTCGCCCAGCCAGCACGCCAGCGCCCACCACGCCGCGACCGGGCACCGGTTCGTCCGCAGCTTCGAGCCGGGCGAGGAGTGGTTCTGGGACTACGACCAGCAGGTGCTGTACGAGCAGGGTCCGCCGCTGGTGGCACCGGCGCACCGTCCCCCGGAGCAGGGCGCACCGGCCCCGGCCGACCGGGTGCCGGCCGACTGGAAGCGCCACCTGCACCGCTAGACCCTGGCCGCGGAGCATCGCCGCACCCTCGCCTGAACTCGACGAGGTCATGCGGTTCCGGCACCGGGGAAGCCGGAATCACCCCGCCCGTCAGGCCCGACAAGTGCATGATCAGCACCGAGCGGTCGGGCGGAGTGGGCGGCGTCGCGCAGGGCGGCGACCGCCGTCCTGGCCGCCGGGGTGTGCTCGACGGCGTCGTGCACCACCACGTGGATCGACCGGGTCGGCGTCGGGCGGAGCAGCCGCACGCAGGTCACCCCCTCGGGCAGGTGTGCCGCGCCGAGCGCGGGGAGCACCGTGAGGCCGATGCCGGCGGCGACGAAGGCCAGCGCGGTCCGGTAGTCGTGCGCCTCGACCCGGAAGGCCGGGCGGAAACCAGCGGCGGTGCAGGCTTCGAGAAGGTTGGCGCGGCACCAGCCCCGCGCGAAGTCGTTGTCGACCCAGCGTTCGTCGGCGAGGTCGACCAGGTCGGTCTCCGTCCGGTCGGCGAGGCGGTGCCCGACCGGCACCACCGCGACGTACGGATCGTCGAGAAGGTGATGGGCGGTGAAGCCCGGCCCGGGGTCGAAGCCGCCACCCGCCACGACCACCTGCACGTCGGCGCGCTCCTCCCGGCTGTCCGGGATGTGTTCGCGCAGTTGCAGGTCGAGCCGTACGCCGGGGAAACCGGTGAGGACGGACCGCACCACGTGCGGCATCCACGCCGCGCCCACCGACGCGAAGTACGCGATGGACAGGGTGCCGGTGCGGCCGGTGCGCAGATCCGCGATGAGCGACTCGGCCGCACCGACCCGGGCGAGCACCCGGTCGGCCTCGGCAGCGAGGGCGTGCCCCGCGGCCGTGGGCCGCAACCCTCGCCCCGCCTTGGCGAGGAGGGTGAGGCCCGTCTCGCGTTGCAGTGCGCTGAGGTGCTGACTGACGGCGGAGGGGGTGTAGCCGAGGTTGGTGGCGGCGGCCTGGACGGACCCGGACGCCACGACGGAACGGAAGACCCGGAGGCGGTGAACGTCAAGCACCACCCAACGATAAAGCGCGACTTAATCGTTGTGAAGAAACAGTCGCTGGTGCTGAATCGTCGGGCGGCCGAGAATCATCCCATGAGCAGCCCGTCGATGACCGAGCCCGCCGCCCCGATCCGAGCCGTGCCCGCGTACACCTGGCCGGAGGACCGGCCCCGGTCCTGGCCGATCGTCGCCGCGGCCGGGACCACGATCCTGCTCTGGGCCTCGGCGTTCGTGGGCATCCGGTTCGCCGGGCACGACTACTCCCCCGGTGCGATGGCCCTGGGCCGCATGGTGGCGGCGTCGGCCGCGCTGAGCGTGTTCGTCGCGGTCACCGCCGGCCGCCGGCGCGCCCGCACGCCGCACGTGGGGACCCGCCCGGGCACCCTGCCCCGGGGTGGGGTGCTGGGACTCGTCGCGCTGTGGGGCGTGGCCTGGTTCGGCGGGTACAACGTGGCGCTCAACGCCGCCGAGCGGCTGGTCGACGCCGGGACGGCGGCACTGCTGGTGGCGGTCGCGCCGATCCTGGTCGCGGTGGCCGCGGTCCTCGTCCTGGGCGAGCGGCTCACCCGCCGGCTCGGTGTCGGGGTGGCGGTCGCCTTCGTGGGCGTGGCCCTGATCGCGGCCAGTGGTTTCACCGGGCACGCCGACAAGGTCGGCGTCGCGCTGGCGGTGCTCTCCGCCCTGCTGTACGCCTTCGCCGTACTGCTGCAGAAGCGTCTCCTGGCGCGGATGGCCGCGCCGACGATGACCTGGCTCGGCGCGCTGGCCGGGACGGCGGCCCTGCTGCCGTTCGCCCCGACGCTGCTGGCGGAACTCGCGGCAGCCCCGCCAGCGGCCACCGTCGGTGTGCTGTTCCTGGGCGTGTTCCCGACCGCTATCGGTTTCCTCACCTGGGGTTACGTGTTGTCTCGCTGGACGGCGGGGCGCACCACCGCCGCCACCTACCTGGTCCCGCCGGTCACCGTCCTGCTGTCCTGGACGCTGCTGGGCGAGGTGCCGGCACCGCTGGCCCTGCTGGGCGGCGCGCTCTGCCTGACCGGTGTGGTCTTCGCGACGCGCCGCTGACCGGATTGGACCTGCCACTGTCGCCGAGTGGCGCCTCGCGTCGCGGGCGGGCAACCAGCGGTCGGGCGGTGCACGCCGGCCGGGCCGGCGTGCACCGCTTCGACGGGAAAGGCGCTGCTCAGCTACAGGCGGCGCCATTGAGGGTGAAGCCGGTGGGTGGGGCGTCGTTGCCGCTGTGCGTGGCCTGGAAGCCGATGGTGACGGAGGCTCCCGGCGGTATCGAGGGGTTGTAGCTGACGTTCGTCGCGGTCACCTGGCCGCTGGTCGGTGCGTACGTGGCACCCCATCCTGAGGTGATCGTCTGACCGGGAGCGAGAGTGAATTTCAGCGACCAGCCGTTGACGGCGCTCGTACCGGTGTTGGTGATGGTGATGTTGTCCACCAGGCCGTTGTTCCACGCGTTGACCGCGTTGGTCACCCGACACGTCCCCGTGGGCGGTCCGGTGGTCGGAGTCGGGGTGGGCGTCGGGGTCGGGGTCGGGGTCGGGGTCGGGGTCGGGCTGACCGTAGGCGTGGGCGTCGGAGTGGCCGTCGGCGTCGGAGAGGCGGTCCCCTCGGTCAGGACGATCGTGGAGATGCTCCGGGCGGGCACGTTCACGGTCGCCTGGCCCCCACTGACGTTCACCGCCTGTGACTGGGCGCCCGAGGTCCGCGAGGTGACGGTGTACTCGGCCGCCGAGATGTTCTGCGGCACCTGGACGACCGCGTCGTTGACCGTGTTGTTCGACCGGTTGAGCAGCACCAGCACGACCTTGCCCCGGCCACGGTAGGCGGTGACCTCCAGCCCGGAGGTCCGCGAACTCTTCGACACGCCCACCCGGCGGTCACCGGGACGGACGTACTTGGCGTACTGGGAGAACGCCTGGCCGCGCTTGAGGACCGCCCCCTTGGTGGTGCCGTACTGCGCGTCGCCGTCACCGATGAAGGAGTAGAAGCGGCGGCCGTACCACCAGATGTAGGCGCTCCAGTTCGCCTCCATCGACCGGTGCACGGTCCGCATGATGTCGTCGAGGGTCTCGTTCCAGACGGCCGTGTTGCCGGGGTCTCCCCAGATGTTCGCGCCGTTTCCGTCGGCGGCGTGCAGGTTCCACTCGGTCATCCACTGGTTCTTGCCGTACTGCGCGGCCAGCGGGTACGGCGACAGGTTTCCGCTGTTCTCGGCGTCGTACAGGTGGCCGCCGACGTATCCGATGTTGTTGCGCGCGGTCGCGTCCTGCAGGGTGGGGTCGGAGTACTGGCGCGCGAACCGCAGGGACTCGCCGACCATGAGCTGGGTGTCCCTGACCCGGGCACCGTGGTCGCGGACGAAGTTCCGCATCTCGGTGCCGGTCCAGTCCATCGAGTCGTAGTCGGGGTGCCAGTCCGGCTCGTTCTGGACCGAGGTCACGTCGACGGTGACGCCTCGGCCCTTCATGAACTGCACGTAGCTGTTCAGGTGCTCGGCATAGTCGTCGTAGTAGTCGGTCCTCAGCTTGCCGCCGTTGACCCTGCTGTTGTTCGTCTTGAAGTGGGCCGGCGCGGTCCACGGCGAGGCGAGGATCTTGACGTCGGATCCGTAGGACTTCGCCGTCTGCAGGCTGGCCGCGTACAGACCCCATTCGCTCGTCACGGGCGACACCACGGTCCGTACGATCGACAGACCGAGCTGTCCCGGCCCCGTACCGACGAGGGTCTGGGTTTCGCTCGTCGTCCACGGGTCACCGGAACCACCGAAGATCGGCGTCGCGGCGCCGAACCCGTCGATCGTCTGGTAGCTCGACGAGGTGTTGACCGTGATGTCGGGGGTCGCGGCCAGCGAAGGTGGCGCGGTCAGGATTCCCGCCACGGTGACCAGCGAGGTCGTCGCGGCGAGCACGGCGACCGCGACAGCTTTCCGGCGGCGGGACGGTGGGACGGTGTCAGGATGGGCAAGCCTCATCGGGCTTCCTCTCTACCGCCGCTGCGACGCAGGTGGCGGCGTTTCGGCGCAGCTGGCAGGGGTCAGCCCGAGCGGCCGGACGGGCAGCCGACCGGCCGCCTGCCGTCGCCCCCAGCTACAAGTCGATCAGGAACATCCGATGCCCGGCCGTTGCCCTCGGCTCAGGTCATCATCGCTGCCACTCCCACGCGACGCATCGACAGCCATCTTGCCAGTGCGTCCCGAGGCACTGCAATCGTTTGCCGCCCGCGCCCTGTCGATGAACCGTGACCCTTTGTGAACCGACCTGACAACGGAGTTGTAGCACCTGCATCGCACTGTTGTGTCCCGTGCCCGATGCCGACCGTGGCAGTGCAGGTGTTCCGAGCGCGGCGTGTCGAACAGTTCCGCTGCCACAGTCACGGAAGTGGTGGAGGCCGGCTCGGGAACGTGAGGGCCGGCCTCCACCACGATCTGGTGGTCCGGTCACGAGCAGCGGCGAGGAAGGGGCCGGTCGTAGACTGCCCCGGTCGCGCTGCGGCACGGCGCGCCGGCTCGGGGAGGAGTCCATGGTGAGTGATTCGCACGAGCCGGGCGGCGCATCAGGTGCCTCCGGCGCCGAGGATCCTCCGGCCAGCGTGCGCAGTCGCCGGGTCCTCATCCTCGGGATGGTGATCGTGGTCGCGGTGGTGGCGGGTCTGACCGTCTGGGCCACCCGACGGGCACCGGAGACGGGCGACACCTCCGGCGGCCTGACCGCCTCAGCACCCGTCGAATTCGACCTCGGCCGGCAGTTGCTCCGCCTCGGCGATCTGCCCGGCCCCGTCCGCACCGCCAGCTACACCATCAGGCCCGACCTGCACAAACTTGAGATCTCCGGCGCACTGACTGACGCCTCGCCCAGCAGGGGGGACCACCTCTCGTCGGACTTTGCCTGGCAGGTGGAGATCCTGATGGCAACACGGGGCGCGGACGTCCACAGCTTCGTTCCGTACGACGAAGACTCGGGCGCTGCCGTCATTCCCAGAGAGCGCGTCGAACCGGTGCGCGGTCGTCCCGCCGTCCAGGCCCTGTCAGACCAGAATCGGGTGCTGGCCTGGGAGTACGCGCCCGACGCGTGGATCCGGATGATGCTGAGCACGGCGAGCACTCCCGAGCGTCGCGACGAGATGGCCCGTCAGGTGGCCGAGGGCGTTCGCTGGGAGACCCGGCCACGAGCCCTGCCGTTCCAGGTGGACGGCCTGCCCGACGGTGCCGTGCGGAAAAGTACGTACCTGCGTTGGGAGGCGGACGGACCTGTCGTCGCCTCCGCCGACTACCTGGTGGCTCCGGTCGAGAACGACCACGATTACCCGGGGCCTGTCATCACGCTCGGTATCGACACGGATAGCATGGGCAGCGCCGCACACAGCGACGACGTCACCGTGTCGGGCCGGCGGGCCACCGCACGGGAATCGCGCAGCGGCGGCACCGTAGGCATCTACCGGGTGGCGCAGCTTCCCGGTGGGTGCGCCGAGTGTGTCGCGGAGCTGGTCATCCCCCCAGCCGCTACTGCCGCGATCGGGAATCGGGACGACGCCCTCAAGCTGGCCGCCTCGATCCGGCTGGTGAAGGGCCACGAGGATCCCACCCGGTGGCGCTTCTGGTAGCCGGCGGCCACCGGATCCCGGCTCAGAGCGCCACTATCGCTGCCGTCTCGACCGGTAGCTCGATGCGGTCGCGTTGCACCGTGACGCCGTCCCCGGTGGCCAGCAGGACGCCGGGACCCCGTCGGTGAAGCGAGGTATCCGTGGCATTAAAGGTGTCTCCTGCCCGGCGTGTCGACCACCTCGACTGCCACAGATCGGAAGGTCAGCTCGACCGGAAACGTTCAGCGGGTGAGGCCAACCAGTGTGGCCAGGCGGGTTGCTCCGGCGGGTGCCGGGTGGCACGGAGCCAGCTCAGCGAATGAGTGCCGGAGTGGAATGATGGGACCATCGATCGAGGGCGGTGCCGAGCCGGTCGCGAGGAGTGTCGAGTCGATGAATCTTGACCCGCTGTGGGCCGACCTGACGACGGAACTGTTGACCGTCCTCGCCTCGTACCGATCCCGGGTAACGGAGTTGGACAGGCAGGAGAAGGCCGACCACACCCTGCTCACGGAGGCCGACCTCGCGGTCGAAGACATGATCATAAGAAAGATCCGCGCGGTGGACCCCGAGGCTCGCGTGCTGGCGGAGGAGTCGGGCAGCGGTGCTTGGCGGCCCGGTCACGACGAGGAACCCGAGCGGATCTGGGTGATCGACCCTATCGATGGCACCGCCGAGTTCGTCAATCCGCGCAGCACCGAATTCTGCTCGGTCGTCTGCCTACTGGAGCGACGGGAGCCGGTTGCCGCGCTCATCGTCGCGCCTGAGCTGGGAGACGGCGGCAAGCCGATCGTGGTGGTCGCCTCCCGGGCCAACCAGACGATCACCGTCAACGGCAGCGTGGCGGCGTACAACAGCGAATCCGTCCGTGTCGCATCCCTGACCCGCAGCGCCCGATCGGAAGCCCCGCCGCACGAGACTGCCATGGCCGAGGCCGGCTACGCCCTGAAGACGCGCACCACGTCACAGACGCTGGACATGCTGCGTACCGCCCTGAACCTCACCGATCTCACGACGGACGCACCGCGTTTCGACCTCTTCTACCGCCCTCGCCAGAAGGTCTGGGACGGCCTCGCAGGCTTGTGCCTCGGTGAGATCGTCGGTCTAATGTCCACAGATGTGAATGGGAGCCGTCATCTGCCGGTGCCCATGGAGACGCTCGCCCAACCTGAGCCGACTTTCGCCAGCACCGTGATGGGTCGCCCGGAGGCCGTCAAGTGGTTCGTGGAGCTAGCCCGGGACTCCCCCACCGGAACACCGAAGTCCTCGTAGACGTCACGTCGATCATCAGCGCGGAGGACTTCGTCGTCGCGCAGAACCGCGCGACTCGGCCCGACGACCCGTTCGCCCGCCAAGCGTTTGTCGAACTGATCCAATCGCTGATCTTCATGGAACGGGTGTGGGTGGCCCACCCGGTACTCGCCCACCCCAGGGCCGTCGACTTCGGGGCCAGGCCCTATCTCCTCCGGGCGCTGGCCGGCGCGGGACTGCTGCATCCTCTGCAACTGACCGATGACGAAACCGGTCGGGTACGCGAGGCCGAGGAAGCGGCGCTGCACGAGTTACAGAGCTGGCGCGGCAACCAGGTCCTCGGTCAGTTCATCGGGCAGGCTGTCACCTGCGACGATGCCCTGCCCGACTCACGGAACTCGCTGTCGAAGCGCATCCACGGCTGGTGCGCCTTCCAGGCGGCCAATGTACGGGTCGCCGGTCATCACACGGATCGAATCACCACCTCCGACGGGGTCGAGGACGACCCTTTCGGCACCTGGGCACGGGCGGCCTCGATCGTGCTACGTGGCCCGCTGCGACTGATGGCGCCGCCTGGCGAGGAGGTCTACGTCGCGGCGACATTGGCGCGCGGGCTGAAGTATCAAGCGCGCGCGGACGCCACCAGCCTGTCCTATCAGGCCCATCCCGTTCGGCGCGACTTCCTGCTGACCTTCGACCTCTCCACCGAGGGTGCGACGGAAACGGTGGTCCTCGACGTCATCAAGGCCATCCGGGGGATCCACCAGTCCCTCGTGACGGCCGCGGACGACAGCGACACGCACCGCGTACAGCTTCTCGAACTCGAACTTCCGCTGCTGGGCGGCCGTCTCTGGCAGGCGAACGAGACCGGCCGGCTCGGTGAACGCGAATGGATCGACCTGATCGTCGCCCGGATCGCCGACTACCGGGACAAGGCAGCCGAGCTGCGGGCCGCCGTCGCCCGCTGCGTCACCGACGAGGATCATCTCCGCCTCGCCCGCGACATCAACGGGGCGAAGCGACAGCTCCTGGAACGGCTCGGTCTGCGCCGGGTGGCGCTCTCGCCGGTCGAACAGGAGCTGGTCAACGGGGTGGCATCGGTGACCGAGTCGGTCCCCGGCGTACCCAAGGTCGCCGGCATGTGGATCGGCGCACGAGCGCTCGGCAAACAGGTCTCCGCCACCGGCACCCCGGTGCAACGCTTCCTATACAAGGAGTTCTACCGCGCCTGGAAACGCGCCGGCCGCTGATCCGCCGGGCTGGTCAGCGGGTGAGACCGACGAGGGTGGCCAGGCGAGCGACGCCGGCCGGGACCGGGTGACGGTGGGCGAGATCGGCGATGACGGTACGCGCCAACGGCCGGCAGCGGATCTCGGCCGGCGCGATGGCGTCGGCGTCGACCAGCGCGCGGGCCGCACCTCGCAGGTCACCGATCTGGAGGTACGCCCGCGCCACGTCCACCAGATACGCGCCCCGATGTTCGGCCGGCAACCGCCGCCATCCGTCCCGCCGCATGATCACCGAGTGGCCGTGCACCGCCGCCCCCGCGTCCCCCAACTCGATCGCCACCACCACCCGTGCCAACTCGACGGCCGCCGGCCCGAACCCAGTCCGCTGCGTGTCTTCACGAACCTTGGCGGCGAGCCCGGCCGCCCATCCAATCAACTCGGCGGCACGTCGGGCTTCGCCGCACCCTGCGGCAGCCAGCGCACCCTCAAGCAGCAACGTTCCTTGTACGGCGGCATGGTGTGGCCCGAGGTGGCTCGCGGCGGCATTCGTCGCGGCCAGGGCCAGCCGGTGCCGGCTCAGCGCCCGCAACGCCTGCCCCACCGACACCGCCGCCGACGCGGACAGCAACGCGTCACCGCTCGCCGCGCCCATCGCCCGGTCTGCGGCCAGCCAGCCGAGGTCGGCCTCGCCGAGCTTCACCAGCACCGACACGGTGATCCGGTACGCCTGCACTAGCAGGTCTCGCACCGGCGACGCATGAGCGGCGTCCAGCAACCCCGGCAATGCCCGCACCAACGGCGCGTAGTGCGCATGCTGGAAACTCAACCAGGCATGCTCGACCTGCCGACGCACCTCGACAGGCGAGACAGGATCGCCGAGCGCCCGGTCGTAGCGGGCCAGCGCCGCCCGGATCCCGTCCACCCCGTCCGGCGTACCGGCATCCTGCTGCTGCGGCGGGCGACGCTGACCGAGCAGCACCATCGGATCGACCCGCAACACCTCGCCGATCTGCTGGATCGTCGGGTACCGGTCCAGTCGCCGGGCACCCCGTTCCACCTTGTCCACCCAGCTTTTCGACTTACCCAACCGGTCGGCGAGCATCTGCTGGGTCATCCCACGCCGGACCCGCCAGCGCGCCACCCGCCGACCGATCGGCAGCTCACCGCTGCTCACGCCGCCACCGCCGGTCCGGCACCGCCCGCGTGGTCTCCTCAACCGGTACGCGCTCCGCCTCAGCCTGCTCCAACAGCCGCCGCCTAGCCGCCTCGCGCTCAGCCGCCTCCACCTGCTCGCTCCGGCTCACCGCCGACTTGTCGCGTGCCCCAGACATGTCGTGTCCTTTCCAGCAGTGCGGACATGGCCGAACTCGAATCACGGCCCGGATGTGGCACTCTCAGTAATCACGACGCTACGATCACGACGGCAGTCGTAGGACTCACCAGCAGTACGGATGCGCAGGCCACGCTCCGCGCGAGAGAGGCAGTCGGCGGGACAAACATCGACCACTGGTCAACGTGGGGGTATAGGTGTCGGTTCACGCTCGATCGTCCAGGCCGCAGGGCTACGTGACCGGGTACTTGCTGAAGCTGATCCGCGAGTCCATCCCGTTGACGCAGGAACAAGTTGCCGCCGAGTTGGGGGTCGACCGCGCAACGGTGCAGAGCTGGGAATCCGGGCGACGGTCCTTCACGGCCGTGCCTTTCGGGCAGGCGCTCACAGTCCGTCAGAAGCTTGGCAGGCTCGGAGCCAGTGTCCGATTGCTTGCCGCCGTCGACGACGCCGCCGAGGCAGACTCCATCGTCGCCAACATCCTTGACCAGCAGATGGAGCGAGCCGACCTGAGTCAACAAGCGCTTGGCTGGTCGGTGCTCACCCACCGGCTGAGTGATCTGATCGTCTGGGCGGTCACCGGCCGACGACCGAGCTTCGTGAGAGACCTCCCATCACCTCACCCGCGCCGAGGTCCGGTCGCCGACGGACCGATCCTCCCCGCCGATCAGCGTCACGCCTTCTTCCAGCAACTTCACGTGCTGGCCGAACGTGCTGCCGCTGGTCGGCACGACCTGCTACACCGGCAAGCCTGCTTCCTCGCCGGCACCGATCCCACGAAGGAGTCCGCCTCCTGGCTCGCGCAGCACAACTCCCGGACGGCACGCCGGATGACCAGCCTCCACACCTGGTCACCGACGTGGGCTGACGCCCGATCAGTGGTCACCTCGCTGGCCAACCAAGGCAACCCAGAACCACTCCGCGACTTCATCGCACGCGCCCACCCGGACGATGCCTGCCAGCACGCGGCGCTGAACTACTCGGCCTACTGGGTCGGCGAACTTCCCTACCGCCAGCGAAACGACTCCTTCATGCCCGCCGCTCGCACCGACTGGCGCGGGTCACGCCTCCTCCGCCACCTGGTGGCGCGCCTCAGAGCCGGACACCCGTTCGTGGACCTCAACATTCACAACACGTGGGCTCTGCTCGCCGCCCGGCGAGGACTCTCCCACGACGACCCTGCCACCAGCCGAGCGTTGGTCGACCGCAGCACCGCCCTACTCGATCACTACAGCATCTCTGCACAGTCCAGGCAGGAACTAACGTCTATCGTCTACAGCCTGCGAGCGGACGGAATCACGGGCACAAGGACGGGCACATGAGCGACGACCACGAGGCCGCCGGGGCGATGAGCTTCATTTTCGAGGCAGGTGTGCTCAAACGCGCCGCCCGCACCGGCTGGTGGTTCGCCGGGGTCAAGCACCCTGAGTCGATCGCCGAGCACTCGTTCCGCACCGCGATCATCGGCATGATCCTCGCCTCGATGGAGGGCGCCGATCCGGCTCGGGTCTCCATGCTCTGCACCCTGCACGACACCCAGGAAACCCGGATCACCGACATCCCGCACATCGCCAAGCGTTACCTCACCGCCGTGCCCAACACCACCGTCACCGCCGACCAGGTCGCCGCCTGCCCACCCGTCGTCGCCGACGTCATCAACGCTGCCGTCGCCGAGTACGAAGCAGGCGAAACCCTCGAATCCATCGTCGCCCGCGACGCCGACAAACTCGAATGCCTCGTCCAAGCCGTCGAGTACCGGCATCAGGGCATCGACGACGTTCAGCGCTGGATCGACAGCTCCCGCGCCGCCCTCAAGACCGCATCCGCCCACCGTCTCGCCGACGCCGCCCTCACCGGACAACCCCTCGCCTGGCTTCAAAGCCGCCCGTAAGCCCCCTGAAAGGTTCACAACTCACCCCATCCCGCGCGAACGTCGGCGCCGGATGCGGCAGAGCGTCTTAATCACCCTCGCCCCCGATTAGCTGTTTTCAGCCGCGATTATCGCTCAAGCAGCACCTCCTACTGCTTCTTTCACGCGGTGCAAGTACTTGAAGTCTGCCAGTTTTCTTGAGTCATTACCGGCGCGCCGGATTCGACCCGTCGCCATATTCACCACGATCGAGGAGAGGACTCCCATAGGAACAGCGAGTGCCGGCTCGGCGATCGCCCCAATGCCGGCAGCCCCGATGGCGACCGTCACCGCAAGCGGCCGAGCAACAAGGTTCAACTTCCGACCTTGGGCAGCAGCACGCACATCGGTCAACGCTTCGCTGAGTTCTTTTTCGACCAGACTGAAGGCGTCCTGCGGATGGCGGCCAGCCTGCTTCAGCCTGTGAAGCATCTCATCGATTGCGAACATCAGTCGCTGACGCTCGTCATCATATTCTTCGCGAAAACGGACGAGATCGTTGATTCGAATGTCACTGCTCGGAACCGGCAGCAGCGACCCTACATCGACGTGCCAACAGGCGGTCACGTCATAGTCCGACAGCGGCTCCGTACCGAGGCGGTGAGCAACCTCATGGTCCGTGTACGGGCGCAACCCTTCCGGCCCGATACAGCCGGAACGATCATTGTGCTCGGCTGCGATTCGTCCGGCGATAAGGCTCACCACGACGTTGAGCAAGGCGGGCGCGGCCACAAGCCGGGAGGGGCTGTCCGGGTGAGGATACACCAACTGCCGTTGCAGCAGTTCATCGACGACGCTGCCATGCAGCTTTTCGACGTGGAGCGTACTGAATTCGCCGCTCGGCGGTGCCGTTGGCGGCAGCAGGTCGTCGGTCGGAATCCTTCTCAGCACACGTTCGAGTTCCCCTTCGATCTCGTGGAGCGCATAAGGGCCGAATGCACGATTGGCTTCGAGTGGTCGATAGAGGCCCGCATCCTGAACCTCTCGCATCCACGCGCTCAGCCTGGCTTCCCATCCCGGAGCCACGACCGTCGCAAGATTATCCCAGTAAAGGATCGCCCGCTGCAAAACCGACCGGGGCGCATTCGCGAAAGGATAGTAGAGCATCCCGGCCATATCGACCTCCAGAACACCGGCTCATCCCAAGCTAACCGACGCAAGCCAACTAGCTTTCGCTAGAAGGTCAAGTCGACTGTCGCGATGGTGACAGCAACGATTGATGTCCAGCATCACCGGTTCGGGTCCACTGGATCACAATGCGACGATGGCTGCTGTCTCTGCTGGCAACTCGATGCGGTCGCGTTGCACGGTGACACCGCTCCCGGTTGCCAGCAGAACCCGCCTCGCCACCCCCGGCAGGGTCACCCGCTGGGGCTTGCCGGCCAGGTTCGCCGCGACCAGGCAGCCACCCCGGCGCATCACCAGGAACTGGTCGCCGTGGCGTACCTCCATCGCGAACAGGTGTGGATCCGACAGCTCCGGGCGGGACTTGCGCAGGGCGATGAGGCGGCGGTGGAAGTCGTACATCTCGCGGTGTTCGGGTTTGTCCAGCTCAGCCCAGTCGAGCCGGGACCGGAGGAAGGTCTGCGGGTCCTGCGGGTCCGGCACGTCGCCGGGCGGCCAGCCGTGGGCGGCGAACTCCGCGCGGCGGCCGGAGACGACCGCGGTGGCCAGTTCCGGCTCCGGGTGCGAGGTGAAGTACTGCCAGGGCGTCGAGGCGGCCCACTCCTCCCCCATGAACAGCATCGGGGTGAACGGCGCGGTCATCAGCAGGGTCGCACCCACCCGCAGCAGCGCCGGGGACAGCGAGGCCGAGAGGCGGTCACCGACCGCGCGGTTGCCGATCTGGTCGTGGTTCTGCAGGTACGCGACGAAGCGGTGGCCAGGGGTGCGCTGGTCGACCGGGCGGCCGTGTTGGCGGCTGCGGAAGCTGGACCAGGTGCCGGTGTGGAAGAAGCCACCGGTGAGCACCTCCACCAGGCACTCCATGGTGCCGAAGTCGCCGTAGTAGCCCTGCCGTTCGCCGGTGAGCAGGGTGTGCAGGGCGTGGTGGGCGTCGTCGTTCCACTGGGCGTGCAGGCCGTGGCCGCCGGCCTCCCGGGGGGTGATGAGCCGAGGGTCGTTGAGGTCGGACTCGGCGATCAGGGACAGCGGGCGGCCCAGGTGGGTCGAGAGGCTCTCGACCTCGACGGCGATCTCTTCGAGCAGGTGCACGGCGCGGGTGTCGGGCATGGCGTGCACGGCGTCCAGGCGCAGCCCGTCGACGTGGTAGTCGCGCAGCCACATCAGCACGCTGTCGATGATGAACCGGCGCACCCCGTCGGAGTGCGGGCCGTCCAGGTTGATCGCCTGACCCCAGGGGGTGTGCCGCTCCCCCACATAGGGCGCGAACTTCGGCGCGTAGGCCCCGGAGGGCCCGAAATGGTTGTAGACGACGTCGAGGATCACCCCCAGACCGCGAGCGTGGGCGGCGTCCACGAACCGTTTCAGGCCGTCCGGTCCGCCGTAGGGTTCGTGCGGGGCGTACCAGCAGACGCCGTCGTAGCCCCAGTTGTGTTCTCCGTTGAAGGCGTTGACCGGCAGCAGTTCGATCATGTCGACACCCAGGTCGACCAGGTGGTCGAGTCTGCCGATGGCGGCGTCGAAGGTGCCTTCCGGGGTGAAGGTGCCGACGTGCAGCTCATACAGGATGCTGCCGGGCAGTTGCCGGCCGGTCCACGTGCCATCGCTCCAGCGGAACGCCGCGTGGTCGTAGATCCTGCTGGGGCCGTGCACCCCGGAGGGCTGCCAGGCCGACCGGGGGTCGGGCAGCGGCTGGTCGTCGTCGTCGAGCAGGAACGCGTAGTCGGTGCCGGCGTCGGGCACCTCGACGCGCCACCAGCCGCCCCGGCCGGCCCGCATCTCGTGGTCGGTGACACCCGGCAGGTGCAGCCTCACCCGTCTCGCCTCGGGTGCCCAGACGGTGAACTCGGTCATGACGCAGCCTCCCGGGTCAGGTGGTGGGCACCAGCAGCGCGACGGGATAGGTGGTCAACAGGTCCGTGAGACGGACCTGAGAGCCACTGTAGACCCGACCGGTGAACAGGCACGACATCTCTTTAACGGGTAGTGACAGGGTGGTGTCCCGCCAGCCGCCGGCCGCCGCCAGCCGCAGCGGCAGCCGGGTGGCCACGGCGACCGCGCCGCCCCGGTCGAAGGCCACGGCGTGCCGGGCCGCCGGCCCGTGGACGATGAGCGGCTGGTAGTCGCCGAACAGCTCCGGGTGGTCGCGACGCGCCCGCAGGGTCCGCGACACCACGAGCAGCTTCGCCGCGCCGGTCTCGTCCACCGGCGGCTGCCAGCCGGCGTCGAGCCGGGCCAGCAGTTCCCGGCGTACGACGAAGTCGACCGGCCGGCGGTTGTCCGGGTCGACCAGGGAGTTGTCCCACAGCTCCGTGCCCTGGTAGGTGTCGGGTATCCCGGGCATGGCCAGTTGCACGAGTTTCTGCCCGAGCGAGTTCGACCAGCCGGGCGGGGTGATCTCGGCGGCGAAGGCGGCCAGCTCCGCGGTGACGGCCGGGTCGTCGTACATGGCGTCGACCAGGGCGTGCATGGCGCGTTCGAAGGCGGGGTCGGGGTCCGTCCAGCTGGTCGAGGCCGCCGCCTCCCGGGCGGCCTTCTCCGCGTACGCGTGCAGGCGCTCGCGTTCGATGGGCCAGGCACCGACGGCGGTCTGCCACAGCAGGTGGGCCAGGGCGGCGTCGGGCAGCGGCACCGCGGCCATCCAGCGGGTGACCGTCTCGGCCCAGCGCTGCGGCAGCTCGGCGAGGACGGCGAGGCGGGCACGGACGTCCTCGCCCCGTTTCGTGTCGTGGGTCGACAGGGTGGTCATGCTCGCCGGCCAGCGTTCGTGGCGGGCTGCGGCGAAGCGGTGGAACCGGCCGGGCAGGGTGCCGAAGTGGGTGGGGCTGCCGCCGACCTCGTTGAGGGCGATGAAGCGGCTCCACCGGTAGTACGCGGTGTCCTCGACGCCCTTGGCCATCACCGCGCCGGTGAACTGTGGGAAGCGGCGGGCCAGTTCGTCGTCGGGGTCGCGCAGCCGGCGGGTGATCGCGTCCAGCGCGCCGGTCAGGTCGGTGCGGCGGCGGCCGGCCTCGGCGCGGGCGTTGGCCAGGTGCCGGGCGCCGTCGGGCGGGTAGCCCCGGTAGACGGCGAAGGCGGCGGCGAGTTCGGCCAGGACGGCGCGGGCGGCGTCCGGGTCGACGTCGGGGGCGAGCGCGGCCAGCCGGGTCAGTTCGGCGGCCAGCAGCCGGGTGGCGGCACCGAGTTTCGTGTCGTGGGTCAGGTCGGCCCAGGAGGTGGCCCGGCCGGCGAGGCGGGTGTCCAGGGCGGTGAAGTCGGCCTCGGCGTCCCCGTCGACGAAGAGCCCTCCGACGGCGCCCAGCGCGTCGTAGCCGGTGGTGCCGTCGACCGGCCAGCCGGGCAGTTCCTCGCCGTACTCCAGGATCTTCTCCACGATCAGCCACGCCTCGGGGGCGGCTTCCCGCAGCCGGGCCAGGTAGCCGGCGGGGTCGCGCAGCCCGTCGGGGTGGTCGACCCGGATGCCGTCGACCTCGCCGGCCGCCGCCCAGGCCAGGACCAGCTCGTGGGTGGCGGCGAACACGTCCGGGTCCTCCACCCGCAGCCCGGCCAGGCTGGAGACGGCGAAGAACCGGCGGTACGTCAGCTCGGCGTCGCCGCGTCGCCAGGACACCAGCTCGTAGTGCTGCCGGTCGTGCACCTCGCGGGCGGTGCCGTCGCCGGTGCCGTCGGCGACCGGGAAGCGGTGCTCGTGGTAGCGCAGCTCCCCGTCGGCGAGCTTGAGGTCGTCGAGCGCGTCGGGGGTGTCGGCGAGCACCGGCAGCAGCAGCCGTCCCCGCTGCCAGTCGATGTCGAACCAGCCGGCGTACGCCGACTCGCGGCCCCGGCGCAGCACGTCCCACCAGGCCGGGTTGGCGGCCGGCACGGCCACTCCGGCGTGGTTCGGCACGATGTCCACGACCAGACCGAGGCCGGCGTCGCGCAGCGCCCGCAGCAGCCGCTGCCGGCCGGCCTCGCCGCCGAGTTCCGGGTTGACCTGCCGGTGGTCGACGACGTCGTAGCCGTGCGCGCTGCCCGGGGCGGCGGCCAGCAGCGGCGCGCTGTAGAGGTGGGTGACGCCGAGGTCGGCGAGGTAGCCGGCGAGGTCGGCGGTGGCGGCCAGGTCGAAGCCGGGGCGCACCTGCACCCGGTAGGTGGCGGTGACGGGCTTCGCGGGCATGTCAGGCCACCCTCTCCAACACCAGCAGGGAGCGGTCCGGTACACAGAGCGTGCCGCCGGCCTCCACGGTGGTGCCCTTGTCCTGGTCCGGTTCGGCGGTGCTGATCACCAGTTCCCACCGGTGGCCGAACTCGGCTGGCGGGAGGGTGAAGTCCAACGGTGCGTCGTGGGCGTTGAAGCAGAGCCAGAACGAGTCGTCGTGGTGGCGTTGGCCGTACTGGCCGCGTTCGCGGATGCCTTCGCCGTTGACGAACAGCGCCACCGAGCGGCCGAAGTCGTTGCCCCAGTCCTCGCCGGTCATCTCCCGACCGTCGGGGGTGTACCAGGCCAGGTCGGGCAGCGGCTCGTCGACCTCGCGACCGTGCACCGGCAGGCCGGTGAAGAACCGGCGACGCCGGAACACCTGGTGCTGGCGGCGGAACTCGACGAGCCGGCGGGTGAAGTCGAGCAGCTCGGTGTCGGCGTCGTCCCAGTCGATCCAGGCCAGTTCGCTGTCCTGGCAGTAGGCGTTGTTGTTGCCCCGCTGGGTGCGGCCCAGCTCGTCGCCGTGGCCGATCATCGGTACGCCCTGCGACAGCAGCAGGGTGGCGATGAAGTTGCGGCGCTGCCGGGCACGCAGGCTGAGGATTCCGGGGTCGTCGGTGTCGCCCTCGACACCACAGTTCCAGGAGCGGTTGTGGCTCTCGCCGTCGCGGTTGTCCTCGCCGTTGGCCTCGTTGTGCTTGTCGTTGTACGACACCAGGTCGTTGAGGGTGAACCCGTCGTGGCAGGTGACGAAGTTGATGCTGTGGAAGGGGCGGCGGCCGTCGTCCTGGTAGAGGTCGGCGGAGCCGGAGATGCGGGAGGCGAACTCGGCGAGGGTGGCCGGTTCACCACGCCAGAAGTCGCGGACGGTGTCCCGGTACTTGCCGTTCCACTCGGTCCACTGCGGCGGGAAGTTGCCGACCTGGTAGCCGCCGGGGCCGACGTCCCACGGTTCGGCGATCAGCTTCACCCGGCTGACCACCGGGTCCTGCTGCACCACCTCGAAGAAGGTGGAGAGCCGGTCCACCTCGTAGAACTCGCGGGCCAGGGTGGCGGCCAGGTCGAAGCGGAAGCCGTCGACGTGCATCTCGGTCACCCAGTAGCGCAACGAATCCATGATCAGTTGCAGGGAGTGGGGGCTGCGGACGTTGAGGCTGTTGCCGGTGCCGGTGTAGTCGACGTAGTAGCGCCGGTCTTCCTCGGACAGCCGGTAGTAGCTGGGGTTGTCGACGCCCTTGAAGCTCAGCGTCGGCCCGAGGTGGTTGCCCTCGGCGGTGTGGTTGTAGACCACGTCGAGGATCACCTCGATGCCGGCGGCGTGCAGCGCCTTGACCATGCCCCGGAACTCCTGCACCTGCTGGCCGAGGTGGCCCAGGGCGGAGTACGCGTGGTGCGGGGCGAAGAAGCCGATGGTGTTGTAACCCCAGTAGTTGCGCAGCCCCAGGTCGGTCAGGCGGTGGTCGTTGACGAACTGGTGCACCGGCATCAGCTCGATGGCGGTGATCCCGAGCCGGGTCAGGTGTTCGATCATCGGGGGCGAGGCGATGCCGGCGTACGTGCCGCGCAGTTCCTCGGGGATGCCGGGCAGCCGCATGGTCAGCCCGCGGACGTGGGCCTCGTAGATGACCGAGTGGTGGTACGGGATACGCGGTGGCGCGTCGTTGCCCCAGTCGAAGTAGGGGTTCACCACCACCGACTTCGGCATGTACGGCGCCGAGTCGTCGGTGTTGATCCGCTCGGGGTCGCCGTGGACGTAGTCGTAGACCGCCGGATCCCACCGCACGTCACCGTCGATGGCCTTGGCGTACGGGTCGATGAGCAGCTTGGCCGGGTTGCAACGCAGCCCGTTCGCCGGGTCGTACGGGCCGTGCACCCGGTAGCCGTACCGCTGGCCCGGCCCGACCCCCGGGATGTACGCGTGCCAGACGTACGCGTCGACCTCCCGCAGCTCGACCCGGCGCTCGTGGCCCACGTCCCACTCGTCGAAGAGGCAGAGTTCGATCTTCTCGGCCACCTCGGAGAAGATCGCGAAGTTGGTGCCCATCCCGTCGTAGGTGGCCCCGAGGGGGTATCGCTCGCCCGGCCAGACCTGCATCTCGCTCCTTCGGCCCACATGTCATGAGCGCGCCCGCACCATGAGCGCACCCGCCGGAGCCACCGGTGATGCGCGCGGCCGTAATGCCCCGCACGGTCCACCGCCAATCCATCCGATCGGGTGAATGCCCGGTGTCCGCGCGTCCGAGTCCAGATGAACCCTGCGGTGTCGTCGGTCACTGAGGCCCTCTTCGAGATGCGGGATCGGCCGTCATGACGTTTCCTTGTTCGCGGGCGCGTCGTCCGCGCGCCTACCAGATCCTCGCACCGCCGGCGCGTTCACGCGTGTCCGAAACCCAACCCTGCCCGCTCGCCGCCACCGACGTCGGCGCGTTCCTTCCTGCACGGACGGAGACTGATGTGACCACCCTGCGGGTCGGCGGACGGACCGCCACCGCTTCGGACCGCGTCCACCGCCCCACGCTCACCTCGCGTTCCCAGGTCCCGGCGTCGTCCGGTCCCACCGCCGGGTCGCAGCCCCGCCGCATCCTGATGCTGTCGTGGGAGTACCCACCCGTGCTCGTCGGTGGGCTGGGTCGACACGTGCACGCCCTGTCGGTGGCCCTGGCCGCCGCCGGTCACCAGGTCACCGTCGTCACCCGCCACACCGACGGTGCCCCGCTGGAGGAGTACGTCGACGGGGTGCGCGTCGTCCGTGCCGCCGAGGACCCGGTGACGTTCCCGCTGGCCACCAGCTCGCTGCTGGCCTGGACGATGGCGTTCAACCACACCCTGACCCGGGCCGCGCTGCGCGCCGCCGCCACCGGTGGCTACGACGTGATCCACGCCCACGACTGGCTCGTCGCGCACACCGCGATGACCCTGCGCGACCACCTCGACCTCCCCCTCGTCACCACCATCCACGCCACCGAAGCCGGCCGGCACCAAGGCTGGCTGCCCGAGGAGATGAACCGCACCATCCACGGGGTGGAGCACTGGCTGGGCGGCGAGTCGAACCGGGTCATCGTCTGCTCCGGCTACATGCGCGACGAGGTGACCGGCCTGTTCGGCGTGCCGAACGGGCGGGTCGACGTGGTGCCCAACGGGGTCGAGCCGCATCGCTGGCGGGTCTCCGCCGCCGCCGTGGCGGCGGCGCGGGCCCGGTTCGCCGGGGACGGTCCGCTGGTCACGTTCGCCGGCCGGCTGGTGTACGAGAAGGGTGTGCAGCACCTGATCGCCGGGCTGCCCCGGCTGCGGGAGCGGCACCCGGGGCTGCGCGCGGTGATCGTCGGCGACGGACCGTACCGGGGTGAGCTGGAGGCCGACGTGCGTCGACTCGGCCTCGCCGGCACGGTCAGCCTGCCCGGCTTCCTCGGCGGCACCGACCTGCCCGCGGTGATGGCCGCCTCGGACTGCTTCGCCGTGCCCAGCATCTACGAGCCGTTCGGCATGGTCGCGTTGGAGGGCGCCGCCGCCGGTGCGCCGCTGGCGGTCGCCGAGACCGGCGGGCTGGCCGAGATCGTCGAGCCGGGCGTCACCGGGGTGACCTTCCGGCCGCACGACCCGGACGCGCTCACCGACGCGGTGCACACCCTGCTCTCCGACGCCGAACGCGCCCGGACGCTGGCCCGCCGGGCCCGGGCCATGGTGCACGACCGGTACGGCTGGGCCGCCATCGCCAGCCGTACCGCCTCGACGTACGCCTCGGCGATCGCCCAGGCACCGACGTTCACCGCCGACCGCGCGACGCGGCAGATGGCACACGGGCGGGCCCTGCCGGCGATCCCGGAGGGCAACCTGCTCGCCGCCGCCGGCCTGCGCTGACCGCTGCCGTCGTTGACGCGCTTCCGGCCCGCTCGCAGTCGCCCCGACCTGGCCCTCGGCCGGTCGGGGCGCTGAGCCGGCCGCAGGTCGGGCGACGCTGACCGGGTGGCCGGCTATCGGGGCCCGAGGCCGGTCCGGCCGTCGAGCAACTCGCGCGCCGCGTCGAGATGACCCGCGTGGCGTGCGGTCTCCTCGATCATGTGCAGGACGACGCGCCGCAGGTCGGTGATCTCATCTCCGAGCGGACCGGGGTGCCGTTGGCGTACCGGCGCGGACAGCGGCGTGCCGGCGAGGACGGCGTCGGACCGCTCGCACTGGGCCCGGTAGAACTCCAGCACCACCGCCGGCGGTCGGGGCGTGGTCAACGGCGCGTGGTCGTCGTCGGGCCAGGCCAGCGGCTCGACCGAGCCGAACATGATCTCCTGGAACCAGTGCCGCTCGGCGTAGCCGAGGTGTTCCACCAGGCCCAGCGGCGTCCACCCGGAGGGCAGCACGGCGGTGGTCAGGGCCGTCACGTCGAGCCCGTCGATGATCGCGAGGACGCTTGCCCGCTGCGCCCTCAGGAACATCGACAGCGCGCTCTTCTCCTCGTCGCCCATTGCGTGCACCCTCTCCCCCGCCAGCCGGTGGCCCCTGTCGGAACGCGTCGCCCGGATCGGCGCCAGCGAATGCGGGACGGTAGCAGCCCCGACCGACAGCACTCGCTATACGACCCCTGGCGGCAACCCCTAGTCCAGCAGCCAGTGGTGCAGTCGCATGCCGTACGGGGTCAGCGCGAGGACGGCTGTCGCGCACCACAGGGCGGTGCCGACGGCGAGCCGACGGAACGTGGACCGATCGCCGACCTGCCAGGTGCGGGCGAGGGACACCAACCCGAGAAGCAGGGCCAGCGCGGCAAGCGGCTGGACGAACATCGCCACCACGCGGCTGAGTTCGAAGACCCAGAGCAGTGGATTCCACACCGAGTCGGGCCCGAAGGGCGGGAGGGAGTCCTTCGGATCGCCCAACCGCTCCACCCCCGGGCTCAGCAGCGCCGGCAGGTCGTCGACGCGCAGGGCGGCCGTGAGCAGCACACCGAAACTGCCGACGAGCGCGGCGGCCAGCATCGACAGTTGGGCCGCCAGCACCACCCGCCCGCCGAGCGAGATCGGTCGGACCCGCACCTGCTGACTCATGGGCGGCACGGTACCGCTCACCCGGTTGGTGCGGCAGCCCCGGAAAAGACGGGGCCGCCGGCCGGCCGGGCGACTGGCAGCATGGTGGACATGACGGGGATGGACGGTGGCGAAGTCGACCAGGCGGTGGCCGAGATGGTGCGGACGCTCACGCCGCACGTGTCGCGGGACTGGCGGGAGCACCGGGCGGGGACCCTGGAGTGGAGTTGCTGGACGACGGCGGCCCACGTCGCCCACGACCTGCTGGCGTACGCGGGTCAGGTCGCGGCCCGCCCGGACGAGGCGTACCTGCCGTTCGACCTGGCCGTCCGGGACGACGCCGCACCGCGCGACGTCCTCGCCGTGGTCACCGCCTGCGGGCGGCTGTTGAGCAACGCGGTCGGTGCCGCCGAACCGGCCGCCCGTGGCTGGCACTGGGGGCCGACCGACCCGGGTGGCTTCGCCGCACTCGGGGTCAACGAGACGCTCGTGCACACCTGGGACATCGCCCAGGGGCTCGGCATCGACTGGCGGCCACCGGCGGAGCTGTGCGCGGCAGTGCTCGCCCGGCTCTTTCCGCAGGCCCCGGCCGGGGATCCGGTCGATGTGCTGCTCTGGTGCACCGGCCGGGCCGAGCTGGTCGGCCATCCCCGGGTGACGTCCTGGGTGCTGAAGGCCGCCGTCGGCTGACCCGCCCGGCGGGCACACCGCCGGGCGGCACGTGGGACCGCACCGCCGGGTGCCACCGGACCTGTTCGGGTGGTTCGGTCCGCCGTTACGATCTTGTGTCCACACTGGTCGGCACGGCTGCGCATCCGACACACTCGCAGGCATCCGGCAGCGGTGCGGTCCGAGGAGGGCGCGGGTGCGGGTGCTCCTGGTGGAAGACGACCTGCGCGTCTCGGCGGGGCTCGCCTCGGCGCTGCGGCGGCGGGGGCACGAGGTGGTCCAGGCGGTGACGGCCGCCGAGGCGGTCGAGGCCGATCCGGTCGACCTGGTGCTGCTCGACATGAACCTGCCCGACCGCGACGGCCTGGAGGTGTGTCGGTGGATCCGCCAGCACGACGAGGGGGTCGCGATCATCGCGGTGACCGCCCGGGCGGAGGAGCACGACCGGGTGGCCGGGCTACGGGCCGGCGCCGACGACTACGTGGTCAAGCCGTTCTCGATGGTCGAGTTGCAGGCACGCATCGAGGCGGTGATGCGGCGCACCGCCCGTACCGTCCGGCCGGCGACCACGCTGTGGGTCGGTGCCCTGCGCATCGAGGTGGATGCCCGGCGGGTGCGGGTCGGTGACCGCGAGGTCGGCCTGTCCCGCAAGGAGTTCGACCTGCTGGTGGCCCTGGCCCGGCAGGCGGGCACGGTGGTGCCCCGGGACCGGTTGCAGCTCGAGGTCTGGCAGACCACCTGGGCCACCCGGCACAACCTGGACGTCCACGTCGCCGCGCTGCGCGGCAAGCTGGACGACCCGGGTCTGGTGGAGACGGTACGCGGCGTCGGCTACCGGCTGCGCGTCACCTGACCGGCCGACCAGTCGCCGGCAACCTCAGAGCATCCTCAAGAATCCCAGCTCGCGACCCCGTGGCCGGGTGAGGGCGGGTGTGCTGTGCGTACCCAGCCATCCCTCCTGTTTGGAGATCCCCTTGAGATACAGACGGACAACGGCCGGTGTCTTCTCCGCTCTGCTCGCCGTCACCCTCGCGGCGACCGCACAACCCGCCCGGGCGACGACGGCGGCCGAGCCGCACCAGGTGCAGGACCTCACGGTCGTGCCGGGCGACGGGTACGCGACCCTGGCCTGGACGCCGGTCGACGGGGCCACCGATTACCAGATCGAGCGCACCCCGGTCGCCGAGGACGGCACCGCCGCCGGAGCATCGGTGATCGTCGGCGTCTGGCGGCCCAACCGGCAGATCAACAACTCGGCGCCGACCTTCGCCGACGCCGGCTTCGCCCCCGGCAACCGGTTCCAGTGGCGGGTCCGAGCCCGCCTCGACGGCACCGAGCAGCCGTACTCGAACCCGGTCAGCGACATCACCCGGGGGCACTGGGGCGACCCGGACGTGCCCGGCCAGAGCCTGCGTACCCAGTGGGAGACCACGTTGGGCGCGCAGTACACGGACGACGTGAACGAGTACGCCTACACGGCGGCGATCGACGAGTTGAGCGACCGGGTTCGGGTGGTCGAGATCGGTCGCACCGTACAGGACCGGCCGATCAACATGTTCGTCATCGGTCACCCCACCCCACCGGCGACCCCGGAGGCGGTGGCCACGACGAACCCCCTGGTGGTCAACTGCAACGTGCACGGCAACGAGCCCGGTGACCGCGAAGCATGCCTGATCATGGCCCGGCAGCTGGCGTTCACCGACGACCCGACCACGCTCGGCCTGCTGTCGAGGACCACCATGCTGATCGTCCCGACGATCAACGGCGACGGTCGGGCGGCCAACAGCCGGGGCAACTCCACCGGGCAGGACCTCAACCGGGACTACTCGCTGATCCGTCAACCGGAGACCCAGGCGTTCGTCGAGATGGTCCGCGACTACCGGCCGATCGCCAGCTACGACGGTCACGAGTACGGCAACGCCAACACCGGCGACCTGCCGATGCTGCCGCCCCGGCACCAGAACGTGGCACAGGGGATCTTCGACCGGTCGCAGCACATGATCGAGGGACACATGTACACCCAGGGCGCCCGGGACGGCTGGTGGGCCTGCCCGTACGGGTGTACCGGGGCCAACGTCGGCCTCGGCGAGGAGACCATCCTGCGCAACACCCTCGGGCTGAAGAACGTGGTCAACTCCCTGCTGGAGCTGCGCAGCTCGGGCGGGCCCACCCGGCCGGACGAGGGCAACACCGCCAACAACCGCCGACGCAAGACGTACTCGGCACTGTGGACGTTCCACCAGTTCCTCGCGTACCACGGGGCGAACGTCGGTGCCATCACCGCCGCCCGCGCCGAGGCGATCAGGTTCCAGTCGGCGAACACCGGCCGGATCGTCTTCCGGGGCTCGCGCCCGATCGAGGCGTACCCGGCGCCGCACCCGGGCGACACACCGCCGCCGCTGGACGCACCGAGTGCGGACCAGATCCTGGCGCAGCCGCCGTGCGCGTACCAGCTAACCGAGGAGCAGTACCACGGTGCGCGTACCGACGGCCCGGCCGGCCGGCAGACCACGGTGGCCGAGCGGCTCGCCGCGCACGGCTGGACGGTGGTCAAGGTGGCCGGCGGCTACCTCGTACCGCTGTCCCAGCCGGAGCGGGGGCTGGTGCCGCTGCTGCTCGACGAGCAGGCCGCCGAGGGCCTGGTGGCCGGGGAGCGGATCGCGCCTACGCGCACCGGCACCCACAACGGCCCGCTGACGGTCACCGGCGTGGCCTGCCTCGCCGACGCCACCGTCCGGGGGCCGGTCCGGGTCCGGCCCGGTGCCACCCTGATCGTCAACGGTGGCTCGATCAACGGTCCGGTGGACGCCGCCGGCGCGGCCGGTCTCGTGCTGACCGCCGGCACCGTCAACGGCCCGGTGAACGTCACCGGCACGACCGGTCCGGTCCTGCTGGTCGGCAATCGGATCAGCGGCCCGGTCAACGTGGTCAACAGTGCGGGCGTCGCCCCGCTGCTGGCCGGCAACACCGTCAACGGTCCGCTGGGCTGCACCGGCAACGCCGCCGCCCCGGTGAACATCGAGGTCGCCAACGCGGTCAGCGGCCCACGGTTCGACCAGTGCGCGCGGCTGTGATCCGTCGAGCCTGACCCCTGTCGTACCGGCGGGCCGGACCCGCGCCCGGCCCGCCGGTACGTCCCGACGCAGGAGTGGAGACACCATGACCGACACCGACTCCGCGACCGCGAGGCCGGCATTGCGCCGGACCCTGCCGATCGCCGGTGCCGCCCTCGCCGCCGTGCTGCTCGTCGTGGTCGGCAGCACGGCCGACGGCGGCACCGGCGGGGCCGACGCCGGGCCGGCCGGAACCGCCGTGACCGGGCCGCTGTGCGAGCTGCTGCCCGCGGGCACCGAACCGGGCAACCCCGCCTCGCTCGCCGACCAGCCCGCCGGCGAGGCGCTGCGGTGGATTCCGGTGCTCACCACCTTCGAGGCGGCGGTACGCGCCACCGGCCTCGCCGAGGAGTTGACCCGGGAGGTGACCATCCTGGCGCCCACCGACGACGCGTTCGCCGGGAAGTTCTCCCGGACCAATCTCGACGAGCTGCTCCTGCGCGACACCGACGAGCTGCGCGGGCTGCTGCGCGATCATGTGGTCGCCGGGGCGCTGCCGGTGGCCGGGCTGGTCGCCGCCGGCACCGTGACCACGGTCGCCGGCACCCGGCTCACCGTCACCGGTGTCGGGCCGGGCGCCCGCCTCGGCGACCGGGCCGAGACGGTGTGCGCCGACTACCGGGCCGGTGCCGCCCGCATCCACGTCGTCAACGAGGTGCTCGGCGACCTGCCGACCACTGCCGGTCAGGACGACGACGGTCATCCGGCGCACTGAACACCGCACGACGACGGCCGCCGTACCCGTGGTCCGGGTGCGGCGGCTGTCGTCGTGCGGGCTGCGTCAGGTTGCTCGCGGTCAGCGCTGCTCGACGGGGAGGTAGTTCCGCTCGGCGGCACCGGTGTAGACCTGCCGCGGACGGCCGATCTTGGTCTCCGGGTCGTTGATCATCTCGCGCCACTGGGCGATCCAGCCCGGCAGCCGACCCAGGGCGAACAGCACGGTGAACATCTTCGTCGGGAAGCCCATGGCCTTGTAGATCAGGCCGGTGTAGAAGTCGACGTTCGGGTAGAGCTTGCGCGAGACGAAGAAGTCGTCCGCGAGGGCGATCTCCTCCAGCTGCATCGCGATGTCCAGCAGCGGATCCGGCTTGGCCATCCGACCGAGCACGTCCTGCGCCGCCGTCTTCACGATCGCGGCCCGCGGGTCGTAGTTCTTGTAGACCCGGTGGCCGAAGCCCATCAGCTTGACGCCGTCCTGGCGGTCCTTCACCTTGCGGACGAACGACTGCACGTCACCGCCGTCGGCCTGGATGCGCTCCAGCATCTCCAGCACCGCCTGGTTGGCGCCGCCGTGCAGCGGGCCGAACAGCGCGTTGACGCCGGCCGAGACCGAGGCGAACAGGTTGGCGTTGCTGGAGCCCACCAGCCGCACCGTCGAGGTGGAGCAGTTCTGCTCGTGGTCGGCGTGCAGCACGAAGAGCATGTCCAGCACCCGGGCGATCACCGGGTCCACCTCGTACGGCTCCGCCGGCACACCGAACGTCATCCGCAGGAAGTTCTCCACGTAACCCAGGGAGTTCTCCGGGTACAGCAGCGGCTGCCCGATCGCCTTCTTGTACGCGTACGAGGCGATGGTGGGTACCTTCGCCATCAGCCGGACCGTGGACATCTCCACGTGCTCGGCGTCGAACGGGTCGAGGCTGTCCTGGTAGAAGGTGGAGATGGCGCTGACGGCCGAGGAGAGCACCGCCATCGGGTGGGCCTCCCGGGGGAAGCCGTCGAAGAAGCGCCGCATCTCCTCGTGCAGCAGGGAGTGCCGACGGATCCGCTCGGTGAACTCGGTCAGTTCCTGGGTGGTCGGCAGCTCACCGTAGATCAGCAGGTAGGAGACCTCCAGGAAGGAGCTCTTCTCGGCCAGCTGTTCGATCGGGTAGCCCCGGTAACGCAGGATGCCCGCGTCACCGTCGATGTAGGTGATCGCGGACGAACAGGCGGCGGTGTTGACGAACCCGGGGTCGTACGTCGTCAGCCCGGTTTCCTTCAGCAGCTTGCCCACACCGATCCCGGCGGGGCCCTCGACCGCGGAATGTACCGGCATCGACAGCTGCCCGCCGGGGTGATCGAGCTTGACTTCCGTCATGTGGTTCCTCGCTTCGCCGGCAGATCTACGTTGAATTGCCTTCGCTTCTACCGTAATTGCGGTTGCGGCGACACCGCCCCTCGTGGTTCGGCGGTGAGGCATGCGTCACCCGATTCCCGACCGAAGCGCTGGGAAACCCGGACGGCGGGGACGGACAGCCACGAAAGGCACACGTGATGTGCAACCAGGCGACGTGATCGGGACCGATCCGGCACGTACCGGCCGCGCCGTCCGACCGGTCAGGAGATCGACAGCTGGCGCAGCCGACCGTCGGGGTCGACCAGGTAGAGGTCCAGCCGGTTGGCGCCGGCCCGGAAGAGCCGGTCGTCGGCGAGCAGGGCCGCGAAGCGTCGGCCGCCCGGGTCCGGCGCGACCACCGGCACCACCGTCGCGACCGTACCGTTGACGGCCACCGCCAGTTCGGTGCCGTCGGTGACCTCGTCGCCGACGGTGCCCCAGATCATCCCGGGCAGCACACCCTCGTCGGGATCGACGGCGCGGAGGGCGCCCAACCCGCCGACCCGGGCGCTGCCGGCGGCCGGCGCCGCGCCCACGGCGGTGCCGATCAGCCGGTGCGGGGGTGCCGGTGGCGGCGCGACCGGCACCCCGCCGCTGATCGGCATCGGTTGCGACGGCCGGTCGTAGAAGACCTTGCCCGCGTCGGTGCGGGGTGCCTGTCGGGCGGACCGACCGTCGACCCGCCAGGGCAGCCGGATGGCGGCCTCCTCGGCGACCGTCGGCAGCAGGTCGACGTGTTGCCAGTTGCGGTCGTCGACCCGCCCGCCGCGCTGGCCGGGTGTCTTCACGAACAGCGGCACCCAGGCCACCTCGTCGGCGGCGGCTCGGATCGCGTCCTCGCCGCGTCCCTGCACCCCCTTGGTGAAGCTGACCCCGTGGTCGGCGGTGACCACCACCAGCGCCTCGTCCCACAGGCCGCTGGCGCGCAGCGTACGCATCGTCTCGCCGATCAGCCGGTCGGTGTAGCCGAGCTGGGCGAGGTGCCGGGCGCGGGCCAGGTCCACCCAGCCGTCACCCTCGTTGGGGAAGTCCTCCGGGGCCTCGTACCGTGCGCCGGACGGCAGGAACGCCCACGGCGAGTGGGGCATCAGCAGGTGCAGGAAGTGCAGCGTCGGTCGCGCCGACGGGGTCAGTCCGTTGAGGAAGCTGGTGAACCGGGCCGGCTGGTTGACGTTGAGGCTGTCCCAGCGGAACTTCGGGTCGGTCGGCACCGGCTCGGCGGCGTCGACACCGGCCTCCGCCGCGGTGCGCTCGCGGTAGGAGTCCTCCGGGTCGATCCGACTGTCGTGCGGGGCGGTCAGCTGACGCAGCAGCCCTGCCGTCTCCCGTACCAGCACGCCGATCCCCTGCTCCGGGGTGACCGGCTGCTCGCAGCGGCTCGGTGGGCAGAGCCGGGTGATGCTCTCCTCGGCGCGGATGTCGTAGAGCCCGCCGAAGGCGGTGAAGAGGTTGTCCGGGTAGTGCGAGTAGTGCGGGGCGACCGGCTCCGCCGGGTAGCGGCCGGTCAGCATCGCCGGCAGCGCGTACGGTGTCCAACCGCTGACCCCGGTCGCGTTGCGGTACCAGGTCGAGGCGGCGGCCAGCTCGGCGAAGTGCGGAAACCGGGTCGCGTCGACGCCACCGGCGGCGTCGAGCAGGGAGACCAGCGGAAGTTCGTCGAGGATCAGCATGACCACCGGCGGGTGCCGGTTGCCGGTCGCCGTGCCCGCCACGCCGCCGTCGCCGAGCGGCAGCACCACCGGCCCGGTCGGCGAGGCGAACAGGAACAGCCCGACGAAGATCGGCGGGCCCGCGGCCGCCAGGCGCAGCACCCGGCCGAGGGCCGTCCAGCGCCGGTGGGCGACGGCCGCGCCGGCACCGACCGCCAGCGCCACCAGCAGCAGCGGTACGCCCCGCAGCGGCGTGGTGTGCCGGCCCACCTGCACCGCCAGCGCCGCGACCAGCAGTCCGAGCAGCAGGCTGTGCGTCACCATGCGCGCCGCGGCTCCGGCCAGACCGGCGAGCAGGCCCACCAGCCCGAGCGCCACCGTCGGCACCACCGCGACCAGGCTCACCAGCAGCAGGATCTCACCCCGGTCGGCGCGGTGGAACAGGAAGAAGTCCGGGCTGCGGCCGAGGATGTCCAGCAGCGGTTGGGTGACCACCAGTCCCACCAGCGCGGTGACCTCCAGCAGCCGCCGGCCCTCGGCCCGCCAACCGGCCCAGCCCCGCCACCGCCGTACGGGCGGGGCCGGCTCCCGGGGCGCGCCCGGAGACGCGGATCCGTCAGGCGTCGGATCGCCGTCGAGGGTGTCGGCGGGCCGGGCGGCACCGCGGCTGCTCGCCTCGGCTCCGGTGCCGGGGCGGTCGGTCACGGAAGCGCCACCCGGTACAGGGTGCGGGTGCCCGAGGGCAGCTCCAGGCGATCCTCGACGGTGCCGTGTTCGGCGAGCAGCGTCTCGAAGGCGTCCCGGCGGTAGTCGGGGAAGATGCCGTCGGGCTTGTTGGCCAGCAGCCGGGCCGCCATCGGGTCGTCCGGGTGGACGAACTCGACCACCAGCCGGCCGCCGGGTGCGGTGAGGCCGGCGAGGCAGGCCACCACCTCCGGCAGCGGCACGTTGCGCCCGATCGCCAGGTGGTGCACCAGGGCCAGGGCGAGCACGGTGTCCGCGTCGGCCCGGGCGGCGAACGAGGCCCGCTCGATACCGCGCCAGCCACCTCCGGGGGACGGGTCGGCCAGATCCATCACCAGTGGCAGCACGTGCCGTTCACCCTCGCCCCGCAGGGTGCGGTACAGCCGGTCGACCACCGCCGGGTCCTGCTCGACGGCGACCACGTAGTCGGCGTGCCGGGCGGCGAGCCGGGCGTACCGTCCGTCGTTGGCGCCCAGGTCGAGCACGAGCCGGCGCCGACCGGCGGCGCTCAGCGCGGCGACCACGAAGCGCTCCTTGCTCGCCCGGTCGTCGCCGGAGTAGCCGCAGGTGTGCTGGTAGTCGACCCAGTGGGTGGCCGGCGGCTGATGGTCCAGCCGGCGGACCAGCTTCTCCAGCCCCCGCACGGTGGCGACCGCCAGCTCACGGGTGTAGCCGGCGTCGCGCAACTGGGCGCGTACGTCGGCGGTGCTGGTGGCGGCGCTGCGGCGCTGCACCGAGCCGTGCAGGTGGACGTGGGTGAGCACCCCGGGCAGCAGCCGGCGGGTGCCCCGGAACAGCGGTCCCATCTGCTCCGGCTCGATGCCGTCGACCCGGGCCCGCAGCCACGGCTGGAAGGCCAGCCCCAGGTGGGCGCCGAGCATCAGCGGGTAGAGCAGCGTCTGGCAGAACTGCCGGTAGCCGGCCCAGGGTTCACCGTCGCGCAGCGGGGTGAACGACCCGACGTCGATGAAGACCGGCTCGGTGCCGCGCCACTGGAGGTTGTACGCCGAGCCGTCCTTGGTGGTGAAGCCCGCCGGCAGGGCGGCCCGGAGAATCTCCAGGTGCAGCAGCGCGGCGTCGCGCAGCATGGCGAAGGACCATTCGTACGGGTGTGAGACGAACGGGACGCGCTCGTGCCGCAGCACCGTCGCCCAGCCCGACGCCGCCGGACCGGACGGCAGTTCCCGCAACGGCGACTCCGCCGGCAGTTCCTCGGTGCCGCAGACCTTGCCGGCGGCGAGCAGCGGCGGAAAGAAGCTGCTGGCGGCGAGGGCACGCCAGTCCTCGGCGGCGGTCCGGTCGAGCGCGCGCAGCACGTCCTCGCCGGCGTGGAACACCCGGTTGGCCGGGTCGCGGAACGAGCCGGGTTCCGGCCGGGGGCCGACGTGCGGCGGGGCCGGCCGTGGCGACCGGCCAAGGTCCGGGATCACCATCGGGTCGGGTCAGCTCTGGTCGGTGGGCTGGCGGCGGAACCGGCTGACGAGCCTGCGCCAGTAGAGCTTGGCCGCCACCGCGACCCCGGCGATTCCGCCGACCACCGCCTGCACGATCAGGCTGCCGGATCCCGCGTCCAGGTAGGCCAGGTGGTTCACCGACCGCTCCTTCCCTATGCCGTCACAAACCGACTCCGACCGCCGTAGCTCACATTTCGGATACGAGCGGCCTGGCCGGACCTATGCCACCGTACGCCGCCCATCACCCCCAGTCGGTCACAACCGCCCACTTCCCCGGGAAAAGGGGTTCAGGGGTGGTGGTGCATGGCTAGGCGGAGGAGGACGAAGCGGAGCACGGTGGCGGCGAGGTTGGCCGCCACCAGCACCGCCAGTTCCACCGCCCGGCCGGGATCGGCGGCGGCGTGCAGGGTGGCCAGCGAACCGCTGGTGAGTGCGAGGCCGAGGGCGAACGCCAACAGTCCCTGCGCGTGGTGCCGGGCGCCGTGCCGGCGTCCGGTGATGCCGAAGGTGAGCCGCCGGTTGGCGGCGGTGTTGGCCACCGCGGTGAGCAGCAACGCCAGCAGGTTCGCCGGCTGGGCACCGAGCGAAGTCCGGATCAGCGTGAACAGCAGCAGGTACGCGCAGGTGCTGGCCACCCCCACGACGGCGAACCGGACCAGTTGCCGGGGCAGTCCGGCGGGCGCCGGCTCCGGCGGTGCTGCCAGCGGCGCCCGGCCGAGCTGCGCTCTCAGCTCGGCCAGGGGCAGCGCACCGGTCAGCAACGCCCGGCCGAGGCGACCGATGCCGCGAAGATCGGCCAGGGCGGTGGCGACCACGTCGACCCGGCTGTCCGGGTCGTCGATCCAGTCCACCGGCACCTCGTGGATGCGCAGCCCGGCCCGCTGTGCCAACACCAGCAGCTCGGTGTCGAAGAACCAGCCGGCGTCCTGCACCAGTGGCAGCAGCTCGCGTGCCACGTCCGCCCGGATGGCCTTGAACCCGCACTGCGCGTCGGAGAACCGGACGGCCAGGGTGCCGCGCAGCAGCAGGTTGTACGTCCGGGAGATGACCTCCCGCCGGGCACCGCGCACCACCCGGGCGGTACGCGCCAGCCGGGTACCGATGGCCACGTCGGAGTGACCCGAGATCAGCGGCGCGACCAGCGGCAGCAGCGCCGCCAGATCGGTGGAGAGGTCCACGTCCATGTACGCCAGCACCGGCGCGTCCGACGCCGTCCAGGCCGCCCGTAGGGCCCGGCCACGGCCCTTGGCCGCCAGGTGCCGTACCCGGACCTCGGGCAGCTCGGCGGTGAGGGCCTCGGCCACGGCCAGGGTGCCGTCGATGCTGGCGTTGTCGGCGATGGTGATCCGGAACGGGTACGGGAAGTGCTCGGCGAGGTGGCCGTGCAGTCGTCGGACGCACGGGCCGAGGTCGACCTCCTCGTTGTGGACCGGGACGACGACATCCAGCACCGGGGTCGACGTGCCGGGTCGGGCGGGCACGGCGGTCCGGGACTCGATCGAGGTGATCATCGCGGTCACCCCTGCCTTCCGCTGCTCACGTCGTAGAGGCTGACCTCGTCGACGGTCTGCGCCGGGAAGTTCGCCGCGACCCAGGCGGCGATCTCCGAGGAGGCGGAGCTACCGCCGTTGGTGTTCCGGAAGCCACCCCCGCCGACGAACCAGTGGATCCTGCCCTCGGCGACGTACCGCTGGAACTGCTCCAGCGTGGGCGACGGGTCGCTGCCGTTGAAGCCGCCCACCGCCATCACCGGCCGGCCGGTAGCCAGCTGGTAGCCGGAGGCGTTGTTGGAGCCGACGGTGGCCGCGATCCAGGTGTAGTCGTCGCCGTCGCGTTCGAGCAGCTCCCGCAGTTCGGCGCTCGGCTCGCGGGAGTCGAGCAGACCGCCCGGGCCGCCACGGTTCGCTCCGGTCCGTCCGGCCGCACCCGGTCCACCCCGGACCTGATCGGAGGCCGCACCGCCGGGAACCTGACGGCCCTCGGCCGGGCCGGTGGCCGGTCGCCCGTCGGTCCGGCCGGTACCGGCGCTGGTACCCGGCGGGTCGAAGCCGGACCGACCGTCGCCGGGCCGACCGGTGCCGTCGAAGCGGCCGGACGGACGGCCTGCGTCGGGGCCGGCGGTGATACGTCCGCCCCCGCCCGGTCCGAAGCCGCCGCGCGCCTGGGGACCGGCCGCCGGGATCGCGCCGGTGTGCGGGGTGGCCGCGGTCTGCATCGCGTACGCGGCCGGCCCGACCAGCGCCACCGCCGCACCGACCAGCAGTGCCGGGACGGCCGCGCGCCGGACCAGCCGGTGGGCCAGCAGCAGCGCCGGCACCGCGATCAGCCCGCCGGCCAGGACGGCGGTACGGAGCCACGGGTACCACTCGGCGGTACGGCCCAGAAGCGTCGCCGACCACACCGCGGTGACGGCGACGGTGCCGGCGAGGACCAGGGTGGACGCGATCCGGCGCGCCCTCGACGCGACGGTGCGGGCCTGCCAGAGCAGGGTCGCGCCGATGCCGACCAGCGCGGCGACCGCCGGTGCCAGCGCCACCGTGTAGTACTCGTGGAAGATGCCGGACATGTAGCTGAAGATGCCGCCGGTGACCAGCAGCCAGCCGCCCCAGAGCAGCAGCCCGGCCCGCGCCCGGTCGGTACGCGCCGCCCGGCCGGCCAGCGCCAGCCCGGCCACCAGCAGGATCAGTGCGGCCGGCAGCAGCCAGGAGATCTGCCCACCGACCTGCGTACCGAACATGCGCAACGGGCCGGCCTGCCCGGAGAACGGGCCGCCGCCACCGCCGACGCTGCCCACCTCGGTGCCGGTGATCCGGCCGAGGCCGTTGTAGCCGAGGGTCAGTTCCAGCACGCTGTCGGACTGCGACCCGCCGATGTAGGGGCGGTGCTCGGCGGGCACCAGCTCCACCACCAGCACCCACCACCCGGCGGCCACCACCACCGCCAGCCCGCCGATCAGCACCTGCCGCAGCCGGCGGCCCGGCGTGGTCGGCGCGGCGACCAGGTACACCGCCGCGAAGACCGGCAGCACCAGGAACGCCTGCAGCATCTTGGTCAGGAAGCCGAAGCCGACCAGGGTGCCGGCCAGCACCAACCACCGGGTGCTCGCCGTCTCCAGGGCGCGGACCATGGCGTACGCGGCGGCGACCAGCAGCAGCACCAGCAACGCGTCCGGATTGTTGAACCGGAACATCAGGGTGGCCACCGGCGTCACCGCGAGCACCACGCCGGCGATCAGGCCGGCGACCGGCCCGTACCATCGGCGCACCGCGGCGTACAGCAGGCCGACCGTGGCCACCCCGCAGAGTGCCTGCGGCACCAGCAGCGCCCAGCTGTTCAGACCGAACAGGCGGACGGAGAGCGCCATCAGCCACAGCGACGCGGGTGTCTTGTCGACGGTGATCGAGTTGGCCGCGTCCGACGAGCCGTAGAAGAAGGCCGTCCAGTCCTGCGAGCCGGCCTGCGCCGCGGCGGCGTAGTAGGAGTTGGCCCAGCCGGAGGCGCCCAGACCCCACAGGTAGAGCAGCCCGGTGGCCAGCAGCAGCGCGGCCAGGGCCGGCCGCACCCAGGCGGGGTCCGGCCTCGCCGGGGTCGGCGACGCGGTGGATGCACCGGTCGGGTGCGACGGGTTGCCTGTGTTGTCCATGCCGGCCAGCCTCGGCCGGGCAACTGTCGGGTCGCCGTGCCTCGCCTATGCGTGGGCTGTGGAGTTGGGCAGCCGGACGGTGAACACGGTGCGGCCCGGCCGGGAGTCCAGGGCGACGGTGCCGTGGTGCGCCTCCACCACGGCGACGACGATGGCCAGGCCGAGGCCGGTGCTGCCGTGCGCGCGGGACCGGGAGCTGTCGCCGCGGGCGAAGCGTTCGAACACCTCCGGCCGCAGCTCGGGAGGTACCCCGGGGCCGTCGTCGGCCACGCTGATCTCGGCGGCTTCGCCGGTTCGGCGCAGGCTGGTGGTGACGGTGCTGCCGGGCGGTGTGTGCACCCGGGCGTTGGTCAGCAGGTTGGCCAGCACCTGGTGCAGCCGGGCGGGGTCGCCGGGCACCCGGATCACCGTCTCGGGCAGGTCGAGCTGCCAGCGGTGCTCGGGGCCGGCCACGTGCGCGTCGCTGACGGCGTCCACCACCAGCGCGGTGAGGTCGACCGGTTCGACCGCGAGGGGTCGACCGGAGTCCAGCCGGGCGAGCAGCAGCAGATCGTCGACGAGGCTGGTCATCCGGGTGCTCTCCGACTCGACCCGGCGCAGCGCGTGGGCCACGTCGGTCGGCACCTCGTCCCGGCCCCGGCGAGCCACCTCGGCGTAGCCACGGATCGCCGCCAGCGGGGTACGCAGTTCGTGACTGGCGTCGGCGACGAACTGGCGTACCCGGGTCTCGCTGGCCTGCCGGGCGGCGAGGGCGGCGGCGACGTGGCCGAGCATCCGGTTGAGCGCGGCGCCGACCTGGCCCACCTCGGTACGCGGGTCGGTGTCGGCGGCCGGCACCCGGTCGGAGAGCGCCACCTCGCCCCGGTCGAGCGGTAGCTCACTGACCCGGGCTGCGGTGGCGGCCACCCGGCGCAGCGGGCGCAGCGTGGCCCGGACGATCAGCGCCCCGGCGGTGCCGGCGACCAGCAGGCCGACGGCGGTGACCCCGGCCTGCGCGGCCACCAGCGCCCAGACGGTCTCCTGCACGCCGGCCAGCGGCACGCCCAGCACCCGCACCGTCCCGGTGGCCGACCGCCGGGCCACCACCCGGTAGCCGCCCCGCTCGCCCAGGCCGACGCTGTGCGCCCGGCCGTCGGTGGGCACCTCGGCCAGCGCCCGCACCTGGTCGACCGGTACCGACTGCTCCTGTCGACCGACAAGCGTCCACGCCTCGGTGACCCGGCCGTCGACGACCTGGGCGCTGATCGTGCCGGGCGGGAAGCCGCGCGGCACCCGCACATCGCCCCACGGGCCGGTGCCGGGGCCGGGTTCCCACGGCGCGGTGGGCCGCCCGCCGGGCGTGAAGCGCAACTGCTCGTCCACCCGGGAGATCAGGAACTGCCGCAGCGCCACGGTGGTGAGACCGCCGATGGCCAGGCTGACCACGGCGAGCAGCGCCACCAGGGTCAGCACCAGGCGGGTCCGCAGCGACCAGCCGGCCAGCCACCGGCGCACCCCGGTCACTCCGCCGGCTTGAGCAGGTACCCGGCTCCGCGCAGTGTGTGGATCATCGGCTGGCGGCCGGCGTCGATCTTCTTCCGCAGGTACGAGATGTACAGCTCGACGACGTTGGCCTGGCCACCGAAGTCGTAGTTCCACACCCGGTCGAGGATCTGTGCCTTGCTGAGCACCCGGCGGGGGTTGCGCATCAGGTACCGCAGCAGCTCGAACTCGGTGGCGGTGAGGGTGACCAGTTGCCCGTCCCGGCGTACCTCGTGGCTGTCCTCGTCGAGGGTGAGGTCACCCACGGTGAGCATCGCCTCCGTACGGGTGGCCACCGCGAAGCCGGAGCGGCGCAGCAGCGCGCGCAACCGGGCGATGACCTCCTCGAGGCTGAACGGCTTGGTCACGTAGTCGTCGCCGCCGACGGTCAGCCCGGCGACGCGCTCCTCGACCGCGTCCCGGGCGGTGAGGAAGAGCACCGGCACGCTATCGTTGTCCGCCCGCAGCTTGCGCAGGACCTGGAGACCGTCCAGGTCGGGCAGCATCACGTCGAGCACCACCGCGTCGGGTCGGAACTGTCGGGCGGCGCGTAGCGCCGCCATGCCGTCGGCCGCCGTACGCACCTGCCAGCCCTCGTAGCGCAGCGCCATCGACAGCAGGTCGGTCAGGGTCGGCTCGTCGTCGACGACCAGCACCCGGACCGGCTCACCGTCCGGTCGGCGCAGCTCCACCCGATCCAGTCCGGCACCGTCGGAGATCCTCATGGCTGCCATGGTGCTGCCGCGCACTTGGTGGCGCTTGTGTGGCGGCTGTGTGCCAGCTGTGCGGTCGGGCCGGGGTGCGGTCGGTGTCGGGTCACTCGGTCACGCCGACCGGGTCGGTCCGGACGAAACGCATGGACCAGGTTCCCGAGCCGTCGGGGCGTTGCCGCACGTAGAGATGGTCCGCTGCCGGCGTGGGCGCCTCCTGGGGGCGGCGCAGCACCCACAGTCGTGGTGGGGTGCCGTCCGGGCCGGCCGGCAGCGACCGGACCAGGTCGTGGGCCGGACCGCCGACGAAACGTACGGTCACTTCACTCATCACGTTCCGCCTCCAGCCCGCCCGGCGCGTCGGGCGTCCCGGCTCGCACGCTAACGCACCAGCCGCCGTCCGAGGCGGGTTTGCCCTGATCGGACCCGGGGTACCGTGCGCAGGCCACGGTTTCGCACGTCGTGGCGGAGCGACACGAGGGTAGGAGGCGGTCGATGCGTACGCTGGACGGGCGGTACCGGCTCGACCAGCGCATCGGCATCGGCGGGATGTCGGAGGTGTGGCGGGCGCACGACACCGTGCTGGACCGGCAGGTCGCGGTGAAGCTGGTCTCGCCGGGTCAGCCGGACGGGGCGGCCGCGGTGGAGCGGATCCGCTCCGAGGCGCGGTCGGCGGCCCGCCTGGTGCATCCCAACGTGGCGAGCGTGCACGACTTCGGTACCTGCGACACGGGGACGGGCCACCAGCTGCCGTACATCGTGATGGAGCTGGCCGAGGGACAGACCCTCGCCGCGCACCTGCGCACCGGCCCGTTGGACTGGCGGATCGCGGTGCGCGTCTGCGCGGAGGTCGGCGCCGCGCTGGCCGCCGCGCACGCCCACGGCATCGTGCACCGCGACATCAAGCCGGCGAACGTGATGCTCACTCCGTCGGGGGTGAAGGTGCTGGACTTCGGCATCGCCACGCCGGCCGGCGCCGCCGACACCGCGCCCGACGGTTTCGTGGTCGGTACGCCGGCGTACCTGGCGCCGGAACAGCTGCACCGCGCTCCGGCGACCCCGGCGGCCGACATCTACGCCCTCGGCGTCCTCCTCCACTACTGCCTGGCGGGACGCCTGCCGTACCCGGCGGACAGCGTGAGCCAGCTGCTCGGACGGGACCGGCCCCGGGTGCCGCGGCCCCTGCCGGAGCTGCCCGGACTGCCCGCCGAGGTGACCGACCTGTGCCAACGCTGCCTCGCCGACGACCCGACCCGGCGGCCGAGCAGCCTGGTGGCCGCGCTGCTGCTGGCCGAGGCGGTCGACGCCCGGGTGTACGTGCCGATGCACGAGCCGCTGATGCCACGGCAGCGGCCGGCGGCGGTGAGCCCGTGGACGGAGCGGGCGGCGGCCGAGGTCACCGAGGCCGCCGCCGTCGCGCAGTGGAGCCGGCACGGCGGATGACTTCCCGGTTTCACGCGTCCGGGCCCGGGTAGCCGGGCGGGGAGTGACGGGAGGAACGCGATGCCGAGTTCCTGGTTGAACGAGGTTGCCGCCGCGACCGCCGAGGGCGGTCACATCCACACCGACGACGAGGCGCTGTCGACCGCCCTCGCCTCGCCGCTGGCGCCGCACTGCACCGGGCTGACCCCGTCGCAGCTGCTCGCCGCGGCGTTCGCGTCCTGCCTGCACCACGCGGCGGTGGAGGCGGCCGGCGGGATCACCGACGAGGCGCACACCGTGCAGGTACGCGCGGAGGCGAAGCTGGGGCGCGACGACGACGGCCGCTACCGGGCCGACGTGCACGCCTCCATCTCGTCGGTCGGGCTGAGTCGACAACAGCTCACCGAACTGGTCGAGCACGCCGACCGGCTCTGGCCGTTCTCCAGCGAGGACGGCGGCCGGCACCGGCTCACCGTCAGTCCGGCGGAGAACGGCCGACACTGATCCGCGTGGCGCGGTGAACGGGCCCGGCTTCGGGTCGTCCGGGCCGACACCACGGGCCGCGGCCACACCCATGGTCCGACCGCCCCCCACCGCCCCCGGTTGGACCGACCTCAGCCTCGTCCGTTCGGCGGATGCGGCCGAGCGGCGCGATCGACGTCAGCAAGATCCCGTTTCCGCCCTGTTTTATACGTTGATTTCCGACATTTACCCAGGGACGGACAGGCGTAGCTGGTCCGGTATGTCGAACAGCGCGGAGATTCACCGGGCGGATAGCCGCGAATTGTGACGCATGCCACCAACCGGGCCGATGGCAGTCGGCCGTCAACTTTCTAGCCTCGGCGGGTGCATCCCGACGACGACTTCGACCAGCAGCTGACCCCCGGGCAACCGGCGAGCCCTTCGGCCGACGAGGCATCACCCGAAAGGATGATGGGACGGCATCGCGCCGTACCCGCACCGCGCCGGGGTGTCCGCGCGGTGCTCGCCTCCACCCCGGTCCGGGTGGCTCTGGCCACCGGCGTCACCTGCTGCCTCGGCGCCACCGCCGTCGTGGCCGCCCGGCACGACGACGAGGCACCGCCGCCCCGGGTGACCGAGGCGCTCACCGACCGCGCTCTCGCGGCTCAGGAGAAGGCCGCCTCCCGTTCCCTCGACCGCAGCCCCACCCCCGCACCGACCAGCGCCAGCCCCTCCCCCACCGCCAAGCCGTCCCCCACCGCGAAGCCGAAGCCGAAGAAGAAGGCCCCCGCCAAACCAACGCGCCCCCGGCCCGTCGCCGGGCTGAGCCAGGCACAGATGGACAACGCCAAGGCGATCGTGGACGTCGGCGTCAAGATGAAGATCCCGCGTCAGGGGTTGGTGATCGCGGTCGCCACCGCCATGCAGGAGAGCACCCTGCTCAACTACGCCAGTGGGGTGCTGCCCGAGTCGCAGAACTACCCGCACCAGGCCGTCGGCTGGGACCACGACTCCGTCGGGCTGTTCCAGCAGCGCCCCAGCAGCGGTTGGGGCAGCGTCCGGGACCTGATGCGGCCGGCGTACGCGGCGCGCGTGTTCTACGAGGCGCTGCTACAGGTGCCCGGATGGCAGCAGATGAGCCTGACCCTGGCCGCCCAGGCGGTGCAGATCTCCGCCTTCCCCTACGCCTACGCCCAGCACGAGGAGCGGGCCGCGACCGTGGTGGCGGCTCTGACCTGAGCCGGACCCGGCCGTCGGGTCCGGCTCGCCGGCGACGGCGGGTCAGACCCGCTTGGGCAACACGACCACCCGGCCGAAGAACTCGTCGATCCGGTGCACCACGTCGTTGAAGTCGTCCAGGTCGATCGGCTTGGTGACGTAGGCGTTGGCCTGGAGGGTGTAACTGCTGATGATGTCGGTGTCCGCGTTCGAGGTGGTCAGCACGACGATCGGGATGGTCCGCAGGTCCTCGTCGTTCTTCACCTCGCCCAGCACCTGACGCCCGTCCTTGCGGGGCATGTTGAGGTCGAGCAGGATCACGTCCGGACGTTGGGCGTCGCCGTGCCGGCCCTCGCGACGGAGAAACTCCATCGCCTCCTCGCCGTCGCCGACCACGTCGATCACCTTCTCGACGTCCGAGGTGGCCAGGGCCTCCTCGATCATGAGCACATCGCCCGGGTCGTCGTCCACCACCAGGATGCGAACCGGAGCGAGGGTTCGTGCGCCCATCTCTACCTGCCTCAGGTCGGCCAGGACGGAACCTACCGGCCCCGTGCTGGCGGAAATGTAGCCCATCATCGGACGATCGGCGACCGCCGGGTTCCACCACGTCACAGCCGTACCCGAGCAGCCGGTCCGAGACGGTCCGGGTGCGCACCCGCCACTCGGAGACGGGTGTTTGCTGCCCGGCAAGTATAAGGAGCCCGCCCGGCAGGCCGGACGGCACGCTCCGGTCAGGCAGCTTGCCGATCCACCGCCGCCAGCACCGCGCGGCCCCGCCGGAGATGGTCCACCGCCCGGGGAAAATCGTGCAGCAACCGGCCGTAGTGCGCCAGCGACGCGTCCACCGCCGCGGCCGGCACGCCGCGACTGTCCAGGATGGTCACCAGCCACTCGACGAACTCGGTGAACAGCGAACCGTCGTCGACGTAGAGGGCGGCGCCCAGGAAGTCCAGGATGTATCCGAGGTCGCTGACCGTCGAGTCCAGTTGGGCCGGGGTGTGGTCGCGGGTGGCCGGGAACCGCTGGGCCAACTCGGCCAGGGCGCTGTCGATCAACTCGCCGCGTCGGTTGACCAGGGTGGCGTACTCGTCGTCGGCCAGGTGCGCCAGGTCGGCCGGCGGCACCGCGCGGAGGGCCCGCTCGTCAGCGAGCAGGTCGGCGGCGGCGGGGGCGTTGGCGGCCCAGGCCGCCCCGAGCCGCCGCGCCCACCGGCCGTCCACGCCGAAGCCCCGACCGCCGACCAGCACCGGCACGTCCGCGCGCCGGCACGCCTCGATCATCCGGTGCGCGTGGGGTAGCCGCATCGGCAGCGCGGAGGCCAGCGCCACGGCGTACGCGTCGTACCGGTGCAGGTACGACACCAGGTGCGCGGCGGGAACACTCGCCCCCAGGAAGGTGACCTGCCAGCCACGCAGCCGCAGCACCTCGGCCACCAGTCGGGCCGGCAGCGCGTGCCACTCACCGTCCATGCAGGCCACCACGATCCGGGCGCGGGTCGGGCGCACGTCGGCGTACGCGGCGACGGCCGCCACCACCTGCTCGCTGACGTGTGTCGCCGCGTGTTCCTGGGCCACGCTCCACTCGTTGCGCGCCCACCGCTCCCCGACCTCGGCCTGCGCCGGCGCGACCAGGTCCAGCAGCACCCGGTCGGCGGCCACCCCCGCGTCGAGCAACCCGCGCGCCACCTCGACGGCGGCGTGCTCGTCGGCCTCGGCGAGACAGTGCAGGTAGTCCGGATAGACGGCCTCGGGTGAGGTGCCCCGGGTCGCGGCGGTCACCGGTCCGTCGCCTCCGGGGCCGGCTCGGCCACGGGCGGCACCGCGTGCAGGTGCCGCTGCGGGCGGCCACCGACGCCGGTGGCGCGCAACGCCAGCACCGCGATGTCGTCGTGGTCACGCTGGGCCAGCCAGTCGCACGTCACCTGCTCGATCCGCTCGGCGAGCGCGGGCGCCGGCATCCGGTGACACCCACCGAGCGCCTGCACCAGACGATCGGTGCCGAGCAGTTCCTCACCTCGCCGACCGCCCCGTGCCTCGGTGACTCCGTCGCTGTAGAGCAGACACGTCTCACCGGGAGCGAGCCGTGTGGTGACCTGACCGATCCGCGGGTCCGGCACCACACCGATGAGCATGCCGTTCAACGGCAGCTGCTCCACCTCGCCGGAGGCGCGCAGCACCAGCGGCGGCAGGTGTCCGCCGCCGGCGAGCGTCAGCCCGAGGCCACCGTCACGGTGTGGACGGACCACCCCCAGCACCATGGTGGCGAACCGGCCCTGTCCGTGCGCCAGGGTCGTCTCCAACAGTGCGTCGTTGAGCAGCCGCAGCAGCCGGGCCGGCTGCTGCTCGACCCGGTGCAGCGCGTGCAGACACTGACGCAGCTGCCCGGTGAAGACCGCCGCCTCGACCCCCTTGCCGGAGACGTCGCCGAGGAAGAACACCGAGCCACCGTCGGGCAGCCGGTGCGAACCGTAGAAGTCGCCGCCGATGCGCAGGCCGGCCTGGGCCGGACGGTACGCCGTACCCCACTGCACACCCGGTGCCGGCGCCGGCTCGACGGGCAGCAGGCTGGCCTGCAACATGTCGGCCACCTCCGCCTGTTCGCGGTAGAGCAGCGCGGTGGTCAACGCCGCACCGGCCCGGGCGGCGAAGGCGCGGACCAGGTCGAGGTCGTCCTCCCCGTACCAGCCGCCCGCACCCCGCGCGACGAGCAGCACCCCGGCGGGCGCGTCCCGGCCCGGCAACGGGACCAGGCGGGCGGCCACCTCGGCGGCGGAGACACCGGGCAACCAGCCCGCGTCGATGGCCTGCTCGACCAGCCAGTCGACGGTGTGCGGCGACGTGCCGCGCAGACTCTCGACGATCGCCGGAGGCAGCTCCGTCGCGGCGAGCACCCCGCGATCGACAGTGGGTGTCTCGTCGGCGTCCTGGCGGGCGCGCCACCATCGGGCCCGCCCGGATCGGGGCGCGAGCACCAGTACCGCGACGTCGGCCAGGGTCGGCACGGCGAGTCGGACGACCGCGGCGGCGGCCCGGTCCGGGTGCAGCGGATTGCCCAGCTTGTCGCCGACCGTGGTGAGAAAGGCCGACCTGGACCGCTCGGCCGCCAGTTCCTCGGTCCGCGTCTCGTGGTCGCTGACATCCTCGACGTACCAGCAGCTACGCCCGGCGGACAACGGGACCTGACGCACCCGTAGCCGTCGGCCGTGCCGGCTCAGGTGTGGCTCGCTCGAGGCCAGCCGCTCGACTGCCGCGGCCGTACCGCCGACGACCACCTCGGGCAGCAGACGCCGGGCGGTCGGGCTGACGTGCCGCACGGTTCCGTCCGGACCGCACACCACCACACCCTCGTGGAGATGTTCGGCGATCTCCGGCCAGTCGGCGGCGAGCTGACCCGGTGGCGACTCCAGGGCGGGCAGCCCGGTGGCCGGCGCGGACGTGATCGAACGCCAGGCGGCGACCCGGGCGACGCTCGGCGTGGCAGACCGTCCGTCGCCGGGGTCGAGGTCCCTGACGTCGGCACCTGTCACCAGCTTGAGCCTCGCTCCTTGTCGGTTCCGCAGCCGCTTCGAGCGGCGTGCATGGTCGCGTCCTGGCACCCAGCCTACGCGGCTCTGCCGGTGCCGCCACCCGGGCGAGCGTCGCGGCGCGTACCGGCGGCCGTCCGAGAGGCGGGCCAGCTCACGGGTTGTTACGATCCGAGCGCCCCTGCCCGCCCGCCACCGCGGAAGGCGTGATCGTTGCTGTCCCACGGTCGCAGACCCCCGACGCCGCCGCTGAGCATGTCCGTCGACCGGTCCGTTCCGCTCGCACCGGTGATCCGGGTCGTCGGTGATCTCGCCTACACCACCGCCGCGCCGCTGCGGGCCGAGATCGACCGGTTGATGGGCACCGAGCCGACCACCCTGGTACTCGACTTCGGTGGCCTGCAGTTCATCGACAGCACCGGGCTCAGCGTCATCGTCCACGCCTGGCGCGAGGGGCAGCAGCGGAGCGTCCGACTGAGGTTGCGGGCGGTTCCCCGATTCCTCGAAACCATCCTCGACATGACGGGGGTCACCGGCCTGCTGTCTCGCGAGCCCGCCGGCACCGAACCGGACGGCCAGACCCCGGTCACCGCTTAGCGGTTGCCGGAGAACCTGGCCCCCGCGACTTGCGCTTGACCGGCGTACTGGGAGCATGGAGGCACAGCTGTTGGTCATCGAGGTCGTCCGGCACGACACGGGGCATGCGGAGTTGCGGCTGACCGGTGACCTCGACTTCGACAGCGCGCCGGAACTCGTCGACGCCGTGGCCGCCCTACGGCGTGAGGGCTTCGAGCAGTTCGTCATCGACCTCACTGGTGTGAGCATGTGCGACTCGTCGGGGTTGAGCGCGTTCGTGATCGCCCACCGGGGCGGCTCCGTCCCGCTGCGGCTGGTCGGCGTCAACGCCACACTGCACCAGCTGCTGGTCCGCACCGGGCTCGCCGAGCTGCTGGAGCTTCCCCCGGCCATCGGGGACCGGGACACGCAGGCGGCCGGCTGACCCACCCGGGCCACCGAAGGGGTGGCCCCCGACCCTGGGACCAGGGGTCGGGGGCCGGAGGATGGCTCAGGGAGCCGGGACCGGATACGGGCCGCTGCGGTGGGGCCGGGTGGTCGGCTCCGCGTCCTCCGGTACGCCCGAATCCGGCGTTTGAAACAGATAGCGGACGAACTCCGCACCTGATCCGTCGTCCCGATCGCCGGGCCACTGGCCGGCGCAGTCGACGCCGATCACCTCGCGACCGCCGCCGTCGGCCTCTTCCAACAGCGCCCACAGGCTCACCGGGTAGCAGCGGGTGCGCTCGGGTGCCAGCCGCCACCTCGCGTACCAACCGGGTCGGGCGGGGACGATCTCGACTATCCGCTTCATCACGACCTTCCCTTCCGCCGTGCCTCGGAAGATCTCCGGTCCACCGCGATCGTCGACCCCGCCCGGGTGACCGGCCCTCACCCCGGCCGGATGAAGCCTCGCCGTCGTGGTCGAGGGCTCCACTGCCGGCACCGAACTGATCGTTTCGCCCGGCGACCGCCGGGAAGGCCATCGACGAAGCCCGGCACCACCAGCGGAAGCGAGGTGTGCACCATGCGTAAGCAGATGGAGGGCGACAACCAGCGCCGGAGGGCACTGGCCCGCCAGGCGCGGGAACGGGGCATGCGGGCCGCCGACACCGGTGCCAGCCTGAGCGCGTCCAAACAACTGACCCACCTCGACCAGCACGAGCGGGCCGGCCCGGCGCCGGCCGGCAGCCGCCACAAACCGGACGCCACGCGCGGCGGGCCCGCTCCCCCACCGGCCGGTTCCGCGCAGAACCCCCGGCCCCGCCCCGAGCCGGGCGGGCCGGCGCCCGGGGTCACCACGGTGGGTTACCGCGAGCTGGTCGAGGACGTCGTGCGCCGCGCCGGCGTCGACTTCCGTACCGCCAAGGTCGGGGTCGAGTCGACGGTGCTGGTCCTGGCCTGGGCCTTGGAGGCCGGCGAACGGCGACGGCTGCTGGAGGCGGTGCCCGCCTCGCTGCACGACGTGGTGCCGGTGGACGGCATCGAGCGACGCCAGGATCTGGCCGGCTTCCTGTCCGAGGTGGGTCGGATCAGCGGTCGACCTCCGGAGCAGGCACGCTATCAGGCCGAGGCGACCCTCGCCGCGCTCGCCGCGCACGACGGTGATCTGATCGAATCACTGCACGTACCGGACGAGCTGCGGCAACTGCTGGAGCCGCCGGAGGTCGGCGGCGGCGTGGTCGGTCCGGTCAGCGCGCTGCCACCGTTGTCCGCGGCCGAACTGCGCGCGGCCCTGACCGACCTGCCGTACTGGTCCGGAGACGGGACCGCGCTGTCCCGGACCCTGGAGCTGCCGCCAGGCAACCTGGACCGGGTGCTGGACCGGCTCGACCAGCTTCGCCAGCAGACCGGCCGCGGGCCACGGATCGGCCGCGCCGATCCGACGACCGCCGTGCTGACCGTCGCCTCGGCCAACGCCGGGGCGGTGACCGCGATGGACATCGACCTGGCGCACACGGTCGACGACGCCATCGACGAGGCGGGGGCCGGCATGGCCGCCGGCTGAGCGGCCGAGATGTCAGCCGTGCGGTCGTGGGTACCCCCACGACCGCACGCCACGTCGGTCGGCCCCGTGGTCAGCGGACCCGCACGGGCATCTCGGGCGACGAGCTCTCCAGTGGTACGGCGGTGGCGGAGATCAGTCCGAGCTGCGCCGCCGAGCGCGGCAGCGCGGCGTCGAGGAACCAGTCCGCGCTCACCCTGGCCCGGTTGCCGGGCATCGCGAGCAGGTGGTAACCGCGGGTGACCGCCTTCGCGGGCAGGCCGGACAGCGGCACCTTCAACGGGTTCGCGGCGGCCTGCTTGCCGCCCAGGTCGACCACCCAGCCGAGGTCGTGGTGCTTGTACGGCCGGCGGCGTCCCTGCCCGTACGAGGCGGCGATGTTGTGCGCGGCCAGCTTGCCCTGTCGCTGCGCGTGCTGGGCGGTCATCGTGCAGATCTCACCGGGCCGGGTCAGGTCGGGCACCGCGGCGGCGTCGCCGCAGGCGTAGACCTCGGGGAATCCGGGGACGTTGAGGTACTCGTCGACGACCAACCGCCCCTTCTCGGTCCGCAGGCCCAGTTCGGCCACGAACGGGTCGGGGCGTACGCCGACGCACCAGACCAGCGAGCAGGTGGGCACGTACTCGCCGTCGGTGAGCTTGACGCCGTCGGAGGTGGCGACCGCCACCGAGGTGCCCATCCGCACGTCGACCCCGCGTCGTCGCAGCACCTTGTCGGCGGTGACCGACATCCGTCGGTCCAGCTCGGGCAGCACGCGGGGGGCGACGTCCAGCAACATCCACCTTGGCCGGATCTTCAGCCGGGGGTGCTGGGCGGCCAGTTCGTCGGTGAACAGGATGCCGTGCGCGGCGACCTCGGTACCGGTGTATCCGGCACCCACCACCACGAACGTGGCGCGGGCCTGCTGTTCGGCCGGATCCTCGGCCTGCTCGGCGAGTTCGATCTGCCGGACCACGTGGTCGTGCAGGTAGAGCGCCTCGGGCAGGCCCCGGAAGCCGTGTGCGTACTCGGTCACCCCGGGAATCGGCAGCAGCTTGTTCACGCTGCCGACGGCCAGCACCAACCGGTCGTACGCCAGCCGGTTGCGGTCACCCTCCGGCTGGGTGAAGCCGACCCACCGGTTCTGCAGGTCGACGCTGTCCGCCTCACCGATGACCACCCGCACGCCGTCCAGCGTGCCGGACAGCGGCACCGCGATCCGGCCCGGCTCCACCACCCCTGCCGCCACCTCCGGCAGCAGCGGCAGGTACAGGAAGTAGTCGGTCGAGTTCAACAGGACGATCTCGGCTCGACCGCGGGCCAACCGGGTCAACGTCTTCGCCGCGTGGTACCCGGCGAACCCGGCCCCCACGATCACTACACGAGGCTTCGTCATTCCGGCCCGGTTCCCGCGATCCGCGCCGGCAAACGTCCGATCGCCCGTCGCCGGGTCTAGCGGGTGCGTTCTGGCGGCAACGGGAACTGGAGGAAGGTGGCGCCGCGCAGGTCGAGCCAGGCACGGTCAGGGGCACGGACCAGCCGCAACATCACTTCGACGCAGGTCGGGCAGCGCCCCACCAGGCCGGGCGCGTGCGAGTAGACCCGCAGCCCGGCCACCGGGCCGGGGGTGCCGCAGTTGGCGCACCGGGCGGTGGCGGTGCTCAGGTCGACCGCGAACACCTCCCCCAACGGACCGTCGAGCATGTTGCCGTCCACGTAGGGCAGCGCGGTCATCCGCGGCCTCCTCTCAACCGGTCGGGCCGAAACGTTCGGTGCGTACCCGTCGCGCCGGATGCCCCAGCCCGACGAGCAGATCGGAGACGGCCTCCACGAAACCGGTGGGTCCGCACACGTACACCAGCGGCTCCAGCTCCGGCGGCCAGCCGTTGTTGTTGACATCGGCGAGGCCGAGCCGGTGCGGCTCGCCGCGCCATCCCTCGGGCGCCTGCCGGGTGTAGACGTGGGCCACGTCGAGACCGGCGTCGTCACGTACCCGGCGTCGCAGTTCCTCGGTGTAGAACGCGTCGTCGGGGGTGCGCACCGAGTAGATCAGCCGGAACGGGACCCGGCTTCCGGCCGCCCGCCGGGCTCTGATCATGGCCATCAACGGCACCACCCCCGATCCGCCGGCGACCAGCAGCACCGGTTCGGTCTGCTGTGGCCGCCACACGAACCAGCCGCCGATCGGGCCACGTACCTCGACCGGGTCGCCCTCGCGGTAGCCGTCGACCAGAAACGGCGACACCTCGCCGTCGGTCACCCGCTGGACGCACACCTCGATCCGGTCGCCGTCGGCGGGCGCGGCGAGCGAGTACGACCGGGCGGCCTGGTATCCGTCCGGCGCGGTGAGCCGGATGTCGACGTGCTGGCCGGGCAGGTGGGCCGGCCAGCCCGGCACCTCCAGCACCAGGGTTCTCGCTGTCGGTGTCTCGGCCCGGTCCGCCACCAACCGGGCCGCCCGCCAGCTCATCCGCCCGGTCAATCGCCCTGGTACCGCTGCTCACGCCACGGGTCGCCGTAGTCGTGGTAGCCGGCGGTCTCCCAGAAACCGGGGGTGTCCTCGACGGTGAGCCGGATGCCGCGCGCCCACTTGGCCGACTTCCAGAAGTAGAGGTGCGGTACCAGCAGCCGCGCCGGCCCGCCGTGCTCGGCCGGCAGGTCGTCGCCGTCGTAGCTGTGCACGAGCCAGGCCTGCCCGTCACGCAGGTCCTCCAGCGGGAGGTTCGTGGTGTATCCGCCGTAGGAGTGGGCCAGGGCGTAGTCGGCGGCGGTTTCCACGCCGTCGAGCAGCGTGTCCAACGAGACTCCCCGCCAGGTGGTGCCGAGCTTTGACCACCGGGTGACACAGTGGATGTCGACGGTCGGCGTCTCCTGCGGCAGCGCCATCATCTCGGCCCAGCTCCACCGATGCTCCGTACCGGTCTCGGTGCTGATCACGAACTCCCACTGCTCGCGCGGGACCCGAGGCGTCGGGCCGGCGGAGAGCACGGGAAAGTCCGGCGTCAGGTACTGGCCGGGTGGCAGATCCGCGGCGTCGGCGCGCGGCCGACCCTGGAAGCCCGGTGTGACGATACCCACCGCTCAGTCCTACCACGGCGCACACCGCCACGGGCGGGTTCGACCGGCCCGGGCGCACCGGGCCGGGAACTCTCACTTCCGCTCGGTGACGACCTCCTTGGATCCCGGCACCACGTTGCGGGTGGCCCGCAGGCTTGTGATCGTGACCACGGTCAGCACGCCGAGGATGACCAGCAGCGAGACCACGGTGGGGATCTCCGGGACGCCCTCCCAGATGCCGTGCGCCCAGTGCAGGCCGAGCTTGACGCCGATGAAGGCCAGGATGATCGCCAGACCGTAGGTGAGGTGGACCAGCCGGCTCAGCGCCGCGTGCAGCACGAAGTACAGCGCCCGCAGGCCCAACAGGGCGAAGGCGTTCGTGGCGAAGACGAGGTACGGGTCCTCGGTGATGCCGTACACCGCCGGCACCGAGTCGACGGCGAAGACCACGTCGGTGGCGAGCACCGCCACCACCACCAGCGCGAGCGGGGTGAGCGCCCGGCGTCCGTCGACCCGCACGGTCATCCTGGTGCCGTGGTACTCGTGGACCACCGGCATGAACTTGCGCAGCAGTCGCACCGAGCGCATGGTGCCGATGTCCACCGACTGCTCGTGCCCGGTGAACGCGTCGCGGAGCAGCTTGGCGGCGGTGAACAGCAGGATCAACGCGAAGATCAGGAAGGCGAAGTCCAGGGTCTGCAGGGCCGCGGCGCCCAGGGCGATGAAGATGCCGCGCAGCACCAGCGCTCCGGTGATGCCGAACAGCAGCACCCGTTGGGCGAGCTCGGTGGGCACCGCGAAGGCGGCCAGCAGCAGCATGAAGACGAAGAGATTGTCGACCGACAGTGACTTCTCGACCAGGTAACCGGTGAGGTACTCGAAGCCCCGCTCGGAGCCGTACCGGTGCCAGACCCAGGCGCCGAAGGCCAGGGGCAGGGCTATGTAGAAGGCGCTCCAGCCGAGTGCCTCCTTGAGCGACACCTCGTGCGGGCGCCTGGTCACCAGGAAGTCGAGCACCAGCAGGGCGAGCACGCCAAGGATCGTGATCGCCCACAGCGAGGGCGTGCCTACCGAATCCAGACCGGCCGCGACAGACAAATCGGACATGAGGCCTCCTCGAACACCGTGTCATGTTCGAGGTCTCCTTCACCCACGTTTCGTGGGCAACCACCCGAGGCGCGCTCCGGGCGCGCCGTACTGACCGGCATGGTTCGTGGGAAGTACTCCCCTCGTGCTGCCAAGGTTAGGGCAGCCGAATTCCGCCCGCCACGCGGGGCGCTGCCCGCCGCAGTGGCTCCGCTCACGACGAGCGGCCCGCCGGTCCCGATCCGAGCGCCTATCGTGACCCGGTGAGCGCAGACCTGGCGACCGGCCCGCTGGCCGGCGTACGCGTGGTGGAACTGGCCGGGATCGGCCCCGGGCCGTTCGCCGCCATGATGCTGGCCGACCTGGGCGCCGACGTGATCCGGGTGGACCGGGTCACCGAGGTGGACGCCTCGGTCTTCGGCACCCCGCACCCCGATCTGCTGAACCGGGGACGCCGCTCGATCGGAGTCGACCTGAAGTCCGCCGACGGACGCGAGGTGGTGCTGGCCCTGGTCGGCGACGCGGACGCCCTCGTCGAGGGGTTCCGGCCCGGGGTCACCGAGCGGCTCGGCGTCGGCCCGGCCGACTGCCAGGCGGTCAACCCGGCACTCGTCTACGGCCGGATGACCGGATGGGGTCAGGACGGTCCGAACGCCCCGTACGCCGGACACGACATCGACTACCTGGCGCTGACCGGCGCGCTGCACGGCATCGGGCGGGCCGGCGAGCCTCCGGTGCCGCCGATGAACCTGCTCGGCGACTTCGGCGGCGGCGGCATGATGCTCGCCCTGGGTGTCGTCTCCGCGCTGTACGCGGTCCGCGGCGGCGGCACCGGCCAGGTGGTGGACGCGGCCATCGTGGACGGCGTCGCGGTGCTCAGCACCCAGATCCACGCGCTGCAACAGCTCGGCATGTGGCGTACCCCGCGCGGGGTCAACCTGCTCGACGGCGGGGCACCCTTCTACGACACCTACGAGTGCGCCGACGGGCGGTACCTCGCCGTCGGCGCACTGGAGCCACACTTCTACGACGAACTGGTCCGGCGTACCGGTTTCCCACTCCCGCCGGACGGGCCGATCGACCGGACCGACCCGGCGAACTGGCCGGCGTTGCGGGCCGCCTGGGCGCGCCTGTTCCGCACCCGTACCCGGGACGAGTGGGCGGCGCTGCTCACCGCCTCCGACGCCTGCGCCGCGCCGGTGCTGGACTGGCAGGAGGCGTCGGAGCACCCGCACCTGGCCGCCCGGAGGACGTTCGTGCTCCGCGACGGGGTCGTCCAGCCGGCGCCGGCGCCCCGGTTCTCCGCCACACCGACCGCGATCCGGCGGCCGCCACCCTGGCCGGGTGAGCACACCGACGAGGTGCTCACCGAGGCCGGCTTCGACCGGAACCGGGTCGCCCAGTTACGCGCCAGCGGAGCGGTCGGTTGACATCGCGGGGCGACAACCGCTCAACGGCGGCGCAACGTCGCACCGGGGGCCAGGGCGGGCTCGACCATGTCGCGGTAGTCGCGGGGCAACTGGACCACCAGTTCGTCGAACTCTCCGCCGGTCACCGCCTCCCGCAGTGTCGTGAAGACGGCCCGGACCGCGTCCCGGGCGGCCGGCTCGGCCACCCCGGCACGCACGGCCACCCGGGCGACGAACTCGGCGGCGCCGAACCGTTCCGCCGCCTCGATGTCCGGTGTCGGGCGCATTGGCAGCCGCAGCGGGGCCGGCAGCTGAACGGCCAGGTCCAGCACCTCGCCACCGGTGAGTCGCTCGGCCAGCGTCTCCAGCGTCGCCCGGATCAGCTCTGCCGCCCGCGACGACGAGGTGGCGGTGCGCTGGGCAACCTGGTCGACGAAGGTGTCGTAGTTCATCGCGTACCCCCTCGGGCCGGCGCTTACCCAGCCGACCGGTACGGAAACGGCGACCGCATTTTCGTCGACCTCGGCGCGTGAGCTGTCCCGCGTCGGGTATCCGCGCCCGGTCGTGGCCGGATCGAGGCCCGGGAGGAGTCGACACCATGGCGAGCTACGCCGACGTCCTGCAGTACCTGTCCAGCCTGGACTACCCCGCCGGGAAGGACGAGGTGCTGCGCGAGGCCGAGCGGGAAGGGGCACCGCCGGAGGTACTGCAGGCGCTACGCGCGCTGCCTCCGGTGGATTACGCCAACGGCAACCAGGTGGCCCGGTCGGCCGGCATCGACGCGGCGCCCGAGATCACCGACGCGCAGCGTGGTGCCCAGGGGCGCGACAAGCGGCACCAGCGGGTGTCACAGCACCTGCGCGGCATTTAGCCGGGCGGCTCGGACAGGGGGACGCCCCGGCCGCGAACCGCGGCCGGGGGCGCTCCTGAGTAACCGCCTGCCCTGGCGACGGTGTGCGCCCGAACCGGGTCGCGGCCACCAGGCGGCCGACAGCCACCCGAACCGGGTGGCTGTGCGTTACTGCGGCCAGCCTACCGCACGTCATCAGCCGAACGGACAGTGGGTGCCGACAAAGGGCCTCATCCTGTCAGCTCGGCATATCGCCCCTCCAGGTCGATCCGGGCCAGCGCGCCGACCAGCCAGGCGAGCCGCTCCGACTCGCGGCCCCCGGCCAGCCCGGCGAGATCCTCGGCGGAGCGCCCCAGTCCGAGCCGTCGGGCCGCGGTCAGCGCCCGCCGGTCGGCGACCGGCGCGACCTCGCCCCACAGTGCCTGCACCTCGCGCAGGAACAGGTCCGCAACCCGGTCGTCGACCCCCGGCAGGGCGGTGAGCAGTGCCCGCTCGCGGGTCGGGTCACGGCGCGCCGCCGACCGCAGCCGCCGCAGGTCGCCCCGGTAGCGCCCGACGACCGCACCGGCCAACTCGCCCAGCAGGTCGGCCAGCGCCTCGATGTCACCGCGCTGGCCGCTGTCGCGCAGCGTCCTGACCCGATCGGAGCGGGATGAACCGGACAGCCGGGCCGCGCTGTCCCAGCCCGCGTCGGGCAGCGCGTGCGCACCGTCGACGGCCCGCCGGAAATCTCCCCGGCGGGCCAGCAGCACCGACAGGCAGAGCAGCTGGAACAGGCTGGACGGGTTGTTGGTGACCCGGAAGCCGTACTGCTCGGCAAAGCCCCGGCCACTGCCGGCGAGCCGGCGCGCCAACCGCTTCCTGTCCTCGATCGTGGCAACCGTGGTGGGCATGGGCGGCTGTTACCCGCGCCCGGGGTGAGTACGCCGGACCACGCCCGGCTGCCTGGGCCCAGATCTCAGCGCCGGTCCAGCGTTGCGGAACTGTCGACTGTCGGATCGGTAGGTCGTCGGCTGGTCCGGCCGGACCTGGGGTCACTCGGCACCCACCAGCCTCGCGAGGGTGCCTTCCAGCTCGGCGCGGCCGCGTTGCTGCCCCTCGGTCGCGGTGAGTTCGGCGAGGAGCAGTCCGTCGATGAGCGCGAGCGCGGCGTCAGCCACCTCCCGTGGGCTCGTCACGCCACGCTCGCGGAGTCGCTGCTCGATGGCACCACGCACCCGGTGCGTGCCGGCCGCCAGGAACCCGCGCAGCTCGGGGCGTCGTACGGATTCGAGTGCCAGCTCGTAGCGGGCGAGGAGCCGCTCCCGGTCGGCGCCGAGCAGCCGGTCGACCACGCGCGCGAGGTCTGCGGCGAGGGGCCCGGCGGCGGCGGGGGCGATGGCCGCCTCGTCCAGCTCGGCCAGCCGATCGACGGCCGCCCGGAGCAGGTCCGCCCGGGTACGGAAGTAGTAGGAGGTCGAGCCCATCGGAAGCCCCGCCTCCCGGTCCACGGCCCGGTGCGTGAGTCCACGTCCACCTGCCCTGGCCAGCGTGGTGATCGCCGCATCCGCGATCACGGTCCGACGCTCGGTCACCATGGGCTTCCCCTCCCGATGCTCTACAGGTGTAGAGTAGCAGGCCTCGACATCTGTAGAGGAGGAGCCCGTGTCGAACGACTACCTGGTGCACGTCCTCGTGCTCGGCCTGGCCACCACCGCCGCGTTGGTCCCACCCACTCGACCACGGCTGCTGGCGCGGGCCGCCTTCCTGGCCGGGATGGTGGTGAACGAGGTGCCGCACCTGGTCCTGGCGCTGCTCGCCGCCTCGACCGCCGCGGCGATCTGGAGCGGAGACCTGCGCACCGACGTGCTGTCGGGCGTCCTGCTGGCGGGCGCGGTGGCGACCGCGGTGATGCTGATCCTGTTGACCCGCCGGGCCGCCCGTTCGAGGTCCGTCGCCGGCGCCGCACTGCGAGCGGCCGGCATGGACCGCGCACCGGCTCGGCGCAGCTGGTGGCGGACCGCCCTCACCCCGCTGCCGATCCGACCCCGTTCCGTGCGGCGACTGCGCAACCTGCGCTACGGCGACCACCGGCGCCAGCGGCTCGACGTCCTGCGCCGCCGGGACCGACCCACGGGTGGCCCGGTGCTGGTCTACTTCCACGGCGGCGGCTACTTCTCGGGCAGCAAGAACTGGGAGGCTCGTGGCCTGCTGCATCACCTCGCCGCCCGCGGCTGGGTGTGCGTGAGCGCGACCTACCGGCTCCGCCCCGGGGCGGGTTTCGAGGAGCACCTCGCCGACGCCGAGGCCGCGGTGGCCTGGGCGCGTACGCACGCCGGAGAGCACGGCGCGGACGCCACGACGGTCGTGCTGGCGGGCAGCTCCGCAGGGGCCCATCTGATCTCTCTGCACGCGCTGCGCGCGAAGCCCGAGGAACGGCCGGCCGCGGCGGTCTGCCTCTACGGCTACTACGGCCGTTACTACGGCCGCGGCGCCGACGAGGCGGTCACGTCGACCCCGTTCGCGCTGCCGGCATCCGACGCACCGCCCTTTCTGATCGCGCACGGAAGCCTGGACAACTACACCTCCGCCGGCACGGCGCGCGCCCTTGCGGAGAAGCTGCGGGCCGAGTCGTCACAGCCGGTGGTCCACCTCGAACTGCCCGGTGGCCAGCACGCGTTCGACATCGTCTCCTCCTGGCGGCTGACCGCTGTCCTGGACACCCTGGACACACTGCTGGCCGTCGTCGGCGTGGGAGCGGAAGAGACCTGCCAGCGAACGCCTAGCCGTGGAAGCCGCCGGAGCGGTCCCGGGCCTTGAGTCGGACGGTGGGCAGCGCCGGGGCGGGCAGCGGCGGGTCCGGGTCGTCGGCGACGACCCCGAACCGCCGGCCGGCCATCCAGTCCTCGCGAGCGGCGGCGATCTCGTCGTGGTCCCGGCCGACGAAGTTCCACCACATCACCAGCGGCTCCTCGAACGGTGTGCCGCCGAGCAGCATCAACCGGCTGCCCGGCTCACCACGCAGGCTCAGCGCGTCCCGTCCCGAGCCGAGCCAGAGCAGCGCACCGGGGGTCAGCGGCAGGCCGTCGACCTCGCCGGCACCGTCGAGGGCCAGCAGCGCGTACTCGAAGTCACGCCGCAGCGGCAGTCCGGCGGGCGCCGGCCCGGCCAGTTCCAGTTGCGCACCGAGCAGCGGGGTGTGCACCCGCGCCGGTGAGCGTTCCCCGGCCAGTTCCCCGACCAGCAGGGTGACGTCGAGATCCCCGTCGCGCCACCGGGGCAGCTCGGCGTGGTGGGCGAAGTCGGGCGCGCCGGCCCGGGCCCCGTCCGGCAGCGCCACCCACAGCTGCACCCCGTGCATCAGGGGCGGATGCCGCGCCGGTGAGCGTTCGGAGTGGGCGATGCCGTGACCCGAGGTCATCACGTTCAGTTGACCGGGACGGATCGGCTGCTGGTTGCCGAGACTGTCGCGGTGCAGGATCTCGCCGTCGAGCAGCCAGGTCACGGTCTGCAGGCCGGTGTGCGGGTGCGGCGGCACCTCCATGCCGGGCCGCTCGGCCACGTCGTCGGGTCCGAAATGGTCGACGAAGCACCAGGCACCGACCAGCCGTCGGGTGCGCTGCGGCAGCAGCCGGCGCACCGTGGTGTACCGACCCAGCGGCACGTCGTGGCCGGGCAGCAGCACACTGCCGGGATCGACCGTCGCCACACCGGGTGGTCGGGTCTGCGCTGGCATCGCTTCGGCACGCTCCACGGTTCGACTCTACGCCCGCTCCGGTCGCCCGCCCGCTCGTCGGCGAGCCGGCGCCCGGAGGAGGCTCAACCGCCGCGTACGGTCACCACGTTGGCACCGGCCACCAGGTCCAGGAAGATCCGTCCGGCGGCCCGGTCCCAGCCCGCTGAGCCGAGCACCGTACCCGGGGCGACGCCGTCGCGGCGCTCGCCGTACACCTCGACGGCTCCGGCGCCGGAGCCGGCCCGGACGCGTACCGGCACGCCGTCGGTGACCGTGACGTCGAACTGGTTGACCCCACCGGTGACCCGCACCACGAGCGGGCTGTCGACGCCGGGCAGTCGAAGGTCGGTCCGGGTCGCGCCACCCACCAGCTCCAGTCCGGACAGCCGGGCGGCGCTCAGGTCCACCCGTCGCTCGGCGGCCCCGCCGGTGAGCCGCAGGTGCCAGGACACCCGGGCGTTCAGCAGCACCTCGACCGTGCCCGGCTGCTCGCCGACCCGCTCCATCCGCAGTGCCATCCGATCGCCCACCAGTACCGGACGTGCCCGCGCGCCGGACCCGGCGGGGCTGACCACGCGGTACAGCTCCTCCCCCAGCTCGGTGACCCGCAGGTCGACGCGGTCGAGCCCGTCAACCAGCTCGAAGCTGGCCCGCCGTCGATCGTGCAACGGTGCGGTCCACACCTGCTCGGGGTTCTCCCGCGCGGCCCGGGCGGCACCGCCCAGTCCGCCGGCGTCGTCCGGCACGGCGGTCGCGCCGGCCACCGGGTCCGTTCCGCCGGAGAAGACCAGGCCGAGCCGGTACGGGTCGGAGAGGATCGCCACGACCGCGACCGCTCCCAGACCCAGCACCAGTACCACGGCGGCGACCAGCAGCCGGGCAGCCGGCGACCAGCTCGACCGATCCGGTGGTGCCGCATCGACGTCGGCGGGCGTCGCCAGTGACATCTCGACCTGCGACACCGGGATCGACCCGGCTGGTGTTCGATCCTGTCCGTCCCGCACCGATCCGGCCATCGGTCTCCCCTTCCACGGTCCCCTACCGAGGGGTACGCGCCAGGAGGCGGGACGGATCAGTCGACCGGGCGTTGAACCCGGGCCTGAGCTGGCAACGGACCGCGGCGCACCGGACGGTGGTGACGGACCGTATCCGAGGACGCGCGACGCAACCGAGGCCCGGGCCGGGCCGGACATCGACGGTTCCGCCGGGTCGCCGAGGCGGTGCCGGCGCACAGCCCGGTGTCGGGCGCAACGGTACCGGTGCCCGTCGGAGGGAGCGGCGGGCACCGGTACCTTGGTCTCCGGGCCCTGCCCGGAATGGTGGGTCAGCTCGCGCCACCCGCACCGAAGCGGTTGCGCCGCCGCCAGACCAGCGTGCCGAGCAGCAGGACGGCACCGGCGGCGACGAGCCCGCCGCCGACCTTCATCGGCGTGTCCAGGCTGCTGCCGGTGACCGGCAGGTGCGGCTTCTTCTTGGGCAGCACCCGCAGCTGGGTCGAGGCGGTGCGGCCGGACTCCCGGCCGGTCGCGGTGAAGGTGAGCAGGCCGGTCACCGAGGGCGTGTACCGCCGGGTGAAGACCCCTTCGGAGTTGGTCCGGGCGGTGAAGCTCAACGGGGCGCTGGCCTGGAATGCCACCGGTGCCATGGCGACGGTGCTGCCGTCGCTGCGCCGTGCCGTACCGGCGGCCGGCGCGGCCAGCGGCGACACCGAGACGACGATGTCCACCGTCTCGTTCGGCCCGAAGTTGCGGCCGGTGAGGATGACCGTCTCACCGATGAAGATGGTGGGTCGGTTCACCGTCAGCGACGCCAGCACCGGCGGATACGGCGGTGGCTGGGGCGGATCGGTGACTGTTGGCGACGGCTGCGGCTGCGGTTGCGCCGCCCCCGCCGCAGCCGGCACGGCCACCACGGCCAGACCGACCGTGAGCGCCATGATGATGCGGGATAGCCGCATGGTTCGTTCCCTCCTACTGAGAACAGCTTGGTGCGGTAACAACATGGGTGGTCCATGGGGTGGCGGTCGGGGTCAGCCACAGCTCGGCCGTACCGCTGTCCGTCTTCCCGGTCAGCAGCGAGACCTCCAACGTGCGGGTCCCGCCCGGTCCGATCTCGACGTTCACGGTGGCGACCTGCCGCCGCCGTTCGGTTCCGTTGCCCACGGAGGTCTCGGCACCGTCGAGTCGGGTGTCGAGCACCGCCCCGCCGGTGGGGCCGTACACCGACACCAGGGTCCGGACGGTGTACGGGTCCCCGGCCCGACCGAGACCGAGAACCGACTCGCTGAGCCCCGAGGCCGGTGCGGTGGACCGGAGCGTCACCCGGAGGCTCAACTCACGGCGGCCGTCGGCGTGGCAGTCGCCGACCCTCAGGTCGGCGGTCTGCCGGAGGTAGTAGCCGAGCTTCGCGCCGCTGCCGTCGTTGAGGAACACGCCGACAGTCGGCACGGTGTCCTGTTCCGGAAGCGCCCCGGCCATCCGGCTGTCGCCGATTGTCCGCTGTTCCTCCGGTCGGGCACTCCAGAACAGTATCCGACGTTCTTGTATAGAGCGGTCGAATGCGGACAACAACCCATTCGGGTGGATGTTGCGGGCAAAAAGCGTGTCAAACACCGTGGCTGCCGCACCCGCGAAGAAGCCGTCCTGTTCCCCCGGACTCATCCGCTGGTAGGTGTCGCTGAGCAGGGTCCGGACCGCGTTCTCCGCACTCAACGCCACCCCGCCCGGCACCCGCACCGGCCCGGTGGCCTTGAGCAGGTACGACAGCACCACCGGGTCGACCGCGAGGACGCCGTCCACCTTCTCCCCGCTGTACCGCTTGTACATCTCCCGGTACAGCGCGGCGGCGGTCGGGAAGTGTGGACTGAGGTTGACGTCCGCCGGGTAGATGCCGGGCAGCTCACCCCAGAGGGCGCGCACCTCCGCCGGGATCTTCAGCGGCGCGGGAAACCGACCGAGGCTCGAACTGCTGCCCTGGGCACCCATCTTGACCCGGCCCTTGTTCGCCTCGATCACCGCGTACGCGCCGAACATGCCGCCGGTCGCGCGCAACTCCGCGGAGTTCTGCGACACCAGCAGGTAGCGTCGCGGCCCGTCCACGCCGAGCAACGGCGGCAACAGGCGGCTCGCCCGGTCCGCCGCCGAGGTCATCGCGACCAACCGGTCGATCTCGCCGCGCAGCTCCGCCAGGGCGCGCCGGACCTGCCCGACCAGCCGGTCGTCGGAGACATCGGCCAGCTTCGTGCGGGTCCGCTGCACCTCGTCGTGCACCGCGACCAGATCGTCGGTGACGGCCCGCAGGCCGGTCAGGTCCAGCCGGCCCTCCTGCGGCACCAGCCCGCCGAGGTCGACGCGGAGCAGCGCCGGGAACGCCTGGCGCGCCAGGTCGTCGATGGCGACGGCGATCTGCCGGACCGCGGAGAGGTTCGCCCCGGCGACCGGGGCCTGCCGGCCGAGCCACCAGCCGGGATCCCCGGTCGCCCGCCGCGCCGCCCCGGACTGCTCCTGCAGCGCGGCGAGGGTGCGCTGGGCGCGCGCGGTGTCGCCACCGACCAGATGGGCGCTCAGCTCACCGGCCAGACCGGCGGCGTTGACCAGGTGGGCGCGGGCCTGCCAGCCCCGGAAGCCGACCCAGCCGGCGAGGCCCAGCAGCAACGAGCCGACCACCAACGTGGTCAGCAGGACGCGACGCAGTCGGGCGCGCCGACGACGGCGGGACCGACTACGCCGCCGTCGAGGGCTCTCGCTCTGCGTCACGTCACACCTCTTTCCGAAACGGACAGAAGACCACATTGTTCCTAACACCTAACGGCGATTCGGGGGCGTTAATGACGGAATCAGGCGTTACGAGAGATCCGTTCGGCTCTCGTGTCGCGTCTGGTGTCGCCGGCCGCCGCCTCGCGCAGCAGTTCCTCGATCCGGTCGACGCCGGACGACAGCGACATCTCCCGCAGGTACGCATCCCGACCACGCCGCCCCATCTCGACCCGCGCCGGTGCGGGGATCTGCGCCGCCAGCCAGAACCGATCCGCCAGGCTGGCCCAGTCCTCCGGCGGGCAGGACAGCCCCGCCCGGGCCCGTTCGACGAGGGCCGCGGTGTCGCCGCCGGCCGAGGCGACCACCGGCGCGCCGCACGACAGCGACGCCTGGAGCTTGTCCGGCACGCTGCCGCGCAACTCCGGCAGATCACGCATCATCACCAGCTGGTAGTCCGCGGCGGCGTACAGCTCCGGCATGTCCAACGGGGAGCGCCGGTCCACGAACCGGACGTTGTCGGCCCGCAGCTCGGCGGCGAGGCCGCGCACCCGCCGCTCCTCGGCACCCGAGCCCACCAGAACCAGGTCCACGGTGTCGCCCAGGGCGGCCGCCGCCCGTACCGCCGTGTCCAGCCCCTGCCGCGCACCGATGGTGCCGGCGTGCATCACGACGCACCGCTCGTCCCGGCGGACCAGCCGTCGGGCGGCCGGGCTGGCCGGCACCGGACGGAAGATCCGCTCGTCGGTCCAGTTGAGCACCACCCGGACCCGTGCCTGGTCGATCCCGTCCGTCAGCACCGCGTCCCGCAGTGAGGGGGAGGTCACCGCGACCCGGCTGGCGGCCCGGTAGGTCCGGAGCGTAGCCGCCCGGACCCGGGCCGCCCACCTGCCGTCGTCGACGGACTCGGGGAGCTGTTCGGCCCAGACGTCCGGCACGTGCAGCACCAGCGGCACCGGGCCGAGCAGGCGGAGCAGGGCCGCCGAGGCGAACGCCGCGGCCGGCGGCTGATGCACGTACAGCACGTCCACTCCGGCCAGGAAGCGCCGGCCGACGAGCGCCGCGCTGCCGGCGAAGGTGAGCCAGGAGGCCATCCGGCCCCGTACGGTGGCGTCCCCGGTGCTGTACCGGGGCACCCGCCGCACGGTCAGCCCCCGGCTGCGGGTCTCGTGGTGCCAGCGCTGCCGCCAGCCCGGGTAGACGTGCCCGCCCGGATAGTCCGGGAATCCGGTCAGCACCCGTACCTCGTGGCCCCGCGCGGCCAGTTCCTCGGCGAGGCTGCCGGGGATGAACGCCGGCTCCGGTGGGAAGTGGTACGTCACGAGCCCGATTCGCACCGGGACACCCCCGTCTCCGCGTTCCGGTTCGGCGCGCCGCCCGGGACCGGGGACGCGACGACTGCGTACGATCTCGGCATCCCCTCATCGGGTGGACGCCGCCGGCGACCGCCCGTCGTCGCGGTGCCACCGCCCGCGACCGCGTCGTCCAGGGGGTTCCACATGCTCAGCGGGGTGCTGTTCGTCTGCCACGCCAACCTGTGCCGGTCGCCGATGGCCGAGTACGCCGCGCGTCGCCTGCTCGCCGGGCGACCGGTGACGGTGGCCAGCGCCGGAACCGACGCCGTCGAGGGCCTGGCCATGCATCCGTACGCGGCGACGATCGCCGCCGAGACCGGTGACGACCCGACGTCGTTCCGCAGCCGGCGGCTGCTGCCGGAACACCTCACCGGGGCGGTTCTGGTGCTGACCGCCACCCGGCGCCAGCGCTCGATCTGCACCGCGCTGGCACCGGCCGCGCTGCATCGGACGTTCACGCTGCGCCAGTTCGGCCGGCTCGCCGCGGCGGCCGAGCCGGCAGGGAGCGAGCAGGACGATCCGGTCCGGGCGGCGGTGGCCGCCGCGGCCCTGGCCCGGGGGCGGTTGCAGCCCGCCCCCGGGGACGCCGACGACCTGCGGGACCCGGTGGGCGGCACCCCGGAGGATTTCCGCCGCTGCGCGGAGGAGATCGACCGGGCGCTGCGGCCACTGGCGACGCTCATCGGGACAGCCGGGTGAGTTCCTGCGTGTGGTCGCTCACCTCGCCGGCGCGGGTCCGCTCGGCATGCCGGCCGGCCCTGCTCCGGTCGGTCGGCACCGACTGACCACCGGTCGCGGCGGCCACCACCCGGTACGCCTCGTACTGGTACGCCTCGGCCTTGGGCACCCGGGCCATGTTCAGCACGCAGCCGAGCAGCCGCACCGACACCGAGTGCAGGGCCCGGGCGGCCGCGGCGACCTGAGCCCGCGAGGTACGCCCCTGCTGGGTGACCAGCAGCGCGCCGTCGGCCTGCACCGCGACCACCACACCGTCGGTGACCGCGAGCAGCGGCGCGGTGTCGATGATGACGATGTCGGCGGACTCCCGAAGGGCGAGCAGCAGGTCCGACATGGCCTTGGAGCCGAGCAGTTCGCTCGGGTTGGGTGGTGCGGAGCCGCTGGGCAGCACGAGCAGCGACTTGTCGCCCCAGCGCTGGACCACGTCGCCCACCTGCACGTCGCCGACGAGCACGTCGGTGAGCCCCACACCCCGGTCGATGCCCAGGTAGTCGCCGACCTTGGGCCGGCGCAGGTCGGCGTCGACGAGCAGGACCCGCCAACCCGCCTCGGCCAGGGCGATCGCCAGGTTGCACGACAGCGTGGTCTTGCCCTCGCCCTGCAGGGCACTGGTGACGGCGATGACCCGGGCCGGCTCGTGCACGTCGACGAAGCGCAGGTTCGTACGCAGCTTGCGGACGGCCTCGGCGCGCGCCGAGGTGGCGGCCTCGCCGACGATCAGGGGGGCCGACCGCGCGCTGGTGTCGATCGGGATCTCACCGAGCAGCGGACTGCCGGTCACCCGCTGCAGACCGGCCGCGTCGCGCAGCCGGACGTCGGCCATGCCGCGCAGGAGCGCCAGACCGATGCCCGCCAGCAGGCCGAGCAGGGCGCCGATCGCGGTGTTGCGCACCGGCTGTGGCGACACCGGCGTGGGGGTCACCCGCGGCCCACTCACCACTTCGATCTTGATCGGCCCGGGGCTGCCGTCCGGTCGCGTCTCGACCTTCTGCACGAGTTCGACGAACTTCGCCGAGAGCGCCTCGGTCACCCGCAACGCCCGGGTCTGGTCGGTGTCGGTCACCGACGCGCGCAGCAGCACGGTACCGGTCTCGGTGGAGGTGCTGACCCGCCGCTGGACCTCCTCGGCGGTCAGCCCGAGCTGGCTGTCGGAGACCGCGGCCTGCGCCAACCGGTCACTGGTCAGCAGCTCCGCGTACGACTTCACCCGCTGCTGGAGGAAGAGCCCGCCCTGGTAGGCGTCGGTGACGCCCTGGCTCGGTGTGGTGACGAAGAAGGTGACCGAAGCGACGTAACGAGGCTGGGCCCGCACGGTGACCAGCGCGGTCACGCCCAGCGCCACCATGAGGGTGACCAGGACGATCCACCAGTGCCGGCGCACCAGGCGTAGTTGGCGGTACAGGTCCATCAGGCGGGCCTCCGTACCGGGCCGGTAACGCCAAAGAACTTCACGAAAACCCCCAAGGTCGACTCAATCTCGTGAAACCATTAAAGCGGCACATGCGGCTTATGTCCGGAGTTAGGTATTTTCTGAATAGCCGATCTCGTCCGCAGTGACCAACCGGACCAGCGGTCCGTCGGAATCGCTCCGACCCGGAAAAAATGCGATGTCGTCGCCGAGCGCCCCGGGCGGCTCGGCTCTCTCCTGTGGGAAGAGTCGCGTCGGCTCCGCTCGCGACGGCCGTCGGCACTGGATAGGGTCTTGCACGGGTGTGCCGGGAAGCCTGGTCGGCGATGGTGCCGTGCTGCCCTCCGACGGACGAGGTGGACCTCACGTATGACCGACCAGAACCCGCGCCCTGAGCGCCGCGGCGTGAGCCGCCTGTTCTCCCGCACCTCCTGGCCGGAGGCGCGCTTCGTGGCCGACGTGCTGCGTACCGAGACCGTCGGTGGAGCCCTGCTCCTCCTCGGTGCCGTGATCGCGCTGGTCTGGGCGAACTCGCCATGGGGTGACGCCTACGCGGAGCTGGGCCAGTGGGTGCCCTGGTCCGGCGGCGCCGCGCTGCACCTCGACCTCGACCTCGCCACCTGGGCCGCCGACGGCCTGCTGGCCATCTTCTTCTTCGTGGTCGGGTTGGAACTCAAGCGCGAGTTCGTCGCCGGTGAATTGCGTGATCCGCGGCGGGCCGCGCTGCCGGTGGTGGCGGCGGTCGGCGGAATGGTCGTGCCGGCACTGATCTTCGTGGCCGTCAACGTCGCCGGCGGTGGCGACGGACTGCGCGGTTGGGCGATCCCCACCGCCACCGACATCGCGTTCGCGCTGGCGGTGCTGGCCGTGATCGGGGCCTACCTCCCGCAGGGACTACGGGCCTTCCTGCTCACCCTGGCCGTGGTCGACGACCTGCTGGCCATCACCATCATCGCGGTGTTCTACACCGACGACTTCAGCGTGCTCCCACTGCTCGGCGCCCTGGTGCCGATCGCCCTGTTCGGCCTGCTGGTGCAGCGCCGTCGCACCTGGTGGTGGGCGCTCATCCCGCTCGCCGTGGTGGCCTGGACCCTGGTGCACTCCTCCGGCGTGCACGCCACGGTGGCCGGTGTGCTGCTGGGCTTCACCGTGCCGGTGCTCGCCGGCAAGGGCGGCGACGGGCGTCGCCCGATGCCCGGTCTCGCCGAGCACCTGGAGCACGTGTGGCGACCGGTCTCGGCCGGCTTCGCGGTGCCGGTCTTCGCGTTCTTCGCCGCCGGCGTCTCGCTGCGCGGCGCGGACCTCGGCGCGGTGGTCACCGACCCGATCGTCCTCGGCATCGTGCTCGGCCTCGTCGTCGGCAAGTGCGTCGGCATCCTCGGCTCCACCTTCCTGCTGGCCCGGTTCACCCGGGCCAGCCTGGACGAGGACATCAGCTGGTCGGACCTGCTCGGGGTGTCGTTCCTGGCCGGTATCGGCTTCACCGTGTCGCTGCTCATCGGCGAACTGGCCTTCGGCTCCGACGGCGCCGAGGGCGACAACGTCAAGGCGGCGGTGCTGGCCGGCTCGTTGATCTCGGCGTTGCTGGCCACCGTCGTGCTACGGCGGCGCAACAAGGTGTACCGGGCGATCGCCCTCAAGGAGCAGGCCGACGAGGACCAGGACGGCGTGCCGGACGTCTACCAGAAGCCGGCCGGCTGACCACCGCGCTCACTCATCTGGGCAACGCCCGGTCGACCCGCTCGGCCGGGCGTTGCCCGTCTCGTGACCGTCGGCGGAAGTCCGCAGTCAGCGCGGTACGCACCAGCAGGCGCAGCGCCACGATCGCCACCAGTACGGCGATCTCCGTCCAGGACTGCTCCCCGGCCAGCCGCAGCAGGCCGGCGGCGAGCAGCATGTCGAGCAGCACCCCCAGGGCCGTCGCGCGGGAACCGGTGGTCAGCAGCGCCACGGTCGCGCCGAGCACGCCGAAGGCCGTGACGAGCGCGGACAGCAGCATCCTCATCGGTCGTCGACCTGCCGCTGCTCGTGTTCGATCTCCCGGCCCAGCACGTAGTTCAACACCGTCCGGATGGCGGCGATGGCGGCCAGTTGGCCGATCTGCGCGAAGGTCGGCGACAGCGCGGTACGCAGAATGTCCGCCGCCAGCTGGAACTCCAGGCCGAGGGTCAGGAAGCGCCCGAGGGACAGCCGGATCCGGGTGAACACCGCGGCGTCGCGGTGACGCAGCCCGTCGACCACGAAACGCAGCGCGGCCATGGCCGCACCGACGACGATGACGAACGCGCCGACCAGTTCGACCCCGGTCACCAGCAGTTGGTGACCCCGTTGGAGGAGGACCTCGACGTCCACCCCGGCGCCTTACCCGGCCTGCGTCCGGGTAGTCGACGCCCGGGGGCGCACGAGTCAAGCCGGTCAGCGCGGTCGCGGGCCGGGTGTCGCCGCCGCTCAGCGCAGCTGGGTCACCGCGTCGACGATCAGCCAGACACCGCTGACGGCGAAGAGCCCGGCGGCACCGTACCGGATGGTTCGTTCCGGCAGTTTCCGGCCGAGCAGCCGGCCGGCGACGATCGCCAACGCGTCGGCCGCGACCATGCCGACGGTCGAGCCGATCCAGGTGCCGAACCAGCCGTACTGGGTGGCCAGCGTGATGGTGGCGAGCATCGTCTTGTCACCCAGTTCGGCGAGGAAGAACGCGACGCCGACGGTGAGCACGGCCGACCGGCCGCCACGGGCGGCCCGCCGCTCGTCGTCGGCGGTGAGCCGGTCGCCCCGCAGCGTCCACGCGCCGAAGCCGAGAAAGGCCAGACCCGCCAGCAGCGAGATCCAGCCGGTCGGCAGGGTCGCGCCGAGGCCGTGGCCGATCGCCACCGAGGCGAGGTGCACCAGGGTGGTGGCGACGGTGATGCCGATCAGCACCGGCAGCGTGCGGTATCTGGTGGCGAAGGCCAGCGCCATGAGCTGGGACTTGTCTCCCAGCTCGGCGACGAAGATGACGCCGAAGCTGACCACCAGCGCGGCGAGGAACCCGTCCATGATGTCCTTCCCGGATCAGGCCGGGAAGGAGGTGTGGGGACGCCCTCGACCCGGCCGCGACAGCCTGGTCGAAGGTCTCGCCCGCCTTCGCCGAAACGAGGCCGGATGGCCGGATGCGAAACGCACCAGTATGTCGACCACGCCGTTATGGGCTACTCCCCTTCGCTGCGCCCAGCCTAGCCGATCACCCTCCGGTGCCGCACCGCGGTCCAGGGGGCGGTCGGGCCTGCGGCGACATGGTCCGCGCGGACGGTACGCTCCGCTCACTCGGCGCGGGCGAGGGTCACCCCGAACAGGCCGTCCGGGTCGGTCCAGAACCGCTCGGTACGGAATCCGACGGCGGCCAGCTCACCCGCGATCCCCTCGGGGCGGAACTTCGCCGACACCTCGGTCCGCAGGTCCTCGCCGGCGGCGAAGTGCACATCGAGGTCGAGCACCCGCACCCGCATGGATCGCTCCGCCCGCAGCCGCATCTCGATCCACTCCTGTTCCGGATTCCAGAGCGCGACATGGGCGAACGCCGCCGGGTCGAAGTCGGCGTCGAGTTCCCGGTTGAGCACCCGCAGCACATTGCGGTTGAACTCGGCCGTCACTCCGGCCGCGTCGTCGTACGCGGGCACGATCACCGCCGGATCCTTGACCAGGTCGGTGCCGACCAGCAACCAGTCACCCGGCTCCAGGGCGGCCCGCATCGCGGCGACGAACTCGGCCCGTTCCACGGGCAGCAGGTTGCCGATCGTGCCACCCAGGAAGACGACCAGCCGCCGCCCACCTGTCGGCAGGTGATCCAGGTGGCGGGTGAAGTCGCCGACGATGCCGCGCACCCGCAGCCCCGGGTAGTCGGCGGTGAGGGCGGCGGCGGACCCGGCCAGCGCGCTCACCGACACGTCCAGCGGCACGAACGTCCCGAGACCGCCGCGCTGGGTGAAGGCGTCCAGCAGCAGGCGGGTCTTCTCCGAGGAACCGGAACCCAGCTCGATGAGCGTCTTCGCGCCGGTCAACTCCGCGATCTGGACCGCCTGCTCGGCCAGGACGGCACGCTCGGCCCGGGTCGGGTAGTACTCCGGCAGGCGGGTGATCTCGTCGAACAGCTCGCTGCCCCGGGAGTCGTAGAACCACTTCGGCGGAAGCCACTTCTCCGTGGCGGTCAACCCGAGGCGCACGTCCTGCCGCAGACTGCGGCTGATGTCCTGGTCGTCGAGGTGGATCTCGAGTGGCTCAGCGCCCATCTGCTGTCCCCTTCCGTCGTGTCTGACAGGTGCGTGCGACTCCGCGCACGCCCGGTGGTGCGTCGTCGGCCCGCCTCACCACGAGGCCAGTGCCTGCTGGCGCACCTCGGTCGCGGTGGCCTGCACGAGCTGCCCGTCGGGCACCTCGCGCCACCCCGGTTCGTCGTCGTGCGGCTCGGAGACCAGCAGCACCGAGGCGGCGGTGGCGCGCAGCGACAGGGCGTGCCCGGCCGCGCTGGCGACCACCGTGTGACCGTCGGTGAGCAGCAGGTTGAGCCGGGAGCCGGGTGCCGCCGCGGCCACCGAGGTGACCGTCTCGGCCACCGCCCGGGCCGGCGCGACACCGGCGCGCAACCGGTCGCGGACCAGCGCCCACAGCAGCGCCGAGTCGGTGGTCGCGTCGAGGGTGAGCAGGTCCCGTACGGGTAGCTCGGCGGCGAGCGGGACCATCGAGTCGGGCCAGCCGCGCACCACGCCGTTGTGGCTGAACAGCCACCGACCGTCCGCGAACGGTGCGGCGGCGGTGTCGACGATCGCCATGCCGACGGTGGCCGAGCGGACGGCGGCCAGCACCGCGCCGGCCGAGGTGACCGCCGCCAGCTCGGCGATCGTCGGGTCGCTCCAGATCGGCTGAGCCCGGCGGTACCGCACCGGCGCGGCGCCGTCCGGGTACCACCCGACGCCGAAGCCGTCGGCGTTGATGGTCCCGCCGCCGCGCATGTCGCGGGGGGCCCAGGACTGGCGCAGCAGTGAGTGCGGCGGGTCGAACAGGAGTTCCCGCAGGGTCACCGGCGGCCCCAGATAGGCCAGGTGTCGGCACATCAGACGACCGGGCTTCCGACCGTCACCGGTGCGCCTCGTCGGGCCGGGCGTCGCGCGCGCAGCGGAAGCCGCTGAAGATCTGTCGCCGGATCGGGTAGTCCCAGTTGCGGAACGTGCCGCGGCAGGCCGCCCGGTCGGTGCCGAACGAACCGCCCCGCAGCACCTGGTGGTCGTCGCCGAAGAAGACCTCGGAGTATTCCCGGTAGGGGAAGGCCGCGAAGCCCGGGTAGCCCCGGAAGGGGGTGGCGGTCCACTCCCACACGTCGCCGATGAGCTGGTGCACGCCCAGCGGCGAGACGCCCGCCGGGTAGGCGCCCACCGGTGCCGGCGCCAGGTGCCGTTGGCCCAGGTTGGCGTGCGCGGAGGTGGGGTCGTCGTCGCCCCACGGATAGCGTCGGGACCGGCCGGTCGCCGGATCCCACCGGGCGGCCTTCTCCCACTCCGCCTCGGTGGGCAGCCGCTTGCCCGCCCAGGTGGCGTACGCCTGCGCCTCGTGGAAGCAGACGTGCACCACCGGCTCGTCGTCGCGAACCCGGTCCCAACGGCCGAACCGCAGGTAGGACCAGCCGTCGCCGTCCCGCCGCCAGTGCATCGGCGCGGTGAGCCCGGCCTGCCGACGATGCCGCCAGCCCACCTCGGTCCACCAGCGCGGGTCGTCGTATCCCCCGTCGGCGATGAAGTCGCGGTACGCACCGTTGGTCACCGGCGCGGCGTCGATGACGTACGCGGGCAGCTCCACCCGGTGGGCCGGCCGCTCGTTGTCCAGGGCCCAGGGGTCCGTGTCGGTGCCCATCACGAACGGGCCGGCGGGCACCAGCACCTCGGCGGGCACCCGTACGGTCGGCTCGGGTGGCGGCGACGCGTGCAACGCCACCGGGCCGGACCGCAACTGGTGGGTGGCGAGCATGGTCTCGTCGTGCTGCTGCTCGTGCTGCACGATCATGCCGAAGGCGAACCCGTCGGCGACCAGCCGGGAATCGTCGAAGGTGACGCGGTCCAGCAGGTCGTGGACCTTCTCCCGAACCGTGGCCACGTACGCCCGGGCCTCCGCCGGAGGCAACAGCGGCAACGACGGGCGGTCCCGACGCGGTTGCTTGAACGCGTCGTACAGGTCGTCGATGTCGCACCGGACCGCCTCCCGCCCGCCCACGTCGCGCACCAGCCAGAGCTCCTCCTGGTTGCCCACGTGCGCCAGGTCCCAGACCAGCGGGGACATCAGCGGTGAGTGCTGGCGCATCAGATCGGCGTCGTCCACCGCCTCGGTCAGCAGAGCGGTCCGGGCACGGGTACGGGCGAGTTCCGCCGCGATCCGGTCGCGCAACCCCTCGGTGTCGCGGTCGGTGCTGGTGTCGGTCACGGCTGACTCCTCTCCGCGGCGGCACACCGCCGTCGTAGTCCCTGGTCGATCTCGCGGTGCAGGGCGGGCGGCAGCTCCAGCCTCGGGAGCGCGCTCCGGGCCAGGTCGAGCAGATCAGTGGCGGCGCGGGCCAGGGTCGCGTCCCGCAGGCCGTACCGCGCGGCGCGGTGCCAGCCGTCGACGGCGGGCGCGGTCACCGCGATCGCCGCGTCGATGGTGTCGGGGCCGCTGAGCAGGGCGCTGAACACCGCCAACGGCAGGATCCAGCCCCGCCCCGGTTGGGCGTCGAGGTATCGGATCTCCAGGTAGCCACGCGGACGCACCGGCGGGAAGAGTGTGCTGACGTGGTACTCCAGGTCGTCGACGCGCGGCGGCCGGTGCAGCGCCCCGTCGATCCAGTCGGCGAACGTCATCTCGGGTGGTGCGGTCCAGTCCGGACCGTCACCCCGCACGCAGAGCAGCGGCGCGGCCAGCACGTAGGCCGTCCAGGCGGCCACCGGATCCCGGTCGGCCCGGTCCGGCGTCCAGACCGGGGCGGTCCGGGCGGGGTCGATGCGCCACCACGCGCCCATCCGGGCCGACGCCCAGCCGGTGTCCCGGCCGGCGTGCCGGCCGGCGGTGGCGAAGGTGGCGAGCAGGGGTGGGCCGGCCGCGTGTACCAGTTGCCACCGGGCCAGCAGGTGCTCGGGCTGCCCGGCGTCGAGGCAGATCTGCAGGCCGGCCGTGCTGTACATCATCGTGCGCCCGTCCGGGCCGCGCCGGTCGAAGACCTGGCGCATCGCCCGGTAGCGGGGAGTGTCGATCACCGACCGGGGAGGTCGGTACGGATCGATGCCGGACCGGCCGAGGGTCAGGCCGGCGGCGTGCAACAGTCTGGTTGCCTGCGCCACGTCGGACTGGGTGGCGTCGATCAACGAGGCGACGCGGGCTCGCGGTGGGGTGGAGATCTCCAGTTGCCCGCCCGGTTCGACGGTCATCGCGCCGCCCTGCAGGAGGCACCGGGCCGGGCTGGTCGGGTCCAGCGTGGTGGGGGCGTACGGCCCCAGTGCCGCGCGTAGCCGCGCGGCGTCGACGGGGCGGGCCGGATCGACGGCGTCGTGGACCGTCCATTCCAGCTCGACCCCCGTGAGCGTGGGTGGACCGGTCTTGAAGCAGATCCGGGCGAGGTGCCGGGCCGCAGCGGCGCGGTCCCGCAGCACCGGGATCCGGTCCACCTCCGGTGACATCACCATGCGTGGCTCCCTTCCCGATCGGATCCGCCGCCACGGTAGCCCACCCCGGTGACATCGACGCCCGACGAACCTGGACCACTCGGTGCCGGCGCACCGGCTCCGAACGCCCGGCACAGCGCGGTGACTGGCAGGAGACGAGGCGCTTCGTCCGATGTCGGCCCGGACGATGTCGCCACAACCTGTCTAGCAGGGGCACACAGCGCGTCGAAAGGATTTCACGATTCGGTCGAATTCGGTCCGGGTGGGAAGCGTGCGGGCTGTCCGGCCCGATTCAGCCGCCGGGGCTCGCGGTCGGCTCCGCGTCGGCACCGGCCCGCAGTTCGCGGCAGTACTCCTCGACGTGTTCCGCGCCGCCGGCCGCGACCACCAGTTCCTCGAACGCGGGCTTGCGTAGTGCCTTCTCCCGCTGCCGTTCCGACTTGGCCAGGTAGGCCCGACACAGCCCCGGCCGGTCGGCGGTGTTGTCCGAGTTGCCGGGACCGACGTACCCGCTGGTGTCGGGGCTCGGTGTCGCCGACGCGCTCGGCGACACCGAGGTGCTCGGTGACCGCGTGGGCACGGAGGTCGCCGTACCGGTGGGCGCACCGGTCGGGGTCGCGGTGGCCTCGCCGGCGGGCGTGCGGTCGTCGACGCCGGGGGCCGGCACGGCCGGGCTGGTGACCACCGGTGACGTGCCCGGACCGGCGCGGTTCAGGCCGACCCCGGCCAGGGCGGCGCCCGCGGTGGCGGTGGCCACCAGCCCGGCGATCCAGGCCACGGCACCGGCGGTGAACCGGTGCCGTCGTCGCCGGGCCGCCGGTACCGCCGCCTCCGGCTGGCGGGCGGCCCGAAACGCCGCGACGGCGGCGTCCTCGCCGGCCAGTTCCCGCTCCCGGGCCGGAGCGGCCGCGGCCCGCAACAGGTCGGCCAGCGGGCCGGTCGGGCCCGGCGCCGCCCGGGTGGGCCGGGCGTCCGGGGCGGCGTCCAGCAGCCGCTCGTGGTCGGCACGACGCGACCGGCGCAGCATCAGCAGCAGTCCGCGCATGTCAGCCGTCCACCGGTTCGATCTGGGGCGGGAGGCCGGCCGGCCGGGTGTCCGTCCGGCTCGGGGCCCCGTCCGGTCCGGCCGCCGCGTCGCCCGGGGCGGTGGCCGCTCCTCGCTGGTCCAGTAGGACGGCCAGTCGGCGCAGCCCGCGGTGGGCGGCGGTACGCACCGCACCGGCCCGACGGCCGAGCACCCGTCCGGCGGTCTCCGCGTCGAGCCCGATCACGGCACGCAGCAGGACCGCCTCGGCCTCCCGGGGCGGCAGGCTGGCGATCAGCGCGAGTGCCGCCTCGGTACCGAGGGTCTCGCCCGCCCGCTCGGCGGTGTCCGCGTCCCCGGCCAACTCGCTCAGTTCCTGCACCGGCACTGACAGTGCGGGGCGACGGCGTTGCCGGCGCAGGTGATCCATGGCCCGGTTCCGGGCGATGGTGACGGCCCAGGCACGAAATTCCCCACCGGTGAAGGTGGGCAGGTCCCGTGCGACCTGCAGCCAGGTCTCCGACGCGACGTCCTCGGCGTCCGCGCCGACCAGGGCGGTCAGGTAGCGCAGCAGCCCGGGCTGCAGGGTGCGGTAGAGCTGGCGGAAGGCGTCCTCGTCACCGGCCCGGGCTGCCGATACCAGATCGTCCAGTTCACCGGGCACGGTCGCACCGCCGCTGACCCACCGGCCGCTGACGCGACGCCCGCCTGGCCGGGGCACGCGACGGTTCGGCCCGCTGCGCGCGCCGAACCTCGATCCGCACCCCACCCCCGTCCACCTGACCGAGCCGGGCCGGTGCGGCCCGGTAGCGGATTCTCGCCGACAACGCCGGGGATCACAACCTGGACCGCGCGACCCGCGTCGGCCGACCTGACCGGGCTGAGGTCGGGACCGCCGACGCCGCCGACCGGACGGGTCGAGGCGTACCCGCAGTGAGAATTGTCTACCCGTGTCGCTGCGGTTCGCCGTAACGCGGTGCGGGGCGACGACGCTGCGGCCACCGGCAGCCCGGACGTACCGGGCGGTACCGACGACGATGTTGCACCCGGTGCCGGTGCGATCACCAGCTGACACGTCCGTGGCCCGCCGCCGACGGACATGTCGGTTGCGGCACCGGGACGGCCCGACCCGCCGACGCGCCGGTCGAGCCCGCTGTGGGTACGGTGGTGCCGTGTTGTCTTCGGAGGTCGTACTCAGCGGCCGGTACCGCTTGGACGAGCGTGTCGCCACCGGCGGCATGGGCGACGTCTGGCGGGCAACCGACTTGATCCTCGGCCGGCAGGTCGCGGTCAAGGTGCTGCTGCCCGCGCTCGTCTCCGATCCTGACTTCATCGCCCGGTTCCGCGCCGAGGCGCGGATCATGGCGGCGCTGCGGCACCCGGGGATCGTGCAGGTCTACGACTGCGGCGAGGACGATCTGCCCGACGGTGGCCGAGCCGACTACCTGGTCATGGAGTTCGTCACCGGTCAACCGCTGTCCAAGCGGATCGAGGCCGAGGGCCGCCTGGACGTGGGCGTGGCCATGTCGGTGGTGGCCCAGGCGGCGCAGGCGTTGCACGCCGCGCACCTCGGCGGGATCGTGCACCGCGACGTCAAACCGAGCAACCTGCTGATGCAGGAGGACGGTACGGTCGTCCTGGTCGACTTCGGGGTCGCCCGGTCGACAAACGTCACGAGCATCACCAGCACGAACGCCGTCCCGGGCACCGCCCTCTACATGGCTCCCGAGCAGGCCGCCGGGCGGCCGGTCTCGGGGGCGACCGACCTGTACGCGCTCGGCGCGGTCGCCTACTGCTGCCTGACCGGCAGTCCGCCGTTCACCGGCGACAACCCCCTCCAGGTCGCCGTCCGGCACCTCGACGACCCGCCACCGGAACTGCCGCACGACATACCCGAGGCGGTCCGGGTGCTGGTCGACCGGGCGCTCGCCAAGGACCCGGCCGACCGGTTCAGCAGCGGCGCGGCGATGGCGGAGGCGGCCCGGGCCGCCGTTTCGGAGGGCAGCCTGCCCACCACGGTGACCCCGATGGGACCGGCGCTGCGCGAGGCGGGACCGGACACGCGCACCGGGCAGCCGGTGTTCGACCCACGGCCATCGGGCCGACGACGGCGCGGCAAGCTGGTCGGCGCGCTGACCGCCGTGCTGGTCGGGATGACGGCGCTCGGTGCGGCGCTCGGCGCCACGCAGGAGGCGAACACCCCGGCGGTCAAGCTGCCGACGACCGCGCCGACGGCGGAGTCCAGCGTCGAGGACGAGGCACCGCCGAGCCCCCAGGAGAGCGCACCTGCGCAGGCGCCGTCGCTGCGTCCGGCGGGCTCGACCAGCCGACCGACCGAGTCCCCGTCGCCCGAGCCGTCCTCCCCGCAGCCCAGCGAGTCGAGCGAACCCCCGTCGCCGGACCCGACCGCGCCCAGCCCCGACACCTCGGAGCCCACGGCTACGCCCAGCAGCCCGGCACCGTCGACACCCATCGAACCGTCCACGCCCACCACGCCGCCCGACGGTGGTGATCCGCCGGGCACCGGTGAGGGCGAGGGCGGCTGACCACACCAGCCTCAACCTTCCCGAAATCCCCGAAACGGACGTACGGCACCACACCGCGTTCTAGGCTCCTCACCAGCAGTTATCTCCTAGGGTGCGGGAGTTCGGGTGAGCGTGGAGAAGTTGGTCGTCGTCGGCCAGGGTTACGTCGGTCTGCCACTGGCCATGCAGGCCGTCGAGGCCGGGATGGACGTGGTCGGCCTGGACGTCGACGCCGACCGGATCAAGCGGCTCGCCTCCGGCGAGTCGTTCGTGTCGGACATCCCGGCCGACCGGCTCGGCCGGGCCCTGGCCAGCGGTCGCTACCAGCCGAGCACCGAGTACGCCGATGCGAAGGACTTCGACGTCTGCGTCATCACCGTGCCCACTCCGCTGCGCGACGGCACCCCCGACCTGAGCTTCGTGGAACAGGCCGGTACGAGGATCGGACCGTACCTGCGGCCCGGCTGCACCGTGGTCCTGGAGTCGACCACCTACCCCGGCACCACCGAGGAGCTGCTCCGCCCGCTGCTGGAGGCGGCCAGTGGGCTGCGTAGTCCCGGGGACTACCACCTCGGGTACAGCCCCGAACGCATCGATCCGGGCAACCCGACGTGGCAGCTGGCGAACACGCCGAAGGTGGTTTCCGGGGTGGACGCCGCCGCGCTGGCGCGGGTCGACTCGTTCTACCGGCGGCTGGTCCAGCGGACGGTGCCGGTGGACTCGACCCGGGTCGCCGAGCTGACCAAGCTCATCGAGAACACCTTCCGCCAGGTCAACATAGCGCTGGTCAACGAGCTGACGATGCTCTCGCACCAGTTGGACATCGACGTGTGGCAGGCCATCGAGGCGGCCGAGACGAAGCCGTTCGGATTCATGCCGTTCCGGCCCGGGCCCGGCGTCGGCGGACACTGCCTGCCGATCGACCCCTGCTACCTCTCCTGGCAGGTCAAGCGCCGGCTCGGCCGGCAGTTCCGGTTCATCGAACTGGCCAACGACGTCAACCACGAGATGCCCGAGCACGTGGCCCAGCGGGTGATGGCCGGGTTGAACCGCTCCGGGCGGGCGGTCCGGGGCGCCCGGCTGCTGCTGCTCGGGTTGGCCTACAAGCGCAACACCGGTGACATGCGTGACTCGCCGGCCGTCGAGGTCGCCCGGCGGCTACGGGAACTCGGCGCCGAGGTCCGGGCGGTCGAGCCGTACGCCGAGGCGCACCACCTCCCCGACGGGGTGCTGACGGTGAGCCTGACCGAGCGTGAGCTGCGCGAGGCCGACGGGGTCGTGGTGGTCACCGACCACGACGTGTTCGACTACGACCTCGTGGTCCGCCATGCCCGATACGTCTTCGACACCCGCAACCGCTGCGCCGGCTCCATGGTGGAACGCCTCTGATGTGACGGTGGCGAACGGGCGTCCACGTCGGGCGGTCATGCCTCCCCGTCTCCGAGTCGAGGTCGCCGCGATCGCAACCATTCACATTGGACGCCGAATGTGAGCTGGATCACATCGACGAAACTCATCTACGAGTAGGGTACGGCCAACGTCACTACCCTCTCGAAGGGCGTCGCCGATGGTCGGATCGACCCTGCCACGGGGGCGGCAACTGCGCATCGTCAGTGTGGCCGCCACCGGGCTCCTCCTCGCCAGCGTCGCCGTTGCCTCACCCGGCAACGCGCAGACGGTCTCGTCAGCGGCAACCGAGCCAGCCGCGGCCGTCGAGGCACCGCTCGCTGTCGACGAGATCGCCAGCAGCCCCAACCTCAAACTGATCGCCAACCTGCCGAAGCAGGCGCCGTTCAACACCACCGCGGCGCTCGGCACCGACATCGCCTTCCAGGGCAGGTACGCCTTCGTCGGCAACTACGACGGCTTCGTCATCTACGACGTCGCCAAGCCGAGCAAACCGACGATCGTCTCCCAGGTGCTCTGCCCGGGCGCGCAGAACGACGTCTCCGTCTACGGTGACCTGCTCTTCCTGTCGACGGACGCGTCCCGCAACGACGACTCGTGCGGCAGCACCTCCCAGTCCGCCACGATCAAGGAATCGTGGGAGGGCATCAAGATCTTCGACATCAGCCACAAGGCCAGCCCGCGCTACATCAAGGCGGTCGAGACGGCCTGCGGCTCGCACACCCACACCCTGGTACCGGCGAAGGACAAGAAGTCGGTCTACCTGTACGTCTCCTCGTACAGCCCGAACGCCGCCTTCCCGGACTGCCAGCCGCCGCACGACTCGATCAGCATCGTCAAGGTGCCGCTCAAGAAGCCGACCGACGCGGCCGTGGTCGCCACGCCGAACCTCTTCCCCGACGGCGGCTACGGGGGTCGCACCGGCGGCTCGGCGACCTCCGGTTGCCACGACATCACCGCCTACCCGTCAAAGGACCTCGCCGCCGGCGCCTGCATGGGTGACGGGGTGCTGCTGGACATCAGCAAGCGGGAGGCACCACGGGTGCTGCACACCGTGCGGGACACCACCAACTTCGCGTTCTGGCACTCGGCCACCTTCAACAACCGCGGCACCAAGGTCGTCTTCACCGACGAGCTGGGCGGTGGCGGCGGCGCCACCTGCAACGAGGCCGTGGGCCCGGAGCGCGGTGCCAACGCCATCTACGACATCACCGGCCGGGGTGACGCGCGCGAACTGGAGTTCCGCAGCTACTACAAGATCCCGCGGACCAACGCCGACACCGAGAACTGCGTGGCCCACAACGGTTCGCTCATCCCGGTCCTCGGCAAGGACATCATGGTCCAGGCCTGGTATCAGGGCGGCGTCTCGGTGTGGGACTTCACCAACTCCCGCAAGCCCAAGGAGATTGGCTACTGGGAGCGCGGCCCGCTGTCGGAGGACCAGCTCATCATCGGCGGCTCCTGGTCGGCCTACTACTACAACGGGCACATCTACTCCTCCGACATCCAGAAGGGGCTCGACGTGCTCGAGCTCAACGACTGGCGGACGTGGACGGCCAAGCTCGCCTACTTCCGCGAACTGAACGTGCAGACCCAGCCCAGCTACCTGAGCTGGTAGGACCAGCACACCGACCGGGCCCGGTCGCCCCCGCGGGGGGTGGCCGGGCCCGGTCCGTGCCGGACCACGCCCACCAGCCGCCGCAGTGGCCACGTTTTCCCCCGCCCGTCCCGGGTACCTCGTCCGTCACGCAGGGAAGGGGTGGGAGATGACGCGCAACGAGTACCACGTGGTGCCCGACGGCACCGGCTGGAAGGTCGAGCAGGGCAGCACCGTCGTCGGGACGTACGACACGAAGCAGCGGGCGGTCGAGGTCGGGCGCGAGACGGCGCACGGCAACGAGCCCAGCCAGCTCGTGGTGCACACCGCCGACGGGAAGATCGAGACCGAGTACACCTACCAGGACGACCCGTACCCGCCCGCCGGCTGAGCGGGCCACACCGGCGGCGGCCTGCCGACACCATCCACTCCGGGTGCGGTCGGCAGGCCGCCGTCCCGGTTGCGCTGTCACCGCCGGCCGTGCCCGCCGTCACCGGCACCGGCACCGGAACCGGCAGCGTACGCCGGGCGTGTCAGGATGGCCGACCGTGACCTCCGCCGGGGCTGCCCCGCCCGCCCCGATCCGACCGACCCGACGACGCCCGCACCCGCTCGACGCGATCGCCGTCGCGCTCGCCGTCGTCGGGGCCGGCTGCGTGGCGACCGGGCTGCTGCCCCGTCCCGAGGCCGCCGCCACCCTCGGCCGGATCCTGCCGCTGCTGATCTTCCTCGGCACCGTGGTGATCCTCGCCGAACTGACCGCGGCCGCCGGCGTCTTCGACGTGCTCGCGACCCGGTTGGCCGGCGCCGCCGGAGGTAGCTGGCCGGCGCTGTTCGCGCTCTGTGTCGGCTTCGCCGCGGTGACCACCGTCGTGCTCAACCTGGACACCACCGCCGTGCTGCTCACCCCGGTGCTGCTCACCCTGGCGGTCACGCTGCGCACCGCGGTGGCGCCGCTGGCGGTCACCACCGTCTGGCTGGCGAACACGGCCAGCCTGCTGCTGCCGGTGTCCAACCTGACAAACCTGCTCGCCGCGGACCGGATCGGGCTGGACCCGCTCACGTACGCGAGCCTGATGTGGCTGCCGCAACTGGCCGTGCTCGCGGTCACCACGGTGCTGCTCTGGTACTGCTGGTGGCGGCCGGAGCGACCGCCGGGCAACCGGTTCCCGACACCGGCACCGCACCGTCCGCCCGACCCGGTGCTGTACCGCATCGCGCTCGCGGGCTGCCTGGTGTTCGTCGGCGCGATCCTGACCGGCGTGCCGGTCGGCCTCGGCTCGGCGGTCGCCGCCGGTCTGCTGGTGGTCGCCTTCGCGCTCCGCTCGCCCGCCGCGCTGCGGTACGCGCTGGTCCCCTGGCGGTTGCTGCTCTTCGTCACCGGACTGTTCCTGGTGATCCAGACGGTCGGTCGGCACGGGTTGAACGACCTGGTGGTCGGACTGGTCGGGCGGGACGGTGGGGTCCTGGGCGCGCTACGCGCGGGCGGTACCGGAGCTCTGCTGGCCAACCTGGTGAACAATCTGCCGGCCTATCTGGCCGGTGAGGTGGCGCTGCCCGCCGGGGAACGGCAGCGACTGCTGGCGCTGCTGATCGGCACCAACGTGGGACCGCTGGCGCTGCCCTGGGCGTCGCTGGCGACGCTGCTGTGGCTGGAACGCTGCCGAGCCGCCCGGGTCCGGGTACCGGTGGTTCGGTTCCTGGTGACGAGTGCCGCGGTCGCGGTGCTCGGCACGCTCGTCGCGGTCGGCGCCCTGCTGCTCACGGGCTGACCTGGACCACCGCGCGGCGGGTGGCCGGCCACCAGCCCGGCCACCCGCCCGGTTCAGGCCCGACGCACCGGCAGCTGCAGCTCGGTGACCCCCTTGTCGGCCTCCTCCGGCCAGTACTCGACATAGAACTCGCGAGCGTAGCCGTCCGGCCGCCAGTCGTTCTCCTCGATCCACCGGGCCAGCACCTGCATGCTGCGGTCGGCCGTGTCCATCGGGCCGTGGTGGATCGTCGTCGCCGCCGTGATCTCCGGCAGTTCCACCACGGCGACGTCACCGGCCGCCGTTGCGCCTTCGATCCCCACCCCGGCATGCACGACCACGCCCTCACCGTCGGCGGCCTGGTCGTACCAGGCCACCGCCGGTCCGGCCGGGTGCACCCCGGCCTCCTCCAGCCGGCGGAACAGCTCCGGGTAGAGCGGCGTCAGTACCGGACCGATGTCCGCCGGCTCGTAGCTGCGGGCGACGGCACTCAGCTCCGCGACCCGGATCGGCGGCACCTGCTTGAGCACGACATCCTGGCTGGTCATCTGACCCTCCGTCTCGATCATGTGGAGCCTCGCCTCGACGCTCGACAGCCGCGCCGTGTCCGCCGCCACCTGGGCCGCCAACTGGGCCCGGCGCAGCCGCAGCATGCCCCGCAGCTCACCGAGGTCGACAGTCTCGTCGAGGATCGCCCGCACCTGGGCCAGGGTCAGCCCGAGGTCCTTCAGCGCGATCACCCGGTTGAGCCGACCCAACTGGGCGGCGGTGTAGTAGCGGTAGCCGCTGTGCGGGTCGACGGCGGCCGGCGGTAGCAGCCCGAGGCTGTCGTAGTGCCGCAGCATCCGTACCGACACGCGGCCGAGGCTGGCGAAGTCTCCGATGGTCAACATGGCACCTCCACGGTCGGCGCTGACACCGTGTCAGAGTCAAGCCTGGCCCACCGGACGCCGGCAACGGTTCAGCCGGGCAGCGGGGCCTCGTCGCCACGGTTGCGGCGCGGGGACACCAGCCGGCGCATGATCGGGGTGGCGTTCCACTTCGCCGCGCCGACCAGGTCGCGGGCGTGTTCGAGCACCGTGTAGTCGGGCCTCGCCCGGCCGGCGGCGAGCGCGGCGTCCAGGTCGTTGCCGCAGCGCGTCAGCACGCTGTCGAAGTCGCGGCGGACCGGCTCCAGCAGGTGGTAGCCGAAGGAGCGGTGCAGGCGGGCGAAGAGCGGCTTGTACAGCCGGGTCCGCTCGTGCAGCCCGGAGGAGTACGACATGGGGTTCTTCGGCCGACGTCGGATGTAGTCGGGCAGCAGGTCGGCGAACGCCCGACGGACGATCCACTTCTCCTGGCCGTCCCGCATCTTCAACTCGATCGGCAACCGCATCGCCAACTCGACCAGCGCGAGATCGAGGAAGGGCACCCGGGCCTCGACGCCGAAGGCCATGCTGGTGCGGTCGACCCGCTGCAACTCGGTCCGGCACAGGTTTCGGATCTTGTGCAGGAAGAGTCGCCGGGACGCCTCCGGGCCCACCTCGTGATACATCGGGTAACCGCCGAACAGCTCGTCGGATCCGTCCCCGGTGAGCACGACCTTGACGCCGAGTTCCCGCAGCCTGCGGAAGATCGGTACGGAGACCACCGCGTTGATGATGTCGCCGTACTCGGTCAGCTCCGATATCCGGATCGCCTCCCGCACGTCCGCCAGCCGGATGTCGCGCGGGCGTAACTCCACCACCTCGTGCGCGACGCCGAGGTCCTTCGCCAGCCGCCGCGCGTACGCCAGGTCGGGGCTCTGCGGCACGCCGACGGTGACGGCGACGCAGTCCGGGTGCGACCGCGCCGCGTGCAGCAGCGCCAGGGAGCTGTCCAGGCCACCGGAGAGCACCACGCCGACCGTGAGATCGGTGTCCAACCGCACCCGGAGGCTGTCGGTGAGGGCGGCACGGACGAGCAGGGCGGCCTCGTCCGGGTCCGCCACCACCGGCCGGCCCGCGCCGAGGGCGAGCAGATCCACGTACGGTCGTAGCTGGACCTCACCGTCGGCGTCGGCCCAGCCATGGTGCCCCGGCGGCACCTCGGCCACCGGCGCGCCCAGCCGGACCAGCGCCTTGATCTCACTGGCGAGGTGCAGGCAGCCCGGGGTCCGCGCCCAGTACAGCGGCTTGACCCCGAGCGGATCCCGGACCAGGTACGCGCGCCCGGTGGCCCGTTCCACCACGACGAAGGCGTACTCGCCGCGCAACCGGGTCACCATCCGCTCGCCCCAGTGCTCGAACGCGGCGAGCACCACCTCGGTGTCGCTGGCACTGCGGAACCGGTGGCCGAGAGCGGTCAGCTCGGTCCGCAGCTCGTGGTGGTTGAAGACCTCGCCGTTGTAGCAGAGCAGCCAACGCTCGTCGGCGGAGACCCAGGGCTGCACCGCGCGCTCCCGGTCCACCACCCGCAGCCGCCGGGTTCCGGCGAGCAGTCCGTTCTCGTGCCGGGTCTCGGTCACCTCGCCCCGTGGCGCGAGCGTGCCGAGCATCCGCCGGAAGATGGCGGGATCGGCCTCCGGGCCGATGCTGAGCATGATCCCGCACATCGTCAGATCCCCATCTCGGCCTCGTACGCGCGGCGCAGCCGCAGCGCCGCCGACGGCGCGAGGCAGATGTGCCACGCCTGCCCCTCGTCGACCACGTTGATCTCGCCGGCCCGCTGCCGGTTCAGCAGCAGCCCGGCCAGGGTCTCGCGCACACCGAAGCGGCGGTACCAGTCCATCTCCACGTCCACCGCCCAGCCCAGGCAGTGGCCGCTGGGCACCATCGCGGCGTACCCGAGGCGTCGCAACCGGTACTGGTGTTCGGCGCTGCGGACCAGGCTGGTCACCCACAGCGGCGGGGCGCCGGCCGGGGTGGCGGCGGCGAATTCACGCCCGATGTCGTTGAGCAGCGCGATCACCTCGCGGCGGGCCCGGCGGAACAACAGCCCGGCGGTACGCGGCGTGGCGTCGGGCAGCACCCGACGACGCAGCGCCCGTACGCCCCGGCCGACGATCGTGCGGGGTTGCTCGGTGTACTGGAAGCGCAGCAGGCCCCGGCGCCGCAGCCATTCGAGGTCCACCAGCTCGGTGCTGTGGTTCACCTGCGTGTCGGTGAGGAACGTGGCGGCGTCGCGCCACCACATCACGTCGATCCGCGACAGCAGGTAGATCCGCACGAGGGCGGCCAGGTCGGCGGCGGAGCTGCGCTCGTTCGGCTGGTAGCGGGCCATCTCCAGCAGCAGGGTCTCGCGGGCTCCGATCAGGCCCTGGGAGGTGGCGTCGAGCACCCGCACGATGGCCGGCTCCCGCAGTCGCTGGTCGATCAGCACCTGACGGGCCTTCGCGCTGCCCTCTCCGGCCAGCGCGCTCACCTCGACCAACAGCTCGGCCACGGCGTCGCGGTAGGCCGCCAGGTCGGGCGGGGCCGCGGCGAGCGGGCGCACGACGCCTCGGGGGCGACGGCGAGCCGGAGTGACGGCAGGACCGGATCGGTGTCCCGGGCTTCGGCTGGGCACTCGCATGATCGGTCCTCTCTGCCGCCGCGATGATCGCTCGTAACAGAAAGTAACGTCACCGATCCGGATGAGTACGAGCAATACTCCCGTATCCCCCTAAGGCGTGGCAGAACACGCCGGTGGGCGGGCACCGCCTCGGCGACGGACAGAACGGACCCGACCGAGCACGGCCATGTACCATTCGGTACATGGCCGTGCCGCGGAGGTACGGTCGATCGACAGGAGGCCCGGTCGATGCCGACCATCACCCTGACCGCCGGGACGATCGACTACACCGACACGGGTGGTGACGGACCGGTCCTGGTGCTGCTGCACGGGGTGAACATGGACGCGACACTGTGGCGTCGGGTGGTCACCGAACTCGGGCCCACCGTGCGCTGCGTCTGCCCCACGCTGCCGCTCGGCAGCCACCGGCGACCGATGGCCCGACCGGAGCTGGTCACCCACCGCGGCGTCGCCGCGCTCGTGGGAGAACTGCTCGACGCGCTGGACCTGCGCGAGGTGACCCTGGTCGCAAACGACTGGGGTGGCGTGCAGTTCCTCGTGGCCGACGGTCCGACCGACCGGATCGCCGCTCTGGTGCTGGTCGCCTGCGAGGCGTTCGACAACTTCCCACCGGGCAGACCGGGCAAGGCGGTGGCGAAGAGCGCGCGACTGCCCGGTGCGCTCTGGCTGTCGATGCACCTGCAACGGTTCGGCTGGTTCCGCCGCGCCCCCGGTGCCTGGGGATGGATGAGCAAGTACCCGATTCCCGACGAGGTGATGGACGCCTGGTTCCGGCCCGCGCAGCGGGACCGGGCGATCCGACGGGACCTGCGCACCTTCGCGCTGTCCACCCCGCCGAAGGCGGAACTGCGGGCCCTGCCCGACCGGGTGGCGTCGTTCGACCGACCGGTCCTCGTGGTCTGGGCCCGCGAGGACAAGCTCATGCCCCGCTCGCACGGGCCCCGGCTGGCGGCACTGTTTCGGCGGGGCCGGCTGGTCGAGATCGACGACAGCTACACGCTGATACCCGAGGACCAGCCCCGCCGGCTCGCGGCGGAGCTCGCCCGGTTCGTCTCCACCGAGGTGCACCGCCCGCACCACTGAGCCCACCCACGACCGGACGCGTCACCGGGTCACCGGCCGCGGCGAGAGGTCACCCGGCTCGGCTGGTCGGACGCGTGGACTCCAGGAAGGCCGCCATGGTGGCGTCGGCGGTGGCCCGGTCACCGGTGAGCGCCAACTCGAACAACACGCCCCGGGTCATCGCCATCGCCATCCGCGCCTGCGTCCGGGCCGGCCCGGGCGGGTGGCCCACCTGCTCGAAGAACCGACCGAGCCGGTCGGTCCAGACGGTGATCCAGGTACGCAGCGCACCGGCCCACCCGTGCCCCTGCATCGCCGCCGCCGACATCTCGAAGAACAGCGGCGCGAAGGCCCGGTCGTCGGCGAGCCGGACCCAGAACCGCCAGGCGCCCTCGTACGGGTCGTCCATCGCCTCGCGGAGCAGCGATTCGAGCAGTTCCTGCTGGGTCCGCCAGACGGCCTCGACCATCGCGGTGAGCAACCCCTCACGCGAGCCGAAGTGGTAGATCAACATCCGGTGGCTGGTGCCGATCTCCGCGGCGAGCGTACGCAGACTCGTGTCGCCGACGCCGTTGGCCGCGAAGTACGCGATCACCCGCCGCAGGAGAGCCTGCTGCGGGCCGCCGGCCGACACCGTGACTGTCACGACCCGATGCTAGGTCAGGGCCGGCCAGCCTTCCGGGATCAGCGACGGGCGGATCACAACCAGCCGTTGTCCCGCGCGATCCGAAGCGCCTCCGCCCGGCTTCCCGCGCCGAGCTTCTGCACCGCCAGGGCCAGGTAGTTGCGCACCGTCCCGGGCGACAGGTGTGCCCGTCGGGCGATCGCGGCGACCGGGGCGTCGTCGCCGGAGAGCCGCAGCGTCTCCAGTTCCCGCGGGGTCAGCGGGCAGGGCGGAATGGTGAGCGCGTCGGCGGCGAGGGCCGGGTCCACGTACCGGCCACCCGCGTGCACCCGACGGATCACGTCTGCCAGCGCGCCACCCGGCGCGCCCTTGGGCAGGTAGCCTCGGGCGCCCGCGCCGAGCGCCCGGGTCAGGTGCGCCGGCCGCCCCTGGCCGGTGAGGATGACCACCGCACACGCCGGTAGCGCCCGGGCCAGCTCGGTGGCGACCTGGAACCCGTCCCGCCGGGGCATGGTCAGGTCGATCACCGCCACGTCGGGTCGATGGGCGAGAGCGGCGGTCACCGCCGCCTCTCCGTCGGCCGCCTGGGCGACGACCGACAGATCCTCTTCGAGATCGAGCAGCGCGGCGAGAGCGGTGCGGATCAGCTCCTCGTCGTCGGCCAGCAGGACCCGGATCATGCGACGGTCGGTACGGTCGCCTCGACGGTGAACACACCGTCTGCGCACCGGGTACGCAACTGCCCACCGGTGCCGGTCAGGCGCTCGGCCAGCCCGCGGAGCCCGTGGCTGTGCAAGTCGGGCGTGGCCGTGTCGGGCACCCCGTCGTTGGTCACGATCATCCGCGTCACCTGCTCCTCCTCAGTGAACTCGATCCGGCACCAGCCCGCCCGGCTGTGTCTGAGCACGTTGGTGCCGGCCTCGCGAAGCACCGCCGCGAGCTGGGTCGCCGTCTCCGACGGCAGCTCACCGGCGGGTGGTACGACGGTGCACCGCACCCCGGCCGAGCGCAGCACCTCCGCCACGGCGGTGAGCTGCTCGGTCAGGTCGATCCGACGGTAACCGTGCACTGTACGACGTAGTTCGGTGAGGGCGGTGGCGGCCAACCGCTGCGCCTCGCCCGCCGCCCGGCCGGCGCGCACCGGGTCGTCCGACGCGAGCCGGGCGGCCAGCTCGGACTTGAGGGCGATCACGGTCAGGTGATGTCCGAGCAGGTCGTGCACGTCGGCGGCGAAGCGCAACCGCTCCTGCGCGGCGACCAGCCGGGCCTGCGCCGCCCGCCCCTGTTCGGCCTGCACCAGCAACCGCCAGAACCAGACCTGGAAGCCGTTCACCAGCGCGATGCCGACGCCGACAGAGCCGGTGAGCAGCACCGAGCGCCCGACGGAGGTGCCGGTGAGCACGGCCACCGCCCCGGACATCGCCACGGTGGCCAGCGCCGCCGGCAGCACCGACCGTAGCGGTGCGAGCAACGCGAGCCCGCCGACGACCGCCGCGCCGAGCCACGCCCAGGTGGGCCACGCGGCACCGGCGACCGGCGCGACGAGCGGCACGCTGAGCACCGTCACCGCGGCGTACCCGGCCAGCAACCACCGGCGCAGCCGGACGGGCGGCGCCGGGGTGACCGCCGCGTACAACGCCACCGCCAGCACCAGCGCGAACGCGGACAGCCCGACCGTGCCCGCCGCCGCCCGCCAGGCGTCCGGTTCCCTGGTCAGCCCGACCGCCGGTAGGAGCAGGGTGGCGGCCATTCCCGAGGTGAGTGACACCAGGGTCGCGGCCCGGGCGCGGGACAGCGTCCGCCCGCCGCCCGCAACCAACACCCCGGTCACCACGGTCGCCAGGGTAGAGCGCGCCGCCGCACCGGTGGACCCGCCGGTCCGCCCGGTTGCGCCGGGCGTTCCACCCGGCCGACCGGTGACAACTCGGGGATGGTCGCCCCGCACCGCCGCCACCAGGCTCGGTGACATGGCAGAACTCAGAACCGCAGCGACATCGACCATCCCGGGATCCAGTTCCATCGAGACCATGGCATCCGGGCGACCGACCGGGCCGGGTCGTGCCGCTCGGTTGCGGCCGCTGGCCCGGCACCTGCTGGAGATGGTGCTGGCCATGGTGGCCGGCATGCTGGTGCTCGGTCCGGCGCGAGCCGCCCTCGGCACGGTGCTCGGGCTCGCCCCAGCGTCCCCGGGGGCGGGTGCGCTGCTCATGGCCACCGACATGGGCATCGGCATGGCCGCCTGGATGGTGTACCGGAAGCACTCCCTCACCGCGATCGGCGAGATGGTGCTGGCCATGTACGCGCCGGTGCTGCTCCTGTTGGTCGGTCACCGGGCCGGACTACTCGACGCGGACCTCCTGCTGGTCGGCGCACACCTGTTGATGGTGCCGGCGATGGCGGTGGCGATGCTACGACGACCCACCGAGTACGCACGGCACCCGAACGGCCGGCCTGCCGACGGACGCCCGCTGGCACGGGTGCTGGCGCACCGCTGGCCCGCGGGGTTGGCGGTGTTGCTTACCGCCGACAACTGGGCCTCGCCGACCCTGCTCGGCGCGTACACGCTGCTGGTGCTGCCGGTGGGCTACCTGGTGATCGGGACGATCCGCCGCCAGTGGGAGGTGCCCGGCAACCTCCGGCTCCAACTCGCCGGCCTGGCGGGCTGGTCCGCCCTGGCCCTGGTCGCCGTGCTGGCGGGCGGCACGGTGGGGCACTGGCTCGTGGCGCTCGGTTGGTTGGCCCATGCCGGCTGGGACCTGCTCCACCACCGCCGTCGGCGGGTGGTGCCGCGCGCCTACGCCGAGTGCTGCGCGGTCATCGACGCCGTGTTGGGCATCACCATCATCCTCGCGCTGCTCACCGGATGACCGGGACCGGGCAGGGTGTGCGGGGCCGCCGTCGGCGGCCCCGCACACATCTTCGGGTGGTCGCCGCAGCGGACCGGTGGGCGTGATGAAAGGCTTGACCCATGAGTTCCACGTCCGTACTGCCCGACCCGTCCACCGAGCCGCCCGCCTTCACGGAACTCGGCCTCCGGCCCGAACTGCTCGCCGCGCTCGCCGGGCTCGGGTACGAGGAGCCCACGCCGATCCAACGGGAGGCGATCCCACCGCTGCTGAGCGGCCGGGATCTGCTCGGGCAGGCGGCGACGGGAACGGGCAAGACGGCGGCGTTCGCCCTGCCGCTGTTGCAGCGGATGCCCGACGACCGGGCGGGGGACGACCCGCACGCGCTGGTGCTGGTGCCGACCCGGGAACTCGCGGTGCAGGTCTCCGAGGCGTTCCACCGCTACGGCAAGGACCTCGGTGCGCGGGTGTTACCGATCTACGGTGGGCAGCCGATCGGTCGACAGTTGCGGGCGCTGGACGCCGGCATCGACGTCGTGGTGGCCACTCCCGGTCGCGCTCTGGACCACATCGCCCGGGGCACGCTGCGGCTGGGCAATCTCGCCACGGTCGTGCTGGACGAGGCCGACGAGATGCTCGACATGGGCTTCGCCGAGGACATCGAGGCGATCCTGGAACACACCCCCGAGCAGCGGCAGACGGTGCTGTTCTCGGCCACCATGCCGGCGCGTATCGACGGGATGGCCCGAGCGCACCTGACCGATCCGGTGCGCATCCTGATCGCCCGCGAGCAGCCGGTGGCCGGTGAGGCGCCCCGGGTACGGCAGAGCGCGTACCTGGTGGCGCGGGCGCACAAACCAGCGGCGCTGGGGCGGGTGCTGGACGTCGAGTCGCCCACCGCGGCGATCGTGTTCTGTCGCAGCCGGGAGGAGGTGGACCGGCTCACCGAGACGATGAACGGTCGCGGTTACCGGGCGGAGGCGCTGCACGGCGGCATGAGCCAGGAGCAGCGGGACCGGGTGATGGGGCGGCTGCGCGCCGGCACCGCCGATCTGCTAGTCGCCACCGACGTGGCGGCCCGTGGGCTCGACGTCGAGCAGCTCAGCCACGTGGTCAACTTCGACGTGCCGTCGGCACCTGAGTCGTACGTGCACCGCATCGGTCGGGTGGGCCGAGCCGGCCGGGAGGGGGTGGCGATCACCCTGGCCGAGCCCCGGGAACACCGGATGCTCAAGACCATCGAGCGGGTCACCGGGCAGCGGATCACCATCGACAAGATCCCCACGGTCGCCGATCTTCGGACCCGTCGGCTGGAGCTGACCCAGGCCGCGCTGCGGGAAAGCCTGCTGGAGGACGACCTGGACCCATTCCGGGTGATCGTCGAGACGCTCAGCGACGAGTTCGACCTGATGGAGGTGGCGCTCGCCGCCGTGAAGCTGGCCCACGAGGCGACGCTGCCCGGTTCCGACGAGGCCGAGGAGGAGATCCCGCAGGTCGCGGTCCGCCCGCCTCGGGAGGGCCGGTCGGCGGGGTACGAGGGCCGGGGCGAGCGCCGACCGGCGCGGCCCCGCACCGCCGGCACCACCCAGGTCTTCATCGGGGTGGGCCGGCGGGCCGGGGTGCGCCCGCAGGATCTGGTGGGCGCGATCACCGGGGAGACCGGGGTCCGGGGCCGGGACATCGGCTCGATCGAGATCGCCGATCGATTCTCCCTGGTGGAGGTGCCTGTCACTGTCGCCGACGAGGTCATCGCCGGGCTGCGGGGAAGCACCATCAAGGGTCGCAAGGCCACCGTCCGCCGGGACCGCGACGAGCGCCGCTGACCGCAGCGCCGTCCGTTGCCGGTCACTGGGGCACGACGAGCCGTCGGCGGTCGCCGGAAGCGACCGCCGACGGCGAGGTCACCGCGCGGGATATACGGGTCGTGCTGTCAGCTGCCAGCACTCTCGTGGACGGTGGGGAAGGTGAGGTCCTTCCAGCTGCCCGGGGTCTTCGAGATCATTCCGATCTCCTTCATGAAACCGGCGATGTCCTGGAGACCGTGCGGTTCGGTCGTGTAGGTGATCGCCGGATTGGTGAGGTACTTCTCGAAGCTCTCCGGCGAGGTCTTTCCGCCGGAGTTCGTCGAGAGGTCGTTCGCCGCCGCGGCCGGGTTGTCCGCGAGCGCGCCGATCTGCTTCTCCAGGATCGAATAGAACTTCGTCGAGAACTCGGTGTTCTGCTCGTAGTACTCGTTCATCATGAACACGCCGTTGAACATGATCGGCCCGAAGAGGTCACTGCTCTTCAGGACGACGCGCATGCCCTGATCCTGCTCGTCGAACTGGAACGGCGGTGAGGTCAGGTGCCCGGCGATCTGGCCACTGACCAGATTCTGCAAGCCGTCCGGGTGAGACATCGGCACGATGTTGGTGTCGAGCGCCTTGGCGTCACCGAGCTGCGCCTGGGCTCCCTTGCGGAGGACCAGCGCCTGGATAGACGTCAACGAGGGCATTGCGATCTTGTCGGAGCCGGTGAAGTCACTGAGAGACTTGAGACGCTCGTCCTTGGCCATCAGCCACAGCTCCGCGTCGTTGAGTGAGGCGAGGTACCGCCAGTCGACGCCCTTGTCCCAGGCCAGAATCATCTGCGCCGCGCTACCCGCGCCGACCTGGATGTCGCCGGAGATCATGCCGTCCTGCACTGCGGCGCTGGACGACAACTCCGTCCACTCGAACGTTGTGTTGGGGAATTCCTTCTCCAGGGTGCCGCTCTGCTTGAGCAGGATGAGCGGAGCGTATGACAGGCCCGGCTGGTACGCGATGGTGACCTTGGCCGGCATACCGTCACTGGCCTGCTCGGTGGCTTCGTCCGAACCGCACGCGGTCGAGGTCAGCAGGAGCGCGGCAAGTGCGGCGACGGCGGTGAAACGGGATCGCCGAGCGGTTCGAGGCTTGGTTGAAGTCATGAAGTGAACCCCACCTTGTCTTGCTGGTAGTGGACGGGGGTGTGCGGTGGACAGTTGCGTTCCACCTGCGGTGGTGGTCACCGGAAGGCCGACGGGTCGGCGAGCCGGCTACGTCTTCATGCCCCATCGCACGACGGTACGCCGCTCGATGAGAATGAACACCATGTCAATCAGGAGACCGATGACAGCGATCGTCACCAGGCCGGCGAAAACGTCGGGGATGTCGAGGTAGTAACGGCTGTTGTTGATGAAGTAGCCGAGGCCGCCCCCACCGCCAGCAACGCCGAACACGAGTTCGGAGGCGACGATGGTGCGCCAGCCGAACGCCCAGGCGGTCTTCACCCCCGAGATGGTGTGCGGGAGAGCGGCGGGAAAGAGCACCTCGGAAATCATGCGCCAGCGCTTGAGGCCGATGTTGCGCCCCACCGCCAGAATCGTGCGGTTCGCCGTCCGAAAACCGGTATTGACATTGATGGCAATCGGCCAGATGACCGCGTTGGCGACCACGAAGACCAGCGCCGTTTCACTCAGCCCGAACCACAGGATAGCCAGCGGCAGCACAGCGATCGATGGCAATGGATTCAGCATCGAGGAGAAGACGACGAGGACGTCCTCCCCGAAACGCGTCCACACTGCGAGAGTGGTCAGCACGACCGCGATCAGACTGCCGAAGAGCATGCCGAGCAGCAGGACCCGCATCGTGGTGCCGGTCGATCGGAGCAGCTCGCCGTTCTGGAATCCGGCGACCAGGGCCTTGCCCACGTCCGCGGGCGAGGAGAACAGCAGGGGGTTGACGCCCGACACCGTGACGTAGAGCTGCCAACCGGTCAGCAGCAGGACGACAACGAGCACCCGTCGCAGCCATACCGGCATCGATCCCCACCGCCAGTCCCGCACCCGCCGCGGCGCGGCGTCGGTGGTGGTCGTCGGCGGCGCCGGAGTCCCCCCGGCCGGCGCGATCGTCTGTTGTTCAGTCGGTGAACTCAGCGACATCCTCGTCTGCCTCCTTACCATCCCGGTGCAGCAGGCTGCCCAAGTGTGTCCGCACGCTTCGGTACTGCTCTGAACCGACCACCTTCGCCTCCTCGGTGATCGTCACAACCTCGCGGACGACCGAGGGCGGGTCGGTCAGCACGACCACGCGATCGCCGAGGACGATGGCCTCTTCGATACTGTGGGTGACGAACAGGATGGTCACCCCGGTACGCTTCGCGATGGCGTTGAGTTCGGCCTGGAGGCGGGCGCGGGTGAGGGCGTCCAGGGCGCCGAACGGCTCGTCCATCAGCAGCATGACGGGCTCCAGCGCGAACGCACGCGCGATCGCCACCCGCTGCTTCATGCCACCCGAGAGCTGGTGCGGGTGGCGGTCGAGAGCACGGCTCAGCCCCATCATCTCCAGATAGCGACGAGCCTGTTGCTCCGCTTCGGCCTTTGTGCGGCCGTTGCGGCGCAACGGGTACGCCACGTTGTCCAGTACGTCACGCCAGGGAAACAGCTGGTCGAACTCCTGAAACACGACCGCGCGGTCCGGCCCGGGAGCGAGTGTGCGTCGCCCGGCGACGGTGATCGTGCCGTCGGCGAGGTCCAGGAATCCCGCGATGGTCTTGAGGAGGGTCGACTTTCCGCATCCGGACGGGCCGATCAACATGATCGTTTCGCCGGCGGCGACGTCGAAACTCACGTCTGCCACGGCTCGGGTGAAGGCGCCGTTGACCCGATAGCCGATCGACGCGTGAGACACGCGGAGCAGCGTGTCCGGTCGCTCGCCGGGGTGCGGCACGCTCCGTTCCGGCTCGGTACGCGGCGGGGACGGTTGAACCATGCAGGGACTCCCTTGGACTCGTCGGCTAGGCGACTGGCTCCGGTTGGTGGCCGTGGTGTTGGAACGGTCGGGTCCGTTCGTCGGCGCGCTGACACGCCAGTCGGGGCCGACCTGGACAGGTCTCGCGCCGCTTGCGTCCTAGCCGCAGGTTCCGCGGACGACGCCGTGCTGCGTCGGAGTCACCGACCGGACGGGCACGGGAGCGAGCCGGTCATGGCGATCCAACCTTCAGGGCACCTGACGCTCGCACGTCGCCCTGCATTTCGACAGGTCCAGTGGGGGTGGCGGGGATCGCGGCATCTGCTGTCTCCAAGCTGACTGTGTCCTGCAGCACAACAGTTAACTCGGCGGTCATAGTGACGTCCAAGACGCTGCATCGATCCAACCGATAGGTCGTGCCTATCGTTGCGGGGCTGACGCCCACCCGAGGGCGCTCACTCGTCCGTACGTCGGTGATGCAGAGCCGTCCGGCCGAGGAATCCTCGCCAGTAGGCGTCACCTATGTGATCCCTCGCGAACCGGCACTGGACCTATCGGCGTCAGCCTGGTTGCATGTCGGCAGGTCAGGAAGATCTGATCATGAACTTCGGCGAAAGGTGTGCGCGCATGACACACCGCAGGTTCACCATGGCTGTATCCGACGACGGCCGCCACCGACCACTGCGGCGTCGTAGCGGTGCCCGGCACTGACCGGCGATGGACGCCCGCCAGCTGCGCTACTTTCTCGCCGTCGTCGATGCCGAGGGCTTCGGCAAGGCCGCCGAACGGCTCTACATCGCGCAACCGTCACTGTCGCAGGCCATCGCCGGCCTCGAACGCGAGCTGGGCGTTGCCCTGTTCCACCGGGTCGGCCGCGGCGTGGTACTCAGCGACGCCGGCAAGCAACTGATCGGCCCGGCCCGACAGGTCATCCGGGACCTGGCCACGGCCCAGGCGACCATCGACGCCATCAAGGGAGTCGCCCGAGGCCGGGTCGAGATCACCTCGATGCCCTCCGCAGGCATCCAGCCGCTGGCACCGATCATGCAACGATTCGCCGCCGCCCATCCAGACGTCACCGTCAGTGTCAACGCCGCCTTCGTACCCGACGAGGTCATCGACGCCGTGCGGACCGGGGCCGTCGAGATCGGCCTGCTCGGTGCGCCTGACCTCGTCCGGGTCGCGGAGCTCGACATCGTGGCCCTGGAGGACCAGCCGCTGATGCTCTTCACCGCTCCCGGTGGCCCCTTTCACGGGCGTGACCATGTCACCGCCGACGATCTCGACGGTCACCGGCTCATCGCTTCGCAGCCCGGTTCCCTCATGCGGCAGCTCGTCGATCACATCCTGGCCCAGGGCAGCCAGGCCCGGCTGGTCGCCGAGGTCGCCCACCGTACGTCGATCCTGCCACTCGTCCTTGCCGGGGTGGCCGACGCGATCCTGCCCGCCGCCTGGAAAGATCTGGCCATCAGGGCTGGCGCTGACGTGCTGCCAATTCGCCCCACGGCGCATCTCCGGGTCGTCATGGTCAGTCGCCGCACCCAGCTGACGCCCGCCGCCCGAGCGTTCATCGACGTCGCCCAGGCGTACCGCGCCGAGAGACGTGATCGGCCGGTCGCCTGACAGACCGGATCGGCACCCGGGCCGGGCCTCGTCGGTCGCGTACCAAATCGACCCGACTCCGGTCCATCTCGCCGGAGCCAGTCCGATAGGCCCCACCTATGGGAGTGGTAGACCCAGCGTGTTGGACGCCGTACCGGGGCCAACCCAAGGTTGATGGGGCTACCGATCCGGCAGCCCATCGTGCAGCAGCAACCCCGGGAGGCACCGTGCCCACCAGCAGGACAACATGTCTTGTGGCACCGGACAAGTTCAAGGGCTCCCTGGACGCGACAGGGGTCGCGCAGGCTCTACGAGCCGGGCTGCAGGACGTACGTCCGGAACTCGACGTCGGATGCCGGCCGATGGCCGACGGTGGGGATGGCACACTCGCGGTCCTGACTGCCGCCGGCTTCGAGCGGATCCCGGTCACGGTCGACGGGCCAACCGGCTGCACCGTGCAGACAAGCTACGCGGCCCGTGACACGACCGCGGTGGTCGAACTCGCCAACACATGCGGGCTCAGCCGGCTACCCGACAACGTTCCCGCGCCGTTGGACGCCTCGTCGTACGGGCTCGGGCAGGTCGTCGCCGCAGCGGTGCGCAACGGCTGCCGGGAACTCGTCATCGGTCTGGGGGGCAGCGCCAGCACCGACGGCGGCGCCGGCCTGCTCCAGGCACTGGGCGCCCGGCTGCTCGACGGCGATCAGCGGGAGGTCCGGCGCGGTGGTCGCTGGCTCGCCGACGTCTCCTCCGTCGACCTGGACCCGGCCCGCGAACTGCTCCAGGGCGTCTCCGTGACGGTGGCCGCCGACGTGGACAACCCGTTGCTCGGTGCCCGGGGCGCAGCCGCGACGTACGGTCCGCAGAAGGGTGCCGACCCCGCGCAGGTCCACCACCTCGAACACGCCCTGACCCGGTGGGCGACCGTGGTGGAGCAGAGCACCGGTACGCGACTGGCCTCGTCGCCCTCGGCCGGCGCCGCCGGTGGGGTCGGATTCGCCGCCCTGGCCCTCGGCGCGAGCGTCCGCTCGGGTATCGAGCTTCTCCTGGAGTTGACCGACTTCGCCCCGGCCCTGGCCACCGCACGGCTCGTGATCACCGGCGAGGGTCAGCTCGACCGGCAGAGCCTCGCCGGCAAGGCTCCCGTCGGGGTGGCCGCCGCGGCACGCTCCGCGGGTGTGCCGGTCGTCGCGGTGGCCGGTCAGTCGACGCTCGACGCCGCCGAACTCGCCGCCGCCGGCTTCGCCGGTGTCTACCTGCTCACCAGCGTCGAACCGGACGTCCACCGATGCCAGTCGAACGCCGCCGAGCTGCTCACCGAGATCGGCCGACGGATCGCTCGGGACCATCTCACCGGGTGACGTCGGCGGGCGGTGCTGTAGCTGCGAGCGTCGCGGCTGATCAGGCGCGACGCGACGACTCATAGGAGCGCGCTATCGCGTCCAGAGGACACCGGTCTTGGACGTGGCGGCGATCACATTGGTTGAGTGAGTCGATCTCAGCCCCACCCGCGAGCACCCTCACCTTCCCCGTCCCTACTCCGTGCCTGCACCAGGCAATGAGGAGAAGCAATGAAACGAAGGTTGTTCCTCGCCTCGGCCACCGCGGTGTCCGGCGTCGCCATCGGTTCGACAGTCGCCGCCGCCCCGGGTTTCGCCTCCCACCTCGGTACCAGTTGGGCACCGCTGAAGGGCGGCAGACGCCTCTCGGATGCCGGCATCGCCGCCCGGTTGCGGCTGTTCGGCCCGGAGAACGTCGATCCTCGGACCGGCGCCTTTCCCCAGGAACGCGTCATCACATCCTGGCTGTCCAACTCGTCGTTCGCCGTGGCGGTCGGCGGACGGCTCGTCTACCTCGACACGTTCATCAGCCGGCTGGAGGTGGAACGGGGCCGGACGCCGCTGGTGATCGCCGACCTCATCGATGCCCGCCCGGACGCCATCCTGCTCGGTCATGGGCATGGCGACCACGCCGACAACGCGGCGTACATCGCGGCGATGACCGGGGCGACGATCTACGCCTCGGAGGAGACCTGTGCCGTGCTGGCCGCCGACTTCGCCCGGCTGAAGGCTGACCCGCTGGTCAACGCTGATCAGAAGACCCGGATCCCCGCCGACGCCGTCCTCCGGACCGTGCCGGTCACCAGCGCCGACTCCGTTCCCGGCACCGAGATGATCCGGCTCGACGTGCTCGAACCCTACGCCCAGGTGGTGGCCTTCCGGCACCTGCACTCGGTCGCGGTGCCGCAGGACCCGCAGTACCCGCCACCGCGTACCGAGATCCTCGTCGACCCGCGCGACGCGGCGCTCTTCCCGTCCGGCACATCCCTCACTCCGGGTTCCAGCCCGCAGCCCGGGCAGATGAACCTGCGTACCGGCGGAGGCTCCGGCGGCACCGTGAGCATCTACTTCCACATCACCCTGCGGCACGGCAGCAACTTCAGCTTCGGGTGGCAGAACACCGCGGGTGCCCTGAAGGAGGGCATCGGCAACGGCTGGTCCGGCACTCCCGAGGACGGCGAGCGCATCCGTGGCCGCCTCGCGTCGCTTCCCCAGACCGACCTGCACCTGGCGACCGCGTCGACGGCGAACTACACCAACAACGGCCTGCGCGACCTCATCCACTACCAGTCGGTCCTGCACCCACGCATCTTCGTGCCGAACCATCTGACCTCGGGCACCCGGACGCGGGAAGGCTGCTCCCTGGCCGTGTACGCCGGCTACCTGGAACAGATGGACCTCATGGAGGTGCCGGACGCCGACCGGCCGCACGTGCGGTGGGTCATCGACCCGGTCGACTATCTGCAGCCGCTCGCCTTCGACACCGACGACGACACGTGGCGCGATAAGAGCAAAAAGGACAGGATCAAGGCCCTGGACCGGATCAAGCTGGGCCGGCCCCGCGCGGTCAAGGCGTTCGTGGGTAAGCAGCGCATGACGGCCGGCGAGCACACCCACAGCTGCGAGGTGTAGTGCGGCGGGATTCATAGGCTGCGCCAATGCAACCGATCGGATAGCGGTGTTGGACGCCTATGGAACATCCGGGTTCACTGATTTGTGCCTACCAACTGCCACGAGGCCGGAGTTGCCATGAGCAATCAGCACCGTTTCCGTATCGCCGCCATTCCCGCCGACGGTGTCGGTCGCGAGGTAGTCGCCGCTGGACGGGACGTCCTCGACGCGCTGGAAGCGCGCTCCGGTGGCCGTTTCGGATTCCACTGGGAGGAGTTCCCGTGGGGCTCGGACTACTATGCCGAGCACGGAGTCATGATGCCCGATGACGGTCTGGAAAAGTTGCGCAACTTCGACGCCATCTATTTCGGCGCCGTAGGGTGGCCCACCGTGGCTGACCACATCAGCCTGTGGGGTCTCCGCCTGCGCATCTGCCAAGGCTTCGATCATTGGGCGAATGTGCGGCCGGTGAACTTTCTGCCGGGCATCACCAGCCCGCTGCGCAAGGCCGACACCGTCGAACTCGATTGGGTCGTCGTACGCGAGAACACCGAGGGCGAATACGCCGGCCTTGGCGGACGCAACCTTTCCGCCCGCGGTGCGGGCGGAGAGGTTGCCGTCCAGTCTGCCCTGTTCACCGAGGTCGGGTGCGAACGGATCATGCGGTTCGCGTTCGATCTTGCCCGGACCAGGACCCGCAAGAAAGTGGCCAGCGTCACCAAGAGCAACGCACAGCAGTACGGCATGGTCCTCTGGGACGACACATTCCGGAGGGTTGCCGCCGATTATCCGGACGTCGAGACCGAGAGTGTTCTGGTGGATGCTATGGCGGCAAAGTTCGTCCTGCACCCCGAGGACCTCTCGGTGGTCGTCGCATCCAACCTGAATGCGGATATCCTCTCTGATCTCGGCAGCGCCTTGGCGGGCAGCCTCGGCCTCGCCCCGAGCGCCAACCTCAATCCCGAACGTCGGTATCCGAGCATGTTCGAGCCGGTGCACGGGTCCGCACCCGACATCGCTGGAATGGGAATCTGCAACCCCATCGGCGCCATCGGCAGCGCCGCCATGATGCTGACCCATCTCGGCCTGCCCGACGAGGCAAAGAAGATAAACGCCGCCATCGAGGCAACGACCGCGCAGGGTCTACTGACGCGGGATATTGGCGGCAACGCCAGCACCAAGGCCGTCACCGAGGCCATCATCAAGAATCTGCCGGACTGATCGCCGTACTCCGCCGCACAAACCCCGTGGGGGCCTGGACCGACCTGCCCAGGCCCCCACGGGTGTGTCTCAGGCTGCGGTCAGACGCTGACCATCGCCGCCGAGCGACACCGCGTCGATGTCCACCGGGCGCAGCGCCAGCGCGAGGACGTCGGCGACATCGGCCAGGGTGTGCACGGTCAGCGCCTCGCGAACCTCGGTCGGCAGGTCGTCCAGGTCCGGTTCGTTGCGGGCCGGGATGATCACCTCGGTCAGTCCGGCCCGGTGCGCGGCGAGGAGCTTCTGCTTCACGCCGCCGATGGGCAGCACCCGCCCGGAGAGAGTCACCTCGCCGGTCATCCCGAACTCGGGACGTACCGGTCGGCCGCTGGCCAGCGACGCCAGGGCGGTGACCATCGTGATGCCGGCGCTGGGACCGTCCTTGGGCACCGCGCCCGCCGGGACGTGCAGGTGGATCCGCCGCCCGGCGAGGGCGTTCGGGTCCAGGCCGAGGCGACGGCCGTTGGCGCGCAGGTAGGACAGGGCGATGTGCGCCGACTCCTTCATCACGTCGCCGAGCTGGCCGGTGAGGGTCAGCCCCGGCTCGCCATCCATGCTGGTCGCCTCGATGAACAAGACGTCTCCCCCGGCACCGGTGACCGCCAGGCCGGTGGCCACGCCAGGTGTCGCGGTGCGTTCCGCCGATTCCGGCGTGTGCTTCGGCCGGCCGAGGTAGCGGACCAGGTCGTCGGCGCCGACGCGGGCGGGCGTCGGGTCGTCGGCCAGGGTCACGGCCACCTTCCGCATGATCTTCGCCAGGGCACGCTCCAGCTGCCGTACGCCGGCCTCCCGGGTGTACTCCCCCGCGATACGACCCAGCGCCGAGGGGTCCACGTCGACCTCGTCGGCGGTCAGCCCGGCCCGCTCCCGCTGCCGGGGCAGCAGGTGATCCCGGGCGATGGCCACCTTCTCGTCCTCGGTGTACCCGTCCAGGGTGACCAGTTCCATCCGGTCCAGCAGCGGACCGGGGATGGCCTCCACCACGTTGGCGGTGGCCAGGAACAACACATCGGACAGGTCGAGATCGACCTCCAGGTAGTGGTCCCGGAAGGTGTGGTTCTGCGCCGGGTCGAACACCTCCAGCAGGGCCGCGGCCGGGTCGCCGGCGTACCCCACGGAGACCTTGTCCACCTCGTCGAGCAGCACCACCGGGTTCATCGAGCCCGCCTCGCGAAGCGCCCGCACGATCCGGCCGGGCAGCGCGCCCACGTAGGTGCGGCGGTGTCCCCGGATCTCCGCCTCGTCCCGGATGCCGCCGAGGGAGACCCGGACGAACGTCCGACCGAGTGCCCGGGCGACCGATTCGCCGAGGCTGGTCTTGCCGACGCCGGGCGGGCCGGCGAGGGCCAGCACGGCACCGGAGCCACGACCGCCGACCACCCCGAGGTCACGCTCGGCGCGCCGGTTGCGCACCGCCAGGTACTCCAGGATGCGGTCCTTGACGTCGGCCAGGCCGGCGTGGTCGGCGTCGAGCACGGCCCGCGCCGCGGCCAGGTCCGTGTTGTCCTCGGTACGCGTGCTCCACGGCATCTCCAGCACCGTGTCGAGCCAGGTACGGATCCAACCCGCCTCCGGGGAGGCGTCGCTGGCCCGTTCCAGCTTGCCGACCTCGCGCAGCGCCGCCTCGCGTACCTTCTCGGGCAGGTCGGCGGCCTCGACGCGGGCCCGGTAGTCGGCCGAACCGTCCGGGGCGTCCTCGCCGAGTTCCTTGCGGATCGCGGCGAGCTGCTGCCGCAGCAGGAACTCCCGCTGCGACTTCTCCAGCCCCTCGCGGACGTCGGAGTTGATCTGCTCGGTGACCTCCTGTTCGGCCAGGTGGTCCTTGACCCAGCCGACGAGCAGTTCCAGCCGGGCCGTGACGTCGGGCGCGGCCAGCAGTTCGGTCTTCTGCCCCAGGCTCAGCCAGGAGGCGTAACCGGCCGAGTCGGCCAGTTCGGAGAGGTCGGTCATCCGTTCCATCGCGTCGATGACCTGCCACGCGCCCCGCTGCTGGAGCACGGAGGTCATCAACGCGCGGTACTCGCGGGCCAGCTCGCGGGCCCGACCAGCGGGGGCGGGTTCGTCGATCTCGGTCGCCTCGACCCACAGCGCGGCGCCGGGGCCGGGCACACCCGAGCCGATGCGGGCACGGGACAGGCCACGGATGACCGCGGCGGGTTCGCCGCTGGGCAGCCGCCCCACCTTCTCGATCGTGGCGATCGCGCCGACGGAGCCGTACTCGCCGTCCAGGCGGGGCACGGCGAGCAGCCGGCGGTCGCCGGTGGCCCGGGCCGCGTCGACCGCGGCCTGGGTGGTCGGGTCGAGGGTCACCGGGATGACCATGCCGGGCAGCAGCACGGCGTCGGTCAGTGGAAGTACCGGAAGAGTTGCCATCGAACACCTGCTATCGCGTTGGGTTGAGCGTGTCTGGCTCAAGTCACGGCAGGCCCAGGTTGTTCCTCGGTGTGACCCGGCACACAGCCCACCGGCCGCGGCGGTGCCGACCGGCCGCCGCGGCGAGCCGTGCCCACGCGGAGCAGATCCGAAATCGGGGATTCCGATGCCGCGCAAAACGCGAACCGCCGCCGGAAGCGCTTTTGTTGCGCAATTGGCGGACGATCAGTCAAACTTTGAGCACACCCCGCCAGACACAGGGAGTAATCCACGATGGCCAAACAAGTAATCACGGTGCTGACCGACGACCTCGACGGCGGAAAGGCCGACCGCACGGTCGAGTTCAGCCTGGATGGCGTGGCATACACCATCGACGTTTCCGACGAGAACGCGGGCGTCCTGCGCAAGGCGCTGGATCCGTTTATCAATGCCGGCCGGCGGCTCGGCCGTGGCGCCGCCGACACGGGCCGTAACCCACGTCGTACCATCGGTTCAGGCACCCCCGGAATGAACCGCGAGCAGAACCGCGCCGTCCGCGAATGGGCGATCCAGAACGGCTACAAGATTTCCGAGCGGGGTCGCATCCCGGTCGAGGTGACCGAGGCGTACAAGAACCGCTGAGCAGCGAGAATACCGCTCGGAACGGTTTGCGTCGGGTATGTCGCGGCCCGGGGCCGGTCACCACAGGTTTGCTCGGCTTTCCGGCAGGTGACGGGGCCGCCCGGAATTCCGGGCGGCCCCGCCGCGTGTTCGCTGTCAGTTGACCTGGATACGCACCGCGTCGAAGGCGGGGGTCTGGTTGGCCCGCTCCGACATCGGGATGCGGTGCGAACCGTCACCGGCCCAGACCGCGCACTGTGCGATACCCGAGTCCGGCAGGCCCGGGATCTGGATGGTCACCTGGTCCGGCTCGGCACCGCCGCCACCGTCCTCGGTGGCGACGAAGAAGGCCGGCACCGGCTCCGGCGCGGGCGCCTCGTCGGTGTTGTTCAGCATCCGGCAGGCGGTGTGGAAGTGGCCACGGGTCAGGCCCTGCCCGTTGAGCAGCGAGCTCTCCAGGTAGTAGCCGCCCTGCCCGGCCGGCAGGAACCGGTCCCGGACGAGGTTGCGGGTGCTGACCTGGATCGAGAAGCCCTCGTTGCGGTTGATCTCCTGCGGGAAGTCGGTGATCAGCAGCGACGGGTTGTTGGCCGCGGCGCCGACCTCGCCGAAGGCGGTGCTGATGCAGCGGTTGCCGTTCTGGAAACCGTCGTGCGCCTGGAGCTGACTGTTGTCACAGTTGTTCGCCAGCACATCCAGGCCGTTGTTGTTGCCGCCGCCGTTGTCGCCACCGTTGTCGCCGCCGTTGTTGTCGCCACCGTTGTTGCCGCCGTTGTTGTTGTCGACCGGCTGCACCTGGCAGGTGGCGAGGTTGCCGAGGCCGCGCGGCCGGGGGCCGAAGCGGTCGATGGCGATCGTGATCCGGCCGAGGGTCGCCCGACGCTTGCTGGCCAGCGGGTTGAGGATGGCGTTACGGATGAACCCCTCGCCCCGGTCGCCCTCCCTGGCGAGCCGCTCGTCGGCCTCCGTGATCTGGGTCTGCAACGCGTTCAGGTTGCGGTCGACCTCGGCGCGGGCCCGGTCGGGCACCTGCGGCAGTCGGCTGACCACGTCCGGGCAGGCCACCGCGAGGGCGCCGGTGGTCGCGTCATCGGTGCCGTCGCGGGTTTCCTGGCACTCCTCGACGGTCTGCTGCCCGTCGCCCCAGTGGTTGACCACCCAGCGGCCGTTCTGCCAGGTGCGGGTCGTGGTGGCGCCGCGAGCGGTCGGCGCGGTGGCGCCGGGGCTGGGCTCGACACATTCGGCCGCCACCGGTCGCTGCTGCTGGTTTGACCGTCGGTCACCGGCCGACGAGATCTGGGTCACGGCGACGACGCCGCCGAAGACAGCGAGCGTGGCGCCAACGGCCAGAAGTCGCTTGGTCCGCGCGTTACCGGTTGGTCGGCGCGACCGGGTTGACCTGCGCATCGAATTGCTCTCCTTCTCGATCCGGTTCCTGATTCGTGACTCGACGGACCGAACGGAATCTTGGTGGCACGCTCGACGGTGACCGCCTGAACGCGCCGGTGGCACGTCGACGAACGACGATGCCCTTTCCGCACCGTCTCCCGCGCCTGCCGGTGCGGGTTGGGGAGTTCCTGTCCATTCGCGGTGAGGTACGGGCCCGCTCCGACGGCGGTTCAAAGGCCGCGGACTTTTTTTCGATGTTTCTTTCCGCGCCCGGCCGGTCACCGTCCGCCCGGACCGGCACCGTTCAGGAGGCGGTCACCGCGGGCAGCAGATGGTCGTAGGCGAAGTCACCCACGAGTTCGTCACGGCGGTCCCGCAGCCGCCGGATGTCGGCGAGCAGATCCTCGCGTGGCAGCAACGGCGGCTCACCCGCCTCGACCGTCCGCAACCGCTCCCCGACCGCGAGGACGGCCAGGTCCTCGGCGAACCGGGACGGCTCGACGCCGCAGGAGAGTCCGTACGCCTGCGTGGTCACCCGTTCCACAAGCAGCTGACCCGGACGCACCTCGGCCCAGCTCCAGCCCTCGGCCGGACCTCGCGTCCAGTGCACGTGCAGCCCGCGCAGGATGGGGTCGGCCAGTCGTCGCGCCACGTACGCCTGCACCGCCTCGACCCGGGCGAGCGCGCCGAGGTCGTTGACCGCGCCCTCGCGCCCGTCGGGCAGTCGGCCCACGATGTCCCGGAATCCGACCGCCACCACGTCCGAGCCGGCGGCACCGGCGGCGTACCGGCGGGCGTCGACGAGGTACGCGACGATCCGTGGCCCGTGTCCGGCGGTACGCAGGGTGGCGGAGACGATCCGCAGCAGCGGCAGGCCGGTCGCGGCGGCGACGGCTTGCGTGGTCCGCGCGGCCCGCCTGGCGGTGGCGTCGGTCGACGGAGCGTGGAACTCGACGGCGAACTCGGGCCGTCCGGTCGCGGCCGTGCAGACCACGTGGTCGAACAGCGTCCGGCTGGCGGTGTTCCACTGGCTGGCCGTGAGACCCGGTGGGCGCCGCCGGACGATCTCACCCAGGCGCAGGCCGGCGTGCACCCGCTGCTCCCCCCGGACCAGCACTGGTCCACGACCCGCGTTCTCCGCCACCGGGGCCAGCTCGCGGTCGTGGTCACCGTCCATCGTGGTACCCATGAGTCCTGCCCAACCTCTCCTGGCGGGTCGGCGGCCGCTGGACCGGACCGCGGCACGCGACCGGCTCGACAAGGGTCTCCTCCCGCCGGCCGACCGAGTCTAGGATGACGATCATGCCGGCGGCTCCCCCGGCGGGCCGTCGGTGACCGGACGATGGTCGACGGCGGTCACCCGGCGGCCGGGCCGAGGAGGTCAACGGTGCGGGTGGTGTCCCTGGTGCCGTCGCTGACCGAGGCGGTGGCGACGACCCTGCCCGGGCTGCTGGTCGGCGCCACCGACTGGTGCACCCATCCGGCGGACCTGGACGTGCCACGGGTCGGCGGCACCAAGTACCCGGACCTGGATCGGGTCCGTTCGCTGCGCCCCGACCTGGTCCTGCTCAACGTCGAGGAGAATCGGCGTGCGGACGCCGATGCCCTGGCCGCGGCCGGCGTACCGGTCCGGGTGACCTATCCGCGCACCGTGGACGGTGCGCTGACCGAGCTGGCCGAGCTGCTGCGCGCTCTGGGCTGCGTAGGGCAACCGCGGTGGCTGACCCAGGCTCGTGCCGAGTGGGCCGCGCTACCGGCGACCCCGGTCCTCCGACGCGCGGTGGTCCCGGTCTGGCGGCGTCCCTGGGTGGTGCTCGGCGCCGACACGTTCGCCGGGGATCTGCTGCGGCGGCTCGGCGTCGCCAACGCGTACGCCGACCAGCCGCAGCGCTATCCGCGGCCGAGCCTGCCGCAGCTGCGGGACCAGGCACCCGAGCTCGTCGTGTTGCCGGACGAGCCGTACCGCTTCACCCGCGACGACGGGCCCGAGGCGTTTCCCGGGGTTCCCTGCGCCCTGTTGTCCGGCCGCCACCTGACCTGGTACGGGCCCTCGTTGGCCGAAGCTCCCGCACTGTTGGCCGCGCAACTGGCCGACCTGTACGTCGCCCACTGACCCGGGCGGGCGTCCCCGGTGCCGGCCGGCCCGTGTCAGCGGTCCCGACGAACAGGGGCCGAAGGTCCCGGCCGGTAACGGCCCGCCGGCCCTGATCGCCACCTGCCCTCCCCACGTCCAATGGAAGTGCCACCGGGACACGCGGTGCGAAGCAGAGAAGGGACGTGGACATGATGACCGCGATGATCGAGCGGAACACCGCCGCCGAGACCCCGGTGGCCGAGACCAGCCAGGACCAGAACCTCCGTACCCGGGCCGCCCGCTGGCTGCTCGCCGGGCTCCGCCTGGCGCTCGGTTGGGTCTTCCTCTGGGCCTTCCTGGACAAGGTGTTCGGCCTGGGCTTCGCCACCGAGACGAAGAACGCCTGGATCAACGGGGGCAGCCCGACCAAGGGCTTCCTCAGCTTCGGTGCCGCCGGCCCGTTCCAGGGCTTCTACAACGGCATCGCCGGAGCCGCCTGGGCCGACTGGCTCTTCATGATCGGCTTGGCCGCCATCGGTACGGCACTGCTGCTCGGCATCGGGGTGCGCGTCGCCGCGGCGACCGGTGGCCTGTTGCTGGTGCTGATGTGGACGGCCGTCCTGCCGCCGGAGAACAACCCCTTCATGGACGACCACCTCGTCTACGCCGGCGTGCTGGCCCTGATCGCGGTGACCAACGCCGGTGACACCTGGGGGCTGGGTCGCACCTGGGCGCGGTTGCCGATCGTCAAGCGGTTCGGCTGGCTCCGCTGACCCTGATCACCTCCCCGAGGCGGGCGTCACCCACGGGTGGCGCCCGCCGACACCGTGTCCGTCCGGATCGGCCGCGTCGGTGCACGTCGCGCACCGGGCCGGAGCATCCGGCAGGATGGTGCTGACCGGAACCGACGCACCAGGAGAATCCGCATGAACCAGGCAGCGAGCAAGCCCGAGATCGGCCCGATCGAGGGCACCCCGCCGGCCGACCTCGTGATCGAGGACATCACCGTGGGCGAGGGCCCGGAGGCCCAGCCCGGGCAGGTGGCCCGGGTGCACTACGTCGGTGTGTCCCACTCCACCGGCGCGGAGTTCGACGCCTCCTGGAACCGGGGCGAGCCGTTCGACTTCCCGCTCGGTGGTGGACGGGTCATCGCCGGCTGGGACCAGGGCGTGGTGGGGATGCGCGTCGGCGGGCGTCGCCGGCTGACCATCCCGCCGCACCTCGGGTACGGCAGCCGGGGTGCCGGCGGCGTCATCAAGCCGAACGAGACGCTGGTCTTCGTGGTCGACCTGCTCGGCGTCCGCTGACATCGGGCGTCCGGCGCCGGCCCCGTGCCCGGCGCCGGACGCCCGCTACCCACCTACCGGCATGCCGGCACCGGCGGCCGGGCGGCGTCGACCCTCACGCCGCGGCGAGCACCCGCTCCGGCGTGCCGCCGACGACCGGGATGACCCGCCCCAGGCCGGTGGCCCGCAGCACCCGCTCCACCAAGGGCGGCGGGTCGACCAGCACCAGGTTGCCGCCCTGCGACCGCACCCAGAGCCGGGCCGCGACGAGGGTGCGGACCCCGGCCGCGGAGAGCAGCCGGACCCCGGAGAGATCCACCCGCAACTCGGTGCGGGTGGGGGCCGCCCAGAGCGCGGCGCGGAACGCCGCGACCGTGGCGATGTCGATCACACCGACCACGCGAACGCACACCGCGTCGCCGGACACGACGGTCTCGACGTGGAACCGTTCCTCGCGCTCTCGCATACGACGAACCTATCCCCCACCACCGACACTTCCACCCTGCTGAGAGGTGGTTCCGGGTAAGCCCAGGGCATGACCCGCCGGCCGCCCGGCTCCACCCTAGGGAGCAACCCCGGCCCCCGGGTGACCAGCCGCGAGGAGACGCCGGGCCGACCCACGGCGGGCGGCCCGGCGTACGCCTGGGTCAGCCGCCGCTCGCCGACGGTTGCGGCTCGGGCGAGCCTCCGGCGACCGCCCCCGGGTCCGGCGCCTGGGTGGGCGTGGGCCGCAGGCCGGCCGGCACCGGCAGCGCGCTGCCCCTGGCGAACTGCTCCCAACTGACGTTCCACGCCGTCCAGCCGTTGCCCTCGTTGAGCGAGACCTCGGTGCCCTTGACGGTGACCAGGTCACCGACCTGCGTGACACCCATCAGCCAGTCCGCGTTGGCCGCCGACAGGTTGGTGCAGCCGTGTGAGACGTTCGTGTAGCCCTGATCCCCCTCCGACCAGGGTGCGCCGTGGATGAACTCGCCGCCCCAGGTGAGCCGCTGCGCGTCCTCCACGTCGACCACGTACGGATCGGCCGAGCCCCGGGTGTCGAACGTGGTGAAGTCGTGCTTCTCCATGATCACCATCTTGCCGCTGGAGGTCGGTGTGCTCGGCTTGCCGAGGCTGACCGGCAGTTTGCGCAACAGCTTGCCGTCGCGGATCACCGACATCTGCTTGGTCGCGTTGTCGATCTCCAACTCGACCTGCCGACCGATCTTCGAGGTGGCCCGCCGGTCGGCGTCACCGACGCTGTCCTTGCCGATCGGCAGGCCCTCCAGCGCCGAACGAACCTTGATCGTCGTACCCGGCCGCCAGAAATCGGGCGCCCGGTAGTAGACCTGGCTGCCGTCGGACACCCAGGACCAGGTGCCCGGCTGCGGCGGGTCGGTTTTCACAAACAATCGGCGCTGCACATCCGCCCGCGCCTCTTCGGGAATTGGCGGGTCAAAGGCGACGGTCACCGGCATAGCGGTTCCGTACGTCCGATCACCGGCGAAATACAAAGTGCTGACGATGGCTGGTTTGGATGATTTGGGCTGGGTCGTGAACGTCGTCCGGCGGGTGACCGTCTTTCCGGAGTCGCCGGTCGCGGTGACCTCCGCGGTGTACGTCCGCTTCGGCTCCAGTGTCCGGCTCGGCACCCAGCCGCTACCGTCTTCCCGGGGCTCCGCCGCGACCGCCGCGCCCTTGTCGTCGGTGATCCGCACGGCGGTGACCCGCCCGTGCTTGACCACGGTGCCGATCTCCCCGGTGATCGGCACGTCGCGGGTGCCCTCGGCCGGCGTCACGGACAGCTCCGGGTTTGCGCGCGCCTCGGCGGGCTGCCCGGTCCTGCGGTCGCCGGTGCACGCGCCAAGCGCCAGCGGTGCCGCTGCGACGCTCACCGCCAACAGCGTCAGTCGCCGCCTCAACATCATGATGCGTCCCCCCGTTGTCGCCGCTTCCTCCGCACATTCTCACCAGCTCGGTACCGACGTTTCCGTGGTTTCGACCAAGAGCGAGAAACATTGCCTGAGAAGCTTTTCCGTAATCGCACCGAGGCGAACAAAAAATGTCAACGACGACCTTACGGGCGATACTCGGCCGACTGTGGCGCGATGTCCGCCGTACCACTGATCCGGCGGGACGGCGGTCGATCGAGGGGCCGGTCCCGGCCGGGACGGGCCCCTCGATCGACCTGAGCCGTCAGACCGCCGCGATCAGCAAACCGGGTTGCTCGACGCAGTCCGCCACGTGCCGCAGGAACCCGCCGGCCACGCCGCCGTCGCAGACCCGGTGGTCGAAGGTGAGACTGAGCTGCGTCACCTTCCGGACCGCGAGCTGCCCGTCGACTACCCACGGCTTGTCCACGATGCGGCCGATGCCGAGCAACGCCGCCTCCGGGTGGTTGATGATCGGGGTCGAGCCGTCGACGCCGAACACCCCGTAGTTGTTGAGCGTGAAGGTTCCTCCGGTGAGTCGGGCCGGCGGCAGGTCGCCCGCCCGCGCCGCCGCGGTGGTGGCGGCGAGTTCGGCGGCCAGTTCGGTGGTGGTGAGCCGTTCGGCGTCCCGCAGCACCGGCACCACCAGGCCCCGGTCGGTCTGGGCGGCGATGCCCAGGTGCACCCCGGCGGACTGGACGATACGCTGCCCCTCGGTGTCCACCCGTGCGTTGAGCTGGGGGTAGCGACGCAGCCCGGACAGACAGATCCGGGCGAGCAGGGCCAGGACGCTCACCGGTTGGTCCGGGCGGGCGGCGTTGATCGCGGCCCGGGTCTGGAGCAGGGCGGTCGCGTCGGCGTCGACCCAGATGGTCACCTCGGGGATCTCCCGCCGGCTGCGCGACAGCTTGTCCGCGATGGTGCGCCGGATTCCGGTCAACGGGATGACCAGGTCCTGGGCACCGGGCAGGGCCCCACCGGCCGGCGCCAGGTGTTCCGCCGCCGTCGCCAGCTCCGACACCTCGGTGCGCTGGGCACCCACGCCGGTCGTCGCCGCGGTGACCGCACCGGCCGCCGCCGCCACGTCGGCCCGCCGGATGACACCGCCGGGGCCGCTGCCGCGTACCGACGCTAGGTCCACCCCACGTTCCCGGGCCAACCGCCGCACGATCGGCGAGATGACCAGGGGCGGGGCCGCACCGGACGGGTCCGGCTGCCGACCGTCCGTCGCCGGTGGCAGGCCGGGACCGGACGGCCGTGCCGTCGGAGCGGGCGGGGCGGTCGAAGCGTCAGGCACGCCGGCCGCGAGCCGTGGCCGCCTACGCCGACGGGAACCGCCGTGGCCGGTGCCGTACCCGATCAGCACGTTGCCGGAGCCGGCCCGCTCCTCCTCGCGGTAGACCGCGTGCCCGGACGGCTCGCCGCCGTCGGCGCGACCGCTCACCGGCGCGGCGACGGTGATCAGGGGTTGGCCCACCGGGCGTACCTCACCCTCGGCGCCGTGCAGGGCGACGACCCGACCGGCGTACGGGCAGGGCACGTCGACGACGGCCTTGGCGGTCTCCACCTCGACCACGGTCTGGTCCACGGTGACCACGTCACCGACCGCGACGCGCCACTGCACGATCTCCGCCTCGGCGAGACCCTCACCGAGGTCGGGCAGCAGGAAAACCTTCTCGGTCATGCCACGCCGCCCTCGGTCAGCCAGCGCCGGTCGGGCTGGTCGTCCCACTGCAACCGGGCCACCGCGTCCAGCACCCGGTCGACCGACGGGAGGTGGGTGTGCTCCAGCATCGGCGCCGGATACGGGATGTCCAGCCCGGAGACCCGCAGCACCGGGGCGTGCAGCGCGTGGAAGCAGCGCTCCTGCACGCGGGCGGCGATCTCCGCGCCGACTCCGGCGAAGCCCTGCGCCTCCTGCACCACCACGCACCGCCCGGTGCGGCGTACCGAGGCGGCGACGGTGGCGTCGTCGAACGGCACGATGGTGCGTACGTCGACCACCTCCAGGTCCCACCCCTCGTCCCGGGCGGCCTCGGCGGCCTCCAGCGCGACCGGCACCGCCGGGCCGTACGCGACAAGCGTGGCGTCGTGTCCGGCCCGCCGCACGACCGCCCGGCCGAACGGCTCGGTCCGGGTCGGCAGCGCGGTCTCGGCGCCGGCGAAGTAGAGCTTCTTCGGCTCCATGAACACCACCGGGTCGGGGTCGTCGATCGCCTCCCGCAGCAGCGAGTACGCGTCGTCGACGGTGGCCGGGGTGACCACCTTCAGGCCCGGGGTGTGCGCGTAGTACGCCTCCGAGGAGTCGCAGTGGTGTTCCACGCCGCCGATCCCACCGGCGTAGGGCACCCGGATCACCATCGGCACGCTCAACGCGCCGCGGGTGCGGTTGCGCAGCTTCGCCACGTGCGAGGCGATCTGCTCGAACGCCGGGTACGCGAACGCGTCGAACTGCATCTCGACCACCGGCCGCAGCCCCGACATGGCCAGCCCGACGGCGAACCCGACGATGCCGGCCTCGGCCAGGGGGGTGTCGAAGCAGCGTTTGTCGCCGAAGCGGGCCTGCAGGCCGTCGGTGATCCGGAAGACCCCGCCGAGCTGCCCGACGTCCTCGCCGAAGACCAGCACCCGCTCGTCGTCGAGCATCGCGTCGGCGAGCGCGGCGTTGAGCGCCTTCGCCATGGTCATGGTGGCCATCAGGCGTCCTCCTCCGTCGCCGCCGCCAGCTCGGCGCGCACCTGCTCCCGCTGTTCCACGAGCTGTGGGGTGGGTTCGGCGTAGACGTGGTCGAAGAGGCTGAGCGGGTCGACCGTCGGCTGGTTGTTCATTCGTTCCCGCAGGTCGGCCGCGTACGTCTCGGCCTGCTCGGCGATCTCGGCGACCGCCGCGTCGTCGAGCACGCCCCGGCCACGCAGGTAGGTCTCCAACCGGGCCAGCGGATCGCGGTCGCGCCACGCCTCGACCTCGTCGGTGTCGCGGTAGCGCGAGGCGTCGTCGGCGTTGGTGTGCGGCTCCATCCGGTAGGTGTGCGCCTCGACCAGGAACGGTCCCTTGCCGGCACGCGCGTGCGCGACCGCCCGGGTGAGCACGGCGAGCACGGCCACCGGGTCGTTGCCGTCGACCTGCTCGCTGGGTACGCCGTAGCCGACCCCCTTGTAGGCCAGCGACGGGGCGGCGGTCTGCCGGGACAGCGGGACGCTGATGGCGTACCTGTTGTTCTGCACGAAGTACACGACGGGGGCCTTGAACACGGCGGCGAAGTTGACCCCCTCGTGGAAGTCGCCCTCGCTGGTGGCGCCGTCGCCGATGTAGACTAGGGCCACGGTGTCACGCCCCTGGTACGACTCCCCGTAGGCCAGACCCGCGGCGTGCACGCACTGGGTGGCCAGCGGCGTGCACTGCGGTGCGGTGCGCCGCAGCGCGGGGTCGTACCCGCAGTGCCAGTCGCCGCGCAGCAGCGTCAACACCTCGACCGGGTCGATGCCGCGGGCGGTCAGCGCCATCGACTCCCGGTAGGTGGGGAAGACCCAGTCGTCGTCGCGCAGCGCCAGGACGCCGCCGACCTGGCAGGCCTCCTGGCCCCGGGAGGACGGGTAGACGGCCAGCCGGCCCTGCTTGGTCAGCGCGGTGGCCTGAGCGTCGAAACGGCGGCCGACGACCATCCGCCGGTACATCTCACGCAGCGCCTCGACGGGCGGTTCCGGATAGTCGGCGCGGGCCGGCAGCAGGGTGCCGTCCGGGTCGAGCAGCCGGACCGGTTCGGTCTCGGGCAGCAGGCCGGCGGCGGGGTCGGGCGCGGTCGGGGTCGCCGGCCGCCGCTTGCGCGGAGATGCCCTGCGGGCCGCCTGGGGGGTGGTGGTCACGGCGGAACCTCCTGGACGAGTGGTGGCCCTATGCTCCTGCTGTCGGATGATTGACTCAAGATGGCCGGTGAACGCGGGATGGATGGCACCCGAAGGAGGGTTCGATGAGCCAGGAGACCGCCGACGAGGCGGACCGGCGGGGCGGAACGGGACGTTCGGCCGTCGCCCTCGACGAGGTGGACCGGCGCATCCTCGACGAGCTGACCCGGGACGGTCGGCTCTCCATCCGGACGCTCGCCGAACGGGTGCACGTCTCACGCACCAACGCGTACGCGCGGGTGGAGCGGCTGCTGCGCGACGGGGTGATCACCGGGTTCGCCGCCCGGGTCGCCCCGGAGCCGGCCGGCCTGGGCACCTCGGCGTACATCGCGTTGACGATCAGGCAGAACACCTGGCGGGAGGTGTCGGCGGAGCTGGCCCGGGTGCGCTACGTCGAACACGTGGCGCTGCTCAGCGGCGAGCACGACGTGCTCGCCCTGGTCCGGGCGCCGGACAACGCCACGCTGCGCGACGTGGTGCTGGACCGGGTGCAGCGCATCTCCGGGGTGCTCGCCACGCGCAGCTGGCTGGTCTTCGAGGAGTACGACGGGACGCGCAGCCCCTGGGAGTGACCCGCTCAGCGTTCGGGCGGGGACTCCAGGCCCTCCCGGTCGGCCAGCTCCAGCAGGGGTTCCAGCGAGAAACGCCGCTCGTCCAGGCCCGCGTGCGGGTCGCCGCGGTCGGCGAACCGACCCGGCATGGTGGTCACGTCGAAGTCCTCCGGACGGGCGTCGTCCAGCTCCGACCAGTCCAGCGGTGCGGAGACCAGCGCGGCCGGGGTCGGCCGGATCGAGTACGCCGAGGTCATGGTGTGGTCCCGGGCCATCTGGTTGTAGTCGACGAAGACCGGCCGGTCCCGCTGCTCGCGCCACCAGGTGGTGGTGACCAGGTCCGGCCGGCGCCGCCGCATCTCCCGACCGAGGGCCAGCACCGCCCGGCGGCAGTCGCCGAAGCTCCACCTCGGCTCGATCGGGACGTAGACGTGCAGCCCCCGCCCGCCGGTGGTCTTCGGATAACCGGTCAGCCCCAGCTCGTCGAGGAAGGCGCGCACCTCGTGGGCCACGGGCACCACCTGGTCGAACCCGGCACCGGGCAGCGGGTCGAGGTCGATCCGCAGCTGATCCGGCCGCTCCACGTCCGCCCTGGTCACCGGCCACGGATGAAAGCGCAGCGTGCCCAGGTTGACCGCCCAGATCACCACGGCCAGCTCCCCCGGAGCGACCTCGTCGGCGGTGCGTCCGCTGGGGAAGGTGATGTGCGCGGTGCCCACCCAGTCGGGCGCGCCGGCCGGCACCCGCTTCTGGTAGAACGCGTCACCCCGGTTGTCCTGTCGGGTGGCGATGGTCGCGCCCTCGAACACGCCGCGCGGCCACCGCTCGAGCATGGTCGGCCGGTCCCGCAGCGCACGCAGGATGCCGTCGCCGACCGCGAGGAAGTAGCGCACCACGTCGAGCTTGGTCAGCCCCCGCTCGGGAAAGTACGGCTTGTCCGGGCTGCTGACGCGGACCGTCCGCCGCCCCACCTGGATCGCCTCCGCCGCCGTGGCCACACCTGAGAGGGTACGACGCGGCACCCGGCCCGGCGGGCCACCGCCGCACGCCGGGCCGGGGCGACTCCCCCACCGTGGTCGGCGGCAGCGGCAGAGATCCGCCTGACCCGCAGTTTCCGTCGGTTCCGGCCGGGTAGGAGGGCAGACCTCGAAGTGATCCGAGGAGGTCTGCCACATGTCCACCGATGCCATCGTGCTGCTCAAAGAGGACCACCAGGAGATGCGCCGGCTGTTCAAGGAGTTCCAGGCCAGCGAGGACGCACCGGCCAGCAAACGCGGCAGGTTGGTGAAGCAGATCCTCGAGGCGCTCACCGTGCACACCTGGCTGGAGAACGAGATCATGTACCCGGAGGTCCGCGAGCGGCTGCCGGAGCTGGAGGACCACATCCTGGAGTCGTACGAGGAGCACCACGTCGCCGACGTGCTCTGCTTCGAGCTGTCCTCGATGCAGCCCGACGACGAGCACTTCAACGCCAAGACGACGGTCCTCATCGAGAACGTCCTGCACCACGTCGAGGAGGAGGAGCAGGAGTGGTTCCCGAAGGTGCGCGAGTCGATGGGGCGTAAGGAGTTGCAGGAGATGGGGCAGCGGATGATCGACCGGCGCCCGGAGGCGCCCAAGAGCCCGACGGCACCCAAGGCGCTGAAGAAGTCGCTGGACGCGATGCGGGCCTGACCGGCCGCGTCCGGTGCCGGCCGGCGCGCCCGGTCACCACGCCGTGGGCGGTACCCCCTCCGGTTGCGGCAGGATCTGCCGCAACCGGCCCGGGGGTACGCCACGGGACCGCCACTCCCGGGGGTAGCCCACCGACACCTCCTCGAACCGCACGCCGTCGTGCCAGCTGGTCCGTGGAATGTGCAGATGGCCGTAGACGACCGCGGCGGCGTCGAAGCGTACGTGCCAGTCGGCGGTGGCCTCGGTGCCGCACCACTGGGCGAAGATCGGATACCGCAGGACCCGGGTCACCTCCCGGACCAGCGGCCAGTGGTTCATCAGCACGGTCGGCAGCGCCGGGTCGCGCCCGGCGAGCCGGCGGGCGGTCTCGGCCACCCGGGCGGCGCACCACGCCGACCGGCTCTCGTACGGGTCGGGGTGCAGCAGCACCTCGTCGGTGCAGACGATCCCGGTCCGGTACGCCTCGGCCAGCGCCGCCTCGGGCGTGTCGAAGCCGTCCGGGCGCCAGCTGTGGTCGTACAGCAGCAGCAGCGGCGCCACCGTCACCGGGCCGCCGGGTCCGGCCCACACCGGGTACGGGTCCTCGGGGGTGACCACGCCGAGTCCACGACACAGCTCGACCAGGTGGGCGTAGCGCGCCGCGCCCCGCAACGTCACCGGGTCGGCGGGCGGCGTCCACAGCTCGTGGTTGCCGGGCGACCAGACCACCCGGGCGAACCGGTCGGCCAGCAGCCGCAGCGCCCAGGCCACGTCGGCGACGGTGTCGCCCACGTCACCGGCGACCAGCAGCCAGTCCTGCGGCGTCCGGGGACGCAGCCCCTCGACGATGGTCCGGTTCTCCGGATGGCCCACGTGCAGGTCGCTGATGGCCAGGAGACTGCCACCGTCGCCCGTTGCCACCATGCGGCGATCCTAGTGCGCCCGACCGGCCGCCCGGCCGGCTGCGGGCGGCGATCCCGCTGCCCGGCCGCCTTCCACCACCCGCCGCACGGTCGCCCGCCGCGGCCCGCCCTGCCGGCGTACCCGGTAGGATCCCCTCGGGCCGTGACTGGCGCATTGGAGATGGAGAACCATCGGGGAGCGGCCCCGTCACGAGGACGCATGCCGAGCGCCTGGGCCTTCCGCACGTCACCTGGAGGTCGCATGCCGCGCAACGCCGAATCCACCGCCTTCCGAAGCGCCCTCGAGGTGATCCGTGGTGTCGAGCCGCGGGTCGCCGACGCGATCGGGGCGGAACTGGCCGACCAGCGCGAGTCGCTCAAGCTGATCGCCAGCGAGAACTACGCCTCCCCGGCGACGTTGCTGGCCATGGGCAACTGGTTGAGCGACAAGTACGCCGAGGGCACCGTCGGTCGCCGGTTCTACGCCGGCTGCCAGAACGTGGACACCGTCGAGGCGCTCGCCGCCGAGCACGCCCGGGAGTTGTTCGGCGCGGCGCACGCGTACGTGCAGCCGCACTCGGGCATCGACGCCAACCTGGTGGCGTTCTGGGCGATCCTGGCCGACCGCGTCGAGTCACCGGCGCTGAAGAAGGCGCAGGCCCGGCACGTCAACGACCTCACCGAGGCGGACTGGTTCGCGCTGCGGCGCGAGCTGGGCGACCAGCGGATGCTCGGCATGTCCCTGGACGCCGGCGGGCACCTGACCCACGGTTTCCGGCCGAACATCTCCGGCAAGATGTTCGACCAGCGCAGCTACGGCACCGACCCGGACACCGGTCTGGTCGACTACGACCGGGTCGCCGAGGCGGCTCGCGAGTTCCGGCCGCTGGTGCTGGTCGCCGGCTACTCGGCGTACCCACGTAAGATCAATTTCCGGATCATGCGGGAGATCGCCGACTCGGTCGGTGCCACGTTCATGGTGGACATGGCGCACTTCGCGGGCCTGGTCGCCGGCAAGGTCTTCACCGGTGACTTCGACCCGGTGCCGCACGCGCACATCGTCACCAGCACCACCCACAAGTCGTTGCGCGGTCCGCGCGGCGGCCTGGTGCTGTGCGGCCCGGAGCTGGCCGACCAGGTGGACCGGGGCTGCCCGATGGTGCTCGGCGGCCCGCTGCCGCACGTGATGGCGGCCAAGGCGGTGGCGCTGGCCGAGGCCCGCCGGCCCGACTTCGCCGACTACGCCCGGCAGATCGTCGACAACGCCCAGGCGCTGGCCGAGGGTCTGCTGCGATGCGGTGCCAAGCTGGTCACCGGCGGCACCGACAACCACCTGGTGCTGATCGACGTGACCGGCTACGGGCTGACCGGCCGGCAGGCCGAGCAGGCGCTGCTGGACTCCGGCATCGTCACCAACCGCAACGCGGTGCCGCAGGATCCCAACGGCGCCTGGTACACCTCCGGCATCCGGATCGGCACCCCCGCGCTGACCACCCGGGGGCTCGGCACGGCGGAGATGGACACCACCGCCGAGCTGATCCACGCCGTGCTCAGCCAGACCAGCGCCGGGGTCGGCCCGGACGGCACCGCCTCCAAGGCGAAGTACGTGCTCGACCCGGCCCTCGCCGACAAGATCAGTCGCCAGGCCAGCGAGCTGCTCACCGGTTTCCCGCTCTACCCGGCCGTCGAGCTGGGCTGACGACGATCGCGTCGGGCCGGGACGGTCCGGCCCGACGCGGTCGCGGACCCGTCAGGAGTAGTCGCACGTCCAGCGGAACCACTGGGTGCCGACCGGCGCGTACGTACCTCAGGCGAGTGGACGTTTCAGGTGGTAGCGGTGCACCTCGGTGCTGCCCTGCACGTTGTTCACGTCCTCGGCGGCGGAGACGAGTTCCCAACCGTCGCGTCCGGCGCGGTTGAGATGGGCGATCGCGGTGTCGCCGTACGCCGTGATGTCCTTGCGGGACCCGTCGGGGCCGTACCAGACGAACGAGACATGAAAATTGCGACCCTGCCCCTGGTAGCGGCGGACCAGCAGGGCGTACTCCCAGGCAACCATGCCGCCCATTATGACCGTCCTGTCAGGACGGCGGCAGGGCAGCCGTCACAGGTTGCGAACCGGTGAACGCGATGAGTCGCCGCACCGGTTCCGGTCAGCCCACCGGGACCGTGCGCAGCCGCCGGGCGCTCGCCGGGTCGGCGCAGCCGGCCAGGGCCAGGGCGTCGCGTACCTCGTCGGCGAGCAGGGCCAGCGCGGAGCGGGCCGCCGGTTGCCCACCGACCGCCAGGGCCCAGAGCATCGGCCGCCCGACCAGCACACCGGCGGCACCCAGCGCCAGGGCGCGCAGCACGTCGACACCGCTGCGGATGCCGCTGTCCAGCAACACCTCGCAGCGGTCACCGACGGCCGCCACCACCTCGGGCAGCATGGTGGCGCTGGCCGGGGCTCCGTCGAGCTGCCGGCCGCCGTGGTTGGACACCACGATCGCCCGTGCTCCCGCGTCGACGGCGCGGACCGCGTCGGCCGGGTCGAGAATGCCCTTGACGACCAGCGGCAGGTCGCACCGCTGCCCCAGCCACCGCAGGTCCGACCAGGTCAGCGCCGGGGCGAATGCCGCGTCACGGTGCGCGGACACCGGGGTTACCCCGGGTGTACCGCCGTGGGCCAGGTCGTCGCGACCACCCGGCAGATTGGCCGGGACCAGCCCCGGCGGCAGCCGGAAGGAGTTGCGCAGGTCCCGCAGGCGTCGGCCGAGCACCGGCACGTCCACGGTGACCACGAGCGCCCGGCAGCCGGCGGCGCGGACCCGCGCCAGCAGGTCGGCGACCAGGGACCGCTCGCGCAGCCAGTACAGCTGGAACCAGACCTCGGCGCCGGTGGCGGTGACCTGCTCGATCGGCGTGCTGCCCAGGATGCTGGCCAGGTACGGCACGTCGGCGGCGCGGGCCGCGGCGGCCAGCGCCGGTTCGCCGTCGGGGTGCACCAGCCGTTGGTACGCCATCGGCGCCACCGCCACCGGCATCGCGTACTCCCGGCCGAGCAACCGGGTCCGCAGTCTCGGGGTGCGCACCCCGGTCAGCACCCTCGGCACCACGCCGACCCGGTCCAGCGCGCGGCGGTTTCCGCCGAGGGTCACCTCGGCACCGCTGCCACCGTCCAGGTAGTCCCAGACGCGCGGCGGCAGTACCGTCCGGGCCAGGGCGGCGAAGTCGGCCAGGCAGACCGGTTCGGGCGTGAGCTCCATGCGGTTCACCATCGCCGACCCGGCCGCCGCCGCGCCAGGCCGCCCCGACCGTGCGGGCGGGACCCATGGCGGACGCCAACCTGGCGTACCGTCAGGAGGTGGCCAGTTGGGACGACGTACGCCGGATCGCGCTGGGTCTGCCGGAGACCAGCGAGCGGCCCTCCTACGACGGGGTGGCCGCCTGGCGGGTGAAGGACAAGCCGTTCGTCTGGGAACGGCCGCTGCGCGGTAAGGAACTCCACGACCTCGGTCCGGCCGCACCGGACGGTCCCATCCTCGGGGTCCGGGTGGCGGATCTCGGCGTCAAGGAGGCGTTGCTCGCCGACGACCCCGGCCTCTTCTTCACCACGCCACACTTCGACGGCTATCCGTCGGTGCTGGTCCGGCTGGACCGGATCGGCGTCACCGAGCTGACCGAACTGATCGTGGAAGCCTGGTACGCCCGCGCCCCGAGACGGCTGGCCGCCGCGCACCAGGCGCAGACGGCACCGCCCGAAGCAGGCGGGTGACGGTAGGCACCCGGTACCCGTAGACAAGACTCAGGCCGTCGTGCGCCGGCTGGCAGCGCTTCTCCGCCTCGGTTGCCCGACCACCACGGGTGCCGGGGCGGCCCGCAGCCCGGCCTTGATCACGAAGATGGCCCGTCGCGCCACGGCGTCACCTCGGGAATCAAGCTGGTGACCGGCGACCTCTACTCCCCAGCAGGTTCGGGGATACTGCTGCATCCGGCGTCGTCGAGGCAGCAGTATCAGCGAAGTTGCGGGCCAGCGCAGCGCGGGGCAACAAGCGCCGGCGTGGCGGTGGCGGGCGAATCCGGCGTGCCCCCGGCACGGGCGGGGTGGGCGAGAAGCCGCTCGCCGAGCGCCAGCACCACGGCCACGACGCTGAGCAGGGCACCGATCAGCACCGTGCGGTGCACGCCGTGGCTCGGCAGCGTGAGCCCTCCGACGAAGGCACCGGCGGTGATGCCGACGTTGACGGCGGCGGAGACGGTGGCGGCGGCGAGATCCGAGCGCCCCGGCGCCACCTGCAGGACGAGGCCGCCGAGGGTCGCGGTGAACGCGGCGAAGGCCAGGCCGGCCAGCGCGATCAGGACGACGGCCGCGACCGGCCGGTGGCCCAGCGCGTACAGCCCGAGCAGGGCCAGCGACTGTAGTGCGACGGTCGCGGTCAGGGCGAGCCAGGGGTTGCGATCGACCAGCACGCCGACGGCGAGGATGCCGAGCACGCTGGCGACACCGCGGGCGAGCAGGATGGCGCCGACCGAGGTGGCGGCCATCGCGGTGTGCTCGGTGACGAAGAGGGCGACATAGGTGTAGGCGGCGATCGCGCCGGCGGTGGCCAGGACGGCCACGGTGACCAGCAGCCAGAAGCGGCGCGCGTCCGGGGTCGCGCCCCGGGTGGCGTGTCCCTGGTCCGGCCGGGTCGCGGGCAGCAGCGCGGCGACCACCACGAACACCACCGCGCCGAGCCCGGACACCGCCAGGAACGAGGCCCGCCAGCCGGCCCGCTCGCCGAGCCAGATGCCCGCGGGCACGCCCAGGGCGAGAGCGACGTTGCCACCGGCGAACACGACCGCGACCACCCGGCCCCGCAGTCCCGGCCGGAACAGTTCCGCGGCGGCCGGCACCACTACCGCCCAGAACAACGCGTGCGTCGCCGCGGTCGCCATCCGGGCCGCCAGCAGCACCGCGAAGCTGCTCGCGAACACGGTGACCGCGTGGCAGACCACGAAACCGGCCAGCAGCGCCGACAGCAGTCGCCGGCGCGGGACGCGGCGGACCAGCGCGGTCAACGGCACCGAGGCGACCATCACCACGGCGCCGTACGCGGTGACCAGCATGCCCACGTCCGCGGGTGAGACGGCCAGATCCGCCGCCATCGGTAGCAGCAGCCCGATGGGCAGCGCCTCGGCGGTGGTGTAGAGGAAGGTCCCGCCCGACAGTCCGATCAGGACCGTTGTCGCCCGCCCGCGTCCCATCCGTCCTCCCGTGTTACCGGCAATAGGTGTTATGGGGGTAACACTAGGGAGCGCTCCGATCCCACGTCAACTGGTAAAGTCGCGTTTGATGGAAACAGTCGAGGGTGTCCGGAGGCTGCGCCTGGTCGGCGGCAACCTCGCGTTGGACTTCGTCAACACCCGCACCGGTCCACCCGTCGGGCCGCCCGACGACGACGTCCTCACCGGCTACCCCGAGCTGGTCGACTGGGCCGGCTACGCGGGCGTCCTCACCGACGCGGAGGTGACCAGGTCACACCGTCGCCGGCCCGACGACCCGGACGACCCGCAGGCCGCCTTCCTGCGGTCCCTGGACCTCCGCGACCGCCTCGACGAGGTGTTCCGGGCCCTGGCGTCCGGCCGGAGCCCGAGCGGGTCCACCCTGGCCCGGCTGCGCGACGACGAAGCCGACGCGCTCGCTCACGCGCGGCTCGACAAGGCCGGCACCTTCGTCTGGTCCTGGCGGGACGACCACACCGCCGCCCGGCCGCTACGGCCGGTGGTGCACGCGGCGGTCCAGTTGCTCACCACCGGCCCGCTCGACCGGATCAAGGCATGCGGCGGCTGCCGCTTCGTCTTCCTCGACGAGAGCAAGAACCGCAGTCGCCGCTGGTGCAGCATGGACGACTGCGGAACCGCCGAGAAGGCGCGGCGTTACGTCGCCGCGCGCCGTACCCGGGCGACCCGGTGAGCGTCCGACCCGGCCGGCAGCACCGGTCGACCGTCGCGTTCGCCCGCTGTTCGCCCCGCCGCCACACCCGCGTCGCCCGCCCCGCGTACCGTCGGCGCACGTGATCATCCGTCCGACGACCACCGAGGTGCGCGCGTTACGCCGTATCGGTGACACCGCCCCGCACAACGCCTTCACCGACCTGGTCCGGTACGCGGGACAGTGGTTCTGCGCGTTCCGCGAAGGTCGGTCGCACCTGTCCGACGACGGCGTCCTGCGGGTGTTGACCTCGCCGGACGCGCGCACCTGGCAGACCGCGGCAGTCCTCACCCAGACCGGTGTCGACCTGCGCGACCCACGCTTCGTGCCGCGCCCCGACGGACGGTTGCAGCTGCTCGCCGCCGCCGCGACGGGCACCCCGAAACGGTTCCGGACGGTCACCGCGCTCAGCGACGACGGCCACCGGTGGGACGAACCCCGGCCGATCGGCGAACCGGACGTCTGGATCTGGCAGGCGGCCTGGCGCGACGACGCGATGTACGGCGTCGGCTACGCCACCCGGGAGCCACGGTTCGCCCGGCTCTACCGCAGCGACGACGGATTCGACCTGCGACCGGTGGTCCGCACCCTGTTCTCCGGCGGGTATCCGAACGAGTCCGGGCTGGTCTTCGACCCCGACGGCACCGCCACCTGCCTGCTGCGGCGCGACGGCGGTACGGCCACCGCGCAGCTCGGCCGGGCCCGACCGCCCTACCGGGAGTGGACCTGGACGGACCTCGGGGTGCGGGTGGGCGGGCCGGCGCTGTGCCGGCTGCCCGACGGCACCCTGGTGGCCGGCGGACGGCTGCACGACGGTCCGGTGCGGACCGCGATCTGCGCCGTCGACGTGGCGCGGGGCCGGCTGCGGGAGCTGGTCACGCTACCCTCCGGCGGCGACTCCAGCTATCCCGGCCTGGTCTGGCACGACGAGCGACTGCACGTCAGCTACTACTCCTCGCACGAGGGGCACAGTTGCGTCTACCTGGCCGAGGTCGACCTCGGGTCGTGTTGAGGGCCCACCGGCGGCGTCGGCGACCGGCGCGGGACCCCGTGCGGCCGGTCGCCCGAGGGCTGCCGGTCCGCGGAGGTCGGCGGGTCGACGCGGGGCCGCCGATCGGTCTCGCTCGGCGAGCACAGCGGTCCGGTCATGACTCCCCACCTCCACCATCGGCGTCGCCGCGGCACGCACCGGACGCAGGTCGCCTGCTCGGAGCGTTTTCCGAACCCTACGGCAGCCAAGATGGACATTGCGTCATGCAAATGGATGTCCGAGAAGGGCGACTGACCGGATTGCCGTCGGACCGACCGGCGAGGATGATCGAGTCCGTGTGTCAGCCTTGAGTCAGCGGATCACCACCGAGCGTTCACCTTCTCACCGCGGCGTTCCGGCCGGTACGGGCGTCTGCGCGTGGATGTGGAAGCGCAGGGACCGGGCATCGGTGAAGCACTCCCGCATCGGCCGGACCAGGTCGCGGTGTTCCGGGCTGCGCTCCCACGCCTCGAAGTCGGCCAGGCTGCTCCACTCGCTGGTGATGAGCCACTGCTCCGGGTCGGTCGACGAACGGCAGACCTGGTCGACCAGGTGGCCCGGCACCCCGTCGGCGACCAGGTGCCGGACCGCCTCGTAGGCCCGGAGGAAGTCCGCGGTGCGCTCGTCGGGCACCCGGACCAGAAACACCACCCGTGCGCGGTGCCCGCCGGCCCGCTGCCCGTCCTCCGGTGCGTCCATCACCGCTCCTCTCCGGCCGGCGGCGCACCGCGCACCACCAGCGCACTGTTGAACCCGTCGAAACCCCGGGCGCAGATCAACGCCACCCGGCTACGCGGGCGGCGGTCGACCCGCAGGAAATCCAGCTCGCATCCGTCCGCCACGACCTGCGGCCCGGCCGAGGCGGGCAGCGTGTCGTGCGCGAAGGCGAGCAGGGCGGTGGCCACGTCGAGTGCCGAGCCACCCTGATGCGCCCGCCCGGTCAACTCCTTGTGGGTGGTGACCGGCGGCGTGCGGGCACCGAAGACGGCCCGCAGGGCGCTGGCCTCGGCCCGGTCGTAGCGCGGCACCCCGAGCGCGTCGGGAACGACCACGTCCACCTCGTCCGGCTCGACACCGGCCCGGCCCAGGGCCAGCCGCATCGCGCGGGCGTACTGGTGCGGATCGCCGGCACTGTCCGCGGTGGTGTGCGTCGCGTCGTGGGTGGCGCCCCAGCCGGTCACCTCGCCGTAGCTGCGCGCACCCCGGGCACGGGCGTGCTCCAGTTCCTCCACCACGAACACCGCGCCACCCTCGGCGGGCAGGTAGCCGCTGGCGGCGGCGTCGAACGGCCGGTAGGCGCGCTCCGGATCGGTCACCTCGCTGAGCAGGCCGGAGCGCAGCTGACAGGCCAGCGCGTACGGGCTCAGCGGACACTCGGTCGCTCCGGCGAGCACCACCGAGGCGCCGCGCCGCACGGTCCGCGCCGCGTGCGCCAGGCTGTCCAGGCCACCCGCCGACTCCGCCACCAGCACCCCGCACGGCCCCTTCGCCTGGTGCCGGATGGAGAGCTGTCCGACGCTGGCCGCGTAGAACCAGGCGATCGACTGGTACGCGCCGACCGTGCGCGACGGTGACGACCAGAGGCGTTGCAGCTCCCGTTGACCGAACAGGTTGCCGCCGGAGGCGCTGGCCAGGGTCACCGCCCAGCCGTACGGGTCGGTGGCCCGCTCCGGCAGGCCGGCGTCGGCCAGCGCCAGCGCGGTGGCGGCGAAGCCGAGGTGCGTCCACCGGTCGGTCTGCACCAGGGCGCGGTTGTCGGCGTACCGGCCCGGGTCGAAGTCCGCGACCTCGCCGCCGAGGCGGGTCGGGTAGCCGGCGGCGTCGAACAGGGTGATCGGTCCGGTCCGGCGGCGGCCGGACCGGACCGTTCGCCAGTGCGCGTCCGCGCCGACGCCGCTGGGTGCCACCACCCCGACGCCGGTGACCACGGCCCGCCCGCCGGTCACGCCGGCACCGGCGGGGGCCGTCCGGACCCGACTCGCGCTCACCGCGTCACGTCCCGGGCCGACCTGCGGAACAGCATGGCCGACTGGAACCCGCCGAAGCCGCTGCCCACCGAGAGCGCCACGTCCACCGGCACCTCCCGTGCCTCGTTGGGCACGTAGTCCAGGTCGCACTCCGGGTCCCGGGTGGCCCAGTTGGCGGTCGGCGGCACCACGCCGAACTCGATGGCCAGGGCACACGCGGCCATCTCGATGGCGCCGATGGCTCCCAGCGAGTGCCCGACCATCGACTTGATCGAGCTGATCGGCACCCGGTGGGCCGCCGACCCGAGGGACCGTTTGAAGGCGGCCGTCTCGTGCCGGTCGTTCTGCCGGGTGCCGGAGCCGTGCGCGCTGATGTAGGAGACGTCCCCGGGTGCCAGTCGGGCCTGCCGCAGTGCGTCGGTGATGGCCAGCCCCATCTCCAGGCCGTCGGGGCGCAGCCCGGTCATGTGGTACCCGTTGCTGCGGCTGGCGTAGCCGGCCACCTCGCAGTAGACGTGCGCGCCCCGCCGCGCGGCGTGTCCGGCCTCCTCCAGCACCAGCACCGCCGCCCCCTCGGCCAGCACGAAGCCGTGCCGGTCGGCGTCGAACGGGCGGGAGGCGTGCGCCGGGTCGTCGTTGTCCGGGCTGGTGGCCTTGATCGCGTCGAACGAGGCGACGGTGACCGGTGAGATCGGCGAGTCGGCGGCACCGGCGAGCACGATGTCGGCCTCGCCGTCGACGACCAACTGATGGGCGTAGCCGATGGCGTCGATGCCGGAGGTGCAGCCGGTGGAGATGACCTGGGCCGGCCCGTGCAGTCCGTGGCGGCAGGCCACGTCGGCGGCCAGGCTGCTGGGCATCAGCGCCGGGTAGAGGTACGGGCCGCCGAGCGCCGCGTCGACCAGCCAGCGCCGGCCGCTGTCGCTCACCGTCACGTACTCCTGCTCCAACGCCATGGTGCCGCCGACGGCGGTGCCCAGCACCACGCCGGTGCGGTCGCGTTCGGCGTCGGTGAGTTCCAGCCCGCTGTCGGCGACCGCCTCGGCGGCGCAGGCCAGCGCGAACTGCACGTACCGGTCGGCGCGCTGCCGCTGGGCGGGGGTCAACCCGGCGGCGTCCGGGTCGAAGTCGCACTCGGCGGCGATCTGCGACCGGAACGGCGACGGGTCGAAGAAGGTGATCCGCCGGGTGGCCGTACGCCCCTCGGTGATGCTCTTCCAGAACCGGTCCCGGGTCACCCCGCCGGGGGCCACCACCCCGACGCCGGTGACCACGGTGCGCCGGGTGGTCACGACCGGTCCCGCTGCTCGACAAGCTCGGTGTCGACGTGGCCGAGTTCCGGGCGCGGCGCCAGCGGCCCGAGGTGGAAGACGACCTCGGCGGGCACGTGCCCGGTGTTGCGCAGCCGGTGCCGGACGTTGCGGGCCACGAACAGCGCCTCGCCGGCCGCCAGCGGCACCGGTTCGTCGTCCAGGTCGACGGTGATGGCGCCCCGGGCGACGTAGAGGAACTCCTCGCTGTACGGGTGGTAGTGCTCGGCGATCCGCTCGCCCGGTGCCATGGTGGCCACACCCATGAAACCCGAGGTGCTGCCGACGGTACGCGGACCGAGCAGGACCCGCAGCTCGCCGCCGCGTCGGCGGTCGGCGGGGACGTCCCGGGCGGCCACCAGGGCGAGGTCACTCATCGTCGGCTCCTGTCGCGCTGGCACCGGTCGCCACGGCGGTCGGGGTGACGCTCGTCGGCGGCGTGGTCGTCCGGTCCCGGGCGAGCCGCTCGACGCGTTCCCTGATGACGGCCAGCTGCACGGCGCTGTTGGTGTTGATCCGGTCGGTCATCCCGGCGTTGTCCACCGGTGCGGTCGGCTTCATGGCGAAGTCCTGCACCCAGGTCATCCGGACGCCGTCCAGTTCCTCGGTGTAGGTCCAGCGGATCCGCATGTACTCGAACGGCCCGGTCTCCACCCGGTGGGCGCGCACCTGTCGGGTGGCCGGGTCCGCGGTGCGTTCGCTGACCCAGCTCCAGGCGACACCGTTCTCGTCGGGATGCATGGTGAGTCGGAACCGGACCGTGTCGCCGTCCCGGTGGAGGATCTCGGCCCGGGCGTACTCGGTGAACAGGTCCGGCCAGCCCGCCACGTCGTTCGTCACCGACCAGACCAGTTCCAGCGGAGCGGCGATGACGACGCTGTTCTCGGTGTGCCCGGGCGGGTCGGCCCGCCGGGCGACCAGGTCTGCCACGCCCGGGATGCTCAACTGTGCGGCCTGCTCCGGGATGCTGACCTGCCAGCGGTCGGCGACCACGGCCGAGAGTTCGAGCAGGGCGAGCGAGTCCATGCCCAGCTCCTCCAGGGAGGCGGCCGGCGCGCGGGCGGCGGCCTCCGGATCGAGTCCGCAGTTGGTGACCAGGATGTCGGTTATCTCCGCGGTCAGCGAGTCGTCGTCGGTGACGGTCATCGTTCCCTCCTCGGGTGTGTGGGTTTCGGTGCGGCGATCAGGCGGTCCACCAGCCCGGTGGAGTGACGCCCCTTGCGGAACTCGGCGTCGTCGAGCACCCGCCGGACGAACGGGATGGTGGTCCGCATCCCCGGTCCGGAGATCTCGAACTCGCCGAGCGCCCGGTCCAGCCGGCTCAACGCCAGGTCACGGTCCGGGGCCCAGACGGCGACCTTGGCCAGCAGCGAGTCGTAGTGCGGCCCCACCAGATAACCGGAATGCCCGTGGGTGTCGACCCGGGTGAACGGGCCGCCGGGCGGCACGAACCGGTCCAGCCGGCCGGGGGTGGGCGCGAAGTTCCGGTCCGGATCCTCCACGTTGACCCGGCACTCGATGCCCACGCCGGTGAACCGGACGTCCTCCTGACGCCAGCGCAGCGGGGTGCCCGCCGCCACGTGGAACTGCTCGTGCACCAGGTCGATGCCGGTGATCATCTCGGTGACCGGGTGTTCCACCTGGATACGACAGTTGATCTCCAGGAAGTGGAACCTCTCCTCGGCGTCGACCAGGAACTCCACCGTCCCGGCACCGGTGAACCCGACCTCGAGTGCGCCACGCAGGGCGGTGCCGGCGATGGCGTCCAACGTCGCCGGGGACAGCGCCGGAGCGGGCGCCTCCTCGACGAGCTTCTGATGGCGGCGCTGCACCGAGCAGTCCCGGGTGCCCAGGTGCACGCCGTTGCCGTGCGAGTCGCAGAGCAGTTGGACCTCGACGTGCCGGGCGTCGATCAGGTAGCGCTCGACGTACACCCGGTCGTCGCCGAAGGCGGCCTGGGCGGCGGCCCGGGTGCGCGCGTACGCCCGGGGAAGGTCGGCCGGGGTCCGGACCACCGTCATCCCCCGGCCCCCGCCCCCGGCCGCGGCCTTGATGATGACCGGGTAGCCCACCTCGGCGGCCACGGCGGCGGCCTCGGCGGCCGTCGGTACCGGCTGTACCGCGCCCGGCGCCAGCGGCAGCCCGGCCCGGCTCATCAACGCCCGGGCGGAGGACTTGTCGGCGAGCACGGACATCACGTGCGGCGGTGGGCCGACGAAGGTCAACCCGTTGTCCGCGCAGATCTCCGCGAAATCGGCGTCCTCGGAGAGGAACCCGTAGCCCGGATGCACCGCCTGGGCGCCGACCTTACGGGCCGCCTCCACCACGGCGGCGGCGTTGAGGTAACTGCGCCGGCTGGCCGAGGGGCCGATCCGGACGGCCTCGTCGGCCAACCGCACCGCCACCGAGTCGGCGTCCGCGGTGGAGTAGACCACGGCGGTACGGATGCCCAGTTCCCGGCACGCGCGCAGGATGCGCAAAGCGATCTCGCCCCGGTTGGCGATCAGCACCTTGGAGAACATCGCGCACCGCCCTCAGGCCGGATCCAGGGCGACCAGTGGCTGGTCGTACTCCACCGGCTGTCCGTCGGCGACCAGGATCTCGACGACCCGGCCGGGCCGATCCGCGGCGATCTCGTTCATCAGCTTCATCGCCTCGACGATGCCGACCACCTGCCCCGGTCGGACCAGGTCGCCGACGGCCACGAAGGGTGCCGCACCCGGCTGCGGCGACCGGTAGAAGGTGCCGACCATCGGCGACCGGACGCTGGCGCGGGTCACGGGGTTCGCCGCCGGTGCGGCCGGGGACGGTTCGACGGGCGCCCGGGGGGCGGGAGCGGCGACACCGGAACCCGTGGGACCGGCCGGCGGACCCGGTTCCGACCCGCCCGGCCGAGCCCACTCCACCTCCAGCTCGGCCGCACCGAGGCGCAGTCGCAGCCGGCGCACCGGATCGGCCAGTTCGGCGATCAACTGCTGGGCGTGCCGGCACAGGTCGGCCAGGGCGGCGTCAGCCGCCGGCCGCCGGTCGGGTTCCTGACCGGCGACGCCGTCGGTCCGCTGCCCGGTCGCGTCGCCGTTCGGCGTCGTCGCCGTACCGGGGACCGTGGGCGCGGCGCTCATCGGGTGCCCGCTCGGGCACCGGCGCGTGCGGCACCGAAGCGGCGGAAGCGTCGTCGCCGTCGTTGGACGAGGGTCACCGCGGGCACCTCCAGCAGCGGCAGCAGGTTCGCCAGCAGCGCCTGGCGGACGGCCCGCGCGGTCGCCTCGGGGTCGTCGGCGGCCGAGCCGTCCGGCTCGGGTACGACCTCGTCGACGATCCCGAGCCGGCACAGATCCGGTGCGGTCAGTCGCAGGGCCCGGGCGGCCCGCGGAGCGGCGGTGCGACCGGGCCAGAGGATCGCGGCGCAGCCCTCGGGACTGATCACCGAGTAGACCGCGTGCTGGAGCATCAGCACCCGGTCGGCCACCGCCAGGGCCAGGGCACCGCCGCTGCCGCCCTCCCCGGTCACCACGGTCACCACCGGTGTGGGCAGCACGCTCATGGTCAGGATGTTCTCCGCGATCGCCGCCGCCTGGCCGTGCTCCTCCGCCTCGACGCCCGGATCGGCCCCCGGCGTGTCGACAAGCGTCACCACGGGCAGCCCGAGTCGGGCCGCCAGTCGCATCAGCCGCAACGCCTTGCGGTGGCCCGCCGGGGTGGCCATGCCGAAGTTGCGGGCGGCCAGCTCGGCGGTGCTGTGTCCCTTCTGGTGGCCGATCACCATCAGGTGCCGGCCGTCGAGCCGCGCCAACCCCCCGACCACCGCCGGGCAGTCGCCGCCGAGCCGGTCGCCGTGCAGCTCGGTGAAGCCGTCGAAGGTGGTCTCCAGATAGTCCAGAGTGGTGGGTCGGCCGGGGTGCCGGGCCAGACGTACGGTTTCCCAGGCGTCGCGCACCGGTGTCCGGGACAGCTCGACCGGCCGGGCCGTCTCGGGCGGCGGGGCGTCCACGCCGGACCGCTTCGTGGCCCGGCGGCCGGTGCCCGTCGCGGCGAGCAGCGTCGCGAGTCGGGCCCGCAGGGCGTGCCGCGGCACCACCATGTCGACCTGGCCGTGCCGCAGCAGGAACTCGGCGGTCTGGAACCCCTCCGGCAGGTCACGTCCGGTGACCTGCCGGATCACCCGGGGGCCGGCGAAGCCCATCCGGGCGCCGCTCTCGGCGAGCACCAGGTCGGCGCTGGTGGCGAAGGAGGCGGCGACCCCGCCGTAGGTGGGGTCGGTCAGCACGCTGACGGTGAGCAGTCCGACCTCGCGCAGCTCGGCCATCGCCTGGCTGACCGTGGCCATCTGCATCAGCGACAGCGCCCCCTCCTGCATCCGGGCACCGCCGGAGGCGGTGACCAGGACCAGCGGGACACCCGCCGCCGACGCCTGCTCGGCGGTCCGGGTGATCAGCTCGCCGACGGCGCTGCCCAGGCTGCCGCCGAGGAACCGGAAGTCCATCACCGCGAGCGCACAACGCGACCCGCCGATGGCGGCGGTACCGCAGAGCACCGCCTCCGGCAGGCCGGTGTCGGCGCGGGCGGCGGCGAGCCGGTGCGGGTACGGCAGCACGTCGACGAAACCGATCGGATCCACCGCGACCGCGCGCTCCGGCAGGGTCCGGAACGATCCGGGATCGACCAGCTGGTCGATCCGCTCGGGTGCGGCGAGTCGGGCGTGCAGGCCGCACTCCGGGCAGACGTCGAGGTTGCGGCGCAGCCGCTTGCGGTAGAGCAGGGCGGCGCAGCCGCCGCACCGGGACCACAGGGTCTCGCCCGAGGGCGCGGTGGCGGTCATGGCCGGCCTCCGTCGAAGCGGTAGAAGCAGCGCGCCATCGCGTCCCGGGGCGACCGCCAGTCCGGCCGGTACGGCGAGATGTACGAACTCAGCCGGCTGCTGACCCGGACGAACTCGGGGTGCTCCCGGACCGCCTCCACGGCGCCGTCACCGGCCGACTCGGTCTCGATGAGGTGCACGTACAGGTCGTGCAGGCGGTACAGCGAGCGGTGCCGGACCCCCACCAGGCGCGGCAGCTCGGTCGTGTCGGACTCAGCGAAGATCTCGGCGACCGCCGCCTCGGCGGTCGGGACCACCTTCGCGACGATGAGCGTTCGGTCCATGCTGGTCCTCCCCACGGGCCGGTCGGACGCCATCGGGTGGGCCCGGACGGCTGCCGCCACGATGCGGAGCACCGCGTCACCCGGGCGTCACCGACCCTCCAGGAAACACCGCAGGTCGGTGACGCTCAGTTGACGCAAGCTGTGCTTCAGCTGAGCGGCCACGAGCGCCATGATCGGCAGGATTGACCAGTTCAGAGGCGGTTTCACAGAAGACCTGCGAGTTACATTACCGACAACATCGTTGACCCAGAGTAACGATGATTGATAATCTTCGCGGCGGTCGGACCCGGCACCGCACCCCGCGTGCGACGGCCCGACGAGTCGACAGTGGCGGCACGGCGGCCACGCCGGGACCTGGCCGAGACCCGCAACCGACGCGTTCCGCAGGGGGTGCCGCCGTGGCCGCCGTTTCGCCCACGCCCACCACCGGCCAACCCCACGACGCCGAGATCCGGCTGCACCTGCTCGGTGGCTTCCGCCTGACCCACGGGGACACTCCCGTGGTGGTGCCCCGCGGCCTGCAACGGATCATCGCGCTGATCGGGTTGCGTCCCGGTGCCACCCGTACCCACCTCGCCGGCCTGCTCTGGCCGGAGGCCACCGAGGAGCGGGCGCTGTCCTCGCTGCGGACCGCACTGTGGCGACTGCGTCAGGACCCCTACTGTCCACTGACCACCGCCGCCGACACCGTCCGCCTCGACCCGCTGGTCCGGGTCGATGTCGACCTGCTCATCGACACGGCCGGCCGGGTTCGCGACGGGCACGCCCCGGGCGGCGCCGGGGAGGCCCTCACCGCCGGCCGGCACGACCTGCTGCCCGGCTGGTACGACGACTGGGTGCTGGCCGACCGGGAACGGCTGCGCCAGCTCCGACTGCACATGTTGGAGCAGGTTTCCGGTCAGCACCTGGCCGCCGGCCGGCACGGTGAGGCGTTGGAGGCGGCGCTGGAGGCGATGGCCGCCGAGCCGCTGCGCGAGACGCCGCACCGGCTGGTGGTGCGCATCCACCTCGCCGAGGGCAACGCCTTCGAGGCGGTACACGCCTACTACGTCTACCGGGACCTGCTGCTGCGGGAACTGCGACTGGAGCCGTCGCCGGCGATGAGCGCGCTGCTCGCGGAGACCCTCGACCCCATTCGCCAGGCCAGCCGGCCGACCGGTGGACCCCGCCGGCACGTGGTCACCCGCGCCGCCGCGCCGAGCCCGACGGCGATGCGTCACCGCACCGATCCCGGCCGTTGACGGGTAGGTGACTGCGCGGGCGACAGGGTGGGGCCACAGCGGCCCGGACCCGGTGTCCGGCCGGGCCGACCCACCGGTGAGAGGGATCCGATGAGCCGTCTAGTGATCGTCAGCAGAATCATCCCGGGCGCGGAAGGTCGCGTGGCCCAGATATTCGCCGAGTCCGACGAGACCGAACTGCCGAGCCTGACCGGGGTACGCCACCGGTCCCTGTACTGCCTGCACGACCTGTGCGTACACCTGATGGAGACCGACGACGTCGGTGCGGACGCCCTCGCGGCGGCCCGAAACCATCCGTTGTTCCAGCAGGTCAACGAGCGACTGTCCGCACACACCTCGCCGTACCTGCCCACCTGGCGCTCGCCGCGCGACGCGATCGCCAACTGCTTCTACCGCTGGGACAGCGCGGAGGTTCCGGCACCGCGCGTGGCCGGCTGACCGGGCAGCGAGGCATGACGACCCGAACACCGCACGTCCTGGTCGTCGGTGCCGGCACCGGCGGCCTCTGCCTGGCGCACGGGCTGCGCCGGGCCGGGATCGACGTCGAGGTCTACGAGCGGCACCGGGCCAGGGGCGAGGGGTTGCTCGGCTACCGGGTGGGCATCGGTCCCACCGGCAGTCGGGCCCTGCGTGACTGCCTGCCGCCGGAGCTGTTCGAGATCTACCTGGCCACCTGTGCCCGCTCGCCGCGCTACTTCAACGTGCTCAGCGAGAAGATGCGGCACACCGCGTCCTTCCCGCTGCGGCCGGACACCCACCCGGTCGACACGGAACGCTCCGTGGCCCGGATGACGCTGCGCCAGGTGCTGCTGACCGGCATCGAGGACGTGGTGCACTTCGACCGCACCTTCACCCGGTACGAGCAGCACGACGACGGCACCGTCACCGCCCACTTCGCCGACGGCGGCACCGCGACCGGTGACCTGCTCGTGGCGGCGGACGGTACGCACTCGGCGGTCCGTCGTCAGTACCTGCCGCACGCCGTCATCCGGGACGCCGGCACGGTCAACATCGCCACCCGGGTGCCGCTGACCGCACACACCCGGTCCCTGCTGCCGGAGAGTGTGCAGCGGGGCATCTCGCTCATCTTCGGTACCGGCGGGGTGATGGGCGTGCTGCACGTGATGGAGTTCAAGTGGGACCGCGACGGTCGCCTCAAACCGGAGACCAGTTCGGCGGACGCGAAACTGCTCAGCGACTGGCCGGGGCTGCGGCACGACCCCACCCGCGACAACATCAACCTGGTGGTGTGGAGCACCGCCCGCCGGTTCCCGCCGGACGTGATGCGACGCCGGGGCACGGAGCTGATCCAGGTGGCGCTGGAGCTGACCGCCAACTGGCACCCGCACCTGCGGGAACTGCTCAGCCTGGCGGAACCGGACAGTGCCCTGCCGATCCGGGTGTCCACCTCGGAGCCGGTGCCGCCCTGGCGAAGCAGCACGGTCACCCTTCTCGGCGACGCGATCCACACCATGACGCCGGGTCGGGGCGTGGGCGCCAACACCGCGCTGCGCGACGCCAACCTGCTGCGGCGACAGCTGATCCTCGCCGCCGCCGGGGAGAAGACCCTGGTGCAGGCGGTCGCCGACTACGAGGCGGCGATGGTGCCGTACGGCTTCGCCCGGGTCGCCGACTCGTTGGGACGCAGCGGCACCAACGGTGACGACCGCATGTACCAGCCGGTGTTCGGACGACTCGCGTTGCTCGGTGCCCGGGGATACTTCCGGGTCACCAGCCGGGTTCCCCGGTTGCGGCGCAAGTTCGTCGACGACTTCTACACCTACCGGGGCGAGCAGGACTGATCCTCGTCGCGACCCCGGCACCCGACCCGGTGCCGGGGTCGCGGCGTGTCCAATCACGTGCGGTTACCGCACCGTCCGTCCCGGACCGGACACCTGCCGTAGCCTCCGCGCGTCCGGTACGGACTGTTACCTGGGCTGTCTGTCGTCCGTGGCGCGCGTGTGCGAAGCTGCGGCGAGTTTTTCTCGCGACGATCCGGACGTGAACCTCAGGGAGGGTTACCGTGGGCGAGTCCTTCGGGAACTGGCTGATACTGCTCGTGGCGCTGGTGGCGGGGCTGGCCGTGGGCTGGCTGTTGCTGCGCGGCCGGCGGGCGGAACCGACCGAGCCGACCGTCGGCACGGCGGGCGACGCGACCAGCGAGGCGAGCGATTCCGCCCCGGTCGCCACCGGGACCGCGCAGTCGACCGCCGTGACCGAACCAACGACCGAGCCCGATCCCGCCCCACCGGCGGGCAGCGAAACCACCGCCACGGCGGCCGAGCCCACCGGGGCCGACGCGGCCCCGACCGGCACCGAGCCGACCGACGGCCCCCGTGAGACGCCGGTGACCGGTGCGGAGTCCACCGAGGCGCCGCGGGCCGCCGAACCGCTCGCCGATGTCACCGCGACGGCCGTCCAGGACGGACCGACGGTGGACGCGACCGCGGAACCGCGACCGGCGGTCGCCACCCCGCCGGTCCGGCCGTCGGCCACCACCGAGTCCGCCGCGGCGTCCACCACGGCCACCAGCGCGCCGGTCACGGCGGCGGAGCCGGTCGCCGCCGCCGAGCCGGTCGCCGCCGCCGAGCCGGTGGACGCCGAGCCAGCGACGACGGAGCCGGTCACCGCCGAGGTCGACGACTTCCGGCGCATCCAGGGCGTCGGGCCGAAGATGGCGGCGGCGCTGCACGGAGCGGGCATCCGGACCTACCAGCAGCTGGCCGACATGGACGAGGCCGCGCTGCGGGAGACCGTCCGGAGCGCCGGTCTGCGCGCCACCGCCAGCCTGGCCACCTGGCCTCAGCAGGCGAAGGTGCTGGCCACCCCGGCCGACAGCGGGTCCTGACGATCCCGGGCCGCCGGTCGCGGGAACGCCCCTCGCGGGCCCCGCGCCGGCGGCTGCGCTGTACACCATTCCGGTGACCGGCCCCGACCCCGACGCGCTCCGGCCGGAACCGCCGTTACGGTCGATACGCCGGCCATGCCGGCACGCCGCACCGCCGCCGGCTGCCGGGAGCCATCCGTGCCGTTCGCCCACCTACAGCCCGACAACCCACGGCGACCGCTCACCCGCAGCGCGTCCACGACCCGCCGAGTTCCCCTCCTGGAACTCTTCTTCGACCTGGTCTACGTCGTCGCGCTGGCGCTGATCTCGCGCGGGCTGGCCGAGGAGATCAGCTGGTACCAGGCCGGCCAGGCCCTGATCCTGCTGGCCGCGGTGTGGTGGACCTGGGCGATCACCGCCCTGATCACCGACCTGTACGACCCGGAGCGCACCGAGATCAAGGCCCTGGTCCTCGCGGTGATGTTCGGGGTGCTGCTGATGGCCAGCGCGATCCCCAAGGCGTTCGGCGATCGGGGGCTCACCTTCGCCGGTGCGTACGTCGCCATCCACCTCGGGCGCGGCCTGTTCATCATCCCGGCGGTACGCGACGACCCGGAGATCCAGCGCCGGGCGGCCCGGGTCTTCTGCTGGTTCGCGCTGTCGGCGGTGCCGTGGTTGGGCGGCGCCTTCGTCTCGGAGGACCCCCGGATGGCGCTGTGGCTGCTCGCCCTCGGCCTCGACTACCTCGGGCTGCGGCTGTCCTACCCGGTGCCCGGGCTGGGCCGCGTCCCCGCCGCCCTGTTCAGGTTGACCGCCGAGCACCTGGCCGAGCGGTATCAGCAGTTCTACACCATCGCGCTGGGCGACGCGATCCTCGTCATCGGCATGGCCTACACCACGCACCACTCGGAGTTCGAGGACGCCGTGGCGCTGCTGCTGGCCTTCGCCACCACCCTGCTGCTCTGGCGGATCTACGTGCACAAGGCCGGGGAGCTGCTGCCCATGGCCATCAAGATCACGAGGGCGCCGATCCGCTTCCTGAACACCTCCCCCTACACCCACGTGGTGATGGTCGCCGGGGTGGTCGCCACGGCGGCCGGCTTCGAGCTGGTGCTGCACACCGACACCCTGCCCGCGCGTACCCCGCCCGAATGGGCGGCGATCATGCTCGGCGGCCCGGCGCTGTTCCTGGTCGGCCGGGCCCTGTTCGAACGCGAGGTCTTCAACCGGATGTCGTGGTCCCGTCCCGGCGGCGTGGTGGCACTGCTGGCCGTCACACCCGCGGTGCTGGTCCTGCCGGCAATCAGCGCTTCGCTGGCCGCGCTGCTGGTGCTCGCCGTGGTGGCGCTGGACGACCTTCGCCGCAGCCGCGGTCGTCCACCCGAGGCGCCCATGCCGCCGTAGGGCCCGCCGGTCTCGTTAGCCGCTCGGCGCGGCTGGGTACAAGGTCCGCACCTTGCAACCCGAACCCCCGACTCGTGGAGGAAACCATGCGCGGCACGTCGATATTCGGAGTCCTCGTGGTGATCTGGCTCGTCATCGGCGCCATCGCCGCCGGCCAGCGCGGCTACTACAGCGACGACGAAGCCAACTGCGCCGAGGTCGGCACGATCCTGGTGACCATCGCCGCCGGGCCGCTGAACTACGTCGGCGCCAACCCGAAGATCGACTGCGAGCTGCCCCAGCCTTCTCAGTGAGCCCGGTGACGCACGACCAGGGCCCGTGCCGGCTGCGGACACGGGCCCTGGTCGTCGGCGCGGAGCCGGACGTCCGGCTCAACGGAAGCAGTGCGCCACCGGCACCTTGCTGCCCAGGCAGTTGGTCGGAGTGTTCTCGACCACGACGCTGTCGTCATCGATCTTGACCTGGGCCCGCTCGGCCTGGATCCCACCGGCCTTGACGGTGGACTGGTTGCCGAGCACGTGGCTGCGGTAGAGCGAGGTCGAGCCCGCCGTCACGAACAGCCCCGCACCCTGCGACCGCTTGCCCACCGCGGCGTTGCCCTTGACGTCGCTGCCCCGCACGAGCAGGTTCGACTTCTCGGCGTGGATCCCGCCGCCGTTTCCGCGCGTGGTGTTGCCGCTGACCACGCTGTCGTCCAGCGGCAGCAGGCCCTGGAAGGTGGAGATGCCGCCGCCCTTGCCGGTGGCGATGTTGTCGCGGACGGTCAGCTGCCGCAGCACCAGCACGGCGTCGGAGTTGGCCAGCCCGCCGCCGGTCTCGGCGCTGTTGCGCGCCACCAGGGTGTCGAAGACCTTGGTACGCGCGGAGAAGCTGGCCATCCCACCGCCCTGACCGGCGTTGTTCTGCACGAAGGTGGAGGCGTAGACGTCGCCGGCGGCCCGGAAGTTGGCCAGGCCACCGCCGTAGCTGACCGCGCTGTTGTGCCGGAACTCGGTCCGGTGCATGGTCATGACGCCGCCGTTGAGCAGGCCCCCGCCCTTGCCCTGGGTGCCGGCGGCCCGGTTGCCGATCAGCTTGCTGTCGCTGATCTGGAGGTTGCCGTCGTTGAAGATGGCACCGCCGCCGCCCTCCGCGGACAGCGAGGTGCTGCCGACGACGGTCACCCCTTCGACGACCGCCGTGGCGCCGTGCACGATGTGAATGCTGCCGCCCTCCGCCGCCGAGCGGCCGTTGCGCAGGGTGACGTCCCGGAGCGTCAGTTCGCCGCCGTCGCGGACGGTGAAGAAGCGGAAGTCGGGCGCGTGCACGCCCCGGACGATGGTCGCGCCGGAGCCCTCGATGGTGATCCCGTGGTAGATCACGGGCAGTCCCGCCTTGTCGTCGGCGGGATTGCGCGGCGGAGCCTCGGCGTCGCCGGGGTTCTCGGCGGTGTCGGCGGCTTCCCGCGCGTCGCGGATGCCGCCGTCGTACTCGTCGGGCTGCTGGAACGCGTGGGTCAGCAGGTACGTGCACTTCTCCGCCAGGCGCAGGGTGGCACCGCCCTCGGCGTTCGCCCGCACCAGCGCCGCGACGAGCCGGGCCGAGTCGCAGGGCACCGGCACCACCGTGCCGTCCGGTACCCGCCCGTGGTGACCGGTGGACCGGCCGGTCGCCCCTGCCGAACTGTCCGGCGTCGCGCCGGCATCGTGTCGCCACTCGGGTCGCTGCCGGTCCGGCCCTCGGCGTTGCGGTGTCTCGTCGATTCCGGGTACGTCATCCTGGTACATCGCCGCGGGTCGGCCCGGGTCCGGTGCCGCCGGGTCACGGTCGGCGGCCGAGGCGGTGACGGCGGTCAGGCCCGCCGCCCCGGCCACCAGGCTGCCCGCCACCAGGCCACCGGCCAGCAACCACCGGGACCGCCGACCGGGTCGGGTGGACCCACGGCTCCCTTGGTACGTGGACATCAGCGCTCCTGCCTCTCGTGCGTGCGAAGAACACGGCCGCGCCGAATCGGGCGCGGGGTGGCTGACATCGCCTCAGCCCACCAGAGGCCACCGTACGGCGACACAAGGAGCAAATCAGGCATAAGTGAATGCGTACCCCATTCGGCTTCATGTCTGGCCGAACGGGCGGTCACCGGACAGCGGGAGCGGGTGTCAACCCCCGACGTGGATCCCGGGGCGGCGCGCCGGCTCGGGTTCGGACTTGCGCAGGATCTCCCGGACCACCGGCGGGGTGTCCCCCCGACCGAGAATGAGGTAGCGCAGCAGGTGCGCGATCGGGTTCCCCTCCGACCACTCGAAGTGGGCGTGCGGGCGTACGCCGGTGGCGTCCCGCAGCGCCAGCAGGATCGCGGCGATGGCGTTGGGCGCCGCCGGGCTGCTCGCCCGCAGCACCCGGTAACCGCCCACCTCGACGCCGCACACCCGCAGCACGTGACGGAACCCGGACGGATCCACCACGTCGATCTCCAGGAAGAGCACGTCGGTCGCCCCGGGGACCGGGTTCTGGCCCCGCTGTGCGCGCTCCTTGATGGTGTACTCCTTGATCGCCCCGCTGCGCCGCTTGTGGGCGATCACGTGCAGCCGCCCGTCGTGGGCGACCGAGTCGGCGATGAACCGCCGTGCCGTCTCGTCGAACTCGACCCGCTCCGCCCGCAGTTCGGTGGTGCGGGTCACCCGGGACACCAGCGACACGACGATGATGCCGAGGATGAACAGCCCGGAGATGGCGATCCCGTCCGGCTTCTCGATCACGTTCTCGACCAGCGCGTACAGCAGCACCAGGGTGAGCACCGTGAAGCCGGCGGCGACGCCGCGTTGCCGGCGGCCGGCGGCGGCGATGGCCACCGCGACGGCCGCCGAGACCATCATCGCGAGGATCCCGGTGGCGTACGCCCCCGCCTGGGCGTCGACGTCGGCGCGAAACACGACGGTCAGCACGATGCAGACGAGCGTGTAGACGATCACCACCGGACGCACGGCGCGGGCCCACTCCGGCGCCATCCCGTACGAGGGCAGGTAGCGCGGCACGATGTTGATCAGCCCAGCCATCGCCGACGCACCGGCGAACCAGAGGATCAGCACGCTGCTCACGTCGTAGGCGGTACCGAACGCCTCACCGACCTGCTCGTGGGCCAGATAGGCGAGCGCTCGTCCGTTGGCGGCTCCACCCGGCGCGAACGCCTCGGGCGGAATGAGCACCGCGGTGACGAAGGTGGTGGAGAGCAGGTACACCGACATGATCAACGCAGCGACGGTGAGCAGCCGCCGGGTGTTGCGGATGCGGGCGGCCAGCCGGGCCGGCGCGTCCGGCCCCTGCCCCGCCACCAACGGCATCATGCTGACCCCGGTCTCGAAACCGGACAGGCCCAGCACCAGCAGCGGGAAGGCCAACGCGGCGGTCAGCGCCACCTCACCCGGACCGCCGCCCGCGGTCAGCGCCGCCGTCCAGTCCGCCAGTGGACGCGGATCACCGGCCAGTTCGGCGAGCGACACCACCACGATCACCGCGTTCAGCCCGAGGAAGGCGGCCACCAGCGGTACGGCCACCGCCACCGCCTCCCGGAAGCCGAGCAGGAACACCGCACCGAGGATGAGCAGCAGGAAGACGGTCACCCCGACAGCGACGCCGGTACCGCCGAACCACTCCGGCAGGTACGGATTCTCCAGCACGTGCACGGTGGCGTCGGCCGAGGACAGGGTGATCGTGACGATCCAGGACGTGGCGACGAATCCGAGCAGCACCAGCACGAATATCTTGCCCCGCCAGAACGGCAGCAGTCGCTCCAGCATCGCCACCGAGCCCTGACCGTGCGGACTGTCCCGGGCTACCCGGCGGTACATCGGCAACATGCCGAACAGGGTGAGTGCCACGATCAGCAGCGTCGCCACCGGAGACAGCGCGCCGGCGGCCAGGGCGGCGATACCGGGCAGATAGGACAGGGTGGAGAAGTAGTCGACGCCGGTCAGGCACATCACCCGCCACCAGGCGTGCGACCGGGTCTGTCCCTCGGCGGTCTCCGGTCCGACCGGCTGCACCCGGTGCACGAACAACCACCGGCGCAGCCGGCTCTCCGGTGCCGCCGGACCGGTCGGCACGGCCACCCGCTCGGGCACGGTGACCCGCCGCCCCGCCCGTTCCCCCTTGCCCGTGGGATCCCGCGCGGCACGCAACCCCGGCTCCGGCGCGCCGGGCGTCGGGCGGCGGCGTTCCCGGCCGCGTCGCGCTCTCGTCCCGTCCCCCATGCCCCCGCCTCACCGTTGTCGAACAGACCGTAGGTGGTGGTTCGGTCGCACCCACCGCAACGCGACGGTCGGGCCGCCCGACCGGATTCGTCGCTCGGCCCCCGGGCCGCGGTCGACCGGTCCGCCTTCCGTCAGCCGCCGCCGGGCCGTCAGCCGCCGCCGGGTGCGGCCAGCGCCCGGGCCAGGTCGGCGGGTTCGGCCACGGTGACCGTCATCCCGGGATGACGCGGCCACCCGCCGGGAAGCAGGCCGGGCACCGGTCGCACGAACCGGACGCAGACCCCGGCGGCCGTGGTGGTGCCGAAGGTGACGCCGGTGTCGGTGCCGGACAGGTGCGGGCCGATCACCCGCCACCAGCGGTACGGGCCGCCGCGCTGCACATCCGCGACGTTCTGTCGCTCGGTGCGTAGCCGCCAGGGGCCGAACCGGACCAGCAGCTCACCGGAGTCGACCCGCACCCAGGCGGTGCCGGGCCGGACCCCGATCAGCGCCAGCAGCCAACGGAACCGCGACTCGAAGCGGAACTCGAACACCTGAGCGGTCATCACCGGGCTCCGCGGCCGGCGCGATCTCCGGGCCGAGCGGGGCGCGGTGGGGCGGCGGGGCGCGGTCGCGGTCGGGCGGCAGGACGGCGCCGGGACACAGCGGTCATGGTCGCGGCGTACCCCGCAGGGGCCGGCCGACACCCCCCGGGCCGGCCGGCCCCTGTTCCCCGTGGTCCCCCCGTGCTCCCCGTGGCCCCCCGACGGCCACCCCCGGACGTTGCCGTCCGGGCCTCGGGTCGGATGTCCCCGCGCCCACAGGTGGGCGGGGCGCGGGGACCCCCCGTCCCGGTTACTGCAGGAACGCCCCGAGGGGCGACAGCAGCAACCGACCGAGCGCGGCGGCCGTGTCGTCGAGCCGCCTGCGCTCGCGCTCATGCTGGTGCGGGTCGTGCCGGCACCGCCAGATCCGCTGCGCGTTGCGCCAGGCGACATCGCGCGTGTAACCGATCAGTTCACCCTGGTACCAGTCGTCGATGTCGCCGTTGAGCATGTCGATGAGCAGTTGCCACTGCTCCAGGTAGCCCCGGCGCAGCCCGGGGATCTTGTCGGCGAAGATCTTGTTGATCTCCAGGTAGTCGCGGTGCTGGTCGCTGCCGTCGACCGGCTCGGACTCCAGGTGGTCGAACGTGGTGACCAGCGCGAACGGCAAATCGAAGTTGATGTGCGCGTTGACACCGGCCGCCGCCGAGGGAAGCGGCCGGGCGTCCGGCCCGCGCATCCGCTCGAACAGGCACGTCCAGGCCCGGGGCGTGCCCGGGCTGGCGTCGCTCCACATACGTAAGGCGTCGAAGTACCGGGCCGCGAACTCGACGTCCAGTCGGGACAGGAAGACCGGATCGACGAAGCGGTCGGTGTAGAGCCCGTCCAGCACACTGCTGGTGATGGTCAGATACAGCTTGTTGAAGTCGGCGAGCGGGCAACTGTCCAACAGGGGCGGGAGACGGACCAGCATGTCCTGCAGCTTGGTCAGGTGGTCGACCACGGCGGGCACGTCGGTGGGGTGATCGGCCAACAGGTCGACGATGTCCCGGTGCACCGGCCCCCACACCGGCTCCCCACACGCGCTCACGCGCACACCCCGCTCCGCGGCGTGCCGGCGCAGCGCGCCACAGCGCTGACCCTGTCGATCCGCTCGCCGCGCTCGCTCATGTCCCCTCCAGGCTGCTCGCCGGCGTCGTCGTGCCCGTTGCGACGCCGGGCTCAGCCTGTCAGGCGTCCGCCGCGCGGACATCAGTAGAACGACGTATCCGACACCTACGCGCGACTACGCAGGAAGATGGCGCTCGCCTGGACCCGGGTACGTACCTGGAGCTTGTCGAAGATGTGTGACACGTGGACCCCGATGGTCCGCTCGCTGATGAACAGTCGCTGGCCGATCTCCTTGTTGGTGAGCCCTTCGGCCACCGCGGCCAGCACCTCACGTTCCCGCGCGGTCAGGGCGGCCAGTTCCTCACCACCCGACCCGTCCGGCGTCGGCATCCCGACCGCGTCGCGCTCCTCCAACGCGACCCGGGCCCGCCCGGCGAGCGTACGGATCTCGTCGGTCAACGGCACCGCGCCCAGCGACTGCGCCATCTGGTACGCCTGGCGCAGCAGCTTTCCCGCGGTGGCGGCCTTGCGGCGACTGGCCAGCAACGCCTCCGCCTGACGCAGCCGCGAGTACGCCGCCGGGTACGGATGGTTACGGTGGTCCCACTCGGCCGCGGCCCGTGCCCACAGCTCCGGATCCGCCCCGTCGAGCCGACTCACCTCGGCGGCGCACAACGCCAGGTACCCGTCGACCACGTAGCGCACCGGCCGGGCCGCCCGTTCGCTGCGCTCCGCCACCCGGTCGGCGATCCCGCGCAGCCGGCGCACCGCGTTGTCGTCGACGGCGACGGTACGGCTGGCGTGTGCCTCCGCCTCGGCGCGCAGCCCGTGCCAGACCAGCACGGCGAGGATGACCAGGTCGTCGGAGCGGGTCTCGGTCAGGCCCCGCTGCACGGCGTGCCGGGCCACCTCGTGCCGCCCCTGCCACATGGCCAGCCCGGCCCGCAGGGTGAGCAGCGGAATGACGTGCCGGGCACCGCCGCCGGCCAGGATGGTCGCCACCGCGTCCAGATCCCGGTCGGCCGCCTCGACGTCGCCGTAGCCGACCGACAGCCGGCAGCGGGCCAGCAGCAGTTCGACGGCGTCCGCGCCGGAGGGACGGTGCCGCAGGGCCGAGGCGACCACCTTCTCGGCCTCGGCCCACTGTCCCACCCGGAACAGTCCATTGGTGGCGATGGCCAGCAACCGGGTCTCGTAGGACCGACCCAGCCCCAGCTCGGCGACCCGCTCGGCCCCCCGGCGGGCGACCACGACGCCCTCCTCGAGGATGTTCAGCGGCCCGGTCAGCAGCTCGGCCAGGTGCAGGTAGGCCAACGCGACGTCCTCCGGGCGGCCGGCCCGCTCGGCGGTGGCCAAGGCCCGCCGCAGCACCGCCAGGCCGGCGTCCGGATCCTGGCGGTACGCCTCGGAGAAGCCCAGCGCGGCGCTGGCCAGCACCACCTCGGTGGTCGCGCCCTCCACCTGCTCGGCCAGGGCCAGCGCCTCGCGCGCCCGCTCGCCCGCCTCGGCGTACCGGCCGAGTTGCAGCAGCAGCTCCGCCCGCCGGGCGGCGGCGGTGGCCCGCTGCCCGGGGGTGCAGTCGGCGACGGCGAGTGCCTGCTCGTACTCCACCTCGGCCAGTGCGGAACGGCCGGCGGCGGCCAGGTAACGGGCCCGCCGGATGTGCAGCTCGCAGGCGGGAAGGGCGGTGTCCGCCCCGGCCAGTTCTTCGAGCAGGGCCAGCGCCCGCGCGTACTCACCACAGTGGTGCGCCGCCTCGGCCGCCCGCCCGAGCAGCGCGGCCCGGTCGACGTCGGGCAGCCCCTCGGCCGACTGCACCGCCACCGACCAGTGGCGATGCGCCTCGGCGTAGCCGTACAGCCGCTCCGCCTCCTCGGCGGCGGCCACCGCCGCCGGCAAGGCCCGCTGCGGCTCACCGGCCAGCCGCCAGTGATGGGCCAACCGGGCCTGGTGCAACTCGGCGGGCGCGGAGGTCAACGCCTCGGCGTAGCGGCGGTGCAGCACCGCCCGTTCGGCGGGCAGCAGCTCGTCCTCCAGCACCTCGGCGACGAGCCGGTGACGCAGCCGGTAGCCGTCGGCGGACCCGACGAGCAGCCGGTGGGACACCGCCGCCCGAACCGCGTCGAGCAGCTCGTGCTCCGGCAGCCCGACCACTCGGGCGAGCAGCCAGTGCTCCACCGGTTCGACGCCCGCGGCGACGGCGTGCACGGCCCGGTGGGCCGGTCGCGGCAGGGCGTCCACCCGGGCCAGGAAGACCTCGCGCAGGGTGTCGGACAGGCCGTCCCGACCGTCGCGCAGCTCCCGGGAGAGTTCCTCGACCACGAAGGGGTTGCCGCCACTGCGCTGCCACAGCTGCTCGGCCGCCTCTGGCGTCAGTGGCCGACGCATCACCGCGGTGGCCAGTTCCTCGGTGCCGGCCCGGTCCAGCGGAGCCAGATCGAGCACCCGCACCGACCGCAGGCGGCGCAGCTCGGTGAGCACCCGGCGCAACGGATGCGCACCCTGCAGCGACTCCGAGCGCACCGCCGCGAGCACCGACAGTTGCAGGTCACCGAGGCCGGCGAGCAGATACAGCAGAAGCTGCCGGGTGGTCCGGTCGACCCACTGAAGGTCGTCGAGCACCAGCACCAGCGGGCGGCCGCCGGCGATCACGTGCAACCCCCGGGACACCCGCTCCAGCAACGCACCCGCGCCGTCCGGGCCGGCCCGGTCCTCGGCGAACACCCCGAGCAACGCGCGCACGGACGCCGCGGCCGGCGGGGCGAGGTCGGCGTCGAGGCGGCGCAGCGCCTGTCGCAGCGGGTGCAGTGGGGAGGCGTCGCCGATGTCCAGACAGGACCCGGTGAGCACCAGGGCTCCCCCGTGACCCAGCTGGTCGCCGACCTCGCTCAGCAGCCGGGTCTTGCCCACGCCGCTCTCACCGGTCAGGAACACCGCCGCGGTGTGTCCCGGCACCACGTCGTCGAGCAGCGCGGATCGTACCGTCGCCACCAGGTCGTCCCGACCCACGAGCGGTGTGGTGTCCACGTCGCTGGCCATGGCTCGCAGCCTAGTCACAGGTTCCGCCCCCGTTCTACAGGTGCCGGGCGTCTGTCCTACTCATCGCGTCGACATTGCGACCAAAGGTTGCGTCCGGCCGACATACGTCGTTCTGCCGATCCGCCGTCAGACCAGCGATGACAGGCTCCGGACATCGTCGGCGCGAACGGGGGGAGAGGCAGGGTGCGATCTCCATGCCCAGTTCTGTTGTCGCTGGTCAGGCCGCCGCAGGGCGGATGCGTTGGCCCGTGGCGGAGGAGCGGCGGACCGTCACGGTCCTCTTCGTCGACATCGTCGGGTCGACCCGGTTGGTCGACCGGCTCGACCCGGAGGACGTCCGCGCCCTGCAACGGGCCTACTTCGGCGGCGTCGCACGGGTGCTGCGCCGGTGGAACGGCGCGGTGGAGAAGTACGTCGGCGACGCCGTGATGGCCCTGTTCGGCGCGCGCCGCGCGGACGGATGGGACGCGTACCGGGCGGTGCGCGCCGGGCTGGAGATCCAGCGGGTGCTCGACGGTCTCCGGCTGGCTCCCGGGCTGCGGGTCCGGGTCGGCGTCGCCACCGGCGAGGCCGTCGTCGACCTGGCCACCGACCACGACGGCGGGCACGGCGTCGCCAGCGGCGCGGTCGTCACCCTCGCCGCCCGGCTACAGGAACACGCCCCACCCGGTGGGGTGGCACTCTGCCCGGCCACCCATCGGGCCGTCGCCGGGCTGATCGCCCAGCGCCCGGTCCCGGCGGTGACCGTCGCCGGCAAGGCCCTGCCGGTCGACGTCTGGCACGCCACCGGCACCGAACGTCCCCGACCGCCACGCCACGCCGGCGCACTGCTCGGCCGGCGACGGGAGTTGGCCGTCGCCCGCGAGCACCTCGCCGAGGCCACGCGTGGGCGCGGCGACCGCCGGGTGCTGCTGCTCGGCCCGCCCGGTAGCGGGCGCAGCAGCCTGTTGCGGGAACTGGTGCGGACCACCGGCACGCTGGACGGGGTTCCGGTGCGTTGGTGTCCCACGGCCTGCCCGCCCTATCCGGAAGCCCCGCTGCAACCCATCGCGGACCTGGTCCGCGGGCTGGCCCGGGCTCGCGTCACCGACGACACCGAGACGGTACGCGGCCGGCTCGCCGCCGCCCTGACGCCACTGGTGCCGGCCGACCTGCTGACGCCCGCCCTGGACACTGTGGACGACCTGCTCGGGGCTCAGCTCGGCCAGTCCCGCGCGGTGACGTACTGGTGGGAGGTGCTGCTGAGCCTGGCGCGACGGCAACCGGTGGTGGTGGCCGTCGACGATCTCGACCGTGCCGCGCCGGCGCTGCGCCGCGAACTGGCCACGCTGGTCGACCTGGCCGACGAACGTGACCTGCCGCTGGTGCTGGTCGCGACCGGTGACCGGGAGCGCGGCGTCGCCGCACGCCGGGGGGCCCGGGTGCGCCTGTCGCCGCTGGACACCATCAGCTCCGGCCGGCTGCTGCGCCGGCTGCTGCGCCGGGCCGGTCAACCGAGCGGGTTGACTACCCGGCTGATCGCCGTGACCGCTGGCAACCCGGGGCGTGCGGTGGCCTACGTCCGCATGCTCACCGCGCTGGCCGGATTCGGTCGGCCGGGCCGGTTCGGGGCGGACAGCGACCTGGCCGCGCTACCCGTACCGGAGGGCGTCCGTCGGGTCGTCGAGGCCCGGCTGGACCGGCTCGGCGGTGGTGCGCGTGCGGTCCTGATGGCCACCGCGCTGCTGCCGGGACGCACGGTGGCGGAACTGGCCGAGGTCCTTGACTGGCCGGCTGCCCGGGCGGCGACGGAGCTGGCCGCCCTGACCCGCGACGGCCTGCTGCTCACCCGGCCGGCCGGCGGCTACGAGGTGGCCGACCCGGTGGTGCGGCAGGTCGCCCGGGCCCGGCTGCCCCGAGCCGTGCGCGCCGCCTTCGCCCGGCGGGCCGCGCGAGGCGCGGCGACGAGCGCGGCGGGCCCGGACCATCTCGACCCGGACCGCGCGGCCGGCACCGTGCCGGCGACCCGCGTGCCGCGCCACCGGGAGTCGCCTCCGGCGCGCCGGGCCGGGATGCCGGCCCCGACCAGCGGTCCCGTCGCGCGCTTCGGTTGCCGGCCCCGGACGGTCAGGTCAGCGTCGGGCGAGGAAGGCCGTGACCCGGTCCCAGGTCAGCGCCGCGGCGGCCGGGTCATGGTCGGCGACGGTCGGGTCGGTGAAGAGGTGCCCCACCCCGGGATACCGGTGGGCGACGAGATCCGCTCCGGCCGTGGTCATCTCCCGCTGCCACGCCTCGACCTCGTCGGGCGGGTCGTAGACATCCGGGTCGGCCAGGTGCAACTGCACCCGCAGGCCCGGCCGGACCGCCGCCGGGGACCCTCCGGTGCCGTGCAGCAACAGCAGGCCGGCGGCCGCTGGTCGTTCGGCGAGCAGCGCGCCAGCGACCCCGGCACCCATCGAGAAACCGGCGAGCACGGTGTCGGGCGGCAGGCCGTCGAGCGCCGCGCGTGCCCGGTCCAGCACGGTCTGCTGGCCGATCCGCTCCAACAACGCGAATCCCTCCGCCACGGAGTTAACGGCGGGCACGCCGTACAGGTCGGGCGCGTGCACCTGGTGGCCGGCGGCGCGCAGCCGGTCGGCGGCCGCCAGCACCGCCGGTCGCAGCCCGTACACGGAGTGGAAGAGCACGACATGTCCCATCGGGACATCGTGCCCGACCCCGGCGCCCCCGGCGGGTCGGCGCGCTCGGGTGCCGTACCGGGCGGCCGGCTCAGCGGCGCTGGTCGGCTGCCGGCGCTCGGTCCCGCTCCCCCGGTTCCGGTGCGCCACCGTCGGGATCAGGCATCGGCCGCAGCGTCCGGCTCTGGCCGCGGAACTCCGCGACCACCTCCCCGTCCGCCCGGCACACGGTGACGTCGTAGATGCCGCTGCGGCCGTACCGGGTGCGCTCGCTGGCCCGGGCGACGAGTACGTCTCCCCGCCGGGCCGGGCGGACGAAGGTGATGTCGGCGCCGGCGGCGACGGTCACCGGACCGTGGCTGTTGCAGGCCAGCGCGAACGCGGTGTCGGCCAGCAGGAAGACGAAACCGCCGTGCGCGATGCGGTGTCCGTTGACCATGTCGTCGGTGATCCGCATCCGGGCCACCGCCGTGCCGTCGGCGGCGCTGAGCAGCTCGATGCCGAGCCGGTTGGAGGCCACGTCGGCGTCGAACATCTCGTGCGCGGCGGTGCGCTGTGGTTCCACCTGGTGTCCAGTCCGTTCCGGCCGGGCGCCTCGCCCTCGCTCAGGAAAATCATGGCAGCACCGGTCGGTGCGGTCTCCCGCGGGCCCGCCCGAGCGGAGGCGGCTGCCGGTCCAGGTCGACGACGGCGTGGCGGGTGGTCCGGTCCTGCGGCGCGGGTGCCGGCCGAGGCGCGACCGGGCCGGACCGCTGTCCGGTCCGACCCGATCCGATCATCGCTCCGCCATTCTCTCGCAGTTGCAAAAGGTTGGCAACAAGGCTGGACAGGTTGGTCGTTCCGTAACTAGCGTGATGGTCATGAGTCCTTACATCAGCAATGTCGCCGCCTGGCAGGAAAGTTGGGACCGCCAGCAGGAGGCGTACCTGCCCGACCGCGAGCACCGGTTCGCCACCATGCTCGACGCCGTCGACGCCGTCCGCGAGGCCACCCCACCCCGGCTGCTGGACCTGGCCGGCGGCACCGGCACCATCTCCCTGCGGGCCCTGCGCCGCTTCCCCGACGCCGAGGTCACCCTGGTCGACCTCGACCCCGCGCTGCTCGCCCTCGCCACCGCCTCCCTCGACGACCGGGCCACCATCGTCGCGGCCGATCTCAGTCGGCCGGACTGGACCACGGCTCTGCCGCACCAGCGCTACGACGCCGTGCTCACCGCGACCGCCCTGCACTGGCTGCCGGCGGAACGGTTGCGCGCCCTCTACCCGGAGATCCACGACCTGCTCCGACCGGGCGGTGTGTTCGTCAACGCCGATCACATGCCCGACGACGGTCTGCCCGAGTTGACCAAGCGGCTGCTCGCCCGCGCCGAGGAACACCGCGCGGCCCGGTACGCCGCCGGTGCCGTGCTGTCCTGGTCGCAGTGGTGGGAACAGGCCGGGCAGGACCCGAACCTGGCTCCGCTGGTGCGGCAGCGGCACGCCATCTACCCGACCGGGCACAGCCCGGAGTGGACGCCGCCGATCTCCTGGCACCTCACCGCCCTCGCCGACGCCGGCTTCACCGAGGTCGGCACCCTCTGGCGCGGCGCCGCCGACGCCGCCGTCATCGCCGTCCGCTGACCCCCACGGCAGGGGGTGGGGGCTAGGGTGCGGTGATGGTGGTGGCGTTCGAACATCTCGCGGGGCGGGTGTGGCTCTGTCCGGGGGATCCTGATCCGGATCTGGTGCAGGCGGGCGTCGCGGTGATCGCCGACGAGCGGGGCAGTGTGCTCGTGGATGCCGGGCAGAGCCCGTCGCACGCCCGCGAGATCCAGGCGGCGCTCCGGGCCGCCGGCCTACCGGCACCCCGCTGGCTGGTCTACACCCACCACCACTGGGATCACGTCTGGGGTGCCTGCGCCTGGCCGGACGTGGAGATCGTCGGGCACGTCAGCGGTGCCGAACTGCTGCGCGCCGAGTCGAACCGGCCGTGGAGCGTGCGGTACCTGCGCGAGGAGGTGCTGCGCAACCGCCGGCTCGGGCCCAGCTTCCGGGCCCGCGCGCTCGCCGTGGACTCCTGGGACGAACTGCGGGTGCTGCCCCCGACCCGGGTCTTCGTCGACGAGCTGGAGCTGCCGACCGGCGTCCTGGTACGCCACGTCGGCGGCCGGCACGCCCCGGACTCCACGATCGTGGTGGTACCCGATTCGGGGGTGATGCTGCTCGGTGACAGCTGGTATCCGCCGCCGGCGCACCTACGTACGCCGGCGGACGAACCGGATCTCGCGCTGGTCGGCCGGCTGCTCGACGACGACATCCGCTGGTACGTCTCCAGCCACAGCCCGCCGATGACCCTCGACGAGGCCCGGGCGGCGGTGGCCGGCTGAACCCCTGCCGGCCCAGGCCGACTCAGCGGGCGCGGCGCTCCGGATGGGCCCGGTTCCAGGCCCGCATCCGATCCGGGTAGCCGACCTTGGTGGCCTCGTAGAGCGGAACGGCGTGTTTGCGGGCCAGGGCACCGGCGGCGCGCGGCGTGCCGGTGCGACGGCGGATCCACTCCCCGTCGTGGGCGATGGCCATCACGGTGGTGTCGGTGGCGGTGGTCTCCGGCTCCAGGTAGAACTCCACCCCCTGCCGGCTGGTGGCGAACTGCTCCAGCGCGGCGAGGTCCTCGGGGGTGGCCTCGCGGTCGAGTTTCGTCGGGGTGCCCTGCGCGGCTCGTGACCGCCGGCTGAACCAGCCCATGCCCGGCTCCTCTCCTCGGCGTGCCTCCCAGTGCACCACCGTCACCTGGCAGATCCCTGTGAGCCGGCTGCGAATCCCCGGCGCGTGGCACCACCCGACGGCCTGCCGGGCGACGTCCCGCTACCCGGTCGGCTCCACCGAGCCCGCCCGCGCCGGCGCCCCCGTGCCGCCGGCGACGGGCGGGCGGGCCGCCGGGACCAGCAGCAGGGTCGGCAGCAGCAGCAGCGGTACGACGAGCAGCGCCCGCAGCGTGCCCACCTGGTCACCGAGCAGACCCAGCAGCGGTGGCCCGGCCAGGAACGCCGTGTAACCGATCACCGCGACCACGCTGACCCGTACGTGCGCGTGCTCCTCCTCGTCGGCGGCGGCGCTCATCCCCACCGGGAAGCCGAGCGAGGCACCGATCCCCCACAGCGCGACGCCGACCACGGCGACCGGACCGGAGCCGGCGAGCACCGCCAGGCCGGCGCCGACGATGGCGAGCAGGATGGTCGTGGTCAGCACCGGCCCCCGCCCCCAGCGGTCCAGCGCGACCGTGCCGACGGTGCGGCCCAGCGTCATGCCGACCACGAAGACGCCGAAGACCGCCGCGCCGGCCGCCTCGCTGAAGCCGTAGCCGTCGACGAAGGCCACCGCCAGCCAGTCGTTGGCGCTGCCCTCGGCGAACGCCGCCGCCAGCACCAGCAGGCCGATGAGCAGGGTGCGTGGCTCCCGCCAGGCGGCCAGCAGCCGACGACGCCCGGTCGAGGCGCCGGCCGTGTCCGGCTCGACCGGCAGGAACGCGCGGGCCCCGAGCAGCGTGCCGCCGAGCACCAGGGCGGCCAGCACACCGAGGTGCACGGCGACCGGGACACCCAGGCGGGCGGCCCCCGCGCCGAGGCCCGCGCCGGCCACCGAGCCGAGGCTCCAGGCGGCGTGGAAGCGTGGCATCACCGTCCAGCCGAGTCGCCGTTCGACCGCCGCGCCCTCGACGTTCATCGCCACGTCACAGGTTCCCGAGCCGTAGCCGAGGGCGAACAGACCCAGCGCCACTCCCGGTAGTGACACGGCCACCCCCGCCGAGAATCCGGCGATGATCAGCCCGAGCGCGACGAGCAGGGTGGACGCCGCCACGGCCCGGGCCGCGCCGAGGCGCTGGGCGACCAGGCCGGCGGTGGGCATGGCGAGGATCGCCCCGAGAGACAGGGCGAGCAGCAGCAGGCCGAGCCGCCCCGGGCTGAGGCCGAGGCCGTCGCGGATCGCCGGCACCCTGGCGAACCAGGTGGCGACGGCCAGTCCGTTGAGGGCGAACACGACGGCCACCCCGTTACGGGCGGCCAGCACGGCGCCCGACGGGCCGGGGTTGGTCGGCGGGGTGGCGGGGGTGGTGACGGCGGGATCCACGTACTTTCCGGTCCTCTCCTCGGACAGTACGACGATCACACACCTGGGAGCGCTACCACCACAATCCGCCTCCGGTCCTTACCAGCAGCCGTCGGGCACGGCATGATGCTGGTGGGCGCCCAGGCGGGCGCGAGCAACAACGGGGAGAACGATCATGACGACGGCAGCGCGCCGCCCGGCGACCCTGGACGACGTGGCCCGGGCCGCCGGGGTGTCCCGTTCGACGGCGTCCCGGGTCCTCGCCGGAAACGGCTTCGCGTCACCGACCGCCCGGGAGCGGGTACGCACCGCCGTGAACCTGCTCGGCTACGTGCCGAACCCGGCGGCGCGGGCGCTGGTGCACGGTTCCGGTGTACGGCTGCTGATCGCGGTGGCGGGCACCGACCCGGCCGTCCTCGACGACCCCTACGTCGACCAGGCCGTCGCCGCGGTGGCCCGGGCCTGCACGCCGCACGGTCTGGGCGTCGCCGTGCAGTGGATCCCGCTGGCGGAACCGCAGCGGCTGACCCGGTTGACCGACGACCGGGGCGTGGCCGGCCTGGTCCTGCTCAACACGACACCGGCGCTGCTGGACCTGGTGCCGCGCCGGCTGGCTGGCCGGGCCGTGTCGATCGGGATCGGTTCGGCCAGCGTGCCGTCGGTGGACATCGACAACGGCGGCGGCACCACCGCGATCGTCCGCCACCTGTACGACAGCGGCCGGCGGCGGATCGCCATGGTCACCGGTCCTCGCTGGCTGGCCTGCGCGAACCGCTCCGTACGGGCGTACCGGGCGCTGGTGCACGAGGCCGGCCTGCCGGCCCGGGAGGTGGTCGGCGACTTCAGCGCGACCCGGGGGTACGCCGCCGCCCGGGAGGTGCTGCGACGCTGGCCGGACACCGACGCGATCGTCGGGATCAGCGACGCGACCGCGCTCGGGGTGATCGGCCGGCTGCGCGCCGACGGCATCCGGGTGCCCGACGATGTCGCGGTGACCGGCTTCGACGACATCCCGCTGGCCGCCACGGTGGCGCTCACCACGGCCAGTCACCCGGTACGGCAGATCATCACCGCGGCCGCGACGATGGTGCTGGAACAACGCTCGGCACCGGAGACGACGGTCTTCCCGTCGACTCTCGTGGTACGCGGCAGCGCCTGAGTTCCACCCGTCGTCCGCTCAGCCGACGAGGGCGCGCAGCAGGTCACGGACCGCCTCGGTCAGATCGGCACGACTGGCCGGCGTGCCGGGTGCCGGCGCGCTGAGCGCACCGGCGCCGACGAGCCGGTCGAACAGCAGGCCGTCGACGAAGGCGACGAACCGGTGACCCCGGCGGCGGGGGTCCGGGGCACCGGCGCGGGTGAGCAGGTCTTCGGCCTGGGCCCGCAGCACCACTCCGTGTTCCAGGATGGTCCGCAGTTGCGGTCGATGCACCGCCTCCAGCAGGCAGGCGTACCGGGCCAGGGTGCGTGTTCGGGCGGCGGAGAGCCAGTGGTCGAGCACCCCGGCGATACCGGCGGCGAGCCGGTCGAGGTCCGTCGGGGACAGCGGCGGTCCCGTCGGCACCGACGGCGCCCCGCCGGGTAGGTCGTGGCCGGCGATGTCGGCGCGGTCCAGTTCCGCGAGACGCCGCACCACCGCCTCGATCAACGCCTGCCGGGTACGCAGGTACGCCGAGGTGGTTCCCGTGGGCATCCCGGCGCGCACGTCCACCGCCCGGTGGGTCAGGCCCCGCATGCCGCTCTCGGCGATCAGCGCGATGGCGGCGTCGGCCAGTACCGCGACCCGTTTCTCCCGCCCACCCAACCGGTGCCTCCCGCCATGGTTCTACGGATGTAGTATGCCCTTCTACAGGCGTAGAAAGGTGGTCGCCGTGACGGAGAGACATGCGGTCGTGGCCGGCGCCGGCATCGGTGGCCTGGCCGCCGCGCTCGCCCTGCACCGGCGGGGCTGGCGGGTCACCGTGCTGGAGCAGGCCCCGCAGCCGCGTGAGGTCGGCGCGGGAATCACGCTGATGGCGAACGCGGTACGCGGGCTGGACACCCTCGGCCTCGGCACCGAGGTACGCCGGTTGGGGCGCGACGGGGCCACCGGCGGGCTGCGCACCGCCGACGGGCGCTGGCTGTCCCGGGTGGACGCGGCCGAGCTGGAACGGGTTCTCGGCACCACCGCGCTCGGCATCCACCGGGGCGCCCTGCACCGGGCGCTGCGCGAGGCGCTGCCGGCCGAGGCGCTGTGGACCGGTTGCGCGGTGTCAGACGTCGACCCGGCCAGCGGCACGGTGCGCTACCAGCGCGGCGGTGCGTCGGCCGAGCTGTCCGCCGAGCTGGTGGTCGGCGCCGACGGGCTGCGCAGCACGCTGCGTACCCGGCTCTGGCCGGACAGTCCGCCACCGGCGTACTCGGGCTCCACCGCCTGGCGGGCCGCGATCACCTTCGACGGGCCGGTCCCCGCGGCGGTCAGCTGGGGGCCGGGCAGCGAGTTCGGCATGGTCCCGCTCGGCGACGGCCAGGTCTACTGGTACGCGGCGATCACCGCCCCGCCCGGCGGGCACGCCGCCGACGAGCTGGCCGAGGTACGCGAACGCTTCGGCCACTGGCACGACCCGGTACCGGCGCTGCTCGCCGCCACCGGAGCTGACGACGTGCTGCGCGACGACCTGTACCACCTGGCCAGGCCGCTACCGCACTACGTGCGCGGCCGGGTGGCCCTGCTCGGCGACGCGGCGCACGCGATGACCCCGCATCTGGGGCAGGGCGCCTGCCAGGCGATCGAGGACGCGGTCACCCTCGGTGCGGTGGCCGGCCCGGCGGTCGACGTTGCGGCGGCGCTGCGCGCGTACGACCGGCTGCGCCGGCCCCGCAGCCAGGCCGTCGCCCGCGCGGCCGCCCGTACCGCGCGGTTCGGCCAGGAACTGCGCCACCCGGCGGCCATCGCGGTACGCAACGCGATGCTGCGCCTGACGCCGGGCCGGATGGCGCTGCGGGGCATGGCCCGCCACGCCGACTGGCAGCCACCACGACCCGCCTGACACCGGAGCGACGCGACTCGATCAAGTAATTGTGGTCAACCTTTCAGAATATCCATTCTGTCGGTTCGTGACCTCGGCCGAATGTGACGGGATCCCGGTAAGATCGGCGACTGGCATGTGACTGATCGCTGACTGATGACTCGGACGGCGAGAGCACACACTGAGCCCATGAATTCGAGGCTCAGTCGCTTCAGCGCACTCCGCGGCGCGGCGTGCCTCGTGCTGGTGGCGGCCCTTTCCGGCTGCATGCAGCTCAATGCCGGGCTGACCGTCAACGCCGACGACACGGTCACCGGGCAACTTCTGCTCACCGCCGAGCGGAACGTCCTGACCTTGAACAACAGGCCGGTCGAGGCAGGCTTCGCGGAGTTGCGGCAGAACATGCCGGCGCTACCCGCCGGACCGGAGACCCGATACGAGGACGACACCCACTTCGGATCTCTGATCGACTACCGGAACGTTCCGTTGCACCAATTCGACAGCGAAAGCCTGAGCATCGTCCGCACCGACGACCGGTACGTGTTCACCCTTCCGCTGGACCCGAAGAAGTACGGCGGGAAAGTGGCCGAACAGGACCCCAAGAATCAAGAACGATTCATGTTGTTGATGTCGTTCGAGATAGCGGTGACGTTTCCCGGCCGCGTCCTGGACGCGAGCACCGGCGGTCAGGTCAACGACCGTACCGTCACCTGGCGGGTCAATCGCAACGAGCAGAAGCCCGCCGAGCTGCGCGCCGTCGCCGAGGCGCCACCGCGACCGTCCTCGGCGGCGGGTGCGGACTCCGGCGGCGGGCTCCCCTGGCTGCTGATCGGTGTCGGGGCCGTGGTGCTGCTGCTCGTCGCGGTGCTCGTCGTGGTCCTGCTCCGCCGCTCCGCGGCCGGCGGTCCGCCGCCCGACGGTCCGCCGCCCGGCGGCGGCACACCACCGGTCGGCGGTCCCCCACCGGTCACGCCGGCCACCACGAATCCCGGCCCGCCGGACGCCGGCTGACGACCGCCGGCCGCCGCCGTCGAGGACGGCGGCTCACCCACACCCCACCCGGCAGTACGCAACACCGAAGGGGGATCGGCGATGAACGATCTCTTCACCTGGGCGGCCCTGGGCAGCCTCACCGGCGCCAGCGCCGCGACGCTGCTCACCACCAACGTCATCGGCGGACTCATCGGCCCCAGCGCCGACAAGGCCCGCAAGTGGATCGCGCTGGGCATCGCGCTCGCGCTGTCGTACCTCACCGCCGCCTTCGCCACCGACGCGGGCGCCGAGAAATGGATCATCGCGTTCTTCAACGGCCTGGTCATCTTCTCCGCCGCGCTGGGCATCAACCAGCTGCCGCCGGGCAACCGGCAGGCCACGCCGATCCAGCTGGCGCAGGGCAACGAGCCGCGGTTCATCCGCTCCTGGGCCTGAGGGGAGCCGGAGATGGTCTTCGGAATCCTCAGCGCCGCCGTGCACGTCGCCACGGGCGCCGTACTCGGCCAACTCCTCGGCGGTGGCGTCGGGGTGCTCATCGGCGCGGGCATCGGTCTGCTCGTCGGCACGGTCTTCGGCTGGGCCGTCGCCGCGGCCGAGGTCTACGCGGCCAGCCCGCGCGGGGTGTTCCTCTTCATCGTGGATCACACCTGGAGCCTGCTGAACACCCTCGTCGGCGCGATCTATCTGGCTCTGCACCTGGTGTTCGGTCACTCGCTGGACCGGGCCACCTCCCGGCACAGCTGCCGGGTGAACGTGGTCGAAGGGGTCTCCCCGCGCTACGCCACCACGCTCGGCACGGTCTGCGCCGGCTCCGGTCCCGGTATCCAGCGACACGAGGACGTGCACATCTTCCAGGCCCGGCTGCTCGGTCCGCTGTACATCCCGCTGGTCGTGGCCAACTACGTGCTGTTCACCATCGCGCCGGTCTGGTTGCTCTACCACGACCACACGGGCGCACCGATCAACCGCTTCACCCGGTACTTCGAGATCGGCGTCTACCCGCACGTGTGGAACGAGGCCATCGCGTACCGGATCCAGGGGACGCCGCCGCGATGACCGACGACGGTCCGATCAGCGAGGCCACCGCCGAGGTGGCGGCGTGGTTGACCGGGACGGTGGGAGACACCGTCCCGGTCGGCCCGCCACGACCCGACGCCGACCCGGGCCGGTTGACCCTGTGGCCGCTGGAGATCCGGCCGGCCCGGCAGACCCGAGGCACCGGCAGCGGACCCGAACCGTACCGGTTCACGGTGCGCTACCTGCTGGCCGCCGGTGGCCCGGAGTCCCTGGCCACACTGGACCGGGTGCTCGTCGCGGCCACCGCGGCGGACGGTCGCACGCTGGTGCTGGAGGCCGGCGACCCGGCACTGTGGGCGGCCTTCGGCACGCCGCCCCGGCCGGCCGTACTCATCGACGTGCCGGTGCAGATCACCCCGTCGACCCGACCGGCCCCACCCGTCCTGCGACCGCTGCGGCTGCGGCAGCTGGAGATGGTGTCCCTCGACGGACGCGTCGTCGGTCCGGCCGAGCAGCCCCTCGCGTCCATGCGGGTCGAGGTCGTCGGCCAGCCGAACGCGACACGGACCGACTCGGCCGGACGTTTCCGGCTCGTCGGCGTCCCCCACGACCCGGACCGGCCGGCACCGGTCCGGCTGCGCCTCACCGGTCGGGGGCAGGTGCTCACCGCCGAGGTCGACCCGGCCGAACCCGACATCGTCATCGTCTGCGCGCCACCGACACCCTGATCCGCCGACCCGACCCGCACGGGAGGAACCGATGCCCACCTACTTCTCGCCCGGCATCTACGTCGAGGAGGTGCCAAGTGGTGCCCGGCCGATCGGACCGGTCGGCACCAGCACGGCGGCCTTCGTCGGCGTCGCGCCGGACCGCACCGCCCATCTCGGTGCGGCGCTCGCGGTGAACAACTGGACCGACTTCCTCCGCCTGTACGCCGACGGCGACCAGTTGGAGAGCACCCCGCTGGCCCGGGCCGTCTTCGGTTTCCTGGACAACGGCGGCACCCGCTGCTGGGTGGTGAACGTCGGCGAAGGCGGTGCCGTCTCCGGCACCGGCCGCAAGCGTGCCGGCCTGGACCTGCTGGAAGCGGTCGACGAGATCTCCATCCTGGCCGCGCCCGGCTTCCACGACCCGGTCTCCCACGAGGCGTTGCTGAGCATGGCCGAGCGCACCCGCACCATGGTCGCCATCTGCGACCCGGCACCCGACATCGACGACATCTCCACCCTCACCCGGGTCGCCACGCCCGGTTCGGGCCGCCCGGCGAAACCGGCGGACACCGGCGATCCGGCCGCCGCCAGCGGATCCGCCGGTGGGGGCGGTCCGGTGGCGCACCGTCCCCGGCAGTCCGACTTCGGTGCCCTCTACTACCCGTGGCTGCGGGTCCGTGACCCGCTCAGCGGCGAGTTGGTGCTCACCCCGCCGAGCGGGCACGTGGCGGGCATCTGGGCCCGTACCGACGCCCTGCGCGGGGTACACAAGGCACCGGCGAACGAGCCGGTACGCGGCGCGGTGGACCTGGGCCACCTGGTCACCCGGGCCGAGCACGACGTGCTGAACCCCAAGGGCGTCAACGTCATCCGCTACTTCCCCGGGGAGGGCATCCGGGTCTGGGGCGCCCGCACCCTCGCCGCCGAGGCCAGCGAGTGGCGTTACCTCAACGTCCGGCGGCTCTCCATCGCCATCGAGCAGGCCATCGCCAACGGCACCCGGTGGATGGTGTTCGAGCCGAACGACTACACGCTGTGGCGGTCCATCCGGCGGGACATCGGCGCCTTCCTCACCCGGGTGTGGCGCGACGGGGCGCTGCTGGGACGCACGCCGGAGGAGGCGTTCTTCGTCAAGTGCGACGAGGAGACCAACCCGGCCGACGTCCGGGACGCCGGGATGGTGGTCGCCCACATCGGCATCGCCGTGGTCAAGCCCGCCGAGTTCGTGGTGTTCAAGCTGAGCCAGTGGGCCGGCGGCACCGAGACCGAGACGATTGGAGGCTGACATGCCGACCACGGCCACCCCCCAGCCGGGCACCCCGGTCGACCCGTACCGGGCGTACAACTTCAAGCTGTTGGTGAACGGGGTGACGAACGGCCACTTCACCGAGGTCAGCGGCCTGGAGGTGAACATCCCGGCGGTGCCGTACCGGGAGCAGGGCAACGACCGGATCCGGATGGTCCCGGGCCAGGTGGAGTACGGGCCGGTCACCCTGCACTTCGGCCTCACCGCGTCGCGGGAGCTGTGGGACTGGGTGCACGCGGTCGCCCGAGGCACGGTCAGCCGCCGCAACGTCTCGGTGGTGCTGCTCGACGCCGCCGGCACGGCGGAGGTGCTGCGCTGGAACCTGATCAACGCGTGGCCGACCAACTGGCGCGGCGCCCACCTGAACACGCTCGGGCAGGAGATCGCCATCGCGGCGCTGACGCTGCGCTACGAGAGCCTGGAACTGGAGGCCGGCGGTGCCGCGCCGACACCCGCGTAACTGGCTCGCCGACCGGCTGCGGTCCGCGGCGGCCACCGTGGACCGCCTCGCCGCTGCGCTCGACTCCCCCACCCCGCCGGCTGACGCCGCCGCCTCACCGACTGGGTCTACCGTGCGGCCGGCCAGCTCGCCGGGGCCGTCGGGCGGCAGCTCCGGCACGGTCGAGGGTGTGTTCGCGACCGCCAACGGCCCCTGGGATCACCGGCCCCGGCGACCGGGTCAGCCGCCCGAGCACTGGCTGCGGGTCGTCACCGCCCACGCCCCCGGCCTGCTGCGGGACCTGGCCCTCGACCCGTCGCCGGACGCCGGGTCAGCGCCGGTCGGTGCGTACCACCATGAGCCGGGCCACCACGAACCGGGCGGCGACGGCCGGCCGGACGTCGATCCCCCCGGCCCGCCGGGCGGGGGTGGTGCCGAGGGTCCGGAGCACCGACCTGTGCTGTCGCTCGGCGCGGCCGGCCGGTACGTCCAGCGTCCCGACGCGACGGCCGATCCAGCCCCGGCCATCGACGCGCACTCCCGCTCGACGGCACCCTTTACGACGTCCGGACGGGCACCGGAGCCCCACTCCCCCATGTCCTTTGCTCTGCTTCACCCCACGCAGTACCCGACGTCCGGTACCCGGACGTCGACACGTGCGCCGGTTGAAGCAGAGCAAAGGGATCGCAGGGCAATGTCCCGGCCCGCTCCGGCAGCGGCCGCGCAGGCGGAGCCGGTCGGGGCCAGCGGGCCAGGTGGGCCCGGCGGACCGGGCGGATCCGACTGGTCGGGTGGGATCCGCCGGCAGTGGAGCCGAGGGGCGGTCGGGGCACCAGCGGCGGCAGCCGCGACGGATGGCCTCGGCGGGGCCGCAGCGTCAACGCCGGGTCACCGCCCGGCCCAGCCGGCGGGAAGATCGACGGTGACGAACCCGGGCACCACCCGGGGACGGCCGCTTCCGCCCCCGACACCCCGACACCCCGACCCAGCGGGCCCGCCGGCCGACCCGGCGGGCCGGCGCACCGACATGGTCAGCCCGCGGTCTGCCGGGCCGGACCCGTGGGCAGCCAGGCCGCCGAACAATCCGGAGCCGACCTCGGCCGACGCCGTCCCAGGGCACCGCGCGACGCTCCGGTTGGTCACCGGACGGCAGCAGACGGCCGACCCCGACCTGCCGGGCGGCGACGGCGGGGCGGGACGAACGATCCGGCCCGGCGACGGACGGCGGTTTCCCAGCGGACTCGTCACCGGCGACGGGCGCTGGCCCGGCAGTGGGCTACCCACCGGCGACGGACGCTGGTCGGTGGGCCCGGACGTGCGCTGGCCCGACCTGGAATCGTCGCGCACCGCGGCTGACCCGTGGCCGGCCCTGCCCGACGACCGGGCCCTGTGGTCGGTGTCCGGACCGGCCGACGGCGACGGGCACCGGATCAGGCGGCTCGACGGGGAACAGGCGGGTGGCTGATGCAACGGGTGGCCTTCCTCATCGACAGCGGCGAGCGGATCGACTGCCTGCTCAACCCCGAGACGGTGCAGGTGACCCGCCTCGCCGGGGTGCGTCAGCGGGGTGGCGCCGACGGTCAGCTCACCGGCGTCGGGCTGGCCGACGACCCACTGCTCTTCACCGGCGGCGGCCGCACCGAACTCGTGCTGGACCTGCTCTTCGACATCGACTTCGCCGAGGGGCAGGTCCGCCCCACCGACGTACGGGCGCTCACCCGACCACTCTGGATGCTGGCCGAGAACTCGGCGGTGGAACACGGTTGGCTGCGGCCCCCACTGGTGCGGATGGTCTGGGGCAAGACCTGGAACGTGCCCGGTGTGATCGTCGCGGTGGCGGAACGCTTCGACGCGTTCACCGCCACCGGCTCCCCGCGCCGGTCCTGGCTACGGCTCAAGCTGGTCCGGGTGGCCGAGGACGCCCGCCGCGCCGAGGAGGGTTTCGCCGAGGAACTGTCCGCCGCGCAGACCCCCACCGTCGCCCCGGGCACGGCCGTGGTGGCCGCCGGCGACGGCACCGCCGCCGACACCTCGGGCGTACGCTTCGACCTGCTCGCCCACGACGCGCTGGGTTCTCCCCTGCGGTGGCGGCTGCTGGCCGAGCACAACCGGATCACCGACCCGCTGGCCGTGCCCGCCGGCACCGCGCTCGCCGTACCGCCGCTGCCCGGCACCGCACCGCCGGAAACGAGCAGCGCGGAGTCCTCGGGGAGCGGATCGTGAGCGCCGCCGCGCCCCGGGCGCTGACCGTGCTGCTCGGCGGCAGACCGCTGCCCGACGCGGTGACCGGCCAGGTCACCTCGGTGCGGGTGGCCGCGCGGCTGAACCTGCCCACCCAGTGCGAGGCGACGCTGCGCACCGCGCCCGGCACCGCCGCGCTGACCGGCCCGGTACGGATCGGCGCGAGCCTGGACGTCCGGCTCGACGGGCACCCGGAGGCGCTGTTCACCGGGGAGGTCACCGCCGTCGAGGTCGAGTACGCCGCCGACGGTACGGCCGTCCTGCGGGTACGCGGGTACGACCTGCTGCACCGGCTGCGCAAGCGGCAACGGATCCGGGTCTTCGAGTCGGTCACCGCCGCCGAACTGGCCACGGAACTCTGCGCCGACCTGGGGTTGCGCGTCGAGGCGGAGGTCGACGGCCCGCACCTCGACCGGCTGCCCCACCACCGCCCCAACGACCTGGACCTGCTCGTCGACGTGGCCGGACGGGCCGGGCTGCACCTGAGCCTCGACGGTGACGTGCTGCGACTGGTCACCCTGGACGGTTACGGCGAGCCGATCGCCCTGCGACTGGGCCGCGACGTGCACGGTCTGCGGTTGTCGGTGAACGCCGACAGCGCCGCCGGGGAGAGCGCGGTGCTGGGCTGGCACCCGCAGCGCGCCGAACCCATCGTCCAGCGGGTGGAAACCCCCCGCTGCGGGCGTCGCACCCCGGCGGATCCCGACCCGGCCGAGGTCGGCGCGGACAGCCCGCGTACCGCCCTGGACCAGCCGGGGCGCAGCGACGACGAGATCGCCGCGCTGGCCCAGGCGCGGCTCGACACCCGGGCCGCCGCCCTGGTCACCGCCGACGGCACGGCCGAGGGCACGCCCGCGCTGCGGCCCGGCCGGCGGATCCGGCTGAGCGGGGTGGCCGAGCCGGTGGCCGGCACGTACGTGCTGACGGAGGTGGTGCACACCGTCGACGCGAACGGTCACCTGAGCCGCTTCTCGACCGTGCCGCCGCCGGCGCCGCGTTCCGGGCCGCCGGCACCGGCGGTGGTCACCCTCGGCACCGTCACCGACGTGACCGACCCCGACGGTCTGGGCCGGGTACGGGTCGAGTTGCCCGCGTACGGCGGGGCGGACGCCGGCTGGCTGGCGGTGCTGTGTCCGGGCGCGGGGCGGGGCAAGGGACTCGTCGCGCTGCCCGACCCGCAGGACAGCGTGCTGGTGGCGCTGCCCGGTGGTGAGCCGACCGCCGGCGTGGTGCTCGGCTCGCTGTTCGGCACCGTCGAGCCGTACGACACCGGGGTCGACGACGGGCGGGCCCGGCGCTGGTCGCTGCGTACCGCCGGTGGTCAGCAGGTGGTGGTCGACGACGTGGCACGCAGCCTGCGGCTGAGCACCGACGCCGGCAGTTGGCTGGAACTGACCCCGCAGTTGGCCACCCTGCACGCCACGACGGATCTCGTGCTGTCCGCGCCGGGTCGGGCGATGGTCGTCCGGGCCCGCAGCGTCGACTTCCTGCACGCCGAGGCCGTCGAGGACCCGCGGACCGCCGCCGAGCAGGCCCGGGCGCTCGCCCGCGCCCACCACGAAGGAGGCAGCTGATGCGTTGGATCCACCGCGACTCGGTGATCAGGTGCAGCCACGACGGCCGGGTCCGCAACCGGGCGTCCCAGGGTTGGGTCACGGTGGCCGGCGTGCCGGTGCTGGTGGCCGACGACCCGAAGGGGCGGGAGATCGTCGCCTGTCCGAACTACGGCGCCACCGTCAAGCCGTGCACCGGCACCGAGGCGGTGCGGGCCGGCTACAGCGACTGGGTGCGCGTCGGCGGCCGGCGGGTCGTGCTGTCGCACCTGTCCGGGTTCACCAACGGCAGCCCGCCCGGCCAGTTCACCTACCGGGTGCGCGATCCCCGGCAGCGTTTCGTGGGGGCCGACAAGTGAGGGCGATCCGGTTCGTCGGTGCCGGCTTCGACCCGGGTCAGGGCGGTGGGCTCGGGTTGACCGCGGCCGGCGGCCTGGCGATGACCGACGGCGACGAGACGGTACGCCAGGCGCTGTTCCTGCTGCTGTCGACCACGCCGGGCGAGCGGCTGATGCGACCCGGGTACGGCTCCCGCCTGCACCGGCTGGTCTTCGCGCCCAACGACGACACCACCGCCGGGCTGGCCATCCACTACGTCCGCGCGGCCATCGCGCGCTGGGAACCCCGCATCGACGTGCTCGACGTCGACGCCGGACCGGATCCCGACGACCCGTGGCGGCTGGTGATCCGGCTGGACTACCGGATCCGGGCCAGCCTCACCCCCGGTCAGTTGGTCTTCTCGGTCGACCTGCTGCCCGCCGACGACGATCCGCCCGTCGGGCCGACCACCGGCCCGGACATCGAGGAGGCACGATGACGTTGCCCGTGCCGCACCTGGACGACCGGAGCTTCCTCGACCTGGTGACCGAGGCCCGGGACCGGATCCGGCAGTCCTGCCCCGGGTGGACCGACCTGTCCGCGCACGACCCCGGTATCGCGCTGCTGGAGGCGTTCGCGCACCTCACCGAAGTGATGATCTACCGGCTGAACCAGTTGCCGGAGAAGGCGTACGTCGCCTTCCTCAACCTGCTCGGGGTGACCCGACACCCACCGGCGGCGGCCTGGGCGGACGTCCGGTTCACCCGCACCGGCGCGGACGAGGCCCCGCTGCGGATCCCCGCCGGCACCCGGGTGGCCGCCGCCCGGGGGGCCGACCCACGGCCGGTGGTCTTCGTCACCTGCGAGCCGGCGCTGCTCGCCGCCGGGCAACGCGAGGTGACCGTCCGGATGCACCACTGCGAGCCGGTGGAGGCGGAACTGCTCGGCGTCGGCACCGGACAGCCGGGGCAGGTGCTGCGCGCCGGGCGGGCGCCGCTGGCGCGGACCGCCGAACCGCTGGACCTGCTGCTCGGGGTCGAGGTGCCGACCGGTTCGGTGGAGCTGGGTGCCGCGGCTCGGGAACACGACGGGCGCACCTTCGAGATCTGGCGTGCGGTGGACAGCTTCGCCGGCCTCGGCCCGCAGGACAAGGCGTACCTGGTGGACCGGTGCTCCGGCACGGTGACCTTCGCACCGGCGCTGGACCTGCGGGTCACCGGCGACGGAACGCTGTCCTCGGGTGATGGCGCGGTCGCGGCGGTGCCACCGGCGGGCCGGCAGGTCCGGCTGTGGTACCGCGCGGGCGGTGGACCGGCCGGCAACGTGGCCGCCGGCACCCTGACCAGCCTGCGTGACCCGCTGCCGGGGGTGAAGGTGGTCAACCCGCTGCCGGCGGCCGGTGGGCGGGAGCTGGAGGCCATGGAGTCGGTGCTGCTGCGCGGGCCGTACGCCTTCTTCGCCCAGCAGCGCGCGGTGACCGCCCGGGACTTCGAGGTGCTGGCCACCGCCGCCGGCGGCGTGACCCGGGCCCGTGCCTTCACCCGGGCCGCCGTCTACAGCTTCGCCCGCCCCGGCGAGGTGGAGGTGGTGCTGGTGCCGCACGTGCCGGACGGCGCGCGGCCCGGCGGCCGACTGCCGGTGTCGGTGTTGCGGGAACACGAGGTAGAGGAGGTCCGGTTGCGGGTCGAGGCGGACCTGGAGCGCCGCCGTTCGCTGGGGACCGCCTGCCGGGCCAGCTGGGCGCGGTACAAGGCGGTGTCGATCCGGGCCCGGGTGGTGGTGCGCCGGGAGGAGGACGTCGAGGCGGTACGCCGTCGCATCCACGACCGCCTGCACCAGACGCTCAGCCCGCTGCCGAGCACGCTCAACCCGACCGGGTGGGCGTTCGGCGAGCCACTGCGGGCGTCCAACGTGTACCGGCTGCTGGAACACGCCGAGCCGGGGGTGCGCTACGTCGAGTCGGTGCGGTTCGAGGTCGACGAGACACCGGACAGTCACGTGCGTACCCTCGCGGCCGACCAGTACCAGCCGCGCACCTGGTACGCCGGCAGCGGGGCGGTGCTGTTCCGCTCGACGAACGCGGGGGCCGGTTGGGAGCCGGCGGGACGCTTCGACGACGGGGAGACCGTGCAGCGGGTGGTGCCGGCGCCCGCGCCGGTGCGACCGGGCATCGTGCCCCGGGCCGGTTCGGTGGCGGTGGCGACCGTACGCAGCGACGGCGGCTCCCGGGTGCACCTGAGTACCGACCTGGGTGAGACCTGGTCGCTGCTGGCCGACCTGGACTCACGGGTCGGCGACCTGGCCTGGATCGACCGGGACGGCGCGGGCGCGCTGCTGCTCGCCACCGACACCGGCCTGTACGAGGTGTCCCTGCTGCCCGGTTCGGTGCCGTTGCAGATCCTGGTCGACCCCGCCGACGCCGACCGGGGCTTCTACGCGGTGCGGGCGTTCGTCTCCGAGCGCGGCGCCGCCGGGGTGGCGGTGGCCGCCCAGGCCGGCTTCGGGGTGTACCTGTCCGGCAACGCCGGCCGCCCCGGCAGCTTCAGCCACGTGGGTCTGGCCAACGTCGACAACCGAGTGCTCGCCGTGCAGTACGACGGACCGGCCACCCTGCTGTGGAGCGGTACCGGCGAACCGGATCCGAAGCGACCCGGCCAGGGCTGTTTCCGCGCCCGGCTGTTCGAATCCGACGTGAAGTGGCAGGCGCTGTCGGCGGGCTGGCTCGGCGGCACCTGCCGGGACCTCGCCTTCAGCGGCCCGCTCGCGCTGGCCGCGACCCAGAGCGGCGGGGTGCTCCGACTGGACACGCTGTCCGCGCAGCCGCAGTGGACGTCGGTGTCGGTCAACTGCGGGCTGCCGCTGCGCGACCGGACCCGGTTCATGCCGGTGGACACGGTCGCCGCGACCGGCGCGGCGGACCGCCTGGTGCTGGCCGGCGGGGAACGCGGCGTGCACCGCAGCGGCGACGCGACGGAGTGGTCGGCCAGCGCCAACCAGGCCACGGCCGACGTGGTGACCGTTCCGGACACCTGGCTGCTCTGCTCCGGCGAGCACGACATCGAGGTGGTGCGGCAGGATGCGACGAGCGGGCATTGAGCGGCTGCTGCCCGCGGCGTACCAGCGGGCGGCCGGGCCGGGCAGCGTGCTGGGGGCGCTGCTGGACGTGATGGAGGCGTTGCACGCCCCGGACGAGGCGGTGCTGGCCGAGATCGACGCGCTCTTCGCGCCGTACCGGGCACCGGCGCCGATGGTGGCGTACCTGGCCCGGTGGGTGGCGATGGACCACCTGGTCACCGCGCCCCGGCGGGACGTCCCGCTGCCGCTGCCGCTGAACCGGCTTCGGGATCTGGTCACGCACGGTGCCGCGCTGGCCGCCTGGCGGGGTACGCCGGACGGTCTGCGTACCGCCCTGGAGTTGGCCACCGGAGTCACCGGGTTCGTCCTGGACGAGCCGGCCGATCGACCGTTCCACCTGGTCGTCCGGGTGCCCCCGGCCGCCGCCGACCAGCTGGCCCTGGTCGACCGGATCGTGGCGGCGGAGAAGCCGGCCGCCGTCACCGCCGAGGTCACGGTCGGCGACGCCCCGGCCGAGCGCGCGGTCGGACGGGCCAGCGTGCCGTCATCCGTCGTCGCACCGTCATCCGCCGTTTCCGCTCCCGAGGAGCCGTCATGAGCACCGAATGGACCGTCGTCGCCGCCGCCGAGCAGTTCACCCTGGACGCCCGCAACGCCGGTGAGCTGACCTTCACCGTCTCCAACCCGGGCGTCGCGCCGGACAGCGTGGTGTTCGACGTGGCGCCCGGCGAGGGCACCCAACGGCCGTGGTTCACCGTCACCGAGCCGCAGCGGGTGGTACCGGCCCAGGGTTCGGTGTCGTTCCTGGTCCGCCTGGCCGTGCCGGCGGGCACCCCGCCCCGGCGCTACGACATGACGGGGTTCGCGTACTCGGCGAACACCGCGCCGGAGGAGAGTTCCCGCTCCAGCGGCCGGGTCACCTACGAGGTACGCGCGGTGGCGCCGCCGAAGCGTACGCCCTGGCCCTGGATCGCCGCGGCGGCGGCGCTGGTGCTGGTGGTCTCGGCGGTGGTGGTGTTCCTGGTGACCCGCGGCGACGAGCCACCGCCGCAGGCGCGGGTGGTGACCGTCGAGGCGGAGACCCTGGCGACCGGGGCGCGGGTCGAGTCGCCGTCGGGTTCCGGGGCCAGCGTGCAGGTGCAGCAGAACTGTTGCGAGGTGACCTGGTCGCAGGACGCCCAACTGTTCTTCCTCGGCCGTGCGGTGAACGACCGGGTGACCGTGACGGTTGAGCTGCCCGCCGAGGCGACCTGGCAGTTCTCCGCCGTGCTGACCACCTCGTTCGACTACGCCAACACGGTCTTCCTGATCGACGGCCGGCAGGTCGGCGACCCGTTCATCGGCTTCAGTCCGAAGGTGCGGGTCACCGACTGGGTCGACGTGGGTCGGGTGCGGCTCGGCCCCGGGACGCACGAGGTCACCCTGGTGGTGATCGGCAAGACGCAGAGCACGAACCGCTACTTCGCCGGCGTCGACCAGTTGCGGTTCACCGAGGTCGGGTCGGAGGACCAGCGGTGACCGGGCCCGGAGGGCGGCGGTGAGCGGGCAGCAGAAGGCACTGCTCGCGGCGCTCGGCGTGCTGCTGGTGGTGCTGTTCGCGGTGGCGGTGGGTGCCGGCAGCGACGACCGGGGCGACCCGACGGCCCGGCATCCGCTCGTCGACCTGCTGGGCCGGGCCGGGGGCGGACGCAGCGCCGTCGATCCGGCCAGCGTGGACGCGGACTGTCTGGCGGCCACCGGGCAGTTGGTCGTCGACGGCCGCTGCGAACTGCGCGTCGCCGACCCGGACGGACTGCGCACGCTGATCCTGCGCGGTCCGCAGGCGTTCAGCGTGCGGGCGACAGCCCCGGGTGACGCCGACTTCACCGTCACCGACGAGGTGGAACCCGCCGCCGACGGCAGCGGCGCGGTGGCCCGCGTCGCCGTCGACCGGGCCACCACGGTGCTGGTGAGTTGCCCGGCCGGGTGCCTCGTCACGATCGCGCGGGACTGAGGCGAGGGGGCTGGGATGGGTGGGCTGCGCAGGCCGTTCCTGCTGCTGGCGATGCTGGCGCTGGTGCTGGCGGTGGGCGTGGAGGTGGGCGCCGGGCTGCTGCTCGGCGGCGGCGACGCCGGCGCGGAACTGGCCGGCAGCGCCGCCGACCTCGGTGTCGAGGTCGGCGACGTACGCCAGGTCAGCGAGCCGTCCGGCCGCGGTACGGGCTACCTGGCGCTCATCGACGCGGCGGCGCTCTGGACGACCGGGCTGTTCTGCCTGGGCCTGGTGCTGCCGGAGCGGCTGCACGGCCGGATCCAGGGCGTCGCCACCCTGATCTTCTCGATCATCCTGATCCTCGTGGCCCTGCTGGCGCTGGTGCTCGCCTTCATCGAGTTGATGATCATGGTGTCGTTGTTCCTGGCGCCGCCGTTCGGCACGCTCGCGTACCTGGCACTGTGGGGGTTCTTCCCGGTCGGTGACGCCGCGGCGCTGCTCGGCCTGGTGCTACTGCTCAAGCTCGCCTGGGCCGGGTTGCTGATCCTGGCCCAGCCGAAGTTCCTGCAGAACAAGGGCCTGGTCCTGCTGATCCTGACCAGTCTGCTCGGCACGGTGGTGCTGGGGTTCCTGCACGGCCTGGTGCCGGTGATCCTGGTCAGCATCCTCGACTCCGTGGGCGCCGTGGTCTTCGCGGTCATCGCGATCGTCTGGGCGCTGGTGCTGCTGATCGGAGCGATCCCGGCGATCGTCAAGGCGGTGCGGGCCACCGCCGCGCTGCGCGCCGAACCGGACCCGCACGGTTGAGGCGGGGGCCGCGACCGGCCGCGTCGCGGCGGGCGGCGATTCCCGGACACCGCCGGTGGCGCCGACCGGATATGGTTGCCCGGTGATCGGGCTCGGCCTGCTCTGGTACCTCGTCGGCGTCCTGGCCGACGTCGGTGCCACCAGCATGCTCTCCGGCACGGCGGCGGTGACCGGCGCACTGCTGACCGCCCTGCTGGCCGCCGCGGCCCTGATCCCCGCGGGGGTGACCGATCCCGACCTGCGGATCACCCGTCGGATGCTGCGGGAACGCTCCGGTCGTACCGGCGTACCCCGCCACCGTGATCCGGACGCCGCCGGCCGGGCCCGCCCCAGAGCCCCCACCACGGCGACCCTCGCGGTCGCCTGAGCCTCACCTCACCCACTTCCTGCCGCTCGTCGGCGACCGCTGCTGGTGACCGTTCCTGCTCGCATCAGTCGTAGTCGCACGTCGAGGGGTGTTCTCATGTCCGTGATCTACCATGCCATCTCCGCGATCCTGCTGTTCTGGCACAGCGCCTGGCAGCGGCTGCTCGGCGACGCGTCCGCGCTGGGCACCGACTGGTCCTGGGTGCTGGGCATCGTCTTCCTGGTGCTCACCGTCCGGGTCGTCCTGTTCCCGGTCTTCGTCAAACAGATCCGTTCGCAACGGGCGGTGCAGGCGTTGCAGCCGAGGATCGCCGAACTCCGGACCCGGCACCGCGACGACCGGGAGACCCTGCAGCGGGAACTGGTCGAGCTCTACCGGGCGGAGAAGGCGAACCCGCTGATGGGTTTCCTGCCGATGGTGGTGCAGATTCCGGTGTTCCTCGGCCTGCTGCACGTGTTGCGTCATCTCAAGCCGACGATGCCGGAGCAGCTGAAGACCTTGTACGGCTGGACCGTCACCCAGTTCGACAGCGCCTCGTCGGCCACGCTGTTCGGCGCCCCGATCGCGGGTACCTTCGGCTCCACAGGGCGGGATCTGGCCCTGCTCGGGGCCGACGGCGCCACGGTCCGGACCGTGGCCGCCGTGCTGGTCGCCACGATGGTCGTCACGACCTACCTGTCCAGCCGGCAGCTGATCCTGCGCAGCGGCTGGGCCACGGATCCGCCGCAGCGGCTGGTGCAGCGGCTGATGCTCTACGGCATCCCCGCCTCGCTGCTCGTCTCCGGGTTGATCTTCCCGATCGGCGTGATCATCTACTGGGTGACCACGAACCTCTTCTCGCTCGGGCAGCAGACCTGGATGCTGCGCCGGTACCCGCCGCCGGTCAACGGTGCCTCCAGCCCGGAGGCGCGGGCCGACACGCCGAAGGCGGTCACGAACGGAAACGGCGACGAGCCGGGCCGTCCGGCCGCACCGAAGGTCGGGGCGAAGCCGACCAACCGCCGCCGCAGGCGTGCCACCTGAGTCGTGCGGTCACCGCGCGGCGCAAATGCGCCAGGGCAGTTCCCGATCATCGGGAACTGCCCTGGATCGTGCGGTCGACCACCATCGCGGCGGTGGCCGGCCGGCACGGACTCAGCTGACCTCGGCGGTCGTCCAACGGGCGGAGGCGTTGGTGACCGGTGCGACGTCGCCCACCAGGGTGGTCGAGGCCGCCACGTCGCGGCGTGCGCTGGTGCCGACCCAGAGGTCGACGGCACCGGGCTCGACCACGCGGGTGAGCGTCCGGTCGGAGAAGGCCAGCCGGGTGGTGGGCACCGTGAACGCGACGGTGACCGACTCACCCGGCGCCAGGTGGACCCGCTGGTAGCCGAGCAGCTGCGCCACCGGTCGGGTCACCGACGCCACCAGGTCCCGGCCGTAGAGCTGCACCACCTCGTCGCCGGCCACCGCGCCGGTGTTGGTGACCCGCACACTCACCGCCAGCGCCCCGTCGGTCGGCACCGTGGCCGGCACCGTCAGGTCCGTGTATTCGAAGGTCGTGTACGACAGCCCGTGGCCGAACGGTGCGGCGGGCGTCGCCAGCAGGTTCGTCACCTCGTTGCCGTCACCCAGCGTCGGGTGCAGGTACGAGTACGGCTGCGCCCCGGCTGACCGGGGCAGGCTGACCGGCAGCCGGCCCGACGGGTTGACCCGTCCGGAAAGCACACCGGCGATCGCGCCGGCGCCCTCCTCACCGGGGAAGAACGTCTGCACCACCGCCGCGCAGCGGCTCAGCGCCCAGTCGATCGCGTACGGCCGGCCGGTCAGCAGCACCAGGACGACGGGCCGGCCCGTCGCCAGCACCGCCTCGACCAGCTCCCGCTGCACACCGGGCAGCTCCAGATCGTCCCGGTCGCATCCCTCGCCGACCGTGCCGCGCCCGAACAGGCCCGCGTGGTCGCCGACGACGAGGACGGCGACATCGGCGGCGGACGCCGCGGCGACCGCCGCCTCGAAGCCGGAGCGGTCGTCGTCGTCCACCGCGCAGCCGCGGGCCGAGGTGACGAGTTCCGGGCCGAACTCGGCGCGCAGCGCGTCGAGCACGCTCGGCACCTCGATGCCGGCCTCCACGTCGGGGTGCTGCACGAGCACGTGGTTGAGGAAGGAGTAGCAGCCGAAGAGGGCGCCCTGCCGGTCCGCGTTCGGCCCGATCACCGCGATCCGGCGGCCCGCCGGCAGCGGCAACGCGTCCTGGTTGGCGACCAGGACGATCGACTTCTCGGCGAGGCGGCGGGCGATCGCCCGGTGCTCGGGCGAGTCGAGATCGACCGCCTGGACCGGCTCGTCGGTGAAGGTGGCGTCCAGCAGCCCGAGGTCCAGCTTCTGCCGCAGCACCCGCAGCACCGCCTGGTCGATCACCGACTCGTCGATCCGGCCGGCCCGCACCGACTCCGCGAGGGTCAGGTACGCGTCGCCGGTGGGCAGCTCGATGTCGACACCGGCGGTCAGCGCCTGCACGGCCGCGTCCGCGTGGTCGCCGGCGACCTGGTGCAGCAGGTTCAGGAACGCCACTCCGAAGTAGTCGGCCACCACCGTGCCGTCGAAGCCCCACCGGTCCCGGAGCACCCCGGTGAGCAGCGTCGGATCCGCGGCCACGGGCACCCCGTCGATCTCGGCGTACGAGTGCATCACGGAGCGGGCGTCGCCGTCGAGGATCGCCATCTCGAACGGTACGAGCAGCACGTCGGCCAGCTCGCGCGGGCCGGCGTGCACCGGGGCGAAGTTACGCCCGGCGCGGGAGGCGGAGTAGCCGACGAAGTGCTTGAGGGTGGCGTGCACCCCCTGCGACTGCAGCCCGCGCACGTACGAGGTGCCCAGCGTGCCGACCAGGTAGGGATCCTCGGCGATGCACTCGTCGACCCGCCCCCAGCGGGGGTCGCGGATCACGTCGAGCACCGGGGAGAGCCCCTGGTGGACGCCGAGCGCCCGCATCGACGCCCCGATCGCCGCGGCCATCTCGGTGACCAGGTCGGGGTCGAAGGCGGCACCCCACGCCAGCGGGGTGGGAAAGGTCGCCGCCTTCCACGCCGACAGTCCGGTCAGGCACTCCTCGTGCACGATCGCGGGGATGCCGAGCCTGGTCCCCGTCACCAGGTCGGACTGGAACTTCCACAGCCATGACGCCCGCGACACGGCCTCGACGGGCCGGGTGCCGTAGGCGCGGGTGAGGTGACCGAGCCCGTGCCGGGAGAAGTCCTCGAGCCGGCCGATGTCGCCGAACTCGCCCTGCAGCGGCGCGACGGCCTCACCCTCGGCCTTCTCCCAGAAGCCGACGAGCTGCGCGACCTTCTCCTCGATCGTCATCCGACCGAGCAGTTCACGTACGCGCGTCTCGCCATCGGACCCGTACCGGTCGGGCCGGCCGTGGCCCGATCCTGTCTGGGCCGGCACCGGCGCCGACCCGCCCACGACCTCGCGGACCTCAGTCATGCTGTGTTACCCCTTTGTGTTGGTGCCGCTGCCGCTCAGCCCTTGACCGCGCCCTGGAGGCCACCGACGATCTGCTTCTCGGCGAACGTGAAGAAAATAAGTGCCGGCAACATCGCCAGCGAGGTGAAGGCGAGGATTCCCGCCGTGTCGGAGGTGTACTGGCTGGAGAAGTTCTGCACGCCCAGCGGCAGGGTGTGCAGGCTCGCGTCACCGAGCACGAGCAGCGGCAGCAGGAACGCGTTCCAGCTGGTGACGAAGGCGAGAATACCGACGGTGACCAGCGCGGGCCGCGACAGGGGCAGCAGAATGCGCCAGAGGAAACCGAGCCGACCGGTGCCGTCGATCGCGGCAGCGTCCTCCAACTCGCGGGGAATCGCGGTGAGGAACGGACGCAGGATCACGATCGTCAGCGGCAACGCGAAGGCGACCTGCGGCAGGATCACCGCGTAGTACGAGTTGATCAAATTGAGGTCGCGCAGCATCAGGTAGAGCGGCAGGATCGCCGCTCCGGCCGGGAACAGCAGACCCAGGGTGAAGAAGGTGTAGAGCACCTCCCGGCCACGGAAGGTGTAGCGGGCCAGCACGAACGCGGCGCAGACCCCCAGCACCACGACGCCGATGGTGGTGCCCAGGGACACCACCGCGCTGTTGAACACCTGCCGCCAGAAGTCGCTCTGGGTCAGCACCCGGGAGTAGTTGTCCCAGACCCACGGGTCGGGCAGGCCGGCCGGATCGGCGACGATCTGCGGCGTGGTACGGAACCCGCCGACGATCACGTAGACCACCGGAGTGATCGACACTGCGGCGACCGCGAGCGCCAGCGCGTACGTGAGCGGGTTCCCCCACGAGATCGGGCGACGCTTGGCGGTCGGAGACAGGACGGCGTTCGCGGCCACGATCAGTTTGCCCTTCTGGTGATGGCGCCCTCGATGTCACGACGCAGGAGGAAGCGCTGGAACAGCACCGCCGCGACGAACGAGATGGCGAACAGGATGACCGCCACCGCGTTGCCGTAGCCCCACAGCCGGGCGAAGAACCCGTTGTCCACCATGTACGTCGCCATGGTCGCCGACGCGCCGAGCGACCGCACCGCGGGCACGGAGGTCACCCAGATCACGTCGAAGACCTGCAACGAACCGATCATGGACAGGAACATCCAGATCCGGATCGTGGGTCCCAGCAGTGGCAGCGTCACGTGACGCTGGATCTGCCACCAGCTCGCGCCGTCGATGGCGGCGGCCTCGTTCAGTTCCTGCGGCACGTTCGACAGGCCGGCGAGCAGGAGGATGATGGCGAAACCGACGTACTTCCAGGTGAGTACGGCCAGCATCGTCCAGATGACCACGTCGAGGTCGGCGAGCCACGCCTGCACCAGGCTGCCCAGCCCCAGCGACTCCAGCATGGCGTTGACCGTGCCGGCGTCGGACAGCAGCAGCTTCCACATGATGCCGACGGTGACCTCGGCCAGCACGTAGGGCACGAAGGCCAGCAGGCGGAACAGCGTACGGCCGCGGAAGTTGCGGTTGAGCAGCAGGGCCACACCCAGGGCGATCGGCCCCTGGATCAGCAGTGACCCGAACACGATTATCGCGTTGTTGCGCAGCGCGTCGATGAAGATCGGGTCCTGGAACGCCAGGACGTAGTTGTCGAAGCCGACGTAGTCGGTGGGTGGTCCCACGCCACGCCAGCGGAACAGGCTGTAGTAGAAGGCGAAGCCCATCGGGACCAGCACGAACATCACGTAGACGATGACGGCTGGCGTGGTGAGCCCGATGATCTCGTACCACTTGCGTCGGGTCTCGGCGGCCCGAGCTGACGAGCGTCGGGCAGGCCGGGGTCCCGCCGGCGGCGCGGAAGCGCCGCCGGCGAGGTCCAGGGTCGGGTTGGTCGAGGTCACTTGCGCGCGGCCGCCTTCATGGCCTCGACAACCTGCTCGGGGGTGCCGTTGCCGGCGAAGATGGCGACGATCGCGTCGTTCATCGCGTTGCCGACGGTGCTGCCGAACGCCGTGTCCAGCCAGAGCTGCACGTAGGTGGCGCTGGTGGTGGCCTCCAGGATGGACTTCAGCGCCGGGTCCTTCACGCCGTCCTCGGCACCCTTGGCGACGGGCAGGCCGGTGCCGGTCTCGGCGTAGCCCTTCTGCACCTCGGGGCTGACGATGTACTTGAGGAACTCGACGCACTCGGCCGGGGCGTTCTTGGCGCAGGCGAAGCCGTCGCCGCCGCCCAGGGCCGCCTTCGGGTCACCGGCGGAACCGGTGATGGCCGGAACCGGGAACCAGCCGATGAACTTGTTCAGCGCCTCCTGGTCCTCGGTGACGGTGTCCAGGGTGCCCTTGTTCCAGTCACCCATCAGCTCCATCGCGGCCTTGCCGTTGGCCAGCAGGCCGTTGGCGCTGGTCGGGTCGTTCTGACCCGGCGTGGCGATGAAGTTGGGCTGGAACGGCTCGGTGTCGATGAACGCCTTCAGGTCCTGACCGGCCTTGACGAAGCACTGGTCGTCAAAGTTGTTCTCGAGGCTGGCCTTGCGCAGGGTGTCGACCGAGCAGGCGCGCAGCGCGAAGTTGTACCACCAGTGCGCGGCGGGCCACTTGTCACCGGCACCGACCGCGATCGGGATGACGTTGATCGCCTTGAGCTTGGTGACCGCGTCGTTCAGCTCGTCGAAGGTGGCCGGCGGAGCGGTGATGCCGGCCTGCTGGAACAGGTCCTTGTTGTACCAGATGCCCTCGATGCCCATCCGGTACGGCAGGCCGTACTGCTTGCCGTCGACCTGCCAGATCTCGACCGCGCTGCCGATGTTGGCAACCTCGTCCTTGACCTGGTCGGTGATGTCCTTGAGGTAGTCGGCCTCGACCTGCTCGCGGATCTCGCCACCGCCCCACGCCTGGAAGATGTCCGGCGGGTCGTTGCTGAGCAGCGCGGCGGGGAGCCGGGTGCGCTGGAGCTGGTTGGTCTCGATGCCCTCGATCTCGATCGTGACCGTGGGGTGCAGCGCATTGAAGTCCTTGGCGACCTTCGCCCAGTACTCTTTACCGGGACCGTCCTGGGAGGCGTTGTGCCACCAGGTAAGCGTCACCGGGTTCTTGTACAGCTCGCTCTCGGCAGGTGCCTCACTCTCGCCCCCGCCGCCGCAGCCGGCGACGAGTAGTGCGGTTGTCATGGACAGCGCTAGAAAGGTGGTTGCACGGCGCTTTATAGCCATCGATGTCTCCTCGACCAGTCAGTCGGGTGCTCGGCCTGAGCGAGTTTTTCAGCAAGGTAATCCAGTGTCAATCGGTGTCGATAACGTTTTCGACTCGCCTTCGTAACCGGCCCGCCGGCCCTCTATCATCATCGGCGTGGCGTTTCCCCAGCGTGTCAAGATGTCGGACGTGGCCCGCACGGCCGGCGTCTCCGTGGCGACCGTTTCCAAGGTGGTGAACGGCCGTTACGGAGTGGCACAGGCGACCGTGGAACGGGTCCAGCAGGTCATCCGTCAACTCGGCTACGAGGCGAGCCTGGGGGCGCAGAGCCTGCGCAGCCATCGCACCAACGTGCTCGGCATCCTGGTCGCCGAGTTCGAGCCGTTCTCGACCGAACTGCTCAAGGGCGCCAGCGTGGAGGTCGCCGGCACCGGCTACCAACTGCTCGCGTACTCCGGCGGCGACGGCGCCGGGACGGCCGTAGGGTGGGAACGCCGCTCGCTGGCCCGGCTGTCGGGCACGCTCATCGACGGGGCAGTGATCGTCACGCCGACCGTGGTGGAGACCAAGCAGGGCTTCCACGTCGTGGCCGTGGACCCGCACACCGGCCCGTCGGGGCTGCCGACAGTCGACTCCGACAACTTCGCCGGCGCCGTCCTGGCGACCAACTACCTGCTCTCCCTCGGTCACCGCCGCATCGGGCACATCAGCGGACGCGCCGACCTCGAATCGTCCCGGCTCCGCGAGGCGGGCTTCCGGCAGGCCATGGCCGACGCGGGCGTGACGGTGGACGAGCGGCTGGTCCGGGTCGGCGGGTTCCGGGTCGACAGCGCCGCCGAGCCCGCCGCCGAGCTGCTCTCGTTGCCCGACCGCCCGACCGCCGTCTTCGCCGGAAACGACCTCTCCGCCATCTCCACGATCGACGTCGCCCGGAGCCTGGGCCTGTCGGTCCCCGACGAGCTCTCCGTGATCGGCTTCGACAACATCCCGGAATCGGCACTGGTGAACCCGCCGCTGACGACGATCATGCAACCGTTGCAGCGGATGGGCGCCGAGGCGTTGCGCCTGCTCATCGACCTGATCGCCGGCGTCGAGCGGGACACCCACATCCGGCTGCCCACCGAACTGGTCGTCCGCTCCTCCTGCCAGGCGCTGCCTGATTGACCGAGGTCGCGGGCCACGCGATCCGGGGACATTTTGCCGGTCGTCGCGCCATCTGACAGCGCGGTGCCCCGGCGACGGTATTTCCAGCCCGTCTTCCCGCTCCTGAATGACGAAACCGCGCCGACACGGTACGGAAACGAACCGCGTCGGCTCAGCCCCCGTCGATGGGAGAGACCTGCCATGAGCAGTGCAGGAAGACGTGTCCGCAGAGCCGCCCTGGTCGTCCTCGCGGGAGCGACGCTGACCAGTCTGCTGGCGGTGACCGCAGCCGCCGCCGCACCCTTCCCGGCGTCGGAGCGGGCGGCCGCGACGGCCCGCACCGACGTCTACATCAAGGATGTCGCCGCCGACGTCGGGCTGGAGCCGCACACGCTCGAACCGCTGTGGATCAGCCCCGACATCAAGGTCTGCCCCACCGCCGTCGAGTGCGCCGTCAGCCAGAACCCGATCGTCGGGGTGACCAACTACGTCTTCGTCAAGCTGCGCAATCCCGGACCGTACGGCTCCGGCGTCGGCAGTGGCGTGCTCCGGGTCTACCGGACCACGCCCGGCGGCGGCGCGACCTGGCCGACCCACTGGACCGAGATCGGGGCCAGCAGCGTCATCGCCGCCCCGGGCGTCACGACCGTCACCATCCCGTGGACCGGAGTGCCCGGGCCGGGTCACTTCTGCCTGATCGCCCGCTGGATCTCCGACTCCGACCCGATGACCGTCGAGGGTCCGAGCATCCCCATCAACGCCAGCCACAACAACAACATCGCGTGGCGCAACGTCGACTCGGTCTTGCTGAACCCGGGCGCCGGACCGGTCGTGCGGCCCTTCGCCATCGGCAACACGCTGAGGGTGCCCTCCAGGAACGAGGTGACCTTCGCGGCCGCCGAGCCGCTGCGGGCCATCGGCGGCCGGGTCGTCGTCGACCTCGGTCCGGAACTCTTCGAGCGCTGGCGGGCCGGTGGCGCGGTCGGCGCGGGGATACGCCCGGCCGGCCGGACCCAGGTGGAGATCGTGGAGCCCACCCGGGCCTTCCTGGGGAACCTGCTGCTGAACCCCGGTGAGCGGTTGCGGTTCTCGCTGCTCTTCTCGGCCGAGACCGCGTCCGACGGGGAGATCGCGTTCAACGTGACCCAGTTCGGGCCGGACAACAACGGCGAGCGGCGGACCGACCTCGGTGGCGTGCAGTATCTGATCAGCACCAGCAGGCGATAGTCCCGACGCCTTCGCGGGGGCCGCGGGCTGGACGACCCGCGGCCCCCGTCAGCGTAGGCAGACCCAGTCGGTGACCACCGTGTGGCCGCCCGCGTCGGCCCGGAGCTGGATCGGACCGGGCGGCGGAGCACCCAGGGAGAAGAGACCCACCGCGTTGACCGGGGCCTCGTCGTAGGTGCCGCTGGTCGTGCGGGCGCTGACCCGACCGCCGCCGGCCGGGGAGAGCTGCCCGACGATCCCGGCGTCGGTCACCTCGATCTCCACGACGACCGGGCCACCGCGGAAGGAAAGCGTACGCACGGAACCCGCCGACCGGGTCAGCCCGGCCGGCTCCGTCTCACTCGCCGAGTCGAAGATCAGCTCGGCCAGGGTCAGTTCGGCGCCCACCGTCCGCCAAGCGAACGCCGCCCGCGCCGCCGTGACGTACTCCTCGGGAACTCCCCCGCCGTCCCAGAGCGCCGCGCCCAGCTCCGCCTTCAACCGGTCGTCATCGACCGGCGGCCACGGCTCCATCGCGTTCACCCCACTTCCGTCCGGTCGTCCCGCCCGGTTCAAGGTACGACGCGAGGGCCGGTGAGTCGCGCAGCCTGCGCAGGCAGCGGGCCTGGGTCGGCCCGATGCTGCCGACCGGCAGGCCCAGCCGGCCGGCGACCTCCCGGTAGGTCAGCGGCGGATCGGCGGTCAGCAACGACAGCAGCTCCTGGCACCGCGGCGGAAGCTGGGCGAAGCTCTCCCGCAGCGCCTGGCGCCGCTCGGCTCGCAGCAGCTCCTCGTCCGGCGCCGCGACGTCCGCCCAGGTCCCGTGGTACGCCTCGAACGCACCGTCGGACGGGTCCACCGGCTGCGTACGCCGGCCGAGGCGGGACATCCGGTAGCACTCGCGCCGGGTCGTCACGGCCAGCCAGGCGGCCAGCGCCTCGGGTTCGCGTACCTGATTCAGGTGTTCCACCAGCCGCAGCCAGACGGTCTGGTTGACATCGGCCGCGTCGGCGCCGCCCAGATCGTGGGACCGGATCACCGAGTACACCAGCGGGGTGTACCGGCGCACCAACTCGGCCCAGGCCGCCTCGTCGCCGTGCGTCGCGGCGGACACCAGGTCGGTGGCGCTGCGATCGGTCAGCACGACATCCCCGTCCGGGCGCTCATCCGACGAGGACACCGTAGTCGGGATGCCAGCGCGGCGCCGCGAGCAACGCCAGGCGTGCCGCCTCGGCGCTCAGGCCGGCGGTGGTCATCAGTGCGGCGAGCCGACCCGCGACGTACGCCGACGCGAACGAGGTACCGGCCCAGGTGGCGTACCCGCGGAACAGCCGGGTCGGCCGACCCGGCAACGGCAGCCGGCCGTGGACGTATGTGCTGTCGTGCCGGCCGAGGGTGCAGGCGTCGACCCATGGACCGAAGCCGCTGTAGGTCGCAGGTGCCGGGCCGGTGGCGGTGGCGGTGACCGCCGCGACCGCCAGCACCCGGTCCAGCGCGGCCGGCCAGATCGGTCGGTCGATGCCGTGATTGCCGGCCGCCGCCACCACCGCGGTCGTCGGTGGTAGTCCGGCCACGGCGTTGGCCAGCGGCAGCGACGGCTGGTCGTCGAGAGTGAAACCGCCCAGCGAGAGATTCACCACCGACACCTCCGGCGCGAGCCGACCGAGCGCGGCCACCAGCATCGCCTCGTCACCGACGCCGGTCGGGCCCAGCGCCGACTCCGGGTCGACGCGCACGCCCGGCGCGGCCTGCCGGACCACCCCGGCGACGAAGGTGCCGTGACCGCCCTGCGCGGCCAGCACGTCGCCGTGGACGTAGAGCGGGTCCTCGTCGTCGGACTCCGGCAGGTACGCGCCGCCGAGCCACTCCGGGTGAACGTCGCCCGCCTGCCGCCAGATGCCGGTGTCGCAGATGCCGACCGTCACCCCTGCCCCCTCGCCGAGCCGGGCCGAATCCGGCGGCGGCAGGGCAGCGACCGTCCTGGGCGGTCCGCTCGGATTGCCCATGATGTTGCCCAGACCGAGCAGCACGTGGTGCGGTTGGACCGCGGGCACCGGCTGGCCGGGCCACTGCCGGGGATCGCGCAGCCTCGTCACCACCCCGGGAATGTCGGTCTCCCCGGCGAACAGCAGCCGGGTGACACCGGCGAAACGGTCGGCGATGGTCACCGCGTGGCCACCGTTGCGCAGCCAGGCGGCGACCCGCCAGGTGTCCGCGTCCGCAGTCAGCAGTTGCCGGGGTCGGTAGAGGATCTCCCGCCCGGACGTGGTGTGCCGCCGCACCTCGCGATCGGCGTTGAGCGCTTCGGCAAACGCGAGCTGGTAGGCCTTGTCGTCGTCGAGGTCGCCGCGCGCCGGCGGCGGACGCAGTCCGGCGCCGAGCGACACCGCCGTCGTAGCCAGGGCGGACGCCGCCAGGAGCCACCGTCGGGACAGCCCGCCTTCGGGACGCGACGCGATGGGATGATCAGGAAGCACGAGGTCCTCCAAGAACGGTCCGGGCAGTGGCACGCGCCACCGGTGGTCGACGCGGCGAAAGTCCCCCGGACTCCCCGATTCTTCCAAGTAATCGGCGTATGTCAATTGATCGGATGACCAGCCCGTGCCCGGCGAGAGCGATGAGCCGGGGCGGTCGACATTGACGCACCGTCATGGATGGGGAACTCTTTGTCCATGCCCGACAGCACCGACGCCGGTGCCGGGACCGCGCTGATGGCGCTCGACACCGTCCAGCGCTGTCCGCGTGAGGCGATCGCGATCGCCCAGCGGGTGCTCGCCGCCAGCACCGCCGACGACGAACGGTCCACCGCCGACCGGGCGATCGGCCTGGCCCTGCGGGAACTCAACGATCTACCCGGCGCGCTACGTCACCTGCGACGGGCGGTACGCACCGCCGGCACCGCCCGGACCCGGGCGCTGGCGCAGATGAGTCTCGGTTACGTACTGGCCAACGCCGGCCGTACCGCGGCGGCGCTGCGGGCCGTAACCGACGCACTGCCCCAGCTGACCGGTGCGGACGCCGGGCGGGCCCGGATGCAGCGCGGGGTGGTACTGCACTACCGCGGACGCTACGACGAAGCGGTTCGCGACTACGGCCACGCCATCGACATCGCCCAACGCGAAGGTGACCTGCTGCTGGAGGCACGGGCCCGCAACAACCGGGGTCTGCTCAACGCCCACCGGGGCACCGTCGGTGGCGCGGACGACCTCTCCCGGGCGGCGGCCGCCTTCCATGGACTCGGCCTGGACCTGGCGGCGGCCGACGCCCGCTGGAACGGTGGGATCGCGGCCGGCCGGCGCGGAGACATCGCGGCCGCGCTGCGCTGCTTCGCTGCCGTCGGCGAGGAGTACCGGCGACTGGCCGTGCCCCGGCCGGCGTTGCTGCTGGACCGCGTCGAGCTGCTGCTGTCGGTGCCGCTGGTCGACGAGGCGGTGCAGGTCGCCGCCGTGGCGATCCGGGAACTACGCCGTCGTGGGATGGCCTCCGACCTCGCCGAGGCGCTGCTGGCCCAGGCCCGGGCCGCGTTGCTCGCCGGTGACCTGGACACCGCGACCGCAGCCGCGGCGGCCGCCCGCACCCGCTTCCGGCGCCAGGGACGCCGGACCTGGGCCGCGTTCGCCCGGCACGTCGAGCTGCGCGCCGAGTTCCGCCGGGGAACCCGTTCGCCGGCCCTGTTCACCGCGATGGTCCGGACCGCCGACCAGCTCGACGCCACCGGCTGGCCGGATCCCGCGCTGATCACCCGCATCGACGCCGGTCTGTTGGCGACTGCCACCGGCCGCACCGACCGCGCCATGGAGCTGTTCGGCCGGGCCGCCCGGGCGCGGGGCCGGGGCACCGCTCCCCGACGGGCTCAGGGTTGGTACGCCCTGGCACTGTCACGCCGGTTGAGCGGCGACGAGTCCGGCGCGGCCCGCGCGCTCCGGCGCGGACTGGCCGTGCTCGACCGGCACCGCACCTCGCTCGGCGCCACGGAACTGCGGGCCCACAGCGGGGCGTACGGGCAGGAACTGGCGGCCGAAGGGCTGGACGTCGCCGTCCGCGCCGGCGCACCGGCCCGGGTCCTCGCCTGGTCGGAGCGGTGGCGCGCCAACACGCTGCGCATGCGCTCGGCGCTCCCGCCCGACGACCCCGATCTGGTCGCCGCGCTCGCCGAGCTGAGGATGGTCAGCGGGCTGCTCGAGGACGCGGTGCTGGCCGACCGTCCGGTACGTGCCCTGCGCGGCCGGCAGGCCCGACTCGAACACCACATCCGCGACCTCGCCCGACGGATGCCCGGCGGAAGCGAGGTGGTCGCCCCGCCCACCGTGGACGCCCTGGCCGAGCGGCTCGGCTCGCGCGTGCTGGTCGAACTGGTGGCGCACGGCGATCGGCTCCGGGCGGTGCTGGTCCGCGACGGTCGGGTCAGCCTGCACGACCTCGGCCCGCGCGCCGAGGCGGCGAGGCTGGCCCGATGGCACCGGTTCGGGCTACGTCGACTGATCACCACCGGGGACTCGGCCGCCGCGCAGGCCGGTGCCGCACACGCCGCCGCGGTACTCGACCGTCAGCTCTTCGATCCGGTGCGACGCCGTCTGGCTGACCGGCCCCTGGTGATCGTTCCGGTCGGTGAGCTGCATGCCGTCGGCTGGGCCGAGTTGCCGACCTGTGCCGGTCGCGCCGTCACGGTCGCCCCGTCGGCCACGGTATGGCTCGGCGCGGACCGACGCGAGGCCGCGGTCGGACCGCCGGTCCTGGCCAGCGGCCCGCGGCTACCGGCCGGGCAGGCCGAGGTCCGCCGGCTCGCCCGGGTGTTGCCGGGAGCCCAACTGCTCACCGGGGCGGACGCCACCGCCGACGCGCTCACCCGGGCACTGGACGGTGCCGGGTTGGTGCACATCGCGGCTCACGGCACGTTCCGCGCGGACAATCCACAGTTCTCCACTCTGGAGCTCGCCGGAGGACCGCTGTTCGCATACGAGTGGGAACGCGTCGCCCGTCCACCCGGCTGCGTGGTGCTCTCCGCCTGCGAGTCGGGGCTGACCGGCATCCGCCCGGGCGACGAGGTGATGGGATTCGCCGCGGTGCTGCTGGCCCTGGGCACCCGGTGCCTGATCGCCACGGTGCTACCGGTGCCGGCCGACCCGACCACCGCGCTCATGCTGGACCTGCACCGGCGGATGCGGGCCGGCGCCCGACCGGCGCACGCCCTCGCCGAGGCCCAGCAGGCATTCGTCGCCGCCGGCGACGGCACCGCCCGGGCCACCGCGGCGGCGTTCGTCTGCCTGGGTGCCGGTTGACCGACGGTGGCGCTGCGGCCAGGAATCCGTGGCGGTGCGGGAGTTCCGCGAGCGGCGGGCCGACCACCTGGACCGCCACAGATCGCGGTGCCGTCGATGGCGTCAGCGGGTGAGGGCGGCGGCGGTGTGGCGGTCGAGCCGGCCGTCGGCGACGACGACGCGGTAGTGACCGTGCCGGCTGGTGTTCGCGCGGATGGTGGCGGTCTCCTCGAAAGCGAAGGCCACACAGACCCCGGGGTACATCGTGGTCCGGACGAACCACCTGTCGCCCGGCCCGAGACCGCTGAAGACCAGGGTGTAGGTCCCACCCTCCGGCGCCCGCCCGGTCATCGCCACCCACGCTTCGGCGCACCCGTTGACCTGCTCCTCGCCGGTCAGCCGGGCGGTGACGACCTCGGGCGGTTCGGCGGCCACCGCACGCCAGAAGAAGCCGCCGTAGCCCGCCCCGCCGGGGCGGCCGTTGGTGGCCGGACTGCCCAGCGTCACGTCACGGTCGGCGGGTGCGGTGAGCGTGCTGGTCAGGTCGAGCCGCCACGCGCCGTCGTGGCCGGGTACCGCCGAGGCGGCGAGCACCCGCCGTTCGGTGAGCAGCACCCGACCTGTCGGGTCGCACCAGTGCAACCGGTGGTCGAGCCGGTCGGTCGCCAGGTCCTCCCAGCCGACGTGCACGATCCGGCCGTGGTCGGCGCGCCAGGTGTACCCGGTGCCGCGCACGTACGTCCGCCCGCCCCACAGGTTGGTGCCGGCCACGTCCTGCACGGCCAGCGACGCCCCCAGGTGCCACACGTGATCGGCGGGCAGCGCGTCGGTGACCGGGGTGCCGGCCAGGGTGCGCACCGGATGCAGGTACGGCCGGGGCCCGTGCCGGGCATCCAGGTCGGGGGCGAGCACGTACCGGGCGACCGGCGTACCGTCGACGGAAAGCTGTGGGTCGGTCACGACAGCTCCACCCGGGTGACGTGTCGACGGCGGGCGACCGCGTGCACGGCGGCCAGCGCGTACCCGGCGAGGATCGGCACCGCCACCGGCGTGACCAGCACGCCGAGCAGGACCACGACCAGCGCGGTGCCGGCGAGCGCGGCCCAGTTCGCGGGGTGGTCGAGGCAGGCGCGGGCGGCCCGGGTGACCGCCGACCGCCACCCGGTGCCGCCGGCACGCCCCACCTCGACCACGATCGCGGCGGCGTAGCCGAGCAGGGACGCCGCGACGGCGATTGTGACGACCAGCGCCACCGTACCGCCCGGGACGCGGCCGGTGGCCACCGCGACCAGGTCCGCGACGAGCAGCCCGGCGGCGGCCAGCCCGACCAGGACCGCCGGTACGCCCGGCAGCAGCGCCCGTCCGAAGCGCGACAGCGTACGTCGTGCGGGCGGCCAGCTGCCGGTGGTGAGCCACTCGTGCACGGTCGCGCTGGCGGTGCCGATCGCGGCACCGGCGGTCAGCACCGGTGCCGCGGCCAGCACGGTCAGGATGCCCAGCAGCGCGAGGTCGGCGGCGTCGCTGACGGTGTCCCGCCAGTCCCGTCCGGGCTCGTGCCGCCCGGTGCGAGCGTCAGCCCTTGAGTCCACTGGTGTTGATCCCCTCGACGAGCATCCGCTGGAAGGCGACGAAGAATCCGAAGACCGGCAGTAGGGACAGCACCGCCATGGCGAACATCGGACCGACCGCGCTCTGGCTGGTCGAGTCGATGAACAGGGTCAGGGCCACCGGGACGGTGTAGTCGCTCAGGTCGGACAGGAAGACCAGCTGCCGGAAGAAGTCGTTCCAGGTCCAGATGAACGAGAAGATCGCGGTGGTGACCAGCGCGGGCCGGCTCAGCGGCAGGATCACGTGCCGGAAGATGCCGAACGCGTTCGCGCCGTCGATGCGGGCCGCCTCGTCCAGTTCGCGGGGGATGCCGCGCATGAACTGCACCATCAGGAAGACGAAGAACGCCTCCGTGGCCAGGAACTGCGGGATCAGCAGCGGCAGGTAGGGCCATTCCCCGCCGACCAGGCCGAGGGTGCGGAAGAGGATGTACTGCGGGACGATCAGCACGTGCCCCGGCAGCAGCAGGGTGCCGATCATGACGGCGAACCACACCCCGCGCAGCCGGAACCTCAGCCGGGCGAAGGCGTACGCGGCCAGCAGGCAGCTCACCGCGTTGCCGACCACGGTGAGCAGGCTGACCAGGGCGCTGTTGAGGAAGAACCGGGCGAAGCTGACGTCGAAGTTGGTCCACCCGTCGGTGTAGTTGCCCGGGGTGAAGTCGCGGGGCAGCAGACCGATGTTGTTGACGATCTCCTCCTGCGACTTCACCGAGGTGCCGATCATCCAGAACAGCGGGTAGAGCACCACCGCGACGATGGCCAGCAGCACGACCAGCCGGAGCCAGGAGCGGCTGCGGGGGCGTTGCGGGCGGGTCGCGCCCGCCGGGGCGACGGTAGAGGCCACCATCAGCGGTCCTCCCCGTCGGAGTAGTGCACCCAGAACCGGCCGGTGCTGAAGAAGATCACCGTGATGATCGCGATGGCGATCAGGAACACCCAGGCCATCGCGGAGGCGTAGCCCATCTCCAGGTCGGTGAAGCCGGTGATGTAGAGGTTGAGCGTGTACATCAGGGTCGAGTCGACCGGCCCGCCGGTGCCGTTGCTGAGCACGAACGCGGCGGTGAAACCCTGGAAACCGTTGATGGTCTCCAGCACCAGGTTGAAGAAGATCACCGGGGAGAGCATCGGCAGGGTCACGTTCACGAACTGCCGGAACCGGCCGGCTCCGTCGACCGAGGCGGCCTCGTACAACTCGGTCGGCACCTGCTTGAGGCCGGCCAGGAAGATCACCATCGGTGCGCCGAACTGCCAGATGGCCAGCACCATGAGCGTCTCCAGGGCCCAGTCCGGATCGTTGACCCAGGGTTTGCCCTGGATGCCGAACAGGGCGAGGAACGAGTTGAACGCGCCCTCCCGGTTGAACATGTTGACCCAGACGATGGCCAGGGCGACGCTGCCGCCGAGCAGCGACGGCAGGTAGAACAGGCCGCGGAACAACCCGACTCCGCGCCAGGCCCGGTTGAGCAGCAGGGCCACCCCGAGCGCCGCGGCCAGTTTCAGCGGTACGGCGATCAGGGCGAAGCTGAGCGTGACCCGTACCGAGTGCCACCACGACGGATCGCTTGTGAACATCCGCTCGTAGTTGGCCAGCCCGACCCACTCCACCTCGGACAACGGGGTGAGGATGTCGTAGTTGGTGAAGCTCAGGTACAGCGACAACAGCATGGGTAGCGCCGTGATGCCCATCAGACCGATGAGCCAGGGCGACAGGAAAACGTAACCGGCCAGACCTTCACCGTGCCGGATCCGTCCGGTCCCGCGCCGGTTGGCGTCGGGCCGGACGGATCCGGTGCCGCGTCGGGTCGGGTCGGGCGCCGTGGTCAGGGCCACGAACTGCTCCTCTCCGGGTGGTGCGGCGGGTCAGGAGGCGATTGCCGCCTTGCATGCCTCGACGAACTGGGCGGCGGCCTCGGCGGGGGTGGCCCGGCCGTACTGCGCGTTCTCGGCGGCCTTGGTCAGCTCGGCGCGGACCTTGCTGTGTCCCTTGATCGGCACCTGCGGCGCCTCGCCGAACGTCTTGGCCAGCTCGGTCTCCACCGCGATGGACTGCTTCATCGCCTCGTCGGTGGTGTCGTCGCTGATGACCCGGCGCAGGTCCAGGTTGGACGGCAGGCCCCGGTCGGTGCCGAGCAGCTTGACCGCGTCGGGGTCGTTCGCCAGGAAGTTGATCACATCGACCGCGATGTCGGCGTTCTTGCTGCCCCGGAAGACCGACCAGTACATCGAGGCGCGGGCCCACTGGCCGCTCGGGTCACCCGGGTAGGCGATGACACCGAGTTCGTCGGAGGTGTTCTTCTTCAACTCCGGCATCTGGTTGACCCAGACCCAGGAGGTCGCCGACTTGCCGGTCACCACGAGCTGCTTGGTGATGTCGGTGGCGTTGCCCTCGTGGATCACGTCCGGGGTCGGCGTGGCGCCCCGGTCCCGGGCCCCCTTCCACAGCTCGAACCACCTGGTCACGTCCTCGACGGTGAACCCGAGTTCGGTACCGGCGTAGAGATCCTTGCCCTGTTGGCGCAGCCAGACCCAGAGCGCCTTGTAGTCGGCGCTGGGGTCCTGGGTGCCGGGTACGCCGGTCTTCTCGCTGACCTGCTCGGCCCAGGCGATGTGCTCCTCCCAGCTCATCCCGGTGGTCGGCTCGGGCAGGCCGTTCTTGGTCAGCAGCGTCTTGTTGTAGACCAGGCCCTGGGTGTTCTCCCCGGCGGCCACGCCGGCGAGCTTGCCGTCGACCACCCCGTACTGGAGCAGGCTGGGCGGGAACTTGGTGGTGTCGAGGTCACCGGAGTCCTGGTACGGCTTGAGGTCCAGGGTGGCGTTGCGGGCCGCGTACTCGGCGAGGAAGTTGTCGTCGATCTGGAAGATGTCCGGCGGGTTGCCGCCGGCGGTGAGGGTGGCGAGCTTGTCGAAGTAGCCCTGGTTGGCCTGCCAGACCTTCTCGAAGACGACGTCCGGGTTCTTCTGGGTGTAGAGGTCCAGCGCCTGCTCGGTGAGCTGGGCCCGGGCGTCACCACCCCACCAGAAGATCGAAATCTTGGTCTTGCCGTCGGATGCGGCGTCGTCGCCGCAGGCCGCCGCCGCGCCGACCAGCGGCAGGGCCACGACCGCGGCGAGCAGGCCGCGCAGCAACCGGCGGCGGAGCAGGGGGGTACGGTAGGTGCGCCCGTCGGGCGCGCTGGCGGTGGGGTGTGTTGCGGGGTGCATGTGCGCTCACTCCTTGGCGTTAGGAGGCGACCACGTCACCGGCGGCCACGACCGGGTTGCCCGGGTCCGCACGGCGATGCGGGCCCGGGCCAGCGGCAGCGGTTCCGGGACGTTCCCGGCCGGCGTAGGGGCCCGGCCCGGTGGAGTCGCGGATGACCAACTCGGTCTGGAGCATTACCTGTGCGGTGGTGCGACGGACGCCGACTGCCACGGTGGCACCGCCGCCCCGCGCGGTACGCGGGAGATCGGTGTCCTGTTGCAGCAACATGTCGACGGCCGTCCGGCCGGCGGCCGCGGTTGGCGTGGCCACCGTCGTCAGCTTGGGGCGGGTGAGTCGGCTCAGGGAGATGTCGTCGACGCCGACGACACTGATCTCCTGCGGCACCCGGACCCCGAGTGCGTCGAGCCCTTCCATGAGGCCGATCGCCATCAGGTCGTTGTAGGCGAGCACGGCGGTGACGCCGGCCCGGTGGACCTGTTCCGCCTGGGCGAGACCGCCGGTCTCGGTGGGCGGGTTGGGACCGAGGACCGTCAGGTCGGCGCCCGCGGCCCGGGCGGCGGCGCTGGCGGCGCGCCGGAGTTCCCGGCTGGTCCACGAGCCGCGCGGCCCGGCGAGCAGCGCCAGCTGCCGGTGGCCCAGCCCGGCGAGGTGCTCGATGGCCAAGCGGGCGCCCTGACCGACGTCCATCAGCACGCACGGCAGCCCGGCCAGTTGCCGGTTCACCACCACCAGCGGCACCTCCCGGCTGAGCTGCTCGATCAGGCTGTTGCTCATCCGGGGGCTGCACAGCAGCACCCCGTCGACCTGCTTGGCCAGCGCGTGGACCAGTTCCTCCTCGGCGGCGGCGTCCTCGTTGGTGTCGGCGACGAAGACGTGGTAGTCGCGGTGGCGGGCCTGGCTCTCCGCCGCCTTGATCAGTGGCGGGAAGAAGGGGTTGGCGATGTCGGCGATGATCAGCCCGATGTTGTGGGTACGGCCGGTGATGAGTGCGCGGGCGGCGCGGTTGGGCCGGTAACCCAGGTCCTCGGCGCACGCGAGCACTCGTACCCGGGTCTCCGGGTTGACCAGGTGGGGCGCCGAGAAGGTGCGGGAGACGGTGGAGATGTGCACTCCGGAGGCCCGGGCGACGTCCCTGATGGTGACTGGCATCCAGGCCCCCTTCGTCGATGTGTCGGCGGTCACGGTGCCGCCAATTAATGCAAACGGTTGTGCCACTGTCAACGGTGGATGGTTACAGCTGTGTTTCGGCAGACCGCTTGCCATGCACAGGTAAGCCCTTCAATCGGGGCAAAGGCCGCCGATTTTTCCGCCTTCGTTGACGCGAGCCGATCGACCGTGGTTACTTCGATGCAAAGGTTTGCAGGAAGATCGAGGAGGATCGCTCCGTGTCACCGCAACCCGGCAGCCGGACCCGGTACGCCGTGGTCGGCACCGGCGCCCGTGCCGAGATGTTCGTCCGGGCGCTGGTGCGCGAGCACGCCGACACCGCCGAGCTGGTCGCCTTCGCCGACGTCAACCAGGCCAGGATGGACGCCCACAACCGGTGGCTGGGTGAGCTGGGGCACCGGCCCGTGCCGACGTACCACGCGGGTGACTTCACCGCGATGCTGGCCAAGGAGCGCGTCGACGTGGTGCTGGTGACCTCCGTGGACGTCACCCACGACGGGTACGTGGTGGCCGCGCTGGAGGCCGGTTGCGACGTGGTCTGCGAGAAACCGATGACCACCGACGCGCCGCGCTGCCAGCGCATCCTCGACGCGGTACGCCGCACCGGCCGGCGGGTGACGGTGGCCTTCAACTACCGCTACAACCCGCTGCACGAGCAACTGCGCCGGCTGCTGGCCGACGGGGCGGTGGGCGAGATCGGCTCGGTGCACTTCGAATGGCTGCTCGACGTGCGCCACGGCGCCGACTACTTCCGCCGCTGGCACCGCGACAAGGCCAGCTCCGGCGGCCTGATGGTGCACAAGGCCAGCCACCACTTCGACCTGGTCAACTGGTGGCTGGACGCCACACCCGTGCAGGTGTACGCCGCCGGCCGGCTGTTCTTCTACGGTGACGCCGGCCGCCGGCACGGCTACGCCCGCGACTACGACCGGGCGCACGCGTCGCCGGCCGCCGACGACGACCCGTTCGCGTTGCGGCTGGCCGAGCACCCCCGACTGCGCGAGTTGTACCTCGACGCCGAGGCCGAGGACGGTTACCACCGCGACCGCAACGTCTTCGCCCCCGGAGTCAGCATCGAGGACGACATGGCGGTGCTGGCCACCTACTCCACCGGGGCGACCATGACCTACCACCTCACGGCGTACGCGCCCTGGGAGGGTTACCGGGTGATGGTCAACGGCAGCCGGGGCCGCCTCGAACTGGAGGTCACCGAGAGCGAGTTCGTCAGCCCGGCCGCCGCGGGCGCGCTGAAGGGCGCCGCGCTGCACGGCGACCAGGCCGCCGAGGAGGGTGGCGCCGCCACGCTTACCCTGCGCCCCTTCTGGGCACCACCGCAACGCATCGAGGTCGACGGCTACACCCGGCACGGGCACGGCGGGGCGGACGGCCGGATGACCCAGGTGCTGTTCGGCGGCGTACCCGATCCGCTGCACCGCGCGGCGACCGCCCGCGACGGGGCGCTGGCCCTGCTCACCGGCCTGGCCGCCAACCGGTCCTTCGACACCGGCGCCCCCGTCCGGGTCGCCGACCTGCTCACCCTCGACTGACACCGACCACAGGAGCCGCTCCCCGTGCCCACCTCGACCAGACCCGACCTGCTCCTCCCCGCCGAGCCGGGCCAACGCGCGCTGGCCCGGGAGCTGTACGCGCTGGTGGCGCAGTTGCCCATCATCTCCCCGCACGGGCACGTCGATCCGGCGTTGCTGGCCGAGGACCAGCCGTTCCCCGACCCGTCGCAGCTGCTCATCGTGCCCGACCACTACGTCACCCGGATGCTGCTCAGTCAGGGCGTCTCCCCCGGCGAGCTGGGCGTGCCCAGTCGCGACGGCAGCCCGGTGGAGACCGACGGGCGACGCATCTGGCGGCGCTTCGCCGACCACTGGCACCTGTTCCGGGGCACCCCGTCGCGACTGTGGTTGGAGCAGACCTTCACCGAGGTGTTCGGGGTCGACACCCGGCTCACCCCGGGCACCGCCGACGAGGTGTACGACGCCCTCGCGGCCCGGCTCGCCGAGCCCGGCTTCCGGCCCCGGGCACTGTTCGAGCGGTTCAACATCGAGGTGCTCGCCACCACCGAGTCGCCCCTGGACGACCTGGGTCGGCACGCCAAGCTCGCCGCCGACGGCTGGGGCGGACCGGGCGGGCGGGTGGTCACCACCTTCCGCCCGGACAACGTGGTGGACCTGGACTTCGAGGGCTGGTCGGACAACGTCGACCGGCTCGGTGAGATCGCCGGAGAGGACACCGGAACGTACGCCGGCTATCTGGCCGCGCTGCGGGCGCGGCGGGCCGCCTTCATCGCCGCCGGTGCCACCTCCTCCGACCACGGCCACCCGACCGCCCGCACCCTCGATCTCGGTGCCGACGCGGCGACGCTGTTCGACCGGGCGCGGCGGGGCGCGGCGGAGCCGGGCGACGCGGAGGCGTTCCGGGCGCACATGCTGCTGGAGTTCGCCCGGATGTCGCTCGACGACGGCCTGGTCATGCAGCTGCACCCGGGCGCGGTGCGCAACCACAACCGGTGGCTGCACGCCCGGCACGGCCGCGACGTGGGTGGCGACATCCCGCAGGTCACCGAGTACGTGCACGCGCTCGCTCCGCTGCTGGACGCGTACGGCAACGATCCCCGGCTGCGGGTGGTGCTCTACACCCTCGACGAGGACACCTTCACCCGGGAGCTGGCACCGCTGGCCGGTGGGTACGCCGCCCTGCTGCTCGGCGCTCCCTGGTGGTTCCTGGACTCCCCCGAGGTGCTGCGGCGCTTCCGGGAGTCGGTGACCGAGACCGCCGGCTTCTACAACACGGCCGGGTTCGTCGACGACACCCGGGCGTTCTGTTCCATCCCGGTCCGCCACGACGTGGCGCGCCGCGTCGACGCCGGCTTCCTGGCCCGGCTGGTCGCCGAGCACCGGCTGCCCATGGACGAGGCCGCCGAGACCATCGTCGACCTGGCGTACCGGCTGCCCAAGCGGGTCTTCAAGTTCGGAGAAGGTTCATGACCAGCATCACCGACGTCACCGTGCACGACGTGCGGTTCCCCACCGCCGCCAGCGGCGACGGCTCCGACGCGATCAACCGCGGCGACTACTCGGCCACCTATGTGGAGTTGAGCACCGACGGCGGCCCGACCGGCGCCGGGTTCACCTTCACCAACGGCCGCGGCAACGAGATCACCTGCGCCGCCGTCGAGGCCCTGGCCCACCACGTGCGGGGACGCGGCATGGCGGAGATCACCGCCGAGCCGGTGGCCTTCTGGCGCTCGCTCGTGGCCGACGTGCAGCTGCGCTGGCTCGGCCCGGAGAAGGGGGTCATCCACATGGCCACCGGCGCGCTGGTCAACGCGGTGTGGGACCTGCGGGCCAAGCTGGCCGGCAAGCCCATGTGGCGCTACCTGGCCGAGCTGCCCACCGACGAGCTGGTGGCCAACGTCGACTTCACGCACATCACCGACGCGCTCACCGCCGACGAGGCCGCCGCGATCCTGGACAAGGGACGCGACGGGCTGGCCGACCGGCTGGCGCTGCTGGAACGGGACGGTTTCCCCTCGTACACCACCTCGGTGGGCTGGCTCGGCTATCCCGACGACAAGGTCCGGGCGCTGACCCGGGCCGCGTACGCGCAGGGGTGGCGGGCGATGAAGATGAAGGTCGGCGGCCCGCCCGCCGACGACCTGCGGCGGGCCCGGATCATCCGGTCGGAGATCGGCCCGGACGCGCTGCTGATGATGGACGCCAACCAGGTCTGGGACGTCGACGAGGCGATCACCAACATGACGGCGCTGGCCGAGGTCGACCCGTACTGGATCGAGGAGCCGACGCACGCCGACGACATCCTCGGCCACGCCCGGATCGCCCGCGCGATGGACGAGCTGACCGGCGGACGGTGCCGGGTCGCCACCGGCGAGGTGGCCGCCAACAAGGTCATCTTCAAGCAGCTGTTGCAGGCCGAGGCGATCGGCGTGATGCAGATCGACGCCTGCCGGGTCGGCGGAGTCAACGAGGTGCTCGCCGAGATGCTGATGGCGGCGAAGTTCGGGGTACCGATCTGCCCGCACGCCGGCGGTGTCGGCCTCTGCGAGTACGTGCAGCACCTGGCGATCTTCGACTACCTGCGGGTGGGCACCAGTCTGGAGGGACGGATGGTGGAGTACGTCGACCACCTGCACGAGCACTTCGTCGACCCGGTACGCACCCGCGACGGGCGTTACCTGCTGCCGACCGCGCCCGGTTACAGCGCCACCATGCGCCCCGAGTCGATCGCCGCCTTCCGCTTCCCGGACGGCCCGGCATGGCGGTGACCGTGGGCGCGTCCCGGCTCGGGTTGGGCGCGGTGCGCCGGTTGCCCGCCGAGGCCCGCCCGCTGGTCCGCCCGGGCACCGTGCCGGCCGGCGTGGTGCACCTCGGGCTCGGCGCCTTCCACCGCGCCCACCAGGCGGTCTACACCGAGCAGGCGATCGGCCTGGCCGGCGGCGACTGGGGCATCGTCGGCGTGGCCCCCCGCAACGCGGCGATCGTGGCGACCCTGGCCGCCCAGGACAACCTGTTCAGCGTCAGCACGCTCTCTGCGGCCGACCAGCGCACCCGCGTGGTCGGCTCACTGGCCGGGGTGCGGCTGGCCGCCGCCGACCCGCTGGCGGTGGTGGCCCTGCTGGCCGACCCGGCGATCCGGGTGGTCACGCTGACCGTGACCGAGAAGGCGTACCAGCTCGATCCGGCCGCCGGCACGCTGCGTCCCGACACCGACCTGGTCGCCGATCTGACCACCGACCGACCGCCGGTCACCGTGCCGGGGCTGCTGGTGCGTGGCCTGCTGGCCCGCGCCGCCGCCGACGCCGGGCCGATCGCCCTGGTCAGCTGCGACAACCTGCCCGCCAACGGCCGCCGGCTGCGGAGCCTGGTGACCCAGTCCCTGGCGTACGCCGGCACGTCGCAACAGGTGCTGGACTGGGTCGAGGGGCAGGTCGGTTTCCCGGGCACCATGGTGGACCGCATCGTCCCGGCCAGCACCCCGGAGACCCTCGCCGCGGCCCGTCGGGCGCTCGGCGTCGAGGATCTCGCGGCGGTGGCGGCCGAGCCGTACACCCAGTGGGTCATCGAGGACGACTTCCCCGGCGGTCGGCCGGCGTGGGACCGCGCCGGGGCGGTGCTCTGCGCGGACGCGGGCCCGTGGGAGCGGCTGAAGCTGCGCGCCCTCAACGGCGTGCACTCGGCGACCGCGTACCTCGGCGCGCTGGCCGGTTGCGAGACGATCGCCGACGCCCTCGCGCTGCCGCACCTGGTCACCGTGCTGCGCCGGCTGATCGCCGAGGACGTGGCCGCCAGTTTCGCCCCGCCCGACGGGGTGGCCGTGGTCGACTACGGCGAGCAGGTGCTGGAGCGCTTCGGCAACCCGGCGATCCGGCACCGCACCCTCCAGGTGGCGATGGACGGGTCGCAGAAACTGCCGCAGCGCATCCTGCACACCGTCGCCGACCTGCGGGCGGCCGGACGACCGGCCCGGTGGGCGGCGCTGGTCGTCGCCGCCTGGATCCGGTTCGCCCAGGGCAGCGCCGACGACGGCCGGTCGCTCCCCCTGGACGACCCGCTGGCGGAGCGGATCCGCGCGGTCCTGGCCGCCGCGCCGCGGACCCCGGCGGGTGCGGTGGACGCCATGCTCGGCCTCGACGAGGTCGTACCGCCCGAGGTGGCCGCCGACGCGCAGGTCCGCGCCGACGTGGTCGACTGGCTCACCGACCTGCACCAGCACGGGGTACGCGCCACCCTGGCCGGTGCGGTGTGATGAGTCCCCGGGTGGCGCTGGTGGGGGCGAACGGGCACGGACGCTGGCACCGTCGGGTGATCGGGCCGCTGCACGAGGCCGGGCGGGTCCGGCTGGTCGCCCTGGTCGACACCCGGCCGATCGAGTGCGAACCGGCGGCGCCGGTGCCGACCGGCGTGCCGGTCTTCACCGACCACCGGGCGATGCTCGCCGACGTCACGCCGGACGTGGTGGTCATCTGCACCCCGCCGCACACCCACCTGCGGATCGCCCGGGACGCGGTGACCGCCGGGGCGGACGTGCTGCTGGAGAAACCGCCGCTGCTGTCCACCACCGAGCACGAGGAACTGTCCGGGGCGCTGGCCACCACCGGCCGGGCGGTACAGGTCGGTTTCCAGGCGCTCGGTTCGGCCGCCCTGAGCGCGTTGACGGACGCGGTGTCGGCCGGCCGGGTGGGCGCGGTGAACGGCATCGCCACGGTGGCGGCCTGGCAACGCCCGGACGCCTACTACGCCCGCGCGCCCTGGGCCGGGCGCCGGCTGCTGGACGGGCGACCGGTGCTCGACGGCGCGCTGGCCAATCCCCTCGCCCACGCGGTGATGCAGTGCCTGGCGGTCGCCGAGGCGCTCGGTGGCGGACCGGTGGAGCCGGTGAGCATCGAGGTGGAGCGGTACCGGGTACGGCCGATCGAGGTGGACGACACCGCCGCGCTGCGGATCCGGACCCGGCACGGTCCGCCGATCGTGGCCGCGGTGACCCTGGCCGGCGAGGAGTTCGTCGCCGGTGAGGTGATCGTCACCGGAGCCGTTGGGCGGGCGGTGCTGGAGTACCCGACCGACCGGCTGCTGCTGCCCGGCGAGGCCACCGCCGGTACGGTGCCGGGCCGGCGCGGGCTGCTGGAGAACCTGCTGGCTCACCGGGCCGATCCACAGGTACCGCTGATCGCGCCGCTGGCCCGGACCGCCCCGTTCACCGCCGTCCTGACCGCCCTGCGGGCGGCGCCCGAGCCGGCGCTGCTCGACGGCGACCTGGTGGAGGCCGTCGGTGCCGGCGCAGAGCGGGTGTTGCGGGTGCGTGGCGTAAACGAGGTGCTACGTCGGGTGGCCGACGAGGGCCGGCTGCCGTCGGAACTCGGCGTGCCATGGGCGATAACGCCGTGGCGAACCCGACCCGTCGGGCAAGAATAGGAGGCACCGCCGCAACAAACTGCAAATCATCGGTCCACACAGGATCCGAGACAACGCGATGAACAGCAGTTTCCCGACCACGTCACGTCGGGCCGATGCCACCCGACAGTATTACCTGCAACAAATCTGCACATCATTAATATTGACCCTCGTAAAAACGCGACCGTAACCTTCGTCACTAATAAGAAACAACGACGAAGGAAACGGAAACGAGCCGATGCGCAGACTTGCCGCCGCCGCGGCATCGACGATTATCGCCCTGACCGCCCTCCCCACCGCTGCCGTGGCGCGACCGTCGCACGACACCGATGCGCCCGCCGGCAGCCACCGCGAGGGGGACGCTCGGGCTCCACTGTCCCCGTTGGCCCGACAGCTCGGCCGGCAGGCTCTCCCGGCCGGCGACGGCTGGGCCGCCGCCGGGCCGGGCACCACCGGGGGCTCCGCCGCCGCGGCCGAGCAGATCCACGTGGTGAGCAGCCGCGCCGAGCTGGTCGCGGCGCTCGGTGGCGACAACGCCACGAACGCGACGAACGCCACCGCCAAGATCGTGTACGTCAGGGGCGAGGTCGACGGTTTCGAATCCGCCGACGGTCGACTGCTCGACTGCGCCGACCTGGCCGATCCCGGGTACTCGCTGGAGGAGTACCTGGCCGCGTACGACCCGGCGGTGTGGGGCCGGGTGGCACCGAGCGGGCCGCTGGAGGAGGCGCGGGTACGGTCGGTGACCAACCAGACCCGCCAGACCCAGATCAACGTCGGCCCGAACACCACCATCATCGGGTTGCGGGGCGCGCGGCTGACCGGCCTGACCCTGATGATCGACCGGGCGACGAACGTGATCGTCCGCAACATCACCTTCGACGACGCCCGGGACTGCTTCCCCGCCTGGTCACCCACCGACGGCGAGGCCGGTAACTGGAACTCGCAGTACGACCTGGTCTCGGTGCGCCGCAGCGAGAACGTCTGGATCGACCACAACACCTTCACCGACGGCGACAACCCGGACAGCGCCCAGCCCGTCCACTTCGGACGCCCCTACCAGGTGCACGACGGCGCGCTGGACATCACGCACACCGCAAGCCTGGCGACCGTCTCCTGGAACCGGTTCTCCGGTCGCGACAAGCTGATGCTGATCGGCTCGTCCAACACGGTCGGCCCGGACGTCGGCCGGCTCAACGTGACCCTGCACCACAACTTCTTCGACGGCGGGCTGCAACGGCTGCCCCGCGTCCGCTTCGGTCAGGTGGACGTCTACAACAACGCCTACCGGCTCGGCGGCGACGGCTTCCAGTACGCCATCGGCGTCGGCGTCCAGTCCGCCGTGCACGTCGAGAGCAACCACTTCGCCCTCGGTGCCGACGTCAGCGCCGCCGACCTGCTCCACGACTGGGGCGGCACGGCGATCACCACCCGGGGCAACTGGGTCAGCTCGGCCGGTGCGCCGTCCCGCCCGGTGGACCTGGTGGCCGCGTACAACGCCGGACACGACCCCGACCTGAGCGCCGACGCCGGCTGGACACCGACGCTGCGGCACGGCCCGGTGCTGCCGGCACCGCTGGTGCCGCTGCTGGTCCGTCCACTCGCCGGCGCCGACCGCCTACCGCTGTAGATCCCACACCACCACCACCAACCAGGAAGGTGAGACGAGGATGAGACGACAAGTCGCACTCCGGCTCCTCGCGGGGCTGGCCACCACCGCCGTGGGAGCCGCGGTCTGCGTGACGCTGACGACGCCGCAGGCGTCGGCCGCGGTCGGCAGCGCCACCGGCTTCGCGACCGGCAACGGTGGCACCACCGGCGGCGCGGGCGGGCAGACCGTACGCGCCACCAGCGGCACCCAGATCCACGCGGCCCTGTGCAACCGGGCCAGCAGCAGCACCCCGATCACCATTCAGGTCGAGGGGACCATCAACCACGGCAACACCACGAAGGTGTCCGGTTCGAGCTGCAACACCGCCGCCGACGTGATCGAACTCAAGCAGATCAGCAACGTCACGATCCTCGGTGTCGGCAACGGGGCCGTCTTCGACCAGATCGGCATCCACATCCGCGAGGCCAGCAACATCATCATCCAGAACGTGACCGTCCGGAACGTCAAGAAGTCCGGCTCGCCGACCTCCAATGGCGGCGACGCCATCGGGATGGAGGCCGACGTCCGCAACGTCTGGGTCGACCACGTCACCCTGGAGGCCTCCGGCGGCGAGTCGGAGGGCTTCGACGGCCTGTTCGACATGAAGAACAACACCCAGTACGTGACGCTGTCCTACAGCATCCTGCGCAACTCCGGCCGGGGTGGCCTGATCGGGTCCAGCGAGAGCGACACGTCCAACGGTTACGTCACCTTCCACCACAACCTGTACGAGAACATCGACTCCCGTACCCCGCTGCTGCGCGGCGGCATCGCCCACATCTACAACAACCACTACGTACGCCTCAACGAGTCCGGCATCAACTCCCGGGCCGGGGCACGCGCCAAGGTGGACAACAACTACTTCCAGAACTCCAAGGACGTGCTGGGCACCTTCTACACCGACGCCGCGGGCTACTGGCAGGTAAGCGGCAACATCTTCGACAACGTGACCTGGTCCTCGCGTAGTGGCGACACCAACCCGGCCGGCCCGAACCCGACCTCCAACACCAGCGTCAGCATCCCGTACTCGTACCGCCTCGACGCGGCCAGCTGCGTGCCGAGCATCGTCAGCCAGACCGCCGGCGCGAACAAGGGCATCCGTACCTCCAACGGCAACTGCACGCCGCAGAGCCCGACCGCCGGGCCGACCAGCCCGACGCCCGGACCGACCACCACCACCGCACCGCCGACCAGCAACCCGACGCCGACGCCGAGCCAGCCCAGCGGTACCAACCTCAGCATCGGCGCCGGCTCCGACGGCTCCAGCAAGGCCAGCGGCACCAGCTACGGCGACGTGCGCGACGGCGACATGAACACCGCCTGGTCACCGAGCGGCACCACCGGCCAGATCTCGATCAAGTGGGGTTCGGCCACCACCGTGTCGAGGATCAACATCCGGGAGGCGTCCGGCTCCGTCGGCACCATCCGCAACTGGCGGGTCCTCAACCACGACACCGGCGCGGTCCTCGCCACCGGCACCGGCGCGGGCGTCATCAGCTTCGGGTCGACGTCCCTGCGCAAGATCACCTTCGACATCACCAGCTCGACCGGCACCCCACGGGTCGCCGAGTTCGAGACGTACGCCAGCTAGCCCACCCGCACTGACCCGGTGGGAGCCGTCGACACCCGACGGCTCCCACCACTGTTTCTCTCCGCCCCCTTTGCTCTGCTTCAACCCGCGCATCGATTGCGGGGCCAATCCGTTGCGTCAGTTGAAGCAGAGCAAAGGGGGCACACCATCACCTCCGGCCAGGTGCACCGCTCGGCCAGGTGCACCGCCCGGCCCGGCGCCCGGCCCGGCGCCCGGCCCGGCGCCCGGCCCGGCGCCCGGCCCGGCGCACGGCCCGGCGCACGGCCCGGCGCACGGCCCGACCAGCAGCCCGACGCCGCCCGCCACCCCGGGTCGAGACCTGGTACACGGCGGTCTCCGGCCGGATGTGCCACGCCACGGGCGCCGGGGCACGGCCGCGTCCACCGACGGGAAGCGGCCGTGATCGCGTACGGCAGAATCTGCGGGCGATGCACGCGGCGACCATCCTCACCGCGCTCGCCGACCTGGCCCCGGCCGGTGCCGAGCGGATCCTCGACGTGGCCGGAACCGGCCGACCGCTGGTCTGGCTGCCGGAACCGCACCGGGGCCCACGCGGCGCACGACTGGACCGGCTCGCCGCGCTGGACGCCCTGCACCGCGACGAACGGATCCTCCGTCTCGGGCTGGCCTTCCTGGTCGGCACCGCCGACCTGGACGGCACCCGGCGACGAATCCGACTCCCCCTGCTGGCCCAGCCGGTACGCCTGCACCGCGGCCGGCGCGACTACCGGGTCGTGCCGGCCGGTGACCTCGAACTGACCCCGCTGATCGAGGACCGGGAACTCGCTGCCCGGCTGGAGGCCGCACCGGGACTGGCCGGACCGGGCTGGCTGACGGCCCCCGGCACCACCGCCTGGATCACCGCGGCGGCCGAGGCCGCCGGCGTGAAGGTGACCACCGTGCGGGCGCGAGCGCCACGTGGCGTCGACGGCGACGCCACCGGGGTCGCCGCGGCGGCGCTCTTCGTGACCCGCGACGTGTTCGCCGGTCGCCTCCGGGACACCCTGTTGAGCTGGGCCGGCCGGCCCGGGCTGGCGGACACCGCCCTGAGCCGGCTCTACCTCGGCACCGACGGCGACGCGGAGCCGACCGCCGACGACCACGGTGACGGGGATGAGGTGCTGTCGCCGCTGCCGCTGAACGCCGCGCAGCGGGACGTGATCCGGCGCACCAGGACGGCACCGGTGGTGGTGGTCTCCGGTGCGCCGGGCAACGGCAAGAGCCACGCCCTGGTCGCCGCCGCACTGGACACCGTGGCGCACGGCGGATCGGTACTGGTGGCCACCCAGTCGACCCACGCCGCCGAGGTACTGGGGGAACTGCTGCGCCGGCATCCCGGCCCACCGCCGGTGCTCTTCGGTGACGCGGAACGACGCGGAAGCATCGCCACCGAACTCGCCGGAGGCGTCGCCGTCGGCGTGGACGACGCACAACTACGCCACGACACCGATGCCGTGTCGGCCGCCCGCGACCGGGTCGACGGGGTCCGGGCCGGCATCGCCGCCGCACTGGAACAGGAACGCCTCGCCGCCACCCTGCCCGACTGGCAACCGCTGCTGCCCGCCCTGAGCCACGACGCCCCGGCGGTGTTCCAGCCCGACACCGACCTCGACGCGATCCGCGCCGCCCTGCAGGCCGCGAGCCGGCCCGGCGAGCGCTGGTGGTCCCGGTGGCGCAGGTCCCGCGCCGCCCATCGACTGCACCGGCTCACCGGCGCCGGCCCGGCCGTACCCGTGTCCCAGCTACGGGCGGCGGTGGACGCCGCACACGCGGTACGTGCCGCCGCCCGACTGTCCGCCAACGGCGGCACGGACCTGACCACCGCCTGGCGGGCGTTGGTCGAGGCGGACGTCGCGCTCGCCCAGGCGGTCGGCACGGCGCTGCGGAACCAGACCGCCAGCGCGCGGCGGTGGACCGGGGACGCCCGGCGCGCCGCCAGCGGCCTGGGCACCGCCCTGCGGGCCGGACGCAACCGGCGCCGGGAACTGCTCGCCACGCTGGACGCCGAGGCGCTGGTCCGGGCGCTGCCCCTGTGGGTGGGCACGGTGGCCGACGTCGAGGACCTGCTGCCACCGGCGGCCGGCATGTTCGATCTGGTGGTGCTCGACGAGGCGGCACACATCGACCAGCTGCGGGCCGCTCCGGTGCTGGCCCGGGCCCGCCGGGCACTGGTGGCCGGCGATCCACGGCAGCTGCGGTTCGTGTCGTTCGTCGCGGACGCCGACGTGACCGCGACGTTGCACCGGCACGGCCTGGACCACTACACCGACCGGCTCGACGTACGCCGGGCGAGCGCCTTCGACGTGGCGGCCGGCGCCGCACCCGTGACCTGGCTCGGTGAGCACCACCGCTGCGCGCCGCACCTGATCGGCTTCTCCGCCCGCCGGTTCTACGACGACCGGTTGGAACTGGTCACCCGGCATCCCGGCAACGAACGGGCCGACGCCATCGACGTGCTGACCGTCGCCGACGCCGCCGTGGTCGACGGCGTCAACCAGGCCGAGGTGGCGACCGTGCTCGACCTGGTCGCCACCCTCGCGGCCCGACCCCCGCAGGGCGGCATCGCGGTGATCAGCCCGTTCCGCGCCCAGGCCGACGCGGTGGAGACGGCGCTGCTGGCGGCGTACGACGTCGACGAGATCGAACGGTTGGGCCTGCGCACCGGGACGGTGCACGCGTTCCAGGGCAGCGAGGCGGACGTGGTGATCGCCACGCTCGGGCTGGTCGACGACGACCCGCCGGCCCGGCACCGGTTCGTCGCCGAACCGAACCTGTTCAACGTCCTGGTCACCCGGGCCAGAAAACAGCTCACGGTGGTCACGTCGCTCCGGTCGCCGGAGGGCATCGTCGGCGACTACCTCCGGTACGCCGGACAACCGCTGGAGGCCACCGACGCCGCACCTCCGGACCCGACCTGTGCCGGACCGCCGGACACCACCGGCGCGCGAGCCGCCGAGCCGGACACCTGGACCCGGGCCCTCGCCGTCGAGCTGACCCGGATCGGGCTGGCCGTGCGGCCCGACTACCCCGTCGGCCGCTGGCGGGTCGACCTGTGCGTCGGCGACGACGGCCCGGTCGGATTGTGCTGCGCGGTGCATCCGGACAGCGTGGCCGCGCACGTGGAACGGCAACGCACCCTGACCCGGGCCGGCTGGCGACTGTACGACGCGTTCGCCAGCCGCTGGGCCGACGACCCGATCCGCGCCGCTCTCGACCTCGCCACCCGCATCCACGAGGACGTCCACGAAGAGCCGAAGCCGATCCGATCCTGACTACAGCCAGAGCGGCAGACCACGCGGCGGGCACGGCGTTCGTCCTGCCGGGCCGTATGAGCCGTGATCAGGCAGCCTTGAAGACGGTGTCCAGATGCCATTCGAGGTACTCGGCGTTGGGCCGATCAGCCCGCCGCTCAGGGAGGGCAATGGGCGCCCCAGCCTTGGCGTAGAACTGGTCGCCGTTGCCGAACTCACTACGCAACCGAGGGCTGACCATCAACCGGAACTTCGGGTCCACACCTAGATATCCCCGGTCGAAGAGGATGTGCACATCTGACTTGAGCAGCAGTCCGTTGTCGATCCGATGTTCTCCACCCTGAGGCAGCGGCCGGATGTGTGCCGCCTGCAACACGGGCCGAACCTTGTTGCCGGTGATGGCGCAACGCCGCCCGTAGGCACCCAGCACCACGGCCTTGAACGACTGTTGGCCGAGGCGTTGCGGTACGAGCCGCGGGTCACCGTAAACCGGCCCAGGGCGATGCCAAGGCCCGCTCAGGTCCACTTCCACGGCAACACCCAACAGGCGATGCAGCAGGAGTTCGAAGTAGCCCGCCGCAGCAGGATCAGCGAGGTCGTACGTCTTGCCCTGCACCACGTTGGATGCGAAACCGGGCGGTGGGTCGACAGTCGAGTCGTCGGGGAAGAAGACGCTGTCACGCACGAAGATGCAGCCGATGACCGGATCCTCGTCGAGTCCGATCGGCTGCTTGCGATAACGCCCGACGCTGCGGCGCATCTCGTCCAGGCTGGCGACACCGTTGGCCTCACCGAAGAACTCCCACGCCTCGGAGATCCTCAGCTGGGTGAAACCGCTGAAGAAGCCACCTCCGACGATCCGGTTGAGTGGGTAGTGCGCCTTGAAGTAAAAGGGTTCACCTGGCGTGAGAGCACGGAAGGCGCCACCGGAAGGCCGCCAGAAGTTAATCTCGGTCAGGCCGGGACGCATAGCCAGGAACTGGTACCACTTCTCGTCCGTCACCCCGACAAATGCCTTCACACCGGTCAGCGTGCCTTGGGATTGATCTACCCGCTACCCCCGAACGGACGGGTTTCGGCAGACGCCGATGTCAGGGCTCCCGCATCCAGGTCTTCGGATCGGTCACGAAGACACCCTTACCCTGCTGCCGCCGAATCACCCGCAGGGCTTCGAGTCGGGCGTAAGCCATCTGCACGGTCCCGTGACTGACGTCGTAGGTCGCGCGCAGCTCGGCGATCGAGGGCAGCCTGTCCCCCGGCTTCAACTTCTTGGACTTGACGTCGGCGATCACATCGTCGGCGATGCGCCAGTAGTCCGGCACTTCTCGCATGGCACTCCTCGCGTGGCAATCCGATTCGATCACACCGCGACGCGCCTAACAAGCGACGTTGACTCGTCTGACATATCTAGTTATGTTGGTTGGGAGCCGGTCCTCGCGTGGCAACGAGTTCGGCTCATCCCCCTGGTCGGGGCGGGTGCGCGTGCCCGTCCCGACCCACAGAGCTGCTCTGCCGTCGTACCGCCGAATGGGCTGCGGCGGCCGAGCGGGCGGGCCGTGCGGACGCCGGCCACGCACGGCCCGCCCTTCCAGCGGCACCGCACCGTCACGCTTCCGACTACCGAAGAGGACCCACGTGGCCCAGGTGTATCGAGGTGGCCGGCCCTACGGGACCGGCCACCCGGCCCGGTTGACCCCGCACGAGGTACGCACCCGCACGTTCGCCCCATGTCGCCGTGGGGTCGACCCCGACCAGGTGCGCGAGTTCCAGGCCACGGTCGCCGACGAGCTGGCCGACCTGCACCGGCAGGTCCGAACGGCCGCCCAGGAGAACGAGCGGCTCAAGCGGGCCCTGCGCGACTGGCAGTCGATGCACGCCCGGCACTGTCAACCACCGAACCAGGGCCCCTGGTGACCACGCGCCCGACTCCAGGCGATTTGCTTCGGATCGACGGCCACGCCTCCGTGCAGTTCGCCGGTGGTCGGGCGCTGACCCTGCGGGTCGTTTCGGTCAGCGACCGGCACGCCTACGACGGCTGGATCTGGCTGACCGGGTACGTCATCGACCGGCGTGGCGATGCCACCGCCAAACGCGAGCTCTACGTCCGACTCGCCGGTCTCCGGCCTGCCACCTCGCGCCAGCCGGTGACGAGTGGTCGCGGCAGGTGAGCTGCGATTTCGTGCGTCCGTGCCGGTGCCCGGTCAGCCTCGGCGGGCTGCGGTGGGCTGGCGGGTGGCGAGGATGGTCAGGGTTTCCCGGCGTACGGTGTCGGGCTCGTGCATCAGGCGACGATGGGCGAAGCGGACCACCAGGATGCCGACGGTCGCCAGTAGGGCGTCCCGGCGCAGGTCGATCTCCCGCTGGCGGGGGTCGCCGTGGGTCGTCGCCCCGTCGAGTTCGATGTTCACCTGCTCCCGCTCGGCGAGGAGGTCGAGGTACATGCTGCGGCCTCCGATGATGATCCGCACCTGCCGTTGGAACGCCGGCATTCCGGGACCGGTGAAGACGTGCTCGTGCCCCCAGATCTCCAACGGGCTGCGGCAGCCTTCGTCCAGCCGGGTCAACAACGTACGCAGCGCCGCCCGGTCCGGCAGCTTCGACGCGCCCCGCAGGGCCGAGGCCAACCGCTCCGGTGTGGTGAGCCGAGCGTTGACCGCCTCGATGATCGGTGCTCGCTGCTCAGTGGGCGACAACATCGGCCAAGAGTCGACGAGGGTCTGCTCGACGCGGGTCACGGGCTGACCCTGGCGTACCACCACCTGCGGGGGTTCGACGGTGAGGCCCCGTCGTCGGTGCACCCGTGCACCGGGTCGGCCCCGCAGGCCACTGTCGATCGGGGTGCTCAGGTGCAGCGGCTCGCCGTCCGCCTGGCGGCGTAAACCCCACAGGTCGAGCGCAGTGAGGTGACTGAACGCGGCCCGGCCCCGCGCCCACGCGCACACCGCCCGGCGGGCCACGACCGGGTCGAGGCGGTTGAGCGCCGGAACCCGCTGGGCCGGTCAGCCAGCAGGTGCGCCGCCACGAACACCCCCGGCAGCACCCGCACCAGGTCGCCGGTCCCACTGGCGCGCTGCAGCACCCACCGCGGCACCACCTGCTGGACGGCCGTCCGGGTCACCACGCCGCCACCCCGCGCCACCAGTTCCCGAAGCACCCCGTTCACGCCGCCAACCGTGCCGCCGCACCAACCCGCTCCGCCACCCCACCGGGCGCCGCCTGTGGACACCCGCCGCACTGTGGAAAACCCCCACCACGCCACGGATTCTGCTAGGCCGTCGAAGGCTCCCCGGATCTGTGGCAGTGAAGGTGGCGCGAGGTCGGCGTGGCGAGTGTCAGGACTGCCACAAATCGGGGGACGTCAAAACTGGGCCGGCGTAATGGTGAGGGGCGGCAGGGGCGGGTCCGCCGGATGGTGGGAATGATCCGATATAAGGGACGGATGGAGTTGCCGCCGTATCTGGCCACGATGCCGATGCACGCGATCACCGAGATGCACGGCGAGGCCGGGCTGCGGGAGCGGTTCCGGCTGGAGATCGAGGGGTTCGCTACCGAGGAGCGGCAGCGGCTCGACGAGGCGTTGGACCTGGCCTCGCGCCTGCACCGCGATGATCGGCGGTCCCGGGAGCCGTACGTCAACCATCTGCTCCGGGTGGCGATCCGGATGCTGCACCACTACCAGGTACGCGACGTCGACGTGATCGTCGCCGGGCTGCTGCACGACACGGTCGAGGACCATCCCGCCGAGCTGGCCGGCGACGGAGAGCCGGGCGGGGGTGCGGACGGTGCTGAGGAGATTCTGAGCGTCGACGTCCGGGCGGCGGCGCTGGGGGCGCTGGCCGAGCGGTTCGGCTCGCGGGTGGCGCGGCTGGTCGCGGCGGTGACCAACCCGCCATGGGAACCCGGGCGCGACCGGTACGAGCAGTACCGGGAGCATGTCGCGGCCAGTCTCGAACGGGAACCGTGGGCGCGGGTCATCAAGGTCTCCGACTTCACCGACAACGGCGTCGGGGTGATCCATTCGGTCGGCCCGAAGGTGGAGTCGTCGGCCCGCAAGTACCGGCCGTTGGTGCCGGTGTACCGCGACCTCGTCACCCGTGCCGACACTCCCCTACCGGAGCCGGTCAAGCGACACATCCTGGACCAGCTCGACCTGGCCGAGCAGCGGTTCAGCGCCATCCTCGACCAGCCCGCCCACCCCGCCTGAGCAGCACCGTCCGAACCCGCAGGCTGCGGCTGGCTGTCACCGTTCGGCCGGGGTTCCGGTGGGTGGGGCCGTCGGCAGGTTGAGCCTGCTCACCAGCAGTTCGGCCTGGGCCACCGACCCGCCGCCGACCCCGAGTCCGCCACGGGCGGCACGGTAGAAGTTGTCCCGTGCCTCGTTGGCCCGGTGCAGCAACGTGGGCCGGTCGGCGTCGGCCTGACCGTCGCGTGCCAGCCGCTCGACCTCCCAGACACTGTCCCGCCACGCCCGGGCTGTCGCCACCGTCGGCGCGTCGCCGAGCAACAGTACGTTCTCCCAGGCCAGCGTGTGCCGGAAGTCGGCCTCCGCCAGCTCGGCGAGCGCCACGTCCCGGTCGACGTAGCCGCCGGTCAGCCGGCTGGCGATGGTGTGTGTCTCCTTCAACGCACGGGCGAACTCGACGTACGCGTCGAGCCGGCGCTCGTCCCAGCGCACCGTCTGGTTCCGTCGCCACCGTGACCGGTCGGCCAGCGACGTGGCCACGATCGTGCCGATCGTCCCGACCAGTACGCCGAGTAGTGCGGGTAGCTGCGCAGCGATGCCGTCCATCGCCGGACAGCCTGACAGCAGCGGGCGCGGAGCGTCCACACGTCGCCAGCGGATCCGCACTGGGTACGATGCGATGATCTAGACGACCCTCGGATAGGAACTCGGCATGCCCAGCTCGTCGGCCGTGCACGTGAATCCGCTGACCCAGTTGTCCCTGGCCGAGCTACGGCGACGCACCAGCGTCAAGTGGCGCCAGTACGCCGACGACGTGCTGCCGCTGTGGGTGGCCGAGATGGACGTCCCACTGGCCGCGCCGGTCGCCGAGGCACTGCACGACGCGGTCGGGCGCGGTGACACCGGGTACGCCTGCGGGACGCACTATGCCGAGGCGCTCGGCGATTTCGCCGCCCGCCGGTGGGGGTGGTCCGACCTGTCCGTCGACCGCACGACCCTGGTCCCGGACGTGATGCTCGGCATCGTCGAGGTGCTCCGGCTGCTCACCGGTCCCGGTGACGCGGTCGTGGTCTGCGCGCCGGTCTACCCGCCGTTCTACGCCTTCGTCAGCCACGCCGACCGGCGGGTGATCGAGGCACCGCTCGGCGCGGACCAGCGGATGGACCTATCGACGTTGGAGGAGGCGTTCCGCAAGGCCCGCGCGGGCGGTCGCCGGGCGGTGTTCCTGCTGTGCAACCCGCACAACCCGACGGGTGTGGTGCACCGGCGTGACGAACTCGAAGCGGTCGCCGACCTCGCCGGCCGGTACGGGGTGCGGGTGGTCTCCGACGAGATCCACGCCCCGCTGGTGCTGCCGGGGGCACGGTTCACGCCGTACCTGATGGTGCCCGGTGCCGGGGACGCCCTGGCCGTGCTGTCCGCCTCGAAGGCGTGGAACCTGGCCGGGTTGAAGTCGGCGCTCGTGGTGGCGGGCCCGCGGGCGGTCGCCGACCTGCGGCGGATCCCGGAGGAGGTGAGCCACGGGCCGAGTCATCTGGGCGTCATCGCGCACACCGCCGCGTTCCGCGACGGCGGTGAATGGCTGGACCGCCTGCTGGTCGGACTCGACCACAACCGCGAGCTGCTGGGGGTGTTGCTGGCGCGGCACGCCCCGGCCATCCGCTACCACCGTCCCGAGGGGACCTACCTCGCCTGGCTGGACTGCACCGCACTCGACATCGACAGTGGTCCGGTCGGCGACGAGCCGGGGGTGGTGACCGACGTCGCCGGGCCGGCGAAGCTGTTCCTCGACCGTGGGCGGGTCGCCCTCAGCTCCGGGCATGTCTTCGGCACCGGCGGTGCCGGCTTCGTACGGCTCAACTTCGCCACCGCACCGGAGATCCTGACGGAGGCGGTGACCCGGATGGGTCGCACCGTTGCCGAGCACCACGCGACGGCTGGTTAGGGCTGCGTCGCGGCGCGGTCAGGCGAAGAACCCCTCGCGCAGGTTGATGCCGTGTTCCAGCCACGCCTTGAGGCAGCAGAGCATCTGGGTCCAGCCCTGGCAGTTGCCGTACGAGGCCTCCTGGCCCTCCGGGGTGGGCCGCCACCCCTGCTCGGCGATGGTGACCAGGGTCCGGTCGTCGCCGAGTGACTCGAACTCCATGGTGACGGTGGTGAAGTAGGACGCTCCGGTGACCGGGGCGTCGGTGGTGGACTGGGCGCCGTCGGCCGCCTCCCAGCGCAGCACGATCCGGCGGTCCTGCTCCACCTCGACCACCTCGACCGGGAAGGCACCGGGGAAGTCGGCGAAATCCCAGGTGACCGTGGCGCCGGTGACCAGTCGGCCCTTCGCGCCGCCGGTGGTGAAGTACCGGGAGAGCTGGTCGGGATCGACCACCGCTTCGAACACCTCGTGCACCGGCCGGCTGATCCGTCCGGCGATCTTGAATCGCAGGTCCATGGCGATCCCCTCTCGCGTCGTCGACGTGTTATAGCTTTATAACATGTCGAGTCGTCAGGGAGAGCGTTCCGACCCGGAACCGGTCGACGAGGATCGCGTCTTCAAGGCGCTGGCGTCGTCGACCCGCCGACAGATCCTCGACGCGTTGAAGAACGAGCCGCGGACCACGGGCGCTCTCTGCGAGCTGTTTCCCCGGCTGGACCGCTGCACGGTGATGCAGCACCTGCGGGTGCTGGAGGCAGCCGGACTGGTCATCGCCCAGCGCAAGGGCCGCGAGCGGTGGAACCACCTCGACCCGCTACCGATCAAGCACATCCACGACCGGTGGATCGGTGACTACGCCAGCGCCGCGGTGGGAATGCTGGCCACCCTCAGAAGTGACCTCGAAGGCCGTGCGCTCGACCACGGGCCAGGATGACCGCCTACCGGCGCCGTCAGCCAGTGGCCGTCACGAAGACACAGAACGGGTGTCCCTCCGGGTCGGCGTACACCCGGAACGGCTCGTCGGGGCCGGTCAGCCGGTCGGCGAGCAGGCGACCGCCGAGGGCGAGCACCCGCTCGTGCTGCGCCACCAACTGCTCGACGGAGGTCACGCTCAGGTCCAGATGCAGCTGCTGGGGCACCGGGCCGTCCGGCCAACTCGGTCGCGGCAACCGCTCAACCTGCTGGAAGGCCAACTGCGGGCCGCCCTCCGGCGTTCTCAACACCAACCAGTCAGCTCCGCGCTCGTCGACCTGCCCGGGCTCGGGTGGCTCGTCGCCGGGCCGGTAGACCAGGCCCAGCAGCGCGCGGTAGAACTCCGCCAGCGACCTGGCGTCGGTGCAGTCGAGCACCACCTGACACAACCTGGGAGTGTTCTCCCGCTCGACCATCCCGGGTCACCTCCGACATAGGTGGGAAACGCGGCTCGGTCAGTCCCGGCCGGGTGCCGGCCCGTTGTCGTTGAACCGGAAGCTGCTCGTCGGCGGCCCGTCGCCCAACTCCTCCAGGATCAGCCCGGCGTCCCGTGACGTCCGCAGGTACGCCGAGTTGTTGCTGATCAAGAACCCCTCGTCCGCGTCGGCGGCGGTGATGGTGAACTGCTGTCGTGGTTCGTCCTCCCGGCAGGCGGCGCCCTCCACCAGCAGCGGCCGGCCGCCGCCGGGGTTGCGGACCTGCCAGCAGACCGGGTCGCCGGTACCGGAGCCACCGCCGGCCCCACGGTACGACCGGATCAGGAAACTCCGCCCGCCCAGTGGGGTCGGCACGAACAACTGCCGACCGCTGTCGTCGTCCACCTCGGCCAGACGGCCGTCGTCGGTCAACGACAGTCCGGCCTCGAAGCCGTCCACCCGGGTGATGGTGATCTGGCGGGTGCCGGACAGCACCGCCGGGGTGGCGGTCGGCTCCGGGCTGGCCGATCCCGAAGCCGTGGGCATGGGCACCGTCGTGGTGGTGGCCTCGGCGATCGGTGAACTCGTCGCCGTCGGCGGGGCGGAGACGTCGTCGGTGGTGCCCGGGTCACCGCACCCCGCGACGCCCACGGCCAGTGCCACCACCCCCACTGCGGCGAACCGGCTTCGCTTCGACATTCCACGCTCCCCATCCCGACCGTGCGGGCATCTCCGGTCCACGAACCACCCCAGGCCGTCCTCGTTGATCGACGTACCCGGAAGGCGGCACGGGTATGCAAGGGAGCTGATCGAGGCGGTCCGGCGCCCCGACGCGCGAGATCGGTGCATACCCGGTATTCTCGCGTGCCATGCGGCCTGGACCCGACAACCGACACGTGGCGCTCGCGGCCGTGCTGGGTGGCATGCTGCTCGGCGCCGTCGACTTCATCTGGATCAAGTACGTGCCGTATCCGGCCGGTGACCTCGGCAACTCCAGTGCGGTGTGGGCGGTCGCCGCCTTCCTCTTCGGCTGCTGGGTGCGGTCGGGCCGGCTGCGTGCGGCGGCGGGCGCCGCCGTCGCGCTCGTGGTCGCGGTGCCCGCCTACTACGTCACGGCGGCGCTCGTGCAGGGCGACGACTGGGCCGTGCTGTGGGCACCGACATCCCTGCTCTGGATGTGTTTCGGCGTCCTCGCCGGAGTGCTCTTCGGCATTGCCGGGGTGTGGGCACGCGGGGCAGGCTGGCGACAGGTGGTCGGGCCCGCGTTGCCGGCCGCGGTGCTGTTCGCCGAGGCGGGGCTGGAGATCCGCCGGATCGGCGACCCCAACTACGGCGACGACCCGATCTGGGACGCCCTGATCAGGATCGCGCTCGGCCTGCTGGTCCTCGTCCTGGCCGCGCGGACGAACCGGCAGCGGGTGCTGGCCCTCGCCACGGCGGTGCCGCTGGCGCTGGCGGGCCTGGGGGCGTTCCTGCTGGCCGGGTTCCGCTGACCCACCCGACCACGGGCCTCAGGCCAGTGACAGGAACAGCTTCTCCATCTGTTCGAGGTTGGCCTTGCGGTCCTCCCCGGCGGAGCCGCTGACACACTGCTCCAGGCCGCTCGCAATGATCTTGAATCCGGCCCGGTCCAACGCGCGGGAGACCGCCGCCAGCTGGGTCACCACCTCGGCGCAGTCACGCCCGTCCTCGAGCATGCCGATGACACCACGGATCTGACCCTCGGCACGACGCAGTCGCTTGACCACATCACCGACCGCGTCCTCGTCGACCTGCATCTCCCACCCCTTCCGGCTCGTCGGACAACAGTACACCGGGGGGTATTTCCCGACGCCCGACCGCGAGCCGTTTGCGGTTCGCGGATTCGTGGTCAATACTCGGATCAGATACCCCTGGGGGTATGCCGCCGAACCTGAGGATGGAGTGTCCGTGACCGCCAGGAGCAGTTCCCCGACCATCGACGTGCCCACCGCACGAGCCCTGATCGCCGCCAACCCCGACGTGTTGATCGTCGACGTGCGTACCCCGGGCGAGTTCGAGACCGCGCACGTGCCGGCCTCGATCAACCTGCCGCTCGACCAGGTCGACGCGCACCTGGGCCGGATCGTCAACGACGCGGGGGGCCGGATCCTGCTGATGTGTCAGTCCGGCAACCGGGCCACGGCGGCCTGTGCCCGGCTGACCGACGCCGGACTGACCGACGCCACCGTCATCACCGGCGGTATCAACGCCTGGGTCGCCGCGGGTGGACCGGTGGAGCGCGGCCGGCAGCGGTGGAGCCTGGAACGTCAGGTCCGCCTCGTCGCCGGCGGGGTCGTGCTGCTCGCCGTCGTGGCCAGCGTCTGGGTGCCCGCCGCCCGGTACGTGGCCGGCCTCATCGGCGCCGGCCTGACCGTCGCCGCCCTCACCGACACCTGCGCGATGGGCGCGATGCTGGCCCGGCTGCCGTACAACCGCGGCGCCGGTTGCGACGTCGACCGGTCTCTGGCGCGGCTGCGCACCGAGCGGCACCAGGCATGAACGGTACGCAGTACGTCCGGCCGGACCGCGACGGCCTGGCCCGGGTGGTGCCCCTGCTCGGGTGGCTGCGGCACTACGACCGCCGCACACTGCGCCACGACCTGATCGCCGGGCTGACCGTGGCGGTCATGCTGGTCCCGCAGAGCATGGCGTACGCCGCACTGGCCGGCATGCCGCCGGTCACCGGGCTCTACGCCTCGGTCGTGCCGCTGCTGGTCTACGCGCTGCTGGGCAGTTCCGGATCCCTTGCCGTCGGGCCGGTGGCCATCACCGCGTTGATGACCGGCACCGCGTTGGCTCCCCTCGCCGCCGGCGATCCGGCCCGGTACGCGGCCCTCGCCGGCCTGCTCGCCCTGCTGGTCGGCGCGATCCAGATGCTGATGGGGGTGCTGCGGCTCGGTGCCCTGGTCAACTTCATGTCCCACTCGGTGTTGTCCGGCTTCACCTCCGCCGCGGCGATCGTGATCGCGGCCAGTCAGGTGAAGGACCTGTTCGGGCTCGACGCCGAGCGCGCCGAGACCTTTCCGCAGATCGCCGCGTCGCTCTGGCGGTCAGCCACCACGATCCACCCGCTGACCGTCCTCGTCTCGCTGGCCAGCGTCGCCGGTCTGCTGCTGCTGCGCCGCTTCCTGCCGAGGCTGCCCGGCGCCCTGCTCGTGGTGGCCGGTGTCACCGTGGCCAGTGCCGCGTTCTCCCTCGGCTCGCACGGCGTACGGATTCTCACCGAGGTCCCCGGCGGGCTACCCGCCCCCGCCGTCCCCGCCCTCGACGGCTCGGACGTGACGGCGCTGCTGCCCGCCGCCGTGGCGATCGCGCTTGTCGCCTACCTGGAGGGCATCGCGGTGGCGAAGTCCCTCGCCGCGCGGGCCCGCCAGCAGGTCAGTCCCAACCAGGAACTCGCGGCGGTCGGCTCGGCGAACGTCGCGGCCGCCCTGTTCCAGGCGTTCCCGGTGGCCGGCGGCTTCTCCCGCAGCGCGGTGAACTTCTCCGCCGGAGCCCGCACGCCGCTGGCCAGTGTGGTCACCGCCGTGGTGGTGGCGCTGACCGCGGTGTTCCTGACACCGGCCTTCCATCACCTGCCCAAGGCGGTGCTCGCCGCGATCGTGGTGGTGGCGGTGCTCGGACTGGTCGACCGCCGGGCCGCGGTGACCGCGTGGCGGACCCGCCGCTCGGACGGCCTGACCCTGGCCCTCACCTTCGTGGTCACCCTGCTGTTCGGGGTCGAACCTGGTCTCGCCGCCGGTGTCAGCTTCGCGCTGGCAGTCTTCTTGTGGCGTTCGGCCCGGCCGCACCTGGCCGAACTCGGCCGGGTGCCGGGCACCCGGACCTACCGCAACGTGGCCCGCTACACCGGACTGGTCACCGACCCTCGGGTGGCGATCGTCCGGGTGGACGGGCCGATGTACTTCGCCAATGCCCAGTTCCTGGCCGACCACCTGCTCGGCCTGGCCGAACGCCGGCCGGAGCTGACGGCGCTGGTGCTCGACGCCAGCGCGATCGGCGACGCCGACGTCGACGGTGCCCATGCCGTCGCCGAGCTGCACGAACGTCTCGCGACCCGGGGTGTGGCGCTGCACCTGGCAACGGTTCGTGGGCCGGTACGCGACCTGCTCGCCCGGGCGGGCGTGTGGCAGACGGTGCACGGCGCCAAGCGGGTGCACCCGGATCTGACCGCCGCACTGGCCGCCGTCGACGGCCGGGCGGTGGAGCCGTTGGCCGACGCCGCCGCACGGCCGCCGTCACCCCAGGAGGTGCTGTAGCCGTGTCCGATCGGTTCGCCACCCTGCTCAGTTGCATCGACGGTCGCATCCAGCGCCCCCTCGACGAGTGGGTGCGCCGGCATCTCGACGTCGAGTACCTCGACACCATCACCGAGCCCGGACCGGAGGCGGTGCTGGCCACGACGGGTGAGGCCCGGCTGGACGCGCTCCTGGCCAAGGTGCGGGTCTCGCAGCGTGCGCACGGCAGCGCGACCCTGGTCGTCGCCGCGCACTCCGACTGTGCGGGAAACCCGGTGAGCCTGGCCGAGCATCATCGCCAGCTGCGTGCCGGCCTGTCCCGGCTGGCCGGACGGCTGCCGGGCACCCGCCTGCTGGCCGTGCACGCGGGCCGCTGCGGCCACCGGTGCTGGGCACCGGAACTCGTCGCGGAGGTGACACCGCCGGAGAGCGGCCCGTAACTCTTTGCCCATCACATACCCCCCGGGGTATACATGAACCTGACAGCCGTACCGTCCCTGAAGGAGCTGACCATGCTGTTCACCCAGTACTACCTGGACTGCCTGTCCCAGGCGTCGTACCTGATCGCCGACGACACCACCGGCCGGGCGATCCTGGTCGACCCGCGCCGCGACGTCGAGGAGTACCTCGCCGACGCCCGGGCCCGCGGGCTGAGCATCGAGGGCGTCATCAACACCCACTTCCACGCCGACTTCCTCGCCGGCCACCTGGAGGTGGCCGCGGCGACCGGCGCGTGGATCGGGTACGGCCGGCGTGCCGAGACCGAGTACCCGATCCGCAAGCTGGCCGACGGCGACCGGATCAGCCTCGGCGAGGTGACCCTGCAGATCATGGAGACGCCCGGCCACACCCCGGAGTCGGTGAGCGTGCTGGTGTACGAGCACACCGACGACCAGGTCCCGTACGGGGTGCTGACCGGTGACGCGTTGTTCATCGGCGACGTGGGTCGACCCGACCTGCTCGCCTCGCTCGGCGTGACCGCCGACGAGCTGGGCAGCATGCTCTACCACAGCGTGCACCACAGGCTCATGGCCCTGCCCGACCAGGTGCGGGTCTTCCCGGCCCACGGCGCGGGCTCGGCCTGCGGCAAGAACCTGTCGACCGAGCGGCAGTCCACGATCGGTGAGCAGCGCCGCACCAACTACGCCTGCGCGCCGATGAGCGAGGAGCGGTTCGTCGCGCTGGTCACCGGCGGCCAGCCGGCGGCACCGGGATACTTCGCGTTCGACGCGGTGCTCAACCGCAAGGCCCGCGAGCTGTTCGACCACGCCCGCCGCCCCGCCCGGCCGCTCACCACCGCCGAGTTCCTCGCCGCCCGGGCCGACGGCGCCGTCGTCGTCGACACCCGCGACCCACACGAGTACGCCGCCGGGCACGTTCGTGGCGCGCTCAACATTCCCGCCGACGGCCGCTTCGCCGAGACCGCCGGCAGCGTCGTCACCCCGGATCGCACCATCCTCGTCGTCGCCCACCAGGACCGCGAGGAGGAGATCGTGACCCGCCTCGCCCGGATCGGCTTCGACCATGTCGCCGGTTACCTGCGCGACCCCGAGCAGGCCTTCCGCGAGATGGTCGCCGAGCTGACCCCGGCCAGCCGGGTCACCGCCACCGAGCTGCGCGACGCCCTGGACCGGGCCGAGCCGCCGCGCGTACTCGACGTGCGCAACGCCGGCGAGCGCGAGCAGGGCGCCATCGACGGGTCGCTGCACATCCCGCTGGCCGAACTGCCCGGGCGACTCGCCGAGGTGCCCGACGACCGGCCCGTCGTCGTGCACTGCGCCGGTGGCTACCGCTCCTCCGTCGCGGCCAGCGTGCTGCGGGCGGCCGGCCGTACCGGCGTCTCCGATCTGCTCGGTGGCTACGGCGCCTGGCAGGCGCTGCGACAACCCACCGCGGCCTGAGCCCGATCGGGTGCGGGCGTGGCCGCGACGGCGGCGGCCACGCCCGCACCCGGTCGCACCGTTCGTGCCGTCCCCCGAACGGTCACGCGGCTCGCGCGCCGGGCGAGGGGTACGGCTCACGAAGGGTGAACGCCTCCGGCGACGGGCCGGCGGTCAGCAGTTCCAGCCGTTCGGCGGCCTCGGTGATGGTCGGCAGGACGCCGGCGGGAATCCACCACAGCACGAGGTGGGGACGGTCGAGCGGGACGAACCACTCCCGCCGCCGGCGCATCGGCTCCAGGTGCGCCGTCCGGTACACGAAACCGCGCAGTGACTCGACCGACTGCCAGACGGTCAGGTTCACGATGATGTCCGGCCCGAAGGGCCGCAGCGCGGTGGCGTCGCCGGACTCGTCCTGCAGTCGCCAGACGTAGCCGGGCGACCGCTCGGCCAGGTCGTTGATCTCCGGAAGTTGGGCGACGAAGTCGGCGAGTTCGGGGCTGTCGATGGGGGCGCGCAGTCGGGCGATGTTCAGTTGCGCCAGATGATGGTCGGCCATGCGACCAAGCCTAGGTTCTATGTCAATCCTGATTGTTTTTAGAGCGGATCACGACGCAGCACCCGGTCGGGCCGGGGTCGAGCCGGACGTCCCAGCCACGCTCGCCCACCAGACCGTCGAGTAGCGCCAGGTTCAATCCGCAGACCAGCGCGGGATACGCCTCGGACAGCGCGTGGAAGGGACAGTTGCGCAGTCGGATCGTCTGGTCGGCGTCCGCGAACGGCTCGTAACCGAGTGTCCCCAGGCGCGCGAACACCTCGCCGCCGGCGAGCTTCGCACCCAGTTCGCGCGCTGCCGCGTGGACCGCCGGTTCCACACCGGACCGCTCGACCGCGCTCGCCAGCACATCGGCCAACAACCGGTAGTCGCGCGGCGGCAGCGTCACCGCGTGTTCGGCGGTCGACCGGCGGTACAGCTTGGCCGGCCGGCCCGCACCCGGCCCACCGCTGCGTGGCGCGTAGGCCGTCTCCAGCAGCCCCGCCTCGGTCAGCTTCTCCAGGTGAAAGGCGGCCAGGGTACGGCCGATGGCCGTCGCCTCGGCCACCTCGTTGCGGCTCACCGGCTCCGCCCGCGCGACCACGTACTCATAGACTGCCCGGCGCACCGGCTCCCGCAGCGCCCCGACGGCCTCCAACGACATGCTGCCGACGCTACCCGCCCGAGCACGGTCACCGGCCGAGGCGGCGGCGTCCGACCAGGGTCGCCGGTCCGGGCGGCGACGCCGCCAACATGTCCGGGTACCGCACTAGTCTGCCGTCATGGCGAGCGCTGAACTGGATGAGTTGATCGTCGCGGACGCCGAGGCGTTGCGTGCCTGGTTGTCGGCCAACCACGCCACCTCACCCGGCGTTTGGCTGGCCCTCACCAGGAAGGGCGGCTCGGTCACCACCCTCACCTGGCAGCAGGCGGTCGAGGAGGCCCTGTGCTTCGGCTGGATCGACGGGCAGGCCCGGAAAGGGGATCACGAGACCTCCTGGATCCGGTTCACCCCGCGCCGGTCGCGCAGCTCCTGGTCTCAGCGCAACGTGGCACACGTCGCCCGACTGGAGGCGCAGGGGCGGATGCTGCCACCGGGTCGCGCCGTCGTGGAGGCCGCGCAGGCGGACGGCCGATGGGCGGCCGCGTACGCCCCACCGTCGGAGGCCGAGGTACCGGCCGACCTGCTCGCCGCCATCGCGGCGGAACCCGCAGCCCAGGCCATGTTCGACGTCCTCACCAAGACCAACCGGTTCGCCCTCATCCACCGGCTCAACGCCGTCAAGCGGGCCGAGACCCGCGAACGGAAGATCGGCGAGTTCGTCGCCATGCTGGCCCGCCACGAGACGTTCTATCCGCAGAAGGCCCGGCCCGCACCGGCGGACTGAACCTCCTCGAAAAAATTCTGGCGCACCTGTCGATCGGGGCTGGTCCTCTTCGTAGCTGTGGTGAGAGCCCGGCACCGAGCCGGGACACACGCCGCCTGGAGGGCACGATGAGCACCACCGCGAACACGACCCGCGCCATCACGTCGACCATCGGGACCGGCGTCGTCGCCACGGCTGCCGCCAGCGTCGCCACGATGGCCGTCGCCGCCGCCGGCAACGCGGTGGGCATCAGCCTCGACATCGGCGGAGCCCCCATCCCGATCACCGGGTTCGGCGTGCTGACCGCGGTCTTCTCGCTGCTCGGCGTGGCCATCGCCGCGCTGCTGTCCCGCTTCGCCCGGCATCCCCGGCGTGCCTTCGTCCGTACGACGGTGGTGCTGACGATGCTGTCGCTGGTGCCGGACGTGATCGTCGACGCCGGTCCGGCGACCAAGGCGCTGCTGATGCTCACCCACCTGGTCGCGGCCGCGATCGTGATCCCCGCTGTCGCGCGCCGCCTGGCCGCCTGACCACACCCACCCATCGGACCATCGGAGGATCGTCATGAAGCAGTACCTGCTGTCCGTGCACTTCGTCGAGGGCGCGCCGGAGCCGACCGAGGAGGAGATGCGGACCGTGTTCCGGGAGACCGCTCTGATCAACGACGAGATGCAGGCCGCCGGCGCCTGGGTCTTCGGCGGCGGACTCCGGTCGCCGGACACCGCCACCGTCGTCCGGAACGACAACGGCGCCACCACCATGAGCGACGGACCGTTCGCCGAGACGAAGGAACACATCGCCGGCTTCTGGGTCATCAAGTGCGCCGACCTGGACGAGGCCCTCGCCTGGGCCGAGAAGTGCGCGGCGGCCTGCGGCCCGGTCGAGGTGCGCCCCTTCGACGACCTGTCCCAGGCCTGAGGAGCCGGGCACCCGAGATGGATCTGGCGAGCGTCTACCGCGCGGAGTACGGCCGCTGCGTCGCCACCCTGACCCGCCTCCTCGGCGACCTGCACCTCGCCGAGGAGGCGGTCCAGGACGCCTTCGCCACGGCGGTGCAGAAGTGGCAGACCCTGCCGCCGAACCCGGGCGCCTGGATCGTGACCACCGCCCGTAACCGGGCCGTCGATCGGCTCCGCCGGGAGACGACCCGCGAGGCCCGGCACGCCGAGGCGCTGCTGCTGCACCAACAGGACGAACCCCAGGAGGTGGGACCGGTGCGGGACGACCAGCTACGACTCATCTTCACCTGCTGCCACCCGGCCCTCGCCCCCGACGCGCGTACCGCCCTCACCCTGCGCCTGCTCGGTGGCCTCGACGTACCGGAGATCGCCCGGGCCTACCTGATCCAGGAGGCGACCGTCGCCCAGCGCATCGTGCGGGCCAAGAAGAAGATCCGTGACGCCGGCATCCCGTACCGGGTACCCGCCGAACACGAGTTGCCGGATCGGTTGCCGCCCGTGCTCACCGTGCTCTACCTGATGTTCAACGAGGGCTACACCTCCACCGCCGGGCCGCTGATCAGGACGGACCTGTGCGGCGAAGCGATCCGGCTCGCCCGCGAACTCGCCGCGCTGATGCCCGACGAACCCGAGGTGCTCGGCCTGCTCGCCCTGCTGCTGCTCACCGAGGCACGCCGGCCGGCCCGGCTCGACCCGGCCGGCGACCTGGTGCCGCTGGCCGAACAGGACCGGTCGTTGTGGGACCGGACGCTCATCGCCGAGGGCCACGAACTGGTCCGCCGCTGCCTGCGCCGCAACCGGCCCGGGCCGTACCAGATCCAGGCCGCGATCGGCGCGGTGCACACCGACGGTGCCGCAACCGACTGGCGCCAGGTGCTGGCACTGTACGACCAACTGCTCGCGCTGGTGCCGACCCCGGTCGTCGCGCTCAACCGCGCGGTGGCGGTGGCCGAGGTGCACGGGCCGGCGCAGGCCCTCGCCGCGTTGGCGGAGATCGACCTCCCCGGCTACCACCGGCTGCCCGCCACCCGCGCCGAGCTGCTGGCCCGGCTCGGTCGCGACACCGCCAGCCGGGCCGCCTACGACGAGGCCATCGCGCTGGTCACCAACGAGACCGAACGCGCCCACCTGGAGCGGCGTCGCACCGAACTCACCCGTACGAGGAGAACATCATGACCGCGACCTACACCTTCGACGTCTTCTCCAGCCTCGACGGCTTCGGTACCCATCGCGGGGACTGGGGCGGCTACTGGGGCAAGCAGGGCCCCGAACTGCTCGCGCACCGCCTCGCCGCGTACCGCCCGCGGCAGCGCATGGTCTTCGGTGCCGACACGTACCGGGTCTTCGCGCGGTTGCTGGCCGAGAGCACCGACGAGTCCGAGGTGCGGGACGCCTGGGTCACCCGGATGCGCCAGCTACCCGCGACGGTGGTGTCGTCCACCCTCGACGGGCCGCTCGACTGGCCGGACGCGACGATCGCGCGCGGTGACGCCGTCGACGTAGTCGCCCGGCTGAAGGAGGAGTCCGAGGTGCCCCTGCGGTCGCACGGCAGCCTGTCGATGAACCGGGCACTGATGGCCGCCGGTCTGGTCGACCACGTCCAGGTGACGATCTTCCCGGTGATCACGGGCCGGACCGGCACCGAGCCGATCTTCCAGGACGCGGCCGACTTCGACCTGGAGCTGATCGAGAGCCGGACCCTCGACGGTCACACCCAGGAACTCGTCTACCGTCCCACCCTGCACGGCTGACCACGCGGCCACGCCCGAAACCGTCGGAGGTGACCCCATGACGTTCCACACCGAGGTGCCCGCCCGGGTGCGCCGCGCGCTCGCCCGCGCGTCCGAGCTCGGCTTTCCGGGCGTCTGCGAGGACCCGGTGGGCCCGCTGCTGGCGACGTTGGCGGCCGCGGTCCCACCGGACGGGCGGATCCTGGAACTGGGCACCGGCACGGGTGTCGGCACCGCCTGGCTGGCGGAGGGGCTCGGCCAGCGCGGCGACGCGCGGCTGGAGACGGTCGAGCTGGACGAGTCCCTGGCCGCGGCCGTCCGGGCGGACGACTGGCCGCCGTACGTGACGGTCCACACCGGTGACGCCGAGACGTTGCTGCCCACGCTGGGCCGCTTCGATCTCGTCTTCGCGGACGCGGTGGCCGGCAAGTGGACCGGCCTCGATCTGACGATCGACGCGCTGGCGCCCGGTGGATTGCTCGTCGTCGACGACATGGAGCTGGCCCGGTACACCGACCCGCGGCACCGTGCCGCGGTGTTGCGGGTCGAGCGGACCCTGGCCGAGGACCCCCGGCTCGTCGTGGCGCGGATCTCCGCCGGCACCGGCCTGATCATCGGCACCCGACGGCCGGACCACCGCCCGTCCCGGAGCCGGTACAGCTAGTGCGGTGTGGTGACGGCCGGTCCGGGGTGCGCCGTCACGTCAGTCTGATGCGGACCCGCCGGTTCTGTCGGCCCTTGCTCTCGACCTTCGTGACGGTGACCCGGCCGATCTGCGCGGTCGACGCCACGTGCGTACCGCCGTCGGCCTGCACGTCGAGGCCGACGATGTCCACCACCCGCACCTGCGGCAGTTCCGGTGGGGCCTTGAACTGGGTGCGTACCAGGTCGGGGGTCGCGTCCGCCTCCTCCCGGGAGAGCATCCGCACGACGATTTTGCGGTCCGCGGCGATCTCGGCGTTCACCGCGTCCTCCAGGCTCTGTTTGAAGCCCGGCGGGATTTCCGGCAGGTTGAAGTCCATCCGCGCCTCGCCGGGCTCCATGTTGCTCCCGGTCACCAGGACGTTGAAGTCGCGGAAGACGGTGCCGCAGAGCACGTGCAAACCCGAGTGGGTACGCATGAGCGAGCTACGGCGCTCGTCGTCGATCGCACCGGTCACCGTGGCGCCGGCCGGCGGCACCGGGTCCCCCGGAGCGGGCAACAGGTAGAGGTCGTCGCCCTTGCGGGTGCCGACGATCCGCGTCTGTACGCCCTGCCAGATCAGCACGCCGTGGTCCGGCGGCTGACCGCCACCGCCGGGATAGAACGCGGAGCGGTCCAACACGATGCCCTGCTCGGGATCCGCCGGATCCGACCACAGGACCGTGCAGTCCCACTCACGGAGGGTGACGTCCGCCCAGTCCAGCCGTTGGGTCCGGCCGTGGTGATCAATACCCATAGGTTGATGGGAGGGCGGCCGTCACCGACCCGCCACTCCGTCTCCCTTCAGCACTCGTATGGTCATCAGGACTACTCGTACGGTGGACACCGGCAACGAACGTCCGGTGTCGCTAAGTGATCAGACGCAGCAGCGCCGCGGTACCGGCGCCCAGGGCGACGACCAGCAGGAACGGTGCCCGCAGCAACGCCGCCACCAGGGCGACGGCGAATCCGGCGGCGCGCGCGTCGAGCACCAGATCGTGGCCGGTGGCGAAGGTCTGCACCGCCACCAGCGCGGCCAGCAGCGCCACCGGCAGCAACGCCGACGCCTGCTGCACCTGCGGCTGCTCCAGCATCGACTTCGGTACGCACAGCCCGACCAGCTTGAGCAGGTACACCCCGAGGGTGCCCAGCAGGACCGCCGTCCACATCAGCGGCCACCCGTGCGACGGGCGGCGAACGCCGCGACGACGGCGGTCAGCCCGGCCACCAGCACCGGTGTCCCGGCCGGCAGCAGCGGCACCATGACCAGCGCGAGCCCGGCCGCGGCGACCGCGAGCGCCCACAGCCGCCGGCCGCGCAACCGCGGCAGCAGCAGGGCGACGAACGCGGCCGGTGCGGCCACGTCAAGACCGAGCGCCTCCGGGTCGGGCAGCACGTGCGCGCCGAGCGCGCCGCCCAGCGTGGCGATGTTCCAGAGGACGAAGACGCTGATCCCGGTGGCCCAGAACGCCAGCCGTGCCTCGCGAGAATCGGTGCGGGCCATCGCCATCGCCGAACTCTCGTCCAGCACCAGATGGGCGCCGACCAGGCGCCGCACCCCCCGCAGTCGCAGCAGGGACGCCAGGTTCAGGCCGTAGAGGCTGTTGCGTACCCCCAGCAGGGTTGCCGTGGCCGCGCCGGTCAGTGCGCCGCCACCGGCACCCAGCACCCCGACGACGGCGAACTGCGACGCGCCGGAGAACATCAGCAACGACAGCGCACAGGTCTGCGCGACGGAGAAACCGGCAAGTACCGACAGCGCGCCGAACGAGAGGCCGAGCGCACCGACGGCCACGCCCACTCCGACCGCGTCGCGGAGGACGGCGGTACGCGCTCTCGGCCAGTCTCGATCCGCGATCATGCCTGTCGTACTCACGTCGGCGTCCCTTCGCGTACCTGCTCGGTGAGCCCTACACCGCACCGGCTCGCGCGCCGGATCGCGGCGGGCGCGGCCGGAAGGTCGGTGGCACCGAGAATCCGGCGGAGCCGCACCTCGACAGGCGACTCCACGCAGCGGGCGAGGGTGGCGACGGTCCGCGGGCAGCCCTCACGGCGTTCGCCAAGCAGAATACCGAGGTAGGTACCGCTGTGGGGGGCGCCGACCCGAGCGACCGGCCGCGTCACCGGGCGCCGACCACGGTCGGCGCTCCTCAGTAGACCCAGACCGTGGTGCCGATCGGCATCTGGTCGGTACGCCACAGCCAGTCCATGGCGGCGATGGTCACCCGGACACAGCCGTGCGATGCCGGGTAGGGCGGAACCTCGGGATAGCCGTGGACGGCGATCCCCTGGCTGTGGAAGTACTTCGGCCGGTACAGCCGGCCGAGCGGGCCCGGGTCCCAGGCGTCCACCTGCCAACCGATCTTCCAACGCCCGCGTGGCGTGTCCGCCAGAAAGCGTTCACCGTCGTGGGTGTAGTACTCCCAGGTGCCGGTCGAGGTGCTGAAGATCTGCTCGACAGTGCCGTCGTCGACAAGCATCATCAGCTGCTGATCGAGATCCACCTCCACCACCCGGCCCTTGTCGCTGCGGGCCGACGGGCGGGTGCCCTCGTCCAACGCCTCCCGGGTTTCGGGCCCGACGATGCCGTCCCGGCTGCCCCCGGCGGCCTTCTGAACCGCGTAGACCGCCTGCTCGGTCAACTCACCGAAGACCCCGTCCACCGGGCCGACCCAGTACCCCAGCTCGCGCAGCCGCCGCTGCACCGTCTCGACCGCCTCGCCGCTGTCACCACGCCGCAGCAGCTCCGTGCCGGACGGGGTCGGCGAAGGTTCGTCAGGCGGCGCTTCCGGCGGTGTGGTCGGAGGCCCGGTGGTGGTCGGAGGCATGGTGGTGGTCAGTGGCGTGGTGGCTGGCGGGTTCGTACGCGGCGGCGTACCGCTCGGCGTCGTGGCGCTCGGCGTCGCCACGGTGGGCGGACCCGTCGGCCCGGCCTGCTGCCCGTTGTCCGATCCGCATCCGCTGGTCCCGACGAGCACAGTCGTCCCGACGATCGCCAGCCACCCGGCGAACCTTCGCATCGCTGGTGCCTCCTCCGATTTCGTCTCGGGCTGACCGGCCGCCAACACCGCGCCGTCCACCAGCGCGAACGCACCGACGATCACCCTGTTCAGGTCGAGGTCGAGCCACCCCAGCAAACCACCCACGGCCGCTCCGACCACCGCGTCAACGGCGGCGAGTCGCGCCACCACCGCGGGCCGGTGCCGCCGGCCGCTGCTGGTCACCAGCCCTCGCGAGCGGGCGGGCACCGGCGAGTCCGGCAGCGGGGAGCGCTACGGGCGCGGGCGCCCGGCGACCGCCAGGAGCACGACGGATTTGGGGTGGAAAGGCGATCCTGGGCCGTCATGCCATCGAATGGCGATTGGAACTTGTCTGATGACACTCGTCGCGACCATCCTCGCTGTGCTGCTCGCGCTGGTCTTCCTCATCCTGGGCACGGTCAAGACCCTGGCCCTGCGACCGATGCACGAACGTGCCACGGAGGCCGGTTTCTCCGTCGCCGCCTATCGCCGCATCGGCCTGCTCGAGGTCGCCGGTGCGGTCGGACTGCTCGTCGGCCTGATCGTGCCGCCCATCGGCGCCCTCGCCGGCGCCGGGCTGCTGCTCCTGCTGATCGGGGCCCTCGCGGTGCATCTGCGCAAGGGAGACGGCCCTCAGAAGTACGCACCGGCCCTCGTCTGCGGGCTCCTCGTCGCCGCCTACCTCGTCCTCCAGTTGCTGACGCGATGACAGCGGTTCCGGTGGTGATCGTCGGCGCTGGCCCCACCGGGCTCACCGCCGCGACGCTGCTCGCCCAGTACGGCGTCGAGTGCCTGATCCTCGAACGGTGGGATTCGATCTACCCCCAGCCCCGGGCCGTCGCCCTCGACGACGAGGTCCACCGCATCCTGGCGCGGCTCGGGCTCGGGGACGAGTTCGCCGCGATCTCCCGGCCGCACCTGGGTCTGCGCCTGCTCGACCGGGACATGCGGGTGTTGGCCGAGTTCCGGCGCGACGTCGCATCGGGCCGGCACGGCCACCCCCAGGGGAGCATGTTCGACCAGCCGGAACTCGAGGCGATCCTGCGCGGGAACCTGGCCCGGTACGACAGCGCCACCCTGCGAGGCAACGTTGAGGTCACCGCAGTGACCCAGGACGGCGACGGGGTGCGGGTCGAGTTCACCGACACCGCCACCGGCGTACCCGAGTCCGTCCGCGCCGCGTACGTCCTCGGCTGCGACGGCGCCAACAGCCTGACCAGGGCCTCCATCGGCGCGCGCATGCGGGACCTGGGCTTCACGCAGCGCTGGCTCGTCATCGACGTGGCCACCGAAGCCGACCTCGATCAGTGGGAGGGGGTGCACCAGCTCTCCGACCCGGCCCGCGCTGGCACGTACATGCGCATCGGCGAGACCCGCTACCGCTGGGAGTTCCAGCTGAGGCCCGGCGAGACCGCCGACGACTATCGCGACCCGGCCGGGCTTCATCCGTTGATCTCGCCGTGGACCGGCACCCTCCCCGTCGCGGAGCTGGAGATCATTCGCACCGCCGAGTACACCTTCCGCGCGCAGCTCGCCGACCGTTGGCGCGACCGGCGGGTGTTCCTGCTCGGCGACGCCGCCCACCTCACCCCACCGTTCATCGGCCAGGGCATGTGTGCCGGGCTGCGCGACGCCATGAACCTCGCCTGGAAACTCGCCGGCGTGCTCGACGGAACCCTCGCCGAGACCGTGCTCGACACCTACCAGGTCGAACGCAGGCACCACGCCCACGCCATGATCAAGCTGGCGAAGTTCATCGGCACGGCGATGACGGCCGGCGGCGAGTTGGGCAACCTCATCCGCCGCGCCGTGGCGCCACGGCTGCACCTCGTACCCGGTCTCAAGAAGCTGGCCACAGACAGCCAGACACCCCCGCTGCGCCGGTCCGACCTGGTGATCCGGCCACGCCTGCGCCCTAGCCTCGCGGGCCGACTGTGCCCGAACGCCGTCATCGACAGCGATCTCCGCTTCGACGACGTGGCCGCCGGTCGCTTCGCGATCGTCACATCCGTCGAGCCGTCGGCAACGCAACGGGCCGAGATGACACGCCAGGGCGCAGCCGTCATCAGTGCCGCACCGGGCAGCGAACTACACCAATGGCTGACAAAGGGTCACGCACAGGCGGCCATCGTCCGCCCCGACGGCACCGTCCTTGCTGCCGCCAGGCAGCTAGTCAGCCTCACCGAGCCGGATCGGTACCACTAGTCCATCGGCCGGAGCCGGATCGGGCATGATGCTCGCCGTAACCGAGTTCACGGGCCCCGAGCCGGCGAGCGAGCCGACGGAACGGCTCGAAGCGTGCCCGCCGCTCCGGCAACAGTGCCGTATCAACCCTGCACGGCTCAGGTCCAGTCGAGGCGGCGCCGAGCCTCACCGCACTCGCACCGAAATCGACGCCAACGTTGCCGTGGGTGGCGGCCGCACGGTAGGCGGCAATGGCGCTTGATCGTCGTACGCCCATGGGCGGTGGCTGGAACCTCAGCCGAGTTCACCGTTCGAGTTTTCGGGAACGCGTCAGGAGGACTGTGCCGACGCGAGCCCGCCGAGGTGGAAGCGGCGTACCAGGGCGGCCCGGTTGGTGACGCCCATCTTGGCGTACACGTGGGACAGGTGCATCTCCACGGTCTTCTGGGTGACGAACAGGCGGGCCGCCACCTGCCGGTTGGTCAGTCCTTCGCTGACCAAGGCCGCCACCTGGGTTTCCCGCCGAGTCAGGGTCGGCGAGCCGCCTTGACGGCGGGCCCGCCGGGCGCCGCCCGAGCGGTCCGCCAGCAGCCGCCGTCGCTCGGTGTTCACCTGGCGGGCGAAGAGACCGGCGCCGCAGCGGTCGAAGATCTCCTCGGCCAGCCGCAGCGTCGCGACGGCCCGATCCGGATCGCCGTCGGTCACCAGCGCTCTCGCGGCCACGATGTGGGCCTGCGCGGCGTCCAGCGGCATTCGGACCCGCGTGAGCGTCTCCGCGGCGGCCGCCGCGGCCTCGGCGGCGGCGGCGGGGTCCCGCAGCGCCAGCACCCGGGCCCTCGCGGACGCGGCCAGCGCACTGCGGCCCGGCCGACCGAGTCGCTCGGCCAACTGGTACGCGCGCTGTGCCCACTCCTCCGCTGCGTCCGGATCGCCCTCGGCCAGGGTGGCCCGGGTCAACAGTTCGTACCAGCCGACCTGCGCCCAGGGTTCGAGCTCGGGCAGTCCGGCGGTCGCGGCCACGGCCAGGCACCCGGCGGTATCCCCCAGCGCGAGCAGCGTCTCGGCGTTCGCGCTCAGCGCCAGCCTGCCCGGCCAGCCGGAGGCGGGCAGATCCAGGGTGTACGGAACCACGGCTGGTTCGACCTCTTCGGTTCCGCTCCAGACGGTCAGCAGTCGACCCATCGCCTCGGCCGCGACGTGCAGTTCCCGGAACTGTGTGCCGGACGCCAGTCGTAGCACCTCGGCGCAGTCGGCGGACGCCTCCGCCAGCCGCCCGGCGCACCGGTGGGCCAGGCTCCGGGTGCACAACAGGTGCAGCAGGGAAAAGTAGCTCCGGGCTCCGGGTGAGACGTCGATGGCCCGGCTGAGGTGGTGCACCGCGGCGTCGGAGCGGTCCAGCAGGATCTCGCTCCAGCCGACCCAGAGGGCGCTCTCCGGCTCGTCACCGAGTTCGGCGTCCAGCGTGGTGTTGAGCTGCAACGCGGCCTGGTTGGTCTCGCCGCCGGCGGCCCGGTTACCGCGCAGGTGGCTCGCCGCCGCGAGCAGACCCAACGCGTGCGCCCGTACCGCCCCCGGGATGGTCGTGGCGCGACGGGCGGCGCCCAACGCGGCTGCCGCCCACCGGCGTGCCTGCCCGGCCCGGCCGCTGGTCAGTTCCACCGCACCGAGCGCGAGTGCCAGCGCCGCCCAGTCCGCCGGTTGGGCCTCGTCGGGTCGCGTCAGACCGGTGCGGAGCAACGCCGCCGCTGCCCCGTGCCGGCCGAGCTGACGTTCGACCTGGGCGCAGAGCAGGCTCGCCGTGGTGCGGTACGCGGACGGGCGCTTGTCGAGCAGCCGCAGGGCGTCGTGCAGTACCGCTCGGGCGGCTCTCGGGTGGCCGGCTGCGGCCAGCGCCTGGCCGAGTCGCACCGTGAGCATCACGCGGGGCTCGCTGGGGTTCGCGCTGCTCGGCGAGAGCCGGATCGCGGCACCCAGCCACCGGACGGCGGTGTGCGGGGCCCGGTCGAGCACGGCGGTGGCCGCCTCGCTGAGTACCTCGACGGCGACCGTGTCGCCCGGCACCGCCAACCGCAGCAGGTGCGGTGCCTGGGCGGCGGCGCTGCTCCGGCGGCGACGCAGCTCCGCCAGCGCGCGGGCGTGCGCGGTCAGGCGCCAGCCGGCGTCGGTGGTGAGGTACGCCGCGTGTTGGACCACGGGATGTCGGAAGGCGAAGCACCCACTGCCGGTCACTGGGCGCAGCAGGTCGGCGGCGACGAGTTCGTCGATGGCGGCCGGCACCTGCTCGGCGGCGATCCCGGCCACCGCGGCCAGCAGGCCGGTGTCGACCGGTTCGGGCCCGAGCACCGCCGCGGCCGAGGCCACCTGGTGGGCCGCGCGGGACAGCAGTTCGAGTTCGGCGGCCAACGCGGCCTCCACCTCGGCTGGGAGCGCTCCCAGCTCCACGTGTTCACTCGCCGGGCCGTGCGGCAACGCGCCGGCCAGCAACGCCGACAGGTACTGCGGGTTACCCTCCGACAGCTCGTGCAGCACGGCACGCTGACCGGCCGACAGCGGTAACTCGGTCAACTCGTCGAGGTGCGCCCGCTGCAGCGGCGTCACCTCGATGCGGGTCACCTGTCCGGCGGTGTCCAACGCCAGCCGCAGCCTGGCCGGCGACTGGCGACGGCGATGCGCGATGACCAGCAGCAACGGCGTACGCAGGGGCGCGTCGAGCAGGTGGCAGACCAGGTCGATGGTGGCCCGGTCGCCGTTGTGCAGGTCGTCGATCGTGATCAGCAGCGGCCGTTCGGCGGCCAGCGTCTCCAGCAACAGCCGTACGGCGCGCAACTGCCGGGCGCCCGCCGGCACCCCGGCCGGCGCCAGTGAGCGGGCGCCCGGCAGGCGCAGCGACGGAAAGGTGTCGTTGAGCAGTTGCGCGTGATCGGAGCGGAGTTCGGCCAGCCGGGCCGGGGAGACCTGGGGCAGGTACGGGTCCAGCGCGTCGACGATCGCCGCCATCGGCACGTCCGAACCGGGTACCGGTGCCCGGCCGGCGAGCACCTGTACTCCGTGTTCTCGTGCCACTGCGGCCACCTGGTCCAACAGCCGGCTCTTGCCGATCCCCGGTTCCCCCGTCACCTCGACGATTCGTCCCGTGCCGTCGAGTAGGGCGGCCACGGCCGCGGCCAGCGCCGCGCTCTCCCGTTCCCGGCCCACCAACGGCCGGCGGTGCTCGTCGGCCACCGCCGGCGAGCCGGGCGGCAGGGACGACGACGCCCAGCCTGCCGGTCGGGACAGCTCCGACCTCCGCTGGTGCCGATGGCCGGAACGGATCGAGGACCGGGTCAATGTGTGCTCCTCAGGGACGGGTACGGCGGGGTGGTGGTGCTGGTCACCGAACAGGCGTCACCATCCGGCGGCGACCACGGCGACCAGGTCCCGCTTGTGGGTGACGGAGACGGTCACGTGGGTGATCGAGGCCGACCGCGCTGCCTGAGCGGCACTGCCCCGCAACGTGACGCTGGGCGACCCGCCGGGCTGACGCGGCAACGCGATGTCCCGGGGAGCCACCCCCTCGAACAGGCCCGTGCCCAGAACCTTGAGCACGGCTTCCTTCGCGGCGAACCGCCCCACCAGGTACTCCCGACGTCGGCTGTCGCCCAGCGCCGCGGCCTGGGCCAGTTCCTCGGCCGCGAAGAAGTACCGCAGGAACCAGCCCCGGCGCAGGAGACGGTCCAGTTCGTCCAGGGCGACAAGATCAATGCCGAGCCGCACCGTCGACCGCCCGCTCCGTCACCGGCCGCTGGGCGGCCCGGTCCCGCAGCAGTCGTTGGAACACCGACATGGCGTGCAGGTTCGTCGTTCCCTCCATCAGTTCGAACGCCCGCACGTCGCGGTAGGTCTTCTCGACCCAGGGATGCTCGATCAGGCAGGCCGGACCCAGCAGCTCGGCCACGAGGCGGGTGGCGTCCTCGGCGACCCGCGCCGCCCGCGCCTTGACCGCACCGATGCCGGCCACGTCGATCACACCGGCGTCGATGTCGCTGGCCACCGCGTACGTCCGGTGCCGGACCGCGGCGATGCGGTCCAGGATGTTGTCGAGTCGGTGCCGGTCGCGCCGGGGCAACGTCGGGCGGTGCGTGACCAGGTAGTCGCAGGCGGCCTGCGCGCAGCCGATCGCCATCGCCGCGATGCCCGGGCGGAACCGGTAGAGGATGTAGGTGGCACCGTAGAGCCCTCGGCGGCTGGGTGAGCGTTGCGCCCCGAGCACGTCCTCGTCGGCCACCGTGACGTCCTGGAAGCGCAGCCGGCTGATCCGCGCGCCGCGCAGGCCGACGGTGGGCAGCAGTTCGCCGCTGAACCCCGGCGCGCTGGTGTCCAGCAGCACTGCCTCGATGCCCCACGGTCCGGGTGCTCGCCGGCAGAACACCACACCGAGTTGAGCGCGTGCACCGTTGCCGATGTAGCACTTCACCCCGTTGAGCAGCCACCCGCCGCCCGGCGCCGGGGTCAGCGTCGTCTCCAGTTCCGTCGCGGCCGAGCCCTTGCCCGGCTCGGTCAGGGCGAAGAACGTGTGGGTGGGGTTGGACGCCAGCCGACCGAAGTACCGCTTCCGCTGCTGCTCGTCGGCCAGCGCCTGGACGGCCCCGCCGGACAGCGACGGCCCGGGGCTGGCCAGGAGCACGTTGGGATCGCCGTAGGACACCTGCTCGGTGGCGACCACCTGACCGAGGACGGTGCTGCTCACCTCCACCAGCCGCGCCGGGAACTCGCCCACCGACCGGTACTCCGGCGGCAGCATGCCCTGAACGGGGAAGCGCACCTCCGGCGCGTGCAGGAACTCGGTGATGACGTCCGGGTCCTGGTCCAGCCGCATTCCGATCGCGCGTAACCTGCCGGCCATCGCCGCGCAGTAGTCGGCCAGCTCCCGGGTGCGTTCGTCGAGCAGGTCCGTCCCGGCGGGCGCGGCGGCCTCGCGAAGCTCATTCATCGGCGTTCTCCGTGTCGGCGTGCAGGTAGACGTTGCCGACCACCTCGGCGAGGTGCAGGTCGCCGGCGGGGCCGTCGGCGAGGAAACCGCTGGCGCCGAGCAACCGCAGCAGGTCCCGGCCGATGTCGACCAGCCTCAGGTGACAGCGCCAACGGGCGTCCCGGTCGGCGTGCCGACGCGCCTCGGGAACGGCCGTGTCCTCGGCCAGCCGCAGCGCGATGTCGGCCAGTTGTCCGGCCACGAGTTGCTTGGCCAGCAGCGTGGTGTTCGCTGAGGTGCGTCCTTCGAGGTGACGCAAGGTGTGGGTGAGGGTGACGTCGAGCAGTTCGCGGTGCGTCGCCAACAGGGCCACCGCGAAGCGGTCGGCGGCCGGCCCTTCGCCGAAGGCGGACTCGGGGGTGGCCTCGGCGACGGCCAGGCCGAAGCGGGTCAGCGGCCCGGCCGGTGCGTCGGGCAGCGCCACCGTGGAGGCGAGAACATGGCCGGTGGGAGACGCGACCAGCCGGCCGGGTGCCACCCGACCGTGCAGCGCGTCCAGGACGAGGGGGTAGGGCGTCCCCGCCGCCTGCGGCGACACGGGGGGTGCGGGTTTCATGGTCGGGCCTCCCTGCACTCGGGCGCGCCGGCGTTGGACAGTACGGCGAGTTGGCTGCGCCCGGTCCGCGGATCGGTGTCACAGAGGACGAGGTTGGCGTAGCGGGTGGCCCATTCCTCGTGGTGACGGGCCAGGTCCAGCCAGACGCTGGTGCAGTAGCCGCCGGGCTGGCAGCGGTGCACCGGCAGATCGACGCCGCTGAGCTGATCGTCCGCTGGCCACGGGCCGGCGACCAGCAGCGTCGGCCCCGGCGCGAGCGCCGTGCGGTGGTCGGCCAGCAGGTCACCCAGCGGTACGTCCACGCCGGCCGCCCGGCTTGCGGTGAAGCGGAAACCGGATCGGGAGTCGGTGTCGAAGTAGAGCAGGACGCCGGTGTCCAGCAGGGGGGTGTCGTGCACCAGCGGATCCCGGTACGGCAGCGTGGTCTGTTCGCAGACGAACAGGGCCAGGCTGGCCTTCTTACCGGACCGGGTGTACGCGTCGGCGACGCGCAACGCGGTGAACGGCGCCCGCAGGCCCTGTTCGGAGACGGCGAAGCTGTGGCTGCGCCCGCCGAACAGGGCGTTGAGCCGCGTGGTGACGGTCTTGAGGGGATATCGGTCGGGCAGGCCGTAGGCCAGGATCAACAGGTCCGGCGGCCCGAATGGACTCGGGCGCCGGTCCATCAGTTCCTCGGCCAGTTCGCGGAACCCGATGTTCCGGGACTGCTTCATCAGGTCCTCGTCGACCTCGATGCCGTACGGCGCGAGCAGGTCCCGGTGGTAGGCCAGCAGAGCCTCGTCGGGTTCGTAGGGGAGGCCGTCGGGGCGTACGAGCGCCGCCGCGCCGCGCAGGGTCAGGGACATGACCACGTCCTCGGTGATGGGGCGGTGGGCGCGGCGGTCAGGAACGCACCTTCCGCGCCCGCTCCAGGAAGTCCGTCAGGGTGCCCACCGTGCGGAAGTCGTCCATGTCCAGGTTCTCGGGATCCACCTCGATGCCGATGTTGTCCTCCAGCGCCATGAGCAGTTCGAGAATGGCGGTGGAGTCCAGGTGCATGTCCTCGAAGAGCCGGGTTCCCTCGGCGAGCGGACCGAAGTCGCGCATCAGCACCTCGGTCAGCGCGGCCCGGATGTTCTCGACGATCTCGTGGCGTTCCATGTTTCTTCCTCTCGGGATACCCGGTCCGCGGACCGGGTGACGCGGGACTGCTGGGGTCGGCGGCGGTCACCCCGACGGCGGTGGGACGGGCTCAGGTCGCTGCCCGTCCGGCGGGCACCGGTGCGGACGACGGCCGCGGTGGGGCATCGGCTGACGGTGGGCCCGGCGGCGACACGCTCGCGGCCGGCACGACGAGGTGCTGCGGCCGGAGCAGGTCCTCGACGGTGTCCGCGCGGCGGACCAGGTGCGCCACGCCGTCGAGGACGAGCACCTCCGACGGGTGACCGTGGCTGAGAAAGAGCACCGGAGACGCGCTCGGTCCGTAGGCGCCGGAGCGCTCGACACCGATCAGGTCGCCCGGGCGGACCTCGGGCAGCGGCACCCTCTTGCCGATGACGTCGTTGGGAGTGCAGAGCGGACCGGTGACGGTGTAGTCGCGCGCCGGCGGGTCGGCGGGACGGCTCAGCGACCGGATGGGGAAGTTCCGCTTGACGAAGCTGCCGATGCCGACGGCCGCCATGTGGTGGTTGGTGCCGCCGTCGGCGACGACGAACCACTCGCCGCGCGACGCCTTGACGTAGCGTGCCCGGACCACGTAGGTCCCCGCCCAGCCGACCAGATAGCGGCCCAGTTCGGTGATGACCCGGGTGTCGGGGTGTTCGTCGCGGAATCGCGCCACGGCGCGGTTGACCCCCTCGGCCACCGCCTCGATGTCGAGGGGGGACTCGTTGTCGAAGTAGGGGACGCCGAAACCGCCACCGACGTCGACGACGTCCAGCGGCAGGTCCAGCGCGGTGGAAAGCTCCGCCGCCGCGGTGAGCACGCTGTGGGTGTTGTGCGCGATGTCAGCGCCGTCGAGGATGCGGGTACCCATGTAGGCGTGCAGACCGATCACCCGTACGTGGCGCAGCGCGCGCAGGGCCGAGCCGGCCTCCGCGACACGTTCCTGGTCGATGCCGAACTGCCGGGGCTTGCCGCCCATGGCCAGCCGGGAGCCCTTGGTGGCGAACGACGGGTTGACCCGCAACATGACCCGCACCGGCTCGCCGGGGACGTCGGGCAGCGCCGCCGCCATCGCGTCGACGGTGCTGACCTCCTCGAGCGACTCGCACACGATCGCGCCGATGCGCTGCTCGATACAGGCGGCCAACTCCGCCGCCGACTTGCCGGGGCCGAGGAAGATGATGTCCCGCCCCGGCACGCCGGCCCGGCGGGCGGTCACCAGTTCGGCCAGGGACGACACCTCGGCGCCGGCGCCCAGGGAGTGCAGCAACGCGCAAATGCTGATGTTGGGGTTGGCCTTCAGCGAGTAGTAGATCTCGACCGACGGGTCGAGCAGCTCCCGCAGCTGTCGGTACGTCTCGCGGATGACCCCACCGTCGTAGAGGTACAACGGCGTGCCGTACCGCTCGGCCAGTTCGGCGACGGGCAGGCCCTGGACGGTGTGGCCTTCGACGGCCGCTTCAGGCATGGCTCTCCTCCGCAACGGACAAGGTGGTGACGGCGGCCTGGACCGCGCGGTCAAGGTCATCGAGCCGGTCCCGGTCAGCGGCGACCAGCAGGGCGTACAGCCGGCCGTCGAACGGCTCCGGCGGGCCACCGGCACCGACGGGCAGCAGCGCGTTGGCGGCGACGGTGGCGAAGCAGGTGACCAGCACCCGCTCCGTGTCCCGCGCGGTGGCCACCGTGGCCAGTGCCCGACGTACGGCGTCGAACTCCAGGGACGCGTCGAGCCGCAGGGGGTAGTGCCGGGCCAGCGCGACGGTTCCGGGCGGCTGGCACAGCTCGGTGACCCCGCCCTGGTACGTCGACATGTTCAGCCGGGCATTGATCTCCAGCACCGGGTAGACCGTCTCGTCGGCGCCGACGATGGCGTCGACACCCACCACGCCGTGGTAGCCGTCGGCGTACAGTCGGTCCGCGACCGCACCGGCGGCGTACTCGATCTGCCGGTACTGCCCGTCGCTCAGCTCAGCCGGCATGAGATGGCCCTGGTGCACACCCTGCGCGGTCAGCGCCTGCTTGACGAAGTCGAGTTCGGCCCGCCCGTCCCGCGCGATGGTGATCTGGTAGTTGAGGTCGCACCGCTTGGGCAGCCATTCCTCGACCACCACGTGTATCCGGTCGTCGCCGGTGCGCGCGGCCCGACGGTCCACCATGCGCAGCAACTGCGCCGCCCGCCCGGGGTTCTCCAGCACCAGCAGTCCCTTGCCGGAGACGCCGTAGGCGTCCTTGACGACGAGTGGTTCGCCCGACTCCAGCCGGAGCCGGTGGCGGGTCAGCACCTCGGCCAGTTCCTGCCGGGTCTCGCAGCAGACGCCGGGTACCGGTCGCAGGCCGGCCGCCTCGGCCAGCCGCCGACCGTAGATCTTGCTGTTGACCCGCTCGACCACCGCGGCGGCCGGGGTGGCCAGGGTGAGGCCGCCACGCCGGGCCAACTCCTCCTCGTCGGCGGTGGTGCCCATCGGCAGGAGGTGGGCACCGGCCGCACCGAGTTGGCGCAGCCGATCGAGCAGGAACGGCGAGTCCAGCGCGTTCGCGGTGGTGGAGCGCTCGGGCCGGCAGTTCTCGGGTACCAGCATGGTGGGCAACGCCAGGCCCTGCCGCGTCAGGTAGTCCCGGTAGTCCGGGTCGGGTGGACGGCTGAGCAGAATCGCGTCGCCCGCGCCGGCGAGCAGCACGCCCAGCTCCTCCATCGCGGCCACCACCGGGCTGGTGGCACCCGACGGTACGGGCAGTCCCACGTGGTTGCGGGCCCATCGGGCCTCGGCCTCGAAGTTGCACAGCAGCACCAGCGGCGTATCGGCCGAACCCGTCAGGGCGCGCTTCAGCTTGCGTAGGTATCCAGTGGACATGTTCGGCTCCCTCAGCACTCGACGACCATGGCGGAATAGGTGGCGCCCAGGCCGACGGCGGTGACCAGGTAGCGGCCTCCCGCGACCAGCGCGCCACGGCCGGCGAGCGTCGCGAGGTTGAGGAAGGGGTCGGCGCAGGAGCAGTGCGAGTACTCGCCGACGTTGTCCAGGAAGACTCGGTCCCGGTCCAGCCCCAGGGTGGCGCAGATGGTGATCCAGGAGGAGATGTTGACGTTGTGCGGGATGACCATGGTGATGTCGTCCAGGTCCAGCGCGGCGTCGTCCAGCGCCTCCCGGATCACCTCGGCCAGGTGGGTGTGGTACGTGCTGCCGAAGCGGTGCAGTGCCTCCCCGGCGAGTTGGTACCCGTCGAAGAACTCGCCCACGGTGCGGGAGGCGTACGACAGCACCCGGGTGCCCGCACCGCCGAGTCCGATCAGGCAGGCGGAGGACGCCTCGCCGATGATCGAGGTGTTCCAGAGCACCTGGATCGCCCTGGTGAACGGTTGTTCGCCGGTGAGCACCAGCGCGAGGGCGGAGGGATCCCCGTCGGCGCGCAACAGCTCGCCGGCGATCTCGACAGCGAGCAGGCCGCTGGCGCAGGCGTGTTGCGTCACCGCGAACGCCTCGGCGTCGGTGAGGCCGAGGCGCTCACGCAGCGTGTCGGCCGCGACCAGGGTGGTCGGGGTGAGGTCCTGCGCGGTGTGCGCGAAGATCAGGTAACGGATGCGGTCGCGCTCCTCGACGGTCGAGAGCAGGGCCTGGGCCGGTGGGCAGACCAGGTCGAAGAGCCCGAGGTCGGGGTCGATGCGCAACCGGTCCAGCCCGCGGATGCGGCGGAACAGCCGGGTCTGGTAGCGGTTCAGGCCCAGCCCCGCCGCAATCTCCTCCACGGTGACCGAGCGCTCCGGTGCGTACGCCTCCATCCGGCGCAGCACGACATCGGACCGGGTCGGTGCCAGCGTGGTCATGGGGCAATCCTCCGGTCATTTATTGATCGTCAGACGCCACTACGTTAGGAGCCGGTAACCGGGCGAGCAATGGGGGAATCCCCAGTATCCCGAGGACCCCGAGAAGACCGGATAAAAGAGACGTTGCCGATTGTAATCCAGAGCAGACAATTCAGTCGCTTTGCCGACCGTTCATCGCCAAACCCCTGGCAATTCGTACCGAACGGGACGTACGGACCGCGTTCGCGCCCCACGCCCGGCGAACAATGGGGTTTTCCCGACTACCTACGACGGAGCCGCGCGGGCGAGGGTGGGCGACAGTCACGCCGATCGCCGACGAACGGGAGACCCGATGTCCAGTCCCACGCTGGCCGACCGGATAAAGATCGCATTCGAGGGTCTCCGGGCCGGCGAAGGACCTCTCACCTGCGGCCAGACCAACACCTGGCAGTGGATGCGAACAGACGTGTCCAATCCGATGGCCACTCTGCAGTGGAAGCTGCCGCTGCCGGCCGACACCCCCGTCGCGGACGTCGTGGAGGCCTTCGCCATCCTGCTCGCCCGGCACGAGTCGCTGCGTACCACCTTTCACGAGCACGACGGGGAGATGCGTCAACGGGTCCTGCGTAGCGGGGTCCTCGCGGCCGAAATTCACCAGGTGGACGCATCCGCCGACACGGAACTGACATCCCAGCGGATGATCGACCAGCTCCGCCAGAAACCGTTCGACTTGGTCAATGAATTACCGGTACGCCTGGCGATCGCGCTGGTAGAGGATAGAGCACTGGCAGCGGTTACCGTCTATTCACACATGGCGGTCGATTATGGAAGTATGGCCATTCTTGGTCGGGAGTTCGCCGAGCTGATCGGCGCCGCCGGCAACCGGTCCGTCGGAGCCGCTCGGCACCAGCCGCTCGACCAGGCGGCGGAGGAGGCCGCACCGCGCGGGCGGCGGCGAACCGCAACGGCCCTGCGGTACTGGACCCGACACCTGCGCCAGATACCCCAGTGCCTGATGGCGTTGCCGCCGGTCGGCGACGGCGACGGCCCGGCCAGCGCCGCCCTGCGCTCCTCGTCCGCCACCGTCGCCCTCGACCGGATCGCCGCCCGGACGCAGGCCAGTCCGGCGGCCGCCGTGCTGGCCGCGTTCTCCGCTGTGGTGTCGGTGCGAGTCGGCCAGTCCCGCTGCGTGTTCGCCTCACTGTCGAGCAACCGGTTCACCTCCCGGCTGCGCGACTACGTCGGCACACTGGCCCAGGACGGCCTCGTGGTGGTCGACGTGACCGGACCGACCTTCGATGACCTGGTCCGGCGGACCAGCGCGGCCATGCTGCGAGCCAACCGCAGCAGCATCTTCGACGTGACCGAACTGGTCACCCATGCCGTCCAGATCAACGACGAGCAGGGCATGGACTTCAGCCGCGACTGCGTCTTCAACAACATCAGCGCCCACCTGCCCTCGGGCACCGACGAGACGACAAATGTCCAGTTGCCCCCGTTGGATCCCCCCGATCTGCGCTGGTCGCCAACGGCGGAGGCCGCCGAGCACAGCACTCTCACCTGGATGCCGGCGCCACCCTTTCCCAACCGCCTGGTGCTCCAACTGATCGCCGCCCAGCCGGCTCTGGTGGTCGGCCTGAGTACCGGAGACACCCGACACGTGCCCCAGCCCGAGATCGCCGGCCTGCTGCGGGGGATGGAAGGCGTCCTCGTCGCCGCCGGTGCCGGGCCGCTGCGCCTGGCGGACGTACCTGACCTCAGCGGACTGACCACGGTGCCCCGCGACAGCGACTGGGTGCGGGTGGGGGTCAGCTGGGTGCAGCTCAGTGAGGTTCAGACCCTGCTACGCGAGGCACTCGGCACCCCGGCGTACGCGACGGCCGAACCGGAAGGTGACGGGCACCGGCTGACCGCGCACCTGCTCGCCACCGACGGCGTCCGGACCCCGCGCCAGGCGCACACCGCGTGCATGGCCCACCTCGGTGGCCGGTACGCCGTGGCCGCCCCGCACCACTACGTCCTGCACGACTCGGCTCCGACCGACCTCACCGACCTGACGGCCTGGCGTTCCCGGCCAGTGCTGGCCCGCGGTGACGGCCGCGCATCCACGGAGGACCACCGATGACCGCCCCGAGCGAGACCGTCCGTACCATCCGCCTGCGTGTCGACGGCGACCGCGAGGCGCAGGGCCCACTGACCCTAGGTCAGGCGAACGCGCTGCAATGGATCTCCGCGCTCACCGACGACCACTTCCTCGGCCTGGTGCAGTGGATCTTCAAGGTGCCGGCGGGGACCACACTCGAGCGCGCCTGCGCCGCCCTGAGCGCGCTGGTCCGCCGGTACGAGTCGCTGCGCACCACCTACCACGACGGGCCGGACGGCCCGGTGCAGCGCGTGGCGCGTACCGTCTACCTGCCGATCAAGATACACCAACGACCGGCCCAGCCGGACGGCACGACGCTGTCCCGGGAGCTGATCGCCCAGCTGCGTGCGCACCCATTCGACCTCGCCAAAGACCTGCCACTGCGCCTCGCCGTGGCGGCCGAGGGCGACCTCGTGCACGCGGTGGTCGCGGTCTACTCACACATGGCCGCCGACTACGTGAGCATGACAGTGCTGGCCGAACGCTTCACCGGGCTGCTCACCGGGACCGTGACCGACGGGGACGCACCACCGCACCAGCCGCTGGACCGGGCCGATCGGGAACGTTCACCGAAGGGCCTGCGGCAGGCGGACGCGGCGCTGCGGTACTGGTCCGGAATCCTGCGGCGGCGTCCCCGCTGCGTACTTCCCCGACCGACCACAGGTGTCGAGCCGTCGACGACGCCCACGCCGCGCAGCGCGGACCTGCACTCGTCACGGGTAGCCGCCGCGCTGGACCGGATCACCGCCCGCACCGGCGCGAGCCGGGCCATGGCGGTGCTCGCCGCGCTCGCCGCCGTGCTCGCCCTCCGCACCGGCCAGCGGCACGTGGCGCTCTACTCCCCCGCCGCCAACCGGCTCGGCGTACCGCTGCGCGACTATGTCGGCACCGTCTCCCAGGACGGCCTGATCAGCCTCGACGTCGACCAGCCCGACTACGACGCGCTGGTGCGGCACGCCGGGACCGCGTTGCTGCGGGCGAACCGGAACAGTGTCTTCGACGCCGAGGCGCTGCAACGCGCGCACGACCGCATCGCGCACGAGCGCGGCATGCCGATGGTCCGTGACGGCGTCTTCAACAACATCTCCGGCAACGCCCCGCCGGACCTGCCGACGGTAGCCACCACGGAGACGTTCATCGACTGGTGGACGCCGACCGGCTTCACCAACCTGCTGCTGTTCCACCTGGTCCGGACCGAGCAGGCGCTGATCCTGGAACTGATCACCGGCGACAACCGGTACCTTCCCGACGCGGAGATGGAGGCGCTGCTGCTCGGCACCGAACGGGTGCTCGCCGTGGCGGCCACCGGCAACGTCGCCCTGGACGACCTCGGCGCCCTCGCCGGCATCGACCCGATCCCCCGCGACGGCGACTGGCACTTCGTCGACCACAGCTGGATCCAGCTCAGCGAGGTCAACCGGGTACTGCGAGCAGCCCTGCCCGGGCCGGCCCGAGCCTTCGTGACCGACGAAGGACCCGAGGGGGCGACAATCGTCGCCCACCTGGCCGCCGGAGCCGAGATCACCGACCCCGCGCGGGCACACCTGGCCTGCCTGCGACGGCTCGTCGACTCACCCACGGCGATCACCCCACACCGATACGTCCTGCACCGGGACGCACCCGCCGATCCGACTGATCCGCAGGCGTGGCGGGAGCTGGCGGTGCTGGCCGAGGGCGACGGCCGGGCTACGGACGCGGGAAGTGAGGCAGGCACATGAGCATCATCGAAGCCAACGAGTTGACCCGCACGTTCCGGTCCGGCCGGCAAAGCGTCGCGGCGGTCCGAGGCGTCAACCTGCGGGTCGAGGCCGGCGAGATCGTCGGCTTCCTCGGACCCAACGGCGCCGGCAAGACCACGACCCTGCGGATGCTGACCACGCTGCTCCGCCCGACCAGTGGCACGGCCCGGATCGCCGGCGCGGACCTCGCCACGGCTCCCCGCGAGGTACGCCGCCGAATCGGGTACGTCGCCCAGTACGGCGGTACCGACCCCAACGCCCTGGTGGACGAGGAACTGTTCCTGCAGGCGCGCCTCTACCGGATCCCGGTCGCACCCGCCCGGCGCCGGGTGGCCGAACTACTCGAACAGTTGGACCTCGGTGGGCTGGGTAAGCGGCCGGTCGGCTCGCTCTCCGGCGGCCAGCGCCGCCGCCTGGACATCGCGCTCGGCCTGGTCCACGATCCGCAGATCGTCTTCCTCGACGAACCCACCGCCGGCCTGGACCCGCACAGCCGCAACAACCTGTGGGAGCACACCCGCCGGCTCCGCGAGGACCACGGCACCACCGTCTTCCTGACCACCCACTACCTCGACGAGGCCGACGCGCTCTGCGACCGGATCTTCGTGATCGACCACGGGCGGATCGTCGCCGAAGACACCCCCGCGAACCTCAAGCGCCAGCTGGCCGCAGACGTGCTGACCGTGGAGGTGGTCGGCGATCCGGCAGCTGGCCAACGGCTGCTGGCCGGACTGCCGGGCGTCCGGCAGGCCGCGGTGACGAGCACGGGCGGTATCCAGGTCACCCTGGCCGACGCCGAACAGGGGATCACCGACGTGATCACCGCCCTGTCCGGCGCGGGCATCGGCGTCCGTGCCCTGCAACTGGCGCGGGCCAGCCTGGACGACGTCTTCCTCAGCCTCACCGGCCGCGCACTGCGCGACGACCCGCAAGACCAACAGTTTCCCATCCCGACCACCGAGGGGGCGGACCATGTCCCTGCTCGTTGACATCCTGCTGGTGTTCCAGCGCCACCTACGCATCTCCCTGCGCAACCCGCTGTGGATCGTCATCGGGCTCTCCCAGCCGGTGGCCTTCCTGGTGCTCTACGGCCCGCTGATGACGAGCACCCTGTCGATCACCGGCGTCGCGCCGGAGCGCGCCTGGCAGACGTACGTGCCGGGGGTGCTCGTGCAACTCTGCCTCTTCGGCTCCGCCTTCGTCGGGTTCGGAGTGATCGCCGAATGGCGCGGAGGGGTGATCGAGCGGCTGCGGGTCACTCCGGTGAGCCGGGTCGCGCTGCTGCTCGGCCGGGTGCTGCGTGACGTCGCGCTGCTGGTGGTGCAGGCGGTGCTGCTGGTCGTGGTGGCGTTGCCGCTGGGTCTGCGCGCGTCGGTGCCGGGCGTGCTGGTGGCGCTCGGTGTGGTCACGCTCCTCTCGCTCGGCCTGGCCTGTCTGTCCTGCGCTCTCGCGCTGACCGTCAAGAGCGAGGACACGTTGGGCCCCACTCTCAACACCGGCCTGATGCCGCTGCTGCTGCTGTCCGGGGTGCTGCTACCGATGTCCTTCGCTCCCCGCTGGCTGGACCTGGTCTCCCGGCTCACCCCGTTCCGGTACATCGTGGACGGCATGCGCAGCGCGTTCCAGGGTGAGGTGTTCAGCGTAACCGTACTGTCGACAGTCCTGGTCGCGCTGTCGATCAGCGTGCTGTCGGTGCTGCTCGGCGTACGTACCTACCTGCGGCAGAGCGCCTGACCCGGTCGGGTCGACGACTTCCCGGCCAATGTCGCACCGACGGGTCCCCCGGAGTGGGCCGCAGCTGCCGGAGACGTACCGACGGGAGGCGACCGTAGGTACCAACCAGCTTGATGGATCGCACCGCGCGGCCTCGGAGGTGTAGTCGTCGCAGTCGGCGGATCTCCGAGGCGGCGATCACCACTTCCGCGTTCCGGGGCCGTTGCGCCATTCCCCGCGCGAACGGGTGGTAGCAGTCATCCAGTCCCCACGCCACAGGTGGGCGTGCTCGGCGCCTCTCTGGGCCCAATGCCTGGACACGGAGAGGCGCCGTTGGTGTGGCAGGGCACGGAGAGCATCGGCCGCGTGCGACGTCAAGCTCTCCGTGCGCTGCGCTAGTAACCGTAGATCATCTTGTAGGCCACCTCGGGCAGGAACTGCCCGGCGCTGGATCCGCCGCCGACTCCGCAGTTGCCGTCGGACTCCCCCGGCGTCTTGAGCCACAACAGCATTTCCCCGCCGCCGCCCATCCGGCTGGGTGTGCCGATCCGGCGCCCGCCAGGGTTGCACCATTGACCGTTGGAGCCGTTGCCGTTGCGACTGGTGTCGATCACGTACGGCTTGCTGTATCCGAATCTCCATAGCGCGGAAGCGACCTGATTGCCGTAGTTGGTGTTCTCGCCGGTGGTGAAGTAGTTCGAGACGTTCAGTGCGAAGCCGCGTGCGTTGCGCACGCCGGCCATGTCGAGCCGCTGCGCCATCGTCTGGGCGTCGACCCAGCGGGGATTGCCGGCGTCGATGTAGGCCCAGGTGTTGGGCGCCTTGGACCGGAATTGGCCGATGGCGCGGGAGAGCATGCCCACTCGGTCATTGATCTGCGCCTGGCTCATGCAGTTGAAGTCGCCCAGGGAGTCCGGTTCGAGGACCACTACGGCAGGACGGCTGCCGATGGCGGAGGCGAAGGAGGCGATCCATGAGTCGTACGCGGCGACGCTGCCGGCGCCGCCACCGGAGTGGCCGCCGCACGCGTCCCGGCCGGGAAGGTTGTAGGCCACCAGCAGCGGAAGCTTGTCTACAGCGTCTGCGGCTCCCCCATAGCCCCTGACCGCGCTCCCGATGTCGCCGCTCCAGTTGCCGAACCATCTGGCCATCGGCTTCTGCGCGATCTCGGTGCGGATGGCGGCGGCGCGTCCGTCGCCCGGGTTCGCGGCCGCCCACCTCGCGGGGCTCGAGTTCGGGTCGACGTAGAAGCCGCTGGTCTGGCTGATCGGATCCGCGTGCGCAGCTGGTGCCCCGAGCAGGATCGCGGGAACCGCCAACGCCAGAGCGGCGGCAAGTCCCCAGGGGCGGGTAAAGCGTTTCATGGACAGCTCTCCTCTGGGTGAAACTGGAAGCGCTTCCAGCGATGTTCATCCATGCATTGCCGTCCGATGGTCGGTAAGTTTCAAGTAGATGTCAAGAGAGACCACCCCCATCACAAGATCAGGTTCAGAGATTTCTGGGACCGCTTCCAGCCCGACGAGGACAATGGACCACCTCGACGCCGTCGATGCCGACCGATACGATCGGTCGGCGGTAACGGCACCGGCCGGCGGTAGCGGCTGCCCGACGTCGGACAGGGAAGGACTCGGCATCGCGATGGCAGCGCGGCGGCCCCGGCGGCAACCGACCCTCGACGAGGTGGCCGAACGCGCCGGCGTGTCACGTTCCGCCGCGTCCCGTGTGATCAACAAGGCACCGCATGTCAGCCGCGCCACGCGCGATGCCGTGGAGCGCGCCATCAAGGAGATGGGCTATCTCCCCAACCGCACCGCCCGTGCGTTGGCCACCCAACAGACGGGGATCGTCGCGCTCGCGGTCTCCCATGACGATCCCGAGCTGTTCGCTGACCCGTTCTTTGCCCAGGTCATCGTCGGCGTGTCCGCAGCGCTCGAGGAGACCGATCTTCACCTGCTGCTGTGCCTGGCCAGCTCCGGCCGGGGCCGGTCCCGGCTGACCAACCTGCTGCACACGCGCGGCGTCGACGGCATCATGCTGATGGCCCTGCACGGCGACGACCCGCTGACGCACATTGTACGTCGGGCCGGCCTGCCGGCGGTGTACGGCGGGCGGCCATTGACTTTCGAGCCACAGTTCTACGTCGACTCCGACAACCTCGGCGGTGCGCGACTTGCCACCGAATACCTCATCGGCCTCGGCCGAACCCGGATCGTCAGCATCACCGGCCCCCTGTCCACCGACGTCGGCCGTGCTCGCCACCGCGGCTACCGAGAGGCGATGATCATGGCAGGGCTGACCCCGTACGCGACGGCGGAAGGCGACTTCACCGAGACCGGTGGTGCCGCAGCGATGAAAACACTGCTGGACAGCCACCCCGACCTGGACGCCATCTTCGCCGCCAGCGACGACACGGCGGCGGGCGCCCTACGCGTCCTCATCGACGCCGGCCGCTCCGTGCCAGCCGACGTGGCAGTGGTGGGCTTCGATGACCTCGGCACAGCCGAACGAACCGATCCGCCGTTGACCACCGTCCACCAGTCGGTCCAAGCCCTGGGCAAGGAGATGACCCGCATGCTCGTCGAACTCATCGCGGGACACGAACCCTCGTCCGTCATCCTGCCCACGAAGTTGGTGCTACGCGACTCGGCATAGGAGCGTGTCTCAGGTGGTGAGTTCGAGGTAGCGTTCGTGGCAGGTGAGGGCGGCCGCGGGGGTGACGAACGCGCAGTAGAGGCTGGCCGAGCGCTCGTGCGCGTTGCCGCCAGGTCGCACGTGGCAATCACGTCGGTTGGCGCGGTGCCGAGACATCGCCGGGTGGCCTCGGCCTGCACCATGGCGACAAAGCCCTCAGCTCACGATCGAGCCGTCCCAACGGAGTCCATCCCGCTTGATCGCGAGGGCCGTGGGGTCGAGGTTGTCGGTGCGCTCCAGGTGGAAGAACAGGGCGCCTCACCGACCCGCGCACCGCAGCCGGGATGGGACTACCGCATGGGCTGGCGCCCGGACCAAGGGCCAGCTGGCGATCTCCCTCCGTCCGGGGAAGGGCGCAGGTCGACACAGCTGGTCGGCCCGTTGATCGGCTCCGGTATGGGACTTGCTGGCCCGTCAACAGGCGCGGGATGCGTCGGAGGCCGCGTGGTGCGTACAGTTCCGGGTCGGACTTGGGGTGGGCCGGGCAGGTTCCGGCACAGGGAACGGGACGAGACAGCGACAGCATGACGACGGACAAAATTGGGGAAAACGGTCAATACCGCATTGACCCGGCCCGGCTGGAGACCTGTCTCAGCGTCTTCGAGGCGTTGGAGGACCTGCCTCCCGATCACCCCGACGTGGTGCGGGTGCAGCGGGCCACCGCGAAGCTCTACAAAACGATCAAGCAGCGGCGACGTGAGGAACGGCGGGATGCCATCGCGGCGGCCGACCGCGCGGTGACGGCGGCCACCGCCACCGGCGCCCCGGGCCGCATCGACGACGAGACCCAGGGCAACCCGCTCACCTCCCCCACCGTAGGTGCCACGGCCGGCGTCCTGCACAAACCGCGCGGCTGCTACATCTGCAAGCAGCGCTACCGCGATGTGGACGCCTTCTACCATCAGCTCTGCCCGCCCTGCGCCGCGCTGAACCGGGAGCGCCGCGACGCCCGCACCGACCTGACCGGCCGACGCGCGCTGCTCACCGGCGGCCGGGCGAAGATCGGCATGTACATCGCGCTGCGGCTGCTGCGCGACGGCGCGCACACCACGGTGACCACCCGGTTTCCCCACGACGCGGTCCGCCGATTCGCCGCGATGCCCGACAGCGGGCAGTGGCTCCACCGCCTGCGGATCGTCGGGATCGACCTGCGCGATCCCGCCCAGGTGATCGCCCTCGCCGACTCGGTCAGCGGCCAGGGACCACTGGACATCCTGATCAACAACGCGGCGCAGACCGTCCGCCGCACGGCTGCCGCGTACGCGCAACTCGTCGCCGCGGAGGCGGCGGCCCTGCCGGACGGCCCACTGCCGGAGATGATCACATTCGGCAAACCGACCGACCGGGCCGACCCGGCGGGCAGCCTGACAGCCCCACTGAACTCGCCCACCATCACCCCGCACGCGCTCACCGCACTGGCGCTGACCAGCGGCTCCGCCTCACCGGAACGGATCGCGTCAGCCAGCGCCATCGACGCCGGCGGCCTGGTCCCGGACCTCGACCCGGTCAACAGTTGGGTGCAGCGGGTGCACGAGGTGAACCCGGTCGAGCTGCTCGAAGTGCAACTGTGCAACGTGACCGCGCCGTTCGTGCTGATCAGCCGACTGCGACCGGCGATGGCCGCAGCGACCGCCCGCCGCAAGTACGTGGTGAACGTGTCGGCGATGGAGGGCCAGTTCGCCCGCGGCTACAAGGGACCGGGACACCCGCACACCAACATGGCCAAGGCCGCGCTGAACATGCTGACCCGCACCAGCGCCCAGGAGATGCTGTCCGACGGCATCCTCATGACCAGCGTCGACACCGGTTGGATCACCGACGAGCGGCCTCACCCGACGAAGATGCGGCTGGCCGACGCCGGCTTCCACGCCCCGCTGGACCTGATCGACGGCGCGGCCCGGGTCTACGACCCGATCGTCCGCGGCGAACAGGGCGAAGACCTGTACGGCTGCTTCCTCAAGGACTACACACCCTGCGCCTGGTGATCGCTGCTGCCCCGCCGAAAACCTCATCCCACGAAGGGACCCGAAGCACTGGCCGCGAGGACCAGACGACCCGGTGGTCGAGCCATCGAAGTTCGGGGGGATCCTCAATCAAGTCCTCGCCAGACAGCTCTACCGCTGCGTCAAGAGCCGCCGCCAGGCGCTCCCGACCGCTCGGCCGGCATTGTGGTCTAGCGTCGGGTCGCTTTGCTGATCTTGTTGTTGATGGCGCGCCGGGCGATCGGGCCGAGGTCGTCGACGATCTCGATGAGCACGGCGAGTTGGTCCAGCGCCTCGATGGCGCGCTCGGCTGAGGGCCGGTCGACGCCGTCGTACAGCTCCAGGCCGATGAAGGCGGCCGACACCGCGCGGGCGAGCCCGGGCACGTCGGCGACCTCGGCGAACGGTGAACCCGCCAGCAGCCGGCGTAGTACCAGCTCGATCTCGTCCACCCACAGCTGCAGGGACTCGGCGGTGGGGGCGGCGAGGCGCTCGTCAGCCTGTGCGCCGGCGAGCATCTGGGCCAGCACGGACACGTTGCCCAGCTCGCGTTCCTCCTCGTGCAGGGTGCGCCCCACGTCGAGCAGTTCGCGCAGCGACCCGACCTGGCGCAGCCGGGCCGACCAGTGGGCGACCCGCTCGGCCGTGCCGGTCCGGCACGCCGCTGCCAGCAGCTCGTCGAGCGTTCCGAAGTGGTAGAAGACCAGCGCCTGGTTCACTCCGGCGGCGGCGGCGATGGTGCGGGCCGAGACGCCGGCGATGCCATGCTGGCGGATCGCGGCGAGGGTGCCGTCGAGCAGGCGTCGCTTGGTGTCGAACATCGCTCTCCTCCCGCCGGGTGCGGCGGTGCGATCATCGCATCCGTCACCAGTTGCGCCAGCCAGGTCATGCCGGGCAGCCGCAGGGCCCAGCCCACCCCGGCCCAGCCGAGGTTGAGGTGTTCGAGAGCACGGGCGACGGCGGCCACCCCCCGTTCCGAGTGGCCGTCGCCGCCCGTGTACCCGGCCCGCAGCTGCCCGGCCTCGGCCGGCGCGATCGCCAGGTTCACCGGGTCCCGCCGCGCCAGGAACCGCCAGACCGCCACGCACGGCCCGCACCCGGCGTCGAGCCGCAACACCGCGGGCGCGCCCGCGATGTACGGTCGCCAGCGCGGACACCAGTCGCGTACCGCCCGTCGCCAGTCCCGCCAGGCGTCCCCGTGCCGGCGAGCCAGGTCGTGCTCCTCGTGCGGCCGGGCCACGGCCGCACTGAAGGCCACGGCGAGGGCGGTCGCGGCCAGCAGCGCCATGCTGCGGGTGACCGCCGCGGTCAGCAGGAGCAGGGCAGCCGCACCGACCTGCATCGGGTTCGCCAGGTACGCGTAGGGCCCGGTGCTGACGAGCCGGGCCGGCGGATCCCACGGGTACGGGGTGCCGCCGCCTCGCGCGGCGAACTCGCGTACCGCGATGAGCGCCGGGGTGGCCACCAGCAGCGCGACCTGGGCCAGGACCAGAAGGGCGGCCCGGGACAGCCCGGTGAGCGGGGCCCACGAACCGCCACCCAGCTCGAAGGCGACACCGGGCACGAGCCACAGCAGCAGCGTGGCGAAGACGACGACCTGGAGCAGCACCCGGGCCCGCAGGTGCCGGCCGTCGGCGCTCCACCGGCCGAGCAGCTGCGCGGGGAGGGCCACGGCGAGTAGCCCCACCACCTCGCCCACCAGCCAGTGCGGCCCGAGCAGGACGAGCGGGTGCAGCGCCGGCATCGCCACCACGTCGAGCCAGAGCAGCAGGCCCAGCGCGACGGGCAGGGGCAGGAACCGGCGCAGCAGCACCGGCAGCGCACCCCAGAGCGCCGCCCAACCCAGCCACAGGTCGACCGGCATCCCCCGGTAGGCCCCGTGCACCGGCGCGAACGCGTACCAGCCCGTCCGGCGGGCCGACTCGTTCAGCGCGGCGACGCCCAGGGCGACGGCCACGGCGGCGAGCAGGGCGGCGGCCCGTGCCCGCCGGTCGCGCTCGATCCGGGCTGCGGCCAGCACCGCCAGCAGGGGCACCCCCAGGGCGAGCCAGCGGGCGGCGGTCACGGCAGGACGAGCATGTCGAGCAGGTGCCCCACGCCCTCGTGGAGCAGGCCGCCCTGGAGCGGCCCGAAGTACCAGGAGGGATCGAGACCGCGCTCGTACGCCACCCGGACGCGCACCTCGGTACGTTCCCGATCCACCGCCTGCCAGGTCACCTCCGCGTGCCGGAAGGTAACCCACCGGCCGGTGATGGCGGTGTCCTCGACGAACCGGAAACCGACCCGGCCCGGCGCGGTGGCGGTGACCTCGGTGAGCAGATGCCCGCCCGGCCCGTGCGACCCGTCGTGGTAGGCGAACATCCAACGGTCCCCGGTGGCTAGGCCGTCGCCGGTGACCCGGGTCGGCACGGGTACGCCGAGCAGGCGCAGCGGCACCGACCGGACCGGCACCGGGCGAGGACCGGTCGCCAGCCGCTCACCGACCGCGTGGGCCGGCAGGGTAACCACCCGGACCACCTCGACCGACTGCTCCGGGGCAATCCGAGGGGCGAGCCCGGTGCCCTCGAGCCCGGACAGGAGCAGCAGGGGCACGGCGACCAGCGAGTACGACCGGGTGGCGTCGCGGCGGGCCAGCCTGATCAGGGCGGTGGTGCCGTGGGCCACGGCGTACACCAGCGGCGCGGACAGGATGACGCAGATGGCGCCCTCGTGCAGCGCCACCGAGGCCAGCAGCAGCGCGATCGTGGTGGCGGCGAAGACCCGGCCGTGGGTGGTACGGCCCGGGGTCAGGGCGAGGGCGGCGGCCAGCAGCACCGGCAGTCCGACGAAGAGCAGGGCACTGTCGGCACGCCCCTGGGCCACGGTGACGGCGTAGACGACGATCCCGAAGGCCGCGATGAGGCCGGCGAGCATCCAGTTGGCCCAGGTGCGCCTCGGCTCCGGCTCGGGCTCACTGGTCATGCTTCCTCCCAGGTTTTAAGCGACCGCTCAAACAGAGGATAGGCCGATTTGAGCGGTCGCTCAAGAGGTGGCCCGGTCGAGCTGGCCGAGCCGGGAGGGCTACAACAACGGCCAGCACCGCGCCCAGGCGCTGCTCGACGCCGGCGTGCGCCGGGTTCTCATCGAACGCGTCGTCGATTGACCAGCCGTCGGTGCGGCGGTGCGGGACGCTTTGGCAGCGGTGGCACCGCGTGATCGCCGAACCCGAACCGGCGCAATGCCGGCAACGTCAGCCCCCATTCTGGCTGCTGGCTCCCCGCCCGATGCTCGGGACGCTGGCCATGCGAGCTTTCGCTCGGCGACCGGTGCCCGGCCGGAGCACGCAACGCTCAACCGGTGTGGCGTGTCCGATCCAGCTTCCAGCGCACTTGGAATGTCAGCGCCGCGGCCATCAGCACCGCTGGGACCACGGTGAAGCCGATCAACAGGGCGGTGTGGGCGGACTCCGGCTGCGTCACGGTCTGCCCCTCGGTGGTGGCGATGAAGCCGCCCAGGGCGAGCACGGCCGAGTACACGTACGGGCCGATTGCGGTGCCGGTGGCTTCGGTGGCAGTCCAGACACCGGTGTAGGCGCCAGCCCGGACGGTACCGCGCTGCTCGGCGGCCGCGACCGCGTCCGGGACCATCGAGAACGCGAACAGCTGCAGCCCGGCGAACGCGATGCCCAGGATTCCGACCACCGCGACAGCCGGCCCGGTGCCGTAGCCGAGCAGCGGCGCCAGCGAACCGGCCACGAAGACCGCCTGGCAGATCAGCAGGCCACGCTGCTTGCCGATGCGCCGGGACACCTGCATCCACACCGGACCGGCGATGACCGCTGGACCGAGGAACGCCCCCATGAACACCGCGGTTAGCCCAGAGTTGTCGAAGACGTAGTTGGTGTAGAACGGCAGCGCTGCGAGGAACAGGTGAGTAGTGGTGCCGGTGAACAGGTAGGACAGCACCAGCGCGCGGAAGTCGGGGTCCCGCCAGGCGACCGCGATGTCACCGATGGTCGAGTGGGCCGCCTGCTGGTCGGGCATCCGGAAACCGGCGTGGGCGGTGAGACGCCGTACCCCGGTCAGTGCGACCAGCCCGGAGATCACCATGACGCCGGAGAGCAGCAGGGCCATCCAGCCGTAGTCGCCGCGCCGTCCCGACTCCACGAGCGCCGGTGCGGCCACACCGGCACCAAGCAACCCGAGGGTGAGGAAGAGCATCCGGAACATGAACACCCGGGTGCGCTCGTGGTACCCGACTCGGAGATCGGACGGGGTGGTCAGGTAGGGCACCTGGAAACACGCGAAGAGCAGGTTGCCGGCGATGAACCAGCCGCCCACCCAGAGCGCCGCCGATGCGCCGGAGAAACCGGCGGGCACCGAGAACATCGCCACCATGGCCACCGGAAGCAGCAGACCGACCCGCAGCATGCTGAGCCGGTGTCCGCTGCTGCGCGCTTCCCGGTCGGATCGGCTGCCCAGCATCGGATGCACGATGATGTCGATGATCTTCGGCAGCAGCAGGGTGAGACCGGCCAGGAACGGCGGGACACCGAGCGTATTGGTGAGGAAGTAGAGCAACAGCAGGCCGGGAACGGTCACCCAGACGCCCATCCCGACCGAACCGGTGGCGTACGCGATCAGGTCACCTGCCCTGGTCCGCACCTCGCCCGCCGCCCCGCGCAGCGCCGTCATCGGGTCGCCTCGTGCCGTGCGACCACACCCGCAGCCAGCTCGGCGCCCTGGAACGCGCCGGAGCGGACCCGGCCGGCGAGGATGCGCGCCACGATCCGATCGGTCAGCGCGGGCAGGTGACGGGCCAGGAAGAACTCGACCGCGCCCCGCCGGGTGGTGGGTAGATCACGGCGAGGACGACGACTGAGCGCGGCGCGCAGCACGGTCCGGACCACCCCGTCCAGCGGCTCGTATTGGCTCATGCCCTCCAGCGAGAGCCCGGCCGCGGCCGTCGAGTCGTGGATCGGGCTTCGTACCGCCGACGGGTACACGCAGGTCACGCCGACATGGGTGCCGAGCTCCAGACGCAGCGCGTCCGCGTACGCGACCAGGGCGCGCTTGGAGGCACCGTACGCAGCGGCCAGCGGCAACTGCATGACGGCCATCCGCGAGCTGAGCATGACGATCCGGCCACCGGAGGCGACCAGCGCGTCCACACATGCGGCGGTGACCCGCCAGGTGCCCAGCAGGTTGATGTCGAGCTGGCGGCGTACTTCCGCGCCCGGCGCCAGTTCGGCCGGGGCGGGCCCACCGATCCCGGCGTTGTTGATCAGCAGGTCGAGCCCACCGAGCTGGTCAATTGCTTCGCGTACCACCGCCGGCACCGCGTCGTCGTCGGTGATGTCGCAGGCCAGGACCCGGACCGGGTCATCGGCACGGGGGGCCAGGTCCAACCCGACGACCTGGGCCCCGAGTTCGTCCAGCCGGGCACAGATGGCCCGGCCGAACGTGCCGGAGGCACCGGTGACGAGGACACGCAATCCGCGGGGGTCTCGGGCGCTCAAACCACACTCTCCTCGGCGGTGAAGGTGCGTCCGCCCCGGGCGAGGCGATTCCGACCAGCCGCGATCTCCCTGGGCAGGTCGGCGACGTACCGGTCGAAATCGATACGCATGTGCGGCCGCGCGTTCGTGCCCCACCGCTCGATGGCGGCGCGCAAGGCTCGCTGCACGGCGTGCTGCTGTTCGTCGGCGTTGGGCAGGGCATAGCCGCCGGAGAGATACGCGGCGACCAGTTTGGCCTGGACCTCCACGACCGGCAGGGCGGCACCGGTGGACTGCATCAGGCCGACGAATGCCAGGCTGGGGTCGTCGAGATGGAAGACCCGCTGGTACAGCGGCAGCTGCTGGGGGTCGGGGCCCAGCCATCGAGGGGACAGGAACGGGATACTCACCCGGTACCCGGTGGCCCAGACGATCACGTCGACCGGGTCGGCGCTGCCGTCGGTGAACATCACCCGCTCCCCTTCCAGCCGTTCGATGCCGGGACGTGGGGTCACCTCGCCGTGGGTGAGCCGGTGCAGGATCGTGTCGCTGATCGTCGGATGGTTCTGGAACAGGCCACCGGCCGGGGCGGGTAAGCCGTACCTCTGCGGGGTCCCGACGGCGAGCCGCAACAGGGTCTCGGCGATGCGCTGCCGCAGCCGCCACGGCAGGGCGGCGAGGGCACCGCCGGTCGCGTCGGCCGGGCGGCCGAACAGGTACTTGGGGACGATGTGGACGCCGCGCCGGGCGGAGAGCAGGACCGGCCCCTGAGCGACGTGCGAGGCGTCCACCGCGATGTCCATGGCCGAGTTGCCCATGCCGACGATCAGCACCCGCCGATCTAGGAAGACGTCCGGAGTGCGGTAGTCGTGGGCGTGCATCTGGGTGCCGTGGAACGTCCCCGGATAAGCCGGATCCGGATAGCGCGGATGCCAGTTGTGGCCGTTCGCGACCACCACGGCGTCGTACCGCTCGGTGTCACCGGACTCGGTCGTCACCGCCCAGAGCCGGCCACGCTCGACGTGAGTGACCGTGCTCCCGAACCGGATGTGCGGAATGAGCCCGAACGACTGCGCATAGTCGGCCAGGTAACTGGCGACGCGACTGGCCGACGGATAGTCGGGCCAGTCCGCCGGCATCGGAAAATCCGCGAACTCGGTGCGGCGTTTGCTGGTGTTCAAGTGCAGGGAGGCGTACGCCGCAGACAGGCCGCTGCTGTTGTCCCTGACCCACAGGCCACCAGGCCGGTCACCCTTCTCGTACGCCACCACCGCACAACCGGCGTCGAGCAGCGCCTTCACCGTGGCGAGACCGGCCGCTCCCGCACCGATCACCGCCACCCGACTGAAAGAAACGGCCATGGTGCTCCTCGACGGTTGTAGCTTCCGCCAAACCGTAGGGCCTGGTACAGGGGCGAATACATGGCGTGGACCACGCAGTTTCGGGTTCTTGTTGTAGCGCACCACAACGGCGGGGAGCATGACAGGATGACGCATCCGGACGGCTGGACGACGGTGGTGGACCTGATCGAACGCGTCGTGGGCGATGACGAACTGCTGCCGTCGGTGGTCGCCGGAGTCCGTACCACCGTGCGGGAGGTCTCCGCACTGCCCACCTCCGACATCGCCGGGCACACCCGCGCTCTGCTGGTGGCCGCAACCCGCGCATTGGCCGCACGGCGCGGCCCCACCGAAGCTGAGCTGTCGTTCGTCGCGGACCTCGGTGTCACCCGTGCCCGGCAGGGCGTGCCGATCGAATCGGTGCTGGGCGCGATCCACTTCGCCGAGCGCGCGATCTGGGCTCGGGCCCGGGAACTCGCCCGGGACCAAGGCGTCAGCGCCGAGCAACTGCTGGACGTCCGGGACCTTTACGACGACTGGGCCGAGGCCGTCCGGGCCCGGCTGATCAGCGCGCATCGGGCTACCGGAGCCAGCACGGATCCGCTTCCCGGGCGCCGGGACACGGCACTGCTGCGGCGGCTGCTCCAGGGTGGTTCGGCGGCCACGCTGGCAGCCGCCGAGGCCGGCCTTCCGGTCACCGACGGGCTGTGGGTGCTCGTCGCCCGGCCCGGGGAGACCGCCGCCGGCATCGAACGAGCCGTGCGCGAGCACCCGCCGGTGCTGTGCGCAACCGTGGACGACCTGATGGTCGGAGTTCTGTCCCGGGCTCCGTCCGCCCGCCTGAAGGCGACCGGGGCCGTGGCAGGACTCGCCGGCCCAGCCGAACCGGAGAAACTCGCGCCGGTGCAACGGCTCGCCACCGCGGCCCTGACCGCCGCCGAGTCCACCGGCCGCACCGGACTGATCCACATTGCCGATGTGGCCTGGCTGGCGGCGTTGACCGAGCGGGCAGACCTGGCAACGGTGCTGCTCGACCGGTACGCGCCCGCGTGGGCGACACTCGGACCGACTGCCGAATCGGTGGCGCACGCTGTGCTCGCCTGGCTGGAGAGCGACCGCGATGTGGACCTCGCCGGGGCGAGACTTTTCGTGCACCCCAACACAGTTCGCAATCGGGTCCGGCGCTTCGCCGCCGTCACCGGCATCGACCCGGCGGGCACCTTCGGTGCCATGACCGCCTGGTGGCTTTGCCGAACCTGGCTGCACGACGCGACCTGATCTCGCACCGTGCGGCGCCCTCAGCGGCCATGATCCTGACCAACTCCACCATCATCGTCGACAGCCCACGCTCCCCATCCCTGGCAGAGCTGCGGAGCTGGCTCGACCAGTGGGAACACGCCGGCCTGCCCGCCGCGACCTGGTACAGGCCCACGCTCACACCGAACGACGACGAAGACCTCCCCGGCTGGGATCTCACTATCGATCCCGGAACTCCGCCGACTGCTGAACGCCGCTGACACCGCCCGCCCCACACCACCACGGATAACCGTCAGTAATGGCCTGGCCCGCTCCCACTCAGATCAGGTCGACGCGTTCCTGGACGATCGGATAGCCAGCACTCGCGAACATGGCGACCATCGGGAGATTGGTCTGGTCCGTGCCGGCCACGATGTGCTCTGCCCCCGGTACGGCGCTTCGTTATTGACCGTACGAGCGACGCAGCTGTGCGTTGATGAGGACGTTGAGCCGGAACCGCATGTGCCCGATCTTGCTGGCCGTTGGCTCCGGTCGCGGGGTCAGCAGCGCCCAGCGCAGTCGACTTTCATATCCGTCCTGCTCGATATCGAACCGGATCCGTTCGTCGAGCCTGTCCGGCCAAAGAGACGACCAGACCACGAGACTCGGTTCAAGGCTGTCCAGGATTTGTGGGTCGACCTCGTCATCAAGCAGGTCCAACCATTGCCGAGCCGCGGGATCACGAGGCCGGACCAGCGATGCCCAGACAACTCGGGGAGGCGCCGGCTGGGACCGCATTCGGCTACCCAGCTCGATCACAGGACCGAGCATACCGGCCCTACTGTTCCACCGGACCGCACGCGTGGCGGCAGCTCCGGACGTAGGTGACACCATAGGGCCGCGATAGCTGGGGAGGACGTCGATCGAGGTGGACAGGATGACGGACGACGCGTGGCACGGCTTGAGTGATCCGCTCATGGTCTGCTCACACGGCTCCGTGGTGGAGTTGGCGGCGGTGCTACCAGCGTCCGGCAGGTTCGTCGTCGCCCGCCTTGACGGCACGAGGATGGCGGATGCCGGCCATGTCTTCTACGACTTCTCGGACGCGTTGTTCTTTCCCAGCTACTTCGGCTGGAACTGGAACGCACTGTCCGACTGCCTCCGAGATCTGCGCTGGCTGCCGGCGGACGGCTACCTGGTGATCGTCGACAACGCACCCCAGTTGTTGTCGGACAGTATCCAGGACCGGCACACGCTCCTCCGTGTTCTCGCCCAGGCAGTTCGCCACTGGGCCAGCCCACTCGGCCGACCGCAAGGGCAGGTTGCCCCGTTCATGGTGTTGCTGCTGGTCGACGGCGACGACGAGGCGGTGCAGCTACGGCAGGACATCACGCAGGCACTTTCCGGTGGGCACTGAAGTCCGAACCGTACCCGGTGTCCGGCGTCCGCTGCTTGCGGCGAAGGGTATTCCTGAAGGGGGTCAGCCGCGGCTGGCGTACAGGTAGACGGTGACTGCATCGGGTGCGTCGAGGTCGACCAGGAGCGCTCGGCTGGTGCCGTCCGCGAGTGGCTGTTCCTCGTCGAGGCCGGCGATGGTCGTGGCGGTTTCGGGGTCCCATGTGTTGCCGCCACCGATGTTGTGTGTGGCGTCGACTGCCCGAAGCCCTGGTGTGAGAGCCGTCGTGAAATTCGCCGTGGCGACGAAGGCGTCGAGTTCGGTGCGGGGTATGCGGAACTTGGCCGAGAGTTGGGTTTCCAGGCCGTTGCGGTACACCGCGACCAGCAGCACGCTGCCGGGCGGCAGGGTCACCTGAGCGAAGGCTTCCACCTGGGCCGCGCTGGCGACCTGCGGCCCGGACTGCACTGGCAGCAGGTCTATGCCGTTGCTGCCGACGGACAGCCCCACCACGCCGCAGGCGATCAGCGACAGAAGCAGACTCACGCACGCGAGCACGAGGGCGATCGTGCCTCTGCGATTACGCGTCCTCGGCGCAGCGGCCTCGATCATGGCCAACACGATACGGCGCACGCCCATCGGCCACGTCCGGACCGGAGCCCGGACCGGCTCGGCGGGACACTGCACAGCGGCGGCTCGCAGGCATGAGCCGACGAGCCGATCTCACGATGGACAGCGCAGCGGATCACGCTGCCTTGTCACGGTGGTCGAGCCACTGCTGCACTGCCGTCAGGTCGGTGCCGGTCAATCCCAGGTGCGGGTCGACGTTGCGCAGCAGCGCCGGGTGTGGGTGGTGGGCGGCGACCCATCGCCGGTCGGCGTCGGTGATCTCGTCGTCGAGCCAGACGAACGGACGCCCTGCCGCCCACCGCGCCAACGAGGCGGTTTTCCAGTGCACGCCGTACGGTGGTTGTTCGTCGTCGATCCAGTCGACCACGGGTAGAGCGGGTAGGCCGAGCCGAGGTGCCACCACCTCGTTCGCCTCGACCATCCACGTACTCGCCCACACCAGTTCACCCGGCAGGGCCAGTAGCCGGCGACCGTCGTCGGGTTCGAGGCGATCCAGCAGAGGATTGCCGTGACCGTCGCCCACGCTGCCGCTGCGCTGACGGCCGGCACCGATAGGTCGGGCCCGCAGCGGAATGAGCACACCGTCGATGTCAATGAAGATCAACGGTTGCCTGTCGGTGGCAGACACCGCCGAACCGTACCGCTCATTGGCGGTCAGCGGTCCTCGGCGTCAGCCGCCCCGTACGTGACGCAGCGCACCGGGCGCGGCAAATGAGTGACCCCGATCATCGGCGGCTGTAGTCGTCGCGACCGTGCCGCTTCTGGCCGTAGCCGCCCTGTGCAGCGTTCGTCTGGCCTGGGCCTGCACCGCCTGGCGGTGTACGGACCTCGTCGCCGGCGCTGTCGGCCGGCGCTAAAGTGTCGATCGTGTCGACGACAGGAGCGCTCGCTCTCGCCCAGGTGATGGCCCACTGCGGCGGTTCGCCCGCCGCGGCGACGAGCTTCATCGCGCGAGCGGTCGCCGCCGATCCGCGCGACCCTGAGCCCTACACGGCGCTGGAACACCTGCGGCGCGAGCTGCCCGCCGAGGTCACGGCCGTCGTCGCGGCGGCGAACACGATCGGACCGATGCTGGCCCGGGCCTACCTGTCCTTCGTCGACGGCGACATGGACGAGGCTGCGATGTCGCTCGGCGCGGTCACCGGCTACCAGCCAGACGTACCGTGGGCGTCCGCACCGTGGTTCGGCGACGAGCGATTCCTCGGTGCCGTGACCCCGGCCGCCGTCGCCGAGGCCACGATGCGCATCAACGACTACGACCGTGACCTCGACACCGACACGGTCCGCGAGTGCCTGGCCCCGTGGTTCCAGGCAATCGAGGCGGTCTGCGACCGGCATGCGGACCCTGACGCAATGGCCCGCATGGCGATCTTGCTGCGCGTGTGCGGCCGCACCGACGCGTCGTTCGCCCTGTGCGACCAGGCCGACGCCGTGCGACGCGTCCCGTTCACCGAGGTTGTCCGCGCGGGCACCTGGCGCCACATCGGCAACCGTGCCGAGACGGCCGCGGCCTTCCGGCGCGCCCTGGCGCTCGATCCGGCCAACTGGTCGCTGCACCTCGACCTGGCCGATCTGGCCGCCGAGAAAGGCGACTTCGCCGAGGCCGCTGCGCTGGCCACTCGCGGCGAGAAACTCGAGCCGGACGACGTCACGATGCGGGCAGCCGCCGCCGCGTACCGTGCCCGCTCGACCGGATCGGTCGCTGACCTGAACACGCTCACCGAACTAACGCCGAAGGTGCCCGAACCCTACCGCCAGACGCTCATCGACTACGCCTACGCTCACGGCACCCAGGACATCTCACGGTTCGATGTACGCGAGTCCGGCGCCGTCTCGAAGGCCGGCCCTGGTTGCCCGCCTCGCCCGTCCATTCAGGCACGGTGACGAGCCGTAGGAGACCGGCGCGCACGGTCGGCGGCTACTTATCTACTCGTGATACGACCGCAGCCGGCCAGGCTTGGTCGAGGTGACCGGCGGGTTCGCTCTATCGGCGGCTGCAGATGAGCGTGCCCAGCTGGGTAGCCGCAATCCGCATGCAGTCGGGTAACGACATTGCTACCTTGCCACTGGTGGCGAGGCGAAGGTACGTGGCGAGGGGCGTTGACGGCGGCTACCGGATCTGGGACAACCGGGCCTGCCGGTGGTGGGGCGACCATTATTAGCTCTGCCAGACGAGTTGCTCAATGAGCTGAACGGTGCCCGTGACTACGCCAAGATCACGGCGCTGCTCCGGAAGTACCGAGCACAGAAGCGGTAACGCAGTACAGCAATCAGCCAGTCCGCGTGGATCGCCGGGACGGATGCCGCTGTTCGGTCGTTAAGCCATGGTGACGCGCTGATGATCTTTACAAGAGTCGAAGGCCGTGCGAGCGTCGGTCTGTGCTTCCCATTGGCCTTGGCAACTCCGCAGGCGCATCACCGCAGGCTCCGCTCGGGGTCCTCGGGGTTCTGTTCCTGACGTTCGCCCTCGGAAACGTCGTCCTGCGGCTGTGGGCCACGCGCCGGCTACGAGCAGGCAGAACACTGCCGGGACCATCCCGAGTGCTTCGCCTGTTCGTCAACCACCCAAAGCTCTTCTTCGGTGCCTTGTTCGCACAGATCACGATCGGCGTCCTGCTGGCGCTCACCGCCATCGTCACGACCGGTCCTTGAGACTCTGCCGTCGACCAGCTACGGAAGACTCCCTCAAGGGGTCGGTCTCCTCATCGCCCGCCTCGGCGGCAGATCAGTGCCCCAGTTCAGGTGGCAGTGAAGACCACGGCACGCCCCGCGGCTGCAGCCCGCTGGTAGAACGCCCGAACGTCGACGAAGTTGTCCCAGGTGTAGTCGAAGTCGGCGTCGTCGAGGGCACCCCGATAGTCGGGGTCGTCGATGGCGTCGAACCGCTGGCGCAGCTGGCCTCGGTCGACGTGCTGCAGAGCGGCGGCCACGTCCCGGGCCTCGTCCGCCGTGAGGTAGACCACGACGTACTCCTCGTGCAGCCGGCGCCCACCGAGCACCGCATGGCTCAACGGATACTCACCACCGTCGGGTTCGAGGGTGCCGTCGGTCAGGCATCGGTGGATGGCGTCCCATGCCTTGTCGGTGTCGACCTTCAGGCCGTCCTCGGTCCACGACTCCTCGATGAGTTCGTCCACCGCGTCGCCGTCGCCGTCATCGGCGGCCGCGAGCAGCGACCGCTCCTGCTCCGGCGTGATCGCGAAGTGCACTCCCAACACGCAGAGATCCTATGCTGATCTTCACCAGTGGTTGCCGAGGTTCACCTCGAACCACGGCATGACGGAGCAGCAAGGGCGGCGCGCCGGTTGCGGCATGTGCGTGCGTCGTGGCCGCCCCCTAAGCTCTTCCCGTCCCAGTCCAAGGTGCGGTGGCTCCGGATGACCGCACCCGCGATCCTGCAGGAGAGGGTGGCAGCCCGTTCGAGCCGGGCCGAGTCTGGGGGACCGCGGCAGATCCGGACGCAGGTGACACCATGAGGTGCGAAGCGTAGGTTCGGCACGTGCTGGAGGCGTGGGGACTGACTCTGACCACGGACATTGCGCGGCAAGTCAGGCAATGGCGGGCCGAAGGCTACACGTGGCGTGCGATCGCTGCAGCCGCCGACCAGGCATGGGGCACCGAGTCCCGAGGCAACCAGCTCTTCGGAAGAGATTTGTGCCTGGAGTGCGCGCGGATGCTCGGTGAAAATCCGAATGCTGCTCCCTGGGACTGAGCGCTGAAGATCGGGAAACCTCGCCTGCAGCACCCCCAACGACGACGAGGTCAGCCGGGAGACCCGCATCAGCGCCCTCGCCGACCTGCGGGTCGAGGAGATCACCGCCGAGGAACGGATCGCAGCCCAGACCATCCACCGCTACCAAGCCAGCCTGCGTACCACGATCCTGCCCGCCCTGGGCAACCTGCGTATCCGAGAAGCCAGCGTCGGACGTATCGACCGGCTGCTCCGCGAGATCGCCAAGGACCGGCCTTCCGCGGCCAAAGGCGTGAAGGTCGTCCTGGGCCAGATGTTCGCCCTCGCCGTGCGGCACGGCGCGATCCCGAGCAACCCCGCACGCGACACCGGCCGGCTCCGTAAACCCCGCCGCACCGTCGTCGTCCTCAGCGGCGAGCATCTCCACGCCGTCCGGGCGGCGATCCGCGACTGGTAGCAACCCATCCCGGGCAAACCTGGGCCTCGGCACACCGGCGACCTGGCCGATGTCGTCGACCTCATGCTCGCCACCGGCGCCCGCATCGGTGAAATCCTCGCCCTGCGCTGGGAAGACCTCGACCTCGCCGCCGCGCGTCCCACCCTGACCATCTGCGGCACCCTGGTCTACGTCAAAGGCCAGGGCATCTTCCGGCAGCCCTGGACCAAGAGCGACGCCGGCTACCGGATGCTCGTCCTGCCCCGATTCGCCGTCGGCATGCTCATCGCCCGCAACGTCGGCGCCGCGGACAACCCGCACGACGCGATCTTCGCCTCCCGGCGCGGCACCTGGCTCTCCCCCAACAACGTCCGCCGTCAGTGGCGCCAGGCCCGTGCCGACACCGACCTCGACTGGGTCACCCCGCACAGCTTCCGCAAGACCGTAGCTACCCTGATCAAGGAGGAAGCCGACACCAAGAGCGCCGCCGCACAACTCGGCCACTGCAGCGAAGAGATCACCACCACCTACTACATCGCCAAGCCCGTCCAAGCCCCCGACGTCTCCGACGTCCTGGAACGCCTCGCCGCCAACCCGAACCGACCGCACTCACCAGCCCCGCACAACGATGCACATCGATGACAAACTTGGTTGCCGCACCCGGTAAACGGGGGGTTTTCGGGGGGCGGTTCAAATCTCCATCGAAGAAAGTCAAAGCCCTGACCGCGTTTCCGCAGGTCAGGGCTTTTTTGTTGTCGGGACGGCCGGATTCGAACCGACGACCCCTTGACCCCCAGAGAACCAGCAGGACTGCCGAGGCCTGCCGGGCGGTACCGGCTCGTGCCGGACATGCAGGTTAAGGGGCAGGTGGCGGTCTGGTACAGGTCGGGCTCTATCGAGCCCTCCCGGACCATCCGTGAGACGAGCGTGAGATATCACGGCAGTCGGATTGGAGTGGCGCTGGCGCAATCACCAGCGCCACTCCCTCGATCACGACAACGCCGTAGGCCGTCGCCACTTCCGGCCGCCGCGTCCCCTCCGATCGATTCAGCGCGTCCCAGCCACGCTTCTTTCGTCCGGCAGTATGCCCGCATCGGGATCCTCGAGCTCGGCGAGCATCTGTCTCCTGGCACCGGGCAGCACGGTGGAGGCGCTCGCCGCCAACCAGCTCCGGGCAGCCATAGCGGCGCTGATCGAGGGGAATCCGTCCCTGCTAGGCGACGGTGCGCGCCGGCTAACTTGGGAGATCCTCGGTTAGCGCCGAACCCAGGCAGCCCCCTTGCCCGACGATCGGGCGATAGAACCGCCACGCCAGCCGAGTAAAGGAGTCGTCGCGCCACTGCCCCACCATCATCGGCGTCCGGCGGTCACCCGGTCCGCTGCTCCGGTGACGCTGTCGTGCCGGTTGCGACTGCCGTGCTCTGCCGAACGACGAGTTCAGGCACCAGCAGCTCGCGCGCTGCGGTCCGCCCGCCGACGGTCCGGTCGAGCTGCGACAGCAGCAGCCGCACGCTGCACCGGCCGAGTGCGGCGAAGTCCTGCCGTACGGATGTGAGCGGTGGCAGGAAGTGCGCCGCGTCGGGGATGCTGTCGAAGCCCACCACGCTGACGTCAGCCGGGACCTCCCGGCCGGCCTCGTGCAGCGCCCGCAGCACGCCCAGGGCGAGCTGGTCACTGGCGCAAAAGATCGCCGTGACGGAAGGGTCCTCCGCCAGTCGGCCGCCCTGTTCGAATCCCGCACGGGCGCTCCAGTCACCGGGCACCAGTGGCGGCACCGGTGCACCCACGGCCTGGAGTGCCTCCCGCCAGCCGGCGACCCGTTCGCCCGCCTCCGGCCAGTCGTCCGGGCCGGACAGGTGGTGGACGGTCCGGTGCCCCAGAGCGAGCAGGTGGCGGGTGGCCGCTCGCGCCCCGGCGACGTTGTCGATCCGCGCGTTCGGTACCGCCTCGCTGCATCCTCCGCCCACGGTCACGCACGCCACCTCGGTCGACACCTCGACCAGCGCGCGGGCCATGGCCGCCTTGGGCGCGATCGCGATGATTCCCTCGACCGACTGACAACGCAGCCAGTCCACCGCGTCGAGCACCGACCGCCGGTCGAGATCACGAACGCTTGCCACGCTGACGACGTAACCCGCGGCCCGGGCCGCCCCCTCGATCGCGTACAGCATGGAGGTCGGCCCGTACAGCGGACTCTCGTAACCCACGATGCCCAGCGTGCCGGAACGGCAGGTTGCCAACGCCCGGGCCGCCAGGTTCATGTGGTAGTCCAGTGCCCGCATGGCGGCGGTCACCCGCTGCCGGGTCTCGGCCGCAACGTGCGGATGCCCGTTGATCACCCGGGAGACCGTCTGCGCGGAAACGCCAGCCAGCTCCGCCACATCGCGCATGATCGACCGCCCCGTTCGGCGGGCCGGCCGCTCACCGCGGGGCGGGACGGACGGCGGACGCGCTCCGTCCGCCACGGCGAGGTCATGCTTCTCAATCAAAGCCATCTCTCCCTCGCCGGCCGGCGAAGATCCACGGACGTACGCTCGGCCGCAGCAGTCCTGCCTCGTCGCCGGGCCACGCCGTCACCCATCCCCTGACAATGACCTCCAGGAGGATTTCGGCAATGCCTGCCCGGAGAGTGCCGCGAGCCCGTCGGGCATAACGAACCGGTCGTAGTCGGTGAACGCGGTGCCCTCGACGACCGGGAGGGAGCGCCGGGCCAGCCCGCCACCCTTACGCGGGAGAACCCTTTCGGTAAGAGGTGCGCATGAGTTACCGCGAATGTTGCGTACACCGCCTGCTCGAGCAGGCGGTGTACGACGGTGAGGCCGCCAGTCAACACCAGGTCAAGGTCGAGTTGACCCGGGTGACGTTGCTGATCGTGTTGTTCGATCCGCCACAGGGACTCTGGGTGATGTTGGTGTTGGTGACGGTCAGGTTCTGGAACCGGATGCCCGAGGAGATCGGGAACTCCGTCCGCGACGAGATCCGCACCTCGCCGCCGCCCGTCACAGTGCCGGACACTCCGGCGATGGTGACGTTGTAGCAGTTCTCCATGAGGATCGAGTTGTTCCCGGTGTTCGAGATCGTCACGCGGTCGATGACCGCGCCGCCGGACTCCGAAACACAGAAGATCCCCCGGCCGCCGCCGGACGCGATCACGTTCCCGACCCGGATGTTGGTCGGGTACGAGCTACCCACCCGGCCGTTGCGGTTGGCCATCCGGAACGCCGCGTACCCGGTGCCGGTCCCGGCACCCTGTGCGTCGACTGTGCCCACCGTGGCGTTGATGGTGTCATTGAGCAGCAGTCCGGAGTAGCCGGTGTCTCGCGCGGTGACCGTGCCGACGGTCAGACCGTCCACGCCGTACGTCTCCACCCCGTGGGCGCCGGTCCCGGAGACGTACACGTTGTCGATCCGTACATTGCGCACCTTGACCGCCCGGTCGCCGCCGTGGTTGTCGACCCGTACTCCCAGCCCGCCCGAGAGCCGCATGTCGATCTGCCCGAGGGTCAGGTTGTTCACGTTGCGCATGAAAATCCCGTACAGCGGCGATCCGGTAAGGGTCAGGTTCTGCACCTCGATGTCGGTGGTTCCCCGGGAGTAGACCGGTGCGTAGTCACCCGATCCTGAACCGGTCACGTTGATCGTGCCGCACACCGCCAGTGTCGTGTACGACGGCAGCGACAACCGCGATCCCGCGCTCATCGAACCAGAGCCCCGAACCACCACCCGCTGCTTGGTGGTTCGTCCCGCCGGCAGCGAATTCACCGCAGCCTGCATCGCCGACAGCATGTTCGAGCCCGAGTACACGGTCGACGACCCGTTGCGGGACGTCCAGGTGCTTCCGTTCAGCACGGCCTCGGCCTGGAACGAGCCGCTACCGCAACCGGTGCTCGGTGGCGGCGTGGTCGGCGTGCCGCCGCTGCCGACCCGGACCATCTGCCACTGCTGGTTGGCGCCGTTGAGATCGGCGTACTGACTGATCCGGGCACCGTCGGCGGTCGACCACTCCCAGACCTCCAGTGCCTTGGCGGAGTGCCTGTTGATCAGCCGTATGTAGCCCCCGTCGGAGTCGAGGACCTGGAACTGCTGGTTGGTGGCGTTGAGGTCGGGCCACTGCCGGTACTCCGCGCCATCGGCGACGTTCCACTCCCACAGGTCCACCACCTTGCCACTGTGGCGCGCCTTCAGACGGTAGTAGCCGCTGCCGGAGGAGACGAACTGGAACTGTTGCCACTCACCGTCGTTGCGGGACCACTGCTGAATCGCCGCACCGTCGTCGACGGAGGTGTCCCGGACGTCGAGGACCTTGCCGCTGTTCCGGTTGACCAGTACGTAGTAGGCACTGGTGTCGATGGTGGCCGCCTGCGCCGACGGCGCGGCCACCACGGCGACACCTGTCGCGCCGGCCAGCGCCGCCACCAGGGTCAGCACCAGGCCGGCACGCCGGGTTCGGCGACCTCGCCGGTCGGGGGGTGATGTCAGTGCGGGGTTGCGCATCGTTGAACCTCCAAAAGATCGGTGACGGCAGGGTGGTCGTGGTGGGCTCGCGCCGGGCTACTCCAGGTGAAAGGTGGCGGAGGAAAGGTCCGCGCTCGAGCTGACCGTCTCCACGTGGAGCAGACCGCTGCGGTGGCGCACGTACCGTCCCGGGAAGTTCTGCGACTCCAGGGAGAGCCCTGCGCTGTCGGCGAGGCCGGCCCGCCGGTGGAAGCTCGCGTCCGAGTCGAACAGGGTCGACCCGTCGTCCCGTTCGACGTAGAGGGCGAAGTCACGGTGACGCAGGAAGTGGCCGGGGAAGTTCGTCGACTCCAGCGACACGGTCCCCGCGCCGGCGAGCCCGGTGACGATACGGAACTGGGAGTCGGCCAGGTTGGTCACGTCCGGCTCGACCCGGGCCCGATAGTCGTAGTGCCGGACGTAGCTGGCGGTGAGGTCGTGCGAGCGTAGCCGCACCGGGGTGGGCCCGTCGGGCACCGGGATGCCGAAGTTCGGGGTGCCGTCGGCGTTCCAGTACAGCTTCTGAATCCGGGTCCGGCGGTTCGGGTCGTTGAGCGGGTCACCGGCGATGTCCCGGTAGTTGCGATCGTGGTAGACCAGAATGTCGCTCTGCCCGTCCTCGGAGACGGTGAAGGAGTTGTGTCCGGGGCCGTACTGGCCGGTGGCCGTGTTGCTGGCGAACACCGGGGTCGGGCTCTTGCGCCAGGAGGCGGCGTCGAGCAGGTTGGCGGTGGCGGACGCGCTCAGCAGGCCGAGGCAGTAGTTGGCGTCTGTGGCGCTGGCGGAGTACGTCATGAAGACCCGCCCGTTGCGCTGGATCACTGCCGGGCCCTCGGCCACCCGGTAACCGCGGGTTTCCCAGTCGTACGTCGGCACCACCAGCCTGGTCACCGCACCGGTGATCTGCCACGGGTTGGTCCCCATCCGGGCGAGGTAGACGTTGGAGTTGGTGGAGATGCCGGGCTCCTGCTGCGCCCAGGTCAGGTATCGCACTCCGTTGACCATGAAGGTCGAGGCGTCCAGGCTGAACGTGTCCCACGGCGTGCTGATCCGGCCGCGTTCGGTCCAGGAGCCGGACAGCGGGTTCGCGCTCGCGTTCTCCAGCACGTACATCCGGATCCGCCACACGTCGTCGGTCCGTCCGGCGGCGAAGTAGACGTACCACCTGTTGTTTATGAAGTGGATCTCCGGAGCCCAGATGTGGGCACCCATCTCTCCACTGGTGTGCCGGCGCCAGATCGTCGACTCGGTGGCGGTGGCCAGTCCTTGCAGGGTTGTCGCCCGGCGGAGCACGATCCGGTCGTACTGCGGCACCGTCGCGGTCATGTAGTAGTAGCCGTCGGTGTGCTTGACGATGTGCGGATCGGCCCGCTGATTTGCCAGCGGGTTGGTGTAGGTCACCGCGGGTGCGGCCTGTGCCGGCCTGGCCGCCGGCAGGCCGGCCGACATGGCGAGTATCGCGAGCACCGCGGCCAGCATCCACCGCAGGCGCCGGCGGGAAGGTCCGTCGGCCAGCGCCGGACTGACCGCCCGGTGGTCGGCCGGATGGAGAAAGTGCGGATGCAGCATGCGCCCTCCTGGGTGCGAGTTCGTGGTCGGAACGTGGAGGTGTGCCTGCGGGCACCTCGATCGGCGTGCCCGCACCCGGCGTCCAGGGTGCGAGCCAGTCCGTGGACGGGCGGGCGCCCCGCCCGCCCGTCCACGGGCAGCCGACTCAGTACACGTAGGGCCAGGCTGCGGCGTCGTAGCCGATGCGGTTGATGCCGAGCAGCGACCGACCGTTGTCGGCGTAGTAGTGGTAGAACAGGTGGTCGCCGTCGGTGTCGGCGAGGAACGCCTGGTGGCCGGGGCCGTGGATGGCGCCGTGCGAGGCCAGGATCTGGGTGCCTCCCCCGGCGAGCATGTCCCGGCCGGCGCGGTCGACGAATGGCCCGGTGGGGCTCGCCGAACGGCCCACCATGATCCGGTACGTGCTGCTGGCGCCCTGGCAGCAGCGGTCGAACGAGACGTACAGGTAGTACCACGATCCCCGCTTGACCAGGACGGGCGCTTCGATGCCGGGGCCGTAGTTGGCGAGACTGTGCATGGCGTTGCCGAGCCGGCGACCGGTGGCCGGATCGATCTGGATCATCTTGATGCCGGACCAGAACGAGCCGAAGCTCAACCACCAGCGGCCCTGGTCGTCAACGGTCAGATTCGGATCGATGGCGTTGAAGTTGTCCGAGGTCCGCGACTCGATGACCAGCCCGTCGTTGGTCCAGCTTCCGGAGGCCCCGGTGGTGCTGGTGGCCAGGAAGATCGCCGAACGGTTGGAGCCGAAGGTCGACGCCGAGTAGTACAGGTAGTAACGCCCGTTGCGGTAGGACAGGTCCGGAGCCCACAGGTTACGCGCACCGTCGGTGTACGTGGTGGTCCACGGCGCGCCCCCGGGGAAGACCGCGCCCGCGTTGCGGTAGGTGACCCGGTCCGTGGAGGTCTTCAACGCGACGTTGTCACCGGTGTGCGCGAGCAGGTAGGTGCCGTCGGGTCGTTTGACCACGGTCGGGTCGTGGACGCCGATGTCCCCGGCGACCCTGCCGGGCTGCGGATAGGCCGGCGGAGGGGTGCCGGTCGGCGGGGGCGGCGTGGTGGGGCCGGGTGGGGTGGTGGGTGTCGCGCCGCCCAGCCGGATCAACTGCCACTGCTGGTTGGCACCGTCGAGGTCGGAGTAACCAGCCAACCGACCCCCATCCGCCGTCGACCACTCCCACACATCAATGACCTTGCTCCACTGCCGGTTCACGAACCGCACGAACCCACCCGCGGAATCCTGCAACCGGAACTGCTGCGTCGCCGACGACCGATCCGTCGACTGCACCAACTGCGTACCGTCACTGCCACTCGGCAACTCCAGCACCTTCCCACTGTGCCGCGACCGCACCTTGTAGAAACCACCACCGGCATCCACGAACTGCCACTGCTGCACCGCGAGATCATTGCGCGCCCACTGATTCACCGGCGCGTTCTCCGCCGTCGACCAGTCATACAAATCCATCGCCTTACCACTGTGCCGATTCACGAACACATACGACGCCGACGTGTCCACCGTCGCCGCCGACGCCGACGGCAACCCGTAGAGCACTCCCGTGCCGAGCAGCAGCGACGTCGCGCCCACGACCGCTCCCGTCCGCCAGCGCCGCGACCTCACCCGCGGCACCTGATCCGTCCCTGTCATCGAAACCTCCTTGGTGGTGGAAGTGGCGCGGTTCAGTAGCCGACCTGGAAGGTGGCGTCCGCCCGGTCGACGGCGCTCGACGAGGCGCTCAGCGGATCGATCCGCAGGACGTAGTTGGCGTGCCGGATGTAGTAGTTGGCGAAGTTGTGCGACCGGAACGAGGTCCACCCACCGTCGGCGAGCCCGGCGGTCCGGTAGAACGTGGCGTCACCGGCGAACCCGGAGGAGCCGTCGTTAGCGGCCAGGACGAGGACGTAGTTGCTGTGCCGCAGGTACCGGCCGGGGTAGTTCACCGACTCGAACGACAGGCCTGAGGAGTTCGCCAGGCCGGGCCGCAGCCGCCACTGGGCGTCGGCGTAGGGGTCGAACGGGTAGGGATCGATCCGGGCGGCGTCGTCGGCGTGCCGGATCAGGTGGTCGGGGAAGTTGTACGACTTGATCCGGTTCCAGGACGGCGCTCCCCACCGGGACAGCATCGCCGCATGTTCGGCGGCGGTGATCGGCGCGATCGTGGGATGCTTGGCGTTGAGCGGCTGGGTGTAGCGCTCCTTGCCCAGCGGGGTCCAGCTGTTGCTGTTGATGTCGCCGCTGCGCCACACGTACAGTTCGCCGTTGTTCGGCGAGAACGAGTCGCCCCAGAGGAACCACTCGTTCCGGTCGTTGGCCTTGACCACGATCGGTGCCTCGATGCCACCGTTGATCACGCCGCTGGTGTACGTGCCCCGGTCGAAGCTGCGCGGAGCGAGACTGCTCGACCGGGCGCCGTAGAGCCGGCCGTCGGTGAAACACTTGTAGTACAGGTAGTTCGTCCCGCTGCCGACGTGCATGGTGGCGTCCAGCACGTCGAAGCCCGGGTCGAAGTAGAGCTGGTGCGCGCTGACCGTACGGAAGTCGTTGGTGTAGTTGACGTAGAAGGCGTCCCGGTTGTTGTTCCTGGCCGAGTACAGGATGCCGTACTGGCCACGTGAGGCGTCCCAGAATGCCTCCGGCGCCCAGGTGTGGGTGGGCATGTTGTGCAACCGCACCCGGCGGTAGCCGGTGAAGCTGCGCAGGTCCGGGGAGTCCCAGATGTGGATGTACTGGTTCTGCTGGGTGAAGTCGGTGCCCTTGAGGTCGGTGGCGAGCACGACGAAGGTGTTGTCCTGCTTGCGCATGATGAACGGGTCACGCAGGCCGCCGGTGCCGGCGGTGGGGGTGACGACCGGGTTGTTCTGGTTCAGCGGAGTCCAGTTGAGACCATCGGTGCTGATGGCCAGGTGCAGACCGTAGTTGTTGGCCACCGAGTTGGGTGACTCGGTGAAATAGCCCATCACGTAGCCGCCGTACACGGGCGCCGCCTGGGCAGGCGCGACACGGGACAGCGGAGCCGTGCCGGCGGCCGCCGCCACGGACGCGCCGGCGACAAGCAGGGTGCGTCGAGAGACCATCGGATCATTCATTTCCGGCCCGGCGTGCGGGCCTGGTTGCAGATTGGGAACGGGACGGTTGGGCAGGCTTCATTCGCCGGAGGGAGCGGTGAGGGTCACCCCGAGCCGGGCGGGCGTGCCGAAGTTCGGGGTGCCGTCGGCGTTCCAGGTGAACTTCTGAGCCCGGGTGGATCGGTTCATGTCACATCCGCCGCCGGCGGAATCATTGGCGTGGTAGACGATCCAGTCCTCGGTGCCGTCGGGCGACTTGAAGAACCCGTTGTGCCCGGGGGCGAAGACGCCGTTGGCGTCGTTGCGCTGGAAGACGGGACTGGCTGCCTTGGTCCAGTGCGCCGGGTTGAGCGGATCGCTGCCGGTGAAGGTAAGCAGGCCGAGCTTGTAGTCGGGTCCCCAGCAGGCGCTCGCCGAGTAGACGATCATCGTGCGGCCGTTGCGGTAGAGCGGCTCCGGGCCTTCGTTGACCGGGTGGGTCTGCCGCTCCCAGGACAGGGTCGGGGAACTCAGCCGGACCCGGCTGCCGCTGAGCGTCCACGGATTGCTCATCGGCGTGATGAACAGGCTCTGCCCGTAGTTGCCACCGGCGTTGTACGTACCCATCAGGTAGAGCCGGTTGTTCACCGTCAGAATGCTCGCGTCGAGCTGCCAGTCGGTGCCGAGATCGGCCTTGAACGTGTACGGACCCATCGGGTCGGTGCCGGCACTCTCCAGCACGTGCAGCCGCTGGGTGGGGTTGAAGTCGGGCACGTTCTGCCCGGCGGTGTAGTAGAAGTACCAGCGTGGCCCGTTCGGCCCGTTGATCAGGTGGAATTCCGGGGCCCACATGTTGCAGCAGCCGTTCGGTCGGCCGGCCAGATTGAAGATCACTTGATCCTGGGCGGTGGCCAGCCCGGCGAGGGTGGTGGAGCGACGCATGGTGATCGTCGAGTTCCACGTCGTCGTGGCGAGGTAGTAGACGCCGTTGTGCACCTGGAGCCAGGGGTCGGGGCCGTTCCGCTTGATCGGGTTGGTGAACGTCCGACTGCCGCCGGGTGGGGTGGTGGGTGTCGCGCCGCCCAGCCGGATCAACTGCCACTGCTGGTTGGCACCGTCGAGGTCGGAGTAACCCGCCAACCGACCCCCATCCGCCGTCGACCACTCCCACACATCAATGACCTTGCTCCACTGCCGGTTCACGAACCGCACGAACCCACCCGCGGAATCCTGCAACCGGAACTGCTGCGTCGCCGACGACCGATCCGTCGACTGCACCAACTGCGTACCGTCGCTACCGTTCGGCAACTCCAGCACCTTCCCACTGTGCCGCGACCGCACCTTGTAGAAACCGCCACCGGCATCCACAAACTGCCACTGCTGCACCGCGAGATCATTGCGCGCCCACTGATTCACCGGCGCGTTCTCCGCCGTCGACCAGTCATACAGATCCATCGCCTTACCACTGTGCCGATTCACGAACACATACGACGCCGACGTGTCCACCGTCGCCGCCGACGCCGACGGCAACCCGAACACCCCCGAACCGGCCAGCAGCACCGCCGCGACAGCCACCACGAAGCCAGACCACCAACCACGCCACCGTGCACCCACCGGCGACAACTCATCACGTTTCGTCATCACAACCTCCTTTGACTGCCGGGTCGTGTCGCCCGTTGACCCGACGGAACAATCGACCGCTTGTCGCGCCCGGACAGAATCGATGTTTACGTATGAGCACATACGTATGACGAATGTGTTGCTACGATGTCACAAATAGATGTTCGCGTTAACATCGACGTTCGTCAAGCGTTGCGCCATCGAATCAATCGAATTTTTGAGGAGTATGCAATTTCACCGAGAAGCACGGTCCGGCACCGCGAGGGCACTCCGGCCAGGGCGCACAGCCGGCGGAAGTCTCACCCGCGTCCTCGGTCTCGCTGGAGCCGGACGTCGGGCACTGTGCAGGCGAGCTGCTAAGTTTCAGCCCACGGGGCGCGGCTGCGTGGACAGGCGCACGGCCGTCCACGACACCGGCGGCAGGACAATCTGTGCCCCACTGGTGTTCGGGGTGAGTTGCCGGTTCGGTCGCAGGATGATCCGGTCCTGCTGATCGGCGGTGTTGGTGGCGCGGATGTCGTCGTCCGAGAGTGTCGAGGCCTCTGCGCTTCGCACCGTGAGGCCGAAGCGAGTCAGGTCGATGGTGAGCTGCACCGGTCGGGTGTCGTCGCGATTGACGACGAAGATCGCGACGTCGCCCGTAGCCGGGTCGTGGGTGGCGACCGCGTCGAGCACCGCCGCTTCGCCGTAGCGCGCCGTCTGGTAGGACGGGCTGTCGACCACCGTGCGCAGGACATCGCCGCGGGCAAGTGCCGCCGTGCGGGCGAACGGGTGGAAGGTGGTCTGTCGCCAGGCGGGCCCGCGCGGTTCGGTGCGGATCGGGGCGATCACGTTGACCAACTGGGCCTGGCAGGCCGCGGTGACCCGGTCGCTGTGGCGTAGCAGGGAGATGAGCAGGTTGCCGACGACGACCGCGTCGGCGACGTTGTACTCGTCCTCGATGACCCGGGGAGCGACCTGCCAACCGTCGGTGGGTGGCTGGTTCTGGAAGCGGGAGAGGTACCAGACGTTCCACTCGTCGAAGGACAGTTGGATCTTCTTCTTACTGCGCAGTCGGGCACCGATGCTGTCGGCGGTGGCTACGACGCTGTCGATGAAGTGGTCCATGTCGGCCGCGCAGGCGAGGAAGGAGCCGAGGTCGCCGTCGTGTTCCTCGTAGTAGGCGTGGCAGGAGACGTAGTCCACCAGGTCGTAGGTGTGTTCGAGAACTGTGGCTTCCCATGCGCCGAACGTCGGCATGGCGGAGCTGGAACTGCCACAGACGATCAGCTCCAGACCCGGCTCGGCCGCACGCAGCGCCCGGGCGGTGGCCGCGGCGAGTTGCCCGTACGCGTCGGCGCTCGTGTATCCGAGCTGCCACGGGCCGTCGAGTTCATTGCCCAGACACCACATCCGCACTCCGTACGGCTTTTCGGCGCCGTTGGTCCGACGCAGGTCCGCCAGGTGGGTGCCGGCAGGTTGGTTGAGGTACTCGTGGACGTCAAGGGCCTCCTGCACGCCCCGGGTACCCAGGTTCAGCGCGTACATGATCTCGATGTCGGCCTTGGCGGCCCACCGCGCGAACTCATCGATGCCGACCTCGTTGGTCTCGATGCTGCGCCAGGCGAGGTCACGCCGGCGCGGGCGCTGCTCCCTCGGCCCGATGCCGTCCTCCCACCGGTACCCGGAGACGAAGTTGCCGCCCGGGTAACGGACCAGCGTGACACCGAGCTCGCGGGTCAGGGCCAGGACGTCGGTGCGGAACCCGTCCTCGTCGGCGGACGGATGGCCGGGCTCGTACAAGCCGGTGTAGACGCATCGTCCCATGTGTTCGACGAACGTTCCGAAGGTACGGCGGTTGACCGGAGCGACCACGGCGACGGGATCAAGCGTGACGTGAGCGAGGTGCACGTCCTTCTCCTGAGGGGTCAAGGTGTAGCGGTGTCCGCACGGATCAGTCACTTGAGGGCGCCGATGGTCAGGCCACCGCGCCAGTACCGTTGCAGCAGCAGGAAGGCAGCGATCAGTGGGATGATCGCCGCCAGCGAGCCGACGACGATGACGTTGAACAAAGCGGGGCCACCGTTGCCGATGGTCGCCGAGAGGTACCAGGACCGCAGGCCAACGGTGAGCGGGTAGAGATTCTGGTCGCTGAGCATCACCAGCGGCAGGAAGAAGTTGTTCCAACTGGCCACCATGGTGAACAGCAGGACGGTGACCAGAGCCGGACGCATGGCGGGCAGCGCCACGCTGCGGAAGACCCGGAACTCCCCCGCGCCGTCGATGCGCGCGGCCTCGAGCATCTCGTCGGGCACCGAGTCATGGACGTAGACCCGCAACAGGTACACCCCGAACGGGTTGAGCAACGAGGGCAGGATCACCGCCCATACCGAATCGATGAGCCCAGCCTCGGCCATCAGCAGGTACGTCGGCAGGACCAGGGCCGTGGCCGGCACCATGATGAGTCCGAGCAGCAGCGCGAACAGCGCATTACGGCCGGGAAAGCGCAGTTTGGCGAAGGCGTAGCCGGCCAGGGCAGCGATCACGGTGGCCCCGATGCCGCTGGTGACGGCGTACAGGGCCGAGTTGCCCAGCCAGCGCAGGTAGAGGCCGTCGTCCTGGGTGAACAGCAGCCGAAGGTTGTCGAGCAGGTGCAGGTCGGCGAACCAGAGGGGGTCCGAGCCGAACAGCCCGTCGTTGTCCTTGGTCGCCGCGACGAGCAGCCACCAGAACGGCAGCAGGAAGTAGATGACGAACAGCGCCATCACCGCGTGGGCGGCGATGCTGCCGCCGCTGCGCCGCGCCGGCTGGCTGGTCGTGGCGGCCGGGGTGCTCATCGCAGCGAACTCCTCTTCCGCGTGGCGAACAGGAAGATGTACGAACCGACGAAGACCACCGCGCCGAGCAGGAAAGATATCGCCGCCGAGTAGTTGTACTGCTGGTACGAGAACGCCTGGTTGTAGGCGTAGACGTTGGGTGTGTAGCTGTTGGTGATCGCCCCCGGGTTGAGTGGTTGCAGGATGAGCGGCTCGGTGAAGAACTGCAGAGTGCCGATGATCGTGAAGACGGTGCACAGCACCAGGGCTGCGGAGATCATCGGAGTCTTGATCCGCAGCGCGATCTGGACCGCCCCCGCACCATCGATCCTGGCGGACTCGTACACCTCTCGCGGGATGCCCTGAAGGGCGGCGTACAGCACGATCATGTTGTAGCCGGCCCACTGCCAGATGACGAGGTTGCCCAGTGACGCCAGGACGGTGTCACCGGCCAGGAAGTCGATCCCGGTGAACCGGAACGGGCCGGTGTTCTGGCTGTAGAGAAAACCCCACATCAGGGTGCCGACGACCACCGGCACGGCGTACGGGACGAACGCCGCCAGCCGCAGCGTACGCGCGAAGCGCGAACTGGCGCCGTCGACCAACAGGGCGAGCACGAGGGCGATACCGATCATCACCGGCGTCTGCACGAGCCCGAAGACGAACACCCGCACCACACCCGACCGGAACTCGGGGTCACCGAAGGCCTGCCGGTAGTTGTCGAACGCCGCGAACACCTCACCCTCCACCAGGGTGGAGCGGTACAGGCTGAGTTTGAACGCGTATCCCATCGGCAGCAGCAGGAAGACGACAAGCAGCACCGCGAACGGCGCGACGAACAACCATCCGACGACCGCCTGCCGATCGAAGCGACGCTTCCCGGCTGCGAGCCGCCCGTCACCGCCGGGCACAGCAGGCCCCGCGGCCACCGTGGTGGCAGCCGCGGGAACAGGTCGGGTCCGGGTCATTGTGAAACCTTGAAGCCCTGGTTCGAGGCGTACGCCGTGATGTTCTGCTGGACGGTGTCCAGCGCCGCGGGCCACGATGTCTTCTTCTCCACCGCCTGTCCCACAGCGGTGGTCAGCTGGTTGAAGCTGTAGCTGTTGAACGGGCTCCACTCGAACTCTTCGATGCCGTTGTACGCCGGCACGAACACCTCGTTGACCTTTTGTCCGCCGAAGAAGTCGTACTCCTTCGTGCGGAAGTAGTCCCAGTTGAGGATCGACGTCGCGGTTGGAAAGAGGAATGCCTCGTCAATGCCGATTCTCCAGGCGTCCTTGTCGGCTCCGAAGATCTCCATGGCGACCGTGGTGGCCTGCTCGGGGTGCTTCGTCTGGTCGGTCACCGCGAACGAGGAGCCGCCCCAGTCGCCCTGCGCGTTCTCGCCCGCGTTCCACTGGGGCAGCGGCGCCGCGCGCCACTTGCCGGCGGTCGTCTTCGCCACACTCGCCAGGTAACCGGGACCCCACCCCGCTGCCAGGTAGGTCGCGTACTTCCCACTGCCGAGCCCGTTGTAGAAATCCGTCGTCCCGTACGCTGTGGTATCGACCAAGCCGGTGTCGACCATGTCCTGCCAGTAGGCGAACACATTCTTTGCAGGCTCGCTGTTAACGTTAACACCGATGGTGTGCGGATCTGCCACGTTGTAGCTGAACGGCCGGGCGCCGGCCTGCCACATCAACCCCGTCATGAAACCGCCGTCGTTCGCCCCGAAGTCGGTCATGAACTTGTCGGGCGCCGCGGTCTTCAGTTTCTGCGCCTGCTCCTTGAATTCCGCCCAGGTCTTCGGAACAGTCAGCTCGTACTGCTCGAAAATGTCCTGCCGATACAGCATCGCCATCGGCCCGGCATCGACCGGGATCGCATAGACGGCATCACCGTTGCTGACCTGCTTCCACGCCCAGTCGACGTAGTTGCCCTTGAGATCGTTGGCCCCGTACTTGCCCATGTCGACAAGGTGGTTGGTGAGCTGGAAGGTCGGCAGTTCCTGGAACTCGAGCATCACCACGTCGGGGGCGCCCTTGCCGGCTTTCAGCGCAGTCTGCAATTTCGTGTACTGATCCTGGCCAGTTCCCGCGTTGGTCCACTCGATCTTGATATCGGTGTGCGTGCGGTTGAAATGGTCAACCACGCCCTGGAAGGCCGGATACCAGGCCCACACCTTGATCGTGACCGGTCCGTCCTGCTTGTCACCGCTACCCGAACTACAGGCCACCAGCAGCAGGGCGGTGACGACCGCCACCGCTGCGGCCAGCGGCCTACGTCCTAGACTGGAACTCCTGGCACTCACTGAACTCCTCCACCGGAGATCGTTACCTACGTAGCCGATGTGTATGTGCCACAAAGGCCGGTCGCGGTGCTGGCACACCGCGACCGGCCGCTCGGAGACACGGCGGTCCTCCCTGGCACACGCCGCACCCCTACGCCCGTGGCACGTCCTGGTATCTTCCTTTGCAGCGCTGCAAAGACAGCATGCCTGGAGCATCGATGGACGGCAAGAGGTAACCTGCCGGAAACTCGCGGCTGCCCTCGGCATCGGAAAAGGGGGGCCGGAATGCGGCGAGATGTCACGTTACGCGAAGTCGCCGAGCTGGCAGGTGTCTCCAGCCGGACGGTGTCCAACGTCGTGAACGGTTACGCCAACGTCACCGAGCGCACTCGCGCCCGCGTCATGCATGCTGTCGAGCAGCTCGGCTACCGGCCCAATGTGCTGGCCCGCAACCTCGCCCAGGGCCGCTCGGGGCAGCTCGCCGTCGTCGTGCCGTACCTCGACACGCCATACTTCGCCGAGCTGTTGCAGGGCATCATCCGCGCCGCCCGGGTCCAGGGGTACAACGTGCTCATCGACCAGACTGACGGCGATCCCGATCACGAGCGGATGTTCATCCGCCACGGCCGCAGCCGGTTGTTGTTCGACGGCGTCATCTTCAGTCCCCTCGGGCTCGACCAGCAGGCCCTGGCCGACCACGATCCCAGCCTCCCACTGGTGATCCTCGGCGAGCGGGTCAGTCAGGGGACATTCGACCACGTCGGCATCGACGATGTCGCGGCGTCCCGCCTGGCCACCGAACACCTGCTCGATCTCGGCCGTCAGCGGGTCGCCGCCATCGGCGACCAGCCCTACCCCACCGGTGAGGCGGCGCAGCTGCGGACACGCGGATTCCGCGAGGCACACGATCACCGCAGCGCGGCCGTGCATGAGGAGCTCATCATCGCGACTCCACGGTTCAACCGGGCCGATGGTGCGGGCGCCATGCGACACCTGCTCGACCTGCCGGAACCGCCGGACGCCGTGTTCTGCTACAGCGATCTCGTGGCGCTGGGCGCGATGCACGTGCTGGCCTCACGCGGGATACGGGTGCCCGAGGACGTCGCCGTGATCGGCTACGACGACATTGAGGACGGCGCCTATGCGAACCCGCCGGTGAGCACGATCTCCCCCGACAAGGAGGGAATCGCGACGGTCGCCGTGGAGCGTGTCCTGCTGCGCATCGCCAGCCCCACGCCGGTGCCCGGCGTGGAACTGCGCGCACCACACCGGCTCGTCGTACGCGAGAGCACGGTTGGTCGAGCCGCAGCGAGCCGGCCTGGTGCCGGTTAGCAGTTCGTCGGAGTGACGATCCCGACCTGGCGGAGCGGCACCGCCACCTCGTGTCGCAGGGCCGCGTGCCGGCGGAGACTCACGAAGTCTACGAGGAGATGCGGAAACGCAGCCGGGGTAGTAGGCGGCCAGCGACAGCGGTTGACGGGACGGTGCCGATGCGCTCCGCGCCCATCGCCGCGTAGAAGCCCTCGGCGTGCGGCTCGGCGTCGATCAGCACCGCCGTGAACCCGACGGCGCGCGCGGCGGCCATGGCGTGTTCCCAGAGGCGGCGGCCGATCCCACGACGCATCTGCGTCGGATCGATCCAAAGATTGCCCAGTTCACCCTCGGGTGGCACGCCGTCCAACGTGTAGAAGCCGACGATGCGTCCGGACGTCTCCGCCACCACCGCACGTCGAGCGCTGATCTCGTGCGATCGGAGCGTCAGACCCGGCCGACATGCCTCAAGGAACTGCGCGGCGTAGCCCCATTGCGCCTTAGACCTGAGCGCCAGGCGGCTCAGCACATCGGCCTCTTCAGCGCGCGCCGGCCTCATGCTGATCTGCATCGCCGCGACCCTCCGCTTTGCTCGCAGCCTGGCGACGACTTGCCGGCCGTTCCCAGGCCTCGCAACGTCAGGATAGCCCGGCTGCGTGCCGAGCCATTCTCCCGGATGAACGGTGTCGACGGGTGGATGGCCGCCCCCGCGACGCTACCAATGAACGCCGCACACCACCGTACGCCGGATCGTCGACACCTCTCAGCTGCGTGGAGTTGATGATCCGGGACTCCAGCGACCACCACCCGCCGCCAGGCCGGTGTCCGGCCCGCACGCCCAAGGAGGTGTCACGGCGGTGGTGCGGTGCTGGCGCGGACGACGAGTCGGGTGGGCACCAGGTCCGTGCCTGGGTCGGCGGGTCCGTTGCGGATCTGCCCCAGGAGTGCCCGCACGCAGCGGCGACCCACCTCGGCGAAGTCCTGGTGCACCGTGGTCAACGGCGGGAGGTAGGACGACGCGTCCGCGACGTCGTCGAAGCCGACCACGCTTACCTGCGCCGGCACCTGCCGGCCCCGCTCGTGCAGGGCTCGCAACACCCCGAGGGCCATCTGGTCGTTCGCCGTGAAGACCGCGGTGCAGTCAGGCTGCTCGGCCAGCCGCAGGCCAGCCCGGTAGCCGGACTCTGCGGACCAGTCACCGCGCTCGACCGGCGGCGTCGGGCGGCCGTACGCCTCGATCGCGGCGCGCCATGCCCTGGCACGCCTTTCGCCGGCGAACGACTCGACTGGACCGGCGACGTGCCACACGGTGCGATGACCGAGGTCGAGTAGATGGAACACCGCCTTCCGGGCACCGTCGGCCTGATCGGTGTCGACGACCGGGTAGCGGTCACCGGCGTCGGAGTCCACCACCACGGCGTGTACCCCGGGTGGCAGGACCACGGTGTTGGTGTCGAGCAGGTGGACCTCGATGATGACGATGACTCCGTCGACCGCCAGCTCGCCCATCCGGGTGAACGCACCGAGCACATTGTCCTGAGTGGGAGCATCGAGCGGAATCAGGGTGATCGCGTAGCCCTCCATCGCGGCGTGCGTCGCGATCGCCTCGACCGTACGACTGTTGCCCGTCGAGGACAGGTTGAACAGGATCACGCCGATGGTGTTGAACTGCCCGTAGCGCAAGGCTCGGGCGGCGCTGTTGGGGCGGTAGCCCAGCTGCCGCATCGCCGCCAGCACCTGCTGGCGGGTCGCCTCGACGACAGCGGGATGGCCGTTGGAGACCCGGGACACGGTCTGGGACGACACGCCCGCGAGCTGGGCCACGTCCGCCATGGAGACCCGCTGCTTACGGCGTCCTCCGGGGATGCCCGCAGTGGCGCGCTGCGCGACAGGTGCGGCCTGGGGCCGGCGACCTGGGGCATCCGTATCCATCGTTGCTCCTGACTGTCGCGCACCATCGGTCGCGCCGACCGGCGGTCCCTTGACGGTCATGGTGAGCGGTGCCACCATGACCGCCACGCGAGTTTACGTAAACATCGCTCACGTCCCTTTCGCTCCCCCGCCCGTGGGCCGGACTTCGACACCGATGTTTACGTAACCATGACCGTCCGGCGATCTGGCGGGAAGGAGGGCGTCGATGGCTTCGGCCCGGCCCACCCGCCGCCCACCCCGCCGGCCGGCAACGGCCGCCGCCCGGAGATCGCGGGCCGGCTGGCAGTTCACCGGCCCGTTCCTGGCCGTCTTCGCGCTGGTCTTCCTCGCGCCGATCGCATACTCGCTGTACCTGAGCGTGTTCCGAACGCGGTTGGTCGGCGGTACCGCGTTCGTCGGCCTGGACAACTACTCCAAGGCGCTGACCGACCCGCAGTTCTGGTCGGCGTTGGGCAGGGTCACGCTGTTCCTGGCCGTGCAGGTCCCGATCATGTTGTTCCTGGCCCTGCTGATCGCCCTGGCCCTCGACAGTGGACGGCTGTACGGGGCGTCGTTCTTCCGGATCGCGGTGTTCCTGCCGTACGCGGTGCCCGCCGTTGTCGCCACGCTCATGTGGGGCTTCATGTACGGCAGTCAGTTCGGCCTGGTCGGTAACGTCAACGAGGCGCTCGCGACGTCGCTGCCGGATCCGCTCGCGCCGGAGCTGATCCTCGCGTCGATAGGCAACATCGTCACGTGGGAGTTCGTCGGTTACAACATGCTGATCCTCTATTCCGCCCTCCGGGTGGTGAACCCCGCGCTGTATGAGGCCGCGGCGATCGACGGGGCCGGACAGCTGAGGATCATCAGCGCGATCAAGTTGCCGGCACTACGCGGCCCCCTGCTGATCGCCACAATCTTCTCGATCATCGGTAGCTTCCACCTGTTCAACGAACCGAGCATCCTCCAGACCCTGGCACCGAACTCGATCACCACATACTTCACGCCGAACCTCTACGCGTACTCGTTGTCCTTCGCCGGCCAGCAGGTCAACTACGCCGCCACGGTCGCCATCGTCATGGGCGTGATCACGATGGTCGTCGCCTACCTGGTCCAGCTCCAGGGCATCCGGAAGGCGGCCTGAGCATGGCCCTGACCTCAGCTGCCACCCGGACCGCCGCCCGGGCGGCCGGTCGACGTCCGCCCCGGGTGCGACGGCGCGCCACCCGCCGCCGCGGCAGCGTCACGCTGACCGCGCTGACCGGTCTCGTGCTGATCTACGCGCTGTTGCCGCTGGCCTGGCTGCTGATCAACGCGACCAAGACGCAGCAGGGGCTTTTCGACTCCTTCGGGCTGGCCCTCGCCGAGGACTTCGCGTTGTTCGACAACATCGCCGACACCCTCGCCTACGACGACGGCATCTTCCTCCGCTGGCTGCTCAACACCCTGCTCTATGTGTGCGTCGGGGCCTGTGGCGCTACCCTGCTGGCCGCGCTTGCCGGTTACGGACTGGCGAAGTACGACTTCCGCGGCCGCAAGACCATCTTCGCGGTGGTCATCGGTGCGGTGGCGATTCCGGGCACCGCGCTGGCGGTACCGACCTTCCTGATGTTTTCCAGAATGGGTCTGACCAACACCCCGTGGGCGATCATCATCCCGTCGCTGGTCTCCCCGTTCGGCCTCTACCTGATGTGGATTTTCACCGCCGACGCGGTGCCGGACGAGCTGATCGAAGCAGCACGGGTCGACGGCGCTGGCGAGTTCCGGACCTTCTTCTCCATCGGCACGCCACTGCTGGCCCCCGGGACGGTCACCGTGCTGCTGTTCAACCTGGTCGCCACCTGGAACAACTACTTCCTGCCGTTGATCATGTTGAAGAACCCGGACTGGTATCCGCTCACCATCGGACTCAAGACCTGGAGCCAGCAGGCCGGCACCGCGGGCGGTGAAGCGGTCTTCCACCTCGTGATCACCGGTTCGCTGCTGACCATCGTGCCCCTGATCGCGGCGTTCCTACTGCTTCAGCGGTACTGGCAGTCCGGCCTGGCGACCGGAAGCGTCAAGGAGTAGCACGCGCTCCACACCCGCCCTCCACCGATCCCACACCGACAGCCCACGAAGGGAACGATCATGATGGTCCTACCCCGCCGAACGCTACTGGTGAGCGCGGTCCTGTGCGTCTCCCTCCTGGTAACCGGCTGCGGCTCCGGTGACGACGGCGACTCCGGCGGGCCGCCGGCCGTCGTGTCCGACGCCGACATCGAGGCCGCCCTGGAGGCCGGCGGCACCATCACCGTGTGGGCCTGGGAGCCGACCCTCAAGCAGGTCGTCGCCGACTTTCAGGGCAGGTACCCGAAGGTCACCGTCAATCTGGTCAATGCCGGCACCGGCAACGACCAGTACACGGCGCTGCAGAACGCCGTGGCGGCGCGCTCCGGCGTGCCCGACATCGCCCAGGTCGAGTACTACGCGCTGCCGCAGTTCGTGCTCTCCAAGTCGCTGACCAACCTGAACGGATACGGCGCCGACAAGCTCGAAGCCACCTTCACCCCGGGCCCGTGGAACGCCGTGCGATCCGGCGACGGCGTCTACGGTCTGCCGATGGACTCCGGCCCGATGGCCCTGTTCTACAACAAGGAGGTCTTCGACAAGCACGGGTTGACGGTCCCCACCACCTGGGACGAGTACGTCGCCGAAGCTGAGAAGCTGCGCCGGGCCGACCCCGATGCGTACATCACCAACGACACCGGGGACGCCGGCTTCACCACCAGCATGATCTGGCAGGCCGGCGGCAGACCGTACCGCGTCGACGGCACCACTGTCGGCATCGACTTCGCCGACCCCGGAACCCAGCGGTTCACCGCCACCTGGCAACGACTCATCGACGGCAAGCTGCTCGCGCCGGTCACGAGCTGGAGTGACGCCTGGTACAAGGGCCTGGGCGACGGCACCATCGCCACGCTGGTCATCGGCGCCTGGATGCCCGCGAACCTGGAATCGGGTGTGCAGTCCGCCCACGGCAAGTGGCGCGTCGCCCCCATGCCGCAGTGGGACGCGGGAGGTTCGGTCACCGCCGAGAACGGCGGCAGCTCACTGGCGATCCCTGACCAGGGCACCAACCAGGCCCTCGCCTACGCCTTTCTCAGGTACGCCACCGTCGCCGAGGGCGCCCAGACCCGAACCGACCACGGGGCCTTTCCCGCCACCACCGGACAGCTGAGCTCGCCGCGGTTCCTCGAGAGGGAATTCCCCTACTTCGGTGGCCAGCAGGTCAACCAGGTCCTCGCCGAGTCCGCGAAACAGGTCGCCCCGGGCTGGTCCTACCTGCCGTTCCAGGTCTACGCCAACAGTGTCTTCGGCGACACCGTCGGCAAGGCGTACCTCGGCGCCATCACCCTCCAGGACGGACTTGTCGCCTGGCAGGACATCTCGGTCAGGTACGGCAAGGAACAGGGCTTCACTCTCCGGTGACCCACCGCGCCGTCCGGCCGCCCGCCAGGCGGTGTCCGCACGGTCGCCCGCTCGAGGTAAAGATCGCCGTCTTCGTTGGGAGCTCGTCGTGGGAGTAAACCGTGATCACCGATGGCTACGTTGGCCCTCGGAGCCGGACCGGGCCCGCCTGGGGTACGGCGCCGACTACAACCCGGAGCAGTGGCCGCGCCACGTGTGGCGCGAGGACGTGCGGGCGATGCGGACCGCCGGGGTGAACATCGTCTCGCTGGCGATCTTCTCCTGGGCCCGGCTACAGCCCCGCGAGGACGAGTGGGATTTCGCCTGGCTCGACGAGGTCATGGATCTGATGCACGAGAACGGCATAGCGGTGGACCTCGCCACCGCCACCGCCTCCCCGCCGCCCTGGCTCACCACCAAACATCCGGAGATCCTGCCTGTCGATCGCGACGGTCGCCGGCTTTGGCCCGGCGGCCGGCAGCACTGGCGACCGACCTCGCCCGTCTTCCGGCGTCATGCGCTGCGTCTGACGCGCGAGCTCGCGCAGCGCTACGGTCCGCATCCCGCGCTGGCCGCGTGGCACGTCTCCAACGAGCTGGGTTGCCACAACGTCCACGACTACTCCGACGACGCCGCGTCCGCCTTCCGCGCCTGGCTGCGCGCCCGCTACGGCACGCTGGAGGCGCTGAACCAGGCGTGGGCCACCGCGTTCTGGTCACAGCACTACAGCGACTGGGAGCAGATCCTGCCGCCCCGGCTGGCCGCCACCTACCCGAATCCCACCCAGCAACTGGACTTCCGGCGTTTCTCCTCCGACGCCCTCAAGGATCATCTGCGCGCCGAACGTGACCTGCTGGTCGAGCTGACCCCGGACATCCCGGTGACCACCAACTTCATGGTGACCGGAGAGAGCAACGCGATGAACTACGCCGACTGGGCCTCCGAAGTCGACTTCGTCGCCAACGACCACTACCTCGCCCCGGGCCCCCAGGCGTACGACGAGCTGTCGTTCTCCGCCAACCTCACCGCCAACCTGGCCGGTGGGCGGCCTTGGTTTCTGATGGAGCACTCCACCAGCGCCGTCAACTGGCGACCGGTGAACCTTCCCAAACGGCCGGGCCAGATGATCCGCGACTCGCTGACGCACGTCGCCCACGGTGCGGACGCGGTCTGCTTCTTCCAGTGGCGGCAGTCGGCGGCCGGTGCCGAGAAGTACCACTCCGCAATGGTTCCGCACGCCGGTGAGGACAGCGACGTGTTCCGTGCCGTCACCGACCTCGGCGCCGCCCTGCACACCCTGGCACCTGTGGCCGGCGCGACGCGAAGCCGTGCCCGAGCTGCCATCGTCTTCGACTGGGAGTCCTGGTGGGCCGCCGAGCTCGACTCCAGCCCCACCGACCGCCTCCGCTACCGTCAGGAGGCGCTGGACTGGTACACGGCCTTCCTCGACCTGGGCCTCCGCGTCGACGTCGTACCCCTGAATGCTCCACTGGAGGAATACGACCTGCTCGTCGCCCCCATCCTGCACGTCGTCCCGAGGTTCCTGGCCGATCGGCTCGGGGCCTACGTCGCGACCGGCGGTCACCTGGTCACCACCTACTTCTCCGGCACCGTGGACGAGCACAACCACGTCTGGCTCGGCGGCTACCCCGGTGCCCTCCGGGACGTGCTCGGCATCCGCGTCCAGGAGTTCGCCCCACTCAACGACGAACAGACCGTCGCGCTCGACAACGGCACCACCGGCACGCTGTGGACCGAGCGGATCGACCTCACCGACTCCAAGACCCAGGTCCTGGCCCGCTACACGGGCGGGGACCTGGCCGGGCAACCGGCCGTCACCCGTCGGGCTGCGGGCGACGGCTCGGCCGCCTACGTCTCGACCCGGCTCGGGCCGGCGGGCCTGTCGACCGTCCTGGCGGAACTGGCCGACCTCGCCGGCGTGCACAGCGAACTACCCGAGGACCTGCGCGGTCGCGTCGAACTGACCGTACGGGGACGCTACCGGTTCCTGATCAGCAGAACGCCACCTGGACACGTCTCCGGCGAGGAGCTCGACAAGGACAGGGCCGTGCCCGGCGGCACGCTCCTGCTGCAGCTCAGCGACGTGACGGTCATGCACCTACCGGCCGAGGATCCCGTGCCGCGAACCTGACACGGGACAACCCGGCGACGTCGGGTCTGGTCCGGACACCGGTGTCCGGACCAGACCCTGCTACCCGACGCCGTCCGGCCCCGGCGACGTGTGCCAGGCCGGACAGCACGGCGACCGGATCAGGAGCAGTGGCTACACCGGAAGGGCCGTGCCGTGCCGGCATCCGGAGCAGCCGACCGCGCTCAACCCGGTCCAGGTGTTGAGGTCGGAACTCGTCGCGGTCCACATCCCGCCGTTGGTGTACCTGTCGACGTAGATCCGCCACCTGCCGTCGTCCAACCGGACCAGGGACGGCCCCTCGTAACCGGAACTCCACAGCCGGCCCCGGTTGGTCCAGCCCTCGAAGAGATTCGCGGTCGTGATCCAGTGCTCGATGTACTTGGTCGTCTCGTTCTTCACGAACGCGTGCCACGTGTTGCCCGACTTCACCACAAAGGTGTCGATGTAGTTGGTGCCCAGACCCCACATCTGGGCGGGGCCACTCCATGAGGTCAGGGCCGTGTTCTGTGCGGTGTAGACGTAGGGACGGAAGCAGTTGGAGCAGGTGGTGGCTGCGACGCTCGCGATGATCCGTACGGTGCCGCCCTCGACGTAGAACTCGGGGGCCCAGGTGAACCTGGTATTGGCGATCCCGGAGTTGACGCTGGCCACGTGCGTCCAGGACGTGAGGTTGGTGCTGGACGCGATGTTGAAGTAGGTCGAGTTGGTGGTCCAGGACTGGACGGTGTACGCGATGTAGTACCTGCCGTTGTGCCGGATGATGCTCGGGTCGCGGAGCACGCCGGTGGGGCCCCGGAAGTTGGTGTCCGACAGCACGCTGTAGCTCGTGCCGCCGTTCGTCGACCGGTAGACCCACAGCTCCTGGTCCGCCGCACCGTCACCCTTGAACGTGGTGTAGACCAGTGTCGTGGCGGCCGAGGCCGGCTGCGGCGCGACGACGGCACCGGCGAGGACGGCGCACGCGCTGACCAGTGCGGCCAGCCAACGTAACCGTCTGCTCTTTGGGTTTCTCGACGTTGTCATGCTGCCTCCGTTGGCTCTGCTGACGCCTCGGCTGTTCGGGAGCCGTGCGTTGGTCACCGCGCTCACGCCACCGTGCGGGACCATTGCTGGTTGGTACCGCTGCCACAGGTGTACTGCTGGATGTCGGCGCCGTCGCCCGTGCCGGCGTTGACGACGTCGAGGCACTTGCCGCTGTGGCGAGCGCGGAGCTGGTGGTAGCTGCCGATCGCCGTCCACTGCCATTGCTGGTTGGTGCCCGTGCCGCAGGTGTACTGGATGATGTTGGCACCGTCGGCGGTGGAGCCGGAGGCGACGTCGAGGCACTTGCCGCTGTTCTGGTTGACGAGGCGGAAGTAACCGCCACCGGCGTCCTGGAACTCCCAGCGCTGGTTCCCGCCACCATTCCAGCCGTACTGCTTGACCTCGGCGTTGTTGGTCGTGGAGTTGCTCACCACGTCCATCACCCGGCCGCTGTTGCGGTTCGTCACCCGGTAGTACGTCGGAGAGTTAGCGGTGATCGTGCCAGTGACCGTGTCGATGGTGATCGACGGCGCCCAGTTCAGGCTCATGCTGGTGCTGGACGGGAAGGTGATCGGCAGCCAGACGTACTGGGAGTCGTTGACCGGCCCGCCCCAGGCACCGGCCCAGCGGTCGCCCAGGTAGAGATAGCTCGTCGTGTTGGTGCCCTGGATGGGCAGCACGAACGCCGGCTGGGAGCGGAAGGTGGTGGAATCACCAACGTTGCTCCAGCCGGTCCACGGACCGGAGATACTCGACGCGGTCGCGTACCTGGCCTGGTTCGGGCTCCAGCCGGTCGCGCCCGAGGTCAGCATGAAATAAGTACTGCCCCGCTTGAACAGGGCGGGAGCCTCCCGGTGGGCGTCGTTCCAGAAGTTGCCGACGAGGCTGGCGACGTTGAGGTAGTCCGAGGTGAGCCGGTAGATGTGCAGGTCGTAGTTCTCGTCGGCGGCCGAGATCATGTAGCCGGTGCCGCCGTCGTCGTAGAGCGTGATGTCCCGCGACATGTGCCCGAGCGGGCGAAAGCTGCCGTGGTAGGTGTAGTTGCCGTCGACCGTGGCCGACGAGGCCACGGCAGCGCGCGCCTCGCTGTAGTTCGTGCCGTTCTCCTTGTGCATCCACATGACGTAGCGCCCGGTCCTGGCGTTGTAGATGACCTTCGGCCGCTCGATGTTGGCGGACTGCAACTCAGCGGCCGAAGACTGGGTGAGGACGTTGTTGCGGAACTCCCAGTTACGCAGGTCGGTGGAGCGGTAGACCGACACCGCTCGGAACGTATTGTTCGGGTTGCGGTTCTCGCCGAACCAGTAGTAGTAGGAGCCGACCTGGAGTACGCCACCGCCGTGTGCGTGCAGGGCGTTTCCGCTGGTGTCGGTGAACTGGGTGCCGTTGGTGATGGTCACCGCTACCGCCTGGGCGGGTCGGCCGTCGCTGGCGACCGCTGCTGCGACCATTCCAGTTGTGACCACGAGCGCCATCGCGAGCGACAGGAGCCCTCTGCTCGATCTCACTGTGCTACCCCCTTCTGCCGCCGGCGCGTCCGGTCCAGCACGATTCACACTTGGGTAACTTCTTGGTAATCGACGCGGTCCCAGGCACGCCACAGATCGCACCAATTCATTCACGAACATACGTAAACGAACGTCACCAGGGTTGTCGTCCTCGCTAGCGAATCGGCGACCGCGGCCACGACGAGTCGCGTACGACAAGCTCGGGGGCGAGAAGCACCCGGTATGCCGGGCGGCGTTCGCCGTCGAGCAGACGCGAGACCATCAACTCCACCGCGAGCCGGCCGACGTGACTCTTCGGTGGCCGGATGGCCGTAAGTGGCGGATCGGCGAGGTGGGCAAGCTCGTCGTCGTAGGAGACGATCGCCAGGTCGTCGGGGATCCTGAGGCCGTGCTCGGCGCAGACCTGCGCAATAGCTATCGCGTGCGAATCGCTGTGGATGATCAGGGCGGTGATCTCGGCGTGCCGGCACCGCCGAACCAGCCGACCGATGACGTCCCGGTCGTCGCTCGTGCCGAGCGTCACCCGCTCTCGCAGCACGAGCAGGTCGGACACGGCGGGATCGGCGGTCGCCGCCTGCCAGGCGCTCAGCAGGTGGGCGGAGGTCGGGCTGCCGTGGGACACGACGAGACCCACCCGGCGGTGCCTCTGTTGCCGCAGGTGGTGGATAGCGATCTCCAGGCCGAGTGCGTGGTCGCTGCGTACCCACTCGATCTGCCGGGTGAGGGGCGTCCATCGCCGCGGCTGGCGCTCGACGAGAATCGTCGGCACCTGTAGGTGCCCGATCCAGTCGAGCATGTCCTCCGCGCGGTCGTCATCAAGGCTGGGAGCGAGGAGCAGACCCTGGACCTCTTGAGCGGCGACCAGCAGGCCGATCTGGCGGCGGTCCTCGTTCGGGTCGTAACTGGAGCCGCGCAACTGGATGTTGACGCCGAGGGCGGCGGCGGCGGCTCGCGCCCCGCCCACAATCGACGGCCAGTAGAAGTCCAGCGATGGTACGACCATGCCGATGGTGAACCGCATCGGTGTGCGTCGCGGCTGTTTGTCCGTACCGCCCCGCAGGGGCAGGGTCGCCCCACCGTGCACCTTGGACACCAAGCCACGCTGCGCCAGGGCGGCGATGTCCCGACGAATGGTCAGTTCACTCACGCCGAACTCGCGGGCGAGATCGCGAACCCGCACGGCTCCGTTCCCGCGAAGTGCGGCGAGCAGTCGCTCCTGCCGCTGCGTACCGAACAGCCGCCCTTCCATCATGCCCGCCTCACCTGAGGCCGCCCGGCGATCGCCGGCAGCGGTCGGGCGGCCTCGACGCCTGTCACGAACCCACGAAAGCCGGTTTCGCTGATGTCACGTCCCGTCTCCGTTCACGTCGTCCGGCGGCTACGCCGTCCACCCGAGAGGGACGCCAGGGGTGTTTCTAGCGGGCGAGCCAGCCGCCGTCCACCGGTACGACGACGCCGTGCACGTAGCGGGCGGCGTCGGAGGCGAGGAAGACGATGGTGCCCGCCAGGTCGTCCGCTGCCCCCCAGTGACCGGCGGGAATCCGCTCCCGGATGGCGCGCTCCCGGTCGGGGTCCTCGCGTAGTGGCGAGGTGTTGTCGGTGGCGATGTAGCCGGGCGCGATCGCGTTGACGTTGACCCCGCCGGCGGCCCACTCGTTTGCCAGTGCCCTGGTCAGACCCACCACGGCGTGCTTCGCCGCGGTGTAGGACGGAACCCGGATGCCGCCCTGGTAGGACAGCATGGAGGCGATGTTGATGATCTTTCCGTGGCCGTGGTCCAGCATCACCCGCCCGGCCGCCTGACTGAGGTGGAACACCGCGTCGAGGTCGACCCGCAGCACGGCGTCCCAGTCCTCTGCCGGGTGCGCTGCGGCGGCCGCGCGGCGGATGATGCCGGCGTTGTTCACCAGGATGTGCACGCCACCAAGGCCGGAGACGACCGTGTGCACGGCGTCGGCGAGTTCGTCCGGTCCGGCAGCGGCCAAATCGCCAGGCACCACCAGGGCTCGCCGGCCCGTCGCTTCGATGTCGGCCACCGTCCCGGTGGGGTGGGTACGATCCAGCAGGGCGATGTCGGCACCCGCCTGGGCCAGGGCGATCGCGAGTGCCCGGCCGATGCCCCGGTTGCCGCCGGTAACCAGGGCAACCCGCCCGTCCAGCCGGAATCTGTCCAGAATCACGGCTACAGCCCCACGCTGCGCAGGGTGGGCACGGTACCGCCGACCCAGGCGAGGTCGGTGTCCTCCCGGGCGCCCTGGGTGCGCTGGGAGCCGGCAAGGAACCACAGATAGTAGGTGGTGTACCCGGGTGCGCTCACCACCGTGTGGTAGCCCTCCGGCATCATGTGCATGCCGTGGTCGCGGACGGTGAAGTTCTCCTCGTACCCGTCGTCGGTGTACATCCGGCAGATGCCGAACCCGTCGGACGGGTTGACCCGGAAGTAGTACATCTCCTCGTGGGCGGCCTCCGCCGGCAGGTCGTCGACCTTGTGCCGGTGCGGCGGATAGGTGCTCCAGTTGCCGGAGGGTGTGTACGTCTCCCCCACGATGAGCCGGCCGGCCGGCAGATCCGGCTGCGCGATCTCGGTGAGGATCTGGTGATACGTCCGGCCGAAGTTGGCGGCACCCCAGCGGCCACTCGCGACCCGGGCCGGTTCGATGACGTACGGATCGACGGCAAGGTCGCTCGGTGCGCTCGGGAGCGCGATCTCCACCGCGCTGTCCGCCACGACGGCGACGTCGGCGCCGGCGGGAATGAAGACGGAGTGGGGTTTTCCGGAGAAGACGTCCGCCCGCTCGCCGACCTGCGCGAAGTGGTGCCCGGCGACGGTGAAGCTCGCGGTTCCGCCGAGGACGACCGCGAGGATCTCCCGATCACCGGACTCACCGGCCCAGCTCTGGCCCGCCGCCAGCTTCAGCAGCGTGAAGTCCAGCAGCTCGCACGGGTTGAAGGGCAGCTTGTTGTGGCCGTTCTCGGCCGGGAGATAGCAGTGGTAGCGGTAGTCCATGAGTTGGCCTCTCTGTCGGGTGGGGTCTGGCAGTAGACACCGGCGGCGGCTACCAGGGGCTGGTCCAGTCCGGATCGGTCGCCCGAACCAGGGCTTCGAGGTAGAAGTAGTCGCCCCACAGGTTGCCCTCGTCGACGCCGATGCCTTTCGGCTTGTCGTAGACGCCGTGCAGGATCAGCGCGTTCGAGGTCGGCTGGTGGCTGGCGGCGTAGTGGTCGATGAGCGAGCGGAGGATCCGGTCGGCCGCCTCGCGGTAGCTGTCGGCGCGCGCGGTGTCCGTGAGGTTGTCGGCCAGCTCGATCAGGCCGCAGACGGCGATGGCCGCCGCCGAACTGTCGCGCTCCTGGTCGCTGCCGTCGGTGAACTCCAGATCCCAGAACGGCACCTGGTCGGCGGGCAGCCGGGCGAGGAAGTGGTCGGCGCAGATCTGGGCGGCCACGAGCAGCGATGGATCCCGTGTGTAGCGGTGGTTGAGGCTGAAACCGTAGATGCCCCAGGCCTGCCCCCGCGCCCAGCAGGAGTCGTCGGCCTGGCCCTGTTCGGTCTCTCCGCGTAGTGGCACCCCGGTGGCCGGGTCCCAGTAGAAGGTGTGGAAGGTCGTGCCGTCCGCGCGCAGGATGTGTCGGCGTAGTTGGCTGCTGTGCCGGTGGGCGGCGGTTGCGTAGCGTTCGTCTCCGGTGGTGTGACTCGCCCAGTACAGCAGCGGCGTGTTCATCAGGCTGTCGATGATGGTTCGCCCACGCTGGCGTGGGTCCCGCAGGTCGCCCCAGGCCTGGATGATTCCGGCCGGTTCCAGGACGCGGGTCATCAGGTGGTCGGCGGCCGCGAGGGCGGCCTGCCTGGCTGATGCGTCACCAACACGCCGCGCCGGGATGACGCAGGCGAGGGTGTAGAGGAATCCCAGATCATGGGTGTCCAGGTCGATCCGGTTGACCACCCGGGCGACGAAGCTGTCCACGTGTGACACGCCGGCACGGCGGTAGCGTTCCGCTCCGGTCAGATCGTGCGCCAGCCACAACATGCCCGGCCAGAAGCTCGTGGTCCAACCCACGTTGGCACCCGCCGGTTGCCCGCTGGCCGGTGCGCGCACCGGGTAGCGGTTGTCGACGGTGGTGTCCGCCGGATACCGGTCGCCGAAGGTGTCGATGTTCGCGTCCACGGTGCGCAGCGCTGCGGACACGGCCGTGGGGATCGTCTCGGCGTCAGGACTGGGACGGGCACTGATTGCCGTCATGAAGGTTGTTCTCCCTCGGGTCTGCGGTCGGATCACCATCGGCCCGACCGGGTTGTCGAACTGTGGTGACGGGCGATCAGGCGGTTCGGGATTCGGTCGGCGGATCGAGTGCCACGCGTAGGCTGAAGCGACTGTTTGCCCAGATCACGTACAGCAGCGGCGCGGCGGCGATGCCCAGGGCGATCGCCGGACGCAGCGCGACGAGCTGCGCCAACAGGGCGAGCGTCAGCAGCGACGCAACTGTGAGGTACCAGCGGCGCACCGCCAGATAGAGGCAGGCCCGCGCCACCCGGTGCAGCCGCGCGCCGGGCTGTTCCGCGATGGCCACCAGTCCGAGCAGTGTGGTGGCGACGGTGAGGACGGCCAGCATGGCCAGAATCGGCAGCGCGACCGCTCCGGCCCGGTGTCCCCAGAGGGCGTACGCGTCCACGCCGAGCACGACCAGGACGGCGGTCGCCGCGGCGGCCCAGAGCGTCGCCGGCCAGGCGGTGGCTCGCCAGGCACGGCCGAAGATGCGCAGCGGGCCGTCGGCCCGACCGGCCGAGTAGGCGGACATCACCGCGAAGATCCCGCAGAGCCCCGGTGCACACAGCGGGGCCGCCAACGCGTACAGCGGCCAGGCCCGGGTGCTGTCGGTGGTGACCGCGAGCAGCACCAGCGGAAGGCCGCCGGCCACCAGCAGCATGTTGGTGACCAGTGCGGTGTACACCCCGTCGAAGATGGCCTGGATGGTGTCGTGCCGCATCGGTCAGCCCTTCAGCCCGGTGGTGGCTATGCCTTCGACGAAGTGCCGCTGTCCGAGCAGGAAGATGACCGCCACTGGCAGCACGGACAGCACGGAGCCCGTCATGATCAGCGCGTACTCGGCGTTGTACTGGGTGATGAACGTGCGCAGCCCCAGCTGGATGGTGCGTAGCTCGGGACTTCGCAGGTAGATCAGCGGGCCGAGGTAGTCGTTCCAGGTGGTGACGAACGTGAGTAGCGTCAGGCTCGCCAGTGCCGGGCGGGACAGCGGCAGCATGATCCGCCGGTAGATGCCGAACTCGGAGAGGCCGTCCACCCGGGCCGACTCGCTGAGTTCCTCGGGGATCGTCTCGTAGAACTGCTTCATCAGAAACACGCCGAAGGCGCCGAACGCCTGGAGTGCCACGATCGCCCACAACGTGTTGGACAGGTGCAGCTTGGACATGAGGATGAACTGCGGGATCATGTACGACTGCCACGGCACGGCGATGGTCCCGATGTAGGCCAGGAACAGCAGGTTGCGGCCCGGGAAGCGGATCCGGGCGAAGCCGTACGCGGCGAAGCTGCCGGTGAACACCTGGAGCATGGTGACGATGACCGACAGCAGCAGGGTGTTCTTCAGCCACGTCGTCATGTCTGACCGTTGCCAGATGTCGACGTAGTTTCGCCATACCAGCGTGTCCGGGATCCACTTGATCGGGATGGTGAACACGTCGCTGTTGGTCTTCAGTGAAGACATCACCATCCAGTAGAACGGCAGCAGCAGCGCGGCCACCGCGAGGACGAAACCGAGGTATCCCGCCACCCGCCAACCGCAGGAGGTGACGCGGCGACCGGGTGCGGAGTTGACCGGCCCGGTGATGGAGACGGGTACGGGCGTTGTGGTGAAGCGGGTCGCGGTCATCAGCCATCCCTCCGGTTGTTGATCCAGAACTGGATGGCTGTGACCCCGAAGCAGATCGCGAACAACACGACGGATACCGCCGAGGCGTAACCGAACTGGTTCTCGACGAAGCCCTTCTGGTAGATGTACTGCGACAGCACCAGCGTGGACTGGCCGGGACCGCCCTCGGTCATCACGAGGATGAGGTCGAACACCTTGAAGCTGCCGATGGTCAGCATCACGACGACGAAGAACGTGGTGTGCCTCAGCCCTGGGATCGTGACGTGCCGGAACCGTTGCCAGGCGGTCGCGCTGTCGATCTTGGCGGCCTCGTACAACTGGGCGGGGATGGTCTGCAGGCCGGCCAGGAACAGCAGCATGTAGTAGCCCATCTCCCGCCAGGTTCCGACGATGATGACCGCCGGCATCGACCAGTCCGCGGATGTCGTCCAGCCGGGCGGGCTGTCGACGCCGATGGCCCGCAGGAACGCGTTGACCGGCCCGTACTCCGGGCTGAACAACTGGTTCCACACCACCGCGATCGCCACGATCGAGGTGATGTAGGGGAAGAACGCGACGGTCCGGAAGAACCCGACACCCCGTAGCCTGCGGTTGAGCAGCAGCGCCAGGCCGAGGGCCGCCGCCATGGTCAGCGGAATGTGCAGGACCGAGTAGTAGAGGGTGTTCTGCAGTGCGGTCCAGAAACTCGAGTCCCCCCACATCCGCCGGAAGTTCGCGCTACCGGTCCACTCGGCCGCCCCGAACACGTTCCAGTCGGTGAAGGCCAGGTAGAACAGCGCCACCACCGGCACCAGCGTGAGCAGGGCGAAGCCGACGAAGTTCGGCAGAATGAACGACAAACCCGCGACGGTGTTGCGCCATACCAGGCGGCTGCGTCTGGGGCGCGGCTGCGTCAGTGTTGCTGCCATCAGGGGACTCTCCGGGGGAGGCGTTTTCGGGTCAGGTGGCGGGCCCGGCGCCCGGCTCGCGTCGTACGCCGGACCCGCCGATCGCGCTCAACGGCGACCTGTCGCCGGACCTTTCTCAACCGGCACCGCGCGCCGGCCGTGGCCGACCGCCGGGGGGTGGGTGGAGGAGGTCACTGATTGAGAACCTCGTTCTTGGCGCGGGTCTGCGCCTCCGCGATGGTCTCGTCCAGGCCCTTGCTGTCGGACATGACCGCCGAGTGCAGGTCGTTGAGCACGTTCTGCATGCCGGCCGTGTGCTTCGAAACCGGGTTCTCCGGACGGATCTCGTGCGTGCCGTAGGCGAACTTCGACAGGTCGTCGCTGGGCACGCCGTCGAGGGCGAACAGCGTCGTGGTGATCGGGTCGGAGACCCGGGCGGGAGTGATGCCGATGCCCGCCAGCGCCTTGCCGGCGTCCTCACTGGCCACGTATGCGAGGAATGCCTGGGCCGCCGCGACCTTCGACTTGCTGATCTTCGGGTTGATTCCCATGCCCGTCGGATCACCGAAGGTCACAGGTGTGGCGGAGGTGCCCGCGGTGGACTTGTCGTACTGCGGTGCGGGGGCGAGGCCCCAATCGAACGTGTCGGCTTCGCCACTCTTGCGCTGGTTGAGCAGGGTGGCCACATACCAGGTGCCCATGAGCAGCATCGCCGACTGCTGCTTGCCGAACTGCGCCTGGTAGGTGAGCTTGTTGGTGTTCGCGGTGCCGAAGGTCGGCTGGGCGCCGGCAGCCTGCAGGTCGAGCGACCGCTGGTAGTACGGCTTCAGGTAAGCGAAATCGCCGGAGAGCAAATCGGCGCCGGGTGTCTGGGCGAGCGCGAAGCCCTGCACTGTCGACTGCCAGACGTGCTGGTAGGCACCGGTAGCGCTGGATCCGGCGGCCTTCAGCCCAGCGGTGAGCTGCTTCGCCGCGGCGGCGTACTCGTCCCAGGTCCAGGTCCCGGTCGGATGGGCCACCTTCGCCTTGTCGAACAGTTCCTTGTTGTAGTACAGCACCCACGAGTCCTGCCGGTACGGGACCGCGTAGATCTTGCCGTCGACCTGGTATGAGGCCAGCGCGGGCAGCTCGCCGAGCGCGGACCCGGCGTCGGACACGTCGAGAAGCTGACCGCCACTCTGGTAGGTGTAGAAGTTCTTCAGGTTCTTCAACACGTACACGTCCGGCGCCGTACCAGCAGCGAGGTCAGCGATCATCTGGGTGTCGTAGTTCGCGGCGTCGTACTCCTTGAGTTCGACAGTCACGTTGGAGTGCGTCGCCTTGAACCCATCGGCGAGTGTCTTGAACTCCGGCGTGGAGGACAGGCTCCAACCCGCCAGAGTGATCGTTACCGGGGCGTTGGGGTCGACTGGCTCGTCCTCGCCGCCGCAACCGGCGAGGACGAGCGTCAGCGCCATCGCGGTGCTGACAACGGCTGGTATCGCGCGTTTCATACCTTCTCCTTCGGATCAGGGGCCCTGAGGGTGGGTCCACGCTGGCGCCAGGTCGGTCATTCGGTTGGCCCGGTCGGTTCCGTGTCGAGACGGATCGTGGTGCTGAGTCCGTCCGGCCAGTCGACAGTCACGTGTGCCTCGGCGACATCGAGGACCGCCCGACAGGCCTGTCGTTCTACGCTCGCCTCACCACCGGACAGTTCGACGAGGCACGCGGTCCAGGTGCCGGTTCGGGCGGGGTACCGGAGCCACGGCACGGTCAGCGAGCCGCCCAACGGCCCACCGTCGGGGACTGAGGTGGTACCGGGGGAACCGGTGCCGAGGACACTCTCCAGCCGGCTGGTCAGGCCCGCTCCGGTCACGCTGAGCACATCACCGCAGCCTGTGGAGGGCACCCCGTCCGGCACCGCCCAGCCGCCGACGACCAGCCGCAGACCTGTCGCGTCGATCCCCTCGGCGAGGTCCTCAATGCGAGCCAGACGCAGCTCCCAGGGGCCGCGGACCAGCGAGTAGACGGTGAGGTGCCCGGCCGGCCACGAGTGGCCGTCGCGTCCGCTTCCATGGTCGCGCTGGCCGGGGTCCGGGTCGACCCAGTGGGCGAGGGTGCGCGATCCGGCCACGCCGATGCCGTCGTCGCCAGCTCGCAGTGTCAGCAGCCGCATGCCGGCGCGGTGAGTGGCGCGACCCTCGCTGTCGACCAGGGTGACAGACTGGTCGAGCGGGTTCAGCCAGCCACACTCGTCGAGCACCGGGCTGGTCGCGGTCGAGTAGCCGAGGCGGGTGTACAGGGGTGAGTCGCCGACGCTGGCGCCCTCCTCCGCGTGGTCGGTGCCGTGATTGACCACCCGCACAATGCCGTCGGACCGGGTGGCCGAGATCAACCAACCCGGTGCGCGTACGGCCCGCACGGTGTCGCGCTCCTCGATCGGCAGCGGCTGCTCCGGCGTCAGCCACACCGGATGATCGTCGGGCAGCGCTATACCGAGCAGGCCCTTGCCGGCCCAGTAGGGGGATCCGGGCCCGGAGTAGTGCTGGGCGAGCCGTGGCCAGGGCCGATGCCAGCCGATGGTGAGCAGGTCATCCGAGTCGGGAGCGCCGTGAGTGACGAAGTGGCGTACGGTCTGCGTGGCGGCCCGACGCAGCTGCCCGAGGCTGATCGACGGTACCCCGGCGATGGCGCCGACCCAGAACGGCGCCGCGGCGGCGAACCGGTAGATCAGGCTCCGCCCCTGGATGAGCGGTGACCCGTCAGCGCCCACCAGGGCGACCGCGTCGCGCAGGAAGCGGTCGAGGTGCGACCGGTCCCGGTCCCGACGGCCGGCGGCGAGGTCGCCCGCGCCGGCCATCCTCGCCCACAGCGTGGGATACAGGTGCAGCGCCCAGCCGACATAGTGGTCGTAGGCGCGGTCCGGGCCGTCGGCCATCCAGCCGGCGGGACGCGCGAAGCTGTCGTGGGTGGCGAGGTCCTCGGCCATCTCGTCCAGCGAGTACGGCCCGCCCACCGATCGCAGGAACGTCTGCACGAGAAGCCGGAACCAGACCCAGTTGATCCTCGGATACGTGTCGTCGCCGACGGCCGGGGCGAGGTACCGCACCACGCGCTCCTGCACGTCGGCCGGCAACCGGTCCCAGAGCCACGGCCGGGTCAGGTCGAGGATCAGGGCCAGCGAGGCGGCCTCCACTTTCGCCTGAGGGTGCTCGTCCAGCCGGATCCACCGATCAGCGGAGGTTGGATCGGTGCCGGCGGCGATCCCGGCCGCGTACCAGTCGAGGAGTTCGTCGACACCCTTCCCCCGCGCACCCGCTATCCGAAAACCGGCCAGCAGGAACGTCCGGGCGAACCCCTCAAACCCGTCGACGGCTCTGCCGTACCCGCCGGGCGGGCCGGGAAAGGTGATGAGGGCGTGCCCCGGTGAGGCGTGCGCCCGAGCGGCGACGAGCAGCCGGTCGGCGAGGACAAGCCAGTCACTACGGCTCCATGTCCCGGCGGTCTGCGGGACCGTTGTGGTGGGAACCAGATCGTTCGGCGTGCCGGACATCATCGGCGGTCCTGTCGCATCGGCCCACGTCAGGGGAAGTAGGCGAACGGAAGATGTCGCCAGCTCTGTGTCAGCAGGGTGACGGCTGGGTTTCCGAAGTAAAGCGCTCACAACCGAACAAGTCAATGCCATCAACAAACTCAGACGGACACGTTCGATCAAGAACGTGCGCACGCCAACACCTCGATATGAGTTGTTGGTGTGGAAAAGTGAGCTTATGACAGTCCACTCCGGAGGATGGAACTACTCTTTTAGGACCTATCGCCGCCGATCCAGTGCTGATCGATCAGGATCGCGCCTGATACGGTCGCAATGGTTCACGTCCGCTCTGCCGATCACCGAGGAACCATGCCCGTCAACGACCGCTTCACCGGTCCTCTCGCCGCCGCCTGGCCGGGTGTCGGAGCTACCCTGCTCGAGCAGGTGCTTGAGCCGGCCGAAAAGTCGCTGCCCGTCCCGCCGGCAGAGGAGCGTGCCGTCTGGGCCGAGTCGCATGTGGACGTGCCCACGCTGAGGCGTCTGCGGACCCACGCGGAAGAGGACCTGGGCCGGCCCTGGCCTTCGTTGCTGGCTCGTCACTACGCCAGATACTTCCGCGACGGCGACCGGGACATCTACGAACAGCTGGTCTTCGCCCGGCAGCGGCGGTTGAGCCGGGCCAGCGTCCTCGCCGCCGCGACGCTCGCCCCGGACTGGCTGGACGAGGTGGTCGACGGCGTCGTGTTGCTGTGCGAGCAGAGTTCCTGGTGTTGGCCCGCCCACGACGACACGCACACTCGCCACGACGCGGTGCTGCCGACCGTGACCGATCCGGTCCTCGACCTCGGCGCGGGCGAGGTCGCCGCGCAGCTCGCCTGGATCGACCACCTGCTCGGCGGGCCACTCGACAAGCACGCACCGGGCCTGCGCCCGCGCATCCGGCACGAGGTCGACAGACGCGTGCTGACCCCGTTCACCCGGCGCCGCGACTGGCACTGGCTCGGCCTCGACGGCGACGTACACAACTGGAGTGCGTGGATCCACGCCAACGTCCTCGTCGCCGCGCTGCGCCTGGTCGACGACCCACCGCGCCGAGCGGCGATCGTCGATCTGATCATCGAAGGCCTGGATCGGTACGTGGCCTCTCTGCCGGTCGACGGTGCCGTCGACGAGGGCTACGGATACTGGTGGCAGGGCGCGTGCCGGGCACTCGAGGCACTCGACGTCCTCGCTCACGCCACCGGCGGGAGGCTCGATGGCGTGCCGGGCGAGGCCCTGCGGCACACCGTCGCCTTCCCTCATCGCATGCACCTCGGCGGCGCCTGGTATCTCAACCACGCGGACGGGGTGGCGCGGCCACCGGCAAGCCAACCCTGGGACGCCCTCTACCGGGCCGCACGACGCGTTGGCGACCAGGACGCGCTGGCACACGCCGCTGCCCACCGCGACCGCGACGCGCCCGTGGCCGACGAGGATCAGGGGCTCGGCCGGTTACTGCGTGCGCTGAGCCACCAGGAATGGATCAACGCCTCCCCCGGCACACCGCCGCTACCACGCGACGTGTGGCTCCCCTCCACCCAGGTCCTGCTGGCCCGCCGTCGCCAGGGCAGCCCAGCAGGTCTGACCCTGGCGATCAAGGGCGGGCACAACGGCGAACACCACAACCACAACGACGTCGGCGCGTTCGTGGTCGCCCTCAACGGCGTACCCGTGCTCGTCGACGCCGGCCGCCCCACCTACACCGCACAAACCTTCGGACCCGCCCGCTACGACATCTGGACGATGCAGAGCGCGTGGCACAACGTCCCCCACATCCGAGGTACCGCTCAGGCCCCCGGCCACGCCTACCGCGCCCGCGACGTGGCGGCCCTCATCGACGAGACGAGGGCCGAGTTGTCCCTGGACATCGCCGCCGCCTATCCGCGCACTGACGTACGCCACTGGCGGCGCAACGCACGGCTGGAGCGCGACAGTGGGCGGATCGTGGTGACCGACGCCTGGGACCTCGCTCCGACCGACTCCGCCGCGCCGGCCCGCGTCCACCTGCTCGTTGCCGGTGACGTGCGGCTCAGCGCGGGCCGGGCCGACATCAGCGCACGTCACGGCGCCGGCCACCTGACGCTGACCTGGCATCCCGCGTCCGCCCCCGGCACCGCGACCACCCGACCACTTGATGATCCTATGCTCGTCAGCGTGTGGGGACGGACACTCACCCGCCTGGAGATCGACGTCGGCGCGGCCACGGCGACCGGCACGTTCATCCTCACCGTCGAGGAGTCCCCAACCCGTGAAGTGTCTTCCTCGGAGGTGCCCAATGCCCAGGAGAGGTAACGCCGTCAGCCCGCCAGCGGCCCACCGGGGACCATTGCAGGCCGCGCGTCGCCAGCACCTGCTCGAGGCACTGCAACGCGACGGATGGATGCGCATCTCCGACCTGTCCCGGCGGCTCGGCGCCGCGCCGGTCACCATTCGCCGTGACCTGGCACAGTTGGCCGCTGAGGGCCTGGTGCAGCGGGTCCACGGCGGAGTGGCCCTGATCGAGCCGGGCGATCCGCAGACACCCGAGGAGGAGCCCGCCACCGGGCTGGATTCCCTCAGCGGGCGTACCCTCGGCATGCTCGTGCCCTCCCTCGACTACTACTGGCCGGACGTGGCCCGCGGCGCCGAGGAGGCAGCTCGCGAACTCGACATGCGGGTGGTCCTGCGTGGCTCGTCCTACGACACGGAGGACGACAAGCCGCAGCTGACCCGCCTTGTCGACCGGATGGGCGTCGATGCACTGATCGTCGTTCCCCGCATGGACACTCCGACCGCCGGACGCACCATCGACTGGCTCGCCCACATCGGCGTTCCGGTGGTGCTGCTGGAACGGTCCGCCGCGGTCGGTGCACACCACGCGGTGATGGAGTCGGTGGTGACAGACCACGCACTGGGCGCCGCCATGGCGGTACGACATCTCACCGCCCTCGGGCATCGCCGGGTCGGCCTCGTTCTCGACGCCAACAGCCCCACCCGGCCACACGTGCGCCGCGGTTGGCTCGATGCGGCGGCCGAGTGCGACATGAACCCTCACGACACCCTCGAGGCGGTGATACCCGACATCCGCTCACCCGACCGCGACGCGCTCCTCGACCAGGTCCTCGACCGCTGCCGGGAAACCGCAACCACCGCGCTGCTGGTGCACGCCGACGCGGAGGCCATCGCGCTGGTGCAGCGCTGCGAGGAACGGCACGTCACCGTACCCGGCGATCTGTCCATCGTGGCCTACGACGACGAGATCGTGGGGCTCTTCAGCCCACCGCTGACGGCGGTCCGCCCTCCGAGACGTTCCATCGGCCGCGCCGCGGTACGCCTCGTCGCCGATCGGCTCGCCGATCCCGACCGGCCCACCCATCGGGTCGTCATCAGCCCCTCGCTGCGGATTCGTGAGTCGACCGCAGCACCACGGGCCTAGCCTTCCCACGTTCATCGGCACCGGGTCCGGCGGCCGAGGTGATGGCCGCGCCATGCCGCCCGGGCAGTTGACGACGTCATCCGACGCGGTAGCCGTCGCGGGGGTGGCTCGATCGCTGTGCAACCGGCCGGAGGCCAATGCTGGCCGGGGCTGGCGCGGTTCCGACGACGCACACCCGCCCCGATCAGATTCGGCCGGTGCCAGCAGGCCAGGCCCCGACGACGATTCGATGCAGATCAATTGACAGTCGAATGTCCGGCGGGAAAACTGGCCCTTCCGAGGGTGCGTCGCTTCATGCTCGCACCTACGACCCGACGATCAGCACCGCGCGAGCCGCCGCGTCGCCCGGGACGGGTGCCACCGCATGCTGCACATGGAGGATCCGATGCAAATTTTGAAACGATTCATAGCTGTCGCTGCTGTCGCGTCCCTCACGCTGGGCGCGGTTGGTTGCGGGGGCGATGACGCCGGGTCGGACTCCGTCACGTTGCGGTACTCGTGGTGGGGCAACGCCGACCGTGCCGAGTTGATGCAGCAGGCGATCGACCTGTTCCAGGACCGGAACCCGAACATCAAGATCACGCCAAGCTTCCAGGAGTACGAGGCGTACTGGCAGAAGATCGCGACGGAGACCGCCGGCAACAACCCGCCCGACGTGTTCCAGATGGACTTCTCGTACCTGCGCGAGTACGCCGACCGCAACGCCCTCTACGACCTGAAGAAGCAGGAGGGCGACGCGCTCAAGCTCGACGACCTCCTCGACGGGCTCAAGGGTGCCGGCGAGGTCGGCGACGGCCTGTACGGCGTGCCGGTGGGCGGCAACACCTGGGGGTACATCTACAACCCCGCGGTGTTCGAGCAGGCCGGTGTGCCGGAGCCGAAACTCGGCTGGACCTGGAACGACTACCGAGCCGCGCTCGCCAACATCACCCAGTCCACCGGCGGCAAGGTGTTCGGCGGGGCCAACTACATCGGCAGCTACTACAACCTGGAACTGCAGCTGCGACAGGAGGGCGGGCTGCTGTACACCGAGGACGGCAAGCTCGGCTTCGACAAGGCCCGGCTGGCGAGGTTCCTCAACGAGGGCAAGGCGCTCGCCGACGCCAAGGTTGTGCTGCCGGTGGAGAAGGGGGTTCAGATCAAGCCGCAGCACGCGCTGGAGCTCGACCTGATCGCCAGCGACCTGAGCTGGGACAACTTCATGGCCCGGTACGCCGCCAGCACGCAGGAGCAGCTCGAGCTGGGGCCGGTCCCGTCGGACGTCCCAGGCAGCCAGGGCCAGTACCTCAAGCCCGCCATGCTGCTCAGCGTCTCGACGAAGTCGAAACACCCGGAGGTGGCGGCCCAGTTCATCTCCTTCATGGTCAACGACCCGGAGGTGGGCAGGATCTTCGGTGCCAACCGAGGACTGCCGGCCACCAACGCGCAGCGCGCCGCAGCCCAGCTCGAAGGCCCACTCGCCGCCGTCGCCGCATACGAGGACGAGCTGAAGGACCAGCTGACCAAGGCGCCGCCCGCGCCGCCGAAGGGTGCCGGCACCCTGGAGCAGGCGTTCATCCGGATCGCTGAGGAGTTCCAGTACGGCCGGATCACCGTCGACGAGGCGGTCAACCAGTTCTTCACCGAGGCCGAAGAGACCCTTGAGCCCTGACGATGACAACAGTCACGCCGAGCCGGCGTACCGGGGTCGACAGCCCCGCACCGTCGGGTCGCAGTAGGAGTAGCCGACGGTCCGGCGACGGGGTGGCGGGCTATCTTTTCCTCTCGCCGTGGATCATCGGCATCCTGCTGCTCACCCTCGGCCCTATGCTGGCCTCGCTGTATCTGTCGTTCACCGACTACGACCTCTTCAACCGCCCGCAGTGGATCGGCCTCGACAACTACCAGCGGATGCTCACCGACGCCCGGTGGCTCACGTCGGTGCGGGTCACCGCGCTGTACGTGGTGCTCGCCGTGCCGATCAAGCTGGCCTGCGCGCTTGCCGTCGCCATGCTGCTCAACAATGATCGGCGGGGCCGGTCCTTCTATCGCGCCGCGTTCTACGGTCCCTCGTTGATCGGCGCCAGCGTCAGTCTGGCGATCGTCTGGAAGGCGATGTTCAGCGACGACGCCGTGGTCGACCGGCTGCTGCAAACGGTCGGCGTCAACGTCGGCGGCTGGGCCGGCAACCCCGACTTCTCACTGCTCATGCTGGTGCTGCTGGCCGCATGGCAGCTTGGCGCCCCAATGGTGATCTTCCTCGCCGGGCTCAAGCAGGTGCCCAGGGAGTTGCACGAGGCGGCCGAGGTGGACGGTGCCGGCGCGTGGCGACGGTTCCGGTCCATCACGCTACCGATGATCTCGCCGGTGATCTTCTTCAACCTGCTGCTGGAGACGATCAACTCGTTCCAGGTCTTCACGTCCGCGTACATCGTCGGCGGGCCCAACGGCCAACCGGCCGGCACCACGCTGTTCTACACCGTCTACCTCTTCGACCGTGGCTTCGGCGACTACCGCATGGGTTACGCCTCGGCCATGGCGTGGATGCTGCTGGCCGGGGTCGGGCTGGTGACGCTCCTTCTCTTCCGCACCGCCCGGGGCTGGGTCTACTACTCGGGGGACAGGCAATGAGACCGAAGCTTTCGACCGTGGCCTGGCACGCTGGCGCCATCGCGTTGCTCGCCGTCGTGTTGTACCCGATCGGGTGGGTGCTGGCGGCGACCTTCAAGCCCACCGAGGACATCATCGGCAGCCTTCAGTTGCTGCCCACCCGCGTCACGACGGCCAACTACGACCGTGCGCTCGACGGCATCGCCGGCATCAGCGTGGTCCGCTTCTTCTGGAACTCGACGGTCTTGGCGGTGCTGTCCGTCGTCGGCACGGTGGCAACCTCAGCCATGGCGGCTTACGCGTTCGCCCGACTGCGGTTCCGCGGTCGCAGCCTCATGTTCGTCCTCATGATCTCCACGCTGCTGCTGCCGTTCCACGTGCTGATCATCCCGCAGTACGTGGTCTTCCAGAAGCTCGAACTCGTCGACACGTACGCCCCGCTGCTGCTGGGCAAGTTCCTCGCCACCGAGGCGTTCTTCGTGTTCCTCATGGTGCAGTTCATGCGGGCGATCCCGCACGAGCTTGACGATTCCGCGAAGATCGACGGTGCCGGCCACTGGGGCATCTTCTGGCACATCGTGCTGCCGCTGTCCCGCCCCGCCATCATCACCACGGCGATCTTCACGTTCATCTGGACCTGGAACGACTTCTTCGGCCCCCTCATCTACCTCAGCACCCCGGACAAGTACCCGCTGCCGCTGGCGCTCCAGCTCTTCATCGACGAGACCGCCGGCTCCAACTTCGGCGCGCTCATGGCGATGTCGATGCTCGCGCTGGTACCCGTGATCCTGTTCTTTCTGTTCTTCCAGCGCTTCCTGGTCGAGGGCGTCTCCACCTCGGGCCTCAAGGGATGAGGCGCTTCGCGCTCTTCGGGGAGTGCCTGACAGCCGGCCTACTGGTCGCACTCGCGGTCCTCCCGGTCGTCACGCTGCTGCCGGCGCTGGCGGCCGGCTGCGCGCACATCCGGGCGCACGTCGACGGTGAGAGCACCGCGATCCGTACGTTTTTCGCACGGGTCGGCGCGGCGTACCCGGGGAGTCTCCCGCTGTCGCTCGGCGTCGCCGCCGGTTACGCGGTCCTCGCCACCGACGTGCTCATCCTCCGTGCCGGCGTGCCCGGTGGTGGCGTCGTCGTCGCCGTCTGCGCCGTCGTGGCCGTGGCGCTGTCGGTGGTCGTTCTACGTGCCGCGGCCGGCTGGTCGCCGGACACGCGGTGGACCCAGCTGGTACGGCAGGCCGCCCACCTCGCCGTCAGGGGCGATCCGTCCGGCTCTCTGCTCCTGGTCATGGCCCTCGCCGTCCTCGTTGTCGTCACCTGGCAACTGCTGCCGCTCGTGGTGCCGATGCTCGGTTGCCTGCTCATGGCCGCCGTGGCGGTCGAGCGCCGCCGCGCCGGGCCGGTCTAGCCCCCAGGAGCGTTCACCGGGCCGCCCCGGGTTCGGCCGAAGGCGAGGTGGCGGCCGGCACCAGCGGCCGGCGGGGCGGTCAGCGACCAGTTCAGGTGGCGTCGGCAGGCTCTGGCCCTCAAGCCGACGACTGGATAGTATATCGACAAGCTTCTATTAAAACGTTTCATGGTCGCGCCGCCGTCCGGCCCATAGGCCAGCCGACGCGGGAGCAGTTAGGCGGCATCGGCCACGCTCCGTGCCCGGCCGGGCCGACATCGACCCAGGAGACCAGATGAGTCCTCGCTACAGACCTCGTCCCCGGCTCGCCGCAACCCCAGCCGGACTGCTCGCGGCCGTCTGCGTCACCGCCGTTGCCGTGGCAGGCACGCCAGTGTCCGCCGAGCCCGGCGACACCAATCGCGTCGGCGTCGTCCAGCTGGAGCGCCTCAACCGTGGGCTGGTGGCCGCGACCACCGACGCAGGGGTGTTCCTCAGCTGGCGCCTGCTCGGCCACGAGGTCACCGGTTCGGCCGCCACCGGCATGACAGGGGCGAACTTCCACGTGTACCGCGACGGCAGGCGGATCGCCACGGTCGCCGACAGCACCAACTATCTGGACCGGGACGGCACCTCGACGGCCAGGTACCGCGTGGCGGCGGTCGTCGGCCGGCACGAGATCGACCGGGGCGCGACGGTGACCGCGTGGTCCGAGGCCTTCCACGACCTCCCGCTGCGCAAACCAGCGGACGGTGTCACCCCGGCCGGGGAGAGCCACACCTACTCGGCGGGTGATGTCAGCGTCGGTGACCTCGACGGCGACGGCGAGTACGAGTACATCGTCAAGTGGGATCCGTCGAACGCCAAGGACGTATCCCAGGTCGGCTACACCGGCAACGTCTTCATCGACGCGTACCGGTTCGACGGCACGCTGCTGTACCGCGTCGACCTCGGTGTCAACATCCGCGCGGGCGCGCACTACACCCAGTTCCTGGTCTACGACTTCGACGGTGACGGCCGGTCGGAGCTGATGTTCAAGACCGCGCCGGGCACGAAGATCACCAGGTACGGGAAGAGGGGCAACGTCGTCGCCGAGCGGTACATCAAGCTGCCCAAGAAGGACGCCAGGGCGGGCGTGGCGCACACCGACGACTACCGCCTCAGCGCCACCGACTACCACGCGCACGTCGTGCGGATGTTCCGGCAGTGGCACCGTCACCCCGAGGTGGTGGCCGGGCGGTGGCCCGCCACGCTGGAGCAGGCGTTCGGTATCGAGCCGCGCTACCCGTACCCGCTTTCGCAGGAGGACGCGCTGGCACTCGCGGACCACTTCATGGACGTCTACGCCCCCGGACGCAGCAGCCGCAACAACCTGCGGGCGTTCGAGGGCTTCATCCTGCACGGCCCCGAGTACCTCACCGTTTTCGACGGTGCCACCGGACGAGACCTGGAGACCGTCCACTACCAGCCCGGACGGCATGACGACGGCCTGATGTGGGGCGACTACGCGATGGGGCGCATCGAGCCGGGAAACCGGGTCGACCGGTTCCTCGCCGGGGTGGCGTACCTGGACGGCCGGCGTCCGTCGGCGGTTTTCGCCCGCGGCTACTACACGCGTTCGACACTCGCGGCCTACCGCTGGGACGGCGCGCGATTGACCCGGAACTGGTACGTCGACAGTGGCTGGACACCGATGACGAACCCGTTCAACGACAGCCCGCACGGCCGGGACGGCACCGACCCCCAGTTCGGCACGATCACCACCCAGGGTCAGCACTCGCTGAGCGCGGCCGACGTGGACGGCGACGGCAAGCAGGAAATCGTCTACGGCGGAGCCACCATCGACCATGACGGTTCTTTGTTGTACAGCTCGTACGGCACCATGCCGCCGGAAAGCGCCGACCCGGGCGCCTCGGCCCGGATCGGTCACGGTGACGCGATGCATGTGACCGACATCGATCCGAACCGTCCGGGGCTGGAGATTTACCAAGTGCACGAGGGAGGACAGTGGGCCCCTTACGGCTTCACTCTGCGCGACGGCGCCACCGGTGAATTGATCTACGGAGGCTACACCGGCGTCGACACCGGTCGGGGTATGATCGGAGACGTCGTCGCCGAGCATCCGGGGCTGGAAACCTGGTGCTCGCAGCCCGCCGGGTCGATCGACGGACTCGGGCTGCGCGGCGCGGACGGTGCACGGCTCGGTGACCGGGTGCCCGGTACGAACCAGAGCATCAAGTGGGCCGCCGACATGACCACCCAGATCGTCAACGGGGCGATCGACGTCACGCCGACCATCGACGACTGGCGGCGCGGCACTCTCCTCACCGCGGAGGGCACCCGCACCAACAACCACACGAAGGGGAACCCGGGCCTGATCGCCGACGTCTTCGGTGACTGGCGGGAGGAGATGCTCGTCCGGACCGCGGACAGTTCGGCGCTGCGGATCTACCTGAGCACCGAGGTGACCGACCGCAAGCTGTACACCCTCATGCATGATCCGCAGTACCGCGCGGAGGTGGCTCGCCAGCAGACCACCTACAACCAGCCGTCATACCCGGGCTTCTACCTCGGCTCGGATATCGACTGGTCGCAGGTACCACTGCCGCGGATGTGGGCACCGGGCAGCGTCGCCAGGCCCGGCGACCGGCTCGACGCGCAGATCCGTGCGGAGGAGGTGCCCGGCCCCAGCGCATGACTCGCCACGCTGACGGCCCAGCCGGAGAACGCGACGACCCGCCGGGGCGCGTCCCGGTGCGCTTCGGATGCCGCCGCCCAGCAGCTTGAGGTTGAACTCAAACGGCGTCGCCGGTCACCCAACGCAGCGCGTGGGCCAGATGGTCACGGAAGGCATGCTCGGCGTACGCCTCGATCGTGTGTCCGAGCGCGGTGTAGAAGACCCGACCCCCGAGCCGTTCGTGACACCAGGCCACTGGATGGTCGACGCCCATACCGCCACCGGCGTACGTGGACTCGTCGACGCGCAGCAGGATCCGGGCGTCGGGGTACGAGCGAAAGTCGTACCACTCGTCGACGCGTGGCCAGGACGCTGGCAGGTGGGCGGTGGCCGGATGATCCGGGTCGACCACGGTGACCGTGGCCGGTTGCACCTCCGGATGCCTGTCGAACCAGGCGCCGACCAGTTCGCCGTAGAACGGCCAGCCGTACTCGGTGGCAGCGGCGGAGTGCACGCCGAGGAAGCCGCCGCCGCCGCGCACGTACGCCTCCAACGCGCTCCGGCTGGCGTCGGTGAGCACGCGGCCGTTGGTGTTCATGAAGACGACCGCGGCGAATCGCGCCAGATTACTCTGCGTGAAGGCGTCCGGGTCCTCAGTGGCCTCAACATCGGACCGTAGCTCGCGGATGGTGCGTACGCCGGCCGGGATCGAATCGTGCCGGAACCCTGTCGTACGGGAGAAGACCAAGACGCGCTTCATCCGACACCGATCCCGGGACCGCTCACCACCTGCATGATGCCACCTGCGCTCCGGGTCGTCATCGGTCTTACCGGACCCCGGTGTTCGAGCCTGAATGTTCCTGAACGTGTCGGTTCGGGTTCTGGTTTCTCGTTGTCGTTTCCGTTACCGATGTAACTCATACGACATCAGCCTGATGTCCGAGCCGGAGGCCCAGTTCAGTGATTGGACATTCGATGACACGGATTACCTCATCTGATGGTCATGCATCAGGGCCCTCGCGCAGCACTCGATCGTCGCGCCGGCTGCTGATCGCCCTGGTGACCGCTCTGACAGCCCTGGGTAGCGTCGTCGCCGTCTCGTCGCCGGCCTCTGCCGCCACCCGCCAGTTCCGAGGCATGAACTGGGCGGTACTGGGAGACAACTTCAGCACCGGACCGCTCGTCCTGCACGGTCTGAGCCAGTCCGACAGCAACGCGACGGTGCGGGCCAAGGCCAACGCCCTCTACGACGACATGGCCGCCACCATGGGGGTCAACACAGTCCGGCTGCCGATCAACACCCACACGGTGGGGACGACGTGGTGGAATGCCTACCGGGGCACCATCGACGCCGCCACCGACCGCGGATTCAAAGTCATCCTCGCCTACTGGGAGGACGGCGCCGCCTCCGGCGGCAGGATCACGAACCTCGCCGCGTGGAACACGATGTGGTCCACCGTGACCAACACGTACGGCTCGAACCCCAACGTGTACTTCGAACCGATGAACGAGCCGCACGGGTACAGCTCGACGGAGTGGCGCAACGTGGCGGCCAACTGGCTCAGCTACCACTACTCGGCGGCGCCCAGCCGGGTGCTCATCGGCGGCACCGGCTACAGCCAGGACCTGCGGGACATTTGCAACGACAGTCGCTTCAACTCGACGCTACTGTCCTTCCACCACTACGCCTTCTTCTACAGCGCGATGACCTACGACGCCTTCCGGAGCCACATCCAGACCCGCCTCGGCAACTGCGCCTCCCGCGCGGTCGCGACCGAGTTCGGCGCACCCATGGACAACGGTCTCAACTACGGCGACCCGAACAGCACCGACAACTTCGTGCGCCACATCCGCGCGATGGCCCAGGTCATGCGGGACAACCAGATGGGCGGCACCTACTGGCCGGCCCTCGGCGGCAAGCCCGGCAACATCGGCTACGACTGGTACTCGATGTACGCCCTCAGCGGCAGCGGCACCAACCTCAACCTGACAATCCGCAACAGCTCCGGCGCCGACCGGATCCGGTACGCCTGGGGTGACACCGTCGGCGGCGGCCCCACGACGCCTCCGCCGACGACGGGCACGTTCTACCGAATCGACGTACGTCACAGCAGTAAGGCCATGGACGTCCAATCACCGAACACCGACAACGGTGCGCGCGTCGGCCAGTACACCTACGGTGGCAACGCCTGGCAGCAGTGGCGGTTCGAGGATGCCGGCGGTGGCTACTGGCGCATCATCAGCCGGCACAGCGGAAAGTGTCTCGACGTGGTGAGCGCGTCCACCGCCGACGGTGCCGAACTCATCCAGTACACCTGCGGCACCGGCACCAACCAGCAGTTCCAGATGGTCACCAACGGCAGTTACTTCCAGCTCCGGGCGCGGCACAGCAACAAGTGCGTGGACGTACCGTCCGCGTCGACCGCCAACGGCGCGATCCTCAAGCAGTATCCGTGCAACACCGGCACCAACCAGCAGTGGTCGCGCACAGCCGTCTGACGGCCGCCTCGACGTGACCGCGATCCGCCTCGACGTGACCGCGATCCGCGGTCTGGTCTCAGCCCCGGTGCCGAGTTCCTGCGCGGCGCCGGGGCCCGTCGTCCCGATCATTGCGGAAGGGAAGGTCGCCGGCCCTCGCCCACGCTGTCCGGGCGAATACCGGTCCAGTCGTGGTCAGGTCCACCCGCCTGAAGCGTCGCACCACGCACGTGCGACCGTCGAAAGGACCGCACCATGCGCATACGTAGGCAAACCATTGCCACCGTGTTGGTCACCGCTGTCACCGTCGGCGTGGGCCTGGTGGTTTCTTCCACCCCGAGCAGCGCGGCTCCCGGAGCATCGTTCCGAAACCCCATCGTCGGTACGCCCAACAGCGCCGACCCGTGGCTCGGCTATCACAACGGCAACTACTACTACACGGCCACCACCTGGACCGGGAACATCTACATCCGCAAGGCGTCCACTCTTGGCGGCCTGCGGACCGCACCGGAGACCCGTGTCTTCACGATGTCGCAGGCGAACGCGACATCGAACATGTGGGCGCCCAGCATGCACCTACTCAACGGCCCGAACGGGCAGCGCTGGTACCTGTACTACTCGGCCGGCCCGAGCGCGTGCTGCGGCGGGCAGCGCCAGCATGTGCTGGAGAGCGCGGGAACCGACCCGATGGGCCCCTACACGTATCGGGGCCAACTCAACCTGATGCCGAACAACGGCTGGTCGATCGACGGTAGTGTCATGACGGTCAACGGGGTGAACTACTTCGTGTTCTCCGCGTTCAACAACAACAGCGGGTTCGACAACGGCGGCCTACAGAGCCTGTACATCACCCGCCTGACCAACCCGTGGACACCCGCGGCCTTGGGCACGCTGATCTCCGAGCCGAGCCACCCGTGGGAACTCCAGGGCAACCCCGTCAACGAAGGCCCCTACGTGCTGCAGCGCGGCGGTCGCACCTTCCTCACCTACTCGGCCAGCTACTGCGGCACACCCGACTACAAGATCGGGGCACTGGAGCTGACCGGCTCCAACCCACTGAGCCGCAGTTCGTGGACCAAGCTGGCCAACCCGCTCTTCCAGCGCGCCGACGCAAACGGGGTCTACGGTCCCGCCCACCACTCCTTCTTCACATCGCCCGACGGCACCGAAGACTGGATCGTCTACCACGCCAACTCCTCGTCCTCGCAGGGATGCGGTACCACCCGCACCAGCCGGGCCCAGCGAATCTCCTGGAACCCGGATGGCACGCCGAACCTGGGCATGCCCGTCTCCACCTCGACAGTGCTGGCCGGTCCGTCGGGCGAGCTCGACAACGCGGGCGCGGTGCCCATCCAGCGGTTGCAGTCGTTCAACTTCCAGGACCGCTACGTACGGCACCAGGACTACGCCGTCCGGATCGACTCGAACGTCAACCCGGCGTTGGACGGGCAGTTCCGGGTGGTCCCCGGACTGGCGAACAACTCAGCCGGGTACGTGTCGTTCGAGTCGGTGAACTTCCCCGGGTACTACCTGCGGCACGCCGACTACGTCCTCAGGTTGAGTCCCAACAACGGCTCGGTAGTGTTCAGCGAGGACGCCACCTTCCGTCAGGTAGCCGGACTGGCCGACTCGTCGTGGTCGTCGTTCCAGTCCTACAACTTCCCCGACCGACACGTCAGGCACAGCAACTACATGTTGCGGGTCGACCCGATCAACAACGCCACGGGCCGCGCCGACGCCACGTTCCGCCGGATCTCCTGATCCTCAGCATCAGCTTTGTTGATCTAAGCCGCGTTGACAGCCCCAGTCCATCGCATAGCATAGATTTACATGAGTCGATGGGTGGACGCCCAGTCGGGTTCCGCTCGGCCGCCCCGGTGATCGGTGAGGCACGCTCCGGCCCCGCCGGTCAGGCGCACCCGCCTGCTGGGTTCAGATCCTCCGTCGATCCACTCCACCACCGTTCGGAGGATCGGTAATGCGCGTACATCGTCCCCGGTCCCGGCTGTGGGCAGCCGGGACCGTGGCGGCCGTGGTCGTCGCCAGCGGAGCGGCTATCACCCTCGCCGGACCCGCAGTGGCCGCACCCGGCTGCAGAGTCACCTACACGGTCGGCTCGCAGTGGCAGGGCGGTTTCACCACGACAGTCACCATCAACAACGTCGGCGACCCGGTCAGTTCCTGGACCCTTACCTGGAGCTATGACGCAGGCCAACGCGTCACGCAGGCATGGAACGCCACCGTGACGCAGAACGGGAGCCAGGTCAGCGCACGCAACGCCAGTTACAACGGCAGCATCGCGACCGGGGCCAGCACCTCGTTCGGCTTCAACGGGTCCTGGAGCGGCAGCAACCCCGCGCCGACCAACTTCGCCGTCAACGGCACTCCCTGCACCGGGTCGCCCGACCCCAACCCCACGACGCCGCCCCCCACCACACCGCCGCCCACCACACCGCCACCCGGCAACCCCACCTGGGGGACCGCACTGCCGCCCGCAGGAGCGGAGACCAGCCGGGCGTATGATCTGATCGCCACCGCGAACGAGAAGGGCTACCTGCCCCGCTCCGGCGAGTGTTCGGTCGAAATCCACGCCCGGTACTGGACGTACGGTCCGGATGGCAAGGTCTACCCGACCTGGCACCCGCCGCGCGACCCCAGCGGTTGCAACTTCGGCCACGAACACGGTGACGACCCCAGACCGTCCGACCTGTTCAGCACCGCGGGCTGGCCCGCCTTCGGCTACACAAGCGAGGTGATGCTGGACCACATGCCCGAGCACAGCCACCGGCATGAGGACCACGTCGGGCACAAGGTCCTCACGGTCAACAACGTCAACGTGATCCAGGGCGACAACGGCAGCAGCTTCTTCCCGCCGCAGGGCACCACGATCGCGACCTGCGACACTCTGCTCAAGTTCCACCAGGGCACCCACTCGCCGGACGCGTTCAGCAACAACCTGCACGAACTGCTGTTCAACCAGCGCTGCGCCGCCAGCAACGGCGGTCAGGTCACCGAGGCCCGGTACAGCGCGATGATCCCACTCGGCCGGCCCGGCGGGTTCAGCCCCAGCGAATGCCCGGGCTTCGGCGGCCAGTTCATCAACGTCGCTCCGGCGGTGCCGGCGGACTCGCCGTCGGACACCCGCTCACTCGGCCGACTGATCACCGAGCCGGGCTGCGTGCAGGCAATCCGGGAAGGCCGCACCCACTACGACCCGCTCTACCCCAATCCCGTGCCGTTCACCGTCTCCGACATGGACGACTTCTGGTTCTCCGACTTCCAGGTCACCGGTCCGGGGCTGAACTTCCGCCTGGCGCCGCTGTTCTACGTGGTCAACCCGTCGCGCTACTACGACCCGTCCAAGCCGAACAACGTGGGCCGGATCGTGGACCTGTGCTACACGAATCTCGCCGGTGGTGACTACTGCGACCAGGCCCGCCAGGCCGGCCAGAACCTCGCCTGGGACGACCCGCGCTCGCCGTTCAAGGGCACCCTGCGGGAGTTCCGGCCGGGCACCTTCCAGGTGCAGAACAGCGACCCGACCACGGTCTACACCGACGTGCACGGCCGCAACGCCTCCAGCACACCGTTCGCCGGCTCCATCAAGCAGTACTTCTCCGGCAACCAGGGCAGCTCCATGTACGTCCGGGGTGCCACCAGGGACTGGTCCGCCAGCGGGGTGCACGCCCCGAACTGACAGCCATCAACCATGACCCGGGCCCGCGACGGAACTTCCGTCGCGGGCCCGGACCGCGCCAGCCGGCAGCAGCGCCGCGGTACGACAAGCCGGGGTGTCACCATTTGACGGCCGCCTGCGCCAGCGGGTCGATGTGGCAGGCCGTTCGGGCGGGCGGTGCCAAACATCGACCCAAGGTGCGCCCGACGAGGCCGGCACTCACCACGACCAACCGGTTCGCCCTCACCCACCGGCTCAGCGCGGCGGAACGGGGCGGAGACCCGGAAGCGGAAGATCGGCGAAATCATCGCCATGCTGATCCGGCACGACACGATTCACCCGCAGAAGGCGAAGCCGCCGGAGTCGCCGTGAGGCGTGGGGGCACGATCCCGGTTCCTTCGCACTGCCGCGCTGCCCGTGTCTCCTCGACTCGACGAGCGGCTGCCCAGAATCCTGCAACAAACCTGCACATCGCTGGCCTTGTCTTCTCGGCAAGCGCTTTCCTAGCCTGGTATTACATCGATGTTTCGCTCTATAGCCAGGCTGATGACACGAACATGTAGCCATCCTGCGGTGTCGGGCTGTGCAGGAGACGCCTCGCATCGTGCTCACTCCCGAGGAGACGAACAGTGAGAACTACAGTGCGACAAAGGCTGCTCGCCGGCGGCACCGCCGTGGCCGCCGCAGCCGCCGTTGCCTCAGCGCTGCCGGTGTCCCAAGCGTCCGGCTCGGCTGACGGGTTCGCCGCCGCGTCGGTAAGCGCCAACGCGACGAACCTCAGTCTCGGGGCCGGTGCCGACGGCTCCAGCAAGGCCAGCGGCACCAGCTACGGCAACGTGATCGACGGCGACATGGGCAGCTACTGGTCGCCGACCGGCACGACCGGTCGCATCTCCGTCAAGTGGGGCACCGCCACCACTGTGGCGTCGGTGAACATCCGGGAGGCGGCCGGCGCGGTAGGTGTCGTCGGCTCCTGGCGACTCGTCAACAACGACACCGGCGCCACCCTGGCCAGTGGCGCCGGGGCGGGGGTCATCAACTTCCCCGCCACCTCGCTGAGAAAAATCAACTTCGAGATCACCGGCGCGAGCGGCACGCCGAGGATCGCCGAGTTCGAGACGTACGCCTCAGGTGCGACGCCCGGGCCGACGACCCCGCCGCCGACGACCGGGCCGACCACCCCGCCACCGAGCACACCCCCACCGACCAGCCCGCCCCCACCGTCGAGCGGCACGCTGTACGTGGCACCGACCGGCACCGACAGCGCGACCGGCACGCTTGCGAACCCGACGACGCTCACTTCCGCGATCACCCGGATTCCCGCAGGCGGGACGATCTTCCTGCGCGGCGGCACCTACCGCCACTCGCAGACCATCACCATCGCCCAGGGCAACAACGGCACGTCGAGCGCACGCAAGAACATCTTCGCGTACGCGGGTGAGACCCCGATCCTCAACTTCTCGGCGCAGAGCGAGGACCCGGCCAACCGGGGCCTGGCGGTGGGCGGATCGTACTGGCACATCCGCGGCATCATCGTCGAGCGGGCCGGCGACAACGGCATCCTGCTGGCCGGCAACAACAACATCATCGAGCGTACGATCACCCGCCACAACCGGGACTCGGGGCTGCAACTCTCGCGGCTGGTCGCCAACGCGCCCCGCGACCAGTGGCCCGCCAACAACCTCGTGGTGAGCACGGTGTCGCACGACAACGTCGACTCCGACGGCGAGGACGCCGACGGTTTCGCCCCGAAGCTCACCGTCGGCCCCGGCAACGTCTTCCGTTACACGGTGGCCCACAACAACATCGACGACGGCTACGACCTCTACACCAAGAGCGACACCGGCGCCATCGGCGCGGTGACCATCGAATCCTCCCTCGCCTACACCAACGGCACCCTGAGCAACGGCGGCCAGGCCGGCAACGGCGACCGCAACGGATTCAAGCTCGGCGGCGAGGACATCGCGGTGAACCACACCATCCGCGGCAACATCGCCTACAACAACGGCAAGCACGGGTTCACCTACAACCGCAACCCCGGCACGATGACGGTGTCGAACAACGCCAACATCGGCAACGCCGAGCGCAACTTCAACTTCGACGGCGGCTCCTCCGTGTTCCGCAACAACACCTCGTGCAACGGCGGCTCGAACGACCGGATCATCGGTAACTCCGACAGCTCGAACCAGTTCTGGTCCGGCACCAACGGATCCCGGTGTTCCTCGTACACCGGCGCTCTGGGCTGGTCCTTCGCCGCCGACGGTCGGCTGGTCGTGACCTTCGGCGGCCGAGTCGTCACCCCGTAACGAGCGCGGCCGACGCCGGCGTCACCGCCGAGATGACGCCGGCATCGGCTCAGGTACAACGGGTCAACGCTTGCCGCGGTACGAAACCACGGTGTCCGGGACGTCGCCGTACCGGATCAGCCACTCGCGCTCGACATCGGTGACAGGTCTCGGCCTGCCGCCATCGACGAGCACCAGCACCTGCCGGCTGACGGCCGCCTCGGCCCCGTCACGACTGCGGCGCAGTCGGTAGGTGGCCCGGACGGACGTTCGACCGACGTGATCGACGGTGAGGCCGACATCCAGCGTGTCGTCACTGAGCGCCGCCGGCAACAGGTAATCGCACTCGACCCGGGCGATGACGAACCCGTCCTCAGTCCAGCGCACCCCCGTGTCCTGCTCCAGGCAGCGCAGCATCGTCGTACGGTGGTCTTCGCAGTAGGTCAGGTACCGAACATGGTTGACGTGGCCAAACACGTCCAGGTCGCTGAACCGGATCGGTACCGTCACCACGAACTCAGGCATCGCCGTCCTCCAACTGGGCTACGACGTGTTCGGCGATGGCAAGACTGGAGGTCGCCGCCGGCGACGGCGCGTTACGGACCAGCATGATCGGTCCGACCCGCTCGATCAGGAAGTCGTCGACGAGAGATCCATCGCGGGCGACCGCTTGAGCGCGGACACCGGCCGGTGCCGGCGCCAGATCGGCTGCGGTGAGCCCGGGTAGGTAGCGCGCGGCGCGCCCGGCGAAGCGTCGGCGCGACAGCGAGCCGGCCAGTTCGTACATCCCGGTACGCCAGTGCCGCCGTGCCATCCTGGCCGTTCCCGGCCACACCGCCATCCGTGCCAGGTCAGGAAGGCTGACATCACGCCAGGTGTATCCCTGAGTGGACAGGGCGAGAACGGCGTTCGGTCCGACCAGCACCTCGTCGTCGACATGGCGGGTCAGATGAATACCGAGGAACGGGTAGCGCGGATCCGGCACCGGATACACCAGCCCTCGCACACGGTCACGCAGACCAGCCCGCAACAGGTAGTACTCGCCACGGAACGGGATGATGCGGGCGTCGCCGCGGCCACGCACCATCGCCGCCACCGCGTCACCGGAGAGACCGGCGCACACCACGAGCCGGCCCACGAGATACCGTTCCTGACCTGCCGACACCTCGATATGCCCGACCCCCGGTCTGATGCGGTGTACCTCGGTGGACGTCAGCACTCGACCGCCGAGCCGCCGTACGTCTGCGGCGAGACGCTCGCAGACCGCGGCGAAGTCCACCACCGCGGTACGGGGTGAGTGCAGTGCGGCGATGCCGGCCACCGCCGGCTCGCGATCGGCGATGCCGGCGCGGTCGAGCCGCGCCAGGTCCGGCACGCCGTTGCTCCGCGCCCGGTCCTCGATCCGGTCCAACGCCGGCAGTTCCGCGCGGTCCAGGGCCACCACGAGCTTGCCGAGTTCCCGGTAGGGCAGCGTGTGCTCGGCGCAGTACTCCCGCAGCAGGCCCGCGCCTCGGCGACAGAGGTGAGCCTTCAGGGAGCCGGGCTGGTAGTAGAGGCCAGCGTGCACCACGCCGCTGTTGTGGCCGGTCTGGTGTGCGGCGAGTCGGTCCTCCTTCTCGAAGACCGTGACGCTGGTGCCGGGCCGGCGCAGCAGCAGTTCCCGTGCGACCGCCAGCCCGAGTATGCCGCCGCCGACAACTCCGACGGTCTGCTTCCTGCTACTCATGCGGCCAGCCACCCTCCGTCTACGGCAATCATCTGACCGGTGACGTACGTTGACGCCTCAGCGAGAAGAAAGACCACGGCGCCACCGAGTTCCTGCGGCGTGCCAAGGCGGCGCATGGGGATCCGCGACCTGATCCACGTGTGCCGTTCCTGGTCGTCGAGCAGGTCGGCGGTGAGCGCCGTCCGGAAGTAGCCAGGAGCCAGGCAGTTCACCCGTACCCCGTCGGCCGCCCACTCGGCCGCCAGCGAGCGGGTGAGGCCCAGGACGCCGCTCTTGCTCGCCGCGTACGCCGCGACGTCGCGCAGGCCGATGGCGCTGGCCAGGGAGCCGATGAAGACGTGGCTGCCGCCCGCGGAGCGGGCGCGTTGGGCGCGGTACAGCGACGTGCTGAGGAAGAACGGCGTGTCCAGGTTGACCGCGAGGACCCGCCGCCACTCCTCGGGCCGGAAGTGGGCCGCCGGTGACCGGCTCTGCACACCCGCGGCGTGGACAACCCCGTGCACCGGCCCGGCCAGCCGCTCGGCCTCGGCCACCAACGCATCCGCGTGACCGGCCTGGTCGGCATCGGCTAACAGGTCCCAACGCAGCGGCACCACCCTCGGGCCGCCGGCCAGGGCCGTCTCCTCAAGCTCCAAGGCCGAGCGGGCGACGGCCACCACGCGGGCACCCGCGCCAGCCGCCGCCAGCACCATCGCCCGACCGAGGCCACGCCCGCCGCCGGTCACCAGCACGGTACGGCCGGTCAGATCGAATGGCGAGGTCACCACGCGAACCGCACCGCACAGGTCTTGACGCGCGAGTAGAAGTGCAGGGCCTCGGTGCCCTGCTCCTTGAACGGAGATCCCGATGCCTTGAATCCGCCGAACGGGTGGTGCACGTCCCAACCCGACGTGGGCAGGTTGACTGCCACCTGACCGGTGTCGGCGCGGTCGAGGAAGAGGTTTGCGTGGGACAGGTCGCGCGTGAACAGCGCCGCCGCCAGCCCGAACTCCGAGTCGTTGACCGCGGCGACCGCCTCGTCGAAGCCGTCGACCTCCAGCAGAGCGAGCACCGGGCCGAAGACCTCCTCGCGCCAGATGTCCATGTCGGCGGTCACCCCGGTGAGGATCGTCGGCTGGACGAAGCAGCCGTGTGCCAGCCGCCCGTCGTCCGGTGCCGTACCGCCCTCCGCGACCGTCGCTCCGGCCGCGACCGCGGCGTTGACGTGGTCGAGCACCGCGACGCGGTGCCGTTCGTTGATCACAGGTCCCATCGCTGTTCCGGGCTCGCCGCCCGGCCCCAGCACGAGGGCGCGGACCCGGGTACGCAGCAACTGGAGCAGGCCGGCGCTGACCCGCCGGTCGACGATCACCCGACTTGTCGCCGTACACCTCTGGCCTGCCTGGGCGAAGGCCGCCGCCACGATGGTGTCGGCGGCGAGGGTCAGGTCGGCGTCGGCGAGCACCACCGTGGCGTTCTTGCCACCCAGTTCGGTCTGTACCCGCAGGTTTCGACCGCTTACCGAGGCGTGGATGGCGGCTCCGACCTCGTTGCTGCCGGTGAAGGTCACGGCGGCCAGTCTCGGGTCGTCCAACAGCGCGGCCGATATGTCCGCACCGCGGCCGGTGAGCACCGACAACACCTCGGCGGGCAGCCCGGCGTCCACAAGTGCGCGGGCCAGCCGCACGCTCACCAGCGGGGTGTCCGTGGCGGGCTTCAGCAGCACGGCGTTGCCGCAGGCCAACGCGGGGGCCAGTTTGCGGGCCGGGGTCAGGAGCGGGTCGTTCCACGGCGTGATGGCCAGTACGACGCCGACCGGCTCGTACCTCACGCTGGTGGTCGTGCCGGGCCGGCCGTCGTTGAGGCTGTACCCGGTCGCCGAGCGAGCCAGTCCGCCGTAGTACTCGAAGAAGTCGGCCGCCTTGGTCAGCTCGATGCTCGCCTCGGCTCCCGTCTTGCCCATCTCGCGCACCAGGTCGGCGACGATCGGGGCGCTACGGTCGCGCAGCAGACTCGCCGTCCTGAGCAGGACCGCACCCCGGTCGAGGCCCGAGGTGCGCCCCCAGGCCCGCGCGCCCCGGATGGCTGCGGCATAGGCGCTGTCGATGTCGGTAGCCGTCAGGGCCGGTACCCGCGCCACCACCTCGCGCAGGTCCGCCGGGTCACGGACCTCCAGATCCGCGCCCTGGGTGGCACCGCGCCACTCACCGGCCACCAGCGTCTCGACGTTCCTGATCTCGGTCGCCGCGGTCGTACTCATGCGGACACCACCGTCGGCGACGAGGCCCACGCGCCGCTCAGATCTCCTTCGACCATGTGGGTCAGAAGATCTCGTACGGCGGTCTCGGTAAGCGGCACCGGGTTGTTGGGCCGCGGATAGTCACGCATGATCTCGGTGGCCATCAGCGCAACCTCCGTGGGTCGAATCCCGATTTCCGACAGGTGGCCGGGTAGTCCGAGACGGGCGGTCAGGGCGGCGACCTCCTGGGCGGCGTCCGCCAGCGTGCTACCGGCCCGGCCGGTCAGCAGCTCGGCCAGGTGTACACCGATCTCGGCTGGCACCGCCGCGTTGTAGGCCAGGCAGTACGGCAGCGCCAGGGCGCAGCAGGTGCCGTGCGGCAACGGCGAACGCCGCGCCACCACGTAGGCCAGGCTGTGCCCCAGCACCACGCCGGCGTTGAGCGCGATCCCAGCCAGGTGCGCGGCGTAGAGCGTACGGCCGCGGGCGGCGCCGTCGCCCGCGACGGCAGGTTCGAGGTTCGCGCGCAGCATGGTGATCGCCTGGGCGCTGAGTGCCAGCGTGAAGGGCGTGCGGAGCGTCGACAACATCGACTCGATCGCGTGAGCCAGCGCGTCCATGCCGGTGGCGGCGACGACCGTGCTGGGCAGCCCGGTCACCAGTTGCTCGTCGAGCACGGCGATCGAGGGCACGAACTGGCTGCAGCTGATGACGCGCTTGACACCACCGACCGTGATCATCGCAATTCGGGATGCCTCCGAACCCGTACCGCTCGTCGTCGGCACGAGCACCAGCGGCGGCAGCGACCGCTGCGGCTCCACCACCCCCACGTGGTCGGCGGCGGCGCCCGAATTGGTCGCGAGCAGCGCCGCGACCTTGGCGGCGTCCATGGCGCTACCCCCGCCGATCCCGATCACCGCTGTCACGCCCCGCTCGCGGGCCTGGGCGGCGGCGGCGTCGACAACGGCCTCGCCGGGCTCGCCGGAGACCTGGTCGAAGACGTCGGTCACGAAGTCGGCAGCATGTAGACCGGTGAGCAGGTCGGCAAGCAGACCGAGCTGGGTGACGGCGGCGTCCGCGACCACCAGTACCGGGCCGGGTGCCACACCCCTTGCCCGCAGCACCGAGCCGACCTGTCCGGACGTCCCGGGACCGGCCAGCGTCTCGCGTGGCGCGAGGTGACCATGAATTTGTGCGTGCTCGCTGATGGGCATCGTTGCCTCCTACGCCGCGCAGGGCTGCGGCTGTTCGGCTGGCTCGGTGGTGGGCACCACGAGCACCTTGACGGCTGTCTCGTCGGTGGCACTGGCGCGGATGGCGGCTCCGGTCTCGTCGAGCGGGAACCGATGCGACACCGCCGCGCGCATCGACACGCGCCCGTCGACGATCAGGCTGATCGCGCGGTGGAAGTCGCGATCCAGGTAGGCGAACGCACCGCGCAGATCGGCGTGTGCCGCCTCAACCGGAATGGGCCGGTCGGACAGGCCGAGCAGTACCAGCGGTGCCCGCTCGGCCGCACGCGCCGCGGTGGCCAGCCCGCCCGAGGCACCGGACGCCTCGAAGACCGCGTCGTGACGGCCGGTGGCCACCTCGTCCGCGGTAACGGTCCTCGCGCCGAGCACCTCGGCCGCCGCGCGCCGGACCGGCCGCGGCTCGACAACGTCGACGCGCACGCCACCGGCGATGAGCGCGCCGATCACGCACAGTCCGACGGATCCGGCACCGACCACCAGCGCCTGATCGCCGGCGGACGCCGCGGAGAGCGTGATCGCGCGGATCGCGACCGCCAGGGGCTCCGCCCAGAGCAGGTCCTCCGGATCGACGTGCTCGGGCACCGGCACGACGTCGCGGCCGATGACGGCGTCCGGCACGAGCACCTCCTCGGCGAAGCCGCCAGCCAGTCCGTAGGCGAGGCTGCGGGCCGCGCTGCGGCCGCACAGGTGCGCGTCACCTCGTGCGCAGTACCAGCATCTGCCGCAGGTCCGCAGGGGACGAACCGCCACGAGGGTCCCGGGCCCCAACTCGACCTCGGCGCCGACGGCGATCACCCGCCCGGCCATCTCGTGACCCATGACCTGGCCCGGTTTCACATAGTGACCGTGCAGGTAGCTCCCGACGTCGGAGCCGCAGACCCCGCACGCCGTCACCCGGAGCAGCACGTCCCGTGGGCCGAGTTCGGCCCGTTGCACCTCGACGATCTCCACCGCGCCTGCGGCACGGAACACCGCCTGCCGATACCCGCTCAATGCATCTCCTGACCGCCGGTCACGTTGATCGACTCTCCCGTTACGTAGGCCGCCCGTGGCGAGGCAAGGAACCGCACCATGTCGGCGATGTCGCCCGGCACCGCGAAGCGTCCGAGCGGGATCTGCCGGAGCAGCTTGGTCTTGTAGCGCTCCGGATCGATCCCGAACCGCTTGGGGTAGGTCTCGAACACGCCTCCCTTGACGTCGAGCAGCGGCGTGAGCACGGTGCCCGGGCAGACCGCGTTGACGGTGACACCGTGCGGCCCCAACTCGTGAGCAAGGCTCTGGGTGAACCCGAGGACGGCGAACTTCGCGGCCGTGTAGGCGGCCATCGAGGGTTGGCCGGTCTTGCCCGCCTGGGACGCCATGTTGATGATCCGGCCGCCGCGGCCCTGCCGGACGAGGATGCGCGCCGCGGCCCGGCTGCACAGGAAGGTGCCCGTGGCCATCACGTCGAGGTTGAGTCGCCAGTCGGCCTCGCTGAGATCGACCACGTCGGTGAGACCGACCGCGAGACCCGCGTTGTTCACGGCCACGTCGAGTCGCCCGAACGTGTCGACGGCGGCGGCGAACAACGCGTCGACCTCCGCCGCGCGCCGGACGTCACAGGGCACGGCTAGGACGTCGCCACCGGTCGTCTGCGCGAGTCCGCTGGCCGTGCGGTCGAGCATCGTCGCGGTGGCGGACTCGTAGTCGGGGTGTGAGCTCATCGGTGTGGCGAGGTCCGACACGATCACCCGGTAGCCGTCGGCCAGCAATCCGGCCGCGATCTCCTGGCCGATCCCACCCGGCCGGCCGGCACCGGTGACGACGGCTACCGGCGCCTCGTCCCTACTCATGACGCATCCCTTCCGATCAGGCCGGCGGCGAGTAGTTCCCACGCGCTCATCAGGTCCCGGCGCTGCAGCAGCCGAATCTCCCGCTGCACGATCGTCGTCGGCGTGGGCGTGGTCCGGGCGATGCCTGGCACACCGGCGGCACCGCCACGGCGTACCGTGGCAGCGGCCCACGCGAGATCCCCGTCGAGATCGATGACCACGTCCGCGCGTCCCGGCCGTCCGCGGGCGATCCACTCGTCCCGGGACGCCTCGCCCGGCAGGACATCCGCCACGACGGTACGTACGAGGTCGCACACGGCGGCGGCGTGCCGGTGGTCCTGGGTGCGTACCTGCACCGCGCCGAGCGGCATTCCGCTGGCGAGCACCATGTCCACGACGCTGATGGCGTCGAGCAGCAGCGGCGCCGACGCGACCGGTGGCCCGTTGCGGTCGGTGCGCGCGGTGTTCGCCGAGGTGCAGTGGGCCGGATCGCCGACCCGGCATCGGGGGCACGCTCCGCACTGGGCGGAGCTGAGGGTGGCACCCTCAGCGCTCACCTGCACACGGTACGGGCCGAGCTCCTCAGTGCTCATCATCTTCTCCCAACCGACTGGTCGGTCGACCGTACTGGCCAAGCCCATGCACGGTCAATGACTAAATCCACTGTCGCTGCCCTTCTGGCGAGCTGCTACCGAACGCTACTCGACTGGCCAGTCGGTAAGCTTGGGGTGACGAGCCTCCGCAACTCCTTCTTGAGCAGCTTCCCGGAGGCGTTGCGGGGCAGCGTCGGCACGACCTCGATCTCGTCAGGACACTTGAAGCTCGCGAGCCTCGCCCGGCAGAAGGCGCGGATGTCCTTCAGATCGGGCGTCGCCGCGCTCGGCACCAACACGAGGTAAGCCTTGGGCCGCTCACCCCAACGCTGGCTCGGGACCCCGATCACGGCCACCTCCGCCACGGCAGGGTGGTCGAGCAGGACGCTCTCCACCTCCGCGGGGAAGATGTTCTCGCCACCAGAGATGATCATGTCCTTGACGCGGTCGCAGAGATACAGATGGCCGTCAGGCCCGAAGTAGCCCATGTCGCCCGTCCGCAGCCACCCCCCGGGCATCAGCACCGCCGCCGTCTCCTCGGGCCGCCGCCAGTAACCGGCCATGACCTGGGCACTACGCACCCAGACCTCGCCCACCTCACCGACAGGCAACTCGGTGCCGTCGTGCAGTGCGCGGATCGACAGCTCGATGCCTCGGCGCGGACGCCCGCAGGAGCGCAGCAGATCAGGCTCGCCCTCGGCCGGCTCGGGCTGCCCGGCCGCCTCCCGATGCGCCTCCGGTCCCAGCTGGGTCATCGAGCTACAGCTCTCCGTCATCCCGTAGGCCTGGATGAAGTCCGCATCCAGGACCTCAAGAGCCTCCCGCAGCTGACTACGTGGTATCGGCGAGGCGCCGTACACGATGATCTCCAGCGCCCTGATGTCCAGGCGATCCCGGAGTTGCTGCTCAACGATGGAGGCCATCAGAGCGGGCACCAGGATGACGTGGGTGACGCCGTGCGCGGAGATCGACCGTAGGATCAGATCCGGCCGAGCCTCCTCGAGGAGCACCACGGTGGCACCCCGGGCGACCGAAACAAGGATCCAGCCAAGCCCGCCGATGTGGAAGGCCGGCAGCGGGCACAGCAGGACCGAGCCCGGCATCACCCGCCAGTCCTCGTGCGCGCCGCTGAGCAATGACCACATGTTGCGGTGACTGAGCAGGACCCCCTTGGGTCGTCCGGTGGTGCCGGAGGTGTAGAGCTGCACGCAGGTGTCGTCGAGGTCGGAGCTGCTCCGACCCGCGATCGGCACAGCTTCGCCCACCCACGTGTCGTAGTCGCGCCCGCGCGTCGACGCCATCTCGTTGCCCATGGTCGAGGCCAACAGCACGATCGCGGGACCGTCGCGCGTCGGGTCGACGAGGCCGTCCGCGGACGGCACCTGCGGATCCACGACGACGAGCCTCGCCTCGGCGTCCTCGACGATGGCGCGAAGCTCCGCCGTCGCCAGGCGCCAGTTGAGCACCACCGGCACGGCGCCCAGCACGAGGGCGGCGAAGTAGACCTCGACCAGTTCGACCCGGTTGCGTGCGAGCACGGCCACCCGGTGTCCGGCGGCGATGCCGTCGGCCGCCATGGCGCCGGCGACCTGACGCGTGCGGGTGGCCAGTTGGGCGTACGTGAGGCTGCGTCCCCGCCACTGGACCGCCAGGTGGTCGGGGCGGTGCTCCGCGTTGTCGTCGAGCGCGGTCAGCAGGTCACCCGGACCGCGCGTCAGCCAGGTTGCCGGCATTGCCCATCTCCTCCTCGGCGGATCTCGCCTCGTCCCGTACCTGGACGAGCTTCCCGAGCGCGGTTCGGAACAGCTGAACGAAGCCACCGGGCATCAGGAACATCACGGCGATGATGGCGACGCCGAACACCATTCCGGACAGACCCTGGTTGACATCCGCGGCGTACTGCGGCAGGAGGTGCACGATCGCCGCGCCGAAAAGCGCACCCCAGACCGAACCCAGGCCGCCCATGACGACACCCGCGAGTAGGAAGATCGACAGCATCACGCCTACCGACTGTGGCGCGATGAAGCCGATGGCGAGCACGTAGAAGGCACCACCGAGGCCGGCGAGCATACCGCTCGTGCCGAACAGGGCGGTCTTCCAGCGGGCGGTGTCGACGCCCTGACTGCGCGCGACGATCTCGTTCTGTTTGATGACGGCCAGGGCCAGCCCGCTGTAGCCGCTGGTGATCCGCGATACCAGCCAGGTCACCAACAGCATCGCCGCCAGGACGATGTAGTAGACGCTCGCGTCCTTGCCCAGTGGGCTGTCACGCAGCCAGTCAGGAGTCGGCACGATGACACCTTGGACCCCGCCGGTCAGCCCCTCGAAGCGCCGCAGCAGCGGCCCGGTCGACAACGCCAACGCCAGGGTGGCCAGCGCGAGGTACAGACCCCTCAGCCGCAGTGCAGGAAAGCCGAGCAGTAGGCCGGCCCCGCCCGAGAACAGGGCGACCGGAATGAGCGTCGCGAAGAAATTCCAGCCGTGGTCGGCCATGAGTACCCCACTGGTGTATCCACCCACGGCGATGAAGAAGCTGTGTCCGAGCGAGACCTGCCCGCCGTAGCCGACCAGGAGGTTGAGCCCCAGCACGCCGATCGCCAGGGCGAGGATCAGGCTGACCTGGAACACGCTGAACGCCGTCATGAAGAACGGAATCGCCAGCGCGACCAGGAGCACGACGCTGACCGCCGCGCGGGTGACATGGCGCGCCCGACGTGGACTGACGACGATCGGAAAGGCGCTCATACCCGCGCCACCTCCTTCGAACCGAGGAGTCCGGCCGGGCGCACCAGCAGGACGGCCAGGATGGTGGCCAGGGCGAACACGATCGTGAGATCGGAGCCGATCCACGGGATGTAGGTGGCGGCGAGATTCTGGCCGACACCCACCAGCAGCCCGGCGATCACCGCGCCGATCGGACTGTCCCAGCCGCCCAGGGTTGCGGCGGCGAAGGAGTAGATGAGCACGCCGAACATCATGTGGGGTTCGAGGAACAGCTTCGGAGCGATCAGAATCCCGGACATCGCCCCCATTCCCGCAGCCAACGCCCAGCCGAGACTGAGCACCGCGCCGATCGGGATGCCCACCAGCTGGCTGGAGGTGCCGTTGTCCACCACCGCGCGCATGGCCAGACCCACCTTGCTGCGTTGAAACAGCAGAAAGAGCAGGAATGTTGCCGCGAGCACGATTGCCAGCGTCCCGAGGGTGGCGATCGAGGTCCGTACCGGCCCGATGTCGAGGGTTCCATCCGGGAGCAGGCTGGGGAACGGCCGGATCGTGTACGACCAGATCCAGCCCGCCAGGCTGTTGAATATCAGGAACAGGCCGAGTGTGACGATGATGATGGTCAGCTCGTCGCGCTTGCGGAACGGTCGGATCAGCACGCGCTCGATCCCGGCGCCGGCCGCCATCGACAGCACGACCGTGATCAGAAAGGCGAGCCAGATGTTCAGCCCGATCGCGGTCAGTTGCCAGGCGACGAAGGTGGAGAACATCGCCATCTCACCCTGGGCGAGGTTGATCACGCCGGTGGAGCGGAAAACGAGCACGAGCGCGACGGCCAGCGACGCGTAGATTGCTCCGTTGCCGATCCCGGACACTATCTGCTCTGCCAGTTGCTCCATGTCAGTACCCCAGGTAGGCGCGGCGGAGGTGCGCGTCGCCACGCAGCTCGTCGGATGTGGCGGCGGCGACGACCCGCCCGGTCTCCAGCACGTACGCATGGTCGACGAAGGCGAGGGCCAGCTCGGCGTTCTGCTCCACGACCAGAATCCCGACGCCCGAATCGCCGTGGATCTCCCGGAGGATGGCGAACACATCCGCGGTCACCCTGGGGGCGAGGCCGAGCGACGGTTCGTCGAGCAGCAGCAGCCTCGGCCGCAGCATGAGCGCTCGGCCGATGGCGAGCATCTGCTGCTCCCCACCGCTGAGCGCGGCTGCCTTCTGCCGCCGCCGCTCCCGCAGCACCGGGAAGTAGCCGTACACCTTGTCGATGTCCTCGGCCACCTCGCCGTCCTTGCGGGTGAAGGCGCCGACCGTCAGGTTCTCCTCGACCGTCAGCTGGCCGAACGTGCCCCGGCCCTCCGGCACGTGCGCCACGCCACGGGACACGATCTCCTGCGGTCGGCGACCTCGAATCTCCTCGCCGTTGAAGCGGATCGAGCCGGTGACGTCGATCAGTCCGCTGATCGCCCGGAGCAGAGTGGACTTCCCGGCCCCGTTCGCGCCGAGTACGGCGACCCGACCGGCGGGAGCGATACGGACATTGAGGTCCCGCACGGCGTTGCGCCCCCCGTATCCGGCCGTCACGTCGCTGAGTTCGAGCAGAGTCATGACGTACCCCCGTCCCGGGCCGACGACTCGCCGAGGTAGGCCGACACGACGGCGTCGTCGCTACGAATCTCGGCCGGTGTCCCCTGCGCGAGCACCTGTCCGAAGTTCAGTACGACGATGTGGTCCGACAGATCCATCACCATGCGCATGTTGTGCTCGACCAGCAGGATGGTGAGCCGGTAGGTCCGCCGCAGCGTTCGGATGAGGTCGGACAACTCGTCGACCTCGGCCGCGGACAGACCGTTCGCCGGTTCGTCGAGCATCAGCAGCGACGGCTCGGCGGCGATGGCACGAGCCAGCTCGATCCGCTTGAGTGTGCCGAACGGCAGGGCGTCCGGGCGCAGCGAGGCAACCTGGGCGAGCCCGAGGTCGCGGAGCACGATCTCGGTACGCTCCCGCGCCTCACGTTCACGCCGGGCGGTACGAGCGAACCCGATCCCGGCGCTGATCACGCCGTGTCGGCTGCGGGCGTTGGCGCCGAGCAGCACGTTCCCGCGCACGTCGAGCGCGGGAACCAGTCCCAGATTCTGGAACGTACGGGCGACGCCGAGCTGCGCGATCTGGTGTGCCGGCCGGGTCAGCAGATCGACGCCGTCGAACCGGACCGATCCGGTGTCGGCGCGATAGGCCCGCGTGATGACGTTGAACAGGGTCGTCTTGCCGGCACCGTTCGGTCCGATGAGCCCGACAACCTGGTCGCGGCCCACGGTGAAGCTGACGTCGTGCAGTGCACGCAAGCCGCCGAAACGGATACCGACGTCGCAGACCTCTAGCAGGGTGTTCTTCCCCGCCTCGGGCTCGCTTCGTCGGGCGAGCAGCTGGTCGGTCATGTCTCTCCTTCGCCGTCGTGGTTGCGACCGGAAACAGGTTCGGGCGGTGCGGCCACCGGCTACCGGTGCGGCGCCCTGCGGCGCCACACCGGTCCCGGTCTACTGACCGGAAAGCTGTTCGACGGTGAGTTTCGGCGTGCGGCCCTGCAGATTGAGAGGCCCGCCGAGAGAGACCCACTTCTCCCCCTCGAACCTCATGAGTTGCAGGGATTCAACGGGAAATCGGTGGTCGGGAGTGGTGTTGATGCTGCTGCCCGGGATCAGCATCGGGTGCTGGATGTTGGACATGCTCAGGGCGGCGTCCATCAGCCCCTGGCGGGTGGGCTCCTCCATCAGTTTCAGCGCCTCCACCAGGGCGTAGAAGTGCATGAAACCGTGCACCGGCATGTTCTCGCTGAGGTTCTGCACGGATCCGTAGTTGGTCAGGATGTCCTTGTACTCGCGCATCCCCTCGTCGGCCTCCCACTGCGGATCGGCAGGGTCCTTGAAGTAGAGCGCAGTGATGACACCTTGGGCCTTGTCGAAGCCGGCCGGTTCGATCGTCGCCGAGATCGACGCGGATGGGCTGGGCAGCAGGGTGGTCTGCGGATCCCAGCTCGACTGGGCAAGGTTGACCAGTGCCTGTGCCGCGAACTTCGGCGTGGTGATCAGGTTGGCGACGGTGGCGTTGCTGGCGGCGAGGCGGGCCATCTGGGAGTCGACGCTCGCGTCGGCCGTCTCGTACGACTCCTTCGCCACGATCTTGATGTTCGAGTCGGACTGCTCGACAGCCCACTCGAATCCGGCGAGGAAGTCCTTGCCGTAGTCGTCGTTCTGGTACAGGATCGCCACGGTGGCGTCGGGGTCCGCCTGCTCAAGGTGCTGCACGAGGGCGGTCGACTCCAGCGAGTAGGCCGGCTGGAAGCCGACCGTCCACGGCCAGACGTCGGGTTGGGCTCCCCACTTCGTCGCACCGGTGGCGGCGAACAGGTGCGGCACCTCGGCGTTGTTCAGGTACTCCACGATCGCCGAGTTCGGCGGCGTGCCCACCACACCATTGATCGCAAAGACGTTGTCCGACTCCACGAGTCTGCGGACCTGCTCAAGTGACTTGCCGGGGTCGTACTGATCGTCGCGTGCCTCGACGACCAGTTTGCGGGTCTTGCCGTCGGCGCTCTGGATACCGCCCTGGACCTCGTTGACGTACCTGACGTACGCCTCCGCGCCCTTGTACTGATCACCGTAGGCGGAGACGGGGCCGGAAAACGGGTAGGTGACGCCGATCTTGATTTCGGTGTCGGTGATACCGGGATCGGGGTAGGCCGACCCCGAGTCGCCGTTACCGCCGCTGACCGCCGAACCGGAGCAGGCGCTGAGCAACAAGGCGGCTGCGAGAGTGGCCGCGCCGGCCAGCCTGATCCGGACCGATCCACGCCGGTAGCGGCGGTGTTCCGTGAAGCGGGTCATCGTCTTCCTCCAGGTCAGGTCAACGTGCGGCGGCGGAGGTCGGGAGGGGGAACTGCATCTGCTTGAACGCGAAGTCGTACAGGTCGAAGAAGTCCTCAAGCTTGACGATCTTGTCGCCGTCGAAGGTGGCGATGCTGACGACATCGAGGAGGTAGCTGCGGCCGCTCGGGGCGAGCTGGCGGCGTGGGCTGACCCGGAATACCCCCGAGTGCGTCGCCCGCGCCTCGAACCGCATGACAACGGTGTCGCCCTCGGCCACGAACGGCTTGTACGTGAGGTTCTCGTCGGGGAATGCCTCGGTCAGGGTGAGCATGTACGAACGGATGGCGTCCTTGCCCCTGATCACGCGGCCGGGGCAGGTGTAGACGGCGTCGTCGCTGAAGTAGGAGAGGTAGCCTTCCAGGTCGTGTGCGTTCCAGGCGTCACACTGTGCGGTGGCCAGGGCCTTGAGGTCTGCCATTGCGGTCCTTCCGCTCGTCCTCGCCGCGCTACGAGTCGACTGACCAGTCGGTGGAACTGTGTCGGATCGTAAATTCGCGGTTTCGGCGTCGTCAACGATCTGTACGTGATCGACCGTCCTGACCTGGACGATCAGCGGCTGACGTATGACTGTCGCCGCGTGGAGCGTGGTGTCTGCCAGTAGGGGCAGTGACGGGATCCCGGGGCTGCAATCGACCATTCGGTCGGTTAGGGATCAGTCTCGGACTCCAGATTGCGACGCAGGACGCCGGTGAACCGCGCGGCGGTAGCGCCGTCGAGTACCCGATGGTCGAACGCCGAGGTGACGGTGAGCGACGGCCGTACCGCGATGGCACCGTCCACCGCGGTGACCACGTCACGAACGGCACCGGCGAAGACGATGCATGCCTGCGGCAGCGTGACCAGCGGAGTGCCGTGGTCGACGCCGTACATGCCGAGGTTCGACAGGGTGATCGTGCCGTCGTTGACGTCCGCCAGGCCGAGATCACCAGCCCGGGCCCGCTGCACCAGTTCACGCAGCCGCCTCGCACGACCACTGATCGTGTATTCCTGGGCCGACCGCAGGACCGGAACCTGCAGTCCCGAGGGCGTGTCCACGGCGATGGAGACGTTCACGTCGCCCCACATGACGACGTCGTCCCCCTCGAAACTCGCGTTCGCCTCCGGCACCTCCCCCACGCTGCGCACCAGGGCATCGAGGATCAGGTCGTTGAACCCGATCGGCAGTCCCGTACGCTCGCGCAACCCGTCGCGGCGGCGGCGCAGGGCGGTCGCGTCGACCTGGACACCCTGGCTGAACTGGGGAATCTCCGTCCAACTGCGCGTCACCACGGACGCCATCCGTCGGGCGATCGGAGCCAGCGGCATCCGCTGGCGGATGCGCGGTGCACCCGGGCGGGCAGGGACGCTCGTGGATCGGGGCGGCGCAGCGGCAGGCGACGGCGCAGGGACCGGCGGCGGAGCAGGGACCGGCGGCGGAGCAGGGACCGGCGACGGGGCAGGGACCGGCGACGCAGACGGCTGCGCCGCGACGGATGCCGGCGCGTGCGACTCCACATCCCGCTCGGTGACCAGACCGTCCGGGCCCGTGCCCGGGACGTCGCTCAGGTCCACCTCCAGACGACGGGCCAGAGCCCGCGTGCGTGGCATCGCCCGGACCGGTCCGGTACGCGGGAGGCCCGTCTGCGGGGCATCGACCGGCGCCGACGGCAAGTCGGCCAGACCGGGCTCACCGGTGGCCGGTGCCGACGCCCGCCCCGCGATGAGATCGTCGACAGCGGTTTCGGCCACGGTGTCCGGATCGGCGGGGTCGGCCGCCACGGCGATCAACGCGCCGACCGGCACCGTGCTGCTCGGTTCCACGAGTATCCGCAGCATTCGACCCGGCAGGCTCGCCTGCACGCTGGCCGTGACCTTCTCGGTCTCCACCTCGTAAAGGTCGTCGCCCGCCTCGAAGCTCTGCCCCGGCTCGACCAGCCACGCGACGAGCAGCCCCTCTTCCATGGTCTGCCCCAGCCGGGGCAGGAACAGCTTGTGCATCCTGTCCTCCGTTTCGTCAGCCCATGGCGCGACGGCAGGCCGCCACGAAGTCGTCGGTGGTCGGTATGGCCAACTGCTCCAGCTCCGCGCTCTGCGGCAGCGGAATGTCCTTGCCGCAGACCCTGGTCACCGGTGCCGCCAGGTACTCGATCGCGGCCTCGGCCACCAAGGCGGCAACCTCGTTGGCAGCTCCCCCGGCCGCGGGTGCCTCGCTACCGACGACCAGCCGTCCGGTACGGCGGACCGAGGCCAGGATCGTCTCGGTGTCCAGCGGGCGAACACCCCGCGGATCGATCACTTCCACCTCCACGCCCTCTGCCGCCAACTGCTCGGCGGCGGCCGTCGCCCGGTGCACCATGGAGGTCCACGCCACGACCGTGACGTCGCGGCCCGGGCGTACGGTGTTGGCCACCCCGATCGGCACCAGGTGCTCGCCGTCCGGCACCTCGCCCTTCAGGCCGTACAGCCCCTTGTGTTCGAGGAAGACGACGGGGTTGTCGGATCGGATCGCGCTCTTCAACAGGCCAAGGGCGTCGGCCGGGGTCGCCGGCGTCACCACGTGCAGGCCGGCGGCGGACAGCAGCAGACCTTCCGGGCACTGGGAATGCTCGGGCCCAGCGCCGTTGGCCGCGCCTTCCGGTGCCCGGATGACAAGCGGCACGGTGAACAGGCCGCCGTGCATGTACCGCCACTTGGCCGCCTTGTTGTACACCTCGTCCATCGCGACCTCGATGAAGTCCGCGTACTGAAGTTCGACCACCGGCCGGGTGCCGGTGAGTGCCGCTCCGACGCCACCACCGACGAGGAAGTTCTCCGAGATGGGCGTGTCGAAGACCCGGTGCTTGCCGTACTTGGCCTGGAGCCCCTTGGTGACGCCGAAGACGCCGCCGAAGGCACCGACATCCTGGCCCATCACGAAGACCGTGTCGTCGCGCTCCAGTTCCTCGTCGATGGCCCGGCGGATGGCCTTCGCGTAGCTCATGATCGGCATTTATCAAGCTCCGTTCAGGCGTACACGTGCTGGAGGATGCGGGAGGGGCCGGGCTTCTCGCCGCGGAGCGCGACCGTGGCGGCTTCCTCGATCTCGGCCGCAACCTCGTCGTGCGTGGCCCGCAGCCACTCCCTGGTCGCATCACCGGCCTGGAGCATCCGTTCGGGGTACGTCGTCAGCGGGTCGCGCGCCTGCCAGGCGGCGAGTTCCTCCGCCGTGCGGTAGTTCGTCGGATCCCCCTCGTAGTGACCGCGGAAGCGGTAGGTCATCGCTTCGATGAGGGTCGGGCCGGCACCGGCCCGGGCCCGGTCGACCGCGGCGGCGACGGCGGTGTAGACCGCGTCGGGGTCCATGCCGTCGACGACCTCGCCCGGCATGCCGTAGGCGGCGGCACGGTCGGCGACCTGCGGCACGCTGAGCGCCTCGGCGGCGGGAACGGAGACGGCGTAGCCGTTGTTCTCGCACAGCCAGATCACCGGCAGTTTCCACAGCGCCGCCGCGTTGGCGGCCTCGTGGAAGGTGCCCCGGTTGGCGGCCCCGTCACCGAAGAAGCAGAGGACGACCTGGTCGGTGTTCCGGTGTCGGATACTGAGGCCGGCGCCGGCGGCGATGGGAAAGGAACCGCCAAGGGTGCCGCTCTGGCCGAGCACTCCCACCTCGGGCCAGGCGATGTGCACGATTCCTGCGCCCAGACCGCCTGTGGTGCCCTGCGTGGTACCGAGGAAGTCGCCGAAGAGGCGGTCGATCGGTACTCCTTTGGTGATGGCATGCCCCATGCCGCGGTGGTCGTAGAGCAGGTAGTCGTCCTGGCGGAGGACCGCGGTCGCACCGACCGCGGTCGCCTCCTGACCACGGCCGGCGTGGTAGAAGCCGGAGGTACGGCCCTCCTCGATGAACCGCAACAGCCGGCCCTCCCAGAGGGCGACGCGCAGTATCTCCCGGTACAGGCGGCGACGCACATCACGCGTGACCATCGTGTCCTCCCTGTCGGCGGACCGTGCCGACCGACTGGTCGGTCGGTTGGCTGTTTCGTCGCACAGTAGGGATGGCCTGCCGGAGGTGTCAAGGGTTCTGCAGTCGCACCGCGCTACCATGGCACGACCTGCGGGTACTCGGCTCAGAACCAGCGGCGGGTCGACACACCCGACCAGTCGGTCTAGCCTGAGAGCCAGAGATCGAAGTCGGTAGGAGTGGCTGGTGAAGAGATCGGACAGCCGTACGCCCCCGGGCACCAGGGCGGCGTCGGCCAATCGACTGGCGCGGCGCCGCATGACCGCCGAGGAGCGTCGGCGCGAAATCCTGCACACCGCCGCCAACTTGTTCGACGACCGCGGTTATGCCAGCACGACCATGGACGACATCGCGGAGGTCGTCGGCGTGGCGAAGGCGACGCTCTACCACTACTTCCAGAGCAAGGACGAAATCCTGCACTGGATCCACGACGAGCTGATCGAGCTGCTGGTCTCCCGTCATCAGCGGCGACTCGGCGCCGGGCTCGGGCCCGACCAACTTCTCCTGGAGGTCATGGCCGACATCCTCGAACTGATGGAGACACACCGCGGACACGTGCGGGTGTTCTTCGAACACTTCCGTGAGTTGCCGGCATCAGCTCAGGACAACATCCGGGAGAAGCGCCAGCGTTATGACGACATGGTGCTCCAGGTGTTCACCGACGGGATCGGCAGCGGGGTGTTCCGCGACGTCGACGTCCGCCTCGCCTCCTTCGCCGCCTACGGCATGTGCAACTGGGCCTACCAGTGGTACGAGCCTCGTGGTGCGCTCCGGTCGCGCGAGGTCGCGTACCAGTTCTGGAGTTACCTGGTTCGCGGCCTGGCGCCGGACCAGAAAATTCCGGATCCCGCCAACCGCCGGACGCACGTATCGAATCCGCCGGCCGTCGCCCGCCTCGACGGTGATGCCGTGCCGAATCCGGCATGACAGCCCCGCCACGGCGGCCAGTCGCGAGGCCTCGCCGGTAGGCCGGCGAGAGCTGCTGGTGTCGGCGGAGCCAGTCAGTGCGGTGGCGACCGCTGGTTGACCGACACCGGCAGACTGCCGGCCGGTCATCGCATCAGGTGTGCGGTCGCGGCATCGTCGGCTGTCCGCACGCCGACCAGCCGCAGCGCGAACTCGCCGTACTGGTAGACGACCTGGTCCTCGGTCAGACCCCCACCCTCGCGGTACCACACGGAGGTGCCCATGCCGAGGTCCAGGATCGAGTAGGAGGCGAGCTTCGCCGACGACACCCTGAAGTGACCTGAACCGCGGCCCTCCTCGATGAGGTCGCGGAATGCGCGCTCGTACCGGGCCCGCTGATCAACCACGCCTTGGCGGTTGCGCTCGTCGAGGCTGGGGATCTCGCGGGTCCCGACGAACGCCTCCAGCCGGTGCCGGACGTGGAAGCGGACGTGGGACTCGGTGGCGCGACGCAGCCGCTCGGTCACGTCCGCACAGTCGGCTACCGCGGCGTGATGGTTGGCCAGGAGACGATCCATCGTCGCGGTCATGATTCCAGCCAGGATCTCCTGCTTGGAACCGACGTGCTTGTACAGGCTGGGGCCCCGGATGCCGACGGCGTCGCCGATGTCGGCCATCGTGGTGGCGCGGTAACCGCGCTCGGCGAACAGGCGAAGGGCGGCCTCGAAGATCTGCGCGTCCCGCGTGCCCGCCATGCGGTCAACCTCCCTTAGGAATCGAGCGGCTAGTGCTGATTATGGGATACAAGACACTACCTGAGCATGTCTCTTGACCACCAACCGAGGTCCTTGCTATCAAGAAGGCTAATCATCATTAGCCACCCGCGCTCCACGGGATCCGCCGCGACGTCAGGAGCCCTCTTGGCCATCACGCTGAACCACGAGCCCCACGTCGAGGAGTTGGCTCGACGGACCGCCACATTCGTCCGCGAGGTGGTGGTGCCGGAAGAGGAGCACCACGCCGACGCCCTCGCCGCCGACGGCGAGCGGTTGCGACTCCGGCTGCAGGAGGCGGCCCGGCAGGCAGGGGTGTTCGCACCGCACGTACCCGCGCGGTACGGCGGTCACGGGCTCGACATGCGCAGCCGGGCCGTGGTCTTCGAGGAGGCCGGCTGGTCGTTGTACGGGCCCCTGGCGCTCAACATCGCCGCCCCCGACGAGGCCAACATGCACCTGCTCGACGCGATCGCCACCGTCGACCAGAAGGAGCGCTACCTCCGGCCGCTGGCGGCCGGCCAGGTGAGATCCTGTTTCGCCATGACCGAGCCGAGCCCGGGTGCCGGCTCGGACCCGTCGGCTCTCGCCACCAGGGCGACCAAGGTCTCCGGCGGCTGGCGGATCGACGGGCACAAGTGGTTCACGACCGGGGCCGACGGGGCGGCCCTTGCCATCTGCATGGCCCGCACCTCAGGCGAGCCGGGCGACCGCGACGGCGCCACGATGTTCCTCGTGGACGCCGACAACGCCGGCATCCGGGTCGGACGTCACCTCGACACCATCGACCAGAGCTTCGTCGGCGGCCACTGCGAGGTGGTCTTCGACGGATGTGTGGTACCCGACGAGGCCGTGCTGGGCGAGGTGGGTGCGGGCTACCGCTACGCGCAGGTACGCCTGGGTCCCGGCCGCCTGTCCCACTGCATGCGCTGGCTCGGAATCGCCCGACGGGCCCACAGCATCGCACTGGGGTACGCGGCACACCGGCGCCTCTTCGGATCCCGGCTGGGCGATCTCGGCATGGCACAGGGGATGATCGCCGACTCGGAGATCGACATCAGCGCCGCCCGCGCACTCATCATGCAGGGCTGTTGGGATCTGGACACCAACGGGCCATGGAAGCAGTCGACCTCGATCGCCAAGACCTTCACGGCGGAAGCGGTGTGGCGGGTGGTGGACCGATCGATGCAGATCTGCGGCGGGCTCGGCATGTCCGGAGATGTCCCGCTCAGCCGTTTCCTCCGTGAGGTACGGCCGTTCCGGATCTACGACGGCCCCTCGGAGGTACACCGATGGTCGATCGCACTCTCGGCACTACGCCGGGCCAACTCGGACGGAGCGACCCCGGCGTGAGCAGCCAACCCAGAGGCCTCCCGCTGGAGGCATTGCAGCGGTACTTCACCGAGCACGTTCCCGAGGTGCGTGGCCCGGTCGAGGCCGAAATCCTGCACGGCGGCCGGTCCAATCTCACCTACCTGCTGACCGACGGGTACGCCCGGTGGGTGCTGCGTCGGCCTCCCCTCGGTGGACTCACACCGTCCGCGCACGACATGAGCCGCGAATACCGGGTCGTAGCCGCCCTGCACGGTACCGGCGTCCCCGTCGCCAGACCGGTGACGTTGTGCGAGGACGTCTCGGTCATCGGCGTGCCGTTCTCCGTCGTGGAGCACGTCCCGGGCCAGGTACTGCGGAGCCGGACGGATCTCAGCCGGCACGACGACGGTGATGTCGAACGATGCGCGTTCACGCTGATCGACGGCTTGGCACGGCTTCACGACCTGCCCTACCGGGACATCGGGTTGGCCGACTTCGGGCGCCCGCAAGGGTATCTGCGCCGGCAGGTGGACCGCTGGTACAGCCAGTGGCAGCGGGTGACCACCCGCGAGCTGACCGACATCGAGAAGCTGCGTGGCCAGCTCGCCGAGGATGGGCAGGCCGAAAGCGGCGCCTCGGTCGTCCACGGTGACTACCGCATCGACAACACAATCCTCGACGAGCAGGACATCGCGACGGTCAGAGCGGTCGTGGACTGGGAGATGGCAACCCTCGGTGACCCCCTGGCGGACCTCGGGTTACACCTGGTCTACCGGGATCCGGCGTTCGAGCCGGTGCTCGTGGGCTCGGCGGCCAGCGTGAGCGAGCGGATGCCGTCAGTGCAGAGTCTGGCCGAACGGTACGCCCGCGCTTCCGGTCGTGACCTGGGGCGGCTCGAGTACTACCTCGCCCTCGGCTATTTCAAAATCGCCGTCATCGCCGAGGGCATCCACGCCCGATACCGCCACGGGCTCACGGTCGGAGACGGTTTCGAGACCGTGGGAGCAGCCGTACCCGAGCTGGTGGCCGGTGGTCTGCGTGCGCTGCAGGTCGGGAGGCCATCGTGACACCGACACCGCCGTCCCGTCCGGTGGCGCTGGTCACCGGTGCCACCGGTGGCATCGGACGCGCCATCTGCCAGCGCCTGGCCCACACGGGGCACGACCTGACGATCTGCGCCCGCAACGCCGAACGCCTGGCAGAAGTCGCCGACGCGCTGCGTTGCCATGACGTCCAGGTGCGGGTCGAGTCAGCCGACATGGCGGTGGAGGCCGACGTACTGCGCGTCGCCCACGCGCACGTGGCGGCCTACCACCGGCTGGACGCGTTGGTCCTGGCGGCTGGCGTCGGCACGGCTGGTCCGATCGAGACGGTCGGCCTGCGCCGCTTCGACAAGCAGGTCGCGGTCAACGTACGGGCCCCCTACACCCTGGTCCACGAGCTCATGCCGCTCATGCGCGCCACTGCTGCCCAGGACGCGAGGAACGGCGCCAAGATCATTGCGATCTCGTCCATCACCGGTGTGTACGCCGAGCCCGGCCTGGCCGCTTACGGAGCATCCAAAGCGGCACTCGGCGCGTTGTGCCGGTCGATCAATGTAGAAGCCTCTGATGCCGGAGTGACGGCCACCGCAGTCAGCCCGGGTTACGTCGACACGGACATGAGCGCCTGGGTCCACAACCGGATCCCGCCAGAGAAGATGATCACGGCAGGTGACGTGGCCGAACTGGTGATGAGCCTGACTCGTCTGTCCGCGCAGACCGTGGTGCCGGAGCTGGTCATCACCCGAGCCGGTAATCAACTTTACCGCGCCTAACTTGATCTTCAACCTGTGTGGCGTGGCCGGGGGTTGGTCAGTGTCCACATCCCGGGGAACCTCAGCCCACTCCACTAAGCCTCCTGGGGAAGCAGCTGAAGAAGGGCGGCGAGCCCGACCGACTCCTTGTCACCGGAGGCCCGCCGCTCCGCTGATCACGAGCGGCGGGCACCGGTGTCATCCTGTGGTGCAGGACCTGACCTGAGGTCGGGCCCAGCTGTTGCCGTTCATCATGGTGGTGAAGCCGAACGTGTTTCCGCTGCCGTTTGACCGGACGGTCATGATGTTTCCGCTGGCGTCCCAGCTGAAGCTGCCGCTCCAGGTGGTCGAGACCTTCTGCGGCGCGGTGATGGCCACCACCACCGTCCAGGTGCTGGCCCCGCTGACCGTCACCGACGTGTTGTAGCGGTCGCCCCATACCGTGCCGGGCGTCATCGACGCGGTGCAACTGCCGCCGGTCGGGGGCGGAGTCGTGGGCGGCGGAGTGGTGGGCGGCGGGGTGGTGGGCGGCGGAGTCGTGGGCGGCGGGGTGGTGGGCGGCGGGGTGGTGGGGCCGTCAGCGAGGGTTGGCGTCTGCCAGTCTCGCCACTGAGCCAGGTTGCCGGCCGCCTTGCTGGCGATTCGCATGGTGCCCGCGGAGCTGCCCGTCTTCAGCAGAAACTTCTGGATGTGCTGCTGCAACGGGGTCCGCCATTCGGACCGGTTGGCGCAGTGACTGCCGTCCTGCACGTCCGACCAGTAAGTGATGTTGTCGCCCGCGCCGAGAGCCTTGTAGACCTCAGCGCCGCCCAGTGCCGCGACGCTGGCAGAGCGTGGCCCGAGGTTGGCGATGTGTGGGTTGTCCATGATGAACAGACCCCGTGGGGCGATCATCGCGACGATCTCGTGGGTGTCTACCGGCAGGTTGTTCGGGTTACCCGTGAAGGAGCCGAACGCGTCGCCGAGCCACGGCTGCTCGCCGTATGCGCTGCTCAGGCTCTGGGCACCCTCGCCGGGAATGCCGCGGAAGATGGGGACACCGGCGCTGCCAGACTCGATCGGCATGGTCAACGCGATGCGCTGGTCCAGCGCGCCGACCGCGAATGCGCCCTTACCGAATCGGGAACACCCGGTGACGCCGATGTCGGTCCGCAGGATGTTGCCGCCGTAGGACTCGATGACGTCGATGATCCGGCTCACCCCCCACGACCAGGCGGCCAGCAACCCGGTGCTGCTCGTGTTGCCGTAGATGCTGTAGAACGCGCCCTGCTTGTTGCTGCGCGGCGTACCCTCCCGACCAACGACGTAGGGGTCGTAGTTGATGACGGCTGCGCCAGCGGATCGAATGGCAGCCGTGTCCGCGCCGAAGCCACCCAACACCACCACGGCCGGGAAGGGACCGTTACCACTGGGCAACTGGACGCTCGCCGAGAAGCTGGAACTCCTACCGTTGTGCGACACGTTGACCGTGATGTTGCTGCTCGACACCGTCCCCGTGACGCTCGCCGGCTTCGCCGGCTTGTCACCGTAGACATAGCGTTCGACCAATTCCTTGATCTGTGCCCGCTGGCATCGCCAGTCCGCCCTGCTGGAGATACGCGAGCCGTCCAGCCTGCGGAACGGGTCGGGAAGCCGGGAGTTCGCGGTCAACGAGCCGGGCAACGACACCGAACAGTCGACGCCCTCGTCCTCCACGGCGGAAGCTGCCGCCAGAGCGGCAGTGCTGTTGTTAGCTACTCCGATAGCCGATCCACCGACGGCCAGCGCCCCGACCGCTATTGCGGCGAGCACCGAGCGAAATCTGGAACGGGCTGAGCGGATGTGCATGGCCGGTCCTCCCCTGAGGTGGTAGGTGGCTGCGCCACCTGTGTGCAGCGACTCAGCGAGCGGTCCGGCCACCAGCCCACATAGTCATGTTTCAATATGTTTGCCAACATAGCGTGACCGTCATTTGCTCGCAACCCATCGGACCAGCGCCGAACAACGGGCAGCCGCACGAAAACAACACGCGCCGTCCGATGAGAATCGTCGCCGGGCGGGGTCAGACTGGCCATCATGCAGGCAGCAAGCGCCGGCGCGACAAGAAAACTTTTGCCGCCGTGGTGCCACCAAAGCCGGGATCATCCGATCTTGGTTATCAAATTGCCATCGTTAGAAGTCGATGCCAGTGCGGCAGGCTCGGGCTCGCCGGGCGAGTAGCTCTCGCCGAATCCACATCGACGGTTGCCGTGCGACCTGGTTGGGCCCGGTGACCCGCCGGGCCCATCCCGCGCGTCACCGGAGTCCTCAGCGAGGATGCGACCTCGTGGACCGTCGCTGTTGACGCGCTTAAGGAGGACCATTATCAGGCACCGGCTACGGTGCGAGACCACGCGCCGCAGGGCGCGACCGCAGGAGTGTGACCCACGGTGACAGGTGGCCTCGCTTGCTCCGAGGATTGGCGGACACGGCTATTTCTTCCGATGAGACGGGTTGGTGTGGCTCAGGCGGCGTGGGGATCGACGGTAGCGGTAACGGCGCCGTCGAGGTCGGCGAGGCGGCTGGCGGCGTCGCCGTCGAGGCGGCCGAGGATAACGATGCCGGGGCAGTACGACTGATCGCCGTAGTAGAGGACGAGGTCGTTGCCGGGTGCGTCAGTACCCGATGATGGTGATCTGGATCTTCATCTCTTCACCCCGAGGCGCGGTCGTCTCGCTCGGCCGTACCGTGGCCGGGTCGGTAATGCCGGGCGGTGTTGCGGACGTTGCGCCGCCGGTGTCGGCGGACTTACCGATGCCACCGCAACCGGCGATGCTCAGGCCCAGGATCGCCGACAGCGCGGCGCGGACGGTCGCGCGCGAGGCTGGCATGGTGTCCTCCGGTGCCGGGTTGGGCATTTGTCAGAGTGTGAGCAGGACCTTGGTGGCGGTGCGCTGGTCCATCGCCTGGTAGCCCTCTGCGGCCCGGTCGAGCGGCAGGGTGCGGTCGAAGACCTTGCCGGGGTCGATCTTCCGGTCCCAGATGAGCTGGATCAGCTCGGGTAGGAACCGCCGGACCGGGGCGGGGCCGCCGTGGATGTGGACGCCCGCCATGAACAGTTCGTCGCCGGGAATCGCGACGTCGTGGGACACCCCCACGAAGCCGACGTGGCCGCCGGGGCGGGTGGAGTGAATGGCCTGCATCATCGCCTCCTGGGTGCCGACGGCCTCGATGACGCTGTGGGCGCCCAGACCACCGGTCAGCTCCTTGACCTTCTTGACGCCGGCGTCGCCGCGTTCGGTGATGATGTCGGTGGCGCCGAATTCTCGGGCGAGAGCTTGCCGATCGTTGTGGCGGCTGAAGGCGATGACGCGTTCGGCGCCAAGCTGCCGGGCGGCCAGGACGCCGAGTAGGCCGACTGCGCCGTCGCCGACGACCGCAACCGTCTTGCCGGGGCCGGCTTCGGCGGCGACGGCCGCGAACCAGCCGGTGCCGAGGACGTCGGAGGCCGCCATCAGCGACGGAATGAGGTCGGGGTCGGGCTGGCCGGGGGTCGCCACGAGGGTCCCGTCGGCGAGCGGGATGCGGGCCAGCTCGGACTGGGTGCCGATGGTGCCCATCAGGACGCGGTGCACGCAGTACGCCTGGTAGCCGGCCTGGCAGATGTCGCAGGTGTTGTCGGACGCCCAGAAGGAGCCGACGACGAAGTCGCCGACCTTGACGGTGCGCACGGCGGACCCGATCTCCTGGACGACACCGATGTACTCGTGGCCCATCACCTGGTGCTCGACCTGCTCGGCGCCGCGGTACGGCCACAGGTCGCTGCCGCAGATGCAGGTCGCGGCCAGCCGGATGATCGCGTCGGTCGGCTCGAAGATCATTGGATCCGGGCGCTCCTCGACGCGCACGTCCCCGGCCTTGTACATGACAACCTGACGCATGGTGGTGTGCTCCGTTCGCTTCGATTCCGACGCCCTCGGGACAACAACTGCACCCAGTCAAACTGCTCGCCCGAGGCGGGAGAAGTCCCTGTGGATGGGTGTACTGAGAGGGAACCCCTCAGCGGTGTCGTGCGGCCTACGCTCGATACATGGACAACCGCTCGGAGGTGCGCGACTTCCTGACCAGCCGCCGGGCCCGACTGACGCCCGAGCAGGTCGGCCTGCCGCCGACCCGTAGCCGGCGCGTCCCCGGCCTGCGGCGCAGTGAGGTCGCCGCCATGGCCGGGGTCAGCGTCGAGTACTACGCCCGGCTCGAACGCGGCCAGATCGCCGGCGCGTCGTCCGGCGTGCTGGAGGCCCTGGCCCGAGCGCTGCACCTCGACGAGACCGAGCGTGCCCACCTGTATGACCTGGCCCGCGCCGCCGACGGCATTCCGGCCTCGGGGCGGCCCCGGCGCCGCACCGCCACGAAGGCCGCCGAACGCCTCAGCTTGCGGTGGGCGTTGGAGGCGATCACCGACGGCGTCGCGTTCGTACGGGATCCGCAGCAGAACCTGCTCGCCACCAACACGCTCGGCCGCGCGTTCTACGCACCTGTCATCGGCGACGGTGGCCGTCTGCCGAACCTGGCGCGGTTCCAGTTCCTCGACTCGGCGTCACGCGACTTCTACCCCGACTGGGACCGCTTCGCCGAAATGTGCGTCGGCGTCATGCGCGCCGAGGCGGGCCGCGACCCACACGATCGCGGTCTGCAGGACCTCGTCGGCGAGCTGTCCACCCGCAGCGAGGACTTCCGCCGGCTCTGGGCCGACCACAACGTACGCACCCACGGCACCGGCACCAAGCGGTTCCATCACCCCTTTGTCGGCGATCTCACGCTCGCCTACGAGGAACTCGCGATCACCGCCGAACCAGGCCTGGTGCTGCTCGTATACACGGCCGAGCCCGGTTCGCCGTCAGCCGAACGACTTCGCTTGCTCGCCTCTTGGGCGGCCACCACCACCGCAGCAGTCCGCGACACCGAAGGAATCTGATGCAGATCACCCGCAGCTCCATCGCCACCGCCAAGGGACCCCGCGACTGGTTCACCGGCGACGTCTACATCGACGCCGTCGCCGCCGCGCCCCCGCCGTCGCGGGTCACCGCGAACCTGGTCCACTTCATGCCCGGCGCCCGAACCCACTGGCACCGCCACCCCCTGAGCCAGACCGTCTTCGTCACCGAAGGCGTCGGCCTGTGCCAGCGCCGCGGCGGGCCCGTCGAAGTCATCCGCCCCGGCGACCGCGTCCTGTTCGAAGCCAACGAGGAACACTGGCACGGTGCCGCACCCGACCGCCTCATGGTCCACCTCGCCATCAACGAGGCCGACGACCACCACGACGTCGTCCACTGGCTCGAACCCGTCAGCGACGGCGAGTACGCAGCAGCCCCCGCCATCGGGTAGGAACCGCTGAGGCATTACCGGAAAGGGCAGGCCGGCTGAGTCACCTCCCCCACGAGACCGTCCTCGGAAGCGAGCGGGCCTACCAGCACGGCCCGGCGCCCGGTCTGCTTGAGCTGGAGCCTGGGGCGCAGTCAACGCCGTCGGTGATGAGGACGAAGTCCATGGCGAAGCTGAGCAGGCCACAAGCGGTCAGTCGCGTGCTCGATGTCGCCACGCGACGGTCAACACCGCGCGGGTGGGAGAGCGCCGCCGACGCTCTCCCACCCGCCTCAGGTGAGGTCCCCGAAGGGCCGGAGACCTCACCTTCCTCGCTAGGCGGCCTTGAAGGTGAACTTGCCGGACGGGACAGTGAAGACGGTGTATCCGCCCTCGACGCGCTTGAGCGTGGCCCGGTTCGGCGCCTTGACCTTCTGGCCTGCTCCGGTGGGAACCCAGACCTCGGCGGTGGTGTTCGTCGGAACGGTCACGTCCAGCACGAACTGCTTTGCGGACTTCTTCCAGGAGCTGCGCGCCACACCCTTGGGCGTCTTGTAGCTACCTTCGGCGAAGGTGAGATCCCCGACGGCCTTGGGCTGGAAGACCAGCCTGTCGTACGCGACCGAGTCATCCGCGGCCCGGATGCCCACGACACCTGACTGGAACCACTCCTCGATCTGGGCGAGGATCATGTGGTTCTTCGAGCTACCCCGGGTCCACCGCTCTCCGATGGTGGTGAACCCCTCGGGATTCTCCGTAGTCGGTTGTAGGAAGAAACCATAGCTGGGTTCGGTGTCCTCCTGGAGCAGGTCCCACAGCACGTCGTCGCGCCCGGCGTCGGCGAGCACCCGGACGATCGGCGCCATGCCGATGGTGCCGCCGCTGAAGTGCGGCCCACCGCCATTGGGCTGGAAGGCGTAGATGTTCTCGACCAGGTAGTCGAGCACCCCTTGGCGCTTGTCGTCGGGCACCAGACCCGCGTCGAGGGCCAGCGCCTGCGCCGCCTGGGTGGCACCGCTGGTACCGGCGTTGCCGGTGGCCGTGTAGTAGCCGAGCGAGTCGTTGAAGAACGCGCGGTGGTAGGCGGCCTTGATGTCCTCGGCCAGCGCGGTGTACTTCGCGGCGTCCGCCGTGCGTCCGGTCACCTCGGCCATCATCGCCATCTTGGTGATCATGACGTAGTAGCCCCAGGTGCCGGTGATCCGGCCCGAGGTCTGCTCGGCCGAGACCCAGTCGGCCAACGCCGCGTCGACGATGTGCTGCTCGTCGCCGGTGCCGGCCTTCTCACGCTGGATGTAGTCGACGAACTTCACCATCTGGTCGTAGTACGTGTCCATGGTCTGGGTGTCGCCGTACAGCTCGTACAGCATCGCCGGGACCAGAATGATCGCGTTACCCCAGTTGATCTCGTCGCCGAATCGACCGCTGTAACCCCAGTCGTAGACCGGGGTCTTCAGCGCCACGTTGCCCTGCATGGGGGTGTCGGCGACGGACTGCCCCTCGACCAGGTGATGCATGGCGGTGCGTAGGTAGGCGCCGAGTTCGAAGTTGCGGTGGATCGCACCCATCGGCATGGTGTAGTCGGCCGGATACGACAGCTTCTCCCGGCCCGGGCAGTCGGTGAAGACCGACATCATGTTGCCGGCGATCGAGTAGCGCGACATCTTGTGGATCCGGTTGATGCGCGCGTTGGAGCTGTGGAAGGTGCTGGCGACGGGGGTGTCGGCCTGCAACCGCACGCCGGTGATCAGGTCACGCCTGGGGACGTAGCCCTCGGGCAGGCCGGTGACCTGGACCCACTGCATCCCGAAGTAGTTGAACTTGGGGTGCCACTTTTCACCCTTGCGGTCCCCGTAGGAGGTGTAGGTGTTGAACAGGTCGGCGCCACGGCCACCGGGGCCGAGCGAGCTCTGGTTGACCGTGCCGTCCGGGTTCAGTGACTCCGCCGGAGCCATCCGTACGGTCGTTCCCGCCGGTACCCGCCGTAGGTTCAGCTCGGGCCAGCCCACGATGTTCTGGCCGAAGTCGAACACCCAGGTCCCTGGTGCCGGGTTGGTCATCGACTTCGGTGTGAACCGTTCCCATTCCACGATCGGTTCGGCGGACCGGGCGACCAGCTCGGTCGTCAGGTTCGGCGGTGGCGCGATGCCGGCGTCGATCCAGCCGGTGGCGGAGCCGTCGCGTCGCTTGGCGGTTGCGCCCAGGTTCGCTCCCGGCTCATTCCAGCCGGGCTGCTCGCGGCGGGCGTCATAGTCGGCGCCGGAGTACCAGGCGTCGGTGACCAGCGGGCCGAGCGCGGCGCGCCAGGACCGGTCGGTGACGACGGCGGACCGACGGCCATCGGTGTAGGTGATCTCAAGTCGACCGATGAAGCGAGGGGTCACTGCCGCACCGGCCGAGGGGTCGCTCGCCGCGAGCGAGTTGCCCGATCCGGTCACCCTGGCACCCGCGCTGTGCGCCCGGCTCAGCGCCGGCGTGAAGGTGATGCCGGTGCCGTCGGCGCCCTCGGTGCCGACGGCCGTTATGGTTCGCGACTCCAGTCGGTCGCCGCCGTCGCCGGTGTCGATGTTGACCGTGCCACCCACGTGATAGCCGGTCACCGCGCTCACCTTGACGTTCGTCGCGCCAGCCGGTACGTCGACCACCAGCGACCCGTCACCCTTGAGCTGGCTCTGCCACCACGAGTACGGCGAGGTCCGCCCCACCTCGGGGTTGGTGACGCTGCGGCGTACGTAGGCCGTGCCGTTGCCGAGTTCCACCCCGACGGTGTTGCTCCCCCGTCGCACGATCCGGGTGAGGTCGTAGACGCGGTACTCGCTGGAGAGCTGATAGTTGGAGTTGCCCGGTGCCAGGACCTCGTCGGTCAGCTTCCTGCCGTTGACCGTGGCGTGGTGCAGGCCGACGCCGGACAGGTACAGCTTCGCGTCGCTGACCTTCTTGCCCCGGGGCACCTCGAACGCGCGGGCGAAGATGGGCAACGGTTGGTTCTCGGCGCGGTCGGGGTAGTCGATCCAGCGCGCGTCTCCCCAGTCGGCCTGGTCGAGCAGCCCCATCGACCACGAGGCAGGTTCCGACCAGCTGGACACCCGCCGGTCAGCATCCCACACACGTACCCGCCAGACGACGGTGTCCCGCGAGCGCAGCGACTTGCCGAACACCACGCGCTGCGCGGAGCTGTGCACCTTGCCCGACGTCCAGATCAGCCGGCCCGCCCGAAGTCTGCTCTCGCTCTCGGCCGCCTGCACCTCGTAGGCGGTCTGCCGGTCACCCGGGCAGGCGACGCGGGCGTTCTGCCGGTGGCACGGGTGCGACTTGGCGCGCGGCGTCTCGGCGAACTGCCAGCTCAGCGTCGGACGAGGATTGCCGATGTCCAACGGCGAGTCGTAGCGACCGTCGATGGCAAGGTCGCGGACCTGCACGTTGCCCGGCTTTCCCTTGGCAGCGCCGACCCCGGAGGCAGCGGTGACGAACGGTGGCGCGGCCAGTACGAGCGCCAGCCCAGCACCGATGAGTGCGGTAGCTGTGTGCTTTGTGGATGGCACCTGTTCTCCCTTCGCATGGTGCCAAAGACCTGAAGCCATCGGGTCGCCGGGAGTGCGACTCCCTCCGCTTTGGAACGTGCCAAGGAGAGAGTTACCGATGAGGCGCGATGGCCAGGCCAGAGGTTGAATCGTTTCATCGATCTAGCTGCCCCGAGCCTCGCCGAGTCGCAATAGCAAGGCAATAGACCGGAAACAAGTTGGCCGCCTCCGGCCGCCCATGCGTCTCGACGGTTCGGCGTCGAGCATCTGGCCACAGAGGACTACCAATGCCTCCCGCCGCCGTTGGATCGGGCGGGGTGCCGTCGCCGAGCCGCATCGGGAGGTCGCGCAGGGCCGCCAGATCGTCAGCCGATGCTGGGTGAACTCAGGGCAGCAGGATCACGTGCAGGGTGCGGGGGCCGTGGACGCCTTCGACGCGGTTGAGTTCGATGTCGCTGGTGGCTGACGGGCCGCTGACCCAGGTCAGTGGTCGGTGCGGGGCGAGCCGGGTGAGCGCCTGCGGCACGTTGGCGACGACCTGGGCAGCGCGGACCACGCAGATGTGCAGGTCCGGCAGGAGGCTGAGGACGCGGCGACCCTGGTCGGGTGAGCCGTCGAGCACGACGGTGCCGGTGTCGGCGATGGCGACGGCGGCGGCGGTGACCACGCCGTCGGCGGCGGCGATCGCGGTGGTGTCGAGACCCTCGTCGGCCAGGGCGGTCACGGTCGCCGGCAGCCAGGCCGACGGCAATGCCGGTGGCACGACGACGCTCGCGCCGGTCGGCAGGATGCCGGTGATGGTGTCGGCGACGGCCGCCTCGGTAACCCGGTGCACCTGGGCGCGGTAGTCGGTCAGCCGATCCACAAGCAAATCCAGGTCGACCGCGCCGTCGCGCCGGTAGTCACGGAGCACCTCGACCGGGGCCGGCGCGGGGTCGAGGGCGGCCCGCAGCCGGGCGAGGATCGTCTCCCGCGCGCTCACCGCTGCGCCCACCACTGCCGGAAGGTCTGCCCCGGCACCTCGGGCAGGTCACGGCCGGCGGTCCAGCCGGACAACGGCGGCGGCAGGCCCCGACCACGCCGGCCCGTCAGCCGGCTCAGCCGGGTCGCGCGCTGCGCCGCCGCGAACAGCGCCGGGTGGTCCATCGCGTACGCGGCGGCACCCATCACCGCCGACTCGCCGCGCGGATGCGGCGCCTGGTCGCGCAGGTGCACCAGCAGCTCCGGAATGTCGATCTTAACGGGGCAGGCGTCGTAGCAGGCCCCGCAGAGCGACGACGCGTACGGCAGCGACGCATTGTCGGCCACCCCGGTCAACTGCGGCGACAGCACCGCACCGATCGGACCCGGATACACCGACCCGTACGCGTGCCCACCGGTGCGCTCGTACACCGGGCACACGTTCAGGCACGCCGAACAGCGGATGCAGTGCAACGCCTGCCGACCCACCTCGTCGGCGAGCACCGCGCTGCGACCGTTGTCCAGCAGGACCAGATGAAACTCCTGCGGCCCGTCACCCGGGCTCACCCCGGTCCACATCGACGTGTACGGGTTCATCCGCTCCCCGGTCGAGGCCCGGGGCAGCAGTTGCAGGAACACCTCCAGGTCCCGCCAGGTCGGCACCACCTTCTCCACACCCATCACGGTGATCAACGTGCGCGGCAGGGTCAGACACATCCGACCGTTGCCCTCGGACTCCACCACCGCCAACGTGCCGGTCTCCGCCACCGCGAAGTTCGCCCCGGACACCGCCACCGACGTGGACAGGAAAGTCTGCCGCAGAAACCGACGCGCCGCCGCCGCCAGCACCGCAGGCTCGTCGGTCAACCCCGGATCCACCCCCGGCATCGCCCGCAGGAAGATCTCCCGGATCTCGGCCCGGTTACGGTGGATCGCCGGCACCAGGATGTGACTCGGCCGGTCCTGGCCGAGTTGCACGATCAGCTCGGCCAGATCCGTCTCCACCGGCGCGATCCCGGCCGCTTCAAGGGCCTCGTTGAGGCCGATCTCCTGCGTCACCATCGACTTGACCTTGATCACCCGGTCACTGCCGGTGGCCCGGACCAGGTCGACGACTATCGCGTTCGCCTCGTTCGCGTCGGCCGCCCAGTGCACCACTCCCCCGGCCGCGCTCACCCGCGCCTCCAACTGCTCCAACAGCTCCGGCAACCGGGCCAGCACGTCGGCCTTGATCGCGCTACCGGCCGCCCGCAGCTGCTCCCAGTCCGGCACCTCACCGATCACACCAGCCGACTTCGCCCGGATCGTCGCCGTGGCGTGCCCGAGATTGCGACGCAACTGCGCGTCCGCCAGCGCCCGCCGAGCGGCAGCCGGGAACGGCTCGTCACCCCGCAGGTGCCCGACACCGGCCGGGGCGGTCGTCGGCATGCCGAGGAAGGTACGGGTCACGACGCCACCACCGGCTCGCTCCGCTCGCTCATCGTGCCGCCCTGCTCCGTCGAGGCCAGGATCTCCGCCAGGTGCACCGTCCGCACCCCGGCCCCCGCCCGGGACAGCCCGCCACCGATGTGCATCAGACACGACGAGTCTCCGGCCGTGCAGACCTCAGCGCCGGTGGCCAGCACGTGGCGCATCTTGTCCGCCAACATCGCGGTCGAGGTGTCCGCGTTCTTCACCGCGAAGGTGCCACCGAACCCGCAGCACTGCTCCGCCGCCGGCAGCTCCACCAGGTCGAGCCCCCGCACCGCACGAAGCAGCCGTACCGGCCGGTCGGCCACCCGCAGCATCCGCAACGAATGACACGTCGGGTGGTACGTCACCCGGTGTGGAAAGAAGGCACCCACGTCGGTCACCCCCAGCACGTCCACCAACAGCTCGGACAGCTCGTACGTCCGCCCGGCCACCGACTCGGCCCGACTGGCCAACCGTTCGTCACCGCTGCGGCGAGCCACCGTCGCGTGTTGATGCCGTACCGACCCCACACACGACCCCGACGGGGCCACGATCACGTCATACGGATCGAAGGTCCGCACATGCCGCCGCACCAACGGCACCGCCTGCGCCTGGTAGCCGGTGTTGACGTGCATCTGCCCACAACACGTCTGCCCGTCGGGGAACACCACCTCATGCCCCAACCGCTCCAACAACCGCACCGTCGCCTTCGCCGCCGCCGGGAACAAGGTGTCCGCCAGACACGTCACGAACAACGCGATCCGCACCTCACACCCCCACCCGCCGCTCGGCTGCCCGCGCCGTCCCGGACCCATCGCCCGGCTCGTAGCGCATGATCCGCTGAGTCTGCCGCACCAGCCGCCGCAAGGCAGCAAGGTCACCACCGACCACGCCGGCCGCTCGTGCCTGGACCAGCAGGTTGCCGATCGCGGTGGCCTCCACCGGCCCGGCCAGCACCGGTAGCCCGCACGCGTCGGCGGTGAGTTGGCAGAGCAGGGCGTTGCGCGCTCCCCCGCCGACGATGTGCACCGCGTCGACCTGTCGGCCGGAGAGGTCCTGCACCTGACGGACAGCCCGGCGGTGGGCCAGGGCCAGGCTGTCGATGACGCAACGGACGACGGCGGCCGGTGACTGCGGCACCGGCTGGCCGGCCAGGCGGCACGCCTCGACCACGCGCTCGGGCATGCCACCCGGCGGGAGGAACGACGGGGCGTCGATGTCGACCACGCTGCGGAACGCCGGTTCCCGCGCGGCGGCAGTGAGCAGGCCGGGCAGGTCGGGCTCGCCCCAATTGCGCAGGCACTCCTGCAACGGCCATAGACCCATGACGTTACGCAGGTAACGGATTGTGCCGTCGACTCCGCCCTCGTTGGTGAAGTTGGCCTGCCGGCTGGCCTCGGTGAGCACCGGCCGGTCCAGCTCGACGCCGACGAGGGACCAGGTGCCGCAGGAGATGTAGGCGAAGTGCTCGCCGTCGGCGGGCACCGCGACGACGGCCGAGGCGGTGTCGTGGGAACCGACCGCCACCACGCCCGCCGTTTCGGGTAGGGCCAACTCGGGCAGCGTCGGCCCGATCGCGGTGCCCGGCTTCCGCAGCGGCGGGAACAGGTGCGCCGGGATGCCCGCGTCGGTGATCAGGTCGTGCGCCCAGGTACCCGTGTTCAGGTCGTAGAGCTGGGTGGTGGAGGCGTTCGTGACCTCGGCACCAAGCTGCCCGGTGAGCCAGTAGGCGATCAGATCCGGGATCATCAGCAGCCGGTGGGCGGCGGCAAGTTGCGGCGTGCTGGCTGCCGCGGCAAGTTGGTAGAGCGTGTTGAACGGCAACTGTTGCAGCCCGGTGGTGGCGTAGAGACGTTCGGCACCCAGCCGCCGGGTCACCTGCTCCACGACACCATCGGTACGGGCGTCCCGGTAGTGCACAGGGTTGCCGAGCAGCGCGCCGGTGGAGTCGAGCAGGCCGTAGTCGACCGCCCAGGAGTCCACGCCGACGCTGGTGACCGGACCGGTCGTCCGGAGCCCAGCCAGCACCTCGCGGAACAGGCTCAGGATGTCCCAGTGCAGAGTGCCGCCGACGCGCACCGGCTCGTTGGCGAACCGGTGCGTCACAGTCAGCCGCAGGGTGTCCCGGCCGACCTGTCCAAGGACCACCCGGCCGCTGGACGCGCCGAGGTCGACGGCCGCCAGGCTGACCTCGCCGCCGCCACGAGGGTGCGGCGCCTGAACTGGCTGGGCCGACGGTCGCGGCCCGGATCCCGGTACCCTACTTCGCTGCGGACCGGTCGACGGTTCCGCGCCCGCCGACGGTCCGACGTGCGGTCCGGACCCGGCTGCCGACCCGACGCGCGGTGCGGATCCGGCTGCCGGCCCAGTGTGCGATGCGGCTGCCGGCTCGGCGTGCGGCGGCATCGGCGTCATCGCAGGAACGCGGCGGCGACGCCGGCGTCGACCGGGATGTGCAGGCCGGTGGTGTGCGACAGGTCGCCGGCGGTGAGGGCGAAGACCGCGTTGGCGATGTGCTCCGGCAGGACCTCCCGCTTGAGCAGGGTGCGCTGGGCGTAGAACTCGCCGAGCTTCTCCTCCGGCACTCCGTACACCGCCGCCCGGTCGGCGCCCCAACCACCGGCGAAGATGCCGGACCCCCGGACCACCCCGTCGGGGTTGATGCCATTGACCCGCACGCCGTACGCGCCCAGCTCGGCGGCGAGCAGCCGCACCTGGTGGGCCTGATCGGCCTTTGCCGCACCGTATGCGACGTTGTTCGGGCCGGCGAACACCGCGTTCTTGCTGGCGATGTAGACGATGTCGCCACCCATGCCCTGCGCCAACAGCAGCCGGGCCGTCTCCCGGGAGATCAGGAACGACCCCTTGGCCATCACGTCGTGCTGCAGGTCCCAGTCCCGTACGGAAGTGTCCAGCAGGGACTTCGACAGCGACAACCCGGCGTTGTTGACCACCAGGTCCACCCCGCCGAACGCCAGTGCCGCGGCCCTCACCGCGGCGGCGACCTGCTCCTCGTCGGTGACGTCGAGCGGTACGGCGACCGCGACATCCGGGTTGCCGATCTCGGCCGCGACGGTCTCGGCGGCGGAGGCGTCCCGGTCGGTGACCACCACGCAGGCGCCCTCGGCGGCGAGCCGATGGGCAATCGCCCGGCCGATCCCCGAGCCACCGCCGGTGACCAGAGCGATCCGGGTCGCCAGGGGCTTCGGCTTCGGCATCCGCTGGAGCTTGGCCTCCTCCAGCGCCCAGTACTCGATGCGGAACTTCTCCACCTCGTCGATCGGAGCGTACGTCGACACCGCCTCGGCGCCCCGCATCACATTTATCGCGTTGACGTAGAACTCGCCGGCGACCCGGGCGGTCTGCTTGTTGGCTCCGAAGCTGAACATGCCGACGCCCGGCACCAACACGATGGCTGGATCGGCACCGCGCATCGGTGGGCTGTGCGGCCCGGCATGCCGCTCGTAGTACGTCCGGTAGTCCGCACGGTAGGCGGCGTGCAGCTCTTTCAGGCGGGTGACGGTCTCCTCGATCCCGGCGGTCGGTGGCAGGTCGAGCACCATCGGGCGGACCTTGGTCCGTAGGAAGTGGTCCGGGCAGGAGGTGCCCCGCGCGGCCAACTCGGGCATCCGCTCCCGGCCGACGAAGTCCAACACCACGTCGCTGTCGGTGTAGTGACCCACCTGCGGCCGGTCGGTCGAGACCAGACCGCGAAGCACCGGAAAGAGCGCCGCCGCCCGGTCCCGACGCTGCTGTTCGGGGAGGGCCGGCTGGGTCACGGCACCGAACGGCTCGGGCCGGCCGTGTTCGGCAATGTACCGCGCGGCGGTGGCGATGATCTCGCGGGAGTTGGCCTCGCACTCCTCGCTGGTGGCGCCCCAGGCGGTGATGCCGTGCCCGCCGAGGATGACCCCGATCGCCTGCGGGTTCGCCCGACGCACCGCGGCGATGTCGAGGCCGAGTTGGAAACCGGGCCGACGCCACGGCACCCAGAGCACCCGCTCGCCGAACATCTTCGCGGTCAGGGCGGGCCCGTCGGTAGCGGTGGCGATGGCGATCCCCGAGTCGGGATGCAGATGGTCGACGTGCGGCGCGTCGACCAACCCGTGCATGGCCGTGTCGATCGACGGTGCCGATCCACCCCGCCCGTGCAGGCAGTAGTCGAACGCGGCGACCATCTCGTCCTCACGCTCCACCCCCGGGTAGACGTCAACAAGCGACCGGAGCCGATCCAGCCGGAGCACCGCCAGCCCGCGCTCGGTGAGCGTGCCGAGGTCGCCGCCGGAACCCTTGACCCAGAGCAGGTCGGTGGGCTCGCCGGTCACCGGGTCGGTCTCCACCCCCTTGGCAGAGGTGTTGCCGCCGGCGTAATTGGTGTTCGCCGGATCGGCGCCGAGCCGGTTGCTGCGGGCGAGCAGGTCATCCACCGCGGGATTCGTCATGGCTTCCTTCACTCTTTCGGGGTGCGCGCTAAGCGCGTGTCGCACTGGTCCCACCCCCTCGGGGTGTCGACGGTGGGCAGCCAGGGCATGAAACGTTTCATCCCGGCGTTCCTGAGGTTACGAGGGCATCTTCGCTGCCGTCAAGCTACGGACCAGGTCACACCAGCCCTCGTCGGGCGGCCCAGACCACGGCCTCGATCGACGTATCCACGTCCAGCCGCTCACAGATCACCCGCACCCGGCGCCGGACGCTGCGCTCGGACAGGTGCAGTTCGGCGGCCACGCTCGCGGTGAGCCGGCCCTCGGCAAGCAACGCGAGGATGGCCAGTTCGTCCTCGGTCAGAGTCGCCGGCCCGGCGTCCTGCGGTTCGGTCACCACCTGGCAGTCCTTTCGTCGGGGGTAACGAAGGGATGCGGCCGCCGATACCGGTGGGCCGGTGCACCGACCCACGGGTCAGCGAGCGGTACGGATCGTCAGTGCAGGTCAGGCACCCCAGCCCGCCTGCTGTCCACCGACCCGCTCGGCGCTGACCCGCTCCAGGTATCCGGAACGCTTGTAGGCCGCGACCGGGTCCGGGTCCAGACCCACCTCCTCGCGCAGGTCGCGCAGCAGCGGTCGTACGTCGGTGTTGTACGCGTCCATCAGCACGGCGTTGGCCTCCAGCACGTCACCGCTGCGCTGAGCGGCGGTCAGCGCAGCGGTGTCCACCAGCAGCGCCTTGGCGGTCGCCTCCTGGACGTTGAGCACCGACCGGATGACCGCCTGCACCTTCGGCTCGATGTTGTGGCACTGGTCGAGCATGAACGCGATGCCGTAGGACGGACGCAGCGCGTCGGCCTGGACGATCTCGTGCATGATCCGGAACAGTTGGAACGGATCCGCCGAGCCCACCATCAGGTCGTCGTCGGCGTAGAACCGCGAGTTGAAGTCGAAGGCGCCCAGCTTCCCGACGCGCAGCAGGAAGGCCACGATGAACTCGATGTTCGTGCCCGGCGCGTGGTGGCCGGTGTCGATGACCACCTGCGCCCGCTCGCCCAGCTCCACGCAGTGCGCGTACGCGGTGCCCCAGTCGGGCACGTCGGTCAGGTAGAACGCCGGCTCGAACAGCTTGTACTCCAGCAACAGGCGCTGATCACCGGTCAGCCGGTCGTACGCCTTCCGCAGCGCGTCGGCGAGCCGGTCCTGGCGCTCCCGAACGCTGTCCTGGCCCGGATAGTTGGTGCCGTCGGAGAACCACAGCTTGAGATCACGCGAACCGGTGGCGTCCATCACGTCGACGCACTCCAGCAGGTGCCCGATCGCCTTGCGGCGCACCGCCGGGTCGGGATTGGTGACCGAGCCCAGCTTGTAGTCGTCGTCCTGGAACACGTTGGCGTTGATCGTGCCCAGCTCGACGCCCTGCTCCTTGGCATAGGCGGCCAGCGCGGCATAGTCGTCCACCCGGTCCCACGGAATGTGCAGCGCGACGGTCGGTGCCACGCCGGTGAAGCGGTGCACCGTCGCCGCGTCCGCCACCTTCTCGTACGGGTCACGCGGCACTCCCGCCTGCGCGAACACCTTGAACCGGGTGCCCGAGTTGCCGTACGCCCAGGAGGGTGTCTCGATGCGCTGCTCCCGCAGGGCGTCGATGACCCGTCTGCGCGTGGCCGGGTCGATCTCGGTCATTGCTGTTCCCCCAGTTGCTCTTCCAGGTTGAAGATCTCGGTCAGGACGCGGAAACCCCGGTCGGGTCGCCCGTCGGGCAGGTCGGCGAAATACGGGGCCATCTCCGCCTGCCACCGCGCGTTGACCTCGGTCGCCTCCATCGCCGCCCGCGCGGCGTCGAGGTCCTCGGTCAGAAAACAGCCGACCAGCAGTCCGTCCTCACGGAGAAAGAGTGAGTAGTCGTGCCAGCCTGCGCGCTTGAGCGCGGCGAGCATGTCGGGCCACACGGTGGCGTGGCGGCGCCGGTACTCCTCCAGCCGGTCCGTCCTGACCTGAAGGGTGAAGCAGATCCGGCGCACACCACACCTACCCGTGACCCTAGAAGTTGAACTCGTCGATGTTGTCGGCGTTGAACTCGAACGGGTCGCCCAGCAGGATCTCGCCGTTCGCGCCGACGGTGTACTCGCCGAGCTTGCCGGCGGTGAAGGTCTCGCCCTCCTTACCGGTGATGATCCCGGAGGCCAGCGCCCCGCCCGCGTACGCGGCGAGGTAGCCGAGGTCCGCCGGGTTCCACAGGGCGAAGGACTTGACCGTGCCGTCCTTGACGTACTCGCGCATCTGGTTCGGGGTGCCGAGGCCGGTCAGCTGCACCTTGCCCTTGTAGGACGAGCCGGACAGGTAGCGGGCGGCGGCGGCGATACCCACCGTGGTCGGAGAGATGATGCCCTTGAGGTTGGGGTACTTCGACAGCAGGCCCTGCGCCTCCTGGAAGGACTTCTCGTCCTGGTCGTCGCCGTAGACCGTGGCGACCAGCGTGAGCTTGCTGTACTCCGGCTTCGCCAACTCGGTCTTCATCAGCTCGATCCACGCGTTCTGGTTGGTGGCGTTCGCCGTCGCCGAGAGAATCGCGATCTCACCACCGTCCGGACCGACCGCCTCGGAGATCAGCTTGATCTGCGTCTGGGCGATGCCTTCGGCGCTGGCCTGGTTGACGAACGCGTCGCGGCACTCCGGCTTGGTGTCCGAGTCGTAGGTGATGACCTTCGCACCGGCGGCCTTCGCCTCGGTCAGCGAGCCGCAGACCGCGTCCTGGTCATTCGCCGCGATGATGATGACGTCGGTGCCCTGCTGGGACAGGGTGTTGATGTAGGACACCTGGGCCGATGGGCTCGCCTCGGAGGGGCCGGTCTGGGCGTACTGGCCCTTGAACTCCTCGACCGCCGCCTTGCCGCCCTGGTTGTCGGAGGTCTCGAAGTACGGGTTGTTGACCTGCTTGGGCAGGAAGGTGACCTTGAGACCCTCCTTGATCGTGCCGGAGGCGTTGCCGGTGTCACCGGTGCCGGGGTCGGTGCCGCCCGTGTCCTCGGCGCAGGCGCCGAGGGTGAGGGCCACGGCCGCCAGGACTGCGGTCGCGACAACCCGGGTACGTCTGATGATCATGACGAGGTCCTTTCGAGGTTGGTGGTGACGGGTCGGCGACGACGGAGCCGCTCGCGCGCCATCCGCACGACGTTCGGTCCGACCACGGAGAGGATGAGCAGGGTGCCGGTGACGATGGTCAGCGTGTTCGCCGGCACGTTGGCCAGTTGCAACGCGTTGCGGAGCACGCCGAGCAGGGCCACCGCCGCGAGCACACCGACCAGACCGCCCCGACCGCCGAAGATGGAGACGCCGCCGAGAAGCACGGCCGCCACCACCGCCAACTCCAGGCCGGTCGCGTTGTCGGCGCGGGCGCTGGCGAAACGGAACGTCCAGAACACCCCGGCCAGGGACGCCATGGCACCGGTGGCGACGAACAGCCAGAATTTGGTGCGCAGCACCGAGATGCCGCTGAAGGTGGAGGCCTCGGCGTTGTTGCCGATCGCGTAAAGGGAGCGGCCGATCGGAGTGGCGTACAGCAGCACGCCGAAGACGACGGCCAGGGCGGCCAGGACCAACACGAACCACGGAATGACCGTGCCCGGGATGGGGGCGATCGCGTTCTGGGTCCAGGTCGGCGGGTAGTCGGCGATCGCGCGGTCACCGAGCACGACGTACGCCAGGCCACGGTAGAGCGCCAGCGTGCCGATGGTGACCGCCAGTGACGGCAGACCGAACACGGTGATGAAGACGCCGTTGACCGCGCCGAGCACGGCGCCGAGCAGCAGGCTCAGCACGATGAGCAGCGGCAGGGACGTGACGCCGAGGTACCACAACTGACCGAGCACCGAGCAGGTGAGCCCCACCGTGCTGGCCACCGAGAGGTCGATCTCGCCGGTGATGATGACAAGCGTCATCGGCAGGGCGATCAGCGCGATCGGGATGGCCTCCAGCACCAGGAACCGGTAGAAGCGGGGGCTGCCGACACCCTCGATCATGGCGGTGGCGACGAGCACCACCACGATCAACGCGACGATGAGGATGGCGTCCCACGAGCCGAACAGTCGACGCCAGACGGGCGGCCCCGCCGTCGCGGTGCCCGTCGGGGCGGCCATGGTGTCAGTTGCCACGGGTGTTGCCTCCTCGCAGACGGCGTGCCATGCGGACGGCGAGCGCCCGGTCCAGCCCGATGGCGGCCAGGATGAGTGCGCCGACGGCGGCGCGCTGCCAGAACGGGTTGACCCCCAGTACGGGCAGGGCGCTTCCGATGGTGGTGAGCAGGACGGCGCCGAGCGCGGCGCCGTACACCGAACCGCTGCCACCGAAGATCGCGACGCCGCCGACCACCACGGCCGCGACCACGTTGAGTTCCAGGCCGAGGCCGGCGTTCGCGTCGATGGTGCCGAAACGGGCCGCGTAGAGCACACCGGCGAGCCCGGCGAGCGCGCCGCTGGCCACGAAGGCGAAAAACACCCGTCTACCCACCGCGATACCGGAGAGCCGCGCCGCGTCGGGGTCGGAGCCGATCGCGTACAGCTCGCGACCGCTGCGGTAGTTCTTCAACAGGTAGCCGGCGACGACGAGCACGGCGACCGCGAACAGGGCGAGCACCGGCACGCCGAGGACGGTGGCGTTGCCCATCCGCAGGAAGTCGCGCGGCATGTCGGCGGCGTTGATCTGCCGTCCGGTGGCCCAGGTGTGGTCGAGGCCCCGGAACACGTACAGCGTGCCGAGGGTCACCACCAGGGCCGGTACCCGAGCCGCGGCGATCAGGGCGCCGTTGACCGCGCCGCAGGCCGCGCCGAGCGCCGCGCCGACTCCGATGGCGAACGGGATGGGCAGGCCGGGGTTGTCGACGAAGAGCACGCCGGTGGCGAACGCGGACAGGCCGAGAATCGACCCGACCGACAGGTCGACGTTCCGGGTGATGATGACGATCGCCTGCCCGACCGCGAGGATCGCCAGGATGGTCGAACTGAGTAGCAGGTCCTTGATGTTCTGTGCGGACAGGAACCGCTGGTTCACGCCGAAGGTCACCGCGACCAGGAGCACCAGCGCGAGCAGGATGCCCAGTTCGCGGACGACGAACAGCCGGTGCGCCGAACGGGCGCCGGACTGAGGGCCGGGCCCGCCCGCCGTGGCGGCGTGCGCTTGGTGTACGTCTGCGGTGGTCATGCGGCGGCCTCCCGCTGTCCGGTCGCGGCAAACATGACGCTTTCCTCATCGGCCCGATGACGGGGGATGTCGGCGACCAGGCGGCCCTCGTGCATGACGAGCACCCGGTCGGCCATGCCGAGCACCTCCGGCAGCTCACTAGAGATCATCAGCACCGCCACTCCCTCGGCGGCGAGCTGGGAGAGCAGCCGGTGCACCTCGGACTTGGTGCCGACATCGATGCCTCGGGTCGGTTCGTCGATCATGAGCACCCGTGGCTCGGTGGACAGCCACTTGGCCAGCACCACCTTCTGCTGGTTGCCGCCGGAGAGGGTGGAGACCGGGTCGCTGTTGCGGGCGGCCTTGACCTGCAACCGGCGGGCCCAGTCCGCGGTCGATCGCCGCTCGCTGCCGCCGAACAGCAGCCCCAGCCGGCTCAGCGCCCACCGACGCGGCAGCGTCGCGTTGCGTTCGATCGACAGCTCCATCACCAGGCCCTGCTGGCGGCGGTCCTCCGGCACGAGGGCCAGCCCGGCGGCGATCGCCGCCGGCGGGTCCCCGGGCCGTAGCCGCCGACCGTCGACGCGGACCTCACCGGCGTCGTAGCGGTCGACGCCGAAGATCGCCCGAGCGACCTCGCTGCGTCCCGCGCCGACCAGCCCGGCCAGCGCCACGATCTCGCCGCCACGCACGCTGAACGAGATGTCGTCGAAGTAGCCGTGCCGGGTCAGCCCGTCGATCTCCAGGCGGACCTCGCCCGGCTCGGTGTCCGTCTTCGGAAACAGCGAGGAGATGTCGCGGCCGACCATGGTCCGCACCACACCGTCGACGGTCAGCTCACCGATCTCGTCGGTGGCGATCCAACGGCCGTCGCGCATCACGGTGACCCGCTGGCAGAGGGCGAACACCTCGTCGAAACGGTGCGAGATGAACAGCACCGCCGCGCCGTTCTCCCGCAGCGTACGGACCACGGCGAAGAGTCGCTCGACCTCGACGCCGGAGAGCGCCGCCGTCGGTTCGTCCATCACCAGCACCCGGGCGTCGAAGGAGAGCGCCTTGGCGATCTCCACCAGCTGCTGATCGGCGATGGACAGACCACGGGCGGGCCGGTCCGGGTCGATCCCGACGCCGAGCCGCGTGAACAGCTCGTTGGTACGCGCCCGCATGGCCGCGGCGTCGATGCGGCGCAGCCCTTTGCGGGGCTGCCGGCCCATGAAGATGTTCTCCGCGACCGACAGATCGGGAAAGAGGGTCGGTTCCTGGTAGATCACGGCAATGCCCGCACCCCGAGCGTCGGCCGGGTTGCCGAAGGTGACCGGCTCCCCGTCGAGCAGCATCCGGCCCGCGTCCGGCCCGTGCACACCAGCCAGGATCTTCACAAGGGTGGACTTGCCGGCGCCGTTCTCACCGACCAGGGCGTGCGCCTCACCGGCGAACAAGTCCAGTCGGGCGTCGCGTAACGCGGCGACGGCTCCGAACGACTTGTCCACACCCTCCAGTGCCAAGACCGGAAGCACCTGGCCTCCTTCGCAGCTCGACGCGACCTAATGAAACGTTTCATTGCTGTCCCGACTGTAGGTGTGACCTCAGGCACAGGTCAAGGGTTTCCGGCCGGTTACCGAGTTGTTATCCGGCGACCCTCTTGGCCCCGAACCCGCCCTTCACCTGGCAGTTCCTCTTGCCGAGCGCGACCCGGGGCGGGTTGGATGAATGAAACGTTATACAAGCGATAGACTTCCCCCGATCGGGGCGGACCCCGACAGTCCAGCCTTGTCCCGGGGGCCCGACCACCCACCAGGCACGACACCGCCGAGGGAGCCATGGCTACGGCAAGCATCAAGGAGGTCGCGCGGCACGCCGGCGTGTCCCTGGGCACCGTCAGCAACGTGCTCAACCGGCCGAACACGGTCGCGCCGGCCACCCGACAACGGGTCCTCGACGCCATCGCCGAACTCGGCTACGTCCGTAACGACTCCGCCCGCCAACTCCGCGCCGGACAAAGCCGCACCGTGGCGATCGTCGTGCTCGACGTCGCCAACCCGTTCTTCACCGACGTGGTCCACGGCGCCGAGCAGGTCATCGAGGAGGCCGGCGCCATGCTCATCGTCTGCAACAGCGGTGAGGACAGCGCCCGGGAACGCCGGCACCTCGAACTGCTGGAGGAGCAGCGGGTGCGAGGCGTACTCATCACCCCCGTCGCGCACGGCCTGCAACCCAACCTGGAACGCCTGCACAGCCGCGGCATCCCGGTGGTGCTGGTCGACCGCGGATCGGGGCAGGCCAGTCGCTGCTCAGTGGCCGTGGACGACCTCCTCGGCGGTCGGCTGGCCATGGAGCACCTGCTGGATCAGGGGCACCGTCGCATCGCGTACGCCGGCGGACCCTTCTCCATCCCTCAGGTGGCCGACCGGCACGCCGGCGCCGCCGCAGCACTGTCCGAGCGGGCCGGCGACGCCGAGCTGCGGGTTGCCACGACGAGCAGCCTGACCGTGGGCGGCGGCCGACGCGCCGCCGAGGAACTGCTGGCTCTGCCCGCCGGACGCCGACCCACCGCCGTGATCTGCGCCAACGACCTGATCGCCCTCGGTGTCCTCCAGCAGCTGACCGAACGCGGGCTGCGGGTGCCCGACGACGTCGCGATCGTCGGGTACGACGACATCGAATTCGCCGGTGCGGCGGCGGTGCCCCTGTCGTCGGTGCGCCAACCCCGCGAACAGTTGGGCCGCACAGCCGCGCTGCTGCTGCTGGAGGAGGCCGAGGGGGGCCTCGCCCACCGCCACCGGCACGTCGTCTTCCAGCCCGAACTGGTCGTGCGGCGCTCCAGCGACCACCGCCGCGACTGACGTCCACTCACCCTGTTGGGTCCAGCCGGCCCGTCTCGGCCACCTTGGCGAAGGCGTACGCGCTCGGCTTGGCGATCCGGGCGAAGTCGTCGTCGTGGTCGACGGCGATCAGGCCGAACTTCGGCCGGTAGCCCTCACTCCACTCGAAGTTGTCAAAGGCCGACCAGTGCAGATACCCGCGTACGTCGACACCCTCGGCCATGGCCTGGGCTACGGCAGCGAGGTGCGAGTGCAGGTAGTCGACCCGCTCGGTGTCGTCCTCGGTGGCGACCCCGTTCTCCGTCACGTAGAGCGGCAGACCGGTCCGGGCGGCCCGGTGCAGGATCTGCCGCAGACCGTCGGGATGCACGGCCCAGCCCATCTGGGTCCGGCGAAAGCCGGCCGGCGGCTCACCGAACAGGGTGGGCGAGTTCGGATCGACCCACTGCTTGCGGTAGTACTGCACGCCGAGGAAGTCGCCGCGATCCGCGCCGGTGAGCCCGTCGAGATACCGATCGACGATTTCATGCCGCATGAGGCGGCACAGCCTCCGGCACGCCTCGTCGTCGCGGGCCGGCGCCAGCAGCGGCAGTTGGACCGCCAAGCCGACCCGTGACCGGTCCGATTCGGTACGCACCGCCCGCACCGCCGCGAAGTGGGCGTCGAGCAGCCGCCCACCGACCCGCTTCCACAGCGTCTCGTCGGCGATGCCCGGCGGATGGTACGCCTCCAGGTAGCCGTGCAGGGCGACCATCTGCGGCTCGTTGATCGTGCACACGAAGGGCATCAGGTCACCCAGTTCTGCGCTGACATACCGGCAGTAGCGGGCGAACGTTGTCTCGGCGTCCGCCGCGAGCCAGCCGCCGGCGGCCGCGAACCAGCGCGGCAAGGTGAAATGGTGCAGGGTGACGAAGGCGGTCATGCCCGTGTCGGCCAGGGCGGTGAGCACCCGCCGGTAGTGCGCTGTCGCGGCGCGGCTGAACTCGCCGGGGGCCGGCTCGATCCGGGACCACTCCAGCGACAGCCGGTGCGCGTTGTGGCCCAGTGACCGCAGCAGGGCGAAGTCCTGCGCGTAGCGGTGGTAATGGTCGATGCCGTCGCCGGAGGACCAGCGTGCCGCGCTGCCGGGGCGGTGCTCGAAGTCCCACCAGTCGTTGTTGACGTTGCTTCCCTCGACCTGGTGGGCCGAGGTGGCGCTGCCCCACAGGAAGTCGGCCGGAAAGTCTGCGCCCACGGATGTTCCTCCTCGCCCAAGTGGCCACGGATGTCCGGGCACCGCCGGCGCGCCTCCAGTCGGAGACGCGCCGGCAAGCGGCCGATCGAATGGTCGCGTGAGTACCCTCGACGGCTTCCGGTCGCAGGTCAGGAACCGGCCTGGTATTCGGCGTCCATCCTGGTCAGCACCTGCTGAGCGGTGGCCTGGTCACTGAAGATCTCCTGTAGGCCGGAGAGCATGGTCTGCTGCACCTTCGCGTTCGGCCACAGCTGGTCCATAAAGGGCACGGTCCGGTTGTCGTTGATGAAGGTGGTCAGGTCGGTGAAGGCGGGGTCGACCTCCGAGCCGCTGTTCGGCAGCGACGGCAGGCTGCCCTGCTTGGCGTTGAACACCCGCATGCCCTCGGGAGACATCACGAAGTTGACGAACTTGAGCGCCAGATCGGTGTTCTTGGCCTTGGCGTTGACGCCGTAGCCGGCGCCTGCGGCGGCGGGCATGACGAAGGTGGCCGGGTCGTCGGTGGCCGGCAGCGGCTTGAGCACGAACGTGCCCGACGGGTTCTTGCCCTTGAGCAGCGCCACCACCCAGTTGCCCTGGATGATGCCGAGCGTCTTGCCGGTGGCGGCCAACTCCTGGCTGGCCTCGTAACTGGTGCTGAGCGGGCTCTTCTGGAAGCAGCCGGTCTCGTTCATCTCCTGGTACTTGGCCATCGCCGTGGTCCACTCCGAGTCCGCGAAGGTGGCCTGGCCGTCCTGCATCTTGGTGTCGAAGTCCCGGTCGTTGCCGTAGACGGTGGTGGCGACCAGCGCGAACAGCGCGATCTGGGTGACCCAGTTGTCCTGGATGCCGAGCGCGAAGGCCGGGGTGCCCTTGGCGGCGGCGTTGCGGCAGAACGTGAGCAGCTCGGTCCAGGTGCCCGGCGGGGTCAGCTGAGCCTTCTCCATGGCCTCCTGGTTGTAGATCGCGCCGATGCCGTTGAGCCCGAAGATCGCGTTGTAGGTCTTGCCGTCGTACTGGGCGACGCTCTTGACCGACTCGGGCAGTTGGGCTGCCCACGGCTGGTCGGACAGATCCATCAGATAGCCCGGCTCGGCCAGCACGAAGGTGGCGCCGGGGTTGCCGTTGCCCGGCCAGACCGTCATGACGTCTGGGGCCGTGCCGGAGGCCAGCTGGGTACGGATCTGCTGTTGGTACTGGTCGGCTCCGCTGGTGGTGAAGTTGACCTTCACCCCGGGGTTGGCGTCCTCGAAGGCCTTCACCACGTCCTCGACCGAGCCCTGGTCGACCGAGGCGAGGGTCAACGTGTTGGCGTCGGTGCTGGCGTTGGTGCCACCGCTGCACGCGGTGAAGGCGATCGTCATCGTCGTCGCGGCCACCACGGCTGCGAACCTCTTGATTCTCACTGTGTCTCCCGGGCTGATCTGCCGGTCAGGAAACCGCGTCGGGTGCCGCGGCGGTGATGGTGTAGCGGCCGGACGCCAGCCGCAGGGTGGCCCCTGCGGCGGACGGCTCGACCCCGAGAACCCCGGGCTGACCGGCGACCGGCGCATCGCCTTCGCGCACGCTGGCCGGGTCGGCCGTGGGGATCTGCAGTACGGCGGTGCTTCCGGGTGGCACCGTGGCGGTCACGGTGATCCGGTTGTCGGCGATCGACCAACCGCAGGCGACCGTCCCCCGCGCGGTCTCCTGCTCGGCGTGTGCCCAGGTGAGCCGGCCGCCGGGCTGGGGGCGCAGCAGCAGTTCGCGGTACGCCACCGAGGACGGTGTCTGGTCGATGCCGGCGACCCGGCCGTAGAGCCAGTCGCCGACGCTGCCGAGGCTGTAGTGGTTGAACGAGTTCATCGCCGGTGACTGGAACCCGGCGTGGTCGGTCCACCCGTCCCAGCGCTCCCAGATGGTGGTCGCGCCGTGCCGGATCGAGTAGCCCCAGGAGGGGTACTCCGTCTGGTGCAGCAGGGCGTAGGCCAGGTCGGTCCGACCGTGCTCGGTCAGCACCGGGCAGAGCAGGGCCACGCCGACGAATCCGGTGGTGAGCCGGTGATCGCGTTTCTCGATGTCGGCGGCCAGGTGCCCCACGGCCGCCGCGACCAGCCGCTGCGGCACCAGCCCGAACGCGAGCGCCAACAGGTACGCCGTCTGCGTGCCGCCCTCGACCGTGCCGTCGGGATGCACGTAGGAGTCGATGAAGGCGTCACGGATCCGGGCGTGCAGCTGCCGTAGTTCGGTGGCGTCGTCGGAGCGACCCAGCACCTCGGCGGCTTGGGCGACGAGGTGTGTGCTGTGGGCGAAGTAGGCGGTCGCCAGCACCTCCCGCTCGGTGGTGACGTCGACCTGCAACCAGTCGCCGTAGGAGTTGCCGGTGCGGTTGCGCCAGCGCAGGTCGGGATTGTGCCGGTGGATGTGCCGGACCCAGGCGCGCATCGCGTCGAAGCTGTCGGCCAGCACCCGCCGGTCGCCGTAGGTTCGCCATAGATACCAGGGGATGATGACGCCCGCGTCGCCCCAGGCGGGGGCGGCTTCCCGATGCAGGGACACCACGGGCGCGACGTCCCGGAAGGCACCGTCGGCGTCCTGCCCGTCCACTACGTCGCGCATCCAGCGGGCCAGGAACGCGGAGACGTCGGCGTTGCGTCCGGCGGTCGGCGCGAAGATCTGCGCGTCGGCGAGCCAGCCGAGCCGCTCGTCACGTTGCGGGCAGTCGGTCGGCACCGCGACGAAGTTGCCGCGCTGGCCCCAGGTGATGTTGGACTGCAACTGGTTGACCATCGGGTCCGAGCACCGGAATCGGCCGGTCCAGGGCAGGTCGTTGTGCGCCACCCGGGCGACGATGTCGGCGGTGACCAGCTCGCCGGGGTGGTTGTCGATCTCGACGTAGCGGAATCCATGGAAGGTGAAGCGCGGCTCGAACACCTCCACCTCGTCCCCGCCGCAGACGTACACGTCGGTCGCTCGTGCGGTGCGTAGGTTCGCCACGTACAGCTCGCCGTCGGCGAGCATCTCGGCGTGCCGCAGCACGATCCGCTGCCCCTCCGGGGCACCGCGCAGGGTCAGGCGAATGTGCCCCACGACGTTCTGCCCGAAGTCGACGACGTAGCGGCCGGACGCGCGTCGGGTCACCTCGACCGCCGGCATCTCGGTCACCACCCGGACCGGGTGATCTGGCTCGGCCACCAGTGGCCCCGGGGTGGCGTCGAGCACGGCCACCGCGACGAACCGAGCGTCCGGGCACCCGGCTCGATCCCAGCCCGGCACGTGCCAGCGCCGGTCGACGTATTCGCCCATCAGCAGGTCCGCGGCGCGGATCGCGCCGGGATGCTCGCTCCAGCTCGCGTCGGTGGTCACCACCTGACGGGAACCGTCGGCGAACTCCATGACCAGTTGCGCCAGCAAGGCCGGCTGGTCACCGTAGTGACGGGCGGGACGACGCCGGTCGAAGCCGACGTACCCGCACCACCAGCCGTCCGCGACGATCGCGGCGATCGCGTTCGCACCGGTTCGCAGCATCGTCGTGACGTCGTAGGTCTGGTACTGCAGCCGGTGGTGGTACTCGGTCCACCCCGGCGCCAACTCGACGTCGCCCACCCGTTCGCCGTTGAGCCGGGGCTCGTACACACCCCGCGCGGTCGCGTACAACCGGGCACGCACCGGGGTGTGTTCCAGCTGGAACTCCCGGCGCAGGTACAGCGGTGGCGAGTCCATCGGGGGAAGGTCCTCCTCCCCCGGCGGGTCGACGTGCGGCTGCGCGGCGGGATCCCGGCCGATCCAGGCCGCGGTCCAGTCCTCGTGGTGCAGCAGCCCGGTCTCGAACCAGCTCTGCGCCGACCCGGCGGGAGAGCCGGTCTCGTCCCACACCTGGACCCGCCAGTGGTACCGGGTGGCCGACCGCAAAGCCGGCCCGTCCCAGGGCACCAGCAGACCGTCCGGGGACTCCCGGCGGCCGCTGTCCCAGATCAGGCGGTCGGGATCGTCGAGGTCCGCGGCCCGCTCGGCGGCGGTGATGCGGTACGCGCTCTGCGCCGCCCCGCGCCGGTCGGATTCCAGCTTCCAGGACAGTCGGGGTTGCCGCTCCCCCACGCCCAGCGGCTCACACCGCTGTTCCGTCTGCAGCCCGTAGGGGGTCATCCCTTCAGCCCTCCGGCAAATCCGTTGATGATGCTGCGCTGCAACGCGAAGTACAGGAGCAGGACCGGCACGATGCTGATCACCAGCGCGGCGAAGATGAGGTTCCAGTCGGCGACGTACTGACCGACGAACCCGGCCAGTGCGACGGGCACGGTCTGCTGGGTGCTTCCACTCAGGTACAGCAGCGGGGTGAAGAAGTCGTTCCACACGGTGATCGCGTTGAGCACGAGGGCGGTGACCGTGATGGGCTTCAGCATCGGGAAGACGACGTACCGGAACGCCTCCCAGGGACGGCAGCCGTCGATGAGCGCGGCGTCCTCGAAATCATGGGGCAGGGCCCGGATGAAGCCGGTGTAGAGAAATGTCGTGAAGGGCACCTGGAGCCCGGAGTAGAACAGCACCAGGGACCAGACCGTGCCGAGCAGTCCGAGGTCCCGCATGGTCTGGTAGAGCGGCAGTGCGGCCAGTTGGAACGGCAACACCAGCCCGAGCATGATCAGCAGGAACATGCCGCGCGACCAGTGGGCGGTGGCCCGAGCCAGCGGATAGGCCGCCAGCGCGGAAACCGCCAGCACGACCAGCACACTGATGGTGGTCACCAGGACGCTGTTCATCAGCGCACCGCCGAGCCCGCCCTCGCGCCACGCCTCGGTGAAGTTGGACAAGGTGGGCGAGGTCGTCGGACGCAGCGGCGACGAGGTGTCAGACGGGGCCCGTACGGCGAGGTTCACCAGGATGTAGACCGGAAAGGCGATCACCAGTGCGGCGGCGATCATGACCATTTCCAGGCCGAAGGTTCGCCAGCGGTAACGGTTCACGACGCCGCCCTCTCGTTGCGTGCCAACATCAGGTACTGCCCGGTCGACACGACCGCCACGATGATCGTCAGGACCACTGCGAGGGCGATGCTGTAGCCGAACTCGCCGAGCGTGAAGGCCTCCTTGTAGATCAGCGTGGAGATGGTGTCCGTGGCGTGTCCGGGGCCGCCTCCGGTCAGGGCGTACACCTGGTCGAACAGCTTGATGCCGCCGATGATCGACAACATCAGGTTGATCGTGATCGCGGGGGCCAGTTGCGGCCGGACCACCGACCAGAACCGCCGTACCGGCCCGGTGCCGTCGATGGCGGCGGCCTCGTAGAGTTCCTTCGGCACGGACTGCAACCCGGCCAGGAAGATGACCATCGAGTAGCCGGCGAACTGCCACACGATCACGGCCACCACCGACCAGAGGGCCATCTCGGGATCGCCCAGCCAGTCCTGCTGCCACGAGCCGAGTCCGACCGCGGCGAGCAGGCTGTTGACGGCGCCGTCCGGACCCAGCAGGTTGCGCCACAGGTAGGCGGTCACGATCGGGGTGACCACGGCCGGCGCGAACAGGAACACCCGCAGCACGTTGCGCGACTTGATCACTGTGTTGACGCCGAGTGCGAGCAGCAGTCCGATGCCGTTCTGGATGATCGTGATCGAGACGGCGATGACCAGCGTGTGCCAGATCGCCTGCCGGGCGGTGGGGTCGCGGGTGATGTCGACGAAGTTGCCGAGGCCGACGAAGGCGAGGTCGGGGCTCAGTCCGTCCCAGTCGGTGAAGGCGTAGTAGACGCCACGCGCGCTGGGCACCAGGACCACGAAGGCGAACAGCAGCAGCGCCGGTGCCGCGAACCACCACGGCGGCGCTGCCGCTCGTCGACCATCGACAGCGACCCTTTTGTCACTGTCCGGGGTAGTAGTCATCCGCAATCCACTCTTTGAAACGTTTCATACGATAGGTCCAATGAGGGCCCAGCAGCGACGCGATCCCTCGGCCGTGAACGGTGTGGCGTGGGCAACGTTTTCCAAAATGTTGCGGCTGACCATAGGAGGTCATCCAGCGGACGTCAAGGGGTTGCCTGCTGACATCGGCGACGCGGCGGTCTAGTCTCTGCGCAACGTTTTACACAGCCCGGAGGACGTCAGGTGGAGAAGCTGTCAGCGCCGGCCCGCCGGATCACCATCATCGACGTCGCGCGACACGCACAGGTCAGCACCACCGCGGTGTCCAAGGTGCTCCGCAACGCCTACGGCGTCAGCCCCCAGATGCAGGCGAAGGTACGCCAGGCGATCACCGAACTCGGCTACCGACCGAACGCCGCCGCCCGAGGCATGCGGGGCCGGACGTACACCATCGGCGTTCTGGTGCCCGACATCCGCAACCCCTTCTTCGCCGAGATCCTGGACGGCCTCGACGCCCACATCGCCGGAAGCGAATACCAGGTCCTGCTCGGGCCGGGCTGCAACGGCCAGGAGGCCGAGGCGCGGATCGTCAACGCGATGATCGACCGCGGCATGGACGGCATGGTCCTGATAGCGCCGATCTCGAACTGCTCCGACCTCGACAGGATCGCCGGCACGGTGCCCACCGTCGTGGTCGGCCGCCACGGACACTCCCGCAGCTACGACACCGTCGTCGACGACGACCGCACCGGCGCCACCCTGGTGGTCAACCACCTCACCGACCTGGGGCACCGCCGCATCGCCCACATCGAACATCACGAGACCACCGCCGACTGCCTCGCCGAGATGCCCAACGCCATCCGCGCCGAGGGCTACCAACAGGCCATGCGCGCCCATGGCCTCGCCGACGAGATCGACATCGCGTCGACCCGCTACAACCAGGAGGGCGGCTACCTCGGCGCTCAACAGCTGCTCAACCGCCCCACCCGCCCCACCGCGATCTTCGCCGGTGCCGACATCGTCGCCATGGGGGCGCTCGACGCCATCGCCGAGGCCGGTCTCCGCGTCCCGGAGGACATCTCGGTCGCCGGCTACGACAACACCACCTTCGCCGCATTCCGGCCAATCTCACTGACCAGTGTCGACCAGGCCGGCCGCGAGATCGGCGTCAACGCCGCCCGGCTCCTGCTGGACCGCATCGGCAACCGCAGCCGACCCACCACGCAGGTCAAGCTCTCCCCCACCCTCGTCGTCCGCCGGACGACCGCGCCACCACCGGCGTAGCGCTGTCCGACCCGACTCGCTGACCCGACGCTGCCGGTGCGGACACGTCCCAGGAACGGAGAACACGTCGATGACAATGGCCGATCTGCTACCCGAGCTGACGCTCGAGGAGAAGGCGGCGCTCTGCCTGGGTTCGACCTTCTGGCACACCTCGCCGGTGCACCGGCTGGGCATCCCGGCGGTCATGCTGGCCGACGGTCCGCACGGGTTGCGCCGTCAGCCGGACGGCAACCAGGCCGGCATCTCCGGCAGTCTGCCGGCCACCTGCTTTCCGACCGCTTCCGCGCTCGGCTCGTCCTGGGATCCGGAGCTCGTGCGCCGGATCGGCGCGGCGATCGGCGTGGAGGCCCGGGCACAGGGAGTGGGCGTGGTCCTCGGCCCCGGCGTCAACATCAAGCGGTCACCGTTGTGCGGGCGCAACTTCGAGTACTTCTCCGAAGACCCTCTCCTGACTGGAGCACTCGGCGAGGCGCACGTCACCGGCGTGCAGAGCCAGGGCGTCGGCGCCTGCGTCAAGCACTTCGCCGCCAACAACCAGGAGACCGACCGGCTGCGGGTCAGCGCTGAGGTAGACGAACGGACCCTGCGGGAGATCTACCTACCGCACTTCGAACGCGTCGTCACCCGGGCCCAGCCGTGGCTGGTGATGTGCGCCTACAACCGGATCAACGGCACTTACGCCTCCGAGCACGGCTGGCTGCTCACCGACGTCCTGCGTACCGAATGGGGTTTCGACGGCGTCGTGGTCTCCGACTGGGGCGCCGTGCACGACCGGGTGGCCGCGCTGGCCGCCGGGCTCGACCTGGAGATGCCACCGAACCTCGGGGTGAGCGACGCGGCGCTCGTCGCGGCGGTACGCGGCGGCACGCTCGACGAGCACCTCCTCGACCGGGCGGCGCTCCGCATCCTGCGCCTTGTCGACCAGGCACTGGCCGCCGGCCCGCCGCCCGCTGCCGACGACGCGGTGGCCGGCTTCGACGTCGACGCCCACCACGCGCTGGCCCGTACGGCGGCCGCCGATTGCGCGGTGCTGCTCAAGAACGAGGCAGATCTGCTGCCACTACGTCCGTCGGCCGGCGACGTGATCGCGGTGATCGGCGAGTTCGCCCGTACGCCACGCTTTCAGGGCGCCGGCAGCTCGCAGGTCAACCCGACCCGCCTCGACGTGGCGCTGGAGGAACTGCGTGCCGCGGTGCCGACCGGCGTCCACGTGCCCTTCGCCGCCGGATTCGGCATCCAGACCACAGACCAGGACCACCAGTTGGCAGCCGAGGCCGTCGCGCTTGCGGCCCGCGCCGGCACGGTGGTCGTCTTCCTCGGTCTGCCCGGTGCTGCCGAGTCCGAAGGTGCAGACCGGCCCCACATCGCGCTGCCGGACAATCAGACCGCACTGTTGCCCCGCCTCGCCGCCGCCAACCCGAACCTCGTGGTTGTCCTGGCCAACGGCTCCGCCGTGCGGCTGGCCGACTGGGACGGCCACGCCCGGGCGATCCTGGAAACCTGGCTGTCCGGCCAGGCGGCCGGGGGCGCGACCGCGGACCTGCTCCTCGGCACCGTCGAGCCCGCCGGCCGCCTCGCGGAAACCCTGCCGCTGCGGCTCGAGGACACCCCGGCGTACCTCAACTTCCCCGGCGAGGACGGCCACGTCCGGTACGGCGAAGGCGTATTCGTCGGCTACCGGGGATACGACGCCGTCGGCCGCGACGTCGCCTATCCCTTCGGTCACGGCCTGTCCTACACCACCTTCGACTACCGCGACCTGACGGTGACGGTCACCGGACGCGTCGAGGACGGCGACCTGACCGTCGCCGTGTCCTGCACCGTCGCCAAAACCGGACGAAGGCCCGGCAAAGAGGTGGTCCAGCTCTACGTCGGCGCTCCGCAGTCCCAGGTGGCTCGCCCGATCCGCGAGCTGAAGGACTTCGTCAAGGTCGACCTCGCACCCGGCGCCGCCGAGCGGGTCAGTCTCACTCTCAGCGCCCGCGACCTGTCCTACTGGTCGACCGGGCAACGCCGCTGGGTCCTCCAGGCGGGCACGTTCGACATCGGGATCGGACGTTCCTCCCGCGACCTACGCCTGAGCGCCACCGTCGAGATCGACGCCCCACCGGTTCCCGTACGCCTCGACGCCGAGGCGACACTACGGGAGTGGCTGGCGGACCCGGCCGGCGCCGATGCGCTGCGCCGGGTTGTCGGCGTCGACGCCACGGGCCGCCCGCGCGGTATCCTGGGCGACCACGAGGCGATGACCGTCCTGGGTGACTTCCCGCTGCGTACCCTCACCGCGTTCCCCGGCCTCGGCATCGACCGTACGGTGCTGGCCGTTCTGCTCGACCGGCTTGACACGACGGGTTGAACCGCTCGCAGCAGCCGGCGCAGGGGCGGGGTGCTCCCGATCCGACAGGTCGTCGTCCATCTCGCACGTCCTTCACCGGAAGATCGGTCCGAACACCACACCCGGTGTCCGGACCGATCTCCGGTGGTCAGCACCTGCTGCCATACGACCTGACGTGCAGGTGGATCAGGCGTCAGATCAGCGGGCAGCTGTTGCGGTACTGCCTGATGCCGGATCGGTCGTTGAGGGGGCAGAGGAAGGGGGCGTAGCGGGTGTCGCTGTCGATGAATATCTTCAGCCACGGGATCATCGTGCGGGCGAGTGTGGTGCTCGGCTGTCCGATGTAGTTGTGACCCGCGCCCGTCACCTCGATGTAGGCACGCTCGGTGGCGGCAGGGATGGTGTTGTACAAGCTGGTCAGGCGTGCCGGCGTCACGAGCGTGTCGTTCTGCATGGCGTAAATCAACGTCGGCACCCGATCGTTGGCCAGGCTGCCCGACGGCAGGTGGGGTGCGTTCCCGATCGTCGCCTTCAGCGTCGGCCGCCGCAGGGCCGCGTCGAGGGCGCCACCGCCGCCCATGGAATGCCCCATCACCGCGAGGCGGTTGGCGTCGAGGCGGCTACGCACTGAGCTGCGTTGGGTCAGGTAGTCCAGTGCCGCGAGCAGTTGGGTGCCACGGCTGGTAGGGCTGTCGTTGAGATTGTTGGTCTCGATCCCGAACACGACGAAGCCCTGCGATGCCAGCCGCGGTCCCAGCCACGAGATGCCGGACCAGGTGCCGTTGAGCCCCGGCGAGATCGCGATCCCGCCGAAGGTGCCCTGGCTGGTGCTGGTCGGGTAGTAGATCACCCCACCGCCGAATCCGTTGCCCCGGGGCACCGTTATCGAGGCGATGGCGAAGGGTCCGGTGGTGGCCGCGATGCTGGCGGCGGTCGGATTCGGACCACGCTGATACGGGCTGGCGGCGGTGGCCGGGCTCGCCACCGTCGTCGCGGCGAGCAGGCCCAGGACGATCGCGACACCACCCAGTGCCCTACGGATCGGCGATGGGCGCGGCTGCCGTGGCGCCAGCTCAGTTTCCTCGTTCGACATGCAGCATTCCTCCTTCTTGTTTCACAGGCGGGAAACCCGCCCTTAAGCGACGGGATGGGTGCGGGACGGGATCGAGTGAGGCCGAAGCGATCACGATATTGAATCGTTTCATCGCCTATGGCGCTTTGACGTTAAACCAGCACATAGGAGTTCGTCAATAATTACCTAGACACCCGGCCGCCCGCCGAGACGCGATCACCGTTGCACGCGCGGCGCCCGCTCTGACGGCAGGCCAATCCGACGCAATCTCCTGCACCCGGGCGGGGTTCCCGATGGCCGGTCGCGGTCAATGCGGGCCACCTCGCCGGCGCACCCCTTGACGCGGCCAACGACCCGTTCGTACGCTATCGACAAGCTGCGATGTGAAACGTTTCATTGATTCGCCCTCGATGAAACGTTCTACGGCTTCCTTCCACCACCCCACTGCGCACCACAGCATGCCCGCATCGGCAGTTTCATCCCGTCCCCCTGGAGGTCCAGGTGCTCAAGGCTGTCCTTCTTCCTCAACGCAGACCGCTCAGCGGCACACGTGTCGCCCTCACCGCTGTCGTCGCCATCGCGACCTGCGTCGCCGCGACCCTGCTGTCCGTGCAGGGCGCCAAGGCCGCACCGCCCACGTGGCCAGCCAACCCGAACTGGCAGAGCCTTGTGCCCGCTCCCACCAGTGACAACGTGCGTCCCGTCCAGATCGTTCGCACCAGCGGTTCGGTGACCAACGCCGGGGCGCTGATCGGTCAGGGCAGCGGATCGACCACGCTGCGCACCACGTCGAGCAGTTCACCGGCCACCGTGGTGCTCGACTTCGGCAAGGAGGTCGGCGGCAATCCCTACGCCAGCGTCTCCTCGTCGACGCCCTCCGGCGGATCCTCGAACACCCTGCGGGTCACCACCAGCGAGGCCCTGCCCTTCCTCACCGCGAACAGCAGCGGAATCTACAACAACGACAACGGCTCCCCCATCACCCTGAGCGTGACCGGCGCCCGGACCTACACGGGCGGTCTGCGGGGCGGCCTGCGCTTCATGGCGGTCCAGCTGACCACCCCCGGTACGTTGACGCTGACCGCTGCCGGCCTCACCTTCCGGGCCTACCGCGCCACACCGGACAGGTACCAGGGCTGGTTCATGTCCAGCGACGACCAGCTCAACCGCATGTGGTACGCCGGCGCCTACACCGCCCAGATGGACATGGTGCCGGTCGGCGTGGCCTCCTGTTTCAATATGCCCGTCGTGTTCGACGGCGCCAAGCGCGACCGGGCGATCTGGTCCGGCGACCTGCTCATCACGAACCCGGTGATGCAGCTCTCCCTCGGCACCAACAGCGTCCCGTACGTCAAGGGCTCCATCGACAGCATCATGAACCTTCAGGCATCGAACGGCCGGCTGACCAGCGCGGTCGGCTTCCGTGGGTGCGGCAAGTTCGACTACGCGGTGACCTACTCGGCGTACTCGGCCATCATCGCCATCCAGTACTACCGCTACACCGGCGACACGCCGTACATCACGGCCCTGCGGCCCAAGCTTCAAGCGGCGGCCGCCTATCATGCGACGCGGCTCAACGCCAACGGTCTCGTCGTGACCAACGACCCGGACTACTGGCAGACCACCCAGAACGGCGAGGTGACTGAATACAGCCTCGCCTACTACGAGTTGCTCCAGAACATGATCTGGATGGAGAGCAGGGTCGGCACCGCCGCCAGGGTCACCGAGTACACCAACAAGGCCACCGCGTTGCGCAACGCCATCAACGCGCGGCTGTGGAACGCATCGGCCGGCCTCTACAAGCACACCTACGACCGGCCGAACGTCTTCCCGCTGGACGCGAACATGAACGCGATCCGGCTGGGCGTCGCGCCGCCGGAACGGGTGCAGGGCATCCTCACGTACTTCAGGAGCCGGTGGCAGACGCACGGTAGTCAGATCAGTCAGCCGGCACCGAGCATGGCCGATCCATACGGCCACACAATCGAACCGCTCAACAACACCTGGGAGGTCATGGCCCGCTTCGACAGTGGAGACACGGCCGGCGCCGTCGAACTCCTGCGTCGGCACTGGGGCATCCAGGTCGATCCGAACAGCGGTTACTACACCGGGACCTTCTGGGAGTTCGTCAACAGCAATGGTCTCCCGTCACGTGGCTTCGACAGCCTGGCCCACGCCTGGGGAGCCGGCCCGACCCAGCTGATCACCGAGTCGATCCTCGGGCCGACTGCGGTAAATCCGGGGTACTCGACCTGGCAGGTGAAGCCGAGGCCGGCCACCCTGAACTGGGCACAGGGCCAGGTGCCCACAGCGCGGGGAGCACTCACGGTCAGGTGGGCCCGTGACACCGCCAACCAGTTCCGTATCCAGGTGACAGCGCCGGCCGGCACGAGCGGTCAGGTCTGGGTACCGCTACTGTCGGCGTCCGCCACCACGACGCCACCCCCCGGCGCCACGTTCGTCCGCCGCGACGGCGCTTACGACGTCTACAACGTGAGTGCCGGAACTTTCGAGTTCACCTCAGCGCCGTAGTCAGCCGGCACCCCCGCGGACGAGCACTGCTCGGCGGGTCGTGACAGGCAGGGTAAGAGCCCGTGGCCACCGTGAAGGCGAGCGGTGGTCACGGGCCGAGCGGTCTCGTTCCGCAGACTTTCCCCGACATTCGACAGACCGCCAGCGGGCACGATCACCACCCGCAGCGTCGAGGGCTACCGGTCAACGGGGCCAGCGCGCTGCTGTTCCGCGACGGTGAGAGTGGTGGCGAGTTCAAGCCCCGTCTGCTGTGTTCTTCCCACGTCCGAGCGCGAGCGCCAGCTCGGTCGCGGCCACGGCCATCTGGGCGAGCGGCTGGTGAGCGACAGGATCGTCTCGTTAACCCGTCCAGCCGGCGGGTCTGCATCGGGACGATCCGCGGTGTGAACGAACCCGCACAATTCCGCGGGATCTGGATCCGCACCGGGCCCGACCTCAGTAGAACCCGACGTGGAGAACGCGGTTTACCACTGTTGACGTCGTCGACCGCTCCGTGGTCGGGTTTGCCTGGCAGTTCGACCCGGTTTAGCTTGATCTTGAACCTTGGGTTGGTTCGTATCGACCCTGGCTGATCATGGTCGCAGCCCTTGGCTGATCGTTCTTCTGCGGTGGTTCGGTGAGCAGTTGGGCGATGTGTTCGGTGGCTTGTCGGCGGCGGGTGGCGTTGATGCGGGTGTAGTAGCGCATGAGGGTGCCTGGGTCGTGGCCGAGTCGTTCGGCGACTTCGTGGATGCCGTATCCGGCGTCGAGGTAGGTGCAGGCGAGCAGGTGCCGGATCTGGTGGGGTCCGATGGGGCGGACTCCGGCGCGGGTGGCGAGGTGGTTGAAGCGGCTGGTGACGTTGTCGGGCCGCAGGGGTTGGCCGGTGCGGCCGGTGAACATGTACCCCGAACCGGACGCCGGCATCGTGGTGGTGAGGGTCGTGAGGATGACTGGGTCGAGGATGAGGGTTCGGGTGCTGTTGTGGGACTTGGGTGGCTTGTCGCGGACTCGGCTGGCCGGGTCTTCGACGACGCGTTGCCGGCGGACGGTGAGGGTGGCCAGGTCCGGTTCCAGGTCGCGCCACTGCAGGCCGCACAGTTCACCGCGTCGTAGGCCGGTGACCAGCAGCAGCCGCCACAGCGGGTAGAGCCGGTCATGGTGGACGTGGTCGAGGAAGCGGCGCGCTTCGGTGAGGGTCCAGACAGGCCGCAGGGTGTCGCTTTCGCGTGGCCGGTGCGCGCCGAGGGTCAAGCCGGTCTGTTCGCCGTATGCCTTGGTCAGCACGAGGTCGAGGGTGCGCAGGGTGGTGCGGGAGTAGCCGGCCGCTTCCAGGTGGCGGTAGGCGCGCTCGGTCATCCGGGCGCTGAGCCGCGAGCCTCGCACCGTGCCCAGGTAGGGGTAGATCAGGCTGAGCAGCCACGTGTAGTTGTAGACAGTGTTCGCCTGTAGCTCCTGCTCACGGGCACGAAGCCAGTCCCGGCAGAGGGTTTCGACGGTGTCGGTGAGCCTCAGCCGAACGGTCCGCGCGTCACGTTGGCGGCTGAGCCGACGGTACTCGGCCAACGCCGTCTTCTCCGTCACGAACCCCGTCCGACGGGCCTGCATCCGCGCCCCGTTACGGTCACGTCCCATCTCCAACCGGAACCCGTACAACCCGGTGACCGGATCCCGAACGATCACACCACCATCGACCACGACGAACCTCCTCACCGCCCGGCAATCACCTCCAGCACTGGAGGCCCACCCCAGCCATCGGAACCCCGCCACCCGCAGACACGACGGACCAACTGCCCGCCGCAGAACACAAGCGGCCGCCCATTCGATGCGGGTCGGTCATGAGCGGCGGCGGGAAGGACCGACGTCACCGTACGGACATCCGTGTCGAAGGTGTGTCAGGACCATCTACAAAGGACGACGTCGAGACCTGAGGTAAGCCCTGCCGGGCCGCGGTGCCAAGACGCAGGAAGCCTCCGGGCCGCATGGCAGAGAACAAGGCCGTTACGCCTGCTCAAGCGGCCTGCACCGTCATCGCGATCTCTACCGAACTCCGCACAACATCGGATGCCGCCGAGCCACGCGCGCTCGTCGCCCGGGCGCAGGCAGGACGGCGATCGACCTCAGACCGTACGCTCGTACGGGCAGAATCAAGTGTCAAAACCTGATCAACACATCCATAGATATAAGTGAAAAAGGCCAGCTGAGCTGGCCTTTTTCAAGTCGGGACGGCCGGATTCGAACCGACGACCCCTTGACCCCCAGTCAAGTGCGCTACCAAGCTGCGCCACGTCCCGATGCCACCGCCAGCCGTAGCCCGCGACAGCCGGTACAGCTTAGCGCAGCTACTCCCTCCCGTCGCACAGCCCCCACCCATGCCACCACCCCTACAGCGTCCTAGGAGGATAGGTGGAAGGGGTAGGGCGTGGGTGTCGGCGTGGCTGGGGTCAGCCGTGGGCCTTGCCGCGACCGCCGGGGCCGAGCTTCTTACGGGGACGTACCGAAATCTCGATCGGGCTGCCCTCGAAGCCGAACTCCTCGCGCAGCTTGCGCTCGACGAAGCGCTGGTAGCCGGCGTCCAGCGGACCGGTGGTGAAGAGGACGAAGCGTGGCGGGGCCACGCCGGCCTGGGTGGCGAACAGGATCCGGGGTGCCCGGCCGCCGCGCACCGGGTGCGGGGTGGCCTGGACCAGGGCGGTGAGCCACGCGTTGAGCTGCGCGGTGGGGATCCGGGTCTCCCAGCTGTCCAGCGCCCGGTGCAGGGCGGCGGCGAGCTTGTCGACCGCCCGGCCGGTCTTCGCCGACAGGTTCAGCCGGATCGCCCAGGGAATCCGCCGCAGTTCCCGTTCGATCTCCTTGTCCAGGTAGTACCGGCGGTCGGCATCGACCAGGTCCCACTTGTTGAAGGCGATCACCAGCGCCCGGCCGGACTCGGTCACCATGGACAGGATCCGCTGGTCCTGCTCGCTGATCGGCTCGCTGGAGTCGAGCAGCACCACCGCCACCTCGGCCGCCTCGATCGCCGAGGCGGTACGCAGGCTGGCGTAGTACTCGGTGCCGCTGGCTCGGCCGACCCGCTTGCGCAGCCCGGCCGTGTCCACCAGGTGCCAGGTGTCGCCGCCGATGGTGACCAGGCTGTCCACCGGGTCGACGGTGGTGCCGGCGACGGCGTCGACCACCGCCCGTTCCTCGCCGGAGAAACGGTTCAGCAGGCTGGACTTGCCGACGTTCGGCCGGCCCACCAGCGCCACCCGACGTGGGCCCCGGGGGCGGTACTCGGCCACCTTCGGTGCCTCCGGCAGCGCCGCCAGGATGGCGTCGAGCAGGTCGCCGGAGCCCCGGCCGTGCAGGGCCGAGACCGGATGCGGTTCGCCGAGGCCGAGGGACCACAGCGAGGTGGCCTCCAACTCGATGCTGGCGTTGTCGGCTTTGTTGGCCACCAGGATCACCGGCTTGGCGCTGCGGCGCAACATCTTCACCGCCGCCTCGTCGACGTCGGTGGAGCCGACCGTCGCGTCGACCACGAAGACCACCACGTCGGCGGTGGCCACGGCGGTCTCCGCCTGGGCCGCGATCGCCGCGGCGCGATCCTTCGCGTCCGGTTCCCAACCGCCGGTGTCCACCACGGTGAACGCCCGCCCGGACCACTGCGCGTCGTAGGGCACCCGGTCGCGGGTCACCCCCGGCACGTCCTCGACCACCGCCTGACGGCGGCCGATGATGCGGTTCACCAGCGTGGACTTGCCGACGTTGGGACGGCCGACCACGGCCACCACCGGCTGCGGACCGGTCTGCTCCTCGGTGTCCAGGTCGGGCTCACGCAGCTCGATCCAGCCGTCGTCGCTCACGCCACTGACCGTTCGACAAGTAGTGCCCGCAGCCGCGCCACGACCTCGTCGATGCCCAGCTCGGTGGTGTCCAGGACCACCGCGTCCGGCGCCTGGGCCAGCGGATCGGCCTTGCGGGTCGAGTCCAGCTGGTCGCGTCGGGCCAGGTCGGCGGCGGTGGCCGCGACATCGGAGGCGTTCTCGGCGCTGCGTCGCGCGGCCCGCGCCGCCGCCGACGCGGTCAGGTACACCTTCAGGTCGGCGTCGGGGGCCACCACGGAACCGATGTCCCGACCCTCGACCACGATCCGGCCCGCCTTGATGATCATGTCGCGTTGACGGGCCACCAGCAGCGCCCGGACCGCCGGCACGGCGGCCACCGCCGAGACGGCGGCGGTCACCTCGGGGCCACGGATGTCGGCCTCGACGTTCACTCCGTCGACAGTCACGCCGTACCCGGTGGGGTCGGTGCCGATGCGCAGGTCCACCTCGCCGGCGACCTTCGCCACCGCCTGCGTGTCGGTCAGGTCGACGCCGGAGCGCAGCACCGCCCAGGTGATCGCCCGGTACATCGCACCCGTGTCGAGGTAACGCCCGCCGAGGCTCGTGGCGAGCCGTCGGGAGACGGTGGACTTCCCCGAACCGGACGGCCCGTCCACAGCGACCACGCAGCGCCCGGCCGGCACGTTTTCCTCCACCGTCGTCCTCCTCAGCCCGTACCTCACGATCCGTCGGAAACGACCGCGAGCGGTTGACCACACATGTCCAATGATGCCCGGCGTCGTGGCGCGCCACCGGCCGGGCCGTCAGGCAGCCTACCCGCAGCCGTACCCGCCACCGCCGCCTCAGTCACCCACGGCCTTGAACAGGGCGGCGACCTCCGCGTTGGTCAGCCTCCGGGTCCGCCCGGCACGCAGGTCGCCGAGCCGGATCGGCCCGATGGAGGTACGCACCAGCCGGCTCACCGGGTGGCCGACCTCCGCGAGCAGCCGCCGTACGATGTGTTTGCGGCCTTCGTGCAGGGTCAGCTCGACCTGGGCGGTACGCCCCAGACTGTCCACCACCCGGAAGGCGTCGACGGTCACCGGGCCGTCCTCCAGCTCGATCCCGGCCGACAGCCGCTTACCCAGGTTGCGCGGGATCGGGCCGGAGACCTCGCACAGGTAGGTTTTCGGCACCCCGTAGGAGGGATGCGTCAGCCGGTGCGCCAGGTGGCCGTCGTTGGTGAGCAGCAGCAGCCCCTCGCTGTCGGCGTCGAGCCGCCCGACGTGGTAGACACGCTGTTCGACCCGGTTGCCGAGGAAGTCGGCGAGCGCGGTGCGTCCCTTCTCGTCCGCCATGGTGGAGACCACCCCGCGCGGCTTGTTCATCGCCAGGTACACCAGCCGGGTGTCGGCCGCCAGCCGCTCGCCGTCGACGTGGATGACCGCCGTGGTCGGGTCGACCTTGTCGCCGAGCTGCGCCACCCGCCCGTCGACCGTCACCCGCCGCCGGAAGATCAGGTCCTCGCAGGCCCGCCGGGAGCCGACACCGGCGGCGGCGAGCACCTTCTGCAGGCGCTCCGGGCCGGTGTAGACCGGGGCGTCGGGGCGGGGGGTGCGGTCATCGCGCGGCATCGGCAAGCTCTTCCACGTCGTCGGGCAGGAACGGGGCCAGGGGCGGCAGGTCGTCGAGGCTGTTCAGGCCGAGCTTCTCCAGGAACAGGGTGCTCGTCCGGTACAGGTGGGCCCCGCTGTCGGACTCGATGCCACATTCCTCGACCAGGCCGCGAGTGACCAGGGTACGGATCACCCCGTCGCAGTTGACACCGCGGATGGCGGAGATGCGCGACCGGGTCACCGGCTGCTTGTACGCCACCACCGCCAGGGTCTCCAGCGCGGCCTGGGTCAGTCGCACCGACTGCCCGTCGAGCACGAACCGCTCGACGTAGGTGGCGTATTCCGGCCGGGTGTAGAGCCGCCACCCGCCCGCCGCCCGCCGCAGCTCGAAGCCGTGACCGGCGGCGGCGAAGCCGGCGGCGATCTCGTCCAGCATCGGGCCGATCCGCTCGGCCGGCTGCTCCAGCACCTGGGCGAGGACCAGCTCGCTCACCGGTTCGTCGACCACCAGCAGGATCGCCTCCAGCGCGCCACGCAACTCCGCGTCGTCGAGTTCCGGCGGCGGCTCCGCTACCGGCCGGGCCCTCGCTGCTGACCGCTTCCGCCCCGGACCCGAGGCCCCCTCCCCCGAGACATTTGCCCCCAGGTCACGTCCCGAGACCCCCTCCCCCGTGACGCCCTCTGCCGAGACCCCCTCCCCCGTGACGCCCTCTGCCGAGATCTCCTCCCCCGTCTCTCCATCATCGCCGACCCGCCCCCCAGCGCGCTCCTCGACCAGTTCGATCTTGGACGAAGACCGACCCTGGAGGGGCACCTGCGGACCAAGATCTGCGGCGTCCGCGGCGGGTGGGGTGGGGTCGGTGGGTGGGGTGGGGTTCTCTGGTGGGGCGGGAGCCGGGCGCTGCCACGGTGGAATCCAGGCGGCGGCCTGGTCGGCCAGGGAATCCGGCCGCTCTTCGTTGCTCATCCAGCTCGCTCCTCGGTCGTTCCCATCGCCCCAGCCTGGCCGGGCCCAGCACCCTCGGCATCAGCACCTTCAGCGCCAACACCGCCCACGCCAGCCCTCGCACGAACACCGCCGTCAGCATTGACACCACCGACACCGACACCGCCAGCACCAGCACCAGCACCAGCACCAGCACCAGCACCAGCCTCGCCGAGCCCAGCATCGCCAGCATCGGCGTCACCGGTGCTCGCAGTGTCACCAGCACCGTCCGCCGCCACCGGTCCGCCATCCGGCGGCGGGCCAGCAGGCGACTCCGGCCCGGAAGGCGGTTCGGTGGAGGGCTCGGGTGGGGTGCCCGCGTACTCGTCGATGGTCAGGGCCGGGCCGCCGTCGGCCGGACCCGTCCAGCGGACGGTCAACTCCTCGAGCGCCTGCTCCTGGACGAAGGCCACCACACCCTGCCGGTACAACTCCAGCAGGGCGAGGAACCGGGCCACCACCTCGAGGGTGGCCTCGCAGTCGGCACAGAGCAGCGAGAAGCTGGCGGTGCCGGCCCGACGCAGCCGTTCGGCGATGATGTCGGCGTGCTCCCGGACACTGACCCGGACCATGTGCACGTGGGCGACGGAGACCTCGGGTACCGGTTTCGGGGTCATCGCCCGTACCGCCAGCTTGAGCAGCCGCTGCGGGCCGATCCCCAGCACCAGGTCGGGCAGGGCCCCGGCGTAGCGGGCTTCGAGGGTGACGGCCCGGGGGTAGCGGCGACCGCCGACCTCCTCCAGCGCGGCGATGTGCGCCGCCGCCTCCTTGTACGCCTTGTACTGCAACAACCGGGCGAAGAGCAGGTCCCGCGCCTCCAGCAGGGCCAGGTCCTCCGGGTCCTCGACCTCGGCGGCGGGCAGCAACCGCGCGGCCTTCAGGTCGAGCAGGGTCGCGGCGACCAGCAGGAACTCGCTCGCCTCGTCCAGGTCCCAGTCGTCGCCCATGGCCCGGATGTAGGCGATGAACTCGTCGGTCACCTGGTGCAGGGCGACCTCGGTGACGTCGAGCTTGTGTTTGCCGATCAGTTGCAGCAGCAGGTCGAACGGGCCGGTGAAGTTGGCCAGCCGTACGGTGAACCCGGTCGCGTCCGTCGGCGCGGGTGGGTCGGCCACCACGGGCTGCGGTGCCGCCGGGGCGGTCGGGTCGAGGGGCGGGGCGCTCACGCCGACGACGGTAGTCCACGGTCGGGACACCTCGGTTCCGCGCCTCCTACCGCTCGGCCTGCGCGGCGATCACCTCGCGGGCCAGCTGACGGTAGTTGCGGGCCCCCGAGGAGGCCGGGTCGAGCGTGGTGATGGGTGAGCCGGCGACGGTGGACTCGGGGAACTTCACGGTCTTGGTGATCACGGTCTGGTAGACCTTGTCGCCGAACGCCTCCACCACCCGCTGGAGCACCTGACGGCAGTGGGTGGTGCGGCTGTCGTACATGGTGGCGAGGATGCCCTCGAGTTCCAGGTCGAAGTTGAGCCGCTCGCGGACCTTGTCGATGGTGTCCAGCAGCAGCGCCACCCCGCGCAGGCTGAAGAACTCGCACTCCAGCGGGATGAGCACGCCGTGCGCGACGGTCAACGCGTTGATCGCCAGCAGGCCCAGCGACGGCTGGCAGTCGATCAGGATGTAGTCGTACTCCTTGCGGATGCTCTTGAGCACCCGGGCCAGGGCCATCTCGCGGGCGACCTCGTTGACCAGTTGGATCTCGGCGGCGGAGAGGTCGATGTTGGCCGGCAGCAGGTGCAGCCCGGCCACGTCGGTCTTGATGAGCACGTCGTCGGCGGTGACGTCGTCCTGCATGAGCAGGTTGTAGACCGACAGATCCAGGTTGTGCGGGTTGACGCCCAGCCCCACCGAGAGGGCACCCTGCGGGTCGAAGTCGACGAGCAGCACCTTGCGGCCGTACTCGGCCAGCGCGGCACCGAGGTTGATCGTCGTGGTGGTCTTGCCGACCCCGCCCTTCTGGTTGGCCATCGCGATGATGCGGGCCGGCCCGTGCCGGTCGGTGGGCATCGGCTCGGGGATCGGCTTACGCATGGTGTAGGCGGCCGGGTCCGCCGGGCCCAGATCCGAGCCGAGGGCGTTCTGCTGCTCGCGGAGCTCCGTCGTCCAGGTCTCGGCACGGTCACCGTTGCCAGCCATGTCCTCGTTGCCCCCTCCCGGCGACCGTGCGGCATCGGAGCCGCCCGACGTCCTTCGCGGCGCCGCTGCGCACCCCGGTCCACTCGCCGCGAGGGCCGCGCCATGCCGACTGTACGCCACCGGCCAGCAGGGCGTTCGGCACCCGCTCGGCGTGTCGGACGGCGGCTGCGGCCACCGGCAGGTCAGGCCACCGACGCGCGGTGCGCGGCGGCAGACATCGGCTGCCACCGCATTGGCGATCACGGGCCGGACGGCGGTCGGTGCAGCGCGCGGGGATGGGCGGTGGCGTAGACCTCGCGCAGCCGTTCGACGGTCACCAGGGTGTAGACCTGGGTGGTGGTGACCGAGGCGTGCCCGAGCAGTTCCTGCACCACCCGCACGTCGGCCCCGCCGTCGAGCAGGTGGGTGGCGTACGAGTGGCGCAACGTGTGCGGCGACACGGCCCGGGGGCCGTCGACGCTCAGCCCCGCCCGCTGCGCGGCGCGGCGCAGGATGCCCCAGGCACCCTGCCGGGTCAGCGGCCCACCCCGGGCGTTGAGGAAGATCGCCGGGGTGCCCCGGCCGGCGGCGGCCAGCCCCGGTCGGGCACGCACCAGGTACGCACCGAGGGCCCGCAGCGCGTATCCGCCGATCGGCACCAGCCGGGTCCGGCCGCCCTTGCCGCGCAGCACGGTCACTCCGTCGTCGAGGTCCACATCGTCCACCGCGGCGCCCACCGCCTCGGAGATCCGCGCCCCCGTGCCGTACAGGAACTCCAGCAGGGCCTGGTCCCGCAGCGCCAGCGGCGCGGTGTCGCCGGCCGCGTCGACCGGTCCGGCGGTCTCCAGCAGCGCGACCACGTCGTCGAGCGGCAGCGCCCGGGGCAGCCGTCGGGACGCGGCGGGGGGCCGCACGTCGCGGCTCGGGTCGGCGCCGGTGAGGCCCTCGCGCAGCGCGAACCGGTGCAGTCCGCGTACCGCGCTGGCGGCTCGGGCCGCCGAGGAGACCGCGAGGGGCGAGTGCCCGTCGGCGCCGGCTCGCAGCCGGGCCAGGTGACGTTCGATCTCCCCGGCGGAGACGGCCGACAGGTCGGTCACCCCGGCGGTGGTCAGCGAGCCGAGGTAGCGGTCCAGATCCCGGCGGTACGAGGCGAGGGTGTTCGCGGCCAGTCCACGTTCGACGGTGAGGTGGTCCAGGTAGCCGCGGACGGCACGGCGCAGGGCCGGCGCGGGCTGCTCGCCCCCACCGGCCCCGTCCGGGGTCGGTCGCTCGCCGGTCAGGCCAGCACCTCGGTCAACGGCAGGGTGGGCAGGCCGTGCGCCTCGGCGACGGGACCGTAGACCACCTGTCCGTCGTGGGTGTTCAGGCCCAGCGCCAGCGCCGGGTCGCGGCGGGCGGCCTCGCGCCAGCCGTGGTTGGCCAGTTCGAGGGCGTACGGGAGGGTGACGTTCGTCAGCGCGTAGGTGCTGGTGTTCGGCACCGCGCCGGGCATGTTCGCCACGCAGTAGAAGATCGATTCGTGCACCCGGTAGACCGGGTCGGCGTGGGTGGTGGGTCGCGAGTCCTCGAAGCAGCCGCCCTGGTCGATGGCGATGTCGACGAGCACGCTGCCCGGCTTCATCCGGGAGACCAGCTCGTTCGAGATCAGTTTCGGCGCCTTCGCGCCGGGCACCAGCACCGCGCCGATCACCAGGTCCGCGTCCAGCACCGCCCGCTCGATCTCGTACGCGTTGGAGGCGACGGTCTGCAGGTGGCCCCGGTAGATGGCGTCGGCCTGGCGCAGCCGGCCGACGTTCTTGTCCAGCAGCAGCACCTCCGACTGCAGGCCCAGGGCGATCGCGGCGGCGTTCATGCCGGACACGCCGGCGCCGATGACCACGGTCTTGGCCGCGTACACGCCGGAGACGCCGCCGGGCAGCACCCCCCGGCCACCGCCGGTACGCATCAGGTGGAACGCGCCGACCTGCGGGGCGAGCCGTCCGGCCACCTCGGACATCGGGGCGAGCAGCGGCAGCGACCGGTCCGGCAGTTCCACGGTCTCGTAGGCGATGCCGGTGATCCTGTGGTCGAGCAGCGCCTCGGTGCAGTCCCGGGAGGCGGCCAGGTGCAGGTAGGTGAAGAGCACCTGTCCCGCGCGCATCCGGTGGTACTCCTCGGCGACCGGCTCCTTGACCTTCAGCACCAGCTCGGCGGCCTCCCAGACCTCGTCGGCGCTCTCCAGGATCTTGGCACCGGCGGCGGCGAACTCCTCGTCGGTGATGCTCGACCCGAGCCCGGCGCCGGCCTCGACGAAGACCTGGTGACCGCCGCGGGTGAACTCGTTGACGCCGGCCGGCGTGATCGCCACCCGGTACTCGTGGTTCTTGACCTCGCGTGGGATGCCGACCTTCACGATGCTGACACCTCTCTTCGGGGCACGTTCACCCCGACTGCGCGGCGCCGCGGCGGCCCCATTGCCACCCCGGTCGACCGGTCCCGCCGGCGGCAGTCTAGGCGGGACCGCAGCTCAGCGGAGCCTGCACTGTGACACCTGCTCGCCGCGGCCGTTGACGATGTGTCAGGTGTGCGGGCCCTGGCCGGCAGTGCCTGTCACATCAGCCGTGCGGACGGTGTTGGGCACCATCGTCCCATCTGGTGCGCACCGGTGCGGACAGCGACCGAGGGATCACTACTGTGTCGCTTCATGACCACTCCTCCCATCCCGCCCGGGTATCCCCAGGGCGTTTCCGACAAGAGCAAGGTCGTCGCGGGTGTCCTCGGCATCGTGCTCGGTTTCTTCGGCGCCGGCCGGTTCTACATCGGTGACGTCAAGACCGGTGTCCTGCAGCTCGTCGTGAGTGTCTGCACGTTCGGCTTCGGCAGCATCTGGGGCCTTGTCGACGGCATTCTGATCCTGGTGAACGGCGGCGTCGACGCCCAGGGCCGGCCGCTGCGCGACTGACCCGTGACACCACGTGGGGGGCCGGGCGGTGCACCGCCCGGCCCCCACACGCCGTTCCCACCCAGCCTGACGAGATCCGGCCCACCTCGGGCGGGCACATCGCGCCGGGTCAGCGGGGCAGCGGCGCGTCCGCCCGGCGCAACCCCGACCAGCCGGCGTCGCGGGCGCGGGCGGCGGCCAGCAGTCCCGCCACGCACGGTCCGTTGCTGATCTCACCGGCCAGCACCATGCCGACCGCCTCGTCCAGGTCGATCCGGACGATCTGCAGGTCGGCCTCCTCGTCGTGCCGGTCGTGTCGCTGTTCGGCCGGCACCTCGCCGAGATCCCGGGCCAGGAAGACCCGGACCAGCTCGTCGGTGAACCCGGGCGAGCTGTGCACGTCGACGAGCACGTCGAGCCGGCCGGCGGTGAGGTCGACCTCCTCGGCCAGCTCACGCGTCGCCGTCACGGCCGGATCCTCCCCGGAGACGTCGGTCAGCCCGGCCGGCAACTCCCACAGCCGCCGGCCGACCGGCTGGCGGTACTGCCGGATCAGCACCACCTGACCGGCGTCGTCCAGCGCCACCACCGCCACCGCGCCGACGTGTCGCACCAGGTCACGCGCTGCGGTGCCACCGCCGGGCATGGTGACCTCCTCGGTGACCACCTCGAAGATCCGGCCGCGGTAGCGCAGCTCCCGCGAGCGCACCTCGTAGCGGTGCTCGACGGCGCTCACCGGCCCACCACCGGGTCACCCGTTCCGACAGCGGCCCGGATCGCCCCGTCGATTCGTGCGGACCGTCCGCTCACGAGGCCGAGGCCGCCTTCGTGGCGGCGCCGTTGCGGGTGGCCCGCTCGGCGGTGGCCCCGTCCAGATCGACCGGGAGCTGGTCGGCGTGCGAGTACGTCACCGCGGCGTGGACGAAGGCGGCGAACAGCGGGTGCGGCCGGGTGGGGCGGCTCTTGAGTTCCGGATGCGCCTGGGTGGCCACGAAGAACGGGTGCAGGTCCCGGTCCAGCTCGACGAACTCGACCAGCCGACCGTCCGGCGAGGTGCCCGAGATGTGCAGCCCGGCCTTGACGAGCTGGTCGCGGTAGGCGTTGTTCACCTCGTACCGGTGCCGGTGCCGCTCGCTGACCTGGGTGCTGCCGTACGCCTCGGCGACGATCGACCCCTCGGTGAGGGTCGCCGGGTACGCGCCCAGCCGCATCGTGCCGCCCAGGTCGCCCTTGCCGGCGACGATGTCCTGCTGATCGGCCATGGTGGCGATGACCGGGTGCACCGCTTCGGCGTCGAACTCCAGGGAGTTCGCGCCGTCCAGGCCGGCCAGGTGCCGGGCCACCTCGATGGTCATGCACTGCAGGCCCAGGCAGAGCCCGAGCAGCGGAATGCCGTTCTCCCGGGCGTACCGGGCGGTGCCGATCTTGCCTTCGATGCCCCGGACGCCGAACCCGCCGGGAATGACGATGCCGTCCACCCCGGCCAGGGCCGCTGCCGCACCGGTCGGGGTGACGCAGTCGTCGCTGGGCACCCAGCGCAGCTGCACCCGGGCCCGGTGGCCGAAGCCGGCCGCCCGGATCGCCTCGCTGACCGACAGGTACGCGTCGGGCAGGTCGACGTACTTGCCGACCAGCGCGACGGTGATGGTGTGCCGGGGCTGGTGCACCCGCTCCAGCAGGTCGTCCCAGCCTTCCCAGTCCACGTCCCGGAAGGAGAGGTTCAGCCGGCGCACCACGTACGCGTCGAGCCCTTCCCGGTGCAGCACCTTCGGGATGTCGTAGATACTCGGCGCGTCCGGCGCGGCGATCACCGCCTCGGCGTCGACGTCGCAGTAGAGGGAGAGCTTGTGCTGGAGCTTCTCCGGAATGTCCCGGTCCGAACGGCAGACGATGGCGTCGGGCTGGATACCGATGCTGCGCAGCTGCGCCACCGAGTGCTGGGTGGGCTTCGTCTTCAGCTCACCGGAGGGGGCGAGGTAGGGCACCAGCGAGACGTGCAGGTAGAAGCAGTTGTCCCGGCCCAGGTCGTGGCGGACCTGGCGGATCGCCTCCAGGAACGGCAGCGACTCGATGTCGCCGACCGTGCCGCCGACCTCGGTGATCACCACGTCCGGGGTGCGGCCGTCGTCGTCCGGGTCGGCCATGGCCAGGATCCGGGACTTGATCTCGTTGGTGATGTGCGGGATCACCTGGACCGTGTCGCCCAGGTACTCGCCGCGCCGCTCCTTGGCGATCACCTCGGAGTAGATCTGGCCGGTGGTGACGTTGGCCTTGCCGGACAGCGCCCGGTCCAGGAAACGCTCGTAGTGGCCGACGTCGAGATCCGTCTCGGCGCCGTCCTCGGTCACGAAGACCTCACCGTGCTGGAACGGGTTCATCGTGCCCGGGTCGACGTTGAGGTACGGGTCGAGCTTCTGCATCACCACACGCAGGCCGCGTGCGGTCAGCAGGTTGCCGAGGCTGGAGGCGGTGAGCCCCTTACCCAGCGAGGAGGCGACGCCTCCGGTGACGAATATGTGCCTGGTCGTCCGTGCTGAAGGGGCCAAGGCCTGCTCCCGTGTCGTCCGTCGCGGTCGTGCAGACCGCCGAGCCGATCAGCGAAGTGATCACGCGATCCACGGGATTCCACGGTAACACCTCCCCGACGGCCCTCCGGTGGCGCACCCGGGTACCGCCGCCGAGTCACCCGGTCGCGACCTCGGCCGACGACCGCCCGCCCGAACCACCACCGTCCGCAACGCCACCGGACGGCCCGCCGTCGGACGGGCCGCCGTCGGACGGGCCGCCGTCGGACGGGCCCGGAGCGCCCGGACCGCCAGCGGACGGCCCGCCGTCAGCCGGGCGGTCCAGCCCCGGCCTGGTCCGGTCCGCCGAGTGGTCGAGCACCCGCAGCGCCGACAGTGCCGCCATCGGCACCACGACGGCCGCCGCGGCCCCCGCCACGTCCAGCGCCGCGGCACCCAGCAGACCGCCGATCACCGCCGCCACCGCGGTGCCCGCCATCGCCGCCCGGATCGCCGGGTAGATGCCGAACAGCCGCATGAGCCCGCCCCAGGGCTGCAACAGCGCGAACCAGACCAGCAGCGCCCCCGCCAGCGCCAGCACCGTCAGCGGGCTGTTGACGAGCGTCTCGAAGCTGGCGGCGCTGGACCGCTGCACGGTCAATCCGCCGGTGCCGTCGCCGAGCGCGGCCAGGAACCGGCCGAGGCTGCCCCGCTCCGCCGGGTCCCGACCCAGATCCACCACCGCGAACCCGACCGTCAGGGCCAGCCCGGCCATGGTCGCCCAGGCCAGCCGGGTCAGCGTCAGCCAGCCACCCGCGCTGATCGCCGCCGCCACGCTCACTCCGGCGGTCAGCGCGATCGCGCCGATCGAGTCGGCACCCAGGTACGGGCTACCGACGATCACCACGGCGGCCCCGCCCACGATCACCATGACGGTCGGTCGCCAGCCACGACGTACCCGCTGGGCGAGCCAGCCGGCGCTGAGCAGGGCGGCGGCGACGAACACGCCGAGTCCGACGGTGCCCAGACCCGCGTAACGGCCACCCTCCAACGCGGAGTAGCCCACCACCCCGTTGAGCTGCAACCGGGCACCGGTGACGACGTCCAGGCCGACGGCCAACGTGGTCAACCCGGCCACCGCGCCGAGCGGACCCAGGGTGCTGCGGTAGCCGGGGGCGAGCCGTACCAGCAGCGTCGTGGCCGCCAGCAGCACGGCGGTCAGCCCGGCGAACGAGGCCGCCGGATGGGCGAAACGCCACCACGGAGCGGCCTCGGCGACCAGCGCCGCCGGTATCGCGAGGGCGGCGGCGACCAGCAGCACCTCCACCGTCGCCACCACCGCACGCGGCACCGGTTTCGGCCCGTACGGTCCGGCGTGCCGGCGGGCCCGGCGCAGCAGCGGCAGCACCGCCACCGCGAGCGCCACCTGAACGACGGCCAGCAGGACGAAGAACCCGCCGGCCACCTCCCGCTGGGCGGCGGCCTCCCGATCCGCGTCCGCCGGCTCGGCGATCGCGGCGGACAGGTCGGCGGGCCGGTCACCGACCGACTCGGCGGGCCGGCCGAGGAAGGGCCGGTCCGGCATCGGGCGGCCCAGGGCGGCCAGCGCGGTCGGGGCCAGGTCGATCAGTTGCAGATAGCCACGGCGGTCCGTGCTGGGCGAGGTCAGCCAGCCCTCCTCCCAGCCGGGACCGTGGGCGACGGCCACGTGCAGCCGGGACGGCCGCTCGGTGTCGCTGACCCCGGCGACGATCACCAGTGAACGTGGCGGTCGACCGGCCAGCACCCGGGCCAGTTCGGCGTCGGCGGATTCGGCCGCCGCCGCCCGCACCGCCGGATCCTCGCCCGCCACCGTGCCGAGGTCGACGATGCTGAGCACACACGAACCAAGCAGTCCGGCCGGTTCCTCGGGCAGCGTCGGCGCGTACCGGTCGACCCGGCCGAACGGGCGGGCGGCGGCCACCGCCGCGCCCGGTCCGACCGCCACCGAGCACCGCACCGACTCCGACAGCGCACCGGGCACCGTGCCCCACGGCAGCCGCTCCTGGTTGTGCAGGACCACGCTCTCCTGCTCCGGCAGGTTCGCACCGATGCCGTCCGGCTGGTCCACCGTCACGTCGACGGGCGCGCACTGCCCGTCCCCGTCCCGGTTGCCGGGCCAGGCGGCGAAGCTGCCCGCGCCGAGGGTCAGCCAGCCGTCCACGGGACAGGTGGGCCGGTGCGCCGAACGCACCGACAGTGACCCGATCGAGCCTTCCCGGGCCAGCCGCCACAACGTCGGCGTACGCTCCGGGTCCACGTCGTCCCAGCGCAGCCCGGCCACCCCGACGAGGACCACGTAGTCGGCGCTCGGTCGAGACGGTGGACTCTGCGGGCGGGCGGCCAGCGCGGTGACCCCGAGCGCCACCACCAGCACGGTGAGCAGGATCGGCGCGATGCGGCGCAGCATCACCGGCGTCCCGTCGACGGGGTGTCGGCGCCCGGCGTCGCCGGCCCGGCCGGGCCGGGCACCAGCTCGGCGTAGAGCGCCAGCAGTTGGGCGAGAGTCTGCGTCTCGGTCGGCCAGGTCGACGCCCGCGCGGCACCGCGCCGCGCCAGCTCGGCGCGGCCGGCCTCGTCGTCGAGCAGGCCCCGCACCGCCGCGTCGACCGCGTCCACATCGCCCGGGGACACCAGCACCGCCGCGTCGCCGACCAGTTCCGGCAGCCCACCCACCGCGGTCGCCACCAGCGGTACGCCGGCCCGCAACGCCTCCTGCGCGAACAGTTGACGGGCCTCCCAGTCGCTGGTGACCACCGCCAGGTCGGCACCGGTGAGCAGGTCAGCCACGTCGGTGCGGTGCCCCAGCAGGGTGACCGGCGCCCGGGCGGCGCTGATCCGCGCGGCCAGCGGCAGGTAGGCCGGTCCGCTGCCGGCGATCACGACCACCGGCGGCGGGGTGCGCTCGCGCCAGCGGGCGGCGGCATCCACCAGCACGTCGTACCGCTTCTGCGGATGCAGCCGGCCGACCGACAGGATCAACGGCTGGTCGGCGGCGACGGCGAACTCGGCCCGCACGGCGGCCCGGCGACGACGCGGCGCGGGCAGTTCCGGAGCGGCGACCGGGGCGAGCCGGGCGTCCTGGGCGCCCAACGCGACGGCCCGCGCCACCAGGTCGGCGGAGGCACCGAGGGTCACCCGGGCACCCCGCGCCACGATCCGCTCCACCAGCCGGGACAGGGCACCGCGTACCCCGCCGGCCAGCACGGCGTTGTGCCAGGTGACCACGAGTGGAGCCACCGGCCGGGCCAGCACCGCCACCAGCCCGGCGCGCAGCCCGTGCGCGTGCACCACGTCGGCCGGCTCGGCGGCGAGCAGCCGGCGCAGGGTGCCCACCGCCCGGGCGTCAGCCGGCGTGGGACTCGCCGGGATCTCCACCGGCCGGAACCGGGCACCGGCACCCACGAAGTCGAACTGCTCCTGGGTCGCCGCCGGCCCGCAGACCAGCACCGGCCGCCCGGCCGCGACCAACCCCCGCGCCACCGATCGGACATGCTGGCCGACCCCGCCGGTGCTGGACGCCAGCAGCAGCACCACCGTCCCCGGCCGACCCGCGACGGCCGCCGACCCGTTCGACGCACTCACCGGACCGACCCTTCGTTCGCGACTGCGGGGCTCGCAAGCTCACTCCTCGCGCTCACCGAACCAGCCTTCCGTTCGCGACTGCGGGGCTCGCAAGCTCACTCCTCGCGCTCACCGAACCAGCCTTCCGTTCGCGACTGCGGGGCTCGCAAGCTCACTCCTCGCGCTCACCGGGACGCCTCCTCCTTCCGGTCGGCTGGCCGGGCCCGGCGCAGGCGTCGACCCAGGCCGGTCAGCAGTGGCCGCAGGTCCTGCCGGTCGACCAGCCACACCACGGCGAGGAACACGACAGCGACCAGGACTCCGGACAGCATGCCCTGCATCAGTGCCGTCCACCGCGCCGGGGGGTCGCCCCCGGCGTCCAGCAGCCGCAGCGTCGCCACGGCCACGACGGCGGCCGTACCGCCGGCCAGCAGACCGGCACCGGCGGCCCGGCCGGCACCGGCGAGCGCCTCCCGTCCGGCCGACCGGGCGACCGCGACCAGCAGCAGCGCCCCGAGCAGCAGCATTCCCGCCGAGTTGGCCAACGCCACCGCCAGCACCCGATCGGCCACCGGGAGCAGCGCCGACAGCGGAAGCAACACCAGCGGGACCGCCAGCCAGCCGGCGGTGATGGTGACGGTCGCCGCCCGCGTCGCACCTCGGGCGTACAACGCGCGCGACAACACCGCGAACAGCCCGTACCCGAGCAGCCCCGGCGCGTAGCCGGCGATCGCGGCGGCGGTCGCGGCGCTGTCGAGCGGGAAGAACCGACCGATCGGACCGGCCGCACCGACCAGCGCCGCGGCACCGAGGAAGCTGCACAACAGCACCCCACGCAGCGTCGCCGACAGCACCTTCCGGTAGGTCGGCTCGTCCGCGCCTGCCGCCGTGGCCAGGGCCGGGTACGCGGCGGTGGCCAGCGGCACCGCCAGCACCGCCCAGGGCAGCAGGTAGAACGTCTGCGCCAGATTGAACACCTGGAACGCCTCGGTCCGACCGCTGGAGAGCCGATAGAGGATCACCGCCAGCGCGACCTGCTGGGCGGTGACCGTCACCACGCCGGCCACCGCCAGCCCGCGGACCCGGACCCGGGCGTCGGCCGGCAACGCGTACCCGGGGCGCAGCGGCAGCCGCAGCCGACGCAGCGGGATCAGCAGCGACAGCGACAGCACCACCACGCCGAGGGTGGTGCCCACCGACAGGACCAGCTCACCGCTGCGGCCCGCCTGCGCCACGCTGGCTCCGGTACCGGCGACCCCGGCGAAGACCAGGTAGACCACGACGACCGTGAGGCTGGACAACAGCGGGGCGATCACCGGCCAGGCGAACCGGCGGTGCGCCTGGAGCACGCCGGTGAGCACGATGCCGACGCCGTACAGCGGCAGTTGCGGCGCGAACACCCGCAGCATCCGGGCGGCGGCCGCCAACTCCTGCGGTGACCGGCCGTCGCCGAGCGCGTTGATGATCGGCCCGGCGCCCAGCGCCACCAGCGCCGCGAGCGGCACGAGCAGCGTCACCGTCCAGGTGAGCAGCGCGCCGGTGGTGGCCGCGACCGTCCGCCGGTCCCCCGCCGCGACCGCTCCGGCGAGCAGCGGTACGACCAGGCTGGCCAACGCCCCACCGGCGACGATCTCGAAGATGATGTTCGGGATGGTGTTCGCGAGCAGGTACATCGCGCCCAGGTCGCTGCCCTGCACCACCCAGGTGAACACGGCGGTACGCCCGAATCCGGCCAGCCTGCTGAGCACGGTGAGCGCGGCGATGAGGGCGGCCGCTCCGGCCACCCGGCCGGCGCCGACGAGGGGGGCCGGTCTGGTCACGTCAGTCGGCGCGTCGGCCCAGCGCGTCGAGTTCACGCAGCCCCGGCGTGCTCGCGATGACCTTCGTGAAGCTCACCTTCTCGCTGGCGGCGGTGAGCCCGGCGAGGACGGCCAGCAGCCCGGCCCGGCCGACCGGGCCGGTCCGGGCGGCCAGCGCCACCCCGAGCACCGCACCGAGGGCGTTCGCGCCGCTGTCGCCGAGCATCACGTCCTCGGCGAGGTCGGCGGGGAGCAGCCCGGCGGCGGCACCGGCCGCGCCCGAGGCGATCCCGCCGTGGCGGCCGCCGCTCAGCGGGGCACCGAGCAGCAGACCCGACTTCAACGCCCGTCCCGGACGCAGGTCGAGCAGGTTGACCAGGTTCGCCGTGCCGGCCACCACCCCGGCGCCGAGCAGCACGTCGACGCCCCGCCCCACCGCGCCCGGTCGGCGCCGACGGGGATGCCCCGCCACGTCGCGATCGGCGGCGAGCAGGACCGCCGCCCCCAGACCGGCCGCACCCACTCCGACGATCTTGACGAGGCCGGCGGTGACCCGGCCCTGTCGCAACGCGGCCAGGTGCCCGGCGAAACCCTTGGCCGCCTTCTGCTCCGGGCGGGCACCGACGACGTCGTCGTAGAGGCCCACGGCGCCGGCGCCGAGCCCGGCGACCAGGGTGGCCGCCGCAGCCGGCGTGCTCGCCGCTCCGCAGGCCGCGGCGCCCGAGGCCGCCAATGCGAGGGCCGGCCCGCCGGCGAGGGTCACGGTGCGTCCCCGGAAGTTGGTCCGTTCCAGGGCCGGCGCGGGCGGTGCGGTGCGGATCACGCGGAGCGCGTACCGGGCGGCGACCGCCCCGGCCCCGGCCACCAGGAGTCGACCGAAGACCGTCACGTCACCGTCCCGCTCACTCACGCCATCCCCTCCCGCCGGCCGGCGGAGATCGTCGGATCGGGCACCTGGCGCCCGTCAGGCAACTGAACCCCCGTCAACCCGCCCCGCTCGGCGTGGGCGCACCTCCGGCGACCCGTCGACAGGTCCGCCCCCGCAAAGGGCGGAAGGGTTCACTGGGGCAGTCTAGGCACCAGCGAGGCAGCGCTGTCACCGACGCCGAAGTGACCGGCCTTACGGTCGGCGAGCTGCTGCACCAGCGCCAGGGTGGTGACCAGCTGCCCCTGGACGGTGTTGGCGTTGTCGATCGTCGAGATGGTCTGGGCGAGCACCGCGTCACCCCGGACGAAGGCCACCAGGTTCCCGCCGGCCGAGCCGTTGCCGGCCACCACGATCGCCCCGGTCCGGTCGAACTGCTCGGCGATCTTGACCACGGACTCGTCCTTCTTGGCGGAGTCCTTGTCCACGTACGGCTGCCCGCTGACCACCACGACGGCCTCCGCCGGTGCGGTGATCCGGTCGCCGGTGGTCAGGTAGTTGGCGTTGCCGTACGCGGCCAGCACCGCCCGCCGGTCGGCCTCGGTGACCGGCTCGGCGCCGGCGGGCTGGTCCAGCAGCACGGTGGCCAGCAGGGCGCTGGAGGTCTCGACGCCGTGACCGTTGCCGGGTAGCCCCGCGGTCGGCGCGTCGGTCGGCCGGGCCGCGGTGACCGCCAGTTCGAGCAGGTCGTTGTTGTTCTCCGGGTTGATGAACTTGTCCTGCAGGTCGACCCGCCCGGTGACGTCGGCACCGGCCAGCTGGAGCATGTTGAGCACCCCGTCGGTGTGCTCGCGACCGGTGGGCAGGCTGAGCACCAGCACCCGCTTGCCGCTGAGCGTGCCCGGCAGCATCACCTGGGCCATCTCGGCGGCGAACTCCTCCTCCAGCTCCAGTTCCCGTTGCATGTTCTGGACCGCCTGGCGCATCTGCTGGTTGTCCTTGCGCAGTTCGTTGACGGTCTCCCGGAGCGAGTCCGCGACCGGACCGTTGAGCGCGGCGGTACCCACCACCAGGCCGATCGCCAGGGCGAGGAAGACCGCGGTCAGGGACACCACGTGGTACCGGAAGTTGATCACGCTTGAAGCCTCTTGATCGGTCGGGAGCTAGAAGAGCTGGCCGAGCTGGAACACGAAATTGTCCCACCACTCGGAGACCACGCCCAGGTACGCCTTGCCGACGGTGGAGACGGCCACCGCCGACGCCATGGCGGCCAGCGCCGACAGGACCAGCAGCAGCAGGGACGACCCCGAGATGCTCTGCCGGTACAGCCGGCTGACGCCCTTGGCGTCGACCAGCTTGCCACCGACCTTGAGGCGGGTGAGGAACGTCGACGCCATGCCGCCGCGCCCCTTGTCGAGGAACTCGACGAGCGTGGCATGGGTCCCCACCGCGACGATCAGCGAGGCGCCCTTCTCGTCGGCCAGCAGCATGGCGAGATCCTCGCTGGTGGCGGCGGCGGGGAAGGTCACCGCCGGCACACCGAGGCCGTTGACGCGGGGCAGTCCCGGCGCCCGCCCGTCCGGGTACGCGTGCACGATGACCTCGGCGCCGCAGCGCAGCACGTCGTCGGTGACCGAATCCATGTCACCGATGATCATATCGGGGGTGTAGCCCGCCTCGACCAGGGCGTCGGCGCCCCCGTCGACGCCGATCAGCACCGGCTTGAACTCCCGGATGTACGGGCGCAGCACGTCCAGGTCGGCCTTGTAGTCGTAGCCCCGGACCACGATCAGACAGTGCCGGCCCTGCACCTCGGTGGCGATCTCGGGCACTCCGACACCGTCGAGCAGCAGGTCGCGCTCCTGCTTGAGGTAGTCCATCGTGTTGGCGGCGAACGCCTCCAACTGCACCGACAGGCCCTCCCGGGCGTCGGTCATCGCCTTGGCCACGCTCTCGGCGTCCTGGAGGCTGCCGTGTGCCACCGGATCGTCGTCCAGGTAGACGGTGTTGCCCTCGATGCGCACCGTGTCGCCCTCACGGATCCGCTCGAAGACGCCCTCGCCGAGGTCGTCGAGCAGCGGGATGCCCGCCGAGATCAGCACCTCCGGCCCGAGGTTGGGGTAACGGCCGGAGACCGACGGCTTGGCGTTGAGCACCGCACCGACACCGACCGCGACGAGCGAGTCGGCGGCGACCCGGTCCAGGTCGACGTGGTCGATGACCGCGATGTCGCCGGGGCGGAGCCGGCCGACCAGCCGTTTCGTACGGCGGTCCAGGCGCGCGGTGCCGAGGATCTGTCCCGGTTCCGCGTTCCGGGCCCGGCGCAACGTGGGTAGACGCATCGTGACCATCCTGGCATGTGAGGCAGGGGAATCTGTCGCGACATGCCTGAGCAGGGCCGCCTACCCAGGGAAGCACACATGGGCGAAGGCCGGTGTGCCTCCGCTCACAATCGCGGTCTCAGGACCGCCGTTCCCTGGCCGCCACGGCCAGGAGTTCCTCGGCGTGGGCGATACCCAGATCCGAATCCGGCAAACCCGCGAGCATCCGGGCGAGTTCCCGGGCCCGCTCGGTGTCCTCCACCACCCGGACGCCGCTGGTGGTGACCGCGCCGCCGGTGTCCTTGGCCACCACCAGGTGCCGGTCGGCGAAGGCGGCGACCTGCGGCAGGTGGGTCACCACCAGGACCTGGTGGCTGCGGGCCAGCCGGGCCAGCCGGCGGCCGATCTCCACCGCCGCCTGGCCGCCCACGCCCGCGTCGACCTCGTCGAAGACCAGCGTCGGTGGGCCGCCGGAACCGGCGAAGACCACCTCGATGGCGAGCATCACCCGGGACAGCTCGCCGCCGGAGGCACCCCGTTGCAGGGGCAGGGACGGTGCGCCGGGATGGGCCAGCAGCCGCAGCTCGACCTCGTCGCCGCCGTCGGGTCCGACGCCGACCTCGACCCCGTTGACCGGCAACGTCGGTTCGGCCCGACCGGCGGGTCGGGGCAGCACCGCCACCTCGATCCGGGCGTGCGGCATCGCCAACCCGGCCAGCTCGACGGTGACCTGCTCGGCGAAGCGCGCCGCCGCCTCCTGCCGGGACACCGACAGCCGGCCGGCCAGCTCGGCCACCTCACCGGCCAACCGGGACGCCTCCCGATCCAGCTCGTCGAGCAGCTCGTCGGAGTTGTCCAGCTCGGACAGTCGGGTCCGGGCCCGCTCCGCCCAGGCGATCACACCGTCGACGTCGTCGGCGTACTTGCGGGTCAACGCGCGCAACGCGGCCCGTCGCTCGTAGAGGGCCTGCAGCCGGGCCGGATCGGCGTCCAGGCCGGCGAGGTACGTGGACAGCTCCACCGACACGTCGGCGACGAGCGTGGCCGCCTCCTCCAGGCGCACGGCCAGTTCACCGAGCGCCGGATCGGTGCCGGCCTGCGCCTCGAGCGTGCGCCGGGCGGTGCCGAGCAGCGTCGAGGCGTCCGGCGTGTCGTCGGTGGCCTCCAACCCGCCGGCCACGCACTGGTGGGCCAGCTGAGCCGCGGTACGCAGACCTTCGGCGTGCTCCAGTCGTTGCGCCTCCGCCTTCAGCTCGTCGTCCTCACCCGGCTGCGGATCAACCCGGGTGATCTCGTCGAGGCCCAGCCGCAGCAGGTCGGTCTCCTGGTGGCGTTCCCGCGCGTTGCGTCGCCGGTCGGCCAGGTCGTCGACCACCCGACGCCAGCGGGTGAACGCGTCCCGCGTCGCGTCGAGCAGCTTCTCGTGCTCGGGACCGGCGAACCGGTCCAACGCGGCCCGCTGCTCCGCCGGGCGCAGCAACCGCAGCTGGTCGGACTGGCCGTGGACCGCGACGGCCTGCTCACCGACCTCGCCGAGCATCGACACCGGCATCCCGCGACCACCCAGGTGGGCCCGGGACCGACCCTCCACCGTGACCGTACGGCTCAGCAGCAGGCAGCCGTCCTCGTCGGGTTCGCCTCCGGCGTCGGTGATCCGGGCGTGCACCGTCTCGGCCACCCGGCCACCCAGACGCAGCCGGCCCTCGACGACGGCGCGGCCAGGTTCGGCACGCACCCGGCCGGCGTCGGCCCGACCACCGAAGAGCAGGCCGAGCCCGGTCACCACCATCGTCTTGCCGGCACCGGTCTCGCCGGTGATGACGTTCATGCCGCCGGTCAGCGGCAACGTCGTGTCCTCGATGACACCCAGTCCGGTGATGCGTAGCTCCTCCAGCACAGCAACCGACAGTAGACGCGTGGCCCGACACTTGACCAGCCGGCGCGGCCGCCGACGTCAGCGACGGTTGCCCCGCCAGCCGTGCACCGGAAGGTCGAACTTGGCCACCAGACGCGCGGTGAACGACCGGTCCCGCAGCCGGACGACGCGTACCGGCAGGGCGCCCCGCCGCACCGTGACCCGGGCGCCGGGAGGCAGGTCGTAGACCCGCCGCCCGTCGCAGCAGAGCACAGCCAGCGTGGTGAACGGGTCGACGGTTATCGTCATGGTGGAGGTGGGTGCCGTCACCAGCGGCCGGCTGAACAAGGCGTGCGCGCTGATCGGCACCAGCAGCAACGCCTCCACCTCGGGCCAGACCACCGGCCCCCCGCCGGAGAAGGCGTACGCGGTGGAGCCGGTGGGCGTGGCGCAGACCACGCCGTCGCAGCCGTACCGGGACAGCGGCCGCCCGTCGACGTCCACCAGCAGTTCCAGCATCTGGGCCCGCTCGCCCTTCTCGACGCTGATCTCGTTGAGGGCCCACGACTCGATGGTCGGCCCGCCGTCGAATTCGGCCGTCACGTCGAGGGTCAGTCGTTCGTCGACGCTGTAGTTACGGCTGACCACGTCACGTACCGCCACGTCGAGATCGTCGATCTCCGCCTCGGCGAGAAACCCGACCTTGCCGAGGTTGATGCCGAGCAACGGCACCTTCGCCGGCCGGGCCAGCTCCGCGGCGCGCAGGAACGTGCCGTCCCCGCCGAGCGCGAAGACGATCTCGGCTCCCTCGGCCGCCTCCGGCCCGGCCACCGGTACCGTGCCCGGCAGGTCGAGGTCCTCGGCCTCCTCGGCCACCACCCGCACCTCGAATCCGGCGGCGATCAGGTCCGCGGCGACCGTACGGGCATGCTCGGTGCTGCGCCGTCGGCCGGTGTGCGTCACCAACAGGGCGGTGCGGGTCACCGTGACTCCTGCCCGGGAACACCGCGCCGATGGTCAACTCGCTGGCACCGGCTCACGCGGCCGCCCCGCTCCGCTCACCGGCGGCGCGCGCCGCCACGCTGCCGCGCCAGACGGTTCGCTCGCTTCGCTCGCTCACGTCGCCGCCCCGCTCCGCGCGCCGGCGACGCGAGCCCCCGCGCTGCTGCGCCAAATGGTTCGCTCGCTTCGCTCGCTCACGTGGCCACCTCCTCCGTCGCCTCGTCCGGCCGGTCGCCGGACGGCACCGGGCCGCGTGGCCCGGCCGTCACCACGGTCCGTACCCGGTCCGGGTCGGCCGGTGGCGCATCCCGGCGTAACCATACGAAGAACTCGACGTTGCCGCTCGGCCCGGGCAGCGGGCTGGCCGCCAGGTCCGCCAGCCCCAACCGCAGCGTCGCGGCCGCCGCGGCGACATCCAGCACCGCTTGCGCCCGAAGCTCCGGATCGCGCACCACCCCACCGGCGCCGACCCGCTCGCGACCCACCTCGAACTGCGGTTTGACCATCAGGGCCAGGTCACCGTCGGCCCGGGTGCACGCCGCCAGGGCCGGCAGCACCAGCCGCAACGAGATGAACGACAGGTCGGCGACGGTCAGGTCGACCGGGCCATCGATCGACTCGGGAGTCAGCGTCCGCACGTTCGTGCGTTCGTGAACCCGCACCCGGGAGTCATTCCGCAGCGACCAGGCCAGTTGGCCGTAACCGACGTCCACCGCGACCACCTCGGCAGCGTCGGCGCGCAGCAGCACGTCGGTGAAACCGCCGGTGGACGCGCCGGCGTCGAGGCAGCGTCGACCGGCCACCACCAGCCCGGCGGGGGCGAAGGCGGCGAGCGCGCCGGCCAGCTTGTGCCCACCCCGGGAGACGTACTCCGAGGTCGGGTCGGCACCGCTGACCAGCAGCGGATCGGCGGGATCGACCATGGCGGCGGCCTTGCGGGCCGGCACCCCACGCAGCTGCACGCGGCCGGCCTCCACCAGCGCGACCGCCTGCTCGCGGGAGCGGGCCAGACCGCGACGGACGAGTTCGGCGTCCAACCGGTTACGCCGTGCCATGGACGGACGCGCCTCCTCAGGCCTGGTCGATGGTGGCCAGCGTCTCCCGCAGCGTCTGGTACGCGGCCTCGTACTGAGCGATCTGGTCGGCGGGGCCCAGCGTCGCGGCGTTGGCGATCGCCCGCACGGCGGCGTCGACCGCCGGATGAGCGTCGTCCTGCCCGTTCTCGCCGGTCCAGCGCTGCGGCGGTGGGCCGGGGCGCGGACCGGTCGGACCTGGCAGCGGCGCGGTCATGCCGCCACCTCGCGCGGGGCCGGCCCGGCACGGTGGCCGGGGGCCGTGTCGCCGCGTGCGGCCCCGACGGGGCGCCCGGTCACGCGACACCGTCCGGGCGCGGCGGGCGCGGCGGCGCGGCCTTGGCCGGTCGCGGCGCCGGCTCACCATCGGCGGTACGCACGACCGTGCCGCCTCCCTTCGTGGCCACGGTCTTCTTCGCCACCGCCTTCTTCGCGACCGCCTTCTTCGCGACCGTCTTCGCCGGTGGGGCCGCGGCTGCGGTCGGCGGGGTGCCCACCGAGGGGCTGTCGGCGGTGCCGGCGGTCGTCACGGGGCCGGGCGCGGTGCCGCCGGTGGGAGACCCGCCGGTAGCCCGGAGTTGGCGTTCCAGCTCGCGCACCCGGCGGTCCAGTTCGGCGACCTCCTCAGCGGTGGCCAGGCCCACCACACCGAGCGCCCGCTCGACCTCGAACCGCACCAGCTTGGTCAGGGCCTCGCGGTTGGCCGCACCGGTCGACCGCAACTCCTCGGCCAGGGTCTGCAGCTGAGCGGCCGTGGCACCGGTTGACCCCATCGCCCGGCGTACCGCGTCCTGTGCCTTCTTCCGGGGCGCCTCCGTCAGGCCCATGGCCAGTTCGAGGTAGGCGCGCCACGCGTCCTGCATGCCTGAGTCCTTTCGCCCGGCGGCTGTGCACGTGTCACGCTACCGGGCCGTCGGAACCGTCCCGTGCGGTACGGTGCCGGGAGACGACGTGGTGTGGCGAGGAGGCGATCGGTGGCCACGGTGGACGAGTGTCGGCAGGCGTTGCAGGATCTGGCCGCCCGGCTCGAACGCAACGCGGAGACCGTCCGTGATCGCGTGGACCTGGATCGCACCCTGGCCTGCCGGATCACCGACCTGGAGACCGCCTTCCACGGTCGGATCACCGGCGGCCGGCTGGTAGAGCTCGCCGACGGCGACGACCCGAAGGCGAAGATCGCCATGAGCACCACCAGTGACGATCTGGTGGCCCTGGTGCGCGGTGACCTCGACGTCACCCGCGCGGTCGCCAACCGCCGCGTGTCGATCAAGGCCAACCCGTTCGACCTGATGAAGCTGCGCAAGCTGCTCTGAGCCGGTCAGGAGACCAGGCCGAGCCGCGCCAACGCCTGGCCCGCAGCCGGCGACTCCGGCCGGACCGGGCCGACCCGGTGGCCGCGCCAGGCAGCCGCACAAAGTGCGGCGAGCGCGTCCAGCTCACGTCCCGCCCCGGACAGCCGCCACTCGTCGGTTCCGGTGCTCACCTGCCAGCCGCCGTGGTCGGCGTCCGGTGCCGGCACCCGCACCACACCATCGGCGTCGAAGAGCCCGGTCAGATCCCACGAGACGTACGTCGGCCGTCGCTCGGCGGGCGCGGCGAGCAGCTCGGCGGCGTCACTGACCCCGGTGAGGACCAGCAGGCTGTCCAGGCCGGCCCGGTTCGCGCCCTCGATGTCGGTGTCCAGCCGGTCGCCCACGACCACCGCCGCAGCGCCGTCCGCCCGCCGGGCGGCGGTGGCGAACAGCTCCGGTGCGGGCTTGCCGACGATCTCGTCCGGGTCCCGGCCGAGCGCGGTGGCCAGCGCGGCCACCAGAGCGCCGTTGCCGGGCAACGGGCCACGTCCGCTGGGCAGGGTGCGGTCGGTGTTCGTGGCCACCCAGGTCGCGCCGGCCCGTACCGCCACCGCCGCCTCGGCGAGATCGGCCCAGCCGACCTGTGGGCCGTACCCCTGGACGACCACGACCGGGGCCTCGTCGGCGGTGGCGACCGGCTTGAGGCCGGCCTCGCTGATTTCCGCTCGGAGCGCGTCGGCTCCCACCACCAGCACCGGCGCACCGGCCGGTAGGCGCTTACCCAGCAGTTGGGCGGCCGCGGCGGCGCTGGTGAGAACCTCCTCCGGTCGGGCCGGCACACCCATCCCGGTGAGCAGGTCGGCCACGTCGGCGGCGCGACGCGAGGCGTTGTTCGTCGCGTACGCGACCGCGCGGCCCTCACCGTGCAGCCGCGCGACCGTCTCGACCGCGCCGGGAATCGGCTGGTCGATCAGGTAGATCACCCCGTCCAGGTCGAAGACGACCAGGGCGTAACCGTCGACCAGCCGGTCCCCGCTCATCGCTGCCGTGCCTCCGGTTCCTCGGTCCCCTCCGCCTCGCGGGTGGTCCCGCCGGCCGGCTCCGCGTCCGCGTTCCCCTCATCGTCAGTGTCCGGCGGGTCGGCCGCCAGGTCCTGGGCCGTGGGGTCCGCGTCGACCGTCGCCTCGACCATCGGCTCGTCCGACCCGAGGTCGTCCCCGGCCGGGTCATCCTGGTCGCTGTCGACCGTCACGCTCGACGAGCCGGCGTCCGGACGGGCCGGCACCGCACCAGGGGCACCCGGACCGGCAGCCAGTTCCTCGGCCACCTCGTCCTCGTCGTCGCCCTCGATGACCACACCGTCGAGTTCGAGCAGCCGCTCGGCGGCGTCGGTCTCCGCCTCGGCGTCCACCTCCGCCGCACGGGAGAACCACTCCCGCGCCTCGGTCCGCCGTCCCACGGCCAACAGAGCGTCGGCGTACGCGTACCGCAGTCGTGCCGTCCACGGCTGCACGGCATCGGTGGTCAGCTCGGGGACCTGGAGCATCGCCACGGCGGCGTCCCGCTGGCCGAGATCGCCACGGGCGCCGGCAGCGACGATCAGCAGTTCGACGGCGACGGCCGGATCGAGCTTCTCCTGGTCGGCGCCACGGAACAGGTCGATGGCACGCTCGGGCCGGCCCAGTGCCCGCTCGCTGTCCGCGATCACCGCAAGGTGGCTCTGCGCACCGCTCATCCGGTGGTACGTCCGCAGCTCGGCGATTGCCGACTGCCACTCCCCCGCGTGGTACGCGGCCAAGCCCACAGCTTCCCGTACCGCGGCGATCCGTGATGCGAGCCGTCGAGCGGCAAGTGCGTGGGCGAGCGCCTCGGTCGGATCCTCGTCGATCAGCTGCCCGGTCGCCACCAGATGCCGGGCGACGGTATCCGCGACCGGCTTCGCCAGCGACAGCAGCTCGGCCCGGACGTCCTTGTCCAGGTCGGTCGCGACGATCTCGTCAGGCAGCGCCGGCGCCTCCGTACGCCCCTCATCGGCCGAGCCGGGTGCATCCGCACGCCGTCCAAAGCGACGCTCACCGTCCCGGTCGTCCCGGAATCCGCCGCCACGGCGGTCGCCGCCACGCTCATCCGCGCCACGACGGAATCCACCGTCGCGGCGATCGGCGAAGCCGCCCGCTCCGCGAGCGCCGTCCCGGCCCTGGAAGCCACCCTCGCGGCGCTCACCCCGGAACCCGCCGTCCCGACGGTCGCCGCCACGGAACCCGCCCTCACGACGGTCACCGCCCCGGAAGCCACCCTCACGGCGCTCACCGTCGCGGAAACCACCCTCACGACGGTCGCCGCCACGGAACCCGCCCTCACGACGTTCGCCCCCACGGAAGCCACCCTCACGGCGCTCACCGTCGCGGAAACCACCCTCACGACGGTCGCCGCCACGGAACCCGCCCTCACGACGTTCGCCGCCACGGAAGCCACCCTCACGGCGCTCACCGTCCCGGAAGCCACCCTCGCGGCGGTCGCCGCCACGGAAGCCACCCTCACGGCGCTCACCGTCCCGGAAGCCACCCTCACGACGGTCGCCCCCACGGAACCCGCCGTCCCGACGTTCGCCGCCACGGAACCCGCCCTCACGACGGTCGCCGCCACGGAAGCCACCCTCACGACGGTCGCCGCCACGGAAGCCACCCTCACGACGTTCGCCGCCACGGAAGCCACCCTCACGACGGTCGCCGCCACGGAAGCCACCCTCACGACGGTCGCCGCCACGGAACCCGCCCTCACGACGGTCGCCGCCACGGAAGCCACCCTCACGGCGCTCACCGTCGCGGAAACCACCCTCACGACGGTCACCGCCACGGAAACCACCCTCGCGGCGTTCGCTGCCGCCGCGCTCGTTGCCCCGGAAGCCGCCCTCACGGCGGTCACCGTCTCGACGGAAGCCGCCGCCGTCACGGCGTTCGCTACGGAATCCGCCGGTTGTCCGGTCGCCGCCGCGGAAACCGGAGCGCTCGCCATCGTCGCGCCGGAACCCACCCTCACGGCGGTCGGAGTCGCGGCGTTCGCCGCCACGGAAGCCGCCAGTTCCACGGGCCCGGTCGCCGGAGCCGTCGCGCCCGCCGAAGCCACGGTCGCTGCGCTCGCCCCGGTAGCCACCGCCCGAGCGGCCACTGTCCCGGAAGCCGCCCTCACGGCGGTCACCGTCTCGACGGAAGCCGCCGGACCGGGAGCGGTCGCTGCCGTACCCGCGGTCGTCGCGAGAACCTCGTTCCTCTCCCCGGTCCTGGCGCGACGGGCGGTCGTCGCGGCGAGGTCCGCCGTCCCGATCCGCCGGTCGACCCTGGTAACCCCGGGGGCGGTCCCCGCCCTGAGGTGCTGAACTCACAGGTACATCCTTCCTGAGTACGCCGTATCAACGACGCAACGCAGTCGAGGGCCGACCCGATTCCGGGTGGCCCTCGACTGTGACGTGTGTCCGGCGGTGTCCTACTCTCCCACACCCTCCCGGGTGCAGTACCATCGGCGCTGGAGGGCTTAGCTTCCGGGTTCGGAATGTGACCGGGCGTTTCCCCTCCGCCATGACCGCCGTAACCTTATCAACATGTCAAACAACACCAATTTGCTGACACTATCGTGTCAGGGGTGTGTGTTTGTTTGTTGTGAGTTACACAGTGGACGCGAGCGATCGTTGTAGTCAAGTCCTCGGCCTATTAGTACCGGTCAACTGAACCCGTTACCGGGCTTACATTTCCGGCCTATCAACCCAGTCGTCTAGCTGGGGGCCTTACCCACCCGAAGGTGGTGGGATACCTCATCTTGAAGCAGGCTTCCCGCTTAGATGCTTTCAGCGGTTATCCCTTCCGAACGTAGCTAACCAGCCGTGCCCCTGGCGGGACAACTGGCACACCAGAGGTTCGTCCGTCCCGGTCCTCTCGTACTAGGGACAGCCCTTCTCAAGTATCCTACGCGCACGGCGGATAGGGACCGAACTGTCTCACGACGTTCTAAACCCAGCTCGCGTACCGCTTTAATGGGCGAACAGCCCAACCCTTGGGACCTGCTACAGCCCCAGGATGCGACGAGCCGACATCGAGGTGCCAAACCATCCCGTCGATATGGACTCTTGGGGAAGATCAGCCTGTTATCCCCGGGGTACCTTTTATCCGTTGAGCGACACCGCTTCCACACGCAAGTGCCGGATCACTAGTCCCGACTTTCGTCCCTGCTCGACCCGTCAGTCTCACAGTCAAGCTCCCTTGTGCACTTGCACTCAACACCTGATTGCCAACCAGGCTGAGGGAACCTTTGGGCGCCTCCGTTACCCTTTAGGAGGCAACCGCCCCAGTTAAACTACCCACCAGACACTGTCCCTGAACCGGATAACGGTCCGAAGTTAGATACCCGAATCAACCAGAGTGGTATTTCAAGATTGCCTCCACCCATACTGGCGTATGAGCTTCACCGGCTCCCACCTATCCTACACAAGCCGACTCAAATACCAATGTCAAGCTATAGTAAAGGTCCCGGGGTCTTTCCGTCCTGCCGCGCGTAACGAGCATCTTTACTCGTACTGCAATTTCGCCGGGCCTGTGGTTGAGACAGTGGGGAAGTCGTTACGCCATTCGTGCAGGTCGGAACTTACCCGACAAGGAATTTCGCTACCTTAGGATGGTTATAGTTACCACCGCCGTTTACTGGCGCTTAAGTTCTCCGCTTCGCCCCGAAGAGCTAACAGGTCCCCTTAACGTTCCAGCACCGGGCAGGCGTCAGTCCATATACATCGAATTACTTCTTCGCATGGACCTGTGTTTTTAGTAAACAGTCGCTTCCCCCTGCTCTCTGCGGCCATACAACGCTCCACCCGCGCGGGGCTTCACGTCTCCGGCCCCCCTTCTCCCTAAGTTACGGGGGCAATTTGCCGAGTTCCTTAACCACAGTTCGCCCGATCGCCTCGGTATTCTCTACCTGACCACCTGTGTCGGTTTGGGGTACGGGCCGCTCGAAACTCGCTAGAGGCTTTTCTCGGCAGCATAGGATCACTGACTTCACCTGAATCGGCTCGGCATCACGTCTCAACCTTCATGCACCACGGATTTGCCTATGATGCGGTCTACACGCTTACCCCGGCACAACCACCGGCCGGGCTCAGCTACCTTCCTGCGTCACCCCATCGCTTGACTACTACCCGCCAGGTTCCCACGCTCCCCAACCTCGACCCGAAGGTCTCGGCTGGTTCGGGTGGTTAGCACAACGAGGTTCGTCAGGGACGCTCCTTCGCGGGTACGGGAATATCAACCCGTTGTCCATCGACTACGCCTCTCGGCCTCGCCTTAGGTCCCGACTCACCCAGGGCGGATTAACCTGGCCCTGGAACCCTTGGTCATCCGGCGGAAGGGTTTCTCACCCTTCTTTCGCTACTCATGCCTGCATTCTCACTCGTGCCGCGTCCACAACTCGATCACTCGGCTGCTTCACCCCCGGCACGACGCTCCCCTACCCACCCACACACCTGCACACCACCCCGAAGAGTGATGCGAAGTCATTGTGTGAGTGCCACAGCTTCGGCGGTGTGCTTGAGCCCCGCTACATTGTCGGCGCGGAACCACTTGACCAGTGAGCTATTACGCACTCTTTAAAGGGTGGCTGCTTCTAAGCCAACCTCCTGGTTGTCTATGCGACCCCACATCCTTTTCCACTTAGCACACGCTTAGGGGCCTTAGCTGGTGATCTGGGCTGTTTCCCTCTCGACTACGAAGCTTATCCCCCGCAGTCTCACTGCCGCGCTCTCACTTACCGGCATTCGGAGTTTGGCTGATTTCGGTAAGCTTGTAGGCCCCCTAGACCATCCAGTGCTCTACCTCCGGCAAGAAACACACGACGCTGCACCTAAATGCATTTCGGGGAGAACCAGCTATCACGGAGTTTGATTGGCCTTTCACCCCTAACCACAGGTCATCCCCCAACTTTTCAACGTTGGTGGGTTCGGCCCTCCACACGGTCTTACCCGCGCTTCAGCCTGCCCATGGCTAGATCACTCCGCTTCGGGTCTAGAACATGCGACTCAAACGCCCTCTTCAGACTCGCTTTCGCTACGGCTCCCCCACACGGGTTAACCTCGCCACATGCCACTAACTCGCAGGCTCATTCTTCAAAAGGCACGCCGTCACCCCGCAAGGCTCCGACGGATTGTAGGCGAACGGTTTCAGGTACTATTTCACTCCCCTCCCGGGGTACTTTTCACCATTCCCTCACGGTACTCGTCCGCTATCGGTCACCAGGAAGTATTTAGGCTTACCAGGTGGTCCTGGCAGATTCACGGCAGATTTCAGGAGTCCGCCGCTACTCGGGAACACCCACAGAAGACCAGCTGCTTTAACCTACCGGACTATCACCGTCTACGGTCAGCCTTTCCAGACCATTCAGCTAACAACTGGCTTTATCACTCCTCACACGAGTGTCAGCTCGTGTAGCAGGGTCCCACAACCCCGACCACGCAACCCCTGACAGGTATCACACGCAACCGGTTTAGCCTCAATCCGCTTTCGCTCGCCACTACTCACGGAATCACTATTGTTTTCTCTTCCTACGGGTACTGAGATGTTTCACTTCCCCGCGTTCCCTCCACACACCCTATGAGTTCAGGTGCAGGTGACATCACATGACTGATGCCGGGTTACCCCATTCGGACACCCTGGGATCACAGCTCGGTTGACAGCTCCCCCAGGCCTATCGCGGCCTCCCACGTCCTTCATCGGCTCCTGGTGCCAAGGCATCCACCGTCCGCCCTTGACAACTTGACCACAAAGATGCTCGCGTCCACTGTGCAATTCTCAACAAACAACCAACCCACAACCCACCACCCCGCACCAGCAACACCACCCCACAACAAGGGCAACATCCGGTATGCGAGGCCAGGCCATGCCTGGCAGCCGGCGGCCATCCCCACCACGGGAACGCCGCTCACAGCCTCTGAAAGACCAACCACACGGGTTGTTCCTTCAGGACCCAACAGGGTGCCATCCGTCGACCACCAGCCGCACCACAACCCCGTTCCCACCACCACAGTGGCTGTACTAAGAAGATCATGGCCGTTGCCGGCACCGACTCACCAGTGTCTCCGCCAATGAGCACCCCACCATCACACTCGGACAGCGCGGGCTCCATACCCGCCTTCGCGGGATGGTGCTCCTTAGAAAGGAGGTGATCCAGCCGCACCTTCCGGTACGGCTACCTTGTTACGACTTCGTCCCAATCGCCAGCCCCACCTTCGACGGCTCCCTCCACAAGGGTTGGGCCACCGGCTTCGGGTGTTGCCGACTTTCGTGACGTGACGGGCGGTGTGTACAAGGCCCGGGAACGTATTCACCGCAGCGTTGCTGATCTGCGATTACTAGCGACTCCGACTTCACGGGGTCGAGTTGCAGACCCCGATCCGAACTGAGACCGGCTTTTTGGGATTCGCTCCACCTCACGGTATCGCAGCCCATTGTACCGGCCATTGTAGCATGCGTGAAGCCCTGGACATAAGGGGCATGATGACTTGACGTCATCCCCACCTTCCTCCGAGTTGACCCCGGCAGTCTCCCATGAGTCCCCAACCGAATTGCTGGCAACATGGGACGAGGGTTGCGCTCGTTGCGGGACTTAACCCAACATCTCACGACACGAGCTGACGACAGCCATGCACCACCTGTCACCGGCCCCGAAGGACCCCACATCTCTGTGAGATTTCCGGCGATGTCAAACCCAGGTAAGGTTCTTCGCGTTGCATCGAATTAATCCGCATGCTCCGCCGCTTGTGCGGGCCCCCGTCAATTCCTTTGAGTTTTAGCCTTGCGGCCGTACTCCCCAGGCGGGGCGCTTAATGCGTTAGCTGCGGCACAGAGAACCGGAGAGGCCCCCCACACCTAGCGCCCAACGTTTACAGCGTGGACTACCAGGGTATCTAATCCTGTTCGCTCCCCACGCTTTCGCTCCTCAGCGTCAGTATCGGCCCAGAGACCCGCCTTCGCCACCGGTGTTCCTCCTGATATCTGCGCATTTCACCGCTACACCAGGAATTCCAGTCTCCCCTACCGAACTCTAGCCTGCCCGTATCGACTGCAGGCCCGCAGTTGAGCCACGGGTTTTCACAGTCGACGCGACAAGCCGCCTACGAGCTCTTTACGCCCAATAAATCCGGACAACGCTCGCGCCCTACGTCTTACCGCGGCTGCTGGCACGTAGTTGGCCGGCGCTTCTTCTGCAGGTACCGTCACTTGCGCTTCGTCCCTGCTGAAAGAGGTTTACAACCCGAAGGCCGTCATCCCTCACGCGGCGTCGCTGCATCAGGCTTCCGCCCATTGTGCAATATTCCCCACTGCTGCCTCCCGTAGGAGTCTGGGCCGTGTCTCAGTCCCAGTGTGGCCGGTCGCCCTCTCAGGCCGGCTACCCGTCGTCGCCTTGGTAGGCCATCACCCCACCAACAAGCTGATAGGCCGCGAGCCCATCCCAAGCCGAAAAACTTTCCACCCACAAACATGCGTCCGCAAGTGAATATTCGGTATTAGCCCCGGTTTCCCGGGGTTATCCCAAAGCCTAGGGCAGGTTGCTCACGTGTTACTCACCCGTTCGCCGCTCGAGTACCCCGAAGGGCCTTTCCGCTCGACTTGCATGTGTTAAGCACGCCGCCAGCGTTCGTCCTGAGCCAGGATCAAACTCTCCAACAAAAACCTGGAAAATCCATCCCAGCAACAAACCAAATTGTTGCCAAAGGAATCCAAACCAACCAGAAAAACTGGCCAGCCCGGGAATCAAACAAAACTTGGCACTGGCTTATCAAGCACCCTGTTGAGTTCTCAAAGAACAACCACACACCATCCGAAACCCACACCGTGGATCCCATCCGGGGCACCACACCCGACCCACAACCGCACCGGGCACTTTTACTACGTTACCTCACCCTCTGCGGCGAGTCAAACCGGCTTGTCCCGGTCCGTCACGCTTCAGGCCGTTCGGCGCCCGCGAACGAGCGCAGCGGTTGCCCGCTTGACTCGGTCATCGGATTTGGCAGGCCGGCCGCTGCGGTTGCCCGCAGGCTCGCCCGGTTCCCTGCCGGTCGTAAACCTTACCCGGTCGGTTCCGCCCCACCAAATCCGCCCCTAGGCGGCCCGGCAGAGCCCCACCCGGCCGTGTCCACAGAGGAGATCCCCGGTGGACCCGGTGCACCTGGCGGATTGTCACTCTCAGAGCTTTCGCCCTGTTTGCCCCTTCCGCGCTGGCAGAGAGAAAGTTACGCGTCCGGCGGATTGATCGTCAAATCGGCTGGGCGCGGCCCCCGTCACACTGAACACCTGAGCCTGACGCGGCTGCTCCGGCCCTGGAAGGTGGAGCACGGCCGGGCCGACCGACCGTGACTCACCCCGTACCGCGTCGGTGTGCCCGCCACCCCCGCAGGCCCAGCAGACCCACGGCCGTACCGATAGCCAACGACGCCGCGATGAGCAGTGCGTGCACCCAGAGGAAGCCCGTCGCCGGCCAGTCCCCGACGACCCCGCTCGCCCACGACCTCGGGTCGTTCCAGATGGCCACCGCGAACCTCGGCCAGATCACCCAGGTCCAGATCCCCACTCCGGCGAGGAACACTGCCCAGCCGCGTGACAGCACCATGGTCGGCGAGTATGCCAGCGGCTGGACCGGGACATCGGCGAAAGCCTCCGATCGGTACGGTGGGCCGCATGAGTCCGCTGCTGAGCCGCACCAACGCGGAGGCGCATCTCTACCTGGATCTGCACCCCTGCACCTGCGGGGAGACGCGTTTCCCGCGAGATAGTGCGGTCGTGGTCCTCGACGACGGCGACCTGGCCAGCCGGTACACGGGTGCCTGCGCCGGCTGCGGCCAGGAACGGGAGTTCCTCTTCCGGCTCCCACCGACGGCCACTTCCGCCGGCGGCGGATTCCGCTACGGCGGTGACGAACCCTCACAGCTGCTCGACCCAGGAGAGTGGCTGTGGGTCTCCGACGCGTACGCCGGACAGGTGCCGGCCGACCCCGGTGCCGGCGAGGCGGGGCAGCGAGCCCGAGCAGCGCTGACCCGAGCCGTGGCCGCCCTCGACGAGGTCGCCAAGTTCATCCCACCGGACGGGGCCGTTGTCCCGGCGGACGCCTTCACCAGCGACCGCGGCCGGCAGCTGTACCAGCGCGAGCCCGGACGGTTCCGGCGGGACCGACTCACCGCCGTCCGCGACGCGTACGCCGGGATGCTCGCGCGGCTCGTCTGACGCACCGCCGCCGCGGCTACCTCGGCCCGGCCTCGTAGTTGCGAGGGTCGGTGAAGGTTCCCGGCGGCAGCAGCTGAGCCGGCGGCAGGTCGTCCAATTCCACCGGGGTCAGCCGGCCGATCAACTCCCACATCGACCAGGCGACCGCGCGGAGCTTCCGTTCCCGAGTGGGTGAGGCTGCTGGTCCGGATGGGCCGACAAGGTCAAGCTCGTGCACGAAGTAGACCATCTCATCACCTGCCTTCCCGACCGAGACCACGAGCAGTCCACCGGACGGATTGGCGATCACCAACCAGTCCGGCGACAGCCAAGGGTCGCGGTGCACGCGCTGAGCATGCACCAGGTCGATCGGTGGGTGATCGGGATGCACGCCGAACAGCGGGCGCTCCGGCAACAGGGAGAACGGTTTACCCGGAACGTGGTGTTCGGTCTCGGGCTCGGCACCGTTGGTCTGGCCGAGCCAGCGGCGGTAGCTCACTGGAAGTCGAACCCCGAGCGCAGCCTCCAGCGACTGGAGTTGGGTTTCGTCCAGTTGGCCGTACGGACGCAACCGCGCTCGCTTCCACAACCGACCGGTCGGCGGTTCCATCACCTCGTTCTCGTCCACCCTGCGGACGGTGACCTCCCAGTCGTCCGCGCTGGACATGTCGAGATCCGCGAAACGCCAGGTCTCCTCGCCCACCGGGAAGGTCTCACCGAGCGTGACCTCGTGGGCGAAACTCTCGTCGCGCTGGAACGGCATGACGATGATCTCGGCACGCACCGGCGGCCCCACGTCGACCCAGCGCACCCCGAACCGTGCTGGTCCGACGCTCGCCGTCGCGTTGCTCGGCACGGCGGCTACGTGAGTGAACGAGCGCAAGGGCCCTGCCCTCCCAGTTTCCTCAGGCACGATCAGGTCCAGCATGTCGTTCGGCGCCGGCTCGACGCGCGGGCAGGCACATCGCGTGCGAGGCGTTCATTCGCCCTCGCCGTGGGCCGGCTGGCGCGGCCGGCTCCGCGCACTGCGCAACGATCGGGTAGCTCAGCGAATCGGCGGCTGTGCCGTCCACCCGTGCCGCTCTCATGGCTGCCCGTGCTCGTAGTTGGCGGGATCCGTAAACGTCCCGGGCGGGTGGATCTCGACGGGGGGAAAGTGGTCCATCTCCATCGGGGTCAGCCGGCCGATGAACTCGTACATCGACCAGGCCACCGCCCGCAGCTTCCGCTCCCGGGCGGCCGCCGCGGCCGGGGAAGGTGGGCCGACCAGGTCGAGCTCGCTGACAAAATAGACGCTCTCGTTGCCCAACTCCGCCGAGACGACCAACAGCCCACTGGCCGTACTCGCGATCACCAGCCAGGCTCGCGACAGCCAGGGGTCGCGGTGTCGACGCTGGGCGTGCACCAGGTCGAACGGAGGGTACTCGGGGTGGACGCCGAACAGCGGACCCGTCGGAAACAGGACGATCGGCATCCCCGGTATGTGGTGCATCACCTCAGGGTGCGCACCGTTGTTCCGACTGAGCCAGTCGCGGTAGCCGCGAGGCAGCTGGGCCCCGAGCGCGACCTCCAAGGACTGGAGCTGGGTCTCGTCGAGCTGGCCGTACGGCCGCAACCGAGCCCGCTTCCACAACCGCCCGGTCGGCGGCTCCATCACCTCACCCTCGTCCACCCGGCGGACGGTGACCTTCCAGTCGTGGGCGCTGGACATGTCGAGGTCAGCGAAGCGCCACACTTCCTCGCCCACCGGGAAGGTCTCACCGAGCGTTACCTCGTAGGCGAAGCTCTCGTCGCGCTGGAACGGCATGACAATGATCTCGGCACGCACCGGCGGCCCGACATCGACCCAGCGCACCCCGAAGCGGGCCGGCCCGACAGGCGTCGTCGTGTTGTTGCGGACGGCGGCCACATGAGTAAACGAGCGCACCAGCTCTCTCCCGGTTCCCTCAGGCACGATCAGGTGTCCAGCATGTCGTACAACGTCGGCTCGGCGGGAAGCACGAAACCGAGCACGTCGCGGGCGATCCGTTCGGCCTCCGCACGTTCGACAGGTGCCGGCGTCGCCTGCCCCGGCACCACGCCACCGACCGTCCAGTGCAGCGAGCGTCCCGAGCCGCCGACCTCGGACACCATCAGGCCCGCCACGCTACCGTCGGCGGCGAGCAACGTGAAGTAGTTGATCGCGTACCTATCGTCATCTAGATAGGTGCGACCGAGGGTGCGCGGTGGCGAGGCGGGCTTGGCCATCGGGCCGGGCTGATCGATCAGCGGAGCACCCGCGCTGGGAACGGCCAGCGGGCGGTCAACGATCTGCTCGGCGGACGATCGGTGCGACGGCAAAAGTGGCTGGACGTTCGCTACCGGGCCGCCGTACACCGAAGGCGACGGTGGAGCGGCAACCGGTGACTGCTCCAGGTGCGCGCACCAAGGCACCATCAGGTCCAGCATCGCCCGCACCGACATTGGCGACGGATGCTCCTTGTTCCAGGGGTTACGGAGCTGTACCTGGCCGTCCCGTACCGCGAGGATCTCGTAGACGTGCTCATCCTCAAGCCCGTAGGGCAAGGTGGTAAGCCCGGGGTACCTCTCCATCGACCACGTCGCGATGGTGATCGGGCTGCCGGCGGCGAGCAGGGCCGTCAGGTGTCGCTCGACCGCCGCCTCCCGTCCCGGCGTGGTATCGAGGAGCGTCTGCCGGGCCGGCAGGCCGGTGAGTTGGGTGAGCAGCTCGGCCTGCATCAGGGTGGTGCTGCCGACGTGGAGCCGCGCGTAGCCCAGCGGGGCGGCACGGTGCGGGTCATCTTTGCTCTCCCACGCACGCCACTCGCGCTGCCACTGCTCGTGCCGCTCCATGGTCCAGGTGCGGTCCACCGCGGCGAGCGCCTTCTCCAGCACCGCCGCCCACCCGACGCCGACTTCCGACTGGTCGGCATACGCGGCCCACGAACTGCCGGCATGCACCGGGACGTCGGGCCGCACGTTAATCCGGATGCGCCGCCCGGTCGCCGCCGCACCGTTGCCACGCAACACAGTTTCGTGCAGCAGGACGTCCACCGTGCCATCCGGTTGCGGCTCGAACAGCTGTGGAATGCTCTGCGGCCGATGCCCGGCGAGGGCCGCCATCGTGGCCAGCATCCCGCAGTCACCCAATATGCCCTGCTGCACCTGTGTCCGTCCGGGCGGGCCGTCGAAAAGCGGTGCCGGCTGGCCCGTTGCCGGGAACAGTGAACGACCGTATTCGATCGGATACTCGGCATCTGGGTCGGGCAGCGTTACCCGGTCGGCGGCCACGGCGGCCTCGCCGGGGGTAACCGTCGGGATGACCTCGACCTCGACCTCCGACTCGGACGGCATCATCGCCCGCAGGGCCTCGGTCAGCGCCGTTGGTACCAGCCCCATCCGCCGCGCGTCGGACTGGTAGTGGAAGCTGTGCGTGGCGAGTACCGCCATGGCGGCGGGATTCGACCCGTACTCGACGTTGAAGGCCGCATAGGTTCGCGATCGGTCCTCGGTCAGCAGCGCGTTGCGGCCGGCTGGGGTGTTCAGGTCGTACGCGGGTACGGACCTCTCCAGGTTGAACTCCGGGGCACCTTCGAGGGTGTACGGGCGCAGGTCGAAGCGGCCGGTCAGGTCGACGTAGATGCCCTCGGTGGCGAGCCGATCGGCCAACCGTGGGTCGTGCCGGCGGACCTGGTCCAGCAGGTTCGGCGGCAGGCCGATGAGCTGCCCGGCGAGGGCGGGCATCCGGGGTAGCGAGGACTGGCTCTGCTCCCCGTGCACGGCCAACTCCCGCAACTTCGCGGTCAGCTCGGCGGCGGGCGGCGGCTGGAAGTCGGGAGCCAGCCGGCCTCGGTAGTCGATGGCGCGGAACCGCTCGACCATCGTCTGGTTGGGGTTGAACGCCAGGGCGTCGGCCACCGCCTCCGGTGTGATCACCGGCAGGCTCAGCTGCATCACGTGGGTCCACACGTCGGCAGGCAGGGCGGCGAGGCGGGCGGCCGCGTCGGGCGTACCCCAGCGGAGGCCCAAGCGGTCGACCAGGGTGTCGATCTCGGCTCGCAGGGCGAGCCGGGCGGCGGGATCGGCCTGTGCGTACCAGGCGGCCATGAGGCGCAGTTCGGCCACCCGACCCCGGTCCCGGACCGAGACGCCGGCGGGATCTATCGGCCCCTCCGCCGCGCCCTGGTCGAAGAGCCCGACGTGGGCGGTACCAGTCTCGTGCCGGGCCAGTAGTTCGGCGGCCTCGTGCGCCACCGCACGGTCGACCGCCATGTCTCCGGCACGGTCGGCGACGGTGAGGGTGAAGGTGCCGTCCAGGTTGCGGATGGTCTGTGCCACGACGCCGTCGGCCAGCGGGGCGGCGGTGACCCGGACTCGCAGCGGCGCCACACCGGACGCGCGCAGCTCGAAGGCGTCCGGGCCGACCGCCACGATCTGGTCCGCGCCGACCTGCTCAGCCAGGGTGGGTAGCACCAGCCGGGCCCGGTCCACCACGGCCGGGGCGTCGGCGGCGGGTCGGCCCTGACCGTGGAACGCCGAGCCGGGCAGCGCCGCGACGGTGCTCCGAGCCAACTCGACGTGGGCGTACCAGGGGCTCATCAGGTCGAGGAAGGCGCGCAGCGGCATCGGGGCCGGATGCTGCGCGTTCCACGGGTTACGCAGCTGCACCTCGCCGTTCGTGACCGACACGATCTCGTACGCGTGCCCCGCGACCAGTCCGTACGGTGGCGTGCCGCCCGGTTGGGCAGCATAGGCGTCGGCCGGCCGGGTGCCGGTGATCATCGGGCTGCCGGCGGCCAACAGGGCTGCCAGTCGTGCCTCGACGTCGGCTTCCCGGCCCGGTGTCGGGTCCAGTTCACTGACCCCGGTCGGCAGGCCGGTGAGCTGGCTGAGCAACTCGGCCTGCACCAGGCGGCTGCTGCCGTTGTCCAGCCGGGCGTAGCCGAGCGGGGCCGCCTGGGTGGCGTCCACACCCGGCCGGGCGGTCCACTGCTGCTGCCACTGGTCGTGACGCTGCTGGGTCCAGGTACGGTCGATCGCCGCGATCGCCTTCTCCAGCAGCGACGCCCAGGCCGATCCGACCACAGACTGGTCGGCGTAGACGCTGTGGCCGTTCGAGTTGGGGTGCAACGGCACGTCCGGGAAGACGGTGACCCGCAGCTGTCGACCGGTGGGCGTGATCGCACGGTCGGGCCCACTTGTCTCGTGCAGCACCACGTCGACCGAGCCGTCCGGGTTCGGGTGGAACATCTGCGCGACGCTGTCCGAAAGTCGACCGGCGACCGAGCCGATCACGGCGATCATGCCGCAGTCGCCGAGCGCCCCCTGCTGTACGTCCTCCCGCTTCGGCGGCCCGTCGAACAGCGGCGGAGGTTGCCCGCTGCGGGCGTCCAGTGCCGACCCGTAGACCGGACCGGGCTGGTTGGCCGATTCCGGTGGCAGAGTCACCCGGTCGGCCGAGACCCGGATCTCGGCCGCTGTCTCCTGCGTCGCGGAGTTCTCCACGGTCGCGCCGGTGGCCGTCGGCGCGGGGGTGATGCTGCGCAGGACGTCGGTCAGGACGTCCGGCACCAGTCCCATCCACCTCGCGGTGCCCTGGTAGTGGAATTCGTGTCCGGTGAGCAGGGCGGCTGCCTGGTCACCGTGGAGACCACGCAGCGCCGCGCGGGCGCGTTGTCGGTCCTCGTGCAGTTGGGCGCGCCGCCCGTCCTCGGTGGTCAGGTCGAATGCCGGGCGTGCGGCGCCGAGGTCGACGGCGGGCACGTCCGGCACCATGTAGGGGCGCAGGTCGTAGCGGCCGGTCAGGTCGACGTAGATGCCCTCGGTGGCGAGCCGGTCGGCGAGTTGCGGATCCACCGCCCGGATCCGGTTGAGTTGTGCCTGCGGGACACCGACGATCTGTCCGGCGAAGGCGGACATCCGTGGCATGCCGGCCTGCGCGTGTTCAGCCTCGGTCGCCAGGTCCCGCAGCCGGGCGTCCAGGTCCGCCTGCTGGGGCACCTGGAAGTCCGGAGCCAGTCTGGCCCGGTAGTCGATCATCCTGATCCGCTCGACCTCGGTGAGGGTGGCGGCACCGGCCAGCACGGTGGAGACCGCGTCGGTCGTGATCGACGGCACGCTGAGCCGCATGAGGTGCGCCAGCACGTCCCGAGGTAGCACCGCCCACCGCGACCGGACGTCCGGGTCACCGACCCGCAGGCCGAGGTGACCGGCGAGGGCGTCGATCTCGGCGCGCACGGCGGGTCGGGCGGCCAGGTCGGCGGCGGCGTACGTGGCGGCGAGCAGCCGGATCTCCGCCATTCGACCTCGGTCGTGGGCGGTGAGCCCCGCCGGGTCGATGGGGCCCTGGATGTTGCCCGGGTCCAGCGGACCGACAAGCGCCCGGCCGGCCTCGTGCAGCGCTGCCAACTCGGCGACCTCGTGCGCCAACGCCCGCGCCACCACCGGATCGGCGGCCCGCTCGGACACCGTGACGGTGAGGACGCCGTCCGGGTCGCGGGTCGATCGGGCCACCAGGCCGTCGGGCAACGGAGCACTGGCGAGCCGTACGGTAAGCGGTTGCTGCCCGGCAGAGTGGATCTCGAACAGGTCCGGCCCGACCGGGGCCACCGCGTCCACCTGGGCGTACTGCGCGATCTGCGGCAGCGCGGACCGGGCCAGATCCAGCACCGCCGCCGGGTCGGCGACCGGGCGACCCAGACCGTGGAAGGTGGAGCCCGGAACGGCACCGGCGGTGATCGAGTCGCCCGTCGATACGCTGGCGTCATGGCCACGCCCGCCGAGCTGTACGCCGCCATCCTCGCCGACCCCGACGACCTCGACCTGCGGCGACGCTACGCCGACGCCATCGAGACCACCGATCCCGAGCGGGCCGAGCTGATCCGCCTCGACCTGGAAGGGGCCGACGGCACCCGGGAGATGCTGTTCCTGCACCGGCGGATCCACCCGCGCCTCGCCGATCCCGTCGCTCACCTGCTCGTCGACTGGCGAATCCGCAACGGACTGATCGAATCGGTCACCATGACCGCGCGTACCCTCATCGACCACGGCGACGAGGTCTGGGCCCACCACCCCGTCCGCCACCTGGTCCTGACCGAAGCCGCCGGACTCATGACCGACATCGCCCAGGTCGCCTGCCTCGACCGCCTGGTCGCCCTCGACCTGCGCGGGAACCCGATCGGCGACGACGGACTCGCCACCCTCGTCGACTCCCCGCACCTGCGCCGGATCCGCTGGCTGGGCCTGGCGCGCTGCGGCATCGGCCCGGCCGGAGCCGAGACCCTCGCCGCCACCCGCAATCTGCCCGCCCTGCGCTACGTCGACCTGCGGCGCAACCCCGTCGAGGTCACCGCTCAGGGCCACGGGCAGCACATCGACGGATCGCCCGTCTGGGTCGAGATGCCTCCGCTCGGGCAGGAATTGATCGCCCGGTACGGCCCGCTGCCCTGGCTCGACATCCAATGGGGCTGGAGGTTGTACAGCATCGCCCTCTGGGACGAGGTCTGAAGGAGGATCCGGCGGCGCGGCGCCGCCGACCAGCGGCGACACCGGCGGGACACCGCGGTTCGCCTCGGCGATTCGCTGGGCGTGGAACCGGATGCTGGGCGGGATGCCCTGCGAGTCGTCCGGCAGTGCCGCTGCCTGACGCAGGACGACCTCCGTCAGGCCCTCGTCGACCCTGGCCAGGAGTGCCCCGGCCACGCTGGCACCGCCGAGGACCCTGAGCTGACCACTGCGGTCACGTAGCCCCAGCAGGTCAGGGACCGGGTCCTTCGTTCGGATGGACGGTCCTTCAAGTGTTGCCAACTCGATCTCGGACAGCAGGGTGTGCACGCCACCGGGAAGCCGGGGCTCCTGCCCGATCGAGAGCACCACTCGGTCGTAGACCTGCTCGGTACCGTCGCTGAACCCGACGACGAACGCTCCGTCGACCGTGTGTCGGATGCCGACAATGCTGCGCATCGACCTGTCCGACACGCGGGCCTGGGCAGCGTCTGAGTACGCACCGAGGCCGGGCAGGTTGTTACGCCGGTTGTCACCGCCGCTGAAACTGAACTCCAGTTGGGCTCGGGCGTCGACGACGGGATCACCCGTCACCCGGTCGGCCGGTAGCGGCCTGGCCTGGGCCGACCAGTCGATGCGCCCGGCTGCGGAGGCAGCGGCCTGCTCGATGTCCCACGCCCCGGACGGTCCCGCCCCGTAGACCAGTACCCGGTCGCCCGGCTGGTAGGTGTCGGCCAGGTTCTGTCCGCCGAAGTCGACCGGCGGCGCGGCCGGGCGGGGATCGGTGAACGAGCCGTCCCGGGCATGGCCGAGACGGGCCGCAACCTCCTCGGGCAGTGCCCGTACGTCCACCGGGTCGCCCGCCGGGTCGTGCACCTGCCCGGTCAGGATGTTCACCGCGTGGCCGCTGGACGGGTCGATCACCAACGGATCGGTCAGTTGACCGCTGAGATCGGTGAGCAGCGGAAGGTCCAAGACACCCGTACCGCCGAGGACGGCTCGTACGTGCGGGGGGAGGCTTTCCAGACCGATGACCGCACCGGCGGGGTCGCGGAACACCGGCGTGGTCCCGGAGCGGCTCACGCGGTAACCGGTGGCGGGGTCGACGTAGTCGCCGGCGGTACCGGTCGGCGCGGTGGGCACCCGGGAAGGGCCGGGGCCGGTTGCGATGTCCAGTGCCGCCGTGAAGACCTCCCGGCCGCCGATGGTCACCCGGAAGTTCGCACCGTCGGGCCATCCGGTGGCGTCAGCTGGGCGCGGCGTGACCGAGGTGGCCAGTCCCTGGTAGGTGGGCATGCCGTTGAGCGCACGGGCCGCGCCCACCGCGTCGGCGAACACATCGGACGGAGTGAACCCGGTCCCCTCCTCGGCCAGGTCGGACGGTTGGAACGGCAGCCCGGGAAGTTCCAGCTCGGAGGGGACCTGCCCCATCAGCAGCGTCTGCCGCTCCGCCCACGGGTCGTGCCCCTGGGAGACGCAGAGCACCGCTGGGAGGCCGGCCCCCGAGTCGGCGGGAGCGCCAAGCGTGACGAAGTCAGCGGTGGCGGCCCAACCCCCACCGATCACCAACCGGCCGAAGACGTGGTCGGGTGCCGCATCCAGCGCGGAGTCCACCCGGGCGGTCAACGCGAGGTCGGCCTCGTTGCGTAGGGCGGTCGCCTGCTGCGCCCAGGCTCGGGCCTCAGCACGGACCGCCGATTGAGCGGCGCGCAGCTGCGCGAGGAGTTGCTGCCCGTCGCTCTGGGCGAGCCCGAGCAGGTTCTCGACCTCCGGGGCGAGGGTGCCGAGATGGTTCCGGATCAGATCCAGGCGCGCCTGGGCCGCTTTCGGGCCGACCATCGGCACGTTGGCAGCGTGTCCGTGAACGGGCGCGGCAGGCTCCTGCTCCAGCAGCCCGGAGGAGACGAGCAGACTCAGCGCCTCGGCTCGTAGTTGACCGGCTCGGCCCGGCTCGGACGTGGCGGCGCTTTCCGCGAGTACGACCCGCAGTTCGGCGAGGCGGCCCATGTCTCGGGCGGTGAGAGGCCGGGAACCGTTGCCCGCCGTTCGAGCGCCCTCGGCGAGCGCCGTGGTGGCGTCGACGCGCAGCCCCGCGGCCCGATCCTGAGCGACGGTGTCCACCTCGGCAAGGGCCGCGGCCACGGCACGGTGGACGTGGTCCGGATGCGCCCCGGTCGACACCCGCACCACCGCGCCGTCGGGGTGGTACTGCACGGTGGCAACGGGGACGAGCGGCACGTTCGCCGCCGGATCGGTCAGCTCGATGCGTACCCGGTACGGGCCGTCAAGCGTGTCCAGGGTTACGGTGCCGGTGGCCGGGTCGACGCGGGCACGGTCGGGCAGTGCCCCGCCGTCCACCGCGGCCTGGATGGCCTCCCCGGTCCGGGCCGGATCGGCGTCGAGCAGCGCACCACCGAAGGTCGTACCGGCGGCGGCCCGGCGGAGATCGGGCCCCTCAGCGTCGATCGCGGAGTCGATGCCCGGCCCCGGAGGGCCACCGGGGCCGGTAGGTCCGGTGCTCCCGGTCGGGTCGTCCGACGGCATCGAGCCGTCGGTCCGGGTCAGACTGTCGGCTCCGCCTCGGGCCACACCTGGCGACCCTTGATCCTGCCCTCCCGTCGCGCCTGCGCGTACTCCTCCATCACCCGACGCGGCGGCAGGCTGGTGTGTGCTGTGACCACTCCCGAGCGGTCGATGATGTAGCTGCCCTGGCCCACGTGCATCCCCGAGGCCCGCTCCTGCTCCGAGAGTCTCTCCCGGGCCAGCCAGCCGAACTCGAACTCCCGTAGCAGGATCGGATTCCCAGTCCGCAGCAGTCGGCTGATCAGCGTCAGCGCCTCGTCCTCGGTCAACTCGCCCCTCTCCGTCAGGCACCATCATCGCCCAGAGCGCGTGGGTTTCCCGCACATCGGCGGCGGGCATCTCCGCCGACGTCGTCCCGGTCTGCGGATCCCACCACACCGGCGCGTCGGCGCCCGCCGGAAAGACGATCACGAAGGCGTGCGAGCTGTCGACCTCAGGTCGGCCAGCCTCGTCGAGGACCACGTTCCCGGCCGCGTCGAGCAACAGCCAGTCGGCCACCACCAGCGCCGACGCCCCGGGGCCGGCGTCCGCCACCTGCCGGTAGAGGTCCGCGTACTGGGCGGTGACCGCATCCGTACGGGCGGACAGGTCCATCGGCAGGTTGCCGGAACCACCGATCCATTCGCCGCCGATCCACGCCTCGGCGCGCTCCAGTCCGCCCCGCTCGCCGGTGACGCGATCGATCGAGCCGTCGACGAAGCGATCCGCCCAGCGCGGTACGGACACCTGCGGCTCGCCGTGGAAGCTGGCCAGCGCCGCCAGCGACGAGTCGAGGCAGTTGTTGCCGCGACCGGGCTGTTCTGGTCCACCGTCATTCACCAGCAGCCCGTACGGATGGGTCGACGGATCCGCGAAGACCGCGTACCCCTGCCCGGTGGCGAGGCTCGCCGCGAGATCGTCCTGGAAACGTGGATCTTCGAGCGGAGCCAGTTCACCCGGCCCGAACCGTCGGCTCTCCGGCAACGACAGGCCACGAGGGGCGGTGCTCGCGCCGTCCGTCGATACGCTGCCGTCATGGCCATGACCGCCGACCTCTACGCCACCATCCTCGCCGACCCCGACGACCTCGACCTGCGGCGACGCTACGCCGACGCCATCGAGACCACCGACCCCGAGCACGCCGAGCTGATCCGCCTCGACCTCGACGGCGGGAGTACCCCCCGACGTCTGCTGCTCGGGCGCAGGATCGGACCGCGACTCGCCCGCCCCGTCGAGCGGCTGGTCGACGACTGGCGGCTGCGGCGCGGATTCGTCGAGTCGGTGACCATGCGTGCCGACGCCTTCCTCGACCACGGAACCGAGGTCTGGCGAAGCGTTCCCGTTCGGCACCTGGTGCTTACCGATGTCTCCGGACGCATCGCCGACATCGCCGCGTCGCCCCTGCTGGGACAACTGGTCGGGCTGGACCTGGGCGGAAACCCCATCGGCGACACCGGCGTGCGGCACCTCGCTGGATCGGGCTGCCTGGGCCGGCTGCGCTGGCTCGGTCTGTCCCGTTGCGATGTCGGTGCCGACGGGGCCGAGGCGTTGGCCGCCAGCCGCAACCTCCCCCGCCTGCGCTACGTCCAGTTCGACCGCAACCGGGTCGAGATCCTGCCGTACGGCGTCGGTCAGGACATCGACGGCAGACCGATCGACGTCGAGGTGCCCGCCCTCGGGCAGCGACTTCTCGACCGGTTCGGACCGCTGCCCTGGCTCGACGTCCGCTGGGCCTGGGAGGGCCCCCCGAGGTACCACGACGTCTAGGTTGTCCGGCCCGGACGGGGCACCGGGTACGGCCTGGCTGTCACCCGGTGCGCTCGGCGGTGCGGGTCGATTGGCCTCGGCGATGCGCTGGGCATGGAACCGGATGCTGGGCTGGATGCCGCGGGAGTCGTCGGGCAACGCGTTGGCCTGGGCGGTCAGGAGGGCACGGACGTCCGACGGGTTGGACGTCTCGGCGACCACACCCGGAGCGACGCTCGCCGCACCCAGGACGCGGAGCCGCCCTGAGGCATCACGAAGGCCCAGCACGTCGGTTTCGGCGTCCGGCACTGCCACAGGTCCGTCCAGCGGCTCCAGCCCGAGCCCGGATACCAGGTTGGCGACACCCCCCGGGAAGTCGGCCGCCTGGCCGATCGAGAGCACCACCCGGTCGTACGCCTGGCGGCTGCCGTCGGTGAACTCCACCAGGAAGCCGCCGTCGACGGTGTGCCGGAGGCTGACGATCTCCCGGAGCGACAGGTCGACCTGGCTCCGCACCGTGTCGGCGTAGGCACCGACGTCGGGCAGCGTGTTCCGCCGGTTGTAGCCGCCGCCGAAGCTGTGCCGCAGACGCGCCTCGGCGTCCTGGTCCGGGTCACCGGTGAGCTGGCCGGGCGGCGGGTCCACGGCGCGGGCCGACCAGTCGACGCTCGCGGCGGGCGACGCCACTGCCTGCTCGATGTCCCACGCGCCGGAGGCGCCCGCGCCGAAGACGAGCACCCGGTCACCGGGACGGTACGCGTCGGCGAGGTTCTGCCCACCGAAGTCGACAGGTGGCGCGGCCGGCCGAGGATCAGTGAAGGACCCGTCCGGAGCGAAGCCCAGCCGAGCCGCGACCTCGGTGGGCACGGCACCGGTGTGCACCGGCGAGCCGCCGGAGTCGACAACCTGGCCGGTGGTGACGTCCACCGCGTACCCGGACATCGGGTCGACCACCAGCGGATCGGTGGGCCGCCCGGTCAGGTCGGCGAGCAGCGGCAGATCACCCCGGCTGGTGCCCGGGCCGCCGAGGACCGCTCGTACCTGCGGCGGCAGGCTCTCCGGTGCGATCTGGTTGCCGTCCGGGTCCTGGAACAGCGGCGTGCCGCCGGAGCGGTCGACGCGGTACCCGGTGTCCGGGTCGACGTATGCGCCGGTGGCGTTCGTCGGGACGCTGGGTACCCGGGACGGTCCCGGCCCGCTGGCGATGTCGACGGAGGTGGTGTAGATGTCCCGGCCGTTGACGGTCACCCGGAAGTTGGCGCCGTCGGGCCAGCCCGTGGCGTCGGCCGGTCGAGGGGTGATCGAGGTGGCGGTGCCCTGGTAGGTCGGCATGCCGGAGAGCGCGCGCGCCGCGCCCACCGCGTCGGCGAAGACGTCCGACGGGGTGAACTGGGTGCCCTCCTCGGCCAGGTCGGCCGGCTGGAACGGTAGACCGGGAAGTTCCAGCTCGGAGGGGACCTGCCCCATCAGCAGCGCCTGGCGCTCCGCCCACGGGTCGTGTCCCTGGGACACGCAGAGCACCGACGGCAGGCCGTGGCCGGCGTCCGCCGCGGCACCCAGGGTGACGAAGTCGGCGGTCGCGGCCCAACCGCCACCGATGACGAGCCGGTCGAAGACGTGGTCGGGCGTCACGCCCAGGGTGGCGTCCACCCTGGCGGTCAACGCCAGATCGGCCGCGTCGCGCAGGGCGGTGGCCTGCTGCGCCCAGGCCCGCGCCTCGGCACGGATCGCCGACTGGGCCGCCCGGATGTCGGTTACGAGCTGTTGACCACCACCGTGCGCGAGCCCGATCAGGGCCTCCACCTCGGTGGCGAGCGGACCGAGGAGATGGTGGATCAGGTCGAGGCGGGCCTGGGCCGCTTCCGGCCCGACCACCGGTGTGTTGCCACCGAGCCCGTGCACGACGTGCGCCGGTTCCTGTTCGAGGAGACCGGAGGCGACGAGCAGACTCAGTGCCTCGGCACGGAGTTGACCGGCGGTGCCCGGATCGGCGGCGGTGGCGCTGTCGGCGAGCACCACCCGCAGCTCGGCGAGGTGGCCGAGGTCGCGTGCGGTCAGCACGCGGGTGCCGTCGCCCTCCGGCCGGGCGCCCTCGGCGAGTGCGGTGGTCGCGTCGAACCGCAGCCCCTCGGCCCGTTGCTGGGCGATCGCGTCCACTTCGGCGAGAGCCGCCGCCACCGCCCGCCGGACGTGGTCCGGGTGGGCGCTCGTGGACACCTGCACGACGGCCCCGTCGGCGGTGTAGCGGATGGCGGCCACTGGTGCGACCGCCGCGTCCGCCGCAGCCGGGGTCGGCTCGACGCGTACCGGATAGGGACCGTCGAGGGTGGCCAGGGCGACTGTGGCGGTGGCGGGGTCGGCGCTCGCCCCGTCGGGTAGTGGCCCGGTGGTCAGGGCCGCCTCGACGGCGATCGTGGTACGCGCGGGGTCGGCGTCGAGCAGCGCACCACCGAAGGTCGTACCGGCTGCCGCCTGCCGCAGGTCGGGGCCGTCCGGGTCGGCTGCGGGCCCGGGGTCGCCCGGCGGCGGGTCGACGGACGATGGCCCGACCTCCCCGGCCGGTTCGGCCGGCGGCGTCAGGCCGTCGGTTCCTCCGTCGGCCAGACCTGCCGACCCGTCATCCGGCCCTCCCGGCGGGCCTGCGTGTACTCCGCGATCAGCAGCGGTACCGGCAGACTCATCTGAACTGTGATCACTCCCGTCCGGTCGATGATGTAGCTCCCGTGGCCCAGTTGCCTGCCCTCCGCCCGTTCTTGTGGGGACAGCTGTTCCTTCGCCAGCCAGCCGAACTCGAACGGGTGCAGCTCGATCTCGTTCGCCGTGCCGAGCAGGCGCCTGATCAGCGTCTGCGCCTCGTCCTCTGTCATCGGTAACCCTTTCCGCCATGGTCTCCATCGACCACAGCGCATACGTCTGTGCCAGGTACGCGGCCGGGGGCTGCGGCCACGTCGTCCCTCGTTGCGGATCCCACCAGACCGGCCCGTCGGCACCCTCCGGATACACCAGGACGAAGGCGTGCGAGTCCTGGACCTGCACGTGCCCCCGGTCGAGGACGAGATCGCCGCTGAGGGGATCCGTCCGGACCCATTCGGCCACGACGAGGGCCGCCGAACCCGGACCGGCCGCCGCGACACGCTGATGAAGCTGCGCGTACTGCTCGGCGACGGCCGCGGCGTGCTCGGCCGGAGTCGTCGGCAGCCCCTCCGATCCGCCGGACCACTCGACGCCGAGCCACTCCTCGGCCCGGTCGAGCCCACTCGCCTCGCCGGTCACCGTCTCGATCGAACCGTCCGGCCGGATGTCCAGCCAGCGGGGGAAGGACACCCGGGGGTCTCCGAAGAAGCTCGACAGCGCCGAGAGCGCGGAGTCCATACAGTTGTTGGCGCGACCCGGCTGACCCGGGCCGCCGTCGTTGACGAGCTGACCGTACGGGTGGGTGGACGGATCGGCGAACAAGAGATAGCCGCCCGGCGTACGCAGGCTCTGCTCGACCTCCCACTGGTAGCCGGGATCCTCCAACGGTGCCAGCTCACCCGGCCCGAGGCGCCGGGTCTGCGCCAGACCATGGTCGGTGTCGAGCGGTACCGACGGGATTCCGGCCGTGACCGGCGAACCCGGGCCGGCCTGGTCCGACTCGCCTGGCTGAGCCGGAGCACCTGTGCCGTCCGCGGTCAGATCGCCGAGCGGCAGATCTGCGTCAGCTCGTCCTCCGTCGGCAACGGCACCGTCGCGAAGTGCGCCACCTGGCGCTCGGCCGTCGCCCGGTCGACCTGCTGGATCTCGTGGCGTTCCGGATTCGCCCACAGGATCGCCGCCGCCACGTCCGGGCGGAACGTCCACGCCCGCTTCGGTCGGTCCCAGATCACCGCCTGGGTCGGCCCGGCGCTGTCCGCCTCCGCGATCAGGTTGACCGGCGGGCCGTCCGGATCCTCCGGTCTGCGCAGGAGGAAGTAACCGAACGTCAGCGCTGCCATGCGCGCCCCCCATCAGGTCAGGGTCCAGACCCGGCAGGTCGGACAGGGCCACTCCGCGCGCGTCCACCTCGGCGTTGATGCCGTGCGGATCGGTCAGGATCTGACCGGCCTCGGTCCGCGCCTCGGCCAGGGCGTCGAGCATGGTGGCCCGGTCGGTGTCCGGCAGCCCGTCCAGGAAGCGACTGTCAGGTGTGGCGTCGGAGTCGTTCAGTCCGTCGGATCCGGGGCCGGCCAGACCTGCCGGCCGGTGATCCGACCCTCCCGGCGGGCCGCCGCGTACCGTCTCATGATCAACAGCGGCGGCAGGCTGGGATGCACGGTCACCACCCCCGTCTGGTCGATGATGAAGACCCCCTGGCCCAGCTGCCGGCCCTGCGCCCGCTGCTGCGGGGAGAGCGTCTCCTGGGCCGCCCAGCCGAACTCGAACGGGAACACCGCCACCGGGTTGTCCGTCCCCAGCAACCTGGTCATCAGTTGCCGGGCTTCCTCCCTGCTCATCGGCATGGGCGGGCTGCACCTCCACTGCCCCGTCCGGCTGGTTCGGGTCGACGTTGCCGGGGCGGCCGGCCGGGATGGAGTTCTGGTCCCGCCCACCCGCCGGCAGATCCGCAGTCGAGTCCGGTGGCACCGGTGCCGGTGTCTTGGCTTCGGGCCTGGCCGGGCCGACCGGATCACCTTCGGCGTCCAGCACGATCGACCAGACGCCGTCCACCTCACCGGCGTAGAGCGGGGCGATGTCGGAGACCACACCACGCTGCCCGTCAACCCAGATGATCGTGCCGTTGTGGTTCACGGCGTTCCAGGTGTGGGCGCGGCCATCAGGGCCCGGCCACTGGCCGATGATGAGGGCAGCGGCCCCGGGACCAGCCGCGCGGAGAGCGTCAGCGACCGCATCCAACCCGCGAGCGCCACTGCCGTGGTGTCCGAAGGTGGAGCCCAGTGCCTGCTCCTGCCGGGTGGTGCTGCCCCGTTCCACCTCGGCTGACGGGACTGTCGGCGCCGCTACCTCGGGACGTCCGTACCAGGCCGACAGGACGGACAGCCCAACATCGGCGCAGTTCGTTGCGCGTCCTGGAACGGTCGGCCCGCCATCGTTTAGCAGGTCGGCCCACGAACCGAGCCGTGGATCCGGGTGCACGGCAGGTCGTCCCGTCGCCGGATCCCGAATAACGGCCGCGTCGAGCGCATCCTGATCGGCTTGGTCCGGCGGCAGCAGACCCTCCGGCTGCCCGTACGGCCGGCCGTCGCTCAGTGGCAGCCCATTGCCCACCACCCCGGGTACCGGCGGTTGGTAGACGGTGACGTCTCGCTCGGGGTCGGTGATCGGCTCGACATTGAACTCCGGCAGGAAGTGCGCACACGAGCGGCACGGCGGCCGATAGTGCCCGAGCTCGTATGTGACGCCACCGGACCGAGCGGTGGCGATCTGATGTGTCACGATCTTCGCGCCTCGGAGAGCGTCCAGGGCATATTGTTCGAAGTTCCCCGGCTCCCCAGCGTTCCGCCATTGCTGTTCCAGTAGGTAGAGCTGGTCGGAAATCAGGGCAACCTCGGCGCACTTGCCATGTCCACCGCCCTTCGCCGTACGCAGCGCCGTTGCTGCACGATCAAGCGCCGCCTGTGCGAGCGGATGTACTGCGGGTTGGGTGGCCGGGTTGGTGCTCTTGTCGGCGGTCATGCTGGTGTGCGTGGTGATGCTGCCGTCGGGCATCAGCAGTGCGCCGGCCATGCCGGGCTGCTTGCCCTTGGATATCGTTCCGGCCTTCACCTCCCGCCGGACGGTCTCGGCCAGCGTCCGGGACGCCTCGATCAGGGCCTGCTCCGCTTCGGGACCGTTGGGGTCGCCGTCCACCGACGTCGGCTCCAGCTGCCAGCTGTGGGTGCCGCGTCCGGTCGGTCCCTGCGACCGCCTGAGGGTCTGCGGGTCGACCGGACCGGTCGCCGTCTCGGTGCCGGGGTTCGTCGGCCCGCTCTGGACGGTGCCGCTGCTGGTGGGCACCGGGATCACGACCGGCCCGTCGGTGCGCTGCTGGGCCGGATCGGTGGGCTCGGAGTTCGGGTCCGTTTCCGTGTCGGCGGTCGGAGCCGCGTCCAGAGACGGCGTCGCCGGCTCGACACCCGCCGTGTGTGCCGGCACCGTCGGGCCGAGCTGGTCGGCCGGCACGGGTGTCGGCGCGTCCGGCCTCGACTGTCCCGGTTGGGTCGGAGTGGCCTGTTGGGCCGGCGTGCCCGGCTGTTGGGTGGGCCCGACCTGTTGCGTGGATGCGGTGGGCTGCGTGGGGTTCGTCGTGGTCGGGCCCGTTGCGGGCGCGAGGGAGATCGAGCCGGCCGTGTTCGCCGCTGTCGGGTTGACGGTCGGTCCGACCGGCGCACCCCGGCCGGGGGTCGGTTGCGTGGCGGTGTTTCCGGAGGGCTGCTGGGTGCCTGCGGTCTGGGTACCGCTCGTGGTCGGCGTCGAGCTGTTGGGGGTGTTCGCCACCTGCGGGCCGGCTGCGGCAGGTGCACCAGTGGGGGACGCCGGGGTCGTTACGGCGGTCGGGCCCGTTGGCGTGACCGTGGCAGGAGGTGTCCCGACCGTTGGAGCGGCGGGTGCCGTCACCGGGGATGCGGTCGCCGTACCCGGTAGCACGGTGGCCGGCATGTCCCCGGCGACGGAGGAGCCTGCTGTGTCGACGTCGGTGACGTCGGACACCGGGCTGCCGGTCATCGTCCGGCCGGACCCGGTCGAGCCGTCGCCGGTCGGGGCGGCGGTCACCTCCGGCGGCGGGGCAGTGACCAGCCCACCGTCGGTCTGAACCGTCGCCTCGCTCGTCGTCCGGTCGCTGACGGCGGTGTCGGTGTTCGTATCGGTGCTGGTCCGGTCCGTGCCGGGTGATTCGGTGACCGGCGTGCTCCGGCCATCCGGTGCGCCGCCCTGGTCGTTGGCGGTGGTACCGCCGTCACTGACGGCCGGAGTGCCGTCCGGCGCCGTGGCCGTCACATCGGCGGGGGCGGCCACCGGGTTGCCGGTGTTGCCGCCGACGTGCGACGGGTCGGCGGTCGTGGCCGTGTCTCCGGTCGCCGGCCCGCCATCCGCCGCCGGTGCGGCTGAGCCATCGGTCGTCGGTGCCACCGAACCGTCCGTGGAGGGGGGTGCGAGACTGATCGAGCCCGCTCCGCTCTCGGGGACCGTACCGGTGCCGTTCTGGACCGTGCCGCCGCCCGTGTCGGTCGTCCCGGCGCCGGAGCTACCGCCCGCTCCGCTGGAGCTGCCAGCACCATCCGAACCGGATCCGCCGACGCCCGCCGCGGAGCCGCCGCCGGAGGCAGCCGAGCCGCCGTCCGCGGCCGAGCCCGTGCCACCACCGGTCGCACCGGCACCCGACGTGGCACCTCCCCCGGTCGCACCGGCACCCGACGTGGCGCCTGCCCCGGTCGACCCGGCCCCGGCGCCGTTGGCACCGCCGCCGAGGTCGCCGAGGCCGTTCGCCCCTCCGACGCCGAGGCCGGGGTCGGTCCCGCCGGCAGGCCCGACATTCGGCGCGACGTCGACCCCCAGCCTGCCGAGGAGTGCGTTCGTGCCCCGCGCCATCAGGTTGCCGGTGGCGCCACCAGCGAGGGTCGCGCCGGTGCGGCCGGCACCACTGGTGAAGCCGCCCAGGAAGGCGTCCGCTCCCGGCATCGCCCACTGTCCGTTGACCGTGCCGTTGGCGAGCACGCTGGCCGCCGGCGAGATGACGGCGTTCTGGGCGCCGGAGGTGAGGCTCGTGCTGCCCCACCGCACCAGGCCGCTGCCGCGGAAGGAGAGCTGCGACGGGCTGAACGAGAACGGCATGCGGGGCGCCGCTCGCCGACCGGCCCAGTTCATGCCGGTGCCGAGCACCGCGCCGTACGCGCCACCCACGCCGGCGGTGAGGGTCCGGTTGCCATCCCACTCTCGCCGGGTACCGGTGTGCATCTGGTACGCCTGGGCGCCGACGTCGATGATCAGCTCCTCGCCGATCTCCTCCACCAACTCACGACCGAGGCGATTGAGGCCCCGCCGTAGGCCTTGGCTGGTAGCCATCTGGCCGAGCCGGGTGCCGGCCAGCCGCAGCGCGGCCCGCATCCCCGCCCGGGTCAGCAGTTGCCGACCCATCTGGGCGATCAACCGGCGGAAGGCGATAGTCACCGCCTGCCGGCCACCGGCGAGGATGCCCGGGATGGCACCCGCGGACACCCCGCCCAGCCAGGCCATCAGGAGCGCGACGAATACCGCGATGACGGTGATGATGACCGCGATCAGCACGGTCAGCTTCGCGTACTCGATCTCCAGAGCGGCCTGGTCGCAGCCGGCGGCGTACGCGGCGGAGATCTCCTGGATCAGCGGCAGGCCGGTGTTCGGGTCCACACCGATCTGGTTCCACAAGCCGCCGAACGCCTCGCCGGCACCACCGCCCCAGCTCTGCAGGATCTTCATGACCGCCGGATCGGCCTGGCCGAGCGTCTCGCTGACCGTGTCGGCCAGCGCCTGCCACGCGTCGGCCAACTCCCGCATGCGGTCCTCGTCGCCGCTGGGCCAGGCCTCGCCGGCGCTCACCCAGGCAATGGCGTCCCAGACCCACGCGTACTCGCCCAGCGAGTTCCTGGGATTGGGTATCGCCACCCGGAAAGCCCCTCTGTCCGATGTCGACCCGTAGCGGGTGAGCTGCTACTTGTCGTCGCCGCCGAACAGCGTCTTGACCATGTCGTCGGTGTCGACCGTGCCCTCGACCGCGCCCTTGACGGTGGGCCCGAGCACCTCGACCAGCGGCACCAGATCCGCGGCGAGGTCGAGGACCCGCTGCGCCGGCTGATCGTCGCCACCGAGGTAGGTCTTGTTGAACTCGGTGCCCGGCTCGTCGTCACCCCACGGACGGTCGCCGTTGAGCGTCGTGATGGTCGCGGCGAGGTTCTGCCAGGTCATGGCGAGCCGGGCACCGGCCGCGCCGAGTTCGTTGGCACCCTCCAGGGCAGCGTCGGGCTTGACGAAGGTCTCGCGTAGCTCGCTCATCGCCGTTCCTCCCCGGGCAGTTCGCTGTCGAGCTGACGGAAGATGCCGTCGAGATCGTGATCGATGTACGCCTGAAATTGGCTGTCCGGTACGAACGGTCGAACCAGCTTCTCGACCTCGGCCATGGCCTGCTCGGTCGCCCGCCGGATCGTCTCGGTGACCGTGGCGGAGAGCTCCTTCGAGTTGGGCCGGCGGTAGATCCGCGGATCGAACTCGACCTTCGTCACCTGGCCACGGGGACCGACCGTGACGGTGACCAGGCCGTCTTCGGAGGTGACGGTGGCCTTCACCGTCTTGAGCTGTTGCTGGAGATCGCCGACACCCGAGCGCATCCGCTCGAACTGCGCCATCAGCTCGTCGGCCCGAGCGCGCAGCGCCTGTACGTCCATGGCGTTCCTCCCCGCGCAGGTCCCATCCGCCATCCAGACCGGGGCGTGACAACTCGACCATACTGAATGGGCACGACATCGGTGTGCCCGGTTCGGCTGCCGCCCGCCGCTAGGATGCTGCGGGACCGGTTGACGGGAGGCGTACAGACATGTTCCGGCACCGTCCTGTGGCGACGTCCACGCTGCTGGGAGCCATGTTGGCCGCGACGCTGACGGTTCCCATGGCGAGCCCGGCGGCTGCCGCACCGGCGATTTGCGACAATCCGAGCGATCCGGGAGAGGTCAACACCGAGACGCCCTGGCATCAACGGTGGCTCGCCCCGCAGCGGGTGTGGCCGTTCAGCACCGGAGCGGGAGTGCGGGTCGCCGTTGTCGACTCCGGCACCGACAGCAGCCACCCTCAACTGGCCGGCCGGGTGGCCACCGGCTTCGACGCCCTACGCGGCACCCCCGGCGGCGATGTGGACTGCGTATCCCACGGCACCGCCGTGGCCAGCATCATCGCCGCCCGGCAGCAGGACGGGGTCGGCTTCCACGGTCTGGCGCCGGATGTCACGATCGTGCCGATCCGGGTCAGCGAACGCAACGCCAACGAGGGCCCGGGCGCGGGCGGCGACACCGTGACCGGGGCTGTCTTCGGGCAGGCCATCCGGCGCGCAGTGGACGACGGTGCCGACGTCATCAACCTGTCGGTGACGCTGTACCAGCCGGACCCGGACGTGGAGCAGGCCGTGCGCTACGCGTTGGAGAAGGACGTGGTGCTGGTCGCCGCCGCCGGCAACCAGCATCAGGACGGCGCCCGCCCGGATCCGCTGCCCTACCCGGCGGCCTACGACGGTGTGATCGGTGTAGGCGCCATCGACCAGTACGGTGCACGGATCCGGCAGTCCCAGATCGGGCCCTACGTGGACATCACCGCCCCGGGTGGTGCGGTGGTCGCCGCCACCCGGCTGGTTGGGCACAACACCTTCGACGGGACCAGCTTCGCCGCACCGATGGTGAGTGCGACCGCCGCCCTGATCCGCGCTGCGGAGCCGAACCTGTCGGCCCGCGACGTCGCCAAGCGGATACTTGCCACCGCCGACCCGGCCCGGGGAGACGCCGCACGCGGCTACGGCAGCGGGGTGGTCAACCCGTACCGGGCGGTCACCGAACGGCTCACCACCGGGGAACCGGTGGCCCAACCTCCACTGCCCGATGTGCCGTACGACGCGGCGGCGCAGGCTCGCGCGGAGCGCTGGGCGGTGTTCGGTCGACTGGCGCTCTGGATCGGCCTCGCGCTGGCCACGGTTGCGGTAGGAGTCGCGGTGCTGGCCGCACTGCTGCCGCGTGGCCGCCGTACGCGGTGGCGACCCACCCGTCCATCGGCCTCTGCCCCGACGGAGCCCGAGATCGACGAGCCGGAGGAGGTCTTCTTCCGGGTACCGAGTTCGATGCCGCGCGGCTGACGCGGTCGTGCTGGTCGTCGGACGGTGGCCACGCGCTACCCGCGCAAAGGGCGATGGCCCGGCGCGGGCCGGGCCATCGGGTGCTGTGGTGCGGGTTCTCAGCCGCCGAACTTCGCGCGGTTGGCCGCCTCGCGGGCCTGCATCTTCCCGGCCGACTCGCGCAGCGCCTTCTCGATCCGACCAAGCAGGTCACGGAGGTCGTTGGCGGCCGACTCCCACTCCGTCTGCCGCTGGAAGTACGCCTCGCGGGCGTCACCGTCCCAGGTGGCGAGCAGCGGAGCGATGCCGGACTTGAGCCCGTCCAGTTCTCCGGTCAGGTTCCGGACCGCTCCACTGCAACTGTCCGCCGCGGCGTTCAACCCGGCGAAGTTGTACCGAATCTCCGTCATGAGTCTTCTCCCCCGTCAGAGCTTCAGCGCAGCGGTGATCTGGCCGGCGGTGGCACCCGCGCTGTCCATGTCGGCCCGGATCTCCTCGTCGCTGACGTCGTAGTCCTTACCGGCAGACCCGACCGCTTCGGCGATCGCCCGCAGCGCGACGTTGAGGCGGGCCATGTCCTGGTCGAACCGCTCCCGCACCTGCTGGAAGGAACCGGCACCCGCGCCCCTCCACTGGTCGTACAGCGGCGCGAGCTGGTCCATCAGCGAGTTGAGATTGCTGGTGAGCCGATCGGCGACGGCATCGACGTCACCCTCGGTCTTCAGCATCAAGCCGGTGTCGGTGTTCATCGACATGGCGGAAGTCACCCCCGTCCTCAGTTGATCGCCCCGATCCATCGGGGCGCCCGGTCAGTCGGTGCTCACGCACCATCGTCATACGAACGGTAACGGGTCGTGTCCAGCCCGCGCTAGACCGTGACTCGTTCCGGTTCTCCATTGTGGCTGGTCAGATCACTCCGGGTCGAGCGCGAGTTTCGCCGTCGTGGGATCGAGTACGGGACCTGCTGGCAGCCGGACCACCAGGCTGGCGGGCAGCCGGACCGGTTGCACCTCCGAGTAGCCGAGGATGGCGGGCACCCCCTCGGAAGCGAGCGGGTAGCGGTGACCCAGGTCGGTGACCAGGTTGAGGGTGCCCGGCTCCTGGTCCGGGGAGGAGACCGCGGCAACCAGGACGCCGTGACCCGGCTCGATGACGACCCGGTCGGCGAGTGGAATGCCGTCACCGGTCTGCTCACCGGTGCGCACCGGCTCCCGCACCGCTTGCACCTGCGCGTCGAGCAGCAGCGTCGGCTCGTCCGCGCCCGGTTGGTAGGCGGCGCAGATCGCCGGCTGGTCGCCGGCCAGCCGGGCGATCTCCGGCCGCTGCTCCGGCGCGCGATGCCGGCCCTGCGCCGGCGCGTCCGCCTTGGGCGCCGCCGCGGCGGTACCGGCAGCCAGTTCGATCGGGTAGGGCCTGGCCTCGCCCGGGTAGGCCAGCTGGGTCTCCGTGTCGGCCATCACCACATCCGCCTGAAGCGGGGTGATCGGCACCAGGCGCGTCCGCTCGGCGAGGTAGTACTGGCGGCTGCCGCCCTGACTCTCCACCACGAAGACCTGGCCGACCCGGGCGTCCGGCAACGCGGTCGAGGATGCTCCCCGGTCGGCCACCCGTCGAGGCGCGATCGGCTCACCGGCCGGCAAGGCGTTCAGCCACGCACCGCCCACCTCCACCACCGGCTCGGCGCTCAAGGTGAGACCCTCCAACACGATCTTCTCGCTGCGGATCTCGTACCGGTGGTCGTGCCAGACCAGGTGCAGCCGGTCCGTCTTGCGGTCGCGTACCAGCAGGGCGCTGTCACCCGGATCCCGTCCACCGCCGGGCGCCCGCCCGACGGTGAGCACGGTGGTCGCGACGACACCGCCGGCCGCGTTACGCGCCGGCTGGGTGCAGAGAGTCCAGGGCCCGTCCAGGATGCGGTTGGCCGGGGGCAGCGCGTCCGGGGCGAACGGAATGCCGATGCGCGGGCCCCGCGGGGTGCCGACGAGCGAGTTGCGGGAGACCGAGACGGTCGGTGCCGCGGTCTCCATCGCCAGCAGCGCGGAGGCGTAGTTGAGCACCGGGTGCAGCCGGCCCTCCCGGTACAGGTAGCGGGTGCCGGTCTCCTTCTCCAGGATGACCGCGCCGCCCTCCTTCCACTTGGTCGCACCGCCCGGCCGCAACAGGCCGTACACCCCCACCGCGGCCAGACAGAGCACGGCCACCATGACGCTGGCGAAGCCGGCGCCACCCAGTCGGCGGAACGGCGCCGCCTCCGGATCGGGCTCGCGCGCCACCAGCGCTGAGGTCATCCGCTGAACGAAGAACTGGTACGACTGGACCTGGTCCCGCCGCGACGGCATGGCAGCCTCCCCTGGCGTACGCCCGCACGGTCACGAGCGCCGGACCGCGGTGCCTACCATAGGCACGGCGTCGAGCCGCCCGGTGCCCGCATCCGGCGTCGGCCGGCGGAACCGACGACGGCAGCCCGAGGAGTCCTTCGATGATCAGCCGCGACGAGGCCCTGGCCATCGCCCGTGAATGGGCCAGTGCGGGCAAGCCGGGACCCGCGCCCGAAGTCGATCTGTACGAGTTCGACCTCGGCTACGTCGCCTGGCGCGTTCTCCCGGCCGCGCCCCCCACTGAAGGGCCACCCGCGCCGCCCTCTGCCACCGGGTATCCCCTAGCCGTCGTCGATCGGGAGACCGGTGAAGTGTCCAGCTGGCGTTCCCTGCCGCCGTCGCTGGTTGCCGAGGAGTACACGCAGCACCGGGCCGCCGAGGGACGTTTTCCGCCCGACGTGCGGTACGTGTTGGACAAGGCAGGCTGGTATCCCGGCCGAGACGTGACCTCGGCGGTGAACCACTGGATGGCCCGCTTCGCCGACGAGCTGGCCGGGCTCGAGTGCTCACCCGTCGCCCGAGCCGCGCTGGTCGAGTTCGGTGGTCTCCAGTTGCCGCAGTTCGGTGGTCATGGTGAGCCGGGCGGCGGTTACATGAGTTTCATCCATCCCACAGTGGGTGGTGTGGTGACCGATAAGGCGCATGCGTTCTCCGAGGATTTCGAGAATCCCGTCTTTCCGCTCGGCAACAACGAGGACGGACCCTCTGAGCTTGTCGTCGATGCGCAGGGGCGGGTCTTCATGCTGCACTGGGCCGACGACTTCTTCGTCGGCCCGGACATCGACACCGCCATCGTCAACCTGATCCGAGGTACCGAGATGTCCGAGGCCAGCGACCGCGACTGGTGAGCCCGACCTGGCCGCGGATTACCCTTGGCCGTCGTCGAGGGACAGGGCAGCCCGAGGAGTTCGATGATCAGCCGTGACGAGGCCCTGGCCATCGCCCGCGACTGGGCCAACGAGCAGACGGCGTTCGATGTGAACCTGTTCGAGTTCGATCTCGGATATGTCGTCTGCCTGGTAGAACCCGTAGCCGTCGCGACTGGCGGTCCGCCGCTGCCGCCGCCGTCCACCGGGTACCCACGCTTGGTCATCGACCGGGAGACCGGCGAGGTTTCCCAGTGGTCCTCGCTGCCGTGGCAGACCATCGCCGAGCGGTACACGCAGCGCCGAGCCGCCGAGGGACGCTTTCCACCTGACGTGCGAAGTGGCCGCTTGGGCGGCGGCTTCACCAGTTACATCCACCCAACGGAAGGCGGGGTGGTAACGGTGGCGGCCCGGGCCTTCGCCGACGAGTTCGACAACCCCGTCTATCCGATCGGGAACAACGAGGACGGGCCGTCCGAACTGGTCGCTGACGCTCAGGGGAAGGTCTTCATGCTGCACTGGGCCGACGACTTCTTCGTCGGTCCGGACCTCGACTCCGCAATCGTCAAACTGATCCGCGGCGGCCCCATGGCCGAGGCCCACGATCGCGACTGGTGACGGAGGCGTCAGCCGTTGATCGCCCGCATGAACGCGTACAGGCCCAGCACGCTGCACGCGACCGGAACCACCGCCAACTGGAGCAGGATGTCGAACACATCGCCGAGTCGGGCCAGTCGGGGCGATGGAGCACGCCGGCTGTAGGCGAGCCCGGCGGCGGCCGACAGTCCGGCCGCGACCAGGGCGATGGGCAGCACGGCCAGCACCCGCTCCCCGGTCGACGCGTCGGCCGCACCGATCAGGGGCAGCAGGCCCAGGCCCACCAGACCGACGGCCAGCATCGGCACCCGGTGTCGGACCGTCGACACCAGTCGGGCGCGCAGCAGGTAGCCCAGCGAGATGACGCCAGCGAGCAGCAGGGCGGAGAGCGTGCCGGTCGCGGTGAGGACGATCAGGCCGGCGATGGTGACGACGAACGCCCCGAAGATCATGCCGGTGAAGACCTCGTCCGCTCGGGCGGTGGCCTGGTAGATCACTTCCCGCTTCGGCTGCGGCTCGTCGCGCAGCAGGTCCGCGGCGGTACGCGGCAGCGCCGGCATCGGCATCTTGCCGAGCCGTACCGAGAGCAGCGGCATGGCCGGCAGCAGCAACACCACCGCACCGACGACGATCGCACTGCCCTGTGCGGCGTCCATCGAGCCGAGCGCGATCAACCCGCCGACCATGCCCCAGAAGCCGACGAAGACGGCGGCCACGAAGACCCTCGTCGCGTCGCCCACGCCGAGCAGACCGAGCAGCCCGGACAGCAGCAGCACAGCGGAGCCGAGCAGCACGTGCGGGGCACCCAGCGCCCAGACCGACTCACCGGTGCCGATCACCAGCACACCGCCGACGAAGGCGTACGGCAGCCCGGCGGCGGCGACGACCGCACCGGCGAGCGAGTCGGCCATCGCCCGGGACAGCACGATCCCGCAGACCAGCAGCAGGCCGGCCGCGCCGAGGGCCACCGCACCGCCGAGCCAGCCGGGCTCCTCGGACGTCACGATCACGACGAGGCCGAGCAGGAGCAGCACGCCGGCCACGATCAGGCCGGTCAGCCGGGTCGCGAAGGGACTCCAGGCCACCCCGCGCCGTCGGGCACCGTCCGCGACGGCTTCCATCAGGTCGTCGTACGCCAGCTCCGGCCACTCGGTGCGCCGCGGCACCAGGTGCAGCGTCTCGCCGTCGCGAACGTTCTGCGCGGCGAGCGTACGGGCCAGGTCGACCGGACTGCCGTCGCCACGTCGCAGCATCCAGCCTCCGTGACTGGTGCCGTCCGACGGCTCCTCGTCGGCCTGTCGGAGCACCGCGGGCAGCAACCCGACGAGCGGCAGGTGCTCGGGCAGGGCGAGATCCAACCGGCGGTTGGGGGCGACGACGGCGATGCGCGCGAGTCCGGTTCCGGCCTGGGTGACCACTATCGACCCCTCGGTACGAGGAGCGGGCCGGCGGCCCGCGGCTGTCCTGACGGGCAAAGGCTACCTACCATGTGCCGGTGACGCGGGGGCGGTTCACCGCGCCGCACCGAGGCGACGGAGGTCTGTCACGTGAGCACGGTGGTCGTCAAGCGACCTGCCCGCCAGCCGGAGCCGGAGTATCCCTCTGGCGAGGTGCTGCTGGACGCGCCGCCCGAGGTGCCCGCGCCGAGCGGCAAGGCGTGGGGGCAGATGCTCATGCTGCTGCCGATGCTCGCCGGCTCGTTCGCGATGGCCCTGATGTTCGCCGGCCGGGGCGGATCGACCCTCGGGTACGTCACCGGTGGCCTGTTCGGACTCTCCGCCATCGGGATGCTCGGGTCACAGTTGACGAACAACTCCGGCGGACCGGGCAAGCAGGAGATGCTGCAGAAGCGCCGCGAGTACATGACACATCTGTCCCGTCAGCGGCGCCGGGTGCTCAAGACGATCCGCAAGCAGCGGGAAGCGGCGTTCTACCGGCACCCCGACCCGGACATCCTCTGGTCCCTGCCGCTGGGCCCCCGGCTGTGGGAGCGTCGTCGTGGCGACGTGGATTTCGCCACCGTACGCATCGGCCTGGGGCCGCAGGAGCTGGCTACTCCGCTGGTGCCGCCGCCGGCCACGTCGCTGGAGAAGCTGGAACCGATGTGTGCCCTCGCGCTACGCCGGTTCCTCACCACCTACGGCGAGGTGCCCGACCTGCCGGTGACCATGGCACTCAACGGATTCGCCCGGGTGCACCTGCGCGGTGACACCGACGCCGCCCGGGGCATGGTCCGGGCGGTGCTCGCCCAGGCCACCGCGTTCCATGCGCCCGACGACATGCTCGTCGCGATCTGTGTGGCGCCGGACCGGCGGGCGGACTGGGAATGGACGAAGTGGCTGCCGCACGCGCTGCACCCGTCCCGCACCGACGCGCTCGGCCAGTTGCGCCTGGTGGCACCGTCGGTCACCGGCCTGGAGGCGATGCTCGACGACGTGCTGGCCAGCCGGCCCCGGTTCAACGCCAGTGGCGGTACGCCCCAGGTCGCCGGGCCGCACGTGCTGGTGGTCATCGACGGTGGCGACACCGCCGGTTCGGATCATCTGATGACCGAGGGTGGGGTGGAGGGCGTCACCCTGCTCGACCTGTCCACGCCGGCGCCTCGCCTGCTCGATCGGGCCCGGCTGGTGCTGGAGGTGGCGGCGGACCGCGGGTTGCACAGCATCACCGTGGACGGTCCGGCCGAGATCGGCCGGGCCGACGAGTGCCGGGTGGCCGAGCTCGAGGCGTTGGCCATGCAACTGGCTCCGCTCCGCCTCTCCGCCGCCTCGCGGGGCGGGGGCGACACTCCGCTCACCACCGAGCTGGGCCTGGCCGAGCTGCTCGACATCGGCGATCCGTACGAGTTCGACGTGGATCGGGCGTGGCAGCCGCGCCCCAACCGCGACAAGTTGCGGGTGCCGATCGGGGTGGGTGCTGACGGTGGGCCGGTGGAGCTGGACCTCAAGGAGTCGGCACAGGACGGCATGGGGCCGCACGGGCTGCTGATCGGCGCGACCGGTTCCGGCAAGTCCGAGCTGCTGCGCACGTTGGTGCTCGCGTTGGCGGCCACCCACTCCTCGGAGAGCCTCAACTTCGTGCTCGTCGACTTCAAGGGTGGTGCCACCTTCACCCGGCTGGACGGCCTACCCCACACCAGCGCGGTGATCACCAACCTGGCCGACGAGTTGCCGTTGGTGGATCGGATGACCGACTCCATCAACGGCGAGCTGGTCCGTCGGCAGGAGCTGCTCCGCGCGGCCGGCAACTACGCCTCACAGCGGGACTACGAGAAAGCCCGGACGGCGGGCGCACCGCTGTCGCCGCTGCCGAGCCTGCTCATCATCTGCGACGAGTTCTCCGAACTGCTGACCGCGAAGCCGGACTTCATCGACATGTTCGTGCAGATCGGTCGGGTCGGTCGCTCCCTCGGGGTGCACCTGCTGCTGGCGAGCCAACGGCTGGAGGAGGGTCGGCTGCGGGGACTGGACACGCACCTGTCGTACCGGATCGGTCTGCGGACCTTCTCGGCGATGGAGTCGCGGGTGGTGCTGGGGGCCACCGACGCGTACGAGCTGCCCAGGTCGCCGGGGCACGGATACCTGAGGTTCGGCACCGAGCCGCTGATCCGGTTCAAGGCCGCGTACGTCTCCGGCACCTACCGCAGCAAGACGGCGGCGGCGGTCGCCGCCGGCGACGGCGAGGACCGGGTCCGGGAGTACACCACCAGCTACGTGGCACCCCCGGTGACCCGCACTCCCCGGGAGGAAGTTGCGCCGGAGCCGGCCGACGGGATGGGCGAGAGTGTGCTGGACATCCTGGTCGGTCGGCTCGCCGGTCGGGGCAAGCCCGCGCACCAGGTGTGGCTTCCCCCGCTGGCCGAGCCGCCGACGCTGGACCAGCTGCTGCCTCCGATGACGGCCGATCCCGCTCGTGGCATCACCGTCGCGCACGCCGGCCTGCTCGGCGAGTTGCAGGTCGCGGTCGGCATTGTCGACAAGCCGTTCGATCAGCGCCGCGACGTGCTCTGGTTCGACCTGGCGGGTTCGGCCGGCCATGCGGTGATCGTCGGCGGCCCGCAGAGCGGCAAGAGCACCCTGCTGCGGACGGTCGTCACCGCCCTGGCACTGACCCACACGCCACGGGAGACCCAGGTCTACTGCCTCGACCTGGGCAGCAGTGCGCTGTCTTCGCTGCGCGACCTGCCGCACGTCGGCTCGGTGGCGACCCGCCTCGACGCCGGCCTGGTCCGGCGTACCGTCGCCGAGCTGCAGCTGCTGATGGGTGAGCGGGAGCGGCGGTTCGCCGAGCGCGGGGTGGACTCGATGGCCGAGTACCGGCGGGCCCGACGGCACGGCCAGCACGACGACGACCCGTTCGGCGACGTCTTCCTCGTCATCGATGGTTGGGCCACCCTGCGCACGGAATTCGAGGACCTGGAACCGACGATCAACGACATCGCCAACCGGGGTCTCTCCTTCGGCATCCATCTGATCGTGACCGCCAGTCGGTGGATGGACCTGCGACCGGCCGTCCGGGACGTCTTCGGCACCCGGCTGGAGTTGCGGCTGGCCGACGCCAGCGACTCCAACCTGGACCGGCGGGCGGCGATGAACGTGCCGGAGAAGTCACCGGGCCGGGGTATCACGCCGGACGGGCAGCAGTTCCTGGCGGCGTTGCCGCGAGCGGACAGCGCGCAGGAAGCGGAGAGCCTGCCCGAGGGCGCACGGAAGCTGGTCACCGATCTGGCCGTCGCCTGGCAGGGGCCGGGGGCGCCGCCGATCCGGTTGCTGCCACCCGTGGTGCCGTACGGCAGCCTGCCCAACACCGGCCGGCCGGGGATCCCGATCGGTATCGCCGAGGTGGACCTTCAGCCGGTGCACGTGGACTTCGCCGCCGATCCGCACTTCATCCTGTTCGGTGACGGCGAGTCGGGTAAGAGCACCTTCCTGCGGGCGCTGGCGCAGACGATCGTCGACCGCAACGAGCTGACCGAGGCTCGGCTGGTCATCGTCGATTACCGGCGAAGCCTGCTCGGCGACATCGACACGCCGCACCTGATCGGGTACGGCTCGACCGCCCAGGTCACCGAGAGCATCGTCACCGAGGTGGCCACGGTGATGCGCGACCGGCTACCACCGCCGGACATCAACGCCGAGCGGCTGCGGGCCCGCGACTGGTGGAAGGGTCCCGACCTGTACGTGCTCGTCGACGACTACGACCTGGTGGCCGGCGCCGGGAGCAACCCGTTGACCCCGTTGCTGGAGTTCCTGCCGCAGGCCCGCGACATCGGCCTGCACGTGGTCATCGCCCGGCGTACCGGCGGTGCCAGCCGGGCGCTGTACGAACCGGTGCTGATGCGGCTCCGGGAGATCAGCACGCCCGGCATCGTGATGTCGGGCAACCGGGACGAGGGGGTGCTGCTCGGCACCGTCCGGCCGGGGCCGCTGCCGCCGGGCCGGGGTTGGCTGGTGTCCCGGCGCGGCGGTACCCGGTTGGTGCAGCTGGTGCACCTTCCGCCGCGCTCCTGAGCCCGGTACGGGGTTGCCCGATCGGGCTACTGTCGGCCAGAGTGGACTTACAGAGCGCGGCTGCCTGACCCCCGACCAGTCGGAGATGGAAGCAACCGCGCCGGCATCGTGTGAGCGAACGGGGGAGGGGACATGGGCGACGAATGGCTCGTCGACGAACAGATCGACGTCGACATCCAGCAGCTGAAGGACTTCGCGCTGGCTATCCAGCGGGAGATGGAGACCAACTTCCAGCCCAGCTTCGACAACGGCCTGCGCCCCATGCTCACGGTGCAGGCACCGTTCGGTGGCGGCGGGATGAAGGAAGCCGCGTTCCTCCGGGGCCGACACGACGAGAGCCGGATGTCCATCTCCCACCTGATGGCCGACGTGATGAAGGGCCTGACCGCGCTCAGCATGGCCGCGATGTCCATCTCGGCGGAGTATCTGACCGGGGACGCGCTGGCCCAGGCCACCAACGACGACGTCTACAACGCGTTCTCCGCCGTCGACGGTCAGGACACGCTCAGCGGCCGATGGCAGGAGGGCGCGGAGAACCCGGCCGACGCGGTGCCGGAGGCGGCGCTGAACCCGGAGCCGATGAATCCCTACTACGGCCTCGACGCCTGCCCCACCGGGGAGCAGAGCGAGGAGACCCCGGAGTGGGCGCGGGCGGAGGTCGTCGGTGAGGGCTCGGGCACGTATCTGATCCACGGTGACAGCGAGCGCATGCATGGCGACGATCTCCAGCTGAACCAGTCGGATCTCCGGTGACGGTGTCAGGGGCGAGGCCTGAGGAGCGGGGATGAGCGACGACTACTACGGCTGGCAGCCGGTCAGCTATCCGATGTACTCCGGCGTGTCGGACGACTACGCCGCCGAGCGAGCCGCCGGGGCCACGCCGTACGAGCCCACGGCCTGGGACTCGGTGAACATCGAGCAGATGTGGGAGTACGTCCGCAAGGAGAGTGACGAGCGGACGACGGCACTCGCCGACATGTGGCGGCGAGCGGCCAGCCTGCTGCAGACCACTCGGGACAATCTCAAGCGCCACGCCGACTCCCTGGACGCCCGCTGGCAGTCACCCGCGGCACGGGTCTTCATGTCCCGCGTGGGTGCCACGCTGCACTCGCTCGACGAGTGGAAGGAGGTGGCCAGCAACAACGCCACCGGCCTCGACCAACTCGCCAGCAAGATCGGGACTGCCCAGCGGGAGATGAAGACGCTCTGGGAGGAGTACCGGGCCGAGCAGATCCGGCAGGGGGAGCGCCGGACCAACGACGAGGGCCTCCAGGCTGTCGACCTCGTCGAATGGGTCCCCGGTGTCACAGGCAACGACGCCAAGTCGTACGAGGACGTGCAGAACGAGTACCACCAGCGCGCCAAGAACATCACCAAGCCGCTGGCGGACCTCTACATCGACGTCTACATCTCCAACATCTCCCGGGGCGGGAAGTTCAAGGGCCCGATGGACGCGGTCATCAAGAACCCGTCCCAGATTCCTGGGCCCGGTGTCCCGGGAGCACCCCCGCCCGGCGCGCCCGTGACCGGTGCCGCGCCGAACCGGCCGGACATGCCCAACCGGCCGGACATGCCGACGAATCCGCAACTGGGGGAAGGGCCGACCGGGCCGGCCGCCCCGCCGCCGGCCAACCTGCCGGCGGGCGTCGGCCTCGCCGGCGGTACCGCCGCGCCCGTCGCGCCACCGCCGACCGCCCCGCCGGTGACCACCGCGCCGACCACCCCCGTGGCACCCGGCCCGGCAGTGGTACCGCCGGTCGGGCCGCGACCGGTGAATCCCGGCCTGACCGCACCGAACTCGGCGGCGAGACCGAACACCCCGCGAACCACCCTGCCGGGTGCCGGTGGTGCAGGCGCACCCGGCGGCCGAGGGCCGGGACCCAACCGTCCGACGCTGCCCGGCGCCGGCGGCCCGGGCGGTGGATCGGGCGCACCGCCCGCTGGCCGGCGGGGCACCGCGCCGAACCGACCGACCCTGCCGGGCAACACCGGAACCGGCGCCCCCGGTGGTGGTCGCGGTCGGTCGGGCCTGGGCGGCCGGCCGGGTACTCCGGCCGCACCGCCGCCGTCGAGCCCGCGGCTGCCAGGATCCACCGCCCGCCCCGGCCAGCTCGGCGCCGGCCCGGGGCGCCCCGCCGCACCCCCGCCGAGCCTCGGCGGGCAGCGGGGTGCCACGTCGGGCCGCCCGGCCAGCACCGGCTCCCCGTTGAGCGGCAGGCCGGCAAAGCCGGCGGCCGGAAAGCCCACGGCGGGCCAGCCACCGGTCGGCAAGCCCGCCACCGGCGGAGGTACCGGCGGTGCGCGGCCCGATCTGAGCGGACGCGCCGGTGCGGGCGGCGCTCGGCCCGCGCCCAGCACCGGCCCGGCACCGTCGCTGGGTGGCCGACGCGGCGGGCCGTCCGCCGCCGCCCCGCGCAAGGGTGCGCCACGCGATGGAGACCACGAGACCGGGGCGTACGGCGAGGGCGACGACGAATTGTGGGTCACCGAGTCATCCGCAGTCGGTGTGGTCGAGGCGCCGGTCGAACACCGGCCCGGCGAGCAGGGCAGGGCGCTCGGCCAGAGCTGACCGGGGGCGGGCCGGTCACCCAACTCTGGGTGCCCGGCCCGTACCATGCGGTGACCGTCCAATCCAGGTCGTCCGGCACGGCGGCCCACTAAGGAAGGCTGACGGGCATGCGTGTCCTCACCCGATCGGCAGCCGCCGCGCTCGCCAGCGCGAGTGTCCTGGCTGCCCTCGTTCTGCCCGCCGCACCTGCGGCGGCGGACTCAGTGCGCGACGACTCGTGGCACGTCAAGTCCCTCGAACTGGCCGAACTTCACAAGATCACCCAGGGCGAGGGCGTCACCGTCGCGGTCATCGACACCGGGGTGGACGCGAACCATCCGGACCTGCGCGGCAACGTCCTGCCTGGCCTGGATCTCTACGACGACCGCACCAAAGGTCGCGTCGACCGCCAGGGACACGGCACCGGCATGGCCTCGCTGATCGCCGGTCACGGGCACGGGGCCGGGGGCCGCGACGGGGTCCTCGGCGTCGCACCGAAGGCCAAGATCCTTCCGGTGACCATCAAGAAGGACGGCGCACCGCTGATCGCACCGACAGCGCTCGCCGCCGGCATCAACTGGGCGATCGACGCCGGTGCCGACGTGATCAACGTGTCGCTGTCCAGCAGCTTCAACGACGAGTTGAACCGGGCGGTCGAGCGCGCCTATCAGAGCAACGTGATCGTGGTCGCCGCCGCCGGCAACGACACCGACATCCTCGTCGGCCACCCGGCCGCGCATCCCGGCAGCCTCGCCGTCAACGGGGTCGACAGCAAGGGGGCCATCAGCAAGGAAGCCTCCGTGGCGGGCACCCTGGACAACCAGGTCAGCATCGCCGCACCGGGCCAGGACATCGTGCAGGCCGTACCCGGCGGCCGCTACCAGACCACCACCGGCAGCAGCAGCGCCACCGCCATCGTCTCCGGTGCCATGGCCCTGATCAAGGCCAAGTACCCGGACTTGAACGCGTATCAACTGTTCGCGCGACTGCTCGAGACCACCTTGGACGCCGGCGAGCCGGGGCGCGATTTTTACTACGGTTGGGGCGTACTCGACCTGCGGGAGGCATTGACCGGAGAGCCCGACGGGCGCGGTAGCCGTACCGCGCCAGCCAGCGAGCCGGAGATCGACGACCCGCTCGCCGCCGCGCGGGCAGCCGGAAGCGACGGTCCCGACTACGAGGAAATCGTGATCGTTGTGCTGGTCTGGGTGGTCTTCCTCGCCCTGCTCGTCGGCGGGGTGGTGGCCATCGTCAAGCTCCGTCGCCGCGCACGGCGGCGTCGTGAGGCGAGGGCCGCCCCGGAGCCGGCGCTCGCCGGCGGCGGGATCGCGGCACCACCGGCTCCGGGCGCACCTGGTGGCCCGACCGATCTCCCGGCTCGCTCCCCCCACACCGGCGACGCCGCCTGGCGCCGCCCGTCCGAATGACGAGCGGGGGCGGACGAATGCAGATCACTCCATCGCCCCCACCCGGGGTCGGCCTCGCACCCGTGCCCGGCCGGCGGCCGGTAGTCGTCACCATCGCCGCCCTGCTGATGCTGCCCTCGATCGTCACCTGGCTGATCGCCGGGTTCGCCTTCTTCCGGGCGATGCTGCGCGCCGAAGGCGACGGGCTGGGCAAGATCCTGGTGGTGGGCATCGGTGCCGGCGTACTCGCGATCGCGTTGCTTGTGGTGCTGCTCGCGGCCATGGGGATCTTCATGGCCTGGACCGGCGACAATCCCGCCGGGCTGGCCGTGCCGGCCGGGTTCACCTTCGGGCTCTTCGTCGTCGTCATCGTGACGCTGCTGGCGCAGGGCAAGCTCAGCTATCAGCCGACGATGGTCACGCCGCTGGTGGTGGGCGGGCTTGCCGGCGTGTCGCTCGTCCTGATCAAGAGTCCACCGGCGCGGGCCTGGTTCGCCAGCCGCGGTGGCTAGCAGCTAGGCCGGGGACCAGCGGCGGGCGGCGGCGTCGAAGCGGGCCAACAGTTCGTCCCGGCCGTCCGCGTGCAGGCAGCGCAGCTCGGTGCCGTCCGGTACGACAATCGACTCCATCCGCGGTTGGCCCTGACCCCACTCGTCGGGCGTGGCCTCGCCGGGCGGCCAGCGCAGCACCGCCACCCACTCGTCGGACTCCTCGAACGGAGAGCCCTCACCGAGCAGCCCGAGCCGTCGGTACAGCCGGGTCGGTGTGTCCCGTCCCGGTCCGTGCCAGGCGTGCACCAGTCCAGCCGCCCGGTCGTATCCGCCGTCCAGGTAGGACGTCAGGTATCGGTGCGGAATGACAAGTTGCAGCAGCAGCGGTGCGGCAGGGTCGGGATCGTCATCATCGGCTTCGGGTGCCGGACGGGGCACCGGCACCCCCACCGCCGACGGATCGGCGTATCTGGCCGTGTCGCGGCGCGCCTGTTCCTGCTTGGCTGCCTCGTCGATCACCTGTCGCAACTCGCCGAGCCAGTCGCGCAACGTCAGCAGCGCCTCGCCGGGTAGCGCCGCGGCCAGCGGCGTCTCCGGATTCAGCAGCAACTGCCAGGAGAGGTCCGGCCAGTGGTCGGTGAGCTGGAGGCTGCTGACCAGCACGAGGTCACGCTCGCCCAGGACCTGTCGCAGCCGGGCTTCCGAGCTGAACACGGGCAGGCTGACCCGGCCCTGCTCGTCGGGCAGGGTCCACCACGGAAACTCGGGATCGGACAGGTCGCGGGTCGCCGGTCCGTCCGGGTCCACCGGCAGCACCAGTTCGGCTCGGAGCAGTGCGGCCATCAGGGCGTTCGGGTCCTGCCGGCGGACCGCCTCGCGCAGCGGTCGCTCGGCCTCCACTACCGGCTCGGCCAGGGCCCTGAGTTCGTCAGCGGCCAGCCGGACGCCGATCGGCAACCCGGCGTCGATCGCCAACATCCATTCGTCGTCGGGCCAGTCGACGGCGAGGTCGACCAGGCCCGACACCCGGTAGCTCACCGACCGGCCGGGCAGCCCGGCGGCGATTGCCGCCGGTGAGGTGTACGCGAGCACGTGCGTGACGCCGTCGTGCTGGCCGGTCGCCCAGGCCACCGTTTCCCGGCCGGCCGCCGCAGCCGGCGACACGGGCAGCAGCAGCGGACCGGCGACGAGTTCGGTCAGGAAGCCTTCCCGGTCGTCGGCCTCCGCGGCGGCCAACAGCGCGCGCTCGGCGGCGGTGGTCGGCTGCCAGCCGGTCACCAGGTGCCGTCCGCCCGTACCCGCTGGGGGCGATGACCGAGCACGAGCGTGGTGAGCGCCTCGTCGAGATTCGCGCCGAGGAACCAGTCCCCGGTGTGGTCCAGCACGAACACCCGGCCGTGCTCGTCGAGAGCCAGGATTCCGCTGCCGTCGCCCTCCTCACCCAGTGGGCTCAACGGCGCGCCGATCGCCTCGGCGAGCTCGGCTAGGGTCTCCACCGAGTGCCGCACCAGGAACGGGTCGAGGTGGACGTCGCTCGGCGCGACCTGTTCACCTTCGCCCTGCGGGCTTACCCGCAGGCCACCGAACTCGGCGTACGCCTCGATCGCCCGATCCGTGACGGTGTGCTGACGACCACCGGGGGTGGCGTGGGCGGCGATCCGCAGCCCCCACTCGCGGCCTCGGCTCTGGTCGCACCGGTCGGGCGACCAGCCGGCGGCGGCGAGGGTCTGTGCCACCAGGGGCGGAAAACGTTCAGTCATGTCAGCGCCTCCACACCGAACCAGTCCAGCAGCGCGGCGCAGGAACGGCAGGGCGGCTGCACCTGGCCGTGGTGCGGGTCACCCTCCTCCCGTACCCGGGTCACCCGGATCTTCGCGCCCCACAGCAGCGCGCGGGCTCGGGCCGCGTCGAGCGGTGGGCCGCCGGCCTCGGCCGCGTAGAGCCGGTCGGAGATCAGCACCGCCTCGGCGCACCAGCCGGTATAGCGCTCGCGTTGCTCGACGGGCAGCCCGTGCAGGAAACGCCGGACCACCGGATGCAGGTCGGGGGCGAGATCGCCGCGTACCGAGGTGTGCGTGTGGACGGTGCCGTCGGCCAACAGCGCGCCGGCCGCCAGCGGCAGCATTCGTGGCTGCGCCATCCCGTCCTCCCGGTTGTCGACAGGGGATTCCCGGCGAGGTTTCGCCCGGCCCGCCAGCGAGCCTAACCGTCACCGGGTGCCCGACGGGGGTGGTGTCCGGGCACCACTGGCATCGAGGGGCTCACACCGCGTCGACCGCCTGGGATATCGTCGGTCCAGCCCCCTCCTCGCCGTCCAGAGCCGGAGCCATGACGCGCACCCTTCTCGTCTCCCCGGACCAGCCCGGTGCCTACCCGTCCATCGGGGAGGCACTGGCGGTGGCCACCGACGACGCGGTCGTCTCGGTCAGCCCCGGCACCTACCACGAGGCCCTGTTCGTCAACGATCGTGCCGTCACCGTGGTCGCGGCGCAGGGCCCGGGCACGGTCACCATCGACGCGTCCGCCGGGGCTTACCCGACGGTCTCCTGCAACTCGGGTCGGTTGGAGCTGCGCGACCTGGTCCTGAAGGCGGGTGACGCGCCGGTCGTGGTGGCCGACCGGGCGAGGCTCACCATGACCGGGTGCGAGCTGAGCGCCGGCTTCGGCGCGGCGATCCAGGTGGCCGGCCGGTCCGAGTTCACCCTCGACCGTTGCCGGGTGACCGGCGGACGGTACGGCCTGGTGGTGGAGGATTCCGACGGTAGCGTCGAAGGCTGCGAGTTCACCGATCTCAGCGAGGACGGCATCATCGTGCGGATCGGCGCGGCCCCGACCATCCGCACCAGCACGGTGACCCGCTGCGGCAACCGGGGCATCTACATCTACCAGTACGGCCGGCCCACCATCGAGACCTGCGACATCTCCCAGACCGGACAGGCCGGTGTGGCGGTGGTCCATCAGAGCGCCCCGGCGCTTCGTCGCTGCCGGATCCGCGACACCCGCGGGCCGGCGGTCTCCTTCGCCCGGGGTTGCCGCGGCACCGTCGAGGAGTGCACCACGGAGAACACCGGCCAGCCGGCGATCGAGATCGCCGAGGGAGCCGAGCCGACCGTCGTCGAGGGCACCGTGAACCGGAAGGCCGCCTTCGGCGCCGACGCCGCCCGCGCGACCACCGGTCAGGACGCCGCCCGGGTGGAGAAGCTGCTGGCCGAACTGGCGGCGATGGTCGGCCTGGAGTCGGTGAAGGAGGAGGTACGCGCTCTCATCGACGAGATTCAGGTCAACGAGTGGCGGCGCAGTGCCGGGCTGCCCGTCGGTGCGGTCAGCCATCACCTGATCTTCGCCGGCGCCCCCGGCACCGGTAAGACCACCGTGGCGCGCATCTACGGTGACCTGCTGGCGGCGTTGGGCGCACTGCCCGGCGGCGCCTTCCGGGAAGTCTCCCGACGTGACCTGGTCGGCCAGTACATCGGCCACACGGCCGAGAAGACCGCCGCCGCATTCGAACTGGCGCGTGGCGGTGTGCTCTTCATCGATGAGGCCTACACCCTGTCCCGGTCGTCGGGCACCGGCGGCGACTTCGGGCAGGAGGCCATCGACACGCTCGTCAAGCTGATGGAGGATCACCGCGACGAGATCGCCGTGATCGCGGCCGGCTACACCGGTGAGATGCTGCAGTTCCTCGATGCCAACCCCGGTCTGGCCTCCCGCTTCGCCAAGACCGTGGAGTTCGGCAACTACTCCCCGGAACAGTTGGTCGTCATCGTGGAACGAATGGCCGGCGGCGACGAGTACCTGCTCGCCGACGGCGTCTCCGAGGTGCTCCGCGAGCACTTCGGCACCATCGAGCGGGACCAGAACTTCGGCAATGCCCGGGAGGCGCGCAAGCTCTTCGAGGGTGTCCGGAAGGCGCAGGCCCAGCGGTTGCGGCAGTCCGGCCAGCGACCGAGCCTCGACGAGTTGCGGACCGTGACCGTGGCCGACGTGCGCGTCGCGATCGGGCGATGACGATGCGGCGCCGGGCAGGGAGGGACGCGCGGTGACGCATCCGGGTGCGGCGCAGCCGGGCGAGCCGGGTTGGCAGCATCACCCGGGGGCGGCGGCACCGCCGCCGCAGCAACGCCTGCCCCAGCCGGGCGCGGTGCCGGCACCGACGCTCGGCGGCACCGGGCCCGGACACAACTGGGCGGCCCAGCGCGGGCCGGGCCGGGCCACCGTGGGCACCGCGTACACCAGTCGGGCCGCCGCTGCGGCACCGGCCGCCGTCGCCGCGCCCGCCGCCCGGTCACCGGAGAGCCGGGTCGCACCGCAGGCCGCGGCCGCCGCGACGGGACAGCCCGTCGCGGGGGTCGCCGCCGAGGACGCCGCGCCGGTCCCGGTGGTACGCCCACACCGACGGCAGCCGCGCGTCGGCGGGATCCACGTGGCTCAGCTCGTGGCCTGGCAGGCCGGCGCGGCGGCGGTGCTGGCGGCCACGCCGCACGGCCTGCCGCTGACCATCGCCGTGGCCGCCGTAGCCGTACTGCTGCTCGCTCCGACGATGGTGCGCCGCCGGGGCCGATGGCTCCACCAGTGGCTGGCGGTGTGGTGGGCGTACCGGGGGCGCAGTCGACAGGTGGTCGACGCCGGGTCCGACGGCCCCTGGCAGTTGCTGCGCCACCTGGAGAGCACCGTCGAGCTTGATCAGGTCGAGATCGACGATCAGCCGGCCGTGCTGCTGACCCACCGGGGCGGGCTCAGCGCGGTGCTGGAGGTCGATCCGACCGAGGGTGCGCTGCTCATGGGCGCGCCACAGGCCCTGCCGTCGCCGGTGGCCCTGCTGCCCGCCGCCGACCCGGCAACGCCGGTGGTGACGGTCCAGGTGCTGATCCAGGTGACGCCGGCACCCCGTGCCCGGGCGGCGGCGGTCGACCGGGCGTACCGCGAGCTGACGAACGGTGGCGTCCCGGCCAGCCGGCAGGCATGGGTGGTGTTGCATGCACCGCGGACCCCCGATTTCCATGCCAACCGCGACCTGCGGCCGGCGCTCACCGCGGCGATCCGGCGGACCCGCCGTCAGCTGCGGCAGGAGCGGGCGACGGCCCGGCTGCTGAACCGGGACGAGGTGCTCGCCGCGGTCGCCCAACTGACCCATCTCACCGGCGGTGCGGTAGGTACGGACCGACCGTTGGCCCGGGAAGGCTGGCGGAACTGGTCGGTGCAGGGTGTCCCGCAGAGCTGTCATCGACTGCTCGCCTGGCCCGGCCGGGGGTGGGAACTGGACCCGCTGCTGCGTGGGCTGCCCGCCGCGGCCGGCGTGGTGTCGGTCTCGGTGGCTCGGGAGAATGACCGACCCGGTGACGACGACGCTCTGGTGGAGGTGGCGTTCCGGCTCATCGGCGCCGACCCGGCCGCGCTGGCCGCCGCCGACAAAGCGCTCGACCGGGCGATCCGCGATCACGGTGGTCGGCTGCAGAGACTCGACGGTGAGCACGCCCACGGCGTGGCCGCCACCCTGCCGTTGGGAGGCTTCCTGCGATGAATGGCGTCGCGTTTCCCGGCAGCCGGATGGGGCTGCACGTCGCGGACGGTGCCGCCGTCGCCGGGCTACGGCTGGTCGCCGGTGGCGGTGGGCTGGTCGTCGGCCGTAACCGTCAGCAGGAGCCGGTGGGACTGCGGGTGTTCCGGGCCGAGCCGACCCGGCTGATGCTCACCGGCGGGGTACGCGCGGCCGAGCTGCTCGCCTTCCGGTCCCTGGCGCTCGGCGCCCGGCTGTTCATCCAGACCGCGCGGGAGCAGGAGTGGGACGCCCTGCTGCGGCGTTGCGTCATCGGCCGGGAGATCGCCTCGTTCCTGCCGCCCGGTGTCGCTCCTCCGGTGCCGGCCACACCCACCGAACCGCAGCTCGTGGTGATCGACACCGGGCCGGTGACCGGGCCGGACACCAATCTCAGCGCGCCCTGGCGGGCCACCCTGGTGGTCCGCGACGACCTGGCCGGCTGGGACGTCGAGGTCCTGGTACGCAGCGACATCGTGGTGCTTCAGCGGCTCACCGAGGCCGAGGCCGCCACCGCCGCGAACGCTCTCGGTCTGGCCAGCGTGCAGAGCTGGTTCACCCAGTTGCATCCGGAGATGGTCGGTTTGATCACCAGGGGCAAGGTGCAGTGGGTGATGCTCAGCATGACCGGCACCGAGCGTCAGCTGATCGGCCCCGTCGCCCGGGCGGGCTGACCGAGGACCGGCGTCACGGTCTTTGCCGCATTGGTACACCCGGCGGCTCCCGCATGGACACCGGTGCCGCTTATCCTCCGACGGTCTACTCCCTTCGGAGGCCGCTTACATGCAGCGCACAAGAAGTACCCGACTACTCACAATCCCGGGCGTACTGGTCACCGCCACCACGCTCATCCTCTCCAGTGGCACCGCAGCCGCCGCAGACCCGGCGCCCACCGTGCCGTTCATCAGTGAGATCCACTACGACAACGTCGGCGCGGACACCGGCGAGGCGATCGAGATCGAGGGGCCGGTCGGCTTCGACCTGACCGGCTGGCAGATCGTCCTCTACAACGGTGCCAACGGCGCGGCGTACGGAACCCGGACGTTGGGCGGCGCGGTGCCGGCCTCGGGTGTGGTCGTCGAGTCGTACCCGGCGGACGGCATCCAGAACGGCGCCCCCGACGGCGTCGCGCTCGTCGCGCCCGGCGGTGACGTCGCCGAGTTCCTGACCTACGAGGGCACCTTCGCCGCGGTCGGCGGACCGGCGAGCGGCCGGACCGGGGTGGACATCGGGGTGCAGGAGACCGCGTCGACCCCGGCGGGCCACTCACTCCAGAAGATCGACGGAACCTGGCAGGCGCCGGCGGCGAACACCTTCGGGGTCCGCAACGCCGCGCCGGACCCGGATCCCGATCCGGACCCGACCGGCTGCACCGTCACCGTCGACCACACCATCGCCGAGGTACAGGGCACCGGTACGGCCACGCCGCTGGCCGGCAGCCGGGTGACCGTGGAGGGCGTCGTCACCGCCGACCACCGCACCGGTGGCTACAACGGGGTGTACGTGCAGACGGCGGGCAGCGGTGCCGAGCGCCCGGTCGCCGCCGGCACCGCCTCGGACGGCATCTTCGTGTACCTCACCAGCAACACCGCGAACCACCCGGCGGTCGCCATCGGCGACCGGGTCCGGGTCAGCGGCACGGCGAGCGAGTTCAACGGCCTCACCCAGCTCACCGTCGCGGCCCGGACCGACGTGCAGGTGTGCGCGCAGGGTGCGCCGCTGCCGGCACCGGTCCCGGTCGAGCTGCCGCTCGACGAGGCCGCCCGCGAGTCGGTCGAGTCGATGCTGGTCACGCCGGTCGGCGCGTACGCCGTCTCGGAGGTGTACAACACCAACCGGTACGGCGAGGTGGCGCTCACCGCCGGTGACCAGCCGGCCCGGACGCCTACCGACGTGGCCCGCCCCGGCTCGGACACCGCGCAGGCCCTGGCCGCCGAGAACAAGCTGCGTCGCCTGCTGGTCGACGACGGCCGGACGACCAACCTGGCCACCGCCGGGCTGCTGCCGCCGTACGTCTCGCCGGCCAGCCCGTTGCGGGTCGGTGACCAGGTGGAGGCGTTCGGCCCGTCGGTGCTGTCGTACGGCTTCAACGAGTGGCGCCTGCAGCCGACCCGCCCGGTCGACGCGGACACCGCGCCGGCGGCCCGCACCACGTTCAAGAGCACCAACCCGCGTACCGCCGGACCCGTCGATGTCGGCGGCGACCTGCGGGTGGCCAGCTTCAACGTGTTGAACTACTTCGTCCACTTCGGCGGCGACGCCCGGGGTGCCGCCGACGAGGCGGCGCTGGCCAAGCAGGAGGCGAAGATCGTTTCGGCGATCTCCGCACTGGACGCCGACGTGGTGGCGCTGGAGGAGATCGAGAACTCGGTCCGGTTCGACGCCGAGGATCCGCAGCAGGCGCTCAAGCGCCTGGTCGCCGCCCTGAACAGCGAGGACGGCGCGGGCACCTGGGACTACGTACGCACTCCGGCCGAGCTGCCGAGCGCGGCCGAGCAGGACGTCATCACCACGGCGATCATCTTCAAGCCGGCCAAGGCGCAGCCGAAGGGCCCGTCGCGGTCGGTGAACGACGAGACGGTGTGGTCCAACGCCCGCGAACCGATCGCGCAGACGTTCACCGCCGGCTCGGTGGACTTCGTCGTGGTGGCCAACCACTTCAAGTCCAAGAGCGGCGCCGGCACCGGTGACAACGCCGATGCCGGGGACGGTCAGGGCGGTTGGAACGGTGACCGGGTCCGGCAGGCCGGGGCGCTGGCCGCCTTCGTGGACCAGGTCAAGGCGGACAGCGGTACCGAGGACGTGCTGCTGCTGGGTGACTTCAACGCATACACCCAGGAGGATCCGATGCAGGTCCTCTACGACGAGGAGTACCGCAACCTCAACGACACCGGGAAGACCAGCTACGTCTTCAACGGTGAGTCCGGCTCGCTCGACCACGCGCTCGCCTCGCCGTCGCTGGCGTCGCGGGTCACCGGTGTCGACGTCTGGCAGATCAACGCGGTCGAGTCGTACGCCTTCCAGTACGACGGCCTGGCCGCGTTCTACGCACCCGACCCGTACCGGGCCAGCGACCACAATCCGCTGATCGTGGGCATCGACACCGGGGCCGACACCGGTCCGGTGGACCTCCAGTTGTTGAGCATCAACGACTTCCACGGCCGACTGGAGTCGCCGGCCACCGTGGGGGGTCAGCCGGTCGGCGGTGCGGCTCAGGTCGCCGGTCTGGTGAACCAGTTGCGGGAGCAGAACCCGAACACCGCGTTCGTCTCCGCCGGTGACAACATCGGTGCCTCCACCTTCATCTCGGCGATCGACGACGACAACCCGACGATCGACGCGTTGAACCAGGCCGGCCTGCTCGTCTCGGCGGTCGGCAACCACGAGTTCGACAAGGGCATGTCGGACCTGACCGGTCGGGTCACCGACCGGGCCGACTTCCCGTACCTGGGTGCCAACGTGTACCGGGGTGACACCCGGGCGCTGCCGGCGTACGCGGTGGACACCATCGGTGGCGTCCGGGTCGGCTTCATCGGCGTGGTCACCGAACAGACCGCCTCGCTGGTCAGCCCGGACGGCATCGCCGGCATCACCTTCCGCGACCCGGTGGCCGAGGCCAACCTGGTCGCCGGCCAGCTCAAGGACGGCAACCCGGACAACGGCGAGGCCGACGTGGTGGTGCTGCTCGCGCACGAGGGCGCCGCTACGGAGAACATCGACTCCCCCGAGGCGTTGGCGAACGACCCGGTCTTCGGCGAGTTCACCCGCGCCGACGCCACCGTCGACGTCATCTTCAGCGGGCACACCCACCAGCCGTACGCCTTCGAGGTGCCGGTTCCCGGCACCGACAAGCTGCGGCCGATCGTGCAGGCCGAGGATTACGGCAAGCGGCTGGGCAAGGTCACGCTGACCTTCGACCCGGAGGCGGGTGCCATCACCGCCGCCGACGCGTCCCTGGTGGACGTCGTCGGCGCACCGCAGGATCCGGCGGTGGCGGAGATCGTGGCCGCCGCGAAGGTCCGGGCGCAGGAGCTGGGTCAGCGCAAGCTCGGTGAGATCACCGCCGACATCCGGCGGGCGTACACCGACGGCAACGAGGATCGGGGCAAGGAGTCGGCGCTTGGCAACTTCATCGCCGACGTGCAGCTCGCCGGTACCCGCGACGCCGGCCGGGGCGGGGCGCAGATCGCGTTCATGAACCCGGGCGGTCTGCGGGCCGACCTGCTGTACGGCGAGGACGGCACGGTGACCTACGCCGAGGCCTTCGCCGTCCAGCCGTTCGCCAACGACGTGGTCACCAAGACCTACACCGGTGCCGAGATCAAGCAGGTGTTGGAGCAGCAGTGGCAGCCGGCGGGCGCGTCCCGCCCGGTGTTGTGGCTCGGCGTGTCGGAGGGCTTCAGCTACACCTACGACCCGCAGGCCGCCCAGGGTTCGCGGATCACCTCGATGAAGCTGAACGGCACGCCGATCGACCCGGCGGGCAGCTACCGGGTGACGGTGAACTCGTTCCTCGCCGCCGGCGGGGACAACTTCACCACCCTCGGCGGCGGCACCGACCCGGTGACCACCGGCGACAACGACCTCACCATGTTGGTCAACTACTTCGCCGCCAACTCGCCGGTGACCGCGGACACCGAGCCACGGTCGTCGGTCGGTCAGGGCGAGCCGGAGTGCACCACCACGATCACCGGCAGGCACGCCAGGCCGCTGCTCGTGACCACCGGTCTGACCTGCGTGGAGAACGCCACGATCGCCGGCCCGGTGTCGGTCGCCGCGGGGGCCTCGCTGCGGGTGACCGGCGGCACCATCAACGGCCCGGTGTCCGCCATTCGGCCGGTACTGTTCGAGCTGTCCGGGACGAAGGTCTCCGGTCCGGTCATGGTGATCGGCGCCACCGGCGACCTGAAGATCAGCAAGGCTCGGATCAATGGACCGTTGGCGCTGGTGGCCAACCTCGGTGGGGTGCGGGTCGACGGAGTCACCGTCAGCGGCCCGGTGGGCGTGACCGGCAACTCCGGCAGCCAGCCGGTGGTCGTCGCCGCGAACACCGTCAGCGGCCCGCTGGCCTGCTTGGGCAACACTCCGGCCCCGGTGAACGAGGGTCGGGCGAACACGGTGCGGGGCCCGGCCTGGGGTCAGTGCGCACGCCTGTGACCGGTAGGTGACAACGCCGGTCCGCGGTCGGAGTTGCTTCGACCGCGGACCGGCGCCCGGTTCGTTCCGGCCCGCCCGAGTGGCCGATGCATACCCCCTGGGGTATATTCGGATCGGTTACCCGATCGGGGCGGCATCTCCGCACCCCCGCCGGGTAAGCACTCGCTGGAGACGAACAACCGAGGAGTTGGCATGACGGTGCAGGTGTCGGTCATCACGACGTCGTCCCTCGGCGACCGCAGCTACCTGGCCACCGACGGCCGGGTCGCGGTCGTCGTGGACCCGCAGCGGGACATCGACCGGGTGCTCTACCTCGCCGGCGCGGCCGGCGTGCGGATCACCCACGTGGTCGAGACGCACCTGCACAACGACTACGTCTCCGGCGGGCTGGACCTGGCCCGGCTGACCGGGGCACGGTACCTGGTCGCCGCCGCGGACGAGGTTGGTTTCGCCCGGGTACCCGTCGGCGACGGCGACGTCGTCGAGGTGTCGGAGACGCTGCGGCTGCGCGCCGTGGCCACCCCTGGTCACACCTTCCACCACCTGTCGTACGTGCTCGACGAGGCCACCGAGGGCGGCTGGACCACGACCGGCGTCTTCACCGGAGGATCGCTGCTGTTCGGCACCACCGGCCGCACCGACCTGCTCGGCGCGGAGCACGCGCACGAGTTGGCCGAGCGTCAGCACACCTCGGCGCGGCGGCTCGCCGACCTGCTACCGGACGGGGCTCAGGTGTGGCCCACCCACGGCTTCGGCAGCTTCTGCTCGGCGAGCCAGGCCGACGCCCCGGATTCGACCATCGGCCGGGAGAAGCAGGTGAACCCGGTGTTCCGGCTGGCCGCGACCGAGTTCGTCACCGAGACCCTGGCCGGTCTGGACGCGTATCCGGCGTACTACGCACACATGGGGGTGGCCAACACCGCCGGCCCGGCACCCGTGGACCTCACCCCGGTGGCGCGAGCCGACGCGGCACGCTTGCGGGAGCGCATCGCCGCCGGGGAGTGGGTGGTCGACCTGCGGCACCGCAAGGCGTACGCGGTCTCGCACCTGGCCGGCACGGTGAGCCTCGGCCTCGACGGCCCCATGTCGACCTGGCTCGGCTGGCTGATCGACTGGGGCACCCCGGTCACCCTGCTGGCCGAGACACCCGAGCAGGTCGCCGACGCCCAGCGCGAGCTGGTCCGGATCGGCATCGACCGGCCCGCCGCCCAGGCGACCGGCGACCCCCGGCAGTGGGTCGACGAGCCCGCCGAGCTGCGCGAGCTGCCCCTCGCGGACTTCCCGGCGCTGGCCGCCGCGCAGGCCGGGAACGCACCGGCCGGGCTGCCCGCCCCGCAGGTCGTCCTCGACGTGCGGCTGGGCAACGAATGGCGCGACGGCCACGTCGAGGACGCCGTGCACGTGCCGCTGCCCGAGCTGCCCCGCCGACTGGCCGAGATCCCGGCGGGCACCGTCTGGGTGCACTGCGGGTCCGGCTACCGGGCCGCCCTCGCCGCCTCCCTGCTGGCCAACGCCGGCCGGGACGTGGTGCTCGTCAACGACCGCTTCGACCACGCCGAGGCGGCCGGCGTACGGCTGGACCGCAGCGCCTGACCGCCGGCGGGTGATCTCGACCGGGGCCGGCGGCGAGTCAGCCGGCCGGCGGTTCCGGCGGACTGATCGGCAGCAGGACGCGGAACAGGGTGCTGCCGGGCGTGCTGGTCACCCGGATGTCACCGTGGTGCTTGTTGACCACGATCCGGTAGGAGATGTCCAGACCGAGGCCGGTACCCTCGCCGACCGGCTTCGTGGTGAAGAACGGCTCGAAGATCCGGGGGCGGATGTCGTCGGGGATGCCCGGCCCGGTGTCGGCGATCTCGACGATCAACCAGTCGTCCTGCCGGAGAGTGCGGACGGTCAGCACCCCGTCGCCACCGATCGCGCCGAGCGCGTTGTCGATCAGGTTGCTCCACACCTGGTTCAGCTCGGCGGCGTACGCCGGGATCGATGGCAGGTCCCGGTCGTACTCCCGAACCAGCCGGACCCCGGCGGCGATCTTGCCCTTGAACATCACAAGCGTGGCGTCGAGCAGTTCGTGCACGTCCACCACCTGGTACGGTGCCCGGTCGAGCTGGGAGTACTGCTTGGCGGCACCGACCAGGGTGGAGATCCGGGTGGCGGCGTCGGCGATCTCTCGCATGAGCAGTTCGGTCTCGACCGTGTAGGCCAGCCAGCGGACCGCCGCCTCCAGGTCCTCCTCGCCGACCGACGCGCGGACCCGTTCCAACCAGTCGACGTCCAGCCCGCCGCCGACGAGCGTCGACGCCAGCTCCCACCCGGCGGTCAGGCCCCGGTCGTCCAGCCAGTCGGTCAACTCGTCCTCGGCGTCACTTGTCGCCAGCGGCGAGAGGGTCGGCGCCTTGGCCACCCGCTCGACCGCCTCCTCCTGGAGACCCACCAGGGAGTGCAGCCGCCGACCGTCGAGCCGGCCATCGGCGATCATGGCGAGCTTGTGCCGCATGCCGGCGATCCGCTCCCGCAGACTGGTGGTGGCCCGCACCGCCGCGCTCGCCGGATTGTTCAGCTCGTGGGTCAGGCCGGCCGACAGGGAACCCAGGGCCAGCAGCCGCTCGCGCTCGCCGATCAGCGTCTGGGTGTCCCGCATCCCGATGAACATCCCCTCCAGCAGGTGCATCGCCATCGGGAACCAGGTGCGCACCGCGTGGGCGAACTGCTCCGCCGGCAGCACGAAGAACTCGGCGTCGGTGAGCGCCCACATGCTGTTGCGGTACTGCCGGTCGTCACCCAGGTACGCCTGGGTGGCTCCGCCGTACACCCCGCGCTGCGCGGTACGGCTGATCTCCACCTGGTCGCCGTGCACCGTGCGGCAGAGCCGCACCGTGCCGTCGAGCAGGACGAAGAAGCACTCCGCCGGATCACCCTCGGCGTAGACCAGGTCACCTTCGCCCCGCCGCTCGACCCGGCCCTGCTCGGCCAACCAGCTCAACTGGGTGTCGTCGAGCGACTCGAAGAGGAACAGCGTCCGCAGGTCGTCGGGGGTCAGCCGGCCCGGGCCGACGCCAGGATCCCCGTTGGTCACTGTGCCTCCAGGTACCGGTGCACGAGCGACACGGCCATCGCGCCCTCACCGACGGCGGAGGCCACCCGCTTCACCGAGGCCGCGCGGACGTCACCGGCGGCGAACACACCGGGCACGCTCGATTCGAGATGGTACGGCTCGCGTGGCAGCGACCAGCCCGCCGGTCGACGTCCCCCGGCGACCAGGTCCGGTCCGGTGACCACGAAACCCCGTTCGTCGCGGACCAGCGTGCCGTCCAACCAACCGGTCCGGGGCTCGGCACCGATGAAGACGAACAGCCAGGACGTCGCCACCTCCCGCTGCTCGCCGGTCCGGGTGTCCCGCAGGGTCAGCCGTTGCAGGTGTTCGTCACCGGCAGCGCCCGCCACCTCGGTGTGCGGGTGCACGGTTACCTGGTCGATGCGGCCCAGTTGGTCGATGAGGTACCGGGACATCGACGTGCTCAGGTCCGCGCCCCGGATCAGCAGGTGCACCCGCTCCGCGTAGCGGGAGAAGTAGACGGCCGCCTGCCCCGCCGAGTTGGCACCGCCCACGATGTAGACGTCCTCTCCCACGCAGCTCGGCGCCTCGCTGGCCGCCGAACCGTAGAAGACGCCCCGGCCGTTGAAGTCGGCCAGGCCGGGCGCGTCGAGCATCCGGTACGACACGCCGGTCGCCAGCACCACCGAGTGGGCGGCGAGTGTCTGCCCGTCGCTGAACCGCAGCAGCCGCGCCGACCCGGCTTCCGCCAGGCCCACCACCTCCCGGGTGCTGAGCAGTTCCGCGCCGAACTTCAACGCCTGCCGGCGGGCCCGCTCGGTGAGCTGCGCCCCGGAGACCCCGTCGGGAAAGCCGAGGTAGTTCTCGATCCGGCTGCTCTGCCCGGCCTGTCCACCGGTGGCCAGCCGCTCCACCAGGACGGTGCGCAACCCTTCCGAGGCCCCGTACACGGCGGCCCCCAGGCCGGCCGGCCCGCCGCCGATCACCACCAGGTCGTAGAAGTCCGCCGTGGGGGTGACCTCCAGTCCCACCAGCCCGGCCAGTTCCGCCTCCGAGGGTGCCACCAGCGCCTTGCCGTCGGTGGTGACCACCAGCGGGACGTCGGCCGGGGTGACCCCGGCCGCCGCGAGCAGCCGGCCGCCCTCGGGGTCGTCGGTCAGCAACCACCGGTACGGGACCAGGTTGCGGGCGAGGAAGTCCCGCACCGTGAACGACTCGGCAGACCAGCGGTGCCCGACCACCCGTATCTCGCTCTCCCCGGCGGCCGGGCTGGCCGCCCACGCCTCCAGCAGCGAGTCGACCACCGGGTAGAGCTTCTCCTCCGGCGGGTGCCACGGCTTGAGCAGGTAGTGGTCGAGGTCGACCAGGTTGATCGCGTCGATCGCCGCACCGGTGTCGGCGTACGCGGTCAGCAACACCCGGCGCGCGGCCGGGAACAGATCCATCGCGGCTTCCAGGAACTCGATGCCGTTCATCTCCGGCATCCGGTAGTCGGCCAGCAGCAACGCCACCTGGTCGCCACGCAGCTTGACCTCGCGCAGCGCCTCCAACGCCTCCGGCCCCGAGGTGGCACGGACCACTCGGTACCGGTCGCCGTAGCGGCGCCGGATGTCCCGTGCGACCGCCCGGGAGACCGCCGGGTCGTCGTCGACGGAGAGGATGACCGGGTTCGCCATGGGCCCATGAAACCACGCCCGTGTTTCGGTCACACCCGGCGATCAAGATGGCGGGCTGGTAGCCGGGACGGCGCGAAAGACGACAGTCACGCCGAACGATGCCCCGTCGACCTGGTAGGCGTAGCAACCCGGTCCGCTGACCGTCGTGGTGGCCGGCAGGTCGCTGTCCGGCTGGCTGAGCACGGCGTAGTACCCGTCGTCGCGGGACTCACCGGTGTAGGAGAACCGGACACCCGCGCTGCCCGGCGCGTCGATCCGTGCTGCCCGTACCAGCACCGGGCCGGTGTAGCCGGAGCCGACCCACCGGACCTTCTTCGTATACGTGCCGTCCGGTGCCCGGTCCTCGTCGCGCAGTTGCAGGGCACCGTCGGCGAAGTAGTCGGCCACCGGGTACAGCGGGCCGGGGCCGAGCACCCGGTGCGCCAGATCGCTGTCAGACCAGGGCCGGGGCTCGGTGACCGGGCAGGGGTCGCCAGGCCCGACGGTGGGCAGCTGGAGTGGCGGTGCCGTCCATCCCGCGGACGTCGCCGCCGGTGCCGGCGACACCGGCGCGGCGTCCGGCGACGGATCGTCACAGGCCGCCAGGCTCAACGCGAGCAGAACGCCGACACACCCCCAAGTCCACCGCACCATACGCGCAGTATCGAACGGCGCCGTCATCGGCGCAGCCCTCGTCCGGCCCGTTGTCCCGGATCTCGCTCCTCACCAACCGGTTCCGGAGGTCCTCCGCGCCCGATCGAGCAGCGCCCGCCGCTCGGCATCGCCGGGCACCCGGTCCGCCGCCGCGCGGAACAGCGCCGCTGCCCGCTCCCGGTCACCCTGCCGGGCGACGAGGTCCGCCTCCACCGCCAGCGTCAACGGATAGCCGTCGAGTCCGCCGCCGGCACGCGCCTCGGTGAGCAGAGCCAGCCCGACCTCCGGCCCGTACGCGTACCCGTGCGCGACGGCTCGGTTCAACGCCACCACCGGAGTCGGCTGCGCCTGGAAGAGCTGGTCGTAGCAGTCGGCGATCCGTCGCCAGTCAGTGGCTTCGGCGCTGGGCGCGGTGGCGTGGCACGCCGCGATCCGGGCCTGCCACGCGTACGGGCCGGACTCGGTCAACCGGACGAGCAGGCGGTCGGCCTCGGCGATCGCCGCATGGTCCCACCGGGACCGGTCCTGTCGATCGAGCGGAATCAGGTTGCCGTCGGTGTCCCTTCGGGCGGTCCGGCGGGAGTGCTGCAGCAGGAACAGCGCCAGCAGGGCCGTCGCCTCCTGCTGTTCCGGCATGAGCCGGACCAGCAACCGGGCCAACCGGATCGCCTCCTCGGCGAAGGCCGGCTCGCCGTCCGCGTCGTAGCCCTGGGTGAACAGCAGGTAGAGCACGCCCAGCACCCCGGGCAGCCGTTCGGTCAGGGCACGGCCACGCGGCACCCGGTACGGGATACCCGCCTCGGCGATCCTCGTCTTGGCCCGGGTGAGCCGCCGCGTCATGGTGGACTCGCTGACCAGGAAGGCCCGGGCGATGTCGGCGGTCGGTACCGCGCAGATCGTCCGGAGGGTCAGCGCGACCCGTGCCTGCGGCGCGAGTGCCGGATGGCAGCAGGTGAAGATGAGCCGCAGCCGGTCGTCCACCACCTCCTCGTCCGGTACCGGTTCCGCGGTGGCGGCCGTCAGCGCCAGCACCGCCACCTCGCGCAGCTTGCGCCGCTCGACCGAGGCCCGCCGCAGCACGTCGAGCAGCCGGTTCCGGGCAACGGCCATCAACCAGCCCGCCGGGTTGGCCGGCACCCCGTCCACCGGCCAACGATCCAGTGCCCGGGCCAGAGCCTCCTGCGTACAGTCCTCGGCCAGCGTCCAGTCTCCGGTGATCCGGATCAGGGCCGCCACGATCCGCGGGTACGCCTCGACGGCGGTGGCCGCGACGGCTCGCGCCGCCGCGGCCCGATCGGCCGCCGTGCCCCCGTTCCCGGCACGTCGCCGCGCCGCCGCGCCGTCGTCGGCGGTCGACGTCCGCGGCACCGCGTTCCCGGCGGCCGGGTCCGTCACTGCTCGAAGTCGGCGAACGGACGGAGTTCGATCCGCCCGGCCCAGGCCATCGGATGCGCCCGGGCAACTTCGATCGCCTCGTCCAGATCGGCGCACTCCAGCAGGTCGAAGCCGACGATCATCTCCTTGACCTCGGCGAACGGCCCGTCGGAGACCAGCAGTTGGCCATTGCGGACCCGGACCGTGGTGGCGGCCGAGGCCGGAGCCAGTTGGGCACCCTGCAGGCGTCGGCCGGCCGCGTCGTTGTCGGCCACCCACACCTCGACGTCCGGGTGGTTGCTCGGCTCCGGGTCCGGCTCGGGATCGGTGCAGACCAGCATCATGTACTTCACGTGAGTGCCTTTCGAATCGTCAGGAGGGTTGGTTCCACCGACATGACGAACGGCGGAGCCGGCTTCCGGACAACCGGAGGGTCTCATCTTCCGCGGATGCGCTGCCAGGTGCCTTCGGTCACGGCCGTCGGCGTCGACGTACCCCGGCGACAAGCGTGTCGCTGTGCGCGATCAGGATCAGCAGACCGGTGATGATCGCGGAGTTGACCAGCATCGACTGTTCGTGGCCCGCTGCGGCGGCGACGAGAATGGCCACCATTCCGATCAGCCGTTGCCAGGAGAGCCGATTGTGCACGGCCAGCGCCAACAGGATCCAGCCGGTGAGGAAGAGCGCCGGGCCGGCCGCCATCGTCACCACGGCGGCCAGATCATGGGAGAACGGTTCCATGATCATCAGTCGCGAGCCGACCCCGGTCGCCAGGACGCCGGCGACCATCACCAGGTGCAGGTAGCCGGCGAGCAGGCCCAGCCTGCTACCGGGCGGTCCCATGGCCTCGATCGCGGCGCCGAGCCGCATCCCGCCGGGCACGAGGTAGAGCCGGCCGAGACTGACCGCGTTGATGAACATCAGGGCGAACGCCAGAGTGCGACCCAGGTCGAACCCGCGTTGGCTGTACGTGATGCCAGCGGTCAGGATCAACTCACCCAGGGCGATGATGAAGATCTGCTGGTACCGCTCGGACAGATGCTCCCCGATGATCTGAAGGTTCTCCCAACTGCTGCGTCCGAGCCCCGGTGTCGGCCAGCGCAGTCGCGCCATCGAGTAGTCCAGCACCACCGCCGCCGTCCAGAGGGCCACCTGGGCCGGCCCGACGAACGCCCCCGTCAGCCACAGCACCCCGGAGACGGCGAACCAGATCGCCACCCGCAGGGTCCGCAGTTGCAGCGGATGCCCGTGCAGGGCCGGTAGCAACATGGCCGCCCGACCCAGATGGATCGCCACGTAGGCACCGGCGAACACCAGCGCGTGTCCGGCGTACGCGGTCGGTGCCGCGGCGGCCATCAGCATCCCGCCGAACATCACCCAGAGCAGCAGCCCGCTGATCAGTGGCGTACGCGGCTCGAACCAGTCGGTCGACCAGGCGGTCACGAACCAGACCCACCAGATGGCGGCGAGCAGCAGCGCCGTGCGGAACGCCCCGCCGAGGCTGAGGTCTTCCTCGAGAGCACGGGACAACCGGTTCAGCGCGAGGATGAAGGCCAGGTCGAAGAAGAGTTCCAGGAACGACGCCCGCCGGGAGATCTCGCGCCGCCGCAACAGCCGCGCCGGCAGCCCACTGGACATCGTCGCCCTCCGCGCGTCGCCGGGGATCGCGCCTCAGTCGTACCACCGAACGGTCCCGCTGCGACGCCGAACAGCGAGATCAACACCCAGCGCGGAGTCCTCACGGGGGGCCGGTCCGCGCCGGATGGCACGGGCTCCACACGCGCTAGCCTCGGGGCGATGCAGCACACCCCCGACGGCCGGGCCGCGCTGACCACGGCCGAACGCGCGATCGATGCCCGCTTCCGCGCGGCGCTGGCCCGGCTACCGCGTCAGGGGCCGGCCGGGTGGCTCACCGAGTTCGTGGTCTTCGGGCTCAAGCAGGCCTGGGCGTGCGTGTTCGGTGCCGCCATGCTGGCGATCATCTGTGCCGCGCACCTCTGGTACCCGGACGACGCCGCGTTCGCCCGCAACGACGCCCTCACCGTCGCCGCGGTCGCCATCCAGGTCGCCATGGTCGCGGGACGGCTGGAGAGCCGGCGCGAACTGCGGGTGATCGTCCTGTTCCATCTCGTCGGCACGGTGATGGAGCTGTTCAAGACCCACGTCGGCTCGTGGACGTACGAGCCCGAAGGGGTGCTCCGCCTCGGTGGGGTGCCCCTGTTCAGCGGCTTCATGTACGCCGCGGTCGGCTCCTACCTGGTCCGGGTGAACCGGCTGTTCGACCTGCGCTTCACGCGCTATCCGAGACGCTGGTTGACGGCCCTGGTGGCGACCGCGATCTACGTCAACTTCTTCACCAACCACTACCTGCCGGACGTGCGGTGGGCGCTCGTCGCGGCCGTGGCGCTGGTGTTCGGTCCCTGCGTCATGCACTTCCGGATCTTCCGGGCCCGGTTACGCATGCCGTTGCTGCTGGCCTTCGTCCTCGTCGCCTTCTTCATCTGGCTGGCCGAGAACATCGCCACCTGGTCGAACGCCTGGCTCTACCCGAGCCAGGCGGACGGTTGGCATCCGGTGTCACTGACGAAGCTGACATCGTGGTTCCTCTTGATGATCATTTCGGTGGTGCTGGTCGCCTGGATCGCACCGCCGCAGCCGCCCGACGACGACCAGCCATCGCACCGAGGCACCGACGAAACGGCGTCGGCCGCGGTGCCGGTCGGCCGGCGCCGATCGTCTGGTGACCAGCTCAGCCCTGGCGGCTCTTCCACTGCGGGTTGAGCCGGTTCACCACGACCACCCGGCCACGTCGGCGCACCACCGTCGAACCCGGCTTCCGCTTCAGCGACCGGAGGGATGTCCGTACCTTCATGTCCGTTTTCTCCTCGGCTCGGGTCTCACGCCGTACGCCGGAGGCAACGCCGAGCGCGACGGTGGGATTCCCTGACCGGTGGCGGTCGATCGAGGGCCGGTCACCCGACCTACCGGTCGGACGGAGGTGTCGGTTCGACGGCCAGCAGGGCGGCCAACTGCCGCAGCACCTGGGGCCGGGCCCGGTAGTAGACCCAGGTGCCCCGGCGTTCGGAATCGACCAGACCCGCCTCTCGCAGCGTCCGCAGATGATGCGAGATCGTCGGGCCGGTCAGGTCGAAGGCCGGCGTCAGGTCGCAGACACACACCTCGCCGCCCTCGGCCGAGGCGATCATCGACATCAGTTGCAGTCGTACCGGATCACCGAGGGCCTTGAACGCGGGTGCCAGCACCACGGCGGTCTCACCTGACACCCGCTGCTGCGCCAGCGGCGGGCAGCACGGGGCGGCGGTGAGATCGAGGGAGAGTGGCACCGCCCGCTTCGACATACCCCTAGGTTGACATCAGTCTAATCAACGTGCAAATCTCTGTTTCGAAGAACATCGAGACAGAAGGCGGATGCCGCCCGTGCGACACGACGGGCCGGACCGCCCGCCTGTTTCGACAACCATCGAACACGAGGAGTAGCTGATGAGCGACCTGGACCAACTGCCCGTCGCCGTCATCGGTGCCGGGCCGGTCGGCCTCGCCGCCGCCGCCCACCTGCACGAGCGCGGGCTGCCGTACATCGTTCTGGAGGCGGGCGACGGCGCCGGCGCCGCCGTGCGGCAATGGGCCCACGTCCGCGTCTTCTCGCCCTGGCGGTACAACATCGATTCGGCCGCCCGCCGCCTGCTGGACGAGGCCGGCTGGGTGACACCCGACCCGGACGCCCTGCCGACCGGCGCCGACCTGGTCGAGCACTACCTTCAGCCGCTCGCGAACCTGCCGCAGCTCAAGCCACATCTGCGGTACGGCGCGCGGGTGACCGCGATCAGCCGACTCGGCTACGACCGGCTGCGTACCACCGGCCGGGAGTCCGCTCCCTTTCTGATCCGCCTCACCGACGGCCGGGAGATCCTCGCGCGGGCCGTCATCGACGCCTCCGGCACCTGGGGCAGCCCGAACGTGCTGGGCGCGTCCGGGCTGCCCGCCCTGGGCGAGACCGAAGCCGCCGCTCACCTGGAGCACGCCCTGCCGGACGTCCTCGGCACCGACCGGGCCCGCTTCGCCGGTCGGCACACGCTTGTCGTCGGTGCCGGACACTCCGCCGCCAACACCCTGCTCTCACTCGCCGAGCTGGCCGCGACCGCACCCGGCACCAAGGTGACGTGGGCCATCCGAGCACCGTCACCGACCCGCACCTACGGCGGCGGTGACGCCGACGCGCTCCCCGCTCGCGGTGCGCTCGGCTCCAGGCTGCGGTCGCACGTCGACGCCGGTCGGATCCGCCTGCTGACCGGCTTCTCCGTCCACGCGATCACTCCCACCGCCGGTCGGGTCGCGGTGACCGTCCGACGCGGCGAGGCCCGGGAGCAGGTCACGGTGGACCGGATCGTGGCCGCCACCGGCTTCCGGCCCGACCACACGATCGCCGCCGAGCTGCGCCTGGACCTCGATCCGATCATGGGGGCCACCCGCGCCCTGGCTCCCCTCATCGACCCCAACGAGCACTCGTGCGGCACCGTGCCGCCGCACGGCGTCGACGAACTCGCCCACCCGGAGCCCGGCTACTACGCCGTCGGCATGAAGAGCTACGGCCGTGCGCCCACCTTCCTCATGGCCACCGGCTACGAACAGACCCGATCCGTGGTCGCCGCCCTCGCCGGCGACTGGCAGGCGGCCCGCGACGTACGGCTTGAACTGCCCGAAACCGGCGTCTGCCGCAGCAACCCCGCGGAGTCGGTCACCGGTGACGACTGCTGTGGCCCCGCCGTCGAATCGACCGGCAAGGGCCTGGCCACCGGGATCAGTGGCGGTCTGCTCGCCGCACCGCTGAATCTGGTCGGCACCGACGAGCCGGCTACCGACCGGTCGGGCGGCTGTTGCGGCGGCTGAGGGTGGCCGACGGGTCGAGTGCCTGGCGGATGAGGTGCAGGGCCTGTTCCGCCCCGGGTAGGCCGGACTCGCTGACCACCCGGCCGTCCACGATTATCGCCGCGTACCCGGTACTGCGGATCAGGTCTCGCAGCAGGGCCCGCCAGGGCCGTCGCTGCCGGCGACCATCGTGCACGATCGCCGGCAACAGGAACAGCGTGTTCCGCGGGTCGACGATCTCCACCGCGATCTCGGCTGGCAGACCGGCACGTACCGTCCGGTAGACCTCGGCCAACGGCCGCTGGCCGGCCCGTTGCCGCGCCGACGCGGGATCCTCGTGCCGGCCTTCGACACAGCTGTCGGCCGCCCCGGTGCAGCAGCCGGAGCCGGCCCCGGGCGCATCCCACGGCCGGATCAGCAGGACCCGGTGCCGGGCCATCAGCGGCGATCGTCGGTGGCACCGGCACCGGCTGCCGACTCGGCACCGACCGCTCGCCGCGACTCGTCGGCCGGCTCGGAGTCGTCGGCACCCGCACCGCCGCTGTCCGGGCCCGGCCCGGAATCCGGCTCGACGGGCTGACCACTGGCGCGACGCAGGGCGAGCACCGCCTCCACGATCAGCCAGAGCGCGAGGACGAAGATGATGGCGTCCAGCGGTGCCAGCACCCACTCGTCGGCCGCCACGAACTCGCGCAACTGCACGATCAGTGCCCAGGTCGTCATCACCAGCAGGAAGACCAGCGGCACGATGACCGCGACCGGGTTGCGCCGACGGCGCAGCACCCAGACCGCGATGACGGCCAGGGCGAGCCCGGCGGTGAGCTGGTTGGTGGTGCCGAAGAGTCGCCACAGCACCCCGAAGGTGTAGCCGGCGTCCCCGCCGCCCGGCAGCAGGGCGAGGGTCAATGGTGCGGCGATCGCCAGCAGCCCGGCCAGGGTCAGGTGGCGGGACAGCCGCCGCCATCCGACCAACTCGGCGATCTCCTGCACGATGTAGCGCTGCAACCGGACGCCGGTGTCCATTGTGGTGGCCGCGAACGAGATCACCACCACCGCCGCGAAGACGGTCGCGAGCTGGAACTCGATGCCGAGGTTGGTGGCGAAGCTGGCGATGCCGTTCACGAAGTTGCGGGTGGCGCCGCCCGACGCGTCGGCGTAGCTGGCGTACAACCCCTCCCACTCGGCGCGCGTGGCGGCGACCCCGGCCGTGACCGCGATGATCGACCCGAGGGCGAGGCTGCCCTCGCCGATCGCCCCGGCGTAGCCCACGTACCTGGCGTCGGTCTCCTTGTCGAGCTGTTTGGAGGTGGTGCCGGAGGCCACCAGCGAGTGGAACCCGGATATCGCTCCGCAGGCCACGGTGATGAACAGGAACGGGAAGATGCTCGGTGAGCCGGCCGGCACGTCGTTGAACATCGGCGCCACGATCCGGTCCATCCCGACCAGCACCCCGGCGAAGATCACCGCGATGGCGATGAACAGCTGGTGGGAGTTGATGTAGTCGCGCGGCTGCAACAGCAACCAGACCGGCAGCCGCGAAGCGATGAACGCGTAGACGAAGAGGATGACCACCCAGAGGTCGCGCGTCCGATCGAAGCCCAGCGCGTCGGCCAGCCCGGTGATCTCGACGGGGTAGAGGTTGCCCACCCAGATCAGGAAGTAGAGCGCGACCACGCCGATGAGCGACGGCACCAGCGCCGCGCTGCGGGTGCGGTAGATGTACTGACCGATCGCGATGGCCAGGGGAATCTCCACGAAGATCGGGATGACCGCGCCCGGGTACGCCACGAGCAGGTTGCCGATCACCACCGCGAAGACCGCGTTCACCAGGGTGAGCAGGAAGAAGATGATCAACAGGAAGAGCGTACGGGCCCGCTTGCTGATCACGTCCGCGGCGAGGGTGCCGATGTTGCGCGCCCGGTGCCGCACCGAGACCGCGAGCGCCCCGAAGTCGTGCACGCCAGCCGCGAAGATGGTGCCGAGCACGACCCAGGCCAGCGCCGGTCCCCACCCCCAGAAGACCGCGATCGCCGGGCCGACGATCGGGGCGGCTCCGGCGATCGAGGTGAAGTGGTGGCCGAAGAGGACATGCTTGTTCGTGGGGACGAAGTCGACTCCGTCGGCGAACCGGTGCGCCGGGGTGACGTAGGCCGGGTCCAACCCGTACACCCGGTCGGCGAGGTAACGCGAGTAGTACCGGTAGCCGAGGGCGAACATCGCCATGACCGCGATGACGACGACGATGGCGGGCATACGGCTGCCTCCTTGCGGCCCGTGGGGGCGGGCGCTCGTGTGCAGATCCCGAAACCTGCCGGTAATGTAACGGGGATCACATTCCAAGGTCAACCGAACGGCTCGGATCACATGGACGAGGGTGCACATGTTCGCCGCGCGATCCAGGCCGCCACGGTCGGCGAGCTGGCCTGGATCGACCCGGACGGCCTACCACAGGCCCGTCCGGTCACGCCGCTGCTGCTCGGCGACCGGCCCGCCGTCGCCTTCCCGTACGCCGAGGTCACCCTGGCCCGCCGGCTGGCCGCCGCGCAGGTCGCGGCACTTGTCGTCTCCGACGACCGGCTCACCGGGCGCGGCTGGCGGCCGGTCGCGGTGACCGGCCGGCCCCGACTGACCGAGGATCGCGACGGCGCGCTGTTCACGGACCGGTTGCTCGACCAGGAACTGCGCAAGTACCCGCCGGCACGCGCGCTGATCGACTCACCGCTGCTGCGCCGGGAGCACTGGTGGTACCTGCCCCGGCTGATCGTGGTGCTGGACGTCGACACCGCCACCACGATCGGTGCCCGGCCCGACGGCACCGGCGAGGTGCTGGCGGTCGCCTGTGATGACCGGCGGCTGTACGTGGACTCGGTGACGCGGGCCGACGGCCAGGTGGGCGAGTCGGTCCGCGTACGGAGCCTCGCCGGCCGGCTACCCGCCGACGGTCCGGCGGTGCTGCTGGGGCACGACTTCTCCGCCCCCGACCTCGAACGGTGGACCCCGTGGACGATCCGGGGCGAGCTGGCCGACGGCGTCCTGGCCGTGACGGCGGCGCCGGCGCGTACCGCCCTCGCGCCGCCGCTCGGCCTGTGGCGAAGGCTGACCCGCCAGCGACGGCTCGCCCGGGCCTGCCAGGACGCCCTCGACGGCTAGGCGAGTGCCCGGCCCCTTCCGGAAAAGATTCACGTGAGTGGATATGATGGGTACTATCGCGGTTGGGAGCCGCCAGGCCGTCGCAGGCAGCGCGTTTCGCACGCCTGCCCCTTGAGATCGTCATGTCGATCGACGCATTCCTCCCGGGGTTTGGGCACCCCGGCGGGTGACACCGGCGTCGGCGGATCAACTGGAGCATCAATGAAACTCGCACGAACAGCACGTCGCCTAGGACTCGGCGCGGCCTCCGTCCTCGTCGCCGCGTTCACCATGGTCGTGGTCAATCAGCCCGGCCCGGCCTCGGCGCACGGGTCGGTCACCAACCCGCCGTCCCGCAACTACGGATGCTGGGAGCGCTGGGGTGACGACCACCTCAACCCGGCCATGGCCCAGAGCGACCCGATGTGCTGGCAGGCCTTTCAGGCCAACCCGAACACGATGTGGAACTGGAACGGCCTGTTCCGCGAGAACGTCGGCGGCAACCACCAGGCCGTCATCCCGGACGGGCAGTTGTGCAGCGGCGGCCGTACCCAGGGCGGGCTGTACGCCTCCCTCGACGCGGTCGGTGCCTGGACCGCCAAGCCGATGCCCAACAACTTCACCCTGACGCTCACCGACGGCGCCCGGCACGGTGCCGACTACATGCTCATCTACATCACCAAGCAGGGCTTCGATCCGACCACGCAGCCCCTCACCTGGAACAGTCTGGAACTGGTGCTCCGCACCGGCTCGTACCCCACCACCGGGCTCTACGAGGCACAGGTGAACGCGGGTAACCGTACCGGCCGGCACGTCGTGTACACGATCTGGCAGGCGTCCCACCTCGACCAGCCGTACTACATCTGCAGCGACGTGACCTTCGGTGGGGGCAGCAACCCGCCGCCGACCACGCCGCCGCCGACGAACCCGCCGCCGACCACCCCGCCGCCCTCGAACCCGCCGCCGACCACTCCGCCGCCGACCGGTAACGGCGCCTGCACCGCCACCTACCGCAAGACCAACGAGTGGCCCGGTGGCTTCGGTGGCGAGGTCACCGTCCGTGCCGGCAACGCCGCCATCTCCGGCTGGACCGTCAACTGGACCTGGCCCAACGGCCAGAGCATCACCAACTCCTGGAACGCGTCGATCACCTCGAGCGGCTCGTCGGTCACCGCCTCGAACGTCGGCCACAACGGGTCGTTGAGCGCCAACAGCAGCGCCACCTTCGGATTCAACGGCTCCTGGAACGGCACCAACGGCACACCCACCCTGTCCTGTACCGCCCGCTGACAGCAGCGGCGTGAGGGGTGGCGCGGACCAGCGCCACCCCTCACGCGCACCTGCGTAGCCGTCGCCCGGACGCACGCGGTGGCGGTGAACTTCGCCCTCTTCCGGGATCCGTCCTCGCCGAGGACGTCACCCACGTACCGTCGAGGCAGGCCCGCCGCCGCACAGCCCCGAGGGTCTGACGGCGGCCGGCTTCCGGTCGACCTGCCGTCACGGGGAGGGTGATGTCCTGTGTCAGGTCAGGTGACAGCCGCTCGGTCCGGCGTGCGGCCGTACGCCGTGGCGGGAGCACCGTTGCTCTGCAACGCCCGGGAACACGGGTTGTCCGGCGACGGCACCACCAACGACCAGCCGGCGCTGGCCGCACTCGTCGACCGGCTCGGTGACGCATTCGCCGCCGACGGGCGGGCACGCGTGATCTACTGCCCACCCGGGGTGTACGCGATCCGGGACGCCGGCACCGTCTGGCGCAGTGGGGTGTCCCTGAAGGGTGCCGGGCCGGGTGCCACCCGCTTCGTCCTGAGCAACGAGGGCAACCGGTCCCAGGCGGTGCCGCTCGCCTTCTACACCGCTCAACTGCACGGTGCCGGTCCGGACCGCCCCCTGGCCTACTGCACGTTCGCCGACTTCGAGATCGACGGTAAGGGCGTGGCGTCGGCGCAGTACAACCCGCTGGCGAAAGGGCTCGGGTTGCAGTACGTCAGCGGCGCTCTTTTCCGGAACCTCTTCATCCACCACACGGCCGGCACCGGCTTTGGCTGCGACTTCCTCCAGGACACCCTGGTGGAGGCGGTCCGAGTGCTGAAATGCGGCCGGATGGACAACGGGCTGGAGATGGGCGGGGCAGGAATCGGCATCGGCATCGGCGGCTGGGGCCCGATCGAACGGCTGGCCATCACCAACTGCGTCGCGGTCGGCAACGCGACGAACGGCATCTTCCTGGAGATGCAGTATCCCGACCGACCTCAGCCGCGCGGCATCCGGATCAGCGGCTGCCACGCCGAGAGCAACCGGTTCGGCATCTCCGACTGGGGTGCCGACGGGCTCATCGTCACCGAATGCATGATGATGGGAAACCTGGAGGCCGGCTTCCAGGTCTCGGCGAAGGGCACCACCGGCGTCCCCGGCAAGGGCGGCCTGCTCACCAACTGCGTCATCGACGGCAACCTGCGCGACGGGGTGAACATCGGCAACACTTCCGGCCCCTACACGGTGCGGGGTAACCGGATCACCGGGAACGGCCGGTACGGCTATCACCACCAGGATCTCGGTGACGGAGGCCGGGCCGCCGCCGAGGAGATCGTCATCGAGAGCAACGACATCTGGGGCAACAGTCGCGACGGTATCCGCTTCGATCGGCCACTGCGCGACGCCGTCATCATCAACAACCGGATCCGCAACAACGGCCGTCAGTGCGCCCCCGCCGCCTCGGGTGGCGGCGAGTCCGTCCGTTACACCCGCAACACCCTCGTCGACCAGCGCGCGGACTGGCCGGCCGACGGTCACCGCGGCAAGGTGCTCCGCGTCGGCCACCGGTACGCCGTGGTGGCCGCCAACGACGCCACCACCCTCACCCTCGCTCCCATCCGTCCCGACGACGCCAGCAGCTGGAGCGCCGACACCCCGGCGCCCGGCACGCCGTACGAGCTGCCCCCCGCGCCCCTCACCCGGGCCGGCATCACCGTCAACGCCATCGCCGACTCGGTCACGATCCGCGGCAACCTGATCCGGGACAGCGGCTCGGCCACCCAGACCCACGGGATCTGGGTCACCGACCGGGCCGACTGCGTCAACTGCCGGGTCGTGGAGAACGACCTCGACGGCAACCAGACCGTCATCCGGACCGACGGCGCCACCACGGGCGGTCGCTGGACCGGTAACCAGGACCACCAGTCGTAGGAGGTTCGCCTCGGGTGTCATCTTCCGGCACCCGGACAGACGTGAGGAAGAGGGCATGACAGCGGAACGTGATGTGCGGCATCAGCGGTGAGGCGAGGTTCAACGGCAGCACGCCCGACGTCGCCGCGGTAACCCGGATGACCGAGGCGATGCGGTCCCGGGGCCCGGACGGCGAGGGCCTGTGGAGCGATGGCTGGGTGACCCTCGGGCACCGTCGGCTGACCGTCATCGACCTGTCCGACGCGGGCGGCCAGCCCATGGTGCGCGAGGATCTCGGTCTCGCCCTGGTCTTCAACGGTTGCGTCTACAACTATCCGGAACTGCGTGCGGAGCTACGCGCTGCCGGACACACCTTCCACTCCACCAGCGACACCGAGGTGATCCTGGTGGCGTACGCCCAGTGGGGTGAGGAGTTCGTCGACCACCTGGTCGGCATGTTCGCCGTGGGCCTGGTCGACCGCGTCCGGCGTCGGCTCGTCCTGGCCCGGGACCGACTCGGCATCAAGCCCCTCTACCTCGCCGAGACGCCGGGACGGCTGCGGTTCGCCTCGACGCTGCCGGCGCTGCTCAAGGCGGGCGAGGTCAACACCGACGTGGATCCGGTGGCGCTGCACCACTACCTGTCGTGGCACTCGATCGTGCCCGCGCCCCGCACCATCCTGCGCGGTGTCCGAAAGCTGCCCCCGGCGACCGTGCGGGTCGTCGAGGCCGACGGACGCAGCCGCGATCGCCGCTACTGGCAACCCGACTACGTCCGGGATCCCGTCCACGCCGGCTGGGACGACCGGGACTGGCGGGCCGCGATCGGCGACGCGCTGCGCACCGCCGTACGACGGCGGCTCGTCGCCGACGTGCCGGTGGGCGTGCTGCTCTCCGGCGGTCTCGACTCGAGTCTCATCGTGGCTCTGCTCGCCGAGGCCGGGCAGCAGCACCTGCGCACCTTCAGCATCGGCTTCGACAGCCGGCACGGCGAGGCCGGCGACGAGTTCCACTACTCCGATCTGGTCGCCCGCGCGTACGGCACCGACCACGTCCGCATCCAGCTCGCCAACGACGACCTGGTGCCGGCCGTCCGCCGCACGGTGGAGGCGATGACCGAGCCGATGGGCAGCCACGACGTGGTCGCCTTCCATCTGCTCTCCGAGCAGGTCGCCGCACACGTGAAGGTGGCACAGTCCGGGCAGGGCGCCGACGAGGTGTTCGCCGGGTACGGCTATCACCAGCCGCTGACCGGGGTGCCTCGTGCGGAGGCGGCGCGGACCTTCATCGCCGCCTTCTTCGACCGGGACCACGCCGAGTTGATCCGCGTGGTCGGTCCGGCACACGCCGTCGACGTCGATGCCAGCCGGGACCTGGTGTTGGCGGAGCTGGAGGCGCCGGGCGCGGAGACCGCCCTGGACGCGGTGCTGCGCCTGGACACCCACCTGATGCTTCCCGACGATCCGGTCAAACGGGTGGACAGCATGAGCATGGCGTGGGGACTGGAGGTACGCACCCCGTTCCTCGACCAGGATCTGGTCGCCCTCGCGGCAGCCTGCCCGCCGCAGCACAAGGTTGCCCAGGGCGGCAAGGGCGTGCTCAAGGAGGTTGCCCGCGAGGTGCTGCCCGCGGAGGTGATCGACCGGCCGAAGGGCTACTTTCCGGTGCCCGCGCTACGCAACGTCGACGGCCCGGTCCGCGACCTCGTGGTGGCGGCGCTGCGGGCGCCGGCAGCGCGCGAGCGTGGGCTGTTCCGGCCGGCGTACGTGGACGCGCTGCTCACCGACCCCGACCAGGCGCAGGCCGCTGCGGGCAGCAACAAACTGTGGCAGCTGGGCCTGCTCGAACTCTGGCTCCAGACCCACCACATCCGCTGAGCGTGCCGGCTGCCGGTTCAGCCGGCGGTGGTCTCGGCGGCGAGGTGGTCGAGGACCGCCCGCACGTTCCCACCGGTACGCGCGATGACCCGCCGCTGCCGGGCCGCGCCGGTGCCGTCGCGGCGCAGCCGGGCCAACTGTTCCAGCACGTAGGCCAGGTCGCCGTGCCGGACCAGCGCGGGCGTCACCGTGCTGAACAGCTCCTCCACCAGGTCCCACGCCGGACGGGCACCGCCACCACGCAGGTCGACGAGTTGACCGTCCAACCCGTCGTGCGCGGCTCGCCAGTGGGCCGCCGCGAGCAGACAGCTACGCAGGTGGGGTGCCGGAACGCCGGCTCGTACCTGGTCGACCATGGTGGCGACCAGCGCTCGCACCAGGGCCGCGACCAGCACCGTGTCGTCCACCCCCGGGCAGACGTCGCCCACCCGGACCTCCACGGTGGGATAGCTGGCCGATGGTCGGGCGTACCAGTAGACCATCGCCGCGTCGAGCATGACTCCCGCATCGACCAGTTCCGCCACCGTGGCGTCGTAGTCGGCGACCGAGGCGAAGTACGGGGTGGGACCGATGCTCGGCCAGCGCTCCAGCTGCATGGAACGCCAACTCGCGTGTCCGGTGTCCGCGCCGTCGTGCAGCGGCGAGTTGGCGGTGAGCGCCTGCACCACCGGCAGCCACGGACGCAGATGGTTGCAGACCTGCACCGCCAGTTCCCGGTCCGGCAGACCGACGTGCACATGGCAGCCGCACACGGCCGGATCGTGCGCGACCGGGCCGAAACGGCGGGACATGGCGTGGTAGCGGGGTTCGTCCGGAACTGTCCGGTGCGGCTCGTGTACCGGAGTGGCACCCACCGCGACCAACCGCGCTCCCGCGGACCGCGCGGCCTCCGCCGCGGCACGCCGCAGGGTGATCAGGTGTGTCCGGAGGTCGGTCAGGTCGGCACAGACCGGGGTGACCATTTCCACCATGCTGTGCCGAAACTCCTGCCGACTCTGCTTGCGAGCCCTTCCGAGCAGGGATGTCAGTACCCGGTCGGCGACCGGCAGGCTCTCCCCGGTGTCCGGGTCCAGCAGCAGGAACTCCTCCTCCACCCCGATCGTCAGGCGCGCTGGCACGTCCACGGCACTCAGGGGTGATGCGGTGGACGGATGGTTCGTCATCGTCGGCATCCCCTCCCGCCGGCGACGGTCAGCGCCGCCGCACTCGCGGGACTTCCCGGCCACGGATCCGGCAAACGGGCACCGACGACCGGGCGGGCTCGGTATGCACCGAGCCCGCCCGGTCCGGCTCTACCCGATTCGGGCGCGGAGTGTGCCTCCGCTCATCCGATACGGCGAGTGCCCTCCTTCGGAGACATCAGGCATCTCGGAGCCGAATCTGTGGTGTGGTCAGCGTTGCAGGGTGAGCAGGCCGGGACGGTACGGCAGGCGACCGTAGTCGCCGCCGGAGCTGGGGTCACGGCCCTGGTAGAGCAGTTGCAGGTTGCACGGGTCGACGGTCATGGTCTGGTCGGCGTTGGTCCGGATCAACTCACCGTGGCTGATGTCGTTGGTCCAGGTGGCGCCGCTGTTGGCCTTACCGGCGAACGGGTTGCTCTCGGTGGCCGCCTGCGGCGTCCAACTGCCGCCCAGGCTGGTCGCGGTGAACGACCGGAAGTAGCGGCCCTGCGAACCGATCGCCTCGACGATCATCAGGTACCGCTGCTGGCCCTGCAGCTTGTACACCTGCACCGCCTCGAACAGGTTGTTCGTGGTGTCGGTCATGATCGTGGTGTAGTTCGACCCGAAGCTGCCCGGGAAGTTGCCGATCGGCATGCTGGCCCGGTAGATGCGGCCGTTGTCGCCGGCGAAGAACAGGTACATGTTCTGGTCGTCACCGATGAGCGCCTGGTCGATCGGGCCCGTACCCGAATTCGAGATCGAACCCGTGAACAACGTCTGGTGCGCCGACCAGCTGTTCACGTTCGTCGGGTTCGTCGACGTCCGGTACGAGAACGCCGGCCCACCCCACTGGTAGGCCAGCACCCAGACGTTACGCGGCGCGAAGTAGAACAACGACGGCGCGACCGCCGAGAACGGCATCGCGTTCTGGCTGGCCGAACCCATCTGGTTCCAGTTCGAGAACAACCCGAAGTTCATCGAACCCCACGACGTGCCGTTGTCATGCGTGGTCCCGTACACCAGGTGCTGACCGTTGTACGGCGCGTGGGTGAAGTCCTTCAACGACACCCAACCCGACCGCGGCTGCGCCAACGGCCCGGTCGACGACCACCGGTACGACGACGGCAGATTGCACGTACCCGACGGCGGCGGCGTCGTCGGCGTCGGGTTCCCGCCACCGTCGACCCGGACGAGCTGCCACTGCTGGTTGGCGCCGTTCCAGTCGTCGTACTGGACGATGTTTCCGCCGTCGGCGGTCGAGGCGCCCTGGACCTCCATCACCTTGTTGCTGTTCCGGTTGATCAACCGGACGTAGCCCCCGTCGGAGTCGGCCAACCGGAACTGCTGGTTCGACCCGTTGTGGTCGGACCACTGCACGATGGCGGCGCCGTTGGCGGTCGACCAGTTGTAGACGTCCAGCACCTTGTTGGACAGCCGCGACTTCAGCCGGTAGTAGCCACCGCCCGAGTCCACGAACTGCCACTGCTGCTGGTTGCCGTTGTTCCGCGACCACTGGGTGATCCGGGCGCCGTCGTTCGTGGCCAGGTTGTACACGTCGAGGGCCTTGCCGCTGTTGCGGTTGACCAACACGTACCACGCGTTCGTGTCGACCGTCGCGGCGGCGGCCGGTGTCGACACCGCCACGGCGGCGGCACTACCGGCGACGACCGCCGTGACACCCGCCGCGGCGGCCCGCAACAACCACCTACGTGGCCGCGAGGGCGGCGGGAGAGATGGAGACCTACCAAGGGCAGACATGTTCCTCCTTCAATGACCGAGAGCCGGCCGGTTCACCCGAGGACGGGCGCACCGCTCAGCACCTGCGGCGCTTCTGTTAGCGCTAACATGGATGTCCGCGTGTCCCCGCACACGCCTGGCCCATGGGCCCGACGAAGCAGGCTCGCCCGGTAAGCCGTAGGCATCGCCGTCCTTGCCCATCGACTGTGGGCGATAACATGCCGTTCGTCAAGCCGTAATGTTCCCGGAATCACGAGCTACGACGTTACGGAGATATCGGACATCCTCCGCAGGGCGACCTACACGCGCCTCCTTTGACCACCTGCGACATCGTCGCCCCAGGCGGCAGTCGGAACTCACGGCGAGCAACGACAACAGAGAGTCATGGTTACGCTAACATCGATGCTTACCAATAGTCACCCGGCCGCAGCACGGACGGGACCTTTCCGGCCGGGTCGCGGTCCGGAGCCGCCCGCCGGCACGGTCCTACGAGGCCGGACCCAACACCTTTGCCAACAGGCCGGAAAGCTGGCGCTGCTCCTGGTCGGTGAGCGATGCCAACCGCTCGGACGGAAACTCGAACGCCCCCCGGACGGCACGACGCACGTCAGCTCCCGCCGAAGTGATCAACACGCGCTTGATTCGCCGGTCGTCCGGATCGGGCACCCGGGCCACCAGGCCACGGGCCTCCAGTCGAGAGACGAGCTGGGTGACGTTCGAGGCGTCGCACCGCAACTCCAGAGCGAGCTCTCCCATCGGGCGACTGTCCTCGGGCAGGTGTTCGAGCAGACACGCCTGTGCGGCGCTGAGCCCCGCGACCTGCGCGGCACGGTCGTAGGCCGCGTCGTACGCGAAGACGAAGTCCCACAACTGCCGGGTGAGGGTGTCGGCCAACTCGGTCACGGCCCCAGATTAGTTGACTCTCTCAGGTAATGCCGTTTAGGTTGAGCAAGGAACTTTAGTGACTCAACAACATGGGGGTTCGACGTGAAGAGTCCGAGCTCGGTGCGGGCCGGTACGCCCCGCGTGCTGATTACCGGAGTCCGTGGCAAGACCGGGTCACCGCTGGCCAGGCTGCTTGTCAAGGACGAGGACGTCGAGGTGCTCGGCGGCAGCAGCAACCCGGCCTCGGTCGACCTGGATGGCGTGCGACCGACCGCCTTCTCCTGGGACGTCCCCTCCGGGTGGAAAGCGGCGACCGACGGCGTCGACGCCGTGTACCTCGTCCGACCGGATCGGGCGGACGCGCCGGACCTCATCGGCGCGCTGCTCGATGAGACGCCCGCTCAGGCCCGGATCGTCCTGCTGTCCGAGCAGGACGCCGACTACATGGGTGCCGACGGATGGGCACCGCGCGCCGAGCGGGCGGTTCGCGACAGTGGGCACGCCTGGACGATCCTGCGGCCCAGCTGGTTCATGCAGGTTTTCACCGACCCGCGGTTCTACCGTGATCAGATCGCCGACGGGAAGCTGCCGTTCTCCAGCGGCGGCGCCAGCCTGGCCTGGATCGATGCCCGCGACATCGCCGCCGTGGCCGAGCGGGCGCTGCTGGACGAGAAGCACGCCGGCCAGGTGTACGAACTCACCGGCCCGGAGTCACTCACACTGCCGCGCACCGCGGAGCTGCTCGCCGCCGCGGCAGGACGTCCCGTTGCCCTGCACGAGATGACCGTCGACGAGGCCGTCGACGGGACCACCGGGTTCGAACGGGAACTCTTCGCGCTGACCTTCGAGCGCGTACGGGCGGGTAGCTTCGCGGAGGTCACCGAGGCCGTCGAGCGGGTGACCGGACGACCCGCGCGAACCTTGCCGGCATTCCTGGCCGAGGCCGGGCCGCCCTTCGGTCGGGCGACCTGACCCTGGCCGGGGCGACGAGCAGCAGTGCTGCGGAAACCTCGGGCCAGGTCGTCAGCTCGTCGGCAGCCGCCGCCGGATCGCCGGCCGGTGGGCAGGGAGCGCGACGGAGTCCAGGTCGGCGACGACGGCGTCGAGCAGCCGGCTGATCCGTGGTTCTCCGTCGGCGGTGTTGCGCAGCTCGTCGACGATCATCGCCAGGTAGGTGTCGTAGGTGGGGCGGTTCGCCAGGACCCGTACCGTGCCGTCGTCGTCGCGTACGATCCCGACCGGATCGGGCCGGGTCGCGAGCCGACGGAGCAGGTCGTGTGCCTCCTGGACGGCGCGTACGGCGGTGGTGACGTCGTTGGAGGCGGGGGACAGCGCACGCGTGGCGATGTCCCCCAGCTGACGGAGGCCGAACCCCACGTCCTGGCCCGGTGTGCGCTCGACGTCGATGGTGACCGAGTTGGCGACGCGTTCGTCGGGCAGTGGACGCGGCCCGACGCCGGGCAGCCGGTGGCAGTGCAGCAACGGCGCACCGGCGACCACGAAGTCTCCCGGCGCCGGTACGACGGTGATCGCGCAGTCGTGTTCCCGCGCCAGCCGGGCGAGCAGGGCGAGGTCGACGCTGGTGACCAGTCCCGCCGCCGTGGCCGGCACGACCTGCACCACCTCGCCGATGATCTCGGCCGGCTCCTCGTGCTCCGGCACGTGCCGGTCGATCGTCCGGCGGGTCTGTGCGCCGATGGCGACGATGATGTGCGACACCCGCATCACGGTGGTGATGTGGTGCAGGTAGTAGATGAACATCGCGGTGCTGGCCAGCACGAGCGACATCGACACGGCGAGGGAGAGTTCGGGCAGCCGGTCGCTGTCGCGGGCCGGCAGCGCGGCGAGTACCACCATCGCGAAGAGGAACGTCGCCACGAACGTCCCGAGCGTGGACTGGATGACCCGGTCCTGCAGGAACGTACGCAGTACCCGTGGGGAGTACTGGCTGCTGGCCAGTTGCAGCGCCACGACCGTGATGGAGAAGACCAGCGCGGTGAACGAGATCATCGCCGTGATGATCGACGACAACAGGGATCGGGCACCGGGAGGGCCGCTGGGCAGAATGCTCTCCACCGGCAGCCGCAGCCGCAGTTCCAGCACCGACAGGCCGATGGCCAGCACGACCGCACTCGCCGCGAAGAGTGCCGGAATGAGCCAGAAACTCTGCCGTATCTCGGCGAGCCGGGCGGCGCCGGTCCGGGGCCGCCTCATGTCGCCGTAGCCTTTCGCTCCCGCTCGGCGCTGAGGAAGAAGGCGCCGAACGCACCGGCAAGGGTGCCGAACACGACCACCGAGTAGATCGCGAGCACCAGTTCGACGACCTGGGCGAACGGATCGTCCGCACCGAGTGGTTCACCCGTGATGGTGGCCAGGGCGACGTCGTGCAGCGCCGGTCCGTACGACCGGTAGGAACCGGTGACGACGAGCAGTTGGCCCACGCTGAGGACGACCGTCGTCGTGATGATCGCCAGCCACGCGATCCGGTCGGTCAGCAGCCGGCCGGCGGAGCGCGAGCCGCGTACCGCCGCGGTGATGACACCGCCGGCTCGGGCGGCGCGCAGCGCGGAGGCGGCCCGGGCGAAGCGGAGAAACGGCACGGCGAGGAAGATGATCTGCCACCAGTTGCGTCGCCAGAACCGGCGGGCGTCATGGCGGGCCAGCCAGGCGCGCAGGGCGAATTCGGCCACGAACACCGCCCACAGCACCCAGCCCAGGACGGTCAGAGCGGTGGACAGCGTGGGATGTCCGGCGAGCGCCTGCCCGAGGACGACCAGGACGAAGAGCACACCGAGGGCACCCATCGGTTTGTCGAGCCGCCGGGCGACGCCGTGCAGTACCGCGTCCTCGGGCGTCCGCTCACCGTCGGTGGGCCGGCTCATCGCCGCGCCGGCCGGTTCACCGGTACCCCGTCCACCCGCGCTCGCTCCTGGTGTCCTCCGGGAGCGTTGGGCGGGTCACGGTGATGTCCTCCTGGCGGTCGTGCGGCAGAGCCGTGGTCGGCCGCCTGGCAGTGCGCTACCCGAGATCACCGACCGCAAACGTCGAGCGCCGAACTACGCCGACCGTCACAGTCACGGGCAGAGACCGTCATCGGTTCGTCGTGTTGTCCGCCGTGGCCGCCGGGTAGGGCAGTCCTAGCAGACCCCGTCCCCTGAAGGAGTCAGCCATGACCCACCCGTGGTTCTTTCCCCATGACCTGCCCCCGCTGTTCTACGCCGAGCCCACCACCGCGGACACCCGACTGGCCTGTCGGTTGCTCACGCGCATGCAGCAGGATCCGCGACTGCGTCACGAGCGCATCTGCATCGAGGTGCAGAACCGGGTGGTGGTGCTCGAGGGCACGGTCAGCACGGCCGGGCTGAGCGCCGAGGCGCATGCTCTCGCCTGGCGCACGCCGGGAGTGCACGATGTCAGCAACCGGCTCCGGCACCTGGACGGGTGACCTGACCGGCGGGGCTCTTTGCGGGCCCCGGGTTGGGGTACATCACCACGATGGTGCTGAACAATCCTGCCGACCTGGTACGCCTGCTCGTGATCGCGTTGGTCGTCTACCCGGCGCTCGTGGTGGTCCTGCGGGTTTCCGGCAAGCGGACGCTGTCCAAGCTGAACGCCTTCGACTTCGTGGTCACGGTCGCGCTGGGCTCGACGCTGGCGACGATCCTGCTGTCGCGGGACGTGTCGCTGGTGGAGGGAATCCTCGCCCTGATCCTGCTGGTGGCGTTGCAGTACGTGGTCGCGCTGCTCGCCGTCCGCTGGCCGCCGTCGCAGAAGGTGCTCAAGGCCCGGCCCACCATGCTGCTACGGGACGGGCGGCTACGAACCGAGACGTTGCGGTCGACCCGGGTGGCGGAGAGCGAGATCCGGCAGGCCGCTCGCAGCCAGGGCGCGGGCGACCTGCACAACCTTGCCGCCGTGGTGCTGGAGACCGACGGCAGCCTGAGCATCATCACCCGCGAGCAGCTCGGCGACGGCAGTACCCTCGTCGATGTGCGCGACGAGGGACGGTAGCCGCCAGGCCGACGAACGCCGGTCCGCCCCTGTCAGCCCTCGATCGGTGGACGGTCGATGTTGAGATGGAAGGCGCGCTCCTCCGCCTCCTGACGCGCCGCGACGAAGTCGCGCTGCCAGTCCTGGGCATCGTCCGGGATCCGCGCCACCACGTGCTCACCGTGCACCCGCCCGTCCGCGTCGGTCAGGGTGACCCCGACGACGGTGTGCCCACGCCCGGGTATGGCGTAGTGCCGCACCGCCCAGCGGGCGGACGCCTGCGCGGCGTGACGTCGGCGTCGGGCGCCGCCGGTCAGAACCGCGGAAACCAGCAGGACGGCGGCCAGCACAACCACGGAGACGGCCAGGAACGCGATGATCCGCACCCGCCCGAGGCTACCTCGCCGCCTGCCGATGCTGCGGCGTACGAGCAGGCCACCGGAGAACCGGACGCACCCGGTCACGACCGCCGAGACGCCTCGGCTCCGACCCGGTCGTGCCGGGCCGGAGCCGAGTTGTGCCTGACGGTCGGGTGGATCAGGTGACGTTGATGTCGCTGCACCACATGTAGGTCTGGTCCATGTGTGACGCCTTCCAGATCACGAAGAGGACGTGCTGGCCGCTACGCCCGGACGGGATCGAGACGTTGAACGAGATGTTCTGCGTCGGCGCGTAGCGCCCGGTCTGCAGGATCTGGTCGATGTTTCCCCAACCGACGCGCTGCGAGTTCGGATTGAAACCCTGCCGGGTGACGTAGACCCGGAAGAAGTCAGCGCCGTGGCTGGCCTGGTCGTAGAACCGCAGCGTGAAGTTGCGGCTGACGTTCGTCGCCTTCCAGGCGCCCGGCTGGTTCAGGGCGTCGTTCCGGGAGAGGGCGTTGCTGCAGAGCTGCCCGTCGGGCGTACGGGCCTGGTACTGCCCGCCGAGGCCGTCCCGCAGCTGGCTCATCCAGTTCCACATGGTGTCCGGGTTGGCCTGGAACGCCCGGTGGCACATCGGGTCCTGCGTCTGCATCGCCGGATCCATGTGCCGGTGGCCCCAGTTCTGCCAGCACTGGTACGCGCGGGTCGCCGGGTTGATCACGGTGCCGTGGGCCTGGGCGGCACCCGTCCAGGGCAGCAGGGCGGCCACCACGGCGAGGGCCAGGACCAGCGCCCGGACGGTCGGCCGGGATCGCCGGCCGGATCGGTGGGGATGGTGTGAACTCACGGTGCATCCTCCATTTCTGAGACGCTCACCGGGACGGGTTTGGGAGCGCTTCCAGCGAGTATCACACCAATCGGACAAGATATCAATGATCGTCTATTGATATCGGTTGTTCGGATTTCGCCACCGTCGTCTTGATCTACGCGCCACCACTCCACCTCGAATATCCGGGAGAAAGGCGCATTAAAAAGATCGAAAATTGCCGCGATCACCGGCTCGGCGGCGAGTCGCGCGCCGATGGCGAAGCGTCTCAGTGGACCCCGGCATGGTCGGGGACACGCTGGGTCGCATCGCGGACCTCGCCGACGAGCTTCTCCACCACGTCCTCCAGGGCGGCCAGGCCGAGAAGCTCACCGGTCGAGTCGACGATGGTGGCGAGATGGGCACCCCGCTGTTGCATGACGGTGAGGGCGTCGCGCAGCGGCCGGGCGGCATCCAGGGTGACGAGCGGGCGGATCAGTGCCGGGTCGAGCGGCTCCTCGTGCTGTTCCGCTGGCAGTCCAAGGATGTCCTTGACGTGAACGTATCCGGTGAGGCTGCCCTGCGGATCGGTGAGCGGAAAACGTGAGTATCCGGTCGCCGCGCACTGGCGTTCAAGCTCCGCCACGGGGGTGTCCTGAGGCAGCGTGACCAGTGCGGCCAGCGGAAGCGCCACGGCGGCGGCGGGTTGATCGTTGAAGGCCAGCGCTCCGGTGAGCAGGTCGTGCTCGTGCTGGTCGATAAGTCCTTCCTGCCGGGACTGGGCGATGAAGCCGGCGATCTCCTCGTTCGTGAAGGTGGAGGCGACTTCGTCCCTCGGCGTGACCCGGAGAAGACGTAGAACCGCGTTGGCGATCTGGTTGAGCAGCCAGATCAGCGGGCGGAGAACAGTGACGATGCCGTATAGCACCGGGCCCAGGATCAGCGCGGAGCGCTCCGGACCCGCGAGGGCGATGTTCTTGGGCACCATCTCGCCGAGCACCATGTGCAGGAACACGACGACGGCCAGAGCGATGGTGAACGCGATCGGGTGCAGTAGCGCCTCGGGCACGCCGACGGCGGCGAAGGGCTTCTCCAGCAGATGCGCCACGGCAGGTTCGCCGATCGCACCCAGGCCGAGGGAGCAGACCGTGATGCCGAGTTGCGCGCCGGCCATCATCAGGGAGACGTTCTCCATCGCCCGCAGCGTGACACGGGCGATGGACGAGCCGGCCGCCGCACGCGGTTCGATCTGCGTACGCCGGGCGGAGATCAGCGCGAACTCCGCCCCGACGAAGAAGGCATTGCCGGCCAGCAGCACGACGGCCAACAGGATCGCGGTGGCGTCACTCATGACGAGGTTTCCTTGCTGGGCTGGTTGTCGACGCAGGGACGCAGGGCGAGCCGGTCGACCCGGCGGCCGTCGAGCCGAATGACCGCGAGTTCCGCCCGGGCAGAGGTGGGTAGACCATCGGCGTCGGGGTGGTTCCGGTCGGCGACGGACACGGTGATGGTGTCACCGACCTGCGGGAAACGGCCGAGGCGCTCGGTCACCAGCCCGCCGAGGGTGTCTGAGTCCCGTGCCTCCGGAAGGTCGAGGCCGATCAGCCGGGACGCCTCGTCGGGACGAAGCAGGCCGGACAGGGTCCAGGTACCGTCGGCGCTGCGGTGGTGGCGGCGGTGGGGAGCGTCCTGCTCGTCCGCGATCTCACCGACGATCTCCTCGACGAGGTCTTCCAGGGTCACGACGCCGGCGGTGCCGCCGTACTCGTCGACGACTACCGCCACCTGCAACCCGTGCCCGCGCAGGACCGCCAGCAGCGGGTCGAGCGGCATGGTCTCGGGCACCTCCGGAAGATCCACCATGATCGCCCGGATCGGACGGGTGGTCCGCTGTGCGGTGGGCACCGCCAGGACGTGCTTGAAGTGCACTACGCCGATGACGTCGTCCACGCCGGCACCGGTGACCGGGAATCGGGCGTGACCGCTGCCGGCGGCGAGGCTGAGCACCTGCCCTGCGGGCGCGTCGGCGGAGACGAACTGAACCCGATTACGCGGCGTCATGACGTCGGCCGCCGTACGCTCGCCAAAATCGATCGAGCGCGCGACGAGTTCCGCCGTCCGCGCGTCGAGCGTGCCCTCATGCCCGGACCGGGTGACCAGCGACGCGAGTTCCTGCGGAGAGCGAGCCGAGGCCAACTCCTCGGTCGGTTCGATGCCCATCAGGCGCAGAATCCGGTTCGCCGTACCGTTGAGGAACCGGATCAGCGGACCGGCGGCGGTCGTGAAGCCACGCTGTGCTCCCGCCACGGCGCGGCCGACGCGCAGCGGTTCCGCTATCGCCCAGTTCTTCGGTACGAGTTCACCGAAGACCATCTGGAAGCCGGTCGCCAGCGCCAGCGCCAGCGTCACCGACAGGGCGGTGACCGCCGAGTCGGACAGCCCGGTCATTCCGAGCGGGCCACGCAACAGCGCGGCCAGTGACGGTTCGGCCAGAAAGCCGACCACCAGACTGGTGACGGTGATGCCCAACTGAGCTCCGGACAGCTGGGTGGACAACGTCCGCAGCCCCTTGAGCAGGCCGGCGGACCGGCGGTCACCGGCCTCCGCCCCGCGCTCGACCGTCGCCCGGTCGACCGTCACGAAGGCGAACTCCGCGGCCACGAACACCGCGTTCGCCGCGATCAGCAGCACCGCCACGGCCAGCAGCAGCCACTCGGTCACCGGCAGAACCTCGCTCGGCCCACGGGTTTCGCAGAACTGGGAGGCTCACCGTCGTCGGACATGCCAGCCAGCGTAGGCAGGCATCCTGAGTCGTTGCTGTGTGCCCGACACCCGAAGGCGACCCGTCGAACGCCCACCCAGCGCGGGTGGCCGCTGTCCGCACTCATCCGTCCGTATGCCAGGTTGTCGGGTGCCCCGTCGTTCCCTTCCCACCATCGCTACGGTTGATGCTCCGGGTGGGCCGGGCATGGGAGGCGTCGAACAGGCCGTGGGTGGCTATGGCGTGCAGGTCACGCTGGTGCTGGTGTTGGTACTGGTGAACGCGGTGTTTGCGGGCAGCGAGATGGCTCTGGTGTCGCTACGGGAGAGCCAACTGGAGCGCCTTGAGCGAACCTCCCGAGGGGGACGGGTGCTCGCCAGGTTGGCACGGGACCCGAACCGGTTTCTGGCCACGATCCAGATCGGTATCACCCTGGCGGGCTTCCTGGCGTCGGCAGCGGCGGCGGTGTCCCTGGCCCAGCCACTCGTCGAACCCCTGGGATTCCTCGGTGGCGCCGCCGAGCCGGCGTCCATCGTCGTGGTGACCATACTGCTGACGTTCGTCACCCTGGTCCTGGGCGAGTTGGCGCCCAAACGCATCGCGATGCAGCGCGCCGAGGGATGGGCGCTGCTCGTCGCCCGCCCGCTGGACGCGCTGTCGACGGTCTCCCGGCCGGCCGTGTGGCTGTTGAGCGCCGCCAGCGACGCGGTCGTCCGGATGACCGGCGGCGATCCGGGGGCGCGGCGGGAGGAGGTCACCACCGAGGAGTTGCGGGACATGGTGGCCGCGCAGCGTAACCTCACCCCCGAGCACCGGATGATCATTTCAGGGGCGTTCGAGGTCGCCGAGCGGGTCCTGCGAGAGATCTTGGTCCCTCGTCGCGATGTCGTCACCCTCAGCGATTCACTGTCCGCACCGCAGGCACTGCGGGAGTTGGGCGCGTCGGGGCAGACCCGCGCCCCCGTGGTGGGGCGGGGCGGTCTGGACGACACGGTCGGCCTGGTGCACATGCGGGACCTGCTCGACCAGGAGGGGCCGGTTGCCGCATACGTCAGCCCGCCGTTGTACCTGCCGGAGACGTTGAAGGTCACCGAGGCGATCCGGGAGATGCGTCAGCAGCGGCAGCAGTTCGCTCTCGTGGTCGACGAGCGCGGTGCGATCGACGGGATCGTCACGATGGAGGACCTGGTCGAGGAGATCGTCGGGGAGATCTACGACGAGACCGACAGGGACGTCCAGTCGGTGATTCGAGAGCCTGACGGCGCACTGCTGATGCCCGGCGGCTTCCCGCTGCACGACCTGCCGGACGTGGGCGTCGACCTTCCCGACGATCTGCTCGAGGCGGGCGACTACACCACCGTGGCCGGCCTGGTGCTGGCCCATCTCGGCCACATCCCGAAGGCACCGGGCGAGGTGGTCGAGTTGCCAGGCCTGACGGCGGAGGTGACCGAGGTGTCCGGCCGAGCCATCGCCCGGGTGCGGCTGCGCAGCGCGCCGCCAGGTATCGGCGCGCACGAGGCCGCCTGACCGGAAATTGACATCTTCGGGTTGCCGGAAGATGTCGAAAACCATGAACACCCCTCAGTAGTCGAGGGGACACACTCAGCTATCTCTCAGGTTGCGTTGGTAGGTTCCCGCCGCAACGACATCCACTATGGACGTCATTGATCCTGTTGCAGCAGAAGGCTTTCGCGGGAAAGTTCCACGCGAGCCAGATGCCGCCCGGTCGCCGGTCACTGAGGGAGAGTTCGTAGTGTTCAAGAAGATGCTTGGCGCGTTCGGGGTGGGCGGCCCGAGTGTCGACACGGTCCTGTCCAGTCCGAATACCCGCCCAGGTCTGGTGCTGGGCGGGCAGGTCAACCTGACCGGCGGCAGCCACGATGTGGAGATCGACCACATCACGGTCGGCCTGGTCACTCGGGTGGAACAAGACGGAGCGGAAGAGGGTGACGCCCTCGTCGAGTTCCACCGTGTCGGCGTCGCCAGTAGCCTGGTCCTGCGGGAGGGCCAGCAGTTGTCGCTGCCGTTCCAGCTGATGATGCCGTGGGAGACCCCGGTGACCGACCTGTACGGGCAGCACCTGCACGGGATGACCATGGGTCTACGCACCGAGGTGGCCGTCCGCGGTGCGGTGGACAAGGGCGACCTCGACCCGGTGTACGTCCACCCGCTGCCGGTGCAGGAGCGCGTCCTCGACGCCTTCGGCCGGCTCGGCTTCCAGTTCAAGGCGGCCGATCTCGAGCGCGGCCACATCGCCGGGGTACACCAGACGCTGCCGTTCTACCAGGAGATCGAGTACTACAGCGCGCCGCAGTACGCCCACGGCGTCAACGAGGTTGAGCTGACCTTCATCGCCAACGAGCACGGCGTGGACATCGTGCTGGAGTTCGACAAACGCGGCGGTCTGTTCGCTGGTGGCCATGACAGCTTCGGCCGCTACCACGCCGCGCACGCCGACGCCGATAACCTCGACTGGGCCACCCAGGTCGACACGTGGATCCGGCAGGCCCTAGACGGCTACCAGAACCTGCACGCCGGTCACGGCTACACCCCGCCCGTCCAGGGCTACGGTCAGCCCGGCTACGGACACGCCGCATATGGCCATCCCGGAGGGCACTACCAGCAGGAGCACCACCAGGAGCGGCACGGCGGCCCGGGAATGGGTGCCGTCGCCGCCGGAGTGGTCGGCGGGGCGGCACTGGGTTTCGCCGGCGGCATGGTCGCCGACGAGGTCTTCGACGCCTTCGGCGATGACGAGAGCGGGGACGAGGAGGGCTGAGCACCTGAGGTGCCCGCACTACGTGTGGTGTCGGTGGCCCGCCTGCCGACATCACCGTCTCGGACGGCTGTCCTGGCGGCCGCTGTCCGACTCATGGCTGGTAGCGGTAGCCCATGCCGGGTTCGGTGATGAGGTGCCGGGGTCGGGCGGGGTCGGATTCGAGCTTGCGGCGTAGCTGGGCCAGGTACTGGCGCAGGTAGCCGGTCTCGGTCTCGTATCCCGGTCCCCACACCTCGTGGAGCAGTTGGCGCTGGCTGATCAGCTTGCCCGGGTTGCGGAGCAGCGTTTCGAGCACCGCCCACTGGGTGGGGGTCAGTTTGACGTCGGTGCCGTCGTCGCGGACGACGGTGCGGGTGGCGAGGTCGACGGTGTGCCGGCCGAGCCGCGCGGTGCGGCTGGCCGCGTCCGCTCCGGTGGTGTGCCGGCGGGTGGCGGCCCGGATGCGGGCCAGGAGTTCGTCGACACCGAAGGGCTTGGTGACGTAGTCGTCGGCACCCGCGTCGAGGGCGGTGACCTTGTCGTCGCTGCCGGCGCGGCCGGACAGCACGATGATGGGTACGGCGGTCCAGCCACGGAGCCCACGGATGACGTCGACGCCGTCGAGGTCGGGTAGGCCGAGATCGAGCACGACGAGATCGGGTGGGTGGCTACCGGCGGCCTTCAGCGCGGCGGTTCCGGTGCCGGCGACGTCGACGTCGTAGCCCCGTGCGCGCAGGTTGATGCGCAGGGCGCGCAGGATCTGGGGTTCGTCGTCGACGACGAGGATCCGGGTCATTCCGGCGCACCCTCCGTGGCCGCGGTCGCGGCGGGTAGTCGCAACACCATGGTGAGTCCTCCTCCAGGCGTGGTCTCGGGGTTGATGCTGCCGCCCATCGCCTCGGCGAGCCCGCGGGACAGGGCCAGGCCGAGGCCGACGCCCGTGGTGGTGTCCCGGTCGCCAAGGCGTTGGAACGGCAGGAACACGTGGTCCCACTGGTCCTCGGGGATGCCGGGGCCGGTGTCGATGACGCGGAGTTCGACCCGGCCGGAGTGGGCGCTTGCGGTGATGGTGGGTGGCTGTCCGGGTGGGCTGTGCCGCAGGGCGTTCGCGACGAGGTTGACCAGCACCCGCTCCAGCAGACCCGGGTCGGCGGTGACCGCGGGGAGATCGGTCGGAATGTCGGTGCTGACGTCGGCGGCCTCTGGGCCGAGTTCGTCCAGGGCGCGGGGCACGACGTCCTCCAGACCGATCGATGCGACGGTGATGCCGAGTGCTCCGGCCTGCAGGCGGCTCATGTCGAGCAGGTTGGCCACCAGCCGGCCGAGCCGGTCGAGGGACTCGTCCGCAGTCACCAGCAGCTCGTCCCGGTCCTCGGGGTCGAACTCCACGTCCGGGCTGCGCAGGCTGGACACGGCGGCCTTCGCCGAGGCCAGCGGGGTACGTAGGTCGTGGCTGACGGCGGCGAGCAGTGCGGTGCGCATCCGGTCGGCCTCGGCCAGCGGCCGGGCGGCGGCGGCCTCCTCGGCGAGGCGCTCCTGCCGGAGCGCGACGGCGGCCTGCGCGGCGAACGCCTCGACGATGCGCCGATCGGCGGCCTCCAGCCGTCGGCCGCAGAGCACGACGGTCAACCGGTCGTCGACGGGTACAGCCGTCTCACCGGCACTCGGGGTGCCGGCCGGCGACTCGCCGACGCTGGCCACGACCCGCCAGGCCTGCGTCTCCCGGTCCCGGTCGGGCCGGCCGGTCGCCTCGCCGGTCTGTTCCAGCACGCTGACCGCGCGCAGCGCGAAGGTCTCCCGGAGCCGCTCCAGCAACGCCGGCAGGGGCCGCTGCCCGCGCAGGACGCTGCCGGCGACGGTGGCCAGGGTCTGCGCGTCGGCGGAGGCCCGAGCCGCCTCCCGAGTCCGCCGGGCCGCCACGTCGACCACCCAGCTCACCGCCACGGCGACGCCGACGAAAACGCCCAGGGCGAGGAGATTGTCCGCCTCGGCGATGGTCAGCGTGTAATAGGGCGGGGTGAAGAACCAGTTCAGCAACAGAGATCCGCCGAGGGCCGCGAGCAGCGCCGGCCAGAGCCCGCCGACGAGCGCGACGCCGACGACGGCGGCGAGGAAGATCAGAATGTCGTTGGTCAGGGTGAGGTCGGGCAACGCCTTGAGCAGCGCGGTCAGGGCGGGCATACCCACGACGGTGAGCGCGAACCCGTACCGCCGGCGCCGCCGGGACAGCGCGGCGGGCACCGCCGGACCGCGCCGACCGCGACCAGCCTCGGCGTGGGTGACCAGGTGTACGTCGATGGGACCGGACAGTGCCGTGGTGGTGACCCCGACGCCCCGGGAGAACAGTTGCGCGAAGCGCCCGCGTCGACTGGCACCGAGCACCAGTTGGGTGGCGTTGACGCCCTGGGCGAAGTCCAACAGCGCGGCGGGGATGTCGGTGCCGAGGACCTGGTGGTACGTGCCGCCGAGGCTCTCCACCAGGACCCGTTGCCGCGCCAGTTGCGCGGGGTCGGCGCCGACGAGCCCATCACTGCGGGCGATGTGCACGGCGAGCAGGTCGGCGCCCTTGCTGCGGGCGGCGACGCGGGCCGCGCGGCGGATCAGCGTCTCCCCCTCCGGCCCGCCGGTCAGTGCGACGACAACCCGTTCGCGGGCCTCCCAGGTGGCGGAGATGCCCTGCTGGGCGCGGTACGCGTCGAGTTGCTCGTCGACCTTGTCGGCGAGCCAGAGCAGCGCCAGTTCGCGCAGGGCGGTGAGGTTGCCGACCCGGAAGTAGTTGCCGAGCGCTGCGTCGATCTTGTCGGGGCGGTAGATGTTGCCGTGGGCCATCCGTCGGCGTAGCGCCTCGGGAGTCATGTCGACGAGTTCGACCTGTTCGGCGGCGCGGACGACGGCGTCGGGCACGGTTTCCCGCTGGGTGGTGCCGGTGATCTGGGCGACGACGTCGTTGAGCGACTCCAGGTGTTGGACGTTGACCGTGGTGAGCACGGTGATCCCGGCGTCCAGCAGCTCCTGGATGTCCTGCCAGCGCTTGTCGTTGCGGGAGCCGGGCACGTTGGTGTGGGCCAGCTCGTCGACGACGGCCACCTCGGGTCGCCGGGCGAGCACCGCGTCGAGAGCCATCTCGGTGAACTCGACGCCCCGGTAGGTCATCGTGCGGCGGGGCACCTGCTCCAGGTCGCCGATCATCGCGGCGGTGTGCGCACGACCGTGGGTCTCGACGAACCCGATCACCACGTCGGTGCCGCGCTCGGCCCGCCGGTGCGCCTCCTCCAGCATCGCGTACGTCTTCCCGACGCCGGGTGCGGCGCCGAGATAGATGCGCAGCTCCCCGCGCGCCATCGCACCCCTCCCCTTCTCGACGACGGAAAGGGCCCCTTGTCATCGCCATGTGTACCGCAAGGGGCCCTTCCGAACCTCTCAGCCGGCGGGAAACTCCCGGTCGAGCGCCAGGTTGAGTTCCAGCACGTTGACCCCGGGCTCACCCATGAAGCCGAGCGACCGACCGGCGGTGTGCTCCTCGACCAGACGACGGACCGCCGTGGGGTCCGCGTCGCGCTCCCGTGCGACCCGGTTCACCTGTAGCTCGGCGTACGCCGGGGAGATGTGCGGGTCGAGTCCACTGCCGCTGGCGGTGACGGCGTCGGCGGGTACCGCGGGGTCGGCCGGTGCGTCACCCCGGATCGGGGTGACCAGGCCGCCGGCGGCGACATAGTCCTCGCCGGGCCGGGCCAGTTCCACCGGTACACCCTCGTAGCTGGTGACGAACGGCGTGGCCGGTGCGACCTGGTTGACACTCACCACCCGGGTCACCGCCCCGGTCAGGCCGTCGGCGCGGAACACCGCGAGCACCGCGCCGACCCCGTCCGCGGTGCAGTACGGTCGGCGGCCGTCCACGCCGTCGAGTTCGCCGACGGCCCTGCTACGCGCGCAGACCTGGGTGAGCAGGCTCGGCGTCGACTCCTCCGGGTCGATGGCGATGGTGTCGACCACGCTTTCCGGGCCCAGGTTGCTGGCGGCGGTGGCGGTCGGGTCGTAGCCGTCCCCGGCGGCGGAGGGGCGGGACTGGAAGTAACGCGGGACCGGGTTGCCGTCCGCGTCGGTGAAGGACTGGCCGATCAGCGAACTGCCGACGGTCCGCCCGTCGACGGTCAGCGGTGATCCGTCCGCCTTTTCCGCGAGGCCGGGAATCCGACCCGCGGCCACCAGCGCGAGTGGGTAGGCGAGGCCGAGCAGCACGGTGAAGACGAGCAGCGCGCGTAGCGCCGCGAGGTGCCGGGCGAGCCAGTTGGGTAGGCGCATCACGAGATCCCTGGGATGAGCTGGAGAAGCAGGTCGATGAGTTTGATGCCGACGAACGGCACCACGATGCCGCCGAGGCCGTAGACCAGCAGGTTGCGGCTGAGCAGCTTCGACGCGGCGGCGGGCCGGTAACGCACCCCCCGCAACGCGAGTGGGATCAACGCGACGATGATGATCGCGTTGAAGATGACCGCCGCGAGGATCGCCGACTCCGGGCTGGCGAGTCGCATGATGTTGAGGGCATCCAGGCTGGGGTAGATGCCGGCGAACATGGCCGGGATGATCGCGAAGTACTTCGCGATGTCGTTGGAGATGCTGAACGTGGTCAGCGCACCCCGGGTGATCAGCAACTGTTTGCCGATCTCCACGATCTCGATCAGCTTGGTCGGGTCGGAGTCGAGGTCGACCATGTTGCCGGCCTCCTTGGCGGCCGACGTGCCGGTGTTCATGGCGACGCCGACGTCGGCCTGGGCGAGCGCCGGGGCGTCGTTGGTGCCGTCGCCGGTCATCGCGACGAGGCGGCCGCCCTCCTGCTCCTTGCGGATCAGGGCGAGCTTGTCCTCCGGGGTGGCCTCGGCGAGGAAGTCGTCGACCCCTGCCTCGTCGGCGATGGCCTTGGCGGTACGCGGGTTGTCGCCGGTGATCATCACGGTCCGGATGCCCATCGCGCGCATCTCGTCGAACCGCTCCCGCATGCCGGCCTTCACCACGTCCTTGAGGTGGATGACACCCAGCGCGCGGGCCGGCTCGCCATCGGCGTGCTCGGCGACGACAAGCGGGGTGCCGCCGAGGCCGCTGATCTCGTCCACGAGCTGCCCGACCTGCTCGGTCGGGTGACCGCCGTTCTCCCGTACCCACTTCATAACCGCGGTGGCCGCACCCTTGCGGATCCGGCGCGTCGCTCCGGCGGCGCCGGCGTCGACGGTGCCGTCCGGGGTCAGGTCGACACCGCTCATCCTGGTCTGCGCGGTGAACGGCACGAAGGTCGCGTGCGGGATCAGGCCGGCCTCGCGTTCGCGCAACCCGAACTCGTTCTTGGCGAGCACCACGATCGACCGGCCCTCGGGGGTCTCGTCGGCGAGGCTGGACAACTGCGCCGCGTCGGCCACCGTGGTCACGTCGACCCCGTCGACCGCAACGAACTCGGCGGCCTGCCGGTTGCCCAGGGTGATGGTGCCGGTCTTGTCCAGCAGCAGCGTGTTCACGTCGCCGGCGGCCTCTACGGCCCGGCCGCTCATCGCCAGGACGTTGCGCTGCACCAGGCGGTCCATGCCGGCGATGCCGATCGCGGACAGCAGCGCCCCGATGGTGGTCGGGATGAGGCAGACCAGCAGTGACACCAGCACGATCCCGCTGACGCCGGCGTCGGTGATCGCCTGGGTGTCTGGTGCCGCGCCCTGGTAGTCCTTCGAGAAGATGGCCAGCGGCTGAAGAGTGACGACGGCCAGCAGGAAGACGATCGTCAGCGCGGCGAGCAGGATGTTCAGCGCGATCTCGTTCGGGGTCTTCTGCCGGTTGGCCCCCTCGACCAGGTTGATCATCCGGTCGATGAAGCTCTCGCCCGGCTTCTGCGTGATCATCACGACGATCCGATCGGAGAGCACCTTCGTGCCGCCGGTGACCGCGCTCCGGTCACCACCGGACTCCCGGATCACCGGCGCCGACTCGCCGGTGATCGCCGACTCGTCGACGCTGGCGATGCCCTCCACCACGTCCCCGTCGCCGGGGATGATCTCGCCGGCCTCGACGACGACCACATCGCCCTGCTTCAACTGTGGGGCGGGCACCGACTCGGTGCGGTAGGCGCCGGGAGCGGCGCCCGCGGTCCAGCCCAGGGCGCGGGTGGCGACGGTGTCCGTCTTCGCCCGGCGCAGGGCGGCGGCCTGTGCCTTGCCCCGGCCCTCGGCCACGGCTTCGGCCAGGTTCGCGAAGACGACCGTGAGCCACAGCCAGACGGTGATCGCCACCGCGAACACCGACGGGTCCGCCACCGCGAGGACGGTGGTGAAGAGCGCTCCGATCTCGACGATCAGCATGACCGGGTTGCGCCAGAGGGTGCGCGGGTCGAGCTTGCGCAGCGCGTCCGGCAACGACGTGAGCAGCTGCTTCGGGTCGAGCAGGCCGCCGCCGGCCCGGTTGCCCTGGACGGCCGGTGTGCCGGCGGTCGCCGCGTCGGCGGTGCCGTGCGGTGCCGGCGTGGAGGTGGTCATGTCCTTCTCTTTCATGATGGTCACAGCCCTTCAGCCAGGGGGCCGAGCGCGAGGGCGGGCAGGAAGGTCAACGCGACGAGGATCACCGTGACGCCGACGACCATCCCGACGAACAGCGGCCGGTGGGTGGGCAGGGTGCCCTCGGAGGCGGGGGTGGGTTGCTGGCGTGCGAGGGAACCGGCCAGGGCGAGCACGAGGATGATCGGCAGGAACCGGCCGAGCAGCATGCACAGCCCCAGCGCGGTGTTCCACCACGGCGTGCTCACGGTGATGCCGGCGAACGCGGAGCCGTTGTTGTTGCTCGCCGAGGTGAACGCGTAGAGCACCTCGGACAGCCCGTGCGGCCCGACGTTGAGCGCGGTCGAGTTGTTGCCGGTGGCGAACGCCGCCGCCGCGCCGATCAGCACCAGAGCAGGGGTGATCAGAAAGTACAGCGACGCGAGCTTGATCTCCCGCGCACCGATCTTCTTCCCGACGTACTCCGGCGTCCGGCCGACCATCAGGCCGGCGACGAACACGGTGATCACCGCCAGGATCAGCAGGCCGTACAGGCCGGCACCGACACCGCCGGGGGCGACCTCGCCGAGCATCATGTTGACCAGCGGCATCATGCCGCCCAGGGCGGTGTACGAGTCGTGGAACGAGTTCACCGCACCGGTGGAGGTGAGCGTGGTGGCGGCCGCGAAGGTCGCCGAGTTCGACACGTCGAACCGGACCTCCTTACCTTCGAGGGCCGCCCCGACCGCCTGCGGCACCGTGCCGTCGCCGGTCAGCTCGAAGACGTTGGTCAGGGTGATGCTCGCGATCGCCAGGACGGCCATCACCGCGACGATCGCGTAGCCCTGCCGCACCTGACCCACCATCCGGCCGAAGACCCGGGGCAGGCTGAACGGGATCAGCAGGAGCAGGAAGATCTCCAGCCAGTTCGTCCAGGTGGTCGGGTTCTCGAACGGGTGGGCACTGTTGACGTTGTAGAAGCCGCCGCCGTTGGTGCCCAGCTCCTTGATGACCTCCTGGCTGGCCACCGGGCCACCGGTGATGGTCTGGTTGCCCCCGGTCAGGGTGGTGATCTCGGTGCCGGCGGACAGATTCTGCACCGCACCGCCGATCATCAGGGCAAGGGCGCCGAGGACCGAGATCGGTAGCAGGATCCGCAAGGTGATCCGGGTCAGGTCGACCCAGAAGTTGCCCAGTTCGCCGGTCCGGCTGCGGGCGAAGCCCCGGACCAGCGCGACGGCGACCGCGATGCCGACGGCGGCGGAGACGAAGTTCTGCACCGCCAGGCCGGCCATCTGCACCAGGTGACCCATGGTCGACTCACCCGAGTACCACTGCCAGTTCGTGTTCGTCACGAACGACACCGCGGTGTTCCACGCGCCATGTGTCATCACCGGGTCGAAGCCCAGCGACAGCCACAGGTGGTTCTGCAACCGCATGAACCCGTACAGGAACAGGATCGACACGGCCGAGAAGGCCAGCACGCTGCGGGCGTACACGCCCCAGGTCTGCTCGGCGGCCGGGTCGACCCCGACCAGGCGGTAGACGCCCCGTTCCACACGCGACTGCCTGGCCCCGGAGACCACCCGGTACAGGTAGTCACCGAACGGGCGGTGGACGGCGACCAACGCCACCACGAGCGAGAGGATGAACAGCACACCGGCTGTCGTCACGGTCATCAGAACCGCTCCGGAAACAGCAGGGCGACCACCAGGAACACGGCCAGGCCGATCGCCAGCACCAGACCGATGGCGTTGACGGCGCTCACAGCTTCTCCACGCCCCTCACCACCAGGGCGAGCGCCGCGAACAGCGCCACCGTCAACAGCACGAACAGCACGTCAGACACGTCTGACTCCTCATTCCGGACCAGGTTCCGCGCGGCCCCATCCGGCCGCGCCGCGCAATCACAACGCCACTCGCCCCCCGACGACAGGGGCTATAACGCGACCATCACGGGGAACCGGCGTTTCTTAACGCGCTTTTCACGTCGCCACCCGTTCGGGTGGTCGCGGACACCGGATGTCGATCCGCGGCTCGGAGCGGTCGACGGTCGACGGGATCGAACTCAGTGACGGCGCTCGCCGCGTTCGCCCACGGCCCCGTCGGGCCGTACGCAGGAGCGACAGATCGCGCAACACTGCCGCAACACCCTTGACACTTGAAGGTGACCCCGGCCACACTACCGAGGCTAATTCGATTTAGCAGACCATCGGAACGGCATAGGACGTGCACGGGTTGGCCTTGGGGCTGACCGCGCCCCCGCAGGACGTCGGTTGGAGGTGAGGCGGAACGTCCCTCGGTGGTCGATGTCCGGAAGAAGCCGTAGATCTCGATGAGGCCGCACCAGACCATAGAGGAGTAGTCCCAGATGAGGAGACCGATCGGACGCCGGCTCAGCCGTGCGATCTCGTTGCTCACGATCATGACGCTCGGTGTTGGTGCCAGCGCCACCATCTCCGCACCAGCCGCCGCCGGAGGAGGAAAGCGCCCGGTGGTGGAGGGTGCGACCGTCAAGCCGGATCGCGGCTCACCGACCGGATACACCGTCACTTTCGTCTACCACAATCCCAGCGCTACGCAGGTCCGCCTTGCCGGGGATCTGACTCTGCTCGACGTCGACACCGGCAACACCCGCTACCAGCCGGAGGAGTGGCAGCCGGGGCGGTACCACTCCGGCGGCACCGAGTTCCTCAGGGACATGACCAGGGACTCGAAGGGCTACTGGTCGGTCTCGCTGCCCCTGCACGCCGGCGGGATCAGCTACTGGTACCGGGTCTGGGACCCGACCCAGGGTTGGGAGAACAAGCGCATCTGGGATCCCGCCTCGACACATCCCCGACCTCCGGGTGATGCCTCCTTCCGGGTCCGGAACAACGACGTCCTCGACGCCGTCTACGTGCCGTACAGCAGGAAGCAGAACGACCCGGTGCTGAAGGAGCGTGCCGAGTACGAACTTCCGATCGCGGACCGCAGGAAGCGGGGCACCGTCTCGTACATCCCCTACACCACGATCCTGGGCGACAGCGGCCACTACCTCGGTGTCTACCTGCCAGCCGACTACAACCCCAAGCGGGCGGAGCCGTACAAGGTGGTGTACCTCGCCCACGGCATCTTCGGTGACGAGACCGACTTCATGGTCCCGGCGAACGTCCCCAACATCCTGGACAACATGACGGCCAAGGGCGAGATCGAGCCCACGGTGGTGGTCACCATGGGCAACCACTTCACCGGCACCAGCCTCGGCTTCGGCTCCTACAACCAGACCAACGCCGCCAACAACCTGGTCCAGACGATCCTTCCGCTCATCGAGGAGAAGTACAACGTCTCGACCGAGCGGGAGGGCCGCGCCTACGCCGGATTCTCCTACGGCGGCATGACGGGCGCCCACGTCATCAGGGGCTACCCGACCACGTTCGCCTACTACGGGCACTTCTCCGGCAACCCGTCCCTGTCCACTCAGGACTACGACAACGTCGCGGCCGCGGTCGGGGACGACGACCTCTTCGTGTTCCTCGGCAACGGCGTCTTCGAGGGCAGCCTCAACGCGCAGAACGCCATCGCGGACAACTTCCGGGCCCGGGGGTACGCCGCCGAGACGGCCCAGGTCCCCGGCGCGCACGACGGCATGACGGCGAGCCAACTGTTCACCATCTTCGCCCGCGACCACCTGTGGTCGGAAGTCGACACCGTGGGCACGGCACGGACCGTGATCAAGGCAAAGGCCACGCCGGCGTCGATCGTCCGTGGCGACATCTTCAAGCTGCACGTCGACGTGCGGGCCCAGGCCCGCCACAAGAAGGCACCGAAGGTGACAGGTGAGATCACCGTCACCTTCGGTGGTGCCACCCAGGTGGTGCCGCTGGCCGGCGGCAAGGCCGTGGTGAAGCTGCCAACCGCCGAATTGGAGGCCGGGGTGTACCCGGTCCACGTCGCCTACTCCGGTGACCGGAACTACGCGCCCGCTGCCGCTGTCCACCAGCGGCTTCGGGTCCGGTAACCAACAGGCACATGGTGGGCCGACGACGTGCCGTCGTCGGCCCACTGGCGATCCGGTCCCGGGCCGGCCACCTCGACGACCTGCTGGCGCCGCGCCGATCCGTGCCGGACGTGACGGTCCGGCTCAGGGGCGCAGCCACCACGGGCTGGTGTACGCCACGCCGAAGTCGTTGCACGGGTGACCAGCCGGGCCGGGCGTGCCGTTGGGCAGGGACGGGTCGGAGACCCGGAGCACCACCCAGTCGCCGTCGGCGATGTCGAGCGGCACCGTGAAGTCGGTGACCCGACCGTTTACCGTGTCGATGACGTCGACGACGGTCGGCGCGGACGTACCGGGGCGCAGGACCTGGATGCGCAGCGGCTTGCCGTCCCAGGCCGGGCCGCGGTCGAGGTCGAGCAGGAACCGGACGTCGCCGGACGTCACGTTCAGCACGCCACCCATGCGTACGCCGTTGGCCGTGGCGTCCACCCGCAGGCCGGAGACCCGGGTGGCGAAGGAACGGCGGGCCGCCATCGCCTCGAACACCGCAGCCCGGGTGTTCTCCGTGACCCACAGGCCGCTGCGGCCCTTGCCCTCGTGGAAGCCCCAGGTGGTGCCGTGTTCGTCGGTGACGCCGGTGAGGCCCGGCCGCCAGCCCGCGTTGAGGCAGGCCACCAGCGGCGAGGTCATCCCGGACGACCAGCCCTCGAACAGGTAGTCGTCGGTGCGGTTGAACATCTCCAATCCCACCAGTTGGTCGCGGGCCGAGGCGTTGAAGGAGAAGTTGTCGAACCGGCCCACCTCACGTCCGGGGTGGTTGAAGCTGGCCAGGCCACCCGGCCGTCCGATCAGCCAGCGGTACAGGCTGCCGGTGCTGCCGGCCCGCCACAGGTCGGCGAAGTCGGAGGTGTTCCACACGTTGATGTGCCCCTGCAACGGATGGGACCACTCGAATCCGCGGATCGCGGTGAACTGGCCCGGGTCGTTCGCGGCGTTGGCGAGGTCACCGGTGGTCCGCCACTCCGACGAGCTGAGCCCGTCGATGGCGAAGAGCGTGGCGTGGTCGGTCAGCGCGGCGACGTCGAGACCGGCCTCACGCATCGAGGCGAACGCGGCCTCAGGGCTCCCGTCGCCGTCCGAGGCGACGGTGTGGTTGTGCATGTCGGCGTGCACCAGCATCGTGCCCTGGGTGACCAGGGAGGTCCGGGCGGCGCCGGCCGCCGCGGTCGTGGTTGGGGCGTTGGCCATCGTCGTGCTGGCCGCCCGGGCCGAGGTCGGCAGCGCGGCCAGCATCAGCGCGCCGCCGGCACCGGCCAGCAGCGCCCGCCGGCCGAGTGCCGGGGCGACGTTCACCTGACCGTACGGCACCTCGTCGGTGGATCGGTGATCGTGGTGGCAGTGGTGGGGATGATGTCCACTCATGAGCAAACATGAACATGTCTCTACTTGACGATGCCACCAAGCTCGGTGGTCGTTCAGTCGAACACCTGCCGTACGGAGCTTCCCGGCCCTGACCGACGCCGGAGTTCGCTAACAGTCGACCTTCGGCAGTGGCCTGGGCAACCGACCGAGCTTGATGTCGATGTCGCGTAGTGCGCTTTCGCTGCCGAGATGTTCCCGATCCGCACCGAGTGGCGCGTGCTCCCCGCAGAACCACACCGCGCCTGGTGGGTGCCCCACCCAGCCGGGTGGCGGGTTGACGGCGTCGGCGAAGTGCACCAGAACGAAGTCGCTGCGCGTGTCGCCGAGCGGTGGTCGAGCGGGTTCGAGATGGCAGACGTGACAGCGCGGGGGCAGCATGCGAGCAGTCTGTCAGCCCGTGGCCAGGGAGCCCGGCACCAGCCGGTGCCGGGCTCCCTGATCGGGCGGTGCTTACCGATCAGGTCGCGGTGCAGGTCAGGGTCGGTACCGAGTTGCTGCCGTTCCAGCTACCGAGGAACCCGAAGGTGGTGCTCGCGCCGGCGCCGAGCGAACCGTTGAAGGAGACGTTTGTCGCCGTCACCGCCGAGCCGCTGGCGCTGACTGTCGCGTTCCACACCTGGCTGATCGTCTGGCCGTTGGCAAACGTCCAGGTCACCCGCCAACCGTTGATCGCGGACGAGCCGGCGGTGACCCGCACCTCGCCCTGGAAGCCGCCCTGCCACTGGCCGGCGACGCTGTAGGTCGCCGTACAGCCGCCAGCGCTCGGCGGCGGGGTCGTCGGGTTCGGCGGCGGAGTGGTCGGGTTCGGCGGCGGGGTGGTGGGCGGCGGAGTCGTCGGCGGCGGCCAACCCGGACCGCCGGGCGGCCAGCCGACCAGGCCGCCACGGTACTGGCCGGCGGTGACGGTCATCAGCCTGGTGGCTCCCGCGATGCTGCCGCCGCTGGTGGCCATGCCGCCGATCGTCGTGCCGGAGAGGCTACCGCCCCGGTAGACCTCGTAGGTCTGCCCGTGCTGGATCCGGTTGGAGGAGAAGACCACCTCGCGGAAGTTCTTGGGGGACCGGTAGGAGGCGAGCACCTGGCCGCCGGAGACCAGGTGGAGCAGGGTGCCGGCCGGCTGGCTGCTGGACAGTTGGGGAGCCACCCAGCCCTGGCCGGAGGTCGGCGGCAGGCTCAGCACCGCCATCGAGGTCGAGCCCGCCCCGAGCATCGTGCCGCCGGTGAAGTGGACCGGGCCGTTCGAGTCGATCGCGCCCTCGCCGGGGCTGCCGGTGCTCGGTCCGCTGACCACGACGGTGCCGGCCGCGAAGGTCACCGAGCCGTTGGAGTCGATGCCGTCGATGCTGGAGTTGACCAGGGTGGTCCCGCCGGTGAACCGGACGAACGCGTTCGGTGCCACGTCGAAGTCGCCGTACCCGTCCTCGACCGCGTTAATCGCGTCGTCGCGGGCGGTGACGTTGACGTTGCCGCCGCTGATGGTGACCTGCCGGCTCTCGATCGCCTCGTAGGAGTTGGTGACGGTGACCGTGCCGCCGGAGATGGCGACGGTGTTCTCTCCCTTGATGGCGTCGTCACCGGCGTTCACCCGCACGGTGCCGTTGGTGATGGCGAGTCGGCCGCGGTCCGCCTCGGTGTCGTCGGACTTGATGCCGTCGCCGCCCGCGGTGACGTCGAGGCTGCCTCCGGTGATGTCGAGGAAGTCCTTACCCCGGATGCCGTCGTCGACCGCGTTCACCGTGATCGTGCCGGACTCGATGACCAGGCCGTCCTTGCTGGTGATGCCGTCGTACGCGTTGCCCCGCACGGTCAGCGCGCCGGTCCCGTTGATCCGCAGGTCGGCGGTGCTGAACAGGGCGGCGTTCGGCTCGTCCGTGCTCGGGTCCGGGTAGACGTAACGGGTCGCGTCGGAGAGCTGGCTGGTGGTGCCGGCGGCGAGCGTGATCACGACCTCGTCGGCGTCGGCGACCTGCAGCGGCGCGTTGCTGGAGTTGCTGATCGTGGCACCGTTGAGAATCAGATTCACGGCACCCGAGGCCGCGGTGTCGACGCTCAGATAGCCGTCGTTGAGGGTGCCGCTGATCTCGTAGGTGCCCGGCGCGGTGATCGTCACGGCCCGCCCGGCGATGGTGACGTCAGCGCTGGGACTGCTGGCGCTGGCGCCGGTTAGGGTGATGGGTACGGTCGCCTGCGCGGTGGCCGGTGTCCCCAGCGGGCCGGCGATCAATGCGATCGCCAGCCCGACGGGCACAGTGGCTCTCAGCGGGATGCGTTTCATGGCTCTGTCCTGACTCAGATGGATGGGACGGGATCCACGCTTCGCCGAGTATAGATGAACGTCGATGAATTACCGGTGAATCGCCCACAATGTGGCCAGTACACGCGATGTCGGCCGCAACCGCCGACGGACCGATGGCCAGGAGAACGGCCATCGGCTCGGCGTCGTCGTGCAGGCCAGGTGCCGGGTCGGCCGGCACAGGTGCCGGCCGTCGACGCTCCCGGTCAGCGGCTCTTCTTCGCCGCTCGCTTGCGCGGCGGCGTCAACAGGTCGGCGATCGCGGCGATCGCCGACGGCACCAGACGGTAGTACGCCCAGACACCGCGCTTGTCCCGCTCGAGCAGACCGGCCTCGGTGAGGATCCGCAGGTGATGACTCACCGTCGGCTGGGAAAGCCCGAGCGGCGCGGTGAGGTCGCTGACGGATGCCTCTCCCGTCGGAGACGACTGGATCAGACTGAGCAGTCGCAACCGGGCCGGATCGGCGAATGCCTTCAGCACTCCCGCGAGCCGCTCGGCATCGGCAGGCTTGATCGGCTCGCCGGTAAGCGGCGAGATGGCGGGCGTCGTAGTCTTCGCAGTTCCCACGTCTTGCATCGTTGCAGCAACACCACGGCTAGGTGGTGAAACGAGGGCTGTATCACCGTCAGTTGTCGGGTAGAAGGCTCACCACCACCTTGGCGCGGGCATGCTCGGTCTCGACGTACCGGATCGCGTCGGGCACCTCGTCCAGCCGGTAGGTCCGGTCGATGACCGGGGTGAGCCCGCCCGACTCGGCCAACTCCCGCAGCGTCGCGAGGTGCCCCCGGCCACCCGCCGCGAACGGCGCGACGATGCGGTGCCGGACGAGACGGCCCACCAGCGGCCCCCGGAGCAGCAGGCTCATCGGCCCGAAGACGCTGCCGCCGGTGAACACGCCGCCGCCGGACAGCAGCAGTGTCCCGTCCGGGGTGAGCACCCGCCGACAGTCGGTCAACGACCGGTTGCCGACCAGGTCGAGCAACACCTCGTAGCGGCGGCCGGCACGGACCGCGTCGGTACGGGCGAAATCCTCCCTGGTGTAGTCGACGACATGATCCGCGCCGAGCGACCGGACCAGGTCGACGTTGCGGGTCCGGCACACCGCGGTCACCTGTGCGCCGTACGCCTTGGCCAACTGCACCGCGAAGGTGCCCACCCCGCCGGACGCCCCGTTGATCAGCACGTGCTGCCCCGCCTGGAGTCGGGCGCCGTCTTGTAGGCAGACCAGAGCGGTGGTGGCGGCCAGCGGGATCGCCGCCGCCTGCTCGAAGCTCAGGTTCGCCGGTTTCGCCTCGACCAACTTCTCGGCCACGCACACGTACTCGGCGAACGCACCCCCGGCGGGGCCGGCCTCGCCGTACACCTCGTCGCCGGGCCGGAAGCGGGTCACCGCCCGACCGACCGCCTCGACCCGGCCGGCGAAGTCCTGGCCCCGGACCGGCGCGGTGGGCCGGCGGAGCCCGAACGACAGTCGGGACAGATACGGGTCGCCCCGCATCGCGTGCCAGTCGTAGGCGTTGACCGAGCTTGCCAGTACCCGGACCAGCACCTCGTCGTCGCCGGGTGTCGGGACGTCCACCTCGCGCAGCCGCAGGACGTCGGGAGAGCCGTACCGGTCCTGCACGATCGCCTTCATCGGGAAACTCCTCGTCGAGAGATGTCGATTGCCATACGACCGAGCCTGCCGGCGATGACCGGTCGACGCGTCGGCGCGACGGCGGCACCGCTGCTACTCCCCGCGCGGCAGCGGCAGCAGCGGCCTACTCCGCCGGGGGTACGCCGGGTTGCTCCCGTCCGGGCTGCCGCAGGCGACTCCGATCGGCCTACAGTGCGGGCATGAGCCGGTCGAGCCCCGGTGCCGACGTGGCATCCCCCGACGAACCGCCCACGTCGCGGCCCGGGCCGGGGCTGGCGGTGCTGACCGCGCTCGCGCAGCCGGTCGGAACCGCGATCGTCGCCGGTTGGCAGCACGCCAGCGTCGGGATTGTCGGGTACGTGCTGCTGGTGTTCAGTGGGCTGGCGCTTGCCGACCGGCACCGGTTCCCGAGGCGGAACTTCCTGATCGTGGTCGCCGTGACCCTGGCGTACCACCTGCTCGGCCGGCCGGTCGGGGTGACACTGCTGGCGCCGATGATCGGTGCGGCGGCGGTCATGGCCGCCGGGCACCGGTGGCTGGTGGCGGCGACAACCGCCGGGTCGTACGCCTTCTGGGTGCTGGTCAGCGGTGCCACGCTGAACCAGGCACTGGCGGCGTTGGCGCTGATCGCCGGTGCCGGCCTGGTCACCGAGATCGGCATCCTGGTCGCCGCCGAGGTCCGCAACGGCATAGCGGAGCAGCGCCGGCTGTCCGAGGAGCGGCAACGCCGCCGGGCCAGCGAGCAGCGGTTGATGATCGCCGCCGAGCTGCACGACGTGCTCGGCCACCACCTGTCGCTGATCAACATGCGGGCGGGTGTCGGTCTGCACCTGATGGACCGCGACCCGGAGCAGGCGCGGGCGGCGCTCGACGCGATCGCGCAGTCCAGCGCGGAGGCGCTGCGCGAGGTCCAGGCCGTGCTGAACACGCTCTACCCGGCCGGCGGGGCCGCTCCGCGTACGCCCGCGCCGGGACTGGACCGGCTCGCCGAGCTGACCGGGGACGCCGCACTGCCGACCCGGACCGTGATCGACGGGACGAGCCGACAACTGCCCGCCGCGGTGGATCGGGCCGCGTACCGGATCGTGCAGGAGGCGCTCACCAACATCCGCCGGCACGCCGGGCCGGGTGCCGCCGCCACCGTCACCATCGGGTACCGACCGGAGGCGTTGGTCGTCGAGGTCGACGACGACGGTGGCGGCGCGCCGCCACCGGAGCCGGGTCCTGTTCCACCGGCGGGGAACGGCATCACGGGGATGCGGGAGCGGGCCGCCGCGCTGGGCGGCGAACTGAGCGCCGGCCCCGCGCCGGACGGCAGCGGCGGCTGGCGGGTCCGCGCCACCCTGCCGCTGGGCAGCGACGAGACACGGGAGGCGACCGCGTGATCCGGGTACTGCTCGTCGACGACCAGGCGCTGGTCCGGGCCGGCTTCCGCGCGCTGCTGGACAGCGAGCCGGACATCACCGTCGTCGGCGAGGCGGGCGACGGCGCCCAGGCGGTCCGGCTGGCCCGGCAGACCGTTCCCGACGTGGTCCTGATGGACATCCGGATGCCCGGCGTGGACGGGCTGGCCGCCACCCGGCAGATCACCGCCGACCCCGAGCTGTCCGGCGTGCGGATCGTCGTGCTCACCACGTTCGAGTTGGACGAGTACGTCGGTGAGGCGTTGCGCGCGGGTGCTGCCGGCTTCCTGGTGAAGAACACCCAACCGGCCGACCTGATCCAGGGGGTGCGGGTGGTGGCGGCCGGCGACGGGCTGCTGTCGCCGAGTGTGACCCGGCGGGTGATCGAACGGTTCGCCGCCGGCACCGCCACACCGGCCGCGCCCCGGCGGTTGGCCGAGCTGACCGAGCGGGAACGGGAGGTGGTGGCCCTGGTCGGCACCGGGCTGTCCAATGACGAGATCGCTACGCGGCTGGTGGTGAGTCCGGCCACCGCCAAGACGCACGTGTCCCGGGCGATGGTCAAGCTCGGTGCCCGGGACCGCGCCCAGCTGGTGGTGTTCGCTTACGAGGCCGGTCTGGTCCGTCCCGGCTGGCTGCCCTGACCGGCGCGGCGCGGGGTGCGCCGCGCGCACACCGAGGGCTGCCCCGGGACGGGCACGGTACCCGGCCCGTCCCGGGGTCTGACTCGTCGGGCTGGCTCAGGTGCCCGTGCAGGTGACGGTGGCTCCGCTGCCGTTGCCGGTGCCCTGGAATCCGAAGCTGGTGGTCTGACCGGGGGCCAGCCGTCCGTTGTAGCTCTGGTTCGTGACGGTGACGGTGCCACTGGTACCGGTGTGCACACCGTTCCACATCGAGCTGACCGACGCGCCGTTCGGCAGGTTGAGGGTGACCCGCCAGCCGGTGAGCGCGGTGCTGCCGGCCGTGACGCTGACGTTGGCGACGAAACCACTGTTCCACTGGTCCTGCACCGAGTAGACGGCGGTGCAGGCGGGGGTCCCGCTCGGCGGCGTGGTCGGCGGAGTGCTGGGCGGGGTGGTCGGCGGAGTCGTGGGCGGCGGGGTGGTGGGCGGCGGATCGCCGTCGAGGGTCAGGTTCTTCTGCTGGACACTCCACTGGCTGCGGCACAGGCCGCAGTTGGCGCCGACGAAGTTGGTGCCGGCGGTGGTGTCCCCCTTCAGTCGCCATTTGAGGTAGAGCACCGCCACCCGGCCGAACTCGCCTCCGTTCGGCTGGTCGTAGGTCCCGCCGTGCCCGACGTTCAGGTTGCCCATGAAGGCGGGCAGTCCGGCCGGCAGCTTGCCCCAGTCGTCGATGGCGTTCGGGTACGCGATGTCACTGGGCCCGCCGATGAAGTACGCGATCGGCTTGGTCAGTCTCCGGAGCTGGTAGTCGTCGGCATCGTTCAACAGGCCGCTGCTGAAGATCCCGGTCGTGGTGACGCGGGGGTCGTTCGAGACGGCGTAGGCCTCCAGGCCCCCGCAGGAGAAGCCGGCGACCGCGATCTTGGACGTGTCGAGCTTGCCGTAGTACTTGCTGCCCTGCCGGGAGTTCTCCGCGACGGCCCAGTCGATGGACTGGGTGAGCATCTGGGCGTTGGTGGAGCCGGATCCGTTCGGGGCGCCGTTGGCGATGGCGAGGAACCCGTGGGAGGCGATCTCGCGGAGGAAGTTGCCCTGCGACAAACCGTTGGCCGAGCAGCCGCCGTTGCCCCAGGCCAGGATGGGAAGGCGCTCGGCCGGCAGTGTCTGGGGCCGGAAGATGGTGTGATTGGCCAGGCTCGCCGAGGTCTCGTGGTCGGCGGGGTATGGACCGGAACCACCGACCGCCGCGCCGGCCGGTGACGCGCCGAGCGTCACGATCACGGCAGTGGCCGGGACGATCGCGGCCACCAGGGCCGCGTAGATCTTCGATCTCCTGCTCATGCACCCTCCAGCGGATTCGGGACGGCGCTCCCTGCGGTGCGGTGGCGGTGGTTCAATCGCACCCCGACCACGGCGGCCAACGCTGGCCACGGGTCAGGTCGGTGCTGCGGACCGCCCGGCCGCGGTCCCCACAGGCGATCCGATGGGAGCTGTGTGCAGTTACTATCACTCCCGCAACGAAAAGTGTCAATGTATCGCTCGGCTACCGAGGGCTCGGACCGCCGTCGGCCCGCGGGGTGGCTGCGGTGCTCCCGCCGATCGGCTCCGGCCGGGCGGGGTCGCGTGAGGCCTGGAAATGGGTGATCCACGAGGCGGCGTCCGGCCAGTGTGGCGGTGATCAGCGACTACGCGCTTCTCGGCGACGTCAGGGTGCCGCACTGGTCTCCTCGGACGGGTCCGTGGACTGGTGGTGTCCACCCAGATTCGACGCGCCGAGCGTCTTCGCACGGCTCCTGGGCACCACCGGCGGCCACTGGTCGATCCGGCCACCGGGGCCGCACACGACCACCCGGCGCTACCTCGACGGGACCATGGTGCTCTGTACGGAGTTCCACACCCCGAGCGGCGTACTGCGTCTGACGGATGCCCTCGGCCTCGGCTTCGGTGAACGCGGGCACGGGATCGGCTTCGGGTCGCCGCACGTGCTGCTGCGGCAGGTCGACGCGGTCGCCGGCACGGTGGAGGTGGCGATCGAGGTCGTGGCCCGGCCGGAATACGGACGAACAAGTCCATCGATCGCCGAGACACCGCTGGGAATCGAGATATCCGGCGGTACCGACCGGCTGGTGCTGACCAGCGACCGTGGTCTGACAGTTGACGGTCCGGTGGTGACCGGACGATTCACGCTCACCGAGGGTGACAGCGCGGTGCTCGCGCTGCATCATCGCCGGGCCGCGGACCAGCAGATCGGGCCGCTGGACGGGCGTGCCGTACTGCGCGACACCATCGCCGCCTGGCAGTCGTGGGATCGCATCCACCAGGGCTACCAGGGGCCCTACCGGGAGCAGGTCCGGCGCAGCGCACTGGTGTTGCAGGCGTTGACCTACCAGCCGACCGGCGCGGTGATCGCCGCGGCCACCACCTCGCTGCCGGAAGTGGTAGGTGGCGCGGCGAACTGGGACTACCGGTTCGCCTGGCTCCGCGACGGCAGCTTCACCCTGAAGGCGCTCTGGGTTGCCGCCTGTCCGGACGAGGCGCGCAGGTTCTTCGACTGGATCGCCGCGTCGATGGGATCGGTGCGGGGGGCGGACCACGTGCCGATCATGTTCGGCGCTGCCGGTGAGCGTGACCTGACCGAGCACCCTCTGGAGCACCTGGAGGGCCACCGCGGCAGCCGACCTGTCCGGATCGGGAACGACGCCTGGCAGCAGAAGCAGCTCGACGTCCTCGGCGAGGTGCTGGAGTGCGCGTGGGTGCTGCGGGACCAGATGGCGGACCTGTCGCCCGCGGCCGCGGAACTGCTTCGATCGCTGGCCGACCGGGCCGCCGACACGTGGCGCCAGCCGGACGCCGGCATCTGGGAGGGACGCGAGGGCGAGCGGCACTACCTGACCTCGAAGCTGGCGTGCTGGGTGGCGCTGGACCGGGCCGTCAAGCTGGCGCGCGATCTCGACGCCGAGGCGGCGGTGCCACGGTGGTCGAAGGCCCGAGACGAGGTACGAGCGGCGATCCTGAACGAGGGGTGGAACCCGTCGAGCGAGGCGTTCACCGGCGCGTTCGGCTCCGACCACCTCGATGCCAGCGTGCTCGGCATGCCGATCCTCGGGTTCCTGCCCGGCGACGACGAGCGGGTCCTCGCCACGGTGCGAGCCATCGAACGCGACCTGACCCGGGACGGTCTGGTGCAGCGTTGGACGGGCGCGGGCGACGAGGGCGCCTTCATCACCTGCTCGTACTGGTTGGCCGAGGCACTGGCCCTGGCCGGGCGGATCGACGCGGCCCGGCAGATCTTCGACAGCGTGACCGCCCGGGCGAACGATCTCGGCCTGCTCTCGGAGGAGATCGACCGCAGCGACGGCAGCCAGATCGGCAACTTCCCCCAGGCGCTGTCCCACATCGGCCTCATCAACGCCGCCTGGGTCATCGACCAGGCGGAGGCCGGCGTCCGATCCCGTTCGGTTAGGACCGGGGCAGGCGGGTAATCGGCCGCCCGGCGTCGACGAAGGAGGCCGTGATGACCGGACGGCTGGCGGGCAGGACCGCTCTGATCACCGGCTCCGACTCGGGAATCGGGCAGGCCACCGCGATCGAGTTCGGCCGGGAGGGAGCCGACGTGGTGGTGCACTACCTGCACGACCACGCGGGCGCGAACCACACGAAGGCCGAGATCGAGAAGGCCGGTCGGCGCGCCGTTGTGGTGCAGGGCGACATCAGCGTCGAGCATCAGGTCGAGGCGATGTTCGACGAGGCCCTCGCGGAGTTCGACCGGCTCGACATCCTGATGAACGACGCGGGCGTGGACGCCTCCGGCATCCCGGTGGCCGACCTGGACACCGAGACCTGGGACCGGTCGATCCGGACCAACCTGTACGGGATGTTCTTCTGCTGTCGGCGGTTCATCCAGCACCGCCGTGACCAGGGCGGACACGGCAAGATAATCAACATCACCTCGATTCACCAGGAGGTGGCCCGGGCGGGCGGCTCCGACTACGACGCCAGCAAGGGCGGCATGCTCGAGCTGGCCAAGAGCATCGCCCTGGAGGTCGCTCCGATGCGCATGAACGTGAACAACATCGGCCCCGGCATGGTGCTCACCCCGTTCAACCAGCAGGCGATCGACGACCCGAAGTTCCTGGAGGAGCAGGTGCAGTCGATTCCGTGGAAGCGGGCCGCGCAGCCGGAGGAGATCGCCAAGCTCGCCGTCTTCCTGGCCAGCGACGACGCCGACTACGTCACCGGGTCGACGTATTTCATGGACGGCGGCCTGATGCAGAACCAGGGCCAGGGCGCGTAACTGTCCGGCCCGTCCTGCCCGAGGTGCACCGGTCGGCCGGCGAGCTGACGCGCCAGGTGGTGATGCAGGCTGTTGAGGTGAACGCCCAGGAGCCCGCCGACGAGGTCCGCATTCCCCGGGCCCAGATCGGTTCCAGCCCGCAACACCTGTTGACGACCCTGCTCGGCGAATATCTCGACTCCTCGCAGGCCGATCTGCCGTCCACGGCGGTCATCGCGATACTGGGCGAGTTCGGGGTGAGCGAGTCCAGTGCCCGTGCGGCGTTGTCCCGACTGGTCAAGCGTGGTCTCATCGCGACGCGCGGCACCAGACGACCGCCGGTCTATCACCTCACCTCGCAGGCGATCGCCAAGCACCGCTCCCGGATGCGGCACTTTCTGAACTTCGGTGCCCAACCACCGCGGTGGACCGGCGAATGGGTGATGGTCTCCTTCTCGATCCCCAGCTCCGGCCAGGCGGTTCGCCACGGGGTGCGCAGGTCGTTGAGCGCGCTACGGTTCGTGGGTCTGTACGACAGCGTGTGGATCCGACCAGGACGCGAGACCGCGCCGGTGCGGGAGGCGCTTGACGAACTGCTGCACCGCGTCGAGGGCGCTCGTTGGTCGATCATGCAGGTGCGCTTCGACGATGAGTCGGGGCCACACGGTCCGGCCTCGGCGTACGATCTGACCGCACTCTCCGCCGCCTACACGGCCTTCATCGAGCAGTACGCCGACCTGCGGGTAGCCGCCCGCAACGGCGAGGTGGACGCGGCCAGTGCGCTGGTCGCCCGGACCTCCGCCATGGATTCCTGGCGCAGGTTCCCGGACACCGATCCGGATCTGCCCCATCATCTGCTGCCCCGGCCATGGCCTCGCCAACGGGCCAGGGAAACCTTTCTCGACATCCACTCCGCGCTCGGTGCGCTCGCCCAGGCACGTCTGGTCCAGGTGGCGACACCGTACCCCGGCGTACCCGTGCCGGCGCCTCCTACTCCCCGGCGCGGTCCGGCCTCCCGGCGCCGGTCAGCGGCGGCTGAGTGCCGACTCCAGGCGCTGGATGAGCGTCTTGCGGCCCTTTCCCGCGCGTTCCTCCCGCAGTGCCGCCCGGAGCTGGCCGGTGTCGAGGTCGCGGACGTGTCGGGCCGCTTCGGCTACCGGCAGATCGGTGAGCGACACGGACGAGACGGCGTTCCGCCGGGCGCGTTTGGCCGGACCGGTGTTGGCGACGTACTGCTTCCCGGACTTCGACGCCTTCCGCTTCTTGGCGTCGGTCGCCTGCCGCTGTTCGGCGGAGAGCTGCTTCCACGCCTGATCGGGCAGGTAACGGTCGGTCTCGCCGTCGTGTCGCGCCCGGGTGCCGCCCTGCCTGGTCCGCCACTTCTGGTCGCCCCACTGCTGCAGGGACTTCTGCCGCTCGTCCTTCGGGCCCTGATAGCCGCCACCGCGCTTCTGGTACTCCTTGGTGAGCAGCTGCGACTTGCGCGCCGACCACTGTCCCGGACGGCCACCCCGGTCGGACGCCTTGATCTCTTCCTTGAGCTGTTCGCGCAGCTCAGGCTTCGTGTACCGCGCCATGGGCACTGGGTACCCACGGCCGCGCGCGGTACGCACCGGCACCGGGATCGCCGGCACCCGACAGCCGGCCGCCACTGCGGCTCACGACCCGCGGACCGCCTCGCTTATCGTCTCGGCGATCTCGCTCGGCTGGGCCACCGCCATCGCGTGCGAGCCGCCGACGATCTCCCGCTGGCCACGTGGTTCGGCCCGCTCGGCCATGAACCGGTGCGCGGCGACCGGAATGTTCCGGTCCGCGTCCCCGAAGATGAACCAGCTGGGCAGCGACCGCCAGGCGGGGGCCCCGGAGAGTTCGTCGCCCAGGGCACGTTCGGTGATCGGCCGCTGGGTCCGGGCCATCAGCGCGGCAAGGTCGGCCGGCACGTCGGCGGCGAACTGCGCGTGGTAGGCGTCCTGGCCGATCGCCACCTCGTTACCGCCGGTGGACAACGGATACTTCACCAGTGTGTCAGCGAGCGTGCTGCCGGGGAATTTTCCGGACAGCGACAACGCCGTTTCACCGGTGTCCGGGGCGAGGGCGTTGACGTACACGAGCGCCCGTACCGACGGATCGCCGGCGGCAGCCTGCGTGATGACCATTCCCCCGTACGAGTGGCCGACGAGGACGACCGGACCGCCGATCCCGCGCATCACGTCTCGCACGTACGCCGCGTCACCCGCGACGTCCCGCAACGGGTTGGCGGCGGCCACCACGTCGTACGCGGGGGCCAGCCGTTCGATCACACCGTTCCAGCTCGCCGACTCGGCGAACGCGCCGTGCACGAGAACGATGGTGGGCTGCGAGTCAGGCATGACGCTGCGCTCCCTCACTGCGTGCAGATGTCACCGCCGGCCTCGGCGGTCCGGCTGAATACCCGCCAGACAGAGGTGAAACCGGCGGCAGCCTCAGCAGGGCTACCGCGATCAGCACGGGTTGACCACCGCACCCCCGGTCAGTAAGTTGGCTAACTAACTGAGTGCCGAGGGGGCATGTTGAACCGCCATCCCGACAAACGCAGCCGCCTGGTCGACGCCGCCGTTCGGCTGGTGCATGAGCAGGGATTCGCCCGCACCACGCTCGCGGACATCGCCGGCGCGGCCGGGGTGCCGCTGGGCAACGTCTACTACTACTTCAAGACGAAGGAGGCCATCGGCGAAGCGCTCGTCGCACAACACGCCGGGCGTTACGCCACGCTCCGTGGACAGTGGAATCAGAGTGGTGATGCCCGGTCGCGACTGGCGGCGTTCGTACAGATGACGGCCGACAACCGCGCGGCACTGGCCCGCAGCGGGTGCCCGGTCGGCACCCTGTGTGCCGAGCTGCACAAGGCCGGCGGTCCACTGGCCGAGCAGACAGGCGCCATCTTCACCGAGTTGCTCGGCTGGTTGGAGGAGCAGTTCCGCGCGCTCGGACGTGACGCCGACGCCGCCGACCTGGCCCTGCACCTGCTGTCCGCGCTCCAGGGCGTGTCGCTGATCGCGCACAGCCTCGACGACCCCGCGTACGTCGACCGGGAGACCACCCGGCTGATCGGCTGGATCCGAACCCTGTAGTCCGCCCAGCGACAGCAAGGAGCAACCGTGATCGTCCTACTGTCCGCTCCGTCCTCTGCCGCCGGTAGCCCGACCGAGGCGACGGCATGAGCGGACGACCACGCACCACCCGAGTTCTGGTCACCGGTGCCACCGGCTTCCTCGGCCGCAACATCCTCGCCGCGTTGGCCACCCGGCAAGACGTCACCGCCATCGCCGCCTGCCGCACGCCCGACCGACTTCCGGCCGAGTTCGCTGGCGAAACCCGGGTCGGCGACCTGCGCGACCCCGGGTACCGCAACGCCGTCGTCGATGCCGTGGACGTCGTCTGCCACGCCGGCACCTGGGGTGCCTTCTGGGGCCACGCCGAACTGGAGCGCCGTCAGTTCTTCGAGCCCAATCGGGACCTCATCGACCAGGCGATCGACCGGGGTGTCCGCCGGTTCGTCCAGACCAGCACGATCGCGATCGCCGCGCGCCCCGCCGACGGCGGCCCGATAGACGACTTCGCCCCGACCCGCCGCACCGGCTTCTGGCCCCACCTCGACCGGCTCATCGACCTCGACGATTACATGCGCCGTCGCAGCGATCGCGGCACCCAGATGGTCACCATGCGCCTCGGGCACTTTGTCGGGGCCGGCAACGCCCTCGGCATGGTGCCGGCACTCGTACCCCGACTACGCACCCGCCTCGTGCCCTGGCTGGCCGGCGGACGCGCTCGACTCGCACTCGTGGGCGGTGGCGACCTGGGTGAGGCGTTCGCGCTGGCCGCGACCGCCGACCGGCTCGACGACTACGAGTCGTTCAACATCTGCGGCCCGACCTCGCCCGCCGCCCGCGACGTCATCGAGTTCATCGCCGACGAGACCGGTTCCCCGCGGCCCTGGTTCAGCGTCCCGTACAGCGTTGGGTACGCCTTCGCCTGGCTGATGGAGAAGTTGCACCCCTTCCTGCCCGGCTCCGAGCCCTTCCTGACCCGGTCTCTGGTGCATGTCTCCGAAGACTGGGACTGCCCCTCCGACCACGCCGCCCGCACCCTCGGGTACACCCCCCGCGAGGACTGGCGGAACGCCGTCCGCGCGGCTCTCGCCGAAGCCGAGGCCGCCGGCTACCCCTGGCCCCGCCTCGCCCAACCCGCGTGAGCGACGGAGGAGACGACATCGCCGCCGCCGTGCGGCCATACCAGTGCGACCTGAACGGACGGACATGTGGCACCGCCGGACGCACCATGACCAGCAGCACCGAGCATCGTCCGAAAAACTTTCGGTTGCTGCCCGAAACTACCGGTTGAAAACAATGGATTTATCTGCCAGCCTGAGAGCCATCGATCGATGTGATCGTTAACATCACTTCCAGTCGCTGGAGGCGCCGCACCCGAGCACCAGGCCCCACCACCATCCCAGGTCACCACGTCCACCACCACCTCACGCCGCAACCACCTCCCGGCGGGCGACCTGGCCACTCATCGCAACCCTTCACCTGCTGGTCAGTGGCCGGAGCCGACTTCCGACCGGGTGCGCCAGATGTGGGTCCCGCATCGACCGGCGGGCTCGACATCGTGGGACTCCGCCGATCCCGAGCGGAATCTTCCACCGAACAGCGACCGCGTTTGTCCTAATCCCACCACTGGAGGATCAGCATGATCTCCCGGACCCGTCCCTCCGGGCGTCGACTTCGAACGCTCTCCGTCTCCGGAACTGCCGCGATAGTTGCGGCCCTCGTCGTGTCGTTGCTACCCAGTCTCGCCCACGCCGCCGAGACCACCCTCGCCGCGGCTGCCGGCCAGTCCGGCCGGTACTTCGGTGCCGCGGTAGCGGCGAACAAGCTCAACGACGGTGCGTACACGACGATCCTGAACCGCGAGTTCAACTCGGTCACGCCCGAGAACGAAATGAAGATCGACGCGACCGAGCCGCAGCAGAACAACTTCACGTTCGGCAACGCGGACCGGATCGTCAACCACGCCCTGTCCCGGGGCTGGAAGGTGCGGGGCCACACCCTGGCCTGGCACTCGCAGCAGCCCGGCTGGATGCAGAACATGTCGGGCACCGCGCTGCGTAACGCGATGCTCAACCACGTCACCCGGGTCGCCTCCTACTACCGCGGCAAGATCGACTCGTGGGACGTGGTGAACGAGGCGTTCGAGGACGGCAACAGCGGCGCGCGGCGTGACTCGAACCTGCAGCGCACCGGCAACGACTGGATCGAGGCCGCGTTCCGGGCCGCGCGGGCCGCCGACCCGGAGGCCAAGCTCTGCTACAACGACTACAACACCGACAACTGGACCTGGGCCAAGACCCAGGCCGTCTACCGGATGGTGCAGGACTTCAAGCAGCGCGGCGTGCCGATCGACTGCGTCGGGTTCCAGTCGCACTTCAACGCGCAGTCGGCGTACAACAGCAACTACCGCACCACGCTGTCCAGCTTCGCCGCGCTCGGCGTGGACGTGCAGATCACCGAGCTGGACATCGAAGGCTCCGGCACCACCCAGGCCAACACCTACCGCAACGTGGTCAACGACTGCCTCGCGGTGCCCCGCTGCAACGGCATCACCGTGTGGGGCATCCGGGACAGCGACTCGTGGCGCTCGTACGGCACCCCGCTGCTGTTCGACAACAACGGCAACAAGAAGCAGGCGTACACGGCCACGCTGGACGCGCTGAACAGCGCCGACCCCGGGCCGACTCCCACGCCCACCACGCCGGGGCCCACCCCCACGCCGACGCCGACCACCCCACCGCCGTCCGGTTCGGCCAACGAGATCGTCGGCAGCCAGTCGGGCCGCTGCGTCGACGTACCCAACGCCTCTCGTGACAACGGCACCCGGGTGCAGCTCTACGACTGCAACAAGCAGACCAACCAGTCCTGGACCTACACCTCGAACAAGCAGCTACGCGTCTACGGCGACATGTGCCTCGACGCCGGCGGCTCCGGAAACGGCGCCGCGATCCAGATCTACAGCTGTCACAGCGGCACCAACCAGCAGTGGAACGTCAACTCCAACGGCACCATCAGCGGCGTCCAGTCCGGGCGTTGCCTGGACGTCTGGAGCACCAGCAACGGAGCGCAGGTCCAGCTCTACGACTGCCACGGGCAGCCCAACCAGCAGTTCCGCCTCAACCCGCTCGGCGGTCCCACGACCCCGCCGACCACCACGCCGCCGACCACCACCCCGCCGCCGACCGGTACCTGCAACCTGCCGTCGAGCTACCGGTGGTCGTCGACCGGCGCCCTGGCGCAGCCCAGGTCGGGTTGGGTCTCGCTGAAGGACTTCACCCACGCGCCGTACAACGGTCAGCACCTGGTGTACGGGACCACCCACGACACCGGCACCACCTGGGGGTCGATGAACTTCGGCCTGTTCTCGAACTGGAACCAGATGGGTTCGGCCAGCCAGAACGCGATGCCGTTCGCGGCGGTCGCCCCCTCACTGTTCTACTTCGCACCCCGCAACATCTGGGTCCTGGCCTACCAGTGGGGTGGACCGGCGTTCTCGTACCGGACCTCGACCGACCCGACGAACGTGAACAGCTGGTCGGCGCACCAGACGCTGTTCACCGGGTCGATCTCGAACTCCAGCACTGGCCCGATCGACCAGGCGCTCATCGGTGACGACCAGAACATGTACCTGTTCTTCGCCGGTGACAACGGCCGCATCTACCGGGCGAGCATGCCGATCGGGAACTTCCCGGGCAGCTTCGGGTCGAACTACACCACGATCATGACCGACACCACGAACAACCTGTTCGAAGGTGTCCAGGTGTACAAGCTGCAGGGTCAGCAGCGGTACCTGATGATCGTCGAGGCGATCGGTTCGCAGGGCCGGTACTTCCGGTCGTTCACCGCGACCAGCCTGGGCGGCAGTTGGACGCCGCAGGCGGCCACCGAGAGCAACCCGTTCGCCGGTAAGGCCAACAGCGGCGCCACCTGGACCAACGACATCAGCCACGGTGAGTTGATCCGGACCAACGCCGACCAGACCATGACCATCGACCCCTGCAACCTGCAGATGCTCTACCAGGGCCGTTCCCCCAACTCCGGCGGCGACTACGGCCTGCTGCCGTACCGCCCGGGAGTGCTGACCCTGCAGCGCTGACGGCGACGGATCCGGCTCGGGCACAGCCGGATCGGGCGGGCTCGGCGCAGTCCGGGCCCGCCCATCCCTCACACACCCCACCACCAGGAGGTATCGACAGTGCGAGGACACGCACATCACCCCCCGCTCGCGAGGGAAGATCATGCCGGCCGAGTGTCCCCCGGCATTCGGCGTCGGCTGCTCAAGCTCGCCACGGCGGGGCTCGCGGCCGCCGTCGGGATGTTCACCGTGACGGTGGCGACCGGGTCCGCATCGGCCGCCGACAACCCGTACCAGCGGGGCCCGGACCCCACCCGGGCCAGCGTCGCGGCCGTCAACGGCCCGTTCGCCAACACGTCGGTAAGCGTCCCGACCGGGTACGGCTTCAACGGCGGCAGGATCTACTACCCGACCGACACCAGCCAGGGCACCTTCGGTGCCATCGCGATCTCGCCTGGTTACACGGCGTTGTTCTCCGCCGAGTTGGCCTGGATGGGCCCGTGGCTGGCCTCGCACGGCTTCGTCGTGATCGGCATCGAGACCAACAGCCGTAACGACTTCGACACCGCCCGAGGCACCCAGTTGCTCGCCGCGCTCGACTACCTGACGCAGCAGAGCCCGGTACGCGACCGGGTCGACCCGAACCGGTTGGCCGTCTCCGGTCACTCGATGGGCGGCGGTGGAGCGCTCAGCGCGGCCATCCGGCGCTCGTCGTTGAAGGCGGCGGTCGGCATCACGCCGTACTCGCCGTCGCAGAACCTGGCCAACGACCGGGTGCCCACGATGGTCATCTCGGGGCAGGCGGACACCGTGGTCACCCCGTCCTACGCCCTCAACCTGTACAACAGCCTTCCGGCCTCGACGGAGAGCGTCTACCTCGAGGTCGCCGGTGGGGACCACGGGTTCATGGTCGGCCGGTCCAACCCGGTGTTGATCCGGACCATGCTGCCGTTCCTGAAGATGTTCGTCGACAACGACTCGCGGTACAGCCAGTTCCTCTGCCCGCTGCTGGACAGCAGCGGAGTGGTCACCTACCGCAGCACCTGCCCGTTGCTGCCGACGGACCCGACCACGCCGCCGACCGGCAGCCCAACGCCGACGCCGACCACCCCACCGCCCTCCGGCTCGGCCAACGAGATCATCGGCACCCAGTCCGGCCGCTGCGTCGACGTACCCAACGCCTCCCGCAACAACGGCACCCGCGTCCAGCTCTACGACTGCAACAAGCAGACCAACCAGTCCTGGACCTACACCTCAAACAGGCAACTACGCGTCTACGACAACATGTGCCTCGACGCCGCAGGCTCCGGCAACGGCGCCGCCATCCAGATCTACACCTGCCACAGCGGCACCAACCAACAATGGAACGTCAACTCCAACGGCACCATCACCGGCGTCCAGTCCGGACGCTGCCTCGACGTCTGGAGCAGCAACAACGGAGCCCAGATCCAGCTCTACGACTGCCACGGACAACCCAACCAACAATTCCGCCTCGCACCCCTCGCCTGACAGCCACGGCCTCGCCGATGAACAGTCCATCCGAGGCCGGGCAGGCTCACCGGCTGTAGGGCGCAGGTAGCAAGTCCGACCAGAGACCGGGCGGGCTCGGCATCAGCCGAGCCCGCCCGCGCCGCGCAGGCCCCTCCATCGATCCTCCTGCCCGGACGACATTAGGTGCTTCATTGACGGTCGTCAGGAAAGTGCCTAATGTTGGGTATCCACCACCATCAATGGAGGCACCATGAGACGAACCAGGGCGGCGTTGGCCGGGTTGGCCAGCTTCCTGCTCCTCAGCTTGGGTCTTGTCGTACTGTCCTCGCCGGCTTCCGCCGCCTCGCTGGTCGAGGTGACGAACTTCGGCAACAACCCGGGCGGCATGCGGATGCACCTCTACGTGCCGGACAACCGCCCCGCGAATCCCGCCATCGTGGTCGCCATGCACGGCTGCGGCGGGTCGGGGCCGGGCTTCTACTCGGGCAGCGAGTTCGCCTCGCTGTCGAACCAGTACGGGTTCATCGTCATCTACCCGAGCGCCATGCAGGAGGCCGGCTTCGGCAAGTGCTTCGACACCTGGTCCGACGCGTCCAAGCGCCGAGGTGGCGGCAGCGACCCGGTCTCCATCGAGTCGATGGTGAACTACGTGCGGACGCAGCACGGTGGTGACATCAACCGGGTCTACGCCACGGGCAGCTCGTCCGGCGGCATGATGACCCAGCACCTGCTCGCGGTCTACCCCGACCTGTACAAGGCGGGTGCGTCCTTCATGGGCGTACCGTTCAACTGCTTCGCCAATGCGGCGGCCTACCCGCCCGGTGGTCCCTGCACCAACGGCTCGATGAACCGGACCCCGCAGCAGTGGGGCGACGCGGTACGGGCGGCGTACCCCGGCTACACCGGCCCGCGCCCGCCGATCCAGCTGTGGCACGGCACCAACGACACGCTGGTGCCGTACTCACTGCTGCAGGAGTCGATCGAGCAGTGGACCAATGTGCACGGGCTGAGCCAGACGCCGACGTCCACGGACACCCCGCAGGCAAACTGGAACCGCCGCCGCTTCGGCACCCAGGTCGAGGCCTACGCCATCCAGGGCGCCGGGCACAGCCTGCCGTCCAGCGGTATGGCCCGGGTCGCCATCCAGTTCTTCGGCCTGGACCGGTCGACCCCACCCAGTACGACGCCGCCACCGACCGGCACGCCTACCCCGACCCCGACGCCCACCCCCACGCCGACACCGACCACCCCACCGCCCTCCGGCTCGGCCAACGAGATCATCGGCACCCAGTCCGGCCGCTGCGTCGACGTACCCAACGCCTCCCGCAACAACGGCACCCGCGTCCAGCTCTACGACTGCAACAAGCAGACCAACCAGTCCTGGACCTACACCTCAAACAGGCAACTACGCGTCTACGACAACATGTGCCTCGACGCCGCAGGCTCCGGCAACGGCGCCGCCATCCAGATCTACACCTGCCACAGCGGCACCAACCAACAATGGAACGTCAACTCCAACGGCACCATCACCGGCGTCCAGTCCGGACGCTGCCTCGACGTCTGGAGCAGCAACAACGGAGCCCAGATCCAGCTCTACGACTGCCACGGACAACCCAACCAACAATTCCGCCTCGCACCCCTCGCATAACGACCACCACGGGGGCGAGGGCGATCAGGTCCACCGATCCGTGCGGCGGCACCCGAAGACCCTGAAGATCATGATCGAGACGGGCGGGCCCGGCATCACGCCGAGCCCGCCCGTTCCATCTCGATACGGACCGCGCCGCTCGGTCCGGCCGCAGGGTAGTGCGACGAACGGATGACGGTTGCTGCCCGGCACCGTGACGTTCCGACCTCGCGGGCAGCCGCGGGGTTTGCTGTCGGGAGGTTCGGGTAGCGGGCCAGCCAGGGCACCCGACCGCTGTACTACCACCGGGAGGACTACACCGTGACGGTCCGATCGCGCTGGGTGGCACTGTTGGCTGGCGGAGCGATGCTGATCGCCACCGCCGGCTGCACGGCCGCCGACGACGAAGGAGCGGCTGCGGCGCCGACCGCCGCGTCGTCGGCCGCGCCCGCACCGGCCGCAGCCGATCTGCCACAGATCGTCGCCCGACTGCAGCCCTCGGTCGTCACCGTTCGGGTCGGTCAGGGTCTCGGCTCCGGGGTCGTGTTCCGGGAGGGTGGGCTGATCCTCACCAACGAGCACGTCGTTGGTGACGAGGAGAACGTGGAGGTCGCCCTCGCCGACGGCACCCGCGTACCGGCCCGGGTGGTCGCCGCCGACGCCGTCACCGATCTCGCCGTGCTCCGCGCGGAGCGCGCCGACCTGCCGCCCGCACCGTTCCACACCGAGCTTCCGCCACCGGGTGAGCCGGTCCTCGCGCTCGGCAGCCCACTGGGCTTCCTCAACAGCGTCACCGCCGGCATCGTCTCCGGCGTCGGTCGGGAGATCCCCGGTTCGGCGGGTCAGGGCAACGCCCTGGTCGACCTGATCCAGACCGACGCGGCGATCTCACCCGGCAACTCGGGCGGCGCGCTCGCCGACTACTCCGGCCGGGTCATCGGCATCAACGACGCCTACCTGCCGCCGCAGACCGGCGCGGTGTCAATCGGCTTCGCGATCCCCGCCGCCACCGCCCTGGACATCGCCGACGACCTCCTCGACGACGGCCGGGTCACCCAGCCGTACCTCGGGGTGGCCGTGGCGCGCCTGACCCCCCAGATCGCCCGGTCGCTGAATGCCGGCACCGACCGAGGGGTCCTGGTCCGCGACGTCGACGAAAACGGTCCGTCGGCCGCCGCCGGTCTGCGGCCCGGGGACATCGTCACGCAGGTGGCCGGTGAGCGCATCGACACGCTTGAGGCGTTCATCGGCGCGTTGCGGTCGGTCGAGCCCGGCCAGCCCGTCTCGATGACCTACCTGCGCGGCGGCGACACCCGGCAGACCAGGGTCACGCCGACCGCCGCCACCCGCTGAGGTCGCCCGGCTCTGGTGTACCTCGGGGCCAGAGTCGGCGGCGTCGGCTGCGGCGGCGCGTACGAAGGGTTCCCGCAACGCGGCGGAGATCATCCCTAGCCGCCGCGCCTCCGCGTCCACGTCCATCCGCTCGATCATCGGCGACCGCTGCTCCAGTCCGGCACCAGCCTCAGGGCGAGCGAGTCGTACCTGCCGCTGGCGGCGCACCGCCGACAGGATGGCCGCCGCTTCGCCGGCCGCGGCTGCCCGGTCCCGGTCCCAGCCCGCCTCGATGGCACGGTGCCGGGCCACCGCCTTCAGGCGTGGGTCCAGTTGGCCGGTGGCTTGCAGTCCATCACCGATCTCCACGCATCGCCGGTACAGTCGCTGGCCGACGCCCCACGCGACGCCGCGGGCACGTTCAGGTCGACGCGGCGTCTGCAGCGCGATCGTCGGGAACGCCCGATACAGCAGGTACCACAGCTCGTGCAGCTGCCGGTACGCCTCGCTCCTGCGCGGCCAGGCACGCAGGTCGTCGACGCGCTTCCAGATCGTCGACAGCACGAAGCTCGAACAGGTGAACGACACCGACAGGGTGACAAGGGTCTGTGAGACGACCGGTTCCGACCACGGCGCGCTGACATCGCCCAGCTTCAGAGCGATGAAGAATGCCTTGTGGCCGACGTAGACGCCGCCGAACGCGGCTCCCGCGCTGAGCAGGCGCATGACGACTTTCAGTCGGGTGCCGGCGTACCTTGCGTAGCCGAGGGACATGCGCAGGATGTCGGCCACGGAGACGGCAAGGTACAGCAGGAACGCCAGCATGTAGACGCCGACTTCGGGAAGGTCCCCGTACCGGTCGGCGAAGCGCAGTGGCTCGGAGGTCGGGAAGTCCGCCGCCCAGAACATCGTCGCCATCACCGTGAACACCCCGGCCAGCAGCACCAACCGCCGACGCATCTGCCGCCGTGCCCGCTGCGGGTCACCGAGGTGCAGGAAGAGGAACTGGATGGCGGTGGCCGTCAGCAGCGCCGAGCCGTGCTCGGCGAGTTTCGCCAGGTTCGGTACGCGGGTGAACTGGTCGACGGTGCTGTGGACCGGCGCCCAGCCGAGTGTGACGGCGAGACCACAGCCCAGGCAGATCGCCACGCTCGCCCAGATCTTCTGGTCCTTCGGGTCTCGCAGCAGGGCGCCCAGCTTGACGACGAGCGCCGCAACGGCTACGAGCGCGGCGACCACATGGCCGACAGCGACAAACATCTGCCATTCCCGTCTAGTGGGTCAGCGCCGCGGCGATGCGGTACATCACCGCTGCGGTGTCCTCGTGCAGGTCTTCGAAGGCGCCTACCTCCTCGACCCGGTCCAACCGAGCTCCCAGGTAGGTCGCCAGCAGCTCGGCGTCCATCTCCTGCTGCTGGTCGAAGGACGACGACGATCTGGCCAGTACCGTCTCGACAGGGTCGGCACCGGCGACAACCGTCGTGCCGGTGTGCTTCAGCGCGATGTGCATCAGCTCGTGCAACGTTGTCTGGACCTGCAACACGGGCGGCGAGTCGCGGTCGAAGAGGACATAGTCGGCCTCGGCCGTCGCCACCCACAGCCCGCACGGCCCGGCCGGCTCGTCGACGGTCATCGCGACGAGATGGATCGGCCGACCGCGTTCCTCCTCGAGCGCCGACACCAACGCCGGAACGGTCATCGGCACCGGCAGGGCGACATCGAGCCGACGCAGCAGCCGGTGTGCCCGGCGCTTCTGGTGCCACATCGTCTGTTCTGACCCTTCTGCGGACGGTGCCCGAAACAGCCCTTCGCTCCTGCATCCCTCCGGCCGCCGATGTCGGCGTTCAGCGCACGCCTCAGCCACGATGGTGGCGGTCGCAGACAGGCAGCATAGCCAAGCCGGCCGACTCTCAGGGCCTGGAGCACGGCGGCGGCAACGGTCCCACTGGTGGCCCGTCCCGGGCGGTACCGCAAGCGGCAGAATGCGTCAGGTGCTCGATGCCCGCGACTCCGCCAGCCGTAGCCCCTCCACCCGAATCGCTCGGGTGGTTACCGAGGTGTTCGCGCCAGCGCTCCTGGCCGCGGTCATGCCGTTCGTCGTCGCCCTGCGGACCAGCGCGCCGGCCGTCGGGCCGGGCCTCGGCTGGGCGCTGGTGGGCGCGCTGTTCTGCTCGGTGATCCCCAACAGCCTCATCTGGTGGGGGGTGCGCCGAGGGCGCCTCAGCGACCATCACATCCGGGTACGCGAGCAGCGGCGCACGCCACTGGTGTACGGGCTCGTCTCGGTGCTGGTCGGCTTGGCCCTCCTGGTCGGCTTCCGGGCACCCCGGCCGGTGATCGCCATGGTCGTCGTGATGTTCGCGCTGGGTCTGGCCGTCACCCTGGTCAACCTGGTGTGGAAGTTGAGCATCCACGCGGCGGTCGCCGCCGGCTCGGCCGCTGTCCTGGTCATCGTCTTCGGACCGGCTCTGCTTCTCGCCGCCGCCGGGGTCGTCCTCGTAACTTGGTCGCGAGTGGAGCTTGGCGAGCACACCGTCGGTCAGGTGATCGCCGGGACCGCGGTGGGTCTCATCGTGACGGTGCCGACGTTCCTGCTGATCGGCTAGGCCCTGGCTCGCCAGGGCTGGGAAACGTCCGGCTAGCGCGTCGGCCGGCCCCGGCGCACCGACTTGTTGCGAGCCTCCAGAGCGGCGACCTGCTCCACGATCCTGCGCAGGCTGGCGCGCGGGACTCCCGGTGGCAGCCCGCGCGCCAGCACCGTGATGGTCGCCAGGTCGGGATCGACGTCAAGCTCGTCGGGTTCGGACTCCGCCACCGGATCGAAGAAGTAGTTGGGCTGCACCCGGAAGAAGTTCGCCAACTGCTGGATCGCCGAGCGCGAGGGATTGTCCCGCTCGCCGCTGAGCAGATAGTTCACGTAGCTGGTCGACAGGCCCGTCCCCCTGGCGACATCGTCCGGGGAGTACGGCTCGCCGGTACCTGGCCTGACGTGCGTGTCGATCAGGTGTCTGAGCCGCGCGGCGAAGGAGGGTCCACCTTCGCCTGCGCCACCGTCCGCCATGACCGTCCTCCCATCCCAGCGCGCCACAATGGTGATGAAGCGGGATTTGCGATCCACAATAGTTGCAGGTGCGGATCGACCATGCTTCACTAGCGACACCCGACCACTCTGGTGGCCGTAGCACCGCAGTGGACAACGATAGTGACGGACTATCCCGGCTTGACGTCCCCGACAGGTGGAGACTGCATCACGGTCGGGTATCGATCGCCAGACGCGGCCTGGCCGCAGCACGGGGGATGTGCGAACCGCGTTGGCTGCGCGTCCGCCCCCGAGATGCCACCGGCACGAGGGAGACGGCCCGGCCGGCGGCGCCGCACATCGCAGCTGCACCGACCCCGCGATCTGGCCGCCGGTGGCCCCGGACACCTCCGCCGGGGTCACCGGCCCTGTCAGCCCCGATCCCCCTGCACACCTCGCCCACCTAGGGCACGTTGGGTGGTGTCGTCACCGCTACGCTTGCGGACCCCGGGCAACTCGCCGCGCAGGGCCAACTCGCGGAACCGAACCCGGGACGATCCGAACCGGGCCAACACACCACGTGGGCGACCGTCGATCTGGTCGCGTACGCGCAGTCGCAAGCGCCGCTTCCCACCCCCCGAGGGGCGGTGCGGGCGGTGGGAAGCGGTGGCGATGTGACACCGAGGTGTGGCCTACGGTGCAGCGTCCCGAACGAAAGAGGCACCCCCGTTGGTAGCCCCCGCCCTATCGCCCGGGTCCCGCTCGCTGCTCCAGTTTGCGATCAACGAACAGTTGGGATGTTGACCGCTGGTGCCAGAAGGTTGCACTTCTGTGCCGTCTTGTACGGCCCGTGGCGCGTTCGCAGCTCAGCAGCCGCGCCCGTCAAGGACGCACCGGACTCGAAACTCTCCGCCGGGCAGCGCGGAGCCACGGTCGGCCGGGAACTAACGGTGCAGGTCGCGGTACTGCTGCGGCGACATGCCGAAAGTGTGCTTGAAAAGCCGACTGAAATGCGCGTAGGCCGGAAATCCCCAACGAGCCGCGATTCTGTGGACCGGTCGATCGGCGAGCAACGGATTGAGCAAATCCCGCTGGCACCGAGCCAGTCGCCGGTGCCGAATCAGCTCCGCCACGGTGTGCTGCTCGGACGCGAAGAGCCGGTGGAGCATTCGCAGCGAAATGTGGTGCGCGGCGGCGACGGAACGAGGGGTCAGATCAGTGCGGCCAAGGTTGTTCTCGATGAAGGCTTCGATCTCGGTACGCAACGTACGTTCCCGGACCTCGACCGGCAGCAGCTCTTGAACAGCCAAGCGCTGCGCCAGGGTGCTGGCCGCGAGGTCGAGCGCTATCGCGCCCAGCGTCGCCGCCTGGCTCGGGGCGAATTCTTCGGGGCGCGCTGCCACCCGGCGGACGAATTGAGCAAGCAGAGCCGCCATGCCTGTGTCAGAACTGATTGAGCTTGCGAGGAGCCCGCGCACCTTGTCTGGATGCAGCGGCAACGCCTGGTGGGGGATGACAAGTGAGATGGAGCTCGCAAGCGTCGGCCCCGACGCGTAGTGGGTGCCAGTGAACGGCTTGCTGTTGTCCAGCAGGGTGAACGACGCCTGCGGCACGGAGGACTGGGTGCGCTCCTGGTGCGCAACGCTTTCTCCCGTGGTCATCAGCACCAGTTGGTAGGTGTCGGGCTGCGACCGCCTGACCAGCCGTGGCGAACGGATGGTGTCCAGGGTTGGGTAGCGCAACTCAGCCAGCAGGACAGTTCCCAGGGATACTCGCTTGGCCAATGCCTTGAAGTCGGCAAGATGCGGGCTCTTGACGTAGGTCGGAGCGGCTTCGCGGGCAATGACCTCGTACCAGCGCTCGAAACGGTCACTCGGTGGAAGCACGGACGTGTCGAGCACCTCGCACGGCAGCAACGGATTCACCTCCACCCACCCTCTGAGCCGAGTCCGGGATGTTACCGATGATCACCTCGTCTCGCAGAGCCGCATCCACCGGACCGCCGTCCACCTCAGACAAATCCGGAGTTATCGATAGAACGCGAAAGTTGATCATGCAGTGCCCCTGCTGCGGGGGCCTGCCTGGCCATACGCTCGGAGGACAACAGCTCGTGGAGGTGCTCATGCCTGAGGCGAAACCCGCCGGCCGCGCCAGGACCATTCCCCTGCGCGACACACTGCCGCGTGTGCTCCGGGACCCGCTCGCGGCTCTTGTCCACTTCGGACGCGAATCCGGCGGTGAGGTCGTACGTCTCAACCTGGGCACCATGCGCCCCTACCTGGTCACCCACCCCGAGCACCTACAGCAGATCCTGCGTGACAGGACCACCTACATCCGCGACGGCGAGAGCATGCTCTGGCGTTCGATCCGCCGGGTGGTCGGGGAGGCGATCCTCGTCACCGAGGGAGAGGTGTGGGAGTCCAGCCGGGACACCCTGCAACCGCTGTTCACCAAACAGCGTGTCGAGCGGCTGGTCGACCAGATGGCGGTCGCCATCGCCGAGGCGATTGACGCGCTGGGTGAGCCGGCTCGACAGGGTGCGGCTGTGGACGCCATGACCCTGATGTCGCGGATCGTGTGTCAAGCCACAACCCGCGTACTCTTCGGGCGAAAGATCCCCGTAGGCGACGCGCTGGAGATTTTCGGTCACCTGGGGACGATCACCCGGACGATGGTGGTTCGTCTGCTCGCGCCCGGCGTGCCCTACTGGATTCCCCTGCCCGGTGACCGGGCGTTCCGCAAGGCGGTCGCGGCCATCGACGCGCTGGTCCTACCGATCATCCGCGCGGAGCGCGCGAACCCGGGCGACGGCGACGACATCATCGCCACGCTGTGCCGCCCAAGGGCCAACGGACTTCAGGTCAGCGAGGAGCAGGTCCGCAGCGACGTGGTCGCCATGTTCAGTACGGCCACCGAGACCACGATCGGTGTCCTGTCCTGGCTGTGGCCGGTCCTCGAGAAGTACCCCGAGGTTGCCGACCGGCTGTACGCCGAAGTCGACGAGGTGGTCGGGCGTGGGCCGGTACAGCGGGCACACATCCCACGGATGGGCTACACCCGGATGGTCCTGGATGAGATGCTGCGCCTCTGGCCAGCCGGCTGGAACATCCCACGAACAGCGGTCGAGGAGCAGGTCCTTGGTCGGGTCCGGATCGAGGCCGGAGCAACCATCCTGGTCAGCCCGTACGCGACCCAGCGGATGGAACAGTTCTGGGATCACCCTGAGGCATTCGACCCGGAGAGGTTCGCCCCCGACCGCCCGAGGCGGGAGCACCGCTACAGCTACTTTCCCTTCGGAGGAGGCCCGCACCAGTGCGTCGGCCAGCACCTCTTCCTCCTTGAGGCCCCGATCATCATCGCCACGCTGCTGAGTCGGTACCGGTTCCAACTCGGGGAGCCGGCCGACCTCAAAGCGCGGCTCGGTGCCTCACTGCGGCCCCGGCCGAACACCCTCACACTGCTGCCGCGGCACGACCACTCCTCAGTCTCGTGACGCCCAGCCCGCATGTCCCGGTCGCCACGGGCGACGCGCTCACTGTTGAAGAGCAGGCACGAGTCTGCGCGCTGGCCGTCACTCTCGATCGCGACCTGCACGAGGTCGTGACGCGCCATCAGGACCTGTTCGCGGCGCGGCCCTTCGACGCGGCGCTCATCAGCGGCATCGCGATGTCAGTAGCGTTCACCGCCCCCGAGTACCCAGGCGACCAACTGAGGCTGACAGCTCGGACCGTGCTGTGGGTGTTTGCGGCGGACTGGCAGTTCGACCACCTCGCGCAGACGGACGACGATGTCCAGGCGCTCGTCGCCAGCTGCGTCACAGCCGCCAACGGCGATCCGTGCGTCGACGGTGGACACCCGCTGGCACTGCTGCTGGCCGAGATACGGAACGAGTTGGTGTCGGCGCCGGCGTTCGCGGCCATGGGCCCGATGTGGCGGGACGAGATCGGACGCATGGTCGCAGCGATGGCGCAGGAGTGGCGATGGAAGATCGCGTGCCAGGCGCCACCGGCCTCGCGGCGTACTGCGCTGACTCTCGACGAGTACCTCGCCAACGCGGACAACGCCGCTGTCGTGCTGGTCAGCGTGACGCACTGGGCCCATCTCGGCGACCAGGACTGCTTGGACCACGTCGACGACCTGTTGGCTGCCAGCCGCGAGGTGCAGCGCGCCATCCGGTTGATCAACGACCTGGGCACAAGTAAGCGCGACCTCCAGTGGGGAGATCTCAACGCGCTCATGCTCGTGAGCAGAACCGAAGTGACCGCCAGGCTCAACGCGATCATCCAGAGCTGCCACGAACTGATCGAGCCACTGGAGAAAACGTGTCCCCGACAGGCCGCGTTTCTGCGACGCCAGATCTCGTTCACCGCCGGCTTCTACCAGGTGTCGGACTTCTGGGGCAGCCTGTGAGCCGCCCGGCCATCCCCGTCCATACATTGAACGGCGACATTGCCGGTGCCGTAGCTGATCTGATCGCCGGGCTGGAGGCGGAGCCGCACGGTCAGGTCGCCCCATCGGTTTACGAGACCGCTCGGCTCGTGTCGCTGTCGCCGCGGCTGGGGGGGCATGCCGAGCGCATCGCATTCCTGCTGCGGACGCAGCGGGCGGACGGAGGGTGGGGTCCACCGCAGGGGTATGCGCTGGTTCCCACCCTCAGCGCCACCGACGCGCTGCTCGCGACCCTCCGCTCCACGGGACCGAGCGCACATCGGGACCACGTGGCGGCGCGCCTGGCCCCTGCCGTCGCCCGCAGCCTGCAGGCGCTCACTACCTGGCTACAGGCTGATCTGCTGGTGCCGGACACGCCAGGTGCGGATCTCATCGTGCCGTCCCTCGTGGCGGGCATCAACCAGCATCTCGCCCGGCTTGAGCACATGGCGGTGCCGCGCCTCGAACCCTGGTACGGCGGGCGGTTAGGCCTGCCAACGGGGATGGACGACGGCCGTCTCGTCAAGGTCCGACAAGCTCTTGCCGCCGGAGTCGAACTGCCGGGCAAACTGGTGCACTTCCTGGAGGTCCTGGGTCCCGCAGCTCGCGCCGCAGGCATTCGACCGGCGGGGCCCGGGACCGTCGGCGCCTCACCGGCGGCAACCGCCGCCTGGATCGGCAACACCGAATCGGGCCCCTCCAGCAACCAAGCCTTGGCTCATCTGGCGACTGTCGCTGGCGACGGCCCGGTGCCGTGTCCGTTGCCCATCACTGTCTTCGAAGCGGCGTGGGTGGTGAGCGGACTGGCACGGGCCGGCATTCGAGTCGAGGTGCCGCCGCGCATCGTGGAAACCCTGCGCGCCGCGCTGAGCCCGCTGGGCACTCCGACCGGGCCGGGGCTGCCCGCCGACGCAGACACCACGGCCGTGGCGCTGTGTGCGCTCGGACATCTCGGCCAGCCTGTGGACCCCGGCCCTCTCTGGGCATACGAAACTGCGGACGGATTCTGCACCTGGCCTGGTGAGGACGGGTGGTCGGTCACCACCAACGCTCACGTCCTGGACGCTTTCGGTCAGCACGTGTCCAGCGGAGTCGATCCGGAGCCGCGGTACCTGGCCGCCATCGATCGGTTGACGGTGGCGCTGCGGGAGCGCCAGCAGCCGGACGGGCAGTGGCGCGACCGATGGCATGCCTCGCCGTACTACGCCACGATGTGCTGTGCCCTCGCTCTTCAGGACTTCGGCCGCGGGCCCACCGCGGTCGACGCGGTGGCGAGGGCGGTCGACTGGGTCCTGTCCACGCAGCGGGTCGACGGGTCGTGGGGACGGTGGGACGGCACCGCTGAGGAGACCGCGTACGCGTTGCAGGTGATCCTGGCAGCACGCCCGAGGGCCGATGAGGTCCAGGCGGCCACGAGGCGTGGCTACGCGTACCTCTGTGAGACGGCGGGCCGGGAGCCTGCCCCTCCCCTGTGGTACGGCAAGGAGCTCTACCACCCGCTGGCGATTGTCCGCGCTGCGGTGCTCGCCGCATTGCACCTTGTGCGGCAACGGCACGAGATAACTGCGGCGACCGTCACGACAACTGCCCCCAAACCGCGGCAGGCAGCCAGCAAGCCGGTGATCAGGGACGCTTGAGGACCTTCTTGGACGCTGCTAGCGTGCTCCCGTTGTCGCGCGCCGTTGATGTGGGACGCGCAGGCGTCAGAAATTCACCGAGGACTTAGCCAGGTGCAACGGCCGACTGGGACGGTGTGATGCGCTTTCGCAGTACCAATATCCGCACCAAAGTGGTCGCGATGTTGTTGTCGCTCACTGCCCTGTGGGCGTTCGCGGCGTGGGTGACCCTCCGGGACGGTCTCAACCTGCTCTGGGTCAATACGCTGAACAGCAAGGTGTACGAGCCGAGCGCGCCCCTGCTGACCGCCTTGCAGAGCGAACGCCGACTCACGCTGGCCTACCTGGGTGGCTCCGACGACAGTCAAGCGCGAGCGTCCTTGGACACGCAGCGCCGGCAGACCGAGCAGTTCGCCGCGACGTTCACCGAGTCAGCACGGAGTTGGCAGACGGATCTGGCGGGCAGCGCCACGTTGGCCCAACGACTCGACGCCGCCTACGTCAGTCTGGACGCCCTGGGCGGTATCAGGAAGCAGGTCGACGCACGCACCATCGACCGCTCGAGCGCAGCGAAGGCCTTCGGCGACTCGATCGACTCGATCTTCGGCATCTACCACGCCACGGCGAGCCTGGACGACAAGACGATCGCGGGTTACGCTGCCGCGCTCATCCAGCTGAACCGCATGGGGGAGCTGATCTCGCAAGAGGACGCGCTCTTGAGTGGCGTCCTCGCCAGCGGTCGAATCACCGCCGCTGAGCAGGCGCAGTTCGCGCAGCTCGTGGGCGCCCAACGGTTCGCGGGCTCGGAAACCTCGATCCAGCTGTCACCCGCCGACCGCGCTCGATATGAGCAGTTGCTTGCTGGCGACACGTTCCGCCGTCTTCGGGCGATCGAAGACAGCGTCGCACAGACCAGCCGCACCCGGTCCAGCCTGCCCGTCGAGGCCGCCGAGTGGCGCAGTGTGGTTGACGACGCTCAGTCCGAGCTGCAGGAAGTCGTCACCGCCGGTGGCAACGGAATCGTGTCCGGTGCCGTGGGCGTCGCCGTCTGGGTCATCATCCGGCTGCTTCTCGCGGCGGGTCTCGGCACGATCGCCGTTGCCGCGTCGATCGTGCTGTCGATCACGACGGCGCGCGCTCTGGTGGCGCAGTTGCAGCGGCTGCGGGACGCGGCTCACCAACTCGCTGACGAGCGGTTGCCCGCCGTGGTCGAGCGGCTGCAGCGCGGCGAGAAGGTGGACGTCGCCGTCGAGGCACCGCCCCTCGACTTCGGCTCGGACGAGATCGGGCAGGTCGGCCAGGCGTTCAACGCCGTCCAGGAGACCGCTGTGCGTACGGCCGTGGAGCAGGCAGAACTACGCCGCAACGTACGCGATGTGTTCCTGAACCTGGCCCGACGCACCCAGGCCCTCGTCCACCGCCAGGTGACCCTCCTCGACGAGATGGAGCGCCGGCAGGAGGATGCCGACGAACTCGAGGACCTCTTCCGCGTCGACCACCTCGCCACCCGGATGCGGCGCAACGCCGAGAACCTCATCGTCCTGTCGGGTGCGACGCCCGGCCGTGGCTGGCGCCGCAACGTGCCGATGGTCGACGTGGCCCGCGCTGCCGTGCAGGAGGTGGAGGACTACACCCGGGTGAAGGTGATGCCGTTCGGGTCGGTCGCGCTCGCCGGCCGGGCCGCCGGCGACATCATCCACCTGCTCGCCGAGCTGATCGAGAACGCCCTGACCTTCTCGCCGAAGAGCACCCCCGTCGAGGTGCGCGGGCAGCTCGTGGCCAACGGCTTCGCCATCGAGATCGAGGACAGAGGTCTCGGCATGGCCGAGGACGATCTGGCCGCTGCGAACGCGGACCTCGCCGTCGCCGCCGAGTTCAACCTCGCCGACGCCAAGAAGCTGGGACTCTTCGTCGTCAGTCGGCTGGCCGCCAAGCACCACCTCGCGGTCCGGTTGAAGCCGTCGCCCTACGGCGGAACGACGGCGGTTGTCCTCATCCCCAAGGACCTGGTGGCGACCGCCGACCCGATCGGCGCCGGTCCCGCTCCGACCGCGGGCGTGACCAGGGACCCGGCTGCCGCAGGCGAGGCCCAGCGGGTCACCACGGCGCGGCAGACCTCGCTCGCCGTTGCCGAGCCCGCACCCGTGCACGGCGAAACGATGGAACTGCCAGCGGTGCGTCCACTGCGTGCCGCCGCTGACGCCGCCGCCACGGTCACCGAGGAGCCGGTCAAGAGCACGCCCAGCGTCAAACAGCGGCCCGGACCTGCTGCCGGACACACCGAGCACACCGAGCACGGCCTGCCGATGAGGGTCCGCCAGGCCAACATCGCGCGACAACTGCGCGAATCGTCCCCAGGCCAGACACAGCCACCGGACGACGAGGCGGGGCGATCCCCCGACGACATCCGAAGGATGATGAGTTCCTACCAATCCGGCACCCGCCGCGGCCGCGATGACGCCGCACGTCTCGTCGACGCCGCCGACGACGAGCAACCCGACGCCGCCGACAACACGTCCGCGGCCGAAACCGACCGGTGAGAAAGAGGAACGGGCAAGTGCAGCAGAATTCCACGGGCGATCTGGCCTGGCTGCTCGACGACCTGGTCGGGCGGGTCAAGCAGGCTGAGCATGCCATCGTGCTCTCCGCTGACGGGCTGCTCATGGCATCCTCCGCCCAGCTCAGCCGGGACGACGCGGAACACCTGGCCGCGATGGCATCGGGGATCCAGAGCCTCGCGAAGGGCGCCAGCAAGCGGTTCGGCGGCGGACCCGTTCAACAGACCATCATCGAGATGAGGTCGTCGTTCCTTTTCGTCACCGCGGCCGGGAGCAACGCCTGCCTGGCCGTCCTCGCGGCCGAAGACACCGACGTCGGACTTGTCGCGTACGAAATGGCGATGGTCGTCGCGCGAGCCGGCAAGTTCCTCGCCTCCCCGACCAGGCCGAGTCAGCACACCAACAACTAGGGGCCGCCATGACGATGCCCGACGAAGAACCGGTCTGGTTAGATGACGCAGCCGGGCCGGTGGTCCGGCCGTACGCCGTCACCGGCGGGCGGGCCAAGCCAGCCAACAGCTTCAACGTGGTCGCTCTGGTCCTCTCGACCCGATCGGTCCCGCCGTCGGAGGTGGGGATAGCACCAGAGCAGGCCAGGATCATTCACCTGTGCCAACGGCCGCTGGCACTCGCAGAAGTGGCCGCGCATCTCAGCCTGCCCCTTGGCACCGTCCGAGTGCTGCTCGACGGACTGATCGCTCAGGGATTCGTTCAGGTGAACGACCCTCGCCAAGCCGCCACCCTTCCCGACGACAGCGTATTCGAGGCGCTCATCAATGGACTACGTCAACTCTGAGCGGACGGGCCAAGCGACCCTTCCCACCGCCATAAAAATCCTCATCGCGGGTGGCTTCGGCGTAGGCAAGACCACCCTCGTGGGATCCGTCAGCGAAACCAAGCCCCTGCGGACCGAAGAGGTCCTCTCCGAGCAGGGCGTGGGAGTCGACGACATCTCCGGTGTCGAGGCGAAATCGACCACGACTGTGGCGATGGACTTCGGCCGGATCACCATCAGCGAGGAACTCGTCCTCTATCTGTTCGGCACGCCGGGCCAGGACCGCTTCTGGTTCGTCTGGGACGAACTCACCATCGGCGCCCTGGGTGCCGTGGTCCTGGCGGACACCAGGCGGCTCGCCGACTGCTTCCCGTCCGTCGACTACTTCGAACGCGCGAGGCTGCCGTTCATCGTTGCCGTCAACTGCTTCGAGAACGCGCGCCAGTACAGCCTCGACGAAGTTCGCCTGGCCCTGGACCTCGACCCGGACGTGCCAGTCATGATGTGTGACGCGCGGGAACGGCAGTCGTCCAAAGAGGTCCTCGTGGCGCTGATCGAGCATGTCAAGAAGCAGGGGCTGACCCGCAGACCCGAGCCCGTAGGTCATTGACCGGCGAGCTGACCCGACGCACGATCGAGGTCGACCGGTCCGTGTCACGGTCCAGCCACCACCGCGGCCTGTGCCGGCCCTACCCGTGATCCGGTGCCACCAGCGGACCACCCGGCGGTCGCGGGTTGGTGGCTGTACCGTGCGGCCTGTCGGGTGAGGTGCTGGTGGCGCTGTGCTTGGGCCAGACACGGACCAGGAAACGTTCGATGCCGGTGGGTAGTTCGTCGGCGAACCACGCGGGTTTCCCGTACAACCCACGGATCTGACGCCTGCCGGCGGCATGCACGTCGACGAGGTAGGTTCCCGGCGCTCCGATGGGCATGAACGGGGTGAGCATCTTCTCGTCGAAGATGCTGATACCCAGCGTGCCACTGGTGGAATGCAGTTCGGCGTGCCCGTGGGTCTCCCATTCGCCGGTGTCGGTCGGTGCCGGCCCGTCCCAGGCCTCCACCGTCACATGTGGGCGGTGGCCATCGCTGATCTCGCTGAACAGCTGGATCTGTTCGGTGCCTGCCCAGCAGAGGACGGCGGCGTTGGTTTCGGGGTGACCGAAGGAGTCGAAGTCGCCGCCGATGATCGTCATCATTCGCCGGCCGGGGGTGGGCGTGGCGTCGATGCTGGCCAGCAAGATCGCCAAAGCAACCTCCGATTGGTGTCTCCGAGAATCCGCGGTGGGCCCCTAAGCGAATCGACCGCCGGGTTAACATCGAACGCTAGCGGACGGCCGAGCGTCAGTGGCGGATCCACACGTGTCGCGACTCGTGCCGTGCCGGTCACTTCGCGCAGAGCGCGGCGTCGACGAGGGCGGCCCGGTCGGCGGCGACAGAGCCGTCCGTTACCGACCCGTTGAGCGAGGTGACCACCAGGGTCGCCGCGCGACCGTCGTCGGTGGCGCCGTTGACGGTCGAGTAACCGGGGATGTCACCGCCGTGGCCCCAGGCCACCCCGCCGCAGCTCAACGGGGTGCGGAAGAGGCCGAGCCCGTACCCCACGCCCGATTGCGGATGCACCGCGACGGTGGTCCGCATCTCGGCCAGCTGCGCGGGTCTGAGCAGTTTGCCGGCCAGCAGGGCCCGCAGGAACGCGTTGAGATCGGCCGGAGTGGAGACCAGCTGGCCGGCGGCCCATCCCCAGCTCGGGTCCATCCGGGTGAAGTCGAGCAGTTCCCCGGTGGCTTCATCGAGCTGGTAACCCTTGGGATGCCGGCCGCGGATACCTTCCTCACCGACGCCGGGCGCGTAGGTGTCGCGCAGGCCGGTCCGCTCGATGACCCGGGTGGTGACCAGCTCGTTGAACGGCCGGCCGGTGACCCGTTGGGCGATCAGGCCGGCCAGCAGGTAGTTGGTGTTGCTGTAGGCCCAGTCGCCGGCCTGCCTGCCTTCCCTGGCATTGGCCATGTCGAGCAGATCCCGGGGCTCGAGGTACACGTGCTGGTACGGCGGGATGTCGATCATTTCCGGGAACATCGTGTCGGTGTAGTCGGGCAGGCCGCTGGTGTGCTGCAGCAGTTGACGGACCGTGATCGCGTCGGCGTCCACACCGGGGCTGCGCACCAGACCCGGCAGGTACGTCTCGACCGACTCGTCGAGGTCCACGGTGCCCTCGCCGACGAGCTGCAGCACGACGACGGAGGCGAACATCTTGCTGGCGCTGCCGACGCGTACCCGGCCGTTCATCGGCACCTTCGCGCCGGTGCGCAGGTCGCCGACCCCGGCCGTGTAGTGCCGGGTCCGGCCGCGCCGGTCCCGGACGGCGGCCAGCGCGCCCGGATGCCGGTCGGTACCGACGAGCTTCTCGATGCGTTGGCCGATGGCGTCGGGACGGGTCCCGGCCCGGGCGGTGCCGGCCGGGCCGGCGGCGCTGAGACCGCCCGCCGCGATCACCGCGGTCGTGGCCATGGCGACGACCCGGCGACGCGACCGGGTGGGCCGGCGGAGTCGAGTGAGTTGGGTGGGCACGGCAGGCTCCTTGACTGGGTACGGATGGCGGTCGGGCCGCCGCCCGGGCCGGGTACGCCAGGCGTTCCGGCACGGACGGCGGTCGCTCCGTCAGTGGCTGTTCGGGCGAAGGGATCGGGTCAGTTGACCGGCGACGGCTACCTGCCGGCGCACAGGGCCGCGTCGAATGCGTCCAGGACCTGGAAGATGCCGTCGGGGACCGGGCTGGTGGCGGCGGTCACCACGACGGTCACGGCGCGACCGTCGGCGGTGATGGCGGTACGGCTGGAGTACCCGTCGATGTCGCCGCCGTGCCCCCAGGCGCGACCGCCGCAGGAGAGGTCGTACCCGGTGGTGCCGAGGCCGTAGTGCCACACCAGGTCCGGGAAGGCCTCGCCACCGGGAAGGAAGACCTTGCTGTCACGCATCTCGGCCAGGGTCGCCGGTGAGATCAGCTTCCCGGTCTGCAGCGCCACCAGGAACTTGTTGAGGTCACTCGGAGTCGAGATCATCTGGCCGGCCGCCCAGGCGATGGAGGGGTCCACCTGGGTGGTGTCCACCCACTTCATCGTCTCCGGGTCCGGCAGGTAACCCTTGGCGTGCGGCAGGCGGACGGTCTTGTCACCGACCTCCGGCCAGTACGTCTCGTGCAGCCCGACCGGCTTCAGGATCTTGTTGGTGATCACTTCGCTGATCGGGCGACCGGTGACCTTCTGCACCAGCAGACCGGCCACGATGTAGTTGGCGTTGCGGTACTGCACCTGCCCGCCGGGGGCCGGCGCGTGTGCCGGCTTGGAGAACGCCGAGTCGAGCATGTCGCGCGGCTCGTAGTACCTCTTGCCCCACACGGAGACGTCCGGCAGGTCGTACTCCGGCAGGCCACTGGTCATGCTCAGCAGGTGGCGGACCGTGATGGTGTGTCCGTCGAAGCCCTCCCCACGGACCAGCCCCGGCAGGTACGTCTCGACCGGCTCGTCCAGCTTCACCTTGCCCTCGTCGACGAGCTGGAGGACGGTGACTGCGGTGTACATCTTGGTGTTGCTCGCCATCCGTACGTACCCGTCGGTGGGCACCTTCGCCCTGGTCCGCGGATCGTTGACCCCGGCGGTGTAGTTGGTGACGCGACCCGTGCTGTCCCGTACCGAGGCCAGCGCCCCGGGGGCGACGCCGGCCCTGACCAGCTCGTCCAGGCTTTTCTGGACGGTGTCCTTCTTCGGGCGGTGGGCCTGCGCGGCGTCGGCGTACTGGAGTCCGACGCCGGCGATCCCGACCAGTGCGACGAGCGACAGGGCGGCGCCGGTGCGGCGGCCGGCACCGAACCGCTTACGCGGCGTCGCGGTGCCGTCGTTGGTGATCGCCTTACCGGAGCTGTCGGTGGGTTGCGGTGACATGGAACCTCCTGGTGAGTGTTCGGATCGGTCGCCCCGTGCGCCGGTCCACGGAGCCGACGACGGTTCGTCGGTGCCTGCGGCGGACCGGCTTGACGGTCATTCCTTGACGCCGATGCTGTTGACCGGTGGCGTCCGCAGGAGTGCGCTGATGGGAGCGATGGTGGTGACCAGCGCGAGCAGCGTGGTGCCGCCGATGATCGAGATCCAGCCGAGCGGCGGGACGTAGGGGACCAGCTGTCCGGTCATCATCCGGACCACCGAGACCAACGTGACGGCGGCGATGGCACCACCGATGAGCAGCGACGTGCCGAGCAGGCCGACCTGTTCGGCGTGCACCATCCGCTTGACCTGACCGGCCGTGACACCGACCAGCCGCAGCAGGGCCAGTTCACGGCCCCGGGCCAGCGCCGCCATGATCATGGTGTTGGCGGCAGCGAGGGCGGCGTAGCCGACCATGACACCGATGACCAGCTTGTTCATCCAGGCGCTGAGCGCCAGGTCGGTGGCGAGCTGGGCGCCGACGGCCCCGGTGTCGATCAGGCCGCTACCCGGGTACCGCTCGACCAGGCCGGCAAGCCCGGCGACGGCCTCGGCGTCGCCCGGTTCGGTGCGGATCAGGATCTCGTCGTCGAGGTTGGTCGGGGTGTGGCCATCGACCGTCTCCCGATTGAGGGTCACGTCCCCGAAGGCGAGCCCGCGTTCGTAGATGGCGACCAGCCGCAACGTCACCGGGGTGCCGTCACCGAGCCAGAACTCGACCTGGTCGCCGAGCTCCGCTCCCAGCGTGGACGCTTGCAGATCGGACAGTGCCACGGTGTCGCCGCGCAGGTCGGCGAGGCTGCCCTCGGTGACCGACAGGTCCATGGTCCGGTCGGCCCCGGCTGGTTCGATCGCCTGGGCACCGAAGGGTTCGGCGCCCCCCAGCACCGGCAGGATCACCGAGGTACGCCGGATCGGTGTGGCGGCAACGACGCCGGGCAGCTCGCGGGCGTCCGCTGCGGCGCTCGCCGGGAGCCCGACCGCCGACACCAGCGTGTGCTGGGCCAGTGTGCCGTCGCGAGTCTGGGCGATGGCCTCCCGATCCAGGTTGTCCTGCAGGAACCAGATCGAGCCGCCGAAGCCGACCGACAGCACCAACGCGGTGAGCACGGTCGCCATGCCCCGTGCGTTCGCCCGCAGGTTGGCCGCCGCCAGGTATCCGCTGTCGCCCCAGACGGCGCGCAGCACCGGACCGAGCACCTGTGCCGCGTACCGGTTTATCCACGGGGCGAGCAGAGCGGCGGCGAGCACGAAGACGAACAGCATGCCCAGCGCCGCGCCGAGTCCGGCCTGGCCACGCAGGGCGGTGGTGAACACGGTCAACGTGACCCCGCCGCCGAGTGCGATCAGACCCGCGAGGAGCCGGAGGCGGCTGCTGCGGGCCGGCTCCACGGCGATCTCACCGAGCGCCTCGGTCGGCCGGATCCGCACCGTACGGCGGGCCGCGATCAGCGCCGCCGACACCGCCACCAGCACGGTCGCCACGCTGACCGCCACCGCGGTGAGCACTCCGCCGGCGAACGGGAAGCCGTGCGGGATGAAGCCCCGGTCCATGAGCTGCCGGTGCACCCAGTCGCTGACCCACAGTCCGGCGGGGACGCCGAGCACCACCGCGATGATGGCCAACTGCGCGACCTCGGCGACGACCAGCAGCCGTACCTGTCCCGGGGTCGCCGCGACGGCGCGCAACAGGGCCAGGTCGCGGCGGCGGTGGCGGACCGCCAGGCCGATCGTTCCGGCGACGACGAACATGACGAGCCCGGCGATGTAGCCACCGAGCGCGGAACCGAGTTGGATCAGCATGTCGGCCGCCATGAGCGCCTCGGACTGTTCGACTCCGGCCCGTTCGGGGCCGGTGTGGACCGTCGCGCCGGTCTCGGCGGCCAGCCGGTCGACCTCGGCCGTCACGGCCGCCGGGTCCGCACCATGGGCCAGGACGATCCCGATCACGTCGGCCCGGTCCGGGCTGCCGCTGAGCGCCGCGGCGTGGTCGTCGGTGAAGAACAGCGCGGACGGGGTGTCACCGGCGGCGGTTCGGTCCACGATGCCGCTGATCCGGTACTGGTTGACCGAGCCGCCGGCGAGGACCGCGATCCGGTCGCCGGGCCGCAGTCGGGTACCGGCCGCCGAGGCGAGCCGGACGTCGATGGCGACCTCGTCGGTGGTGTCCGGCTGGTTGCCGTCGACGATCCGGTACGGGGTGAGCGCGGCGCTGCTCCAACCGTGCGCGACCGCCCCCTGCGCGGTGTCGTCGATCGGCACGACCGCCTGGATCGAGCGGTCGGCGGCGGCGACCGCCACGCCGGGCAGCTGCCCGATGCGGTCGGCGAGGGTGACCGGCACGCTTCCGCCGGTGGGCAGGTCCACGGTGACCGTGGACGTCTCACCGAACTCGGTGGTCTCGATGGTCAGGTCGCGCTCCGCGACCAGGATGTCGGCGGCGCCGTACCGCTGCGGTGCCGGGGTGAATCGCATCCCGGACTCGACCATCACGCCCATCGACATGAGGATCATGACGCCGCAGGTGAGCGCGACGAGGGTGGCGACCGCGCTGCCGATGCGGTGGCGCAGCATCCGGAGAGCGAGCATCAGCATGGCTCAGCTCTCCTGGGTGACGAGCTGGCGGCGGCCGAGCCACGCCAACTGCTCGGCGATCTGCTCCGCACCCGGCTGGGGCATGTCCCGCACGATCCGACCGTCGGCCAGGACCATCACCCGGTCGGCGTACGAGGCCGCCACCGGATCGTGGGTCACCATGATCACCGTCTGCTGCGCGTCGTCGACCACCGATCGCAGCAGGGCCAGCACGTCGGCGGCGGTCTGGGTGTCCAGCGCGCCGGTCGGCTCGTCACAGAAGATCACCTCGGGGCGCATCGCCAGCGCCCGGGCGATCGCCACCCGCTGCTGCTGCCCGCCGGACAACTCGGCCGGGCGGTGGTGCAACCGGTCACCGAGCCCGACCCGCTCGACCACCTGGCGCAGCCAGACGGCGTCCGGGCGTACCCCGGACAGCCGCAGCGGCAGGTGGATGTTCTCCTCGACGGTCAGCGCGCCGATCAGATTGAAGGCCTGGAAGACGAAGCCGATCCGGTTGCGCCGGAGTTTGGTCAGCTTCGTCTCCGACAGCCGCGACAGATCCTGGCCGCCGATCCACACCTGCCCGGAGGAGGGCCGGTCCAGGCCGGCCGCGGTCTGCAGCAGGGTGCTCTTGCCGGAACCGGACGGCCCCATCACCGCCGTGAACGTGCCGCGGTGGAACTCCGCGTCGACACCGGCGAGCGCGGTGACCGCCTGCGGTCCGGAACCATACGTACGGGCGAGCTGTATCACGCGGACCGCCGGGTCGGCGGGGCGTCCAACGCGGACGGACATCTGGACCAACCTCTCCCTGTCGTCGAAGGACGATGACATGGAGAAACGCTATGGTCAGACGGGCTGTCGGACGATCCAGCGTACTGGCCAACCGGGGTACAGCAGGCTGTACCAGTCGCGCGCCGCCGGCATCACCGAACGCGGCGCTGGGCGTCCTCGAGATAGCGCAGCACCGCCGTCACCCGCCGGTCGGCGCGGTCGTCCGGGGCGAGACCGAGTTTGGCGAAGATGCTGCGGATGTGCTTGTGCACGGCCCCGTCGGTGACGAACAGCCGCTGCGCGATCGCCCCGTTGCCGAGCCCTTCAGCCATCAGGGCGAGCACGTCGCGTTCCCGGCCGCTGAGCCGGCTCAGGGTGCTGTCGGGACGGCTGCGGGCGAACAACTGGCCGACCACCTCCGGGTCGATCGCCGTACCGCCGTCGGCGACCCGGTGCAGCGCGGTGAGGAACTCCTCGACCCGGCCGACCCGTTCCTTCAGCAGGTAGCCGAGCCGGACCGCGCCGCCGGCGAGCAGATCGGTGGCGAACGCCTGCTCGACATACGCCGACAGGACCAGCACCGCGAGGTCGGGTCGACGACGCCGGGCCTCGACGGCGGCCACGATGCCCTCGTCGGTGTGGGTGGGCGGCATCCGGACGTCGACGATCGCGACATCCGGCCGGAACTCGTCCACGGCGGCCAGGAAGGTCGTCGGTGAGTCGGTGGTGGCGACCACGTCGAGCCCTTCGGCCCGCAGCAGCAGCGACAGACCTTCCCGCAGCAGGGCGTCGTCCTCGGCGATCACGATCCGCACGGCAGCTCCACGAGTAGGGTCGTCGGCCCACCTGGTGGGCTGGTCAATGTGAACCGGCCGTCGTGGCCCTGCACCCGCCGCCGGATGCCGCCGAGGCCCGAGCCGAGGCCCTCGTCGGCACCGCCCCGGCCGTCGTCGACGATCGACACGTAGAGCCGGTCGACGCTGCGCCGCACGGTGACCGCCGCCGAGGCGGCGCCACTGTGCCGGGCGACGTTGGTAAGCGCCTCCGCGACCACGAAATACGCCGTCGCCTCGACCGACGCGGCGCATCGGCCCGGGACGCCGACCTCCACCACGCACGGTACCGCGCAGCCGGCGGCCAGCCCGTCGATCGCGGCGGCGAGCCCCCGGTCGTCGAGCACCGGGGGCAGAATCCCGCGTACGACGCTGCGCAGCTCCGCGAGGGCCAGTTCGGCCGACTCGTGCGCGCGGTCCAGGATCTCCGCCGCCCGCGCCGGATCCCGGAGCATCGCCCGCCGCGCGGCCCCCAGCAGTACGGTGACCGCGACCAGTCGGTTCTGCGCCCCGTCGTGCAGGGACCGCTCGATGCGACGCAGCTCGACGGCGTGCGCGTCCAGCGCGGCCGCCCGGGTGGCGGTCAGCTCGGCGATCCGCAGCGACATGTCGACATCGCGCGGGGGTGCCAGCAACCGTCGCCCCGGCAGCGCCTGCAGCCCGGCCAACGGCGGGTTGAGCACCACGGTCGCGGCGAGCCAGCCGACCCCGATCAGCCCCACCAGCAACGCGTCGGGCAACCCGTCGATCCGCCAGTCGATGAAGCCCGGGCCGCCCGCCTCCGGCGGCAGCACCCAGTAGTAGAGCGGGAACAGCAGGTTCTGCACGGCGGAGATCGGCAGGGACAGCCCGAGCACCCCCAGCCCGAACCCGACGGTGCCGTGGACGGCCACGAACCCGCACTCGCGCCGAACCCACGGGTCGCGCAGGACGTCGCGCAGGCTGGTGGGGACCGCCGGCGGCAGGGGCAGGTCGCGGTCCCACCGGGACAGTCGGGCCCGCTCCCGGTTGGCGGCGAGCCGGACCGCCTTCGCTGTCGACGGCACCATCGCCAGGCCGACGCCGACCAGGCTGGCGAGCGCCACCAGGAGCAGGAGCAGTACGGCCGCCAGCGCCAGGATCGACGTGCCGAGGCCGCCGACGAGGTTTTCGATGGCGTCGACAGACATTCGTAGGCGGCGACGCAGGTACCGCCGCGCCGCCCGCCAACGCTGCGGGTCCAGTTGGCCCGCAGCGGCCGAAGCCTCAGCGGCGTCCCTGCGCGGCATCTGTACCTCCCGGCAGAGACGATAGCGACGCAAGGTCGGCCCCGACGTGTCGCGGCCCAGAAAGTACAGCCTGCTGTACCAGTCCGTGGGTGCCGGGATCTCGTCCGGCAAATCCGCCGAACGGCACGAACCTGGGCCAGAGGTCCGCGCCCCGGGGCTGCCCGGCATCGACGCCGAGTCTTGCAGTTGACGCATGGGTCAGGGTTTACGGTCGCGCTCCACCGACCGAACAAGGAGCGTTCCGTGCCTCCCCTGCCTTCCGTCCATCGTCAGGTTCAGTTGCTCACGACTCCGGACGGCCTGCCGCGCCCGGAAGACTTCACCATCGTCGAGGTCCCGGTGCCGCCCCGCGCGTCCGGCGAGGTCCTGGTCCGCAACCGTGCCTTCCTGGTCTCCGCGGCCCTGCTCCGGACCCTCATCGGCGCGGCCGCGGCGGGACTGCCCGGCCCACGACCCGGCGATCCGCTGCCCGGCGCCGCGATCGGCGAGGTCGTCGCCGCCCCCGACTCCAGCGGCCTGCGTCGGGGCGAGCTGGTCGGGCACGACCTCGGCTGGCGCGAGTACGCGGTCGTCCCGGTCGACCGGTGTCGTCGGCTCGGAGACCCGCTACCGGATCCGCTGGCTCACTTGTCGCAGGGCTGGACCGGGTACGCGGCGCTGACCCGCGCCGCCGCCGTCCGTACCGGCGACACGGTGCTGATCACCGGCGCCGCCGGCGCGGTCGGTTCCCTCGCCGGCCAGATCGCCCGTCGTCTCGGCGCGGCCAGAGTCATCGGCACCACCGGCTCACCGGCGAAGGCCCACTTCCTGACCACCGAACTCGGTTACGACGCGGTCGTCGTACGCGGAGCGGAACCGATCAGCTCACAGCTCGCCAACGCCGCCCCGGACGGCGTCGACGTGGCGCTCGACACCGTCGGCGGCGAACAACTTCAGGCGGCGGTGCAGGCCGCCCGGCCCCACGCCCGCATCGTGCTGATCGGCGCGCTGTCGGCGCAACTCGCCGCCGAGGGCACCGGCACGACCGCCACGCTGGAACTGGACCTCGTGCCCATCGTGCTGAAGCGAATCAGTCTGCGCGGGTTCAACGCCGCCGACCACCCCGACGCGCTCACCGAATGGACGCAGCGCTTCGGCGCCTGGCTGCAGACCGGCAGCATCCGGTTCCCGCATACCCGCATCCATGGAATCGACCGGGCCGCCCAAGCGTTCCAGGAGGTCGTCGAGGGACGGCATGTCGGCGCCGTCCTCGTGGAACTCTGACGGTCGGGAGGCACGATGCGGATCGGTGACGCGGCGGCGGCAGCGGGAACCACACCGCGGGCGTTGCGCTTCTACGAACAGCGAGGACTGCTGCCGCCACCGATACGCACCCGCACCGGGCACCGGACCTACCGCAATGCCGACGTGGCCCGAGTGAAGATCATCCGCGAGTTGCTGTCGCTCGGCCTCACCGTCGACGACATCGCCACGCTCAGCGACCATCTTCATCTGCTCGACGGCGACACTCTGCCCGAACACACCGTGCCCGACCGCATCCGGCTACCACAGGCGAGCGAGATGTTCCGCCGCCGGCTGGAGATCATCGACGGGCACATCACACGGCTGACCCGACTGCGGCAACTCTTGTCCGTCTGCCACGCCCAGTTGGCCGAAAAGGCGCCGCCCCCGACGGCGGACACCCATTGACCAGCCCTCCCGAAGGAGGGTGGCACCGGCCTCCGCCTCGCCGCCCTCATTCCGGCCAGAGGTGCACCCGGAACCGCTCGATCCCGTCCAGCCCACGCCATCCGGCGTGTGTGTACCCGCCGCGATGACCTGCAGCTGAGCACGTCCGCCGGCAGGCTGTTGTGCCATGCCTCCGTGGCTGAGTACGCGATGGCGGTCTGGCGTGGCACCGCGCAGTTACTGGTGGCCCGCACGCCGATCGACGGCGGACCCTTGACCGACCTGCAGTCCGCCATCGCCGCTTTCCCGGTTGCCTACCGGGGATCGCCGCAGTTCGCGCCGATGACGCCGACTCTCCAGGCAGTTGAGCCTCGCGCATCGCTCGTGAGGAAGAAGGCTCAACACCCCACGCGGTACGAGGGACGTACGGCGCACTAGCATTGCTGCGGTCTACGGCGGCTGAAACGAGGCGAGATGCGTTGGCTCCGGCGGTTGCTGGGTAGCAAGCGGGTCCAGCTCGATCCAGAGCGGCAGCAGGCACTGCTGCGCGATGTCCGGCACCGCTACGGCGCCGGCTCGCCGGTCCGGTTTCCGGAGCAGGTCGAAGCCATCACCCGGATGCTCGACGACGACGATGGCCTGATGGTGGCCGCCCGGATGGTGTGCGAGGCCGCCGACGAGGCGCACACGGACCTGCAGGCCCAGGCCCACGACGTGCATCGACGCACGGGTCGGCGACTCCTCGTGCACCGCCGCAACTACCGGCCGCTGTGGAAGGAGGCCGGTGCGGCGCTGCGGTGGCCACTGATCGCGCTGCCGAGCGGCCTCCACCCGTACGCGCAGGTGACCGCCGCCGTCGCAGTGGTCGGCAGCCACGCGCCCCGGCTCGGCCGGGTGACCGACCCGGCCCCGCTCCTGACCCGAGTGTTCGAGGTGCTCGACCTCACCGTCATCGGCTGCGAGTACGGCCAGGTCCGGGTGGACACCGACGCCGCGGCTCTGGCCGACCGACTGATCTCGACCGCCGGGCAGGTGCTCGCGGCCATCGACGACCCGCCCCGGCTGCCGCCTCCGGTCCGCGAGGTGATGCGCCGCAACAACACCCTCGCCGTCCACGATCCAACCGGCCCTCACGTGGTCGGCGGCATCAACCTGGGCGCGCGGATGCGGGAGACGCTGCTGGCCTAGCACACCGAGCCCCTGTCCAAATCGGCATCCTGTGAACGCGAAGCCGTCGACCGGGGGCATGTGACGACCGCCAGGTCCAGGCGCAGGACCTGCGCCTCAGCGGTCCCGGGCCGCCAGCTCGAGCACGGGCACCCGGGAGACCCGGAACGCGGGCCACGCTGCGGCGACGACGCCGGCTGCGACCGCCACGACGAGCGTCACCGCGAGGCGAGACCACGGTACGACGACGGATGGGATCTCCGCGCCACCGGTGACGGTGATCAGCGCCCAGCCGAACCCGACTGCGACGGCGATACCGATCGATGCTGCCACGAACGACAGCAGTGCCACCTCGAGCCGCACGATTCGACGCAGCTCTCGGCGAGTCGTGCCGACCGCTCGCAGCAGGCCGAGCTCTCCAGAGCGTTCCTTGATCGCGAGCGCCGTGGTGTTGGCGACTCCGAGGAGCGCGATGAAACTCGCGAGGACAAGCATCCCGTCGATGAAGTTCCGGAACGCCGCGATCTCGCTCCCGCTGTTGGCGACGTGTTCCGCCCGAGTCTCGAAGAACGACCCGGGCGTGGCTCGGACCAGCGCCCGCACGTCTCCCTCGGCGTCCGCGGCCGCTCCGTCGGCGAGGTCGACGAACAACAGAGCGTCGAGCAGACGACCGACCACGGCATCGAGTATCGCACGGTCGAGGAAGTACAGCGGGGCTTCGAAACCTCCGGTGCTCCGCCCGACCACGGCGACGATCGGCGCTTCGAGTGTCGAGCGTTCGAACTCGATCGCGAGGGTGCCGCCGAGCAGCGTCGGGTCGTCGCCGACCACGGCCACGCCCCCCTCGCCCAGGTCGGCGAGGTCGCCGGCGATCGGGTCGAGGTCGAACGTGGTGGGCAGCGCCGTCGGGTCGATGCCGCCGATCGCCTCGGCTTTGCCTGCCACGATCCCTTCGGCGACCGACAGCGCGGCGACCGCGTCGACGTCGGGCAGGGCTGCGATCCGGCCGGCCAGGGTGGGGTCGATCGTCGGTAGATCGGCGGTCGCCGACGTGACCACCAGGTCCGCCTGTAGTCCTTCACGAACGTCCGTCCCGACCGCGCTCGTCAGCGAGCTCGCGAAGATCGCGAACATCGTCACCATCGCGGTGCCGAGCATGAGCGCGAGCGCCGTCGACGCCGATCGACGGGGGCTCGCAGCCAGGTTGCGCGTCGCGATCGCGCCACCCACACCGGCGGCGCGGCGAGCCAACTGTGCGCTCCCACGCGCTGCGGCGGTCACGAGCGCCGGGCCGCACAACACGAGCGCCGGCACGATGGCAACGACGAGCACGACCCACGTCGCGCTCGAGACCACCACAGCCACACCTGCTCCAGCGATCGCCGCCGCGGCGAGCACGAGCCCGGTCACGGTTCGCGCCGGGCTCACGACCCGGGGTTCCGCCGCGCTCTCGCGTAGCGCCTCGATCGGCGGTGTCGCCGCCGCCCGGCGAGCCGGGATCCACGCCGAGAGGATCGTTGCGCCGATGCCGACGGTCGCGGCGACCGCGATCGAGGTCGCGCTCACGATCGACGGTCCGGTGAGCAACGTGATCCCGGCGAGTCCGACGAGCCAGCGCAGCGCGCCCACTCCCGCGACCCCACACCCGAGGCCGACGAGCGTGGCGACGGTCCCGACGAGCGCCGCCTCGATCACCACTCCGCCGAGCACCTGGCGTCTTTCCGCACCGATCGCACGCAACAGACCCGACTCCCGCCGGCGGCGGGCGACGGTGAGCGCGAACGTGTTGAAGATGATCGTCACACCGATCAACACCGCGACCACGGCGAAGGCCAGGAGGAACACGGTCAGGAACTGCAGCGGTGACGTCGCGGCGTCCTGCATCCTCCGGATGTGGTCGGGCCCGTCGACGACCTCGGCGTCAGTCAGCCCCGACAATCGACCGAGCACCTCGGCGCGGTCAGCGCCCTCCGCGATGTCGACGAGCACCTCCGTCGGCGCCGGGGTGTCGAGCCAGGCGGACACCGCTCCGTCGGGCAACAGCACCGTTCGCTGCAGCGGTGCCGCGTCCGCCGACGCGAACGTCGCGACACCGGTGATGGTCGCGTCGTACAAGCCCGTCGTGGTCAGCACCTGTACGACGTCACCCGGAGCCAGGCCTGCGTCATCGGCGAGCGATCGGTCGATCACGATCTCGCCGACCTCGGTTGGTGGTCGCCCGCTCGCGAGCCGGAACGGATTGAGCACCGGGTCGGCGACCCAGTTGCGACCGACGTCGCTCGCCGTGCCGGTTCCGACTGATGATCCATCGACGACCAGCTTCGCGAAGCCGACCCATTGCGAGGCGGCCCCGTCGACGCCATCGACCGTGGCCACGCGCTCGGTGATGTCGGGATCCAGTGACCGCCGAACCGACCTTTCCGGATCTCCCGGCCCTCCCCCGGGCTCGCCGAGCACGACGCCCTGCACCACGGCGTCCGTCCCGGCCAACGCTTCGGCGATGTCACCGGCCGCTCGGCCACGCATCGAGTCGGACAGCACCAGCGTCGCGACGAGGAACGCCACCGACAGCGTGATCGCCGCGCCCGTCAGCGCGAACCGACCCCGACTCGCGAGCACGCTTCGAGCCGCACTCCGCATCATCTGGCTCATCGCCCCAGGCCCTTCATCACGTCGATCACCGAATCGGCCGACGGGTGATCCATCACGTCGTGCACTCGGCCGTCGACGACGAACACGACGTGGTCCGCCCAGGCGGCGGCGTTGGGATCGTGCGTGACCATCACGATCGACTGGTGCTGCAGATCGACCGCTGATCGCAGGAATCCGAGGATCTCCTGTCCGGACCGGGTGTCGAGATTGCCGGTGGGCTCGTCGGCGAAAACCACCTGCGGCTGGGCGACCAGCGCCCGGGCGACGGCGACTCGCTGTTGTTGGCCACCCGACAGCTCCGTCGGCCGATGATGCATGCGGTCACCGAGGCGCAGCAGCGCCACGACCTGGTCGAGCACTGCGGCGCTCGGCCGGCGCCCCGACAACGTCAACGGCAGGCAGATGTTCTCCTCGGCCGTGAGCGTCGCCACGAGATTGAACGCCTGGAACACGAACCCGATCCGTTCTCGACGCAGCCTGGTCAACTCGCGGTCATTGAGACCCGACAGATCGGTGTTGCCGACGAATGCGCGGCCCGACGTCAATTGATCCAGCCCGGCGGCGCAGTGCATCATCGTCGACTTTCCCGAACCCGACGGGCCCATCACAGCCGTGAACTTTCCCGCCGGGAACGCGATGGTGACGTCGTCGAGCGCCACGACGGCTGACTGGCCGACACCGTATCGCTTCACTGCACCGACGAGCATGGCCGCAGCGTCGTCAGCGTCGGCTGACAGCGCGCTCCCGAACTGCCGGTCGACGACCATGGAATCTTGACGTGAGGACACGAGACCTCCGATAAGTGGTTGAACGTTCTGTAAGGGATTCCGAAAGATGGCTGGTCAGGATTCACGCGGTGCTCCATGAACCGGTGTGCCTCACCGCTTTGTCGTCGTCGCCCCGACCGGATTCGATGTGCGCACACCACGCACCCACCGGTCTGCCAACCGACCGGTGGGTGCTGCGTTGACTGCCATCACCAGCCCCCTACGTGCGGGTTACGTCGCTTGTCTGAGGTCTACTGATACCGAGCGAACCTGAGGCGACCGTTAATGCGGCGCTCAGGCCGGGTGGTCGAACCAGGCGCCCAGCACACGCACCAGCGTGGGTGGCGTCGAGGTGCTACCCGACAGACAATGCCCAGGCGACACAGAGCCGCCAGGTCATGCCGGTGGCGGAGGGAAATGCCGTCGCCAGCGCCATGGTGGCCGCCCCGGGCCTCCGCAGTGGACTGTCAAGCTTCGTCATAGCCCGAACGCTAGGCCCGATTTCGGCCCGTCTCGTCGTACCACGGTCGTCCTTCTCGGCCGAGCGGCGGTACCACGGTGCCATTTCACCCGCGCCGCCCGCACGTCCCTTAATCGTCGTCTCAGATTCGCTCGGTACCAAGCCGGCATCGGATAAGCGATGTAGCTCGTACCGGGAGGCCATTGATGGCAGTCGACGCGGCACCGTCCGGGGAAGCGCCGCCCGGTCGGCTGGTCGGCCGGTGGGTGCCGCTGCTGGTCGTCGCGATCGGGCTCGGGTTCGGGCTGCTGGTGCTCCTCGTCCGGTTGCGCCTGGAGCCGGTGACCGACGTCGACGGCGATGTCGTTCGGGAGCTCAACGAGGTCGTGTCGCCCCGGCCGTACCTGGTGAACGCGCTCCACGAGACAACCCGGCTGGGCGGGCGGCCGGTCATGCTCTGGCTGGTCGGCGTCGCCGCGCTGCTGCTGCTGGTGCGCCGGCGGGTCCGCCTCGCCGGCTACCTGCTGGCCACCACCACCGGCGCGCTGCTGCTCGACCCGTCGGTGAAGTCGCTGGTCGGCCGGATGCGCCCGGTGGTCGAGGCACCGGTGGCGATCGCGCCCGGCAACAGCTTCCCGAGCGGGCACGCGCTCGGGTCGATGGTGGTCTATGGCGCGCTGCTGCTCGTGTTCCTGCCCGCGGTGCGCTACCGGAAGCTGTTCACGGCGGCCGTCGCGCTGCTCGTGGTCGCGATCGGGGTGACCCGGATCGCGCTCGGCGTGCACTACCTGACCGACGTGCTGGCCGGCTGGCTGCTCGGCGCGCTGTGGCTGGGCGTCACGGCGTACGCGTTCGGGCTGTGGCGACGCGCGGCGACGCACCCGGTGGCGCCGCGCGACGACGGGCTGGAGCCGGAGGCCGCCGAGGCGATCAGACCGGCGCCGGACAGCGGCCGTCCGATCCCGCACCGGTGGGTCAAGGCCACCGAGATCCTGACCGGCTGGGGGTTCACGTTCGGCATCCTGTACGTCGTCGGCTACCTGTTGACGAACCACACCGAGGGCACCTGGCTGGGACGTTTCGACGACGGCGTGGTCCGGTGGCTGCAGACGTTGCGCACGCCCACCCTGGACGACGTGAGCCGGGTGTGGAGCACGGCCGGCGACACCCCTGCCATCCTGGCCGTCTCGCTGGTGTTCTGCTCGATCGCGTCGGCCGTGTGGCGGCAGTGGCGACCGGTGGTGTTCGTGGTGCTCACCATGGTCGGCCAGCTCACCCTGTTCCTGTGCACCGCGGCCAGCGTCCAGCGGGACCGCCCGCCGGTGCCGCAGCTCGACAGCCCGATGTCCACGTCGTCGTTCCCGTCGGGGCACATCGCCGCGACGATGTGCATCTGGGTGGCGATCGCCGTTTTGGTCATGGACCGGTTGAGCGGCCGGTGGCGCTGGTTCGCCGTGGCGCTCGCGGTGGTCATGCCGGCCGGTGTCGCGCTGTCCCGGATGTACCGCGGCATGCACCACCCGACCGACCTGCTCGGCGCCGCGATCCTGACCGCGCTCTGGGTCGGCCTGCTGTGGTGGGTGCTACGGCCGAACGCGCGGCCGGCGCCGGCCGAGGTCCGTACGTGACGCTGCGCTTCGTCACCTGAGACATCAGGACCGGCGGGATCGACCGAACGGGCACGAGGCGTGTCTGCTGCAGAGCACCCGTGCCCAGCTCGCCCTCGGGCGACCCGCCCCGCAGGCGAGGGCGCTGTCGGAGATGTTCTCCGACCTGACGGAGCCTGAGCGCCGCATTAACGGTCGCCTCAGATTCGCTCCGTATCACTGGGCCTCAGACAAGCGACGTAACCCGCATGTAGGGGGCTAGTGATGGCAGTCGACGCAGCGCCGCCCGGAGACGCGCCGGCCGGTCGGTTGGCAGGCCGGTGGGTGCCGTGGTCGGTGATCGGATCCCCTACCACGGAGCTACCCCGGTCGGCCCCGCGGAGGAACGAGCGGTGCGGAACCTGCGGCCGAAGCGTCTCGGCATGGATCTGACACAGGCCGTCCTCGAGCACCCCTACCTGGTGCTCGGTCTCTTCGTGCTCATCGAGGGGCCGGCCGCGACGATCACCGCCGGCACCCTGGTCGGCGCCGGCGCTGCGGCGTTCTGGCCGATCTGGGTGATCGTCGCGCTGGCCGAGGTGGTGGGCGACAGCCTGCTCTACCTCGCCGGGCGGTCGGCCCGGCGGCCCTGGGTGGCCTACCTGCTGAGCCGGCTCAAGGCGACGTCGCTGCTCGACCGGCTGGCCACGATGTCACTGCCTCGGCTGGTGATCACCGCCAAGCTCGTCGACGTCTTCGCCCTCCCGGCGTTCGTGTCGGCGGGGCTCGCCGGGCTCCCGTACCGGAGATTCGCCGCCTGGGTGGGTGCCACCGCCGCCGTACGCGGCCTGGTGCTGATCGGTCTCGGCGCTCTCCTCGGCAGGCAACTGTCCGGTCTGCTCGCACTGCCCGGCGGCATCTTCCTGCTCACCGCGACCGTCGCTGTGCCGGTCGCTCTCTTCCACCTCGTCATGAAGCGACACCACCTAGGAAAAGCGACACCGCCTACGAAAGGTAGTTGTGCCATGCGCATCCTCATCGGTGCCGACACCTACGCCCCGCACGTCAACGGGGCGTCCTACTTCGCCCAGCGCCTGGCCGTGGCACTGACCGCCCGGCACGAGGTGCACGTGATCGCGCCGTCGACGGACACCCGCAGCCAGGCCGGCATGTCCAGCGACGGCGTCGTCGAGCACCGCGTGCGGTCCATGCCGGTGCCGGGCCGCTCACCTTTCCGTTTCTGCCCACCACTGGGACTGCGCGCGGCAGCGCGCCGGATCCTCGACGAGGTTCAGCCCGACGTGGTGCACGTGCAGAGCCACTTCCCGCTGTGCCGGGCGCTGGTCGACGCGGCGCACGAGCGCGGCCTGTTCATCATCGCCACCAACCACTTCATGCCCGAGAACCTGATCCACTACCTGCCCATCGGCGACGGTGGCCGGGCGAGGGCGCACGCGTGGGCATGGCGCGACGCCGCCCGGGTGTTCGCCAAGGCAGACATCGTCACGGCCCCGACCCCGTACGCCGCCGCGCTCGCCGTCGTCTCCGGTGTGTCCGGGCCGGTTCTGCCCATCTCGTGCGGCATCGACCTCGCCCGCTTCCGCGAGCAGGTGCCCGCGGTCGAGTTCCGGTGGGCCTACGGCCTCGCGCGCAAGCCCACCATCACGTACGTGGGCCGGCTCGACGCCGAGAAGCACCTCGACGTCGTGATTCGGGCGTTCGCGCTGGTGCGGCGGTCGCTCGATGTCCAGTTGCTGCTGGTCGGCACCGGGTCCGAGGACCGGACGCTGCGGTCGCTCGCCGGGGAACTGGGCGTCGCCGAGCATGTCACGTTCACCGGCTTCATCCCTGACGAGGATCTTCCCTCCGCGTACGCGGCGTCGACGGTCTTCGTCAACGCGGGCACCGCCGAGCTGCAGAGCCTGGTCACGCTCGAGGCGATGGCCAGCGGAAGGCCCGTGATCGGTGCCGACGCCGCGGCCCTGCCCCACCTCGTACGGGACGAGGAGACCGGCTACCTGTTCCCGCCCGGCGACGTTGTCGCGCTCGCCGAGCGACTGCTCACCGTGCTCAGCGACCCGAAGCACGCGGAGGAGCTGGGGCACCGGGCTCGTGCCGTGGCCGAGCAGCATGACCAGGCCCACACGGTGTCCGCGTTCGAGCAGCTCTACCGGATCCGGCCGGCTCGTGAGGCGCCCGCCCCCGCGCCGGCCGGGGTCGCCGCATGACAGCGACGGTCGTCCGGGCGCGCACCTCCCGCTGGTACCGCAACGTCCAGCTGAGCCTGGGCTTGGGCGCGACGGCCGGAGCGGGTCTGCTGCTGGTCGGCGACGTCGACCCGGTGGACCAGATGGTCAGTCAATCGATCCGGACCGTGCCGGGCGCCGTCCTGCTGGCCCTGGCGGCGTGCGGGCTCGCGGCAGCCGGCGCGTGGCTCCTGGCCGGCGCCCGGCGCGTGCTGTCACCGGCCTGGCCCCTCACCGTGCTGCTGTCGGTGTGGTGCGTGTCCCTGCTCGCGGTGGTGGTGTTCCCCACGAACCTGCCGGGAACCGAACCGGGCGTCGCCGCCGGGCTGCATCGCCTCGGCGCGGCGCTGATGGCGGCGCTGCCACCGCTCTTCGCCCTGCTCATCGCCAAGCGTGCCGGGCGCGGGGCCGACCCGGCCCGGGTCCGCTGGCTGCGCGCGGCCGGCTGGTCCGCGTTCGCCGCGTGCGTCGCGTTCGCGGCGGTGAACGGGCCGGCGATGCTGCTCGGCCAGGGCCTCCTCCCGTTCGCGGGCCTGGCCGAGCGGGTTCTGCTGGCGCTCGTGCTCGTCGTAGTCGGGCTCTGCGCCTGGGTGCTCGAAGGGGAGGAGCGGTCCTGATGGACCTGATGGCCATGATCGAGAACGCGATGACCTCTCCGGTCATCTATCTGGCGATCCTCGCGCTGGCGACCCTCGACGCGTTCCTACCGTTCCTGCCGTCGGAGTCGGTCGTCATCGCGGCGGCGGTCTTCGCCGTGTCGGGCATCCCGTCGCTTCCGCTGATCATCGTGCTCGCCGCGCTGGGCGCCTTCGTCGGTGATCACATCGGCTACCTCATCGGGCGCCTGCTGCGCGAGCGCCGTCCGGGCGGCCGCCTGATCCGCGCCGCCGACAGGATCGCCCCGCACCTGCACCGCCGGGGCGGTGCCCTGATCGTCGCAGGCCGGTTCGTCCCCGGCGGCCGCACCGCGATCGTGACCGCCAGCGGTGCCACCGGCTACCCGCTTACCCGCTTCACTTTCTTCACCGCCATCGCCGCCGTCACCTGGGCCGGCTATTCCGGCCTGATCGGCTACCTCGGCGGCGTCGCCTTCGAATCCAACTCGACGCTGGGCCTGGCGGTCGGCCTCGGTCTCGCCCTGTCCATCACCGCGCTCGGCGAACTCGTCCGCCACGTGTCGCGCCGCCGCCGGGCGGCGGGTTCCTGGTCGCCTTCGGCGCTCAGCGCACCGCGCCGTCCTACCCGGCGGTGCGGGGCGCTATCCGGGCGGGCGGGGCCGCGGTCGGAAGGTCGACCCGGAGCAGCGCGCCACCGCGTGCGGAGCGGGCGACGGTGGCCCGGCCGCCGTGGGCGTTGACGACCCGCTGCACGATCGACAGCCCAAGCCCGGATCCGGGCAACGCCCGGGCACTCTCGGCACGGTAGAAACGGTCGAAAACCCGAGGGGCGTCGGCGGCGTCGATGCCCGGACCGGCGTCGTCGACCTCGAGCCTCGCCGACGCGCCCTCGGCGCCGAGCCGGACCTGGACCGGCTGGTCCGCGGGGGACCACTTCCCGGCGTTGTCGATGAGGTTGAGCACCGCCCGGTGGAGCGCGGCGGGACGCCCGCTCACCCACACGGAGGTGAGGTCGAGGGCGATCTCGATGTCCGGCACGCGGGAACGCGCCTGGGCCGCGGCGGCCATCACCACGTCGGCAAGGTCGAGCAGCTCGGTGTTTTCGTCGCTGACGTCACCGCGTGCCAGGTCGGTCAGCTCGGCGGCAAGGGTGCTCAACTCGGCCACCTGGGCGCCGAGATCGTTGAGCAGCCGGGTCCGGCTCTCCGCCGAGAGGGCGGTGTCGAGGGTGCCGCGCCGGTCGAGCCGGATCAGCAGCTCGATGTTGAGGCGCAGGCTGGTGAGCGGGGTCTTGAGCTCGTGGGCGGCATCCTCGGCGAGCAGCCGCTGGGCCCGCCGGGAGTCCCGGAGCGCGGCGAGCATGTCGTTGATCGACTGGATCAGCCGCCGGATCTCCCCACCGCCCTCGTCCGGGATGTCGGCGTCGAGATCCCGGGTGTGCGCGACACGTACCGCGGCGGCGGTCAGCCGGTCGATCGGTGCCAGCCCGGTCCGCGCCACGGTCCGCCCGACAAGGGCGCCGCCGGCCACGCAGAGCAGCCCGATCACCAACATGCCAAACCCGAACTGGTTGACCGGGCTGTCGTCGACGACGCGGGCCACCTGGACCGCGCCTTCGCCCGCCCGCAACGTGTAGATGAGGTAACCGTCCTCGTCGCTGTCGTTCGACTCCATCAGGTCGGCCGACGCGCCCTGCGCCACGCGCCCGGCGTGCTCGCTGACCGGGGGCAGCGCGGGTTGGCCGGCCGGTGTCCGGGTCGAGCCGTCCGGCAGGATGACCCGCACCAGCCGACCGGATCCGGAATACGGCGGTAGCGGAACCTGCGCCAGACCGCCGCGTCCCGTGTCCGTCGCCAGGACGCGGGCGTCGGCGCGCAGCTGATTCTCGACGCTCTCCCGCAGCTGCCAGTCCAGCAGCTCGCTGGCCACCTGGAAGGACACGAACACACTGACCGCGATGGCCGTCGCCGCGATCACCGTCAGCCTGGTTCGCAGGGACCGCCGGCGCCACCATCGGGTCAGCCGGCGCGGTTCCCGGCCGGCGGGCCTGCTCACGGAGGAGTCTCCCGCAACGTGTATCCCAGGCCGCGCAGCGTGTAGATCAATCGCGGCTCACCCTCGGCCTCCAGCTTGCGGCGCAGGTAGCTCACGTACACCTGAAGGTTGTTGGCGGTGGCGCTCATGTCGAAGCCCCAGATCGCCTCGAAGAGCGCGTCGCGGGTCAACACCCGGGTCGCGTTGCGCACAAGGACCTCCAGGAGGGAGAACTCGGTCCGGGTCAGCCGCAGCGGCCGCTCGCCTCGCCACGCCTCGAACCTGTCGGGATCGACCCGCACATCGGCGAACGACAGGATCTGCGACTCCCCGTCGCCCGGCGTGCGCCGCCGCAGCAGAGCCCGCACCCGGGCCAGCAACTCCTCGGTGGCGAACGGCTTGGGCAGGTAGTCATCGGCACCCGCGTCCAGCCCCGCGACCCGGTCGGAAACCTGGTCACGGGCGGTCAGCATCAGCACCGGCAGATCCTGACCCGCGGCCCGCAACCGCCGGCAGGTCTCCAACCCGCCGAGGCGGGGCATCATCACATCGAGGATCAGCAGGTCCAGCGAGTCACCGCCGGCCCCGCCAACCCCGTCGAGCACGGCGAGACCGTTGGTGACGCTGGTGGTCTCGTAACCCTCGACCTGGAGCACCCGCTCCAGCGACTCACGGATGGCCGCGTCATCATCCGCGATCATGATCCGCACGCCGACCCGCCCCCCTTTTAGTCGATGCCTGGCTGCCTATTGTCCAAGATCAAGCTGAGACCAGGATTAGCGCTTCTAGTCACCGCCGTGAAGCAGATCATGTCCACAGGTTCAGTGACCCCAGACTTCGCCTAGTAAGTCCTGACCCCTGCTCAATGGTCGTAGGCGATCAGTGATCGGGGGACGGGTTGGCCGGTGCTGCGGTTGCTTCGGGCGATGCGGGCGCCCGTGAGATCACCAGGACGCTTTGCGAACCCCGGGCAGCTCGCCGCGCAGGGCCAACTCGCGGAACCGGACCCGGGACAGTCCGAACCGGCTCAACACCCCACGTGGGCGGCCATCGATCTGGTCGCGTACGCGCAGTCGCACCGGGCTGGAGTCACGCGGCAGCCGGCCGAGTCGGCGGACGGCGTCGGCGCGTACCTCCGGGTCGGTGTCCGGGTGGGCGATCAGCCGCTTCATCCCGGTCCGCGCCTCGGCGTGCCGGGCGACCAGTTCCTCCCGGCGGGCCTGCCGGTTGACCAGGCTCTTCTTGGCCATCAGCGTGCCTCGCGGAACTCGACGTGCCGGCGCACGATCGGGTCGTACTTGCGCAGGGTCAGCCGGTCGGGGTCGTTGCGGCGGTTCTTGCGGGTCACGTACGTGTAGCCGGTGCCGGCGGTGCTGCGCAGCCGCACGATCGGACGGACATCGGTCTGGCGGGCCATCAGAGCTTCACTCCCCGGCTACGCAGCTCGGCGACGACCTTCTCGATGCCCTTACGGTCCACGGCCTTCAACGCCTTCGCCGTCAGGGTGAGGCTGACCCACCGCCGCTCCGACGGCAGCCAGTAACGGTGGTTCTGCAGGTTCGGATTCCACCGGCGGCGGGTGCGCCGGTGGGAGTGGGACACGGCGTTGCCGAAACTCGGCTTCGCACCGGTGACGTCGCAACGTCTGGACACAGTGATGACTCCTCACACAACACGATGATGGTAACGAAAACGGTTTTCAGTCTTACATCAGTCGTTCGGCCACATCCGCGCCGGGTCCTCGACGACTTCGACGGCACAGTCAGTGCCCAGGCGGTAGCCGACACCGCGCAGCGTCGTCACCACCGGCACGTCGGTGCCGATCTTGGCGCGCAGCCGCCGGATGTGGACGTCCACGCTTCGCGGCCCCGTGTACGGCTGCCCCCACGCCTGGTCGAGCAGTTGCTGTCGGGTGAATACCTGACGTGGATGTTGAGCCAGACAGAGCAGCAGGTCGTACTCCCGACGGGTCAACACGATCGCGGTGCGGTCGCGGTAGACCGCCCGCGCTCGCGGATCGATGCGCAGATGAAGGCCCGACCCTCGCACCGGCGGCGACACCGGTCCCGAATCGCCACCCAGGAAAGCCAGCAGAGCAGCGAGCCGATCGACGCCCTCAGCACTGCCGCCCGGGTCGAGCGTGAAGTGGATCGTGACGGTAAGGACGTCACCGCCCCGCTCCGCCCCTGCCGCACCCACCGGCACACCCCTGTTCACTTCGACGACCCGCATGCGCTTATAATGACAATCGTTTTCAATTGTGTCGAGAGGAAGCTCATGTCGTCGTCACCACAGGCCCCGACCCGTGCCAGGACAGCGGACTCCGACACCCGCCCGTCACTGACCGTGCTGTCCGGGTTCTGGCCAGCGGCGACCTTCGCCGTCGCCCGGGCGCTGCTCGCCGCCGACACCTCGCTGCTGCTGGTGCGGCACGACCTCACCGGCATCCGCGACGGCGTCGTCCGGCGGGTGGTCCGCACCGGCGCCGGCCTCGTCGAAGACGAGCAGGTCACGCTGCGACACGGCTGCGCCTCCTGCACCCTGCGCGAAGACGTGCTGCCCACCCTCGTCCGGCTCACCCGCACGCACCCCGGCCAGGACCTGGTGCTGATGCTGCCCGAGGTGGTCGAACCGGAAGCCGTCGCCGCCGCCTGCGCTCACTGCCTCGTCGACGGCGCACCGATCACCGACCTGATCCGGGTCGACTCCTACGTCACCGTCCTCGACGCCGAGCACCTGCTCGACGGCTTGGCCAGTACCGACGACCTCATCGCGCTCGGCATCCAGGCCGCCGACGACGACCACCGCGCGCTCGCCGATGTCATCGTCCGGCAGATCGAGTACGCGGACACCCTCGTCCTCTGGGGACAGTCCTGCGACGGGGAGTTCGACACCGGCCGGATGGCCGTCCTCCTGCACCGGATGGCGCCCTGGGCGACCCACCTGCGCGTCGACGGCGACCTCGTCGACGCCAGCGCGCTGACCCGCCAACTGCGCCACACCCACCGACACCGGCCGGAAACTCCCGGCATGCTCGCCCGCGGTCTGCAGGGCTACACCCTCGGCGCACACGAGCCCGAGCCCGACTGCGGAGTCGTCTCCGCCGTCTTCCGCGCCCGCCGCCCGTTCCACCCCCAGCGCCTGCACGACGTCCTGGAAGACGTGAACGCCGAGATGATCCGCTCTCGGGGTCACCTCTGGCTGGCCAGTCAGCCCGACACCGTGGTGGCCTGGGAGTTCGCCGGCGGCGGCCTGGCGATGGGATCCCTCGGACACTGGCTGGTGAGCCTGCCCGAAGACCGCTGGGAATACGTCGAGGACCAGCGCCGCCTCGCCGCCGCCCTCGACTGGGACCCCTACTACGGCGACCGCCACCAGCACCTGGTCTTCATCGGCCTCGACACCGACCCCGTCGACCTGCACCGCACCCTCGCCAACTGCCTGCTCACCGACGCCGAACTCGCCGACGGCGAAGAAACCTGGCGCACCTACCCCGACCCGTTCGCCGGCTGCTTCCCCCTCGGGGCGGAGGAGCTGGCCGACACCGAAGGAGCGCGACCCGCATGAAGCCCGGCATCCACCCCGAATACCGGCCCGTCGTCTACCGCGACAAGAGCGCCGACTACGCCTTCCTCACCCGCTCCACCGCCACCAGCGACCAGACCGTCGAATGGACCGACGGCAACACCTACCCCGTCATCGACGTGGAGATCTCCGCCGCCAGTCACCCCTTCTGGACCGGCAAGCAGCGCCTGCTCGACACCGAAGGCCGTGTCGAGAAGTTCCGCAACAAGTACGCCCGCCGCGGACCACAGGGCAGATGAGCACCGACCGCCAGGTCGACTGGGCCAAGCTGGCGCCACAACTGGCTGACGCCGCACGGCGGGACCGGGCCTGGTACCTGATGACCGCCCGCGAGCTGGTCGCCCCCGGTGACCGGCTCGCGGTCGACATCGGCTGCGGCGGAATGGCCCGAATGATGACCTGCGGCCGGGTTGTCGCGGTGGACGCACATCCGGCCGTCGTTGACGCTGCCTGCGACCACATGTTCCGGCTCTCCGCCCGCAGCGTGCGCTGCGATGCCGGCCCGCAGCACCTCGTTCTCCAAGGCCACGAGGGCCCTTACGGGCCTTTCCGCCTCCACCTCGAACATTGCCATGTCTGCCCCCAGGACGGAAACTTCGCCAGCATTTCTGATGACCTGCCGCAACTGTGATCACTTTGGGTGACGCCCAATTCGGAATTATTGGATGGCCGACACGACTTGTTCGTCACCGATCGATGCGGGCTGGGGCAGGTTCGCGAGATTCTTCGACACCATCCCCTCTTCCCTCGTTGGTCCGGGGCAGTTACCGTTCCTCACTCATGAACACCGAATCGGGGAGGAAAGAGTGGAGAGCCGCATCGCTCTGATCACCGGCGGGGCGCGCGGGATCGGCCGGGCGATCGCCGTGCGGCTCGCCGAGGACGGCTACGACGTGGGCTTCTGTTACCAGTCGGCCGGCGCCGCCGCCGAGAAGACGGCCGCCGAGGTGCGGGAACGGGGCGTACGCGTCCTGCACCGGCCGTGCGACGTGACCGACCGGGCGGCGGTGGGTGACTTCGTGGCGAACGTACGCACCACGCTGGGGCCGCCCACCGTGATCGTGAACTCGGCCGGGATCATCCGGGACACGTACCTCGCCCTGATGGCCGACGAGCAGTGGGACGCGGTGCTGGACACGAACCTGAACGGCGCGTACAACGTGTGCCGCGCCGTGGTGCGCGACCTCATCCGCCGCAAGGCCGGCTCGATCGTCAACATCTCGTCGACCGCCGGCGTGTACGGGGCGGCCGCCCAGGCGAACTACAGCGCCGCCAAGGCCGGGATCAACGGGATGAGCCTGGCCCTCGCCAAGGAGCTCGGACGCCATAAGATCCGGGTCAACGCGGTGGCGCCGGGCTTCGTGGAGACCGACATGACTGCCGGCCTCGACGACAGCATCCGTCGGGACGCGCTGGCCGCGGTGCCGCTCGGTCGCTTCGGCCGACCCGAGGACGTCGCCGAGCTGGTGGCTTTCCTCGCCTCCGACCGGGCTTCCTACATCACCGGGCAGGTGATCCAGGTGAACGGCGGATTGATCGGCTGACCGCCCCGGCCGGCGCCGACGTCACCGTCGACGCCGATCGGGTACGAGTTCCGGCGCGTCGGACGTCGACGGCGGCCGCGGCGGGGAGAAGGTCATCCGCAGCGGCCAGCCGATGAACCAGACCAGGGTGACGACAGTGGCCTGGACCGTGTAGCCGTAGATCGCCAGGTTCGGTGGCTGCCCCCCGGAGGTCAGCGCCCGCAGACCCGTCACCAGGTCGTCCAAACCATGGCCGGACACCACCGCGAGCAGCGCGGTCACCGCGCAGGTGATGATCCAGGCCAGGAAGCAACGGAGCCACGCGCGCCATTCGTACCGTACCCGGGCCGCGCCGTACTTCGGCGGCTTGACGGGCCGCGGGCCACCGGCGAACCGATGGACGAACCAGCCGTCCGCCCGGCGGACCAGATCCGGCCCGAACGCGACGCTGAACCCCAGGTAGAGCGCGGCCAGCCCGTGCGTGGCGTCGATCGGAGAGCCATTGCGCAGGTCGATGACCGACGCCGTGATCAGGATCAGGTCGGTGACCGGTACGCAGAACAGCAGGAATCCACCAAGCCGCTTGAGGCGCAGCACGTACCGGGCGAAGAGGCCGGCGGCGAGGATGGCCCAGAAGCCGATCTCACACGCGACGATGATGGCGACGATCATCGGACCCAGACCTCCTCCGGGCGCTGGGTATCCGCCGCGGCGCGCCCACCGGGCACGTCACCGATCGCGTGCACCCCGCCGTCGACGTGGATGATCTCCCCCGTGGTAGCCGGCAGCCAGTCGGACAGCAGGGTCACGCAGCTCCTGGCCACCGGTTCGAAGTCGGTCGGGTCCCAGCCCAGCGGCGCCTGCTCGTGCCAGCCCTGCGCCTGCCGGGTGAAGCCGTCGACTCCGTCCGCGCCGATGCCCACGGCCGCCATGGTGCGCAGCGGCCCGGCCGCCACCAGGTTCACCCGGATGCCCTGGCCGCCCAGGTAGGAGGCCAGGTACCGGGAGCACGACTCGAGGCCGGCCTTCGCGACGCCCATCCAGTCGTACTGGCTCCAGGCCCGGCTCGCGTCGAAGTCCAGGCCGACGATGGAGCCGCCCGGCCCCATCAGCGGCAGCACCGCCCGGGTCACCGCCTGCAGCGAGTACGCCGACACGTGCACCGCCGCGGCCACGTCCGCCCACCTGGTCCGCAGGAACGAGCCGCCCAGTGCGCCGGCCGGCGCGTGTGCCACGGAGTGCAGGACACCGTGTACGGCCCCGACGTGTTCACCGAGCCGGGCGGCCAGCGTGTCGAGGTGTTCCTCGTTGGTGACGTCGAGCTCGACCACCGGCGCCGGGGCCGGCAGCCGCCGGGCCAGACGCTCCACCAGACCGACCCGCCCGAAGGCCGACAGAACGACTGTCGCGCCCTGTTCCTGAGCCGTCCGGGCCACCTGATAGGCGATGGAGTTCGGCGCTATGACGCCGGTCACCAGAATGTTCTTCCCGTCGAGAATTCCCATTACCCCCGCCTTTGGAATGATGCCTTCGCCAATTGCCCTGAGGTACTCTCCGGACAACCGTCCAGAGAGGAACCGAATCATGATTCTGCTCGATGTGGTAGCCGTCTTCCTCCTCCTGCAAGGTTTCGGATCGCTGGCCCAGAGACTATTCGGGCAGAACACCGAGGAAAGCTTCTTCATCGTCAACAAAGTGCCTGAGCTGCAGCCGTTCGCCAGCATTGCTCTGGGCGTGGCAGGACTGGCTCTGCTGTTCATGAGCAGCCTTATCCGGAAGGCCCGGAAGAGAAGCAACGGCAATTCCCGCTGATCGATGGCGTGGGACGGGAGAGGTCAGGGAACCGGCTGGCCGATCCCGTCCCAGCGCTCACCGGCCATCGCCTCGTCGACGAGCGCGCCGACCACCTCCGCGCACCGCTCCTGCAGATAGAAATGGCCGCCCGGAAACACTCGCTCGCCCCGGTAGTGCAGCGTCCGGTCGGCCCAGGCCGCCGCTTCCTCGGCGGTGACGTCCTCATCGCCGTCACTACGGAAGACCGTGATCGGCGTCCGCAGCCGCTGGCCGGCCGGCGACTGGTAGGTCTCGATGACCCGGTAGTCCGCACGGATCATCGGCAGCAGCAGGTCACGCAGATCCGCGTCGGCACGCAGCAGGCTGCTGCCCGCGGCGCCGATCCGGTCGATGTCGGCGAGCAGTTCTTCGTCGGCTGCCAGGTGCAGGGACTTGGGTTTCCGGCGGTGCGGCGCCGGCTGCCCGGAGACGACGAGCCCCTCCCCCACCACGCCGGCCCGCTCGAGACGGACGGTCGTCTCGTAGCCGAGGGCGGCGCCCATACTGTGCCCGAACAGCATCACCGGCCCGGTGACCACCGGTAGGACCGCCGCGGCGACGGCGTCGGCCATCTCCGCCATGCTGGTGACGCACGGCTCGGTGAGCCGCTCCTCCCGGCCGGGGTACTGCACGGTGTGCAGCCGGATGCGCGTCGGCAGGAGGTCAGGCCAGAGCCGGAAGAAGCTGGCCGAGCCGCCGGCGTGCGGAAAGCAGATCAGATCGAGGTCGGCCGGTTCCTGGCGAGTCCGGGTGCGTATCCATCGGGACACGAATCCACCTCCTGGTGCGGTGACGACTGCTGGTCGTTCAGGTCCGTGAGGTCCATTTCCTGGACCAGGATCGCGGCCTGGACCCGGGACCGCAGATTCAGCTTGGTGAGCACTTTGGACACGTGCGACTTGACCGTGGTCTCGCCGATGAAGAGCTGGGCGCCGATCTGCGCGTTGGACAGCCCCCGCCCCAGGCAGATCAGCACCTCCCGCTCACGGTTGGTGAGCTCGTCGAGGTTGACGGCGGGCTTGGCCGGCGGCAGCGGCCCGCCACTCGACGCGAAGGTGGAGATCAGTTTGCGGGTGATCTCCGGGGCCAGCACGCCGTCGCCGGCCGCCACCACCCGGACCGCGTCGATCAGGGGGCCGGCCTCGACCGACTTCAGCAGGAACCCGGCCGCGCCGGCCCGCAGCGCGCCGTAGACGTACTCGTCCAGATCGAAGGTGGTGAGGATGAGGACCTCGCACAGGCTTTCCGCGATCACGGTCCGGGTGGCTGTGATGCCGTTCATCCCCGGCATCCGGATGTCCATCAGCATCACGTCGGGTCGGCAGGACCGGGCCTGCGCGATCGCTTCCGCCCCGTCGGCCGCCTCGCCCACCACCTCGATGCCCGGCGCGTTGCCGAGGATCAGCGCGATGCCGGCCCGCACCGAGCCGTGGTCGTCGGCGACCACCACCTTGATCGTCACGACTCGCTCCCGGTGGCCGGCAGGACGGCGCGCACCAGCCAGGACCCCCCTCGGGGACCGGCCGAGAAGGTGCCACCCACGACGGTGGCCCGTTCCCGCATGTTCAGCAGCCCGTTGTGCCCGATCTCGGGAACCGGGGCCGCGGCGGGCAGGCGCCCGGGGAGATCGTTGGTCACTTCCACGATCAGCTTGTCGGTCTCGTGCCGGATGTCGACCCGGGCCTTTGCCTGCGGAGCGTGTTTCAACACGTTGATCAGCGCCTCCTGGGTGACGCGGTACGCGGTCAGGTCGACGGCCGCAGGTAACGGTGCGTCATCGTCCAGTTGACAGTCAACCTCGAGCTGCATGCCGCTGGCCCGCACCGACTCCACCATCCGCGGCAGGTCGGAGAGCCCGGTCGGTGCCTCGGTCTCGTCGGCACCCGTCCCGTCCGCCCGAAGTAGACGGATCATGGAGCCCATCTCTTCGAGCGCTTGGACGCTGTTCTGCCGCACCGACGCCAGCACCCGGCGCACGATCACCGGATCCTCTCCGTTCATGGAGAGCACGGCCTCGGACTGGATCGCGATCGAGGAGAGGTGCCCGGCGATGATGTCGTGGAGGTCGCGGGCCATCCGGGCGCGTTCGGCCGCGATGGCCGCCGAACGGTCGAGCCGCGCGATCTTCGCGAGCTGGCGTGCGTTGGCACGCTCCACCTCGGCGATGTTGCGATGCTGCCGCACGTTCGTCGCCCACCAGATCGGTATGACGATGAACGGCAGGGCGGTGACCGAGCCCATCAGCGGCTGCCGCCAGTCCTGCTGCATCAGGAACGAGGCCACGACCACGACGAGCAGGCCGCCCGCCGCGATCGGCGCCATGTCGCGGTGCAGCCGGGCCGGGCCGTAGAGCGTGGCGGCGTAGAGCAGATCGGCGAAGACCAGCAGCACCGGGATGCTCGGGCCGTGGATGGTGTCGGCAGTCACGATCACCGCGCCCAGGACGAGCGCGACCACCGGAGCCTTGCGCCGCAGCAGCTCGGTGGCGCAGATGGCGATGAACAGACCGACCCGCATCCACATCGGAGCGGGGTCGGTGGAGCCGCTCACGTAGAGCGGGTAGAGGTCGGCGATGTAGAGCAGCGCGCCCGTCGCGATCGAACCTACGACGATCAGCAGGTCACGGTCTTCCGCCCGCAGGGTGCCCAGGCGCATCACGCCGGGACCCCGCTCGTCACCGGGGACCGGACGGCCACGGAGCGCCGGCCGGCACGGCCACAGTAAGTCCCCGAATACACGAAAGCGACGTTAGCACGCATTAACGGAACTCACATCCTACTAATTGATGAGACGATCTCATTCCGCCTGCGGATGGCCTGCCCGGAAATCTGCGGAACACTTGCCGGACCTTGAAAATCCGCACGCCTATACCGAGAGGAGTCATTCCATGAACTCGGAGAAGCGGGACGACAACAAATGGGCGCCGTGGTGGCTCTACGTTGCCGTCATCGCCGGAGGCTCCTTTGTGAAGTCACTTCTGGTCCCAGACCTGCCAGTCCTGCTGAACGGTCTGCTCACCCTTACGCTCGGCGGATTCCTGTTCCTGGTCATCACCGTGGCGTACCGCAGTATGAAGAGCGCCGGTCAACAACGGCACTGAACGCCCCGCCCCAGCCCCCCGTCTGGGAGCAGGCGCAGGAAGCAGGCGTCTCCGTGACGCCTGCTTCTTGCGTTCGGCTCACGTGCCGTGACGCCGGGATCGCCGGCACCTCCCCGTACTCACTGCCCCGCCGCCTCACCGCGCGGCCGCACGGCGGAAGGCCCGGAGGCTCAGCGGCACGAAGACCGCGATGATGACCCCCGAGCACAGCACCGAGTAGAGCGCCGCATTCTCGGCCGGCCAACCCGTCATCCGCTCCACGCCGACCGGGTTCGCATTCCCGAAGAGATCACGCGAGGCATTGATGACAGCCGTAACCGGGTTCCATTCCGCGAGGATTCGCAACAATGGCGGCATCGAGCGCTCCGGAACGAAGGCACTGGACACGAAGGTGAGCGGGCTCAACCAGATCAGCCCGGCACTCTGCGCCACTTCCGGGTTGGGTGAGAGCAGCCCGACCAGCGCGCCGATCCAGGACATCGCCAGCGCGAAGAGCAGCAGCAGCAGATAGGCGAACAGGACGTCCAGCAGGCTGCCGCGGACGCGCCAGCCGATCGCCGCGCCACAGAGCGTCATCACCACCAGCGCCACCACGCTGACCGCCAGATCCGAACTGGTCCGTCCGATCAGCACCGCACTCGGCGAGATGGGCAGTGAACGGAACCGGTCGATCATGCCGCTGTTCAGGTCGGAGGCCAGACCCACGACGGTGAAGGCGGAGTTGAAGGCCAACGTCTGCGCGAGGATTCCGGCCAGCAGGAACTCTCGGTAGGCCGGCCCGCCGAGGAGCCCGCCGAAGAGGAAGCCGAACAGGGCCACGAACATGATCGGCTGAAGGACCGCGGCGAAGATCCAATCCTGGGTACGCCGTACGTTGAGCAGGTTGCGCCAGGCCACCATGGACGCGTCGGTCAGGCCTTTGGTCAGCACGGTCATCGGCGGAACCATCGCTTCCGGTGGGGGCCGGCCGGATTCGGCGTGTCTGCGACATCATGCTCGGTGAGCATGAGGAAGACGTCGTCCAGCCGCGGCCGGTGCAACGACACCTCGACGACCTTGACGGCGCGGGCCTCGAGCCGATCGAGGACCTCGACCACGACCTTCGTCCCGCCGACGACGAGTACGTGAACGCGGCGCATCCGGGCTTCGACGACCGGCTCCCCCGCGCCGAGTTCGGCGAGGATCTCGGCCAGCGGCTCGACTCCCGCCGGGTCGGCGACCACCACGTCCAAGCGCTCGCCGCCGACCTTCGCCTTCAGCTCATCGGCGGTGCCGTGCTCCACCACCCGCCCCCGGTCGATCACCGTGATCTCGTTCGCCAGTTGGTCGGCCTCCTCGAGGTACTGGGTGGTCAACAGCACCGAGGTGCCGTCGTCCACCAATTCGCGGACCATGTCCCAGGTGTCCAGCCGGGATCGCGGGTCCAGCCCGGTGGTCGGCTCGTCGAGCACCACCACCGCCGGCCGGGCGACCAGGGCGCCAGCCAGATCCAGCCGGCGCCGCATCCCGCCGGAGTAGGTCTTCGACACCCGGTCACGGGCCGATTCGAGCCGGAACCGGTGCACCAGTTCGTCCGCCCGGTCCCGGGCGGCCCGCCGGCTCAGCCCGTAGAGCCGGCCGACCAGGTAGAGGTTCTCGAAGCCGGTGAGATTCTTGTCGACCGCCGCGTACTGGCCGGACACGCCGATCGAGCGGCGCACCCCGGCGACGTCCGAGACAAGGTCGTGTCCGGCGACCCGGGCCCAGCCGGCGTCGGCTTCCAGCAGCGTGGTCAGGATCCGTACCGTCGTGGTCTTGCCGGCACCGTTCGGCCCGAGCAGGGCCAGCACCGCACCCCGGGGCAGGACCACGTCGATGCCGTCCAGTGCGCGGTGCCCGCCGAAGTCCTTGACGAGGCCACGGGCCTCGATGGCCGGCTCGTCCATGTCCGCTTGGTTCATTCGTCATCCCTCGTCGCGCGGTGTATCGGTGGTGACGGACGACCGGACGCGGCGGCCCCGGAGGGCGGGCCGCCGCGTCCGGCACCCACCTAGGCCGAGACGACGTAGCCGTCGCCGGCCCGGTGCGACCGGGAGCGCCGGAGATCCGCCAGCACGAAGGTGCGCTGGAGCCAGCGGTCACGGCCGTCGTAGCGCGGGGTGAACGCCGACCGGCCGTGCACGGTGACCCGGTTGTCGACGATGGCCAGGTCGCCGGGACGCAACCGGATCGCCATGTGCAGGTCCTCGAACCACTTGGAGAGCTCTCGCAACGCCGCCTCGGCGTCGCCGTCGAGCGGCACGGTCGCCGCCTCGTCGATCCGCAGATCCGGGTCGGCGGGATCACCGGAGAGCACCGCGTGCGGCTCCGCGGCCCCGGACGCCCCGCCGAACGACGGCGGCGCCGCCGTGACGAACCGCGGCGAGCGCAGCACCTCCAGCGCCTCCTCGCTGAGCTTCGGCAGTAGCTGCCGGGAGCAGACCAGGCGGAGTTCTGCGATCTTCTCGTGGTCCGACCGGACGCACAGCAGCTTGACGAAGTCCGGCCGGTGGGGGTGGAAGGCGTTCTCGGTGTGGAAGGTCAGGTGCACTGAGCCAGCGTTGCCCTGCACGTCCTCCCGGCCGGGTACCGGGACGACGTTCTGCACCAGCGCGCCGGCCTTCTCCGGACGGAACGCCGCCGGATCGCCCAGACCGTGCGCGACCAACATCAGCGCGGTCGCCGACACGGTTGCCTTGCGCAGCACCGAGTTGTCCTCGGTCGGGGTGGCCGGCAGGTTCTCGTCCAGCGGGAGGTTGCGCAGCAGCAGCGCGCCGCCGGGCCCCGAGTCGCGGCGGAACTCACGCAGCGTCCGGCGCAACCCGGCCGGCGCGTCCTCCCAGGCGGTCCGAGCCGACGCCACCCACTCCGGCGAGTCGATGTCGCCGTCGTGTAGAGCCCGAACCTTCCGGCACAGACTGCCGAACTCCCGGTTCTCCTTGGATTCCAGAATCGCCACGGTCAGGGGGCCGTCGTTGTTCTCGTAACGCATGTTCTCCGTCTCCCCGTTCGAAGAGTGTCGGTCGTCAGTTCGGAGCGCTCGCCGCGATCAGGCTGTTCGGCCGCATGTCGGTCCAGTTCTCCTCGACGTAGGCGAGGCAGGACTCGCGGGTGCCGGGGCCGAAGGTGATCTGCCAGCCGGCGGGCACCTCGACGAAATCGGGCCACAGTGAGTGCTGACCCTCGTGGTTGACAAGCACCAGGAAGGTGTTCTCGGCGTTGTCGAAGGGGTTGGTCATCGCTGGTCCTCCTTGTCGTGGGCCGTGGCCTTGTTGACGGCCACGGCGACCGCGCCGAGTACCTCCCGGCGGGTCATGTCGGCGTGCGCGAAGTCGACCGTGCGGACGTCGATGTCCCCGGTCACGTAGGGCAGCCAGCGGTCGGGCGTGTGCTCCGGGCCGTGTGCCGCGTCCCTGGCCTGGAAGAAGAGCAGATCACCGGGGTACACGCCGGGGGTGTGCTCCAGCACTGCCCGGGTGGTGGCGAGGAAGGTCTCCAGCACCCCGCGGGCCACGTCCGCGGCGACCGCTTCGTCGAGGCCGAGTTCCCGGCGTACCAGGCCGAGCACCCGTGCCCGACCGTCCGGCCGGTCGATGTCGGCGACGGTGAGGCCGGTGCCGCCGAACGCGCTGTCGAAGACCTCGGCCCGGCTGACCGGCCCGGTCCGCTCGGGCGGATACGCGTCCAGCAGAACGAGCAGCTCGGTCTCGCCGCCGAGCACGACAGCGACCTCGTGCGCCAGGTGGCCGCCGGCCGACCAGCCGAGCAGCCGGTACGGACCGTGCGGGCGCACGGCCCGGATGCGCTCGGCATAGTGCTCGGCGAGGCTGCCGATCGTCTCGTACCCCGAGGGGTCCGGCGCGTTCAGCCCGAAGACCGGCAGGTCGTCGTCGAGCTCATCGAGCATCCCGGCGTAACAGGAGCTCAATCCGGCCGCGGGCGGCAGACAGAAAAGCGGAGGCCGGTCGCCGCCGGGACGCAGCGGCAGGACACCGTCACCGCCGGCGCCGATGTGGTGTACGAGAGCCGCCGGGGTCCGCGCCTCGAAGACGGCACGCAGTGGCACCTCGACGCCCAGCGCCGTACGCACCGCGCCGACCAACCGCGCCGCCAGCAACGAGTGGCCGCCGAGCGCGAAGAAGTCGTCCTCGGGGCTGACCGTGTCGAGGCCGAGCACCTCGGCGAAGGCCGCGCACAGCCGGCTCTCGGTGAGTGAGGCGGCGGCCCGGCCGCCTCGGCTGCCGCGGTCGGGGGCGGGCAGCGCGCGCCGGTCCAGTTTGCCGCTGGCGGTCACCGGCAGCCGGTCCAGGTGGACGAACGCAGCGGGCACCATGACCGACGGTAGCGAGGCGGACAGGTGGGCGGCGAGGTCCGCGTCCCGCGGCGCGATGCCGTCCTCGGCCACCACGTAGGCGACGAGCAGCCCGTCGGTGACCAGCACGGCGCACTGTCGGACACTCGGGTGCCGGCTGAGCACCGACTGGATCTCGCCCAGTTCGATGCGCTGGCCGCGGATCTTCACCTGGTCGTCGACGCGGCCCAGGTAGAGCAGGTGCCCGTCGCCGGACCACCGGGCCAGGTCCCCGGTGCGGTACATCCGGGTGCCGGGCGGACCGTACGGGTCGGCGACGAACCGTTCCGCGGTGCGGCCGGGCTGCCCCAGATAGCCGCGGGCGAGTTGCCGGCCGGCCAGGTAGAGCTCCCCCGGCACGCCCGGCGGAACCGGGGCGAGGCGGTCGTCGAGGACGTAGGTGCTGGTGTTCCAGACCGGCCGGCCGATCGGCACGGTGGTCTCGTCGCGGGCGCACGGCCAGGCGGTGACATCCACCGAGGCCTCGGTCGGGCCGTACAGGTTGTGCACCTCGGCGCCGATCAGGTCGAGGCAGTCGTCCTTTGCCGCGACCGGGAGCGCCTCGCCGCTGCAGAGGACGCGCCGCAGCGTGCCCCGGCAGCCCGCCGCGGCCGGCTCGGCGAGGAACACCTCGAGCATCGAGGGCACGAAGTGGACGGCGGTGACGCGGTGCCGCTGAATCTCCCGGGCAAGGTAGGCCGGGTCGCGGTGCCCGCCGGGCCGGGCCATCACCAGGCCGGCCCCGGCCGTCAGCGGCCAGAAGAACTCCCACACCGAGACGTCGAAACCGACCGAGGTCTTCTGCAGCACCCGGTCGGCCGTGGTCAGGCCGTACTCGGCCTGGGTCCAGGCGAGCCGGTTGACGATCCCCCGGTGCGGCACCCCGACGCCCTTCGGCACCCCGGTCGAACCGGAGGTGTAGATGACATAGGCGAGGTCGTCGGGGTGGGTCGGCCGGCGGTCGGCGGCGGTGACCGCCTCACCCCGCGCCGACCAGTCCGCCACGACCGCCTCGTCGTCCAGCACCAGGACCGCCGCAGCGTCGGCGCGCATGACCGCCACCCGTTCGGTCGGCAGGTCCGGGTCGATCGGCAGGTAGGCGGCGCCCGCCTTGAGCACGGCCAGCAGCGCCACGACGAGGTTCACCGAGCGGGGCAGCGCCACCGCGACCACGGTGCCCGGCCCGACGCCCCGCTCGATCAGGTGCCGGGCCACCCGGCCGGCTCGCTCGTGCAGTACGGCGTAGGTGACCGCCTCGTCGCCGGCCACCACGGCGACCGCGTCCGGGGTGCCGGCCGCCTGCTCCTCCAGCAGCACGTCCAGGGTTCGGGCGGGCACCGGGTGGTCGGTGGCGTTCCAGTCGCGCAGCACGCTGTCGCGCTCGCCCGGCTCGATCAGGGCCACGTCGGAGACCGGGCGGTCGGGGTTGGTGGTAACGGCCGTGAGCAGCCGCACGAGCCACCGGCCGAGCCGGGCCGCGGTCTCGTCGCCGACCAGGTCGGGCCGGTGGTCGAGGCGGAGCGACAGGCGTCGGCCGGGAATGCCGATCACGGTGACGGCGTAGTGGGTGGAGTCGCGCGCCTCCATGTCGGTGACCCGTACGCCATCTCCGAGCGGCACCGGGTCACCGGACCCGATCGGGTCGGCCGGATAGTTCTCGAAGACCAGGGTGGTGTCGAACAGCTGTCCGCGGCCGGCCTGGCGCTGGATCTCGGCGAGTGGCGCGAACTGGTGCGGCATGAGATCGGTCTGCCCGCGCTGCACGCTGGTCAGCAGGTCTGCCAGGGTGGTGCCGGGTGACCAGGTGACCCGTACCGGCAGGGTGTTGATGAACAGCCCGATCATGCGTTCCACACCGGGCAGGTCGGCCGGCCGCCCGGCGACGGTGCCGCCGAACACGACATCACGGCGGCCCAGGAGCCGGCCGAGCGCCAGCCCCCAGGCGACCTGGACGACGGTGTTCAGTGTCCAGCCGCGCCCGCGGGCCACGGCGCTGAGCAGCGCGGTGTGCTCCTCGGACAGTTCCACGGTGTGCCTGTGCGGCAGTCGCGGCAGCCCCGGTTCCGAAGTGACGCCGGCCAGCGCCGGTTCGAGGGTTTCGTCGACCACGGCACGCCAGGCGGCCAGCGCGGCCGCACCGTCCTGCCGGGACAGCCAGGCGAGGTAGTCCCGGTAGGGGGCGACCGGGGGCAGGTCGCCGGCCTCGTACCCGACGAAGAACTCCTCCAGCAGCAACGGTATGGACCACCCGTCGAGCAGGATGTGGTGCAGGGTGATCGCGATCCGGTGCCGGCCGGGCAGTCGGTAGAGAGTGAACCGCAGGAGCACGTCCTCGTCGAGGGTGAACCGGCGGCCCCGTTCCTTCTCGTAGTGCGCGGCGAAGTCCTCCTCGCCGGCGACGTCGACGACCTCCCAGGGCACCTCGACCGTGCGGCGGATCACCTGGACCGGCTCGTCGAGGCCCTCGTGCATGAAGACGGCGCGTAGGTTGGCGTGCCGGGCCACCAGGGTCCGCGCCGCCGTGCGCAACCGATCCTCGTGCACCGGCCCGTCCAGCTCGGCGTAGAGCTGCACCGTGTAGAGGTCGAGGCCGTGCGGGTCGTACAGGGTGTGGAACAGCAGGCCCTGTTGCAGCGGGGAGAGCGGCAGGACATCCTCGATCGCGGTGGTCACGACTTCCTCGCAGCCTTGTTCAGCTTCGCCTCGAGCAGATCGATGTTCTGCTGCGACAGCGACACCATGGACAGGTCGGACGGGGTCAGGCCGCCGGCGTCCGGGGTGGCGGCGTGCCGGGCGAGGGCGTCCAGCGCGTCCCCCCACAGCCCGGCGATCTCCGCCACCTCGTCCGGCGTCAGGAGCGCGGCCGGCCAGGTCAGGTCGGCCACCAGCCGGGCTCCTCCGGCGGTCTCCCGGACGAAGGCGTTGACCTCGAGTACGTGGCCGAACGCCAGGGTCGGGTCACCGATGGCGCCGCCCGGCCCGGCGTCCTCACCGCCGGCCAGCCGGCCCAGATAGTTGAAGCCGATCGGGGCGGGGTCCGCCCCGGCCAACCGCTCGGCGGTGGCCGGGTTGAGATACCGCAGCAGGCCCCAGCCGAGCCCGCGGTCGGGCACCGACCGCAATGACTCCTTGACCCGTTTGACGGCCGCTCCGGTCTCGGCGCCGGCCGCGGTCAGGGCGTCCCAGGACAGCGGAGGGACGTCCAGTCGGATCGGATGGATCGCGGTGAACCAGCCGACCGTCCGAGACAGGTCGAGGGTGGGGTCGATGACGTCCTCGTGCCGGCCGTGGCTTTCCAGATCGATCAGCGGGGTACGAACCGCCGCGCCGTGACGCCGGGCCGAGAACTCGCGGACCGCCAGCCCGAACCCGGTCAGCAGCACCTCGTGCGCGGTCAGGCGGTACGCGGCCGGCACCGGGCCGAGCAGCTCCCGGGTCCGGGTCACGTCCAGCTCGAACAGGTACGAGCGGGCGGTGGCCAGGGTGTCCCGCCCGGCGGTCAGTCGGTCGGCGCCGAACCGGGGGCTCTCGCCGCCGACGACGTCCAGCCAGTAGGGCAGCTGACCGGTCCAGCGGCTGCCGGTGGCGGCCTCGGTGAGCTCGGTGGACCACCGGCGTAGCGAGGTCCGTACCGGTTGCGGGGTGGTCGTGCCCGGAGCGGTGCAGGCCTCGGCCAGGTCGGGCAGCAGGATCCGCCACGACACCTCGTCGACCACCAGGTGGTGGGCCAGCACGAGCAGCCGGCCGGGCCCGTCACCCGTGTCGAACCAGACGACCTGCAGCATGACGCCGCGGTACGGGTCCAGCCGCCGCCGGGCGGCCTCGGTCTCCCGTTCCACCAACCCGTCCGGGGCGTTCCGCGCGTCGATCCGAACCACCACGTCACCGGCCGCGACCGAGCCGGGTGGCGGAATCAGCAGTTCCCGGGACTCCAGTCGCGCCCGCAGCGCGTCGTGGTGGTCGAGCAGCGTCTGCACGGCCCCGGTGAGCGTCTCCTCGGTCAGCCCGGCCGGCGCGGTGACCAGGTAGGACTGGTTGAAGCCGTCAATCGTGCCGCCGCCGGCCCGCAGCCAGTGCATCACCGGGGTGAGCTGGACCGGGCCGGTGCCGTCGTCGGTGCTCCCCAGCGGGTCGACCGGGCGCCGGGCGAGGGCCGCGAGCCGGCGCACCGTCCGGTGTTCGAACACCTCGCGTGCCGTGAGCACCAGGCCGGCCTTGCGGGCCCGGCTGACCACCTGGATGGAGAGGATGCTGTCCCCGCCGAGTTCGAAGAAGTCGTCCTCGGCTCCCGGCTCGGACCGGCCGAGAACCTCGGCGAAGACCCCGGCCAGGGCACGCTCCGCAGCGGTCTCCGGCGATCCACCGAGCCCGCCGGTCTCGCGTTCCGGCACCGGCAGGAGTTTGCGGTTCACCTTGCCCGAGCCGGCGAGCGGCAGCGCGTCCAGGATCACGTATGCCGCCGGCACCATGTACTCCGGCATCGCCGCGGTCGCGAGCCGGTTGACCTCGGCCAGGTCCAGGTCGGTGCCGGCGATCAGGTAGGCGACGAGGCGCCGCTCGCCCGGCCGGTCCTGGCGGACCATCGCCACCGCCTGGGTGACGGCCGGATGCCGTTCCAGGACCGCCTCGATCTCGCCCAGTTCGATCCGGAAGCCGCGAAGTTTCACCTGGTCGTCGGCGCGTCCGGCGAACTCCAGCGCCCCACCGGCGACGCGGCGCACCAGGTCGCCGGTCCGGTACATCCGCTCCCCGGGCAGCCCGTACGGATCGGCGACGAACCGTTCGGCGGTCAGGGCGGCCCGTCCGTGATAGCCGCGGGCCAGCCCGGCGCCGGCGATGTAGAGCTCACCGACCGTGCCCGGCGGCACCAGGCCGAGGTAGGGATCCAGGACGTACGCGAACGAGTTGTCCATCGGCAGCCCGATCGGCACGGTCCGAGGCAGGTCGTCCCCCGGCGCGATCGGGTGCCGGGTGGCGTAGGCCGTCCCCTCGGTGGGCCCGTAGACGTTCACCACGGTCAGGTCGGGGCAGGCACGCCGTACCCGCGCCACGGCGTCGGTGGGCGCAGCCTCGCCGCCGGTCCACAGCTCCCGGATGCCGGCGAAGCTGTCCGGCGCCTCCTCGGCGAACAGCCGGAACAGTCCGGTGGTGAGGAAGACCGTGGTGACGTCATGGTGCCGGGCCAGCCGCCGCAGCGTCTCGATCTCGAGTTCGCCGTCCGGAGCGAGCACGATGGTGCCGCCGGTGAGCAGCGGCACCCACTGCTCGTACGTGTTGGCGTCGAAGGCGTGCGACGAGTGCATCAGGACCCGGCGGTGCGCGTCGCCGTAGAACTCCACGCAGGTGGCCAGTTCGACGACGTTCACGTGGGTCACCGCGACGCCCTTCGGCACACCGGTGGAGCCCGACGTGTACATAATGTAGGCGGCCTGGTCGAGCCCGATGCTGACGTCGGGAGCGTGGTCGGCGGCGCCGGCCGGCTGGTCGACCCGCAGCACCGAGGCGGTGACCCGCAGGCCGTCCGGCAGCGTCTCCCGGTCGGTGAGCAACAGCGGCGCCGCGACATCATCGAGGATGAAGTTGAGCCGCTCCAGCGGATAGGAGTCGTGCAGCGGCACGTAGACGCATCCAGCCTTGAGGATACCGAGCACGGCGACCACCAGGTCGGGTGAGCGGCCGAGCAGCGTCGCGATCCGGTCCTCCAGCCGCACCCCGGTGGCGAGCAGCCGGTTGGCCCAGGCGTTGGCCCGGCGGTCGAGTTCCCGGTAGGTCAGCGTGCCCTCGTCGGAGACGATCGCGGGGGCGTCCGGCACGCGCGCCGCCCACTCCTCGAACTGACCGACGATCGTCGTGCCGGCCGGGTGGCTCACGGTGTCGTTCCAGATCCGCAGCTCGTGATCGCGTTCGGACGCGGTGAGCAGATCGGTGTCGTGGATGCCCCGCCCCGGGTCGGTGACCAGGGCGGTCAGTACCCGGGTGAGACGCTGGCCGAGGCTCTCGATGGTGGTGTGGTGGTACAGGTCCCGGGCGTACACGAAATGCCCGGTCAGACCGGCCGGGGCACCGTCGCCGTCGAAGGTTTCCTTGACCTCGATGGTGAGGTCGAATTTGGCTGGGCCGGTGCCGAGGTCGACTGCTTCGACGTGGATGTCGTCGAGTGGTAGGTCGGGGTCGGTGTTGTTCTGCAGGGCGAACATGATTTGGAAGAGGGGGTGTCGGGATAGTGAGCGTTCGGGTTTGAGGTCGTCGACCAGGCGGTCGAAGGGCAGGTCCTGGTGGGCGAGCGCGGCCAGGTTGGTGTGGCGTACCTGGTGGAGCAGGTCGGTGTAGGTGGGGTTGGCGCTGGTGTCGGTGCGTAGTACGAGGGTGTTGACGAAGAGGCCGACGAGGTCGTCGAGGGCGGTGTCGGTGCGGCCGGCGACGGGGGTGCCGATGACGATGTCGGTGCCGGCGCCGAGGCGGGTGAGCAGGGCGCTGAGCGCGGTGTGCAGCACCATGAAGAGGCTGGCGTTGTGCTCGCGGGCCAGGATGGTGAGTCGCCGGTGCAGGTCCGCGTCCAGGCGGTACTCGACGACCCCGGCCCGATGCGTCGACGCGGCCGGACGCGGCAGGTCGGTGGGCAGTTCGACCGCGTCCGGCAGGCTGGCCAGCTGCCCGCGCCAGTATTCGAGCTGCCGGGCCAGCATGCCGCCCTGCTGCTCCTGCTCCCAGAGGGCGTAGTCGGCGTAGCCGATCGCCAGTTGCGGTAGCGGGGTTCGCGGGTTCCGGTAGGCCTCGGCGAGGTCCCGCAGCAGTGGCGCCAGCGACCAACCGTCCCCGGCGATGTGGTGCAGCAGGAGCAACAGGACGTACTCACCGGGCTCCCCGGTGAACAGCCAGGCCCGCAGCGGCAGGTCGGTGGCGAGGTCGAAGCGGGTGTTCGCGGCGTGCTGCAGCCGGGCGGTCAGATCGCCGGGCGGACAGGTGGTGACGGTGACCGCATGCTCCAGCCGGGCTTGGGCTTCGGTTGGGGTGAGGATTTCCTGGCGGGGTTGTCCGTCCTGGTCGGGGAAGATGGTGCGCAGGGTTTCGTGTCGGGTCACGACCGCGCCGATCGCGGTGATCAGCGCTTGAGTGTCGAGGTCACCGGTGAGACGGATCGCGATCGGGATGTTGTAGAGACCGCCGGTGTCGAGCCGGTTGAGGAACCACAACCGCTGCTGGGCGAACGACAACGGCAACCGCGCCGGACGCGGACGCACCGTGATCGCGGGCCGGGCCGGCGGGGCGTCCGCGGCGAGCACCGCCAACCCGGCCGGGGTGGGTGCCTCGAACACGGCACGGATCGGTAACTCCACCCCGAGAACCGCCCGCGCCCGTGACACCAGCCGAGTCGCCAACAGCGAATGCCCACCCAGGTCGAAGAACACGTCATCGACACCGACCGACTCCACGCGCAGAACCTCGGCGAACACCTCACACAAAAGCTCCTCGGTGACAGACCCGGCAGCCCGAGCACCACCGCCGGCGGTGAACACCGGATCCGGCAGAGCCGCCCGGTCCAACTTGCCGTTGGCGTTCATCGGCATCGCGTCCAACACGGTGATCACCGACGGCACCATGTAACCCGGCAGCACCCGCACCGCCTGCTCACGCACCACCGCCGCGTCCACCCCACCGGTCACATACCCGGCCAGATGATCACCACGGGCCACGACCACCGCCGACTCGACCCCGTCAACACCAGCCAGAACCGCCTCGACCTCACCCAACTCGATCCGGAACCCCCGGACCTTCACCTGGTTGTCGACCCGGCCCAGATAGTCGATGTCCCCACCAGCGGTCCACCGCACCAGATCCCCCGTGCGATACATCCGCGCACCAGGCGGACCAAACCGATCAGCGACGAACCGCTGCGCGCTCAGCCCCGCCCGCCCGAGATAACCACGCGCGACACCAGCACCCGCGACATACAACTCACCAGCCACACCCGGCGGCACCGGATTCAACCCGGCGTCCAACACATACACCCGCGTGTTCGCCACCGGACGCCCGGTCAACGCCGGCCGCGACAACACCCGCCCACCCGCCGAACGCCACGCCAGGCAATACACCGTCGCCTCAGTCGGACCATAAATATTCACGATCTCCGGCGCGTCGATCGCGTTGAACACCGACGCCGGCAACCCCTCACCGGCCAACACCACCCGCGCCACATCCAAATCCACACCCGAAGCCACGATCTGCGCGAACACCGACGGCACACCCGAAACCAAACTGCCCGACCACCCACCCCGCTCCACCAACACCGTCAAATCCCGCACCACCTCCACCCGACCACCAACCGCCAACGGCGCGAACAACTCGAACACCGACACATCGAAACTCAACGACGTCGACAACAACACCGACGACAAACCATCAACACCGAAAAAGTCCCCCGCCCAACGCAGCAAATTCACCACCCCGGACCGGGCCACCGCCACACCCTTCGGACGCCCCGTCGACCCCGACGTGTAAATCACATAAGCCAAAGAATCATCCGGAACCACCACCCCGGACAACACCTCATCCGCCCGCTCACCAACCCCCACCACCCGCGGAAACACACCCGCCAAAGAATCATCAGCAATCGCACACACCACACCCGCGTCAGCAACCATGAAACGAATACGCTCCACCGGAAGCGACACATCCACCGGCAAATACGCACCACCGGCCTTCCACACCGCCAACAACGCCACCACCGCATCCACCGACCGCGGCAACGCCACCGCCACCACCGACTCCGAACCCACACCCCGCCCGACCAAAACACCAGCCAAACGACCCGCCCGCTCGTGCAACTCCCCATACGTCACCGACTCCGACCCACACACCACCGCAACCCGATCGCCAAACCGCCGCCCCGCCGACTCCAGGACTTCGATCAGGGAGCTGTCGTCCCACCGCACCGCGGTGTCGTTCCACGACTCCAGCACCCGGCGGCGCTCAGCCGGTGCGAGCACATCGGCCGCACTGATCCGCGCCCTCGGGTCGGCGAGCAGCCCTTCGGTCAGTCGGCGGAAACGGGCGGCGAAGCCCTCCACCGTGGCGTGGTCGAACAGATCGGTCGCGTAGTCGATGCCACCGACGATCCCCGCCGGACGGCCGTCCCGGTCGAAGGTTTCCTCCAGGTCGAACATGAGGTCGAACTTCGCGACCGGCGAGGAGACTTCCTCCACCGCGACCTCGATGCCGGGCAGGTCCAGATCCGGTTGCGGAGTGTTCTGCAACACCAACATCACCTGAAACAACGGATGCCAACCCAACGACCGCTGCGGATTCAACTCCTCCACCAACCGCTCGAACGGCACATCCTGATGCCCGAACGCCGCCACATCCGCCCTACGAACCCGCTCCAACAACTGCGCGAACGACGGATCCCCCGACACATCCACCCGCAACGCCAACGTGTTCACGAAAAACCCGACAAGGTCCTCCACCACCTCATCGACACGCCCCGCCACCGCCGTGCCCACCACCACATCCGTGCCCGCACCCAACCGCGCCAACAACACCGACACCGCCGCCTGCAACACCATGAACACACTCACCCCACGCGCCCGGGCCACCTCCACCACACGCGCATGCACCCCCACCGGCAACACCACATCCACCCGAGCACCCACATACGACGCCACCACCGGACGCACCCGATCCACCGGCAAATCCACCACCACCGGCGCACCCGCCAACGCCTCACGCCAAAACTCCACCTGACGCCCACCCACAGACGCCAACAACTCCCGCTGCCACAACCCAAAATCCACATACGACACCGGCAACACACCAAACACCGGCACCACACCCACAACCCGAGCCCGATAAGCCACCCCAAAATCCCTGAACAACGGACCCAACGACCACCCATCACCCGCCACGTGATGCACCACCACAAGCAGCACGCACTCGTCGTCGGCGAGGTCGAGCAGGGCGACGCGCACGGGCAGGTCGGTGCTCAGGTCGAACCGTCGGGCGACGATCTCGGCGAGCCGGCCGGGCAGCCGGTCCTCGTCGGTCTCGCACCGTTCGACGGCGGCGGTCAGTCGGGTACGCGCCTCGGGCGGGGCCAGCACCTCCTGCCGGGGTTGTCCGTCGGCCTGCGGGAACACGGTGCGCAGCGCCTCGTGCCGGTCCAGCACGTCACCCAGCGCGGCGACGAGCGCCTCCCGGTCCAGTTCACCGGTGAGCCGGACGGCAAGCGGCAGGTGGTAGGCGGCCGCGCTCTCCTCCAGGGTGTTGAGGAACCACAGGCGCTGCTGGGCGTACGACAGGGGCACGACGTCGGGGCGCGGCATCGGCCGGACCGCGGGGCGGGCGCCCTGTGCGGTCTCCACCACCCGGGCCAGCGCCGCGACCGTCGGCGACTCGAACACCGAGCGGATGGTCAGCTCGACGTCGAGCACGGAACGGGCCTTGCCGACCAGCCGGGTGGCGAGCAGCGAGTGCCCGCCGAGGTCGAAGAAGCTGTCGTCGCGGCCGACCGAGGCGACCCCGAGCACGTCGGCGAAGACACCGGCGAGAAGTTCCTCGGTGGGCGACCGGAACCGCCCGGTGGCCGCCGGGGCGGTGCCCTCGCCGAAGACCGGGGCCGGCAGGGCGCGCTTGTCCAGCTTGCCGTTGACGGTCAGCGGCAGCGCGTCCAGCTCCACGAACGCGGCCGGCACCATGTACGCGGGCAGTTCCGCGGCCACGTGCGCCCGTAGTGCGGCGACGTCAAGTCGGGTGCCGGCGGCGGATACCACGTACGCCACCAGCCGTTTGTCACCCGCCTCCTCGTGCACCAGGACGGCCAGCGGTCCGGTGTCCGGGTGAGTGGACAGCACCGACTCGATCTCGCCCAGCTCGACCCGGTAGCCGCGGATCTTCACCTGGTCGTCGGAGCGCCCGGCGAACCACAGCAACCCGTCCTCGGACCAGCGGGCCAGGTCGCCGGTGCGGTACATCCGGGCACCGGGCTCGCCGAGCGGGTCGGCGACGAACCGGCCGGCGGTGAGGCCGGGCCGGGCGATGTAGCCGCGGGCCAGGTTGTCTCCGGCGATGTACAGCTCGCCGACGACCCCCGGAGCGACCGGTGCCAGGGCGGCGTCCAGCACGTACGCCCGGGTGTTCCAGATGGGCCGGCCGATGGACAGCACCTCGGCGTCGATGGCGTCGCCCGGCTCGATCGTCAGCCACGTGCAGCCGACGGTGGTCTCGGTCGGCCCGTACTCGTTGATGACCCGCGCCCGGGGGTGGGCGACACGCCACACGTCGAGCTGCCGGCCGGGCAGGGGCTCACCGCCCAGCACCAGTTCGGCGGTCGGGGAGAACTCGGCGGGCAGCACGTTGAGCAGCTGAAGGTGGCTCGGGGTGGCCTTGAGGTAGGCGAACCGGGTGTCCGGGTGATCGTCTTCGGTCAGGGTTCCCAGTTGCACCCGGCCACCGCAGATCAGCGGGGCGTAGAGCCCGGTGACGGTCAGGTCGAACGAGATCGGCGAGTGCAGCAGCACACTGTCACCCACCGCCGGATAGGTGTCGACCGCCCAGGCCAGGTAGTTCACCGCGGCCCGGTGCTCGATCAGCGCGCCCTTGGGCTTACCGGTCGATCCGGAGGTGTAGATGACGTACGCCGGGTGTGCCGTCGTCAGCGGAGCGAGCCGGTCGGAGTCGGACACGTCGTTGTCGGGCTGGGCGGCGATCTCCGTACGCAGGTCGTTGTCGTCGAGCAACACGACCGGCACACCGGTGTCGGGCATCCCGCCCGCGATGGCGGCCGTGGTCACCAGGCACACCGGCCGGGTCTCGGCGAGCATGCCGGTGAGCCGATCGGCCGGCTGGTCCGGGTCGACGGGCAGGTATCCGGCGCCGCTCTTGAGCGCGGCGAGCAGGGCGGCGAGGAGCATCGGCTGGCGCGGCAGGGCGATCGCGATCAGCCGTTCCGGGCCGGCGCCGCGGGCGATCAGCACCCGGGCCAGCCGGTTCGCCTCGGCGTGCAGGGTCCGGTAGGTCAGTTCGGTGCCACCGCCGGTCACGGCGATCACGTCCGGCGTCCGGGCGGCCTGCCGATCCAGCAGTTCGGTGAGGGTCACCCGGTCGACCGGGCGGCCGGTGTCGTTCCAGGTCTCCAGGATGCGGGTGCGCTCGTCCGCGGTAAGCAGGTCGACGGCCGCGACCGGCAGATCCGGGTCGGTGGCCACGGTCTCGAGGAGCCTCCGCATCCCCTCGGCGAACCGGGTCACCGTGGCCGCGTCGAAGACGTCCGGCCGGAAGTCCAGCCGGTACGACAGCCGCTCGCCGGGCATACCGACCACGCTGACCGCGAAGTGGGTGGCGTCCCGGGCCTGGAAATCGGTGATCCGTACCCCGTCGGACAGCGCGGGCGTGCTGTCCACATCGACCGGATAGTTCTCGAAGACGGTGGCCGTGTCGAACAGCTCGCCCAGCCCGGCGGCCTGCTGCACCTCGGTGAGCCCGGCGTGCTGGTGCGGCATCAGCTCGGCCTGTCGGCGCTGCAACGAGGTCAGCACGTCGGCGAGCGAGTCCCGGTCGGACCACCGGACCCGGACCGGCAGGGTGTTGATCAGAAGCCCGACCATGTGCTCGACTCCGGGCAGTTCGGGCGGGCGGCCCGAGACCGTCCCGCCGAACACGACGTCGGTACGGCCCAGGTAGCGGCCGAGCACGATGCCCCACGCCGCCTGGAGGAACGTGTTGAGGGTCAGGTCGCGGCTGCGCGCGGTCGCGGTGAGCCGGTCGGTCAGGTCCTTGGACAGCTCGACCAGGACGCTCTCCGGGGCGACCGCGTCACCCCGTTCCGCTCCCGACACCAGCGTGGGTTCGACGAGGCCGGCGAGCGCCTCGGCGAAGGCGGTCTGCGCGGCCGGCCGGTCCTGGCGGTTCAGCCAGGCCAGATAGTCCTGGTAGGGCGCCACCCGGGGCAGCCCGGCCGGGTCGCCGTGCGACTCGTAGAGCGCGAACAGCTCGTCCAGCAGCACCGGGACCGACCAGCCGTCGATCAGGATGTGGTGCATGGTCAGGACCAGTCGGTGGGTCTTGTCCGGCAGCGTGACCAGGACGAACCGTAGCAGCGGGGCCCGGCCCATGTCGAAGCGGCGGGCCCGTTCGGCGTCGAGCAGTTCGGCGTACGCGTCCTCCGGTGTCTCGGCGTTGCTGAGATCGACCTCCCGCCACGGGGTACGCACCTCGCGCCGGACGACCTGCACCGGCCGGTCCAGACCGCGGTAGCGGAACGCGACCCGCAGGTTGGCGTGCCTCCGCACGATCGTCTCGCCGGCTGCCCGCAGTGCGCTGGCGTTCAGCTCGCCGGTCAGCTCGATGGCCATCTGCGCGGTGTAGACGTCCAGGCCCTCACGGTCGTACAGCGCGTGGAAGAGAAATCCCTCCTGCAACGACGTCAGCGGCAGGATGTTCTCGACGGCGGACTTCTTCATACGTGCGTACCTCTCTCGCGCTCGGCTGCGCTCAGTCGGTCTCGTCGTCCTCGAGCAGGTCGATGTCGTCCTGACTCAGGGGCAGGAGCTCCAGATCGGACGGTGTGAGGCCGCCCGCCATCGGGTCGTCGGCCAGTGCTGCGAGCGCATCCAGCTCGCGCAGCCAGTCCTCGGCGAGGTCACCCATCTCGGCGTCGGTGAACAGCCCCCGCGGCCAGGCCAGTGTCGCGGTCAGCCGGGGCCCGTCCGGGCCGTCCTCGGCCACCGCGTTGATCTCGATGGCGTGGGCGAACGGCAGGTCGTCGTCACCGACCGCGGTCAGCTGCTCCGCGCCGGTCACCAGGGTCCACGGCTCCGCAGTGGAGTCCGGCGCGGACGTCCGGAAGCGGCCCAGGTAGTTGAAGGCCAGTTGCGGATCGCCCAGGGCGGCGAGCCGGTCGGCGGTCTCCGGATGCAGGTGTCGCAGCAGCCCGTGCCCGAGTCCCCCGCCGGGGACCGCCCGCAGCTGCTCCTTGACCGACTTGACGGATTCGTCGAGGGGCCGCCGCGGGTCACCGGGATCCAGGCGTACCGGGTAGACCCTGGTGAACCATCCGACCGTGCGGGACAGGTCGGCGCCCGGCACGAGTTCGTCCCGGCCGTGCCCCTCCAGGTCGATCAGCACGGAACTGTCGCTGTTCAGCCCGCGTCGCTGCCGCCACCGGTTGACCGCCCGGGCCAGGCCGGTGAGCAGCACGTCGTCGACACCGGCGTGGAAGGCGGCGGGCACCTCGGTCAGCAGGGCCCGGGTGGTCGCGACCGCCAGCCCGATTCGGCGGGTGACCGCGTTGCCGATGGTGTCGGTGGCCGGGTCCAGCTTGCGCCTCCCGAGGATCGGGTCGGCACCGTCGAGGACGGTCTGCCAGTGCTCGAACTCCGTCATCCGCTCGCGGGCTGCCTGAGCGAGCCGGCGCGACCAGGCGCGGAACGACGTCCAGACCGGAGCGAGCCGCGGGGTGCCACCGTCCGCGACGGCCTGCCACGCCTCGGCCAGGTCGCTGAGCAGGATCCGCCAGGACACTCCGTCGATCACCAGGTGGTGGACGGCGACGATGAGCCGGCCGGGCGTGGTGTCGCCGGCATCGCACCACACCAGGTCGATCATCCGGCCGGCTTCGGGCGACAGCCGGCGGCGGGCGGCGTCGGCCTCGGCGGCGATGACGGCGCGGGGGTCGCCCGCCTCGGCCAGGTCCACCCGACGGATCAGGGCCGCCGCGGCCACCGTGCCCGGCGGCGGCACGACCAGCGATCCGTCGTCCTCCGGCCGGTACGCCGCCCGCAGCATGTCGTGCCGGTCCAGCACGGCCTGCACGGCACCGGTCAGCTCGGACCACTCCAGCCCGGCTGGCACGACGATCAGTTCGGTCTGGTTGAAGGTGGTGAACGAGCCGCCGCTGGCGGTCAGCGCACGCATCACCGGGGTGAGCGGCACCTCGCCGACCCCGTCGTCGGCGGCCACGGCGAAGCCGTCGGTCTCAGTGGCGACCGCGGCCAGTCCGGCGACCGTCTTGTGCACGAACACGTCCCTGGCGGTGATCACCAGTCCGGCCTTGCGGGCCCGGCTGACGACCTGGATCGAGACGATGCTGTCGCCACCCAGATCGAAGAAGCTGTCCTCGACACCGACACCGGGCAGGCCCAGCGCCTCGGCGAAGATCCCGCACAGCACCTTCTCACGCTGGTCACGGGGCATCGCGGCGGTGCTGGCGATGGCACCGAAGTCCGGTTCCGGCAGGCCGCGGTGATCGAGCTTGCCGTTCGCGGTCCTGGTGAACCCGTCGACCGCGACGATCGCGGCCGGCACCAGGTAGTCCGGCAGGGTGGCGCGCAGGGCGGACCGGAGGGCCTCCGGTGCCGCGGCGGTGCCGGTCTCCGGGCGGACGTACCCGACGAGCCGCTGATGACCACGCGCGTCGGTACGGGCCACGACCGCCGCCTGCGCCACCCCCGGGAGCGCCGTCAGCGCCGCCTCGATCTCCCCCGGTTCGATGCGGAACCCACGGATCTTGAGCTGGCCGTCGGATCGCCCGTGGAAGACCAGGACACGGTCGTGCCGCAGCCGCACCAGGTCACCGGTGCGGTACATGCGCTCGCCGGGAGCACCGAACGGGTCGGCGACGAACCGTTCCGCGGTGAGTCCGGGCCGGCCCAGATAGCCCCGGGCGAGCTGCGGGCCGGCCAGGTAGAGCTCACCGACCGCACCGGGCACCGCGAGCCGCAGCCGCTCGTCGAGCACGTACCCGGCCATTCCCGTGAGCGGCCGACCGATCGCCGGTTCGGTGCCCGCGACGATGTCCTGGCCGAAGGCGTCCACCGTGGTCTCGGTGGGGCCGTAGAAGTTGACGCCGGAGGTGCCTGGCAGCGCCGCGATGTCCGCCCACAGGCCCCGGTCGATCGCCTCACCACCGACCACGAGGACGCGCGGGTGATGCCGGTCGGCGCCGAACAGCCCGGCGGCCATCAGCGCCCGCAGATGGGTGGGCGTGACGTTGAGGAAATCGAGCCGCTCCCGGTCGACCAGGGCGACGAAGGCCTCCGCGTCGAGCCGGGTCTGCTCGTCGACCAGGTGCAACTCGTGGCCGGCGGCCATCAGCAGCGTGCCCTCCCAGGCGGTGTCGAAGGAGAACACGGCGGTCAGACCCACCCGTAGGCGCCCGGCGCTCACGGCCCACCGGTCGGCGTGCTCCGCGGCGAGGGCCGCGAGACCCCGGTAGGGAACCACGACACCCTTGGGCTGTCCGGTGGAGCCCGAGGTGTAGATCAGGTAGGCGGCGGCCCGCGGGTCCACCCGTACGTCGGCCGGGCCGTCCGGCACCGCGCCGGATTCGTCGCGGGTGTCGATGACCCGTACCCCCTCGGGCACGGATGTGCCGCCCGCGGTTACGAAGAGGCCGGCCCCGGCGTCGCGGACGAGGAAGGCGATCCGCTCGGCCGGCAGGTCGGGATCGATCGGCAGCAGCACCGCGCCCGCCTTGAGCACCGCCAGCACGGCGGTGACGAGGTCGGCGGTGCGCGGCAGGGCGACCGCGACAACCTGTTCCGCGCCGGCGCCCGCGGCGAGCAGTCGATGAGCGAGCCGGTCCGCCCGGTCGTCGAGCTGCCGGTAGGTGAGCCGCTCGGTCGCCGTGACAAGCGCGGTCGAGTCCGGGGTCGCTTCGGTCCGGGCCGCGAACCGATCGAGCAGCGCCGGGTGCTCGACCGGGCTGCCCGCGGTGAGCCAGTCGCCATCGTCGAGCAGCACGGCGTCGCCGATGCGCTCGCCGGGTCGTTCGGTCAGGACCTCGAGGATCCTGGTGAACTGCCGCGCGAGGCGCTCGGCCGTGCCGTGCTGGTAGAGATCCTCGGCGTACACGAAATGCCCGGTCAGACCGGCCGGGGCACCGTCGCCGTCGAAGGTTTCCTTGACCTCGATGGTGAGGTCGAATTTGGCTGGGCCGGTGCCGAGGTCGACTGCTTCGACGTGGATGTCGTCGAGTGGTAGGTCGGGGTCGGTGTTGTTCTGCAGGGCGAACATGATTTGGAAGAGGGGGTGTCGGGATAGTGAGCGTTCGGGTTTGAGGTCGTCGACCAGGCGGTCGAAGGGCAGGTCCTGGTGGGCGAGCGCGGCCAGGTTGGTGTGGCGTACCTGGTGGAGCAGGTCGGTGTAGGTGGGGTTGGCGCTGGTGTCGGTGCGTAGTACGAGGGTGTTGACGAAGAGGCCGACGAGGTCGTCGAGGGCGGTGTCGGTGCGGCCGGCGACGGGGGTGCCGATGACGATGTCGGTGCCGGCGCCGAGGCGGGTGAGCAGGGCGCTGAGCGCGGTGTGCAGCACCATGAAGAGGCTGGCGTTGTGCTCGCGGGCCAGGATGGTGAGTCGCCGGTGCAGGTCCGCGTCCAGGCGGTACTCGACGACCCCGGCCCGATGCGTCGACACGGCCGGACGCGGCAGGTCGCCGGGGATCTCCACGACGTCCGGTGCGCCCTCCAGGTATCGCCGCCAGAAGTTCAGGTGCCGGGCGTGCGCGCCGCTCTGCTCCTGCTCCCAGAGGGCGTAGTCGGCGTAGCCGATCGGCAGTTCCGGCAGCGGGGTTCCGGGGCTTCGATACGCGTCGGCGAGGTCCCGCAGCAGTGGCGCCAGCGACCAACCGTCCCCGGCGATGTGGTGCAGCACGATCACCAGGAGGTGCTCGCCGGGCGCCCGGGTGCTGAGCGACACCTTGATCGGCAGGTCGGTGGCGAGGTCGAACGTCACGTTCGCCGCCTCGCGCAGGTCGACGGCCCTGGTGCTCACCCGGAGCCGGGCTTGGGCTTCGGTTGGGGTGAGGATTTCCTGGCGGGGTTGTCCGTCCTGGTCGGGGAAGATGGTGCGCAGGGTTTCGTGTCGGGTCACGACCGCGCCGATCGCGGTGATCAGCGCTTGAGTGTCGAGGTCACCGGTGAGACGGATCGCGATCGGGATGTTGTAGAGACCGCCGGTGTCGAGCCGGTTGAGGAACCACAACCGCTGCTGGGCGAACGACAACGGCAACCGCGCCGGACGCGGACGCACCGTGATCGCGGGCCGGGCCGGCGGGGCGTCCGCGGCGAGCACCGCCAACCCGGCCGGGGTGGGTGCCTCGAACACGGCACGGATCGGTAACTCCACCCCGAGAACCGCCCGCGCCCGTGACACCAGCCGAGTCGCCAACAGCGAATGCCCACCCAGGTCGAAGAACACGTCATCGACACCGACCGACTCCACGCGCAGAACCTCGGCGAACACCTCACACAAAAGCTCCTCGGTGACAGACCCGGCAGCCCGAGCACCACCGCCGGCGGTGAACACCGGATCCGGCAGAGCCGCCCGGTCCAACTTGCCGTTGGCGTTCATCGGCATCGCGTCCAACACGGTGATCACCGACGGCACCATGTAACCCGGCAGCACCCGCACCGCCTGCTCACGCACCACCGCCGCGTCCACCCCACCGGTCACATACCCGGCCAGATGATCACCACGGGCCACGACCACCGCCGACTCGACCCCGTCAACACCAGCCAGAACCGCCTCGACCTCACCCAACTCGATCCGGAACCCCCGGACCTTCACCTGGTTGTCGACCCGGCCCAGATAGTCGATGTCCCCACCAGCGGTCCACCGCACCAGATCCCCCGTGCGATACATCCGCGCACCAGGCGGACCAAACCGATCAGCGACGAACCGCTGCGCGCTCAGCCCCGCCCGCCCGAGATAACCACGCGCGACACCAGCACCCGCGACATACAACTCACCAGCCACACCCGGCGGCACCGGATTCAACCCGGCGTCCAACACATACACCCGCGTGTTCGCCACCGGACGCCCGGTCAACGCCGGCCGCGACAACACCCGCCCACCCGCCGAACGCCACGCCAGGCAATACACCGTCGCCTCAGTCGGACCATAAATATTCACGATCTCCGGCGCGTCGATCGCGTTGAACACCGACGCCGGCAACCCCTCACCGGCCAACACCACCCGCGCCACATCCAAATCCACACCCGAAGCCACGATCTGCGCGAACACCGACGGCACACCCGAAACCAAACTGCCCGACCACCCACCCCGCTCCACCAACACCGTCAAATCCCGCACCACCTCCACCCGACCACCAACCGCCAACGGCGCGAACAACTCGAACACCGACACATCGAAACTCAACGACGTCGACAACAACACCGACGACAAACCATCAACACCGAAAAAGTCCCCCGCCCAACGCAGCAAATTCACCACCCCGGACCGGGCCACCGCCACACCCTTCGGACGCCCCGTCGACCCCGACGTGTAAATCACATAAGCCAAAGAATCATCCGGAACCACCACCCCGGACAACACCTCATCCGCCCGCTCACCAACCCCCACCACCCGCGGAAACACACCCGCCAAAGAATCATCAGCAATCGCACACACCACACCCGCGTCAGCAACCATGAAACGAATACGCTCCACCGGAAGCGACACATCCACCGGCAAATACGCACCACCGGCCTTCCACACCGCCAACAACGCCACCACCGCATCCACCGACCGCGGCAACGCCACCGCCACCACCGACTCCGAACCCACACCCCGCCCGACCAAAACACCAGCCAAACGACCCGCCCGCTCGTGCAACTCCCCATACGTCACCGACTCCGACCCACACACCACCGCAACCCGATCGCCAAACCGCCGCCCCGCCGACTCCAGGACTTCGATCAGTGACGTCTCGTCCAACGGCAGATCCGTGTCGTTCCAGGACTCGAGGACGCGGTGCCGTTCGGTGGGGCTCAGCAGGCTGGCTTCGCCCACGCGTCGCTCCGGGTCGGCGAGCAGGGCATCCAGGAGAAGCTGGAACCGCTCGGCGAACGAAGCCACGCTGGCGTGGTCGAACAGATCGGTGGCGTAGTCGATACCCCCGACGATCCCCGCCGGCTGGCCGTCCGGGTCGAAGGTCTCCTCCAGGTCGAAGAGCAGGTCGAACTTGGCGGTGGTGGTCGGAATCCGCTCCACCGCGACCTCGATGCCGGGCAGGTCCAGATCCGGTTGCGGAGTGTTCTGCAACACCAACATCACCTGAAACAACGGATGCCAACCCAACGACCGCTGCGGATTCAACTCCTCCACCAACCGCTCGAACGGCACATCCTGATGCCCGAACGCCGCCACATCCGCCCTACGAACCCGCTCCAACAACTGCGCGAACGACGGATCCCCCGACACATCCACCCGCAACGCCAACGTGTTCACGAAAAACCCGACAAGGTCCTCCACCACCTCATCGACACGCCCCGCCACCGCCGTGCCCACCACCACATCCGTGCCCGCACCCAACCGCGCCAACAACACCGACACCGCCGCCTGCAACACCATGAACACACTCACCCCACGCGCCCGGGCCACCTCCACCACACGCGCATGCACCCCCACCGGCAACACCACATCCACCCGAGCACCCACATACGACGCCACCACCGGACGCACCCGATCCACCGGCAAATCCACCACCACCGGCGCACCCGCCAACGCCTCACGCCAAAACTCCACCTGACGCCCACCCACAGACGCCAACAACTCCCGCTGCCACAACCCAAAATCCACATACGACACCGGCAACACACCAAACACCGGCACCACACCCACAACCCGAGCCCGATAAGCCACCCCAAAATCCCTGAACAACGGACCCAACGACCACCCATCACCCGCCACGTGATGCACCACCACAAGCAGCACATGCTCTTCCGGGCCCAGCTCGAACAGCGACGCCCGGATCGGGATAGCGGACTCCAGGTCGAAGTGGTGCCCACTCGCCTCGGTCAGCCGGGCCGGCAACTCGGCCGCGGTCACCGGCCGAACCTCGAACGCGCCGGCGATCTGGGCCGCGGTCTCGGCCTCGTCCAGCAGCCGCTGTCGGGGCTCGCCGTCCACCTCGGCGAACACGGTGCGCAGCGGCTCGTGCCGGAGCACCACGTCACCGAGGGCGGCGATCACGGCGGCCTTGTCCAGCGGCCCGGTGAGCCGCAGCGGAAGCGGGATGTTGTAGAGGCCGCCGGACTCCCCCAGCTTGTTGAGGAACCACAGGCGCTGCTGGGCGTACGACAGCGGCACGATCTCGGGACGCTCGCGGGGCGTGATCGCACGACGGGCCCGCCCGGCGGTGTCCACCACCCGGGCCAGCGCCGCGACCGTCGGCGACTCGAACACCGAGCGGATGGTCAGCTCGACACCGAGCACGGAACGTACCCGGCCGACCAGCCGGGTGGCGAGCAGCGAGTCGCCGCCCAGTTCGAAGAAGTCGTCGCCGGCACCCACCCGGCCGACCCCGAGGACGTCGGCGAAGATGGCCGCCACCCGCTCCTCGGTGATCGTGCACGGCGTCTCGTACCCGGTGGTGTACTCGGGTGCCGGTAGCCGGTGCCGGTCGAGCTTGCCGTTGACGGTCAGCGGCAGCGCGTCCAGCTCCACGAACGCGGCCGGCACCATGTACGCGGGCAGTTCCGCCTCGGCGTAGGCGCGCAGGTCCACCGCTCCGGCGCCGGCGGCGGGCACCACGTATCCCACCAGCCGGCGGTCCCCCGGCCGGTCCTCGCGCACCACCACGGCCAGCGGCCCGACGCCGGGGTGCCGGCTCAGCACCGTCTCGATCTCGCCCAGTTCGATCCGGTGGCCGCGGACCTTCACCTGGTGATCGCGGCGCTCCAGGAAGACCAGGCTGCCGTCCGGCCGGGACCGTACGTAGTCGCCGGTGCGGTACATCCGGGCGCCGGGACCGGGCGTGTACGGATCGGCGACGAAGACGGCGGCGGTGCGCCGGGAGTCGTTCAGGTAGCCGCGGCCGACCCCGAGACCGCCGACGTAGAGCTCTCCCGGCCGGCCGACGGGCACCGGCCGCAACCGGTCGTCCAGGACGTAGAGGGTGGTGTTACGCAGCGCGGATCCGATCGGCACCGGTCCGTCGCCGAGGTCTGCCGCGGTCCGCAGCACCGCGTGCGTGACATCGTCGGAGCACTCGGTCGGGCCGTACGCGTTCATCAGCGGCACGGCCGGATACCGTTCGAGCCATCGGGCACCCACGTCGGCGGGCAGGGCCTCGCCGGTGACCAGCAGCCACCGCAGGGTGCTGAGCTGGGGCGCCGTAGCGGGCTGCTCCTGCCAGGAGTCCAGCGCGGTGCGCAGCAGCGACGGCACCACCTCGAGCACCCCGATCCGCTCCCGCTCGATCAGTCCGAACAGGGCGGCCGGGTCGGTGGCGGTGTCCCGGCGCACGATCCGGGTACGGCCACCGGCCATCAGCGGCGCGAGCATCTGCCAGATCGAGATGTCGAACGTTAGCGGGGCGTTCTGGACGACCGTGGTGTCCGCGTCCAGGCCGCAGTCGGCGACCTTGGCGAGCAGGTGGTTGACCATGCCGCGGCGGTGCACCATGGCACCCTTGGGTTTGCCGGTGGAGCCGGAGGTGAACAGGACGTATGCGAGGTCCAGTTCGGTGCCGTACGGCCCGGTCAGGTCGTCGACGGCCTCGACCCTGTCGTCGAGCGCGAGGACCTCGGCCGGGACTCCGGCGGCGTCGATCAGTTCGAGGGCCGGACCGGCCAGCGCCGGCCGGCAGACCAGCAGGCGGGCGGCGCAGTCGCGCAGCACCCCGGCGTTCCGGGCGACCGGCGCGTCCAGGTCGAGCGGCACGTAGGCGGCGCCGGCCCCGAGCACGCCGAGCACCGCGGTGACGAATCCGGCACCGGAGTCGGTGGGCAACGCCACCAGGTCGCCGGGGCCGATGCCGGCGGCTCGGAGGCGGGTGGTCAGGGCGCCGGCACGGCCCGCGAGTGCGGCGTACGTCAGAAGGTGCTCGTCGTCCTGAACCGCGACCGCGTCGGGGGTGTCGCGGGCGAAGGACCGCACCCGCTCCACGACTCCGGTCCGCTCCTCGTCGTCAGCGGTGCGGTTCCACTCGACCAGGACGCGTTCCCGTTCCTCGTCGGTGATCAGATCGATCCTGGCCAACGGCACGTCCGGCGTCTCGACCAGGCGCTTCAGCAGCCGCAACAGCGTGTCCTGGTGGTATGCCACCTCGTCAGCCGAGTACAGCTCGTGGTTGCCGTCGACGTCGAGCCGCACCGGCCCGCCGTCCAGCCGGTCGTAGGCGGTGATCTCGATGTCGTCGATCACCCCGTTGGACAGGTTGTGCGCCGTCACCGGGTGACCGGCGAAGGTGACGTCGTAGTCGAACGGCATGATGTTCATGACCACATCGGCCAGCTGGCCGGCGCCACCGAGCTTGAGGTCGCGCCGGATGTCCTCCTGCCGGTACCGCTGGTGCTTGATGACGTCGCGCATCTCCTCAGTGGTGCGGCGCAGCACCTCGGTGAAGGTCATGGCCGGGTCGATGTCGATGATCAGCGCGAGGATGTTGCTCGCCATCACCGGCGTCTCCCGCATCACCTTGGTGCGCCGGGCGGCCACCGGCAGACCGATCGGCACCGTGCGCGCGCCGGTGGTCAAGTGCAGGTAGACGGCCACCGCGGCCGGCAGCCCGACGGTCCAGGTGCTCCTGTTCCGGCGGGCCACCGCACGCAGCCGGTCCATCACCGTCGGGTCGACGATGACCGTCCGCCGGACTGGCCGGGCACTGGCCGGGGCGGTCTTCGCGGTCAGGCCGACCGGCGCGGGCCGGGCAGCCAGCCGCCGGGTCCAGTAGTCCCGGTCCCGCTGGAACGCCGGCGAGGAGCGGTACGCCTCCTCGTCGGCGAGGCAGTCGTCGAGCGTGCCGAAGTACGCGGGGCGGTACTCGGTGCCGGCCACCAGGGCGGTGTAGATCTCGGCGAGCCGGTCGGTGAACAGCCGGCCGCTGACCCCGTCCGCGATCAGGTGATGGTTGCGCTGGTAGTAGAGGAACTTGTCGGCGCCGACCCGGAACAGCACGTCCACCGACAGGGTGCCGCCGTGCAGGTCGAACCCGCTGTGCAGGTCGCCACGCATCCACTCCTCGGCGGCGGCAAGCGGGTCCGGCCGGTCCGCCAGGTCGATGAACCGCAGCGTGACCTCGGGCAGCGGGTACTGCCAGACGCCGCTTTCGTCGGTCTCGAACCGCACCTGGACGGTTTCGGCCTCGGCGACGGTACGCCGCAGCGCCTCGCGGAACAGGTCGACGTCGATCGCACCGTGGATCTCCAGGTACTCCGACATCACCGAGACGTTGTCCGGGTTGAGCTGCTGGGCGTACCAAATCCCCTGCTGCGCCACCGACAGCGGCCGGCGGCGGATGGCGGCTTCCTGCATGGGGTCCCCGTTTCCTTGGAGCTTCGTAGCTGGTCCGTGCCCGGGTCAGGGCTGCCAGCGGCGCAGTACGACGACGGCGTTGTGGCCGCCGAACCCGAACGAGTTGCTCATCGCGACGTCAACGACGTGCTCCTGGGCGGTGTGGGCGACGAAGTTGATCCTCGAATCGATCGGCCGATGGCAGTTGATCGTCGGCGGCACCACGCCGGTGTTGATGGCCAGCGCCGAGACGATCGCCTCGAACGCGCCGGCCGCACCGATCATGTGGCCGGTCATCGACTTGGTGGAACTGATCGGGATCTGTTCGGCCCGGTCGCCGAAGACCGCCCGGATCGAGGCGAGTTCGGCCACGTCGTTGAGCAGCGTGCTGGTGCCGTGCGCGTTGATGTAGTCGACCTGGTTCGGGGTCAGCCCGGCGTCGGCCAGCGCGCCGGACATCGCCGCGCGGACCCCGCGCCCCTCCGGATGCGGCGCGGTCCAGTGGTAGGCGTCCGACGTGGACGCGTGCCCGGCGACCTCGGTCAGGATCGGGGCGCCACGGGCCAGCGCGTGCTCCTCCGACTCCATGATCAGCACCCCGGCGCCGGCGCTCATCACGAATCCGTCCCGGTCGGCGTCGAACGGCCGGGACGCCTCGCTGGGCGTGTCGACCCGGGTGGACAGCGCCTTGGCGTTGCCGCTGCCCGCCATGTCGACCCGCGTGAGGATGTTCTCCGCACCGCCGGCGACCACCACATCGGCCACCCCGTGCCGGATCCACCGGGCGGCCTCGCCGATGGCGTCGGTACCGGAGGCGCAGGCACTGCTCATCGCCCGGCTCGGGCCCTGCGCGCCGAAGGCCAGGCTGATCTCCCCCGCCGCGCTGTCGATGGCGCCGGTGACCGGGGCGAACGGGCTGACCGCGCGCGGGCCCCGCTCGCCCATCGCGACGACGTGCTCGGCCAGCGAGGTCATCGGGCCGTACCCGCTGCCGATCAGCACCCCGGCGCGCGGGCCGAGGTCGCCGTCGGTGTCGAGTTTCGCCATCTGCGCGGCCTGGACGGCGGCGGCGTAGGCGTACTGCGAGTAGGGATCCATCCGGCGAACCCGCCGGTGATCAAGGTAGGCCTTCGGGTCGAACCCGGTCACCTCACCGGCGATGCTGGTCGGCAGGTCGGAGGCGTCGATGCAGGTGATCGGGCCGATTCCGCTGCGGCCGGCCAGCATCGCCTGCCAGGTCTCGTCGACGGTGAGGGCGAGCGGGGTGACGGCGCCCCACCCGGTCACCACCACTCTCCGGCGGCCTTGCACGGTGTCGGGCATCCTCAGCTCCTCTCGGGCGGTTCGGGGAAGTCGCCGCCGGCCGTGTGCCCGGCGAACAGGGCGTCAGTCAGGCTCACCGGGACGTTGAGCACCACCACCTGGCCGGCCTGGCAGCGTTTCCACGCCTCGGTCACGTTGCCGTCGAGGGCGTCCCGGCCGGTCACGGTGATCTGGTGCAGGCCGGGTACGTCCGGCGCCCGCATGCCGACGGCGCCGGGATCGACGAAGGCACGGCCGGGGATCGGTGCGGTGCGCTGGTCGAGCTGGGTCTGCAGCCAGCCGTAGCCGCCGTTGCGCAGGACCACGTAGAGGATGCCGCCCTCCGCCACGGCGGTCGGCAGGTCGGCGGCGAAGAGGTCGAACGCACCGTCCCCGACGAGCGCGACCACCGCGCGGTCCGGGGCGGCGCGACGTACGCCGACCGCCGCGGCCGCGCCGAAGCCGAGGCTGGTCTGCTCGGACGGCACGATGGAGCCGGCACCGCCGTCGCAGGCGTAGAGCGGGAACAGGTACGACCACATGTCCTGTAGGCCGTTCTCCTGCACCAGGACCAGGTCGCCGGGAAGTACCCGGGTCAGGGCGTCGAGCACGTCGGCGATCCGCGGTTCCGGCCCGCTGCCGGCGGCGGCCCGGGGCGCGGACCGCAGGCTGGTGTGCACCTCGGCGACCCGGCCCGCCCAGTCGGCGGCGGGCGTGTGCCCGGCGAGCCGCTCCAGCCACGCGTCGAGCAGCGCGCCGGCGTCGGCGATCACGGCGGGACCGGCGAGCTCGGTACGCAGTTCGGCGGCACTCACGTTGACCTGGATCACCGGCACCGTGACGCCGAGCGCGTCCGGCCACCCGAACCGGACCGTCTCCTCCAGCCGGCTGCCGAGGCTGACGACGCAGTCGGTGTCCGCCCACAGGACTCTGGCGGCTTCCGGTGTGTAGAGGCCGGCCACGCCGGCGAACAGTGGGGTCGACTCGTCGACCGCCCCACGGCCGCTGGCGGTGACGGCCACCGCAGCCCCCAGCGCCTCGGCCAGGCGTTCCACCCGGCGGTCGGCGTTGCGGTGCCGCATGCCGCCGCCGACCAGGATGATCGGGCGCCGCGCGGCACGCACCGCAGTGAGCGTCGCGGAGTCGGGACGGACGACCAGCCCTGCGGTCTGTTCCGGAGCGGTCACCGCCGGCGCGGGCAGGGTGAAGTCCGTGGTGAGCAGGTGGTCCGGCAGCTCCAGGTAGACCGGACCGGGAACGCCGTCCACCGCGGTGAACAGTGCCCGACGCAGCAGCGGCGCCAGCCGGTCCGGGTGGTCGACGCGCTCGGCCCACTTGACCAGCGGCCGCACCACGCTGAGCTGGTCCAGCTCCTGGAACGCCCCGGCGGTCCGCTGCTCCAGCGCGGTCCCGCCGGCCAGCAGCAGTACCGGTGCCGCGGACGACCGGGCCTCCAGCAGACCGGTGACGGTGTTGGTCACGGCCGGGCCCTTGCCGACGACGGCGACGCCGGGCCGGCCGGACTGGAGCGCGTACCCGGTGGCCATGAAGGCCGCGTTGCGCTGGTCCCGGCAGAGGGTGAACCCCAGCCCGGCGGCGGTGACCGCGGCCAGCGCCTCCAGGTCGTCACCGGGCAGGCCGAACACCGTCTCCACTCCGGCGGCGGCGAGGGTCTGGACCGCGGCCTGCCAGCAGCCGGTGACCGATTCCGCGCTCACACGTCACCTCGCCGGTCACGGCCGCCCAGGTGGTCGGCGACGGCCTTGCTGAGCAGCAGCGGTTCGGCGGTGCGCTTCCTGCCGATCGCGGCGTAGTTGGCCCGGATGCCGGTGCCGCCGAACGGAGCGTTGCCGTTGTCGACCTCGATGAGCGTCTCATTGACGCTCACCGTGTGCCGGCGCCGCAGGATCTCCACCGTCTCCGGCATCGATCCGTAGACCGTGGCTGCCATCGCACGCTCCTCGAAGTAGGGGTGGTCGATGGCCTTGTGCAGCCAGTCGGCGGAGGTGAACGGCACCACGCTGAAGATCGGGGCGAACAACTCCGGCGGGTTCAGGGCGGTGTCGGCGGGCCGGATCAGCACCGTCGCGTGCAGGTGGTTGTCGGCCAGGTTCACCTGGCCGCCGGCGGCCAGGTACTCCCGGTTCTTGAGCAGGTACGACAGCGAGGCGTCGAACGCGTCCGGGTAGAACATCGCGCCGTACTCGGCGGTGGGGTCGTCGTAGCGGCCGAACCGCAGCGCGGACACCCGGCGGCACAGCAGGTTGCAGAACTGCGCGCTGATCGACGTGTGCACGAAGACCACGTCGGGCCCGAAGCAGTCCTGCCCCGAGTTGAGCATCCGCACCCGTAGCAGACCGTCGACCGCCTCCGGGATGTTCGCGTCCGGGCCGACGATGAACGGGTTGACGCCCTGGCCGAAGTAGAGGAAGAGCTGGTCCTTACGCAGGCCGGAGCGGATTTTCTCGGCGTTGTTGTAGGTGCCGGTGAACACCAGCACGTCCGAGCGGCCGCCCTCGTTCTCGAGGAACTCCCGCTGGTCGGCCTCGTCCAGCACGATCGGCAGCCGGTGCTCGTCGGCCATCATCGAGTGCAGCTTGCGGACCTGGTCCTCGATCCGTCGGGACGGCCGGAAGACCACCCGCTCGCTGTAGAGCGACGGAATGACCAGGTAGAGGATGTAGCTGTAGAGCGGGATGTTCGACGGCATGAGCACGCCGATCTGCTTGACCGGGCCGGGCGCGTACCGGGTCACCTCGTCGACCGCGCCCTCCAGCGCTGCGATCGCCGCGTCCACCTCGCCGTACGCGGTCTTGTAGTTGCTGACCTCGGTGAGCAGGTCGATCACCTCGGAGCGGCGGCGGCGCAGCATCGCGGCCAGATCGGCCAGCCGGGCGGCGCGATCGGGAAACGGGATGGTGGACACGTCGGTCGCGGCCTCGTTCGGGTGGCCGACCGGCAGCACGCCCTTGACGCCGTTGAGGGCGACCGCCGAGGCCGCGACGTCGGTGAGGGCCTGGGCGTCGACCTTCCCGTTGTTCAGAAGCGGGAAGGCGTCCAGCACGACCACCCGGTTGGGCCGTTCGTACTCGGCCAGGCGGCGACCGAGCACCCGCCGCCAGTGCGCCGCCGGGCGGCCCTCGGTGTCGGCGACGACGAAGACCAGCTGGGTGTCGCGCGCCGGGTCCTCCACAGGCACGACCCGGACCGGTACGCCACAATCGCTGACCTTGTCGGCGATGACGTCGGGATAGAGGGTGTGCCCGAAGCGGTGCACCGCGGACTTGCGCCCGAGGACCCGGATGTTGCCCCTCTCGTCGACGAAGCCGACGTCCTGGGTGTGGTGCGCCGGCCGATGCACCGGCCGGACCCGCCCGCCCGGTTCGAGCAGGCCCACCATGATGTCCGGGGTGCGCACGACGACCTCGCCGACGGTGCCGGGCTCGACCCGGGCGCCGGCCTCGTCGAGGATCTCCACGGTGACCCCGTCCAGGGGCGGCCCGCTGTGCTCCGGTAGCTCGACGGTGGCCAGCGCGATGTTGCCGGCCTCGCTGCTGCCGTACCCGTCGAGCAGCGGCTGTCCGGCCCATTCCGCGAACTGCCGGCGCAGGTCGTCGCGCAGCGGCTCACCGCCGACGCACCACAGCCGGACCGAGGAGAATCGGCGACCGGCGAGCCGGTTCCCGTCGGTCAGACGCAGCATCGCCCGGTATGCGGCCGGGACGGCGTCCACCGCTGTCACGTTCCGGCGCTCGATGACCTCGAGCGCCCGATCGACCCGGGTGCTGGGAAGCACGGTGAGGGTGGCGCCGACCTGCCGCCACAGCAGCAGCATGGACAGCCCGTACTGGTGGGTGAAGGGCAGCAGGGGCAGCAGCACGTCGTCGGCGTGGTAGCCCATCCGGGCCTGGGTGCGCTCGACGTTGTCGAGCACCGACGCGCCGGAGCGGACGATGCCCTTAGGCGCCCCGGAACTGCCGGACGTCCAGACGATCAACGCGTCCCGGCGGTTGCGCCAGCGGTCGAAGGACAGGCCGGACGTGCCCGTGGCGACCGGCTCGACCCGCTCGGCGGTCAGCTCGCCCAGTTGCAGCCAGCCGACCCGGACCCGATCGAACGCCGCGTCCAGCGACGGGTGGTCGGAGAGGAACCAGCGTGCGCCCGACTCACCGACCAGGGCGGCGCAGTCGGACTGGGTGGCGCCGCGGTCCACCAGGGCGATCGACACGCCCAGTTCCATCAGCGCGAACAGGCCGACAACGAACTCGGCCGAATTGGCGGCGGAGAAGACGACACGGTCGTTCTCGGTCACCCCACAGTGCCGCAGTTCCGCGACCAGGTCGTGACACCGCGCGGTGACCCGGGCCAGGGGGATCTCCTGGTCACGTTCGTCAACGAGCATCCTACGGCTCCCGTTCCTCTTCAGGCGAAGTACTGGTGCACCCATTCGTCGCGATAGATCGTTTCGAGGTAGTGGCTGCCGAGGTCGGGGGACACCGCCACCGAGATCAGCGGGCCGCCGACGTATCCGGCGAGCCAACGCGCGGCGCCGCTGACCACCGTTCCGGTGGAGCCGCCGAGCAGGAAGCCGCGCCGGGCGAGACGGCGGCACATCCGTACCGTCTCCGCCTCCTCCACCACGACCACCTCGTCGATGAACGAGGTGTCGAGGATGCCCGGCTTGATGCGGTTGCCCAGCCCGGGAATGCGGCGCAGTTTGGGCTCGCCGCCGAAGAGTGAGGACCCCGCCGCGTCCACCGCCACGATCCGCGTCTGCGGCCGGTACTCGCGGAAATAGCGCGCGCACCCCATCACGGTGCCGGTGGTGCCAGCGCCGATGAACAGGACGTCCACGTCCGGGAACTGTTTGACGATCTCCGGGCCGGTGGACTGCGCGTGCGCCGCCCAGTTGTCCGGGTTGTCGTACTGGTTGAGCCAGACGTAGTCGTCGTGTCGCGCGCACAGGGCCCGGGCGTGGGCGATCCGGGCACCCACCAGCCCGCGCGGGCCGTCCGGCTCGGTGACCAGGTGCACCTCGGCGCCGAGGGCGATCATCTGCCGTCGGATGGTCTCGTTGCAGTGCGGGTCGATGATGCAGACGAAACGGTATCCACGGCCTGCCGCGATGGTGCTCAGCGCGACACCGACATTTCCCGACGATGATTCGACGATGGTGTCGCCGGGCCGGAGCAGGCCGCGACGCTCGGCCGATTCCACCATCTCCTGCGCAGCCTTCAGCTTGATCGATCCCGCGAAGTTGAAACCCTCGCACTTGAGGTAGAGAGGAATTCCGAAGCCTTCGGCGAGGTCGACGAAAAGGTCGCTGGTATTGAACTCGTCAGCGCGAGCGATAATGGGCATCCTACCCCCTCTTGCTGTAAATCGAAGTCGCCGGCCGACGGTCAGGCGTGGCGGTCCAGCTCCGCAAAGAATCCTTCGACATCAATGAGCTGACCGGCTTTGGCGATTTCCGCGTAGACATGCCGGCCGACTGCCAGATCTAGGACTCCGAGGCCGAACGGCGAGAACACGACGGTACGGTCGGCCGGCACCGCGAGCTTGCCGGTGAGCACGTCGCAGAGCGTTCCGGCGATGAAGTCCCGGCTGTGGGTCCGCTGCTCCAGCAGGTGCACCGAGGTGTTGGCCTTCAGGCAATGGTTGACGTCGTCCACCACGTTGACCACGCCGGCGATCACCTCGGGTGACAGGTCGCGCAGCGACAGGTGCAGCACCAGCGGGTGGTGATCGAACCAGCCGGGCTCGGTCAGGTGCGGCTCACCTGCGGTGGTGGTCAGCACGACCAGGTCACTGTCGCGGATCACGCCCTCGGCGGAGTCCCGAACCCTCGCGACCGCACGGCCGGCCGCCTTGTCGATGTGCTCAGCGAGCGCGGCCGCGTAGCCGCCGACCAGGTCGAACAGCTCGACCTGGTCGAAGTCCCAGTCGAGGGCGCGCAGGTGGTGATAGACGTGCCGGGCGATCAGGCCGGTGCCGACGATGCCGAGCCGGACCGGTCGGCCGCGGTCCCGGCTGAGCTCCCGGGCGGCCAGGGCGGCCGACCCTGCGGTGCGGGCCGCGCTGATGATGGAGGATTCCAGGCACGCGTACGGGTATCCGGTCGCCGGGTCGTTGAGCACCAGCACGGCCGAGGCCCGCGGAAGGCCGGAGGCGATGTTGCCGGGGAAACTGGAGATCCATTTGATGCCGTCCACCGCACCGGTGTCGCCGCCGAGGGAGGCCGGCAGTGCGATGATGCGCGATTCCGGACGGTCCGGGAACCGCAGGAAGTAGGAATCGGGATTGACGGTCCGGCCGCCTCCGTGCGCCCGGTAGGCATCCTCGATTATCGAAATGACGGTGGAGGCGCTTCCCTCGATCACCGCCCGCACCTGAACGCCCGGAACCACGGCGAAGGTGGGTTGCTCAACAAAATTGGACGTCACAACGAATCCCCCATGACTGCAGTGACATTCCCTCTCCGCCGCCAGAGGGCGCATGATTATCGTCGTCGGCGAATGAGTGTGACGGCCGAATAGCGTGGCCGGTACGTCGAAAGTGAAGCTACCCGGTCTCTCATGTTCGAGGCCACCCGCGAAATTTCTTCCAGCCCCGCATTGACACGACGATGATCCCTGTCGACCTGCGGCGAAGAGACCGCCGGGCCACCTCGGGGGCCTCATCCGCGACCTCCGGCCCCCGAAAATCCTCCGAAGGAAGGAAGGCGCGGACATCGACGGCGGGGACGACCAGGAATCTCATCCCCGCTCTCCGTCTCACGTAGGAGTCGGAAGTTCCGTACTTTCCACATACTTGCCTCATGGACGTTGCACACGGGGCAACCGACTCATCACTCAGAGTCTCCGACAAGCCGCCGGAGGTCGCGGGCTTCCCACCTGGTGAATCGCTCACGTCCGTCCGTCGGGCGGCCCGGCACATCGGCATCGATGTGGCCCGTGGATGCGCGGTCCTAGGCATGTTCGCCACCCACCTGGGGCCGCAAACCGCCACCGGTTGGACGTACCAGGCCTTCAACGGACGGGCCGCCGGGCTGTTCGCGCTCCTGGCCGGCGTCTCGGTCGCGCTCGTCACCGGTGGCTCCCAGCCCCGCACCGGGGGGCCGCTGGCACTGCGGTGCGTGCAGCTGGCGGTCCGCGCCGCGCTGCTCTTCCTGCTCGGCCTCGGGCTGACGCTGCTCGGCACCACGATCAAGGAGATCCTGACCGTCTACGCGGTGCTGTTCCTCGTCGCGATCCCACTCGTCAAACTGCCGGCCGGCACCCTGGCGGTCCTCGCCGCGAATCTCGCGATCACCGGGCCGCTGCTGTCCTTCCTCCTGCGCTCCACCGTGCTGAACGGTTACGAGGGCGGTCACGTGCCGCAGGCGGCCACCCTGGTATCGGCGGACGGCTGGGCGGCCGCGCTGGAGGGAATCCTGATCACCGGGCCCTACCCGGTGCTGACCTGGCTGCCGTTAGTGCTCGCCGGGATGGCGGTCGGGCGGCTCGACCTCGGTGCCGGCCGCGTGCAGTACGCGTTGCTGGGCGGCGGCGCCGCGCTGGCGGCGGGCGCATACGCGCTGTCGTGGACGGTGATGGAGCCGCTCGGCGGATGGCGCGCGGTATCGGCGAGCATGGGGATCCCAGTCGGCGAGGCGCGGACGCTCAATGCGACCGGGCTGGGCGCGGTGTCCACCGGGCACCCGCTGATGCTGCTCGACACGGCCGGGCACAGCGGTTCCCCGATGGAGATCTTCGCGGTCACCGGTCTGGCCCTCGCGGTGATCGGTCTCTGCCTGGTCCTCGCCCGCGGCGTACCCGTGCTGCTCTATCCGCTGGCGTCGGTGGGTGCGCTGCCGCTCACGGCGTACGCCGGGCACATCGTGCTGATCGCGGCGCTCCAGCTCGGGTTCGCACCGGGCTTCAGCTCGGCGATCCTGGCCGGCTCCTCGGTGCCCCTGGCTGTCACGGTGGCGGTGACGCTGCTGGCGCTCCCGCTCTGGCGCCGGTTCATCGGCCGTGGACCCCTGGAATGGCTGCTGCACAGGGTGTCCACGGCCGTGACACCGAACCGTGGGTGAGCCGCTCAGCTGAACGGGGTCAGGTCCGGCTGACAGATTCGCCCAGCCGGCGGGACCTGGCCGTCGACCAGGTAGGCCGCGGTGATCTGGTCGGTGCAGGCGGAGTCACCCAGGATGGTGTGACCGAAGGCGCCGACCGTCACCAGGCGGGCGTCGCCCAGCTGGCTCACCATCCGCTGGGCGAAGCGGTACTGGGTGGCCGGGTCGAAGACATTGCCGTACACCAGGATCGTGCGGCCGGACCTGTTGGCCCACGGCCCGCTGTAGCGATCGGCGCCGGTGGACGGCCAGCTCGGGCACTGAGCCGGCTCGAGGAAGGCGTGATACCGGCCGAAGGTCGGCGACACCTTCTCCCAGGCGGTCGCCGTGGCGGCCGGGTCGAGCGCGTCGGGGAACGGCATGTCGGTGCAGTTGACCCCAAAATAGGAGTCGTCCCCGTGGTACGCCGTCTCCCCGGCCGTCCCGGTGGTTGCGGGGCTCCGGGCCTTGCCGGTACGCATCACCTCGTAGTCCGCCTGCAGCGAGGCGGCCAGCTCGTCGAAGAGGGCGGGTTGCTGGAGCAGCGACACCAGCTCGCTGACGAACGAACTGAACGTCACGGTCGAGCCGTCCGCGCGCTTCAACGAGGACGTGCGCAGATGCTCCCGCAGCGCGGTGAACTTGGCACGGGCGCCGGGCGCGAGGGCACAGCGGGTCCCGCTGCCCTCGCATTGGGTCAGCATCGCGTTCAGCGCCAGTTCGAAGCCCTGCGAGCGCTGGTAGACATACTGCGCGCCGTCGGCGGTACGCAGCTGCGGATCGACGCTTCCGTCCAGCACGATCGAGCGCACCCGCTGGGGGAAGAGCGCGGCGTAGGTCGCGCCGAGCAACGTGCCGTAGGAGAGGCCGACGTAGCTCAGCCTGTCGTCACCCACCGCCGCACGCAGCAGGTCGAGGTCACGCGCCACGTCCCGGGTGGACAGGTGCTCGAGCAGCGGGCCCGCGTTGGCGGCGCACAGCCGCGAGTACTCGTCGGCCGCGTCGATGCTGGAGGCGATCTCCGCCGGTTGGACCGGAGCGGCGAAGCTGCGCGACAGCAGACCGTACACCTGCTCCTGGGAGGTGAAGCAGCGCACCGGGCCGCTGCGGCCGACACCGCGCGGATCGAAGCCGACGATGTCGAAGCGGGCCAGCACGGACGGCGCGAAGCGTTCGTGGACCAGACGGGTGTAGAGGAAACCGGACCCGCCGGGACCGCCGATGTTGACGAAGAGGGTGCCGATCCGCTGATTCGGATCGCCGGCTCGGCGCCGCATCAGAGCGAGCGGAAGGGTGCCGGCGGACGGCACGTCGTGATCGACCGGCACCGCGACCGATCCGCAGCTCAACGAGGCGCGTTCGGAAACCGGTACCGGATGGAGGACCTCGGGATCGCAGGCGGTCCAGGCGACCCCGGACACGGCAGTGGCCGTGGCGGGGGACGCGGGGATGACCGGCGCCGTGAGCGCCAGCACCAGGGCCGCCCCGACACCGGCAGGACAGAGTTTCATTTGGGCTCCGAAGTAGGGCGATCGGCCGACGGCCAATCTGTCAGAGTGACGAGCGGGAGACCGGATCCGCGCTGCGGGCGGCCAGCCGCCTGGAGAACCGGGTCCACGCCGCGGCATAAATCCCGGCGACCTCGGACAGCGGACGGGCCCATTGCCGCGGCACGGTGTCGGCCAGTTCCTCCCACCGGGTGGGGTCTATGGCGTTGCCGCGGATCAGTCGCAGGAGGAATCGGCCGACGTGGTTCTGCTGCACGCGCGGGTCGCTCTGCAGGTTCGCCAGGCAGGCTCGGACCAATGCCTCGTCGGCAGGCCGTACCTGCTCCGGGGCCGGTGCCGGACCGGCGACCCGGCCCGGCACCGGTGGTTCGCCCCGGGCGAGTCGGTCCCGGACGTCCTTGACCGTGCTGGGCGAGAGCCGCACGGCGGCGGCGACCTGACGTAGGCTCGCCACCGGGTTACGCCGTATGATCTCGGCCGCCCGCACCCGCGCGGCGCCGGACTCGACCGCCCGCCGGCGTCCGTCCCGGCCGACCCGTTGTTCGACCCCGGACTTTTCGGGGTCGAACAGCTGACGACGGATCTTGGCCACCGTCTTGTCCGAGACACCGCAGATGCCGGCCAGCGCGGCGTCCGACAGATGGGCATGCGTCCGCAGGATCCGGGCGGTGGCCGCCAGCCGGTCCTGCCGGGTCAGCGGAAGGCCGTGCTTGGTGTTGAGGCTGACGGTCAGTACGAAGGCGTCGTCCACGCTGCCGTCGAAGTAGCGGACGGTCACCTGCTCAGCGCCCGTGAGCTGGGCGCTGCGATAACGGTGCATGCCGTCGACGATTTTCATGGTGCGGCGGTCGACCACGATGGGTGGCAGCGGCTCGGCACACTCGGCGAGCCGGCGGATGTGTTCCTCGTTCTCGCCGTCGAGCCGGGGCGAGTCGGCGGGCAGCAGGCTCCCGATGGGCACCCGTTCGTAACTCTGCTTGGCGCGCTCCTGCCGGGCGCCGGGTGCAATGGTCGGATGAACTGCCGGGCGCGGGATCGCCGCGGCCGACGTGATACGAGATTTGTCGATTAACAACGCACTCCCCCGTGTTGCCTCTTACCAGAAGTACCGCGCTCCGGTCGTAGATGCCCACGCTTCACGAATGACCGTTATGCGCCGCGCCGAGTATAACGAACGTCAATGCCGACGCCTAGCTTCCTGCCGCTCCGTCAGCAGCCACGATCTCGACTTGGATGACAACAAAACGTCGATCTGGGCGCAAGTGCGGTTCCGGGGAGAGGGTCGACGCCGAAGCGACGCGGATCATCGGCAAGGCCTTGCGCAATACTGTCCATAGTGGGCGTATTGGCTCGGCGTGCGCTCTCTTCCCGGCGTCGGCGACGGCGTCCCGCCGGACCCGCCGCCCAGCGGGCGACCCCGGGAGGGTCGGAAACGTCCGGGCCGAAATCCTACTTTCGAACGATTCTCACGTCGGGCTCATGATCGAATACCCGCGGTCAGTTAGTCATGGTTGGGTCCCGTTGACATGCGGTTGAGCTGGTTCCGCCATTTCTCAACACCGTGTTCACATCAATTTAAAGAGGAGAACCATGCGAACCCATAACGTGTTCAGAGTGCTTCGGGTCGGCCTGCTGGTGGCGACGGCCGGCACACTCGCCACTCACCTCACGGCCCGCCGGCCACGACGTGGAGCACTTCGGATGAGGCCGCGGCGGCGCCGTCGCCACCTCCACCACCCCCGGGGGTACCCGGCGTCTCCGGCACTTCGCAGTGCAGCCATCCGACTCTGTTCACGAAACAAGTCACCGTTGCCGGCGAGGTGTCCGGCTCGCACGCCGGGCAGTGCCACCGGGTGCAGCGCGTCGTCAACCAGGGACCTGGCCGTCCACCTCGTCACGCTGGCCCATTACAGCGGCACGGCGGCCACCTCCCTCGTCGGCAGCGCCCCGGGCAGCCGGGACCCGACGAACTTCCGCACCCGCCCGTGCCGGCCGGCGCACGGCGGGGTCGTCACCTGCGGGCCCGGCACCGCCGTCTGACCTACCCACCGCGCCGTTACCGCCCGGCCGAGAACCGAAGGAGACCCGCGCCAGTGTGGACAGTCATGACGGCCCTGCGGCGACTCGCCCGGGCACAGGGGGTGGCCGGCTGCGCCGGCGCGCTGATGGGGATCGCGATGGATCCCGGAGGGCTGGCCCTGCCGTCGTGGCCGGACATCGAGGGACGGGTGGAGCGCGGTCGGCGTACCGAGCCGGTGTTCTTCCCGTCCATCAGCGAATATCCGGTGATCGACGAGTTCGCCCACGCCGTACGCGCCACCGACCGGATCCGCACCGGCGCGTTCCGGACCGCACTCGACCAGGTCGCCCGCGGCCGTCGCGTTCTGGAGATCGACACCAGTCGGGACGCCATCTGGGCCCGGTACGCCGCAGACCGTGGCGCCTCCTCCGTCGTGGCCGTCACGGGTGGTCCCCCGTCCCGGCTCGCACCACGCCGGCATCCCGGGCGGGACCGGATCGCCCGCTTCGACGGCCAGTCGACCGACCTGCTGCTACGGGAGCCCGCCGACGTGTGCGTCTCCACGACCATCGGCGCCATCGCCGGATCCGCGGGCGCGGCCGCCATCCTCAATGACGCCCGCAGCCGGTTGACCCGGCCCGGCGCCGCCATGATCCCGGTCCGTGCGTGCACCATGGCCTCGGCGGTCTGTGCCCGGGACATCGCCCCAGGGATGCGGCTCTCCCCGCTGGCTCCGCCCTACCTGGACGAGCTTTTCCGGCTCCGGGACACGCCGTTCGACGCGCGGATGTGCCTGAGCGGTGTCACGTACCGGCATCTGGTCAGCTCGACCGGCATCGTGGAGGACCTGGACTTCGCATCCGGTACCCGCACCGAGGGCAACGAGGCGGTGGTGCTGGTGGTCGCCGACGACGCACGTATCGACGGCCTGCTGCTCTGGCTGCGGCTGTGGACCTATCCGGGCGCCCCGCCGGTCGACACCCTGACGCGGGAGACCACGTGGATCCCGGTGTACGTGCCGATCTTCGCCGTACCCGTCGAGGTGGCACACGGCGACATTGTGGAGGTCGACTTCTCACGGACGTTGAGCATGGACGGCATCCATCCTGACTACGCCGCGCTGGTGACGGTGCGTACCGCACGGGGCGCCTTCACCGAGGCGGTCGAGCTGCCCTACCAGCCGACCGGCTTCCGCTCCACCTGGTTCCACCGCCTCCTGTTCAGCCGCGGGACCGGCACGCGATAGCCGGCCATCATGGTGCGGGCGGTCGCCATCCCGGTGTGTGACGGCCGCTGCGGCCAGGGCGATCCGGCCCTACCGGGTCGTCTCCGTCGCGGCGCGGACGATGAGGTCGGCGGTGGTGTCGGGTTGTGAGACGAGTACGGCGTGGGAGGCGCCCGGCGCCTGCACCGCGGTGCCGTTGGCGCGCGCTCGGCCATGAACGTCAGAAGCTTCGGCGGGGATGTTGCGGTCCTGCATCGCGACGAGGTGGTAGTTGGGCAGGTCGCGCCACGCCGGGGGGCCGGACGGCTCATTGAGGCAAGCTCTACCTGGCCACCGTCATCGACCTGTACTCCCGGCGCATCCTCGGCTACGCCATGGGCGTGCACCACGACGCCGGGCTGATCGTCGCCGCGCTGAACATGGCCGCCGTCACCCGCTGCGGCGCCGTCAAGGGGTGATCTTCCAAAGCGACAGTGGCAGCGAAGGCGGTTTCAACCGGTCGTCGCAACACCCTACAGTAACCGACGGCGCGACACGCCATCCATCACGAGAACTTCTCAAACACCCTCTAAGACCCGAGCCGCGACCGGTCAGAATAGGTTCATCGACTCGGGTCGACGAACGTACAATATCGTGGTATAAAGGGAGATGATTTCCGACGGGGGAAAAGCATCAATAACGGAGCGCGAAAATGATATTCTCCGCCTGCTTGCGGAAGGGCTGTCCAACCAGGAAATCGCAGAACGCCTTCTAATTACGCGGGCCACGGTAAACACGCATGTTCTAAGCTTGTTGCGAAAGCTGTCCGCCCGAAACCGCACACATGCAGTAGTAAAAGCCTACCGGCTGCACATCCTCGATCTGAGGGAATGAGCAGCGCAGGCCGTTGGCTACAACTACCATCGCAACCAACACCTCACTTGACGGCAAACCACCCATCAGCCGCGTCAACAACGCACCTGCGCACTACAACTAGTGCCCCGTCATGCAGCCTTGAACGGGTGATCCGGATGGCGGATCTTGGAAGGGGCGGAGAATCCGGATTTTGGTTTGGCGCGCTGGTTGCGCCAGCGGATGTAGTGGCCGATGGCGGCATCCTGTTCGGCGTGGCTGCGGTGGTCGGTGCCGTTGAGAGCGAAGTACCGCACTGCGGCTAACTCGGCTTCGATCCAGTTCAGCCACGACGCGTAGGTCGGCAGGAACACCAGCTCCACCTGGTTGGCAGTGCACCAGGCGCGGACCTCGGGGTGCTTGTGCGGGGAGAAGTTGTCCACGATCAGGTAGAGGCGTTGGGCGGGCCATCGACGGCGCAGGTCTTGAGGAAGTCGAGCAACTCGCGCCAGCGTTTGCGGTCCCGGATGCGGTAGTGCAGGCGGCCGGTGGTCAGATCCAGGGCGGCGATCATGTGCCGTACACCCTGGTCACGGGTGTAAGTGGCCCTTAGCTGCACCGGCTGTCGGTGAGGTCGCCAGGCCCGGCCGGGACGGGGTTGCAGGTTCAGTGGCCGTTGAACCTGCAACCCCCACGTCGACCTGGCGTTCCTACGACCCACGCGTCGGCTGAACTGGATCGAGGCCGAGTTCGCCGCGGTGCGGGACTTCGACCTCAACGGCACCGACCACCGCAGCCACATCGAACAGGACACCGTCATCGGTGACTACATCAGCTGGCGCAACCAACGCGCCCGACCGAAATCCGGATTTGCCCCCGGATCCAAGATCCGCCACCCGGATTACCCGTTCAAGGCCGCATGACGAGGCACTAGTCCATCCAGACGATCGATCATCGCGGGATTCAGTACCGCGTCGCGTGTCCGCACGGCCCGTCCGATCGGCAAATGCGGAACTGAAGTTGTGCCGTGCCGAAGCCCGTGGCGCTCCCTGAGACGAAGATAGGCGTCTGACCGGATCCGCACAGCGTGGGGCCGTCGCTCCACCCGGGGTTGAGGCCGCTAAGCTGCCACTGAAACGTGTAGCAGGTACTCGACCGATTGATCAACTCGCCCTCTACCTGCACCGTCGTAATGGTTAAGAGGTCCGTGACAGTGCGTACGGTGCGGGTGAAGGTGCCGCTAGCTGTCGCATCGCCGTACTCAGCAGACCACGGAGACGGTGTCGTGATCGCCGCGCTAGCAGGCCCGGGCGTGCCCACAACGAGCGCGACAAGGGCGGTCAGGCACACGACGAGAAAGGACACCGCAGTTGGACGCTGGGACATGAGACAATCTCCTTTGGTCATGAATCCGATTGGGCACTGGATTAGCGCTGTAGTTGCAGCGGATCCGCAGCTATCCCGAATTCGCGCCGCAAAACCTGGGCGGCGACAGCCAGACCGGCCATCCCGTGTACACCAGGGCCGGGCGGTGTCGACGCCGAGCACAGATACACCCCGGGGACCGGTGTCCGGTACGGGTTCCATCGCGGCACCGGCCGCATGACGGTCTGCCACATCGTCATCGCGCCACCGGTGATATCACCACCGATGTAGTTGGCGTTGTGACTACGCTGCGAGCTTGCGCGGATGACATTCTTTGCCATGATCACCTCGCGGAAGCCCGGAGCGAACCGTTTGATCTGCGCGACGACCGCTCCGCTGGCGTCGGTGTTCGAACCGTGGGGCATGCGCATACGTCCACAGCGTGTGCCGGCCGGCGGGTGCCCGGGTAGTGTCCAGGCGAAGGTGAGCGAAAATGCGCATTCCAGGCCCAGCACGGAGTTGCCGACTACTCGACTAAGGCGCGGATGACGGGCGGCAGGCGACCAGGCGTCCTTGTCGCCGTACGTCACAGTGCGTAGTACGCCAGGAAGCGACTGGCCCGACCGCCATGTGGGACTCACCATCTTGGCCCAGCCCGAGATTGTGTAGTTCAAGGTGGACTGGAGGGCGAGGAACCAAAGCACGGCGTCGGCCACACGCGGGTCTTGGCTGGATCGGGCCAACGTCGTCGCCGCCTGGACCAGGAATGAGGCATGATCGGATCCGTCCGCGCGGTGGATGCTGCGGGCGTAGAGCGGAATGGATGTAAGGGCGATCGCGGCGTTTGCCGCGAGCCTGATCTGGGGCATCCGACCGGTGGGCGCAAGCAGCGGGACGGCAGCGCAAGCACGTAATGCATGCAGCGCTGCAGTGCTCTGCGGACCGCCGGGTGGGCTGGCGGCCAGCCGGGTCAGTGGGCCGGAACCTACGAAGGTCTGCCTGATTAAGGCGAGATCGTTGAGGCAGCCTGTGGCGCCGTCCGCTGTCCGGGTCATTTGCTCGAGGCTGGACACCGGGTGGGTCAGTGCGCTCAGCCGCTCGACGGCGATGAGCGTCTTTTGCCTGTTGAGCGAATGCGGTGCAAGAACGAAGCGTACCGCGCTTTTCAGCAGACCCATCTCTGCTCAAGCCTCCGCACCGTAAGGTGGATCCGGCCTTGCAAACCAACCCCACACGTTTGGGATCGACGGTCAGCCGCTAGTGGCTACGACGACCGTGGCGGTGACAACGACGAGTGCAGCGGGCGTGGCCATGACGGGCGGCGTCGGGGCTAGCTTGCGACCCTTTACAGCGTCACGCATGCTCCCTAGCGTTGTGCTGGACAGGCGGTTCGTGCGGAACTCGGTCGAGGTCATTGCAACTCCTAAAGCAAATCGAGGGCGGCTACTCAGACTTGATCGACCCGGCTCCACTGGCACGGGCCGTACGCCGCCCTAGACTGGCACTAGATGATGTAGTCAGTCATGACACCCGTAATCAGATTCGGTGATCCTGAGGGCTTACTCTCTGGTCCGGCACTCTCAGCAGGCCACCTGGCACGAGCCATCTTCTCCAATGGGCTCGCACTCGGCGACGTAAGGACAGTTGTCATTTCCCTCCTCTTTCTAGGGTGACTCAAGCGCTTGAGAGCCATCATATTCATATAGACGGCAACCGACATCCACATTTCTGATGATGTGATGCATGACGAGGATGGCCCGGAGGGAGGTGGGGACAGAGCCAGGCCGGTTCAGTGCGATCAGCGTGTCGGCCAGGCCCTCGACGACGGCGTCGGTTGGTGAGGTGCTCGGCGTACGCGACCGGCTCGTCGACCTTCAGGTCGTAGTGCAGCACCCAGCAGCACGCGTCCTCGCTGAAGACCAGCGACACCCGCTCCGGACCGTCGGTCTGCTCGCCGGACTCGGGTGGACGGCGTCGGGCTCGGTCTCCGGTGGCGATCAGCTACTTGCCGGCGAGCTGGGAGCACTCATTGCCCGGCGCCCCACAACCACGCGTCGACGATGTACTCCGCGCCGCGCGGCAGCTTCGGCGGCCGGGCAGCCACGATCGCGGCCGCTTCGACGCGGCCGGTCGTCGCCTTGCGGCGTTCCCGTGCCCCAGGATCCGCAGTCCCGAAGGATTATCCTCGTCGGCGTCATTCGAGGAGCCATCGCGACCGTTTCGGTGACTATGTTCGACAGCACCAGTACAGCGGCCGTGCATTCGTTGCCAACGCCTAGTAGTAGCCAGGTCGGCGCCTACGCTGTCTGGCTTCCCCGCAGCGGTGCTGAGCGAAACGGGATGGACCTCACCGAGGTCAGCGTCGTCGGCCGCGACGCGGCTGGCGATGTGGTAGCCCGGTTGGTTTGAGCAACGAAGCCAGCTCACCGGGTAAACTGTGCACAGCGGGCGGTCTTGCCGCTCGGTCATGCCCTCTACGACCTATGTCAATAATCGTCGAGATGCTGCTATTCCGGCATGCCCTGCGCGAGCGGGATCTAACCCGGGGTCGACCGGGCCGAGAGACAGCTCCAGCTGCGGCCGTTTGGCGCTAGGTTTCCCAGACAGAGCCGAAATCGACGCAACCCTGCGGCTGGTTCAACGGGCGGGCAACGTTCTGGGCCGCTTCGACGAAGGCGCGGACGCGGGCGGTGGCACCGTCCGCGCGCCAGAGCAGGCCCCACTGTAGGGGTGGCGCATCGCGTAGGTGTACGTAGGCGACATCGGGGCGCGGGTAGTAGCGCCTGGCGTTGGCGCCGACGGGAAAGACGCCCTGTCCGTCGCCAACGAGGGCGAGGATCTCCTGGAACGTCGCGGCGGACTGTCCGGCTCTGATGGGAAGCCCGGCCGGAGTGCTATGTGGAGTTCGATCGGCGAGTAGGGATCGCGGCAGCGTGTCGGGCAGTTGAAGAACGGTGACCGTGGCCAGGTCTTCGACCGAGATAGCGTCACGACGGGCAAGGGGGTGTTCGACCGGCACGGCCAGGAACCGGGCCTCGGACACCAGGACCGGACCGGTGACCACGCCAGGCTCGTCGACCGGGAAGGTGGCCAGGGTCAGGTCGACGTCGCCACCCCGCAGCCAGGGCATGAGATCGCCGAGCTGCGCTTCGCGGATCTGTACTTCGCACTCGGGATGGTCCCGCCGGAACGCCTGGCCTGCACGGACCAGCAGTCGGCCGCCGGCAGCGCCGGTGAAGCAGACTCGCAGGATGCCGCTGAACCCTCGGCCGGCCTCGATCGCTCGGTCGAGCGCTGCGGTGATCTGATCATGGGCCGGCCGGAGGTCTTCGTACAGCGTGCGCCCGACCCGGGACAACTCGACCCGGCGGCTCGTCCGGTCGAACAACGCGACGCCAACCTGCCGTTCCAGCTTACGGATGGTCTGGCTGACTCGCGCGGTCGAGACCCGTAGCCGTGCAGCGGCGCGACCGAAGTGCAGTTCCTCGGCGACAGCGAGAAACGCCTCCAGTTCGTGGCGCTCCAGCATAGGTCCCCCCAGATCGTTAAATCTAGCTTCACGATCCTTGCACACGTCGGCATTGATCAACGAGCCGGCCCGTCACAGGGTGGAGACACAACACACTCGTCCACCTGCACGAAAGGACCAACATGAGTGCCCTGCGCGATTCGCGCCCCATCGTCCGCGGCCAGGTTTGGCTCCCTGGCAAGCGCGGCTTCGATACCGCGCGCCGCCCCTGGAACCTCGCCATCGAGCAGCCAGTTGACGCCGTGCTCGAGGCTGCATACGCGGCCGACGCCGTCCCGGCCATGACCGGCAAGATCGGCGCTGCGCTCGACACGGCAGAGGTGACGACGTGACGACCCCCGCGGTCGCGGTCTCCGGGCTGCGCAAGGCGTACAAGGACAAGCTCGTGCTCGACGGGATCGACTTCGAGATCCCCACGGGCACGGTGTTCTCGCTGCTCGGCCCGAACGGGGCGGGCAAGACCACCACCGTCAACGTGCTGACCACCCTGATCAAGGCCGACAGCGGAACCGTCCGCGTCGCCGGCCACGACGTCGCGACCGAGGCCAGGCAGGTGCGCGCCGCGATCGGCGTCACCGGCCAGTTTGCCGCCGTCGACGAGTTGCTGACCGGCCGGGAGAACCTGCGCCTGACGGTCGACCTCAGCAGCGTGCGCCACGGCGAGCGCGTCATCACCGAACTGCTGGAACGGTTCGAGCTCACCGAATCGGCGGACAAGGCTGCCTCGACCTACTCCGGCGGCATGCGCCGCAAACTCGACCTGGCGATGACCTTGGTCGGCAACCCGAAAATCATCTTTCTGGACGAGCCGACCACCGGGCTGGACCCGCGCAGCCGGCACACCATGTGGTCGATCGTGCGCGGGCTGGTCGCCGACGGCGTCACCGTCTTCCTCACCACCCAGTACCTGGAGGAGGCCGACCAGCTCGCCCACCGGATCGCCGTGCTCGACCAGGGCCGCTTAGTCGCCCAGGGCACCCCCGACGAGCTCAAGCGCCTGATCCCCGGCACCCACGTCCGCCTGCGGTTCACCACCGCCGCCGAACTCGACGCTGCTACGCAGGCCCTGCCCGAAGCCACCCGCGACGACGACGCGTTGACGCTGCGAGTGCCCAGCGACGGCGGCACCAAGTCGCTGCGGACACTGCTGGACCGACTCGACGAATACTCGCTCAACGCCGAGGAGTTGTCCGTGCACAGCCCCGACCTCGACGACGTCTTCCTCGCCCTCACCGGCCAGACCACGGAGGTGGCAGCCAAGTGAAGTCCCATGCGCTGGTGATGCTGCGCCGCAACGCCAAGCACACAACCCGCAACCCCACATCGGTGTTCAACGCGGTCCTCATGCCGATCGTGATCATGCTGATGTTCGTGTACATGTTCGGCGACGCCTTCGACGTCGGCGTCGACTACATCGACTACGCCACGCCAGGACTGATGCTGCTGGCCGTCTGCTACGGCCTCGGATCCGTCGCGACATCGGTCAACGCCGACATGACCAAAGGCATCATCAACCGGTTCAAGGTCATGGACATCTCCCGCGGCGCGGTGCTCACCGGACACGTCGTCGCCAGCGTCCTGACCAACCTGATCGCCATCGGCGCCCTCGTCGGCGTCGCGTTCCTACTAGGCTTCAACCCGAGCGCCGGCCTGACCGACTGGCTCGGCATCGCCGGAATCATCGCGCTGCTCGCCGTCGCCGCCGGATGGTTCACCGTCGCGCTCGGGCTGTCGGCCAAATCCCCGGAGACCGCGGGCCTGGCCACCGTACCGCTGGTCATGCTGCCGTTCTTCAGCAGCGCCATCGTTCCCGCCGAGAAGATGGGCCCCGGCCTGCGGCAGTTCGCCGAATACCAGCCGTTCACCCCGATCATCGAGACCGTGCGCGGACTGCTCAACAGCGCACCGGCGGCCGGTGACGTAATTCCTGCCCTGATCTGGTGTCTGGCCATCGCGGTCATCGGCTACGCCTGGGCACGCTCGACATTCACCAAGCGGGCCTGACGGCCATCCGGTTGACTGCCCGCAGTGTGCCGCCCTGGACGAGTATCGCCCTGGGCGGCACCCGCCTGTGGCCGGGACGCTGCCGAAGCGGGCCTGATCGTCGGCCGCCGCGCCTGCCGCAACCACAAACTCACTCGCGCCGAGAAAACTGCCAACACCCTGCTCGCCCGCGAACGCGTCGCCAACGAACACGCCCACGCCCACCTCAAGAACTGGCGCATCCTCACCCGCCTACGCCACGGCTGGCACCACCACGCCACCACCCTGCTCCGGCCCGACCGCGGCCCCAAAGCCGGCACCCCCGCGCCGACGAAACCGAAAACAGGTACTCCGCCCCCATTGAAGCGCAAGCAGGCCGCAAAGCCGCAGGTCACGTCCCGACAAACCCGCGTGAAGGTCGGTTCCGGGGCTGCACCCACATCGCACCCACGTGACACCCACCGTCCACACCGGCCAGACAGCACAAAGGGCCCGACCCGCGTTCCGGCAGGTCAGACCCCTTATGATCTTGCGCGCCCGAAGGGACTCGAACCCCTAACCTTCTGATCCGTAGCCAGATGCTCTGCACTCTTTGCATCTGGCCGATCGGAAGGCATCGCCGTGCCGATTTATGGGCACCTCGTCCACCTGGAGTGCACTAGGTTTCCGCTGGTCCAGGCGACACTCCTAGTAAAGCACACGGCAAGTCGCGGCGCCATTCCGTCGTCGTGCTGATTCAGTTCCGGTCGGGCTGGAATGATCGTCGACGTCCGAGCACCACCGGAGCACCACGCGATCGACAAATGCGGCTGGCCGCCATCGAAAAGCGATTCCCTACCCGACTGATTACCCCGTACCACTGGGCGCAGCCATCCTCGGCGTAAGAGTTGATCTGTCCGATGGCGTCGTGTTGGGCGTGCGGGATGCATTCACCACGCTACCGTCCTCGGCGACTCGGGCGTTGAACCATTCTTCGCCACCCAACTCGGAACGAGGTTCGGGGCACTCGTTCCAGGTCGTCGGCCTAAATCGGTGTGGGCGGTCCGGTGACGGGAGGACGGATTCACGACAGTCCGGACGGCGCGTCCCGCCAGCGGGGGCCCGCTACGGCCCGCCGGCTGATCACGCGGGCCAGATACCCTGACCGACGCGCTGTTCGCTCGCATTACGTCCTTGCACCGGAAAGTGAAGAATGTTCATCGAGAGTGTCGTGCTGGACAACTTCCAGTGCTTCGGGCCGGGCCGCACCACCGTCCGGCTTGACGATGGCTTGACCGCGTTCATCGGCGCCAACGGCTCCGGCAAGACTGCGGCCTGCCAAGCTCTGCTGCGAATATTCGGGATCACCGTGCAGGAGCGGACCGTACGCTTCGATGACTTCCACGTCCCCGTCGACGAGACCTCCACGTCGTCGGCGCGAGAGCTGACGATCGAGGCCGTGCTCGCCTTCCCCGAGCTTGACGAGGAGGAATCGGACGAGGACGACGAGGAGCGGTCCGCGGACGAAGAGCCCGGCGAGGACGACCAGTCGACCGGCTGCCGGGCGGACGGGCGGCGAGCGGTTCCGGACTTCTTCCTGCGCATGGCCGCCACCCACGGCGCCGACCTGAAGGTCCGGATCGTGCTCAAGGCGGAATGGGTGGACGACGGCACCGTGGACGGTGCCATCACCGAGACGCGCATGGTCGTCAGCACGTTCGCCGAGGAGTACGGCGATGACGAATGGGCGCTGCTCACCCCGGCGGAACGAAGCCGCATTCAGATGATCTATATTCCGGCGTCGCGGGACGGGGCCCGCCAGGTGACGGCGTTTCTGCGCAGCCGGCTCTGGCGGGCCGCACAATGGTCGACGGAGCTGCGAGAACTGGTAAGCGACCACGCCGCCGAGGTAGCGGACAGTTTTGCCGAGGAGCCGGTGGTCACGGCCGTCGAGACGGCACTGACGACCCGGTGGCAGGAGCTGCACGACGCTGGCACGCACGCCGTCCCCAAGCTGCGACTGCTCGACGACGACTTCAACCAGCTGATCCGCAGCTCTGAACTGGTCTTCGAGCCTGATCACACCGGTCAGCCACGGCCGGCTCGGCTGCTGAGCGACGGGCAGCGATCGCTGCTGCACCTGGCCCTGACGGCGGCGACCCTCGATGTCGAAGCCGCGGTGGCCGACGGTAGGCACGACGAGGAGTTCACGCTGGACCCGGCCCGGCTGCCCAACCTGACCCTGATTGCTGTCGAGGAGCCCGAGAACAGCTTGTCGCCGTTCTTCCTCTCGCGGATCGTCAACCAGTTACAGGAGCTGAGCGGCAGCGAAGCGACGCAGGCGATCCTCTCCAGCCACTCCGCCAGCACGCTGACCCGCATCCGCCCCGAAGACATCCGGTACTTCCGCGCCGACCCGGCAACCGCGACGGCAGCGGTCCGCGAGATCGCCCTCCCACCCGATGACACCGAGGCCGGAAAGTATGTGCGGGAGGCGGTACGCGCACACCCGGAGCTGTACTTCGCGAAGTTCGTCGTGCTCGGCGAAGGCGACACCGAGCAACTCGTCATCCCCCGTATCGCCCAGGCCCAAGGCGTCCCGCTCGACCCGTCGTTCGTCGCGGTGGTACCGCTCGGCGGCCGGCACACCAACCACATGTGGCGGCTGCTCAACGACTTGGACGTCCCCCACGCCACACTGCTTGACCTCGACTACGGCCGGGCCGGAGCCGGCCCAGCCCGGCTACGCGACGCATGCAAGCGACTCAAGCGCGGCGGTATGGATCCGCTGGCTGAACTGGACGGTTACGACAGCGTGGACAACATCCACGATGACCTGCGACTCAAGGACCTTCGGCCGATCCTTGAGCACCTGCGCACGTTCGGCGTCTTCTTCGCCGACCCGCTCGATCTCGACTACACCATGCTATACCACTACCCAGATGCATACACCGACCTCGAATCGGGCGAACGAGGCCCGAACAGCAGCGACCCGGCCAACGCCGTGATCGGTGAAGCGGGCACCCGGCGGGTCTTCTGGGAGGACGCCGACCGTCTTGACCGGCTGCGCTGGTACCGGTACCTGTTCTTGTCCCGCTCGAAGCCGAGCAGCCACCTGCGGGCGCTAGGCCGTCTCAGCGATGACGAGCTGAGGGATGATGCGCCACCGGTTGTCACGGCCCTCGTGCAGCACGTCCGCGACAAGGTCTGCTTATGAGCCTTGCCGCTGACGAACTCGACGAGACGAGCCCGCCGGCACCGCGCACCAGCAGGCCGATCGCTGTCGCGGACTGGCGTCCGATCGGCGTCCACGACCTGGAACCGGCCGCGTGGGACGCGTTGCGGAGCACGGGCAATGTGGCGGTCGTGGCCGGGCCGGGAGCTGGCAAGACCGAGTTCCTCGCCCAACGAGCCGGCTACCTGCTTCAGACCGGCATCTGCCCGTGGCCGCAACGCATCCTGGCAATCTCATTCAAGCGTGACGCCGCCGCCAACCTCGGCCGCAGGGTCACCGCCCGTGTACCCGAACACGCCCACCGCTTCGTTTCGATGACCTTCGACGCGTTCACCAAAGGGCTCGTGGACCGGTTCGCTGCCGCCCTACCCCCGGACTGGCGCAAGAGTGAGGGCTACGACATCCGTCTGGTTTTCGAGGCCGAGGCGCGAAGGTTTCTCACCGAGATCGCTCCCTCGGCACCGGCGGCACTGCGCTGGCAGGTCGCCGCGCTCCAGCCCGAACGATTCATGGCCGACGTCGTCGGCGGATGGGATCTGCCGACCACAGTGCCCACCGACGACCCGGTCGACGCCGCCACCTACGCCGTACGCGCATGGTGGCGCGCACGCTACCTTCGACCGGGCAAGGCATATGTCGACTTCGTCATGCTCAACCGGCTCGCTGAGCTGCTTGTGCGTGCGGTACCGAAGCTCCGACGCGCCCTGCGCCTTACGTATCCGTTCGTGTTCGTCGACGAGTTCCAGGACACGACCAGCGCGCAGTTCTCCTTCCTCACCTCGGTGTTCGGCGACGGCCCGGCGGTGACCGCCGTCGGTGACAGCAAACAGCGCATCATGGGCTGGGCCGGGGCCCTACCCAAGGCGGTTCGACGCTTCACCGAGGCGTTCCACGCCACCTCCTATCCGCTGGCGTGGAACTTCCGCTCCAGTGACGCCCTCGTGCAACTGCAGCACGTCATCGCCAGCAAGCTGGACGCGCACACCGTCCCGGCCATCTCGAGGGCCACCGCCGAGGCCGGGCACGACCCGGCCGCGCTGTGGACGTTCTCCAGCCTCGACCGTGAGGCCGCCTTCATCGCCGACTGGATCGCCCAAGACATCGCCGCATCGAGCCGCAGCCCTGCGGACTTCGCCCTGCTCGCCCGACAGAAGATCGCCGACTTCGAACCACGGTTCCGCGACCGGCTCGCCGCCCATGGCATCCGGGTGCGCAACGACGACGCCATGGTCGGCAAAATGCGCCTGCAGGACCTGCTGAAGAACGAGACTGCCCGCCTGCTGCTGGGCCTGCTCCGCCTTGCCCACCAGCCCCGCGGTCTGGCCGCGGTATGGCGCGACGTGTCCGGGACGATGGCCCGCGTTTATGGCGCCGTCGGCGACGACGCGGCCCAGCGCCATGTTGGTGAGAACCTGACCGAGATGACCACCGCCCTGCGGGCCTGGCTCAAGGCTCACCCTCCAGCAGTCACGTCGGCCGACTACACCGTCAATTGCCTACTCGGCCTCGCCGACGCCGCGGCGCTAGGCCGGTACTTGAAGTCGACGACCCCCGGCGAAGACCTGGAGACCATCACCGACGCGTTCCGAGCACGCCTCGCAACCGCGACCGCTACCAGCGCGGATTGGACGGACGCCCTCGACGGATTCGAGGCCGCCGATGCCATCGGCTTGCTCACGGCCCACCGCAGCAAGGGCCTCGAGTACCACACCGTGTTCTTCCTCGGCCTCGACGATCAACAATGGTGGGCGCATCATCTAGACCCGGCCGAGTCCACCTCGACCTTCTTCGTGGGCCTCTCCCGGGCCGCACAGCGGCTGATCTTCACGACGACGACGCCACACGCTCGCACCGGTCGCATCGCCGACCTGTTCACCATGCTCGACAACGCAGGTGTCCCCGAGATCGACCAGGGGTAGCCGCGCCTGCAGCGACGGTTTCCGCAGCTAATGGGTGACATACCCGTGAGGGCCAAGCCGAACAGGGCCGCGCCGACGTCGGGCACCGTCTGCAGGCTGTTCCGCCAGCGCTGCCCGTCGTCTCGGCTCTGCCGGTGGGCCGTGGCGGTGCTGCGCCGTGTTCCTGACCCGGACGCTCAAGGCGCCAAGACCGGGACGAAGATGTCGTACTCCCAGCCCGCCGTCACCATGGAGCCCCGCCTCGGCGCACGTAACGGCTGCGAGTGGAGTTCATCCGTGACAGCCCGCGCAGTCGACACGGGGCCACCACCGATTCCGCCCGGGCCCGGCTGTCGTGCCGGGACACCTCGTACCCGTTGCCGTTGTCGTCCTGACTCCACGCCGTCGCGACTGGTCCGGCGGCGCGGCCAGCCGCGGTGGTAGCGGCCCGCACTGTGGTGAACGCTCCTCCGGCCAGTCCGGCATCCGGCCGCGCATCAACCTTCTGATCCGTAGCGAGGCGACGAGTCGGGCAGGCACTTCGCCATATCTACCGGCCTGCTAGAACTAGACACCCAAGATCACGGCTGCCGTGAAAGGGCGAAGCTAGCAACTGACCACGCGAGCCCTTACGAGCGCTCCTTCTCCGGGGCGGTCGGTCAGCCCTACTCGTTGCGGTGGTTCAGTCGCACGGCGCGCAGTACGACGTCATCGACGTGGTGAGTGCTGATCGCCCCTGGTGGGCGCGGGCGGGTTTCGTTCACGTCGACGCGCCAGTCATCCGAGGCCGTGATGGCGGTGGCGATCTCGTCGATGCCGACGTATGCCTCCGGGTCGTACATGCGGGTCTGCTCAGCGGGATCCGACGGCTGCTGGAGCCAGGTCAGGTCGTGACCGACGACGAGCAACGTCCCACCGACGGCTACGGCGTCGAGCAGGTTGCGCAGTCCGCGCTGTTCGGGGGTGCGCTGGAACGAACCGTACTGCAGGGAGACGAGGTCGTAGGTCTCGTCGGCGAATCCGGCGGGTTCGTTGGCGTCGCGGTGCAGAGTGCGGACGTCGAGTCCGCGACGTTGCGCTTCGGCCCGGATGCGGTCGAGTGCCCTGCTGGAGATGTCGGAGGCGGTCACCTGCCAGCCTCGTTCGGCCAGCCAGAGCGCGTCGGCTCCCTCGCCTGCGCCGACGTCGAGCGCCCGCCCGGGGGGTAGGTCCGTCACCTCCGCGGTGAGGGTGCCGTTCGGGTTGGCGCTCCACGCGCGTTCCTGGTCCCCGTAGCGGCTGTCCCACTCGATCGCGACGCCGCTGGGGCGGACACCCGCCGTGGTGTCCTCGGCGGCGAGGCTGAAAGCGATCTGGGCGCCGGTCCAGCTACCGTTCGCCGCGGACTGCAGGACCTGGGCGCTCGGGTCGGTCAGGTTTCCGGCGGCGAGAGCGCCGCGACGTATGCGGCGTGGGTGCCGGCGTACCGGGCTGGCAGTGGTGCGGGTTGGCGTCCCCGGCGCCGGGGCGCGGCGGACCGCTCCGATTTATCTGAAGTGGATTCCGGGGTCTGCGTACCGCCGTGGATCGCTTTATCTGAAGTCACGCCCGGGGATTTTACTTCAGATTAATAGGGTTCATCTGAAGTTAGCTCGTGCTGTCGGTGGGTGGTAGATCGTCCAGCCATCCACGGACCACGGTCGCACTGTCGGTGTCACCAGTGCTGGTGAACGCGGTCACCGCCCGCTGCCAACTGGTACGTGCCTCGTCGAAGCGGCGCACCTCGACCAGGGCGAGGCCGAGGCTGCCCCACGCCTGGCCTTCACCGTGCAGGTCGCCGGTCTGCTGGAAGATGTCGCGGGCGCGGGTGTGGGCGGTGATGGCCTCCTCGAACCGGCGCACCTGGCGCTGGGCGAGGCCGAGGTTGTTCCACGCCGTGCCTTCACCGTGCAGGTCGTCGGTCTGCTGGCAGATGTCGCGGGCGCGGGTGTGGGCTTCGATGGCCTCGTCGAAGCGGCGCACCCCGGCCAGGGCGAGGCCGAGGCTGCCCCACGCCCGGCCTTCACCGTGCAGGTCGCCGGTCTGCTGGAAGATGTCGCGGGCGCGGGTGTGGGCGGTGATGGCCTCCTCGAACCGGCGCACCCGGCGCTGGGCGAGGCCGAGGTTGTTCCACGCCGTGCCTTCACCGTGCAGGTCGCCGGTCTGCTGGCAGATCTTCAGGTCCTTGGTGTGGGCTTCGATGGCCTCGTCGAAGCGGTGCACCTGGCGCTGGGCGAGGCCGAGGTTGTTCCACGCCCGGCCTTCACCGCGCAGGTCGCCGGTCTGCTGGAAGATGTCGCGGGCGCGGGTGTGGGCTTCGATGGCCTCGTCGAAGCGGCGCACCCCGGCCAGGGCGAGGCCGAGGTTGCCCCTCGCCGTGCCTTCACCGTGCAGGTCGCCGGTCTGCTGGCAGATCTTCAGGTCCTTGGTGTGGGCTTCGATGGCCTCGTCGAACCGGCGCACCTCGGCCAGGGCGAGGCCGAGGTTGTTCCACGCCCGGCCTTCACCGTGCAGGTCGCCGGTCTGCTGGAAGATGTCGCGGGCGCGGGTGTGGGCTTCGATGGCCTCCTCGAACCGGCGCACCCCGGCCAGGGCGAGGCCGAGGTTGCCCCACGCCCGGCCTTCACCGTGCAGGTCGCCGGTCTGCTGGAAGATGTCGCGGGCGCGGGTGTGGGCTTCGATGGCCTCCTCGAACCGGCGCACCCCGGCCAGGGCGAGGCCGAGGCTGCCCCACGCCTCACCTTCACCGTGCAGGTCGCCGGTCTGCTGGAAGATGTCGCGGGCCAGGGTGGTGATCGTGATCCAGTCGGTGAAGTGGCGGCGGAAGTCCAGGAACTCGGCGAGGGTGAACGCGAGGTCACAGGTGACCTCGGCCAGGTGGTGGGTGGGGGCGGTGGTGGCGGTGGCTGTGAGGTTGGTGTGTTCGGCGTCCAGCCAGGCCAGCGCGTGGGGCCGGTCGGTGAACACGCTGGTGTCGGCGGGGGTGTTCGGGTTGAGGTGGGTGTTCGCGGTTCGGGTGGTGTCCTGGTAGTAGCGGTACAGCCGCTGCCGGGCCTGCCCGGTGTCGGTCTCCTGCCCGCCGCCTGAGGGCTGCTTCTGGGCGGCGTACAGGCGGAGCAGGTCGTGCATGCCCCACCGGTCCGGGGCGGGTTCGGCGATCAGGTGGGCCCGGTGCAGGTCTTCGAGCAACACGGCGGCCTGGTGTTGGGCCAGGCCGGCGAGGTGGGCGACGGTGGTGGTGGCGATGTCCGGGCCGGGGTTGACCGGCAACAGCTGGAACAGGCGGGCCTGCGCCGGGGGCAGGTGCTGGTAGGACAGGTCGAACGCCGCGCGTACGGCGGCCTGCTGCCGGGAAAGCCCGTCGAGGCGGTGTTGGTCGTCGCGCAGCCGGCCGGCCAGGGCGTCCGCCTGTAGGTGGGGGCGGTCGGCCAGCAGCGCGGCGACGATCCGCAGCGCGAGGGGCAGCCCGGCGCACAACTCGGCCAGCCCGGCGATTGCCGCCTGCCCGTCCTGGTGCAGGCGCGGGTCGTCCGGTCCGCGGCGCCCGGCGATGACCTCGCTGATCAGCGTGAGGGCGGCGGCGGGGTCGAGCACGTCCAGGTCGTGTAGGCGGGCGTCGAGGTCCAGGGTGTGCCGGGAGGTCACCAGCACCGCAACCCGATCGTCGCCGGGTAGCAGCGGGCCGACCTGGTCCTCGCCGGCGGCGTTGTCGATGATCAGCAGCAGCCGCCGGCCCTGGGTGGTGTAGGCGTCCAGGACGCTGCGCCACAACCGGGACCGGTCCTGCTCAGCGGCGGGGATGTGTTCGCCCGGAATCCCGATCGCCGACAACCACCCGACCAGGGCGTCCCCGGCGGACAACCGGCGCTGGAGGTCGTAGCCGAACATGTCGACGAACAACACCCCGCCGGGGAACCAGCCTTCGCGCAGCGCCTGGTGGGCGGTGTGCAGCACGAGTTCGGTCTTGCCGATTCCGGCCATCCCCGACACCGCCGACACCAGCTGGACCCCACCAGGCTGGTCGGGCCGCAACGCCTCCCACAACGCGCGCACCGTGCTGTCGCGGCCGGTGAACACCGCCGACGCCGGTGGTAGCCCGGTCAGCGCCGGCCGGACCTCGGCAGGCAGGACGACCTGGATGTCGCGGCCCTGGATCACCGCGTGGAAGAACACCCCACCCGTGATCTGGTTCGACACCCCACCCGGGCCGGTGGCGGTCACTGGCCGCCACCGTCCCCACCCTGCCCCCCCGGCGGCGGCAACGATGGCGGCAGCACGATGTCCCGCAGGTCACGACCCATGATCAGCGGCCCGCCGAAGGTGCCGCCGGTGACCCTGTTGTCCACATCCCCCGGCGCCCCACCCGCCGCCCGCGGCGCCGGGGCATCAGGCCCACCGTCATCTACGGGAGCCGTGACCGGGGTGCCGGTCAGGCTCACCCGCTGCGCGTCCCGGATCAGCAGCGCCGGCCCGGCGACCTCGGCATCGGTGACCGTGTTGCGTACCGTCTGCGTCGGCCCGCCCCCGGACGATGCGGTACGGCGGGCCTGGACCACGCTGTACACGGCCACCACCAGCCCGGCCACGTTCACAAACACCCCGATCACGCTGGCCCACCGGTCCGCGTCCTGCAGCCCGGCCCACGCCAGGAACCCGCCCAGCGCGAACACCACCAGCCCGACAACCACCCCGACGATCCACCACCGCTTGCCGCCACGCACGGTCATGACACCATTGTCGACTGTCCCCGCCATCCGGCCACCCACCCGCGGTGCGGTACCGGGTCGGCTAACCGGATGTCGCGAGGGCGAGGGTGACGAGGGTGCCCTGCGGTGGTGGGGTGAGGTCGAGTATCCAGTCGCCGAACCGGCGGATCTTGCTGGTGATGTAGGGGCTGATCGTGGCCAGGTCTTCCCAGTTGATCGGGTATCCGGCGGCGAACAGCTCGTTCGCGACGACCATGATATCGAGGGCGGTGGAGTAGATCGCGCAGTTGGCCATCAGCTCGTTGAACTTGACGATCATCTCCTGGTGCACCGGGTCGTTGTGCGCCAGGACCTCCCGCCCGAACGACAGCCAGTGGCGAACCCGTGGAACGCCTCGACCCGGTTGGTGATCGCGGCGATGCTGTCGCGCAGCCCGGGTTCGGACAGGTAGCGCAGCAGCACGATCGTGCGCACCGCGCGGCCGACCTCGCGCAGCGCCCGGTGGATGCGGTTCTTCTTCGACTCATTACCGAGGCGGCGCAGCAACGTGACCGAGGAGATCCGCCCGGCGCGTACCGACACCGCCACCCGCATCAGGTCGTCCCAGTGAGTCTCGATCAGCTGCCAGTCCACCGCCTCCGCGCTGAACAGCGCGTCGATGTGCTCGTACCGGTCGGACTATCTGGATCAGGAACGCCCCGGCCGACGTCGGCGCGACGTCGGCCGCGTTGTTCCTGTCTGCCGTCTCGATCGGCTCCCGGCGCCCCGACGGGCGGCTCTCGCCGCGCTCGATCAACCTGATCTGTGAGCAGGTCGGCCGGTGGCACGACGCCGAACACGGCGACCCTGCCCGGCATATCAGTCCGCTGCGACCCCATGACCTGCGGCATTCGTTCGCTTTCGCGCTCGCCGAGGCCACCGGCAGCGACGCCTACGAGCTCGAACGCCGCCTCGGCCACCAGTCACAGCGCCACATCAGCCGGTACACCAACCCGCCCGAGGACATCGCCGCGGGCTACATCGAACAGATGTGATCCCCCGGATGCGGCTGGTGATGCGCTTCTTACTGGCACCCGAACCAGCGATGACCCCGGGCCCCGGGCCCCCACAGCGCTCTCCCAAACGCAAGATCAAATATTTGTGGTGCTGGGTCAGCTACACAAGCGTGGGGCCTATTTGGAGCAACGACACGCCGCCGCGTAGCCGCTCAGGCCCCCTTCATCACGATGAAAATGGCTCACTTTTGTGTTTGCAATGCCAAGAGGGTCCACTGCGCCAACAGCGAACCCTCTTGATGCCATACTCGCGTCCGAACCCACGAACGGCGCACTGGCAAGCTCAACCCCTCGAGGAGGTTCATCGCTCAACGACTAGGAGACCCGAACCAGCCCAGGGCGGGTAGGTCTTACGCAAAGCCCGTACAGGTCCGAACCGAGCCGACCATCCAAACAACTCTGACCTGGGGAAATAGGACCAATGGGTCAGCGTGCATCTACGCCGCGCTGGATTGTTTTGCAAGATCCGAGTCGTTGTTTCGCTCGGTGCTCCGACTGGGCCTCAGGGCAGACGCATTGATTTCTTTGCTCGGAGGACTGGCGGCGAGGGGAGCTTGCCCTCATTATCCATGGTGGGACGTACGGAGTCGTGTAGCGCCAACTGCACGGCAAGGATTCCGTCGTGCCGGAGTGTCAGGTTTGTCCGAACCCAAGTGATCATCAAGGACGGTGCTTCCGTGTCACAGCGGAGATCCAGGCGCGATGCCGCCTGCTTACCCGAAGTGCCAGTAAAGATCGGTGTTGTCATACTGGTCGTCATTCTGAGCTTTGTGCTTGTACTGCTTGCCCAAGGCCATGACGTCGCAAGCGCCGTCGCTGTCGTTAGTGCCGCTTCGGGCGTCGCGGTCGCCGTTGCGCAGCGGCTGGCGGCTACGGTACGACGCCCGGCGGTTTCCTAGTAAACGGCACTTCTGCTGTGGCAGCGGCTTCGGATGATGCCTGATGGCCCGACCGGAGAAGGCGATTGACCCCACTGATGGGCCTCTGGCTGCGTTCGCGTGCGCCCTCCGGGCGTTGCGTCAACGTGCCGGGGGCCCTTCATACCGTGATCTCGCGGCGAAGGCCGAGTACTCAGCGGCAGTCCTCTCGGTGGCGGCTGCTGGCAAGAAGCTGCCTACGTGGCGCGTCACTGCGGCATTCGTCCGTGCTTGCGACGGCGACGAGGAGGAATGGCGTCGGCGGTGGAGCGTGACCGCTGCAGCCATTGGATCGGAGCGTCCGGATGGTCGGAAACCCAGCCCTCTACCGCACGATCTTGAGGTCGACTCCAGCTTCAGAACGATCGAGGTCGATTCGCCGCGGGTGAGCGCCCGGTCGGAGCCAGAGGGTGGGCGGCAGGACGAACCAGATCCGAAGCTTATCGCCACCGTTAGCGACTTTGCGCGGGCACTGACGCTACTTCGCGAGCGTGCAGGACGCACCGTCCGCGAGGTCGCCAAGCTCGCCGGCCTGCCAGCCTCGACAGTCGGTGGGTTCTTTTCCGGCCGGCACCTTCCGGCCACCAGACCCCACGGCATGTTGGAGGCGATTCTTCGGACATGCGGGGTTGACGGCGCTGACGCGATCGATGAATGGGCGCGGGCGCTGGCGCGGGTGCGGCGGGTTCCGGGGCCGAGACCTACCAACGCGCCGGCGCCTTACCGCGGCCTGGCCAGTTTCGCGGTCGATGAGTCGGATTGGTTCTTCGGACGGAGGGCCCTCACTGACAGGCTCGTTAGCAAGATGATCGAACGCTGGCACGACGGCGGGCTTGTGTTGGTCGTCGGGCCTTCAGGTGCGGGCAAGTCTTCGCTCATCCACGCGGGCGCGGTCGCGGCACTACTCAATGGCGCCGCTGTGCTGCCTGACGGTGACCCATGGAATCTCGTAAGTTTCACGCCGGGAGCGCATCCGCAAGAAGTACTGGCCTCCCAGCTGAACCTGCACGGCAGACAACGCACCGTGATCGTCGTTGACCAGTTCGAGGAGTTGTTCACCGCCTGCCGGGACGAGGGCGAACGGCGGAGATTTCTCGACGCGCTCAACGCGACCGGGGCGCTCGTGGTAATCGGGCTACGCGCGGACTTCTACCCTGCAGCATGTCGGCTGCCTCAGCTTGCTGCGGCCATGCAGGATAGCCAAGTCGTCGTCGGGCCCATGAGCGAGGCGGAGCTGCGCTCGGCGATCCTGGGACCGGCGAGAATCGCCGGGATCGAGGTCGAGGAAGGTCTCGTGGAACTACTGCTGCGGGACTTCGCGCCCATTGACGGCAGTGGTGACGCCGGCAGCTTGCCGCTGCTGTCGCACGCTTTGCTCGCTACCTGGGAAAGTAGCGGCTCCAGACGTCTCACGGTTGCAGGCTACACACGGTCCGGCGGCGTACGGGGTGCCGTCGCGTACACCGCGGAGAGCGTGTACCACCAGCTGATCCCGACACAACAGGAGCTCACCCGGCAAATCTTCCTGCGACTCGTGCAAGTAACGCCCGGAACGGCCGACACACGCCGAGCGGTTGCCTTGAACGAGCTGCCGGAGGAGAACGACGTCCGCCTGGTTCTAGAGCAGTTCATCGCGGCCCGCCTCGTAGCTGTCGACCGCAATCAACTGCAGATCGCGCACGAGGCTCTACTTACAGCATGGCCACGGCTACGCGCATGGATCGATGCCGACCGCGACGGGCTGCGCGTGCAGCTACAGGTTACGGAGGCCGCACGGACCTGGGAAGAGTCCGAGCGCGACCCAGTCGCGCTGTATCGTGGCAGCCGGCTCGCCGCCGCCGTGGAGTGGCACTCGAAAATGTTTCATGCCGCCCGTCTCAACGGCCTCGAGGAGCAGTTCCTCGCGGCTAGCATCAAGCGGGAACGACTCGAAAGAAGACGACTTCAGTACGTGATCGTGGCGCTCGTAGTGCTAACGCTCCTCGCGACCTCATTAGCGGTCACGGCGGTGTACCAGCGGAACCTCGTCAACGGTCAGCGAGCCATCGCCGAGCAGCAGCGCGCCCTCGCCATGTCGCGGCAATTGGCCACTACAGCCGACCAACTTCGAGGTTCCGACCCAGCGCTAGCAACACAACTGGCTCTAGCCGCGTACCGAATGGCATCGACCCCGGAGGCCCGTTCGAGCCTGCTCAAGGCATACGGGAACCCACCGGTGACTCGCCTGCTCAGTTCGACCGGTACGGCCCCTGCGGTCGCCATCACCAGTACCCGCACAACAATGGCCATTGTCGGTCCGCAATATGCAATCCAGCTATGGCGACTCGGCGAATCCGGCACCCCAACGCAGCGCGGTCCAGCACTACAAGGTCCCACCGGCAACACCTACACGCTCGCGTTCAGCCCCGACGGACATACTCTCGCCGCCGGCAGCGCCGACGGCGCGGTACGGCTCTGGAACGTATCCGACCCCGACCACGTCCGCCCGATCGCCACACTCACCGGCGACGGAGCCATACAATCGGTAGCCTTCAGTCCCGACGGACACACACTCGCCGCCGGCAGCACCGACCGCGCGGTACGGCTCTGGAACGTATCCGACCCCGACCACGTCCGCCCGATCGCCACACTCACCGGCGACGGAGCCATACAATCGGTAGCCTTCAGTCCCGACGGACACACACTCGCCGCCGGCAGCACCGACCGCACGGTACGGCTCTGGAACGTAGCTGACAGCGCCCCGCCTCGCTCCCTAGACCCACCGCTGACCGGACCCGCTGGGACCGTTCTCTCGGTGACATTCAGCCCCGACGGACACACACTTGCCGCCGGTAGCGCCGACAACAAAGTCTGGCGGTGGAATCTCGCCGACTCTAGTCGACCGCCGGCCGCCGAATCTCCACTAGTCGTAGCAAAAAGCTGGATAAACGCGGTCGCCTTTGACCCTAACGGCAAGACCCTCGCCGCGGCGTCCTCTGATGGCAATGTATGGATCTGGAACACCGCGAACTGGCAGATCAGCTCTTCGTTGCCGCACCCGACACCTGCCGCCGGTCTGGCATTCGGTGACAACCACACGCTCGTTTCAAGCGATGCTGGCGGCACAGTGCGTCTTTGGCGACTGCCCGGGCCAGCGCTCACCGGCCCGACTGGGCCGGTGAGCGCCACACAGTTTGCCACCGACAACGCGACGCTTATCGTCACCAGTGCTGACGCCACGATCCACCTATGGAACACCACCGATCCGCGTGAACCTCGCCCAGTCGGTCCAGTTATCAAAGCGGCGAATACGATTAGTCAAACATCAGGAGCCGCGGCGATCAGCCAGAACGGCCGTACAGTGGCGATCGACGCGGACGACGGCACAATCCGACTCTGGGACGTGACCGACTCGGCGCGCCCAAAGGTGATCTCGGCCAAGCTGACTGCGGGCGCTTCGACCATCCAAACCATCGCCTTTAGTCCCGACGGACGGACACTCGCAGCCGGCAGCGCTGATGGCACCGTGCGCCTATGGGACACCACAGACGCAAGCAGGCCAGCCCCGCTCGCCACCCCCCTGGCAGGACCGATCAACTCGGTGTACGCCATCGCCTTTAGTCCCGACGGACGGACACTCGCAGCCGGCAGCGCTGATGGCACCGTGCGCCTATGGGACACCACAGACGCAAGCAGGCCAGCCCCGCTCGCCACCCCCCTGGCAGGACCGATCAACTCGGTGTACGCCATCGCCTTTAGTCCCGACGGACGGACACTCGCAGCCGGCAGCGCTGATGGCACCGTGCGCCTATGGGACACCACAGACGCAAGCAGGCCAGCCCCGCTCGCCACCCCCCTGGCAGGACCGATCAACTCGGTGTACGCCATCGCCTTTAGTCCCGACGGACGGACACTCGCAGCCGGCAGCGGCAACGGGAATATTCTGCTCTGGGATATAGCCGACCAGAGACGGCCGAGTCTTCAAGCCACTCTCGGAGGGAACACTGCGGGAGTGAACACGCTCGCCTTCGACAAGCGAGGGAAACTGCTTGCCAGCGGCAGTGCGGACAAGCTCACCCGCCTATGGCTGGTCGACCCCGAAGCCGTCGCTGCCCAGATCTGCACAACAATCGGTGACCCGATCACGCAGACGGAATGGAATGAACATGTTCCCGGCCAGGCCTACCGCAATCCCTGCCAGTCAGCCGATAGCGCGGCGAGTCCGACCGATTAGGCTTGAGTCCAAGTCAGGGGACCGCGCCCAGGGGAGATGGTCGCTGGGCTAGGCCGACCGACGGGGCCCCGGAGGTTGAGCACGCGGGACCCAGATGACGCGCAGGGGTACTAGCACTCGACGACGGCGTAAGATCAAGCTATCGTACACTCGTGTCGACGAGCAGCGTGCCACCCCCGCGTCCCCTCCGTGCCATCGATCTATTCTGCGGCGCCGGAGGTTTGACCCAGGGTCTCAAGATGGCGGGCTACGAGGTCAGCTTCGCCCTAGACCTTGACAAGGACTCGTGCGCGACCTACGAGGCGAACCATCCCGAGGTCCACGTAGAAAACGGCTCTATTACCAGCTACACACCAGCGCAGTTGGCCGAGCTGGCCGGAGGCGAGGTGGACGTCGTGGTGGGCGGGCCGAGCTGCCAAGGCTTCAGTACCGCCGGACGGCGAACCGGCTGGGTTCGCCCCGAAGACGAGCGCAACCAGTTGTGGGAACACATGCTCGCGGTAGTGGCCGAACTTCGTCCCCGCGCCTTCCTCATGGAGAATGTGCCCGGCATGGTCTACTGGCGTGAAGGCCACTTCGGCGCCAAGATCCTCGCCGCGTTCGAGGACCTCGGTTACGCGGTCAACAAAGACATCCTCCTCGCGGCTGACTACGGGGTGCCACAGCGCCGCCGTCGGTTGTTCATCGTCGGGCTCCTCGACAGCAAGCCCTTCGAGTTTCCCGAACCGACCCACATGGGCGGTTGGCGACGAGACACCCTGCATTTGTGGGAGAAGAAGCGCGTCGAGCAAGGCAAGCAGCGACACCTCACCGTGTGGGACAGCATTGCCGACCTTCCGGAGATCGGCAACGGGCCAGGCTCGGGCTTGCTCGACTATCGTCAGGACCGCATCACGCCCTTTGCCCGCTGGATCCGGGGCGACACAGCCGAGGTCCGTGACCACGAGGTGGCGCCCCTGTCCGACCACCATCTCGCCCTGATCAGCCACGTCCCACAAGGGGGAACCTGGCGGGATATTCCTCCACACCTCTTGCCGGAACGCTTCATGGGAGGCATGCGGCGCACGGACAGCACGAACCTGATGGGCAGGCTCGATCCACGCTTGCCGGCTTACACCGTCAACACCCAGTTCGGGAATGTCACCACCGGCTGCTTCACCCACCCCTACGAGGACCGGGCGCTGTCTGTGCGGGAAGGCGCCCGGCTGCAAACCTTCCCGGACAGCTACCGGCTCGTGGGATCGTTGGGTTCGCGATACCGTCAGGTCGGCAATGCCGTACCTCCGCTCCTGGGCGCTATCCTGGCCAGCGCGATCGCCCAGCAGATCGCAGAGCCGGCCGTCGCAGCGCTTCACAAGCGTCCGCAGGTGCCCCCTTCCTCGCGGTCCCTGCCGTCGGCGCCCGCCGCTACCGATGACAAGACCCGTGCTCGCATGAGTCGCCAAGGCAAGCGAGACACCACACCGGAAATGCGCATCCGGCGGCAGCTCCACTCGCGTGGGTACCGTTTCCTAGTCGACGCGAAGCCCGAACCCGCCCTCCGACGCACCGCCGACCTCCTCTTCCGCGGTCCGAAGATCGCAGTGTTCGTGGACGGCTGCTTCTGGCACGGCTGCGAGCAGCATGCACGGCCGACCAAGTCGAACACCAAATGGTGGGCCGACAAGATCGAAACCAATCGACAGCGCGACGCCGAGACCGTCGCACTGTTGGAAGCCAAGGGTTGGAAGAGCATCCGGGTGTGGGAGCACGAAGACCCCGACGCCGCGGTCGAACGTATCGAGCAGGAGATCCTGGCGCGGCGTCGGCGAATCCCCGAAGCAGGGGCCGGCATTTCGGATCACTCCCGGAAGCACGATCAAATCACGTCCCCACGACGGGCCGGAGCGACGAACGGAACGACAGTGGCACCTCCGGAGCCAACGAGGACGACCTCCGCGCTCGCGCGACAGACTGCTGCTGTCGGCGTGCTCCCCCGATCGGCCTGACAGGACGGTGGAACATCACCGTCACCGCGGTTTCGGCATCCAGCTCGGCATAGGTGGCCCTGGCCACCTCGAGGCCCGCCGTACGCGCGAGCGCTACCACACTGTGGTGCCATAGCCTCTTAGGGTCGAGGTTATGACAAATCGCGATGTCCACGCCGATGCCGGCGGCCATCCACGTGCTCGCCACTTGGGCGTAGGTCAGGAGTCGTGAGCGGGTATCGGCACCGGACGGTGTCTCGGTCGCCTTGGCATCTCCGATAAGGAGGCCGCCGCCGCGGCAGTGCAGGCGCGCCATGTCCGGGCGGACGTGTCCATCGATGTCGACCGCAACGGTGAAACCCGCCAAGCTCGCGAGGTCTTCGAGAAGCCTCACCCGCGTCTCGTGCAGAGGAGAGGGGGCACTCATCGTGACACCGCCTTGGGTCGCAACAAATCCTCCAACATCATTCGCCGGGTAGGCGCGGGGGTGAAAGGGTCACCGAGGAGGTCGGCCTGCGCGTCTGCCTTCGCACGCAGGCGCTCGTACTCGACCTCCTCCAGAGTCTCGCGGGCAATCAGCGTCACGTAGCGGACATCGCGCTGCTGTCCTCGACGGTGGATGCGGTCGAGGCTCTGCAGGTAGTGGGCAGCCTGGTTGGACAGGGATTCGTAGACGGCATACCTGGCGCTGTGCAGGGTCAATCCTGCGCCGGCCGCGGCCGGATTGCCGAGGAAGATCGACACGTCAGGATCGTGCTGGAAGCGGTGCACGGCCTGACGCCGCTCGGAGGCATCGGTCACCGACCCATCGATGCGTACCAGGCCCATCGAGGCGTACCGCCTCGCGATTCTGTCTAGGCTCGACCGGTAGAACGACCAGACGACAACCTTCTCACCGCGCTCGCCGACCAGGTGTCCGAGTAACTCGTCCAAGGCCGCGATCTTCGCGGGAAGCTCGTCGTAGCCCGGGACGACTGGTGACGGGTCGGCACAGATCCTCAACAGGGCCGCACGGCGCTCCAGGTATGACGTGATCTCTCTCGCGTAGGCCTCGTCATCGACGTTCTCGAGGTCCACGATGAGGTCGTGGAGCGCGGCGTCGTACGCCGCCTGCTGCTGGGGCGCCAACACGACTTCCACCTCGGTGAACGACTTCGACGGGAGATCCGGCAGGACGACACTCTTCACATTTCTGACAAAGAGGCCGGTGTCCTCCAGCCGTTGGCCGATCTGACGGGCGGCGACGCCCTTGTCACGATCCAGGCGCAGTCCCCGAAACGTGTATCCGAAGTCCACCAGGTCGAACTGGGCGACGACGTCGGCCGCGGAGTTGGGGGCAGGCGTGCCACAGAGGACGAAGGCATGGGTGCACCATTCACGGACGGTGGCAGCGGCGCGGGTCCGACTGGCCTCGGGGTTCTTGACGTTGAACGACTCGTCCACGACCAATGTCAACCGGGTACGACGTGCTAGCCGGACCACCTCGTCCTGCAGCGCCACGAGCGTCTCGAAGTTCATGACGATCACGTCGGCACCGCTGAACAGCGTCCTTGTCTTGCCGTGTCGGTCCCCCTCGGCTACCGCTGTCCGATACAGATCGCCTGTAAAGCGGCCGAACTCCTGCTGCCACTCCCCGACCATGCTTTTCGGCGCCACCACGAGCAGGGTGTCGGTCAGCTGTCGCTCGACGAGCACGTCGAAGGTGGCGATAAGTGTGACGGTCTTGCCAGTTCCCTGCTCGTCGAAGACGCAGCCCCCCCATGTCTTCGGCGAGGTCAGCATCGCCACGTTCGCGGCCTGATGGTCGTCCAGCCGGCCACTGAGGGCCCCATCGGAGATCATCTTTCGGGCGACGGCAGCACCACCGTCACGCACGCGGGCGTAGGCGGCGCGTACCACAGGGGCTGCCTCGGCAACGCCGGATCGGTTCATAACCAGACGCCGAGCATCTGGTGCCCAGCGCACCGACACAGCCGACTGCAGCAGCTTGGTACCCTCCCACGCGTCGGAAAGGAGAGCCCCGGCGTCGCTTCGCAGGCGGAACTTGATTCCTGCCGCGGCGAGCTCGGTCCGCATCCGCCCCGGCTCCGCCGACGTGAAGCGGAGACCGCGACCGGTGTGGTCGACACCCACGTCGATCCGAGGGACGGTGACAGCGACATCAGGCATGGTCGGGGATCGGCCGTTCACCACGCGACACCAACTCCGCCTCGATCACCCCGGTGCTGGCCACGAATACGCGCTGAAGATCCTTGAGCAAGGCGCTGTCGAGCGTGCGCCAGTTGTCCGGCGGCGCGCTACCCAGCCGGTCGACCGCGGAACGCAGCCACGAGTCGAACCCGAGCTTCTTGCGGGCCTTCGTGTTGCGGTCGGCGGTGTTGACCGCTTCCTTGACGAGGTCGAGGGCGTCCTTCTTGTTATCGCGCACCAAGCTGTCGTGAGCGGCTTCCAGCTGCTTCATCGCCTCCTCGTCGGCGACGACCTTCCACAGGCTCCGCACCTGGGTGCCGGTGTCCATAACCTCGAACATCAAGTCGTAGACGATCTTGCGAAGTTCCGGGTCATCTTCCATCTGCGTGGTGATCTTGTCGGCCGACTTACCGGCCTGGATCTCGTAGAACCACTGGAAGATGTCGTCGGCCTTGTAGCGCACGGCGGACTGGTCGCGTCCCTGCTCGTGGACGTGGTACTCCTCGAAGTCCTCGGCCCACTGCACCATGCGGATGTAGCGGGTCACCGCCGTCGCGGTGATCGCGAAGTGTTCGGCGACACGCTTCTTGATCGCGTTGTCCCGCGTCGTGGTCACCCCGCCGATCTCGCCGTCGCGCTCCTTGCGGTACTCGTCGACGACCAGCCTGGCCTTGACGAACTCGGGCCATTTCTCCTTGAGGTCGTCCTCGAAGTTGAGGGCGACCACTACGGCGTCGAACTGGTCAGGTGTCGTGCCCGGTGGAGCGACCCACACCTTCACCCAGCGTGCACGTTCCTTCTCCTCCCGGGTGAAGTTGCCCGACAACACCGCCTTGGCTGCAGCGATGCGACGGTTGCCGTCCATCGGAACACCCTCGTGGGTCAGGATCGGAGCCCGCTCGACACCCTTGCGCGCAATACTCTTGGCCAACGGCTCGATGCTGTACGGGTCGCGCTTGTTGAGGCTGGGTAGCCGCATCTTGCCCTGCACCAGTTCGAGGAGTTCCCTGGGATCCGGCGCACGACGGTTGCGGTCCTCGAACTCGGCAACCTGTAGTTCGACGCGGTGGTTGTCCGGCCACAGGTCAATGTCACCGACGTCGACGTAACCCTCGTACATCGGCACCGCGAGGTTGTTGAACCTCGGCACCGGTGTGACGAGGTGTGGGCTGAGGCCGTTGCGTTCGACCAGCGACACCTCACCCCACGGGTTGCTGCTCGGAGAACCCGGGCCGTCGAGTAGCTTGCGCACTTCGTCGGCGATCTGCTCGTCGGTCCAGGAGGTGTCCCTGTCCCGTAGGAGACGTAGCACCCTTGTGTAAAGCCGCTCTGCCTCGGCCGGACTAACCTCCGTAGCGCGCGCTGCGGCCACGGCGTCCTGCACGCTCGGCCCGAAGTCGGCCGTCAGTGTCTCGATCTCACCCAGCAGCGCTCGCACAGCCGCCCGGAGCCGTCGATCCGACTCAACAGTGATCATGAAAGATTCCCTCCGCCGTACGTCCGGCCCGTGTCGACCAATCCTGCGTTCTCCACGAAGTCACGCAGCTTTTTCAGCCCGCGCATCTTCCACACCCTCACCGAGCTTGCCGAGATGTCTTCACCCAACGTCTGGCTCACGATCGCCGCGACCTCTTCGGCCTCGACCGGCTCTCCATAGGCGATCGACTCCACGTACACCAACATCACCTCGCGGATGTTGGCGTTCTCCCATGAGCGCACCTCGGCCTTGATAGCCGAGACAGCCGCATCCCGCAGAGCCTCGCTTTCGGCCGAGTCGTCCAGGTGCTCTGGGCACTGCTCGTGGAGGACCTCGCGTCGAATGCTCCGCTGCGCGCCCCGCTTGAACTCGTTGTGGGCGATCTTGGCCAGGTAGGACCTGGGGTCGGCTACCGCCGCTCCCTTGCGCAGCTGCACGTACAGCTTCTCCACGGCAGTGGCCACGGCGTCTTCGAGCTGCACCGTCCTCGCCTCCGGGTAGACCTGCCGCATCTGGCGGACCAGACCCACGAGGAAGTGTTCCCGCATAAGGTCGAGCAGATCCTCGACACCGTCCCACGTTCCACCGTCACGATCGCCCACGATTGGAAGAGTGCTCTCGCATCCGCAGCGTTACAGCGACCTCGACAATTTTCGGACAGCTCGCGAGGAAATCCGCACCGGACGCCATGAAGACCGCAGGCCGCTACCCCAGATCTACGGCGAAGAACCTTCCTCCCGCGCATCTCCGAGCCCGGCTCTGGTCCAGCGCCGGGTTCGTTCGTCCCCGGCGAACTGGTCGCGGCGGGTGACCCGGCGTAGGTCTGGAACTCCACGTAACCACTTGAGATCGTGTCGAGGTGACCAGCGCATTGCCTAACCTCCGGACCAGGCTAATCGACCTCTTCGGATCCTGTGCCGCCAGCGTCGGTGCGAAGCTCGGCGAGTTGGGTCTGCAGCCCATGGAGGCGGTTACCGGATACGCCATCGTGCGTGCCAAGGACTCGTGGAGCGTCGAGCCGTATCGCACAGCCCGCAGCCCGCTGCACGACCACTCGATCGAACGCCGCTGCGCCCCGTGGCTGACGTCCGCCGACGTCCAGGCGCTGAACGAGGTCGCGGCGGCACTGCTCGCGGAACATCGGTCGACATTGCCATTCAACTCCCCGTCGGGTGGCCGGATCTGGCCGCTTATCCGGACGGCAGACGACGCGGGCCATCCACCCGATTTCGCCGTCGACGGACCGGACTGGGTGGCTCGGATGTTGATCTACCCGGCCTTGCGCCATCACCTCATGAACCTGCACACCATGACGACGACAGGAGCGCGGTTCGCCGACGAGGTTCTCGACGTAGCCGCCGACACTGCGCTTCGCTACCTTTCCCAGTGTCCACTGGTCAATGTCTTCACAGCCGACGGTGGGCCGCTGACGGTCGGCACGGTGACCGTGCGGATGCTGGACGGCATCGAACAGCACCGTTGGTGTCCCAGCAACCCGGACTACCGAATGTGGCGGACCGGGTCTGCCATGTCCGAACCACCCACCGCTTTGCTGGAGATCACGTCGACCGGGCCGCGCAACGAATGGTTCTCCCCGCCCAGGACGTCGGTAGAACGAATTCTGCTCGCCCTAGTACGGCAGCCGCCGTTCGGGATCATGGCTGGAGTTCGAGGTTGAGGCGTCGGGTGTAGTGGGCTTGGCGGGCTCGGGCTTGATGGCGGCGGCGCCAGTCTGACCAGCGCAGACGGTGGGCGAGGTCGCGGATCGGGCGGAGTACGAGGGTGTTGATCAGCCGGCGGGTCTCGTTGACGGTCAGCTTGATCAGACCGGTGTCGGTGGAATCATCGTCGGCTTCGGCGGCGCAGATCGCCAAGACGGCGAGGGCGGCCAGGGCGAGGGTGGTGAAGCGGTGCCAGGAGTCCCAGCGGCGGACTTGGTGTTGGTCGAGGCCGACCTGGCCCTTGGCGGCTTGGAAGCTTTCCTCGACCGTCCAGCGGATGCCGGCGACCCTCACGAGCTGGGCGAGGGTGGCCGGTCTGGGTGTCCAGCAGCGGTAGAAGGCCAGTTCACCGGTGGTGGTGTTGCGGCGGATCAGGAGGCTGTGGTGGCCGCCGTCGTCGGGGTCGGCGTCGGTGCAGACGTCGTCGAGCCAGGCCCAGTCGTAGAAGCGTGGGCCCTTGGATCCGGCGCCTGCGCTGCGGCGCTGCCACGCCGAGGCGGGCAGGTCGGCGGCGACCCGGTCAGCCCGCAGGCGGGTCTTGCCGCCGTCGAGGGGGACGAGGTGGCTGCGGGACACGGCCAGGACATAGCCCAGGCCGTGTTCGCGCAGGTGAGCACGGAAGACACTGCTGTTGCCGTAGGCCTCGTCCGCAGCCGCCCACCCAGCGGGGACGCCGGCGTCGAGGGCAGCGGTGATCATGTCGGCGGCCAGCTCGGACTTCGTGGCGAAGACGACCTCGTCGGGAACTCCGGCGGCCTGGCATCTGTCCCGGTCATCGGTCCACGACACCGGCAGGTAGACCCGGCGGTCGATCAGTGTGTGCCCATGCCGGCTGGCGTAGCCACAGAACACCCCTACCTGCGCGTTCTCGATCCGGCCGGCGGTGCCGGTGTACTGGCGTTGCACCCCGACCGTATGCGTGCCCTTCTTCAGGTCCCCGGTCTCGTCAACGACCAGCACCGCGTCCGAGTCACCGAACCGGGCCACGACCACGTCACGCAGATCGTCGCGGACGGCGTCGGCGTCCCACACCGCCCGATACAACAGCCTCTGCATCGCGTCCGGCCGGGCATGCCCGGCCTGCTCCGCCAACTGCCAGCACGTCTTGACCTCGATATCCGCCAGCAGCCCGGTCACGAACGCCGCCGCAGCCCGCCGCGGCTCGACCCGCCCGAACCGACCCGCGAACGCATCACACACCCCGGCCAGAACCCGCCGCCACCGGGCAGGGTTTACGCTGTGGCACGCGGCCACCGCCAGATCTGAAGTTATGTCCACAGCAGACAGACGATCACGCGGTGGCCGCACCTCGTCTACCCGGCCCCACCAGCGACATCTCAAACGGCGGCTGCCGTACTAAACGATTGTGGTCGGCGAGTGCGTCGTGTGGCGTGGATGATTGCTCGACAAGCATCCTCGGCTCTTCAGGGACGTGGATCTCTGCACGCTTTGGCGTACCTGCCTGCGCATCCAGTCCTGTACGCCCCACTGGTTGCGCCGTCGAACTACGTAGCCGCGTGTCGGCAGTGCTTTCGGGCCTCAGCGGCCAAGGCCGCTGGGTAAACGGCTGCCCTACGGGTCGGTCCTTCCCCGCCTCCCGGTGTTTCGCTCCGCAGCTCGGATGACGCGGATGCCGGTAGTCTCTCGGGCGAGGCCGTTCGCCGGACGGAGGACACGACGTGCTCGGTGAGTCATCTTCGACAGCGCCCGCGCAGCCCGTAGCCTTCCGAAGCCTCGACGGGCTCCGGCTGGCGGGGACATATGTAGCGCCAGCGACACCATCGACTTCGGTCACAGTGCTCGTACATGGCGGCGGTGTCACCCGGGATGAGGGCGGTTTCTTCGCACGCTTGGCGGACGGACTCGCCGGGGGCGGTATCGCGTCCTTGCGGTTCGACTTGCGGGGGCACGGTGAGAGCGAAGGGCGCCAGGAGGATCTGACCATCTCCGGCGTGCTCAACGACATCCGCGCCGCACTGACACATGCCAGGACCCTCGTCGGCTCGGTGCCGGCGCATCTGCTCGGTGCCAGCTTCGGCGGTGGCATCTGCGGCTTCTACGCCGCGCGCTATCCCAAGGCGCTGGCGAAGTTGGTTTTGATCAATCCTTTGCTCAACTATAAGAAGCGTTTCATCGACGACAAGCCGTACTGGACCGACGACCAGATCGATGACGCTGCTGGACGCCAGCTGCTGCAACAGGGTTTCCTGCCGCACTCGCCGACATTCAAGCTCGGTCGCCCGCTGTTGAACGAGGTGTTCTATCTGCGACCCGACCAGGCGGTCGATCAGATCAGGGTTCCGACGCTGGTCCTGCACGGCACCGGTGACACGTTCATCCCCGTGCAGAGCTCCCGCGACTTCATCGAGAAACTGGCTGGCCCGGCCAAGTTGATCGAGATCGGAGGAGCGCAGCACGGAATCGCGGCGCACGACGATCCCCAGTACCTGGATCCGCGAACCCAGGCTTGGCAAGCCGCAGCGATCCAGTCGATCACCGAATGGTTGTCCTGACTACACCGCATCCATCAACCGGAGAAACTCGTGCACGGCTGAGCGGGCTTGCCACGGTTGGAGGCGACAGCGCAGGCGGAACAGCTCTCGGAGCGTACGGGCCGATCCCGCAGCCGAGGCTGCGCCGATCGCCGCTGTAGCGGCCAGCGCCGCATCGTCGGGACGATGTACGGCCACCAGGGTTTGAGCCTTCAGCGTGGAGAAGTAGGCGAGATCGCGGGCGGAGAAGACAGCAGGGGTCAACGTCGATTCATAAATCTCGACGGCTTGCTCCGGGCGCCCGGATTCCCCGTAACAGATCGCCGTCTGCACCTTGAATAGAACGGCGTCGTAGTGAGCCGCCAACGATGTGCGGTCCTCGGCGGCGAGGGCGAGGACGTCGCGGGCTTCCTTCAGCATGTCGTCAACTTCCCGCTGACCGGTGCCGAGCATCGCCAGACCGCGAGCCTGCTGCTGCACGGCCTCCGCCATGACCCGCGCCGGGAGTCGCCACGGCCCTTCCCTCGCGGCCTGGGCCAGTCCGAGCATCCTGGCGGCGTCGCGGTCGTCCCATGCTGACTGGCTCTTCTTGATCAACACGTAGCCCGGTATCGCGAAGTCGGCGGCCTCCATGGCCCACTCCGATGCACGGTCGCGCCAGTATTCCGCCGGGGACGGCTGACCGCAGTCGCGGTACAGCCAGCCGGCGAACTCGGCCGCCCGCGCACCGACGGCGAGCAGCGGTTGCCTTACCTGTGGCTTCGCGTCGCGTACGGAGTGCTGGACTAGGGCCACGATGCCCAGCACCCTGGGTAGCGCGTGCCGGGGACCGTGGACCCGGTCGTCGGTGGCGCATCGGGCCAGTCCGTTGTCGAGGTATCGGACCAGGTCGGCATCCAGGTAGCGGTGGGCATCGCGTGCCACAGCATGAAACCGGTCGAGATCATCGAGAGCTAGCGCCGCTGGGCCGAGCGTGTGCACTGCCGCGAGCAGACCACCCTTCGGCCGCGAAACGTCCGGCCCGCGGTCGAGAAGAGGCGATCGCCCGTCGACGTCTTCGCGGTCGACGTAGTCCGGTCCAGGGGGCCGCGGCGGACCACGAAGGGCAGATGAGCGGTCCACCTGTCGGGCGCGGGCCTGCATCCGGTCATAGTCGGCGACCAGCGCGCCACCGGTGTCGAGTATCTGGTCGCAGCGGACCCAGAAGTCTCGGCCCACGCTTTGCCGGCCCAACTCGACGTTGGCGACAGTGCTACGCCCGTACAGGGTCAACGGCGCCAGACTGCTCTGGGTGTAGCCGGCGGCCTTGCGCAGCGCTGCCAGTTTGCGCCCAAGCGCGAAACGGGCTTCGCGGACCTCTTGCGGCGCGCTGGACATGGGGCTGGCTTCCTACAGGCGCGGGTACGGGGTGTTGTCACAGTAGCCGGATTCTGTAGTGATGGGCAGACCCGCCACCCGCCGGGCCGGCTGGTGCGTTTCGGCCGGTGCCGCAGTGCGGATGCACCTGCGGCGGGTTGCTGGCGACTAGGCTGCTGCGACGTGACCGCTATCCCGGAAGCAGTGCACGAGGTCGAGGTCAAGTATCGCGTGGGCGACGAGGCGGCGCTGGTGGCGGCTCTGGCAGCTCACGGGGTTGTGCTGTCCGACGCGGTGAGTCAGGACGATCAGGCGTACGCGCCGGCGGCGTGGCGGTACGGCATGAGCAAGATCGGGGTGCCGTTCGCGCGGCTGCGCACCCAGGACGGCCGGCATCTGTTCACCGTCAAGCGGCCGGTGGACAACGAGATGGCCTGTCTGGAGTACGAGACCGTGGTGGCCGATCGGGAGCAGATGCACGCCGCGCTGGTGACGATGGGCTTCACGCCGACGGTGCGGATCGTCAAGAGGCGCCGTACCGGTCGATGGGGTGAGGTGTCGCTGTGCCTGGACGCCGTCGAGGGGCTGGGCGCGTTCGTGGAGGCAGAGGCGTTGATCGGTAGCGATGATTCCGGCTGGGCCGTGCAGGAGCGTCTGGACGGCTTGGTTCGCTCGCTCGGGGTGCCGGTGATGCGCACAACGGACACGTACGACTCGTTGCTGCGGAGCGCGGCGGCAGCTGGTTAGAACACCTCCGTGGCGTCGGTCCCGGGCCCCTTACCCAAGGTGGTTGTGTCTCGTCGGTGTGCGTCTCTACGCTGCCACGGTCCGCTGTGGATGCGAGGCGTTGAGCGGGGTGGTGCGATGTCGCTGACCGACAGCATCGGTGTCGACGTGCAGTCGATGACGGCGGGTGTGGCTCGGGCGCAGCAGGAGGCAGCAGCGGCCGACCATGGTGTCGAGCAGATCGCCGTTCGGGCGGTGGCCTCCGGTTTCGTCGGTATCACGGCGGGTCTGGCTCGGGTGCGGCAGATGATCGGGCAGGCCCGGTCCCGGCTGGCAGAGGCCACGGATGTTCTGGGTGAAGCGTCCCGGGCGGTGGGCTCGGTGGGGCGGCAGCCCTCACCGCAGGAGACCATCGCCGCCCTCACACCGGTGGTCGCGGCGCTGACGACAGTCGAGGGCAGCGTGACGGCGGCGGCGTCCGCGGTCGATGATGCGCGGCGGATGGCCACGACGGCGCTGCAGGGCGGGCAGCCGGGCCCGACGCTGGCGCGCCTGCAGCAGATACTGCAGATCCTGGCCGCCGTCCGCGCCCGGGGGACGACGGCCAGGCAACACGTCGAGGCGGCGCTGGCGCAGGCCAGACAGGTCGGTGACCTGGGAAACTAGCGAGGGGCGGCGGAAGCAACGACCGACCGCCCGCCACGCCCCCAGCAGCCGACGATGCGACACGACCCCAGCACGATCCCGGTGGCGACGCGGGTAGACCGAGCGGGCAACCGACGGCGGGTGTCCCACGGCCGGTCGGCCCCGACTGGGTGCCAGCCGATCCGGCGGCCCTGCCCGAACGCGTACGGCACGCCGTCGACCATTTCCAAACTCGCCCCGCCGGCGCGACCCGGCCCACCCTCGGCTTGTTCAACGGCGAGGAGATCTACTCAGGAGGCGGTGACCGGTCCCTGGCCGCCGACCTGGACCACGATCCGCTTCGCGGACCACCAGTCACCTTCTACGAGCATGCGGAGTCCAAAGCCGCCGCGCGGATGCGCCACACCAACGCCCGGGAAGGCGACCTCGCGATCGACAACACCGTCTGCGGCAGCAACGACCGGGACCAGAGCTACCCCTGGACCTGCGACAAGATGCTCCCCGCCATCCTTCCGGCGGGTAGCCGCCTCCGCGTGTGGGTCACCCGCGACGGCGGAACCACATGGTGGCACCGTGTCTACACCGGCACCGGAGAAAGGATCACCCCGTGACACTGCTGCTACGCGACTACCACGGTCACGCCTACGACGCGACCAGCCCCGACGACGCCGGACACTGGTTCGACGAACAGACCCAGACGATCATGCCCCACGGAGCATGCGGACAAACCCTCACGATCGGCACCGACGACAAGCCGGTCCTCCGCATCGACATCGACATCGACGCCGACCGCGCAGCAGTGCAGTGGCTACCCGACGGCAGCTACGCCACCGAACACGAACCCGACACACCAATCACCGTCTACGAATCACCCGACACCGGCCTGATAGAAATCTCCCCCGAACTCGCCCGAGTCACCCCCGCAACAGCCCGAGCAGCCCTCCTCGAATACGCCGCCACATGGCAGCGGCCCACCAATATCGACTGGAGCCACCGGGACCAGGCCCCTTCATGACACGCCGCATGTTGGACGCCAGCCGGCTCCGCGTTCCGGTCACCCACGCCGCCGGAACGTCGACGGACGAGGGTCTCGCCCGACTCGCGCGACCAACGGTTCCCGGTGCACAACCGGGTCGCCCAGCTCCGAATACGCGGTGGCCATAGTCGTACGCCCGGTCTTCGTCCTGATGGAGCTCGGGTCCCCGGAGGCGTGCCGTGGCCAAACAAGCGCAACCAGAAGCAGGCCGTCCGGGCTTGCATGGCGAGAACGGTGAGCCCTACAGCGTGGCGGCGCGCGCGCACTGTGCAGCCGTCACGCCCGACCGGACAGCAGGCTGCCTAGGCGGGCACCAGCGGCAACGTCGTGCCGGACAGCCATCTGTTCCCGCCATGGCGTCCGATGCACCTCCATCGGACCCGGCGACTCTGGCTCGCACCTTACAAAGCGGCTGTGCGAAGGAATCGCCTCTCCCGTATCAATGGGCTTGGAGAACGGCTTTGACTTACCGGGACGTCGCCCCGATCGCTGAGCCCTCGCGTTGACGGTCACCGGCCCTCAGCGTCGCCAACGGTGCCCATGACGGCCGTGTACCCGCTGCAGGTAAGGCGCTGCACTGACGAGCTGAGGTCACGCGGCCAAGGGCACCGTCGCAACTGTCCTCCATCGGTAGGTGCGGTTTTCCTGTCGGAGCGCGATCAGTGGCACCTGCCTGATTGTCACCTGCACCGGGGGCTGTTCACGGAGTTCGGCTAGCCGGGCGCGTATGGGTTCGGTTGGTGCTGGTGCGCCGCTGTAGGCGATGGTGACGTGCGGCCGGAATCCCTGCGCGGGCTCGGGGACGGTGGGCCACACCGTGCCGATGGCGTCCCGGATGGTGGCGCGGAGGTGTTCGACGCGGTCCCAGGGCTTGACGAGCAGGCCGACTCCTTCGGCGTCGGGGTCGACCGGGCCGAGGGAGAGCTCCAGCGGCGGCAGATTGGCGATGCGTTGCCGGGTTTCGGCGACGATCGCCTTGATGTCGGCGTCGCTGACCTCGTCGGTGAAACCGAGTCCTTGCATGGTGAGGTGCAGGCCGTCGAGCGGCACGAGGTCCAACCCGGGCAGCGCCAGTTGGCGTTGTAGGTCGGTGACGAGGTGGTCGAGTTGGGGTTGGTTTTCGAAGGTGAGGTGCCAGGTGTAGAACTGGCGGTCGGCTCGCCAGCCGGGGCGCCAGTACCAATGGTTGGTGAGTTCGGGCAGGTCCTGGTAGGCGGTCCAGCGTTGGTGCAGGCTGGCCAGTTCCCGGCTGCTCATGGCGGTGATGGTAGAGCGGGTGGTGTCGTGGCATCGAGCTGTGTGCGGTCGGCGAGCATGTCGGCGACGTGCCGCAGCTGCGGGTGGCGGGCGAACGGCTGGGCGCAGGCGAGGAATTGGCGGGCGCGTTGGTGGACCGATTCGAACCGCTGGTCTGCGGTGAGGGTGAGCGCTTCCGCCGCCAGGGTGGCTGCCTGTTCGGGGTCGGGGTTGTCGGTGTGCAGGTGCGCGGTGGCCAGGTCGAGGCGGCTCAGTGCGCGCGGGCCAGCCAGCGCCGCTGTGTCGAATGCGGTGATGGCGGTGGTGAGGTGGTCGGTGATGCCCGCGGTGCGGCCGAGGGCCAGGTAGGCGGTTGCCGCGTTGGCGGCGGTCCTGGCCGGGCAGTACGGGCCGAGGGTGAGGCTCGCGCTGACCTCGCCGCCAGGTGGGTGGTCGGACAGCATGGTGAACGCGCGGTCGACGGCGCGGTCGACGCCGTAGCGGTCACCGAGCCGGGCGAGCGCACGGGCTTCCCCGTTGATGGTGAGGCGGAGGCGGTGCGGGCTGGCGTTGGCGCGGCGCAGGCCGTCCTGGGCGTAGGCGAGCGCGTCGTGGTAGTCGCCGGTGTAGAACGCGATCAAGCTTTGCGTGGCGCGGGCCCATGCCTGCACGTCGGGTTGCTCGGCGGCGTCGGCGAGGTCGAACGCTTCGGCGGCGTAGGCGTGCGCCACCCGGAACGCGCGCAGGTCCAGGGCGAGGGCGCCGAGGATCCCGGACAGGTGCGCGGCGGCGGTGTAGAGCCGGGCCCGTTGCGGCGGATGCTGCCGGCCCGCCATGAGCTGGTCGACGTAGGCGCGCAGTGGTCGCATCCGCGCCATGAGGACCGCCGGGGTGAGGCGTTCGTTGTCGGTAATCGCCACCCGCACCTCGTTCTCCAGGTACGCCAGGCGGGCGTCGTCGTCGGTGGCCGACTTCAATGCCAGCCGGCGAGCGTCGATACTCTCTTCGAGTTCCCAGAGGACAAAGCCACCATCCGCGCCAGGGGCGTCGGGGCTGGTGTGGGTGGGGGCCGTCGGCCAGGACCTGGGTGTGGTCCCTTGAATTGCCGACAAGCGGCGCCTTCGGTCCAGGTCGGCGATGTGGTCATACTCGGCGGCAAGCACGCCCCCGGTCGCCAGCACTGAGTCGCAGCGGGACCAGAACGCGCGGTCGGGGTGCTGGTGGCCGGTCTCGGTGTTCGCCACCGAGCTGCGCCCGTACTGCACGAGCCGGGCGAAGCCGTGCTGCGTATGACCGGCGGCCTTGCGCAACTGGGCGAGCCGACGGCCGAGCGCACGCCGGGCGGTCTTGATCTCGTCGCTGTCGGCCATCGCTGCGAACCCCCGATCACCCGCAGACGTCACCGGTCACGATGCGCGCACACCATAGCTTCAATCGGTGACATTCCCGACCGGCCGGAACGCTGCCGGGCGTCGGCGCGACCGACGGTCGCGTCCCCGGGATCACGCGACCCTGCGCGTTGTTTCATTGGCTGCCATTGTCGGGATCGATGGCAAGCCAAAGCCGGATTGCGTTGTCAAAGTTTTGTCGGAGTTGGTGTCGGCATCTGCCGACAATATCGGGGCACGACGCTGCGGGCGTGTCGACCCGGAGGCGGCATACCGTCCCTGCATGCCCTCCGAACGCTGCGACTTCACGCCCGAATAGCCAAGGGCCATGAGCAAGCCGACAAAGACCTCGGGTTCCTCGACCGGAACGGCACACTGACCCGCGACCTGTGCGGCGTGCTGACCCAGACGTCCTGTTCCTTGTTCAACCGGCTCGCTACTCGCCACTGATACCTGGCCCCGGCCGCCGAGCACATCACCTTCCACCACTCGTCCAACATCCCACTCAGCTATCAACCTGCCGAGGCGACCGACAGCAGGGAAAGCGGTGAACACCTCCCAAGCCACACCTGACGCCGTCGACACAGCGGCATTGCGTGAACAGCTTGTCTCCACTCTCAAAAAGCGCGGCCACATCCGTTCCGCCCCTGTCGAGCAGGCATTCCGGACGGTGCCCCGTGAGCAGTTCCTCCCCGGCGTCGACCTGGAAACCGTCTACGCCCGCCGCCAGATCGTCTCCAAACGCGACCCCCACGGCGCCGCGCTGTCGTCGGCATCAAGCCCCAACCTCGTCGCGGACATGCTCGAACAACTCGACCCGCAACCCGGAGACCACGTCCTGGAGATCGGCGCCGCCACCGGCATCAACGCCGCCCTCCTCGCCGAGCTGACCAACCCCGGCGGCACGGTCACCACGATCGAACTCGACCAGGACCTCGCCGACGGCGCCCGCGCCCACCTCGACCGCGCCGGCTACCACACGGTCGAGGTGATCTGCGGCGACGGAGCCCTCGGCCACCCCGAGTCCGCCCCGTACGACCGTGTCATCATCACCGCCGGAGCGTGGGACATCCCGGCAGCCTGGTGGGACCAACTCGCCGACCACGGGCGCATCGTGGTACCCCTGCGTGTGCACGAGAGTGGCCTGACCCGGTGCTTCGCCTTCGACCGCACCGGCCCCACCACTCTGGTCAGCACCATGACACCGCTGGTCTGCGGGTTCGTGCCCATGCGCGGTACGGCCGAGCACACCGACCAGCACGTCCGCCTCGACTCCGACGTGGTCGTCAAACTCGACGCCGCCGACCAACCCGACCGCGCCGCCCTCGCCCGCGCCCTGAACCACCCCCGGTACGAACGCTGGACCGGTATCCAGGTCACCGACGACGACCCCATCGGCCACCTGGACCTGTGGCTCCTCGTGAACGCCAGTAAGCCGTTCGGCCGTATCCGCGCAGGCGACACCGCCCGCACCAGCGCACTGGTCACCCCCGCCTACCGCTGGGCCGGAGCCGCCATCTACCACGGCGGCACCATCGCCTACCTCGCGTTCCAAGACACCGGCGACGGCCAGCACAAACTCGGCGCCATCGCCAACGGCCCGGACGCCGACGAGCTCGCCGCGGAACTGACCGACCTGCTCGACCAGTGGGACGAGGCGGGCCGCCCCAACAAGCCCACCGTCACCGCCCACCGCGCCGGAACCCGACCGGTCCAGACCGGCGACATCAGCCGACCCGACACGGTCCTCACCATCTCCTTCTGACCACACGGCACCGGGCGGAACCCCGCCCCGGCGTCTCGACGCGAGCGGCCCGTGTGCAGAGCACTACCGCAGCCAACCGCACCCCTCGCTTCCCGAGGCACGGCCTTGCGCAACACGACACCACCGCCCGGGTGACCCAGCCCCTATGCCGGCGCACCATCCGAGGCCGAGGACTTCCCAAGAGGCGACTCCAGGTCGAGCACGTTTTGTCTCATGCGCCCGATATTGTCGCCGCGCATCCGCATCCCCATTGACGCCCGTTCATGGAGGTCTACCTATGGCTGGTGCCGCGCTCGACACCGTCTCCGCTGATGAGGCCCGCGCTCGGCTCGTCGATCAGCTTCTCGCCGGCCGGTGGATTACTTCGCCGGCGGTGGAGGCGGCGTTTCGCCGGGTGCCGCGACATCTGTTCGCGACCGGCGGCGTCAGTATCGATGCCGCGTACGCCGACGACGTTGTCATCACCAGACGCGGCCCGGACGGGCGCGCGACGAGTTCGATCTCCGCGCCGTGGCTGCAGGCCTACATGCTGGAGCAAGCCAGGCTGGCACCCGGCGCCCGGGTCCTTGAAGTGGGTTCCGGCGGCTACAACGCTGCGCTGATCGCCGACGTCGTCGGCCCGGACGGCACCGTCGTCACCGTCGACATCGACGCCGACGTCACCGACCGCGCCCGCACCGGCATGGACCGTGCCGGCTACCAGCAGGTCACGGTGGTGCACGGCGACGGCGAGTACGCACACCCGCCCAGCGCCCCGTATGACGCCATCATCGTCACCGTGGAGACACCGGACCTGCCACCGGCCTGGCTCGACCAACTCACCCCCGCCGGTGTTCTCATCGTGCCGCTGCGGATACGCGGCATGACCCGGTGCCTCACCCTGCGACGCCACGAGGACCGTCTCCTCGCCACCGCCGCACTGCAATGCGGGTTCGTACCGATGCAGGGCGACGGACGCCAACCCACCCGCCGTCTGCTCCTGCGCGGCGACGACATCGTCGTGACCCTGGACGACACCACCACCGACGTGAACCCGGACGCACTCGCCTCCGCCCTGCACTCGCCGCGGCGGGAAGCATGGTCGCCGGTCACCATCACCGTGCACGAAGGCTCTTCTTTCGAGTCGCTGCACCTGTGGCTGGCCAGCCAACCCCGACCCTTCGGCACTCTCGCCGTGGACCGCGAGCACGCCGTCGGCCTGGTGGACCCGCAAGACCGGTTCGTCTGTCCGACCCTGCTCACCGCCGACAGCTTCGCCTACCTCGCGATGCGCAGGCTCGACGGCACCACCTGGCAGTTCGGCTCCCACGGCTTCGGGTCCGATGCCGACACCCTCACCGCCGACATGCTCGACCTCATCACGGTCTGGGAAGACGACCTCCGGCACGGCCCCGGTCCGACAATCACCGTGCACCCCACCGGCACACACCCGCTCACACCCGACGGACCCCAGCTGCTCGTAACCCGCCGTCACACCACGATCACCGTCACCTGGCCTGCCTCGGGAGAGCCGAGATGACCTCCGACCCGTCGCGCATTGAACGCAATTCCCCGGGCTCGCCTACGCTGGTGATCATTCGGGGAAACTCCGGCAGCGGGAAGACCACTACCGCCCGCGAGGTACGCCGCCGCTTCGGACGCGGTGCGGCCCTGATGGAACAGGACTACCTGCGCAGAACCGTGCTCCGGGAACACGACAGCGCCCGCATCGACCCGGTCGCCCCGACGTTCATCACCGCGACCGCCCGCACCGCCCTCGATCTCGGTTACCACGTCATCCTCGAAGGCATCCTGCACACCGAACGCTACGCCCGTGTACTCCGTCAGCTCATCGACAACCATGCCGGCCCGGTCGCCATTTTCTACCTCGACGTGTCCTTCGACGAGACCGTCCGCCGCCACCTCGGCCGCGACGAACCCATGTCCTTCACCCCCGAACACATGCGCAGCTGGTACACCCACCGCGACCTGCTCGACATCCCCGGGGAGACCGTCATCGGCGAGACCAGCACCTTCGAGCAAACAGTCACCACGATCCTGCACGCCAGCGGCCTCACCACCGTGGCACCGCAGACACCCTGCCCACGACGATGCCCGCACTGTGCCCGCAAAGCCGACCAGACGGCTACCGCCACCACTACGGCCTGTTGACACATCGTGCGGACTCACGCCCTCCGGAACCCGCTCAGGCCACGGAGCCGGCGCGGTCGACGGCCGGTCATGTCCTTCCGAGCACGATTCCACCCCAATACCTCAGGCCGCATCCGGCGCGCCATCCTGAGCAGCACCTGCTCGACATCGACGAGCACGGCAGCCCTGAGCACGCTTCTATGAGTGGATCGGAGTTGGTTCGCTCACGATCTGCCGCCCTTGACGGGGCGGATGTCTACCGTCGGAGGAATGAGGCTGCTGCTGCGCGGCGGGCCCGGCGATGGGCAGGTCGTTACCGGCGGCGGGGAGACCGTCGTCTGGCGGGCCTGCCTGTACGAGATCACCACTGCGTTGGCTCACCGGCAGGGAGACGACCTGCGGGTCTACCGGCACCGCCCCGACTGCTGCGAGCTGTACGGCAGGGGTGCCGAGGACCGCTGTGAGTGACCTCCATCGCGCCGGCCACCCACAATGTGATCGAACATGCGTACGATTCGGGTCATGGATCAGGTGGTCAGGAGGTGGTGGAACGGCGCGGTGCGCCACGAGGCGCTATTGATCGAGTGGAGGTGGGAGACCTTCACCCGTCTGCTGTCGTAGCAGTGGGCGTGAAGCTGGAGGCAGCCTGACCGTGGGAACGCGCGGGTGGGCGGGAAGCGGCCTCGACAACGCCGGGATGGGTTGGTACTGCCAGACGGCTCAGGTTCGGCAAGCGAGACGGAAAGGTGTACGTGAGGAACCGACGTGTAACGCCTCTTAATTCCACCACCGGCTCAAATCTGGTGGATATGGGCCGGGATCGCGGACGAACCATCCGGGCTCGTGCCGTCCGGGTGGACATCATGGCGGGGACGGTCCCCTCGTTGTGGTGGTTGCGGGGAAGGTCTACGGCGTACCCGCAACGGGCCGCAGGGGCAAAGTCGGGCACCTCCTCCGTCGATCGATCGGTGGTGAACGTGGGAACCGTCGGGTGCGGACCCGCCGTGACGCGGCCAGCGTGGCGGAGATGGGAGGGCACGTTGTCCTGCCGGGGCACTCCGATGGGGCGGAGTCCGCGTAGTAGTCCGAGGGCGGGAAAGCCGTCCGCACGGCGAAGGCGGGCAGCGGGTTCGCAGGGAGGGATTGTCATGCCAGGAGGTCGCTGGTGAATACCGGCGCGCCGTGGCCGAGCTTCGATGAGGCGTGGCGGCGGGTACTGGAGATTCAGACCAAGCTGCATCGATGGGCAGGCGAGGAGCGGTCTCGCCGGTTTGATGATCTGTTCAACCTTGTCACCGATCCCGCGTGCCTGACGGTTGCGTGGGATCGGGTGCGGAGCAACATCGGCTCGCGCAGCGCGGGTGTGGACGGCTTGACCGCCCACCACCTTGAGGCGCTGGTCGGCACGGAGCCCTTCCTGGGCATGATTCGGGAGGCGGTGCGGTCGGGGCAGTTCCGGCCGCTTCCGGTTCGGGAGCGTCTCATTCCGAAGCCGGGCAGTCTCAAGAAGCGTCGGTTAGGGATTCCGACCGTCGCGGACCGGGTCGTGCAGGCGTCGCTGAAGCTGGTGCTGGAGCCGATCTTCGAGGCGGACTTCCGTCCGTGCTCGTTCGGATTCCGGCCTCGCCGACGCGCTCAGGACGCGATCGCCGACATTCATCTTCTGACATCCAAGTCATACGAGTGGATATTGGAAGCGGACATCGAGGCGTGCTTCGACTCGATCGACCACGCCGCGCTGATGGCGCGGGTGCGTCGGCGAGTCGGGGACAAGCGCGTGCTGAGCCTGGTCAAGGCGTTCCTCAAAGCCGGGATCCTCACGGAGACCGGCTCCCGCGAGGAGACGCACACCGGGACACCGCAAGGAGGCATCCTGTCTCCGCTGTTGGCCAACATCGCCCTGTCCGTGCTGGACGACTTCGCCCAGCACACCTGGCAGACGGCGATGTCGACGAGAGTTCTGCGTGAGAAGCGCCGCCGGAACGGCCAGCCGAACTGGCGGCTCGTGCGCTACGCAGACGACTTCGTCATCCTCGTGCACGGTGATCGGCGTGACGCCGAACAGCTACGAGACGAGGTAGCCGTGGTCCTCGCCGGGATGGGCCTGCGCCTATCACCGCCGAAGACCATGGTGGTCCACATCGACGAGGGCTTCGACTTCCTCGGGTTCCGCATCCAGCGGCACCGGAAGCGAGGCACAGGTCGGCGCTGCGTGTACACCTACCCGTCCAGGAGAGCGGTCACCGCGATCAAGGACAAGGTCCGCTCGCTGACCCACAGCTCAGCACAAGCCGACCTGACCGCCCTGCTGGAACGCGTCAACGGCGTACTACGAGGGTGGAGCAACTACTTCAAGCACGGCGTGTCCAAACGGACCTTCAGCTACCTCGGCGCCTTCACCTGGCGCCGGACAGCTATCTGGCTCCGCAAACGACACAAGGGCCTGACGTGGAAGCAACTCCGCCGACGCTTCATGGCCGGCGGATGGACGATCACCGACGGACAGCTCACCCTGTTCAACCCGGCCTCGGTCACCGTGTCCCGGTACCGACGCCGCAACGTGATCCCCAACCCCTGGACACCCACAACGCGCCGCCTGACCCAGCCGACATGAGGCCGTGGAGAGCCGGATGCGGTGAGAGCCGCACGTCCGGTTCGGGAGGGCGGGCCGAAGAAACGGACCAGGCGAAAGCCCGGCACCGCGCTTCGGCCCGACCCCACTGGGGGCGGCTTGCGCGCCGCGATGTGTGGCTCGTCCGCCAGACCCGATGGACGGTCGTCGCCCGGGCCGGGGACAGCGAGACCGGCAAGACGCTGCGGTGGGAGTTCGACAGCCAAGTCGAAGCCCAGGACATGGTCGACCGTCTCCTGCGCGCGCCCTCGCCTGGCTCGTGGCGCGAGCACGTCAGGCAAGACTGACCCGCCCGCGCCGTCTACGGTCCGTCACACCCTTGCAGACCAGCACGACGAGGACCTTGCCCAGTCGAGCGCTCCACGGAATTCGGCCCTGTGGCGCACGCCGCCCACAGCGCTCGATCGCGACGACATCGTCACTCGTCACAGCGCTCGGGCGGCGTGCGTCACTGGTTGTCGACTCAGCGCCTGGTCACCGCCACCTAGGGACGTCGCCGGCGGGGGCGCCGTGTCCACGGGCCTGGACGACGGTGCTTGGGCCGGTGGCGGGCCGGGCGGACGGGTCGGCTGGGGCGACGGGCTGAGTGTGGCCTCAGCCACGCCCGCACAACGTGTGCGCTCAGGGTTGCCGTCACACGCCAGATCCTTGTCGAGTGCACTGTGTCACCACTTTCTCGCATGGTGTATAGATGGCGGGTGCTCCGCGCAACCGGGCGGCCAACCAAGCGGCACGGAGCACCCTGACCGACCAGGCAGTCAGCACCGATCGGCGCGAATGACTTTCCCCGACGCCCCTAATGTCGGGAAAGAGGTCCCGACGAACTCCCGACAACACCGACCGCTGTCGGGCAACCCTCGTGCATCAAGGACGACCGCATGAGCACCTACCCCGCGCCGCGCCGCAACACCCGCCCGTACGCCGTCGACGAGGCCACCATCCGCAACCGGTGCGCCAACCCCGACGCCGCCGAATACACCCTCTACGTGCGCAGCCTCATCCACGACTACCTGGGCATCGGCGGCCAGGCGAAGATTCTCGAACACGCCCGCGCCCGAGGCCTGCACTACCCCGGCCTCAACCGGCAGAAGCTCTCCGAGCAACTCAGCCGGTACCGCCTCGGCCCCACCTGGGAGATGACCGAGCTGATCATCGCCTGCCTGCCGGACAGCTGCGACACCGCCAGCATCCGCGCACTTGCCGCAGGCTGGTACCAGTGCGCCCGCGGCCAACTACCCCACGGCTACAAAGGCCCCGTCAGCCGCCCTCCCGGCAAACCCGGCCAACGCAACGTCCCCGAGAGCGAACCAAGCGTCCCCGTCCTGCAGCGTCGACTCGCCCGCCTGCAGGAGCGCCTCTACGCGGAAAACCTGCGCCACATCGACAACCTCCGGACCTCGGAGAAAGCCCGCAACCAGGCGCTACGCCACGCCAACCAACTCGAATCCCAGTTCCACCAGACCAGGGAAGAGCTGCTACGGCTCCGCACCGTCACCGCGGAGATCGCGACGATCCGGGAGGAGTACGCGCGCCAGTGCGTCGCCCTCGAACTCATCGCCACACCCGACCTACGCGCGAAGCCGATCATCGACCTACCGGAACTGCCTGCCACCCGCCGCCGGATCCGCTTCGGCGTCCTGGTCGCCACGATCGACGCCACCGCACCACCCGCCCGCCGGGCACTGGCCCGCTACCTCTGCGTTTACGCCGAACTCGCCGGCATCTCCCCCACCGAACTGGCCACCCGGGCCGACATCGCCACCACCGTGACAGCAGACATCCTCGCCGGCCGCCGGATACCCACCACCGCCCACGCCACCCGCCTGGCGGCCGTCCTGAACTGCGAACCGGACACCCTGCATCACCTCACCAACGCCGCTAGCAGCGCCACCGCCGTCGATGAGGACTTCTGGACCATCGCCAACACCGTCACGACCACGTCATCGCCGGACGCAGCGCCCTCCCCCAGTGACCTTGTCGGGTCGGATCCCGACAACCGTGGCATGCACCCACACACCAACCCGACAACGCCACCGCCGCACACCATCGCCGACCGGCTCCGCCACGCGGCCACACTGCACCGGGAGGGACTGATCAGCGACCACGAGCACGCCGAGCAACGCGCTCGCATCCTCGCCGAGCTATGACCGGCCGCCATCCGGCGCTCAGACGACAAGCGGCGCCTGGCGTGCCTTTATCCTCTAGCTCGACAAGCAAGTCGTCCATAGCGCTGCGTAGCGAGCGGATCGCGGCATGTGAGTGCGTTGGTTGGTAGCCGTGGGGCGTCAGACTGAAGGGATGAGCGAGGTACGACCCGCGGCAACTTCCGACGCAGCGCAATGGTTGCTCCGGTCTGAGGTTGATTGGTGGGATCTTGTTCGCTATGGCCCGCCAGGCTTCGACGTGTATATGCGTGTCGCCTTCGCCCAGGATCCGGGGGAAGGAGAAGATCCTGCCCTTCGCCGAGCGCTCGCGACCCTTGCTGCCTACACGGCGACTCCTGCCACTGCATATGCGGCGATCTGGGAAGGCTGGGGCGGGGACCCACATCCTGATGCGCCACGAGTGCCGATTCCTCATCGGGCGATGCTGCTGTTCACCGGGCCTGTCGAAGTACTCAGAGATGCGGCGTACCTGGCTTGGTACGGCTCTGCGCAGGGCTATCAGGAACCGCACCTCGTGTGGCCCGAGGATCAAGCCTGGTGCCTGGCCTGCGAGGTCGACGAGGAAGTCGAGTTCACCGTGGGATGTTCCGTCGACGCGTCCCAGGCTATGGCGAGGGCCCTGCCCGGTGGTGTCCGGCGGGTTCGCTATGGGGAACCGGCTCCGCTGTACCGCGACCCAGCCTGGCCCTAGCATCAGCCGCATCTCGGCAGGGTCGGACGCAGGTCCTGCACGGTCTCGATTTCACGACGTAGCGCCCTGTCTGCGGCAGATCGGGGTACCCGAGATCGTGGGCAACATAATGTGGCCGTCTCTGCCGAGATCGTCTGCAAACATGCGCCCATGACCGCATCCGACTCCGTTGAGCTGATCCGAGTTCCACAGCTAACCGATCGGGCTCCGTACGCCTATGCCGCAGTAGCGTCTGACGTACGGAAGCTCGTGTTCACTGCCGGCGCCTGCCCGCTCGACGAGGACGGCGCCACCGTCGCGGTCGGAGACGTGGCCGGGCAGGCCGAGCAGGTCATGGCGAACCTACGCACCGCACTGGCAGCGGCCGGTGCCGACCTCACCGACGTGGTCAAGACGACCGTCTACGTCGCCAGCAACCGCCGGGACGACCTTGTCACAGCGTGGGACGTGGTCAGTCGACACTTCGGCCCGCACGACGTGCCCAGCACTTTGCTGGGAGTCGCCGTCCTCGGCTACCGCGACCAACTCGTCGAGGTAGAAGCCGTCGCCGCCCTATGCTGATCACTCAGTTAAGCGCGCGCAGCGCGGCAGATGAGTGCACAGGTTGGCGACATCGGGTAATCGTTCCATACGGGAAACCGCGCGAGATTGCTTGGGTTCTTTGGACCTAAGCCACAGCGGCACCGCTACTCACAATTTGAGCATCTGGTACGAACGGACGAACGGCGGCAGACTGATCGACTCTTGCGCTAGTTCACGAAGGAAAACGAGGTGGGTCCTGCGGCGTAGGACACGCCGGACCCATGCTGGCGAGCTCACATGTAGCGTGCGTTCGATCGAGGGCGTCAACGGAAGCGGCAGTGCGAGGGTCAACGTCATCTCCTGCGTCGGCTTTCTTTGCAGCCCGAGGTCGACCTCGAGTTCTCGTACAAGCGTGGTCAGTTCGTCCTGCGCCTGCTTGACCTTGTCTAAGTCTTGTTCGTTGCGGATCCTGCGCTCCATCTCGTAGACCCAGGCTCGAAATGCAGTTGCCTTCGCCGAGTCGCGAATCTCTACAGCGGTGCGCAGCAAGTCACTGCGCCGGCTCGCCTGCCCGATGACAAACGAGGCTATGAGCGGGAAATTCGCGCTGATTACCTGGGCGCCAAACTCGTCGTTGATAGCAGCTTGAAGCTTGCTACGGACCTTTTCACCTGCACCGATAGCGACATCGGCGAAACGGGAAACAGAACGATTGAGCTGCGATCGAATGATGCCTGAACGCCAGGAGTGCGGCATGTACGAGGCGCTGGTAAGGTGCGCGAGCTCTTGATAGTAGAATCCACGGAAGGCGAAGAGCGCGAAGTTCTGAAGCGCGTCAGGAAGCACATTCAGGCTTTGAGTAAAGCCGTTGAGTTGCCGATGCAGTTCTGTTGAGATACCGGCATTCTTCGGAGAGGATCGGATTGAGTCGAGAATCTTTTCGACGAAATCTGCGCGGTCTCGATAGATGACAGGAAGAACCTCTATCTCGCGCATCGACGGCAGGAAACCCAACTGTCGTTGCAGATCTCCTGAGGAGACAAGGTTCCTCGTCTTTTCGATACTCAGGCGGTACAACTCCATCTCTAGGGCGCTGTCACCGTACCCCTCGGCGATGTCAGTGTCCCGGTAAAAAGAACTAGAAATGGCGCTAAGGTCGTCTAGTTCCGGCCATGCATCATTTCGACGGCTCGACGAATCGACAACCATGTCATTGACGAGCACTATCGCCTCGAGAACATCCATTAGCGATCGGAGGTCCACTCCGGGCGGCAGTGTACGTGGGAGTAGGGGATCCCACTCGAGTGCCCGACGCGCACCGAAGATCGTCGTGTTGTCAAGCAGTACGCTGCCCTGGAATGGTTCCGCAGACGGCTCGGCGGCTACAGTGGCCCGACGACGTGAGAAAAACCAGCTCCGCATCTCGCCACCATCTCATAACATGAGGCCTCCGTCGATCTAATACCTGACAGACAACGCCCGGCCATAGCTTTGTCTGAGGATTCGGGAGCGAATATGTGTAGCGTGATATGCACCTGCTCCGGCCGCGCTCTATTCGGCTACTTGTCGCGCGACCAGCGGCAGCCCGGTGAAGATGAGACGCCAGCGCCGGATGAGCGGTTGTCCGGCGCCGCGAATACACTCTTCTCGGCATGAGCGTGCACAGGTGATGGCAGTCCCGAACCGCGTCGTGCAGGCACCGCACGTGAACGGTTCGTGGGCGAAGCCGCTCGACCAACACCCTCCCGCGCCGGTCACCGGCGGCTGCCACATCGGCCGCTGCGGTTCATCGCGTAGCCGGCACCGACCTGGTCCAGACCCGATGGACACCCCGCCGACAAGCCGGGCGCCCGGCTCGTGCCGGCCCAAACTAAACCCGCACGGTCTTCAACCGCACCGTGTCAAGTGCCCTCCACTACCCGCCGCCCGGGACAGGACAACCGGGCGGAAATCAGATGCCCACATCACCACCGCCACCACTGGCCACTACCCCCACCCCATGATGCAGCCCCCGACCCGCCAAGCCGTGAACCCAGGTCAACGCCACCGACCACACCCGCAGCGACAGCCGCCAAGAAGATCCACACCACAGGCCACAGAGGACCTATACCAACCGCCCGTCGACGCGCACCGACTCCATGATCCAGACCATGCGAAACGCGAACGCACTGGTCAGCACGCACGCGCACAAACCGCCACTGAAACGGCACTCGAACTTTGGAGCACCAACGGAGCACCAAGCTCCCACATGGTGGAAGATCACGGCACATAGCGGGAAAGAGTCAAGGCCGCAACCAACGTTTCCGCTGGCCACGGCCTTGATTGCGTTGCGCGCCCGAAGGGACTCGAACCCCTAACCTTCTGATCCGTAGACGAGAAGTCAGACGCCACAGCTCAGAGCCTTGATCAAATTCCTTCCCGCAGCCCGATTTGGGGATCGATGTATTGTTTCTAGGCTTTGTCAAGAACTTCCTTCCCGTTGTCTCGGCTACTGGGATATACATCGATAGTGGCCGACTAAGCGACGGTCGCGCTGGACGTTTAATCGATCTCGTTACGGTGCGCCTGCGGGCACAATGAACGCCGTGCTGACCGCCACCCGCAGCCTGCTGACGTCGCTCGATCCGCTGCCGTACCCCGTGCGGATGAGCCGGCTCGTCGAGTGGGCACGTACCGCGACTGATCGTGTCCAGGTCTGTCGGGATCTGCGCGAGCAGGATCCCTATGCGCGGCACTTGGCCCTGGTCGCGGCGATGGCGACCCGCGATGCCGAGGGCATCGCCGCGGCGGCCCGCGACCCGCAGCCGTCGATCAGGGGTGCGGCGCTCACCGCGGCGCTGCGCGCCGACATCCCGGTCGGCGATATCACCGACCGGTCCGCGATGGAGCGGCGTCGTGTCTATCGAAGCCTGCGCCGCCGGTATGCGCCGGCTGTCGCCGACGCGCTGATCAGTGAGGTCCACGCCCACTTCGGTGACGAGGAGGCCGCCACGCTACTGCCAGCCTGCGGCGACGACACAGTACGGGCGTTGCTGCCGGATCTGGAGCACGCGCTGCGCCTGGAGCGGCTGGTCCGGCGGCATGGAGGTCCGCTCCTGGAGCGGGTCCGCGAGCGGCTGGCCGCAGCCCCGCCCGAACCGCGGGCAAGGATCTGGGGTGACGCCGCCGTCGCGGTGCTGCGGTGTGACCCGGCGCGGGCACTCGATCTGCTCGAACGGTACGCACCGGAGGAGTCGCTACCCGGCCCGCTCGACGCGTACGGACGACTCGCGGCACACGATCCGGTTCGCGTCGCCCGGCTGCTCACCACACCCGGCCGCGCGGCCTGGCTGCGCCGGAACGTGCTCCCGCCGGCCCTGCTGCGCCGGTTGGCGGTCCTGCCCACCGACGAGCTGGTGCCCCTGGCCAGCCGGTACCGGGAACACAGCCGGGCGCTGGCGGCGCTGCTCGACGCCGTCGCCCCGGCCCGACGCGCGGACCTGTACGACCGGGCACTGTCCGAGGTCGACACGGCGATGCTGATCCCGGCTGCCGAGATCATGGAGGTGCTACCGGCCGCGATCCGGATCCGCGAGGCGAGGCGGGTGCTGGGCCTGGCGAAGATTCAGGAGCGTGAGGCGGAGGTGCGCCTTTGGAGCGCGTACCTGGCCTGGCCGGACGCGTCAGCGGCGCTGGACGTCGCGCTGCGCTCCGGTGACGCCGACGAGCGGGCACACGGATACGCGCTGCTGGTGCAGGCCGCCCGCCGCTCCCGCGACCCGCGGGTGGTCGCGGAGATGGTTGTGCGGCTCAGCCGGCTGCGCAACGAGCAGGACCCGGTACGCGCCGCCGCGCTCACCGCGCTCGCGAAGGTGGCGCCGCTCCTCACCGCGGACACGGTAGCCGGGCTCACGCAGCTGACCACCGACGCGGTCGACGCCCGCGACGCCTCCGCCGCGACCACGACAGCGCTGAGTTCGCTCGCCGCCGACGTCCTGCAGCACCACGTCGCCGAGCCGCAGCTACGCGAATGGGCGCTACTGACAATCGACCTGGTCAGCACCGGCGCCGCCGTGCCGGTACTGCGTCGCTTCGACACCGTCCTGCGCCGCGGGCAGGAGACACTGGTCTTCGAGCGGCTACGCGGCTGGATCGAGGCGGGCATCGCCCGCGGCCGGTACGGGCCGCTCTTCGCGCTCACCCACGCGCTCGGCAAGCGGGCCTGGCGGCTGCCACAACTGCAGGACCTACTGCGTCAGGCGATCGGCCCGCACACGCTGGCGTCGGTGGCCCGCACCGCGATCCGGTTGTGGCTCGATGACCCGCGTACCCGCTCGGACCGCGTCGCCGAGGTACTCGCCACCGATCCGACAGCGGTGACGCTCCACGAGGTGTGGGCGATCATCTGCGCCTCCCGCACCGACCTGCTCGACCAGGTACTCAAACGCCGCCCACGCGGCCGGTTCGTGGAACCGGGAATACGGTGGGTGCCCGCCTGGGTGCCGCACGCCGAGCGTTGGCTGCCCCGCCAACAGACCCGCTTCGTGGAACAGTTGGAGCTGATCCTCGCCGACACCGACCAGGGAGTGTGGCAGCGCGCGGCGGCGATCCGAGCCGCCGCACACGTGCCCGGCGCAGGCCGCGAGCTGGTGCTGCGCCACCTCGACGCCCCCGACGTGGCGATCGCCGAAGCGGCGCTGGGCGCGCTGGTCTGGACCGACCGGCCCGACGAGGCACTGCCGGTGCTGCTCCGCTACGCCGACAGCGACCGGGCGCGGGTCTCGCTGTACGCGGCCGGCCGGGCCGCCCGGCACGTCGCGCCGCCCCGGCTGGTCCCTGTCCTCACCGAGGTGCTGACCGGCCCGGCGAAGATCACAAGCCGGAAAGAGGCCGCCCGGCTCCTGGCACGCCACGGACCGCCGCGGGTCATGGCGACCCTGCTCGACACATATCACCACCCGGACGCGCACCGCGACCTACGCGCGGCGATCGTCTCCGCCGCCCGGCAGCGAGTACAGGCCGAGGCAAGCTGGACCATCCTGCGAGCCGCGGTCGACGGTAGCCGGGAGGAACGGCGCGCCGTCCTGGACGCATCCCCGGACACGATCCCGCACCGACACCGCCCGGCCTACGGCGCGCTCATCGTCAAAGCCTGCCAGGCCACCGACCGGGAAGTTCGACGCACCGCCTTCCACCAACTCGGGGACTGGTCACCGTGGCTGGCCGGAATCACCGACCTGGTCACCGACCGACTCACCGACCTCGACGAAACGATGGTGCCCACCGAGGTCGCCCACCTGCTCAAGGCCGGAGGCGACGACATCCTCGGCACCGCGCTGGCCCGGCTGGTGGACCGCGACGCCCAGGACGACCATCCGGGCGACCCGGCCACGGATCGCCCGGCCCGACGCCGCATCGCACTCCTCGCACACGGCGCGGTGATCCGATCCGCTCACCATCCCACCAGCGCCGACCGGACCGCCCTGATCGAAGCCGCGCGCTGGCTCGCCGGCCGGCCCGCCTTCGCCAGCACCGCCACCGGCCTGCTGGTCGACCTCGGCCGACTCGACAACCTCGACGAAATCGCCGCAGTGTGCGCAGACCGGCCCGTCCTAGCCGCTCGCACCGCCGAACGCGTCGGCACCCGCCTACAAAACCTCCGGGAGTCGCCCGACCCCGCGGCCCTCACCGACACCATCACACGCCTGACGGGACGCGGCGACCTCACCAACGGCCTGTTCGCGGTTGCCCTGGTCCGCCACGGGGCCGGCTACGGGTGGAAAACCCCATGGCGGGACCTGCTGATCCGGCTGCGCCGACACCCCGACGCCGACGTACGCGAACAGGCATACGCAATCGACATGAGCTAACCGCCCGACCAAGCAGCAGCACTGGAAGCGTTGACAGGATTGACAGTTCGCCAGGCCAGGGCACCGGCACGTCCACCCGCCGTCCCATTACGCAACCGGACACGCCACTTGCGTCACTTGCCGTTCGTGGTTGCTGGCTGGGTGCTGGGGGTCGAAGGGGTCGTGGTCGCCGGAGGAGTCCAGGCGGGCAGCGGGTCCATCCAGAAGCGGGTGAGCAGTAGCGAATCGATAAGCCACTCACCGTTGACCTTCTTGTAGGTTTCGCGGTACTGCCCGTAGCCGTTGTGCCCCTCGGGAGCGTTCGGGCCGGCCGGGAAGGTAAGGATGTCTTCCATCGACCAGGTTCCGGATGCCGTGTCCGGTCCGGTGATCGTGATCTCTGGCATGGCTCCCGAGTGAGCTGACGGAGCGGCGCCGGTGAGGTCACGGATCGTGGAGGCGAACTCCTTCGGCGATTTCCAGGTGATCCCGTCGGTCACGAGCTTGGCATCGGGCGTGAACAGCGCGGCCAGTTCATCGTGCTTTTTCTCGTCCACGAAGCGGAAGTAGCGGGCCTTGAGCTGGTGAATTTCCTCGATGTCCTCCAAGCGCTGCACGCGGTCAGCGAGTGATTTGGGCGAGGCGCTCGTCGAGTGGTCGTGCGCGCTCGCCGCCTGGGAGGTAAGGGCTGCGAGGCCCACCCCACCGCCGACCAGCAACGCGGCCGCCGCGACCGCCGCGCTGGCCCGCGAACGCAACGTCCCTGCCCGGCGGGTTTCCTGCTTGTTCATGACGTGGTTCCTTTCGTCTCTGTAACGGTCTCGGACGGCTCGGATTTCGTGCCCTCGTAAGGCGAAGGGGCCTAGATCGGACAATCCCGCACTTTGCCCCTCCGTCTCTACCCGGACGGAAGGCGTCCGCTTCTAGCTGACAGCGAGCTTAGCTCAATGGGACGATGTTCGTCCGCTTCTGCTGGCGGTCGACTAGGTGGCCCTGACCACCCCAGGTTGCGGCACCGGAGCCGACATGCCGCCGACAGGCGCCCTGCTGAGCCGAGTTGACCGGCATTGGCGACCTGAGGGCTGGACGCCCGGGTCGGGCAGGGCGCGGTCGAGGTGCCACCCGGCATGGGCGGACGGGCCGCCGGTCGTTGATGCGACGACCCGCGACCGAGAGGCAGCAGGCGGCGTGGGAGCGGGGCGGGGAGGCGGCGGTCGGACAGCCGCAACTTTGTTGTCTGCTGGCCGATTCCCTGTCATCCGACGTGACAGGGTCGTCGTCTGATCCGGCGTCCGTGGCGGACGCGTCCCGCCGGTTTCAGCGCGCCCGCACGCGCCCCAGTCTTCGGCTGACAATCGGCGCGGACGCCGGCGTGCATCGTCGCGCCGGCACTGGCGGTCGCCGACGGGCCGAACCCGTTCAATCGGTCAACCCCGCCTGTGGGCGCTCCCGCCCTTGACGGGACGGTGGCCAGGGTCACGTTGCCGAAGGCCCAGAAAGCGGACGACACCCGTCCTGTTGAGTTAGAGTCAGATGCGGACGATACCCGTCCGCCTAGTTATGCTCGATTGGTGATGGATGCGCAGGGAGGCTCCGTGAGTCATTCCAGTAAAGGTTCCCGGCTGCGGGACGCGTCGAAGGCGATCGGAAGCAGTGAGGAGCGCCGGATCCTATATGTCTGGCCTGGGTGCCATGTCTGACGTCCGGGCGGATGCTCGCCGCAACCGACGCCAACTGATCGTCGCCACACGAGAGGCGATCGCCGCCCGTGGGCTCGACGTGTCGGCTCTGGACATCGCCACGGCTGCGGGCGTGGGAGTGGGCACGTTGTACCGGCGCTTTGGCACCAAAGAGGCACTGCTCGACGCCGTGGTCCTCGGCCTCTACGACGAGTTGTGCGAGACCGCACAAGCTTGTATCGAGCGCCCGGATCCATGGAGCGGGCTGGCCGATTTCGTCATGGAGTTGGCGGGAGCACATCGGGACAGTCGCGGCCTGGCAGAGGTCACCGCAGCGTGCGAAAGGCCGCCGTCACCCGAGCTGGCGGAGCGGACCGCCGCACTCCAGGACGCCGTCATCCAACTGACCGAGCGGGCGCACGCCGCCGGCGAGCTGCGTGCCGACATGACTTGGCAGGACATCATGATCTGCTCACGCGCGTCGCTGGACACCGATCACTGTCTCGGTGTCGACGCGGGACCCGGCGGGTGGCGGCGCGTCGTCACCATCCTGCTCGACGGCATGCGTGCCCCCGGGCGAACAACTCTTGACGGGTCCGGGCCACAGTCCGCCAGGTAGGACCACCGGAGATGCCACCCACAAGGTAGGCCCAAGCTTCTGCTAGCCGCAGGCGCTACCTCCTTGCACGCGACAGACCCTTGCCAATAGGGAGGCAGACCATGCATGTCGAAATCTGGTCGGATATATCCTGTCCATGGTGCTTTGTTGGCAAAGCTCGCTTCGACAAGGCGCTTTCCGCGTTCCCTCATCGGGACCACGTCGAGGTGACCCACCGCTCCTTCGAACTCGACCCTCAGCTTGCCCACACCGGCCCGACGACCGGGGCGGCGCATGCAAAGAAGTACGGCCTGACGTCGGCCGAGGCTCGGGCGGCCGAGGAGAACCTCGCGGGCATCGCCAGGAAGGAAGGACTCGATTACCTTGTCGACTTCCGGGACCATGGCAACACCTTCGACCTGCACCGTCTGCTGCACCTGGCGGCGGCCCGGGGCCTGCATGATGAGCTGCTGACGCTGTTCTACCAGGGCAACTTCGCCGCAAAACGAAGCATCTACGACTCCGAGCACCAGGTGGAGATCGCCATCCGCGCCGGACTCGACGAGGCCGAGGTACGCGCCGTGCTAGCCGACAGGCGGGCATACGCCGACGAGGTGCGCGGGGACGAGGGCGAGGCCGCGCAGCTGGGCATCACCAGCGTGCCGTTCTTCGTGATCGACCGGAAGTACGGCGTCTCCGGTGCCCAGTCGGTCGAAGCCTTCTCCGAGGTACTGAGGCGGGCCTGGGTTGAGCGCCAACCGGAGCTGACGGTCCTCGGTGCTGGCGACCAGGCCGGATGCGACGCGCACGGGTGTGAACTGCCCAGCGGCGGGAGCACCGGCGAACCCAGTACGCCGGTTGTTTGATGAACCACGAGAGGAAGATGTGTCGTGCGAGCTGTTGGTCTACATGAATTCGGCGGGCCGGAGGTGCTGCGCGTCATCGAACTGCCGGAACCGCATGCGGGCCCTGGCGAGGTTCGGGTACGCGTACACGCGGCGGCGGTTAATCCGTCCGACATCCTGCTGCGCTCGGGCGTGCACGCGTCGGCCCTGGCCGGGGTGCCAGGGCCCTACGTGCCCGGAATGGATGTCGCGGGCGTGGTCGATGAGATCGGCCCGGGTACGGTCACCGATCTGTCGGTCGGTGACCGGGTGATGGCGATGCTCCTGCCGGTGACCCCGACCGCGGAAGGCACCCTGGAGAACAGCGGTGGCGGTTACGTGGAGTACGTGGTGCGTCCGGCCAGCTGGGTCGTCCGCGCGCCAGCGGGCGTCAGTCATGAGGCGGCGGCGACGCTGCCGATGAACGGGCTCACCGCGCTGTTGGCGCTCGATCAGCTGGCACTCGCGCCAGGTTCGACCCTGGCCGTAGTCGGGGCCGCCGGGGCGCTCGGCGGCTACCTGGTCCAGATGGCTAGCAACGCCGGGCTGACCGTGGTCGCCGACGCCGCCCCGGCCGACGAGGCCCTGGTCCGGGAATCCGGTGCAGCCATCGTGGTGGCCAGGGGAGCCGAGGTCGTCAACGGTATCCGGGCGCATTTCCCGGACGGGGTGGACGCCGTCGCCGACGTGGCGCTGCTCGGAACGAGGCTGTTCAATGTCGTTCGTGACGGTGGCACCCTGATCCAGGTCCGCCAAGCGGACGAGCCCGGCGGCTACCAGGCCGCGAGCACCCGGGGCATCACGGTGCTGACGCCGTTCGTGCCCGACTACGCCGGCCGGACGGACAAGCTGGACAAGATCCGTCGGCTCGCAGAGGCGGGTGTGCTCATTCCGCGGGTGGCGAAGACCCTACCCGCCGCCGAGGCACCCGACGCGCACCGCCGATTCGCCGCCGGCGGTGTCCGCGGCCGACTCGTGCTCACCTTCTGAACCACACACCGACTACCCAGCCTGAACCATCCACTGAAACATTCCACTGACAAGAGACAAGGATCAATCGTGTCCACCCGATTCGCAGACAGGGTCATTCTGATCACCGGTGCCACCTCCGGCATGGGCAGAGCCACCGCCGAGCGGGTCGCCGCCGAAGGCGCCAAGGTCGTCCTGGCGGCCCGCAGCAAGGACGCCGGCGACGCGTTCGCCGCCGAGATGCGTTCCGCCGGGCGCGACGCCCTCTTCGTGCCGACCGACGTGACGGTCGAGGCCGAGGTGGCGCGGCTGGTCCAGCAGGCGGTTGACCACTACGGCCGGCTCGACGGCGCTTTCAACAACGTCGGCGCGGCCACCGCGTACGGCCCGGTAACCGACATCAATGGTGACGCCTGGGGTGCCGAACTGGCACTCAACCTCAACAGCGTCTTTCACGGTCTGAAGCACCAGATCCCCGCACTGCAGGCCTCCGGCGGGGGTTCGATCGTGAACAACGCATCCAACCTCGGTGTCACCGGCATGGCTGGCATGGCTGCCTACAGTGCGGCCAAGCACGGCGTTGTCGGGCTCACCCGGTCGGCGGCACTCGACGTGGCCGCGACGGGCGTGCGGATCAACGCGCTCGTCACCGGTGGTGTCGACACCCCCCTGCTGCGCGGCAACATGGGCCCGAACCCGGAGGAGGCCCTCCGTGCTGCCGGCGCCATGCACCCCGTGGGCCGGATCGGAAGGCCCGAGGAGATCGCCGCGTTCGCGGCCTTCCTCCTCAGCGACGAAGCCCAGTTCGTCACCGGAGCCGCGCTCGCGATCGACGGCGGCCTGACCGCTGTCTGACGACTCGCCTGCCAACCTTCGGCGCGTACAACGCTGTGACCGACGATGCCATCGCCTCTGACGGCTTCTGCTGAACGACGCCGCTCCAGGCCCGTACCTGGGGCAGTGGTCAACGCTGCTCTGACGAGGCGCAGGTGGCCGATCTGCTAGGAGGTTTGGATGGGCATCTCCGACAGCCTCGTGTACGCAGTCCCCGCAGGGCCGGCAGCTTTGGCCCTTCTCAACGATGCCTGTGATCCGGCGATCGTTCATCACAGCATCCGGGTTCTGCGCTATGCGCTGGCGCTGCGCGAGCAGGACAACCTCGACGTCGAGGACGAAGTGCTGGTACATAGCTGCCTCCTGCACGACATTGGGGCTTCGAGGCTGGCGAGCGGTCCAGAACGCTTCGAGGTGCAGGGCGCCGACCTGGCCGTCGACCTGCTCACCGGGCATGGCTGGACGACGGACCGACTCGAAGCTGTGTGGACGGCGATCGCCGTCCACACCAGCCCTCACATCGCCGAGCGCATCAGCGCCCCGGCCCGTCTGGTGCGGCTTGCCGTTCGAGCCGACTTCGGCGACGAACTGATCACCCCGGAGCTACGACGCGCGACCGAGGGCGAGCTACCCCGCCTGGATGTCGAGCGCGTGCTCAGCGGAATCGTCGTCGCACAAGCGGAAAACGACCCGCGGCGGGCGCCCGGCGGTAGCTGGCCCGGCGATCTGCTGGCCGCCCACCGTTGCGGCTCGGGCCCGGACGCGCGGCTGGCGGCCTTCTGACACCACAACACACCCAGCCACCAGGCGACCGCGTGCGTTGTGATTGGAGCGATCTCAGGCGGCGGTTAGTCCGCCGTCGCACGCCAGCACACCGCGGCGCGAACGCGACCCCTGCCCGCGGTCGTTATCAGGGCACTGGATCGGTGACCGACCTGTCTCAGGGAGAGGGCATGATGACCACGTCGGCCCAAGGCCCGACACTTCGGACGAGCCACTTCCCGAACCCGCCAAGCCCCGCCCTAGAACACTCTCTCCGGCCACGCCTTGACATAGAGGGGTGCCATGAGCGTGCCCGGTCGAACGCCGCCATGGGCTGCCGGCAACACGGACAGCGTTCGTGGATAGGGCGCTGTCCGACTCGCTGCCGCGCCGCCCGGCGGCCCCTGAACGCGTCCCGACCGGTTCTCAGGGTCGGCCGCGCCGTGTCGCCTACCGCCCGTCAACGCAGGCGGGGCCTCGATCAAGCAACCGGCTCTCCGTCACGAGGGTCGGCTTCGGCTGCCCACGCCACCTCAGCCCTTCCCGATCGGAAATCTCGCCCCCACCACGCCACCAGATCAACCGTGGCGCAATCAGATGCACGGGCACATGATCGTCACCTCCAACCATCCGCCTCCAGCTGGCCGTGCCGCCCTACCGCCACGGCGTCGACCCAGCTGAGCACCGACCGCGACACCCCCGCAGCATCACCACTAGTAAGATCCACATCGCCGATCACAATGGACAGTCATCCGCGTTCGGATGACGGCCACCTCAGCCATGATCCAGACGGTGCGACACGCACACGCACTGGTCAGCACACACGCGCACGAACCGCCCCTCAGACGGCACGCAAACTTTGGAGCACCAACGGAGCACCAAGCTCCCACATCGTGGGAGATCATGGCACATGCTGGGAAAGAGTCAAGGCCATGACCGACGTTTCCGCTGGTCACAGCCTTGATCGCGTGGCGCGCCCGAAGGGACTCGAACCCCTAACCTTCTGATCCGTAGTCAGATGCTCTATCCGTTGAGCTACGGGCGCTGGTGCTCGGCCAGTCTACACACCGGCTTTCGCGCGGAGACTCCGGGATTCGAACCCGGGAGGGGCTTTAAGACCCCAACCGCATTAGCAGTGCGGCGCCATAGACCAGACTAGGCGAAGTCTCCCAGGTGGCCCGCAGACCACCGGGCCCGAGGATACAGGCCCCGCCCGGCCGGGAGCAAAGCGACTACCGGAACAGGCTGCGCCCAGGTGCGAGGGGACCGCTCCCGCTGTGCATTGGTGTGATCAGGACTACGCTCCATCGACATGCAGGAGCAGCCGCCCAGCGAGCACAACCGCCGTGAGCCTGCTGAGGGAGCCCGTCGACGCTCCCCGAAGGCGACCTTCACGCCACCGCCGGCACCTCCGGCACCGCCGCCGCCCGAGGATCAGGAGGATCCTGCCGGGTCCCGTCCTCGACGGTCGAAGGCGGCACCGAGCGTGGTTTTCCAGCCGCCACCGGTGCCGGAGCAACCGCTGCCACCCCGGTCCGGGGCGGACCCCGCCGCGCCTCCGGTCGCTCCGGTGCCGCCGTTCACCAGCGGCTCCGGGGTGGTCGACCCCGGCGAACGTACGGTCTCGCCGGTCATCGGGAAGAGCGGGGATGCGACGGCGGTACCCGCGGCGCGTCGCCGCGGTCGGGCCGGCCAGTCGGCGGCCGCGGGTGTGGACCCCGCCAAGGCGGACAAGGCTCCGGCCGACGTCCGCCCCACCCGCCGGAAGGCGGACCCGGACAGGGTGCTGCCAACGCAGGCTGGATCTGCCGGCTCCCGCTCCGAAGCCCCGTCGAACGACGCCCGAGCCGTCGAGGCCACGAAGGGGGGCAGCCAGCGGAGCGACGACAGCGGCACGGCTTCCCGGACCATCGACACCGGCCCCGTCGACACCGGGAAGGCGGCTTCGGAGCAGACGGGCGGTGCGACGACGGGTTCGGCGGCGACCGAGGCCGGAGGGGTTCCGGCAGGAAAGGCCGCGGCGCGGAGAAGGGCGCGAGCGGGCGACGAGAAGGCACCTGAACCGGCAAGCGCGGCGCCGAGCGTTGCGAAGGCGGCGAGGAAGGCCACGCGGCGAACGACAGCCGGCGCGGCTGCCGCCTCAGACGAGGCGGCTGCGGCTACCGAGACGGCACCGGTCAAGGCGGCCCGGAAAGCCACGAAGAAAGCAGTCCGGAGGGCCACCGGCGGACCGGTCACCGACGACACGCACATCAGCGAGACGGCCACCGGCGCGCCGGTCACCGGCGGCACGCCCACCAGCGCGACGGCCGGCAGCGGACCGGCCACCGACGCCACGACCACCAGCGCGACGGCTGGGGCCGCGCCGCTCGACGCCGTCGCCGGGCGCGGCGTCTCGGAGCGTACGCCGGAATCGGAGCTGCGGGTGATCGTCGCGCGAGTGCTCGACCACCCGGGCTTCGCCCCGGAGCTGCTGGCGCTGACCGCGGTGGAGGCCCTCGGACCCGGTGCGGCCGAGTGGGCCCGGCGGCTGCGGGAGTTGTACCCGGGTGCGGATGCGGACGGGTTGGCCCGGCTCGCCACTCGCCGCTTCGCCCGGCAGGCCGGGGTCGGTGGGGCGACCGCCGCGCTCACCGGCGTCGTCGCGCCGGTGGTCGAACTGGCGGTGGTGCTCTGGTCGCAGGCGAACCTGGTGCTGCATCTGGCGGCGGCGTACGGCCATGATCCAGCGCATCCGGCTCGGGCCGCGGAGCTGCTCACCCTGACTCAGGTGCACCCCGACCTGGCGAGCGCGGAGTCGGCGGTGGCGGCGGCGCGGGCGGCGCAGGGACCGGAGGAGGAGCTTGGACTTCGGGCGGTCGAGGCGGCCTGGCGACTGGCGGCCCCGCTGGCCGCGCAGGCGGGTGGTTGGCTGGTGCTGCGGCTGGTGTCCCGGCTGTTGCCGGGTACGGCGGCGTTGACCGCGGCGGCCGGCAACTCGTCGGTGGCCGAACGGCTGGCCGCCCGCGCCACCACCCACTACCGCGCCACCACCCACTACCGCGCCACCACCGACTACCGCCCAGCCCGCCGGCCTCGCCCCGGTCACTGACGGAGGCGGTTGACCAAGAGGTTCGCGTCGGGACACGGGGACCGGGCGGCGGCTGCGAGCTTCGCCGGGAGGGAGGTTGGCTGGTCAGAGCCAGCTGAACCACTCGCGGGGAAGCAGTGCGTAGCCGAGGAAGGCGACGATGTCCAGCAGGGCATGGGCCACGATCAGTGGCATGACCCGACGGGTACGCAGGTAGAAGAGGCTGAACACCACTCCCATCACCGCGTTGCCGATGAACGCTCCGAAGCCCTGGTAGAGGTGGTACGAGGCGCGCAGCAGCGCACTCGTGGCGATGATCGCGCCGACCCGCCACTGGAGCTGGCGCAGTCGGGTCATCAGGTAGCCGACCACGATCACCTCCTCCAGGATGCTGTTCTGGAACGCGGCGAGGATCAGCACCGGCACCGTCCACCACAGGTCGGGCAGGGCGGCCGGCACCAGGGTGGCGTTGATGCCGAGCTGGGCCGCCGCCCAGAACAGCGCCAGGCCGGGAAGCCCGATCAGCGCCGCCAGCCCGGCGCCCCGGGCCAGGTCCGACCCGGGCCGTCCGGCGTCCAGGCCGAGGATCTGCGCCGGGTCGCCGGGATCCCGCGCCAGCAGGTGTACGGCGAGCAGCACCGGCAGCAACGCGAAGACGATGCCGAGCAGTTGGTACGCCAGGTCGAGGTAGGGCCGGGCCGACGCGGAGGTGTTCAGCGCGGCGGTCTGTCGCGACAGGCCACCTTCCGCGGTCAACTTCGCGATGATCGACACGGCGGCGTAGACGGCCGACTGGCCGAGCGAGAGACCGAGTACCAGGAGCGTCTCGGTGCCGAGCAGCCGGCGGGACACCGGGCGGGTGAGCTCAACGGTCACCGGTCCACTCTGCCCGACCGCCGACGCTCCTGGTGACACCCGCCCTCCGGCGAGCAACCCTCATGATGCGATCGCACATTCTGTGCGACCTTCATACACGCTCCGTGGAGATTCTGTCTGGGCCCGATCCGCCGTCAGAAGAAGGAGCGCCCCCGGTGGACAACTTCGCGCGGCTGCTGAAGGAGAGCTGGACCCTGGTCGAGGAGGACCGGGTTCGGCTGAGCGGTCACTTCTACGCCCGGCTCTTCCTCCTCGACCCGGAGCTGCGCAAGCTCTTCCCGGTCCAGATGACCGGCCAGGGCGACCGACTGCTCGAAGCGATCATCGCGGCGATCCACACCGTGGACGACCCGGAGGGCTTCGACGAGTTCCTCCGGGCGCTCGGCCGGGACCACCGCAAGTACCACGTCGAGGCGGCCCACTACGACACGATGGGCGTGGCGCTGCTGGACGCGTTGCGCAGCATCGCCGGCGACGGCTGGAACCTGGAGTACGACCAGGCGTGGCGGGACGCGTACGCGGCGATCGCCGAGAAGATGCTCGCCGGGGCGGCGGCGGACGACGACCCACCGTTCTGGCACGCCGAGGTGCTGACCCACCAGCGGCACGGCCCGGACACGGCCGTCCTCACCTGCCGGGCGTTACAGCATCCGCTGTCCTGGAAGGCGGGGCAGTACGTCAGTGTGGAGGTGCCGCGCCATCATCCCCGGGTGTGGCGGACGTACTCGATCGCCAACGCGCCGAACGAGGACAACGTCCTGGAGTTCCACGTCCGGACGCCGGCCGACGCCGCCGGTTGGGTCTCCGGCGCGTTGGTCCGTCGTACCAGGCCGGGCGACCTGCTGCGGGTGGCCGCGCCGATGGGCTCGATGACGGTCGACCGCTCGTCCGAGCGGGACATCCTCTGCGTCGCCGGTGGCGTCGGACTGGCTCCGATCAAGGCGCTGGTGGAGGAGTTGACCGGTTACAACCGGGCCCGCTGGGTGCACGTCTTCTACGGTGCCCGGACCGAGTCGGACCTGTACGGTCTGGACCGGCTGCGGGATCTGGTCGCCGCCCATCCGTGGCTTTCGGTGACTCCGGCGTGCAGCGACGACCCGGACTTCGACGGCGAGCAGGGCGAGATCTCCGACGTGGTGGCCCGGTACGGGCCGTGGACGACGCACGACTGCTTCATCTCCGGTTCGGCGCCGATGGTGCGTGCCACCCTCCGGGTGCTCGCCGCCGACGACGTACCGCCGCAGCGGACCCGGTACGACACGTTCGGCAACCTGTAGAACTTTGCTCCCCCCGAGCCGGGGCGCGTGCCCCTGCCCCCTGGGGCACGCGCCCCGGTCCCCCGATCGGGCGGCCCGGCACCGCCCCGCGCCACCTCGCCCGTCCGGCCGTCGTTCCCACCCGGGCGGGCGGGGTCGCGCCTCGTGCCCGGACGGTCGTCACATCGGGTTCAGTAGCGCCACGGGTGGCCGGATTCGCGGTACTCCTCGATCGGCACCAGCGGCACACCGGGTGCCATCCGGTCGACGTAGAGCCGACCTTCGAGGTGGTCGATCTCGTGCGCGACCAGCCGGGCCATGCCGAACTCGAAGGACGTGATGATCCGACCGCCGTCGAACTGTGCGTGTTCGACGTCCAGCCGCAGCGGCCGCGGCACCAGTCCGCGATGGTCGAAGAAGGAGAGGCACCCCTCGTACTGCTCGTCGGTGTGTGGTGCCGCGTCGACCACCCGGGGGTTGAGCAGCACGACCGGCTCGGCGGTTCGGTCCGGCGGGCGGACCACCGCGGCGGCGCGGTCGAGGTCGAGCTGCGGGGCGGCGATTCCCACCCCCTTGGTGAAGGGGTGCAGTTCGTCCAGCCGGGCCAGCGCGGTGACCAGTCGGTCGACGATCTCCCGGGCGACCGGTTCCTCGCGCGGCAGGTCGAACGGGCGGGCCGGCTGGCGCAGCTGGTCGGCGCCGCGCTGCACGATGCCGAGCCCGCGCATCCGGTCCGACGGTCGGACGCGCCCGCCGTCCGTCTCGGGCTCCGGTTGGGCCCGGAACCGCCACTGCAACCGGTACCGGGCGTTCAGTGGCGGCTCGTCGGTCGCCCAGTCGAAGATCGCTCGCTCGCCCTCGTCGCGACGGGTCACCGCCGTGCGCAGCGGGCCTTCCTCCGCCGAGAGCGAGGTTTCCGCGCCCCAGACCTGAGGATCCAGTGCGACCGGCAGATCCAGGCGTACGGCGAGATGCCGAGTCGGTACGCGGACCGCCCGCTGGAACCACGGCCCCCACTTGTCCTGCCCGACCGTGTACGCGTACTCGATGGTGGCGCGGCGACCGGGGTAGAGCGGAAAGCGGCGTTCGCCGTTCTCGAAGAGCAGCCAGATCTCCTTGAACGCGTCCCGGTCGTGCTTGGCGCGCCAGTGCATGGTCTCCCGCTCGCCGGACTCCTCGCGGCAGGCGGACAGTTGCAGTTCGGCGAAGCTGAGCGGGTGTTCCCGGTGGTGGCGGTTGGAGCGGCCCGGATCGCTCGGATAGCGGTCCACGGCGACGCGGATCAGGTAGCGGGTGACCGGCTCGACCCCGGCGTTGTACAGCTCACGGCGGATGACGCAGCGATAGGCGTCCTCGGTGTGGGTCAGGACGGCCGTCTCGCGCTCGACGATCAGTCCGGTGCCGGGTGGCATCCACTGGCCGGGCAGGCTGGATTCCCGATGGTTACGTTCGCCGCGGGCGTGGCGCAGGTCGTCGTACTCCCGGAAGCGCTGCCAGATCGCGCCGCTGGCCTCCAGGACGGCCTCGGCGCGCCGGGCGAAGTCCTCCGTGGGCCGGTGCCGGCGTCCCTCGACGTGACTGACGTACGAGGGGTCGAAGCCCATCAGGGTGGCGAGTTGTTTCTTGGACAGCCCCCGTTCCGTCCGGTGCCGGGCGAGTTCGGCGGCGAAGGAGTCGGCAGCCCGATCGAGCGGTGAGGTCGTCATCAGCTTCCTCGTGGCCGGGAGTACCAAGTTTCACGTTGAGTCGCCGGCCGCACACTCATCTGGCACCTAGTCGACAAGAACCTTGACTGATGTGCGGTTCCTACCGATACTGCCCGCAGTTTCCACGCCGACACCGTGCGTAGCGCTCGCCAGCGCCGTGACCCGCGTCGCCCACCCGATCCCACCGTCGGGTTTCCCTGTGCCCAGAAGTGTGGTTAGGCTAGCCTTAGTAGGCGTCATGGACGCTTCGGATCGAGTGGGGGGTGGATCAGGTGACAGCGGTGCTGCCCCGTCAGGATCCGGCCACCACGCCCCTGGCGCCGGTCACCGGAACCCTGCGGGCCATGTTCGGCACCGACGACCTGCCCGGGCTGGCCCCGGGCCTACTGGTCGTCGACGAGGCCGGTTGGGCCCCGGCGACCACCCTCACCGGTGCCCGACTGCCGGAGCTGCTCGACTCGGCCGTCCGGCTCTGGGGTGGCACCCCACACGCCTCCGCCGCGCTCGCCTGGAAGGCGTACAGCTACTGGGCCGCACTGCCGGTGGTGCTCGGTTGGGCCGCCGCCCGTCGGGTGCCGTTGCTCGACCACACCGAGGCACTGATCCACTTCGCCGACCGGCGTGCCCTGGTGACCGTGGGACTACGCGAGTCGATCCCGGTCGCGGTGCTGCCGAACGATCCGCTGGCGCTCGCCGGGCTGCCCCAGGTGCGGGTGGTGGCCGACGAGCGGGAGCTGCTCACCGCACTGCGCGCCACCCTCCTGGACGGGCACCTGTCGCCCGTGGTCTCCGCGATCCAGGGCAGGGTGCGGATCGGCGCCCGCACCCTCCTCGGCTCGGTGGCGTCCGGTATCGCCCACGGGCTGCTGCGTGCCGCCGACAACGTGCCCGGTTCCACGGTCGAGGCGATCGACACACTGCTCGGCGCACTCGATCTGGCCGACCTGGTGGAGCTGGTGCCCGGGCCGAACGGTGAGCCGGTCGTGCAGCGCCGCACCTGCTGCCTGGCGTTCACCCTGCCCCAGCCGAAGGTCTGCCAGGGCTGCTGCATCCGCAGCTGAGCCGGTCCCGCCGCTCACTCCGTCAGCGGGCGCACGTCCCAGAGCCAGACGCCGCCGGTGTGCTCGGGCTGGATGCCGGTCAGCTCGGTCATCCCGGTACGCAGCGCGTCGGCGTGCTCGTGCGGCCCGAGGATCACCACCCCGGCCCGCCAGTACCGCAGGTCCTCCACCGCCATCCGACGCGCCCGCTCGCTGATCGGCGGCACCTCGCCGGTACGGCGGATGGTGCCGAAGAAGCTGCTGGTGGGGCGCGGAGGTGCGGAGAACAGGGCGACCCGGTCCTGCCCCGGCCGGGTGTCCGGGCCGAGGAAGTAGCCACGGGCGATCGGCATCTCCTGCCGGGTGCGGGCGGACCAGCGCAGCGGCTCGGCGTACTCGGTGTCGGGCAACGGCAACGTCACCACGCTGCGCCCGCCGGCCAGGTAGGGCCGCCAGGCACCGGAGGTGACGAACGCGGGGACCGGTTCGAGCCGTTTCGTCGGCAACGGAGTGGGCAGCACCGGCACCAACGCCATCGCCAGCCCGGTCACCGTGGCGAGCCGGATCTGCGACCGACGGTCCGGGTACCGGGACGCCAGGTCGCGGACCCGCTCCGCACCGTACGCCAGGATCAGTCCGATGATCGGGGTGATGGCCAGCGCCCAGCGGGTCGGCACCACCGAGTGCAGCACCGGCAGTTCCTCCAGCAGCGCCCACGGCCCGGGTACGCCGGTGCCACGCCGATCGAAGCGGATCTCCCGGCCGAGCGACAGCACCGCGAAGAGCAGCCCGACGGCGGCCAGGCCGAGCACCACGACGTTGCGCCGCAGCCACCACACGAGTGCCGTCACGAGGATCACCAGCGGCCAACCGAAGAAGGCGTTCTCCTCGGTGGGGTTCTTGGCCAGTCCGGCGGCGCTGCGGGCGTCACCGGCCAGTGACTCGCGGGAGTAGGCGAAGAACGAGGCCAGGTCCGTGGAGTAGCCCCGGATCACCCAGGACAGCCCGTGGTAGGCGCCGGGACCGAAGAACTGCACGTACAGCGGGTAGGCCAGCAGCACGGCGGAGACGACGGCGGCCACCCCGATGCCCGCGGCGAACGGACGGACCCGGGCCCGCAGCTCGGACCGGCCGATCACCATCGCGACGACCACCACGGCGACACCGATCGCGGTCATCAGCAGGATCTCCAGGTTCAGGAACGCCTGCCAGACGATCACCAGGGCCAGGAGCAGACCGTTGCGCAACCATCGCCCGGAGTCACCGAGCCGCAGGGTCCGCCAGATGATCAGCGGTACCACGTACTGCGACACGATGTTCGGATGCGCGTTGGCGTGGGAGACCATGGCCGGCGCGTACGCGCAGAACGTCGCACCCAGCCAGGCCGGCCCGCGGGCGCCGGGCAGCACCACGCGGGAGAGCAGGAAGTACCAGGCGGTGGCGGTGGCGATCAGGCCGAGGGTGAGGAATACCAGGAACGCGGCCCGGGTGCCGAAGAGCAGGGTTATCGGCGTCATCGGCAACGAGACGGACAGAACCGACGTATTCGCCATCAGATTGACCGATTCCGGCACATTCATCCGGTCCGACGAAAACGGGTAGGCGAATTCCGTCACCACCCGGGCACCATGCGCCAACATCCACTCGAATTGCGCCATATCGGTAGGGTTGTCGCGAATACCGTCGTGCGGATTCAGCCACATCCGTGCGGTGATCCAGAGGCCGAAAACCGCGAAGCTCGCCACCGCCGCGGCGTCCCTCCACCGTCCGGGACCCGCCCCGCCACTCGGTCCTTCCGGCCGGCGCGCCGCCCTTCCCGCCTCGGACCGCGGCAGCTGTCGCGCCGAATCGGGAGTAGTCATAACAATTCACAGCGTAGTTGGCCTAAGTGGCCAGCGTGCGGGCTTCGGGGCACTGGCGTAGTATCGGCAAGGTTCGCTGGCCACCACCGATCGTGCAGCCACCCCTACCGTTAATCGGCCATCGCGGGCCCCGATATTCCCGCCGTCCGAGCGGATGGTTCACTCAGTCGGTCCCGACGCGGGTCGAGTCGTATCGTGAGGAAGCGACGCATGGCAGAAATCACTGGGGATCAGCGCGTGCAGTCCGAGGTCCTGGAGGGCCTCGCCACGGCGGTCAATCACCGGCGCTGGTTCGTCGAGCTGGCCGTGCCCTACCTGGGCGACAACCCCATCGAGATCGGTAGCGGCCTCGGCGACTACGCCCTGGAGTGGAGCGAGAGCTTCCCCCGGTTCACCGCCACCGAGGCCGACCCGGACCGACTGGTCGCCCTCAAGGAGCGTCTCGCGGACCGGCCCTCGATCGAGGTTCGCCAGATGCTGCTGCCCAACTCGGAGCGGGGCGACTACAGCGCGGCGGTCTCCTACAACGTGCTTGAGCACATCGAGGACCACGTCGGCGCGCTGCGCTGCATGGGTCAGCTGGTCCGGCCCGGTGGCGCGGTGGTCATCATCGTGCCGGCCTTCCAGTTCGCGATGAGCCCGGCGGACATCGCCACCGGCCACGTCCGGCGGTACACGAAGAAGACGCTGGCCAGCGCGATGACCGAGGCCGGCCTACAGGTGGAGAAGATCCACTACGCGAACGCGCTCGGCCTGATCGGCTACTTCATGGCCACCAAGGTCTTCCGCCTGATGCCGAAGGAGGGCCCGATGGTGAAGGTCTACGACACCCTGGTCCTCCCCGCCACCAAGGCCGCCGAGCAGCTCGTCCGTCCCCCCTTCGGCCAATCCGTCTTCGCCGTGGCCCGCACCCCCGCCTAACCAGGCTGCCCGGGACCGACCCCGTCCCGTTGACCATGAGGTTGGCGGCACTTGCAGAGATCGAAGTCGCCGCCAACCTCATGATCGATCGAGGCTGGGTCGGGTCAGCCGGGGATCTGGTAGGTGGGGCGGATGGTGGCCCGGGCCAGGGTGTGGAAGGCGAGGTTGAAGCCGACGTAGGCGGGAGTCGCCTCGGGGGTGACGTCGAGGCGTTCGACGTCGAGGGCGTGCACCGCGAAGACGTACCGGTGCGGACGGTCGCCGGGCGGCGGCGCGGCACCGCCGAAACCGTGCTCCCCGTAGTCGTTGCGTACGGTGAACGCGCCCTTCAGATCCTTCTCGGCCGCGCCGCGCGGCAGTTCCGTCATGTCGGCCGGCAGGTTCACCAGCACCCAGTGCCAGAAGCCGCTGCCGGTCGGTGCGTCCGGGTCGAAACAGGTCACCACGAAACCCTTGGTCTCGGCCGGGAAGCCCGACCAGGCCAACTGCGGCGAGACATTGTCGCCGCCGGTGCTGCCGTGCGCGTGCGCGGCGTCCATCGGCTCACCGTTCTGCACATCGTCACTTGTCAGCGTGAAGGAGGCGACGGTCGGCAGCAGCTCGTACGGGTCCGGAGCGATGGGACGTTCCAGGGTCATCGACACAGGTCCTTCCGGTGGAAGTGGTGTTCTGCGCCCCTTTCATACCCTGTGCCGCGCTGACATTCGACAGAACCAGCCTCAAGTCCGCCGTAACCGAGAGCGCCTCACGGCGGTTGTCACCCTGCAACAACTAGCGAAGGAGTCTCTTGGCCGGAGTCTGGCGTGACTTCATCACCGCCGTCATCGATGCCGTGCGCCGACGTGACGAGGCTGCCCTCAACGACGAACGCCGCCGGGCACTGGACCGGCTCGCCGACGAGAAGATCCGCGAGGAACAGCGGAAGCGCCCTCCGGAGAGCACCTGAGGCGGGTGGCACTCGGTCGACCAGTCCTAGGGATGCGCGTCGGTGATCGTGATGACCTCGTCGAGGCGGTCCAGGGCGGCCCGCAGGTCGTCGACCTTGGCCTGGATGCGGTCGCGCTCGGCGCGCAGCATGGCTCGCTGCTCGGCGTCGGTGTGCCCGGAACTCCAGCAGGGCAGCAGTTCGGCGATCCGTTGACTGGTCAGGCCGGCGGCGTACATCTGCTGGAAGAAGCGCACCAGGGTGACCGCGTCCTGCCGGTAGAGACGCTGCCCGGACGGGCTGCGCTCCGCGGTGAGCAGCCCCTGCTGCTCGTAGTAGCGCACGGCGCGTACCGAGACGCCGGCCTCCCGCGCCACCTCGCCGATCCGGATCAGTCGCTCCTCGGTGGTCAATGGTGACTCCTCTCACGCCGGCACCGACGTCCAAAGCTTGCCTCTGACGTCAGCGTCAGGTTTTAGCGTAGCCGGCATGGATATCAACAACTCGGTTGCCCTGGTCACCGGAGCCAATCGCGGCCTGGGCCACGCTTTCGCCAGGCGCCTGCTCGAACGGGGCGCCCGCAAGGTCTACGCGACAGCCCGCCGGCCCGAGACCATCGATCTGCCCGGGGTCGAGGTGCTGCCGCTCGACATCGCCGACGCCGCCTCCGTACGCGCCGCCACCGAAGCCGCCTCGGACGTCTCGCTGCTCGTCAACAATGCCGGAATCCAGACCGGCACCGACCTGGTGACCGGCTCGCTGGCCGCGGTCCGGCACGAACTGGAGACCAACGTGTTCGGTCATCTGGGGATGATCCGGGAGTTCGCCCCGACGCTGGCCAGCAACGGCGGGGGCGCGATCGTGAACGTCCTCTCCGCCATGTCGTGGTTCGGGGTCCGGGGCGCCAACGCCTATCACCTGACCAAGGCCGCCGCGTGGGCCATGACCAACGGAGTCCGGCTGGAACTCGCCGAGCAGGGCACTCTCGTGACGGCGGTGCACCTCGGCCTGGCCGACACCGACATGTCCGCAGGCTGGCCGGTGGACAAGATCGCACCGTCGGACCTGGCGGACGCGGCGCTCGACGGAGTCGAGGCAGGCTCCGCCGAGGTCCTCGCGGACCAGTGGAGCCGGGACGTCAAATCCCGGCTACCGCTCAAGCCGGAGGAGTTCAACGCCGCGATGGAGCGCGCCCTGGCGGCGCTGGCAGCAGCCTGAGCCGTCCTCGCCGAGCCGGGATCCCACTCGCGGGCCAGGTGAGCGGAGGGTGTGGGATTCGAACCCACGAAGACATCGCTGCCTTACCGGTTTTCAAGACCAGCGCCATCGGCCACTAGGCGAACCCTCCCGGACCACGCCGTGCGCGGCCGTGCCTAGTCTGCCACGCCGCGTACGTCGGCGAACGGTCGAGCTACCCGGTGCGCCGTGAGCACTGACGTTGCGTGGTCGCTCGGGGCGCGACGTGGAGCCGGCCCGGGATCGGGTAAGACTGGGCCATGCGAGCGATCACCATTGCCGAGCCTGGCGGACCCGACGTACTCACCTGGAGCGAGGTGCCGGACCCGCGGCCGGGTCCGGGCGAGGTGGTCGTGGACGTACGGGCGACCGCGGTGAATCGGGCCGACCTGTTGCAGCGGCAGGGGCACTATCCGCCGCCGGCGGGCGCGCCCGCGTACCCCGGGTTGGAGTGCTCGGGGGTGGTGAGCGCGACCGGTCCCGGGGTGGCCGGTGTGCGGGTGGGTGACCAGGTCTGCGCGCTGCTGGCCGGCGGCGGGTACGCCGAACGGGTGGCGGTGCCGGCCGGACAGTTGCTGCCGCTGCCGGCCGGCGTCGACCTGGTCGACGCCGCCGCGTTGCCGGAGGTGGCCTGCACGGTCTGGTCGAACGTGGTGCGGGTGGCCCGCCTGACGGCGGGAGAGACGCTGCTGGTGCACGGCGGCGGCAGCGGCATCGGCACGTTCGCGATCCAGCTCGGTGCCGCGCTCGGCGCGACGGTGGTGGCGACCGCGCGGGCCAGCAAGCACGAGCGGCTGCGTGCGCTGGGGGCCGACCTGCTTGTCGACTACCGGGAGCAGGACTTCGTCGAGGAGGTCCGGCGGGTCACCGACGGCCGGGGCGCGGATGTCGTCCTGGACATCATGGGCGCGTCGTACCTGGGTCGGAACGTCGCCGCCCTGGCCGCCGACGGACGGCTGGTGGTGATCGGCATGCAGGGCGGTCGCAAGGGTGAGTTGGATCTGGGTGCGCTGTTGGCCAAGCGCGGCACCGTCGCGGCCACCGCGCTGCGTTCCCGGCCACTTGAGCAGAAGGCCGCGATCGTACGCGGGGTGCGCGAGCAGGTCTGGCCGCTGGTCGAGGCGGGCCGGGTGCGACCGGTGATCGACCGGCGACTGCCGATCACCGAGGCGGCGCAGGCGCATCGACTCGTCGAGTCCAACGAGCACGTCGGCAAGGTCCTGCTCACCGTCGGCTGAGCCGGATCACGTGCCGGCAGCCGGGCAGCGGTCGGGAAACTAACCGGGTAGCACGAGCCGGGCCCCCGGGCCGTCGCCGGCCAGGTTGTCCTCGGGGTTGTAGAGGGTGCAGCGCCGCAGCGAGAGACAGCCACAGCCGATGCAGGCGTCCAGGTCGTCGCGGAGCCGGCTCATCAGCCGGATCTTCTCGTCGAGCCTGGCCCGCCAGGCGGTGGAGAGCTTGGCCCAGTCCTCGGCGGTGGGCGTACGGGCGGCGGGCAGCGAGTCGAGCGCGGCACGGATCTCCTCAAGCGAGATGCCGACCTGCTGGGCGATCCGGATGAACGCCACCCGGCGCAGCTCACCACGGTGGTAGCGGCGCTGGTTGCCGCTGGTCCGTTCGGCCCGGATGAGCCCCAGCCGCTCGTAGTAGCGCAGCGCGGACTGCGCCACCCCACTGCGGGCGGAGAGTTGGCCAATGGTCAATGCTTCCTGCATCACGTCGCCTTGAGTTGAACCCCGCTTCAACTTGCAGGCTATCCGTATGACCACATCCGCCACCACGGCCCGGGTCGCCGAGGCCGCCGCGCCGATCGACGGACGCGACCAGTTCGCCCCGCTGCTTGAGCGCGTTCGCGCCGGCCGGGAGTTCGGTGCGAACGTCCTGTCGACCCTCGACGTGCTCCAGGTGCTCTACGACCGGGTGCTACGGATCACCCCGGCGACCGTCGACGACCCTGACCGTGACCGCTTTCTGCTCTCCAAGGGCCACGCGGTGGCCGGCTACTACGCCCTGCTCGCCGCGAGGGGCTTCATTCCGCCGGACTGGCTCGACGACCAGGGCGGGCCGTCGAGTCGGCTCGGCGACCACCCGGACCGCACCCTGATCCCCGGCGTGGAGATCGGCTCCGGCTCGCTCGGGCACGGTCTGGGGCTGGGCGTCGGCACCGCACTCGGGCTACGCGCCCAGGGCCGGCTCGCCCCCCGGGTCTACGTGCTGCTCGGCGATGCCGAGCTGGACGAGGGCTCGAATCACGAGGCGATCGCGTACGCCGGAGCGGTCGGGCTGGGCAACCTGACCGCGATCGTGGTCGACAACTTCTCCGCCACCCACGGCTGGCCGGGCGGAGTGGCCACCCGGTTCACCGCCAACGGCTGGACCGCCGCGACAGTGGACGGGCGGGACCGGGACGCCCTCCACCCGGCACTGACCGGACACCACGGTCACCGGCCACATCTTGTCGTCGCGCTCGTCGGGGACGGTGAGTGATCGTGCGGGACACCTTCGTGGCCACCACGACCGAGTTCCTGGACGACCCTCGAACGGTCGTCGTGCTGGCCGACATCTCCGCCGCGGCGTTCGCTCCGGCCGCCGCCCGGCATCCCGACCGGGTGGTGAACGTCGGCATCCGGGAGCAGCTCATGGTGGGGGTGGCGGGCGGCCTGGCACTGACCGGGCTGCGCCCCATCGTGCACAGCTACGCACCGTTCCTCGTGGAGCGGGCGTACGAGCAGATCAAGCTGGATCTCGACCATCAGGGGGTCGGCGCGGTGCTGGTGAGCGTCGGGGCGTCGTACGACCGCGCGGCAGCCGGGCGCACCCATCTCAGCCCGGCGGACGTCGCCCTGATCGACACCCTGCACGACTGGACGGTGCACGTGCCCGGGCATCGGGACGAGGTACCCGGGCTGCTGCGCGCCGTGGTCTGCGGCCAGGGCTCGGCATACGTGCGGCTCTCCACGCAGAGCAACGCGCGGGCGTACCCGGAGGCGGGCGACCTGCGGGTGCTCCGGGACGCCGGGCCGGGGGCGGCGCTGCTGGTGGCGGTCGGTCCCACGGTGGACGCGGCCCTCGACGCGACCGCGGACCTGCCGGTGACCGTGGCGTACACCCACCGGCCCCGCCCGTTCGACACCGCCGGCCTACGGGCGCTCGTGGACAGTGCGGTGATCCTGGTCGAGCCGTACCTGGCGGGCACCTCGGCCCGGCTGGTCTCGGCCGCGCTGGCCGATCGACCGCACCGGCTGTCGGCGCTCGGGGTTCGTCGCGAGGAGTTACGGCGCTACGGTTCGGCGGCGGATCACGCCCGGTGGCACGGGCTCGACGCGGCCGGGCTGCGCCGCTCGATCACCGACTTCCTGTCACCGGCGTTGGTCTGAGCGCTGCTCGGTTCGCGGCATGTCGCGGTCTGCACCAGCGACGTACGGCCCGACCTGCCGCGACCGGCAGCCACCTCGTGGCGCGGCCGGCAGGACGGTCAGCGGGGTGTGGTGCCGGGATTGCGACGGGTGCGCTCGCGGCCGAGGATCCAGAGCGCCTCGACACCGTCCCGCCAGGTGATCTTCTTGCCTTCCTCGCGTCCCCGGGCCCGGTAGCTGATCGGCACCTCGTACGGTCGGATGCGGCGCCGCAGCAGCTTGCCGGTCACCTCGGCTTCCATGCCGAACCCTCGGGAACGCACGTCCAGCGAGCGGTAGAGCGCGACCGGCATCAGCTTGAAGCAGGTCTCCAGGTCGCCGATGTAGGAGTTGAACAGCACGTTCGCCGCCATGGTGACGCCCTTGTTGCCCATCACGTACCAGAAGCTGTAGGCGCTGTGGCTGCCGAAGGTGCGGTTGCCGTAGACCACCGTCGCCCGGCCGTCCAGCACCGGGGCCAGCAGCTTGGGGATGTCCTGTGGGTCGTACTCGAGGTCGGCGTCGAGGATGACCATGTACTCGCCGTCGGCGTTGGCCACCGCCGTGCGGATGGCCGCGCCCTTGCCCGCGTTGCGCTGGTGGGTGATGACCCGCAGCCGGGCGTCGTCGGCACGCCCGAGGATCTCCCCGGTGCCGTCGCGGCTGCCGTCGTCGACCACCAGCAGCTCGATCTCGCACGGATACTCCACCGCCAGCGCCTGCTTGAGGGCATCCGCGATGCGTTCTTCCTCGTTGTAGACCGGCATGAGGATCGACAGCTTCACGGGAATCTCCACGAGGGCGGGCAATGTGTCGGCCATAGCCTAGCCCGGCAGGTCAGCCAGGTGGCGACGACCACCGACGGCGATCCACGCTCGGGCGTCCAGGCTGATGGTGTTTACTTCCGGCCATGTCGGCCGCCGGCTTCCCGTTCGTCCTGGTTCCCGTCGCCGCGCTCGTTCTACTCGGCGTGGCCCTACGGCCACGGAAGGTGGGCGTCGTGGCATCCCGACGGCTCGCGGTGCTCCGGGCGACCCTTGTCGTCGGCACCTTCGCGGTGGCGACCGTCGAGGTACTCGGTGCGTTGCGGCTGCTCACCGCGCCCGCCTTCGCCCTGACGTGGCTGAGCTTCCTCGTCGTGACGGCGTTGGCGGCGGTGTGGCGACGGCGGGTCGACAACCGCAGCCGCGAGCGGGACGCGGCCGGGCTCCCGGGCACCGTGACCGTCGGTGGTGGCACGCCACCGTCGCTGGCGGGCGTTGCCCGATCCGGTGCGGCGGGGCCGTCGGCGGGTGCCGGCGAGGCGTCGGGGGCCACGGCGACGGTCGGTACGGTCACCGTGGGTCCGGACCGTCCGGCGCCGGCCGATCCGGACACCAGGCCGGGTGCCGCCACGACCGGCGGCTGGCGCAGCGCCGCCGGCGATCTCTGGCGTACGGCCAGCCGTGGCGAACGACTGCTCGCCGGTACGGTCGCCGGGCTGCTCCTGGTCGAACTGCTGATCGCCCTGCTGGCCGCGCCGAACAACTACGACTCGCAGACGTACCACCTGCCCAAGGTGGAACGGTGGGTGGCCCAGGGCGACCTGACGTTCTGGGCGACCGCGGTCCACCGGCAGGTCACCATTCCACCGGGCGCCGAGTACCTGCTGCTGCACCTGCGGCTGCTCACCGGCGGTGACGCGCTGCATCACCTGGTGCAGTGGGCCGCCGGCCTGGTCTGCCTGCTCGCGGCCGCCCGGGTGACCGCGCAGCTCGGTGGCGGTCGGCGGGCGCAGTTGCTCACCGTGTTCGTGCTGGCCACCACGCCGATGGTCACCCTGCAGGCGACCAGCACCCAGACCGACCTGGTCTGCGCCGCCTGGGTGCTCTGCGCCGGCACCCTCGCCCTGGACGGGCTGCGTCGACGGGCGCACCTGGGTGACCTGCTCGCGCTCGGCGCGGCCACCGGGCTGACCGCGGTCACCAAGACCAGCGGACTGCTCGCGGTCGGGCCGCTGCTGGTGCTCTGGGGAGTGGGCCAGCTACGCCTGGCGTACCTCGACGGGTCGACCACGCACCGCCGGGCCCCGGTCGCCGGGATCACCCGTACCGTCGGTGCCTCGGTGCTGATCCTGCTGGTCGCCGCCGCGGTGGTCGGCCCCTTCCTGGGCCGGGTGTACGTCGAGTTCGGCCACCCGTTGGGACCGGAGCGGCTGCGCGAGTCGGTGCCGATGGAACGCCACGACCCACCATCGGTCCTGGTGAACGCGCTCCGGATCGGACACACCGCGCTGGACACTCCGCTGGCGCCGCTGCGCGAGGTGTCCGCCGAGGCGATCATCGGGCTGGCCGGGCTGATCGGGGTCGACCCGCAGGACCGCGCGATCACGTTCGGCCGGGAGATCTTCCCGGTCGCGTCCTGGTATCCGGACGAGGACCGGGTGGCCTTCCCGCTGGCCGGTGCGCTGGCGCTGATCGGCGCGCTGGCGGCGCTGCGCGGCCCGACCCGGGTCAGTCCGGGCGCGGCGGGGGCGCTGCGCGGGTACGCCCTGGTGGTGGTCGTCGCCGTGGTGCTGCACACCGCGATGATCAAGTGGCAACCGTGGGGGAACCGGCTGATCCTCTACGCCCTGGCGGCATCGGTGCCGCTGGCCGGTCTCTGGCTCGACGCCCTCTTCCGCCGCTCGGGTCGGGTCGCGTCCGGCGTCCGGGGCGGTGATCCGGCGGGCACCGGCGGTCGGCGACCCCTCGCCGCCGGGCTCGCGGTGACGGTGCTGGCCACCTGCGCACTGGCCGGGGTGTTGGCGGTGTCGTACGGCTTTCCGCGCCGACTGGTCGGCGCGGGTTCGGTCTTCACCACCTCCGACTGGGAGAGCCGGTTCATCCGGCGTCCGCAGTGGGCGGCGGAGTACCGGTGGGCGGCCGACGCGGTCCGGGGCGCCGGCGCGCGCCGGATCGGGCTGTCCCAGCGCAACGACGACTGGGAGTACCCCTGGTGGCTGCTGCTCCGCGACGCGGACGGCACCCCGCCCGAGCTGCTGGCGCTCCAGTCGGTGCTCGACGATCGGCCACCGGCCGATCCGGCCTCGGTCGACGCGATCCTCTGTGTCGGCAGCCGGAAACTCTGCGCCGACCTGGTGCCCGCCGGTTGGCGGCTGGAGTTCCGCAGCTACGTCGGCTACGCCCTGCCGGAGCAGCGGTGACCGGTCGGCGCGGCACGTCGAGCGGTCCGGGCCGGTAAAGGACCATTGGCCCGGTTCGCCGCAGCACGCAAGTATTCCGAGACGTATTCACATACCTGCATCGCACGCGTTACCGTCCGGTAACCCGATCGACGTCCCGCGATCGGACCGAAAGGAGTGCGTCGATGTCTGGTACCCACGCCAGGCGTGAACGGACACCTCGACGGCGTCTTGCCGAGGTCGCCGTCCTCGCCACCGCTCTCGTCCTGCCGATGCTGGCCACGGCCTCACCCGCCGCCGCGGCCGACCGTCCCGCCGTCCAGCCGCTCCCCGCCCACCTCGAAACCATCCGCGCCGCCGAGGCCACCGCGCTCTACGGCGACCCCGGTATCCGGCCGATCGACCAGCGCCGCACCGCACTGATCACCATGGGTGACAGCCAGATCTCCGGGGAGGGGGTCGGCAACTACGTGCCCGGCACCCACCAGCCGGGCAACTGGTGCGACCGCTCGTACGACCAGGCGGTCTTCCGCACCGGTATCGCCGCCGACGAGCGCTACAACATCGCCTGCTCCGGCGCCACCCCGTGGAACCTGATCGCCGGTGGTCCGACCCAGCACAACGAGCTGAACCAGGGCGACCACCTGGCGATCAAGGCGCGCAACACGCACATCAAGCTGATCTGGGTGGTGGCCGGCGCCAACGGCGACGGCACGATCCAGTTCGGCCCGGTCGCCACCGACTGCGCGCTCCGCCGCGTCCTCTTCCAGGGGCCCTGCTGGCCCACCTACACCGACCAGTGGACGGTACGCACCGACGGCAGCCGTCGGGCCGTCGAGGAGGCACTCACCGACATCCGCCGGACCATGACGAACGCCGGCTATCTCAGCTCCGACTACGAGCTGGTGTTCATGTCGTACTCCAGCCCGGGCAGTCCGGACGTCGAGGACAACCCGAACTTCCCCGGCTGGTACTCCGGCGGCTGCCTGCTGTACCTCGCCGACGCCGCGTTCGCCCGGAACAAGGCGGTGCCGCTGTTCGAGTCGGCGCTGCGGGCGGCGGCGGCCAACACCGGCACCCGCTACCTCGACGCCAGCCGCCTCTTCCACGGCCACGAGGTCTGCACCGACAACACCTCGGTACGCGGGCTCTACATCGAGGTGGGGATCTGGGACGAGAACGCGGCCCGCCAGTCGTTCCACCCGAACTACCGGGGACACGGCATGTTCGCCCAGTGCATCACCCAGTTCTACGCCTCCGGCCAGCAGCAGGGCACCTGCGTCGACCCGGCCAGCACCGGCGACGGTCAGCTCTACGCCGGCCTGATGGAGTTCCGGCAGCTGCGCAACGCCGCCACCGGCACCTGCGTGGACGGCAAGGGCTACAACTCACGCAACGGCACGGCGCAGCAGTCGTACCGCTGCCATGGCGGACGTAACCAGGGCTTCTGGTACGACCCGACCCGGCAGTCGCTGCACTCCGAACTCTCCCACGACCGCTGCCTGGACGTCGCCGGTGGATCGCTGAGTTCGGGCACGGCGGTGAACGTCTACGACTGCCACGGCGGCACCAACCAGCGGTTCACCATCTCCGGCAACCAGATCCGCGCCGCCGGTGCCACCAACCTCTGTCTGGCCTTCGACAACCCGCTGTTCGGTACGCCCCGACTGCGGCTGGCCACCTGCTCCAGCAGTTCGCGGCAGCAGTGGTCGTTCGAGTCGCGGTCGTTCGCCCAGCCCGTCGGGTACGGGCGGGACGACTTCATCGGCTCCCGGGTCTACTGAGGCCGGGAGCAGGCGGGCCCGCCGGGCCCGGCACCGGGTGGTCTGGTTCGATCACCGCGCCGGGCCCGGCGGGCCCACTGTCACTTCTGCTCGAACGGTACGACTATCAGACGGGCCTGCGCCTGCTCGCCGGACACGGTGCCGGCCACGCCCAGCCTGGTGCCGACCTTGATGTCCGTGGCGGCGATCGACTTGCGCCGTTCGATCACCCGCAGGTCGTCGGTGAAGGTCCAGGTTCTGGTGAAGCCGTCGGTCGACTTGACCGTGATCTTGTCGTCGGTCAGGGCGGTCACCTCGCCGCGCTGCACCGAGACGGTCTTGGTGCCGCCGTCCTTGGTCTGCACCACGACGTCGCCGTGCAACGTGTTCTTGCGCAGCAGCACCCGGGCCGCCCGGCGCTTGCGCCACTCCTCGACCCGCTCCTTGCGCTTGTCGGCCGCGCTCGGGGTCGGCTCCACCGGCGCGGCCGTGCCCGGGTCGGCGTCCAGTTCCTCGGGGTCGAGACCGAGCGCGGCCAGTGCCTGGCCCTCCGCGCCCAGCGCGGCGACCACCTCGACGGCGCTGTCCTGCAGCGTGTCCCGCTCGGCCCGGCCCACCCCGCAGCCGGCGGCGGCCAACGCGACCGTCACCAGTAGCGCGCCGGTGGCGGTGAAGGATCCCCTGCGTGCCATTCCTCGTCCTCTCGTCGGTGCTGGTCCGTCGGATCTCGTGGCGCCGCGTCAGGGCCGGCGCGGATCCGTCCCCTCAGCGTGGACCGACCGGATGAGCCGACCGTCAGGCCGACGTTCGGGTCAGGTAAGGAATCCCGGCAGCCGGATGGTGAACGCGGCACCGCCCTCGGCAGCGTGCCCGGCGCTTGTCTGACCGCCGAGCCGGCGGACCAGGCCGGCGGCGAGCGCGAGGCCGAGCCCGCTGCCGACCTTCCGTAGCCCCCGGTAGCGTTGGTGCAGCGCCCCACGCTCGAAGGCCACTGTCAGGTCGTCGTCGGTCAACCCGGGTCCACCGTCGCGGACCTCGACCACTCCGCCGGCGCTCGGATCGGCACCGGCCGGCCGGACCGCCAGCACCACCGGCGCACCCGGCGGCACCACCCGCAGCGCGTTCTCCAGCAGCCCGTCGATCACCTGCCGGATCCGCCCCGGGTCGGTGTACACCGGCACCGGCTGCCCCGGCAGTTCGGTGCGGAACGTCACCCCGACCGAGGAGCAGCGGTCCGCCCAGGTCCGGCCGGCGTCGGCCGCCAGAGCGACCAGGTCCACCGGCACCGGTTCGAGGGGAAAGTCGACCGCCTCCAGGCGGGCCAGGGCGAGCAGGTCGGTGACCAGGCGGTCCAGGCGCTCCGCCTCGTCGAGCATGGTCCGACCGGTCTCGGCCGCCGCCGACGGTTCGACCACCCCGTCGGCCAACGCCTCGGCGTAGCCACGGATCGCGGTGAGCGGGGTACGCAGTTCGTGCGAGACGGAGAGCAGGAACTCCCGCTGTCGTCCCTCGCTGGTGGCCAGTGCGGCGGCCAGCCCGTTCAGCGCGTACGCCAGGTCGGCCACCTCGGCCGGCGACTCGACCGGCACCCGGACGGTGCGGTCGCCGGCTCGCAGCCGGGCCGCGACGAGGGCCGCCCGGCGGATCGGCCGGGCCAGCCGACGGGCGAGCAGCGAACCGGCCACGGCACCCGCGACCATCCCCGCCAGCAGCGGAAGCCAGAGGCCGCGCAGCACCTCACGCCACACCCCGGCGCCGAGTGGACGGGTCAGCACCACGCCGTCGCCGCGGGGCAGTGCCCGGCCTTCGACCAGCGCCCGTTTCCCGTCGACCAACCGCCGACCGGAGACATTCCGCCCGTTGGACACCCGGCTCACCACCTGGGGAGGCAGGCCGGCACGGTCCACCTCACCGCCGGAGATCAGGAAGATGGTGGTGCCCTGGTTTCCGAGTTGGCGGATCAACCGCTCGCCGGCCAGTTCCCGGACCCGGCCGGGGCGCGCCCGCAGCAGCTCAGCGGCGACCTGTGCCTGTGCGGCGAGCGCCTGCCGGTCCCGCCGTTCGGCGGCGCGGACCGCCACCGGCACCGCGACCATCGCGGTGACCAGCACCGACACCAGGGCCACCGCGCAGGTCACCAACACCGCGCGAGCGGTGAGCGTACGGCCGGGACGATCAGCCATCGGCGGCGTATCCGACTCCGCGATGGGTCCGGATCACGCTGGCCCCGCCGAGCTTCGCCCGCACCTGCGCCACATGCACGTCGACGGTACGGGTGCCGGCGTGTGCCGCGTACCCCCACACGGCGGCCAGCAGTTCCTCCCGCGAGAAGACCCGACCGGGCCGACTCATCAGGTGGGCCAGCAGGTCGAACTCGGTGGAGGTCAGCTGCACCGGCACGCCGTCGGCGGTGACCGACCTGCGGTCGGGGTCGACGGTGACCGTGCCGAGCACGACGGGCTGCCCGGCACCACCCGGCGGACCGGCGGCGCGGCGCAGCACCGCCCGCAGCCGGGCGACGAGTTCCCGGGGGCTGAACGGCTTGGTGAGGTAGTCGTCGGCCCCCAGTTCCAGGCCGACGACGCGGTCCACCTCGTCGTCGCGGGCGGTGAGGAAGATGACCGGGGTCCAGTCGCCGGCCTCGCGTAGCCGGCGGCAGATCTCGGTGCCGGTCAGACCCGGCAGGGCGATGTCGAGCACGCAGGCCACCGGACGCAGCCGGCGAGCCGCCGAGAGACCGGCGCTGCCGTCCCGTTCGACGTGGACGCCGAAGCCGTCCCGGCTGAGGTAGAGCCGGACCAGGTCGGCGATGCTCGGTTCGTCCTCCACCACGAGGACGAGCCCGCGTTGCGGGTTCTCGGCGGTCACTGGGCCATGATTGCCGATCGACGGGATCCGGCAGCGTCAGGCCGTGTTCGGATTCGGTAAGAAGACCCGCTCAGCGTGCCACGACGGGCTGGAAGGTGACCGGCCGAGCGGTGGCGGGCTCGGCGACGGTGGTCACGACCCGTGGCTGTGCGCTGCGGACGCGGGTCCGGAACGCGTGATCGAGCAAGGCGTCCAGCTGCCACACCTGCTTCGGGCGCTGGGTGCGGATCAGGAACCGCTCGCGGATGCCGTCGATCGCGGTGGCGGCCAGTTCGACGCAGTGCAGCCGCGGGTCGGGACTCCAGGTGACGTGGCTCAGCTCGCGGAGCTCCGTGTTGAGGTGCAGGCGGAGCCGGTGCAGCACCCGCGTCTGCCGGGTGACCACCAGCCGTCGATGGGTGAGCAGCAGCAGATACTCCCCGTGGACCGGCCGGTCGGGCCGGCTGCACCGGGTGACCAGGACGGTGGCGTCGCCGGAACCCACGCAGCGACGGAACACCGGCATGTGCCGACTGGCGGTCTGCACCGCCAGGCCGGCCTCGGCGGCGGCCGGAAGGAACGTTCGGGAGAAGACGTCCATGACCTGCCCAACGACCCGGTCCCCGCGGTGACGCGGCCCTCAACCTGCTTTCTGCAATTTCCACCCCACCCTCGGACCCACCCGGACCCACCGCGTTGATCAAGAAGTTCTGGTCGCCGATCGCGCTCAGCCCGACCAAAACTTCTTGATCAACGTGGCGGGACGTGGGTGGTGGGGTGGGGTGGGTGGTTAGAGGAGTTCGAGGATGGTGGCGTTGGCCATGCCGCCGCCTTCGCACATGGTCTGCAGGCCGTAGCGGATGTTGTTGTCGCGCATGTGGGCGAGCATCGTGGTCATGATCCGGGCACCGGAGCCGCCGAGCGGATGCCCGAGGGCGATCGCACCGCCGCGCGGGTTGAGCCGCTCCGGGTCCGCCTCGGTCTCCGCCAACCAGGCCAGCGGTACCGGGGCGAACGCCTCGTTCACCTCGTACACCCCGATCTCCTCGATGCCCAGCCCCGCGCGTCGTAGCGCCTTCGCGGTCGCCGGGATCGGCGCGGTGAGCATGGCGACCGGGTCGTCGGCCGCGACCACGGCGGTGTGTACGCGGGCCAGCGGGCGCAGCCCGTGCCGGCTGGCCCACTCGCTCGTGGTGACCGCGAGCGCGGCGGCACCGTCGGAGATCTGCGAGGCCGAGCCGGCGGTGACCACACCGTCGGGGCGGAACGGAGTGGGCAGCTCGCCCAGCTTCGCCAGCGAGGTGTCGCGCCGGATGCCCTCGTCCACCGCGAACTTGCCGCCGTCCGCCAGCGCCACCGGGGCCAGCTCGGCCTCGAACGCTCCCGCGTCCTGCGCGGCGGCGGCCTTCTCGTGGCTGGTCAGCGCGAACTCGTCGAGCTGGGACCGGGACAGGCGCCAGCGCTGCGCGATCAGCTCCGCTCCCACGCCCTGGTTGAAGGGCAGCGGGGAGTCCTCGGCGACTCCCTCGACCCCCCGGTAGCGGTTCAGGATCTGCTCGCTGAACGGCATCCCACCGGCGACGCTGGAGCCCATCGGCACCCGGGTCATCGACTCGACCCCGCCGGCGACGACCAGATCCGCCTGGCCGGAGAGCACGGTGGCCGCGGCGAAGTGCAGGGCCTGCTGGCTGGAACCGCACTGCCGGTCAACCGTGGTACCCGGCACCGACTCCGGCCAGCCGGCGGCCAGTACGGCGTTGCGGGCGACGTTCCACGACTGCTCCCCGACCTGCGACACACAGCCCCAGACCACGTCGTCCACCTGGGCCGGATCGATCCCGGTGCGTTCGGCCAGGGCGCGCAGCACGTGTGCGGACAGATCCACCGGGTGCACCGTGGCCAGGCTGCCCTTGCGCCGCCCGACCGGGGTGCGCACCGCACCGACGATGACCGCGTCACTCATGTCTACTCCCCGGTAACTTGGGCTGCCCCCGATCCTACGCCCCACCCGGGCCGCCCTATCCGACCCGCCCTCGGGCGCGGCCCCGGGGCGGATGTCGGTTCCCGGCGGCGCTGGCATGCTGGTGCCGTGGCGGACGACACGATCGCACAGCAGTGGCGGGTGCCACCCGCCCTACCCGTCCTCAAGCTGGTTGCGGCGGTTGTCGTGCTCACCCTGGGGCTGCTGCTCGCCGCGGGTGACCCGCTCCGGCCGGTGCTCGGCGGGTTGGCCGCGACGGTCCTCGTCGGCTGGGGCCTGCGGGATCTGCTCGCACCGGTACGGCTGGCGGTGGACGCGACCGGCGTCACCGTGCCGGCCGGAATGCTGAGCCGGCGGCACCTGCCCTGGCCGACGGTGGCGACCATCGAGGTGCACCGTCGGTCCGGGCGGGGACTCGCCGGACCGACCTTGGAGATCGACACGGGCGACTCGCTGCATTTGTTCAGCCGGCTCGATCTCGGAACCGATCCGGCCGAGGTCGCCGACGCGTTGCGAGCCGCCCGGGCGGCGGGTCCCGGCGGCACCGGTTGATCCGCTCCGGCGCACCCGGGCCGGCGGTGCGGACCAGTCCCGCCGGCACGGCGCCGGCAGCGGTCAGCCCAGTAGCGCGGCGGTGCGGACCAGGGCCAGCCCGAGCAGCACCACGAGGATGATCGCGCCACCGCCGACCTGCACGAGCGTCCGGCGCGAGCGCGGCGCGTAGGCCAGTACCAGGGCCATCAGCGCGCCGAACACCAGGCCGCCCAGGTGACCGGCGATCGAGATCTGCGGCACGGTGAAGGTGAAGATCAGGTTGATCACCAGGATGGGGACGATGGCCGAGGTGTCCCGCCCGAGTCGCCGCATGATCACGAATATCGCCGCGAACAGGCCGAAGATGGCGGTCGACGCTCCCGCAGACATCTGGTTGGGCGCGCTGAACACGTAGACCGCGACGTTGCCGCCGAAGCCGGCGATGAAGTAGAGGGCGGCGAAGCGCAGCGGCCCGAGCACCGCCTCCAGCGAACGACCGAGCACCCAGAGCGCCCACATGTTCAGCAGCAGGTGCACCACGCCGTAGTGCAGGAACATCGCGGTGACCAGGCGGTACCACTGGCCCTCGGCGACGCCGCCGACGGTGCCGTCGAGAAACATCGCCCGACCCAGCACCGCGCCCCACTCGGTCAACGGGGTGCCGCCGCCCATCAACCCGCCGAAGCCGTTGCCGCCGGCCGCCGCGTCGCCGCCCCGGTCCGAGGCGATCGACACCAGCATCACCAGCAGGTTGAGGGCGATCAGGGTCTTGGTCACGTAACCCTGCCGACCGACGACCCCGCCACCGAAGGCGGTGCGCGCCGGCCGCACGCTACGGCGTCCCTCCGACACGCACTCCGGGCACTGGAAGCCGACCGACGCCTCGTTCATGCAGTCGGGGCAGATCGACCGGTCGCAGCGGGTGCAGCGGACGTACGTCTCCCGGCCCGGGTGGCGATAGCAGGCCGGCGTGGTCGGCGGGGACTCGCTCATCGCTGGCCCCAGACACCCGAGCGCTCAGTCATGCGAGCAAAGGTACCCCGAGCCACCGCTCAGGCGGGTAGGCGTGTGCCCCGTCCAGCTCGCCCGCGCCCGGCCCGCCGCGCCCAGCCTCGGCCGGCGGGCCGGGTCCAGCGCGGGTCAGGCCGAGCGCTCGATCTCGATGCGCTCGATGACGACGTCCTGGAGCGGCCGGTCGCTGGGGCCGGTCGGGGTGTTGGCGATCGCCTCGACGATCTTCGCGGACTGCTCGTCGGCCACCTGTCCGAAGATGGTGTGCCGGTTGTTCAGGTGCGGCGTCGGCGAGACGGTGATGAAGAACTGCGAACCGTTGGTGCCAGGCCCGGCGTTCGCCATCGCCAGCAGGTACGGCCGGTCGAACCGCAGCTCGGGGTGGAACTCGTCGGCGAAGGTGTAGCCCGGCCCGCCACGCCCGGTGCCGGTCGGGTCGCCCATCTGAATCATGAACCCGCTGATCACGCGGTGCGAGATGGTGCCGTCGTAGTACGGACCGTTGCCCGGCTGCCCGGTCCGCGGGTCGGTGTACTCACGCGTGCCCTCGGCCAGCTCGACGAAGTTGCGAACGGTCTTCGGCGCGTGGTTGGCGAAGAGTTCCAGCCGGATCGGGCCGGCGTTGGTGTGCACGGTGGCGTAGACAGCCTCGGCCACGGGTACTCCTTACTTGTTGGTCAGTTCCATGCGGATCCTCCCATGTGCCCGATCTGGACATGCGGAGGCATCCGAAGGTGGAGGATGAGACAGAGCAACTCCCAGGAGGTGGGACCGTGTTTGGAAACTGGCGGCGCAAGAGCCAGGCGCAGTTGGCCCGGACCGAACTGAACCGCGGCATCGGTCACCTGCGGCAGGCCGCCACGCATGCCGCGAGAGGCGCCGGCGACACGGTCGGCCCTCGGTTCCAGGCAGCTCGCGGTGCGGTGGCACCGACCGCCGTCGTCGTCCGGGACCGGGCATCGAGCGGCCTCGCGTCGACGGCCGCGGCTCTCGCGCCGCTCGCGCTGGCCGTGCGTCACGCGCAGTCCGACGCGGCCGATCGGGCCGTCAAGGGAAAGAAGGCAGCCCTCGCCAAGCAGGCCTCGGTCACCAGGAAGGCGAAGAAGATGAAGGCGAAGAAGAAGTCCCGCCGGAGCGGGACCATGATCGGCTTGTTGGCCGCCGGCACGGTGGCCGGTCTCGCCGGTGCGATGGCCCTGCGTCGGCACCGTGAGCAGCAGGAGTGGGCCGAGTACGACGCGGGTGCCGCGCTTGAGCCGATGCACGAGGAGGTGGAGACCATCGAGGTGCGTACGGCCGGTCCGGCCGGTGCCGGCAAGGTCTCGACCGGCGCGGGCAGCTCGGCGGTGGCCGCCAGCGACAGCGCCACCACCGCTACCACCCCGTCCGGCGTCGCCACCTCCGGAAAGGTCCCCTCGACCGCCGAGGGTGCCCGCACCACCACCGGCCGCCCCGCCGACGACCTCAGCAAGGCCACCAACCACAAGTCCAACACCCGCGCCTGACCCCTCCCGCCCCGACGGGGTTGATCATGAAGTTGTTGCCGCGACACTCCGGTGAGCGCGGCAACAATTTCATGGTCGACGCGACGGCGCGGCGCGCGGTCGGGTGGGGCGAGGGTCAGAGCCAGTCGTTGCGGCGGAACCAGCGGTAGAGGGCCAACGAGATGCTGAGCATCAGGGCCAGCACCACGGGGTAGCCGTAGGTCATCCTCAGCTCCGGCATGAAGTCGAAGTTCATGCCGTAGATGCCGGCGATCGCGGTCCACACGGCGGCGATGGCCGCCCAAGCCGCGATCTTGCGCATGTCGTTGTTCTGATCGACCGTGACCTGGGCCAGCCGCGCCTGGAGGATCGAGTTGAGCAGGTCGTCGTACGAGTTGACCTGCTCGACGGTGCGGCTGAGGTGGTCCTGCACGTCCCGGAAGTAGCGGCGCACCTCCTTGGGCACGTCCCGGTTCATCTGGGAGGTCAGCGTCACCAGCGGCCGCTGCAACGGCATCACCGCCCGCTTGAACTCGACGAGTTCCCGCTTCATCTGGTAGATCCGCTGGATCCGGCCGCTGGTCTGGCGGTCGAACACCTCCGTCTCCAGCACATCCATGTCGTCCTCGAGCTGGTCGGCGACCTCCAGGTAGAGGTCGACGACCCGGTCCGTGATCGCGTACGCGACGGCCCAGGGGCCGTTGAGCAGCAGCTCCCGGCGAGCCTCCAGCTCCTCGCGGACGGGCGCCAGCCGGCAGGCGTCACCGTGCCGGACGCTGATCACGAACTGCGGGCCGATGAAGAGCATCACCTGCCCGGTCTCCACCACCTCGGAGTTCTCCGTCAGCTCGGTGTGCTCGCAGTAGCGGGCGGTGCGCAGCACCAGGAAGCTGACTTCGCCGAAACGTTCGAGCTTCGGACGCTGTTGGGCCTTGACCGCGTCCTCCACCGCCAGTTCGTGCAGCCCGTAGGTGGTGGCGATCTCGGTCATCTCGGCCAGCTCCGGCTCGTGCAGGCCGAGCCAGACGAAACCCGCTTCGGCACCGCGCGCCGCGGCCAGTGCGTCGGCGTAGTCCCAGTCGCCGGCCTGCCGCTGACCGTCGAGGTAGAGCGCGCAGTCGACCACGGCGTTGCGTCGCCGCTCGGTCGGCGGCTGGCCGGACTGCGATCCGTCGGGGCTGAGCCGACGAGTCACGGCCCGGACCGGCGACCAGCTCCGCGGCCGCAGGGCCCGGCTGCCGTTGGCGCTCGCGGTCCGGTCGCCAGCGGTGGCCGGGGCGGTCGCCCCCGTGCGCCGCGTCCGCTCCGTCATCACGCCCTCCCCCCGCCGGCTGCGGTTTGCAGGTTACGCCGCCACAGCGATCATGGCCGGACGGCCGGGGGTGGCGCCGGACGGACCGGACCGCATCGGGGGGTGAGGGGTGATCCGGCCCGCCCGGCGCCGTGGGGGCGGGGGTTGTGCCTACGCGTGGTGAGTAACGCTCGCAGCATTGTGGGCCCCGAGCCCCGTCAGCGGGAGACCCGAGCCGACCGGTATTGCTGTTCTGTCAGAAACCCGACAGAAATTCAGCCACGCACCGACGTCATCGCGTCGGCCAACCGCCGAACGCCCTCGTCGATCCGGTCCGCGGTGACCGCCGAATAGGCCAGCCGGAGGGCGTGCCGCCCACCGTCCAGGACGAAGTCGCTGCCCTTGACCACCGCGACGCCACGCTCGGCCGCCGCTGGGGCCAGCCGGTCGACCTCGACGTCCTCCGGCAACTCGACCCAGAGGAAGTAGCCACCGTCGGGCTCCACGAACCGGGCCTGCGGAATGTGCCGGCGCAGCGACTCGGCGAGCACGGTGGCGCGCTCGCCGAGGGCCGCCCGCACCGTCTCGATCGACCGGCCGATGTCCCCCGACACGCAGAACTGGTGCACGATCGCCTGGGACACCATGCCGGGCGAGATGTAGAGGCTCGTCGCCTTCTTCGCGATGTCGCCGATCAGGTCGGCCGGACCCACCAGGTAGCCCACCCGAACGCCCGGGCAGACGGTCTTGGTGAAGCTGGAGGCGTGCACGACCACGCTGCGGGTGTCCATCGACAGCATCGACGGCAGCGCCTCACCCCGGAACCGGATGTCGGCGTACGGGTCGTCCTCGAAGATCGTGAAACCGAACTCGGCGGCCAGGTCCAGTAGTTCGCGACGCTTCTCCAGGGACAGCGTCACACCCGCCGGATTCTGGTAGTTCGGAATGACGTGGGCCAGCCGGGGGCGCACCCCGGACTCCAGCAGCTTGCGTAGCTCGGCGGTGTCCATCCCGTCCGGCTGGATGGTGACGGCGTGCAGTTCGCTGCCCATGTTCCGCAGGTTGAGCAGGGTGCGGTCGTAGGTGGGCCGCTCCACCACCACCGCGTCGCCGGGGCGGACCAGGTGGTCGAAGAGAAAGGCGTCGGCCTGCAACGAGCCGTTGGTGACCAGCACCTGTTCCGCCTCGACACCGTGCTTCTCGGCGATCCACCTGCGGAGCGGGACGTAACCGACGGAGGTGCCGTACGCGGTCACCCCGGCTGGGTCGGCGTCGAAGGCGCGGACGGCGGCGGCCTTGAGCCCCTCGACATCGACGATGTCCAGTGAGGGGGCGCCACGGGCGAAGGAGATCAGCTGCTCGGCGGTCATGGCTGTTCAGCGTACGGGCGGAGGTGGGACGTACGCGGAAGGCACGGCGATGTCCGCATCCTGAGCCACCGGGTCGGGTGAACGGGCGCGTCCGGTGGCTGACCCGCCCGCGCCGACTGTGCGGCAGCTCAGGCCGGAACGCCCACCGGTTCCGACGGCCGCCGGGACGTCCCCGCCACCTGCAGACCCAGCAGAGTCATCAGCTGGCCCCAGTCGAAGTAGGACCGCCAGGCGGCGATCCGCCCCCGGCGCACCCGGACCACGTCCACCACCTCCCAGGCGACGTCCCGTCCGGTGGGCGCGACGGTCCCGAACGGCGTGTGCAGCACGCCGGTGTGGGTGCCGGTCAGCAACTGCTCGACCGCCGCTCCACCGGCCGTGCGTACCGCACCGAGCGGCTCGACCCGCAGGTCGGGAAAGGCACCCGTCCAGGTACGCAGCAGGGCCGGCAATTCGGGCGGACGCACCGTGACGCCCGGCATGGCGTAGTGGGCGTCCGTCGCGTACAGCTCCGGCAGGCGAGCCACGTCCCGCCGCAGGAGCATCTCGTACTGCTGCTGGATCAACCGGTCCGCGCCACGCATCACGCCTCCCCACGCGGGACACGCTCCGCCCGCGCCCGCAGCTAGGGCATTACCCGCCGATCAGCCTGCCCAACCCGCGACGGATCGACCGGTGGCCCACCGTGGTCAGCCGGTGCCGACCATCCGGCTGGCTGCCCACACGCGCATGATGTCGCGTACCGAGATCACCCCGGCGACCTCGCGACCGTCGAGGACGACGAGGTGCCGGAAGCCACCCCGGGCCATCGCCGCCGCCGCTTCCTCGATCGTCCACTCCGGCCCCGCGTAGACGACGTCCCAGGTCAGGTGGGCCCCGGTCCGCTCGATATCGCAGTCGAGCCCGGCTCCGATCGCGTTGAGCACGTCGCGCTCCGTCATGATCCCGATGCCCTCGGAATCCGGGTCGATCACCACCGCCGACCCGATACCGCGCTCCGACATCATCCGCGCCGCCTGCCGGAGCGTGTGCTCCGGACCGACCACGAGGATCTCACTGGACATGGCTTCCCGAACCTGCATGACACATCACCCCTTTGGGACGGCTGCACCCGGTTACCCGCAATGGTGAGCCCCGCAGGTTTCCAGGACAAGACCGGACATCGTCGTGGCGGTACGGTCGCGACTACTGTGCTTGACGTGCCCACCGAGCCGCTGCGCTGCGCGGGAGCGCTGATCGTCGCCCCCGACGGACGCCTGTTCTTCCAACGCCGCTCGCCACACCGGCGGCTCTTCCCCAACTGCTGGGACATCGTCGGCGGGCATCTCGAACCGGGCGAGTCCGTGCAGGACGCGCTGCACCGGGAGGTCACCGAGGAGACCGGCTGGCGGGTCACCGAGGTGATCGCCGAGATCGGCGAGTACCGCTACGTCGGGGACGACGGCCTGGCCCGGATCGAGAGTGACTGGCTGGTCCGGGTCGACGGCGATCTGACCGCACCCGTGCTGGAGGCCGGCAAGCACACCGAGTACCGCTGGCTCGGCCCCGGCGACCTCGACCTGCTCGACGAGCACCGTGAGGTCAACGACGGGCTGATCCGGCACATCGCCGAGCGGGCCTTCGCCGTCCTGCGGTCCACCGGTTCGTGAGCGACGCGGCCGGGCCGCGGTCACCGGGTGACGAGCCGACCCGGCGGTTCTGCCGGGGCTGACCGAGGTCGCCGCCGGACGGGGACGAGCGGTGGCCGGTTGACCGGCGACAGCGCCGCCCCGGGCGGCGCTATCCTCCTTCGGTGAACGCTGCGAGAACAGAAACTGATGCGGGCATGGTCGGAATGGTGCTGGCAGCTGGCGCGGGTCGCCGGCTGCGCCCGTACACCGACACCCTGCCCAAGGCGTTGGTGCCGGTGGACGGCGAGATCACCATCCTCGACATCGCGCTGCGCAACCTGGCCGAGGTGGGGCTCACCGAGGTCGTGGTGGTGGTCGGCTACGCCGCCGACGCCGTCCGCGAACGCCAGGCGGAGCTGGAGCGTCGGTACGGCGTCACGATCACCCTGGTGCCCAACGACAAGGCCGAGGAGTGGAACAACGCGTACTCCCTCTGGCTGGCGCGGGCCTGGTTCTCCCGGGGCGTTCTGCTGGTCAACGGCGACACCGTGCACCCGGTGAGCATCGAGAAGACCCTGCTGGCCGAGCGGGGGCCGGGCGTGCTGCTCGCGGTCGACACCCTCAAGCCGCTGGCCGAGGAGGAGATGAAGACCACCTTCGACGCCGCCGGCCAGCTCACCCGGATCACCAAGCTGATGGACCCGGGCGAGGCGTACGGCGAGTACATCGGGGCCACGCTCATCGAGCCGCAGGTGGCCGAGCCGCTCGCCGACGCCCTGGAGGCGACCTGGCGACGCGACCCGAACCTGTACTACGAGGACGGGTACCAGGAGTTCGCCGACCGTGGCGGCGAGGTCCGGGCCGCACCGATCGGTGACGTGGCCTGGGTCGAGGTCGACAACCACGCCGACCTGGCCCGGGCGCGGGAGATCGCGTGCCGCTACTAGCCCGTACCGTCGCGACGCCGCTGTCGATCGAGGTCCGCCGGGGTGCGGTGGCCGACCTCGGCTCGCTGCTGGCCGATCGTCGGATCTCCAGCGGCGGCGACGTCGCGGTGGTGGTCGGCCCGGGTCAGGGCGAGAAGATCGTGGAGCTGTGCCGGCCCTCGCTCGGGTCGGCCGACGTGTTCACCGTCGCCGGCGGCAGCGTCGACTCCGCCAACGAGCTCGGGGACCAGCTGCGCCGCCGCAACTACGACGCCGTGGTCGGGATCGGCGGCGGGAAGACCATCGACACCGCCAAGTACGCCGCCACCCGCTACGGCATCCCGATGGTCACCGTGGCGACCAGCCTCGCCAACGACGGGATCGCCTCTCCGGTGGCGTCGCTGACGCACGAGGGCGGCAAGGGCTCGTACGGGGTGCACATCCCGATCGCCGTCCTGGTCGACCTCGACTTCGTGGAGAACGGACCGGACCGGCAGACCCAGGCTGGCATCGGCGACGCGGTGAGCAACCTCAGCGCCTGCGCCGACTGGGAGCTGGCCCACGAGGTTCGCGGCGAGCCGATCGACGGGCTGGCCGTGACGCTGGCTCGCACCGGTGCGGAGGCACTGGTCAACCATCCCGGGAAGATCACCGACGACGGGTTCCTGACCACGCTGGCCGAGGCGCTGATCCTGGGCGGCATCTCGATGTCGATCTGCGGGTCCAGCCGGCCGGCCAGCGGCGGCGACCACGAGATCTCGCACGCCATCGACCACCTCTTCCCGAGCACCGCCTCGCACGGGGAGCAGGCCGGCCTCGGTGCGCTCTTCTGCACCTTCCTCCGGGGCGACCTGGAACGGTTCGGCCAGCTCGCCCGCTGCCTGCACCGGCACGGGCTGTCCACCCGACCCGGCGACCTCGGGCTGACCGACGAGCAGTTCGTCGAGGCGGTGGCCTTCGCCCCGCGTACCCGTCCCGACCGCTACACGATCCTCGAACACCTGACGCTGTCCGCCGACGACCTTCGTACCCGGCTGGGAGACTACGTTGACGCCCTTCGTGAGCACCTTGGCTGAGCCGTCCCACCCCACGGTCACCGACTTCCACCGGGTGAACCGGGGCGGTGGCCTGTTCAGCGAGTCGGTCAGCCAGTGGATCGGCGCGGTCTTCGCGCTCGTCGCCCAGCGTCTCGGGCTCCGGCCGACCGCGTTGACCATCACCAACCTGCTGCTCGGGCTGGCCACCTCGGTCACCGTGGTCGCCCTCGCCGGGCCGGTCGCCGCCGGGGAGGTGCCGGCTCCGCTGGTCGGGCTGGTCGCACTCGTCGGCTGGCAGATCGCGTACGCCCTGGACTGCGCCGACGGTCAGCTGGCCCGGGTGACCGGGCAGGGCAGCGCGGCGGGCGCCCGGGTCGACGTGCTCTGTGACGTGGCCGCCCAGATCGCCCTGGTCGCCGCCCTGTCCGCCACCGCCGTGGCGCAGCGGCCGACGACGCCGACCTGGCTGGTGGCGGCGTTCGCCGGCACCTGGATGGTCAACCTCGTCACCTCGGTGATGCAGTCCGGCCCGAACGCGGCCAGCATGGTCACCTCCACCAGCCTGCCGGTACGCCTGGTCAAGCTGGTCCGCGACTACGGCGCCGTCATCTTCGTGGCCGCCCTGGTCCTGGCCGTCGCCCCAGCCCTCACCCTATGGGCGATGATCGCCTTCACCGCGGTCAACGGCGCCTTCCTCCTGGCCAGCATCGCCTTCTCCGCCCACACCTCCCTCCGCTAACCCCAATGCCGCTCAGTTAGGGAGACGGGGCGTCTGTCAAGAGCGTGTCGATAGACGAGGGCGGCGGGGTCTCGGTATAGAGGTTTGTCACTCCAAGACAGCCTCTGGACCGGGAGCCCCGCCGTTGGAACAGTGTGCCATTGCTCGGACCGCCACGGTGGCAGCCGGCCGGTTCGCGCCAGGTCATCTGGGTGAGTTGACGCAGCAGGTGCCCTTCGAGATGGTCGATGCCGTCCTGGCGCAGACGCGGGCGGTGCAGGCGCGGGTGCGGGATCTGCCGTCGCGGGTGGTGGTGTATCTGCTGCTCGCGGCGGGGTTGTTCACCGAGTTGGGTTATCGGCAGGTGTGGGCTCGGCTGGTTGCTGGTCTGGACGGGTTGCCGGTGGCGATGCCGACTTCCTCAGCCCTGTCTCAGGCTCGCCGTCGGGTTGGGGACAAACCTTTGGCAGCGTTGTTCCGGCTGGTGGCAGGTCCGCCTGCCGGGGCTGGGCGATGGCGAGGTCTGCTGGTGTGTGCAATCGACGGCACCAGCATGTTCGTGCCCGACAGCACGGCGAACCTCGCGGTCTATCCTCGTCAGGCCGGAACTCACGGCGGCTCGGGCTATCCGATGCTGCGGCTGGTCGCGGTCGTCGTGTGCGGCACGCGGACCCTCATCGATGCGGTGTTCACTCCCATCAGCACCGGCGAGTTGAGCTGCGCCGCTCGTCTGCTGGGCTGTCTGCACCCGGGCATGCTGCTGCTGGCCGATCGGGGCTTCGCTGCCCGCACGATGATCGAGCAGTTCGCCGGCACCGGCGCTGACCTACTCATCCGTGACAAGGACGACCGGCGGCTACCCGTCATCCGCCGCCATCACGACGGTTCCTGGCTGTCGGTCATCGGCACGATGAGCGTCCGGGTCGTCGACGCCGAGATCGTCGTGAGCATGAACGGCAAACGCCACATCGGCCGGTACCGGCTGATCACCACCCTCACCGACCAGCGCCGTTTCCCGGCCATGGACCTGGTCACCCTCTACCACCACCGCTGGGAGATCGAAACGGCATACCTGGAGTTGAAGTCCACCCTGCTGGGCGGACGGGTCCTGCGAGCCCGAACCCCGAACGGGATCAGTCAAGAGGTCCACGCCCTGCTCACCACCTACCAAGCGGTCCGGCTGGCGATGGCTGACGCCACCGCCAGCCGGCCCACGACCAACCCCGACCGGGCCAGCTTCACCATCGCCGTCCACGCCGCCCGAGACCAGATCACCCACGCCGCCGGTGTCATCGCCGACACCGTCATCGACCTCGTCGGAGCCATCGGCCGCGCCGTCCTGGCCGACCTGCTCCCCCCACGCCGCACCCGAATCAGCCCCCGCGTGGTCAAACGCGCGATCTCCAAACACCGCGCCAAAGGCACCATCGACCGCACCACCTACCACGCCACATTCAAGATCAACATCCTCGACGCGGCAGCATTGACAACCAACCCACCGCCCTAACTGAGCGGCGTTGCCGCTAACCCTGCCCCACCCCGTTGATCATGAGGTTAGCGGCACCTTGAAGATCAATTAGTGCCGCCAACCTCATGATCAACCAGGCTGTTGGTGGGGTTGATCAGGGGTGGGTTAGGGAGGCGTAGACGTCGATGAGGCGTTTGGTGACCACGTCGGGGTGGAAGGTGCGCTCGTAGCGGTTCCGGGCGGAACTGGACAGGGCGGCGGCTCCGGCGGCGGCTATCGGCAGCGCAGCGGCCAGCGCGGCCGGGTCCGGCGACACGACCCAGCCGGCCTCGCCGGCCCGGATCCCGACCGGGAGGCCGGTCTGCGGCTGGGTAACCGCCCCGCCGGCCTGCGCAACGGGGGCTGTGGGCCCGCCGGGGCTGGGCGGGGCGGGTGCCGAGGCGGTCACCGCCGGACCGGTGCCGGCGGGTTCGCGGGGAGTGTCCGCGCCGAGCAGGTACGGGATGCCGCCGAGCGCGGTGCCGAGCACCGGCCGCCCACTGGCCAGCGCCTCGATGATCACGGTGGGCAGCACGTCGTGCCAGGTGGAGGTGGCCAGCACCACGGCGCTCGCGGTCAGCGCGTCGCGGACGCCGGCCCGATCGAGCGGGCCGAGGAACGTGACGTCCGCGCGTTCGGCCGCCGCCGCCTCGACCAGCGGGCGCAGTTCGCCGTCCCCGGCCACCCGCAGCGGGCCCAGCGCGCCGTCCGGGTGCCGGCGCCACGCCTCCAGCAGCAGGCCGAGCCCCTTCTCCGGAGAGAGCCGGCCGAGGAACAGGAAACCCTGGCCGAGCGGAGCGGGCGTACCCGGGTCCGGAATCCCGTTCGGTTTCACCACGATCCGCGAATCGGGGATGCCGTAGTCGCGCAGGTGATCCGCGACGGCGCTGGTCAGGGCGATGAACCGGTCCACCGACTTCCAGGTGCCCCGGTGCACGGCCAGCGTGGTGGCCATCAGCGCGCTCTGCGCCCGCGACCCCCGGTAGCAGCGGTGCACCACCGCCGGCACGCCCAGGGCCCGACCCCGGCAGTCCTGGCAGATCATGCCGTCCCGGAAGTACAGCCCCGAGGAGCAGACCTGTCGGTAGTTGTGCACCGTCTGCACCACCGGCACCCCGTGCCGGTGCGCGGTCCGCACCACCCAGGGCGACAGCAGCGGGTACGGGTTGTGCAGGTGCAGCACGTCCGGCCGGTGCTCGGTGAGCAGCTGGGCCAGCTCCTGCTGGGCGCGGGGAGCGTAGATCGGGGAGATCGGCAGCAGCGCCTTCGCCGTCCTCGGCATCGTCGGGATCTCGTCCGAACTGCGCAGGAACGGCAGCACCTCCACCCCGGCGGCGGTGAGCTGGGCGATCTCGGCGTCGACGATGGTGTTCTCACCGGACGGCTGAGCTTCTCGGTACCGGTTGTGCGCCACCACGATTCTCACGGGAAAGAAGGCTACCGTTGGACGATGCCCGAACTACCGGAGGTGGAGGCGCTCGCCGGTTACCTGCGACAGCGTGCGGTGGGCCGGCGTGTCGACCGTCTGGAGGTCGCCGCCATCAGCGCCCTGAAGACGTACGACCCGGCGCCGACCGCCGTCGCGGGCCGGGCGGTGACCGACGCCCGGCGATACGGCAAGTTCCTCGACGTGGTCTTCGACGGTGGTCTGCACCTGGTGGTCCACCTGGCCCGCGCCGGCTGGCTGCACTACCGGGAGGCGTTCGCCTCGACCGTCCCGCTACGCCCCGGCAAGGGACCGATCGCCATCCGGGTACGCCTCGACGACGGTTCCGGCTTCGACCTGACCGAGGCCGGTACGCAGAAGAAGCTCGCCGCCTACCTGGTTACGGACCCGCAGGTGGTGCCGGGGGTGGCCAAGCTCGGGCCGGACGCGCTCTCGGCCGACCTGGCCACCTTCGCCAGCGCGCTGCGTGGCCGCCGGGGCCAGGTCAAGGGGGTGCTCACCGACCAGTCGGTGCTCGGTGGGGTCGGCAACGCGTACTCCGACGAGATCCTGCACGCCGCGAAGCTGTCGCCGTTCGCGTTGACCGACCGGCTGTCCGACGACCAGATGGCGACCCTGCACGCGGCTACCCGACGGGTGCTGGGTGACGCGGTGACCCGGTCGCTGGGGCAGCGGGCGGCGGAGTTGAAGGGCGAGAAGCGGTCCGGGCTCAAGGTGCACGCCCGTACCGGGCTGCCCTGTCCGGTCTGCGGCGACACCGTACGGGAGGTCTCGTTCGCCGACTCCAGCCTCCAGTACTGCCCCACCTGCCAGACCGGCGGAAAGCCGCTTGCTGACCGACGGTTGTCCAGACTCGTACGGTGAGTAACACCACTCACTGATTACGGAGCGGAATCGGACGCGCGGTGCGCAACCACCGGTCCGGCGCTCTACCGGGGCCGCCATCCATCGGTATAGTGGCCCCGGTCCCCGGCTTCCGGATGGCATGGGGCCGGCCAGATCCCAGGCGGTAGGTGGCCGCCGCGCAATGTCCCTCGGGTCGGCGACGGAACGGAACTCGCGTGGGAAACTGGAACGGTGGGCGACCCGGGCGGTCACGGCGAGTGAACGCCACGGGTCATGCGGGAGGACATGGGTGAGGTGACGGCTAGCCTCCAGCGCCCGGTGACCAACGAAGGCCGGAGCAGACTCGTGCGGCACGTCGACAGCTTCGAGATCCAGCCGCCGAACCCGCCGTCTCCGAACGGCGTACCCCGATCGGCGTGGGCTCGGGCGCGGCGTCGCGTGTCGCGCTGGCACCGGCCGTACACGGCGATCCTGCTGCTGCTCGACTTCGCCGCCGCGGCCTTCGCCAGCTACACCGCGATCCGCACCTTCGACCAGGCCACCGCGGGTTTCCACCAGGCCCAGAACGACCCGACCTGGTTCTACACGGTGGCGTTCCTGCTGCTGCCGCTCGGCTGGCTGGTCACCCTCTGGTTCAACGGGGCCTACGACCGGCGCTGTCTCGGGCTGGGGCCGGACGAGTTCAAGCGCGTGATCCGGGCTGGGGTCGCCGTCTGCGCGGCGCTGTCGTTCCTCGCCTTCGCCACCAAGACCGACCTGTCCCGGTTCACCGTCGGCACGGCGCTGCTGTTGGCGCTGCTGCTGATCCTGCTGGGCCGGATCCTGGCCCGTTTCGTGCTGCACACCGTCCGGCGCAACATCCAGCAGGCGGCGCACCGGATGGTGCTGGTCGGCACCCTGCCGGAGTGCCTGGAGGTGTACACAGCCGTCACCCGCACCCCGGCCGCCGGGCTGGTCCCGGTCGCCATCCACATCACCGACGGGTACGCGGCCGCCAAGGGCGTGCAGACCCCGGTCCCGGTGTACGCCGGTCGCGACGTGCTGGCCCTGGTCCGCGAGATGGGCGCCGACACCATCGCGGTCTGCGGCTCGGCCAGCGCCGAACCCGGTGAGCTGCGCCGCCTGGCCTGGCAGTTGGAGGGCTCCGGCGTCGACCTGGTGGTGGCCCCACAGCTGACCGACATCGCCGGGCCCCGGGTGCACATCCGCCCGATCGAGGGCCTGCCGCTGCTGCACGTCGAGGAGCCCACCCTCTCCGGGCCGGCGCTGCTGGCCAAGAACATGATGGACCGGGTCGCCGCCGGGCTCGGACTGCTCGCGCTGATCCCGGTGTTCATCGCGATCGCCATCGCGATCCGGATCTCCGACCCGGGTCCGGTGTTCTTCCGGCAACCCCGGGTGGGGCACGAGGGGCGCACGTTCCGGGTGTGGAAGTTCCGGACCATGTACGTCGACGCGGAGGACCGGCTGGCCAGCCTGGTCGACCAGAACGAGACCGACGGCATGCTGTTCAAGATGAAGCAGGATCCGCGGGTGTTCCCGGTGGGCCGCTTCCTGCGCGCCTCGTCGCTCGACGAGCTGCCGCAGCTGATCAACGTGCTCAAGGGTGAGATGTCGCTGGTCGGGCCGCGTCCGCTGCCCGCCGACGACGGTGACTTCCTCGGTGATGTGCGACGCCGACTGCTGGTCCGTCCGGGGATGACCGGGTTGTGGCAGGTGTCCGGTCGCTCCGATCTCTCCTGGGACGAGGCCGTCCGGCTGGACCTGTACTACGTCGACAACTGGTCGCTGGCGTACGACCTGAGCATCCTGTGGCGCACCGTCGGCGTGGTGGTCGCACGCAAGGGCGCCTACTGACCGGCGCCCACCCCTTTCCCGCAGCGCCCGCAACCAGCAGGATCGTCGACGTGGGTGGCAACATCTCCGCCGTGATCGGCGTTTTCTCACTGGTCAGTGTGTTGGCCGGGGCGCTGTACGCGGTCGGTCGGCTGCGCGGTCGGCGCGGCATCGCCACGCCCGGACAACGGGCGACCTACGAGGTGCTGCACACCGCCGGACTGGCCGCCGAACCGCTGCGGGCCGGACTCAGCCCGGCTGGCGCGGCGAAGGCCGCCCGTCACCTGCGCACCCTGGTCGGCGCGGAAGGGCTGGCGTTGACCGACGCCGACGACCTGCTCGCGCTGGACGGACGCGGCGCGCACCACCGGGAGCAGCTCCGGACCGCCGCCCGACGGGTGATCGCGTCCGAGCGTTCCACCGTGCTGGGCGAGGCGGAGCTGACCTGCGACCGGATCGACTGTCCGGTCCGGGGCGCGGTGGTGGCCCCGCTCGGTGGGGCGTCCGGCCGGATCGCCGGTGCGCTGGTCGCGGTCACCGACGGCGCACCGGCACCCGGTCTGGTCCAGGCCACCCTGGAGACCGCCCACTGGGCCGGCAGCCAACTGGCCCTGGCGGAGCTGGACTCGTCCCGGGAGCGGTTGGCCCGGGCCGAGGTACGCGCCCTGCGCGCCCAGATCAGCCCGCACTTCATCTACAACGCGCTGACCGCGATCGGCTCCTTCGTCCGCACCGACCCGGAACGGGCGCGGGAGCTGATCCTGGAGTTCGCCGAGTTCACCCGGTACTCGTTCCGGGCGCACGGCGAGTTCACCACGCTGGCCGAGGAGCTGCGCTCGATCGACCGCTACCTGACCATCGAACGGGCCAGGTTCGGCGACCGGCTCCAGGTGCGGCTCCAGATCGCCCCCGAGGTGCTGCCGGTGACCCTGCCGTTCCTGTGCCTGCAACCACTTGTCGAGAACGCGGTACGCCACGGGTTGTCGCGCAAGCCGGGCACGGGCATGGTGAGCATCGAGGCCCGGGACGCGGGCGCCGAATGCCACATAACGGTGGAGGACGACGGAGTGGGGATGGATCCGGCCACGCTGACCGCGGGGATCGCCGAGCTGGCCGGGTCCACCGGCGACCCGGGGGACGATCCGGGCCAGCACGTCGGGCTGTCGAACGTCGACGAGCGCCTGCGGTCGGTCTTCGGCGACGGCTTCGGCCTGGTCGTCGAGACCGGGGTCGGCTCGGGTACGAAGGTGAGCATGCGGGTGCCGAAGTTCCACCCCGGCGTACGGGCCGGTTCGTGACCGGCTCCGGCCCGGCCCCCGGCGCCGGCTTCCTGCGGGTGCTGGCGGTCGACGACGAGCCACCGGCACTCGACGAGTTGGCGTACCACCTGCGGGCCGACCCCCGGGTGGCCCGGCTGCACACGGCCGGTGACGCGACCGAGGCGCTGCGGGTGCTGCGCGACGACGACGTGGACGTGGTCTTCCTGGACATCCGGATGCCTGGCCTCGACGGCATGGAGCTGGCCCGGGTACTGCGCCGCTTCGCCCGACCGCCGGCGATCGTCTTCGTCACCGCGTACGACGACGGCGCCGCGGACGCCTTCGACGTGGGTGCCACCGACTACGTACGCAAGCCGGTACGCGCCGAGCGGCTGGCCGAGGCGCTGCGCCGGGTGGTCGGCGCGCGGGTGGTACCCACCCATCCCGCGGCGCTGGCCCGGGCGGAGGAGGATCCCACCATCCCGGTCGAGCTGGCCGGTACCACCCGGATGCTGCCCCGTTCCGCAGTGCGGTGGGTCGAGGCGCAGGGCGACTACGCCCGGCTGCACACGGCGGACGGTTCGCACCTGGTACGGGTCTCCCTGGCGACGCTCGCCGAACGATGGGCCGATGCGGGGTTCGTCCGGATCCACCGGTCGTACCTGGTGCAGCTGCGGCTGATCGCCGAACTCCGCCTGGTCAACTCCGGCTACGTGGTGGTCATCGACGACACCGAGCTGCCGGTGAGCCGGCGGCACACCCGCGAGCTGAAGGACAAGCTGGTCCGGGCCGCCAAGCAGGAGTGGAGCCGCTGACCGGCCGGTGAGCCGTTCTCGCCCCCTATAGAGATCATTGCTGTTCTATCCTCCGGTGGCCGGTCCAACACGGGGCGCGGGACCGGCGTGGGCGCGGTGCCTGCCTGAGCCGCCCCACCCCCTCCGGTTTGGACAGCTATGCATATCCCCCTCATCCGCCGGGCCGCCCTGGCCTGCGTCACGGCCGCCGCCGTGCTGTTGCCGGGCGCCACACCCGCGCTGGCCGCCTCGACCGGCACGATCAGCGGCCGGTTGACCACCGCCGCCGGCGCCGCCGCACCTGACGTCCCGGTCGTCGTCTATCCCAGTGGCGAGTACGACGTCGTGGCCAGCACGATGACCGACGCCGACGGTGCGTATACCTTGCCCCAGCTCAACCCGGGGTCCTACACCGTCGGATACCTGCCCGACAGCCGTCCGGAGCAGTACTACCGGCAACAGTTGCGACCCTGGGACGCCGACCCGGTCGTCGTGACCGCGGGTGCCACGACCACGGTCGACGAACAGTTACTGCCCACCGGCACCATCTCCGGCCAGCTCCTGGACGCCGCCGGTGAGCCCGTGTTCGACCTGCGGGTGCTCGCCATCGAGGCCGACGCCAACCTGGTGGCCAGCGCACGCACCGACGAAAACGGCCGGTACGAGATGGACGTGGTCGCGGGCCGGTACCGGGTGCAATTCGAGCCGATCGAAGGCTCCTACCAGAGGCAGTACGTGCCAGGGCAGGTGGACGAGGAGAGCGCGACCCTCTTCGAGGTCACCGAAGGCGCGCGGGTCGTGGCCGACGACACCGTACTGTCCGTGGGCACGCTGTCTGGCCGGTTCACCACCGCCGCCGGGGCACCGTTGACGAACGCGGACGTCTACGTCTACACCCCGAACATGTACAGCGTGCACTCGGACGGGACCAGCGCCGACGGCACCTTCGAGGCCCAGCTTCTCGCCGGCACCTACAAGGTCGGCCTCTACACGAACGAGCGGCACCAGTACTACCCGGGGCAGCTCGAATCCGACCAGGCCGAACTGGTCACCGTGCGCGGCGGCGAGCAAACCGCCATCACCGACAGCCTGCTGGGCACCGGCTCCGTACGGATCAGCGCGGTGGACTCGGTGACCGGAGCACCGGTGGCCAACTTCTGCGCCCACGACGGGTGCAGCAACGGCAGCGGCCGGGTGACCATCAGCGACCTGACCCAGGGCCGGCACGACATCTACGTGTACGCGCCCGACGGCCGGTACTTCCCCCGGGAGCGCACCGGCGTACGGGTGCGTGCCGACCAGACCACCGAGCTGACCATCAAGCTCCGTCCGGGCGCGGTCATCACCACCACCGTCCTGGACCGACAGAGCGGCTCGCCCGTCTCCGGGGTCTGCCTGGACGCCTTCGCGCCCAAGCGGGCGACGCTGCGGGACGGCTACGGCAATTGCAGCAACCGCAGCGGCCAGGTTCGCGTCGGTCCGCTCACCGCCGGTGAGTACAAGCTCTTCGCCGTACCGCAGAACACGACGTACGGCCGGCAGTGGGTGGGCGCCGCCGGCGGTACCGGCGACGAGCGGGAGGCGGCGACCGTCACCGCCACCGTCGGCCAGGTGGCCACCGGCCCGGTGATCCAGCTCGACCGGGCGGGCCAGGTCACCGGCCGGGTCACCGACGCCGAGACCGGCGCTGCCCTGCCGGACGTCAACGTCTCGGTGCTTACCGGCCATCCTGGCGTCGGCGCCGAGGACGCCGTCACCGATGACCAGGGCGACTACACGCTGAGCCGGCTCGGCCCGTACGAGTGGCCGGTGGTCTTCAGCCGTGGGGGGTACGCGACCGTCTGGTCCGGCGGTGCGGCAAGCCGGTTCAGCGCGACTCCGGTGCAGGTAGGTGCCGGCGCCACCGCCAACCTCGACGCGACGCTCAGGCGTGGCGTGCAGCTCAACGGCACCTTCCGCAACACCGAAGGCACGCCACTGCGCAGCGGCTGGGTGCTCGCCCACAGCGTGGACACCGGTGACTACGCCGGTAGCGGCTGGGTCTCCAACGGGGAGTTCACCATGCGGTTGACCGGCCGCCAGCGGATCTTCTTCAGCTACGACGTGTACTTCGACGATGAGCAGATGTACTCGGGCCGGTACCAGGTGACCGACCCGGACGGCACCCGACGGCTGGCCCGGTTCACCGTGCCCGCATCGGGTTCGATGACCGCTGATCTGGTCATCTCGACCAGCTGATGGCATGGCCCGGGGGCGACAGGCGCCCCCGGGCCATGCGGTTGTCCACAGCTCCACCTCGTTATCCACAAGTTGTCCACAGGCCCCTTGACAATCCCGTCCGGCGGACCAGACTGCCGGGATGGCCGCCGAGGATGCACCGCCGGCACCCCGCCGACCCGAACCCGACGCAACCTCCGATTCGACCGTCGGAACCGGGCCACCGGCGCGTACCCGGGTGGTGCTGGCCGAGGTGTCCCGCCGGTCGCGCTGGGCGGGTGGCACCCACACCGAGCTGACCCAGCAGACCCGGGTCGGTGAGGCGCTCGTCCGTGGCCTGGTCCGCGCTCAGCTGGCGCTGGCCCTGCAACTGTCGGCGGTGGTGATGGTCGGGCTGGGCGGGCTGCCCTGGCTGTTCGCCATCGCACCCTCGGTCGGCCGGATGACCGTGCTCGGCGTCAACCTGCCGTGGCTGCTGCTCGGGGTGCTCTCCTTCCCGTTCCTGGTCGCCGTCGGGTGGACGTACGTCCGCCTGGCCGAGCGCAACGAGCAGGACTTCACCGACCTGGTCCAGCGGCCGGAGCGCTGACGTGGGCAACAATCTCGTCGTACCGGCGATCGTGGCGGTCACCCTGGTCACCGTCGCCATCGGCTTCTACGGGCTGCGGCTGGCCCGCACCACCTCCGACTTCCTGGTCGCCTCCCGGGTGGTCAGCCCCACCTGGAACGCCGCCGCGATCGGCGGCGAGTACCTGTCGGCGGCGAGCTTCCTCGGCGTCGCCGGGCTGATCCTCAAGTACGGCGTGGACGTGCTCTGGTACCCGGTCGGGTTCGCCGCCGGCTACCTGGCCCTGCTGCTGTTCGTTGCCGCGCCGCTGCGTCGATCCGGTGCCTTCACCCTGCCCGACTTCTGCGAGCTGCGGCTCGGGTCCCGCCGGCTACGGACGCTGGCCACCGTCTTCGTGATCTTCATCGGCTGGCTCTACCTGGTGCCGCAGCTCCAGGGTGCCGGTCTGACGCTGGCCACGCTGGCCGGGTCGCCGTACCCGGTCGGCGCGCTGGTGGTGGCCGCCGTCGTCACCGCGAACGTGGCCCTGGGTGGGATGCGGGCGGTCACCTTCGTGCAGGCGTTCCAGTACTGGCTCAAGCTGACCGCGCTGGCCGTACCGGCGATCTTCCTCGCGTTGCAGTGGCAGGCCGACGGTCGCCCGGCGGTGACCCCGCCCGAGGGAGCCACGTTCCGCACCGCGACCACCGTCGTGGTCGAGCAACGCGCCGTGCTCACCCTCGCCGACGGTCAGACCCTGGAGGTACGCCCCGGCGACGAGCTGAGCTTCGCCGAGGGTGAACCGGTGCCGGAGGTCTCCGGGGTGGCCAACGGTGCCACCGACTGGTTGCTGCCCAGCGACGCCGGTTCCGACGACCGGGGGCTGTTCGGCACGTACTCGCTGATCCTGGCCACCTTCCTGGGCACCATGGGGCTGCCGCACGTGCTGGTGCGCTTCTACACCAACCCCGACGGGGCCGCCGCCCGCCGGACCACACTGGTGGTGCTTGCCCTGGTCGGCGTCTTCTACCTGCTGCCCACCATCTACGGCGTGCTGGGCCGGATCTACACACCGCAACTGCTGATCACCGGCCAGACCGACGCCGTGGTGGTGCTGCTGCCCGAGGCGGCACTCGGTGCCGGGACCACCGGTCGACTACTGGCGGCGCTGGTCGCCGCCGGGGCGTTCGCGGCCTTCCTGTCCACCTCGTCCGGGCTGCTCACCAGCGTCGCGGGGGTGATCTCCACCGACGTGCTCGGTCGAGGCTCGGTGCGCGGTTTCCGGCTGGCCACGGTGATCGCCGGAGTGGTGCCGACGGTCCTCGCCCTCAACGTCTCCGGTCTGGACGTCTCACAGGTGGTGGGCCTGGCGTTCGCGGTCGCCGCGTCCAGTTTCTGCCCGCTGCTGGTGCTCGGCATCTGGTGGCGGGGTCTCACCGACGCGGGCGCCGCCGCCGGAATCCTCGTCGGCGGCGGGGCCGCCGTGGCGTCGGTCCTGGTCACCGTCCTCGGGCCGGCCCTGACCGGCTGGCCGGCCACCCTCATCGCCCAGCCGGCCGCCTGGACGGTGCCGCTGGCCTTCACGGTGATGATCGCGGTCTCGCTGGCCACCCGCCGTCGCGCCCCGGCCGACATCGGCCGCACCATGCTCCGCCTGCACGCCCCCGACGCCCTCCACTCGTGAATGCGCTTGCGGCACCGGCTCGGCGCTGGTCCGCCTCGGGGATGAGCTGCGGATCCTCCTCCGGTCGGGCGGCGGGCTGGTCGGCACGGGATACGGTCGGGCGCATGACTGGTGAGCACCCGGCGCTGGCGCTGCGCGGCCTGGCCAAGAGCTTCGACGGCAAGGTCGCGGTGGCCGGCGTGGATCTCGACGTCCCGGCCGGCTCGTTCTACGGGCTGCTCGGCCCGAACGGCGCCGGCAAGACCACCACCCTGTCGATGGCCGTCGGACTGCTACGTCCCGACGCCGGCGGCGCCTGGGTGCTCGGCCACGACGTGTGGGCCGACCCGGTCACCGCGAAGCGGTTGCTCGGCGTCATGCCGGACGGGGTACGCCTGTTCGACCGGCTCAGCGGAGCCGAGTTGCTCGCCTATCACGGTCTGCTGCGCGGCATGGACCCGGCCGTGGTCGACCAGCGGGCGGCGGAGCTGCTCGACGTGCTGGCCCTCGCCGACGCCGGCCGGACCCTGGTGGTCGACTACTCCGCCGGCATGAAGAAGAAGATCGGTCTGGCCTGCGCGTTGTTGCACGGTCCCCGGGTGCTCGTGCTCGACGAACCGTTCGAGGCGGTCGACCCGGTCTCGGCGGCACTCATCCGGGACATCCTGAAGCGGTACGTGGCCGGCGGTGGGACGGTGGTCTTCTCCAGCCACGTCATGGAGGTCGTGCAACGACTCTGCTCGCACGTGGCGATCCTCGCCGCCGGCACCATCAAGCGGGTCGGCACGCTGGAGCAGGTACGCGGCGACCGCTCGTTGGAGGACGTCTTCGTCGAGGTGGTCGGCGGCCGTACCGCCACCGGTGAGGAGCTGGCGTGGCTGTCCCGGTGACCGCACCGGCGAGCCAGGTGCGGCCGGTCTCGGCGCGTCACTTCGTCCGGCTCAAGCTGCGGGTGATGGGCAACAACTTCCGTGGTCAGGGCTGGCGGGTGGCGCTGTTCCTGGTCGGCTCACTGATCGGGCTCTGGTTCGCGGTCGGCGCCTTCTTCGGCCTGGCCGCTCCCGGGCTGGCCGGCGACGACCGGTACGCCCTGCTGGTCGCCGCTTTCGCCGGTGGGCTGACGGTGCTCGGTTGGCTGCTGCTGCCGCTGGTCTTCTTCGGCGTCGACGAGACCCTCGACCCGGCCCGCTTCGCGCTGCTGCCGCTGTCCCGACGCACCCTGGTGACCGGGCTGTTCGCGGCGGCGCTGGTGAGCGTGCCCACGGTCGCCGCGCTGCTGGCCCTCTCCGGGCTGGTGGTCACCGCCGGGGTGTTCGGCGGCTGGTCGGCCGCCGTGGTCACCGCCGTCGGGGTGGTCTGCGGGCTGCTCCTCTGCGTCGCCGGTGCCCGAGCGGTGACCAGCGCGTTCGCCTCCATGCTCCGCTCCCGCCGGGTACGCGACCTGGCCGCCGTCCTGCTCGCGGTGCTCGCCGCCTCGCTCGGCCCGTTGCAGCTCGCCGGCCTGGCCGCGATCCAGGACACCGACTGGGACCGGCTCACCGGCGTGGCGACGGTGATCGGCTGGACCCCCCTCGGTGCCCCGTGGACGGCGGGTATCGACGTGGCGCAGGGCCGGGCCTGGGCCGCTCCCGTGAAGCTGCTGATCACCGTGGTGACGATCGTCGCGCTGCTGGCCTGGTGGTCACGCTCGCTGGAGTCGGCGATGGTGGGCGCGGCGAGCGCCGGACCCACCAGGGCGAGGCCCGATGTCAGCGGCGGCGTGGTGGCCCAGCTCTTCCCCCGGGCCGCCGGCTGGCTGAGCCGGGACCGGTTCGGCGCCCTGGTCTCCAGGGAGGCGCGCTACTGGTGGCGGGACGCCCGACGACGCGCCAACCTGATCACCATCGCGGTGGTCGGTCTCTTCGTGCCGGTGATGGTCAATTTCGGCGGGCAGGGCTTCACCTTCGACAGCGACCAGGGATTCAGCCCTGCCGGGGAGACCTCGCCGGTGCTGGTCAGCCTCTCCATGCTCTTCGTCGGTCTGCTCGCCGCGGTGACGCTGGCCAACCAGTTCGGCTTCGACGGCAGCGCGTACGCGGCGAACGTGGTGGCCGGCGTGCCGGGGCGGCTGGAGCTGCGCGCCCGGATCACCGCGTTCTCGCTCTACGTGCTGCCGATGCTGGCGGTGGTCGCCGTGGTGATCGCGCTGGTGCTCGGTCGGCCGACGTGGATCGGATTCATGGCGGGTGCGCTGGTCGCCACCTACGGTGCCGGGCTGGCGGTCAACCTGTTCGTCTCCGTGCTGGGCGCGTACTCGCTGCCGGAGACGAGCAACCCGTTCGCGATGAACAGCGGAGCCGGGGTGGTCAAGGGCATACTGACCCTGCTGGCCATGGTGGCGACCGGGGCGCTCGCCGCACCGATGGTGCTCGCCGCGGCACTGCTCGGCGACGCGTGGCTCTGGCTGGGCCTGCCGCTGGGCGTGGCCTACGGCGTCGGCGCGGCGCTGCTCGGCGCGTACCTGGCCGGCGACGTGCTGGACCGCCGCCAGCCCGAACTGCTCGCCCTGGTCACCCCGCGACGCTGAGGCCGCACCGGACGCGGCGTGGTGCGGTGTCCCGTTCGTGGGATACCGCACCGGGCCGGCATGTCGCGAAGCCGCGGCCAGGGCCGGTCGAACCGGGCGGACGGGTCACAATGTTTCACGTGAATCATGAGCCGGGTGCCCGGATCCACCACACCGACCCGTTCGCCGCGCCGGCCGGGAATCGTTCACCCGTACGCCGGCTGCGGGGTCGGCTCGCCGCGCCGGTGACCCTCTGGACGGCGCCGGGGCCGGCCGGCCTGACGGTGTCGTCGACCCTGGTCGCCGAGGGTGAGCCGGGACGTCTGCTCGGGCTGGTGGACGCCGAGTCGGAGCTGTGGGCGGCGGTCGAGGAGGCCGGCTGTTTCGCCGTGGCCCCGCTCGGCCCGGCGCACCGGCAGCTCGCCGACCGGTTCGCCGGCCTGTTCCCCTCGCCGGGCGGCCTTTTCGCCATCGGTGCCTGGCTGGACACGCCGTACGGGCCGGTGCCGGACGACGCGGGTGGCTGGGCCGGCTGCCGCCTCGACGGTGCCCGGCAGTACGGCTGGGGTCTGCTGGTGGAGGCGACCATCGAGCGGGTGGAACTGGGCGACGACGTGGAACCGCTGCTGCACCACCGGGGCCGCTACCGGGGACTGGCCTGACCGTCCCGACGGAGCGGTCATCGCGCTCCTTTAGGCTGACAACTCATGAAGGTTGAGCAGCGCTTCGGTCCCGGTCACCGCATCCTGGTCACCGGCGGGGCCGGGTTCGTCCCGTCGCACCTGGTGGATTCCCTGATCGAACGCGGCTGCACGGTCGTCGCCCTCGACAACTTCGTCACCGGCTCCAAGGAGAACGTCGCACACCTGCTCGACACGCCGACCTTCACGCTTGTGGAGGCCGACATCTCCGACGGGCTGCCCAGCCATCCGGCGGTGGCGGAGCGGTTCGACGCGATCCTGCACATGGCCTCGCCGGCCAGCCCGACCGACTTCGAGAAGCTGCCGGTGGAGATCCTGCGGGTCGGGTCGGTGGCCACCCTGCACCTGTTGGAGCGGGCCGCCACCGACGGCGCCCGGTTCCTGCTGGCCTCCACCTCGGAGGCGTACGGCGACCCGAAGGAGCACCCCCAGCGGGAGACGTACTGGGGCAACGTCAACCCGATCGGCATTCGCAGCGTCTACGACGAGGCGAAGCGCTTCTCGGAGGCCGCGACGATGGCGTACCGCCGCAGTCGCGGCGTGGACACCGCGATCGTGCGGATCTTCAACACCTACGGGCCGAGGATGCGGCCGGACGACGGGCGGGCCATCCCGACCTTCATCTCGCAGGCGATGCGGGGCGAACCGATCACGGTGCACGGCACCGGCAACCAGACCCGCTCCATCTGCTACGTCGCCGACCTGGTCCGGGGCATCCTGTTGCTGCTCGACTCGACCGAGAGCGGGCCGGTGAACTGCGGCACCGAGCACGAGATGAGCATGCGGGAGCTGGCCGAGACGATCGTGTCGCTCTGCGGCAGCCGATCCGAGGTGACATTCGTCACGCGCAGTGCCGACGATCCGGAGATGCGTCGCCCGGATCTCACCCTGGCCCGGGAAGCGCTCGGCTACGAGCCGACCGTCGCTCCCGAGGAGGGGCTGCGGCGCACCATCGAGCACTTCCGCCAACGGTTGGGGTAGCCCGACGCGGCGGCGCACCGCTCGGTAGGGGCGAGACTGGCTCGTGCTGCGTACATTGAGTTACATGTCAGCGACCATTTCCGCCGCCCTGCCGGCCCTTCACCTGCACCGCAGCGCCGGCCGGGCGGCAGTGCCGGGCCCGGGACGCGGGGGCCGGGCCGGCGGACCGGCCGACACCCGGTGGCACCCGGCGTACGACGACGAGTCGGTCCCACCGGCCGGCCCGGGAGGACCGCGCGGTCCGCTGGGTCCGGGGGGTCCCGGTGGCGGTCCGTCGCCGCGACGGCGGCGACCGCACTGGCGCCGCATCGCGCTGGTGGCCGGCGTCGCGGTGCTGGTGCTGGCCCTGATCGCCGGCGTGGGTGGCTGGTTCTACGCCCGCAGCCTGGACAACAACATGGCCCGCACCGACCCGTTCTCGGAGATCACCGGTGACCGGCCGGCCAAGGCGGTGAACGGCGCGCTCAACATCCTGATGGTGGGCACCGACTCGCGGGATCCGGACGCGCCGATGGACCGGGCCGGTGAGTGGCGGGCCGACACGATCATCGTCATGCACATCCCCGCCGACCACAAGCAGGCGTACCTCGTCTCCATCCCTCGGGACCTGTACGTGCCGATCCCGGAGAGCGCCGGTGCCGGATGTGAGACAGGCCAACGGCGCAAGATCAACGCCGCGTTCGCGTTCGGTGGTCTTCCCCTGGCGGTACGCACGGTCGAGTGCTTCACCGACGTGCACATCGATCACGTGATGGCCATCGACTTCGCCGGGTTCAAGCAGGTCACCGACGCCCTCGGCGGGGTGGACCTGGAGGTGGAGCAGACCATCACCTCGATCCACAAGCCGTACCGGAAGTTCACCAAGGGCACCAACCACATGAACGGCGCCGAGGCCCTGGACTGGATCCGTCAGCGCAAGCAGTTCCCGGACGGCGACTTCGCCCGGATGCGCCACCAGCAGGATTTCCTCCGGGCGCTGATGGACAAGGCGGCGAGCACCGGCACGCTCACCAACCCGAAGAAGCTCAACGCCTTCCTCCAGTCGGTCACCGAAGCGGTCACCGTCGACCAGGGCTTCTCGCTCACCGACATGGCGGTGCAGTTCCGCAATCTGCGCGGCGAGAACCTGACCTTCGTCACCAGCCCGCACCTGGGCAGCCAGACCATCAACGGTGAGTCGGTGGTCGTCTCCGACCGGGAGAAGGCGCTGACGATGTACCGGGCGATGGCCGGGGACACGATGGCCGACTGGATGCGGGTCAACAAACCGTCGACCACCGGCAACGGCTGACCACGACCGGTACGCCAGGAACGGCCGATCGTCTACTTTGCTGTGGACGGTCGGCCATTTCAGCAGGATGACGTGGTAGAGAACGTGAACTGGACACCACGTGAACTCGCCAGCGCCGGAATGCGAACGTAAAGTGTTCCCGCCCCCTTCTGCGTACACGAGCTGGAGCACGCATGCCGGTTCACAGCCCCTCCCTGCTTGAGCCGCCGCGCGCGTCCGCCGCCCCGCCCACCCGCAACGCCGGGTCCGGTAAATCCGGCAAGAAGCGCACCCGGCGCAAGGATCCGCTCTGGGCCCGGCTCACCGTGGTCTTCGGTGCCGCGCTGATGATGACGAGTGGGGTGGCGATCGTCGGCAGCAAGGCGGTGATCAGTCAGGCCACCGGCAGCATCTCCCAGCGCAACCTGCTCGGCGATGCCGGCAAGACCTCCGCGGAGGGTGGCGCCGACCTCAAGGGCCCGATCGACATGCTGCTGCTGGGGGTCGACGCCCGGGAGCGCTGGGCGGCCGACGACGTGCGCGCGGACAGCATCATCGTGCTGCACATCCCGGCCACCCACGACCAGGCGTACCTGATCTCGATTCCCCGGGACACCGAGGCGCGGATCCCGGCGTTCGAGAAGACCGGGTACCCGGGCGGCGTCGGTAAGATCAACGGCGCGTTCCAGGCCGGTGCCCAGAACGGCGGCGGCTGGGAGGGCGGCGCCCAGTTGATGGCGCAGACGATCAAGGGCATGACCGGGGTCAGCTTCGACGGTGCCGCCATCATCAACTTCGGCGGCTTCAAGAAGGTGATCGACTCACTCGGCTCGGTGCGCATCTGCCCGAAGCAGGAGGTCACCTCGATCCACATGTCGTACGTCGACGGCGAGCCGATGTGGAACGCGGACGCCAAGAAGACCGGCAAGCCCCGCACCCCGGTGGTGCACAAGAAGGGCTGCCAGGAGATGGAGGGGTGGGCGGCCCTGGACTTCTCCCGCCAGCGGTACGGCCTCAAGAACAGCGACTACGACCGCCAGCAGAACCAGCAGCAGCTGATCAAGGCGATGGCGAAGAAGGCCACCCAGAACGGCAGCCTGACCAACCCGGTCAAGCTGAACCAGCTGATCAAGGCGGCCGGCAAGGCGTTCATCCTGGACACCGGTGGGGTGCCGGTGGAGGACTTCGTGTTCACCATGCGCGGGGTGACCGGCAACGAGCTGATCATGCTGAAGACCAACGGCGGCACGTACAACGCCAAGGGCAACGGCACCGAGGCGCTGAGCGAGCAGACCCTGGACATGTTCCAGGCGGTTCGCAAGGACAAGCTCGCCGAGTTCGTGTTCTACAACCCCGAGGTGATCTCCTCACGGAAGTGACCGGCCGGCTCGTGATGACCGAACCGCCGACACTCCCGGCGACGCTTCCGTAACCTGACGTGAGAAAGATTCATGTCAGGTCTGCGGGAGGGACGTCACGGCCAGGTCTGGACGGACGAGCGGAAAGCGGTCGCCGGGCGCGCCGGCCCGACGACCGCGATGGCCCCGCGTGCTGCTCGGCGTCGGGCTGACGGTGCTGCTGCTGGCCACGCTCGCCGTGGTCGGGCTGCGGGTGCTCACCGACCGGTACGAAGGCACGATGACCCGGGCGGAGCTGCTCGACCCGAGCGCCCGCGCCGACCACACCGACCTGGACGGCCCGCTCAACTACCTGCTCGTCGGTTCGGACCGGCGTCCCGGTGACGCCGGCTCCGAGCAGCGCACCGACACCATCCTGATCGTGCACGTGCCGCCCGGGCTACGCGAGGGCTACCTGGTCTCCGTGCCGCGCGACCTGCTGGTGGCCATTCCGCCGGGCGGCGGCTACCCCGGCGGCGAAGACAAGATCAATACGGCGTACGAGTACGGCGGCGGCGGCCAGCCCGGTGCGCACCTGCTCTCGGCCACCCTGGCCCGACTCACCGGCCTCCGCTTCGACGGTGCCGCACTCGTCGACTTCGCCGGCCTGCGAAACGTGATCGACCTGCTCGGTGGGGTCGAGATGTGCGTACGCAGCGAGGTTCGGTCGATCCACACCGACCGGGTCTTCCGTCCGGGCTGCCAGCGGATGGACGGCGCGCAGGCGTTGGACTACGTGCGCCAGCGCTACGACCTGCCGGGCGGCGACTACGACCGGCAGACCCATCAGCAGCAGTTGCTGGGGGCGATGCTGGAACAGGCCGGCGAGACCCGGCTGCGCACCGACCCGGTACGGCTGCACCGGCTGATCGGGGCCGTCGGCGACTCGCTGACCGTGGACACCAACGGTGTGCCGGTGGAGGACCTGTTGCTGGCCCTGCACGGCCTGGCCACCGACGGACTACGGGGCGTGCAGGTACCGTCCTACCCCCAGATGATCGACCAGGTGTCCTACGTCCGGCTCGACGACGAGGGTGACGGGCTGTTCGCGGCGGTTCGCGGCAGCCGGATGTCGGACTGGGCCGGCGCCCATCCACGCTGGGTGACCCGGCTCTGACCGGCACCGGGCCGGGAACGGACGGTGGCCGCCGTGCGGTCGCGGGCAGCCGCGCGGCGAGGTTCTAGGCTTGGTACCCGTGTTCGGACCTCAGATACCCACCGTGACCGTTTCCGAGATCAACGATCAGACGTACCTGCTCGACGTCCGGGAGGACGACGAGTGGGCCGCCGGCCACGCCCCCGGCGCCCACCACCTGCCGATGATGGAGCTCCCCGCCCGCCTGGCCGAGGTGCCGACGGACCGCGACGTGGCGGTCATCTGCCGTTCCGGCGGACGATCCGCTCAGGTCGTGGCGTATCTGCTGCGCAACGGCTGGGAACAGGTGAGCAACGTCACCGGAGGAATGGGCGACTGGGCGTCGGCCGGTCGACCGGTGGTCGGCTCCGACGGGCAGCCGGGCCGGGTTCTGTAGGACACGAACCGTGGCCGGACCCCTCGTCTTCGCCCACCGTGGCGCCTCGTACGACCTGCCGGAGCACACCCTCGCCGCCTATCTGCGCGCCCTCGACGAGGGCGCCGACGGGCTGGAGTGTGACGTCCGGTTGACCCGGGACGGGCACCTCGTCTGCGTACACGACCGGCGGCTGGACCGGACCAGCAACGGTCGCGGTCTGGTCAGCGCCCGTACGCTCGCCGAGTTGGAGCAGTTGGACTTCGGTTCCTGGCATCCGGGGGGTGTTCCGGCCAACGGCGACGAGGTGCTCGACGACGCACACACCCGGTTGCTCACCCTCGAACGGCTGCTGGAGGCGGTGCTGGCCGCCGGCCGGCCGGTCCGGCTGCTCGTGGAGACCAAACATCCGTCCCGCTACGGCGGCAACGTGGAGCGGCGGCTGGTCACGCTGCTGCACCGGTACGGGCTGGCCGAGCCACGCCCGGACGCACCGGTACGGGTCACTGTGATGTCCTTCTCCCCGCTGGCGGTGCGCCGGATCCGGACGCTGGCTCCGGCGCTGCCGACCGTGCTCCTGCTGGAAGTGCTGCCCCGTTGGTTGCCCATGGGTCGGCTGCCCTTCGGTGCCGGCATCGCCGGACCGGGGATCGCGCTGGTCCGCGCCCGCCCGGCCCTGGTGCCGGCGCTGCGGGCGGCCGGCAACCAGGTCTACGTGTGGACCGTGAACGAACCGGCCGACCTCGACCTGGTGCTGGCAGCGGGGGTGGACGGCGTGATCACCGACCGTCCGGCGCAGACTCTCGCCCGGCTGCGTCGCTAATCGCAGCCGGGCCGGGGGTGCCCGGAAACGCGGCCGGCAGGCACACTCGGGTCATGCCGGACCGCACCGACTACTCGGCTCTGATCGCCGGGCACACCGCCGTCATCGAGATGATCAACTCTGGTGACGCGGGTCTGCCGGTGCTGACCCAGCTGCTCCGGGTGGCCCAGCCGGCGCTCGGGGCAGCCGGGATGGCGTTCGTGGAGTTCGCGCCGAGCGGCGGCCGGGTGATCGCCGCCACCGGTGCCGCCGAGTGGACCGTCGGCCGGCCGCTGCCCGCCAACGACCCGGTCACCATCTGCCTGCTCGCCGGTCCCCGGGTGCAGTGCGTACGGACCGACCGGTTCACCAACGCGCTCGCCGGCGAACTGGCCGAGCGCGGCCTGCGACGGATGGTCGTCTCCCGGGCCGAGATCGGTGGCCACACCGTCGGCAGCCTGCACGCCCTCTACCTCGCCGGCGACGAGGAACCCACGGCGGAGGAACGCGGCGTGGTCGGATACCTCGGCTCGTGCATCGCCCACATGTACGGCGACCAGAGCGGCCTGCCCGTGCACGGCGACGGTCCGGTGGTCGCGGCGCTCGCCGACGGCCTGGCCGTGGTCGACCGGGACGCCCAGGTACGACTCTGGAATCCGGCCGCCGCGCAGGTGACCGGCCGGTCCACGGCAGAGGCGATGAACCAACCGCTACCTTTCCCGCTGCCGCCGTCGGGGCAGGTTCTCGATCATCGACTGCCGAGCGGACGCTGGTTGCGGATCACCTCCGGGGAGCTGCCGGGCCCCGGCGCCCTGCGGGTGGTCACCTTCCGCGACACCACCGACCAGCAGCGGCACGACCACGAACGGGATCTCTTCGTCGCGGTCACCAGCCACGAACTGCGTACCCCGGTCACCGTCATCAAGGGCTACGCGGACACCCTCACCGACCACTGGGAGTCGCTGAGCGAGACCGACCGGCGGCAGGCGGCCCGGGTCATCGGCCAGCGGGCCAACGAGCTGGCCCGGCTGCTCGACCGGCTGCTCTCGTCCGCGGCCGAGGCGTGGCCGGGCGACGGGCCACCGGCCCCCTTCGACCTGACCGAGACGCTCCGGGTCGCGATCGCCGATCTGCCCGCGGACCTGCGTCGACGGACCACCCTCGAGGTGCCGGCCGAACTGCCCAGAGCGATCGGGCATCGGCAGAGCCTGGCCACCGTGCTCACCGAACTCGTCACCAACGCCGGCAAGTACTCCCCACCCGACTCCCCGATCGACGTCGCCGCCGGTGCGGACGGCCAGACGGTCTGTTTCCGGGTCGCCGACCGGGGCATCGGCGTACGCCCGGAGCACGTGGAACGGGCCTTCGACCGGTTCTGGCAGGGCGACTCCGGTGACCGGCGTCGCTATCCCGGCACCGGTCTCGGCCTCTATCTGGTCCGCCGGATCGTTGAACAACAGAATGGCTGGGTATTCCTTCGTCCGAGAAGTGGTGGGGGTACGGTCGCAGAGGTGCGGCTGCCCCGCAGGTGACAGTGGGGGTCACGGGGCGAAAGAGGGGCAGAGGTGGCGACGACAGCTGTCGAACGGGCGTGGTGCGTGGTGGTGCCGCACCATCCCAGTGGGGCGCGGATCGCCCGGCACCGGCTCGCCGCCGAGCTGGCCGGAGCCGTCTCCCCGGCGATGCTCGCGGATCTGGTGGCGGTCCTGGCCGAGCTGGTCGGCAACGCGGTCCGGCATGCCGACCCGCTGCCGGGCGGCGTGGTCCGGGTCGCCTGGCGGCTGCGCTACCCGCCCGAGGGGCCGCAGCTGCGACTCCGGGTCACGGACGGCGGGGCCGCGAGTGGCCCACGGATCCGCCCACCCGATCCGGACGCGGCCGACGGGCGCGGCCTGCACATCGTCTCCGGTCTGGCGACCAGCTGGGGTGTGGAACGCGATGGGCTCGGTCAGAGCGTCTGGGCCGACTTCGATCCGGTCGGCGACCGGCCGGCGCTGGTGACGACCGGCTGAACCGGTGGGTCGACCCGTCGTCGCGGCGCGCAGGCGGGTCCGGCCCCCACCGGCCGCCGGAGGGCTCTAGGCTGTGTCGCCGTGAGCAAGCGTCGAAAGAACCAGCGGGCGGCCACCGCCTCCGGCAAGCGGGAACGGATCCGGGACGTCTTCGTTCCCCGGCCCTTCGAGGGGCTGGTCGACGAGCCCGAGTGGATCGCCCTGCGGGAGCTGGTGCCGGCCGCCTCCGCGCCCCTGCGGCTGATCCCGGCACTCGTCGACGAGCACGGCGACCGGCCGGTCACCCTGGCCACCGTGCTGCCGATGGCCGCTCCCGCGATGAGCCGGGACGACGGCCACATCTTCATCGGGCTTCAGCGTCATCTCCAGTCCGGTGACGTCTCGCGCGATCTGGCCGAGTCGCTGCTCTGCGCACTGCGTACCGCCCCGGGCGCACAGGTCGCGGTGCCACCACTGCCCGGCCCGGGTCCCCGGTTGCAGGACATCCTGGTCGACGGCCCGTTGGAGGTCAGCCTGCACGAGGGCTTCGAGTTCTGGCTGGCTCCCGAGGCCGCCGAGGATCCGACCGTGCGCGCCTCCCTGGAGCGGGCCAACGCGGCGATCTATCCGACGCAGCGACTGGCCGCCGCGCGTGCCGCGTACTGGTGCCGGGTGTCGGAGAAGGCCCACGTCCGCTGGGTGCTGCCGGAGGCCGAGGAGGCCGCCCTGGACGCGCTGGCCCGGCTCGGCGCGGCCGGCTCACTGACCCTCGGCGAGGCGACCCGGTTCGCCGGCATGTTCCGGGCGCACGGACGGCTCGTGCCGGTCTGGGATCTGCCCGAGGAGATTCCGGCGGGTGACTGGGAGCAGCCGGTAGCCGACTTCGCCAAGCGGTACGCCGACGCCCTGTCCGAGACCGGCCCGCTCGACGCCGATGCCCGCCGGTCCCGGCAGGGGCTGCTCGGCCGCCAACTCACCCTGCGCTGAGCCACCCGCCGGTCATCCGGACCGGACCGGGCTGCGCTCCCGCAGCATCGGGCAGGACATGCAACGGGGGCCACCACGCCCCGAGCCCAGCTCCGAGCCGGCGATCGGGATGAGTTCGATGCCGGCCCGCTCCAACTGGGCGTTGGTCTCGACGTTGCGCTCGTAGCCGACGCAGAGTCGGGGCGCGAGTGCCAGGGTGTTGTTGCCGTCGTCCCACTGTTCCCGTTCGGCGGTCACCGGGTCGAGCCCGGTGTCGATCACCCGGAGCCGATCCAGGTCCATCGCGTCGGCGGCGGCCCGCAGGAACGGCGACGGTCCGTCCACCCGCGGGTCCTCGCCGTCAGCGCCAGCGATGACGGTGTACGCCGACAGGGTGCTGGCCACGTTCGGGTACATCAGCACCGCGTCGGTGTCGACCATCGTGCAGATCGTGTCCAGGTGCATGGTGGCCCGTTCCTGGGCGATCGGTACGACGAGGATGGTGTGCGCCAGTCCGGCCGCGAAGACCCGCCGCGCGAGGCGTTCGGCACCGGCGGGAGTCGTCCGCTCGCCGACACCGACGGCCAGCACCCCGGGTGCCAGCAGTAGTACGTCACCGCCCTCCAGCGGCTCCAGGCCCGGCCGGTAGACGAACTCGGTGCCGGCGAACCGGGGGTGGTGGCGGTAGATGGCGTCGGTGAGCGTGGTCTCCCGCCGCCGGGCGGGCATCGCCAGGCTCGTCACGCCGACCCGGTCACCGATCCACAGTGACGAGTCACGGGTGAACAGCAGGTTGGGCAGCGGGTCGATGATGAAGTCGTGTCGGTCCATCAGGGTGTAGACGAGGCCACCTCGACGGTCCCGGCCGACCCGCAACTCCTCGTGGGCCAGTCCGGCCACGAGGACGCCGGCCAGCGCGGCCGGATCGAGGTACGCCAGGTGCGCGGCGACCCGGGCGCGCAGGGTGTCGCCGAGCCGGGGCGAGTCGAGCACCTCGGCGGTCAGCTCGTTCCGGGCGTCCGGCACGGCCAGCGTCTCGCTGAGCAGGTCGGTCAGGTAGAGCACCTCGACGCCGCGTTCCCGCAGGGCCCCCGCGAAGGCGTCGTGCTCCTCCTGTGCCCGCCCCACCCACGGGATCGCGTCGAAGAGCAACGAATCGTTGTTGCGCGGGGTGAGTCGGGCGAGTTCCGGCCCCGGCCGGTGCAACAGGACGGTGCCGAGCCGGCCGACTTCACTGTCCACGTAGTGGCTCACCCCCGCAGCGTAGGGCAGGGTTTGGCGGTATCCGGTAAAACAACCGTGGGTGAATATGGCATTCATCCACAGTCATTCCGGCGCTCCGGCTTGCCGACCACCGGGACTGGCAACGTAGGGTAGTGAGAACGTAACTTCGAGGGACCTTTTGCCGGAGGTCGCGATGACTGTTTTCCCCGCACGTCGAGCCGTACCGTCCGCCAGGGCGCTCCCGCCAGTGGCGGTACCGCACCCCCGGGTCGAGTCTCCCGGGGTGGTCGCGACTCCTCGCCCGTCCCCGTTGGAGTGGGCCCGCCGCCGTCGGGCGGAGCGCGGCGCGCGACGGCTGGAAGCGGCCGGCGCCCGCGCACTCGGTCAGCTCGACCATCTCGGGCCGGCCTGGCACGTCATCGACTGGCCCCGCACCGACGCGGCCGACGTCCTGCTCGACGACCCCGCGGACAACCGGGCCGGGTTCCTGGCCATCGGCCCGAGTGGGCTCTTCGCCGTCACCATCGCCGACCACGGCCGCGCCCGCGTTCTGGTCGCCGGTGACGTGGTGCAGATCAACGGCAAGCGCCCGCCTTACGTGGCCGAGGCCCGCCGCGACGCCCGACGGGCGAGCAAGGCGCTGACCGCCGCGGTCGGCCATCCGATCCCGGTGACCCCGGTGCTCACCTTCGTGGGATCCGGGGTGATCAGCGTCTACGGCCTGCCCAAGGACTGCCTGATGGCGACCCATCGGGAACTCGACCGACTGCTGGTGGCCGGCGGTAACCGGATCAGCCCGGCCACCGCCGAGAAGCTCTCCCGGGTCGCGCAGCACCCCGGGACCTGGGGCAACGGTGGCTACCCACCGGCGGCCGACTACCGGTGGTACGAGGACGGCCGAATGGCCGCTGACAAGCCGGCCGGCCGCCGGTAACGTCAGCGGCGACGCCACGCGGCCGGGGCGGCCCAGCTCCCGCCGGCCCGCGCCGTCGCCGACCGGGCACTGATCAACACCGACGCAACCGTACGCCCAACGCGGTCGGCGGTCGCTGCCGCGACCGGCTAGCGTGGACGCATCGTCGGTGTGCATAGGAGGCTCGGTGGCCCACGTCGAACTCTCGCTATCGGAAGTGTTCGCGCCCTCCGGGGGGACACCGACAGAGCCTGAGTGCGACAACATCAGCCGCTGGTCGGCCACGGTCTCCAGTGCGCACGAGCCCTGCCTGCTGATCGACGCCGAGACCCGGGTGCTGGCCGTCTCCGCCGCCGGTTGTGAGCTGCTCCAACTGGGCGCACCGGAGGACGTGATCGGTCTGCCGCTGCTCGACGGCGGGCTGCGGCTGCTCGACTTCACCGCCTACCGGGGCGAGTTGGCCGAGCCCGAGATCGACAAGATTCCGCCGCTGCTGGCGCTCACCTCCGGCCGGCTGGCTCGTGGTCTGCTCCGGATCGAGGCGGCGACGGAGGACGCACCGGACGCGACGGTGGACGCGATCTCCACCCCCGTGGTCGCCGACGGCGCGGTGGCTGGCTCCCTCACCTTCTTCTCCGAGGTCTGACTTCCTCCTACCATGGGCTCGGCCCCCGCCAGTCCGTGTCTCCCGTCATGAGGACCACCCCCGTGCCGCCCTCCTCGCCGTTCCACGCCGTCCCCGGCCGGACGACCACCGGCTTCCGTACCGGTGCCCACGTGGCCCTCCGCCTCGGCCGGCGGCGCCGCCGACTGGTCGGTGTCACCATGCTGGCCGCACTGCTGACCGTCGGATGCGGCGCGCCCCCGGAGGTCCGCGACAGCGGCGGCCTGCCGACCCTGGCGCCCACCCGGACACCGAGCAGCCCGACCAGCCCCGCCACCCCGTCGTTCGGCGCACTTCCCGGCGCCGTTCCGACCATGCCGTCGGCCGACCCCGGGTTGGTCGCGGTGGCCTGCACCGGGGAACCGTCCGCGAAACGGATCATCGAGTTGGTGCGGGGTCGGCGTGGGCTGCTGCCCGGCAGCGCCCGGGTCAGCGTCAGCAAGGGTCCGTTGTGTGCCGCCGACTGGCACCTGACCACGCTCGACGTGGCCGGCTACGAGCCGCTCCAGGTGGTCACCCGGGACCGGGCCGGAACGCTGCGCCTGGTGACCGCCGGCACCGACGTGTGCACGGCCGAGGTGCGGGTCGCCAGTCCGCCCGGTATCCAGGCGTTGACCTGTGGCAGTGACGGCGGTGTTCCGGTGCCGGTCCCGACGCCGTCGACCCCGTCACCCACGCCGTCGGGCTCGTCGCCGACTCCGGGTGCGTAGGCTGAGCACATGCCGGGAACGCCGCCGACCCGTTTCGTCTACCTCGGTCCCGAGGGCACCTTCGCCGAGCAGGCACTGCGTACGTTGCCGGCCGCAGAGCGGGGCAGCCGCACGTCGGCCCGCAGCGTCGGTGAGGCGCTGGAGGCGGTCCGCGCCGCCGAGGCCGACGCGGCTCTGGTGCCCCTGGAGAATTCGATCGGCGGCGCGGTCGGGGTCACCCTCGACGAGTTGGCCGAGGGCGAGCCGCTGGTCATCACCCGAGAAGTGATCCTGCCGGTGGAGTTCGTACTCGGGGCACGCGCGGGAACCCTGCTGCCGTCGGTGCGTAGCGTCGCCGCCCACCCCCAGGCGTCCACCCAGTGCCGAGGTTGGCTGCGTACGCACCTGCCGGACGCGGTCGTGGTGGATGTGCTGTCCAACGGTGCGGCGGCGGCCGGCGCGGCCAACGGTGAGTTCGACGCGGCCATCTGCGCCCCCATCGGCGCGACCCGACACCGGCTCGCCGTCCTGGCTGACAAGATCGCTGACCATCCGGACGCGGTGACCCGCTTCGCGCTGTTGTCGCGGCCCGGGCCACCTCCGCCGCCCACCGGCGACGACGTGACGTCGCTCGCCGTCTACATCGCGCACGACCGGGTGGGCGCGCTGCTGTCCGTGCTGATGGAGCTGGCGGTCCGCGGGGTCAACCTGACCCGGATCGAGTCCCGGCCCACGGGCGAGGCGCTCGGCCGGTACGTCTTCTTCCTCGACTGCACCGGTCACGTCGCCGACGTGCGGATGGGCGAGGCGTTGCAGGGGCTGCGCCGGATCTGCGCCGACGTACGCTTCCTCGGCTCGTATCCCCGACACCGCTGGGACGCGTCGACCAGGGAACGGCCGGTGGCCGCACCGGCAGGCCTTTCCGATGCGGACTACACCGACGCCGCGGCCTGGCTCGCCCGGCTACGCGCGGGCGAGCTGACCTGAGCGGCTCCGCGCGCGCCGCCTGCCGGCGCAACCGGGCCCTGGCTTTGCCGGCCGGCGTGAGCGCCGCCAGGACCGGCTACCGGAACAGGCCGCCGAGCACTCCGCCCTGGTCCTGCTGGCCGCTACCCATGATCGGTGGCTCCTCGGAGGGCTGGACGACGACGAAGCCGTGACCGGCGAAGCTCATCGTGTACGCCTCACCGGTGGTGCGGCCGAGCAGCGTGCCGAGCCCGAGCTGGTCGGCCCGGTGGTAACCGGTCTGCAGGCTCGCCGACCAGCAGACGGCGGCCTGCGGGTCGACGTAGGTGGGCGCGTCGACGTTGAGTACGACCGGCGTCCCCCGGGTGGTGACGGCGATCCTGCCGTGCCCGGTGAAGACGCAGTTGAACAGGCCGGACGAGGCCATGCCGGCCCCGCCGACCATCTTGATGTCATAACGGAGGGTGGCGTCGAAGGCGAGCACGCTCGAGCCGTTGATGGACAGGGCGTCGCCCGGCTCCAGGTCGATGACGTGCACGTCCTTGGCGAAGTCGGCGAGGAAGACGTCCCCGCGTCCGGTGAGTTTCATCAGCGGTACGCCCTCACCGGTGAGCTTCTGCTTGATGAAGTTGCCCAGTCCACCGGAGCCGAGCGCCTGAAACTGCACCTGCCCCTGGTAGGCCACCATCGAGCCGACCCGGGCCATCGCCTCACCGTCGAGTTCGATCTTCAACATCTTGGAGTTCTGCAACCGCATGCCGGGTTGCGTCGACTCCTGCTCCAGATTCGCCGCCGAGAACAGCTCGCTGCGCATGTTTCCTCCCGTACTCGCCGTACCTGGCCGAGACGGTAGGGCCGGCCCGCAACCCCGGGCGGCGGCCCCTCAGCCCCAGCCCAGCTCGTGCAGGCGCGCGTCGTCGATGCCGAAGTGGTGAGCGATCTCGTGCACCACCGTGACGGCCACCTCGTCGACCACGTCCTCGTCGCTGGCACAGATGCGCAGGATCGGATTGCGGTAGATGAGGATCCGGTCCGGCAGTACGCCCGCGTAGTCCCAGCCGCGTTCGGTCAACGCGTGTCCCTCGTACAGGCCGAGCAGATCCTCGCCGGGCGGCGGGTCGTCCTCGACCAGGATCACCACGTTGTTCATCAGCGCCAGCAGTTCCTCCGGAACCTCGTCGAGCGCCTCCCCCACGAGCTCCTCGAACCGCTCCCGCCCCATCTCCACCGCCACGCCCCCATTCTTCCCCACCCCGCCCGCGATCTTGCACTTCCGGTCGCCGCGAACCGGCACAGAAGCCGCGTAACGGAGACCGGAAGCGCAAGATCGACGCGGAAGGGAGAGGGGGTTGGTCAGGAGGTGAGGCGGGCGGTGAGGGTGATCTCGGCGCCGGGCGAGAGCAGGCGGGAGATCGGGCAGTTCTGCTTGGCGGTCTCGGCCAGCTTGGCGAACTGCCCCTCGTCGATGCCGGGCACCTCGCCGACGGTGTCCAGCTCGATCCGGGTCACGGTCATGCCGGCGTCGGTCTTGTCGAGGTGAACCTTCGCGGTGGTCTCCACGGAGGTGGGCGTCGTGCCGGCGTCGGCCAGCGCCTTGGAGAAGGCCATCGAGAAGCAGCCGGCGTGGGCGGCACCGATCAGTTCCTCGGGGTTGGTGCCCTCACCCTCCTCGAAGCGGGACTTGAAGGAGTAGTTCCCCTCCAAGCCGCCCTTGCCGGTGCGGATGGTGCCGGAGCCCTCGGTGAGGTTGCCCTGCCAGCGTGCGGAAGCGGTACGAATAGGCATGCACCTGACGCTAGTCCACCGGCGGCCGGCAGGCGACCGACCGCCGGTGGCCACGTGGTCGTTCCTCGGCGTCGCGTCCCGGCTGTGTCATGATGCGACCCGGACCCCGCAGCGCGGCGGACGCGCGGCGCCCCGGCCACCAGGAGAGGGTGAGTGATGACCCACGACCTCCCCATCCCCCGTCAGGACGACCGTTCCGACAGTGCCAGCGTCATCGAGTGGGGTGCGGAGGACGAGTCGCCGGCGACCGGCCGGTTCCGGCGGGCTCTCGGTGGCCTCGGCGGGGACCACCGGGTGCCGGTGCTGCTGGCCGGGCTCGGTGCGGCGGCAGCCCTGGCGTCGCTGCTGGGCGAATGGTCGACGCTCACCATCCCCAACGGCGGACCGGACCCGGCGACCCCGCTCCAGGTGACAAGCGGCGTCTCCGACGTCGGGCTGGGCTCGGCGTACCTGGTCGGGCTGCTAGCGCTCGGTGCCACGGTGGCGCTCGCGCTGCGCGGCACGGAGTCCGTTCGGGCGAATGCCCGGGTGGCCGGACTCGCCCTCGCCGCGGGTGTGCTCGCGCTGCTGGCGACGACCGCGACGGCGCTCGACGACACGCTGGGACGGGGGATGTACCTGAACCCGGAAATGACCGTGGACGTCGAGTACGGCCGCGGCCTGATCGTCGCCTTCGTCGCCGTCGGGCTGTTCGCCGCCGCGCTCCTGCGGGCCTCGCCCGGAGCGGCCGAAGCCCGGCCAGAGGTGGACGGGCCGCGCCGTCGCCGTCGCCGGACACCGGCGGACGTGGCGCCGGAAGGGGACCGCCCGCCTGCGGACATCACCGTCACACCGACGGTGCCCTTCGCCCGGGAGGCACCGCCCGACTGACCCTCCGCCCCTGGTCGAGAGGTCATCTCCGGTGCGTCGCCCGTTGGCACCCGATTCGCCTGGAAGCCATGGTTGCGACCGGTTCCACGAGGTACGGTTGCTGCCCGCCGTCACGCCGGGTCGCCAATCGACGAGGTGAACGGCTGGTCGCGACGGCGGCGGGCGAAGGAGGAACGATGACCCGCCCGGGCCTGCCCAAGCTGATCGCCACCGACCTCGACGGGACGCTCGTCCGCAGCGACGACACCGTGTCGGCCTTCACTCACGAGGTCCTCGACCGGGTACGCGCCGCCGGTATCCCGGTGGTCGGCGCCACCGGTCGCGGCCCCCGGCTCACCGAACTGACCCGCAACGACATCCGCGCCGCCGATTTCCTCGTGCTGGCGGGCGGTGGCCGGGTGGTCGACCAGAGCGACCCGGACGGACCGGTGGTGCTCCGTGACGAACGCCTCTCCAGCGAGGTGCTGGCCGTCCTGCTGGCCGAACTGGAGGCCGCGGTCGGCCCGCTGACGGTCATGGTCGAGGCGTCGGACGAGCACGACGCCCCGCTCTGGGGTGACTACCACCCCGCCTGGCCCTATCAGGACGCGTTCGAGGTGCGCAGCCGCGCCGAGTGCCTCGCCGGTGACGTGATCAAGGCGTTCGCGCGTACCGCCGACCACCATGTGGACGAGCTGCTGGCCACCGCCCGCGAGATCGTCCCGCCGCACCTCGCCACCCTCACCCAGGCGGGCCTGGGCTTCATCGAGATCTGCCCACCCGGGGTGGACAAGGCTTCCGGGCTCAGTGTCATCGCGCAGACCCTCGGCGTGGACCCGGCGGACGTGCTGGTCTTCGGTGACATGCCGAACGACCTGCCGATGTTCGAGTGGGCCGGCTGGGGGCGGGTGGCCGTGGCCAACGCCCATCCGAGCCTGCGCGCGGTCGCCGACGAGATCACCCTACGCAACGACGACGACGGGGTGGCGATCTATCTCGACCGGCTACTGTCCCGGTGATGGATTCCACGCCACACCTGGTCGCCACCGACATCGACGGGACACTCCTGCGCGACGACCGCACCCTCAGCGCCCGCACCGCCGCGGTGCTGGCCCGGATCTCCGACCAGGGCACGCCGGTCGTGCTGGTCACCGGCCGACCGATCCGCTGGCTCCGGCTGGTGTACGACCAGCTGGCCGCGCCGTTGCCGGCGGTCTGCGCCAACGGCGCGGTGGTCTACGACCCGACCACCGACGAGGTGCTGCGGGCCGACCCGCTGGCCCCGGAACTGCTCGCCGAGGTGGTCCGCCGCCTGCGGGCCGAGGTACCCGGGGTGAGCCTGGCCGTGGAGATCGTCGACGGTCGGGAGATGCGTCACGAGGCGCACTACCCGTTGCGGTGGGACGCCGACGACGAGGCGATCCGGGCCGTGCAGACCGCTGAGGAGCTGTTGTCGGTGCCGGCGGTCAAACTGCTCGCGCGGGCCGGTGAGCAGGACCCGGACCGCTTCACCCGACTGGTCGCCGCCGCCCTCGCCGGGCTCGCGGAGGCCACCCACTCCTCGCACTCCGGGCTGGTGGAGATCTCGGCGGCGGGGGTCACGAAGGCCGCCGGCCTGGCCTGGTACTGCCACCGCATCGGCGTCGCGGCGCCGGACGTGCTGGCCTTCGGCGACATGCCCAACGACCTGCCGATGCTCACCTGGGCGGGACGCGCCGTCGCGGTGGGCAACGCGCACCCGGACGTGCTGGCGATCGCCGACGAGGTCGCTCCGGCGAACTCGTCCGACGGGGTGGCCGCGTACCTGGAGAAGGTCTTCGGAGTGCGGTGAGTCGTCCCGGTGCGACGCGCGGCGAGCGCGACCGCACCGGGACGGTGGTCAGAGGTACTGGCCGGTGCTGTGTCCTTCACCACTCGGCTGACCCATGCCGGGCATCCCGGGCAGCATCGCCCCGGCCGGTCCGCTGGGCAGCGCCTGCCGGCCGGAGCGCATCTGCTCCAGTTGCACCCGGGCCGCCATCTGCTGCGCGACCAGCGCTGCCTGGATGCCGTGGAACAGTCCTTCCAGCCAGCCGACCAGCTGGGCGTGGGCGATGCGCAGCTCGCCCTCACTCGGTGCCTGGTCCTCGGAGAACGGCAGCGAGATCCGTTCCAGTTCCTCGCGCAGCTCGGGGGCGAGTCCCTCCTTCAGCTCGACGATCGACCGTTGGTGGATCTCCCGCATCCGGTGCCGGCTGGCGTCGTCCAGGGGAGCGGCCTTGACCTCCTCCAACAGCTGCTTGATCATGCTGCCGATCCGCATCACCTTGGCCGGCTGTTCGACCAGGCGCGACGGATCCTCGCCGGGTCCGTCCTCGGTCTGCACGGTGCCGACGGGCCGGCCGTCCGGCCCGACCACCACCACGGTTCCGGACCGCCCGGCACCGTCCCGGTCGGGCTCGTCGTTCTGTCCAGCGGAGCGCGCTTCGGTCATGCCCTCCATCTTTACCCAGTCGCCGCCCGCACTGCCCGCCGGCCCGCTGCTGCGGCCCCGGTCGGGCACCCATCCCCCGGCTGGTCGTGAACCGCGCTACCGTCGCCCGATGCCCTCCGATCCCCGGGCGGTGCTGACTCGCCCCGCGCCCGAACCGGACGTCACCGTCGCCTACGGCGACCATCCGGACCAGATCGCCGACCTGCGCCGCCCGGCCGGCTCCGGGCCACCCCGGCCGCTGGTGGTGGTGGTGCACGGCGGTTTCTGGCGTGCGGAGTACGACCGGCGGCACACCGGGCCGCTGGCGAGCGCACTGGCCGCGAGCGGCTACCCGGTGGCCCAGTTGGAGTACCGGCGGACCGGGCAGCCCGGTGGTGGCTGGCCCGGCACCCTCACCGACGTGCTGGCCGGAGTCTCCGCGCTGCCCCGGCTGGCCGAGTCCGCACTGTCGGACCGGATCGCCTCGACGGCCCCGCTGCTGCTCGGTCACTCGGCCGGCGGGCACCTCGCGTTGTACGCGGCGGCCCACGCACCCGGTGCCGTCGGCGGGGTGCTGGCCCTCGCCCCGGTCGCCGACCTGGCCGAGGCGTACCGGCTGGACCTGGACGCCGGTGCGGTGGCCGCGCTGCTCGGCGGCGGCCCGGCCGACGTGCCGGAGCGGTACGCGACCACGGATCCACGGTCCCTGGTTCCCCTGCGGCCACGCACGGTAGTGATGCACGGCACGCTGGATCAGCAGGTACCCATCGACCTATCTCGAAATTACGTGGCTTCCGCCCGCGCCGCGGGCACCGATATCCGCCTGATTGAGCTGCCAGATTGCGAGCATTTCGGTCTTATCGCCCCCGGCTCGTCCGCATGGCCGGAAGTTACCGCCGCGTTGCGGTCTCTGCACGAAGATCACTAGCCATTGACGCAGCGTCGCCGAGCAGGTAGAACGCCGAAGGGGCGGATGCGCCCGGCAACACATTCGAAGGGAACCCGGTGTCGCAGATGAACCGCAGGCGGGCACTCCAGCTGCTGGCCGCGATCGGTACGAGCGGACTCGTCGCCGGGTGCGGCTCCGACGCCGAGCCCGAGGCCACCAGCTCAGCGAGCCCGATCAAGATCGGGCTCATCGCGCCACAGTCCGGTGCGGGCAAGGCCGTCGGCGACGAACTCGGCAACGGCTTCGAGCTGTACCTGGACCTGAACGACAGGCAGCTCGGCGGCCACCCGGTCGACCTGATCACGGCCGACGAGGGCGACGACGTCAAGTCCGGACAGGCCGCCGTCGAGGGACTGCTCAAGCAGGGCGTCCTCGCCCTGACCGGGGTCGCCAGCTCGGCGGTGATGTTCGGGATCCGGGACATCGTGGAACAGGCCCGAGTTCCGTTGATCGGTTCCAACGCCTCCCCGCCGAGCCTGCAGAGCGTCGTGTACATCTGGCGTACCTCGTACGTGCTGGACGAGGCGGGCCGGGCGCTCGGTCGCTACCTGAAGGACGAACTCGCCGCCTCCGACCGGGTCGCCACGATCCTGCCGGAAGGGGTTCTCGGCGTCGAGGACGTGCTCCGTGGGTTCCGCGAGGAGTTCGGCGAATCCGACCCGCGGATCGCCTCCCCGGTGGTCTGGACCTCCGGCGACAGCAGTCCCAGCAGGACCACCTACGTCTCGGACATCAACCGCGCGCTGGCCGGCAACCCGTCGGTCGTCTTCTGCTTCTACTCCGGCACGGCGGCAGTGGAGTTCATCATGCAGCTGCGCGACGCCGGGTTCCGGGGCCGGATCTACGCCCCCGGTTTCCTCACCGAAGGCTCGGTGCTGGAGGACATCCGCCCGACGAGCGACGCACTCGGCATCCGCACCGCATTGAACTACTCCGCCGACCTCAACAACGCCGCCAACCGCCGGTTCGCCTCGGCCTACCGCAAGAAGCACAACACCTCGCCGACCACGTACGCGATGGCCTCGTACGACGCGGCCAAGGTGCTCGACCAGGCGATCCGTCTCGCCGGCGAGGCGCCCACCCCGCAGCAGGTGAACCTCGCGCTGGGCCGGATCGGGCAGATCGACAGTCCACGCGGTGCCTGGCAGTTCAACCAGCCGCGTACGCCGCAGCAGAAGTGGTACCTGCGCGAGGTGCAGCGCGACGGCCAGGTGGTGTCGAACGTGCTGGTCAACGAGTTGGCCACGCTCGGCTGACTGTGCGACGGAAACGAGGCCGTCCCCGGTCCGGGGACGGCCTCGTCGCTCTGCCTGGGCTCAGTACCGGAGCTCGGCGACGCAGCACTTCACGCTGCCACCGCCCTTCTTCAGCTCGGCCAGCTCCACCGGCACCGGGGTGTAGCCGGCCACCTTGAGCCGACCGGCGAGCCGGGTGGCCTCGCTGTTGAGCACCACGTTGGCGCCGTCGCTGACCAGGTTCAGCCCGAAGGCGAGGGCATCCTCGTCGTCCGCCAGCACCGCGTCCGGGAAGAGCTGGGCGAGCACCCGCTGACTGGCGGCGGAGAAGGCACCGGGGTAGTAGACGACGTTCCCGTCGTCGATCGAGGCGAGCGCCACGTCCAGGTGGTAGAAGCGCGGGTCGACCAACCGCAGTGAGATCACCGGCCGACCGAGCGCCTCCTGTGCCTCGGCGTGCGCCGGCAACTCGGTACGGAAGCCGTGCCCGGCCAAAATCAGCCCGCCGTGCGCCTCCGGCAGGTACGCGAAGTCGCCCTCGCCCTCGTTCGTCTCGTTCGGCGCGATGAACCGCCAGCCCTGCGACTCGTGGAAGGCCCGGTGCGTGGCCGCCTCGGCGGCCCGCTGCTGGTGCTTGAACCGAGCCCCGTAGACCGTGCCGTCGACCATGAACGCACCGTTGGCCGCGTAGACCATGTCGGGCAGACCTGGCTCCGGTACCAGCAGATGCACCTCGTGGCCGAGGTCGACCAGGGTCTCCCGCAGGCGGTCCCACTGCTTGACCGCCAGCTCCACGTCGACCGTGGCGGTCACGTCCATCCACGGGTTGATCGCGTACTCGACCGCGAAGTGCTCGGGGGAGCACATGAGATATGTCCGCTTTCGCGGCACGCGCTGCTGGTTCACGGTCACCAAGAGTAGGTAGGGTAGAACTTTGGTAACAGCCGCAAACATTGCTTCCCAGAGGCGGAACATTGCAGATCGACGCCGTTGACCAGCGAATCATTGCGTTGCTCGTCGCGGACGCCCGCGCCTCGTACGCCGACATCGGCACCCGGGTGTCGCTCTCGGCTCCGGCGGTGAAACGGCGGGTCGATCGACTGCGGTCCGCCGGCGTGATCCGGGGATTCACGGCCATCGTGGATCCGGCCTCGGTCGGCTGGACCACCGAGGCCTTCGTGGAGCTGTTCTGTGCCGGACGGACCACCCCGGCGCAGATCGGCGCCGCCGTGCGCCGTCATCCCGAGGTGGTCGGTGCGTACACCGTCTCCGGGGAGGCCGACGCCCTGGTGCACCTGCGGGCCGCCGACATCGCCCACCTTGAGGAGGCGCTGGAGCGGCTGCGGGCCGAGACGTTCGTGACCTCCAGCCGCAGCACCATCGTGCTCTCCCGGCTGGTCGAGTCTCCCGGCGTGGGCCCCTCCACCGGCTGAAGCCGCAACAGCCCATTCGGGCTGGAACCGAACGCGGAGCCACCGCGTCGAATCGGCCATGAAACGGGGAACCAAGGTCGCCACGGCGGGCGGTTCGCTTGTCGCGCTCGCTCTGCTCGCCGGCAGCATGACCGTGACGCAACCTCCGCCGACCGGACCGGACACCACCGGAGCACCGATGGTGCCGGTCGGCCTGGTCTCCTTCGACTCCTGCGCCGACGCCCTCACGGAGCTGCGGGCGGCGGCCACCGCCTCGGTCGGCCCGTACGGCTTCGCCGGTGACGTGGCGCTGTTCGGCGACCGGACGGCGGCGATCGGTGGCGCGGAGTCGGCGGCCCGCACCTTCGCCGGAGCCCCGGCAGACGCCGCCGGGGCAGACTATTCGACGACGAACAACCACGAGGCCGGCGCCGACGAACCCGACCTGGTGAAGACCGACGGCCGACGGATCGTCACCGTCACCGGCGGGGTGCTGCGGGTGGTCGATCCGGTGAACCGCCGCGTCACCGGGCGACTCGACCTGGCCGGCGGTCGGGAGGAACTGCGCTGGCAGGACCACCGGCTGTTGCTGCTCGGCGACCGCGCGCTGGTGCTCGGCGAGGATCCGCCGCGTCCGGCCGACGCGCTGCGCTCGATCAGGCGTCCCGGCGGCGCCCGCCTGCTGCTGATCGGCCTGTCCGGTCGTCCCGTGGTGCTCGGCACGTACCGCATCCAGGGCAGCACGGTCGACGCCCGGCTCACCGGCGACACCGCCCGGGTCGCGGTCCGTTCGTACGCCCAGTTGGAATTCCCGCTGGCGGCCGAGGGCACCGACCAGGTCCGCACCGAACGCAACCGCCAGGTGATCGCCCGGGCCGGTGTCGAGGCGTGGCTGCCGGAGTACGAGTGGACCGCCGGACCGGAGCGGCACACCGGTCGGGTCGGCTGCGACCGGCTCAGTCGACCCGAGCGGATGACCGGCTGGTCCACCCTCACCGTGCTCAGCTTCGATCTCACCCGCGACCGGCTGGGCGACGGTGATCCGGTCTCGGTGGCCGCCGACGCCGACACCGTCTACGGCACGGCGACCAGCCTCTACCTGGCGGGTCCGCGTCCGGAGCCGATCACCGGTAAGCCGCGCTGGCGGCCGTCGTCGGCCGAGCCGGTCACCGACATCTACCAGTTCGACACCGCCGCGCCGGGGCGTCCCCGCTTCCTGGCCGCCGGTTCGGTCCCCGGCCGACTGATCAACCAGTACGCGCTCTCCGAGTGGGCGGGACACCTTCGGGTGGCCACCACCACCGGCGAATTCCGGGACGACGGCAGCGAATCCGAGTCGGCGGTTCGGGTGCTACGCCACGACGACGGGGCGCTGGTGCCGGTCGGCGCGGTCGGCGGCCTCGGGCGGGGTGAGCGGATCTACTCGGTGCGCTACCTCGGCCCGGTCGCGTACGTCGTGACGTTCCGGCAGACCGATCCGCTCTACGCGCTCGACCTCGCCGACCCGGCCGCACCCGTGGTCACCGGCGAGCTGAAGATCACCGGCTACTCCGCGTACCTGCATCCGCTGCCCGAGGGGCGCCTGCTGGGCGTCGGTCAGGAGGCCGACGCCCGGGGCAGGACCAAGGGAGTGCAGGTCTCGCTCTTCGACGTCGGTGATCCCACCCGGCCGGACCGGTTGGACCAGTGGCACCTGCCCAGCGGGTGGTCCTACGCCGAGCACGACCCGCACGCCTTCCTGTACCGCCCGGACACCGGCCTGGTGGCGCTGCCGGTCGACGCCGGTGTCCGGCTGCTGCGGGTCAGCGGCGACACCATCGGCGAGATCGGCGAGGTGACCCACCCGGTCGGCGGCGACAGCAGCCGGCGGCAGTGGCACCCGCCGGTACGACGGTCCCTCGTGGTCGGCGACGTGCTCTGGACGGTCTCCGAGGCGGGCCTGCGCGCCACCGACCCGGCGTCGGCCCGGAGCCTGGCCTGGATCGCCGCAACCTGAACCTTCCTCCCCGCGGGTGGGGCCCGGTTTCTCGGGGTTTCCGGGCCCCACCCGCCTTGACCTCAACCACGCTTCAACTGGTCGACTCGGCGGAAGCGGCGGTGAAGGGGGAGTCATGCGGGCGGTGTGGATCCACGAGTTCGGCGGTCCGGAGAAGCTGGTGCCGGGTACCGCACCCGATCCCGTGCCCGGACCGGGACAGGTGCTGATCGACGTCGTACACACCAACATCACCTTCGTGGAGACCCAGTTCCGGGCGACGGGCTTCGGCCCGTCGGGCGCGACGCTGCCGGTGATCCCGGGCAACGGCGTCGGCGGTCTGATCGGCGACGTCGGACCGGGCGTCGATCCGAACCTGGTCGGCCGACAGGTGGTCAGCGGCACCGGCGGCACCGGCGCGTACGCCGAGCGGGTCGTGGTGGACGCGGCGCTGCCGGTGGTGGTGCCGGACGGGCTGCCGCTCGACCAGGCGGTCGCCCTGCTCGCCGACGGGCGTACGGCCTTGATGCTCGCCGAGGCGGCCGATGTCCGGTCGGGAGACCGGGTGCTGATCGAGGCCGCCGCCGGTGGGGTGGGCAGCCTGCTCGTCCAGCTCGCCGCAGCCGCCGGAGCACGGGTGGTCGGCCTCGCCGGCGGTACCCGCAAGGTCGCCCTGCTGCCTCCGCTGGGCACCGAGATCGCCGTCGACTACCGGCAGCCGGACTGGGTCGGGCGGGTACGGTCGGCGACCGGTGCCGTCGACGTGGTCTTCGACGGGGTGGGGGGCACGGTCGGGCGGGACGCGTTCGACCTGCTCGACCGGGACGGGCGGATGCTCAGCTTCGGGCTGGCCAGCGGTGAGTGGGCGGGCATCGACGAGCGGGCCGCCGCCGAGCGGGGCGTGACGCTGGTCCGGCCGACGCCGACCCCCGCCCAGCTGCGGGCGTACACCGAGCGGGCGCTGGCGGAGGGTGCGGCCGGGCGGCTGCGCCCGGTGATCGGCCAGCGTTTCCCGTTGGCTCGGGCGGCCGAGGCGCACGCGGCCATCGAGGCCCGGTCGACGGTCGGCAAGACCCTGCTCGACGTGCGCTGACCGCCCTCAGAGGTACATGCCGGTGCGGTGCTCGCCGCGGCCCGGCTTGTCGCCCTCGCCGAAGAACCGCTTACCGCCGAACTCGCCGTGCAGGCGGTCGTCCAGCTCGTCCGCGAGCCCGGTCATCACCTGCACCGCGAGCATCAGGTGGGTCGGCTGGAAGTTGCGGCCGAAGACCGGGATCGACGCCCACACCGTGTCGTCGGCACAGTAGAGGCGTCCGATCGGCATCCGGTTGGTCAGCTCGGAGAGCTTCACGTACAGCCGCTCGGTCGGCTCGACCTCGGTCAGCACCGGCGAGAAGACGTCGACGAGTGGCGGATTGTCCCGCACCCGGACGAAGACCATCGCCGAGCCGGCCCGGATGTTGATGTCGCCGTCCGAGTCGACCTGGAGCCGGTCGGAGTCCGACTTGAGCATGGTCGAGACGACCGTGCGTACCCGCTCGGCCAGATCCAGCACCTCGATGTCGGCATCGGCCTCGTCGGTCGCCGCCAGCGCCTTCTCCAGCTCGGTGCCGATCTCCCGCGCCAGGTTCACCTCACTGCGGGCCGTCCCCAACGCCTTGCCGGGAATCGGCTCGCCCTCGCCGTCGGCGAATGCGTACACCAGAAAGGCCGGGTGCGGGGCACCGTAGATGTCGCGCAGGGTACGGGAGAGCAGCGCGGCCAGCCGGGTGGCTCCGTCCGCCGGGGCGTCCAACCCGAAGTGGTCCCCCGAGCCGTCCACCACGCCCGGCGGTGACCAGCCCAGCGCGACCATGTCGGCGACGGCCGCCCGGTCCAGCCGGTACCCCTGCGGCAGGGCCGCGTTGCCCACCGCCCGGGCGGCGAACCTCCCGTCGCCGCGCACCTCGACGTAGACGGAGTAGACCGCGTCGTCGGTGCCGGAGGCGGTCGGGTCGAGGGTCAGGGCCGCCTCCGCGCCCGGCGGCAGCGTGGACAGCCGCTCCGCCAGCGCCCGGGCGAAGTCCCGCCACGCCTCGGTCACCTTCGCCCGCAGGTCGGCCGTGCTCGGCTCGTCGAGCAGGATCGACTCGTGGTGCGCCGGCGTGCCGGGCGGTGCCGAGGGGTGGTCAGCCGTCATGATCGCCTCCGTCCGTTCCGGTCACCCTACCCAGCAGGCTGCCGGGACGGATCAGCCCGGACCGTGATCGGACAACGCGGTCGTCAACCGTGGTCGGGGCCGGCCGGGTCGGCCCGCGGATGCGGATCGCCGCCCAGCTCCACCGGCCAGGTGGCGGCCAACCCGGCGAGCCGGGCCACGGCCACGGCCGGATCAGCGCCGCGCCCGACGGCCAGACCGAGCAGGTACGCGGAGACCGGCGCACCGGGCCGCAGCACCTGGTGAGCCACATCGCGGGCCAGATCCAGCACGGTCGGCACCGGCACCTCCGCCGGGTCGAGACCCAGCTCCGCACAGGCGGCCGTGACCCAGTCGTCCAGCACCGTCATCGCGTCCACTCCTCCGCCCGGCGTAGGTCACGCTCAGTGTCGCAGTCGAACCAGGGCTCCGGGCCGGCACCGTGCCACGTCACCTCGCGCACGGTGAGGCCGGCGAGCAGCTCCCGCAGCGGCGCACCGGCCACCTCACCGCCGCGTCGAACGGTGAGTTGGTCGACGGCCGCCCGCAGGGCCGGTGACCGCCACACCCCGCACAGCGTCTGCCGTCGCCCCGACCGGTCCACGTAGCAGGCCCCGTCGAGGGCCGCCGAGCCCGGGAGATGGTCCAGCAGGTCGCCGACGGCGTCCCGGGTCAGCAGGGGCAGGTCGGCGGCGAGCAGGGCGACGACGGGTACCTCCGGGTCGAGCAGGGCCAGCCCGGCCGCGACGGCGGCCACCGGCCCACCGCCCGGTGGTGTCTCCCGGGTCAGCCGAACGCCGGTGATCGCCGGTCCGGGGCCGACCAGGATCCGGGGCGACGCATCGGCCACGGCGGTCAGCACCCGCTCCCGCATCGGCACCCCGCCGACCGGTAACACCGCCTTGTCCCGCCCGCCCATCCGACGCCCCGCACCTCCGGCGAGCACCAACGCCGCGTACGCCGTCATGCCGCCACGTTAACCGCCCGCGCCACGCCGAAAGCCTTCGCGACTGGCAGGCACAGGTGGCGGGCAGGCACAGGTGGCCGGCTCCTGGCGAGCTGAACGCACGGACGGATCGCGTGCTCCGATGCCACGAATGCGTCAGCGTGTGGCCTTCGGGGCGGGCGCATGGCGTCCGGCGATCCGAGGCAGGATGGGTGGCGTGGGACGGGCTTCGGATCGGCGTGCGGTGGTGCGGGTGGATCTGGGCGCGGTTGAGACCGGCCGACGCCGGATGCGGCGGCCGGACACGCTCGCCGCCGAGGAGCCGTTGGAGATCCGGGTCGGTTCCGCCGGACCGGGACGACGTCCGCCGCTGACCGTCACCATGCGTACCCCCGGTGCCGATCTCGACCTGGCCATCGGTTTCCTGTTCAACGAGGGTCTGATCCGCTCCGCGGACGACGTGTCCACCGCACAGCTGTGTGCCGGCACCGACGCCCCGAACACCTACAACGTGGTCGACGTGACCCTGGCGCCCGGGGTTCCGGATCCGGTGACCGACCCGACCCGGCACTTCGCCACCACGAGCGCCTGCGGGGTGTGCGGCAAGGCGAGCATCGACGCGGTCCGTACCCGGTCGCTTTTCCAGGTCAGCGACGACCCGCTCAATGTGCCGGCGGAGCTGTTGGCCGAGCTGCCCCAGCGGCTGCGGGCCGGGCAGCGGGGCTTCGACCGCACCGGCGGTCTGCACGCGGCGGGCCTGTTCTCCGCGGCCGGCGAGCTGGTGGTGCTGCGCGAGGACGTGGGTCGGCACAACGCGGTCGACAAGGTGGTGGGCTGGGCGGTACGCGAACGGCGGCTGCCGCTGACCGGGCAGGTGCTGCTCGTGTCGGGTCGGGCCAGTTTCGAGCTGACCCAGAAGGCGTGGATGGCGGGGGTGCCGCTGCTCGCCGCGGTGTCGGCACCGAGCACCCTCGCGGTCGACGTGGCCGCCGAGGCGGGAATGACCCTGGTCGGGTTCCTGCGGGGGCGGACGATGAACGTCTACACCGGCGGGCACCGGGTCACCGACTGACCGGGCTCCAGCCCCACCGTCAGCGGTTGGCCAGCATCTCGAACAGCTCCAGCCGGGCTGCGGCGTCCCGAGCGATCAGGAAACCCGCGATGCCCAGCACCCAGCCGAGCATGCTGCCCGAGGAGCGGATGATCCACGCGTTGAGCCGGGCGAGCACCGGCTCGACAAGCCTCGGCCAGGCCACCCGGGCGCCCAGCAGCAGCATCGCCGGCACCACCATGACCAGGCAGTAGCCGACGAGCAGCGCCATGCTGGTGGGCACCGCCAGGCCGGAGGTGGCGAGTAGACCCAGCGCGCCGAGGTACGGCAGCATCGTCGCCACCTCGGCCAGCGCGGCGAACAGCGCCAACCCCACCAGCCAACGCGACGAAGAGTCACCGGCGGTCACCCGGTCCCGCCAGCGCAGCACCCGACCCGTACCGGCACCCCGCTTGCCGTCGTACCGGAAGCTGAGCACGAGCAGACCCACCCCGAGCACCAACTGCCCCCAGAGCACCGGCCGGTTGTCCAGCGCACCGCCCAGCAACTCGGCCAGACCGCTGCCGCCGAAGTACAACAGCAGCCCGACCACGAAGTAGCAGCCGGCGATGGTGCCCAGGTAGATCAGCACCCGCCGGACGCTCACCGGCCCCGGTGCCAGCAGCAGCCACACCGGGATGAACAGGGTGCCGATGCTGGTGCTGTCCACCAGCGCCAGGCCGACGAGGGAAAGCAGCAGGGCAAGGCTCATGCCGTACCAGCGGCAAGCTCGGACATGCGGCGATTATCCGGCACCGCCGCACCGGGGCGTGACCGCGCCGATCACCGCATCGCCACCGGCACGTCGGAGCAGCAGCCGTCGGTGGTACCGGTACCTCATCGTGCCGATCCGCGTGTCCCGCTGACCGGCCGGACCGTGGCCGGTGAGCCGGCCGTCACGGACGTCGTCGTGCGCGTCGCTTCGCCCGCCGTCGCGCCCGGGGCAGCCCGGTGGCCGGCCAACCGTCCAGCCGCGACGGGGGCACTCCCCGACGCAGCAGATCGTCCAGCAGCAGGGCGAGCGAGTAGTCCGGATGCTCGGCCAGCACCCGCTCCAGCGCCACCGCCGCCAACGCGCCCTGCCCGTCACGCCAGGCGGCGAACGCGAGCAGCGCACCCGGGGCGGCGATCAGCTCCGGCTCGGCCCGGCGCAGCAGCTCGGCCCAGAACGCGACGTCCTCGTCCCGGCCGTCGGTGCGCTCCCAGGCGTGGTCGCGCACCGGAAGATGAGTCAGGAGCAGGCAGAGCCAGGCCACCTCGTCGTCGGTCAGTCGCTCCCCGCCACGGTGGCGACGCCTGGTGGCCCGCAGCGCCGCCGTACCGGCCGTTCTGAGCGCCCGGGCACCGAGCAGGTCCGTGGCGGGCGCTGCCGTCAACAGGTCGGTGAGCCGTTGCTCAGCGCGTCGGACGGCGTGCCGCATCGCCTCCCCGCCAGCCGGAGCCACCTGTGCGGCGAGCGCCGCCCGGTCGGGCAGGGCGACCTGTCCGGCGAAGACCGCCGCTGCCGGCACCGCGCTGGCCTGCGGGTCGTACCGGGTGCCCTCCGGCGGGCAGCACTCCGGTTCCGCGCAGAGGTAGGACCACCACCGCCCGTCGGTGACCCGCAGCGCGTCGAGCACGGCCAGCCCCGCCTCGGCCAGCGCGGCCCGGACCGCGTCCACCGCCGGGGTCACCCGGGCGGCCGGGCCGTACCCGACGACGGTGGCCGAGTCGGCACCCTGTCGGGCGGTCACCGCGGCGATGTGTCGACCGGGCTCGTAGGGGTCGGTGTCGCCGGGCAGGTCGCCGCGCGCGGCGAAGACGATCCGCTTGCCGGACAGCGCCACCACCACGATGCTGTCGGCGGGATGGAAGCCGAGCAGGTACGGCACGGCCGCGATGAGGTCGGCGGGAGAGCGTACGGACAGTCGGGGCAGCTCGGTCGAGTTCATGCAGGCAGCCTGCGAGCCCGGCGTCCCGCGCCGCTGCCCCTGTGGACGACACGCCGGTTATCCACAGTCACGCACAGTGTTCTTGCAGCTCACGCACGATCGGCGGCGGTACCGAAGCCGGTGGCGGTCCGATGGCGATACGTTGCGGGGATGGATCTGGCGTACCTGCGGGCGCATCCCGAGCAGTTGCCCACCTTCCTGACCCATCAGCGGATCCGGGAGACGCCGGTGTCCGGCGGCGACATCTGCGCGGCCACCCGGTTGACCTTGGACGACGGTCACTCGGTGTTCGCGAAGTCCTGGCCGGAGCACGCGGACCGGCCGGTGCCGGAGGGATTCTTCGCCGCGGAGGCGGCCGGGCTGTGCTGGCTACGCGACGCCGGTGCGGTCGCCGTACCTGAGGTGCTGGTCGCGTTGCCGGAGCTGTTGGCCCTGCAGTGGGTCGAGCCGGGGGAGCCGAGCCCGGCGGCGGCCGAGCGTCTCGGGCGGGAACTGGCCGGACTGCACCGGGCCGGTGCCGATGCGTTCGGTGCCCGCTGGCCCGGCTTCTTCGGCGCGCTACCGGCGGACAACACGCCCGACGACGGCCCGTGGGCGCAGTGGTTCGCTCGGGCCAGGCTGCTGCCCTACCTACGCCTGTCGGTCGACGGCGGAGCCCTCACCAGCGCCGACGCGGCTCTGGTCGAGCAGGTCATCGCCCGGATCGGCGAATTCGGCGGTGACGAGCCGCCCGCCCGCGTCCACGGTGACCTGTGGCCGGGCAACCTGCTCTGGGGCGACGACGACCGGGTCTGGCTGGTCGACCCGGCGGCGCACGGTGGGCACCGGGAGACCGACCTGGCCCAGTTGGCCCTCTTCGGCGGCCCGCCGCACCACGATCGGATCATGGCGGCGTACCGGGAGAGCTGGCCGCTCGCCGACGGATGGCGGGCCCGGGTGCCGCTGCACCAGCTGCACCTGCTGCTCGTGCACACCGTGCTGTTCGGTGCCGCGTACCGCGATTCGGTAACCCGGAGCGCCCGGGACGCCCTGAGCGGGGTGTGGCGCGCTACCGTCGACCAGTGAGCCTGCCCCCGCCCACCGGCCTCGTCGACCGGTACGGCCGCGTCGCCCGAGACCTGCGGGTGTCCCTGACCGACAAGTGCAACCTGCGCTGCACCTACTGCATGCCCGCCGAAGGGCTGCCCTGGCTGGCCGGGCCGCAACTGCTCACCGACGACGAGGTGGTCCGGCTGATCCGGGTCGCGGTGTGCCGGCTCGGGGTCGACGAGGTGCGGTTCACCGGCGGTGAACCGCTCATCCGCCCCGGTCTGGTCGGCATCGTCGAAGCCGTCGCGGCCCTCGACCCGCGCCCCCGGATCTCGCTGACCACGAACGGCATCGGCCTGAACCGGCTCGCCCCCGCACTACGCGCCGCCGGACTGGACCGGGTGAACGTCTCGCTCGACACGCTGGATCAGGAACGGTTCACCCGACTCACCCGGCGGGACCGGCTGGCCGACGTGCTGGCCGGTCTGGCCGGCGCGGCCGCCGCCGGGCTGACACCAGTCAAGATCAATGCCGTGTTGATGCGCGGTGTCAACGAGGACGAGGCACCGGCGCTGCTGCGCTTCGCCCTCGACCACGGCTACGAACTCCGGTTCATCGAGCAGATGCCGCTGGACGCGCAGCACGGCTGGGATCGCGCCGCCATGGTGACCGCCGACGAGATCCTGGCCGCGCTGCGGGCCGCGTACGACCTCAGCCCGGACCCGACCGAACGCGGCACCGCGCCCGCCGAGACCTGGCTGGTCGACGGCGGCCCGGCCCGGGTCGGGGTGATCGGCACGGTGACCCGGCCCTTCTGCGGCGACTGCGACCGGACCCGCCTCACCGCCGACGGGCAGATCCGCAACTGCCTGTTCGCCACCGACGAGTCGGACCTGCGCGGTGCGCTGCGGGCCGGTGCCGACGACGAGGAGCTGGCCCGCCGCTGGCGGGCGGCGACGCTCGGCAAGCGGGCCGGGCACGGCATCGACGACCCGTCCTTCCTGCAACCGACCCGGCCGATGTCGGCCATCGGAGGCTGACCGTGGCCAGCGTCACCGTCCGCTATTTCGCCGGGGCCCGGGCCGCCGCCGGCCGCGCCGAGGAGACCACCACTGCTGGTCGATCGCTCGACGAACTGGTGGCCGAGCTGGCCGAGCGGCACGGCGACCGGTTGGCGCCGGTGCTGGCGGTGTCGAGTTTTCTGATCGACGGCGTGACCTGTCATGATCGGCAGAAGCCGCTGCCGGCCGGGGCGACGATCGACGTCCTGCCTCCCTTCGCCGGCGGCTGAGGGGGACCCACACGTGTTCGCGGTACTCGGCTTCGTCACCACCCTTGCCGTGATCACCGGGTTGATCCATCTCTACCTGTGGAAGCGGTTGGTGAAGGACACCACCACCGCCGGACGCTGGCGGCGGGCCGGCACGGTCACCGCCGTGGTGCTGGCCCTGCTGGTGCCGGCCACGATGGTCGGCACCCGAGCCGGAATGTACTGGCTCGCCTGGCCGGGCTACCTCTGGCTCGCGCTGATGTTCTACCTGCTGGTGCTGCTCGTCGTGCTGGAAGTCCCGATGGTGGTGACGCGGCTGGTACTGCGCCGCCGGTCGGCCCTGGTCGCTCCGGAGCCGGTCCTGGTCGGCCCGGCCGCCGCGCCCGTACCCGGCCCGTCTACCGACCGGCCGAGCGCCGACGACGAGCCGGCCGCGCCGGGTGCACCGGCCCAGCCGACCGCCGACGGACCGGCGGACCGACCGGCCGCCGGCGCGGTCGGCCCCGACCACGATCCCGGCCGCCGCCTGCTGCTCGCCCGGGGTGCCGCGATCTTCGCCGGGCTCACCGCCACCGGCCTGGTCGGCTACGGCGTACGCACCGCGCTGGGTCCGCCCCGGCTGGACCGGGTGCAGATCCCGCTGGCCAAGCTGCCCCGCGGCATGGACGGCCTACGCATCGCCACCGTCTCGGACATCCACATCGGTCCGCTGACCGGCCGGGCGCACACCGAGCGGATCGTGGCCGCGATCAACCGGCTGGACGCCGACATCGTCGCCGTGGTCGGCGACCTGGTCGACGGCACGGTGGCCGAGCTGGGCGACGACGCCGCACCGCTGCGTGACCTGCGAGCACGCCACGGCAGCTACTTCGTGACCGGCAACCACGAGTACTACTCCGGGGTGGAGGAGTGGGTCGCCGAGGTCGACCGGCTCGGGCTGCGGGTGCTCCAGAACCAACGACTGGAGATCGCCTCCCGTGGTGGGGCGATCGACCTGGCCGGCGTCAACGACGTCTCCGCCGTCGGCAACGGTGTCTCGGCGCCGCCGGACTACGACGCGGCGCTTGGTGACCGGGACCCGTCCCGGCCGGTGGTGCTGCTCGCCCACCAGCCGGTGGCCGCCCTGGAGGCGGCCCGGTACGGGGTCGACCTGCAACTGTCCGGCCACACGCACGGCGGTCAGATCGTTCCCTTCAACCTGCTGGTGAAGCTCGAACAGCCGGTCGTCTCCGGGCTCGGTGAGGTGGACGGGACGAAGGTCTACGTGACCAACGGCGCCGGCTTCTGGGGGCCTCCGGTACGGGTCGGCGCGGAGCCTCAGGTCACCCTCGTCGAGCTTCGTTCGGAATAGCGCAGCTCACCTCCGTGCGTGGCGGCGCGCGGCAGCGCGGCCGGTCGTGACAGGATGCGGCGTGCCCCCGTTCAGCGCCGTACCCCCCGGTGGCCTTTCGCCCTTCGTCGCGGACCTGCACATCCACTCGAAGTACTCGCGGGCCTGTAGCCGCGACCTGACCCTGCCGAACCTGGGCTGGTGGGCGCGGCGCAAGGGCATCGCGGTCCTCGGCACCGGTGACTTCACCCATCCCGCCTGGTACGACCACCTGCGGGAGACCCTGCATCCCGCCGAGCCGGGCCTGTACCGGCTGTCGCCGGAGGCGGAGCGGGACATCGCCCGTCGGCTGCCGCCCCGGCTGGCCAGCGAGGCGGAGAGCGATCCGGTCCGGTTCATGCTCAGCGTGGAGATCTCCACGATCTACAAGCGGGACGACCGGACCCGCAAGGTCCATCACCTGGTCTACCTGCCGGACCTGGACGCGGTGGGTCGGTTCAACGCCGCGCTCGGCCGGATCGGCAACCTCGGCTCGGACGGCCGGCCCATCCTCGGTCTCGACTCGCGCGATCTGCTGGAGATCACGCTGGAGGCGAGCGGGGACGGGTACCTGGTACCGGCGCACATCTGGACGCCGTGGTTCTCCGCGCTGGGCTCGAAGTCCGGCTTCGACGCGATCGCCGACTGCTACGCCGACCTGGCCGAACACATCTTCGCCGTGGAGACCGGGCTCTCCTCGGACCCGGCGATGAACTGGCGGGTGGGCAGCCTGGACCGCTACCGGCTGGTCTCCAACTCCGACGCGCACTCACCACCCGCCCTCGCCCGGGAGGCCACCGTCTTCGCCTCGGCCCGGGACTACTTCGCCATCCGGGAGGCGCTGCGTACCGGTGACGGGCTGGCCGGGACGATCGAGTTCTTCCCGGAGGAGGGCAAGTACCACGCCGACGGCCACCGGCTGTGCGGGGTGAACTGGGCACCGGAACGCACCCGGGAGGCCGGCGGACGCTGCCCGGAGTGCGGCAAGCCGTTGACGGTGGGCGTGTTGAGCCGGGTCGAGGAGCTGGCCGACCGGCCCGAGGGGTACCGGCCGCAGCAGGCTCCCGAGGTGACCCATCTGATCCAGCTCGCCGAGATCCTCGGCGAGATCCACAAGGTTGGTCCGCGCTCCAAGCGGGTCGAAGGAAAGCTCACCGAGCTGGTCGCCGGGCTCGGCACGGAGTTGGAGATCCTGACGCGCGTTCCGCTGGACGAGATCGGTCGGATCGGCGGCGAGCTGCTCGCCGAGGGCATCGGCCGGCTCCGTCGCGGTGAGGTCCGCCGGGTGCCGGGCTACGACGGCGAGTACGGCGTGATCACCCTGTTCGACCCGACCGAGCTGGCCGACGCCACCGGGGTGTCCGCCGGGCAGGAGACGCTGTTCGACGTACCGGTGGTGCCCGCGCCGCGACGTGCCCCGGAGTCCACGGCGAAGACGGGGGCGGCGACGAAGCCGGCGACCGGTGCGCAGCGCCCGCCGGCGAAGCCCGAGCCCAAGCGCAGGCCGGCCGTCCCGGCACCGCCGATCGCGCCGGCGCCCTCTCCGCACGAGCCGTTCGAACCGATGCTCGCCGGCATGGAGGAGGTCGGCACCGGCCTGCTCGACCGGCTCGACGCGATGCAGCGGGTGGCCGCCTCGGCCCCCGGAGGTCCGCTGTTGATCGTCGCCGGTCCCGGTACCGGCAAGACCCGCACGTTGACCCACCGCATCGCGTACCTGTGCGCCGAGTTGAACGTCTTTCCCGAGCAGTGCCTGGCCATCACGTTCACCCGGCGGGCCGCCGAGGAACTGCGGCACCGCCTGGACGGCCTGCTGGGCCCGGTCGCCGAGGACGTCACCGTCGGCACCTTCCACTCGCTCGGGCTGACCATCCTGCGGGAGAACACCCAGGCCGCCGGGCTGGTCGAGGGCTTCCGGATCGCCGACGACGCGGAGCGGGCCGCCGTGCGGGCGGAGGCCGGCGACGATCCGGCCCGTTACACCGCGCTGCTGCGCAAACAGGGTCTGGTGGACCTGGACGAATTGCTCACCCTGCCGGTGGCGCTGCTGCAGCAGGACCGGCGGCTGGTCGACCGGTACCGCGAGCGCTGGCGGTGGATCTTCGTCGACGAGTACCAGGACGTCGACGCGGTGCAGTACGAGCTGCTGCGCCTGCTCTGTCCACCCGACGGGAACCTGTGCGCGATCGGCGACCCGGACCAGGCGATCTACTCGTTCCGTGGTGCCGACGTCGGGTACTTCCTGCGCTTCTCGCAGGACTTCACCGATGCCCGGCTGGTCCGGCTCAACCGCAACTACCGCTCTTCCGCGCCGATCCTGGCCGCCGCGGTGCAGGCCATCGCGCCGTCATCGCTGGTGCGGGGCCGCCGGTTGGATCCGGCCCGGCTCGACCCGGAGGCTCCGCTGGTCGGCCGGTACGCCGCCAGCTCCGTCGCCGACGAGGCCGACTTCGTGGTACGCACCATCGACGAGCTGGTCGGTGGCCTGTCCCACCGCTCCCTCGACTCGGGCCGGATCGACGGCCGGTCGACCACGCTGTCCTTCTCGGACATCGCCGTGCTGTACCGCACCGACTCGCAGGCGGCCCCGATCGTGGACGCGCTGGCCCGGGCCAACATCCCGGTGCAGAAGCGCTCGCACGACCGGCTTCGCGACCGTCCCGGGGTGGCCGCCATCGCTCGCGAGCTGCGGCACGCCCCCGGCGTCGAGGGTGCCCTGCCCGCCCGGGTACGCCTCGCCGGCCAGGTGCTCGCGGACCGGTTCGCCATCCCGACCCTGGACGGGTCCGGCGGGGTACGCCCGGAGGACGTCCGGACCGCCGTCGACCTGCTGACACCGCTGGCCCGCCGGTGCGGCGACGACCTGGAGATGTTCCTGTCACAGCTCGCCACCGGCGCCGAGGTGGACGCGATCGACCCGCGTGCGGAGGCGGTCACCCTGCTGACCCTGCACGCCGCGAAGGGTCTGGAGTTTCCGGTGGTCTTCCTGGTCGGTGTCGAGGACGGGCTGCTGCCTCTGCGTTGGCCCGGCGCCACGCCCGATGAGGCAGCGGTGGCCGAGGAGCGGCGGCTCTTCTTCGTCGGGTTGACCCGGGCCCAGGACCGGCTCTACGTCAGCCACGCCGCCCGTCGGTTCCGGCACGGCTCGGAGCGGGACTGCCGCCCGTCACCGTTCATCGACGCGGTGGACCCGGGCCTGTTCGAACGCCTCGGCGACAGCGAGGGCCCCCGGCGGCCCAAGGACCGCCAGTTGCGCCTCATCTGACGCCGGTGCGGTGGCCAGGACAGCGCACCCGGGCCGGTCGGGTTGCCGACCGGCTCGGCGGCTGTGCCACCGGGGATCGGCCGCACGCACTACGGTGACGGTGGCGGTGCCGGTTGGTCGACCGACCACCGGCTCCACCCGAGGCTCAGGAGGGCGTGCATGGCGAACTACGGACCACCGGGGCCGGGCCCGCAGCCGTGGCACGAGCCGCAACCCGGCGAGTGGTACGGCCACGGCCGGCCGCCCGACGCACCGTCGCCCCACGACCCGGACCAGACCCGCGAGTTCGGCCGCCCGTACGGTGACCAGTCCCACGGCCGCGCCCCCGGACAGACCTACGGCTCGAGCCCGAACTACGCATCGAGCCAGGACTACGGGTCCAGCCAGGACTACGGGTCCAGCCAGGACTACGGGTCGAGCCCGCACCACGGCGGCGGTCAGGACCACGGATACGGCGCGGGTTACCAGCCCGGCGAGTCCTACGACCCGGCAGGTCACGGCGGCGGTCGGTACGGCAGCACCGGCCCGGGACACCTCCCACAGGCTCCGGATACCTGGGCGCGGTCCGCCCACCAGCACGACGCGGAGACCGGGTACGCCGGCGCCCCCGCGCCACCGCCACCGCGCCGGCGCGGACGGATGCTCGTCGTGCTGGCAGCCGTGCTGGTGCTGATGCTGGGCGGCGCGACGGCGTTCTACCTGCTCGGACGGGACGGCGAGGCACCGACCCCGGTGGCCGCGCCGACCGGGGAGGTGGCACCCGCCCCGGACGCGCAGGACGAGGAGACTCCGCCCGACGACCCGGCCGCCGCCTCCTCCGCCGACCCCCGCTTCGTGCAGGCGGGGCAGTGTGTCCGCAACGACTCAGGGGCCGGCGGCAAGCCCAGGCTGCTGTTGAGTGAGTGTGCGCCGAGGTCGTACGAGGTGCTGCGGCGCATCGACGGCAAGACCAGCGGAGAGCGGGACGCCGAGGAGAAGTGCGCGGCGGTCGACGGCTACACCAACTGGTACTTCTACGACAGCGAGTTGGACTCGCTCGACTTCGTGCTCTGCCTCAAGCAGCGCGGCTGACGACCTATCACCGAAACTAGTGCTGTCTAGCGTGGAGGCTAGACAGCACTAGTTTTTGGTCGAGGGCAACACGCCGGTACCGCCGTCTATCCATGTCTAGTCTCCCCTCTAGACGGCCCGATACTCTGCGATGCGTGGATCCGGTCCGCAACCCCTACGCGCCGGGCGCCGGCCAGCGTCCGCCCGAACTCGCCGGGCGGGGGCGGGAACTGGACGTCTTCGACATCGTTCTGGAACGCATCGCCCGGGGCCGACCGGAACGCAGCCTGATGCTCACCGGGCTGCGCGGCGTCGGCAAGACCGTCCTGCTGAACACGTTGCGCTCGCAGGCGATCAACCGGCTCTGGGGCAGCGGGAAGATCGAGGCACGACCGGATCAGTCGTTGCGCCGACCAATCGCCGCCGCCCTGCACATGGCCGTTCGGGAGCTGGCGCCGAGGCACCGGGCCCCGGAGCGGATCGACGCCTTCCTCGGGGTGCTCAAGGCCTTCGCCCAACGTGGCGCGCCGACCGGTCGGGGTGGGGCCGCTCCGAAGCTGCGCGACCGGTGGCAGCCCGGCATCGACGTACCGGCGGCCAGCGGGCGGGCCGACTCCGGCGACATCGAGATCGACCTGGTGGAGCTGCTCACCGATGCCGCCTCCGTCGCCAGCGACGTGGGCACCGGCGTGGCCATCTTCATCGACGAGATGCAGGACCTCGGAGCGGAGGACGTCTCCGCGCTCTGCGCCGCCTGCCACGAGCTTTCGCAGCTCGGCGCACCCCTGATCGTGGTCGGGGCCGGGCTGCCGCACCTGCCGGCGGTGCTGAGCGCGGCGAAGTCGTACTCCGAGCGGTTGTTCCGCTACCAGCGCATCGACCGCCTCGACCGGATCGCCGCCGACCACGCACTCTGCGCGCCGGCCGAGCGGGAGGACGTCGCGTACGAGGCGAAGGCCCTCGACCTGCTCTACGAGAAGTCCGGCGGTTATCCGTACTTCGTGCAGGCGTACGGGAAGGCGACCTGGGACCACGCCCCCCGGTCACCGATCACCCCGGCCGACGTACGCGTCGCGGCACCGGAGGCCGAGGCGGAGCTGGCCGTGGGCTTCTTCGGCTCCCGCTTCGAGCGGGCCACCCCCGCCGAGCGGGAGTACATGCGCGCGATGGCGACGCTGTCACTCGTCGAAGGGGAGCACGACGGCGGCGGCCGGGACGACATGGACGCGGCGGTGCCGACCTCGGAGATCGCCCGTGCCCTCGGCCGCAAACCTGCCAGCCTCTCGCCGGCTCGGGATGCGTTGATCAAGAAGGGGCTGATCTACTCCGGGGAACGCGGCACGGTCGCCTTCACCGTCCCGCACTTCGGCCGCTACCTGCGCACCCAGCCCGCCTGAGCTGGATCTCCACGGAGACCGGCCAGAGTTGGCACGGCCGCGGCGCGCACATGGCACCGCGACCGGCGGTCGATGTCCCTCCTCGGCCGGGCGGCCAAGGGCTTCCGCGAGTGCGTCAGGCGGTCGGGCGGATGGCCTTCGCCAGCTCGACGAAGCTCCCCGAACTCGCTGGACGTCAACGTGCCACCGGCCCCACGTTCAACCTAGATCTTGGAAGGTTCGCGTTCGTCGCTAACGGGAACTGTCCAAGTTTCCGCATCTAGCTCTCATATTTCGGGACCGACCTGCGGTGGCGGCTGGGGCAAGGGCCCCCGGGGGGTCAGACCTTGGACCAGGGTGGTGGGAAGAGCACCTCGCCGCGCGGGGGTGGCGGCTCGCCGCTGGTGGCCGGCGGCAGCACCAGTGCCTGCCACGGCTCACCAAGGCCGGACCAGGGACTGGTCAGGCCCAACTGGTCGGCCCGGCTGAAGCCGAAACGCCGGTAGTAGGCCGGGTCGCCGAGGACCACCACCAGCCGCTCACCGAGTTCGGTAGCCGCCTCCAAGGCGGCCTGCACCACCGAGGTGCCGAGCCCGATCCGCTGCCGGTGCGGCGCCACCGCCACCGGTCCCAGTGCCAGCGCCGGTGTGCTGGCCGTGCCCGAGCTGACCAACACCCGGGTGAGCAGGGCACAACCGACGATCTCCCCGCCGTACTCGGCGACCATCGCCAGCTCCGGGAGCCACGCGTCGCTGCCCCGCAGCTCGTCGACGAGGCGTACCTCCGGTGGGACGGCGACGTCGGGTCGGGCGAACGCTGCGGCCAGCACCCGGCGGATCGCGCCGGTGTCGGCCGGGTCCTCGGGTCGCAGCCGCAGGGTCGTCACGCGGCGTAGGGTACCCCGGAAGACCCGTCCATCCGCGACGGTCCTCGATCCCGGGCGCGGCGGCACCGACACACTCGACCGATCGACATACCCCGTTGCGGGGCGTAGTAACGCCCCGGACAGGGTATGACTGTTCCATGACGCCCGTACGATCCCTCGCCCGCGCCATGCTGAGCGGCATCTTCGTGGTCAGCGGCGCCCGCAACTTCGCCAACCCCGGCCGCCTGACGCCCACCGCGAAACCGATAACCGATCGGGTGACGCCGCTGCTGGAGCGGGCGCATCCGCGGATTCCCACGGATACTGAAACCCTGATCCGAGCCAACTCGGCCGTGCAGCTCGGCGCCGGGCTGATGCTGGCCACCGGGCGGTTCACCCGGCCGGCGGCCCTGGTGCTGGCCGGGACGCTGATCCCGGTCACCCTCGCCGGGCACCCCTTCTGGCTCAACGACGACCCGGCGGCGAAGAGCAACAACCAGATCCACTTCCTGAAGAACCTCGGTCTCTTCGGTGGGTTGCTGCTCGCCGCCGCGGACACGGAGGGTAAGCCCGGGCTACGCTGGCGGGCCGGTCACCGCATCGGCCACTCGCGACGGTCGGTACGCCGCGCCGTCCGGACCGCCCGCCGGGAGGCCCGGATCGCGCTCCGGTCCGCCGCCACCGCTCGGCGGTTGCCCGGTTGAGCGGTAGGAGATCCCCTCACCCCCGCTGACCTGCGATCCAACCACCCCCACTCAGGCTAAGGCCGCGAATCACCTGAACCGCCCGGTAGGCGTTAACGCGGTGGAAATGTCAAAAGAATGTGTGGGATCGGACACGGTCGCATAACGCGGGAGGCACTGACGTGAGGCGCCGTTCTAGGCTCCGTACTGGACCTGGACGGGTAGGACGACCTTGGTACGGGGGTGGCCACGCCATGCCGACGATCGTCGGTAGAGGGCTGGACCGCCTCGCCACAGTCCGTCGCGTAACGCGTGGGATCGATCGTAGGACAGTCGTACGGGCGGGCATCGTCGCCGCCGTCGCCTACGCCGCATGGCTTGCCATCGGCGCTTTCGGGCGTCCGTACAACTTCTTCGACATGAAGATCTACCACGGCGCGGTGGTCTGGTGGGCGAGCGGTCACGAGCTGTACGAGTTCGTCGCGCCCGACACAACCCTGGGTTTCACCTACCCACCCTTCGCCGGGCTGGCCATGCTGCCGATGGCGCACCTGCCGGTCACCCTGGCCGGTCTGGTCAACGCCGCGGTCAGCATCGCCGCGCTGGCCGTGGTGCTGGCCGCGCTGCTGCGCCCGATCGTCGACCGGCTGGGCTGGCCACTGTGGTACACGGTGGCCATCGCCACGCCGCTGGCCGCCGCCATCGAACCCACCCGGGAGACGCTCGGCTACGGGCAGGTCAACCTGCTGCTGTTCGCCCTGATCCTGGCCGACCTGGTCGCCCTGCGCTGGCGGTCACGCCGCGGCACCCACCAGGCCGAGAACGACGGACCGCTGCTGCGGTTCGTCTACGGCGGCGCCTGGGCCGGCGTGGGCATCGGCCTGGCCACCGCCGTCAAGCTGACCCCGGCCCTGTTCATCTTCTACCTGATGATCACTCGACAGTGGCGGGTGGCCGCGACGGCCATCGGCACCGCCGTCGGAGTGACCATCGGCAGCTTCGGCATCGTCGGCGCCGAGTCCCGCGACTACTTCGGCAGCGTGCTGTGGCAGACCGAGCGGGTGGGCGCCGCCGACATGACGCCGAACCAGTCGCTGGCCGGCCTGCTGGCCCGGCTCTACGACTCGATCGAGACCCCCGGCCTGCTCTGGCTCGCCTTCTCCGTGCTGGTGCTGGCGCTCGGGCTGTCCCGGGCGTCCAACGCCCACTCCGACGGCGACGAGTTGACCGCCTTCACGCTTGTCGGCCTGACCGCCAACGTGATCAGCCCGATCTCCTGGACGCACCACCTCGTCTGGGTGATCCCGGCGATCATCGTCCTGGCCGACACCGCGATCCGTCGGCACGATGCCAGCCGGGGGCCGGTCCGATCCGCGTCGACGCCGTACGGTGGGCCGCCGGGAGTCACCACCCTCCGACCACCGATCTGGTATCCGACGCTCACCGGGTTCCGCCACGGCATCGCCGCCATCGGGCTCTACCTGCTCTTCCTGATCTCCCCCATCTGGCCGTACGAGCACCAACTACCGGAGGTCTCGCACTACCAGGACGGCCTGTTCGGCGCGTTGATGGAGAACTCCCTGGCGCTGGCGCTGATCCTGCTGGTCGCCGCACTGCCCTGGCGGCCCGGGGCGGAACCGGCCTTCCACACCGACCGGGCGGCGCGCGCCTCGATGCTGTACGGACGGCGTTAGGCCCACCGCTCAGGGGCAGTTCACCCACTCCTCGGTGCCGTCGGTGAAGACCTGCCGCTTCCAGATCGGCAGCCGGGCCTTCGCCTCGTCCACCAGCCGGGCGCAGGCGGCGAACGCGGCGGCGCGGTGGGCGGTGCTGACCGCCGCCGCCAGGGCCACGTCGCCGATGGCCAGTGGGCCGATGCGGTGCGACACCGCCACGGCGTACACGTCGGGGTCGGCAGCGATCTCGTCGGCGACCTCCTGGAGCACCTTCGCGGCGTTCGGATGGCCCTCGTACTCCAGGCTGACCACCGACCGCCCGTGGTCGTGATCGCGCACCACCCCGGCGAACGACACCACCGCGCCGGCCCGAGGGTCGGCGACCGCCGCCTCGTGGGCGGCGAGATCCAGTGGCTGGTCGGTGACGGCGCTGATGACGGTCACCATGCCCGCTCCCCGGGTAGCAGCGGCAACGGCACGATCGGAACCCGATCACCCACCGAGCCGGTGGTGCCGGGGCTGACAACGGCGAACCCGTCCGCGTTGGCGAGCCCACGCAGCATGGCCGAACCGACATGCCGGACCGGGTGCGCCGTCCCGGCGGCCCGGTCGAGTCGCACCAGCGCCAGGTGGGTGTGGTCGCCCCGACCGGCGACGGGCTCGGCGAGGACGGCGTGCGGAAGCGTCGGCAACGCCCGACCGGCGAGCCCGGCCAGCAGCGGAGCAACAAGCGACACCAACGCGATGACGGCGGACTGCGGATTGCCGGGCAGTCCGGCCACGAACCGGACCTGCCCGTCGGCACCGACCAACCGGGACAGCAGCATCGGAAACCCAGGACGCACCGCGACCGTGTTGACCACGTATTCCGCGCCCAACGTCGCCAGCGCCGGGTGCAGGTGGTCGACCGGGCCGTGCATGGTGCCGCCGGTGGTGCAGACCAGATCGGCGTCGGCCAGGGCGGCGCGCAGCGCGGCCACGTGAGCGTCAAGCGTGTCGGCGACGGGCCCGACCACGCCGTCCGGGGCCACCTGACAGCCGTACCGGCGCAGCCAGCCCGGCACCGCCGGGCCCAGCGCGTCACGGACCCGCCCGTCGCCCGGCGGACCGGCCGTGAGCAGCTCGTCGCCGAAGACCAGCAACGCGGCCCGGGGCTGCCGGCGTACCCGCAGCGTGTCGAGGCCACACGAGGCGGCCAGCCCGATCACCGCCGGGTCGACGGGGGTGCCGGCCGGCAGCAGTTCCTCACCGGCGGTCGCCTCCTCGCCGGGCTGCCGCCACTCCGGCGTGGCACGCGGCACGCCGTCGACAAGCCCCGCCGGGGTACGTCTCGACTCCTCCACCCGGAGCACCGCCGTGGCACCCGACGGCACCATCGCCCCGGTGGCGATCTCGACCGTCGTCCCGTCCTCGGTCAACGGGGCAGCCGTACTGCCGGCGAGGACCCGCCCGACGACCCGCCACGGGCCGGCACCGCGTACCGCCCAGCCGTCCACACTCGACGTCGGGAACGCCGGCAGGTGGGTCCGGGGGGTGAGTGGTTCGGCGAGAGTGTGTCCGTCGGCCTCGGCGAGTGGCAGCTCGACGGCGGGCAGCGCGACGGCCAGGCCGGCCGCGTGCACCCGGGAGCGGGCCTGCGCCCAGTCGGCCGGCGGTGGCGCGGAGACCTCATCGGTGGAGGCGGTTTCCGTTCTCACCGGCCGAGCCTAACCGGCCGCCGGGTGGTCGCCACCGCGCAACTGATCGACCGTGTGGGCCAGAATCGGCCCCAGCACGGCGAGGCCGTCCCGTGCCCCGCCGGTCGAGCCGGGCAGGTTCACCACAAGCGTCCGGCCGGCCACTCCGGCCACCCCTCGGGAGAGCACGGCGGTGGGCACCTTGTCGCGGCTGTAGGCGCGGACCGCCTCGGCGATGCCGGGAATCTCGTAGTCGAGCAGGGCCCGGGTCACGTCGGGGGTGCGATCGGTGGGGGTGACCCCGGTGCCACCGCTGGTCAACACCACCTCGACGCCGTCCGCCACGGCCGCCCAGACCGCCTGGCCGACCGGCTCGCCGTCCGGCACGACCACCGGTTCGTCGACCGTGCAGCCCAACTCCCGCAGGCCAGCGACGAGGAGCGGGCCGCTGGTGTCGGTGTAGACACCGGCGGCGGCCCGGTTGGAGGCCACCACCACCCGGGCGCGGATCACTGCCGATCCTCCGGGCGTTCCCACAGGCCGGTCTTGCCGCCTTCCTTGCGCAGCACCCGGACCGCGTCGACGCTTGCTGCCGGATCAACGGCCTTGACCATGTCGACCAGAGCCAACCCGGCGACCGCGACCGCGGTCAGCGCCTCCATCTCCACGCCGGTGCGGTCGGCGGTACGGGCGGTGGCGGTGATCTCGACCGTGTCGGCGGTCAGCGTCAGGTCGACGGTGACGCCGTGCAGGGCGATCGGGTGGCACAGCGGAATCAGGTCGGGGGTGCGCTTGGCGCCCATGATGCCGGCGAGCCGCCCCACCGCCAGGGCATCGCCCTTCGGCAGACCGTCTCCACGCAGCAGGTCGATCACCTCACGGGTGGTCCGCAGCCGGCCGGCGGCCGTCGCCGCCCGACCGGTGACCTGTTTGGCGGAGACATCGACCATGCGTGCCGCTCCGGCGGTGTCGACGTGGGTGAGCTGGGCGGGTTCGGTCACGGTCGCGAGCCTATCCGTGCCGTGCGACAGTCGGTACGGCGCTCGGAAGGAGCGGCGCTCCCGCGCCGCTCCTTCCGAGACCGACCTGCCTCGGGTTGCTGGGGTAGACCCGGCGGCAGGGGTCGCGACGAGATCCGGCAACTGTCGGATCTCCCCCCGTCGGCGAACGTCCCGGAGGCTAACGACCCCGGCGATAAGAAATCGATAAGGACGACGGCCGGGGTAACGGCCCTCAACAAGTCGACGCGCTCTGCTTCAACTCGGCGAGCCGGCGCTCGATGTCGAACCGCTCCGGTGCTCCGGTCGGCACGACGAGCACCAGTGCGCGCTCCAAGTGTCGCCGAGCCTCGGCCGGGTCCGCGACCAGCAGGTGCTCGCCCAGACCAGCCAGCGCCCGGGCCTGCTCGTAACGGTTGTCGATCCGGACCGCCAGGTCGAGCGCTCGCTGGTGGGCCCGCACGGCGGCGTCGATGTCGCCGTCAGCAGCCAGGGTCAGGCCGAACTCGTTCAACGCGGTGCACTCCGCCTGCCGCTCGGCCGAGTGGGCGGTGAGTTCCAGCGCCAGTTCGTGCTGCCGCCGGGCCTCCGCGAGCAGACCCACGCCCCGATACGCCATGCCCATCACGTTGCGCGCGTCGGCCTCTCCGTACCGATGCCCCGTCTCAGCGTAGAGGATCATGGCGGACCGCAGCAGCCGTAGTGCCTGGGCGTGCTCGCCCTTGCGGGTCCGAACGGCGGCGATGTGGCTCAATGCGTTGGCGATCTGGTATCGGTCACCTTCCACCCGGGCCCAGAGCAGATGACGGCGGTGCACCCGCAGCGCTTCCTCGTAGCGACCCAGCCAGGTGAGGGCGATGCCGACGTTCGGCAGGTGTATTCGAACCCGGCTTATCAGCCGCATCGGGAGGTCGCGCAGGGCCGCCATGGCGAGATCGGCGGACTCCTGAAAATCACCCATCAAGCAGTGCACCACGCTCAAATTCCCCCGGATCCGGGCGATGTCCCCACGGCGGCCGACTGACTCAGCCTCCACCAGCGCAGATTTCAGCCACCGAACCGTCTGGTCATGCGAACCGGTCTTGATCAGCGCCGAGGCTAGGTAATTTTGCATGACGCCGACGGCACGACGGTCCCCCGCCTGCTCTGCGGCGATCAGCCCCAACTCGTGCGTACGCTGGATATCCTCGAAGTAGCCGCGTACGTAGTAGAAGCGCCACAGCACTCGCGCCATCTTCCAGGTGTAGCCGTGTAGTGAGTTCTTCGCCGCCAGTTCGATGAACAGATTCAGGTTGCCCCGCTCCCGCTCAACCCAGTCGATGTCGACCGTCTCTGGTCCGGGTAGGAGATCGGGTCGCTCCGGCGCCACGTCGCCGATGTCGCCGTAGATGTCGACGAGCCTGTTCAAGGACTTCGTCGCGACGATCGACAGTTGCATGACCTGGTCGAGCAGACTAGTGAGGGCAGCTGCCCGCAGCTCCGACGAATCCGTCTCCAGGCATTTTCCGCGGGCGAACTGGCGGACCAGGTCGTGCATTCGGTAACGACCATCCTCCGACTCTTCGAGCAGGTGACAGTCGACCAGATCGTCGAGGATGTGACTCGCTTTCGCGTAGGACAAGCCGGACATCGCCGCGACCATGCTGATGCAGAAATGTCCAGTGTGTAGACCCAGTAAGCGGAACACCCGTTTACTCACCTCGTGCAACGGCTCATACGAGGCGGTGAAGGCGGCAGCGACGCTGCGTTCACCCGTTCCGAAGCTGGCCAGTCCAGAGTCATTCGCGGCCAGACGAGCGGCCAGGTCGACCAGCCGGCGGTTGCGCCGGTGAGCCAGTCGCGAGCCGACCAGCCGGATCGCCAGCGGCAGGTAACCACAGCTGCGGACGATCTCTGCGGCGGACTCAGGTTCCGCGTGCACCCGCTCGTCTCCGGCGCTGACCGCGAGCAGGCGGACACCCTCTTCTGGCGACAGCACCGACAGCGATTCGGGCGGCCCGACATCCAGGTCGAGAAGTCGACGACGGGAGGTGATCAGGATGACCGACGACGCGGTGACCGGCAACAGCGGAGCAACCTGGTCACTGTCCGCCGCGTTGTCGAGCACGACGACCGCACGGCGAGCGGACAGTTCCCTGCGCCACAACCCTCGCCGTTCGTCGACATCAACTGGAATTCGGGGGGCCGGCACACCCAACTGGCGCAGGAGCACCACGAGGGCGGTGGCGGGATCCATCACGTTGCCCTCGTCGTGACCGCGCAGGTCGATGAAGAGTTGGCCATCCGGATGGGAAGCCGCCAGCCGTCTGGCGACCTGCACGGCGAGGGTCGTCTTGCCGCTACCCGCCATCCCGTCGATCAGGTGAACGACGGGTGCCGAGCCTGCGACGTCCCGACTCCGGTCGACCATCCGCTCGACGAGGGCCTCCCGGCCAACGAAATGAGCCACCGGTCTGGGCAGCCAGTCCCAATCCGTCCGACCGGTGTCTGGCTCCGTCGCGGTCCGCGCGCTCGACCCGTCGCTGCCGCCGGATGCCGCCGACACGGCGTCAGACACCGCACCTGGTCGGTGCTTGGTCATCTCCTGATGCAGACGCCGGAGATCCGGTCCAGGTTCGACGCCGAGTTCGGTCCGCATCACTCGGGCCGCGGACCGAAATACCGAGATCGCGCCGGTCACGTCACCGCGTCGATGCAGGGCTCTCATGAGCAGCAGCAGCGCGGGCTCACGAATGGGATGGGCGGTAACCGTCGGCCACAGCAGCGAAAGGGCCTCCTCGGCGCGGTCCGCCGCAAGGTGAAGGTCCGCGAGAAATTCCACCGCGAGGAGGTGCTGTTCCTGGGCCGCCGCCACGTGGGCAGCCAGCGAAGCCCCGAGAGGCACACCCAGCAGGGGTGGCCCGTGCCAGAGGGGCACCGCCCGCCTCAGCAGCGACCGCGCGGTCTCCGGGTCGTCGCGGAGGTGGAGCTGACGAGCCCGCTCGACCTGGTCGAGGAAGTGGAACAGGTCCACGTCGTCGGTGGCGATCTCCAGTCGGTACCCACCGCGTTGACGTACCAGCACCCCCCGGCCAGCGTCGTGCGCCTCGAAGGTCCGTCGAAGGTTTGCGGCGTAGGTCCGGACATTCGGTACGGCCGAACGCGGTGGATCGCCGGGCCAGATCTCGTCGATCAGTTCCTCTATGGCGACCGTCCGGCGCGGGCTCATCACCAGCTTGGCCAGGACGGTTCGTTGCTTCGGCGTGCCGAGGTCCACTCCGGACGAACCGAACGAGACTCGAAAGCCGCCAAGCACCTCGATCTTCACTCTTGCAACCCCTTGTCAAGCAGGGCTGGAGACAGCGCGGCGGCGGTCGATTGCAGGCCTTCCGGCGGCTGCTGGACTTCGGCTTCCGCCAAACGCCGGGCCACGTCAATCCGCTCTGGCACCCCCATCCGTCGGAAGATCGCCAGCGCCCGCGTCCAGTGCCGGAGGGCCTCGGTTGGATCGATGCCCCACATGTGCTCGGCCAATCCGGTTAGGGCGCGCCCCTGTTCATAGGGGTGCGCCACGCGAGTGGCAATCCGCAGCGCCTCGCGGTGCAGTTCGATCAGTCTCGGGGTTTTCGCGGATTCGGCAAGGGTCAGCGCGAGGTCGTTCAGGGCCGCCGCCTCCACGTGAGGTTCGCCGGCATCGGCTGCCATTCTTCGGGCGGTCTCGTGCTCGCGGACCGCTTCACCCGTGCGCCCGAGACCACGTAGGGCCACCCCGAGGTCGTTCCGGACCTCGGGCTCCGCGTAACGGTGTCCGGTGCGTTGCCGCATGACGAGCGCCGCACGCAACGCGCGGGCTGCCACGTCGTACTTCCCCATGCGACACTTCACCGCACCGATGTGACCGAGCGCGTTGAGAATATGGAACTGACTACCTAACTGGCGTCCGAGATAGAGGTGCAGGCGATGCACACGCAGCGCCTCGTCGTATCTGCCGAGTAGCGCCAACGCCAAGCCCAGGTTCGGCAGGTGAGCGGTCCCATGGGTATCCGCGATGACGCCTCTTCGCATGCGGTGCAGTCCCGTGGTCACCGCCTTCTCCGGTTCACCGAGGAGCCAGTAAATTGCTACGAGATTCGCCTCGTAGCGCGCATGGTTGATTCGGTCACCACGGCGCTCACAAATCTCCACGGCCTTGTCCACGTGCGCCAGCGCACCTGTATAGTTGCCGGTCCGCAGATAGGCCGAGGCGAGGTAGTTGTGCATCACGGCCATGGCCTTCTCGTCGCCGATCGTTTCCGCGGCCGCAAGACCCTGACGATTTGTTCCGACGATGTCGTCATAGCATCCCCGGGTGTACAGAAAACGCCACAGGACCCGCGCCAACTGCCACGTTTCCTGGTAGAAGCCCCAGTCGTGGGCTCTGCCGACGAGCATGACCATGTTGAACCGCTCGGTCTCCAACCACTTCTCGGCAGCGTCGTACGGCATCTTGACCAGGTCCGGGCGACGCGCGGACCCGAGCGAGACATGGATACCGAGACGGCCTACCTCGAGGTTGTCGGCCACCGGAAGAGAGATGTGCAGCATCAGATCGAGAAGATCCGCGAGCGCTTCTCTTCGCACACTTGTCTGGTCCACCCGGTTGGACAGTTCGTTGGCGTACTGCCGAATCAGGTCGTGCATCCGATAACGCCCCACCGTCAACTCCTCGATCAGGTGGGAGTCCAGCAGGGCGTCCAGTATCTCGGCGGTTTCGTCGCGTGACAGGCCGGCCAACGCGCTGGCGGCCAGCAGGCCGAACTCGTCTCCCGGATGCACGCTGAGCAGTCGGAAAAGTCGCTGCGCTGGTTCGTTCAGTGCGGCGTACAGGGCGGCGAACGCGCCGGCCACACTACGGTCCCCCGAGGTCAGGTGATCCAGCCGGCGCGCCTTACTCGCCAGCAGCGTTGCCAGGTCCGCCACCCGCCAGTTCGGACGATGCGCGAGCCGTGAACCGGCAAGCCGGATCGCCAGCGGCAGGTGACCACAGCTCTGCACCACCGCCACTGCCGCCTCGGGCTCCGCAGCCACCCGCTCCGCCCCTGCTGTGGACGCCAGCAGTGCGACACCCTCCGCCGGGTCGAGTAGCGGCAGGGACACCGGCGGACCGACGTCCAGCCCGCTGATCCGCCGACGCGACGTCACGATCACCAGGCTTCCCGACGCCGTAGGCAGCAGGGGCTGGACCTGCTCGGCGTCGGCGGCATTGTCCAGCACGATGATCACCTTGCGACCAGCCAGGGCACGACGCCATCGGTCGAGCCGGTCTCCGGGGTCCGGCGGTATCCGACCGGCGGGTGTGCCGAGTTGCCACAGCAAGGCCGCCAGAGCCGTCGAACTGTCCAGCTTCTCGGCGGGGTCGTGGCCTTTGAGGTCGATGAACAACTGGGCGTCCGGAAATCGGTCGATGAGCCGGTTGGCGACGTGTACCGCAAGCGTCGTCTTGCCGCTGCCGGCCATGCCGTCGACGAGATGGACTGCGCAGTTCTGCTCGCCGGTCCGCAGGGTCATGGACAGCAGGTGCTCAACGGCGTCGGCACGGCCCACGAAGTCCGGAACCGTCCGCGGGAGGTAGGAGAGCAGTCGACGCTCCTGGTCGTCGGCAACAGTCGACTCCCTACCCAGCGCTCCGGCTGCTCCGGACCGGCGAGACCGGCCGTCCTGCCGGCTGATACGGCGATACAACCGTTGCAGTTCCTCACCGGGCTCGACGTTCAGTTGCTCCCGCAGGGTTCGACGAGCTGCGGTGTAGGCCGCCACGGCACCGGCGGAGTCTCCCCCCAGGTGGAGCGCCCGCATGAGCAACAGGTGAGCCGGCTCCCGCAGCGGATGCATGGTCAGCAGTTCCCGTAGCACCGGCAGTGCCTCGTCATAGTGGCCGAGCCGGACTTGCAGCTCGCCGTACAACTCGGTGGCCAGCAGCCGGTCCTCGGTCGCGGCGGCCACCTGGGCGGCGAGCCCGGGTCCGAGGGCTGTCCCGGCGAGCATCGGTCCGCGCCAGCGGGCCAGCGCACGGGATACGAGTCGGAGCGCCTCCCGCTCGTCCGCGCTGAGGAGCCGCCGCGCCTCGGTCACCTCTGCGCGGAAGGCGCAAAGGTCCACGTCCGAGCACTCGACATCGAGCCGGTAACCGTTTCGAGCGCGGATCAGCACGTCCCGGTCAGGAAACATCGCCTCAAGGCCGCGTCGTAAATTAGCTGCATAAGTACGGACATTCGGGATAGCCGAGGGAGGCGGGTTATCGGACCACAGCTCGTCGACGAGTTGTTCGACCGACACCAACTGCCCCGCGTTGCAGGCCAGCATGGCCAGGACGGTCTGCTGCTTGGGCGTTCCGGGCGGCAACGCCTGTGGGCCGAGGCGCACCGCGAGACCGCCGAGAAGCTGAATCTGCACCCGACCCCTCTGACCGCATTCAAAGGATCACTGTATGCAGCTTAGCGCCGCCGGCACCCGCCACGTTGCAATCGGTACGGCGAGCTCGACCGGAGCGACAAGAAACGGAGCCGGCTTTCCGGGTGGGAGCACAGGTTACGTCTTAGGGAACAGCTGAAGACGAAGCGCTTCGAATCTTCAGGCGCTCTCGCCTCCTCCGCCCGGCGGACAATGGTGTGCGGACGAGGGGGTCAGCCGTTGAACGGCGCACTCACAGATCGTCGACCCCGACGTCGAGCAGCGGACGTATCGGCATTGCAGTCGACCCACTTCGTCGGTGCACAGCGCCTGTTTGACCGTCACACTGACGGGTAGCAGGATCTTCTTTGCGTTCGGCCTTACACCCGAAAACAACCTGTACGCGCACTCCTGATCGAACGCTGCGCACGGACATCATAGACAGAACGTCACGAATCAGGACGGTATTGGCTGATAGAGAGCATAGCGACATTTATTATCGCTAAGCATCAGATTTTCTACTTAAGCTCCTCCCAACACGCGAGGCGGGCACGTTCAATCAGGATTCCCGCTTCCCGACGAGTGAGGAGTAGGGCGTGAAAGGCAGCGAGTGGGGCTGAGGCTCCAACAAACTTCCCGACCGGCCTTACCGAGGTAGGGTGACCTGAGGTAAGGGCGCGACCTGAGGTGTCATGACACTTTCCAGGCAAGGCGGCACTGAGACCGATCGGCGGCTACGGCTGCTCGTCGGTCTCGTCGTCGTATCTGCAGGGATAGTCGTCCTCGCATCGACAAGACTCATCCTGACCTCCACCACACCGAGGTCGCTGGACGACTTCGCGACCATCGCGACGGTGGTCTTCATGATCGCGGTGGGCACGTCGGTCAAGGCGCGGATACGCATCCGGTCGACCACCCACCAGATCAACTGGAACGAGATGGCCATCGTGATCGGAGTGGCCGTCGCTCCGACCTCCTGGGTGGTGCTGTGTACCGGACTTGGTGTCGCGATCGCATCGTTCCGGCTGCCGGGCATCAAGAGGGCGTTCAGCGTTGGCAAGAACATCCTCGTCGCCGGGGCCGCCGGTGTGACCCTGGCGCTCCTGGACTGGTCCCGGCCGGCGGAGGACCTGCTCCGGATGTCGCTGATGCTGGCGCTGGCCTACATGGCCGCCGCACTTGTCGACGACCTCCTCGCCATTCCGGTCATCGCCCTCGCCACCGGTACCAGAATCTCCCGACAATTCCGGGACAACCTGGACCTCCGCGTCGGTGGCTTCTGCGTACGTTTCGCCGTCGCTCTCTGCACTCTCCTGCTGCTGGAGATCGACACTCGGTTGCTGCTCGCCGTTCCGCCGCTGGTGCTCAGTCTGCATTTGGCGTACTCCGGCCGGATTCGGCAGCGCACCGAGCAGCAGGTGTGGCAGCGGCTCGCCCAGACGACCGACGCGCTCAACGTGGTCGAGCTGGACGAGGTCCTCACCACCGCGGTCACCCGGGCGGCCGAACTCTTCTCCGCCGACGAGGTGGAGGTCGAGCTGCGTGACACCGACCGGGTGGTACGCGGCGGCGCCGACGGCGTCACCTACGACGGGTCGGCAGCCGAGCCCACCACCGTCCAGGGCGCGGTGGTCCCTGCCCGCCTCGAAGGGCACGACAAGACGGTCGACGTGGGCATGCTGCGGCTGCGCTTCCGCGGACCGGTGAAGCTTTCCGAGCGGGAGCAGTACACCCTCTACACCTTCGCCTCAGCGCTGTGCACCGCCATCCGCAACGCTCAGGCGTACGCGGAACTCGCCCGGGTAGCCCAGGCGCACGCGCACGACGCGACACACGACGCGCTGACCGGCCTGCCGAACCGGCGTCACCTGCTCGACGCGGGCAACGACCACCTGAACCAACGGCACGCCGACGGGGTCACCGCCCTCGTGCTGATCGACCTGAACCACTTCAAGGAGGTCAACGACACCCTCGGCCACACCGCCGGTGATCAGATGCTGGCCGCTGTCGCCGAACGACTGCGCGCCGCCGCCCACGCCGACGACCTGGTCGCCCGGCTCGGTGGCGACGAGTTCGCCGTACTCCTGCGCGCCCTGCCCGCGCCCGCAGTCGCTGCCCACCGGGCCGAGACGCTGCTGGCGGCGCTGCACGAACCCTTCGACATCGACGGCATGCGGATCAACGTGGAGGCCAGCGGCGGCATCGCCGCCGCTCCCGCCACCGGCGGCATGGTCGAACTGCTCCGGCGTGCGGACGTGGCGATGTACCAGGCCAAGCGGGCCGGGCAGCGGCTGGCCAGCTACGCGTCCGCCCGGGACACCGCCGACCTGGGTCGTCTCACGCTCGGCGGGGACCTGACCCGGGCCGTGACCGACCACGAGTTCACCGTCAAGTTCCAGCCGATCGTCGACCTCGGCACCGGCGAGGTCATCGCCGCCGAAGCGCTGGCCCGATGGCGTCACCCCACCCACGGGATGATCGACCCGCTGCGCTTCCTGGAGACGGTCGAACGTTCGGGCCTGCTCCCGGCCTTCGCCGAGGCCATCCTCGACCAGGCCCTGGTCGCGGCCGGCACCTGGCGCGACGCCGGCTTCGACGTACCCGTGGCGGTGAACGTCTCCCCCCGCAGCCTGCTCGACACCCGGTTCCCCGACTCGGTGCTGGCTCGGCTGCGCGCCCATGACCTGCCACCCGACCGGCTGATCCTGGAATTGACCGAGACCCTCACCCTCAGTCAGCTCGACGTCGTCGACCGGGTCCTCACCCGGCTACGCGCTGCCGGCGTCCGGCTCGCCCTGGACGACTTCGGCACCGGCTACTCGTCGCTCTCGCTGCTCTCCCGGATCCCGGTGCACCAACTGAAGATCGACCGGAGCTTCGTCACCGGCATGGAATCCTCCACCGAGGCCGCCGCGATCATCCGTTCCACTCTCGATCTCGGCCGCAGCCTCGACCTCGCCGTGGTGGCCGAGGGTGTGGAGCGGGAGGCGCAGCGACACACCCTCTGGGAGCTGGGCTGTGTCGCCGGCCAGGGTCATCTCTTCGCGCGCCCGCTGCCGGCTGGAACGCTGCTCGCCGCACTCCAGCGCGGTACCGGCGGCCGGGTCGGCTGCCTGGCGGTCGCCCTGCACGACGTTGGCGCGGTGGTCCGGCTACCGCAGGGACGCCGACAGGGTGGCCGGGGTCGTCACCAGCCGGCCTGACAGACTTGCCCGGGTGAGCACCACCACCCCCACCCGCCCCCGTACCGGGTGGTGGCACCGGATCGACACCGCCGCCGGAGGACTCGCTCTCGACCTCGGCCTCTACGCGGTCTCCGCCGGCTTCGCCGCGGTCACCGCAGCCACCTCCACCCTCCTGCCGCACCGCGCCTGGGGCGGCGTGGCCGCGCTCGGCTACCTCGCCGCGGCGATCATGGCGCTCGGTCAACTCCTGCTGCGGCGGTACCGGCCCGGCTCGGCGTTGACCGGGCTGCCCGCCCGCTGGCTGGTCACCGTCCTGACCTGGACCACCGTCGCCCTGCTCCCCCTCGTCGTGCAGAGCGTGCAGCGCGCGGCAGGACGCACCGACCGGGCCCAGGAGGAGGTGCTCGTCGTCGAGGAGTCCGGGCGGCGACTGGTGGAGACCGGCACCCCCTACCTGGGGCCGGACGCCATCGCCGCGCTGCCGCCCGGCGAACAACTGCTCGGCTACACGCCGTACCAACCGGGCATGGCCCTGTTCGGGCTGCCCCGCGCCGCCAGCGAGGCGTGGTGGAGCGACGCCCGGGTCTGGTTCGCGGTCGGCACCGCCCTCGCCCTGCTGCTCGCCTTCCGCGTCCTGCGCCGACCCGAGCGGACGGCCGCGACGGTCGGGCACGACGCGGCCGTACTGCGCGGGGTACAGGCCGCGACCGTCCTGCCGATCTGCGCACTGACCCTCGCCACCGGCGGCGACGATCTACCCGTACTCGCGCTCTGCCTGCTGGCCCTCGCGTTCGCCGCCACCGCTCGACCCGGTTGGGCCGGCGTCGCCGTCGGGCTCGCCGGTGCGCTGAAACTCTTCGCCTGGCCGGTCGCCGCCGTGCTGGTCAGCTGGGGCATCTGCCGCCGGGCGGGGCTGCGGGTGGCCGCCGGCGCCCTCGGCGTACCCGCCGCCGCGCTGCTGCCCACCCTGCTGGTGGACTCAGACGCCCTGGTGGAGAACGTGCTGCGGTTTCCCCTCGGGCACGGCCTGGTCTCCAGCCCGGCACAGTCACCGTTCCCCGGTCACCTGATCGCCGAGGCGCTGCCGGCGGGTCGGGCCGTGGCTGCGGGCCTGCTGGTCGCCGCGGCGGTGGCGATCGCCGTCCGGCTCGCCCGCCGTCCGCCCCGAACCGCGCGCACGGCGGCGCTCGTCTGCGGGTACGGGTTGCTCGTGGCGATCCTGCTGATGCCGAGCACCCGGTTCGGCTATCTGCTCTATCCGGTGGCGTTCCTCGTCTGGGCAGCAGCACTTGACGTTCCCGGGATCCGGCAACCGGCGAGCGAAGACGACTCGCAGGGCGTAGACCTGAAGGCATGACCACCTACCGCGACCGCACCGAGGCGGGCCGGGTGCTCGCCGACCGACTCACCGCCCTGATCGGCGAACCGGACGTCGTCGTACTGGGCCTGGTACGCGGGGGCGTGCCGGTGGCCCGGGTCGTCGCCGAACGCCTCGGCGCGCCGCTGGACGTGCTGGTGGTCCGCAAGCTCGGCATGCCGTGGGCCCCCGAGGTCGCCTTCGGCGCGCTCGGCCCGGCCGGCGTACGCGTGCTCAACGACGTGGTGGCCGGGCAGCTCAGCTCCGCCGACATGGCCGACGTACAGCGCCGGGAGCAGACGGAACTGGACCGGCGCGAACAGCTCTACCGAGCTGGCCGGGGGCCACTGGAGCTGACCGGCCGAACCGCCGTCATCGTCGACGACGGGCTGGCCACCGGGGCGACCGCCCGGGCCGCCGTGGCAGTGGCCCGTCAGCTCGGCGCCCGTCGGGTGCTGGTCGCCGTACCGGTCGGTGCCCAGGACGCGTACGAGACGCTCGCCGGCGAGGCCGACCAGGTGATCTGTGCTCAGCGTCCGGAGGCCTTCACCGCCGTCGGGGCGTACTACGACGACTTCCACGAGGTTTCGGACGACGAGGTGACGGAGGCGCTGACCGCCTCCGCGTGAGTGGACCAGGTACCGTCGAATAATGAGCCTGACCTGTCCCAAGTGTCACGGAGAAATGCGTCAGTACGAGCGCAGCGGCGTCGTCATCGACCAGTGCGGCGAGTGCCGGGGGATCTTCCTCGACCGCGGTGAGCTGGAGAAGCTGTTCGAGGCGGAGGCCAACTGGAGCGCGCAGCAGACCCCTGCCCCGGCCCAGCAAGCGCCCCGTCCGGGCGGCGGCTACCAGCCCCCACCTCCGCCGCCCGCGCCACACCAGCCGGGCTACGGTGCCGTGCCCCCGCCCCCGCCCCCGTCGCACGGCTACCCGGCCCCGGCACCTGCCTACGGCCACGGTCAGCAGCACTACGGCTACCACGGGCACTACCGCCGGAAGAAGCGCAAGAGCTTCCTCGACGAGATGTTCGGCTGAGCGGCACAACCCTGGGTGACCGGGCCGCCGACCGGCCCGGTCCTCCATCCCGCACCACCGATCGCGTCCTCGGCTGATCGCGTCCTCGGCATCCGGGGTCTCGAAGCGCGGGACGACCCCGGTTGTGGGACGCTGCCGGCATGGGGTCGCGAGCTTCGCACATCGCACTGGCCAACGCGTACGACGGCATCAGCACCGTGGTGGCAGACCTGAACGACAGCGATCTTCAGCGACCGACCCGCTGTCGGGGATGGCTGGTCGCTGACCTGCTCTTCCACGTGCTCTGCGACGCGCAGCGGGCGCTCGTCGCGCTGGCCAGCCCCGCCGGCGGACCGGCCACCGTGGACTCCGTCAGCTACTGGCACTCTTTTCCGGGCGGCGACGGGAGCGCCCGGCACGCCTGGTGGGCCCGTCGCTCGGCTGCCGCGTTCGACCGCCCGTCCGGGGTGGTCCGGCTCTGGGCCGACACCGCGCCGGCCGCCGCGCGCGCCGCAGGTAAGGCGGATCCGGCTGGTTTCGTCACCACTCAAGGGCACGTGTTGCGGGTAGCCGACCTGCTGGACACCTTCACCACCGAAGCCGTAGTCCACCACCTCGACCTGGTCCTGGATCTACCGGACGCGCCCGCGCCCGGGCCGGCCGCGACCCGGGTCGCGGTGGCCACCGTGGACGCGCTGCTCGGCGGCGCCGTTACCCGACTGGACGGCTGGAACGACCACGACTACCTGCTCAGGGCCACCGGGCGGCTGCCGCTCGGTGAACCGGAGCGGCGCACTCTCGGCGAATACGCCGCCCGCTTCCCAGTGCTCGGCTGAGCCCGTGAGCCTCGGCTGAGCCCGGACTCGGTTGGGCCAGGTCAGACGATCGCCATGTCCACGAAGCGCGACAGGTGCAGCTGAGCGGCGACGGTCACCGTGTCGGTCGGACCATTCCGGTGCTTGGCGACGATGAAATCCGCCTCCCCGGCCCGCGGCGACTCCTTGTCGTAGTAGTCGTCACGGTGCAGAAGTATGACAACGTCAGCATCTTGCTCAATTGAGCCAGACTCACGCAAATCAGACAATTGTGGGCGCTTGTCGGTGCGTTGCTCCGGGCCACGGTTCAGCTGGCTGACCGCGATGACCGGACACTCGACCTCCTTGGCCAGCAGCTTCAGGCCACGGGACAGGTCCGCGACCTCCTGCTGCCGGCTCTCGGTACGCTTCGGCGACGTCATCAGCTGGAGATAGTCGACCACAATCAACTTGAGGTCATGCCGCTGCTTGAGCCGACGGGCCTTCGCCCGGATCTCCATCAGGTTCATGCTGGGCGTGTCGTCGACGAACAGCGGCGCCTCGCTGATCTCACCCATGCATCGGGCGAGCTTGGTCCAGTCGTCGTCGGACAGTTGCCCGCTTCGCAGCACGTGCAGTGGCACTCGGGCCTCGGCCGAGAGCAGCCGCATGACGATCTCGACCTTGCTCATTTCCAACGAGAAGATCGCCGATGCCTGGTTGGCACGGATCGCGGCGTTGCGCGCGAAGTCCATGCTCGCGGTGCTGTTGTGCGTGGGAATCATTGATCGACCGGCCAAGTAAAGGTGATCCTCATTGTCGACCGTGACGCACCGCACGGGGACACTCGGCACCGGTCGCACATCCACGATGTAGCGGGATCGGGTACCCGCCCGGCCGACCGCGTGTCGGCGCGTAGCGTGCGACTCCCGCTTCCTGGTCAGCCGGAATACCTCGTCCGCCGTCGAGAAGCTCAATGTGAAAGCCGTCGAGCTTTCGGGGGTACGGCCGTTGACTCGCTTGCGGTTGATCGAGCATCGGTAGCCCAGGCTGACGACGAGCTCGTACACATCCTTGGCTAGCCGCTCCGAGGTGGTGGTGTACTGGACGTGTCCGGCTGCCGCAGCAGTACCGTCGGTGTCGAGCAGTCCCGCCAGCAGCTCCCGTCGCTGCTCCTCCGACGCTCGGAGGTAAGGCTGCGGAATGTGCTTGTCGTTCAGGACACCGGCGGCTCGAAGCAGCCCGGTGAACGAGCCACGCAACCGGCGACACGTTGCGCAGTGGCGGGCGCCGTTCCAGCTCGACTTCGTTGTCGTACCGCAGGTCTCGCAGCCTCCGCGGTCGGCGGTCCCGACCATGCCCCTCGACCTGGCGCCACACGTCCTTCCGCAGGTTCTTACCGCAGACGCGCGGGGAGTGAAGATGACGCCGCAGACGATGCAGCGACGATCGTCGAGTGGTGCCCGCGGTGGCAGCTTGATGCCGTAGGAGTAGGTCCCGCTTCCCGGGGCGACGATGAAGCCATCGGCTTCGACATACTGTGCGATCTCCGGGTCCGCCGACGTGAACCGGGTACCTGCCGAGTGCCCGTCGCCCAGCCACACGCCAAGCGTGTACGGGGGGATCGGCAGGTCCTCGCGGGCGGGAAGGGACAGCGGTTGAGCATTGGTCACCGCGTGGTTTGCGCGCCCGTCAGCCGGATGCCGCAGTGTCGCGGCGATGTGTTCGGTAGTTACGGCCCGAGGGTGTGCCACAGTCGTATTGCTGTTCATGACCCGACTCACCCGGCTCAGGTGGGCGTCGAACAGGGCATGGGCGCTGTAGGCGTCGACCGTCCGACGCCAGGGCTTGCCGTTTCGCGAGTACTGACGTTCGACAGTGCCGGCGATGCCCACCTTGGCCGCCACTACGTGCAGGACGTACCGGAACCGGGATCCGGCGATCTCCACGGCTTCCCGGTGGGTGACAAGCCGGTCGGGGATGGCGGTGACAGCCCGGTGTACGGCTGCCGCCTTGGCGCGTGCCGAGGCATCCCACTGGTAGCGCGGCCGGAGCTCATTCTGTTGGCGGCGTGAGGCCCGGGTGGTCGTCGTCCACAGGTGCTCGGCATCGGCGACGATGACTGATCCGTCGGAGAACTCGACCTCGTAGCAGGGGCGGTCGTGGCGCACCTCGTAGGCGTGCGTGACGGTGGTGGGGCGGCCGTCCGCACCGATCAGCTGATCGCCTACCTGCACCTCACCCATCGTCGTCCAGCCGGTGGGGGTCGGCAGGGGTGTGTCGAGTGCCAGCGCCTTTCCAAGGCCAGGTCGCCCCGCCACAATAATCAACTGGCCGGCGTGCAACCCGTTGAGCAGGCGGTCGAGGTCGGTGAAGCCGGTCGGCACGCCGGTCATCACGCCGCCCTGGGCGCCGACCGCCTCGATCTCGTCGAGCGTCGGTTGCAGCATGTCGGCCAGGATCGCGAAGTCCTCGCTGACCCGACGTTCGGTGACGTCGTAGACGGCCTGCTGAGCCAGGTCGACGATGTCGTCCACGTCCCGGCTGCCGCCGCTCGCGGTGCCGTAGCCGAGTTGGACGATCCGGGTGCCGGCCTCGACCAGACGTCGGAGCACCGCGCGTTCGCTGACGATCCGGGCGTAGTAGGCGGCGTTCGCGGCGGTCGGCACGCTCGCGATCAACGTGTGCAGGTATGGAGCGCCACCCACCCGAGCCAGGTCGCCGGAGTCGGCGAGTGCCGCCGCGACGGTGATGGCGTCGGCCGGCTCGCCCCTGCCGTAGATCTCCAGGATGGTGTCGAAGATGGTGGCGTGCACCGGGCGGTAGAAGTCGTTGGTCTTGAGGATCTCGACGACGTCGGCGATGGCGTCCTTGGAGAGCAGCATGCCGCCGAGGACGCACTGCTCCGCGGCCACATCCTGCGGCGGCGTCTTGTCGAACTGACCGTCGGGTGGCCCGTTGCCGGGCTGCTGCCCACCGGCCGGAAACGACTCCGTCCGCCTGTCGTCGGTGACCGACACCGGGCCCCCCTCCACTGCGTCGGATCGGTTCCAGGCTTACCGCCCGGGTGCGACAACGTCGACCGGCCGCTTCGATCGGGGGCCATCGGATCAGCAGGTCGTGGCCACCATACGGAGTCCGAGGTCGGCCACTCAACCGTGGCGGTGGATGAGCCTCGGGACAACCTGTGGACTCAGGTGGACAAGCATGTGCGCAGCGTGTGCACAGGGTGTGGATAACGGATGGGGAATTCTTGGCGAAAGCCCTCTGACCTGCGCAAACTCTTTCCCCAGCCTGTGGAGGGAATTTCCGGGTAGGGCTTTGTCCTGAACCTCCCGTAAGATCGGTGGCCTACGGCTACACCTGGACAGCGGATTGCACGTTCGGTTGAGAAGGGTCACGCTCCGGCCGTGAGTTACCGGGACTGGGCACGCGGGGAGGACGGTCCGCGCGAGCGGCGACCGACCGCTTCGTGGGCCGAGCCCGTCGAGGAGCCACGGGCCGCACGTTACGACTCGGCGGTCGAGCGTTACCGCACCCCGAGCCGTCGGCGAGCGATCGAGCGTGGCCAGGAGGAACCGGCCGAGCCTTATCTGCCGCGCTGGGCGCTGGAGTCGGGCGTCAGCAGCGTCGACGGTGGTGGTCGGCATGCCGCGCCGGACGACGATGACGACGACCGGCCGCGCTACGGCGACGGCGGCCGCCGATCGTCAGGGGTCTACCGGAGCGAGAGCAGCCGGCGCTCCCAGGAGGCCGACTGGCGCGATTCCCAACCCCGCGCCATCGCCTCGTCGCCGGCGGTGCCACCGCAGTCCGACCATACCCGCGAGTGGACCTTCGACCGTCCACAGGAGGAGGGGTACGTCGGCAGCCGGCGGGCCGAGGAGGACGATCCGGTCTCCGGTGTGACGCCGCAGAGCCGGCCCCGCCGCGCACAGTCCCGGCAACGCCAGGTGACCTGGTCCGGGCTGGAGGACGAGGCCGAGCAGACGTCCGACTCGGAGTCGGCCGCCGCCCCGACGCCGCGACGTCGGCGGCGGGCGGCGGAACCGGCACCCGGTTCGGCCGTGGATCCCTGGGAGCGGGCGGCGGAGCCGTGGGATCGGGCCGCGGAACCCGAGGTACGACCGCCCGCGGTGGATCCGTGGGACGCCTCCGGTCTGCACGCCTGGCAGCAGCCCGCCGGTCCCAACCGGCGTGCCGATTCCGCCCCGGTCGACCCCTGGGACGCGGACAGCACGAGCCAGTGGCTTCAGTCGTCGGCGTCAGAGCAGTGGCTGGAGCCGGACAGCACGGGCCAGTGGGACCGCGACCCCGAGCTCGATCGACGGGAACGGCAGCGGGACCGTAACCGGTGGGAGGATTATTCCGAGCCGGACCGCTGGGATCGTACGGAGCACCCCCGGTCGGATGGCGCACCGGGTGTCCAGCAGTGGTCGTGGAGCACCCGGCCGGAGCCGGGGCCACCGCAGGAGACCTTCTGGCCGGGCACCCGACTTGCCGGTGATGATCCACGGTGGGTGGACGCGCCCGCGTCGGCACCCCGGTCGCCGGTGGTGGGCTACACGGCGCCGCGTCCCCGGGCGGTGCCCCGGCGACGTACGGCTGCGGTGCCGCAGCCTGGGCCGGTCGGCATGGCGGCGGTACGGCGCCGCATCGAGTCGGTGGGCAACGCCAGTTGGAACCGCCGGCTGGAAGACGACCTGCTCGATCCCGATCCGGGTGGTCCCTGGCTGCCGCTGCTCTACACGGCGGCCTGTTACGTCCTACCGGCGGTCGTGGTCTTCGTCTGGCTGCTGACCCTGGACGGGGCGCCACCCGTGGGCTGTGTGACCGACATCAGCGGCGGCGGGTGTGAGTCACCCCGGGCGCGGGCGTTCGGGGCGATGGTGGGCGGGCTGCCGCGGTTCGGCCTGGCCCTGGTCAGCAGCCTGGCGATCGCGACGCTGCTGCGTCGGGTGGGTACGACCTGGCGTCCGACCACTGTGGCGCTCGCCGCCGCCGTGGTGGGTGGCGGCCTCTCGACGGTGATGATCAGCGCGGTGACCGGCCAGCCCATCGGTTGACCGGGTATTCCGTGGAAGACGACGCGGGGCCCGCACCGGTGGACGGTGCGGGCCCCGCGTCGTTCGCCGGTGCCGGGTATCAGCCCTGCACGACGTTGAGGTTGAACGTGGCGGTCACCTCGGGGTGCAGCTTGATCCGCACGGGGTGCGACCCGATCGACTTGATGTGACCGGAAACCTCCAGCCGCCGCCGGTCGAGGGACGGGCCGCCGGCCGCCTTGACGGCGTCGACGATCTCGGCCGGGGTGACCGAGCCGAAGAGCCGGCCACCTTCGCCGGCACGGGCCTTCATGTTCACCTTGAGGGCCTCGAGCTGCGCCTTCACCTCGTTGGCGTGATCCAGGTCGCGGATCTCGCGGGCCGAACGGGCCCGCTTGATGAGGGTGACCTGCTTCTCCGCGCCCTTGGTCCAGGCGATCGCGAAGCCCTGCGGGAGCAGGTAGTTACGGCCGTAGCCGTTCTTGACCTCCACGATGTCGCCCGGGGCACCGAGCCCGGACACCTCCTGCGTCAGGATGATCTTCATGTCGGTGCCTCTCTCAGCGGGCCGTCGCGGTGTACGGCAGGAGCGCCATCTCACGGGCGTTCTTGACCGCACGCGCGATCTGCCGCTGCTGCTGCGAGGTGACGCCGGTCACCCGCCGAGCGCGGATCTTGCCGCGGTCGGAGATGAACTTGCGCAGCAGCGCGGTGTCCTTGTAGTCGATGTAGGTGATCCCGTCCTTGTCGAGCGGGTTCACCTTCTTCTTCGGCTTGCGCAGTGCCGCAGCCTTCGCCATTGCTCTTGCTCCTGGTTTACGATCACGGGCGCTCGGCGCCATTAGAACGGAGGCTCCTCGTCGAAGTTGCCGCCACCCGAACGTGCGGGAGCCGGTGCGGCCGAAGCCCAGGGGTCGTCGAAGTTGCCTCCGCCGCCCTGGCCACCACCGCCACCACTACCGAAGCCGCCGCCACCGCCGCCGGACCGGGACATCTTCTGCACCTTCGCCGTGGCGTAGCGCAGTGACGGGCCGATCTCGTCGACCTCCAGCTCGATGACGGTGCGCTTCTCACCCTCGCGGGTCTCGTAGGACCGCTGACGCAGCCGACCCGAGACGATCACGCGGGCGCCGCGCTGTAGCGACTCCGCCACGTGCTCCGCGGCCTGCCGCCAGACGGTGCACGAAAGGAACAGCGGCTCGCCGTCCTTCCACTCACCGGACGCCTTGTCCATGAACCGGGGCGTCGACGCGACCCGGAACTTGGCGACCGCGGCACCGGAGGGGGTGAACCGCAACTCGGGGTCATCGGTCAGGTTGCCGATGACCGTGATGGTGGTGTCTCCTGCCATGACCAACTCCTCGCGCGCTCATCCGTTCCGCCGTACAGGTTCTCAGAACCCTCCGACGGTGACGGTGAGGCTGATCCGGGTGGGGCCGGGGTGGGTTTGCTAGCGCATCTCCGGCCGGAGGACCTTCGTACGCAGCACGGACTCGTTGAGCCGCAGCTGGCGGTCCAGCTCGGCCACCGCCTCCGGCGTCGCCTGAAGGTCGATGACGGCGTAGATGCCCTCGGCCTTCTTGTTGATCTCGTAGGCGAGGCGCCGGCGGCCCCACACATCGGTCTTCTCCACCGAGCCACCCGCGGTCCTGATCACATTCAGGTACGTGTCGAGCGACGGGGCGACGGTGCGCTCCTCGAGGCTGGGGTCGAGGATCACCATGATCTCGTAATGACGCAAGACGTGCTCACCTCCTGTGGGCTATGCGGCCACGGTCCTTCCGTGGCAGGAGGTCGTGCGTCGTGGCCCGTTCCGGCACCGGGGGAACCCGACCGGGGACGGACAACCGGACCAGGATACCCGGCCCCGACGATCACCATCACCGAGGTGACGGGGCAGGCGAACCGGGGGTCCGCGCCGACGTCACTGTCGGCGCGGACCCCCGGCCACGGGGCCGCGGGGCGCCTGGTCCGCATTCCTTGGGTGGGACCTGGGGAGGAACGACCACACCGATGAGGTTGGACCGGAGACGCCCCGCGGAGCTTTATCACGTTGTTACCTGACGTTATCGTGGAAGCCGGTGCTTCACGGGGCAAATCCTGGAATTACCGACAATTTCCCTGCGAAGTTCCGGTCGGGTCGCCGTGACCGGAGGATCCATTGGTATCAACGACTACCGTCGGTGCCGGTGACGCGGCCGGACAGCGGGCATCGCCCCGACCGTCCGAGGCGGGACGTAGGCTCGCCTGCATGCGTATCGGAGCCCACGTCGATCCGACCGACCCGCTGGCGGAGGCGACCGCCCGAGCGGCAGACGCCGTGCAGTTCTTTCTCTCCGACCCTCAAGGCTGGAAGGCGCCGCAGCCCCGCGCCGACGCGGCGGTGCTGAGCGGTGCCGACGTAGACGTCTACGTGCACGCGCCGTACGTCATCAACGTCGCCACCGGCAACAACCGAATCCGGATCCCCAGTCGCAAACTGCTGCTCGCGCATGCGAAGGCGGCCTCCGCCATCGGCGCCAAAGGCCTGATCGTGCACGGCGGGCACGTGAACGCCGGTGACGACCCGGCGACCGGGTTCGACAACTGGCGCAAGGCCCTGTCGTACGCGGCCGAGTCGGGCGGCTTCGGGCTTCCGGTGCTGATCGAGAACACCGCCGGTGGTGACAACGCGTGTGCGCGACGGCTGGATGCGCTCGCTCGGCTCTGGGACACCATCGGTGACCAGGAGGTCGGCTTCTGCCTGGACACCTGCCACGCGCATGCCGGCGGGGAGGAACTGCTCGGTCTGGTCGATCGGGTGAAGGCGATCACCGGTCGGATCGACCTGGTGCACGCCAACAACTCGAAGGACGGGTTCGGGTCGGGGCGGGATCGCCACGACAACCTGTCCAGCGGGACCATCGACCCGGATCTCCTGGTCGCGGTGATCCGCGCGGCGGGTGCGCCGGTCATCGTCGAGACACCCGGCGGGGTCGAGGGGCAGGGTAGTGACATCGCCTTCCTGCGTGGACAGCTCGACGGGAAGACCGGAGCACGATGACCACGGACCAGTCCGCCTCCGGTGGCCCCAGGCCGACCTCGCAAGACGCTCGGGACACCGGGAGCCCGGCGTCCACCGACCCGCAGAGCCGGCGCGACCCCAACGGTGTCCCGGCGAGCGCCTTCAACGACGCCGACCAGGGCAAGCCCACCGGCAACGGTCCGGCCGACGCGACTCGCGCGACGCGCAAGCGCATCAGCGCCGACGATGCTCCGGGCAGCAACGCAGACGCCCCAGCGGATCCAGCCGTCCCTCCTAGGACTACCGACGCGGGCACGGGCAAGGACGCCGGCACGGGCAAAGACGCCGGCACCGGGCCGGACGCCGCAGAGAAGGCCCCCACAGGCAAGGTTGCCGACCGAGACGAGATTGCCGCGGGCAAGACCGCTACCGCAGGCAAGCCGGCCGAGGGTGGCGCCAAGACCGACGGCACCTCCACGGAGGGCGAGAGCAAGCCGGACCCGTGGGCCGCTTTCGGGCCCGCCCCCGAGCCGGTGCCCACCTGGTACGGGCGGCTGGGCCGGCGGGTCGGCCGGCTGCTGATCCACGAGTGGACGCTGGCCGCCGTCGCGTCACTGGCGCTGGCCGTGCTGATGACCTGGCCGACGCTGCGCTACCCGGCACACACGCTGCCGCAGGACTACTGGGATCCGAGCCTCCAGGCCTGGCAGATGGCCTGGTCCGGGCACATCCTGCTGACCGAACCGGCCCAGCTCTGGCACGCCAACGCGTTCTTCCCCGAACGGTGGAGCTTCGCCTTCTCGGACACCCTGCTCGGGTACGCGCCGGCCGGCATGATCGGCAGCGGTCCCGAGGCCGCTCTCGTTCGCTACAACATCATGTTCGTGCTGGCGCACGCCCTCGCCACCTTCGGCGCGTACGTGCTGGCCCGGCAGCTCGGCGCGAGCCGGACGGGTTCCGCCGTGGCCGGTGCCGCCTACACCTACGCGCCGTGGCTGCTGGCCCAGGCCGGCCACCTGCACGTGGTCTCCAACGGCGGCATTCCGCTGGCGCTGGCCATGCTGGCTCGCGGGCACGGCTGGTCGCTGCGGCACGGCTACCGGCCGGAGCGCCGGCACGAGGGCTGGGTGTACGCCGGCTGGCTGGTGGCCGCCTGGCAACTCAGTCTCGGCTTCGGGATCGGTCTGCCGTTCGCGTACGTGCTGGCCGGCGTCGTCCTGGCGGCCGTCGTCATCTGGTACGCGAAGCGGATCTTCTGGCGGCTCAAGCGCCCCTTCGGCCAGCGGCTGTTCGTCGCCGACCTGATCGGCGGGCTGATCTTCGCCGGGGTGGGCGTCCTGATGGCCATCCCGTACTTCACCGTCGCGCAGTTGCACCCGAACGCGGAGCGGACGATCGACGACATCGCCGTCTTCTCGCCGCCCGCGACCGGTTTCGTCACCGCCCCGGGCGAGTCCCGCCTCTGGGGCGGCCTGCACGAAGGTGCCCGGTCGCTGCTGCCGTGGCACCCGGAGATGACGCTGCTGCCCGGCTTCGTGCTGTACGCGCTCGCCCTCGGCGGGCTGTTCTTCTCCATCTGGAAGGTCCGCCAACGACTCCTGCTGCTCGCCGGGGTGCTGGTCGCGATGGCCCTGTCGATGGGCACCGAACTGTTCGGCGGTCGCTTCACCTACGTGCCACTCTTCGACCACCTGCCCGGCTGGAGCGGCATCCGGACCCCGGGCCGGTTGATGCTGTGGGCCACGTTGCTGCTCGGTCTGCTCGCTGCAGGGGCGGTGAGCGCGTTCGCCGTGCGGGTCCGGGAGATCTACGCCGAGCGGATCCCCTCCTGGCCGAGCCCCTGGCTGCGTCTGGCGACCCTGGTGCCGCTGCTGCTGGTGATCGCCGAGGGCACCAACACCACACCGCATCCGGTGGTGCCGGCGCAGCCGGCGGCGATGCGTTCGGTCGACGGCCCACTGCTCGTGCTGCCCAGCGGGCAGAACCACGACCAGCCGGTGATGCTGTGGTCGACCACCCGGTTCCAGGACATCGTCAACGGGGGCAGTGGTTTCACCCCACGTCAGCTGGAAGACGCGCGCCGGGTCGCCATGACCTTCCCCGACCAGACCAGCGTCGACTACCTGCGCACGCTGGGCGTGCACAACGTCCTGGTGCTGCGCGACAAGATCGCCGGCACCCCGTGGGAGGTGAGCGTCGACGCACCCGTCGACGGGCTGGGCATCACCCGTGAGGAGATCGGCGACGTCGTCGTCTTCCGTCTCTGAACGCGCGTCGGCTCACGTGGGGGTGGCCACCGGCGTCGGGGTCGGCTCGACGGTTGATCGGCGGCTTCGCCATCGGTCCAGCCAGGAGGCATCGGGGGTGCCGTCGAGCAGGCCGCCGTCCGGGTCGTCGGCGTAGGTGCGGCGTACCGCGTCCTGCTCCGGGTCGAGGATCTCGCGGACGACCAGGACGACCAGGGCGACCACGGCGGCCAGGCGCAGGCTCGCGGCGAACACGAAGACGCCCTCCGGGAAGACCGGCGTGCCGGTCGACGCGCCGAGCAGTTGGCCGTAGAAGGCGATGAAGTAGCAGACCTCGGCGGCCTGCCAGACGAGGAACGCTCCCCACCGGGGCCGGGCGAGCACCACGAGCGGCAGCAGCCAGAGCACGAACTGCTGCGACCAGACCTTGCTGAAGATCAGGAAGGCGGCGACCACCAGGAAGGCGAGTTGGGCGAGGCGGGGGCGGCGCGGTGCCAGCAGCGCCAGTGCGCCGATGCCGAGGCAGGCCAGCCCGAACAGGGCGTACGACAGGTAGTTGAGCGTCGGAATGTTGGCGTCGAGCCACTGGAAGGGTCCGACGCTGGCCGGGTCGCCGAACTTCCCGTCCAGGTAGCGACCGATGTACCAGAACGTGCCCCAGTCGATCGGGCGGGTGGTGTTCAGCTCGAAGAATCGGTCCCAGTTGTCCCGGTACGGAATGGCCGCCGGCAGGTTCACCAGCACCACCGTCACCGCCGCCGTGCCGATGGACAGCAGCGCGGCCCGGATCCGGTTGGCCCGTATCGCGAGCACCAGGATGGGCCCGAGGATGAACAGCGGCCACATCTTGGCCGCACCACCGAGCCCGAGCAACACTCCGGAGAGCGCCACCAGGTGCGTACCCTTCGGGCCCGGTCCGGAGCGTGCCCAGGCCAGCAGGCCCAACGCGGCGAGCCCGATGGCGAGCAGATCCCAGTTGACGGTGGCGGTGAGCAGCAGCGCCGGAGCGAGCGCGAAGAGCGCGGCGTCCCACGGGCGCCGACGGCGCAGCGCCAGGATCACCGCCACGGTGACCACCGCCAGCGCACCGAGCACGAGTGCGTTGAGGTTGTAGAACCACTGACCCTGGTTCATGTCGGGGTTGCCGTCGCCGGCCGAGTGGACCGGCAGCCCGAGCGCCCCCATGAAGTACCCGGTCAGCACCGGATACTCGACCGGGTGGTCCCGGTAGGGCACCGCCCCCTCGTTGAGCCGCTCGGCGTAGTAGAGCGCGAGCACGTCGGTGTAGCAGAAGCGGGTGTACTGCTCGTTGTTCACCCACGCGCCGTCCTGGCAGGGTGACTTCTGCACCCAGTGCAGGGCCAACGTGAGGCAGGTCAGCGCCAGGACGATCCGTACCGCGGTCCAGAACCGGTTCTCCGCGCCGACGGGCCGGTCGCGGGCGACCGCGTGGTCGCCGAGCGGACCACCGATCAGACCGGAAAGCCCCCGGACGAAGCCGTCGGAGCGGGACGGGTGATCGGGGGCACCCGATCCATCGATGCCTGGCGTCGACTTCGTGCTCATGACCGTGCATCCTGCCGTATCCCTTGGGCGGGCAGAAGCCGAAACCCGCCGCTACCCACGGACCGGTTGATCCTCGGTGCCTTCGCGGGGTCGACAGCGGAACGCGTACGCGTCGCCGAACCGTGCCGAACCTGGTGCCCCCCGCACGCGCGGCCGGTGCCCTACGATCTTCACATCGACCCGACACGATAGGTGTCGGGCCGGTGTCCGTCGTCGTGGCCACGGCACAGGGACGTCATTCGGATCGGCAATGACTACGGCCCGGGCGATCAGCCGGGCGCAAACGGGGATCTCATCGTCGCATCGGGGGACTGCCGTGCCAATCGCACGCTGGTCGCAGACCTGCCAGCCCAGCACCCGCACCGTGACGATCGTCGACCTCGCCGCGCCTGCCCGGAGAACTGCCTGACGGGTCGAGCTGGCTCGATCAGGCCAAGCCTTGAGAGGGGAAACATGAAGGCATCATCCGGCGGCCGGCGATCGGCTTCCCATCGGTGGACCGCACGCCTCCGGACGGTCGCGGTCATGGCGGTCGCCGCACTGATCGGATTTGCGACACCGGCGGCAGCCGCCACCTCGGGCTGCGGGTCCGCCTGTGACCGCAAGGACCCACAGACCTACTACGCCACCGTCGATGGCAAGACCATGCGGTGTTCCTTCATCGACGTCCAGACGCCGTACACGGCCACCTACGTCGAGCTGCGCTACAGCCCGTTCTGCCGGACCGCCTGGGCCCGGCAGACCGGCAGCTTCGGTTGGCTCTCCGGAGTCCTGGTGCAGAGCTACAACACCAACGGCACGCTGCGGATGACGGTCGACGACAGGAACTCGTCGGGCACCTGGTCGATGATGGTGAACGACAAGGGTCTGACCGCTCGCGCGTGCTTCTACCAGTACGACAGCGAGTGGGACTACGAAGCCGGGAACCGTCGAATCCTGTACTGCACCGCGCGGTACTAGCCGACCGGTTCCAGCGTGACAACCCCGCCACGGGTGGCCGGAGAACTGTCTCCGGCCACCCGTGGCGTCAGCGGGTGCTGGGCGGCGTCATGCGGCTGTGCCCGGGCTGGCGCTCATCGGCCATGCCGACGCGCTTCGCCTTCCCGAGGTTGACGCCGCGCAGGAGAACCGCGTACCGGGCCATCGTCCCTCCGTACAGCGTCGCGGGCGGCCGGAATCATTCTCCAGCCGCCCGCGGTGTCAGCGGGAGCTACTCCCGACTCGTCGTTCCGCGCGGTAGCAGGCCGCCGCCCCCACCACCCGGCCCGCCCGGCCCCTGATCACGATCGGGTGGGGTGATCGGGTTGTTTCCACCGTTGTCGCCGCCGTTGTTCCCACCGTTGTTGCCGCCACGGAGTTGGCAGAGCAGGTCGACAGGGTTGCAGTCCTGCTGGTTACCGCCACCCGGCGGGGGCGGCGGAGGCGGCGGCTCCTCACCGTTACCGGCATCCTCGTCGCCAAGTCCGGTCACGTCCGGCAGGTCGGACGGGTCGTAACCCTTCAGCGCCTCTTCCATGAACTGCTTCCACAGCTGCGCCGGCAGGGTGCCACCGCCGATGTTGCTACCGCCACGGTCGACGATGGCCCGCTTCTTCGTGTCGTGGCTACCGATCCAGACCGCGGTGGCGACGTTCTTGTCGTAGCCGACCATCCAGGCGTCCTGGTTCTTGTCGGTGTTGTTGAGCTCCCAGGTGCCGGTCTTACCGGCGACCTCGCGGTTACCCACGCTGGCGTTGTTCTTGCCCGGGATCTCCTTGAGCACCGCGGTGACCTCGTCGGCCACCTCCGGCTTGATCACCTGCTTGGGCGCGAGCTTCTCTCCCGTGCCGCGCACCTTGTCCCACTTGCCGGTTGCCTTGTTCTGCTTCTCCACCATCCGGACGAAGTGCGCCTTGTTGTACTTGCCACTGTTGGCCAGGGTCGCGAGGCCGTTGGCGTGGTCAAGCACAGTGATCGGGTACTGGCCGTAGGCGGCCACCCGGTCGAAGTACTTGGGCGCGAGCTCATCCGGCTTGTTCTTGATCAGGTCGTGCGCCCGCTGCTTGTCGTCCCACATGGTGCGGATGCCGGCCCGACGGGCCATGTCGATGACCTTGTCCGTGCCAATCTGCTCCGCGATGTGGAAGAACGGCACGTTGTACGACAGCACGGTCGTCTGCTGCAGGGTGCAGGACTTGTTACAGCTCTGCCGCACGTCGCGGTTGGCGTTCACGATCGGCTTCTCGAAGCCATCCGGCTTGAACGGGGTGGCGTCCCAGCGGGACTTGACCGAGATGCCGGCGTCGATGGCCGCAGCGAGTGTGTAGACCTTGAACGACGACCCCGGCGGATGGCCACCGACGAGCTTGCCGTTCTGGTCGGTGTTGAGACCCGCGTAGTCGAAATTCGCGCCACTGTTACCGCCGTAGTAGGCCAGCACGCGTCCGGTCTTCACATCAACCGACACCACCGCTGGCATCAGGTTCTTCGGCTGGTTCGCCAGGAACGTGCCCTTGCGACCGACCTGGGCGATGGACTCCAGCGCCTTCTGCATCTTCGGGTCGATGGTGGTCGTGATCCGGTAGCCACCCTCACGCAGTTCGTCGACGCAGCTGGGCTTGCCCTCGGCACCGTAGTTGGTGCACAGGCCCCACTCCTCCATCTCCTGCCGCACATAGTTGATCACGTTGCCGCGTGGGGAGGCGACGCCGAAGCCGTTGCTCTCCTTCGGCTTCTGGACCTTCGGGTACTCGGTCGGTCGCTCCGGCTTGCCCGGGGCGTTCAGCCAGCCCTCCTCGACCATCCCGTTGATGACGTACTCCCACCGGGACTTCGCGTCGACCTCGTTTGTCTCCGGGTCGAACCCCTTGTGCGTGGCGCTGGCGACGGGCTGCTTGATCAGCGCGGCGAGCACCGCGCCCTGGGCCACCGTCAGCTTCTTCGCACTGGTGTTGAAGTACGTCTGGGCCGCCGCCTCGATGCCGTACGCACCACGACCGAAGTAGATCACGTTGAGGTAGTTCTCCATGATCTCGTCTTTGGTGTAGTTGTCGTTCAGCTTCGAGGCGAGGATCGCCTCCTTCACCTTCCGCGCGTAGCTGTCGTCCTGGAGGTTCTCGTAGGCGTTGCGGGCGTACTGCTGGGTGATGGTCGAGGCACCCTGCTTGTCGCCACCGGAGAGGTTGTTCCAGGCGGCCCGGGCGATGCCCTTGTAGTCGACGCCCGAGTGCCGGTAGAAGTTGCGGTCCTCGGCGGCGGCCACGGCGTCGCGCACATGCTGGGGGATGCTGTCGATGGTGACGAAGGTGCGGTTCTCGTTGCCGAGCCTGGCGACCAGCGTCTTGCCGTCCTTGGCGTAGACGGTGGTGGACAGCGGCAGCGGGATCTCCTTGGGCAGCACCACGTTGGTCGAGTAGTAGGTGAACCCGACCACGCCGATGCCGGCCAGCATGATGAACACCGCGAAGCCGGCGATCAGCATGTTCATCCGCTTGCGCTTGCGGGCGCGGGCCGCCGCACCCGGGTCACGGCCACCGCGGCCGGGCCCGGTCGGTCCACCCGGTCCACCGGGGCCACCCGGTCCGCCAGGGCCGCCGACGCTCGCCCGGGCCACCGCGGCCCGACCACCGACGCCATTCACGGCGGCCGACCCGACGCTCGCCCGACCGGCCGATGCCGCGCCCACGGCGGCGGCGCCGACCGAGGCGCGACCCGGCCCGGCCGGGGACACCGGCACCGAGGCACGGCCCGCGCGGCCCGGTGCGGGCGAGACCGGCACCGAGGCCCGACCGGGACCAGCCGGCGAGACCGGCACCGACGCACGGCCGGGGACGGCTGGCGAGCCCGGCACGGAGGCGCGGCCAGGACCGGCCCGGCCGACCGGGGCCGCGCCGGCGGAACCGCCCCGCGGCGGAACGCTCGCCGAGCCGCCGACCGAGGCACGGCCGCCGACCGAGGCACGGGCCGACGGGCCGGAGGTATCCGGCCCGGTCGACCAGTTGACTCCGCGCGGTTCACCGCCCGGGCGGCGGTACGCGTCGTCCGCCTGCCCCGGGTCGTCCTGGCCTGGAGTCCAGGCCCGGCCGCGCGAGGAGCTGGGATCGCCGTACGAGTTCATTCCTCACACCCTGCCGTCGCGGTGGGGCGCGGTCGCACCGCCACCGGTTTGCCGTGAGTTTTGACACCTGGAAGCACGGCACGGGGGTGCCGTGGTCCCGGCGTCAGATCCGCATCAATCGGACCATTCAGACCTGCAAGCCGTCGGTCGCCCCAGCCGCGTCGCACGCGACCGGGGCCGGCCGATCGAGCTCGAATCACCGTTGCGCCTCTCGCCTTCGCCGGACACCCGTTCCGTCCGCGGTCATGCCGCTCGCCTCACCGTGCTCCGGGTCGCCGTCGGCGACGCCGGTCAGACCGTCCCGCCCGAGCAGGTACTGCTCGACGAGATGGTTCCAGTCACAGCCGAGGCACACCTCCACCACGAAGACCTGGAACTCACGCAGCGTCATCGCCAGCACGGTCAGCTCAGCCACATTACGGGCTTGGCCGGCCGATTGCTTGAGTTCGTCCCCGTAAATGTAATGGACCAGGGTCAGGTTCTCGCTACGGCAGATCGGGCACCGCTCGTCGGTGGACTCGCCGTGGAACCGAGCCGCGTTCTTCAGGTAGGGCGACGCGTCGCACAGGTCATAGGTGCCGACGCGGCCGGCGAGGAGCTCACGCAGCGCCGCTCGCTTTCGGAGCGAGTAGTCGACGACCTGGCGCTGCGTACGCATGCGGGAAAGGGTACGCGGTCTCATCTGACGAGGCGACCACCGTGACGATCCGTGACCGGAGGACATCAGAACGGGGGTTTGCCCAGACTGGAACGAGACGCTACGGTGCGATGTATCGGTCCGATACATCGTGGCGGTTAGCGCTTCACGCACAGGGTAAAGGGAGGGTGGCCGGTGCTCGAACTCGCCATCCTCGGCCTGTTGCAGGAGGCCCCGATGCACGGCTACGAGCTGCGCAAGGAGCTCAGCGCCAAGCTCGGGGCGATCCGCGCCGCCATCAGTTACGGCTCGCTCTATCCGACCCTGCGCCGGCTGCAGGCGGCGGGATGGATCACCGAGGCCGACGAGACACCCGCCACCGCCGAGGAGGTTCCCGCGCTGACCAGCCGACGAGGTCGGGTGGTCTACGAAATCACCGCGGAAGGTAAGGAACGCTTCGCTCAGCTCATCGCACAGACCGGGCCGGAAACCTACGGCGACACCGGCTTCGGTGTGCACTTCGCGTTCTTTTCCCGAACCGACCAGGCGACCCGACTTCGAATCCTGGAAGGTCGCCGCCGCACGATCGAGGAACGTCGCGAGGGACTTCGCGACATGCTGGGCCGCGCGGCCGAGCGCCTCGACGCGTACACCCTGGAGCTGCAGCGCCACGGCCTGGAGGCCTGTGAGCGTGAGGTCCGCTGGCTGGAGGAGCTCATCGCCAACGAGCGCTCCGGCCGTGCCCCGACGGTCCCGGACGACGGGACGGCCGGCGGCCCACGACAAGACAACAGCCCGCCTCCGCCTGGTGAGACCAGGACAGAGCGGCCGTGACAAAGAAGAAGGAGGCACACGCGATGGGCTCCGTCCGCGTCGCCATCGTCGGTGTGGGTAACTGCGCCTCGTCCCTGGTACAGGGCGTCGAGTACTACCGGAATGCCGACCCCAACGACCGCGTCCCGGGTCTCATGCACGTCACCTTCGGCGACTACCACGTCTCTGACGTGCAGTTCGTCGCGGCGTTCGATGTCGACGCCAAGAAGGTGGGCATGGACCTCGCGGAGGCGATCGTCGCCAGCGAGAACAACACCATCAAGCTGTGCGACGTGCCGCCGACCGGCGTCACCGTGCAGCGCGGCCCGACCTTCGACGGGCTCGGCCAGTACTACCGCGAGATCGTCGAGGAGTCGGACGCCACGCCGGTCGACGTGGCCAAGGCGCTGCGCGACGCGCAGGTCGACGTGGTCGTCTCGTACCTGCCGGTCGGCTCGGAGCAGGCCGACAAGTTCTACGCCCAGGCCGCGATCGACGCCGGCTGCGCGTTCGTCAACGCCCTGCCGGTGTTCATCGCCTCCGACCCCGAGTGGGCGCAGAAGTTCACCGACGCGGGCCTGCCGATCGTCGGCGACGACATCAAGAGCCAGGTCGGCGCCACCATCGTGCACCGCGCCCTGGCGAAGCTCTTCGAGGACCGGGGCGTCGAGCTGCTGCGTACGTACCAGCTCAACTTCGGCGGCAACATGGACTTCATGAACATGCTGGAGCGCAACCGGCTGGTCTCGAAGAAGATCTCGAAGACCCAGTCGGTGACGTCCCAGGTGCCGCACGAGATGGCCAAGAGCGACGTGCACATCGGCCCGTCCGACCACGTGCCGTGGCTGGACGACCGCAAGTGGGCGTACATCCGCCTGGAGGGCCGCTCGTTCGGTGACACGCCGCTCAACGCCGAGCTGAAGCTCGAGGTGTGGGACTCGCCGAACTCGGCCGGCGTCATCATCGACGCCGTCCGGGCCGCGAAGATCGCCCTGGACCGGAAGATCGGCGGCCCAATCCTGTCGGCCTCGTCGTACTTCATGAAGTCCCCGCCGGTGCAGTACGCCGACCACGACGCGCACGCCGCCGTCGAGGAGTTCATCGCCGGCGAGATCGAGCGCTGACGCGCCGACCACCAGCAGCACCGGCGAGGGCCGGGTCCGTCCGGACCCGGCCCTCGCCGTCGTCATGCCTACCAGCCACCCGCGCCACTCGCACGGACCGCGCGGTCGAGGGTGGAACGCTAGGCTGAGCGCCGTGCCGTTCACCGACGCCACGCACGCCGCCAGGTCGGGACGCCGGATCGCCGCCGCGCTCGCGGGCGCGTTGCTGACCGCCAGCCTGTCCGCCTGTGCCGTCCCGGGCAGCCGTCCGGCGGCTGAGTCCGGCAGCGATGTCGTGCCGCCCAACCCCCTGCCGTCGGTGGCCGAGGCCAGCTGTACCGCCGCGGCGGCCACACCGCCGCAGGTGGCGACGAAAACCGCGAACCCGCTCGGCGCGTCGACTGCACCGACACCGCTGGGCACCGGACATCCGCTGGCCGACGAGCGGGCGCGCGAGGAGATGCTCCGCCGTCAGCAGGCCGCCAACGACGCCTTCCGGCAGCGCGGCACGCTCGAACCCGCGACGGCTGCCGGTGCCAGTGCCTGTGCCGCCGAGGTGCTCAAGGGCCTGAATCTGCTGACCGCCGGCGGCCGGGACGCACCCGACGAGGCGGCCGTGGAGCGGGTGGTGACCGACACCGGCCTCACCGACGTCACCGTGCGCCCGCCCGGACGCCTCGACCTCGGCCCCGGCGGCGGGCTGATCTTCGCGGGGTGGACCGGCCGGGCATGTGTCTTCGGCAGCGTCCGCAAGGACGACATCACGGTGGAGATCGGCACTCGGATCGCCGACGGCGGTTGCCTGCCCGCGCCGAGCTGATCAGGACCAGGCGCGTTGCAGGGCCACCCGGGCCTCCAGCTCCAGCAGTTTGACCTTGCGCTCCAGGCCACCACCGAAGCCGACCAGCTTTCCGCCCGCGCCGATGATGCGGTGACACGGCACGATCACCGGGATCGGATTGCGGTTGCAGGCCACTCCGACCGCTCGGGCGGCTCCGGGATCACCGACCCGCCGGGCCACCTCACCGTAGGTGAGGGTCTCGCCGTACGGGATGAGGGTCATCTCCCGCCACACCGCCCGCTCGAAGTCGGAGCCGCGCGGCACGCGCACCGGCACTCCGAAGTCGGTCAGCTCCCCGGCGAAGTACGCGCGCAGTTCCGCCACCGCCCGCCGGGAGGTCTCGTCGGCGGGCTCGGTCGCCCCGTTGCCCACCGGGCCGAAGTGCGCACCGCAGACGCTGTCTCCCTCGGTGGCCACGGAGAACTCCCCGATCGGCGAGTCGAGCACCGTCCAACGCATCTCGCCATTGTCCACCGCTGAACACGGGCCGCAAAGACCGGCGCCCGCCGGAGCGTCCCGGAATCCGGGTTGCTCCGGCGGGCGCCGGAAGAGGTCAGATGCTGGTCAGGCGGCGGAGACGGTGAACTTCTCGCCGTTGCCCAGCCCCAGTTCGAAGGCCGTCCACCTGATCGTCTTGTTCGAGATGAGTTTGCTCGTACCGGACGCACCGGCCGAGACCGCCTGGCCGTCGCTGGCCCGGAAGAAGACGGTTCCGTCGCCGTTGTAGTCCACGAAGTCGAAGGTCTGCCAGAGTCCGAGCGTCGTGCTGCTGGCGATCAGCGGCTTGGTGCCGCTGCTCGCCGCGGTCACGTACCGGCCGTTGGACAGCGCCTTGAGGCCGAAGAAACCGTCGCCCTGCTTGACGATCTGGAACTTCGCCGAGGTGGTGACGCTCGTACTGCTGGCGACCAGCGGGGTGGTGCTGCTGGCAGCCACCACGTACCTGCTGTTGGCCTTGGACCTGATGCTGATCACCGGTGCCGGTGCCTCAAGCGTGAACTTCTCGTTGGTGCCGATGCTGGTCCGGTTCGCCCGGAGCACCGCGGTGCCGGTCGTCGACGCCGTCACGTACTTCCCGTTGGTCTTGGCCTTGAGGCTGACCTTGCCGTCGGTGTGGTTCACGACCGTGAACTTGGCCGGGGTGACGATCGTCTTGTGGCTGGCGATCAGCGGCAGGGTGCCCTTGCTCGGTGCCACCACGTAGCGGCCGGTCTGCTTCGAACGCAGCGCGACCAGGCCATCGCCGGCGTTGACGATGTCGAACCGCTGCGCGGTACCCATGCTCGTACCGTTGTTTACCAGCGCCTTCGTGGTGCTGGCGGCGGTGACGTATCTGCCGTTCGACAGCGCCTTCAAGCCGTACCCGTTGCGGACCGGGGTCACCGAACCCACGGTCAGCAGCCGGTCCATCGAACCCTTGGTGTCGTAGACCACCCCGGCGATGCCGGTGGTGACGATCCGGTCGCGTACCTGCTTCGGCTGCCAGGTGGGGTTGGTGTGCAGCAGCAGGGCCGCCGCGCCCGCCACGTGCGGAGCCGCCATCGAGGTGCCGCTGAATCCGACACCGCCGGTGTTGCTGTCGTGCCGCGCCGAGACGATGCTGACGCCGGGGGCGAACACGTCGACGCACTTGCCGTAGTTCGAGAACCAGGCGCGCATGTCGACCCGGTCGGTCGCGCCCACGGTGATCGCGTCCGGTACCCGGGCCGGCGACGCCTTGCAGGCGTCCATCCAGGCGTTGCCGGCGGCGATCGCGTAGGTGACGCCGGAGTCGATGGACCGCTTCACCGCCTCGTCGATCGACGGGATGGCCGTGACGTCACCCAGGCTCACGTTGGCCACGGCCGGCCTACTGGCATTCGTGGTCACCCAGTTGATGCCGGCGAGGACCTGTTCGGTGGTGCCGTAACCGTCGCAGTCGAGCACCCGTACGCCGACCAGCTTGACGCCCTTGGCCACCCCGTACTTCGCGCCTCCGACGGTGCCGGCGACGTGCGTGCCGTGGCCGTTGCAGTCCCCGTTCGCGCCGGGGGCCGCCTCCGGGTCGATGGCGTCGTAGCCCATGCTGGCTCGTCCGCCGAAGTCCTGGTGCTTGACGTTGATGCCGGTGTCCAGGATGTAGACGGTGACCTTGCTGCCGGTGTTCGGGTACGTGTAGGTCTTGGTCAGCTTCGCGGAGGCCTGGTCCAGGCGGTCGAGGCCCCAGGACGGCGGGCTGGTCTGCGTCGAGTTGGCCGACAGGCGCCGGACCGGCTCGACGTAGGCGACGGCGGGGTCGGCGGCCAGCCGCTCCGCCTGCTGCTGGTTCAGCGCGGCCGAGTAGCCCTTGAGGGCGTTGCCGAACACCAGCCGGACACTGCCGCCGTTGGCGCGGCTCAACGCCGAGGCGGTCGCCCGGACCGAGCTGGAAGTGGCCCCCCGGTCCTTGAGCACGACGATGTAGCGGCCCGGCACGACGCCGGCGCCCGTCTTGCCGATCAGCTCCCGACGAGGTTGGTTGTCGGCCGGGGCTGCCGTCGCGGCACCGCCGGAGACGACGCCGATGAGGGACGAGGCGGTGGCGAGGGCGAGCCCCGCCGCCGCCGAGCGGCGCAGTACGCCACGGCGTTTCACTAGGTGTTACCCCCGTCGGTCGTCGACCGTCCCATGGACGGTCGGACAAACATTGGATCGTCCGGCTCCGGCTGCCGAGCAGCAGCGGACGGCGGACGTGTCAACATCATGAATGGGTACGGAGAGAGCCGCGTCAACCTTTCGGTCGAAACGTAAGCGTCTCGTCGTATCGACCGTCAGGTCTTGCGCATCCGCAGTGGACGAGCGTCGCCGATCAGGCTGCGGTCAGCCGACGATGCCCTCGTCGCGGGCCCAGCGCAGCAGCTCCGCCTCGGCCGTGTCACGATCCAGCGGCCCCCGCTCCAGCCGCAGGTCCTTCAGGTGCTTCCAGGCCCGTCCCACCACCGGCCCGGGCGACACACCGAGCAGCTCCATGATCGCGTTGCCATCGAGGTCGGGTCGGACCCGGGCGAGATCCTCCTCGGCGGCGATCCGGGCGATCCGCTCCTCCAGCGCGTCGTAGTCCGCCGCCAGCTGGGCCGCTTTGCGCCGGTTGCGGGTGGTGCAGTCCGAGCGGGTCAGCTTGTGCAGCCGGGGCAGCAGGTCACCGGCGTCGGTGACGTACCGGCGCACCGCCGAGTCCGTCCATTCGCCCCGGCCGTACCCGTAGAAGCGCAGATGCAGCCCGACCAGCGTGGTCACCTTCGCGGTGACGTCTCTGGGGTAACGCAGCGCCTTCATCCGCACCTTCGTCAACCGGGCGCCGACCACCTCGTGGTGGTGGAAGCTGACCCGCCCGTCCGGGCCGATCGCCTTGGTCGCCGGCTTGCCCACGTCGTGCATCAGCGCGGCCATCCGCAGCACGAAGTCCGGCCCGTCCTCCTCGTACGAGACGGCGTTGCTGACCACCGTGAGGGTGTGCTCGTAGACGTCCTTGTGTTGGGCGTGCTCGTCGATCTCCAGCTTGAGCCCGGTCAACTCCGGCAGGAAGCGCTCGGCCAACCCGGTGTCGACGAGCAGCCGCAGGCCGGCGATCGGGTCGGCGCCACAGAGCAGCTTGGTGAACTCGTCGCGGATCCGCTCGGCGGTGATCCGATCCAGGTCGGTCGCCATCCGGGTCATCGCCGCCCGCACGTCGGGGTGCACCGCGAAGCGCAACTGCGCGGCGAAACGGGCGGCCCGCAGCATGCGCAGTGGGTCGTCGCCGAACGACTCGGCGGGCGTACCCGGGGTACGCACGATCTTCGCGGCCAGGTCGGCCAGCCCGCCGTACGGGTCGGTGAACCGGTGCTCCGGGACGCTCACCGCCATCGCGTTGACGGTGAAGTCCCGCCGTCGCAGGTCTTCTGCCAGGCTCGTGCCGTAGGCGACCACCGGGTTGCGGCTGACCTGGTCGTACGACTCGGCGCGGAAGGTGGTGATCTCCAGTCGCAGGCCACCACGCTGGCAGCCGATGGTGCCGAACTCGCGGCCGGTCTCCCAGATCGCCTCGGCCCAGCCCCGCACGATGTCGAGCGTCTGGTCCGGGTGCGCGTCGGTGCAGAAGTCGAGATCCTCACCGAGCCGGCCGAGTAGGGCATCGCGTACCGAACCACCCACGAGGTGCAGTTCGTGACCGGCGGCGGCGAATCGGCGGCCCAACTCGTCGGCCACCGGGGAGACCCGGAGCAGTTCGGCGACGGCGTTGCGCTGCGCGGCGGTGAGATCGCGGCGGTCGGTGGCGTGGGATGCGGCGGCTTCGGACATCGGATCCGCAGCCTATCGGTCCTGGCCGGCATCCCCTCCGCCGGGCGCGGGTAACGGTCGACGGTTGACTAAGGTCTGTGGCGTGCGGGCCGGTGCCGGCTCCGGCGTACCCCTTGGAGGCACAGATGAGCGGCGGGCTCTACCGCAGCGCGAACGCCCAGCAGGGCGGCGCGCCCGGCGGCCGGCCCGGTGACGGAGCCACGTTCATCTCCGCGGAGCCGCTGAACCAGCCGGCGGCCGAGGCGGTCGCGCCGCCGCAGGAGCAGGTCGCGGAGAGCAGCGTCGCCGCGAACAGCGCGATCATGGCGATCGGCAGCCTGGTCAGCCGGGGTACGGGCTTCCTCCGCAACCTCATGATCGGCGCGGCCCTCGGCAACCTGATCGGCAACGTCTTCACCACCGCCATGTTCCTGCCGCAGCAGGTGTACGAGTTCCTGCTCGGCGGCATCCTGACCAGCGTGCTCATCCCGGTGCTGGTCCGCCGGAGCAAGCTGGACTCCGACCGGGGCCAGGCGTACGCACAGCGGCTGTTGACCCTGGCGGTCGTCGCCCTCGCCGCGACCGTGCTCATCGCGGTGATCGCGGCACCGGTACTGACCAGTCTTTACGCAAGCGGCAAGGACGACAACTACACCGGCTTGGTCACCAAGCTGTCGTACCTGATGCTGCCGATGCTCTTCTTCACCGGCATCAGCGCACTCATCGCGGCCATTCTGAACACCCGGGGTCACTTCGCGGCGCCGATGTGGGCGCCCATTCTGAACAACCTCGTCGCCATCGCCACCTTCGGCACGTACATCGTGGTCTTCGGCGCCCAGGCCCGGCAGCCCGCCGACGTGGGGCTGAACCAGGTCCTCCTGATCGGTGGGGGGACGCTGCTCGGCGTCGCGGTGCAGGCCGCCGGTCTGCTGCCCGCGCTGCGCAAGGTCGGCTTCCGGTGGAAGCTGCGGTTCGACTTCCGGGAACTCGGGCTGCGTGAACTGGCCCGCCTCGGCGGCTGGATGTTCTGCTACGTGGCGGTCAACCAGCTCGGCCTCTTCGTGGTCGTCAACCTGCTCACCCGAGCGGCCGGCGAGGACAACGCCGGCCTGCTGATCTACAACAACGTCTTCCTGCTGCTGATGATGGCGCACGGCATCATCGCTGTCTCGATCATCACGGCACTGATGCCCCGGATGAGCTCCGCCGCGGCCGACGGTCGGTTCCACGACTTCACCAACGACCTGAGCCGGGGTACGCGGACCGTCAGCGCCGTGCTCGCCCCGATCGCGGTCTGCTACGCGGTGCTGGCCACCCCGATCTCGGTGGTGGTCTTCCGCTACGGCGCCTTCAGCGCGGAGAACGCGGTGGCCACGTCGACCGTGCTGCTGGTCGCCGCGATCGGCTTGGTCCCGTTCGCGATCAGTCAGCTGTTCACCTTCGCCTTCTACGCGCTGCCGGACACCCGGATGCCGGCGCTGATCAACATTCCGGTCGTGGCGCTGCGGGTCGGGGTGCAGATCGCGCTCTTCCTGGTCTTCTCGGCGAGCTTCACGGGAGCCGGGATGATGGTCGGCAACACGGTCTCCTACCTGGCTGCCGCCATCGCCTCGGCCTGGCTGCTGCGCCCCCGGGTGGGTCAGATCGGGCTGGGCGCGATCCTGCGGACCCTCGGCCGGGTGACCGTCGCCGCGCTCGGTGCCGCGCTGGTCGGCCTGCTGGTGGTCGCCCTGCTGCCCGGCGGCGACACGCCGACCTGGCCGGCGGCGATGGTGCAGCTGGTGGTGGGCGGCGCGGTCATCGGCGGCACCTACCTCGGCCTGGCGACCGTGTTGCGGATCTCCGAGATCACCGAGGTGGTCGGGATGGTCCGCCGCCGGCTCGGCCGCTGAACCCGTCCGGTCCGGCGTGCACCGAGCGTGACCGAGGATCACCAGGCTGGGGATGTACCTGTGGATAACTCCGCGCGCCGCCGCTCAACTGACGGATCGGCCTGTGGATAACCAACCGGACGGCCGAGCATGCCCGCCCGATGGACGGGGAATCCGGCGCTGCCGAACTCGCCGACGCGACCGGTTCCGCCCCGGCCGGAGCTGGTTGTGGTCAACCTCTAGATTGGCTGGTACATGTACCAGCAACCGGGCCGACAACGGTGCCAACGGGACGAGTCCGCCGACCGCTGACCTCGCCGCCACCGGACGGCGGGAAGATGACATGTCGGGGACCGGGCCATCCCGGGTAAGGTCGCACTCGACGGGTACGGCAGACACCGGCGCGCGGCACCCTGCTGCGACCGGCCGGCCGGTACCAGACGAAGGCGGAGCGGGAAGCAGATGCCCAGCAGCGCGGGTCCATCGATCGACACGATCACCGAGGGAGGACGGGTGACCCAGGTCGGCGAGGGTCAGGACGCGGACGAGACCACTCCGCCGGTCATGACCTTCGGTGCTCCGACGGCCGGTGAGATCCTCGCCGAACGTTACGAACTGGTCGAGCACATCAACAACGACAGCGCCGGCCGGCTGGTCTGGCGTGGGGTCGACGTCGTGCTGCGCCGGCCCGTCGCGGTCGTCATGCGCTACCCGGGCGGCGAGTCCGCCACCGAGATGCTCCAGGCCGCCGTCGCCGCCAGCCGGGTCGTCCACCCCAACCTCGTCGGCGTTTACGACGCCATCGACGAGGCCGAGCGGGCCTACGTGGTACGCGAGTGGGTCGACGGTCAGTCCCTGCGGGACCTGGTCGCGAGCGGGCCGTTGGACGCCGCCCGGGCGACCGCCGTCGGTAACTCCGTCGCCAGCGCCCTGGCGGCCGTGCACGCCACCGGCATGGTGCACGGAAACGTGCACCCCGGCACGGTGATGATCAGCGATGACGGCCGGGTGGTGCTCGCGGACGCCCGCACCGACGGTGACGACAGCCAGGAGAGCGACGTCCGGGCCGTCGGCGGCATCCTCTACTTCGCGATGACCGGCTACTGGCCGCACACCGAGGCGCCGCTGCGCGGTGCCACCGCCGGGCATGGTCGGGCGGCCATTCCCGACGCGGTACGCGATGCCAACGGGGCCGTCGCGGCGCCCCGTCAGGTCCGGGCCGGTGTGCCGGCCTACCTGGACGACCTGACCATGGATCTGCTCGACGCCGAGATCGCCCCGCCCCCGTCGGACGTGCTGACGGCCGAGCTGTCCCGGCTCGACGTGCCCGATGACGACTACCTCGACAACAGCGGCCCGCTGCGGTTCGCCGGCGAGACCGGTGAGGAGCCGTCACCGTTGGCCGCGGCCGGCGGGCGCAAGGTCGCCCTGGGCATCGCCGGCCTGCTGGCGGTCGCTTTGATCGGGCTGCTGATCGGGATCAGCACCCTCGGCGACGGCGACGGGGACCCGCAGACGAACCCGGTCGCGGCACCGACATCGAGCGCGCCGGTGAGCGAGGAGCCGGCCGCGCCGGCGGTCCGGAACCTCAAGATCAGCGACGCCCGGATCATCGACCCGGACAGCAGCAACCGGAGCGAGGTGCGCGACGCCGAGAAGGTCTACGACGGCGATCAGGACGACGGCTGGTCCACCGAGACCTACAACCGCAGCAACTTCGGCAACCTCAAACGGGGCATGGGCGTCTGGATCGACCTCGGCACCGAGCGGACCGTCAAGTCGGTGCAGGTCAACCTCTCCGACCGGGGTGCCTCGGCGGAACTGCTCACCGGCACGACCAACGCCCCGTCGTCCAGTTCGGGCGACGACGAGGTGCTCACGGCGTACCTGAAGAACAAGATCGGGCAGCCCTTCGAGGAACACGACGGCACCACGATGACCTTCGACGGCTTCGACGCCGACAAGAAGTACCGCTACCTGCTGTTCTGGATCACCGAGCTGCCGCCGAACGGTGGCGGCTTCAAGATCGGGGTGCAGGAGATCACGGTCCAGGGTTCATGAGAACTCAGCACGGCGGCTGCCACCGGGTCGGGTGATGGAGGTACGCGACGCCGGACGCGACCACACGGGCGCCGCTTCCGTGGACGACACGGTCAGCGACCTCGATCTGCTGCGCGCCCACGTCGCCGGCGACCGGGACGCCTTCGGCGAGCTGTTCCGCCGCCACCGGGACCGGCTCTGGGCGGTCGCCCTGCGTACGCTCGGCGACCGTGAGGAGGCCGCGGACGCCCTCCAGGACGCGCTGCTGTCCGCCCATCGCGCGGCCGACCGGTTCCGGGGTGACTCGGCGGTCACCACCTGGTTGCACCGGATCGTGGTCAACGCGTGCCTCGACCGGATCCGCCGCCGGCGGGCCCACCCGACGGTCCCGCTGCCCGACGGAGTGCACGGCCCGGAGGACGGTCCGGCCACCGGTGGCGTGGAGCCGGCCGCACCGGTACCCGACCACGACACCGCGATGGTCGTCCGGGACGCTCTGGCCGCGTTGCCGATCGAGCAGCGGGCCGCCCTCGTGCTGGTGGACGTGCAGGGCTACCCGGTCGCCGAGGTCGCGCGGATCCTCGGTGTCGCCGAAGGGACGGTCAAGAGTCGCTGCGCCCGGGGCCGTGCCCGGCTCGCGGTCACGCTCGGCCACCTGCGACCGGGCACCGGGCCGGCGGGCGCTTCCCGCCCGGACGTGCCGGACGTCACCGGCGGGAACCCGAAGGAACCGTCGGGCGTCCGATCGGGGTCGGGGCGGTCCCGACCGACCGCCAACCAGCAGGAGGAAGCGTGAGCGCCGGGGAGTTCAGCGCGGTCGACCACGACCTGCTCGCCGACTACCTCGGCGGCGCGCTGGACGGCACCCCCGAGCACGCCGAGATCGCCCGGCGGGTCGCGCAGGACCCGGCGTGGGCCGACGCCCACGCCCGCCTTGCCCCGGCCGTCGACCGGGTCCGGGCTCAGTTGGCCGGCTGGGGTGAGCCGACGCTGGAGATTCCGCCGGAGATCACCGACCGGATCAGCGCTGTCCTCGCCGCTGCCGATCCACCCGATGCCGGGACCGCGCCGACGACAGCGGTTGCCGAGCACCCGGAGCGGGCACCAGCCACCGGGGACGGGACTGCCGCCGTCACCGACCCGGGCCTGACGCCGACCGGCGGGAAGGTGACGGTCGTACCGACCCAGCCGCTGGGTGGTCCCCGGCGGCCGGGTGGGCCGCCGCGTCCGGGGCAGGACCGGACCTCGTCGTCGCGTCCGGGGTCGCGACGTCGCCGCTGGGCCCGGGTCGCCGGGCCGGTTGCCCTCGCCACCGCCGCCGTGGTCGGTCTGGGCGCGCTTCAACTGTTCCAGCCCGGCCGGGGGGGCGATGTCGCCACCGACACCGCCCTGGACGACCGGGTCGTCAGTCCCGCGGTGCCGCACGCACTCCCGCAGGACTCCGGTGGGCGGCAGGAGACGAAGTCGGCGCCCGAACGTGCCGCCGCAGCGAGCGGTGTGCCGTACCGGGTCGTCGGCTCCCCGCAGCGCAGCGACACCGACTACACGCCGGAGGCGCTGGCCAACCTGACGCCGAGCGTCCGGCAGTTCTCCAGCGACGGTGATCCGGAGCTCGGCGCGGGGAACCAGGATCGCCTGGCCGCCCCGGGCGATCTGACCCGGCTCGGCGACCAGACGGCGCTGAGTGCCTGCCTCGCGGAGATCGGTGCGGAGCACGGCGGCGGACCGCTGGTCTTCGACGTCGTCGAGTACGCCCGCTTCCAGGGGATGCCGGCGCTGGTTCTCCAGTTCACCGATGCCTCCGGCACGAGCTGGGCGTGGGTCAGCGGCCCGGAGTGCGGGGTACCCGGGTCCGGCTCGGACGCCCGTTACCGTACGCGGGTAGGGTGATCCTGCGGTCGCCGGACTTTTGACCGTCCACGTGACCTGACCCACCGGGTGACCGGCTCGGGAATTCCCGCTTCGTACGATGACGTTCTGCACATCAGTTGCCGCCGCGTCGGCACTCGGATCGGCATCGGCGGGTACGCCGGTGACGACAGTCAACACGATTGGGAGACGGCAGTGGACGAGGTCCGCAACCTGGTCATCATCGGCTCCGGGCCGGCCGGTTACACGGCGGCGGTCTACGCGGCGCGTGCCAACCTCAAGCCACTGGTGATCGAGGGCGTGCAGTCCGGCGGCGCGCTGATGACCACCACCGAGGTGGAGAACTTCCCCGGTTTCGCCGACGGCATCCTCGGCCCCGAGCTGATGGACAACATGCGTAAGCAGGCCGAGCGGTTCGGCGCCGAGTTCCTGACCGACGACGTCACCCGGGTCGAGCTGACCGACACCGGTCACCCCGGTGCGGTGAGCACCGTCTGGGTCGGCGAGACCGCGTACCGCGCCCGGGCCGTGATCCTCGCCACGGGTTCCGCCTGGCGTCCGCTCGGCGTGCCCGGTGAGCAGGAGTACCTCGGCCACGGCGTCTCCTCCTGCGCCACCTGCGACGGCTTCTTCTTCCGCAACCAGCACATCGTGGTCGTCGGTGGCGGCGACTCGGCCATGGAGGAAGCCAGCTTCCTGACCCGCTTCGCGGACTCGGTGACGATCCTGCACCGCCGGGACACGTTCCGGGCCAGCAAGATCATGGCGGAGCGGGCACTGAGCAACGACAAGATCAAGGTCGAGTGGAACACCGTGGTGGAAGAGGTGCTCGGCGCGGACGGCAAGGTTTCCGGCGTTCGGGTACGCAACGTCCACACCGGCGAGGCCAAGGTGCTCGACGTCACCGGCGTGTTCGTGGCGATCGGCCACGACCCACGCAGCGAACTGTTCCGTGGCCAGGTCGAGCTGGACGACGAGGGGTATGTGCAGGTGCAGGCCCCCAGCACCCGGACCAGCATTCCCGGTGTCTTCGCCGCCGGTGACCTGGTCGACCACACGTACCGGCAGGCGATCACCGCGGCCGGGACCGGCTGCGCGGCCGCCCTGGACGCGGAACGCTTCATCGCCACGCTGCCCAAGGGCTGAAGACACAACGCAGGAGGAGGGGTCAACAGTGGGAGCAACGAAGTCGGTCACCGACGCGAGCTTCGCCGCGGACGTACTGAAGTCCGACAAGCCGGTCCTGGTGGATTTCTGGGCCGAGTGGTGCGGGCCGTGCCGCAAGGTGTCGCCGCTGCTGGAGGAGATCGCCGGTGAGATGGGCGACCAGGTCAGCATCGTCAAGCTCAACATCGACGAGAACCCGGAGACCGCCCGGACATACCGGGTGATGTCGGTGCCGACCCTCACCGTGTTCAAGAACGGTGAGCCGGTGCAGTCGATCGCCGGCGCCAAGCCCAAGGGCGAACTGGTCAAGTTGATCGAATCGGCGCTCTGACCCCAGCGACGACCTCACCGTCGACCCCGTGCCGGGCCCACCGGCACGGGGTCGACGCGTTTTTCGCCGCCCGCCACCCGAGCGGATCGCCCAGCGCATAACCTCGAATCGGGGCCGCCGGACGCCGGTGAGCACCTGGTCCCCGCCCACGGCGGGGCCCGGCAGCCACCGACCGTGCAGAGGGGGTCGTGCGTGCGTCCGATCCGTCCCGGTGACCGGGGACCCGCGGTGACCGAGATCCGTGCGGTGTTGACCGGCCTCGACCTGCTGTCGAAGGTGACCGGCCCGCACAGCGACGAGTTCGACCCGGCGACCGAACGGGCGGTCCGCGCGTTCCAGCAGTCGCGGGGGCTCAGTGTCGACGGTCGGGTCGGTGCGGAGACCTGGCGGGCCCTCGACGCCGCCCGGTGGCGGCTGGGTGCCCGCACCCTCTACCACGCGGTGCCGGTGCCGCTCACCGGCGAGGATGTCCGGTCGCTCCAGGAGCGGCTGCTGGAGATGGGGTACGACACCGGGCGGGCCGACGCCATCTACGGCATCCGCACCTCCCGGGCGGTGGCCCAGTTCCAGCGTGAGGTGGGACTGGTCCCGGACGGCACCTGCGGCCCACACACCATGGGTGCCCTGCGCCGGCTGGGCCGCAAGGTGGTCGGCGGCCGGCCGCAGTGGTTGCGCGAGTCCGACGCCATCCGGCAGTCCGGCCCGACCCTGGTCGGTCGGACCGTGGTCATCGACCCGGGCCACGGCGGGACCGACCCGGGCGTGGTGGTGACGGACGGCCCGCTGCGCTGGACCGAGGCGGATCTGATGCACGATCTGGCCAGCCGGCTGGAAGGGCGTCTCGCCGCGGCAGGAGTACGGGTGCAGCTCACCCGAGGCCCGTCGCCGGAGACCTGCCTGCCCGACATCGACCGGGCGCAGCTGGCCAACTCGCTCGGCGCCGACGTGTTCATCTCGCTGCACACCGACGGCCATGCCAATCCGATGGCCGAGGGTGTCGCCACGTACCACTACGGCACCGACAACGGGGTCACGTCGGCGACCGGTGAACGGCTGGCCGGGCTGGTCCAGCGGGAGATCGTGGCGCGTACCGGGCTGCGGGACTGCCGTACCCACGCGAAGGCGTGGGACCTGCTCCGGATCACCCGGATGCCGGCGGTGCGGGTCGAGGTCGGCTACCTCACCTCGCCGGCCGACCGGGAACGGCTGATCGCTCCTCGGTTCCGGGACAAACTCGTCGAGTCGATGGTGGCCGCGGTCCAGCGGATGTACCTGCCGATCGAACGCGACGTGCCGACCGGCTCGATCGACGTCAGCGAGCTGCGAGCGGCGGTCGCCGCCGGCACCGTGGTGGACTGAGCGGCCGTCCGGGCTTGGCGCGGAAATCCGGCCGGGTACCCGGTGCCTTCGACGCCGGCCGGTCAGCCGGTCGTGGAGCGGGTGGCCGGTGTCGGTCGGACCGGACGCAGCAACGTCTCCGGGCTCATCGAGCCGAGCAGCTTCTCCAGCGCGTACTCGACGTCGGACTTCCAGCTCAACGCCGTCCGCAGCTCGAGCCGTAGCCGGGGGAACCGCGGATGCGGGCGAACCGTCTTGAAGCCCACCGAGAGGAAGAAGTCGGCAGGTGCCACGCACGCTCCGCCCGGATCGGCGGAGTCACCGAACTTCGCGTCGCCGAACGCCTCGATCGCCTTGATCCCGCGCTTGGTCAGATCGCGGGCCACCCCCTGCACCAGCATCCGACCGAGACCGCCGCCGACGAACGCGGGCACCACGTTCGCGGTCATCAGCAGCGCCGCGTCGGCGGAGACCGGAGACGTCGGAAAGGCCATCGACCGGGGCACGTAGGCCGGCGGAGCGTACATGACGAATCCGGCCGGCATCCCGTCGACGTAGATCAGCTTGCCGCAGGAACCCCATTCGAGCAGAGTCTGCGAGACCCACGCCTCCTTCTCCAGGCCAGGGTCGCCAGCGGCGCAGGCGCGGTCCGCGGAAACCGGATCAAGCTCCCAGTACACACACTGGCGGCAGGGCCGGGGCAGATCCTCCAGGGTGTCCAGGGTCAGGCTGACCAGACGTCGCGACATTGGCGCTTCCCCACACTAGGCTCGGAGGTGGGACCGGCCCGGACGGCACCGCCGCCGCAGCGGCCCGAATGGCACCGCCGCCCCAGCGGCCCGAATGGCACCGCCGTGTTCCTGCCCCCGACGAGCGATCGTACGCCGCCGGTCGGCGACTGGGGAGAGTAAGCGTGAACGTGCACCTCAGGGGTGCCGGCTCCGGGTCCGGGATGTGGACGCACGAATAATCAGGGGCGCATAGGGGTGTGCAAGGCGGCTACGATCGACATTCGGCGCGCCGTACGCCATGGTCGCCGGTGTCCTGGGTATCCGGGACCGGAGCCGTCCGAGCAGCCACCGAGGTGATGTGATGACCGGCACGACACTCGACGACTACACCGACCGGTACGCCCGCCGGGTGCGGGGCATGACGGCGTCGGAGATCAGGGCCCTGTTCGCCGTCGCCAGTCGACCGGAGGTCGTCTCCCTCGCCGGTGGCGCGCCGTACATCGCCGCACTGCCGCTGGACGCCGTCGGTGAGATGCTCGGCCGGCTCGGTGCCGAGCACGGCAGCACCACGCTGCAGTACGGCATCGGTCAGGGCACCCTGGAGCTGCGGGAGCGGATCTGCGAGGTGATGGCCCTCTCCGGCATCGACGCCGCCTGCGGTGCCTCCCCGGAGGACGTGGTGGTGACCGTCGGTGGGCAGCAGGCGCTCGACCTGGTGGCCCGTCTCTTCCTGGACCCGGGTGACGTGGTGCTCGCCGAGGGGCCGACCTACGTCGGCGCACTCGGGGTGTTCCAGGCCGCCCAGGCGCAGGTCGTGCACGTGCCGATGGACGACGACGGGTTGATTCCGGCCGCACTGGAGCTCGCCATCGCGGAGCAGGCCCGGGCCGGACGGCGGGTCAAGTTCCTCTACACCATCCCCACCTTCCAGAACCCGACCGGCGTGACGCTCACTGAGCAGCGGCGGGAACAGGTTCTCGACATCTGCGAGCGCGCCGGACTGCTGGTGGTCGAGGACGACCCGTACGGCCAGTTGGGCTTCGAGAGCGAGGCACCCGCGCCGTTGCGGGCGCGGCGGCGGGACGGGGTCTTCTACCTCAGCACCTTCTCCAAGACGTTCGCGCCGGGGCTGCGGGTCGGCTGGATCCTCGCGCCACACGCGGTGCGTGACAAGCTGGTGATCGCCAGCGAGGCACAGATCCTTTGTCCCAGCGCGTACGCGCAGGCCGCCGTCAGCACGTACCTCGGCACCATGCCCTGGCGCGAGCAGCTGAAGGTCTACCGGGAGGTCTACCGGGAGCGACGGGACGCGATGCTCACGGCACTTGAGGACCTGATGCCGGCCGGCACCCGCTGGACCGTGCCCGGCGGCGGGCTGTTCGTCTGGGCCACGCTGCCCGACGGGCTGGATTCTAAGGCGATGATGCCCCGGGCCATCGCCGCCCGGGTCGCGTACGTGCCCGGCACCGGTTTCTACGCCGACGGCAACGGCAATGGTCACATGCGGCTGAACTTCTCGTTCCCGCCACCGGAGCGGATCCGGGAGGGCGTGCGCCGGTTGGCCAGCGTGATGGAGCAGGACATCGCCATGCGTCGGGTGTTCGGTGCGGTGGGCGGGGCCGGCGCCCGGCGAGGCAGGACCGGCTGGGACGCGCCAGGACCAGACTTGGCATGATGCCCGGCATGGGTGTCACCGCTGCCGAAGAACCCGCCGTGTCGGGCCCCGAGACCACCGATCTCCACGTGCTCGTGCTCGCCGGTGGCCTGTCGTACGAGCGTGACGTGTCGCTGCGCTCGGGCCGTCGGGTGCTCGACGCGCTACGCGCCGTCGGGATGCAGGCCGAACTGCGCGACGCCGACGTCGCCCTGCTGCCGGCCCTGATCGCTGATCCGCCCGACGCGGTGGTGATCGCCCTGCACGGCGCCACCGGCGAGGACGGCTCGCTGCGTGGGGTGCTGGATCTGTGCGGCGTGCCGTACGTCGGCTGTGACGCCCGGGCTTCCCGCCTCGCCTGGGACAAGCCGTCGGCCAAGGCCGTGCTCCGGGAGGCCGGCATCGCCACTCCCGACTGGGTCGCCCTGCCACACGACCGGTTCAGCGAACTCGGCGCGGTGGCCGTGCTGGACCGCATCGTCGATCGGTTGGGGCTGCCGCTCATGGTGAAGCCGGCCCAGGGCGGTTCCGGACTGGGCGCCGCCGTGGTCCGGGATGCGGCGTCGCTGCCGGCTGCCATGGTGGGTTGTTTCGCGTACGACTCGACGGCGCTCGTCGAGCGGTACGTTCCCGGCATGGACGTGGCCGTCTCCGTCGTCGACCTCGGCGACGGCCCGCAGGCGCTACCGGCGGTGGAGATCGTGCCCCGTAACGGGGTGTACGACTACGCGGCCCGTTACACCGCGGGCCGGACGACCTGGCACACCCCGGCCCGCCTCGAGCCGACGGTCGCCGAGTCGGTGGCCCAGGTCGCCCTGGCCGCCCACACCGCCCTCGGCCTGCGTGACCTCAGTCGGGTCGACCTGATCGTCGACTCGACCGGTCAGCCACACGTGCTCGAGGTCAACGTCTCGCCGGGCATGACCGAGACGTCGCTGTTGCCGCTCGCGGTGCAGGCCGCCGGTCTCGACTTCGGCGGCATGATCGGCAACCTGGTAGCCCGCGCCGCGGCCCGCTGATTTCCCTACCGAGCACGACGCCCACCGGGTGACCTCGCGTCCCGCCACGGACGGGTCGTCGCCACTCGACTGCGGTGTCGAGGCGGTGGGGGCGTCGTCGGATCGGGGCGGTCGCGGGTGCCGCAGTTGCCGATCCGGCGGCGTCGTCCAGCCGTCGGATGGCTGGCGGACCTCGGTCATATCCGGATGCCGGGCCTGCCTCAGTGCGGCCCGGTCCCTCCGGTCCTATCGCTGCCCGCCCCCCGAGGCCGGCTTACCGGACGACGTCCGGGTCTCCGCCTCCGGCGCCCCTTCTCTGCGCACGCTGCCAGCTTCTGCGGCGCTCTCCGCGTCTGCGGCGCTCTCGGCGCCTGAGTCGGTCTCCGTGCCCGAGGTGCCCTCCGTGCCCGCAGTGCTCTCGGTGGCGGCGGTGCTCTCGGTGTCTGCGGTGGTGTCGAGCTGCGAGACGTCGTCGACGTCTTCGGTGCTCGACAGCGGGACTGTGGTCTCGGGAACCGTCGTTCGCTCGGGGCGAGCCGTCTCGGCCGCGTCCGCTCTCGGCTCGCGCTGCGGTGCCGCGTCGACCGCCTCAGGGGCCGAGTCGCTCGCCGGGACCGCGATCGGCGCGTCTGGCGACTCCGCGCTGACACCGACGCCCGGAGTGTCAGGTGGTTCGGCCGTCTCTCCGATGGCGTCCAGCAGCGACCCTCCCTCTGCCGGCTTCGTCTCGGGCGGCGCGGCCGACTGCGCCGCCAGACTGGACGGTGCCTGCCACTGGATGCGGGGTGGTTCGGCCAGAGGCCGTCCACCGAACTCGGCCAGCCAGGCCGCGACGAGCGCGAGATTCTCCCGCCACTGCTCCTCGGAGATCGGCGGCAGGATCGAATCCCAGAGCGAGAGGAAGGTGCCACGGAGTTGCAGCCGACCGTACGGCCGGGCGAGAAACCACATGTGGAGGTGGGCGGACCCGTCGCCCCACCGGTTGACGTGCACGCGAGCCACCCCGTCCAGCGACCGGATGGCCCGTTCGAGCCGTACCGTCATCACGCCCAACTCGGCGGCGAGCAGGTTCGGTAGGTCGCCGAGGTCGAGGTGCGACCGCGACTCCAGAATGAGAACCATGGGCAGGCCGGTGGGTCGATCCATGGCCCGCACGCGCCATCGTTCACCGACCCAGATGTAGGCCTCGTCGGGAGCCTGGCAGGCAGTGCATTCTCGGTGAGCCTCACCCTTGCGAGGTGGCTCGACCGAGACCGGGTCGGCGAGTGGCTTGACCCGGAGGTCGCCCTCGAAGGGGAAGGACGGCCACTGGGTGAAGTCCGGAACTGAGGGAGGGGTGTCGTGCACGACGCTGACCCTAACCGAGTCTGGGACCACTGTCCCTACCCGAATCGGGTTCGACTCTCTCTGGAGCGTTCGAATGAACGGACCGCACCACCGTGCAGTTCTCCCCAGAGTTATCCACAGGCGGCCGGGTAGCGGCTTGCCTGCCGGTGTCCCGGTTCGACAAGGGGTTTCGGCCTGTGTTTCACGTGAAGCGGCTCGCGCCTGTGGACAACCGGTGTGGATAACAATGACGTCCCGCCCGCCCGCGTGGCCGACCGTGGGTGTGCCGAAAATCGGTCGAACACCGTGCCACTCACCCGCGCCGGCGCCGCTGTTTCACGTGAAACAGTGGCGCGCCCGTTCGGTAGGGTGTGCCGCTTCCGGGCGCACTCATGACCATCCCGCCGCGCAGCGATCGGTTCCGGGACCTGTGTCTGCACCGGGCGCCCGCCGTTGAATGACCACTCGGCTCCCGGCACCCTCCGCACCGCCCTGTGCGCCACCGGCGGACCTCGGTCACCACTCAGCCGGACCCGTAGCAACTCCAGCCGATTCCGACGCCCCGGCGGGTTCGGGGCGGTAACCGGGTGGGGTTTCACGTGAAACGGCTCCGGCCCGGCTGGACGCTCGCACCACTGAACAACGAGGCGTCCCAGCGGAGTGTCACGGTCACGGCCTGCCCGACCGGGCATCCTCCTGAGCCATGGGCCCCGAACTGGCCGCCGGCACTCTCCTGAGCCATGGACTCCAACTGGCCTCCGCACCGTTCGAGCCGACCGAGCGTCGACAGCGTGAGCCCGTCGCCCAACTTGTGCGGGCACTCGCCTGGCCGCCGGTGTCGGGTCGATCCCCGCCTGTCCGCTCGTCCCCGCCAGCCCGTCTCCCCGTATTCCGGCGGATCTTCCGCAGGGGCGCCGCCCGTCTAGCCGGTGTCCGCCGGGCCGTCCCTTTCCCGGTGAGTCGCCGTCGTCTGGCCGCCGGCTTCCCGCCGATCACCCGGCCCGGGCGCCCATGCGCCTCAGCCCTGTCCCGACCCATCGCCGGATCACCTGCGGCTCGTCCGCCCTCGGTTCGACGCCTACCCGCTCGCAACGTTCCCGGTGTGGCGGCCGCCCGCGACGACTCCAAGCGAGGACGACAGCCCTTGTCCGCCAGCGAGCCGGCACCAAGCAGCGGTCCCGGCGACCCCGTGCTCGATGGCAGCCGGATCCCGGAGAACCGCCGCGTGCATCTCGGCCCGATGCCGGACCCCCGCTGCCGGTCACAGCTCGCGCCGTAGCTCCGGTCCAAGGGCCCGGCACGCCGTAGGTCGGAAAGTGCCGGCGACTGAGGCTGCGCCCTCCCGTTCCCCCGGGAACCGGATCAGGGCCCCGGCGCCGGCGCGCCGGCCCCAGCGGCGGCGCGCCGGCCGCAGCGGCAACCGCCACGCCGCCGCCGGAGGAGGAGCGCCGCGGTTCGTCGACCTGCCTACGCAGGCTGGCCGGTATCCGGTGCGGCGCCAGGTATGTTCCAGCCGTGGGTGGCGGGACCGCACGGCGACCGGCGGCTACCTTGGACAGGCACCAATCCCGTGGGTCGTCGGCCGGGATCGGTCGCCAACCACCGGACTGAACGCGCCGTCCCGTCCGGCCGCGCGACCGATCTGGGCCGTCGAGCGGCGGGGCACCGAGCAGTTGACGGCCCACTGCGGCAGGGCCGGCACTGCGTGCTGCGGCTGCCTGTACGACAAGGCCGCCTCGTCAGGTACGTGACGAGGCGGCCTTGTCGATTCGTTGATCAGTCTTCCGACTCTTCGCGCTCAACCCCGATGATGCCGACGATTCGCTCCAGGTCGTCGACGGTCGCGAACTCGATCGTGATCTTGCCCTTGCTCCGCCCGATGTCCACCTTCACCCGGGTGTCGAACCGGTCGGAGAGACGGTCGGCGAGGTCGGTGAGCGCCGGCGCGTGTGGCTTCGGGCGGCGCTTCGTCGACTCCTTCTTGCCCGGCCCGTCGTTGAGGGTGAGCGCGACGATCTCCTCTGTCGCTCGGACCGACAGGCCTTCGGCGACGATCCGAAGTGCCAGCTGTTCCTGGGTCTCCGGATCCTCCAGGCTCAGCAGCGCCCGGGCGTGCCCGGCGGACAGGACACCGGCGGCGACGCGGCGCTGTACCGGGGCCGGCAGGTTCATCAGCCGGATGGTGTTGGAGATCTGCGGCCGACTGCGACCGATGCGCCGGGCGAGTTCCTCGTGGGTGGCCCCGAACTCCTCCAGCAGCTGCTGGTAGGCGGCCGCCTCCTCCAGCGGGTTGAGGTTCGCCCGGTGGATGTTCTCCAGCAGCGCGTCCCGCAGCATCGCGTCGTCTCGGGTGTCGCGCACGATCGCCGGGATGTGCTCCCGGCCGACCGCCTGGGCGGCTCGCCACCGGCGCTCGCCCATGACGAGCTCGAACTTCTCGCCGTCGAGTTGCCGCACCACGATCGGCTGGAGAAAGCCCACCTCCTGGATGGAGGTCTTCAACTCCTCCAGGGCCTCCTCGTCGAAGACCTGGCGGGGCTGCTTCGGGTTGGGCACGATCGAGTCGACCGGGATCTCGGCGAAGCGGGCGCCGGGCACCGGGCTCAGCGTCGCCTCAGGTTCGATCGGCGGGGCCGACACCGGCAGCACGGTCGGCGCCGCAACCGCCGTCGACCCACCGGTTCCCCCGGTCAGGGTGCCAGCGCCAGCGTCCGGCGCCGGCCCGGTCGGAATGAGCGCCCCCAGGCCCCGCCCCAGACCGCCCCGTGGACGGTTCTTCATGCCACGCCTCCCAGCGCCTCGTACGCACTACGCATTCCGGCTCACCGGCTCCTTGACGCCCCGCTCGGCGATCTCCTGCGCGGCCTCGAAGTAGCTCGTCGCCCCCCGCGAACCGGGATCGTAGGTCATCACCGACTGGCCGTAGCTGGGCGCCTCGGAGACCCGCACGTTACGCGGGATCACCGCCTGGAGCACCTTGTCCCCGAAGTGGTTCCGGACGTCCTGCTCGACCGCGTCGGCGAGCCGGGTACGGCGGTCGTACATGGTGAGCAGGATCGTGGAGACCTCAAGCCGCGGGTTGAGGTGCTGACGAACCAGGTTGATGTTGTTGATGAGCTGGTTGAGCCCTTCGAGCGCGTAGTACTCACACTGGATAGGTATGAGCACCTCCTGCGCGGCCACCAACGCGTTGACGGTCAACAGGCCGAGCGACGGCGGGCAGTCGATGAACACGTAGTCGAAGTGCCCCGGGTAGGCGGTGATGGCGCGGTCCAACCGCGACTCGCGGGCCACCACGGAGACCAGCTCGATCTCGGCACCGGCGAGATCGATGGTGGCCGGCACACACCAGAGGTTGGGAATGCCCTCCACCGCCTGGGTCACATCCTCCAGCGGCACACTGTTGATCAGGCAGTCGTAGACGTCGGGCACGCCGGTGTGGTGTGGCACGTTCAGCCCGGTCGAGGCGTTGCCCTGCGGGTCGAGGTCGACCACGAGCACCCGGTTGCCGTGCAGGGCCAGCGCCACCGCGAGGTTGACCGTGGTGGTGGTCTTACCCACGCCGCCCTTCTGGTTCGCGACGCACATGACCCGGGTCCGGTCGGGCCGAGGCATGGTCACCTCGCCACTGGGATTCAGGATCTGCACGGCGCGCATCGCCTCCATAGCCAACGGTGGGTCATCCTCTTCGCGCGTCGGGGTTTCACGTGAAACGTACGCGGCCTCGGTCGCGGCAGTTGCGTAGGAACCGTCCGCAGGTGCGGGCGTGTCGGAAGCCGGTCGAGGATCCGGCACCATCGCGGATGGCGGGGGTTGTGCTGCCGCCGCCTCGAACCGTGCGGAGGCGGAGGCGTTCCGACGAATCGGGATCACCCGCGCGTCAGGGGACGCGTTGACCGGGCGACCACTCGCGTCCGCCCCGTCGCGTCCGTCGCCGGCCCCCGACCACGGAACACCCGACGTCGGCGCATTCCGACCGGGTTCGGGTGGGCTCTGCGACACCTCGGAGGGCCGCCAGTTCGGATATTCGGTTTCACGTGAAACAGGGTCATCCGGTGACCCGGTCACTCGCGGATCGTCGTACCTGCCGTCGTCATGCACCTGTCATCCCTGCCCGCTTCGGATGGTCGGTCCGCACCCGTCAACCGGGCCACTCGCGTGCTCTCCGCAGAGGTACCGCCCGGCGGGAGCGGTCGGGCCCCGGAGGGAGATCCATCGCCGCCCGCTCCACACTATCGACGCGCGGTCAGCCTACGGCGCACGGGCGCGGCCGGTCCACGTCGGGTTCGGTAACTCGCCGCTCGCGCGCTGCCCGGGGACCGGCCACGGCCGCCTCGAAAATCCCGGTCCGCACGAGGTGGCCGGCGTGCCGACGCAGGTCAGCCGCACGAACGACGAGCCGAAGTCAGCCGGCACCAGAGGTCGGGTCCCGGCCCGGCTCACCGTCGACGCGAGCGAGACTTTCTCGACGAGGCACGGGCCGCCGGACCGACGGCCCGTTCCCGGACGATCTCGACCACCGTGGTCGGCGGATCCACCACGCCCTCACCACATCGGTGCAACACGGGTCGACCGCCGCCGAGGCGGTGCACCGCCTCCGCGTGCTCGGCGATCTCCTCCGCCGCGGAGACACCCTTCAGGGCGAGCAGCCGACCACCCACCCTGGTCAGCGGAAGGCACCAACTCGCCAGCCGGTCCAGTGGCGCCACCGCCCGGGCGGTGACCACCTCGCCCGGCACGGCGTCCGCCCTCCCGACGGCCTCCTCGGCCCGGCCGCGAAACACCCGCACCGAGTCGGTCAGTCCGAGCGCCTCCACCGCCTCCTCCAGGAAGGCGGTACGGCGAGCCAGCGGCTCGATGAGGGTCACCGCCAGGTCGGGCCGGGCGATGGCGAGCACCAGACCGGGCAGCCCGGCACCCGATCCCACGTCCAGCACGCTGGCATGCGGCGGAACAAGCTCGGCCACCGTCGCGCAGTTCAGCAGGTGACGATCCCAGATCCGGGGTGCCTCGCGAGGACCGATCAGCCCGCGCACCACGCCGTCGGTCGCGAGCAGCTCGGCGTACGCGGCCGCGACATCGAGGCGTACGCCGAAGAGCCGGCGAGCTGCCTCGGCCAGCTCGGGCGGTAGCACGGCCGTGGTGGGCTGGGGCGGGACAGCCGGCGGCCCGGGCGGCGTACCACCCGGGCCGAAGGCGGCACTGCCGCTGGCGTGCTGTTGAGTCACCCGTCAGTCCACGGGACGGACGACGATGCGCCGGCTGGGCTCGACGCCCTCGGACTCGCTCTCCACCCCGTCGATCGCGTTGACCACGTCGTGAACGCACTTGCGCTCGAAGGCCGACATCGGCTCCAGCCGCACCGGCTCCCCGTGCTCCTTGACCTTCTCGACGGCGTTGCGGGCGACCGCCGCCAGTTCCTTACGCCGGTTGGCGCGGTACCCGCCCACGTCGAGCAGCAGGCGGCTCGGTGCGCCGGTCTGCCGGAACACCGCGAGCCGGGCCAGTTCCTGAAGTGCCTCCAGGGTGGCGCCGCGCTGGCCGACGAGGTTCTGCAGGCGCCCGCCGACGACCTCGACCACCGGGCGACCGCCCGACACGAGTTCGTCGATGTCGCCGTCGTAGTCGAGGATGTCGAGCAGCCCCTCCACGTAGTCGGCCGCGATCTCACTCTGCCGGAACAGGTCGCTCTCGCCGGCGGCCTTGCTCGGTGCCGCTTCGGCGTCGGTCTCCTCCGGCTCGCCCCCGACCGGAGCCGCCGCGGTCGGCTCCTCGTCGTCCAGGGGCTGGTCGGCGCGGGGGATGCTGGTGTCGGTCACGGTGTCATCTCCGTACTCGCTCGGCCGGACCTCGGGTCCGCTGGTTTCCCGCGGCCGGCGGGACGTCGCCGGTGCCCGCGGGCACGTCTGTAGGGGCAGTCTCGCCCGTCCACCACCGCACGGGTGGCGCTTCGCGCACCGGCGCCGGCCACCCGGCGGCCGCACGGCGCGCAACGGGCCGCCACCGGTCTCCCGGCGGCGGCCCGGACGATTCAGCCCTGCCGCTTGGCGGGGCGGCCCTTCTTCGGGTTGACCGGCTTGGCACCCGGCTTCGGGCCGGCGATCTTCGGCGCGGCCGGAGGCGGCGGTGCCGCGGCCGGCTTGCTCCGCCCGAACAGCCCGCTGGTCTTCGCCGGCTGTGCTCCGTTACGCGCCGAGGTGCCCGGCTTTGCGCTGGTCGCGGTCACCGGCGGCGGGAACTTGCGCAGCACCCACTGCTGCTGCCCGAGCGTGAACAGGTTGTTGGTGACCCAGTAGATGATCACGCCGATCGGGAAGATGGCGCCGGAAACCAGCAGGGACAGCGGGATGCCGTAGAGCATCAGGCGCTGGATCATGCGCTGCTGCGGGTCCTCGGCCCAACCCGTCTTGAGAATCATCTGACGGCTGGTGAGGTAGGTGGTACCCATCATCACCAGCACCAGGACACCGGCCATGATCTTCACGACGGTGCCGTTGGCACCGAGCTGCGCCAGCTCCGCCGCCGTCGAGCCGAACTTGCTGGCGATCGGGGCGGTGAACAGGGTCGCGTCCGAGGCACTGTTGAACTGGTCGACCGTCCAGCCGTAGATGTCCTTGTTGTTCTTCGACGGATCCGGGTTCAGGCGACGCAGCACGTGGAAGAGGCCGAGGAAGACCGGGATCTGGAGGAACATCGGAAGGCAGCCCATGAGCGGGTTGGCCTTTTCCTTCCGGTAGAGCTCCATCATCTCCTTCTGGAGCGTCTCCCGGTCACCCTTGTGCTTCTCCTGTAGCGCCTTGACCTGCGGCTGGAGCGCCTGCATCGCCCGCTGCGACTTGATCTGCTTGACGAAGACCGGGAACAGGATGACCCGGACCGTGACCACCAGGAAGATGATGGCGAGGATCCATGCCCAGTTGGTGCCGAGGACCGCGCCGTCCGGGATGCCGATGGCGTCCCAGGCCGAGTGCCAGGCCAGCAGGATCCACGAGATCGCGTAGTAGATCCAGTCGAGACTCAATTCTCAGGCTCCAGTCACGTCGGCAGGTCGGCGGCCGCCCGGCTCCGGAACCGGGTCGTATCCGCCAGGATGGAATGGGTGACAGCGCGACAGCCGCCGGACCGTCAGACCGGCTCCCCGGAGCGCACCGTGCCGGGCCACGGCCTCCAGGGCGTAGGCGCTGCACGACGGGTAGAACCGACAGCGGGCCGGCAACGCCGGGCTTATCCACCGACGGTACGCGATGATGGGCAGGGTCAGCACCCGGGCACCGGGCGTAGCCGGGCCGAACGGCCGCTGCTCGGCGCTCATCGGGGCCGCCGTGTCCGGCCGGACCGGGCGGCGTCGAGCGCCGCCTCCAGGTCCGCGCCGAGTCGCTGGTAGGTGGCGTCGGCCGCAGCCGGCAGGGCGCGTACCACGAGGGTGCTTCCGGCCGGCAGGTCGACGAGGCGTTCGCGGGTCAGATGCCGCAACCGGCGGCGCACCCGGTTGCGGACCACCGCCGGTCCGACCGCCTTGGAAACCACGAAGCCGGCGCGGGACACCGGCGTGGAGTCTGCCTCCGCGCCGTCCCGCGCCGGCTTCGGCGCTGCGTTGTCGGATCCGGTTGTGCCCGGCACGGTCAGATGGACGACCAGGGCACCCCGACCGGCTCGCCGACCACCACGAACCGCTGCGGCGAAGTCGCTGCTGCGCCGCAGTCGTTGGGCGGCCGCCAGCACGACGTCACGTCCTCCGGAGCGGACCTGACCGGCCTCAGGCCGACAGGCGGGCGCGGCCCTTGGCGCGACGGGTCGAGATGATGGCGCGGCCGGCCCGGGTGCGCATGCGCAGCCGGAAGCCGTGGGTCTTCGCGCGCCGGCGGTTGTTCGGCTGGTAGGTGCGCTTGCTCACGTCAGGCTCTCCGTTGTCGGACGCCCCGGACGAGTGGATCGCCGGGTCGTGGTGGTCCGGGCCGCCGCTGCGGCAGCCCCGATCGGTGCTGCCCGGCGGTGCGTGACCTCGGTTGTGCGGTGCGCGACCGCGGGCAGCGAGCACCCATCACCCTAGCAGAGGGCGTGAGAGCAGCCCCTCCAGCCTAGGCCGGGGGGCAATCAGCGTCAAACCCGGTCACGGCGGCGGTGAGCTGCGACGGAAGACGACCGATGCGGCGGTTTTCACGAATGCCGACAGGGGCGACCCGCGCTGGCGGTTGAAGACGCGGCGACAACGCTGTTACCGTGCCCGATTGCGGTCAGCGTCGGAGTTTCGCCGATGTCGCCGGCAGGCAAGACCGGACACGGTGGTGAATCGTTCGGCACGGTGAACCCCGCTTCAGTGCCCGGCCACGGCAGGGGGCAGGTCCGACCCGCGATCGGCGGGCGGCCACAATCGGTCGGTACACAGGCTGTGGATAACTTGTGGAGAACGACCGGGTGCGGCGATCGGGTGGGTGGCGTCATCTCGCCCGCCGGTATCGGGCCACCGGAAGACGGCGGCGTCCGGGAGCAGAGGCGAGGGGGTGGCACGACGGTGGCCGGTACGACCGACCTTGCCGCGGTGTGGACGGCGACGACCGACGAACTCGCTGACGAGATCATTTCCGCGCAGCAGCGGGCATACCTGCGGCTGACCCGCCTGCGCGCGATCGTCGAGGACACCGTCCTGCTCTCCGTGCCGGACGCCTTCACCCGCGACGTGATCGAGTCCCGGCTGCGCCCGGCCATCACCGAGGCGTTGACCCGCCGGCTGGGCCGACCGGTCCAGGTCGCCGTCACCGTCCGGGTACCGGAGGACGGCCGTGCCACCGGCACCGTCTACCGCAGCACTCCCGAATCGAACTCGATGGACCACGGTCCCGGCGAGAACGACCGGTCGACCGGTCCCGACAGCGGACGGCAGCTCCCACTGATTCCCGAGCAGCCGCACCCGGGCCGGTTCGACCGGCCGGCACCGTCGGACGCACCGCCCGTCGAGGACGATTCCCGTACCGCGGGCTCCGGCGGGCAGGAGAGCCTCTTCGGCGCCGGGTTCGGCGAGCCCGTTCCGCCGGCGGAGAGCACCGGACGGCGGGCGTCGGAGCGGTTGGGCTTCGTCGATCAGGGTGGGCACCTGGACCGAGCCACCACCGGCCCGCGCGGCTTCGCGCCCCGCTACGGCGACGACTCCGGCGTCTCGCCCCGCGACCAGCACGTGATCCGGGCCATACCAACCGACGGCGCCACCGACAGCGGGCCCGGCCGCGGCGGTGCGGATCACCGGCCGGTCGGCCGGGACGATCGGCGGCTGCCGACCGGCGCGGACAGTGGCGGCAACCGTCTCAACCCGAAGTACATGTTCGAGACGTTCGTCATCGGGTCGTCCAACCGCTTCGCGCACGCCGCCTCCGTGGCGGTGGCCGAGTCACCGGCGAAGGCGTACAACCCGCTGTTCATCTACGGCAGCTCGGGACTGGGCAAGACCCACCTGCTGCACGCCATCGGCCACTACGCCACCACGCTGGGCAACGCCCGCTCGGTCCGGTACGTCTCCACCGAGGAATTCACGAACGACTTCATCAACTCGCTGCGGGACGACAAGACCAGCGCCTTCCAACGCCGCTACCGCGACGTCGACATCCTGCTGATCGACGACATCCAGTTCCTGGAGAACCGCGAGCGGACCCAGGAGGAGTTCTTCCACACGTTCAACACCCTGCACAACGCCAACAAGCAGATCGTGATCACCTCAGATCGCTCGCCCAAGCAGCTGGCGACGCTGGAGGACCGGCTACGGACCCGGTTCGAGTGGGGCCTGCTCGCCGACATCCAGCCACCGGACCTGGAGACACGGATCGCGATCCTGCAGAAGAAGGCCGCGCAGGAGCGCCTCTTCGCCCCGCCGGACGTGCTGGAGTTCATCGCCTCCCGGGTGTCGAACTCGATCCGGGAACTGGAGGGGGCGCTGATCCGGGTCACCGCGTTCGCCAGCCTGACCCGGTCGAGCGTGGAGCTGTCGCTGGCCGAGGAGGTGCTCCGGGACTTCATCCCGGACGGCGCCGGGCCGGAGATCACCGCCGACCAGATCATGGTCTCCACCGCCGACTACTTCGGGGTCAGCCTGGAGGACCTGCGCGGGCACTCCCGGTCGCGGGTGCTGGTGAACGCCCGCCAGGTCGCCATGTACCTGTGTCGCGAGCTGACCGACCTGTCGCTGCCCCGGATCGGCCAGGCCTTCGGTGGGCGTGACCACACCACCGTGATGCACGCCGACCGCAAGATCCGCCAACAGATGGCCGAACGGCGCTCGCTCTACAACCAGATCGCCGAGCTGACCAACCGGATCAAGCAGAACACCTGAGGGGTACGCCCCCGCACGATCACGGTGAGGGTCCGGCCGATCACGGTCGGGCCCTTTCTCGCGCTCACCGGGTTGACCCTCGACGAGGTGTAGGCCACACGATCGAAGTCGTGTCCACACCGCGCGCCACTCGTTGTCCACAGCTTGTTGTCCACCGCCGGTGGATGAACACACCCCGTCAACAACCAGTTACCCACAGCCTGTGGAGAAACCCTGGGGACAACGCTGTGGACCGCTGTGGACGCCTGGGGACAACGACCGCCGTTGTCCACCACCGGCCCACCGCCTGTGGGGAAGCTGTTGAAGGTTCTGGGGATGACGGCGGACGAGACGCGCGCGGCGATCCACAGGTCTGGGGAGAAAGTCGGTGGATTACCGGTGGACAACCGGTGGACGACGGTGGACAACCGTGTGCACGAGGGCCGCCTGTGGATCGCCAGGCGGGTTTCACCCCCGCTCATCCACAGCGAACCCACCTGTGGAGAACGCACCTGACCTGCCCATACTCGGGTTCTCCACAGTTTGCACAGGTGCGATGAAGACGATGAGTTATCTCTTCTGAAAGAACAAAAACCAATCATCACCGTTGGACTTCCTGTGGATCGGTCGACAGCTGCCGGACAGACCCGTCAGCAGCGACACGATCCACGGGGTCGGGCACACAGCCGATACCCTCGCGCCCTAAGGTGCGAGGGGTACCCGCACGCCAGGCGGGTCGGTGGGCAGCGTCCGGCATGAGAGAGTTGACGACGTCGACGTCGACGCGGAGGCATTGATGAAGTTCCGAGTGGAGCGCGACGCGCTCGCCGAAGCCGTGGCCTGGACCGCCAAGAGCCTGCCCAACCGGCCGTCCGTACCGGTGCTGGCCGGGGTGTTGCTGCGCGTCACCGACGGCAGCCTGCAGGTCTCCGGCTTCGACTACGAGGTCAGTAGCCAGGTCACCGTCGAGGTGCAGGGCGACGCCGACGGCGCCGCGCTGGTCTCCGGGCGGCTGCTCGCCGAGATCACCAAGGCGCTACCCGCCAAGCCCGTCGACATCGCCGCCGTCGGCGCGCATCTCGAACTGGTCTGTGGCAGCGCCCGGTTCACCCTGCCCACCATGCCGGTGGAGGACTACCCCACCCTGCCCGAGATGCCCGCCAGCGCCGGCACCATCGACGCGGCGGCGTTCGCCGCCGCGGTGGCACAGGTGGCGGTCGCCGCGAGCCGCGACGAGACGCTGCCGATGATGACCGGCGTACGCATCGAACTGTCCGGCGGCAATCTGGCCATGCTCGCCACCGACCGGTACCGGCTGGCGCTGCGCGAGATGGAGTGGAACCCCGACGACCCGGAGATCAGCCTCAACGCGTTGGTCCCCGCCCGGACGCTCAACGACACCGCCAAGACCCTCGGCCCCCTCGGCGGCCAGGTAGTCCTGGCCCTGTCCCAGGGCGCCGCCGGCGAAGGCATGATCGGTTTCTCCGGTGGCACCCGACGGACCACCAGCCGGCTGCTCGACGGCGCCAACTACCCGCCGGTCCGCTCGCTCTTCCCGGCCAGCCACAACGCCGCCGCCCAGGTGCCGGTCAGCACCCTCATCGAGGTGGTCAAGCGGGTCGCCCTGGTCGCCGAACGCGCCACCCCCGTGCTGCTCAGCTTCAGCGCCGACGGGCTGGTGGTGGAGGCCGGCGGCACCGAGGAGGCCCGGGCCAGCGAGGCCATGGAGGCCAGCTTCACCGGCGAACCGTTGACCATCGGGTTCAACCCGCAGTACCTCATCGACGGGTTGTCCAACCTCGGCACCCAGTTCGCCGTGCTGCACTTCGTCGACGCCTTCAAGCCCGCGGTGATTTCCCCCGCCGGTGAGGATGGCGAGCTCATCGGTGGGTACCGGTACCTCATCATGCCGATCCGCGTGTCCCGCTGACCGGCAGAGTCAACCGCACCCACGAAAGGTCACCAGAGATGCAGCTCGGCCTGGTAGGACTCGGCCGGATGGGCGGCAACATGCGCGAACGGCTGCGCACCGCCGGTCACGAGGTGGTCGGTCTCGACCACAACCTGGAGCGCAGCGATGTCGCCAGCATGGCTGAACTGGCCGAGAAGCTGGACGCACCCCGCGCGGTGTGGGTGATGGTGCCCGCCGCCGTCACCGACGCCACCATCGACGAGGTGGCCGCCGTGCTGGACGAGGGCGACCTCATCATCGACGGCGGCAACTCGCGGTTCAGCGAGGACGCACCCCGGGCGGAGCGGCTGCACGAACGCGGCATCGGCTACGTCGACGTGGGCGTCTCCGGCGGGGTGTGGGGCCGGCAGAACGGCTACGGCCTGATGGTCGGCGGCGCGCAGGACCACGTCGACCGGCTAATGCCGATCTTCGACGCGCTCAAGCCCGACGGCGAGTACGGCTTCGTGCACGCCGGTCCGGTCGGCGCCGGTCACTACGCCAAGATGGTGCACAACGGCATCGAGTACGGCCTGATGCACGCCTACGCCGAGGGCTACGAGCTGATGGCCGCCTCCGAGCTGGTCACGAACGTGCCCGGTGTGATCAAGTCCTGGCGCGAGGGCACCGTCGTCCGCTCCTGGCTGCTGGACCTGCTCGACCGGGCCCTCGACGAGGACCCCGAGCTGACCCAGCTCAGCGACTACACCGAGGACACCGGCGAGGGGCGCTGGACGGTGGACGAGGCGGTCCGGCTCGCCGTGCCGCTGAACGTCATCACCGCCTCGCTGTTCGCCCGCTTCTCCTCCCGGCAGGAGGACTCTCCAGCGCTCAAGGCCGTCTCCGCGCTGCGGCAGCAGTTCGGTGGGCACGCCGTACGCAAGCCCTGACCGGCACCGCGGCCCCGTGTACGTCCGCCGGCTCGAACTCGTCGACTTCCGCTCCTACGAGCGGATCGACGTCGACCTCGAACCGGGCCCGAACGTCCTGATCGGCGCCAACGGCGTCGGCAAGACGAACCTGGTCGAGGCGCTCGGCTACGTCGCGACCCTCGACTCCCACCGCGTCGCCACCGACGCCCCGCTGGTGCGGATGGGCGCCGCCGCCGCGGTGATCCGCTGCGCGGTGGTGCACGACGGCCGCGAACTCCTGGTGGAGCTGGAGATCGTCCCGGGCAAGGCCAACCGGGCCCGCCTCGGCCGCTCCCCGGCCCGTCGGGCCCGCGACGTGCTGGGCGCGCTACGGCTGGTCCTCTTCGCCCCGGAGGACCTCGAACTGGTCCGGGGCGACCCGGCGGAACGCCGCCGCTACCTCGACGACCTGCTGGTGCTGCGCCAACCCCGCTACGCCGGGGTGCGCGCCGACTACGAACGGGTGGTCAAACAACGCAACGCGCTGCTGCGTACCGCGTACCTCGCCCGCAAGACCGGCGGAACGCGGGGCGGCGACCTGTCCACCCTCGCCGTCTGGGACACCCACCTGGCCCGGCACGGCGCCGAGCTGCTCGCCGGGCGGCTGGAACTGGTCGCCGCCCTCGCGCCCCACGTGACCAAGGCGTACGACGCGGTGGCCGCCGGCCGGGGCGCGGCGGGAATCAGCTACCGGCCCTCGGTCGACCTCGTCGAACCCACCACCGACCGGGACGCCCTCGCAGCGGTGCTCACCAGCGCGTTGGCGGAGTCCCGTCCCGCCGAGATCGAACGTGGCACCACCCTGGTCGGCCCGCACCGCGACGACCTCACCCTCACCCTCGGCCCGCTGCCGGCCAAGGGCTACGCCAGCCACGGCGAATCCTGGTCGTACGCGCTCGCGCTGCGGCTGGCCGGCTACGACCTGCTGCGCGACGACGGCATCGAGCCGGTCCTGGTACTCGACGACGTCTTCGCCGAACTGGACGCCGGCCGGCGGGACCGGCTCGCCGAACTCGTCGGCGGCGCCAGTCAACTGCTGGTGACCTGCGCGGTCGCCGACGACGTGCCAGCCGCCCTGCGGGGCGCCCGGTACGAGGTGACGGAGGGGGCGATACGCCGTGCCGACTGAACCACCGCAGCCGGACAGCGCGCCCACCGGGCAGCCGCGTGGGTCGGCCGCACGACGCGGTGCGCGTACCGCGGGCAAGGGCGGCACCGGCGACGGCGGCCGAACCGACAAGTCCGCCGGCCGCCCGACGGAGCCGGCAGCCGCAGCGCCCACGGCGGCGTCCGGCGACACCGTGCCGGCGACCGACGGCGGCGAGGGTGTCACCGGACCGCAACTGGCCCGCGCGGTGCTGGACGCGGCGAAGGCGCGGCGCGAAGCCGCCGGCCGTCCCCGGCGGCGCGGCGCGACCGGTGCCGGCGACGGTGAGCGCCGGCTGCGCGGCTACTCCGGCCCCGGCCCGGACCCCCGCGATCCGCAACCCCTCGGTGCCGTGCTCAACCGGCTAGTGAAGGCCCGGGGCTGGCAACAGCCGGCCGCCGAAGCCACCGTCTTCGGTGCCTGGGAACGGGTGGTCGGCGCGGAGGTCGCCCAACACAGCCGGCCGGTGAAGCTGGAGAACGGCGAACTGACCGTCGAGGCCCGCTCCACGGCCTGGGCGACGCAGCTACGGCTGCTCGCCGGCTCGCTGTTGCAGCAGATCGCCCGCGAGGTCGGCCACAACGTGGTTCGCAAACTGCACATCCACGGCCCGGCAGCCCCCTCATGGTCACGTGGCCCGCGCCGGGTACGCGGCCGGGGCCCCCGCGACACCTACGGCTGACGGCCGCCCCACCCGGTGCGGGCGACCGCTACGACTGCGCCGCCCGGCGAGGTGCCGCCGACTCGGCGTAGATGGCGAAGCCGTTGTCGGCGCAGCGTCGGTAGAAGGCGGCGAGCACGCTCAGCTCCGCGCAGGTGAAGGTCCACTGGGGCGCGGCACCACTGTCGTCGCGCAGCGCGTCCAACCGGCTGTCCAGCCACCGCAGCTGCTGCTCGGCCAGGCGACCGTCGGCCAGCAGCGACCGCAGCACCGTACCCACCGACTCGAAGGTGACCGCCTCACCGTGCGGACGGTGCGCGGCGACGAAGCGTTCGATGCCGCCCGCGATCCAACCGCACCCGTCCGGGTCGATCACCGGATCCTCGTCCTCGGCGGCGGCGTCTGTGGCGTACAGCACACCATCGAGTCCGAGGATCAGATCCACCACCTCGGTGTACGCGGTGGCCCGGACCGTGCCTGTCTTCGCGATCAGCTCGGCGAGCGCGGCGGTCGGCGCCGAGATTCCCGGCACCTCGACGATGTCGCCGAAGTCGACGAACTCGGCCGGTGCGACCGGGTCGTAGAAGCGGCCGGTCCGCGGCCACTGAACCGCGACGTTGTCCAGCCCCATCTGGTGTCACCTCTCAAGGCACGGGCGAGTGGATCGGGTCGATCGTCCGGTTCCAACGGTGAAAGATCAAGGCCGCTCCGGCAACCCGAGGGCCGAGGATCGCCCGTCCCGGGTCGTACCGCGCATTACCGCCCACCGCTCACCGTCGCACCCGGCAGCGCCGTCACGCGACAGATCCGTTGATCATGCCATGGCGTGTAGGGGGAGTCGCGGACAGCGCGATTCGGCCCGCTACGGAGATCTGAGCCGCTGCGAAGGGGTGCCGAGTAGTGGTTCTATCGCCCGCGCACAGTAAGATTGGCGTGAGACGAAGACCCGGTGCGGAGTGACGGGTCACGGGTCCGGTGCGGGCCCGCGATCATCCGTCCGACTCGGGTCGAGCCGATCGCGATCCGCGGGCGACCGCGGCGACCGGCGCGTTCGGCCCGTACCCCGGATGTCCCCGGTGCCGGTCCGCGTGCCGCCGTCGTGTCCGTCCGCCGAACCCGCGTTCGACGTGCCCCGTGGCGCGCCGGGCGCGAGAAAGTGGCCGAGGGTGGCAGCGCAGGAAAATCAGCAGTACGGCGCCGAGTCGATCACCGTTCTCGAAGGGCTGGAGGCGGTCCGCAAGCGGCCCGGTATGTACATCGGGTCCACCGGCGAACGCGGTCTGCACCACCTCGTGTGGGAGGTCGTTGACAACGCGGTGGACGAGGCGCTGGCCGGCTACTGCGACACCATCGACGTGGTGCTGCTCGCCGACGGCGGCGTCCGGGTCACCGACAACGGCCGGGGCTTCCCGGTCGACCTGCACCCCAAGCTCAAGAAGCCGGGTGTCGAGGTGGCCCTGACCGTCCTGCACGCGGGCGGCAAGTTCGACGGCAAGGCGTACGCGGTCTCCGGCGGCCTGCACGGCGTCGGCGTCAGCGTGGTCAACGCCCTCTCCACCAGAATGGCGGTGGAGATCCACAAGGACGGCTTCGTGTGGCGGCAGCAGTACCACCACTCCAAGCCGACCGCCCTGGAGAAGGGCGAGTCGACCGACCGCACCGGCTCGGCGGTCTCGTTCTGGCCCGACCCGGACGTCTTCGAGACCGTCGACTTCGACCTCCAGACGATCTACCGCCGGCTCCAGGAGATGGCGTTCCTGACCCGTGGCCTCACCATCCACCTGCTGGACGAGCGGGTCGCGGAGGGCGAGGAGGGCAAGCTCCGCGAAGTCACCTTCAAGTACGACGGCGGCATCGCCGACTTCGTCCGGCACCTCAACGCCTCGAAGACCCCGATCCACAAGACGGTGATCGAGTACGGTGCCGAGGAAGAGGGCATGTCGCTCGAGATCGCCATGCAGTGGAACGAGTCGTACGGCGAGTCGGTCTACACCTTCGCCAACAACATCAACACCCACGAGGGCGGCACCCACGAGGAGGGCTTCCGGGCCGCGTTGACAAGCGTCGTCAACCGCTACGGTGCGGACAAGAAGCTGCTCAAGGGCGACGAGAAGCTCTCCGGCGAGGACATCCGTGAGGGCCTCGCCGCGATCATCTCGGTCAAGCTGACCAACCCGCAGTTCGAGGGCCAGACCAAGACCAAGCTCGGCAACACGCCGGTCAAGAGCTTTGTCCAGCGGGTCTGCAACGACCGGCTGGTCGACTGGCTGGACCGCAACCCCGCCGAAGCGAAGATCATCATCACCAAGGCCTCCCAGGCCGCCCGCGCCCGGATCGCCGCCCAACAGGCCCGCAAGCTGGCCCGACGCAAGTCGCTGCTGGAATCCGGCTCGATGCCGGGCAAGCTGGCCGACTGCCAGTCCACCGACCCGCGCGAGTCCGAGGTGTTCATCGTCGAGGGTGACTCGGCCGGCGGCTCGGCCAAGCAGGGACGCGACCCCCGCACCCAGGCGATCCTGCCGATCCGCGGCAAGATCCTGAACGTGGAGAAGGCCCGGATCGACCGGGTGCTGAAGAACAACGAGGTGCAGGCGCTGATCACCGCGCTCGGCACCGGCATCCACGACGACTTCGACATCGAGAAGCTGCGGTACCACAAGATCGTGCTGATGGCCGACGCCGACGTCGACGGCCAGCACATCCAGACGCTGCTGCTCACCCTGCTGTTCCGCTTCATGCGCCCACTTGTGGAACTGGGCCACGTCTACCTGGCCGCCCCGCCGCTCTACAAGATCAAGTGGAACCGGAAGGGCGACGACGCGCAGTACGCGTACTCCGACCGGGAACGCGACGGGCTGATCGCGCTGCGCCAACAGAAGAAGGCGAGCGCCAAGCCGGACGACATCCAGCGGTTCAAGGGTCTCGGCGAGATGAACTACCCGGAGCTGTGGGAGACCACGATGAACCCGGCCACCCGTACGCTGCGCCAGGTCACCCTGGACGACGCGGCAACCGCCGACGAGCTGTTCAGCGTGCTGATGGGCGAGGACGTGGAGGCGCGCCGCTCGTTCATCCAGCGCAACGCCAAGGACGTGCGCTTCCTGGACATCTGACGGACGCCGCACCGGGCCGGAGCGTTCCGGCCCGGTACGGGTCCACAGAGTTATCCACAGCTTGGCCGGTATCCACAGCCGTTATCCACAGCGCAAAAGCGACACTCAGTCTGATAAGGGTTAACAGTGACCGATTCCCCCGAGTCCACACCTGACACGCCCGAGGTCCCCGAGCCGCTGGCCGCCGTCGTCTCGCGCGACCGGATCGAGCCGGTCGGGCTCGAGGTGGAGATGCAGCGCTCGTACCTCGACTACGCGATGAGCGTCATCGTCGGGCGGGCGCTGCCGGACGTCCGGGACGGGCTCAAGCCGGTCCACCGCAAGATCCTGTACGCCATGTTCGACTCCGGCTACCGGCCGGACCGGGGCTACGTGAAGTGCTCCCGGGTCGTCGGCGACGTGATGGGCCAGTTCCACCCGCACGGCGACTCACCCATCTACGACGCGCTGGTCCGGATGGCTCAGCCCTGGTCGCTGCGCTACCCCCTGGTCGACGGCAACGGCAACTTCGGCTCGCCCGGAAATGATCCGGCCGCGGCCATGAGGTATTGCGTTACGGCAGATTCCCGTATTCGTACCGCAATGGGAAGCGTGCGGATCGGGGACGTGGTGCCGGGCGCCGCGTCGAGCAGCGAGACCGACATCGAGCTCAAGGTCCGCGACCGCAACGGCGACCTGGTCCACGCCTCGAAGTTCTTCCACTCCGGCGAGCACCCGACGCTGCGGCTGCGCACCCGCGAGGGGTACGAGCTGACCGGCACCCACAACCACCCGGTGCTCTGCCTGGTGGACGTGGCCGGCGTGCCGACCCTGCTCTGGAAGCTGCTCGCCGAGATCGCCCCCAGTGATCGGGTGGTGCTTCAGCGCAGCGTGCCGGACGAGATCGGCTACCCGATGCTGGAACACGTCGAGGCCGCCGTCCTCGCGGGTGCTTATGTCAGTGAGGGCTGGACATCTGCTGATCGCGTCGGCTTCGACAACTGCGATCGGGAGTTCTTTGTCCGCGTCCTGGCGGCTTACGACCTCGCCGTGGGTAATCGACGTTGGGTCGGAACCGAAACGACCATCACCGGCAAGACGCTGCACAAGCTACGCGGCTGGATTTCCGACTTTTCGGGATCGATCCTCGGTGAGTTGGTTGGCGCGCGCAGCGCTGACAAGTTCGTGCCGGAGTTCGTCTGGCAGGGGCCGGCGGCCATCAAGCGGGCCTTCCTCCAGGCGATCTTCGAGGGCGACGGCTCGTCCTCGCTGCTGCCGCGCCACACCATCCAGATCTCGTACTCCACCCGCAGCGAGCGGCTCGCCCGCGAGGTGCAGCAGTTGCTGCTGGAGTTCGGCGTGATCAGCCGGCAGTGCCGGTACGACAGCGGCGAGATCAAGGTCGTCGTCACCAACCGCCGGGACGCACGGATCTTCGCCGCCCAGGTCGGCTTCCTGGGTCGCAAGCAGGCCAAGCTGGAGTCCGAACTGGCCTCGGTGCCGGCGAGCAGCACCGCCCTCTCCAGCGACCACGTGCCGTTGGTCGGCGACTTCATCCGTGAGCACGGCGCCAGCCGGTGGACCGAGCGGGACTGGCTGCGCCGGCACAACGTGGACCGGGTCGAGCGGTGGGAGCGGGACCGCGACGAGATCGCCGCGCGGATCACCAACGTCGAGGTGCTCGACGTGGTCGAGCCGCTTGTCGACGGGCGTTTCTACTACGCCGAGGTGGCCGAGGTAGCGGACGCCGGTGTGCAGCCGGTCTACAGCATCCGGGTCGACACCGACGACCACTCGTTCGTCTCCGACGGGTTCGTCAGCCACAACACCGAGTGCAAGCTCGACCCGCTGGCGATGGAGATGCTGCGGGACATCGACGAGGACACCGTCGACCTGCAGGACAACTACGACGGCCGGGCCAAGGAGCCCACCATCCTGCCGTCGCGGATCCCGAACCTGCTGGTCAACGGTTCCGAGGGCATCGCGGTCGGCATGGCCACCAAGATTCCGCCGCACAATCTGCGCGAGATCGGCGCGGCGGTGCAGTGGTGCCTGGAGAACCCGGAGGCCGACGAGGCCACCACCCTCGAAGCCCTGCTGGAGATCGTCAAGGGCCCGGACTTCCCCACCCACGGTCTGATCGTCGGGCAGTCGGGGATCCAGGACGCGTACCGCACGGGTCGTGGTTCGATCCGGATGCGGGCCGTGGTCGAGGTTGAGGAGGACAAGCGGGGTCGGCCGGCGCTCGTGGTCAGCGAGCTGCCGTACCAGGTGAACCCGGACAACCTGGCCGAGCGGATGGCGGAGCTGATCAAGGAGGGCAAGCTCGGCGGGATCGCCGACATCCGCGACGAGTCCTCGGGGCGTACCGGCATGCGGATCGTCCTGGTGCTCAAGCGCGACGCGGTCGCCAAGGTGGTGCTGAACAACCTCTACAAGCACACCCAGCTGCAGGAAACCTTCGGCGCCAACATGCTGGCGCTTGTCGACGGGGTGCCGCGCACGCTGAACCTGGCGAAGTTCATCCGCTACTACGTCGAGCACCAGATCGAGGTGATCCGGCGGCGGACGGCGTTCCGGCTGCGTAAGGCGGAGGAGCGGGCGCACATCCTGCGCGGTCTGGCCAAGGCGCTGGACGCGCTCGACGAGGTGATCGCCCTGATCCGGCGCTCGCCGACGGTGGAGGACGCCCGGCAGGGTCTGATCCGGCTGCTGGAGATCGACGAGATCCAGGCCACCGCGATCCTGGACATGCAGCTGCGCCGGCTCGCCGCGCTGGAGCGGCAGAAGCTCCTCGACGAGTTGGCCAAGCTGGAGGTCGAGATCGCCGACCTCAAGGACATTCTGGCCAAGCCGGAGCGGCAGCGTCGGATCGTCTCGGAGGAGCTGGGGGAGATCGTCGCCAAGTGGGGCGACGAGCGACGCACCAAGATCATTCCGTTCGACGGCGAGGTCTCGATGGAGGACCTCATCGCGCGGGAGGACGTGGTCGTCACGATCACCCGGACCGGGTACGCCAAGCGAACCAAGGTTGATCTTTACCGCTCGCAGCGGCGGGGTGGCAAGGGGGTCAGTGGTGCCTCGCTGCGGCAGGACGACATCGTCAGCCACTTCTTCGTCTGCTCGACGCACGACTGGATGCTGTTCTTCACGAACAAGGGGCGGGTGTACCGGGCCAAGGCGTACGAGCTTCCGGAGGCCAGTAGGGTGGCCAAGGGGCAGCACGTGGCCAACCTGCTCGCCTTCCAACCGGACGAGCAGATCGCACAGATCATCGAGATCCCGAATTACCAGGTGGCTCCCTACCTGGTCCTGGCGACGAAGAACGGCCTGGTGAAGAAGACGCGGCTTGAGGAGTTCGACTCCAACCGGTCCGGCGGCATCATCGCGATCAACCTGCGCGATGAGGACGAGCTGGTCGGTGCTGCGCTCGTCGGCCCCGCCGACGACCTGCTGCTGGTCTCCAAGAACGCCCAGGCGATCCGGTTCAACGCCACGGACGAGGCACTACGCCCGATGGGTCGGGCCACCTCCGGCGTGATCGGCATGCGCTTCAGCGAGGAAGATGAACTGTTGGCCATGGAGGTCGTCCGGGAGGGTCTGGACGTTCTCGTGGCCACGAACGGCGGGTACGCGAAACGTACCCCGATCGAGGAATACCCGGTGCAGGGCCGGGGAGGTAAGGGTGTGCTGACTGCGAAGATCACCGAGCGACGCGGTGGTCTGGTCGGCGCTGTCGTGATCGACCCGGACGATGAGCTGTTCGCTATCACCAGCAACGGTGGCGTCATCCGGACTCCGGTGAAGCCTGTACGCCGTACGCGTGACCGGAACACAATGGGGGTCAAGCTGATGGACCTTCCGGACGGCGTGACTATCGTGGCGATTGCTCGAAATGCCGACGAGCCTGACGAACAGGACTAGTTGAATGACGGAGACACAGGCGAAGTCGGGGAACGCGGGGACCTCGGCCAACCCGGTCGACGAGGAGGCCGCGAAGAGCGGCACGCCAACGACCGGCCGCGCGGCCGTGGGCCGGGCCACCGTCCCTGCCGACGCGCCTGCCCCGAAATTCACCCGGGCTCCCGGTATGGCCCCACCGCCCGACAAGCCGACAGACGCGTCGGAGGGCGACGCCACCGAGGCGAAGTCGGCCGAGGGGGGCAGCGCCACGGAGGCCACCACGACATCCGTCGGTAAGCCTTCCCCCACCCCGTCGGCGACCGCCTCGGCGGGCAAGCCCGCCGTGGGCACCACCGGGGTGCTGCCGGCGGCCAGCACCGGCACGACCGGCACCCAACCCCGGGTGACCGGGGTCGGTCCGAAGCCGGACGCCACCCGGCCGTTCGGGCTCGGCCGACCGGCCAACGGTGGTGGGCTGCCGCCGGGGGTCAGCTCCGCGGTGGGTGCCGCGCGGGTCGGTGAGGCGGTACGCGCGGCGCGTACCTCGGTCAGCTCGGCCGCCTCGCGCGGGCCGCGCCGGGCCCGGCTGAACCTCAAGCGGATCGACCCGTGGTCGGTGATGAAGTTCGCCTTCGCGGTGTCGGTGGTGCTGTTCATCGTCATCGTCGTGGCGACCTCGGTGCTGTACCTGGCGTTGGACGCGATGGGCGTGTTCAGCAGCGTGAACGACAGCCTCGGTGACCTGGTCAACGCGGGTGGTGGGCAGAGCACGGAGGGCTTCCAGATCACCGCGCGTGGTGTGATCTTCAGTTCGGCGTTGATCGGCCTGGTGAACGTCGTGCTTTTCACCGCGCTGGCCACCCTCGGCGCGTTCGTCTACAACGTCTGCGCCGACCTGGTCGGCGGCATCGAGCTGACCCTCGCCGAGCGGGACTGACACGATCGTCGACGCCGGCCCGCACCGCCCTCGACGGCGGTGCGGGCCGGCGCTTCCGTACCCGTGGCGCCGGCTCTGCCGGTGCGGACGCCGCGTACCGACGTCTCCGGCGGCCAGGTCCGCACGGGGTCGGTGGCGGGGTCCGACGCGAGATGCCGCATGCGGGGTGCGCGGCGGCCGGGATCGCGCGGGATGCCGCATCGGCGGGAGGGGTCCGCCGGGGGTCGTGCGCACCGTTAACCCGGTGTACCGGGTCCTGCTGCTCGGGTAGGTTCAGGGGGCGGCGTGGGGTGGCTGGCAGGCGTGGCCCCGATTTGGGGGGCGCTGGGCGGATGGGTTAACCTTGCTCGTCGCTACGCGGGGCTATAGCTCAGTCGGTTAGAGCGCAGAGCTGATAACTCTGAGGTCGCTGGTTCGATTCCAGCTAGCCCCACCGCACATGGTCCGACGGCACGTCGAGCGTGAGGGGCAGCCCCGATGTTCAAGAAGCTGTTGATCCTGGTCGGTGTCGTCGGCGTGGCCGCGGTGGTGGCCAAGAAGGTCAAGGAAGCCAACGACGAGCGCGCCCTCTGGCACGAGGCGACCACCTCACCGGACCTGCGCTGACACCGTCCGCTCCGACCTGCGGCACCAGCGCCGCGACGGGGCCCTAGCTCAACTGGCAGAGCACTGCCTTTGCAAGGCAGGGGTTAGGGGTTCGAGTCCCCTGGGCTCCACCAGCACTTTCCTCGGTTGATCTCGGTCCGAGTACAGCCATCGGTACAGCCAAGCCGTTCACGCTGTCCCCTGCTCCGGCCGCCCTGTGACCGTTGTGGTGTTCGCATCGCTCATCGTCTGCGGGAGCGCGGCTACCGCACGACCCATCGGTCGGCTTCCTCGGCAGAGATTGATCGGCAGGCGGGGCAGAGACAACGCGGGTTGTCCGTCTTCCGAGACCAGGTTGGCGCGGGTTCGGATGGTGCGCACGCAGATGCTGGAAGCTGCCCCTAAGGCGCTCCGCATAGGCTGCGATGGGAGCGTGGCTAGCGGCCGGCGGCGTTCGAATCGGGGATCTGGGCCCGAGTTGCTGCGTGGTCCGGAGAGCACGCAGCAGGCCACGTATGTGGAGCTCTTCTTCGACCTGGTGATGGTGTTCGCGCTCAACCGGTTGGTGGCCCGGGCTGCGTCCGGCCTTCAGGGACCGTGCCTGGAAGGCTCCGACATCGCCAGGCGATGGACCGCGATAGGGCAGATGATGCTGCTGTTCGCACCGCTCATCTGGACTTGGATGATCACCGCCTATGTCACCGCGCGGTTCAATCCGCGAGTTCCGCAGACACAGTGGGTGGTCCTGGGTACGGCGTTCGCGCTGCTGGTCATGGGCGCGAGCGTGCCGTACGCCTTCGAAGGTGCCGGCCTTGCCTTCGCGCTGGCGTTCGCCGTCACCCACGTCGGGCGCGTGCTGGTTACCGGCTATTTCGTCCGTGGGCATCCGCTCGCTCGGATGCTCCTTCGGCCGCTGCTCTGGTCCGTTCCGGTGGCACTGCTGTGGACCGTCGGAGCACTGAACTCCGGGTCGGCGCGGGTGATGTTCTGGACCTTGGCTGTGGTGGTCGACTATTGCGGGACGCGGTCGGGCTGGCCGTTACCCCGCTTGGGACGTGGGCGGGAATCGGCGTGGGCGCTGTCGCCCCATCACCTCGCTGACCGCTTTCAGCAATTGGTCCTGATCGCCCTCGGCGAGACGATCCTCGCGGCGGGCATCAGCTACGCCAGCGGGCAGCGCCAACCGGGCGGCTACGAGAGCATCGGGCTGGTTGTGGCATTCGTTCTCGCGGTGCTGCTGTGGCGGATCTACTTCCACCGTGTGGGGCAGGTACTGAAGGAGACGGTCGCCAATGCCAGCGACCCGGCCGCTCTGGGCCGCTTCATCGGCGCCGCTCACGTGGTGGTGATCCTCGGAATCGTGTTCGTCGCGGTCGGGCACGAACTGATTCAGCTGCACCCGATGGGACCCACCTACCCCGCCTGGCTTGTCATGATCATCGGCGGTCCTGTCTGCTACCTGCTCGGTAGGGCCGCTCTTGAACGGGCGGTCTTCGACCGCATCTCTCCGCGCCGTTGGGTGGGAATCGCACTGCTCCTCGCCACCGGCGTGCCGCTACTGACCGTCCCGCCATTGGCGGCGGGAATCACCGCCGCAGTCGTCCTGCTGGGTGTCGCTCTCCTCGATATCCTGCGGTCTGCTGGCCGGCCGCCTGAGCTGCCACACCCTGCCGAGACGAGGACGAACCTGTCCTGGTGGGGTGGACGCGGTCAAAGCTAGTTGACCTTCGGGGCTGGCCGATCCTCGCCGGTAGCCAGGGTCCGCCGGTCGAACGATCGCCGTCCCCGGGGTGACGCACGGCAGGTTGTCGGCGGCAGGCTAGCGTCGGAGGGGTGAGCATCGGATCTCCCCGTGTCCTGCCTGCCGACGGTGACCTCGGCGAGGCGGCTGCCGTGTTGCGTACGGGTGGGTTGGTGGCGTTTCCGACGGAGACCGTCTACGGGCTCGGGGCGAACGCGTTGGACGCGCGGGCGGCGGCTCGGATCTTCGAGGCCAAGCAGCGGCCGAGTTTCGATCCGCTGATCACCCATCTGGCCGACGCGGCGGATCTGGAGCCGCTGGTGGGTCCGGTGTCGCCGGCCGTGGCGGCGCTGGCCGCCCGGTTCTGGCCGGGGCCGTTGACCCTGATCGTGGATCGACCGGCCGAGATTCCGCCGATCGTGACGTCCGGGCTGGACAGCATGGCGGTGCGGGTACCGGATCACGAGCACGCTCGGCGGCTGATCGCCGCCGCCGGGGTGCCGGTGGCCGCGCCTAGCGCGAACCGGTTCGGTCAGCTCAGTCCCACCCGTGCGGAGCACGTGGTGCGTGGGCTGGGTGCGGCCGTGGACCTGGTGCTCGATGGCGGGCCGACCCGCTGTGGGATCGAGTCGACGATCGTGGACGCCCGGGGGGACCGTCCGGTGGTGCTGCGGCTCGGTGCGTTGCCGGTGGAGGAATTGGAGAAGGTCACCGGGCCGGTGACGGTGCGGCCGGGTAGCTCGGGGCAGCCGGTCGCGCCGGGCACCTTGGCCGCGCACTACGCGCCGCGTACGCGGTTGCGGCTGGTGTCCGGCGCGGAGCCGGCGGGTGCGGATCGTGGGTATCTGGCGTTCCGGGACGGGCCGGCGGGCGACTGGGCGGCGGTGGAGGTGCTCTCCGTCTCCGGTGACCTGACCGAGGCGGCGGCCCGCCTTTTCGACGCGTTGCACCGACTGGACGCCGCCAAGGTGACCGAGATCGTCGTGGAGCCGGTACCGGACATCGGTCTGGGGCGGGCCGTCAACGACCGGCTGCGCCGTGCCGCCGCCACCTGGGATCCCGCCGCCCACGAGCAACAGGTCTGACGCCGGTCACCCGTGGTGCGCAGCGGCTTCCCGTCCGCTGTCGGTCGGCCGGCCGACGTGGGGCCGGTCGTCCGCTGGCCCGCCGTCGACCCCATCGCCGTCGTCCCGCCGGTTGCCGGCCTGCTCGCCTTCGGCCTGCTCGTCTTCGGATTGCGGGAAGCGCGCGACGAGGCGGGTGAGGGCGCCGTTGGCGAGGGTGGCGCCGAGCGCGGATCCGGTGGCGATGGTCCAGCCGACCGGCCCCAGCGGGGTGCAGCCGAAGAACTGGCTCAGCCCGGGGGTCTGCACCACCGCGGCCAGCACGCCGAAGGACGCGGCAGTGGAGGCGAGCACGGTCGGGCTGGTGCCACCGGCCAGCACGGTCTGGCCTAGCTGGGTGCCGACCAGGGAGACCAGGGCGACGGTGCCGGCGCGTCGGCGGGTGCCGGTGTAGCGGGCGAGTGTCCAGCCGGTGGTCGCACCGAGGGTGGTGGCGGCGGCGCGCAACCCGATCTCCCGGGTCATGGTCTGGCCGAGTGAGCTGTCCGGGCCTTCGCGGAGCAGCCCGTCGGCGTGGTCGCCGCCGGGTGGCCGTACGGCGATGGCCAGCGCGGGTGCCATGTCGGTGAGCAGGTTGACCAGCAGCAGTTGGCGTCCGTTGAGTGCGGCCCGGCCGGTGGCGGCGGCGGTCAGCACGCTGAAGGCGATCTCGCCGAGGTTGCCGCCGACGAGGATGCTCAGCGCGTGGCGGACCGAGGACCACATCGCCCGGCCTTCGACCAGGGTGGCGATGATGGTCTCCAGCCGGTCGTCGGTGACCACCAGGTCGGCTGCGGCACGCGCCGCCGGGGTGCCGCGTTGACCGAGGGCGATGCCCACGTCGGCCAGCCGGATGGCGGGGGCGTCGTTGGCGCCGTCGCCGGTCATCGCGACGGTACGACCGCACTTCTGCAACGCCTGGATGATGCGGACCTTGTGGGCCGGGGTGCAGCGGGCGACCACGTCGGTGCCGGCCAGCCGCTCGGCGAGGGCGACGTCGTCGAGTTCGTCGAGTTCGGTGGCGGTGACCACCCGTTGGGCGTCGCCGTCGCTGATGGTGGCGGCGATCGCCTCGGCGGTTGCCGGATGGTCGCCGGTGATCATGATGGTGTGCACGCCCGCCTGGCGGATCCGGCGGACGGCCGGCGCGGCGCTGGCGCGTACCCCGTCGGCGATGGCCAGGAACCCGGTGAAGACCAGGCCGCGTACGCCGTCGTCGGTGACGTCGGGGGCGGCGACGGTGCACTCGGCGACGGCGAGGATGCGGTGTCCCGCGCCGGCCCGTTCGCCGAGCAGCCGGTGCAGTTCGGCGCGGCCGGCGTCGTCGAGCGGCTCGTCTCGTCCGTCGACGCGGTTCGCGGAGCAGCGGGGTATCACGGCCTCCGGTGCGCCCTTCACGCTGAGCAGCAGCCCGTTGTCGGTTTCGCCGACGCTGGCGTGGTAGCCGCGCGACGGTTCGAACGGCAGACCACCGACGGCCCGCCAGCCGGCCGCCCCGTCGTGTTCCCCGACGCCGGCGGCGCGGGCGCCCCGCAGCACCGCCCGGTCGGTCTGCATGGAGAGTTCCTCGGGGTCGTCGGCGGCCGGGGTGGCCCGCAACGCCGCCGCCAGGGTGCGTCGCAGCCGGTCGTCGAGGTGTTCCGGCGGGGAGTACGAGTCGGCGTCACCCACCCCGGCCAGCATCAGGTGCCCCTCGGTGAGGGTGCCGGTCTTGTCGAAGCAGAGCACGTCGACCCGGCCCAGTGCCTCGATGGTGCGCGGGTTGCGGACCAGCGCACCGTGCTCGGCGAGCCGCCGGGCGGCGGCCAGTTGGGCGGCGCTGACCAGGAACGGCAGTCCCTCGGGCACCGAGGCGACGGCCAGGTTCGCGGCGGTCGCGGCCGTCTGGGCCAGCGGTACGCCCCGCAGCAGCCCGGCGCCGGCCACCGCGACGGCTGACCCGGCGGCCAGTGGGATGGCGGTGCGGGTCAGCTTGCCCAGGCGGGCCTCGACCCCGCTGACCGGTGGTGCCTGCCCGGCCAGGGCAAGGCTGCGTCCGGCCTCGGTGGCCGCGCCGGTGGCCACGACCACGGCGTCGCCCCGGCCGGCGGCGATGCTGGTGCCTTCGTAGACCATCGAGGCGCGCTCGGCCACGGCGGCGGCGACCACCGGTTGGTCGGTCTTGGCGACCGGCAGCGACTCGCCGGTCAGCGAGGACTCGTCGGCTTCCAGTCCGACGGAGGTCAACACCCGGCAGTCGGCGGGTACGGCGTCGCCGGATTCGAGCACGATCACGTCGCCGGGGACGAGGTCGTCGGCGGGTACCACCCGTTCGACGCCGTCGCGGCGGACCCGGGCGGTCACCGCCGAGCGGGACAGCAGCTCGGCCAGCGACTTCTCCGTGTTGCGCTGGTGTACCGCGCCGACCAGTGCGGACGCTCCGACGACCCCGCCGACCAGGGCGGCGTCGACGAGGGAGCCGAAGCTGGCGGAGAGCACCGCTCCGGCGGCGAGCACCGGGGTGAGCGGGTTGGCGAGTTCGTCGACGAAGGCGCGGAGCAGCCCGCCGGGGCCGGCGGCCTCACCCGGGCGAGCGGAGTGTCGCCGCTGGGCCTCGGTCTCGGTCAACCCGTCGCGGCCGGTGCCGAGCTGGTCGATGACGGTGGGTACCGGCATCAGATGCCAGGCGGTGATCGCGGGTGCGGGGGCGGCGGTCACCTCGGTCAACCGACCGGCCCGCCACACACCGTGGGCGAAGGCCAGCGCCGCCGCGCCGTTGACCGAGGCGAGCGTACGGCCGGGCAGCAGGGCCGGGTCGGCGGTGAAGGCGCCGAGGGCGCCGAGGCCGGTGCCGGCCAATCCGATGCGCAGGTTCTGTGCGGTCATCCGCCGGGCCACGCCGGCCGCTTCGATGAGCAGGGCGACGATCCGCAGGTCGGTGCCGACCAGCAGGTGTGCCCCCCAGGGCGGGGGATCGTCGGGGTCGGCGAGGCCCAGGCCGCAGTCCGCGGCGGCCAGCGCCGAGCGGTCGCCGGAGACCAGCATCACCACGGCGCCCTCTCGTTGCAGGGCGCGTACCGACTCGGTGAGCTGGTCGTCGCCGGGCATCAGCGCGTCGGCGGAGGCGTACCGCTGCGGGTCGCCGCCGGCCACGACGAGTCGCAGGCCGGCCTGCCGGGCGACGGCCGGCAGGCCTTCGACACCGGGTGCCGGCTCCGGTTCGACGCGCAGCACGGCCCTGAGGGCGTCGGCCCGGGCCAGGCCGAGCAGGGTGCCGCCGCGGGCGCGGAGCCGTCGGCTGTCGTCGGTGTCGCCGGGGTCGGGCACGTCGAGCTGGTCCAGCGGGCCGAGCCGCCAACCGTCGAGCTGGTGTACGTCGTGCGGTGCGGTCGGTTCGAAGAGGGTGAACGCCTGGGCGGCGACCTGGGACGTGTCGACGCCGGGCAGCGGGGCCAGGTCGGCCAGGACACCCCGGTCGGAGCCGAGGATCCGGGCGTCGAGCACCAGCGTGTCGATGCGGTCGAGTTCGCGCAGCACGCTGCGGTCCATCGCGATGACGCCGCGTCGGGCGAGGATCCGGCCGAGTTGGGCCGCGTACCCCTCGCGCCCGCTGCCGGGTGCCTTGGGCAGCGCGGACAGGCCCAGGGCGGCGGCTCGTTTCGGGCCGACCACGGGCGTCGCGGCGGCGAAGGCGGCGGCGCCGCCGGCGAGCATCCGGTTGATGTACCGCTCGACGGAGCCGTCGGGCTTCGGGCAGGGCCGCTCGAAGTCGGGGGTACGCGCGACGGCGCGGTCCGGGTCGCCGGTGAGCCGGGGTTCGGCCTTCTCCCAGGCACGTAGCTGGGCCAGCCCCTCACCCCACTGCACGATCCGCTGTGCGCCGTCGAGCACTATTCCGGTCCAGCCGCCGGTGAGGCCCTGCACCACCGCCTCGGCGAGGGGGAAGAGGACGTCGGCGCGGGGGTCGCGGCGTAGTCCCAGACCGGCGAGGGCGTGCAGCTTCGGGTGCAGGTCGATGGCGGTGAGCAGTCCGGATACCTCGCCGGGGACCGGGGTGACGGGCAGGATCCGGGTGGCCGCGGAGATGGTCAGGCCGAGCGCGTCGGAGGCGAGGGCGCCGAGGGTCCGCGGGGTCCGCGGACCCTCCTCGGGTGGGTGCGGCGGTGGGATCTCCGGATCCGGTTCGTGTGGGCAGGTCCGTTCGACGCGGGAGATGGTGGCGACCAGTTCGCGTACCTTCGGTCCCGGTGTGTCGACGGCGACGACCACGCGGCCGGAGGGGGCGTTCACCCGCGCCCAGGTGACTCCCGGCATTCGTTCCAACGCCGTCTCGACCTGGCGGGCGAGGGTGTCGCCGCCGTCCTGGCAGACGCCGTGGACCTCGATGTGGTGCCGGCCGGGGCGGGACCAGACCCGCCGGCTGCTCAGCCCGGCCGCCCGGGCGAGCCGGGTCGCGGTGGCACCCACGCGGCGGGAGGCGGCTTCCACCACCGGAGGTACTCCGACGGCGCCAAACCGCATCTCGCCTCCCACCGTTCGTGCCCGGCGGCCTGGCTTCCCGGCCGGACGTCCCTTATGCCCCTCGGAGCTGGGAAAAGTTTCCTGCTCGGCCGGGCATGGACGGCTGCGGCGGAGGAATCCGAGGTGGGCGTCGACGGTAGGGGGAGGCGAGATGAGTGCGCTGACACGACAACTCAGTGGCACCCGGGAGTCGTTGCAGATGTTCACCCGCCGGGTGAATGTGCCGTTGCTGGGGGAGGTAGCGGTGCCGCCACCCGACAAGCTGACCTACTACGCCGGCATCGGGGTGCTGACCGCGCTCCAGGTGATCGAGTGGCCGTTGGCGCTGGTGATCACGGCCGGGCACCTGCTGGCCGACCAGCACCTGTCCGGGCTGGCCAAAGGGCTGGGCGAGGCGCTGGAGTCGGCCTGAGGTAAGCCGCGTCACCCTTGACCTGAAGGTGGGTTGAGGTCCGAGGCTTGCCCCATGCTGATCGCCCCGTCCCCGCTACCCGCCGAGTCGCTGTTCGCCCCTCGACTGCGGGCCATGACGGTGGGCAGCGTGGCGCTTGTCTCGTTGCTGGCGTTCGAGGCGTTGGCGGTCGGCACCGCCATGCCCACGGTCGCCCGGGCCCTGGACGGTCTCGCGTTGTACGGGATCGCCTTCGGTGGCCCGTTCGCGGCCGGCGTGGTGGCGATGGTGCTCTCCGGAATCTGGTGTGACCGGCGGGGTCCGCGTGCGCCGATGTGGGCAGGTCTCGCCGGATTCGTCGCTGGGTTGCTGCTCGCCGGCGCGGCCACCGACATGGCGACGCTGGTGGTGGGTCGGATCGTGCAGGGCTTCGGTTCGGGCCTGCTGTCGGTGGCGCTGTACGTGATCGTCGCGCAGGCGTACCCGGAGCGGTTGCACCGCCGCATCTTCGCCGCGTTCGCCGCGGCCTGGGTGGTCCCGTCGCTTGTCGGTCCGGTGGTGGCGGGGTTGGTCGTGGAGCACGTCGGCTGGCGGTGGGTGTTCCTGGCGGTGCCGGTGGTGGCGGTGCCGGCGGTGCTGTTGATCCATCCGGGGCTGCGGTCGATCGGGGTGGCCGGTCCGGTCCGCCGCTCCGTCGGGGCGCTGGCGCGGATCGGCTGGGCCTGCGGGGCGGGGGTGAGCGCCGCACTGTTGCACATCGGGGGTCAGCAGCGCGGCGTCGCCGCCGCGTCGCTGGTCGGGCTCGCCCTGGTCGGCATGCTGAGCTGCGTCCCGCGGCTGCTGCCGGCCGGGTTCCTGCGCGCCGGTCGCGGCCTGCCCACCGTGGTCGGGCTGCGGGGGCTGGCCTCGGCCGCGTTCGTCGGTGCCGAGGTGGTGATCCCGTTGATGCTGTCGCGGGAGCGGGGATTCACGCCGACGGCGGCGGGGCTGGTGCTCACCACCGGGGCGCTGTCCTGGTCGCTCGGCTCGTGGTTGCAGGCGCGGATCCGGTCGCCCCGGTCCCGGGGCACGCTGCCGAGGGCCGGCCTCACCTGCATCACGGCCGGCACCGCGGTGGTGGGCGGCTGCGTCGTCCCGGCGGTACCGGTGTGGGTGGGCGTTCTCGGCTGGGCGGTCGCCGGGCTCGGCATGGGCCTGCTCTTTCCGTCGCTGTCGGCGCTCACCCTGGAGTTGTCGGCGCCCGGCGAGCAGGGGCGTAACAGCTCGTCGCTGCAACTGTGCGACTCGCTCGCGTCGGCGACGGTGCTGGCGCTGACCGGTGCGGTGCTCGCCGCCGGGGCGGCACCGGGCCGCTTCGCCTACGGGCTGACTCTCGCCGTGGCGGCCGGACTCGCCCTGGTCGGTGCCCTGCTGGCCGGTCGGGTCGTGCCGACGCCGCGTCCGGTCTCGGTCTGACGGCCGGGTGCCTGCCGATCGGTGTCGGTCCGACCGGCCGGGTGCCTGCTGGGAGCGGTGTCGGTCTGACCGGTCCGGTGCCTGCTGACCGGGGCGGGTGGCGGGTGGATCGCGGAAGTGGCGGTGCGCGGTCGGGGTAGCCGGCAGGATGGGCTGGCGATGACCTTCCTGACGCTGCTGCCGTTGGCCGTGGTGATGGTCGCCGGCACGCAACTGGTGGCGGCGGTCTTCTTCGCCTCGTCCGACCGGCCACGGGCCGCCTCGCTGGGCTATCTGGCGGGTGCGGCGCTCGTCGTCCTCGGTGGCACGACGCTGGCCTGGCTGGCGGTCCATCAATTCAAGATCAATTTCACCGGTGCGGGCCGGGGCACCGTCGAGCGGTGGATCGACTGGTTCGTGCTGGTGCTGCTGGCGGTGCTGGCGGTGGTGGTGTTCCTCCGCCGGCACGCGGGGCCGCCCCGGTGGATGGGTCAGCTCCAGCACGCCAGCCCCGGGTACGCGGCGAAGGTGGGCCTGCTGCTGTTCCTGGGGATGCCCTCCGACGACCTGACCATGGCGACCGTCGGAGCCAGCGCCGCCCGGCACGACCTGCCGTGGTGGCACCTGCTGCCCTTCGTACTGCTCACGTTGGCCCTGCTCGCCCTGCCACTGCTGGCGCTGCTGCTGCTCGGCCGTCGGGCGGCGGTGCTGCTGCCGCGTATCCGGGACTGGGCGAACAACCACTCCTGGCTGGTCAGCGAGGCGGTCATCGGGCTCTTCGTGGTGATCACGGTGCTCGACCTGGCGAAGTGAGTCCGCTCACAGCCGGTCACGTCGAGTACGGCTCGTTCCGTCGAGCGGGCAGGCGACGAGGGAGGTTGACATGCGCGTACTGGTCACCGGTGCGGGTGGCACGCTGGGCCGGGAGGTGCTGCCCCGGCTGGTCGACGCGGGCTTCGAGGTGCGGGCCACCAGCCGCCGGCCGCGTACCGGATCGGGGGTGCGGTGGGTGGTGGCCGACCTGGCCACCGGCGAAGGGATCGCCGCGGCGGTGACCGAGGTGGACGCGGTGCTGCACCTGGCGTCCTCGCCGACCCGGCGAACCCACCAGATCGACGTGCTCGGCACCCGCCGCCTGGTCAGTGCTGCCGCCGACGCCGGGGTGACGCACCTGGTGTACGTCTCGATCGTCGGCGTGGACCGGGTGCCCTACTCGTACTACCGGCACAAGCTGGCCGCCGAGCAGGTCGTCGCCGACGGGTCGGTGCCGTGGACGGTGCTGCGGGCCACCCAGTTCTTCCCGTTCATCGACGAGCTGCTGCGGCTGTCCAGCAAGCTCGGCCCGGTCGTCGGTGACCGGGCGGTGCTGGCCCAGCCGGTCGACGCCGGCGAGGTGGCGGACAAGCTGGTCGAGCTGCTCCGGGCCGGAGCACGCGGCGGCATCGTCGAGTACGGCGGCCCCGAGGTGCAACGCTTCGACGCGGCGGTGCGGGCCTGGCGGCAGGCACGCGGCTCCCGCCGCCCGCTGCTGCCGATCCGCTTTCCCGGCCGCCTCGGCCGGGAACTGCGCGGGGGTGGCCTGGTCACCGACGCCCGACCGGCTGGCCGGCGGACCTGGGCCGACTACCTGTCCGACACGTACGGGCGAACAACGGCGCGATGACACCTGCTCGGGTTCACGTTCGTCCTACCGTCGAGCCATGCTCACGTTCGTCATCACCAGTCTCCTGTACGTCTGCGGGTTCGTCTTCCTCTACGGCGTGATCCGACTCGCGGTGCGGCACGCGATGGAGGACATCGAGGTGCGCCGCGTCCAGGCCGCGCGGGCGGAGGAGATGGCCGCCTCCCGGGACCGGGCGATGTTGGAGCGGCACGGCTTCCTGACCAACGAGGGCTGAGTTGCCAACCTCCGGTCCCCGGTCCGCGTCGCGGGCTGCGGATGCGACGATCACAGGCGTGATGGGAACGCTGAAGACCGAGCCCGCCCGCACCCGCGCCGACCTGTTGGCCGCGCCGGTCGCCGCCGCGCTGGACCGGTGGCCGGCCGACGCGCCGGTGGACGTCGACACGGTGCTTGTCGCGCCGATCGACGCCGACCTCGCCGACACCGCGGCGTTCTGCGCCGCGTACGACGTCGGGCTGGACGAGTCGGCCAACTGCGTGGTCGTGGCCGGTAAGCGCGAGGGGGTGACCCGGTACGCGGCCTGCCTGGTGCTCGCCACCACCCGGGCGGACGTGAACGGGGTGGCCCGCCGGGCGCTGGACGTCCGCAAGGCGAGCTTCGCCCCGATGGCCGACGCGGTGGAGCTGACCGGCATGGAGTACGGCGGGATCACGCCGATCGGGTTGCCGTTGCAGTGGCCGATCCTGGTCGACTCGCGGGTGGTGGCCACGCCGTACGTGGTGATCGGTTCGGGCGTACGACACAGCAAGATCGCGCTGCCGGGCCCGGCGCTGGCCGCGCTGCCCGGCGCGCGCGTGGTGGAGGACCTGGCCAGGCCGGCCTGACCGTCGACCGAAGTCGATGTCGTTGCACGTGAAACATCAACGACGTCGATGGCTGTCAGGGTGCGGCGGCCTCGCGCTGCGCCACCTCGGCAAGGGCGGCGAGCAGGGTTTCCGGTTCCTGCGCCCCGGTGACCCCGTACCTGCCGGCGAGCACGAAGGTGGGCACGCTCGTGACCCCGAGCTGCCGGGCGGCGGCCAGCTCGGCCCGCAGCTCGGCGACCCCTTCGTCGGATTCGAGGAAGCGACGGGCCTCGTCGCCGTCCAGCCCGACGGTCGCGGCCACCCCGGCCAGCGCCTCCCGTGAGCCCACGTCCACGCCGTCGACGAAGTGGGCCCGGTGCAGAGCCTCGACCAACTCACCGTCCCGGTCCCGCTGGCCGGCCCAGTTGGTCAGCCGGTGCGCGTCGAAGGTGTTCGCCGCGATCGCCCGGTCGAAGCGCAGCTCCAGACCGACGCTCGCGCCCACCTCGACGACCCGGGCGACCAGCTGCCGGGCCTGCTCGGGGCCACCGAACTTCTCGGCCAGCACGTCGAGGGTCGGACGCGGCGTCGGCACCGGCGACGGGTCCAGCTGGAACGGCCGATGCCGGACGGTCACCGTGCCGTCGTACGACGCGAGTGCCTGCGCCAGTCGGCGGCGGCCGATCCAGCACCAGGGGCAGACCACGTCGGCGTAGATGTCGATCTCCATGACCGGAGACAACCCGCTGACCGGCAGGTCTGTTCCCGACTGCCGCCGGGGTCACGCCGTCTGTTCGCGGACCTGCCGCTTGAGCCGGGCGAGGATGGCGGTGCCGCCGCGTACCCGCAGCGGGCTGATCGCCTGCGCCAGACCCATCCGCTGGTACAGGTCGTCCGGCACGGCGAGGACCTGTTCCGGGGTGGCGCCGGCCAGCCCTTCGGCGAGGATGCCGGCGAACGCCCGGGTGGTGGGTGCCTCCGGCGGGCAGTCGAACAGGGTGTCGACGGTGCCCTCGGAGGTCACCTCGGCGCGCAGGAAGAACGGGGTCTGGCACTCCACGACCTGCTCCATACCCTCGTGCCCGGGATGCCCGGCGGGCAGCGGCGGCACGGCGTCGGAGTACTCCAGCAGCATCTCCAGCACCACGTCGCGTGGCGCGGCGGCGAACTCGTCGACGATCTCGGCCAGCTTGCTCGGCATCTCGGGCATCCCGCCAGGCTACCGGCGGCCGTCCTCAGACCGTGGGCGACTGCTCGCTGATCTCGCTGAGCGCCGAGGTGGGGTCGAGCTGCATGGCGAGGTCGCCGAGGGAGACGATGCCGACCAGCTTGCGTTCGTTGTCGCAGACGAGCACGCGTCGAATGCCGCGCTCACGCATCAGCGACGCGGCCTCACCCGCGGTGCAGAACTGCTCGATCATGACGACCTCGCGGGTGACGATCGAACCGATGGTGGTGGTGCTGGCGTTGGCGTTCTCCGCCACCGCGCGTACCACGATGTCGCGGTCGGTCAGGATGCCGGCCAGGTTCGCGCCGTCGGTGACGACGACGTCGCCGATGTCGGCCTCCTTCATCACCCTGGCCGCCTCGTCGAGGGTGGTCTCCGCCGGCAGGTAGATCACCTGCCTGGTCATCACGTCAGCGACCCGGTAACCGGTCATGAGAGCCCCTCCAGAGCAACGTCGAGCCGATCGGAATGCGGTACCCCGTCACCTGACGGCTACACCATGTTTTCCGCCTACCCGTGCAACAGTTTCTCCAGCACGTCCGCCACGGGTAGCTCGGTGCGCTCCCCGGTCGCCCGGTCGCGCACCTCGACGTACCCGTCGGCCAGGCGGCGTCCGACCACGACGGTGCGCGGGATGCCGATCAACTCGGCGTCGGTGAACTTCACCCCGGCGGAGACGGCGGTCCGGTCGTCGACGAGCACCCGCAGGCCCGCGTCGGCGAGCCGGGCGCCGAGGTCGAGCGCCGCGTCGAGCTGCGGGCCCTTGCCGGCGGCCACCAGATGCACGTCGCACGGCGCGACCGAGGCCGGCCACACCAGTCCCCGATCGTCGTGGTGCTGCTCGGCGATCGCCGTCACCGCCCGGGACACCCCGATGCCGTAGCAGCCCATGGTGGGCCGGACCGGCTTGCCCTGTGGACCGAGCACGTCCACCGCGAAGGCGTCGGTGTAGCGGCGACCGAGCTGGAAGATGTGTCCGATCTCGATGCCCCGGCGCATGGTCAACCGGCCGGTTGCACAGGCCGGGCAGGGGTCACCGGGACGTACCTCGGCGGCCTCGACCGTGCCGTCGGGGGTGAAGTCCCGGCCACACACCACGTTCGTGGCGTGCCGGCCCGGCTCGTTCGCCCCGGTCAGCCAGGCGGTGCCCGGCACGACTCGGGGATCGACCAGGTAGCGGACGCCGAGTTTGCCGAGGATCTGCGGCCCGAGATAGCCCCGCACCAGCTCGGGATGCTCGTCCCAGGCGTCGAAGACGTCCACCGTGGCCGGTGCCAGCGTGGCGGCCAGCCGTTTCAGGTCGACCTCCCGATCACCGGGCAACCCGACCACCAGCAGTTCCGGCGCTTCGGCGCCCGGTCGGCGTACCGTCAGCACGACGTTCTTCAGGGTGTCGGCGGCCGACCAGTCGTCCCGACCGGCCAGGCGGCGGTCGTTGGCCAGCGCGACCAGGCTGGCGATGGTCGGCGTCTCCGGCGTGTCGTGCACCTCGGTCGCCGGGTGCGCCCGCAGGTCGCCGGACGCCGGTGCGGGTGTGGTCACCGCCTCGGTGTTCGCCGCGTAGTGGCAGTCGGTGCAGCCGACGTAGGTGTCCTCGCCGACCGGCGTGGCGGCCAGGAACTCCTCGGACGCGGAGCCACCCATCGCGCCCGACATCGCGTGCACCACCGTGTAGTCGAGGCCGAGCCGGTCGAAGATCCGCTGGTACGCCGCACGGTGCCGGCCGTACGCGGCCCGCAGGCCCTCGTCGTCCAGGTCGAAGGAGTACGCGTCCTTCATCAGGAACTCGCGTCCGCGCAGCAGACCGGCGCGGGGACGGGCCTCGTCGCGGAACTTGGTCTGGATCTGGAACAGCGTCACCGGCAGATCGCGGTACGAGGTGAGCAGCTCCTTGACCAGCAGCGCGGCCAACTCCTCGTGGGTCGGTGCCAGCAGGTGCTCGGCACCGCGCCGGTCGGCCAGGGTGAAGATGTCGTCGCCGTACTCGGTCCACCGCCCGCTGGTGCGGTACGGCTCGGCGGGCAGCAGCGCCGGAAAGTGCACCTCCTGGTCGCCGATCGCGGTCATCTCGGCCCGCACGATCTCGGTGACCCGCTCCAGCACGAGCCGGCCCAGCGGCAGCCAGGTGTAGCCGCCCGGTGCCGCCCTGCGGATGTACCCGGCCCGCAGCAGCAACCGGTGGCTCGGCACCTCCGCGTCCGCGGGATCCTCTCGCAGGGTCCGAATCAGCGACGTCGACATCCGCAGCATCACCCCCGCACCCTAGAACCCCACCCCCCACCCCACCGACCCATTTCCACCCCCCCCTCGCGCCCCGGCCCCCAGGCTCTCGGCGCGTTGATCAAGAAGTTTTGGTCGGGAAACGGCCGATCCATGACCAGAACTTCTTGATCAACGCGGAAGGGCGGGCCCGGAGAGGGCGGGGCGCGGTGGGGGACGCGGGCGGGTGGTGGGTTACGGGTGGGGGGTGGTCAGGCCGGCGCGGTGGGCTATCACGGCTAGGGCGGTGCGGTCGCGGGCGTTCAGTTTGGTGAGCAGGCGGCTGACGTAGGTGCGGGCGGTCGCGGGGCTGATGAAGAGGGCACGGCCGATCTCGTCGTTGGTCTCGCCCAGCCCGACCCGGGCGAGCACGGCACGCTCCCGGTCGGTGAGCACGGAGAGCCGGGGATCGGGCGGCGGTTGCTTCGGCGTGGCGGCGAGCCGTTCCATGACCCGGCGGGCGACCGTGGGCGAGAGCAGGTTCCCACCGGCGGCGGCCGTGTGCACCGCCCGTCGCAGGTCGTCCGAGGGCGTGTCCTTCAGCAGGTAACCGGCGGCACCGAGACCGACCGCCTCGACGATGTCCTCGTCGTCGTCGAAGGTGGTGAGGATCAGCACCCGGGTGGCGGCCAGGGCGTCGTCGGCGCGGATCGCCGCGGTGGCGGCCAGGCCGTCCATCACCGGCATCCGGATGTCCATGAGTACGACGTCGGGCCGCAACTGGCGAGCCAGGCGCAGCGCGGAACGGCCGTCGGCGGCCTCCCCGACCACGGTGAGCTGAGGGTCGGCCGCCAGCAGGGTGCGTATCCCCGCGCGCACGAGATCCTGGTCGTCGACCACCAGCACGCTCGTCACGTCGGCTCCCGCAGGGGCAGCACCGCGCGTACCTCGAATCCTGTGTGCCGGTGCCCGGCGGTGAGCGTGCCGCCGAGACTCTCGGCCCGTTCCCGCATCCCGGCGATGCCGTGCCCGGTTCGAGCCACCGTCGGCTCGAATCGGCCGTTCGCGGTTTCGGGGTAGGTCGGCGCTCCGGCCGGCTCTGCGCCGCCCGTCGGCTCTGCGCCGCCCGTCGGCTCTGCGCCGCGCGTCGGTTCTGTGCCGGGTGCCGGGTCGGAGCCGGTGTCGGTCACGGTGACGGTGAGCTGGTCGCCGTGCTGCTCGGCACGGATCTGGACGCGGCTGCCGGCGGAGTGCCGGACCACGTTGGTGACCGCCTCCTGCGCGATCCGGAAGGCGGCGGCCTCCACCGGCGCCGGCAGCGGCGTGTCGACGGCCACCCGCACGTCGACGTCGAAGCCGGCGGCCGAGGCGGCCCGGGTCACCGCGTCGAGGTTGGCCAGCGAGACCACGGTGCGTGGCGGGTCACCCGGTGATCGCAGCAGGGTCACCGTCCGCCGCAGGTCGTCCATGCTGTGTCGGGCGGTGGACCGGATCAGCTCCAGCGCCGACCGGGCGGCGGTCTCGTCCCGGCCCAGCGCCTCCCGGGCGACGTCGGCGTGCAGGGCGATCACCGAGGTGGTGTGGCCGAGGGAGTCGTGCAGGTCACGGGCGATCGCCATCCGCTCGTCCCGGAGGCGGGCCTGTGCCTCCTGCCGGTACCGGGCCTCGGTCAGTTCGGCGATCCGGCGGGCGTCCGCCTGGGCGGCGCGGCGGGAGCGCAGGCTGTCGCCGAGGGCGATCGCCGCACCCATCAGCAGGACGTGCCCAGCCAGCTCGTAGCCGACGACGAAGGAGAAGTCCTGTCCCTCGGCCAGCCGGAAGACCACCGACACCACGACCACCAGCACGGCGGCGACGATCGAGGCGGCGATCCGGCCGTGCTCGGCGGCGGAGAACAGGGCGGCGGCGACCGGCACGGCCAGCCCGATGGCCGGGTAGCCGGCGGCGTAGTAGGCGAACAGACCGAGCACGCTGACGGCCAGCACCAGCACCGGGTAGCGCCGCCGGACCAGCATCAGCGCGCCCAGACCGACGGCCCACAGGTACGCGAGCTGGTCCGGCCCGTGCCGGCCACCCTCGTTCGCGGTGATGACGACCGACACGGTGCCGGCCACGCCCGCGCCGAGGAGCGCGTCGGTGACCCAGGGACGTACCCTCCGCTGCGTCGACTGGCCGGCCACGAAATCAGCGTACGGCGAGGTCGGGGCCGCCGGAGTCGTCGGAAGGCGACACCGGGGATCGCTCACCGACGTACCGTGACCGCGATCCCGGGCCGATGGCGCGGCCACCGATCGTTCCTAGCGTTGCCGGCATGACCATGTCACCTCGCCCGGCTCTCGGGCTTCCGTTGCCCGCCCTGTTCGGGTTGGCGCTGCTCGGCCTGCCCCGGGTGGTGCTGCACGACCTGGATCTGGTGCACGAGCGCACCTTCGTCAACCTGCTGCTGGTGGTGGTACCGCCGATCGTGTGGATCACCGTGGCCCTGGTGAAGCGGGTGCCCAACCCGTTCCTGACTCTGCTGGCCGTCGGCGTGTTGTACGGCGTCCTGCTGGCCCTGACCCATCAACTGCTCTGGCACGTGGCCTTCGATGCCCCGCCGACCCTCGGCGGCAACCTGACCGATCTCGCGCCGGGTACGCAGGCCGTCATCGTGCGGTTCTTCGCCGCGATCAGCAGCCTGTTCACCGGCGTCATCGTCGGCGTCGTCGCGGGCGTGATCGCCTGGGCCCTCTCCCGCGCGCGTCCCTGATGCGGATCTTGGCACGGCGGCGCCCTCGACGGGCATCCCCGCACCAAGATCTGTGGAAGTTGGGTCGGTGACGAATTCGACGTTCTAGGTTCGGGTATGGGGGTGGGCGGATTGACCGGGGTGGGGGTGGGAGCGTTGCGCACTGACGTGCGGAAGGTCGAGGTCGGTGTGCTCGACGTCGGTTATGTCGACGCCGGTCCGCCGGACGGTCCGGTGGTGCTCCTGCTGCACGGCTGGCCGTACGACATCCACAGCTACGCCGAGGTCGTTCCCCTGCTGACCAGCGCCGGTCACCGGGTGCTGGTGCCCTACGCGCGTGGCTACGGCAGCACCCGGTTCCGGTCCGCCGACACGATGCGGAACGGCGAGCCGGCCGCCCTCGCGGTCGACACCGTGGCGTTCCTCGACGCGCTGGAGGTCGAGCGGGCGACCCTGGCCGGGTTCGACTGGGGTGGCCGCAGCGCCGGCATCGTGGCCGCGCTCTGGCCGGAGCGCTGCCATGGCCTGGTCGCGGTGAGCGGCTACCTGATCGACGGTCAGGCGTCGGGTCGGGTGCCGCTGTCCCCGGCGGCCGAGTACGCCTGGTGGTACCAGTACTACTTCGCCACCGAACGCGGCCGGGAGGGCTACGCGCGCAACACCCGCGACTTCGCCAGGCTGATCTGGCAGACGGCCTCGCCGAGATGGGACTTCGACGACGCCACCTTCGACCGCAGCGCGGCGGCGCTCGACAACCCGGACCACGTCGACATCGTCATCCACAACTACCGGTGGCGGCTGGGCCTCGCCGACGGGGAGCCGCAGTACGCGGACGTGGCGAAGCGGCTGGCCGACCGGCCGCCGATCACCGTGCCGACGATCAGCCTGGAAGGGGACGCCAACGGTTCACCCCACCCGGAACCGGAGGCGTACGCCAAGCAGTTCACCGGCCCGTACGAGCACCGCACGGTCGGCGGCGGGGTGGGGCACAACTTTCCGCAGGAGGCACCGCAGGCTTTCGCCGACGCCGTGCTGACGGTCGCCGCCCGTTGAACCGACGGGTCAGCGGGCGAACCGGCGCGTCAGCGGGTCAGCGGTCAGCCGAGCTTGGCGTGGGCGACGAAGCGACGCCAGGCGGCCGGGGCGAAGGTGAGCACCGGGCCGGTGGCGTCCTTGCTGTCGCGTACGCCGACCACGCCGGGCAGGTTGTCGGCCACCTCGACACACTCGCTGCTGGCGCTGCGGGTGGACTTGCGCCAGGCCGCGCCGGTCAGATCGTGGACCACGACTCCATCACTTCCTTCATCAGCAGCTCGGACTGTCCCTTGGGGAGGGCCACGCTGCGAATTCCCTCCCACACAGCGTGCAGGGTAGCGAGTTCCTCGGCCCTGTCGATGGTCGCGCCGCCGACCTGGTTCTCCAGGTAGCCGACCCAGTCGCCGTCGGCTCCCCGAGCCAGGGTCAGCGGGCCGGCGTGGCCGACGTGCACGCTGACGTCGGCCGAGATGACGTGGATCAGCACGCCGCCGCGCTTCACACAGTCGAGCAGGTGCCCGATCTGCTGCGTCATGATGCCCCGGAAGCTCTCGTCGACCCGGCGCAGGGCCGTCTCCTCGATCACCGCGATCAGGATCGGTGGATCCGGTCGGGTCAGGATTGCCTGCCGGTCCATCCGTACCGCCACTCGCCGCTCCACCTCGTCGTCGGTGAGCATGTCGTCGGACCGGATCACCGCACGGGCGTAGTGCTCGGTCTGGAGCAGCCCGGGGACCAGCGTCGGGTGGTAGCAGCGCAACTGGGTGGCGACGCGCTCGGCGTCCAGCCATGGGCGCAGGAAGTGTGGCTGGCCGTGCAACTCGGCGATGCGCAGCAGCCCCAGCAGCAGGCCGTCGCTGTTCAGCACCTCGTCGGCCCGCTTGAGGAAGAGCCGGTCGAACGGGCGCTGCCCCAGCTCGATCGCCGAGATCTGGGAGCCGGAGAAGTGCACCTGCTTGCCGAAATCCTCCTGGGTCAGGTTGGCGGCCAGCCGCAGCCGACGCAACTGGGCCCGGATCAGCTCGGCGGTCGGCTCGGATTCCACACTGCCTCCACGATCGATCGGCTGCTCGAATGGGCTTCCCGGCCGGCCGTCGGTCGCGCCACGGCCAGCGTCGATGCCTTCCGACAGTAGTCGTCCGATCACCACACTGTCACTCGGCGGTCCTGCTCCCATCCATCGGGGACGGGGTGGGGCTGCACCGGGGCCGCCCCGCCTTCCCCCGTGGCGGGGCGGCCCTTCCCTCAGCCCCAGGAGGTGCAGATGCCCGACCCGAACCAGCCACCGCGTCATGACGGCGTCAACGACCGGGCCGGCCGACCTCAGGTCGGCCGGCCCGGCGTCGGCTGGGATCGGACAGCTCAGGAAGCGGTGGTGTCGTCCCCGGAGACGAACGCGACCGAGCGGCGGCGTCGGGCGAGCAGCAGCACGATGCCCGCCGCGACCATGGCGAGACCGGCTCCGGCGATCAGCCCGGCCTGCGGCCCGGTGACCGGCAGGCCACCCCCGCCGCCGTTGTCGTCGTCCTTCTTCGCGGCGACCACGACGGCGTACCCGTCCTGGTTGTCGCTGGCGTCGACGTCGGCCGCCGGTACGGCGACGGCGTTCGCCGGCAGCACGGCCGGCTGCGGGGCGGAGCGGGCGCTGACGTCCTCGGTCAGACCCTCGACCTGCACGGTCCCGCCCGCCAGGGTGACCGGCGCCTCGACGTCGGCCGGCACCGTCACCAGGTTGTACAGCTCGACAGCGGAGTGGACGTCGTCGTTCGGCTCGGTGTCCTCGCCGATGGGCACGAGCGCGAGCGAATCGTAGGTGCAGACCGCCGACCGCCCATCGTCGTCGACCGCGCACTCCTGCGGCGGTCGGGTAAAGGTCACGCCCTCGGGCAGGCGCAGGTCGACGGAGACGCCGCTCACCGCCTTACGGCCGTGGTTGACGATCCGGTACCGCACCGCACCCGTCTCACCCGGATTCAACGTCCCGGTGGACTCCAGCCGGCCGCCGGCACCGACGCGCACCGACTGCCTGACGTCCGGCGCCACCACCGACAGGTCGGCTTCGGCATCGTCGACGAGTCTGACGGTGAACTCCCTGGTCTCGGTGACCCGCTCCCCGTCCTCGCCCCAGATCATGTAGACCTCGATCTGGATCTTGCCCTCGAAGGGTTCCTTTACCCATCCGGTACTGATGGAGATGGGGTAGTCCACCGTGCCGCCGGGCGCCGGCAGCAGCTCCGGAACCGTGGACGTGCCGGCGCCGGCACGGCAGTACCAACCCGCAGAGTCGCCGTCACACTCGCCGGAACCACCGCCCTCCCCCCAGAGGAACCAGGCTCTGTCCTGCCAAGCCACGTCGTCGGGCTGGACGTCGTACTGGATCACACTCGGGGTCTCGTCGGTCAGGTTGGTCACCTTCAGATGGAGCGTCTTGCTGGTGAACCCGACCGGAATCGTCGTGCCGGTCAGCTCGAAGGTGAACTTCGGCTCCGGGGCGACCGCCGAGGCGGGAGCGGCGGGGACGGCGATCCCGCCGACGAGAAGCAGTGCGGCAGCGGCTGTGCGTGACAGCCAGCGACGACCAACGGCCACAGCAGAATCCTTCGGGTGAACGAAGCATGAACGAAGCGTGTGGTTCGGGACACTACTCGCGATGGAGCTGGCGCGTGGACCCCACTCACCTCGATGATGTCCGCCACGTTCACCCCGCGCGGGGCACCGCCACGCGGACGACCGGTGCAAAACTTCCGGTGGTAGGCAGGAGTTCCTTTCCTACTCGCACGTCGGAGGAGTGAGCAGTGCGCTGGCGCAGTTACGTCGCGGTCGGGGACAGCTTCACCGAGGGCCTGGACGACGCCTACCCGGACGGCAGCTTCCGGGGCTGGGCGGATCTGGTGGCCACCCGGCTCGCCGCCGAGGCCGGCCCCCACTTCTCGTACGCCAACCTGGCCATCCGGGGGCGGACCTTCCCGAGCGTGGTGGCCGAGCAGGTGCCGGCGGCGCTGGCGATGAAGCCCGACCTGATCAGCTTCGCGGCGGGCGGCAACGATGTGCTGCGGCGCAACTTCGATCCGGACACCCTGGTGACCCGCTTCGACGAGGTGGTCGGCCGGCTGCGTAGCCGTGGTGCCGACGTGCTGCTGTTCCGGTTCGCCGACGTGATGGCGCGGCTGCCCGGCCAACGGTTGATCGCGCCCCGGGTCGCCCTGCTCAACCGGGCGGTGGGTGAGACCGCCGAGCGGCACGGCGCCATCCTGGTCGACCTGTACGCCGACGACACGTACCTGAACCCGTTGCTCTGGAGCACCGACCGGCTGCACCTGTCCCCCGCCGGGCACCGCCGCGTGGCCGGTCAGGTGCTGGCCGCCCTCGGCGTCGGCTGCGACGAGGAGTGGCTGCTGGTTCCCCCGAACCCGGAGCCCACCCCCTGGCTGTCCGCCCGCACCGCCGATTTGCGCTGGGCCGGCCGACACCTGGCCCCGTGGATCAAACGCCGCCTCACCGGCCGCTCCTCCGGCGACACCCGCACCGCCAAACGCCCCACCCTCACCCCGTTCCCCCCGTCAGCCCCCGCTCCGCCGCGTTGATCGAGACCTAACCTTCTTGATCAACGCGGACGGTTGCCGGGAGGTCAGTGGTTCAGGCGGATCCAGGCGCGGGACTGGGCGGTGCCGACGCCCAGGGTGGTGGTGGTGTTTCTGGTGTAGATGACGATGGTGTCGTCGGGAAGCACCTCGATGCTCGGAAGTTCCTCGCCCTCGAAGCGCGGCCCACGGACCTCGGGTACGTCGATGTAGCGTTCGCCGGTCCAGTAACCCAAGTTGCCACCGACCTTGGTCACGACGAGCATGCCGTCGTTGACGGCGGTCACCGAGTTGGTGTCGGACGGCAACTCGGTCTGCTCGCGCCACCGGTCGTCGACCAGTCGCCAGATCCGCTTCAGGTCGGAGAGGTCGTTGCTGCCCTTCCGACGGCCGAGCAGCCAGGCGTCGCGGCCGTCGGGGGAGACGAGCAGCTTGTCGGCGCCTGACACGGCGGGCAACTGCCGCCAACTGGCCGCCCCGTCGGCGCCTACCGCCGTACGGAGCCGGTCGTCCTGCAGAACGGTCACCCAGAGTCGGCCGTCGCCGTCCTCGACCAGCCCGAGATTGGCATCGCGGGACAGAGCCACCGGGGGTTGGGTGGGTGGTGTCGCCGCGCCGATCCGAGCGAGTGCCAACTCGGGGCAGTCGACACGGGTCAGGGGGTCGCTTCCCGGGCATCGGAGCAGATACCCGCTGCGGGTGGCCCAGCTGAGCAGCGTCGCCTCCGGTGGAGCTTCCTGCGGGTGCTCGGTGAAGGTAGCACCGCCGTCGGTGGAGACCAGGTAACCGCCGCCGATGCTTATGGTGACAATCCGCTCGTCGACGGCGAGCAGGTGGACCGGCCATTCCTGCCGGGGGCGGTTCACCGCGTCCGGCACCGGGATGCGCTGCCAGGTCTCGCCCCCGTCGACGGTCCGCGCCAGGTCGCGGCGGCAGTTGTTCGAATCGTCAGTCCTTTCGCAGGTGTCGAAGAGCGCCCAACCGTGCCGCGCGTCGACGAACCGCAGCTCACTGAGGCTGCCGGCGACCCCCACCGGGTCTACCTTCCGCTCGATCACCTGACCGTCCGGCGGCGGTGACGGGGTCGGGTCGGGTGGGTCGCGGTCGGCGTCCAGACCGGCGGTGGCGTACACGCCCGGCCCGGTCAGCAGCAGCACGACCAGCCCGGTCAGCAGGCTCCGCCAACTCCGGCGGCGGCGCATCCGGCGTTGGAGGTCCGAGATGTCGGGCGGGCGGAAGGTCGGTGCGGAGGTCGCTTCGAAGTCGGCGAACAGCTGGTCCAGGTTGATCTCACGCACGGCCGGCCTCCTGCCGCTCGGTGAGGTGGCGGGCCAGGGCCGTGCGGGCCCGCGACAGCCAGGACTTGACCGTCCCCTCCGGTACGCCGAGTTGGTCGGCGATCTCCGCGACGGTGAGCTGGGCCAGGTGGTGCAGCACGATCGCCCGGCGTTGGGTGGTGGGCAGGATGGTGAGGGCCTCCAGCAGCACCACCCGGTCCGGGCCCGGACCGGGTACGTGCTCCTCCCGTTGCCGGGCCAGGTGACGGACGGCGGTACGGACCCGACGCAGCCGGCTGGTGGCCAGGTTCCAGGCCACTCGGCGGACGAACGCCGACGGATCGTCGTACGCGCTGATCCGCTCCCAGCGCTCAAGTGTCCGACAGAACGCCTCCTGGGTGAGGTCCTGCGCCTCGGCGTGGTCACCGAGGTACGCGTAGAGCTGCACCGCCACCCGCTGGAAGTGCGCCTGGTAGAACTCGCTGAAGTCCACCGGCGGTGGGTCGGCCCCTGGTGGCGCTGCGGTCATGGCGGTCCTCGGTGTTCGGCGGCAGTCAGGAGTGTCACGCCTGGCGGACCACATTCGCTGCACCCGAAATCCGATGGCCGAGCGGAGCGCGGCGTACTTTGGGGACCATGTCTGTGCCGAACGATCCCGATCCCCGACTCCAGTCGTACGCGGACCCGCAGCGACTGGTCACCACCGACTGGCTGGCCGAGCATCTGGGCGACGACGGTCTCGTGGTCGTCGAGTCCGACGAGGACGTGCTGCTCTACGACAGCGGTCACATCCCCGGTGCCGTCAAGGTCGACTGGCATCTGGAGCTGAACGACCAGGTGACCCGGGACTACCTGGACGCCGAGCGGTTCGCCGAACTCTGCGCCGCCAAGGGCATCGGCCGTGCCGACACGGTCGTCTTCTACGGCGACAACTTCAACTGGTGGGCGGCGTACGCCCTCTGGGTCTTCACCCTCTTCGGTCACCAGGACGTGCGGCTGCTCGACGGCGGCCGGCAGAAGTGGATCGCCGAGGGGCGGGAGCTGACCCGCGACAAGCCGAACCGGCCCCGGGCGGATTATCCGGTGCCGCAGCGCGACGACGCGCCGGTGCGGGCGTTCCGCGAGGAGGTGTCGGCGCACGTCGACGCCGGCCGGCCGCTCGTCGACGTGCGGTCGCCGGGCGAGTACACCGGCGAGATGCTGCACATGCCGGACTACCCGCAGGAGGGCGCGCTGCGCGGCGGTCACATCCCGGGCGCGGTGAGCAAGCCGTGGAAGTCCGCCGCCAACGACGACGGCACCTTCAAGTCGGCCGACGAGCTACGGGCCATCTACGCCGACCAGCTCGGCCTGGCGCCGGATGACGTCCTCGTCGCCTACTGCCGCATCGGCGAACGCTCCAGCCACACCTGGTTCGTACTCCGGCACCTGCTCGGCTACCCGAAGGTGCGCAACTACGACGGCTCCTGGACCGAGTGGGGCAACCTCGTCCGCGCCCCCGTCGTCAAGGGCCCCGACCCGAGGTGACGCCATGTTGACCATGAGGTTGGCGGCGGAATTTGTGATCGACTTCGCCGCTAACCTCATGATCAACGCAGTGGGGGTCGGCGCGGGGTCGGGTCGGGGTCGGTCAGGTAGCGGTGGATGGTGGGGGATAGCCAGGTGATCAGGTCGGCGGGGGAGATGTCGACCATCGGGGGTAGGCGCAGGACGTAGCGGGTCAGGGCGACGCCGAGCAGTTGGCTGGCGACCAGGCCGGCGCGGCGTGGGGCCTCGGCGGGGTCGGCGACCACCCGGCCGACCGCCACGCTGAGCTGGGTGGTGAAGATGGCGCGTACCCGCTCGGCCGCGCCCGGGTTGGTGCTCGCCGTGCGCAGCAGCGCCGGCAGAGTGGCGTCGCCCTCCCAGCGGGTGAAGAAGTAGCCGACCAGCTCCGTGCCGAGGCGATCGACCGGCACGCCGCTGAAGTCGGGCAGGCGCAGGTCGAACTCGGCCGCCGTGGCGAACAGGTTCTCCTTGCTGCCGTAGTACCGCATCACCATCGACGGGTCGATCCGGGCGTCCGCGGCGATGGCCCGGATCGTCGCCCGGTCGTACCCGTCGGCGGCGAAGCGGTCCCGGGCGGCCCGCAGGATGGCCGCGCGGGTCGCCTCCGCGCTACGTCGCCCGCCACCCGCCGTCGCGGGGCCGGAGGTGCGGCGTCCGCCGTCGGCCGCCGGCTCCGCGAGCGGTTGCCGAGCCTGTTCCGGTACGCCCTCCGTCATGTGACCGACGGTATGCCAACGCCTGTTGACTTCACAATCCGGGGCGGCCTACTGTTGCCAACAAGCGTTGGCCAACAGGCGTTGGCAATTCGCCGAGGAGGTCGTCATGCTGCCCCAACGAACGGACGTCCTGGTCGTCGGCGCGGGCCCGACCGGGCTCACCGCCGCACTCACCCTGGCCCGGCGGGGGGTCGAGGTGACCGTGGTCGACAAGCGGGAGCAGCCGGCGGTGACCTCGCGGGCCGCCGTGGTGCACGCGTACACCCTGGAGGTGCTCGACCGGATCGGAGCCGGCGGGGCACTGGTGGCCCGGGGGCTGCGGTCGGCCCGATTCAGTGTCCGCGACCGGGACCGGGTGCTGGTCACCGTGCCGTTCGGCGGGTTACCCAGCCGCCACCGGTACGCGCTGATGGTCTCCCAGTCGGTGACCGAGGAGGTGCTCACCGATCGGCTGGCCGAGGCCGGCGTGCCGGTGCTGCGTCCGTACCGGCTCACCGGTCTGCACCCCGACGGTGACGGCGTGGTGGCCGACCTCGACGGCACGAACGTGCGCGCCCGATGGGTGGTCGGTGCCGACGGCATCAACAGCACCGTCCGTGAGCTGTCCGGCATCAGCTTCACCGGGCCGGCCGGTTCCGAGGAGTCGTTCGTGCTGGCCGACGTACGCGTCGACAGCGGCCTGCCCCGCGACGGCGCGTCGATCTTCCTCGCCCGGGGCGGGCCGCTGGTCTGGGCGCCGCTGCCCGACGGGCGGGTACGCCTGGTCGCCACCGTCACCGATCCACCCGCCGAGCCGGACGCGGCCTACCTGCAACGCCTGCTCGACGAGCGCGGCCCCCGGCAACGGCCGGACCAGGTGCGCGAGGTGCTCTGGTCCTCCCGCTTCCGGCTGCACCGACGGGTCGCCGGGACGTTCCGCTCCGGGCCGGTGCTGCTGGCCGGCGATGCCGGACACGTGCACAGCCCGGCCGGCGGGCAGGGTATGAACCTCGGCATCAGCGACGCGGTCGACCTCGGCGAGACCCTGGCGGACGTGCTCGCCGGTGCCGCCGAGACCCGGCTGGACGAGTACGCGGCCAGACGTCGCCCGCTCGCCCACGAGGTGGCCAGCTTCGCCGACCGGCTGACCCGACTGGCCACCGTGCCGTCGCCGGTTCGGCCGGCCCGGGACCTGTTGCTCCGCCTGGTCTCGATGCTCCCGCCGGTGCGGCACCGGATCGCGGTGCGGCTCTCCGGCCTCGACCAACGCCCGACCTGAGGCACCGTTCCCGGCAGTCGGACCGGCGGGTAACCACGGCCGCACGCGGTCGACGGACGGGTCTAGGCTGGCCCGGTGACGGTGGAGCAGCAGGCCCGGGGCGCGTCCGGCGGGGCCACGGGGGCGGGACGACGCCGATCCCGCAAGGACGAGATTCTTGAGATCGCCGTGGGTCTCTTTGCCGCCCGCGGCTACCACGGCGTGTCGATGGACGACATCGGTGCGGCTGCCGGGGTGACCGGCCCGGCGCTCTACCACCACTTCGCCGGCAAGGAGGCGATGCTCGTCGCCGCGCTGACGCCGGTGAGTGAGGGACTGCTCGACGGCGGGCGGCAGCGCCGCGCCGCCCATCCCGACGACCCGCGCGCCGCGCTGGAGTCGCTCATCGATTTCCACGTCGACTTCGCGCTCGCCAACCCGGCCGTCATCGCGCTGCACCTGCACGAGCTGGACCGGCTGCCGGAGGAGCCCCGGCGGCGCATCCGCCGACTCCAGCGGCTCTACGTCGAGGAGTGGGTCACCGTGCTGACCGCCCTGCATCCAGGGCTGCCCGACGGTGAGGCGCGAGTGCTGGCACACGCCGCGTTCGGCCTGATGAACTCCACCCCGTTCCTCGGCGGCGAGGTCGACCACCGGCGGCGGGCCGAGCTGCTGCGGGCCGCCACGCTGGCCGCGCTGCTCGCCCCCACCGAGCCCGCCTGACCGTCGCGGTCAGCGTCCGGCTCGTCCCACCGTCGAGCCGAGGCGCCGGCAGGGGGCCTTTCACGGGTCCGCCGCGACGTGATTGGCTAGCCCGCGTCCCACACAATGGAACGCTCGGAGGAGCCATGATCGAGTCGCTGCTGGTCGCCAACCGGGGTGAGATCGCCCGTCGGATCATCCGCACCGCCCGGCGGCTCGGGGTACGTGCGATCGCGGTGCACTCGGAGGCCGACGCCGATCTGCCGTTCGTCGCCGAGGCCGACGAGGCCGTCTGCGTCGGGCCGGCCAACCCGGCACAGAGCTACCGGAACACCGAGGCGATCATCGCCGCCGCCCGGTCGACCGGCGCGCAGGCGATCCACCCCGGGTATGGCTTCCTGTCGGAGAACGCCGACTTCGCCCGTACCGTCGAGGCCAGCGGGCTGATCTGGGTCGGGCCCGGCGCGGACGCGATAAGCGCGATGGGCGACAAGATCAATGCGCGGAACCTGATGGCGGCGGCCGGCGTGCCGGTGGCGGCCGGGACCACCGAGCCGGCGGCTGACCTGGGGGCGGCGGTCGCGGCGGCGGCGGAGATCGGCTACCCGGTGATGGTGAAGGCCGCCGCCGGTGGCGGGGGCATGGGTATGGGGGTGGCGGTCGACGAGGCCGCGCTGCGCACCGAGTACGACAAGGTGCGCGCCTTCGCGGAGCGGATGTTCGGCGACGGCTCGGTGCTGCTGGAGCGGTACTTCCCCCGGGTGCGGCACGTCGAGGTGCAGATCCTCGGCCTGGCCGACGGTCGGGTGCTGGCGTTGGGTGAGCGGGAGTGCTCGGTGCAGCGGCGTAACCAGAAGCTGGTGGAGGAGTCGCCCTCCCCGGCGGTGTCCCCGGAACTACGTACCCGCCTGCTGGCTGCGGCCGTGCGAGCGGGCGAGGCGGTCGACTACCGCAACGCCGGCACGGTCGAGTGCCTGCTCGATCCGACGACCGGGGAGTTCTTCTTCCTGGAGATGAACACCCGGCTCCAGGTGGAGCACCCGGTGACCGAGCTGGTGCACGGCATCGACCTGGTGGAGGAGCAGCTGCGGGTGGCCGCCGGCCTGCCGCCGACCTTCGACCCGGACGCGCTGACCGTGCGTGGTCACGCCATCGAGTTGCGGATCAACGCCGAGGACCCGAAGCGGTTCCTGCCCGGCCCCGGCACGATCAGCACCTGGGTGGAGCCGACCGGCGAGGGCATCCGCGTCGACTCCGGCTACGCCGAAGGGAACACCGTCACCCCCTTCTACGACAGCCTGATGGCGAAGCTCATCGTGCACGGCCAGGACCGGACCGAGGCCATCGCCCGCGCCCGCGCCGCGGTTGCCGCCTTCGACCTGGCCGGCCCCAAACACAACCTCCCCTTCTTCACCGACCTGCTGGAGAACCCCGAATTCCTCTCCGGCAACTACGACACCGGAATCGTCTCCCGCCTCCGCTGACCGCCCCCCTCCCCACCCCCTCGTCGGGTTGATCATGAAGTTGTTGTGCCTCGCCCGGCGTGTCGTGGGCAACAACTTCATGATCGCCCGGGGGAAAGGGGTGGGGGTGAGGTGCGGTGGGGCGTGACATGCTGGGGGTGTTTGGAGACAGGGCTTGTCACAGTGAGGTGGCGGGATGGCGGAGATGCCGGAGTACGTGTCCATTCGTGAGGTCGGGCCGCGCGACGGGTTGCAGAACGAGGCGCCGATCCCGACCGACGCCAAGGTGCGGCTGCTCGACGCGCTCTCGCGTACGGGGGTGCGTCGGATCGAGGCGGTGTCGTTCGTGCACCCCCGGGCGATCCCGCAGATGGCCGACGCCGACGAGGTGTGGCGACGGGCGCAGCGGGTGGACGGGGTGCGTTACTCGGCGCTGGTGCCGAACACGCGCGGCGCGCAGCGTGCCCTGGCCGCCGGCTTCACCGAGATCGAGGTGGTCGTCTCGGCCAGCGACACGCACAACCGGCGCAACGTCAACCGGTCCACCGACGAGTCGCTCGACGACATCGCGGAACTGATCGACCTGCTGCACGGTGCCGGTGCCCGCGCCGAGGTGATCGTCGCGACCAGCTTCGGCTGCCCCTACGAGGGGGACATCGACCCGGTGCGGGTGGCCGCCATCGTGGACCGGGTGGTCCGCGACGGCGCCGACCGCGTCGCGTTCGGCGACACCACCGGCATGGGTACGCCCCGGCGGGTCCGTGACCTGCTCACCGCCGTACGCGACCGCAACGCCGACGTTCCGGTGCTGCTGCACTTCCACAACACCAGAGGCACGGCGCTGGCGAACATGCTGACCGCCCTGGAACTCGGGGTCACCGAGTTCGACGCCAGTGTCGGCGGGCTGGGCGGCTGCCCGTACGCGCCCGGTGCCAGCGGCAACCTGGCCACCGAGGAGGCGGTGCACATGCTGCACGACATGGGCATCGACACCGGCATCGACCTGGCCGCCCTGATCGAGGTCGCCGAACTGGCCGAGACCCTCACCGCCCGCACCCTCCCCTCCGCCATCCTCCGCGCCGGCCCCCGCACCCGCCTCACCCCGCTGCCCGCCTGATCCACCCACCCACCCCCCACCCCACCCAGAGCCCGTTGATCATGAGGTTGGCGGCGAAGTTGATCTATAAAACTGCCGCTAACCTCATGATCAACGCTGGGGATTCCAGGGTGGTGCGGGGGGTGGGTGGGGTGGGGTAGCCTAACGATCGTTCAGGTGGGAACGGTGAGGGAGTCCGCGTGACGGTTGACGGTGAGGCGCTGGAGCAGCTGCGCAAGCGGGTCCGGGCCGGCGGTGCGGAGAAGTACCACGCGGCCAACGCCGCGAAGGGCAAGCTGTTCGCGCGGGAGCGGGTCGCGCTCCTGGTCGACGAGGACTCCTTCGTCGAGGACGGGCTCTACGCCAACGCGCTGGCCGAGGGGCTGCCGGCGGACGGCGTGGTCACCGGCACCGCCACCGTCGACGGTCGCCAGGTCTGCCTGATGGCCAACGACTCCACGGTCAAGGCCGGCAGCTGGGGTGCCCGTACCGTCGAGAAGATCATCCGGATCATCGAGCGGGCGTACGACACCGGCGTCCCGATGGTCTACCTGGTCGACTCGGCGGGTGCCCGGATCACCGACCAGGTCGAGCTGTTTCCCGGGCGGCGTGGCGCCGGGAAGATCTTCTGGAACCAGGTCCGCGCCTCCGGCTCGATCCCCCAGGTCTGCGCGCTGTTCGGGCCGAGCGCGGCCGGTGGGGCGTACATTCCGGCGTTCTGCGACGTGGTGGCCATGGTCGAGGGCAACGCCAGCATGTACCTCGGCTCGGACCGGATGGTCGAGATGGTCACCGGTGAGAAGACCACGCTCGAAGCGATGGGCGGGGCGCGGGTGCACTGCGCCGAGTCCGGTGTCGGGCACTTCCTCTGCAAGACCGAGGCCGAGGCGCTCGACGTGGTGAAGCGCTACCTGTCGTACCTGCCGGCGAACTGGACGCAGCAGCCGCCGGCCGCCCCCGCCGTCGAGGCACCGGCGAAGGCCGACCTCGCCGCGCTGGTGCCGGCGAGCGAGCGGCAGGCGTTCGACATGCGGCGGTACGTCAAGGGCCTGCTCGACGAGGACTCCTTCTTCGAGATCCAGGCCCTCTGGGCCAAGGAGTTGACGATCGGGTTCGGCCGGCTGGACGGCGAGGTCGTCGGCGTGGTCGGCAACAACTCGATGTTCAAGGGCGGGGTGCTCTTCGTCGACTCGGCGGACAAGGCGACCCGGTTCGTGCAGCTCTGCGACGCGTTCAACGTGCCGCTGCTGTTCCTGAGCGACGTGCCCGGCTTCATGGTCGGCAGCGCGGTGGAGAAGCAGGGCATCATCCGGCACGGCGCAAAGATGATCACCGCGATCTCCGAGGCGACCGTACCGAAGATCTGCGTGGTGGTGCGCAAGGCGTACGGCGCCGGCCTCTACGCCATGGCCGGGCCGGGCTTCGAGCCGGACGCCACCATCGCCCTGCCCACCGCCAAGATCGCCGTGATGGGTGCGGAGGCCGCGGTGAACGCCGTGTACGCGAACAAGATCGCCGCGATCGAGGACGAGGCCGAGCGGGCCGCGTTCGTCGCCGCCCGGCGCGAGGAGTACGAGCGGGACATCGACGTCGTACGGCTCGCCAGTGAGCTGGTGGTCGACGCGATCGTCGAGCCGCGGCAACTGCGCGCCGAACTGGTGCGCCGGTTCGCCGCCGCCCGTGGCAAGCAACGGCACTTCTCCCGGCGACGGCACGGCGTCACCCCGGTCTGAGTCGTCCGGTACCCAGCACGTTCCCGTCCCGGCGTCACGAGCGCCCGGCGGGCCGTCCACACAGGAGGAAACCCGATGGACTTCCGGCTCTCCGAGGAGCACGAGGCGCTGCGGGACAGCGTGCGGGACTTCGCCCGCGAGTTGGTCGCGCCGGTCATCGCCGAGCACTACGAGCAGCACACCTTCCCGTACGAGATCATCCGCCAGATGGGCAAGATGGGCCTGTTCGGCCTGCCCTTCGCCGAGGAGCACGGCGGCATGGGCGGCGACTACTTCGCCCTCTGCCTGGCCCTGGAGGAACTGGCCCGGGTCGACTCCAGCGTGGCCATCACCCTGGAGGCGGCGGTCTCGTTGGGCGCGATGCCGATCTACCGGTTCGGCACCGACGAGCAGAAGGCACGGTGGCTGCCCCGGTTGCTCAGCGGCGAGGCGCTGGCCGGGTTCGGGCTGACCGAGCCGGGCTTCGGCTCGGACGCGGGGGGCACCGAGACCCGGGCGGTGCTGGACGAGGCGACCGGCGAATGGGTCATCAACGGCTCGAAGGCGTTCATCACCAACTCCGGCACGGACATCACCACCCTGGTCACCGTCACCGCCGTCACCGGCACCCGGCCGGACGGTACGAAGGAGCTGTCCTCGATCATCGTGCCGAGCGGGACCCCCGGCTTCACCGTCGCGCCCGGCTACTCCAAGGTCGGCTGGACCGCCTCGGACACCCACGAGCTGACCTTCGACGACTGCCGGGTGCCGGCGGAGAACCTGCTCGGCGAGCGCGGTCGCGGCTTCGCCCAGTTCCTGCGCATCCTCGACGAGGGCCGGATCGCCATCGCCGCGCTGGCCGTCGGCCTGGCCCAGGGTTGCGTCGATGAGTCGATCAAGTACGCGAAGGAGCGGCACGCCTTCGGTCAGCCGATCGGCAACTACCAGGCGATCCAGTTCAAGATCGCCGATATGGAGGCGAAGGCCTACACCGCCCGGCTCGCCTACTACGACGCCGCCGCCCGGATGCTGGCCGGCGAGCCGTTCAAGCGGCAGGCGGCGATCGCCAAGCTGCACGCGAGCACGATCGCGGTGGACAACGCCCGGGAGGCGACGCAGATCCACGGCGGGTACGGCTTCATGAACGAGTACCCGGTGGCCCGGTTCTGGCGGGACTCCAAGATCCTGGAGATCGGCGAGGGCACCTCCGAGGTACAGCGCATGATCATCGCTCGCGACCTGGGGATGTGAGCCAGCCTGGTCGGTGGCCGGTCCCGTCCGGGGTGGGCCCGGGAGGCCCCACCGCCAGCATCGACGGCTGTCCGTGGCCCCCCGGTCGTTGTCGGCTTTCGGCACGGCATCGTCGGGTGGCCGACGATCCCGTGTCCGATGTCGGGCCTGGCCCGTATTGTCCGTGCCCATGGCTCCCGGTCATGATCGTCAATCCGGCCCGCCGCACGCCGGTCTTCCGGAGCTGCTGCGGGCGCATCGGCTGGCTGCCGGCACCACCCAGGCTGAGCTGGCCGCCCGCGCCGGTGTCGGGGTGCGAACGGTCCGTGATCTGGAACGCGGCCGGTCCACCCGGCCACAGCGCACCACCGTCGAACTGCTCGCCGGGGCGCTCGGACTGACCGGTCCCACCCGCGCGGCATTCCTGGCCGCCGCCCGGGGCGCCGGGCCGGCGACCGCCCAACCCGAGGTCGGTACTCCGCTGGGGCTGCCGCCACCACCGGAACTGATCGGCCGGGAGCACGACGTCACCGAACTGGCCACGCTGCTGAACGATCCGCGTGGTCCCCGGGTGGTGAGCCTGGTGGGGTTGGCCGGCGTCGGCAAGACGGCACTGGCGTTGGCGGCGGTGCACGCCGCCGCGCCCGCCCACCCCGGCGGTGTCGCCGGCGTCCTGATCGGTGCCGGGTCGGACGCGGCCGACGTGCACGCCGCGGTGATGACCGTCTTCGGTGTCGCCCGGGACGCCGAGCTGGCCGCTCGGCTCGGCGACCGTCGGGCGCTGCTGCTGGTGGACGCCGTGGAGCGGGCACCCGACCCGGTGGCCGGCACCCTGCGGCGGCTCGTCGGCGTGGTGCCGTCGCTGCGGGTGGTGGTCACCGGTCGGCATCCCGTCGGGCTGCCGGGTGAGTGGGTGCGCCCCGTGTCGCCGTTGGAGGTTCCGTCACCGGGCGACACCGATCCGGCCACGCTCGCCGGTTATCCGGCGGTGACCCTGTTCACCTCGCGCCTGGCCCAGGTCCGGCGGGAACCGCCGGACGACGCCGAGCTGCCGGCGCTGGCCGCCCTGGTGCGACGGCTGGGTGGGCTGCCACTGGCCATCGAACTGATGGCGGCGCGCGGGCGGCTGCTCGACCTCACCGAACTGCTCGACCGGTACGGCGACCGGGTGCTGGATCTGGACACCTCGGCCGCCACGCACAGCGGTTGGGTGCCACGGCCCCGGGGCGACGACGCTCGCACGGCGGTGGCCGAGACCCTGCGGGACGCGGTGGCCACCAGCTACCGCCTGCTCGCCGTCGAGGACCGGGCGGTGCTGCGCCAGCTCGCTGCCTTCGGCAACCGATGGTCGGTGGAACTGGCCGAGGAGATGCTCGCCGGCACCGGCGTCGATCCGGTGCCGCTGTTGAACCGCTTCCTCGATCTCGGTCTGCTGAGCGTACGGGGTGGCGGCTCGTACCGGTTCCGACTCGTCGACGCCGTCCGGGACTACGCCGTCGAGCAGGCGTCCGGCACCGGCGAGTCGACGGTGATCCGACGTCGCCACGCGCGGGTGGTGACCCGGCTGGTGGAGCGGACCGCGCCGGGGTTGACGGGCGCCGGTGCCAGTGCCGCCGCGCACCGCCTCGACGAGGTCACCGGCGACATCAGCTCGGCCCTGGCGTACGCGGCGGTCGACGACCCCTTGACCGCGTTACGCCTGGCGGTGAGCCTGCCCCGGTGGTGGCGGCTACGCGGGCGGGACGTGGTCGGTCGGCAGTGGCTGCTGCGGCTGCTGGCCGACCCGCGCACCGCCGACGCCGATCCAGCCCTGCGCGCGTGGGCCTCGGTGGGTGTGGCGATGCTCGCCGGGGAGCACGGTGCGGCCGCGACGGAGCTGCCGACGGCCCGCGCGGCGCTGGCGGAGTTTCGTCGACTCGGTGACGTGCCGGGTGAGTTGGAGGCGCGCACGGTACTCGGCGTCCTGCTGGCCGCGACCGGACGGCCGGACCAGGCGCGGGAGCAGGCGGTGGCGGTACTGGCCCTGGCCACCGAGCATGGCCTGACCCGCCAGATGGCGGTCGCGCAGCATCAGCTGGCGTGGCACGAGATGAGAATCGGTGACCTGGCCACGGCACGTCGCCGCCTGGCCGTGGTGGACCGGCTCGGTGGGCAGTGCGCGGAGCAGCGGCTGCGGCTGCTGGCCCGGGGCACGGTCGCGGAGGTGTTCCGCCTGGAGGGCCGGTACGCCGACGCTGTCGACGAGGCTCGCCGGGTGTTGGCGGCGTTCAGCGACCTGGGCACCCCGCGCGGTCGGCGCGAGGTGCTGGGGACATTGGGTCTGGCGCTCGCTCAGGACGGTCGGGCGGTCGAGGCCGCCGAGGTGCTCGCCGAGTTGCGCCCGCTCGACGGCACCGGCGCGCTGATCGAGGGCCACCTGGCGCTGCACCGGGGTGATCGGGAGGTCGCGGCGGAGTGGTTCGCCGCCGCAGCGGAGCCGGACGAGGTCGGACGGGACCGACGCACGGTGGTGGAGGCTCTGGTGGGGCTGGCGGCGAGCACCTCCGACGCGGGCGTGCTCGACCGGCTGGAGGTGGCCTGCCGGGAGAGCGGTGTCCGGCTGCTCGCACACGAGGAGGAACTGCTCTACGTGCTGTCGGTGACCCGGAACGGCCCCCCGGTGGACGGGCGGTGAGCGCCACGAAGGGACCGCGGGTGGCGGGGACGGGGACGGCGCGGGCGAGGAAGCCCCCTGTTGCCACCCCTCGCTCATCGCCCGCGCCGGTGCCCCCCGCTGCCCCCGCCGCTGCGAGACTAGCGAGGGTCAGCCGGCCCGTCTGTCGGGTTTGGTGGGCTATCGCCGGTTGATCCGGTGGTTCTGCCGGTCTTTCTGCCGGTGAGGTGACGCTCGGCTGGTGCCCTGTGCACCCAGGGTCCACACCTCGTCGAGGACGCCGGGAACCGCTGGCGCGGACGATGCGAGGGGTCTCTCAGCGGCGCGGCTGGCCGCCCGTCGTGGGCGGTGCCACCGCGTCCTCGGCGCACTCGGCAGGTGTCTCCCCGGGCGCGACGGATCGACTCCCGGCGGTCGCGCAGGGGTGCACGGCGTCGCGGATCCGGCGCAGGCCGTCGAGGAGTGCGTCAAGCGCGGCCGGGTCGAGTTGCCCGGTGAACCAGTCCTCGATGAGTTGCAGATGCCCGGGCAGGCTCTCGTCGAGCCGGCGCAGGCCGGCGGGCGTCACCACCGCGTACGAACTGCGCCGGTCGGAGGGGCAGGCACGACGGGTGATCAGCCCGTCGCGTTCCATCCGGTCCACCACCCGGGTGACGCCGCTGGTGGACAACGAGGTCTGGGCGGCAAGGTCGGTCATCCGCAGTTGATTGTCGGGTGACCGGGTGAGCCTGGTCAGCACCTCGAGCTCGACCGATGACAGGCCGTGTTCCTCCAGCTGGGCGGCGAATCGGGCGGCCAGCCCGGCGTGCACCTCGAAGAGCAGGCCGACAGCCGTGATCCGAGGGTCGTCGAACGTGTTCGCTTCCACCCGTCCATCGTACCAATACTTGACACCAGGAATATTGCCGAGGCTATAGTTGCTGACGCAGCCGTTGGGCTACTAAACGATATCTCCTGGAGGGCAGTCTCTCATGACCAGCAGCACCGAGCCGGTTACCCGCGAGTGGAACGGCCTCACCATCCCGGCGGCCGGTACCTACCTGCTGGATGCGGCGCACAAGCGGGTCGGCTTCGTCGCCCGGCACATGATGGTGAGCAAGGTTCGCGGCGAGTTCGCGGACGCGAGCGCCACCATCACGATCGCCGAGGAGCCTCTGGAGTCCACGGTCTCCGCCACCATCCAGGCCGCCAGCATCAACACCGCCCAGGCGGACCGGGACGCGCACCTGCGCAGCCCCGAGTTCCTCGACGCCGAGAAGTTCCCCACGCTGGAGTACCGCAGCACCGGCGTGAAGTCCCACGAGGGCAACGAGTTCGTCCTGACCGGCGAGTTGACCATCAAGGACGTGACCCGTCCGGTCGACCTCAAGGTCGAGTTCGAGGGTGTCGGCCGTAGCCCCTTCGGCCAGGACATCTTCGGTTTCTCGGCGAGCACCGAGATCGACCGCGAGGACTTCGGCCTGACCTGGAACGTGGCCCTGGAGTCCGGCGGCGTACTGGTCGGCAAGAAGGTCAAGATCGAGATCGAGGGCGAGGCCATCCGGCAGTCCTGATCCGTACGCCCCGACAGGCCCGCGCCCGCACCGCGCGGGCCTGTCGGCTGTCCCGGGTCAGGTCCGTCCCCGGGTATCGGTGCGAATTGTCACAACTTGTTCGTCGCTGGTCGCCGGGGGTTCCGCAGCGTGGCGGGGTAGGTACTCCGGCGGAGGCGACCGAGCTGGTCGGGGCGACGTGATCGATCGCCGCTGCCGGGCGGACTGCGGCAATGGACCGATCTTCGGGGTGGCCGGGCTCGACGCCTCCAACGAGTATGGTTCACAGTGCGCTGCGGAGCGGCACCGTTCCGTGGCGTCGCGCGCCGGGAGGAAGCATGGGCAGGGACGTCGATCGAGCCTCCTTCTCCCGTGAGGATCGGGTCCGGTACCGGCAGAAGGTCCGCCGCTGCCTGGACGTGTTCGCGCTGATGCTCGACGACTTCGGCTTCGACGCCGACCGCCCGATGACCGGGCTGGAGATCGAGCTCAACCTGGTCGACCAGGCGGCCGAACCGGCCATGCGCAACGAGGAGATCCTGGCCGCGATCGCCGACCCGTTGTTCCAGACCGAGCTCGGACAGTTCAACCTGGAACTGAACGCGAACCCCCGAATGATCTCCGGCAACGGGTTCGCGGACTACGAACGCGACCTCTGCGCCAGCCTCGACCGGGCCAACGAGCGCGCGGCACGCTCGGACACCCGGATCGTTCTGGTCGGCATCCTGCCCACGTTGAACGAGCGGCACCTGGTGGCCGACAACCTCTCCACGAACGAGCGGTACCGGGTGCTCAACGACCAGATCGTGGGAGCCCGGGGCGAGGACATCGAGCTGGACATCCGCGGCGTCGAGCGACTGCGTACGCACAACGACTCGATCGCGCCGGAGGCGGCCTGCACCAGCCTCCAGTTCCACCTCCAGGTGGCGCCGGACAGCTTCGCCGACTACTGGAACGCCTCACAGGCGATCGCCGCCGCCCAGGTGGCCGTGGGCGCCAACTCACCGTTTCTCTACGATCGGCAGCTCTGGGCGGAGACCCGCATCGCCCTGTTCGAGCAGGCCACCGACACCCGGCCGGACGAGCTGAAGGCCCAGGGCGTACGGCCCCGGGTCTGGTTCGGTGAGCGGTGGATCACCTCGATCTTCGACCTGTTCGAGGAGAACGTCCGCTACTTTCCGCCGCTGCTGCCGATCTGCGAGAGCGAGGACCCGGTCGAGGTCCTGCACGCCGGCGGCGTTCCCGAGCTGGCCGAACTGCGGCTGCACAACGGCACCGTCTACCGGTGGAACCGGCCCGTGTACGACATCATGAACGGCCGTCCCCATCTGCGGGTGGAGAACCGGGTGCTACCGGCCGGCCCGACCGTGGTGGACATGCTGGCCAACGCCGCCTTCTACTTCGGGCTGGTCCGGGGCATGGCCGAGGCCGACCGGCCGATCTGGAGTCAACTCACCTTCAGCTCGGCCGAGGAGAACTTCCACGCCGCCGCCCGGCGAGGCATGGACGCGATCCTGCACTGGCCGCAGTTGGGCGACGTGCCGGTGGCCACGCTGGTGCTCGACACGTTGTTGCCGCTCGCCGCCGCCGGCCTCGACGGCTTCGGTGTCGAGGCCACCGAGCGGGACCGGCTACTCGGCATCATCGAGCAACGCTGTCGTACCGGACGCAACGGGGCGGCCTGGCAGACCGCCACCGTGTGGGCCGCCGAGCGGCACCTGGGCCTGGATCGTCGGGCCGCGCTGCACCACATGCTCCAGCGCTACGCGCAGTTGCAGTACACGAACGAGCCGGTGCACACCTGGCCGCTCGACTGAGCGGCCCGGCCGTCTCGCCAGATCTTGGTGCGGGATCGCCCCTCGGTGGGCCGTTTCGTGCCAAGATCCAGACTAGCGACCTCGCTGCCGGGGACGACCGCGGCGATTCCCGCCCTCGGGCGTCTCGTCGCTGCCGGACGACGCCTCGGACGGCGAGGACCCGGATTTCCCACCCACCTCCGCCGGCCCTTCCGGCTGCACCGCCGAGGGCGGTGCGGCCGGTTTCGGTGCTGCCGGCTTGACCACCGCTGGCTTGACCGCTGCCGGTCGCGACGTGGTTCCCGCCGATGCGGTTTCCTTCCGGGCCGCCGGCACCTCGCCGGTCACCGTCTGGTCGAGCCGGTCGGCGGACCGCGTGGCACTCGCCGAGGATCGCGGGGCACCCGCCGAGGACAGCGGGGCACCCGCCCCGGACCACTCGGCGTCCGGCGCGGACGGCTCGGCGTCCGGCGCGGGCCGGTCGGCATCCAGTTCGGACCCGGGCGTGTGCCGGTCCGAGTCGCCGACCCGCTGTCGGGGCACCGTCGGGGCCGCGTCGGGGCCACTCGACCGGCGGGCCGCCAGTCGGGCCGACCGCTGGGCCAGCGCCGCCACCAGGACCGAGCCGCCGATGCCGACGATCACCGCGTACGGGGCGGTGAGATGGGCGGACACCTGTTCCGGGCTGATCGCGGTGAGCCTCGGCACGGCGAGGAAGTACGCGATGGCCACCAGCAGCGGACCGGCGGCGCCCGAGGCGGTGGCACCGACCCGTCGGTCGGTCGCCCGGACTCCGCCGCGGGCCGCCAACGCACCGATCACCAGTGCCGAACCGAGCGACAGGGCCGCACCGGGCCAGTAGAAGTAGTCCCGGACCCAGAACTGCTCGCTGTCCGAGCTCAGTTGCCAGATGCCGAGCTGCGCGGTGGTCAGCCCGCGACCGGCGAGCACCGAGTCGACCACGGCGATGACCGCGAGCAGCCAGAGCCAACCGGCGGTGGCGATGACGTTCGTGGCGGCGGCGCGGCAACGCAGCGCCCAGATCGCCACGAGTGTCCCGATCAGGACGCCGACCGCTGCGTACCCGGCGGCCATGTCCCGCGGAGACGGGGTGTCCGGCACCACGGCCACCCGGGCCGGCACGGCGACCAGCAGCACCGTGATCAGCGCACCCAGGCCGGCGGCCACGGCCAGCACGATTCCCCGCAGCCCGCCTCCCGTGTGCCCGGCGGTGGCGGACGGACGGTCGGCAGAGGGCGGAACCGGGCGGTCGGACGTCGCCGGCCCGTCGGCCGCCGCTGCCGAACTGGACAGCGCCGCGGTGCCGGACGGCGGCGGTGGGGCGTCGGAGGTGGGCGCTCCGACCGGCGTCGAGCTGTCGGCCGGTGATGCGGCCCGCCGGCGGTCGTGCAGCCGTTGCGCGCAGACCGCGCCGAAGATCGTCGACGTGGCGGCGATCCAGGTGGCCCAGATCAGGCTCGCCACCCAGGCCGCCGTGCCGGCGGTCGCCTCAGGGGGTGCCCAGTTGAGGATGCCCAGGCCGTACCCGAAACCCAGTTGGGCGGCACCGGCACCGGCTGCCACGCCGGCCGCGGTGGCGATCAATCCTCCCCAGCCCTGTCTGGCCATGCCGGGCAGCGTAACGTCCTGTGGTCGGTGCGGCGAGTCGTGCGCGGCATCGACCGGCAATGGTCACGGAGAGTGCTTGGCCCCGGTCGGTACGGTCGCGGGGGAATGAGGCGGTGGGCGGGATGACGGACGGGACCACGGATGGGCGGCCGGGGGGCGGCGGCACCGCCCCGGACCGGACGAGAATGGTCGTCGGTGGTGGGCTCGCCGCCGTACTGCTCGCGGTCATCGGTGCCGCCGGGGGCTGGGTGCTCGCCGGCGACCAGGTGGGACCGGACCCGGTGTCCTCCGGCGCGACCGGCACCGCCACCCCGACGCCCGCCGTCCGGACCTCGCCACCTCGGAAACCGCCGACGTCGACCACCCCGACCCGACCGAGCAGCAGCCCCAGCCCGTCGCGGCCGACCGGGCTCACCGTTCCGGACCTGGTCGGCCTGGACTTCGAGGAGGCCCGGGAGGAGCTGCGCGACCTGGGCCTGGGCTGGCAACTCGTCTTCGGCAGCGGCGACGGCTCCAGCGTGCGCAGCACCGACCCGGCGCCGGGCACGCCGGTGCGGCGTGGCGTCACCGTAAAGATCAACGTTGCCGGGGCCGCGCCGCCGAACGAGGTGCCGGATCTGATCGGCGAGAAGTGCAACGAGGCCGGTGCCGAACTCGTCGACGACGGCTTCTCCCCACGCTATCCGGCCGGGCGTTCCGGCACCGTCACCGCACAACAACCGGTGGGCGGCACGGTCGGCAGGTGGAACGACGTGGTCCAGCTCCGGTGCGGCACGCCGCCGAGTGCGGACGCGAGCGCGCCGGCGCCGTGACGCGCACCCGACACGCTGATGCCGACCGGTGACCGGCAGAACCGCTAGGTTGACCGTCGAGGGGCCTGGTGCCCGCCCGGTCGGCGGAAAGGACGTGCCGTGAGCGACGAGCGCCAGGAGCCGACCGACGGGCAACCGGACGACCGGACCCGTCCGATCTCGCCGTCCGGCGACAACAACCCGGACGAGACCGCGCCGCTCGGGCGTACGCCGGACGAGACCGCGCCGTTGGACCGTGTGGCCGGCGCGTCGGCGCAGGCACCCGACGAGACCGCGCCGATGGACCGGGCGGCGGGAGAACCGCCGGTTCCGGCCGACGCCACCGCGCAGCTGCCGCCGACCCAGCGTTCCGGTCCGGCGGCGTGGTCCGGGCGTGCCGAGGTGCCCTCGCTGCGGCCGGGTGTGGACCGGGAGCCGGCCGGCGGCGACTGGTATGCCGACGATCAGCCGGGCCGACCGTGGTGGCTGCCGATCCTCTGGGGCGTCCTGCTGCTGCTTCTGCTCGCCCTGATCGGGGGCGGGTTCTGGTTGGCCAGCCAGGGGCTCGACGACGAGGGGCCGGGCTCGGAGTCGCCCTCGCCGACCACCCAGGCTCCACCCACCACGGCGTCGCCGTCGCCGACCACCGCGTCTCCGTCAGCGGCACCGACGACGAGCGCCGCGCCGGACCAGGTGCCGGTACCGCCGCTGGTGGGTCTGCCGGAGGCCGCGGCACGGGCGGCGCTGGACGGGCTCGACCTCGACTACGAGGTGGAGTACCGCCCGTCGGACCAGCCGGAGGGGACGGTCATCGCCACCGACCCGGAGGCCGGCGAGCTCGTGGCGGCCGGCGACGAGGTTCGGCTGGTGGTCGCCGAGGCCAGTCCGAGTCCGCCGCCGACGACGGGCGAGCCGACCACCGAACCGACCGCGACGGCTAGCCCCACGGGTTGATCGGCGGGTCACCACATGCGGCGTCTGGTACCGACCAGCCCCAAGCCGGCAAGGGAGATCGCCAGCCCGAAGACCCCGGACCAGAACAGCGAGCGGCTGAGTTCCTCCCGGCTGTGGTCACCCGTGGCCCGGGCCGGCGCGTCCTCGTCGGTCGGGTCCGCGGGCTGCGGGGAGTCGACGGACTCGGTCGGTCGGTCGGCTGGCTGGCCGAAGAAGCCGTCGTAGGCGAAGGCGTCCCAGACACCGTCGGTCGCGGTGTCCGGCTCTACCGGTTCGCTCTCCACGACTGTGATCTCCGGAGCCGGTACGGGCTCGGCCAGCCGGGTGGACGACAAAGCTGGATCGCGGCCCAGCACCACCAGGGTGGTGACGGCACCGAGAAGCGCCAGGAGCCCGAAGGTGTAGGCGATGCGGGGCCGGCGTGGCTCCCGCGCGGACATATTGACCATGGCCATCCCAGGTTCGGGGTCCGGGAGGCGCGGGGTGCGGACATGCCGGGGTGGGCATACCGATTCTATGTCGGCGGCATGCCCCCCGAATCCTTTTCACCTGAGGTTCGTGATGCTCAGTGCACCCGAACCGGCGTCCGTACGACCGGCCGGCGGGCCGACCGTACGGTGTGCGGACGCGGCTGTGGTGCGGCCTGGACCTGCCGCAGCCCGGCCCGCTGGACGAAGATCGATCGACGGTTGACCGCGTCCCCCGCCGCGTTCAACTCGTAGCCTTCGAGCCAGAGCCAACCGTCGTAGGTCGGCCGGTCGAGTACCCGGATCACCCGGAACAGAATGGGCCTGCGGAACTGGACACTCGCCGCGCGTGTCACGTGCAGTACGTCACCGGAGCGGGGAAGCACATGGGCTCCTGGAAGGGTCGGCCGGCGGGGAAGGGCCGGCTGGGAATGATGGGGGGTTGTGCGGCTCCGGCGACGAGGTCGTGTCTCGGGGGCCGGAGTGGGTGGCCGGTCCGTCAGTGTGGAGCCGCTGATGGCGGGCTCCTGCGCGATCGGTCGGTTGATCAGGAGGTGTCGTGGTCGCACGTGGGCGAGCGGCTCCCGATCCCGTGGGCCGGGCTGGCGGGTGTCGACCGGAAGGACTCCGGACCCGTCGCCCCACGACGTTGATCACGCGTGGAGACGGATCGGAGACGGTCAGTAACCCGGGTCATACGGACAGAGTGCATCAGGAGTGTGCTTCATGCAAGTTGCACGTCGACTTTTGCCGATACGCGAGCGGCTCGCGCGAAACGGCGCTTGAACGGGCCGCCACCCGGGCGGCACACTGAGAGCCGGTTTCGCCCGCCGCGGCCGGCCGAGGACCGGAACCACCCCACGCCGCGAACGCTCGCCGGGAGGATCGCGCCGTGGGCGGGCGGTCAGCGCGGCGCGTCGAGGCGGAGAGGTGACACGGTGAGCGAGCGGCGCAGCCCGACCATCCGGCGGCGCCGGCTCGGCGCGGAACTGCGCCGCCAGCGCGAGGCAGCCGGCATCACCATCGAGTCAGTGGCGGAGCAGTTGGAGTGCTCGGCGTCCAAGGTCTCGCGGATCGAGACCGGCCACACCACCGCTACGCCCCGCGATGTGCGCGACATGCTCCGGATCTACGGGGTGGTGGGCGCCGAGAGCGACGAGCTGGTGCAGATCGCCCGTGAGGCGCGGCAGAAGGGCTGGTGGCATCCGTACAGCACGGTGCTGGTCGGGGCGTACGTGGGCCTGGAGGCGGCGGCCAGTTCGATTCGCGCCTACGAGCAGCAGGTGGTGCCGGGGCTGTTGGAGACCGAGGAGTACGCGAGCGCGATGATCCGCGCGGCCCGCCCCGATTTCAGTCCGGAACAGGTACAGCAACGGGTGCGTGTCCGACTCGGCCGTCAGTCGTTGTTGACCCAGGATGATCCGGTCGATCTGTGGGTGGTGCTCGATGAGGCGGTGTTGAGCCGTCCGGTGGGCGGGGACACGGTCATGCGTGACCAGCTCAAACGGTTGGTGCAGGTGGCACAGCTGCCGAACGTGACGCTTCAGGTCCTGCCGTTCGAGGTGGGAGCGCACGCCGGCATGGACGGCACCTTCACGATCCTCAGCTTCCCCGAACCCGGTGATCCGGATGTCGTGTACGCGGAGAACGCCACGGGTGGGCTCTTCCTGGAGAAGAGCGACGAACTACAGAAGTACAGCTTCATCTTCGATCACATTCGAGCAGCGGCCGAACGTCCGGAGGAGTCCGTGGAGTACATCGCGAGACTGGCAGAGGAGCCGTTGTGGAAGTGGCGACGCAAGGATTCTCCGTGAACCTGGCGCAGGCGACGTGGTTCAAGAGCTCGAAGAGCGGGCCGAACTGCGACAACTGCGTCGAGGTGGCGTACGTGACCGGGGCGGTCGGCGTCCGTGACTCGAAGGACAAGGCCGGACCGGCCCTGGTCTTCGCGCCGGGCGACTGGCACGCTTTCGTCGCCAGCACCAGGGACGGCGCGTTCCCCCGGGCCTGACGTGCCCCGGGGACGGTGACGACGGATCCCCGCCCGGCCACCGGCCGGGCGGGGATCCGCTGCCGTCACCCGACTTTGGTGACGGGCAGCAGAGCCGAACGGGCGCGTACGGCGGCCCAGAGCACCGCGTGCTGGCGCCGGCTGCCGTCGCCACATCGGGCCCGTGTCGTTGTACTTCTCGGTACGCGCTGGTCGACATCCCCCCGGCAGGGCGGGTAACCGAGCGAGGCAGGCGAGACGGATGACGAGTATCGGGTCGGAGAACCTCACCAACGGGCCGGGAAAGCCGGAACGGTTCGGCGGCAAGTATCGCGGGGCCCGGCGGGACACCGTGCTGACCGAGGTGGTGTCGGCGGAGACCGAGCACGCGGGCCGGGAGACCCCGGCGATCGCGGAGCCGCCGTCGCCGCTCACCCTGCCGTCACTGGACCCGAATCCACTCACCGAGCCGTCCTTCCCGGCCGCCGGCTGGTCGACGGCGGACGACGGCTCCCTCGTGGACCATCCGCTGCTGCGTGGGTTGTTGATGGAGTTGCCGCCGAAGGGCAGCGTGCCGCCACCCGGGTGGCTCGACCGCTGGTTCGAGGCGACCAGGGCGATCCTGGAACTGCTATACGTGCAGGGCGCCGGCGGCCGGGCGCGGTGACGCCACCCGTTCGGGCATGGCCCGCTCGGCGAACCGGTTGTGCCGCAACGCGTGGCGTACGCCGATGGCCGCGACGGCCAGCGCCGCGATGGTGATCGCCGGCCCGGTCGCCGAGGGGCCGAGGTACTGGCCGGCACCGCTCGCGGTGATCATCGCCGGCAGCAGCGCCAGACCGGTCACCTGCAACGGCAGGCCGATCAGCGGGTGGGCGGCGGCGGCCCGCAGCCCGTGCGGGGCCGGTGTTCCGGCGGCGACGGCAAGTGCGCCGGCTCCCGCCCACAACCGGCGCAACCGGCGCACCGTGCAGCCGGCCACCAGCAGGGCGGGCACGGCGGCGAGCGTCAGCCCGTCGGCGGCTCGATCCGCCACCGTCGGCCCGACGGTGACCAGCCCGGCGATCGGCAGAGCCAGCGTCAGACCGAGCCCGGTCAACGTCAGCGCGAGCAGCCGGCCGGCTTGCTGACGCAGCTCGCGTGCATGGCGCAGGCGGGGTAGCCCGTCCGCGAGATAGCCGGCGGCCCACCAGACGGCGGCGACCGGAAGCAGGAGGGCGAGATGGCTCTGCATGTCCATCAGCCTTGCCCGATTTCCGGCCCGCCGAATCCGGGTCCGTCCCCCGTTCCTCCCGTACCCGTCCCCGTAGGGGAACCATCTCGCCAGTGTTATGAGGGATCCGACATGTTTAACTGTCCGCACACATCCAACTACCCTCACCGTGATCGGCGTTCATCGATCAACCTGTCACGAGCAGGTGGACGTTCGGTGCCGACCCGAGGGAGGTAGGAAGATGGCTCTTCCACAGAGATCCGTGCTCGTCGGTCTGGCCACACTGGCCATGGTGGCGGCGGCCACGCCGGCCATGGCGGCCGAGCCGGTCGGCACCGTCCGAAGCGCCGGTGGCGCGACCGCCGTCAAGGACAGCTACATCGTGGTGTTCAAGGACAGCGAGGTCAGCCGGACGTCCGTCGGCTCGTCGGTGGACCGGCTGCTGCGCCGGCACGGCGGTGCCACGGCCCGGACCTACAGCGCCGCCGTCCGTGGTGCCGAACTGCGGGTCAGCGCACGGGCCGCGGCGCGGATCGCCGCGGACCCGGCCGTCGCGTACGTCGAACAGAACCACGTCGTCTCCATCGCGGGCACCCAGACGAACCCCCCGTCCTGGGGCCTGGATCGGATCGACCAGCGGAACCTGCCGCTCAACAGTTCGTACACGTACCCGAACACGGCCACGAACGTGACCTCGTACGTCATCGACACCGGCATCCGGACCACCCACTCGGACTTCGGCGGTCGGGCGACCTGGGGCACCAACACGGTCGACTCCAACAACACCGACTGCAACGGCCACGGCACGCACGTGGCGGGCACGGTCGGCGGCTCGGCGTACGGCGTGGCCAAGGCGACCCGCCTGGTGGCGGTCAAGGTGCTCAACTGCTCCGGCAGCGGCACCAACGCCGGGGTGATCGCCGGCATCGACTGGGTCACCGCCAACGCGGTGAAGCCGGCCGTGGCCAACATGAGCCTCGGCGGCGGGGCGAACACCGCGGTCGACAACGCGGTCGTCAACTCCGTCAACTCCGGCGTCACGTACGCGGTGGCCGCCGGAAACGGCAACGCCCTCGGTCAGCGGCAGAACGCCTGCAACTACTCGCCGGCCCGGGCCGCACCGGCGATCACCGTCGGTGCCACCCAGAGCAACGACGCCGCCGCCAGCTTCTCCAACTACGGCACCTGTGTGGACATCCTCGCCCCCGGGGTGAGCATCACCTCCGCCTGGCACACCAGCAACACCGCGACGAACACCATCAGCGGCACCTCGATGGCCTCGCCGCACGTGGCCGGGGTGGCGGCGCTGGTGCTCTCGGCCAACCCGTCGTGGACGCCGCAGCAGGTCCGGGACTACCTGGTCAGCAACTCCACCCCGAACGTGATCTCGAACGTCGGCACGGGAACGCCGAACCAGCTGCTCTACGTGGTCAACGGCAGCACCCCGCCGCCGACCAACGACTTCTCGGTCTCGGTGTCGCCGACCGCCGGCTCGGTCACGGCGGGCAGCTCGGCGAGCGCCACCGTGGCCACCGCCACCACCAACGGCTCCGCCCAGTCGGTGAGCCTCTCGGCCAGCGGCCTGCCGTCCGGGGCGACCGCCTCGTTCAGCCCGGCCACCGTCACCTCCGGCGGATCGTCCACGCTGACCATCAGCACCTCGGCCAGCACGCCGGCCGGCACGTACACCGTGACCGTCACCGGCACCGCGGCCTCCGGCACCAGGAGTGCGACGTACTCGCTCACGGTGACCGGCGGCAGCGGCGGTGGCTGCTCCGGGACCAACGGGACGGACGTGTCGATCCCGGACTCGGGCTCGGCGGTGACCAGCTCGATCACCATCTCCGGCTGCAACCGGAACGCCTCGTCGAGCTCGACCGTCGCGGTGAACATCGTGCACACCTACCGCGGCGACCTGGTCATCGACCTGCTCGCTCCGGACGGCTCGTCCTACCGGCTGAAGAACAGCAGCATCTTCGACGGCACGGACAACGTGAACGCCACCTACACGGTGAACCTGTCCAGCGAGGCGGCGAACGGCACCTGGCGCCTCCAGGTCCGCGACGTCTACGGCGGTGACACCGGGTACATCAACACCTGGACGCTCACCCTCTGACGTCCGGTACGGCGAACGGGCCCCGGCGCTACGCCGGGGCCCGTTCGTCGATTCGGGTCAGACCGCGAACTCGGTCGGACGTTCGGTGGCCGGCGCGGGTGGCCGGGCCTTCCACAGCCCGGTCTTCTGCGCGACCAGGCGACCCAGGTACGCGGGATTGAGGATCACGTAACGCCGCCACAGGCGCTTGGGCTCGAGGCCGAGACGCCAGAACCACTCCAACCCGGCGCGCTGCATCCACGGCGGCGGTTGGCGCAGCAGCCCGGCGTGGTAGTCGAAGGCCGCGCCGACCGCCATCATCGGCATGTCCAGCAGCGGGCGCATCGCGTACGTGAAGATCTCCTGCCGGGGGCAACCGAGCCCGACCAGGACCAGCCGGGCGCCGCTGCCCTTGATCCGATCGGCGATCTCGACGTCCTCGCCCGGCTGCACACCGCGGAACTTGGACGCCTCCACCCCGGCGATCTTCAGGGCCGGGAACATCCGCTCCAGCGCCGGGATCAGCCGGGTGAGGGTCTCCTCGGTCGAGCCGTACAGGTAGACCGGCAGCCCCTCGTCGGCGAAGCGGGAGAGCACGTGCAGGGTGAGCGTCGGCCCGTAGACCCGGTCGGTGAGGCCGGCGCCGTGCAGCAGGTTCAACGCCCAGCGCACCGGCTGGCCGTCCGGGGTCACCACGTCGAAGGAGTTGAGTCGCGCGTTGTGCGCCCGGTCCAGCACGCCGGTCATCACGCCGTGCACGGCCAGCGCGGTGAGCGCCAACGGCTGGCGTTCCTGTGCGGCGGCCACCACCCGTTCGGTGGCCTCGGCGTAGTCGGTGGCGTCGACCAGGACACCGAGCACGTTCTTCTTGGTCATGCCCCCGGCACCCACTTGTCCACGTTGGCCTCGTAGATCTCTCGCATGATCATTGGTACGTCGTACACCTGCTTCCAGTCCGGATAGTCCGCCTGGAACGCCTCGTTGGAGCCGATCCACCACTTGTGGTCGCCGATCCGGTTGGCCTCGACGTACTCGGTGATCATCTCCTGGCCGGTGATCTGCTCGGCCAGCGTGAACGCCTCGCGGTTGGAGGTGTTCGAGTGCCGGCCGCCGCCGAGGTTGTAGACGGCGGCGGAGCGGGGGTTGCGGAAGAACGCCTCGAACGCGGAGACCACGTCCGAGCTGTGGATGGCGTCCCGGACCTGCTTGCCCTGGTAACCGAAGATCTTGTAGGTGCGGCGCTCCATGTTCGCCCGCATCACGTAGCCGAGGAAGCCGTGCAGCTCGGTCGCCGAGTGCGCCGGCCCGGTCAGCGTCCCGCCCCGGAAGCAGGCCGTCTTCATGCCGAAGTAGCGGCCGTACTCCTGCACCATCACGTCCGCCGCGACCTTCGAGGCGCCGAAGATCGAGTGCAGGCAGGCGTCGATCGACATGTCCTCCCGGATGCCCTGCTCGTACGGGTGGCCCGGCTCGATCTCCCACCGGGTCGCCAGCTCCACCAGGGGCAGGCTGTTCGGTCGGTCGCCGTAGACCTTGTTCGTGGAGCAGTGGATGACCGGGGCGTCGACGCAGTGTTCCCGGACGCTCTGCAACACGTTGAGGGTGCCGGCGGCGTTGACGTCGAAGTCGGTGAACGGATCGCGCACCGCCCAGTCGTGCGAGGGCTGCGCGGCAGTGTGGATCACCACAGCCACGTCCCGGCCGTACCGGCCGAACAGCGCGCCGAGCGCCGCCCGGTCCCGGATGTCGATGCTGTGGTGGGAGTACGCCTCACCCAGCTCGTCGGTCAGCCGGCGGACGTTCCAGGCGGTGGACGCCTCCTCGCCGAAGAACTCCTGCCGCATGTCGTTGTCGATGCCGACGACGTCGAGACCGAGGCCGGCGAAGTGCCGGACCGCCTCGGAGCCGATCAGCCCGCCCGAACCGGTCACGAATGCGACACTCACATGCCACTCCTGGTGCGTCGGAGGCAGAAACCATCGGAGCATAGCGTGACGTCCGGCACGCCCCGATACGGAGCGAGGGCCCCGCATTCTGCGGAGCCCTCGGCTGTGGTGGGGAAGGGGGGAGTTGAACCCCCACGTCCTTTCGGACACACGGACCTGAACCGTGCGCGTCTGCCATTCCGCCACTTCCCCGTGGCTCGACCTCGATGAACGTGGCCTGTACCGGGCTTCGCCGGTGATCGGCGAGCCTCAGCCATGCTACGTGACCTTGGTCTGTCGCCGCGAATGGCTTTCGCTGCTCGCAGCGGTTACCGTTCGTGGCGGACGAAAGAGTAGCACGACAATCAGAAGCCGTCCGAACGGGCCGTGGCCTGCCGGCCGAGCGGCGTGTGAGCTGCGTGCGCTCTGGACGGATACCATCATGTCCTCGGGACCCGAGGAGGAGCCGGTGAGCGTGCTGCAACGCTTCGAGAAGCGTCTGGAAGGCCTGGTCGAAGGGGCTTTCGCCAAGGTCTTCAAAGGGGTGGTCCACCCCGTGGAGATCCTCAACGCCATGCAGCGGGAGGCCGAGGCACACAAGGCCATCCTCGCTGGTGGGCGCACGTTGGTGCCCAATCGCTACGTGATCGATCTCTCCCCGTACGACCACAGTCGGCTGGCGCCGTACGCCGCCGCGCTGGCCCAGGAGCTGGCCCAGTCGCAGGCGGAGTTCATCGGCGAGCAGGCCTGGACGGTCTACGGGGACGTGATCGTCGAGATCGAGCGCGGTGAAGGACTGGACACCGGAATGTTCCGGGTCACCGCGGAGGTCTACACCGGTGGCGAGGTCGCCCCGGTCTCGGCGCCCGGTTACGACGCCGGTCCGCCCGGATACGACGCCGGCCCGCCCGGCTACCCGTCCTACGACCAGGGTGGCGGCTACGGTCCGCCGCCGGGGCACGGCGGTGGACGCAACATCCGGCTGGTCTCCGGTGACGGCCGCACCTACCCGCTGCAGATGGGTTCGACCGTGATCGGTCGAGGCGACCAGGCCAACCTGCGGCTGCCGGACGTCGGCATCTCCCGCCGACACGCCCGGCTGGACTTCGACGGCGGGCAGGTCGTGCTCACCGATCTCGGCTCGACGAACGGCACCATGGTCAACGGCCAGCGGGTCTCCGCCGTGGCGTTGAACCCCGGTGACATGATCCAGCTCGGTACGACCACTCTGACCTTCCGCGTGGACGGCTGATCCGCCTTGCCGGAACTCGTTATCACCGTTGCCCGGTTCGGATTCCTCGTACTGCTGTGGATCTTCGTGTTCACGGTGGTCGGCGTCATCCGGCGGGACCTCTTCGCGGGGGCCCGCTCGGGTCGGCTGGTGGCGGCGCCCCGGGCGGTGGGCGCGTCGACAGGTCAGGCGACGGCGAAGCCGGCGAAGGTGAAGCGGGGGCGGGCGGCGCACCAGTTGGTGGTGACCGCGGGTCAGTTGGCCGGCACGCGGATCACGTTGGGTGAGGCGCAGATAACGATCGGTCGTGCCGAGGACTCCACCCTCGTCATCACCGACGACTACGCGTCCGCGCGACACGCCCGGCTGGTGCCGCGTGATGGGCAGTGGTTCGTCGAGGACCTGGGTTCGACTAACGGGACGTACCTGGATCGCGCTAAGGTCACCGGACCGACCCCCGTCCCCCTCGGCGTGCCGATCCGGATCGGCCGCACCTCTCTCGAATTACGGCCATGACTCTGACCCTGCGCTATGCGGCCCACAGCGACCGCGGTCTGATCCGAGACGGTAATCAGGACTCCGTCTACGCCGGGCCGCGGCTACTCGCCGTTGCCGACGGCATGGGCGGTATGGCCGCCGGTGACGTCGCCAGCAACATTGTCATCGGTGCCATGGCGCCACTGGACGAGGACGTCCCAGGCGATGCCCTGGTCGACGCGCTCCGCTCCGCCGTGGGCACCGCCAACCAACAACTCCGCGAGACGGTGGAGGCCAACCCCCAGTTGGAGGGGATGGGCACCACGCTCACCGCGACCCTGTTCTCCGGCAGCAAGCTGGGCATGGTCCACATCGGCGACTCGCGGGCCTACCTGCTGCGCGACGGAGAGTTCGCGCAGATAACCAAGGACGACACCTACGTCCAGATGCTCGTCGACGAGGGCCGGATCAGCCCGGAGGAGGCGAGCAGCCACCCCCAGCGCTCGTTGCTCACCCGGGCCCTGGACGGCCGCGACATCGACCCGGAGTACTCGGTCCGGCAGGTGCTGCCCGGCGACCGGTACCTGATCTGCTCCGACGGGCTCTCCGGCGTGGTCAGCGCGGAGACCATCGCCGAGACCATGCGGGAGTACGCGGACCCGCAGCAGTGTGTCGAGCGGCTCGTCCAGCTCGCCCTGCGCGGTGGCGGCCCGGACAACATCACCGTGATCATCGCCGACGCCACCGACCGGGACATCGTCGAGGCGGCCCCGATCGTCGGCGGTGCGGCGGCCCGGGACCGGGGGATGGCCACCTCGGCCGACGTCTCCACCCCGGCGGCCCGTGCCTCGGCGCTCTCCGCGCCCCGGCCGCCGACGCCCGACGACGCCGCGAACGCCGACGACGAGCCCGAGGCGCGTCGGCGTCCGCTGCGTGCGCTCGCCATGACGACCGCCCTGCTGGTGATCGTCGGCGGCGGGGTGTTCGCCGGGTGGAGCTACACGCAGCGCCAGTACTACGTGGGCGCGACCGAGGACGGCCAGGTGGCCGTGTTCCGTGGCATCCAGGGTCAGATCGCCGGGATGGACCTCTCCAGCGTGCACTCCGAGAGCGAGGCCCAGCTGGACGACCTCACCCTGGCCGCGCAGGAGCAGGTGAAACAGGGCATCCCGGCCAAGAGCGAGCCGGACGCGGAACGGCGGCTGGCGGAGCTGACGATGGACAGCCCGACGAACGTGAACCTCAAGCCGATCTGTCCGCCGACACCGAGCCCCACGCCCTCGCTCGTGGGTTCGCCGTCCCCGACGCCGAGCGCGCCGACGGGATCGCCGAGCGCTCCGGCCGGCTCGCCGAGCCAGGTGGGTGGCGTCTCGTCGACACCGAGCGGCGCGGCGACGGGCACCCCGAACGGTGCCTCCGCCGCCGCGCCGGACAGCACCCCCGACGCGCCCCCCGTCGACACCTTCACGCCCACGGTCGACCCGGCGGCCTGCCGGTCGCCCGAGTAGGCACCGGCTCCCACCCGAGGACGATCGTGACCGCAGCGGCCACCCCGGCATCCTCGCCCGCCACCGCGGGCGAGCGACCCGGCGTACGCATGGCCCGCTCCCGCCGCAACGCCGAGTTGTCGCTGCTGCTGCTGGCGATGGCGCTGGTGGCCGCGTACGGCGCGATGGTCGAGGCGAAGGTGCTCGACACGGTCACTCCGGGCTTCTGGGTGCCGGCCGCCACGCTCACCGCGGTGTTCCTCGGCATGCACCTGGTGATCCGGTTCCTCGCGCCCTTCGCCGATCCGGCGCTGCTGCCGGCGGTGGCCCTGCTCAACGGGCTGGGCGTCGGTTTCCTGCGCCGGCTCGACCTCGCCAAGGCGGCCCCCGAGGAGCGGGCGGACCTGGCCATCTTCGCCGGGACCGGCGGTCGCCAGCTCGCCTGGACGCTGATCTCGGTGGTCCTCGCCGCCGGCCTGCTGGCACTGATGCGCGACCATCGGTCGATCTCCCGGTACGCGTACACCCTGGGGCTGGCGGGCATCGTGCTGGTCATGCTGCCGGCGGTGCTGCCGGCCAGCATCTCCGAGATCAACGGCGCGAAGCTCTGGGTACGCATCGGCAGCTTCTCGATCCAGCCCGGCGAGTTCGCCAAGCTCGCCCTGCTCGTCTTCTTCGCCTACTACCTGGTGCGCAAGCGCGAGGTGCTGTCGCTGGCGAGTCACCGGTTCCTCGGCATCGACTTCCCGCGCGGGCGCGACCTCGGCCCGGTGCTCGTCGTCTGGGTGATCAGCCTGCTGGTCCTCGTGTTCGAGAAGGACCTGGGCACCTCGCTGCTCTACTTCGGCATGTTCGTGGCCACGGTCTACATCGCCACCGAGCGGGTCAGCTGGCTGCTCATCGGCCTGGTCCTCTTCTTCGGCGGCGCCTACCTCGCGTACGTGCTCGGCGAGGCGGTGGGCGGTCCGTTCGCGAACTTCTACCTACGGGCGCAGATCTGGCTCGACCCGTTCGCCCAGCCCTACGACGACGGCTACCAACTGGTGCAGGGGCTGCTCGCGCTCGGCTCCGGCGGGTTGTTCGGTGCCGGGCCGGGTGGTGGTCAGCCGCTGCTGCTGCCGGAGGTGCAGAACGACTTCATCTTCGCCGGCATCGGTGAGGAGATCGGCCTCTTCGGTCTCTCCGCGCTACTGGTGATCTACCTGCTCATCGTCGAGCGGGGTCTGCGGGCCGCCCTGGCGGTTCGGGACTCGTTCGGCAAGCTGCTCGCCGGTGGCCTGGCCTTCACCCTCGCGCTCCAGGTCTTCGTGATCGTCGGCGGGATCAGCAAGCTCATCCCGTTGACCGGTCAGACCACCCCGTTCCTCTCCGCCGGCGGCTCCTCGCTGATGGCGAACTGGCTGCTCATCGCGGTGCTGCTGCGCGTCTCCGACGCCGGCCGTCGGCCGGTCGACGGTGCCGGCGGCAAGGTGACCCGCCCCTCCGGGCCGCCCGAGCAGTTGCACGGTGCCCCCACGGAGGTGATCAAGCCGTGAACGCACCGCTGCGTCGGGTCGGCGTCGTCGTCATCGTCCTGTTCGGGCTGCTCTTCGCCAACCTGAACTGGATCCAGGCCTACAAGGCCGACGAGTACCGCACCAGCGACTACAACGGTCGGGTCCAGGTCGCCAAGTACGACCGCAAGCGCGGCAACATCGAGGCCGGTGGCACCGCGCTGGCGGTCAGCAAGGAGACCGACGGCGAGCTGAAGTACCTGCGCACCTATCCGGGCGGCGCGAAATACGCTCACGTGCTCGGGTACGAGCCGGTCAACGGCGCCGCCACCGGGCTGGAGCGCGCCGAGAACGACTTCCTCGCCGGCACCAGCGACCAGCTCATCGTCAACCGGCTGCGGGACATGGTCACCGGCGACACCACCGCCGGCGGCAACGTGCTGCTGACCCTGTCGAAGCGGGCGCAGGACACCGCGTACGACGAGCTGCGCGGCAACAACAAGGGCGCGACCAAGGGCGCGGCGATCGCCCTCGACCCGGCCACCGGGGCGGTGCAGGCACTGGTCTCCATTCCCAGCTTCGACCCGAACCCGCTGGCGAGCCACGACACCGACGAGGCGACCGCCGCGTACAACCGGCTGGAACAGGAGGCGGGACGGCCGCTGCGGAACCGGGCGCTCGGCGAGGTGCTGCCGCCGGGCTCCACCTTCAAGATCGTGGTGGCCGCGGCGGCGCTGGAGAACGGGATCACCAAGGAGACGAACATCCCGGCCGGATCGAGCTACACCCCGCCCACCTCCGGCGAGCCGATCCGCAACGCCGCGCCGTCGATCTGCCCCGAGTCGCAGGTGACCCTGATGAACGCGGTCACCGAATCCTGCAACACCGGCTTCGCCAAGCTCGGTGTCCAGCTCGGTCCCGACGTGCTCAAGGAGAAGGCCCGGCAGTTCGGGTTCGAGCAGGAGGACCTGACCGTCGGCCGGCTCGGCGAGGGCGGCCTGAGCGTGGCGGCCAGCCGGACCGGCAGCATGGAGAATCCGGACGGCGGCCCCGACCCGGCCGCGCTGGCGCAGTCCTCCATCGGGCAGCGGGACGTGCGGATGACCCCGCTGCAGGGCGCCATGATCGCCTCGGCGGTGGCCAACGGCGGCAGCCAGATGCGGCCGTACCTGGTGCGTCAGCTGCTGGCACCGGACCGCACCACCGTCTACGACACCGCCAACCCGCGCGAGCTGCGCCGGCCGGTGAGCGGTCAGGTCGCCGCCGACCTGCGGGAGATGATGGTGAGCGTGGTGCAGAACGGCACCGGCGGAAACGCCCGGATCAACGGCTACACGGTCGGCGGCAAGACCGGCACCGCCCAGTCCGCGCCGGACCGCCCGGACCACGGTTGGTTCATCGGCTTCGCCCTCGACTCCGACGGCAAGCCGGTCTCCGCCGTCTGCGTCGTCTTGGAGGAGGCCGGCAGCGGCGGCAGCGCCGAGGCCGCCCGGATCGCCGGTCAGATCATGCGGGCCGCCATCAACGAACCCGGGGGCCGCTGACATGCTCAGTCCGGGGGTCCAACTCGGTAACCGCTACCGTCTCGACGAGCGGATCGCCAGCGGCGGCATGGGTGACGTCTGGCGCGGCACCGACCAGGTGCTCGGTCGTACGGTGGCGGTCAAGAGCCTGCTCCCGGCGTTGCTGGACGAGCCCGGCTTCGCCGAGCGGTTCCGCGGCGAGGCCCGCACCATGGCCACGATCAACCACCCCGGCGTGGTCGACGTCTACGACTTCGGCAACGACCAGCACATCGCCTTTCTGGTGATGGAGTACGTCGAGGGCGATCCCCTCTCGGCGACGCTGAGTCGGGTCGGCCGGCTCACCCCGGCGCGGACCATGGCGCTCGTCGCCCAGGCCGCCGACGCGCTGCACGCCGCGCACGTGAAGGGCATCGTGCACCGGGACGTGAAGCCCGGCAACCTGCTGGTCCGCCCCAACGGCACGCTGGTGCTCACCGACTTCGGCATCGCCCGGTCGGACCTGGTCGGGCAGCTCACCGCGGCCGGCTCGGTGCTCGGCACCGCGTCGTACATCTCGCCGGAGCAGGCCACCGGTCAGGTCGCCACCCCCGCCTCCGACGTCTACGCGCTCGGTGTGGTCGCCTACCAGTGCCTCGCCGGACGGCGGCCCTTCGAGGGTGACAACCCCCTCGACATCGCGATGCGGCACGTCCGGGAGACGCCCCGACCGCTGCCCGCCGACATTCCGCCCCAGGTCCGCGCGCTTGTCGAGCGGGCATTGGCGAAGGACCCGAAGGACCGTTGGCCGAGCGCCGCCACGCTGGCCGGTGCGGCGCGGCAGTTGAAGACCGCGCTGTCGCGGCAGGCCCGGGCCGGTGGGCAGGCCGCACCGATCTCCGCCGCGCCGGCCTCGCCGGCACCGGGACGCGCGCAGGTTCCATCGCCGCAGGCACCGCGTCCGGTGGCGGCCCCGCACTCCCCGGCCCCCGCGCACCCGCCGGCCATGGGGCACCGACCGCCGCCGATCCACCAACCGGCTCCGCAACCGGTTGCCCCGCACCGTCCCACCTCGGTGGCACCGGCCGCCACCGGCTACCCGCGTGGGGCGGCCACGGTCCCGCCCGGGTACGCTCCGCCGCCCGGACCGTCACGCCCGGTACCTCGACGGTCACGATCCGGCATGGTCTTCCTGGCCATCATGCTGGGCGCACTGGTCCTCATCTGCTCCGGCGTGATTTCCTACCAACTGCGGAACAACCTCGGCGTGGGAACGCCGGGGGGAGCTTCCGTACCAACGGTGACGTCCGACGCGCTGCGGCCTGACGGGCGAGACGATCTGGTCGATACGGCGTACCGTCGACTGGATCAGCCCCGACCGGGCGGCGACGTGACGACGACGAGCGAAGGACGACAGACGCGATGACAGCGCAGGCCCGCCTGCTCGGTGGCAGGTACCAGGTCGGCGAGCTGCTCGGGTACGGCGGCATGGCCGAGGTGCATCGCGGCCGTGACCTGCGGCTCGGTCGGGACGTCGCGATCAAGATGCTCCGCGCCGACCTGGCCCGGGACGCCACCTTCCAGATGCGTTTCCGGCGGGAGGCGCAGAACGCCGCCTCGCTCAACCACCCGGCCATCGTGGCCGTCTACGACACCGGTGAGGAGCAGGCGCCGACCGGCGAGACGCTGCCGTTCATCGTGATGGAGTTCGTGAACGGGCGCACGCTGAAGGAGGTGCTCGGCGCCGAGGGCCGGTTGCAGCCCCGGCGGGCGCTGGAGATCTCGGCCGACATCTGCGCCGCGCTGGACTTCAGCCACCGGCACGGCATCATCCACCGCGACATCAAGCCGGGCAACGTGATGCTCACCCAGACCGGCCAGGTCAAGGTGATGGACTTCGGCATCGCCCGGGCGCTGGCCAGCGGCGCCACCACGATGACGCAGACCAGCGCGGTCATCGGCACCGCGCAGTACCTCTCCCCGGAACAGGCGCGCGGCGAGGCGGTCGACGCCCGTTCCGATGTGTACGCCGCCGGCTGCGTGCTCTTCGAGCTGCTCTGCGGGCATCCGCCGTTCGTCGGCGACAGCCCGGTGAGCGTGGCGTACCAGCACGTGCGGGAGGCTCCGCCGACCCCGAGCGATCTCAACCCGGACGTCAACCCGGCGGTCGACGCGATCGTGCTGAAGGCGCTGTCGAAGAACCCGTTGAACCGCTACCAGAGCGCCGGGGAGATGCGCGCCGACCTGCTCCGGGCGGCAGCCGGCCGGCCGGTGATGGCGACCCCGGTGATGCGCGAGGACGAGACCGTGGCGATGGCCGCGGCCGGCCACCCGGGCTACCCGACGGGGGGCGCGACGCAGACCCGGCAGATCCCCGCCCGGGTGGGTGATCCGCGTCAGCGCAAGGCGTCGTCCTGGCTGATCGCCATGTTCGCCGCGCTCGGCGTGCTCGCGGTGATCGCCCTGGTCGCCGCCCTGCTGCTGAACCAGCGCGACGAGCCGCAGGACCTGGCGGTGCCGACGGTCACCGGGCTGAGCCAGGACGAGGCGTTCGCCCAGATCGAGCGGGACGGTTTCGTGCCGGCGCTCGGCGATCCGGAGTTCACCTCGGACTGCAAGGAGGGGACGGTCACCAACCAGTCCCCACCCCCCGGCGAGCGGGCGGAACCGAACAGCACGGTGAGCGTACGCATCTGCGGCGGCAAGCCCGAGGTGGAAATCCCGCCCGGCCTCGTCGGCAGCACCCGGGAGGCCGCCCAGACCCAGCTCGAGAACCTCAAACTCGAGGTGAAGGTCGAGGAGGACGACAACGCGGCCACCAAAGGCCAGGTGTTGAAGGTCGACCCGCCCTCGGGCGAGAAGGTCGCGGAAGGCACCGAGGTCACCCTGACCGTCTCGAGGGGCAACGTGGCGACGGTGCCGTCGGTGGTCGGCCTGCCCCAGGCGGAGGCGAAACGGACCCTGGAACGCGCCGGCTTCGACGTCGAGACCGAGCTGGGTCCGGAGCGCCCTGCGGATGAGGCCGGGCGGGTGGTCGACCAGAGCCCGAACGGCAACACCGAGCGCACCAAGGGCAGCACGGTGAAGATCGTCGTGTCGGTGCCGGAGCCGGAGGAGGATCCGGATCCGCCGACCCAGACCCCGCCGACCTCCGGTGCGCCCACCACGCCGCCGCCGGACGATGACGACGACGGTGGCGGTGGCGGTGGCGGGATCCTGCCGTCCTTCGCCCCGTTCCGCCTCGGTCAGGAGTGACGGGGGCAACCCCGCCGGTCGACCGGGTGAGACGTCGGCGACGCCGCCTGCTTCTGCTGGCCGTGCCGGCGCTGGCCGCGCTGCTGGTCGCCAGCCTGCCCTGGCTCTGGACGACCGCCGGTGCGCGCGGCCACGTCCACGCTGCCGTCGAGGCACCGGCCGCCGACGTGGTGATCGTGCTGGGTACCGCCGTGACGGAGGACGGCCGGCAACCGGGCGTCCGGCTCGCCGGTCGGCTGGAGATCGCCGCCGAGCTGGTGGGCAGCGGTAAGGCCCGGGTGGTGCTCGTCTCCGGCGACGGCGCGGGCGAGTCCGGCGACGAACCGGCGATCATGGCCGCCCACCTGACCGAACGGCTCGGCGTGGATCCGCAGCGCGTCGTCGCCGACCCGCACGGCCTGGACACGTACGACAGTTGCCTGCGGGCCCGTCAGGTTTACGGGATCGAGCGTGCGCTGATCGTCACCCAGTCCTACCACCTGTCCCGGGCGGTGACGCTGTGCCGGCACGTCGGCATCGACGCCGACGGGGTGACCGCCCGCTGCTCGGGCTGCGGCACCGGCCTGCTGGTGCGCAAGGCGGCCCGGGACTACCTCGCCAGCGGGAAGGCGGCCTGGGACGCGGTCCGCGACCGGCCACCGGCCGTCAGCTCACCCGCCGACCCCGCCATTTCCGACGCCCTGACCCGCTGACCGCCCTGCGGCTCCGCCCGATGACACCGGTTACGGTCTCCGGTCGTGACGCTGCCGGAGCGCCCACGGCGGTCGATGCGTCCCTGGCGGAATGCGGGATCCGGGAGGCTGTGGGCGTGATCTGGCTGGCGGTTCGCTCCTGATCACCAGGACCGGCGGGCCGACCGCGAGACCTGATCCTCAGGTGGTGGCGAAGGCGGCCCGGCGACGGGCGTCGACCTCGGCGGCAAGCTCCGGGGCGCGTTCCAGCGCTTCCGGGTGCCCGCAGGCGGCGAGCCAGTTGGCCAGCATCAGGTGCCCGCCCTCGGTCAGCACCGACTCGGGATGGAACTGGACGCCCTCGATCGGCAGCGTGCGGTGCCGCATCGCCATCACGATCCCGGAGGCCGTCCAGCCGGTCACCTCCAGCTCGGCCGGCAGCGTCTCCCGCAGCACGGCGAGCGAGTGGTAGCGGGTCGCCGTGAACGGATCGGGCAGCCCGGCCAGTACGCCGGTGTCGTCGTGCCGGACCTCCGAGGTCTTGCCGTGCAGCAGCTCCGGGGCGCGGGTGACGGTCGCCCCGAACGCCTCGCCGATGGCCTGGTGACCCAGGCACACCCCGAAGATCGGCAGCTCGCCGGCGTACTGGCGGATCACGTCGAGGCAGATGCCGGCCCGGTCGGGCGTGCCCGGACCCGGGGAGAGCAGGACACCGGCCGCGCCGACCCGGCCGACCTCGGTCACCTCGATCTCGTCGTTGCGGCGCACCTCACACTCCACGCCGAGTTGGCCGAGGTACTGCACGAGGTTGAAGACGAACGAGTCGTAGTTGTCGATCACCAGGACGCGCATCGGGCTCACTCGTCCTCGTCCGGCGGCGGCGTGTTGTTCCGGTCGGTGTCGTACGGCAGGTCGTGCTCGTCGCCCGGTGGGGCGTCGTCGACCGCGCCGTCGTCACCGGGCCCGACGTCGCCGTCCGGTGCGCCCGGTACGCCGGAGTCCTCCTGGGTGACCTGCACGTCGTCGAAGGGCAGCAGCGGTTCCGCCCAGGGAAACACCACGTACCACAGCAACGCCACCATGGTGGTGGCGAGCAGTAGGCTGCCGACGAGCTTGCCGGGCAGCCCGAAGGGCAGCTTGCGCCAGATCCAGGCGTACATCGTCAGGTCCCCAGCTCCGCCGGGCGTCCCTCGGCCTTCGGCTGGGTACGCGTCAACTCGGCGTGAATGATCAACCGCTCGTAATTGTCGAACTTTGGGTTGCAGGTGGTCAGGGTCAGCATCCGTTTGGTCGGCTTCTCTCCCGGCCGACCCGGCACCGGAGCCACCACCTCGACCTGGGTCGGCTTGACGACCAGGCTCTCGGTCACCTGGTAGACGTACCACTCGTTGCGGCCCTCGACCAGGATCGGATCGCCCTCGCGCAACTCGTCCAGTCGCCAGAAGGTGGCCCGGTTCCGGTGCCCGGCCACGGAGAAGTTGCCGACCTGGCCCGGCATGGCGCTGTCCGGGTAGTGCCCCGGCGCGTACCGGATGTCCTGCTGACCGACCCCCTCGACCACGATCCATTCCTTGTCGAACTTCGGAATGTAGAGGCCGGCGATCGGGGTGCCCTGCACCGCCGGTTTCGGCTTGGCGGACGGGCTGGCCGACGCGGACACCGTCGGGTCCGTCACCGGCTCGGGTGCCCACGCCTGGGCCAACTGCTCGCTCAGCTCGCCCTGGTGGGCGTCGACGATCGCCGACTTGCCCCAGATCTCGTAGCCGGCGAAGAGCAGCACCACCAGGCCGAAGGTGATCAGCAGTTCGCCGCTGAACCGGAGACCGGTGCGTACCCGGGACCACAGCGACGGCCGGGTCAGCTCCGAGTAGACGCTCTTGTAGCCCTCACCCGTCTGGTGGGGGCGCAGTTGCACCACCCGGTCGCCGCGCCGCGGCTTCGGTGCCTCGGCGGGCTGGTCGGCACCGTCCGATGGTTCTTCGCTCCTGGGCGGTCGAGGTACGGCACCCATCAGGGCGGTCGAGTCCAGTACCGGCGGAGCGCTCGGCCTGGCTCCGGTGACCGCCGGGATGAGAGCGGTCGCCGCCGGGTCGGCCGACCGGCCCGGCGCGGACGGCTGGCCCGACGCGGACGGTTGGCCGGGTGCGGCAGCTTGCCCTGGTGCCGTCGGCTGGCCGGATGCCGCCGGGCGGGCCTGCTGACCCGAGGTGGGGTTGATCGGACGGTCCGTGGCCGCCAGGCTGCCCGGCACGGCCGCGGTGCCGGGATGGCCGTTCGTCGCCCGAGTCGCCCTGGTCGACTCCGTCCCCCGGCCGCCATCAGCCGAGCCGGCGACGTCGCCGACCTTCGGTATCAGTGCGGTCGGGCCCTCACCGGACCAGTCACCCTGACCGGGTGCGCGTTCCGCCGACTGCCGTGCCGGCTCGACAGCGGGCGTGCGCCGACCTTCAGCCGACCAGGACGGTGTGGCCGGCGGCTGACCTGGCACCGCCGGGTACGCCGGGCCGCTGCGGCCGGGCCGGTCCTCGCCGGTCGGCTCGGGGCGCGCCACATGCGGTGCCGATCTGTCCTGGCCAGCCTGGGACGGCTGCATTGATGGGCCGTTCGGGCCCGGCCGTCCGGGATGCGATGGCTGCGCCGCCCCGCTGTTGCCCGCCGGTCCGAGGTACGGCGCGTGCGGTGCCGGCGCTGCGCCGGCAGGCTGCGCGGCACCGGGGCGCGGCGCGTGCGGGGCCGGAGCTGCCAGACCGGCTCCGGGACGCGGCGCGTGCGGGGCCGGGGCTGCCGGACCGGATCCGGGACGGGGCGTCTGCTCGCCGTAGGGTGCCCCGAACTGTGGTGCCGGCACGGGCTGGGACGACTGCGCTGCCGAACCGGACGGTGGCGTGGCCGGCCGTACCGCGACAGGTTGCGTGGTCTCGGCGGGCTGTCTCGGCTGCTCGCCGTTGGGCCGGACCGGGCCGCCGCGGGGTTGCGCCGTTCCGGTGCCGGACCGGCTCGGACCGGACGATTGGGCTTGGCTGCCGGGCCAGGGCGGCGGGGTGCCGGCGGCCTCGCCGATGTCCGGTCGGGCCGCGGTGTCGGCCGGACTCGGCCACCCCGGCCGGCCGGCGGTGCCGGTGGCACCCGGGTGACCGGCGTCCGCGCCGGCCGGGCGGGTGCTGCTCGGCTGTTGCGGGTCGCCCGCACCCCGGGCGGGCTGGAAGGCGCCGTGCCACGGCGTGGGCCCCACCGGAATGTCCGGCTGACCCGACGGCAGGGGCACGCCATGCCACTGGTCGTTGTCTCCCGCGCTCTGCGGCCGACCGGATGCGCCACGAACCGGACCGGGCACCGAGTCCCACTGGTTCGCCGTACGGTCGGGATCCGCCGGACGCTGCCCATTCGGTGCCGGATCCCACTGGTTGGCACCACGACCGGTGCTCGCGGGGGTGTCCCACTGGTTCGCCCGGTGGTCACTGGTGGGCGCGGTGTCCCGACGTCCGGGCGCGGTCGGCTGCTCCTGGCCCGGGCCGGCACTTCGGCGCTCGACCGCCGGCGCGCCGGCCCGCTCCGGCGCCGCAGGTGCGGTCCAGCCGCCCGGTGTGCCCGGTCCGGCCGTGGTCCGAGCGGGTGATTCCGCCGGTGGTGCCGGGTCCCATCGGCCGGAGCCGGCGGGCGAGGTGGGCTCGGCGGTCCCGTCGAAACGACCGGAGTTGGTCGGCCGCTGGCCGTCCGGCGGTCGGCCCCCGGCGGCAGCCTGATCGGTCGGCCGCGGAGCTGCGGTCGGTGGCGGGTCGTGCGGTGCCGGGGACGGTCCGGACCGGGTGGGCAGCACCGGGTCGGGCCAGGCTCCCGCCGCCCGGGCGTCGGCGGACTCGGCCCGATCGACCTTGGGTAGGAAGGCGGTGGGCTCGTCGGTCTGGTCGCGGTGCCGACCGTCGGACTGCGGGCTCACTGCGGGCTCACTGCGGCACCGCCGGCACGGTCGCCGAACGCAGGGTGGTGGAGTCCTCGAAGGCGGGCACCGTGACGTTGCCAGCGGTCTCCGAGTAGCCAAGTTGGTAGTTGTTGACCGCGTCCCTGAACCACCGGACTCCCTCGGAAGCGGCGAGGGCCTGCCGGAGTGCGGCGGGATCGCCAATTGCTACGATCTTGAAAGGTGGGGAGTACACCCGGCCGTGCAACAGCAGGGTGTTACCCACGCAGCGTACCGCGCTGGTCGCCAGGACGCGCACGTTCATGATTGACATCGCCTCGGCACCACCGGCCCAGAGCGCGTTGACCACCGCCTGCACGTCGCCCTGATGGACGACCAGGTCATCGTTGGAGGCTCCTTCGGGCAGGTTGCTCAACTGCGGCGCGTCGTTGAGCTCGACGGTCAGACCGGGGCCGGTGAGGGCGGTGAAGCCGGCCTCGGCCCGGTTGGCGTCGGCCCGCTGCTGCTGTTCCCGGATCGGGCCGTTCGAGTTGGCCAGGACGGCCGTCCGGCTCTCCACCTCGCCGCGCAGCGTGGCGGCGCGCTGCTCGTTGGCCGCCACCTGCGCGCGCCGATCCTCGATCAGCTCGGTCAGTTGGGGTCGGCGGTCCTCCCGCAGGGCGGTGCCGCCCGCCGTGGTGGCCGTCGTGGTGAACAGCAGGCCCGCGGCCAGGGCGATCAGCGGCACACCGACCGACCAGAACGGGCGGCGCTGACGTGGCCGCCGAGGCAGCAACCCGGCGACGAGTCGTCGCAGCGCCTTCTGCCACGACGCTGCGCCGGACGTGTACTCCACGGGCCAGTCCCCCTGCTCTTCCGCTCCGACGCTACCCGGTGTGGGGCGCGGCGCCGGTCGTCCTGAGTCCGATTTCCAATGCTGCCCGGTACCGGTCTCACCTCATTCGTGGATCGGACGGGTCTTCCGGACTACGCTAGCTGTCGAACATTATTGGCCATGGACCGTCGCCCTCGCGCCCGGTTGTCAGGCCGGACGAGGTCGTAACCCCTCTGGAGAGCGCCGTGCCCAAGTCTCAGGTCCGCAAGAAGAAGGTGTACACCCCGCCCACGGACGTCCGCCCGACGGCGACGACCGCGGCAACCAACAAGCCCAGCCCGGTGTGGCTGCCGGTTCTGGCGGTGTCGCTGATCGTCTTCGGCATCGGCTGGCTGGTGGTCTACTACCTCTCCGAGCAGGAGTACCCGGTCATGGAGCTGGGGTACTGGAACCTGGCGGTCGGGTTCGGCGCGATGGTCGCCTCCCTGATCGTGCTCTCCCGCTGGCGCTGACCCGCAGCTCGAAGCCGTGACTGCCCGGCACCACCACCGGCGGCCCGCCCGAGCGGCGGTGCCGCCGGCCTCCTAAGGTGTGCGCAGGGCAGCGTGGCCCGGAGTGCGAGATGACTCACGTTACTGCTGGGTAACCTTGCGCGTAGGCTGCACTGCATGACCGAGCGGAGCGAGGTCATCGACCGATCAGGTTGAGGTGCGGCGGCGTTGGGTCGACCGATCGCACCGACGCCCCGGTCGCCGAGCCGCTCGACAGGCAGCAGACCGGGAGGCCAACTCGATGGGCAGCGTCCAGATCGTCACCACGATCCTCGCGGCCGCCATCACCGCCGTTGCGGTGTGGCTTGCGGTACGCGCGGTCTCGAAGATGGTGGCCGTCATCCGGCTGGGTCAGCCCGATCCGACCCGTTCCGGCGACAAGGTCAGCCGCACCAGGACCATGCTGGCCGAGACAGCCGGGCACACCCGGATGCTCCGCTGGAGCGTGGTGGGCGCGGCGCACTGGTTCGTGATGGTCGGCTTCATCGTGCTGTCGCTGCTGGTGCTTGAGGCGTACTTCGAGGTGGTGTCGCCGACCGGCGGGCTGCCGCTCATCGGTTCCTGGACGCTCTACGGGCTGGTCACCGAGTGGATCGGCATTCTGGGCGTGGTCGGCATCGGGGTCCTGATCGCGATCCGGGTGGCGAACCGGCCGAACCGGGCGGGACGCCGGTCGCGGTTCACCGGCTCCACCATGTGGCAGGGCTACTTCGTCGAGGCGGTCGTCCTCGCCGTACTGGTCATGGGTTTTCTGATCCGCGGCTTCAAGGTGGCCACCGACCACTTCGAGTACCCCACCTGGGCCACCCCGCTCAGTCACGCGGTCGGTGCCCTGCTGCCGGGCTGGGAGTCCGGTGTCAGCGTCGCCGCGCTCATCAAGATCTCGATCTCGATGGTCTGGGTCATCGTGATCTCCCTGAACGTGACGATGGGTGTCGCCTGGCACCGTTTCCTCGCCTTCCCCAACATCTTCTTCAAGCGCAAGCCGGGTGCGGCCGGCTCCGGCCTCGGCGCGCTGCGGCCGATGATGAGCGACGGCAAGCCGCTCGACTTCGAGGAGGCCGACCCGGAGAAGGACCAATTCGGCGTCGCCCAGGTCGAGCAGTTCACCTGGAAGGGGCTGCTGGACTTCAGCACCTGTACCGAGTGCGGTCGCTGCCAGTCGCAGTGCCCGGCGTGGAACACCGGAAAGCCGCTGTCGCCGAAGCTGCTGGTGCTCAGTCTGCGTGACCACGCGTACGCCAAGGCGCCCTACCTGCTGGCCGGTGGTGGCAAGGACCTCACCGGTGAGGAGAAGGCCACTGCCGCGCAGCTCGCCCACCTCGACGTGCTGGCTCTCGCCGAGGCGGAGAAGCCGCTGATCGGCGACGCCGAGTCCGGCGGCGTCATCGACCCCGACGTGCTCTGGTCCTGCACCACCTGCGGTGCCTGCGTCGAACAGTGCCCGGTCGACATCGAGCACGTCGACCACATCGTCGACATGCGCCGCTACCAGGTGCTCATCGAGTCCAGCTTCCCCTCCGAGGCCGGCGTGATGCTGCGCAACCTGGAGAACAAGGGCAACCCGTGGGGCGCGCCGCAGAACACCCGGGAGGACTGGACCAAGGGCCTCGACTTCGAGGTGCCCCGGGTCGGCGAGGTCGAGGACTTCGAGTACCTGTTCTGGGTGGGCTGTGCCGGTGCGTTCGAGGACCGGGCGAAGAAGACCACCCGGGCCGTCGCGACCCTGCTCAACGAGGCCGGCGTCTCGTTCGCCATCCTCGGCGAGGGGGAGACCTGCTCCGGTGACCCGGCCCGCCGGATCGGCAACGAGTTCGTCTTCCAGATGCTGGCCCAGCAGAACGTCGAGACCCTGAACGAAGCGTTCGAGGGCCGGGAGAAGGCCAAGCGCAAGATCGTCGCAACGTGCCCGCACTGCTTCAACACCCTGGGCAACGAGTACGGCCAGCTGGGCGGCGAGTTCGAGGTGGTGCACCACACCCAGTTGCTGGCCCACCTGGTCGCCACCGGCAAGCTCACCCCGGTGCAGCCGGTCGACGGCGGCGTCACCTACCACGACCCGTGTTACCTGGGCCGGCACAACCGGGTATTCAGCCCGCCGCGCGAGGTGCTGGGCAGCGCGATCGAGGGTGAGCTGACCGAGATGCCGCGTAACAGCGAGCGCTCCTTCTGCTGCGGTGCGGGTGGTGCCCGCATGTGGATGGAGGAGCGCATCGGCAAGCGGATCAACGTGGACCGGGTCGAGGAGGCCATGTCCACCGGGGCGAGGACGGTCGCCGTCGGTTGTCCGTTCTGTTCGACGATGCTCACCGACGGGGTGAACGGCAAGGGTGCCGGAGAACAGGTCGAGGTCATCGACGTGGCCAGCGTTCTGCTCCGCTCGGTCAAGCCCGAGCAGGTCGGCGGCGCCGAGGAGACCACGCCGGTGGCCGGCTGACCGGCCCGGACGCACCGGGCGGGGCGGCACCCCTATCCAGTGCCGCCCCGCCCGGTTTTGTATTGGCGTACGTGACTATAACGAATCGGCCGACACCCTTAGTGTGCGTACCGTCGCGCAAAGGTGAATGAGCCGTTGGTCGCCTTGATTCCCCACCTACCGTTCCCTAATGTGGGGCACCGACCGCCATGGGTCGTCGGATCCCGCCACTTACCTCTCGCGGGACGCCCGGTGGTCGGTTGCAAAGGAGACGCTGCCGGTGGCAACCATGCCCCTCCATCGTCGTGCGCCGGGACGATCCCGTCCGGGTGGCCTGCGTAGGGCCGCCCGCGGGCTGGTCGTCCTGGTAGCCGCCGCCGCGGTCGGTGCCGGCCTGCTCGCCGCCCCCGCGTACGCCGAGCCCTCGGTCGACGAGATCGAGGCCCAGATCGACAAGCAGTGGCAGAAGCTGGAGCCCACCATCGAGCAGTACAACAAGGTGCGCTCCCAGCTGCGGGTCAACAAGCAGAAGTCGAAGAGCCTGGAGAAGAAGATCCAGCCGCTGGCCCTGGAGACCGAGCTGGCGATGAACCGGGTGGCCGACCTCGCCTCCCGCTACTACATGACCGGCCCGTCCAAGGAGATCGGTGTCGTCCTGCTCAACTCGAAGCCGAACGAGCTCGGCGAGCAGATGGCCTTCCTCGACCGGCTCGCCTCGCAGGAGCGCCGCGAGCTCGAAGGCGTCATGAAGATCCGCAAGAAGTACGACGACCAGAAGGCCAAGCTCGACGCCCTGATCGCCGACCAGGAGGCGAAGCAGAAGCAGCTGGCGGCGAAGAAGAAGCAGATCGACGCCGAGATCAAGCGGCTGGAGAGGTCGCTGCCGGTGACCACGGTGAAGACCACCAACTGCCCGACCATCAACGGTGTGGTCAGCGACGCCGCCCGCACGGCCATCCGGACCGCGTGCGCCCAGGTCGGCAAGCCGTACGTCTGGGGCGCCACCGGCCCGAACTCGTTCGACTGCTCGGGTCTGACCCAGTACGCGTACAAGGCCGCGGGCATCTACCTCACCCACTTCACCGGTGCCCAGTGGAACGAGGGCAAGGCCGTCTCCCGCGCCGACGCCCGTCCCGGCGATCTGGTCTTCTTCCGCAGCGACGTGAGTCACGTCGGGTTGTACCTGGGCAACAACCAGATGGTGCACGCGGCTCGCGCCGGCAAGCCGGTGAACGTCTCGCCCATCACGACCATGCCGGTCGCCGGTTTCCGCCGACCCGGCTGAGCCGCCACCGCGTCCGCTGAGCGGTCGCGCAGGAACGCCCGAGGGCCCCCGGTCAAGTCGACGGGGGCCCTCGCCACTGTCGGATGTAAGCACCCACAGTGACGGTGTGGATCTGTTGCGTATCGACGCCGATCGTCCCTACGCTGGGCAATCGTCGGCCGCTGGCAGGTCCGCCCAGCCCGGGCGGTAACGGTCCGACACCGCCGAATCGCTCGTCAGCGAGCCGGGGAACCAGGTACCCGGGGTGAATCCGTGCCGGTCACGGTAGGGCGCCCCTTCCCGCCCGAACCCGTCAGCTAACCCGGTAGGCGGTAGCGGAAGAAGGAGTGCTGAGCCCGGTGGCAGACCATGCCCCGCGGCCACCGTCGTCGCCGCCGGCAATGCCCGGCCGATCGACGGACTCGCCGCGTTCCAGCTGGTACCGCTGCATCATCGCTGGCCTGGCCGCGACCGCCGTGATGCTGGTCGGCGGCACGACGGAGGCCCGGGCCGAGCCCACGGTCGCCGACATCGAGCGCCAGATCGACGAGGACTGGAATCGGCTCGAACCCGTCATCGAGCAGCACAACGCGACCCGGCAGGACCTGGCCGGCAAGCGGCGGGAGGCGGACGCGCTGGCCGCCAGGATGGCACCGCTGCAACGCCAGGTGGCCGAGGCCATGGACCGGGTCGGCAAGCTCGCTGCCCGCGCGTACAAGGGCGAACAGGTCCGCTTCGTCAACACGCTGCTCGGTAGCCGGTCGCCGGGCGAGGTGGTCGAGCAGCTCGGCCTGCTCGACCGGTACGCCCGCGTGCAGCAGCAGGACGTGCGGCACGCGAGCGAACTGCGCGACGAACTCGCCGAGACCAAGGCCGGCCTGGACCGCACGATCGGCGAGCTGACCCGCACCGAGGCCGATCTCGCCGAGCGGCGGCGACGAATCGACGCCGAGATCGACAGGTTGCAGCGGCTCCGGCTGCGGGCGTACGGGAAGGGTGGTGGTGGCCCGCTACGGCCGGCGCCCTGCCCGGCCAGCTACCCGGGCGGAGCGGCCGGCGAGGCGGTCACCTTCGCCTGCGCCCAGATCGGCAAGCCGTACTCCTGGGGCGCCGAGGGGCCCGATGCGTACGACTGTTCCGGGCTGATGTTGGCCGCCTGGTCGCGGGCCGGTGTCGCACTGCCGCACAACGCGGCGCGGCAGCGTCGGGTCACCAAGTCGGTAAGCCGTGGCGCGCTGCGCCCCGGCGACCTGGTCTTCTACTACCGGGACCTGCACCATGTCGGGATGTACGTCGGCGGCGGCTGGGTGGTGCACGCCTCCCGGGCGGGTCAACCGGTCAAGATGAAGCGGCTGGACAACAGCCCGGTGCACAGTTTCGGCCGGCCCGGCTGAGGATCGCCGGTATCAGCGGGTGGGCCACGTGCGCCAGCTCTGCCAGGCACGACTGGGCGTCGGGCCGCGCTGACCCTGGTAGCGGGAACCGTAGACGGCCGAGCCGTACGGGTGCTCGGCCGGTGAGGAGAGCCGGAAGATACAGAGCTGCCCGATCTTCATCCCGGGCCAGAGGGTGATCGGCAGGTTTGCCACGTTGGACAGTTCCAGGGTGACGTGACCGGAGAAGCCGGGGTCGATGAAGCCGGCGGTGGAGTGGGTGAGCAGGCCGAGTCGTCCCAGGCTGGACTTGCCTTCGAGGCGGCCGGCGAGCTGGTCGCCCAGCGAGATGACCTCGAGCGTGGAGGCGAGTACGAACTCGCCCGGGTGCAGCACGAACGCCTGGCCGTCGGGCACCTCGACGGCCGAGGTGAGGTCGTCCTGCCGGGTTGCCGGGTCGATGTGGGTGTAGAGGTGGTTGTTGAAGACCCGGAAGAGTTTGTCCAGACGTACGTCGATGCTGGAGGGCTGCACCAGGGTGGGCTCGAACGGTTCGAGCGCCAGGGTGCCCGCCTTGATCTCGGAGACCAGGTCGCGGTCGGAGAGCAGCATCGCCACACCATAGCTGCCGGTATGTGACACGCGTGTCGGACTACCCGCTTCGAACGTGTGTTCGATAGGATGTCGGCATGGCTTCCTGGTCCGAATTCGCCGCTGACGAGCCTCGACTCGCCAACGGGATCCGCCTTCTCATGCAGCAGTACGGCCCGGGCTTCGGCTACCTGGCCACGGTCCGCGCCGACGGCGGACCCCGGGTGCACCCGGTCTCCCCGGTGATCACCGACGACGGTCTCTACTGCTTCGTCATCGACTCACCGAAGCGGCGCGACCTGGAACGCGACGGTCGTTACGCGCTGCACTCGTTCCCGCCGGAGGAGAGCGACGACGAGGCGTACGTGGCCGGGCGGGCCCGGCCCGTCACCGACGACGCCACCGTCGCCCGGCTGGCGTTCGCGGCGCGGGCCGCCCCGCACGCCGACTGGCGCCTGTTCGAGTTCACCGTCGACGTGGCGATGTTGGCTCGACGGGAGCAGTCGGTGGCTGGGCCGAGCGAGCTGGCGTCGCATCCGGCGGTCCAGGTCTGGCTCGACCCGGCGGGCGCCACACCCCAGGCCACGCGCCCGGTGCCGGCCCACTCCGGGCGGCATCACCGCCGCGCCGCCTGACCCACACGCGCAGGTGCCGGCCCCGTCCGACGGAGCCGGCACCCGCGGTACGCGGTGCGACGCTCGCGCTACGCCGCGCGGTAGGAGTTCCAGGCGTTGATCATGCGGGTGGCCTGGCCCGAGGTGAACTGGTACATGCAGCCGTCGTACGAGTAGTCCATGAAGTTCGTGATCGGGTCGAGGCCCGAGCTTGAGCAGGTGTCCCGGCCGGTCGGGCAGCCGCTGGCCGGCGAGGCCTCGGCCGGGGTGTCCGACACCTGGTCACCGCTGCCCGAGCAGCCGCCCTGGAAGGTGTGGTAGAGGTTCAGCCAGTGGCCGACCTCGTGGGTGCCGGTGTCACCCTGGTTGTAGTTGGTGGCGGTGCCACCGGGCAGTGACTCGCTGAGCACCACCACGCCATCCATCACGTTCAGGTTGCGCTGCGGGAAGGTCGCCCAGCCGAGCAGGTTGTTGCTGAGCGCGCCGAGGTAGATGTTGAGCGTCGCCTTGTTGCCCTGCCGCAGCTGGGTCTTCATCTGCCGCTCGGCCGACGAGCCCTGCCGGATCGGGTACCACGACGAGTTGGTCACCCGGTTGATGCTCTGCAACTGGAACGCGAAGGCGGTCGCGGCGCCACCCGTCGCACCGCTGAACGACTGGTTGAGCACGTTGATCTGGGACTGGATCATCGAGTCGGGGATGTTTCCGCCGGCCCGGGTCGTGTCCCGGCGAATCACGTGCACCACGACCGGGATGGTGACCGAGGCCGCAGCGGCCTGGGCGCTCAATGCGCGTTGGCCAACTCGCTTGGCGCGCTCTTGCAGGATGTCGGCGAACTCGGCCTCGCGTTGGTGCACCTGGGCGAGGGTCAGCTGGTTCGGATCGTGCTTGACGGCGCTGCCACCCTTGGCCCGGGCCAGGGTGCCCGTCTGATCCTCACACACCTCGTCGGCTGTGAAGGCGGCCGCCGCCGGGCTCGCGGTCGTGGTGGCGGCCGGCAGGAGGCCGACCGTGGCCACGCCGAGCACCAGTGCGAGCGACGTCGATGCGATGCCGGCCGTACGCCGGTTCAGCAGGACGGGACGCAGTCCCATATGCCCACCTCTTTCTGGCGACGCGACCGGGGGTTGTGTCGCGTCGTGCGGAAAACGTGGGGCAGACGTTACAACCGATAGACAGATTTGAACATGGCCATATGTTGCGGTGATGAAACTTCTTCCCGGCCCATCCTCGGGGTCGGGAGCTCCCCGACGTCACCGAGATCCGTGCAGCAGTGGACGTGGCGCTGCCTCCGGCGGGTCGTCCGCAGGAACTTGGGGTATTTGCCGGGAAGTTGCCTTCTTCGCGGACGACCCGCCCGCCCGAGCGGAGCCCCTGGGTGCGTCGGCCTGGTTGACTCGGGTAGAGTGATCCCGCTCGCGGGTGTAGTTCAATGGCAGAACATCAGCTTCCCAAGCTGACAGTGCGGGTTCGATTCCCGTCACCCGCTCCAACGCGAAGGCCCTGGCCAGGACGGCAGTCCCAGCCGGGGCCTGCGATGTTCCAAGGTCAAGGATCACGTGGCGTGCCAGTGCCGTGCCATTAGCCCCGGTCGGAGGAGGGCGGCTTGCCTGCGAAGCTGACCCGAGATGAGGCGATCCACCTCGTTGGTCGGATCATGCGGCTCGACTACGCGGACGACGCCGAGCTGAACGACTGGCTGGACCGGCTCGAACGTGACCTGGGCTACCCGGACATCTCGGACCTGATCTTCACGGTCGCGCCGGAGTTGACGCCGGCCGAGGTCGTCGACCGAGCCAGCGCCTACCAACCGATCCCGATGCGGTCGACAGCATGGACGGAGCCCCCGACCCGCTAGGTTCACAGGTCGCCTCGCTCCTTGCCTTTCTTGCCGGCTCAGCGCGCCCGTGCGTGCGCCTGAATCCGTTCAGCGCCAGCCAGAGGCAGCCGGCGCCCGCCGGCATGAGTAGCAGCCGCACCGCTCCGCCAGCGGCACCCTCCACCCCGATCAGGACGATGCCGATTAAGGCTAGGACAGTGGTCAGCGTGGAGACCCGGCGTTCAACGGCCAAGTGCGTGAACAGCGCGGCAAGACCGACGATGAGGAATATCGGCCCGATCTCGTACAGCACAAGCCGCACACCGGCAACACTGAACGCCCGTTGGAACAGCTCGTGCATGTGTGCGCGGTCGGAGGCGGCAAGACCAACAACTAGATCGACAATCATTTGACCAGCGATAGCCGCGATGCCGGCCGCCGCAGCACCCGCGCTGAGGATGGCCACGACCTTGCCACCGCCGGGTTGCGCTCGTATCCGCCGGTACAGCTCAGCCACGATGATCCCGAACAGGGCGTAGCTGATGAGCCATGTTGAGTGCGCCAATGCCCAGCCCACGCCGGTGCTGCGGTTTGCACCCAGCCGCATGACGGTCCAGCCGGCGAGGACACCGACGGGTGCCAGGGCGAATGCGAAGTTCGTCAGGCGGTTTCCTGCTGCGGGCTGAGCATCCAGGCGACGTGGCCGTGCCGTCGCGGCGGTCATTCGGCGTCCTTGAGGACTCGCTCCATCACGGCCATCCGCAGGTTCATCTCGGTCAGTTGCCCGGTGACGTCGGCCAACCGGCCTTCGGTTGCCTCTTGGGCTGCAATGGCGCGTTCGGCGATCTTCCGGTAATCGGTGTCACGAGCCAATGCGGCTTTAGCCCGCCGGCTGGCTCCGAACTGCCACAAGGCGGTGACCACCACGGCGCCAACCACCAGGAAGATGATGATCTCCTCGACGATGCGGTCCGACATCTACTCTCGTTCCTTTCCGATGTTCAGCGCGGCGTCGCCGCCGTCGATGGTGTCCGTGAGCGTTTCGGTCGCGATAACCAGCGCTTGCGGGGTCAGGTGCAGCACGAACGGCGTTACCTCGTAGAACTTCATCGCTTTGCCGTCTTCGGACAGCTCAAGATGGGCGGAGACCAGCCCGGCCTTTTCCAGGCGTTTGAGGTGCACCTGAAGCAAGGCCCTGCTGATGCCTAAGTCCCTGGCTAGCCGACTGACGTAGTTGCGGCCGGTGGACAACGCAGCGAGGACACGCATGCGGTGCGGGCTGGCGAGCGTTGCAAGCACCCGCACCAGTTCGTCACCAGTCAGGTCAGCGATCCGCATAGCTTTCCTCGGCACATGCCAAAGAATATTGGCATGTGCAATTCGCTGTCAACGTCTCACGGGGATCGGCGACGGCCCGGCAATCTACGGGTCCACAGGCTGGTGTCAGCAGGAGGGCAGGTCAGGCCACCAGGGACCCTCACCCGCTCCACGCGAAAGGCCCTGGCCATGACGGGAGTCTCGGCCGGGGCCTTCGGCGTTCCCGAGGTCAGCAGCGCCCGGCGGGCGGCCACGGGCCACTAGCCAGGCTTCTCACCGGCCTTCTTGCCCTTGGTCCGTCTGGGTGTCTGCTGCGGATTCACTGCCGTAGCTGTCACTAGGATCACGGCGGCGGGCAGGTGAACGAAGAGCCCGAGAGCAAGCCAAGAACCGCCAGGAGGGTCCCGGCGGTGGTGGACTACCAGCGGCGGGCTTCGAGGACGGGCACGTCATGATCATGTCAGACCGAAGCGAGTATCTGTACGGCCATCGGTTCCGCCAAGCTACGCCACCCAGCGATATGGACTTCAATGATCTACCAGGTACGCCGCATCGCCGCCGGAGCATGGCGGCAGCTGAGGGCCATCCGGCTGGAGGCACTCCAGGACTCGCCGACCGCGTTCAGCACGCGACTCGCCGAGGCGACCGCCTACAGCGACACAGTCTGGCAGCAGGAGGCGGCCCGCGAAGCCAACTCCGCCTCGTCTGCGACATTCGTCGCCACCGGCGACGCGGGCGATTGGGTCGGGATGGCTGCTGTCGCACCGCTTGCCGAAGTTCCCGACCACGCCCACGTCTACGCGGTCTACGTCACCCCGCCGCACCGTGGCCCGGCAGGACCCGCCGCCGCCCTGATGGCTGCGGCGATCTGCTTCGCCCGCGACCACACCGACGCGGCGTGGCTGACTCTGGGTGTCCATGAGGACAACCCCCGGGCGCGGGCGTTCTACCACAAGCTCGGATTCGCCGAGACCGGCAAGGCGATACCCTACGCACTGAACCCGTCCCAGACGGTGCACATCATGGGCTACCAGGACTTCCGCAGCGCGCGAAATGACCGAGTCCCATCACCCGCAGCGGTTCCGGCGCCCACCGCCGACCCCGACGGTCGAACCCGCACCTCTCGACAGCAGTGGGACAGCAACGACACGGTGCCGTGAAATGCAGAACCGGCGCGACCGGTCCGCATCGACGCGATTGCGTTGATCGTCGTAGGGCTGGGCAGCCACAATCCCACCATGTCCGACTCCGCACGTGGTCTGGTCCTGAAGCACTTCCGATGGATCGAGGGCCACGCTGACGTGTGGGCGATATTCCGCGATGCCAAGGCACTGCGTCATGTCGTCGCAGGTCTGGTCGAGCCGTTCAGGACCTCGGATGTCACCGCCATCTGCGGGATCGAGTCCCGGGGGTTCCTTCTCGGGGGCGCCGCGGCTGTGGAGTTGGGCGTCGGCTTCATTCCGGTGCGCAAGCGTGACGGGCTGTTTCCTGGCGACAAGATCACAGCGGCAGCCGAACGGGACTACCGCCAGCAGTCGCACACCTTGCGCTTGCAGCGATCCTCACTTGGCTCTCACGATCGGGTTCTGCTCGTGGATGACTGGATCGAGACAGGCAGCCAGGCGCTCACCGCCAGACAGCTGGTCGAGCAGTGCGGCAGCAGCTGGGTAGGGTGCAGCGTCCTGGTCGATCAGCTCCATGATGATCGGCGGGCGGCACTCGGCACGGTGATGAGCCTGGTGCGGGCCGACGAGTTGCCGGTGTGGACCGGCTAGCAACCCGTGCGAGGACGACGGTCCGTCCACTGGCACCCCGTCCGCCGACGCCGACGGTGTCACCCACCGCGCCCCGTACCATCGTGATCATGCGGATAGGCATCGTGATCCTGCCCGACCAGCGCTGGTCGGTGGCGCGGCACCGGTGGCGACGAGCCGACGAGTGGGGCTTCGACCACGCCTGGACGTACGACCATCTGGGCTGGCGCGACCTGGTGGACGGGCCCTGGTTCGACTCGATGACCACGTTGACCGCCGCCGCGACGGTGACCAGGCGGATCCGTCTCGGCACGCTCGTCGCCTCACCGAACTTCCGGCATCCGGCGGCCTTCGCCCGGCAGGTGACCGCACTGGACGACGTCTCCGACGGGCGGACGCTGCTCGGCCTCGGCGCGGGCGGCATCGGGTTCGACGCCGCCGTCCTCGGCGGTGAGACGCTGCCCCCACGGCAACGGGTGGACCGGTTCGCCGAGTTCACCGAGTTGCTCGACACCATCCTACGGGGAGACGGCACCACCTGGCGGGGTGACTGGTTCGCGGCGGTCGACGCGCGGAGCAGTCCGGGCTGCGTGCAGAAACCCCGGGTGCCGTTCGTGGTGGCCGCCAACGGACTTCGGTCGATGCGGATCGCGGCCCGCTTCGGGCAGGGCTGGGTGACCACCGGGCCCGCCGTCGACGACCTGGGCGACTGGTGGACCGGGGTGGCCGAGTTGGCCAGCCGGCTCGACGCGACCCTGGCGGCGCAGGGACGGGATCCGGCCAGTCTGGACCGCTACCTCTCGCTGGACTCGGCTCCGGTCTTCTCGTTGAGCAGCGCGCAGTTCTTCGCCGATCAGGTGGAGCGGGCGGCGAAGCTCGGTTTCACCGATGTGATCACGCACTGGCCACGGGCGAGCAGCTGGTACGCCGGTGACGAGGCGGTCCTGGTGGAGGTCACCACCCGTCTCCTGCCCGAGCTACGTCGCTGAGCCGGCGCACCTGCGGATCGGTGCGGTGGCGCGGAGCCGCGAGCCGGAGGGCGGCTCAGGTGCCGAGGTCGCCGGTGGCGATGCCGCCGGCTCCGGCGGACACCAGGCGGAAGCGCACGCAGACGACCTCGCTGTCGTCGGTGACCGGGGTGCCGACGCGAGCCCAGTAGGCGGCGTGTCCGGCCCGCCACTCCTCGATCGAGCGGTCGCCCTCGCCCTCGGCGCGGGCGAAGTCCCACGGCACCTCGGCGAACCGGGTCACCTCGACGCCGGTCACCTCGACGACGGCCACCAGCGCGTCGGCGTCGTCCACGAGGACCAGCCGCTCGCCGACGTGCTCAAGTTCCTCGTCCTCCTCGGCGTACTCACTGAGCAGGCCGGCGGTGGCGGTCTTCACGCCGGCCAGCACCAGGGTGTTGAGGCGCGACCGCAGGTCACCGGGGGTGCCGAGGGCTAGTGCGCGGAGACCGCCGATCCGTGGCCACATCCTGTCGAGGCTACCGCCCGGTCCCGCCGCGACATCGCCGACGTTCCGGTACGCCGAGCCGGTCCGCCGGGGCGCGATTGGGGGTACGGTCGATGGCCGACGACAAGGAGATGTCCATGGCGGACCGACGCGCGGTGCTCATCCCGGGACGCGGGTACGACACCCGGTACCCCCTCTTCCTCTACCTGGGCGAGGCACTGCGCCGGGTCGGTTTCGGGCTGCACGGGATCTCCTGGCAGGTGCCGGAGCACTTCGACATCGACACCATCGGCAGGTGGGTGTGTGACCAGGTCTCCCCGACCCTGACCGAGCGGACGGACCTGCTGGTCGGCAAGTCGCTCGGCACCCTCGCCGCGCCGCTCGCGGCAGGCCGGGGACTGCCCGCCGTCTGGCTCACCCCGTTGCTACACCGGGGTGACGTGGTCGACGCGCTGCGCCGGGCCACCGCCCCGTTCATCCTGGTCGGCGGTACCGCCGACTCGTCCTGGGACGGTGGGGTCGCCCGGCGGCTCACCCCGCACGTTTTGGAGATCCCCGGTGCCGACCACGCGCTGATGGTGCCCGGGCCGCTGGCCCGGTCCGCCGAGGCGCTCGGCCAGGTCTGCACCGTGGTCGAAGACTTCGTCCGCTGACCGCCGTACCCCCTGCCTGCCGTTGACCATGACGTTGTCGTCGCGACACGCCGACGTGTGGGACAACAACTTCATGATCAACAGCATGGGTCAGGGGTGGGTCAGGTGGGCAGGTCGGGGGTGGTGAGGAGGGCGGTGATCCTCAGTTCGGCCGCCACCGGGGGTGGGCAGGTGGCGACCACGGCGGCGGTGCCTACCGGGTCCGCTCCGCGGGCCGCGCAGATCTCGTAGACCGCGCGTACCTGGGCGGCGGTGTCCACCCAGTCGTCGACCACCAGTACCCGGTCCCCGGGGCCCAGGTGCCGGTCTCGCACCGCGAGGTCCACGCGGCGACCGCGAAAGTCGGGATGACTCTGCGCCCAGGTCAGCGAGCCGGTGGGCAGCCGTCCGTCACCGGGCTTGTGTGCTGCCACGAACCCCACGCCAAGTGCGGCGGCGGCCAACGGCCCGAGCAGGTACCCGGTGACCGCCGGGGACACGACCACCGTGGGCCGCGTCGCCCGGAACGGCGCGACCAACGCGGGCCCCAGCGCGGCGAGCGTCCCCGGATCCCGCCACCACCCGGAGGTGTCACTGACCAGGTGACTCGCGCCTGGTCCGGGATCGACCCACTCGAACAGCTCGACGAGACGTCTTCTCATCTCAGCGGGCATGTCACCATCCTGCGCCAGGCACCTGCCGGACACCCGCCCGCCCGGCCCACGCCGGGTCGGATGATCGGCTGCACGTATCGCCATAATTACTGTCATAACGTCATGATCACGTTGACTTCGGAAGTGCTTCTCTCGTTATGGTCCGACCCGGTTTGACCCGCTGAGAAAGGACCGGGCCGGTGGCTGGTAGGCACTCCCGTACCCGCAGGTTCACCTCGCCGGCCGGGCTCACGGCCAGCGCCGTGGTGGCGGTCGCGCTCGCCGTCGGCGGCACCGTGGGTGCCGTTCGGCTGACCGCCGAGTCGGCGCCGGTGCGACCGGCCGCGATCGATCTGTCGCCCACCACCGCGACGAGTGTCCCCGCTTCGCCGAGCGCGTCGCCGACCCCCGGAGTCAGCTCCTCTCCGAGCCCGACGGCGCGCCCGAAGCCGAGCCGCACCGCGCAGGCACCGTCCCGCAGCAAGCAACGTACGGCCAGCCCGAAGCCGAAGCCGAAGCCGACGGCCGAGAAGACGACGGCCCGTCCGGTGGTCGACTCCGGCTCCTGCGGCGCGTCCTTCTACTGGCAGGGTCAGCTGACCGCCAACGGCGAGACGTTCGACCCGGAAGGCATGACCGCCGCCCACAAGACCCTGCCGTTCGGCACGAAGGTACGGGTCACGAACCCGGCCAACGGCAAGTCGGTCACCGTCCGGATCAACGACCGGGGCCCGTTCATCGAGGGACGCTGCCTGGACCTGGCGCGGGCCGCGTTCGGCGAGATCGCGTCGCTCGATCTCGGTCACATCGAGGTCCGCTACGAGGTGCTCGGCTGAGCCGGTGCGGCCCGATCGGCTCCGGCCCAGGATCCTCGCGGCAAGATCCGTCACGTCCGAGGGGCCTGGCTCATTCTTTCGCTCACCGACATCGGGCATGCTGTCGGATGTACGTACCCAACTCCTCCAGCCGGGCCGCGGCCCGCTGAGCCCCGGATCCCGCGCCGGCCTCGGCGCGGCCCTCGTCCTGCTCGCAATCGTCTCGGCGGTCGAGCTGGCGGACGGCCGTACGGCGAACTACATCGCGCTGATGGTCGCGGCGCCGTTCCTGGCCGCCGCGCTCGCCTCGTGGCGGGTCGTGCTCGGCGTCGGTGCGGCCGCCTCCGTGCTGGGGGCGACCTTCGCCCTGGCCGAGCGGACGGTCTCGCTCTCCACCGCGGTCGCGGTGGCCGGCATCGCGTTGGGCACGGGCATCGCGGGGGCGGTGGCGGCGGTACGGCAGCGGCAGGCGGAGCAGATCGCCGAGTTGTCGAAGCTGGCCATGGTCGCTCAGCAGGCGGTGCTGCGTCCGCTCGGTCCTCGGGTGGGCGCACTGTCCGTGGCTGGCCGGTACATCTCGTCGACCGCCCGGGCCGAGATCGGCGGCGACCTCTACGAGGCGATCGAGACTCCGTACGGCGTTCGGATGATCATTGGAGACGTGCGCGGCAAGGGCCTGGAGGCGGTCCGGCTGGCGAGCATCGTCCTCGGCTCGTACCGGCACGTGGCGTACGAGCGGTCCGATCTGCGGGCGGTGGTGGCGGATCTCGACCGGGCGGTGGCGCGCAACGTCGGCGACGAGGACTTCGTCACCGCCGCCCTGGTCGAGGAGCGCGGCGGCACGCTCACCATCGTCAACTGCGGGCACCCCGCACCGCTGCTGCTGCGCCGCGGCGCGGTGATCTCTCTTGAGCCACCGGCGCCGGCGCCTCCGCTGGGGTTCATGCCCACGGTCCGACCGAGGGTCGAACGGCTGGAGCCGGGTGACCGGTTGTTGCTGTTCACCGACGGGCTCGGCGAGGCCCGGCGGGACGGCGAGTTCTTCCCCACCGCGGACCGGGCCTGGCGGCTGCTCGGCCACGGCACGGTCGGCGACGGCCTCGCCTCGCTGGAGACCGCCCTTGTCGAATGGGTGCACGGCCGGCTCGACGACGACATCGCACTGGTCCTGATGGAGTACACGGGCTCACCTGGCAACACGACGGCGGCGGTGCCGAGTTGGGAGGTCGGCGCCGCCGAAGGGTGAGACGTCAAGGGGAGGGGACCGGCGAACCCGAACGGCAGGTGTGTAATGCCTGTCACTGGCGGGATCGGCTTGTCGCTGCCTACCCGCGAGTAATAGAGTCAGGGTTACTGATCGGTAACACCTGTCCGGAAGCGGGGCCAGCGAGATGACCCACTACAAGAGCAACCTTCGGGACCTCGAATTCAACCTGTTCGAGGTGTTCGGGGCGGACCGGGCGTTCGGCCAGGAGCCGTACTCCGACCTCGACGTCGACACCGCGCGGAGCTTCCTCGCCGAGGTCGACCGGCTGGCTCGGCAGGACCTGGCCGCCAGTTACCAGGACAGCGATCGCAACCCGCCGGTCTTCGACCCGGCCACGCACACCGCGCCGCTGCCGGAGTCGTTCAAGAAGTCGTACCGGGCCTTCATGGAGTCCGAGTTCTGGCGCCTGGACCTGCCCTCGGAGCTGGACGGCACCAACGCCCCCCGGGCGCTGTGGTGGGCGCTCGCCGAGCTGGTGCTCGGCTCGAACGCGCCGGTCTGGATGTACGCCTCCGGCCCGTCCTTCGCGCACGTGCTGCACGTCGAGGGCACCGAGCAGCAGAAGAAGTGGGCCAAGCTCTTCATCGACCGGCAGTGGGGCTCCACGATGGTGCTCACCGAGCCGGACGCCGGCTCGGACGTGGGTGCCGGCCGGGCGCGGGCGATCCCGCAGCCGGACGGCTCCTGGCACATCGAGGGCGTCAAGCGCTTCATCACCTCGGGCGAGCACGACCTGAGCGACAACATCGTCCACTACGTACTGGCCCGCCCGGTCGGCGTGGAGGGCGTGGGTGGCCCCGGCACCAAGGGCCTGTCGTTGTTCGTCGTGCCGAAGTACCACTTCGACGAGAGCACCGGCGAGCTGGGCGAGCGCAACGGCGTCTTCGCGACGAACGTCGAGCACAAGATGGGCCTGAAGGTCTCCAACACCTGCGAAATCACCTTCGGCGAGCACGGCGTACCGGCCAAGGGCTGGCTGCTGGGCGAGAAGCACGACGGCATCCGGCAGATGTTCATGATCATCGAGTACGCCCGGATGATGGTCGGCACGAAGGCCATCGCCACCCTGTCCACCGGCTACCTCAACGCCCTGGAGTACGCCAAGAACCGGGTGCAGGGCGCCGACCTGACCCAGATGGCGGACAAGACCGCCGAGCGGGTGGCCATCACCGCGCACCCGGACGTGCGTCGCTCGCTGCTGCTGCAGAAGTCGTACGCCGAGGGCCTGCGGGCGCTGGTCCTCTACACCGCCACGTGGCAGGACAAGGTCGCCATGGCGGAGGCGGCCGGTGACGAGAAGGCCATCAAGCTGGCCAAGCGGGTCAATGACCTGCTTCTCCCGCTGGTCAAGGGCGTCGGCTCGGAGCGGGCGTACGAGCTGCTCGGGCACGAGTCGCTGCAGACCTTCGGCGGCTCCGGCTTCCTCCAGGACTACCCGCTGGAGCAGTACGTCCGGGACGCGAAGATCGACACGCTGTACGAGGGCACCACGGCGATCCAGAGCCTCGACCTGATCTTCCGGAAGATCGTCCGGGACAACGGCAAGGCACTCATGGCCGTGGCCGGTGAGATCCAGGAGTTCATCGCCACCGAGGCGGGCAACGGTCAGCTCAAGGAGGAGCGTCAGGCGCTCGGTAAGGCACTGGCCGAGATCCAGAACATCCTCGGCGTGATGACCGGCTGGTTGGGTGAGGCGCAGAGCGGAGACACCCGGGCGCTGTACAAGGTCGGGCTCGGCAGCCGGCGCTTCCTGCTGGCCCTCGGTGACCTGGTCGTCGGCTGGCTGTTGCAGAAGCAGGCCGACGTGGCGCTGAAGGCCCTCGCCGGTGAGGTGAGCGCGGCGGACAAGGCGTTCTACACCGGAAAGGTGGCCGCCGCCCGATTCTTCGCCCGCGAGGTGCTGCCCCGCATCGGCGCCGACCGCCGCATCATCGAGTCCACCGACCTGGACATCATGGACCTCCCCACCGAAGCCTTCTAACCCCCACCCCCACCCCCACCCACCCACTCACCCCCACCCGCCTCGTCTCCTTGATCATGAGGTTGGCGGCAGTTATAGAGATCAACCTCGCCGCTAACCTCACGATCAACGGGGTGTCGGTGGGGGTTGGGCGGGGGTAAGTGGGGGGTGGGTGGGTATGCGTGGCGGGCCAGTCCGAGTACGCCCAGAGCAACCGCACGGGGGAGTGCCGCGCACATGGGCATTGGTAGTGGGATCTTCCTGATCGCGATCGGCGCGATCCTGACCTTCGCCATCCGGGCCAACGTCTGGTGGATCGACCTGCGGGCGGTCGGCTGGGTCTTCATCCTGGCCGGGCTGGCCGTGCTGCTCACCACGCTCTGGTTCTGGCAGGACCGGCGCAAGCGGGCCCGGACCCTCATCGTGGAGGAGAACCGGCTCTCGCATCCGACCGCGATGATGCCGCCACCGCCCGATCCACCGCCACCAACCGCGCCACCGAGCTGAGCGACCGCCTCCGCACACACCGCACGTGGCCCGGCTAGCCGCGTGCGGTGTGTCGTGTCTCGATCCGGGCCGCGCCGCGGCTCAGTTCCGCCCAGGGCACGGCCGTCCGGTGCACCACCAGGCCGCCGGTACGCAGCCCCTCCGGCTCCGCCCCGACCGGATCGAGCAGTTCGGACAGCAGTGAGACACCCGGGTTGTGAGCGATCAGCAGGACCGTCGTCGCGGTAGGTGACACCTGTCGGATCAGGTGCAGCAGGTCCTCCGGATGTGCCTCGTAGGCGTCCGGCTCGTAGCGGATCGCCGGAGCCGGACCGGCCGGACCGCTCTCCGGCGGTGCGCCGGTGATGCCCGACTGGACGTCGTGCCACGTCTGTCTGGTTCGTACGGCCGCCGAGCAGAGCACCACGTCCGGCAGCAGCCCCTGCCGGGCCAGCCACGCCCCGGCCGCCGCGGCGTCCGCCCGGCCACGAGGAGCCAGCGGACGTTCGACGTCGGGACGGTCCGGGGTGGGCGGTTCGGCCTTGGCGTGCCGCAGCAGCACCAGTGTCCGCTCGTGGTGCGGGCTGTCCGTCATGTCTCCAGCTTGCCCGATTGGCGATCTCCGTGCCGGGGTAAGTCGGTCGGTGCCGCAACCTCATCCGTGGCCGCGGCGGAGTGGAATGCCAGCTTCGATAGCCAAGGAGACGACGAGATGGGCATCGGTGGCAGTATCTTCCTGATCGCGCTGGGTGCGATCTTCGCGTTCGCCGTGGAGGCGGACCTGGGCTGGCTCAACCTGAGCGTCGTCGGCTGGGTGCTGATGCTCGCAGGTGTCGCCGGGCTGATCGTGACCCTCTCCTTCTGGAACTCGCGTCGGCGTGCGGTCGTCGCGCCGGTGCGCGAGGAGCGGGTGGTGGCCGAGCGTGCCGTGCCGGTCCGGGACGACCGGGTGGTCCAGGAGTACCGCGAGGTGCGCCGGCCCGGCCCCACGATCTGACCCGCACCCGATAGACCCAGCGGGGGTGGTGAGCGACGAGGCTCACCACCCCCGCTGTCGGCGTACCCGCCGCTGGTCGGCGGGTCAGGCGAACAGTGCGAAGTAGATGGCGATGTGGTGGCAGATGGCGGCGACCAGGGTGCAGGCGTGGAAGAACTCGTGGTGGCCGAAGACGGTGGGCCACGGATTGGGGCGACGCAGCGCGTAGAAGACCGCCCCCACGGTGTAGATCCCGCCACCCACCGCGAGCAGCACCAGGGCGGTGACGCCGCCCTGGCGGAGGATGTCGGGCAGCATCGCCACCGACACCCAGCCGAGGGCGACGTACAGCGGCGCGGAGATCCACCGGTTGGCGTGCGGCCAGATCAGCTTGAGCGCCACGCCGCCCAGGGCGCCGCCCCAGACGATCGACAGCATCATGACGGCGGCCCGGGTCTCCAGCAGCAGCAGGCAGAACGGTGTGTACGTGCCGGCGATGAACAGGAAGATCATCGAGTGGTCCATCCGGCGCATGACCGCGTAGCCGCGGGTCGACCACACCCGACGGTGGTACAACGCGCTGGTGCCGAAGAGGCCGCAGACGGTGAAGCTGTAGACGGCGGAGCTGACCAGGGGGGTCCAGCCCGGGCGGGTGGCGGCGATCGAACAGAGCACGATGCCGCAGACCAGGGCGACAAAGAAGGCGTACGTGTGCAGCCAGCCGCGCATCCGGGGTTTCCCGATGTCGACCGGCTTGAGCCGGGGGCGTGCTGAGGTGGTCACGCCCATAGGTTACGGCAGCGTAGGTTACTTTCGGGTAGTGCAACTGGTCACGCCGTCCGACAGGTAGCCGACGCGGACGTTTCCGCTCGTCCGGGAGGATGGTGGGATGCGGATCAGAACGGTCGGCACTCAGGCACTCCTGCTCGACCTCGCCAGTCCGGAGGACGGTGACACTCCCGGATCGGCAACCGATGTGGCCGCCGTCGTCGAGGCGTGGCGGGCGGAGTTGTGGCGCCGCCGTGAACTCGGCGAACTGGTCGCCGTCGAGATCGTGCCGGCCGCCGCCACGGTGCTGCTCGACGGCGTACCCGACCCACCGGCCGCCGCCGCCCGGATCGCCACCTGGACGACCACCACCGCGCCACCGGTCGAAAGGGCCGCGACCGCGCCCACCGCCGCCGCACCCGCCCGTCTCGTCGAGGTGCCCGTGACCTTCGACGGGGAAGACCTGAGCCGGGTGGCCGGTCACTGGCGCACGGACGGAGCCGGGGTCGTACGTCGCCTGCGGGCCACCGAGTTCCAGGTCGCCTTCTGCGGCTTCGCACCCGGCTTCGGATACCTCACCGGGCTACCCACCGAGCTGGCGGTGCCCCGGCTGGCGACACCCCGCGCCCGGGTGCCGGCCGGATCGGTCGCACTTGCCGGCCCGTACGCGGGCATCTACCCCACCGCGTCCCCCGGCGGGTGGCTGCTGGTCGGACGCACCGAGGTGACCCTCTTCGACGTGACGGCGGACCCGCCGGCCCTGCTCAGCCCCGGCACCCGGGTCCGGCTGGTGGATCGGTGAGCGGTTTCCTCGAGGTGCTCCGGGCCGGGGCGCTGACCACCGTGCAGGATCTCGGCCGACCGGGCTGGGCACACCTCGGCGTACCCCGTTCCGGTGCCCTCGACCCGGCGGCGCTGCGCCTGGCCAACCGTCTGGTCGGCAACCCGGAGCAGGCGGCCGGGCTGGAGATCACCCTGACCGGCTGCGAGCTGCGACCCACCCGAGCCACCACCGTCGCCGTGGTCGGTGCCGACGCCGACGTGCGGGTCGGCCAGCGTCCCGGCGACACCGGTCGCCCACTGGCCGTTCCACGCGGGGCGGTGCTGCGCATCGGTCCCGCCCGACGGGGCCTGCGCTGCTGGCTCGCGGTGGCCGGTGGCATCGCCGTCACACCGGTGCTCGGCAGCCGCTCCACCGACACCCTCGCCGGGCTCGGACCGGCCCCGCTACGCGACGGCGACCAGCTGCCGCTGGGTGCCCCGGCCGGCCCGCCCGCCCCGGTCGACGTCACCGTGCCGGTGGCGTCGCCGCCGGAGCTGCGGCTCACCGTACGACTCGGACCTCGGCACGACTGGTTCACCCCGGCGGCACTGGACCGGCTGCTCGGCACGGCGTACCAGGTGAGTCCGTTGAGCAACCGGGTCGGCGCGCGCCTGAGCGGCGCGCCGCTACCCCGCTCGGTGGCCGGGGAGCTGCCGAGCGAAGGACTCGTGCTCGGCGCGGTGCAGGTGCCGGCGGACGGTCAGCCACTCGTCTTCCTCGCCGACCATCCCACCACCGGCGGATACCCGGTCATCGCGGTGGTGGCGGACGTGACCCCGCTCGCGCAGGCCCGCCCAGGCACTACGGTGAGATTTCATGGACCTCAACGCTGATCTCGGCGAGGGCTTCGGCATCTGGCGTCTCGGCGACGACCATGCCCTGCTGGACCTGGTCACCTCGGCCAACGTCGCCTGCGGCTTCCACGCCGGCGACCCGGCCACGATGCGCCGGGTCTGCGCCGCCGCCGCCGAGCGGGGAGTCGCCGTCGGAGCCCAGGTCGGGTACCGGGACCTCGCCGGCTTCGGCCGGCGGCACATCGAGTACGAGTTCGCCGAACTGCGCGACGAGGTGCTCTACCAGATCGGTGCGCTCAACGCCTTCTGCCGGGCGTACCGCACCCGGATTCGATACCTCAAGCCACACGGGGCGCTCTACCACGCGGCGGCCAGCGAGGAACTGCCAGCGGCGGCCCTGCTGGCCGCGATCGAGGACCACGACCCGGAACTGCCCGTCCTCTGCCCGCCCGGTTCGGTCCTCGCCCAGCTCGCCCAGGGCGCCGGGGTCCGGGTGGTGGCCGAGGGCTTCGCCGACCGCAACTACCTGCCCAACGGTCGCCTGGTACCGCGCACCTCCCCGGACGCGCTGGTCACCGACCCACAGGAGGTGGCCCGCCGGGCGGTGCGGATGGCCACCGAGCGGGTCGTGACGACCGTCGACGGCGGTACGGTTCCGTGCGTGGTGGAGTCGGTCTGCCTGCACGGCGACAGCCCCGGGGCGGTGGCCGCCGCGGAACTCGTCCGCGCCGCCCTCGTCGACGCCGGGGTCACCCCCGCCCCGTTCGCCTGAGCTGCGAGGCAGGGCACCCTGGTCGGGCGTCAGCCGGCGTCCATGCCGCGCAGGACCAACGGCAGCCGGCCGGCGCCGCCGTCGACCACCCGCACCGGTACGCCCCAGTCCTGCCGGGTCAGGTGGCAGGCCGCGTGCTTGACGTCGGCGTCGCAGGTGGCCGCCTGCGCGGTGACCTGAAGCACCCCGTCGGGCACCGATCCGTCGATCACCAGCCGCCGGGACAGCTCCGTGCCGGTGCCCGCACCCTCGACCAGCAGCTCCGGCGGCGACGCCGAGACGACGAGCCGGGTGGACGGTCCGAAGGTGTCGTCCAGCTTCTGCCCGGGGGCCGGGGTGAAGACGACGTCCAGGACCACCTCACCCGCGCCCAACTCCGTCGGCCTGCGCTCGGTACGGTGCCGGGGACCGTCGACGGTCTCCGCGCCGGCCGCCGAGAGCGCACCGGGAGCCAGCCGGGTGATCCGGTGCGCCGCCGACTCCACCACCAGCACCGCGCCGTCGGCCGTGAGGACCAGGTCGCTGGGCTCGGCCAGACCGGCGGCGACGGTGGCGACCCGGTCGTCGGCCGGGTCGTACCGGCGTACCGCGCCGTTGTAGGTGTCGGCGATCAGGACCGAGCCGTCGGGCAGGGCGCATACGCCGAGCGGATGCTGGAGCAGGGCCTGCGCCGCCGGCCCGTCCACGTGCCCGAAGTCGAACAGGCCCTGACCCACGGCGGTACCCAGGGCACCGTTCTCGACGTAGCGGATGGCGCTGGTCTCGCTGTCGGCGACCCACAGCCGACTGCCGTCGGCGGAGACGGCGAGCCCGGACGGTTGGGCCAGCCACGCCTCGGCCAGTGGCCCGTCGCGCAGCGCCTCCACGGTGGTGCCGGCGTACACGCCGGCGGTGCGCTTGATCGGGTCGAACCACCAGAGCTGGTGGATGCCGGCCATGGCGATGACGATCCGGTCGTCGTACCAGGCGAGATCCCAGGGAGAGGAGAGGTCCACCGAGCGGGCGTCGTGTGCGTGGTCGTCGACCGTCGACCGCCACTGCCGCCCGGTGCCGGCCACGGTGAGCACCTCACCGGTGGCCAGCCGGACGCCCCGCAGCAGGTGATTGACGGTGTCGGCGACCACCAGGTCGTAGCCGGTCACCTCGGCCACGTGCGGCGGCAGCAGAACCAACCCCTGCGGCTCGGAGAAGGTCGCGGCACCGGCACCACCGTCGGTCCGGCCCCGCTCGCCGGTGCCGATGGTCCGGACGACGGTCTCGGCGTCGGCGGCCAACTCGACCAGGCGGTGCCGCGCCGAGTCGGAGACCAGCAGGCCGCCGTCGGGCAGGGCCACCGCCTTGCCGGGGAAGCGCAGGGTGGTCTCCGGCTCGGTGACCGGGACGTACGGGCCGTCGCCCCGGTGCAGCGTGCCCTTGGCCTCGTGGGTGGCGATCAGGTCGTCGATGAGCCGGGTCAGCCCGTCGGCGTGACCCTCGCCCGCCATGGTGGCCACCACGTACCCCTCCGGGTCGATCACGGCGAGGGTCGGCCAGGCGCGGGCCGCGTACTGCTGCCACATGTCGAGTTCGGGGTCGTCGAGGACCGGGTGGTGCACGCCGTACCGCTCGACGGCGGCGGCCAGCGCGCCGGCGTCCTTCTCGTGCTCGAACTTCGGCGAGTGCACCCCGATCACCACGAGGACGTCGGCGTACTTCTGTTCGAGCGGACGTAGCTCGTCGAGCACGTGCAGGCAGTTGATGCAGCAGAAGGTCCAGAAATCTAAGACGGTTATACGACCTCGAAGGTCGGCCAAACGGATGACCTTCCCGCCCGTGTTCAGCCAGGCCCGGCCCCGCAGTTCAGGGGCGCGTACGCGTGCGCTCATGACCCCATCGTGCCTTACCAAAGGGCGCCAGCCGGCGCGACGGGGAGGTGGGAGAGGCGTACGCGACACTGCCTCGCCAAGCGTCACGACCGCCGACGCCGTTCGGTACCGGCCATCCCGCATCCGGTAGACCTCAGGCGGGCCGATCGGGCGGGAGAGGTCGCCGGGCGCGATCATCGCCGTGTGGTCACGGTTGCGGCGTGGCATTCCGGCCTCGACCCGGCGCACGGTGATCGCCGTAAGAGTGGAGCGGACCACGACCGCCGGGTACGAGTCGTCGCCAATGACGATCGTTGCGGGCGAGCCGACGACAGGGCGCAGGCAAAGAGGCGCGGGGATCTGACCGCTACCGGGCATAGGCGACAAGGTAGCCCTGGGCTACGACATCGCGAGGCGGGCGCCGGGCGCTGCTGGTTTCCGCGGGCGCGTCCGTGACCATCCGGCGGGCCGCGATGCCGGGGCGGAAGGTTTTCGAGACCGAGCGGGTCTCGCTCGCCCTGGGCGAGTTCGTCGACCCTCAGGCGCAGCGGCTCGCCGAGATCGCGACGGAAGAATCGCGGTAGGGCCGTTGCAGCTCCATCCACCTTGCGCACCATCGATAGACTGCTGTGCGGGGTAGGAACCACCTCCCGCCGTAGCCCCAGGCGGCGGACCGGAAGCTAGCGCCGGTCCGGGTTCGTCAAATCCCCTTGATGGGAGGCGGCGGCCGAGAGGAATCCGAAATGCGCTCCATGCGCAAACCTTCACTGCGGCGGCGGGAAAGGGCAGATCAGCGTCAGGTGCTTCCGAGAGTCAACGAGTTCGGACAGGTCATCGCGACTACGTTGAAAATCGTGTACTTGATCCTGCTCATAGCCGGCCACTGGCAATGAGGTTAGGTTGAGGACCCAGGCGGTTCCTCTACCCGTGACGGGGGCTCCTATGTCCGACGGGAGCCCCCGTCACCTAACGACGAACTCCCCGGCGGTACAGTCGCCCGGTCGGCTAGGAGGGCCGTGAACTGGCGCCAATTCACCGTCGCGCTTGTGCAGGCGCTCGCGTGGCCGTCGGTTGTGCTTGTGGTGCTGCTGGCGTACCGGCGGCGGGTCGCGCAGCTACTCGGTGACAACTTGCGACGGCTCACAGTTGGGCCGTTCGAGGCCGAGTGGGACAGGGTTGCCGGGGAGGTAAGGGCATCCGTCGAAGCGGCGAGTCAACTCCGTGCCATAGGCGATGAACCGGAAGGCGTTCCCGCCATGCTCAACGCGGCTCGTGCCTGGGTGGACATCAATACGGCCGAAGCGATTCGTCTAGGTTGGGTAGGGGTCGTGTGGGCGCTAGATGAATGGGCTGAACGCGAGATGGAGACTATGCGGCTCGACCGGCGGCCGGAAAGGCCGCTCAGTGCAACACATCCGGGAGCCGCTGCGGTGCTCCGTGAGCTACGTGCACTTCGAGACCTTGGAACGGAGCGGCCAGGCGACCTACTTCCCCGGCACGCACGCGAATTCGTCGAACTGGCCGACGACCTAGTTGGCCTGCTCGCCAAACCGGCGCGGTCACCAGCACCGTCGGAGACTGGATAGCCGGGCAAAGGCGTGTAAGCGTACGAAAGCCCCTCACCTGAACGTTGTCCGCGTAAGGGGCTTCGATCTGGGCTGTCCCGTCTCTAGATCTCTTCGGCTGCCCTCTGCAAATGGACCGAATCGTTCTTTGCCCGAACCTCGTCCATTGACTCAACGGCGGTGGCAAGGCTACTAAAGGCGTGCTCTGGGTGAGCCTGAATCTCCGGGAAGCGCTCAAGCGCACGAATTTCCATCTGTGATAGATTCCGTACAAGGATCACAGATTCTCCGCCGCTTTTGATTCCGGCAGGTTGAATCGGCACCACTCAGGCAGGTTCTTTGGGTGCCACTTGTCGGCGGATTGATCGGCAGTCGCTGATCGTTAGCTTCTTTGGGCACCAGGTCGGGGGCTTCCATGATTGGCATCTTCATCGGGCACCAGGGCGTGACAAGGCATTCGCGCGTGGGTCGCTGCGCTGACTTGGGCTAGGGGCTGGTCTAGTATCGGGGCAGACCGGGCTCTTCCAGGCGCTGCTCCCGATGCAGCGTCTGGGGAGCCCGGCTCTGTATGTGAGGGTGGGACGCGGCGGCGCCGGGACGGTTCGTCCCGGCGCGGCTGTTCGTGTGCCGAGGGCTGTTAGCTGCGGTTGCGTTCGAGGGTGCTTTGCAGGCGGTAGGAGTCGTTGCCGGTTTCGATGAGGTAGCCGTTGAAGGTGAGTCGGTCGACGATGGCGGCGCAGAGGCGTTCCTCGGTGAAGGTTTTGTCCCATTCGGAGAAGGGCGCGTTGGAGGCGACGGCGATGGCTTTGCGTTCCTCTCGTTCGGTGAAGATTTGGAACAGCAGTTTCGCGCCGGTGCGGTCGAGGTTGAGGTATCCGAATTCGTCGAGACAGAGCAGGTCGTAGCGGGCGTAGCGGTGGAGGGTCTTTGATAGGCGTTTCTCGTTGTGGGCTTCGGCAAGTTCGTTGACGAGGTTCGCGGTGGTGGTGTAGCGGACTCGCAGGCCGTGTTCGGCGATGGCGGTGCCGATGCCGATGAGTAGGTGGCTCTTACCGGTGCCGGAGTTGCCGACCAAGACCAGTGGGGCGCCGGCTTTGACCCAGGTGGGGTTGGCGAGGTTGTTGACGTAGACGGCGTCGACCTGGGGGTTCTTGTCGTAGTCGAAGTCTTCCAGCCGTTTGGGTCGGTGGAACGCGGCGTCGCGGACGAGGCGTTGTTTGCGTCGCTCGTCGCGGTCGGCGATCTCGGCGCGGAGCAGGTCGAGCAGGAAGCCTTTGTAGTTGGCGCGGTCGCGTAGGGCTTGTTCGGCGATATCGGTGTAGCGGTCGCGGATGCTGGGCAGTCGCAACTCGGTGCAGGCGGTGTCGATGGCGGCGTCGAGCGGGTCGATGCCGGGTGCGGACTGGCGGGGTCGGGGGGTGCGGGACACCCTGCCGGTGGAAGCGATCGCGCTCACGCGGTTGTGCCTTTCGATCGATGTGACAGCAGCTGGTCGTAGATGCTCATCGGCGGTGGTTTGTGCTCGCTGCCTGAGGGCAGCCGCCGCGCGTGCAGAGAGATCACCCGGGCGCTGCCGGGAGGCGGCTCGTCGACGGGCTCGGCCAGTTCGAGTCCGTCCTCGGCGACGTGGTCAACAGGTGCCGTGGCTGCTGGTGAGTCTGTGACGATGCCGGCGTCGGCGGCCTTGCGGGCCTCGATCGCGACCAGCTCGGGGCTGCAGGAGCCGGCGTTGACGGTGGCGGTGATCCCGGCAACCAGCGCCGCGTGCGGCAGCTGCCGGTGCAGCAGCAGGACCTCGATCAGCGCCCGGGTGCCTTCGGCTTCGCCGTGCGCGGTGCGGGCGGCGGCCCAGAACGCGTCGTGCACTGACGTGAACGACCCCTCGGCGCGGGCCTGCGCCAACGCGGTCGACCCGGCCAGGGCGCCGGGCTTGACCAGAAGGATCTCCAGGTAGTGGTCCAGGTCGTCGCGGTAGTCGTAGCGGCGCGATAGGCGTGGGTGGCGGGCAACGACCTGCCGGCCGTCGAAGACGAGGACCTCGTTGGCGCGCAGGCTGACCCGGACCTTGCGGTCGATGAACCTGGCGGGGACCGAGTAGTAGCACTGCCGGACCACGATGCGGGCGTTGCGGCGCACCAGCGGCGTGAGCGTGGTGCCGAGCTCGAAGTCGTCGGCCGGCAACGGGTGCAGCAGCGGTGCCTCGGCTGCGAAGTTGAAGCCGATGCTGGCCGGCGCGCCGTGGACGTGCCGGGCGTCCTCGGCGGCGTCGATGGCAGCGAGGCGGTCGTTGAGCTCGGCCAGGGACGCGACCTGCGGGGGCGGGACGAGGTGGTTGCGGCGGAACCGGCCGCCCTCGTGCTCTACTCCGCCCTTCTCGTGGGCGCCGTCCTTGCCGGGCAGGCAGTAGAAGGCGTGGAAGCCGTAGTGGGAGCGGAACGCCACCCACCGCTGCGACTCGATGCGGCCTCGGCCGAACAGCACCTGCCGCACCGCAGGTTTGAGGTTGTCGTAGCGGATGTGCCGGGTCGGCACCCCGCCGAGGACCCGGAACGCCTCGACGTGGCCTTCCATGAACGCCTCCTGGCCCTGGGAGGCGAACACCCGGTGTACCGCCTTGCCGGAGTGCGACATCCGCAGCGTGAACAGGTAGCACTTCATCTGCGTGCCACCGACGACCGCGAACGCCTCGGCGAAGTCAACCTCCGCCTCCTCGCCCGGCGGGTGGATCTGCGGCACCATCCCATCGAGGTGCCCACGTCCCTCGCGTGCCTCGGCGAGGATCTGCGGCCGTCGGCGGGCCACGTAGTTGCGCACCGTCGAGTACGACGCGTCGGTGAAATCGTGCTCGACGGCCAGACGCTGGCAGATCCGCTCGATCGTGTGCCGCTGCTTGCGTGGCCCCACAACGTCCGAGCGCAGCATCTCGTCCACCACGGCGAGCACCGGCGTCAACGCCAACGGCCGCCCCCGAACCGGCCGCTTACGCGGCGGCGGAACAGCCGACGCGAGCGCTGCACGGACGGTGCGCCGCGACACGTGGTGCCGGCGCGCCAACTCCCGCTGCGACACCGATGGATCGGCCCGCCGATCAGCGCGAATGCGCTCGAAAATCTCGACACGCGTGGGCAATCTGGCCTCCCGATATGACCAGGATCAAGCTAAGCCCACAGAAATCGACAAGTCGAGCAAGCAAGGCATAACAGCCATTCCTGCGTGTCGAGGTGCAGTGTCACCAGGCGGGTGGCGACGCCCGGAGTGCACGCTGGCGAACCGCCGTGGCGGGCGCTAGTCGGCTTCGGTGCGTGCCGCGCGTAGCGCGTGGGCGCGCCGGCGCGTCGGGCTGGCGAACGCTGCAATGCCGGCGATTAGGATCGTGATGCTGACCGCCCAGGATGTCGGCTCGTTGTCGTGGCGGGCTGGCCAGTCGAGCGGCGGAAGGTCAGCGCCGGTGCCGGCGACGACCAGACCGGTGGTGAACAGCGTGGTGGGAATCGTCCAGCCCATGCTGAGGCGGAAGGCGGCGGCTCCGAGGAGGGAGTAGCCGAGCAGGCCGAGGTAATTGCGTATTGCGCCGGGCTCGGTGATGGTGCCGATGAGCGGTTGGGCTGCCCATGCGACCAGTCCGGCGCCGACCAGGACGGCCACGGTGAGGTAGAGCAGGTCGTGGAGGTCCACGCGGTGAACGGCGAGGTGCTCCTCCAGGGGCAAGGCTGACCAGGCCACCGCTGTGGTGAGGTAGGCGGTGAGTGCGGGCAGGACCGCGGCCCACGGCAGCGGGACCGGCTCGGTGGCGCCGATGAGGAGGTGCTGGCCCCCGAGTCCGCGGGAGACAACTGCGACGGCGATGAGGGCCAGCAACAGCGGCACTGCTCGTCGGGACTTCAGTAGTAGGCGGGGGCCGGTCATGTGAACGACTGCGGAGTCAGGGAGCAGGTGCGGACTGCGTTGGCGTGGGCGGTGAGCCACTGCTGCTGGCCTGTCATTGACAGGTTGAGGAAGCGGGCCTTGGCCTGTCGGTGTCCGGGGTCGCGTGGTGTGAACAGGTTCTCGTCGCCGACGGCCCAGGCGACGAGGAGTTGAGCCATGGCGTGAGCGGTTCTGTCACGTTGGGGCCCGTGGCCGCAGGAGTCGACGCCGAGAGCGGCGATGGCGATGTCGAGGCTCGCGCGGTCGTAGTGATGGGTGGCGGGTGCGTCGAGGGCGTACGCAATCGCGCCGGGTGTGGGCTGGCCGCCCACGCCTCGGGGTCGCTGCTCTACCCGGCTGATGGCGAACGGCGTGGGGGCCAGACGCTGGCTGATGGCCTGTGCTCGCTGACTGATCGGCGTGAGGCTGGTGGCGAAGGCGGGATGGATACACACCTCTGGCGAGCTGCCCGAACAGGACCAGATGATGTGGCGATTCACATCGACGTAGCGGCCGTTCTCGCCGATCACTGTCGCGGCGCCGCTGAGGGCCAGAGCCAGGGACGCCCCGATCGCCGGGATCACCACCCGAGTCGAGGAGCGCACCTTGGCGGCGACCAATGCCAGGGCCAGGAACCCCAGGCCGGTGAACCACAGCAGTTGTCCCCGCATGGTTGGGGTGTGCGGTGCGCTGAACGGCGGGATCAGCTCGATGGTGAACGGGAACAGCGCATACCAGGTGCCGTACTGCCCGAGGTTCCAGGTTGTGGCCAGGTAGGTGACCAGCGCGGCGGCGAACGGGGTGAACGGCCCCGGCAGGAGCACGCCCACGCCGTAGGCGATCGCTACGGTTGCGGCGAACCCGATCCCGGCTGAGGCCAGCCACCACCAGAAAGGACCACCCCACGTTGCGGCATTCGCCGTGGACAGCAGCGTCACCGCTGCGACCAGGGCGTAGGCCACGGTGGCGCAGGCCACCAGTACACCTGCCTCGACTAGTGGCGCCTGCGCTGGGTCGCGTCCCGCCAGCAGCCAGGCGTGGCGTGCGCCGCGGCGCTGTGATCGGCCTCCCGCCCACGCGGCCGTGCCCACCGCCAGCGGGGCCATCAGTACCGGGGCGCTTGTCACCGCGCCGGTGGCGTAGGCCCAGACCGTGTCCGTGTCCTTGTCCAGTTGGGCGCGGGACATGAACACGCCGACTGCTATCAAGACAGGCAGGATCCACAAGCCCGGCCCTCGGCGCAGCTCGATGCGGAGCGGGGTCAAACGCACACCACCGGCTGTCGCAGCGCGGTGAGGTAGCCGCGCTCCAGATCACTGTCCCCGTCCACCCCCGGCCTGGCGAGCCCTTCCAGCTCGCAGACCGTGCCGGTGAAAACCACCGCACCCTCATTGAGAACGATGATGGTGTCCGCAACATGCCGAGCATCGGCTACCACGTGCGTACTGACCAGCACAGCGGCCGAGCCGGCGACCTTCCGCAGGACACGGCGCAGCTCGATGCGCTGCTGGGGATCAAGACCGGCCGCTGGCTCGTCGAGAATGACCAGCTCCGGCTCGTGCACCAGCGCTTGCGCGATACCGGCCCGGCGCAACAGTCCGCCCGACAGGCTCCCCATCCGTGACCCGGCTCGACCGGACAGGCTCATCAACCCGAGAACCCGATCCACCTTCGCGCCGATGTCTCGCCTCGGAACGTTCTTCAGCCAGGCTGCGTAGGCGATAGACTCCCGGACGGTGTAGCCGGGATAGTGCGACACGACCTGCGGCAGAAACCCGATCCGCGCCGCGACGGCCCGAAGGCCGCCACGACGCAGCACATCATGACCAAGAACGCGAAGACTCCCTGCCTCCGGACGCTTGAGACCCACGATGGTGTGCAGCAGAGTCGTCTTCCCGGCGCCATTCGGCCCCAACAGCACCGTTACGCCGCGCGGGACCACGACATTGAGATCGCGAAACACATTCCGCTTCCCGTACCGCTGCGTCAATCCGTGCCCAGTGATTGGATCACCCATCGTCGGCCCTCGTTCGCGTCAGCAGGTGGCCACCTGATAGTGGTAGGAGTCATTGTAGGTCGTGTTGGTCGTGAAGAACGACCGACCATAGTAGTAAGCGGTTCGTCCGCCGTCGCAGCTGCTGGTCGAAGCATAGTAGTACGTGCCCGTCCAGTAGTCGTCGTAGCTCGATACCACCGGGTCGGGTGAGAGGGCCACGTCTCTCTTGATCTCGACCCGGAAGGTTCGGGTCACGGACGTCTGACAAAACGCGTCGTTGACAGCAGTCATGTAGCCAGAATCCTGGTAGAAGGAAATATCCCCCTGGACGCAGCCTTGAGGATCCGCCCATGCCGGGCTTGCAACTGCAATAGTGGAAAGCCCTAGGGCGGCCGCCATCACGGCTGCCGTCGATCGCCTCATGCGATTCTCCGATCATTGTTGACGGAAGCGCACGCGTGGTCGTAACGATGACTAGTCGAAATCACCCAAGCACTCTCAGTTGCCAACGTCAATGCGGCATGCGTTTGCTGCCTTCCATTTGCAGAACTCGGAAGTCGCACTTATCCAGAAATGCGTACGAAAATCCGTCAGCATCGACGACAGCAGCCTGCCCCTGGGTGGCGCCGCAGCCGGCCTACCAATCACTCATGGCGCCCGAAGAACCTGCCGATCATGGCAAAGCGCCAACAGGTGGCACCGCGAGAAGGTGCCGATCATGTCCACGGAAGCCTGACGCCAACCGTCCGCTCGGCCACGGTGGTTCCCAAACAACCCGCCCGCCCGGTGCCGAAACAGGGCGTCGAACTCAGCCAGTAGCCGCACCTTCGCCGGGCCGCACGGCCAGTGGGTACCGCACGCCGAGCAGCGCCAGGTGGGGCGGGACGGTAGGTGTTCGCTCACCGGGCGGCCTTCGCGGAGGGGCGGGTGCGTTGCGCGTACGGGGTCGGCTGGCTGTGCACCCGGCGCAGACCCGCGGGTCTCACGAACAGCCGCCGCCGGTCCGTCGCGTCGCCGTTCTGGTCGAGCTGGTAGCAGTCGACCCACGTCCAGCCGTGCGGCGGGTGCAGGTCGCTCACCTCGCGGAACACGCGCACGATGATGGGCCGCGAGAATTGCGGGGACGCTTCCCGGGTCAGGAGGTACACGCCGGGGGAGACCCGAGGCGTCCCGTCCTCCCGCGTCACCGGACACGGGGACGGTTGAGCCGGTCGGACCAGCGGGACGCGGGCACGACGTTCGCGGGCTGACGGCGGGGACCAGAGGCCGAGGGTTTGCAATCACGATGCGTGGGCATACGGCCACGTTGACGCACAGTTGACAAGTAGTCAACCCCTCCGGTGGCAACCTGCCTACCCGTGTTGCCGGAGGGTCCGCCCGTGCGAGTCATGGCGCTATCAGAGGTCGCCGACTACCTCGGCGTATCGCGCCAGCGTGCCGCGATCTTGGTCGATCGCCCCGACTTCCCCGCGCCCATCGACACCCTGACCGTTGGTCGGATCTGGGATGCGACAGACGTGCGCGCCTACGCGGAGCAGCGCGGCCGGCGGCTCGCCGACGAAGAGACCGGCTGAAGGCTGGCGGTGGATGTCGCCGCGCCGTCGGCAAGGCAGCGCGATGGCCCGCCGCGCTGACGGATTGACTGCCGGAGGCGGAAACCATGGGTGGCGAGTGGCAGGGTGTCGATATGGATGCCTTTGAAGAGCAGGCCGCCGCAATCAAGGCACATCCAGACCGGTATCGGAAGCTCGATCAGATCGTCTGTGAATGCTCGAAGCCGCATACGACGATCGCAGTCGTGTACGCCGGGAAAGACGGTCGGATGTGGCTATGGACGTCGAGCGGTCGCGGCCCAACCAACGAGCGGGACTGTGAGGACGGCAAGCCGATCTTGCCAGTAAACAGACCACCCCGAGCCGTACCGCTCCCGCGGCAGCCCGAAGATATGGCCTACTCGTCCCCAGCCATCTGTTCACGGTGCCGGAGTGGATTGCTGTTGCTCCCCGACATCGGCGTCATTCGACATGTACCGCTTGGAGCGCCGACGTGGGCGCGAGTCGTTGATTAGTCGCAGGGTGCGGTAGCCTGAGGACAGAACTCAACGCCTGACCGGGATCGGCGAACCTGACTCGTGCGCCTTGGCCGCCGCGAGGTTGAGCCCCAAGGGGGTCGCTTCGCCGTGTCTGCGCTAGAGCCATTCGTCAACGTTGGGCCTTGGGCACTGATAGCCGTTGCGGCGACCTACGCGGTGCCTCGTCTTATTGTGGCGCTGGTGGCGCTGTTCCGGGTACCGCCGGACAAACTGCCGGCCGTGTTGCGGGCGCTGGCCGAGTTGTTCAGCCTGCGGCGCTAACCGCAAGGCGGGCACACTCACCGGACGCAGGCAAATGCGCCCGTTCCCAACGCAGGGGCGGGCGCACTGCCTCGCCGACACGATCAAACCGCACAGCGCTGGGCGGCCCGAGTGCGCAAATGGCGCACCGAAAACGGCTACCTGCGGCTATCAGCCGAATGGGCATCCCCTTGTTGCAGGTTGTAGCAGCACTGGCATCGACAGGCATGAAGGAATCGCGGTACGTGCCGCCCGGGTCGCCGAGCGTGAGCTACAGCGGTTGCGGCGCGTAGGACACAGACCCCGGACTTCCGTACCGTCCCGGGGCGTGACGACCGAAGAGCAGACCAGCAGCGCGCCGCGCGACCGGCACGGCCTGATCCTCGAATACCTGCGGACCGCCCCGGGCTTCATCGCGAGCCTGAGCGGCCTCCTCGTCGCGGTGACCGGCCTTGTCGTCGCGCTGGCGGCACGTTGACCACGCCGGGCGACTGCCACGCCGCCCGGGATGCGCGGGCGTGTAAACGCCTCATCCGCCCGGCCATCGCCCGATCGGGTGTGTCCATCGTGGCCGCGAGCTGCGGCCGGGCGTGCATTGGCGGCACCCTGTCCGCCTGGGCGGCACGGCTGTCGTCCCCGCGCCGGGAGTGCGCCCGCCCGTGGCAGTTACGGGCGCTCTCCCTGCCGGTCAGCCGGTCGCCATGGCCGGCACCCGGCTCGCCTGGCGGCGCCGTGGCGGCATCTTGTCGGCGGGCATGTACCGGCGGGCGGTCCGCTCACTCATGCCCAGCCGTGCGGCGACCTGGGCGGGCGTCGCGTTCGGCTCGGCGGCGAGCAGTGCCGCCACACGGTCAGCGGTCCGGATTGGTGCCGCTAGCGTGTCCGGGGTGGCCGGCGGCGTGCTGACACGGGCGACAACCGGCAGCAGGCGCACGTCCGGCGGGACAGCCGGCGGGCGGGAGCGCGGCGGCACGGTGACAGGGGGCCGCGCGGTGGCCGTAGACAGTGCGGGGGTGCCCAGGGCCGGGGCCGGCGCTGCGAGGGCCGCAGAGAATTTCTCAACAGGCGCGGGTGGGGCTGTGCCGGACCGCGTCAGGATCTCGACCGTCAGCAGCAGCGCCACGGCGGGCCACGCCGAGACAACGCGGGCGGTTGCGTTCGGCTCGGCAACGATGACGTTCGCGGCCAGCGACGCGGCCACGCCGAGAACGAAGGCCAGCCATGCCGACCAACGCGACCGGCGACCGTCGCCGAGCGCCAGCATGGCAACGAGGATCATGCCGTCAACCGACAGCGGCCGCAGTGCGGCCAGTAGCGGCGGCTGCCCGGCGCGCTCGGCAAGCTCCCGCATGTGGTCGTACGAAGCGACAGCGGCGATCACGGTCACGGCGACCGTGCCGGCCAGTGAAGCGAAGCGACGGGCGTTCATGCGGCACCCGCCAGTGCGTCAGCGAGGGTGACGACCGGAACGCTGAACAGGGCGGCGTAGACCGGCTCGGGGAAGTCCTCGGCGCCGGGCAGGGTCACCACGGCGTCAGCGGCGCGGGCGGCGTCCATGTCCTCGGCCATCACGGCGAGCAGTTCGTCAGCGTCGACCGGGGCGGCCTCGGTCGCGGTGGTCACCAGGAACCCCGCGGCGAGCAGGGCAGCGACAGCAGCCGACAGAGCGGCAGTGGCGAGCGCGGGGGCGGCGATGTACAGGCGGCGGGTAGGGTCGTGGGCCATGGCGGAAGCTCCGTTTCCGTCTAGGGCCTCGACCAGCGGCGGAATCGCTCGGTCGGGGCCTGCCTTATTTGCTGTTGGTGCGGGTGAGAGGGCTCAGGCGGCGGGCCGCGAGGTCGTACCGTCAGCCCAGGTGATTAGCAGGCGTTCGGTGGGCTTGAAACGCACGCCGCGAGTGCCGGCGCGGGTCGCGGTGACCTTGGCGACGGCGAGGCCGAGGAGGCCCCGGCGTTCGTGCTCGGGCAGATCGAAGAACGCGGGCACGCTCTGCGCGAGGTCGAGGAGGGGCGAAATATCGGCCTCGGGGATCGGGATGCGGGCTAAGGCGTCCTCAGCGGCTTTGACCTTCGCGCGTAGCTCGGGCATGACCTCGGCGGCGTCTTCCTCAGTGAACGCCCCCGAGGCGGTAAGGCGGCGTACGCGGGCGAGGTTGGCGCGGGCGGCGTCTAGGGCGTCCTGAGCGGCATCACGGGCGGCGATGTCGTCGGGGGCGACTCGGGCGACCCATGCATCGGCGACGGCCTCTAGCAACGGGTCGCCAGGCTCCAGGGCGGCGAGGCGGTAAAGGAACGCGAGCGACACGGCGTCGTCGGTCTCGACGGTTGGAGCGGTGAACCCGGCACAGTCTCGGCCGTTGCCGTACCGGCCGCAGCGGTAGACCTTTCTACCGGCGGCCCCGCTCTGCGCTGTCCGACCGTCGCACTCGGAGCAGCGCAGGACGTCGGTCAGCAGCGCAGCCGAGCGCCGGTCGCCACGCCGGAGGAACCGTCCGCCCTCGGCGAGGGTCGCCGAGCGACCGTCGAGGGCGCCCAGGATGCGGGCACGCTCGCCCGGGGTGATGACGCCTTCGCCGACGCTGACGGTCTGGCCGCGTTCATCGCGGAACGGCTCGGCGACCGTCGCCCATCGGCCCGAGGTCGTGCGCTCGCGGATGCTCTGAAGACCCGCCCAGCCGGGCGAGCGGACCATATTGGATACGGTGCCGACCCCCCAGGACTTTCCGCGCGGCGAGGGTATGCCGCTGTCGTTGAGACCCTTTACGGTCTGCCAGATCGTCCGTCCGGCGAGCAACTCGTCAGCGATGCGCCGAGCGACCGGGTAGGAATCGGGGTCGCGGGCGAGCTGGCCGTCAGCGATGCGCAGACCGAACGGAGGCGGCCCGCCGAGCCAGCGGCCCTCAGCCCGCCGGAAGCGCTTCGTCCGACTGACCCGACGCGACAGGTTCTCGACCTCCTCGCGGGCGATCTCGGCGCGGATGATCAGTTCCAACCGGCGGCGTGGATCCCCCGTGTCGGTACCGTCCGCGCCGACGATCCGTCGAGAACCGTCGGCGTGCTCATCCAGCAGTTTGCCGATCTCGACCGCGCCGCGGCGGTCTGCCCGGTCCAGTGACCAAGTTAGGAGGGTGCGGAAGAGGTCACCGACACGGAGCCATTCCAGGGCCTTTTTCCACTCGGGGCGGGCCTTCAGCGAGAACCGGGACGCCCCGGTCCCCTCACGCTCGATGAAGACATACACGACGATGAGGCCGAGTCGAGCGGCCAGGTCGCGCAGCTCGGTCTCTTGCTCGGCCAGCGACCGACCGTTGCGGGCATCGCCCTCGGCGTTGCGATGCGAGCGGCGCAGGTAGAGGGCACAGCACCTCGGAGGGTCTAGTTGATCGGCTGGGTGGGTCATGCGGCGAGCGTAGGAAGGAGGTCGTTAGACCGTCAATGACGTCAAAGAATCCGCTATGACGATCCTGCCTCGGAGGTCGGCGAGCGTCAGCCGCCGCCCGCCGGTGTTCAGCCAGGCCCGACCCCGCAGTTCGGGAGCCCGCACGCGTGCACTCACGACCCCATCGTGCCCCACCGGTGGACGCCCACCAGCGCGAAGGGAAAGGCCGGCGCGGCGACGGAAATGGATTGCGGCAACGCGGGCCCTCACGCTGGCCGGAAGGCGCGACGTGCCGCGAACTGGGAGCTTGGCCGGCGGGCAGGGCGAGCCCCGAAACAGCGGCGGCGGGGTCACGGATCAACCGTGACCCCGCCGTCGTTGCGCCGGCTCAGCCGCCGGTTGCCTCCTTGAGGCAGAGCACCGGGTTGGCGGTAGCGCCGCGCAGGTCCACGTGCGGCATGGCCGGGTCGGGGCACTTGTCCTTCGACTCGACCTTGGACACCACGCTGAATGCCTCCGGCTCGGCACAGTCGGCGGCCACCGCGGTGCTGCCGGAACGCTTGACGCACGAGCCGATCGGCGGGTCGAAGGCGTTGGCGTCGTCCGACCCGCCGACCATGCCGAGCAGCATCAGCAGGCCGAGCGGAATGGCCAGGATGAGCACGGCGGCGACCAGTACCGCGGCGAGCACCCGTCCGTTGCGTACCTTCGGTGCCGGGGCTTCCGCAGCTGGTTCGGCGACCGGCTTGAAGGCGTCGAAGCGGCCCTGCTCCGCCTCGCCCGATCCGCTGCCCGGACCCGGGCTCCACGGCGGTGCGGACTGTGGCGGCGGGGGGTACGCCGGGTTGTGCTCGCCGCCCGGCTCGGACCGGAAGGGAGCGCCGTAGGTGCCACCTGGACGCTCGGACGGCCCGCCGAACGGGTCGTTGCCCGGGGCGCCGAACGGGTCACGCGGCGCGCCGCCGAACGGGTCGGCCGGGCGATCCGGCTCGGCGTGCGGCCGTACGCCGTTGACCGGCCGGTTGGCCGGCGGCGCGTCGACGAAGGACGGCATCCCCGGGGGGAAGGGAGGTGGGGCGGCCGGCGACGCCGGAGCGGCCGGACCGGCGAAGGCGTTCGGCCCGCCCATCGGCGGCTCCCGGTCGGCGAAGCGGGGCTCCGAGGCCGGCTCGAACCGCTCCGGGGCCGGCTCGTACCGCTCCGGGCCCTGATCGCCGCGCGCCGCGCCCGGGTCACCGTCGAACCGACCCGGACCCTGGTCGAAGCGGGGCACCAGCGGCTGCTCGCCGTGCTCCGGCGCCGGCTCCTCGGTGCGGGCCGGCCGGCCGTACACCCGTGGTTGGGGTGCGGGCGAACCGGCCGGGCGAGCCGGATGGTCGGCCGGGGGCATGACCCGACTGGACAGTGGCACGGACGCGCTCGCCGCGACACCACCGCCGGCCGGCGACGCCGGCCGGCCCTCGGCCTCGGGAGAGGTACGGGGCGCCGGAATCGCCGGGGACTGCGACTCGTCGTGTCGGGGCTCGGGTTGGCCCCAGGCCGGGCCACCGGCCGACCCGGCCGGGTCGTCGGTGAACGGCGGGGGCTGGGCGAAGTCCGCGGGCGGCGTGGCGGCCAGGCTGGCACCCGGCACTCGCTGCTCCTGCGGCGGCAACGGCACCATGTTGGCCGGGGAGATGCCCGGTGCGGGTGCCGGCTGGTAGACCGGATCGTCGGATCGGCCCGGATCGGGCTCGGCGTTGGTTCGGGGCGCGGCGGGCTCCGCGGCCGGCTGACCCCACGCCTCTCCGGGTGCCCATGGCTGGATGTCCGGCATGGCGTTCCGGTCGGCGGCGGTCCGGGACGGCAGCGGCTCGGCGGACGGGCTCCAGGACGGCGGCGGCCCGGCAGCGGGGTTACCGCCGGCCCAACCGGCCGGCTCCTCCTGGGCGGGGGTGGCCCAGTCGGGTTGCGCCGGCCGGTCACCGCCCGCGTGCCAGCCCTCCGCCGGCTGGTCGCTCGCCCAACCGCCGGCGGGTTCCCGCCGCTGGCCGGCTGCCCAGCCGGACTGCTCCGGTTGCTCGGCGGGCCACGCCTCGGCGTGGGACGACCCGTCGGTGGGCCGCTGTTGCTGACCCGCGTCGGCGACCGGCACCTGAGCGCTGGCCCGGGCCGCCGGCTCGCGGGTCGGCGTCGGCTGGTCGTTCTGCGCCCAGGCCGGTTGGTGGGGCTCGGGCTGACCGGCGGTCGAGGCCCAGCCGGGGGTCTGATCGTCGGTTCGGGGCACGCCGGCCCAGTCGGGCTGCTGACCGCCGGCCCAGCCGCTGGGCGCTGCCGGGTTGGCCTGGGCTGCGGCGGCCTGACCGTTGGCCCAGTCCGGCTGGCTGGTGGTCCAGTCCGGCTGGCCGGCCGGTGGTTGACCGTTGGCGCGGTCGGGCTGGCTGGCCGCCGGCTGGTTCGGCGTCCACTCTGCCGGCTGCGCGGTGTCCGCAGTGGCGGGATCGGTGGCCCAGGCGGGTCCGGCCTGGCCGCCGTTCGCCCAGGCGGGCCCCTCCGATGTGGGCGGACCGGCCGGCGCCCAACCCGGGGTCGGCTGCTGCGGCTGGTCCCCCTGGGGCGCCCAGGGCTGCTGGTTGCCGGCGGGTTGGTCCCAGTTGCCGGGCCCGGCCTCCGCCTGACGCGTCGCCTGGGCGCTGCCCCAGGCGTTGCCCTGCTGGTTCGCCCAGGCTGGTGCGGACGTGTCCGGGCGGGCGGGTGGTGGCGGAGCCCAACCGAGGTCGGGGGCGGTCGCGCCGTACCCGTTGTCCTGCTGAGTCGGACGGTCGCCGTACGGCGCCGGTCCGCCGCCGCCCGGCGGCGCCTCGTCCGGCTCCTGGCCGGGGCGGTGCGGGCCCTCGGACGTCATGCGTGCGCCTCCTCCATCACATGTCGGCCGCCGTCGCCGATGGTCTCGGCAGGGCAGCCGGCGGTGCCGGCGTACCGGCGATGCCGGCTCCCCGCACCGTATCCCGGTAGCCGCTGGTGGGCTTCCGGGGAGCTTCGATCGTCACTGTCCGTCGCCGGGCGGTGTCGAGGTGCTTCTATCGCCTCGGCCTGCCCCGAGCGCGGACGACGACCGAGCCCCACCGTACCGGGCGCTGCTTCGGGGCGGTATCCCGGTGTCAGCGGCCGGTCGTAACGCCGACGACCCGCCCGGTGTGCCCGGGCGGGTCGTCGATCTGGAGGAGGCGGATAACGTCGTGTGGCGTCAGTGCATGTGACGCTGGGCGATGGCGAGGATCTCGTCGCGGACCGCGGGCGAGTTGGCGGAGCGCAGGGCCCGCTCGATGGCACGGGCGCGGCGGTTGGCGTCGCGGCGGTTGCGGATTCGCTCGATCATGCTCATGGTGTCTCTCCTCCTGGCTATTCGGTTGTCGTCCCGTCGTCTCCTCCATTGAAGCGCAGCGGGATCGGATTCTCCAGCGATTATTAGGTGAGCTGAGCCACCAGCCTACGAATCTTAGGTAAGCCACCCTCAGCAGCAACCTTTTCTTCGTCAAACGGCAACGGCCGGTGCGCCGGGCGGTAACCCGTGGCGCACCGGCCGTAGCCGTCCTGACGCGTCAGGTCCAGGCGAGCAGCGTCGCCTCCGGATCGGCGAGGAAGTCGCCCACGTCACGGAGGAACTTCGACCCCAGCTCACCGTCGATGATCCGGTGGTCGAAGGAGAGGCCGAGCGTGGTGACCAGGCGCGGCTTGACCTTGCCCTTGTGGACCCAGGGCTGCTCGCGTACCGCACCGAACGCCAGGATCGCCGACTCACCCGGGGGCAGGATCGGCGTTCCGGTGTCCACCCCGAACACCCCGACGTTGGTGATGGTCAGGGTGCCGCCGGACATGTCGGCCGGCGAGGTCCTCCCGGCCTTGGCGGTCTGCACCAGGTCGGTCATGGCGTCGGCCAGCTCACGCAGAGTCAACCGGCCGGCGTCCTTGATGTTCGGCACGATCAGGCCGCGTTCGGTGGCCGCCGCGATGCCGAGGTTCACGTACTCCTTGACGACGATCTCGTCGCCGGCCCAACTGGAGTTGACCATCGGGTGCCGCCGGACCGCCAACAGCACCGCCTTGGCGACCAGCAGCAGCGGCGAGACCCGTACGTCACGCCACTCCCGCCGCCCGCGCAGCCGGTCCAGCGCCTTCATGGCGCGGGTCACGTCCACCGTCAGGAACTCGGTGACGTGCGGGGCGGTGAAGGCCGAGCGGGACATGTTCTCGGCGGTGAGGCGACGTACCCCCTTGACCGGGATGCGCTGCTCACGATCCGCGCCGAAGCTCGCGGCCGAGCTGACCGGGCTGGTGACCGTCAGCGGCTCGGCCGCCGCCGGGGCCGCCGCCCGCTGTACGTCCTCCCGGGTGATCGAGCCCGACGGGCCGGACCCGGTGAGCGCGCTCAGATCGACCCCGAGGTCCTTGGCGAGCTTGCGCACCGGCGGCTTGGCCAGCACCGGTCCGCTGCTCCGGCCGTTGCCGTTGACCGCCGGGGACGGAGACCGCACCGGTGCCGGGACGACCGGCGCCGGGCTGTGCTGCACCGGTGCCGCCGCCGGAGCGGAGGCGGCCGGAGCAGCGCCCTTCCGGGGGCGACGCTTGGCCGCCGTGGTGCGCGGGCCGTACCCGACGAGGACGGCGGTACGGCCACCCGGGGCGGGACCACCGATCAGGCCCGGCTCGACCGCACCCTCGGTCGGCGCGACCTCGACGGCGGCCAACGACGCCGCCGACGGGGTGGGCAGGTCACTGGTGGACGCACCGGTGGTGGACTGTTCCGCCGGGCCGGCGCCCGGTTCGGTGTCGATCGCGATGATCGGGGTGCCGACCTCGACGGTCGAGCCCTCCGGGTGGAAGATCGCCTGAACCTGGCCGGCCCACTTCGCCGGGATCTCCACGGCCGCCTTCGCCGTCTCCACCTCGACGATCGGCTGGTTCAGCTCGATCGTGTCGCCCACCTTGACCAGCCAGGCGAGGATCTCGCCCTCGGTCAGACCCTCGCCCAGGTCGGGCAGGTTGAATTCCTTGATCCGCGACATGCCGCTCACCAGCCGAAGGTGCGGTCGACGGCGTCGAGCACCCGGTCGAGGTCGGGAAGGTACTCCTCCTCCACCCGGGCCGCCGGGTAGGGGGTGTCGAAGCCGGCCACCCGCAGCACCGGCGACTCCAGCGAGTAGAAGCACTCCTCGGTGATCCGGGCCGCGACCTCCGCACCCATGCCCAGGTTGGACGGGGCCTCGTGCACCACCACCGCGCGGCCGGTACGGCGCACCGACTCGTACACCACGCCGAGATCCAGCGGGGAGAGCGTGCGCAGGTCGATGACCTCCAGGTTCCGTCCGTCCTCGGCAGCGGCGGTCGCCGCGTCGAGGCAGGTACGCACCATCGGGCCGTACGCGAGCAGGGTGGCGTCGGTGCCGGCCCGCGCGACCCGGGACGCGTGCAGCGGGTACGCCTCGGACAGCGGGGCGTCCAGGTCGACCGGCCCCTTCTCCCAGTAACGCCGCTTCGGCTCCAGGAAGACGATCGGGTCGTCCGAGGCGATGGCCTGCTGGATCATCACGTACGCGTCCTGCGGGTTGGCGCAGGAGACCACCTTCAGCCCGGCGGTGTGCGCGAAGTACGCCTCGGGCGACTCGGAGTGGTGCTCCACCGCGCCGATGCCGCCGCCGAACGGGATCCGGATCACCATCGGGATGTTGAGCTTGCCCCGCGAGCGGTAGTGCATCTTCGCCACCTGCGACACGATCTGGTCGTACGCGGGGTAGACGAAGCCGTCGAACTGGATCTCGCAGACCGGACGGTAGCCCCGGATGGCCAGGCCGACCGCGGTGCCGATGATGCCGGACTCGGCCAGCGGGGTGTCGATCACCCGCTGGTCACCGAAGTCCTTCTGCAACCCGTCGGTGATCCGGAAGACGCCGCCGAGCTTGCCGACGTCCTCGCCCATGATGACGACCTTCGGGTCGTTCTCGAGCGCCCTGCGCAGGCCGGCGTTGAGGGCCTTGCCGAGGGTGAGCGTCTCCGTGGCCATCAGTGCACGCTCCCCTCGAACGACTCCAGGTACCGGCTGAACTGCTCCCGCTGCTGGTCGAGCAGCGGCGACCCGTTGGGGTAGACGTGGTCGAAGATGGTGCCCGGCTCCGGGTTCGGCATGGCGAGCACCCGCTCACGCAGGTCCACCGCCTCGCGGCGAGCCTGCTCGTCGACCTCGCCGAAGAAGCCGGCGTCGGCGATCTTCTCCCGCTCCAGGAACGCCTTCATCCGGGCGATCGGGTCCTTGGCCTGCCACGCCTCGACCTCGCTGGCGATCCGGTAGCGGGTCGGGTCGTCGGAGGTGGTGTGCGCGCCCATCCGGTAGGTGTACGCCTCGATCAGGCTCGGGCCCTGCCCGTGCCGGGCGTTGTCCAGCGCGTGCCGGGTCACCGCGTACGTGGCCAGCACGTCGTTGCCGTCGACCCGGATGCCGGGGAACCCGAAGCCGGCGGCCCGCCGGTACAGGGGGATGCGGGTCTGCCGCTCCAGCGGCTCGGAGATGGCGTACTGGTTGTTCTGGCAGAAGAACACCAGCGGTGAGTTGAACACGCCGGCCCAGACGAACGCCTCGTTGACATCGCCCTGGCTGGTGGCGCCGTCGCCGAAGTAGGCGATCACCGCCTCACCGTCGTCGGTGCCGGTCCGGCCGTCCATCGCGACGCCCATGGCGTAGCCGGTGGCGTGCAGGGTCTGCGCGCCGATCACGATGGTGTACATGTTGAACTTGAACTCGTTCGGGTCCCAGCCACCCTGGTCGACCCCACGGAACAGGCCCAGCGGCATGATCGGGTCGATGCCACGGCAGTAGAGCACGCCGTGCTCTCGGTAGGTCGGGAAGGCCATGTCCTGCGTACGCAGCGCCCGGCCGGAACCGACCTGCGCCGCCTCCTGGCCCAGCAGGCTCGCCCAGATGCCCAGCTCGCCCTGTCGTTGCAGGGCCGTCGCCTCGGCGTCCAGCTTGCGGACGAGCACCAGGTCGCGGTAGAGGCCGCGGTACTCCTCGTCGGTGAAGTCGACGCGGTACTCGGTGCCGTCCGGGCCGGTCACGCTCTCGATCCGCTCGCCCGAGGGCGTGAGCAACTGCACCAGCTCCGGATCGCCGGTCGTGGCCTTCCTGGATCGGGGTGCGGCTCGCCGGCCGCGGGCCGGAGCCCCGGGGTCGCCCTTTGCCATCCGTCTCTCCCTGTCGTGTCTGCGTCGGCACCGGGGGGTCACCCGGCCGCGCGACTCGTGCGCCCGTCCCGGCTGGTGCCGGGATGGTTCCTGGCGGCCGCGCCTGACCCCGGTAGGGGTTGCCGCGCGGCATGAGCCGGATTCTGGCCGAACCCGGTTCGGGAGCGCCGGTGCCCAGTCGCGCCTACCGCGTGGGTGCGCGGAGGTCGCGGCTGCGCTGCCGCCGTGGCTCCAGTTTCGCATCAGAGGTGAGGCGTCCCACACCCCGCCCGCCCCGCATCCGGTGACCGGCCCGCTTCGTTACCCGAAGTGCCGCAGTGTCGGGCCGAGCGACTCCCGGCCGTTCCGGTGGTGGTTCGTCACCATTCGGCCAGATACGCGTGTCGACACGCGGTGTGGTCTTGGCTGACGCAGAGTCACTGCCCCAGGCTGATCGCGCGGGTCGGCTCCCGCTTCCGAGAGGCCCGCGAGGGCGCCCGGGCGGCGGCCTCGACCAGGGGTGACGACGAGGGGGTGCGTGGTGTCCGAACCAGGTGAAGGCCCCGGCGCGCCGGTCCTCGGCCGGCATCGGGCGCCCGGCTACCGGCGCGTGGTGGGTGCGCACCGGGCCGTGCGTACCGCCGGGCCGACCCGGGGCTACCTGCTGACGGTGGCGCTGCTCGCGGGCACCGCCTCGATGCCGGTTCTCGCCGCGATCAGCACCGGCTCCGCGACGGTCGGCAGTACGGCGCTGCCGGACGGCAGCACGCCGTTCATCCCGACACCCTCCGTCGGACCGGTGGTGGTCCCACCGCCACCCAGTGGCTCGCCGACCGCCATCGTGACCGCGGTGCCCTCGGTCGAACCGGCGGCGCCGCCGGTCATCCCCGTGCTGCCGACGCCCCGACCGACGATCGTCGGTCCACCGGTCGAGCACACGCCGGCCCGTCGCCCCGGCGCGCCGGCGACCGCGCCCGCCCCCCGGACACCCACCAGCACACCGGCCCCTCGCCCGGCGCCCGTCCCGACCCGGACACCCGCGCCGGCCCCGACCAGCGGCTCGCCCACGCCGACCGCCTCGGCCGATCCAACCGCCTCGGTCGATCCGAGCGGCCCGGTCGAACCGACCGCGTCCAGCGACCCGTCTCCCGCGAGCCCGGGCCCGTCGACCGATCCCTCCGCGTCCGCCGATCCGGGCCCGTCGGACGGTCCTACCGCGTCCGCCGAACCGACCACGTCGAGTGACCCGGGGCCGACGACCGACCCGAGTGCGTCCAGCGGTCCTTCCGCATCCGCCGCGCCGACCGTGCCGGGGGTCCGCGTGGCGGTGGGTCCGCGCCGGAGCCCCCACCGACCAGCATCGTGACCGAACCGGCTGTGCTCGGCACACCCGAGCGCAACGGCAGCGTCCGGTCCCGACTGCGGGCGCGGTGCCGGCCCGGCGGACCGCCCGGCGGTGCCGTGCGTCCGGCGGTCCGGTGACCGCGTAGGTGCGGGTCAGCCGTCGTCGGCGAGACGGTGCCGGTTGGCCTCGATCCAGGCGTCCAGTGCCGCCGGATCGTCCGGGTCGATGCCGTCGGCCATCAACTGGGCCACCGCGGCGGTGGCCGGGCTGCGCCGCTCGCCGGTCGCGTAGAGCCGGACGAACTCCGGCACCATCTCCTCGATCGCCGCGTCCGTGGCGACAGCCGCCGACTCGGGCAGCCCGCGCCGGTGGGCCGCGTACCCGGCCCAGGCGCGCAGTACCCGGGGCAGCATCGCCGCGTCGTCCATGTCGAGTACGGCGCGGCGGTGCACCCAGTCGAGCAGGAAGAGACCGGCGACCGTCGGGCTCCACCGCAGCGGGTCGGCGTCGGGGAAGGTGGCGGCGTGGTCGAGCAGCAGGCCCAGACAGAAGTGCAGCGAGGCCAGTTCGGCGTCGTCGACCGCATCCAGTCCGGCCCGGGCGGCGTCCGGTGAGCCCAGAAAACGACGGATCTCCGCGGCTCGCTCGGCGTCGGGCAACGGGTCGTCGGCCTGCCGGGGCGGTGGTGCGGTCGCGGCCGGCAGCACCGCCAGCCGGGCCCCGACCAGTGCCCGGTCGGTGGCGAGTGAGGCGGCACCGGGCAGTTGGCCCAGATGATCGGTCACGGCGAGATGCCGGCTCACCTGGTCGCGCATCCGGGTCGGGCTCTCCTCCCGGAACCAGGTCAGCTCGTCCTCGTCGCACAGTTGCCTGACCTGCTCCAGGATCCGGCCGGCCGGACCGCCGACGAAGACGTCCTTGGTGATGCCGATGTTGTGGTCGATCAGGGCGACCAGGGCGTGTTCCGGCCCTCCGGTGGCATCGTCGTAGGCGAACGTGGCCAGGTAGGAGGTCTGGTCGCCGTACACGTCGCCGTACGCCCAGGTGCCGGTGACGTGCACCTTGCCGAGCTGCCCGGACCAGGCCGGCGCGGTCGCACCGGGCCGCACCCGGTCGGCGCCCGCCGCGTCCGGCACCAGGGCCGCGAAGACGGCCCGGACCGTCGTCGCCGCGACCGCCCGTCGTCGCGAGGTGGCGGCGAGGAACTCGCCCACGAAGTCGCGCACCGCCGCCTCCCGGTCCGTCTCGGCGACCTCGTACACGCTGCCGAGCAGGGCCGCACCGAGCATCTCCGCGTCGAGGGCCGAGTCGAGCTTGGTCACGTCGCGTGCGGCGTGCAGCACCGCTTCGTAAGGGGTCTGTGGCGTGGCCATGACTCGACCCTACGCCGATCGCGCGGGGTCCAGGAACGTTCGGTGGCCGGTCAGCGGTGCCGGGCCACTTCGAGGACGGTGCGTGCGTCGGCGTGCGCGGCGATCACCGCCCGCACCGGGGCCAGCACCTGCTGTTCGCCGACACCGGCGACGGCCCGGGTCAGCCGCGCCTCCGCCCGCTGTCGAGCCTGCCGCGCCGCCCACCTCACCAGCGGCCGGGTCAGTGCCGCGACGAGCGCCCCGGTCAGCAGTCCACCGAGCAGCAGCAGGGTCGGCACCGGTACTTCACCGACCATCGGGTGCCGCAACTCCGGCAACCCGAGTGCCCGCATCGCGTAACCGAGGACCAGCCAGCCCAGCCCGGCCGCCGCGGCGAGCGTCACCAGCCACTGCACCCCGCCGACCAGTCGCCACCAGAGACGGGGACGGTCGACGCCGAGATCGGCGCTGGCCAGCGCGCCGTCCAGGGCGTCCGGCAGGTCGCCGAGGCGGGACCGGGCCGCCGCGGCCATCGCGTCCGGCCAGGCGTTGGGCAGCCCGGCCCCGGCCCGCTCGGCCACCGTCCGCAGCGCCAACGCCAACGCCGACTTGTCGGCCGCGTTGGGCTCGGGTACCGAGGTCGCGGCCACCAGGCTCTCCGCCGGGTCACCGCCGGCCCGCCGGTCGGGCAGATGCAGCCGGCGCAGCGGATCGGCCCGCAGCCGCCGCCAGAGCCGCAGCAGGGGCCAGCCGGTGGCCGCCGCGGCGCGATGCCGGTACGCCTGCTCGACCGCCGCCACGACCGTCGGCACGCCCGCCGCCTTGCACAGGGCACGGTCCAGCGCGGTGACCGCGGGATCGTCCGCGGCGAGCGCGGTGCGGGGCGCACCGACCATGTCGTCCAGCGCGTCGACGACGGCGTCGACGTCACCGGAGAGGCGACGCAGCGCGGCCTGTCGTTCGGCGACGGTACGTTCCAGCGCCGCCCGCAGCCGCTCCGGGCCGTCCGGGTCGGCGACGGTGGTGGCCAGCAGCGGCACCTCGGCCAGCCCGTCCGCGTCGAGCAGGCGGCGCAGGTCGGCCAGTACCCGGGGCACCTCGGCCGGAGGCAGCCGGTCGGTCTGGTTGAGCACGACCACCGTCACGTCCCGGTGCCGGTGGAACTCGCGGAGGTAGCTGCGGTGCATCACCCGGTCGGCGTACTTCTGCGGGTCGACCACCCAGACCACCAGGTCCACGAGGCCGAGCAGCCGGTCCACCTCCAACCGGTGCGAGTGCTCGACGGAGTCGAAGTCCGGCAGGTCGAGCAGGATCAGCCCGTGCAGCGTGGACTCGTCGTCGCCGTCGAGCAGGCTCTCCCGGACGAACCGGTGGCGGGGCAGCAACCCGAGCCAGTCGAGCAGCCGGGTGCCTCCGTCGAGGGGGCCCCAGACGCAGGCGTGCGTCACACCGGTGGTGGGCCGGCGTACCCCGACGGGTGAGAGGTCCATCCGGGCCATCGCGTTGAACAGACTCGACTTGCCGCTGCCGGTGGCCCCGGCCAGCGCCACCACGGTGTGGTCGCGGGACAGCGCCAGCCGGGTGCCGGCCCGTTCGACAAGGGTGCGGGCCGGCACCAGCGGGGTGTCCGGTAGGTGCCCGTCGACGATGCCGAGGAAGCGCCGCACCGCCTCCAGCCGGGCGACCAGTTGATCGGCGTCCACCCGCCCGTCGGCGATCCGTAACGCCTCGCGGAGGCGCCCGCCCATGCCGGTCACGGCCGCTCCCCATCGGTCACCGGGGCGTCGACGCCCGTCGTCCGGGTGCTGAGCACGGGCGCCGCGTCGGCGAAGCCGCTGCGCAACCGGGCCGATTCGACCCGTTCGGCGGCCTGACGCAGATCCGTCGCGGTCCGGGCCGGCGGCCGGGTCTGCCGCGTCCGGGTGAGATAGCGGGTGGCCTCGTCGTCCAGCAGCACCGTCACCCGCTCCAGCAGGTCCTCGCGGGCCTTTCTGGCCAGCGTACGCACGGCCTGATCACCGAAGATCGCCTGAAGCACCGCCTGGCCGGCGAGGGTGGTGCCGGCCCCGGTGGCGACCTCCAGCCCGGTCGGGATGAAGGCGGTGGAGGCGAAGACAGCGATCATCACGGCCAGTCCGGTGGCGTTGACCGCGTACGCCGCCGTCCGGGCCACGAAGCGCCGGTCGCCACCTTCGGCCCGGACCAGCTCCAGCACGCCACGCTGCCAGTCGCGTACCAGCCGTTCGGCGCGCTGCGGCAGGTCGGCCGCGTGGTGCGCCAGGTCGGGTTCGAGCAGGGCCGCACCGGCCGGGTGCGCCTTCCATCCGGTGTACGCGTGCTCGGCCGCCTCGGCGGCCACCCCCCGCAGCAGGGTGACCAGTTGCGACTCGATCGCGTCCCGCAGCTCGACGGCGGGGACCGGGCGGCGGGAGAAGGCGGCCATGACGCGGTCCCGCAGCCGGCCGATTCGCGCCTCGAGGGTGCGGAAGAGGTCGCTGGTGCCGACGAACTCCTGCCAACGGGCGAGCACCTCGCCACGGAGCAGTCGACCGTCGCGCAGGCCCTGGTCGACGGTCCGGTTCGCGGCCCGGTAGGCCGCGCGTACCCGGTCGTCCAGCGCGTCAGCGGCGGTGACCTGCTCGTCGACGGCGAGGGCCAGGCTCTCGACGGTGGGTTGCAGCAGGGCCAGCGCGCCGCCGAGGGTCTGCCGGACCACCGCCGCGCGGGCCTCCGCGTCGGCGGCGAGCCGGGCGAACCAGTCGGCCAGCGGTGCGGTGCTGCGGCCCGGTAGCAGCCCCTGCCCGTCGATCCAGGTCTCCGTGAGCACGAACAGCGGCGCGGCGTCGAGGCCCTGCTCGGCGAGCATCTCGGCGAGATGGGCGGCCACCTCGTCGGTCGCCTCCGCGGGCACCCGGTTGAGCACCAGGGCGAGGACCGCACCCCTGGCCCGGGCGTTGTGCAGCAGCTCCCAGGGGACGGCGTCGGCGTACCGGGCGGCCGTGGTGACGAAGAGCCAGAGGTCGGCGGCGGCGAGCAGTTGGTTGGCCAGGGCCCGGTTGGCGTCGACCACCGAGTCGATGTCGGGGGCGTCCAGGAACGCCAGCCCCGGGGGCAGCGCCGGTGCGGTGACCAGGTGCAGGGTGCGGGGATCGTCGCTGGGCTGGTTGGTGCGGGTCAGCCCGGGCAGCAGCTCGCCCCGGCGGAACCAGGCCGAGTCGGCCGGGTTGCAGACCAGCACCGGCGACCGGGTGGTGGGTCGCAGCACGCCGGCAGCGCTGACCCGGGCCTGCACCAGGCTGTTGACCAGGGTCGACTTGCCGGCACCGGTGGATCCGCCGACCACCACGAGCAGCGGTGCGTCGAGGCGGGCCAGGCGGGGTAGCAGGTAGTCGTCGAGCTGGTCGGCGAGGGCGGCGACAGTGCGTGCGGCCAGCTCGGCCGAGGGCAGGGCCAGCGGGAACCGGGCCGCCCCGATCGCGGCGCGCAGGCTGGTCAGGGCGTCTGGCAGGGTGTCGTCCCCGGTGGGCGCGGGCCGGTCCTCGCCGGCGCCGGCGGACCCGGTGCGGGCTGCGACGGCGGGCGCGCCGGACGGTGAGGCGGGATCGCCGTGCGTCGTCACCGCTAAAGCGTGCCCGACCGACACAAGGTAAGACAACCGGTCGGTAGGACTGGTGAGTTGCGTCGATCCGACTCAACCTTGACTTGACGATTTCCGGGGGCGTGGCACTATTGAGTCAAGTTCACTCAACTTGAGGTGGGGTCGCTGCGGACGGCAGGTGCCGCGCAGCGGGACGGGAGGGCCCGTCACCTGCTCAACGTAACGAAGCGAGGAAGCGAAGATGGCACGTGCGGTCGGTATCGACCTCGGCACGACGAACTCCTGCGTCAGCGTTCTGGAGGGCGGTGAGCCCACCGTCATCGCCAACGCTGAGGGCTCGCGGACGACCCCGTCGATCGTCGCGTTCGCCCGTAACGGCGAGGTGCTCGTCGGTGAGGTCGCCAAGCGCCAGGCGGTGACGAACCCGGACCGGACGATCCGCTCGGTCAAGCGGGAGATCGGCACCAACTGGTCCGTCGACATCGACGGCAAGAAGTACACCCCGCAGGAGATCTCGGCCCGGACGCTGATGAAGCTCAAGCGGGACGCCGAGGCCTACCTGGGCGAGCAGATCACCGATGCGGTGATCACCGTCCCGGCCTACTTCAACGACGGCCAGCGTCAGGCCACCAAGGAGGCCGGTGAGATCGCCGGCTTCAACGTGCTGCGGATCGTGAACGAGCCGACCGCGGCAGCCCTGGCGTACGGGCTGGACAAGGGCTCCAAGGAGCAGACCGTCCTGGTCTTCGACCTCGGTGGCGGCACCTTCGACGTGTCGCTGCTGGAGTTGGCCGAGGGCGTCATCGAGGTCAAGTCGACCAGCGGTGACAACCTCCTCGGCGGCGACGACTGGGACCAGCGGATCATCGACCACCTGGTGAAGACCTTCCGGGGCGAGCACGGCATCGACCTGTCGCAGGACAAGATGGCGATGCAGCGGCTCAAGGAGGCCGCCGAGAAGGCCAAGATCGAGCTGTCCGCCGCCACCACCAGCAACATCAACCTGCCGTACATCACCGCCGGTGCCGCTGGCCCGCTGCACCTGGACGTGACGCTCAGCCGGGCCGAGTTCCAGCGGATGACGCAGGACCTGCTGGACCGCTGCAAGGGCCCGTTCGAGCAGGCCGTGAAGGACGCCGGGATCAAGGTCTCCGACGTCGAGCACGTGATCCTCGTCGGTGGCTCGACCCGGATGCCGGCCGTGACCGAGCTGGTCAAGCAGCTCACCGGCCGTGAGCCCAACAAGGGCGTCAACCCGGACGAGGTCGTCGCCGTGGGTGCCGCCCTGCAGGCCGGTGTGCTCAAGGGCGAGGTCAAGGACGTCCTGCTGCTCGACGTGACGCCGCTGAGCCTGGGCATCGAGACCAAGGGTGGCATCTTCACCAAGCTGATCGAGCGCAACACCACGATCCCCACCAAGCGCTCCGAGGTGTTCACCACCGCCGACGACAACCAGCCGTCGGTGCTGATCCAGGTCTTCCAGGGTGAGCGTGAGATCGCCGCGTACAACAAGAAGCTCGGCACCTTCGAGCTGACCGGCCTCCCGCCGGCCCCGCGCGGCGTGCCGCAGATCGAGGTCACCTTCGACATCGACGCCAACGGCATCGTCAACGTCCACGCCAAGGACCTGGGCACCGGCAAGGAACAGAAGATGACGATCACCGGCGGTTCCTCGCTGCCGAAGGACGACATCGAGCGGATGCGCCGGGACGCCGAGGAGCACGCGGAGGAGGACAAGCGCCGCCGCGAGGAGGCCGAGACCCGCAACGTGGCCGAGGCTCTGCAGTGGCAGACCGAGAAGTTCCTCGCCGAGAACGGTGACAAGCTCCCCGCCGAGAACCGCGAGAAGCTCAACGAGGCCCTCGGCGAGCTGCGTGGCGCTCTCGGTGGCAGTGACATCGAGAAGATCAAGTCGGCGCACGAGCGGCTCGCGCAGGTCTCCCAGGAGGCGGGTTCGCTGCTCTACGCCCAGCAGGCCGAGCAGGCCCAGCCGGGTGGCGAGGCCGGCACCGGCGCGACCGGTGGCGCCGACGCGACCGGTGGCGCGCAGGCCGGCGGCGCACGGCCCGGTGCGGACGACGTGGTCGACGCGGAGATCGTGGACGAGGACAAGAAGTGACGGTCCTGGCCACCCGAGCGCACGGGCAGAGGGATGAGGTAGTCGTATGACGGAGAAGCCACGAGCCGCCGACCCGGGTGACACCGGGTCGGCGCCGGGTGGCTCGGCGTCCGAGCCGGCCACCGGCGACGCGCCGCGGGTCGTCATCCGCAACAACCGCAAGATCAGTGAAATCCGTGAGCCCGACGGCACGGCGGCCGACGCCGGACCGGACGTGCCGGCGGAAGGTCTGGTCGAAGAGGCCGAGGTCGTGGTCGACTCGATCGAGGTCGAGGCGAGCGCGCTGAGCGACGCGTCCACCGAGGGGCCACCGGTTGTGGACGCGCCGGCACAGCCGGTCGGAGAACCGTCCGAGCCCGCTTCCGGCGGGCTGGGTGCCGAGCTGGAGGCGCTCCGCGCCGATCTGGACGAACGCACCCGCGACGTGCAGCGGGTGTCGGCCGAGTACGCCAACTACCGCAAGCGGGTCGAGCGCGACCGTGGCCTGGTCACCGAGCAGGCGACCGGGTCCGTGCTCGCCGCGCTGCTGCCGATCCTGGACGATCTCGACCGCGCTCGGGAGCACGGCGACCTGGTCGGCCCCTTCGGTTCGGTGGCCGAGCAGCTCGTCACCGCGCTCGGCAAGTTCGGGCTGACCCCGTTCGGCGAGCAGGGCGACCCGTTCGACCCGACGCGGCACGAGGCGGTGGCCCACCAGACCTCGGCCGACGTCACCGAGCCGACCTGCGTACAGGTGATGCGCCGGGGCTACCAGGTCGGTGAGCGACTGCTGCGGCCCGCGCTGGTCGCGGTCGCCGACCCGGAATAGTGCGCGACGGTGACCCGGCCGCCCCGCCCGCCGACACCCGGTGGGCGGGGCGGACCGGGCCCGGCGGTGGGGAGGAGGTGTACGGGTGAGTTCGAAGGACTGGATCGAGAAGGACTACTACGCGGTCCTGGGCGTGGCCAAGGCCGCGCCGGCTGATGAGATCAAGAAGGCGTACCGCAAGCTGGCCCGCGAGTCGCACCCGGACCACAATCCCGGCGACGCCAAGGCCGAGGAACGCTTCAAAGCGGTGTCCGAGGCGTACGCGGTGCTCGGCGACGACGCCAAGCGCCGCGAGTACGACGAGATGCGCTCGCTCTTCGGCTCGGGCGCGTTCCGGCGTGGTGCCCGCCAGGGCGGCCAGCCGGGCGGTGCGCCGTTCGACGTCTCCGACCTGTTCGGTGGCGCGCAGCCGGGTGGCGGCCGGTTCGCCGGTGGCAACATCTCCGACCTGTTCAGCTCGATCTTCTCCGGTGGTGGCGGGGGTGCGGGCGCGCCAGGCCCGGCCCGGGGCCGGGACATCGAGACCGAGGTGGCGCTCGACTTCGACGACGCGGTGCGCGGCGTGACCCTGCCGCTGACCCTGCGCGCGCCCGGTGTCTGCGACACCTGCCACGGCAACGGTGCCAAGCCCGGCACCGTGCCACGCACCTGCCCGGTCTGCCACGGTGCCGGGGTCACCAACCGGAACCAGGGTGCGTTCAGTTTTTCCGAGCCCTGCCGCAACTGCCAGGGCGTGGGCACGGTGGTGGACGAGAAGTGCCCGGAGTGCCAGGGCACCGGCGGAGTCACCAAGACCCGTACGCTCAACGTCCGCTTTCCCACCGGGGTGGCCGACGGCCAGCGGATCCGGCTGGCCGGCCGGGGCGAGCCGGGTGAGCGCGGCGGTCCGGCGGGCGATCTGTTCGTGCACGTGAAGGTTCGCCCGGACGAGGTCTTCGGGCGCGCCGGCGACGACCTCACCCTGACCGTGCCGATCACATTCGCGGAGGCCGTCCTCGGCACCGACCTGCGGGTGCCGACGCTCGACGGTCCGGTGACCCTGCGGGTGCCACCGGGTACGCCGAGCGGTCGCATCCTGCGTGCCCGGGGCAAGGGTGTCAGCCGCCGGGACGGTCAGGCCGGCGACCTGCTGGTCACCCTCGACGTGGTGGTGCCGGCGCGGATCTCGGACGAGGCACGGGCCGCTCTGGAGACGTTCGCCGAGCAGACCCCGCCGGCGGCCCGGGAACATCTCGACGCGCGGGTGCGTCGGTTCGGTTGATCGGTGAAGCGGTGCGGAGGTGAGCGGGATGGACGGGTTCGTCGGCTCGGATGACCCGGCATACGAGGCCAAGGTGCTGATGATCTCGGTCGCGGCGCGGATGGCGGGGATGCACCCGCAGACGCTGCGTCAGTACGACCGGCTCGGCCTGGTGGAGGCCGGCCGGGCGGCCGGTGGTGGTCGGCGGTACAGCGTCCGGGACGTGGTGCTGCTGCGCGAGGTGCAACGGCTCAGCCAGGACGACGGCGTGAACCTCGCCGGGATCAAGCGGATCATCGGGCTGGAGCGACTGCTGGAGCAGGCACAGCAGCGGGTCGCCCAACTGGAGGCCGAACTCGACGCCGCGTACCGCCGGATGGCCGAGCTGGAATCGCTGGCCCGCTTCCCCGGCCGGGATCTCGTACCCACCAACCAGACCTCGACCGCTCTGGTGGTCTGGCGTCCCCGACGCAGCCCCGGGCGCTGACGCCCGCCATCGCCGAAAGGGTGTGGCTCCGCCAGGCGGAGCCACACCCTTTCGGCGTCTCCGCGGCGCTGCGCCGCTCGTGTTTCCGCAAACCCGAGCGCCGGACGGGTTGTCCCGACTAGCCTTCCAAATAACGTCTAAACCAACTCAATCCGGACTCCGATCTGGCGGGGGGAGCCATGACGGAAGCGGCGAGGAAGGTGGCCGAGCAGACGGAGCAACGCCTCGACGACCTGGCTGAGGACGTCCAGCGCCGGTTCGACCGGATCACCAAGGGACGCGTCTCCGACCAGGTCCAGGCGGGCAGGTTCAGCGGGCGGGGCGATCGGGTCGCCGCCGACCGCGGTCAGGTCGGCCGTGGTGCCGGCCAGGTGCGCAGTGACCAGCACCGTCGTGAGCGGGGCGGGTCGCGCTGACGATCCGCCGGCGTGCGGGCCGGGAGCCACGGGGGGTCCCGGCCCGTTCGGCACGTTCAGAGCCGGCGATTCTCCCGGACCAGCCCGCCCTCGCACCACTCCCGGTACACGAAGAGCTCCGGCCGGGTCAGCAGTACCCGGCTGTTGTGCGCCCAGATACGCATCAACTCGTCGCCGTTGCGCTCGGCCTGGTCGACGAGCTTCCGGAAGCGACGCTTCGGGTGCGCCCGGAAGTTCGTCCGGATCCCGTCGGCGGCGTAGATGTAGAGGCAGTGCAGCGCGAACCGACGCGCCGGACAGCGGGTGTCCATGGCGAGTTCGAACAGCGTCATCACCAGCCGGTCACCGGAGACCAGCAGGTCCCAGTCCGGCGGCATCGACGTCAACGGGACCGAGTCGGGTTGGTAGGCCCACGCTCGCAACTCCGCCGGGCTCGGATCGACGGGGTTGGCGAAGCCGTGGAACGCTGACTCCTGCACGCTCACCGGCCAACCTTCCGCTTCCGCCCGCGGGGACGTGCGCCCACCGGGAACCTGGCTGCTGGGGCGACACGTTAACGCGGTACCGGTGAGTACCGGTAGACCCTGCGGGAAGCAATTCGGCATCTGTTGGTCGACGGGGGGCCGTCCGGACGGTCTCACCGGCCGGTGAGCGGTCACGCCCGGTCGGCCACCGGCGCCCGTTGCGCCCGTTGGGCCCGGGCCCGCGCCCGCAGCCACTGCTTGAACCAACCCAGATCCGGCAACCGGGCGAGCATCGGCCCGGTCACCACCGTGATCAGTACGTACGCCGTGGCGAGCGCCGCCAGCTGCGGATCGACGCCGCCGGCGGCCACCGCCAGCCCGGCGATGACGATGGAGAACTCGCCCCGGGGTACGAGTGCCAACCCGGCCCGCCAGCGTCCGGGCTCGGCGATCCCGGCCCGCCGGGCCGCCAGGTAGCCGGTCAACGTCTTCGTGCCCATCGTCACGAACGCGAGCAGCAGCGCCGGCAGCAGCACCGGCGGGATGCCCCGAGGATCGGTGACCAGGCCGAAGAAGACGAAGAACACGGCGGCGAACAGGTCCCGCAGCGGAGTGAGCAGTTCGGTGGCGTGGTGGGCGACCGGGCCGGACAGCGCGATGCCGACCAGGAACGCGCCGACCGCCGCCGAGACCTGGAGCTTCGCCGCGATCCCGGCCACCAGGAGGGTCAGCCCGAGCACACCGAGCAGCAGCGCCTCGGCGTCGTCGGCCGACATGAATCTGGAGATCTGCTTGCCGTACCGGACGGCGACCACGAGCACCGCGATGACGGTCACCACCGCGATGCCCAGACCGACACCGCCCTTCGCCACGCCCACGCCGGCCAGCAGGGCGGTCACCAGGGGCAGGTAGAACGCCATCGCCAGATCCTCGATCACCAGCACCGAGAGGACCACGGGTGTCTCTCGGTTACCGAGCCGGCCCAGGTCGGCGAGGATCTTGGCGATCACCCCCGAGGACGAGATCCAGGTGATCCCGGCGAGCACCACCGCGGACACCCAGCCCCAACCGAGCAGCAGCGCGAAGGCCGCCCCCGGCAAGGCGTTGAGCAGGGCGTCGATCAGCCCGGCGGGCGCGGATGCCCGCAGGTTGCCGACGAGTTCGGTGGCCGAGTACTCCAGGCCGAGCATCACCAGCAGCAGGATCACGCCGATTTCCGCGCCGACGGCGAAGAATTCCTCGCTGGCGTTGAGTTCCACGATGCCGCCGTGGCCGAAGGCGAGTCCGGCGAGCAGGTACAGCGGGATCGGTGACAGGCCGATCCGGCGGCTGAGCCGCCCGAGCAGACCGAGCAGGAACAGCAGGGCACCGACTTCGACAAGCAGGGTCGTGGTCTCGTGCATCCGCGCCTCAGCCGTCCGGATCGCCGTCGGCGAGGATGGCCGTCACGGCGTCGAGGCCGTGCCGGGTCCCGACGACGACCACCACGTCGCCCGCGGCGAACCGGAACGATGGAGCCGGTGAGACGTTCACCTCGCCGTTGCGCAGCACGGCCACGATCGAGGCACCGGTGCGGGTCCGGGCCTTGGTGTCCCCCAACGGCCGGTTGACGTACAGCGAGGAGGCCGGAATGGCGATCTGCTCGGTGAGCAGCCCGGCGGCCTGCTCGCGTAGCCCGGAGAGTTGGCCGAGCATGAGCGACGCGCCGAGAATGTCGGCCAGCGCCTCCGCCTCGTCATCGGTGAGCGGGATGTCCGCCGCGCTGGCGTCCGGGTCGTCCGGGTCGTACAGGACAAGGTCCCGACGGCCACTGCGATGGGAGACCACGCCCAGGCGACGGCCGGACTCCGTCACCAGTTCGTGGCGGACACCGATCCCCGGTAAGGCAGTCTGTTCGACACGTACTCGCACCCCGGCAACGCTACCGGCACGCCGCCGGACGTACGGAGCCGGCGCAGCGGGTACGACATCCGCGCCGGCCGCCTGACGGCTCAGACGAGCTCGGTGAGCCGGCAGGTCAGCGGGGGCCGGTCGACGCGGCTCACGGTCACCGCGACCAGGCAGCCCCGCTCGGGGTCGAGGACGATCCGCAGCGTCCGGCGGTCCGGCAGGGCGAAGCCGTGGTACGGCGACGGTTCGTTACCCAGCGGGCTGGCGTCGATGTGGACCAGGCCGGTGGCGTCCGGCTCGGTCACCGCCGACACCACGACCCGGGACAGCAGGTCCACCGGGCGGAGCAACTCCACCAACCAGGCGTCCACGACCGCCGGCCACGAGTAGAAGTACCGGGGGTCGTCCCGCGAGTCCTCCTCCGGCACCGGGGAGCTGAGCTGCTCGCCGTCGCCGCTCACCTGCATTAGGTGCCGGCCGTCGCAGCGGCGGTGCACCTCGCCGTCGGCGTCCCAGACGGTGTACGACCAGCGCAGCAGGCCGGGAGCGGCCAGCCGGTGTTCGGACAGGTGCTGGACGCTGCCGTCCGGACCGGTCGTGCCGACGGTCGCGGTCGCCGACGCCACCGCGTCCCGGGTCACCAGGGACAGCCATCTCGTCACGTCGATCTGCATGCCCTTCCTCCACCCCTGATCGAATCGGAAGGCCTCCTCGGCGAGGGTCGATCGATGGAGTGACGTGCGACAAGTGATACAGCTCACACCGCCCAGGTTGAGTGGAATAGACTCAACTCTGGTTCTGTCGGTACCAGTGGACACACCGATCCAGGGGAGCCCATGAACACCGAACGCCTCACCACCAAGAGCCGCGAGACCATCACCGGCGCCGTCGCCCTGGCGAACCAGCGGGGGCACGCCACCGTCGAACCGTGGCACCTGCTGTTGTCGCTGCTGGACACCGAGGGCTCGACCGCTGCCGGCCTGCTGCGCGCCGTCGGGGCCGACCCGGCCGAGCTGCGCCGCACCACCCAGCGCTCCGTCGACGGGCTGCCCGCCGCCCGCGGGTCCAGCATCGCCGAGCCGACATTGGCCCGCGAGTTCGTCAACGCCATCGGTGCCGCCGAGCAGATCGCCCGCCCCCTGGGCGACGAATACACCTCCACCGAGCACCTGCTCGCCGGGTTGGCCCGGGTCGGCGGTGCCGTGTCCGCCGCGCTCAAGACCGCCGGTGCCACCGAGGAGAGCCTGGTCGCCGCCTTCCCGACGGTACGCGGCGGTGATCGTCGGGTGACCACCGCCGACCCGGAGCAGACCTACCAGGCGCTGACCAAGTACGGCGTGGACCTGACCGCCAGCGCCCGGGACGGCAAGATCGATCCGGTGATCGGGCGGGACTCCGAGATCCGTCGGGTGATCCAGGTGCTGTCCCGGCGTACCAAGAACAACCCGGTGCTGATCGGCGAGCCCGGCGTGGGCAAGACCGCCATCGTCGAGGGCCTGGCCCAGCGGATCGTCGCCGGCGACGTGCCGGAGTCGCTGCGGGACAAGAAGCTGGTCTCGCTCGACCTCGGCGCGATGGTCGCCGGCGCGTCGTACCGGGGCCAGTTCGAGGAGCGGTTGAAGTCCGTCCTGGAGGAGATCAAGAACTCCGACGGGCAGGTCATCACCTTCCTCGACGAGCTGCACACCGTCGTCGGCGCCGGTAAGGGCGAGGGCTCGATGGACGCCGGCAACATGCTCAAGCCGATGCTGGCCCGCGGTGAGCTGCGCATGGTCGGCGCGACCACACTCGACGAGTACCGCGAGCACATCGAGAAGGACCCGGCCCTGGAGCGGCGCTTCCAGCCGGTGCTGGTCGGTGAGCCCACCGTCGAGGACACCATCGGCATCCTGCGCGGGCTCAAGGAACGCTACGAGGTGCACCACGGCGTACGCATCACCGACGCCGCGCTGGTTGCCGCCGCCGCCCTCTCCGACCGGTACATCACCGACCGGTTCCTGCCCGACAAGGCGATCGACCTGGTCGACGAGTCGGCGTCCCGACTCCGGATGGAGATCGACTCCCGGCCGGTCGAGGTGGACGAGATCGAGCGCGCGGTGCGCCGGCTGGAGATCGAGGAGATGGCGCTGGCCAAGGAGCCGGACGCCGCCTCCGCCGAGCGCCTGGAGCGGCTACGCAAGGAGCTGGCCGACAAGCGGGAGCAGCTCACCGCCCTGTCCGAGCGGTGGCAGCTGGAGAAGAGCCACATCACCAAGCTCTCCACCGCCAAGGAGGAGCTGGAGCGGCTCGGCGGCGAGGCGGAACGGGCCGAGCGTGACGGCGAGCTGGAACGCGCCGCCGAGCTGCGGTACGGCCGGATCCCGGCGCTCCAGGCCGAGCTGGCCACCGCCGAGGAGGAGCTGGCTCGGCTGCAGTCCGCCGGCGCGATGCTCAAGGAGGAGGTCGGCGCGGACGACATCGCCGCCGTCGTCGCCTCCTGGACCGGCATCCCCGCCGGCCGGCTGCTGGAGGGTGAGACCGCCAAGCTGCTGCGGATGGAGGAGTCGCTGCGCGGGCGCGTGGTCGGCCAGTCCGAGGCGGTCGCGGCGGTCTCGGACGCCGTCCGACGCGCGCGGGCCGGAGTCGCCGACCCGGACCGCCCGACCGGCAGCTTCCTCTTCCTGGGCCCGACCGGTGTCGGCAAGACCGAGCTGGCCAAGGCGCTCGCCGAGTTCCTCTTCGACGACGAGCGGGCGATGGTCCGCATCGACATGAGCGAGTACGGCGAGAAGCACTCGGTGGCCCGCCTGGTCGGCGCACCGCCCGGCTACGTCGGCTACGAGGAGGGCGGCCAGCTCACCGAGGCGGTTCGCCGCCGGCCGTACTCGGTGATCCTGCTGGACGAGGTGGAGAAGGCTCACCCGGACGTCTTCGACATCCTGCTCCAGGTGCTCGACGACGGCCGGCTCACCGACGGCCAGGGGCGTACGGTCGACTTCCGCAACGCCATCCTGATCCTCACCTCGAACCTGGGTTCGGCGGTCATCAGTGATCTGACGCTGGCTGAGGAGCAGCGCCGCGAGGGCGTCCTGGCCACGGTCCGGTCGCACTTCAAGCCGGAGTTTCTCAACCGGCTCGACGACATCGTGGTCTTCGCCGCCCTGCACGGTGACGACCTGCGGGCCATCGTGGACATCCAACTGGCGCGGCTGAGTCGACGTCTCGCGGACCGCCGGTTGACGTTGGACGTCACCGACGACGCGCGTGGGTGGCTCGCCGAGCACGGGTACGACCCGATCTACGGTGCCCGCCCGCTTCGCCGGCTGGTCCAGTCGGCGATCGGCGACCAACTCGCCAGGGCGCTGCTCGCCGGCGAGGTCCGCGACGGCGACACGGTGCGGGTCGACCTGCGGGACAGCAAGGACGGTCTGTCGGTCACGTCCAGCTGAACCCGTCGCGCCGGGCCCGCCTCCGACGAGCGGAGGCGGGCTTCCGGGGCGAGGATGGAGAGATGTTCGGGATGCGCCGCAAGAAGGAGTCGGAGCTGGCGAGAGCCGTCGCGGAACTCGGTCACGCCAACACGTTGGCGTTCGGTCGGGTCGGGATCGCGGGCACGTTGCTGCCCGAGACCGAGGCGTACCAGCGCGTCGCGGCGGCCGTGACCGACCAACCGGAGGAGGTACGCGACCTGCTCGACCGACTGCTCACCGGCGGCGCGCCCGCGGGTCGCGTGTACGCCGCCACCCTGCTGGAGCGGCTCGACCCGGCGGCCGGGCGGGCGGCCTGGACGGCGTTGCGCGGAGACGCCGCGGAGCTGAGCACCATGACCGGCTGCGTGATGGGAAGCACCACCGTGGGCGCGTACGCCGTCGAGCGCCTCGGCACCACCTGATCCGACCGCCGCTCGGATTCACCCGAACGGAGCTGCCGGGGACTTGCCAACGGTCCGTACCGTCCGCGACATGACCGCGACCGCCGAACCGTCGGCAGCCGTACCCCCGCCCCGGCCGCCGCGCCCCGGTACCGTCACCGTGGCTTTCTGGCTGCAACTCGCCACCGTGCTGATCCTGCTCGGCCTCGTCACTCTGCTGGTGCTGGCGGCGGTCGACTGGAACGACGCGATCGACAAGGCACTGCGGCAGGTGCCCGACGCCGACCCGGACGAGGTACGCGCGGAACGCTGGAACACCGTCATGATGGCGACGGTGTTCGGTGTGCCGGCCCTGCTGCTGGCGCTCTGGTTGGGGCTCACGTCAGGCTGGGTGCTCCGGGGCAGCAACACCGCCCGGGTGATGGTCTTCGTGGCCGGCGGCCTCCAACTGCTGCTCTGCGTCGTCCAGGGCTGTGCCGGCGCGTTCCTGGTCCCGTTCGGTCTGGCGTTCGCACTGACCGACGGGCCGTACGTCGACGAGACCTATCCGGAAGAGGTTCCGCCGCCGGACGACGAATTCTGGTCGGAGTCGAACTTCATGGAGGCCCTGTACGACCAGCCGAACGCGTTCGAGGTGTTCCTCCCGTTGACGGGTCTCGGTGTGCTGCTGGTGTTCCTGCTCACGGCGGCGGTGGTGCTGCTGCTGGCGCTGCCGCCGGCGCACCGCTGGTTCGTGCCCCGCACCGACCCCGCGCCGGCCTGGCCGCTGCCCGGGCGCGACATACCGAACGCCTACCTGGTCGGCTACCCCGTGCCCATGGGCCACCCCGCCCATCCCGCGCCGTACGGTCACGCACCGCAGCCCGGGTATCCGCCGGGTTATCCGTCACCGCCCTGGTATGGGGCCCCTGATGCGGGGTATGCGATGCCTGGGTACCGCCTGCCCGGTCCGGATCCGGCCGGGCACTTCCCGCACCAGGCGGCCCCGCCGACCGACCCGCAGACTCCGCCTGATCCACCCACGTCGGACGGGTCGGCGGCCCCCGGCGGTGGTGAGCCGGGCGGTGCGGGTTCCGGCGGGGTGGATCAGGCCGACCGGTAGCCGGGTGGCGGCGGGCGCCACCTGCCCGGATCATGGTCGACGTCTCCGCCGAACTGTCTCGGGAGGTGACCGGTGGACGGGACGACGGTGTACCTGGTGGCCGGCTGCCTGGCCGGGCTGGCCGTCGCCGGGTTCGCGTTGCGTTGGTGGCGTGGCCGGTCGACGGCGGACCGTCGGCCGCAGCAGGGGCACGGCGGCGGGCAGCGACGTGACCCGAGGCGGATCGAGGTCGGGGACATCGTCGAGATCGGTGACGCCAGCTATGCCGTGCGGGGGTCGATCCGCTTGGTGGAGGGCGAGTGGAGGTGGGCCGAGCACCTCCTCGACGACCTGGACGAGCACGGTGGTCGGCGTCGGCTCTCGGTCGCCGAGAGCCCCGCGTTCGAACTGGTGCTGTGGGAGTCGGCGCCGCGTGACGCGACCGTCACGCCGGGGGCGCCGGTGGTGAGGTCCGGCGGGCGGAGCTACAGCTGGCACGAGTCGGGCCAGGCCCGGTACACCGCATCCGGATCCATCGGACTGACGCCGAGCGGCACCATGCGCTACCACGACTATCGGGCCCCGGGCGGGGCGCGGCTGACCTTCGAGGCGTACGGCGAGGCGGGCTGGGAGATGGCCCGTGGTGAACGGCTGGACGGCGACGGGGTGACCGTCCACCCGCAGAGCGACTCCTGAGCGGGGGCAACGGCCTTCTGATCGATCCCGACCGACCGGCTGGCCGGTGACGCGCCCACCGGTCGGCGTCGCGTCGTGCCGGAATGGCCCGTTGCCGATACGGTGAAGCGCGTTCCAGGAAGGGAGAAAGATGGTCGATCCTCAGAACACCCCGGCCCGGTCGCGACCGGGCGTGGTGACGATATCCACCTACCTGCTGTTGCTGTTCGCGATCTGCCAACTGATCAGCGTGATCATCTCGCTGTCCACCATCGGCACCGTCCGCGACGTGATGGAGGACGCCTACCGCGACTCCACCGTCGAGGGGGCGCAGAACGTCGCCGACGTCGTGGTCCTCGTCAGCGTCGGCACCGCCATTTTCCTGCTGGTGGCGGCGTTCGCGCTGTTCGGCCTGGGACTGCTGAACCTGCGCGGCAAGAACGGCGCCCGGATCGCCACCTGGATCGTCGGTGGCATCCTCTTCTGCTGCATCGGGTTCGGCCAGCTGAGCGGGTTCGCCGGCAACCTGGGCACGCCCGGCGACACCAGCGGTGACATGCCCAGCGGTGAGGAGATCCAGCGCCGGCTGGAAGACGCGTTGCCCAGCTGGACCACCCCGGTCAGCATCCTGCTCGGGGTGATCAGCCTGATCTCGCTGCTGGTGGCGCTGATCCTGCTGGCACTGCCGAAGGCGAACGAGTTTTTCCGCAAGCCGACCCAGCAGTGGGAGCCGCCGACGCCCGGCGGTGCGTACCCGAGCCAGCCCGGCTATCCGCCGGCCCCCGGTTACCCGGGCACCACGCCGGGCGAGCCCGGTTACCCGGCCACCCCGCAGCAGCCGGCCGAGCCCGGCTATCCGCCGGCCACCGGTGGCCAGCCAGCGGCCGGCGACCCGGGCGGCCAGCCGAGCGGGCAGACCCCGCCGGCCGACGGTCCGGAGCAGCCCGGCACGCAGCCGCCCACCGACCGCCCCGGCTGACCCTCGGTGGCTCGGTGCGGGTGCCGGCGTCCCTGGCCGGTCGTCGCCTGAAACTCGGCTCGCCCCGGAACGTCGACACCCGCGTACGGCACGACCGCGACGGTCCCTCCGAGTAGGTTGCTTCCGAACGCCTACCGGAGGGACTTGTCGTGTCGTACCCCGAACAGGCACCGGCCCGCCGGCCGGCGGTGGTCGTGCTGGCGGCGGTGACGCTTGTGGTGATGGCGCTCGGCGCGCTCGCGTTCGCGGCAACCGGGCTGGCGACGGTCAGCGGCACGGCGGACCGGTTCCGCGCGACGGCCGACGCCGACGCCGACCCCGCTCAGGTCGACGCGGTGGTGGCGCTGATACGCGCCTCGGTCGTGGTGTCGGCGGTGCTGAGCATCCTCGCCGGCCTGCTCCTCGTCGGCCTCGCGCTGGGCCTGGCCGCCCGTCTGCCGGCGGCTCGGGTGGCGACCTGGGTGGTCGCCGGGCTGGGTATGTGCTGTGGGTGTGGTGGGCTGGCCACGCTTGTCGTGCAGCGCGCGACGCCCCTCGATCTCGGTGACGACCGGGCGACCGCCGAACTGCTCGCTCTGGTGCCGGACGCCCACCCGTCCTGGTGGATTCCGCTCACCGTCACCCTTTCGATCGCCCAGGTGCTCGGTTACCTTGTGGTAGCCGTGCTGCTGGCGCTGCCTGCGGCCAACGCCTGGTTCCGGCGTCGGCCGGCACCCCAGCGGTCCACGGATCCGCACCAGCCGCCCACCGCAGCGTTCGGACACCCGCCGGCACCGTCCCCCTACCCGCCGCCGGCACCGCCGTACCAGCCCTACCCGCCGCCCGGGGCGCCGCCGTCGCCCCCGTACCCACCGAGGTGATGTCGCCCGTGACGCCCCAACCGACGACCGAACGATGGGCGTTGATCACCGGGGCGACGGCGGGCATCGGGGCGGCGTTCGCCACCCGCCTCGCCGCCGACGGATGGCACCTGGTGCTGGTCGCCCGGGACGGCACCCGGCTGGCGGCCCAGGCCGCCGAGTTGACCGGTCGGCACGGCGTGCAGACCGAGACCATCACCGCCGACCTGTCCACCGACGACGGCTGCGCCGCGGTCGAACGTCGGCTGGCTGACGGGCCGCCCGTCGAGCTGCTCGTCAACAACGCCGGTATCAGTCTCAACAAGCCCTTCCTCCGGTCGTCCGTCCAGGACGAGACCCGACTGCTGCGGCTGAACGTCCACGCGGTGCTTCGGCTCACCCTCGCCGCGCTGGCCACGATGACCGAACGGCGCAGCGGCGCAGTGATAAATGTCTCTTCCGTCGCGGGTTTCGGCGCGGTGATGCCCGGATCGACGTACTCGGCCAGCAAGGCGTGGGTCACCAACTTCAGCGAGTCGGTCGGGCAGTCCGCCCGCTCCTTCGGCGTACGGGTGATGGCCCTCTGCCCGGGCTACACCCGCACCGAGTTCCACAAGCGAGCCGGCATCGACATGTCGAAAACCCCCGGGTGGATGTGGCTCCAAGCCACCGACGTGGTCGACGAGGCCCTCCGTGACCTGCACAAAGGCAAGTTGGTGAGCGTTCCGTCGTGGAAGTACAAGCTCGCCGTGGCGGGACTGCGGCACGCTCCGCGCCGGCTGCTCGACGTCGTCTCCCGAGACACCCGAGGCCGCATCGGCCGCGACCGCGGCTGACCGGCGGCCCGGCTGGTCGGCCGCCCGGCGGGGAGGAAGACATGACTCGATCCGCCGTTATGATCGACGTAGGGTAACCGGACATCGCCACTCATCGGTCCACCGGAGGGGTTGACCGGCGTGGCCCGCACACCCGGCCCACAGACTTGCGCAGTACCCTCTATCGCCATGGGGGACCACGACGACCTGCGTAAATTCATCTCCGACCTGGCTGTGGTCCATGGCCGGGTGGTGCTCTCCTCCGGGCGGGAGGCCGACTGGTATGTCGATCTGCGTCGCGTCACGCTGCATAACCGGGCGGCACCGTTGGTGGGACGGGTGATGCGAGAGCTGACCGCCGACTGGTCGTACGACGCGGTGGGCGGTCTGACCCTGGGTGCCGACCCGATCGCCTTCGCGATGCTGCACACCGCCGGGCGTCCGTTGGACGCGTTCGTGGTCCGCAAGGCAGGCAAGGCGCACGGGTTGCAACGTCGGATCGAGGGACCCGACGTCGCCGGCCGTCGGGTGCTGGCGGTGGAGGACACCTCCACCACCGGGGGAAGTGTGCTGACCGCCGTCGAGGCCCTTCGCGAGGCCGGGGCCGAGGTCGTGGGGGTGGCGGTTATCGTTGATCGTGGTGCCGGCGACGCGGTGCGAGCCGCCGGATTGCCCTATCGGGCGGCCTATACGTTGGCTGACCTCGGCCTTGTGGCGTAAAAGTCTGCCGATTCGGATCTGCTGATATGCAGGCGGATCGATGCTGCTGGTGGAAGGATGGAATACGTGGGAACTGCGTTGGCCGAAATGACTATGCCTCAGATCTCGCCGCTTGCCGGCGAGCCGATCGAACGCGCCGACGCCGAGCGGCTGGCGGGGGTCCTCAAGGCCCTTGCCGACCCCGCCCGGCTGCGGCTGCTCAGCCTGATCCAGTCGGCACCGGAGGGCGAAGCGTGCGTGTGTGACCTCACCGCGCCGCTCGGCCTCTCCCAGCCGACGGTCAGCCACCACCTCCGAATCCTCACCGAGGCCGGCTTGCTCGAACGGGAGAAGCGCGGTGTGTGGGCCTACTACCGGTTGGTCCCGACCGCGATCGCCACGATCGCCGACCTGCTGACCCCGCCGCGCAAGCGGGCCACCAAAAAGGCTCGCTGAACCGGAACCGCTTGGTGGCGGCCCAGCCGGGCAGCCACCAAGCGGTGGTTTCAGCGGACGTGCGGCGTCTCGTACGTCTCCTCGGTGAGATCCCGGGCGGCCCGGCGTAGCCGGCGACGCTCGGCGATGATCATTGCCGCGACCACGGCGACGCCGATCAGGAACAGCGCCACAATGGACAGCACGTGGTCGCCCGGCGCGTGCAGGGCCCGGTCCTCGGACTGCCACGGCCACAGCGCCCGCAGGCTGCCCAGGATCACGCCGGCCATCACCGCCAGGGTCATCCGGCGGTGCTGCTCGAGCAGCCACTGGAGCAGCTTGACGAAGAGCGCCAGACCGATGACCATCCCGGTGGCGAAGATCGCCAGGTAGCCGAAGTCGCGGTCGTTGACGGCGCTGATCGTCGGCTCGTACAGGCCGATGGTGAGCAGCAGGAACGACCCGGAGACCCCGGGCAGCACCAGAGCGCAGACCGCGACCGCCGCCGCGACCAGCACGACCAGCGGGTGCGGTTCGATGGTGGCCTGCGGCAGTCCGGTCAGCACGAACGCCGCGACCCCGGCGACGATCAGCGCGACCACCTCCGGCCCCCGCCACGGCTTGCCGACCATCGAGATCGGCACCAGCACGGAGGCGAGGACCAGCCCGAGGAAGAGTCCCCGGGTCTGCTCCGGATGGTCGGCCAGCAGCGGTTCGAGCAGCTTCGCCGCGATCAGCAGGCCGGGCAGCATGCCGATCAGCAGCGGGACGACCACCTCCCAGTGCACCTGCCGTAGCTGGTGCCCCGCCCGCGTCCACCCGTGCCCGCGCGGGACGTCGGTCACCGCGTACCGCACCGTGTTCACCAGATGCCCGGCGGATGCGATGACCCGCTCGTAGACGCCGGTCACCAGCGCGATCGTCCCGCCGCTGACCCCTGGCACGGCCTCGGCCACGCCGATGGCCGCGCCGCGCAGGACATGGCCTACCCGTTCGCCCAATGCCATGAAGATTCCGTTCCGTGAATCGCTCGATCACTGGCCCGTGTGGCGTCCGCCACGGTCAATCAGGCTACCGGGGGCTCGGTCGCCCGCCCGGCCAGGTCACAGCCGTGGGTCGACCGGCTCCGACTCGCAGGCCAGGATCGCGAAGACCAACTCGTGGCGGCGCCACAACGGGGCACCGTCGACCAGGGCGTCCAGGGCTGCCAGGCCGAGCGCGTGCTCGCGCAGTGCCAGGCCCCGCTTGCGGCCCAACGACCGACGCCGCAGCACGGCCAACTGCTCGGGCTCGGTGTACTCGGGACCGTAGATGATCCGGAGATACTCCCGGCCTCGGCACTTGATGCCAGGCTGGAGCAGCGAGCCCCGCTCGCTGCGGGCGGCCGGACCCGCGTACGGCTTGACGACCATGCCCTCGCCGCCGGTCCCGGTCAGCGCCAGCCACCAGTCGGTCGCCTCCCGTACCGAGCCGTCGTCGGACAGGTCGACGATTCGACGCCGGGTGGGCGTGAAGAACTCCGGGTCGGCCGCGCAGAGCCGGTCGGCCAACGCCAGGTGCCAGCCGTGATCCCGGTCGCTGTAGCTGGCCTTCGCCCCGGCGAGCACCGCGAACGGCGCGAGCCGCACCCCGCGCAGCCCGTCGGTCGGGCCCACGTACGCCCGGTACGCGGCCGTGTAGGCCGACACGTCGTCGCGGCGGCGGGCCATCCGGTCGCGTAACTCGGCCACGTCGAGTCCGCGCCCGATCGCCGCGTCCAGCGTCGCCACCGCCACCGGCAGGCCGGCCCGGCCAGCCGCGCCGACCCCCGCGTACTGCTCGCGGATCAGGCCGGCGGCCTTGGCCGACCACGGCAGCAGCTCGCAGTCGAGCAGCAGCCAGTCGGTGGCCAGCTCGTCCCAGAGCCCGGCACCGGTCACCGCCGCGCGTACCCGGTCCAGCAGCTCCGTGTCCAGCGGCTCACCGAAGAACGGTCGACCCGTGCGGGTGTGCACGACCCCGCCGCCCGGACCGAACGGACCACCGTCCGGCGCCCGGCAGACCAGCACCACGGCCCGGGAGCCCATGTGCTTCTCCTCGCAGACGACCCGGTCCACACCGACCGCCCGGTAGTCGGCGAAGGCCTCCGCCGGATGTTCCAGGTAGCCGTCCGACTGCGACGTCGAGCAAGGCGCCATGGTCGGCGGCAACCACACCAGCCGGCGCGGGTCGACCGCGAAGCGGCTCATCACCTCCAGCGCGGCAGCGGCGTTCTCCGCCGGCACGGTCAGCGAGCCGTACGCGTGCTCCACGTGTCGGCGACCGGTCACGTCGGTCAACTCGAGCACTTCGTCGGGCCTGGCCGGCGCGGCGGTCAGCGGCCGGACCGGGGCGTACCACTCGCGCTCCGCCGGCACCGAGACCAGTTCCCGCTCCGGGTAGCGCAGCGCGGTCAGCCGGCCGCCGAAGACGCAGCCGGTGTCGACGCAGATGGTGTTGTTGACCCACTCCGGCTCGGGGGTGGGGGTGTGGCCGTACACGACGGTCGCCGCACCGCGGTACTCCCGGGCCCACGGGTAGCGCACCGGCAGGCCGTACTCGTCGGTCTCGCCGGTGGTCTCGCCGTACAACGCGAACGCGCGTACCCGCCCGGAGGCCCGGCCCTGGTACTCCTCCTTCAGCCCGGCGTGCGCCACCACCAGCCGGCCGCCGTCGAGCACGTAGTGGCTGACCAGTCCGTCGACAAAGGCGGCCACCTCGGCGGTGAACTCCGCCGGCTCCGCGTCCAGCTGCGCCAGCGTCTCGGCCAGACCGTGCGCCACCTTGACGTTGCGACCGCGCAGCTTGCGCAGCAGCTTCTGCTCGTGGTTGCCGGGCACGCAGAGCGCGTGCCCGGCGGTGACCATGCCCATCACCAGGCGGAGCACCCCGGGCGAGTCCGGGCCGCGGTCCACCAGGTCGCCGACGAACACGGCGGTACGCCCCGACGGATGCGTCGCGTCCACCGCCCGGCCGGCGTCGTCGCGGTGCAGCCGCCAGCCCAACCGGGTCAACAGCGCCTCCAGCTCGACCCGGCAGCCGTGCACGTCACCGACAATGTCGAACGGCCCGGTCAGCTCGCGCCGGTCGTTGAACAGCCGCTCGTAGCGGATCTCGGCGGCCTCGATCTCCTCGGTGCCGCGCAGCACGTGCACCTTACGGAAGCCCTCCCGCGCCAGCTGACCGTAGCTGCGCCGCAGGTCCCGGGACATCCGGCCGAGCACCTGCCGGCCGAAGGTGCGGTCGGACCTGGACTCGGTACGCTCCCAGGCCAGCGCCTCCGGCACGTCCAGCACGATCGCCACCGGCAGCACGTCGTGTTCCCGGGCCACCCGGACCAGGGCGGCTCGGGCGTGCGGCTGAAGATTCGTCGCGTCGACCACGGTCAGCCGGCCAGCGCGCAGCCGCTTGCCGGCCACGTAGTGCAGCGCGTCGAAGGCCTCCGCCGAGGCGGACTGGTCGTTCTCGTCGTCGGCGACCATCGCCCGGAAGGCATCGGAGGAGAGGACCTGGCTGGACGCGAAATGCCGGCCGGCGAATGTCGACTTGCCGGAGCCGGAGATGCCGACCAGCGCCACCAGGGCCAGCTCGGGAATGTCCAGGACGGTCATCGGGCTGCCTCCGCACGGGTGAACACGGCCAGCTGGGTGGGTGCGCCGGTCTCCGGATCTTCCGGGCCGACGCCGTGCACCACGGCCGTGTAGCCGTACGTCGCACCGACCCGCCGCACCCAGTCGGCGAATTCGGCGCGGGTCCACTCGAACCGGTGGTCGGCATGCCGGAACGCGCCGGCGGGCAATCCCTCGTAGCGCACGTTGTGCTCCACGTTCGGCGTTGTCACCACGACCGTCGTCGGTCGGGCGTAGCCGAAGACGGCATCCTCCAACGCCGGCAGCCGGGGCGGGTCGACGTGCTCGACGACCTCCATCAGCACCGCCGCGTCGTACCCGCACAGCCGCTCGTCGCGGTAGGTCAACGCGGACTGCCGGAGCGTGACCCGGGTGCGCTGGCGTTCCGGCAGCCGGTCCAGTCGCAGCCGCCGCGCGGCCAGGGTGAGGGCCTGGGTGGAGACGTCGCTGCCGACGATCTCGGTGAACCGTCGGTCACCGATCAGCGTGGCCAGTAGCGCACCCCCGCCGCAGCCAAGGTCCAGCACCCGGTGGGCGCCCGCGTCGACAAGGGCGGTGTGCACCGCCTGCCGGCGGAGGGCGGCCAGCGACGCCCGGGGCGCCGGCTCGGCCGGCACCGCATCCGCCAACTCGTCGTCGGCGGTCGGCTCGTCGGTGGGGCGCTGGGCGTCCAGCCGTTCCAGTGCGGTGCCCGCCAACGCCCGCCGGTGCGCCAGGTAGCGTCGGATGATCAACCCGCGCTCCGGGTGGTCGGCCAGCCAACCCGCGCCGGCCCGCAGCAACTTGTCCACCTCGTCCGGTGCCACCCAGTAGTGCTTCGCGTCGTCCAGCACGGGTAGCAGTACGTACAGGTGGTTGAGCGCGTCGGCGACCCGCAGCGTGCCGGTGAGGGTCAGGTCCACGTAGCGGCTGTCGCCCCACTGCGGGTGCAGCTCGTCGAGCGGAATGGCGGTGGCGGTGACCGCCCAGCCGAGCGGACCGAACACCCGCTCCGCCACGTCGGCCCCACCACGGCAGCGCAGCACCGGCACCCGCACCTCCAGCGGAATGCCTCGGGCGGCCAGCTCGGGACGTTCCTTGGAGGCGCCGCGCAGCGCCGAGCGGTACACCTTCGACAGTGCCGAGGCGAGCAGGCTGGACGCGGCGTACGGCCGGTCGTTGACGTACCGCCCGAGGGTGAAGCTCTCCGGGGCGGTGGTCGACTTCCGGCCGCGACCCCGGGCGGCGGCCAGCTTCAACGGATCGACGTCGAGCAGCAGCGCGGCCGTGCAGCGCTGCTCGTCGGCTTCCGGGTAGAAGACGTGCGCGGTGCCGACGGGCACGTCGAAGGCGTGCACCCGGTCGGGGTGCTTGATCAGCAGGTGACCGAGGTCCGTCGCCGGCTGGTGCGTCGTGGTGAGGGTGAGCAGCACCCGCCCATGGTGTCAGCTCTCCCGATCTTGCGCCGTCCTGTTTTTTCGGTGGTTGCGGTGGGGGTTTGCGGGGCAGCCCCACCCGCTCCGGGCGGTCAGGCTTGATCCCTGCGCGGGTGGGGCTGCCCCGCAAACCCGTCGGGTCCGGCTTGCAGCGGCGGTGCCGGTTTGTCATGGGGGTGGTGGGCGGTCTGTGCGGCAGGGATGGAACGGGTGGCGAAGTGCCGACCGTTCCGGGTGAAGTCCGGCCGGAGGGTTGGTCAGCGGTAGTCGTCCTCGTCGGCGCCGACCACGCGGGCCTGCTCCATGGCGTCCCAGTCGTCGACCTCCAGGCCACGGTGCGGCTCGACGTCGACCTGGCTCGGGTCGACCACGGCGGCCTGCTCGACGGCGTCGGCCGGCTCGGCCTCCAGGTCACGCTCCTCCGGGCTCAGGTGGTCGCCGGGGGCGAAGTCCTCGTCGGGCTGGCCCATTCGATGCCTCCGGGATGTCGGCGGACGGGTACCCACCCACCGTACGGGTTGTGCCGGCGCGGTGCTGGCAACCGGCCGGCCGCCGAGCCGTCGAGGGTACGCCGCCCTCGCGGTCGAGTCGGCCGAATCGACCCACCGGCGGCAGTCGCCGGTGCCAGGATGGTTGCCGTGGGCTTCCTCATTCGACTGGCGGCGACCGCCATCGCACTGTGGATCACCACGCTGATCGTGCCCGGGGTCGAGGTGACCGGGCGCACCGGCTACGACACGGCGTTCACCCTGCTCGTCGTGGCACTGATCTTCGGTCTGGTCAACGCGGTGCTCAAGCCGGTCATCAGGGTCGTGGGTTGTGTCTTCTACCTGCTGACCCTCGGCCTGTTCGCCCTGGTGGTCAACGCCCTGCTGTTCCTGCTGACCGACCGGATCGCGCGGGCGCTCGACCTGCCGTTCCAGGTGGACGGCTTCTGGGCGGCCTTCTGGGGAGCCATCGTGATGGCGGTGGTCACCTGGTTGATCAGCGTCGCGGTGCCGGATCCAGCGGACCGGCGGTGAACCGGCCCGGTTGTGCCGGTCGGGTGCCGCTACGGGATACTGCCCGCGGAGGACAGCGCGGTCCGGCGCAGCACGGTAGGACAGGCGGCCGCACGGCCGGCCCCCAAGGTAGGACAGGCGGCCGCACGGCCGGGCCCCTACGGAGAACAGCGGCCGTACGGCCGACAGCGGCAAGTAAGGAGCGTTCGACATGCCCATCGCTTCCCCCGAGGCTTACGCCGAGATGCTGGACCGCGCCAAGGCCGGCCGGTACGCGTACCCGGCGATCAACGTGACGTCCTCGCAGACGCTGAACGCGGCGCTCAAGGGCTTCGCCGACGCGGAGAGCGACGGCATCATCCAGGTCTCCACCGGTGGTGCGGAGTACCTCTCCGGCCCCTCGGTCAAGGACATGGTCACCGGCGCGGTGGCGTTCGCCGCGTACGCGCACGAGGTGGCCAAGAAGTACCCGGTCAACATCGCCCTGCACACCGACCACTGCCCGAAGGACAAGCTGGACAAGTTCGTCCGGCCGCTGATGGCCATCTCCCAGGAGCGGGTGAAGGCCGGCCAGGAGCCGCTGTACCAGTCGCACATGTGGGACGGCTCGGCCGTGCCGGTGGCGGAGAACCTGGAGATCGCGGCTCAGCTGCTCGACGAGGCGGCCAAGGGCAAGATCGTCCTGGAGATCGAGGTCGGTGTCGTCGGTGGCGAGGAGGACGGCGTCGAGAACGCCATCAACGACAAGCTCTACACCACCGTCGAGGACGGTCTGGCCATGGTCGAGGCGCTCGGCCTGGGTGAGAAGGGCCGCTACATGGCGGCGCTGACCTTCGGCAACGTGCACGGCGTCTACAAGCCGGGCAACGTCAAGCTCCGCCCGGAGATCCTCAACCAGATCCAGGAGGCGGTCGGCGCCAAGTACGGCAAGGAGAAGCCGCTCAGCCTGGTCTTCCACGGCGGCTCCGGTTCGCTGCTGTCGGAGATCCGCGAGGCGCTGGACTACGGCGTGGTGAAGATGAACATCGACACCGACACCCAGTACGCCTTCACCCGTCCGGCGGCGGACCACATGCTCCGCAACTACGACGGCGTGCTCAAGGTCGACGGCGAGGTCGGCAACAAGAAGATGTACGACCCGCGGGTGTGGGGCAAGGCCGCCGAGGCGGGCATGGCCACCCGCGTGGCGGAGGCCTGCGAGCACCTGCGCTCCACCGGCACCACGATGACCAAGTGACGAACTGACGTCGCCCGGACGGCGGCCGGCTCCGACTCGGGGCCGGCCGCCGTGCCGTCGCAGCCGAACTTCCTCACCTCGTCAGCAGGCGGGCCGCCTCGTGGACGTCGTCGGTCAGGTGCACGGTGTCCGACAGATCCCCGAAGGGGGAGGCGGCCAGCAGCGGGCGCAGCAGCGACTCCACCGGCAGCTCCGTCGTCCAGTACGCGCGGTCCAGGAAGACGTACGCGCCGCTGGCGCCGTCGGTGCCGTAGTAGGTCTTGGTGGCCGCCTGGAACACCTCCTGCACGGTTCCCGCCCGGCCGGGGGCGAAGACGATGCCGCCCCGGGCCAGTCGCAGGATGGTGTCCTCCCGGATGGCGTTGGAGAAGTACTTGGCGATCCGGCCCGCGAACAGGTTCGCCGGCTCGTGCCCGTACAGCCAGGTCGGCACGGCGAGTCCACCGCAGCCCGCCCAGTCCAGGTCACCGGTGGTCAGCGCGGCCGAGTCGGCCCGATAGGCGGTCACCGGCTCGGTGCCGTTCGTCGGCGGCGCGACCGACCGGCCGAAGAGTTCCCGTACCCGCAGCGCCGCCGCCGTGTAGCGGTCGTGGTCGGTGTAGTCCGGCGCGGCGGCGAGCAGGTCGATGGCCGCGGTGAGGTCCTCCGCCGGGCGGGTCGACAGGTACGCACCCAGGTTCGCGGCCTCCATCACCCCCGGTCCGCCACCGGTGACCACCAGCCGGTGCGCCCGCGCGAGTTCCCGGCCGAGCACCGCGGCCATCCGGTACGGCTGACTGCCCCGGCGGACCGCGTGCCCGCCCATCACCCCGACCACCGACTGCGGCCCGTGCGTGGTCAGCCAGGCCCGGGTGGCGTCGGCCAGCGCGTTGTCCACCCCGTGGTCGTGCAGCCGCTGGCCGAGCGCCTCCCGGACGTCGGGCAGTGCGCCACCGTGCGCCCGGAAGTGCGCGTACACCCGGGTGTCGTACATCGCCGCGAACCCGCCCTCGGTGAAGCCGGCGGCAAGTTCCTCCGGCGTGTAGAGGTGCGACGGCTGGGTCGGGTACGGCAGCCCGGAGAACGGCGGCACCACGTTGGCGCCGCGCCGGACCAGGTCGGCGCCGACCCGCCGGGAGGCGAAACGGCAGCCGACGAAGAGCGTTCCGGCCACCTCGACCCCGGTGAGGTCGGGAGGCTCCAGGTCCAGTCGGAGCCCCTGCACGGTGAGCCCGACCAGGCTGCCGGTGGCCACTCGCCGGTCGAACTCCGCCCGGGTCTGGATCTCGTCGGTCCAGGTGTGCGGCTCGATGACGTCCGCGGGAGGTGGGGTCGGCATCGGGTCATCCTGCCGGGCGGGCGCAACGCCGTGGACGTGACCCCGGGCGACCCGGTGATGAGACGGGAGCCCGGCGGCCTGGCCGGGCTCCCGCGTTCCGGTTCCTGGGGAGGCTCCGGATCCATAGTTGTAATGGATGCGACCCGGCGACGGCATGGGCCGCAGGCGTGACCGACCTCTCGGCCGTTCAGCCGACCGGCTCGCCGGACCCCCTCGCGGGCCGCCGTGCGAAGCGGGTTGAATGGGACGATGCAGAACCTCCTACCTGAGCCGCCCGCCACGCTCCTGCCCGCGCACGTCGAGGCCGACTCCGCGCTGGTCGCAGCCGAGCAGAGCGGCAGCGACGAGGCGTTCGCCGAGGTGGCGGCCCGGTACCCGACGCACAGCGCCGCGTGGGCGGCGCTCGCCGCCCGGGCGTTCGCCCAGGGCCAGGTCGTGCCGGCGTACGCGTACGCCCGTACCGGCTACCACCGGGGACTGGACCAGCTGCGCCGCAGCGGGTGGAAGGGGCACGGGCCGGTGCCGTGGTCGCACGAGCCCAACCGCGGCTTCCTGCGCTGCCTCTACGTGCTGTCCCGGGCGGCGGACGCGATCGCCGAGGCGGACGAGGCGGCCCGCTGCGCCCAGTTCCTCCGCGACTGCGACCCGGCCGCGGCCGACGCGCTGGCCAGCAACTGACGCGTGCCGGGCCTGACCACCCGCACCGGCTCCGACCCGTCGACGTGCCGCCGCCGGCCCGGGTACGCCCGGGCCGGCGGCGCGCGACGGTGGCCGCTACAGGCCCTCGGCCACCGAAGCGGCGATCTTGAGCCAGGCGTCCCGGGTGGCGGTCGACAGGTGCGCGTAGCGCAGCGGCTCGCCGGTGTCGATGAGCCGCTCGTACGGCGCCAGCAGCACCGCCCGGGTACGCGCGGCGAAGTGTTCCTGGATCGCCGGCAGGTCGATCTCCTTGCGGGACGGTGGCATGGAGACCACCGTGACCGCCTGCCGGACCAGCCGGTGCCGTCCGCTCTGTTCCAGGTGGTCGAGCATCCGGGCGGCGGTCTCCGCCGAGTCGTTCCGGGCGGACATGGTGACCACCAGCTGGTCGGTGGCGTCCATGGCGGCCTGCCAGTTCTGTGCCCGGACGTTGTTCCCCGTGTCCACGAAGATCAACTTGTAGAACCGGCTGACCACCTCGCGGATCTCGCCGAAGGCGGCGGCGGTGAGCATCTCACCGCCGGTGGCCGACTCGTCGGAGGCGAGCACGTCGAACATCCCCTCGCCCTGTGAGCGGACGTACTGGGACAGGTCGCCGACCCGCCCCTGCGCGCCGTGGAACTGGCCGAGATCCCGGAGCAGGTCCCGGACCGTACGCGAATGGAAGTCCTGCTGGGCGCGCATGCCGAGGGTGCCCTGCGTCTCGTTGTTGTCCCAGGCCAGCACGTATCCACCGCGATTCTGACCGAAGGTCATCGCGAGCAGCAGGATGGCGACGGTCTTGCCGGCACCGCCCTTCGGGTTGACCACGGTGACCTGCCGCAGCCCACCGAAGTTGCGGCGCACCATCTCGATGTCCCGTTTGCGTTCCAGCTCGTGCCGGCCCGGCGGGAGCTTCACCAGGCCCGTCTTGTTGACCACGGCGCGGAGCCCGGTCGTCGCGACCGGGTCGGCGGGGCGCACCTGCCGGCGGCGGGCGAAGTCCTCGGCGGTGGGCGCCGCACCGGCCTCCGGATTCCAGGCCGGCTCCGGGTAGGCCGACGGCGCCGGTGGCGCGCTGTTGGTCTGCGGATAGGGCTGCTGGGGTGCCGGCGGCATGGTCGGCGGCGCGCCCTGCTGCCACGGCGCGGGATGCCAGGCCGGCTGTGGTGGGAACGGACCGGGAGGCGCCGGCGCGTACGACGGTGGGGCGGGCGGCTCGGGCTGCGGCGGCCCACCGGGTCCGGCATCCACCGGCTGCGGGCCGGCGGGTGGTGACGCGGGCGGCACCTCGGCGTCCGACGACACGGGCGGCAGCGGAGCACCGGGCTGCGGCACCGGGGCACTGCCGTGTTGTGGCACCGGGGCGCTGCCGTGCTGCGGCGCGACGAAGGGGTACGGGCCGGGTTGCTGGGGTGGCAGCGGCTGCGGAATCGGTGGTAGCGGTTGGGCCGGCCCGGCCCAGGTGGGGCGGGGCGGCCCGACCGAGGTTTCGGCGGACGCGACCGGGTCGGATCCGGGACGCTGCGGTGGATGTGCCCACGGCGACTCCGTCTGCGGTCGGGCCACCGGCTCCGGCCGGACCACCGGCGCAGCATCGTCGCCGGCACCGGTGTCGGCCACGTTCGCCGGGTCGTCCGCCAGGCCCTGGGGATCCGCGTCGGTCGGCCCGTCGTCCTGGGTGGGCGCGACGGCGGTGGGTGGGTCCAGGGTGAAGGGCAGGTCCAGATCGACCTGGCCGGGCCCGGGTCGGGGTGCCGGCTCCCAGCCGGTGGTGGTCGGCGCGCCGTTCGTCAACGACGGATAGTCCGCAGGCGACGGAGGTGCACCGGGCGCGTACGTCGGCCGTCCGGGGGCGTGCTGCGGCCCGGTAGTGGCGGGCCGGTACGCCGGTCCCGCGACCGAGGGCTGGTCGGTCGGCTGCGTGACCGGTGGCTGATCGGTCGGCTGCGCGGGCGACGGCGGCATGGGCGGAGGTGGCACGGTGGGCGGCACCGGCGGGGCAGCCCACGTCGGCGCGCCGAAGCCGTCGATCTGCTCCGGCGGCCAGAGTGGTTCGATGTCCCGTTCCGGCATGCCATGCTGGCCGGGCACGTGCACCCGGTCGGCGTTGTCGTCCACCACGGTGTCCTCCCCATTCCTCCTGACGAGGATAGGCCCAGTGGCCGACCCGGGCCTCCGGTGCGCCGGCCGGCTCGGATCAGGCCGTCCAGACCGCCCAGGCACCCGGCTCGGTCCACCAGGACCGCTTGCGCGTCAGCTGCCCCGCCACACCGTCGTCCAGATACGGCAGCGCCGCCTCGTCCCGGGGCAGCACCGACGCGGCCCGGCCGCGGGCCCGCCGGACCTCCAGGCGTACCCGGCGCCGACCCCACCGGGACCGGGTGACCACCGGTACGGCCACCGCCACCTCGACCAGGCCGTCGGTCGGGTCGGGGCCGGCCAGCAGCGTCACGTCGTCGAGCCGGGCGTAGCCGCCCGCGTTGCCGATCGCGCAGGCGAGCAACGGTTCGTCGCCGTTCGACAGCACGGCGTCGTCCACCTCGACCCGGCCGCGCCAGGGCAGCGGGGTGCCGTCCTCACCGGCGGCACCGAGCAGCACGCCGTCCAGCGTCACCGAGCCGCCGTCGTGGCGCAGCAAGTCGAGTCGGCGTGGTGAGCCGTCCAGCACCGCGGCCGCCACCGCCGCCGGGTCGCGGGGCAGCCCCAACTGCGCGGCGAGGTCGCGGTGCGTCGTGCCCCGGGCCGGATCGAGCGGCAGTACGCCGACCGGTGGCAGGTCCGGCATCGTCCGGTTGCCGGCCAGGTCGGTCGGGCGGCGACTGGGCGGTGGGGCGTACCGGCGCACCATGCGGCGGAGCACGGCGCGCAACTGTGCGTCACCGGCCACGGCGACCACGAGCCGGGTCTTGGTATCGGCGTCCGGCCAGGTGAGCCCGTCGGGGCGGGGCGGCCCGTCCAGCCGGGCCAGCACCTGGTCGATCTCCGCGTCCGACCGGGCGGTCACCGTCTCGACCCGGGCACCTCGGGCGGTCAGCGCATCGGAGCAGGCCAGCACCGGTACGCGTGGTGTCTCGCAGCGTTCCTCGCGCTCCTTGGCGGCGTCGGTGCCGCCACCACAGCAGGCTCCGCCGCTGCCACACGCGGCTCCCGGAGCGTCCCGCTCGGAGCCGAGGGTGAGCAGCACCACGTCGTACACGGGTAGCGCCTCCTGCTGTTGCCGACGCGACCCCTGCCGGTCGCGCCGTCACTACTTGTTAGCCTGACACCCCGGGCTCGCTGACCGGTCGCCATCTGGCACCCGAGCCTTCTGGAGGCGAGAAGATGCCAGCGATCGTGCTCCTCGGTGCCCAGTGGGGCGACGAGGGCAAGGGCAAGGTTACCGACCAGCTGGGTGGGCGGGTCGACTACGTCGTCCGCTTCTCCGGCGGCAACAACGCCGGTCACACGGTGATCACCCCGGACGGGCAAAAGTACGCCCTGCACCTGATGCCGTCGGGCGCGCTCTCCCCGAACGCCGTGATCGTCATCGGCAACGGCGTGGTGGTCGACCCCAAGGTGCTGCTCAGCGAGATCGACGGCCTGGCCGAGCGGGGTGTCGACGTGTCCCGGCTGCGGATCTCCGGCGACGCGCACCTGATCATGCCGCACCACCGGGCGCTCGACCGGGTGGTGGAGCGGTACCTGGGCAGCTCGCGGATCGGCACCACCGGGCGGGGCATCGGCCCGGCGTACGGCGACAAGGTGGCCCGGATGGGCATCCGGGTGCAGGACCTGCTGGACCCGGGGATCCTGCGCAAGAAGCTGGAACTCGCGTTGCGCGAGAAGAACCAGGTGCTGTTCAAGGTCTACAACCGCAAGGCGATCGACGTCGACGCCACCATCGAGGAATACCTCGAGTACGCGGAGCGGCTGCGGCCGTACATCGCGGAGACCCGGGCGATGCTCTGGGACGCGCTGGACCGTGGCGACACCGTCCTGCTGGAGGGTGCCCAGGCCACCATGCTCGACATGGACCACGGCACCTACCCCTTCGTCACCTCGTCCAATCCGACGGCCGGCGGGGCGTGCGTGGGCACCGGCATCCCACCGACCGCGATCACGAAGGTGATCGCGGTGAGCAAGGCGTACACCACCCGGGTCGGTTCGGGGCCCTTCCCCACCGAGTTGTTCGACGACAACGGCCAGCACCTGCGCAAGGTCGGCCACGAGTACGGCACCACCACCGGTCGGGAACGCCGCTGCGGCTGGTTCGACGCGGTCGTCGCCCGGTACGCCTGCCGCGTCAACGGGGTCACCGATCTGGTGATCACCAAACTGGACGTGCTCACCGGCCTGCCCACGGTGCCGATCTGCGTCGGCTACGAGATCAACGGCAAGCGGGTCGACGACATGCCGATGACCCAGACCGACTTCCACCACGCCGCCCCGATCTACGAAGAGCACCCCGGCTGGTGGGAAGACATCACCAAGGCGCGCACCGAGGACGACCTCCCCGAAAACGCCAAACGCTACATCGCCCGCATCGAAGAACTCTGCGGAGCCCGCGTCAGCGTCGTAGGCGTAGGCCCCGGCCGCGAAGAAAACGTAACCCGCCACCCCCTCCTCCCCTAACCACCGCGTACCCACCAGCCTCGTTGATCATGAAGTTGTTGTCACCGGTACGGCCTTGGGGTCAAGGGGTGAGTGCAATCGTTAGGGAGCGATGAGGTGCGCGAGGCGTTGGGCTGGGGTGTCCCAGTCCAGCGTTTCGCGGGGTCGGGTGTTGAGTTCGTGGGCGACCTCGTCCAGGCCGGTCTGGTCGATGGTGCGGAAGTCGTAGCTGCTTTTGGGGAAGTACTGGCGCAGTAGGCCGTTGGTGTTTTCGTTGCTGCCGCGTTGCCAGGGGCTGTGGGGGTCGCAGAAGTAGACCGGGCAGCCGGTGGCGACGGTGAATCTCGGGTGGGTGGCCATCTCGGTGCCTTGGTCCCAGGTCAGTGACCGGCGCAGGTGTGCCGGCATCCGGGTGGCCAGGGTGGTGAGCACGGCGATGACGGCTTCGCTGTCACGGCCGTTGGGTAGGGCGCCGAGCATCACGTAGCGGGTGCTGCGTTCGACCAGGGTCACGATCGCCGAGGCGCCGGCCTTGCCGATGACCAGGTCACCTTCCCAGTGCCCGGGCACGGCCCGGTCAGCGGCCTCCGCGGGCCGGGTGCTGATGTGCAGATCCCCGATCCAGGGCCGCCGGCGACGGGCGGCACCCGCGGCGCGTGACTGCGGGCGCCGCTGGGTACGACCCGAACGCAGCGCCACCTGCCGACCCAACTCCGCGCGCAGGTTGCCCCGCGACTGCACGTAGATCGCCTGGTAGATCGTCTCGTGGGACACCTGTGACTCCGGACGGTCGGCGTACGTGGCCCGCAACCACGCGGCGATCTGCTTCGGAGACCACCTACGCGCCAGTTTCCCCGCCACCGTGTGCCGCAGCCGCGTGCCCGGCCGAAGCTTCGACGCCTGCGGCCGCCGCCGAGCCGCGTCAGCCCGCCGCTGCGCCCACTGCGCCTGATACCCCCACCGATACGGCCGACGAGCCCGCCCGGGCGGCAACGACCGCCCGAGCGGATTCTTCGTCCCGTGCCGCGCACTGTGATACCGCGCGACCTCCCGCGACACCGTGCACACCGGCACGCCTAACAGCCCCGCGATCTGCGAGATCGTTCGCCCCGACCCCCACAAATGCTCCAACACCTGCCGATGCCCGAACGTCACCACACCCGGCCTGGCCACCAACACCTCCAGCACAACCAAGATCAGTTGCACTGAACCCTAGAATCCGCCGGCGTGTCGGGAGCAATAACTTCATGATCAACCCGCGAGGGTGGTGGGGTTATCCACAGGTGGGGGCTGGTTATCCACAGGGGGTTTTGTCGATCTCTGTGGGCCTGGACAGTCGGTCGGGTGGATGCGTTGACGGTGGTCCGACGGGTGGCGGCCACACAGGACTCAGTGGTCACGTTGGCACAGGCCCGTGCCGCCGGGCTGACAGTGCACGAGGTGCATCGGCTCTGCCGCGCCGGCCGGTGGCGCACGGTGGCCAGAGGTGCCTACCTGGTCGATGCTGATCTGCACGACGGGGTGCCGCGCCGGGCGCGGATCAGGGCAGCGGTCGCGTCATTCGGCCCCGGTGCCGCTGCGGTGTTGGCGACGGCCGCCGAGCTGTACGACATCGCCGGCGTCCAGAGGTCAGAGGAGATCCACGTTTCGGTTCCGGGCGTCGCCGCGCGGCCGGTGCGACCGAACGATCCGCAGGTGACGCTGCACCAACTCGTGATCGAGCCGACACAACTCGTTGAGGTCGCCGGGATCGCCGCCACCGTGCCGGTACGAACGGTCGCGGATCTCATCCTGAGGTTGCCCCGCTACCCGGCGGTGTGCCTCGTCGACTCCGCGCTCAACCAGGGGCTGGTCCGGGATGACGATCTGCCCACCATCCATCGCCTCATCCGGGGACGGCGCGGGGCGGTGGCGGCCCGTGGTTACCTCACCGAGGCGGACTGCCGGGCACAGTCTCCGCTGGAGACGCGCACCCGGTTGCGGTGCGTTGACGGCCGGGTCCCGCCCGACGTCCTCCAGATAGAGGTACGAGACCACGATGGCTATCTGCTCGGCATCGGTGATCTGGGTTGGCGGCGGCACCGGGTCATCGCGGAGGCTGACGGGAAGGGGGCGCACAGCGCTCCCGCCGCTGTCCTCGCTGATCGCCGTCGACAGAACCGACTGCTCAACGCGGGTTGGGCGGTCCTTCGTTTCACCTGGGCCGACACGCTCCAGGCCGAGTACATCCCCTGGACGGTGCGACAAGCCATGCAGATGGCCGCCGGGCGCGGCCGACCATGAAGTTGTCGCCCAAGTTACGGCGTGTCGAGGGCAATAACTTCATGATCAACGGGATGTCGGGGTGGGTCGGTAGGATGACTCGGCGTGCGGGTTCTTCTTCTTGGTGGTGGTGGGCGGGAGCATGCGCTCGCCCTGGCGTTGGCCGATGATCCGTCCGTCGAGGCGCTGATCGCGGCACCTGGCAATCCGGGGATCGCGGCGGTGGCGCAGCTGCAGGCCGTCGACCCGGTCGATCCGGTGGCGGTGGCGGGGCTCGCCGTCGAGGTGGGCGCGGACCTGGTCGTGATCGGGCCGGAGGCGCCACTTGTCGCGGGGGTCGCCGACGCGGTTCGGGCAAAGGGCATCGCGGTCTTCGGGCCGTCGGCCGAGGCGGCCCGCCTGGAGGGCTCCAAGACCTTCGCCAAGGAGGTGATGACCGCCGCCGGTGTCCCCACCGCACGGGCCTACCCGTGCACCGACGAGGCGAGCACGGCCGCCGCCCTGGACCGGTTCGACCCGCCGTACGTGGTCAAGAACGACGGGCTCGCCGCCGGCAAGGGCGTGGTGGTCACCGACGAGCGCGCCGCAGCCGAGGCGCACGCCCGCGAGTGCGGTCGCGTGGTGATCGAGGAGTACCTCGCCGGCCCCGAGGTGTCGCTGTTCGTGGTCACCGACGGCGAGACGGCGGTGCCGCTGCTGCCGGCGCAGGACTTCAAGCGGGTCGGCGACGGCGACAGCGGGCCGAACACCGGCGGCATGGGGGCGTACGCGCCGCTGCCGTGGGCGCCGCCGGATCTGGTGGACGAGGTCATGCGGGACGTGGTGCACCCGACGCTGACCGAGATGCGCCGCCGGGGCACGCCCTTCTCCGGCCTGCTCTACGTCGGGCTGGCGATCACCGCTGACGGCCCCCGCGTGATCGAGTTCAACGCCCGCTTCGGTGACCCCGAGACCCAGGTGGTGCTCGCGCTGCTGGAGACGCCGCTGGGTGGGCTGCTGCACGCCGCCGCCACCGGCGCCCTTGCCGACCATCCGCCGCTGCGCTGGCGTACCGGCGCCGCGGTAACGGTGGTGGTCGCCGCCGAGGGCTATCCGGCGGGGCCGCGTACCGGCGACGTGATCACCGGCGGCGAACAGCCCGGCGTGATCCACGCGGGCACCGCCCGCCGGGCCGCCGACGGCGCCCTGCTCTCCGCCGGCGGCCGGGTCCTCTGTGGTACGGCCACCGGCCCGGACCTGGCCGCCGCCCGCGACGCCGCCTACCAGGTGGTACGCGGAATCGAGCTGCCCGGATCGCACTATCGCCGGGACATCGCCGCCGCCGCCATCGACGGCCTGATCACCCTGCCCGGCTGATGGGCGCCTGCCGGTCCGCCCCACCGGTGCTGAGGGTGCTCGCCGCACCGTTGCCGTGACGCGTCCCGTCCGTTGGTGAAAGCCAACCGCCGACCGTGCAACTCGACGCACCGGTGGTGGCGTCTCTAACCGGTGAGGGAGGTGGGATGGACGCCGACGAGTTCGAGACGTTCGTACGGGAGTCCGCACCGACGCTGCGTCGGTACGCCCGCGCCGTCACCGCCGATCCGGGCCGGGCCGAGGAACTCCTCGAGCAGACCTACGTGCGGGTGGCCACGTCGTGGCAGCGACTCCTGGCCGACGGCAGTCCGCTCGGGTACGCGAAGGTCGCCATGGTCCGGCTGCACGTGAGCCGGCTGCGGACGATCGCCCGTCGGGTCCGGTCGTTGCCGACCGCCCGAAGGCCGGTGAGTGCCGAGGCCGGTGGGCCGGACGACGGTCACCTGCGCCGGCTGCTCGCCGGGCTCGCCCCGTTGCAACGGGTGGTGCTGGTGATGACCTATCTGGACGATCTGGACGACGAGTCGATCGCGGCGGCGATCGGGCGCCGCCCGGGGACCGTGCGATCGCTGCGTCATCGCGCCCTCGACACCGTGCGGGACGGGTTGCCGATCACCCGGGTACGCCCGGAAGTGGAGGCGGCGGGATGACCGACGTCCGGGACGCGCTGCGTCGGGTGTGGACCACCGAGTCCGGGTCGCCCGCGCCGGACCCGCTGCCGGCGGTGCGGGCCCGGCTGCGCCGTCGTCGCCGGGTGCGGGCCACCGCCGCCGCGCTCGCCTCGTGCGCGGTCGTCGGCTTGGCGGTGCTCATGGCGGTGACGGCACGGCACGACGAACCTGCGCCGCCCCCCGCCGGACCGCCGGCCAGCCCGGTCGCACCCGGGCTGCGGGGCCTGCCGCCCGGTCTGCGGCCGGTCGACGCCACCGACGCGGTGCTGCGGATGGCCCGGCCGGAGGTGGTGCCGGCCGGCACCCGGTCGGCGTACGAGGGAACCGGCCCGGTTTCCCGGGTGGTCGCGGTGACCGACTTCGAGGCTCCACCGGGCCTGCCCGGCACACCGCGCGAGGTGACCGTCCCGACCAGTGCCGAGGTGCTGGCCACGGATGAGCCGGCGACGTCCACGGCGTACCTGTCGGCGTGGGCACCGGACGGGCGCTGCTGGTTCCTGGCGGTGACGGCGGCAGACGCGGAGACCCGGTGGTCGACGCTGGACGCCCTGATCGAGGTCAATCTCGGTTGAGCGGCCGTTCAGGCCGGCTGGACCGGCCGATCGGCCACCGTTGGGCGTTGACATCCCGTGTCACGATCATCGTGCCGGTGGCCGGCCAGGGCCATCGCAACGGGGAGGGAGGACGCGGTGACCGGCTTTCTCGGTGCGGCGCTCAGCTTTCCGACCGTGCTGTTCAGCTTCCTTCTGGTGGTGGTCGTCGGCTACTGGCTGCTGGTGTTGACCGGCGTGCTGGATCTCGGCGACGACCTCGACGTCGACGGCGTACCGGGCACCGTGCTGGCCGGTCTCGGCCTGGGCGGTGTGCCCAGTGCCGTCATCTTCTCCCTGCTCGTGGCGGTGGCCTGGTTCGTCAGTCTCGCCGGCACCGCCCTGCTGGACGGTCTCGGGCTCGGCTCCGGCACCCGGATCGTCGTCTCGGTCGGTGTCCTGCTGGGCGCCGCGGCCTGCGCCTGGCTGGTGACCCGGCTGGTCGCGGTGCCGTTGAGCCGACTCTTCCCCACCGAGACGGACGCCACCCGGCACGCCTTCGTCGGTCGCCTCTGTGTCGTGCGCACCGGTACGGTCACCGCCGACTTCGGTCAGGCCGAGGTGACCGCGGCCGACGGTTCGTCGGCGGTGGTGCAGATCCGGCAGCCGGGCGAGGAGCGGATGCCGGCCGGCAGCTCCGCGTTGATCTACGACTACGACACCGACGGCGAGTTCTTCTGGGTGATGCCCGCCGGACCCGCCTTCGATCCGCTGAGACACGTACCCGAATAGCTCACCACCAATCCGCCGAGCGCAGCCGGCCCACCCCCTTAGGCCGGCCCGCCCCACGCTGCCCCTGAGCCGCCCCGAAAGGAGGATGCGCGGCGTCCCGTCCGGCCGCCTCGGCCGGTCGCCATCGCACGCGCGCCCAGCCATGGATGTCATCACCACCGGTATAGGCGTACTCCTCGCCGTTGTCCTGCTCGTCGCGCTCGGCGTGGTGTTCATGGTCAGCCGGCTGTTCCGGAAGGTCGAGCAGGGCAAGGCCCTGATCGTGTCCAAGGTGCGGCGGGTCGACGTGACCTTCACCGGCGCGGTCGTGCTGCCCGTCCTGCACAAGGCCGAGACCATGGACATCTCGGTCAAGACCATCGACATCGAACGGACCGGCAACGAGGGTCTGATCTGCCGCGACAACATCCGGGCGGACATCCGGATCACCTTCTTCGTCCGGGTCAACAAGACCGTCGAGGACGTCATCAAGGTGGCGCAGGCGATCGGCACCGCGCGGGCCAGCGACCGGGAGACCCTCCAGGAGCTGTTCAACGCGAAGTTCTCCGAGGCGCTCAAGACGGTCGGCAAGCAGCTCGACTTCGTCGACCTCTACACCAAGCGCGACGAGTTCCGGGACCAGATCATCCGGGTGATCGGCACCGACCTCAACGGCTACAGCCTGGAGGACGCGGCGATCGACTTCCTGGAGCAGACGCCGATGGCGCAGCTCGACCCGAAGAACATCCTCGACGCCCAGGGCATCCGGAAGATCACCGAGCTGACCGCGCTGGAGCACGTGCGGACCAACGAGTTCCGCCGCAGCGAGGAGAAGGAGATCACCCGGCAGAACGTCGACGCCCGGGAGGCGATCCTGGAGCTGGAGCGCCGGCAGGCGGACGCCGAGGCCAAGCAGCGCCGCGAGATCGAGACGGTACGCGCCCGCGAGGACGCCGAGGTCACCCGGGTACGCGCGGAGGAACGCCTGCGGGCGGAGACCGCGAACATCCGTACCGACGAGCAGTTGGGCATCCAGCACGAGAACCGGGCCCGGGAGATCGCGGTCGCCGAGAAGAACCGTGAGCGGGTCATCGCCATCGAGACCGAGCGGATCGAGAAGGACCGCCTGCTGGAGGTGATCGGCCGGGACCGGGAGACCGAGCTGAGCACGATCGCCAAGGACAAGGAGGTCGAGGCCGAGAAGCGGGCCATCGCCGAGGTGATCCGGGAGCGGATCGCGGTGGAGAAGACCGTGGCCGAGCAGGAGGAGAACATCAAGCGGCTGCGGGTGGTCGAGGAGGCCGAGCGGACCCGGCAGGCGATTGTCATCCAGGCCGAGGCCGAGGCGCAGGAGAACCTGGTCAAGGACATCAAGGCGGCGGAGGCCGCCGAGGCGGCGGCGAAGCACAAGGCCCGCGAGGAACTGGTGCTGGCCGAGGCCCGGCAGCAGGCCGCCGAGCTGGACACCCGGGCGAAGATCCGGCTGGCCGAAGGCGTCCAGGCCGAGGCGGCCGCGGCCGGCCTGGCCGACGTGCAGGTCCAGGAGCGCAGCGCCGAGGCGATCGAGAAGGTCGGACGCGCCGAGGCCGCCGTCGAGCGGGAGAAGGCCGTGGCCGCCGCCGAGGCGGTGCGCGAGAAGCTGAAGGGTGAGGCCGAGGGTCTCACCGAGAAGGCCGCCGCGATGGCCGCGCTCGACGACGCGACCCGGGAGCACGAGGAGTACCGGCTGCGCCTGGAACTGGAGAAGGAGGTCCGGCTGGCCGGGCTGGACACCCAGCGTCAGGTCGCCGAGGCACAGGCCAAGCTGGTCGCCACCGGCCTGGAGAAGGCGAACATCGACATCGTCGGCGGCGACAGCGTGTTCTTCGACCGGCTGCTCAGCTCGATCTCGTACGGCAAGAGCGTGGACGGTTTCGTGGCGCACTCGGACGTGGCGAAGAATCTCGCCCAGCCGTGGCTGGACGGCACCGCCAGCTTCACCGACGACCTGGCCCGGATGGTCGGCTCGATCGACAGCGCCGACGTGCAGAACCTCACCCTCTCGGCGTTCCTGATGCAGCAGATGCGCTCCGGCGGCGGGGACAAGGGCAAGCTCCAGGAGCTGCTGAAGGCCGCGCAACGCCTCGGCGTGGCGGAGACTCCGGTCGCCGCCCTGACCGGCCCACGGCAGCGCGCCGGTGAGTGAGCCGACCACCGGTCCGGCCGCCGTCGGGCGTACGCCCGGCGACGCCGGACCGGCTCCGGCCGCCCCGGATCCGACCGGGCCGGGGGCCGCGGACGCCGGTACCCGGCCGGGACTGGACGACGGCAGCTACGAGGTGCTGCGGCGGCGGCTCGCCACCCAGGCCGCCGAGCTGGCCCGCCGGGCGGAGGCGCTCAACGTCCGCCGACTGGAGGTCTTCGGCAGCACCGAGCTGCGGCTGCTGAGCACCGAGCGGATCCGTACGGAGCACAACTGCGTACCCCGGGACATCGTCTCGGTGGGCGGGCTGATGCTGTTCGGCTACAACGTCTTCATCGGGTTGAAGCCGGAGACCACCGTCGACGACGTCTTCTCGCTGCACCGGTTCGGTCGCGAGCCCGGAAAACCCGGCGACGGCGGTGCCGACGGGCCGGCGGTGGCCGGGTTCCGGTTCGACGAGGCGGGCCACGACGAGCTGCCCGGCCTGCTCCGCGACCCGCAGTTCGTCCGCGACTTCGGTGAGCTGTACCGCTACTACCGGCAGGCCCGCCTGCTGCAACTGCGTCGGGTCGACGGTCGGCTGCTGGCGGTGTTCCAGACCGGGCCGCGCACCGAGGACATCCGGGTGCTGCGGTGGCGGGTCGGCGTCGACGGGGTGCCCGAGTACCTGGACAGCCGGGGCGAGCGGGACCACGTCTTCCCGCCGTCGCACGACTTCGAGTGGACCGAGACGACCCGCGAGGACCACGTCCTCGGCCGGCACCCGCACATCTCGATCGACGGTCAGGTCTTCGTGGAGACGGTCGGCGGCACGCTGACCGTGAAGGTGGAGAACAACACCGAGGTCGGCGAGGGTGTCTACAGCGAGCCGGTGGACGAGCCGTTGCAGAGCCTCGCCGACGCCGACGTGCACTGGGCCCGGGTGGGGCCGCTGATCCTGTTGCGGCTGCGGCCGTACAAGGAGACGCAGTGGCGGCACCTGGTGTTCAACACGCTCACCCGGGAGGTGGTCCGGCTCGACGGCATCGGCGTCGCCTGCCAACGGCTTCCGGAGGACCACGGCATCATCTTCCCGGGCGGGTACCACCTGGTCACCGGCGTCACCAGGACCTTCGACACCGATGTGTCGGAGCTGGAGTTCGAGCGGGTGGTGCGCTCACCCAACGGCGAGGACGTGCTCTACGTCTTCCACGCCCGCGCCGACGGCCGCAGCCTGCTGCTGCCGTACAACGCGATCCGCAAGGAGGTGGCCGCGCCGATCCCGTGCCACGGTTTCTCGCTGTTCGACGACGGCACCCTCGTGGTGTTCCGGGCCGTGTCCGAGGAACCGACCCGGGTGCATCCGATGCAGGTCTGGCAGACGCCGTACGTCTCGGACGCGTACGCGGCGGCGCAGCCGGCCGGCACCGGGCCGCTGGAGCGGGTCGGCAACGCCGACCTGGTACGCGGCATCTCGGACTGCCTCTCGGCGGCCCGGATGGTCGACGGCACCGCCACCGCCGAGGTCTACGACGCGTTGCTCGCCGCCTGCGCCCGGATCACCGACCACTACCACTGGCTCGGCGAGGACGACCTCGGCGACCTGGCCACCCCGCTGGCCGGGCTGCGTCGCACCGCCGCGGCCGTGCTGGAGGAGCACGAGAAGGTCCGGACCCTCACCGAGCGGGCCCGGGCCGAACTGGACGACAGCGCCGAGCAGATCGCGTCGCTGGCCCGCCGGGCGCGCGGCGAGGCGCCGCTGACCGCCGACGACTGGGTCACCCAGTTGGGCGGCCTGCGCCGCGCCCGGGGGCACCTGGAGACGCTGCGGGAGCTGCGCTACGTCGATCACGCCCGGATCGACGAGCTGGCCGGTCGACTCGACGAGGAACTGGCGGTGGCCGGTCGCCGGGCGGTGGAGTTCCTGCGCCGCGACGAGGCGTTCACCGGTTACCAGCAGGAGGTGGCGCGGCTCGCCACGAAGGCCGCCGAGATCGGCACGGTGGCCGAGGCGGGCACCGTCCACGACGAACTGGCCGCGCGTACCGACGGACTGCAGACCATCACCGACGTGGTCGGCGGGTTGGACATCGCCGACGCGACGGTCCGCACCGGCATCCTGGGCCGCGTCGGCGAGGTGCTGGGCGCGGTCAACCGGGCCCGCGCCGTGCTGGACAAGCGCCGCCGGGAGCTGGCCGCCGCGGAGGGCCGGGCCGGCTTCGCCGCCGAGTTCGCCCTGCTCGGGCAGGCGGTCACCGGTGCGCTGGCGGCGGCGGACACCGCCGAGCGCTGCGACGAGCAACTGGGTCGGCTGCTGCTGCGGGTGGAGGAGCTGGAGTCCCGGTTCGGCGAGTTCGACGACTTCCTCGCCGAACTGGCCACCCGCCGCACCGACATCTACGAGGCGTTCTCCTCCCGCAAGCAGGCGCTGCTGGACGAGCGGGCCCGCCGGGCCGACCGGCTCGTCGCCTCGGCCGAACGGATCCTGGTGAGCGTGCACCGGCGAGCCGGCACCCTCGGCTCGCTCGACGACATCAACACCTACTTCGCGGCCGATCCGATGGTGGACAAGCTGCGCGCGGTGGTCGAGGAGCTGCGTACCCTCGGCGACGCGGTGCGGGCCGAGGAGCTGGACGGCCGGGTCCGGGCCGCCCGCCAGGAGGCCGGGCGTGGCCTGCGCGACCGGCTCGACCTGTACGCCGACGGCGGCGAGACGATCCGGCTGGGCCGGCACCGTTTCGCGGTGAACACCCAACCGATCGACGTGGCGGTGGTGCCGGCCGAGGGTCGGATGGTGGTGGCGGTGACCGGCACCGACTACCGCGCCCCGGTACGCGACGAGGAGTTCCAGCAGACCCGACGGTTCTGGGACCAGTTGCTGGTCTCCGAGTCGGCGCAGGTGTACCGGGCCGAGTACCTGGCCACCGCGATCCTGGCCGCCGCCGAGGCCGGTCGCGACGGGCCCGACCTCGACGAGTTGCACACGGCGGCGGTGGACGCCGACGGGCTGCGGGAGCTGGTCCGGCGGATCGCCGAGACCCGCTACGACGAGGGATATGAGCGTGGCGTGCACGACCACGACGCGGCCGAGATCCTGCGGGTGCTGCTGCGCCTGCACGCCGGCGCGGGACTGTTGCGCTATCCGCCGGCCGACCGCGCCGCCGCCCAACTCTTCTGGCGGTACGCCACCGACGAGTCGACCCGGTCGACCTGGACGGCACGCGCCGCCTCGCTGGCCCGGGCCCGGGCGCGGTTCGGTCGCCCGGACGGCGCGGACGCCGCCGACCTGCTCTGTGGTCAACTGGCCGAGGCGATCGAGGTGTTCCTGCGCGAGGCCGGACTGCCGGTGCCGCCCGGTGGCAGCGCGCTCGCCGGGGAGTACCTGTTCGCCGAACTCGCCGCTCCTCCGGTGCGGTTCGTCACCGGTGGCGGGGCGCGTACCCTGCTGGACCGGTTCCGCCGGGCGCTCGGTGGCCCGCAGTCCCGTTCCTCCCGCGAGTTCGACGACGACCTGCGGGCGCTCGGTGACGACCTGGCCGGCCGGTACCAGCTCGTCGAGGCGTGGCTGACCGCCTTCCTGGCCACCGACGACGGCGGCCTGTCCGGGTACGACCTGCCGGAGGCGGTCGCCGTCGAGCTGTGCGGCCCCGACCTGGCCCGGGAGGACAGCGCGGCGACGATGACGGAGACGGTCGGCGACCTGCTCGGCGCGCATCCGCGCATCGACGGCTCCACTCTCGACGTACGGCTGGACGAGACGCTGGCCCGGACCCGCGCGTTCCGCACCGACCTGGTCCCGGCGTACCGGGACTACCAGCGGCGACGCAACGCGCTGGTGGAGGTCGAGCGGGAGCGGTTGCGGCTGGAGGAGTACCGGCCGAAGGTGATGAACGCCTTCGTCCGCAACCGGCTGCTCGACGAGGTGTACCTGCCGCTGATCGGCGACAACCTGGCCCGGCAGCTCGGCGCGACCGGCGACGGCAAGCGGGTCGACCAGTCCGGCCTGCTGTTGCTGATCTCACCGCCCGGCTACGGCAAGACCACCCTGATGGAGTACGTGGCCAGCCGGCTCGGCCTGGTCTTCGTCAAGGTCAACGGGCCGGCGCTGGGCTCGAAGGTCACCTCGCTGGACCCGGCGGAGGCACCCGACGCCACCGCCCGGCAGGAGGTCGAGAAGATCTCCTTCGCCCTTGAGCTGGGCAACAACGTGCTGCTCTACCTGGACGATATCCAGCACACCAACCCGGAGCTGTTGCAGAAGTTCATCTCGCTCTGCGACGGGCAACGCCGGATGGAGGGTGTCTGGGCGGGCCGGACCCGCACGTACGACCTGCGCGGCAAGCGGTTCGCGGTGTGCATGGCGGGCAACCCGTACACCGAGTCGGGGAAGCGGTTCCGGGTGCCGGACATGCTCGCCAACCGGGCCGACGTGTGGAACCTCGGCGACGTGCTCTCCGGGCGGGAGGAGGTCTTCGCGCTCAGCTACGTCGAGAACGCGCTCACCGCGAACCCGGTGCTGGCACCGCTGTCCGGGCGGGACCGCGCCGACCTGGAGCTGCTGGTGCGGATGGCCCGGGGCGACGACACGGTCCGCGCCGACCAGTTGTCCCACCCGTACCAGCCGGTGGAGCTGGAGCAGGTCGTTTCGGTGCTGCGCAAGCTGCTGCGGGTGCAGCAGGTGGTGCTGGCCAACAACCAGGCGTACATCGCCTCGGCGGCGCAGTCCGACGACGCCCGCACCGAACCGCCGTTCCAGCTCCAGGGGTCGTACCGGAACATGAACAAGCTGGCCGAGCGGATCGTCCCGGTGCTCACCGACGAGGAGCTGGAGGCGGTGATCGACGACCACTACCTGGGTGAGGCGCAGACCCTGGCGGCCGGCGCGGAGGCGAACCTGCTCAAGCTCGCCGAGCTGCGTGGCCGGCTCACGCCGGAGCAGGCCGCCCGCTGGGCCGAGGTGAAGGACGCCTTCCAGCGCTCGCGGGCGCTCGGCGGGGCCGGCGACGACCCGGTCGACCGGGCGGTCGGCGCGCTCGGCCTGCTCGCCGACCGGGTCGGCGGCGTCGCCGCCGCCATCGGCCGCGTCACCGACCGCTGAGCACGAAAGCGGGCGGGGGCTCCCTGCGCTACCCCGAGGACATAGCTGTTGGGGCGGGGTTCGGTGCTCGTCAGGAGCGCGCCACCAGTGATCGGGCCGATTCGATTGGCGGGCAACCCCACACCTGGCGCCCTCCGTTTGAGTGGTGAGGCGAGGAGGTGACCGGGGTTGCCGGTGGACTACGAGGGTTACCGCGAGTACGTCGCGGCGCGGCTGGATCCGCTGCGGCGTACCGCGTACCTGCTCTGCGGTGACTGGCACACCGCCGACGACCTGGTGTCGACGGCGTTGGTCAAGCTGCTGCGGCACTGGCGACGGGTGTCCGCGATGGACAATCCCGACGCGTACGTGCGGCGTACCCTGCTGCGGGTCTGGCTGGACGAACGCCGCCGGCCATGGCGTCGGGAAACCTCCTGGTCCGAGGTACCCGACCGGGCGGTCATCCCGGCCGTCGAGGGTACTGCGGACCGGCTGGCCATCCTCGCTCTACTCGCCGAGTTGCCGCCGCGTCGCCGGGCGGTCCTGGTGCTCCGCTACTTCTGCGACCTCTCGGTGGAGGAGACCGCCCAAGAACTCGGCTGTACCACCGGAACAGTGAAGAGCCAGGCTGCCCGGGCCATCGAGACCCTGCGCGGGCGGCTTGTCGGCGACAAGGAGGTACCCACGCATGGATGAGTTGTCCCGACAGATGCGCTCTGCCGTGGTCGCGCCGCCACCGAGCAGGATCTCGGTGGACCGGTTGATTGAGGCCGAGGTTCACCGTAGGCGTCACCGGAGCTGGACAATTGCGGCCACCGCAACCGCTGCTGTTGCCGCCGCTGTCCTGGTAATGCCGAACGTGCTGGCCCGCCATGGGGCCGCTTCCGGTCCGGTCGGCTTCGCAGCCCCGCCGGGCTTGCCTACGGGCTCGGCACCCGCGCTCTGCACAGGTGTGAGCCCGAAGCCTACTGGCCCGCAACCACCGACACAGTCGCACGACACCGTCCGTGCCCGTCCTACCGAGTCGCCCGAGGAGGCGGTGGTCCGGCTGACCGGCGTGTTCCGCGCGATGCTGGGCAGTGCGCTGCCGCCGGGCGTACGCCTGGAGCCGGCGCAGCCAACCTGCACCGAGCCCCAGTTCGTGTACCACCCCAGCTACCGGTGGTACACGGTCGATGGCTCGATGCGGCGCGCCGACGGTGACTCCGGCTTCTTTCAGCTGCGGGTGTTCGCGACCGGCACCGACGAGGCCATGGCCGAACTCTGCAGCGGCGGTCCGGACGAGCTCAGCTGCGAATCCAAGGACTACCCGGACGGCGCGACGGCAGTGGTTCGGGTGGACGAGTTCATGGCTGACGGCCGGCAGCTTTGGGCGCTGCTGAGCAGGCCAGACGGGACCTCGGTGCAGATCATGACAAACAACCTGCACCACGAGGTAATCGGTAACCAGGTCGAGACGACGCTGACCGCAGACGAGCCGCTGCTGACAGCGGACCAGCTCGTGACCATTGCCCGCACACCTGGTCTGACCCTCTACCCGTGAACCCACCGACTCGATCCACCAGCAACCGTCGGCAGCTGAGGGCTCGGCGTTCTGCTGGCGGCGTTCAGGCGTAGTAGCGGCGTAGTTCGCGGGTGAGCACCTTGCCGGTGGCGTTGCGGGGCAGGTACCTGACGAAGACGACGTCGCGGGGCACCGAGAAGCGGGCCAGGTAGTGCCGGACGTACTCGCGGACCGCCTCGGCGTCGAGGGTTTCGCCGGGGTACAGGGCGAGGAAGGCGGCGAGCCGCTGGCCGTAGTCGGGGTCGGGTACGCCGATGACGGCGGCCTCCCGCACCTGGGGGAGCTGGGTGAGCAGCTGTTCCACCTCGGCGGGAAAGACGTTCTCCCCGCCGGAGACGATCATGTCGTCGGCGCGGCCGTCCACGAAGAGCAGTCCGTCGGTGTTGACCCGGCCCAGATCGCCGGTGTCCAGCAGGCCGTCGTGCCGAGCCCGGTCGGCACCCGAGGTGTAACCCTCGAAGAGCATCTCGTTGCCGACGAGGATCCGCCCGACCCGACCGGCGGCCACCGGCTTGCCGTCGTCATCGACGATCTCCAGCCGGGTTCCGTGCGGCGGTCTGCCCGCGGTGGTGGGTGCCCGGCGCAGGTCGGCGGGGGTGGCGATGGAGGCCCAGGAAGCCTCGGTCGACCCGTAGAGGTTGTAGAGCACGTCGCCGTAGGCGTCCATGAACGCCGCCGGCAGCCCGCCGGGCAGCGCCGAGCCGCTCACCGCGACCACCTTCAGCGGTGGCCGGCGCTCCGGCGGCGGCAACTCCATCAGTCGCTGCAGCATCACCGGCACCGCGAACAGCGCCTGACAGCGGTGCCGCACCAGGGCGTCGAGGGTGGCGGCCGGGTCGAAGCGTCGGTGCAGCACGATCGTGGCCCGCAGGGCGAAGCAGACCTGTAGGGCCGCGTACCCCCAGGTGTGGAAGATCGGGGCGGCGATCAGCACCCGGTCGCGGACGTGCAGCGGGATCCGGTCGATGATGGAGACCAGCGGGCCGAAGCCGTTCGGGGTGGGCCGGCGGGCGCCCCGGGGTGCACCGGTGGTGCCGGAGGTGAGCACGATGATCCGGCCGTCCCGCTCGGGCGGGCGCAGTTCGCCGGGAAGCGCGGTGTCGATCAGTTCGTTGCGGGCCTGCTCATCGAGACGGTGCAGGTCCGCCGGCAACCCAAGGGTCCGCTCGGTGAACTCGTCGTCGTGCACCAGGATCCGCAGTCGCTGCTCCTGCGCCACGGTGGCCAGTTGCGCCGCTGAGAGACCGGTGTTGACCAGCACCGCGTCGGCGCCCAGCAGCGTGGCGGCGACGATGGTCTCGATCAGCCCCGGGTGGTTGCGACCGAGCACGGCGATCCGGTCGCCGGCCTGGACGCCGAGCGCGGCGCGCAGCGCCCGGGCGAGCCGTGTGGACCGGTCGAGCAGTTCGGCGTACGTCAGCTCGGTGCCCTGCTCGTCGATGACGGCGACCCGGCCCGGGTCCCGGGCCGCCGCCTGGCGCAGTTCACCGGCGAGGCTCCAACCCCACTTGCGTAGCGCGCTGAGCTGCGACGCGACGCGGATCGGACGACCCGGGGCGAGCAGTCCCCGCCGGGTCAGCGTGGTGACGATGAACGGCAGATCCATGTCAGCGGATCGGCATCCCGGAGATCGCCCGGGAGATGACCAGCCGCTGGATCTCCGAGGTGCCCTCGAAGATGGTGTAGATCTTGGCGTCCCGGTACCAGCGCTCGACCGGGTGGTCCCGGAGGAAGCCGGCACCACCGAGCAGTTGGACCGCCTTCTCGGTCACCGAGACGGCCACCTCGCCGGCCTTGAGCTTGGACATCGAGCCCTCACCGGCGGTGAACGGCCGGTTGTTCCGGCCCATCCAGGAGGCCCGCCAGACCAGCAGCCGGGCGGCGTCGATCTCCATCCGCATGTCGGCCAGCGCGAACGCGACCGCCTGGTTGGTGATGATCGGGCGACCGAACTGCACGCGTTCCTTCGCGTACGCCAGGGCGTACTCGTAGGCGGCCCGGGCCACGCCGAGCGCCTGCGCGCCGACGGTGGGTCGGGACAGCTCGAACGTACGCATCGCAGCCTGGCCGGAGGCGCGTTGCCCGGAGCGGGCGCGGGCCAGGCGTTCCGCCAACGCCTCCTTGCCGCCGAGCAGGCACCGGCCCGGTACCCGGACGTCGTCGAGGAAGACGTCGGCCGTGTGCGAGGCGCGCAGGCCGAGCTTGCGCAGCTTGCGGGTGGCGGAGAGACCGGCGGTGCCCGGTGGTACGACGAACGCGGCCTGTCCCCGCGAGCCCAGTTCCGGCTCGACGGAGGCGGTCACCACATGCACCCCGGCGATCCCGCCGTTGGTGGCGTACGCCTTCTGCCCGCGCAGCACCCACTCGTCGGTGGCCTCGTCGTAGGTCGCCCGGGTACGCATGGCGGCGACGTCCGAACCGGCCTCCGGCTCCGAGCTGCAGAAGGCGGCGACGGCCGGGGAGTCGGCGTCGCCGAAGCACTGCGGCACCCATTCGACGAGTTGGTCCGGGGTGCCGGCGCCGTAGATGGCGGCGACCGCGAGCGAGGTGCCGAAGATGCTCAGCCCGATCCCGGCGTCGCCCCAGAACAGTTCCTCGCTGGCGATCGGCAGCGACAGCCCGGTGGGATCGGCCCAGCAGGTGGCGAGGAACTCGAAGCCGTAGAGCCCGACCTTCGCCGCCTCCTGGATGATCGGCCAGGGGGTCTCCTCTCGGGCGTCCCACTCGGCCGCGGCTGGGCGCACGACCTCGCTGGCGAAGCCGTGCACCCAGTCCCGTAGATCCCGCTGTTCCTCGTTCAGGTCGAGCGAGAACTCGGCCATGTCAGGCCTTGGGGATGTCGAAGAGGTTCGCGATGTTGGCGGCCAGGCCCAGGTCACCCTTTGCCTTGAGCTTGCCGGTCATGAACATCATGACCGGGTTGGCGCCGCCGGAGACGATCTTCAGGAACTCGACCGGGCCCATGGTCAGGCTGAGCCGGGGGTCGTGCTGCGGGGTCTCGTTGACCGTGCAGGTGCCGTCGGCGATGACCACCTCGTAGGTGTCGGTGCCGCCGTCCGGGGCGCCGGTGATGTTCCAGTGGATGACCGCGTTGGTGGAGCCGGCCCGGTCGGCGCGGAACAGCTGCGGCATCCGCCCGAAGACCTCACCGAGGATCTTGCCGCGCAGGTCACCGGACATCACCTCGGCCAGCTTGCTCTCCGGGGTGTTCTTGACGAGCTGGGCGAACTCCTTCGGGCCGACGTTCGCGAAGTTGGCCGGGTCGAAGTCAGTCATGGGAAGGCACCTCTCGGACAGTGGCTACTCGTGCGTAACCTTACGCACGAGTAGGTATGCTCGCAAGGTGTCCACCGGTCCCGCCTTCAAGCGCCTCCCGCGCGCCGTACGGCAGCAGCAGATGCTCGACTCCGCGGTACGGATCTTCTCCCGGCGCGGGTACCACGGCGCCAGCATGGACGAGATCGCCGAGGTGGCGGGCATCTCCAAGCCCATGGTGTACGCGTACCTGGGCACCAAGGAGGAACTCTTCGTCGCCTGCCTGCACCGTGAGGGCACCCGGATGGTGGAGGCCATCGCCGGAGCCGCCGCCCCCGACCTGCCCGCCGACGAGCGACTCTGGCGCGGACTACGGGCGTTCCTCGGCTTCGTCGGCGCGCACCGGGACGGCTGGGCGGTGCTCTACCGGCAGGCCCGCGCCGAGCAGCCCTTCGCGCGTGAGCTGACCGTCATGCGGGCCCGGCTGGTGGAGGTGGTCGCCGGGATGCTCGACCACGCGCTGCGCGCCGAGGGGCGCGAGGTGGCCGACACCGAGCTGGAGGTGGTCGCGTACGCGCTGGTCGGTGCGAGCGAGTCACTGGCCGACTGGCTGGCCGACCATCCGGAGGCCGACCCGGAGAAGACCGCCACCCAGATGATGAACGTCGCCTGGCTCGGCGCCGGGCAACTGCTGCACGGCCTGACCTGGCGTCCGCCCGTGGCCTGACCGGCCGGGCCTCAGTGCCGGGCGGCCCGGTGGTGGGCCCGGCGGCGCAGCCCGCGTGCCAGTTGCACCAGCAACGTGACCGCGACCGACAGGCCGATGCCGGCCAGGATCCCGTAGATCGGTTCACGCTCGAAGGCCAGCCCGCCGACGAGGCCGAGCAGCACGCAGTATAGCGCCCACGTGCCGCCGCCGATCAGGTCGTAGAGCAGGAACGGGCGCAGTGGGTAGCGCACCGCCCCCATGGTCAGGGTGACCGCCGTCCGCCCGCCGGGCAGGTACCGGGCGGAGGTCAGGATGACGCCGCCGTGCCGGCACACCGCCCGCCGGGCCCACTGCGATCCGGCCCGGCGTCGGCTGTTCTCGGGGGAGCGATCCAGCCGACGCGAGCCGCCGCCGCGCCCGATGGCGTAGGAGACGTGGTCGCCGAGCACGGCACCGAGCATGGTCGCCACGAACACCACCACCAGGTTCGGCTCGCCGCCGGTGGCGAGGACGGTGGCGGTGATGACCGCCGCCTCGGCCGGCACCAGCGGGAGGACCGCGTCGACAGCGGTGAGCCCGAACAGCAGCAGATACACCCACGGCGAGGTGAGCGTGTGCCGGAGCAGGTCGAGCGCGGCCTCCATGGCTACATGCTCGCTGCCGGGCGGAGGCACCGGGCCGGGACGGACGGATCACCGCTAATGGGGCCTTCCACCCGTTGCCGCCGTCGACCGGACGACCGTGCCGCGTACCGCATGGCTGGCGTCGAGCCGAACCGCCTTGTCCTCGGCGGTGGGCCCGTGGGAGGTGAGCACCACGGGTACGCCCAGCGCCTGCTCGACCGCCGTGGGCCAGTCGACCGGCGACGGAGCGTCGTACACCGGTCTGGCCCGCAGCAGGCGGGTGGTGAGCGCCGCCTGCCGGTCGAGGTCGCCGGGTGGGCCGGGCGCCAGCCCGTCCGGGTCGGTGTAGCGGTGGCAGATCCGCAGGTCGAGACCCTGACCAACGAGATCCAGGTGGGTCAGCGCCAAGCCGTCGACCCCACCGGCGACCGCCAGGGCGTACGCGTGGGCGACCGCGTCGAAGTGGCCGAACCGGAAACGGCCCTGCCACGGGTTCGTCGGGTTGTGCGGATCGGTCAATCCGAGCGCCGGATCCTCGGTCACCAGCGGGCCCGGCCCGTGCCGGGTGGTGACCGTGCGTAGCACGCCCAGCCGGGTCGCCGATCCGGCCAGCCCCGCCTCGGCCAGCAGCGCCTCCGCGTTGGCGGCGGTGGTGGTGCTCCATGTGGTGTACGGGTGGAAGCCGTGCCACTCGTCCAGCAGCACTCCCTGCGCGCCCTCGAACACGCAGGTGCCGGCGCGCAGCTCCGCGACGAGCCAGCTCCGGTCCACGATTTCCACCCGCTCGGCGAAGGCCCGGTACGCGGGCAGGCAGTCGGCGACCGGCGGGGCGTCCAGCGGGCCGAGTTCGGCGCTGAGCCGGTCCCGCAGCACGGTCAGCCGGCGGCGCAGCAACTCGGGGTTGCGGCAGTCCGCCACCCGGGGTGCCTGGTCGGGGTGGGCGAGACCGTACGCGACGGCCTCGCCCACCCCCAGCCCGCAGGAACCGTGCCGGTCGGCTCCACGGGCCAGTTCCCGGGCCCGGTTGGCGGCCCGGTGGTACGGGGTGGCCAGCAGCGCCGCACCGGCCACGGTCAGTCGGTCGAGCGCGTCGGGCACCCCGACGGCGGCGAGGTGGTCCGCCTCGGCGGCCAAGGCCAGCGGGTCCACCACCACGTGCCGGGACAGGTGGGTGCGTACCCCGGGCCGGAAGGTGCCCGCGCCGAACTGGGCGAACGTGTGGTGCCGGCCGTCGCGCAGCACGACGTTGTGTGCCGCCTGCGCACCCCCGTTGAACCGCACCACCGTCCGTACCGGCCGGGTCGCGCAGAGCCAGTCCACGACGGTGCCCTTCCCCGCGTCGCCGTACCCGAGGTCGACCACGATCACGTGCTGGTCGCGCGGCCCCCTCGCCGCCGACCCGCCCGTCGACCACCGACCCGCCACGGCGTCCGCCGGCTCGCCGGTCACCGTGCCGCCCGGGACCACACCCGCCGCCGTCCGGGTCACAGCCGGACCACTCCGCGACCGGTGGTCCGACCGGTCGGCAGCTCCGACACCTCGGCCCGCGATCTCCCGCCCAACCGGGCGAGCGCCTTCGACACCGTGCCGGTGGCGGACGAGCCGGCCCGGTCCAGGTCCCGCAGGCCCTGGTCGAGGTCGATCGCCTGCTCGCCGAGACCGACGGTGAGCGCGATGGTCTCGCAGACCGCGGCCAGGTCGTCCAGTTCCAGAGCCTGTTGGCCGAGCAGGTCGCGCCAGAAGTCGAGCACCCGGCGGTTGCCGGAGTAGTGGCTGCCGGCGGGCAGCAGGTAGTAGGTGTCCCAGCGGCGGGTGACCTCGTCGACGATCTGCCGCATCGGCACGTCCTCGCGCAGGTCGTCGCCGATGAGTCGAGCCACCTCGCCCGACTTCACCCGCGGGTACGCCAGTTCGTCGCCGATGACGAACAGGTAGCCGCGCCGGCCCCGCTTCTCCCAGCTGTCGGTGACCGTGTGCCGGGCCATGAAGTACAGCGCCAGCTCGTACGACTCCCGCATCTGGCCGCCGCCGCCACCCTCCAGCACGATCCGACCGAGGTCGTCGTCCATCCGGTTGTCGGACTCGAACTGCCCCACCTGCAACGGCACCCGGTCACAGGTGGCGTCGCCGATCGCGCCGAACATGATCTGTGGGTCGCGGGCGTAGCCCTGGCGCAGCAGCAGCCCGAGCAACTGCGGCAGCTTGGCCTGGAGGACGCGGGGCACGTGCCCCATCGAGCCGGTCACGTCGAACAGGACGGCGACGGGGGTCGACCGCGGGTGTTCCGCGCTGTCCCGGCTCTCCCGGACCGCGCCGCGCGGGTCCAGCGCGGGGTGCACCACCCGGGCCCCGCTGTCGCTGTAGGAGAAGGCGCTGGTGCCGGTGGCCCGGCGGTAGCGGTCGGCGGCGTCGTACACATCGGTGGACCAAGCTCCGCTGCCCATGGCAGCCTCCTTAGGGGTTGAGGGTGAAGGGACGGAAGGTGCGCGGCCCGTAGAGGTGGTGCAGCACCTCGTCGAGTTCGCGCAGCAGCAGCCAGGCGTCGTCGGGGCGGGCCCGCAGGAACCGTTGCCGGCAGCCCCGGGCGAAGTCGAGCAGCCGACGTGGGGCGTCGCGGTTCAGCAGCCAGGTCATGCAGCGGGTGGCCATGAAGATGTCGGTGCCGGGCCCGCACGGGCCACGGTCGGGCACCTCGGGCGGGTACCAGGTGTCGTGGTCCGGCACCATCGCGGGCACCCGGCCGCCCGGCACGGTGGAGAAGCACCAGTCGACCAGCACCAGGCCGTGGGCGGCGGGGTCGATCAGCACGTGTGACGGCAGCACCGCACCGTGCACCAGACCCGCGCGGTGGGCCAGGCCGAGGGCGACCAGGAGCCGCCGCCACATCCACGCCACGTCCCGGCCGTCCAGCCCGTCCGGATAGGCGCGCCGCACCTCGACCAGGCTGTGCAGCCCGGGCGCGGTGCCGAGCACGGAGATCCGGCGTTCCGCACCGGTGTCGGCGTCGCGGTGGGTGAGGCTGTCGACCAGCCGGGGGACGTACGGCAGCCAGCGCGGGTCACCCCGTTCGGCGAGCGTGCGCAGGGCGCGTTGCTCGCGCACCATCAGGTCGTTGTCGGCCGCGTCGCGCGGCAACTTGAGCAGCCGGTCCGCACCGACGTCGTACAGGTCGGCGAGGTCGCCGGAGTACGCGGGACGCCCGCACCGGTAACCGTGCAACACGGTGACCCGCCGGGCCCGCCAGCGGCTGGTGACCCGGAGAAAGGCGGCGGTGGCAGCGGCCCGGATCCCCGGACCGGCCCAGCCGAGCCGGTCCGGGTGCAGCGCGCCGACGAGTTCCCGGTAGCGCCGCTCCGGCGCGTCGCCACCGAACAGTTCGTCGTCGTCACGGGCGGTGGTCACCAGGCGGATCGCCTCGTCGGTGGTCATCGCACCGTCTCCTCGCGCGCCGGCCGCAGCAGCGCCGGGTGCAGCAGCCGTGCGTCTCCGGCCCGGTAGAGCCGGGCCCGCGGGCCGCCCCGGGTGCCGCCGCGTTCGGTGCTGGCGCCGGTGCTCTCCACGAAGCCCGGCACCGAGAGCACCTTGCGGTGGAAGTTGCCGGCGTGCAGCTGGTGCCCCCAGACCGTCTCGTAGACGGCCCGCAGCTCCCCGATGGTGAACTCGGGGGCGAGGAAGCGGGTGGCCAGCGGGGTGTATTCCAGTTTGGCGCGCGCCCGCTCCAACCCGTCGGCGACGATCTGGCCGTGGTCGAAGGCGAGCTGCCGGTTGGTCAGCTCGGCGACCGGCACCCAGACCGCCTCGTCGGCGTCGGTGCCGGCCGTCGCGTCCGGCAGGTCGGGCGCGAAGGCGAGATGGGCGATCGAGACGATCCGCATCCGGGGGTCGCGGTCGGGCGCGCCGTAGGAGGCCAACTGCTCGACGTGGACGCGACGGAGGGGCTCGCCGTCGAGACCGGTCTCCTCGGCCAGCTCCCGCCGGGCGGCGGCCACCAGGTCCTCGTCCGGCCGGACGAAACCGCCGGGAAGGGCCCAGAGGCCGGCGTGCGGCTGCTCGCCCCGGCGAATCAGCAGCAGGTGCAGAGCGCCGTCGCGGATGGTCAGGGCGACGATGTCGACGGTGACCGCGACCGCCGGGTAGGCGTGTGGGTCGTAGGCGGCGAGGAAATCCTGCTCGTTCACGCTCGGTCACTCTCAATCAGAGAACATCTCGACTTGAGAAGAACCTAGCGGAAAAGACGGGGCCGGGCAAGTGCCCGGCCCCGCTCAGCGGATGGTGCCCACCAGGTGTGGGCGACCCCGTCGGTCGTGCAGGCTGAAATCCCAGCCCGAATCGAGCGGGGTGGCGCTGAAGGCCACCACGCCGGGCAGCAGCACCGGCAGCTTGAACGCCACGTCCACCGTGTACGCGTCGGGCAGCCGGCTCTCCAGTGCCGCGAGACACCGGGCCTTGCTCCACATGCCGTGCGCGATCGGTCGGGGGAAGCCGAGCAGCCGCGCGCCCAGCCGCGAGGTGTGGATCGGGTTGTGGTCGCCGGAGACCCGCGCGTAGTCCGTACCCACCCGGGGCGTGACAGGCCAGCGGGCGGTGGCGGCCGGCGGTGGGGGCCGCTCACCGTGGTCGCGCCGCTCACCGCCGTCCGGGGTGCGCTGCCGGCCGAGGTACGTCGAGACGCCGCGCCACACCTCCTCGCCACCGACCGACCCGACGAGTACGACGTCCACCTGCCGCCCCCGGTCGTGCGGACGCAGATTCTCCGCCCAGGTGGTGAAGTCCAGCCGGTCGGTGACGGTGACCGGTCGGCGCACCGTGATCCGGTTACCGACGTGCACCACTGCGGTCAGCGGGATCGGGAACTCCGGAGCGGTGATCAGACGCAGCGCCAGCGGAAAGCCCATGACGTGCGGAAAGGTCGCGGGCAGCCGGTCGGCGAGGCGGAACCCGCAGACCCGGTCGTAGTCGGCCAGCCGCGCCGGATCCACCGGCACGCCATTCACCGCCAGTTCCACCGCCGGCACCGTCTCACCGCGCCGCCCACCCAGCCCTGGCAGCGCGTGCAGCAACGCCCGCCGGTACAACGGCCCGGCCGCCGGCAACCGGGGCAACTCCACCCGGGCCCGCGCCGCCGGATCCCCGCTCGCCGTCCGGCCGGTCGGGACGCCGCCGCTGGTGCCGGTCGGGCGCGCGCCGGCGGACGTCGACGCCGCCGGATCCGCCGTCGGTGAGACGGTCGGTGCGTCGCCACCGCTGGCCGGAGCGTGCCCGGACAGGTCGCGGGTCTTCTCCAGGTCCGCGTCGCCGGCCGGTGCGGCGAGGGCGGCGGCCCGGATCGCCGGGGTCAGGATCTCGGTCGGCCCGTCGATCAGTTCGCCGACCGACAGGTCGTCGGCCGGCTCGTCGCCACGTCTACGCCTGGCCATCACGCCCCCAGCAGGCTCTGGCCGCAGACCCGGACCACGTTGCCGCTGACCGCACCGGAGGCCGGCCAGGCGAGCCAGCCGATGGTCTCGGCGACGTCCACCGGCAACCCGCCCTGCGAGAGGCTGTTCATCCGGCGGCCGGCCTCCCGCAGCACCAGCGGGATCCGGGCGGTCAGCCGGGTCTCGATGAATCCGGGCGCGACCGCGTTGACGCTGATCTGCCGCTCGCGCAACGCCGGGGCGAGCGAGTCGACCAGCCCGACGACCCCGGCCTTGCTGGTGGCGTAGTTGGTCTGGCCCCGGTTGCCGGCGATCCCGGCGATCGAGGAGACACCGATGATCCGCCCGCCGGCCGGGATCAACCCGCGCTCCAGCAGCAGGTCGTTGATCCGCTCCTGGCTGGACAGGTTGACGTCGATGACCTGGTCCCACCGGTCGGCGTCCATCCGGCCGAGGGTCTTGTCCCGGGTGATGCCGGCGTTGTGCACCACCACGTCCACCCGGCCGTGCCGGTTGGCCAGGTGCTCGGCGAGCCGGACCGGTGCGTCGGCGGCGGTCAGGTCGAGCTGCACCGCACTGCCGCCGATCTCGTTGGCCACCGCGGCCAACTCGTCCCCGGCGGCGGGGATGTCCAGTGCCACCACGGTCGCCCCGTCGCGGGCCAGCACCCGGGCCAGCGCCGCACCGATGCCCCGGGCCGCACCGGTGACCAGCACCACCTGCCCGTCGAGTGGGCGGTCCCAGTCGGCCGGAGGGGTGGCCTGGCCCGCGCCGACCCGGATCACCTGTCCCGACACGTACGCGGAACGGCCCGACAGCAGGAACCGCAGAGTCCCCTCCAGGCTGGTCCAGGTCCCCTCGTCGGCGTTGCGCGTGACGTACACCAGCTGTGCGGTGATGCCCCGGCCGAACTCCTTGCCGATGCTGCGGGTCAACCCCTCCAGGGCCCGTTGGGCGGTCGCCTCACGGGGCGTGCCGCACTCGGCCGGCGGGGTGCCCAGCACGATCACCCGGCCGCTGGGCTGCACCGCCCGGGCCTGGGGGTGGAAGAAGTCGTAGAGCTGGCGCAGTTGGGACGACTCGGTGATGCCGGTAGCGTCGAAGACGAGGGCGGCACTTTCCGGCGTACGACCGGTTGCCGGATCGGGCACGGCGGTGGCCGGGTCGCGCAGCGCGAGCCCGGCGGCGGCCAGGGCCTTGCCGACCGGTTCGGCGAGCCGCCCGCCGGTGGCCGCACCGAGCAGGACCAGCCCGGGCAGAATCGGCTCGCCGGGTGCGTGCCGGCGCAGTCGCGGCGGATCGGGCAGCCCGAGGCGCTTGACCAGCGCCCGCCCGGCCCCCGACTGGACGAAGCTCGCATACCTGTCGGTCATAGGCGTAGCCTACTGGTGAGTAGGGTGTGGGCAACACTTTCGAGGAGGCGGATCGTGCAGAACGTTCGACGGGTCGCGGTCATCGGCGGCAACCGGATCCCGTTCGCCCGGTCCAACTCGCGCTACGCCAGCGCCTCCAACTCCGACATGCTCGGTGCCGCGCTGGACGGGCTGATCGCCCGGTTCGGTCTGGCCGGGCAGCGGGTCGGCGAGGTCGTCGCCGGTGCGGTGCTCAAGCACTCGAAGGACTTCAACCTCACCCGCGAGGTGGTGCTCGGCTCGAAGCTCGACCCGCGCACCCCGGCGTACGACATCCAGCAGGCCTGCGGCACCGGGCTGGAGGCCGTCATCCTGGTCGCCAACAAGATCGCCCTCGGCCAGCTCGACGTCGGCATCGCCGGTGGCGTCGACACCACCTCCGACGCGCCGCTCGCGGTGAACGAGGACATGCGCCGCACGCTGCTCAAGCTCAACTCCGCCCGCACCCTCGGCGAGCGGCTGCGGATCGCGGCGAAGCTGCGCCCGGCCCAGCCGTTCCAGCCGGAGATCCCCCGCAACGCCGAGCCGCGTACCGGCCTGTCCATGGGTGAGCACGCCGCGCAGACCGCGCTGCGCTGGAACGTCGACCGGCAGGCGCAGGACGAGTTGGCGCTGCGGTCGCACCAGCGGCTGGCCGCCGCGTACGACAAGGGCTTCTTCGACGACCTGATGACCCCCTACCTGGGGCTGACCCGCGATGCGAACCTCCGCCCGGACACCACCCTGGAGAAGCTGGGCACGCTGCGGCCGGTCTTCGGCGCCAAGGGGCCGGACGCCGAACGGGCCACCATGACCGCCGGCAACTCCTCGCCGCTGACCGACGGCGCCTCCACCGTCCTGCTGGCCAGTGAGGACTGGGCGCGCGAGCACAACCTGCCCGTGCTGGCCTGGTTCTCCTGGTCCGAGACGGGCGCGGTGGACTTCGTGCACGGCGACGAGGGGCTGCTGATGGCGCCCGCGTACGCGGTGCCCCGGCTGCTCGACCGGGCCGGGCTCACCCTCCAGGACTTCGACTACTACGAGATCCACGAGGCGTTCGCCTCGCAGGTGCTGGCGACCCTGGCGGCCTGGGAGTCACCGGAGTTCTGCAAGGACCGCCTCGGCCTGGACGCCCCGCTCGGCCCCATCGACACCGACAAGCTGAACGTCAACGGCTCGTCGCTGGCCGCCGGTCACCCGTTCGCCGCCACCGGCGGCCGGATCGTCGCCACCCTGGCCAAACTGCTCGCCGAAAAGGGCACCGGACGCGGCCTCATCTCCATCTGCGCCGCCGGCGGCCAGGGCGTAACCGCCATCCTGGAACGCTGACCCACCGGACGCCGGTCCGTCTGCTCCGGATCGGCCGTCCCGCCGCTGGGTGGTGGGACGGGCGTCGGTGCTCGCCCGCCCAGCAGAGCTGTCGCCTTGTGCTGCTGATGCATTCCGCCCCGGAGGACCCTGCGGACCGCGAGTACTTTCACCTGTTCTTCTCGGTGGCCCGCTGGCGCGGTGAGCCGTTCATCGCAGAGCCCGACAAGTGCAGTGAACTCTGTTGGGTGCAGGCTTCGGCGCTGCCGCCCGACCTGGTCGACTACGTCGGTGATGCCTTGGCGGCCATCACGCGCGAGGAACCGTTGGCTCTCCGCGGATGGTGACCTGAACACAGATCGGCGGACTACTTGATGCTGCCGACGGGGGCCAACCATCGCATCGGCTGGCCGGTCACGTTCGCGATCTGGTCGAAGTCGCGGTCGTAGTGCAGCAGGGACAGCCCGTGATATTCGGCGGTTGCGGCGATCAGCAGGTCGACTGCTCCGGCTGAGCGGTGGGTGCCCCGGTCGGTCAACTCGCTCTGGATCTCGGCCGCCCGTTCGTAGCCCCGTTCCGACACCGGCACCCAACCGAACACGGTACGGAGCAGCTCCGTCAGTCGGGCGCGGTCGCTGGCCGAGCGGGCGGAGTAGAGGAATTCCAACTCGACCAGCGGGCAGACGGCGAGCAGGCCGGCGACGAGTGGCTGCTCCCAGCGATCCCGTACGGTCGGATCCCGCAGCAGCCGGACGAGCGCGCTGGTGTCGACGAGATATTCGGCGTAGCTCATGGCCGGTAGGTCGTCTTCTCCAACAGCTCGTCGAAATCGCCCGCCTGGGCCCGGTCGCTCAGCTCGGCGAGCGCCCGGGCGCGGCGCAACCGCGCCGCCGCTTCCCGAAGGGCGACGTTGACGGTGTCCTTCTTGGTCTTGGTGCCGAACGCGGCGGCGGCGTCGGCCAGCGCCTCGTCGTCGACGTCCACCAGGATCTTGGTCATCGAGCGCCCCCCTATATACGACTTGCGGAGCCAGTATATCCGGCTGGACCCGCTCGGGTAGCTGAGCCGCGATGACGCGAGAATGGCGGGGTGACGATGATTCCGAACGTGCTTGCCAATCGGTACGCCTCGCCCGAGCTGGTCACTCTCTGGTCGCCGGAGGAGAAGGTCCGGCTGGAACGGCGGCTCTGGCTGGCCGTGCTGCGGGCGCAACGGGATCTGGGTGTGCCGGTGCCGGACGGGGTGGTCGAGGCGTACGAGCGGGTGCTCGACGATGTCGACCTGGCCTCGATCGCGGCGCGGGAGCGGGTCACCCGGCACGACGTGAAGGCCCGGATCGAGGAGTTCAGCGCGCTCGCCGGGCACGAGCACGTGCACAAGGGGATGACCTCCCGGGATCTCACCGAGAACGTCGAGCAGCTCCAGGTGCGCCGCTCGCTGGAGCTGATCCGGGACCGGGTGGTGGCGACGCTGGCCCGGCTCGCCTGGCACGCCCACGAGTACGCCGACGTGGTGATGGCCGGCCGGTCGCACAACGTGGCGGCGCAGGCCACCACGCTGGGCAAGCGCTTCGCGTCGGCCGCCGAGGAGCTGCTGATCACGTACGAGCGGCTGGAGGACCTGATCGTCCGGTACCCGTTGCGGGGGATCAAGGGGCCGGTGGGCACCGCCGCCGACCAGCTGGATCTCTTCGACGGCGACGCGGCGAAGGTGGCCGAGCTGGAGCACCGGGTCGCCGAGCACCTCGGCTTCAGTCGGGTGCTGGGCAGCGTCGGGCAGGTCTACCCGCGCTCGCTCGACTTCGACGTGCTCTCCGCGCTGGCTCAGGTGGCCGCGGCACCGTCGTCGCTGGCCACCACGATCCGGTTGATGGTCGGTCAGGAGCTGGCCACCGAGGGCTTCAAGCCCGGCCAGGTCGGTTCCAGCGCGATGCCGCACAAGATGAACACCCGCTCGTCGGAGCGGGTCAACGGCTTCGCGGTGATCATCCGGGGCTACCTGTCGATGGTCGGCGAGTTGGCCGGTGACCAGTGGAACGAGGGTGACGTCTCCTGCTCGGTGGTGCGCCGGGTGGCCCTGCCGGACGCCTTCTTCGCCGCCGACGGGCTGTTCCAGACGTTCCTGACCGTGCTCGACGAGTTCGGCGCGTACCCGGCGGTGATCAACCGCGAGCTGGAGCGGTTCCTGCCGTTCCTGGCCACCACCAAGATCCTGGTGGCCGCCGTCCGTCGGGGCGTCGGCCGGGAGACCGCCCACGAAGCGATCAAGGAGCACGCGGTCGCGGTCGCCCTGGCCATGCGCGAGCAGGGCACCCCCGATAACGACCTCTTCGACCGCCTGGCCGCCGACCCTCGCCTGGGCCTGTCCCGCCCCGAGATCGACGCCCTGGTGGCCGACCGCGCCGCCTTCGTCGGCGCCACCCCCACCCAGATCCAGGCGGTCACCGCCAGAATCACCAAGATCGTCGAAGCCCACCCCCAAGCCGCCACCTACTCCCCACCCCCCATCCTCTGACTCGGCGCCCCGGGGACATCTCTCGTTGATCATGAAGTTGTTGTCGCGCCACGCCGCTTGGGGTCAAGGGGTGAGTGCAATCGTTAGGGAGCGATGAGGTGCGCGAGGCGTTGGGCTGGGGTGTCCCAGTCCAGCGTTTCGCGGGGTCGGGTGTTGAGTTCGTGGGCGACCTCGTCCAGGCCGGTCTGGTCGATGGTGCGGAAGTCGTAGCTGCTTTTGGGGAAGTACTGGCGCAGTAGGCCGTTGGTGTTTTCGTTGCTGCCGCGTTGCCAGGGGCTGTGGGGGTCGCAGAAGTAGACCGGGCAGCCGGTGGCGACGGTGAATCTCGGGTGGGTGGCCATCTCGGTGCCTTGGTCCCAGGTCAGTGACCGGCGCAGGTGTGCCGGCATCCGGGTGGCCAGGGTGGTGAGCACGGCGATGACGGCTTCGCTGTCACGGCCGTTGGGTAGGGCGCCGAGCATCACGTAGCGGGTGCTGCGTTCGACCAGGGTCACGATCGCCGAGGCGCCGGCCTTGCCGATGACCAGGTCACCTTCCCAGTGCCCGGGCACGGCCCGGTCAGCGGCCTCCGCGGGCCGGGTGCTGATGTGCAGATCCCCGATCCAGGGCCGCCGGCGACGGGCGGCACCCGCGGCGCGTGACTGCGGGCGCCGCTGGGTACGACCCGAACGCAGCGCCACCTGCCGACCCAACTCCGCGCGCAGGTTGCCCCGCGACTGCACGTAGATCGCCTGGTAGATCGTCTCGTGGGACACCTGTGACTCCGGACGGTCGGCGTACGTGGCCCGCAACCACGCGGCGATCTGCTTCGGAGACCACCTACGCGCCAGTTTCCCCGCCACCGTGTGCCGCAGCCGCGTGCCCGGCCGAAGCTTCGACGCCTGCGGCCGCCGCCGAGCCGCGTCAGCCCGCCGCTGCGCCCACTGCGCCTGATACCCCCACCGATACGGCCGACGAGCCCGCCCGGGCGGCAACGACCGCCCGAGCGGATTCTTCGTCCCGTGCCGCGCACTGTGATACCGCGCGACCTCCCGCGACACCGTGCACACCGGCACGCCTAACAGCCCCGCGATCTGCGAGATCGTTCGCCCCGACCCCCACAAATGCTCCAACACCTGCCGATGCCCGAACGTCACCACACCCGGCCTGGCCACCAACACCTCCAGCACAACCAAGATCAGTTGCACTGAACCCTAGAATCCGCCCCGGACCGGGTGGCAACAACTTCATGATCAACGCGACTGAAGGTGGGTGGGGTCAGTCGCGGGTGGGGGTTTCGGGGGCGGTGCCGAGGGTGGGGGCGCTGGGGGGCTCGGCGATCTTGCCGGGTTCCTCGGCGAAGGCTGGTTCCTGGGCCGTCTCGGCAGCAACCAGGGGCTGGTCGGGGGGCATCACGTCGGGGACCTTGGGGACCACGATGACGGCGGTGCCGTAGGCGCAGATCTCCATCCACATCTCGCCGCAGTCGCGACTGTCGAATCGCATCCCCACCACCGCGTTCGCGCCGAGCCGCCGGGCCTCCTCGCCGAGGCGGGCCACCGAGTCGGTACGCCAGCGGGTGAGGTTGTCCGGCGCCATCGGGTCGTACGCGCCACCGCGCAGGTTCTTCACCCCTTCGCGGTACGGGTTACGGGTCCTGGCCATGGAGGAGACCACCTCGCCGAGGATCTGGCGGATCTCGTAGCCGGGAAGTTGATCCGTCGTCACGACCAGCACGATTCCGATGCTGGCAGGCCCGGGTGCGGCACATCGTGAGCCTTGTTCACCTGCTCGGATGCTGAAAAACCGCGCGGCGCGGACGGCAGGCGCAGGGCCCACCATCCGCGCCGCCACGGGCGCTAACGCGTCAGACGCCGGAAACGGACCGGATCCAGGCACGGTTGTACGCGACGCTGCCGTAGTTCTGGATGCTCTGGCCGTCAGCGGTGGAGGCCACCCCGACCTGCTGGCCGTTGTAGAACTGCGGTCCGCCCGAGTCGCCACGCCAGGCGTTGCCGTTGATCCGGGTGCTCCGGATCGCCTGCCCGCCGTACGCGTCACTCACGTTCGTGCTGGTGACCCGGACGCTCGCGGTCTTGAGCTGGCTCGACGCCGAGCAGCCGCTGTAGCAGGTCATGCCCCAGCCGTAGATCGAGTTGGTCGAGTTGACCGGCGGGTTGCTCGAGGCCAGCGTGACGTAGCTGGTGCTCACCGAGCTGGACAGGCGCATCAGGGCCAGGTCGTACCGGCCGTAGGTGGCGCTTACCGTGCGGGTGACACCACCGGAGGAGCGGTAGACGCTGCCCACCCGGACCGACATCGAGCCGCCGAGGCAGTGCCGTGCGGTGAGGACCCACTGCGGGGCGATGATCGTGCCGGAGCAGGTGAACGAGCCGTTGCTGAAGACCGCGGCGGCCCACGGCGCCGAGGAGACGGTGCCGCCACCGATGATGAGGGGAGCGACGGGTGAGGCGACGGCGCCTGAACTGGCGCCCATCACCGCGGCCATGGCGGTGGCGAGGACCGCGAGCAGGGATCGGATGCGCATGGGACTCCTTCGGGGTTCCCAGGACCCGGGTTCACCGGGCCGGCCTGCGGTGACGGACGGGGGTGAGCCGCCACCGCGACGTCGTTACATTGACGTCTGACGATGTACCGTAGGGCTCGGTGAGGTGTTTCACAAGAGGTTCATTGAAACAAGGTGATGTAACAGCTCGATTTCCCGGCGCCAGGCCACTCGCGACCCGTCGGGCGCTGGCAACGAAGCCGTATCGGGATCGCAACGAACCCGTATCGGTCCCGATCGGTCCGTGCGGGTGGGGTCGAGCGGCGCTCCAGCGGCCTCCGGCCGGTGCGTCCGGCGCGGCATCTGCCAGGTAGGCTGGCTGCGCTCGCCCGTTGTGGGTCGGCACCCAACTGCGTACACAGTCAGGAGTGCCCAGTGCCTCGCGTCGTCGTCGACGTCATGCTCAAGCCCGAGATCCTCGATCCTCAGGGCCAGGCCGTCGCAAACGCGCTGCCCCGGCTCGGCGTCAACGACGTCGCCTCGGTACGGATCGGCAGGCGGATCGAGATCGACTTTACCGGTGAACCGGACCTGGACCGGGCCCGGGAGATCGCCGACAAGCTGCTCGCCAACCCGGTCATCGAGGACTTCACGGTCCGCCTGGTCGAGACCGACGAGCCCGCGGAAGCCCGACCGTGACCGCCCGGATCGGCGTGGTGACGTTCCCCGGCTCGCTCGACGACGGGGACGCCGCCCGGGCCGTACGGATCGCCGGTGCCGAACCGGTCCGTCTCTGGCACGGCGAGGCGGAGCTGCACGGGGTGGACGCGGTCGTCCTGCCGGGCGGCTTCTCCTACGGTGACTACCTGCGCTGCGGCGCCATCGCCCGGTTCGCGCCGGTGATGGAGAAGATCATCGACGCCGCCGGCGGCGGCCTGCCCGTGCTGGGCATCTGCAACGGCTTCCAGATCCTCTGCGAGGCGCACCTGCTGCCCGGGGCGCTCACCCGCAACCAGCACCTGCACTTCCGCAACCGCGACCAGATCCTGCGCATCGAGGCGACCGCCACCGCCTGGACGAACACGTTCCAGCCGGGCCAGGAGGTGTTGATCCCGGTCAAGAACGGCGAGGGTTGCTACGTGGCCGACCCGGCGACGTTGGACCAGCTGGAGGCCGAGGGCCGGGTCGTCGCCCGTTACGTCGGCGGCAACCCCAACGGATCGCAGCGCGACATCGCCGCGATCACCAACCAGGCCGGCAACGTGGTCGGCATCATGCCGCATCCCGAGCACGCGGTGGAGGCCCTCACCGGCCCCTCCCTCGACGGTCTCGGCTTCTTCACCTCGGTGCTCAAGCACCTGGTGGGGGCGCCGGCGTGACCGTGCGCGGCGGGATCATCGGTCGGCTCACCCGCCCGTCGGGCGGCGAGCGCAACAAGGAGACGTCATGACCACGCACCCGGACCCGGTGCGGGAGAACCCGGAGGCGGTCCCGGCGCAGCCGGCCGCTCCGGCCCGGCACGCCGCCGTCCCGGCGGCCACCGACTGGGCGGACGGGGTGGACACCGTGCCGCGCGCCGCGGGCACCCCGGAGGAGCTTCAGCCGTACGCCGAGCTGGGGCTCGCCGACGACGAGTACGACCGCATCCGGCACATCCTGGGTCGCCGGCCGACCCAGTCCGAGCTGGCGATGTACTCGATCATGTGGAGCGAGCACTGCTCCTACAAGTCCAGCAAGGTGCATCTGCGGCAGTTCGGCGAGAAGGCCCCGCCGAGCGACCGGATGCTCGCCGGCATCGGGGAGAACGCCGGGGTCGTGCGGATCTCCGACGAACTCGCGGTGACCTTCAAGGTCGAGTCGCACAACCACCCGAGCTTCGTCGAGCCGTACCAGGGCGCGGCGACCGGTGTCGGCGGCATCGTCCGCGACATCCTGGCGATGGGCGCCCGTCCGGTGGCGGTGATGGACCCGCTGCGGTTCGGCGCCGCGGACCACCCCGACACCGCCCGGGTGCTCCCCGGCGTGGTCGCCGGGGTCGGCGGCTACGGCAACTGCCTCGGTCTGCCCAACATCGGTGGCGAGGTGGTCTTCGACCCCTGCTATCAGGGCAACCCCCTGGTCAACGCGCTCTGCCTGGGCGTGCTGCCGGTCGACCGACTGCAGAAGAAGGAAGCCACCGGTCCCGGCAACGTGGTGGTGCTGATGGGCGCCAAGACCGGCCGGGACGGCATCGGCGGCGTCTCGGTGCTGGCGAGCGCCACCTTCACCGAAGGCAGCGAGCAGCGTCGCCCGTCCGTGCAGGTGGGCGACCCGTTCATGGAGAAGCTGCTGATCGAGGCGTGCCTGGAGCTGTACGACGCCGAACTGGTCGTCGGTATCCAGGACCTCGGCGGTGCCGGCCTGACCTGCGCCCTGACCGAGACGGCCGCCTCCGCCGGCACCGGCATGCGGGTATGGCTGGAGCGGGTGCCGCTGCGCGAGCCGTCGATGGAGCCGCACGAGATCCTGGCCAGCGAGTCCCAGGAGCGGATGCTGCTGGTCGTCGCGCCGGAGAAGCTGGAGGCGGTGCTCAAGACCGCCGAGAAGTGGGGCGTCTGGGCCACCGCGATCGGCGAGGTCACCGCCCCCGAGCCGGACGGTTCGCCGGGCCGGCTGCACATCACCTGGCGGGACCACCTGGTGGTGGACGTGCCGCCGGGCTCGCTCGTGGACGACGGGCCGGTCTACGCCCGGCCGATGCGCGAGCCGGCGGACCTGATCCTGCTCCAGGCCGACCGGGCCGAGACGCTGCCCCGGCCGGGCGACCCGGACACGCTGCGCGAGACCGTGCTGCGGATGATCGCCTCGCCCAACCTCTGCGACAAGACCTGGGTCACCGAGCAGTACGACCGCTACGTGCTGGGCAACACCGTGCTCGCCCAGCCGGAGGACTCGGGTGTGATCCGCATCGACGAGCGCACCGGGCTGGGCGTGGCGCTGTCCGTGGACGGCAACGGCCGGTACGCCCGGCTCGACCCGTACCAGGGTGCCAAGTTGGCGTTGGCCGAGGCGTACCGGAACGTGGCGGTGACCGGCGCCACACCGATCGCGGTCACCGACTGCCTGAACTTCGGCTCGCCCGAGGACCCGGGCGTGATGTGGCAGTTCGCCGAGGCCGTCCGCGGCCTGGCCGACGGCTGCGCCGAGCTGGGCATCCCGGTGACCGGCGGCAACGTCAGCTTCTACAACCAGACCGGGGCGGCGGCCATCCACCCGACGCCGGTCGTCGGCGTGCTCGGCGTGCTGGAGAACGTGGCCGACCGGGTGGCGTCGGGCTTCGTCCCGCGCGCCGGTGCCGACCACGACCAGCTCTTCCTGCTCGGTGAGACGCACGTGGAACTCTCCGGCTCGGAGTGGGCCTGGGTCGTCCACCAGCACCTCGGCGGCGTACCCCCGCACGTCGACCTGGACCGCGAGAAGCAGCTCGCCGGCCTGCTGGCCGACGCGGCCCGGGTCGGTCACCTCAGCTCCGCGCACGACCTCTCCGACGGTGGTCTCGCGCAGAGCCTGGTGGAGTCCTGCCTGCGCCACGGCGTCGGGGCCCGGATCGCGGTGCCGGAGCGTTTCGAGGGCACCTCGATGCCGTTCGTCTTCCTGTTCAGCGAGTCGGCCGGCCGGGTGCTCGTCTCGGTGCCGCGCGGACACGAGAAGGCGTTCACCGCGCTCTGCGGTGAGCACGGCGTGCCGTGGGAGCTGATCGGCGTCACCGACCCGACCGCCGACGCGCTGGAGGTGCACGGCCAGTTCCGGATCAGCCTGGACGAGCTGCGCGAGGCGTACACCGGCACCCTGCCGGCGCTGTTCGGCGGCGTGCAGCCGTTCGAGGTGACCGCACCGGCAGTCGCCGAGGTCGTCATCGACGCGCCGGCCGGCGGGGTCGACCAGGACGCGGCGGCGCAGGCCGAAGCACCCGGCGCGACGACCGCTGCTGAGCCGACCTCGGAGCCGGCCACCAGCCGGCAGCAGGCCGAGCAGACCGACGGCGAGGCTCAGTCCGCACCGGCGTCGGCCGGGACCGCGCCGTCGGTGGACCCGACCGAGGAGGCGGGCGACCGACCGGCCGAGCGGGCCACCCCGCCGGTGCGTACCGGTCGCGTCGCGGCGCCGTCGGCCGAGGCCGCCGGTCCGGCCGACCCGGCGGGCAGCCACGAGGCATCCGGGGCGGACGCTCCGCAGCACGGTGACACCGAGCAGCCCCCCGCGCCCGACGAGCGCTGAGGCGCTGGCCGCGGCCGTTTCCGCCCAACCGGGATCGGGGGTCCGGTTCGACTGGGGCCTGGCGGGTGCGGCCGAACTCGGCCGGGTCTGCGCCGCACTGGTGGTGGTGGACGTGTTGTCGTTCACCACCACCGTCGAGGTGGCGGTGGGTCGGGGGATGCGCGTGCATCCGTTTCCCTGGGGTGAGCAGGCCGCCGCGTACGCGCGCCGGGTCGGCGCGGTCGCCGCGACCGGCCGCCGGCAGGTCACCCGTGACCATCCGTGGTCGCTGTCCCCGGCCGCGCTGAGTCGGGCTCCGGTGGTGACCGACCTGGTGCTGCCGTCGCCGAACGGTTCGGCGATCAGCGCCGCCGCCAGCGCCACCGGGCTGCCGGTGGTCGCGGCCAACCTGCGCAACGCCCGCGCCGTCGGGCGATGGCTGACCAGCCGGGGGTACGGCTCGACTGCCGCCCCGGTCGGCGTGGTGGCCGCCGGTGAACGGTGGCCGGACGGCTCGTTGCGCCCGTCGGTGGAGGATCAGCTGGGCGCGGCCAGCGTGCTGGACGCCCTCTCCGGGGCACCCGGCGGGCTCTCGGTGGAGGCGGCCACGGCACTGGCCGCGTTGGCCAGCATCCCCGACATACCGGCGGCGGTCCGCGGCTGTGTCTCCGGCCGAGAGCTGATCGAGGGCGGCTTCGCCGAGGATGTCGAGATTGCCGTGCGCCTCGGCACCTCCGACGTCATCCCACTGCTGCGTCAGGGCGTCTTCTCCGCTGCCTGACCGCCCGCGGTGCCTGGCGTCGGCCGGACCGTCAGCCCGCACCCGCCGTCGCGTGGGCGACGATGAGTAGCGCGGACCGCATGCCACTCAGACATGAATCCTTCTGAGTGACATGCGGTCGTTCGGTCCAGTGTGGTCCGGCGGGTCGGCACGTCAGCTAGTCGTCGAGCCAGTCCAGGCGGCGGCCGCCACGGTCCTGGGGTGTGCCGTCCGGCCGGCCGCGGCCGGCCTGTGCCGGGTCACCGTAGCCGCCTTGGCCGTAGCCACCCTGGTCATAGCCTTCGTCGTAACCACCGCGTTGGCGTGGGGGCTCCTGGCCGTACCCTCCGCCGCCCTGGCCGCCGCCGTAACCACCCTGGTCGTACCCACCACGTGACGGTGCGTCCTGGCCGTATGCGCCGCCGTAGCCACCCTGGTCGTAAGCGTTGTCGTAGCTGGTGTTGTCGTAGCCACCGCGTTGGTGCCCGGCGTCCTGGCCGTAGCTCCCGGCCGGCTGGTCGTACCCACCATTCGGCGACGCGCCGTAGCCGCCACCGGACTGACCCGGAGCGTAGCCCCGGTTCGGGTCGGCCTGGCCGTAGCCGCCACCCGACTCACCCTCGCCGTAGCCGCGAGTCGCGTCGCTCTGGCCGTATCCGCCCGGCTCGCCGTGCCGGTAACCCCGCGTCGGGTCGCTCTGACCGTACCCGCCGGTGGGCTCGTTGCGGCCGTAGTCGCCGCCGGCCTCGCTCCGCCCGTAACCGCCCGGCTCGGACTGGCCGTAGCCCGGGCCGCCGGCGTCCGGCTGGTACATCCCGGTGGCGTACGGGTCGGCGGGGGCCGGGTAGGCCGTCTCCTCGCCCTGGTAGCGGCCGGTCGGCTCGTCGTACCGCTCGCCGTAGCCGCCGCCCGCCGGGGGGTAGTCCGGGCCGGAGTTGCCGGCACCGTAGTCGCGGCTGCCGTAGCCGCCGCCCGCCGCCGGCCCGTTGCCGTAGCCGCCACCGGAGGAGGGGGCGTTGCCGTAGCCACTGCCGGAGGACGGAGCGTTGCCGTAGCCGCCACCGGAGGACGGGGCGTTGCCGTAGCCCGCGGCGCCGTAACCGCCCGGCTCGTCGCCGTAGCCGCCGCCACCGGACCAGCCACCCGGTCCGCTCGCGGCGCCGTAGGGCTGCGGCGGTGCGCCGTAGGGGTCCGGCGGGACGTCGTCGACCACCGGCTGGTGCATCATCGTCGGCGCGTTGGCCAACCCGGGGCCGCCGACCATCGTCGGGTCCGGTGCGGCACCGACCCGGTTCACCACCCGGGTCTGGTCGTCCGCGCCGGCGAACGAGCCACGGGCGGCCGGGACCGCGCCGGCCGGAGCACCGGCGGGCACGTCACCGTCCGGCTCGCCGTCCTCGTTCTCCTTGCGCTTCATCCACAGCAGCACGATCGTGCCGACACCGACGGCCACGAAGAGACCACCCAGCAGGATGAGCAGCCAGTTGCCGAAGCCACCGGAGTCCTCGTTGGAGGCCGGGGCCTGGGCGGCGGCGCTCTCGCCAGCGGTCTCCTCGTCCTCGCCGAGTTCGTCCTCGAACGGATCCTCGGTCGGCACCGCCGACTCGCTGGCCGACGGGCTGGCGCTCGGGCTCTCCGAGGCCGCCGCGATCGGCAGGGTGATCCGCCGTCCGGTGATGCTCTGCCCGGCGTTGGCGGTGAAGCTCGCCACGGCGTTCTTGTTCTCGGCGCTCGCGCCGATGTCGATCCGCCCGGGCGCGATCGGGTTGTCGCTGCTGCCGGTGAACCGGAAGTTGCCGTCGCCGTTGGTGGTGGTGTCCCGCTGCTTCCCGGCGCTGTCCTTGAGCAGGACGTACGCGTTCGGCACCGCCTCGCCGCCCTGGTTGACGACCTTGCCGGAGATCGACCGCACCGTCTGCGGCGCCTGCGTCGTCGGCGGTGGGTTGGGGCCCCGCACCGTCATGTCCCGCTCGTCACTGCCCTCGTCGCCCCCGGCTCGAGCTGAGACCCGCACCTTGCCGGACCGCTCCTGACCGGCCGGCACGTCACCCGCGGCCAAGGTCGCCCTGAACTGTGCTTCCTCGCCGGCCGGGATCAGTCGGGCCGGGATGTTGCAGTCGCCCTGGCAGCTCAGGCCGTTGAAGGTGCTGACGGTGACGCTGAACGGCGTCGGTGCATCGTTGTTGTTCTTGACGGTGAACGTCATCGACGTTTGCTGACCGGACTGGAGGGTACCGTTCGACAGGCCCGTGATCTGGACGTCCGGGTCGTCGGCGAAGGCGGGTGTGGCTGGGACGGCGAGCAGGGCACCGATCATCAGCGCCACGACCACACCGGCCCGCTTGTGCCAGGCTCGTCGGTGTGTTGACACGTCCACCGCCTTCCGGACTGACCTCCCCTGGCCGGCGGGTGCCGGGCGGGGGAACATCACGGTACGAATACGCCGTCGGCAACTATGCCTTGTCCGGCCGGATCGGCGCGACCCAGGGCCAGCGTGACGGCCGGCGCGGTCACGCCGTATCGTCCCGTCGTGTCCTCTCCGTACATTAAGTCCGCCTCGGTCGCGGCGGCACTGTCGGCGCTCGATGAGGGGCGTGCACCCGAACGGTCGGTGCTCCGCGAGGCGGTCAGGGCCCTGTTGACCCTCCTCGCGGACCGCGCCCCCGGCCGATCGGTGGAGGTGCGAGTCCCACCTTACGGTGCAGTTCAGTGCGTTCCGGGGCCGCGACACACCCGCGGTACTCCGCCGAACACGGTGGAGATGGATCCGGAAACCTGGCTCGGTCTGGCCGCGGGACGACTCGACTGGGCGCGGGCGGTCACGGAGGGTCGCGTAAAGGCGAGTGGCGCTCGCGCGGACCTGTCCGCCTATCTGCCCCTCGAACTGCGGTGACAGCCGAGATCGGATGACACAGAGCGCCGATAATGTGACTGTATGTGGCGACATGGATTCGCGTACACTGTCAGGCGACGACAGTGTGGTCCCCGGCCGAGAGGTGCGGAGCAACCCCCGTGGTTCCGCCAGGCCAGTCCAGACCAGCAAGAGGGAGCGGCAGGTGCCCCGAGGCGACGGCCGGCTGAGCCACGACCTTGATCCCCAGCGACCCGGCCCCCAGGACGCGTGTGGTGTCTTCGGCGTCTGGGCCCCGGGGGAGGAGGTCGCCAACCTGACCTACTTCGGGCTGTACGCGTTGCAGCACCGGGGGCAGGAGGCGGCCGGCATAGCGGTCAGCGACGGCTCCGGCGTGGTGGTCTACAAGGATCTCGGCCTGGTGGCCCAGGTCTTCGACGAGCCGACGCTGGCCAGCCTGCGCGGGCACGTCGCGATCGGGCACGCCCGTTACTCCACCACCGGCGCGTCGACCTGGGAGAACGCCCAGCCGACCATCCGGGCGACCAGTTCGGGCACCACCATCGCACTGGCGCACAACGGAAACCTGGTCAACACGGCCGAGCTGCAGCGTGAGGTGGCCGAGCGCGGCTTGGGCACCGACGGTTCGACGAACGACACCTCGTTGGTCACCATGCTGCTGGCCAGCCGGCCGGATCTCTCTGTCGAGGCGGCCGCGCTTGAGGTGCTGCCGCGACTGCGCGGCGCGTTCAGCTTCGTCTTCATGGACGAGTCGACCCTCTACGCCGCGCGCGACCCGCACGGCGTGCGTCCGCTGGTGCTGGGCCGACTCGAACGCGGCTGGGTGGTGGCCAGCGAGACCGCCGCGCTGGACATCGTCGGTGCCAGCGTGGTCCGCGAGGTCGAGCCGGGCGAGCTGATCGCGATCGACGCGGAGGGGCTGCGGTCCACCAGGTTCGCCGCACCCGAGCCCAAGGGCTGCCTCTTCGAGTACGTCTACATCGCCCGCCCGGACGCCACCATCGCCGGCCGCAACGTGCACGCCGCCCGGGTGCAGATCGGGCGGCAACTGGCCAAGGAACACCCGGTCGACGCCGACCTGGTGATCCCGGTGCCCGAGTCGGGCACGCCGGCGGCGATCGGTTACGCCGAGGGATCCGGCATCACCTACGGTGCCGGCCTGGTGAAGAACCCCTACGTCGGCCGTACCTTCATCCAGCCGTCGCAGACGCTGCGTCAGCTCGGCATCCGGCTCAAGCTCAACCCCCTGCGCGAGAACGTGCGGGGCAAGCGTCTGGTCGTGGTCGACGACTCCATCGTCCGCGGCAACACCCAGCGCGCGATCGTGCGGATGCTGCGCGAGGCCGGCGCGGTCGAGGTGCACGTACGCATCTCCTCGCCGCCGGTCTCCTGGCCGTGCTTCTACGGCATCGACTTCGCCACCCGCGCCGAACTGCTCGCCAACGGCCTCGACAACGACGGCATCCGGCGCTCGATCGGCGCGGACACGCTGGGTTACGTCTCGTTGTCCGGCCTGATCGCCGCGACCGAGCAGCCGAAGACCCGACTCTGCCGCGCCTGCTTCGACGGGGAGTACCCGATCGAGCTGCCGGTCGGCAACCTGATCGGCAAGCACGTGCTCGAAGGGATCGGCCGCCGGGTCGCCAACCACTCGGCCGACGAGATCGGATCCGCCGAGCAACTCGTCCCGCAACTCGACAGCTTCGGCGACCTCAAACCGTCGGCGACCACAAACCGCCCGTAGCACCACCCGGCTGCGGCGCCGGTCACCGTCGACGCGACAGCCGAGAACCACTAAGGGGAGAACCGTGACGCACGTGTCCGAGCGCAGCGGCGCAGGAAGCAGCCCGAGCGGCGCTGGCGGGGACCGTCAGCCCTGGACGGCCGGCTCCGGCCGGCCGGCGCGCAAACGCGCGGTCTCGTACGCGGACGCCGGCGTGTCCATCGAGGCGGGTGACCGTGCCGTGGAGCTGCTCAAGTCGAAGGTGAAGCAGACCCGCCGGCCGGAGGTGATGGGTGACCTCGGCGGTTTCGCCGGCCTGTTCCGGCTGGACACCACGAAGTACAAGCACCCGATCCTGGCCTCCTCCACCGACGGCGTCGGCACCAAGCTGGTGATCGCCCAGCAGATGGACATCCACGACACGGTCGGCATCGACCTCGTCGCGATGGTCGTCGACGACCTGGTCGCCTGCGGTGCGGAGCCGCTGTTCCTGCTCGACTACATCGCCACCGGCGAGGTCGTGCCGGACAAGGTCGCCGAGATCGGCGCCGGCATCGCCGACGGCTGCCGGTACGCGGGCTGCGCGCTGCTGGGTGGCGAGACCGCCGAGCACCCGGGTGTGCTGCGCCCCGACGAGTACGACATCTCCGCCACCGGTGTCGGCGTGGTGGAGGAGAGCGAGATCCTCAGCTCCGAGCGGGTCGAGGTGGGCGACGTGGTGATCGCCATGCGATCGTCGGGCCTGCACTCGAACGGTTACTCCCTGGTCCGGCACGTACTGCTCGGCGCCGGCCGGATGCGACTGGACGTGGTGATCGACGACTTCGGTCGCCAGCGCACCCTCGGCGAGGAACTGCTCACCCCCACCAAGATCTACGCGCAGGACTGCCTCAAGCTGATCGCCGAGGCCGAGGTACGGGCGCTGGCCCACGTCACCGGCGGTGGCATCCCCGGCAACCTGGTGCGGATCCTGCCGGAACACGTGGACGCCGTGGTCAACCGGTCGACGTGGAAGCCGCAGCCGGTCTTCGACCTGGTCCAGTCCAAGGGCCGGATCGAGGACCCGGAGATGGAGGCGACCTTCAACATGGGCGTCGGCATGTTCGCCATCGTGTCGGCGGAGGACGCCGACCGGGCGCTGGCCACGCTCACCGGGCGCGGCGTCGACGCCTGGCAGGTCGGCGAGATCATCGAGGGCACCGGTGAGGTGCGGATGGTCGGGCAGCACACCCGAGGATGATGACTTTGCGCTGATCGTCCGACCACCTGATCAGGGCTTCACCCGAGTGGCCGTCGCCGCCTAGCCTGAAGGGCACCCTCGAGAGCTGCGGGGCGCGCCCAGGCCGGGTCGCGCCCGGCAGCCCAAGACCGCTACGGAGGAGGGCGATGGCTGCGCGGGGACGGTCATTGGGCGGGATGCGGGGCCTGGCCACCGTCCCGTCGTACGTCGTGATGCAGCCCACCACCCTCTGCAATCTCGACTGCGCGTACTGCTACCTGCCGTTTCGGGCGGCGGACCGGCAGATGCCGGTGGCGGTGGCCGAGGCGGTGGCCGCCTCGGTGAACCGCTGGGCGGCCACCGACCGGTTCTCGGTGGTGTGGCACGGCGGGGAGCCGCTGGCCGCCGGCCGGGAGCGGCTGGCGGCGCTGATGGCGCCCTTCGGGCCCGAGGTGGAGCACCACGTCCAGACCAACGCCACCCTGATCGACGACGCCTGGTGCGAGTTCTTCGCCCGGCACCGGATGCGGGTGAGCGTGAGCGTGGACGGGCCACGGGAACGCAACGGTGAGCGGGTCACCCGGGCGGGCCGGCCGGCGTACGACCGGATCGTCCGCGGGGTGGCCGCGTTGCGTCGGCACGGGCTGCCGTTCTCGGCGCTCGCGGTGGTCAACGACCCGTCCCCCGGCCGGGCCACCGAGCTGTACGACTACTTCCTCGATCTCGGTTGTGAGGTGCTCGGCGTCAACATCGAGGAGACCGAGGGCGTCAACACCCGGGACAACGCCCATGCCGCCCCGGTCGTGACCGGGTTCTGGGCCGAGCTGGTCTCGGCCTGGCGTCGGGATCCCCGGATCCACCTGCGGGAGGTGGAGTGGTCGTTGCGGTACGCCGCGGCGGTGCTGGACGGTACGGCGGACGACCTGCTGCCCGGCAGGCTCGACCCGATACCGACGGTGGCGTACGACGGCTCGGTCGTGGTGCTCTCGCCCGAGCTGGCCGGCTTCACCGATCCGCGCTACGGCGACTTCTCCAGCGGAAGCGTGCTCACCACCCCGTTGCACACCATCCTGGCCGCCGCGGCGCGCACAGCCTGGGTCGGTGAGTTCATCGACGGCGTGGAGGCGTGCCGCTCCGCCTGCCCGTACTTCGGTTTCTGTGGCGGAGGCCACGCGGCGAACCGCTACTTCGAGCTGGGGCGTTTTGACGGTACGGAGACCGAGCACTGCCGCAACAGCAAGATCCGCCTACTGGAGGGAGTGTTGGAGCATGCCCGAGACCACCAGTCACCGGCAGCCTGAGACCGCGACGGGAGACGAACCCGACCGGGTCGCCGACCGGGTGCGGGCGGTCGCTGCCGGACTCAACGCCCTGCTCCACGAGGCCGAGGTCGCGCGTCGACTACGGGCGGAGGTGGCCGGTGGCGACGGAGCCAGTGCGGTCTGCGCCTGGAACCACTTCGAGAACATCCCGACGTTCTACAACTGGAACAACCGTCCCCGCTGACCCGTCCGTGCCGAGGGCCCGTCACGCGCCGGAGCGTAGTTCCGGCCGTGGTGGGCCCTCGGCTCGTCGGGTGCTGCACGCCGCCGCGTAGCGGGCACATGCGTGAGCACGCGGGGAGTCACCGCGTGCTCAGATGTGACCGGGGGTCAGCGGGTCGGACGGACCCAGTTGTCCGGGTCGTCGTCGGAGTGGTCCTCGTCATCGTCGACGTACTCTTTGTAGTCGTCGTCGAAGTTGCGGTCCGACTTGCCGCTGCCGCCGAGTTCTCGCTGCAAGGCGGCGAGGTCGGTGTTCGGGGAGTGGTACTTCAGCTCCCGGGCCACCTTTGTCTGCTTGGCCTTAGCACGGCCGCGCCCCATGGCTCGACCCCCTCGCACAGAATGCGGGGCAGCCCGAAGGCGGGCCCCGATGACGTCAGGCATCTCTCGTGGCTCTTACGGTACATGGGGATGCCACCGTTCGGCACCTCGGGTTACCTACGACCGCGACCGCGCGTTGCGGTCATCAGGACGTCACCCAGTGTACCCGGTAAGGAGCGATGCTGGGATCGGTCGTGACATGAGGCAAATCTCCACGAACACGTCGTATGCTCAGATTAGCCCGACCGGGGTGTCGAGGGCGGGACCATCGGGCCCCGCCCCGACGACGCGTCGTCAGCGCAGGTGAATCGCGCGCAGCCGGCCGATCTCGGCCATCCGCCGCTCGGCCAGCCGGTCCGCCGCCACGGCCGGCGGCACGCCGTCGGTGTCGGCCAGGCGGAGGATCTCCCGCGTGGTGTCGTAGATCCGGGTGGCGCGCAACTTGGCCCGCTCGAAGTCGAAGCCCTCGATCTCGTCCGCGACCTGGATCACACCGCCGGCGTTCACCACGTAGTCGGGCGCGTAGAGGATGCCCCGGTCGGCGAGCAGCTTCTCCACGCCGGAGTGGGCGAGCTGGTTGTTGGCCGCCCCGGCGACCACCTTGGCCCGCAGCGCCGCCACCGTGTCGTCGTCCAGCGCGCCGCCGAGGGCGCACGGGGCGTACACGTCGATGTCGGCGGCGACCAGGGTGGAAGCGTCGTCGACGAGGTGGACCTCGGGGTGGGTGGTACGCGCCCAGTCCAGGGCGCGCGGGTTCACGTCGGTGGCGACCACCTCGGCCCCGTCCTCCGACAGGTGACCGACGAGGTACTTGCCGACCTTGCCCAGCCCGGCGACGCCGACCCGCCGACCGCGCAGCGTCGGCACGCCCCAGACGTGCTCGGCCGCCGCCCGCATGCCCTGGAAGACACCCCAGGCGGTGAGGATCGAGGAGTCGCCCGCCCCGCCGTGCTCGACGCTGCGGCCGGTGACGTACCGGGTCTCCCGGGCGATCACGTCCATGTCCGGCACGTAGGTGCCGACGTCGCAGGCGGTGTAGTAACGACCACCGAGGGACTCCACGAAGCGGCCGTAGGCGCGCAGCAGCGCCTCGCTCTTGATCTGCTCGGGGTCGCCCCAGATGACCGCCTTGCCGCCGCCCAGGTCCAGGCCGGCGAGGGCGTTCTTGTACGCCATGCCGCGGGAGAGGTCGAGCACGTCGGCGAGCGCGGCCTCTTCGCTGTCGTACGGGTAGAACCGGGTGCCGCCGAGCGCGGGACCCAGCGCGGTGGAGTAGATGCCGATGATCGCCTTCAGGCCGGTCTGCTTGTCCTGGCAGAACACGACCTGTTCGTGACCCGTGGACTCCGGGTCGTCCGTGGTGGCGAATACGCCCATGACTGGCTCCTGTGTCGGCGGGCGCCCTCGTGAGGCGCGGACCTGGTCAACCCGGCGGGGATGCTGCCGGTGCTGCGAGCCTAGTATCGGCGGGCGTCGCGCCGTACCCCAGTGGTCGCCGTCCCGCCCCTCGGGCGGTCCGTCCCGGCCCCGCCTCCGCGCCGCGGACGAGGCGGCGCGCAGTGCTTTGCCCGGGTTGCTCCTGCGGCGCGTCAGGTCGCCCGGTGACGCCGAGCAACGCTCGGCTTGCCGTTCGTGGGAGGATCGCGCCGTGCCGTCGCTCTTCGCTTCATACCTGCGCGTGTACGAGCCGCTGACCGCCTTCGACCGGGACCGCCAGTCCTACTGGCGGCGCTACGTCGAGCAGGGGCGGGCCGTGGCGCCGGTCGAGGGGCCCGGCCGGCAGCGGACCTCGGTCATCGAGGCGCTCGGTGCCGGGTGGACGCGGCTGCCGGATCTGCCGGACGAGGCGTACGTGCTGGAGACCGACGAGACGCTGCTGGTGTGCCCGTGGAACCTGCGGATCCGGGTGGCCGAGGCGGCGTTGAGCGCGCGGGACGGCGTGCCGCCGGTGCTGGCCGACGCCTTCGTGCCGCCGGTGCTGGCCGGGCAGGCCAAGGCGGTGGTGGAGGACTGGCGCAGCGGCGCCCGGGTGCTCGAGCACGGCGTTCCGCGGGTGCACGAACAGATCGCCACCTGGGGCGTACCGCTGCGCTGGTTCGTGCTCTTCGAGGCGCAGGAGCGCAACCATGTGACCGTCCCCGACCGGCGCTCACTGCGCTTCCGGACGGAGATCTCCAAGGCTCGCCGTCGCTCGTCCCGGGCGCTCGCGGTGCTCCGCAAGTCGGTCGGCGACGCGCCGATCACGGAGGCGGTCGAGGAGGCGGCCCGCTGGCTGGAGGAGTTCCACCCGCGTTCGGTGGTGGAACTCGACTACGGCGGGCTGGTCGAGCTGCTCTCGGACGAAACCCTGGCCGAGGACGACTCGCCGGAACTGGTCGCGGCCGGGTTGGCCGGGCTGTCCCGGGGCGAGGCGGAGGAGGCGTCGGCCGCGTACGACAAGTTGGTCGCGCGATGGCGCGCGGTGCAACTTCTGGAGCGCTGCAACTAGGGGGCTAATGTCCCAATTTCCCGGCGCAACGCGAGGTTGCTTCGTAGTTGACGCATCACGAACCGTGATCATGAGTCCGAATAAGTTACTTTGTGGCGTGTAAAAGTCGTATAAATCGGGCATGGTTCATCCGTCCGTCTAGGGACGTTCGGCCGTTCGGCCCATGTCGGACATCGGGGACTAGCCGGACCATGGGAGACGCGTCGGCCGGCGGGACCCCGGCCGATGTCTATACATGTGGAGGAGTGACCGATGGCATCGCGAACGCACGAACCAGAGCCGCTACTCACACCGGCCGAGGTGGCGTCGATGTTCCGTGTCGACCCGAAGACGGTGACCCGTTGGGCGAAGGCTGGCAAGCTGAGCGCCATCCGGACCCTCGGCGGTCACCGCCGATACCGCGAGTCTGAGGTCAGGGCACTGCTGCAGGGACAGATTCCGCAGCAGCGCCAGGGGGACTGACCACACGGTTGATAACAGAGCTTCACGAAGGGCGGCGGACCGTGGTCCGTCGCCCTTCGCCATGCCCGGGGCCGGCGTACCCGGGCACCGGGCCGCGACGTCAGTCGGTCAGCTCGACCCGGATGCCCACCGTGCCACCCTCGCCCCGGCGCAGCCGGCTGCCGAGCAGGGTCAGCCGGCCGATCACCCGGTACTTCTGCTTGATCAGGCCACGGATGCGGTTGGTCGCGCCCGGGTCGTACAGGCTCGCCCGGGCCGGCACCGCCTCGCCGTGTGGCCGGCCGCGTACGTCGCAGGGAGCCACGGTGACGTGCCCGCTGCGGCGGATCCGCTTCACCTTGCCGGCGTCGGCCGCCGACCACACCGCCAGGGCGTCGCCGTCGCGGACCGCCCAGACCGGGGTCGGCACCGCACGACCGTCCTTCCGGAACGTCGTCAGGAGGATGTACTTCTCGGCGGAGAGGCGGTCCAACGTGGTCACGCCGCCAGGATACGGGCGCTGCGGCCAACTGACCGGCCGGATAGCGTGAAGCGTGTGACGGGGGAACCACGAATCGGTGACGTCTTCGGGGAACTGCTACGCGACGCGCTGGCGGTGGCGACCGGCATCGGTCCCCGGCCGCTGGCCGGTGGGCGCCTGCCCCGCCCGGTCATCGAGATCATCGAGCGGGACGACGGGCTGGTCAACGGCGCACCGGCCGCGCACTATCTCGACGGACCGCAGGACTGGCAGCCGCACGACCACCGGGCGGTCGACCGGGTCCGCGGCACGACGCTGGACGTCGGTGTCGGCGCCGGACGGATCGCGTTGCTGCTGCAGGAGCGGGGCGTACCGGTCACCGGGCTGGACACCTCGGCCGGGGCGTTGCGGGTGTGCCGCCGCCGGGGCGTACGCGACCTGGTGCACGCGACCGTGGACGAGCACGCCGCGAGCGGGCGGCGGTACGACACCTTCCTGCTGCTCGGCAACAACCTCGGCCTGCTGGAGGGGCGGGAACGGGCGCCGGCCTTCCTCGCCGCGCTGGCGGCGGTGGCCCGACCCGGCGCGCAGCTGATCGCGCACGGCACCGACCCGTACGGCACCCGCGATCCGGTGCACACCTCGTACCACGAGCACAACCGGCGGCGGGGCCGCCTCGGTGGGCAGTTACGGCTGCGGCTGCGCTACCGCGAGCTGGGCACACCCTGGTTCGACTACCTGGTCTGTTCGCCGGAGGAACTCGCCGAGCTGGTGCACGGCTCGCCCTGGCAGCTGGTCGACGTGGACAACCAAGACGCGCCGTACTATCTCGCCACCCTGCGGCTGGCCCGCTGATCTCGACGCAGCGCCCGCGAGAACGTCAGAGGGCCCCTGCTGCACCGGAGGCGGTGTCAGGGGCCCTTCCGGACGTCTCAGACAGTGATGGTCGGCGGCAGCGGCTCCGGGGGGAGCCCGCCGTCACCGTCGACGATCTCGTCGGGCTGGCCGTCCTCGTCGATGTCGACCATCGTGACATCCACCTTGCCGTCGCCGTCGGTGTCGAACTGGAACAGGTCGGCCTTCCCGTCACCGTCGGTGTCGACCACCCACACGTCGGTACGGCCGTCGTTGTTGGTGTCGGCACGCAGCAGCTCGACGCGCTCGTCGCCGCGCGTCTCGACGGTTCCCTCGGCGCCCGCGCCGTCCACGGTCTCCGGTGCCTGGCTCATCTGCTCGTCCTTCCCTCGGTTGTCGGCGATCTGTACCCGATCCCGTCCGCCCCCACGCATGGGACCGCAGCCGGCGCTGCATAGGGTCGCAGCATGACTGAGCGGAGCGTACGGGCCGATTCCCGGCGTGGCGGCGACCCCGCGCGCCACGGGCGTCGGCCGGGGGCGGATTCTCACTGTGCGGTGGTGTCGTGATGACGGAACGGTTCGTGGTGGTGGGCGCCGGCACGATGGGTCTCGGCATCGCGTACGTGGCGGCCGGCAGCGGTCATGCCGTGGAGCTGGTCGAGGTGGACCGGGAGCGGGGTGCCGCCGCGGTGCGGCAGCTCGCCGAACTCTGGGCGCGGGCCGTGCGGCGCGGCAGGCTCGACGCCGAGCAGGCGGAGGCCAACCAGGCGCGGATCACGCTGCGGGCAGGGCTCGCCGAGGTGGCACCGGCACCGGACGTGATCGTGGAGGCGGTACCGGAACGGGCCGACCTGAAACGGGCCGTGCTCGCCGAGGCGGAGGCGCTGCGGCCGGCGCTGCTGGGCAGCAACACCTCGAGCATCCCGATCGCCGATCTCGCGGCCGGGCTGACCCGGCCGGAGCGCTTCTGCGGGCTGCACTTCTTCAACCCGGTCTGGGCGATGGCGTTGCTGGAGGTCGTGGTCGGGCCGGCCACCGCGGTGCAGACCACCGACGCGGCCGTCACGCTCGCCGGCCGGCTGGGCAAGGATCCCGTCGTGGTACGCGACACGCCGGGCTTCGCCACGTCACGGCTCGGCGTGACGCTCGGGCTGGAGGCGATCCGGATGGTCGCCGACGGGGTGGCCAGCCCCGCCGACATCGACAAGGCGATGGTGCTCGGCTACCGGCACCCGGTCGGGCCGCTGGAACTCACCGACCTGGTCGGTCTGGACGTGCGCCTGGACATCGCGCGGACGTTGCAGGCGGCGTACGGCGACCGGTTCGCGCCGCCGCCGCTGCTTGTGGAACTGGTCGCCGCCGGTCGGCTGGGCAAGAAGTCCGGGCACGGCTTCTACCGGTGGACCGACGGGGTGCGCTCGGGCGGCAGCGAACCGGTGGTGACCACTGGTGGTGTCCCGGGCGGTGCCGGGTCACCGGAGGCGGCACGATGAGCGGACTGCGGGTCGAGGAACGACCGGACCGGTTGGTGGTCACGCTGGACCGGCCGGAGAAGCGCAACGCCATCGACTCCGACCTGGTCGCGGCGCTGCACGAGGTCTGCGCCGAGTTGGAGGCACACCCCCGGATGCTGCTGCTGACCGGCGGCACCGACGGGATCTTCGCCGGCGGGGCGGACATCGCCCAGTTGCGGGAGCGCGGCCGGCTGGACGCACTGGCCGCGATCAACTCGGCGGCCTTCGCCCGGATCCGGGCGTTGCCGATGCCGACCGTGGCGGCGATCGACGGCCCGGCGCTTGGCGGCGGTGCCGAACTGGCGTACGCCTGCGATCTTCGGGTCTGCTCGGCGCGGGCGGTGTTCGGCCAGCCGGAGGTGCGGCTCGGCATCCTGGCCGGTGCCGGCGCCACGCACCGGCTGCCGGCGCTCGTGGGTGAGGCGCTGGCCAAGGAACTGCTGTTCACCGGCCGGCGGGTGGACGCGGCGGAGGCGCTGCGGATCGGCCTGGTGAACCGGGTGGTGGCCACGCCCGACGAGTTGCTGCCGACGGCCCACGGTCTGATCGACGAGATGGCCAAGGGCTCGGCGCTGGCGCTGCGCTTGACCAAGCTCGCCGTGGACGCCCCGACCGCCGCGCATCCACAGTTGGACCTGGTCAGCCAGGCGGTGCTCTTCGCCGACGAGGAGAAGCACCGCCGGATGACGGAGTTCCTGGAGCGGCGGCGCGGGCGCTGACGCGCCCGGAAACGGCGACGGCCGCACCGTGTCGCGGTGCGGCCGTCGGTGTCGACCGGCTCAGGAGGAGGTGAGCGCGGCCAGCGGTACGTCGGCGTCGGCGAGTGCCCGGATCACCGCGGCGGACTCGCTGAAGCCGATGATGAGCACCGCGTCGGCCCCGAACTGCTTGATCTGCTTGGCGCCCTCGCCGAAGTTGATCGGAGCGGCCTCGGCGTCCTCCCCGGGCTCGTACCCGAGCAGCTTCACCTTGTCGCCACCGAAGCCGGCCCGCTCCAGCTCGGCCCGGACGACCTCCTGGAGTCCCTTGCCGTACGAGTCCGCCCGCGCCACGATGGCGATCTTCTGCGGGCCGTCCCGGAGAATCACGTCGGCCAGCGCCCGACCCTGCAGACTGTCCGGCGGTGCGGTGCGGAAGTAGAGACCCTTGTCGTCGGCCTCGGTCAGATCCGCCGCCGTGTTCGACGGCGAGAACAGGATCAGGCCGGCGTCCACCACGTCGGGCAGCACGGCCGCGGAGATGCCCGAGCCACCGGCACCGATGATCACGTGTACGCCGGCGTCGATGTGGCTGGCCACGGTCGCCTTGGCCACGGTCGGGCTGGTGCCGTCGTCGCCGTCGATCCAGACCACGTCCTCGCCGAGCACCCCACCGGCCGCGTTGATCTCCTTGAGCGCCAGCGCCGCACCGGCCGCGATCGGCGGGTTGGCGATAGCCAGGTCACCGGTCTTGGGGAGCAGGCCACCCAGGACCAGCGGGGCGCCGCTGTTCGGGTCGGGGAAGTTGCCGTTCTGCCGCTTCGCCTTCGGCGGCTTCTTCTTGCTCGCCGCCGCCTCGTCACCGGCGCCGACGAACTCCGTCTTGGCGTCGTTGAGCTGTTGACCGTCGAAGTGCAGGGTCGCGTAACTGGCGGTGGCCGGCTCGCCCGCTTCCGTGAAGCCGGCCCGGGTGATCGACACGCTGCGGTACTCGATGTCGGTGCCCTGGCGGGCCAGTCGCAGGCACTGACTCGCGGTGGTGCAACTGGTGCCGTTGTTCGTGACGCCCACGATCTGCTTGGCGATGTCCGCAGGATCGGTCGACCCGGCGAGCTGTGCCGCCAGTGCGCTGATCAGCACCGCGTCGTACGCCTCGGCGGAGTAGAGGTAGTCGGTCAACTTCGGGTCCACGGACCGTAGCCGGTTCTTGAAGTTGTCCGGCAGCGGCGTGAGCGGAGTGGTGCCCTTCATCCCGTCGACCAGGCCGGCGCGATCCTGCAACGCCTCCGGGTAGGAGTTGAGCATGTTGCCGTCCGTGCCGTAGAGGCGCACCTGTTGGGTGGTCGCCTCCTCGGGCTGCTCTTCCCCGCAGGCGCTGGTGGCGAGCAGGACCGTGGCGCAGACAGCCAGGATGGCCGTCCGCGAGCCGCGCGACATGTACATGGTCGTCCTTCCTCGGGCGAAGGTCCGCTGCGCAGACTAGCGTGCCGTGACGGGCGGCGGGACCGTGGAGGCCGGTCTATCCGCAGGTCGCCTTCACCATGTGCGGAGAGTAACCATAGTGGGTTCCTTGACCGGCACCCGTACTGTGCGGTCCGTGACCGACTCGCCACAGCAGATGTTCGAGGACGCCGCCGCCATTCTCAGCTCGGCCCTCGACGGGGACTCCGACGCGGTGGTGGGAACCTTCGACGCGGTGGTCGACCGGGCCGGCCTGGCCGGCGCGTACGACGTGGCGTGGTGCCTGGCCGCGACGATGGTGGGGGATCCGGTGCCGCCCGGAGCCTGCGCGCTCGATTTTCCCGGCATCGACCAGGCCGGGTACGACGCCCGGTGGGTGGCTCGCTTCGTCAGCGCGTACGCCAACGCCGACCTGGACACCGCCCGGGCGCTGTTCGGCGCGGCGGCCGCCGACGGGTTGCTGCCGGAGTGTCTGCTCACGCTTGCCGGCTCGACCGTGGCGACGCTGCGGCAGCGGGCCGCCTGACCGTCCGCGTCGGTGGTCGCGCCCGGCTCGGCGCTCATGCGGGCGAGTGGATCAGTGTCGCGGCGTAGCGGGAGAGCAGTTCGTGCCAGCCGGCGGTCAGCGCCCGCCGGTAGCCCTCGGCGGCGCTGCCGTGCCGGTCGAAGTGCCGGTGTGCCACCTCGATGAGGGTGCCGGCCTCGGCGGGGGTGAAGAGCACCTCGACCTCGCTGGCCCGCGCCGGGTCGGGCACCGGTGCGCGATCCGCGCTGATCTGCCAGGTGAACACCAGGCGGCGGGGCGGATCCCAGGTCAGCACGCGCCCCCAGTCGGTGCGGAACCCGTAGGGGCCGACCTCGTAGAGCATCCCGCCGGGGCGGGGCTCCATGCCCAGCTCGGCCAGGAGGGTGGGGCCCGACCAGGTGTACTCCATCACCCACCAGTCGGCGAGCCGTCCGGTGAAGACCTCGTACGCCCGGTCGGCGGAGGCGGGGACGAACAGGGTGCTGCGGAGTGCGAACCGTTCAAGTTCCTGCTGGATGTCGGTAGGATCGGCCATCCCCTGTCCCATAGGCCCGGACCATACCGGCTCATGCCCCGGTGCGCAGCTTCCTCCGATGTCTGTCCCGCCTGATGATCGCCGTACTCGTCGACGTCGATCGACCAGGCGCTGTCGATCCGCCTCCCCGCCGGGATGGCCGTCCGGAGAGCGGGTATGCGCGGCGGGACGTCGCCGGGCGGTCCGCGACGGTGAGGCGGAGCGGGAACATGACAGACAGCGAAGAGTTCTCGGTGCCCGGTGCGGGACGGCTGACCGGTCCGGACGGCGGCGATGTGCCGGAGCCGGACGTGCTGCTCGACGTTCCGCAGGTCTCGGTCAACTCGATCAAGCTCTCCGTGGACCGGTTGGACGCCGACCTGTCCCTGCGTGCCCGGCTCGCCGGTCTGCTCCAGCTCGACGCCGGTGTTCGCGTACACGTCGAGGGCGTCGAACTCGACATCGACGGCGTGGAGGCGCAGGCCCTGCTGAAGGTGCGCCTGGAGAAGCTGGTGACGATCCTCGACCGCGCGCTGACCACCATCGACCGGAACCCGCAGGTGATCGACGCGCTGGCCCACACCGCGAGCGCGGCCTTGGCGGACGTGAACCGGGTGGCGGACGATGCTGCCGGTGTGGTCGAGCAGGTGGCTTCCGCTGCTGTGCCCGCCGCCGGTCCGACCGTGGTCCAGACCGAACCCACTGTCCGGCGGCCTGGCCTGATGACGGACCGGGCCGCACCGGTCACCGCCCGGTCCACCGAGAGGGCGGACCGACCGTCTGGCCGGCTGATCGGCGAGCGGGAAGATCCCACCGGCCCTGCGGAGCCGGCGGCCGGCGGCCCTGGCCCGGCGGCGGGGCGGCCGGGCGGTCCGGGTCCGGCGGCCGGTGGGTCGGGTCCGGCGGCGGGGCGGCCGGGCGGCCCGAGTCCGGCGGCGGGGCGACCGGGCGGGTCGGGTCCGGCGGCGGGGCGGCCGGGCGGCCCGAGTCCGGCGGCCGGCGGTTCGGTGCCGGCGGCCGGCGGTTCGGGTCCGGGAGCTGGGCAACCAGGTGGTGCGACCGACGACCTGGGGCAGCAGGTGGGTGCCATCGGTGCGGTCGCCGACCGGGCACCCGGCCGCGAACCGGACAACCAGGCGCAGGTCCAGAGTCAAGGCCGGGAGGACGACCAGGCCCGGGACCAGGACCGGAACCGGAATCAGAGCCAAGGTCGCCAGACGGAGCGGCCCGAGGACCGGGATGCGAGTCGAGGTCGGGACGTGGGCCGGGGAGCGGGGCCGGAGGAACCGGCCGAGCGGCATGGCCGGGGCGGCGAGAGGGCTGCCTCGTCGGAGCACGGCCCGCCCGGCCACGACGAGACGTCCAGCACTCGGCAGTTGGCCGAGCAGGCGGGGGAGACGCTCCTACAGGCCGCGCGCAGCGTGTGGGAGGCGATCCAGAGCGGCATGGCGCAGCGCCGACAGCAGGACCGGTGAGCCGGTAGGAGTCAGCTGGCCCGACCAACCGCCACCGCACGAGATCCCGCAACTCGCGCTCTCCCCCCGCTCCGGAGGCCGCGACTTGCCGCAATCCGTTGCGCCTGACCGGCAGGAGATCGTTTTCAGCCGGTGAGCCGTCCCAGCCCGGGCAGGAAGCGGCCGACGCGTCCCGCGTAGCGGCGGTAGGCGTCACCGTGGGTGGCCATCAGGTACGGTTCCTCCACCGCACGGACCTGTACCTGCAGCGCCACGATCAGGACGCCCAGGGCGGCGAGTGCCGCGGCGTTGGGCACCATGAGGGTGAGGCCGAGCATGGTCACGGCCATGGCGGTGAAGATCGGATTGCGGGCGTACGCGAACGCCCCTCCGGTCACCAGTTCGGTGCGTTCGTGCGGGTCGACACCGATGCGCCACGAGGCCCCCATGGCGAGTTGGGCGGTGAGCGTCGCGCCGATGCCGACGGCGGTGACGACGAAGCCGGCCACGTGCAACGGTCGGTGATCCAGACCGGGCAGCGGAGGCAGACCGGCGAGGGCGGCGGCCGGGCCGGCGAGGCCGAGCACGAGGGCCGCGACGAACAGCAGCTTGGCCCACCACCGAAGCCGGCCGACCGGGCCGGCGTCGAGACGCAGGCCGGTGTCTCCGGTGCGCCGCCACTGGGCGAACGTGCGCCAACCGAACGCGAGCAGCAGGCCGAGCAGGTAGTGCAGCAGCGCGAGCCAGGCCATGGCGTCACACCTTTCGGTCGGTGCAGCAGTTGTCGGCACAGCCCGAGGCCCGCCCGGTGGTCTCGGCGATCGCGACCGGTCCGCAGTCGTCGCAGTGCTCGCCGCGCCACGCCTGCACGCCTTCCCTGACCGCGACCCCGGCGATGACGAACGCCGCGAGCGGGTCCGCCCAGGACCAGCCCCACAGGGCGTTGAGGAGCAGACCGACGAGCAGCACCGCGGACAGGTACGTGCACAGCAACGTCTGGGTGGAGTCGGCGATGACCGTGGCGGAGCCGAGTTCGCGTCCGGTGCGGCGCTTGGCGGCGACGAGCAGCGGCATCACGATCAGCGACGCCACGGCCAGGCCGATCCCGACCGGGCTGGCCTCGGCGTCAGCACCGCCCAGCAGCGACCGGAGAGCGTCGACGGTCACCCAGGCGGCCAGAGCGAAGAAGGAGAGGCCGATCAGCCGCAGCGCCAGCCGTTCCCGGTCCTCGGGGACCCGGGAGCGGAACTGCCAGATCAGCACCGCCGCGCTGGACACCTCGACGAACGAGTCCAGACCGAAGCCGACGAGCGCGGTGGAGGAGGCCGCCGCGCCGGCGGCGATGGCGACCAGGCCCTCCAGGAGGTTGTAGCCGGCGGTGGCGTAGGCGAGCCACAAACTGCGTCGGGACAGCACCGCCCGCCGTAGCGGCGTGACGGCCGACGTGCTCACGCCCGCGCCTCGGCGGAGGCGCCGTACACCGGGCAGAGGGCGACCGCCGCGCCGGTGGCCGCCAGTAGCAGCTCCGCCGCGCGCAGCAGGTCCAGTAGCTCGGGTCGGGTCAACCCGTAGAACGACTGGCGGCCCTCGACCCGGTAGTCGACGAGGCCGCAGTCGCGCAGGCAGGCCAGGTGCTTGGAGACCGTCGACTGGGCCATGCCCAACTCGCTGGTCAGGTCCACCACCCGCGCCTCGCCGGCCGCGAGACGGCGCACGATGGCCAGTCGGGTCGGGTCGCCGAGGGAGCGGAACAGCGCCACCGCCGAGGTCGGTGCTGACGTGCAATCAATCGCCACGGAGCGATGATACCCGGATCCGGGGATGTATTTGGCCGGCGGGCGCTATCGCGGGTTTCTCTCCGCGAGTTTGGCGAAGGGCAGTGGGCAGCAAGGACTGTCGGCGCAGGCGACCAGGTCGTCACAGCCGGCGGAGATGGCGGCGCGCAGGGTGTCGCGGACGACGGTCAGGTCCGCCAGCTTCCGCTCGATCTCGGCGAGCTTGCTCCTGGCCCGGGCCCGCAGGCCGCCGTCCGGTCGACGGCCGTGCCGGTGGCGGCCGGCGTCCAGCAGATCGGCGACCTCGTCGAGCGTGAAGCCGAGACGCTGCGCCGTCTTGATGACCCGCAGGAGATCGACCGTCTCGGCCGGATAGATCCGGTGCCCACCCGGTGACCGCTGGGGGGAGGCGAGCAGGCCGCGTCGTTCGTAGTAGCGCAGGGTCTGTCGGTTCACGCCGGCCGCGTCGGCCAACTGCCCACTGCGCAGCCCGTACGACGTCATGTCCGCTGCCGCACGGCCGCGACCCGGTCGGCGAGGGCGTCGAGCACGTTGACGTGCCCAGCTGGCACGCGAACGTCCAGGATCAGCGCATCCGGATCGGGCCGGAGCAGGTCGAAGACGAAGAACGAGCAGCACGACGACTCGCGGGCCGTCAGATCGCGGGCCGTCTGCTCCACCTGTGCCGCACTGTCCAGCCGCAACCGCAGATGCTGCGCCGACACCCGCTCCGCCGTTCGTACGGCGGCGCCGAAGAACCGATCGAACTCGGCGAGCCGCAGCGGCCGGTCCGCCGTCGGCAGGGTGCACGCGTCCGGCACCCACCCCGCTCCGATGATGTCCTGGGAACCCATACCTCGACGGTAAGCCGGTACCCAGGTACCGGATGCAAGCTCCGAGGCCGGGCGTTGACAACCAGATGCATGATCGTTCCCGTGACGATGGATGACTCGGACCCGGTATGGGCCGCCCTGCGTCTCGTCGCTGCGGTCCTCAGCCTTGCCGTGCTCCTACTCGGCGTGCGGGTCGCGGTGACGCGACGGTTTCCCGTGTTCTGGGCGCGGGCCGCTCGGCTGACCGAGCGGCAGCGGTCCCAGCCCCTCCGTCGCGGTGGGTTCCTCGCCCTGTGCGGTGCGAGCCTGCTCGTGCAGCAGGTGCCGTTTCTCGCCCCCGTGCCCGTCGCGGTCGGACGGATCCTGTTCGCCCTGGCACTGCTGCTGGTCGTGAGTGCGGTGGGCTGGTTCGCCCTGCTCCGGCGCTGAGATCAACCAGCCGAGGGGCGCAAAGCAGAACGCCGACTGGCGTTTCCGCTGGTCGGCGTCGCAATAGCCCGGCGAAAGGCTATGTGGCCAGGGGCGGGGTCGAACCGCCGACCTTCCGATTCCAGGCACGAGCGGCACTCGGCTCTGCCACCGACCGCTGGCGTAGGGTAGCGGCGGGCCGGGACGGTGCAGCTAAGAGACGTCGAACAGGCGCAGGCCGTCGTACTCCGCGAAGTCGGCGTAGTCCTTGCCGTTGAAGGTCGCCAGCGGAAGCCGGTCGACCAGGCAGCAGGCCGCGATCCAAGAGTCGTTCGTCGGCTGAGGACGCCCCCGATGCTGCGCCCTCGCCTGGAGCTGGCCCCAGGTGGTCGCCACCGCCTCGTCAAAGGGCAGCAGCACCACGCCGGATCGCCACTGCGCGAGATCAGCGAGCTTGCGCGGCCCCCAGCTCCGCAGCACGGTCCACTTGGTCAACTCTCCGAGCGTGACGTACGTAATACACGGGGTCTTACCGGCCAGCCGGGCACGAAGCCGGCCATGCAGTCGGCCTCGCAGGATCGCCGACGCGACGTCGGTGTCCAGGACGACCAGGCTCACGCGGCACTGGCCCGCCGAGAGGCGTACAGATCGGCGAGGAAGTCATCCAACTCTTCGTCGGACTCGAACAGATCCGGGCGGGCCAGATCGTCGACGGAGGCGACCGGCCGCACGCCCTGACGGCGGGCCAACTCCTCCGCCGGCACATGCTCAGCGGTCGGCCACTCGGACATCCGCTCGGCGTTGCTCGACATCACGACCCACCTCCTCCAACACACACCGTTGCCCATTGTCGCACGGTCAGCACCGGCACCACCGTCACTCGGCCGCGCGGAGAGCCGGAGACACGGCCGAGCCGTCCTGGCCCGGCAAGCCCGGGGTAAGCCACGTCCGCCGGACAACCACGCGGCCGTGCTGGCCATGTGCCGGTAACGGGTCCCAGCCGGTCAACAGCGGTCATAATCCGGCAAACCCCCGCTGACCACGCGATCCGGGCAGATGGTCGACCTTGTGGCTGTCGACCGGAGTCAGACGGGGTAGTCGGTCCGATGGACGTAGGTGAGCTGGCCCGGCTCGACGCCCCAACTGATGAGCAGCGCTTTCAGGTCGTTCTCGTCCTGAGCCTGCGCGGTCCGCAGGTCGGTCATGCCGTCACCCGGCCCGATGCACCAGTCGTTGTCGATGTAGCTGGCGTCGAACTCGCGGTGAAACAGGTTGAAGGCCTGCTTGTCACCGGCGGGGGCGGAGGGCCGGATCGGGTGGATGGCGACCCAGGCCCGTTGTCCGGGCGCGGAGGCGGGGACCTCAGCGACGAGTTGCTGCCCGCGCCGGAGCGCGGTGCGGAGCGGGATCGGCCATCCTTCCGTCACGGCGACGATTGAACCATCGGTTGATTCCTGGAAGGCAGCCTGATCTCGCAGCACCGGGCCGCGCGATCCACGTGCGATAGGAGGCCGCAACTGGGGAATTCCGGGGGCAACGAGAGCCAGACCGGGCCGCCGGCCTTCTGGGGCGCAAAGCAGAACGCCGACCGGCGTTTCCGCTGGTCGGCGTCGCAATAGCCCGGCGAAAGGCTATGTGGCCAGGGGCGGGGTCGAACCGCCGACCTTCCGATTTTCAGTCGGACGCTCGTACCAACTGAGCTACCTGGCCGTGGTGCTCGGCTCATGCTACCCAACCTGCGGGATCGCCGCTGGGACGGGTCACATGCCCCGATACGCAGAACGCCGCGCTAGCTGCGCGGCGTCAGCGCTGCGGTCCTGACGGGACTTGAACCCGCGACCTCCGCCTTGACAGGGCGGCGAGCACTCCAACTGCTCCACAGGACCTTGCTGGTGTTGCCTCCGGCCTGAGCCGAACCGTGCCCCCAACGGGATTCGAACCCGTGCTACCGCCTTGAAAGGGCGGCGTCCTGGGCCGCTAGACGATGAGGGCGGCCCCGCCATCATTGCACACTCGCAACGTTGAACGGACTTGCTCCCATCCGGCCCCGCCGGAGGCTTCGAAAGCATACGTGATGGCGTACCGGTCGACCAAACCGGTATGGCGGCAGCCACAACGGCACGGAAAACACCAGCTCAGAGTCGGTCTAGGTGAGCCTGGCGATGCCGTGCTCACGCTTCAGACCGGCGATCACCTTGGCGCAGGCCGCGAGGGTGGCCGCCCGGTTGCCGCCCCCGTCGTGCAGCAGGACCACGGCTCCGGGGCGGGCCGAGCGCTTCACCCGCTTCTCGATGGTGGCCGCCGTCGGCTTGGCCCAGTCCTGTGGGTCGACGGTCCAGTGCAGCGAGCGCATGTCGAGCTGCTTGGCGACCTTCACCACCTCGGCGGTCCACCGGCCCCCGGGCTGACGGTAGAACGGCACCTTCGCCTTCGGCGCCGCCCGCCTGATCTCCCGGTTGGTGCGCACCAGGTCGGCGCGGATCTCGGCGACCGGTCGCCGGGCCAGGTCGAGATCGTGGTTCCAGCTGTGGTTGCAGAGCTGATGCCCCTCCCGGACGATCCGCCGCAGCAGGCCCGGATGCTTGCGGACCTGGGTACCCACCACGCAGAAGGTGGCGGTCACCTTGGCCGCCTTCAGGCGGTCGAGCACCTTCGGAGTCCAGGCCGGATCCGGGCCGTCGTCGAAGGTGAGGGCCACCTTGGCGGTGCCGGTGGTGCGGACAAGGCCGGCGGGCAGTTTCGCCGGCAGCGGCCGTAGCCGCGGCTTGGGTGGCACGGCACGGGTCGGCGACGGAGCGGGCTCCGGCGGCAGGGCGGCCGAGGGCGGCGGGCTGGACGGGGCGGTGGCCGCCGGCGTGCCGCCACCGTCGCCGCAGCCGGCGACGAGCAGGACGACCAGGCCGGTGAGGCAGGTCAGCAGGGCACGGTGACGCATCGTTCGCTCCCGAGAGGGGTTCGGGGTACGCGGACGCCCCGACGCTAGTTCACCCGATTCGAGTGGGCCGACGCCGGGTCAGGACACGGGTGCCCTCCGTACGGCCGGGGTGCGGGCCGAGCCGCCGAAGGCTGCCGGGCCGAGCGGTCAGGAGGCGGCCGGACGGTCGATCGAGTCGTGCACGGCGACGGTGAGGGCGACCGCCTCGGTCAGGTCGCTCGGGCGTACCACGCCGACCGGCAGGCTCCGGGCCGGCCAGCCCGGTCCGGCCGCGAGCACCAGCAGCGGCCGGTTCGGCACGGTGAGCAGGGCGGTGAGTTGGGCCGGGTCGGCGGTGGCCCGAGTCTGTGACCAGAGCACCACGGCGGCCGGACCGGTCCGGCCGACGGCGGCGAGCAGCGCGGTCACCGGTACCCGGGCACCGAGCATCCGGTAGCCGACGCCGGCCTCGGCCAACGCTGCGGCGAGCGCCTCCAGCGGCAGGCTGTGCTGCTCCTCGTCGGCGCAGGCGAGCAGGACGCGCGGTGGCCCGGACGCGGGGCCGGCGGACGCCACCGCACCCAACGCAGCCGAGACACAGCGGGACACCAGGTGCTCGACCTCGATCACGTCGCCGGTGGCGGCGTGCCGCTCGCCGAGACCGACGAGCAGCGGACGCAGCAGCCGGTCCCAGGTCGTGACCACGCCGTCGGCGGCGATGGCGCGGGAGATCGTCTCACCGATGGCCGCGGCGTCCAGCCGCATCGCGGCGCGGGCCAACCCCCGGACCGCCGGCCCGGCCCGGCCGACCGGGATGGTCGTACCGCCGCCGTCGCGTCGTCTGAGCACGGCACGGGAGGCACCGACAGCCGCGAGGGTGTCCGGCGCCTGACGGGCCCAGCGGGCCGCCTCGGCGGGGCTGACTCCCTCGGCGGTGAGCCGCCGCATCACCTCGAGGCGGGCCAGATCGGCCGGGGTGTAACGCCGATGGTGGCCGGGAATGTGCTCGCTGGGCCCGAGGCCGTACCGCTGGTGCCAGGTACGCAGTGTGGTCACCGCGACCCCGAGGCGCTGGGCGACCACGCCCGCGCTCAGCGCCTCATCGGCCACCTGGCCGCTCCGGCGCGTCGTCGGCCGGCTGCCCGGGCGGTTGTGCCGGCTGCCACAGCCGGTCCAGTACGCCACCCAGCCACGGCGCGTAGGCGTCGGGGTCACGGTGCAGCGCGGCGGCGAGCTCGGCCGGCTCCACCCAGCGCAGCTCCGCCACCTCGGTCGGCTCCGGGCGTAACGACCCGTCGGGGTGGAACTCGCCGCGCAGGACATGGTCGTACTCGACCTCGACCCGCCCGGTGGCCGGATCCTCCGCCCGGTAGGCGTAGACGCCGATCTCGCGCAGCGGCACCGGTCCGGCGCCCAGTTCCTCCGACAGCCTGCGGTTGGCCGCCGCGGCCAGCGCCTCCCCCGGCCGCGGATGACCGCAGCAGGAGTTCGCCCAGCGCAACGGGAAGCGGGTCTTCGTCGCCGCGCGCCGCTGGAGCAGCAGCCGGCCGTCCGGCGCCACGAGCAGTACGGAGAACGCCCGATGCAGCTGACCGGGTGGTTGGTGGGCGGCGGCCACCGTGGCCTCCCCGACGGGCTGACCGGTGTCGTCGACCAGTTCGACGAGGTGGCTCTCCCGGGACTGCGGCATCAGCGCCACCCTCCGTTGGTCGACTCGGGGCTCGGCACCGCCTCGCTCCGCATGCTCACCGGGGCTCCCCGGTGATCCGGGCGGCGGCGAGCTTGCCGGAGATCAGCACCATCGGCACGCCGACACCGGGCTGGGTGCCCGAGCCGACGAAGACCACGTTGGACAGCGAGCGGTGCAGGTTCGAGGGTCGGAACGGGCCGGTCTGGAACAGGGTGTGCGCGGAGGCGAACGGCGTACCGGCGGCCATGCCCTGCTCGGCCCACTCCGCCGGGGTGATCGCCCGCAACACCTCGACACCCGCCCCGAAGTCGACGTATCCGCGCTCCTCCAGGGTGGCGATGAGCTGATCGGTGTAGCGGGCGGTGAGGTCGCCGCGCCAGTCGAAGGGCGCCCGGTCGAGGTTCGGCACCGGAGCCAGCACGTAGTAGGTGTGCCGGCCGGCGGGTGCCACCGCCGGGTCGGTCCGGCTCGGGTTGGTGACCAGCAGGGACGGGTCGGACATCAGGTGTCCGCGTCGGATGACCTCGTCGAAGGTGCCCTGCCAGGCCCGCCCGAAGTGGATGTTGTGGTGGGCGATCCGCCGGTAGCCCTGGGTCGAACCCACGTGCAGCACGACGCACGAGGGCGAGTAGGTGAGCCGGCGTTGCCGGGCCGGCGGCAGCAGGTCGCGGTAGGCCACCGGTAGGTCGGGGTTGAGCACCACGGCGTCGGCGGGGACGAACTCCCCGTCGGCGGTCACCACCCCGGTGGCCCGGCCGTTCGCGGTCTCCACCCGGGTCACCGTGGTGCCGTACCGGATGCGCACGCCGTGCTTCTCGGCGGCGCCGGCCAGGCCCCGGGAGACCGCGTGGATGCCGCCGCGCGGGAAGAAGACCCCGGCCACCGAGTCGAGGTACGCGATGACCGCGTAGATGGCGAGTGCGTCGTGCGGAGCGAGGCCGGCGTACATCGCCTGGAAGGAGAAGATCCGTCGGGTACGCGGATCCCGGAGGAACTGGTTGATCTTCGTTTGCAGTCGCCGGAAGGCGCCGGTGGCGACGAGCTTGAGCAGGTTGCCGGTGAGCAGGTCGGTCGGCGCGTCGAGATTGCGTTCGATGAAGTCGGCCCGTTCCAGTCGCCACAGGTTCCGGGCGAAGTCGACGAACCGCAGGTAGCCGTCGGCTTCCCGGGGCCCACAGACCCGGGAGATCTCCGCCGCCATCGCGGTGGTGTCGGTGAGCACGTCGAGCGTGGAGCCGTCCGGATAGTAGGCACGGTAGGCCGGGTCCAGCGGCACCAGGTCGAGCCAGTCGGTCAGCTCCTCACCGACCGCGGCCAGCGCCTCGGCGATGAGGTCGGGCATGGTGAGCACCGTGGGGCCGGTGTCGAACTCGTAGCCGTCGACGCTGAGCCGACCGGCCCGTCCCCCCGGCACCGGCTCGCGCTCCAGCACGGTCACCTGGCGTCCGCTGCCGGCCAGGTGCAGCGCGCAGGCCAGCCCGCCGAGCCCGGCCCCGACAACCACCACCCGATCAGTACGCCCGTCAACGGTCCGCACCGGCGACCACCTCTCTGTGCACGGAGCCCATCATGCCCGCCGATGGGTGGCGGCGGTCGCGAGGCCGACAAGTGCGGTACGGGCGGTCTCGTCGACGGCGACCGCGTCGAGCGCGGCCAGCGCGTCCTCGACCCGCTCGTCGATCATCCGCTCGATCCGTCGTACGGCGCCGGTGTCGACCACGACCTCGGCGAGCCGGGCGATCTCGGGCCCGTCCGCGCGTCGACCGGCGCCGTCCAGTGCCCGTAGCTGTGTCGGCGTGGCCAGTTCCCGGGCCAGGACCAGCAGCGCCGTCGGTTTGCCGGTACGCAGGTCGTCGCCGGCCGGCTTGCCGGTGGTGGTCGGGTCACCGAAGACGCCGAGCAGGTCGTCGCAGAGCTGAAAGGCCTCGCCCACGGCGAGGCCGTAGCGGGTGTACGCCCCGGCCAGCTCGCTGTTTCCGTCCACGCCGGCCAGGCTGGCGCCGAAGAGCAGCGGTCGCTGCACGGTGTAGCTGGCGGTCTTGTACCGGGCCACCCGGAGCGCCCGGTCCACCGACCAGCTCTGCGGGTCGGTCTCGCCGAGGACGTCGAGGTACTGCCCGGCGACCGTCTCCACCCGCATCCGGTCGTAGCCGCGTCGTACCTGAAGCAGCCGGTCCGCGGGCAGCTCGGCCAGGGCCAGCAACTGGTCGGCCCAGACCATGCAGAGGTCACCGATGAGTACGGCGACCGCCTCGCCGAAGCGCCCGGAGTCGCCGTTGCGGCCGGCCGCGGCGTGCTGGGCGGCCACCGCCACGTGCGCGGTGGGTCGGCCGCGTCGGGTGGCGGAGGCATCCATCACGTCGTCGTGCACCAGCGCGAAGGTGTGCAGCAACTCCAAGGTGGCCAGTGCGGGCAGCACCGGGGTCACCGGCACGTCGCCGCCGACCGCGCCACGCCACCCCCAGTAGGCGAACGTGGGCCGGACCCGCTTGCCGCCGGAGAGGACACAGTCGCGGGCGGTGGCGGCGAAGCCGCCCATCGCCGGGTCGATCGCGGTGAGCGCGTCGACCTCGGCGGTCAGGAACTCGGCGAGCGTGTTGTCGACGGCGATGACGATGTCGCGCGTGTAGGCGGCCAGCACCGCAGCGATCGGGTCGTCTCCACCGACCGGCTGCTCAGGGACCACGCGAAGGAGGTTACCGGTTGGTCCGTCGCTGGCCATGCCGCTGAGCGTACCCTAGGGTCTCAAGTTGCGTCGATTGGTGCGTCGAATCAGAGGAGGGCCCGGTGGACCTGGATCTCGCCGCTGCCTACGACAGATGCCGTGAGCTGCACAGACGGCACGGCCGCACCTACTATCTCGCCACTCGGCTGCTGCCCGCATGGAAACGGCGGCATGTGCACGCTTTATATGGGTTCACTCGCTACGCCGACGAGATCGTCGACCAGACCGACGCCCTGCCGCCGGCCGAGCGTGCGGCCCGGCTGGACGACTGGGGTGGACGGTTCGTCGCCGGGCTGCACGGTGCGCCGGTGACCGACCCGCTGCTGCCGGCGGTACTGCACACCATCGCCGTGTTCGACCTCGACCGGGAGGACTTCGCCTCGTTCCTCAAGAGCATGGCGATGGACCTGACCGTCACCTCGTACCGCACCTACGAGCACCTGCTGGACTACATGGAGGGTTCGGCCGCGGTCATCGGCACGATGATGCTGCCCATCCTGGGCAGCTCCGATCCGGTCGCGGCCCGCGAGCCCGCCCGCCAGCTCGGCTTCGCCTTCCAGCTGACCAACTTCATCCGGGACGTCGGCGAGGACCTGGCCCGGGGGCGGACCTACCTGCCCGACGAGGATCTGGCCGCCTTCGGCGTGACGCGGGACGACCTTACCGCCTGCGCCGCCGCCGGGCGGGCCAGCGAGCCGGTCCGCGAACTCATCCGGTACGAGGTGACCCGCGCCCAGGCGCACTACCTCGCCGCGGCGCCGGGCGTGGTCCTGCTCGACGGTGCCTCGCAGGCCTGTATCCGTACCGCCTACCTGCTGTACGGCGGCATCCTCGACGAGGTGGCCGGCCAGGACTACGACGTCTTCGCCCGCCGCGCCACCGTGCCGCAGCGGCGCCGGCTGGGCGTGGCCACCCGCGCCCTGCTGTCACCGGCCGGCAGCCCGGTCGCCGTGCCCGGTCCGCCGCCGCGGTGAGCGACCGTACCGCCGTCGTGCTGTTCACCCGCGACCTGCGGGTGCACGACCACCCGGCCCTGGCGACCAGCTGCGCCGCCTTCGACCGCGTGGTCCCGCTGTACGTGCTGGACCCCGCGCTCGCCGAACTGTCGCCGAACCGCACCCGCTTCCTGCACCAGAGCCTCGCCGCGCTCCGCGAGGCGCTGCGTGGGCTCGGCGGTGACCTGGTGCTGCGACACGGTGATCCGGTGGCCGAGACGATCCGGCTGGCCGGCGAGGTGGGTGCCGAGGGCGTCGCGCTCTCCGCGGACGTCTCCCGGTACGCGGCCCGCCGGGCGCGACGCCTGGGCGCCGAGTGCGACCGGCACCGGCTGCGTCTGAGGTTCTTTCCCGGCCTGACGGTGGTCGAGCCGGGAGAGCTGACCCCGGCCGGCGGTGACCACTACCGGGTGTTCAGTCCGTACCACCGGGCGTGGAGTGCCCGGCAGTGGCGGGCGGAACTGTCGGCGCCGACCACCCTGACGTTGCCGGCCGGCGTGCCGGTCGGGCGCCTGCCGGCGCTGCCGCCGGGAGAGTCGCCGGACGCGGTCGCCGGCGGGGAGGACGAGGCGCGACGTCGGTTGGCGCGGTGGCGGCCCGACGTCGCGCGCTACGGCGACCGCCACGACGACATGGCCGGCGACGCCACCTCCCGGCTCAGTCCGTACCTGCGCTTCGGCTGCCTGTCACCGTTGACCGTGGCCAACGCGATCGACGACCGGGAGTCGCCGTTCGTCCGGCAACTCTGCTGGCGGGACTTCTACCACCAGGTGACCGCGGCCTTCCCCGACCTGCCCCGCAAGGCGTACCGACGTCGGGCGACCGAGCAATGGCGCTACGACGAGCAGGCCCTCACCGCCTGGGCGCAGGGGCGCACCGGGCTGCCGGTCGTGGACGCCGGCATGCGTCAGCTACGGGCGCAGGGATGGCTGCACAACCGCGCCCGCCTCATCACCGCCGGCTACCTGACCAAGACGCTCGGGCTGGACTGGCGGGACGGGCAGGCGGTCTACTTCCGGTGGCTGCTCGACGGCGACATCGCCGACAATTCGGGCAACTGGCAGTGGGTCGCCGGCACCGGCAACGACACCCGGCCGTACCGGGGATTCAACCCGGTCCGGCAGGCCGAGCGGTACGACCCCGACGGCGCGTACGTGCGGCGGTGGGTGCCCGAGTTGGCCTCGGTGGCCGGTGGGGCGGTGCACCAGCCGTGGCGACTACCCGAAGCGGTGCGCCGCACGCTCGTCTATCCGCCGCCGCTGGAGCCGCCCGGCGAAACCCCGGTCTGGCTGCGTTAACCGAGCACCTGCTGCCACAGGTAGTACAGCGCGAAGCCGGCGAAGAACACGATCGCGATCACCACGAGCCCGGTGGCTACCCGACCGGCGCGCAGCGCGGCCGGCAGCGTACGCCGGTTGAGCCAGAGCACGAGCGCCGCGACCAGCGGAATGTGCAGGGCCTCGATCGACCCCGCCACGGTGAGCAGCGCCACCGGATCGCCGAAGATCACGAACACCGCGAACGGCAGCACCGCGAGCCAGCCGATGACGGCGACCCGGCCGATGACCAGCGGTCGGGCCCACGGCCGCTGCGTGAGGTGGTCCGGCAGGGCCTTGCGGATGCCGTCGGTGTACAGCCGCTTCCAGCCGTCGATGTTGGTCAGCGTGGCCGTCCAGAAGGCCGAGATGAGGCCCACCACCATCAACCAGAACCCGACACTTCCGAAGACCTCACTGAACAGCGTGGTCAGGTCCCGGGCGACGTCGGACTCGGCGGGCACGATGCCCTCCGGACGCAGCAGTTCCGCACCGAGCACCAGGAAGGCCACCGTGATGATCCCGACGCCCACGACGGCGAACGTCGAGTCGAGCGTCATGGTCCGCAGCCACTGACGTACCCGGGCCACCTGACCGTCGTCCAGGCCGCGCGGGTCGAGCCGGGTCGGCTCCTCCAGCGCGCCGACACCCACACCCTTCGCCGCGACCCAGTACGAGTACCACATCAGCCCGGCGGCACCGTTCGACAGGAATCCGAGCCAGGGCAGGATGTCGGCGACCACAAGATCCTCGGGCACGTTGGGCACCACACCCGATGCCGCCTCGCCGAGGTCGGGGCCGACGAGGACGGCGGCCAGCACCACTCCGACCGCCAGCAGCAGCCCGATGACCCGGGACACCCACTCCACGCCGGTGTAGTGGCCGAACAGCACCAGACCAGCCGCCGCCGCGATGACCACCGCGGTCCAGAGTTGGATCGGACCGGGTACGGCCAGGGTGAAGGCGCTGCCAGCGGCGCTCGCGATGCCGGCGATGGCGGCGACACCCACCACCAGCTGCGGCACCAGGATGACCCACAGCGCCCAGCCACGGGGACCGGGCAGCTCCGCCATCCCGCTGAGCAACCGTCGGCCGGTCACCACGCTGTAGCGCCCGATCTCCCGGGTCACGAAGAGCTTGAGCAGCAGGGCCGCGACCAGCGCCCACAGCAGGGCGTACCCGTACTGGGCGCCGACCCGGGGCGTGAACAGCAGTTCTCCGGTGGCCAGGGCGGCCAGCGCCCAGAGCACACCGGGGCCGATGTAGCCGAGTTTGGCGCGGCCGGTCGGCGGCTCCGGCACCGTCACCCGTCGTTCGCGGCTGCTGACCAGCGCCTCTTCCATCACCCGTACCCTTCGTCGTCGGTTTCTGCTGTCCTTGGCCCTACCCATGGGGCCCGGCGTCGTACCGGTCGGGCGCGGATCGAGTCGGTCCCGCTCCCTGTCCGCCGACATTGGCGTGGCCGGGTGGCCGAGGGCCGCCCGGTGCGCGATGCTGGCGGCATGGCGGAGCCGGAACTGGTCGACGTGGTGGTGCTCGGACTCGGAGTCGGCGGGGAGGAGGTCGCCGGTCGGCTGGCGGAGGCCGGGCTCACCGTGGTCGGCGTGGAACGCGACCTGGTCGGCGGGGAGTGTCCCTACTGGGGGTGCGTGCCGAGCAAGATGATGATCCGGGCAGCGAACGCGATCGCCGAGGCCCGCCGGGTCGACGGCCTCGGCGGCACCGCACAGGTCACCCCGGACTGGGCGCCGGTGGCGAAACGGATCCGGGCGGAGGCCACCGACAACTGGGACGACCGGGTGGCGGTGCAGCGGTTCACCGACAAGGGCGGGCACTTCGTACGCGGCAGCGGCCGACTCGACGGACCGGGTCGGGTGCGGGTCGGTGACCAGGTCTTTCAGGCTCGCCACGGCATCGTGCTGGGTACCGGCACCCGCCCGTCGGTGCCGCCGGTGGACGGGCTGGCGGACACCCCGTACTGGACCAACCGCGAGGCCATCGAGGTCGAGGAACTGCCCGGCTCGCTGCTGGTGCTGGGCGGCGGCGCGATCGGGCTCGAACTGGCGCAGGTCTTCGCCCGCTTCGGCGTACGGGTCACCGTGGTCGAGGCGCTCGACCGGGTACTGGCCGTCGAGGAGCCGGAGTCGTCCGAGGCGGCGGCCGCCGCGTTGCGGGCCGACGGGGTGGAGATCCACACCGGGGTCAAGGCCGCCCGGGTCGAGCACGGCGTCGGTGGGTTCACCCTGCGCGGTACCGGGGGCGAGGAGTTCACCGCCGAGCGGCTGCTGGTGGTGACCGGCCGCCGCGCCCACCTGGACGAGTTGGGGCTGGACTCGGTGGGCGTCGACCCGGGCGGGCGGTACCTGCCGGTGGACGACCGGCTGCACGTCACCGAGGGAATCTGGGCGGTCGGCGACGTCACCGGCGAGGGTGCCTTCACCCACGTCGCGATGTATCAGGCGTCCATCGTGGTCGCCGACGTGCTCGACCACGCGCGACGGGCGCGGGGCGGCGCGGATCCGAGCGGTACGGCCAGCGTGGTCGGCGGCGCGGTCGGCGTGGCCAGTTCGCTGGCCGCCACCGGATCGAGCGGTTCGGCGGGTTCGGTGCCCCGCGCCGACTACCGGGCGTTGCCCCGGGTCACCTTCACCGATCCGGAGATCGGCGCGGTCGGTCTCACCGAGCAGCAGGCCCGCGACCGCGGCATCAACGTGCAGGTCGGCTTCACCCGGCTGGCGTCGTCCGCCCGTGGCTGGATCCACGGCACCGACGACGACGGCTTCATCAAGCTCGTCGCGGACGCCGACCAGGGGGTGTTGATCGGGGCCACCTCGGCCGGCCCGGCCGGCGGCGAGGTGCTGTCGGGCCTGGCCGTGGCCGTGCACGCGGCCGTACCGCTGAGCCAGCTCCGGCACATGATCTACGCGTACCCGACCTTCCACCGCGCGATCTCCGACGCGCTGCGCAATCTCGGACAGTGACCGGACACCATCCGTCATCCACCGACAGATGGCTGTTCTTTTCTTGCAGTACCTCGGCGTACTATTGCGGCCGTGACGAAGAGACTGACCGAGGTCGCCCGCAAGGCAGGTGTCAGCGAAGCCACCGTGAGTCGGGTGCTCAACGGCCGCGATGGCGTGGCCGAGGCGACCCGGACGGCGGTGCTGACCGCCCTGGACGTGCTCGGTTACGAACGCCCGAGCAAGCTGCGCGGTGAGCGGGCCCGACTGGTCGGGCTGGTCCTGCCCGAGCTGCAGAATCCGATCTTCCCGGCGCTGGCCGAGGTGGTCACCGGCTCGCTGGCCCAACGCGGCTTCACCCCGGCGCTGTGCGCCCGCACCATCGGTGGCGTCTCCGAGTCCGCGTACGTCGAGATGCTGCTGGACCATCAGGTCTCCGGCGTGATCTTCGCTGGTGGGTCGTACGCGCTGGCTGACGCGTCGCACGAGCACTACCGCCGGCTGACCGACCGGGGGTTGCCGGTGGTGCTGGTCAACGCGGGTGTGGACGAACTCGGCTTCCCCCGGGTCTCCACGGACGACGCGGTCGCGGTCGAGCAGGCGTACGGCCACCTGCGCTCGTTGGGGCACGAACGGATCGGCCTGGTGCTCGGGCCCGAGGACCACGTGCCGTCACGGCGGAAACTGACCGCCATGCGCCGCGTCATCGGCTGGGACGAGGGGGCGGAGTGGGTCGAGCGCTCCAGCTTCTCGATGGAAGGTGCCCGGGTCGCGGCGACCAAGCTGGTCGACCGGGGAGTCACCGGGATCATCTGCGCCAGCGACGTGTTGGCTCTGGGCGCCATCCGCGCGGTGCGCCGGCTCGGCCGCTCGGTGCCCGACGACGTGTCGGTGGTCGGCTACGACGACTCGGCGTTCATGACCTGCACCGATCCGCCGCTGACCACCGTCCGGCAGCCGATCGAGACGATGGGGCAGGCGGCCGTGGACCTGCTGGTCACTCAGATCGAGGGCGGGGGTGTGCTCACCGACGAGTTGCTCTTCGAGCCCGAACTGGTGGTGCGTGGCTCGACCGCCCCCACGCCCCGTTCCTGACCGTTGTCCCCACCGGCTATCGGCGATGATCCGACGTGCCGGCGGCACCGTCGCACGGCCATCGACGTGACCGGTCGTCGCCCTTCCGGCTGAACCCGAGATCCTCGGCCGCCGTCCGCTGCCTGCGGTCGGCGGCCGCTTCGTCATGCCGTCGGGTAGTGGTCCCATGCCTTCCTATCGCCACCACCGCCGGGCAGTCACGATCTGCCGCAAGCAAGTCGCATATTTTCACTTCTACATTCGAACCTTGCTGAATCAAGTCGCCGACGTTACAGTGACTCCACTCACACCTGGCCGCCGGTAGGTAACGGAGGGTCAGGGGTGCAGCGCGGACACGATCACCAGCAGGTTTCGCGGCGTGGCACACCAACCGCCGATCACCGACTTCACCTCGACACCCGTTCCCGAAGGGATGGACAGATGTCCGTACCGCAGTACCGGAAGGCAGCCGCGTTGACGCTCGTGGCCGGTCTGGGGCTCGGCCTCGCGGCCTGCTCCACCAAGAGCGGCGACACCAGCGGCGACGCGAGCGGCAAGGTCACCATCACCGTCGACTGCCAGCCGGTCGGCGCCCAGAAAGAACTGCTGCAGAACTGGAACGCCGACGTCGCCGAGTTCCAGCGGCAGAACCCCGACATCGTCGTCAAGAGCGTGAGCGTCGGCGAGCAGTGCAACAACCCGCCGGACTTCACCGCCCGACTGGCCGGCGGCACCGTGACGGACGTGTTCTACGGGTACATGACCGACCTGCAGCAGGTGCTCGACTCCGGCCAGGCGATGGACATCACCGAGTACGCCACCACGGACACCGTCCCCACCTGGGACAGCGTCGACCCGGCCCTGAAGGAGGTCTTCACCGACGACGGGAAGCTCTACGCCGTGCCGGTGAAGAACTATTCCATGGGCCTGGTCTACAACAAGGTGCTGTTCCAACGGGCCGGTCTCGACGTGAACAACCCGCCGAAGACGTGGGCCGAGGTCCGGGACGCCGCCAAGAAGATCTCCGCGCTCGGCGACGGCATCGCCGGCTACGCGGAGTACAGCGCCGGCAACACCGGCGGCTGGCACTTCACCGCTCTGCTCTACTCGCAGGGCGGCCAGGTGCTGACCGCCGACGGCGGCAAGGCCGACTTCAACAACGCCCTGGGTCGGCAGGTCCTGCAGAACCTCAAGGACATGCGCTACGGCGACGACAGCATGGGCGACCGTCAGCTGCTCCAGTGGGGCGACCTGTTGACCAACGCGGGTGCGGGCAAGGTCGGTATGTTCATCGGCGCCCCGGACGCCACCCAGGCGATCGTCAGCCAGTTCCAGGGCAGGTTCGAGGACTGGGCGATGGGGCCGCTGCCCGGCCAGGACGGCCCGGCCAAGAGCACGCTCGGTGGCGGCGAGGGCTACTTCTTCAAGAAGGACCTCACTCCGGAGCAGGTCCGCGCCGGTCTCAAGTGGATCGCGTACCAGAAGCTCACGCCCGGCAAGGGCCAACTCGACTACGTCCGGGCCAAGCCACAGAACTACCCGGTCGGTCTGCCGCAGCCGCTGCTGTTCACCAACGGCAGCGAAGCCCAGCAGCAGGAGCTGGAGCTGCGCAAGGCCAACGCGAATGTGGACACCGCGAACTTCGCGAACTTCGAGGCGAATCCGGTCCCGATCAAGGGTGAGCCGCGCAATGCGCAGGCCATCTACGCGGTGCTGGACGCGGTGATGTCGGGAGTGCTGACCAACCCGAACGCCAACATCGACGCGCTGCTCAAGACCGCCGAGGACAAGGTCAACAAGCTCCTCGCCACCGCGAGCTGAGCGCGGGGCGGGGGCCTGCACTCCGGCCCCCGCCCCGGCCGCAGCGCCCCGATCCACCGTCCGGGGGCGGCGTAGCACTGACCGGTCAACCAGCCCACCAGGAGTTGCCTTGGCGATCACCACCGTCCCGGGTGCCGTGCGCGCACCGGGTCGACCCGCCCCGTCGCCGCCGGCAGGGCCACCGCGTTCCAGCCTCGGCCGCAAGGTACGGGACAATCTCACCGGACACGCGTTCCTGCTCGGTGCCGTGCTCTGCTTCGCGGTCTTCTCCTGGTATCCGATGGTCCGCGGCGTCGTCATGAGCTTTCAGCGGACCCGGCGCGGCGAGACCACCTGGGTCGGCTGGGACAACTACCTCCGGATCCTCGACGACCCCAGCTTCTGGACCGCCTGGCAGAACACCTTCTACTTCACCGGCCTCGCGCTCGTCCTCGGGTACGCGGTGCCGTTCTTCGTGGCGATCCTGCTCAACGAGTTCCGCCACGCCCGTGGGTACCTCCGGATCCTGGTCTACCTGCCGGTGATGCTGCCGCCCGCCTCGGCGCTGTTCCTGTTCAAGTTCTACGCGTACGATCCGAGCGACGCGGGGCTGTTCAACGCGATCCTCGACGCCTTCGGCCTGCCCACGTCGCAGTGGATGCAGTCGCCGCAGATGACGATGCCGGCGATGGTGATCGCGTCGACCTGGATGAACATGGGCAGCGCCGTGCTGATCTATCTGGCCGCGTTGCAGAACATCCCGGGCGAGTTGTACGAGGCGGCCGAGCTGGACGGGGCCGGGATCTGGCGGCGGATCATGCACGTCACCATTCCGCAGACCCGGCTGATTCTCGCGCTGCTGGCGATGCTCCAGATCGTCGCCACCATGCAGCTCTTCATCGAGCCGCTGATCCTCGCCAACGGTGCGGGCGCGGAGGACTCGGCGACCTCGGTCGCATACCTCATCTACCAACACGGGTTCTTCCAGAACGATCTCAACGGCGCGGCGGCACTCGGAGTGATCATGCTGGTGGTGCTGGCCGGGTTCTCCGCCGTCTACCTGCGGCTCACCGCGAGACAGGACTAGGAGGAGACCACCCATGGCACCGGACACCGGGACCCGGACCCTCATCTCACAGGCCCAGCTTCGGCGTGGTCGCGGACGGGCCGCCTACTGGACGCTGCTCGCCGTCGTGGTCGTCGGGTTCACGCTCGTCTTCCTCGGGCCGCTCTACTGGATGGTCACCGGAGCCCTCAAATCCGGCCAGGAGATCGCGCAGACCCCACCGTCGCTGTTCCCGCAGGATCCACAGTGGCAGAACTACGCCGATGCCTGGCACAACCTGGCGCTGGCCAAGCTGCTGTTCAACACCTTCTACTACGCGACCGGCGCGGTGCTGTTCCAACTGGTCTTCGACACCGCCGCGGCGTACGCCCTGTCGAAGCTCCGCCCGGTCCTCGGCAACGTGATCCTCGGCATGATGCTGGCCACCCTGATGATCCCGGCGATGGTCCTCATCGTCCCGCAGTACGTGACCGTGATCGACCTGCCGATCCTGCACATCAACCTGCTCGACTCACCGTTCGCGATCTGGCTTCCCCTGGTCGCCAACGCGTTCAACATCTTCCTGCTGAAGCGGTTCTTCGACTCGATTCCAGAGGATCTGATGGCGGCCGCCCTGATGGACGGGGCGACCCCACTGCGCACGCTCTGGTCGATCGTGCTGCCAATGTCGCGGCCCATCCTCGGCGTTGTCTCGATCTTCGCGGTGACCGCGGTCTGGAAGGACTTCCTCTGGCCGAAGCTGGTCATGCCGTCCCCCGAGACCCGCACGGTAAGCGTGGGGATCTACGCCTTCGCCGGCGGTACGCCGATGAACGTGGTGATCGCCGCGTCGGTGATCGCCGCGATACCGACCGTCGTCATCTTCCTGGTGTTTCAGCGAAACATCATGTCCGGCCTCACCACGGGCGGTCTCAAGGGATGACCGCCGACCCCAGAAAGCAGGTGCGCGTGTCCGCAGCAGCCAGTGGTCCGTGGTGGCGGGGAGCGGTGATCTACCAGGTGTACCCGCGCAGCTTCGCCGACGGAAACGGTGACGGCATCGGCGACATCGCCGGCATCCGATCACGGCTGAACTACCTGTCGACGCTCGGCGTCGACGCCATCTGGTTCAGCCCCTGGTATCCCTCCCCGATGGCCGACGCCGGCTACGACGTCGCCGACCATCGCGACATCGACCCCGTCTTCGGCAGCTTGGCCGAGGCGGAGGCGCTGATCGCGGAGGCGCACGCGCTCGGCATCCGGACCATCGTCGACGTGGTGCCGAACCACTGCTCCGACGCACACCCCTGGTTTCAGGCGGCGTTGGCCGGCGGCCCCGGGGCGCCGGAGCGGGAGCTGTTCTGGTTCCGGCCGGGGCGCGGTCCGAACGGCGACCAACGCCCGACCGACTGGGTGGGCGAGTTCGGCGGGCCGACCTGGACCCGGACCACCAACCCGGACGGCACGCCCGGTGACTGGTACCTGCACCTCTTCGCCCCCGAACAGCCGGACCTCAACTGGGACCATCCGCGGGTGCGCGCCGATTTCGAGGACATCCTGCGGTTCTGGTTCGACCGGGGCGTGGACGGTATCCGGATCGACTCGGCCGGACTGCTGGTCAAGGACTCGACGCTGCCCGAGATCGTGGCAGATCGGCCGCACCCCTTCCACGACGTCGACGGGGTGCACGAGATCTACCGGGACTGGCGGCGGATCGCCGACGCGTATCCGGGGGACCGGGCCCTGATCGGTGAGGTGTGGCTGCCGGACCGCCAGCGGTTCGCCCGCTACCTGCGCCCGGACGAACTGCATGCCGCGTTCAACTTCGATTTTCTCGGCTGCGCCTGGGACGCCACCGCACTACGGGAGAGCATCGACGGCACGTTGCACGCACACGCTCCGGTCGGTGCCCCCGCCACCTGGGTGCTCGCCAACCACGACGTCACCCGGCAGGTGACCCGCTACGGCCGGGCGGACACCACGTTCAGCTTCGCGGCCAAGCGCGAGGGCATCCCCACCGACCTGGAACTGGGCACCCGCCGTGCCCGCGCCGCGGCGCTGCTGTCGCTGTCGCTGCCCGGCGCCGCCTACGTCTACCAGGGTGAGGAACTGGGGCTGTGGGAGGTCGAGGACATCCCGTACGCACTCCGGCAGGACCCGATGTTCGTCCGCTCCGGCGGGGTCGACCCGGGCCGCGACGGCTGCCGGGTTCCGCTGCCCTGGTCGGGGGACGTGCCGCCCTACGGCTTCAGCCCCGATGACGCGAGCCACGTGCCGTGGCTGCCGCAACCCGCCGACTGGAAGGACCGCACGGCCCGGACGCAGGCCGGAGACCCGCATTCGATGCTGGAGCTGTACCGGAGGGCGATCGCGCTGCGGCGTACCGAGGCGGCGCTCGGCGACGGGACGCTCACCTGGTTGCCGGCACCCGACGACGTGCTGGCGTTCCGTCGGGAACCCGGCTTCACCTGCCTGGTGAATTTGTCCGGCGGTGCCGTGCCACTGCCACCGCACACCCACAAGTTGCTGGCCAGCGGCCCGCTCGACGACGACCGGCTACCCCCGGACACCGCCGTCTGGCTGCGTACCCCGGGCCGGTCCGGGTGACTCCCGCCGGGTCGGCACACCACCGACCGAACCACCAGCCCGCGCCGACGAGGAGGTACCCGCACCGCCGTTCCGCCACCACCACGGGGGACCTGGCCACCTGAGAAAGGGAGCGCTGCTCATGGCCGACCACACCGTCCCGCACCACCCGCACCCGCCCAGAAACCGGAGCAGTGCGACGCTTGCCCTGCTCACCGGCACCGCACTGGCCGCCGCCTCGATCTCGGTGATCACACTCACCACCACCGCGACCCCGGCCCGGGCCGCCGGGCTCTCCCCGTTCGACATCGCTGGCCGGGGTGCGACGGTACCGTTCATCGAGCACGAGGCGGAGAACGCCGCGTACAGCGGCACCAGGATCGGGCCGGACCGGCGCTACGGAACACTGCCGTCCGAGGCGAGCGGCCGTGCGGCGGTCACCCTCGACGCGGTCGGGGAGCACGTCGAATTCACCCTCACCGCCCCGGCGAACGCGGTCACGTTCCGCTACAGCATCCCGGACAACGCCGCCGGCACCGGCCGCGACGCCACCATCGACCTACGGGCGAACGGCACCCTGGTCAAGGCGGTGCCGGTCACCTCGAAGTACGGCTGGTACTACGGCGGCTACCCGTTCAACAACAACCCGGGCGACATCAACCCGCACCACTTCTACGACGAGGCCCGGGCCCTGTTCGGCACCACCTACCCGACGGGTACGAAGATCCGGCTCCAGGTGGCGTCGACCGCCCAGTCGCCGACCTTCACCATCGACCTGGCCGACTTCGAGCTGGTCGGCGCACCGATCACCAAGCCGGCCAACGTCCTCGACGTGGTCACCGATTTCGGTGCCGATCCGACCGGTGCCACCGACTCCACCGCCCGCTTCCAGGCCGCCGTGGACGCTGGTCGGGCGCAGGGCCGTACGGTCTGGATCCCGCCGGGCAGCTTCACCCTCTGGGACCATGTGGTCGTCGACGGGGTGACGCTGCGCGGGGCCGGCCCCTGGTACTCGGTGCTCGGCGGCCGGCACCCCACCGACCGCCAGCGGGCCGCCGGCATCTACGGCAAGTACGTCGACGGTGGCGGCTACCGGGGTGAGATCCGCCCGCACGAGGCCGGCGGCCCCAGCCGCAACGTGCTGCTGCGGGACTTCGCCATCATCGGCGACATCCGGGAACGGGTCGACTCCGATCAGGTCAACGCCATCGGCGGAGCGATGTCCGACTCCGTGGTGGACAACGTCTGGATGCAGCACACCAAGGTCGGTGCCTGGATGGACGGCCCGATGGACAACTTCACCATCCGTAACAGCCGGATCCTCGACCAGACCGCCGACGGGGTGAACTTCCACTGGGGGGTCACCAACTCCACGGTGACGAACACCTTCGTCCGCAACACCGGCGATGACGCCCTCGCCATGTGGGCGGACACCGTGCCGAACGTGGGCAACTCGTTCACCCGTAACACCGTCGGCGTGACGATCCTCGCCAACCACCTGGTCACCTACGGTGGGCGGGACATCCGGATCACGGACAACGTGACCGCCGACTCGGTCACCAACGGCGGCGGCATCCACGTGGCCAACCGCTACACCGGCGTGCACGGCCCGACGGCGGTCGCCGGCACCATCACGGTCGCCCGCAACACCCTGATCCGCAACGGCAACTCGGACTACAACTGGCGGTTCGGTGTCGGGGCGATCTGGTTCTCCGCGTTGAACGAACCGATCCAGAACGCGTCGATCGTGGTCAGCGACACCGACATCCTGGACAGCTCCTACGCGGCGCTGCACTGGATCGAGGGCGCGACAAGCGGGATCAGCTTCACCGACGTACGCATCGACGGTGCCGGCACGTACGCCCTCCAGGTGCAGGCACCGAGTCAGGTCTCCTTCACGAATGTCCGGGCCACCGGCATCGCACAGGCAAACCCGATGCACAACTGTGTGGGCAGCGGCTTCCAGATCACTCAGGGGGCCGGAAACTCCGGTTGGTACACCTCGACGCCGTACTGCGGGCCGTGGCCGGAGCCGCAGTGGGGCAGCGGCCCGACCAGCCCACCGTCGCCCACCACTCCGCCACCGCCCACCACTCCGCCACCCACCACGCCGCCGCCGGCCGGGGGCAACCCGGCGCAGGGCAGGCCGGTCCTCGCCTCCAGCCACAACCAGACCTACCAGGCGGGCAACGCAGTCGACGGCAACGCGAACACGTACTGGGAGAGCGCCAACAACGCCTTTCCGCAGACCCTCACCGTCGACCTGGGCAGCGCCCGCTCCGTCGATCGGGCGGTGCTGAAGCTGCCGGCCGGTTGGGAGACGCGGACGCAGACGTTGTCGGTGCTCGGCTCGACCGACGGTAACGCCTGGACCACGCTCGCCGGGTCGGCCGGCCGCACCTTCGATCCGGCCGCCGGCAACGTCGTGTCGATTGGTCTGCCCGCCGGCGAGCGTCGGTTCCTCCGGCTGAGCATCACCGGCAACACCGGCTGGCCGGCGGCCCAGATCGCCGAGATCGAGGTGTACGGCGGCAGCAGCCCGCCACCGTCCACAACCCCGCCACCAACCGGAAACCTCGCTCTCGGCCGGCCGGCGGTCGCCTCCAGCCACACCGACGGGTACCTGGCCGGCAATGCGGTGGACGGCAACGCGAACACCTATTGGGAGAGCGCCAACAACGCCTTCCCGCAGACCCTCACCCTGGACCTGGGCAGCGTCCGGCAGGTGGGTCGGGTGGTGCTGAAGCTGCCACCATCGCCGGCCTGGCAGACCCGTACGCAGACGTTGTCGGTGCTCAGCTCCACCGACGGCAACTTTTGGACCACCCTTGCCGGCACGGCCGGCCGCACCTTCGATCCGGCCACCGGCAACATCGTGTCGATCAACCTGCCCGCCGGGGAGCGTCGGTTCCTCCGACTGCACGTCACCGCCAACACCGGCTGGCCGGCGGCCCAGGTCGCCGAGTTCGAGGTCCACTCCACCTGACCCGTCGCCGGGCTCGGCTCCGGCGGGGCCCGGCGACGCCGCACCAGAAGCACCACCTCGCAACGCCTCTCCACATCCCGGAAGAAGGTGTCGATCCCCCATGTCCAGATTCCGCACCCGGTTGACCGCCGTGTTCGTTGCGGTCGGCCTCGCCCTCGCCGTAGCCCCCGCACCGCCCGCCGTCGCGGCGAGCGGCCCCAACCTGGCCGCCGGCCGGAGCATGTCCGCCAGCGGCCACACCGACGTCTACGTCGCCGCCAACGCCAACGACGGCAGTCAGGGAAGCTACTGGGAAAGCCCGAACCACGCCTTCCCGCAGTGGATCCAGGTCGATCTGGGTGCCACGGTCACGGTCGACCGGCTGGTGCTCAAACTGCCCACCGGCTGGGGTTCGCGTACCCAGACCCTGACCGTGCAGGGCAGCACCAACGGGTCGGCATTCAGCACCCTGGTCGGCTCCACCGGGTACGCGTTCAACCCGGCGGCCGGCAACACGGTCACCGTGTCAGTCGCCCCGGCCAGCACCCGGCACGTCCGGCTGCTGATCACCGCGAACACCGGCTGGCCCGCCGGGCAGCTTTCCGAACTGGAGGTGTACGGCCCGGCCACCGGAGACACCCAGGCCCCGTCGGCGCCGACGAACCTGGCGTTCACCGAGCCGGGCGGCGGGCAGGTCCGGTTGACCTGGTCGGCGTCGACCGACAACGTCGGGGTGACCCGCTACGACGTGTACGCCAACGGGTCGTTGCGGTCGACCGTCTCGGGCACCACCCTGACGTACACGGACACGCAGCCGGCAAGCGCGACGGTGTCGTACCTCGTACGAGCCCGGGACGCCGCCGGCAACGTCTCGGCCAACAGCAACACGGTGACCCGGGTGGGCAGCACCCCGGGTGGCACCAACCTGGCCGCCGGCAAGCCGGCCACCGCCTCCTCGATGGTGCACGTCTTCGCCGCCGCCAACGCCGTCGACGACGACGTCACCACCTACTGGGAGGGAGCGCCCGGGGCGTACCCGAGCACCCTGACCGTGGCGCTCGGCGCCAACGCGAGCATCAGCGCCGTCGTGGTCAAGCTGAACCCGGACCCGGTCTGGGGGCCGCGTACCCAGACCTTCTCGATCCTCGGGCGCACTCAGTCCGGCTCCGGATTCAGTACGCTGGTCGGCTCGGCGAACCACTCGTTCAGCCCGTCGAGCAGCAACACGGTGACCATCCCAGTCGCGGCTACCGCAGCCGACGTCCGGCTCCAGTTCACCGCCAACACCGGATCGCCCAACGGGCAGGTCGCCGAGTTCCAGGTGATCGGAACCCCCGCCCCGAACCCAGACCTCACCGTCACCAACCTGACGTTCGCCCCCACCGCGCCGGTGGAGACCGACCAGCTCACGCTCACCGCGTCGGTACGCAACGCCGGCACGTCGGGTGCCGGGGCGACGACGGTCGACTTCGCGCTGGACGGCACGAAGGTGGGCCAGGCGAACGTCGGTGCCCTCGCGGCCGGCGCCTCGGCCACCGTGTCGACCACCGTCGCCGCCCGCAACGCGGGCAGCTACCAGCTCAGCGCCGCGGTCGACCCGGCGAACACGGTCATCGAGCAGGATGAGTCGAACAACAGCCGGACCAGTTCCGGCCCGCTGGTGGTCAGTCCGGTGGCCAGCGCCGACCTGGTCGCCTCGTCGGTCACCTGGTCACCGGGCACACCGAGCGCGGGCGCCACTGTCGGTTTCTCGGTGAGCCTGGGCAACCAGGGCACCGTCGCTTCGGCCGGCGGGGCGCACAACGTCACGCTGACCGTGCTCAACGACTCCGGCACGACCGTGCGTACGCTCACCGGCTCGTACACCGGCACCATCGGGGCGGGTGCCACGGCAGGCCCGGTGAACCTGGGCACCTGGACGGCGGCCAACGGGCGGTACACCGTCCGGGTCGTCATCGCCGCCGACGCCAACGAGTTGCCCGTGAAGCGGGCCAACAACACCAGCGAGCGTGCCCTGTTCGTGGGTCGCGGCGCCGACCTGCCGTACGACATGTACGAGGCCGAGGAGGGCTCAGTCGGCGGCGGGGCGCAGGTCGTCGGACCGAACCGGACCATCGGCGACCTGGCCGGTGAGGCGTCCGGCCGGCGGGCGGTCACCCTGAACACCACCGGCGCGTACGTCGAGTGGACCACCAGAGCGCCGGCCAACGCCCTGGTCACCCGCTTCTCCATGCCCGACGCCCCGAACGGCGGCGGCATCAACTCGACGTTGAACATCTACGTCAACGGCGTGCTGCACAAGCCGATCAGCCTGACGTCGAAGCACATCTGGCTGTACGGCGCCGAGGCCAGCCCGAGCGACTCGCCGAGCGCCGGGCCGCCCCGGCACCTCTACGACGAGGCGAACGTGCTGCTCAACTCGACCATCCCGGCGGGTAGCCGGATCCGCTTGCAGAAGGATCCGGCGAACTCCACCACGTACGCCATCGACTTCGTGAACCTGGAGCAGGTCGCGCCCCGGGCGAACCCGGACCCGGCGCGGTACCGGGTGCCGAACGGATTCAGTCATGCCGACGTGCAGAGTGCGCTCGACGCGGTCCGGATGGACGCCACCGGCAACCTGATCGGGGTCTACCTGCCAGCCGGCAGCTACGAGACGGCCCAGAAGTTCCAGGTGTACGGCAAGGCGGTGAAGGTGGTCGGAGCGGGCATGTGGTTCACCCGCTTCCAGACGCCACCGTCGCAGCAGAACACCGACGCCGGGTTCCGGGTCGAGCCCAGTGCCAGCGGGTCGTCCTTCGAACACCTCGCCTTCTTCGGCAACTACACGATCCGGCAGGACGGGCCGGGCAAGGTCTGGGGTGAGCTGAAGGATGTCGACAACCTGACCCTGGACAACGTCTGGGTCGAGCACACCGTCTGTGCGTACTGGGGAGTGAGCGTCAGCGGCTTGAAGATCACCAACAGCCGGTTCCGGAACACCTTCGCCGACGCGGTGAACCTGACCAACGGCAGCACCGACAACCTGGTCAGCAACTCGGAGGGCCGGTCCAACGGCGACGACGCGTTCGCCCTCTTCTCCGCCACCGACCAGGGCGCGTCCACCGGCAACCACGGCAACGTGTTCGAGAACCTGACCGCCACGCTGACCTGGCGGGCGGCCGGAATCGCGGTCTACGGCGGCTACGACAACGTCTTCCGCAACCTCTACATCGCCGATCAGTTGACGTACTCCGGCATCACGATCAGTTCGTTGGACTTCGGCTACCCGTTCATCGGATTCGGCGCGAGCCCGCCGACCCGCTTCGAGAACATCTCACTGATCCGGTCCGGTGGTCATTTCTGGGGCGCGCAGACCTTCCCGGCGATCTGGGTGTTCTCCGCGTCGAAGGAGTTCCGTGGCATCCGCGTCAGTGACGTGGACATCGTCGACCCGACGTACTCGGGCATCATGTTCCAGACCAAGTACACCGGCGGCCAGCCGGAGAACCCGATCACCGACACGGTCTTCACGAACGTGTCCATCAGCGGCGCACAACGCAGCGGCGACGCCTTCGACGCCAAGTCCGGCTTCGCCATCTGGGCCAACGAGATGCCCGAGCCAGGCCAAGGCCCCGCCGTCGGCTCCGTCACCTTCACCAACCTCCGCCTGACCAACAACCACCAGGACATCCGCAACATCACCTCCACCTTCTCCATCACCCGCAACTGACCCGACCCCTCCCCCTGGCGCGCCCACCATGCGAGTGGGGTGGGTCGTCAGGGGATGGGGGATCCGTGGCGGCCGGCGCCGGCGGTGAAGCGGGCGGCGCCGGCCGCCGCGTCGGTGGCCAGGGAGTGCAGGCCGTACGCCAGCTCGGTGGCCAGGGCGTCCGGCTCCGGCTGCGCGGCGGTGGCCAGCACCGAGGCGCGGTCGTTGCGCAGGCAGGTCTGTGGGTGGCGAGCGATCTCGGCGGCCAGTTGCTCGGCCGCCGCCCGGGACCCGCCCGGGTCGACCAGGCGGTTGACCAGCCCCATGGCGTACGCCTCCGCGGCCGGCACCGCACGCCCGGTGAGGATCAGGTCCATCGCTCGGCTCTCGCCGATCAGCCGGGGCAACCGGACCGTGCCGCCGTCGATCAGCGGCACTCCCCACCGCCGACAGAAGACCCCGAGCACCGCGTCCGACTCGGCGATCCGCAGATCGCACCAGAGCGCCAGTTCCAGGCCACCGGCCACCGCGTACCCCGAGATCGCGGCGATCACCGGCTTGCCGAGGACCATCCGGGTCGGACCCATCGGGCCGTCGCCGTCCGGCTCGACCCGGTTGCCGCTCGGCGTACCGATCGCCTTCAGGTCGGCCCCCGCGCAGAACGTCCCGCCGGCTCCCCAGAGCACCGCCACCGTCGCCGTCGGATCCGCGTCGAAGGCCCGGAACGCGTCGGCGAGCGCCCGAGCGGTCGGCCCGTCGACCGCGTTGCGGGCCGCCGGCCGGTCCAGGATCACCGTCGTCACCGGCCCGTCCCGTTCCACCCGTACCGTCATCCCGTCAGCATGCCCCGGCGTCGCCCGGCTGGCTATTCGTCCCCGACGACCGGTTTGCGGCGGCGTACGGCGGGAAGTCGTTACTCGTGCGAGCGTTGTTGACGAAAATCGAGCAAGCCTCCGGCCTGGACCGGTTCGGTGACCGGTTGCAGCAGACGGTGCAGGGCGTGCTGCGCCCACAGCGGGTCCGCGACCTGTTGCACGGGGTCTGGCTGGGGCACCCGCTGCACCCGGCGATGGTGCAGCTACCGGTCGGCGCGTGGATCAGCGCGGCCGTGCTGGACCTGATGCCCGGCCAGCAGCGGGCGGCGACCACCATGACCGCGGTCGGCACGATCGGTGCCCTGCCGGCGGCGGTGGCCGGGCTCAACGACTGGGCGGGGCTCTCCCGTGACCAGCGTCGGGTCGGCCTGGTGCACGCCGCGTCGAACTCCGTCGGGCTGGCGCTGTACGGTGCCTCGCTGGCCGCGCGCCTGTCCGGTCGGCACGGCCTCGGGCGCACCCTCGGCTGGCTCGGGCTCAGCGCCGCCGGTGCCGGGGCGTACCTCGGCGGGCATCTGGCGTACAAGCAGGGTGCCCAGGTGAACGTGAGCGTCTCCGACCTGCATTTGATCAGCGAGGGCTGGCACCCGGTGGCGGAGATGACCAGCCTGCCGCAGCGGGAACTCGTCACCCGCAATATCGACGATGTGTCGGTGATTCTGTACCGCCACGGCGACGACGTGACCGTCATGCTGGAGCGTTGCCCCCACCAGAGCGGGCCGCTCGGCGAGGGCGAGGTACGCGAGGTCGACGGGCACGCCTGCGTGGTGTGCCCGTGGCACGGCAGCACCTTCCGACTCAACGGCGGCGAGGTGGTGCACGGCCCCTCCGCGAACGACCAGCAGGTGCTGCCGACCCGGATCGTCGACGGCCGCCTGGAGGCCCGGCTGCCCTGACCCGACATCCGGCTGAACCTTCCGGACACCGTGTCTCGGCTGCGCGCCGTGCAGGTTCCGGTAGGTCCGTAGGGGGCGGGCGGCGGTGACAGCTTCGCTCAGTCCTTGCGGTGTCGGCCGACGGGCAGCTCGCGGGGAGTACTGACCGGCGGTTGGTGGCGGGTGCCGGTGCGGGAAACGGCCGGTCGACGGCGCAGGCCCAGCACCGCACCGATCTGCGCCCCGACGATGCTGGCCACGGCCAGCACGGCGGAGACGGCGAGTGGACGGTTCACCCGGTCGGGCTCGCCGGCCCGGGACGCGCCCACCGTCACCACCGGCGAGTGACCCTCCGGCGTCTCGCTCCGCGGCGGCTCCGGCTGTCGTCCCTCCGGACTGGCCGACCCCGGTCGCTCGGTCGGGTCGCCGGGCGACTCCACCGCCTCGCCGGGCCGCTCCACCGCGTCGCCCGGGTTGGCCGGCGTCGGGCGGGTCTGCTCGGTCCGTTCCGACCCGGGACCGGGCCGGGGTTTCGGAGCGACCAGCCGGCCGGTGGCATGTTGCCGGGAACCCTGGTCGTGCGCCTCCTCGGGCAGCTTGATGAGCTGACCGGGGCGGATGCGGTCCGGGTCCCGCAGCTTGTTCAGCGCGGCCAGCCGGTGGTAGTCGTCGAAGTCGTCCAGGTACCGTTCGGCGACTCCGCCCAGGTAGTCACCCTTGGCGACCCGGTACACGGAGGCCGGGGCCGAGGTGTCGGGTGCCGAGGTCGTGGCCGTCGCCGGCCCGGTCGCCGCCAGCGCGGGAGCCGGCGTGAATGCTACGGCGGCGGCCGGACCGCCGTACGCCGTCGTGCCGTAGACCGTGGTGGCGGCCGTGGCGGCGGGGCTGGCGGCGAGGATCAGCGCGACCGAACCGACGAGCGCGGCGGCGGCCCGCTGCTGCCGGCCCATGCCGGGCAGCCGGGGCGCGGGCCGGTCCAGCGCCTGCGCGCCCAGCTCCACGAGCACCGACAGGGCGAAGGTTGCCCAGCCGAACCAGCCGGCGATGGCCAGCGCCCGCAGGAAGAGTTGCCCGTCGTCGCGGCTGGTCAGCGTGGTGCCGATCTCCGCGAGGGTGGGTACGTGGTCGGGGAGCGGGTTGCCGGCGAAGGCCAGCAGCGCGATCGGTCCGCCGACCAGCAGACCGATCAGCACGACAAGCGCACCGAAGCCGGTGAGCACCCGACCGGCCCGCCGTACGGCGGTGCCACCTGATGCGGCCATGGCTACCTTCCCTTTCCTAGGAGGCCCCGGTCAGCGCCCGTGCGGTCGCCTCACCGGAAACGGTGACGGTGTTGGAGAAGCCGAACAAACCGAGCGCCGCCCGGTCGTAGGTGACCTCGACGCGTACCCGGATCAGGGTTTCGCCGTCGACCACCGGGAAGGTCACCGTGTGGTGGCTGGCGCCGGCGGTGGTGAGGTAGTTCCGGACGGCGTTGCGGGCCTCGCGCCGGTTGATCCGCTTGGGTCCGCCCTCGATGGCGGTGGCTCGGTCGATGGCCTGACCGCCGGCGCGGGCCGCCTCGGCGGCCAGGTTCTCGGCGCGTTGCAGCGTGCGGAGCTGACCGGCGCCGTCGAACGCCATGCCGATGATGGCCAGCACCCCGATCAGGGCCACGGCCAGGAAGATGCTCACCCGACCGGCGTCGCCCCGCGCGGCGGTCATCCCCGGCTCCGGTAGCGGTCCAGCGGCGAGGTGAACGAGGCGGTGATCCGCTGCCCGTCCGGCATCGACAGCGCCGGCAGGTTGATGTCGGCGTAGGAGACGGTGCAGGCGATCTCGACGGTGACGGTGGCGTTCTGCCCGACCTCACTGGTGAAGACACGGTTGAAGCTGGTGGACTGTCCGTCGACCGAGCCGCGGAGGGTCACCTGCGGGGCCCCGGAGCAGGACACGCCCCGCCAGTCGAGCTGGCGGCGGGCGGCCTCGCGCGCCTCCCGCCGGGCGGTGGCGGCGTCCCGGGAGATCGACGCGGCCCGGGCCGCGTCGTGCGCGGCGGCCTCCAGCGCCGCGCTGGCGACCGCGGTACGCCCGGCGACCCCGCCCAGCACCATCATCGCCACGAAGGCCGGTGCCAGCACCGCCACCTCGATCGAGACAGAACCTCGGCTCATGGCTCGGTCCATCGCTCCACCGTCCCGTGCGCCGTCTGCTCGACGGCGAAGTCGACGCCCGGCACCACCGACAGGGCCTTGCCGCTCACCGTGCAGGTCACGTCGGTGTCGGTGGCGGCGCAGCTCGGCCCCGGGTCGTCCCAGTCGACCAGCCAGTCCCCGGCGACCTGGAGGAACTCGGCCGCGCGCTGCTCGCCGGCACCGGCCGGGGCGTCGTAGAGCCGTTGCGCGTTGACACCGCTCTGCGCGGCGTTGAGCGCGGTCGACCGGGCGACGAACACGACGGCCACCTGGATCGAGGCGAACAGCATCACCAGGATCGCCGGCAGGGCCACCGCCAACTCGACCGGATTGCCACCCCGCTCACCGTCGCCGGGCAGCAGGCGGTGCCGGGTGGCGGCGACCACCCGGCACCAGCCGGCACAGAGGCGACGGAACATCGATCAGTCGGCCGTCGGATCCTGGTGGGCCGGGATGTTGTCCATCCAGTCGTTGGCCGCGCCGAGGGCGGCGGCGGTCACCGCCATCGCCACGGCCACCAGGCCAAAGATGATGACGGCGGTCGGCACCGGGCTGTCGCCACGGTCGCCGCGCAGTTCCGCCAGCCGCGCCCGTAGCGCGACGTGCAGGTAGGTGATTACGGACATCGGGGCTCCTTCACTGGGGGTCGGGCCTAGAGACGGGCCAGGAACGGGTAGATGGCGAAGCCGAGCAGGACGAAGACCAGCAGCGCGCCGGGTATGTCGAGCCGGCTGGTCACCCCCTCGGCCCGGGCCAGGTTGTCGGTGCGGATCTGGTCGCGTAACGAGTCGGCCCGGCTGCGCAGGGTCTCGTGTACCTGCGCGCCCTCGCTGCCGGAGGAGCGCATGATCGCGCCGACGTCGCCCAGCTCCGGGATGCCGATCCGGTCGGCGAGATCGCGTAGCTCGTCCCAGGGCGAGTGCATCTGCATCTGGGCCATCCGCAGCGCCTCGGAGATCCGGTCGAAGACCCAGCCCTCGCAGATCGCGGCGGCTCGCTCCAGCGACTGCACCGGCCCGTGCGCCGCGGACAACTGCAACGCGACCAGGTCGAGGTAGGTGCAGACCGCCTGACGGAACTCGTCCCGCGCGGCGTCCGCCTTGGTCAGCACCGACCGGTGCGCCACAAGTGCGCAGAGCAGCGCCAGGCCGAGGCTGCCCAGGACCGGCACGGCCAGCGGCAGCGACACGCCGACGGTGAAAAGCGTGACGCTGAGCAGCGCCGGAGCGGAGAGTCCGATCAGGGCGGACAACAGCAGGGAGAGGGCGTACTGCTCGGGGGTGCGGTCGAGCAACGCCAGTTGCCGGTGCGGGGGTCGCAGCCAACGGGACAACCCGGTGAGCCAGTCCAGCCGCCGGTCGGCGGGCCCGGTGCGGGCGCTTCCCGGCGGTTGGTGCAGCCGGCGCAGTGCCGGGCCGAGCGCGGGAGTCGCCGGGACCAGCTCACGGACCACCAGGAACACGCCCAACCCGAACGTGGCGCCGGCCACCACCGCGAGGGTGAGGTGCAGGTTCACGCCACCACCTCGTTCGGGTCGGGTGCCGGCAGGAAACGGGCCGGTCGGGGCGGCTGGCTCATCGACCGCACCCAGGCCAGCAGCGCCACGAAGGCGGCACCGAGCACCGCCATCACCAGCTGCCCGAACGGGGTGTCGTACGGCTGGACGTACTCGCGGTTGAGCAGCCCGTACGCGATGGTGGCCAGCGTCATGCCGGTGAGGAAGCGGACCGCGAACCGGGGCTGGGTGCGCTTGGCCTCGATCTCCCGGCGGGTCGCGACCTCCGCCGCGGCGGCCGAGGCGATCGAACCGAGCACGTCACCGAGGCGCTCACCCCGGTCGGTGAGGTGCAGGATCAGCGCGGCGACCACCTGGTCGCAGACCGGGTCGCCGATCTCGTCGGCGAAGGCCAGCAGGGCGGAACGGGCCAACCACCCGGCCTGGAGCCGGGCGGCGAGCAGGCGTACCTCCTCCTGGATCTCCTCCGGGGCGGTGGTGACCGTACCGATGATCGCCTGCTGGAGCCCCTGCCCGGTGGCGGAGACGTCCTTGAGCCGGCGGGTCCACTCGCCGACCGCCTCGATGCGGGCGATGGCCCGCTGCTCGGCCCGCCCCACCGAGAACAGCCACGGCGCGCCCGGCACCGCCACCGCGACCAGCAGGCCCACCACGGGCAGGCCGGTCAGCAGGAAGGCCAACGCACCGGCGACCACCGCGCCGACCAGCAGGGACTGGTGCGCCCGCTGCTCGCGGGCGGTGCTGCCGGAGCCGCGCCACAGCCGCCCGAGCCCCGGCCCCGCGCCGGGTGCCCGGCCGGGCGGCCGGCGGGTGCCGACGAGCGCCACCACCGCCAGCACCAGGCCGGCCACGCAGGCCGCGCCGGAGACCAGGGCGATCAGCTCGATGTTCGTCCGCACCGGCTCACCGCCGCCCGAGTCGGGTCTGCCGGGGCCGGCGCCAGGCGCCCTGACCGGCCTCGATCCAGCGGCTCAGCAACCGGGCGTCGTAGCCCACCCGCAGCAGCTGATCCCGGACCCGTTCCGGCAGGTGCCGGGGGACCGCCCGCCCGTCCGGGCCGGGGCCGAAGACCTGGGTGGTGGTGATCCGGCTGCTCTCACCGACGCCCAACACCTCCTCGACATGCGAGACGAAGCGGTGCTTGCGCCCGCCGATGCCGGTCTCGTCGTCGACGGTGACGTAGACGATCAGGTCGAGCGCGTTGCCGGCCATCCGGCGGGCCTGGTCGACGGTCATCTCCCGGCCGTGGGCGAGCGCCAACTCGATGATCCGCTCGCTCACCCCGGCCGGGGTACGCGCGTGGATCGTGCACATCGACCCCCGGCTGGTGGTCATCGCCTGGAGCATCGGCACGATCTCCCGGGACCGCACCTCCCCGACGATGATCCGCAACACGCCCATCCGCAGCGAGACCGGGATCAGGTCGGCGATGCTCACCTCGCCGGCCGGTCGACCGTCCGGTCCGCGTTCGCCGTGCCCCTCGCGGGCCTCGAAGCTCATCACCGCCCGGTGCCGGTCGCCGCGGCGGGCCGGCAGCAGTTCCCGGCTCTCCTCCAGCAGCACGTACGGCTCGTCCGGCGGGATCTCGCTCATCATCGCCCGGATCACGGTGGTCTTTCCGGCACCGGCCAGCCCGGCGACCATGATGTTCAGCCCGGCCCGCATCGACGCCCGGAGGAAGTCGCGCAGCAGCGGGTCGATCATCTCGTCCAGGTCACCCCGGCCACCGGCCAGGTCGTCGAGGGTCACGTCGAGGGTGTTGTGCTTGCGGATCACCGCGTACGGGCGGTGGCTGACCAGGAACACCGCGGCCAGTCGGCTGCCGTCGGGCAGTTGCAGGTCCAGGGTGGGTTTCGAGGTGGACAGGGACCGTTCCGTCGCGCCGGCCCGGCGGGCCGCCGCCTGGAGGATCTCCACCAGCTCGTCGTCGCTGTCGGCGATGGGGTCGGCCCAGTCGACCCCACCGCCGTGCCGGGTGACGCGCACCTGGTCGCAGCCGAGGATGTGCACCTCCTCGATGGTGTCGTCGACGAGCAGGGTCTGGAGTCGACCGAGGCCGGCCAGCTCGGCGGTGACCTGGTCGAGCAGCAGCCGTTCCTCGCCGGCCGCCATCGGTGTGCCGGCGCGGCGCACCGCGTCGGCGTACTCGGCGACCAGCTCGACTGCGAGCCGGGCGCGCTCGGTGTCCTCCTCGGCGACGCTGAACTCGCGGCCACGCTGCCACCGGGTGAGTCGCTCGCTGAGCTGCCGGCGCAGCTCACGCACCACCTGAAAGTCGACCCTGGGTCGGGGTGGCGCGGCCGGCGGTGCCGCGACGGGCACCGACCCGTTCGGTGGCTGGTGCCAACCGTTGACCGGGGCCAGGGGCGGGGCGGTGGAGGTGGCGCCCGGTGGTTGCCGGCGCGGGTCGGACGAGACCGGCTCAAATCGCATCCGGCACCCCCTGGGACACGGGCCACGCCAGCCGGGCCCTCCGCCGCTCCAGCAGCGCGCCGATCGGCACCTCCAGCTCGCGGGCCGCCCGCAGCAGCGGCCGGTTGGCCCGCACGGTCCCGCCCAGGCTCAACACCTCGGCGGTACGCGGGTCGTGCGGCAGCCGGGCGATCACCGGCAGCTGAAGGGCCTTGCTGACCTCGCTCCGACCGTGGCCGCCACCGACCAGCAGCAGGCGCAGGGTGCCCGAGGGCACCCGATGCTCGGTGAAGTCCCGCTCGATGGCCTGGAGCATGGCCCGGGTACCGGACAGGTCGGGCAGCTGCGCGCGGGACACCACGAGCACCACCGAGGCGGCGCGCAGCAGCGGCCACGGTGGGCCGAGCACGTGCAACCGTCCACAGTCGACGATCACGTCGTACGGTGGGTCGCCGCGCTCCAGGCCGGTGAAGAAGTCCGCGAACCGCTGCCAGAGCGGGGTGACGCTGCCGGCCTGGGCCGGGTCGATCACTCCCGGCAGCAGGAGCCGTTCCCGGCGCGGCGCGTCCAGGTCGACCAGCTGTGACCAGAACGAGCTCTCCAGGCTGCCGTCCCGCAGCTCGCCGACGGCCAGCTCGCCGATGCCGCGTGGCCCGTCGAGCGCGCCACCGAGGTAGCCGGCGAGGACGGAGCCGCCGGCCGGGTCGCACTCGGCGAGGATCAGCCGCCGGTGCCAGCTCAACGCGCAGGCCAGCGCGGTGGTGGTGACCCCCGGCGAACCCTTCGCCGAGACCAGCGCGATGATCGCCATGCTCAGGCCGCCTTGGTCAGGACGACCGCGATCCGATCCTCGGCGGCCAGTGCCACCACGGCCGGTACGTCCCGGACCGCGAGCGCCAGGTAGACGACGACCTCGTCCCGCCCGTCAGTGGAGACGGCGTCGGTGACGGTCGCGGTGAACCGGGTGCCACCGGATGACGAACCCCCGCCGCTGTCGCTGCTCGGCGTGCTGACCAGCAGCACCTGGTCACCGGGGCGGAGCTTCGGCGCCGGCACCTGGGCCGCGCGCAGCCCGAGCGCGAGCTGCTGCTGCCCGGGACCGAGCAGCGGGTCGTCGGTGAGCTGGGCCATCGTCAGCAGGGTGCCCGGGGCCAACGAGACCGCGGCGCGCATCCCGATCACGTCGGCGAGCCGGGCGGCGGGCACCGGTTCGAGTCCCTGACCGCCGGCCACCTGCACCGACACCAGGTCGTCGGCGCGTACCACGTCGCCCACCTCGACCGCCCGAGCCACCGCCAGGTAGCTGCCGGTCGCCCGGACCGAGGTCACCGCGAACGCCGAGCCCAGCCCACCGAGGGCGATCAGCAGGACGGCGAGGCCGAGCAGGCCGGGCCGGACCCGGCGTTGGCGGACCACCCGGGGCGGGGCGACCGGCGCGTCCACCGGCGAGGTTCCGTTCCGGGTCGCCACGCTCATCGGGTTCCACCTTTCGTTCGCCACTGCGGGGCTCGCAGGATCGGCTCACTCACCTGGTCACCACCTGAAGCTCGTTGATCTGGATGGCGACCGGGCCCGTGGTGCGGGTGACGCCGCCGATGCTTCCGCTGTCACCACCGTTGCTGGTCCACCGCACCGACCAGTGCGTGGTCGCCCGGACCGTGTACGTCCCGGCCTCGGGGTAGCCGCTGTGGTAGCCGCAGTCGGGGGAGGGCTGTCCGGCGTGCTGGCCTCGCGGGCGGTACCGGGTGCCGGGGCCGGTGCAGGTGACCGTGTCGCCGTTGCCCATGTCCCAGACGACCCGGTTGACCCGGGCTCGGATGGTCACCGTGAGCCCGCGATCCGAGGCGGAGGCGCGCAACGGACCGAACTGGTTGGCGCCCCGTTCGGCCCACATCCAGACCGGCAGACCCACCAGACCGGGGCCGACGGACTTGCGGGGTGCGACCGCCGCGCGGGGCGCGAGCAGGGTGATCGAGGCGAACGCCCGACGGGCCAGCTCCTCCGGGTCCGGCGGAGCGCCGAAGCCCGGCGGCGGCGCGTCCAGCAGCACGAGTACTCCCTGGCCGAAGGCACCGGCGTTGCAGCTCTGCAGGTAGTACTGCTGGCCGGCGGGCGGTTCGGTGGGCGGCGACTCGGCGAGCTTGTAGTAGCAGCCGTCACCACTGTTGAACCAGCCGAGCACGTCGTCGTAGCAGGCAACGGTGCGGCCCTGCCACTGGCAGACGCCGCCGCCCCCGCCGCCGTTGTCGCCGCCGCTGCCGTTGTCCCCGCCGTTGCCGCCGCCACCGGGGGTGCCCGGGTCGTCGTCCCACACGTTGCAGTTCGGCTGGGCCGGTGGGCAGTTGGCACCGGGATCGGCGGCGGTCGCCGGAACCGCACCGCCGCTGGCCAGTAGCGCCACCAGCGCGCCGCCGAGCAGCGCCCGTCGGACGACGGCGGTACGGGCGGCGGCCGGTCGGCGGCCGTCGGCTCGCCCGGTCAGCACGGCTGGTCCTGGTGGGCCGCGCCGGCGCTGATCCGCCAGCGACCGTCGGGATAGCGGGCCGCCGTGGCGGTGACCAGGTGGCGGGAGCCGCGGGTGCCCGGTACGACCTTGTCGTCGGCGAGGTAGACCAGCCGGTAGTTGCTGGCGTCGACGCAGTCCTGGATCTCCACCGTGGGCGGTGTCGCGTCCAGGTCCGTCGAGATGACGGTGGGCCCCTCGGAGCGAAGTGTGCCGGCACTCACCGCACCGTTCTGGCGGGCCTGCCGCAGGCTGAACCGGACCCTGGTCAGCAGTGGGTCGGCGAGGAACCGGGCCAGCGCCGGCTCCTGCGGATCGCTGCGCCGGCTGGCCGTGCGGGACGCCGCGAGGTAGCCGGCGTAGGCCGCCAGCGCCGCCTTCTCCGCAGCCGCCTCCTCGGCGGCCCGCTCGGCGCCGGCTGGTCTGTTCCGTTCGGGTGTCGCGGTGGTGGCCGCCTCCTGGGTGCCGCCACAGGCGGTGCTCGTGCCGACCGTGGCCACCGCGACCAGGCCGGCCGTCCAGCGGCTCAGCTGCCGTGCTCGCACCTCGTGCCCTCCTCGGTGCCGACCGGCGTACGCCGTCACCAGCGTCTCCGGGCGTGCGGCGGCGCGACCGGCGAACCTTCCCCGGTCCGGTTCCGTGCGCAGCCACATTTACTGTTATGGATCTCTGAACAATGCACTCGCCAGGCTGCTCGTCGGTGGTGGACGTGGGTTGCGTCACATCCAAGGGGCGAGCATAGGCTGACGCTGGCCGATGCAACAGAGGCAATTCATTCGAACACGATGAGTGATGGAGAGTGGTGGCGTCGCATGGTTACCGACAGGTTGCCGAAGTTGATCGGCCCGGTGTTCGACGCGGGCGGCCGCCGGCCGCGGAGCGGGCGATCCCACCGATGGGCGGGTGCCCGGTCGGTCGGGCACAATGCGGCGGGAAATGGCAATCGGTCCGATCCGTCCCCGGCAAAAATGGTGCCAATGGGCGGTGAATTGTCACCGGCGGGATTTGCATCTGCCCGTTCCGGGCATTCGGTCCGACGATCGGACGACGCGACGGCAGGCGGTGCCCGACGATCGGACCGCCACCGGAACCGACCGGACACACTACCCTACGTGAGGGGGTGGTCCAGGTGACCCGGCCACCCGCTCCACCGGCGGAGGCGCACCGGGCGGCCACGCCGACCGACCCGCCGTCCGGGCGCACCGCCCGGTCACGGTCCGCCGCAGCGCTACTGGCGATCACCCCACTGCTTCGGTACGCCGTCGCCCGGCACGCCGTACGCCCGGGCACCGCCCGCCGGACCGGCTGCGACGCCTGTGGCGCGCCGATCGGCCCGCACCGTCCCTGGCCGGCGCTCGGCCCGACCGCCCGCTGCGGCGGCTGCGGCGCCCGGGTCGGTGCCCCGCCGGCCACCGTCGAACTGGCCGCCCTGGCAGCCGTGGCGGCGCTGCTGCTGACCCGCCCACCCGCCGTCGAGATGGTCGCCGCCGGGTGGTGGCTCGCCTGCGCGGTGCCGTTGCTCTTCATCGACGTCGCGGTGCACCGGCTGCCGGACCGGCTGACCTGGCCGGCCGTCGCCGGCACCTGGCTGCTGCTCGGGCTGGCCGCGCTGACCGGGGCCGGTGCGACACCGTGGCTGCGCGCCGTCGCCGCCGGGCTCGGGCTGGCGCTCTTCTTCGCCACCACCACCCTGTTGCTCGGTACGCGGGGCTTCGGCATCGGCGACGCCAAGCTCGCGCTGAGCGCGGGCGCCCTGCTGGGCTGGTACGGCTGGAGTGTGCCGGTGCTCGGCCTGCTGCTCGCCCTGACCCTGTCCGGGCTGGTCGCCCTGGGCCTGCTGGTCAGCCGCCGGGCCCGCCTGTCGAGTCACCTGCCGTTCGGGCCGTACCTGGTGCTCGGCACGGTCGGCGCCCTGCTGCTGGTGTGGTGAACCGCCCGGCGGGGAACTGTCAGCCCGCAGGGACCGTCGGAGAGTCCTGGAGGCACTGTGCATCCCACCCCTGACCAGCAGCCGGACGAGCCGCAGCCCGAGGAGCGGTGGCGGATCCGACGGACCCGGGACGACCTGGACCGGCTCGGCGAGACCGAGTCGGTCTTCGCGTTGGGCAACGGGTGGCTGGGCTGGCGCGGCACCCTCGACGAGGGCGCACCGGTCGACATGCCGGGCAGTTACCTCAACGGGTTGCACGAACGCCGGGAACTGACCTACCCCGAGGGCGGCTACGCCTTCCCGCAGCTCAGTGACACCGTGATCAGCCCACCGAACGCCACCCTGGTACGCCTCTGGGTCGGTGACCAGCCGTTGGACCTGCGCACCGGCACGGTGCTCGCCCACGAGCAGGTGCTGGACCTGCGGGCCGGGGTGATCGAACGGCTCACCGAGTGGGTCTCGCCGGCCGGCGACGGGGTGCGGGTACGCAGCACCCGGCTGGTGTCGCTGGCCCGCCGCCGGGTCGCCGCCGTCGACTGGACGGTGGAACCTCTGGACGGGCCGGTCGACGTGCGGATCTGCGCGGACCTGCTGGCCAACGAGCATGTCCCCGAGCGGGCCGACGACCCCCGGGCCGCCTCGCTGATCCAGGATCCGCTGACCGCCGAGCTGCACCGGGTCGACGGTGCCGACGCTCTGCTGGTGCACCGGACCGAGCGCAGCGGGCAGCGGGTCGCCGTCGCGGTCGCCCACCGGGCGGCGGCGCCGGCACAGCTCACCACCGACGCCGACGCCACCCCGGACCGGATCCGGCTGACCCTGACCGGTCCGCTGCGTCCTGGGGAGCAGGTGCGGCTGACCAAGTTCGCGGCGTTCGAGTGGGCACCGGTGGACGACTCCACCGTCGAGGAGCTGGCCGCCCAGGTCACCGCCGAGGCGGACGCCGCGCGTACGGACGGCTTCGGCGAGCTGCGTACCGAGCAGCGGGCCGCCCTCGACCAGGCCTGGCGCACCGCGGACGTGCTGCTCGACGGCGACGAGGAGCTGCAACTGGCGATCCGGTTCGCCATGTTCCACCTGATCCAGGCCGGGCGCTCGGACGGCGACCGGACCATCCCCGCCAAGGGGCTGACCGGCAACGGCTACGACGGGCACGTGCTCTGGGACACCGAGGGCTACGTGCTGCCGGTGCTGACCTACATCGCGCCCGACGTGGCCCGGTCGGCACTGCGCTGGCGACACGCCCACCTGCCCCAGGCGTACGACCGCGCGGCGGAGTTGCGGCTCACCGGCGCCACCTTCCCCTGGCGGACCATCAGCGGTCAGGAGTGCTCCGGCTACTGGCCGGCCGGAACCGCCGCGCTGCACGTCAACGCCGACATCGCCGACGCGGTCCTGCGTTACGTCGGTGCCACCGACGACGAGGACTTCCGTACCGGCCCCGGGCTGGACCTGCTGGTGGCCACCGCCCGGCTGTGGCACGGCTTCGGGCACTTCACCGACGACGGCAGCTTCCACATCGCCGGTGTCACCGGCCCGGACGAGTACGCCGCGCTCGTCGACGACAACCTGTTCACCAACCTGATGGCGCGGCGGAACCTGCGCGGCGCGGCCGATGCCGCCGAACGGCACCCGGAGGCGGCCGGCCGGCTGGGCGTGGACCCGGCCGAGGTGGCCGGCTGGCGGGCCGCCGCCGAGGCGATGACCATGCCGTACGACCCGAAGCGGGGGGTGCACCAGCAGTCCGGCGGGTTCACCGACCGGCCGGAGTGGAACTTCGCCGACACCGGCGACGACGACTATCCGCTGCTGCTGCACTTTCCCTACCTGGAGCTGTACCGGCACCAGGTGGTCAAGCAGGCCGACCTGGTGCTGGCGATGCTGCGCTGCCCGGGCGAGTTCACCGCCGAGGAGAAGGCCGCCAACTTCGCCTACTACGAGGCGCGCACGGTCCGGGACTCGTCGCTGTCCGCCGCACCGCAGGGCGTGCTCGCCGCCGAGCTGGGCCACCTCGACCTGGCGTACGACCTGTTCGCCGAGTCGGTGCTCCAGGACCTGGAGGATCTCGGCGACAAGACGGGCGACGGGCTGCACCTGGCCTCGCTGGGCGGGGCCTGGCTGGCACTGGTGCAGGGCTTCGGCGGCCTGCGCGACGACCGGGAGCTGTTGTCGTTCGACCCCCGGCTGCCCGACCGGATCGACCGCCTCGCGTTCAGCCTGCTCTGGCGCGGTCACCGGCTACACGTGACGCTGACCGCCGACGAGGCCCGGTACGAACTGCCGGACGCCGACGCCGACGTCGCGATCGAGCTGTGGCACCACGGTGAACGCCTGCGGGTGGCCGCCGGCGAGGCGACCATCCGCCCCATGCCTCCGCTACCCGACTCCGGCCCCGAGCCGGCCTCGCCACCCGGGCGCCGCCCCGCCCGCCGCTGATCCGGTGGTGTCAGTGGACCGGCTCACCCTGGTCGCCGAGGACCGGGCCGCCGGACATCCGCTGCCGCACGGCGTCCAGCTCCTCAAAGGCGTACGCCCAGTTGTGGCACTTGAAGCTGCGCAGCCCCTCGATGGGCGACCGGCAGTCGGCGCAGCGTACGCCGGGGATGGCGGCGGGCAGACCGGTGTTCACGTAGCGGCGGTCGCCGAGGATCACCGTGGCGATCATCATCGGGTCGTGCACGCCCTTCAGCGCCGAGGCGACGATGTCGTACCAGGTGATCCGGCGACCGCACTTCGGGCAGTCCGGGTGGTCGCCACTCACCCACAGCGGTGCGCCGATGGTCCGGGGCGGCATGTTGAGCAGCTTCTCGATCCGCCGTACATCGGACTCCGGGGTGGTCCAGCGGTGCCGGCCGGGCAGTGCGGCGGGCGAGTCGTAGACGGCTTGGAACAGGGCGGGGTCGACCTCGACGGTCTCGCGTTCGCTGGTCATCGGCGTCCCTCCCGGACTTCTCGGCGCCCCCACGGTGGTCACCGGCGGGTGGCAGGCACAACCGGATCAACGACACGGCGGGACGAGCGGCCCCGGTTCGGGCGTACCCGGATGCGGGCACGACCCGGACCCGGGCCGCCCGGGACGGTCAGGCGGTCGACGCGGCGGTGAGCGGCGCGGTCGGCGTCGCTCGCGGTGCCTCGGTGAGCGCCCGCTTCCGGACGCCGAAGATGACCAGGTAGCCGAGAATCCACAGCTCGCCCACGGTGGCGGGGACCACCAGCAGGTCGCGGGCGACCCCGGCGCCGGGGGCCAGGTACCCGACGAACGTCATCAGCACGTACCCCACACCACCGGCCACGAGGATCCAGCCGAGCGCCCGGGGCAGCCAACCCGAACGCAGCACGCACCAGCCCATCGGCATCAGCCAGAGGCCGAAGAAGAGCCCGCCCACGGCCCACAGGTTCTCGCTGACGAGGTACAGCAACTGGACGGTGTCGGCGGCGCCGCCGGCCTCGCCGGTGGCCACCCCGAGCGCGGTCCCCAGCATCGCGGCGCTGCCGAGGATGGCGACGGCGTTGACGATGCCGAAGGCGGCGATGCTGCCGGCGGCGGTGCTGTCGACGGATCGGAACAGCCGGTAGAACCAGACGGCGGCGAGCGTCTGGGTGAGCACGACGAGCAGTTCGAACGCCACTCCGAGGCGCGCCAACGACTCGTTGGCGACCAGGTTCGCGAGGGTCGCGTCGGCGTCGCCGACCTCGAAGATCATGGGTCGGATGGTGAGGAAGCCCAGTGCGCCGGCGATGCCGAGCCCGAGGTAGAAAAGCCCGGTCGTCCGGGCGGTGCGGATCAGTGGATGCATTGTCGCTCCTTCGATTGCGCGGCGGTGGCGAGACCAGCCTTACGTCGTAAGGCAACCATACGTTGTAAGGTCAAGGGAAGATGGGAGCCGCATGGGAGCGAGGAAACGCCGCGAGCCGCTGAGCCGGGACCGGGCGCTTGCCGCCGCCATCGCCTTGGTGGACGCGGAAGGGATGGCGGCCCTGACGATGCGCCGGCTCGCCGCCGCCCTCGGCGTCGAGGCGATGTCGCTCTACCACCACCTGCCCGGCAAGGAAGGGCTGCTCGACGGCCTCGTCGACGCCGTCGTCGCCGAGATCACCACGGCCGCCACGCAGGCCGAGACGGCGGCGGCCGGCGGCGACTGGCGTACCCGACTACGACTGCGTTTCCTCGCCGCCCGCACGGTCATGCTGCGGCACCCGTGGGCGCCGGCCCTGCTCACTGCCCGTTCGACGATTCCCGCCGGGGTGTACGGCTACTACGAGGGCATCCTCGCCACCCTGATCGACGGCGGCTTCTCGTACCGGATCGCCCACCGGGCGCTGCACGCGTTCGGCAGCCTGGCCCTCGGCTTCGCCCAGGAGGTCTTCCAGCCCGGCGCGGGCGAGGAGGTCGACGCCGAAGCGGCGGAAGCGGAACTGGCCGAGCTGTCCGCGCGGCTTCCCCACCTGGCGGCGATGGTGGCCGCCGAGCTGCACGACGCCACCGACCCCACCCTCGGCTGGTGCGACAGCCAGACCGAGTTCGAGTTCACCCTCGACCTGCTCTTCGACGGTCTGGAACAGGCTCGCGATGCAGCCGGCCCCGCGCACCGGGAGACACCCGCGCTGCCACTGTGACCGCTGACATCGCTCGCCGCGCCGGTCACCGCTACCGTCGCCGCATGCAGGACATCGGTCACGTCGCGGAGGCGTTTCGCACGGCCCGTGGCTTCGGCAGCTCGCCGCTGTACAGCCGGCTGCTCGCGGTCGTCGCGGGCGACGAGTCCCTGCTCGACCTGGCGGCCCGCACCCGCCCAGGCCAGCAGCCCACGTTCGCGCTCTTCGGCGCGGTCCACCACCTGCTGCTGGCCGGGACGCCCGATCCGCTGGCCGAGTACTACCCGTCCGTGGCCGGTGCCGCCGCTCGTCCGGTCGACGAGGGCGCCGGCCCGGCCTTCGTGCGCTTCTGCGCGGCGCACTCCGACCGAATCGGGTCACTGCTCGACACGCGCCTGGTGCAGACCAACCATGTGCAGCGCGCGCTGGTGCTACGGCTGGGCCTGGCGCTGCTGCGCCGCGCCACCGCCGCACCCGTGTGCGTGGTGGAGCTGGGTTGTAGTGCGGGGCTGAACCTCCGCGCCGACCGGTACGCCTACACCGTGGGCGGCACGCCGGTCGGCGACCACAGCTCACCGGTCCACATCGGAGTGGAAGTGCCAGCCGTCGGCCCGCTGCCCGACCTGGATCAGCTACCGGAGATCGCCGACGCGGTCGGTATCGACCTGGCCCCGCCGGATCTCACCGACACCGACGACCGGGCGTGGCTGCGCGCACTCGTGTGGCCGGAGAACTCGCACCAGGCGGCGCAGTTGCAGGCGGCGATGGCGGTGGTGGCGGCCGACCCGCCGCGCGTGATGGCCGGCGACGCCGCCGAGATCGGTCCCACGGTCGCGGCGACGCTTCCGCCGGGGCTGCCACGACTCGTCGTGCACACCGCGACGCGGATCCACGTGCCCGCCGAGGATCGTCCGGCGTTCGACGCCGCCGTGGCGGCCTTCGGAACGGACGGACCGCTGCTGCACCTCGCCCTGGAGGACGACCACCTCGTCGCACCGTCGGGCCGGCCGGGCATCGGGCTCAGGGCCACCGACGCGACGGGAAGCCGGACCATCGCCGTCGCCGACGGCCACCTGGCCTGGTTGGAACCCCTACCCGCGATGAACGAGCTGGCCTAGCTCGGCCCGATGGCGAAGTCCCTGGCCGGCCTACGGAACGCTCGGACCGCGGGCCGGACCCGGACCCGGACCGCGTCGGGTATTGCCCCCGCGCGAACCCTGCTGTCCGTCCATCCGCCTTCGTGCGGTCACGCTTCGCGGAACAGGCGTTCGATGACGTGTTGCAGCCGGATGATGTCGGTCATCGTGTACCGGCCCTCGCCTGGCCCGGGATCGATGCCCAGCGGTGGCTGTCGATGCCCGGAGGCCACGGCCCGAACCTGGTTGGCCGGGTCGGGCAGGTAGGTGAGCCCGACCACCCCGAACCGGGCCCCGCCCCGGTCACCGGCGGCCCGGCCGGACAACTCGCCAAACGTCGGTGGCCGGCCGAAGCGGCCGGCGTAGAACTCGATGACCGGGTACTCGTTGCCTCCCGCGACCTCGCGTACGAACGCCGCGTGGAAGCTCGCCTCCACCTGGATGGACACCACGTCTCCGGGGCGCAGCAGCGTCAGCGTCCCGGGCCGGCGCGGCCGGCGGGTCAGCGGTGGCGGCGGCGCGGACAGAAAGTCCTTGATGGCCGGGGACTGTCGGGCGAAGGCGTCGGAGAGCACGACATCACGGTTGAGTGAGTCGATGGCGGCCGACGCGTGGGCCGTGACGGCCTGGTCGGTGAGGCCGTACCGGTGCAGCAGCACGGCCATCGCCACCCAGCCACGGTGTCGGGTCTCCGCTGCGGTGTCGTCGGAGTCGAGTAGGCACCGCCAGCGGGTGAGGATCGGCGGGATCACCCGCTGCCCAAGGTCACGGTGATCCTCCGGTACCGCCACCAGCTGCCAGCCCACCCACCGGGCCAGATCCTCGTTCAGCGCGCGGACGAGGAGCGGCGCGGCGAGCTTGTCCAGAATCTGCTGATGCCTCACGCCGAGCGAGTCTGACAGACCTCCGCACCCCGGCGTCCAGCCCGTTGCTGCGCAAAAATCCCGCCAGATGGGTACGGGGGAGGCATGGCTCACGGACTAACCTCAGGCGACCCCTCGTGATCACCGGTACCTGGCCGCTCCTGCCCAGCGTGCTCGCGCTGGTCGCCGCACTGGCGGCGATCCTGTCCGCCGGCCGGGCGTTGGTCCGGACGGCCGACGAGCTGGCGGACCGGACCGGGATGGGCGAGGCGGTGGCCGGCGCCCTGCTGCTCGGCGCGGTGACCTCGCTGCCCGGCATCGCCACCACCGTCATCGGGTCGGTCCGGCAGGACGCCGAGTTCGCCCTCGCCAACCCGATCGGTGGCATCGCGGTGCAGACGGTCTGGCTGGCCATCGCCGACCTGCTCTACCGCCGCTCGAACATCGAACATGCGGCGGCCTCCCTGGAGAACGTCCTCCAGGCGGTCGTGCTGGTGGCGCTGCTCTGCCTGCCCGTGGTGGCGTACGCCACGCCTGAACTCACCCTGCTCTGGGTGCACCCGGCGAGCCTGCTGATCCCCGTCATCTACCTGTACGGTCTGGTGCTGCTACGCCGGCTCCGCCGGGAACCGATGTGGTTCGCCCGGCGTACCACCGAGACCCGTCAGGACGAGCCGGCTGCCGAGACGTCCGGGCTGAGCCTGCGTCGGCTGTGGTTCCGGCTGGCCGCCCTGGCGGCCGTGGTGGCCGCCACCGGCTACCTGATCGGGCAGGGCGGGCTCGGCGTGGTCGCCGCGTCCGGCCTGCCCAGCGGCTTCGTGGGCTTCACCATCACCACGGCGATCACCTCGCTGCCGGAGCTGATCACCCTCATCGCGGCGATCCGCATCGGCGCGTTGACCCTCGGCATCGGCAACATCCTCGGTGGCAACGCGTTCGACTCTCTGATGATCTTTCTCGCCGACGCCTCGTACCGGCCCGGGTCGATCTACTCCGAGGCGAACCTGTCGGGGCTGCTGTTCACCGGCATGACCACCCTGATGACGGCCACGCTGACCGCCGGCCTGCTGATCAGGGAGCGCCGGGGCATCGGCTTCGAGGGAATCGCCATCCCGCTCATCTACCTGGCCACCGTGGCCCTGCTGCTCCTGCGGCCCGGCTGAGGGCCGCGATTTCTCACTAGACGAACGCCGTGACGCCGTCGTACTCGGCCACGGGCGCGGGGCCGGGATCGGTCGGTCCACGCTCGCCACACCGTGGCTCGGGGCGCGCGGATGACCCGCTCCACGATCAGGTCCAGGTCGGGTTTCACTGTTGCTGCTCCTCAGGGTCGGTGACGAAGAGTTCGAGCCGGTCGGTGCGCTCTTCCCAGATCCGGTGCTGCTCGGCGAGCCAGTGGTCGATGACGGCGAGGCGCTCCCGGTTGAGCACACAGGTGCGTACCCGGCCGGCCTTGGCCGTCTGAATCAGCCCGCTGGACTCGAGGACCCGGACGTGCTTCATGAACGAGGGAAGGGTCATCGGGAACTCGCTGGCGAGTTCACCGACGGTCGTCGGACCGCGGCCGAGGCGTCGAAGGACCCCGCGTCTTGTCGGGTCGGCGAGGGCGCCGAACACGCCGTCGAGCTGCGCCGAATACTGAGCCATATGGCTAAGTATTCCTGGCCACATTACTTAGCGCAACGGCTAAGTATTAGCGTCTGGCGACCCCCGGCCGTGAGCAGCCAAGGCGGCTGACGCGTGCGGCCAAGCAGGCTAGACTAATCCCTTAGCTAAGTGAGGAGGTTGCGCCATGTCGGCTGAGGCCGTGCACTACAACATGCATGATGCCAAGACTCATCTGTCGCGCATCATTGAACGGGTGGAACGCGGCGAGGAGATCATCATCGACCGGGCGGGCACTCCGGTGGCGAAGGTCGTACCGCTGGTCCGGCGGGCTAACCGCACCGCAGTCGGCTCCCTCGCCGGCCAACTTGACCTCTCCGGTGACTGGGACTCACCACAGACCAACGCCGAGATCGCCGACGACTTCGGCATCGGCGCATGAACCTGCTCCTGGACACTCACGTCGCGCTCTGGGCCATCGCCGGCGACCCGACCCTCGGCCCCGAGTTGCTCGACCGACTACGCCACGAGCCGGACATCTTCCTCTCCCCGGTCACCCTGTGGGAGATCACCATCAAGCAGAGCGCGGGGAAGCTCGCAGGACCCGCTGACCTCGCCGAACGGGTAAGGGATATGGGCTTCCGTGAACTCCCGGTGACCCATACCCACGCCATCGTCGCCGGTCGCCTGCCACCCCACCACCGCGATCCCTTCGACCGCATGCTCGTGGCACAGGCGATCACCGAAGGACTGACCCTCGCCTCCCGCGACGCGTCGATAGCGCTGTACGACGTGGACGTCCTCAAGGTGTGATCGGGCGGGTTCCTCCCGGCGTAGGCGAGAACTCGCACCACCATGCGAACCAACGAGCGCCTATCGCCGGTGACCCGTTCCCACTTCGGGTGCGTAGGTCAGGAGCGTGGTTCATAGGCCCGGCGCAGGATCAGGCGATCTGACGGAGATCGCTGCCATAGTCGAAGATGATCCGCATCCGGGCGCCCAGTGCTCGCGCGTACCGACTCAGAGTCGCGACCTCGTTGGCCTCCAGATCGCCGTTCTCGATTTGACTGACCCGGCCGGGGGTGACCCCCATCAGCTCGGCAACCTGCCGCTGGGTGAGCCCGAGACGCTTACGCTCCTCGGCCAGGTGGAACGCGCTGATCCATGCCTCGGTGCGGGCGCGCTCCACTTCGAGCGCGTCGTCGTCCCCGTCGTGCAACTCGGCACGGATGTCGTCCCAGTCATGGAAGTCGCTCATCAGCCCTCCCTCCGCTTCCTCTCAAAGGCGAGCCAGCCTTCGTAGGCGACCTCGGCGACCGGGATCGCTTTCCTCGTACCATCGAGACCAGTCTCCGGCCTTGTTGCCGGCCACCAACAGCACCGCCTGCGACCAGGGATCAAGGACGAACAGAACCCGGATCGCGACGTCCCGGCCAGACCTCGGTCGCAGCTCCTTGAGATTGCCGATGCTCGACCCTCTGGGCGTGTCGACCAACGGACGTCCCAGGCCCGGACCGGTCTCCGCGAGCATGTCGATCGCCACGTTTACCTACCGGTACGTCGCCGGATCGGTCTGGCGGAGCGAGCGCAACCAGTCGCGGATCGCTGGTCGTTCTGATCGCCCAGCGACGGGCGGGGCCGTGAGGCATGAGCCAACTATAGCTCGGCCTATACCTTGAGGCGGCATGCGAACCGAGAAGCGCAGGTCGAGCGCCGGACAACATCGATCGGTGGGCCGCCAGGGACTCGAACCCTGAACCTATGGATTAAAAGTCCACAGCTCTGCCATTGAGCTAGCGGCCCGCGTCGCTCAGGTTACCGGACACCGGTGGGAGCGGGCTCGCGGCTTCCCGCCCGCCGTCGATGGGTGGGGACGGCTCCAGTCAGGTAGGGGTGGACATCGGCTGGCAGGATCGGCTGGGCCGACGTGTCCTCGTCGTTGTTCGGCCTGTCCGCGTCCTGGAGGTGCCGCCATGTCGGAGCCGATCCGCCTCGCCGTCCTGGCCGGGGCCACGCTCACCACCGGGCTGGTGGCGGGGCTGTTCTTCGCGTACGCCTGCTCGGTGATGCCGGGTCTGGCCGCGACCGACGGTCGGACCCTGGTCGGCACGATGCAGTCGATCAATCGGAAGATCATCAACGGCTGGTTCCTGTCGGCGTTTCTCGGTGGGCCGCTGCTCGTGGCGGTGGCCGTCGTCGGGTATCTCGGCACCGGCGGTGCGGTGCTCGGCTGGCTCGTCGCCGCGCTGGTCGGTCATCTGGTCACGCTCGCCGTCACGGGCCGGTGCAACGTGCCGCTGAACAACCGGTTGGAAGCCGCCGGGCCGGTCGACGGGATCAGCGATCTGGCGGGGGTGCGGCAGTGGTTCGAGTCGCCCTGGGTGCGCTGGAACCTGGTCCGGACGGTGAGCTCGGTCGCCGCCTTCGCCTGCCTGATCGGCGCGCTGCTCGCCCGCTGAGCGGCCGGTGCCGGTGACACCCCGAGCGCGGCTGGCACCGAGCCGGCAGCGGCAAGCTTGGAGAGCGGCTGACCGGGTACGGACCGGGCATGCGGATCGTGGTCGTGGGTGCGAGCGGGAACGTCGGCTCGGCGGTGCTGCGTCGGTTACGGCGTGAGCCCGAGGTGGAGATCGTCGGAGTGGCGCGGCGGTTGCCGCAGCCGGGTGCGGGTGAGCCGTACGACGGGGTGCGGTGGCACTCCTGCGACATCGGCCTGGCCGGCGCGGCGGACAAGTTGGCCGGTGTCTTCGCCGGTGCCGACGTGGTGGTGCACCTGGCCTGGCAGATCCAGCCCAGCCACGACCAGCACGTGTTGCACCGGACAAATGTTGGTGGCAGTCGGGCGGTGGTCGACGCGGTGCTGCGTGCGCGGGTGCCGGCGCTGGTGTACGCCTCGTCGGTCGGCACCTACGCGCCCGGGCCCAAGGACGTGCCGGTGAGCGAGCGCTGGCCGACCACCGGGGTGTCCGGGTCGTCGTACAGCCGGGACAAGGCGGCGGTGGAGGAGATGCTCGACGGGATCGAGCGCAGCCATCCGGAGCTGCGCCTGGTGCGGATGCGTCCTGGGTTGATCTTCCAGCGGGAGGCCGGCACCGAGATCAGCCGCTACTTTCTCGGTCCGCTGGTGCCGGTCGGGCTGCTGCGGTTCGGCCGACTGCCGCTGGTGCCGACCAACCGGCGGCTGCGGATGCAGGTGGTGCACGCCGACGACGTGGCGGACGCGTACGCCCGGGCGATCATGGGTGACGCGCGCGGCGCCTTCAACGTCGCGTCGGACCCGGTGCTGACTCCCGAGCTGGTGGCCCGGCACTTCCACGGCTGGACGGTGCCAGTGGCCGCCCCGGTGCTGCGGGCCGCCGCGACGCTCACCTGGTGGGCCCGGCTGCAACCGGTCGACGCCGGCTGGATCGAGCTGGCGCTCAACGCGCCGCTGATGTCCAGCGAGCGGGCCGAGACCGAGCTCGGCTGGCGCCCGAGCGTCGACTCGGTCACCGCCCTGCGGGAACTCTTCGCCGGCCTGGCCGCGCAATCCCGTACCGCCAGCCCACCCATGTCCATCTCACCCACCTTCCCGGCAGGCGAGGGCAACCCCTACTGACCCGTCGGCGGGTCAGCGGACGGTGGAGGCGGTGAAGGTGGGCTTGCCGGAGCCCAGGTAGAAGATGCCGGGGTGGTTTTCGAAGCCGTGGCTGGGGTTGCGGCGCAGGGTCGAGTTCTCGACGCGCAGCGTGCCGGTGCGGTCGTTGCTGACGAAGAAGATCGCCCCGCCGCCCTCCCGGGCGTCGTTGTCCTCGACGACCGTGCCGGCGAGGCGTAGGGAGAACGTGTTGCCGTCGCAGTAGATCGCCCCGCCGCTGCCGCCGCCAGGCGTGCCGGAGCGGGCCGGGTTGGCGCCCTCGCCGACCGCCTCGTTGTCCCGCAGCACGCTGTTGAGCACCACCCAGGAGACACCGATGCTGCTCAACGCGCCGCCGTTGGCGCAGGAGCCACCGGTGAAGGTGCTGTTGACCACGTACACCGGCTGGTCGTCGTGCTGGTCGAGCACCCGGATCGCGGCGCCGCCCAGGTCGGGGCCGGTCCGGTCGCAGCGGTTGTCGACGAAGCGTGAGTTGACCACCTTGAACCGGCCACCCCGGACGAAGATCGCCCCACCGCCCCCACCGTCGGTGCGCTGGCCGGTGGCGTCGCCGTCGGCGAAGGTGAGGTTCTGCACGGTCAGGCGCGGGTGATCCTGGTCGTTGCAGTGCGAGGTGGTCCAGCCCTGCAACGCGTCGCAGGTGTTCATGTAGAGGATGCGCCGCTTGCCCTGCCCGCTGAGCGTGACCTTGCCACCACCGTCGAGGACCACCTGCGGGCCGTTGGCGTTGCGTACCTTGGCGGTGGCGGTCATCCGGATGGTCACCGGGTCGGGACCGCAGTCGAAGGTGATGATGCCGCCGGCCGCGACCGCCCGGATGACGGCGGCGGAGGTGCAGCTGTCGGCGGTGCCGTTGCCGACGGTGCGGGTCGGCTTCGACGTGTCGACCGCCCGCCCGGCCGCCGGCACGGTCACCCGTCCGCTCGGGTTGCCGCTGTTGGGGGCAGCCCGGGACGCGCGGGGCGGGGTCGGGCTGGCACTGGCAGTCGGGCTGCTGCCCAGCCCGGTCTGAGCCGCCGGAGTGGCCTGCGCGTCCGGCGCCTGCCCCGCGCTCGGCGTCGTGGACGGGTCGCTCGCCGGGGCCTGCGCGCCGCGCGGGTCGGCGCTCGGCACGGACGGACTGCACGCGGCGAGGGTGGCGATGGCGACGCCGCACGCGACCGCGGCGATGGAGGGTCTGAGGCGCACCCCGTGATGCTAGGGCCTGTGTCAACGAACCTGGGCCCGCCGTGGGCGCGAGGATCAGGCGATCGGCACGTGGTGCAGGTGCCGCCGTCGACGCAGCCGGACGGCGAAGACGGCCGCCACCGTCACGATCAGCAGCGCGGTGACCGCCAGCCCGTGCAGGACGCCCCGGGTCAGGTAGCCGTCGTCGGTGTGGTCCACCGCCCAGGTGCCGATCTCCCGGCTGGACCAGAACGGCGTCAGCTTCGCCCCTGCGGCGGCCGGGTCGAGGAGCATCTGCATCGCCACCACGGTGAGCAGCAGCAGCGTGCCCTCGAGTTCGCGGGGCAGCAGGGCACCGATCACCATGCCGAACGGTGCGGCCACGGCCACGCAGCAGAGCATCGCCACGGCGATGCCGCCGTACCGCAGGTTGTTCGCGTCGATGACGGTGAGCAGGAAGAACGGCACCGAGATCGCCAGTCCGAGCGCCCACAGGCCGAGCATCCGGCCGAGGTAGAGGTGGTGTGGCCGGTAGCCGGCGAGCCGGAGTCGTGGTTCCAGTTCACGGGCCGCGCTGGTGGCGAAGAGCGCCGCCGTGCTGACCGCCCAGCTGATGCCGAGCAGCAGCGCGCGTACGGACTGCCCGACGTAGGAGTCCCGCCGGATCAGCCAGAAGGTCAACGGCATCAACAGCAGGAGCAGGAGTACGCCCCGGCGGCGCGCCAGCTCCCGCAGCGTCATCTCGGCCACGGTGACCAGCCGGTTCACGAACGGCCTCCCTGGTGGGCGGGGGTCAGGTCGAGGACCAGGTCGACCCGGTCGAGTTGATTGAGCAGGTGGGTCACCACGACGATGGCCCGTCCCTCGTCGCGCAGCCGGGTCAGCTGGTCCCAGAGGTTGACGTAGCTGCCCTGGTCGAAGCCCTGGTACGGCTCGTCGAGCAGCAGCACGTCCGGCTGCGTCAGGGTGGACACGGTGAGGTTCAGTTTCTGCCGCGTACCGCCGGAGAGGTGCCGGGCGAGCACGGCGTCCTCGGCGTCCCAGCCGAGCTGTCGGGCCGCCGCCCGGCCGGCCTGCCGGGCCGGCCCCCGCGCCACGCCCTGACCGGCGCCCACCAGTACGAAATGCTCGTCGGGCAGCAGGAAGTCGGCGGTGCCGCCCTGTTGGGGGCAGTAACCCAACCGGCCCGAGACGGTCACCTCCCCGGCGTCCGGCGAGACCAGGCCGGCGCAGATCCGCAGGAAGGTGCTCTTGCCGCAGCCGTTCGCGCCGACCACGGCGGCGATCTGTCCGGCCCGTACGGTCAGGGACGCGTCGCGGAGCACCACGCGTCGGCCGTACCGCTTGGTGAGGCCCCGGGCGTGCAGCCGGACGGGGCCCGGGCGCGGGCCGGGTGCGGTGCCGATGCTCTCCACGATGGCGGCGGCGTACGCCTGCGGCGGACCGAAGACCAGCCACGGGTCACCGCCGCCCTCGCGCAGGTGGGTGGCCGCCTCGGCGACCACGTGCCGGGCGGTGTCGCCGTCCACTCGGCGCTGGTACAGCTCGGCCGCGAACGCGCGCAGCCAGTCGTCGGCGTTCACCCGTCGACCCCCTTCGTGACGATGCCGGTCACCGGGGCCACGAACGCCAACCAGGCGTTGCCGCCGTGCCGCAGCGCCGCTCGCCCGTCGTCGGTCAGTTGGTAGTACTTGCGGGCCGGACCGGAGTCGCCCTCCCGCCACCGCGCGGTGACCAGACCGGTGCGTTGCAGCCGTAGCAGCACCGGGTAGAGCGTGCCGCCCTGGATCGGACCGACGCCCGCGGCGTCGAGTGACTGGGCGAGCTGGTAGCCGTAGGACTCGCCGTCGCGCAGCAGGGCGAGTACGCAGAGGTCGAGCACCCCGCGCAGCCACTGCCCCCGACGGTCGGAATCCACCCGCCGAACCCTAGTGCCGCTATCTAGATGGCACAACTACCTAGTGTGGTGCGGCCGACCGACGGACCGGTGCCGGCGTACCTCAGCCGGTCACCACATCGGAGATCACCACGGTGACGTTGTCGGGCGCACCGGCCTGGTGGGCGAGCTTCACCAACTGTTCGCCGCACTGGTGGCGGTCGGCGTGCATGCCCAGCGTGGCGGCGATCGCGTCGTGCGCCACATAGTCCGAGAGCCCGTCGCTGCACAGCAGCAGCCGGTCACCGGCGGCGACGGTCACCGCGCCCATCGTCGGCGGCGCGTCGGCACCCTGTACCGCCCGGGTGACAAGCGAGCGTTGCGGGTGGTGGCGGGCCTGCTCGGGAGAGAGGGCACCCTGGTCGACGAGCGCCTGCACGAACGTGTCGTCCCGGGTCAGCTGGCGTAGTTGGCCGTCGCGGAGCAGATAGCAGCGGGAGTCGCCGACCTGCGCCAGCACCAGCGTCTCCCCGGCCAGCAGGGCCGCGGTCAGCGTCGTACCCATGCCGTCGCGGGCCGGGTCGGCGGTGATCGCGGCGTGGATGCGCTGGTTGGCGGTGCTCACCACGGCACGCAGCGCCTCGGTGGCGGCGTCCGGCGCGGTCGGCGGAACCAGCTCGTCGAGGATCCGGATGACGATCTCGCTGGCCACCTCACCGGCGGGCAGGCCACCCATGCCGTCGGCCACCGCGACCAGGCGCTCGCCGGCGAGGGCGGAGTCCTCGTTGTTGGTCCGGACCAGACCGATGTCGTTGAGGATGGCCGAGCGGAGGATCAGCGTCATGGGACAAGCTTGCCAAGAAGACCCTTCCCGCGTCTCTACGCACTACTGCGTAGGGTTGAGGAATGTTGCCGGTGTCCATGGTCGGGCGTGCCGGTGAGCTGGCTGAGCTGGACCGGGCCTGGTCCGGCGTGGTCCTGGGCCGCCGCCGCTCCCCGGCCGTCGCGGTCGTCACCGGGGGGCCGGGGGTGGGCAAGAGCCTGCTGGTCGCCGCCGCGCTGGACGCCTTCACCCCGCGACCGGCGGTGGTGCTCAACGGCGCCGCCCGGGTGCACAGCCCCGCCCCGTACGACTGGTTGGCCGCGGTGTTGAGCGGGCGCGACACCGCCCGGCTCGACCTGCCGGCCGACGCGCTGGCCTGGCTGGCCCAGCAGCCCACCGCGCCGCGCGAGCGTTACGCCCCGGGCACCCTGCTCCGGCTGGCCGTGCGTACCGTCCGGGTGCTGGTCGGCGCCGGTCCGGCGGTGCTCGTGGTGGAGGACCTGCACGCCCTCGATCCGGCCAGCCTCAACCTGGTCGGCGAACTTGCCACCGCCGACGGGCTGCCGGCCCTGCTGGTGGTGGCGACCAGGCCCGCCGCGCGCGCGGTCTCACCGGAACTCGCCGGCCGGACCCTGGCCCGCCTCTGCGGGGTACGCGGCGTCGTGCGCCAGCACCTCGGCCCGCTGCGCCCGGCCGAGGTCGCCGAGGTGCTGACCCAGGTGTACCCGGCCCCACGCCCCGAACTGGTGCACGAGGTCTGGCGGCGCACCGACGGCAACCCGTACGCGCTCACCGAACTGCTCGCCGCGTACGCCGGGCAGGATCCCGACACCCTGCTGGCTGCGGCCGGCTCGCCGGTGCTGGCCGAGTCCGCGCCGCCCCCCTCCCGTCCGGCCGTGCCCGCCTCCCGGGCTGCCGTGCCGGAGTCCACTCCCGGCCGGTCGACGCGCCGCCGTGCCGTGCCGGAGCCCGGATCCACCGATGGGTCGGCGGCCACGCTCCCGGTCTGCCTGACCGGCCGGGAGGCGGAGGTGCTCGACTGCCTGGTCGCCGGGATGTCCAACAAACAGGTGGCCCGCGCCCTGGGCATCTCGGTACGCACGGTCACCGTGCACGTCTCCAACCTGCTCCGTAAGACCGGCACCGCCTCCCGCACCGAGGTGGCCCTCTGGGCGGTCCGCCAACACCCGACCCCGCAGCGTCCCACCCGCCACCGCGCTGATCATGAAGTTATTACCCCGGCAAGCGCTTACCCGCCGCAATAACTTCATGATCGACCAAGGGGTGGGGTGGGTCAGTCTTCTGGGGGGAGGGTGGCGGCGGGGGTGTTTAGGGTTACCTCGGTGGGGGTGACGGTGGAGATCTGGTCGGCGAGGACGTAGACGGCGCCGGTGGTTACCAGCTCGGTGGAGACCTTGAGGTAGCCGGTGCGTAGCAGTCGGGCGGCCAGGTCCGCCGGCACGTCCGGTTCCGCCACGGTCGCGGATTCGATCAGTTCGTCCAGGCTGCTCCCGGGGTCGGTGGTCGGTGCCTGCACGGTCACCGCGTTCGGGTCGCCGCGCTGCACGAGGTCCACGGTGCCCACGTCGACGCCGGCCGAGTCGACCACCCGCATGCCGGTGGTGACCCGCGAGAGGGTTGTCCGCTGATCGATGCCCTGCTGCTCCATCCCCGCGCGGTTCCCACCCTCCCCACCCGCTAAACCCACCCACCCCCACCCGCCCCCGCACCCCACCCGGTTGATCAAGAAGTTTTGGTCGGCAGCGGCGCGGATCCCGACCAAAACTTCTTGATCAACGCGAGTGGGGGTGGGGGTGAGGGTGAGGGTGGGTGGGTCAGGGGGTTGGGGGGCGGGGGGTCAGTTCGCGCCAGGTGTCGGTGCCTTGGAGCAGCGCGCGGATGGTGTCCTCGGCCTCGTCGACGGTGTCGTACTCGTAGAACCGGGAGACGCCTTCGGCGCCGCCGGCGCGTTGCTCGACGAACCATCGGTCGGCATCCGTCCGGAGGAAGACGTCCCGCCGGGCCAGCCGCCCCCACTTCCCGTTCCACAGGTGTTTCCGCTGCTCCATGGCCCGGACTCTATCGAACATCTGTTCGAGACAAGGGCGGCCCCTGCGGGAATCCCGCAGGGGCCGATGTGCGGTTGCCGGATTCAGCGCGCGGCGGGCGGTTCGTCCCTCCGGCCGAGCACGTCGTCCAGGGCGCCGCGCTGCTGCGCCGGGGTGGTCCGGCCGGCGGCGACGAGGGCGTCCCGGATCTCGGTGAGCAACTTGATCTCCTCGCTCGGCGCGGCCGGCGGCGGCTCCTCACCCCGCTGGCGACGCTCCGCCAGCCGGTTCATCGGAAACACCACCAGGAAGTACAGCGCGGCGGCGGTGAGCAGGAAGGTGATCGTCGCGTTGACGAAGGCGATCCAGTCGAAGGGAATGCCCTCGATTTCTGGCGCGGTGCCGGCGATGCCCTTGTCGCTGCCGGTGATGAGCAGCACGAAGACCCGGATCAGTGGTTCCAGGAAGGACTTGGTGAGCTGGGTGACCACGCCGGTGAAGGCGGCACCGATGACGACGCCCACCGCGAGGTCGATGACGTTGCCGCGCATGATGAAGTCTTTGAAGCCCTTGAGCATCCGTACTCCCGAGGTGTCCCGTCTATGTCGGGGACAACCTATGCCCCGGGCGGGGGCTCCAGAAAAGTGCCGGCCTCCCGGGCGGCCAGCTCCGGATCGCCGGCCCGGATGGCGGCCACCAGCCGGGCGTGGTCGACGTGCCGGTCCGGCGTCAGCGCGTCGCCCATGGCCTGGGTGAGCGTGCTGCGCATCGCGGTGCCGACCGAGGCGTACAACTCGGCGAGCATGGCGTTGTGCGCCGCCGCGACCACCGCGGTGTGCAGCGCGGCGTCGGCCGCCACGAACTCGGCGACCCGGCCGCCGCGCCAGGCCGCCTCGCGGGCGGCGAGCGCGTCGTCGAGGGCGGCCAGGTCCTCGGGGGTACGCCGCCGAGCGGCGAGCCGGGCGGCCTCCACCTCGAAGGCACGGCGTACCTCGATCACCTCGGTCATCCGGTCGTCGGTGAGCCGGCGGGCCACCACCGGAGCTAGTTCGTCGGTGGAGAGGACGTAGGTGCCGGAGCCCTGGCGGCACTCCAGCACCCCGGCGTGGGCCAGCGCGCGGACCGCCTCACGCACCGTGTTGCGCCCCACGCCGAGGATCTCGACCAGTCGCGGTTCGGTGGGGATCCGCCCGCCCACCGGCCACTCGCCGTCCATGATCCACTGCCGGAGCTGGGCGATCGTCTCCCGGACCCGCCGGCCGCGCGGCGGCACCGGGGTGGGATCGACTGCCGGTGGCACTGGTTACAACCTCTCGCCGAAATTCATCCCATGATTGTAGGTTCGAGGTCATGCCCCCGTCACCCCCTGCCGTCCCCGCCGTCCCAAGGAACCCGGTCAACCGCCAGGCCGCCCCGACGCATGCGGTCGCCGGTCGGGGCGTCCCGAGCGGCGAAGTTGTCACGGCTGCGGGGTTCCCGGGCGCGGTCGGCCCGGCCGGCGGCGCGGCTACGACCACATCCCGGGTCAACCCGACATGGCTGGTGCTGGCCGGGATGCTGCTGGTGGCGCTCAACCTGCGGGCCGCCGTCACCAGCCTCGGCGCGCTGCTCGACGAGGTACGCCTCGGGCTGGCCCTCTCCGGGACGATGGCCGGACTCGTCACCACCCTGCCCACCATCGCGTTCGCCGGGCTCGGCGCGGCCACCCCGTGGCTGGTCCGCCGGTTCTCCCCGGCCCGGCTGCTGGTGCTGGCGATGCTGGCCCTCACCGTCGGGCAGGTGTTGCGGGCGGTCGCCGGCTCCGCCGTGGTGTTCCTGGTCACCAGCGCGCTCGCGCTGGCCGGCATCGCGGTGGCGAACATCCTGCTGCCGATGCTCGTCAAGCAGCACTTCCCGCATCGCACCGGGCTGGTCACCGGGGCGTACACGATGGCGTTGACGGTGGGCACGACGGTGGCCGCCGCGTCCGCGGTGCCGGTGGCGCACGCCTTCGGCAGTTGGCGGGCCGGGCTGGGTGTCTGGGCCGGGCTGGCGGCGGTGGCCGTACTGCCGTGGCTGCCGGCGGCGCTGCGCGGCGGCGCCGCCGCACGGCGCGGTGGCATCGCCGCCCGGTCGGGTGTCCGGCCGGGACGCACCCGGCTCGGCTGGGCGATGGCGGTCTATTTCGGGGCGCAGTCGCTGAGCGGTTACGCGATCATGGGCTGGTTGGCCCAGATGTTCCGGGACGCGGGTTTCCGCCCGCAGGACGCCGGGCTGCTGCTCGCCGGAGTGACCGCGCTCGGGGTGCCGATCGCGCTGCTGATGCCGACGCTCGCCGGCCGACTGGGCAGCCTGCGGCCGCTGGTCTTCGCACTGACCGCCGCCTCCAGCCTGGCGTACCTGGGTCTGGCGTTCGCGCCGCGCGGCGGGGCGCTGGTGTGGGTGGTGCTGTTGGCGTTCGGGCAGGGTGCCTTCCCGCTCATCCTGGCCACCATCGGGCTGCGGGCCCGCACCGCCGACGGCACGGTGGCGCTGTCGGCCTTCGCGCAGAGCACGGGTTACGTCATCGCGGCGCTGGGGCCGCTGCTGGTCGGGATCCTGCACGACGCGACCGGGGGATGGCTGGCGCCGATCGGCTTCCTGCTGGTCGCCCTGGCCGTGCAGACCTGCGCGGGCGTGCTGATCGCTCGCCCCCGTTACATCGAGGACGAGCGTTGAGTCGTCACGGTCAGGAGGAGGCCGGCGTCGGATCGCCGGCGACCGCCTGCTCGACGGTGGGATACGTGTGCAGCACCTCGACCAGGCCACTCACCTCCAGGATCCGCAGCACGCCGCGCTGGGGGGCGGCGAGCCGGACCACTCCGCCGGCCTCGTCGCAGCTGTTCTTCGCGCGGACGAAGACCGACAGACCGGTAGAGTCGCAGAACGAGACGTCCGACAGGTCGAACACGAGGCGACTGCGCCCCTTGTCGAGCAGGTCGGTGATCTGGTCCTGCAACTGCGGTGCGGTGGCCATGTCCAACTCGCCCGCGACCGACACGACGACCACGTCACCGCGCTGTTCCGTGTGCACCGTCAAGGACATTCGTCAGACCTCCTGTTTATCGGTGGAACGGTATCCCACCGGGACGGTGGTACGCAGAACGGGAGCAGTATCAGGTGGTCACCGTCATTCCGTTGCTCTGCGACAAGTAGTTCGTCGGGCCCCGGTGATAGAGTCCGGCCGGTCCAGGTCTAGGGGGTATTGCCATGGCGCTCAGCGCTGACGAGAGCGGCCGGTTGGGTGAGCTGCTGACCGGCCGGGCCGAGCAGGTCACCCAGCGGTGGACGGAGATCATCGCCGGGCAGTTGCGGGGTCGGCTCAGCCAGGCCGAGCTGGTCCGGCAGGTGCAGGAGCTGCACCGTGCCCTGGTCGACGCCCTCGGCAAGGGCGCGGTGGACCTGAACGCAGAAGAGGCCACCGAGCTGCGGGCCGTGCTCGCCGAGTTCTCCCGCGGCCAGGCCCGGCAGGGCTTCTCCGCCACCGAGACCGCCACCGGCGTGTTCGCCCTCAAGGAGGCGCTGCTCACGGCGCTGAAGGCGGACCAGAGCGTCGAGACGCTGCGCGACTACGTCGCCTTCTCCGCGCTCATCGACCAGATGGGCCTGTTCACCTTCGAGACCTTCGTCCGCACCCGGGAGAGCCTGATCGCCGATCAGGCCGAGCAACTGCTGGAGCTCTCCACTCCGGTGGTCAAGCTCTGGGAGGGTGTGGTGGCCGTGCCGCTGGTCGGCACGCTCGACTCGGCCCGCGCCCAGGTGGTGATGGAACGACTGCTGCAGACCCTGGTCGACACCGGCTCGCCGTACGCGATCATCGACATCACCGGCGTGCCGGCGGTGGACACCCAGGTGGCCCAGCACATCCTGAAGACCGTGGTGGCCGCCCGGCTGATGGGCGCCGACTGCATCATCTCCGGCATCCGGCCGCAGATCGCGCAGACCATCGTGGCGCTCGGCATCGAGTTCGGTGACATCGCCACCAAGGCGAGTCTCGCCGACGCGCTGCGGCACGTGCTGCGGCTCACCGGGGTGGAGACGTCCCGCCGCCAGTCGCGTCGGGAGGCGTGATGGAGCGGGTGCCGATCCTCAAGATCGGCGACATCCTGCTGGTTTCCATCCAGGTCGACATGTCCGACCAGACGGCGGTCGCCCTTCAGGAGGACCTGGCCGAGCGGATCGTGGCGACCGGTTGCCACGGCGTGATCATCGACATCACCGCCCTGGACATCGTCGACTCCTTCGTGGGTCGGATGCTCTCCACCATCGCCTCGATCTCCCGCGTGCTGGACGCGGAGACCGTGGTCGTGGGGATGCGCCCCGCCGTCGCCATCACCCTGGTCGAGCTGGGGCTGTCGCTCAACGGCATCCGTACCGCACTCAACGTCGAGCGGGGGATGGAACTCATCGCGATCGACCGGGCCGACGACCACGACGAGCCGGACGACGATCCGGTCCCAGAGCCGACGGCGTCACCATGACGAGCGGGGTCGACCTGGGCCGCCCCCAGGCGCAGTCGGTCGGCAGCGACGAGGATGTCGTACGCGTCCGTCAGCTGGTGCGTACCGTCGCCGTGGCGGTCCGGCTCTCCCTGGTCGACCAGACCAAGGTGGTCACCGCCGCCAGCGAACTCGCCCGCAACACGCTCGTCTACGGTGGCGGCGGGACGGTCGAGGTGACCGCCATCGACAACGGCCGGCGAGCCGGCATCAGGATCGTCTTCGCCGACTCGGGTCCCGGCATCGCCGACCTGGATCTCGCGCTGACCGACGGCTACACCACCGGTGGTGGCCTCGGCCTCGGCCTCAGCGGCGCCCGACGACTCGTCGACGAGTTCGACATCCAGACCGCGCCCGGCCAGGGCACCCGGATCACGATCACCAAGTGGTCCCGGTGACCGTCGAGCCGGTCGCCGACCGGGGCACCTGGTTCCGGGTGGAGAACGGCAGCGCCGGCAGCGCCGTGCGGCGGGCCGCCGAGCGGCTGGGCGGCCAGCTGGGTCTGCCCGCCGGGCGGATCGCCGACCTGGCCATCGTGGCCGCCGAGCTGACCAGCAACCTCATCAAGCACGCCGACGACGGGCTGCTGCTGCTCCGACCGGTGCGCCGCGAGCTGGACGCCGGCGTGGAGATGATCGCCGTCGACACCGGTCCGGGCATGGTCGACCTCGCCGACTCCGCCCGCGACGGGCACTCCACCGCCGGCACCCTGGGCATCGGTCTGGGCGCGATCGTCCGGCAGGCGAGCTGGTTCGACGCGTACTCGCGGCCGGGCCGGGGGACGGTCATCGCCGTGCGGGTGTTCGCCGCCCCGGACCCGGCGGCGTCCTGGGTCGGCGGACTGACCCGGCCGTTGACCGGCGAGACGGTCAGTGGGGACGGTTACGCGGTCCGGATCGTGGGCGACCGCCGTCAGGTGCTGGTCACCGACGGTCTGGGGCACGGGCCGCTGGCCGCCGCGGCCACCGACGCGGCGCTCGCCGCCTTCCGGGACGCCCCGGCGGGCTCACCGGCGGAGGTGGTCGGTCACCTGCACCGGTCGATGTCGCACACCCGTGGTGCGGCCCTCGCCGTGGCCGAACCGGATCCGGCGGCCGGCATGCTGCGCTACGCCGGGCTGGGCAACATCACCGGCGTCGTGGCCACCGGCGACGGTCGGCGTCGCGGCCTGGTCTCGCTGCCCGGCATCGCCGGGCACCAACGACCGGTGATCCGCCAGTACGACTATCCCTTCGAGGCGGGCAGCCTGCTGGTCATGCACACCGACGGCGTGGTCGACAGGTGGCGCCTGGCCGACTACCCGGGCCTGGCCGGGCGGGCGCCCCTGGTGGTGGCCGCCACCCTGCTACGCGACGCCGGCATCCGGCGCGACGACGCCGGGGTGCTGGTGGCGAGGTCCTGGTCATGACCACGACGCCGGTGCTGAGGATGGCGCTACGGGTGGAGCAGGACATCTTCGTGGTCCGCCAGCGTGGCCGGGAGGTCGCCGCGGCGGTCGGACTGGAACATCAGGACCAGGTCCGGATCGCCACCGCGTTGAGCGAGGTCGCCCGGGACCTGCTGCGGGCGGTCGGCGGTGCCGACGTGGTCTTCGCCGTCGCCGAGTCGCCGGACGGCCGTTGCCACCTGCACGTCGACCTCACTCCGGTGGCATCCCTGCCGAGCGGGCGGTACGAGCCGGAGTCGGGCGCGGTGGCACGCCTGGTGGACACATTGAGCGTGCTGACGGTTCAGGGGGTTACGGTCGTCAGGATGTCACGACGGGTTCCCGCCACCGCCCAGGCGCTCACCGCCGAGCGCCTGGCGGAGCTGCGTGCCCAACTCGGCGAGAGCGCCCCGGGCACCGCCGAGGAGGAACTCGCCACCCAGAACCTTCAACTGATCAACGCCCTCGACGAGGTGCGCAACCAGCGCGACGAGCTGGCCCGGCTCAACGAGGAACTGGAGCAGACCAACCGGGGCGTGATGGCGCTCTACCAACAGCTCACCGACGAGTTGGAGGCGACCAACCAGGGCGTGGTGGCGCTCTACGCGGAGCTGGACGAGAAGTCGGCGCAGTTGCGCGCGGCCAGCGAGTCCAAGAGCCGGTTCCTGGCCAACGTCAGCCACGAGCTGCGGGCACCGGTGACCGCGATCATCGGGCTGGCCCGCCTGCTCGGCGACTCCGCGTCCGACCCGCTGACCACCGAGCAGGAACGCCAGGTCGGCCTCATCCGTGCCTCGGCGTCGGACCTGCTCACGCTGGTCAACGAGCTGCTCGACCTGGCCAAGGCGGAGTCGGGGCGGATCGAGCCGGAGTGGTCCGAGGTGGACCTGCGGGCCGTCTTCGGCCAGTTGCGCGGCACGCTACGGGCGTTGCCGGCCGCCGACGGCGTAGACCTGGTGGTGGAGGAGCCGGCCACGCCGGCCACGGTGCGTACCGACGAGGTACTGCTCGCCCAGGTGCTGCGCAACCTGCTGCACAACGGCCTGAAGTTCACCACCGCGGGCGAGGTCCGGCTGCGTGCGGAGCGGCACGGTGACGGTTGGCGGCTGACCGTCTCCGACACCGGACCGGGCATCCCGCCGGAGCTGCACGACCGGGTGTTCGAGGAGTTCTACCAGGCGCCCGGCCCGACCCGGGTCGGCGGCACCGGCCTCGGCCTGCCGTACGCCCGGCGGCTGGTGAACCTGCTCGGCGGCACTCTCGACCTGGCCAGCGAGCCGGGTCGCGGCAGCACCTTCACGGTGTGGCTGCCCACGGACGGGACGTGACGTGGACGGCGCGGCGACAGTGCTGGTGGTCGACGACAGTCGGACCAAGCGCTACCTCCTGGTGAGCTGGCTGACCCGGGCCGGCTTCACCGTGTTGGAGGCGGAGACGGGTGGCGAGGCGCTCAGCCGGGTCGGGGTGGACCCGATCGACCTGGTCGTGCTCGACGTCCGGCTGCCGGACCTCAGCGGCTTCGAGGTGTGCGAGCGGATCAAGTCGGCGCACCCGGCGCTGCCGGTGATCCACGTGTCCGCGCACGCGGTCGACACGAACGACCGGACCCAGGGCCTGAACCGGGGGGCGGACGCCTACCTGGCCGAGCCGATCGAGCCGGAGGAACTGGTTGCCACCGCCCAGTCGGTGTTGCGGTACTACCAGGCCCGGCAGCGGGCCGAGCTGCTCGCCGAGCGGCTCACCGGGCTGGCGGACACGACCGTCGCGGTGCACGCCGCGCCGAGCTTCACCAGGCTGCTGCAGGCGGCCGCGGCCGGCGCCGCGAAGATCTTCAAGAGCCCCGCCGCGGTGGTCGCCGAGACCTTCGACGGCGACTGTCTGGCCGGGGTCTGCGCCGGGCCCGGTGCCGAGCCCCGCGTGGTGACCTGGATCGTCGACGACACCGGGGTGCCCACCGGCGCCACCGTCGTGGTGCAGGAGCCGGACGGTTGGTCGCTTGTCGACTGGCCGGCCGGCGACACCGTCACCGTCGCCGCCGCCCGGCTGCGCGAGGACCGCGCGCCGCTCTACGTCGTGGTACCCACCGCGACGCAGACCGCCCGTACCCCGGTGTTGGTCCAGCTCGCCCAGGCGGTGGCCTCCGCCGTGGAGGCGCAACGCTCCTTCGACGAGGAACACCGGATCGCGGTGACGTTGCAACGCAGCCTGCTGCCCCGGCAGATCCCGCGGATCACCGGCCTCGACCTGGCCGTGCGCTACGAGCCGGCCAGCGCCCGGACCGAGGTGGGCGGCGACTTCTACGAGCTGGTGATGCTCGACGGTCACCTGCTGCTGGCCATCGGGGACGTGGCCGGCCACTCCCTGCACGCCGCCACCATCATGGCCGAGCTGCGGCACGCGCTGCGGGCGTACGCGGTGGAGGGGCACCAGCCGGGCGAGATCCTGCACCGGGTCAACGAGCTGATGCGTACGCTGCTGCCCGACGAGCTGGCGACGATCTGCGTGCTGCTGCTGGAGCCGACGACCGGTCACGTCCGGCTGGCCAGCGCCGGTCACCTGCCGCCGTTGATCGTGCAGGACGGCAAGGCCGAGTACCTGCAGCACGCCGCGCCGCTGCTCGGGGTGCGCGCGCCCCGCCCCGCCGACCTGGAGTTCGTGCTGCCGGCCGGTGCGACGATGGTCTTCTACACCGACGGTCTGATCGAACGACGGGACGCCACCATCGACGAGGGCCTGACCGCCCTATCGGCGTGCGCCAGCGAGGTCGACGACGACCTCGACCGGTTCTGCGAGCGGCTGCTCGTCGAGCTGGCCCCGGACGAGATCCAGGACGACGTGGCCGTGGTCGCTCTCCGCCGCCGCTGAGGTGCTGGGCGACCCCCCTCGACGCCAGCAACCGACCTACCGTCGGCGCTGGGCGTACGCGGCCGGGGAGACGCCGGTCGTCGCGGTGAAGTCGCGTACCAGGTGGGCCTGATCGCTGTAGCCGAGTTCGACGGCGAGCCCGGCCCAGTCGAGCCCGTCCGCCGCCCGTTCGATCGCCTCGTGCAGCCGGTAGCGGCGGATCACCCACTTGGGACCGACTCCGACGTGGGTGAGGAAGAGTCGCTGCAACCGGCGGACGGACACCGCGTGCTCGCGGGCGAACTCGTCGACCCGGCGTACGTTCCGGTCGGTCCGGATCGTCTCGACCAGGCGCATCACCTCGTCGTTCACCGGATCCGGTCGGGGTGCCCAGCCGGTCAGCAGGCTGTCCAACGCCTGGCCGCGTTCGGCGTCCGTACCGGCGCAGACCGGGGTCACGCCGAGGTCTGCCCGGTCGACGAGTGGACGTCGCCGGCCGGTCAGCTCGGCGACCGGCCGCCGCCAGAACGGATGGAACCCGCCGGGCCGGAACTGCACCCCGCTGACCCGCCCGGAGCCGGTCAGGGTGATCGAGAAGAGTTCGGTGCCGACGCCGGCCACCTCCGCGCGCTCCGGGCCGTCACCGTCGCGCTGGAACACCACGTTGACCGCCGGATGCGGGACGATCCGCTGCTCGAACGGTTCGGTGAGGTCCCAGTCGACCAGCCAGTAGTGCTCCACCCAATGGCGTAACGGAACCGCGGGCAGGTGCCGTCGGAACCGCACCCGCCGCTTCAACCGGGCCGGGTCGAGGATGCCCCGGTGATCTGCGCGCGGCTGTCGCATTTGTTCAAGACCACCCTCATACGCTGGCCCTATGGCCACTCACACTAGCGACCTGCTGGCGGCCGCGGCGCCGGGAACCGTGGCGGTGCTTCGGCAGATCACCGATGACCAGCTCGACCTGCCGACTCCCTGTCGGGACTATCGCGTCCGCGACCTGATCAACCACCTGTACGAGGTGGTGGTCAACTTCCAGACCCTCGCCCGTCGCTCGCCGGTGACCTGGGCCGACAAGCCCGATTACCTCACCGAGGGCTGGCGCGACCGGTTCGCGGCCGAGACCCGCCGACTGGTCGAGGCGTGGTCGGAGCCGGCCAGCGAGCAGGGCGTCTCGCCGGGGATGGGGATGCCGCAGCAGGTGGTGGGTGCGATGGCGCTGCTCGACCTGACCGTGCACGGCTGGGACCTCGCGGTCGCCACAGGTCAGCCGTACGGTGCGGCGGCCGAGGTGCTGCCCGCGCTGCACGAGTTGGCCGGCCAGCTCGGTCCGACGGCGCGGCAGATGGGCGTGTTCGCCGAGGCGGTGCCGGTCGAGGCTGGCCCGCCGGACCTGCCCCGGCTGCTCGGCATGACCGGCCGCGATCCGGCCTGGTCCCCGGTCGGCTGACCGGCGACCCGCCGGTAGCCACCTTGACGCCGCTATTCACTCAGTGAATAGTGGCGTGGTGTCCACACCGCACCTGCTGTTGGGTCTGCTCGCCACCGGCACCATGCACGGTTACGAGTTGAAGCGGGCCCACGACACGCGGCTGCCGCAGGCCCGCCCGTTGGCGTTCGGGCAGGTCTACGCCACGCTGGGTCGGCTGCTGCGGGACGGATTGGTGGCGTCCACCGGCCCGGAGCGCCTCGCCGGCCCGGACCGGACGGCGTACACGCTCACCGAGCAGGGGCGGGCCACGCTGGACCGGTGGCTCAGCAGCGTCGAGCCGCCGATGCCGTACGTGAACAGTCCGCTGTTCGCGAAGGTCGTGGTGGCGCTGCTGGTGGCCGACGTGGACCGGGCGCGGGCGTACCTCGTCGCGCAGCGGCGTGCGCACACCGAGCGGCTGCGTGAGCTGACCGCACTGAAGACGGCCCGGTCGGCCAGCGTCGACGACGTCGTGGCGGCCGACTTCGCCATCGCCCATCTCGACGCCGACCTGCGGTGGTTGCACACCACCCTGGACCGGGTCGCCGACTGGCACCGGGAGGTGCACTCGTGACGCTACTTCAGGCTCGCGGTCTGGTGAAGTCGTACGGACCCACACCCGCACTGCGGGGCATCACCCTCGACATCGACGAGGGGGAGATCGTCGCGGTGACCGGGCCGAGCGGCTGCGGCAAGTCCACCCTGCTGCACTGCCTCGCCGGCATCCTGCGGCCGGACGCCGGTGAGGTGAACTGGCGGGGGCACCGGCTGGACACCTGGTCCGAGGCAGCCCGGTCCCGGCTGCGACGTACCGAGTTCGGGGTGCTGTTCCAGTTCGGGCAGCTCGTCCCCGAGCTGACCGCGGCGGAGAACGTCGCCCTTCCGTTGTTGCTCGCCGGCACGGGGCGGCGAGCGGCACGGACGGCGGCGCTCACCTGGTTGACGCGGCTGGGTGTGGCGGAGTGCGCCGACGTGCGTCCGGGCGAGATGTCCGGCGGTCAGCAGCAGCGCTGCGCCACCGCCCGGGCACTGGTCACCGAACCACGGGTGCTCTTCGCCGACGAGCCGACCGGCGCGTTGGACACTCTCGCCGGGGAGCAGGTGCTCACCCAACTGGTCCGGCTGGCCCGGGAACAGCACACCAGCGTCGTCCTGGTCACCCACGAGCCACGGATCGCCGCGTACTCCGATCGTGAGGTGGTCCTGCGCGACGGCGTGATCGACCACACCGGCCTGGGCCTCGACGCGCCGCTCGCCGGCGGCTCCCGGTGAGCCTCGCGACCCTGACCAGGCTGGCGCTGGCCGGCAACCGCACCGACGCCGCCCGGGTGGCGTTGACCGCGCTGAGCGCCCTGCTGGCCAGCCTCGCCGGGCTGGCCGCCCTGACGGTGCTGGCCATCCCCGGACCACCGGGTGACCCGTGGCAGCAGTCCGAGCAGTACGTCAGCGCGCTGCTGCGCGAGCCGGGGCTGCGCGGTGGGACGGCGTTCGCGCTGGTGCTGCTGACCATCCCGGTACTCGCCCTGGCCGGGCAGAGCGCCCGGCTGGGTGCGCCGGCACGGGACCGTCGGCTCGCCGCGCTCCGGCTCGCCGGTGCGACCCCCGGCCAGGTGACCCGGGTCGCGATGCTGGAGACCGGGCTCGCCGGCCTGCTCGGCACCCTGGTCGGACTGACCGGCTACCTCGTCGGGCGGTCGGTGCTGCACCGTCCCGACGCCAACGGCCAGTTGGCCCTGCCCACCGACGTCCTGCCGCCGGTGCCGGCGATGGCGATCGTGGTGCTCGGCCTGCCGGTGCTCGCCGCGGCGGCCACCGCCGTCCTGCTGCGACGGGTCGCCACCACGCCGCTCGGCGTGATCCGCCGGGCCGGTCGCACCGGGTCGCCCCGGCCGTGGCCGGCGCTGCTGATCGGGCTCGGCGTGCTGGCGGCGGCGATGGTCGAACCGATCCAGTGGGCGTTGCGGGGCGCCGCCGTCGAGTGGCTGCTCCTGGTCGTCATGCTCGGCATCTTCGGTGCGGTGATGGGGGTGATCTTCGGGGCTGCTTGGATCTCACACCTGGCCGGGCGGACGCTGCACCGCTACGCCCGGCGTCCGGCCGCCCTGCTGGCGGCCCGCCGGCTGACCGACGACCCGTGGGCCAGCAGCCGCACCTTCGCCGCCCTGCTGGCTGCTCTGATCATCGCGGGCGGCGCGGCGGCCTTTCGGGCCTCGTTCCAGCTCCGGGCCGAACTGGAAGAGGAGCAGAACCGGTTGGCCGGCTTCGGTGGCGACGGCTCGCCCGACTCCTTCTATCTGAACACCATGGATCTGGTCGACCTCGCCGTGGCCGTGGCGGTCGCCATCGCCGCTACCGGCCTGCTCGTCACGCTGGTGGAGGGGATCGTCTCCCGCCGCCGGACCTACGCCGCCCTGGTGGCGACCGGCGTGCCCCGGGCCACCATCGGCACCTCGATCGCCTGGCAGATCCTGGCCCCCGTGGTGCCGGCCGTGCTCATCGCGCTCGGCGCCGGGTACGCCATCGGTCGGCTGCTCACCGGCGACCTCAGCCGGGGCGGTCGGACGCCCGACCTACCGCTGCAGCAGTTGGCGGTGCAGGGTGCTGGCGCGATCGTCGCGGTGCTGGTGGTGATCGGGCTTGGACTGCTGTTCCTGCGGTCCGCCACCGAGGTGACGGAACTGCGGGCCGGCTAGCTGTAGCGCCGGCCGGGGCAGCACCGACGTTCCTGGGGCACCGCGCTGGCGGTCAGGTGGGAGCGGCCCGCAGGTAGGTCAGCGTCGCCAACACCCGGCGGTTGGAGTCGTCGTCCGGCGGCAGGCCCAGCTTGGCCAGGATGTTGCCGATGTGCTTGCCGACCGCCGCCTCGGTGACGTGCAGGCGGCCGGCGATCGCCGCGTTGGACCGCCCCTCGGCGACCAGCACCAGCACCTCCCGCTCGCGGGCGGAGAGGTTGGCGAGCGGATCGCGGGGGCGGTGCAGCAACCGGCGGACCACGTCCGGATCGACCACCGTGCCGCCGCCGACGACGGTACGCAGGTTCTCGACGAACTCGGTGACCTCGGCGACCCGGTCCTTGAGCAGATAGCCGACCCGCCGACCGTCGGCGCTGTCGAGCAGCGCGGAGGCGTACTCGGGCTGCACGTGCTGGCTGAGCACCACCACGGCCAGACCGGGTTGCTCGGCGCGCAGCTCCACCGCCGCCCGTAGCCCGTCGTCGCGGTGCCGGGGCGGCATCCGGATGTCGGTCACCACCAGGTCCGGCCGGTGCGTCCGGACGGCGTCCACCAGCGCGGCAGCGGTACCGACGGCGTCGAGCACGTCGAAGCCGAAGCGGGCGAGCAGGGCCACCAGTCCCTCCGCAGCAGCACCTCGTCCTCGGCGAGCACGACCCGGGTCACGCCTCGCACGGTAGCTCCACCCGGACGACCGTGGGACCGCCCGCCGGGCTGGCCAGCAGCAGCCGGCCCGCGGCGGCGGCCACCCGGTCGGCAAGCCCGGTCAACCCGGTGCCCCGCGCCGGGTCCGCGCCGCCCCGGCCGTCGTCGCTGATCTCGACGACCAGTTTGGTGCCGGTGTCGGTGAGCCGGACCTCGGCGCGGGTCGCCCCGGCGTGCCGGGCGACGTTGCCGAGGGCCTCCGACACCACGAAGTAGGCGGTGGCCTCGACCGTCTCCGGCACCGCGCGGCGCAGGTCGGCGTGCACCTCGACGGGGATGGTGGCCTCGTCGGCGAGTTCCCGGACCGCACCGGCCAACCCCAGGTCGGTGAGGCTCTGCGGACGGATGCCCTGGACGATCTGCCGGAGCAGCACCATCAGTCCCTTCGCCTGCTCGTGCGCCACGGCGAGCGGCCGGGCGGCCGGCGAGTCCTCCGGTACGTCCAGCCGGGCCAGACCGATCTGCAGGCTGAGGCTGGTCAGCCGGGGGTGCGCGCCGTCGTGCAGGTCACGTTCGATGCGCCGGCGCTCCGCCTCGTACGCGTCGACCAACCGGGCGCGCGACCGGGTCACCTCGCGCAGCGCGAGGCCGTCCGGAGCGCCTCGCAGCAGCCATCGCGCGACGGTGCCCTGCGCCATGGCGAGCGCCCCGACCGCGTACCAGAGGACCGGCACGAGCAGCACCCCGACGATCGCGTGCGGGACCGCCTCGGCCGCCGTGTCCGGAGTGGCCCAGAGCAGCGCCACCTCGTCGCCGTTGGCGACCAGGAAGGGGCTGACGATCAGCACGGCGTCCAACAGCACCACGATGGTGAACAGCCAGTACCCGGCCGGGACCAGGCCGCCGAGGACGAACAGGTAGGCGGCCTCCCGCCAGGCGGTGCCGGTGGTGTAGCGGGCGGCGAGACCACGCCACGGCACCGCGGGTATCGGCCGGTTGTCGACCAGGCCGAGCCGGTGCCGTTCGAACGCCGCCACCGGCACGCTGAGCAGCGGTGCCAGCGCCACGATGAGCAGTGCGCCGCCGGTCAGGAAGACGGTGAGCGCCAGCGGCATCGGCCGGCCCTGCCGTGCCCCGTTCGTGGCGGCGACAAGTGGTGCCAGCAGGACGAGCAGCCCGAGGGAGAGCACACCGGCCAACGGCACGCTGGTCAACAGGTACGCCAGGGCGCGCCACGGCCAGCCGGTGAGCGAGTAGCGGGGCCGCCGCAGGGCCTGGGCGAGATGGATCGGCGCGGCTGGGGTCATGCCGCCGACGTTAGTGATCCGACCCGGACGGCCCCAGCCCGCTGGACCCCGTGTCCCGGGTATGGCCAGCACTACCCCGGTCCTCGGCACAGCGGTAGTGCGCCCGCGCCACCGCATCGACTGAAGTGGACGCATGCCTGCGCACCGTCTGGGTTCCTACGCCCTGCTGCTCGCCGCGCCGCTCTTCGCCGCCGGGATCGCGGTGACCGCGCGGGGGTGGCGGCAGCCGCCGTACGACTGGCGTACCCACAACATCAGTGACCTCGGGAACGTCGCCTGCGGCGTCTGGGACACCAGCCGGCCGCGTCCGGTCTGCTCGCCGTGGCACCCGCTGATGAACGGCACGATGATCGCCACCGGGCTGCTCATCATCGCCGGCCTGCTGCTCAGTTGGTCGATGCTCGGCCGTGGTGCGGCCGTACGGGCCGTGCAGCTCGCGGCGCTGACCGCTGCCGGCGGGTACGTGCTGGCCGGCGTCCACCCGGCGGACGTCGACGAGAACCTGCACTTCCTGGCCGCGTTGCTGGTGTTCGGTGCGGGCAACGGCGCGCTGCTGCTCGCGGCGCTGCCCCAGCGGTCAGCGGTGCTCGGTCCGGCCCGTCGGGTCAATGTCCTGCTCGGCGTGACCGGGGTCGCCGGAACCCTGCTCTTTCTCGGGCAGGTTGATCTCGGCTTCGGTGTCGGCGGGATGGAACGGGTGGCCGTGCTCCCGTTCCTGCTCTGGACGGTGGTGATCGGCAGCGGACTCGGTCCCCGTCCCGAGGCGGAGCAGACGGCCCGGCCTGATGCCCCGGCGACACGGTCGCGTCACTGAGACACCAGGCCGGTCGACGCCTCAGGCGCGGCCGAGGCGGTCCAGGGTCCAGGCGTTGATGAACGCCTCCTCCCGCCAGGCGTCGTAGCGCCCGCTCGGCCCGCCGTGACCCGCCTCCATCTCGGTCTTGAGCAGGTAGTCACCCTGCGGCGCGACCGCCCGCAGTCGCGCGATCCACTTCGCCGGCTCGTGGTAGAGCACCCGGGTGTCGTTGAGGCTGGTCATCGCGAGGATCGCCGGGTAGTCGAGGGCGGCGACGTTCTCGTACGGCGTGTACGACTTCATGTACGCGTACACCTCCGGGTCGGCCAGCGGGTTGCCCCACTCCTCCCACTCGGTGACGGTCAGCGGCAGCGACGGGTCCAGGATCGTGTTGAGCGCGTCCACGAACGGCACCTGCGCGACGATGCCGGCGAAGGCGTCCGGTGCCAGGTTCGCCACCGCGCCCATCAGCAGCCCGCCCGCCGAGCCGCCCCGGGCGACCAGCCGGTCCGGCGCCGTCCAGCCGGCCTTGGCCAGGTGCCGGGCACAGGCCACGAAGTCGGTGAAGGTGTTCTTCTTGGCGAGCATCTTGCCGTGGTCGTACCACCGGCGACCCAGCTCGCCACCGCCCCGGATATGTGCCACCGCGAAGATCACCCCACGGTCCAGCAGGGACAGCCGGCCGACCGAGAACCACGGGTCCATGCTCGCCTCGTACGAGCCGTAGCCGTAGATGACGCAGGGCGCCGAACCGTCCCGGGGGGTGCCGCGCCGGTAGACCAGGGAGATCGGCACCTTGGTGCCGTCGTCGGCGAGCGCCCAGTCGCGCTGCTGCTCGTAGTCCTCCGAGCGGTACACCTGACCGTCCGGCCCGGGCAGCACCGGTCGCTGGCGCAGCAGCGTCATCTCGCGGGTGACCAGGTCGTAGTCGTACACCGAGTCGGGCGTGACCAGCGAGGTGTAGCGCAGGCGCAGCCGCCCGGTGCGGTACTCGGGGTTGGCGTCCAGGCCGACCGTGTGCAGCGGCTCCGGGAACTCGATGTCGTGGGCGTCGCCGCCGCCGACGGGCAGCACCCGCAGCCCGGTCAGTCCGTTGCTGCGTACCGAGACGACCAGGTGGTCGGCGAAGGCGTCGACCGACTCCAGTCGGGTCCCCGGGGAGTGCTCGATCAGCGGCACCCAGTCGCCCGGGGCGTCGGCCGAGGTGTACGCGAGGGCGAAGTCCTCGGCGTCGTCGTTGTGCAGGATGAGGAACCGGTGACCGTGGTGCTCCACCGAGTACTCGACACCCTGCCGGCGGGGCGCGATCACCGCGGGCTCGCCCGTCGGGTTGCCGGCCGGGATCACCCGTACCTCGCTGGTGAGCTTGCTGGCGATGTCGATGAGCACGAACCGTTCCGAGCGGGTCAGCTCGACCCCCACCCAGAACCGCTCGTCGTCCTCGGCGTGCACCACCACGTCGTCGGCGGCGGCGGTGCCGATCACGTGTCGCCAGACCCGGTTGGGTCGCCACGCCTCGTCCACCGTGACGTAGAACAGCACCGAGGCGTCGGCGGACCACGCGGTGCCGTAGAAGGTGCCGGGGATCTCGTCGGGCAGCAGCTCACCGGTGCTCAGGTCCTTGACCCGCAGGGTGAACCGTTCGTCGCCGGAAAAGTCGGTGGAGTAGGCCAGGTAGCGCCCGTCGGGGCTGACGTCGAAGGCGCCGAGCGAGAAGAAGTCGCGTCCCTCGGCCAGTTGGTTGCCGTCCAGCAGCACCTGCTCGCCGTCCAGCGGAGCACCGTCGGCGCTGATCGGCGGGGTGGTCTCGTCGGGGTGGACCGCCCGGCGGCAGTGCACACCGTACTGCTGGCCCTGCACCGTGCGGGTGTAGTACCAGTGCTGGCCCTTGCGGGTCGGCACGGACAGGTCGGTCTCCTGGGTCCGTCGCCGGATCTCCTCGAACAACTCCGTACGCAGTCCGGACAGGTGTGCCGTCCGGGCCTCGGTCCAGGCGTTCTCGGCGTTCAGATACTTGATCGTCTCTGGATCGTCCTTGGTGGCGAGCCAGGCGTACTCGTCGACGACGGTGTCGCCGTGGTGGACACGTTCGGTCGGCACCCGCCTGGCCGCGGGAACGGGGGTCTCGGTGGTCACGGCGTCACGTTACCGGCCGTAGCGACATGTGGCGCGGCGCAATTCCACCTCCGATCGTTCGAACACATGTACGATCGCCGGCATGGTGCCACCCCCTCCCGCCGGTGCGTCCGGTGTCCGCGACATCACCCGCCGACTGGCCGAGATCTGCGGTCCGCGCTTCGCCCGCCTCGCCGGCCCCGCCGACGAGGTGGCCGGCAGCACCGCCCGCTGGGTGGCGGTGCCCGGCGGCCCGCACGCCGCCGCGCAGGTGCTCCGGCTGGCCGCCCGGCACGACCTGAGCGTGGTGCCCCGAGGGGCCGGCACCAAGATCGACTGGGGTGCGCCGCCTGAGCGGGTCGACATCATGCTCGACACCGGGAGACTGGCCGGCATCGGCCACCAGGCCCCGGATCGCGGCACGGCCGAGATCGGCGCCGGTACGCCGCTGCGCGCGATACAGGCCATCCTGGAGCGCACCGGCCGGCGGCTGGCGTTGGACGCGCCCTCACCGGGCGCCACCCTCGGCGGGGTGCTGGCGGCGGACGAGGCCGGCCCGCTGCGGCACCGGCACGGCACCGCCTGCGACCAGCTCGTCGGCCTGCGCTACCTGGCCGCCGACGGTGAGCTGGCCGAGGCGGGTGGTGGAGCGGCCGGGCTGGCCGAGGCGCGGCTGCTGTGCGGCTCGGAGGGCGCGCTCGGCGTGCTGGTCGGCGCGACGCTGCGGGTGCAGGCGGTGCCGGCCGCACGGGTGTGGGTGACCCGACCGGTGTGGACCCCACTGGAGGTGCACGATCTGATCCAGGCGGTGCTCGCCGCCCGGCTCGACCCGGCCGCGATCGAGCTGGACCTGCCGGTCGGCACCGGCTGCCGGCCCCGGCGGGACCGCCGCGCCGAGTCGATGGCGCTGCACCCGTCGATGACCGGGCGCGTGCCGACCGGCCCGGCGGGCACCGGTTCGCTCGTGGTGCTGCTCGAGGGCGGCCCCGCCGAGGTGGCGGAGCGGACCGACCGGCTGGTCGGTCTCCTCGGCGCCCGCGCGACGGTCGCCCGCACGGCACCCCGGTGGTGGCGCAGCTATCCCTTCGCCCCCGGCGACACGGCACTGCGACTGGAGGTGCCGATGACCGACCTGCACGCCGCCGTCTACGCCCTGCGTGACGCCGCCGGCGGCCCGGTGCCGGTACGCGGCTCGGCCGGGCTCGGCGTGGTGCACGCCGCCCTGCCCGGGGCGATGGCACCGAGCCGGGTCGCGTCGATCCTGGCCGCGGTGCGTGGCGTGCTGCTCGCCCGGCAGGGCCGGTGCGTGGTGCTCGCCGCCCCGCCGGCCGTCCGCCGCACCGTCGACCTGTGGGGCGAGCGCGCCGACCTGGCCCAGCTGCGCGCCGTCAAGCAGCACCTCGACCCCACCCACCGCCTCGCCCCCGGCCGCCTCCCTGGCGGCCTCTAGGCCGATTCACCGGTCGGGCAGCGCGTCGTTGCGCAGGACGAGGATGGCGATGTCGTCGCGGGGTTCCTCGACGGAGAAGTTGATCGCGGTGGCGCGCAGCCGGGCCGCCACCACGTCCGCCGAGTAGCCGGCCAGCGGCGCGGCGGCGTCGCGCAGCCGCCCGGTGCCGAACAGTTCCCGGCCCCGGCGACGCTCGGTCACTCCGTCGGTGTAGAAGACCAGGCAGTCGCCCGGCTCGAGACTGAGCTGCGCGGTGGGCGAGGCGATCGCGTCGAGCAGCCCGAGGGCGGTGCCACCGGTGCCGACGAAGGCGGCCGGACCGCCGCTGGACCGCAGCAGCACCGGCCGGTCGTGGCCGGCGAGGTGCAGCCCGACGTCGAGCCGGTCGCCCTCGCCCGGCCCGACCGCCGCCAACGCCAGCGTGCAGTAGCGGCCGGCACCCCGCTCGACGAGCGTCTCGTTGAGCCGGGCCAGCACCTCGGGCAGCGGCTTGCCGTCGCCGGCCAGCACCCGGATCACGTCCCGTACCAGCCCGGTGACCGCCGCCGCCTGCACGCCCTTGCCGGAGACATCGCCGATCACCACCAGCCAGCGCCCGTCCGGCAGCGGCACCACGTCGTAGAAGTCGCCACCGACGTCGACGTCCCCGCCGGTCGGCACGTACTCGGCGGCGAAGCCGATGCCCTCGACCACCGGCAGGACCGGCGGCAGCAACGACTGTTGCAGGGTCTGGGCGACCCGGCGGCGCTCGGCGTGGATACGGGCGTTCTCGATGGCGAGCGCGGCCCGCCGGGCCACGTCCTCCAGCACGGCGATCTCGTCCGGGTCCTGCCGGTGCCGCTGGTGGCGTCCGACCGCCAGCGTGCCGAGGCGCTGCCCACGGGCGATCAACGGTACGGCGAAGCCCTCCATCGGCGCGCCGAGCGGGGTGCGGGTGCCGTTGCGGCTGGCCTCACGCAGCCGGGCCAGGACGGAATCCGGGCCGGCCTCGCGGAGCATGGCGTGCAACTGCGGCAGCATCGACTCGTCGGCGTGGCTGGCCGCCGCGAGCCGGAGCCGGCCCCACTCGTCGGTGGTGTGCACCGCGCACCACTGGCCGAGCCGGGGCACCACCAGCTGCGGGATGAGCGCCATGGTCAGTTCCACGTCCAGCGACTGGGCGAGCAGCTCGCTGGCCTCGGCGAGGAAGGTCAGCCAGGCCTGCCGGCGTACGTCCGCCCGGCGCAGCCGGTCGTTCTCCAGGTGCAGCGAGAGCCGCTCGGCGGTCAGCACCGCCAGCGGCTGGGCGTACGCGGTGGGCGCGGCGTCCAGTTCCAGCTCACCGGCGTACGGGCGGTGCACGGCCAACGGCACCCGGAGCAGGTCGTTGCCGGCCCGGGGCTGACGGCCGTAGCGGGCGAGGACCTGAGCACCCTGGCCGTCGCCGCGGTCCAGCCGCACCACTCCACCGGCGGCGCCGACCATCTCCGCCACCCGGGTCAGCAGGCCGGCGGCGAAGTCCGGCAGCGGATCCTCGGCGTACGGGTCGGGGGTGGTCTGCATCAGCGCGTTCATCGCGCCGGCGCTGGGTACGGCGGTCTGTCCGGTGCCGTCCGGTTGGGTGGCGCTCGCCGGTGGTGCGGGGGTGGTCGGCCCCTTCCCCTTGCGATCGGCTCGGTCCAGCCGGAACCACACACCCTTGCCGGTGCGCAGATAGGTGGTGCCCCAGCGGCTGGCGAAGTGGTCGACCAGCAGCAGTCCGCGCCCCCGCTCGGCGACCTCGGCGATGTCGGTGGCCAGGTTGCGTACCCCGACGGTCAGCTCGTCGACCGGGCCGGCGGCGAAGTCGGAGACCGTCACGGTCAGCCCCGCCTGGTCGGCGGTGACCTCGATGTCCAGTTCCGTGCGGGCGTGCTCGACCGCGTTCGTGGACAGCTCCGTGGTCAACAGAAGTGCCTCGTTGAGCAGTTCGTCCAGGTCCGCCTCCGCGAGCACGGACCGGACGACCGCGCGGGCGGCGGCCGGGGTACGGCGGTCGGCGGGAAGCCGGACGCGCCGCACGTGCTCGTCTGGGCCCGTCCTCGTCGCGGGCCCCGCCTCCGCTGACACCCTCGTATCCTCCACCGACACTCCGCCGCTGCCAAGCTGATCACCACCGGCTCTTTGCCGCCGGACGGCGCCGTGCCGTGGCGTTTTCGAGGTCACGGGGACAATGATGGGGTGGCCGGTGGGAGCCGGTGGACCCCGAGGTGAGCGAGGAATGATGACCACGGCTAAACAGTCGGTGACCGCGGAGATCTCCGCCGCCGACCACGAGGCGGTCCTCACCGAGCTGGCGGAGGCGCTACGGCGGGTCCGGGGCGGTGACCTCAAGGTGCGGTTGCCCCGGCGCTCGGGCGCGGCCGGTGAGGTGGCGGACGCCTTCAACGACGTGGTGTCGCTCCAGGAGCGGCAGCACCTGGACCTGCGCCGGATCAGTCGGGTCGTGGGCCGCGACGGCCGGCTGACCGAGCGCCTGGACGAGGAGGGGCTGGACGGCTCCTGGGCGGAGGGGCAGCGGGCGGTCAACTCGCTGATCGACGACCTGGGCCGGCCCACCACCGAGATCGCCCGGGTCATCGTGGCGGTCGCCGACGGTGACCTCACCCAGCACATGGCGCTGGAGATCGACGGTCGCCCGCTGCGTGGTGAGTACCTGCGCATCGGCCGCACGGTCAACACCATGGTCGACCAGCTCTCGTCGTTCTCCAACGAGGTGACCCGGGTGGCCCGGGAGGTGGGTACCGAGGGCAAGCTGGGCGGCCAGGCCGACGTCCGTGGCGTCGCCGGCACCTGGAAGGACCTCACCGACTCGGTGAACACCATGGCGTCGAACCTGACCGGCCAGGTGCGGTCGATCTCCCAGGTGGCGACCGCGGTGGCCAAGGGTGACCTCTCCCAGAAGATCACCGTCAGTGCTCGCGGCGAGGTCGCCGAGCTGGCCGACACGATGAACTCGCTGACCGACACGCTGCGCCTCTTCGCCGAGCAGGTGACGCGGGTGGCCCGGGAGGTGGGCACCGAGGGCAAGCTCGGCGGTCAGGCGGAGGTGCCGGGCGTCGCGGGCACCTGGAAGGACCTGACCGACAGCGTCAACTCGATGGCGTCGAACCTGACCGCCCAGGTGCGCAACATCGCCCAGGTCTCCACGGCGGTCGCCCGGGGTGACCTGTCGCAGAAGATCACCGTGGCCGCGCAGGGCGAGATCCTGGAACTCAAGGACACGGTCAACACGATGGTGGACCAGTTGTCGTCGTTCGCCGACGAGGTGACCCGGGTGGCCCGGGAGGTGGGCACCGAGGGCAAGCTCGGCGGTCAGGCGCAGGTACGCGGCGTCTCCGGCACCTGGCGTGACCTCACCGAGAACGTCAACCAGCTCGCCGGCAACCTGACCAGCCAGGTCCGCAACATCTCCCAGGTCTCCACCGCCGTCGCCAAGGGTGACCTGAGCCAGAAGATCACTGTCGACGCCCGGGGCGAGATCCTGGAGCTGAAGAACACCGTCAACACGATGGTGGACCAGTTGTCGTCGTTCGCCGACGAGGTGACCCGGGTGGCCCGGGAGGTGGGCACCGAGGGCAAGCTGGGCGGTCAGGCGCAGGTCAAGGGCGTCAGCGGTACGTGGCGGGATCTGACCGACAACGTGAACTCGATGGCGTCGAACCTGACCAGCCAGGTGCGCAACATCGCCTCGGTGACCACGGCGGTGGCGCGCGGTGACCTGTCGCAGAAGATCACGGTGGATGCCCGGGGCGAGATCCTGGAGTTGAAGTCGACGGTGAACACGATGGTGGATCAGCTGTCGTCGTTCGCCGACGAGGTGACCCGGGTGGCCCGGGAGGTGGGCACCGAGGGCAATCTCGGCGGTCAGGCGCAGGTCAAGGGCGTCAGCGGTACGTGGCGGGATCTGACCGACAACGTCAACTCGATGGCGTCGAACCTGACCGCCCAGGTGCGCAACATCGCCCAGGTCTCCACGGCGGTGGCCAAGGGCGACCTGAGCCAGAAGATCACGGTGGATGCCCGGGGCGAGATCCTGGAGTTGAAGTCGACGGTGAACACGATGGTGGATCAGCTGTCGTCGTTCGCCGACGAGGTGACCCGGGTGGCCCGGGAGGTGGGCACCGAGGGCAAGCTGGGCGGTCAGGCCCAGGTACGCGGCGTCGCCGGCACCTGGCGCGATCTGACCGACAACGTGAACTCGATGGCGTCGAACCTGACCAGCCAGGTGCGGAACATCGCCTCGGTCACCACCGCGGTGGCCAACGGTGACCTGTCGCAGAAGATCACGGTCGACGCGCAGGGCGAGATCCTGGAGCTGAAGAACACCGTCAACACGATGGTGGACCAGTTGTCGTCGTTCGCCGACGAGGTGACCCGGGTGGCCCGCGAGGTGGGTACCGAGGGCAAGCTCGGCGGTCAGGCGCAGGTCAAGGGGGTCTCCGGCACCTGGCGTGACCTCACCGAGAACGTCAACCAGCTCGCCTCGACGCTCACCACCCAGCTGCGGGCGATCGCCCGGGTCTCGACCTCGGTGACCCGGGGTGACCTCACCCAACGGATCGCGGTGAAGGCCCAGGGTGAGGTCGCCGAGCTGAAGGACAACATCAACCAGATGATCGTCACCCTGCGGGAGACGACCCACAAGAACGCCGAGCAGGGGTGGCTCGACTCCAACCTGGCCCGCATCGGCGGGCTGCTCCAGGGGCAGCGGGATCTCGGCGAGGTCTGCCGAATGATCATGCAGGAGGTCACACCGCTCGTCGACGCGCAGCTTGGCGCGTTCTTCCTGGTGGACAACTCCGAGGGCGTGATGCGGCTGCGGTTGACCGCCTCGTACGGCTATGTGTCCCGGGGGCACGACGTGACCTTCGGACCGGGCGAGGGGCTGGTCGGCCAGGCCGCGCTGTCCCGGCGCACCATCCGGGTCGGCGCCGTACCGGACGGTCGGATCACGCTGCGGTCCGGGCTGGCGGACACCCCACCGGCGGACCTGGTCATCCTGCCGGTCCTGTTCGAGGGCGAGCTGCTCGGCGTGATCGAGTTCGCCACCGTCACGCCCTTCTCCGAGCTGCACCTGTCGTTCCTGGAGCGGCTGGTCTCCACCATCGGCATCGCGGTCAACACCATCCAGGCGAACCGGCGTACGGAGGAGTTGCTCGCCCAGTCGCAGCGGCTGGCACACGAGTTGCAGGAGCAGTCGGCGGAGTTGCAGCGGACCAACGCCGAGCTGGAGGACAAGGCCAAGCTGCTGTCGGAGCAGAAGGCGAACATCGAGACCCAGAACCGGGAGATCGAACTGGCCCGGCTGGGCCTGGAGGACAAGGCGCAGCAGCTCACCCGGGCCTCGGCGTACAAGTCGGAGTTCCTGGCGAACATGAGCCACGAGCTGCGTACGCCGTTGAACTCGCTGCTGCTGCTGGCCCGGCTGCTCATGGAGAACTCGGAGCGGAACCTCACGCCGAAGCAGATCGAGTTCGCCCGCACGATCCACGGCTCCGGGTCGGACCTGCTCCGCCTGATCGACGACATCCTGGACCTTTCCAAGATCGAGGCCGGGCGGATGGACGTCGAGCCGACCGAGGTCCGGTTCACCGAGATCTGCACCTACGTGGAGCAGGCGTTCGCCCCGCAGGCCGAGGAGAAGGGCCTGGACTTCCAGGTACGCATCGGCAAGGACCTGCCGCCGGCCGTGGTGACCGACGCGCAGCGGCTCCAGCAGGTGCTGCGTAACCTGCTGTCGAACGCGGTGAAGTTCACCGACAACGGTGCGGTGACCCTGCGTATCTCCCGGGCGCCGGAGCACGCGGTGTTCGACGTGCCGGCGCTGACGAACGCCCGGCAGGTGATCGCCTTCACGGTGATCGACACCGGGATCGGGATCTCCGACGACAAGTTGTCGCTGATCTTCGAGGCGTTCCAGCAGGCGGACGGCACCACCAGTCGCCGGTACGGCGGTACCGGGCTGGGCCTGTCGATCAGCCGCGATCTGGCCCGGTTGATCGGTGGCACCATCACGGTCGCCTCGGCACCCGGTCAGGGATCGACGTTCACGCTCTACCTGCCCGACGTACTGGCGCCGGACGCGGTGGTGGCACCCGCCCCACCGTCACCGCAGCGGGCGGGGCTGCCGTCCTCGCTGCTGATGCCGCCGATGGAGCTGCTGTCGGAGGCACCCGAGGCACCGAAGACCCGTCAGCTGGACGGTGCGACCGTGCTGATCGTCGACGACGACGTGCGTAACGTCTTCGCGTTGACCAGCGCGCTCGAACTGCACGGCATGACCGTGCTGTACGCCGACAACGGCGCCGACGGGGTTCGCCTGTTGGCCGAACACCCGGAGGTCGATATCGTCCTGATGGATGCGATGATGCCCGATCAGGACGGATACGAGACAACCCGGCAGATCAGGCGTAACCATCGGTTCGCGGACCTGCCGATCGTGTTCCTGACCGCGAAGGCCATGCCGGGCGACCGGGAGTCGGCGATCGCGGCCGGGGCCAGCGACTACATCACCAAGCCGGTCGACCTGGACCAGCTGATCGAGCTGATGGGCACCTGGATCAGTGGCAGCCGTACCGAGGAGGGTTCGTGACTCAGGTGGCGAAGGCGCTGCTGGTCGATGATCGCCGGGAGAACCTGATGGCCCTGGAGGCGATCCTCCAGGGGCTGCCGGTGCAGTCGGTCGCCGTGGAGAGCGGTGAGGCGGCGCTGAAGCAGTTGCTCGTGGACGACTTCGCGGTGATCCTGCTGGACGCCCAGATGCCGGACATGGACGGGTTCGAGACGGCCAGCCACATCAAGCGGCGGGAGCGTACCCGGCACGTCCCGATCATCTTCCTGACCGCTGCCGACCGGGACGCCCAACTGGCCCTGCGCGGCTACGCGGCCGGTGCGGTGGACTACCTCACCAAGCCGTTCGACCCGTGGGTGCTGCGGGCCAAGGTCTCCGTCTTCGTCGAGCTGTGGACCAAGACCCGCCAACTGGCCGCGCAGTCCGAGATGGTCCGCGAGCGCGACGCCCAGTGGCGGTTGCTCACCAACGCCGTCGACGAGGCCACCACCCTGCTCCGCGACACCGATGCCCCGGAGTCCCGCTCCCGCGCCGTAACCCTCCTGGAACAAGCCCGCTGGGGCACCACCCCCGACTAACCCGCCCACCCCCGAGCCCTCCCCGTTGATCATGAGGTTAGCGGCGATTTGAAGATCGAAATCGCTGCTAACCTCGTGATCAACGCGCGTCAGTGGGGGTGAGGGGGTGGATCAGGGGGTGGGGGTGTCGTTGCGGATCATCAGGGCGCTGCGTAGGCCGGTGATGTCCAGGACGCGGAGCAGGAACTCGCCGACGTTCGTCAGCACGAGCAGGGCTTGGGCGTGGCTGGCCTTGCGGCTGAGGACGACCAGGGTGCCCAGACCCTGCGAATCGCAGAACGTCACGCCCCCGAGATCCAGGACGATCCGGGGCGGGGGCTCGGTGAGAACCTCGTTGACGACGGTCGACAGCTGGGCGGCCGTTTGCATGTCGATCTCACCGGCAAGGCGGAGCACGGCTTCGTCGCCCGTTCGGTGTACGGTGATGGACAGTTCGGCACGATCCACCGGGTCAGCCTATCGCGATCTCCGTCGCCCGGCCTGTCGAGGCGTGCCGTCCCGGCGCAGCGTGCCGGGGGTGAGCCCGGTAACCCCAAGCCGGGGTGGCTGCCGATCCGCAGCCGGGCGCTGACACAATGGCGGCATCGTGACCGAGGTGTTTACCGCCGGCTCCGACCGCTACCCGGTCGACGCGCCGGCCTCAGCGGCCCTGTTCGACCGCGCCTGCGCCATCGTGCCGGGCGGGGTGAACTCCCCTGTGCGCGCCTTCCGGGCGGTCGGCGGCACCCCACGCTTCATGGTCCGAGGTGAGGGCCCGTGGCTCCATGACGCGGACGGTCGCCGCTACGTCGACCTGGTCTGCTCCTGGGGTCCGCTGATCCTGGGCCACGCCCACCCCGAGGTGGTCGCTGCCGTGCAGGCCGCCGCCGCCAACGGCACCAGTTTCGGTACGCCCACCCCCGGCGAGGTCGAGCTGGCCGACGAGATCGTCGCGCGTACCCCGGTCGAGCAGGTCCGGCTGGTCAACTCGGGTACCGAGGCGACCATGTCGGCGATCCGCCTGGCCCGGGGTCACACCGGCCGCTCGAAGATCATCAAGTTCGCCGGCTGCTACCACGGGCACGTCGACGCGCTGCTGGCCGCCGCCGGCTCCGGCGTGGCCACCCTGGGCCTGCCCGATTCGCCGGGGGTCACCGGCGCGGCGGCCAGCGAGACGATCGTGTTGCCCTACAACGACGTGACCGCCGTCGAGGCGGCCTTCGCCGCCGAGGGTCAGCACATCGCCGCGGTGATCACCGAGGCCGCACCGGGCAACATGGGTGTGGTCGCGCCCCGCGACGGGTTCAACGCACAGCTGGCCCGGATCGCGCACGCGCACGGTGCCCTGCTGATCGTCGACGAGGTGATGACCGGGTTCCGGGTCTCCCGTGCCGGCTGGCACGGACTCGACCCGGTCGAGGCGGACCTGTGGACGTACGGCAAGGTCATGGGCGGTGGGCTGCCCGCCGCGGCGTTCGGCGGGCGCGCGGAGATCATGTCGCGACTGGCGCCGGCCGGTCCCGTCTACCAGGCCGGCACCCTCTCCGGGAACCCGCTCGCCTGCGCGGCCGGGCTGACCACGCTGCGGCTCGCCGACGACGCGCTCTACCGCCGGCTGGACGACACGGCCGCCACGGTGGGCCGCCTCGCCACCGACGCGTTGACCGCCGCCGGGGTTCCACACCGTCTGTCGTACGCCGGCAACATGTTCTCGATCTTCTTCACCGACGCCGACGTGGTCGACTACGACAGCGCCCGTACCCAGCAGGTGCCGGCGTTCAAGGCGTTCTTCCACGCGATGCTCGCCGCCGGCGTCTACCTGCCGCCGAGCGCGTTCGAGTCCTGGTTCGTCTCGGCGGCGATCGACGATGCCGCCCTGGAACAGATCGCCGCCGCGCTGCCGACGGCGGCCAACGCGGCGGCGGCGGCAGGTCACGGGGGGTAGTAATGGGCAAGACGGTGGTCCACGTGCTCCGGCACGGCGAGGTGTACAACCCGGACGGCATCCTCTACGGCCGCCTGCCCGGTTTCCGCCTCAGCGAACTGGGCGTCCAGATGGCCAAGGCCGCCGCGCAGGGGCTCGCCGAACGCGAGGTCGTGCACGTGGCGGCCAGCCCGCTGGAACGCGCCCAACAGACCGCCGAGCCGATCGCCGCCCAGTTCCGGCTGCCGGTCGGGGTGGACGAGCGGCTGATCGAGAGCGCCAACTGGTTCGAGGGCAAGAAGGTCTCTCCGGGCGACGGCTCGTTCCGCGACCCGCGCAACTGGTGGGTGCTGCGTGACCCGGTCACCCCGTCCTGGGGCGAGGCGTACCGGGCGATCGCCGAGCGGATGTTCGCCGCGCTGCACGCCGCCCGGATCGCCGCCGAGGGCCGGGAGGCCGTCCTGGTCTCCCACCAGCTGCCGATCTGGACGCTGCGCCGCTACGTGGAACGCAAGCGGCTGTGGCACGACCCACGTCGCCGGCAGTGTGGACTGGCCTCGCTCACCACCTTCCACTTCGACGGCGCCAAGATCGTCGGAATCGGCTACTCCGAGCCGGCCGCGCACCTGGTGGCGATGTCGCCGACCGCGCGGACGGCCAAGGGGGCTTGAGATGGGTGCCGGGAGGCTGGCCGCTGGCCTGCTCGCCACCGCGACCGCCGCGGTGGTCCTGACCGGCTGCACGGCCGACGGTAGGGAGTCCGCCTGCGACAGCGCCGGCGGCATCGTCGAGTGCGCCCCCGAGCAGCGTTCCGCCGCCCCGCAGATCGCCGGTGAGCTGCTGGCCGGCGGTTCCTACGACGTGGCCGACCAGCGGGGCAATGTCGTCGTGGTCAACTTCTGGGGCTCCTGGTGCGCGCCGTGCCGGGCCGAGGCCGACGACCTGGAGAACACCTACCAGGCGACGAAGGACTCCGGGGTGACCTTCCTCGGCATCAACGTGCAGGACAGCCGGGACAAGGCCATCGCCTTCGAGGAGGGCCGGGTCAGCTACCCGAGCATCTTCGACCCGGGCAGCCGGCTCGCCCTCGACATGGACATCCCGCCGAACACCATCCCGGCCACCGTCGTGCTGGACCGGGAGGGCCGCATCGCCACGGTGATCCGGGCGGCGGTCCGACAGGACGGGCTGCAACCCATCGTCGAGCGGATCGCCGCCGAGACACCCGCGCCGGCCGGTCAGCGCTGATGGGCGGGACGTTCGGTCAGCTCGCCGAGTCCGGCCCGTTGCTGCTGGCGTTGGGCGCGGCGGCGCTGGCCGGTCTGGTCAGCTTCCTGTCGCCGTGCGTGCTGCCGCTGATGCCCGGCTACCTCTCGTACGTCACCGGCCTGGCCGGCGCGGACCTCGAAGGCCGGCAGGAGCCGACGCCCGCAGAGTCACCAGGTGGCGGTGGCGGTGGCGTCGGCACGGCCGTACGGGAGCGCAGCCGGGTCGTCCCGGCGGTGAAGGGTCGGGTGCTGGCCGGGACGCTGCTGTTCATCGCCGGCTTCACCGTCGTGTTCACCGCCACCGCGGTCCTGTTCAGCGGGGTCGGCCGGGTCTTCTTCGACCACGAGCGGACACTGGAGATCATCGTCGGTGGGCTCATCGTCGTGCTCGGTCTGGGCTACCTCGGTGCGCTGCCCGGGTTCCAGCGGGAGTTCCGGATCAACCGGCTACCCGCCGCCGGGCTGCTCGGCGCGCCGGTGCTCGGTGCGGTGTTCGCGCTGAGCTGGGTGCCGTGCACCGGGCCCACGCTGGCCGCGGTGCTCGGCATGGCCACCACCAGCGGGCAGACGGACCGGGCGGTGGTGCTGGCCGTGGCGTACTGCCTCGGGCTGGGCCTGCCGTTCGTCGTCTTCGGGCTGGGCTTCAACCGCCTGCTGGGGGTCTTCCGGACGGTACGCCGGCACAGCCGCTGGGTCACCCGGATCGGCGGGGCGCTGCTGATCCTGATCGGGCTGGCGCTGGTCACCGGCGGCTGGACCAACGTGGTGATCTGGTTGCAGACCACCGTCGGGGTGGGCAACTTCGAGGTGGGCATCTGATGACCGCCGTGGACGACCGGCCCGCCACCCCGGCCGAGGCGCCCCGGCGCCGCCCCAACCCGCTGCTCGCCCTGCTGCGCAACTCGTGGCGGCAGCTGACCAGCATGCGTACCGCGCTGGTGCTGCTCTTCCTGCTCGCCATCGCGGCGATCCCCGGCTCGGTGCTGCCGCAGCGTGGGGTCAACCCGGAGGACGTACGCGACTTCTACACCGCCAACCCCGACCTGGCCCCGCTGCTCGACCGGGTGGGCGCGTTCGAGGCGTTCAGCTCGGTCTGGTTCTCCGCGATCTACCTGCTGCTGTTCACCTCGCTGATCGGGTGCATCACGCCCCGGCTGCGGGACCATGTCCGGGCGCTGCGGGCCCGTCCGCCGGCCGTACCGAAACGCTTGGAGCGGCTGCCGCAGCACGCGGTGGTGCCCGCGCCCGAGGGCGGCGCGGCGGCGGTCGCGGAGACGCTGCGGCGACGGCGGTGGCGGGTGACGGTACGCGGCGACGAGGTCTCCGCCGAAAAGGGCTACCTCAAGGAGACCGGCAACCTGATCTTCCACAGCTCGATGGTGCTGGTGCTGGTCGGTGTGGCGCTCGGTTCCTGGTACGGCTGGCACGGCAACCGGCTGCTGGTCGCCGGAGCGGACCAGGTCTTCTGCAACACCCGCCAGCAGTACGCCGAAGCGAAGCTCGGCCCGCGCGTCGGTGACAACCTGCCCCGGTTCTGCATGCAGCTCGACGAGTTCGACGCCCGCTTCCTGGAAACCGGTCAGCCCGCGTTCTACAACGCGAAGGTGACCGTCGACGAGGACGGGGGTGCGCCACGCGCGGAGGAGTTCTCGGTCAACTCGCCGCTGCGTCTCGACGGCGCGAACGTCTACCTGCTCGGGCACGGGTACGCCCCGGTGATCCGCTACACCGACCGGTTCGGCCGGAGCCAGACCAGTGCCGTGCCGTTCCTCAGCACCGGTGACATCGGGCTGACCAGCGAAGGGTTGGCCGCTTTCCCAGACGCCAACGTCGATCCGGAGACCGGCGAGCGGAATCCAGACCTTCAGATGGCCTTCGACGGCCTGTACCTGCCGACCGCCCCGCAGGATCCTCCGGGTGACCGCTCCGAGTATCCGACCGAGCGGAACCCGTTGCTCGGTCTGATCGCCTACCGGGGCAACCTGGGGCTGGACGGCGGCATCCCCGGTTCGGTCTACCAGCTCGACCAGCGGCAGGTGCGCAACGGTCGGCTCACCGAGATCGGAGCCAGGGAGCTGCGGATTGGTGAGAGTTGGACGCTGGACGACGGCACGACTGTCGAGTTCCTGGGTACCCGCCCGTTCATCACGCTTTCCGTACGCCACGACCCGGGCATGACACTGCTGCTGGTCAGCTCGATCGGGCTGGTGCTGGGGCTGATGGGTTCGCTGTTCGTCAGGCGTCGGCGGGTGTTCGTCCGGCTGCTGCCGGCCGCTCCGGGTGACCCCGACGGTGGATCTCCGACGGGCGGTAGTAGTTTGGTCGAGGTGGCTGGTCTGCCGCGTACCGAGCATCCCGGGTTCGCCGCCGAGTTCGCCCAACTGGTCACCGCGATCGGTGGACGATCCGGTGACGCCGGCACCGACCCGGGCGCGCCGGCCCGGGCGCGGGAAGGAGCCGAGTGATGTCCGCACTCTCCGATCAGTTGGTGTCGATCGCCACGCTGGTTTACCTGCTGGCGATGATCAGTCATGCCGTCGAGTACGCCCTGGGCAACTCGCGCGCCAGGGCGGTCGCGGCACCGGCCCGCGAGCTGGTCGGCGCGGGGGTGGGCGCGGGCCCGACCGTCGCGGACGGCCCGGCCGTGGTCGGCCCGGGTGAGGACGGCGTCGCTGCGGACGGCCGGAGCGCCGATGATCTCGCCGACGGGTCGCCGTCGGTCGGTGCTGCTGTGGTGAGTCCGGCGGCGCCGAGTCGGGCCGAGCGCACCGCGCGGCGGGCGGAGCTGGGCGGCCGGATCGCGGTCGGGCTGACCGCCGTGGCCGCCGCGCTGCACCTGGCGGCCCTGGTCACCCGCGGCCTCGCGGCCGACCGGATGCCGTGGGGCAACATGTACGAGTTCGTGCTCACGGTCTCGTTCATCGGGGTCGCCGCCTGGCTGACCGTGCTGGTGAAGTGGCCGTTCCTGCGCCGCCTCGGGCTGTTCCTGACGCTGGTGATGGTGCTGCTGGTGGCCACCGCCGAACTGGTGCTCTACACGCCGATCGTGCCGCTGGTGCCGGCGCTCAACTCGTACTGGTTCATCGTGCACGTGTCGACGATCGTCTTCGCGTCGGGGCTGTTCCTGCTGGGCGTGGTGCCGGCGGCGGCGTACCTGATGCGGGCCGGCTACGAGGACGGCCGGCGCAGCTTCCCGTACACCCTGGCGAAGCGGCTGCCGGCGGCGGCCGGGCTGGAGCGGCTCACCTTCGTGCTGCACGCCTTCTCGTTCCCGATCTTCACCTTCGCGGTGATCGCCGGGGCGATCTGGGCCGAGGCGGCCTGGGGCCGCCCGTGGGGCTGGGACCCGAAGGAGACCTGGGCGTTCATCTCCTGGGTGGTGTACGCCGGCTACCTGCACGCCCGCGCCACGCCGAGCGTGCGCCGGAGCACCGCCACCTGGCTGGCCATCCTCGGCTTCCTGACCGTGCTGATGAACCTCTTCGGCGTGAACATCTTCTTCGAGGGCCTGCACTCCTACGGCGGCCTCTGACCCGCAAGACGCCTACACCGGCCGGTGCCGCCGCAGCGTTTCGTTCACTCGCAGGGTGACCTGGTAGGCGACCTCCGGTACGTCGGACAGCTCGATGCGCTCGGACCGCAGTGCGAGCTGTGCGTGCAACTCACGGGCGATGGCGTCGCGCAACTCGACCTGTAGCGGCGACAGCCCGTCCGGCTGGCCCACGACGTACGCATCCGACATGCCGCAATGCTGTCGTCCCCCGCCGTCCCGGTCCACCACTGGTGAGATTTCCCCCAGGTGCGTCGAGATCTTGGACATTTCCTGTTATTCGCTAACGGAAAGTGTCCAAGAATTACTCGACATAGGAATGCCGCGGTCAGCGGAGGGCTTCGCGGGAGAGGAAGTCGGCTCGGCGGATCACCTCGGGCAGGCGGTAGTGGCGGCTGAGGTCGAGCGTGATCCTGGTTGCTAGGTCGAGGCTGGTGCGGTGGCCGACGGAGACGAACACCGGCTTGACGTCGGTCTGGGTACGCAGCACCCGACCCAGCACCTCGTCGCCCTCGCGCAGCGGCGACCAGTCGCCCCGCCGGGTGCCCGGCTCGTCGTACGCACCGACGAAGGGCGTCTTCGCCACCCCGAAGGTGGGCAGCCCGGTCAGCACGCCCAGGTGGCAGGCGAGCCCGAACCGCCGGGGATGGGCGACGCCGTACCCGTCGCAGACCACCACGTCGGGCTGATGGTCGAGCCGGCCCAGCGCGGTCAACAGGATCGGCACCTCCCGGAAGGCCAGCAGCCCCGGCACGTACGGGAAGCTCACCTGACCGGGTACCACGGCCGACTCCACCTCGGCACCGGTGGCCAGGTCGATGACCACGGCGGCGGCGACGATTCGCGACGAGTCCTTGTGGTACGACACGTCCACGCCGGCGACCAGCCTCGGCGCGACGTCCAGGCAGTCATCCAGGTCGAGGCGCTGCCGCAACTCCTGCTGGATTCGCTCCGCCTCCGCCACTGACTCCGGGGAGGTGACCGCCGCGCCCAGTTCTTCGGCGGTGACCGCCGCGCCCAGTTCCTCGACCACCGCGGGCTCGTCGTCGGAGCAAGGCCGGTCGGCGGGGACGATCGTCATGAGGTGCGAGCGTACGACCAATCGGGACCTGACAGGTCGTCGCCGATGGCCGGGCGGCCCGACGGCCGGGCGGCCCGACGGACCGGGTGGCCGGGCGGACCGGGTGGCCGGGCGGTCAGTCGGTGGGTTGCGGGCGGGGTGCGCGAGGCGCGGCCCAGCCGAGGAAGCGGTCGTGCAGCGCGGCCGGCTTCGGTGCGTCGTGCGGATTGAGGCGGTACAGGTCGTCGACGGCGTCGTACAGCATCCCGGCCAGGTAGATCGACAGGGCCACGTGGCTGTCCCGGTACTCGGCGAGAAGAGCGAGCCGGGCGGTGGCGCAGGGCCACGGTGCGGCGCAGACCCGACACAGCCAGAGCGGCCGGAGCGGTACGTGGAACCGCGCGGTCATCTGCCCACCCCTCTGGAGGCGGGGCCGTCCGTCGCCGACGTGCCGGACGGCCCCGCTTCGGTTGCGCCCGTCCTTTCGGGTCGGATCCGGGCGGTTCCGATGGGGACAGTCTGGGCAAACGCCGACTACGCTCGGAAGGCAATCGATCGCCCTGTGTGCCTGACGTGGCCGCTGGTGAGGGCGGTGAGAACGCGGGCGTCCTGGTGAGGAGTGGTGCGGGTGGACGAGCGGTCGCGGGTACTGATCGAGGAGCTGCGGCACATGCGGGCGGCGCGCAGGGTGACGCAGGAGGACCTGGCTCGGGCGATCAACTATTCGCCGTCCACGGTGGCCATGGTGGAGACCGAGGCGCGCAAGCCGCCGCCCGACTTCTGGCAGCGGGCGGACGACGCGCTCGACACCGGCGGCGCGTTCGTCCGGATGCTGGCCCGGCTCGGCTCGCCGCAGTGGATGCGGGAGTGGGAGGCCAACGAGCGGCAGGCCACCGTGCTGCGGTCGTTCGAGCACACGGTGGTGCCGGGGCTGCTGCAAACCTCGGCGTACGCCCGCGCGCTGTTCCGCAGCGTCGGCCTCTACGACGACGCGGAGGTGGAGCGGCGAGTGGAGGCGCGACTGGCCCGGCAGGCGGTGCTCGCCGGCGAGCGACCGCCGCAACTGGTCACCGTGCTCGACGAACACGTGCTGCGCCGCCCGGTCGGTGGGCCGGTGGTGATGCGCGAGCAACTGTGGCGGCTGGTCAAGCTGGCCACCGAGCACGCCCGGGTACGGCTGCACGTGGTGCCCGCCTCGGTCGGCGCGTATCCGGGTGTCGCCGGGGCCTTCGTGCTGGCTACCCTTCCGGGTGGGGAGGATGTGGCCTATCTGGACGATCAGCTCAAGGGGCAGGTGATCGACCACACCGAGGACGTGCTGGCGATCCGGGCCTCCTGGGAGGCGATCCAGGGCGAGGCGTTGCCGCCCCGGCAGTCGATCGAGTTGTTGACGGAGGTGGCGGAGTCATGGCGGAGCTGACCGACGCCCGGTGGCGCACCAGCACCCGGAGCAGCACCAACGGCGGCAACTGCGTCGAGGTGGCCGACAACCTGCCCGGCCTGGTCGCGGTCCGGGACAGCAAGGACCGCGACGGCGCGGTGCTGACCTTCGGCCCGGTGGCCTGGCGGGCGTTCCTGGAGGTGCTCCCGGTCAGCCGGTGAACCACCCCGGGATGTCGAGCCGGAACCAGTTGGCGGGGGTGACGCTGCGCAGGTCGTCCTCGATGGCGGCGACCCGATCCGCGCCGAGCGTCTCCGTCCAGCGCTGCCGCAGCTCGTCGAAGACGACCGTCGACCGGTGCAGCCCGTCGAGCCCGTACGGGGTCAGCCGGACCAGCTTGCGCCGGGCGTCGCGGGGGTCGTCGGCGCGTTCCAGGTAGCCGAGGGCGACCAGGCGGTCCACGGTCTTGCCGGCGGCCTGCTTGGAGACGCCCAGCCGGTTGCCCAGCTCGGAGGCGGTGGTGCCGGCGGTGCCGACGGCCTGGAGCACGAAGCCGTGCAATGGCCGCAACTCCGGATGGCCCTGCCGGGCCAGCTCGGCGTGCAGGTCGTCGATGAGCGCCCGGAAACCGGCGAGGAGCAGCAGCGGCAGCACGAAGCCGGGTCGCTGCGGTTCAGGTGTTGGCAATTTCGACAACCTGGTTTACGGTTTGGTCAACCACGTTGACTAACTTACGGCAAGGGGTGCCGCCATGTCCACGCACGTCTTCACCACCCACACCATCGACTCCGCACCGGAGGCCGCCCGGGGCGACCATGGACGGGGTGCACCGCCGGATCGGTTACCTGCCTGGCGCGGTCGGTCTGATGGCCGAGTCCCCCGAACTGCTCACCGGCTTCCTGACCGCGAACGCCAGCTTCGACAGGTGCGGGCTGGACCCGATCCAGCGGGAGGTCGTGGTGCTCACGGTCGCCGGCCGCAACGAGTGCCACCTCTGCGTGGCCATGCACACCGCCACCCTCGTCCGGCGCGGCGCCGCCCCGGAGCTGATCGACGCGCTGCGCGTGGGCGCGACGCTGCCCGACGAGCGGCTGGAGGCGTTGCGGTGCTTCACCCTGGCCGTGCTCGACAACCGGGGCGCGGTGCCCGACGCGGAACTGTCCGCGTTCCTGGCCGCCGGCTACCAGCCCCGGCACGCCCTGGACGTGGTGCTCGGCGTCGGCACGTACACCATCTCCACCTTCGCCAACCGGCTCACCCGGGCACCGATCGACCCGCCCCTGGCCGCGTACGACTGGCAGCCGGCTGCCTGACCGGGGTGGGACGGGTCGTCACACCGGTTCGTCGCAACCACGCACGTCGTTGCGGACGGTGGCGGGGACGCGTAGCCGTTCGTCCGCGCAGAGCCGCCGCAGCTCATCCGCGTGCCTGTCGGGCTCGCGGGTGAGTCGGGCCAGCTCGTCGAAGAGCGCCATCCGCTGATCGTCGAGCTTCTCCTCCGGGGCGGGCATCGCGCCCCAGGAGTCCCACGGCAGCAGCTCCACCCCGTGCAGCGCGGCAGCGTCGCGCATCATGTTGCCGGCGATCCACCACCAGCCGCCCTCGTCGGTCAAGCTGAGTCCAAAGACGTCCGGGTCCGCGTGACCGGCCCGGCAGCGGGCCCACGCCTCGCCGGCGACCAGGAACCGGTCCCGGGGCACGTCTGTGGTGTCGAAGTCGATGCCGAACAACTCCCGCTGGCGCTCGTCGAGCTGGGCGTCGACCATGATCCAGCGCAGTTGCTCGGGGCTCCAGTACTCCGCGACCCAGTGGTCCTCGTACCGGCCGTCGACAAAGTAGTCACCGAACCCACAGCGGGCCCGGGCCGGCACGCCCCGGGCCCGCAGCGCCGTGACCAGCAGCAGCGAGTAGTGCCGACAGTTGCCGGCCACCCGCTGCTCAGGAGGACGGGCGATGGTCAGCGGCTGGGCATCCGGCCCACCCGCGATGCGGGCGAGCAAGTCGTCGGCCGGCCGCAGGTGCACGGTCTGCCGATCGGCGTCGGTCAGGGCGACCCCGTACGCGTCGGCGATGTGCTCGTGGATCAGCAGCCCCTGGATCGTCCGGGCGATCTCGGCCGGCTCGGCCGGCACCGCTTCGAGCAGCGGGGCGAACGGCCCGGCGGTGGTCAGCCGGCCCGGTCGGGCGTACCGGGAGAGGTTCGTCCGGTCTGGGTCCACGTGTCACTCCTCGAAGTCGGCGTCCTGCTCGGGCAGGAACGGCGCGGCGCGCGGATGAGCACGCTCAGGACTGGGCGTACACGACGACCGGCACCTCGTCGTTGTCGGCGTCGTCATCCCACCAGGACCGGTACGGGCCGGGGGCGTTAAGGCTCACCGCGCCGGCCTCGCCGCCCGCGGCGGTGATCCGGACACCGAAGTCCACCTGGTAGGTCTCGCCGGCGGCGAATACCGAGCTGGGCACCGCGCAGCGGTACCGGGTGGCACCGAGCAGCGGCTCACCGCCGTACCAACCGTCCTCCGACTCGTACAGGGCGAAGCAGGACGCGGGCACCGACTCCACGGTCACCCCGGCCGGCACCCTCAGGTAGAACGGCGCCACCTCGCCCGCGCCGCTGCGGAAGTCGTCGAGGCTGCCCGCGCCGTTGTTGCCAACCCCGGCCCGCAGGACCGCCGAACCGCCGACCGGGCCGACGACCGGCTCCGCCAGAGCGGCCAGGTCCAGGCTGTTCGGCACGTCGTCGACGTAGAAGGACGCCCAGTTGTCGCTCGGATCGATCTCCCTGGTCAGCGTGCGGGCCGCCGGGGACGTGGTCCGGCTGGTCCGCAGCTTCAGCTCGGTGCCGCCCTCCGGACGCTGGTAGCCGAGCTCCGCCGGCAGCGGCGCGGCACCGGCCAGCGGCTCGACGAACTGGTCGAGGCTCTCCCCGGCGTACGCCGAGCTGCCGATCTCGAAGCCGAAGCCGCCCGGAACCTCCATCGTCGTCCCCGGCCGGACCCGCCCGGTGAGGTCGCAGACGACCGAGGTGCGGTGCCCGGCGAGCGGCGCGTACCAGCAGTTGGACCAGGTGGACGGGGTCAGCCCGGAGGAGAGGGTGAAGGTGACCCGGACTCCCCGGCTGGTCCGGTTGCCGAGGTTGGTGAGCCGGACCGGTGCGGCCAACCGGTCGCCGACAGCAGCGCTGTCCACCCGGCCGTCGCCCAGGTTGACCAGATCCGCTCCGTCGCTGACGGAGACCGTCGCCGTCGCCACCCAGGGCTCGGCGTTGTCGGCCAACGCCTGGTAGACGACGCTGGCGCTGTCGCCCCGGGTGGCGCCGTCCGCCGGCCGGAACAGCACCGGGATGCTGCCGGCCTGAAGGCTGGCGGTCGGGTCGACATCCGGCGGGAGCGGGCAGGTGACCTGGGTGCCGGCGGCGGCGCACCAGGCGGGGAACTCTGCGGTGGCGACGCCGGCCAGGTCGCCCAGGTCGACCACGACCCGGGGGTTGACCGTGTCCTGCGCGTACACGTAGAGGGGTTTGACCTTGCCCGGAGCCCCGGACGCCCCGATCACCACGTCGTCCAGCTGGGCCTGGAACCAACCGGACCCGCTCTCGGCGTGGGCCGGAGCCCCGAACGCCACGGCCGAGGCGGCGACCGCCAGCGCCATGGCGGAACGCCCCACGCGGACGCCCGGACTACGCACAGATCGCATCTGACTCCTTCAACCGAGGGACCCGCGACGGCACAGCGGCACCGGTGCGCCGGCTGGGTCGGGAGTCATGAGCCTAGATGTGGAGTGCGACACCCGATGCCCCGTGCGAGGTGATCCCCGACCGAAAGTCCGCCCGCGCTTGGCGGGCCGGTCGGGCGGTGCGGGAGACTTGCGGGCATGGCGGCTCGTGGCTTCCCGTACACCGATCTGAAGGACTTCCTCGCGGCGCTGGAGCGCGCGGGTGAACTGCGGCGCGTCGGCGTCCCGGTCGACCCGACGCTGGAGATCAGCGAGATCGTCACCCGGACGGTGCGGGCCGACGGGCCGGCACTGCTGTTCGAGCAGCCCACCCGGGGTGAGATGCCGGTGGCGATCAACCTGTTCGGCACCGAGAAGCGCACCGCGATGGCGCTCGGCGTCGAGTCGCTGGACGAGATCGGCAACCGGATCGGCGAGATGCTCAAGCCGGAGCTGCCGGTGGGCTTCTCCGGCATGATGGGCGGCCTGGGCAAGGTCATGCAGCTCACCTCGATGCCGCCGAAGAAGGTCCGGACCGCCCCCTGCCAGCAGGTGGTCTACCGGGGTGACGACGTCGACCTGAACCGGCTGCCCGGGCTCCAGGTGTGGCCGGGCGACGGTGGGATCTTCCACAACTTCGGGCTGACCCACACCAAGCACCCGGAGACCGGCAAACGGAACCTCGGCCTCTACCGGCTTCAGCAGCACAGCCACAACACGCTCGGCATGCACTGGCAGATCCACAAGAACTCCACCGCGCACCACGCCGTCGCCGAACGGCTCGGCCAGCGGCTGCCGGTCGCCATCGCCATCGGCTGCGACCCGGTGGTCAGCTACGCCTCCAGCGCGCCGCTGCCGGCCGACATCGACGAGTACCTGTTCGCCGGCTTCCTGCGCGGCGAACGGGTGGAGATGGTCGACTGCCTGACCGTCCCGTTGCAGGTGCCGGCGCACGCTCAGGTGGTGCTGGAGGGCTACCTGGAGCCGGGTGAGCGGCTGCCGGAGGGCCCGTTCGGCGACCACACCGGCTTCTACACCCCGGTCGAGCCCTTCCCGGTGCTGCACGTCGAGGCGATGACCATGCAGCGCGACCCGGTCTACCACTCGATCGTCACCTCGAAGCCGCCGCAGGAGGATCACGGCCTCGGCAAGGCCACCGAGCGGATCTTCGCGCCGCTGCTGCGTTTCCTGATCCCGGACATCGTCGACTACGACCTGCCGGCCGCCGGTGTCTTCCACAACTGCGCGATCGTGTCGATCCGCAAGCGCTACCCCAAGCACGCCCAGAAGGTGATGAACGCGATCTGGGGCGCGCACATGATGTCGCTGACCAAGCTGATCGTGATCGTCGACGAGGACTGCGACGTGCACGACTACCGCGAGGTCGCCTTCCGCGCGTTCGGCAACGTCGACTACGCCCGGGACCTGCTGCTCACCGAGGGCCCGGTGGACCACCTGGATCATTCGTCGTACCAGCAGTTCTGGGGTGGCAAGGCCGGCATCGACGCCACCCGCAAGCTCCCGGAGGAGGGCTACCACCGAGGCTGGCCCGAGGAAATGACCATGGCCCCCGAGGTCGTCTCGCTGGTCGACAAGCGCTGGAAGGAGTACGGCATCTGATGGCGACCGACGCCGTTGCGCAGCCGACCGAGCGTCCCGGGCGCGTGAAGTCCTTCCTCAAGCTCGTGGCGATCGAGCACTCGGTGTTCGCGTTGCCGTTCGCGTATCTGGCGGCGCTGGCCGCGATGCAGGTGAATGGGGGGCGGGTTCGGTGGGTGGATCTGCTGCTGATCACCGTGGCGATGGTGGGGGCGCGGACGTTCGCGATGGCGGCGAACCGGATCCTGGATCGGCGGATCGACGCGCGTAATCCGCGTACCGCGAACCGGGAGCTGGTGACCGGGGCGGTGAGCCTGCGGACGGCCTGGACCGGCGCGGGCGTGGCGCTGGTGGTCTTCCTGGTCGCCGCCGCCCTGCTCAACCCGCTCGTTCTGGCGCTCGCGCCGCTGGCCGTGGTGCCGCTGGTGGTCTACCCGTACGGCAAGCGGTTCACCAACTGGCCGCACGCCATCCTGGCCGTCGCGCAGATGGTCGGCCCGGTCGGCGCCTGGCTCGCGGTGACCGGCACCTTCGCCGGCTCGGGACCGGCCTGGCTGCTCGGTGCCGCCGTCGGCCTGTGGATCGGTGGGTTCGATCTGATCTACGCCTGCCAGGACGCCGAGGTCGACCGGGAGATCGGCGTGCACAGCGTGCCGGCCCGCTACGGCCTGCGCTTCGCCCTGCACGCCTCCACCGTCGCGCACGTGGTCACCTTCGCGCTGTTCGGCTGGTTCGGCGTGCTGATCGGCTTCGGCTGGCTCTGGTGGATCGGGCTGGCCCTCACCGCCGTCGCCTTCGGCTACCAGCACCTGGTGGTCACGCCGACCGACCTGAGCCGGGTCAACCGGGCGTTCTTCACCGCGAACGGCTTCGTCGGCCTCGCGCTGTTCGCCTTCGCCCTGCTCGACCTGGTCATCCGGCTCGGCCTGCGGGCCTGACCGATCGGCTCGGCTTACGCGCCGGACCGGCCGACCGGCTCGGCGTGCGCGCCCGACGACCTGCTGCCCGGCGCGGCGTAGCGGGCGCTCTCCATGGTCCAGTCGATGGTGCCGCGGACGGCCCGGGCCACCCCGTCGAGGTGGTCGGTGACGGCCGGGTCCAGCACCGGACCGAACGAGGGCAGCGCGGCGCGCAGGCTGACGAACCGGCGCATCGAGGCGTGCCAGCGCCGCGCCGCCAGCTCGACGGCGGCGGGCACCGGCACGCGATGCGCCGCGGCCAGCGCCAGCACCAGGTTGTGCCCGCCGGAGGTGGCCGCGTCCCGGTCCAGCGACGCGATGTCGTTGTACCAGGAGAGCAGGTCGTTACCGACGTCGCGGAGCTGACTCAGCCGTGGATGGTGGTAGACCGGCTCGGGCAGCGGCCGGCCGGTGACGAACTCCACCAGCGGGTACGACACGTACGCCGCCGAGGTCGCCCGGCGCAGCTCGACGTACTCCTCGACGGCGGGCGCATGCCCGGTCGCCTTGTTGACCGCCTCCTGCCACGTGCCGTCGAGGTGATGGGCGACCGCGTCGGCGAAGCGCAGCCGCCAGCGGGCCGGCATCCGGCGGTGCGGCTCCCGCCAGGCACCGACCAGCAGCCGGCGCAGCGGACCGGCCAGACCGGGGTGCCGCAGCCGGGGGCCGCCGCGCAGCAGCGCGACCGCGCCGTCGCGCAGGGCCCGGATCTGGTCCTGGCCGATCCGCTCGGGGCCGTCGCAGGCGTCGTCGACCAGGAAGAACCAGGTGAACAGCGCGGTCAGGGTGCGCAGGTCGGCCTCGGTGGCATCGGGATAGAGCCGTCCCGCGTAGCGGGCGAAACCGGCCCGACCCAGCCGCTCCCGCGTCGGCGCGTCCAGCGGCAGCTCGGACACCAGCCACTCCTGCACGTCGTCGGCGTACGGGGAGAGCTGCGGCGCGATCGGGCAGGCGGCACGCAGCGACGGCAGGATGTGGCGGGTGGAGCCGGCCGACGACGAGATGATCTCCACATCCTTCCGGTCGGCCCCCACGGTGCTTCCGTCCCCGGCAGCATGCCAGCTCCCGATAAGCCCCGCAGACCGGCCGGGCATCAGTGGCGTAACGGCGCAGCCGCGACGATCATGGGCACCTCGGACACGCTTCCCCGGGGTGCCCGACCGGCGCCCACGGTGACCAGGCAGGCTGAGGGCATGCGCGAACCATGGGTGGTCGGGGTGTCCGGGGCGTCCGGCACGCCGTACGCGGCCGCAGTCGTCCGCGGGTTGCTCGACGCCGGGGAGCCGGTGGACCTGATCGTCTCCCGGGCCGCCCGGCTGACCGTGCTGGACGAGACCGGACGGCCGTTCCGGGACGCGCACTGGGCCGAGGACCTGGCCGCCTGGCTGGGCCGGGACGTCGCCGCAGCGGACCTGCGTCACTGGCCCGCCGGTGACCTCGCCGCCGGCCCGAGCAGCGGCTCCTACCCGGTACGCGGGATGGTGGTGGTGCCGGCCAGCACCGCGGCCTGCGCCGGCATCGCGATCGGCCTGTCCAAGGACCTGTTGCAGCGGGCCGCCGAGGTGAACCTCAAGGAACGTCGGCGGGTGGTCGTGGTGCCCCGGGAGACGCCGGTGACCCGCAGCCACCTGGAACACCTGATCGCGCTGCATGACGCCGGTGCGGTGGTGCTGCCGGCCAGCCCCGGCTTCTACGGTGCGGGTGCCGCCGCCTCCGCGGCCCAGCTGGTGGATTTCGTGGCGGGCAAGGTGCTCGACGCCCTCGACGTGCCGCACACCCTGTTCAAGCGGTGGGCCGGAAAATTGAACGCGGACCGGACCTGACGGCCGGTCCGCGCCCCGACCCGCAATTCAGTACATGCCGGCGTTTGCCGGGCCGGCAGGGCCGGTCGAAGCGGTCGGGCCCGCATTACGCGGTCTACCCATCTCGTCCGCCTCGTCCAGCATGCCCTCCCCTTCAAGCAGGGCCCGCACCTCGGATTCCCGAAACCGGCGATGCCCTCCTGGAGTCCGGATGCTCCCGATCCGGCCCGCCGCCGCCCATCGCGTCACGGTTTTCGGGTCCACCCGAAACAGTGCGGCGACTTCACCCGGTGTCAGCAGGCGATCTCCAGTGTCCACAGCCCCCTCCTCGCATCGACGAAGCCCCCGGCTGAACACACTGCCCCCGGCCGGTGCGAGCCCAGAGCCGTCATGAGGGACGTATGGCAATTACAGCACCAGCGACCTGGCGTGTCCGCCAAACGCGAAAAACGCACTGAGTGGGAAGTTAGTAAATGGTACCGGCGTCGCGCCCTCCGAACCCCGGGTATGCGAACTGTCACCCGCTGCCAGGCCAAACAGATACCGGAGTCCGGCTGTCCCGCCCCGCCGACTAGGGTCACAGTCCGTGGACGCCATCGACCTCAACCTCGTGGACCTGCTCCGTGGCAACGCCCGCCTGTCGTACGCCGAACTGGCCCGTCAGGTCGGTCTTTCCGCTCCAGCGGTGCACGAAAGAGTCGGGAAGCTGGAGTCCGGGGGCGTCATCCGGGCGTACCGCGCCGAGGTCGAGCCGGAGACCATCGGGTTGGGCGTGACCGCGCTGATCGGCATCGTGGAGGACTCCGGGGCGGACACCGACGACGTGCTGGAGGCGTTCCGGGCCATGCCCGAGATCGAGTCCTGCTACTTCATGGCCGGCGTCGAGTCCTTCCTGCTCAAGGCCCGAGTGGGCACCATCGCCGAGCTGGAGCAGCTGATCGTACGGCTGAACCGGACACCGGGGGTCGCCTCCACCCGTACCGGCATCGCGTTGTCAACCAAGTGGGAGAACCGGCCGCAGCCGGTCGCTCCGCCGACGGCCTGAGGCCCGGCACCACGGTTCGGCTTGCTAGGTTTCCCGGCGTGACTCATCTCGACCGGTGCGACGAGGTCAGCCGGCGGTGGGTGACCGAGGCGATCGCGGCCGTGGAGGCGGACGCGAACCGGTCCGCCGACACCCACCTGCTGCCGTTCCCGCTGCCCCGGCACTGGGGGATCGACCTCTACCTCAAGGACGAGTCGGTGCATCCGACCGGGTCGCTGAAGCACCGACTGGCCCGCTCGTTGTTCCTGTACGGGCTCTGCAACGGCTGGATCGGGCCGGGTACCACGATCATCGAGGCGTCGTCCGGCTCCACGGCGGTCTCCGAGGCGTACTTCGCCCGGATGCTGGGACTGCCCTTCATCGCGGTGATGCCCGCCTCCACCTCGCCCGAGAAGATCGCCCAGATCGAGTTCCAGGGCGGCCGGTGCCATCTGGTCCAGGACCCGGCCAAGGTGGTCATCGAGGCACGCTGGCTCGCCGAGGACTCCGGCGGGCACTACATGGACCAGTTCACCTACGCGGAGCGGGCCACCGACTGGCGGGGCAACAACAACATCGCCGAGTCGATCTACGCGCAGCTCGCCCTGGAACGGCATCCGATACCGGCCTGGATCGTGGTCGGCGCGGGCACCGGTGGCACCAGCGCCACCATCGGCCGGTACGCCCGCTACCGGCGGCTGCCCACCAAGCTCTGCGTGGTCGACCCGGAGAACTCCGCGTTCTACCCCGCCTGGCAGGCGGCCGACTGGTCGGTGCGTACCGGCCGGGGCTCGCGGATCGAGGGCATCGGCCGGCCGACCGTCGAGGCGTCGTTCCTGCCCTCGGTGGTGGACCGGATGATGCAGGTACCCGACGCGGCCTCGCTGGCGGCCATGAGAGCCGCCTCGGCGGTGCTGGGCCGGCGGGTGGGCGGCTCGACCGGCACCAACCTGTGGGGTGCCTTCGGCCTGATCGCCGAACTGCTGGCCGCCGGCCGTACGGGCTCGGTGGTCACCCTGATCTGCGACGCGGGCGACCGGTACGCCGACACCTACTACGCCGACGAGTGGGTGGCTCGGCAGGGCCTCGACCTGACCCCGCACCTGGCCACCGTCGACCGCTTCCTGACCGACGGCTCCTGGCCGACCTGAGGGCCGGCCCGCACCGTCAGCGGGTGGCGGCGCGTTCGGCCAGACCGGGATAGCGCAGCACGTAGCCGTCGGCGTCCACCTCGACCTCGGCGCTGAAGCCGCCGCTGGCGTACCGGAAGCGGTTCGGGCCCAGCCCGGTGTAGAGCTGCTCGGCGGGCAGCACGGTGAGGCTGGGCAGCAGCACCCAGGCCACGCTTATCGAGTGGGCGGTGTCGGGGGGCGCGGTGGTCAGGCCGAGCCGGCGCAGCGGCAGGGTGTTGAACAGCGGTGAGCCACCCAGATCCACGTCGAGGGCGTCGGCCAGCCGATCCTGGTCCTCCACGCCGGGCAGCCCGGCCGGGGCGTGCCCGGCGGCGGTCAGGACCGCGTCGAGATCGCCCTGCTCGGCGGCGGTCACCCGCCAGCGTTGGGTCGCCCGTTCCAGCCGTACGCTGCGCCGCCACCCGGCTCCCTCGACCTCGACCTCGAGCCGGACACTGGCCCAGTCGGTATCGGTGGCCACCTGGTAGCGGCACGTGTAGGGCACCGGGTCGACGGCCAACTGGGTGCCCTGCGCCGTCAGGCCGTGGCCGTCGTCGACCAGGGCGTGCTCGGCACCGGCGGTGTCCGTACGGGTCCACAGCAGTGACTTCGGCGTGGTCGGCATGAGCCGGACGTTACGCCACCCGGCGGAGCCGGGCAGCGTATGCGCCGAAGATCAGCACCGCGCGCGGAACGCGGTTGGTCAGTAGCTGCGAACCCGTGGTCGGCCGCCCGTACCGCGCCGGTCCTCGCGGGGCCGGTCGTGCGTGTTCCGGCCCTCCGACCAACCGCTGCGATCACCGCCGAAGCGGCGCTCGCCGCGCGGGTGGTCGTGGTAACGGCGCTCGCCCGGTGCCTGCTCGGCGAAGCGGCGTTCGCCCCGGTGACCGTGGTCGGCGTACCGGCGCTCGCCGCCAGGCCGGTCGCCGAAGCGACGGGGGCTGCCCGGCCGGCTGCCCCGCCGGGGCTGCGGCTCCGGCTCGTCGCGCACCGGCACGCCGCTCGGCTCCCGTGCCCCGGTCAGCTCGGCCAGCACCGCGTCGCCGACGCGGACCCGGGACTGGGCCGGCTCCACACCGGCCTTCTCCAGCATCGCCAGGGTGGTGCGGCGCTGCTTCGGCAGCACCAGGGTGGCCACCGCGCCGGTCTCACCGGCCCGGGCGGTACGCCCCGCGCGGTGCAGGTAGTCCTTCGGGTCCTTGGGCGGGTCGACGTGCAGCACCAGGGAGACCCCGTCGACGTGGATGCCCCGCGCCGCGACGTCGGTGGCGACCAGGACGTTGGTGCGTCCCTCGCGGAACTCCGCCAGGGTGCGGGTACGCATCCGCTGGGTCTTGCCCCCGTGCAGCCCACCGGCCCGGACGCCCACCGCGGCGAGCTGGGTGACCAGCCGGTCCACGCCCAACTGGGTACGGGCGAACACGATGGTGCGGCCCGCCCGCGCGGCGATCGACGCGGTGACCGGGAACTTCTCCTGCGGCGGAATGAGCAGCAGGTGATGGTCCATCGTGGACACAGCCGCGGTCGGCGGTGCGGTCGAGTGGGTGACCGGGTCGGTCATGAACCGCCGCACCAGCGCGTCGACGTCACCGTCGAGAGTGGCCGAGAAGAGCAGTCGCTGCGCGTCCGCCGGCGTCTTCGCCAACAACTCGGTGACCTCGGGCAGGAAACCCATGTCGGCCATCTGGTCGGCCTCGTCGAGCACGGTGATCTCGACGTCGTCGAGCTGGCAGACACCCCGGTCGATCAGGTCGGCGAGCCGACCCGGGGTGGCCACCACCACCTCGACGCCGCGCCGCAGGGCATCGATCTGCCGGTCGTACGGCACCCCGCCGACGGCGGTCTTGAGGAACACGCCGACGGCCTTGCCCAGCGGCAGCAGCGCGTCGTTGACCTGCATGGCCAGTTCCCGGGTGGGCACCAGCACGAGCGCCCGGGGATGCCGGGGGCGGGCCCGCTCACCGGCGGCGATCCGGGCCAGCAACGGCAGCCCGAAGGCGAGGGTCTTGCCGGAGCCGGTCTGCCCCCGGCCCAGCACGTCGCGTCCGGCGAGCGCGTCCGGCACGGTGGCCTGTTGGATCTCGAACGGAGTGGTGATGCCCTGCCGGTCCAGGGCCCGGACCAACTGCCGGGGAAGGCCGAGCGAGTCGAAGGTGACCGGGGCGGTCGAGCCGGCCGGTTGCGGCGCGGCGGGGAGGTCGGCGGAGATCGGGGGCATGCCGAGTTCAGCGGAGGTGGTCAAGAAATGCCTTTCGAGCGGGGCGCATCTTCGCGATGTCCCGCTGCGGCCGTGGCCGCCGGATCTTCCGCAAGATCGCCCATGGGCGCGTGGTCACGCGCCAGGTCAATGATCAGCGACAAGTGTACGGCGGCCGGCGCCTGCCTGCCCGCGACCGGAGCCGGGTAGTGGGCGGACTCACCAACGATCCACGAGCCGTCGGTCATCCGCCAGGCCACCGCTCGCGCTGGGCAGCGCGTCGTTCGCGAACAGCACCACGAGGACGCTGATCGCCACCAGCACCCCCAGCGCGACCGCCATCAGGATCACCACCCGGAGGGTGCCGCGGGACCGCTCGGCCGCTGTGTCCGCCCAACCCTGGGCCAGGATGTGCCCGGTCAACGAGCCGGAGGTCTCCTGGTCACCGGCCGGGAACGCCACCGTCGCCGAACTCTCGAGTCCGGCGTAGTACGCGCTCAGGTCGGAGCCGCCGGGCCGCTGTGCGGGCACTGGCCCGGCCGGCAGCTGCGCGCCTTCCGCCTCGGCCGGGCGGTACGCCTGCTCCGCTTCGGCCGGCCGGTGGGTGCGCTCGGTCCCGCTGCCCGACCGGCCGTCTGGCGGCGAACCGGTCGCGCGCGTCCCGACCCACGCGGGGGTTTCGGACATGCTCGGGGTTCGCGTCGCACCCGGATCAGCGCCCGACGAGCCCGCCGCCGCGGGCGACCCGGCGGAGCCCGGGCGCAGTCCTGGACGGGACGAAGGCCGGGGCACGGCCCCGGGTGAACTCGGCGCGGGCTCGTCACGGCGGCCGGCGGGATTCGTCGGCGGCGGCCAGACGGGCAGCGCCGGCGCCGGCACGACCGGAGCCGCGTCGGCCTCGCGAGGTCCGGCGGGCGGAACACCTCGGGAACCGGCGACGGACGGCGCGGGTCGGGTGGTGTCGGCGGACGGCGTCGCGCGGGTGGTGTCGGCGGTCGTTGGTGCGACCCCGACGACGTCGGCGGTGGCCGGTGGGGGTGGGAACGGCGGTGCCGGCAGCGGACCCGGTGGCGGCGGTGGCGCCGGCACGGGCGGACCGGGCGGCGGTGTCGGCGGGCCCGGCACCGGTGGTGCGGGACGGGGGGTGGGCGGCGGAACCGGGGCCGGTCCCGGCGGGTACGGACCGGGCGTCGGCGGCGCCGGTGCCGGCGAGGGCGGTGCCGGCGACGGTGGAGTCGGTCCAGGTGGCATCGGGCCGGGCACCGGGGGATGGGGTGCCGGTTCCGGCTCGGGCGCCGGTGGCGTGGGCGGCTCGGCCGGCTTGGGCGGCCGGGCGGGCTCCGGTGGCTCGACCGGCTCCGGTCCGGCCGGAGTGGCCACCTGACCCGGTCTGGCCACCTGGGCAGGAGTCACCACCTGAGCCGGAGTGGCCACCTGGGCCGGAGCGGAGCGATAGACACCTGGTGCCTTGCCGCCGCCTCCGGCGAACTGCGCCTCGTCCACGCTCACCGGGCTGAGGTTGGGCACCCGAACGCTGGCCCGTGCCGCTTTCGGTGCGGCCGGTTGCTGGCGCGGCTCGCTCGTGCCCACCGGTCCGGCGGCAGCCCGGTACGTGGTGCCCCCGCCGGACACGGTCGGTCCGGGGCCGTCCGGCGGCTGCCCATGGGTCACATCGCCGGCTGCCGTCACCCTGGCGACGCCCGCCCGGCCCCGGGCCGGAACCGCCGACTGGCCGACGACGTCCGGGGCCGCACGCGAGGTGGGTGGTTGGGCGACCGGGGGTTGGGCCGGCTCATCGGCCGCCGGGTCCGGGGCGCTGCCGGTGGCCGGCCCCGCCGGAACCTCTTGCTCCGTCATCGTCGCCTCCGCGCCACGCTCGCCACCGACCCGTACCGCCGGACCGGAAGTGCCTGAGTGACACCGTGCCACATTCCGCCCGTGCGGCACACCCGGAGTGGGTACCGCGTCGCGGTGTCATCGGCCGCCCGGCAGCCTGGATGTCGGGTCAGGTCACCGTCCGCCGACCGCGGACGGGCTGGCCGACGCGCTGTCTTCCGGTGCCGCGCTGCTCGCCGCGGTGGTCGGGTCGGCCTTGCCGGCAGTCGTGGTCGGGTCGGCCTTGGCGGCAGCCGTGGTCGGCGCGACGCTGCTGGCTTCCAGGGTCGGTGTGGTGGTCTCGGACGCGGAGGTCGTCGCCGACGGGGTGGTGGTCGCCGACCGGGTCGCCGACGGCGTGGTGGTCGCCGACGGGGTTGCCGACGGTGTGGTCGAACCCGTCGGGGTCGGCGACGGCGACGTGCTGCCCGACGGAGTGGGCGAGGGAGTCGGCGTCTTGGTCGGCTTCGGCGTCTTGGTGGGCTTGGGCGTGGGCTTCGGTGTCGGCTTGGGCTTGGGGGTCGGCGGTTGCGACGGGGGCGGCGTGGTCGTCGGTGCCGGCACCGCGCCCACCACCCGGGTCGCGGCGTAGAGCCGGGACCACCGGACCGTGGAGATCTTCACCACGTCACCGGTGGTCGGCGCGTGGATCATCTTGCCGCCGCCGATGTACATGCCGACGTGGTGGATGCTGCGCCAGCTACTGCCCGAGGCGAAGAAGAGCAGGTCGCCCGGGAGCAGGGCGGTGCGGGGCACGGTCCGCGAGCTGGTGGCGCGGTACTGGTCCCGGGAAACCCGGGGCAGTTGGCGGTAGCCCGCCGACCGGTACGCCGCCCACATCAGGCCCGAGCAGTCGAACGAGTTCGGCCCCTCGGCGGCCCAGACGTACGGGTCACCGAGCTGCTTGCGGGCGTACGCGACGGCGGCCTTCGCCGTGGGGTGGGCGGCCAGGCCGCCGGCGGACTGGTCGACGTAGTCGGCACCGATCTGCTGCTCGGCGGCCTCCTGCTGGCGAGCCAGCTCGACCAGCTGCGCGGAGTTCTCGTCGCGCAGTTTGATCAGCTCTGCCTCGGCGTCGCGCAGGGCCTGCTGGGTGGCGGTGTACTGCTGCTGGACCCCCTGAAGCCGCGACTGAGCGGCGGTGTACGCCTGGGTCGCCACCTGCTCGTCGGCCCGGGCGCGCGCCATCCTGCCGGCGGCCGGGCCGGTGTCGTGCCCGACCTTCTCCCCCCGGTTGGCCCGACTGAGCAGATCCAGGTCACGCAGGTCGGTGGCGAAGCCGCCGGAGGGCAGCGCGGCCGCCGCCTTCATTGCCTCGGCGGCGGCCTGGTCGGCACCCTGCTGAGCCTGCTGGACCGCCCCGCGGGCGAACTCCAGATCACGCTCGGCGGTGCGGAACTGGACCTGCACCTCGTTGCGCTGCTGTTCCAGTTCGAGGAGTCGGGTGCCCAACTCGGCGACCCGTGCCTCGGCGGCCGTGATCCGGGTTTCCAGCGCGCTGGCACCGGGAGCGCCGAGCGTCGGTGGCGTCAGGCCCGGGGTGGTACCGGCGGGCATGCCGGGCAGCTGGAGGGGACCGGTCACCGAGGGCCGGGAACCCGTGTCGGGCACCGTGACGGGTATGCCGGGCTCGGCGTACGCCGGTGCGGCGAGGACCGTGCTGGCGACCGCGGCGAGCAGGGCGGACCAGAGGGCCGGACGTAGCACCGGCGAGACCACCGGACCCCGTCGCCGCTGCCGTCCGTCCCTGCTGTCGATCATTCCGCTCCCCGTCCGGCGCAGCTGTGCCACGCTCGGTCGGCGCGGCGGTTCGGGACGCTACCAGTGTGTGTCGTGCCCTACCCTGTCTTACCTCACCCGGTGCACTGATGTCGATGTCTGGCCGGATATCGGGAGGCTGAGAGTCTGCTGTCAACGACCACGGTGTGAGTTGTCAGCGCGGCCGACGTAGGCTCGGGTGGCGACCGCGCTCGGGTCGCGACCGCAGGTGGAAGGGGACGGGGCTTTCGATGGACGCCGGACTCAAGCGCGAGCTCGAAGCGAAGGTGTACGCGGGGGAGCGGCTGACCCGTGAGGACGGGATCGCCCTCTACGCCAGCGACGACCTGACCTGGTTGGGGCGGCTGGCCCACCACAGGCGCACCGAGATGAACGGCGACCGGGTGATGTTCAACGTCAACCGGCACCTGAACCTCACGAACGTGTGCAGCGCGAGCTGCGCGTACTGCTCCTTCCAGCGCAAGCCGGGTGAGAAGGACGCGTACACGATGCGCATCGACGAGGCGGTCCGCAAGGCCAAGGAGATGGAGGACGAGCAGCTCACCGAGCTGCACATCGTCAACGGCCTGCACCCGACGCTGCCCTGGCGCTACTACCCGAAGGTGCTGCGCGAGCTGAAGGCCGCGCTGCCGAACATCAAGCTCAAGGCGTTCACCGCGACCGAGGTGCAGTGGTTCGAGAAGATCAGTGGGCTCAGCGCGGACGAGATCCTCGACGAGCTGATGGACGCCGGCCTGGAGTCGCTGACCGGCGGCGGGGCGGAGATCTTCGACTGGGAGGTCCGCCAGCACATCGTCGACCACGCCTGTCACTGGGAGGACTGGTCGCGGATCCACCGGCTGGCGCACAGCAAGGGCATGAAGACGCCGTCGACGATGCTCTACGGCCACATCGAGGAGCCCCGGCACCGGGTCGACCACGTACTGCGGCTGCGCGAGTTGCAGGACGAGACCGGTGGCTTCCTGGTCTTCATCCCGCTGCGCTACCAGCACGACTTCGTCGACTCGGCGGACGGCAAGATCCGTAACCGGATCCAGGCCCGCACCACGATGGCCTCACCGGCCGAGTCGCTGAAGACCTTCGCGGTCTCCCGGCTGCTGTTCGACAACGTCCCGCACGTCAAGTGCTTCTGGGTGATGCACGGCCTGTCGGTGGCCCAGCTCTCGCTCAACTTCGGTGTCGACGACCTGGACGGCTCGGTCGTGGAATACAAGATCACGCACGACGCCGACTCGTACGGGACGCCGAACACCATGCACCGCGACGACCTGCTGCACCTCATCTGGGACGCCGGGTTCCGGCCGGTCGAGCGCAACACCCGCTACGAGGTGGTCCGTGAGTACGATGCCGCCCCCACGCTGGCCGAGCGCCGGGCCGAGCCGCAGCAGGTCTGGGCCTGATCCGACGCGTACCCTGGCACGACGATGACCGAGCAGCAGAGCGCGTTCCCCCGCCGGGATGCCGAGGGGCGGATCCGGACCCTGGGCGACCTGGTGGGGGTGGGGCTTGCCGGGGTGGTCATCGGGCTACTGGTGCTGGTGCTCTTCGACGTGGCCTTCGCCTGGTTCGGTGCCGGTGAGTTCGGCCAGGCCAACGGCTGGCTCGCCGTGATCCTGCCCGCCTGGCTGTTCTGGGAGGACTTCCGGGCCTGGGGTTTCGGTGCCCCCCGGGTGGTGGCCGCGCTGGTGGCCGTGGCGACAGCGGTGGTGTCCGGGCTGCTGGTGGCCGGCCTGGCGACGACGCTGCCGGCGCTGCTGTCCGGCGTGCTCGCGGCGACCACGTTCACCGTGGTCTACGCGACGATCTGGTTTCCCGGCGTGCGCTGGCTGGCCAACCGGACCGGCTGAGACGAAGTGATGAGCGAGCGGAGCGAACGAACGTGAGTGCGGCGGTCAAGTACACGCTGGGCCGGATCGGTCTGTTCGTGGTCGTGGTGGCGGCCCTCTGGCCGGTCGACATGGACATCTTCCTCAAGTTGATCCTGGCGCTGCTGTTCTCCGCCGCCCTCTCGTTCTTCCTGTTGAAGGGCTGGCGTGACGAGATGGCCGAGGAGATGGCCGCCGCCGCCGAGCGTCGCCGCGTGGAGAAGGAGCGGCTGCGGTCCGCGCTGGCCGGCGACGACCAGGCCGACGGCACGACGGGTGATCGGGCCGCCGACGAGAAGGGCTGAGCGCCCTGACAGTCGGCTCCGCGCACCGGTCGGCGGAACCATGTCGCCGGCATGAGGATCAGGCTGGGATGGACCAAACAGCGATCAATGTTGATATGACCATGTGACCGGTGGTGGGCTGTCCGCTACCGAGCGGGGGATCCCCGCGCCTCCAGGAGGTTGTCCATGGCCTTCCGTTCCATCCCCGTCCGCCGTGCCCTGGCGCTCATCGTCGCCGCCGGGCTCGGCCTGCTCACCATCGCCGCGCCACCGGTCTCCGCCGAGCCGGCGCCCAACCGGGACGAACAACCGGCCGCCGTGCCCTACCGGGTGCTCGGCCCGAAGACCCTCGCCGATCGCAACGCGGTCGCCCGTACCGGCGCCGCCATCGACTACTCCGAGCACGGGGTGCTGCACGTCTCGGCCACCCGGGCCGAGGCCGCCGCCATCACCCGGCTCGGGTTCCGGCTGGAGGCGATCGCCGCGCTGCCCACCGACCGGGGGCAGGCCGACGGCGACGTCGGGATCCTCGGCTTCCCGTCGGCCGACTCCAACTACCACGACTATCCGGAGATGATCGCGGCGGTCAACAAGGTGGTGGCCGACCACCCCACGATCGCGCGCAAGATCAGCATCGGCAGCTCGTACGAGGGCCGTGACCTGGTCGCGGTGAAGATCTCCGACAACGTCGCCAGCGACGAGAACGAGCCGGAGATCCTGTTCAACGCCCAGCAGCACGCCCGCGAGCACCTGACCGTCGAGATGGCGCTCTACCTGTTGAACCTCTTCACCGACAACTACGGCTCCGACTCCCGGATCACCAGCCTGGTGAACAACCGGGAGATCTGGGTCGTGCCGTCGGTCAACCCGGACGGCAGCGAGTACGACATCGCCACCGGCTCCTACCGGTCGTGGCGCAAGAACCGCCAACCCAACAGCGGATCGTCGTACGTGGGCACCGACCTGAACCGGAACTGGAGCTACAACTGGGGCTGCTGCGGCGGCTCGTCCGGCTCCACCTCTTCGGACACCTACCGGGGTCCGTCGGCGTTCTCCGCGCCCGAGACGCAGGCGCTGCGCAACTTCGTCAACAGCCGGGTCGTCGGCGGGACGCAGCAGATCAAGGCCAACATCGACTTCCACACCTACTCCGAGCTGGTGCTCTGGCCGTACGGCTACACGTACAACAACACCGCGCCGGGGATGAGCGCCGACCAGTACAACACCTTCGCCACCATCGGCCAGCAGATGGCGGCGACCAACGGCTTCACCCCGCAGCAGTCCAGCGACCTGTACATCACCGACGGCAGCAGCATCGACTGGATGTGGGCGGAGCACGGCATCTGGGCGTACACCTTCGAGCTGTATCCGGGCGGGGCCTCCGGCGGCGGCTTCTACCCGCCCGACGAGGTCATCCCGCAACAGACCTCGCGCAACCGCGAGGCGGTGCTGATCCTCTCCGAGTACGCCGACTGCCCGTACCGGGCGATCGGCAAGCAGGCGCAGTACTGCGGCAGCGGCGGCGGGGGGACCACGGTCTGGTCGGACACCTTCGAGACCGCGACCGGCTGGACGATCAACCCCAACGGCACCGACAGCGCGACCACCGGGCAGTGGGAGCGCGGTGCCGCGCAGGCCACCACCTCCAGCGGAGCCAAGCAGCTCACCCCGTACGCGGGCAGCAACGACCTGGTCACCGGCCGGCTCGCCGGCAGCGGTGCGGGTGACTACGACATCGACGGCGGGGTGACGAGCGCCCGCTCGCCGGCGGTCGCACTGCCGTCCAGCGGCACGTTGACCCTGTCGCTGGCCTGGTACCTGGCACACGGTTCGAACTCGTCGTCGGCGGACTACTTCCGGGTCAGCGTGGTGCACAACGGCGGCACCACGGCGCTGCTCACCCAGGCCGGTGCGGCCAGCAACCGCAACGGTGCCTGGACGGTGTCGAACCTCAACCTCACCCCGTACGCCGGCCAGTCCGTGCGGATCCTGGTCGAGGCCGCGGACACCTCGACCGCCAGCCTCGTCGAGGCGGCTGTGGACAACGTCACCATCACCGCCTCCTGAGAGCGGACGGGGCCCCGCCACCCCCCCTCGCGCGGGGCCCCGTTCCAGGGAGCAAACGGGCAGACCGCCGTTCTCCCGACGGCTCGCGGCCGGGTCTGCGGCAGCGCGACGGCCTGCCCGGCGGGGTGCCGACGCGACGTGCGCTACGGTCTTACCGACCCGTTCCAGCGAAGCCGGTGAGACACCGGCGCTGTCCCGCAACTGTGATGCCCCGTTACCGGGGACGAGCCAGGTCGCCTGGGGCGCGGTCGCGATCCGCGCTCTCGAGGAAGGGCGCCTCGCGGACGGGCGCCCCTGGCTCCCTGTCGGCGAAGCAGCACACTCCTCGACCGACAGGAGGACCGATGTTCAGACGTACGCCCAGGGTCTTCGCCGCCAGCCTGGCGGTGGCCGCGCTCGCGCTCGGCGCCTGCGCCGAGAAGACCACCGACACCCCCGCCGTCAGCGGCAGCCCCAGCGCCGCCGCCTTCCCCGTCACCGTCGGGACGCTGACGCTGGAACAGCGCCCTGAAAAGATCGTCTCGCTGTCGGCGACCGCCACCGAGATGCTCTTCGCGATCGGCGCCGGTCCGCAGGTCACCGCGGTCGACGACCAGTCCAACTTCCCGGCCGACGCGCCGAAGACGGACCTCTCCGGCTACCAGCCGAACGCCGAGGCGGTCGCCGCCAAGGACCCGGACCTGGTGGTGCTCAGCGACGACCGCAACAAGATCGTCGAGCAGCTCACCACGCTCAAGATCCCGGTCTACCAGACTCCCGCCGCGCAGACCCTCGACGACTCGTACCGGCAGCTCACCGAGTTGGGCACGCTCACCGGCAACGGCGACGCGGCGGCCGACGTGGTCCAGCGGATGAAGGACGACATCACCAAGATCGTGGCCGAGGTGCCACAGCGGGCGCAGGCGCCCACCTACTTCCATGAGCTGGGTCCGGAGCTGTACACCGCCACCAGCAAGACCTTCATCGGTTCGATCTACCGTCTGGCCGGGCTGGAGAACATCGCCGACGCCGCCGACGCCGACGGCAAGAACGGTGGCTACCCGCAGCTGTCCCAGGAAGTGATCGTCGACGCCGACCCGGACTTCATCTTCCTCTCCGACGTGAAGTGCTGCCAGCAGAGCGCCGCGACGGTCAAGGCGCGCAGCGGCTGGGGTTCACTCACCGCCGTGCGGCAGGACCAGGTCGTGGAACTCGACGACGACGTCGCCTCCCGCTGGGGGCCGCGCGTGGTGGACCTGCTGCGGACCATCGTGGACGCCACCGCAAAGGCCGCCGAGTGACGCTGGCCGTCGAGCGCTGAACGGATCGTGCACGACGTGCTGAAGCGTGGCCGACTCGGCGCGCCGGTCGGGGCGGTCACCCAGCCCCGGCCGGCGGGCCTGCGGAAGCGTTGGCTCGCGGCCGGGGTGCTCGCGGTACTCGTCGCGCTGGTGGCCGGGGTCTCGCTCGGCCCGGTCAGCCTGCCACCCGGCAGCGTCGCGATCGAACTGCTCAACCTGCTGCCCTGGGTCCGCCTGGACAGCGGGCTGACCGAGCGGGAGATCGCCATCGTCACCGAGCTGCGGCTGCCCCGGGCGGTGCTGGGTCTGCTGGTCGGTGGGTTGCTCGCCCTGGCCGGCGGTGCCTACCAGGGGGTGTTCCGCAACCCGCTGGCCGACCCGTACCTGCTCGGTGTCGCGGCCGGGGCCGGGCTCGCGGTCACCGTGGTGCTGACCCTGGGGGTGGGCGCGGGCGGAGCGCTGAGCGGCCTGCCGGCCACCATCCCGCTGGCCGCCTTCGTCGGCTCCCTCGGCGCGGTGGCGATGACCTACCTGCTCGGCTCCGCCGGTGGGCGCAGCCGCTCCCCGGCGACCCTGATCCTGGCCGGGGTGGCCGTCTCCGCGTTCCTCAGCGCCGGTCAGACGTACCTGCTGCAACGACACGCGGAGAGCATCCAGCAGGTGTATTCCTGGCTGCTCGGCCGGCTGGCCACCGCCGGCTGGCAGGACGTCCGGCTGGTGCTGCCGTACTTCCTGCTGACCAGCCTGGTCATCCTGCTGTACCGGCGGGAGCTGGACGTGCTGTCGGTCGGCGACGACGAGGCGGCCAGCCTCGGCCTGCACCCGCAGCGGTCCCGGTACCTGCTGATCGCCGCCGCCTCGCTGGGCACCGCCGCCGCCGTCTCCGCCTCCGGCCTGATCGGCTTCGTCGGCATCATCGTGCCGCACACCGTACGGATGCTGGCCGGGGCGAGCTACCGGGTGATCCTGCCGCTGTCGCTGCTGTTCGGTGGTGCCTTCCTGGCGCTGACCGACGTGGTGGCACGGACCGCCGCCGCACCGCAGGAGATCCCGATCGGGGTGGTCACCGCGCTGCTGGGCGGCCCGTTCTTCGTGGTGGTGCTGCGCTCGGCGCGGCGGGTGCTGACATGACCGGCTCGTCGGCCGCGCCCGCCGTCGACCTGCGGGACCTGCGGATCAGCCTGGACGGCACGGCGATCCTCGCGGGCGTCGACCTGACCGTCGCCGCCGGCGAGTGGGTCACGGTGATCGGTCCCAACGGCGCGGGCAAGTCGACACTGCTGCGTGCCGTCGGCGGCCTGCTCCCCGCGCCGGACGCCGTCCGGCTCTTCGGTACGCCGCTCGGCGGGCTGCGTCGCCGGGACCGGGCCCGGGTGGTGGCCACGGTCGCCCAGTCGCCGGTCGTACCGCCCGGCATGGCGGTGCTGGACTACGTGCTGCTCGGCCGTACCCCGTACATCCCGCCGCTGGGTCGGGAGTCCGCCGCCGACCTGGCCGTGGTGCACGAGGTGCTCGACCGGCTGGACCTCGCCGGCTTCCACGCCCGGGAACTGGCCACCCTCTCCGGCGGCGAGCGGCAGCGGGTCTTCCTGGCCCGGGCGCTGGCCCAGGGCGCCACTCTGCTGCTGCTCGACGAGCCCACCAGCGCTCTCGACATCGGCCACCAGCAGGAGGTGCTCGAACTTGTCGACCAGCTCCGTCGTACGCACGGGCTGACGGTGCTGGCCACCATGCACGACCTGTCCATCGCCGGCGAGTACGCCGACCGCATGGTGCTGCTCGCCGCCGGTCGGGTGGTCGCGGTCGGCACCCCCCGGGAGGTGCTCACCGACCGGTTGCTCGCCGAGCACTACCGGGCCAGCGTCCGCGTCGTCGACGGTGAGCACGGCCCGCTCGTGGTGCCGGTACGCCCCAGGCGACAGTAGTCCGGCCGCCGGGCGGGTCAGGCGGGGGCGGGCGCCGGGCCGAGGATGGAGAAGAACGCCCCCTGCGGATCGGTCAGCACCGCGAACCGGCCCCGGGGCAGATCGGTCGGCGGGACGGACACGCTGCCGCCGAGCCGCTGCGCCTCGTCGGCCACCGCGTCGGTGTCGGTCACCGCGAAGTAGACCATCCAGTGTGACGGCAGGTCGCCCCACTCCTCGCCGACCATCGGCATCATCCCGGCCACCTGCTGGCCGTCGCGCTGCCAGGTGGTGTAGGTGATCGCATCCATCGGCTGGTCGTCGGCCGTCCAGCCGAAGACCGCACCGTAGAACTCCTTGGCCCGGTCGGGCTCCCGGGTGGTCAGCTCGGCCCAGGTCAGCGCGCCCGGCACGTCGAAGACCTCCGCGCCGGGAAGGCCCAGCGACTGCCACACCCCGAACGACGCGCCGGCCGGATCGGTGAGCACCGCCGAGCGACGGGAGCCGGACACCTCGACGGGGCTCGAGCGGAGCCGCCCACCGGTGGCCGTCGCGAGTTCGCAGGCCGTGTCGACATTCTCGGTGGCCAGGTAGGGCGTCCAGGCCGGCTGCCCGTCGTCGGTCGGGCCAGCGCCAGCCACCGGTCTGCCCTGCTGGTGGAAGACGAGACGGCCGGTCGGCGGTTCGCCGGTCGCCTCGGCGACCGCCCAGCCGAACAGCGGCGCGTAGAAGCCGGCCGCCGCGGCGGGATCGCTGGTGAACAGGTCGACCCAGGCCGGCCTTCCCGGTGGAATGCTGGTCATGCGCGTACGCTCCGGTTCCGTCGATGTGGGGGCGGTCCGAGGGTCGCATCCAGGTCCGACACCCCGCTGGCGGTTCAGCGGGTTGCGGCGAGGGCGATGACGTGGAACAGGGCACCGTGGGGGTCGCGGAGCGCGGCGAAGCGGCCGGCCGGGATGTCGCGGGGCGGCACCAGGATCGTGCCACCGAGTTCGGCGGCGCGCGCCGCGCTGGCGTCCGCGTCGGCCACCGCGAAGTACACCGACCAGTACGCCGGTCCGTCCGCGGGGAACTCGTCGCCCAGCGGCGGCATCATCCCCGCCACCAGGCGGTCGCCGAGCCGCCAACCGGTGTAGGCGACCTGACCCATCGGCTCCTCCTCCGGCTGCCAGCCGAAGACCAACTCGTAGAAGATCCGTGCCCCGTCCGGATCGGGGGTGACCAGTTCGGTCCAGCTCATCGCGCCGGGCACGTCGAACACCTCGGCCCCGGCGAAGGTCATCGGCTGCCAGACACTGAACGCGGCCCCGGTGGGATCGGTGAAGACCGCCATCCGACCCCGGTCGAAGACCTCGAACGGCGGCACCACCACCTGTCCACCGGCCCGCTGCACCCGGCCGGCGACCAGATCCGCGTCGTCGGTGGCCACGTACGTCGACCAGATCGGCACCTGGTCCGGTACGGCCGGTGGGCCCGCCCCGGCCACCGCCCGCCCGTCCAGCAGGAAGACCGTGTACCCGCCCGCCTCCGGCTCGGGGTCGACCCGGCCGGTCCAGCCGAACAGTTCCGGGTAGAACCGCCGGGCCGCGTCGAGTCCCGGCGTCGCCAGGTCGGCCCAACAGGGCGTACCCGGCGCGACGCTGACCACGGCCACCCCTTCCGGCCCGCGGCGACCACCGACCGGTCGCCCTTCTCGGCATGGTGGCACCGGTGCGCCGCGGTTCGGGGTGGAAACCGGGGGAACGTCAACTGAACCGGCGACCCGGTCCCGCCCGGTCGGGAGTCAGCCGAGCGGGGCGGGTAGCGGCGCGGCGTGCAGCACGGACAGCCGGGACACCGCCCGGGTGAGCACCACGTACAGCCGGTTCAGGCCGCGTGGCTCGGCGGTCGCGATGGCGGCCGGTTCGACCGCGATGACGTGGTCGTACTCCAGGCCCTTGACCAGGGTGGCGGGCATCACCGTGACGCGCGCGCCGGTAGCCGGTTCGTCGGGGGTCGCGATTTGCACCCCCGCCTCGGCCAGCGCCGCCCGCAGCCCGTCCACGGCGTCGTCGGCGGCGATCACCGCGATCGACCCCTCGAACGCGAGCGCCGCCCGCACCTCGGCCACCGTCGCGGCCGCGAGATCGCTGACGGTACGCACCTCGAGCGCGCCGTCGTTGCGCAGCGACTCGGCCGGCGGCACGTCGACGGCCAGCGCCGGTAGCAGCCGGTTGGCGAAGGAGAGCACGGCGGCGGGCACCCGGAACCCGATGGTCAACGGCACCACCGTCGCGTCCGGCTTACCCAGGTGGCGCAGGCTCTCCCGCCAGTCGCTGGCCGCCCACGGCGCGGTCGCCTGCGCCAGATCGCCGAGGAGCGTGAGCGAGCCGTGCTCGCTGCGCCGGGCGATGACCCGGCACTGCATCGGGGAGAGGTCCTGGGCCTCGTCCACCACGACATGGCCGTAGCCGCCCGGCCGTTCCAGCAGTCCGGCCGCCTCGTCGATCAGCACCGCGTCGGCGGCCGTCCAGCGGGTCGCCTTCGCCGTCCGTCCCCGCCCGGTGCCGGTGGCGCGCCCGGTCCCGGGTGCCGGGTGGGTGAGCAGGCGTTGCTCGTCTGGCGTGAGCAGACCGTCAGCGGCCTGGGCGAGCCGGTCCGGGTCGGTGTACAGCGCGTGCAGCAGGCCGTCCGGGGTGAGCGCCGGCCAGACGGCGTCCAGGAATCCGGTGACCGGCTTCGAGCGGCTCATCCGGCGCAGCCACGCGTCGCCGGGTGATTCCGCCCGCCGGGCCTCGGCCTGCCGTTGCAGCAGTCCGACCACCCGGGCCCGGACCCGGTCCCGCCCGACGGCGTACGGCAGTCGCTCCGCGCGGGTGTCCTGGACCAGCCGGTGCAGCGGCTCCAGCCCGATCCGCCAGCGGAACGAGCCGTCGGAGACGAGCACCGGCTCCGCCGGCTCGCCGACGTACGCGTCGACGGCCCGGCGCAGCACCTCGGCCATCCGGGCGTCGTGCTTGAGCGTGGCCACCACCGGCGGGTCCGCCGCGCGGACCGGCACCCGGGTGACCAGGTCCTCCACGGTGGCCTGCTCCACCTCGACCTCACCGAGCGCGGGCAGTACCGCCGCGATGTAGCCGAGGAAGGCCCGGTTCGGCCCCACGACCAGCACCTTCGACCGGCGCAGCCGCTCCCGGTGCAGGTAGAGCAGGTACGCCGCCCGGTGCAGGCCGACGGCGGTCTTGCCGGTGCCCGGGGCGCCCTGCACGCAGATCGAGTCGGCCAGGTCGGCCCGGACGAGTTCGTCCTGCTCGGGTTGGATGGTGGCGACGATGTCGCGCATCGGCCCGACCCGGGGACGTTCGATCTCGGCGGTGAGGATCCGGCTGGCCGTGCCGAGTTCCTCGCCCCGGTCGAGGTGCTCGTCCTCGAAGCTGGTCAGCTTCCCGTCGCCGAACCCGAACCGGCGGCGTACCGCCAGGCCCTGCGGATCGCGGGCACTGGCCCGGTAGAACGTGCGGGAAATCGGTGCCCGCCAGTCCAGCACCAGCGGTTCACCCTGCTCGTCGGTGACGTGCCGGCGGCCGACGTGGTAGCGGCGGCCGGCGTGTTCGGCATTTGCGTCGCCGAAGTCGAGTCGGCCGAAGAAGAGCGGGGTGCGCGGGTCGTCGGCCAGTTCGGCGACCCGCCGGGCCAGGTGCCGGCCGAGCTGTTCGGCGGTGTACGCGTCTCCGGCCACCTTGTCGCCGGTGGCGAAGAGTGCCTCGGCGCGTTCCCGCATCCGGTGCAGCGCCGCCCGCGAGCGGGTCAGATGCGCCCGTTCGGCGGCCAGTTCGTCGTCGAGCGCGGGCGGTTGGGGCGTTTCTTGGGCGTGCAGGCTCATCCACGGGCTCCTCGACACGGGAAGAAGGCTGCCGCTCGCGTTTCCGACTCGTGGGTCGGCGCGGGACGTCCGCTGCGGTGCTACTCACCGCGGCCGTCAGGCGGAACGAACAGCCTACTCCCGGGAATGCCGTGGACAACCGGTTTTCCCTCCGACCGGGGATCATGGGGACATGACGCAGGCGCACTCCGAGCCGCCCCGGGTGACGATCAGCGACCCGCAGACGCTGCGGGCGCTCGCCCACCCGGCCCGGCTTGCGATCATGGAACACCTGGCGACGACCGAGGGCGCGGTGACCGCCACCGAGTGCGCCGACGTGGTGGGCCTGTCGCCGAGCGCGACCAGCTACCACCTGCGGGCACTGGCCAAGTTCGGCCTGGTGGAGCAGGCACCGAGCCGGGGGGATGCCCGGGAGCGGCTGTGGCGTGCCGCTATCCAGTCGTGGACGATCGACGCCGGCCGGGACGCCGACCCCTCGGTACGCGACGCCGAGCAGACCCTGGTCGAGGTCTTTCTGGCCCGGGAACTGGAGCGCAGCCGGGACTGGCTGCGCCGGGCTCGGGACGAGTCCGAGGAGTGGTATCGCAGCGCGATTCTCAGCGAGTCGTTGCTACTGCTCACCGCCGAGGAGTTGGCGGAATTGAACGAGGCCGTGACGGCCCTGCTCCAGCCGTACCGCAAACGCACCCGGACCGATCCGCCGCCGGGTGCGCGTCGGGTGGCTGTCCAGTACCGGGCGCTGCCGCTGGCCTGAACGCGCTTGCGCCCACCAGATGTGAAGCATTATTTTCGAAGCGTGTCCTTCATATCTGGCGAATCGCGGTGGGCGGACGTCGCCCTGGCCACCTCCGCCCGTGGCTTCGCCACCTGCGGGCAGTTCCTCACGGCCACGACCCTGACGCTGAGCCTGCAGACCTCCGGGGCGGGCGGCAGTGCCGTCGCCGGCATGCTGTTGGCGGCGACCCTGCCGCTCGTGGCGCTCGCCCCGCTGACCGGGCGGCTCGCCGATCGGGTGGACAGCCGGGCGCTGCTGGTCGGTGCCGGGCTGGCCCAGTCGGCGATCTGCCTCGCGCTGGCGTACACCGGGCACCCGTTGCTGGTCGTGGGTCTGGTCGCGCTGCTCGCCTGCGGTCTCGCCGTCGCCCAACCGGTGCTCGCCGCCCTGGTGCCCGCGATGGTGCGCGCCACGGACCTGCCCAGGGCGACAGCCCTCAACCAGACCGCCGGCATGCTCGGCGTCCTGACCGGGCCGGCCCTGGCCGGGTTCCTGGTGGGCGGTTTCGGCACCCAGGTACCACTGCTGATCGCCGCGGTCGGCTACCTGGCGCTCGTCGTCGCCGGCCTGCTCGTCCGGAGCCGCAGAGGCGGCGCGCGGCGCGTGACAGCGACCGGCGATGGCCCCTCGGTGGGCGTGGATGCCACGGACGCGGAGCTGGCCGGTGGCTGGCGGCTGCGGCGGGACCCGCTGCTGGTGGCGATGGTGGCCACCCTGGCCGGCGTCATAGCGGCCATCGGCGCGATAAACGTCATCGAGGTCTTCTACGTACGCGAGACCCTTGGGCTTCGGCCTCCACCTATGGGCTGGTGACGGGCGCCTGGACGCTCGGGGTGCTCTGCGGTGCGTGGATCTTCGCCCGGGTTGCCGGCCGGCTCGCCGACGACGGCGCCCTGGTCCAGGGCGGCCTGTTGCTGCTCGGCGGCTGCTGCCTGGCGGTGCTGCTCTCGGTGGCGGTCCCCACCGCTGCGCTGCTGGTGCCGCTCTGGCTGCTCGGCGGCCTCTGCAACGGCGGCGACAACGTCTTCCACAACCTGGTGGTGGCGCGGCGGGTACCCGAGGCGGCGCGCGGGCGGGCCTTCGCCGCCGTGGGTGCCTCGGTGCAGGGCGCGGCGATGGTCGGGTACCTGCTCGGTGGCCTGCTGCTGGAGCTGACCGAACCGCGCCCGCTGATCGTCGGCTGCGGGGTGGCTGGACTGCTGGTGCTGCTCGGCTTCGTGGTGCCCGTCCGCCGCGCGGTCCGGGCTGAGCGCTACCGCGTCCGGCAGGTCCCGACACCGGCGGATGCGGGGTTGGCCACTTCCGTGACGTCCGCCTGAGCAGGTCACCGGCGGCGGGGATACGGTCGGGGCATGGTCGAGCGCCTTGCCCGCCCCCGCGTCGGGCACATCCAGTTCCTCAACTGCCTGCCCATCTACTGGGGGCTGATGCGCTCCGGCGCCCTGCTCGACGTCGACCTGCGCAAGGACTCGCCGGACCGGCTCAGCGCCCAACTCGTCGCCGGTGACCTGGACATCGGGCCGATCACCTTGGTCGAGTACCTGCGGCACGCCGACGAGCTGCTGCTCCTGCCCGACCTGGCGGTGGGCAGCGACGGACCGGTGCTGTCGGTCAACCTGGTGAGCACCCGGCCACTGGCGGACCTCGACCGCGCCCGGGTGGCGCTGGGCTCCACCTCGCGGACCGGCGTGCTGCTCGCCCAGTTGCTGCTGCGCGAGCGGTACGGGGTTTGTCCGGAGTACTTCCGGTGCCCGCCGGACCTGACCCAGATGCTGTTGGAGGCCGACGCCGCGGTGCTGATCGGTGACGTGGCGCTGCGGGCGATGTACGAGGCACCCCGACAGGGGCTGACCGTGACCGACCTGGGCCAGGCGTGGCGGGAGTGGACCGGACTGCCGATGGTCTTCGCCGTCTGGGCGGTCCGCCGTGACTTCGCCGCCGCCCATCCCGGCCTGGTCAAGGAGGTGCACGAGGCGTTCCTCCGCTCGCGTGACCTGTGCCTGGCCGAGTTGGACCAGGTTGCCGAGTCGGCGGCCCGATGGGAGCCGTTCGACGCCAGCACGCTCGCCGACTACTTCCGTACCCTGGACTTCTCCCTCGGCGAGCGCCAGATCGCCGGCATCCGCGAGTTCGCCCGCCTCACCGCCGCCCACGGCGAGACCCCGCCCCTGCCCCCCACCGGCCCCACCTTCTTCACCCGCTGACCGGCGGGTGCGACGGGCTCACGGGCTGGTGGTGAGGAGGGCTTCGGTGATCTTCTCGCAGTTCTTCATGCCGTACTCGTAGCCCTTGTTGATCGGGTACTGGAGCATCACGCCCATGGTCCAGGTGTCGCCGATCGCCAGGCAGTTGACGTGGATCTCCTGCTCGCGGGTGCGGTCGACCCAGCCGTTCTTGATGGCGATCTTCTTCGCCTCGGCGGCCGGGAACGCCTTGCGGATGCCGAAGTCGCCGGCACCGCGTACCTGGCGCATCTCGCCGAGCAGCCACTTCGTCCACTTCGGGCCGGCGGCGGTGCCGGTGGCGATGCAGTTGCCGAGGCGGGCGGTGTCCCGGGGGGAGAGTTCGGTACGGCTCCAGCCGAGATCGCTGGACACCTTGCTGTCGGTCAGGTCGCAGGTGGACAGCAGCCGCTTGATCGAGGCGGACCTGCCGATCTGGGTGTAGAGCTGCTCGGTGCGGGTGTTGTCGCTGTCCCGGATGATCCGGGTCAGGTCGTCCAGCTTCCCGTCGCTCGGGGTCTGCCCGGCGTCAGCGGTACGGCGCAGGTAGTCGGCGACGATCCAGGCCTTGATCAGCGAGGCGGTGGTGCTGGTCTCGGCCATGTTCTCCGAGCCGATGATCTCGCCGGACCGGCGGTCCAGCACGCTCCACGCGTACCAGCCGTCGATGTCCAGGTCGATCTCCTTGGCCTCGAACGGCAGCGGCTCGGGCTCCGGTGAAGGGCTTGGCGACGGCGACGGTCGTACGCTGCGGTCGGTCAGGGCACCGTCCCGGGCCGCCGGTGACTCGCCCTGGCCCCACTGAGCGGCGGCCGTGGACTCGAAGGGCGATCCGGGTAGCAGGCGCAGCGAGACCAGGACCAGCCCGATCAGCACTGCCGCGATCGCGATCAGCCGGAGCGGCGATGTCTCGCCGCGGCTGCGGCCGGCCATCAGAGCTTCCCGATCGGCTGCTGCGGCACCTTCAGGGCACCGCCGGGCTGCGGCGTCACCAACTGGCTCGCGACGCTGGCACAGACGTCCGCCCCGTAGTCGAGCCCGCTCTGCCGGGGGTAGCGCAGCATCACCGCGAGGCTCCACTTCTCGGTCACGGCCAGGCAGTTGACGTGCCAGTTGCCGTCGTAGTTGAGGATGGTCCAGCCGTTCTTGATGCTGACCGGGCCCTGACTGGCGATCGACTCCGGCAGGCCGTCGACGATGCCCCACCGGCCGCCGCCCTCCCGGGGCTTCTGGTCCTTGGCGGCGGTGCTGCCGCGAACCTTGCTCATCTCGGTGAGCAGCCACTTCGTCCACTTGGGTCCGGCGGCGGTGCCGTCGGCGATGCAGTCGCCGAGCCGTACCGCGTCGCGCGGGGACATCTCGGTGAAGCTCCACCAGCCCTCGTAGCCCTTGACCTTGCCGGGCTTGGTGTCGGTCAGGCCGCACAGCTTGATCGCCCGCTTGACCACCGCGCCGGGCTGCCCCTTGGCCGGCAGGCGGTAGGAGCCGCCCGCAGCGAAGTAGATCCGGTTGGCCGCGTCGTCGTTGCTGTCCCGGATGGCCTGGCTGGCCGCCTTCTTCATCGACGCGGGCGGCTCCTTGTCGCCGAGTTGCCGCAGGTAGTCGGCGACGATCCAGGCCTTGAGCATCGACTCGGTCGAGCTGGTCGCGGCCATGTTCTTCGAACCGGCGAGCTGGTCGGTCTCCCGGTCCAGCAGCGCCCAGGAGAAGAACTCGCCCTTGAAGTTCACCGAGACCTTGCCGGCGGCAAGGGTCGGCGGCGGCGGTGGCGCGGGTGCGGGCGCGGCGACGCTCTCCGGGCTGGCCTCCGCCTCGCCGGCCGAGAGTCGGGCGTAGGCGGCCGGCACCAGCATGACGCCGCCGAGCAGTACCGCCGTCGCGGCGAACACCATGGTCACGCGAGGTCGCATGAGCGGGTGAGCTCCAGATGTCAGGGCCGGGGGGACCGGCTTGCTGCCAGGACTGACCGGTGCGGATCACCTGGGCCGGGGGAAGCGGCCTGAGCTGGCGATCGTCGTCAGCCGATCGGTGTGACGGGGGAAGTCTACGTGCGGATCGGCGTTATGCCAGGACTCGACACCTGGCGACTCGCCGTGAAGGCGGGATAACGAACCGCTATGCGGTCGTTGCGAGGATTTGTCGCTGATTCGTGACCCAACTCATAGTTTCCCGCGCCACCGATGGCGACCGGGAGGTAACGGTGGGCAGTCCTGAATTTGTATGACACCCCCTGGCTTATTCAACCCCTAGCTGTAACACTGGGGGGCATGTATGGCAATGACTTCCCGGGCGAGGACCCGCCCGGCGGGCTGCTCGGCGAGGTCGAGGCGGCGGAGGCGGCGTTGCGCGCGGCCGCGGCACGCGATCGTGGCGCCGCCGAGCCGGGTGGCGACCTGGCCGCCTACTTCGCCGAGGTCGTCGACGCCGACCAGAAGATCGAGCCCCGCGACTGGATGCCGGAGGCGTACCGGCGCACGTTGATCCGGCAGATCGCGCAGCACGCCCACTCCGAGATCATCGGCATGCAGCCGGAGGGCAACTGGATCAGCCGCGCACCGTCGCTGAAGCGCAAGGCGATCCTGCTGGCCAAGGTGCAGGACGAGGCCGGTCACGGCCTCTACCTCTACGCCGCCGCCGAGACCCTCGGCGTCAGCCGGGACGAGCTGGTCGACCTGCTGCTCAGCGGTCGGCAGAAGTACAGCTCGATCTTCAACTACCCCACCCTGAGCTGGGCCGACGTCGGGGCGATCGGCTGGCTCGTGGACGGCGCCGCGATCGTCAACCAGGTGCCGCTGTGCCGCTGCTCCTACGGCCCGTACGCCCGCGCCATGATCCGGGTCTGCAAGGAGGAGTCCTTCCACCAGCGCCAGGGTTACGAGATCCTGCACACGCTGGCGCACGGCACCCCGGCGCAGAAGGCGATGGCCCAGGACTCCGTGGATCGCTGGTGGTACCCGTCGCTGGCGATGTTCGGCCCGCCCGACGGCGACTCCACCCACTCCGCGCAGTCGATGGCCTGGAAGATCAAGCGGTTCTCCAACGACGAGTTGCGCCAGCGCTTCGTGGACATGTGCGTCGGTCAGGCCGAGGCGCTCGGGCTACACATTCCCGACCCGGAGCTGCGCTGGAACGACGAGCGCCAGGCGTACGACTTCACCCAGCCGGACTACGACGAGCTGATGCAGGTGATCAACGGCAACGGGCCGTGCAACCGGCAGCGGATGGAGCACCGGCGCCGCGCCCACCGCGAGGGTGCCTGGGTGCGTGAGGCGGCCACGGCGTACGCCGCCAAGCGTGCGGAGAAGGAGAAGGTGGCAGCGTGAGCCGGCAACACACCCCACTCTGGGAGGTCTTCGTCCGGGCCCGGCGCGGGCTGGCGCACACCCACGTCGGCAGCCTGCACGCGCCCGACGCGGAACTGGCCCTGCGCAACGCCCGTGACCTCTACACCCGACGTCAGGAGGGGGTGTCGATCTGGGTGGTGCCGGCGAGCGCCATCACCGCGTCCAGCCCCGACGAGAAGGACGCGTTCTTCGACCCGGCCGCCGACAAGGTCTACCGCCACCCCACCTTCTACGAGGTCCCAGACGGGGTGGCGCACCTGTGAGCGCGAGGAGTGAGCCGGGTCTGCGAGCCCCGCAGTCGCGAACGGAGAAGGCCCTGTGAGCGTGGGCTTCACCCTCGCCCTCGGCGACGACGCGCTGATCGCGGCGCAGCGGTTGGCCGAGTGGACCACCCGGGCACCGGAGATGGAGGAGGACATCGCGCTGGCCAACATCGCCCTGGACCAGCTCGGTGCCGCCCGCCTCCTGCTGTCGTACGCGGGTGAGCTGGAGGGTGCCGGCCGGGACGAGGACGCGTTGGCGTACCTGCGCGACGACCGGGAGTTCCGCAACTGCCTGCTGGTCGAGCTGCCCAACGGTGACTTCGCGGTGACCATGGCGAAACTGCTCGTGCTGGCGGCCTACCAGGTGCCGCTCTACACCGCCCTGGCCGCCTGCCCGGACGAGCGGCTGGCCGCCGTCGGGGCCAAGGCCCGCAAGGAGTCCGCCTACCACCTGGATCACGCGGCGCTGTGGGTACGGCGGCTCGGCGACGGGACCGAGGAGTCACACCGGCGGATGCAGGCCGGCGTCGACGAGATCTGGCCGTACGCCGACGAGCTGTTCAGGCCCTGGCCGGACGCGCCGGTCGACCCGGCGATCCTGCGGCCCGAGTTCGACGACACGGTGACCGCCGTGCTCGCCGAGGCGACCCTGACCGTCCCGGAGGTCGCCTGGACGCCGGCCGGCGGGCGCGACGGCGTGCACACCGAACACCTGTCGTACCTGCTCGCGGAGATGCAGGTGCTGCACCGCGCCCATCCCGGGGCCCGCTGGTGAGCCGATGAGCCGGGCACGGGAGGCGGTGGCGGCGGTGGTGGATCCGGAGATCCGGGTGGTCACCATCGACGATCTCGGCATCCTGCGGTCGGTGCTGGAGGACCCGGCCACCGGTCGGGTGGTGGTGACGATCACTCCCACCTACACCGGCTGCCCCGCGATGGACGTCATCCGCGCCGACATCCGACGTGCGTTGGCCGCCGCCGGTCATCCGGACGCCGAGGTGCGTACGGTGCACAGCCCGGCCTGGAGCACCGACTGGATCAGCGACGCCGGGCGGGCCAAGCTGGCCGCCGCCGGCATCGCCCCGCCCGCTCCGGTCCGGCGCGACGGCGTGGTTCCGCTCACCCTGACGGTGCGCTGCCCACGCTGCGGCTCGCCGGAGACCGAGCAGCTCAGCCGGTTCGGCTCCACCGCGTGCAAGGCGCTGTGGCGCTGCCGCTCCTGCTCCGAACCCTTCGACCAGGTGAAGGCCCTGTGACTGTCACCATCAAGCGCCCGGTCCGTCGCCGACCGGCGTTCCACCCGCTGCCCGTCGTCGCCGTGGACCGGCTCACCGCCGATGCCGTCGCGATCACCTTCGCGGTACCGGCGGAACTGCGCGAGACCTTCGCGTTCCGCGCCGGCCAGCACCTGACCGTACGCCTGCCGGCCGTCGCCGCGGACGGTGACGGCGGCGGCGACGTGCGCCGTTCGTACTCGATCTGCTCCACCCCGGCGGAGCTGGCCCGGCACGGACGGTTGCGGATCGGCGTGCGGGAGATCCCGGGTGGGGCCTTCTCCGGCTACGCCTGCGGGGCGCTGCGGCACGGCGACAGCATCGAGGTGTTGCCGCCGCTGGGGCACTTCACCACGGCCTTCGCACCGGACCGGGTCCGCCGCTACGGCGCGGTGGTCGCCGGCTCGGGCATCACCCCGGTGCTGTCGCTGGTCGCCACCGCCCTGGCCGTCGAACCGGCCAGCACCTTCACGCTGGTGTACGGCAACCGCACCGCCGGCAGCGTGATGTTCGCCGAGGAGCTTGCCGACCTGAAGGACCGCTACCCGACCCGGCTGCACCTGGTGCACGTGCTCTCCCGCGAGCAGGGCGACTCGCCGCTGCTGTCGGGCCGGATCGACGCGGAGCGGCTGGGCCGGCTGCTGGAGACCATCGTGCCCGGTGAGGCGATCGAGGAGTGGTTCCTCTGCGGCCCGTACGGGCTGGTGGTCGATGCTCGTGCGGTGCTGACCGAGCGGGGTGTCGCGGAGTCGGCGGTGCACACCGAGCTGTTCCACGTCGACGCGCCGCCCGAGCCGGTGCGCCGCAGCGACGACGCGTCCGGCGGCACCGATGTGACGATCACGCTCGACGGACGTTCGTCGAGCTTCACCATGCGCCGCGACGAACGGGTGCTGGACGCGGCGCTGAAGGTCCGCGACGAGCTGCCGTACGCCTGCAAGGGCGGGGTCTGCTCGACCTGCCGGGCGAAGATCGTCTCCGGCGAGGTCGAGATGGCCCGCAACTACGCCCTGGAGCCCGACGAGGTGACCGCCGGCTACGTACTGACCTGCCAGTCCAGCCCGCTCACCGACACCCTCACCATCGACTACGACGCGTGACGTGTAGAACGTTTCGTTCTACACTCATTCCCGTGGAGCAGATCGCAGTGCGGGAGCTGAACCAGCACACGAGCAAGGTGCTGGCGCGGGTGCGCGCCGGGGAGACGGTCGAGGTGACCGACCGGGGCGAACCGATCGCTCGGCTGGTTCCCGTGGTGGCAGGTGACGCCCTGCTGGGCCGGTTGGTGGCAGAGGGGCGCGCTATCGCGCCGGCGTCCACCGGACCTCTGCCCCTGCCCCCCGTCCTCGGTGATCCCACGGTGGACGCGGCAGCGGTCCTCGCCGCCTCGCGGGACGAGGAACGCTGGTGATCTACCTCGACTCGGCAGCCGTCATCAAGCTGCTCCGCCGGGAGCCAGGGACCGAGGAACTCGTCAGCTGGTTGAACGACCGCAGCTCGGCGTCGCTCGTCTCGTCGGTCCTGGCCGAGGTGGAGGTGTCCCGGGCATTACGCCGCGCCGCCCCGCAGGCGCTGGTGGGGGTACCGACCGTGCTGTCCCGGCTCTACCGGGTCGAGATCGACGCCACCGTCCGGGCCACTGCCGCCGCCTACCAGGAGCCGCTGCTGCGCACTCTCGATGCCATCCACCTGGCCACGGCGGAGATCCTGGCCCAGCAGGCGGGCGCCGACTTCGCCGCCTTCGTGACGTACGACCGTCGACTGCTGGACGCGGCCAAGAGCATCGGGCTTCCGGTGGCCAGCCCGGGGGCCGCCTGAGCACCGCACTCCGTGCGCGAGGACGGCATGCCGGACAGGGGATGGATCACAGGTGAAGTGCGCCGCTGAGAGCTGACCGGCTGGTCGGCGTACGCTCGGGGGCGTGACGGTGAACCGGGAGATCGACGACATCCTGCAGCGCGGTGCCGACGGCGGGCGGATCACGCCCGAGGAGGCCCTGCTGCTCTACACCGACGCCCCCTTCCACGCCCTCGGCGAGGCGGCGGACGCGGTCCGTCGGCGGCGGTACCCGGACAACATCGTCACGTACCTGATCGACCGCAACATCAACTACACGAACGTCTGCGTGACGGCGTGCAAGTTCTGTGCCTTCTATCGGGCGCCGAAGCACAAGGAGGGGTGGACCCACCCGACCGAGGAGATCCTGCGTCGCTGCGGCGAGGCGGTCGAGCTGGGCGCCACCCAGGTCATGCTTCAGGGCGGGCACCACCCGGACTACGGCGTGGAGTACTACGAGGAACTGTTCTCCTCGGTCAAGCAGGCGTACCCGCAGCTCGCGATCCACTCGATCGGGCCGAGCGAGATCCTGCACATGGCGAAGGTCTCCGGGGTGAGCCTGGACGAGGCGATCGCCCGGATCAAGGCCGCGGGGCTCGACTCGATCGCCGGTGCCGGCGCCGAGATGCTGCCGCGACGTCCCCGCACGGCGATCGCGCCGCTGAAGGAGTCGGGCGAGCGCTGGCTGGAGGTCATGGAGCTGGCGCACCGGCAGGGCGTCGAGTCGACCGCGACGATGATGATGGGTACCGGCGAGACGGCCGCCGAGCGGATCGAGCACCTGCGGATGATCCGCGACGTGCAGGACCGGACGCGCGGCTTCCGAGCCTTCATCCCGTGGACGTACCAGCCGGAGAACAACCACCTCAAGGGCCGCACCCAGGCGACGACCCTGGAATACCTGCGGCTGGTGGCGGTGTCCCGGCTGTTCTTCGAGACCGTGCCGCACCTGCAGGCGTCCTGGTTGACCACCGGCAAGGACGTCGGCCAACTGGCGCTGCACATGGGGGTCGACGACCTCGGGTCGATCATGTTGGAGGAGAACGTCATCTCCTCGGCGGGTGCCCGGCACCGGTCCAACCTGCACGAGCTGATCGGGATGATCCGTTCCGCCGACCGGATCCCGGCCCAGCGCGACACGCTCTACAACAGACTGGCCGTGCACCACACGCCCGACGACGACCCGAGCGACGACCGGGTGGTCTCGCACTTCTCGTCGATCGCCCTGCCCGGCGGCGGTGCCGGCCGTTCGCTGCCCCTGGTCGACGCACGCTGACCGACGCCCCACACCGACCAACGAATCGAACGCCGGTCGGCGACCTGGACCTCGCACGCCGCTGCCGTGAGACCCGAGTTGCGGCATCCCGGCTCGCCCCCGTGCAGCGGCGTACCGCGAGTTGCGGTGTCTCGGGTCTTCGCGGCGGCGGGAGGGCGCGAGTTGCGGCATCCCGGGCCCTCGATCCGGTGGGGGCAGCGGGGCGAGAGATCACTATGTGTCGCTGGGTTTCGGGCGCTGGGTGACAGGGGTGGCACGATCGGTTGTCAGCCGAACGGCTCGCGTGGATCATCCGTCCGGTTCGAAGCGCCGGGCCGTCACGGCCAGGTGCCGGGGCGCGACCAGGTAGCAAGACCCATCAATCCGGACAATCCTTAAGTTGCCATTAGCTGAGCAGCTTGTGACGGGTGTGATCCAGGGTGGCGCGGGTGATCGCTGACCGCTAACGTCCCCGCCCGTACGCTTCCTTCACCCCACGGGGAGACACCTTCATGATTTTCCGTAACCGGGCTGCCGCGTACCTGGGAGCCGGTGCCGCCGGCGTCCTCGCGGCCGGCGCCTTCGCCGCCCCGGCTCTGGCGGACGACAGCGCGGACCTCGCCATCAAGGCGACCGGCACCACGATCGCGGTCGGTGCGCCGGGCAAGGACGCCAGCGTCTCGCTGCTGAACAAGAGCAAGGTCGACGCCAAGAACGTGCTCGTCGCCCTCGACATCAGCAAGCTGAAGACCGACCTCGTCGACATCGACGAGAGCGGCTGCAACCCGCGCGAGGACGGCTGGATCCTCTGTGGCATCGAGGGTGACACCATCCGTGCCGGCGAGGACGTCGACTGGTTCTTCCCGTTGACCCGCAAGGGCAAGGAGGTCGGTCCGGCCGGCTCCATCACCGCCGTGATCCTGCACGGCGGCGAGGACCCGGACGAGTCCGACAACGTGGTGACCGTGGACGTCAAGGTCGAGGGCACCGGGCCGGACCTGACCGTCGTCGCCGACGACGTCCGCAAGGCCGTCAAGGTCGAGGGTGGCACGATCACCGAGGTCGGCGACCTGTACGCGGGCAACACCGGCCAGCTCATCTACGGCGCCTTCAACCAGGGTGACCTGGCCGCCCGCGGTCTGCGCATCGAGGTGCAGCTGCCCAAGGGCGCGACCTTCGCGGAGAAGGAGCCGGACTGCACCTACAACGCCGCGATGACCTCGCTGACCTGCGAGTACGACAAGGCCGTCCTCATTCCGGCCGCGCAGGACACCGACGGTGACGACCTCTACTCCGGCGCCCGCTTCTACAACCTGGTGAAGGTCGCCGACGGTGTGAAGCCGAGCAGCCTGACCGGTGGCAAGGTCACCATCGACTCGCTGTCGGTGCAGGAGTCCCCCAGCATCCTCCGGTCCGCCCCCACCTCGGCCCTGCCGGAGAACGCCACGGGCGTCGCGGGCAACGACGTCGACCCGAGCGACAACACCGACGACTTCGCGGTGGTCGTGGCCGCCAAGGGTGGCTCCGGTGGTGGCGACAACGGTGACGGTGGCGGCCTGCCGGTCACCGGTGTGCAGGTCGGTCTGATCGGTGGCGTCGGCGCGGGTGTGCTGGCCGCCGGTGTGGCCATGTTCCTGGTTGCCCGCCGTCGCCGGGTGGTCCTGGTGACCCCGGGTGACGAGAAGACGAACGCCTGAGGTTCGTCCTCTATCGGCCCGCGCGGGCCGTTCACATAACGCACGGCAGTGAGGGCGGGATGGGTGACCATCCCGCCCTCACTGTGTCGCCTCGACCCTGTCCGGGCCGTCGCCCGCCGGGCTGGCAGAGTGGAGGGGTGAGCCGTACCCCGCAGGGCCAGCGCGCCAGCCTGGACAAGCAGCCGCACGAGGTCGCCGCGATGTTCGACGGTGTCGCGGCCCGTTACGACCTGACCAACACCGTCCTCTCCTTCGGCCAGGACCGGTTCTGGCGGCGGGCCACCCGGGCGGCGCTCGACCTGCGACCGGGCGACCGGGTGCTGGACGTCGGCGCGGGCACCGGTGTCTCCACCGAGGAACTCGCCCACTCCGGGGCGTACGCGGTCGGTGCCGACCTGTCCCTCGGCATGCTGCACGCCGGCAAGCGCACCCGTCCGCAGGTGCCGTTGCTGGCCGGGGACGCCCTGCGGCTGCCCTTCGCCGACGCCAGCTTCGACGCGGTGACCATCTCCTTCGCGTTGCGCAACGTCAACGACACCGACGCCGCCCTGGCCGAGCTGGCCCGGGTGACCCGTCCGGGGGGCCGGCTGGTGATCTGCGAGTTCAGCACCCCGGTCAATCCCGCGTTCCGCACCATCTACCTGTCGTACCTGATGCGCTCGCTGCCGGCCGTGGCCCGGACGGTCGCCAGCAACCCCGACGCGTACGTCTATCTCGCCGAGTCGATCCGGGCCTGGCCGGACCAGCCGACGCTGGCGGCGCGGGTGGCCGCCGCGGGCTGGGGTCGGGTGGCGTGGCGCAACCTGACCGGCGGCGTGGTGGCGCTGCACCGCGCGGTGCGCATCTGAGCCCGGCACTCGCCGCGTCGCTCTCGTGGACGTGAGCCCGGTCCCCAGCGCGGGTCGACGCGGCAGCAGCACTGTCATTTAGGGGAATAAGGCGATTATGTCGGCTTTGCCGCTTAGGCTGGCCGGCATGACGGATCCGAAGAACGTGGCCATCGGGGATGCCGCGGAGCTGGTCGAACAGCTCAGGGGTCTGGCCGGAGCGGATCCCGCCGACGTCCGCCAGGTGGTGACCGAGGTGCTCGCGGCCCTGGACCGGGCCGCCGGTGGCACCCTGCGCGAGCAGTTGCCGGAGACCATCCGGGCCGGCCTGGACGGCGCCGGCCCGGCCCGGCCCTGAGGGGTTGCCGGCCCCCAGATCGTTTCCAGCAGGTTAGGCCAACCTAACAAGGCGAGCGTACGGCGCCGGTCATAGACTCGACCCCGCTGGCTTGTGAAGCATTTCACGAGCAGGGCGGGGAGGAGGCGCTAATGACCGCGGTGGAGAACGACGCCGACGTGATCGTCGTGGGCGCCGGTCCCGGTGGGTCGGCGACCGCGTACCACCTGGCTCGGCACGGCGTACGCGTGCTGCTGCTGGAGAAGACCGAGTTCCCCCGGGAGAAGGTCTGCGGCGACGGGCTGACCCCACGCGCGACACGGCAGTTGATCCGGATGGGGGTGGACACCTCCCCGGAGGCCGGCTGGCTGCACAACCGTGGCCTGCGGGTGATCGGCGGCGGTGTCCGGCTGGAGCTGGACTGGCCGGATCTGGCCAGCTTCCCGAACTACGGCCTGGTGCGCACCCGACTCGACTTCGACGACCTGCTCGCCCAGCGGGCGGTGTCGGCCGGAGCCAAGCTGCGGACCAGCGTGAACGTCATCGGCCCGGTGCTCGACGGCGACGGCCGGGTGATCGGGGTGCAGGGCGAGGACGGGCCGGACAAGGCACCCGTCACCTTCCACGCCCCGCTGGTGGTGGCCGCGGACGGCGTCTCGGGGCGGTTCCCGCTCGCCCTCGGGCTGGCCAAACGGGAGGACCGCCCGATCGGCGTCGCCGTCCGGCGCTACTACCGCTCCGAGGCTCGTCACGACGACGACTACCTGGAGTCCTGGCTGGAACTGCGGGCCAAGGGCACGAACGAACTGCTGCCCGGGTACGGCTGGATCTTCGGTCTCGGTGACGGCCGGGTCAACGTGGGGCTCGGCATCCTCAATTCGTCCTCGGCCTTCGGCAAGACGAACTACCGGCGGCTGCTCACCGACTGGCTGGCCAACACGCCGCCGGAGTGGGGGATGACCGACGAGACCAACGCCGAGGGCTCGATCCTCGGTGCCGCCCTGCCGATGGGGTTCAACCGGGTGCCGCACTACACCCGGGGGGTCATGCTCGTCGGCGACTCCGGCGGCATGGTCAACCCGTTCAACGGCGAGGGCATCGCGTACGCCATGGAGTCCGGCGAGCTGGCCGCGGAGGTCGCGGTCCAGGCGCTCGCCCGGCCGGCCGGCGCGGAGCGGGAGCGGGCCCTGATGGCGTACCCGCAGGAGTTGAAGACCCGGTTCGGCGGCTACTACCGGCTGGGCGGGATCTTCGTGAAGTTGATCGGTCGGCCGGAGATCATGCGCGTCGCGACGAAGCACGGCATGCCCCATCCCACGCTGATGCGCTTCGTGCTCAAGCTGCTGGCCAACCTCACCGACCCGCGTGGCGGTGACGCGATGGACCGGGTGATCAATGCGATGACCCGGGTCGCGCCCGCCGTGTAGGGGCGCGGAGCAGGCAAGGTCCACCCCCGCCGAAGGGCGCGGGGTGGGATGTGAATAGTGTGAATTTCGCCAACCACCGAGGGCAGGGAAGGACGAGCAGGAGAAGAAATGTCGCTCTCGCCTTACGTACCCATCATCGGGCTGTTCGCCCTCGCCGCGGGTTTCGCGCTGTTCTCGATAGCCGCCGCCCGGTTCGCCGGCCCCCACCGCTACAACAAGGCCAAGCTGGAAGCCTACGAGTGTGGGATCGAGCCTAGCCCGCAGCCGATCGGCGGTAGCCGGTTTCCGGTCAAGTTCTACCTGACGGCGATGCTCTTCATCGTCTTCGACGTGGAGATGATCTTCCTGTACCCGTGGGCTGTCTCCTTCGACATCCTGCCGGTCTTCGGGTTCGTCGCCATGTTGGTGTTCATCGGTGCCGTCTTCGTCGCGTACGCCTACGAGTGGCGACGCGGCGGCCTGGACTGGGACTGAGGGAGGAACCGCTATGGGTATCGAGGAGAAACTCCCCGCCGGCGTCCTGCTCACCTCGGTGGAGAAGCTGGTCAACTGGTCGCGCAAGTCGTCGGTCTGGGGCGCCACGTTCGGCCTGGCCTGCTGCGCGATCGAGATGATGGCCGCCGGTGGTCCGCACTACGACATGGGCCGCTGGGGCATGGAGGTCTTCCGGGCCTCGCCCCGGCAGGCGGACCTGATGATCGTCGCCGGCCGGGTGAGCCAGAAGATGGCCCCGGTGCTGCGCCAGATCTACGACCAGATGGCCGAGCCTCGCTGGGTGCTCTCCATGGGCGTCTGCGCCAGCAGCGGCGGCATGTTCAACAACTACGCCATCGTGCAGGGCGTCGACCACGTCGTACCGGTCGACATGTACCTCCCGGGCTGCCCGCCCCGGCCGGAGATGCTGATCGACGCGATCCTCAAGCTGCGCGAGAAGATCGGCCACGAGCCACTCGGCCCGAACGGTCGCAAGATGCTCGCCGCCCGCGAGGCACGCGGTGACGTGCCGGTGGTGCCGTACGGCTCGATGCCGTCGTCGTACCGCAGCGACAAGGCCCGGCGGGCGGAGTGGACGAAGGCCGTCCGCGAGGGCCGCGAGGAGCAACTGCGGATCGAGAACTGGATGAAGGCCCAGAACCACCTCCAGCCGTACCGGGGGATCAAGTGACTGACGACAAGCCCAGCACCGGCGGCGTGCCGGTCCCGGTGACACCGGCCGGAGCGACGAGTGGCGCGCCGGCCGAGTTCCCGCCGGCCGCGCCGGCCGGCCGGGGCATGTTCGGCAACCAGGGCAGTGGCGACGTCTCCGGATTCGGCGGACTGGTCCGGCAGCACCGCACGGTCGAGGATTCACCGCGGCCGTACGGCGGCTACTTCGACGAGGTCCGGGACGCGCTGGAGGAGGCGTACCCGGCGTTCGGCGAGGCGATCGAGAAGGTGGTGGTCGACCGGGGCGAGCTGACCCTGCACATCCGCCCCGAGCGGATCGCCGAGGTCTGCCAGGTGATGCGGGACGATCCGGCGCTGCGCTTCGAGCTGTGCTCGTCGGTGTCCGGCGTGGACTACCTGGGTGCCGACGACCGCCGACTGCACGTCGTCTACCAGCTCACCTCGATGACGTACCGGCGGCAGGTCCGGCTGGAGGCCGCCGTCAGCGCCGAGGAACCGCACCTGCCCAGCGTCACCGCGGTCTACCCGACCGCCGACTGGCAGGAGCGGGAGACGTACGACATGTTCGGCGTCATCTTCGACGGCCACCCGGCGCTGACCCGGATCCTCATGCCGGACGACTGGGAGGGTCACCCGCAGCGCAAGGACTACCCCCTCGGCGGTGTGCCCGTGGAGTACAAGGGCGCCGAGATCCCGCCGCCCGACAAGCGGAGGTCTTACCAATGACGTCCAACTACGCCACCGAACGCGAGACCACTGAGGGCCGCGTCTTCAACGTCACCGGCGGGGACTGGGACGACGTGGTGTCGGGGGTCGACCCGATCAACGAGGGTCGCATCGTCGTCAACATGGGCCCGCAGCACCCGTCCACGCACGGCGTGCTCCGGCTGATCCTGGAGCTGGAGGGCGAGACGGTCCGGGAGGCCCGCTCGGTCGTCGGCTACCTGCACACCGGCATCGAGAAGAACCTGGAGTACCGCAACTGGGTCCAGGGTTCGACCTTCGTGACCCGGATGGACTACCTCTCGCCGATCTTCAACGAGACGGCGTACTCGCTGGCCGTCGAGAAGCTGCTCGGTATCGAGGAGCAGATCACCGAGCGGGCCACCACCATCCGGGTGCTCATGATGGAGCTGAACCGGATCTCCTCGCACCTGGTCTGGGTGGCCACCACGGCGATGGAGCTCGGCGCGATCAACATGATGCTCTACGGCTTCCGGGAGCGCGAGTACATCCTGGAGATCTTCGAGCTGATCACCGGGCTGCGGATGAACCACGCGTACGTCCGGCCGGGCGGCGTCGCCCAGGACGTGCCGGACGAGGCGATCGTCAAGATCCGCGACTTCCTCACGCTCATGCCGAAGCGTCTCAAGGAGTACGAGAACCTGCTCTCCGGCCAGCCGATCTGGCTGGAGCGGACGCAGAACGTGGCGGTGCTCGACGTGACCGGCTGCCTGGCGCTCGGCGTCACCGGCCCGGTGCTCCGTTCCGCCGGCCTGGCGTGGGACCTGCGCAAGACCATGCCGTACTGCGGCTACGAGACGTACGAGTTCGACGTGCCGACCCACCCCGACGGCGACGTCTGGGGCCGCTACCTGGTCCGGCTGGCCGAGATCCGCGAGTCGTTGAAGCTTGTCGAGCAGGCGCTGGACCGGCTCAAGCCCGGGCCGGTGATGGTGGCCGACAAGAAGATCGCCTGGCCGGCGCAGCTGGCCATCGGCGTCGACGGCATGGGCAACTCGCTGGAGCACGTCGCGAAGATCATGGGCCAGTCGATGGAGTCCCTGATCCACCACTTCAAGCTGGTGACGGAGGGCTTCCGGGTGCCGCCGGGTCAGGTGTACGTCGCGGTCGAGTCGCCGCGCGGCGAGCTTGGCGTGCACGCGGTCTCCGACGGCGGGACCCGGCCGTACCGGGTGCACTACCGGGAGCCGAGTTTCGTCAACCTCCAGGCCCTGCCGGCGATGGCCGAGGGTGGCCTGATCGCCGACGTGATCGCCGGCGGCGCCTCGCTGGACCCCGTCATGGGCGGATGTGACCGGTGAGCGCGAGGAGTGAGCTTGCGAGCCCCATCCGCCCGCGCGAGGAGAGAGCGGAGCGAGCCCCGCAGTCGCGGGCAGACGCCGGTGCAGTCGGGAACGGAAGGCGACGCTGATGACTGTCTTCACTGACGAGACGCGGACCAGGGCACGGGAGATCATCGCCCGCTACCCGGCGGACCGGTCCCGCTCGGCCCTGCTGCCGCTGCTGCACCTGGTGCAGGCCGAGGAGGGCTACGTATCCCCGGCCGGCGTGGCGTTCTGCGCCGAGGTGCTCGGCCTCAACAAGGCCCAGGTCGGTGCGGTGGCCAGCTTCTACACCATGTACAAGCGCCGGCCGACCGGCGACTGGCTGGTCAGCGTCTGCACCAACACCATGTGCAACGTGCTCGGTGGCCAGGAGGTCTACGACACCCTGGTCGAGCACCTGGGTGTCGGACACGACGAGACCACCGCCGACGGCACAATCACCCTGGAACACGCCGAGTGCCTGGCCGCCTGCGACTACGGCCCGGTGATGACCGTCAACTACGACTTCTTCGACGGCGTCGACCCGCAGACCGCGGTCGGGGTGGTCGACGAGCTGCGGGCCGGTGGCCGGCCCACGCCGAGCCGTGGTGCCCGCCTCTGCACCCTGAAGGAGATGGCGGTCCAGCTCGCCGGCTTCGCCGACGAGCGGGAGGGCGCCGTCGCCGACGGGGTGCCGGGCGAGCCGACGCTGCGCGGTCTGCGACTGGCCCAGCAGCACGGCATCTCGGCACCGGGCTTCGACCCGAACACCCCGATCCGCAGCGGCAAGGCGGGCGACAAGCCGGCACCGGCCACCCCGGCGAAGGCCGCACCGACCGGCAGCACCGCACCCGACGTTCCGGCGCCGGACCGCAAGTCGCCGCAGGTGCGTACCGCCGAGACCCGGCAGCCGGACGCGAAGACCGCCGTCCCGGACGCGCCCGGCACCAAGGCCCCCGTCGACGGGCAGCCGCCCGCGGCGGGCGACGCCCGGGCCGCCGAGGCCGCGGGGGCGGCGGCCAACAAGCCGGCGGGCGACGGCAAGCCGGCCGGTGACGACACCGGGGCGCAGGAGCGCAACCTCAGGGAAGCGGAATCCAACGGCGGTGGCCGGGATTCCGCGCACGACAAGGGGGCTCAGAAGTGACCACGCCCGCGCCGCAGACCCTGGCCAAGTTGACGCCCGTGCTCACCAAGCGCTGGCTGTCTCCGGACGCCTGGCGGATCGACACCTACGAGAAGCTGGACGGCTACGCGGCGCTGCGCAAGGCGATCAAGGCGCACCCGGACGACCTGATCCAGCTGGTGAAGGACTCCGGGCTGCGCGGTCGCGGCGGCGCCGGCTTCCCCACCGGTCTCAAGTGGGGCTTCATTCCGCAGGGCGACGGCAAGCCGCACTATCTCGTGGTCAACGCCGACGAGGGTGAGCCCGGCACCTGCAAGGACCTGCCGCTGATGACCCACGACCCGCACTCGCTCGTCGAGGGCGTCATCATCGCCTCGTACGCGATCCGGGCCAACCGGGCCTACATCTACATCCGGGGCGAGGCCGTGCACGCCGCCCGCCGGCTGCGTAACGCGGTGAACGAGGCGTACGCCAAGGGTTACCTGGGGCGGGACATCCTCGGCTCGGGCTTCGACCTGGACCTGGTGGTCCATTCGGGTGCCGGCGCGTACATCTGCGGTGAGGAGACGGCGCTGCTGGACTCCCTGGAGGGCTTCCGGGGGCAGCCCCGGCTGCGCCCGCCGTTTCCGGCGACCCACGGGCTGTACGCCAGCCCCACCGTGGTCAACAACGTCGGCACCATCGCCAGCGTGCCGTACATCGTGCTGGGCGGCGCGGACTGGTGGAAGTCGATGGGCACGGAGAAGTCCGCCGGTCCGATGATCTACTCGCTCTCCGGCCGGATCGCCAACCCCGGTCAGTACGAGTGCGGCCTCGGCATCACGCTGCGCGAGCTGATCGAGCTGGCTGGCGGGATGCAGCCGGGTCACAACCTGAAGTTCTGGACCCCGGGCGGATCGTCGACCCCGCTGCTCACCGCCGAGCACCTGGACGTGCCGCTGGACTTCGAGGGGGTGGCCGCCGCCGGCTCGATCCTCGGCACCACGGCCACGCAGATCTTCTCCGACCAGGACTGCCCGGTCTACGCGACCTACCGGTGGCTGGAGTTCTACCACCACGAGTCGTGCGGCAAGTGCACCCCGTGCCGGGAGGGCAACTACTGGATGGTCCGGGTCTACCGGCGCATCCTGGCCGGCCAGGGCACCCAGGACGACCTGGACACCCTGCTCGACACCTGCGACAACATCCTCGGCCGCTCGTTCTGCGGTCTGGGTGACGGCGCCACCAGCCCGGTGACCTCGTCGCTGAAGTACTTCAAGCAGGACTACCTCGACTACATCGAGGGACGGACCGCGCCGAAGTTGTCCGACAAGCAGTTGGTGGGAGCCCACTAATGACGGACGTAGCCAAGCCGACCGAGACGGTCACCCTCACCATCGACGGCGTCGAGGTCACCGCCCCCAAGGGGGCGCTGCTGATCCGGGTCGCCGAGCAGATGGGCACCGAGATCCCCCGCTTCTGCGACCACCCGCTGCTGGCCCCGGCCGGCGCCTGCCGGCAGTGCCTGGTGGAGGTGGAGGGGCAGCGCAAACCCGTCGCCTCCTGCACCCAGACCGTCGCCGACGGCATGGTGGTCCGTACCCAGCTCACCTCTCCGGTCGCCAAGAAGGCGCAGGAGGGGATCATGGAGCTGCTGCTGGTCAACCACCCGCTCGACTGCCCGATGTGCGACAAGGGCGGCGAGTGCCCACTGCAGAACCAGGCGATGTCGACCGGTCGCACCGACTCGCGGTTCCACGAGCACAAGCGGGAGTACCCGAAGCCGCTGCCGATCAGCACCCAGGTGCTGCTCGACCGGGAGCGGTGCGTGCTCTGCCAGCGGTGCACCCGGTTCTCCGAGGAGATCGCGGGCGACAAGTTCATCGACCTGATGAACCGCTCCTCCGCCGAGGAGATCAACATCTACCGGGACGAGGACTACGGGACCGAGGGCGAGGACGGCGACGTCCCGTTCAACTCGTACTTCTCCGGTAACACCGTGCAGATCTGCCCGGTCGGCGCGCTCACCGGCACCCAGTACCGCTTCCGCGCCCGGCCGTTCGACCTGGTCTCCAGCCCGAGCGTCTGCGAGCACTGCTCGGCGGGCTGCGCCCAGCGCACCGACTGGCGCCGCGGCAAGGTGCAGCGCCGGCTGGCCGGGGACGACCCGCAGGTCAACGAGGAGTGGAACTGCGACAAGGGGCGGTGGGGCTTCCAGTACGCCCGCGCCGTCGACCGGCTCACCACCCCGCTGGTCCGCGACGAGCACACCGGCGAGCTGCGGGAGGCGTCCTGGAGCGAGGCGCTCAGCGTGGCCGCCGAAGGGCTGCGGGCCGCCCGGGACACCGGCCAGGGTGCCGGCGTGCTCACCGGTGGTCGGCTGACCGTGGAGGACGCGTACGCGTACGCGAAGTTCGCCCGGGTCGCGCTGCACACCAACGACATCGACTTCCGGGCCCGCCCGGTCTCCCGGGAGGAGGCCGACTTCCTGGCCAGTACGGTCGCCGGCAGCACCGACGTCACCTACACCGACGTCGAGAACGCACCGGCGGTGGTGCTGGTCGGCCTGGAGCCGGAGGAGGAGTGCCCGATCCTCTTCCTGCGGCTGCGCAAGGCGTACCTGAAGAACAAGCTGAAGGTGTACGCGATCGCCCCGTTCGCCACCCGTGGCCTGGAGAAGCTCGGCGCCAAGCTGGCCCGGGTGGTGCCGGGCGAGGAGGCCGGGGTGCTCGCCGAGCACGCCACGGTCGCCGAGGCGCTCAGCGCCGAAGGGGCGATCCTGATCGTCGGCGAGCGGTTGGCCACCGTACCGGGTGGCCTGTCCGCCGCCGCCGAGGTGGCCGCGCGTACCGGGGCGAAGCTGGCCTGGGTGCCGCGGCGCGCGGGTGACCGTGGCGCGGTCGACACCGGCTGCCTGCCGAACCTGCTGCCCGGCGGTCGCCTGGTCACCGAGCCGGCCGCCCGCGCCGAGCTGGGCGAGGCCTGGGACATCCCGGCCGGGGTGATCCCGAGCCAGGCCGGCCGGGACACCGACGGCATCCTCGCCGCCGCCGCCGCGGGTCAGCTCGGTGCCCTCGTGGTGGCCGGCGTCGATCCGGCGGACCTGGCCGACCCGCGGCTGGCCGAGCAGGCCCTGGACGCGGTGCCGTTCCTGGTCAGCCTGGAGCTGCGGGCCAGCGCCGTCACCCGCCGGGCGAACGTGGTCCTCCCAGTGGCACCGGTGGTCGAGAAGGCCGGCAGTTTCCTGGACTGGGAAGGCCGGCTGCGCCCGTTCGACGCGGTGTTGAACACCGCCGCGATGACCGACGGGCGGGTGCTCGACGCGCTCGCCGCCCAGCTGGACGTGCGGCTGGGCACCGGGGACGTGCTGACCGTCCGGCGTGAGCTGGGCGGCCTGCCGGCGACCCGGGTGAGCCGCCCGGACGCTCCCACGGTGCAGCCGGGGTCGGTGCCGCAGCCGGGCGCGGGCGAGGCGGTCCTGGCCACCTGGCATCAGTTGGTCGACCTGGGCAGCCTCACCGACGGCGACGAGCACCTGGGTGGCACCGCCCGTCCGCCAGTGGTCCGCCTGGGCAAGGGCAGCGCGGAGGCGCTCGGCGTCGCCGACGGCGACCCGGTCACGGTGGGCACCGAGCGGGGTGCGCTCACCCTGCCGGCGGCGATCACCGAGATGCCGGACGGCGTGGTCTGGCTACCCACCAACTCGCCCGGCTCGACCGTGCGGCGCAGCCTGGGCGCGACCTCCGGCGCGGTGGTGCGGATCTCCGCGCCCGGCACGACCGAGCCGGTCGCCGCCGACGCGGCCGGCCGTCCGGGCCCGCTCCTCAACTCCTCCGGGGGTGTCGCATGAACCCGCTCGCCCAGGCGCCGTCGCTGAGCGACTTCGGCCACGACCCGTGGTGGCTGATCCTCGGCAAGATCGTCTTCGCCTTCGTCGTCGCCCTGCTCGGCACCCTGCTCGGTGTCTGGTTCGAGCGGCGGGTGGTGGGGCGGATGGCGGTGCGGCCCGGCCCGAACCAACTCGGCCCCTTCGGTCTGCTGCAGACGCTGGCCGACGGCCTGAAGATGGCCTTCAAGGAGGACATCCTCCCGAAGTCGGCGGACAAGGTCATCTACTTCTTCGCCCCGGCCATCTCGGTGATCTGCGCGGTCACCGCGCTGTCGGTGATCCCGTTCGGCCCGATGGTGAGCATCTTCGGCCACCAGACGCCGTTGCAGGTCACCGACGTGCCGGTCGCGGTGCTGGTGGTGCTCGCTCTCTCGTCGATGGCGGTCTACGGCATCGTGCTCGCCGGCTGGGCGTCCGGCTCGACCTACCCGCTGCTCGGCGGCCTGCGGTCCGCTGCCCAGCTGATCTCGTACGAGGTGGCGCTGGGGCTGTCCATCGTGGCGGTGTTCATGCTCGCCGGCACGATGTCCACGAGCGAGATCGTGGCCGCCCAGGGCAGCACGACCGAGCTGAGCCTGTTCGGCGCCGACATCCCGACGCCGGGCTGGTACGCGCTGCTGCTCTTCCCCAGCTTCATCGTCTTCTTCATCTCCATCGTCGGCGAGACCAACCGGCCGCCGTTCGACCTGCCGGAGGCGGAGTCGGAGCTGGTGGCCGGCTTCATGACCGAGTACAGCTCGCTCAAGTTCGCGCTGATCATGCTCAGCGAGTACGTCGCGATGGTGACCATGTCGGCCTTCACCGTGACGCTCTTCCTGGGCGGCTGGCACGCGCCGTGGCCGATCACCGCGTGGTCGGGGGCCAACTCCGGCTGGTGGCCGCTGCTCTGGTTCTTCGGCAAGGTCATCCTGCTGGTCTTCGTCTTCGTCTGGCTGCGTGGCACGCTGCCCCGGCTGCGGTACGACCAGCTGATGCGCTTCGGCTGGAAGGTGCTCATCCCGATCAGCCTGGTCTGGATCGTGGTCCTCGCCGGCCTGCGCACCATCGACGACTGGGACACCCAGAGCCGGCTGTACGCCATCGGCATCCCGGCCGGCATCGTGCTGCTCGCCGCGCTGTTCTGGCCGAGCCGCAAGGCGGCACCGAAGCCGACCCTCGTCGAGCAGGTCGACAACCGGCCGCCGGGCAGCTTCCCGCTGCCCCCGCTGGATCTGCAGGTACCACCGAGCCCGCGTACCCGGCGCATGGTCGCCGAGCGGGAGCCGGCCAACGCCCCCGCCGGCCAGGACTCTGAGGAGGTGTGACGTGGGCGCGATCACCGGAACGTTCAAGGGCTTCGGGGTCACCTTCTCGCACATGTTCAAGAAGGTCGTCACCACCGACTACCCCTTCACCCCGCCGACGCCGGCCCCCCGCTACCACGGGCGGCACATCCTCAACCGGCACCCGGACGGGCTGGAGAAGTGCATCGGCTGTGAGCTGTGCGCCTGGGCCTGCCCGGCGGACGCGATCTACGTCGAGGGTGGCGACAACACCGACGAGCAACGGTTCTCGCCGGGCGAGCGGTACGCCAGCGTCTACCAGATCAACTACGCGCGGTGCATCTTCTGCGGACTGTGCATCGAGGCCTGCCCGACCCGCTCGCTGACCATGAGCAACGAGTACGAGCTGGCCCGGGACAACCGCCAGGACCTGATCTTCACCAAGGAGCAGTTGCTGGCACCGCTGCTGCCGGGGATGGAGCAGCCGCCGCACCCGATGCGGCTGGGCGACAGCGAGAAGGACTACTACGTCGGCAGCCTCACCAACCCGGGCACCTCCGCCGGGGCGGAACGCTCGCCGATGGGACCGGGGCGTTACCAGGTCGACGAGCACCCGGGCGTCACCTTCCCCGGTGCCGAGCAGGCCGCGGCGCGGGCCGAGGCGGAGAAGGGGGAGTCGGCATGAGCACCTCGACGCTGCTCGCCGCCTCCGGTGCGGTCTCCGGCGGCGAGGCGGTGACCTTCTGGATCCTCGCTCCGCTCGCGCTGGCCGGTGCGATCGGCATGGTCGTCGCCCGCAACGCGGTGCACTCGGCGCTGTGGCTGGTGCTGACCATGCTCAGCCTCGGGGTGTTCTACGTGCTCCAGGCGGGGCCGTTCATCGGCATGGTGCAGATCATCGTCTACACCGGCGCGATCATGATGCTCTTCCTGTTCGTGCTGATGCTCGTCGGCCGGGAGGCATCCGACTCGCTGATCGAGGTGCTGCGCGGCCAGCGGCTCGCCGCCATCGGGCTGGGGCTCGGCTTCGCCGGCCTGCTCGGCAGCGGGGTCTACCGGGCCACGCAGGGCAGCGCCCCGCTCGGCCTGGAGCAGGCCAACGCGGGCGGCAACGTGGAGGGCATCGCCCGGTTGCTCTTCACCGACTACGTGTTCGCCTTCGAACTCACCGCGGCGCTGCTGATCACCGCCACCATCGGCGGCATGATCCTGGCGCACGTCGAGCGGCGCAAGGAGGACAAGCGCGACCAGGTGGCCACCATGAAGGCCCGCTTCGCGCCGGGCAACTACCCCGGCCCGAAGCCCGGCCCGGGTGTCTTCGCCACCTCCTCGTCGGTCGCCACCCCGGCCCGCCTGCCGGACGGCCGGCTGAGCGACCGCAGCACGCCGGACGTCCTGCCGGTGCGGGAGCTGACCGCCGAGGAGACCACGCTGAAGGGCACTGAGAAATGAGTGACTTCTTCTCGGTCGAGCCGAACTACTACCTGGTCCTCGCCGCGGTGCTGTTCACCATCGGCGCCGCCGGGGTGCTGGTCCGGCGCAACGCGATCGTGCTGTTCATGTGTGTCGAGCTGATGCTCAACGCGGCCAACCTGGCGCTGGTCACCTTCAGCCGGATGAACGGTGACCTCAACGGCCAGATCATGGCGTTCTTCGTGATGGTGGTGGCGGCGGCCGAGGTCGTGGTCGGGTTGGCCATCATCATGGCGATCTTCCGCACCCGACGCTCCGCCAGCGTCGACGACGCCAACCTGCTGAAGTACTAGAGGGGCCCACCGGTGGACGAAATCATGACGTACGCCCAGGCTGCTCCGGCCGAGACCGTCTCGTACGCGACGGCGGACGGGCTGCTGAGCAGCGTCTGGCTGCTGGTGGCCATCCCGTTGGTCAGCGCCACGATCCTGCTGCTGCTCGGTCGGCGGGCCGACCGCTGGGGGCACTGGCTCGGGGTGACCGCGGTCGGTGCCGCCTTCCTGCTCGGCCTGAGCTACTTCCTCGGCCTGCGCGGCCTGGAGAACAGGTCGGTCGAGCTGAGCCTCTGGGACTTCATCGCGGTCGGCGGCCTGCGCGTGGACTTCGGTCTGCTGTTCGATCCGCTGGCCGGGGTCTTCGTCCTGCTGATCACCGGTGTGGGCTTCCTGATCCACCTGTACGCGGTCGAGTACATGGCGCACGACGAACGCCGCCGGCTCTTCTTCGCGTACTTCAACCTGTTCATCGCGGCCATGTTGCTGCTGGTGCTCGGCAACAACTACGTGATGCTGTACTTCGGCTGGGAGGGCGTCGGTCTGGCGTCGTACCTGTTGATCTCGTTCTGGTACACCAAGCCGGCCGCGGCCACCGCCGGTAAGAAGGCGTTCCTGATGAACCGGGTCGGCGACGCCGGCCTGGCGATCGCGATCTTCATCATGTTCGCCACCCTCGGCACCACCCAGTACGACGAGGTGTTCAACGGGATCGGCGCGCTGGCCGGCGGCACCGTACTGGTGCTCGGCGTGCTGCTGCTGCTCGGCGCGGCCGGCAAGTCCGGCCAGTTCCCGCTCCAGGCGTGGTTGCCGGACGCGATGGAGGGCCCGACCCCGGTGTCGGCGCTGATCCACGCCGCGACGATGGTCACCGCCGGTGTCTACCTGATCGCCCGTTCCAACATCATCTTCTCGGCCAACGCCACGTTGCAGCTGGTGGTGGTGAGCGTAGGCGCGCTGACCCTGCTCATCGGCGCGATCATCGGCTGCGCCAAGGACGACATCAAGCGGGTGCTGGCCTGGTCCACGGTCAGCCAGATCGGCTACATGTTCCTCGGCGTCGGGCTGGGCGGCGCGGCGTACGCGCTGGCCATCGTGCACCTGCTGGCGCACGGCTTCTTCAAGGCCAACATGTTCCTCGGTGCCGGCTCGGTGATGCACGGCATGAAGGATCAGGTGGACATCCGTCGCTTCGGCGGTCTGGCGAAGTACATGAAGATCACCTGGCTGACCTTCGGCGCCGGTTGGCTGGCGATCATCGGCATCATCCCCTTCTCCGGCTACTTCTCCAAGGAGCCGATCGTGGAGGCGGCGTTCGCTCGGGAAGGGTGGACTGCCTGGCTGTTCGGCGGGGCCGCGCTGCTCGGTGCCGGACTGACCGCGTTCTACATGACCCGGCTGTTCGTGCTCACCTTCCACGGGCCCAAGCGGTGGACCGAGGACATCGAGCACCCGCACGAGTCGCCAGCGTTGATGACCATCCCGCTGATCCTGCTGGCCGTCGGCTCGCTGGGTGGCGGTGCCCTGCTGGCCACCTCTGTACCGGACTGGCTGACCACCACCGCCGGTCTCGCCGAGACCGAGGAACATCACGGCGTGCTGCCGCACCTGGCGATCTTCTTCCTGGCGCAGGGGGTCACCGTGCTCGGTGCGGGGCTGGGTTGGTTCCTGTTCCGCAACGGGACGGCGACCGCGCCGCAGCCGGCCGGGGTGCTGGTCACCGCCGCCCGCAAGAACCTCTACACCGACGCGGTCAACGAGGCGGTCTTCGAGAAGCCGGGCATCTTCCTCACCCGGGCGCTCGTCTACCTCGACAACCGGGGCATCGACGGGCTGATCAACGGCCTGGCCGCGGGCGTCGGTGGCGGATCGGGCCGACTCCGGCGGTTGCAGACCGGCTTCGTCCGGTCGTACGCCACCTCGATCCTGACCGGCGCGCTGCTGGTGGTGGCCGCCTTCCTGGCCGTACAGGCGGGGTGGTTCGCGTGATCGACCTCTTGAGGCTGTCGGCCTCACAGGCGGCCGTCGCCGGCGGACCGCACAGTGACGACGGAGGTAAGGCCGCATAATGTCCGACTTCCCGTTCCTCTCGGTGCTCACCGTGGCGCCGCTTGTCGGCGCCGTGGTCGTCGCCTTCCTGCCGCGCAGCCGGCCGACGCTGGCCAAGCAGGTCGCGCTCGGCTGGTCGCTGCTGGTGCTGGCGCTGTCGGTGGTCATGTGGGTGACCTTCCAGGTCGGTGGCGACCGGTTCCAGTTCCGCGAGTCGTACCCGTGGATCCCGAACTGGGGGGTCAACTTCACCTTCGCCGCCGACGGCATCGCGCTGGTCATGCTGATGCTGATCGCGGTGCTGGTGCCGCTGGTGATCCTGGCGTCCTGGCACGACGCGGAGTCCTCGAAACGGTCGGTGCCGGTCTACTTCGCGCTGCTGCTCGTCCTCGAATGCACGATGATCGGTGTCTTCGCCGCCGCCGACGTCTTCCTGTTCTACGTGTTCTTCGAGGTCATGCTGGTGCCGATGTACTTCCTGATCGGCAGCTACGGCGGCCACCAGCGGCAGTACGCGGCGGTGAAGTTCTTCCTCTACTCGCTCGTCGGTGGTCTGTTCATGCTGGCCGCCGTGATCGGCCTGTGGGTGGTCGGCGGCAAGACCTTCGACTGGGTGGCGCTGTCGCAGGTGGACATCTCCACCGGCGCCGAGCGCTGGCTCTTCCTCGGGTTCTTCGTCGCGTTCGCGATCAAGGCGCCGTTCTTCCCGTTCCACACCTGGCTGCCGGACGCCGGTGGCGCGGCGCCGGCCGGTGCCGCCGCGCTGCTGGTCGGCGTGCTGGACAAGGTCGGCACCTTCGGCATCCTGCGGTACTGCCTGCCGCTGTTCCCGGACGCGGCCCAGTGGTTCGCGCCGTGGGCGCTGGCCCTGGCGGTCATCGGGATCATCTACGCGGCGCTGCTGGCTGTCGGGCAGAACGACCTCAAGCGACTGGTGTCGTACACCTCGATCGCCCACTTCGGCTTCATCGGCGTGGGCATCTTCGCCTTCACCACCCAGGCGGGCACCGGCGCGGTGCTCTACATGGTCAACCACGGCCTCGCCACCGGGCTGCTCTTCCTGGTGGTGGGCATGCTCATCGCGCGCCGGGGCTCGGCGCTGGTCAGCGACTTCGGTGGCGCGGGCAAGCTGGTGCCGGTGCTGGCCGGCGTGCTCTTCTTCGCCGGTCTCGCCTCGCTGGCCCTGCCCGGCACCGCGCCGTTCGTCTCCGAGTTCCTGGTGCTGATCGGCACGTTCACGGTGAACAAGCCGGTCGCCGTGATCGCCACGCTGGGCATCATCCTGGCGGCGGCGTACGTGCTGTGGATGGTGCAGCGCACCACGCAGGGCACCCTGAACCCGGCGCTGACCGAGATCGACGGCATGAAGCGCGACCTCAACCTGCGCGAGAAGGTCGTCGTGGCCCCCCTGATCGCGCTGATCGTGGTGCTCGGCTTCTACCCGAAGCCGGTGACGGACGTGATCAACCCCGCCATCCAGGCGACCATGCAGGACGTCGGCCGGACCGACCCGGCCCCGTCGGCAGACACCGTCCAGGAGGCGAGCCGGTGAGCGCGAGGAGTGAGCTTGCGAGCCCCGCAGTCGCGAGACGAAAGGCTGGCTCCGTGAGCGCGAAGAGTGAGCTTGCGAGCCCCGCAGTCGCGAGACGAAAGGCTGGCTCCGTGAGCGCGAGGAGTGAGCTTGCGAGCCCCGCAGTCGCGAGACGAAAGGCTGGCTCCGTGAGCGCGAGGAGTGAGCTTGCGAGCCCCGCAGTCGCGAACGAAAGGCTGGTCCTGTGACTGAGCTTGAACTGCCGCCGATCGACTACGCGGCGATCGCGCCGATCCTGATCATGCTGGGCGCGGCGGTCGTCGGGGTGCTGGTCGAGGCGTTCGTGCCCCGGCGGCTGCGGCACCCCGTACAGCTGCCGTTGGCGCTGCTGGCGGTGCTCGCGGCGCTGACCATGGTGGTGGTCAACGCCGACAAGCGGGTGATCACCATCGGTGTGATCGCCGTCGACGGGCCGACGCTGTTCCTCCAGGGCGCGATCCTCGCGCTGTCGGCGGTGGCGCTGCTGCTGCTCGGCGAGCGGGCGGTCGAGCGGGGCGGGGCGTTCGTCGCGCAGGCCGCGGTGACCGCCGACTCGCCGGAGGACCGCCGGCAGGCGGAGAACGCCGGTGGCGCGGGCGAGGTGTACCCGCTCACCACCTTCGCGATCGGCGGCATGCTGATCTTCGTGTCGGCGAACGACCTGCTGACCATGTTCATCGCGCTCGAGGTGTTCTCGTTGCCGCTCTACCTGCTCTGCGCGCTGGCCCGTCGCCGGCGGCTGCTGAGCCAGGAGGCGGCGATGAAGTACTTCCTGCTCGGTGCGTACGCCTCGGCCTTCTTCCTGTTCGGCCTGGCGCTGATCTACGGCTTCACCGCCGGCCTGGGCGACCGGGTCGCCGGGGTGGACTTCGCCACCGTGAACGCGGCCGTGGCGAACTCGACGGCCAGCCCGGTGCTGCTCTTCGCCGGTATGGCGCTTGTCGCCATCGGTCTGCTGTTCAAGGCGGCAGCCGCTCCGTTCCACGTCTGGACGCCGGACGTCTACCAGGGTGCTCCGACGCCGTTGACCGGCTTCATGGCGGCCTGCACCAAGGTCGCCGCGTTCGGTGCCCTGCTGCGGGTGTTCCACGTGGCCTTCGAGGGGGCCCGGTGGGACTTCACCCCGGTGCTGGGTGCGGTGGCGGTGCTCACCATGCTGGTCGGCGCGCTGTTCGCGGTGACGCAGACCGACATCAAGCGGTTGCTGGCGTACTCGTCCATCGCCAACGCCGGCTACCTGCTCGTCGGTGTGCTCGCACCGGGCAGCGGTGGGCTTTCCGGCACGATGTTCTACCTGGTCGCGTACGGCTTCACGGTGCTGGCCGCGTTCGCGGTGGTGACCCTGGTGCGCGACGCCGACGGTGAGGCGACCCACCTGTCCCGCTGGGCCGGGCTGGGGCGACGCTCGCCGGTCTACGCCGCCGTGTTCACCTTCGTCCTGCTGGCCTTCGCGGGCATCCCGATGACCAGCGGCTTCACCAGCAAGTTCGCGGTGTTCGGTCCGGCGCTGGACGGTGGACAGGTCTGGCTGGTCATCGCGGGCGTGCTGACCAGCATGGTGCTGGCCTTCCCGTACCTGCGGGTCGTGGTGCTGATGTGGCTCTCCGAGCCGGGTGACGCGACGCCGACGGTGGCTGTGCCCGGTGGGCTCACCTCGGCCGCCCTGGTGATCGGGGTGCTCGCCACGCTGGTGCTCGGTGTGGCCCCAGCGCCGCTGCTCGACCTCGCCTCCTCGGCCGCCGACTTCGTCCGGTAACGGCTGACCTGCCGATCGAGGGCCGGACCACGCGCTGTGGGCCGGCCCTCGTCGCGTATCCCCGGTCCGGTGCAGGTCGAACGTGTGTGGCATGGTTGGAGGCGTGGTGATTAGGGGTGGCGAGGGTTCAGGTGTCACCGGCTCCGGTGGTCGCCGGAGCCGTTCCGGCGCGGCTCAGTTCGGCGCGCTCGGCCTTCACCTCGCCGATTCGCGCAGTGAGGAGTCCGTCCTCGGCGTGCTGGCGGCGGTCGAGGCGGAGTTGCTGGCGAGCATCGCCAGCGCCGACCCGTTCGTCACCGAGGCGGCCCGGCACCTGGTGGAGGCCGGCGGTAAGCGGTTCCGGCCGCTGCTGGTGGCCCTGGGCGCCCAGTTCGGCGACCCGTCCCGCGCCGAGGTCGTCTCGGCGGCCGTGGTGGTGGAGCTGACCCACCTGGCCACGCTCTACCACGACGACGTGATGGACGAGGCGTCCGTGCGCCGTGGCGCACCCAGCGCCAACTCCCGGTGGACCAACTCGGTCGCGATTCTGGTCGGCGACTACCTCTTCGCCCGGGCCGCGGACGTGGCGGCCGAGCTTGGTCCCGAGGCGGTACGCCTGCAGGCGCGTACGTTCGCCCGGCTGGTGCACGGGCAGATCGCCGAGACCATCGGCCCACGGGCCGGTGACGATCCGGTGGCGCACTACCTGCGGGTGATCGCCGAGAAGACCGGCTCCCTGATCGCCACGAGCGTGCATTTCGGGGCGCAGTTCAGCGGGGCCGCCCCGGAGCAGGTGGCGGCGCTGGCCGGGTACGGCGAGACCATCGGGGTGGCCTTCCAGCTCTCCGACGACCTGCTCGACATCGCCAGCGAGTCGACCGAGTCGGGCAAGACACCGGGCACCGACCTGCGGGAGGGCGTGCCCACCCTGCCGGTGCTCTACGCCCTCGCCGGCGACGACGCGGACGCCGCCTCCGTGCGGTTGCGGGAGATCCTGGCCACCGGGCCGCTGACTGACGACGCCCTGCACGCCGAGGCGCTCGGCCTGCTTCGCGAGAGTCCGGCGCTCAAGCGCGCCCGCGAGACCGTCCGCAGCTACGCCGAGGACGCCCGCGCCCAACTGGCACCCCTGCCCGCCGGCCCGGCCCGTCGCGCCCTCGAATCCCTCTGCGACCACATCGCCGACCGCACCAGCTGACCCATCCCCACCGACCCCACCCACCATCGGGTTGATCAAGAAGTTCTGGTCGCCGTCCGGGCGGATCCAGACGCAAACCTCTTGGTCACCGTGACGGGGGCGGGCGCGGGCGCGGGGGATCAGCGGGGGGTGGCGAGGAGTGGGGTGGCGGTGAGCATGAGGGCGGCGGCGGCCAGCATCGCGGCGGCGGCGGCCAGCCACATCGCGGGGTAGCCGGCCGCGGCGGCCAGCGGGCCCAGGGCGAGCGGGCCGACACAGCCGCCGGCGTACACCCCGGTCTGGGTGATCGAGGTGGCGGCGGCCGGTGCCTGCGGATGCAGCTGGACCACCGCGAAGTTCATCAGCCCGGGCCAGGACCAGCCGAGACCGAAGCCGAGCACCACGCCGACCACCAGCGGGCCGGGGCCGGCCGCGGCGAGCAGGCCCAGCCCCAGCGCGCCGGTCACCAGCAGACCGGCGATCACCGCGACGTGTCCGCCGGTGCGGCGGTCGGCCAACCAGCCGATTCCGATCCGGGCCGCGACGCAGACCGCGCTGCCGAGGGTCAGGGTGAGCCCGGCCATTCCCGGATTCAGACCCCGGTCCACCGAGGCGTCGACCACGAAGGTGCCCAGGGCGTTCGCCGCCCCCGCGGCCAGGGTCGCGGCCACCCCGACCAGGATCAGTCCCGGCCTCGCGCCGCCGGTCCGTCCGGTGCGCCGCCGGGCCGGCAGGGCGTCCTGTGCGGATACGGCCGGCAGCGCGGCAAGTGCCGCACCGGCCGCCGCCACGAAGGCCCAACGCCAACCGACGGTCAGCGCGAGGGTGGGTACCGCCACGCCGGCGAGCAGTGTGGAGACCGGGATGGCCGCCTGCTTGACGCCGAACGACAGGCCCTGCCGGCGGGGCGGGACGTGCCGGGCGAGCAGGGCGTTGCTGGACAGTTGGCCGAGCGCGTTCGCGGTGCCGGCGAGGGCGAGCAGACCGACGAGCACCGGATACGACCTGGCCACCACCGCCACGGCCAGCAGGGCGCCGGCGGACACCCCGATGCCGGCGCGGGCCACCACGGCCGCGCCCCACCGTTCCACGAGCGCGCCCGAGGGCACCGAGGCGAGGGCACCGACGCCGAAGTAGACCGCCACGACAAGTCCCAGGCCGGCGGGAGAGAAGCCCAACTCCTCCCGCATCTGCACGGCGAGGCCACCGACCAGGAAGACCGGCAGGACGCAGACGATCGTGACGATGACCGCGACCGCACTGGCCCGGATGGGTCGTGCGGCGGTTGCCGAGGTACGCGCAGGGGCGATGTGGGTCATGGTGCGGCCAACCTACGCCAGCCGCATCACGGCGACGGAAAGTGAGGTGAACTTCACATCGAGTGTTCGGGAACCTTGGATCATCCACCCGATCAGGCGTTTCGCGGCGGGCCGCTTTTTCATATGGTGTAAGTCCCCGGTGGCGGAGGTGGTTGTGCGTGACCCCCTGGCGGAACCTTCGGACCTGATCCGAAGTGTCTCCCGCGCGCTTCGAGTGCTCGAGTCGGTCGGTCGTGCCCCACGGGGCCTGACGGTCAAACAGATCGCCCGTCGCTGTGAGCTGACCGTGGCCACCACGTACCACCTGGTTCGCACCCTCGCGTACGAGGGCTACGTGATCCGTCGGGAGGACGGTACGTACATCGTGGGGCTGGAGGTGGCCGACCGCTACCGCGAGCTGGTCTCCGCGTTCCGCGGCTCACCGGCGATCGGGGAGAGCCTGCGTCGGGCCGCCTTGGAGACCGGCTGGAGTCATTTTCTGGGCCGGTTCGTGGGTGGCCAGGTGGCGATCACCGCGGTGGCGGAGGGCAACCGGTCGCCGTACCTGGAGGATCTCGTTCCCGGGTTCGACGAGGGCGCCCACGCCACCGCACTCGGCAAGGCCCTGCTCGCCACGCTCACCGCCGAACAGCGCCACCGCTACCTGCGCGAGTACGGGATGCGTCCGTTCACCAGCGCCACCCTCACCACCCCTGAGGCCTTCGAGGCCGACCTGTCGGCGGGGGAGCGGCGCGGGATGCAGTTGGAGCTGGGCCAGTTCCGGCAGGGCGTGGCCTGCGCCGCCGTCCTGGTGAGCCCGGACAAGGACATGGAACGGCGGACCGTGCTCGCCTGTGCGCTGCCGGCCAGCGAGATGATGACCTCCGCCCGGGTGGTCCGGACGAAACTGCTGACCGCCGCCCGCACCATCGCCGACGGCCTGGCCGCCGACAACTGACCGTCGCCGCCCGCCGAGACGGCCCCCTCCCTGGTGGGGAGAGGGCCGTCGGATCGGCGGCCGGCGCGGTGCCGGGGCGGGGTCAGCTACCGACCGGTCCGCCGTCCAGCCGCCAGGTCACCACCACGCCCGGCTTGGCGTAATCGCCGTCGGGCCAGGTGGAGGCCGGGTTGTCGACCGTGGCACCGGTGATCTCACCCGGGTGCTGTACGGCCACGAAGACCGAGCGGTTGTCCTCGGTGATGAACGGACCGCAGGTCTCCGCACCGACCGGCACGGTCAGGAACTGCTTGAGGTGGCCGCGCTCGGGGCCTTCGGTCGCGGTGGCGAAGAGGCCGTCGTTGCTGCCCAACGCGTTGCCGTCGGTGGAGATCCAGAGGTTGCCGGTGGCGTCGAACGCCACGTTGTCCGGGCAGGAGATCGGCGAGACCTTGGTCTTGTCGTACCCGGCGAAATAGGTCGACGGGTCCGCCGGGTCGCCACAGACGATCGGCAGCGACCACGTGAACGTGTCGGAGGTGTTGTCCCCCCGGTCCTCGACCAGCTCCAGGATCTGCCCGTGCCGGTTGGCGGTACGCGGATTGGCCTCGTCCGGCGCCGGGTTGCTGCCGACCCCACGGTTGGAGTTGTTGGTCAACGCCACGTACACCTTGCCGGTGAGCAGGCTCGGCTCGACGTCCTCCGGACGGTCCATCTTGGTCGCACCGACCTTGTCCCCGGCGAACCGGGTGAAGGTCAGCACCTCGGCGGCGGTCATCCCGTCCACGTAGGAGCGGTTGCCGCTGACCAGCTTGATCCAGCGGCCCCGGCCGTTGAAGGCACCGTCGCTGGGCAGGGTGCCGGAGCCGTCGATCTCACCGGCGCTGGTCTGGTCGAGCTTGGCGACGTAGAGGGTGCCCGACTCCAGCAGCGTCAGGTTGTGCTTGCGGGCGACCCAGGAGTCACCCTTCATGAACTTCTTGTCCGAGACGAACTTGTACAGGTAGTCGAAGCGCTCGTCGTCGCCCATGTACGCGACCACGTGCCCGTTGCGCGCGACGATGACGTTCGCGCCCTCGTGCTTGAACCGGCCGAGCGCGGTGTGCTTGCGCGGGCGGCTCTCCGGGTCGAACGGATCGATCTCCACGACCCAGCCGTGCCGGTTCGCCTCGTTCGGGTGCTTGGCGAGGTCGAAGCGTTCCGCGGCCCGGTCCCACTTGCGGCTGCCGCTCGGGTAGCGGGCGGTGGTGCTGATTCCGTAGCGGGCCAGCCGGGCCTTCTCGGACTCCGGCGCCGCGTCGCCGCCGACGAAGTACTGGTTGAAGTTCTCCTCACCGGAGAGCACCGTGCCCCAGGGGGTGACGCCGCCGGCGCAGTTGTTGAGCGTGCCGATGACCGTACGGCCCTTCGGGTCGGCGGCCGTCTTCACGAACGACGAGCCGGCGGCCGGGCCGGTCAGCTCGAACTTGCTGCTCAGCGCGTCGACGCGACGGTTGTACGGCCGGCGGCCGGAGTCGACGACCTGCCACTGGCCGGTGCCGGCGACCCGCTCGATCTCCACCACGGACATGCCGTGTGCGGCCATCGCCACCTTCACCTGCTCGACGCTGAGCGCGTCCTGGCTGGTGAAGCCCGGGAACATCAGGTCCTCGTTGGTGTACTCGTGGTTGACCACGAGCAGCGCCCGCTTGCCGCGCTTGTCCAACGGAAGCACGCCGACGAAGTCGTTGTTGTAGCCGAACTGCTTGGCCTGCGCGGCGGCGGTCTGCCGGCGCAGGTTGAACTCCGGCGCACCGGGCACCACCGGGTCACCCCAGCGGATGACGACGGCGTGGTCGTAGCCGTTCGGTACGACGAACGTGTCGAGGGTGTTCGGCGGGATCGGCTTGAAGCTCAGGGCACCGCTGCCCGGACGTCGGCCGGCCGCCGCCGGCTGACCGGCCGGCGGCACCGGGGGGACCGGGGCCGCGGCGGCGGGGGCCGCACCGGCCAGCGCGCCGGCCGCGGCGCCGCTGAAACCGAGCACCAGGGCGCCGACCGCCCCGGCGCGGACCACGCCGCGGCGGCTGACCTCGGCGTTCACCACGTCACCGAAGTAGGCGTTGTCGGAGGTGTTGGGTACCGGATGGTCACAGGCGTTGCCGCAGCGGTACAGGCAGGTCATGGCGTCGCGGCTGCCGTGGCGAGGGGTGCCCAGCAGCGGGAGCAGCCGGGGACGGTCGCTCATGGGGAGGATCCTCCTGAGGGTCGGTGCACGTCGGTGCAGGTCACCGACGCGTACCCGCCGGACGCTAGGGCGGCGCGGTGAGCGTGGGTCGGCGCCGATGTGAACCAGCGATGAACTCCATCCCCGGGAATCCCAGGTTGAGCTGGGAATGAACCGTTCGGCGTGACAGCACGTATCTCTGGTCGTAACACCGCGCCCGCTCGCGCCGAGAGCGAGGAGAAGACCATCAGCGACCACGACGCCCACCTGCTGCGCGCCCTGCACGACGAGCATGCCGAGGCGCTGTACGCGCACGCGCTGCGGCTGGTCAACGGCGACCGGCAGCGCGCCGAGGATCTGGTGCAGGAGACGCTGCTGCGGGCCTGGCGGCATCCGGAGTCGCTCGACCCCCGGCGTGGTTCGGTGCGCGCCTGGCTCTTCACCACCGCCCGCAACCTGGCGATCGACGCCTGGCGGCGGCGGTCCACCCGGGTCGGCGAGATCTACACCGACGAACTTCCCGAGCCGCCGGAGGTCGTCGACGAAACCGAGCGAGCCGTCGAGGCGTGGACGGTGGCGGAGGCCCTCAACCGGCTCAGTCCCTCGCACCGCGATGTCCTGGTGGAGTGCTTCTACCAGGGACGGTCGGTCTCCGAGGCGGCGTCGCGGCTGGGGGTTCCGCCGGGCACGGTGAAGTCCCGCACCCACTACGCGCTGCGCTCCCTGCGGCTGGTACTGGCCGAGATGGGGGTGACCGGATGAACCGTTGCGAGTTCGCGTACGACGACGGGGCGTACGTGCTGGGCGCGCTCTCCCCAGCCGACCGGGTGGCCTACGAACGGCATCTCGCCGACTGCCCGGCCTGTCAGCAGTCGGTCTCCGAGATCGCCGTGCTGCCCGGCCTGCTCGGCCGGTTGGATCCGGCCAGCCTGGAACAGTTCCTCCCACCGCCGGAGAACCCCCGGGTGCCCGAGCTGCTCAACGTCGCCCGGGAGCGCCGACGTCGTGAGCGGCAGGCCGGTCGGCTGCGGTACGCGGTCATCGGGTTGGCCGCCGCCGCGTTCGCCCTGGTGGTCGGCTTCGGGGCGGCCACCATGCTGCCCGGGCAGGTGCCGACCGGGCCGGGAACCCAGGTGCGGATGGTGCAGATGCAGCCGGTCGCCGGCACGGTGCCGGTGCATGCCGAGATCGGGCTGACCGGCACCGACTGGGGCACCGAGGTGACCATGCACTGCGGCTACGACGAGCGGGCCGGGTACGGCAAGGCGAACGCCTTCCGGCTGGTGGCGCACGCCGGGGACGGCTCGCAGGAGCAGATCGGCTCCTGGCTCGCCGCCCCCGGCGACGACCTGCGGATCACCGGGGCGACCCGGTTCACCAACGCCGAGCTGGTCCGGCTGGAACTGATCCGTGCCGACGGCACTCCGGTGCTCGCCTACGAGGTCCGCTGAGCCGGAAGCTCAGCGGCGGGAGACCTCAGCGGCTGGTGGCGATCGCCGCCGTGGCGGGCACGGCGGCGTCCAGGCGCAGCCGCCGGGTGTGCCGTGCCTGGCGCACGGCGTCGGCGGTGAAGACGATCAGCGCGAGCCAGACCAGGGCGAAGCCGGCCAGCCGGGCCGGCGGCATCGGCTCGTGGAAGATCAGTACGCCGCAGCCGAGCTGGAGGATCGGCGCCACGTACTGGAGCATCCCGAGGGCGGTCAGCGGCAGCCGGTTGGCGGCACCGGCGAAGAGCAGCAGCGGGATCGCGGTCAACGCCCCGGCGAGCACCAGCAGGGCCGTGTGCCCGGCCGAGACGTGGCCGAACGCGGCGTCACCGGTGGCGGCGAGCCAGCCGAGGTAGCCCAGCGCCGGCAGCGACAGCACCGCCGACTCGACGAACAGACCCTCCGCCGCGGGCAGGCCGAGACGCTTCTTCACCAGGCTGTATCCACCGAAGGTGAACGCCAGGATGAGCGCGAGGTACGGCAGCCGACCGTAGTCGACGGTGAGCACGGCCACGGCCAGGGCACCGACGCCGAGCGCCGACCACTGCGCCGGGCGCAGCCGCTCGCGCAGCACCAGCACCCCGAGCAGGACCACCACCAGCGGGTTGATGAAGTAGCCGAGGGCGGTCTCCACCACCCGGTCGGAGTTGACGCCGTAGATGTAGGTGAACCAGTTGACCGCGATCAGCGTGGCGGCGGCACCGATCCCCGCGAGGGTCCGGGGCCGGCGCAGCAGGGACCGCAGGAAGCCGACGTTGCGCAGCGCGACGAGCAGCAGCGCGACGAAGGCGACGGACCACACCACCCGGTGGGCCAGGATCTCCAGCGGACCGGCCGGGCGGAGCAGCTTGAAGTAGAGCGGAAAGAACCCCCACAGCAGGTACGCACCGAGACCGTAGAGGTAGCCGAGGCGGAGCGACGTCACGGCTCCACCGTAAGGGGCGTACCGGGTTGTCGATCCTTGCTGGTGAGCGGACTCACGGCGTGGTCGCGCCGGTCGAGTTCCATCCAGCGGTCGGCGGGTACGGCGCCGAAGCCGACCTTCGCGTAGACCCCGTGCGCGTCGTTGGTGGCCAGCAGGATCCGGCGTACGCCGAGCTCGGCCAGGTGGTCGCGGACCGCGCCCGCCAGCCAGGTGCCCAGCCCGCGACCCCGTTCGGCCCGGTCGACGTAGACGTCGCAGAGGTAGCCGAAGGTGGCCCGGTCGGTGATGACCCGGGCGACGGCGACCTGCCGGCCGTCCGCCGGCCGGTACACGCCGAAGCCGAGGGAGCCGGCGAACGCCCGGGTCACCGTCTCCCGGTCCCGCCCGAGCGCCCAGTACGCGTCCCGGCTGAGCCAGCCGTGTACGAGATCCAGGTCGAGCCGGGCCGGATCGGTGCTGATCGTGTAGCCGTCGACGCGGGTGAGAGTGAACACCCGGTCGAAGCTAGTGCCTCCGGATGGCCGTCTCCGCAGCCAATTCCCGCGATATGGCCGGCACGACCGCCCTGCCGGGGTGGCCACCGTCGGGCGGTGACCACCGGCAGGGTCGGTGTCGCGGTCAGTCGCGGTCGAGGATGGCGCCGAGGATCCAGGTGACGATCCCGACGAAGAGCGCACCCAGCACCGCGGCCGGCCAGAAGCCGTCGACGTCGAAGGGCAGCCCCGCCTGATCCGCGATCCAGCCGGTGAGCAGGAACAGCAGACCGTTCACCACGAGTGCGATCAGACCGAGGGTGAGCAGGTAGAAACCGCAGCCGACGGTCTTGATGATCGGCTGGAGCACTCCGTTGACGACCCCGAAGATGACCGCGACGAGGATCAGGGTCAGGATCGTCTCGGAGATCGATTCCGTGTCGAGCGAGATGCCGGGGATGAGCAGTGTGGCCAGCCAGAAGGCCACCGCCGTGGCGCCGACCCGGATCAGTAGACCTTTCAGAAAACCCATGGCGGGCATGGTGCCACGGCGGGCGCACGGGGGGAACCCGCGAGATCATCCTGCTCGGTCGATGGCTCGGGCGTCGATGAGCTGCGCCTCGATCGGGGTGCGGGCGAGCAGTGCCCACCGCAGGGCGCGTCGGTTGACCACGGCGAGCATGTCGTGCCGGCTGCGGGTCAGCGACTCCGCCGCGTCGCCCAGCCCCAGCGCGTTGCCGGCTACGCTGGCTTCCGCCCGGCTGAGCGGCTGGAACACCGCCAGGTCAACCCGGCCCAACGCGTCCGCGTCGGCGGGGGTCAGCACGTCGCGGACCAGTAACGTGGTGTGCCAGGCGGTGCCCGGGCGGGGACCGGCCGGCGGTGCGGCGTCCAGCACCACGAGCACCGGGGCGAGCGGCGTGCCGGGCGCTCCGGTGACCGGGCGGCCCGGCGGTACCAGCGAAACAGGCCCACCCGGCACACCGGTGTCCCGGACGAATCGAGCCCAGGCGTGCGGCCGGGCCGTCTGGACGATCACGCGGGCACCGAGCGCCATCGCGCGCACGGCGACCAGTTGGGCGACGGACACCCCACCGACGATCATCAGCCGGGTGCTCTCCGGCCGGAACAGCCGGACCGTGACGGCGTCGCCGTGCCGGTTGACGCCGAGCACCAACCCGGCACCGCCGAACGGCACCTCCCGCACCAGGTCCACGGCGCCGTACCGCGCCACCCGCTTCGGATTCCCGGCACCGGTCAGCAGCGGTGTCCCGGGCCGGGCCAACGGCAGCGTTCCGGCGAGTGCGTCCAACTGCCGGCCGTCGAGCCGTTCCACCGTCACGCCCTCGGCGACCGCCGTCCGCCGCAACTGCCGGGCCGCGTCGGACAACTCGGCGGGTGTTGCCGCGGCCAGTCGCACGAGCAGCCCGCTCGCCGGCGGTCGCTCCGTCCCGGCGGGCAGTGACACCGTGATCGCGGTGGCCGGCAACGTCCACAGCCGGGGCACGAATGTGGCCGCTTGCCCGCCCGGCCAGCGGCTCAACCAGAAGGTGGTCTGCAGTAGGTCGCCGCAGCGGACCGCCTGCCAGGATTCCCGGACCGGACGTCCGTCGTGGTGGGCGAACTCGGCGAGCACCCGCCGGATCGGTTGCTCGCCCATCGGGCGCACGGCCAACGGTCGCAGCCGCCGGACGATCCGCCGCACGGTGCCCGCGAGGGCGTGCCGCAGCGTCTCCTCCGGCCAGCCGCGCGCCCGCGACACCCGCACCGCCAGCACCGCCCGTTCCCGCCCGGCCAGCTGTCCGTCGGTGAGCTGACGGTACGAGACGGCCGCCGCACCGCCGCCGGCACCGACCGCCGGTGCCGGCGTACCGGTCAGGAGAAGCTGTACGCGTACCGGCGGCCCCGGGTCGGTCTCCGCCGGGAGCAGCGACGCGGGCGACGGTAGCGGCTGCTCGCGGTCACCGAGCAGGTCGGCCGGATCGCCGATCTCCAACAGCGCCACCAGGCCGCCCGGGTCGTCCAGCACCGCGAGGGAACCGTCGCCCAGCTCGACGCGACGGATCACGGTGTCGGGGTTCACCAGATCGAGCAGCTCGGTGGGGCCGTCGTCGGGTCTGGCGGCGTGCCGCCGGGCCAGGAAGCCGACGCCGATGACCAGCCACTCGTGCAGCCACCGTCGGCGGACCCGACTCCAGGTCACGGTGAGCAGCACGGCCGCCGCGAGTGTCGTGGCGGCCGTCGCCAGATGACCCTGGCCCGCCACCACGACGATCGCCGCCGCCACCACCTGGGTGGTGACGATCTGCCCGGACCGAAGCGGGGCCGATCGCCACCGACGCCCGGGCGGTCGCCGTGGCCCGGTGGGGCGGATCCGACGGGCGGATCCGGACGACGGGTCGCCGGAGGGCTGGCGGCCGGCCGCGTCCGGACGCGTCGGGGTGAGGGTCACCGCCACGGCGCCTCCCTTCGACCGTCACCGATGGCGACATCGACGACGCCCATGGTAGTTACCGGCGACCGAGCGCGTTATCCACAGGGGAGCGAGGTGGGGTAGCAGAACCGCGACCGTGTCGCTACTCTCAGCGACGAGTTCTCGTTGGCCCATCCCGCGTCGTGCTTCCCCTCCGGCGTCGTGGGCGGTGCGTTTCCGCCGCAGGGCCAGCCACGATCGAGGAGACGAGGTGACGTCCAAGGTGTCCCAGACCCAGGCAGAGGCCGCGGTGATGCAGCAGACCGCGGCGAAGTTCGAGCAGACCGACCAGTCGTTGCAGTCGATGCTCAGTGGACTGTTGGTCCAGCTGGAGATCCTCCAGCAGGCCTGGCGAGGGGCTGGTGGCCGGTCGTTCGAGCAGGTCAAACGGAAGTGGGCGGAGGACCAGGCCGGGCTTCAGCAGGCGCTGCGGGAGACGGCGGGGGCGATCCGCACCGCCGGCACCCGGTACGACGCGTCGGACGCCGAGGCGGCTGCCCGGGTGGCGGCCACCAACCGTGGCGGCATCCAACTGCCGCTCTAGCCCACGACGCAGGGAGAAGAATCCGATGGAGCACGGTGTGCTGGTCGTCAACTTCGCCGCGCTGCAACAGGCCAGCGCGGACATTCAGCGAGCGCTGAACACGCTCGACGCGCAGCTCGGTCAGTTGGAGCGCGACGCGGCACCGCTGGTGGCCAGTTGGTCCGGCGAGGCACAGCAGGCCTACGAGCAGCGGCAGGCACGGTGGCGGAACGCCTCGCAGGACCTCCAGGCCATGTTGCGGGACATCAAGCTCGCGGTCGACGAGTCCGCGGCCGACTACCTCGACACGGAGAAGCGGAACACCGGCCTCTTCCAGTGAACCGCCGCGCACAGTCCACGGGGTGACGCCGACCGGCGTCACCCCGTGTCGTGGCCGTGGTCGGCTGGACGCCACCGTCGGCGTACCCCTCGGGGCACCACCGCCGCCGCCAGCACGACGGCGGCGACGAGCGGCAGGCCCGCGCCGGTGAGCAGCAGTGCCCGGTTCCGGGCGTCGCGTCGACGGTCCTGCTGCGCCAGCAGCGCCGGATCGGGCCGGTCGTCGGCCAGCCCGGTCACCGGTCGCGCGTGCTTCGGCACCGCCCCGGTCTCGGTCACCGCCCGGTACGGATTGAGCACCCCCGCGCCGTATCCGTCGCCGGGGGCCGGATCGGCGGTGGCGACGATCCGCCGAGCCACCTCCAGGGCGCCGAGGTCGGGGCGGTACTGGCGCAGCAGGGCGGCGGTGGCGGCGACGAAGGGTGCCGCGTAGCTGGTGCCGGCGGCACTGCGGTGACCGCCCCCGGGCGCGGCGACCAGCACGTCGAGACCGGGAGCGACGAGATCCACGTGCGTGCCGGTCTGCGAGAAGTCGGCCCGCCGCCCGTCCGCGCCGACCGCGCCGACCCCGAGCACCCCGTCGTAGGTGGCCGGGTAGGGGCGTCGTTGGCCATCGGGGGATCCGTTGCCGGCGGCAGCCACCACGACCACGTCCCGGCTGAGCGCGTACCCGACCGCGGCGCGGACCGCGGAATGGTCGGCGTAGAGCACCACGGAGAGGTTGACCACGGTGGCGCCCTGGTCGACCGCCCAGCGGATGGCCCGGCCGAGATCCCGGGGCGTCGCGGTGCGTCCCGTCCCTCGCCCGTCCACGACCTGCTGTTCACTGACCCGGATCGGCAGGATCCGGGCCTTGGGTGCGAGCCCCTGGAAGGCCGTCCCGTCGCTGGGCGCCGCGGCGATGATGCTCGCCACGCCGGTGCCGTGCCCGACACAGTCCAGGCCGCCGTCGCCGCCGGCATCGAGCAGGTCGGTCCCGGCGAGCACCCGCCCGGCGAGTTGCGGATGCGCTCGGTCCACGCCCGAGTCGACCACCGCCACGGTCACTCCGGAGCCGGTGGCCAGTCGGTCGAGCCGGTCCGGGGCGTACCGTTGCTGCGCCCAGGGGGCCGCGGAGGTCGGTCGGGCCGGAGCCGGTGGCGAAGCGCAGGCCGGCGCGGCGCGGGCCGGGGTCATCGCGACGGCCGTCATCGGGCTGGCCAGCAATACTGCGGCCAGACCCGTCCGAAGGAGGCCAGGGGGGCGCCGATCACCTCGCCGGCGCACACCGCGCGTCCGGTACATCGACTGCCTCCGTATCGTGTCGACACCGGAACGGGATGTTATCGGTTGCTGGTGAACCGGGCGGGCCACCGATGGCCTGAGATTGTGATCTTGCAATCACCTTGTAGGTTGTACCCGACACCTATGGCTGTGCCCGGGAGGAGGGGTGGCCGTGACCGACTGGGAGCCGGCCACCGGGGCCGAGGCGGCGATGCGAGACGCGCTGCACGGCAATGACCAGCAGCTTTACTTCCGGATCTTGTCCGGTGTCGAGCTGCTGCTGCCGGTCTCCGCACAGGCGGCCGCGGGGCGGACTCCGGTTGGCTGGGGCACGTGGACAACCGGCGGCCGGACGCACGTGCTGGCGTTCACCTCCGCCGAGGCGATGCGGGCCTGCCTCGGTGAGCACGCCGGGCCCAGCCGACGCACCGGATACGCGGAACTCGCCGCGAGCTGGCCGAACCACGAGTGGTGGCTGGCGGTGAACCCGGGCCTGCCCATCGAGGGCTACCTGCCCGCCTGGTACGTCTCCCAGCTGTCCCGAGGCGATGTCCGGCTACCCGGCCGTACGGTGGGTGCCCGCGCCCGGCTGGAACGTGTGGAGGCGCTGAACCGGGCCCGCGACGCCGCCTCGGCGTCATCCGCCCCGGCCACGCCGAACCCACCCGCCCCGGCAACGCCGAACCCACCCGCCCCACCGCGATCGCCGGGTCCGGTCCGACCGACACAGCTCTCCCCGGCACCACCGGTGGTGCCGGCGGCCTTCCACCTTCCCGAGGTGCCGCCAGCGACGTCGAGCACGGTCGCCCGCCCCCGCCCGGACCTCGCCGACCGGTCACCCGGCACCGCTGCCCGCCCGGCACCGGCCGACAGCAGCGGGATGGGACGTGCCGACGCCCAGCGGCCCGGTGGTCTGGGTGCTGCCCGACCCGACGGCCCCGGCACCGTGGGCGGCGCCTCGCCACGGCGGCCGGCACCGGGCCGTACGGAGGAACCGACGTCGGGCGGGCCCGGATGGCCCACCGCGCCGGACCGGTCCGGTACGTCCACCAACGGCGATCCGGCCGGCTCCCAGCCGACGGGTCAGCGATCCTTCTTCGAGCCGGCGAACGGTCGCTCGCCGCATCGCGGTGACCGCCTTGTCGACCGGGCAGCACCACCGTCCCGGTTCCGGGGCGGTCAACCGTTCCCCCGCCGGGGACCGGCGGGCGAACAGCCTTCCGACGGGCCGACCCGCGCTTTCGTGTTCAGCGAGGACGACCAGGCCACCACCCGGACCCGTCCCGTCCCGCACGAGGAGACGACCCAGCCGCTGCCACCGCCCGACGGGCCGGTTCGGCCGCTGCGGGTGAGCACCCCCGCCGGTTGGGCGGCTCCGGGTGGCGGCGATCCGACCGCCGGTGGCGGCGACCCGACCGAGGCGCTGCCCCGTCGTCAGCCGGAGGAGGAACAACCGACCTCGGCGGCCGAGCCGGTCTCCGCTCCGCCCGCGCCGCGCCGCGGCTTTACCCCGATCGTCATAGAGGGCACCATCATCGAGGCCCGGGACCTCACCCTCAGCAACGGACACGCAGGTCAGCCTGGCGGGCCAACCGGCGGTGGGGACCGGTCCGCGACCGGGGTGGGTGCGGCGTCGGTTCGTCCGGCAGCGGAGGACGCGAAGGTGGCGGGCCGACCGGATCCGACGGTCGCCGATCCCGAGCCGACGGCTGTCGATCCCCAGCGGGTGGCTGTCGATCCCGAGCCGACGGTACGCTTCCCGGCCCCCCGGCCGGAGCCGACGGTGGCGGCAGCGGAGCCGACGGAGGCGGTGCCGGCAGCACCGCCCGAGCCGACCGTCCCGGTCCAGACGGTGACGCCCGAGTCGACGGTCGCCGCCCCGACGGCCGCTCCGGCGCCACCGCGCCAGGACCAGACGGACGCCGGCGTCGCAGTGGCGGCGCCGGCCGCCCGCCCGCCCGGCCCGGCTGTGCAGAGCCCGTCGCTGTTCACGCCGGTGTCCGGGACGCCGTCCGCGGCGTCCGAGTCCTCGGCTCCGACGCCCACGTCCGGTGCGCCCATCGCGCCCACGTCCGGTGGGCCGACCGCGCCCACGTCCGGTGCGCCCACCGCGCCCGCCGGTCCGCCATTCCAACCTGCCAACGAGGTGGAGGAGGACCTGTACGGTGCCGCGGAGGCCGGCAGCACGGACACCTTCCTGTCCACATTGCTGTTGGCCCGGGTTCTTCTGCCGGTGGCGGCCGACTCCGCCCCTGGTAGCCGTCCCGGCGATCCGGGCTTCGTCTGGCCGGCCGTGCAGTTGGACGGGCAGACCTTCGTGGTGGCCTACACCTCTCCGCAGCGCCTCGCCGACCACACCGATCCGGCGGCCGAGACGGTCCAGGTCCGCTTCGTCCAGCTCATCCGGAAGTGGCCCGACCTCTCCTGGTCGTTCGCCGTCAACCCGGGCACCCCGGTGGGTGCGAAACTGCCCGGTGAGCAGATCGTCGGGCTGGCCAACTGGGCCGCCGAGCTCGGCCTCGGCGACGACGCCGAGGGTGAGCCCGAGCCGAACGTCGAGGCCCCCGCACCGGCGAGCAGCCCACGGCAGGCGGCGCCGGCGGGTGACCTGACCCGGCCGATCGTGATGCAGAAGGCGATCGCACCCAGCCAACTCGGCTACTACCTGGAACGGGGCTACGACCGGGTCTCCGGGTTCGTCCACCGGGCGAGCGAGCTGGCGCATCTCACCACCCCGGCCGCCCTCTACCAGGCGCTCGGCCTCAACCACCCCGAGTCGCCCTTCGCACCGGACGCCGAACAGATCTACGTGCTCCGTTGGCCGGCGTACCGGCCGAGCCTGTACCGCATCCCGTACGGCGGGCAGAACGAGGCGGCCATGCGGGCGATGGAGGGTTGGGTCATCGAACGGCCACCGTTCCGCGGCAACGGCTTCGCCCCCGGTGAGGGCAGCGACGTGCTGGCCGAGTTCAAGGTGGACAGTGTCCGGCTGCCGCACGGCGCTCAACTGGTCCGTATCGACGCTGCGGGCACCGAGCGACCCGTCGCCGTGCTCGACGCCGACACGCTCTCCTGGCGCGAGGTCGGTGAGCGGTGATGCGCGACGGCTATGTGGCGCGCTGGCGCGGGCGGGAGTTCCCGGCCAGCCCGGACGGCGGCGAGGTCCGGCTGTACCAGCCGGAGGCGACCGAGGGTTTCACCGAGGTATGCCCCGGCCGGCACGTCCGGGTCGTACCGGCCGGCGAGATCGAGGAACTGGTGTACGTCCGTACCACCTGCACCTGGAAGGGGCAGCCGTTCATCGTGCTGGCCAAGCACGACGGGTGGCTGCGGGTCGAGTACACCGGTGGCCGGTGGCCGGTCGCGCAGGCGATGCGGCTGGAGGCCTTCGACTTCGGTGTCTACCAGGGATGGGCCCCGGTCGGCGAGGTCACCGACGTCCGCGAGCAGCGGGTCTGAGGCCGCCGAGCGGGCTCAGGACTTCGCCCAGCGGAGGACCTCGCCGAGCACCAGTTCCGGCATCTCCAGGTGGGGAAAGTGCCCGACCTCGTCGAGCAGCCGCCACTCGTACGGCGCGCTGACGTAGCGCCCGGAGCCCTGGGCGGTACGCGGCAACGCCGCCACGTCCCGCGCCCCGTGCAGTTGCAGGGTGGGCGCGGCGAGCGGTCGCTGCATCAGCTTCACGAACCGGTAGCCGTGCAGCCGCAGTACCGACCGGAACGCCCACCGGTAGCCCTCCAGCGCGCAGAAGGCGGCCTGCGGGATCCGCATGCCCTCCCGGTAGCGCCGTGCGTAGTCGGCGAAGTCCGCGCCGGTGACCCAGCGGTGCCCGCCCCAGCGGCGCAGGATCTCCTCCACCGCGCGGCCGTTGTCGCGGGTGAGGAGGTGTTCGTACCGGGGCAGCTGGAATCGCAGCGCCGGGGTCGACGCGGCGAACTGACCGCGTGGGTCGGCGAAGATGGCGGCCCGTAGCCGCAGCGGATGCGGGGCGCCGAGCACCACCAGGCGCCGCACCAGGTTGGGGTGGAACGACGCCGCGGTCCAGGCGATCATGCCGCCGGCGCCGGTGCCGACCAGGGTGGCCGAGCGCTCGCCGAGCGCCCGGATCAGGCCGGCGACGTCGGCCGCGAGGGTGTAGCCGTCGTACCCCCGGGGTGGTTTGTCGCTGGCGCCGTAGCCCCGCAGGTCCATCGCGACGGCGCGGAAACCGGCGTCGGCGACCGCCGGCAGCATCCGGTGCCAGGCCCACCAGTGTTCGGGAAAGCCGTGCAGGAAGAGCACCATCGGCCCGGTACCGGCCTCCACGACGTGGAAGCGGCTGCCGTTGGCACCCACGAACCGGTGCGTCCACGGCCCCTCGGTGAGTACGCAGGACTCGTCGACGGCCTCGTCACGCTGCTCGGTCATGCCCGACAGCCTAGGGCCCCGATGCCGCTCGCCTGGCCGGTGCCGTCGCCGCGGTGGCCCGGCCGATCCGACACGACGGCGCCGACGGTCAACCGACCTGGCTCATCTTGAGGATGCTGACCGGGATTCCGGGGCCGCAGTCCACCTCGGCAGTCGCCGGGGCGGTGGTCACCCGGACCCAGGTGCCGGTGGCGAAGGTGCCCTTGTCGGTGCCGTGCAGCGCGTACTCCCGGCCGTCGTCGGTGACCAGGGTGTAGCAGGGCCCGCTGCCACCCCGACTGAGCCGGCCGGCCAGGACATTGGCCTTGCGTAGCTCGGTGGGATGGCTCGGTGGTGCGGTCGGCTTGCCGATCAGCGGCGGTTCGGTGGGCGACCGGGTTCCGCCGGTGCGCCCGACGGGAGGCTGCCCGGTGGCACTGTCGGCGGTGGTGTCGCCCGCCCCGGTGGGGTCGGCTGTCGCGGTGGGTCGCTGGTCGGCGGTCACGGTGCCTCCGTCCGGCTCGCCGCACCCGGCGAGGGCCAGCAGCGCGACGAGGCCGGCCGCCGAAGCTCGGGTACGGATCGTGGTGGGCACGTGGGTATGACGTGAGCGGCGACGCGACGGTTCCCCTCCGGTCGTGGCCGGTGCGGAAAGGGGTGGTGCCCCGGGCAGCTGACCTGCCCGGGGCACCACGTCGTCGGTCTGCCGGATCAGGAGAAGCGGACCTTGGTGTAGATCCCGTTCTGCTTCAACACCTTGATCTTGGTGCCGGTGGCCGGGAGCTTCACGCCGTGGTTCGGCAGCTCCGGGAACCAGTACTTCTTGGTGTCGTCGAACAGCGGCTGCGCGGCCTGCCCCCGGATGTACTGCGGCTGGCTGTTGAGGTGCAGCGTGAACGAATCCGCCTTCTTGAGACTGAACGGCGCGTCGTAGACCTGGATGCGGGCCCGCCAGGGCTGCCCGGTCAGGTTGTAGATCGGCCGCGGGTGGGCGTCGATGATCATGTTCCGGCCCTCGCCCGGGTGCGCGAACGTGTCGTTGTCCGCCCACCGGGTGTTCCAGTACGAGATCAGCAGCCCCTCCTGGTACGCGTAGTGGTCCACGTAGTCCGGCTTGGTGTTCTGGTACCCGAAGAAGTACGGGCCGGTCTTGAGGTACCTGTCGTACGAGATGTACTGCCGGGTGCCGGCGATGTAGTAGTTCGCGAAGCTCCGCGTGTACGTCGCCTCGACCACCTCGAACCCGCCGGCCAACGTCCAGCCGTCCCCGTCGGACTCCGCACCGTCGGTGAAGACGGTCTCGCCGTCGGCGGTGAGGGTGACCGCGTCACCGAAGAAGCCGCCCTCGGAGACACCGCCGTCGGTCTGGTAACGCAACCGGAACGCGACGCTGTCCCCGGCCACCTGGTCCAGCGGAATCTCGATGTCGACCCACTCGTCGTCGGAGCTGCCGTCCAGCGCGAACCGGCCGGGGGAGATCTCCTTCAACGGTTCGCCGTCGACCGTGCCGTTCTGCGACGTCCAGGTCTGCCCGCCGTCGACCGAGGTCTCGAAGAACAGGTAGTCGTAGTCCGCCTCGATGCTGTAGCGGCCCTTCATCGACAGCGTCGCCGTCGACTTACCGGTCAGGTCGAACGTGCGGGTCATGGTGCTGTTGAGGTCGTCCGCGTTGCCGGAGAAGAACTGCTTGTCACCCTCGAACGGCGCGCCGTTGTCGAAGGTGTACTCCCGCTCGGGCAGCACCACCACGGCGGCCTGGGCCTGCTTGGTGTTGTACTCCTGCGGGCCGAGGGTCAGCGTCCGCTTCTGCCCGGCCACGATCACCTCGTAGTCGAGCCAACCGAGCTGGAGCTTGTTCCAGGCGCCGAGGTCGCCGCCGCGCTCGCCGATGCCACCGTCGTGCTTGGCGCCGAGGCGGCTCTGGGCCATCAGCGTCCAGTGCTCGTTGTTGTTGTCGCCGCCGCTGATGACGTTGTAGTCGTCCGGCAGGCCGAGGTCGTGGGCGTACTCGTGGTAGAAGACGCTGCGACCGCCGTTCTCCGGCTGGATGGTGTAGTCGCCGATCCAGACGCCGGTGTCGCCGATCTGGGTACCGCCCGCCGGGAAGTTCGACGGCCCGGTGCGACCCTGGTCGGAGGCGTACGCGTACCAGCGGTGGCTCCAGATGGCGTCCTCGCCCTGGATCGGGTCGCCGTCGGCCATGTCGCCACCGGCGTGCACGATCTGGAAGTGGTCGATGTAGCCGTCCGGCTCGTTGAAGTCGCCGTCACCGTCGTGGTCGTAGCGGTCCCACTCGTCCATCGCCCGCACGTCGGCGGCGATCTCCTCGTCGGTCCGCCCGGCCGCCTTCTGGTCCGCGACCCACTGGTTGGCGGCGTCGCGCACCAGCGCCCAGACGTTGTTGCAGACGATCCCCTCGCAGGGGTAGCCGCTGGAGCGGCCGTAGCGCGCCTCGTTGTACTGGACCTTCACCCAGTCGGTGACCACGCCGTCGACGCTGTACCGGCCGGAGGACTGGGCCTCGTAGTACTGCTTGACCGACTCGTCACCGGGCTCGGTGCCGAAGTAGAGCGTCCGGTAGTGGTCGGCGTCGTAGTCCGGCTGCCAGACGGTGGAGTTGTCCACCGACCGGTCCGGCTCGGGGATCTCGTTGTGCAGCGGACCGTCGAACTTCGTCGGGCCGGGGATGTCCGGGTCGGTGTCCTGGTCCGGGTAGTTCGGGTGCCGGTCGTTGCCGAACTCGGCGAGGATCACGAAGATCTGGTCGGTCTGTTCCCGGGACAGCTCGACGTACTGCTTCTCGGTGGGGCCTCGGCCGCGCTTGGTGGTCTTGGCGTTGCGACCGGCCGCACCGCCGCGGGCGGCCCGCTCACCGACCTTGACCACCGTGCTGCCGTTGATCCGTTCGGCCTTGGCTCGGCCCGAGAGCACCTCACTGAGGCCCTCCTGGCGCAGGGCGCGGCGCTTGGCCTCAAGCGGGTTCGGCAGGTCGTGTTCGGCGTGGGCGGGCTCCGCGATGGACGGGGCGGCCGCCGGGTTCTCCGGCTGTGGCGCGGCGGCGGCGGATGTGCCGACCGTCAGTCCTGTCGCCGTCAAGGAGAGCCCGAGCAGACCCACTGCGACTTTCCGCACGTGGTACCTCCGGATTGAGGGAACCGACCCGTCGGGGGTTGCGGGTCGGTGAAAGAGGCCCCCGTGAATGGGGCCAGTGGTGAACCTAGGCACTCCCGAGGCTGGTGAGAAGAGTTGTGGCCAAAATTTGTTGCACCTTTTTGTTGGTAGGCGTTTTCACTGTCACATCCCGACCCCGGTTGACGTGCGGGAACATGACGAAGGTGGCGGTCCGATGCCGGACCGCCACCCTTTCCTTTCGGGCGTACGCCTGTCGTCAGTCCTCGTCGGACTTGCCGCCGCTCATGCCGGAGGCGATCAGGTCCATCACTGAGGAATCCTGCAACGTGGTCACGTCGCCCAGCGACCGGTTCTCCGCCACGTCCCGCAGCAACCGGCGCATGATCTTCCCGGACCTGGTCTTCGGCAACTCCGGCACCAGCATGATCTGCCGGGGCTTGGCGATCGGGCCGAGCGTCCTCGCCACGTGGTTGCGCAGATCGGCGATGAGCTGCTCACCGGCCTCGCCGGAGATCTCGGTGCTGCCCCGGGGGATGGCGAACGCGACGATCGCCTGCCCGGTGGTCGGGTCGGTGGCGCCGACCACGGCCGCCTCCGCCACCGACGGGTGCGACACCAGCGCCGACTCCACCTCGGTGGTGGAGATGTTGTGCCCCGACACCAGCATCACGTCGTCGACCCGGCCGAGCAGCCAGACGTGCCCGTCGTCGTCCTTCTTCGCGCCGTCACCGGCGAAGTAGATCCACGGGCCGTCGCCACCGGCCCCCGCGCCGAACCGCGACCAGTACGTCTCGATGAACCGGTTGTCGTCTCCCCAGATGGTGCGCAGCATCGACGGCCACGGCTCGCGCAGCACGAGGTAACCGCCACCGCCATTGGGCACCGACTGACCCTGGTCGTCCACCACGTCCGCGACGATGCCCGGCAGCGGAGTCATCGCCGAGCCCGGCTTGGCGGCGGTCACCCCGGGCAGCGGTGAGATCATCATGCTGCCGGTCTCGGTCTGCCACCAGGTGTCCACGATGGGCAGCTCGCCCCGCCCCACGTGCTGCCTGTACCACATCCAGGCCTCGGGGTTGATCGGCTCGCCGACACTACCGAGCAGCCGCAGCGAGGAGAGGTCGTACTCGGCCGGAATCTCCTCGCCCCACTTCATCATGGTGCGGATCAACGTCGGTGCCGTGTAGAGGATGGTCACCCCGTACCGGTCGACGATCTCCCAGAAGCGGCCCTTGTGCGGGGTGTCCGGGGTCCCCTCGTACATCACCTGGGTCACCCCGTTGGCGAGCGGGCCGTAGACGATGTAGGAGTGACCGGTCACCCAGCCGATGTCCGCCGTGCACCAGTAGACGTCGGAGTCCGGCTTCAGGTCGAAGACCGCGTACGAGGTGTACGCCGCCTGGGTCAGGTAACCGCCGGTGGTGTGCAGGATGCCCTTCGGGCGGGCGGTGGTGCCGCTGGTGTAGAGGATGAACAACGGGTGCTCGGAGTCGAACGGCTGCGGGGTGTGCTCGGCCGACGCCTGCTCCACCGTCTCGTGCCACCAGTGGTCCCGGCCGGACCAGCCGACCTCCTCGCCGGTGCGCCGGACCACCAGGACGTGCTCGACCGACGGGCAGTTCGCCACCGCCTCGTCGACGGTCGGCTTGAGCGCGGACGGCTTGCCGCGCCGGTACCCGCCGTCGGCGGTGATGACGACCTTCGCCGAGGCGTCCTGGATCCGGTTGGTGAGCGCGTCGGCGGAGAAGCCGCCGAAGACCACACTGTGCGTGGCGCCGATCCGGGCACAGGCCAGCATCGCGACCGCGGCCTCCGGGATCATCGGCAGGTAGATCGCCACCCGGTCACCGGCGGTCACCCCGAGGTCGGTGAGCGCGTTCGCCGCCTGGCAGGTCATCCGGTGCAGGTCGGCGTAGGTGATGGTGCGGCTGTCGCCGGGCTCGCCCTCCCAGTGGATCGCCACCTTGTCGCCCCGGCCAGCCTCCACGTGCCGGTCGAGACAGTTGTAGGCCACGTTCAACTGCCCGCCGACGAACCACTTCGCGAACGGCGGCCGGGACCAGTCCAGCACCTCGTCCCACTGCCTGGTCCACGCCAGCCGGGACGCCTGGCGCTCCCAGAAGGCGAGCCGGTCGGCCGCCGCCTCGGCGTACGCGTCCGCGGTGACGTTGGCGTCGGCGGCGAGTTCGGCCGGCGGCGGGAACTGGCGCGTCTCGTTCAGCAGATTGGCCAATGCCTCGCTCATGCCGGCACTCCGCTTCGCTCCGTGCCGCCATGAGGCACCAGCGCGCCGCGTTGATGATTCGCTCGCTGACGCTCGCTCATGCGGTGACTCCTCGTCGTTCGGGTGACCTGGGTCTCTCCCGGGCAGGTTAGTCGCGGCGGCCGAGCGAGGCGACCGATCCCCGACGCGCCCGTCGCTCAACGGCCCCTCCGACGCGCCGAGGTGCAGGGCAGGTCGACTCCTCACGGCCGGCACGGGGTGGCGGGGATCGCGTTGCCGGTGACTCGCGCCCGGGACGACAGGCATCGTCGCTAACGTGTCGGGGTGACCGCCGATCCGCTCGCGCCGCTGCTCGACCTCGCCGACATCGCCGCCGCCGTGGAGCGGGCCCGCGACCGGTTCGACCAGGCACTGGGCCACCGGGCGCTGCGGCGCCACGGCGGCCAGGTCGCCGCCGAGGTGAGCCTGCGCTCCGCGGTGGCCAGCGCCGGGCTGGAGGGCCACCACCACGAGCGGGAGACGGTACGCGCCGGCACCGTCACCGAACCGGTGCTCCAGGGTGCGCTGCGGGTGGCCGGCGCCCTGCCCGGGCTCAGTGAACTCTGGCCGAAGGCCCCCCGGCAGGTGCTGGCGAAGCTGCACGTGCTCGCCGCCCGCGAGGTGGTCGCCGAGACCGCGCTGGGCCGCCCGGTCGACGATCCGGTGGTGGCCGCCCGGCTCGACGCCCTGGCCGCCCTGGTGGCCGGCGGCACCCGGGTCACTCCGCTCGTGCTGGCCGCGGTCGTACACGGTGAACTGCTCAACCTGCGCCCGTTCGCCGGCCCGTCGGGCGTGGTCGCCCGGGGCGCGGCCCGTCTCGTGCTGCTCTCCACCGGATTCGACCCACGCGGCCTGCTCGCCGTCGATGTCGGGCACCGGGAACGCGAACCGGAGTACGTGGGCGCGGCCGGTGCCTTCGCCACCGGCACCCCGGACGGACTGCGATCCTGGCTCCGCCACTACATGTCGGCCGTCGAGGTGGGCGCCGACCAGCTCACCGCGATCGGCGACGAGATCCTGGCCGCCTGAGCGCGTACCGACGATCCGTCCGCTGGTGGTGCCGCTGGCCGTGCCTGCCGGGGTATGGCCTCCTGGCTTCGGCGTCGCCTGTCGGGGTGCGGCCTCCTGGCTTCGGCGTCGCCTGTCGGGGTGCGGCCTCCTGGCTTCGGCGTCGCCTGTCGGGGTGCGGCCTCCTGGCTTTGGCGTCGGTAGGGGAGCCCGAGGGTGCGCGGTCAGGCCGGCGAGGCGGAGGCGCGGGTGCGGCGATGCCGGCCGTACCAGGCGATGCCGATGGCCACCCCGACACCGACGCCGAGCGCCGCCGCGGCGACCGGCACGGCGGGCCGCTCGCGCAGTCGCCGGCCCAGCGGCACCGGGTGCCGGAACTCGAGCACCGGCCAGGCGTTCTCGACGGCCAGCCGGCGCAGCTGCCGGTCCGGGTTGACCACCGACGGATGCCCCACGCACTCCAGCAAGGGGCGATCACTGTACGAGTCGGAGTAGGCGTACGAGTCGGCCAGGTCGTAGTCCCGGGCGGTGGCGAGTTCGCTGACCGCCTCGACCTTGCTGGGACCGGCGGCGTAGAACTCGACCTCGCCGCTGTACCGGCCGTCGACCACGCCCATCCGGGTGGCGATCACGTCGGTCACCCCGAGCAGCGCGCCGATGGGGCGCACCATCTCCTCGCCCGAGGCGGAAACCAGCACCACGTCCCGGCCGGCGGCCTGATGCTCCTCGATCAGCGCGGCGGCCTCCGCGTACACGTAAGGGTTGATCAGTTCGTGCAGCGTCTCCGCGACGATCTGACGGACCTGCTCCACCGGCCACCCCTTGCACAGGGTGGCGAGATAGTCACGGGTCCGGGCCATGGTCTGCTCGTCGGTGCCGCCCAGCCGGAACATCAGCTGCGCGTACGCCGACTTGACCACGTCACGCCGAGTGATCAGGCCGTCCCGGTAGAACGGCCTGCCAAACGCCAAGGCGCTCGACTTGGCGATGACGGTCTTGTCCAGATCGAAGAAAGCGGCACTTCGGCCCACGGCGCGAAAGTCTAGCCCGATGGTCTATCGTCGGCGGGTGCCCGGGGGCTGAAGAGCGCTCGGGCCTGCGGGCCGACCCCCACCCGCCTGCGAACAGTGACCGTGGTCACACCCAGCGAACAGGATTTCGCAGGGAGTGGAGGCTACACCACTCGACGTACACAGGTCCGCTCAGGCAGACTTGGTTACAGCACAGGCATTCATATCTCGTACAACCGGCAGACTCTCGGCGGTTGCACCCCCCGTGACCGCTGAGCGGGTTCGGCTCGACCCCCCCGGAGCCGAACCTCCGACGACCCCCGTCTCCCCCCGACGGGGGTCGTCCCTTTCCCTCCCGTCGCGGCCCAGGTAAAGCCGTGTCTGTCGAGTGGCATACCCTCGCGAAGCTGTCGCACGGGGAGGTGCCATGAGCAGAACGATTGGCCATCACGCCGCCGGTGCCTTTGTCGCCTGGTTGGTGTTCGTGGCGCAGACGCCCGTCATCTATGCCGGACTGCTCGTCTACGCGGCCAGCACCACTGGGGATCTGGGCGGGCCGCTCGCCGGGCCGGTACTGTGCGCTTCGATGGCGTGTCTGGGCATCGCCCTGGTGCCGCTGCTGTTCGTGCCGGCGGGCTGGACCGGTGAGATCGCCTCGAGAGGCGGACGGCTGTCCGTGAAGTTGCTTGTCTCGTTCGCCGTCGCCGCAGTGCTGGCGATGCTCTACGTGGCCGGCATCGCGGTACTTACCGACAAGCCGACGGTTGCCGGCACGTTGCTGGCGTGCGGGGGCGGCGCGGGTGCTGTGCTTGGTCCTACTGCGGCCTATGTCCTGGTCGCCCAGCGCAGGCTGAAGACGGTTCGGTCTAGCCCAGCGTCACCGCAGTAGCCCGGACTGGTTCCGTCAACGCGGGTGGTAGACGACCGCGCGGCTCACACCCCAGACCGGGCGGACCGAGGCGGCGATACGGCCACGGTCATCGAGGTCGACGACCTCGCCCGCCGTACTGATCCCGGCGAGGCTGAGGTCGTGCAGCACGCCGCGCCGCCACAGCGCCGGGCGTTCGCTTCCGTCGGTGGCCTGGGAACTGGCCAGGATCTCGCCACGGTTGTTGATTGCCCGCAGCCGGGTGAAGCTGCCGCCGAGGGTACCGACGTCCAGGGCGCGTCCGTGTCGCCAGAGGATGCCGCGTTCGGACTGCTCCGCCGAGAACTGCCAGCCAATGATCCAGCCACGGTCGTTGAGGGCGTACGTGTTGCTGCGGTTGAAGGGGCCAGCGCCGAGGTCGGTGACCCGGCCACGGTGCCACCGGGCGGCGTGGAAGCCGGTTGGCACGGACACCCCGCCGGCGACCTGGCCGCGCTCGTTGATGTCGGACACGTCGTCGAGAGGCAATGGCCGGGGACGGCGGTTCGTCCACAGGACAGGGCCGGCGTCGGTGTGGCCCACGACCTGGCCGCGGTCGTTGATCGCCACGGGCCGGCCGGACTGGCCGCCCAGCGGCCGCAGCACGCCGCGATGCCAGACGTACGCGCCGGAGCCGTCGTCGCGGACGCCGACGACCTGACCCCGGTCGTTGACGTCGGTCGGGCTGAAGTCGCCGAGATTGATCATCCGGCCGTTGCGCCAGAGGAATCCGCGGTAGACGCCGTCCGCGCCCTGGGCCCGGCCGACCACGTCACCGCGGTCGTTCATGGCGGTGGCGTAGCTGCTGTCGCCGCCGAGTGTGCCGAGGTCCACCGCGCGGTAGTCGGTGCGGGCTGGGGACACGGCGGCTGTAGGTGCGGCGGTCAGGGCGGCCGTGAGCAGTGCTGTGGCGAGGATGGATGGCATGGGACGGCTCCCTCCGGAGCGTGGCCGGCGAAAGGTGCGCCAAGCGTAGGCGCGTCCCGCCGCTCCGCCATGGTGCTGTCACCCAGCGGACAGCCTCACCGGGCGCTACGCATGGCAGTCGGTCGCACCAGGGTCACCTGATCACGGCTCGGCCGGAGGTACGCGTCGGTTCGAAGCAGACCAGGGCGCGACCACGCCGGTCGGTCACCACCCAGGGATGACCGACGTACGTGTGCTGCCGGTACGACTCATCCGGGTGCAGCACGGCGTACTGCCTCCGGTGCCCGCGGTGGTCCAGCCAGTACACGATCACCGATCGTGAGCGGAGGTTGACGAACTCGATGCTCGTCTCGCTGCCGCCGCTGACCGAGCGCAGACCATGTTCCCGCCACGCCGGTAGCGGGGTCAGCTGCGCCGGCTCGGGCGGTCGGGTGGTCGGTGGCGGGCCTGCCGACCGGCTCGGCGTGGGGGTCGGTCGGGCACTCGGCCTGGGCGGCACGGTCGGTGAGGCAGGACGGGTGGCCGACGGGACCGGTGTCGCCCGCCGGCTGAGTTGCGGCCGGGAGGAGGAGACCCCGCCGACGGACGACGAGGCTGCCGGTGCGGATGGCGACAGCGCATCGGCGGAGGCGACACCCTCCAGACTGGATCCCGGGCCGCCTGGCTGCGGTGGGATCCAGTCCGACGGCACGTCCGGCGCCGCGACGGTCGGGGGTTCGGCCGCCGGCCAGAGCGTGGTGACCAGGAGACCGAGCACGGCGGCGGCGAGGCCAGCGAGCATCAGCCGGTGCGACATTCGGCCGGAAGCGCGGCGGGCGGGTTCGAAGGCGACGGTCGGTTCGCGTACGGGCGGGGGTTCGGTGACCGGTCGGCCGTCGCCTGCGACCGGTGCCGGCGGCAGTGCGCGCGGAACCGGACGCGCCGACAGTTGCCTGGCGCGGGAACGCGGGTCGAACAGCCAGGGGCCGACCCGCAGCCTCGGCTCGACACGGGGCTGTTCGTGATCTGGCGACTGAGTCATGACCTCGATCCGGCGAGCAATGCCGTTCGGCCGACGGCACAGGACGTCGATTATGCGTGGTGCGCGTCACGTCCCGCCATGGGTGGTGCGGGTCGAGACAGGTGCGATGGCGGCCCGTCCGTATAACAGATCAACGACCGTTGTGGGCGTTGTCCACAGAACGCTTCGTTGTCCACAGGACCGCCGTCCGGGGCGGCAGCCGGGGTGGCCGTGGCGGCAGGGTTCGACCCAGTGAACCCGCGCCGACCGCCTGGAGGCCGCGATGCCATCCCGTACCTCCGTCCCGCCGGACCGGCGCCTGCCGCTGGTCGTCACCTCGGACGGTGACCTGCTCGACGACCTGCTTCGGCTCGCTGCCGCGGGCGGCGTCGAGGTGGAGGTCGCCGCCGATCCGGCGGCCGCCCGCACCCGCTGGCGGCCGTCCCCGTTGGTCCTCGTCGGCAGCGACCAGGCACAGCCCTGCCTGCGGGCGCGGCTACCCCGACGAAGCCGACTCGTCCTGGTGGGACGGTCCGGCGACGTCGAGTCCGGCTGGCAGGTGGCCGAGCTGCTCGGCGCAGAACACGTCGCCGTGTTGCCGGCGGCCGAGCCGTGGCTGGTGGACCGGTTCGCCGACTGCGTCAGCGACGGCGGGGCCCCGGCGCACGCCCGGATGGTCGCGGTGGTCGGTGGTCGGGGTGGCGCCGGTGCCAGCATCCTCGCCGGTGGACTCGCCGTCACCGCCGCCCGGGCACGGCTGCGTACCCTCCTGCTCGACGCCGATCCGCTCGGCGGTGGCCTGGATCTCGTGCTCGGCTGGGAGCAGCTGGAAGGGCTGCGCTGGCCGGCGCTGACCGGTGCCGACGGACGGGTCGACGCACCGGCCCTGGTCCGCGCGTTGCCCAGCCGGGGCGATCTGGTGGTGCTCTCCTGGGACCGTGGCGACCTGATCGCGGTGCCGGCCGAGGCGGTGGCCGCCACCCTGGACGCCGCCCGGCGGAGCCGGGACCTCGTGGTGGTCGACCTGCCCCGGCAACTCGACGACGCCGCGGTGACTGCGCTTCAGGCCACCGACCGCGCGTTCGTGGTCGTACCCGCCGAACTGCGGGCGACCGCTGCCGCGGCCCGGGTGGTCACGGCGGTCGCCCCGCACTGTCGTGACCTGTCGGTCATCGTCCGGGGGCCCGCTCCCGGCCGGCTGCGGGCAACCGAGGTGGCCAGAGCACTCGGCCTGCCGCTGGCCGGCTCGCTACGGCCCGAACCGGGGCTGTGCCGTGGGCTGGAGCGGGGTGAAGCCCCGGCGGCCGGTGGGCGCGGCCCGCTGGCCGAGCTCTGCCAGCGGATCGTCACCGAACTCACCGGACAGCCTGCGGCGGGTGCGGCATGACCGGGGAGAACCTCGCGGCCCGGGTACGGCAGCGGATCGCCGCGACGACCGCGCCGGTGACCCCGGCCGCGATCGTCTCCGCGGTACGCGCCGAGCCCGACGCCGCCGTGCTCGGTGACAACGCCCTGCTGCGGATCGCCGACCGGGTCCGTGACGACCTGGTGGGCGCGGGCCCGCTCGCCGTGCTGCTGGCCGACCCCGAGGTGACCGACGTACTGGTCAACGGGGCGCGGGTGTGGGTCGACCGGGGGCAGGGTCTGCACCAGGTACCGGTGCCGGTGGGCACGCCCGACGACGTCCGTCGACTCGCGCAGCGGCTCGCGGCCGGAGCCGGTCGTCGGCTGGACGACGGTTATCCGTGCGTCGACGCCCGGCTGGCCGACGGTACGCGGCTGCACGCGGTGCTACCGCCGGTGGCGACCGACGGGCCCTACCTGTCGCTGCGTACCTTCCGGCAGCGGCCGTTCACCCTCGACGAACTCGTGACCCAGGGCGCGGTGGCCCGGCCGGTGGCGCCGGTGCTCGCCGCCGTGGTGGCGGCCCGGCTCGCCTATCTGGTGATCGGCGGCACCGGCTCCGGCAAGACGACCCTGTTGAACACGTTGCTCGGTCTGGTGCCGACGACCGAGCGGATCGTGCTGGTCGAGGACGCCGCCGAGTTGCGACCGGTGCACCCGCACGTGGTGGGCCTGCAGACACGAACGGCCAACGTGGAGGGCTCGGGTGCCGTCGGCCTGAGCGAGCTGGTCCGGCAGGCGCTGCGGATGCGACCGGACCGGCTGGTGGTCGGCGAGTGCCGGGGCGCGGAGGTGGTCGACCTGCTGGCCGCCCTGAACACCGGTCACGAGGGCGGGGCGGGGACGCTGCACGCCAACACTCCGTCGGACGTACCGGCCCGGTTGGAGGCGCTCGGGCTGCTCGGCGGGTTGCCCCGTCCGGCGCTGCACGCCCAGGTGGCGGCGGCGCTTCAGGTGGTGTTCCAGATTCGCCGTACCCCGCAGGGCCGCATGCTGGACTCCATCTGCCTGCTGTTGCCGGAAGGACCCGAGCGGCTGGTCACCGCGGTCCCCGCGTGGATTCGTGGTCGGGGGATCGGGCTGGCGGCCCGGGCGCTCGGCACGCTGATCCGCAACCGCGACGTGCCGGTGCCGCCGATTCTGTGCGAGCCCTGGCCCGCGTCGGCGGTGTCGTCATGAGTGGCGCGTGGTGGTGGGCGATGTCGGTGTTGCCGGTCCTTGTCGCCCTGACCCACCGGATGCGCGGGCGACGTGCCCTGTCCGGGTCCGGGGACGGCGGGAAGGCGGCCGACGATCCGCTGGTCGCGTGGATCGTCGCCCTGCGTGAGGCGGGTGGTCACCGGGACGGCGAGAGCCTGCGTGGCCGGGGTTGGCGCAGCCCGGAGCCGACCGGTGTCGGGTGGCCGGCGACAACGGAGGCGGCGCCTGCGTGGCGTGCAGCTCAGCCGTCGAGGCCAGCGGGGTCCCCGATCGGCTGGCCCAGGTCAGGGCCGCCAACAGTACCGACCCCCTCCCGTCCGCCGGGGCCGCGCGGAAGTCGGCGGCCGGGGCGGCCCGGTGGTGTAGCCGGTGCTGTCGTACCGGGAGGGGCATCCGCCGTCGCGGAGCGGACGGCACGGGGAACCGGCATACGGCTGTCGGACGAGGATCAGACCGCCAGCGGCGACATCGACCACCGTCACCAGACCGGCCACCACGATCAGACCGGCCACCACGATCAGACCGGCCATCGGGTACCGGCCGACCTGCGAATACCGCTCGAGCATCGCGCGCAGACCGATCAGCGGGCACCTCGGGCGACGCGACCGGCGGCGTCAGTGGCGACACCGCGGCTAGTTCTGGTGCTGACCTGCCTGTTCGGCGCGGGGATCGGTCAGTTGCTGGCCGGTCCGGTGGCGGCGGTGGCCCTGGCCGGCTACGGCGTACTGGGTGTGCGGGCGATGCGCCGCCGGGTGACCCAGGGCCGGGCCGTCCGCGACCGCCGGGAGCGGCTGGATCAGTTGTGCGCCCTGGCCGGGGACCTGCGGGTGGGTCTGCCGGTGCCGGTGGCCGCGCAGGTGCTGACGAACTCGCTGTCGGGCATCACGCCGGCGGCCCACCCGGTCGCGCCGGGTGAGACCGTCGCCGACGACTGCCGGCCCGTCGGGTCCGAGCAGCTACCGCGTCCGGCCATGCCCGGTCCCGCCGAGGATCGGCTCGGGCGACTGGCCGGGGCCGCGGTACGGCTGGCCGAGCGTACGGGGGCGCCCCTGGCCGATCTGGTGGAGCGGATCGAGGCCGACGCCCGGTCGACGGACCGAGGGCTGGCGGCGGCCACGGCCCAGGCGTCGGGTGCCCGGGCGACCGCCTGGTTGCTGGCCGCCCTGCCGCTGGGCGGGATCGGCCTCGGCTACGGCATCGGGGTGGATCCCCTCCAGGTGCTGCTGCACACTCCGGTCGGTGGTGCGTGCGCGGTCGCCGCCGTGGGCCTTCAGGTGATCGGCTTGCTCTGGGCGGAGCGACTCTCGGCCACCTCCGCCGGGAGCAGCTGATGTCCGGGACGCAGCTGGTCGCCGGCGGTCTGGCCGGCGTCGTACTGGTCGCTGGGCTCGCGGTCGGCCGGTACCGGCCCCGACGCCGGCTGCGTCGGCTGTCCGGACAGTCGAGGTCCGGCCGGGTGGGTCAGCGGTTCCGGCGGTCGTTGCCCGGGTGGACGACGTCCCGCGGAGGGAGACCGGCCGCCCAGCGCGACGGGTCACCTGACGAAGCCTCGGCACCGGCCTCGACGACCCCGTCGCGGGATACGAATCGGTGGGGACTGGACGTCGTCCGGCTGGCCGCCGGGCTGTCCGGCCTGGCGGCGGCGGTGCTGATCGAGGGCTGGGCCGGACCGGTGGCGGCGCTGCCCACGGCGGTGCTGCTCGACCGGCTGCTCCGCCGGATCGAGCCGCCGACCGTGCGTCGTCGCCGGCTGCGTGCCACCGCCGACCTACCGCTCGCCGCTGACCTGCTGGCGGCGGCGCTGCGGGCAGGGGCACCCGTGGAACGCTCGCTGCTCGCCGTGGCCGACGCGCTGGGCGGGCCGCTGGGCCGACAACTCGCCCGGGTCGGCCGGACGCTGCAACTCGGCGGTGGGCCCCACGAGGCGTGGGCACATCTGGCGGAGGTGCCGGGCGCGCACCGGGTGGCCACCGCCGCGATCCGCTCGGCGAGCAGTGGCGCCGCCCTGGCCGGGGCGCTCACCCGGCTCGCCGACGACCTGCGAGCTGATCGCGCCGTCGCGCTCGAGGCGGCTGCGCGCCGTGCCGGCGTGCTGATCGTGCTGCCGCTGGGCCTGTGCTTTCTGCCGGCCTTCATTCTCGCCGGTCTGGTGCCGGTGATCGTCGCTGTCCTCGGCGACGTGCTGTGAAACCCAACGAGAAAGGACGAACACGTGCGCAGAATCCTCGCCCGCCTTCGCGGGGACGCCGGAATGAACACCGCGGAGTACGCGGTCGGAACGCTCGCCGCGGTGGCCTTCGGCGGCGTCCTGCTCAAGGTGCTGACCTCCGACGGTGTGCAGTCCGCGTTGACGGCCGTCATCGACCGGGCCCTGAAGTGACCCGGCGCCGGCCGGCCGGCCACGACCGGGGATCGTTCACGGCCGAGATGGCGGCCGGCCTGCCGGCGCTGGTGCTGCTCCTGCTCACCGGGCTGACCACGATCAACGCGGTGAGCACCAAGGCGGCGTGCCTGGACGCGGCCCGGGAGGCGGCGCTCGCCGCCTCCCGGGGTGAGCCGGGCGCCACCGCCGGCCGCCGGCAGGCCCCGGCCGGTGCCGAGGTGGTCGTCGTCTCGGACGGCGACCTCGTCCGGGTGACGGTCCGCGCCTCCGTCCGCGCCCTCGGCGCCGACCTGCCCGCGATCAGCGTCGTGGCCACGGCGGTCGCGGCGGTCGAACCGGGTGCGCCGGAGCCACACCCGTGAGCGCCGTCGCAGCTCGCCCGGCCGCCGCCCCCCAGGGACGCGGCCTGCGTTCCCGTGGACCGTGTGCCGGGTGGAAGCTACCGCTCGGCAGGAAGCCGGGCGGGCCGGCCCGGCGGGGAAGTCCGGGCGCGGGGGCGCTGAGTGGTTTCGGCCGTTGGTGCGGCCGGTTCGCGCCACGGACCGGTCTGCCGGCCCGCCGGCCACCGGCTACCTTGCCGCCCAGTCCATCGCCCCGCTGGTGGTGGCCGGCGGCCCGGGGTGGTGAGCGGGGTGGAGCCACGATCTGCCTGCTGGGGGTGGGGTTGTTGTTCGTCGTGGCGGGCCTGTTCGGTGCGGGGGTGGGAGCCGCCCGGGTGGCGCGTCAGCAGGCGCTGGTGGCCGCCGATCTCGGTGCCCTCGCGGGTGCGGCACGGGTCCTTCAGGACGCGCCGGTGGCGTGCGCCCGGGCGGCGGAGCTGGTCGCCGCGAACGCTGCCCGGCTGGTGTGGTGCCGGATCGACGGGCTGGACGTGCTGGTCACCACGGAGGTGATGGTGAGCCCGTTGCCGGGAATGACCCGGACTGCCAGGGCCACCAGCCGGGCCGGCCCGCTGCGCGGCTGACCGGGTACCGGCCGCGAGCGGTTGGGGCGGTGGTGGGCCGGCCCGCTCGGCGTGGTGGTCGAGCGGGCCGGCCCGGGGCCAGATGGATCGCCGAGGTCAGGATCGGCGTCAGCGGCCCTGCAGGGCGTCGAGGGCGACGGCCATGGCGATCACCAGGCGACGGTCGATCTGCGGGTTCTGGATCTCGACGACGTACCGGTCGCGCAGACCCCACTTCTTGACCACCGAGAAGACGGGCTGCCCGTCCGCGACGAAGTCGAAGTGGTACGGCAGCCAGGACAGCGACTCGACGAAACGGCGCAGCAGTGCCACCGGCATGCTGCGCTCCTGGCCGGTGACGTTGGGCAGACCGCCCTGCTCGACGTGCCAGGTCGAGCGGAGCAGGGACTGCGCGAAGTCCTTCCGGAACAGGCCGATCGGGTTGCCGGCGTGGTCGGTGACGTCGTACGTGGCACCGAGGTCCAGGCGCTGGCGTGCCTTGAAGCCGAGCAGCGGCTGCTGCTTGGACTCGTCGGTGTAGATCGTCACCTGCTCCTTGAAGGCGAGCCGCTTCTGCTGGGCGAACGCCAGCAGCCCGCCCTCGGAACCGTCCGGCGCGACGCTGTGCACCTCGTACTGGTTGACCATGAACCGCACCCGCTGACGGATGTGGAACTGCTGCTGGGCCTGCAAGCTGTCGAGCTGCATGAGAACTCCTCGATTGTGGTGCGCCGGAGTGTCGCACAGTCGGACAACGGCTGCGTGCAGGGTCCGCCGGTCAGCGGACGCCGTCCACGCCCGACCGGTGCGTCATGGTGGTCAACAGCAGATGGATGGTGCGCAGACGTTCGTTGATCTGATCCAGCCGTTCGGCCTGGGCCAGGGTGGCGAGCGCGGTCCCCAGCGCGATCTGCTGGTTGACGTCGAGCTTCTCCTGATCGATGGTGTAGAGCAGGTCGACGGTCTCGGCGATGGTGTCGGCCACGGCCTCTCCTCCATGCTGGCACTGACGGTGAACGGCAAGCACAACGCTCTATGGAAGCGCTCCCACCATCATTGCCCGGCGGCCCCGGTTTTTATACCCGGCCGGTCACTGCGGCAGATTGGTGAGCACCACGTCGAGCACCCGGATCGCGTCCGGCTTGGACAGCGGATTGTTGCCGTTGCCGCACTTGGGTGACTGCACGCAGGACGGGCAGCCGGTCTCGCAGCCGCACTCGGCGATCGCGTCGCGGGTGGCCCGGAGCCAGGACGCGGCCATGCCGTACGCCCGCTCCGCGAAGCCCGCACCCCCCGAATGGCCGTCGTAGACGAAGACGGTCGGGGCGTCGGTGTCCGGATGCACCGCCGTGGATAGCCCGCCGATGTCCCACCGGTCACAGGTGGCGATCAGCGGCAGCAGCCCGATGGCGGCATGTTCGGCCGCGTGCAGCGCTCCCGGCACGTCGGCCGGCGGCACCCCCGCGTCGATCAGCGACCCGGGGGAGAGGGTGAACCAGACCGCGACGGTACGCAGCTCGCGCGCCGGCAGGTCCAACGGGCGGGTGTCGATCACTTCGCCGGTGGCGATCCGTCGCCGCTGGTAGGAGACCACCTGACTGGTCACGTCCACCTCGCCGAGGAAGAGCCCGACCGGTCCGGCGTCCACGTAGGAACGCACCGAGACCACCGACAGTGACGTGACGTCGCGGGCGTGCGTGGACCAGTCCGGCTCCTCCGGGTGCACCAGCGCGCACCCGTCGTCGAGGTCGAGCGAGTCGACCACGTACGACGTGCCCTGGTGCAGGTAGACCGCGCCGGGGTGCAGCAGGAAGTGCGCCGAGCCGCCGTCGACCGTACCGAGCAGCCGGCCGGTCGCCGCCTCCACCACGCAGACCGGAGCGCCACCGTCGCCGCGCAGATCCACCTCGGGCCGTTCCCGATGCCGCCAGTACCAGCCGGTCGGCCGTTGGCGCAGCGCGCCCGCCTCGACCAGCGCCGCCACGGCCTCCTTGGTGCCGTCGCCGAAAAGCTCCAGGTCGGCCGCGGTCAACGGGGCCTCCGCCGCCGCGCAGGCCAGCTGCGGACCGAGCACGTACGCGTTGGCCGGGTCGAGCACGGTCGCCTCCACCGGTGCCCCGAAGACCGCCTCCGGATGGTGCACCAGGTAGGTGTCCAGCGGGTCGTCCCGGGCCACCAGCACCGCGAGGGCCTCCTGGCCGGAGCGCCCGGCCCGGCCCGCCTGCTGCCACAGCGACGCCCGGGTGCCCGGATAACCGCAGATCACGACCGCGTCCAGCCCGATCAGGTCGACTCCCAGCTCCAAGGCGTTGGTCGAGGCCAGCCCGAGCAGCTCGCCGTGCAGCAGCGCCCGCTCCAACTCGCGACGCTCCTCGCGCAGGTAGCCGGCCCGGTACGCGGCCACCCGGTCACCGAGCCCGGGCACCGCCTCGTCGAGGCTGCGCCGGGCGCTGGTCGCCACCACCTCGGCGCCCCGGCGGGAGCGGACGAAGGCCAGCGTGCGTACCCCGGCGGCGACGGTGTCGGCGAGCAGGTCGGCGGTTTCCCGCAGCGCCGACCGGCGTACCTGGGTCAGCTCGGGCCCGGGCTCGCCGGACCCGGCGGTCGACGGGTCCGGCGGGAGCAGCGGCGGCTCCCAGAGGGCGAAGGTGACCCCGGCGCGCGGTGAGGTGTCCTCGGTGACGGCGGTCACTCGGAGGCCGGTCAGCCGGTCGGCCGCCGAGGCCGGATCGCCCGACGTCGCCGACGCCAGGACGAACGTCGGTCCGTCGGCGCGTCCGTACCGGGCGCACTGCCGGCGCAGCCGGCGCAGTACGTGGGCGACGTGTGAGCCGAACACGCCCCGGTAGACGTGGCACTCGTCGATCACCACGTACGCCAGCCGGCGCAGGAAGCCGGACCACTGGGCGTGGCCGGGCAGGATGCCGTGGTGCAGCATGTCGGGGTTGGTCAGCACGAACCGGGAGTGCCGCCGGATCCACTCCCGCTCGGCTCGCGGGGTGTCGCCGTCGTAGCAGGCCGGGCGGACGCCGTCGATCTCCAACGCGGCGACGGCGCGCAACTGGTCGGCGGCCAGCGCCTTGGTCGGTGCCAGATAGAGCACGGTGGCGCGCGGGTCGGCGAGCAGCGTGGCCAGCGCCGGCAGCTGGTACGCCAGGGACTTGCCGGACGCGGTGCCGGTGGCCACCACGACGTGTCGGCGGTCGTACGCCAGGCCGGCCGCTTCGGCCTGGTGCCGCCACGGCGTGGTCACCCCGCGCCGGGCGTACGCCGCGCGCAGCTCCTCCGGCGCCCAGGACGGCCACGGTGCCGGTACCCCGATCCGGGGCGGCACCCGCTCGACGTGGGTGACCGGATCGGCGGGATGACGCTGGCGTAACCGGCGCAGCAACTCCCCGGGCGACGCGAGCGGTGGGCCGGCCGTAACGGCGTCGGTCGGGCGCTCGGGGCCGCTGCCGGCGGATACGGTGGCTGCCGAGGTCACGTCCTGCACTCTCGCACTGGTGTTCGGGTGTTGGGAAATCGGCGTGCCGGGTACGGATGGGCTGCCCCGGTGAGTCGTCGGCCCGACTCCGGGGTAGTGGTTAGATGCCAAGAGAGTTTACGGCTGCCTGAGGAGGACGGATGGAGCTGTCGCTGGCGACCCGCACCGTGGGTGAGCACACGGTGCTCGAGGTCGGCGGTGAGGTGGACGTCTACACCGCCCCCCGGCTGCGCGAACGGCTCCTGGAACTGATCGACGCCGGGGCCCGGCACGTGGTGGTCGACCTGGGTCGGGTGGACTTCCTCGACTCCACCGGGCTGGGTGTGCTGGTCGGCGCGCTCAAGCGGCTGCGTACCGCGGACGGCACCTTCGCCCTGGTCTGCGACAAGGAGCCGCTGCTCAAGATCTTCCGGATCACCGCGCTGGACCAGGTGTTCCCGTTGTACCCGACGGTCGAAGCGGCGACCGGCGCCGGTCAGTGATGGCCACCGTCCGGCTCTCCTTCTCGCCCGCGCCGGTGCACGTGCGTACCGCCCGCCTGGTCGGCGTCGCGGTGGCCCGGCGCGCTGGCGTTCGCGAGGATCTGCTCGACGAGGTCCGCCTGGCCATCGGCGAGGCGTGCACCCGGGCGGTCGCCCTGCACCGCCAGTACGGCCTCGCCGAGCCGGTGCTGGTGGAGATGTCCGACTCGGGGACGTACGCGGTGCGGGTGGTGGACCGGGCACCGATCGAGGCGAGCATCGGTCTTGCCGCCCTCGACGCCGACCAGTTGGCCAACGAGTCGCTCAACGAGGACGACCTGACCACCGGAGTGGGCTTCGCCCTGCTCGCCGGATTCGTCGAGGATCTTCAGGTCCGCCCCGTCGACGAGGGTGTCGGCACCGAGGTACGGATGGTCTGGCCGGTCAACCGCTGACCTCGCGCGGACCCGCCGACCGGATCACCATGGACCGGTCCCTATATCAGATTTCGGTTCATAACACAGCGACGGAGATCATCCAGACCCGCCGCCACCTCGGTGTGACCTCGAACACTGGGGGCGGCTAGAGTACGCGGGTTGTCAGCAAGTGATCCACCCGGCAGCCAGCACAGATGGGCGTGGAGTCGCTGGTTCGCCGGGTGGATCGGCGCGCGCTTGCGAATTCGCATCCAGGCGCCGGACGGTGCGTCTCCACCGGCCGGCGCGTTGTTCGGCACAGGAGGACACAGATGTCCGACACCTTGGCCGCCGAGGGCGGCGGGATCTCCCTCACCGGAGCCAATGTCACGTACGTCGTCATCGCCGCGGTGATCGCGCTGGTCGCGCTCGCCTTCGCCGCCGCGTTGACGAAAACGGTGCTGGCCGCCGGCAAGGGCACCACCAACATGCAGGAGATCTCCGGGGCCGTGCAGGAGGGCGCCTCGGCCTACCTGCTCCGGCAGTTCCGGACCCTGGCGATCTTCGTGGTGATCGCCGTGGTTCTGCTGTTCCTGCTACCGGTGCACAACACCGACGGCAGCGAAGTCGCGGTGAAGATCGGTCGCTCGCTCTTCTTCGTGGTCGGTGCCCTGTTCAGCGCCTTCATCGGCGGCGCGGGCATGTGGCTGGCGACCCGGGCCAACCTGCGGGTGGCCGCCGCCGCCCGGGAGCGTGAAGGTGGCCGGGAGTCGGCCATGAAGATCGCCTTCCGGACCGGTGGCGTGGTCGGCTTCCTCACCGTAGGTCTCGGTCTCTTCGGTGCCGCGCTCGTTGTCCTGATCTTCCGGGGTGACGCGCCGACGGTGCTGGAGGGCTTCGGCTTCGGCGCCGCACTGCTGGCCATGTTCATGCGGGTCGGTGGCGGCATCTTCACCAAGGCCGCCGACGTCGGCGCCGACCTGGTCGGCAAGGTCGAGCAGGGCATCCCCGAGGACGACCCGCGCAACGCCGCCACCATCGCCGACAACGTGGGCGACAACGTCGGCGACTGCGCCGGCATGGCCGCCGACCTGTTCGAGTCGTACGCGGTCACCCTGGTCGCCGCGCTGATCCTGGGCCGGGCCGCGTTCGGCACCGACGGCCTGGTGCTGCCGCTGATCATCTCCACGATCGGGGTGCTGGTCGCCATCATCGGCGTCTTCATCACCCGGCTGCGCGCCTCCGACCGCAACGGCCTGACCGCGATCAACCGGGCCTTCTACCTCTCCGCGCTGATCTCGGCGGTGCTGGTCGCGGTGGCCACCTTCGCCTACCTCCAGCCGACGTGGGCGGCGCAACTCGGTGACGACTGGCGGACCACCCTCGGTGTGAACGGCGGCGACCCGCTCTTCGGCCCGCGCGGCGTGGTCATCGGCGCGGTGATCATCGGTATCGTGCTGGCCGCCGCCATCCAGGCGTTGACCGGCTACTTCACCGAGACCAACAAGCGTCCGGTGCAGGACATCGGCAAGAGTTCGCAGACCGGTCCGGCCACCGTCATCCTCGCCGGCATCAGCGTCGGCCTGGAGTCGGCGGTCTACTCGGCGCTGCTCATCGCCGGTGGTGTCTTCGGCGCCTTCCTGCTGGGCGGCGGGTCCATCACCCTTTCGCTGTTCGCCGTGGCGCTGGCCGGTACCGGCCTGCTCACCACCGTCGGCGTGATCGTCGCGATGGACACCTTCGGCCCGATCTCCGACAACGCCCAGGGTGTGGCCGAGATGTCCGGCGACATCGACGAGCACGGCGCTCGTACGCTCACCGAGCTGGACGCGGTCGGCAACACCACCAAGGCGATCACCAAGGGCATCGCGATCGCCACGGCGGTGCTGGCCGCGACCGCGCTGTTCGGCTCCTACACCGACACGCTGCGCACCGCGTACGCCGACGCGGGGGTGACCGACGTCGGTGCCGAGATCCTCAACGCGTTGAACGTGTCGAACCCGCAGAACCTGGTCGGCCTGATCATCGGCGCGGCGGTGGTGTTCCTCTTCTCCGGTCTGGCCATCAACGCGGTCTCCCGTTCGGCGGGTGCCGTGGTGATGGAGGTCCGCCGACAGTTCCGCGAGCTGCCCGGCATCATGGACCGCACCCAGCGTCCGGAGTACGGCAAGGTCGTCGACATCTGCACCCGCGACGCGCAGCGCGAGCTGCTCACCCCGGGCCTGCTGGCCATCCTGGCGCCGATCGCGGTCGGCTTCGGCCTCGGGCCCGGTGCGCTGGCGTCGTACCTGGCCGGTGCGATCGGTGCCGGCACGCTGATGGCGGTCTTCCTGGCCAACTCCGGCGGTGCCTGGGACAACGCGAAGAAGATGGTCGAGGACGGCGCGTACGGCGGCAAGGGCTCCGAGGCGCATGCCGCGACCGTCATCGGCGACACCGTCGGTGACCCGTTCAAGGACACCGCCGGCCCGGCGATCAACCCGCTGATCAAGGTGATGAACCTGGTGGCGCTGCTGATCGCGCCGGCCGTGGTGGCGTGGAGCGTGGGCGACGACCGTAACGTCGGCCTGCGGGTCACCATCGCGCTCGTGGCGACGTTGATCGTCGTCGCGGCGGTGGTGTTCAGCAAGCGCAAGAGCATCGCGATGGGCGACGACGCCGACAGCGGTTCCGGCAGCGCGGACCCGCGTCCGGAGGAAATCAAGGCCTGACGCGTCGGGCACACCGGTCCCCGGTCGGCAACGTCTGCCGGCCGGGGACCGGTCGCCTCCACGGACCCCGGTACCGATGACCGGTGCCGACCGGGAGGAGAAGCCGTACGCTGCAACGCATGCGTACGTGCCGGGCGGCAGCCGCCGGAAAGTTCACGGTGGTCCTGGCCACGCTGATGCTGGTGGCCGCCTGCGGCTCCAGCGGCCCCAGTCCGCGCGCCTGGGCCGCCTCGGTCTGTTCGGCGCTGACCCCCTGGCGGGCCGAGATCAGCAAGTTGACCAACAGCACCGACCAGCAGATGACCGCGCAGACCACCCCGGCGCAGGCCAAGGAGAACCTGGTCCGGCTCTTCGGCGGCGCCGAGCAGGCCAGCGAGACCGCCCGGCGCAAGGTGGAGCAGGCCGGCGTGCCCGAGGTGGAGCACGGTGCGGAGGTCTCCGCCGGCTTCCGCGCCTCGCTCGCGTCGATGCGGGACGCCTACGGCCGGGCCCGGACCACCATCGACGGCCTGGGCACCGGCGAGGCCAGCGCCTTCTACGACGGTGTCCGCGACGCGGTGGAGACCCTCCAGCAGGAGTACGACGCCAGCGCGCTGGACACCAGCCGGCTCGACTCCGAGGAGTTGAAGCGCGCCTTCGACGAGGTACCCGAATGCCGTTGAGCGGTTCCGGCGAGACACCGGCGGCGCAACCGCTGCCGGTGTCCTTCCCGCCGCCCGCCGAGCCACCACCGACGCGCCGTCGCGGGCCGACCGGCCGCCGGCCCGCCCTGGTCGACGCGCCGGCCGACGACGGCTCTCCGGACGACCCGTCACCGGTGCCGGCCGACGCGACCGGCCGCGACCGGCAACTGGTCTTCTTCGGCGCGGAGACCGGTGAGCCCGCCGTGGCCGATCTCGCCGGGCTGCTCGCCGGACCGGGCGAGGTGCACCGGATGGGCGGCACGGCCCGGTTGTCGGTGGTGGTGGCGGCCGCCTGGCGGGTGCACGTGCTCGTCGCCGAGCTGGCCCAGCGGGGTGTCCGCAGCAGCTGGGCGCCCACCGAGGACCAGCGCTACGCGGTGCGGACCGCGTACACCCGGACGATCGTCCCGCTCGCGGCGGCCTGGCTGCACGGCCCGACGCAGCATCCGCCGCCCGGGTTCCAGCTCGACGGCCGGCGGCTGCGCCTCTGGCTCGCCGCCGCCGGGGTGGCCGATCCGCCCGACTTCCTGCTCCATCTCGGCGGTGACGATCCGGTCCGGTGGGCTGCCGTCGGTGCCGCCCTGGCCACCGCCGGGCTGACCGGTGAGCTGGTCACGAGCGGACCCGGTGGTCCCGCGTACCGGATCGCGGGCCGCCACCGGACCCGACGGCTGGCCGAACTGGTCGGTGAGCGCCCGTCCGCGAGCCCGCCCACGGCCTGGCCGAGTCGGGTCTGACGGTCGGCGTGGCTGTCCGATCCGAGACAGCCGGGTGTCGGGGAACACAGGGAGAATCGGCCGGGTTTGACCTCAACCGAGGGGCTGCCATGGTCACAGCGGCCCGCTCGACACCCTACCCAGGGTGTACGGTGACGCCGTCTGGCGTGACCACGGATCGTCCGGGGCGGATTGCCGCCCGCGAAACCCGAAACACGGACGGCGCGTTACGTTGGACATCCGGACCGCCGGGTACCGGTGGGACGAGTGCGCCCCGAGCCGGCCAGGCGCGGCCATTGAGTGGGAATGAGGTCGAAACAGACGTGCCGAGCAACGCTGGAACCACCCGTCTGGTCATCGTCGAGTCTCCGGCGAAGGCCAAGACGATCTCGGGCTACCTGGGCCCGGGGTACGTCGTGGAGGCCAGCTTCGGGCACGTCCGTGATCTGCCCCGCAACGCCGCCGACGTGCCCGCCCGCTACAAGGGTGAGCCGTGGGCCCGGCTCGGCGTCGATGTCGACAACGGCTTCCACGCCCTCTACGTCGTCTCCGCCGACCGCAAGCAGCAGATCAGCAAGCTGACCAAGCTGGCCAAGGAGGTTGACGAGATCTTCCTGGCCACGGACGAGGACCGCGAGGGCGAGGCGATCGCCTGGCACCTGGTGGAGACCCTCAAGCCCAAGGTGCCGGTCCGGCGGATGGTCTTCCACGAGATCACCAAGCCGGCGATCCAGGCGGCGGTGGCCAACCCCCGGGAGATCGACCGGGATCTGGTCGACGCCCAGGAGGCCCGGCGCATCCTCGACCGGCTCTACGGCTACGAGGTCTCCCCGGTGCTGTGGAAGAAGGTCATGCCGAAGCTCTCGGCGGGCCGGGTGCAGTCCGTGGCCACCCGTATCGTGGTCGAGCGGGAACGGCAGCGGATGGCCTTCCGCACCGCCGAGTACTGGGACATCCTGGCCACCCTCGCCGTGACCAACCCGGGCGAGGGGCCGCGCAGCTTCAACGCCACCCTGGTCGCGTTGAACGGCGACCGGATCGCCACCGGCAAGGACTTCGAGCCGACCACCGGCCGGGTCCGGCCCGGCGCCGGTGTGGTCCACCTCGACGAGGGTGGGGCCCGGGGGCTCGCCGCCCGCCTGGCGGATCGACCGTTCACCGTCACCCGGGTCGAGGAGAAGCCGTACCGCCGCCGCCCGTACGCCCCCTTCATCACCTCGACCCTCCAGCAGGAGGCGGCCCGGAAGCTGCGGTTCTCGTCGCAGCAGACGATGCGCACCGCGCAGCGGCTCTACGAGAACGGCTACATCACCTACATGCGTACCGACTCGGTGAACCTGTCGGAGACCGCCATCGCCGCGGCCCGCCGGCAGATCGTCGAGCTGTACGGCGAGCGCAGTGTGCCGCCGGAGCCGCGTCGTTACACCGGCAAGGTGAAGAACGCGCAGGAGGCGCACGAGGCGATCCGCCCGGCGGGAGACAACTTCCGGACCCCGGGCGACGTGGCCAAGGAGTTGTCGGCCGAGGAGTTCAAGCTCTACGAGCTGATCTGGCGGCGCACCATCGCCTCGCAGATGACCGACGCGGTCGGCTCCAGCGTCTCGGTGCGGATCCGGGCGACCACCTCCGGCGGCGAGGAGGCCGACTTCGGCGCCACCGGCAAGACCATCACCGACCCGGGCTTCCTGCGGGCGTACGTCGAGTCCAGTGACGACGAGAACGCCGAGGCCGAGGACGCCGAGCGGCGGCTGCCGAACCTGGTCAAGGACCAGCCGCTGACCGCCGACGAACTGGCCGCGCAGGGCCACCACACCCAGCCGCCGGCCCGCTACACCGAGGCGTCGCTGGTCAAGGCGCTGGAGGAGCTGGGCATCGGCCGCCCGTCCACGTACGCGTCGATCATGCAGACGATCCAGGACCGGGGGTACGTCGTCAAGCGCGGCCAGGCGATGATCCCGTCCTTCCTGGCCTTCGCGGTGATCGGGCTGATGGAACGGCACTATCCGCGGCTGATCGACTACGACTTCACCGCCAGCATGGAGAACGAGCTGGACGAGATCGCCGGTGGCGACCACGCCGCCGTCGACTTCCTCACCGCCTTCTATTTCGGCAGCAGCAACGGCACCGGCGACCAGGCCATCGCGCACGCGGGCGGGCTGAAGAAGCTGGTCACCGAGAACCTCAGCGAGATCGACGCGCGCAGCGTCAACTCGATCCCGCTGTTCACCGACGACGACGGGCGTGAGGTGGTGGTGCGGGTCGGCCGGTACGGGCCGTACCTGCAACGTCGGGTGCCTGGCGAGGAGCAGGCACCCGCCGCGGAGGGCGAGGAGGGCACCAGCCCGGGCGACCGGGCGCCGATCCCGGAGGGGCTGGCGCCGGACGAGCTGACCCCGGAGAAGGTGCACGAGCTGTTCCTCGGCGGGGGGGGCGAACGCAAGCTGGGCGACGACCCGGCGACCGGGGAGCCGATCCTGCTCAAGTCCGGTCGGTTCGGCCCGTACGTGGCCAGCGGCGAGCGCAAGTCGTCGCTGCTGCGCTCGCAGTCGCCCGACTCGCTCACCTTCGATGAGGCGCTCAAGCTGCTCAGCCTGCCCCGGCTGGTCGGGGTCGGCCCGGACGGCGCGGAGGTGTTCGCCAACAACGGCCGCTACGGCCCGTACGTCAAGCGTGGTGACGAGTTCCGCTCGCTGGACTCGGAAGACAAGATGTTCACCGTCACGCTGGACGAGGCCCTGGCGTTGCTGGCCGCACCGAAGACCCGCCAGCGCCGGGCCGCCGCCCCGCCATTGCGGGAGATGGGCAACGACCCGCTGACCGAGAAGCCCCTGGTCATCAAGGACGGCCGGTTCGGTCCGTACGTGACCGACGGGGAGACCAACGCCTCGCTGCGACGCGGCCAGACCCCCGAGGCGTTGAGCCTGGAGGAGGCCTCCGAGATGCTCGCCGAGAAGCGGGCGAAGGGTCCGGCCCCGAAGAAGAAGGCCGCCGCGAAGAAGGCCCCGGCCAAGAAGACGACGGCGAAGAAGGCCACCAAGGCGACGGCGTCCAAGGCGACCGCCACCAAGGCGACGAAGGCCACCAAGGCAACCGCCAAGAAAACCCCCGCCGCCAAGTCCACCCCGGCGAAAGCCCGCACCACCGACTGACCGCGCCGAATCTTGGTCCGAAACCGCCCCTGGAGGGGCGCTGGCGGACCAAGATCTGCGTCGTCAGGGGTGCCAACCCGCCGCTCTCAGGGCGGTGCGGAGTTGGGTGATGACCTGGGTGGGTGCGTGGCGGATGGCCCAGGCCGGGAAGCGGAGCACCCGGTCGCCGCGCTGCCACAGGTCGTTCTGCCGGCGCATGTCCGCCCATGCGGTGGCCGGATGGAGATGCTGGCCGCCGTCGATCTCCACGAGCACTCCCCACTCCTCGAACAGCGCGTCCAGGTAGCGGCGCCGGCCAGCGGCATCCCGCCGGACCGCCTGCCGGGTCGGCTCGGGCAATCTGGCGCGCCGGACGAGGGCGAGGAACTCCAACTCCGGCAGGGAGTGAGCGCCACCGGCCGCGTCGACGGCCGTCCGCCGGATCAGGCTGCGCCGCCGGGCGCGGGGAAGGCGATCGAGTACGCGCTGGACATCGTCGCCGCCGACGAGGCGCTGCTGGAATCCGGCCGCGATGATGGCACACGCCTCATGGTCATCTGACGCCCATTGCGCGGCGTCCACGATCGACCGAGCCGGCATCGTCCGACGTGGTTGCCCGACGTGGAGAACGTCCTCGTCGGCCAGAATGGTGGTGCGATGCACCTGGACACCGGGTGGCATCGCACGCGGCCGGTGTCCGGCCGGTATGAGCAGGTGCACGAATCCGTCGTCATGTCTGCGCAGGCCCCATGCCCGGGCGGCGCTCGACCCACCGAGCATCGCCGCCGGACCGGCGGACAGAACGGCGATCCACGGAAGTTGTGTAGGTGTCAAAGGACCGTTGTGCGTTACGTAAACGGCTCGATGCACCTGCCGCCAACGACCGGACGTGACCCGGTGCCGGATCGCCTTCGGCGACAGGTGCTGGCGGGCCTGATCGAGGCTGAGCACCTGCTCCTGGTGGAACAGCAACCAGGTCAGCTCATCCGCGTCGTCCCTTGGCGGGACCGACCCCCATCCTCGCCGGGATGTCGAACCCGGATTACGCTCCCAAGCGTTTCGCCAGCCAGCCCTCAAATCCCGTCCACGCCGGCGTTGGTGTGCCCGCTGGACCGCTCGCTCGTTTCGTCGCTGCCCCGGTCCCACCCCGCGCCCCGCTGATCCGCCTTGAACGGATGGCCCCTCCACTGGTCCTGCACCCCGACTCCCCATGCCACCACCCTGCCGGGCACCTTCTCAACGCGCTGCCCCTGTGGATAGCCGGCGGATCTTGGTGCGGAAGTGCCCCCAGAGGGGCGGATTCGGACCAAGATTCGCGGTGGGCTAGCCGAGGAGGGTGGCCAGATAGGGGGTGGTGAGGGTGTGGTGGGGGTCGAGGCGGGCGCGGATGCGTTGGAAGTCGGTCCAGCGGGGGTAGGCGGGGGCGAGCGAGGCGGCGTCGCGCCAGTGCAGCTTGCCCCAGTGCGGCCGGCCTCCCAGCTCGGTGGCCACCGCCTCGTAGGCCCGGAAGTACGGCTCGTACGGCATGCCGACGTACTGGTGCAGGGCGAGGTACACCGAATCCCGGCCGTAGGCGTGCGACAACCAGATGTCGTCCCCCGCGGCGAAGCGAACCTCGACCGGGAAGAGCACCTTGAACGGCAACCCGTCGATGATGCGACGCACCGCCGCCAGCGCGTCGGGTAGTGCCGCGCGCGGCAGCGCGTACTCCATCTCCAGGAAGCGGACCCGGCGGGGACTACAGAAGACCGCGTCGGAGCGACCGGTGTAGCGGCGCTCACCGAGCGCGCGTGCGGAGATCGCGCTGATGCCGGGTGCCAGGCCCGGCAGCGCCCGGCCGAGCCGGCATACTCCGGCGAAGACGGTGTTGGCCAGGAAGTCGTCGTCCAGCCAACCGCGCCAGCGGGACAGCGGGCGGTCGTCGAGCGGTACCCGGTCGTTCGTCTTGAGGTGCACCCGGTCGGTGTACGGGAACCAGAAGAACTCCAGGTGGTCATGGGCGGCGACCAGGTCGGGCACCCGCGCCAGCACGGCGTCCAGCGTCGCCGGACGTTCGTGGGCCAGCAGGACGAAGGCGTCCACACAGCGCAGCGTGACCTCGACGAGTACGCCGAGCGCGCCGAGCGAGACGCGGGCGGCGTCGAAAACCTCCGGATGCTCCTCGGCGGAGCAACGCAGCACCTCGCCGGCGCCGGTGACCAGGGTCAGCGCCTCGACGAAGGTGGCCAGGCCGCCGTAGGCCGCACCGGTGCCGTGGGTGCCGGTGGAGATGGCCCCGGCCACGGTCTGCGCGTCGATGTCGCCGAGGTTGGGCAGGGCCAGTCGGTGCGCGGCGAGTAGGGCGTTCACCTCCCGCAGGGTCATCGCGGCCGGTACGGTGACGAGGCGTCGATCGACGTCCACGCGTACGTCGATGGCGAGTCGGGTCAGGTCCATCCGTTGCCCGTCGCTGACCGCGACCGGGGTGAAGGAGTGGCCGCTGCCGACCGGGCGGATCCGCTCGCCGGCTTCGGCGGCACGTCGGACCTGCTCGGCGACCTCGTCGACCGAGGACGGCCGCAGTACGGCGGTGGCCGCGCCGCGTTGGTTACCCGCCCAGTTCGACCAGGCGGCGGTCTCGGTGGCGGTGCTCTCGACCATCGGCCCGCTCCTAAAGATGAATATGAACCGAATTCATATCAGGAACGTTGTCCCTGGTAAACACCGCAATCGAGGTCCGCTCGTTGTACCGGTAGTCACGGACTCGTGACGTGCAGATATGTTCATCCGTCGAGAGGGGGTGGCGAGTGTCCACTTCAGCCGCCACGACCGGGCCACTGCGTCGAGTACCAGTGCAGGGTCGTAGTGTCGCGCGGGTCCAGCGGATGTTGGACGCCTGCGCCGAACTCGTTGACGAGGTGGGGTACGAGGGACTGACCACCACCCTGCTCGCCGAGCGGGCCGAGGTGGCGATCGGGTCGGTCTACCAGTTCTTTCCGGACAAGCGGGCGATCGTGCAGGCGCTGACGCTGCGCACGATGGAGTCCTACCTCCAGCGGCTCGATGAACGCTTCGCCTCGGACGACCTGACCCACTGGTGGGACGGGGTCGACGCGGGGATCGATGAATACATCACGATGCACCGCACCGTTCCCGGGTTCCGTACCCTGCACTTCGGCGACGTGGTCGACCTGCATCTGCTCGATGAGCAGCGGGACAACAACGGGGTGATCGCCGACCAACTGGCTCGGGTGCTCACCGAGCGGTTCGGGCTGGCCGACGTGCCGGACCTGCGCTTCCATCTGGAGATCGCGGTGGAGGCGGCCGACGCCCTGATCAAGCTGGCGTTCCGGCGGAAGCCGGACGGGGACGACCGGGTGCTCACCGAGGCGAAGGCGCTGATCCGGGAATACCTGCACCGGCAGGTGGACGCTCGGGGTGACGCCGGCCGCCGGCCGGTGGTGCAGCCGGCGAAGCCGGCCGACGACCAGATCGTCGCCGAGGCGGAACCCGCACAGCCGGCGGCCCAACCCGCCTGACGCCGACCTCACCCCACCGCCGACGCGGCCAGCCGGCGCGCCGGTCAGAGGAAAGCTCGACCCTCGCCCCGGTAGGTCGGCACGGTGGCCACCACCTGGTCGCCGTCCACCAGGTGCAGCTCGTTCACCCGTTCGCACAACTCCCCCGACTTGGCGTGCCGGAACCAGACCCGGTCGCCGATGCGCAGATGGGCGGCGGGTGCGCCGGTCAGCGGGGTCTGCACCTCGCCGGCGCCTTCGGCACCGAGCAGGCTGAGCCCGGCCGGCAACCACGGACGGGGAAGTCGGGCGGGGTCGGCGGACCCGGAGGCGATCCAGCCACCGCCCAGCACGGTGGCCAGGTCGGGCGTCGGGCGCCGGACCACCCCGCAGGCGAAGAAGGCCGCCGGGGTGGGCCGCCAGGCGCGGTAGGCGTCGAACAGCGTCGGCCCGTACAGGCCCGATCCCGCGGTGATCTCGGTCACCGCGGGATCAGCCCGGGTGGCGGCCACGCTGCCGGTGCCACCGCCGTTGACGAACTCCAGGTCGGCGTGCTCGCGTACGGCGGCCACCGCCGCGCTGCGGCGGACCAGCAACTCCCGGTACGAACCGCGCTGGGCCAGCCGGATCGCGGTGCCGAGCGCCGCCCGCCCGGGCGGTGCGTCGCCCAGGCCGGCGATCTGTGCCTCGTACGACATCAGCCCGACCAGCCGGAAGCCCGGTCGGCGGGCGACGGTGGCGGCCAGTCGACCGGCCGCCCGGGCGCTGTGCACCGGTGAGCGACGGACACCGACGTGCAACCGCCCGTTCAACAGCCGCCACGAGGCGTCCAGGTCCAGGCAGATCCGTAGCTCGGCGCGGCGGCCGGACGGTGACACCGCGTCGCAGAAGTCCAGCTGGTCCGGGTCGTCGACCATCAGCGTGATCGCGGCGGCGAGCACCGGATCGGCGCCGAGTTCGGCGAGCGCCCCCCGGTCGACGGTGGGGTACGCCACCAGCACGTCGGTGCTGATCCCGCTGCGGACCAGCCAGATCGCCTCGGGCAGGGTGAACGCCATCACCGAGTGCCAGCCCGGTCGGGCCAGCGTGCGGGCGATCAACTCGCGGCTGCGTACCGACTTGCTGGCGACCCGCAACGGCTTGCCGCCGGCCAGGTCGACGAGGGCGGCGGCATTGGCGTCGAAGGCGCCGAGGTCGACCACCGCGTACGGCGGGTCGAGGTGCGCGGTCGCCCGGTCCAGGCGGTTGCGCAGATTCTCGCTGTCGGTGGCCACGTGTGCACGCTAACTGTGAAACGGTTAATGCGAAATACCCTCGTGTCCGGGTTGCCTGGGTCGGGCTGGCCGCGGCGGCCTAGGCTCGGCGAGCAGGCGGTGCAGGACGGGAGGACGTCCCTACCGGGTCTAGAGTGTTCCACCGGGGGTGCCCAGCGATGGGCCGGCACGTGGAGGTACGGCCATCGAAAGCGAGTTCAACGGCGAGTCGTCCGGCGTGTCGCCGGCGGACCAGCCCGCCGGCACAGCCGACCAGCCCGCCGACGCCGCCGGACGCGACGCCGCCGGCCAGTCCGGTGCCACCAACCAGTCGGGCAAGGCGGGGACGCAGGGTTCGTCGGGAGGCCCCGCCGGGCAACCCGACCTGACCGGGTACGGAGCGATCCGCTCGGTGCTGCGCATCCGACCGTTCCGCCGGCTCTGGATCGTGCTCGGCGCGGCCTCCTTCGGTGACTGGCTCGGCCTGCTCGCCACCAGTGTCTTCGCCGCCGCCCAGGTGGAGGGAAGCACCGCCAAGGGCGCGGCCTTCGGTGGCGTGATCGCCATCCGGCTGTTGCCCGCGCTGCTGCTCGGCCCGGTCGCCGGAGTGCTCGCCGACCGGTTCGACAGGCGCTGGACGATGGTCATCTGCGACCTGCTGCGGTTCGTGCTCTTCGCCTCCATCCCGCTCTACGCGCTGACCGGCGCCAGCGGCGCGCGGGTGGTCAGTTGGGCGGCGATCGCCACCTTCCTGATCGAGACGGTCACCCTGCTCTGGATCCCGGCCAAGGAGGCCGCGGTACCGAACCTCATCCCCCGGGCCCGGCTGGAGACGGCCAACCAGCTCACCCTGATCACCACGTACGGACTGACCCCGGTCTTCGCCGCGATCGTGCTCTCCGCGCTCGACGGCATCATCCGGGGCGCCACCGGCGGCGAGATGCCGGGCTGGGCCCAGCCGGCCCAACTCGCGCTCTGGTTCAACGCGTTCTCCCGGCTCGCCACCGCCCTCGTGGTGGCCTTCGGTATCAAGGAGATCAGTCAGGGGCAGACCGACGAAGGGGAGCGCACCGAGCAGAGCATGATGCGCCAGTTCGCCGAGGGCTGGCGGTTCATCGGGCAGACCCCACTGGTGCGCGGGCTGGTTCTCGGCATCCTCGGCGCCTTCGCCGGCGGCGGCATCGTCATCGGCACCGCCCGGTTCTTCGCCGACTCGCTCGGTGCCGGTGACGCCGCGTTCTACCTGCTGTTCGGCGCGATCTTCATCGGCCTGGCGATCGGCATCGGGCTCGGGCCGATGATCGTGCGGGAGATGTCCCGGCGTCGCTGGTTCGGCATGAGCATCGTGCTGGCCAGCGCCTCGGTGATGACCCTGGCCTTCGCCATCCACCTGTCCATGGCGCTCGTCGGCGCGGTCTTCGTCGGGGCCGGCGCCGGGATGGCCTTCCTCTCCGGCACCACCCTGCTCGGCGGTGAGGTCGCCGACGAGGTACGCGGCCGGGTCTTCGCCGTGGTGCAGATCGGTACCCGGCTCGTGCTGATCCTGGCGATCGCGCTCGGCAGCCTGCTGGCCGGTGTCGGTGGCTCCCGCACGCTGACCATCGCCGACCTCGGCATCTCCGTCTCCTCCACCCGCCTGCTGCTGCTCGCCGCCGGTGCGGCCGGCATCTTCGCCGGGATCAGTGCCTTCGGGCAGATGGACGACAAGAAGGGCGTGCCGGTCCTGGCCGACCTGTGGGGGTCGATCCGCGGCCGTCCGCTGATGCCGGCCGAGCCGTTCGTCTCGGCCGGACTCTTCGTGGTCTTCGAGGGCGGCGAGGGCGCCGGCAAGTCGACCCAGCTCGGCAAGCTGGCCGAGTTGCTCCGTGGCCAGGGACGGGACGTGGTGGTCACCCGGGAGCCGGGCGCCACCGGCGTCGGTACCCGGATCAGATCGCTGGTGCTGGACACCACACCCGACGAGGCACCCTCACCGCGTGCCGAGGCGTTGCTCTACGCCGCCGACCGGGCGCATCATGTGGCCACCGTGGTCCGGCCCGCGCTGACCCGGGGCGCGGTGGTGATCAGCGACCGGTACGTCGACTCGTCCCTGGCCTACCAGGGAGCCGGCCGGACGTTGCCGGTCGACGAGGTGTCCTGGCTCTCCTCCTGGGCCACCGGTGGGCTCAAGCCCGATCTGGTGGTGCTGCTCGACGTCGATCCGCGCACCGGGCTGTCCCGGGTCGCCGCGCGTGCGGAGAGCGCCGACCGCCTGGAGGCCGAGTCGATCGCCTTCCACGACCGGGTCCGCTACGCCTTCCTCGATCTCGCCGCCGCCGACCCGAAGCGTTACCTGGTGCTCGACGGCGCCCGCTCGGCCGAGGACATCGCCGAGCGGGTCGCCCGCCGGGTGGAGGAGCTGCTCGGCAACGCCGACGGGATCGAGCACCCGGGCCCGGCGCACGGTCCGGACACCTCGGTGCAGCCCGAGTTATCCCCGTCGGAGCTGGTGACGACGGAGCGGACCTGATGCCGGACGCCTTCGCCGACCTGGTGGGGCAGGACGAGGCGGTGCAGACGCTGCGGCGGGCCGCCGCGGCTGCCGCCGCCGTGCTGCGCGCCACCGGCGAACCCGAGGCGGCCGTCGGCGCTGATCCGGGCGGGGGGATGACCCATGCCTGGATCTTCACCGGTCCGCCCGGCTCGGGCCGGTCGGTCGCGGCGCGGGCCTTCGCCGCCGCGCTGCAGTGTGTGCACGGCACCGGCTGTGGCGAGTGCCCCGGCTGCCACACCACCCTCGCCGGCACCCACGCCGACGTCCGGCTGGTGGTGCCCGAGGGGCTCTCCATCGGGGTGAACGAGATGCGGGCGCTGGTGCTCCGGGCGGCCAGCACCCCGTCCGGTGGGCGCTGGCAGGTCGTCATCATCGAAGACGCCGACCGGTTGACCGAGGCGGCCGGCAACGCACTGTTGAAGGCGGTGGAGGAACCCCCGCCGCGTACGGTGTTCCTGCTCTGCGCGCCGTCCACCCACCCGGACGACATCTCGGTGACCATCCGGTCGCGGTGCCGGGTGGTGCCGCTACGGCAGCCGGCGGCCGAGGCGGTGGCCGAGGTGCTGGTCCGCCGGGACGGAATCGCTCCCGACGTGGCGCGCTGGACGGCCGCCGCCACGCAGGGCCATGTGGGGCGGGCCCGGCGGCTGGCCCGTGATCCGCAGGCCCGGGCCCGGCGGGAGGCGGTGCTCGCGGTGCCGCGTCGGCTCACCGGAGTGGGTGCCGCCTTCGACGCGGCGTCCGCGCTGATCGAGGCCGCCGAAGCTGAGGCCGAGGCGTCGGTCGCGGAGACCGACGCCGCGGAGCGCGCGGCGCTGGAGACGGCGCTCGGTGCCGGCGGTACCGGCCGGGGTGCGGCCGGTGCCGCCCGGGGAGCCGCCGGTCAACTGAAGGACCTGGAACGACGCCAGAAGTCACGGGCGACCCGGGCCCAGCGGGACGCGCTGGACCGGGCCCTGGTGGACCTCGCCGCCTTCTACCGGGACGCGTTGACCATGGCACTGGGCGCACCGGTTACGCCGGTGCACTCCGACACCGCCGAACTGGCCGAGGCCGGTGCCCGTAGCTGGCAGGCGGAGGGGGCACTGCGGCGGCTGGAGGCGGTGCTCACCTGTCGCGCCGCGATCGAGGCCAACGTCAAGCCCCGGATCGCTGTCGAGGCGATGATGCTCGCCCTCTGGAAGGGCTGACCGCCGCCAGGCTGGCAACACCTCGGCGAACGGCTGGACCGGCCGGCCCGTGGCTGGACCGTTGTCCACAACCATCGACAGGCGCAATTCGCGTGCGGTACGGTCCGGTGTGCCGCGGTGACGGTGGCGGCACGCACAGTGATGAAACCGGGAGGAGTCCGGCGATGCCGCGGGGTGAGATCGACGAGGCGTGGATAGAGGAGGCGGTCCGGCGTTACCGCCGCATCGAGTCTCTCCAGGCCGAGTTCGACCAGGCCGTGGCGACGGTCGAGGTCACCGTCCGCTCACCGGACGGTCTGGTCGAGGTGGTGGTCACCGCCGGCGGCCGGATCACCGACGTACGGTTCCTCGGCCCCCTGCACAACCGGGCGCCGCGGGACGTGGCCGACTCGGTACGAGCCGCCGTCACCGCCGCCGCGGACGCCGCGGAGTGGGCGAGGGAGAAGCTGCACAACGAGACCTTCACCGCCTACCGACCGCTTGCGGGGGCCTGAGATGGACAGCCTTCGCACCCTGGCCGGTCGCCTCGACGAGGCGAGCGCCACGCTCACCGCGCTCTCCCGGTCGGTCACCGCAGGGGATCCGGCGCAGGTGGCGTTCGGTGCCGACGCACCCGGCCGGCCGGGTGAGGTCGGGCGGGCGTTGCATCGGCAGTGGGTGGCCGCCACCGGCGATCGGGCCCGGGAGGCGCACAACGCCGCCATCCAGCTGGCGTCCGTGGCCGCCGCACTGCGCGAGGCCGCCGACCGCTACTCCGACACCGACTCCGCCATCGGCCGTCGGCTCGCCGGTGAGGCGTGATGGACTTCCTCGACCGGCTCGCCGAGCCTGGCCTCGATCTGCTGGAGCGGGTCGACACGCTGCTCGCGACCGGCGCTCCCGAGGGGCACCGGGTGTGGCCGTTGCTACGCCGGATGCAGGTGCTGCCCGGCGACGCGCTGCGCGGCTTCCTCGACCTGCGGCCGGGGCCGCTGGCCACCGCCGGGCACGCCGTGCGTCGGCACGTGCACGGTTACGACCCCGCCTGCGCCGCGCTGACCGACCCGGTGCTCTGGTCCGGTTCGGCCGCCACGGCGTACGGCCAGTCGCGGGCGACGTTGCTGCGGCACCTGGACGAGGGGCCCGAGAGCCTGGTCGGGCGGCTGGAAGCCACCGCCGGCTACGCCGACGCGCTCGCCGACTGGGTGGAAGGCAGCCGGCTCGCCGCCGCTCGGGCACTGGCCGAGGCGATCGGCTCGGCCGAGGCGGTTGCCGTCGTCGCCGCCACGTCGGCCGGCCGGGCGACGGCGCAGACCGGCAGGTCCGCAGTGGGTGCGGTCGCCGCCGCCGAGATCGGTGCCCGGGTGCTGGCGGTGCTCTGCGTGGCGTACGACGGTGTCGAGACGTTGTTGCGGCAGTGGTCACCGAGCCTGGCCGAGTCTCCGTGGCGTCCGGGGGGCGCGCGGTTCCGACCGGACACCGGTGGTGGCCCACCGGGCGGCCGGACGACCCGGGTCGGCTGGTGACGTCCCTCGGCGTTGTCTCCGGTGCCGGCACCCGCGCCCGCACAGGGCACACGGCGCCGCTCGCGGGCCTCTCGAAGGTGGCCCGTCAGCGGCGCCGTGACCTTCCCTGCACCCCCCGCAGGTCTGCTCTCCACTCAACGCGTTCGGCCCGGTCTTGTCCCGCCCGTGACGCAGGTTTCAGCCGTCCGGGCAGCATCGTCGTACCGGTGGCCGGGCGGGGCATCGGTCGAGTCGACAATCGTGGATGGCGGCGCGGCGTGACATCGGCTGGCGGTTCGGGGGCACGCCGCCGCCGATCGCCCCGGCGCGCTTCCGCCAACCCGACGTAGGGTGAGGCCATGGGCATGCTCTGTGCGGTCAGCTTCCAGCGTTACGGGCGCCTCTACTACCTGGACCCGGGCGAGCTGAGACCGCAGGTGGGCGACAAGGTGCTGGTGCCCACCGACGACGGCCCCGAGGTGGCGGAGTGCGTGTGGGCGGCGCAGTGGGTCACCGACGACACGGCGGGTTTCCCACGGCTGGCCGGGCTCGCCCAGGAGGACGACCTGCGCCGCGACGAGGAACTGCGGCGGCGCAAGGCCGAGGCGAAGGTAGCGGCCAAGCGGCTGATCCGCGAGCACGGCCTGCCGATGAAGGTGGTGGCGGTCGACCATGTGCTCGGCAACGGCGATGGCGGCGGAGAACGCAGCACGATCTACTTCACCGCCCCGCACCGGGTGGACTTCCGCTCCCTGGTCCGCGATCTCGGCGCGACCCTGCACTGCCGGGTGGAGCTGCGCCAGCTCTCGGCCCGCGATTCGGCCCGGGTACAGGGTGGCATCGGCTCCTGCGGGCGGGATCTGTGCTGCGCCACGTTCCTCAACGACTTCGAGCCGGTCACCATCCGGATGGCCAAGGACCAGGATCTCCCGCTCAACCCGCTGCGCATCTCGGGTGCCTGCGGTCGGCTGATGTGCTGCCTCAAGTACGAACATCCCCTGTACGCGAAGTTCGCCGAATCCGCCCCGGCGATCGGCGCCCGGGTCACCACGCCCGAGGGTGAGGGCCGCGTGGTCGGCCACAGCGTCCCGCGAGACGCGGTCACCGTTCGCCTCGACGCCGACGGCTCCCGCTCCCGCTGCTCCCGCGCCGACGTCTGCGGCCCCCGCCGCGCCCACGACACCCGCTGACCCCCACCCCCACCCCCACCGGTCCGGCGTTGATCATGAGGTTAGCGGCAGTTTCAGAGATCAACATCGCCGTCAACCTCATGATCAACAGGGCAGGTGGGGTGGTCAGGTGAGGGTGATGGGGGGTTCGGCCAGGCGGGGGGACAGCGGGGTGGTGGGAGTTAGCCAGGAGGAGTCGGGGGAGTGGTCGGGGTTGATTCGCCAGTTCCGGGCTACCCGGTCGACGGCTATCGGGTAGAGGGTTAGGGTGCCGTCGGGATCGATGCGCATCCTGACGAAGCCCTTGGCGTCCTCGATGCCCTGCCCGGCGAACAGCTCGTTGACGTTCACCCCGAAGGCGCTCGCGAGCAGCAGGTACGCGGCCACCAACTGGCTGGCCACCAGCCCGATCACCGGCAGGTAGACCACTGCCGCCGCCACCGCGGGCAGCGGCCAGGACCAGTCGTGGAACGGCAACGCGAGCCAGGCCCAGGTGCCGGCGGCGGCCAGCCCGACGTGCGCCAGCCCATGCCCGACGCCGAGGATCCAGTGCCGGGCGTGGCGCTTGCCGCTGGAACTGGGCGGTTTCGCGAACATCGCCGCCGCAAGCACCGTGACCAGCACCATCATCACCAGCGGCACACTGAACAGCCGCTGTTCTGAGGCCTCGGACCGGAAATCGGCCACTCCGGCCATGGAGAGCATCAGCAGGGTCTGCAGCACGCCCAGCAGCGTCGAGAAGCCCGGGTTGCGGCGCGGCAGCCGGGCGAAGATTCCCCAGCCGTACCGGCGGGAGCGGGCGGCGTCGGGGTAGCGGCCCGCCAACTCGTACGTCCGGGACGGGCTGGACCGGCGGGCCAGGGTGTCGGGCGGTGGCACCTGGATGTGCTCGGGCAGCTTGTGCGTCGGGTACAGGTAGGCGCCGCCGCTGCCGGAGGTGACCAGCTGCCGCCCGTCCGGCCCGGTGTACCGCGCGTAGTGGTGCAGGTCGCCGGAGATGAGCAGCCGGACCTGGGCACCGGTGGGCGCGACGATGGTGCGGATGAAGTAGTCGATCGAGTCGTACGCGGTGGGTCGGTCGACGGCCTTGACCCAGGCCGGAGCCGGCACCGCCAGGATCACCCGGCTCTGCGGTCCGAGCCGCTTCGCCACCGCGTCGAAGTAGGTGAGCTGCGGGTCGTCGACGTACGAGCCGGACTGGTCGTCGAGACCGAGCAGCCACCAGTCGGCCGGCAGTTCGACGGCGAAGTACGACCGGGACTGGCCGGTACACCAGCCACCGAAGTGCCGGTCCCGGGTACGGACGAACAGCCGCAGGAACGCGGTCAGCCCGTCGTACCAGTCGTGGTTGCCGGGCACCGCGAAGATCGTCGGCTGCTCGGCCGGGGTGGCCGGCAGCGCCGCCTGGTACGGACCCTTGCACCGGTCCTCGTACGCCGCGTACTCCGCCGACGGGTAGACCTGGTCACCCCCCATCACCAGGGTCTGTGCCCGGGGCAGCCGGTGCCCGTCCACCGTGATCTCCCGCTGGGCGAGCAGGTAGGCCACCGAATAGGTGGCGTCGAACCCGTCACCCAGGTCGGCCACGTAGTCCAGCCAGAGCCCACCGTCCGGCCCCACCTGCCGGGAGATCTCCGCGTCCAGCGCCTTCTGGAGTTCCCGCTTGTCCAGGTACGCACCGAACAGCATCGCCAGCAGCGTCCGCAGCCCGGTGCTGATCAGCAGGAACGGCGCGAGCCACGGCACCGGCTTGCGGGGCGTGAAGCCCAACTCCAGTGGATCCGTGCTGCGGGGTCGCCGGGCCTGTCGACCGCCGGCGGCCTCCCCGGCGTACGACCCTGGCGGCGGCGTCCGGTCGCGGGACGGCGGCCCGACGTCGCCCGGTTCGTCGCGAGAGGTGTGATCGTCGGTCATTCGCCGCAGCGTAGTGCGACCCGAGTGACCCGACGACCCCGGAAACGCCCCGGGCGTCCGGTTCGCTCGACCCGGCGGCCAATCCCGCTCGGCCCCGCAGCGGCGCGTGCCGTACACTTGACCACCGTTGCCGCCTTAGCTCAGTCGGCAGAGCGACGCACTCGTAATGCGTAGGTCGACGGTTCGATTCCGTCAGGCGGCTCGGTACAGAAGCCCAGGTCAACGGCCTGGGCTTCTGCCCGTTTCGAGGTCGATCAGGCCGCCGCCGGTGGTGGTGCCGGTCCGCGGGCAGTCCACACCCCGAGCCGTGACGCCTCATCCAGCCGATTGGCGGCCGTGTCCAGGTCGTCGTCGAACAGCCCGGCGTACCCGTCCAGCGTCATCGACGCCGAGGCGGGCTCAAGCATCCGCTGTTCCGGCTCCGAGGCGCTGCCGGAACCGTGGAGGCGTTCGTTCTCCGCCATGCAACCCCGTTCGTCCGCGAATCGTCAGGGGGCTGTGAGAGTGAAGGAGAGCGTGTGTGAAATCTGACCGTGACGAGCAGTTCCACAGCTTCGTGCTCAGTCGCCGCGCCGGGCTGGTCCGCACGGCGACGCTGCTGACCGCGGGTGACGCGCATCTGGCGGAGGATCTGGTCCAGTCCACCCTGACCAAGCTGTACGTCGCCTGGCCGGCGTTCCAACGGGCGGACAATATCGAGGGCTACCTGCGCCGAACCCTGGTCAACGCGCTCACCGACGAACGCCGTCGGTGGTGGCGCCGCCACGAACGCCCGGTGGCGGAACTTCCGGACCGGCCCCGCGCCGAACCGAGCAGCGGCGGCGACCTCGACGACGGCCTGCGCGCGGCCCTTCGTGACCTGCCACCGAAGATGCGCGCCGCAGTGGTTTTCCGCTACTTCTACGACCTTTCCGTAGCCGACACCGCCGACGCCCTCGGCTGCTCCGAGGGAACGGTGAAGAGCCAGACCGCCCGCGCCCTGGACCGGTTGCGGGCCGCCCTTGACGAATCTTCCCTGACAGGAGTCACCCGATGATGGATCTGCACGACCGGCTCGCCCGGATCGCCGGCCCAGCCGTCGCGCCGTCGGCCGCCGAGGCCGACGCCGACCTGGCCCGGGGCCGCCGGGCGCTGCGCCGCCGCCGGTCCGCCCGCGCGCTCGGTGCCTCAGCCTTCGCGGTCGTCGCGCTGGCCGTCGCCGTCACCATCGGCACCCAGGCCGGCCCGACCACCACCACTGCCGACAACGCTCCGGCCCAAGCCGTGGCTACCCGCCTGGTGGCCTACGAGGGCGAGCAGCCTCAAGGCTTTACGATCGACAAAGTCCCAGCGGGCTGGGAGATCCAGGGCGGCGACGCCGCCACCCTGACGATCGCTCCAGAGAACGGGGCGAACAAAAGCCCGAACGTCTACGTGGACAAGATCCTCATCACCCTGCGGTCAGGGAGCGACCACTCCACCCCGACCGGTACGCAAGTTGAGGTCGGCGGCAAGCCGGGCGTGCTCAATAACGGCGATGGCACCACTGACGGCCTCAAGAACCTGTTGGTCAAGCAGCCCGACGGCGTCTGGCTGCTGGTGCAGATCTGGGACGCCCGCGGCTGGACCCAGCAGGACATCATCGAGTTCGCCGACGGGATCCACGTCCAGCCGGGCGTCGTACACACCTTCGACTGATGGTGCGTCGTCCGCCGCGCACCTGCTCAAGGTGCGCGGCGGGCGAGGCGGGACGACCGCCGAGCTGATCAGTCGGCGGACCGCTTGGCCTTCCCGATCGAGCCGAGGTGGGTGTGCTCGAAGCCTTCGGTGGTCTTGAGGCCGTAGCCGAGGGCGCGATCGACGGCGATGTGGAACACCCACGCGATGGCGAGGACGCCGAGCCAGTCGATCGGCTCCCGGACTGCGGCGAGGGCCACCGCGACCGCGCCGAGCAGCGCCGGCAGCGCGTAGGAGTGCACCAGGTTGTAGCAGAAGGCACCCACGTGTGGGCCGCGCAGGTAGCCGACCATGGACAGGTCGAAGATCAGGAACAGGGCGAGCAGCCACCACCACGCGTACCCGACGGCGACGGTCACCACGACGGCGAAGGCCGCCACCACGACGCCCTCGATGCGCTGTGTCTGGACCGGGTTCAACATCCGACATCTCCAAGCTGGCGGTTCAGGGGTCACAGCCAGTCGTGCTCGCGGGCGTAGCGCGCGGCCTCGTGGCGGGTGTGGGTCTGGGTCTTCTGCATGGCGTTGGAGAGGTAGTTGCGTACGGTGCCCTGGGCGAGGTGCAGCCGGGCGGCGATGTCGGCGACCGAGTAACCCTCGCTCGTCACCCGCAGCACGTCGAGTTCCCGCTCGGTCAGCGGGCAGTCGTCGACGATGGCGAGCGCGGACACGTCGGGGTCGATCCACCGTCTGCCCGCGTGCAGGTCGGTGATGACCGAGGCGATGTGGGCCGGCTCGGCCGACTTGCTGACGAAACCCTGGACGCCGAGCTTCAGCGCCTTTCGCAGCACGCCGGGCCGGGCGTGTCGGGTCAGCATGAGGACCACCTGCTCGGGCCGGACGCGGCGGATCTGCGTGATGGCGCCGAGGCCGTCCGTGCCGGGCATCTCCAGGTCGATGACCAGCACGTCGGGCTGGTGCCGCAACGTGGCCTCGACGGCGGTCTCGCCGTTGGTCGCCTCGGCGACGATGTCGATGTCACCTTCGAGCGGCAGCAGCGCCGCCAGCGCCTTGCGCAGCAGGGCCTCGTCGTCAGCGAGCACGATGGTGGTGGTCATCGTTGATCCTCCGCAGCGCCGCCGGTGACCGCGTCGGCCCGGGCGGCCGGGAATCTCACGGCGGTCAGGAAACGTCCGTCCTGCTGTCGTACGGTCAGCTCGCCACCGTCGGCTGCCAGCCGTTGCCGGAGGTTGGACAGCCCTCTGAGTTCGGGCAGCGTATCGCCGCTCACGCCGTCGTTGACGATCGAGATGCCGGCTTCGGAGAGCGTGATCCGCACCTGGGTGGCCTGTGCGTGTCGCAGGATGTTCGTGGTGGTCTCGCGCAGGACCTGGCCGAGCAGTTCGCTGCTGCGCGGATCCACCTCGGCCTCCCGGGTCACCCGGACCCGGATGCCCGCCGCCTCGAACAGGTTCTTCGCGTTCTCGAGTTCCGCCGAGAGATTGAGTCGGCGCTGGGCGTACGCCAGTTCCTTGGTCTGGGTGATGGTGTCGCTCACCAGCGCGTACGTCTCCCGCAGCTCCTTCTCGGCGCGGTCGGTGTCGCGGCGCACCAGTTTCCGGGCGAGTGCGATCTTCAGCTTGACCACGTGCAGGGTGTGGCCCTGGATGTCGTGCAGATCGCTGGCGAAGCGGACGCGTTCCCGGATGACCGCCAGCTCCGCTTCGCGCTCTCGGGCGTGGTCCAGCTCCCGGATGAGGTCGTAGAAGCGCTCGCCGACGATCGTCAGGACGGTCACCAGGATGGTGAGGCCCGTCGGGACGAGGACGTAGGTGATCAGGACGCCGCGGACGTCGTCCTGATCGACCAGGAGTCGCATCGCGCCGACGGCGGCGACGTAGCTGAACAGTCCGACCGCTGCCAGGGCCCGGCGTCGTACCTCGCGGAGGGCGAGAGACCCCACGGCGCAGATGCCCCAGTAGGCGTTGGGGCTGCCGGTCAGCAGCGCCCCGAGCGGCCACACCACAGCCCCGACGATCGTGCAGGGTAGAGCGACCCGGGCGAGGTCGTCCGCCGTCCAGCGTTCGAAGGCCACCACCGCCGCCACGGCACCCGGGGCCAGGACGATGAGATGCCACCAGGTGTGCGCGTCGGTGGCCAGGAGTACCACCGCGGCGAACACGACCGGCGGCAGTGACGTGAGGAGATTGATCCGGCGCAGCCGCCTCTGCGTCGTCTTGGTGAAGGCCGGCGGTCTCGCGGTCACCCAGCCAGTATTCCCACGTCCAGACCGGGCTGGCAGTGACACCACGTCACATGTACCCATGACGTGGCGCCACTGAACGATCGCCGCGACCGCTGCTGTCATTGGGGCATGTCCACGACACCAGTGATCGAAGTCGAACGGCTGAACGTCAAGTACGGCGACTTCCACGCCGTGAAGGATCTTTCCTTCGAGGTCCGGCGCGGTGAACTGTACGCGCTGCTCGGCACGAACGGGGCGGGGAAGACCTCGACCCTGGAGACCATCGAGGGGCACCGGACGCCGACCTCCGGCACCGTACGCGTCTTCGGGCACCAGCCGGGTGACCGTCGGGTGGTCCGTCCCCGGATGGGGGTGATGCTCCAGGAGAGCGGTTTCTCCCCCGACCTCACGGTTCGTGAGTCGGTCCGGCTGATCGGCACCCTGACCCGGCGCACCGACGACGTCGACCGGGTGCTCGACGTCGTCGATCTCACCGGCAAGGCCGGCCGGAAGGTGTCACAGCTCTCCGGTGGGGAGAAGCGGCGGCTGGACTTCGCCACCGCCGTCTACGGCACCCCGGAGCTGATCTTCTTGGACGAGCCGACCACCGGCCTGGACGTCCAGTCACGCGACCACCTGTGGACGACCGTGGACCGGCTCCGGGAGAACGGCGCGACGATCGTGCTGACCACGCACTACCTGGAGGAGGCGCAGCAGCGCGCCGACCGGATCGGGCTCATGCACGAGGGCACCTTCCACCGGGAGGGCACCGTCTCCGAGCTGACCCGCACCCTGCCGGCCGTCATCCGCTTCTCGCTGCCACCTGCGGTGCCGGCGCTGCCGTTGCAGGCGGCCAGGGACGGCGACGGCAAGGTCGTGATCGAGACCTTCGGGCTGCAGAAGGACCTGCACCTCCTGCTCGCCTGGGCGCAGGACCACGCGGTGGAACTGCGGGACCTGGAGGCCGGACCGACCCGACTCGACAACGTCTTCCGCGCCATCAGCGGCTGACCCGTCTCCCCGAGAGGAATTCTTCCCGTGTTCCCCATCGCCTTCAGCGAGTTGATCCAGATCTTCCGGAACCGGCTGGTGCTGGTCACCAGCTTCATCATCCCGGTGGTCGTCTCCGCGTACTTCGTCCGGCAGCACGAGACCTTCGCCGCACTCGGCAGCCTCGGCTACATCGCGGCGATCGTGCTGTTCACCGTGGCCGCGTTCGGGCTCTACGCCACGACCGTGACGACCCTGGCGTCCCGGCGGCAGAATCTCTTCCTCAAGCGGTTGCGCTCCACGGCCATCGGGGACCCCGGCATTCTCGCCGGCCTGCTGTTGCCCGCCACCGTCGTCGCGCTGGTGCAGGTCGCGGCGATCCTGACCGCCCTGGCCATGGTCGCCGGCGGGCCGGCCAACATACCCCTGCTGGTGGTGGCGATCGTCGCGACCGTGGCCATGCTGATCGGCCTGGGTCTGGCCACCGCCGGCCTGACGAACTCACCCGAGCACGCCCAGGTCACCACCCTGCCCGTCACCCTCGGCGTGATCGGCGTGGCCAGCTGGGTGGGCATCAGCGGCACCGAGGATCTCGCCCTGCTCAAGCGGCTGCTGCCCGGTGGTTCCGCCACCGAGATGGTGATGAACGCCTGGAACGGTGGCGTCGCCGTGACGGACTCCCTGCTCCTGCTGGCCCCGACGCTGGGCTGGGTCGTGATCGCCGTCGTGGCGGCCACCCGCCTGTTCAAGTGGGAACCCCGCCGCTGAGGGCGGCGAGCGACACCGAGGTGCGCGCGACACCCGATCAGACCTCGCGTGAAGACATACGACAAGGAGTGATCGTGACCGCAGAGACGTCGCAACCCGGCTCACCGACTCTGGTGGAGGACCTGCTGCTCCTGCTGTTCCAGCCGAGGTCGGGCACCATCGCCGGAGAGAACACCCTCTTCTACGTCCTCGCCGGGGCGGTCCTCGCGGATCTCGCCCTCGCCGACCGGGTGACGATGGCGGACCGACGCAAGGTGAGCATCGTCGAGGGGCGTGCACCGTCGGACGAGCTTCTCCGATCGGCGTGGGACTACGTCTCCGAGAAGCCCCGCGGCGTCCAGACGGTGCTCGCCGCGATCGGCCCGGAACTGCGCAAGCCGGTGTTGGAGCGGCTCATCGGACGCGGCGACATCCGGCGGGAGGATCGTAAGATGCTCGGCCTGTTCCGGACGACCGCGCTGCGCGACGGTGGCACCGGACGCCGGGCGCGCCTGCTGGAGGAGGTCCGGCAGGTCCTCGTGGACGGCGCGGAACCGTCGGCCCGGGTGGCCGCGCTCGCGGCACTGCTGTCGGGCAGCGGAACTCTTCCCCAGTTCTACCGCGACATCCCGTGGACCACGCCCGTGATCAAACGCGCGAAAGAACTCGAGCAGGGCAACTGGGGCGCCGGTGCGGCGGCGGAGGCCGTCACCCGGACCATCACCGCGACCGTCGTCAACAGTGTCATCGTCAGCACCACGGTGATACCCCGAAGCTAGGCCGCCGGTGACCGGGCAACCCAGCCTGCAACTTCGCGGATGTTGTCGTGTCTGGCGGACCTCGGGCCGCAACATCACCGAAGTTGCGGGCCGGGAGTCGCGGTGGGCAACGGGGGTGGCGGTGCGGGCGGAGGGCGGGTCAGGTGTAGAGGGTGGTGGCGTACCGGGGGCCGTAGTGGCGTCACTGCCGGTCACGCTCGTGCAGTTGGGTGCGCTCCTTGGCGACTGCGCGGGGGCCGGGGGTGCCGAGCAGGTCGGTCAATTCGGCTGCGGATGTGATCTCCACCGTCACTGGGTGCCTCCCCGTGGAGTTGACCGTGGTGGCGGCACCCGGGCGGGAAACCGCCATGGTCACTCTAGTCGCGCCCGACCGTCAGGTTTGTCCCCCGGTGCCCGGGGGTACGGCCCACAGAGCGCTTTCGAACAACAGTGGAGGCCCGGAGATGGAGAGTCGACTCAAGATCCTGGGGCACCCCGTCCATCCGATGCTTGTGATGTTTCCCTTCGCCCTACTGGTCACCGCCGTGCTCTTCGACGTCATCGACACGGTCGGCGGGCCGGACTTCCTCGGCGAGGTGGCGTACTGGAACCTCACCGTCGGTCTGATCGGCGGCCTGCTGGCGGCGGCGGCCGGCACGTTCGATCTGCTGGCGATCCCCTCCGGAACCCGGGCGAAGCGGGTGGCGCTCACCCATGCTGTCGCTAACCTCGCGGCGATCCTGCTCTTCGCCGCCGTCTGGGTGGTGCGGCTCAACGCCGATTCGCGGGGGGCGGGCGGGGCACTGATCGCCATCGAGGTGGTGGCGCTGGGCATTCTCGGGGTCGGCGGCTGGCTGGGCGGTGAACTCGTCGACCGGCTCGGCGTCGGGGTCGACCGGGAGGCCAACCTCGACGCGCCGAGCTCGTTGCGGCCGGCGGCCGCCAGTCAACGGATGGGAGACGCGCGATGACCAGGCCGGGACGCGGTTGGCGGGGCGGCCAGCAGGGCTGGGACCCGATGGGCGAGCTGCAGTCGCTGCGGGCCGAGCTGAGCCGGCTGGTCGGCGGCCGTCCGGGGCCGCCCGAGGTGGAGCTGGGCGAGACCAGCGACGGCTGGGAGGTGGTCGTCCGGCTGCCCGGCGTCGCCCCCGAGGAGGTCGCGGTGGAGCTGGACGACCGCGAGCTGTGCGTACGGGCGCGGACGGAGGCCGAGGTCAACGCCGACCACGGCATTCCCGGCGGGTTCGAGACCCGGGGCTTCGAGTACCGCGTGCAATTGCCGTCGCGGGTGGACCCCGAGGCGATCGACGCGGTGATGGACCACGGTCTGCTGCGGGTACGGCTGCCCCGGGCGAACCGGCCCGCGCCGCGCACCATCACCGTCGGTCGTACCGGACCGCGTTCGACGGGCCCCGCCGGTGGCGTGCCTAGCGTCGACCCGGCGGCGGACCGGGAACTGCACCAGCCGGACGTCGCCACCGGCGATTCCGGCCGGTAGCGCGCCCGGTGGCTTCGGCCGTGCTGGGAGGGGCCGCCGACCGGGTTCCGGACGTGGCCCGGATCGCCGTGCTGCGCGCCAACGCGCTCGGTGACTTCATCTTCGTACTGCCCGCGCTGGAGGCGCTGCGGGCCGCGTACCCGCAGGCGGAGATCGTGTTGCTCGGCGCGCCCTGGCACGAGCAGCTGTGGCGCGACCGGCCGGGCCCGGTCGACCGGGTACTTGTGGTGCCGCCCGCGCCGGGGATCCGGACGGCGACCGAGGGCGAGCCCGAGTCGAGCACTGTCGACTTCCTGGCCGCCGCCCGCGCGGAGCGGTTCGACCTGGCGCTGCAACTGCACGGCGGCGGCGCCAACTCCAATCCGCTGGTGGCCGCGCTCGGCGCCCGGCTCACCGCGGGCCTACGGGCCGAGGACGCGCCGCCGCTGGACCGCTGGCTGCGCTACGTCTACTACCAGCACGAGGTGATCCGGTACCTGGAGGCGGTGGCCCTGGTGGGCGCCGCGGCCACCACGATCATCCCGGCGCTGGCGGTCACCGAGACCGACCGGACCGAGGCGCGCACCGTGCTCGGTGAGTCGGAACGTCCCCGGGTGGCGTTGCATCCCGGTGCGACGGACACCCGTCGTCGCTGGCCCGCCGACCGCTTCGGGGAGGTGGCCCGGACGCTGCACGCCGACGGGTACGAAATCCTCGTCACCGGCACCTCTGCCGAGCGGGAGGTGGTCGACCAGGTGGTGGCCACCGCCGGGGTACCGGTCCGACCACAGGTCGGCACGCTCAGCCTGGGTGGGCTGGCCGGCTGCTACGCCGGATGCGAGCTGGTGGTCTCCAACGACACCGGGCCACTGCACCTGGCCGCCGCCGTCGGTACGCCGACCGTCGGCATCTTCTGGGTCGGCAACCTGATCACCACCGCTCCCGTGACGCGGGGCCGGCACCGGCCGATCACCTCGTGGACGGTGCACTGCCCGGTCTGCGGGGTGGACTGCACCCCCGGCATCTACCCGCACCGTCCGGGCGACGGCGACTGCCCGCACCGCGACTCCTTCGTCACCGACGTGCCGGTGGCCGAGGTGTTGGAAGCCGCCCGCGAACTGCTGTTCCGTTGACGAATCGCGCCGGCTCAGGCGTCCGGCTCCAGCGAGGCGAGGACGACCTCCCACGCCTCCACGTCGCGTTCGGTGACCGTGGTCGGTGACTCCAGGTGGTAGGCGCCGCTGGGCAGGACGCCGGCACCGCCGTGCCGCGCCAGCACGGCGAGTTGCGCGGCGACGTCCTCGCCCTGGTGCCGCGCCGGTACCCGTCGCCAGAAGCCGAATCCGCCGGCGTCGACGAGCTTGGCCCGGTCGTAGAGCACGCAGCCGCCGACCCAGGACACCTGGTACGCCCGCCAGTCACCGTCGGCGAGCGCCAGTGACGCCGTCACGTGCAGCAGGTTCGCCGCGGAGTGGATCTGCGCCCGGTCCCACTCGGGCGTGCCCGGCCGGACCCGCTCCGGCACCGGTCGGCCGGTCCACTCCCGGTAGTGCCGGTGCGTGTCTGGCCGGACGTCGCCCAGGTAGGACAGGCCGTGCACCCCGTTGCCGACGAAGCCGCAGCCCAGCTCGCCGATCGCGGTCACCAGCCGGCGCAGGGTGCCCGGTTCCAGCCAGACGTCGTCGTCGAGGAAGAGGACGTACCGCGCGACGGAGGCGTCGAGCAGGAAGCTGCGGTGCTCGGCGAGCCCGCGTCGAGGCAGTCGCCGGGTCAGTAGCACCGGATGCTTCCGGTGGCGCAGCGCCCGGACCATGGTGGCCGCCGCCGGGTGGAGGTATCCGGGGTCGCCGTCGGACTGGTCGCTGACCACCACGCCGAATCCCGGCACCCCCTCCTGCGCGGCGAGCCCGGCGAGGGTGACGGCGAGTTCGGTGGGCCGGTTGCGGGTCGGGACGAGCACGTCGACCAGCCGGTCGACGCGGAACTGCGCGGGCGTGCCGGCGTCGAGGGGTCGGTTCACGGCGCCTTGCCGGTCAGCGGCGGCGCGTCCGCACCGGTCGTGGCGGTTCCGGTGCCGGTCGCGCCGGACGTCTCCACCGCCGGCTTGGGAGCGGCCTGCGCGCCGGTCGCGCCCTCCTGCCCGTACGCGCGGATCCGGTCGATGATCGCCGACGTGGAGCGGTCCGGCACGTACCCCAGGGTGCGTACCTGGCCGCCCAGCCGTTGCACCAGCGGCGCCTCCGGCACCAGCTCGGGCGGGTAGTCGCCGCCCTTGACGTAGACGTCCGGCCGGACGGCTTCGATGAGGGCGGCCGGGGAGTCCTCCTCGAACACCACCACGTGGTCGACGCAGGTCAGCGCGGCGAGCAGGGCGGCCCGGTCCTCGATCGGGTTCACCGGCCGGTCCGCACCCTTCAACCGGCGTACGCTGCCGTCGGAGTTGACCGCCACCACCAGCAGGTCGCCGAGGGCGCGGGCCTGTTCCAGGTACCGCACGTGCCCCCGGTGCAGCACGTCGAAGCAGCCGTTGGTGAAGACGATCGAGCGGCCGGCCCGCCGGTGTTCGGCGACGATCTCCGTCAGGTGCCCGGTGTCGACGAGTACCTGCCGGTCGTCGGGTGCCGGTCGGCCCAACGCGGCCAGCAGGTCCTCGCGGCGGCACACGCAGGTGCCGGTGCCGGCGACGGTGCTCGTCGCGGCGAGCTGGGCAAGGTGCGCGGCGGTGGACAGCGGAGCGTCGGCGGCCAGCGCGAGGGTCATCGCCGCCAGGTAGGCGTCACCGGCGCCGACGGCGTGGCTGGCGGGCACGGGCGTGCTGTGACTGCGGGCGGGCGCACCGTCGACACCGCCGACCACCGCGCCCTCGGTGTCCAGGGTCACCGCGACCACCGCCGCGCCGGTGTGGGCACGCAGCTCGGCGAGCCGCGACTCGGCCAGGACGGCCCGGTCCACGCCGGCACCGACCTCGGCGTTCACGGTCACCCCGGTGCCGGTCACGCTGAGCCCGTCGCGGGTCATCGCCACCCGACTCTCGCCCGGGGTCGGCTCGCCGGTGGGCCCGTCGGTACGCCGCATCCCGGCCTCGCCCGGCGCCGTGCCGACGGTCAGTTCGGACGGCCCGTCGGCCGGGTCGACCTCGGGATGCTCCAGGTGCAGCTCACGGCCACCGGCCGCCGGCGAGGCGCCGGTGCCGGTGCCGGCCGGGTCAGCGGACGTCGCCGGGTTCGTGGTCGGCCGGACCATGCCCGCGCGGGCGAGCAGGCGGGTGGCCTCGGCGAAGCTCGGGGTCACCACGGTCGGCGCGAGGCCCCGCCAGTCGGCGAGGTCGTGGGCGTCGAGCGCGACCGTGGCGTACCGGTCCCGGTGCTCGACCAGCCAGGCGCGTACCGGCGCGGGCAGCGCGCCCAGACCGTAGTCGCAGACCACCAGGGCCGGTTTCTCGCCTCCACTGGCCGCCCGCAGCTCCTCAGTCGCACAGTCCAGGGCGGTGAGCAGGCAGTCCACCCCCAGGTCGCTGAGCGGGTCGTCCGGGTCGCCGGAGTCCTCCCGCAGCAGGATCTGGTCGCCGGCCAGCATCCGACGCTTGACCGGGGTGTAGCGGCCCGGCTGGCTGACGGTGCGGTCCCAGACGCCGGCCCGGTCGAGGCAGTCGTGCAGCTCGTCACCGGCGGCGTCGGCCCCGACGGGCGCCACCAGCACCGAGCGCCCGCCCAGCGTGGCGATGTTGACGGCGGTGTTGGCGGCACCACCCGCCGCCGAGATACGGCGGCGCAGGGTGAGGACCGGGGCGGGGGCTTCCCGGCACAACCGGTCGGAGTCGGCGAACCGCCACTCGTCGAGCATGGCGTCACCGATCACCAGGACCGGACGCCCGAGCCAGCTCTGCACGACGTCGGCGAGCCGGAGCTGTTCCGCTGCTGCTCGTGCCATGCCGGCGGTTCCCCTCCGCTCGGCGGGGTCAAACCTGCCGGCCGGGCACCCGCTGACGGCGACGTGCGGTGGGCCACCGTCCGGCCGCGTTTCGTGACGTCGGCACCGGGAACGGATACGGACGTACCCCCGGAAAGGAGAACACTGTGGCAGCGACGTTGCAGGGCAAGCGAATAGCCTTCCTGGCCACCGACGGCGTGGAAGAGGTCGAGTACGTCCAGCCGCGTCAGGCCGTCGAGCAGGCCGGTGCGACCGCCGAGCTGGTGTCGATCAAGCCTGGGAAGATCACCTCCTTCGAGCACCTGGACCCCTCCACCACGTACGAGGTGGATGTCAGTGCGGCCGACGCGGATCCCGCCCGGTACGACGCGCTGGTGCTGCCCGGTGGGGTGGCCAACCCGGACTTCCTGCGCACCGACTCCGACGCCGTCCGGTTCGTGAAGTCGTTCTTCGACGCCGGCAAGCCGGTCGGGGTGATCTGCCACGGGCCGTGGACGCTCGTCGAGGCGGACGTGGTGCGGGGTCGGCGGCTGACCAGTTGGCCCAGCCTGCGCACGGACCTGGTGAATGCCGGCGCGGAATGGGTCGACGAGCAGGTCGTGACCGACAACGGGCTGGTCAGCAGCCGCAAGCCCGATGACCTGCCGGCTTTCTGCGCCAAGATCGTCGAGGAGTTCGCCGAGGGTCGGCACTGATCCGCCGACAGCGCTCGTTCGGTGGCCTCGCCCGTCCGGGCGGGGCCACCGTGCTGCCTGGTCACTTCAGGATCAGGCGGTTGGTCTGCTCGAAGACGTCCAGGTCGGCCAGGGTCTCCAGGACACTTGCCGAGAGCGGCTGGGGCATCGCCTCGCGGTGGAAGAAGCCCGCGTCACTCGTCTCGTCGGTGATCCGGGCCAGCCGCCCGTCCCACTCCTCCACCCGGAACGCGGTGGTGAAGATCTGGTAGGTGTGGCCGTACATGTTGGTGTGGGTGCGGTCCGGGCCGGTGTAGAGGGCGAAGGCGCTCACCCGCAGCGCCCGCAGCCCGGTCTCCTCGCGTACCTCCCGCACGGCGCAGTCCGCGATCGACTCGCCCAGCTCCATCGCGCCGGCGGGCAGTGCCCACTGCCCATTGTCGGAGCGGCGGATCAGCAGGATGCGGGCCGAGCTGTCGCGCACCACGGCCCGCGCGCCGACGAACATCAGCGTCCGGTCGCCGGCCAGGGCGCGTAGCTGCCCGACGTACGAATCAGCCCAGGAGATGCTCACCCGGACAATTTACGGGGGTTCCCAACGTGTGACCGGCGACACTAACTTGTTACCCATGCGTAGCACGATGATGGACGCCCCCCTTCAGGTCTCCCGGATCCTCGAACACGGCGCCACCGTGCACGGCGCGGCCGAGGTGGTGACGTGGACCGGCGCCGAGCCGCGCCGCAGCACGTACGCCGACGTCGGGCGGGACGCCGCCCGGCTCGCGCACGCGTTGCGGACGGAGTGCGGGGTGACCGGCGACGAGCGGGTCGCCACCTTCATGTGGAACAACACCGAGCACCTGGTGGCGTACTTCGCGGTGCCCAGCATGGGTGCGGTGCTGCACACGCTCAACATCCGGCTCTTCCCCGACCAGGTCACCTACATCGCCAACCACGCCGAGGACCGGGTGGTGCTGGTCGACGCGACGTTGATCCCGCTGCTGGCGAAGTCCCTCGGCGGCATGACAAGCGTGCGACACGTGGTGGTGGTCGGCGGTGGCGATCCCGCCCCGCTGCTGGCGGCGGCGGGCGACCGGATCGCCGTACACCACTGGGACGCGCTGCTGGCCGACCGCCCGGAGGTGTACGACTGGCCCGAGGTGGACGAACGCGACGCCGCCGCCCTCTGCTACACCTCCGGCACCACCGGCAACCCCAAGGGGGTGGCCTACTCGCACCGCTCGATCTACCTGCACTCGTTGCAGATCTGCATGCCGGAGGGGTTCGGGCTCGGGCCGACCGACCGGGAACTGGCCATCGTGCCGATGTTCCACGCGATGTCGTGGGGGCTGCCGTTCGCGGCGTTCCTCTCCGGCGCGTCGCTGGTGATGCCGGACCGTTTCCTCCAGGCCGCGCCGATCGCCGAGATGATCGCCGCCGAGCGGCCGACGCTGGCCGGTGCGGTGCCGACCATCTGGACCGACCTGCTCGCCTACCTGGACAGCCACGACGTCGACACCTCCTCGCTCACGGAGGTGATCGTCGGTGGTTCGGCCTGCCCGCCGTCGCTGATGCACGCGTTCGACGAGCGGCACGGCATCGACGTCATCCACGCCTGGGGGATGACCGAGATGTCGCCGCTGGGCTCGGTGTCGCGCCCACCGGCCGGGGCGAGCGGTGACGAGGCCTGGCGCTACCGGTACACCCAGGGCCGGGTGCCGGCGGGAGTGCGGGCCCGCGTCGTGGGCCCGGCCGGGGAACCGCTGCCCGCCGACGGAACCTCCGTCGGTGAGCTGGAGGTCCGTGGGCCGTGGATCGCCGCGCGGTACGTCGGGGACGACGCGCCGGACCCGGAGAAGTTCCGCGACGGCTGGCTGCGTACCGGTGACGTGGGCACGCTGTCGGCGGACGGCTACCTCACCCTCACCGACCGGGCCAAGGACGTGATCAAATCCGGTGGCGAGTGGATCTCCTCGGTGGAGCTGGAGAACGCGTTGATGGCCCATCCGGCGGTGCTGGAGGCCTGCGTGGTGGGCGTGCCGGACCAGCGGTGGGACGAACGGCCGCTGGCCACGGTGGTGCTCCGGGAGGGTGCCTCGGCGACCCCGGAGGAGTTGCGGGACTTCCTGGCCGGGTCGGTGGCGCGCTGGCAGTTGCCGGAGCGGTGGGCGTTCGTCGAGGCGGTGCCGAAGACGAGCGTCGGCAAGTTCGACAAGAAGGTGGTGCGCTCCCGGTACGCCGACGGCGACCTGAATGTGCGGGAACTGGCCACGCCGTAACGTTTTTCGGCGCATCATCGCCATTGGGAGTAGTGGCCTGCACAGACCTCTCTCCGGTGGGCGGCCCCGGCGTTCGCACCGCGCCGGGGCCGCCCGTTCCTCGCGGGGCGACCCGCAATGCCAGTATTGCGAGACTTGTTCGTCTCTGTCCTGCGGACGGCGAAAACTCCCAGGTCGAGCCGCTTATTCGTGGGCGCTGAGCAGCACCCTGCCGACCACCGAGTCCTCCACCGCCTGATGGGCGGCAGCGGCCGCCGACAGCGGATAGGAATGCAGCGGCAGACCGGCCTCCTCGCCCACCCGGATCCCGCCCTGCGCGGCCGCGGCCGCGACGTCGACCAGCGCCTGGGCCTTGGCCGCCTTCGGCATCGTGTAGACCAGCACGAACTGCCAACGGGCGTTCGGCACCATCAGCGGACCGACCGACAACGTCACCTCGTCACCGCCGTCGTTGGCGTACACGCTGACCACCCCGCCCGGGCGCAGCAGCCGGACGTCGGTGGCCGCGTTGCGGGCGGGGGAGACCTCCACGATCCCGTGCACCCCGTCGGGCGCGATCTTGTGGACCTCCTCCACCACGTCCTGTTCCCGGTAGTTCACCACCAGTGAGGCACCGGCCGCCGCGGCCAGTTGGGCCTTCTCGGCGCTGCTGACCGTGGCGATCACGCAGGCGTCGGCCCAGGACGCCAACTGGATCGCCGCGTTGCCCACGGCCCCGGCCCCACCCTGCACCAGCACCGTGTGGTCACTCAGCGCGCCGGGACGCAGGGTGTCCGGCAGATACTCACCCGAGGTCAGGCACCGGTGCGCGGTCAGAAACGGGATGCCGAGGCAGGCGCCCAGTTCGAAGGAGGCGTCGCCGAGGCGTACCGCCTGGCGGACCGGCACCACCGTGTACTCGGTGGCGGTCCCCCACGGCCGCTGCCAGGCGGCCTCCCAGACCCACACCCGCTCGCCGATCAGCTCCTGGTCGACCCCCTCGCCGACCGCCTCGACCACTCCGGCGCCGTCCTGGCCCGGTATCTGCCAGCCGGCCGGCAGCGGGCCCTGCCGGCGCGACTTCCAGTCGGTCGGGTTCACCCCGGACACCGCGACCCGCACCAGCACCTCGCCCGGACCGGGTTCCGGCACCGGCCGCTCGACCAACTGGAGCACGGAGGGATCGCCGGTGCGTTCGTACACCATCGCCTTCATGTCACCGACCGTAGGCGGGCGGGGGACCGCCCGGTGTCGGTTCAGCCCAGCCGGTCGACGACCTCCGGGGTCAACTCGTCGATCGAGTCCAGCACCGCCACGGCCAGCCGCCGAGCGTCCGGATCCAGCGGATACGCCCCGTGCGGCACCGCCACCACCGCCATCCCGGCCGCAGCCGCGGAACGGACCCCGTTGGAGGAGTCCTCCACCGCCACGCAACGGGTCGGGTCGAGGCCGAGCCGCCGGGCCACGGTCAGGTAGACATCCGGTGCCGGCTTGCCGCGCTCGGTCTCCTCGGTCGACAGCGTGCTGCGGAACGAGTCGGTCAGGTCGGTCGCGGCCAGCGCCGCGGCGATCAGCCGGGTCGGCGAGGAGCTGGCCAGCCCGAGAGGCCACCGTGCGGCCATCCGGCGGACCACGTCGACCGAGCGGTCGATCACCGGTACCCGGGCCGCGTACCGGCGGGCCATCTCCTCGGCCACCTCGGCGGCCACCTGGTCGGCGGTGCGCCGCACCCCCAACTCGTCGCTGAGGTAGCGGGCCCACTCGCCGGTGCTCATCCCCATCAGCCGACGCTGGGTGTCGTCCTGCCAGACACCCCCGTGCTCGGCCACGTAAGCCCGCCGAACCTCCTCCCACACCGGCTCGGAGTCGACGATCACCCCGTCAAGGTCGAAAACCACCCCATCCACCGTCACACCCCCATCTTCCCCCACCCACCGCGGCGTCGATCAAGAAGTTCGCGTCAGGAATCGACGAGAGGTCAGACCCGAACTTCTTGGTCAACTGGCCAGGGGTGGCAGACCGATGGGGCTGTCCGGCGGGATGACCGTGTGGGCGGCGCGGGCGATCGGGTCGAGCAGTTCGCGGAGGCGGTGTGCGCGCTCGGGGCCGAGCGTCAGCCAGGGGCGGGTGGCGGCGAGGTCGGTGGCGTCCTCGATCGCCTGAAAGGACGACCGGCCGCGCTCGGTCGGCTTGCCCTCGGCGTCCAGCCAGCCACGGACGGCGAGCCGGTCACGCGCCTGCGACCAGTCCTGCTCCGACCAGCCCCGGCCGAGCAGGTTGGCCGCCGGCATGTCGACCGCGACCCGCCAGGCGAGGGTCTCCACCGGGTCGAGGTCGGCGGCGACCAGCGCGGCCACGTGCCCGTCACCACGATGTTCGCGCAGCGTGGTGGCGGCCTGCCAGAGCCGAGCCAGCGGGTACTCACCCCGGGGCAGGCCCGCGTTAGCCGCGCCGAGCACCCGGCCGGCCGTCCCGAGCCCGTCGGTGGCGGCCTCGAGCAGGTCGGCGGCCTCCACGAGATGCCGCTCGGGCAACTCGTAGGTCAACTCGGCGAGCGCCTGCACCGCCCCGGTCAGCCGGGCGCGCAGCGCCTGGTCCGGGGTGGCCAGTTCCCACACCGCCGGCACGGCCCGGCTCACCATGTGCGGTGCGAAGTTGTAGAAGGCGGCGATCACCGGAGCCGGACCGGTCGGCCCGAGCGGGGCGGCGCGACCGGCGAAGTAGCCCCGCCAGTAGCCGCGTAGCCCGGCCGCCTCGTAGGCCGCGCGGGCGCGCGGATGGAAGTAGGTGACAGCGTGCAGCGGTTCGTAGTGCGTCCACATCAACCGGGCGGTCCGCCCGTCGGCGTCCACTGCCGTCACGTGCACCTCCGGGTTCGCTTCGACAGGCGTCCCGGGCGAGGTACCCGGGACGCCTGTCGAACCTACTGCCGGTCGGTGACCACCCGGAAGCCATCTGTGGTCAACCGCATCGATGTCCGGTGCCGGTGGGGGTGGGCGCCCCGCGGCTCACTCGGCGGCGAGCACGTCCACCACGAAGCGCAGCGGACCGGCCGGGCGACCGCCGCCACCGTCGCCGTAGGCGTCCTCGGCCGGGATGTCGAGCTGCACCCGGCTGCCCACGGTCACGCCCACCAGGCCCTTGTCCCAGCCCGGGATGACCTGCCCGACCCCGATCGGGAAGGTGGCGGGCTGTCCCCGCTCCCACGATGAGTCGAACTCCTCGCCGCTCTCGTAGAAGACGCCGACGTAGTTGGTGGTGATCGACTGGCCGGCCTTGACCTTCGGCCCGGTGCCCTCGATCAACGGGGTCACGGTCAGCTTGGTCAGCTCACCCTCCCCGGCGGTGACCGTCGGCTTGCTGCCCAGCGCCGGGTCCGCGCCCTCCGGCAGCTGCGGTGCGGGCGGCGCAGCCGGCGGGTTGGTCGCCTCGGTCGGGGCGGACGGCGTACCGGCGGCCTGCTCGGGGGCGTCCTCACCACCGCGCTGGCCCACGATCACGAACACGGTGATCAGCACCGCCACGACGGCGATGCCGGCGAACGCACCGGCCCAGGCCTGCCGGCGGCGCTTCGCCTCGGCCGCCTTCTGAGCCGCCAACTGCTCGGCCAGCCGCCGCCGCGCCTTGGTCTCCTGCTCGCTCACGTCCTCGACTCCCTGCTGAGAGGTGTGGGGTGGGTCCGGCCACGGGCAGCCGTCGCCGACACACGGTACCTGGTGTCGGACGCACTTCCGACCATCGATGGCCCGCGCCGACCGGCACGGAAATGACGATCATGGAGTCGGTGGTGGTGCCGAACCCGCCCAGAAAGGTGCATTCAGGTGATCGAGGGTGCGGTCAGGCGGACTTGCGCGGGGTGGCCTTCTTGGTGGCTTTCTTCTCCGTGGTCTTCTTGGCCGGCGTGGCCTTCTTGGCGGTGGCCTTCTTCTCGGCGGTCTTCTTCGCGGGTGCCTTCTTGGCCGGTGCCTTGGCGGTCTTCTTCTCCGCCGCCTTCTTCTGCGCGGAACGTGCCGACGAGATCGGTGTCGGCTCGGCGCCCCCGCCGGCCGGTGCCTCGCCGCGAGCCGCCCGGGCCCGCTCCACGGACGCCTTCAACGCGGCCATCAGGTCGACGGCGGCGGCGGGCGCCTCCTCGACCTCCTCCGGCTGGACCACCTCGCGGCCCTCCACCTTCGCGTCGATGACCTCCTGCAACGCCGCCCGGTAGTCGTCGGTGAACTCGTCCGGGTGGAAGTCCCCGGCCATCGAGTCGATCAGCGAGGTGGCCATCGCCAACTCCGGTGGCCGGATCTTCAGGTCCTCGTCGAGGAAACCGAAGTCCGGCTTACGGATCTCGTCGGGCCAGAGCATCGTGTTCAGCAGCAACACACCCTCGCGGACCCGCAGGGTGGCCAACTGCTCCCGCTGGCGCAGCGCCACCTTGACGATCGCCACCCGCTCCGAATCGGTCAACGCGTCCCGCAGCAGCAGGTACGGCTTGGTCGCGGCGCCCTCCGGCTCCAGGAAGTACGCCTTGTTGTAGAGGATCGGGTCGACCTGCTCGGCCGGCACGAACTCCAGCACGTCGATCGCGTGAGAGGTGCTCAACGGCAGGTCGGCGAAGTCCTCGTCAGTGAGGATGACCATCTCCCCGCCACCGATGTCGTAGCCCTTGGCGATGTCGTCGTAGCTGACCTCCTCGCCACAGACCTGGCAGGTGCGCTTGTACCGGATCCGTCCGCCGTCGGCCCGGTGCACCTGGTGGAACCGGATGTCCTTCTCCTCCGTCGCGGAATACAGCTTCACCGCGATCGAAACCAGGCCGAACGACACGGCTCCCTTCCAGATGGCCCGCATGCTGCGCTCCCTTCCCCGGTATCGACCATGCTCGCATCACAGCGAACCGGACGCGAGGTGTTCGGCCTGCTACTACAGTCGGCCTGTGCCCGGCGCGCCGCTCAAGCCGATGCTCGCGATGACCGGGCAGCTTCCGGCCGGCCCCGATTGGGCGTACGAGTTCAAGTGGGACGGGGTACGCGCGCTCGCCGAAATCGCCGGCGGACGGCCACGCCTGTACGCCCGCTCCGGCGTCGAGATCACCACCGCCTATCCCGAGTTGATTTCGCTCGGCGAGCAGGTCGACGACGCACTGCTCGACGGCGAGGTGGTCCTGTTCGACCAGGCCGGACGACCCTCGTTCACCGCCCTGGCCGAGCGGATGCACGTGCGCAACGCCGTGAAGGCGGCCCGGCTGGCGGCAACCGTCCCGGTCACGTACATGATCTTCGACGTGTTGCGGTTGGCCGGGCAGGATCTCACCGGCTGGCCGTACGCCCGGCGGCGGGAGGCCCTCGACGGCCTGGCTCTGGGCGCGGCGCGGTGGGCGGTCCCACCGGTCTTCTCCGACGGCCCGGCCACCTACGAGGCGGCCGGCGAGCACGGCCTCGAAGGGGTGATGGCCAAGCGGGTCGAGTCGGTCTACCGGTCCGGGGTGCGCTCGCCGGACTGGGTGAAGGTCAAGCTGGAGGTGACCGGCGACTTCGTGGTCGGCGGCTGGCGGCCCGGCGCGCGGAAGATCGGCGGGCTGCTGGTCGGGGTGCCCGGTGCCGACGGTCGACTCGTCTACCGGGGCCGGGTCGGTGGTGGGATCGGTGCCGCCCTCGAACGGGAACTGCTGCGCGAGTTGGAGCCGCTGCGCACCACCGCCTCGCCGTTCGGCGGCGACGTCCCCCGCGAGGATGCCCGGGGCGCGATCTGGGTAACTCCCCGGCTGGTGGTGGAGGTCAAGTACGGCCAACGCACCCCGGACGGGCGCCTGCGGTTCCCCCGGATCCTGCGGATCCGCCCGGACAAACCGGCCGAGGAGGTCGACGATGCCAGCTGACCGGTTCCCGGTCGAGGTGCAGGGCCGCACGCTGGAGCTGTCCAACCTGGACAAGGTGCTCTATCCGACGGCCGGCTTCACCAAGGGCGAAGTGATCGACTACTACACCCGGATCGCCCCGGTGCTGCTGCCGCACCTGGCCGACCGGGCGCTGACCCGCATCCGCTACCCGAACGGGGTGACCGGCGGCTCGTTCTTCGAGAAGAACGCTCCGGCCGCCACCCCGTCCTGGGTACGCGTCGAGACGCTGCCCGCGCCGGGCTCCACCAAGGGTCGGGAGACCATCGACTACGTCGTCGCCGACGACCTGCCCACGTTGGTCTGGCTGGCCAACCTGGCCGCCCTGGAACTGCACACCCCGCAGTGGAAGGTCGGCGCACACCCGGACCTGATGGTGATCGACCTGGATCCGGGTGCTCCGGCGGCACTGGAGCAGTGCTGCCAGGTGGCCCTGACGCTGCGCGACCGACTGGCCGCCGACGGCATCGACTCCTACCCGAAGACCTCCGGTAAGAAGGGCATGCAGCTCTGCTGCCCGATTTCCGGCACCCAGCCCGCCGACGACGTGTCGGCCTACGCCCGGCGCGTCGCCCAGGAACTCGAACGCGAACAGCCGAAGCTGGTGGTGTCGAAGATGGCGAAGAACCTGCGACCGGGCAAGGTCTTCATCGACTGGAGCCAGAACAACGCGGCGAAGACCACGGTGGCGCCGTACTCGCTGCGCGCCCAGCCCGTCCCGTCGGTGTCGACACCGCTGACCTGGGACGAGGTGTCCGCCGGTGCGGCGGGCCGACGCCCGGCCACCAAGCCGTACCCCGCCGGTGAGGTGCTGGAGCGGGTCGAGCTGCACGGCGACCTGCTCGCCCCACTGCTCGACGGCGGCCCCGCACTTCCGCGGTAGCCCCACCGTCCCTGCTCACACGACGGTGCCCCCGGGCCAGGTGGTGTAGGAGATCCGGGCGTTCAGGTTGGCCGGTACGCCGAGCCAGCCGTAGCAGTTCACCAGGACCACCGTGTTCGCCCCGGATCGTCCCCAGCCGGCGAGCACGCAGTGGCCGCGAGGCCGGCTGCCGGGAAGTATGCCGAGGTGGGCGTTGACGAAGGCGGTGCCGAACGCGGTCCCGGTGCCGCTGAAGGTCATCTGGTAGCGGCCGGTGCCGGTCAGTGTGCCGCTGGCGCCGCCGTAGCCGGGCAGCGTCGAGTTGTAGCTGTCGCCGCTGATGAACCCTCCGGTGATGTTGTCGCCATAGAGGGTTCCGCTGGCGAACCGTGGGCCCGCCGAGTGGCCGAGCAGGTCGACCCGGGAGCCGTAGGTGACCGCGAACCGCGCGTCGACGTCGTTACCGGCGGCGTTGGCGCATCGCACCTCCCGCCCGTCCGGCCAGTCGATCTGGCAGTTCACCGCGCTGCCGCCCAGCGCCGTGACGTGCGTCATCGGGAAGATCGGGGCACCCGACTCACTTGCCGGGTTGGGGTTCATGCGGAAACGGTAGTGACCGGTACCGAGCCGCTCATAGCTGATCGTTCCGCCCGTCGAGTCGTAACGCAGACCGGCCGGGATGGTACGCAGACCGACCGGCGTCGCCTGGTCGGTGGTGAACCAGGCCAACCGTCCCTGATGGATCTGCCGCCGGTTGGTGAAGGTCGCCACGAACCGGCTGTCCACCGGTGCGCCGGTCGCCCCGAAGCACCGTACCTGGATCAGCAGATGGTCGCCGCCCAGCAGGCTCCGATACCAGCTGACCACCGTGCAGTGCACGGGGCCACCACCGTACGCCACCACGTGCGCGACGCCGGTGCTTGTCGCGGCGTGCTGCAACTCGACGGTGTACGCCCCGGTGCCGGTCCGCCGTACGACGATGTCACCCTCGGTGGAGGACCAGCTCCAGCCGTTGTCGACCGTGTACTCGGCCGCACCCGGCTGGTTCGCCCACACGGTCGCGACGACCGCGCCGGTGGGTAGCGGATCAGCCGTCGCGGCGGCCGGCGGAGCCAGCACCGCGCCCACCGCGAGCATCACCAGTACGGCCCGTAGTCGGGTCGATCGCCTCATCCGCCAGCCTCCCGCCCGACCGCATCCGACGTCGACATCGGACGCTTGCGCCATGAGTCTGGCAGCCTCCGGCAACGCTCGCGGCGGCCACGCAGAACGTGTTCGAGGAGAACATGGCCTCCGCACAGACGCGCTCAGCCCGGGTGGGCCGGTGCCGACCCGTGCCGCCGCAGGCGCGCGTACCCGCCGCCGAGCATGGCGAGCGCGAGCAGGCTGACGATCACGTCGCTGAGCAGGGCCTGGGTGGGCGATGCCGGTGAGTACGGGGGCACCAGGTAAGCCAGCACGGCCGCCCCGAGGAGCGCTCCCGCAGCACTGGCCAGCACATGTCCCTGACCCCACCCGGAGCGCCCCGACAGGCGAAGGAGCAGCCCCACCAGCGCCGCGACGGCAACGATCGACACGACCACGCCGATCCAGCCGGAGAGCATGGCGACGCCCAGGTAGACGAGGAAGACCAACAGGCCGGGACGGAATGGCCGGGGTGCGGCGATGTCAGCCAGGGGCGGCCGGCGCCGCCAACGCGGCAGGGCGGCCAGCACGACCAGGGCGAGGACCACCGCCGCGGCCCCGACGAGCTGACCGGGGCTGGCCAGGAACTCCTTGCGTCCGCTGTCGTCGGCGAAGACGAGCAGGCTGCCCAGCAGGTAGAGCACGGCCACGACGACCAGGCCGGGCACCCGCAGCCACGGCCGCAGCCGGCGGGCCGGGGAGAGGTACGACTCGACGATGGCGATCGGCGCGCAGATGGTCAACGCGACATGGTTACCGACGAAACTGATCGCCTCCTGCGCGCTGATGCCCAGCACCGGTACGCGGGTGCGGTCCGCCGCGCTCAGCTCCGCGAACTCGGTGTCGGCCAGGTAGTCCGGGTTGAACAGCGACTGGTCCACCAGGCCCGCCTGAAGTACCCCGAACCCGGCGGCCAGCAGGACGATCATCGGCCAGCCGCCACCGGTACGCCGGGCCGCCTCCCGGATCAGCACCGCCGCGCCCCCGTACATCGGTGCCAGGACGACCACGACGCCCAGCATGTCGGTGCCGGCGAAGCCTCCCCACGAGCACTCGGCGGCCCATGGGGCGAGGAAAAGCAGCGCCACGACCGGGACGAGTCGCCGCAACATCGGCTGCCGGCCGCCGTCGAGAGCCGCCCGCTCGTCCTCGTGAGTAGTCATACCCCTGACTCTCCCCGTGACGCGGCACCCGCCACCAATGCCGTCAGTCATGTCTTCGTCGACCCGGCCGGAAAAGGGCGGCCTCGACAGGGCCGGGCGGCAGGAGTAGGACGTACCTATGCGTGCTGCCCTTCCCGTCCCGTCCGCCGCCGGTCTCGCCGATCCGGACCGGCCACTGCTCAGCTACCTCGATTACCGCAGCGGCGCGCGGCACGACCTGACCGCCGCCGCGCTCGGTGACCTGGCGGCGCGGGCCGCCGGGCTGCTGCGCGACGGCTGCGGACTGACCCCGGGCAGCCGGGTGGCGGTGCTGCTGCCGCCGCACTGGCGTACCGCCGCGGTGCTCCTGGGGGCCTGGGCGGTGGGGCTCGAGGTGTCGTTCCGGCCGCGCGCCACCGCCGGGCTGCCGGTGCTGGAGCCCGGCGGCGACCGACCGTACGACGCGGTCCTGGTCACCCCGGAACGCCTGGACGACTGGTTGGAGGACGTGCCGGACGGGCTGCACCGGTATCTCGTCGGCACCGGGCCGCAGCCACTGGTCGACGTGCCGGTCGGTTGGCTCGACTGGTCGGTTGAGGTGCTGCGGCACGGCGTCGCCCCGACCGACCGGCCCGTGCTGCACGCGAACGACGCGGCCAGCCCGGACGGCACCAGCTACGCCGAGTGGGGTGCGATCGCCAGGGCGGTGGCCGAGCAGCTCGACCTGCGGGTCGGTGACCGGCTGCTGGTCGACGTCGCCGAGCACGACCAGCCGCTGAAGTGGCTGCTCGCCCCACTCTCCGCAGGCGCCACGGTGCTGCTCTGCGCCAACCTGGACCCCGCCGACCGGGACGCTGTGGCCGCCGCCGAGCAGGTCACCCGCGTGCTCTGACCACGTCGAGGCAGGGACGACCCGATGCGGCAACATCCCTGTTGGTGCTGTGTCGGCCCCGAGGTGAGGCAGCAACAACAGGGATGTTGCGCGGATCTTGCCGACGGGGATGCGGTCAGTCGACGGTGGGTAGGGGTGGGCCGAGGACGTCGTCGGCGTCGACGATCGTGTAGGCGTACCCCTGCTCGGCGAGAAAGCGCTGCCGGTGGGCAGCGTACTCGGTGTCGATGGTGTCCCGGGAGACCACCGTGTAGAAGTGCGCCTGCCGGCCGTCGGCCTTCGGGCGCAGCACCCGGCCCAACCGTTGCGCCTCCTCCTGGCGGGAGCCGAACGTGCCGGACACCTGGATCGCCACCGCCGCCTCGGGCAGGTCGATGGAGAAGTTACCGACCTTGGAAATCACCAACGTGCGGATCTCCCCGGTGCGGAACGCGTCGAAGAGGCGCTCGCGCTCCTTGTTCGTGGTCGAGCCCTGCACGATCGGGGCGTCGAGATACTCGCCCAACTGGTGAAGCTGGTCGATGTACGCGCCGATGACAAGCGTCTGCTCGTCCGGATGCCGGTCGAGCAGGGCGCGGACCACCGGCAGCTTGGTGCGGGCGGTGGCGGCCATCCGGTAGCGCTCCTCCGCCTCCGCCGTCGCGTACGCCATCCGCTCGGCGTCGGTCAGGGTGACCCGGACCTCGACACACTCGGCCGGGGCGATCCAGCCCTGCGACTCGATGTCCTTCCACGGCGCGTCGTACCGCTTCGGGCCGATCAGGCTGAACACGTCCCCCTCCCGGCCGTCCTCGCGCACCAGGGTGGCGGTCAGGCCCAGCCGGCGGCGGGCCTGGAGGTCCGCGGTGAAGCGGAAGATCGGCGCGGGCAGCAGGTGCACCTCGTCGTAGACGACCAGGCCCCAGTCGCGGGCACCGAACAGGTCCAGGTGGGTGAAGGCGCCGCCGCGCCGCGAGGTGAGCACCTGGTACGTGGCGATGGTGACCGGGCGGATCTCCTTGCGCTCGCCCGAGTACTCGCCGATCTCCTCCTCGGTCAGCGAGGTGCGGGCGATCAGCTCCCGCTTCCACTGCCGGCCGGCGACCGTGTTGGTGACCAGGATCAGCGTGGTGGCCTTCGCCTCGGCCATCGCCGCCGCACCCACCAGCGTCTTGCCGGCCCCGCAGGGCAGCACCACCACACCCGACCCGCCGGCCCAGAACGCCTCGACCGCCTCCCGCTGGTACGACCGCAGCGTCCACGGCCTGCCACCGTCCTTGCCGGCCTCGGCCAGCTCGATCGGGTGCGCCTCGCCGTCGACGTACCCGGCCAGATCCTCCGCCGGCCAGCCGAGCTTGAGCAGGGCCTGCTTGAGCCGCCCCCGCTCGGAGGGGTGCACCGCGATGGTGTCGTCGTCGATGCGGTTGCCGAGCATCCCGGCCAGTTTCTTGCTCTTGGCCACCTCGACCAGCACCACCCGGTCCAGGGCGCGCAGCACGAGGCCGTGTGCCGGGTCGTTGGCGAGCTGGAGCCGCCCGTACCGGTCCATCGTCTCGGCCACGTCCACCAGCAGCGCGTGCGGCACCGGGTACCGCGAATACTTGATCAGCGCGTCCACCACACCCTCGGCGTCGTGGCCGGCGGCACGGGCGTTCCACAACCCGAGCGGGGTCAGCCGGTACGTGTGCACGTGCTCGGGCGAGCGCTCCAGCTCGGCGAAGGGAGCGATGGCCATCCGGCAGGCCTGTGCGTCGGGATGGTCGATCTCCAACAGGAGGGTCTTGTCCGACTGCACGATAAGCGGTCCACCACTCACGCCGAATCCTCTCGTCCGTACGGCTGACCCGGCCGCCGAGGCAGGCGGCTGACCTGCCACTGGGCGACCATCCAGTGTTGCACGCGCGGGCGGGTGGCGAGAAAGTGCTCAGCCGGCGCAACCCCGCCGGTGCTCTGGCGCGTCTAGCAGTAGGGGACGAGTTGTCGAGGTCGGTGGCCGCCGGGTCCCAGGACGGGCCACCGTACGCCCTCGCGGTCGTCATGCCGGTCGGTGCCGGTGCGCAGCGCGTTCGATCCACGGCCGGACGGGCCAGGAAAGCGGGGGCCGTTCCCGTCGCAGTGGAAGCCAACGGGGGCGAGCGGCGCGCCCGGACCGCACCGGCACCCCTCCACACCGTTTGCGCACCCGGCACCGCGGGGTACGAGCCGAGTCGGATCGTCACCCGATGGTGCTGGCCGACAGCCGCCAAGGGTGACACCCTTGACGGCGAGGGCCGGACCGTACGGGGAGGGCAGATGACCGTTGACCAGGAAGTTGTCCCCGAGCGCGAGCAACTGGAGTCGTCCGAACCCGTCTCCACCGCCACGGTGGTCGCGTACGCCGTCGTGGGCGTCGTCCTGTTCGGCTGGTTCCTCTTCGGCTGGCTGGTGCTCCAGCAGGGCTTCATCGACTCGGTCGGTGAGGCCGCCGGGACGGGCTTCGCCCTGCTGCTGATCGTGGCGATCGTCGGGTCGGTGCGGCGTAGCCGCCGCTGAACCTCACTTCTCCAGCACCGCCGCGGTGATCCGGTGCAGCGCGAAGGTGTGCAGCATCTCGGTGCGTTCGTCCTCGGCACGCAGGTAGCCCGCGCCGAGTGAGACGGGTCGCACCAGCCGCGAGGCGGTTGCCCCGTGCGCGTCGACGTAGCCGACCCAGACCAGCGCCTTGTCGCGTACCGCCTGCTGAAGCACGGCCAGGGCGTCGTGGTGATTGTGTGCGGGAACCGGCCCGTCGGGCGCCGCGCCCCGCACCACCGCCGGCGCCCGTCGGGCCGCCCGCGCCACCGCGTCACCCCGCCGGATCTGCTCCACCACACCGAGCAGACGGGGCAGCGGCAGGTGCGGGGTGGCGAGTGGGTCGATCACCCGGTTCGCCACCGACACCCTGGCGGGTGCCCGGCGGGCCTTCGGTCGGGTGAGCACCGTCGACCCGGTGGCGTCCTCGGCCACCGGGGCGTAGCCGGCCTCCCGCAGCACGCTGAGCAGGCGGCCGCCCTGGTACGGGGTCACCAGCACGGTCGGCGCGAGCCGGCGCAGCGCCAGAGCCTCCACCCGCCGGTCGGCGAGCACCTCGGCCAGCAACGCCTCGTCGTCGCTGCGCAGGTACGCCCCGGCAGAGCCGATGCGCAGCCCACCGTGCTTGCGGGCCGCGTCGTCGACCAGGTACGTCAACCCCTGCGGTACCGGAGTTCGGGACCGGCGACGGAACAGGTCGTGCAGGTCGTCAGCGGAGTAGCCGGCGTCCAGGGCACGTCGCACACTGCTCGTGGTGATCCGGTGCACGCTCGCTCCGCCGGCCGACTCCGGCTCGGCGACCACCTCCAGTTCGGCGGCGAGCGTCGGCTCGGGCGGCCCGGGCACCACCACGGTCAGGTCGGCTTGGACCAGGAAGTGGTCCACCGGGGCGGGCAGCAGCGCGTCCAGGGACCGGACCGCGCCGCCGCCGTCCTCGGCGTCGGCCAGCAACCCCAGCGGGTCGTCCGTGGCGCCGTGCTCGCTCGCCGTCGCCTCGGCCAGCAGCAGCCGTCCGTACGAGGTGAGCGCCCCCAACCCGGTCACGCCCAGCGTGGCCGCCTCGGCAAGCACCTCCCGATGCGTGTTCTCCCGGCCCCGGCTGCGTCGCGGCGCCTGCCAGTCCAGCAGCGTCAGCACCTCCTCGACGCTTGGCGCGCTGGCCGGTTCCAGATCCGCGAGGATGCCGAGCACCGCCCGGCGGGCGGCCGGCGCTCCGGCCCGTTCCGCCTCCGCCGACAGCACCGTGATCGGCCGGTCCCGGTCGTCCCGCTGGCCGACCAGCCCGACCTGCCGGGTCATGGTCAGCCAGGCCCGGGCCAGCTGCTCCCAGCGTTGGGCCAACGAAGCGGCCCGCCACATCTCGTAGCCGGCGGTCGGCAGCACCTGCTGGTCGGCGCCGTACCGGCCGGCGACGCCGGGCAACTCCATCTCACCGATGAGCCCGGCCGAGTACGCCACCTCCAGCAGCAGCGCGGCGGTCGACTCGTCCGACCCGGTGGCCCGCGCCAGCCGGCGCAGGTCACGCACGCCGATGCCGCCGGAGCGCAGCACCGGCGCCGGTTCGGCGGCCAACTGCTCCAGCAGCGCCTCGGTGTGGCGTACCACCTCCATGGTCTGCCCGGCCCCGGCGGAGTCGGCGGCCTTCGGCTCGCGGGGCGTGGCTGCCACCTGGGGTGGACTGCTGCGCAGCGGACCCAGCGGACCGGTCTCGCGGCGCAGCAGCAGCCCGATCTCCCGGGGCAGCTCGACCATGCCGGTGGTGCCACCCTTGCCGCCGGAGACCCGCACCAGCAGCCGGTGGTCGACCAGCCAGCGCACCGGGGACCCGGTCGGTGCCCCGCCGTTGGTGTCGTCCGGCGGCAGGTCGTCGTCCGCGCCGACCGCCGGCGCCTGCAACGCGCCGGGCGGCACGCTGCCGACCGGTGGGCCGGCGGCCAACCGGTCCAGGATCGCCCGGGCCGACGGCGGCGCGGACAGCAGCGTCCGCCGCAGCTTCGCCGGGTCCGCGCAGAGCGCGGCCGTGCGCGGGTCCAGCTCCGCCGCCGGCCGACCCAGCCCGGCGGGGTACGGGGAGATCTCGTCGATGCCACCGACGAGATGCAGGGCGCTGTCGGGGCCGTACAGCAGGAACCTGGCCCGCAGCCGGTCGACGGCGGCCCGGACGGCGGTGGGGGCGGGTGGGTTGGGGCCGGTGGTGGCCAGGGCGAGAACCCCGTCGACCGAGGTGGTGCCGTCGGCCGGGTCACGGGTCAACCGGGCGGCGTCCATGATCTGGAGCGTGAACTGGTCCAGCCCGTCGAGTGCCCGCGACACCGAGACGCGGGACTGTGCCCGGAGGGCGAGGGCGGCGATGTCGGCGGGGACCGGTACGACGAGGTCGGGCCGGAGCTGAAGGAGCGCGGCGAGGGACTCGTCGGGCAGCGACCGCAGGTGGTCGGCGAGTGAGGTGCTCATCGTCGTTCCACGCTAGCCCGGTGAGGGGCGGTCTCGCCCATCGGACGTCCCGGCCGGTCTGACTGGCCGGGTAGCTTTCCAGGATGTCCTCGTTGACCGTCGGGTTCGATCTCGACATGACGCTCGTCGACTCGCGCCCCGGCATCGCCGCGACCTACCGCGCGCTGACCGAGCGGACCGGTGTGTCCGTCGACGCCGACGCCGCCGTGTCCCGGCTCGGCCCGCCGCTGCGTACCGAGATCGCCCGCTGGTTCCCGCCGGAGCAGGTCGAGCAGGCGGTGGCCGTCTACCGCGAGCTGTACCCGGCGTACGCGATCACGCCGACCGTGCCGCTGCCCGGCGCCGTGGCGGCGCTCGCCGCGGTCCGCGACCGGGGTGGCCGGGTGTTGGTGGTCACCTCCAAGATCGGTCGGCTGGCCCGGCTGCACCTGGAGCATCTGGGGCTGGCCGTGGACGAGCTGGCCGGTGACCTGTTCGCCGAGGAGAAGGCGACCGCGTTGCGGGCGCACGGGGCGACCCACTACGTCGGTGACCACGTGGCGGACATGGTGGCCGCCGGTGCGGCCGGGGTGCCCGGCATCGCGGTGGCCACCGGCCCGTGTACGGCGGACGAACTACGGGTCGCCGGGGCGGCGGTGGTGCTGGCGGATCTCACCGGATTCCCGGCGGCGCTCGACCGGATGATCCGGCTAGCCTTGAGGCAGTAGACGGTTCAAGCGAAGCAGAGGTTCTCAGGTGCCTACGGGTCGAGTGAAGTGGTACGACGCGGCCAAGGGATACGGGTTCGTCACCAGTGACGAGGGTGGCGACGTGTTCCTGCCGAAGGGCGCGCTACCGGCGGGTGTCACCGAACTCAAGGGCGGCCAGCGCATTGATTTCAGCGTGGTGGACAGCCGGCGGGGCACCCAGGCGATGGGGGTGAAGCTCCTGGACGCTCCGCCGTCCGTGGCGGAGCTGCGCCGACGCCCCGCCGAGGAGCTGCACGGCCTGGTCGAGGACATGATCAAGGTGCTGGAGGCGAAGGTCCAGCCGGACCTGCGCCGGGGCCGCTTCCCGGACCGTCGGACCGCGCAGAAGATCGCTCAGCTGGTCCACGCGGTCGCCCGCGAGCTGGAGGTCTGAGGCACGAGCCCGGCGTCGGCGGCCCGGCCGAGCAGCGCCTCGACGGCAGCGAACCCCGCCTCACCCAGGTCCGCGGTGAACTCGTTGACGTAGAGGCCGATGTGCCGGTCCACCACGTCGGGCTCCATCTCCTGGGCGTGCGCCAGCACGTACCCCCGGCTGGCCGCCGGATCGGCCCAGGCCCGTCGGACGGAGTCCCGAATCCAGCCCGCGGCCTGCTGCGGATCGACCACGCCCCGGCGGGCCAGGATGGCGCCGAGCGGAATCGGCAGCCCGGTGTCGGACTCCCACCACTCGCCCAGGTCGACCAGGGCGGTGAGGCCGTGTCGCGGATAGGTGAACCGGGCCTCGTGGATCACCAGTCCGGCGTCGTAGCGGCCGGCGGCCACGCCCGGCATGATCTCGTGGAACGGCACCACCTCGACGCGCTGCGGCGTCCGCCCGGCCGACCAGAGCCGGAACAGCAGGTACGCCGTGGTCCGGTCGCCCGGCACCGCCACCGTGGCGCCGGTGAGATCGTCGCGGTCCGGGCCGCCGTCACGGTCGGCGCGGGTGAGCACCAACGGGCCACAGCCCCGACCCAGCGCACCCCCACAGGGCAGCAGGTGGTAGTCCTCCAGCAGCCACGGCAGCGCCGCGTAACTCACCTTCACCAGGTCGAACGCGCCGCGCTCGGCGGCCGTGTTGGTGACGTCGACATCGGCGTACGTCACCTCCACCGGCGGCGCGCCGGGCACCTGCCCGTGCACCAGGGCATGGAAGACGAACGTGTCGTTGGGGCAGGGCGAGATCGCCAGCGAGAGCGCCACACCCCCACCGTAACCCCGTCCACGTGCCCCGCTGCCAGCCCGGTAGCGATCCAAGATCCGGGCAACTTCCCGGAGGTTGCTGCCTGAACTCGGCCAGAATCAGCAGTATCGCTGAAGGTGCGCAGATCTTGGGATGGGGTTGGCGGGTCAGCGTAGGGCGGGGGCGGCGGCGGTGAGGGCGGTGAGGGCGTCGCGCAGGCGCCACGCGTCGCGGTCGCGGGGGCCGATCGGGTTCGAGATGGTACGCAGCTCGGCGAAGGGCACGCCGGCCTGGCTGGCGGCGACCGCCACGCCGTACCCCTCCATGGCCTCGGCCACCGCCTCCGGGTGGCGCCGGACCAGCTCGTCGGTGCTGGCGGCGGTGCCGGTCACGGTGCTGACGGTCAACACCGGTCCGACGGTCGCGGCCGGCAGCGCCCTGCGCAGGGCCGCCAGCAGCTCCGGATCGGCGTCGAGGGCCGGACCACCGCCGAGCAGTTCGGCCGGCATGCCGAGTTCGTCGATCGGCACGAAGCCGTCGGGCGACTCCGCGCCCAGGTCGGCGGCGACGGCCCGGCTGCCGAGCACGGTGCCACCGACCGCGACCCGGCCGGCGAAGCCGCCGGCCACCCCGGCACTGACCACTGCCCGGTACGGGCGGCCGGCCAGCTCGGCGAGCGCCAGCAGGCGGGCGGTCGCCGCACCGGCGACCGCCGGGCCTACTCCGACCGGCAGCACCGCCACGGTCGGGTCGGCGAGACCGGCCTGGATCGCCTCCGCCTCGGCGGGAACGGCGGTCACCACGAGCAGACCGCTCACGCGAGCGAACCCGGTGAGCTGCGGCGCGTCTCGTCGTCGCCGCCGGAACCGGTGACGGTCGAGGAGGGCCGGTAGATGTGGAATCCGGGGGGTGCCAGCCCCGGCTCCTCCGGACCACGCCCGCCCTGGAAGGGGGCCGGAGACGTGGGGGTGGATTCAGAGCCGCTGTCCGCCTCAGCGGTGTCCGTCTCGGCCGGCTTCTCGGCGGCCAGCTCGTCGTCGGTGAGCGGCCGTCCGTGCAGCCTCTCGCCCCGCAGCCGCCGGGCCATCACCAGCCCTCGGGCGGCGGCGAGCGCACCGACGGCAGCGGCGACGGCGATGCCGATCCGGCCGTGGAAGGGTACGAGCCCGAGACCGCCACCGGCGACGAAGGCGAGCATCAGCACCGTCTCGGAATGGGCGAAGGAACTGGCCCGCAGCCGCTCCGGGATGCGTTCCTGGATCGAGGCGTCCACGGCCAGCTTGGCGATGCCGCTCATCATGGCCGTGACCACACAGAGCAGGGCGACCATCGGCAGCGAGAAGCTCAGCACGGTGAGCACGGCCACCCCGGCGACGATCACCATGCCGCTGGACTGGAGGGCGGCCGGACGGTGGATGCGCAGCCGGGTACCGATCGCGGTGGCCAGGAAGGTGCCGACGGCCAGCGCGCCGCCGACCAGGCCGAGTGATCCCTCGTCCCCCAGGTCACGTCCGAACACCACGGTGGTCAGGTCGCCCGCCTTGATGGTGAAGGCCAGGAACAGCAGCAGGAAACCGTAGACCGCACGCAGCGTGGCCGCACCGACCAGGGTCGAGATCACCAACCGTCCGGCGGGTCTGCCTCGGCCCAGTGGTCGCTCGTCCGCGCCCCGCCGCAGCGCCCGCAGCGGTCGCGGTACCCGTTCCGGTGGTTCGGAGTCGGCCTTCGGCGGCAGTCGGAGGGCGATCACCATGCCGACCAGGAAGATCACCGAGGCGACCCGTAGCGGCCACTGCGGTCCGAACCAGAAGGCGGCGAGGCCGATCGGGGCGACCAGCGCTCCCGCGACCGTGCCGTAGACGCTGGCCCGGGCGCCCACCTGGGACAGGCCGAGCCCTTCCGGCAGCAACCGGGGTACGGCCGCGGAACGGGCCACCCCGTACGCCCGGGAGAGCGCCAGCACGCCGAAGGCGGCCGGATAGAGCCCGAAGCCGTGGATGTAGTCGGAGATCAGCCAGGCCAGGAACGCCCGACCCAGCATGGTGGTGGCCAGGGCGTACCGCCGGCCGTGCCGGAAGTGGTCGAGCAGCGGACCGACCACGGGAGCGAGCATCGCGAAGGGCACCATGGTCACCAGCAGGTAGAGCGCGACCTTGCTCCGCGCCTCGCCGAGCGGCACGTTGAAGAAGATCGTCCCGGCCAGCCCGATGGCGATCAGCGTGTCACCGGCGCAGGAGATCGCGTGCAGGTCGAACAGGCGGACCATGCCGGTCTCCCCACCGGCACCCCGGGCCCGGGCCCGGGCGGCGCTGCGGGTCACCCAGCGACCGCTGGTCACTGAGCCGCGCAGCATCAGCCGGGTGGCGCGGATGCCGGTGCCGACGGTCCGCCCGAGGAGGGACCGCTCAGAGCGGGAGAACAGCGGCATGGCACCCATCCTGACCCATCGGCGCGGGCGATGCTGCGCCACCGCGGAGAACACCTCTGGGGAGTGCCTCACAGTCGACCCACACGATGGGGAACAATGGTCGGGTGACCAGGCCCGCCTCCGCCCGCGCCGCTCGTCTCGACCAGGTCTGCGCCGCCGCCGTCGAGGTGGCGCGCGCCGGCATCACCGAGGTGAGCCCCGACGACGTCGGCGATCACCTCCAGGTCGTCGCCGAAGGTGATCGACTCGTCACGCACTACTTCGAGTGTCGGCTGGCCGGTTACCGCGGTTGGCGGTGGGCGGTCACCGTGACGCGGGTTCCGCGCAGTCGTACGGTGACGCTCTGTGAGACGGTGCTGCTGCCCGGGCCGGATGCGCTGCTCGCCCCCGGCTGGCTGCCCTGGCAGGAGCGACTCAAGCCCGGCGACCTGGGCCCCGGCGACCTGCTGCCGACCCCGTCCGACGACGAGCGACTTCAACCCGGCTACCTGCTCTCCGACGACCCGGCGGTCGAGGAGACCGCCTGGGAGTTGGGGCTCGGCCGTCCCCGGGTGATGTCGCGGGAGGGCCGGATCGAGACGGCCCAGCGCTGGTACGACGGTGATCACGGTCCCTCGGCGCCGATCTCCGCCTCCGCGCCGCCCGCCGCCCGCTGCGGCACCTGCGGCTTCTACCTGCCACTCGCGGGCAAGCTGCGGCAGTGTTTCGGCGTCTGCGGCAACTTCTACGCGCCCGACGACGGCCGGGTGGTCAGCGCCGACCACGGCTGTGGTGCCCACTCGGAGACGCTTGTCGAGGCGGACACGGCGGTCGACGAGATGCCCACCGTCTACGACGACAGTGCGGTGGAGCCGATGGCGGTCAGCCGGGCCATCGGGTCCGTCGACAGCGGCGAGCCGGCGGAGCCGTACGGGCACTCCTGACCATGTCCGGCCGCTGACGGCTCAACCGGCGGCGCGACGACGGCGGCGGTTGGCGTCGTGCCGCATCATCACCGCGAGACCGGGAAAGCCCCACAGGAACCCGGCCAGGCAGATCCAGAGCCAGTTCTCGTGGCCACCGGCGACCAGCCGGTCGCGGAAGAGCAGCAGCACCAGTCCGGCGACGGCCCAGGCTGCCATCCCGGCGAGGGCGAACGGCACCATCGGCGGGTCGAGCGGCTCGGGGCGGGGTGGCGGGGTGGGCACCCGGTCAGCGTACGTGACCCTGCTTTCCGTCAGCCCGGTCATCTGCAACGATGCGCGCGACAACCCGATGATCCGCTGTGAGGTTCCTGATGGCAGTAGCGCCGCCCGACAACGGCACCCCACCCGATTCCCGCCAGCCGCGCAACGGCTTCGACCGGTACTTCGAGATCTCGGCCCGCGGTTCCACGCTCAGCCGGGAGGTGCGCGGCGGTCTGGCCACCTTCTTCACGATGGCGTACATCGTGGTGCTCAACCCGCTCATCCTGGGCAGTGCCGTCGACGGTGACGGCAACACCCTGCCTATCCCCGCGATCGCGGCGGCCACCGCCCTGATCGCGGGTCTGATGACCATCCTGATGGGCGTGGTCGGCCGCTTCCCGCTGGCGGTCGCCGCCGGCCTCGGCGTCAACGCCCTGGTGGCGTACGAGATCGCGCCCGAGATGACCTGGGCGGACGCGATGGGCCTGGTGGTGATCGAGGGTGTGATCATCGCGGTGCTGGTGCTGACCGGGCTGCGTACCGCCGTGTTCCGTTCGGTGCCGACCCAGATGAAGACCGCGATCGGCGTCGGCATCGGCCTGTTCCTCACCATCATCGGCCTGGTGGACGCCGGCTTCGTCCGGCGAATCCCGGACGAGGCGAACACCACCGTGCCGGTCGGTCTCGGCATCGGCGGCAAACTCGTCAGCTGGCCGATGCTGGTCTTCGTGGTGGGCCTGCTGGTGACCCTGGTGCTCGTGGTACGCCGGGTCAAGGGCGCCATCCTGGTCGGCATCCTGGCCTCCACGGCGCTGGCCATGCTGGTGGAGGCGGTGGGTGACATCGGTCCGTCGTTCGTCGACGGGGTGCCGAACCCGAAGGGCTGGTCGCTCAACGTTCCGACGCTGCCGAGCAACCCGTTCGACGTGCCGGACCTGTCGCTGCTCGGGCAGTTCAACGTGTTGGACTCGTGGGGGCGGGCCGGTTGGCTGGTCGTGCTGATGTTCATCTTCACCCTGCTCATCACCGACTTCTTCGACACGATGGGCACGATGGTGGCCGTCGGCCAGGAAGGCGGCATGCTCGACGAGCAGGGCACTCCGCCGCGTACCCGCGAGATCCTGCTCGTCGACTCGATCGCGGCGGCCAGCGGTGGCGCGGCAAGCGTCTCCAGCAACACGTCGTACATCGAGAGTGCCGCAGGTGTCGCGGAGGGCGCCCGGACCGGGGTGGCGAACCTGGTCACCGGCGTGCTCTTCCTGCTGGCCATGTTCCTGGCGCCGCTGGTGGTGGTCGTCCCGTTCGAGGCGGCGTCCGTCGCGCTGGTGGTGGTCGGCTTCCTGATGATGACGGCGGTCCGGACGATCGACTGGTCCGACTACGAGATCGCCATCCCGGCCTTCCTCACCATCGTGCTGATGCCGTTCACCTACTCGATCTCGAACGGGATCGGCGCGGGCCTGATCGTGTACGTGGTGATCAAACTGGCCAAGGGGAAGTCCCGGGAGATCCATCCGCTGCTGTACGCGGTGGCGGCGCTGTTCGTGGTGTACTTCCTGCGCGGTCCGATCGAGACGCTGCTCTTCTGACAGCCGCCGGGCCGGGCGCGTGTGATCCACGTGACGTGATCGCCGCGCCCGGCCTGGAGCAGGAGAAACGTCGGGGTGAGCATGGTCATATCCGCTGCGGCTCGGTCAGCTAATTAGTTAGGCTAACTATCGTGACGGAGCGGACGGTGACGGCTCAGAGCATGCCACCGGCGCAGCTGGCCCTCCAGTTGCGTGATGCGATCACCCGGTTGAACCGGCGGGTCCGCCAGGCCCGGCCGGTTGGTGACCTCACGGTCACCCAACTGTCCGCGCTCACCAGCCTTCGGCTGGCGGGCGCGCTCACGCCGCGGGAACTCGCCGACGTCGAACGGGTGCAGCCACCGACGATGACGAAGATCGTCGCGAAGCTGGAGGAGCGCGGCCTGGTGCAGCGCACCCCGCACCCGACCGACGGCCGGCAGGTCATCCTCGCGACGACCGAGGGGGGCCGGGCCGTGCTCGACCAGTTCGAGCGGGTCCGGGACGAGTGGCTGGCCCGCCGGCTGGCCGAGCTGAGTGACACCGATCGGGAGACCCTGCACCGGGCCGCGGAGATCCTGCAACGAATCTCCCGCGCCTGACGCCGCGCACCGGGTGTGCGCCCCGCGCCGTGCCGTCCGTCGTTGACGACGCGTACGACCGCAAGGAGGCGCACCAAGAGTGCAGGCAAGACTGAGCACGATGTTCCAGTCCCTACAGGTCCGCAACTACCGGCTCTTCGCATTCGGACAACTGGTCAAGCTGATCGGTGTCTGGATGATGTTCATCGCCCAGGACTGGCTGGTCCTTGAGCTTTCCGGCGACTCGGCCACCGCCCTCGGTGTGGTCGTCGCGCTGCAGTTCACGCCCGTGCTGCTGCTCACCCTGCTCTCCGGGCGGCTCGCCGACCGGTACGACAAGCGGCTGCTGCTCTTCGTCGCCAACGCGTTCTGGACCGTGCTGTCGCTGGCCATGAGCCTGCTGGTGCTGACCGACCTGGTCCAGCTCTGGCACGTCTTCGTCTTCGCCGCCCTGCTCGGGGTCGCCAACGCGATGGAGACCCCGGTTCGTCAGGCGTTCGTCTCCGAGCTGGTCGGCACGGCGCTGCTGCCCAACGCACTCTCCCTCAACGCGGCCGTGTTCAACTCGGCCCGGATCGTCGGTCCGGCCGTGGCCGGCCTGGCCATCGCCGCCTTCGATGTCGGGCCGGTCTTCCTCGTCACCGCGCTCAGCTCGATCGCGCCGCTGGTCACGGTGATCCGGATGCGGCCGGCCGAACTGCACCGGGAGCCGCTGCCGGCCCGTGGCGAGCGGGCCGCGGCGACCGTGCTCGACGGGCTGCGCTACGTCGCCCGCCGTCCCGACCTGCTGCTCCCGATGGTGGTGATGTCGGTGATCGGGATGTCGCTGTTCAACTTCCAGCTGACCCTGGCGGCGCTGGCCAAGACGGTCTTCAACACCGGGGCGGCCTCGTTCGGCCTGTTCAGCACCACGCTGGCGGCCGGCGCGCTGGTCGGTGCGCTGGCCGGGACCGGGCGGCGGAGCAGACCGTCGGTGTGGCTGGTGCTGGGCGCCGCGATCGGTTGCGGCACCTTCGGCACGCTCGTCGGGCTGGCCCCGGCGTACTGGATGGTGGTCGCCCTGTTGCCGCCGACCGGTTTCTTCATGGTCTATTTCGCCCAAGCGGCGAACCAGCGGGTGCAACTCGGCACCGACGCCGCCTTCCGCGGACGGGTGATGGCGCTGTGGGTGCTGGTGTTCCTCGGCACCAACCCGGTCGGCGCCCCGATCATCGGCTGGGTCGCGGAGACCTTCGGCGCCGGTGCCAGCATCTGGGCCGGTGGACTGCTCTCGCTGACCACCGCGCTGCTGGCGCTGGCCTGGCAGCTACGCCGGGCCGGTGCCCGACTGCGGTTCCGCGTCCTGCCGCTGCCCCGCTTCTACGTCACCGAGATGTGACGAGTTCCTACGGCCGGCCGCGCCCGCTGCCCGGTCGGTCCAACACTGGGACTTCACCGGCGGTTGGATAGCGAATCGCCGCACGCGTGGAATGCGGAAAATCGGTTACCTGACGCTATGCAACGGCATAGCTTCGATGGGTGGAGATCCTACGCCTACTGTTGCTGGCCGTGGCGCTGGCCGCCGTGGTCTTCGTGCCGGTGCTGATCGCGCTCGTCATCTGCGCCGACGAGGTCGTCGACCGGTTGACCTGCCGGTACGGCGAGTGGCGGCAGCGGCGCCGCGAACGACGCCTGATCGCCCGGCTGAACGAGGCCGCCGACGCCGTCGCGGTCGCCGACCGGATCGACCTCGGCGCGCTCGACCGGCTGGACCGGCGACCGCTGGAACAGATCGCCGCCGACCTGCGGTGCCTGCGCCGGGATCGGGCCGGCGGCAGCAGACCGGCGGTGTGGCACAGTGACGTGCTCGACGCGTACGACGGTCGGCTCCGGCTGGCCTGCCGGGCGTTGGGCATCACCGAGCATCTCGCCGAGTTGACCGGCCTGGACCGGCAGATCGAGCGGGTACGGGTCGAGGCCGAGTTGGACGCCGCCGGCCTACTGCTGCCGGCCACCCGCCCCGAGCAACCCGAGCGGAACCACTGACTGCCATCCTGTGACAGGTGCGGCTCTTCATCGCGATCTACCCACCGGTCGAGGCCATCGCGCACCTGAGCCCCCGGTTGGCCGGGTTGCGCCTGGCGGCGGCCTCGGCCGTCGGCACGAACGTCCGGCTGGTCGACCCGGCCACGGCCCATCTGACGCTCGCCTTCCTCGGCGAGGTCGATCCCGTACGGCTGGCCGAGCTGCGGCAGCTACTCCCACGCGCCGTGCAGGCTGCCCACGGTGGTGCTGCGGCGGAGGCGCCCGCCGGGTGCAACGGTCCGGCGGTGCTGCGGCTGGGCGGCGGTGGTCGATTCGGCTGGGGCCGCAGCACCGTGCTCTGGGTCGACGTGCACGGCGACGTCAACCGTCTGGGAGCGTTGGCCGGTGCCGTCCGGACCGCACTGACTGCCGCCGGGTTTCCCGGCGACGAGAGGCCGTTCCGGCCGCACCTGACCATCGCCCGTCCGGGTGACCGGCTGTCACCCGCCGACATCGAGGCGGACCTGGCAACCCTCCACGACTACCTCGGCCCGCCCTGGCCGGCCGAGGAACTGGTGCTGGTGCAGAGCCGGCCCGGACCCCCGTCGCGCTACCACCGTCTCGCCGCCTGGCCCCTCTGAACCCGGCACGCCCCGCTGACTCTCGCCGATCTTGCACTTCTGGTCGCTAAAACGTCCGTTATCAGACTGATGTCCCGACAGAAAGTGCAAGATCGGCGTGGCGACGGAGGTGCGGCGAGGCGCGGCGTGCGGTGCGGGTGGGTCAGGAGGACTCGCGGGCCGCCGGGCCGGTGCCGAAGAGGACGTCGTCCCAACTGGGCAGCCGCTTGCGCGGCTTGCCGCCGGCCTCGCCGGACTCGGTGGCACCAGCGGCCGGCGCGTTGGTCCGGCGTGGACGCAGCACCGCCAACGAGGGCACGGCCGGAACCTCCTTGGGCGCGTCCGCGTCGTCGTCGAAAGCCGAGCCCTGACCCCCGCCGAGCAGCGCCGCGGCGCCCCCGCCAACCGCCCGCTGGCGTTGCGTGTCCGGACCGCCCGCGAGCGCGGCCGGTGTGCGCGGTTCGAGCCCACGGCCCGTGGTCGAACCGAGTGGCCGGTCGAGGGAGGCGAGCAGCGCGTCGCGGCCGGCGCGGATCGGGTCACGACCCGCGCGACCCGACTCGGCGGGCGAGGGCAGCCCGTGTCCACCGCGACTCGGCTCGCCGCGCGACGGGCCGGGCAGGGCGTGGCCGCCCCGCTCCGGTGCCGGCTCCTGGCCCAGGATCGGCGTCGGGCGCTCGGCGCACAGGTATTGCGCCATGTCGTCGTGCGGGGCTACCGACTGCCGGGTCTTGTCCAGATCCCAGACCGCCTGGGCGGTGGCCTTGCCGGACGGCCAGGTCGCGACGATCCGCCAGGTGCCGTCGTCGCGACGCCAGGCGTCCCAGGAGATCTTTTCGGTGTCGATCCCGTGCTGGGCGAGCCGACCGTTGACCACCTCGGCCAGTGGCGTCGGCTTCTCGGCACCCTTGAGCCGGGTGCGCCGGGCGTGCTGGGCGAGCATCGCGCGCTCCTGGAGCACCGGCCCGGCGTAGCGGAGCACCCGATCGACCGGGACGCCGGCGATCCGGGCGACGTCCTCGGCGGACTCACCGGAGCGGATCCGGGCCTGGATGTCCCGAGGAGACAGCGAAGGCACCGGGTCGGCGGCGGCCGGTGCCACCGCGAGCGTGGGCGTGCCCGGCTCGGCGTGCAGCGCTCCGGCGATACGCTCGTCCAACGGCAGGGCGAGCAGTCGCCCGACCTCGTCGGCGAGCACCAGGGCCTGGCCGTCCTCGGAGAGGGCGACGAAGCGTACTGGGCGCATCGCGTTGCCTCCGTCCCGCTTCGCTGGCCGTACGCCACGAGCCGGCCACCCGGGGCGTTGCGCTCCACGGTACGCCCATCCGTCCCCGGGCGGGAGACGCCACGCCCGGACAAGCGGCGGATCCGCCTGCTCCGCCGCTGTGTGACGGGTCAGCTGTCGACGGCGGACAGTGCTGTGATGCCCGGTCCGAAGTGGTGCGGAATCAGTCGGGTGCCGGAGGCCGACCGAGGCATCCCACGGCGCGGGCCCGGCACCCCGATCGGGGTGCCGGGCCAGTGGCGAGGCCGGGTCGGCGGTCCTACAGCCGTTCGACGACGTAGTCGATGGACGCGGTGAGCGCCTCGACGTCGGCCGGCTCGACGGCCGGGAAGAGTGCCACCCGCAGCTGGTTGCGGCCCAGCTTGCGGTACGGCTCGGTGTCGACGATGCCGTTGGCGCGCAGCGCCTTGGCGATCGCACCGGCATCCACCCCGTCGGCGAAGTCGATGGTGGCGACCACGTTGGAACGCAGTGCCGGGTCGGTGACGAACGGCGTGGCGACGGACGAGCGCTCGGCCCAGCCGTACACGATCGCGGCGCTCTCGGCGGTGCGCTTGGCCGCCCAGGCCAGACCGCCCTGGGAGTTCATCCAGTCGGTCTGCTCCGCGGCCAGGAAGATGGTCGCCAGCGCCGGAGTGTTGTAGGTCTGCTCCAGCCGCGAGTTGTCGATCGCGGTGACCAGGTCGAGGAAGGCCGGAATGTACCGCCCCGAGGCCTTGACCTCGGCGGCCCGCTCAAGCGCGGCCGGTGACATCAGGGCCAGCCAGAGCCCGCCGTCGGAGCCGAAGCACTTCTGCGGGGCGAAGTAGTACACGTCGGTCTCGCCCACGTTGACCTCCAGCCCACCGGCACCGGAGGTGGCGTCGACCAGCAGCAGGGAGCCGGGGTCCGCGCCGGCCACCCGGCCGATCGGCACCGCCACGCCGGTGGAGGTCTCGTTGTGCGGGGTGGCGTAGACGTCCACGCCCGCCTCGGCGACCAGGGCCGGGGCGCTGCCCGCGTCCGACTTGCGGACCGTGGGCTCACCGAGGAACGGCGCGTCCTTGACGGCCTTGGCGAACTTCGCGCCGAACTCGCCGAAGCTGGCGAACTGCGCGCGGTCGCGGATAAGGCCGAACGCGGCGACCTCCCAGAAGGCGGTGGTGCCACCGTTGCCGATGATCACCTCGTAGCCCTCGGGGAGGGAGAAGAACTGGGCGATGCCGGAGCGCAACCGGGCCACCTGGTCGCGGACGGTCTTCTGCCGGTGCGAGGTGCCCAGGTAGCTGGTGGTCACCTCGGCGAGCGCGGAGACCGCCGCCGGACGGACCTTGGACGGCCCGCAGCCGAATCGGCCGTCGGCGGGCTTGATCTCGTCGGGAATCCGGATGGTCGGTGCGTCAGCCACGGTGTTCAAGATCCTTCCGCATGGGTCGGGGCCCGGGTGAGCAGAATGGGCGTGGACCGACGGCGGACGCGTGCACGGTCGCACGGCGTTGCCGGGTCGGAGCCCGTCCGGCAGCGCTGCCGGACTTCATCCTCGCACCCGTCGCCGCCGGTCCGGGCGCTGGTCCCATCCTGAACCATGAGGCGTCCGCCACAGCCACCTGACCTGGCCTGCTGCCTGAGCGAGTCGGAAAAGGGCCCCTCCACCATCCGGCGGAGGGGCCCTGTCGCGGCAGATCAGACGTCGTGCGGGACGGCGTCCCAGCCGTCGACCTCGTGCGGCTTGCGGGTGCCGGGGCCGACGTAGCGGGCCGAGGGACGGACCAGCCGCTGGAGCTTCTTCTGCTCCAGGATGTGCGCACTCCAACCGCCCATCCGGGCACAGGTGAACATGGAGGTGAACATGTGCGCCGGTACCTCGGCGAAGTCGAGCACCACGGCGGACCAGAACTCGACGTTCGTGGCGAGCACCCGGTCCGGCCGGCGGGCCTGCAACTCGGCGAGGGCCGCCTTCTCCAGGGCCTCGGCGACCTCGAAGCGCGGGGCACCCAGCTCCCGGGCGGTGCGGCGGAGCACCCGGGCGCGTGGATCCTCGGCCCGGTAGACCCGGTGGCCGAAGCCCATCAGCCGTTCACCCCGGTCGAGCACCCCCTTGACGTAGCCCTCCGCGTCGCCGCTGCGCTCGACCGCCTCCAGCATGGTCAGCACCCGCGACGGCGCGCCGCCGTGCAACGGGCCGGAGAGCGCGCCGATGCCCGAGGAGATGCAGGCGGCGGCGTCGGCCCCGGTGGAGGCGACGATCCGGGCGGTGAAGGTGGAGGCGTTCAGGCCGTGCTCGGCGGCCGAGATGAAGTACGCGTCGACGGCCTTGACGTGTCGAGGGTCGGGCTCCCCGCGCCACCGCTTCATGAAGCGCTCGACGACCGTCTCCGCCTTGTCGATCTCCTTCTGCGGGACCGCGGGCAGGCCGAGGCCGCGAGCCGACTGGGCGACGAAGGAGAGTGCGGTGACCGAAACCCGGGCGAGGTCCTCGCGGGCCTGCTCGTCGGAGATGTCCAGCAGCTGCTGCAAACCCCAGTAGGGAGCGAGCATGGCGACGGCGGACTGCACGTCGACCCGGATGTCGCCGGAGTGCACCGGCACCGGGAACGGCTCGGCCGGCGGCAGGCCCGGGCCGAAGCGACCGTCGACGAGCAGCGCCCAGACGTTGCCGAAGGAGACCTGGCCGATCAGGTCCTCGATGTCGACCCCGCGATAGCGCAGCGCACCGCCCTCGCGGTCGGGCTCGGCGATCTCGGTTTCGAAGGCCACGACGCCCTCAAGTCCGGGTTTGAAATCGGCCATCTCACTACTCCTGGTGTGTGGTCGGTGCGCCCGCCCGGGCTCGGTGCCCCGGCCCCGGCCGGGTGAGCGCCTTAGGCGACCCTCAGGGATGTGTTCGTGACATCTTGCCTGCTGGGGGCCGGGTGCGCGAGACGCTGTCAATGTGCTGCTGGCGACATCCCGCTTGCCGGGCCCCATCCGGCATCGACAAGACTGGGCCGGACGGGCTGGTCGCCGGGTGCGTACCGGTCCCACGGGGGAGGAGCGGGAGCGTGATGGGGGACACACCGGTGCCGGCCGGGATGCGGCACGAGTACGCCGCCGAGTCCGGCCTGACGGAGAGCGGACTGGCCGCTGACTGGCACGCCCAGTTCGACAGGTGGTTCGCCGACGCGGTCGCCGCCGAACTGCCGGAGCCGAACGCCATGGTGTTCGGCACCGCCGACGCCGCCGGGCGGCCGAGCGCCCGGACGGTGCTGCTCAAGGGGTACGACCCGGCGGGTTTCGTGCTGTTCACCAACTACGGTTCCCGCAAGGGCGCCGAGGTGGCCGCCAACCCGTATGCCAGCCTGCTCTTTCCCTGGTTTCCGATGCAGCGGCAGGTGATCGTCGCCGGTCCGGTGGAACGACTCGACCGGGCCGAGACGGAGGCGTACTTCGCCAGCCGGCCGCGTGGTTCGCAGCTCGGCGCCTGGGCCAGCGCCCAGTCGTCGGTGCTGCCGGACCGGGCCGCTCTTGACGACGCGTACCTGGCGGCGGCGGAGCGCTTCGCCGAGGTGGACCCGATCCCCGCGCCGCCGCACTGGGGCGGGCTGCGGGTGCGCCCGGACTCGGTGGAGTTCTGGCAGGGCCGGGCCAGCCGGCTGCACGACCGGCTGCGGTTCCGGCGTACCGAGGCGGGCTGGGTCGTGGAGCGGCTGGCACCGTGACGGTCAGCAGCACCGACCGGCCGCGTGAGCAGCGCCGCTGGGCGATCGACCTACGCCCGCTGCGGGTGCCGGCGTACCGGCGGCTCTGGCTCGGCAACGCCATCGCGATGTTCGGTTTCCAGTTCACCGCCGTCGCGGTGCCGGTGGAGATGTACGCGCTGACCCAGGATTCCCTCTGGGTCGGTCTGCTCGGCATCGCCGCCTTCGTACCGCTGCTGGTCTTCGGGCTCTGGGGTGGCGCGGTCGCCGACGCCATCGACCGGCGGCGGGTGCTGTTGGGCGGCTCCGTCCTGCTCTGGGTGGCGGTGCTGGGGCTGCTGGCCCAGGCGCTGCTCGACATCGGCAGCCCGATCCTGCTGCTCGCTCTGGTGGCGCTGAGTTCGGTGGCGTTTGCGATCTCCGGGCCAGCCCGTGGTGCGCTGGTGGCCCGGCTGGTGCCGGCCGAACTGGTGCCGGCGGCCACCACGTTGAACTTCACCACCGCGATGGCGACCGCGGTCCTCGGACCGCTGGCCGCCGGCCTGATCCTGGCGATCTGGGATCTCGGGGTGGCGCTGCCGGTCGCGTACGCGGTGGACGCGACGCTGCTCGCCGCCCTGGTCTGGGCGGCTCTGCGGCTGCCGGCCATGCCGCCGGAACCCGACCCGGACGGCGGGCCCCGGCAGGCGGGGCTGCGCAGCATCGTCGACGGCGTCCGGTACCTGGCCGCCAGTCCGGTGCTGCTGCTCTCCTTCGCCATCGACCTGATCGCGATGGTGTTCGCCTTCCCTCGGGCGCTGTTTCCCGAGGTGGCGACCGAACGGTTCGGTGGTGGCGCGGCGGTGGGCTGGCTCTACAGCTCCATCGCGATCGGCTCGCTGCTCGCCGGCCTGGTGTCGGGTTGGATCGGCCAGGTCCGCCGGCAGGGTCTGGTGCTGGTGCTGGCCGTGGTCGGCTGGGGCGTCGCGGTGGCGTTGGCCGGACTGGCCGGTCAACTCTGGCTGGTGGTCGTGCTGTTGATCCTGGCTGGCGCCGCCGACCTGGTCAGCTCGGTGGTACGGCAGTCGATGCTGCTGGTCTACGCGCCGGACCGGATGCGCGGCCGACTCCAGGGCGTCAACACCGTGGTGGTGGCCGGTGGTCCGCGCCTGGGTGACCTGCGGGCCGGTGCGATGGCGGCCGGGTTCGGCGGTGGGGTGGCCTGGGTCGGCGGCGGGGTCACGGCGGCGGTGCTCGCGGTGCTGCTCGCCGTGGCATTCCCGGCGCTGACCCGCTACCGGCCGCCGACCGGGGACGGCGGGCACGAGCCCGACGCCGGCCGCCGACCGCGGCGAGCGGACAACGGCGCCGGCGGCTAGGGTCTGGCGACATGGACAGCCGCGATCCGCTTCCCCTGTCGGGAGCCCAGTGGAGCATCTCGGCCGCCGGTCACGAGGCGGTCATCGTCGAGGTGGGCGGCGGGCTCCGCGCCTACCGCCAGGACGGGGTCGAGCACCTCGACGGGTACGCCACCGACGAGGTGTGCCCGGGCTCGGCGGGGCAGGTGCTCGCACCCTGGCCGAACCGGATCCGCGACGGCGTCTACACCTTCGGCGGGCAGTCCCGGCAGCTGAACCTGACCGAGCCGGAGCGGCACAACGCCATCCACGGCCTGGTGAACTGGGCGTCGTGGCACCTGATCGAGCAGAAACCCGACGAGGTCACGGTCGGCTACGACCTGCTGCCGCAGCCCGGGTATCCGTGGCCGCTGCGGCTGCGTACCAGGTGGAGCGTGGGCGCCGACGGGCTGCGCGCCGAGCACGAGGTCACGAACGTCGGCACCGAGGCGGTGCCCTTCGGTTTCTCGGTGCACCCCTACCTGCGACTGCCGGGGGTGTCCGTGGAGGACATCGCCCTGCGCGTACCCGGTCGGACCCGGCTGCTGCTGGACGGTCGGCTGCTGCCGGTCGGCGCGGCCGTGGTGGCCGGCACCGAGTACGACTACACCGAGCCGCGGCGCATCGGTGACGCGGTCCTGGACCTCGCCTTCGGGCAGGTGAACCGGGACGACGACGGTGGCTCCTCGGTGACGCTGACCGGGCCGGACCCCGAGGTCGGGCTGCGGATCTGGGCCGACGACCAGTTCGGCTGGTGGCAGGTCTTCACCGGTGACACCCTGACCGGCGAGCGGTTCCGCCGGTCAGTGGCGGTGGAGCCGATGACCTGCCCGCCGGACGCGTTCCGGTCGGGCCGGGATCTCATCACCCTGGCACCGGGCGACACCTGGCGCGGCAGCTGGGGCATCCGGCCCGGCGTCTGACGTCCGGTCGTCGACCGGGCGGGCAAGTGAGGAGTGCGGCGTGGAGTTCGCGGAGGTGGTCCGGCGACGCCGGATGGTGCGCAACTACGACCCGGACCGGCCGGTCCCGCCGGAGGTGCTGGAACGGCTGCTGGAGCACGCGGTGCGCGCCCCGTCGGCCGGGTTCTCGCAGGGCTGGGGCTTCCTGGTGCTGGAGTCGCCGGAGGACCGGGAGCGGTTCTGGACGGCCAGCACCCCGGAGGGCGGTGGGATGCAGCGCTGGCTGACCGGGATGCGCCGGGCCCCGCTGATCGTGGTGCCGCACGCCAACCGCTCGGTCTACCTGGAGCGGTACGCGGAACCCGACAAGGGCTGGGCGGACCGGTCGACTGATCGTTGGCCGGTGCCCTACTGGTTCGTCGACACCGGCTTCGCCGCACTGCTGATGATGCTCACCGCCGTGGACGAGGGGCTGGGTTCCTGTTTCTTCGGCATCCCACCGCAGCGACTGGAGTCCTACCGGGAGGCGTTCGGTGTGCCGGAGGCGTACCACCCGATCGGTGCCCTCACTGTCGGTTATCGGGCGGCCGACCACCGGTCACCGTCGCTGCGTCGGGGACGCCGTCCGGTGGACGAGGTCGTCCGACGGGGGCGGTGGAGCTGACCCGAAGCGGTGGTTTCGTCCGGTTGAGAACCGGACGACCGGTCGCGAAACTGGCATCAGGGAACAGAACGTGGGGTGCGGGGTCCGGCTACGCTGGCACGGTCATCGGCGCCGCAGGTCGCGGCGCCGTACCGCGACCCGGCCCGGTGTCGCGGTACCGGCCCGGCCGGGGGAGGGGAGCGTCCGTCGTGATCTTCAGAGCGGTCCGGGACGGGCGTCCCTATCCGGAACACAACCTGACCCTCAAGCAGTGGGCGGAGATTCCGCCCCGCCCACTGCGCCTGGACCAGCTCATCACCACCAAGCGCGAGCTGGCGTTGGACAAGCTCCTCGCCGAGGACTCCACCTTCTACGGTGACCTGTTTCCGCACGTCGTGCAGTGGAACGGCGGTCTCTACCTGGAGGACGGCCTGCACCGGGCACTGCGTGCCGCGCTGCAGCAGCGCAACCAGATCCACGCCCGGGTGTTCGTGCTCGCCGAGGCGGTCGAGTGACCCCCGTCGACCTGCTCGACCTGGATGGGTCGCTGACCGAGGAGGAGCGACAGATCCGCGCCGTCGTGCGCCGGGTGGTCGACGATCTGGTCCGTCCGCACGTCGCCGGCTGGTACGAGGCCGGCCAGGTGCCGGCCCGCGAACTGGCCCGCGAGTTCGGCAAGCTCGGCCTGCTCGGCATGCACCTGACCGGGTACGGCTGCGCCGGCTCGACGGCCGTCGCGTACGGGTTGGCCTGTCTGGAACTGGAGGCCGGTGACTCGGGTGTCCGGTCGCTGGTCTCGGTGCAGGGTTCGCTGGCCATGTACGCGATCTGGCGCTACGGCAGCGAGGAGCAGAAGCAGCGCTGGCTGCCGGCGATGGCGGCCGGCGAGGCGATTGGCTCGTTCGGGCTGACCGAGCCCGATCACGGCTCCGACCCGGCCTCGATGGCCACCCGGGCACGCCGCGACGGCGACGACTGGGTGCTCGACGGCAGCAAGATGTGGATCACCAACGCGCCGATCGCCGACGTGGCGGTGATCTGGGCACGCACCGATGCCGGCGTGCGGGGTTTCGTCGTACCGATGGACACCCCGGGAGTGACGGCGCGGGAGATCACCCGGAAGATGTCGCTGCGCGCCTCGTCGACCGGGGAGATCTCCCTCGATGGCGTGCGGCTGCCGGCGGACGCGCGGTTACCCGACGCGACCGGACTGAAAGCGCCGCTGAGCTGCCTCACGGAGGCCCGGCACGGCATCGTGTGGGGCGCGCTCGGCGCGGCCCGCGACTGCCTGGAGACCGCCCTGACGTACGCGACGACCCGTACCCAGTTCGGTCGGCCGCTGGCCGGTTTCCAGCTGACCCAGGCGAAGCTCGCCGACATGGCGGTCGAGTGGAACAAGGGCTACCTGCTGGCGCTTCAGCTCGGCCGGCTGGCCGACGGCGGAAAACTGCGCCCGGAGCAGGTGAGCGTCGGCAAGCTGAACAACGTACGGGAGGCGCTGGCGATCGCCCGGCAGTGCCGGACCATTCTCGGCGCCAACGGGGTCTCCGGGGACTATCCGGTGCTGCGGCACGCCAACAACCTGGAGAGCGTGCTGACCTACGAGGGCACCTCGGAGATCCATCAGCTGGTCATCGGGCAGCGGCTCACCGGCGTGTCGGCGTTCGCCTGAACCTGGCCCGGTTCATCTGACGGGCTCGGCGAGCGGCTGTCGTAGGTTGGGCTTACCGTCATCACCAGAGACGGCGTCTGACGAGGACGGTGAGGGCGATGGCACGCGACGGCGACATCAACGAGCCCACCAGCAGGTTTACCGACCACCGGTCGGGCGATGTGCTCACGGACGACGCGGACACACCACCGCCGGCTCCCCGCTCGGGCGGCGGAGCGGTCCGCGCCCTGCTCTGGGTGCTCGGCGCCGCGGCGCTCGCGGTGGTGGTGCTGCTCGGCGTGCAGACCACCGGGATCCTGCCCGAGTTCCGCAACCCGTTCGCCAAGGAGCAGACCGACCGCACCCAGCCCGCGCTGCTGGAGTCGATGCAGGACCTCAGCCGCTACGTGGCCGCCGAGGGCAACTTCCAGGTCGTGGTCGACCTGCAGAACGACCGGCGTAACGTGCCGGACTGGCTGCTCAACCAGCGGACCTTGTTCGTCGGGTCGGGCAGCGTCGAGGCGTACGTCGACTTCACCACCCTCACCGAGGGGGCGATCGTGCAGTCGGCCGACGGCAAGTCGGTCGAGATCAAGCTGCCGGCACCGCAACTCGCCGAGACCAACCTCGATCTGGAGAAGAGCTACGTCTTCGCGGAGGAGCGCGGCCTGCTCAACCGCGTCGGTGACCTGATCGGCGGTGACCCGAACCGGCAGCAGGAGGTCTACCGGCTGGCCGAGGACCGGATCACCGCGGCGGCCCGGGACAGCGGCCTGAACGCCCGCGCCGAGGAGAACACCCGCAAGATGCTGGAGGGGCTGCTCCGCTCGCTCGGCTTCGAACAGGTCACCGTCACCTACATCGCCCCCTGACCACCCCCACCCCGCCGTGCGCCGCCAGGCGGCAGCAACTTCATGGTTGTTGTCGCCTGCCGCGCGCCGGATACAGCAACAACCCTGAAGTTGCGCTCTCGATGACGGCGCGACGGCACGGGGGTGGGGTGTGGGTGGGCGGGGGTGTGTGGGTGGGGGTCAGTGGCTGGTGGCCAGGTGGCGGTCCTCGTTGGGCATGATGATCCAGAGCGCCAGGTAGACGATCACCTGGGTGCCCGGCAGCAGTAGCGACAGCAGGAACAGCAGCCTGATCATCCCGGCCGAGGTGCCGAACCGGCGGGCCAGGCCGGCGCAGACGCCAGCGAGCATGCGCCCCTGGCGGGGCCGGACGAGTTTGCGGCTCATTTCTTGTCACTTCCCCTCTGCGGCGTTCCGCCGCTGCTGAAGTCAACGCTAGGGACGGATGGCCGCCCTGCCCTCGGTCGGGAGGAGGAAGGCCACCCCGCTGACCCGTAGGTGCTTACCCGCGTGGGATCCACGCGACGCCTCCCGTCGGGATCAGGGGTGGCTGCGACGCCGAGGGTGGAGCAGATTCACTCCGGCGGACGCTGTCGCGTCGAACCGTCCGCGTCGTCACGGGGGGTGATTCGTCTGCGCCGTCAGCTCGACAGCGCGCAGGTCGGTCATGGTCGCGGACCGGGTAGTAGGCTCGCTGGTCGGGCGCCCCCACCCGGGCGTCTCCAGGGCCGGACCGCACCGGAGACCGGCCACGACCGGGTCGGCTCCCGCAGCACGGGGCCGACCACGACCGGCCGCTGACCGGTAACCCCGGCGACGGCGAGAAGGCACAGTAATGATCAGCGTGTTCGACCTGTTCAGTGTGGGTATCGGGCCGTCCAGCTCGCACACGGTGGGGCCGATGCGGGCGGCGCGTACCTTCGTCGCCGGACTCAAGGCCGACGGTCTGCTCACCGACACCGCCCGGGTACGGGCCGAGTTGTTCGGTTCCCTCGGCGCCACCGGGCACGGGCACGGCAGCGACCGGGCGGTGCTGCTCGGCCTGGCTGGCGAGGCGCCCGAGACGGTCGACACGGACAGCGTCGAGGGGCGGGTCGGCCGGATCCGGGCGGAGCACCGGCTGCCCCTGCTGGGTACGCACGAGATCGACTTTGACCCGGAACGGGACCTGACGCTGCACCGTCGCCGGTCGTTGCCGTACCACCCGAACGGGATGATCTTCTCGGCGTACGACGCGGGCGGCGCCGAGGTGCGGACGCGTACCTACTACTCGGTGGGTGGCGGGTTCGTGGTGGACGAGGCGGCGGCCGGGGCGGACCGGATCAAGCCGGACAGCACGCCGGTCCGGTACCCGTTCCTCACCGGCGCGGAGCTGCTCGACGTGACCGCCGCGACCGGGCTGTCCATCAGCGAGATCATGCTCGCCAACGAGTTGTCCCGGCGGGCCGAGGCGGACGTCCGGGCCGGGTTGCTGGACATCTGGCGGGTGATGCGGGAGTGCGTCGAGCGCGGCTGCACCCGGGACGGCACCCTGCCCGGTGGCCTGAAGGTGCGCCGCCGCGCCGCCGAACTCCGGCGCAGCCTGGAGGCCGACGCCACCGCCCCGACCGCCGAGGCGCCCGCCGCCGCGCCGCTGACCGGTGGGGTGCTCGCCGGCCCGGTAGCCGGCGCCGGTGCGGACCCGTTGCACGTGATGGACTGGGTGACGCTGTTCGCGTTGGCGGTCAACGAGGAGAACGCGGCCGGTGGTCGGGTGGTGACCGCGCCGACCAACGGGGCGGCCGGGATCATCCCGGCGGTGCTGCACTACTACACGCGGTTCGCGCCGGGTGCCTCCGACGAGGGGGTGGTGCGGTTCCTGCTGGCGGCCGGTGCCATCGGGGTGCTGTTCAAGGAGAACGCGTCGATCTCCGGCGCGGAGGTGGGTTGCCAGGGCGAGGTCGGTTCGGCCTGCTCGATGGCCGCCGCCGGCCTGGCCGAGGCGCTCGGCGGCACGCCGGCCCAGGTGGAGAACGCCGCCGAGATCGGCATGGAGCACAACCTGGGCCTGACCTGCGACCCGGTCGGTGGCCTGGTGCAGATCCCGTGCATCGAGCGCAACGCGGTGGCTAGCATCAAGGCGATCACCGCCGCCCGGCTCGCGCTGCGCGGGGACGGCGTGCACGCCGTCTCACTCGACAAGGTCATCAAGACCATGCGGGAGACCGGTGCCGACATGAAAATCAAGTACAAGGAGACGGCGCGCGGTGGCCTGGCCGTCAACGTGATCGAGTGCTGAGTGCTCGTCGGGCGGCGTTCACCGGCTGCTAACCTGTCGTCCGTTCAGCAGGCGGGAGGCGGCGGTGACCTCTGGCGTCGGGGCGTTGTGGTCGCACCGCGGCTCGCTGCGCATCCTGGTCCGGCGCGACCTCGCGGTGAAGTACCAGCAGTCGGTGCTGGGCTACCTCTGGTCGTTGATCGAGCCGCTGGGCATGGGCGCGATCTACTGGTTCGTCTTCGGCGTGCTCTACTCCCGCGACACCAACCGGCATCTCGGCGAGGCCGCCGGGTCGTACCCGCTGTTCCTGATCACCGGGATCTTCGCCTGGATGTGGACCAGCTCGGCGTTGAGTGAGGCCACCCACGCGCTCACCGGCCAGGCCCGGCTGATCACCACGATGAACGTGCCGCGGCAGGTCTTCCCGATCGGCCGGGTGGTCGGCCGCTTCGCAGAGTACGCCGCCGGCCTGCCGATCCTCGTCGCCATCGCGATCTGGTACGCGGTACAGGGCCGGATCGAACCGGGCTGGTCGCTGCTCGCCCTGCCGCTCGCGGTGCTGGTGCAGGCGATCCTGCTGATCGGGCTGGCGTTGCTGCTGTCCGCGTTCAACGTGCTGATGCGCGACGTGGAGCGGTTCATGCGCCTGGTCATCCGGGTGCTCTTCTACGCCACGCCGATCATCTACCCGCTGAGCCTGGTCCGCGACTCCGGCTTGCCGGGCTGGCTCCGGGTGAGCTACGAACTCAACCCTCTGGTCGGCATCTTCCAGCTGCACCACGCGGTGTGGTACCCGGACGAGTTCCCGGGTGCCCGGTTGCTCGCCACCACCATCGGCACCAGCCTGCTGCTGCTCGTGGCCGGCTGGTGGGCGTTCCGCCGGCTCGAACCCGCTGTGCTCAAGGAACTCTGATGGGTGAGCCGATCATCGAGGCGGAGGGCCTCGGCATCCGGTTCGTCCGCAACCGCCGCCGGCAGCTGCGACTGCGGGAGCTGTTCATCCACCGGGGTACGCGGGGTGCCTCCGACGGCCGGTTCTGGCCGCTGCGCGACGTCTCCTTCTCAATCACGCCGGGGGAGACCGTCGGGGTGATCGGCCGCAACGGCACCGGCAAGAGCACCCTGCTCCGGCTGATCGCCGGGGTGCTGATCCCCGACGAGGGACGGATCCGGGTCTCGGGCGACGTCGCGCCGTTGCTGGAACTCTCCGCCGGTTTCTCCAACGACCTGACCGGGCGGGAGAACCTGTACCTGGTCGGCGGCCTGCACGGGCTGTCGTCGGGCTACCTGAAACGGCACTTCGACGAGATCGTCTCATTCGCCGGTGAGCAGGTGGAACGCGCCATCGACACCTCGGTGCGGCACTACTCGTCCGGGATGAAGGTGCGGCTCGGTTTCGCGATCATCTCGCACCTGCCGCACCCGATCCTGCTGATGGACGAGGTGACGGCGGTCGGCGACGCCGAGTTCCGCAAGAAGTGCTACACGACCATCGACCGTCTGCTCGGGGAGGGGCGCACTCTGGTGCTGGTGTCACACAACGAAAAGGATCTGACCCGGTTCTGCCGTCGGGGGCTCTTCCTCGACGCGGGCCGGCTGAGCGTCGACGGCACGATCGCCGAGGCGCTGGCCGCGTACCACGACGCGGTTCCCCGGTGACCCTCGCGATCGTGCTCGCCGCCGCATCACCGGCCGCGAGCCTGCCGACCGGTACCGGCGAGACGATTGGTGACCGGCTGGCCAGCCAGTGGCGCCGGGCCGGCGCGAGCGAGGTACGGGTGGTCGCGGACCTCGACGAGCTGGCCGATCTGGCGGGCTCGGCCGACGGCCCGGTGGTGGTCAGCGGGGCCGACCTGGTCGCGCACACGGCCGTCCTGCGGCACCTGCTGACCAGCCCGGTCGGGCCGACCGTGGCGCTGGTGCTCACCGATCCGCCCACCGAGGGTCGGACGGTGCTGCGCGAGGAGCGCGGTCAGGTGGTCGAGGCGGGCCGCGCCGAGCAGTTGGTGGGAGGCGCGGCCACCGGCACGTTCGGCGGCGCGGTCCGGGTGGGCCGGGAGGACGTGCCCGCGCTGGTGGCCGCCGCCCGTGCGGTTGCCGCCGGTCGGCTACCGGCCGGAGCCGTCCCAGTCGACCTGTTCGAACCGGCCCGGCCGGTCGACCGGCCGGACGCGCCGGCCGGGCCCGCCGTGGACCGGCTCTTCGCCGCCCTCACCGGGCAGGGTGCGCTGGTCTTCGCGCACCGGGTACGCCTGCTCGTCGCGCACCGGGTCGACGAGGCCGCCGGCCTGAGCCGGGCGGAGGCGGCGGTGGCCGCCGTCGACGAGGACCGGGCCGAGCTGCGGCTGTCGGTGAAGGAGAAGGACGACTTCTTCACCACCTACTTCGTCAGCACCTGGTCGCCGTACGTCACGAAGGTCTGTGCCCGGTTGGGGTTGAGCCCGACGGCGGTGACCATGGTGTCGGTGGCCTTCGCGGTGGCCGCGGCGGCGCTCTTCGCCGCCGGTGGCCGGCCGCTGCTGGTGGTCGGCGCGGTGCTGCTCTACCTCGGGTTCGTGCTGGACTGCGTGGACGGTCAGCTGGCGCGGTACACCCGCAACTTCAGCGCCTGGGGCGGCTGGCTGGACACCATGGCCGACCGGGCGAAGGAGTACCTCGTCTACGCCGGGCTCGGCCTCGGCGCGACCCAGGCCGGGTTCCGGTACGGCTGGGCCCTCGCGATCGCCGCGATGACCATGCAGACCGTGCGGCACCTGACCGACGCGTGGTACGGCGTGCTGCACGACGAGGCGGCGCGCCGGCCGAAGAGCGTCGGTGGCGGTGGCGGTGGCATCGGCGACCGGCTGAACGCGGCGTCGACCCGGGTGCAGGCGGACACCGGCTCGTTGTCGTACTGGCTCAAGCGCACGGTGGTCTTCCCGATCGGGGAGCGGTGGGCGTTGATCTCGCTGGCGGTGGCGCTCTTCGACCAGCGGATCGCGCTGTTGGCGGTGCTGACCTGGGGCGCGCTGGCGTTCGCGTACACCGGTGGGCTGCGTACGCTGCGGGCCCGCTGGATGTGGGTGCCGGTGCTGGACACGCTGGACGCGACCCTGCACCGCGACGACGGTCCGCTGGCCGCCCGGCTACCGGTGCTGCGGCGGCCGGGGCCGCTGGCGCTCGCGGTGGTGGCGGCGCTCGGCGCGGCGATCCTGCTCCTGCTCGGGCTGGTGCTCCGCCTGCCGGCGCCGGCCGTGGACCTGTTCGGGGCCGGCGACGCGGCCGGGGAGATCGATTCGGCGGACTGGTGGCGGTGGACGGCCCTGCCGGCGGTGTCGTCGGTCGCGGTGCCGGTGGCGCTGGTGGTGCTGCTGGTCGGCGCGGCCGGGGCGCGGGCGGCACACAACGGGCCGCTGGACTGGCTGGTGCCGGCGGCGCTGCGGGCGGCCGAGTTCCTGTTCGCCATCGCGGTCGGGCTGATCGGCGGAGCACCCCTCTGGCTGATCTTCGGGTACCTCTTCGTGCTCACCCTGCACCACTACGATCTGGTCGCCCGGCTGGAGAAACGGCAACCGGCGCCGCCGCTGCACGCGGCCACCCTGGGCTGGGAGGGGCGATCGGTGGTGCTGGCAGTGGCGACGATCGCCGGAATCGTGAGTATTGGTCTGACTACACTCGGTTCTTACCTTCTGGTGCTCTTCGTGGCGAGCGTGGTGCTGGCCTGGTTCGTCCGGCCGGCCCGGGCCACGCGGGTGCCGGCGGGTGCCGGAGGTCGCGCGACGCACTGAGGAGGGGCCGGGACGATGACGCTTGTCAGCTTCGTCGTCCCGGCCTATCGGGTGCAGGGCTACCTGCGGGAATGCCTGGACTCGATCCTCGCCCAACCGGTCGCCGACATCGAGGTGATCGGGATCGACGACTGCTCGCCCGACGGCAGCGGTGACATCCTCGCCGAGTACGCCGAACGCGACGAGCGGGTGACCGCCGTACGACTGGAGCGCAACGTCGGGCTGGGACCGGCGCGCAACGTCGGGCTGGACCGGGCCACCGGCGAATACGTCTGGTTCGTCGACGGCGACGACTGGCTGGCGGCGGACTGCCTGGTCGAGGTGGCCGCCCGACTGCGTCAGACCCGGCCGGACGTGCTGCTGGTCGACCACGTACGCGCGCACTGGGACGACACGGTGACCCGCAGCGCGATGGCCGAGGTCTTCCCCGTACCGCCGGGGCCGGTGACGTTCCGGCTGGTCGAGCGGCCGGAGACGGTGAACCTGCTGCACACCGCGTGGAATCGGCTGGTCCGCCGGCGGTTCCTGGCCGACGTGGGGCTGCGCTTCGCACCCGGCTGGTACGAGGACGTCTCGTTCAGCTATCCGGTGCTGCTGGCCGCCGACCGGATCGGCGTGCTGGACCAGGTCTGCCTGAACTACCGGCAGCGGCGGGCGGGGGCGATCACGAGAACCCGCGGCGAGCGTCACTTCGACGTGTTCGAGCAGTGGCACCGGGTGTTCCGGGAACTCGACCGGTTCGGTGCCGAGCAGCTGCGGCCGGCGATCTTCGAGCGGATGATGTGGCACTACCTGGTGGTGCTCGGCAACGGCGACCGGATCGGGCCGGAGCTGCGGCCGACCTTCTTCGCCCGGGTCGCCATCGAGCACGCCCGGTTCCGACCGCTCGACGGGCACCGGGTGCCGAGCGGGGTCGAAGGGCTCAAGCACCGGCTGGTGGCGGCCGGTCAGTGGCGTACGTTCAGCGCGTTGCGAGCCGCGAGCCGAGCGGGGGAAGCCGCCCGCCGGCTGGCCGGCCGGACCCGCCGACGGGTGCTGCCACCAGCCCGGCTCGGCGTGCGGCGGGCCCGCGACGCGGCGCTGCGCCAGTACCAGCGGGCCGAGCGACGCCGGCCGGTCGAGGACAACCTGGCCGTCTATGCCGCCTACTGGTACCGCGGCTACGCCTGCAATCCCGCCGCGATCTACGAAGCGGCCCGCCGGCTGGCACCGCAGGTCCGCGGCGTGTGGATCGTCCGGCGGGACCGAGTGCACACCCTGCCCGAGGGGGTGGAGTACGTGGTCGCGGGCACGCCCGCGTACCACCGGACGCTGGCGCGGGCCCGATGGCTGATAAACAACGTCAACTTCCCGGACTCGGTACGCAAGCGACCCGGCACGGTGCACGTGCAGACCCACCACGGCACCCCGGTCAAGGTGATGGGGCTGGACCAGCAGCGCTATCCGCTGGGCGCGGGCGGGATGGACTTCGCCGGCCTGCTGCGCCGGGTGGACCGGTGGGACTACAGCGTCACCTCGAACAGCTTCTCCACCCAGATGTGGGAACGCGCCTATCCGGCCGGGTACACCACACTGGAGGTGGGCTACCCGCGCAACGACCGGCTGGTCACCGCGACCGCCGAGGAGGTGCTGCGGCTGCGCGCGGAGTTCGACGCCGGCCTCGGTGAGCAGGTCGTGTTGTACGCGCCCACCCACCGGGAGCATCTGCCCCGGTACCGGCCGCCGTTCGACCCGGAGCGCTTCCTGGACGCGCTCGGCCCCGCCGGCCTGCTGCTGATGCGCAGTCACTACTTCCAGGACCGGAACCGGCAACGACCGCCTGCGGCGGCCCGTGGTCGCGTCCTGGACGTCAGTGCCCATCCCCGGGTCGAGGACCTGTACCTCGCCGCCGACGTGCTGGTCACCGACTACTCGTCGGCGATGTTCGACTACGCCGTCCTGGACCGGCCGATCGTCCTCTACGCGCCCGACTGGGACGCCTACCGGTTGACCCGGGGCGTCTACCTGGACATCGTCGCCGAGCCGCCCGGACCGGTGGCCCGGACCTTCACCGAGCTGCTCGACGTGTTCCGCTCGGGTGCGCTGCGCGCACCCGACGCCGAGCGGGCCCGGGCCCGCTTCCGGGAGCGGTTCTGCGCCCTGGAGGACGGGCGCGCCGCCGAGCGGGTGGTGCGCCGGGTGTTCCTCGGGGAGAACCCGGCCTGAGTTGGAAGTTCCGCACAATCGCCGCTAATCGATGGAACGTAATAGGTCTGTCACGATTCAAACATGGCACGTTTACCCGATGTGCCATCCGCATGATCCTGGCCACAGTCATTCGGGATTCCGTGGACGAGGTGGGGAGGAGACGGTGACCACCGTCGCACTCAAGGACGTCACGAAGGTTTTCCGCGACGGCACGGTCGCGGTCGACAGCATCAACCTGGACGTGAAGGACGGTGAGTTCATGGTGCTGCTCGGGCCGTCCGGCTGTGGGAAGTCGACGGTGCTGCGGATGGTCGCGGGCCTGGAGGACCCGACCTCCGGCGCGGTGATGCTCAACGGGGAACTGGCCAACGACCTGCCGCCCCGGGAGCGGAAGATCGCCATGGTCTTCCAGGACTTCGCGCTCTACCCGCACATGAGCGTCAACGACAACATCGCCTTCCCGCTCAAGCTGGCCGGGGTCGAGCCGACCCCGCGCGGCGAGCGGGTCACCGACGTGGCCAGCGCACTGGGCATCGGTGACGTGCTGGCCCGACGTCCCAGCCAGCTCTCCGGTGGCCAGCGGCAGCGGGTCGCGATGGGCCGGGCGATCGTCCGCCGGCCGGGGCTGTTCCTGATGGACGAGCCGCTGTCCAACCTGGACAGCGGGTTGCGCGCGGAGCTGCGGGCGGAGATCTCCGGGCTGACCCGCGAGCTGGGGGTCACCACCGTCTACGTGACGCACGACCAGGCCGAGGCGCTGACCATGGCCGACCGCGTCGCCATCATGCGCAAGGGTGTGCTCCAGGACGTGGGCACCCCGACCCAGGTGTACGGCCGGCCGGCGACCCTCTACGTGGCCGCGTTCCTGGGCAGCCCTCGGATGAACCTGCTGGAGGCGTCGGTCTACGTCCACCTCGATCGTTACGTCACCCTGACGCTCGGGGAACAGGCGCTCTACCTGCCCTGGGACGACATCCGCAGTCGGGCCGTGGCGCACTACCACGGCGAGCGGATCGTGGTCGGGATGCGAGCCGAGGCGCTCACCCCGGTCGCCCCGGACACCCCCGGTGACGTGCTCCAGGGTCGGATCCGCTACCTGGAACACCACGGCCACGAGTCGCTCGCCTTCCTCGACATCGGCGCGACCGCCATCATGGTGGACGACATCGGCGCCCCGGGGGACGCGGACGCGCCGCCCGGCCAGCGCGGCCTGCGCCGGTTCGGCCAGGTGATGCAGCGGATCACCGGCCGGGCCAGCGAGTCGACGACACCAGCGACCAACGGCACCCGGACCAGCGTGCTGCACGACCCGGGCCGGCACCACCGCCGCCCGGCCGAACTCGCGGTCCGGCTCGCCCCGTACCCTGCCGTCACCGCCGGCCACCCGCTCGCGGTCCAGGTACGCATGGACGCCCTGCACTTCTTCGACGAGCGCGGCGACCGCATCGACGTCGGCTGGCGCTGACCCCTGCCACGGTTCGCTCCTTGCCTGACGAAGTTACTGGCGGGTAGCTTGGCGGCATGACTATCGACTCGCGGCAGGTGGCGGCCGGCATGCTCGAGGCGGTGCCCTTCGCCCGTACGCTCGGCTTCGAATTCGTCGAGGTGGCCCCGGAGGCGGAGGGTTCGGTCCGGGCGGTGGTCCGGCTGCCCGACTCGCCGGCCACCCACAACCACATCGGTGGCCCGCACGCCGGGGCCATGTTCACCCTCGGGGAGACCGCCTCCGGTGCGGTGGTGCTCGCCGCCTTCGGTCACCTGCTCGACCGGGCCACGCCGCTGGCGGTGCGGGCGGAGATCGCGTACCGCAAGCTCGCCCTGGGCCCGGTGCGGGCGACGGCGCGGCTCGGCCGCGCGCCGGCCGAGGTGGTCGCGGAGTTGGAGGCCGGCGAGCGACCCGAGTTTCCGGTACGCGTGGAGATCGCCACCGAGGAGGGCAAGCCGACCTCGGAGATGACCGTCATCTGGACCCTGCGCCCGAACTGACCCCCAAGCTGGCCCGACATGCGGCATGTCGGGCCCTGCTGTCCCGAGGATTGCCCGACATGCCGCAAGCTGGGGCCTGCCCGCGCCGAGACCGTCGAGGGTCGTCGATGTTGCCGGATGGGGCCCAAGCGTGTTGGAATGACTCATATCGCCGCAGCGCGGGGGCAAACGCGCTGAGCACGGCCAGCACGGGAGCAACCCAGTGCCGGTTGCGCATCGCTCGGGCACCTGCCTGCGCGCCGCTCACCTGGGCCAACTTCACCGGTCACACCTACCCGGGCACGGTGGTCCACCGGTCGTATCACCGGCTGCTGTCTTCGCGTCGACCGAGATGGTCGAGCGTCGACGCGCCGGAGGCGTCCCAGCGGTCCGCAACGCACAGAACCGGCGACGAGGTGAGAAACGATCATGATTTCCCGGGAGAGTTTCGCAAGGTGGTTCCGGCACCGCTACGTGTGGGCGGCGGCGATCCTGCTGGTGGTGTCGACAGGTGCCGTCGTGCTGGTCAACTCGGCCACGTCGAAATCGGAGCCGCCGGACCTGCACGGGCAGATCACGAACTGGATGCGTACCACGCTGGAGGAGGCGGACCCGGAGCAGCACAACCACGCCGGGCACGACATCCAGCAGGTGGCGAACGGGGAAGAGACCAAGCCCGCGGTGATCTGCGGAGTGCACGTCTACGGCTACGAGCCGGCCGAGGTCACCGTGCTCGCCGACGTGCGGACGGTCTACGGCTTCCACCTCTGCGGGGTCGCCGAGCAGGGGCGCCCGTGGGACTGGGCGGTCAAACTGGCCGGCCCGGTGATCATCGACATGTCCACCGAACCCGCGGACATCCAGGTGGTCGAGGCGACCGAGGACACCAGGTTCATCGACCGGCTGCGGCAGATGTTCCCGGCCAAGTACGCGGAGCTGGCGGAGAAGGAGGCGCTGGAGCCGTCCGAGATGGCCGATCTACGCCGCCGGTACGACTCCGCGGCCGGACTCTGATCAACCCCGGGGCCGCGCCGGTATCAGCGGAAGTGTGTTTGCCGGTCCGCGTCCGCGGATAGATTGATACGATGCTCGGCCTGCCTGATCATGTGACCGCTGTTCTGTTCGACCTCGACGGTGTGCTCACGCAGACCGCCCGGGTGCACAATGCCGCCTGGACCGAGACCTTCGACGACTACCTGCGCCGGCGCTCGGCCACCACCGGTGAGCCGTACCGGCCGTTCGATCCGGGGCCGGACTATCACCGGTACGTCGATGGTCGCCCGCGTCTCGACGGGGTGCGGACCTTCCTCGCCTCCCGCGGCATCACCCTGCCCGAGGGCGCACCGGAGGACCCGCCGGGCGCCCAGACCGTGCACGGCCTCGGCAACCAGAAGAACACCATGGTGCTGGAGCGGATCCGCACGATCGGGGTGGACGTCTATCCCGGCTCGGTCGCGTACCTCAGGGCGGTGGCCGCGGCGGGGCTGCGGCGGGCGGTCGTCACGGCCAGCGCCAACGGCCGTGAGGTGGTCGCCGCCGCCGGCTTGGAGCCGCTGTTGGAGGCCCGGGTGGACGGCATCACCGCCCGAGCCGAGGGGCTACGCGGCAAGCCGTACCCGGACACCTTCCTCGCCGGAGCGAAACTGCTCGACGTGGTGCCGGAGAAGGCAGCCGTGGTCGAGGACGCGTTGGCCGGCGTCGAAGCCGGCCGGGCCGGCGGCTTCGGGTACGTGATCGGCGTGGACCGGGCCGGCCACGCCGACGAGCTGCGCGCGCACGGTGCCGACGTGGTGGTCGACGACCTCGCCGACCTGCTCGACACCGGGCGGCCCGAGTGATCCGGGAACGGGCGTACCCGGTCGAACCGTGGCACGTCCGGGAGACCCGGCTGGACATGGACGTGCTCGCCCAGTCCGAATCGGTGTTCGCGCTGTCCAACGGACACGTCGGCCTGCGCGGAAACCTGGACGAGGGTGAGCCGCACGGGCTGCCCGGCACCTACCTCAACTCGTTCTACGAGTTGCGGCCCCTGCCGTACGCGGAGGCCGGGTTCGGCTTCCCCGAGTCCGGCCAGACCATCGTCAACGTCACGAACGGCAAGCTCATCCGACTGATGGTCGACGACGAGCCGCTCGACGTGCGCTACGGCGAGGTGCTCGCCCACGAGCGGATCCTCGACATGCGCGCCGGCACCCTGCACCGGTCGCTGCACTGGCGTTCGCCGGCCGGACGCGAGGTCCGGGTGAACACCACCCGGCTGGTCTCCTTCCGGCAGCGCTCGGTGGCCGCGATCCGCTACGAGGTGGAGGTGGCCGACGACGAGCCGCTGCGGTTGATCATCCAGTCGGAACTGGTGGCCAATGAGACGTTGCCGCCGCAGAGCCGCGACCCGCGGGTCGCCGCCGTGCTCGAGTCGCCGTTGCAGGCGGAGGAGGAGCTGACCACTCCCGCCGGTGGGCTGCTGATCCACCAGACCAAGGTCTCCGGGCTGCGGGTCGCCGCCGCGATGGACCACGAGGTGGCCTCGCCGGCCCGGACGTCCGTCGGCTCCGAAGGCTACGAGGACTGGGTCCGCACCACCGTGGCCTGCGTACTGGAGCCGGGGCAGAAGCTCCAGGTGGTCAAGTACCTGACCTACGGTTGGTCCAGTCGGCGTTCCCTGCCGGCGCTGCGCGACCAGGTCGGCGCCGCGTTGGCCGCGGCGAAGCTGGACGGCTGGGACGGACTGGTTCGTGAGCAGCGGGAGTACCTGGACGAGTTCTGGGACGCCGCCGACGTCGTGGTGGACGGGGATCCGGAGGTGCAGCAGGCGGTCCGGTTCGGCCTGTTCCACGTGCTCCAGGCAGGCGCACGGGCGGAGCGCCGGCCCATCTCGGCCAAGGGGCTCACCGGCCCGGGGTACGACGGGCACGCCTTCTGGGACACCGAGATGTTCGTCCTGCCGGTGCTGACATACACCCACCCGGCCGCCGTCCGGGACGCGCTGTACTGGCGTTTCTCCACGCTGGAGCAGGCCCGGGAACGGGCGCGCACGCTCAATCTGGCCGGTGCCGCCTTTCCGTGGCGCACCATCGAGGGGCCGGAGTCGTCGGGGTACTGGCCGGCGGGCACCGCCGCGTTCCACATCGCGGCGGGCATCGCCGACGCGCTGCGGCGCTACGTGCTGGTGACCGGCGATCGGCAGCTGGAGCGGGAGATCGGGCTGGAGCTGCTGGTGGAGACCGCGCGGCTGTGGCGCTCGCTCGGGCACCACGACCGCGCCGGCAACTTCCACGTCGACGGGGTCACCGGTCCCGACGAGTACACCGCCGTCAAGAACGACAACATCTACACGAACCTGATGGCCCAGCGGAACCTGCTGACCGCCGCCGAGGCGGCGTCGCGGTACCGCGACGAGGCGTTCCACCTCCGGGTGACCGACGAGGAGGCCGCCGCGTGGCGGGACGCCGCCGCGGCCATGCACATCCCGTACGACGAGGAGCTGCGCGTCCACCAGCAGGTGGAGGGTTTCACCCGGTTGCAGGAGTGGGACTTCGAGCAGACCCCACCGGACAAGTACCCGTTGTTGTTGCACTATCCGTACTTCGACCTGTACCGCAAGCAGGTGATCAAGCAGGCCGACCTGGAGTTGGCCATGCACTGGCGGGGCGACGCCTTCACCAGCGAGGAGAAGCTGCGCAACTTCCTCTACTACGAGCGCCGTACGGTCCGCGACTCGTCACTGTCGGCCTGCACCCAGGCGGTGCTGGCGGCCGAGGTCGGCTACGCCGATCTGGCGCACAGCTACCTGCGTGAGGCCGCGCTGATGGACCTGCACGACCTGAACGAGAACACCCGGGACGGGGTGCACATGGCCTCACTCGCGGGTGCCTGGATCGCACTGGTCGCCGGATTCGGCGGCCTGCGGGACCATGACGGGACGCTGTCGTTCGCGCCGTGCCTGTCCAGCCGGCTCAACGCCCTGTCCTTCTCGCTCCAGTGGTGCGGCATGCGGCTGCGGGTCGACGTACGCGGCCACGACACGACGTACGCCCTGCACCACGCCGCCCCGGACGCGGTGATCGAGCTGCGTCACCACGGCAACCAGGTGCGCGTCACCTGCGACGAGCCGGTGACCGTACCGAATCCACCGCCGCGTACGGACCTGCCGACGCCGGAGCAGGCGCCCGGTAGGGCACCCCTGCTCCGGCTGCCGGAGAACCCGGCCTGACCCGCTGCCGCGTCGTCAGATGGGCTCGCCCTGGGAAGGGCGACCGGTGGCGTCGTGGGGCGACCTCGCCCGGGGATCGTCGGCCGAACGTGCCTGGGCCGCGTCGTCCGCCCAGTCCCGTCCGTGCCGGTCGTCCTGTTCCCGCCGGTCACGTTCGGCGGCGGCCTGCACGGGCTCGCGCTGGTGATGCGCCATGACGGTCCTCGCGATCTGTCGGCGGCGCCGGTGACGCCGGTCCGTCTCTGGTCAACCGTCGGCTACCCGGCGCCCTCCGGCGCAAACCCACTCGCCGGACGCCCGGGGCGTGTTGTCGGCCGGGCCGGGTATCCGGGTCGGCGAGACAGCCGATGGGAGGCGAGATGGACGTGCGCGGCGAAGCGGCGACGATCCCGGCGGGTGGGGTCCTGCTCCCGGCGGACCTGCTGGTGCCGGCGGAGCCGGCCGGTGCGGTGCTGTTCGCGCACGGCAGCGGCAGCTCCCGGCACAGTCCGCGCAACGCGGCGGTGGCGCACCAGCTCAACAAGGCGGGGCTCGGCACCGTCCTGGTGGATCTACTGACTCCGGCCGAGGACGAACTGGACGCGGTCACCGCCGAGCTGCGCTTCGACATCGGCCTGCTGGCCGACCGTCTCGCCGGAATCGTGGACTGGCTGGCCACCGAGCGGCCGTTCGGGCCGAGCCTGGTGGGTCTCTTCGGCGCGAGCACGGGAGCCGCCGCCGCGCTCGTCGCCGCCGCGCGACGACCGGATCTGGTACGCGCGGTGGTGTCCCGCGGTGGTCGTCCCGACCTGGCCGGCTCGGCGCTGGGCCAGGTGCACGCCGCCACCCTGCTGCTTGTCGGCGGTCTCGACGAGCAGGTGATCACGCTCAACGAACATGCGCTCGGTCAACTGACGTCCCGATCCGAGCTGCGCGTGATTCCGGGTGCGACGCACCTGTTCGAGGAGCCGGGCACGCTGGACCAGGTCGCCGAGGCGGCAGCCGACTGGTTCCACGACCACCTGCACCCGCAACCCGCCTCCGCCTGAGACACCCTCAGGCGGGTTCGGGATCGCCTCCGGCCGGCGACGATCCCGAGGGGGCGGTCGACGGGCGGGCCGGTGGCTTCTTCGATGGCGGCGGGTCGGGCGCCGGTGGGCCGGACGCCGAATCGGACCCGTCCGCGGCAGCCTGCCGTTGACGCTGGACGCTGTCGACGACCCGCCAGGCGACCGCAACGATCGGAACCGCGACGAAGGCGCCCGCGATGCCGGCGATGAGGGTGCCGGCGGTCACCGCGACCAGGATCACCACCGGGTGCAGCCGTACCTGGCGCTTCATCACCAGCGGCTCCAGCAGGTTGCCTTCGATCTGCTGGACGGCGATCACGGCGGCCAGGGTGAGCAGGGCGGTGGTGGGCCCGTTGGCGGCCAGGGCCACCAGCACCGCGACCGCGCCAGCCACGGTGGCACCGACGATCGGCACGAACCCGCCGATGAACGTGATCAGCGCCAGCGGGAACGCCAGCGGCACCCTGAGCAGTACCAGCGCCAAGCCGATACCGATGGCGTCGATGGCCGCGATCAGCATGGTGCCCCGGCTGTACGAGCCCAGGGTGTGCCAGCCGGTGCGACCCGCCTCGGCGGCGATGTCCCGGTTGGGCCCGGCGGCCCGGCGCAACGTCCAGCGCCACATCTCCCGGCCGTCCTTGAGCAGGAAGAACAGCAGCACCAGAGCGAGCAGGATCGAGCCGACCACCTCGGCCACCGTGCGGGCGCTGGCGACCGGGTCCACCTGCTGCTGGCTGATCGCCTGGCGCAACTGGGCGAGCAGGCTGTCCAACTGTTGGTCACTGACCGGCAGGGTGGAGGTGACGAAGTCCCGGGTGCGCTCCAGCCCCTGACGCAGTTCCTCCCCCAACTCGCTGAACTGGTCGGCGGTCAGACTCCACACCAGCGCGCCGACGCCGCCCAGGATGCCGAGCAGGAGCAGGACGCTGAGCAGGGCGGCGAGCGCGGCTGGCAGCCGCAGGCGACGCAACGCCAGTTGCACCGGATCGAGCAGTGCGGCGAGGAAGAGGGTCGCGGCCACGGCGATGGCCAGCGGGGTGACCAGCAGCGTGATCCGGGCCAGCAGGTAGAGCCCGGCGGAGATCACTACCAGGCAGGCGCTCCACACCACCGCGGATCGGACCAGCCAGGGCAGGGCGGCCCAGGTCTGGCGTGGTCCGGCGCCCCGCACCGCCGTCCTATCGGGCTGGTTCCCGTCATCGCTTGCGACCACGTCGGCCCTCCTCAGTGTCCGGCGTGGTCGGTACCCGGTCGACGTCCTTCCGACACTAGTTGCCGACGACCGGCCCGGAGGGCGTTCGGCTCGCGAGACCCGACTCAGTACGCGGCGACCGGTGCCCGGCCGACGACCGCCGGGATCTCCCGGGTCTGCTCGGCGGCGCCGGGTGTGGTCAGCGGCAGGACCGACTCGCGCTCCTCCACCACCGGCACCAGGGCGGCGGCCGCTTCCTCGCGCAGGCTGCGGGCCGCCGCGGCGGCGAGTTCCGCGGCCCGCCAGGTGGCCTGCTCCCGTTCCCGGGCCGCCCGCTGCCGGGCCAGGAGGTGGTCGCGTACCGCCCGGCGCAGCATCAACTCCTGCTCCACCGGGTGCAACCGGGGATCCCAGCCGCGATGCGCGAAGACGTCGCTGAGCTGCTCCACCGACAGTTCCCGCCGCCAGTACGCGTCCAGGGCGGCCCGGTGCAGCCAGCGCTCCCGGTCGGCGTACTCGGCGGGGGTGCGGGCGGTCTGCGGCAACGGCATGCCGGCGGCGCGGGAGAGCCGGCGTACGTCCGCCTCGGCTGCCTCGTACGACCGCCACGCCTGCTCGGCCTCGTCCTGTGCGGCGAGCCACTCGTCGCGCCGGTGCCGGGCGGTGGCGTCGGCCCGGTCCGCCGCGATCGTGACCTCCTCGGCCCAGCGCTCCTGGTCACGTCGGTGCTCGGCGTGGTCCGACCCACTCGGCAGAGCGGCCTCGCGGATGCGGACGCCGGCGTCGAAGCGGAAGAGTCGGGGTCGTAGCAGCAGGCCGGTGACGGCGAGGGTCACCAGGCCGAGCAGGCCCAGCCAGATGGCCGCGGCCCGGGGCGCGTCGAGCAGGACGGAGGACAGGGCGGTAGGCATCATCAACACCTCGCGGTCGGGATGAGTCGTCGACTGTGGTGGACGCGGGTCGTGGCGGCTGGCCGGGCACGGCGGCGTCGGTGCCGTGCCGGGGGCGGCCGGATCAAGCTCGCCGGGGATGCCCCGGGCCACCGTTGGATGCCGGCGGTGTGGTCGGCCGCTGGCGTCTGGCGCGGGCGGCGTCACCGGGCTTCCCGGTCGGGCTGCCGTCGGTCAGTCGGTCGGCGGACCACGCCGGGTCGGCTCGCCCGCGCGGACGGCGCGTGCCGAGGCGATGTGGCTGTCCGTCGGTGCGGCGTCGGCCGACGTGTCGTCGGTGTCCTCGGGCCGGACCGGCGCGGTGGCGGCGGGCGCTCGCCAATCCGGGCCGGCGTCGACCGCCCGCGCGGGCTCGACGGCGGGCCGGACGGCCGGCACCGCGGTGGACGGCGAGCCGAGGGCGACGGTGGCGGTCGGTGGTGACACGGCGGTGGACCGGGCCGGCGGATCGGCCGCAACGGCCCCGCCGAGACCGACGGCGAGCACCAGCGACGCCAGCGCCAGTCGGGTCAGCTCGCGCAGTGCGCGCAGCGTCGCCGGCCACAGTGGACGGGCGAACGCGGGAGACGGCACGGACCCAACCTATCCCGCCTTCGGCGGGATCGCAGCGCCGCGTTCGTCCGGGGTGGGTGAAGCGCGCCACGTCGTCCGATCAGGAGGTCCGTCGACTCACCCCTCGGCGGTGCCGGTGACCTGTTCCTTGGTGAAGAGGGCCAGCAGGTCGCCGACCTCGTGGTCGGCCTCCGCCGGGTGCCGGAACCGTCCGGCGGGGTTCAGGGTGTACTCGTTGCGCCGACCCACCCGGGTGCGGTGCAGGTAGCCGCCGGCCTCCAGGTCGGCGACGATCGCCTGGGCGGCACGCTCCGTGACGCCGACCTCGGTCGCGACGTCCCGTAGCCGGGCGGTGGGGTTACGGGCGATGGCGAGCAGGACGTGCGCGTGGTTCGTGAGAAACGTCCAGTTCCGCGCGTTTTCCCGTGCGTCAGTGCTCGCCATGTCCGCCATCGTATGACCTGCCGTTCGGCTACCTCGGCTCGCGCCGTCGCCGATACCGGCCCGGCCGAGCGCAAGCGTCGACTGATGCATGAAACACATATCACGTATAGCTTGACGTGCGTTATGCCGCGTGTGACCGTGATGGCAGCCCGTGACCAGCGCCGGCCGGGATGACCAGGCATTCCTCCCAGAGATGAGGTGCAGCTGGATGAGTCGACCCGGAACGCCCGGTACGCAACCCGGTCCGGACCGCGAGGTGCTCAGCGCGGATCATCCCGGTGCCCCGCAGCGGGCCCTCGCCGAACTGCTCGCCGGCAACCGTCGATTCGTCACCGACGCGCTGCGGCATCCCAACCAGAACGCCGGGCGTCGGGCCGCCGTCGCGGCCGAGCAGCATCCCTTCGCGGTGATCGTCGGCTGTTCCGACTCCCGGCTCGCCGCCGAGATCATCTTCGATCGCGGGCTGGGTGACCTCTTCGTGGTCCGTACCGCCGGGCACACCGTCGGGCCGGAGGTGCTGGGCAGCGTGGAGTACGCGGTGGCCGTGCTGGGTACGCCGCTGGTGGTGGTGCTGGGTCACGACTCGTGCGGCGCCGTCCAGGCGGCCCGCGAGGCACTGGCCACCGACACCACGCCCCCCGGGCATCTGGGTGCCGTGGTCGACGCGGTGGTGCCGAGCCTGCGCCGAGCGCAGGACGCCGGGGTGCAGGAGCTGGACGAGATCGTGGACATCCACATCGCGCGAACCGTCGAGACGATGCTGGATTCCTCGGCGACCCTCGCGGCGGAGGTGGCTGCCGGGCGGTGCGCGGTGGTCGGCATGTCGTACCGGCTGGCCGCCGGCGAGGTGCGGGCGGTCGCCGCGGAACCCGCCGAACTGGCCGGCTTGATGGCGACCGCGCCCTGATCCGCGACCGACGACGTCCGGAACGACGAGGGCCGTCCCGCCTCGGTTGGCGGGACGGCCCTCGGTGCGTCGCGTGGGGCGGTCAGAGCAGTGACACGTGCACGTGGTCCGTGTGGTTGGACGGGCCGCTGTAGGAACTCCAGCGTTCCGTCGCCGCGAACCAGATCTGGCGGTTCCAGATCACGTAGTAGACGCCCAGCCGGTCGGCGTTGCGGACCAGGAAGGCCGCCAGGTTGTTGCCGTAGATCCGGGTGTCGTTGTTGTGCCACGGGCTGAAGCCGCTGTTCTGCAACGACCAGTCACAGGCCCGACCCTTGGGGTGCTCGAACTTGTCACCCGGTCGGAAGCAGCCGACGAACCGGTTGAACCCGGCCCGCTTGACCTCCTTGTACATGTGCAGCGTCCGGGGCGTGATGCAGCCCGACGTGGTGGGGTCGTTCTGGCTGCACGACTCGGGCTTCCACCCGCCGTCCGAGGACCGGTTCGGCCCGATCCGGGCCACCGGCGAGGTGGCGTCCACCAGTCCGCCGGTCAGGCCGACACCGCCGACCAGCCGGAGGGACTTCTCCGCCTCGCTCTTCTTGCGCGCCATGTCGTTGGTCAGCTTCTTCTGCTCGCGCACCTCGGCGTCGAGCGCGAGCTTGGCCTGCTCGGCGCGGAGCTTTATCGCGTTGACCTCGCCCAGCTTCTTGTCGTTCACCAGGTTCAGCTCGTCGAGTGCCGAGGCCCGGTTGATGAACGAGTCCGGTGCGCCGCTCTGCAACAACATGGCGATCGCGCCGACCCGGCCGGTCCGGTAGGACTGGGTGGCGATCTCGGCGACCTGCGGAGCGAGCGCGTCCAGGTCGGCCTGCGCGGCACGGACCTCGACCGCCAGCTGGAGCTGGCGCTTCTTGGACTTCTCCAGCTTGGCCTTGGCCTTTGAGTAGTCCCGGGTGGTCGCCTCGATCAGATCGTTGAGCATCGGCGGGTCGTCGTCGTGCTCCGCCGGTTTGGGGTCGTTCGGTGCGGCCGTGGCCGGCATCGGGCCGGCGAACACGGCGAACGCGGCGAACACGGCCACCACGGGTGTCAACCAGCGGCGTAGGGGTGCCGTCACTGTTTTCCCTTCCATCGACCGCCGACCGGGTTAGCTGACGGGTTCGGGACGGAAGTGGCCCCTACCGCTTTCGCGGATTCACCCCACCTACCTGGGTCCCCGGCTCGCCTGAGGGCGATTGGGCGGTGGCACCGCAGGCGCCGCTGCGCGCCTTCGGCGGTGACCGGCAGTGAGGTTACCCGACAGTCCATCTGTGCTTCTACGCCCCGAACCCGACTAGATGCGTCATTTCGTAATCGCTTTGAGTGACCAGCGACACGGTTTCGAGCCGCATCGGCAGGGGCGGTCACGTTGAGGAGTGTCACCATGTGGTGTCCGTGCTCCTGTCCGGGTCGGGCCACCCCGAGGGGGTGGCGGGGGACGTGTTTCGGGTGGGTGGGGTGCTCAGGGCGCGGAGCGCCTCGGCCCGGTCCGTCGCCGGCCGGGGGACCAGGGGGGTGGGTTCGCCAGTGCGGGCACCAGCCTCGCCGCGTCCGGCGGTGGTGACGACCGCCGCCAGCGCCGTGGTCAGCGGCACCGCGGCGATCAGCCCGAGCGTGGCCACCACGCTCCGGACGATCTCCGTGGTGAGGAACTCGCTGGTCACGATCTGGCCCAACGCGCGGGAGTCCGCGGTCAGCAGGAGCAGCAGTGGCAGCGAGGCGCCGGCGTACGCCAGCACGATGGTGTTCACCACCGACGCGATGTGGGCTCGGCCGACCCGGGTGGCCGCGCGGTACAGCTCCCGGCGGGAGAGGTTCGGGTTGGCGTGGCGTAGCTCGTTGACCGCGGCGGCCTGGGTGACCGTGACGTCGTCGAGCACGCCCAGCGAGCCGATGATGATGCCGGCCAGCAGCAGGCCGTGCAGGTCGACATCCCCCCGGAACATGGACAGGGTGGTGGCGTCCTCGCTGCCGAATCCGGTCAGGTGGGTGGCCCCGGTGGCGGCCAGCCCGAGCAGCCCGGTGAGGACCAGACTGGCGAGCGTGCCGAGCACGGCCACCGAGGTCTGCGCGGAGATGCCGTGGGTCAGGTACAGCACCACGAACATGATCAACGAGGCGCCGACGATGGCGACCGCGAGCGGCGGCTGGCCGGCGCTGATGCCGGGCAGCACGAAGGTCAGCAGGATCGCGAAGCTGGCCGCCAGGCCGCCCAGCGCCGCCAGGCCCCGTAGCCGCCCGAAGGCGACGATGGCGGCGGCGAAGAGCACGGCCAGCCACACCAGCGGCTTGCCGCGCTGGTGTTCGGCGATGTTGTAGGTGCTGACCGACGGATCCTCCGGGTCGACGAGCGAGACCAGGATGATGTCGTCGCCGACGTCGACGCGGGGTGCCCCCGGCCCGGCCGGGATGGGCGTCTGCACGTCCTGTCCGGCGTCCGGGCCGGTCTGCACTCGCACGGTGACCGTGCCGCAGGGGCCCGCCGCGGTCGTCGGGGTGCCCTCGGGCACCACCGGGTTGGGCGGGCAGGGCTCGCTCACCACCCGGGTGACCGTGCCGTGGTAGCGGGGGGCGTCGTCGGTGGCCTCGGGACGCGGGGCGTCCCGGGGCCAGAGCACGATCGCGGCGACCAGGGTGGCGAGGAAGAGGGGGACCACCGTCACGACGAGGATCCGCCGCACCCGGGGCGGGGTGGGCGGAGCGGAACGGGTGTGGTCGGCGCCCATTCAGTGTCTCCCAACGATTTCAGGGCTGAGTACGTGTCGATGGGCGAGACGGTTCAGTGCCGCCGGACGACCGTGTCGAAGGGCAGCCCGAATGGCCGGAAGGTGGCGGGGCGGCTGCGTACCGTGAGCTGTGGAGGGGTTCGCGACGGCGGCAGGGGCGGGTGCCCGCCGGCGACCTCGGGCCGCGCGGCACGGATTTCGGCTGGCCATCGTGTGCGAATGGTAACCAGCCCGAACTCGCGACGCCGTTCGCGAGGGTATGTCGGCGGGTCGGATCAGCCGCGCTTCATGAGCCGGCCCACGGCGGCCATCATCTCGGTCGCCATCTCGTCGGCGCGTCCCTCGGCGGCACCTTCGTGCATGCAGTGCCGGGCGTGCCCGTCGAGCAGACCGAGGGCGACCTTGTCCAGCGCGGCCTGGATGGCGGAGATCTGGGTGAGCACGTCGATGCAGTAGCGATCGTCGTCGACCATCTTCTCGATGCCGCGCACCTGGCCCTCCACGCGGCGCAGCCGGGCCAGGAGTTGGTCCTTGCTGGCGGTGTAACCACGGATCGGCGCGGGTGTGCTCATGCCGACAAGGATAGCCTACCCCCAGGGGGTATGGTACGGTCGATGTCGTAGATACCCCCTACGGGTATCGGGTGGTGCTCGGCCACCCTGGCGAGCTGGTGAGGAGAGTCGCATGGTCAGCACGACGTACCAGGTGCAGGGCATGACCTGCGGGCACTGCGTCAACGCGGTCAGCACCGAGATCGGTGCGATCGAGGGAGTCAGCGACGTCCAGGTGGACCTGGCCACCGGTCAGGTGACCGTCACCAGTGACCAACCGCTCTCCGGTGACGCGGTGCGTGCCGCGGTGGACGAGGCCGGATACGAGCTGGTCGGCGCCTGAGCCGGCCGGCAGGCGGAAACCGAGGAGTCGAGCATGAACACGGCGACGAGGCTGAGCGGTTTCGTGCTCGGCCTGGCGGCGGTCTTCGGCGCGGCGTACGGGGTGGGGCAGCTGACCGGCCCGGTGAACGTGCTCGCCGCCGACCACGACAGTGCGGGCGCCGGTCACGGGGGTGACGTCCGCGCCGAGGGCGACACCGGCCGAGCGGCGGGGCCGGTCGGGCACGGTGAAGGGGAGGCCGGGCAGCTGCCCGGCGGCCTGCTCGTCTCAGACCGCGGCTACTCCCTGGTGCCGGTCGACGCGCCGCCGGGTGAATTCGCGTTCCGGATCACCGGCCCCGACGGCCGCCCCGTGACCGGATACGACGTCAGCCACGACGAACGGATGCACCTCATCGTGGCCCGCCGCGACCTGTCCGGCTTCCGGCACGTCCATCCGGAGCTGGCCGCCGACGGCACCTGGCGGATCGCCTCGCCGCTGGACTCCCCGGGGGTGTGGCGGGCCTTCGCGGACTTCACCCCGACCGGCGGTGACCCCATGACGCTCGGCGTCGACGTGACCGTCCCCGGCGCGCTGACCGAGCGAGAGCTGCCCGCTCCGGCGAGCAGCGCCACCGTCGACGGTTACACGGTCACCCTGGCCGGCACCCCACGGCCCGGGCACTCCACCACGCTGACGTTGACCGTCAACCGCGACGGCGCGCCGGTGACCGATCTGGAGCCGTACCTCGGCGCGTACGGTCACCTGGTCGCGCTGCGCCGGGGCGACCTCGCCTACCTGCACGTACACCCCGAGGGTGCCCCGGGCGACGGGCGGACCGCCCCCGGACCGCAGGTCAGCTTCGCCACCGAGTTCCCCTCGGCCGGCACGTACCGGCTCTACCTCGACTTCCGGCACCGAGGCGTGGTGCGTACCGCCGAGTTCACGGTGCGGGTCGGTGACCCGGGCGGTGCCGCCGCGCCGACCGACGGGCTCGCGACCCCCGGACCCGAGGACGGGCACGGCAGCCCCGGGCACGGGCACGACTGACGGGACCAACCATGAGCACGAGCCGACCCCTGACCGCCGCGCCGCACCTGATCGAGCTGGCCATCGGCGGGATGACCTGCGCGTCCTGCGCCGCCCGGATCGAGAAGAAGCTCAACCGGATGGACGGCGTGCAGGCCACCGTCAACTACGCCACCGAGAAGGCGACGGTCTCCTACGCCGACCCGGTCACCCCGGACGACCTGGTCGCCACGGTCGAGAAGACCGGCTACCAGGCCAGCCTGCCGCCACCGCCCACCCCGGCCGGGCCGGCAGCCGCCGAACCGGTGGACCCGCTGCCCGCCCTGCGTACCCGGTTGTGGGTCTCGGTGGCGCTGAGCGTCCCGGTGATCGTGTTGGCCATGGTGCCGGCCTGGCAGTTCACCTACTGGCAGTGGCTGTCGCTGACCCTGGCCGCCCCGGTGGTGGTCTACGGCGGGCTGCCCTTCCACCGGGCCGCGCTGGTCAACCTGCGGCACGGCGCCGCGACCATGGACACCCTGGTGTCGCTGGGCACGCTGGCCGCCCTGGGCTGGTCGGTGTGGGCGCTGTTCCTCGGCACCGCCGGCACCCCGGGAATGACCCATCCGTTCAGTTTCGACATCGGCCGCACCGACGGCTCCGGCAACATCTATCTGGAGGCCGCCGCCGGGGTGACCACCTTCATCCTCGCCGGCCGTTACTTCGAGGCGCGGGCGAAGCGAACCGCCGGGGCGGCTCTGCGGGCGCTGCTGGAACTGGGCGCCCGGGACGTGTCCGTGCTCCGTGACGGCGTGCAGACCCGGATACCGGTGGACCAGCTCGTGGTGGGCGACCGCTTCGTGGTGCGGCCCGGCGAGAAGATCGCCACCGACGGGACGGTGGAGGAGGGTTCCTCGGCGGTCGACGCCAGCCTGGTCACCGGCGAGTCGGTACCGGTCGAGGTGGCAACGGGTGACGCGGTGATCGGCGGCTGCGTCAACGCCGGTGGGCGACTGGTGGTCACCGCGACCCGGGTCGGTGCCGACACCCAGCTCGCCCAGATGGCCCGCCTGGTCGAGCAGGCGCAGAGCGGCAAGGCCGCCGCCCAGCGGCTCGCCGACCGCATCTCCGGGGTCTTCGTGCCGATCGTGATCGCGCTGGCCGCCGGCACACTCGGCTGGTGGCTGGGCGCCGGTGCCGGACCGGCCGCCGCGTTCACCGCCGCCGTGGCAGTGCTGATCATCGCCTGTCCGTGCGCCCTCGGTCTGGCCACACCGACCGCGTTGCTGGTCGGCACCGGCCGTGGCGCACAGCTCGGCGTACTGATCAAGGGGCCAGCGGCGCTGGAGTCCACCCGGCGGGTGGACACCGTGGTGCTCGACAAGACCGGCACCGTGACCACCGGCCGGATGAGTCTGCTCGCGGTGACCCCCGCCGGCGGCGAGCGACGCGACGAGGTGCTGCGGTTGGCCGCCGCCCTGGAGAGCGGCTCGGAGCACCCGGTCGCCCGGGCGGTGGTGGCCGGGGCCGCCGAGGTCGGCGCGCTGCCGCCGGTCACCGACTTCACCAACGTGGCCGGACTGGGCGTCTCCGGCACCGTGGACGGCCGTCAGGTGCTGCTCGGCCGGGGCCGGCTGCTGCGCGAGCGGGGTCTGGTCGTACCGGACGACCTTGCCGGGGCGGCGACCGACGCGGAGGCGGCGGGGCGTACGGCGGTGCTGGTGGGCTGGGACGGCCGGGCCCGGGGCCTGCTCGCCGTCGCCGACCAGGTGAAGCCGACCAGCCCGGAGGCGGTACGGCGGCTGCGGGCGCTCGGCCTGAAACCCGTGCTGCTCACCGGTGACAACGTCACGGTCGCCCGGGCGGTGGCCGCCGAGGTGGGCGTCGACGAGGTGATCGCGGAGGTGCTGCCGACGGAGAAGGTCGAGGTGGTCGCCCGGTTGCAGGGCGAGGGCCGGGTGGTGGCGATGGTCGGCGACGGGGTCAACGACGCCGCCGCGCTGGCCCGGGCGGATCTCGGCCTGGCGATGGGCACCGGCACCGACGTCGCGATCGAGGCGTCGGACCTGACTCTCGTCCGGGACGACCTGCTGGCCGCGGTGGACGCCATCCGGCTGGCCCGCAACACCCTCGGCACCATCAAGGGCAACCTGTTCTGGGCGTTCGCCTACAACGTGGCGGCTTTGCCGCTGGCCGCCGCCGGGCTGCTCAACCCGATGATCGCGGGGGCGGCGATGGCGTTCTCGTCGGTGTTCGTGGTGGCCAACAGCCTCCGGCTGCGCCGGTTCCGCGCGGTTTCCTGAATTTCCGGTTGGTTGCCGTCCTGCTGGGTACCTGACTGTACGTAGCGACAGGCACCCCCGGGAGGCTGACATGGGCGTCGAGGACAAGTTCAACAACACTGCCGAGAACACCGGTGGCAAGATCAAGGAAGGCGTGGGTCGCGCCACCGACGACGAGCAGCTGGAGGCCGAGGGTCGTGGCGACCAGATGAGCGCCAACCTCAAGCAGGCCGGCGAGAAGATCAAGGACGCGTTCCGCAAGTAGTCAGGTACGCGGCACGGACGCCGGGTCGGCTCACGCCGGCCCGGCGTTCCGCTGTGCTCAGGCGCCCAACGGCCGGCCGCCGGTGAGTCGCAGGGTGAACCCCTCGGCGTCGCGATGGTAGGTGACGTGGTTGCAGGACTGGTGGGTGATCCACAGGCCCAACCCGCCCGGCGTCCCGTTGACCGACGGCAGCAGCCCGGCGTACGGATCCTGCGGCCCGGTACCGGCATCGCTGACGGTGGCCACGATCCGGTCCGCGCCCACCCACAGCCGGAACCGGACCGGGGGACGACCGTGCCGCAGCCCATTGGTGACGGTTTCGCTGACGGCGACGACGAAGTCGTCGAACTCGTCGTCCGGTAGCCCGCCCTGGCCGGCCTGGTGCACGGCCGCGCGAGCCTGCGCCGCCGTCGGGCCGAGCAGATCGACAAGAGGCGGGGCCGCCTGGATCGGGTCGGGTGGCATCGGGCGCACCTGGCGGAGGAACGTCTCCGGGGCGAGGTAGTCGCCACTCGGCACGTGCCGCCCGTCGGGGGTGGCGAAGCACGGGTGGGTGGCGGCGACGTCGGCCAGCACGCCGGGTGCGGTGGTCCGGGTGTCGTACGCGCACATGCTCCACAACGGCCAGTCGTCGTACGCGCGGTTGATCGCCGACTCGTACCGGGCCCACCAGTCCCAGGTGGGGCCGAGACCGAGCGGCGGCACCTCGCCGATGATCCGGATCTGGGTGGCGCCGTCGGCGACCAGGTCGGCGAGGAGCTGGCGGTACATCCGGATGGCGGCGGTGGGCCGGCCGTAGACGTCACCGCCGGACAGGAACTCGACCTTCGTGTCGGCGGGCAACGCGGCGCGGACCAGGTTGCCGGTGCGTTCGCCGAGCGCGACGAACGTGGGCTCGCTCGCCTCGACGCCGCCGACCAGGAACGGCACCACGACGGCCAGCAGTTCCTCGTCGGAGCCGTAACAGACAGCCTCATGGAAGTAGCCGGTGCGCCCGGCGGCCGCGCCGGTCCTCACCTAGCCACCTCCACCCGCACGTCGGGCAGGTCCAGCAGGGCGGCGAGCCGGGCCACCCCGGGGCGGGCGGCCCGCAGCACGACGGTCGCGTGCCGGTCCCGGGCGTACTCGCTCAGGTGGATGAGCGCCCGGTGGTCGAGGAAGCGGAGCCCGTGGGCGTCCAGCACCAGTTCGTCCTCGACGGGTCGCAGATCCGCGCGGTCCAGCGCGGTGCGGAACAGGTCATGGTTGGACGGGTCCAGCTCACCGGCGAGAGCGGTCTGTCCCTGGCTCAGCGGTACGGCGTACAACCGGAACAGCAGCTGGCCGAGGTTGTGTTCCGGGTGCAGGCAGGCCAGCTCGGCGACCGCCGACTCGCCCAGCCGCGAGCGGTCGTACGCGCACATGGCCCGGAACGCCTCGGTGCGCATCATCTCGTTCACCCGATGCTCGTAACGGGCGAACGCGTCGCGCTGAGCGGGGGTGCGGACCAGTTCAGTGGCGTCGGCGGCCACCCGCAGGCCGGTGTATCCGTCGGCCACCGCCTCCCGGGTGGCGCTGCGGTAGGCCGCCACCTGGCTCGCCGGATCGATCGTCGCCGTGCGGCCGTACGCGCCGTCGAGGGAGCGGACCTGGGCGGCACCCGTCAGCAGTGCGTCGGCGAAGTCCCGGGTACCGAGCAACTGGTCCCGGACCGGCTCGGCGGGACCGGAGACGACGAACCAAACCCGCTCGCCGGCCGCCAACCCGTCGCGTAGGAACTCCACGGCATGGGTCATGAACCCGGCCGGGTCGTCGTAGGCCCAGCACAGGTGCCGGTATCGCGGCGGTTGGTCAGTCAGCACGGCACTCCGCTCGCTCACGTGAGGTGCCCCATCAGTGCAGTCTACGGCGTCGTCCGGGGCAGGCCCCAGACGCAGGTCCTCCGGTTGTCGGCCCGGCCGGGAACCAACCGGCGGTTTCGACCGACCAATACGGCGATGACAGCCGTGACCGACGACATCAGCGAACATGCGCTTGCCGCGGGCCGGGGCGACCACGCCGCCGCGGCGGCTTTCGTGCGGGCCACCCAGCACGACGTACGGCGGTTCCTGTCCCACCTGCCCGGCGTCCGGGAGGTCGACGACCTGGTCCAGGAGACGTACCTGCGGGCCTGGCGGGCACTACCGTCGTTCGCGGGTCGGTCCACGGCACGGACCTGGCTGCTGGCCATCGCCCGCCGGGTCGCGGTGGACCAGGTGCGCGCCGCCACCTGCCGGCCACGGACCGCGAACCTCGGCGACTGGCAGGCCGCCGCCGAGAGCACGCCGACCGGAGTACGCGCCGGGGTGGACGAGCAGGTGGTGCTGCGTCGGCTGCTCGACGGCCTCGCGCCCGAGCGTCGGGAGGCGTTCGTGGCGACCCAACTGCTCGGCCTGTCGTACGCCGAGGCCGCGAAGGTGTGTGACGTGCCGGTCGGCACCATCCGGTCCCGCGTGGCCCGGGCCCGGGAGGACCTGGTCGCGGCGATCCGGTCGGTCGAGCCGCCGCCCGCCCGCCCTGGTGCCGCCGGTTGAGTAGTTCGTCGTCAGGCGACCCGCCGCTGTTCACGGCTGCCGGCGCCGCTACCGGCCCGGGCCGGCCCGTGGTGCGCCTGAGCCGAGTACGGCGGCAGCAGCCGCAGCGGGGCGGGTTCGTCGACCTCGTCGAGGCGTAGTCGCCAGCGGGACCGCTCCGGTTGGTGTCGGTCGCCCGGTTCGCCAGGCTGGCGGGAGCTACGCGCCAGCAGCACCGTGATCAGGTAGCCGACCACCAGGAAACCGTGGCTCACCAGCCGTTGCACCTCGACCTGCGAGGCGACGAGGTCGTTGACCGACAGCAGCACCAGGGTCACCACGAAGGCGCCGAGCATCGGCAGCAGCCCCGACGGCGAGGTGCGGCGCAACGCGACGAAGAGGAACCCCGCGCCCACCGCGACGTTCCAGGCGGCGGACTCGTGCCACAGGTGCTGGCCGGTGGAGTGCAGGTGCTCGGCGGTCCCGGTCCGGCCGATCTGCGCCAGCCCGAGCACCAGTTGCACGGCGCCGAGCAGCCCTAGCGCGGCGCGCAGCGCGTTGACCAGGGTGAGCCGCCGGCTGGCTGCCGGCCACAGGCGTCCCGGCATCCCGATGGGGGCGAGCCTGCGTCGGCCTCGCTCTGGCGGCGGCGCGGCGGCGAGGATCGCCTCGGTCAGATCCGGCTGTGCGGTCACCACCCGGGTACGCGCCCGGCGGGTCACCCTCGCCGCCGAGTCCAGCCAGGTCCGGCAACCGGCGCACGTCTCCAGGTGCTCGCCGACCCTGCGCTGCTCGTCCGCCGTGACCTCACCGTCCAACTGCGCCGACAGAATCTCCCGCCACTGCTCACACCGCATGTACCAATAGTCGCTCCCCGGGCCGGCATGGTTCCCGGCCGGGACCGACGGAACCGGCCGACGCCGAGGTCAGCGCCGCCCAGGTGCTGCTCGGTGCGGCGCGAGGTCGTTCGTCGACGTCACCGACCGGGCAGGCTGCCGAGTAGCACGGCCCGCGTCGACCGGTGGCTGAGGCCCTCGGCGACGCTGCCGAGCAGGCGGTCACCGATCCCGTGTCCGTGTCGGCCGACCACCAGCAGGTCCACCTCTCGGTCGTCGGCGACCGTGAGCAGGGCGTCGACGGGATGGCCGGTGACGATCACGGTGGTGGGCCGGGGCAGCCCCTCGGGCAGCCCGGCGGCCCGCTCGTCGATCATGCGGCGGGCCCGCTCGTGCTCCCGCCGGGACTCGGCGTCGGACAGGTCGGGGCTGGTGACGGTGACCAGCACGAGTTCACTGGTGCTTCCGGTGAGGGCGCGGGCGATGGCACGCAGCGCCCGGTCGGAGTGTTCGGAACCGTCCACGCCGACCAGCACGCGCAGCCCGGTGCCGACCGCCTCGGACGGTCGGTGGCGTACGTCGACCACTTGCGGACGGGCCCGGCCCCGCTCGACGGCGATCGGTACGAACAGCGGCCCGAGCAGCGCACCCACCAGATACCAGAGCGGGCTGCGGTGCCCGCCACGAGTGACGAAGAGCGCCGCCGTGCCCAGACCGACGGCCAGCCACAACACCGCCACCAGCCCCAGATACCACCACTCAGACACGGCGCACCTCGCCGACGATTCGGGGCGTGGACGCGGTCAGAACGAGTGCCGCCATACCCAGGACTACCCCACCAGACCAGGGGTAAGCGCACGGTTCGTCCGTCGTGAGGAGGTTGCCGGGGTGCCGCGTCCGTTCGTCAACTGGTCCGGCAGTCTGACCTTCACCCCGTCCGGCTACGCGGAGCCGGCCGACGAGGACGAGGTACGTGAACTGGTGTTGCGGGCCCGTGAGTCGGGAGACACGCTGCGCCCGGTCGGCTCGGGCCACTCGTCGAGCCCGCTGGTGCGTACCGACGGCACCCTGGTCAGCCTGCACCGGATGACCGGTGTGATCGACAAGGCCGGCGACCAGGCCACGGTCCGGGGCGGCAGCCGGCTCAAGGAGCTGGGTGAGGGGCTCTACAAGGCCGGGTTGGCGATGGAGAACCTCGGTGACGTGGACTACCAGTCCATCGCGGGGGCCACCGCCACCGGTACCCACGGCACCGGAATCGGCTTCGGCAACCTCTCCACCCAGGTGGCGGAGGTACGCCTCGTCACCGGCACCGGCGAGGTGCTGAACGTCTCGGCGACCAGCAACACCGAGCTGCTGCCCGCCGCCCGGCTCTCCCTCGGCGTCCTGGGCGTGGTGACCCAGCTCACCCTGAACCTGGAGGCCAGCTACGAATTGCGCCGACGGTCCTGGTGCGCCCCGATCGAGTGGACCCTCGACCACCTGGCCGAGTTGCAGCACACCAACCGCAACATCGACTTCTACTGGTACCCGCGCAGCGACCTGACCCAGATCCGCACCATGAACCGGGTCGACGGGGTGGCCGCGCGGTCGACGTGGGCGGCCCGTCGGGTGCCGGAGTGGAACGGGTGGCAGGAGCCCCGGGAACTGGAGGTCGGGCCGACCCACGACACCATCCCGCAGCACCGGGATCTGCGCTTCGAGGAGATCGAGTACATGCTTCCGTCGGAGGCTTTTCCGGCCTGCTTCGCGGAAGTCCGGCGCCGGATCCTGAGCCGACACCGACGCACCGTCGGCTGGCGGGTACTGGTCCGCAGCATCGCCGCCGACGACATCTGGCTCAGCAACGCGTACGGTCGCACCACCACCACCATCGCCTGCCTGCACAACGCCGCGCTGCCGTACGAGGAGTACTTCCGGGACATGGAGGACGTCTTCCGGCAGTACGGCGGACGACCGCACTGGGGCAAGAAGCACTGGATGACCGCTGACGACCTGCGCCCACTCTTTCCCCGATGGGACGACTTCCAGGTGGCCCGCCGTCGCCTCGACCCGGACGGGGTGTTCCTCACCCCCGACCTGGCCCGACTGCTGGAGGAGGCGTGATGTCCCAGGTGTGGGCGGTGCCGGGAGGGCACGTGCCGTTCGGCGGAAGCGGCGGCGAGCCGCAGTTCACCAGCTTCGACAAGCTGTGCGTGCTGAACACCGCCGACTCCGAGGCGGAGGTGACGCTCACCTTCTACTACGAGGACGCCGAACCGGTCGGGCCGTACCGGTTCGCCGTCGGTGCCCGACGGATCCGGCACGTACGGATCAACGACCTGATCGACCCGGAGGCCGTCCGCCTCGATCGCCCGTACGGCTGCGTGCTCAGCTCACCGGTGCCGGTGGTGGTGCAGTTCCTCCGGCAGGACACCCGCTTGCCGGGCACGGTTGCCCTCACCGGAACCATGGCCCACCCCGTCGGCTGACTCGATGAGCAGCCTGCGGGGACGCGTCGCGGCCGTCGGCAGGGGCAGCTACGGCCGGCTGCGACAGCACCTGCTGCTGGCCTTCCAGGGCGGTCTGGCCGCGTCGCTCGCCTGGGTGGTCGCCGAGCGGGTGCTCGGCAACCCGGACCCGACCTTCGCCCCGATCGCCGCGGTGGCTGTCATCGCCACCTCGATCGGCCGGCGGGCCCGGCGGGCCGTCGAACTGATCGTCGGCGTGATCGTCGGGGTCCTGATCGGCGACCTGCTGGTGGGGACGGTCGGCACCGGCGCCTGGCAGACGTTCGTGATCGTGTTCGGTGCGCTGCTCGTCGCGGTGGCGGTACGCGGCACCGGTGCCCTGGTGACCCAGGCCGGCGGCGCGGCGGCACTGATCGCCACCCTCGCACCGGGCACGCCCGACATCGTCCTGCCCCGGACGGTGAACGCCCTGGTCGGCGGCGCGACCGGGCTGCTGGTGGTGCTGGTCCTCGTCCCGATGAACCCGACCCGCAGCGTGCGTCGGATAGCCGGGCCGGCGCTTGACACCTTCGCGCGGCAGTTGACCTCGGCCGCGGAGGCGCTGGCCCGAGGGGACGCGCGCCGGGCGCGGGAGGTACTGGACGAGATGCGGTCCGCCGAGGGGCAACTGCGGGAGGTCGGTGACGTGGTGACCGCGGCCGAGGAGGTGGTCCGCTTCTCCCCGCTGCGGTGGCGGCGGCGCCGCGCGCTGGCCGCGTACGGCGCCGGGGCCGAGCACCTGGACCGGGCGTTCCGCAACAGCCGGACGATGGTCCGACGCATTCTCACCGCGCTGCGTGACCATGAACCGGTGCCGGCCGGCCTGTCCACCGCCGTCGAGCAGGTGGGGCAGGGCGTGCGCCTGATGCACGAGGAGTTCCTGTCGATGCGGGAGCCGGTGCGGACGCGGGAGCGGGTGCTGCGGGCCGTCCACGACGCCGGTGAGGCATGCCGCCAGGAGATCGGCTTCTCCGGCACGATCGTGGTCTCCCAGTTGCGGACCGTCGCCAACGACATGCTGCGGGCCACCGGTGTGCCAGGCGACGAGGCTCGCCGGTTGGTCCGCCGGGCCGCCGCCGGTCAGTGGTCATCCCAGCAGGTCGCGGCGGCGGTTGCCGAGCCGGCCGAGGGCGGCGGCGGCGATCGCGACCACGATCATGACGCCCGCCGCCGTCCAGCCGGGGGACTCGGCCGGAACCGCCGCCAGGTGGGCGAACGGTGAGCCGGCGGCCACCCATCCGGGCAGGTCGACGCTGTCGGCGAGCACGTGGAGCAGGAAGCCGCCGACCGCGGGTAGCACGCCGACGGCCGCGGCGGCCCGGGGCAGCCAACCGAGCGCGAGTGTCGCCGCACCGAGGCAGAGCAGCACGACCGGCAGCACGTTCCAGGTGCCGGCCAGGGCCGCGGTCAGCGGCAGCGGGGCGTTCACCAGAGCGGCACCGAGCCAGGTCGCCGTCGCCGCCACGGTGACGAGGACGGCCACCCCGGCGAAGGTGGCCAGCGTCTCGGCGGTCAGCAGCCGGTTGCGGCGGACCGGCTGTGCGTACAGCGACGTCAACCGGCCGTCCGTCTCGGCGGCCACGAACTCGGCGAGGCGGGACGCGGCGAAGACCCCGACCGGCACGGCGAGCAGGACGAACAGGGACGCGGTGTAGCCGCGTACGCTGCTCAACTCGGTGAAGCCGGCCTGGGCGGCCAGTTCGGCGAAGCGCGGATTGTCCGCCAGGAAGCGGGTCATCGACGTCGCCAGCAGGCCGATCAGCAGGAAGTACGCGCCGATCCCGGCGGACCAGCCGGCCAGCGGGCGGACCATCCGGCGTACCGCGAAACCGTCGATCGTGCCGAGCAGCCAGGTGCGGGGCGGCCTGCCGGCCGGCGCGGCGACCAGCCCGGCCCGGACGTCGCGACGTCCGGCCAGCGTCATCGCCGCCGCACCGACCAGGAGCGCGGCCCCGGCGAGCACGAGCAGCGGCAGCAGCCGGTCGTCGTGGTAGGGGCGGACGAGGGCGAGCAGCCCGTACGGCGACAGCCAGCGCAACCACCCCAGCGCGGCGACGCCGTCGCCGACCATCCGGGCCAGCAGCCCGAGGCCGAGCACGGCCAGGGCCGACCCGCTCGCCCCGGCCCGGGTTGGCATCACCTGCGCACTCACCAACGCGGTCGACACGGCGAAGAGGGCGACCAGCACGAGACCGGCCGCGTACCGGAGAGCGCCACCCGGTGGTGTGCCGGCGGCGACGAGCACGACGCCGGCCGCGCCGCCGGCGGTCACCACGGCGGCGGCCAGGACGGTGAGGTGTCGACCGAGCACGGTCGGCACCGCCAACCGGCCGGCCAGCAGGAGGTCCCACCGGCCGCTCTCCTCCTCGCCCCGGGTGACCCGGGTGGTGGCGAGCACCCCCCACACCGAGAGCAGGACGGCCAGTACGGTGCCGGTCCGCCAGACGGTGAACCCGCCGGGGGTGTCCAGCGCGAACGGTTCGCCGAAGAGAGTGCGGACCGCCGGGTTCTCGGCGAGGGTGGCCAACGCGGCGGCGTCGAGCGCGGTGCCGGCCGTGCTCTCGTACCCGGCGACGACGACGGCGGTGACGCCGGCCGCCACCGCGGACACGACGAGCGCGGGTCGGCGGATCTGACGCAGCGCGAGCCGGGTGACGGCGGCACCCGCGTCGCCGGCTCCGACGGCGCTCATCGGCCCTCCTCGCCGTAGTAGTCGAGGAAGATCTCCTCCAGCGTGGGCTCGCGCATGGTGAGCGTGGTGACGTCCGCCGCCGCCAGGGCCCGCAGGGCCGGGCCGGGCGGCCCGGTGAGGGTGAACCGCAGCGCGGCCCCGTCGACCTGAACGCCGTCGACCCCTGCCACGTCGGTCAACTCGGGCACCGGACCGGCGAACCGCACCAGCACCTCGGTGCGGTGCAGTCGACGCAACTCGGGCATGGTGGCGACCTCGACGAGGCGCCCGGCCCGCAGGATGCCCACCCGGTCACAGACGGCCTCCACCTCCGCAAGTTGGTGGGAGGAGAGGAACACCGTGCTTCCGGCGTCGCGGGCCTCGACCACGGCGCGGCGGAACTCGCGCTCCATCAGCGGGTCCAGACCAGCGGTCGGTTCGTCCAGCACGAGCAGCGGCGCGCGGGTGGCGAACGCGGCGACCAGCGCCACCTTCTGCCGGTTGCCGGTGGAGTAGGCCCGCCCCGGCTTCGACAGGTCGAGCGCGAAGCGCGCCACCAGTTCGTCGCGGTAGGCGACGTCGACGCCGGGGCCGGTAGCACCGAGCAGCTCCAGGATCTCCGCGCCGGTCAGCTGCGGCCACAGCGTCACATCGGCTGGCACGTACGCGATCCGCTGGTGTGCCGGGGCCACCGCGGCGGCGGGAGTTCCGAAGATCTGCGCCTGACCGGCGGTCGGACGAGCCAGGCCGAGCAGCAGCCGGATGGTGGTGGACTTGCCCGCACCGTTGGGGCCCAGGAATCCGAACACCTCACCGGCGGTGACCGTCAGGTTCAGATCGTCGAGGGCGAGCAGCGAACCGTAGCGCTTGGTCAGGTGCTCGGTGCGGATGGCGGGCGGCTGCACGGCGGCCTCCGTGGGATGAGGGACACGACCGCCGACCAGGCTTCCCGGCACACCAGCCTCACCGTAGGGCCTGTGTCAATGCCCTGACCGGACGGCCGGCGGCCGATCAGCCGGCCGACCGGACGAGGACCGGCGGTGCTTCGTCACCGGTGTCCGGCGGTGGTGCCGGAGGCAGGGGAGCCGTGGGGACGTCCGGGTGGCGCCGAGTCCTGGCCGGCCGCTCCGGGTCACCGGTCTCGCCGCGCCAGTGGGCCAGCCGGCCGGCCCGGGCGACCGCCCGCAGCCGACGTTCCGCACGGTCCCGGACATGTGGCGTGGTGACCACGAGCAACTGGTCACCACGGCGTAGTCGGGTGTCCGGTTCGGGTACGAAGGCGGTGCCGTCGCGGACCACCAGGGTGATCGCGGCCGGCGGCGGCAGCCGCAGTTCGCGGATGTGCACGCCGTGCATCCGGGATTCGGCCTCGACGGTGAGGTGCAGCAGGTCCGCGTCGATGGCGTCCAGCGGTGCGGACTCGACCTGAAGGTCCGGGCCGATCCCGGCCGAGCTGAGCCGCAGTCGCTTGGCCAGCCACGGCAGCGTCGGAGCCTGGACCAGCGTGAACACCACCACCAGCACGAACACGATGTTGAACAGCTGCCCGCTGCCACCGACCCCGGCCACGACGGGGATGGTGGCCAGCACGATGGGTACGGCACCGCGCAGGCCGGCCCAGGACAGCAGCACCTGTTCGCGGAGCGGGATCCGGAACGGCAGCAGGGTGATCAGCACCGACATCGGCCGGGCGAGCAGCAGCAGCACCAGGCCGACGGCGAGGGCGGGCAGGATCGCGGCGGGCAGCTCGCTGGGGTTGGCCAACAGGCCGAGCATGACGAACAGGCCGATCTGCGCGATCCAGCCGAGTCCCTCGGCCACCGACACGGTGGCCCGGCGGTGCGCCAGCCGGGCGTTGCCCAGGAGCAACGCGGCCAGGTACGCGGCGAGGAAACCACTGGCCTGGGCGAGCCCCGCGGCGGCGAAGGCCAGGATGCCGCAGGAGAAGGTGGCGATCGGGTAGAGGCCGGAGGCGGGCAGGGTGAGCCGGCGCAGGAACCACACTCCGGCGATGCCGATCACGATGCCGATCGCGCCACCGACGCCGAGCTGATAGATCATCTGGACCAGCAGTTCCAGCGGACTGGTGACGGTCAGCCCGGTGGCGCTCAGGGCGAGGACGAGGATGACGGTGGGCGCGTCGTTGAGCCCCGACTCGGCCTCGACCAGCCCGGCCAGCCGCCGGGGCAGCGGCAGGGTACGCAGCACCGAGAAGACCGCCGCCGCGTCCGTGGACGACACCACGGCGCCGAGCAGCAGGGCCAACTGCCACGAGACGTCGAGCAGCAGGTGCGCGCCGAGGGCGGTGACCCCGACGCTTATCAGCACCCCGGCGGTGGCGAGCGCGGTCGCCGGCGCCAGCACCGGCCGGATGTCGGAGAACCGGGTGGTCAGGCCACCCTCCACCAGGATCACCGCGAGCGCCGCCGTGCCCAGGGCCTGCGCCATGGCGGCGTCGTCGAAGCGAAGACCGAGCCCGTTCTCGCCGAGCAGCAGCCCGATGCCGAGGTACGCCAGCAGCATCGGCACGCCGACCCGGGTGGCCAGCCGGGCGGCGGTGACGCTGACCAGCACCGTCGCCGCTGCGGCGATCATCAGCAGGTAGACCTGTTGCAGGGTCATCCCGGAACCCGTCCCAGCCACAGTCGACCCATGCTTCCGCTCCCTCACGCTCGCGCCCGGTGCGGGGTACGACGCCGACACCCGCCCCCACGGGTCGCACAGCCGGCACGCCCGGCTCTACCAGCCGGGCGGCAACCCGTGCCACGGTGTGTCCCCGCGCTCACGTTACCGGGTGACCAGCCAACGAATGCCGAGCGTGACGGTGACGCACCACCCGGACGATCCGCGGACCACCTGTGGGGACCGGTGCTCGACTGCGCGACCATGGCCCGGTCACGCGTACGACGACGGAGCAGACGGGAGCCGGCTCATGAGCGGCGGGACAGCACCGCAGACCGATCGACTGCAGGCGTGGGAGCGGGTCAGCGCCGCACCGCTCACCGTACTGTCGGTGGTGTTCCTGGTGGTGTACGCGGTACCGATCCTCGACCCGGGCCTCAGTCCGCAGTGGCGGACGGCCTGCGCCGCCACGACGGTCGTCGTCTGGGTGCTGTTCTGGGCCGACATCCTCGTGCGGCTGCGGCTGGCCCCGGACCGGCGGAGGTTCCTCCGGGAGCACCTGTTCGACCTGGTGGTGCTGACGTTGCCGATGCTGCGACCACTACGCGCGGTACGGCTGGTCATGGTGGTGCTGACCATCAACCGCCGCACCGAGGTGTGGGCGCGCGGCCGGCTGGCCGTCTACGTCGCCGCCACCACGGCGCTGCTGGTGCTGGTCTCCGCGCTGGCCGTGCTGGACGCCGAACGACTCGCACCGGACGCCAACATCACCGCCTTCGACGACGCGCTGTGGTGGTCGACGGTCACCATCACCACCGTCGGCTACGGCGACTTCTATCCGGTGACCACCGCCGGCCGATTCGTCGCCCTCGGACTGATGATCGGTGGGATCGGCCTGATCGGTTTCGTCACGGGGTCGCTGGCGACCTGGATCGTCGACCGCGTGTCGGCCTCCGCCGACAAGCCGGCGGAGGTCACCGGCGACGACGTGGCGGCCCTGCGCGCCGAGATCGCCGCCCTGCGACGGCTTCTCGAGCCCGATGTGGCCGAGCACACCGGAGGGCGCCCCGAGCCGGCCGAGCGGTCGGCCGACTGAACGACGCCGGCCGGCGGTGCGTGATCGGGCGTTCCGGCCTGCCGGACGGAGTCCGTCCCGGAAGATGGTGGGCGCGGCGTCCGGCCGGCCGTCGGTACGCGGGCGGCGACCCGGGCCGGCGGTCGCGGATCCGGTCTTCTGATCGTCGGCGGGGTGACGGTGACGCTCGAACAGCCAGCGGGGACGTCGCGGTCCAACGAACACCACGGCATGTCCACCCACGAGGTGGTGCTGCTGCTGGAGACGGATCCGCAGCGTGGCCTCAGCGATGCCGAAGCCGCCCGGCGGCTGGAACGCTACGGGCCCAACGTGCTGCCCGCCGCCGGCGGTGACGGGCTGCTGCGCCGGATCCTGCGGCAGTTCCACAACCCGCTGATCTACGTGCTGATCGCGGCCGGCGTGGTCACCGCGGTCCTCGGGGAGTACGTCGACTCCGCGGTGATCTTCGCGGTGGTGCTGATCAACGCCGCGATCGGGTACGCCCAGGAGTCGCGGGCCGAGGCGGCCCTGGACAGTCTGCGCTCGATGGTGCGTACCGAGGCGCGCGTGATCCGCGACGGTGAGCTGCGGGCGATCTCCTCCGACGACCTGGTCCCCGGTGACCTGGTGGTGCTGGAGGCGGGCGACAAGGTGCCGGTGGATCTGCGGTTGGTCCGGCTGGCCGAACTGCGGGTCGACGAGTCGGCGCTTACCGGTGAGTCCGTTCCGGTGGACAAGCTGGAGGCGGAACTGCCGGTGGGCACCCCGGTGGCCGACCGGCGCAACATGGTCTGGTCGGGCACGCTCATCGCGGCGGGCGGCGGTGCCGGTATCGCGGTGGCCACCGGAGCCGAGACCGAGCTCGGCCAGATCCACCGACTGGTCGGCACCGCGGAGGCGCTCGCCACCCCGCTGACCCGCAAGCTGGCCCGGTTCAGCAAGGTGCTGACCGTGATCATCCTGGTGCTCGCGGCGGTGACGTTCGCGGTCGGCCTGCTCCGTGGTCAGGACGCGGTCGAGACCTTCACGGCGGCCGTGGCGCTCGCCGTCGGTGCGATCCCGGAGGGACTGCCGGCGGCGGTCACCATCACCCTGGCCATCGGGGTGACCCGGATGGCCCGTCGGCGGGCGGTGCTCCGTCGGCTGCCGGCGATCGAGACGCTCGGCAGCACGACCGTCGTGTGCTCCGACAAGACCGGAACCCTCACCGAGAACCAGATGACGGTCCGCGCGCTGTGGACCCCGGACGCCGGATTCGAGGTGACCGGGTCCGGCTACCGGCCGGACGGGGAGGTCCGCGACGACGGCCGGGGCGGCGAGGCACTGCGCTGGTCCCTGCTGGCCGGTGCCGGATGCAACGACGCACGGGTACGCGAGCAGGACGGCGAGTGGCTGCTGGCCGGCGATCCGACCGAGGGCGCGATGCAGGTGGTCGCGGCCAAGGTCGGGATCGATCACGGTCGGCTGTCGGCGGACTATCCGCGCCGGGACACCATCCCCTTCGACTCGAAGCGGCAGTACATGGCGACGTTGCACGACGAGCGCGCCACGGGCCGTACGGTGATCCTGGCCAAGGGCGGCGTCGAGCGCATCGTGTCGATGTGTCGGGGTGAGATGGGCGCCGACGGGCAGATCCGGCCGCTCCGCGCCGGGGCCGCCCTGCGGGCCGCCGAGGAGCTGGCTGGCCAGGGGCTACGGGTGCTGGCCACCGCCGTACGACCCCCGGACGGCCCGGACGACGGCTTCGACGAGGTGGCGCTGCCCGGCACCCTGGTCCTCACCGGGTTGCAGGCGATGCTCGACCCGCCCCGCCGCGCGGCGGCCCCGGCGGTACGGGCCTGCCACTCGGCGGGCATCGACGTCAAGATGATCACAGGGGATCATGCGGCGACGGCCGGCGCCATCGCCGGCCAGCTCGGGCTGCTCGACGCCGACCGGCCGGACCGGGTGGTCACCGGCACGGATCTCGACGAGTTGCCCGCCGAGAGGTTCGCCGAGGCGGTGGACCGGGCCGCCGTCTTCGCCCGGGTCTCCCCGGAACAGAAACTCCGGCTGGTCGAGACGCTGCAGCAACGCGGCCACGTGGTCGCGGTGACCGGCGACGGGGTCAACGACGCCCCCGCGTTGCGGCAGGCGAACATCGGCATCGCCATGGCCCGCTCCGGGACCGAGGTGGCCAAGGAGGCGGCCGACATGGTCCTGACCGATGATGACTTCGCCACCATCGAGGCCGCGGTGGAGGAGGGTCGGGGGGTCTTCGACAACATCACCAAGTTCATCGTCTGGACGCTGCCGACGAATCTCGGCGAAGGGCTGGTGGTGCTGGTCGCCATCGTGTTGGGGGCCACCCTGCCGCTGCTGCCCACCCAGATCCTCTGGATCAACATGACCACCGCCGTCCTGCTCGGCCTGATGCTGGCCTTCGAGCCGAAGGAACGCGGCATCATGCGTCGGCCGCCCCGCGACCCGGCCCGGCCGCTGCTGACCGGTGCGCTGGTGCTGCGGATCCTGCTGGTGGCCGCGCTGCTGGTGGCCGGCGCGTGGTGGGTGTTCCAGTGGGAGCGGTCCAACGGCGCCGACGTCGCGCAGGCGCGCACCGCTGCCATGAACGTCTTCGTCGTGGTCGAGACGTTCTACCTGTTCAGCTGCCGGTCACTGACCCGTTCGGCCTGGCGGCTCGGCTTCTTCACCAACCGCCTGCTGTTGCTCGGCGTCGCCGCGCAGGCTCTCTGTCAACTCGCCATCACGTACCTGCCACCGATGAACGCGATCTTCGGCACGGCACCGATCGGGCCTGACGTGTGGTTGCGCATCCTGGCCGTCGGGGCGGTCTCCGCGGTCGTGGTCGCCGTCGACAAGCGACTGCGCCACAATCTCGGCTGAACGGTTCACCGGCACGCTCCCCGCCATCGCGAGACCGCCCCGGGTCAGGCCCACATCGCCTCGGCGAGGGTGACCCCGAGGAACGCGGCACCGAGCGCGGCGACGACGCTGACGACGGCGTTGAGCAGCGCGGGGAGACGGGCGCCGTCCTCGAAGAGCCGGACCGTCTCGTAGCCGAAGGTCGAGTAGGTGGTCAGCGCACCGCACAGCCCGACGCCGAGCAGGGCGACCAGGGAACCGGGCACCGCGCCCGCCCCACCGATCAGGACACCCAGCAGCAGCGAGCCGACCACGTTGACCACGAAGGTGCCCCACGGAAAGACGGAGTCGTGACGTGCCTGCACCGCCCGGTCCACGAGGTAGCGCAGTGGCGCGCCGACAGCGGCGCCGAGCGCCACCAGGAGGACGGTCATCCGGCGCTCCGGTTCCGGTCCACGCCGGTCGCGAGCCGGGTCAGGGTCACGCCCAGCCGGACGGCCACGAGGGCGGCGACGAGGGTACCGGCGAGATACAGCAGGCCGGTGCGCGCCGCGCCGGCCGCCACCGCCTGCTGCACCTCGACCGCGTACGTCGAGAAGGTCGTGAAGCCACCGAGCACGCCGACGCCGAGGAAGGGCCGGACCAGTCGGTGCGCGGTCCAAGCCTCGGTGATCAGCACCATCAGCGCCCCGATGAGCAGACAGCCGGAGACGTTGACGGCGAAGGTGGCCCAGGGAAAGCCGCGCGGCGCGTGCGGGAAGGTCACCGTCAGCCCGTATCGTGCCAGCGCGCCGACCATCCCGCCGACGGCGATCGCGGCGAGCAGGCTGGTCGTCCCGCCCCGCAGTTCCGCGCGTTGACGCGGAACACTGAGATCGACATCCGGATCGACGGGTGGACGCTGCGCTCCCACGGTCACCCCCTACCAGTACGCGTGGACCCTGGCAGGGACCGTTGGCGGCGGGTGCCGCGGTTGTCCCGCACGGTCCGGTGGCGGGCCCCACCGTCACCGGGCGCCTTCAACGGGCACCTTGTGCCGAGGATAACGCCGCTCGCCGCACGTCACCCGGGGTGTGGCCGGCCGGCGGCGGTAGGGTGCGGCGGGTGACCGTGCTGCGTTCCGTCCTGCTGTTCGCCCTGGCCGCGATCGCCGAGATCGGCGGAGCCTGGCTGGTGTGGCAGGGTTGGCGGGAGCACCGGGGGCTGTGGTTCGTCGCCGCCGGGGTGCTCGCCCTCGGCGCGTACGGCTTCGTCGCCACCTTCCAGCCCGACCCGAACTTCGGCCGCATCCTGGCCGCGTACGGCGGGGTCTTCGTCGCCGGCTCGCTGGCCTGGGGGATGATCTTCGACGGCTTCCGTCCGGACCGCTGGGACCTCACCGGCGCCGCGATCTGCCTGCTCGGCGTCGCCGTCATCATGTACGCCCCGCGCGGTGCCTGACGTCGCGGAGCATGTCCGCCGACTGCCGGAGTTCGCCGAGGGACGGTGGCCGGACCGGCCGGGCGGGTCGGCGCGCCGACAGGGCTGGACCCTGGTCGCATCGACGGTGACTATAGGTAGCTGGTCGAATGCTCCCGGCTACGACTGGCGGCCGTCCCGCTCCGTGCCACGGTGCCACCGTCCGGCCGGAAGACGGCGGCCACGTGTCCCCGACCAGGAGGTGTGCCATGGCCGCCACGTCGACCCGGCGTCGTGACCGAGCGGAGCAGGCCGGGTCGACGGCCGGGGAGTCGGTGCTCCCCGAGATGCGGGCAATGTGGTGGGAGACGGGCATGCGGGCGCGGACGCAGGCCGGTCTGCTCGCCGTCTTCGCCGAACTGCCCCGGCTGATCTGGGCGGCCCTGCGGATCAGCTGGCGGGCCGACCGGCTGCGCACCTCGGTGGTCGCCGTGGCGACGGTCGGTGCCGGCGTGATGTCGGCGTTCGGGCTGCTCGCGACGCAGCGGGTGCTGGTCGAGTTGTTCGCCGGTGGGCCGACCGGGGAGAAGGTGGTGGCCGCGCTGCCGGCGCTCGCGGTGCTGGCCGCCGCGACGGCGACGCGCTCCGGCATGGCGATCGCCACCGGTTACGCGCTGAACGGGTTGACGCCCAGGGTCAGCCGGGAGGTGGAGCGCGGGCTGTTCGAGGTGACCACGGCCGTGCGACTGGAGGCCTTCGACGCGGACGCCTTCGCCGACGACATGGAGCGGGCCTCCCGGGGCACCGACTCCGCCGTGGATCTGGTGCCCGCCTCGATGAACCTGCTCGCTGGTCTGGTGGGGGTGGTCGCGGTGACCGTGGCCGTCGTGGTGATCCATCCGCTGCTGCTGCCGGCGCTGCTGGTCGCGACCGTGCCGAACGCGTGGGCGTCGCTGCGGGCAGGGCACCTGCGGTACCAGACCTACATCGCCGGCTCGGTGCGGCGACGTCGGATGTGGTTGCTGCACCGGCTGATGGCCGAACGGGCGTCGGCACCGGAACTGCGCTCGTACGGACTGCGCCGGTTCCTGCTGGACCAGTACGACCGGGTGATGGCGGTGGAGACCGACATCGAGCTGGCCCTGGCGCGTCGGGTGACCACGACGGTCACGGTGGGCTCGATGATCGGGGGCGTCGCCACCGCCGTGGTCTACGTGCTGCTCGGCCTGCTGCTCATCGACGGGCAGATCCCGCTCGCGGCGGCGGCGACCTGTGTGATCGCGGTGCAGGCGGCGCAACGTTCGCTGGGCGTGGTGACCTTCCAGATGGACCGCGTCTACACCGAGGGCCAGCACTTCCGCGACTACACGGGGTTCATGACCCGCGCCGCCACCTACCTGCCGGAGCAGGCGGTGGTGACGGCACCCGACCGGCTGCGGGTGCTGACCGTGGAGGCGGTGAGCCTGCGTTACCCGGATCGCGACGTCCCGGCGGTGGATCGTGTGACGTTGACCGTGGAGGCGGGGCAGACGGTGGCCTTCGTCGGGGAGAACGGTTCCGGCAAGAGCAGCCTAGCCGCGATGATCGCGGCCCTGCGCACGCCCAGCGACGGGGTGATCCGTTGGAACGGGCGGCCCCTGTCCGAGCTGGACCGCGACGAGCTGCGTGGTCGCATCGCCGTGGTCACCCAGGAGTACCACAAGTGGCCGTTCACCGCCGCCACGAACATCGCCATCGGGGACATCGACACCGAGGCCCGGCAGGACCGGATCGAGGCCGCCGCCGCCCGGGCGGTCGCCGACGAGATGATCCGCGAGCTGCCGCACGGGTACGAGACGCTGCTCGACCGCACGTTCGCCAAGGGGCAGGACCTCTCCGGCGGCCAGTGGCAGCGGATCACCGCTGCTCGTGGTTTCCTCCGCGACGCCGAGCTGCTGGTGATGGATGAGCCGTCCTCGGCACTCGATCCGCGGGCCGAGGACGCGCTGTTCCAGGCCATCCGCGACCGGCGCGGCCGGGCCACCACCATCCTGATCACGCACCGGCTGGCCAACGTCCGGCACGCCGACCGGATCTTCGTGCTGCATCACGGTCGTCTGATCGAGCAGGGCACCCACGACGAACTCGTCGCCGCCGGTGGTCGGTACGCCGACCTGTTCACCCTCCAGGCCGCCGGCTACGCGGACACGGACCGCCCACCCGCGCCCCGGCAACGTCCGCACCCGGCCGCCGGCTGACCCCCGGCCCCGCAGGCCGGGCGGAGCAGCCGCACGGTCACGTTTGCCTCGTCCGACGACGGGAACGGGGATTGCACCGGTCGCGTCCGGTGAGACCCGGGCACGGGTCGGGCGAAACGTGACCCGACGGCAGGAGCAGCGGATGAGCGAGCCCGTGTCCGACGAGCCCGTCGGCGAGCTGGAACTGGTGCACGCCTTCACCGGGCCCATGCCCACCGGCGTCAGCGTGTCGCACACCGGCCGGATCTTCGTCAACTTTCCCCGCTGGGGCGACGAGGTGCCCGCCACCGTGGTCGAGCTGCGCGACGGCGCCGAGGTGCCGTACCCGGACGAGCGGTGGAACCGGCCGGCCGGCGACGACGACCCGGGTGCCTTCGTCTCGGTGCAGAGCGTCGTGGTGGACCCCGTCGACCGGCTCTGGGTGCTCGACACCGGCAGCCCGATGTTCCAACCGACGCGACCGGGCGGCCCCAAACTGGTCCGGATCGACCTGGGCAGCGACACCGTCGCCCAGGTGATCACCTTTCCGCCGGACGTGGCGCTGCCCACCACGTACCTCAACGACGTGCGCTTCGACCTGCGGCGCGGCGCGGCGGGCCTCGCGTACCTCACCGACTCCGCGGTCGCCGGGCCGAACGGGATCATCGTGGTCGACCTGGCCACCGGGACCTCCTGGCGACGGCTGCACGACCATCGGTCGACCAAGGCGGAGCCACTGTCCCGTTTCCGGCCGGTGGTGGAGGGCAGGCCGCTGCTGCAACGACCGGCCGACGGGCCGCCGGGTCCGTTGACGATCGGCGCGGACGGGATAGCCATCTCCGCCGACGGTGCCCGGCTGCACTACTGTCCGTTGGCCTCGCGCCAGTGGTACAGCATCGCCACCGACGGGCTCGCCGACGTCTCGGCCAGCGCGGACGAGGTCGCCGCGACGGTGATCCACGAGGGCGACAAGGGCACCGGCTCCGACGGCCTGGAGGCCGACGACGCCGGGCGGATCTACCTCACCGCGTACGAGCACAACGCGGTGCTGCGGCGACGTCCGGACGGCGAGTACGAGACGGTCGTCCACGACCCTCGGCTGCTCTGGCCGGACACCCTGTCGGTGGCGGTGGACGGGCACCTCTACGTCACCGCGAACCAGTTGCACCGGCAGCCGAGTTTCCAGCGGGGCCGGGATCTACGCCGCAAGCCGTACGCGCTGTTCCGGACCCGGATCGACGCCGGACCGGTGCTGCTGCGCTGAGCCCGCCCGGGTCGCCTCCGATAGGCCCGGTGCGGCCTCACCGTGCCGGGTCGCCTCCGGTAGGGCTCACCGCGCCGGGTCGCCTCCGGCGGCGGACCGGCGTCGCAGCAGGAGCACCGCCGCGGCGGCCACCAGGGCCAGCACGATCCCGCCGCCGGCCAGCAGTGCCGTCGTGCCGGGACCGTCGGAGGAGTCACTCGCGACCGGACTGGTCGAGGCGGTCGGTTCGGCGCTCGGGGTCGCCGACGGGGTCGGTGCCGGCTCGCTCGTCGGCGGGCTGGGGCTCGGTTCGGCGGTGGCCGTCGGGTCGGCGACGGTGAATGTGTACGACCCCTGCACCGGATGTCCGTCTCTGGAGACCACCCGGTACGCGACGGTGTAGACGCCGTTGGCCAGCGGCGGCTCGATGGTGACCGTGCCCTTGGTGCCGCTGACCTCCGGCTCGCCGGTGGTCACCTGCTGCTTGTCGGCGTCGCTGAGGGTGATCGTGGTGAACGACGGGTTCAGCTTCTGCAGGAACTCCAGGGTGATCCTGGTCGGTGCCTTCTTCAGCGTGGCGTCCTGTGCGGGAGTGGCCTTGCGCAGCACGTTGTGGGCGTACGCCGGGGAGACCGGCCCGAGCAGCAGAGCGGTGGCGGCCAGCGCGGCGGCGAGGGCGGCGGCGAGGGGCCGATGCGGGTGGCGGGACATGACGGTCATTCTCCTCGTCAGTCGAGCAGTTGCTGACCGACCCAACCACCTTCCGGGCAGCCGGGCGGGACGGCGAAGACGGCGGAGCCGATCGGGGTGGTCCACTCGTTGAGCAGATCACGTTCGGCGAGCCGCCGCTGGATGGGCAGGAACTGGGTGGCGATGTCGGCCTGGTACGCCGCGAAGATCAGCCCACTGTCCGCCGTTCCGTCGGCGGCGGGCACGCCGTCGTAATTGTAGGGACGGCGCAGGATCCGGAACCGGTCGTCGGTGACGTGCGCCCGGGTGAGGTGGGAGAAGTCCGGGATGACCGTGAGCCCGTCGGCGCCGAGAGCGGCGAAGTCGGGCTCGTCGTGTTCGCGTGTGCCGGTCAGCGGGGCACCGGTGTCCAGCCGCCGCCCCACGGCCAGTTCCCGGTCGGTGCGACCGAGCAGGTCCCAGGTCTCCAGGTTCATGCTGATCCGCCGCACCACCAGGGTGGTGCTGTCACGCAGCCAGTCCGGCCCGTCGGCGACCCAGACCGCCGTCTCCACCGGTACGCCGGGCTTCGGGTTGGCGGTGCCGTCGAGTTGGCCGAAGAGGTTGCGTTGGGTCCGGCCCGGCTCGGCGCCGGCCGCCCGCCGGAAGCCCTGCTGGACCCAGCGCACGGTGGCGAAGGGCCGGCTGTCCTTGACCAGGACCCGCTGGGCGTGTGCCACGGTGATCGGGTCGTCGGCGCAGATCTGCACCAGCAGGTCCCCACCGGACCAGCGGGGTTGCAGCCGGTCGATGCGGAACGCGGGCAGGTCGACCACCGAGGGCGGGCGGCGGTCGTCGAGACCGGCGGCGGCGTACAGGCCCGGGCCGAAACCGAAGGTGACCGTGAGCCGGGCCGGCAGCAGCCCCAGCTCGGGTTCGGTGTCGGCGAGCGCGGGTCGGCCCTGGGTGAGACGGGCGGCGTCGTCGGAGAGCAGTCGCAACAGCCGCCCGAGGCCGGCCCGGTCGGTGCCGGGGCGCAGGGTGAAGGCGACGAACGCGGCATGTGCCTGCGGCTCGTCGACGATCCCCGCCTGCCGTACGCCGTGGAACGGTTCGACCGCCTCGCCGACCTCCGCCACCGGCGTCCGCTCCGGCGGACGTCCCGCCGGCTCGCCGCGGGCGGCGGCCACCGCGGCGGCCCCGACCACCGTGCCACCGGCGGCCAGCGCGCCGCCGGTGAGCAGGCCGCGCCGGCTCACCGGCCGGCTGATGGGCCTCACGGTGCCGGGCTGTGGCTCGTCGGCATGTCCGGCATCGGCTCGCCATGCCCAGGGGCGTAGCTCTCCTGCGCTCCGGTGAACGGCTTGGCGACCGCGCGGAACGTCTGGGTCCGCCCGTCGGCGAAGGTGAGCGTGAAGGTCAGCTCGTCACCGGCCCGGACCGGCTTGGCGAGGTCCATCAACATCAGGTGGTCGCCGCCCGGTTCCAGCTTGTACTCGCTCTTCGCCTTGATCACCACGCCATCCTGCTTGGCCCGCATCACCATCTTCCCGTCCGCCATCGCCATCTCGTGCAGCTCCATCGGCGACACCTCGCTGGCGGCACCGGTGATCGTGACGTCGGTGTCGCTGTCGTTGACAAGCGTGGCGAACGCCGCCGTCATCCCCTCGTCGGCGGCCTTCACCCACGGATCGCGTACGCCCAGCGCGCCGGCCTCGACGGTGGACGCGGTGGCGGACGGCGTCGGGGTGGTCGACGACTCCCCGGACGACGCGCAGGCGGCCAGGGAAACGATGAGTGCGGCCCCGGTGAACAGGACCGCTGGGCGCAGGGCCCGACGGGACAGGACGATGGGCATGACGTTCCCCTCGAAGATCGATGTCATGAGGTTTGTCGTCCGGTGCGGCCCGGAAGTTCCGCCAGCGGCAGTTGCCCTGGTCACTTGCGCTCTGGTGGTGGCCGGTGGCGGAGCGGCTACAGTTTCGCCGTGTCCCGGCGACAGCAGGTACGGGCGTGGTCCCCCGCGATCGACGGAATCACCGAGGTGCTGCACGCGCGGTTCACCGACCACGCCTACCCGATGCACACCCATGACAGCTGGGCGCTGCTCGTGGTCGACGAGGGAGTCGTCCGGTACGACCTGGATCGCCACGAGCACGGCGCATTCCGGCGGGTGGTCACGCTGTTGCCGCCGAACGTGCCGCACAACGGCTCACCGGCCACCGCGCAGGGGTTCCGCAAGCGGGTGCTCTATCTCGACCCCGGGCAGTTCGACGATCGCCTGGGCGGTCGGGCGGTGGACCGGCCGACCTTCGACGACGAAGCCCTGCGGCGGCGGATCGATCTGCTGCACGCGCGGCTGGCCGAGGCGGGTGACGAGTTCGCCGCCGAGGTGCATCTCGCACTCGTTGTCGAGCGGCTGCGGGTGCGACTTGCCCGCCGCACGCCCGTGGTCACGTCGCTGCGGGATCCACGGATCGCCCGGCGGCTACGTGACCTGCTCGACGAGCGCTTCGTGGTGGGACTGACCCTGGCGGAGGCCGCCGGTCTGCTACACGCCCATCCGACCCACCTCGTGCGGGCCTTCTCCACGGCCTTCGGCATCGGTCCGCACCAGTATCTGATCTCCCGACGGGTGGACCTGGCCCGTCGACTGCTGCGCGAGGGGGTACCGGCCCGGGAGGCGGCCGCCACGGCCGGCTTCCACGACCAGCCGCATCTGAGTCGGCACTTCAAGCGGATCCTCGGCTTCAATCCCGGTCAGTACACCCGCGATCGCGGGGTCACGGGTGCATCCGGGCACCTCTGAAGATCTTGTCCACCACGTTCTTCGGGCCGTACACGGCCAGCCCGGTGAGGTCGAGGTGGTCGCGGCCGACGGCGCGCACGGCCGCCCGGTTGTCCCGGTCGTTGCCGGTCCGGAACAGGTCCGAGGTGAAGACGGCCAGCGGCAGCCCACGGGCCACGGCGCGCTGGTGGGCGGCGGTCACCGTCTCCTTCGTACCGGCGAACACCAGCACCGGCTGCCGGAACATGGGCAGGTAGGGCGTGTCGTCGGCGTCGGCGTACGGCTGGCCGATCACCTCGGGCACGGCCTGACCGATGCCGCTGACCAGGAACGCGGTCATGTTCAGTCGCTGCCAGGTCGGCAGGTCGTCGCGGAGCAGGACTGCGATCCTGGTGTCGAAGCGTACGGGCTCGGTGGTGGTTTCCATGTTGCCGAGTCTGGGCCGGCCGCCGTGCCGGGGTCTTGTACGAAGCTGCCCTGTTCGGTGTTCAATCCGCTGCGCGCAACTCGACCCGGCGCAGCAGTTGGGCGTTGAGCGCGACCACGATGGTGGAGGCCGACATCAACACGGCGGCGACCGCCGGGCTCAGCGCCACGCCGGCCCAGGCCAGGACCCCGGCGGCGAGTGGCAGCGCGACCACGTTGTAGCCGGCGGCCCAGGCCAGGTTCTGGAGCATCTTCCGGTAGGTGGCCCGGGACAACCGGATCACGCCGCTCACGCCGCGCGGGTCGGAGGAGGCGAGCACCACTCCGGCGGACTCGATGGCCACGTCGGTGCCGGCGCCGATCGCGATGCCCACGTTCGCCCGGGCCAGCGCCGGCGCGTCGTTGACCCCGTCGCCCACCATGGCGACCCGCAGCCCGCGCCGCTGCAGTCCCGTCACGGTGTCGTCCTTCTCCGCCGGTAGCACCTCGGCGAAGACCTCGTCCTCCCCGGTACGGAATCCGAGGTCGGCGGCGACCGCCTCGGCGACCGGCCGCGCGTCCCCGGTGATCATCACGATCTTCCGGATGCCCTGCTCCCGAAGGTCGGCGATGGCCTGCCGGGCCTCCGGTCGAACCTGGTCGGCCAACGCGAGGGCACCGAGGACGCCAGCGTGGTCGTCGTGGAGCCGCAGCAGGTAGAGCACTGCCGCGCCGCGACGTGACCAGTCGTGCCGCTGCTCGTCGAGGTCGTCCGGCACGGCGACGTCGAGTTCCCGTAGCAGCGCCGGGCCGCCGACGGCGTAGGTCACCCCGTCCACCTCGGCGCGTACCCCACGGCCGGTCATCGAGTGGAAGCCGGTGGCCACCCGCCGGTGGTCCTGGTCGGCGGCGGCGGTCACGATCGCCCGGGCGAGGGGGTGCTCGCTGTCGGCCTCCACCGCCGCCGCGATGGCGAGTACCTGCCGTTCGGTCGAGCCGCTGGTGGCGGCGACGTCGGTGAGGACGTGCTCGCCCCGGGTCAGGGTGCCGGTCTTGTCGAACAGCACCGTGTCGACCGTGCGCATCCGCTCCAGGGCCAACCGGTCCTTGACCAGGATTCCGCCCTTCGCGGCGACCGCCGTGGACAGCGCGATGACCAGCGGAATGGCCAGCCCGAGCGCGTGCGGGCAGGCGATGACCAGCACGGTCACCGTCCGTACGACCGCTTGGTCCACATTGCCGAGCAGCGACCAGACCGCGAGGGTGAGCACGGCGGTCGCGGTGGCGATGTAGAACAGCCAGGCGGCGAACCGGTCGGCCAGCACCTGCGCCCGGCCGCTGGACTGCTGGGCCTCGCTCACCAGCCGTTGGATGCCGGCCAGCGCGGTGTCCTCCCCGACCGCCTCGATGCGCACCCGTAGCGCCGCGTCGGTGGCCACCGTGCCGGCCACCACCCGGTCGCCGGTGGAGCGGGCCACCGGCCGGGACTCACCCGTGATCATCGACTCGTCCATCTCGGCGCGACCGTCGACCACGGTGCCGTCGGCCGGCACCCGGGCACCCGGACGGACCAGGACCACGTCACCGACGCCCAGTTCGGTCACCGGCACCCGTTGCGGTGCCCCGTCCGAGTCGAGCCGCTCGGCGTCGTCGGGCAGCAGCGCGGCGAGCGCCGACAGGGCACCCCGGGCCTGGCCGATCGCCTTCATCTCCTGCCAGTGACCGAGCAGCATGATGGTCACCAACGCCGCGAGTTCCCACCAGAAGTCCAGGTCGAAGGCGCCGAACGAGGTGGCCAGCGACGCCACGTAGGCGACCGTGATCGCCATCGCGATCAGCAGCATCATGCCCGGCGCCCGGTCCCGGACCTCGCGCACCGCCCCTTGGAGGAAGGGCCAGCCGCCGTAGCCGAAGACCACCGTGCCGAGCACCGGCCCGACCAGACCGATTCCGGAAAAGTCGAGTTCGTAGCCGAGCCAGTCCATCACCATGTGGCTGGTGGCCACGATCGGCACGGTCAGCGCCAGGCTGAGCCAGAACTTGCGGCGGAACGCCGCCGGATCGTGCCCGGCGTGCTTGTCGTGCCCGCCGTGCCCGTGCTGTTTCGGGTGGTGCTGGGTGTCGCCGTGGGACATGTCATCGCCTCCCGACCCTCACCATATACCCCCTGGGGGTATTTGCCACCTCTATAACAAGATCAATACAGATCTGGCCTCGCCCTTTCCTCCATTGGTCCACGACGATTGGCCGAACAAGTTTCGCTGTCGTGCTTCCGGTTCATGTCCGAGACGTCAGTCAACCCGTCGGCGGGCGATAAGGGATCTAGAGGTGAACCGATACATCGTGGTAGGAATGGCGCTCTGACGTGGGCAGGCATGCCCACCCTCCACCATGTAGCCGGCGTGGACGCCGGTTCCTGCTGAGATCAACGTCGATGAGGCAAGGGGGCGGAGTACGCCGGTGACACGTGCTACAGCGGCAGCCGCGGTGCGTAACCATGCCGAAGCGCGCCGGGGGTGGCTGGCCCGGGGCAGCATCGTCCGCCTACTACGGCTGCTGGTCGCCGTACCCCTGATCGCCGTGGTGGCGTTCGCCGGCCTGGCCCTTGAGGGCACCGTCCGGCAGGTGCTCAACGCGGGCACCGTGCACGACGTCGTCACACTGTCCACCCAGGCTGGTGCGCTGGCCCGCGCCCTGCAGGCCGAACGGGTGGTCGCGGCGGTCGAAGTGACCACCCAGAGTCAGGCCGCCAGCGCCACCTTCGACGACCAGGTGGCGAAGACCGACGCCGAGATCGTCGAGTTCCAACGACGCCGGGCCGAGGTGTCGGCCGAGAACTCGGCCCTGCAACGGATCGACGCCGGTCTGACGGCGCTCGGCTCGGTACGCGAGCAGGTCCGGTCGAGCCCGCGGGCCACCCTGTCCGCGATCGCCTTCAGCTACCGGATCCTCGTCGCGGACCTGCTCACCTTCCGCGCGTCGGTGGCCACCGACACCTCGACAAACATCGCCGACGACGTCCGGGCCGCGGTGGCGGTCTCCGAGGCGGGTGAGGCGATCGGTCAGCTTCAGGTGATCGTGCTGCGCAGCCTCGCCGGAGGCGAACTGACCCCGGCCGGGCAGCAGGAGATCGTCGGTGCCCAGGCCCGGTATGCCGAGGCCACCAACGCCTTCCTGGCCCTCGCCGAACCAGGGTGGGCGGCCAGCTGGGAGCAGATCGGCACCGATCCTCAGGTCGTCGCCGCACAACGGCTCCAGGATCAGGTGGGCCGGACGCTTCCCGGCGGACGGCTCACCGTCGACGCGGAGGACTGGGTCGAGGCCACGGACGGCTGGGTCAGCCAGATGTTCCGGATCCAGAGCGACGTGGATGCCGCCGTCGCCGACCGGGTGTCGACCGAGCGGGGGCAACTGCTGCGTGACGCGCTGCTCCAGGGCGTCGGCATCTTCCTGGTCCTGGCGCTCACCGCCGTCCTCACCGGTGTGGTGGCGCGCCGGATCACCCGCCGGCTGCGGTCCCTGCGCAACACGGTGACCAAGGTGGCGTACGACCGGCTTCCGGCCGTCGTCCGGGAACTCAGCGCGGCCCCACCGGGCAGCGTGCAGCCCAACGAGGTGGCGGACCGATCCGTCTCGGAGTTCCGGATCACCGGTTCCGACGAGATCGCCGAGGTCGCCACCGCGACCCGGGCCCTGCACCGGGAGGCGGTCCGGATCGCCGGCGAGCAGGCGGTGATGCGAGCCAACATCGCGGAGATCTTCGTCCACCTGTCCCGACGTGAGCAGCGGCTGGTGGACGCGATGCTCGCCCAGGTCGACGACGTGGAACGCGACGAGGCCGACCCCGAACGTCTCCAGCAGCTGTACCAACTGGACCATCTCGCGACCCGGATGGCCCGGATCAACCAGAGCCTGCTGGTGCTCGGTGGTTCCGGCATCTCCCGGGTACGTCAGGAACCGGTCCCGCTCGACCACGTGATCCAGGCCGCGCTGTCCCAGATCGAGCACTACACCCGGGTCCGGATCGGCACGGTGGACAAGGAGCTGGCGATCGCCGGCAACGCGGTTGACGAGATCGTGCACCTGGTCGCCGAACTGCTGGACAACGCGACCGGGTACTCCCCGCCGGAGGCGGAGGTGCTGGTCACCGGGCACGCGCTCTCGGACCGGGCCATCGTGCAGGTGGTGGACCAGGGTGTCGGGCTGTCCCCGCAGCGGTGCGCGCAGTTGAACGCGGCGCTCGCCAACCCGGCGTCGGTCGACGTGTCGGGAGTGCGGGCCATGGGTCTGTCCGTGGTCGCCCGGCTCGCCGCCCGGCATGGGGTGCGGGTCGAGCTGCGGCCCGGACCGACGGGCGGCACGGTAGCCGAGATCACGCTGCCGGCACCGATCGTGGTACGCCGGCCGGCGCAGCAGCTGCCGCCGGCGGAGCCCGAACTGGGCCGAGGCCGACCCTCCGCCGCCGGGAGACGTCCGGCCGTGGCCTCGACGAGCCGCGCCACCGTCCCGGTGGCCGGTCCCGACAACCAGGTGCCGAGCGCCGGGCGGATCCCGGCCGGTGTCGGCACGGCGGGCGCGGTACGGGCGAGCGCGCCGGCACCGAACGGCTCGGTCGCCCCACCGGTGCCCGCACCGCTGTTCCAGCCAGCAGCCCAGCCACAGCCCATCGGGGTCGGGTCGCCGACCGGGCCGACGGTGAACGGCTGGTTCAAGACCGCTTTCGACGGCGACTCGGTGGCCGTCATCTGGCCGGTCGACGACGGTGAGAAGTGGGCGACCGCCACTCCAGCGCCCGCCACGCAGGTCGGTCTGCCGCGCCGGGTCCCGCAGCCGCACCTCGTACCCGAGGCACAGCAACCAAGCGCGGACCCGCGGCGGAAGCTGGACCCGGCCGCCGTGTCGGCGGCGATGTCGGCCTACGCCAAGGGCGTCGCCGGACGCCGGTCCACCACCTCCTTCTGACGCTGACCGTCCACCCCTCCCCGATCTGGAGCGACGTCGTGACAAGCCCGAACGACCTGAGCTGGCTGTTGCAGAACTTCGTGAACCGTACTCCTGAGGTCAGTCATGCCCTCGCCATCTCCACCGACGGGCTGGTCCTGGCGCACAACCACAGCCTGCCCCGGGACCGGGCGGATCAGCTCGCCGCCACCGGCAGCGGACTGATAGCCCTGCTCGTCGGGGCTGCCCGGTTCTTCCAGGCGGGCTCGGTGATCTCCAATGTGACCCAGATGGACGGCGGCTTCATGTTCTGCATGTCGTTCAGCGACGGGGCCTCGCTGCTCGTGCTGGCGTCCCCGGTCTGCGACGTGGGTCAGGTCTCGTACGAGATGACCGACCTGGCGAACCGGATGGGTGAGGTGCTGACCCCGGCGGTGCGGTCCCAGTTGCTGGGGATGCTGTGAACGCCAGCCACCCCACCCGTCGGCTCGTCGCGGCCCTGCTGACCGGCGTGCTGGTCGCCGCCACCACCGCCTGTGACGGCGGATCGGAGCCGCAACGTCAGACCATCCGGATCGGGATGATCACCGCCCTGGCCGGGTCGCTCGAGGCACCCGGCTCCGAGCTGCGCGACGGCTTCCAGCTCTATCTGGACATGCGCGGCCGGCAGTTGGGCGGCCACCCGGCCGAGCTGATCGTCGCCGACGAGGGATACGAACGCGACGTGACGGTCGAGTCCGCCACGAAACTGCTGGAGCAGGATCGCGTCTCGGCTATCACCGGCATCATCAACGGCGGCAGCGTGGCGGCCATCCTGCCGCTCATCGACAAGCACCAGGTTCCGCTCGTCGGTGCCCTGGGGCGGCCGGCGCTGACCGACGTGACGTACATCTGGCACACCAACCTGATCTCCGTGGAGCCGGGCGTGGCCATGGCGCCGTTCGTCAAGCAGGAGGTGGGGCAGGGCCGGGTCTATGCCATCGGGCCGGACTTCCAGAGCGGTCGCGACGAGTTGCGCGGCTTCGTCGACACGTTCACCGACCTCGGTGGCCGGCTGGCCAACCCCGGCGGCAAGGCCGTCTTCAGCCCGTTCCCGGTCACCGAGGACTTCGGGCCGTACCTGGACGAGATCGCCGAGTCCGGCGCCGACGCGGTCTACTGCTTCTTCGACGCGCAGAACGCCATCACCTTCGTCAAGCAGTTCGCCGCATCCCCCGTCGCCGACCTGCCGCTCTACGCGGCGGGCTTCGTGACCGAGCCGGCGAGCCTGGTCGAGCAGGGCGACGCGGCCGAGGGTATCTACAACGGCCTGAACTACTCGCCCGACCTCGACAACGCGGCCAACCGGGAATTCGTCGCCGCCTGGAACGCGGCCTACCCGGGGCGGGTACCCACCTCGATCGTGATGGCGTCGTACGACGCGGCGGCCGTACTGGACCGGGCCATCGCCGCAGCGGGTGTGAACCCCACCCCGGAGCAGATCAACGCCGCGATCGCCGGCCTCGGGCAGCTCAACAGCCCCCGTGGGCCCTGGCAGTTCGCGAAGTCCACCCACGCGCCGATCCAGAAGTGGTATCTGCGCCAGGTCCGCCGCGACGGCCGGGCACTGACGAACGTGGTCGTCTCGGAACTTGCCACCCTCGGCGGCTGAACCCGGCGGTGCCCGTCGTGGCCGGTGCGGACGTACCCGCACCGGCCACGTCGCATCATGGTCAGGCCGGACTGCCGGTGATCGTGCTGCCGGACTTCGTCAGGCGGTAGGTGATCTGAGTGCCGCTCCAGAAGTGGAAGGTGAGCGTCACGGCGCCGTCGTTGACCTCGGCGAAGAATTCGGGTGTCAGGAAGATGGTGTTGGCGCCGTAGTCGGGCCGGAAGCTGCTCCAGAACTCCTTGTAGGTGGTCCAGTTGGCCGGTCCGGCGGCGCTGCCGTCGGCGTACTCGGCCTCCATGGTGGCGAGCTGGTCACCGCGGAACTGGGTGGGGATGGTGAGGCCGCTGGTCGTACCGTTGGCTGCGGTCTGGGTCGGCGGGTCGTAGCTGATGATGCTGATCTGCCACGGCACGCCGCTGGTGAAGCGGGCCTCGATGGTGGCGTTGACGCCGGTGGCCCGGTTGCCGACCAACCGGGTGACGGCCGTCCGGGTCAGCGTGAGCGTGCTGCCGGAGACGGTGTAGTCGGTGCCGTTCGTCAGTCGGGTGCCGCCGTGCCAGAGGCTCTGGAACGAGGTGCCGTTCAGGTTGAGGGTGAGTGACCTGCTGGTGATGCCGCCCGTGCGGGGTACGTAGATCTGATCGGTGGACGCGGTGGCGGAGCGGGTCGTCAGGCTCGCCTTCATCAGTTCGTAGATGCCCTGGTCCCGCCAGCGCAGCTCCGGCCGGTGCAGGAACGAACCCGCGTCCCACAGCATGGTGGTGAGCTGCCGGATGCGGGCGTGATGGCCGACCGCCTCGAAGAACTTCAGCAGCTCACCCCGTTGGATGATCCCGGGCCGGGTGTAGTCGTAGCTGAGCAGGGCCCACTCACCGATGATGACCGGGATGCCCCGGGACACGAACGTGTTGTACGCCCGGTCGAAGCTGCCGATGATGTCCTGCTCGACGTTGCTGTCGTAGCGGGTACCGCCGGCGATGTTGACGCTGAACGGCCACCAGCCGTAGAAGTGGATGGTGGCGACGAGGTTGGGGTCGTCGAGTTCGTCGAACGTGGCCAGCAACGCGTCCATCCGGGCCTGCTCACCGCTGGTGTGCAGGGTGGGCAGCACCAGCAGGCGGGTGGCGTTGGCTCCGCCGGACCGGCGTACCAGGCGGACGAATTCCAGGTTCAACTCGTGCAGCACCTGGTCGCTCTCGGCGTCACCCGAGGTGCCGGCGAACTGCGGCTCGTTGATGCTCTCGAACACCAGCTTCGCCGAGTGGTCGCGGAACGCGGTGGCGAGCTGGCTCCACAGCGCCTGGTAGCGGCTCATCACGTTCGTGCGGTCGGTCGGATAGCTGTTGATCCACTGCCACGAGTCGTGATGCAGGTTGATCATTACGTAGAGGTCCTCCGCGAGGGACCAGTCGACGATCTCGCGGACCCGGTTCAGCCAGGTCGGGTCGATGGTGTAGTCCGGCGCCGGCCCGTGGTGGTTGCTCCAGGTGATCGGGAGGCGGATGCTCCGGTACCCCTGTGCACGGATGTGGCGCAGCATCTCCCGGGTGGTCAACGGGTTGCCCCAGGCGGTTTCGTCCGGGATGGCATCGAGGGTGTTGCCCAGGTTCCAGCCAGGCTGCATCGCCGCCACCATCTCCATCCGGTTCCCCGCCGGCGGGGTCGCCGTCGGCGTGACCGACGGTGACGTGGTGGGGGAGGCGGTGGGGGAGAGGCTGGGCGTCGGCGAGGGACCGACGCCTCCGGTGCAGGCGACGCCGTTCAACGTGAACGAGGTCGGTGCGGTGTTGCTCCCGGTCCAGGACCCGTTGAAGCCGAAGGAGACCGCGGCGTTCGTGCCGATGGCGGCGTTGTAGCTCATGTTCGTCGCGGTGACCTGGCTACCCGATGCGGTGACCGTCGCGTTCCAGGCCTGGGTGACCCGCTGGCCGGAGGGGAACGTCCACGCCAGCTTCCAGCCGTTGATCGGATCGCCGAGATTCGTCACGTTCACGTTCGCGGTGAAGCCGCCCGGCCACTGGGACGAGACCTCGTACGCCACCCGGCAGCCGGCCGCCGCCTGGGCGCTGCCGGTCACCATCGTCCCTGCCATCATCAGCGCGGTCACCGCCCCGGCGACCATGCCGGCACGCCAGGGGGTCCTTCGTCTGTTCTTCGAGCTCATCAGCAACTCCTCGCCATAGTGGCGCCCGTGTCGTGGACCGGCCGCTCCGCCGGTTCGTGCTTGTCGGCGGACGGGCTGCCAGCACAGGGCATGGCGTACGAAGACATGGGCCTTCGAGCCGTCACGGCCGGGAATGCGCGGCGATTGACGTACCGATGGGTTGCCCGGCCGCGCGCAACGAAGGGTGAGAGACATGCGGACGCTGCCCTGACGTCCGCGACGAGCCCTGGAACTCCCGCGCGGAAACTTTCGGCCTCATGGCCTGGAAAGTTTCCGCGCGAGACGTTACAACTTTCTTCGATCGCCGTCAATGAGAATGCCTGTCGCCGCGGCCCGGGATCGGGGCGATCACGGCGCCGTATGCCTGGCGGCGCCACCCCCGGCATCGCACTGAACGGTTATCCTTGCGCCCGGAAACGAGGAGGCGGCCCCGGCCGTCCGGCGATGGCCGACGCGGTCCGGCACGGCCGCCAGGGACCGGTGAGAAGGTGGCCAGGTTGACGCGCGCCGAGCCGAGCGAGCCCGCTGACCTGAAGCCGCAGCTCGGCGATCCGTTGCGGCCGGTGACGATCGCCGCAATCGCGGAGTCCGCCGGCGTCTCGGTACCGACCGTTTCCAAGGTCATAAATGGCCGGTCCGGCGTGGCGGCACAGACCCGGGCCCGCGTCGAGGCCGCGATCAGCCGGCACGGCTACCGCCGGTCGTCGCCGTCCGCCCGATCCAACATGATGGAACTGGTCTTCGACGAGATCGAGGACATGTGGGGCGTGCAGATCATCCGTGGGGTGGAGCGCGTCGCCCGGCAGCACGGTGTGGGAGTCATCCTGACCGAGTTCGGGCCGCACCGCAGCGCGATCCGGTACTGGATCGACGACACTCTTTCCCGCCGCCCGGACTGCCTGGTGACTGTGGCGCAGTTGGACGAGGAGCAGCGTCACCAACTGCGCGCTCGGGGCATCCCGTTCGTGGTCTTCGACCCCACCGTCGAACTGCCGGACGATGTTCCGTTCGTGGGGGCGACGAACTGGGCCGGTGGCCGGTCCGCGGCCCGTCACCTGATCGGACTGGGCCACCGACGGATCGCGATGATCGCCGCGCCGGAACCGATCCTGTGCTGCCGGGCCCGGCTGGACGGATACCGCTCCGCGTGCGACGCCGCCGGCCTGAGCGGGGAGCAGTCCTTGATCGTCCGTGCCGAACTGTCCCGAGCGGGTGGCGAGGCGGCCGCGTTCGACCTGCTGAACCGGCCCGATCGTCCGACGGCGATCTTCGCGGCCAACGACCTGCAGGCGTTCGGCGTCTACCAGGCGGCACGGCGGCTGGGAGTGCGGATCCCGACCGATCTGAGCGTGGTCGGCTTCGACGATCTGCCCCTGGCGGACCTGGTCGATCCGCCGCTGACCACTGTTCACCAGCCACTGACCGAGATGGCCGTCACCGCCACCGAGCTGGCACTGGCGCTCGGTCGCGGGGAGCGGGCACCGCAGGTCGGCCTGGAGTTGGGTACGTCCCTCACGGTCCGGCAGAGCACGGCACCGCCCGGGACGTCAGATTGAGTATCCGTTCGCTACCGGCTGCGTTCCACGACGTACTCGGGTAGGCCGAGCAGGAACCGTCCGTCCTCGGTCTCGGCCGCCGGCCCCAACGCCCGCCGTCCTTCCCGATGAGCGGCGGCGGCCAGGTCGCGGGCGCTGCGGCGGGCGGACTCGACGCAGTCGTAGGCGAGCAGCCGCCCGTGCAACCACCGAACCTCGGCGGCCGTGCGCTGCGTCCGGGTCCGGCGCAGGAACTCCAGTAGCCGCTCGCGTTCGGCACCGGTGCAGCGCCGCATGAAGTCGATGAGGATCAGCGTCCGCTTGCCCTCCCAGAGATCGCCAGCGATCTCCTTGCCGTAGCGGGCGAAGTCCCCAACGAGGTTGAGCGCGTCGTCCTGGATCTGGAACGCGGCACCCAGATACCAGCCGTAGCGGTCGAGCACGTCGATCGCGTTCTGTTGACCGGTGGCGACGAGGATGCCGGTACGGCACGGGTAGATGCAGGTGTACCAGGAGGTCTTCTTCAGGCACATCCGGTAGTAGTCGTCCGCGTCGAGGTCGCACACGTTGTCCCGGATCCAGCCGACCTCGATGGCCTGCCCCTCCAACGAGTGACGCAGCATGAGCTGGGTCTCTTCGAACAGCCGCCACGCGATCCCCGAGCCGAGGGCCCGACGGTTGGCGGCGAGCCGTTGCAACGCGAGCAGGTTCGTCATGTTGCCCACATTGAGGGCGACACCGACCCCGTACTCGCCGTGCAGGGTCTGCGCTCCGCGCCGCTGCTCGCTCTCGTCCTGGATGTCGTCATGGATCAGGAACGCGTTGTGGAACAGTTCCACCGTCACCGCCGCGTTGAGCCCCACCGACGGAGCGCCACCGAAGGCCCGGCAGGCGGCGAGGCAGAGGGCGGCCCGCAGCCCCTTGCCCCACCGCCGCGGATACTCGCTGACCAGGTCATAGAGGTAGTGCGGTCCGCCCGACGGCACACCCGCGAGGAGCGCGTCGATCGCGAGGACGCGATAGCGCTCCAGCATCTGGGTGACATGACCGCCGGTCACGCCGGTGGTCCGGCTACCTGTCCGAGGGCCTGGGCTGCTGCCTGGCCTCCGGCGTGAGCCGGTCGACCAGACCGTTCGCCATGTCCGGCACCAACCGCGCGAGGTTGAGCACGCCGTCGAGGGCGTCGTGCGCGTCCGACGTGTACCGGCGGATCACCTCACCACGCCGGTCGTCGGAGGTCTTCAACTGCGCGACCACGGTGTCGATGAGCGCGTGCCCGTCGGTGCGGACCCGCGTCACCAACTCGTCGAACGCCTCCGGGTCCACCCGGCGGTCGGCGCTCAGCTTCTCTTCCAGCCGCCGCGCGCTGGCAATGCCCGCCGCGAGTTCCTCCTCCAGCACGCTGGCCGCATGGGTCACCGTCTCGGAGGTCTCCTCGGCCACCTTCTCGAAACGCTCGTCGCTGCGCTCACGCCCACTGCTCTCCATGAAAGGAGTGTTGGCGACCCGGAACCCGGTCGGGTAGGGGTGTGTCGAAATGGTGACTCAGAGTAGTTCGAGTGCTGGCCGTGCGGCCTGATACCCGGCGGTCAGCGGTTGAGGTACGCGGCCAGGCCGCCGAGTTCCTCGCTGGCGATGAAGACCGTCCGCACGTTGAGGATGGCTTCCTCGACATGGCGGGGACAGCCCCACGCCGAGTCGCCCCACGAATCGGCGATCTTGATCTCGGCCGGTGCGGTGCACTTCTGGGTGCCGCCGAGTTGACAGGTCTCCGGGTGTGGGGTGGTGGCCTGCGCAGCCGCGGCGGCACGCATCTTCGTATTCAGTTCCGCGGCGGCGCTGGCGCGCTGCTCGGCCTCGGCACGAAGCTCCCGCTCCGCGCGTACCGCCTTCGCGAGGTCGTCACGGGCTGCCTTCGCGCGCGTCTCGGCGGCGAGTTTCGCCTGCTCGATGTGGTGCCGCTCGATGGCAAGTGCGGCAGTGCCAGCGAAGACCCGGGCGAGGGCCAAGTCGGTGTCCTGCGGCACGCGCGGAGTGCGGTGGTACATGGCGAAGGTGCCCAGCAGGCTGCCGTCGCGAGCCAGGATCGGGGTGGACCAGCAGGCGGCCAGTCCGGCCCGCCCGGCCAGGTCGCGGAAGTCGGCCCAGAAGGGATCGACGGCGATGTCGGTGACGATCACCGATTCCCGCCGGTGCGCGGCGGTGCCGCAGGATCCGACGCCCTCACCGGTGGCGATCCCGTCGATGGCCTCGTTGTAGAAGTCGGGGAGGCTGGGCGCGGCACCATGACGCAGGTGCCGACCGTCGGGGTCGGCGAGCAGCACGGAAACGAGCATCTCCTGCGGCGCGAGCTTCTCGATGCAGCGCGCCATCCCGTCGAGCACCTCGGTCAGCGGTGCCTGTCGGGCGATCTGCTCCAACATGGCCCGGTGCTCGGCCATCAGCCGCTGAGCCTGCTTGACCTGGGTGGTCTCCACACCGATCACGCGGATGCCGAACACGGTGCCGTCGGCGTCCCGGCGCGGCTCGTAGGTGAAGTCGAAGTACGCCTCCCGCGCGTGCGGCCCGGTGCCCAGCACGACCCGGGCGTCCCGGCCGGTGTAGGGCTCACCCGTGCGGTAGACCTCGTCGAGCAGGTCGACGAAGCCCTGCGCGGCCAGTTCGGGCAGCACCTCCACGAGCGGTACGCCGGTGCGGGCCCGTTGTTCGCCGACAGCGGCGACGAACGCCGGATTGGCCGCCTCCACCCGGTGCTCCGGCCCCGCGAGCGCCGCGAAGACGGCAATGGACTCCCCGAACAGCGTCCGCAGATCCTCCGCTGCCTGGCCGGTGCCCGGCGGATCCGCGGCAACGGGCAGTTCACCTGGTAGCGCCGTCATGATGTCGGGTCGCCTTTCATCTGCCAGTGCCGAGGAACGTCGGTGTGCACCCGTCGGGAACGGTGACCGGTCCGAGGTCGCCGATGCAGCGTACCGGCAGTCGATGCGGCCTGCGCGGAGCTGCATCAGGACCTCGTACGGGAACCGTGTTCAGTGCGTCGGCTGGCCCACCAGGACCGGTTCGTCCTTCTTCGGCCGCTTGGTCGACTCCACAACCACGTCCGGGGCATCCTCGCCCGGCTGCTGGGCGCCCCGGTGACCGACCAGGTTCCGCACCGCCCGCCAGGAGCCAGGCAGGTTCGCCCCCATCGGCACGAGCAACAGCACCTGCGCCGCCAGCATGGCCAGCGAGAAGCTCCACAATCCCATCAACACCGCGATGCCGACGTGCAGCAGCACACCGAACGGCAGCAGCCACCACCGTACGGCCGGACGCAGCAGCAGGCTGACGGCCAGGGCGAACTCGATCACCAGCGGAGTCCAGGTCAGCAGAGCGACCGGCACCGGCCGGGTCACCAGCGCGTCCGTCACCGGTTGCAACCAGCCGGGGGCGCCGAAGCTGTGATGGTTGAGCCAGTAGTACATCACCGTGCCGTCGGCCCACTCCGGCTTGCTGAGCTTGGCCACCGACGCCTGGAAGTAGATGCCGGCGACCTGGAGACGGATCGCGAAGAGCAGGACCACCGCCGTGGCGACCAGCACCACGCCCCGACCGCCGGGGCGCACCACCCGGTCCGCCGGGGGCGCCGGCTGCCAGTGCCACTGGCGCGGGTCGGCCAGCAGGACCGGTACCAGCAGCAGGGTGAGTACCTGGTTGACCTGCTCGCCGCCGTCCGGGATGGACACACTGGTGCTCACGCTGAAGGCGATCCACCAGTGCGGCAGAGCGGTGAACCGGGGTCGCCACCCGCTCGCCACCACCAGCAGTACCGCCACACACGCCCACCGCACCAGGTTCGCGTGCTCCGGCCCGGCCAGACAGAAGGCGCCGATGTCGGACAGGCCGGTGCAGTGCGGCCCCGGTCCCCGGCTGAGAAGTGGCGTGAACAGCGCGTCGGCGTCAGTGAACACAAGCGTCGCGGCGGTCGCGGTGGCGAGCAGCGTACGGGCGAGCCCCAGCCAGGACCCCCAGGGCACCGCGACGGAAATGCTCGACGGGCGGCTGGTCAGCATGACACCTCCAAGCGAACGACGTGGGTGTACCGGAACTCGCCGGCGACCAGGTCCCGGTACGCCCACGGCACCGGCTCGGTACGGGCGATGACGACCGGGCCGCAGACCGAGGGCGTGTCGTCGCCGCTGCGGACCGGTGCGGCCGGTGTCGACATCGCCTCGACGAGGCAGGCGGCTGTCGGTTGCCGGCACTGCTGCCAGACCGATCCGGGGATCCGGGAGACCACAATGGCCAGTTCGGTGGCCTGCGCGCGGGCGGACCGGTCGAGCCCGAAGGCGTAGCGTGGCTCGGCGTACGCGGCGGTGGTGATGTCGTCCAACCGGCCGTCGGGCCGGATCGCGTGGACGGAGAGGTCGGGGGAGCGGGGCGACTTGGTGAAGAACGCCCACCCCTGCGGCAGGAGCGCCCGGAACGCCGGGGCGGCCTGCTGCTGGCCGGGCAGCGTGACCGCGTTGCCCGGTAGGAACGTCTGCAGGTCGAACAGAGCGACCAGGCCCACCAGCAGCCCGATCCAGACCACCGGGCGGCGGGGTACGACCACCTGGTTCCGGTTGTCCGCCATGTCATCTCCTCGCGGAAGAAGGGGCGCGGGTGGGCACGGGAGTCCCACCCGCACCGGTTCAGATGGTGCGCAGCTCGGTGGCGAACAGGGCCATGAGCCGTTCGGTCTCCAGGTCGCGGCCGCCCAGGGGCCGCTCCCGGCTGTCGAGGAACGCCACCACGACGAGTACGGCGGCCACCGTGACCGCCACGGCCAGGGACACCGCGACGGTTCCGACGTTCACCACCGCGACGGCGGTTTCCACCATGAACGCCGTGTCGGTGTCCTCTTCGTCGTCATCGCTGAACAGGATCGGCCGATCTCCCAACGCCGCCTCCAACGCCGAGCCGGCTTCGGTCAGCGCGGCCTCGACCTGGTACGGATCGCCGCTGCGCATGCCGTTGGAGAAGCTGGCGAGCAGTCCGGGCTGGGCCGCCTCGGCCTGCTCGATCAGCCGGGTCACCGCCTGCACCGCCTCGGCAGACCGGTTCTTACGCAGGTTCTCGGCGTCCATGGAGACGTACGGCAGGCGCTCCAGTTTCTGGCCCACCTCGCCCTGCAGGAAGAAGACACCACGCATCAGCGCCGCGCCGTCCGCCGTCGTACCCACGGTCGGCGTCGCCGCAGCGCCTGCCGAGGCCCGGTCCTCGGTCGGGCGGGCGTTGGCCACGCCCTGCCCCGCGATCCCGGACACCACCAACGACATCACGAGCGCCGGCGCCATCAGTCGGCGCCATCGATTTCTGGGCACTCAGTTCTCCTCACCCTCGCCTGTTGCTGGGAGTTCCGCCGGGGCGGCGGAACCCGGCACATGGTGGCGGGCAGGTACCGGCAGGAGCATTGGGGAAAGCCCTTACGTAGATCACCCGTCCGGATCACCTATCGTGAGCGAATGTCCATGTTGGTGGGACGGGACGACGACTTCGCTGCGGTCCGTGCCGGTCTGGCCGGGCTCGTGCCGGGGCAGCCGACGATCGTCGAGATCACCGGTGATCCCGGTGCCGGAAAGACGGCCTTCCTGACCCACCTGCTCCGGCAACTGCCGAGCGTGTTCCATGTCGACCTGACCGCCCACCGGTGGACGCCCGCGGCTCTCGCCCGCCTCGGCCGGCTCAGTCGGGCCCGTCCCGTCGTCGCCGTCCTCGACGACGCCCACCGGGCCGAGCCGGCGCTGGCCGCCCTGCGGCACCTGCTGGTGGACACACCACCCCCCGGACGGCTGGCCGTCCTCTGCGCCTACCGGCCGCGACAGGCACCCCGAAGCCTGCTCCGCCTGGTCACGGGCACCGGCGCGGGGATACGACAACTGGCCGTGCCGCTGGGCGCGCTCCCCGAGGCGGCGGCGGAGGCGTTGCTTTCGCGCGTGCTGCCGGCGACCCGGCGCGCGACGCTGGCGGCAGCCGGTGCACGACTGCCCGGGCTGCTCGCGGTCCTCGACGCGCACCCCGAACTGGTCGACGCAGACGGCACAGTCGTGCTCGAACGGGTCGTGGAACTCGGCCCGTCCCGCTGCCTGGCGGGGCTCCTCGGCCCCGAGATCGACCTGGCGGACCAGCCGACCCGGCGGATCCTGCACACCGTGGCCGTTCTCGGCGAGGCGGCCGACCCCGCTCTGGTGGCGGAGGTCGGGCAGCACGGCCGTACGACGACCGTCGAGGCGCTGGACCGGCTCGTCCGCATGGACCTGCTCCGGTACGCGGCCGACGACGCCATCCTGCGTCCGCGGCACGCCCTGGTCCGGGCGGCGGCCTACCAGGATGCTCCCACCGGCTGGCGGTCCGAAGCGCACCTGCGTGCCGACGCGGCACTGCGCCAGCGCCGTGCCGACCCGCGTACCTGCGCTTGGCACCTGTTGCGGGCCGGCGCGGCCGCCTCCCGGTTCACCCGGGTCCACGAGGTGGCCCGGGAGCTGGTGACCGTCGACCCGCCCTTGGCCGCCCGAGTGAGTCGCCTCGCGGTCACCCTGGCCCCTCCGGACGATCCGATGGCGTTCGGTGACGCGCTGCTGACCAGGGCCCGGGCAACGGCCGCGGCCGGCGATCTCACCGGCGCACTCCGCCTCACGCAGACGGCGCTCGACGCGTCGCCCGGCCCCGAGACCCGGCTCGCCGCCGCAGTCCTGCGGGCGGACCTGGCGGATCGGCTCGGCCCCAGTGCCCCGGCGCTGGCCAGGCTGGCGCGGGAGCACACCACGACGCTGCCGCGACTACGGCCCCGGCTGTCCGTGGCGCAGGGGCGACTCGCCGCCCGAAGCGGCCGGTGGGGCGACCTGAACCCGCTGGTCACCGAGATCCGGGCGGCGACCGGAGCGGAAACGGACCCACCGTTGGCGGCGGTGGCCCGGACCACCCTCGCCGCCCGAGCCGCCGAACACGGGTCCACCGACGTCGCCGCCGGCGAGTTGCGCGTGGCCGAGGCACTCGTCGACGCCATGTCCGACCGTGCCCTCGCCGGCTGCCTCGACGTCCCGGAATGGCTGGCCTGGGTGCAGGGGGTCGTCCTGGAGAAGGAGGGCGCACTGCGACACGTCACCCGGGCGGTGGCACTGGCCCGGGAACACGGCCAGGCGCACCTGCTGCCCGGGCTCCTCGCCGGCCAGGCGCGGATCGCCGCCGGTAGCGGGCGACTGGACGAGGCGATCAGCGTGGCGATCGAGGCGGAACGGGCCGGTCGGTCGGTCGGCGCGCGGCCGGCGGTGGCGATCGCACTCACCTACCGGGCGATGGCGCTGCTCTGGCGGGCCGGACCGCAGGCCGCCGCTGCGGTCGGTGAGGAAGCCGTCCGGGAGGCCCGGCACGACCAGACCCTGCGCGACACCGCACTGGCCGTGCTGTCCCACATCCGGTTCGCTCAGGGGCGGCACACCGAGGCGCGACACCTGACCGGCACGCTCGTGCAGCCGGGCCGGGGCCGACTCAGCCGGCGGGACCTGCAGCCCAAGTGGCTCGCCGGGCACGCCGAGTTCCTGCTGGCCGGCGGCCTGCTCGACGAGGCGTACGCCTGGTCGCAGCGGGCGGAGGTCGCCGCCGCCGCGCTCGGTCTGGAGATCCGGCGGGCCGAGGCACGCCTGGCCACCGCGCAGGTGCTGCTCGCGCGCCGGGACCCCGTCAGCGCACTGACCGCCGCCCGGGAAGCCGTCCGGCTCTTCGCCGATCGGCAGGCTGACCTGTCGCTCGGCGAGGCCCATCTCGCGGTGGCCGGCTGTCTCGATGCGCTACGCGAAACCGGTTCCGCCCGGGAACACATCAACCTCGCCCGGGTGATCGCCGAACGCACGCCCTCCGAGTGGTTACGCCAGCAGGTGGTGAACGCCCAGCGCCGGCACGGAGCCGGACAGCGGCGGTGGGCCCTGATCGCCGGACCTGAGCTCACCCAGGCCGAGCGCCGGGTTGCTGCCCTGGTCGCCGAGGGCCATACCAACCGCGCCGCCGCGATGCGGCTCTACGTGACCGAACGGACCGTCGAGGCTCACCTGACCAGGGTGTACCGCAAGCTGGGGGTCAGCTCACGGGCAGCTCTGGCCGCGCTGCTGCGCGACGGGGGCGGGACGTCGCAGGTCGGCGACCCGGAGACCGGGTGAGCCGCGGTCCAGCCGGCCGGCAATCGTGGCGGACCTGCCCTACTCTCCCGGTACGTGATGGAGCTACCGCTGGCGTCCGCGTTCGCTGTCTTCGACGCCCAGGATTCCGGGTGCGTCTCCTACGGCGTCGAGGCGTCTGGACGCCGGTGGTTCGTCAAGACAGCCACCAGCGCCCGGAGTCGGCAGTCTCTGCTGCGGGCCGTCCGGTTCCACGCCGCGTTGCGCCACCCGGCGATCGTGCGCCCCGAGCACGTTCTCGACGGGCCGGTGCTGGTCTACCCGTGGCACGAGGGCAACGTCTTGAACCATGCCACGACCCGCGGCTCGGACCGCAGCGCCCTGCACCGGTTCCAGCAGCTACCCCGGCGCGACGTCGAAACGGCGATCGACACCGTCCTCGACGCGCATCTGGCCGTGACGGCCGCCGGCTACGTCGCGGTCGACCTCTACGACGGCTGCTTCCACTACGACTTCCAGGCCCGTCGAATACGCCTGATCGATCTCGACGAGTACCGTCCCGGTCCGTTCACCCTCGACGCCGACCGGCTCCCCGGATCCCGCCGGTACATGGCACCCGAGGAATTCGTCCGCGGCGCCGTCATCGACCAGCGCACCACCGTCCACACCCTGGGCCGTACCATCCACCACCTGCTCGACTCCCCGGTCGGCTGGCGTGGCTCCCAACTCCAGCGGCAGGTAGCCGCACGCGCCGCCGCCACGACACCCGCCGACCGGTACCCCGACGTGGCGGCCCTCGTCGCGGCCTGGCGAACCACCCTGCCGGGCCGCGACGCGCCAGCACCACCGCACTAGCGAAGCGTGCGTAGGACCATCTCGACCAGGGCGTCGACGTCGGCGTCGACCATCGGCTCGCCGGTCATGCCCATCCGGTGCAGCAGGGTTCCGACGACCACGTCGATGAGGAAGAGCACCCGGTTCTCCGGCTCGCCGAGGGTCTCCTGAAGCGCGAGCCGGTAGGGGTCCTGCAACTGTGCGGAAAGAAGCTGGCGCAGGGCGGGATCGTTCACGGCATCGGTGAACACGCCCGCGAACGCCGCGCCGATCCCGGGCTCACCGATCTTCGCCGCGACCCAGCGGATCGCCGTCGACATGATCTCCTTCCGGCTGGCGCCGGTCAGTGGCGCCGGGCCGAACGCGTCGACGAGGCAGGCGGTGATCAGCGCTCCCTTCGACGGCCAGCGGCGGTAGATCGTGGTCTTCGCGACGCCTGCCGCGGCGGCGATGCGATCGACGGTGGCGTGTGCGTAGCCGAGCTGGTGGACCGTGTCGAGCGTGGCGGCGAAGACCGTGGCGTCGACGCTGGAGCGGGGACGGCCGGCCGGTCTGGGGGGTGTGGTCGCTCGGTCCATGGTCACACGATAACCAGTTATGCTACTCCTAGTATCGATACTCGAAGTATCGTAATCGTGATCGAGGAGGAGCCATGAGCGACACGGTCGAGATGCGGCGGCCGCCGCTGGGCGTCCGGCTGCTGCACGCCCTGCGGAAGGAGCCGGACTGGTCGACGATGCCGGCCGAGGCCTTGGCCGCTTTCCGCGACGCGGAGAACCGCCGGCGGGCCTCCAGCCTGGCGCGGTTGGTCACCGGTTTTCCGGACCGCAGGGCCGGGATCGACTGGCAGCAGCTGACGCTGCCCGACCGGGCGCTCCAGGTTCGGGTCTACCGGCCGTCGTCCGTACCCGACCACCCGGCCGGCCTGCCGCTCGTGCTCCACGTCCACGGCGGTGGATTCGTGGGCACAGCCGTGCAGAGCGACTGGGTCAACAGCCACCTCGCTTGTCGACTGCCCGCGGTGGTCGTGTCGGTCGAACACCGCCTCGTCGCACCGGGAATCTCGCTGGCCGCTGCTGTCGACGACGGCTGGGACGTGCTGAACCACGTCGTGCGGCACGCCGCGCGGTGGCGAATCGACCCGACCCGGGTGGCCGTCTTCGGCGAGAGCGCCGGATCGGTGGTGGCCGCGCTGGCCGCGATCCGCGCCCGGGAGTCCGACCGGACGGTACGGGCACAGGTGCTGGTCAATCCCTGTGTCGATCTGACCTCGACGGCGTTCGACTACGCCTCGATGAGTGAGCACGCCACCAGCCCGACCCTCACCGTGCCGCAGCTGGAACTGTTCCGCCGGCTGGCCGCTCCGGAAGGAACGGATCCTCGCGCGGTGTCACCGTTGTTCGCCGACGACCTGAGCGGGTTGGCTCCGGCACTGGTGGTGGTGCCGACCCTCGACCCGTTGGCCGATCACGGACGCACGTACGCGCGACGGCTGCGTGAGGCCGGGACGCCCGCACAGCTCACCGAACACCCCGGAGCGACACACGCGTTCCTCAGCATGCCGGGCGTGGTACCGCAGGCCAGATCGGCGCGGACCGAGATCGTCGCGTTCCTCCGGGACCGCCTCACCGGATGATGGCCCGGCTGCGACGAGATGCCCGGGCTTCGACGCGGGGTCGAGGCCCGAGCCGGCGCGCCGAATCGGGCCGCGGCCAACCGGCCGGTTCATCGGGCGGCCACCCGTGCGTCGAGCCGGTTGACCACTGCCGCGTGCGGCACGGTGAGCCCGGCGAGCACCGCGAAGACCAGCTGGAACGGCGCTTCCTGGGACGCGCCGGCGGTCGCGGGGCCGACGGTCGGCGACGCGCTGACGTGCACCAGGACGAGCAGGCCGGCGAGGGCGGCGACGGTGGGCAGGGTGGCCTGCCGGGCGAACCGGCGGACCGGACCGCCCAGCCGCCCCGCGGCGAGGTGGTGGCTGTTGGCGGGGTCGGCGCGCAGCAACCGGGCGACATGTCGGGCGGAGTGCCAGGCCGCGAAGTACCCACCGAACGCCAGCGGCGGTGGCACCAGGGCGAAGGCCGCGACGAGGATCCCGAGTTCCGTCACATCCGCACCACGACGGGCGGCCAGCTCGCGTAGTCCGGTCACCACGACCGCCAGGAGTACGACGGACAACCCGATCAGCCGCCCGGCCGGCGTGAACGCGGTGGCGGCCCCTGGCGCGACCGCGTCCAACAGCGGGTCGACCGTCCCTGGCCACAGCGCGATCGGCAACACCACCGGAGGTCCGCCGTAGGCCAGGACGGCGAGGACGGGACGGGCCGGTGCCGGCCCCTCCCGCTCGGCCCGGTACGCCACGTCACCGGTGCCGAAGTGCAGCACCGCGAGGATCAGGAAGCCGGTCAGGGCGGGTACCGGTGCCCAGAGGAACAGCGCGACCGTGGCGGCGGCCGTCCCGGCGTACCCGAGCAGCAGCCCCACGGTGATCCGCAGGGAGCGGGCCTGTGCGGAGATCCAGGCCGGTACCAGGTGGTCGACGGCGCCGTGCGGCAGCCCGATCAGCAGGCCCACGAGCAGTGGGACGGTCCCCGCCCAGGCTCCCGCCTCCGGTACCAGCAGGTCCAGGCAGGCGAGGCCGGCCAGGACGATCGGGCCCGTGTGACCGACCCGGCGCAGCAGCCAGTCGCCGGGCGGACGGCGGACCCACCGACCGACCTGACGGGCGGCCGGTGTCACGCGACGGTGAGCAGGCGGCGGTCGGACAGGCGCCGCAGGAGACCCAGGTCGACCGCGCTCCACACCACCTTGGACAGGATCGGCAGGATCACGAACAGGGCGGTGTCGGTGGTCTCCCCGAACTGCCCGATCCCGGACGGCCCCAGGATCCAGATCAGCGGATAGCCGACCCAGAGCACACTGAGCAGCAGGGCCACCTGGGTGAAGACCCGCGACATGGGGGCCGGCTGACGGGCGGCGGTGGCCCGCAACGGTCCCCAGATCAGCCCGAAGACCACAAGTAGCGCCACCACCCCGACGGCGTAGAGCCCGTACCGCCCGGCCCGGCTCTCCATCAGGTCGGCCAGGAACCCGCTTGTGATCATGATGATGTCGGCGGCGACGAGCGCGCGGACCAGGCCCCAACGCTTGCGGGGCAACGCGTGCATCGCGGTGAGGGAGAGGGCCACCAGCAGCAGCGGGGTGGTGACCACCCAGTCGGCGTACCGGGCCCAGAAGGTCGTCTGGTCGGAGACCTCGATCCGACCGCCGCCCACCGCCATCACCACGTACCAGAACCCCGACCAGAGCGGAATCGCCGTGGCGATCGAGTACTCCACCGGCGGGACGCCCTTGGGGTTGGCCCGCCAGTAGCGGAAGAGCGCGACGCCGGCCGCCATGGCGACGACGTAGAACCACAGCCAGAACCCCACGGCACCTCCCTGGCCAATCCCGGCTCTCCGGGAACGAGGGACCGCCCCCTTGCTGTCAGCTTAGGATGACTATCAGCCTATTTAAGGGCATAAAGGAGGAATCGCTCCCCGATCGCCGGCGACGCGGCAGCCAGGCTCCGCGATCGGAGACGATCCGGGTCGGAACAGGCGGGTCAGCGGCATGAACTTCGAGAACGAGTTCGGCTACAACGTCATCCAGTACACGCTGGTGTCGCACGTACTGACGCTCGGTTACGCCGTCATGGCCGCCGGGCTCGTCTATTTCCTGCTGACCATGTCCGGGATCGCTGCGCGGTACCGGCTCGCCTCGGTGCTCTCCGCAGTGGTCATGATCTCCGCGTTCTTCGAACTCTGGGTGCTGTCACAGCGGTGGTCGGCGGCGTTCACCTGGGACGGGAGCGCGTTCGTGGGTACCGGCACCCTGTTCTCCAACGGCTACCGGTACATGAACTGGTCCATCGACGTCCCGGTGCTGCTGATCCAGTTGCTGGTGGTACTCGGCGTCACCGGCCGGCGCTTCCACCGCACCTGGGCGATGTTCGTCGCCGCCGGCCTGGCCATGATCTACACGGGTTACGCGGGTCAGTTCCACGAGGTCGACAGGGCCTGGCCGTTCTGGATCTGGGGTCTGGTCAGCACCGTCTTCTTCCTGTTCCTGCTCGTCCTGGTGGCCCGCCTGATCTTCGGCAACCTGCGTCGGCTGCCCCACGCCGCCCGGGGGCCGGCCCGGGCCGTGTGGTGGCTGATCCTCGTCTCCTGGATGCTCTACCCCGGGGCGTATCTCATGCCGGCGATGTGGGACTCCGCCGACGGGGTGGTGGCCCGGCAGATCACCTACACGCTTGCCGACATCACCTCGAAGGTGATCTACGGGGTGCTGATCGGGGTGATCGCCCGCAAGATCAGCGTCGCCGAGAACTGCCAGGCCGCGATCGAGGAGGACGTGGCCCGGCCGCGCGGTGGCCTGACCTCCGTCACCTCCGGCTGAGGGGGTGACGCCCATGGGACACCACGCCGCCGCCGGCCGCGACCGCTACCTGCGGCTACGTTGGTTCAACGTGCTGGTCGGCCTGCTCCTGGCCGCCGAAGGCGGCTGGATGTGGGTGGCCGGCAACGACCTGTCGCTGCCGGTCACCGCGTCGTACCTCACGGCGGACCCGGTGACGCTACGGGACGCCACGCTCCCGGAGGTGGCCTTCCGGATCGCCATCGGCCCGGCGGTGGCGGTCTTCCTGCTCCTCGCCGCGCTCGACCACCTCGTCACCGCCGCCCCGGTCGTGCACCGCTGGTACGAGCGCAACCTCGACCGGCGGACCAACTACGCCCGCTGGATCGAGTACTCGGTCAGCGCCTCCATCATGATCGTCCTGATCGGCCTGTTCGTCGGGATCCGCGATCTCGCGGCGGTCATCGGAATCTTCGCCGCGAACACCGCGATGATTCTCTTCGGGCTGCTGATGGAGCGGCAGCAGACACCGGGACGCGCCGACTGGAGCGCCTTCTGGTTCGGCACACTTGTCGGCTTGGCACCCTGGCTGGCGATCGCCGTGTACGTCGCGCAACCGCCGGAGATCCCCGGTTTCGTGTGGGCGATCATCATCGTCCAGTTCCTGCTCTTCGCCAGCTTCGCGCTCAACATGGCACTGCAGTACCACCAGCGCGGTCGATGGCGTGACTACCGCTACGGCGAGATCTCGTACATCCTGCTCAGCCTCGGGGCCAAGTCCGCGCTGGCCTGGCTGATCTACGCCAACGTGCTGCGCACCTGACGCCGGCCGGCGGCGGTTGCGCGGGCCCGGTGGCTTCGCGTGTTTCCCCACCTCGGCTCGTCCCTTGCATTCGACTCGGACGCGGCAACCTGCCGATCCTCAATCCGAATCCAGCAGATGCTCCATACGTCGCCAAAGGCGGATTCCTCCAAGAATGCGAGAACCCGCCTGAGTGCCACCAATGACGTTTTTCGGCATCTGCCGAAGGCTTAGCTAAGATGCATGGTCGCCAGTCGAGAATGATTCAGCGACGCCGATTTGGGGTAACGGTTTCCCGCGCGCCGGGTTGACCGGCGCCGGTCGGCGTGGCGACCGGAGGTGGGTGTGGGTCTGGAGGTCACCGCACGCTGCGTCGGTGGGCATCGATCCTGGTTGAGAGGCCGGACGTGCGGCCGCGGCTGGGCACCGCAGCGGAGGAGGCAGCATGGCGCAGGCCAAGCGGCGATCAAAGACATCGCCGATCGGGCTACGGGTTCTCGTCACTCTGGGGCCGGAGGTGCTGCGCAAAGGGCTGGAGGCGCTGCTCGGTGAACTGCACGTGGTCACCGGTGTCCGGGTCACGCCGACGGTGAATGAGGCGCTGGTGCTGCTCCGGCGGTACCGGCCCGACCTGCTGATCCTGGTCGTCGAGGACGACGTCCCGGTTGACCAATTGGTGCTCGCCGCCCGAGGCGCCGGCATTCCGACCCTGGCGGTCCTGAACCGAGCCGGTGACGCGCTCCGCGACCGGGCCGTACCGCTGGCGGCAGACGGTTTCATCCTGGCCGGAGAGCTTGATCGGCGGTCGCTGAACCACGCCCTGGCCGAACTGTGGCGAGGTGAGATGCCGATGCCGCTCGCGCTCGGCCGGGTCGCGCTCTCGGTGTTGCGGGAGGACCAGCGCCCCGCCGCCACTGTGGCGTTGACTCCCCGGGAGGCCGAGACGCTGCAACTGCTGGCCCGAGGGCTGAGCAACCGTCAGATCGCCGGGACGATGGGGATCACCGAGCACGGGGCGAAGCGGCACGTCTGTCACATCCTCGCGAAGTTGAACTGCACCAACCGGACGGAGGCGGTCACGGCGGCCTACCAGCTGGGCTTGCTGCCCGCCAAGCGCTGACTCGCGGTACGCCACTTCCCTCCGAGGCGCTGTTCTCCTTCGCCCGTCCAGCCGGGCAGCGGTGCGCTCAGCTTCAGCCGCATCTCGTCGTACTCGGCGTCCGGGTCGGAGCCGAGCACGATGGCGCCGCCGGCGCCGACCCGCAGGATCCCCCGGTGCAGTACCGCGGTCCGGATGACGATGTTGAGGTCCACCCCGCCGGTCAGGCCGAAGAATCCCAGCGCTCCGGAGTAGACCCCCCGCGCTCGATCCTCGATCTCACCGAGCAGCCGCATCGTCCGCGGCTTCGGTGCTCCGGTCATCGAGCCACCGGGGAAGCAGGCCCGCACGACGCGGGTCGGCGAGACCGACCGGAGGCGGTGGCCGCGCACCGTGGAAACCAGCTGATGCACGGTCGCGTACGACTCGACCACCATGAACGAGGGCACATGGACGCTGCCGACCTCGCAGACCTGCCCGAGGTCGTTTCGGAGCAGATCGACGATCATCAGGTTCTCCGCCCGGGTCTTCGGAGAGTCGCGCAGCTCGGCCCGCAGGGCATGGTCCCGCTCCGGGTCGGCGGCCCGAGGAGCGGTCCCCTTGATCGGCTTGGCCTCGACCGTCCCGGACGGATCGATCTTGAGGAAGCGCTCTGGCGAGGAGCAGAGGACCTGCGTCTCTCCCAGGCGGAGATAGGCGGCGTACGGTGCCGGGTTGTGGCGGCGCTGCCGCAGATAGAGTTCGATGCCGCACCCGTCGTACGGGGCCCGGAGTTCGTTGGTCAGGCAGATCTCGTAGCTCTCTCCGGCCCGGAGCAGATCCAGGCAGGTACGGATATCCGCCAGGTAGCTCTCACGTCCCCGGGACAGCCAGCGCTCCGGGTCGGTCGTTCTTTCCGGCTCCGCCCGCCCGCCGTTCGGTCGGGCTCGGTCCGGCTCCTCCGGCCGGCGGGTGCGTCCGTCGCGGTCGTCGACCGGGTGGTGGCCGACGGGTCCGGTGCACAGCAGGGCCGCCGTGCTGTCCAGCCAGCCGTCCGCCGCCGCGATCTGGGCGTCAGTGGCGCGGCAGAGCGCCAGCAGCCACATCTCACCGGTCTGATGGTCCAGGGCCACCATCCGGGTCGCGGCCATCCAGACCGCGTCCGGGGTCTCGGCTTCGTGTCGGTTCGGTGCGCCGCAGTCGGCCTTCACCTCGTAACCGAAGTAACCGACGTAGCCGCTCGGCAGGTCGAACGGAAACTCACCGCGATCCGCGATCCGGCGCTCGTCGAGGCGGCGCTGCAACACGGTGAAGATGTCCCCCGGCTCGACGCCGATCCGGACGCCGGTCGGGTCGAGCACCTCGACGGTGCCGGTGGTGCTGACGTACCGCAGCACCTCCCCGTCCGGTCCGCCCGGGTGCCCCAGGAACGAGAACCGCGACACGCCGGGCACGATCCGGCTGCTGTCCAGCCAGAAGGCGTACTGCCGGTCGCCGACGATCCGCTGGAAGACCCACTCCGGGTCGACCGTCGCGGGCTGCGGTGGCGGCGCGTTCCGCCGGGCGACGGCGGGCAGCCGTCGGTGGCGCAGCAGCCACCCGCTGGCCGGACCGTCGGTGTCGCTCGACGCCGTGCCCAGCCCGGCGGTGTCGACCGGCCGCGAACCGTTTGTGGCGTCCCTGCCCACCAGCCGGCGGAAGTTCAGCAGTAGCCGGCTGCCGTGCTCGGTGCTCACCGACTCGGGATGGAACTGCACCCCGAACCAGGGACGGCTGCGGTGCCGCAGGCCCATCACCACCCCGTCCTCGGCCCAGGCGTCGGCGACCAGGTCGGCCGGTAGCGGTTCGGCGACGCAGAGCGAGTGGTAACGGACGGCCACGAAATTCTGTGGCAGGCCGGTGAAGAGCCCGCCGTCATGCCGTATCCGGCTCAGGTGGCCGTGACGCGGCTGAGGTGCCGGCCCGACGGCGGCCCCGCAGAGGTGGCCCAGGGCCTGGTGGCCGAGGCAGACGCCGAGCACCGGCCGGCCGCTGTGGCGGATGACGTCCAGGCAGCGGCCGATGTCCTCCGGCACCTGCGGCCGGCCGGGACCGGGCGAGATGATCACCCCATCGAACTGCCGCGCGAACTCCGAAGTCAACCGCGGGCTGTCGTTGCGCAGCACGTGGGGCTCGACGCCGTAGGTCTGGGCGATCAACTGATAGAGGTTGAAGGTGTACGAGTCGTAGTTGTCGATCAGCAGGGTCCGCACCGTCACGCCACCCCTGCCCGACCGGCGGTGCGTGCGTCCGGCCGCTCGACGCCGGTGCGCTCCCGCGTGGCCGTACCAGCGCCGCGTTGCTCCCGAGTGTCCTGCTCCCGCAGGGCGAAGCGGCGGAGCTTCCCCGTCGGCGTGCGGGGCAGGGCGGCGAGGCGGGTGACGCCCCGGGGGACCTTGAACGGCGCCACCCGGCCGTCCAGCCAGCGAGCGAGTTCGTCCACGGTGGGGGTGGCGGCGCCGGGCACCGGCACGACGAAGGCGTGCAGCCGGGAGGCACCGGTCCGGTCCGTCCGGGCGACCACCGCGGCCTCGGCGACCGTCGGATGCTCCTCGATGAGGTGCTCCACCGGCTGAGGTGCCAGCGTGATCCCACCGACCATCTCCAGGTCGTCCACCCGGCCGTGCAGGGCGTACGTCCCGTCGCCGTGCCGGACCGCCAGATCCCGGGTACGCAGCCAGCCGCCCACCAGGGTGCGGGCGGTCTCCTGCGGCCGGTTGAGGTACCCGGTCATGACGGTCTCCCCGGTGACCCAGAGTTCCCCCTCGACCTCGTCGGGCACCGCCACCCCGTCGCTGTCGAGCAGCCGGAGGCGATAGCCCGGGACCGGGCGTCCGACCGTGCCGATCCGGTGCTCGTCGACCGTGTTCGCACAGAAGGCGTGCCCGGCCTCGGTGGAGCCGACCTGGTTGAGCAGCGGGACGCCGAGCAGTTCCTCGGCCCGCACCGCGAGGTCCGGTCGCAGCGCCTCACCGGCGGAGACCGCGGCCCGCACACTGCCGAAGGCGGCTCGGTCACGGGCCGCCACGAGCTGGGCGTAGGACGTGGGCACCCCGTAGAGCAGGGTGACCCGGTGCTCGGTGACCAGCTCCGCGACCGCCTCGGGACTCGGTCGCTCCGGCAGCAGCACCGCCGACGATCCGGAGAACAGTGGGAAGACGAAGGCGTTACCGAAGCCGTAGGCGAAGTGCAGCTTGGAGATCGAGAGGGTGACGTCGTCGGCGTTGCTGCATACCACTCCGAGCCCGGCGGACCGGTAGTACGCCTCCGGGTCGGTGTGCCGATGGACGGCTCCCTTCGGGTCACCGGTGGTGCCGGAGGTGTACTGCACGTACAGGGGATCGCTGCCGGCCACCGGCACCGCCGGGGCACGACTCACCCGACCGGCCCGATCGAGCAGCTGGTTCGGGGAGAGCGTACGGACGGTGAACCGGTCCGCCAGCGACTCGGGGCAGAGCACGAGGGCCGGAGCGCAGTCGGCGACGAGCGCCGTGTGCTCTGGAGCGGCCAGCGCCGGGTTGACCAGGACAGCGACCGCCCCGGCCCGGGCCACGGCCAGGAACGAGACCACCCAGGCGGCGCTGTCGGGCAGCGCCAGAAGCACCCGGTCACCCGGTCTGATCCCTTCGGTGGTCAGCACCCGCGCGGCTCGGCCGGCCAGATCGTGGATCGCCCCGTGGGACCAGGTCCGGCCCGGTTCGCGGACGGCGGGGCGGTCGGCCCAGCCGCGTTCCGCGCAGCGCCGTGCCAGGGTGGCCGCGAGATTCATGGCGAGAGCCCTTTCTACTGCTGGCGGGTGCGGAAGTCCGAGGAATGCCGACGAGCGCGGAAATCCGTAGAAGAATGCAATTCGATCTCGACGGTAGATCGCCCCGAAGATGGGCGGCAAGTGTCTGATGCGATACCCCGGTGGTCGGGACAAATTTTTATCTGCCATCGGGATGTGCGCTCCCGAGGAATATGCTATGAGCCGGCAGGTGTCCTGTTCGAAACCGTGCCAGCGTTCCGCGGCAGGGCGCGCGGCGTCGAGAACTTAGGTGTTCCTTGGTACCCGTTCGGGTACCTCGCGTGGTAGCAGACAGGCGATTCCGCGCACTTGTTCGAGTTGAGTGGCGTGCGATCCCGTGGCACCGTGGGCCGGGTGTCGTACAGATACCACGAGGTCAATTTCAGCGATTACGCAATCGAGCTGCACGGTGTGCGATATGACGCACGGGAGATCGAAGCTTCGGTGCGTGAGTGCGTGGCCGCCGCCGGAAACGTCTGCGCCGTCCAGCCGGAGTACGGCGGGGAGCTGACGCTCATTCTGGAAACGGCCGGCGCCGGCGGACCGGAGCTGGCACGCCGGGTCATGGGCGCGGTGGTGGATCGGCACGGACTGGCCCCCGGCACCGTCTGCCTGGTGCCCGGTGGCGAGTTGGACGGATCGGGTCCGCCGGCCGGTACGAGCGATGGCACCGCTTCCTGGCGCCACGAGGTGCTGCGGCGGCTCCGGGCCGGCGAGCTCACCGTGGCCTACCGGCACGAGGCCGGGCCCGGCGGCGACCGATCCGCGTCGAGCGGCACCGGCGAGCCGCCGTCCGTCGCCGTGGCCGGCGGCGGACCGGGGTCGGAGACCGCCCCGACGCAGGCCGGTCCCGGCCTGACCGCCGAGGCGATGCGCACCGACGTGGCCCGCCTGTTGGGGGTCGAACCGACCGACATCGACCCGGACGTCGACCTGGTCGAGTTCGGCCTCGACTCGCTGCGCACGATGCAACTGGTGAACCAGTGGCGGCGCGCCGGCACCGAGCTGACCTTCGCGGAGCTGGTCGAGAAGCCGGTACTGAACCGATGGTGGGAGCTGCTCGCGGCAGCCGGGCCGGCGACCGGGACCGGATCGGCCGAGCCAGCCGGCGGCGACCCGGTCGACGAGACCGAGCCGTTCCCGTTGACCCCGGTGCAGCACGCCTACTGGATCGGCCGCCGCGACGACCAGGTCCTCGGCGGGGTCGGCTGCCACTTCTACGTCGAGTTCGACGGCGGCGCAGCCGCCGGCACCGCGCCCGTCGACCCGGACCGGCTGGCGGAAGCCGTCCGCGCCCTGTTGCGCCGGCACGGCCTGCTGCGGGCCCGGTTCCTCGACGACGGCACCCAGCAGATCCAGCGCGAACCGGCCTGGCTCGGTCTGCTGGTGCACGACCTGCGTACCGCCGGTGCGGCCGAGGTCGACGCGGCGCTGGCCGCGGAACGGGACCAACTGGCGCACCGGCGCCTCGCGGTCGACCTGGGTGAGGTGTTCGACCTGCGCCTCAGCCTGCTGCCCGGCGGGCGCCACCGACTGCATCTGAACTTCGACCTGCTCGTCGCCGACGTCCTGAGCATCCAGCTCATCCTGGCCGACCTGACCCGTCTCTACCGGGCGGGCCCGCAGGCGGACCTGCCGCCGCTGCCGTACGGCTTCCCGACGTACCTGGCGCACCAGGAGAGCCGTCGCCGGCCGGCCCGTGAGCGGGACCGGGAGTACTGGCGCAAGCGCCTGCCCGACCTGCCGGACGGTCCGCAACTGCCGCTCGCCGTCGAGCCGGCGCTGGTCGAGACGACCCGGTTCCAGCGACGCGACCACCTGCTGGATCCGGCCGCGCGGGGGCGGCTGGAGCAGCTGGCCCGGCAGCACGGGGTCACCCTGCCGATGGTTCTCGCCACCGCCTACGCCGAGGTGCTCGGCGCCTGGAGCGCCGAGCAGCGGTTCCTGCTCAATCTGCCGCTCTTCGACCGGGAGGTCGTCGACCCCCACGTGGCGTGGATCGTCGCCGACTTCACCAACCTGCTCCCGATCGAGGTCGACCTGCGCGAACCCAGCTCGTTCCGGCAGCGGGTACGCGGACTGCAGGAACAGCTGCGAGCCGGGATCGGACACAGCTCGTACACCGGGGTCGAGGTGCTCCGGGATCTCGCGCGTACCCGGACCGACGACCGCATTCCGGCGCCGGTGGTCTTCACCAGCGCGATCGGCATGGGCGACCTGGTGGGCGAGGATGTGCAACGGACCTTCGGCCGGCTCGGCTGGATGCTGTCGCAGACCCCGCAGGCCTGGCTGGACCACCAGGTCACCGAGCGCGACGGTGGCCTTTACCTGGTGTGGGACGCGGTGGCGGAGCTCTTCCCGCCCGGCGTACTAGACGACATGTTCGCCGGCTACCTGCGGTTGCTGGACTGGCTGGCCCGCGACGAGTGGGACGGACCGGCCCCCGCGCTCCTGCCCGCGGCGCAGTCCGCCGTGCGCGACGCGGCGAACGCCACCGACGGGAGGGTGCCGGACCGCCCGCTGCACGCGGACTTCTTCGACCGGGCGGCGGCCGACCCGGGTCGGGCCGCGCTGATCGCGGCGGACCACGTGGTCAGCTACGGCGAGCTGGCCGACCGCGCGCTGCGGATCGCCGCTGCCCTGCGTGACCGGGGCATCGGTCGGGGCGACGTGGTGGGCGTGACCCTGCCGAAGAGCCCGGAGCAGATCGCGGCGGTGTTCGGGGTGCTGGCCACCGGGGCGGCGTACCTGCCGGCCGGACCGGAGCAACCGCCGGCCCGCCGGGCCCGGATGCTGCGGCGGGCGTCGGTACGGGTGGTGCTCACCGACGGCGACGTGGCCGGTTGGCCCGACGGGACCGAGCTGGTGCCGGTCGCGACGACGGCGACCCGGGAACCCCTCGCCGGCTGCCTCCCGGTGCCGGTGACCGACCCGGCGTACGTGATCTTCACGTCCGGCTCGACCGGCGAGCCCAAGGGGGTGGAGATCACCCACATCGCGGCTCGGAACACCGTCGACGATGTCAACGAGCGGTTCGGCGTGGACCGGAGTGACCGGGTGCTGGCCGTCTCGGCGCTCGACTTCGACCTGTCGGTGTACGACATCTTCGGACTGCTCTCGGTCGGCGGGGCGCTGGTGCTGGTGGCGGAGGACGAGCGGCGGGACGCGTACCGCTGGGTCGAGCTGTGCCGCACCCACCGGGTGACCGTCTGGAACACCGTCCCCGCGCTGCTGGACATGCTGCTGCTGGCCGCCGGCGACCCCGACCGGCCGGCCCGGACGTTGCCGGAGCTGCGCCTGGTGCTGGTCTCGGGCGACTGGGTCGGTCTCGACCTGCCGGGACGCACCGTCACCGCCACCGGTGACTGCCGGTTCGTCGCCCTCGGCGGCGCCACCGAGGCGGCGATCTGGTCGAACCACGTCGAGGTGACCGAGGTGCCCGCCCACTGGCCGAGCATTCCCTACGGCCGCCCGCTGAGGAACCAGCGGTACCGGGTCGTCGACGCGCAGGGCCGGGACCGGCCCGACTGGGTCCCCGGCGAGCTGTGGATCGGCGGCCTGGGGGTCGCCACCGGCTACCGGGGGGACCCGGAGGCGACCGGGCGCTCCTTCGTGACCGTTGCCGGCACCCGCTGGTACCGCACCGGTGACCTGGGCCGGTACTGGCCCGACGGCACGCTCGAGTTCCTCGGCCGGACCGACCACCAGGTGAAGATCCGCGGCCACCGGATCGAGCTGGGCGAGGTCGAGGCCGCGCTGCTGGCCCATCCGGCGGTGGCCGCCGCCGTGGTGCTCGCGGTCGGCCAGCCGACCCGCCTGGCCGCGACCATCGTTCCGCGTCCGGAGGCGGCGGTGGACGATGCCGAGGAGGGTTGGCCGTCCGCGAGCGAGGAGGGGCTGTTCGCCTTCCTCCGGGAGCGGCTTCCCGCCCACTCGGTCCCGGCCAGCGTCACCAGCGTCACCGAACTGCCGTTGACCAGCAACGGAAAGGTGGACCGTCGGGCTCTCGCGGCCCGGGTCGAGGACGTCACCGCACCGGTGCCGGTGGAGCCGCCCCGGGGCGGAATCGAGGAGACGGTAGCCAGGATCTGGGCGGAACTGCTCGACACGCCCGCCGTGAGCCGGTGGGACAACTTCTTCTCGCTCGGCGGGGACAGCCTGCTCGCCACCCGGATGATCTCCAAGCTGCATGCCGCGGGCTTCGCCGGCGCCGAACTCGGCCGGCTCTTCCGCACCGCGGAGCTGGCCAGCTTCGCCGCCGACCTCCGGCACGGCGGCCCGCAGCGGCCGACGCCGACGTTGCGGTCCGATCCGGAGCACCGGCACGACCCGTTCCCCCCGACCGACGTGCAGCGGGCCTACTGGATCGGCCGTACGGACACCTTCGCCCTGGGTGGTGTCGGCTGCCACTTCTACACCGAGTACGACGGCGCCGGGATCGACCTGGACCGGCTCACCGACGCCTGGAACCGGGTCATCGAGCGGCACGAGATGCTCCGGGCGGTCTTCCTGCCCAGCGGCGAGCAACGGATCCTCCCCAGCGTGCCGAGGTTCGAGATCCCGGTCGTCGAGGTCGGGCCCGGCGACGCCGAGGAGGTGCTCGCGCGGCAGCGGGACGCGATGTCGCACCAGGTCCTCGACGCCGGCCGCTGGCCGCTGTTCGATGTCCGGGCGGTGCGCTACGGCGACCGGACCCGGCTCGCGGTGAGCATCGACAGCATCCTCATCGACGCGCTCAGCGCGATGATCCTGATGCGTGAGGTGGACACCTTCTACCGCCGGCCCGACGCCGAGCTGCCGCCGGTCGGCGTCTCGTTCCGCGACTACGTGCTCACCGCCGGGCCGGACGAGACCAGCCGGACCGAGTCCGAGTCGTACTGGTCGGGCCGGGTCGACGACCTGCCCGAGGGGCCGGCCCTGCCGCTGGCCCGGGACCCCGCCACCGTCCAGCGCCCCCGCTTCCTGCGGCGGGAGCAGCAGCTTCCACAGTCGCGGTGGCGCCGGCTGCGGGAGCTGGCGCAGCGGTACGGGCTGACCGGCTCGACCCTGCTGGCCACCGCCTTCGCCGAGGTGCTCGGCGCCTGGAGCGCCCGGGGCGACCTCACCGTCAACGTGACCCTCTTCGACCGTCGGGACGTGCACCCGGACATCGATGCCGTGCTCGGTGACTTCACCTCGTTGCTGCTCGTGGGCTACCAGCCCGAACCGGGCGAGAGCTGGCTCGACGCCGCCCGCCGGATGCAGCGGAGGATGGGCGAGGACCTGGCGCACAGCGACGTCTCGGCGGTGTGGGTGATGCGGGAGCTGGCCCGGCGCCGGGGCAACCTCGACGTCAGCATGCCGGTGGTCTTCACCAGCACGCTCGGGGTCACCGACGACGTCGTGGTCGAGCCCTCGTTCGCCGAACGGGTCTGGGGAATCTCGCAGACCCCGCAGGTCTGGCTGGACCACCAGGTGGTGGAGCGGGCCGGCGGCCTGCTGCTGGTCTGGGACGCGGTCGAGGAGCTGTTCCCCGCCGGCGTTCTCGACGCGATGTTCTCGGCGTACATGCGGCTGCTGGAGTGGCTCGCCGAGGGCCGCTGGGAGGTGCCGGTGCCGGCGCTGCTCCCACCCGAGCAGCGGATCGTGCGGGCCGACGTGAACGCGACGGCTGGACCGGTACCCGACGGGTTGCTGCACACCGCGTTCTTCCGGCGGGCCGCCGAGGCCCCGGAGCGGGTCGCGCTGCTCGGCGCGGGTGGTGAGCTTTCCTACGGCGAACTGGCCGGACAAGCGCTGCGGGTGGCCGGTGCGCTGCTCGGGCACGGTGTCCGCGCTGGTGACCCGGTCGGGATCACGCTGCCCAAGGGGCCGGAGCAGGTGGTCGCGGTCCTCGGCGTACTGGCCGCCGGGGCGGTGTACGTGCCGTGCGGGGTGGAGCAGCCGGCACTGCGCCGGGATCGGATCTTCGCCGACGCCGGGGTGCGCCTGGTCCTCACCGACACCGCCGCCCGGGACTGGCCGGAGACCGTGCGGGCGCTGCCACTCACCGACGCGGTCCGGGCCACCGCGACGGCCGGTCCGGTGCCGCTGGACCCGGACTCCCCGGCGTACGTGATCTTCACCTCCGGCTCGACCGGCCAGCCGAAGGGTGTGGAACTCACCCACCGCGCGGCCGGGAACACCGTCGACGACGTCAACGAGCGGTTCGGGGTACGCGAGACCGATCGGGTCCTCGCCGTCTCGGCGCTCGACTTCGACCTGTCGGTGTACGACATCTTCGGACCGCTCGCCGCCGGTGGTGCCGTGGTGCTCCCCGCCGAACGGGAGCGACGGGAACCCCGGGCCTGGCTGCGACTGTGCCGCGAGCACCGGGTGACGCTGTGGAACAGCGTCCCGGCGCTGCTGGACATGCTGCTGGTGGCGCTCTCCGGCGACGCACCAGCCCCGGCACCGGGGCTGCGGCTGGTTCTGGTCTCCGGCGACTGGGTGGGGGTGGACCTGCCGGGCCGGGTGGCGGCGGCGTTCGACGACTGCCGGTTCGTGGCGCTCGGCGGTGCCACCGAGGCCGCCATCTGGTCCAACGCCATCGAGGTCACCGAGGTGCCGCAGACGTGGACCGCCGTCCCGTACGGCCTGCCGCTGCGCAACCAGCGGTACCGGGTGGTCGACGACCGGGGCCGGGACTGCCCCGACTGGGTCCCGGGGGAACTGTGGATCGGGGGCACCGGAGTGGCCACCGGGTACCGCAACGACCCGGAACGCACCCGGGAACGTTTCGTCGACTACGCCGGAGAGCGCTGGTACCGCACCGGGGATCTGGGCCGCTACTGGCCCGACGGCACGCTCGAGTTCCTCGGTCGAACCGACCACCAGGTGAAGGTTCGAGGGCACCGGATCGAGCTGGGTGAGGTGACCTCGGCGCTGGCCGCCTACCCCGCGCTGAGCGCGGCCGCCGCCGTCGCGGTCGGCCGGCCGCCCCGACTGGTCGCCTTCGGCGTACTCGAGGCCGGTCGTGGCGACGAGGACCTCGCCGGACTTGAGGAGTTCGTCGCCGCTCGGCTGCCGAGCTACGCGGTGCCCGGCGTCTGCCTCCTGCTCGACGAGCTGCCGCTGACGGCCAACGGCAAGGTCGACCGGTCCGCTCTGGAGAAGCTGGCCGAGGAGGACGGTGCACCGGCCGAGCCCGGCGAGCCGCCCCGGGGCGAGGTCGAGGAGGCGGTCGCCGCGATCTGGGCCCGCCTGCTGGACCTGCCCGGCGTGGGCCGGGAGGAGAACTTCATCGCCCTCGGCGGGGACAGTCAACTCGCCGCCCGGCTCGCCGCCGCGCTGCGCGATCGGTTCGGGGTGGACATTCCGTTGCGGCAGCTCTTCGCCGCTCCCACCGTCGCCGGGACGGCACGGCTGATCGATGGTTTTGAGGAAGGCGCGCTATGACCCGCTCGACGACCACACCGACGCCCGCCGAGCTGATCGCCGACCTGCGCGATCTCGGCATGCAGCTCTGGGCGGACGACGGCCAGCTCCGCTTCCGGGCGCCCAGAGGGGTACTCACCCCGGAGCGTCGGGAACAGCTCACCGCCAACCGGGAGGCCGTGCTGGCGTGCCTGGACGCGGAGACCGCCACCGTGACCCCCGATCCGGAGCACCAGCACGATCCGTTCCCGCTCACCGACGTGCAGTTGGCGTACCTGCTCGGCCGGCGCGACGCCTTCGACTACGGCGACGTGCCCTGCCAGGTCTACGCCGAGATGGAGTATCAGTCGCTCGATCCGGCGCGGCTGGAGGAGGCGTGGAACCTGTTGGTGCGCCGCCACGGCATGCTGCGCGCCAGCTTCGACCTCGACGGGTACCAGCAGGTACGGCCGGAGGTGTCCCGGTACCGGATCGCGGTGACCGACCTGCGGGGTGCCGCAGCCGGTGAGGTGAGTTCCGCGCTGCGCGCCACCCGGGACGAGCTGGACCACCGGGCGTACGACCCGCGCCAGTGGCCGCTGTTCGAGCTGCGACTGACCCGTACCGACGGTCGAACCATCCTGCACGTCTCGGTGGACTTCCTGATCGCCGACTACCTGAGCATCCAGGTGCTCCTCGACGAGCTGCACCAGGCGTACGACGGAGTGGAGCTGCCGGCGCTGGAGATCACCTTCCGGGACTACCTGCTCGCCGAGCGCGGCAGCCGGGAGGGAAGCCGGTACGAGCGGGACCGGGCCTACTGGCTGGACCGCCTGCCTGAGCTACCGGGGGCACCGGAGCTGCCGGTCCGGCAGCGCGGCGACGCCGACCATGCCGGCCGGCCGGATCAGCGGACACCGGGCCGGTTCCGTCGGCTGTCGACCACCGTTGCCGCGCAGCGCTGGACGGCACTGCAGCGGGCGGCCCGGGAGCAGCGGCTCACCCCCTCGACCGTGGTGCTCGCGGCGGTCGCCGAGGTGATCGGCCGGTGGAGCAGCAACCCCCGGTTCTGTCTCAACCTGACCCTGCTCAACCGGGAGCCGGTGCATCCGCAGATCGGGCGGCTGGTCGGTGACTTCACCACGGTCAGCCTCCTGGCGGTGGAGACCGCGCCGGAGCACGGCTTCGCCGAGCGGGCCCGCGCGGTACAGGACCGGCTCTGGGCAGACATGGACCATCGTCAGTTCAGTGGCGTGTCGGTGATGCGGGAACTGGCCCGCGAACGCGGCCGGTCGGCGGCGCTGATGCCGGTCGTCTTCACCAGTACCCTCGGCCTCGGCGAGGAGTCCGAATCGGAACCCGAGACCGGGTTGAGCGGCCGGGTCGGCTACGGCCGCAGCCAGACCCCCCAGGTCTGGATCGACGCCCAGGCCCTGGTCGAGCGGGGTGCCCTGACCGTCCGGTGGGACGTCCGCGAGGGGATCTTTCCCGATGGCGTGGTCGACGACATGTTCGGCGAGCTTTCCGCGTTGCTGCACCGGCTCGCCACCGAACCGGAGGCCTGGCAGCTGCCATCCCCGGTCGACCTGCCGTCCACGCAGCACCGGTCCAGGGCCGCCGCCAACGACACCGCCGGGCCACTGCCCGAGGGGCTGCTGACCGACGACGTGGTCGCGGCGGCCCGGCGGTACCCGGACCGGGTCGCGGTGGCCGGACCCGGCGGCGAAATGACCTACCGGGAGCTGCTCGGTCGGGCCTCGGGAGTGGCCGCCGCGCTCCGGTCCGACGGCTGCCAGCCGGGGGAGATTGTGGCCCTGGCGATGGAGAAGGGCTGGGAGCAGGTGGTGGGGGTGCTCGGCGTGTTGCTCGCCGGTGGCGCCTACCTGCCGCTGGACGCCGCTCAGCCGCCGGCCCGGCGGGATCGGATCCTCGCCGACGCCGGGGTCCGGCGGGTGCTGGGCCAGTCCTGGTCGCCGACGCCGCCACCGCCGGGCACGCTCTTCGTCGACTCTGTCGACCCCGGCCCGGCTGACGTCCCGAATCCCGGCCGCCACCCGGACGACCTGGCCTACGTGATCTACACCTCGGGCTCCACCGGTACGCCGAAGGGCGTGATGATCTCGCACCGGGCGGCGTTGAACACCGTCCACGATGTCAACCGCCGCTTCGCCGTCACCGCCGACGACCGGGTGCTCGCCCTGGCGGGGCTCGGCTTCGACCTCTCGGTGTACGACCTCTTCGGACTTCTCGGCCTCGGCGGACAACTGGTGCTGCCGGCGGCCGACCGCCGGGGCGACCCGGCGCACTGGGCGGAGCTGCTCGCCGAACACCGGGTCACCGTCTGGAACTCGGTACCCGCGCAGCTGCAGCTACTCGCTGACTACCTGGCGGTGGAGCCCCGGGCGGACCTCGACGCGTTGCGGCTCGCCCTGCTCAGCGGGGACTGGATTCCGGTCGGCCTCCCCGACCGGACCCGGGAGCTGCTGCCCGGACTGCGCCTGGTCAGCCTCGGTGGTGCGACCGAGGCGGCGATCTGGTCGATCTTCCACCCGATCGACGAGGTGGACCCGGGCTGGCGGAGCATCCCGTACGGCCGGCCCCTGACCAACCAGAGCTTCCACGTCCTGGACCGATGGCAGCGTCCCAGCCCGGACCACGTCCCGGGCGAGCTGCACATCGGCGGGGCGGGCCTGGCCCTGGGCTACCTCGGCGACCCGGAGCGGACCGACGAGCGGTTCGTCGACCATCCGCAGCACGGCCGGCTCTACCGCACGGGAGACGTCGGGACCTACCACCCCGACGGGACGCTGGAGTTCCTCGGTCGACAGGATCGCCAGGTCAAGATCAGGGGGCATCGGATCGAGCTGGCCGAGGTCGAGGCGGCGCTGGCCACCGCCGAAGGGGTCGCGGCGGCGCATGTGCTGGTGGACGGGACGGAGGCGATGCGTCGACGGCTCGTCGCCTTCGTGCAGACCGCGGCCGGAGTCGCGGACCGTGCGGACGACGAGCGGCACCGGCTGCTCGCCGCCGCGGCCACCTCTGGCGACGCGACCACCGACGACGTCGACGCGGCCGAGCTGGCCGAGTTCATGCGACGACTGGACCGGGCCGGCCTGCTCGGGATGCTGCGCGCGCTCGCGGAGCGGGGCCTCTTCCGGTCGCCGGCGGAGACCCACGACACGGCGGAGATCCTCGACCGGACCGGGACCGCTCCCCGGCACCACCGGCTGGTCCGGCGCTGGCTCAACGCCCTGGTCCGGGCCGGGTTGCTGACCGAACGCGACGGCCGGTACGCCGCCTGCCGCCGGATCGGCGCGGACGATCTGCGGGACGCCTGGGCGGCTGTGGACGAGTTGCAGCGGGAGGACCAGTATCCGGCGAAGCTGATCGACTACTTCCGGACCAGCACCGAGTCGCTGCCGCGGCTGCTGCGCGACGAACTGGACCCGCTGCCGCTGCTCTTCCCCGAGGGCCGCCTCGACATCTCCTACGCCGCCTACCGCGACAACGTGATCAGTCGGTACGTCAACCACGCGGTGGTGGGCCTGCTGCGCGAGCTGGCCGAGAGCCGGCCGGAGACGCTGCGGGTGCTGGAGGTCGGCGCGGGTGTGGGCGGCACCAGCACGGTGCTGATCCCGGCTCTCGCCGACGCCGATGTGGACTACCTCTTCACCGACGTGTCCCAGTTCTTCCTCACCGAGGCGCAGCAGCGCTTCGGTGACCGGGCGTCGTACGGGCTGCTGGACATCAACACCGATCCGAGGGCCCAGGGTTACCTGCCGAACAGCTTCGACGTCGTGCTCTGCGCCAACGTGCTGCACAACTCCCGGGACGCGGCGCTGGTGCTGGGCCGGCTCCGTGAGCTGCTCGCTCCCGGTGGATGGCTGGTCTTCATCGAGACCACCCGGGAGAACGTGCAGATCATGACGTCGATGGAGTTCATGATGCCGGAGAAGGATCCGGCCAAGTGGGACTACGACGACCTGCGGCGCGGCCGGGACCAGACCTTCCTGGACGTGGCACAGTGGCGGGGACTGCTCACCGGGGCCGGCGCGGACCTACTGCTCGACCTGCCCGGTGCCGGCGACGTGACCGAACCGCTCGGCCAGCACGTCTTCGCCGCCCGGTTCAAGGCGGACCGGGCGGACGTCCGCCCGGCCGACCTGCTGCGCCACTGCGCCGAGCGGGTACCCGAATACATGCTCCCCGCGCAGGTGCAGGTCGTCGACGCGCTGCCGCTGACCGGCAACGGCAAGGTCGACCCGGCGGCGCTGGCCAGCTGGGTGGTCCGGGACGGCACCGCCGCCCAGCCGGCGGACGCCGCCCCGTCCGACGAGTTGGAGCAGCGGATCGCGGCGGTCTGGGCGGACCTGCTCCAGGTGCCCCGGGTCGGCCGGGACCAGGACTTCTATCAGCTGGGCGGCGACTCCCTGCTGACCGCGCGGCTGGCCGGCCGGCTCCGCGAGGAGGTGCCCGAGGCGGGCGAGGTTCCCTACGACACCCTGCTCCGGGTGGTCCTCAACCGACCCACGGTGGCCGCCCTCGCCGAGTACCTGCGGGACAGACGACACCCGGTCGACGATCCGGGCGCTCCGGCGCAGCGGCGTTCTCCACTGCTGCCGCTGGTCGACACGCCAGGTGACGCGGTGCGGGTGCTGGTGCACGACGGGGTCGGGACGCTGGCCGCGTACCGGAGCCTGGTGCCCCTGCTGGGCGGTTCTGGACCGGTGGTCGGATTGGCGGTGACCGGCGACGACCCGTACCAGAGCGAGGATCCGGTCGGGCTGGTCGAGCGCCGGGCCGGCGACTACACCCGCAGACTGCTGGAGACCGGCGCGTCCCGCTTCCACGTCGTCGGCTACTGCATGGGCGGCCTGCTCGCCCTGGAGGTCGCCCGGCAGCTCACCGAGTCCGGTGCCACGGTAGCCAGTCTCACCATCATCAGCAGCTACAGCCTGCCGCACACCATCGAGGACGAGCTGGTGCTGGAGTACGTCTTCGCCCGGCTGCTCGACCTGGACACCGAGGCGCTGGGCTACCCGGATGACGAGGCGACCGCCCGTGCCTTCCAGGAGGTCCTGGCGCGTACCCCCGGCCGGGTCCCGACCGGGGCGCTGGACGGGCTGACCGGTGACCCGGTCCTGACCGGGGCCGCGGCGAAGTTCGCGGCGCTGCGGCAGACGCCGCAGCCGGGCCGACTGGCCGCCGTGGAGCGGCTGTTGGCCGGTCGGTCCGAGGCGGCGAGCGTCCCGGTGGAACTGGGCGGTCTCTACGACCTCTACCGGCACAGCATGAGCGCGGTGACCCGACACGAGGCCACGCCGTACGCCGGGGACATCACGTTCCTGCGGGAGCGGGAGGACACCGGGTTCCTGCCCTGGCTGCGGCGGGACATGACCGACTACTGGCGGGACGTCTGTCTGGGCGACCTCTCCGTGGTGGATGTCCCCGGCGACCACTTCTCCTGCCTGCGGCCACCGCACGTCCGGCGGGTCGCCGACGTGTTGGCCGAGGTACACCGGGGGGCGCGGTGACGAGCCCGGTGGTCGGGGTGCTCGGCTGTTACGGCGCGGTCGGGTCGGCGGTGGTCGAGCTGTTGGCGGCGGCGGATGTCCGGCTGCGGCTCGGCGGCCGGCGGCCCGGGCCGCTGACCGAGGTCGCCCGGGAAACCGGCGTACCCCGGGAGGCCACCGCCATAGTGGACGCCGCCGACCGGTACCGCCTCGCCGAGTTCGCGGCCGGCTGCGCGGTCGTCGTCGACTGCACCGCCCCGGCGTACCGCGCCGAGGCCGGTGTGGTGCGGGCGGCGGTGGCCGCCGGGGCCGACTACGTCGGTGCGGCCGGCGAACACCGGTACCCCGGCCTGCCCACCGGCCGCCGCGTCGTGGTCGGCGCGGGGATGACACCGGGGCTGACCTTCGTGCTGCCCCGGGCGCTGGCCGCCGCGGGATTCGACCGGCTCGACCGGCTGACCGCCTACACCGGCGGGCGCGACCGGTTCACTCCCGGCGCCGCGCGGGACTACGTGGCCGGGATGGTCGGAGGGGCCGGTCGGTCGCTGGCCACGTGGCGGGGCGGTCGCCGGGTGCCGGGTGCGCTGACCCCGCTGGACCGGGTCGAGCTGCCGTACTTCCCGGGCCGGGTCACCGCGCATCCGTTCCTCAGTACCGAGGCCGAGCGGCTGGCGGCCACGCTCGGGCTCGCCGAGGTGAGCTGGTACCACGTCTTCGACGGGGAGCAGGCGCTGCGGGCACTGAGCACCGTGGACCCCGCAGACATCGACCCGGCCGCGGACCGACTGGTGCGGGCGGCCGAGTTGGAGACCTTCGGCAGGTCGACGTACCAGCTCATCGTCCTGCAACTCGACGGGGTCGCGCAGGGTCGTCCGGTGACCCGGACGCTGGCGCTGCGGGCGGCGGACAGCTACCGGTTGACCGCGGAGGCGGCGGTCCTCGCCGTCCGGGCGGTCCTGGCCGGTGAGGTGCCGCCCGGTTCGCACCACGCGGGCGAGGTGCTCGATCCGGCCCGGGTGATGCAGCGGCTGGCGGCCGCGCCGAGCGTACGTCAGCTGGAGGTTGTCGACCGGCCGGCGGCGGTGGAGGAGGGTGCGCTGTGACCGGGAACGTGGTGGTCTGCGGAACCGGCTTCGGCCGGGTCTACCTGCGGGCCCTGGAACGTGCCGAGCCGTCGCTGCGGTTGGCCGGTGTGCTGGCCCGTGGCAGCGCCCGCTCGGTGGCCTGCGCCGAGCGGTCCGGGGTGCCGCTCTACACCGATCCGGACGATCTCCCCCCGGAGGTCGACCTCGCGGTGGTCGCGGTCTACGCCGGGGTGAACGGCGGTGCCGGCACCGAGCTCGCGCAGCGGCTGATGGGGCGCGGCATCCATGTCCTCCAGGAGGGGCCGGTGCATCAGGACGAGCTGACCGGCGCACTGCGTACCGCCCGCCGGGCCGGGGTGATGTACCAGGTCGGCACCCACTACGTGGAGGTGGAGCCGGTCCGGCGGTTCATCGCCGTGACCCGGGCGCTCGCCGACAAGCAGCCGCTGCTCCATCTCGACGCGACCTGTGGGCTTCAGGTCTTCTATCACCTGTTCGACATCCTGCGGCTGGCGCTGGGCGGGCTCCGTCCGTGGTCGTTCGCGGAGTCGGTGCCGTCGGCTGGCGGGTTCGCCACCCTGGTCGGTGAGGTGCACGGGGTGCCGGTGACCCTGCGGGTGCAGAACCAGCTGCACCTGAGGGATCCGGACAACCACGCCCACCTGTTGCACCGAATCAGTGTCGGCGCCTCGGGCGGGAACCTGACCCTCCTGAACACCCACGGCCCGCTCATCTGGAGCCCGCGTCCGCACTTCCCGGAGCAGGGACAGGCCGGCAGTCGGCTGGACGAGAGTCCGGGTGAGCACCTGGACTACCCCAGTGCCAGCCCGCTCGGGCCGGCCGAGGCACCCAGCTACCGGAGCATCGTGGGGGAGCTGTGGCCGGCGGCGGCCGGCCGGGCGTTGGCCGGGTTGCACCGCGCGGCCCGGGACGGTGCCGACCCGCTCCCGATCGGGCAGCCCCAACTCGCCGTCGCCGGAGCCTGGCGGGACGCGAGCCGCCGTCTCGGCCCGCCGGAGTCGCTCGACGGGCCCGCACCGCGACCGCTGTCCGTGAAGGAGGTCGAAGTCCCGTGATGATCACAACTGGTCAGCGCTGGTTGCGCCGGCTCACCACTGCGGACGCGCCGGGTGGGCGGCCGCGGGTACGACTGGTGGCGCTTCCCCATGCCGGCGGGGCCGCGAGCTTTTACCATAGATGGGCACGGCTGCTGCCGAGGGATGTGGAGCTCATGGCGGTCCAGTACCCGGGCCGGCAGGACCGCGCCGACGAGCCGTGCGCGGTGACCATGCCGGAACTGGCCGACCCGATCGCGGCTGCGCTCGCGTCGATGGCCGGGCCGACCATGGCCGTCTTCGGACACAGCATGGGTGCGGCGGTCGCCGTCGAGGTCACCCGACGGCTGGAGGAGCGGATCGGGCGTCCCCTGCTGCGGCTCTTCGTCTCCGGCCGCCCCGCTCCGCATCGGCAGCGTCCCACCGCCGTCCACGAGGGTGGCGACGAGGCGCTCCTGGCGGACCTGCGCCGGCTCGGCGGGACCGACGAGTCCCTGCTCGCCCAGCCGGGGCTGCGGGAGATGGTGTTGCCGAGCCTGCGCGCCGACTACCGGTTGATCGAGCGGTACCGGCCCGCCACGGCGGCACCGCTGCGGACCGCGATCACCGCGATCTGCGGCGACCGTGATCCGGAGGTGAGCCCCGAGGAGGCGGCGGCCTGGCGGGAGCAGACCAGTGGCGACTTCCGCGCCCAGGTGATCGACGGTGACCACTTCTACGTCACCGAACGGCCGGTCGCGGCGGTCCGGGCGGTCCTAGCGGACGTGCGACCACGCTTTCCACTGGCGACGGCGTGGCCGTCGACACCGTGATCAACTCAGATCAAAACGGCTCATTGGGTTTCGCCAGCAACTTTCGGTGAAATAGACCAGGAAACACTATCGAAAGGATAAATCATGACAACGATCACTCAGGATCTGGAGAAGGAACTCTTCGCCCTGGAGCAGGAGGGGTGGCGGGCGATCTCGTCGGCCAACGGCGACTTCTATCGCCAACTGGTCACCGCGCAGACCCTCGTGGTGGAGCACGACGGGATCTCCACCGGTGACGACCTGGTCGCCGAGATCGACGGGAACACCTCGCCGTTCACCGGCTTCACCCTCGACGAGCAGCGGATCGTGCCGGTCAGTGACGACACCGCCGTGATCACCTATCGGGCGATCGCCGAGGTGAGCGGCCGAGGCACCTTCCGGCTCTACATGTCCAGCCTCTGGCAGCGCCAGGCGGACGGCTGGAAGCTGCTGTTCCACCAGCAGACGCCGATGTCCAACCAGGAGAGCTGAGACCAACGACGGTGCCGGCCCCCGCGCTGGCCGGCGGCCCCGGAGAGGACGAAGCGGTGACACAACCCGGCATCGAGGTCGAACACCTCCGCAAGGAGTTCGGCGACAAGGTCGCCGTGGCGGACATCTCCTTCACGGTGCCCGGCGGAACCCTGCTCGGCCTGCTCGGCTCGAACGGAGCCGGCAAGACCACGGTCATCAACTGCCTCACCACACTCGTCGAGCCGGACGGCGGCCGGGCGGCCGTCGCCGGCCACGACGTGGTGGCACAGCCCCGGCAGGTCCGCGAGTCGATCGCCCTGACCGGCCAGTTCGCCGCCCTCGACGAGGTGCTGACCGGACGGGAGAACCTCGTCCTGTTCGGCCGCCTGCTCCGGCTCGGCCGAACCCGGGCCCGCCAGCGCGCCGAGGAACTCCTCGACCGGTTCCGCCTCACCGAGGCGGCCGACAAGCCGGTCAAGAGCTACTCGGGAGGGATGCGCCGTCGCCTGGACCTGGCCGCCAGCCTGGTGGTCGAGCGGCCGGTGCTCTTCCTCGACGAGCCCACCACCGGGCTCGACCCGCGCAGCCGGGAGGAGATGTGGCAGCTCATCCGCCAGCTCCGCGACGGCGGCAGCACCGTCCTGCTGACCTCTCAGTACCTCGAAGAGATCGACCGGCTGGCCGATCGGGTCGTGGTGCTCGACGACGGGCAGGTGATCGCCGAGGGGACCACCGACGAACTCAAGGAGCGGGTCGGCGGCCAGGTGTGCGAGATCGAGGTCCCCGTTCCCGAGAAGGAGGCTGCCGCCGCCGCACTCCGTTCCGGTCTGGGCGAGGTCGCCGAGCGGGGCGGCGCGCTCGTCGTGCCGGCGCCTCGTGCCCGGACGCTGGCCGACGTGGTCCGGCTGCTGGAGGAGGCGGGTATCGAGGCCGAGAACGTGGCCCTGCGCAAACCCACGATGGACGAGGTCTTCTTCGCCTTCACCTCGGACGGGACGCAGCGGCCGAGCGCGGAGAGGTCCGGGGTATGACGGCGGCGACCGGCACCGAGCACGGGATCGGAAACCTGGCCGCCCAGAGCTCCGCACTCGCCGGCCGGAACCTGCGGCAGCGGGCCAACGCCGAGATGCTTGTCGTGTTCGGCGTGTTCCCGGTGATCTTCGTCTTCGGGTTCGTGCTGCTCTTCGGCCGGCTCTTCGCCGAGCGTGGGCTGGACTACGCCCAGTTCCTGCCGCCGGCGATCGTCGCGCAGTGGATGTTCACGGTGGCGAACACGTCGGGCGCCGCCTCCGCCGCCGACCGGGCCTCGGGGATGCTCACCCGATGCCTGTCGATGCCGGTCAACCGGGCGGCGGTGGTGGTCGGCCGGCTCGCCTCGGACGCGGTCTGGGCGGTACTCGCGGTGGTGGTGATCAGTGCCACCGGGTACGTCGCGGGGTTCCGGTTCCAGGGTGGAGCCCTGGCCGTACTCGGCTTCGTGCTGCTCGCGGTGGCGTTCGCGTTGACCCTGACCGCGGCGACGACCGCGGTGGGCCTCTCCTCGACCGATCCGGAGGCCGTGGCGGCGACGCTGAACCTGCCGTACCTGGCCCTGATCATGCTCTCCACCGCGTTCGTGCCGGCCGACGCCTTCCCCGGTTGGCTGGAGCCGGTGATCAGGTACTCCCCGGTCTCGGTGGTCATCGAGGCCCTGCGGTCGCTCGCCTCGACGACGCCGTCCTGGGGCAAGGTCTGGCCGGCGGTCGCCTGGCTGGCGGGGCTGCTGGTGATCTTCTCGTGGGCCGCCGCGCGCGCATTCAGGAGGGCTCGATGAGTGTCGGGTACGAAGCGTCGGTCCTGGCCGGTCGGAACCTGCGCCGGTTCCTGCGCAGCCCACGGCTGCTCGGTGACGCCATCACCTTTCCGCTGATCCTGCTGGTGTTGCTGCTGGTGATGTTCGGCGAGGTGGTCGGTGGGGCGACCGACGAGCCGTACATCGCGCGGCTGGCCCCGGGGATCGCGCTGTTCAGCGTCGCCTACAGCTGCGTGGGCACGGCCGTCGGTTTCCACGCCGACGTGCACGGCGGATTCCAGGGGCGGCTGCGGACCATGCCGATCGCTCGGATGTCCCCACTGCTCGGCCGGATGGCCGGCGACGTGGTCAAGTTCGTGCTGGTCACCGTGGTGACCGTCGCGGCGGGCTACCTCCTCGGGTTCCGGTTCGAGCAGGGCGTCGCGGCGGCGGTCGGCTTCCTGCTGGTGGTGCTGCTGTTCGCGCTGATCTTTCTCTGGTTGGCGCTGGTGGTGGCCCTGACCGCCCGCAGCGCGGAGGCGGCGGCGAGTGCCCTGAACGCGCCCGTCACCCTGCTCCTGCTGGTCTCCACCTGTTTGGTGCCGTTGTCGGCGTTCCCGGGGTGGGCCCAGCCGGTGATCCGGGCCAATCCGTTGAGCTGCGCGCACGCCGCGTTGGTCGGTCTCTCCTCGGGAGGGCCGGTCCTGGTACCGGTGCTGCAGACCCTGGCCTGGGTGCTCGGCGCCACGCTGCTGCTGGGTCCGTTGGCGCTGCGGCTCAGCCGGCGATGACCGCCGACCGCGCCGAGCCACCCGTGTGGACGGGTGGCTCAGCGCCGGCGGTCTCACGAGCGGAGCAGCTCGATCAGCTCGTACCGCAGCTCGCCGTCCGGGTACTCGCCGACGGCACACCGGCGGGTCACCGGCCGCCAGCCGTGTTCGGCGGCGATTCGGCCGAGCATCGCCGGATCACCCAGGTCGGCGAAGCCGAGCAGGACCCGCCCGCCGGGTGCCAGATGCCGCCCGACGGTACCCAGAAACGCCGTGTGGGCCGCGTACCCCGGGTCGAAGAAGGCCCGGTCCAGCAGGTCGTCCGGCGATCCGCCGGGGGAGGTACCGACGAAGTTGGAGTTCCAGAAGATCAGGTCGAAGCGTTCGTCCTCGGTCAGCGGCTGGAACATGTCGCCGCACCGCGCGGTCACCCGGTCGGCGACGCCGTGTCGCTCGGCGTTGCGCCGGGTGTTCTCCACGGCCGCGGCACTGATGTCGAGCGCGGTGACCGCCGCGCAGCCGCGCTGCGCGGCGATGACGGAGAGATAGCCGGTACCGCAGCCCATCTCACAGAACGATCCGCCGATGGGATAGCTGAGCCATTCGGCGTACAGGGCGGCGGAGGGGGTCAGGTGTGGCGCGTAGACCCCGGGAAGGAGATCCCATTCCTGCCCCAGCAGTTCGAAGGTCTGGGGCTCGACGATGTCCTGATGCCGGTCCCGCAGGCGCAGGACCAGGTCTTGATTCCGGGAATCCAAGTATCTGCCCCCTTTCCGGTACCGGGAGCATAAACACAGGAGGACGGTACGGTGCGAGTCGAACGGCGAGTACCCAGGCAACAGGCGGGCAATCCCCAGTGGATCGGAGTCGACCCGCTGCGACGGTTCCAGGACTGGCGCGCGGATTGGGTTGCCCGATGTCCCGCCGACCCGGCAGCCGTGGTGCTGGCCACGGTCGGGCCGGACGGACGCCCCACCGCGCGGTACGTCGACCTGGCCCGGGTCGACACCGGCTTCGTCTTCTTCACCAGCTACCGCAGCCGCAAGGCGACCGATCTCGCCGTCCACCCGTACGCCGAACTCTGCTTCGGCTGGTTGGAGACGTCCCGGCAGGTCCGGGTCAACGGGCCGGTGGAGCGGCTGGACCCGCTGGCCAGCGACGAGTACTACAGCCGGCTGCCCCGACCGGTGCAGCTGCTGGCCTGGTCGACCGACCAACGGTCGGTGCTCGACGAGCCGTTGACCGACCGGATCGTGGCCACCGAGCGGCGCTTCGCGGGACAGGAGATACCTCGGCCTACGCAGTGGGGCGGGCTACGACTGCTACCGGAGCAGATCGAGTTCTGGCAGGGCGGCCCGGCCGGTGCGCCGGAACGGTTGCGGTACCGGCGCACCGGGGACGGCTGGGCCGGCGAACGGATCGCGCCGTGACCGGATCCCTCGTCGAGCCGGAGGCGTTGCAACAGCCGCAGTGGCCGGATCCGGCGGCGGTGGCAGGCGTACGGGAGATCCTCGCCAGCCGGTCCGGCCTGGTTTCCGAAGCGGAGTGCGAGATCCTCGCCGCACGGCTCGACCGGGCGGCCCGGGGCGAGGCGATGGTGTTGCAGGCCGGCGACTGCGCGGAGCGGTTCACCGAGGCCGCCCCGAAGCCGGTCGCCGCCCGGCTGACCCAGTTGACCAGCCTCGCCGCGCGGCTGCACCGAGGCGCCGGGCTGCCGGTGGTGCCGATCGGGCGGATCGCCGGTCAGTACGCGAAACCGCGTTCGTCGGCGTGGGAGCGGCTGCCCGACGGTACGGTGCTGCCCGCGTACCGGGGAGACCTGGTCAACCGGCCGGAGGCGACCCGGGTGGCCCGTACCCCGGACCCGAACCGGATGCTGACCGGGTACGACTGCGCTGCCGTCGTGCTGCGCCAGCTCCGGCGACGGGCCGTGCCCGACCTGGAGTGGCCGGACCCGGCCGGTGCCGTGGGTCAGGTGCCCGCCCCGGTCTTCACCTCGCACGAAGCGCTGCTGCGCGACTACGAGACCGCGCTGGAGCGACCCGGAAGGGCCGGTCGGTACGCCTCCTCCGGGCATCTGCTGTGGATCGGCGACCGGACCCGGGCACCGCACGGCTGGCACGTGCGCTGGGCGGCGGAGCTGAGCAACCCGGTCGGTGTCAAGATCGGACCATCCATCACCGCCGGCGAGGCGGTCCGGCTGAGCCGGGTACTGAACCCGCAGGGTCGACCCGGCAAGGTGTCGTTCATCGTCCGGCTCGGCTCACAGCGGATCCGGCGCATCCTGCCCGAGGTGGTGCTGGCGGTCCGTCGGCACGGGGTACCGGTGGTGTGGCTGTGCGATCCGATGCACGGCAACACGTACCGGCTGCGCTCCGGCGGAAAGACCCGCCCGGTGGAGGCGATCCACGACGAGGTGACCGCCTTCGTCCGGATCCTCGCCGCCCACCGGCTGCACCCGGCCGGGCTGCACCTGGAGGTGACCCCGGAGGACGTGACCGAGTGCGTCGCCGCTCCGGTCGACACGCCGGTGTCACCGGCGCGGGTCGCGCAGCCCCGGTACACAAGCGCCTGCGACCCGCGGCTCAACCGGAAACAGGCGGACGAACTCGTGGCCCATTTCGCGGGCCTGACCCGACGGAGGTGAACCAGCGATGAGCAGACGACAGCAGGGCAGCGCGGACGTCAAGACGTTCGGCGGCTTCCCGGCCGAGGCGTTCCGCTTCTACCAGGACCTGGAGAAGCACAACACCCGCGACCACTGGCACCGGCACAAGGACACGTACGACTCGTGCGTTCGTGAGCCGATGGAGGCGCTCGCCGCCGAGCTCGGCGACAAGTACGGCGCGGTCAAGGTGTGGCGACCGCAGCGCGACGTCCGGTTCGCGAAGGACAAGTCGCCGTACAAGACGTACCAGGGGTTGACCGCCGGCTCGGCCGACAGCGTCGGTTACTACCTGCAGCTCGACGCCGAAGGGCTGCGACTGGGCGGCGGCTACCACGGCCTCTCCGCCGAACAGGTCGAGCGTTACCGCGAGGCGGTTGACGACGGCCGCTCCGGTGCCGCGCTGCAACGGATCGTCGACGACCTCACCGCCGACGACTGGGACCTGATCGGGGAACGGCTCAAGACCAGACCGCGCGGCTGTCCGGCCGATCATCCGCGGGTGGAGCTGCTGCGGTACCGGTCGCTGGCCGCCGACCGGGTGCACCGGGTATCCGACGGGATCGACGGCGAGGCGGCGGTACGCCTCGTCCGGGACGGCTGGGACGCGCTCGGACCGCTTGTCGACTGGCTGGACCGGCACGTCTCCACGACCGGAGGGAGCTGAACATGCTGGCCGGGTGCGTACCCTGGCCGCCGGAGTTCGCCCGGCGGTACACCGAGCGGGGCTACTGGCGGCCGGAGCCGCTCGGCACCCGGCTGCGGACCCTGGCCAGGGCCGACGCCGACCGGGTCGCACTTGTCGAGCCGGCCCGCCGGATGACCTACGGGGAGCTGGACCGGCGGGCCGACCGGTTGGCCGCGGGCCTGCGCCGGGCCGGCCTGTCCCCCGGGGACCGGGTCGTGGTCCAACTGCCCAACGTGATCGAGTTCGTGACGCTGTGCCATGCCCTGTTCCGGCTCGGCGCGCTGCCGGTCTTCGCGCTGCCCGCCCACCGGGAGAGCGAACTCGCCCACCTCTGCGCCATGAGTGACGCGACCGCGCTGGTGATTCCGGACAGCTACCTCGGCTTCGACCACCGCGAACTCGCCCGTCGGGTGACCGGGCCGGAGCACGTCTTCGTCGTGGGTGAGCCGGCGGAGTTCGTGGCCCTCGACACGGTGGACGCCGAGCCCGAGCCGCTGCCCGCCCCCGACCCGGCGGACGTGGCGCTGTTCCTGCTCTCCGGCGGGACGACCGGACTGCCGAAGCTGATTCCCCGAACCCACCAGGACTACGGCTACAACCTTCGGATCAGCGCCGAGAACGCCGGCCTGACCGCCGCCGACAGCTATCTGGCGGTGCTGCCGGTAGGGCACAACTACGCGCTGGCCAGCCCGGGCGTGCTCGGTACCCTGCACGTCGGCGGTCGGGTGGTGCTCGCTCCGTCGCCGAGCGTCGAGGACGTCTTCCCCCTGATCGAACGGGAGCGGGTGACGGTGACCGGGCTGGTCCCGCCGCTGGCCCTGCTCTGGCTGGAGATGGCCGGGGTCGCGGGGTCGGATCTGTCCAGCCTGCGGCTGGTCCAGGTGGGCGGCGCGAAGTTCGGTGCCGACGCCGCCCGACGGTTCGGCCCGGCCCTCGGTTGCGCGGTGCAGCAGTCGTTCGGCATGGCCGAAGGGCTGCTCTGCCAGACCGCCCTGGACGACCCGCCGGAGACCGTGGCCACCACCCAGGGCCGGCCGCTCTCTCCCGACGACGAGATCCGGGTCGTCGACGCCAGCGGTGCCGTGGTGCCCGACGGCGAGGTGGGGGAGCTGCTCACCCGTGGGCCGTACACCCCGCGCGGCTACTACCAGGCGGAGGAACACAACGCCACCGCCTTCACCGCCGACGGGTTCTTCCGCACCGGCGACCTGGTCCGGCTGCTGCCCAGCGGGCACCTGGTGGTGGAGGGCCGGGTGAAGGACCAGATCAACCGGGGTGGCGACAAGGTGGCCGCGGACGAGGTGGAGGACCATCTGCTGGCTCATCCGGCCGTGCGGGAGTGCGCCGTGGTCGCCATGCCGGACCCGCTGATCGGCGAGCGGACCTGCGCATTCGTGGTGCCCGGACCGCGTGGTGCGGCGCCACGGCTGGCCGAGATGGTGGCGTTCCTGCGGGACCGAGGGCTGGCGGCGTACAAGCTGCCGGACCGGTTGGAGCTGGTCGAGTCGTTTCCGCGTACCGCGGTGGGCAAGGTGGACAAACGGCGGCTGCGGGAGCGGATCCGCGAACTCACCGGCGCGCAGCCCGGCTCCACCAGCGCGGAGGGTGGCCGATGATCGTGGTAGGCGCCGGTCCGACCGGCCTCACGGCCGCCCTGGCGCTGCGGGCGGCGGGTCTGCCGGCCACGGTGCTGGAAGCGGAGCCGGCGGACCGTGCCCGCCCGGGCAGCCGGGCCCTGTTCGTACACAATCGGACGTTGCGGCTGCTCGCCGGGCTCAACCCGGACCTCGCCGAGGAGATCGCCCAGCGGGCCGTGGTCTGGCCGACCCGCGAGACGTACTACCGGGGGCGGTTGGTCTACTCCCGTAGCTATCCGCCGCACTCCGGCGGGCTGCCCCCGTTCGCCAGTCTGCGTCAGGTGGAGACGGAACGCCTGCTCCTGGCAGCCTGCGAGCGAGCCGGGGTCCAGTTCGAGTGGGGCACCGGGGTGACCACGGTCTCGACCGGGCCGCAGGCGGTCACGCTGGAAACCGGGGACGGTCGGCGGTGGAGCAGCGGGTACGTCGTCGCCGCCGACGGTGCCCGCTCGGCGGTCCGCCGCTCGCTCGGCGTGCGGCTGCACGGCCCCCGACCGCGCGGCTTCCACGTCGTCGTCGACCTGGCCGAAGATCCGAATCGGCCAATGCCGCCGCGCCGGATCTTCCGCTACGAACATCCGGCCCTCGACGGTCGTACCGTGCTCCAGGTGCCCTTCGCCGGCGGCTGGCAGATCGACCTTCAGTGCCGCGACACCGACGCCCCGGAGACCTTCGACAGCGTCGAGGCGGCGCGGCGCTGGCTGCCCGCCGTGGTGCCGAAGCGATATCGGGACCGGATCCTGTGGGTCGCCCGGTACCACTTCCACCAGGTGGTGGCCGACCGGCTCACCGACGAGCACCATCGGGTGCTGCTCGCGGGGGAGGCGGCGCACCTGTTCCCACCCTTCGGCGCCCGGGGGATGAACAGCGGGATAGCCGACGCCGTCGCCGCGGCCGAAGCGATCGCGGCGGCGGACGCCGATCCGACGGCGGTGCCCAGGTACGCCGCGCGACGACACGCGGCGGCCCGCTACAACCGGGACGCGGCCGGGGCCGCGCTGCGTCACCTGCGGCCGGGACGGGCGATGCGGATCCGGCAGCGCTGCTGCGCCACCCTGGCGCCGGTGGTTCCGGCGCTCGGCCGGTGGCTGGAGACGGCGCCCTACGGACCCCGTCAGGGCCCGTCCACCGAGAGCAAGTACTGACCTGCCGGGCGTGGACCGTCGTCACCCCATCCCTTTCCGGTCACCGGAGGTGGCGGCTTCTCGGCAAGCTCGGTGCGGCGGACGTGCCGAAGATTGAACGGGACCGGCTTATCGTGCTCTTCCGTCTCGTGGCCAGCCACCACGCGACGCCCCGGCAGGAGACGCCCGGCATCCACCCGCGTCGTCAGAGATGGTGGTGTCATCGCGATATCATGGCGGACGGCAGCGCGCCTGCCTGCGCCCGACGTGACAGCCCACGCCTGGTTGCGTCCTGGGGCCAAGAGTCTCCGACTCCGCGCGGTTGGGTCGAGATCCCGGCGTGCCTGCCACGCCGACCGTCTGGTGAAGGGCGTGGGACTGCACCGGAGGCGCCATGTCTGATCAGAACCCGCGGTTCATGCCACGGCCGGGGCGCGCCCGCAAGCGGGCGATCCGGGAACAGGCCGCCCGGACCGGAGTCGCCTACTCGGTGGCTGCCCGGCAGCTTGAGGCGGTCGGTCTCCAGCCCGGCGAGACTCTCTCCAGCTATGGACGCACGATCTATCCGACCGGCTTCGACTCACACCGCCAACTGCTGATCGAACGCCGCGAACGGCGGTCCTTCGAAGAGCGGATCGCGGATACCCGGCGGGCCGGGAGGCTCCCCGACGGCCGGGCCCAACACCTCGTCGAGCGTTTTCCGCCCACCCGGGGGCCCAACGGGACCGGGGTGGGCCCGCTCTACCACGGTGAAGGACGCCAAGAACTGCTCGCGATGTTGTACATCGTCGTCGCGGCCGAGTCACCGGGGCTGCTGCCCGAGGTGGGTGACCTGGCCTGGATCTCGGAGATGGGGGAGGAGACCGCGCTCGATATGGCCTGTGCGGAGTTGGACCGTGAAGCCCGCCGGCTGCTCGACCGGGAGCCGGTCGTGCTGTGGCCGGCGATCGAGAAGGCGCTGGCCGCCGCCGAGCACAGCACCGACTGGCAGTTCCGCCGAGAGGCGATCCGGCATGCCGCGCTTCTCCGCACCATGGTGACCCCGCGCGAGGGCTGCGCGGGAGAGCTGTACGTGGACGGGCTGCCCATCCTGGGTGTCCGGCAGATCCTGGACGCTCTGCTCATCGTCGCCGACGACGGTCACGCCCCGGGCACCCGGGCCCGCCTGCTCCGTGACCTCCACCAGGGGCGGACGGCCACCATCGTGGGTGCTCTGTGGGGACCGTCAGGTCCGCCGGTGGGCTACGACGTCTGGGTCGACGAAACGAAGACGTCGATGTCGGCGCGTTCCGACGAACTGGTCGTGCTTGCCGACCAGGAATTGTTCCCGCGCTGATCGGGACCCTCTCATTTCTGCCGGGCCGTACGCCGGGGCCGACCCGTCTGGGTCGGCCCCGGCGGCGTCACTGGTCAGGCCCGCTCGGACAGGGTTGTCGGTGTCCTGACCCGACGCTCTGGCGGCCTGGACCGCGTAGCCGCCGGCCAGCGCGAAGGAAGCTGCACGAATACGGTGCCTGGAACGGCATCGAGCCCGTCATCGAAACCAGACCGCTCGGAGGGTGGCATGTACGAGTTCCACGGATGGTTTCGCCTCTCGCAGACCACCGAGGAATCAGACGTCGGCCAACTCCACGCCATCATCGATGAGCTGAACGAGATGATAGCCGGGTTGGACTTCCCGACGAACGTCTCGGCGGAGGTGACGGTACTCAACGGGGAGTACCACCTGCTCCTGCACGGAGTGGCGAACCGACGTCGGGATGAGGCGGCAGGGATGCGCCAGGTGCTCAAATTTGTGGCACGAAGGCTACCGGGCTCCTATGGCCTCCTCTACGAAAAAGACGAGGAAATGCCTGTTCCTCCCGGACCGAACGCGTTCCTGGTCCACGTCATGGCGCGGGGTGACATCACCGAACGCCTCGACCCGTTTCTGTCACCGCTGCACCCCGTCGTGGAGGACTGATTCCGCTTGCAGGAACTACTCACCGGGACCAGCCCTCCCCTGGAGCGGGCAGTGGACCTGAACCGGAAGCGCCGACCTCATCGCCGAGCAGCTCGACCAGCACCCCTCGGCGCCGATCATCGGGAGCATGCCCGGCATGGGTAACCTGCTCACCGCCGAACTGCTCGTCCACACCGCCGGCATGACCGAGTACGACAGCCCCGCCAAAGTCGCCGCTCATGCAGGTTTGGCACCTGTTCCCGCGACTCGCGAATGGTCTCCAGGAAGACACGCGCCGAAGGAAAGAACCACCGGCAAGCCATTCTCGCCCGGCGACGCCTCGACGTCCTCTGGGCGCTCGTCCGGGTCGGCAGAACCTTCACCCGACCGGCACCAGCGATCCGCGCGGCAGCCTGAACCGGACCGCTCCCTGCCGACGCAACCCCGTCGCGCCGGCCGATTCACCCTGCCCTCCAAGATCACCCCGGAGTCGCACGGAGACTCCGGGTTTGGTCCTGGGCTGGGCGAACACGGGTCAGGGGAGCGTGGGTCGTCGCGGGCCACGCCCTGCCACCCCAGGTGAACCCCCAGGTCGCTAGACTGTGCCCTCGCGCCCTCGTAGCTCAGGGGATAGAGCATCGGTTTCCTAACCCGACGGTTCGCGACCGCGTCGTCGGGGTGGAGTACGGGTCCGATCGCCATGAGGATCGGTTCGTTGGCACGCCAGTCCACGCCGAGTTCGACCTTGGAAACCCGTACGCCGTCGGTGACGGCCAGCCGCGCGAACGTATCGTACTGCCGTTCGGTCTCGACGGTCAGGCCGTCGTTCCGGTAGGCGTTTACGACGGCGGCGACCGCGGCGGTGAACTCGTTGCGGCGGTCCCAGGCGGTGAACAGGTCGACGTCCTCGCTGGGCCGCTCCAGGAGTCCGGCGGCCTGGACCGCGTAGCCGCCGGCCAGAGCGAAGCCGTATCGTTCGGCCGCCGCGAGTCCGGTACGGGCGAGGCGTTCGTGGAAGGGGTCCACCGCTACGCCACCTCGCTACGGGTTGCGGCGAGTTCGGGGAAGGCTTCCTCCCAGCGCTGGCGGAGCTGGGGTGGCAGCCAGAGGGTGGGCCAGAGCCGCCGGAGGAGGTCGGCGTCGAGCCAGGTGTGCAGATCCTCGACGCTACTGGCTTCGGTGAGTACCACCTTGTACATGCTGGCCAGGCGTGCGGTCCGGTTCAGGTCGTACTCGGCGTGTCCGGACCAGTCGAGGTGACGCGGGAGTGTCACCGTGCCGTCGGTTGGGCCGCGCAGCGCGGCGAGGGTTTCGGCCACGACGTAGGGCTTGCGGTCACCGTAGGGCCGGTAGTCCGCCGGCGGCTAGGGTGCCGTCCTGCGCCGGCTGAGGTTTGTCGCCCGTCGGACGTCCGGTCGGAGCGCCTGACGGATCGTCTCCCGGCTGTACCCGGTGACCCGCTGCAGATCCACCGGCCGCCAGCCGGCGGCGTGGAACGCCCGTAGCTGCTCGTCCCGCTCGGTCAACGCCTGTGCCCGCGTCGCCTCGTACCTGGAGACAACCGCCTGCAGCTCATCCTCGGAGAACCGACCCATGCTCGTCAGCCTACTACGCTAGGCCAAGCATGCTTGGCCTAGCGTACCCCTTGTTGTCGGTGTCATGAACCTGAGCCGGCTGTGGCGAGCATGCTGCACTGGGCTAGTTCAGATGTAGTGCTACCGGAAGTGGAACCTGACGGGCGCAACGGTCATAGGAGAGTGTGAGCGAGACGGCGGACATGATCCGGGCCGACGACGGCGAGCTGTGGCAGAGAGCGCGCCAGGGGGAGGCCGAGTGCTTCGGTGTGCTCTTTGACCGGCACGGCGGGGCCATCCGGGCATTCTGTGCCCGCCGGACCGGCTCGATCGACGCCGCCGATGATCTGGTCTCCATCGTGTTCCTGGAGGCGTGGCGTCGGCGGGGTGAGGTCGAGCTGGTCGATGGCAACGCGCTGCCGTGGTTGTACGGGATCGCTCGCCGAACGATTCAGCATCGCTGGCGGACCGCGGTGCGGCATCGACGGGCGCTGGAACGGCTGGCACCCGCTTCGGCCACGCCCGACCACGCCGAGGAGGTCGCCGGCCGGCTCGACGACGAGCGACACCTGACCCGGTTGCGGGCGGCTCTCGAGCGACTCAGGCCGCCCGACCGCGACGTGTTGCTGCTCTGTGTCTGGCAGGGCCTCACATATGCCGAGGCGGCAGTGGCGCTCGGCGTACCGGTGGGCACCGTCCGATCACGGTTGTCGCGGGCCCGGTCCCGGCTCGACGCCGAGACAGAATCATTAACCATCGTCGATCCCGCGACCTGCCCAGTCGACACCCCCACACAGCGACAGGAGATGTCATGACTGAGCTGCGATCCCGCCTGGACCCACAGCGCCACACCGACGTTCGGCGAATGCTGGTTGCTCAGGCCTCGCGTGGCGCTGCCCCGATCCGGAACCGGCGTATCGCCATAGCCGGTGGCCTCACTGTCCTGACCGCGGCAGTCGGCTTCATCGCGCTCGCGGTCGACCCCGAGCAACCGCAGCAGAATTATGCCGCTTGGACGCCCGTCCCGCAGGCCGCTCCACCACTGACCGCTTCGGATGAAGACGTTGAGCGCTGGGCTTCGAAATGCAGCGACCTCGGCGTCGGCGGGGTGGGCGTCGGAGGTGTCCCGGCGCGCCGCGAGGCGGCGGACCGACGGGAGGTGCTGGTCGATCGACGCGGCGGCTTCACCTTCTGCGTCGATGTCTCGATGGGCAGCGGCACCTCCAGGGACCCCTTGATCGCCCTGTCCGGCCTGAAGGCCGACGGGCGCAATGGGCTTAACCTCATGGCGGCCACCGTCTCCGACAAACCGTTCACCAAGCCGCAAGACAGTGCCGTGCTGGTGCTCGGCGGCGTTTTGCAGCAGCCGCCAGAGGGCGGCATTCAAGCCTTCCAGATGTTTGGCCTGAGCGGTGCCGCGGTGACTGGCGTCGACGTAGTACTGGCGAATGGACTTCGAGTGAGCGCCACGCTGAGGAACGGCATCTGGGGTGTGTGGTGGCCCAGCGATCGTGGCGAACTCGCCGGCAGCAAGCTGCAGGTGCGCACTGCCACCGGCGTCACGCTCGTCGACCCGTCAACCGTCCGGCTACCGATCCAATAACCAGAGGTTCGCGAACCTTTGGGTCGGCTCGGTCCTGGTTTGATCGTCACTCGCGGACCAGTCCTGGTGGCAGCGCGTCCTCGTCGGGTCGGACCTGGCGGGCGTTGGCCACCGGGTCGCGCTCCAGGGTGTGGATCAGTGGTGCCGGCCCGCCGATGCAGGTCCAGGTGTCGTCCCAGAGCGCGGAGACAAGCCATGACCGGTCGGCGGGAAAGAACAGATCGGGTAGCGTGCCGCGGCCGTGGCGCATGTGCCCACCGGTGCGCCAGGTGAGGGCCTGCTCGGGACCGGCCTCGACCAGCACGTACGGCCAGTCCCAGTAGAGGAACACCCTCGGGGCCTGAGGGAAGACGACGTCGTGGGCGCCGGTGTCGAGGTAGGCCAGCCACCACGGCTGGTCCGGAGTGTGCGTGATGAGGTCCTCGACCAGGGCCTGCTCGTAGGTGGCGGCGGTGACCTCGTCGGCCTGGTACGTGGTGGCGTAGGCGTCGAAGACCGGTGGGATGGCGGTGGTGATCGAGACGCCGGCAGTGGTGTGACCGGCGATCCAACTCACGTCGGCGGCGGTGCCGACGCGCCAACTCCGCCCGTGCTTGCTGACCTGCACACCGCCATTCAAGCCGCTGCAGCGTCGGTTGGCCAGGAGCCAGACCGGTGGCGTCCGGCGACCAGCCGTCATGGGCCGCCATGCCATACGCCTGCCCGGGCTCGATGGAGCGCTGATGCTGTCAGGTCAGTCTGCTGTCGAGGCGGAAACCTGCCATATGGTGCTGACCGGCATGGCACGGAGTCTGTCGCCGAATGGCAGCGTGGCGGTTCCGGTATAGAGGACGATGCCGGCGACGAAGTCATTGCCGAGGCGGTCGGCCAGTCGGCGTAGGCCGCGGAAGTCGTCGGGTCCGACGGTGGTGGCTGCTTTGACTTCGATCCCGACGACCTGACCGGCTCTGTTTTCGAGTACCGCGTCGACTTCGTACCTGCTCTGGTCACGGTAGTGGGACAGGTCGACGAACTGCTCGGACCAGGTGAGTTGCCGGGACAGCTCGGAAAGGACAAATGATTCGAGCAGCGGGCCGAACGGTGCGCCCGGCCGGAGCAGTGCCCGGGCGTCGGTCGCGATCTCGTTGGCGGCGATGCCCGAGTCGACGAAGATCAGTTTCGACGCGGAGGTGGCCCGGGTGCCCAGGTTGCGGGACCAGCCCGGGATCCGTTTGATCAGAAAGATCTCTTCCAGGGCTTGGAGGTAGCGGGCGATCGTCGGCCGGCTCAGTCCGAGGGCGGATTCGAGGGAGTTGGCGGCGATGATGGTCGCGGATCTGGCCGCGAGGAGGCGTACCAGCCTGCGTAGCTCGCCCTTGTGCTGAATGTCGGACAGCTGCCGGACATCGCGGTCGATGAGCGCCTGGACGTAGGCGTCGAGGAATCGTTGGCGGCGGCGCGGGTCGGTGCGGGTGGTGGCCTCGGGCAGGCCGCCGCGCACGATTCGGGCTGCGTAGTCGGCGCGGGTCACGTCCGACTCGTGTCGCAGGTCCGGGCCGAGCGCGAAGACGGCGTCGATGAATCCGTCCAGGGCCCCGTCGAGTTCGCCTTGGGAGAACGGCCAGAGCTCGATAGTTTCCATCCGACCGGGCAGCGCGTCCGGCGCAGCCACCATGCCGAACAGCCGAGACGATCCGGTGAGTAGGTACCGGCCAGGACGGGGATCTTCGTCGACGGCAGCCTTGATGGCCAGCAGCAGCTCCGGAGCGCGCTGGATCTCGTCGATGACCAGGAGTTCGGAGGAGTCCACGAATCCGACCGGATCGGCGATCGCCGCTGCCCGGTCCTGAGCCCGATCAAGATCGCGGCGCTCGGCCAGACGATCGCCGGCAACGAGGCGGACCAGGGTGCTCTTGCCTGCTTGGCGTGCTCCGTTGATCAAGACGACGCGGGTGTCCGCCAGGGCAGCATTGACCTGCGCGGCGGCGCGGCGGGGGATCAGGTGCGGTGTGGGCACGGGCGTCATCATAGCGGCCGCATTTTCGATCTGCGAGGACTTCGGCTTTCGATCTGCGGGCCAACGTGCGTTCGATATGCGGTCGTTTGATGTTCCATCTGCGGGCGTGCGGGCGAGCCGGTTCATGAAGGTGTCCACGGCTACCTCGTGTTGCTGCTGGGCCTGCATCCGCAGAAGATCCCTACTAGCCTGAACAACCAAGATCAGCAGAGGTGGCGCTGCGTGAACTCGCGTAGAGACTCCCTGGGCTGCTACAACAACCGTCTCGGGAAACGTGGGCCACGCCCTGCCACCCCAGGTGAACCCAGGTCGCTAGACTGTGCCCTCGCGCCCTCGTAGCTCAGGGGATAGAGCATCGGTTTCCTAAGACGACGCTCTATCTGTACCCGGAGGCTGACTAGCTGCCGGTTCCAATTTTGTTTTCGTGTTAGTGGGTCGCACACGCGCGTTGCTGTGCTCGCTTGCGAAAGATCAGCAGAACGGGCGTAAGTCCTGCTCAGGCGATGCTTCGGTCGCTTCGACGCGTCCTCATCGAGATCCGGTGAAGGTGTCGCGCCACCTCAGTTTACGGTCTCGCGAGAGCGTGGGCCGCAGCGTGGCGAGTTTGGCTGCGCGTGCCGGATGCTGATGGCCGACCCAGAGAACCCGTCCGATGAGGTATTGAGCAAAGCCGGGTGGCCGGTCCGATTCTGGCCGGCGAGGCCGGTGCGGGTGGCGTTGTGGAGGTCGGCGCGGAGCCGGTCGTATTCGTCGCGTGGTGCGGCGGGATGATGGTTGACGACGAGTCCGGCGAGGAATTGCCGGTCGGCCCGACCGCGGACGCGGGTCTTGGCTGGATGGACTCGGAACCCCTCCTCGCGGGCGATGTCGGTGACGTCGGCGATCGGGTCGTGGATGCGGCGTGGGGTGAGGTCGCCAGAGAAGGCGAGGTCGTCGGAGCTGAGCTGGCCAGCCTAGCCCCGCTCTAGTTGGTCGAGCGCTTCGCGGTGTTCGGCGAGCTCCGGGCTGTCGATCTGCTCCTCGATCCGGATGGCGCGGCGCAGCAGGCCCGCCGCCTTGACTGTGTCGCCCCGCCTCTCAAGGATCACGCTGAGGTTAACCAGCGAGGTGGCCTGCTCGTCCAGGTCGCCAGTCTCCTCGTGGATGGCGAGTGCCCTCTCGTGGCAGCGCAGCGCTTCCTCGTCGTCGCCGTCCCGCTGGTGGATCAGGCCGAGTGTGTTGAGCGTTTGGCCCTCGCCGTTGACGTCGCTGATCTCGCGGTGCAGGCGCAGCGCCTCCTCGATATCGTCGCGGTCGAGGCGAGCAAGCCCGCGGTTTGCATATACCGCGGCTATCCCCTCCTTTAGCCCCAGTTCGGTGAAGAGCGGCAGCGCAAGGTCGAACTCAGCCACGGCGCCGTTCTTGTCGCCAGAGCGGTAGCGCAGCAGGCCGATGTTGTTGTGGGCGATGGCCTCACTCTCACGCGACCCGGCGGCGAGCGCCGCAGCTAACACACGCAGGAAGTACGTCTCGGCCTTGTCCGTCTCGCCGAGATCCGCATGGATTGTGGCGAGGTTCCCGATCGTGGTGACGCGGTCGTGAGTCGGGGGAAGCCCGGCCTCGATTTCGGCCGCCTCGTGCAGCATGGCGAGCGCTCTCCGCGGGTCGCCGAGCTGGTGGTGCAGCAACGCGAGGCTGTTCAGGGTGGAGGCGTGGCCGGCGTCATCGCCCAGCCGCTGGTACAGCGCCAGGGCCTGCTCGTTCCGCTCGACCGCCTCCGCTGAGTGCCCCAGGTCGGCGTGGGTCCAGCCGAGATGCCTGAGGATCGGCGCCCTGACATCGTCATAGGGTGCCTCGTCGAGGGCACGTTCAAGCAGGTCCAGCGCCTCCTGCCGGTTCCCTAAACGCGAGTGAGCGTGACCGAGGTTACTCAGCGCCGTCGCCAGGCCCTCGCGGTCGCCATCGGGCGTTGTGAATGCCTTGATCGCCTGAATGTAGGAACGCACGGCCCCCCGGTAGTCGTCGGTCGCGGCCTGCACACGGCCGATGTTGTTCAGCGCAAAGCCGCGAAAATCCGGGTCGTCCTGCGGTCCCAGTTCAGAAAGCGTCCGCCTGAAGTACCCCAGCGCGGTGTCCCAGTGCCACAGCGCGCCATGGGCCTGTCCCAGACTGATCAGCAACCTGAAGCGGTCGTTGCCAGCGGCGCTCGAGAGGGCATGCTCGCCGTGCCGCACGTACTCCTCCTGCAGATCTGCGTGATCGCAGAAGCGCCGCATCGCTAGCGTGAAGGCGACGGCCGTGTCCGGGTCGTCGTCGGCGCGGTCCCAGGCGGCGAGTACCTGGTCGAGTGCCGGCCGGATCGCCTCGGTGTCCTCCTCATCGGCAGCAACGAGATTGAGGAACTGCCGCGTATGACGGATCCTGTTCCGGTCGCGGCGGCTCATGGCATCTGCCCAGCGAGCGCATCGGCGTAGTCAGCCAGCAGGGCGTGCATCCAGTAACGGTCGTCAGCCTGCCGCTCCACCAGGCCACGGCGGGCCAGGTTGCTGACGGTGTCCTCGGCCTCCTCCTCCGAGCACTCCCAGAACTCGGCCACCATTCTGATCGTCCAGGTGCGAGGTTCGCCGCCGAACACCCCGAGATCCGCAAAGCGTTCTCGGTCTTCGTCGCTTAGCCTGTCCACGCTCATGCCGAGGATCGCGCCGAGCGGCACCGGCCCGTCGCCCAGACCGAGCCGTCCCTCCTCTTGGGGCAGCGCCAGCCGGCGCTCGCTTTCCTCGATCAGCCCTTGAACGAGTCGTCGTATGCGGCCGGGCACGACGGCCATCGCCAGGTCAAGGCCGGCCAACTTGATACCGAGCGGCAGGTACTCCATCCGGCGGCACAGGTCTTCCGCGGCTGTACGGTCCTGCTCGACTGCTTCGGGCGCGAGGTCGGTGAGAAGGTCGAGCGCCGCACCTGGTTCTAGAACGTCCACCGGGTATGCATGGCTCGGCGGCGAGAGGACGTTGATCTCTCGTGTGGTGTACAGCGTCCGGCTCCACGGACCGCCGATATCGAAGTAGCGGGCATGGGCCGGTTCCCACACGTCGTCTACGACGATCAGGTAGTGGCGGTCGCGAACGTTCTTTCGCAGTTGCTCGCTGCGCGCGCCGTTGTCCTCCTCACCCAACAGGTCGACCTCCAGCCTGCGGGCCCACTGGTCCAACAGCGCGTGAATCGGCGGCTTCGGTCCCAGTGAAACCCACAGCACCCCATCCGGCAGAGTATCCGTCACCGCGCGCTCGTCGCTCAGCACCATCGCCAGCGTTGTCTTGCCAATGCCGCCGAGACCACGCAGCGTCACCGGGGGCACATTCGTCGCATTCGGTTCGCCGAGGCGAAGCAGCTTGCGCAGAGCCCGCAGTGCGCTGTCCCGGCCGACAATCCGGTGACGGAGATCGGGCCTCGGCATCGTGACGAGACGCGGCTGGCCGGGCGCCACGGACTGCGGCCGGACGCCGCCGAGCCGGGTGTAGAACTCGATCCACTCGTCCATGACCCGCCGGTGCTCAAGCGACTGCTCGCTGATCTTCTGCACCTTGAGACATGCAAGGAGGACCGGCTCGACGAACCTCGTCCAGTCCGGCCACGTGCCCGGGGAAACGGCATCCCGCCGAACGGGCAGGTAGCGCCCGACCGTCGAGTCGTTAAGCAGGCCATCGCCGTGCTTCACAAGCTGGGCATTGGTGACACCGGCGCCGTCCCGATAGTGCCGGAGAGCATCGAGCAGTTCGCGGGCCGTTGCGCCTCGTGCCGAGTCCTTCGCCACGCTTCACCTTCCTGGACCCACGTGGGATGCGGTGCGTTAAGTATCCGCCACCACCTGCGGAGGCGCCCGCTCCGCGATTCCCAAATCCCATGAGCTTGGGAAACGCACGCTGCCGATCGGACGATCGCTGCCACAAGACACGCGCCATCAGGGAGAACATGATGCGAGAGCAAGTTTGGTTCGTGATCGTCGTGGTCGTGCTCGCCACTGTGCTGCCCCCGATCGCCGGTGCCGCCGGTGCGGCACTCACCCGACTCGCCGGACTCGGCCGCGCCGCGATGATCGGCGCCTTCGGCGGCGTGGCCGCGTTCACTTTTAGCGCTGTCATGGCACTCGCCATGCTTGTCGCAACGCTATGGGCGCGATGAATCACCCACTCGCCGAACGAGCCGCCGGCCGATGGACGTAGGCGGCCCGCGGAAGCATGCGCCAGCGGCAGCGCGCGACGCAGTAGCGTTGCTCAAGGTGGCTCCCGCCTCCCGGGCGTCGACGCCCTAGATTCCGTGGATCACGACGCCAACGGCTGGGCATTGCCCGTGCGAGTAAAAGCACATCGATGGCGTTCGACCGGGCAGGACTCGGGTCGGGCCCGCCCTTCACCTCCTGTGAGTGATTGGACGTGACGGCGCTGTGATCCTCATGTCGGACTATGGGTGTGCGGGCGGGGGAAGCGCGGCTGTCGATCGACTGCGGAAGCGCCACCACCGTCGCCGTTTTGGCCTGGGCTGACGGCAGCGCGTCGCCGTTGTCGATCGACGGGTTGCCCTACCTGCCGAGCAGCGTGTTTCCTGACCGAGGATGGGCAGGTGTGGACGGGGCAGCGGGCGTGGCAGGCCGCCGCAGAGCAGCCGAGCCAGCTCATTCCGAGCCCTTGCCGCCCATCCGACAACGATCTCGCCATCGATGCCGCGCGTGTGGATGCGCTGGAGCTGGCGGCGGCGCCCCTGGGCCGGACGGCGGCCGAGGCGGAGCGGGTCGCGGGGTGGGCCGGTGCGGGACGTGCGGCTGGTGGTGCCGGCGGGGTGGGGGCACGGCGGCGTACCTGGATGCGGCAGGTCGCGCACCGGGCCGAAGTTGCTACAACCACGTCTGGTGGAAGCCCCGGTGGCCGTGGCGGAGCATCTGCTAGCCACCGGTGTGCAGTGGCCGGTCGGGTCGTTCGTCGGGGTGTGCGACGTCGGCGCGCGGGCGGAGGTGACGGTCCTGCGGCGGGGCCCTGCCGGCTTTGAGGTGCTCGCGACCCTCGCCGATCCCGCCGCCGGCGGCGGCGCCGTCATCGACCAGGCCCTGACGGCCGCCGTCACCGGCGAGCGGGACGCCTGCGATGAGGGGGCGGGCCGGTGGATCATCACTGCTTCCCGCAGTTGGCCTGCACTACGCTGCCGTCGCGTAATGGCGCGATGCCCAAGCAACGGTCTACGACTGGGCCTAGCGGCACGGCCTCCGTGTCATGAGGGAGCCCGGCAGGTACGTCCAGGTGGGCATCGGTACTCACGACTGACGCGGCCTCGCCGGGCACCTGACCGGCGATTTGTTGGGCAACGGCGGTCTTTATTGGCTTGGGGATACGTTTGACCACGGCGGTGCCAAAACCATAATCCGCGCGCGGCAGAGGGATTGTGGTCCGGCCGTGACGGGTGCTACCGCGGGCCCCGTCCTACAACCGGCTGCAGCTCCGCGGGCTGGTGGCACCATTCACATGGTCGTCGTACGCCGCTGCGCGAAGATCGCGTGCAGGATCCACACTGGCGCCCAGACGCCGAACGTGCAGATCGTGAGCACCAGGTGCACCATGTGGGCCCCGGTGCTGAGCGACGTCTTGGAGACGACCGGCTGCGACGGTGGCGGGTACACGACCATCGGGTAAGGCTGTGGCAGGTGCTGCTGCGGGTAGGGCGGCTGTGGTGGGGCGCCCTGCGGCGAGTAACCCTGCGGCGAATAAGGCTGTGGCAGGTGGTGCTGCGGGTAGGGCGGCAGCGGTGGGGTGCCCTGTGGCGAGTAACCCGGGGGCGGATAAGGCTGTGGCAGGTGCTGCTGCGGCGGGTAGGGCGGCTGCTGAGGCTGCGGATGCGGGTAGGCGCCCGGATCGGTGTCCAACGTGACTGGTCCTTTTCCCTGGTCAGGTACTGCCCGACCGTAGCTGAACGTCTGCCGATGCGAGACCCACCAGACGGGCGACCCGCCATCGGCCGGGTGTGATCCGTCAGCCGACGGTTGGGCCGCACGTCAGCCAGGCGTGTCGGTGCTTCTTTGCAGTGAGGTAAAGAGCTCATGGCGAAAGCCGTGGCGGGTTGGGTTCGGTGTGACCAGGCGGTCGCCTGGTCGTAGCATGTGGCGGTTTTGAGGCAGAGCCGTGGAGAATGCCGACGAGGCGGCTGCCGACTTGCCGTAGCGCGGGCGTTCACAAGACGAGCCCCTACATACGGGGAAGGGTAAGAGAGTCTGCGGACGCCTCCCGCGATCGAGCGGGACAACTGTAACGATTCGGTCTACAAAGACCCCTGCCGCCTGACCCTAGGAGGATGTTTTGCCCTGCCCTTCACCGCACTACCCGGGAGGCCGGGCAGGCCCGTAGGTGCACGCCTAGTGGTTGCACGAGACCCCTAAGGGCGAAGCGCGCAGGTCGGAGGTCAGCGCCGGTCGGCAGGCGCTGCTTCAATGAAACGTGTGGAGCTAGTCGGGCTAATATTCGATGCGCCGTCGAGCCTTGCAGGGTAGTGGCGCTTTTCCTCGCCGTCAAGGCTTACAAGGTCGCGCAAGGCTCGTATCAGGTGTCCAAGGAGCAGGGGCGGAGTGCCTTTGAGCTGGAAGTCCTGAGGGACCTTGCTCTGAAATTTGACGGAGGTGCCTTCGCGGAGAAGGCCAAGGATAACTGGCCGTCCAAAGCCTTGCTTCCTTCAGACTTCATCGCGCGACTAGCCATGATTCCGCGCGTCGACCTTCCACTGTGGCGGGAGATGGCGAGGACTCCTGGAGGCACGCAGGGGGCTGCTGACCGGATGAGTCTGGTCGATGCTCGCATCGAGGAGGCTTTTCTCAGGAATGGGATAGGTCTGGAGGAGACCGCCATAGGGCAGTTCATCGAGGAGCGCAAGTGGAACTTTCTTGCGGGAATGCTTCATGAAGACATCCGCAATGAAATCGCGGCTCGGCTTCAGTAGAGGGCGTGGCGCAATGAAGCGCCCGGCTCTCATCTCGGAATGCCGGAGGCCGTGAGTCGTGGGTACCGTTGGCAGCCGTGGCCACGGCCGGGCAGCGGTTGGCGCGGGTCCGGTGTTGCCCCCGATCTACAGTCTCGCCAGCGTCACCGCCGGCTTCATTGCCGCCGCCGGCCTACACGCCCTGAGCACGTTCGGCGCACGGCGCACTGGCCCGCAGCACGCTTGTCGGCTTCGGACTGGTCTCCCGTTGGGACGGTGCGACGTATTGGTGGTGTGCTGCTCGGCTACGTGCGCGTCGTCAGGGGCGGCTTTGCTGGTCCCGCCTCTTGCGGGAGGCGAGGTATGGGGAAGCGGGTTTGCGGCTCTCCTAACGTTTCGGCAGCCTTGGACCTGTGACTACTGCGGCACGGGGCGCAATCGGCGGATCGGCTGGCGAGGTTGGCAGCGCCCACCGGGCAGCGGCAGCCGCATTCATCGTGGTGCACGGTCTACTCGAAGAGGAAGTTCAAGGGCTCCTCCCGCAGCGCGGCGGGGCTCCAGTCTTGGTCAGGCTCGAAGTTGACGAGCCCACGGATGACATCTACTGCGAGTTTGCCCTCGGTGGTCGCGCCTGGGTACAGGCGAAGCATGAGCTGAGCGTGGGAGCCGATGGAAGGGGCCTCAAGCCGGTCATCGAACAGTGGGTCGGCATGATCCGCGATGGGCGAGTCGAGCCAGGCGATGGCCTGGTACTGGCCGTGGGGCATCTGACAGGTCCACTCGAGCTTTTGAGGGAGGCACTCAATCGGCGGCGAGACCCCTATGGCGGAGCTCCGACCGGTGAGCAGCAAAACGTGTTGGACCTCGTGAGAAAACAGTTTTGTCTGGCAGCATCCGACCTCCCAACCGAAGCTGCGGAGCGGCTCCTCGACCATGCGGTGATCTGGCATGTGGATGCCGCTGACGCGGAGAACATCCTAATCGGCGAACCGGTACTTGGTCGGGACGCCCGTCTGGGGGCTATCCTGCTGCGTTCCCTAGTCGAAAAGCCGGATGCCGCAGCTAGAGCCATGGCGCTCCTCACGGTGGCCGCTCGCGCCTATGCGGCCCGCCGCTCCGGAGGCGACATGGCCGCTTGGCGCCGGGCGCTTTCCAATGAGGGAGTCAGAACCACCGCTTCTCCTCCAGGCTCCCGGATTGACGCATGCGACCCCTTGAGTCTGGGCGTCCACCGTTGTATTGAGCTCAGCAATCCCCGCAAGTCAGAACTGCCGCCGTACGTTGAGCGAGAGCATGACTCGCGTTTGCGGGATATCGTCGACGACGTTATCCAGGGTGAGAGTCGAATGGCGACTTTAGTGGCTGGATCGTCTACCGGAAAGACCCGCGCTTGTTGGGAGGCGGTGCTCTATCTGAACGAGCGGCAGCCTGGCCGGTGGCGTTTATGGCATCCCTACAGCCCCACCCACGTGGATGCGGCTTTGGAAAAGCTAGACCGGGTCGGCCCCTACACCGTGGTATGGCTCAACGAGGTGCGGCGGTACCTCGCTCCGACAGATCCCGAGGCGGGCGAACGTATCGCCGCAGGACTGCGGCGTCTACTCAACAGCCCCGATGGCGGACCAGTCCTGGTCCTCGCTACGGCGTGGCGGGAACAGTGGAACGAACTGGTCCGTCAGCCCAGCCGCGACCGACCCGACTTGTATTCACAAGCCCGGGAGCTCCTGGCTGAAACCTGTATCGAGGTCGCTGAGAGCTTCACCGTGGAGCAACTGGCCACACTGCGGACGAGGGCCGAAGACGCCCGATTGCGCCATGCCGTCGAACGTTCCGATGGTGGCCGCGTCACTCAATATCTTGCCGCCGCACCGGAGCTGGAGAACAAGTACCGCCTTGCCGAACCGCAGGCCCGGGCGGTAGTCGACGTCGCCATCGACGCTCGTCGCCTCGGCCATCCATCGGACATCCCACGAGACCTCCTCGAGAAGGCAGCCCATGGATACTTGGATGACCATGAGTGGAACCGGGCCTCGGATGACTGGCTCGGCGAGGCCCTCCGATATGCCGGCGAGGAGTGCCGGGGAGCAGTCAGCCTACTCACGCGTATACGACCACGGCCTCACCCAGCCGAGGGCAGTGGCCGTCCCTCCTACCGGTTGGCCGACCATGTCGAGCAGATCGGCAGCAGGGAGCGGGCGCTCAGGTTCCCGCCAGCCAGTTTCTGGGAAGCCGTTGGAGATGTCGTGGAAGACGCCAGCCTGCTTTTCACGATCGCCCGCCACGCGGACAACCGGGGCCGTTACCAGCGAGCTATAGCCCTCTATCTGCGGGCAGTGAGCAAGGGAAGCATGAGGGCGGTTACTCAACTCGTCCGCTTGTGGGAGCGTGCCGAGGATGCTGCCAGCGCGGAGGCGATCTGTTTCGAGTTCCTTGACAGAGCGGATCCCGACATCCTGTACGTTGCGGCTCGACTGCGTCACCGGGGAGGCGATCTTGGTGCCGCTGAAGTGTTGTACCGGCAGGCGGCTGAGGGTGGGCGAGGGGAAGCGGTTGAAGACCTGACCGATCTCCTTTGGAGAGTGGGTCGCCGCGTCGAAGCAGAGGAGTTCGCAGCACATGCAGCCAGACTGCTGCAAAGAACCCATGGCCTCGTTCGCGTGGCGCAGCTGCTAGAAAAGGCGGGTGACCTCGCAGGTGCTGAGAAATTTTGCCGAAAAGCCATTGGCAATGGCAATAGCCTCGCGCTTATCAGATTAGCAAAACTGCGCAAGAAAGTCGGCGATCTTTCTGCGGTCGAGCATCTCTACAGGCAGGCCGTAGACTCTGGCCACACGGGAGTGTTGGTCAGCCTCGCGGATCTGCGCGAGAGGTTAGGCGACTCCGCGAGCGCGGAGCTCCTCTACCAACAGGCCGTCGAAAAGGGCCACTACGGGGCCTTCGCCAACCGGGCGCGACGCCATCACCAGCTCAACGACCACGCGCGCGCGGAGCAGTTCGCCCGACAGGCTGCCAAGTACGGGGACCTTCGCACCTACGACAAGCTGATCCGGCTACGGCTCAGATCAGGTGACCGGGACGGCGCCGAGCGCCTATGCGGACAGGCGGCTGAGTACGACCAAGATTGGGCGCTGACCAGACTGGCAAACATACGCGCTCACGACGGAGACACGGCGGGCGCCGAAAAGCTGACTCGGCAAGCGATCGAACTCGGCGTCCCCGGGGCGGTCGAGAGGCTAGCGAAGCTGCGGGAGCATGCCCACGATCCCACAGCGGCTTACCGGATCAAGCGTTTCGGACTAGATGACAGCGGCCGCCCTGCAACCTCCCTGCCGCGCTACCTTGAGGTCTGACCAGAACCGCTTAGACCTGCAAAGGTGCTGCAGTGAGGATTGAACCCATCCCGCATTGTTGTCGGCGACGAGTGGGCGTACCGCGCGCGTGACGACGTATCCTCGGAACGTATCAAGATCACGGCGCTTGCGCCGAAGACGACAAGCGTCCGCGTTTCGGCGGCACGGCCGGGACTTCCTGGTACGGACGGACGACAGGGCAGGCCGTGGTGCTGGGGCTCGCAGCCGGTCGAGGCCGCCCGAAGCACCGCCGAGCAGCAGCACGTCGCCCTGGCCGGCAGCGGCCTCGCCGCCACCGACGCCGGGCCTTCCCGGTGACCACCCGTCGCCGTGCTCCGGCTTCGGTCCGCTATGGCGGGGCCGACGACCGCGTGCTGCGGCTGGCACTGTTAGAGGAGTGGGGATGGCGCTGTTACTGGCGCGGCGAGCCGTTGACCGTCTCCACCTCGCAAATCGACCACATCATTCCGCGCACCGTGACCCCGGCCCGGCTCGCCGACCTCATCGTGCGGCACCACTTGCCCGCTGGCTTCGACCTGCATGAGCCGGCCAACCTCGGCCCGATCTGCGCGTCCTGTAACAACGACAAGAGCGACGGCGACTACCTCGAGGCACCTGTCGTGCACGCGAAGCTGGTCGACGCAACCCGGCACGCGCCGGCGGTCGTCCGGCGGGTCAAGGCCCACAAGACGGCCGTCACGGTCGGCCGCGCGCTCATTGACGCCGCAACTGCGGACCTGACCGGGCCCAAAGTCCGCGATGAGTTTCTGGAATGCGCGCCGGCGGTCGTGCAGACCCTGGCGCTGCTAGACGAGGACCGGGCCGACTTCTTCGTGTACCGCGGCCTCGTTTTGTACCTCAGCGGTGACATCATGCGGTCGTCCTTCAACCTCGATGCCCGAGGCCGCGCGCGGTACGCGTGGGTGGAGGAGATCTGCGGTAGGGCCTGGCCGGGGCTCATCGAGGACGGCATGCGCCAGATGGTCGCCCATGCAGAGGCATCGCTCGAGTGGGCCATACGTAACAAATGCGGCGACACCGCCGGCGTCGTATCTAGCAGCACCGACAGTCTGACGGCCTTGATGGACATCGCCGACATCCGCCGCGACGGCAGCGTATGACCTGCCAGGTGAGCGGACAGCTAGAGGCTCACTACAGCGCCCTCGTGCACGACGTCGATCCCGACGCCCCCGACCTTGAGATCGTCTACATCGACGTGGAAGCACACGTGGTCACCCGGTTCCTTCTCGCCGTGTCCTGGAATCTCACCGCGGCCCTCACTGAACTCCCCACCACCAACGTGGTCATCACCGGCACTGATGTCGATGTCGGGACCGACCGGATGTGGAAATGACCAGGCCGAGCAATCCTTCCCTGGATGCCCGGCCAGCGGCGAGTCTCCGAGCTACCGGCAACCTCACCCTGCACCGTGGCGGGCGGCATCGTGGAGCCGAGCATGGCATCTATGGAACGATGCTTGCACGCCTCTGTGCGACGACGAGGGAGGCCGGTAGCTGCTTCGCGACGCCCTCTACGTGAGGCAGGCAGAAACGAAGCGGGCGGACCCATGCGGTCGCCCCATGCGGTCGCCCCATGCGCGGTGAGTGAGCCTTTTACATGAGGCGTGAGCGTTGCCGCTGGCGGGGTCTCAGCCCTTCGGCATCATCGGCCGATGTCGGGCTCCACTACTGCAGGGCGGCGTGGTTAAGAGGCGTTCGGTCACACGAACCGAAACCGTTCAGCAACTCTACGCGACAACGAAGTTCAAGGATGCCCGTGTAGATGCGGGCGGTCACAACCAGCGGTACTCCAGACGCAGACCTTGGCCGACGAAGCGATACCGGCCGCGGCTCGCCGGGTCGAACGGGTTCGGGAGCATACGGATTTGGCGGTTCTCATTCATGACGTTGGTGATCACTAGGAGCCGCCACCGCCGGTTCCGAGCGTTCTCCTGCGCCGCGATGACCTGAGTCTCGCCCAGCTCGATTCGACCGCCCTCGGCGAGGGTGGCCTTGACCTCGTAGTACCAGCTGCCGCGCCGGCCGGGGACTTCAAAGTCCCAACCCAGGCTGTCGTCACCGGTGCCGGGGTAGACCCGCTCACGGTATCCCGATACCCAGCATTCCGGGCTGAAGTCGGCGCCGTACTGCCGCTCCAGCCATCGATAAGCGAACCACTCGCCAGCGAAACCCACCCCCAGCTTTTGCAGGCTTGACAGCTCGGACGCGAACCCACCGCCGCCGAAGCCGCCACCCGCGATCCGGCCGCCGGGGCCGGACCGGGCGTCGGTTTCCTTGAGGCCGGTGAACCTGCGTGGAGCGGCCAGGAACGCGGGTGTTCGGTCCAGCGAATTGTCGAGAGCCGCGCGCAGCGAGGTGAAGCCGTCGTCAAGGTCGAATGGTTTGTCGTCGATGTTCACGGTCCGCCGCTGCCGTTCCCGTTCGGCGCGTTGCTGCCGCTCCTCGGCTTTCTGGCGGTCGAGGTCGTCGGGGGTGAGACCAAGCGCGTCAACGTCATCGGTCGCGGGCATGTCCGTCGGCCAGACGCCGAGAGTTTGCAGCCAGCGGAGCACGTCCGGAAGCGTCAGCATGGCGAAGTCGAGCGCGCCGGCCGAGTCGAGCGTTGCGCGCAGCGCCGGGCCTGCCGACGCCTCGTCCGTCCACGGCGCGGGGACCGGGCGGCTGTGCCGTTCGAGCCAGGCGCGCACGAGCTTGGCCAGCCTGCCGGCGGCGGTGTCGACCAGCTCGGCGTTGGCCTTGGCGCAGTCGCTGCGGCGCGGCAGAGGGGGGCCGCTTTCTGGCGGCTGTTCGCCCAGCCGCGCCGTGAGTTCCTCCTCGACGCGCGCCGCCATGAGATCGGTCGAGAGGACGTCGACGGTGGTGCCCCACTCCGGGTCCGGGGCGAGCAACTCAACCCGCCGGAGCTGGGGCCAGTCCGGCTGGGGGTCGCTGGCCGCGAAGCGGTCCCACCGATGCCAGCGCAGCCGGTCAAGCAGGGAGTCGCGATGGTGGCGTACGTAGTCGGCGAAGTCCTCGGAGTGCTGCGCGCCGTAGTCGATGAGCGGATAGCGCCCGCCCATGCCGGACAGGGTGGCGTTGAGTTCGCGTACGGGTATCTTCAGCTGCTGCTGGAGCGCCGCGAGCGTCGGAGCGTCGAGCGCGGCGGCAAACAGCTCATCCGGCTCGTGGTCGAGTCGGTAGGCCAGCGCAGTAAGCAGGTCTCGGGCCTCCTGCTCGCTTTCCACCGCCGGTGAGTCGGGGTCGAACGGCGCAGCCGACTCGGCGTCCAGGTAATGCGCGACGACGGGATAGAGCCTATGTAGTAAGGGTCGCAGGGAAGACTGGATTCGCCGCGCCATCGTCCGGACGTCCTCGGCCGTGACGTCGCATATCTCGGCCACGTCGTCGTCGGCGAGCTGGGCGACGGGGACGCCGACCCGCCGGGTCCGCTCTGCGGCCCACCGGAAGGTGCGGGCGTAGTCCCGCCGGCCGATGAGGTATGCCAGCGGCTCCGCCATCGCCTCCAGCATGTCCCAGTCCAGCTCCGTCTCCGCGCCCTCGACGATCAGGGAAGGATGCGCGGCGTGCGGCATCGGTAGCACCCCGTGCAGCCGGTCCGGAAGCCGCCGGGTTTCCTCGCCGAGACGTACCTCGACCGTGCCAGCGAAGGCGACCCGCACCCGCCGCAACGCGTCGAGCGTGTCGTCGAACGCCCGCTGACCGAGGCGGCTGAACTGGCTGCGCTGGTGTTCGAGCAGCGTCGCCGCGAACAGCGGCAGCCACGGCAGGATGCCAACGATCGGTCGGGCGCCGGCGACGGCCGGCGGGCCGAACTCGTATCCGTCCAGCAGCACGACCGGCGTGACGCCGCTGGCACGTGAAACCCGCTCGCCGAGGCGGCGGCGCAAGACGGCGGTGACCGTCTCCGGATGCGCGTCTACCTCGAGGACCCGCCACCCGAAGTCGGCCATCAGCCGGAGCAGGCTCTGCTCGTCGTCCCGCGACGCGACTACCACGTCGGGCGGCTCCTGGTCGCCACTGGCCGACTCGAGCGGCAGGGCTGTCGACGAGCCGCCGACGTCGACAACGAGGTAGCCCCGGGTGTCCGGCGGGAACGGCTCCACCTCGGCGCCACGGGCGGCACAGGCCACCCACGCCGCCCGGTACGTGTTGTGGAACTGCGCCGCGTGCATCTCGGTAACCGCGCCGGCGTGAAAGAGCGCGCCCAGGTGGCGCACCAAACGCGGGGCATCGGCGTCCCGGCCCCACACGCCCAGACCCAGCTCGGTCAGTCGCCGCAGCGCCACCGGGTCGTCGTCGAGCAGATCCCGCATCGGCTTTGCGAGCAGCGTCGCGAACCGCGGCGGCACGTCGTCACTGCGAACCGGAAACGTCCAGCACTCGGCCGGCGTCGCGAAAGCCCCGCCGCTCTGGCCGGGTCGTTGCGTCGGCAACCAGGCCACCGTACGCAGGAACGCGCCGAGCGGCGTGCACCGCCGTTGCGGGTTCTTGTCGCCGGGCCGGTCGCGTTCCCAGACGGTCGCAAAGGCGTCGGCCGACCAGGCGCCCTTGAGTCCGCGCAGGATCTGCCGTGCCAGGTGCAAGCGCACCCGGTCGGTCAACCGTTCCCAGTCGGCCTGTCCCGGCATCCACCAGAGCGGGCTTTTCACCACGTAGGGGGTGGACGGATACCACGCAGCGGACGTCGTCGGCAGGACCTTCGCCCACTGGTCGCGGACCGGATCGGGCAGCCCGGGCACGGCCGAAAGCCGATCGCGGGTCAGGTTGCTGCCGTAGATCCCGCGCCCGTCGGATACAGACCTGAGCGGCACCACCTCGCCAACGCCGATGCGCCGCAGGAAGGCAACCCAGTCGGCAACAGGGTCGCCGGCTCGCATGACCTGCGCCGGAGGTGCCAGCAACCGGCCTGCGAGCGCGTACAACTCGGCCGACCGGTCCTCTGGAGTGGCCGCGATCGCGGACAGCTCCTTGCCGGTGGTACCCGGCCAGTCGGACGAGAACAGACAGTCCTCGGCGGCCATCCAAACGCCGATCGCAGTCGGCAGTCGCAAGCCCAGGGCAGCCAGGTCGGTCTTGATGCGGGCACCGCTGCGGCTCAGGTTGAAGACGAACGTCAGCGCGTCCCGGGCGACCCGCTGCGCGCGGCTGTCGGCGAGCACGGCACGGATGTGTTCGAGGATCCCCCGCGTCTCGAAGCCGCGCACAAGCCGGTTGTCCTGCAGAAACTTGCGCGCCGGGGTCTGTTGCCGGTTGACGTGCCAGGTCAGATCGCCTCGCAAATAGAACAGCCGGCTGGACAGGCTTGCCGGCAGCGACAGGTCGGCGCCGGGGTCGACGTCGTCCTCGTCGACGATCCGCTGGGTCGTCGGCGGGAAGAACGGCGCGGCCTCCCGGCTCGCGGATGTCTCGCCGGCCCGCCGGCCGGCGCACGGTGCCAGCTCGTCCGAGTCGGTCAGCAGAATGCGCCGCGCCCGCAACGCCTCGGGCGCCTTCTCGAAGAGACGCGCGACGTCCGCGTAGGCCCGGTCCCAGTCGCTGATCGGGCGGCGGTCGCGCTGCATCACCGCCATCATCTGCTCGACCCAGCCGGCAAGACGCTCCGGCTCCGGCGTCACGTCAAGTCCGAGCCGCGACAGCAGGCTCCTCAGCCGCGCCTGCCGGCGCATCGGCAATTCCCGCAGGAACTCGGCGCCGCTGGCTGCTGTCGCAAACGCTGCGGTCAGCATGCCTGTGTCGGGTACGGGCCAGCGCCATGCCGCAGCTGGTGTGAGCCAGCGGCCGGCCGCCTGCGCGGGCAACAGCGGGCGTTCACCCAGCGGCCGGCCCTGCTCCTCCGCGCGAGAGGTGAGCAGCCCCAGACGGTCGTCGTCCCAGCACAAAAGATCGAGCACAGCCGCAGGGGCGGCGTCGTCCGGCCAGCCGGTGAGCGCCTCGGCCGCGTCGAGGCAGAGTCCCGCCGCCGAGGTGAGCAGCAGCCGGTTCAGCGGGTTCGCCTCGTCGATGTCCGTGCGGGACAGGTCGGTGAAGAACGGCGCGTTGAGGTGCCCCGCGAACGGCGACGGCGCCTTACGGCCCATCGGCAGGAAGGTGTAACGCCGGCCGACATGCGCGTCCGCAGCCCCGTACGGCACCGCGACCGAGACGTCGACCGCCGCCGTCGACTCGGCATACCTGGGGTCGAGCTGACGCCGGTCGATCGCCTCCTGCACCGCACGCCGGTAGGCGGCCGGATCGACCCGCCGAGACAGCACCAGATAAGTGCCGTCCTCGTCCAGCGTCACAAGGTCGCAGGCGAAGTCATCGGCCGCCACCGGCGCGCTGCTGCGTACCCGGGTAAGCACCCGCTCTTCGCTGGCGGAACCGTCCTCTCTCCGGACAGTGACACGTTCCAGCCGCTTCAGGAACAGCATGAGCGGCACCTCTGACGCTTCGAGCTCGTCGAGGCGCTCGGCCACCGCATCGACGGCGCCCTCGTCGAGCGGCAGCCGCACCACGGTGGCATAGCCGTCGGCCCACAGCGCCGCCACCCGAGCGGGCGTCCCCTCGGCCGGCAACGTGATGCTGTAGAGCGAAACCTCGTCGATGATCTGCCGAGTGAGCACCGGATCTGCGCCAACCAGCCCTGGCACGTCGTCCTCGGTAGCAAACCGGAAGCAAAACCCCGGATCTCCATTGTCCAGCGTGCTGTAGACCTCCGGAGTCGCGCATATCTGGAGCACGCTCTTGAAGCCGACACCCTTGTTGCCGATACCCTCGCCGATCGGCTTGTCGCTCAGCCCGAGTGAGCGGATCCGCCGGGCGTTGCTGGCGGTGAACCCGCGCCCAGTGTTGGCGACGTAGAGAGTGCCGTGTGTGCCCTCGCCGCGCGCCAACACCACCGCGATGCGCCCGCTGCCGGCGTCCGGCGGCTGCGCGTCGTACCCGTTCTGGATCAGCTCGAACAGGAAGCGGCCGCCGTACTCCCGCATCGTCTGGCCGATCATGCTCTTCTGGCTGCGCGCGAAGTCCTGATCCTCCCGGGTCATTAGCTGTGCCCGGACGAGGCGCTCGGCCCGGTCACGCAGCTGCGCGTCGGCCTCGGCACGTGAGGCCGGCTCGGTACCTTTCATCTGCTCTGTCTCCCCGGGGTGGAACTACCGCCTCTTGCGTTCCAGGCTGCTGCGGAGGTTCTTCGCGCCCACCTCCGAGACCCCTGCGTGTGCCAGGGCATACCCCACGGCAGTGTCGACGTCGATCAGCCCGCCGCGCAGCACGGCGTCCATTGCCTTGCGGGCGTGCTCACGCTCGTGACTTCCGGTCCAGTTGTTGTGCCCGCCGAAGAACAGGGCCCGGTCGAGGGCCTTCTGCGCCTCGGGGTCCAGCGCCGGCACCTGCGGATACACCCCGGACAAGTCCTCTGCCCGGGTCCCGGCAGCCCATCCGGCCAGCGGGGTCATCGCACTCTCCAAGACCACCAGTGCCGATCCGCGCGCCAGGTCAGTCGCCTGGCGCAGCGACCGGGCGTCCGGGTGGAACGCCACTACAGCGCCACGAGGCCGGTTTCGGTCGAGCGGGTAGCTGAACCGGTAGCGGCTCGCCAGCCGGTGGACCGGGCCGGGGCCCCCGTGCGCCTTCGCCGCGTTGTAGAACACCACCGGGGTCACCCCGTCGGCGGCAGCCTGCTCCTCGATCCACTGCACCGCAATCTGCTCGAGTTCCTCCCACCGCTCCAGGTTCTCGTCGATGTCAGGGATCCACGCGGCGACCCGCAGCAGGCTCGGGTGCTGCCGCGAGGGTTCGTCCGGCTGATTGGTCACTCCACGCCTCTTTCGTCAGTCATTGCGGCCAGTGAACCAGCAGGGTTCGACATGGAGCCAACCGCCGAACGACCTGAGGTTCCCCGGGGCCGTCGAGGGCGGCCGAACGGGGAGCTGCAGGCATGTGGACCACGAGTGTCAGAGGCGGTCGTCTACTGGAGCCGCCCTTTGTTACTGCCTCGTTGGACATGTCCGCTGTCCACCGGGGACGTAGCGCGTCAGAGTTTAGGCTCATCATGGTCTTGTGGCATACGAGCTGAGCAGACTCAACGAGCGGCGATTCGAGGAGTTGTGTAGGGCGCTCGCGGTGCGAGTGCTGGGCCCAGCGGTCCAGGCTTTCGGCGCGGGACCGGACGGTGGCCGCGAGGCCACCTTCGACGGCGAGGTGTCGCTTCGGCCTGATTGGTGCGGCTACGGCGTCCTCCAGGCGAAGTGCCGCCGGACCGCTGGTGGTGTCGCCGATGCTCAATGGTTGTGCCAGACCCTCACGAGCGAGTTGGACCAGTGGCTTGATCCGCGACGGCGGCGCGTCACCGACGGCCGGATCCCGCAGTACTTGATCGTTGCCACGAACGTCCGCCTTTCCAGCGTCGCGGGGCGCGGCGGCATCGACCGCGTCAACGACCTACTCAGCGCTTACGGGCAGCGCCTCGGCCTCAAGGGCTGGGCCTTGTGGGACGCCAATCAGTTGTCCGCCTACCTGGACGCCTATCCCGAGATCAGCCGACGTTTCGCGGAATTCCTCACGCCCGGTGATGTCCTGGCGCAGGCCATGGACACCATCAATGATGTCAACGAAGCCCTGCGTGAGCGGCGGAGCGCGGCCGGAGCGCCGAAGCGCCGGGTAGTCGACTGGGAGCCCTTCGACCTGGGCGTGCACCGCTCTATCAGCCCGGCGGAGCAGGTCGCGACGACGCTGCCGGACTACGTCGGTCGAAGCCATGACGCGAACCTTCGCCGCCTGCTGCACCCCATGCCCATTAACGGGGTGTTCGTCGTCCTCGTCGGTGGCTCGTCGACCGGGAAGACGCGCACCGCATACGAGGCGGTCCTGACGTGCCTGCCGGACTGGGCGCTGGAGTTCCCCACTACCGCGCTCGCCTTGCGGGATCGGCCAGCGAGTCCACCCTCAGTCATCTGGCTTGACGAGGCGCAGCGATATTTCAGCTCCCCGCACGGCGAGGCGGCGGCCGTCGCCCTGATGGAGATACTGCGATCGAACGCGCCTGTGGTCGTGATCGGCACCCTGTGGCCGCAGTACTGGCAACGCTTCACCACGCAGCCGAACCCGGGCGACGCCGATCCGCACCATGAGATTCGAACACTGCTGGCCCGAGCCGTCCGCATCGACGTGCCGCCGACATTCCTACCCGCCGATGTCGAACTGGCCCGGTCGCGCTCCGATCCACGCCTCCGCGACGCCATCGCGACCGCCGGATCCTCGAATCGGATCACCCAAGCACTGGCAGCCGGCCCGGACCTCATCGCCGCCTACCAGGATGCCGATCCGTACGCCCGAGCGCTCATGCTCGCCGCAGCCGATGCCCGCGCCGCCGGTCGCGCCGCCCCGCTGTCGGCGACCATGCTCGAACACGCGGCGGCAGGTTATCTCGACGAACAGCAACGGGCCCGCACGACGCCCTGGTTCGCCGCGTCCATCGCCTACGTCACCCGGATGGTCAAGGGCGTCATCGCTCCGCTGACGCCGGTGCGGTCTCAGCCCGACCTCGGCGAGCCCGACGGCTACGTGCTCGCCGACTACCTCCTTCAGCACCTGCGTCCCGAGCAACATATGTATCCGCTGCCCCCACAGTTGTGGACCGTCCTGCTCGCCGACCCAGGCCCGCTTGAGGACCAGCTACGCCTGGCCAGGGAAGCCGAGGAACGCCACCTCTACCGCGACGCGGTCACACTCTGCGCGCCTCCGGCCAACCAGGGCTCACCCGGCGCGGCCATGGCCATCGGCGTGCTCCTCAGCCGGCTCGGCCGGCACGACGAGAGCGACCCCTGGGTAAGACGAGCGGCCGAACTCGGCCATAAGGGCGCCATCAAGTCGCTCGCACAGCGGTACGTGTGGGACGCGACCTCGGGTCAAGAGGTGCACGAAGACCCGGCTGACGCCGAGCGACACCTGCGACAACTCGTCGCGAACCCTGACGATCTTGACTCTCTTGTTCGGCTCGTGGACCTGCTCACCGACAGCGGACGCAGCGACGAGGCCCACCGCTTGTTGACGGGACGCGCCGAACAAGGCGACCCCCCTGCGCTCGTCGTGCTGGCCAACGTGCTGTACGAGCAAGACCAGCAAGGCGATCTGGAAACCCTGCTGCACCAGCAGACCGCCAAGGGCAGCCCGATCGCCGCGATCCTGCTCGCCGGCCTCATGGATGAACTCGGCCGCGCAGAGGAGAGCCAGACACTACGCTCGACCCTTGTCCAGAGGATCCCCGCGGATACCCTCCAGCACTGCATCGAACTACTGATCGAGGCCGACCAGTGGCGCGGAGTGGACGACTTGTTGCGACACGCAGCCGAAGAGGGCCATGCCTGGGCCATGCAGCGGCTCGCCGGACTGCTCATCGAGGACGGCATCGAACTCGACGACGATCCCGAGCTCTTCGAAGAAGGCGAAAGCTGGCTGCGGCGGGCCGCCGACGCCGGCGACAAGCACGCGAATCTGCTGCTGCCCAACCTGCTAGACCGCCTAGGCAAGACCGAGGATGCGGCGGATGTCCTCCAGCAGCGTGCGGCCACCGACGACCAAGAAGTCCTAATCGATGTTGCCGGCCAACTCATGCACCTCGGGCATCACGACGAGGCGAACGAGGTGCTTGGGCGGTTGACCGCCGGTGGCAAACCCCAGGCGCCGGTTCGGGTCGCGTACTTCCTGCGGCAAGCCGGTCAGCCGGAGCAGGCCGAGGCGCTCCTTCGCGAGACGGCCACCGAGGACCTGCACGCGCTCGTCGAACTGGCCGGCATGCTCGCCGAAACCGGGCGGACTGCTGAGGCGGAACGACTACTGCGTGGCGTGGCGCAACCAACGACGGAAGTGTTGTCGGCGCTGGCTGATGTACTCGAGAAGGACGGGCGCGCGAAGGAGGCCGAACGGGTGCTTCGCGACGCGTGCCTGGCAGGTGCTTACCTCATCGATCTCCAGTTCCGCTTGAAAGGGGCCGAGGCGGAGCAATTGCGCCGCTACGGGCTAGAGCCTGATGGGCGAACCGCAGCGCCGTGGCGCGCCCCTGAGCCCACCCCCGAGGTGGGCACGGCACTCAACGAATATCCACCGTTCGCGGAGTGGTTCGGTCTGCCCTATCCCCGTTATTCGGAGCTGGGGCCGTAGGCGCCGACGGCCGCTGTTCGCGCGGCGAGCGCGGACGAAGCCTCCAAGCAGCAGCCCCAGCCAGCTGGCGACGGCGCCCAGCGCACCACCGGCTCTGGCTAGTCAATCGACGAGTGCATCGAGGAACTCAGCCATGCCCGTGCCTGAGCGTCCGGAGGCGAATTCGCTACGGCAATTTGGCCAGCATGAACGCGTCCCGCATAGCGAGTGGGATCGTTAAGGAGACGGTGATGGAGGTGACACCGGAGCTGGTGCTCGACCGGGTGAGAGCGGCGCATGGCCGGCTCAAGCTGGAGGGCTTGGACGAGGAATCCCTGGCCGCGTGGCGACACGCGGCGAAAGTTGCCAAGCTGCGGTTGCTGCGAGCCGGTCCGCACCGGCTGCGCAGCTGGTCGTTTCCGGGTGGCATGTCGCTGCTGCTTGTGGAGGTCGACCGCCGGGGCGTCGAGTCGCCCGCGTTGGCGCCACCGGATCAGCCAACCCGGCAGTGGGTTCCGCCTCCGCGTCCACGGCCCCGGACCCAGGAGTTCCTCGGCCGGATCGTCCCGGTCCCCTCGACGGTGCGCCGCCCACACCCGATCGTGCAGGACCTCACCGAGGCGCTGGACTTCCCCGAGCGGATGATCTACCAGCACCGGCCCTACCTGATGCCGAACAAGCGTCGGCCCGTGCAGCGGATGCGCCAGATCTGGCAGGCCATCATCACCGAGGCCGAGTTCCGCGGGTACGAGACGCTGTTTCGGCACAACCGACGGGACCACTACGACAACGGCCAGCTGATCCTGCGCATCGGCCGGGATGAGTTCCCGCTCCAGCTCTACGGGGAGCGCGGCAAGCCGCTACAGCTGACGATCAAGGAAGTGCACCCGGCGCGGCGCCGCGGCTACGACACCTGGACCGACACCGCCGACCAACCCCTGCACAGGCAACTCGGCGAAATCTTCACCCACATCGAGCGGTGGGCCGACCTCCTGATCGCGCGCCGCGAGGCCGAGGAGCGCCGCGAACAGGAGCGCCGACGGGAACGGCAGCGGCGGGAAGATGAGGCCCAACGCCAGTTCACCGAGGACCACCGCCGCAAGACCATCCAGGCTCGTATTGGCGAGCGGCAGTTCGCCGACGACGCCCGCGCCTACGCGGCAGCGCTAGCGGCGGTCGCTGACGACTTGGAGCCCGACCGTGCGCAGGAGGTGCGGGCCTGGGCGACGTGGATCTTGCAGCATGCCGACCACGTGGATCCCCGGCTCAGCCGGGAGGGCATGCCGGCGACGCCAAAGCCCGAGCGCGATGACCTGCGGCCGTACCTGCCTGCGGGCCACTGGCACTACTAGCCGTGGTACCAGCGGCGGTTCGGATGCCACGGTTGATAGGGCGGCGCCGCAGAGGCAGTCCTCCCGACGTGCTGCTGTCTCGATGTCGGCACGGCCACCGATGACGGTGGGTCGCTGGGAATTCCGGGCGGGTCGGCCAGCGGGTCAAGGTCATCGGCGTAGGTGTGTGCCCACGCCAGCCACGGGTCGTCGATCCGCATGCCGCCGTTGACGAGATCTGCGCAGTAGGAGCGTATGTCCTCGGCCAGCAGCCACGCAGCCACCTGCTGCCGCAGGATCTGGTCGCGGTGCGCCGTCACCACCCGGTCGCGTTCCTGCTGCAGCCGCACCTGCTCCGCCCGCGCTGCAGCTTCGCGGCGGTCACGTAGCCGCCGGCCACGTTGGCGCAGGTCCGTCAGGACGGCGGGCAACTCGTCCTCAAGCCGCTTGCGGGCGTAGTCCTTCCACTCGGCCACACCGGCGTCGGCGTCGGTGACCGTGAGCACCAGGCGCAGCATCCAGCGGGCTCCCTTCTCCTCCCGTACCCGCACCTCGAGCGGCTGTTCGTCGACGACCACGCTCAGCAGCGCGTCCGTATCGAACCTGACGGCCCATTCCCGCTTCTCCGCCTCCAGACACAGCGCCTGCAGGAGCAACAGCGTCCGGGAGCGGTTCTCGTCAGACTCCGGTAGGCGGCTGGGCTGCTCACGCAACCGGTCGATGACTGGATGAGGATCCACCAGGAACTCGGGGACCGGCACTGATGAGCGACTTGCCGGCAGGTACTGCTTGCTCGGGTGGCGGCCCCGCCGTAGCTCGATAACCAGGTCACCGGTGTTGCGGCCGCGGTGAACCAGATGCCAGCCCTTGGGCACATGTCCGCCAGACCGCAAAGCATGGATGAGTCGACGCCAGGCCGCTCTCACCTGTTCTGGGGGGTCCAGAACCTGCACAGATCCTTCCGCCTTCTCTAGCAGGTCCAACAACCCCTGTACCGAGGCGGGCGGCCTCGTGGAGCCGGGTAGGACCTCCATGCAGCGATGCTTGCACACCTCTGTGCGGCTACGAGGGAGGCTGGCGGCTGCTTCGCGACGACCTCTGGTCGGGTAGGGCACACAGGAAGAGGAAGTGGCCGAACGCGCGTCATCGGCTGGGCTGTGGAACCTTGACGCTCATCTCCCGCCCCCGACCGCTGCAGGCGGGTACTGAGAAGGCCGGCAGGAAGCTTCTGATCTGCGTGCTGGCGTGCGTGGTGTTTCGGCCAGCAAGGAGTTGCGGTCAGCGACGACGCACGGCAAACGTGATTCGCTTCGTCTTCGCTGGCTCCCTGAAGTCAAGTCCGGTGCCGTCTTCGAAGGTCATTCGTCCGGTCGGCATAGGTGTCCCGGCGGCCGGACTCCATGCGGTGGTCTCGCGCAACGCCGCCATTTTCCCGGTCCGCTCAAGGTCGACGGCTATGACGTGGACGCGGCAAACCACGTCGACCCGCCGAGCGTCGTCTTGGGCGACCAGGTCCACGATCTGGTCGCCGACGAGGTCGTCGAGCGAGGGCGCCAAGGTTTTTAACGAGTTGACGCCGTACACCCGGAAAGACTCGATCTTCTTACCCGCGACCCACTCGCGCGCAATGTTGACTTCTTGTGCAGCCAGCGCTCTTCCCACGGGCGGTCTCCGATCTCCAGCCTGACGATCGCCAGAGCACAGCCTACGGGTCCTGTCTCCCTGGTACTGGGGGGTGATGTCATCCGGCCCAACACTGCGGAACCGATCATGAGAAGTATGGCGAAAAACGCAAAAGCATTTTTTCTGCCAAAACCAGACTAATCAAATCTAATCGACTTGTTTCAAGGCCTAACCCGCTAATCCGCTGACCGATCCCAGGGCATCTAGATCGCTTGCACCGAATGTCAGACGTGGGCGATACCGTGTCAGGTACTACTCTGTCGGGGTGTGCTGACCGCGGTTGCGCGGTCGACCCCTCGTTAGTCAGCCCTCTGCAGCAGCGAGAAGCTTATGGTGGTGACCTCGATGCCCCGTCCGCATGAGCCTGTGCCTCAGCAGCGGTTGGCCGACCTCTCAGCATGTACCTGGGAACGGGCGGTTGCTGGGTGACACCGAGCGGTGAGAGTGCGCCAGTTTCGGGCGGCAGGGACGCCACCGGGTCCCTCGGAAGCTCGGCGGCCTCTCTTCAAACCAGTGAGTTCGTGGAACGCCTGTACCGCAGCACCAACAGCTATGCGGACCGCTTGACCGCCGAAGAACTCGGTTGGATCGATGTGGACCTCGGTCTCAACGATCATGTCCTGGGTCTGGCTCGCGCCCACCATCAGATCATCATCACGGGTAACCCCGGTGACGGAAAGACGCACCTCATCGAGCGACTCAGGCCAGCGTTAGAGGCGGCCGGGGCGGTTGTTCTTACCGATGCCAACGAATTGTCCGATGACAGCATCCTCTCTCGCTGGCGCGACTGCGACCGCGACCGTCGAGCCATGGTGCTAGCTATCAATGAGTGGCCGCTTTTCGTGCTGCGTCGCCATCCGTTGGCTGTCGACTTCGAGCCACTCAGGGCAGCGCTTCGGCAGGTGCAGCAGGCGGTGTCATATGGCCGGGAGCCTGTGAAGGATGTTGAGGGTCCCGTTCGAGTCCTCGACCTTAGCCTGCGAAATGTGCTTGCTGCGCCCATCACACTCGAGGTCATCGCCCGTCTAACCGATGATCGTTTCTACGCCAGCTTGTCGCCAACAGACCCGGCCGTCGTCAACCGCGAGGCATTGCGCCATCCTCAGGTTCGAGAGCGGATCGCCCTGATGCTTGCGGAGGTTGCACGGCGAGGCCACCACGCAACAATGCGGCAGTTGGTCGGCTTCGTGGCGTTCCTGATCGCCGGAGGGGCAACGGCTGCGGTCCGGCTCGCGAGCCAGGGTTCGCACCGATACCACTACGCGCAGCTTGCCTTCGAAGGCGGCGTCGGACCGCTGTTCGATGCTGTCCGGGAGGTTTTCGACCCCGCTGCCGTAACGCACCCCCGGCGCGACACAGAGCTCTGGCAGGGGACCACAAAGGCAGAAGAGTGGATCGACGGGCTCCGCCCGTCTGCCATACAGCCGATGCCGGCGGATGACCGAGATAACGAGTATCGCGCGCTCAAGCGGCGGTTCTTCTTTGAGCACCGTGACGGTCGGTCGCTTCTCGACCTCTTGCCGAGCGACGAACGCAGCTTCGACAGGCTGGTCACGGACGGTAACGGAGCAGGTGGAGGCGTTGTCCGGCAACTGCTTCTAGCAATCAACAGGTTCTACGAGCCAGACTGCCCCGATAGCGACCGCGAACGCCTCGTCCTCTGGCAAAGCCACCGCTTCGACGTCAGGGCCCCAAGCACGTTCCTCTCCCTGCACGAGGTCCACCATGGCCGATTCGAGGTAGATCCACCCAAGCTGGCTCCGTGGGTGGACGAGTGGTTGCCCGATGAGCAGCGTCTCGTCCGGACCTTCGCCCTCACCGCTACAGACGAGTACGGCGTGGCGGTCGCCAGCCTCTTGGTCGATCGCGCGTTGTACCTAACGCTTACCGAGGCCAGGTGGGGTCTCGGGCGAACGAGTTGGTCGCGGAGCGCAACTCGGCGCATCACACGATTTGTCGACAGCGTGCACAATTCCGTGGGGCCGAGCAAGACAGAAGTTGTCGATGTGCGAATCCGCAACGTGGAGAAGAATATCGAAGCGAGGTTCGAAATTCAACGTCATCCGGCGAGGTACCGACTGTGACAACGGACCTGAAGACGTTCCTGAATGACCTTTACATCGCCGAGTTCGGACTTGTTCCCACCAACAACTCAATCAAACCTGTGCATGTGGCCAACGGCCTCGGAAGGGCGTTGACGGGACGCGCATATGACTCGGACGCACTAGCCGAATTTCTTCGGCCATCAATCCTGAACCAGAAGACACGTGAGAAAGTCGAGCGCAACCCGAATAGCGCAATCCTTGAGCGTTACGGCGAGGCGATCACCGGTCGCGATGGTGAAGTCATCGATCGAGACTCACTTAGCACGTTGCGGAACCTTGCCGAAGGCGTGCTGGGGACAGACAAGGCCGTATTCGGCGAAGCGGCACGCTCCTCATACACCCTGTCCAACGAAACACTCCTCACCCGTGACCCATCGGATCATCGCTGCGGCATCTTTCTGGCGCGTTTACTGACGGCTGGGCATGAGGCGGATGCCGCCATTCATATCCGTGAATTACTGTCAACTGACGACGACCCGTGGTCGATGCTGGCAATGCCGATGGCAAAGCTCGCTAAACCGCAGGGCGTTGACACCGCAACTGAAGCCGCAATGCAGCATGCCTATGCCCCCATGATCGTTGATGATGCAAGCACGCCTGTTCTTGCTTCACCTACCCTCACCAATCTTCGCCGCTCCTTTGACCGTCTCGCCCGTTTCGAGCGAACCAGCGGTTCGAAGTTGAATTCCCTTCGAAGGCTGGTGACATTCGCCTGCTTCGCCGTACACGTCCATCTGATCTCCCGTTACTCCGAGGCTGTTGAAGGCGCTCCACGCTCCCCGATCCTGCTCGACATGTTCGATGGCTCCCGCACATCCCTGCGCAATGCATCGCGAGCATCTTTTCGGGCTGCGGGCGACACGATCGAGGCGTTGATGCTGCTTCGTATTCGAGAAAGACTTCAGCCGCAGGTCAGTGCCCTCGGGGCTGAACAAGTGATCGCAGGCCTCCCCACCAAGGTTCAGGACCGGGTCCGGCAGGGCTTCGATGCGTACCGTCACGACGACCAGGTGTCCGAGTTGGAAGCCATTGCTGAGGCGTTCTGGCAAGTTGCCGCGGAAGAGAAGAACCATCCGCGAGGCTTCCTGGCAGACCTTGGGCGCCGCGCTGGTTACCTCACTCCTTGGTCCGTCGCCGGCCGTGGCGGCAAGCAGCAAAAGCGCTATGGGATCAACGCCGAATTTCTCGAAACGCTCGTTGCGGCCACTGTCGATCCAGAAAGGCCGCTCGACTTTCCGGAGTTTCTCGACGAAATTCGCGCGAACTATGGAATCGTAGTCGGACAGCGCTCCGATGACCAGATCGTGCGATGCAACAACCTGGCACAGAAGCCGTTCGGGACGCCAACTTCCGTAAGCGAGGAGGAGTTGCGACTCAACGTCGAGGCATTGCGGAGGGCAATGCTTGAGGCTGGCTACGCGAAGGCGTTCGCCGACGGGCAGACCGTCATCACTACCGACCCAAAGAGTTTGGCGCTGCTATGACGACGATCGACCCTCGGGAACAGCTAGTCAGCGGGCTGCTGTGCCGCAAGATTATTGAGCTGTACGGATCGGTGGGCGTCCTTGTTCGGGACATTCCGCATTTCGACGCACGCACTGTGCTAGCCCGGCTGAGCGGGATCCTAGTCAGGTCCGACTTGCGGGTTGCGTTGCTGTCGAGCGATGCCCTGGCTCTGGCCGCCGAGGTCGGCATGCCGGCAGATAAGTTCACCAACAGCGTCCAGCGAGCCGAGCAGTGGCGTAATGACAGAAGCCTTGAGGCGACGATCGTGGTGATCGCGGCCGGAGATCAGGCCCGGCTTTCATCGCTGCAAGATTTCGCTCCCATCGGCCCGGTCGAGCTCAAGGGTCTACTTATCAGGCAAGCACAGCAGCAGCTCGCTGGCGCCAACGATGTACTCATCAGTTGGTGGAAAAGGCTCGGCGGCGACCGCAACATCTCTTTCGGCCAACTTCTTGACTACTACACCTCATTGCCAGACGGGCCCGACCAGGCGATGGAGTTCAAACTGAAGTCGAGCCGGGAACTTCCGCGCTTGGGCCTGCTGGCAGACCCGAAGCTGTTTGACGACGCGAGCGACCGGGCGGTCGCCAATCGCATTCAGAGGAACCGCGATCTGGTTGGTCGGCTCCAAACGCTGACGGAAAAGGACCGGCGTGCAATCGCCGAGAACATCGCCAAGGAGGCCGATCCGAACCGGCGGGCGGCCCTTCGGCGCAGTCTTCGCCTCCTTCGGCAGCTGCGCCGCGGCGAGTCGGCGGATCAGCTCACCGTCGCTGACGCCGAAGATCTCTTCTCGGTCCGCCGGTGGCAACCCCCGCCCCTGCCAGCAGACCATGACGCGGTACCGCAGACTGGCCCCGTCATACCGCCAGATACCAGCACCCAAGGCTCTCACCCCTCGGGCGGCGTCGCGGATGATGGGAGCGGCAATCGGCCGCTCGACACGCCGGTTTCGGCCTCGACTGTCGCTGCGGACGCATTGCTTTCCGGTGACGCGTCTCTTCAGGATGATCTCGACGCCGCCGTGGAGTCGGCTGCAGGGGTCAGCGAACTCGACAGCGGGGGGACTCCCGTCGGCACGGAACGATGGGAGGACGAGCTTCCCTCCGGGATCATCATCCAAGGGCAGGTCTCCGGCGAAGTCGTCGACATCGTGACCCGGCTCGTGGGCGTCGGTCGTTACGGGGGCTGGATCGACGGGAACGACGGCGACATCTGGGAGAGAATCCGCGGCTACCGGGGTGAAGATGACCTCAAGGCAGAGTGGACCAGCCAGCAGATCCTTGAATTCCTCGATAGCCTCGACGACGACGCTGGCCGGGAACTACGTGCGCGATTTGAGTCGTTCGACAAGGCTCGAGACAAGATCGTGGGGTATGCGGGTCGTCTGACAGTCGAGCCCCTTGCGGTGGCGGCGGCACGGAATTCAAGGGTCGCGATCTGCGACTACGTCGAGCGGTATCACGACCTATTAACGTGCATCGGCAACACGTACGGGAAGCTGTTTGCGGAGTACACCCAAGATGTCAATCAGGTTATCTCCCAGATCTTGAAGCTCGACACCATTGCCTTTGGGTCTGGCCTGACTACGATCGCGATGCTCACGCCCCTGCATCCCTTGTACCTGTGGCGGTATTCTGAATTCGCGCGCATCGTTGTCGCTCAGCGTGACCGGCTCAGCGCACGCGACCTCCAGTTGGTAAGGGACTCGGCGGGAAAGCTGCCGAACTTTCTGACCAGTCTTTGCCTCCCAGATCTGACGCCTGACACGCCACAGGTTCTGCCTCACGTCAGCGACATCGGGCATCTTCCGTACTTCGCGGTTAAGCAGGAACGAAGTGTGGGGCAAGACGGCTATGCACAGATTCGTCGCATCGTCGAAGCGTTCCTTGAAGCACACCCTCCAGCGCGCCACGGGCTCCGCCTGGCGTTGCTGGACCCGCCCGGCCCAGGGCCCTACCTGAAGCTGTTGACCGACCTGGCGTACAGCGAGAAGATCCAGGGCGCTCACCTCACCGTGCTCTACAAGGGCCGCAACGCTGGAATACAGTCGCTCGAACTTGATGACGACGACGAAGCACGGGTGGCGCAACTTTTTCACGCGACCGCAGAGGATCGACGCTTCAGTTTCGAAGTGCGCGCGCTGCCGGCCGAAACCGTGAAGCCACCGGCAGGCATGCTTGCACACGTCCTGGTGGCATTCGACCAATCGGCGGGTATGCAGGATGCGCTCAGCTTCATAGAGCAGCCGGTCCAGCCCCTCGCGATGCCTCAGCGACTTAAGTACCGCGTATTTGCCAAGACTGTGGACCTGGAACCCGCGCCAGGCGGGCCCTTCGCCGCCTATTTCACGGTTGCCCAACTGATTGCCAAGCAGGCACCCGCGTCACGCCTCGCCGTGCGACAAGATGGCGACGTGCGGGAACGCCTCAAGGCCGTAGCGGCAACGGCACCGTGGTTCGTCCTGGCCGATCGGCACGTCGACCGAGACCTCATGCTCGGGAAGCTTCAGGTCTTCAGTGGTCGCGATCGCACCCGTGAGGTAGTTGCATTCGCCGACGCCACCGACCCGTTCCGGCGAGCGCTGCGCGAGGTTGTCCGTCAGTACAACACTGCGGTCAGTGACGCTGACCTTGACGAACTCCTGCAGGAGCTAACAGAACTTCTCGACGTGGGTGCCTTGACACTCACGCCTGACCTCGAGCGCCAAGTTGACCAGAACCGGACCAAGGGCTTGCTTGGAACGCTCATCGTGGCGCGGTGGTATAAGAAGAACCGGCCCGCGGATCGCAAGCGTCTGCTCATCAGCCTTGATGATGACATGGCCCGTAGGTGGCTGCACCTTCACGAAGACGCCCGAAGGGCCGACCTGCTCGGGATCGAGTACAGCGAAGAAGGGTGCACCATCACCGTCTTCGAGGTGAAGACGATGCAGGACACGTCGGCTGAGTTTCATATTGATGGCGACACTGCCACGGGGCCGGCGGTCAACCAGGCCCTGTCCACCGGCATGCTGCTTCGTGACGTGTTCAATCCCGACCGGGCGGATGAGCTCATCACTACGCCAGCTCGCCGGGAGATCCTTCGAGCGCACGTGTATCGCGAACTCGCGAAACGCGGCCACGACACCGACGAACGACGGGCCTGGGCAAGTGCCTCGCAACGGCTATTCGAAGGCGAGGTGCCTTTCACCATCGAGCTGCATCTGGTCGAGGTCTCCATCGGTGTGGACACGGAGTCACTACGACCGCCCAGGCGTGTGAGCGCCCAGGCCACTAGAGGTCGCACGTTCCCGCTCACCGTGACGCAGCTGAACGAATCCGGCGTAGGCGCGCTTCAGCAGGCCGTCCCGCCCGTACGTGAGGTGCCCAGTCCGCCGGAACAAGAGACGCCACCAAGGACGGAAGCTGACAGCCCTTCGCCTACTGAAGTAGGGCGATCAGTCTCTGCTCCCGCCGAGACGACCCTTGCGAGGTCGGCGTCTAACAGGGTCGCAGCCCCTGAGGCCTCGGTAGCAGCAGCGTCGTCGTCGGCTGACCGGCCGCGCGCGTTTCTTGGTGAAGCTGCCGGGCAGTACGGCAGGCCGGTTGAGGTCTGGTACGACCCGCAGCGTCCCGACCGTCCGCTGGCCAACGGCCACATCGCAATCACTGGTGAGACCGGCAGTGGCAAGACTCAAGCCACCAAAGCGATCCTGCGCGAACTCATGGCGGCGCCGAACGGTCTGCCGGCCCTGATTCTCGACTTTAAGGATGACTACGCGGGCGTGGAGTACACGCGTGCCGAGCAGCTGTCCATGTTCGACGCCAGTATTGGGGGGTTGCCCTTCAACCCGTTGGTACCGCCGACCGATCCTACCTCAGGCCGGGCAAACCCAATGTCGCACGTGCATCAGCTCGTCGGCATCCTCAAGCGGATCTATCGCCTGGGGGATCAGCAGGCGTACCATCTGCGTGAAGCAATGAAAGAGACCTATACGATCCTGGGCCTCGACGGTAGAGCCTTCACACCAGCATCGGACCAGACCTATCTACCGTTTGACGCCATCCGTGAGGTGCTCGAACGTGAAGGCCATGATGCGCTCATCGGGCGCCTGTCGCCTATCTTTGATCTTGGATTGTTCGCCGGCGATGGAGACGGCGCCACGCTCGAGCAACTGCTCGACGGGCGTTCCGTTGTCCGCCTCAGCCAACTGCCCGGCGAGGAGGTCAAGAATGCGGTGGCGGAATTCCTGTTGATGGCCCTCTACAACCAGCTCATCCGACGCCCGCAGCCGCGGGTGCTGAAGCGGCTTGTCGTGCTGGATGAGGCATGGCGTCTCGTCCAATCACCCTTCCTGGAACCTCTCATGCGAGAGGGCCGGGCGTTCGGCGCAGGTGTCGTCATCGCCACGCAGTACCCGAAGGATCTGCCCGATGCAGTGTCTGGCGCTACGGCGACGAGGCTGTTTTTCAGCCAGACCCAGGTCGACCAGGTCCGTGCGGTCCAGAAAGCCCTGGTCGGAAAGACCAGCGGTTCTGAAGCCGAACGCTTGGCTGATGCAGTGAGATCGATGGCTCCCCTTACTTGTTTTGTGCAGAACGCCCACCAGACGCCGTACACACGAACCTCAGTTCGTCCCTACTACGAGCGCATCATCGATGTTGACCCGGTGCCACACGATCGCCTCTTCTAGGCAGTCAGTACAGCTCCAGCTGCTCATGTTCACCGGCGGTAAGTGGCAAATCGGGCAGTGTGACGCGTGCACCGTGCCTGACCGGTCTGGTTAGGCGGTGGGCCGTGACCGCCTCCAGCACCGCTGGCGACTTACTGCGTGGGTGGCACCACCGACGCATCCACCATGCGGAGATGGCGTCCACATCCGCGGTGCTCTTACGACGGCGGAACTTGTAGCTCGGCTCCGCGTCGCTACCGAGTAGGTAGGGCAAGAGGTTGTCCACCAAGCTGATGCCGTAGATGATGCGTTGACGCCCATGCTGCAGCAGGGTATCCGACGGCCACTGCAGGAGGTCGAAGCCGTGACGGACCTTGCGGAACTTCGGGTTCACCCCTTCGCCAAAGATGCTATTGACCCGCGCACCGCGTGCGGTCTGCTCCGCAAGACGCACCAACGCTCGCACCGATTCCGCCGATAGGTGCGACGTGCCGAACGACTTCGACCGGCCGAGCTGGCGGAACTCGATAGGCGAGAGCCCGCCGAGGACCTCGGGCGGGATCCGGATCCGGTTGTACTGGCTGGCGCCCGAGCCGTAGAGCGAGGTCGTTCCGACGAAAACAAGGTTTGACCGCCGACGGATCGGTCGACCGGCCATTGATGACGCGATCTCACTGGCATAGGTCGAATAGCGCCGGTGGTAGGCCTTGACGACCGTTGGGCTGACCGCCAGCATGCTGACGAGCTTGCCCCCCAGCAGCGCGTTATAGGGAGCGACAGCGCCGCATACGGTGAGATCGGCAATCTCGGTTCCTACTGCATCGGCTTTCGCCCTACGCAGTACGGACATGATCGCCCGCCGGGCCTTCGGGCTGTCGAGCGCGTCGGACAGCCCGGTGCGGCTTGCCTTTGGGTATAGGTAGGGCGCGAACGCTTGTCGAGCGCTGAGAAGATCGGCCAGTGCCAGGCAACGCTTGCTGCGGAAGAGGTCGGATTCGGCACGTCGACGCCAGCTTTTGACATCGTCGGCGTCGTGAACCTTTTTGAAGTCCGTCGCCTTGACGAACCGGTGATGATCTCGGCGGCGAGTTTCCGCCTCCTTCAGCAATCGCTCGATTGCATCCGTGGTGGGATTTTCCCACAGCGTGGGCCAGTACAAGCCGTCTTTAACCAAGTCTTCGACATGCAGTTCTTCCAACGCTGTTTGCAGTCGGGCGGTAATCCACCGAGCCATCCGCAGAGTCGGGGCGGCGCGCAGGTTTTCAAGGAACACTGCCGGTTGCCAACCGATCCAGTCATCGCGTTCCGCTAGTTGTACGACCGCGCTGCCAAGTGCGGCGATTCCAATTACCGGGTGGAATGGGGCTGCACGGTCCCGAATTAGAATCATCATGGTGCGCCCGGGAGTGCTCGTGTACTGATTAGACCAGGTGTGACGAAAGTACCGCCAAATGTCCATGAGCCTGAAACCAGTCTGCATGCAGCGCTCACTACTGGACACTACCTGTACGTATGGGTCGATCACTCCACGCAACCGAGCCAGATCCGCGTCTCCGTCGATCTCGAGAGCCTGAAGAGCCGTCGAAAGTTCCTTGCCATCTCTCATAAGGCTGAAGATCGATACGAACTTACCCTCGAACTCCCGCGGCTTCTCCATGGCAGCGATGAAACGACGCACCGACGGGATGGATAGCTGCTCATCTCGTTTGATGAGTTCCTGTCGCCGTACTCGACTCTTCTCCTCGACCGGATCGGCGACTCCAAGCGGCGGAGCGATGGCCACCTCGTGGTCATCGACCCGCACGTTCCAGCCTTGACCAACAAGATCAATCAGAACGTGGGTGGCGGCTGTGAGCGCGGCGTTGTCCTTCGCGAGGCAACGTTCCCGCGCGGCCTGACGTGCCGAAGCGTCATCGGTTGCCAGCGCACGACCAAGCGCCACAAACGCCCGCCGCTCAGCGGGTTGACACTCTGGCGGGCAGGGGAGCGAGTACCACATCTCGATCATGCTAGGCATTCATGAAGGTGGCGAGGACGTCGGCCCACATCTGGCGCAGCGTCTGTGCATGCCCCCGCTCGGCGCCTCGCCGCAGCGTTGCCTCAGCGCGGGCGGAGGCCAGAAGTGTGAGAGCAACTTGACGAGCAAGGTCGTGGTCTCTGCCCAGCTCACTCATCGCGAGCGGACCATACAGATCGCGATACCAGGGATGCTTCGTGTTGAGTAACACGATGATCTGCCGATCTCGCACGACGACCTCAAATGCGCCCATCGTGGGCAGCTCCGCGGCTGCAATCTGGTACGGCGCGTCGTGCCGGTGCAGGCCATCCACCAAGTCCTTGAGTTCGTCAGGGATGGGCCGGCGCCCGCGCGGCAAGGACGGCAGTGAGGCCTCAGCACGCGCCGCCTGCCGTTCCGCCGCGCTCAGCGGCTCTGCGGCCTTGACGAGCATGAATCGGTTTCGGGCGCGACCGTTTAGCGCACGAGCGATCGTCTCCAGATCCGGTGAGATAATTTCCAACAGTTCTGGTCGCGGTGAGATTGCCTGCTTGGCGTGGGTGATCCCAAAAAGTTCGTCAAGGACCGGGTCGAACCTGATCTCGCACCGCCACCAGTCATCGTAGTTCTCGCGACGTTTACCGCCCATGAAGAACCACCCGCGATCGATTTCGCGGCCCGCGCGGACGATAGAGACCGGCGGGCCAGCCGTAACGCCCATCGTCCGCTTCTCCTCCGTCGACAACCCGTGCCAGCGATCGATCGGAAGTTCACTAAAAGTAACCGATATGGTGCCGGTCGTGGAACCTGCCGGGATCTCGTAGAGGAGATCATCGCCAAACTGTCTACCGCCGGTGATCTTCGACCCAGGTTGCAGACACAGAGGATCGTTTGCTACCACAGGTTGCCCGTTCACCTGGAGGCTGACGCCGTCGGCAAGGAAGTGTCGGTAGATTCGCCCTAGATCGTCCTTGAGCCTCCGGACGAGCGCAGTAGAACGTTTGTATTCCACCCTGTCGCAGCGCGTCAGCCGCACTACTGTACCGGAGCCGGTGTTGGGCACAAACGCCGGCCGGTCGATGTGCTCGACAGGAGGCAGCGCAGCATCACCAGCGTGCACCAGTTCGTCGATGTCTAGCCTCGACCAGAGGACGCCGACACCAGGTCGCCAGGTGTAGACCTCAACGCGCCGGCTTCGGCTGAGCGCACCGTTCGGCAACCCCATGCCGTAGCGCCCCAGCGACCTCCGGTCGTTGAACCGGCTCGTTCCGCCGAAGGTCAGCGCCTCCGCGAGTGTCTGAGCGTCCATGCCCACGCCGTCGTCGACGACCATGATCTCAATTTGCCGGTCGGGGCTACGCGCGGTAGCAACCTCAACCGCGACCTCCCGCGCTCCAGCCTGCAGGGAGTTATCGATCAGCTCCGCGATCGCCAGTCCGGTCGTCTTGTACCCAGTGTCGCGGGTTGCGAAGAGGAAGTTGGCGGGGTTCACGAGCCGAGGCCGAACGACTGGACCGCTGTCGACCTGCGTCGCCATCAGTAACGCCACCTCCTGCCGGCCCATTCGCCGGGTGCGTGATCGTACATTGCCACGTTGAAATGCGATAGATATGTTTTAGACGCGCGTCTTGGCGATAGACTACCTCGGTGTCCGGAGCAGGTACATGACCACGCGGCGACGAATCAGCGCCGATACGCCACTGCCTGAATGCCCCGAGAAGCGCATCGGCCTTTCGTTGCCAGCTCCGATCAGCGATCGACTTGACGATCTCGTAACGCTCGCTGAGGAGACGGGCGAACGAACAAATCGCAAAGAGCTTGTCGCCTCGCTGATCCTCGCTGCGCCCCCGGTAGGTGAGGACGTGGCGCTTCTGCTGCACGCCTACCGGCGGGCCAAGGCCCGGGCTGCACGGCTCAGTGGTAGTAGCGACGAACCAACTGTCCCGATCCGTTCCCACCGCCCCGGGCCCCGCCCGCGCCGCCGGCTCTGACTGAGCCCTCGGGCGCCCGGTCTGGAACTGGTGCCGATAACCGGCCGTGGCGAGCCGACCGGATCGAGGGACATCGTCCTGCTCGCAAAGATCCCAAGCAGGCTTTGGCTCATGCCCAATGAATTTGGCCTGCCAGCTTGCGAGGTGCGCTGCCAAAACACACCGCGATTCTCCGTCGTCGTCCGAATCAACCCGGCTGGACCGCGCGCTGCGTACGGGGCCGCCGGCTCGTCCTCCTGGTAAGGGCATCAGCCGGGCGCTGGGCACATCGAGTCGGGATGTCTGGTCGGCCTGGGCTCACCGTCGCCATTAAGCGGTGAGTAGAAGTGCGGCGAGGGCGCCGGCCACGAGGTATGGCCCGAAGGGCATGCTGCCCTCACCCCGGCGGCCTACCAGGCGGATCAGCGCGGCGGGCGCGGCGAGCAGGTACGGCAGGACCGCGCCGACGAGCACTGCGTCCCAGCCGAGTGTGCCGAGGGCGGCCCCGAGAAGTGCGGCGAGTCGAACGTCGCCGAGTCCCATGCCGCTGCCGGCGATGAGGGCGAGCAGCAGGTACCCGCCGCCGAGCGTTGCGCCGGCCGCCGCAGCGATGACGAGCCGCCGCCCGTCAGCGGTCATCGCGGCCTCGGCAGCGAGGATGGCGAAGACCGCAGCTGCCGCGACGGCGATGACGGGAGTGGGCAGGCGGCGCACGGCGATGTCGACGGCCGCGAGCAGTGCCCCGCTGTAGAGAACGACCAGCCACACCGCCAAGGTCGCAAGGCTGCGCGGCTCTGCAGACCGCAGGCGCATTTCGATGCCGACCGAGGCGACCGCGAGGGTGGTGCTGCCGAGCAGCCACCCGGGCACGCGCATCCACCACCAGCTTGCAAGCCGGTCCCGGCCGCCCCAGAGGGTGGCCTCTGTCGATACCGTGATGTTGTTGCCACATCGGCTGGCTGGCACCGATAGCAGCCGCGCGGCCCGTGGTAGAGCCGCGCCGGCCAGTGCACCGGTGAGCCCGACACCGGCGAGTAAGACGGCCACGTCGAGGTGACTCACCACCACCGAGCCCTCGCGCCCTCGACGCTACTCAGGGGCGGGTGCGGTTGTTGCCCGAGGCCTGGCTGGTCTCATCGCCGTAGGTATCGAGCCATTGCCCCAGGTCGGCCATGAATGACATGAGCACCGGCAGTAGTTCCTCACCGGCTTCGGTCAGGGCGTAGCGGCTGCCCTCAGTGCTTGCGACGTGCCCGACGAGGCCGTGCTCCTGCAGCCGCCGCAGAGCCTCGTTCAGTGATTTCGAGCTGGGCGCAGGGCTGATGGTGTGCAGCAGATCGGTGAAGCGCATGGGCTGCCCCTGCTGCAGCGCGGTCAGGATCTCCAGGGACCACCGGTGTCCGCACAGCCGGACAGCGTCGTAGACGCGTTGAAAGGAATGCACCGCCTTCCCTCCCCGTCAAGGTCGGCTACCCCGAAGAGTGTAAGGGCAGCACTGCGCAGCGTGAATAGTAAAATTCACGACCTCCGAGGGATGAGGTGCTGGCTAATCGACAGACGTGCGTCCTGAAGAGTGGCGCTCGCCCAGCTTGTCGCACGCCTGCGCCAACGCCGCGAGGGTATCGGCAAGGGCCCGACCTGGCCGTGAGAGTAGGTAGACGGACGCGGCATCTGTTACGTCCCAGCTTCCGGCTCCCGAGGCGCGCCGCACCAGTCCAGCAGCCGCCAACCAGCGCAGGTCGCCTGCAAGTTCAGCATCGTCTCGGCAATTTCTAAGCTTCGCCAGCTCGTCCAGGCTGGAGTCGCCGTGGTCGCGCAGCGTGACGAGGGCTGCGACCGCGCTCGCTCGCCGGCCCAGTTCGCGGGCTAGGTCGCGGGGGCAACGAGCCTCGGCACTGCGACTCATATCGGGACTCCCTCGAACTGTTCAGAGGGATTCTAGAGGCATCGATGCCTGCGGGCATAGTGTCGCTAACCCGACACCCGACCGCCGTTTGGTTCTGATTTCAGTGTATTGGCGCTTACCGAAGGGTGCTCACGGAGTCGTAATCACCTGACGGTAAGTACGTTGCGGTAACTGCGGGGTCCGGGTGTAGAGGTGGATTCAGACCGCGCTCCCTGGAACTTCCACGCATCGCTGCAGGAACGCCAGCGCCTGCTGTGGCTGGGCGCACCTGAGGAGGAAAAGTGACTTTCCGTGATCGGCGGAGGCGTCGGGTCAGGCACCGACCATGCCGGCCCCGCAATCCGCTATCCACTGTGGCTGTTCTCGCCGCACTGGTCGCTATTGCGGCTGCGGGCGGCTGCACGGGTGCCGAGCCTGCCGAAGACAGCCGAACTCCGCTGCCATCTGTTCCCGCGCCGACCCAGGACGCCCGCGGCAGAGCCGAAAAAGCGGCGCTGGACGCCTACCGAGGCATGTGGCAGGCCTACGCGAAGGCCGGCCTGACGGCCAATCCGGACGAGCCTTCCCTGCCTGTGCACACCACCGGGGAAGCGTTGACGAACCTGAAGAACGGCCTGGCGAAGCTCCGCCGGGACGGCGAGGTCATCAAGGGCGAGTACCAGTCGGATCCGCAGGTCACGGAAGCCTCGCCCGCTGCCACGCCGTCGAGCATCTCGGTGCAGGACTGCCTGAACACGGCGCGATTCCTCACCTACAAGACGGCGACTGGAGCATTGGCCGATGACGTCCCGGGCGGGAACCGTGCCGTGAGGGCGACCGTGACCCGCGACGACGGCGGCTGGAAGGTGTCCAGCTTCGGTGTACAGGCGGTCGGCTCATGCTGAGGCTTGCTCTGCGCGCTGGGATCGCGCTCTTGATTGTTGGCGTCGGCGTCGGCGCCTTCTCCTCTGCTTGGGCCGACGACGGGCTGGGAAACGTGGACTGCAGCCAGACCCCGAACGCGGCCGAGTGTGACATCAGCGTCGGCACTCCGGGCGGACCGGGCGGCTCGAATGGCGGCAACCAGGGCGGCGGCGGTTCCGATGACGGCTCGGGTGGCGGCGGCGAGGACGGCTGCTACTGGGCGCCGGTCGACGTAGACCTCCCGCCCCCGCCGGGTGAGGGCCCGGAGGGTGGCTGGTATTCGCGGACCTGCGTGGGCAGCGGGCTCGGCTCGCAGGACGTGCCGGTGTGGCTGGACCAGGCGCCGACGGTGAACTTGGCGGCGTTGGCGCAGACAGCGCGTTCTCGGCTGCGCCTGCCCTCGCCGCAGATCCGCACGAATCCCACCACCGCGCCGTTCGTGCTGGTGCAGGTGCCCGTGTGGCTGTGGGTGGACCCAGCGACGTGGGGTGCCCGGTCGGCGACCGCCTCGGTGCCGGGGGTGTCGGTGACCGCGACCGCGACGCCGACTCGGGTGGTGTGGTCCTTCGGCGACGGCAGCGACGACCTGACGTGCGCCGGTCCGGGCAAGCCGTGGAAGCCGGGCACGGACCCGCGGGCGTCGTGGCCGTGCGGGCACACCTACACATCCTCGTCCGCTGTCGCGGCGGGGGCGGCGTTCCGGCTGCGGGCGACGGTGACGTGGTCGGTCACCTGGTCTGGTGCCGGCGGCGGGGGCACTCTCGCCCCGCTCACGACGACCTCGACGGTGTCCGTGCGGGTGGCGGAGTCCCAGGCGATCGTCGGAGCTGTCCGGTGAGCGTCACCACGGACCGTCCCCGGGCGGTGAACACCGCCGCTGCGCACCTGCCGCCGGTGCCCGCCGGTACGCGGCGGGTGGGGCGGCGCAGCGGCCGGCGTGTGGTCGCCGGGCTGCTGCTGGTCCTGGCGACGGTGGTGACGTTTTGGCAGGTGGACCTGCGCCGGCACGCCGACGAGCAGTTCCTCGCCGTCGCGCGGGACGTACCGGCGGGTCAGGTCATCACCGACGCCGATGTGCGGGTGGTGCGGGTGGCGAACCCGTCCGGCCTGGACCTGGTCCCGGCCGAGCGGCGCGGCGGGGTCGTCGGCCGTTCGGCGGCGGTGCCGCTGGCGGCAGGGAGCCTGCTGGTGTCGGCGCAGGTCGGGCCGGCGGCGTGGCCCGCGGCGGGGCAGGCGGTGATCGCGGTTCCGGTCAAGCCGGGCCGGGCCCCGACGAGCCTGACCGCCGGGTCGCGGGTGGTGGTGCTGGTCGCCCCGCCGACCGGAGGCGGGCAGCAGGCGCCGCAGCAGAACAACGGTGTACGCCGGGCGGTGGCCACGGTCGTGTCCGTGGCGGCGGGCGCCGACCAGGTGGGCACGCAGTTGGTGACGGTGCTGCTCGCCGCGGATGCGGCGGAAGCGGTCGCGGCGGCCCCGGGGGACGTGTCGCTGGTGCAGCTCGGCCCGTCCCAGTGAGACGTGAGGAGGTGCGGGAGATGTTGGTGGTGGTGGCGTCGGTGTCCGGCGCGCCGGGCGCGTCGACGGCCGCGTTGGGGATGGCGGCGTTGTGGCCGGACCGTCCGGCGTTGCTGGTGGAGGCCGACCCCGGTGGCGGGGTGGTCGCGGCGCGGTTCGGGCTGGCGCAGGAGCCGGGACTGGCGTCCCTGGCGGCGGCGGCCCGGCACGGCGGGCACACCGGCGGGGCGGCACCGTACGTGCAGCAGGTGCCGCTGGGTTTGCACGTCCTCGTCGGGCCGGGGGCGGCCGAGACCGCCGCGGGGGCGGTGTCGATCCTCGCCGGCCAGGCCGAGGCGGTCGCGCGGTTGGCGCCGGTAGTGGTCGCCGACGCGGGTCGCCTCTACGCCAACAGCCCCTCGTGGGGCCTGTTGCGCTCCGCTGACGCGGTCGTGCTGGTCACCTCGGGGTCGACGGAGTACCTGGATCACCTGGACACCCGCTTGCCGGCGCTGCGTGCCGCGGCGCGGCCGGGTGGTGTCGGGCTGGCGGTCTGCGGCAGGTCCGCCTACACCCCGGCGGAGATCAGTGGGCGCCTCGGTGTCCCGGTGTGGGCGCAGATGCCCGCCGACCGGTGGGGCGCGGGTGTCCTCGCCGGGCGGATGACGGGGCGGGCGTGGACACGTACCCGCCTCGCCCAAGCTTTGCGCGCCCTCGCCGCGTCCCTCGCGGCCGGCGGGCAGCCCGCCGGTGCGGCCCTGGAGGTCGTGCGGTGACCGCCCCGACCCTGAGCGGCGTCACGACCGCGGCGCCGCCGGAGGTGGTGGCGCGGCTGCGGGCCCGGGTCAGTGACCGCCTGGCCGCGCACGGCGCGCAGCTTCCCGACGGCGAGCGGCACGCGGTGATCGCGGGATACATCGCGGAGGAACTCGTCGTCCACGCACGCGAGGACATCTCCGCCGGCCGGGTCCCGCTCACTCCGCAGGCCGAGGCGGCCCTGGCGCGGGCGTTGCGGGACAGCTTCACCGGCCTAGGCGGCCTGCAGAGGTTGATTGACGACCCGCGGGTGGAGGACATCTTCGCCAACGGCTGCGACAACGTGTGGATCCGCACCACCGACGGGCAGGTGCAGCGAGTGCCGCAGGTCGCCGCCTCCGACGACGACCTGGTCGACCTGGTGCGGGTCGCGGCGGCGCGCAGCGGGCAGGAGGAGCGCCGCTTCGACCGCGGTTCGCCCGGCCTGTCGCTGCGGCTGCCCGGCGGGCAACGCCTGTTCGCCGTGATGGCGGTGGCGAAACGGCCCTCGTTGTCGATCCGCCGCAACACCCTGCACCGGGTGACCCTGGACGACCTGCTGCACCGCGGGGAGATCACGGTGGGGTTGCGGGAACTCATCCGGGCGCTGGTGCGGGCGCGCAAGAACATCGTGATCTGCGGAGGCGTCGGCGTCGGCAAGACCACCATGCTGCGCGCCGCCGCCGGCGCGATCAGCCCCCACGAGCGGATCGTCACCGTCGAGGACGCCTACGAACTCGGCCTTGACGAGGACAGCGACGCCCACCCGAACACCACCGCCCTGCAGCAGCGGGAACCGAACCTCGAAGGCGTCGGCGGCATCGATATGTCCACGATGGTGCGCTGGGGCCTGCGGATGCGCCCGGACCGGGTCATCGTCGGCGAGACCCGCGGCGCTGAGGCCGTTCCCATGCTTCTGGCCATGTCGCAGGGCAACGACGGCAGCATGTGCACCCTGCACGCTTCCTCCAGCAAGCAGGCGCTGACCCGGCTGGCCATGTACGTCATGCAGGCGCCGGAGAAGCTGACCTTCGACGCGGCGAATGTGCTCATCGGCCAGGCCGTCGACTTCGTCGTGCACCTGGACGTCGCCACCGACGGCACCCGGGTGGTGTCCTCCATCCGTCAGGTCCTGGAGACCGACGGCACCCAGGTTCCCACCAACGAGATCTACCGCCCTGGCCCCGATCGGCGCGCCATCCCCGCCGCGCCGATCCGCGCCGACACGCTCGACGAGCTCACCGCCGCCGGCCTCAACCCCGACCTCCTCGTCCGGGACCGGTGGTGAGCATGGACCTGCTGCCGATCCTGCTCGGCCTGGGCTGCGCGGCCGGCCTGATCCTCGTCGCCGACGGGCTACGCCGCCGCCCACCCGGCACCCCGACCACCCGGACACGGCAACGGTGGACGTCGGCCGACCGGACCCGGCTCCTCGCGGCCATCGTCGCCGGATTCGCCGCCGCAGCGGCGACCCGTTGGCCGGTCGCGGCGCTGCTGACCGCCGCCGCGGTGTGGGCGCTGCCCCGCGTCCTCGGCCCCGACCGGGAGCACACCCGCGCGATCGCCCGGATCGAGGCGATCGCCACCTGGGCCGAGCTGCTGCGCGACACCCTGTCCTCGGCCGCCGGCCTGGAGCAGGCCATCACCGCCACCGCCCCTGTCACACCCCAGCCCATTCGCCCCCAGGTGCAGGCCCTCGCGGGGGCGGTGCGCGGCGGAGCACGGCTGCCCGACGCGCTGCGCGCGTTCGCCGCCGACCTCGCCGACCCAACCGCTGACCTCGTCGTGCGCGCCCTGACGCAGGCCGCCGGTTACCACGGCGGGCAACTGTCCCAGTGCCTGACCAGCCTCGCCGCCACCGCCCGCGAGCTCGCCGGCATCCGGATGCGGGTGGCCACTAAACGGGCCGCGACCCGCACGGCCGCCCGGGTCATCACCGGCACGTCGGTGGCGATGGTCGCCGGGCTCATCCTGCTCAACCGCGGGTTCCTCGCCCCTTACCGCAGCGTCACCGGGCAGATCGTGCTCCTTGTCGTCGGAGCGGTGTTCGCCGGCGGGTTCTGGTGGCTGACCCGCGCCTCCCGCGTCCCGCAACCACCACGGGTGCTCTCGGCCGACCAGCCCGGGCAGGTGGCGTGATGGCCGCCTTCGTGGTGGCGTGCGGCGTCATCGCCGGGCTCGGCCTCGTCCTGGCCGGCACCGGCCTGCATCCCGCCCGCCCCAGCCTCGCCCAGGCCCTCGACGCCCTGCGCCGCACCCCGACTGCCCCGGAAGAACCAGTGGGGGCCAGGACCCGGCTGCTCGCCGCGCCCCTGCGTGCCCTCGGCCTGCCCCGGCAGCGGATGCGCGCCGACCTCGCCGTACTCGGACGGCCGACCGCCACCCACCTGGCCGACCAGGCCCTCGCGGTCCTCGCCGGCCTGCTGCTGCCCCCGGTCGCGATGGCCGTCCTCGCCTCCGGCGGGGTCAGCTTCGCCGCCGGCATGCCGCTGTGGGCGTCGCTGGCTGGCGCGGCCGGCGGCTGGTGGCTGGCCGAGACCACCGTGCACGCCGAGGCGCAGCGGCGCCGCGACGAGCTGCGTTACGCCCTGTCCGCCGTGCTCGACCTCGTCGTCATCTCCCTCGCCGGTGGCGCCGGACTCGAACAAGCCCTCGACGACGCCTGCGCCGACACCCACGGCTGGGCCGCCGGACGCCTGAACCGTGCCGTGGCCACCGCCCGGCTGCTACGCATCCCGCCCTGGCAGGCCCTCGGCCAGCTCGGCGAGGACACCGGCGTCGTCGAACTGCAGGAACTCGCCGCGACGATGAGCCTCGCCGGCACCGAAGGCGCCCGTATCCGCGACTCCCTCACCATCCGCGCCGCCACCCTGCGCGCCCACCAGGCCGCCGCCCTGGAGGCCCGGGCCAACTCCGCCACCGAACGCATGTCCATGCCGGTCATGCTCCTGGCCGCCGCCTACATGCTGTTCCTCCTCTACCCGGCTGTCACCGCCGTCGACAGCTTCTGACCCCGACACACCAGAAGGAGAAACGCCGTGCACCCCAGCAAGCTGATGGCCCTGCTGACCCTGGCACACCTCACTCTCACCGACCGGGCCCGCCGGCTGCGCGACTCCGGCGACCGGGGCAGCGAGACCACCGAGAAGGTCATGTGGATCGCCCTGCTCGTCACCCTCGTCCTGGCCGTCTACGCCATCTTCCAAGGCAAGATCATCACCAAGATCACCGGAATCAACCTCTAGCCATGCACCGCACGCGACGAGGCAGGCGACGCCGGCTCGGTGGTGACCGCGGGTCGGTCACCACCGAGGTGGTCCTCTACGCGCCCCTGCTGTTCCTGCTTGTCCTCGTCGGCGTGCAGTTCGCCCTGTGGGCCCTGGCCCAACTCGGCGTCCAGCACGCCGCGAACCACGCCCTGCAGACCACCAGGGTGTCCGGCGGCACCGCCGCCGCCGGCCGCGCCGACGCCGCAACCGTCCTCGACCAGGTCGCCGGGCAGGTCGTCGTCGACCCGCGCGTGTCGGTCACCCGCACCGCCGACACCGCCACGGTGGCCGTGGCCGGCCGGGTGCCCGCCGTCGTGCCGTTCCTGCGCCTGCAGGTCAGCACCCAGGCCAGCGCCCCGGTCGAGCGTTTCCGCCCCTCGACCCTGTCGCTGGCCCCCTCGCCTCCTGGAGTGGAAGGAGACTCGACGTGACCCGCGAGCAGCGCCGCAGCCGACGCCCACGCCGCCGGGTGCCTCGGCTGCGGGGAGACCGGGGTTCGGTCAGCGTCGAGATGGCGCTGAGCTACGTACCGCTGATGGTCCTGGCCGCCCTCGCGGTGGTGGCGTGCCTGCGCCTGGCCTCGGCCGCCATCGACGTCAACTCCGCTGCCGCCGCGGCGGCCCGCCAGGCGGGCCTCGCCCGCACCCCCGGCGAGGCCCGCGCCGCAGGCGCCGATGGCGCCTCCGCCACCCTGGCCGGGCGGCCCTTCACCTGCCAGCCGTCCACCGTCACCGTCGACGCCGGCGCGTTCGTCCCCGGCGGGCAGGTCAGCGCCACCGTGGCGTGCACCGTCCGCCTCGAAGACCTCTACGGCCTCGGCCTGCCCGGCACGATCACCATCCGCGGCACCTCCCACCAGCCCCTCGACACCTACCGCGGGACGTCCACGCCATGAACCGGCTGCGTACCCGCCTGCGGCAGGCCCGCCACGACGACCGAGGCCAGATCACCCCGTGGACGATCTTCGGCGTCGTTCTCGTCCTCGTCCTCGCCGGCCTGGTCCTCGACCTGGGCCTGGGCATGTCGGACAAGGTGCGGCTGCTCGACGTCGCGCAGGGCGCCGCCCGGGCCGGCGCCCGCGAGATCGACCTCGCCACCTATAGGGCCACCGGCACTGTCCAACTCCAGCCCGCCCAGGCTGCCGCAGCCGCGCGGAGCTTCGCCCAACAGGCCGGTGTCGACGGGCAGGTCACCGCGTCCGCTACCCCCACCGCCGTCACCGTCACCATCAGCGGCACCCGGCCCACTCAGCTGCTGCACCTCGTCGGGATCAGCGCCCTGCCGGTGTCCGCGACCGCGACCGCCAGCCCTCTGACCGGCGTCACCGCACCGAATTGACCAGGACCGCCACGCCACGACCGGGAGCGCCAGTGTTCGCATTCCTCGCCGCCACCGCCCGCCGGCTGGCCGGACTCGGGATCCTGGTGCTGCTCACCGCCGGCGTGCCGTACGCGCTCATCCGATACGTCGGCTGGCCGCTACCCCGCGAGGTCCCCACCTGGCAGGACGTCGGCACCGCCCTCACCTCACCGCTGACCGACGCCATGCTCGGCAACGCCGTCGTGTGCCTGCTCTGGGCGGTGTGGGCGGCATTCATCTGGTCGCTGATCGCCGAGGTCGCCGAAACCGTCACGGGCATCCGCCTGCCGCAACCCCGAGCCATCGCCCCGGCCCGCGGGCTCGCCGCCATCCTGGTGGCCGCCATCAGCGGCGGCGTCCTCGCCACCGCCGCCCAGGCCGCACCGACCCTCACCCCGCCAGCCCAGGCAACAACCGCCCACACCAGCGCCACCGCTCCGGCTACGGCGACCGCCGTGCCCAGCAGCACCGTGCGGCTGGTGAGCACGGATGAGCACCACACGCAGACCTGGCAGACAGCCGCGTCGACGTCCGCCCTGCCGGACATGAGGGACCCGCTGCCGGGGCGGCTGGTAGCGGGCCATGTAACGCTCGTGTCATCCGGGCAGACCTACACCTGCGAGGTGCGGCGCGGGGACACCCTGTCGAAGATCGCCCAGCAGTGGCTCGGCGACGCCAACCGGTGGCCGGAGATCTTCGCCCTCAACCGGGGCACCCACTTCCACGACGTCGGCGGCACCCTCACCAACCCGAACCTGATCTATCCCGGCTGGACCCTGGAACTGCCCGACGACGCCACACCACCCGTCGGCACACCCCGGACCCCGCCACCCGCCGACCCCCCGGCGGCAGGCCCCGAACAGCCGACACCCGGCACCGCCGCGCCCGCGCCGACACCACCGAGCCAACCCACCCAGCCGCCACCCGATGCGCCGTCCGCGAGACCGTCGACAGGCTCCACCACCCCGGCACCGCACGACGGTGACGACGGCATAGTCCACGTCCCCTCGCCGTCGGTCTCCACCGCGCCCGCTGACCCGCCGTCGGCCTCCGGAGCCTCGACGACGCCCCGCCCCTCGGTCAACGGGCAGCAGACACCCGGGCCGCGAACGGAGGCGTCACCCGGAGTCTCACTCGGCACCGGCAGCTGGCTCGACGCCGGGCTCGTCGCCGCGATCCTCGCGGCCGTCGCCCTCGTCTGGGCCCACCGCCGCCGCCGCTACACCCGCCGGCCCGTGTCGGCCGACCTACGCCTGGACGACCCCGACGTGGCGCCCATGCCGCCCGTGGTGAACCAGATCCGCCGCCGCCTGCGCCACGCCACCACGACCTCCACCGACCCGGCCGGCTACGAAGGTCCGGACGACGACCTCGGGCTGTTCACCGACCCCGACGGCACCGAAGCAGACGACAACATCTCCGTATCGGACGGCCCTGACACCTCCGATCAGGACGCCGACCTTCTCGACGACGACCGTCCGGAGATCGCCGGGCGGCACGACCAGAACGTCGCCCTCGACGACGCCGGTCTCGACGACGAGGACGACCACGAGAAGCCGGCGCCTGTCGCGAACCCGAGCGCAGGAGACGACACTGCGCTCCGTCCGGTGGTGCCATCGCTGGCGCACCCGCTCGCTACGGTCTGGCCGCCCGCCGGCCTGGGACTCACCGGTCCCGGCGCGGAGGCCGCCGCCCGCGGGTTCATGGCCGCCGCCCTGGCCGCCGGGGGCCTCGACGCGCCAGAAGACCGCACCTGGCTGGTCATGCCGTCAGCGACCGCGGCGACGCTGCTCGGCGCCGGTGCCGTCACGCTGCCCCAAACGCCGCGGCTGACCGTCACCGGTGGACTCGACGAGGCACTCGACCTGCTCGAGGCGCAGACCCTGCACCGCAGCCGCATCGCCTACGCCTACGAGGTCGACACCGCCGCCGAGGTACGCACGGCGGACCCGACCGGGGAGCCGATGCCGCCAGTCCTGTTGCTCGCCGACGCCGACACCCGCCACCAGCGCACCCGCATCGCCGCGCTCCTCGCCCAAGGTCAGCGCCTTGACATCCACGGCGTGCTGCTGGGCACATGGCCCGACGGCGACACCGTCGTCGTCGCCGCAGACGGCACCACCAGCCGCGCCCAGGGGGAAGGCTCCCGCCACGGTGGCCACCCGGCCGACATCGGCCGACTGGCCGTCCTCACCCCGACCGAGACCAGCGACCTGCTCGTCACCCTCGCCGAATCCCACACCGGCCAGCCGCAGGCTCCCGCCCCGACCGAACCCGTCACCACCGCCCAGGCCACGACCGCCGCACCCGATGCGCAACCTTCGCCCGACACCGAGCCGGCGCCAGCCGACGTCCCCTTTTGCGAGGGTGACCACCTGCCGGCATCCGGCCCGGAGCCCGTGCCCGCCGCCCCGACAACAACACCAGGCAGCGCCGACAGTCAGACCACCCCGGGCACCCAGGCAGCGGCGACAACTCCGCCCACCGGCGCCCATGCCCGCGGCATGGAGACTCCCCGCGACGGTGCGCCCCCGCCCGCCTTGGAGGAACCGGACACCGACGGCACGGCCGAGAACAGCCAGGAGACCAGCCACGGGAGGGTGCAGGTCACCGTCCTGGGCACCGCCGCGATCGTCGACGTGCCGCCCGGGCCGACGCTGCGCAAGAAATCCCTCGAAGTGCTCGTCTACCTGGCCGTGCACGACGGCGACGCGTCCGCCGAGGCGATCCTCGACGATCTGCTCCCCGACGCTCCCGCCAACAAGGCACCCGGCCGGCTCTACACCTACGTGTCCGACCTGCGCACCATCATGCGCCGCACCGCAGGACGTGGCACCTACCTCACCCACCCCCACCAGCGGTACGTCCTCAACCGCGACGCCGTCGACGTGGACCTGTGGCGCATGCGCGCCGCGATCCGCGACGCCAACCAGGCCACCGACCCGGCCGAGCGCCTCGCCGCGCTGCGCCGCGCGGTCGACACCTACCGCGGGCACCTGGCCGACGGCGCCGACTACGAATGGATCGAGCCCTACCGCGAAGCCACCCGGCAGCAGGCACTCGACGCCTACCTCGCCCTCGCCGACGCCCTCGCCGACAACCCCGCCGAGCAGCTCACCGTCCTCGACGCCGCGATCGGCCACAACCCGTACGCCGAAGAGCTGTACCAGCAGGCGATGCGGGCGCGTGCCGCGCTCGGGCACCTCGACGCGATCCGCAGCCTGCGCCGTTCTCTGACTCGCGCCCTCGGCGAGATCGACGCCGAACCCAGCGATGACACCATTGCCCTAGCCGACGAGTTGGTCGCCCAGGTGCAGCGTCCCGCCCGCCGACCGGACCTGCGGCCGGCACCCCGGCCCGGTGACGGAGCCGCCGCATGACCGCCAAAGCGCTGCCCCTACCCACTTCCGCTACTCAAACCCCCGCCCCTTAGGTGGCGGTTGTCGACCTCCGCCAACTGACCCGCCTGCGGTGGGCCGTGCGGGCCGTGCTCGCCCTCGGCGTCGCCGCGTCGATCGCGGCGAACGTCCTACACGCCCGGCCGAACCTCATCAGCCAGGTCATCGCCGCGTGGCCGCCGCTGGCACTCCTGCTGACCGTCGAACTCATCTCCCGCGTACCCGCGGACCGCCGCGGCCTGGCCGCCGCGCGGCTGATCGCCGCCGCCGTCATCGCCGTCATCGCCGCCTGGGTGAGTTACTGGCACATGGTCGGCGTCGCCGCCCGATACGGCGAAACTGGCGCCGCCGCCTCCTACCTGCTGCCCATCTCCGTCGACGGATTGGTCGTCGTGGCCAGCATCAGCCTGGTCGAGATCGCGGGACGGATCCGCACCCCGTCCGTCAGTCGGGGCGACGGCCAGCAACCCGCCACCATGCCAGCGGAAACGCCGATCCCAACGGCCGAGCCCTCGAACCTGGAGGCAGCGGTCCCCGCATCAGGACCGATCCGTGCAACGCAGCTTGCCCAAGACCACTACGTATCGCCGTCGCCACGATCGGAGGCTGCGATCTCTGGCGACGAAGGCGATTATCCGGCGGCAACGGACGTCCCCGCGCACGCACTGGCCGATGCGAGCGGCACCGACCGGGTGGTACCTGAACCCCCACTGGTTGCAGCGCGCGACCAAGAGGACGCTCACCTCGTCCGGCCCGGCGATGGAGCCCCGGCGCCCAAAGAGACGACGCCATTGCGGGAGATGGATCCCCCTCGCCCCAAGGCGGACCGACCTGAAACCAGCAGATCCCGCACCATCGGATCTTCAAACACGGCGCTCGGGAACTTCTCCGAGCGGAACGGGGTGGATCCTCTGGCCGACGCAGGGGACGCTGAACCGGGCACAATCGAGGACCAGGGTCATGATCTCGACCCGGACCACGGCAGAAGCAGCGCAGAGGTGCCGCCCGACACTGCCGGGGCAGTGGCCTACTGGTACCGCCAGGACCCGTCTCTGCACCCAGCCGACATCGCCACCAGAATTGGACGGTCCGAGCGCACCGTCCGCCGATACTGGCCACCCGTGCCGCGAACCGCGAACGGACGCGACATCAGCCGTGCCACCGAGGAGATCGGAGCCTCGTGACCGCCTCCGCGCGGCGGCGTTAAGCAGTAGCCTATCGGCGAACCGGCGCAAGTGCAGAGCAAGGTACGGCTCGAAGTTGCAGATGAGCCAGGAGGCCCCACCCTCCGAAGACCCGCCCTCGTGCGATTGCTCCAAGCCTTCGCTCTGCGGGGCTTCTGCCCCCACTATGTCCACCCAACGCGCGGATTCCAATCGTGGATCTCGGCATATACGTCGCTCGGCGCGCCGACAGCGTCGCGATTCCAGTTGAGTTCGACCCATAGGCTGCCAGAGGCGTCGCCGTCGCCTTGTCGATCAACAAGACCGTCACCCCACTGGTTGTTTTGAACAACGATGGCAGAGAAAGTGACATCGAACGTTCCTTGCGCCACCACACTCACGGCACCCGTCCCCTCAAAGTCGAAGTTCGTAATTTCGAGATCGAGGAAATGGATGCTTGCTGGACTGACGTCATCGGAGTCATCTTGCGCGAGGCTGAATCGGACCTGATCGTCAATCCTGGACACGAGGGTGTCCACTAGGTGTTCGACAGCTTCGGACATCGGCGTTAGGCACAGTTCTTCGATTATGGTCACAGCTGTACGGCCCCGGCTGTTCAGCAGCAGGTGGGTCTCGCCATACTCGCCCTGGACGACCGCGGTTGTGCGGTAGTCCGCCATGGCTGGGTCGATCTGGGCAACAGCCTGCACGATCGCGGGGCCGTGTTGGGCGAAGGCGGCTGCCGCTGCCGGATCGTTTGGGTCTGCGCTTCGAACCGTTAACATGCTCTTGGCCATCTTGTTCGCAGTGAAGAAGTTGCGCACCAGCCGGTCGATATCAGGCTCAAACTTCAGCGCCCGCCGTAGTCTGCCGAGCACCTTAGGGTGCTCCAGGAAGTCCCCGTTGCTCTTGTCTCGATTGCAGGGCCTGCAGGCCGGGGCGAGGTTGCGCGGGCGTTGCAAGTCGAAGTCGGAGTCGACAGTGCCGATATCCTTCAATTCTTGCAGGCGTGCGGCGCTGATGGATTCCGGAATGATGTGGTCGATCTGCACCTCGTGCCGCGTCTTGTCTTCTCCGCACCAATAACATACATAACCCCACCGCTCGTGCAGAACGGTGAGTATGACGGAATCTTCTTTTCCTCCGTAACGAACCGGCCTCGTACTAGGGGTCGTTGTTCCATGGCTGTCCCGCCGCCTTCCGGCCGGCGCCTTGCTCATGAGCTACCTTGCCATGTCCGGAGATCTGCCATCGTCCGATGATGGCAGACATCGAGCGCCGAAGCTCACGCTCGCGCTGCCGGCCCCGATGGCCCGCAGCCTCGGCCGCAGGTGGCCCCACAGCACGCTCCTGGCGACGCGAGTCGCGCGATCGCCCAGCAGAGCAGGGGGCAGTGCTTGGCTGGCCGTACTGCGCTGCCAAACGACGAAACGCCCCGCGTTCTCGCTCCGTGGTGCTGTTGAGCGCGAGCGTGGCCGCGTGGGAGTGGGCTGCTTCGGCGCCGCTGGTGGGGCCGTGGGCGCCGAGGTCGCCGCTGGTGTGGACCGCGAGCAGCGTGTGCGGGTCGCGGATCTCCAGGGAGTCGAGGACGGCGAGGGTGACCGTGTCTCCGGTGCGCATGTCGCGCAGGGTGAGCAGGACCGGCCGTCCGTCCGGGTCCCGGTTACAGGTGATGGCGTCGAAGTGTTCGCTGGTGACGTCGCGTAGGCGCCGCCAGGCGCGGTTGTCGGTGTCGAAGGGGTGTTCGTCGTCGGTGCCGTAACGCATGAGGAACTCCTTGATGGGCAGCGTCGTACCGCGTCCGGACGCCGGGGGGCGGTCGGGGCGCGATGCATGCACGCTTCGATGGCGCGCGATGGTCAAGTCGCGGGGCAGCAGCGAGGCCGTTCGGCATCGGCCCTCCGCGAAATGCGAGTGGGCCGCCTGTGGCAGCCCCGCATTCCAGGCCCTGGTATGTCGTGGATCCCGGCGTGCGGCGCTGCGCGGGCGGCAGCCGGCGCAGCGCCGCGGCGCGGAGTGGGACTGGTTGGCCGCCGGATCGGGGCCCGCTCTATCGGGATTCAGGCCTGGGCGAGTGCGGTGACGGCGGCGTCGGCGATCGCCGCGATGGCCTCGGTCGGGTCGGTTACGGTCAGGGTGGTGGCGTGGGTGAAGGTGTGCCCCCAGATTTGGTCCGGGTCGGTCGGTTCGCCGTCGGTCGGCGGTTCGGCGGGGTGTAGCCACAGCACGGCGCAGCCGGCGCGGTGCAGGGTGGTGACGAGTTGTTGGCCGGCGGGGATGTCGTCGAGGTAGCCGTCGGAGACGACGGCGAGCATCCGCAGGGTGCGGCCGTGGCGCAGGCCGAGGAGTTGGTCGGCGACCTTGACCGCTTCCGGGAAGGTGGCGGTGGCGAGGCCGGTGCGCATGTGCAGCACCTGGCGGGGGTAGGTGCGTGGGGGCACCAGGACGGTGGTGCGGTCGCCGAACCCGATGGTGGTGGTCGTCGCCTCGGCGCGGCGTGCCGCGTTGGCGAAGATCCACGCTGCGGAGGACATCGCCTCGGTGTAGCGGCTCATCGACCCGGACAGGTCGACCAGGATCGCCAGGTGCAGGCGCGGTTTCTCCGGAGGCAGCTGCGCCCGTTGCTGCCACGGGGCAGCGGTCGGCATCTGCCCGGCGGCGGTCTGTGCTTCGGCGGTGATGGCCTGCCTGGTCCGCAGCCGACCGGGTGGGATCGCCGAGGGGCGCCGGCCGGGTTCGGGATGACGGGTGCGGGCCTGCCGCAGCCGGTTGGCGAGGTCGCGGGCCGCGCGGTGCTCCTGCTCGGTCGGGTCGGTGCGGTCCCACTGGGCTGGTGGGCTGTGCCGGTGGGCCAGCAGCGCCGCGGCGTACTCGGCCGGGGTGACACCAGCGGCGACGGCGAGGTAGTCGACAAGGGCTGCGGCGAGGCGGCCGGGGAATAGGCCGGCGTCCGGCACGGGCGTGTCGTACTGCTGGTCGGGGTCGATGCCGAGGACCTGACACCACCGCCGGGCCAGGCAGATCATGGTGTCAGCATCGGCGTCGTCGCAGCCGTGGGCCTCCCGCCAGATGTCCCGCAGTTGCCGCAGGCGCTTGCGTCCGAGAACGCCGGTGACGGCGGCGCGGACGGGGCGGACGTCCTTGCTGGTGACGATACGGGCGTCGACACGGGCCAGGAGCAGGGCGGCGAGCTGTCCGGCGTGCCACGCGTCGTCGACGGCCGCGTCGTCGGGGTGCAGGAGGGTTGTCACGACGTGGCGCAGCCAACGGCGGTCGCCCCGGCGGCGGGCGCGTTGGCGTCCTTCGGCCCGGGATTCCTCCAGCATGTCGGCGACAGCGGCGAGGATCGGCGGGGTGCCGGGCGGGGTGGCCCAGCGGCTGTGCGCGGCGTGCGCGGCGCCGTGCACGAGCAGCCCGTAGCCGGTGGGCACGAGGCGCTTGTGCCGGGCCTTGGCCGGGTCGGTGACGTCGGGGCGCTCGGCGATGTAGGTGGCGTCGACCTCGATCCGGTTGAGATCGGGGTAGAAACACTCGGGCGCGTCCCCGGCGGCGCCAGGGGCGACGAGGACAGTGAGGTCGGTACGGCCGGTCAGCAGCGGGACGTGCTGGGTCCACGCGCTGGACCAGTCATGCCAGTCGCTGGCGCCGGCCGGCGTCGGCGGTGCGCCCTGCTGTAGGTGGGTGCTGGGGTGTGACACGGCTTGGCTCCTTCCAGAAATCTGAGGTGGACGGCGGTTAGCGCTTGCCGAGGGCGAGCGCGGTGATGGGCGTGCCGGTGTGTCGGGACAGGGCGGCGGTGACGTCGTCGCGGGCGTCCTCGGGGGCGATGCCGGCCAGGTTCGCCAGGGCGGCGGTCATGCCAAGGTGGTCGCGGACTTTGACGAAGCCGAGCAGTTCGCGCAGTTGCGGCGCCCACACGGTCTTGCCTGAGGCGAGGTCGGCGTTGAGGTCGATCGCCGCGGCAACGACCGGCTTGGGGACGCCGAGTTGGCGGGCGAGATCCCAGTCGGTGGTGACGTGCAGGTGGACGGTGAACCGGGAGGCCAGGGCCTCGGTGAGGACTGCGCCGTGCACGCCCGGGTTGTGGCCGGCGACGATGTAGAACCCGTCGACGGCTTCCACGGTCTCGTTGCCGTGGGCGGGGATGGTGATAACCCCGCGGCCGTCCATGGCCGGGTACAGCACGGCCAGAACGCGGGGCGGAATGAGGGTGGCGTCGTCGACCAACAGCACCCGCCCCTGGCGCATCGCGGTGACCAGCGGCCCGTGGACGAACTCGTAGCCGCCACCAGGCAGAGGGTTGTACGAGCCGAGGAAGTCATCGACGACGGTGTCGCCGGTACCGGCGACGGTCAGCAGGTCCGGAAACGCCGCCTCGACCATGGCGGTCTTCCCGGTACCGGGCGGCCCGTACAGCAGCACGGGCACCTGCTGGGTACGTAGCCGCCGCAGTTCCTCGACGTCCCAGCCCCGCCCGAGCCGACGCGGGTGATACAGCGTCCCGTTCGGTCGCGGTACCGGCGCGGGCCGGGCCTGCCGGCCACCACCAGCACTGCCGCTGGAGCGGATGCGGGGTGCGGCGGGTGGGAGGGTGCCGGCGGCGTCGATGCCGGCCTGGGTGATCTGGAAGCGGTGGTGCGGGTCGCGGTGGTGGGTGGCGTGCCCGGCGGCGGCCATCTTCTTCAGCGCCTCGAACACCGCCCCGGACGACGGTGCGCCGATGGCCCGGGTGATCTCGCCGACCTTGAGGATGGTGTCGGGGTGGTCGGCCAGGTGCAGGGCGACCTTGCGGTAGAGGTAGCCGGACCGGCCGGAGCCCGCCTCGGTGGCGGGAGTGCCGGCGCCGCTGGCCGAGGCCTGGTCGTTCTGCGGTGAACCGGCCGGCGGGGCCGGCGGGTGTGGTGTGGTCATGGGGTTGCCTCGATTCCAAGGGTCGGGCCCGCGCACCCGTCTCCGGGTGCGCGGGCGGTGGGTACCGCACAGCGGAGACGGGTGGGGCCAACCCCTGCCGGCCCGCATCGGGCCGGGCAGGTGGGCGACCACACCCCGGTGGTGCTGAAGGGTTACGGCGACACGTCGGGTCGCCGCTGGTGCGTGCTGGTCGGTGTCGAGGCCGCGCGGGCGGTGTCGGCGCCGACGATGGAACCCCCGCCAGCCCAATTGATCAAGTCGAATGGGTGCGCGGGTGCGGGATCGCGGGAGCGCCGGCTGACTACGCGTGCAACGTGAGGGCCGACAGCGATGCTGGCGGCGCGGCCGTGGTCAGTCGGCGCAGCCCCGTTCGCAGCCCTGCGGGTCGCACTGCTGTCCCTCGGCCATCCGGGCCAGGGCCAGCCTGTCGTCGCCGTCGAGGTCGTCGAGGTCGTCGAGGAACGGCCAGCCGAACCCGTCGGCGAACGCCTTGACCTTGGGCGCCCCGTACATCGGGTAGCCGGCGTGGTCCACCGCCGCCACGATGTCGTCGCGGTCGAGGAGCCAGGCGAGTTCGCTGAGCTTGTCCACCGACCGGCTCGCCGAGTTGCCGCGGTGGTCGAGGATCTTCCCGACGGCGAATCGCAGGTAGTCCCGGGCGTAGGTCTCGTGGTCGACCCGCTGGGTCCACTCGCCTGGGTGTCGGGGGGCGATGACCTGGCGGGCGTGGTCGAGGTCGAGTGCCTCCACGAGCACCTCCTCGCGGAAGCCGAAGATGTCCTCGCGGTCGGCCGGCAGAGCCCAGATTCGGGTGACGATCTCCTCCTGGGTACGGACGGTCACTGGGTTTCCTTCCTGTTGGTCTTACCTGTCTTGGGGGTGTGTCGGATGCCGCCGCCGAATCCGGCTCAGCCTCGGCAGACGCGGCATGGTTGGGGGTGTCGGCCTATGCCTGGTCGGGGTCGGGCAGGTCGCCGACGATCCGGTCGCAGGCGTACGGGTCGACGGCCTCCCAGCACCAGCTGCGGCCCATCACCACGTACCGGCCGTCGCCGTCGGGGGTGATGCGTTCGATGGCTTCCGGGTCGTCGGACAGGGCGCGCTGGTCGGCGACGATGACGTCGCCGTCGAAGGACAGGTCGGCCAGCGCTTCGTCGACCCGCCGGTCCAGTTCACCCTCCGGCACGCCCTCGTCCCGAAGGCTCTGCCGGTGCTGGTCGCGGTGGCGCTGCTGGTCGGCGACGATCGCCTCCGCCACAGGGCGGGTGCAGGAGAACACCGCCCACCCGTTCCAGTAGTCGATCAGAGTGCCGACGAAACCGACCTCGATCCGGTCGTCGCCGTCGGGGCCGGTGGTGCGCGCCCAGTCGCCGGAGAACACGCAGACGTCGCCGATACGGACCCGGTCGGGGTGCAGGTGGGACACGTCGCGGCCTGTGGGGCTGGCCGCGAGGTGACACAGTTCGGCGACGCGGTCGGTGGCGGCGGTGTCGTAGGCGTCGCGGTAGATGGCCATTGCCTCGTCGCGCTGCTGGATGCGCAGCCCGAACCAGCCTGTGGTGTCGCCGGTGGCGTCGGCGAACAGCTCCCACCCGGCGATGTCGACCGACTCTCCGGCCGAGGAGAAGTGGGGCAGGGCGTCGAGGACGGCGGGATCGCCGTCGTCGATGCCGGTCAGGATTCGGCGCGCGGCCAGGCGGGTGTCGCCGCCGACGCGGGCGCCGATGGTGTCCTGCGCCCACCACTCGGCGGCGGTGCGTCCGGCCTCGGTGCCGGCGGCGCGCATCTGCTGCAGCGCGGCGGCCCATCCGGTGGACTCGCCGACCAGGCCACCAATGCCGTACGGGGTGGTGGTGGCCGGTGCGATGCGGTCGCCGGCGTCGAGGCACATCGACAGTGTCGAGCCGTTGTCCCAGGTGACCTCGACGATGTTGTGCCGCTGGTCGTGGCGGCGGACGGTGCCGGTGTCTCCGGGGCGCAGCAGGGTGTACGGGTCGCTGGTCTGGACCAGGGCGATGCGCTGGCCGGTCTCGTAGCTGGTCATGGTGGCCTCCGATCGGTCGTCGGGGTCGGTGCAAGGGCGGCCGTCATCGGCGGCCGGCGCGGGCATGTGGTCGGTGTTCACTTGGCGCTGCCCGTCGCGTCACCGGTGGCGGGCTGCTGCGGTGGCCAGAGCTTGCGGGTGACGTGGTCGCCGAACATCGGGTCGGTGGCGACCGAGGAGCCGCAGCGGGTGCAACTGGTGGCGGTGTCGTAGCCGTAGCCGGCCATGGACGGCACCTCGACGTGGTCGATCTCGTCGACCGCGCCGCAGACGGTGCACACCGTCATCTCCGGGCCGTCGTCGTCGGCGGGTTCGGTGACGAACAGGTCCTCGACCGGGTCGAGGTGGTGGGCGCTGTGCCGCAGCCAGCGGGCGTGGACCGTCGCCTCGTACACCACCAGTCGCCGCTGGTCGAGGTGCAGCAGATACAGCCACTCGACGAACCCGTCGAGGTGCTCCCGTAGCGAGCCCTGCCGGATCGTGTCGTCCTCGGTGACGATCGGGTAGCCCAGCCCGGGCACGGGCGGCTGCCGGTCCCAGCGCCGGGGCTTGGGGTTGATGGCAAGGGACCACCAGTTGCGGGCCAGCAGCGCGGCGGCCATGGCGTCGGTGTCGCGGCCGAACGTGTCGGTCCAGATCCGGCGCAGCAGCGGCGCCAGAACCTCCGGATCCTCGCCGAACTGGATCAGGCGGGCGGTGTACCTGCCGCGGAACGCGGCAAGGCCGATCAGCGTGGGTGTGCTCACGTGCCTTTCCTCCTCAGGGATGTGTGGGTGGGGGTTGCGGCGGCCGTCCCGGGCGGGACGGCCGCCGAGCTTGGGTGCCATGGATCCGCCGGCCTCGCCTCTAGGGCCTCGTGCCGAGCGGGGCGTTCTGAGCCGCCATGAAGGGCACCGGGTCGATCGCGCCGTTCGGGCTGGCATCGCCGTTGTGGTGCACCTCGTAGTGCAGGTGCGGGCCGGAGCTGTGGCCGGTGGAGCCGACGACGCCGATAGGCTGGCCAGGGGCGACCGGCTGCCCAACCGTCACCATCGGCGGCTGGTCCATGTGGCAGTAGCGGGTCAGCAGCCCACCTGCATGGTCGATGTCGACGTACCAGCCGCAGCCGCGCGTGAGAACGGGGTCGCCGTCGCGGTCGCAGCCCCATTCAGCGCCGGTGTCGGCGTGGACGGCGTTGCAGCGGACGGTGCGGACGGTCCCGGCGGACGCCGCGCGGATCACGGTGCCGCGCGGGGCGCTCAGGTCGACGCCGTCGTGGCCCGGCCGGTCACCGGTACGGAACCCTGATCCGACAGAGGCGAGGACCGGCTGCGTCCACGGGCCGGTGGCCCCGCACCCGGCCAGGCCGTCGGTGGGGAGGCCGGCGGTGTCGGTGATCGCGGTGACCAGTTTGGTGGCCGGTCCCTCCCACTTCGCGTAGGCGTCGGGGAAGGCGCTGACCTGCACGGCCTGGGCGGCCTCGGTGAGCGGCATCGCCTGCCAGCCGTCGACGGCCTGCAGCCTCTGGTAGAACTTCGTCGCCGCGTACTGGGGATCGTGCAACTGTTCGGGGGTGCCCCAGCCTTGGGAGGGTCGCTGTTGGAACAGGCCGACCGAGTCGCGGTCCCCACCCGGGGTGTTGATCAGGGAGGATTCCTGCATCGCGGTGGCCACGGCGATGACCCAGCCCCGGGGCGGGATGCCGAGGCGCATGCCGACGGCGGTGATGGTGGCGGCGTTGCCCACCTGCTCGGCGTTCCAGTCACCGATCGGAGCGATCCCGTCCGGAGCGGGGCTGAGCGCCGCCGACGACGCGGTGGCCGTGACGCTGACGGGCATACCGCAGGCACCGGCGCCGCCGCTGAAGAGCAGGGTGGTGGCCAGCCCGGAGCACAGCAGCAGGACGCCGGCGACCACGATGGCGATACAGGACAGCACGCGGACGGTCATGACTGGCACTCCTTCAAGGCAGGGCGGGCAGCGGGCGGGTGAGGCGCGGAGACGGCGAAGGCCGCGCGGGCCTGGAGAGGCGTCGCGCGGCCTTCGGGCGGGTGCGGGAATCAGCGGGTGAGGACGGCGACTTTCTCGCCGTGCAGCAGGGGTGCCCCGTCGGGGCCTTTGATGTGGGCGTTGATCCAGATGCGGTACGGGTGGCCGTCGCGGTCGATCAGGCGTCGCCAGTGGCCGCGGACGACGAACCGCACCCGGTAGTGCCACTTGGGTTCCCCGCCGGTCGGTTCGGCGAGGGGGCTGGTGCGGCGCAGCATGACCACGCAGGTGTCGTGGCGGATGTTGGCGCGCACGGCGCGGCGGCGGGCGGCGCGGTCCAGGGGGGCGGCGGCGACCGTGGCCAGTGGTTGGGCCTGGATTCGCCAGAAGGCGTAGGCGACGGCGGCGCAGGCGCGCATCGGGGTGGTGGTCTCGTCGATGCAGAACCTGCCGTCGGGTGCCGGTTCCCAGTCGCGGTCGTCCCCGTCGAGGACCGGCAGATCGGGGCGGGAATCGACGGGCTGACCGATGGGGATCTCGGTGAAGTCGGTCAGCACGTAGGGGCCGAACTGGCGGGCGAGGTCGGGCCGGTCAGCGAGTTGCGCACGATGGCGGACGGCCGCCGGGTCGTGCGGGTCGTAGTGGTCGGCCCAGCCGGCGATGGCCCAGAAGGACCGGCCGCTGCTGGTGTTGGTGGTGCGGGCCCAGGTGATCGCCCCGATCGAGGACACCTCGCCGCTGAGGCTGCGGTGGTAGACCGGTTCGGGGAGGAACAGCACCCCGCCGTCGTCGGGGGCGATGTCGGCGGGGAGCACCTCGCCGGTCAGGTCGAGAGCCGCCGCGGCGGCAGCGATGATCGCGGTCATCGCGGGGGCGATGACGTACGGCTCGCCGAGTCGCCACGGGTTGGCGGTCATGGCGCGGACCGCGGTGAGGACCTTCGCCATGCCCGCTGGGCTGGGACTGGGGTGGTTGGCGAGGCGGCTGTCGAAGAACGCCTGCAGGTACTGCGCCGCGAGCGGGCTGCGGTGGTAGTCGACCATGCGGGTGCGCAGGTCGACGGCGGTGCGGGCGTAGCCGGCGAGTGTGTCGTTCGGTAGGAAGTTCACTGGTTGCCTCCAGGGTGCGTACTCAGGCGGCCAACGCCGCCACGGGTGGACGCCGGTAGACGCGGGATTCAGGCGGCACCGCGTCCGGCACGGGCGCGGGCCGCGTCAGGGGTGCCGGCGGGCGGGCGGGGGTGAACCAGCCGGTGAAGCGACGCGGCGCGGCGGGAACGGGGGCGCGTCCCCGTACGACCCCGACCGGGCGCGGCGGGGGCGCCGGGGCGAGGGTGGTGGGTGCGCTGCGGGCTTGTTGTTCGGCGCGGAGAGCGGTGCGCAGCGCCCAGCAGGGGCCGTCCTGCCCACGGCACTGCAGGTTCGTGCAGGCGCCGTCGGGTCCGAGTTGGTGGGCGGCGGCGACGTCGACCGCGAGGGCCCACAGGAGCCGGTCAGTGACGTCGTCCGGGACGGCGGTGCGGTCGCTGGGGCGCCGGCTGCGGCCCTTGGGATGTGCGGGGTGTGCCATGGCGGGTGGCCCTTCGGTCGGCGGATCGCGGGCATGCGCGGTCGCCGCCCGACTCGCGTCGGAGCCCTCGGGAATGCTGGTGTCCGGACGACGGACGACGACCAGCGCTGATCGACGCTCATCTCTCGATGAAGGTCAAGTCGTGTCGGGCGGGCAGGACCTTGCCCGCCCGACACGGCGGCGAGGGTTCGCAGCTCAGGTAGCTTGTTCGGGGTCGAGGCGTACGCGGGTGGGGTCGACGGTGGTGAGCAGGTGGCGGGAGACGCCGCGCCAGTAGCGGCCGTTGTTGCCGCCGAGCGGGACGAGGGAGACGCGGCCGGTCCCGGTGTCGCGCAGCACCACGTACAGCTCGCCGTGAGGCTGCTTCCAGCCCGCGCCGGTGACGGTGACGAGGGCGCCCGGATGCAGCGGCGCCTCGTGGAACATGGCCCGCTCGCCGCCGGTGGTGGTGTCCGCCGAGGAGGCGGGCCGCAGGTAGGTGGGGTTGACCTTTACGGCTCGGCCGCCGTTGACGGGTTCGACGACGACGTTGACCGGCAGTAGCCGGGTGACGCGGTAGGTGACGCCCCGGGTGCTGGCGCGGGCCACCGCTGGGTCGATGATCACCCGATCGCCGACGGCGTAGGTGTGAGGGCTGCTCATGGCGGATGCACTCCTTAATGGGTTCTCGGCGACCGTCGCCGAGGACGGGGGAAGCAGGGCTGGCGGATGGAAGCGGGGCACGGTGAGGACCTCGCGCCCGTTGACGGGCGCGAGGTCCTCTAGGTGTGTCCGTGAGCGGTCAACGGCGGCGCAGGTCCCGCAGGCGGGTACCCGGCGGCGGTCCGGTGTGGCCGGTGGTGGCGATGGCGCCGTGGACCCCGGCTCCGGTTTGTTTGGCCTGGTACATGGCGATGTCGGCCTGGTGCAGCAGGGTGCGCGGGCCGACGCCGAGGGCTGCGCTGGTGTGCCCGACGCTGGCGCGCACGGCCAGCGCGTGCTCGCCGAGGTCGACGGGGTGACGGCCGACCGCCCGCCAAGCGGCGCGGGCGGCGGCGGCGACGTCGTCGGGGCCGCCGTCGACCAGCAGGGCGAACTCGTCGCCCGACAACCGCGCGGCGAGCCGCACCGGTCCTCGCAGGGCGGCCAGCCGCCGGCCAACCTCGGTGAGGACGTCGTTGCCGGCCTCGTGGCCGAAGGTGTCGTTGACGGCTTTGAAGCCGTCGAGGTCGAGCAGGACGAGCCCGAACGGGGCATCTGCGCGTGTGGCGCTGGTGAGGGCGGCGAGCAGTGCCCGCCGGTTGGGCAAACCGGTGGTGTCGTCGTGGTCGGCGGCGTAGCGGGCGCGGCTCAGCGCCTGCTGCAGGCGCCACAGCAGCGCTCCGGCGAGGGCGAGACCGGCGAGGATTCCACCGGCGGCGGTGACGATTGAGGTCAGGATGGGAGACACTTCGAGAGCTCCTTGTCGCATAAGGAGCACCGGGGGCGGGCGTGGTTCCGGGAAGTTCGACGCCCGCCTCCGGGCTACCGGCTGACGGGGTCGTTCAGGCGGTGGGGTCGGCGAGAGCGAACGTGGCGGGTTTCTCGGCGGCCAGCACTGCCCGCCCGGTCCCGACGAGCTTCACCGCAGCGTTGTGGACCGCGCCCGCGCTGGCCTTCTTCGCGCCGGTTCCCTCGTTGGCCCGGTCGACCAGCTTGCACAGTTCGCTGACCTTGTACTGCTGGCCGGGGTTGGCCTTGAGGATGTCGAGGATCGCGCCGCGCAGGGTGCCCGACGCCCGCCGCGCAGGGGCCTGTGCCGCCTCGCCCACCACCTCCGTGGCCGGCGGGGCGGGTGCTTCCACAGCGGGTTCGCCCGTAGTGCTGTCGGTGGCCGTGCCGGCAGGGGCACTGTCCGGTGTGGCTGGTCGGGCGTCCGCCTCGTCTGCGGCGGGCGTCGCTCCGGTGACCGGGTCGGTGTCGCCTGTCGTGACCGGCACCTCGGGTTCGGCAGTCGAGCGGTCGCTGTCGTCGCCGTGCTCGGTTTCGGTGTCCTCGGCTTCAGCGGCCTCGTCGGGTGCCGCCTCGACACCACCAGGAGCCGGCGATGGCGACTCCTGGATGGCGTCCGGCTGCCCGTCGGTGGGAACCTCGGCGGCTGGCTGCTGGTCGTGGTCCTGTCCGGCGGCCTCTTCGCTGTCCTGCGTGTCGTCGCCGCGCGGCCCGTGTTCGGCGGCGGTGCCGGGTGTGTCGGTGTCGCGGGTGGCGGGCTCCGGTGCGGGCTGGCCGTGATCGCCCTGTTCGGTATGCGCCCGGCCAGTGTCGGTCAGCCGCCACAGGCTGCGTCCGGTGTCGCTTCGGGTGGGCTCGGCCAGTCCCGCGGTTTCCAGGGCGCGCAGTTTCGGGGTGGTGGTCGAGTAGCCGAGGCCGGCTTCGGTGGCGATGGCGGCGGCGGTGGCCTCGCCGAGCCGGTGCAGCGCGGCGAGGACCTTCGCGACGCTGGGCGCCGGCTGCGCCGTTGCGGCCGTATCGGTGGTCGTGTTGGCTGGGGTGCTGGTCATAGGCCCGTGGCCCCTTTCTCCTGCCGTCGGCAGGGGTTGGTGAGTGAGGTGCGCGCACTGATGCACGCTTCGGATCGGGTATTGATCAAGTCGTCTGCCCGGAGTGCGGGACTGCGGCGACGCGCTCGGGTGCCGCCCGGTGGTCGCTCGCCGGGCGGCACGTTGGAGACCGGGGGTCAGTGCGCGGCGTGGTAGGCGTCGCGCACCGTGGCGGGGATGACGCCGCCGGTTCGTGGTCGGGGCAGGTTCAGCTCCTTCCAGTTCGCGGTCCACCACCAGGTGCGGATCTCCTGGCTCTGGGTGCGGCCGGTCGCGGTGCCGCGCTGCCGCCGTTGCGTCCTGGCCTGTTTCGGCAGGCGCCGTCCGGCGGTGATGAACGGGCCGAAGGCCGCGGCCATCCGGTCGAAGTTGCCGGCGGACAGGTCGATCTCGTAGGTGACGCCGTTGAAGGCGAACTGGTAGGTGCCGACGTCGTCGGTGGAGCCGTCGAGGTCGTCGACGACGATCGCGGTGGTCTTGGTGGCCACAGGGGGCCACCTCCTTTCTTCGAGAGGGGGTTTACTGGACGGTTTGGTCGGTGCCGAGGCCGAGCTGGTGGCCGATGACGGGCCCGCGGCGCACGGCGGCGACGGCGGCGGGCAGGTGCCGGCGTTGCCAGCCGTGCAGGGCGGCGGTGAGGTCGGCGGCGTACTTGCGGTGCTGGGTGAGAGCGGCGGCGAGGCCTGCGGCTTGTTCGATGCCGTTGTTGGCGCCGCGGGCGGTGTGGGGGCGCACGGGGGCGAGGGCGTCGCCGAGCAGGACGGCGTGGCCGCCGCCGACAGGCCAGACCATGCGCTCCGGTGCGGTGATGTCGAGGACTGGCACCGCCATGCGGGTGGTGGTGGCGTGGACGACGGCGGCGTGGTCTGCCGGGAGGAGCTGGTCGGCGTGGGTGTCGACGTGGGTGCGGGCGGCGGGGCTGACGTGTCGGGGTAGGGCGAAGACCCGGCGGGTGGGGTCGGCGCCGAACCGCTGCGCGTACTCGCTGCTGGTGCAGTTGAGGTAGAAGGTCCAGTCGCAGCCGCCGGGTACCGGGGCGAGGTTGAACTGCGCACCGGGGCAGGGCTGCAGCCGCAGGAAGTCCCGCAGCCCGGGCTGGGGGGTGATGTCGGCGATGCCGCGGTGGGCGACGTAGCCGGCGTACCGCAGGGTCCGATCAGGGTCGAGGAGGCGGCGGCCGGTGGAGGACCGGCCATCGGCGAACACGACCAGGTCGGCGGGTGCGGTCTGGCCGTCGCGGAACCGCAGCACCGGCTGGCCGGCCTGCTCGGCCAGGGCGGTGACCTTCATGCCGGAGTGCAGGACACCGGTGGGCAGCCGGCGGGTCAGTGCGTGGTGCAGCAGGGTCCAGGTGGTGTTGCGGCCCGGGTAGGTACGCCTGATCGTCTCGGCGGGGTGGCGGTCGCGGATGGTCAGCTGGACGATGGCCTCGGAGTCGTGGGCGACGAACTCGTGCTGGCCGATGTCGAGGCGGTCGAGCACGTCGAGGGCGGGGTGTTCCAGACCGATGAGGCCGCCGCCCAGGGGCGCGGACGCCGGCGCGGCCTCAAAGACGGTGACGTCGTCGAATCCGGCGTGCAGCAACAGCAGCGCGGTGACGGGGCCGGTGAGGCTGCCGCCGACGACGGCGATGCGGGGCCTGCTGGTGGATGTCATGGGGCGTTCCCTTCTGCGAAGTGGGAACCCGGGCACGGCCGTGCCCGGGTGTGCGCGAGTGCGCGGGTGGCCGGGCATCGGCCAGGTCGTGCCAGTGCGAAAGCGCGTCAGCGGCGGTGGGCCGTGGACGCGCTGAGCAGTCCGCCGTGGTGCGGCGGGCGGATGAGGTTCGGAAGATCCGGCGCCGGGGTGGGTCCGCTGGTGCGTGAGGTGCGACCGGGCGGGCAGTGCGGCGCGGGAGGGCGTGGACTTGGCGGGTTACCGGCCGGGCGTGGTGAACGGCGGCGGCACGGGAAGGATCCGCCGCGCCCGCTGCAGCACCTCGTCGGCGACCGGGATCAGCGGCGTCGCGTCAGGTGAGGTGGTCGGGGTGGTGCGGTGCCAGCCGCTACCGGGGCTGCTGGCGATGATCGTCCAGGTGACTAGCGGGGGTGAGGACCTCGGCGACCGCCGTGCGCTGCTTGGCGTAGCTGTCGCGGTAGACCCGGACCCGCAGGACGTACCCGTCGGTGTGGTGCACCCGGGTCAGCTCGTAGCTGCCGGGCCCGCCCTGGTGGAACACCTCGTCGACGATCACTGCGACCGGTCCTTCGGGTCGGCGGCGCGGGAGGTCGCCTCGGAGGCGACGAGGGTCCATGGCCACTGGTAGGCGCCGATGGCGTAGCAGCGGTTGGCGTCCGGGGTGACGCGGTCGTCCTCGACCCAGCGACTGTCCAGGCCGTCGTCGTTCTCCCACTCGACGGCGACCTCGTCGCCGTCGAACCGCAGCCGGGGGTGCTCCCCGGGCATGTCAGCTGGGTAGAGGGCGTCGAGGTGGGCGGCCATGCGCTGCACCGCGAACCGGGGGAAGCGGCACAGCACCCCGCTGCGGGTGAGGGTGGTGTAGCCGGTGGCGACCATGGCGCGGTAGGCGCCGCCGCCGACCACGTCGCAGGTGACGGTCGCCGGGGTCCAGGTGGACAGCGGCGGGGTGATGTCGCCGCGGTGGCGGGAGATGCGGTAGCGGTCGTTGGTGTCGTCGCGGGCCGGGTCCGGGTGCAGCCCGAACCAGTGCACCCCATGGTGGCGGGCGTGGCGGAGCAGGTCGAGCAGGTCCCGCCGGCCGTCGACATGGTCGGTGTGCAGGGGCAGGAATCCGTGCCCGTCGTCGGCGGGGGCCGGGTTGCCGGTGGCGCCGGTGGCGGTGTGGGTCCAGGTTTCGGCGAGGGCCCGGTGGTCGGTGCCGTCGGCGTCGTACCAGCGGGGGACGCCGTTGGAGGACAACCAGTCACCGTCGGCGTCGTGGGACCAGATGAGGGCGGCCTGGTCCGGGACACCGGCCCGGTACTGATGCCGGGTCCTCAGATACGCACGGGTGGCGGCGGCATGTTCAGCGAGGGGCAGGACCTCGTCGACGCGGAACCACAGTCGGTCGGACATGGCGAAGGAACCTCCTGATGGGGGAAGAGGGAAAGGTCGGCCGTTCGCCGGCCGGGCTTGCGGGGCGCCCCAGCCCGGGGCGCCGGGCCGTGCGCGGGCGGCAGAGTGCTCACACCCGCCGCGGAGACGTACGGCGTCGGACCCGGAAATCCGGATCGAGCGCGAGTGCCAGGTGGAGCTGAGGTTCGGGTGGCGGTGTCGGCGAGTACCCCGACAGGCGGTGACCTGCCATGGCGGTCTCGCCGCGCTGGCCGGGTTAGGGGTGTGCGTCGCAGGCCGGCGGGGCTCATGGGTCCGGCTGGTAGAGCTCGCCGTCTGCTGCCTGGGCCGGCGCGGTGCGGTTGGGAAGGGGTGGGAGCCGGTCGGGCCGCCGCCGATCCCCAGTGAAGAGGGGGATGGGTGGCGGTGCCCGACCGGTTCCGGATCCGGTGGTGCCTTACAGAGCGACGGCGAGCAGCCGCTGGTCGGTCTCGACGGTGTCGAGGTACCGCATCGCTTGCTCGAGGTAGGTCACCCGGTGGGTGAGGGCGTCGCTCGCGGGTGCGAGCTTGTGTCCGTCCGGGGTGAGCAGGGCGTCGCCGCACACGGCGGTGGTGGCGCTGTAGTGCTGGTAGGCCATCGGGCCTGCCTGGAACATCTCCAGCTCCCCCACGGCGAGGTGGGCGGCGCCGTAGCTGGCCGCGTTGTGCATCCGCATCGCGTTGACGCGGGCCTGGTTGTGGAAGTCCGTCTCGGCCCGCTCGCGCGGGTAGCGGGCGGGGTCCGCCAGGTGGCGGGCCAGCAGGGTCGGCCACGGGGTGGCCGGCCGGGTGCCGTGCACGACCTGCTGCCACAGTTGGTGGCGGATGCCGGCGCCGACGCCGGCGGCGTGGCGCATGGCGGCGAGGTCGAGCAGCTTGACCGGTCCGCCGGCGCAGTACACCGGACGTCCCTTGCGAGGCGCGACCAGGTCACGCCGCTGCCACAGCCACATGTCCGGGATGGCCCAGAAACGGGGCTGCAGGGTGCCGGACACGCCGAAGTGCCGGTCGAGCTGGGTGGCGGTCAGGGCCTGCGACGGCAGTCCGTCGGGCAGGCAGACGATCATGGTATTGATCGTCGCGGTCGGCGTGACCATCGGGCTGGTGGGCGCCGTAGTGCTGGCGGCGGTGGCCGCGGGGGCGGGCTTGCGGCCCGGGCGGGGCGTCACCGTCGGCACGCGGGTGCCGTAGCGGCTCAGCGGAGTCGCGGCACCGTTGGTTGCGGTCATCTGGGGTTCCCCCTTCGGTAGGGCGCGTTGTTGGGCGCGCGGAAGCGGCCGGCCCACCGGGTACATGGGTCGACTCACGGACGAACAGCGGATGGGTGCAGCAGAGTCGCTGCTGGTGGAGCGGGATGGTGCGGGTGGTGCGGTGCGACCTGGGGGTCGCCGCGCGGCGCGGGCGCCGACCGGCCGAGAAGGCGGGTGGGCGGAGCGCACCGTGGGGTGCGGCGGTGGTTCCCGAGGTGGGACCGGACCGGGTGGAGCGATATATGGGTGAAGGTGGTGCCGATGAAGGTAACGGCCGGATCTGTCAGCGCCGACCGCCGTCAAGATCGTCAGAAGTGCGGTTGACCTGCACTGCCAGACGACCGCTCGATTAAGCGGGTGAGGAACGGTGAGGCTGTGAGATCCGGTCGGTCTCACAGTCGCCCACGACGGTGGACGACCCCCTGCGCGTGCGGTGAAGGTGAGCGTCAGGGCTCCGGGTCGGCGGGGCCGCTGAGGTCGGTGTCGGGAAAGCGGTGCGGGTTGGTAGCCGGGTTGTCCGGGCCGTGGTCGGAGGGCAGTTCGTGCAGCCAGCGGCGCGGGCCCGGGTCGGTGGTCAGCGTCCAGGCAGGTCCGGCGGGGTGCTCGCTGTGCAGGCCGGTGGCGACGGGCATGGCGGTGGGCACTCCGGCGAGGGCGTCGAGGAGGTGCTGCTCGCGTCGGCGGCCGGGGACACGCAGCAGCACCGGGTACCGCGGCCCGTAGCGGGCGAGCTGCTCGTACGCGCGCAGCTTGCGCAGCACGGTGCCGAGGGGTTCGGTGCCGTTGTCGTGTTCGAGGAAGAACCCGACAGCGCGCCCACCGGCGTGCCAGATGCCGTGCCCGTCGGGCTGGACACCGGCCCCGCTGCCGGCTGCGTACGAGGCGGCGGCGTAGGCGGCGGTGGTGTGCTGTTCGGACCACCACCGCGCCAGCCGGGCGTGCCCGTCGGTGCGGGCATAGCCGAGCAGGTCAATGAACAGCTGGTTGGTGCCGAGCAGGTGGGCCAAGCGGCGGCTGCCGATGATGCGTTCAGTCCGTTCGATGCTGGTCCGCGGCGCTCGGGCACCGGCCTGGTTCGGGTCGTTGAACTGGGTCGGGTGGACCACGGCACCGAGCGGGCCGAGGGTGTAGAGATGCTGGCCGCTGCCGGTGGTGACGTCCACGAACCGGCTGACCGCCTCCAGCTGGTGCAACTGGGCGAGGCGGAGCCGGGCAGAGCGACGGGACGGGAACAGCGCCGCCGTGATCTGGTCGGTGGACAGCACGTAGTGCTCGGCGAGCAGCCGCAGAAGTTGATGATCGCGGGTGGTGAGTCGACGGAGCCGGTCCAGACGAGCGAGACGAGAAAACGAGCGGGAACCGGACGAGGACCGGGAGACGGAGTTGTTGGTGGACACGGTGGATGCTCCAAGCGGAAGAGGAGTTCCCTCCGAGGGGAGGGTGTCTGAGTTCGGTGAGGTGGTCACCGGAGGCTGGTGACCGCCGGTGAGCGGCACTGACAGACCCGGAGAGCCGGATCTGTCGGCGCGGTGTGGTGATCGGTGGTGAAGGGCTGGTGAAGCCCTCACGGAAGGGGCGACCGAAACGCGGTCGACCGGTCTGTCGATCTCGCTTCAGCCGCCCTGCGGAGTTCAGGCGTTCGCCTTCGGACCGCTCTTGCCCCGGGCCCGGCGGTTGTCGTCGGGTCGGGCCGAGAACCGGTCGACGAGGTCGTCGATCGCGCTGGTGTCCTGCGCCGGCACCGCCTCAGCGGCGGCCTGCCGGATCACCGTCGCCTCGCCCACGACCGGCTTCGGCGGTCGGGTCTTGAGGGTGAACGCCGGTGTCTGCCGCCCACCGACGACGAGGCGTCCGGCGGCGGTGTAGGCGTCCAGGTGGGTCAGGTCGTGCTCGTCGAGCTCGGGCAAGGTGTGCCTCGCGAGGACGCGGGCGTCCTCCGGGGCGACGGAGAAGTACAGCTTGTTGCGGGCGTTCGCCGACGCCGCCGCCAGGAGGTCCTTCGGGAACTGGGCCAGGTCCTGGTGCGCGAGGACCATCGACAGCCGATACTTCCGCGCCTCCGCCAACATCGAGTCCAGGCTGTTGGCCAGGGTGAGAAAGTTCTGACACTCGTCGATGATCAAGGTTGCGTCCCGGCGCCTGTCGGCCGGCACGGCGGCGCGGGCGGTGGCGGCCTGCCAGACCTGCGCCAGCACGAGCGAGCCGAGCAGCTTGCTGGTGTCCTCACCCAGCTGGCCTTTCGGAATTCTGACGAGGAGCGCCCCGCCGTCGAGCACCTTGCCCATGTCGAAACTCGACCGGGGGTAGCGCATGGTGCGCTTGACGAAGTCCCGTAGCAGGAACGCCCGCAGCCTCGCGAGGACGGGGCCGATGACCTGGGAGCGCAGAGCGGGGTTGAGGTCGTCGTACCACTGCCAGAACCCGGACAGGCCGGCCGGATCGTCCAGGCCAACGGTCATCGCCGACCGGAACTGCGCCGAGTTCAGCAGGGGCGGGATGTGCTGGAGGGTGACGTTGGCGTGCCGCAGCAGGGTCAGGCAGGCCACCCGCATGACGTCGTCCATCCGCGGCCCCCACGCCTTCGCGAAGATGTTCCCGAAGATGCTGACGAGGTTGTCGACGACCAGGTCCGGGTCGTCGCCGGACAGCGGGTTGAGGGTCGGCGGGTTGGGCTGGTCGGGGTCGAACAGCACCACCCTGCCCGCGACGCTCGCGGGAAGCCGGTCGAGGATGTCGAGGACCATGTCACCGTGCGGGTCGATGACCACGGTGCCCCGGCCGGCTTTGATGTCCTCGACGGCCATGTTGACCAGCAGGGTCGTCTTCCCGGAGCCCGTCGATCCGACCACATGCATGTGATACCTCGCATCGGCGACGGACAGGGCCACCGCGTGGCCACCGACTTCGGCGTCACCGAGGACCTTCATCCCGCGGCCGCCGGTCGGCACCGCCACCGGGGCGGGCATGGACTTCGCCCGCGCCCGATCCAGCCCCGGAACGGCCAGATCCCGCGGCAGCGCCGCGAGGACGGCCAGCTCGGGGGTGCAGGCCAGGAACCCCGCCCCGAGCCGCCGTGTGGCCAGCACGGCCACCGGTTGCGCCATCCGCGCCCGGTGGGCGAGCCGGTTGCGGCCGGCGTACACGGCGAACGACGAGGCGACCGCGTCCGCGACACCGCGCAGCCGGGCCTCCGGCCGGGACCCGGCGCGGTGGTTGTTCTTCGCGATGGCGTAGCGGATGCCGATGGTCCACAGCGGGTGGGCGGTCTTGTCGAGGATTGCCCGCACGTCGCGCTCCACGCCGGGGTCCCGGCGGCCGGCCGGCTGGCCGCCGCCGCTGCGGGTGGTTGTGGTGCGGCCGGACAGGAACCCATCGAGGACCCACAGCAGCGGCGCGGCGGGGTTGATGGCCGGTACGGCCGTCTTGCCGTCGCGTAGCCGGCCGGCGGCGCGGCGGGCCCGTGCGGCGCGGCGGGGGGTGGCGGGACGGGCGAGGACCTGCACGCAGGCGTACTCGTCCGGTTTGAGCTGCGACCCGGCCGACATGAGTGCTCGGAGCGGGTCGTTGTCGTGGTCGGTTTCGAAAGGCAGCCACTCGGCCGCGGTCGGCAGCAGGTGCCCGCCGACGGCGGCCGGCACGTCCAGTGGGATCGGCGGTGATGCCTGGTCGTCGGTGGTGCAGGCGGCGCCGGGCCAGGCGGCCCGGACGGCGGCCTCGACTGCCCCGTGCGGCACTGTGCCGGGTACCCAGATGCTGATGAGGAGCTGGCGGCCGGTCCAGGTGTACTGCCACACCACGTGCGGGCTGCCGTACCGCAGCCAGCGCCAGCGGGATGGGGTGAGGGTGCCGTGCAGGTTCGCCCACAGCGCGGCGGCGCTGTGCGGGTCGACCTCCGGCGGTGGGGCGACCGTGACGAGGCGGGCGCCGTCGGCGTGGCGGCGCTGCCGCCACCCGTCGACCAGGTTGCGCCCGGCGACGTAGGCGACGAGCAGGGCGGCGGCGACGCCGAGCAGCCACGGCCGGTCCACCGCCCACTCCGCGGCGTGCAGAACCCACCGAGTGGGCGCGCTCGGCGGGGCAATGACCCCGGCACCCGGCCCGGAAGGACTGGGCGCCGGCGTCGGCGACAGGGCATGCAGTGGTGTCACAGGTCCTCCTCTGCGCCGTCGGGGTCAAGGTCGGCCAGGTCGGACGGCTTCGTGGTCGCGAGAAGGTGTTCGGCCTGCGAGGAGATCGACTCGAACGCGGTCCGGTTCGTGCCGGAGATCAGCAGACCGTGCCCGACCCGGGCCGACAGCAGCATCCGCTGTTCCCCGGCGGTCAGCCCGAACGCGTCGGCGACTTGGTCGATGGCCTGCGGAGCCTGCTTCAGCAGCACCTGCGTGGCCGCGTTCGACACGACGGCCTGGCCGAGGTCGGTGCCGAGCACGTCGGCGACGTCCTGGGTGACGACCAATAGGCCCGCGTTGCGTTTGCGGCCGGCCTTGCTCATCTTGAACAGGAATCGGGCGCCTTCACCGTCGCGCATCAGCAGCCATGCCTCGTCCACCACGACCAGCCGCCGCGCCTGCGGCGAGGAGGTGGAGCGGTACTGCCGCGGCAGGTCGACCTGCCGCCAGATTTCATCCAGGGCGAGGAGCGTGCCGACGGTGCGCAGTTCGTCCGGCAGGTGCCGCAGGCTCCAGACGACCAGATGCCCGTCCGGGCGGGTCGTGGTCGGTGAGTCGAACAGGTCGGAGAACGAGCCGGCCACCCACGGTGCCAGCCGGGCGGCCAACTCGTGGGCGGCGGCGTTGTCGTCGGCCCGCAGTGTCGCGGCCAGATCCTTCAGCAACGGCGCGGGCCGGTGGTGGGTGGCCGGGTCGGCGGTGATTCCCGCCTGCCGATAGACGGCGAGGATCGCCCGGTCCAGGGCGGCGCGCTCGGCAGGCGGCGGCACATGCCCCAGCAGCACCGCGAGGAGGGTGTGCAGGAACAGCCCGCGGCGGGTGAGCACGTCCGGGCGGGTGTCCCCGATCGGCAGATCCAGGGGGTTGATCTTCACGCCGGGTGCGCCGAGTCGCACGATGGTGCCGCCGACCGCGTCGGCCAACCGGAGGTATTCGTCCTCGGGGTCGACGACGGCGACCTGGACCCCCTGATACAGGTTGCGGAGCACGTCGAGTTTGACGAAGTAGGACTTGCCGGCGCCGGAGCGGGCCAGGATCACGCTGTTGTGGTTCTCCTGCGCCCACCGGTCCCACCAGACGATGCCCTGGGAGTCCGGGTTGACCCCGTACAACACCCCGCCGGTGGTGGCCGGGTCGCCGGGCAGCGGCGCGGGCAGGTCCGCCGACGCGAGAGGGAACGCGGCGGCCAATGCCTGGGTGTCCATGGTCCTGCGCATCTGCAGGCTGTCGGTGGCAAGCGGCAGGGTGGTGGTCCAGCCGGGCAGGTGCCGCCACGTCGCGGGCTGCACCTCGATCAGGGTGGACGCGGCGGCGGCCTTCACCTGCGCACACGCCTCGAGGAGCTCGGCTTCGGTGCGGGCGTGCACGGTGAGGTAGAGGCCGACGCGGAACAGTTTCGCCGCCCCGCGGGCGAGGCGTTCGGCGAGGTCGGCGGCGTCGTCGGCGGCGGCCTCCACGTACGGGTCGGTCAGCTTTCCCTTCTGTTCGTCCGCCCGCCGGGACGACTCGAAACGGGCCCGCTGGTTGCGCAGCCGCGACGCCGCCACCGGCGCGGGGATCGGGTCGATGTGCAACGCGAGGTCCAGCCGGCCGGGCCAGGACAGCAGCGGCTCCAGCCACGCCGGCCCGACCTCAGCCGGGTAACCGGTCACCACCAGGGTGGCCGCATAGCCGTCCCCGACCCGCAGGAACCGCGGCGTCACCTCCACCGAGGCCGGAGCTACCGTCGCCGCGAGTCCTGCGGATGGCGGGCTGGTGCTGTCGTCGTTCGGGGTGCGTCGGCGCTTGACGGTGATCACGATGTCCTCCTGGTGCGTGGCCTCCTCGCCGGAGGCGCGGTGATGGTGGTGTCGGGGGCGGCGAGGCCGCCGGGGCGAGGCGGCCGGTAGGGGTCGGCCGCGGCGGCCAGGGCAGCGGTCGTCGCGTGGCCGTCCAAGGCGCGGGTGGTGACGCCCAGCCCGGACAGCGACCGGACCGTCTGGTCGGCGCGACGCCGGGCGGCGTGCTCGCCACGCTCGCCCGAGCTGGCCCGAGTGACGATGAGGACCTGCCGGCGCAGCGGATCCCGCCGCTGCGCGAGATCGTCGAGGAAACGGGCGTGGTCGGCCGCCGCGTCCGCGAGAGCCGGGTGCGGCATCCCGTCCGCCGCCCGGGCGACGGTGCGGGCGGCGGAGTGCAGGTCGACCGGCTGCGCCGACACCACGATCTGCGTCGGCGTCGACAGGCTGTTGAGCCACCGCCCGAAGGTGTCGACCAATGCGGCTTGCTCGTCGGCCGTGCGTAGCGCCAGGTTGACGCTGGTCGCCGCGACCATCGCCGCCCTCACCGCTCCGAGGCTGATCTCGCCGTGTTCGTCGATGGCGTCGGCGGGCAACTTCAGTGGCGCCGGCAGCATCACCTTCGACGCCGGGGCCTGCACCCAGTCGGGTGTCTTGGCGGTGGTGTCGGTGGCGGACAACGCGCGTGGTGCCCGGGAGTGGCGCACCGCGGAGGCCAGCCACACGTCCATGGGCAGTCCGTCACGGCGGCCGACAGCGAGGCCGAACACCAGGCCGCCGAGAACGACGGCCACGCCGAGCAGCACCGGTGCGGGCACGACGGTGTGCAGGGCCTTCCAGCCGCCGTAGAAGACGACGGCGGCCACTGCCAAGATCGCGAGTTGCCGGAACGTCAGCCCGTAGAGCACCTTGTCCGGCGCGTCCACGTCGGCGGGCATGCGGGCGGTGACGGCCTGTTCGTCGCGCCGGTCGCGGCTCATCGTCGCACCGCCCCAAGGCCCGGGATGCGCAGCCCGCGGGTGAGCTGCTGCACCACGACGACCCGTACGACCGCGCCGAGCACGTTGCCGCCACGCCCGCCTCCGCCGCTGGTGGCGTAGCGGCGCATCAGCCCCGGCACCTTGAGCGTGGTCCACAGCAGGACCATCACCACGAACAGGTTGAGCACCCCACCCGGTTCGACCGGCAGGCCCAGCAGCGGCAGCATGCTGCTGGTGTCCAGCAGCATCCACTGGCCGGCGAACAGTACGAACGCCTGCACCACCGGGATGGCCAGCATGGCGACGTACGACCGCCACCACATGCGGGCCACGCCGTCGGTCTGCGGCAGGGCGTGGCAGGCTAGGGCGATCGGCGCGACCGCGGTGAGCACCAGCGCGACCGCGAAGCGGACGATCACACTGCAGGCGGTGGCGGCGAGCAGGAAGACGATGATCGCCAGGCAGACGACGAACAGCAGACCGGCGGTCTGGTCACGCGCGGCCATCAGATGGGTCCTGACGGCGTTCAGCGCCCCGTCGCCGTTGAAGTCCTGCGCGGTCAGTGCGGCGGTGAACGCGTTGGCGTACTCGATGAGCGTGCCGGCGATCAGTTGGGAGAAGTGGGCGGTGACGAACCCGACGACGCACCGCGGCAACAGGTCCTTGGCGGTGTAGCGGGCGCGTTCGTCGCCGCCGGCGACCATGGTCAGGACACCGGCGGCGACGAACACCAGGACGAATACTGTGTCGACGACCCAGATCGACCGCCCGGTCAGCGCCTGCACCTGCGGCAGGCTGGTCACGTCCGGGGTGATCAGCAGCGCGTGGGTGATCGCGGTGATGAGCCCGTTCAGACAGTCCAGCAGCAGGCCGGCGAACCAGTCGAGGATCTGGTTGAGCGCCCAGGCCATCGTCAGCCTCCGACGATTCCCTGGACGACCTCCAGCAGAATGGGCGCGAGCACTGCCAGGCCGTAGCCGATCAGGGCGTTCTTCAGTGCGCCCTTGGCCTTGTCGACCTGGGCCGGATCCCCGCCGGCGGTGGCCCAGTACACCCCGGCCAGGACCAGGAACAGGGTGGCGACGGCGGCCAGGATGCCCATCACCCAGGTCTGCAGGTTGGCGATGACGGTGGGCAGGTCGTTGGCGGCCAGGACGACCGGGCCGCCGGCGTCGGCGTAAGCGACGGCCGGCACGGCCAGCGTCACCACAGCCGCCGCCGCGGCGGGCGCGGCAACCCGGGCGACGAGGCGAAGCGCGTGGGTCGTCATCAGTGCGTGGGAGAGGGCGATGGTCAGGGCACGTGAACGTGCCAACAGCGGGCGGATCATGATGGCTGCACCTCCCGCCCCGGCTCGCAGCCGGGGCGATTCGTCGAAACGGTGGGCGGAGAGCCGCCGCCAGGCTCGGAAGACACACGTCGGCCGGGACCGGGGTGAACCTCGGGAGGAGGTCGTCCTCCCGTTCGGGTTGGCGATTATCGATGAGGTGTCAGCGCATCAACGTGGCGCGGCACCCGAGGCACCCGATCCCGTGCCGACCAGGCCTCCCGGCCCGGCGGCGGGCGGAACCAACCCCCGCGTGACACCGTGGTGGCGCCGGAGGAGTTCCGCACCCTCAAACCGGCGTTTGTGAGCCGTGGCGAACACCTGCCGATCCCACAGCGCTCCGACACGACCTCACAAACCTCTGACAGCCCTGGTCAGCGGCCTTTCCGACGAGCACGCCGCTGGTGGCGGACCTCGCCGTCGGCGTCGGCCTCGGAATCTCACAGCCGCCGAATCAACACCCCGCCGGGGCCGCTGTCAGATCCGTGAGAGATCCGTCAGGCCCGCTTGGCAACGGCCACGGCGGGTCTCCCCGTACCAGGGTGGCGGGCGGTAGCAGCGGTGAGAAGTGGCGCGTTCGTCGCACGCGCTGGCGGGCCCGACCATCTGGTCGGGCCCGCCACCGGAGAACCTGCGGAATGATCGGCGGTCAGGCGGCCGTCAACGTCACCTGCGCCGCGGGATGCCGCGCGCTGCCACCGCGCGCGGCCCGGATGTGCTGCCGTCGCTCGGCCGCGGCGGCGAGGTCTTCCCGCGCCCGGGGTGAGGTCGCCTCGGTGAGCATCCCGGCGGCCAGCGCGTCGGCGATGCGGACGTCGATGCGCTCGACACGTCGCCGCAGTGTGTCGACCTCTAGGCCGAGGCCGGCGGCGATGGGTTCGATGGCCCGCCGGCCCAGCCGCACGTCGATATACGGCTGCTCATCGCACTCGTCAACGATGCCCAACTCGACGGCCCGCCGGACGAGGAGGTCCGGATGGCCGTAGGGCCGCTTCGGGGTGCGAGGGCCGGTGACGTGTTCTAGGTCGTCCACCGGCACGGCCTCGGCACCGTCCCGTTGCCGCAGCTCGTGGCCGGCCCGCCACGCGGCCATGCACAACGCCGCGTACGGCGCCGGCTTGGCCAGGTCGACCCGGTCACGCAGGGCGCCCAGGAAACCGGTGAGGATCTCGGCGTCCAGGTCGTGGGCGTCACCGGCCCAACCGGTGTGCAGCCGGCCGGCGTAGCGGCGCAGCGCCGGCATCGCCAGGGCGACTGCGGCGATGACCCAGGCGGGCCCGTCGAGACGGGCGCGGCGGACCAGTTCCCGCCACACGACGTCACGCACCGTGTAGGCGCGTGGGTGCTCCAGCAGCCACTGCCGCAACGCCGGCAGGGCAATGACACCGCCGGGCAGATCGCTGTCATCGCCGAGCTGGCCGACAAGCGGGTCGAGGTCCAGTGACAACGGGTTGGGGTCGCAGGTCAGGTCGCCGAACGCCGTGTCCACGGCGTCCAGCGGCGAGTCGGGCCAGTCCTTGGCGGAGACGGTCATGTCACGAACTCCCATGTCAGAGACGAATGTCGATGACGGGCCGGAGCTGTGCAGCCGGCGCGCATGACCGCCATTGCGCCACCCCGGTCTCACAGACCCCTGACAGCGCAGGCTGGCAGGCGTGGACACCGGGTCGACGCCCGTCAGCCGCCCCCGACCACCGCTCGTTGACGATCGACGTCGACGAGCGTCATCGTTCTGACAAAGCCACGTTGACCTGCGCGCTAACACGACCGGAGACGGCGGACACGATCCGCGGCGGCGGCCGGCTGGTGAGGACGCGGCACCGCCGCGCGGGCCTGACGACGCGTCCCGGCCGGTCTCACAGCGCCTGACAACGCCTCACGACGCAACGGTGTCAGACCACGACCGGCTGGACGCCCCACCGACTGTCGGCGTCCACCAGGCGCCGCCGCGTCGGCTGACAGCGTCCGCCCGGCGGGCCGAGACGATCTGACAATCCGCTGTCCGAATGACAGACCCGGAGCCTGTGTCCTCGGTGACACCGCTGCCGTCCGAAAAGCCAGACAGCGGTCTGACAATGTCGGTCAGCATCCCCTGTCATCGGCGCATGCCGCTGTCAGGGTCGAGGTGGTCGTGACCCTGGGTGTCTGACAGACCTCAGTTGATCGCGGGCACCTGAGCCTGCCAGCAGCCGGCCTGCCACAACTTCACTTCCAGCATTGCTCTCTACATGAGGTGCTGACGAAGTCGCTCAGCTCGTCAGCCCACAGGAACCACTCGCGGCCGACGCCGACGCGAAGGTGACGGAAGCGGTGCTGCAGGTCGGTTTCAGCGGCATGGCGCCGATCCCGGTCGGGCTCGTAGATGACGTGCGCCAAGTGCAGTCTGGCCGAGTTGCCGGTCTGGAGGTTAGCGAGTCTGAGACGAGGGTCGTTGCCTTGACCGATCTTGACCCGGTCGGGGTTCCCGCCGTCGAGCCTGTCGCGATACTCAACGATGAAATAGACCCCAGGGATGTTGTGGGGGTCATGGGGCGGATAGTCGGGGTCGGTCAGGATCTCCTTGGGGGTACCGCGGTGATCGCGGAGCAGCTGCTCAATCCTCCTGCTTGCGGCCTTCCTGTTCATCACGGCTCCGCCCGCCAGGTGCGGGTGCCGACCGGAGCGACGTCGCAACGGGGTTTGAAGACTCGGGGAAGCCCGAAGGCCTCAAGGTCGAGTACCGGTGCGCGTGGCGGAGGGACTGCCATCGGAACGGGATTGGTCATGACCAACGGTTCTACTCCACGCTCGCCACGTTAGACACCACCAGGGCGGACCATTCCGCCTGCGCCGCCACCAGAACGGCAGGCCATCGCCCTCATCGCGCTCGAGCCTGTTTGAGTTGAGCAGTGCTACGGACACCGAGGTGACAACCGAACGCTGACATCAAGCGAAAAGTCTCAGTCGCCGAGCTGCCCCGACAACGGCAACTTGGATGCGACGGCCGCGACCTTCCCGCCTCATTCAACTTGCTCGGGCCCAGCTCAGCGTCACTGTCGTAGGGCACCGTCGCTGAGACGGGGGCACAGGAGTTACTCCGACTTCCGGAACGAAGGACGGGCCCGGCCCGCTGCGGCCGGGCCCCGAATGGTCACTCGTCAGCGGCGAAAGGGCCGTTGGCGTCATACCAGTCAATGAACTTGCTAACCGACCCGCCGAAGTCGGCGCGGATGCGGTCATGGATCGCCCGCTGGTCGTGGCCCTGCACCCACTCGCCGCGGGCGACGGTCGAGCCGCAACCGCAGCGGCAGGTGGCCATGTCAACCGGGTCGGCCAGATACAGCACCGGGAACCGGCTGGTGGACTCCGCCGGGTCCGGCTTGCCCACGAACTTGTCATGCACGGGGTCGCCGGACTGAAGGATGTCGCCAGCGAACGCGCGCCGGTCACCCTCCTGCCGCCACTCTGCGATCCGGATGGCCATCACGCTCTGCCCGCCGGCTACGACGACGGCGTAGCGCTCCTGTTCGGCGCGCTGATTGAGCCGCCACCAACCGCGGGCGGCGTCGTAGATTTCCTTCTCCGACATGGTCGGATCCCATCCAGCGTGCTGACGGGGCAGGAACGGGTGCGAGCCCTGCTCGTCCCCCACGTACGTGCGCTGACTCAGCTTGATACGCAACAACTTAGACCTCCTAGCGGCCGATGCCTGCTTGGCGCAAAGACTATAGAACCAGTCGCCCCTCTTTAATGCAAGGGTTTATCCACCAAGGAGGGCGTCGAGCAGTTGATCCGTAGTGGGCCGGCTGATTGACGAACCCAGCGGCCCGAGCCCTAACGGAGAACATGCAGGTCAATCGCGAAAGACAGTCTGCGAGGGCATCCCGGATGGCTACGACGAGCCACGCGGACACGCACCCGCTGTCAGACATCGGTGAGATCACCGTGAGATCGGCAGGTGTTCGCCACAGCTGACAAACACCGGTTTGAGGGTGTCAGCGCAGCACGGCGCGGCGCGGAGCCGACACCACATGAGCGAGCACACGCCGCAGCACCACAACCCGCATCCCGATCCCACCGTCGACACCGGCCCTGACGCCGATGTCGATCCGACCCCGACCGACCTGGTCGCCGGCGACCCGCCGGTACCGCTCACCGTCTGGCGCACCGCCCGGACCCCGGGCGACGCCGGACGCAGCATCGGCACCCGCCTCGCCGACCGCCTCATCGCCGCCTACAGCCGCCCCGGTGAGGCGGTCGTCGACCTCACCACCGACCACGCCCTCACCTCCGCCTGTGCGGCCGGGGCCCGCCGGCACCACCCGGCGTGGTTCACCGACGCGTCCAGCCTGATCATCGGCCCGGCCACTCCCATCCCGCTCGCCAGCGGGATCACCGGCGACGCGGACGAGGAGGAGGACCTGCCGGAGATGGGCGCCTGGTTCGGGGACGACCTCACCGACCCGGACCTGCACCCACCGGCCGACACGGGCGCCGGCCTGCCGTCCGGCGGCTCCCTGCAGCAGGCAACCAGTCTCGTGGTCGCCTGCTGGCCCCTCGACCTCAACGCCGCTACCAACCGGGTCCGGTTGGCGTGGCTGCTGGCCGCCTGCGCCCAGCTGCTGCAGCCGGGCGGCTGCCTGATCCTCGTCGTCACCGTCCCGGCCGGCACCACCGCCGGCCCGGAGGACTTCTCCGGCGTGGTCCAGGCCGCCGCTGGCGTCGGGCTGGGCTACCTGCAGCACCTTGTCGCGGTCACCGCCGACACCGACGGGGACGCGTTCGTCTACCACGTCACCGACGAGGAACTGCTCGCCCTCACCACCGCCGTGAGCGACCGGTGGCGGGTGGTGCACCTGCGGGTCCACGCGGACCTGATGGTGTTCAGCCAGACCCAGCGCCCGGCCCCGCGCCGGGCCGATGGGCGTGAGAGCGGTGGTCGCCGTGGCTAAGCACCGCGCGCACACCACCGCCAACGAGCCCGACAAGCAGAACACGACGACTGCCGCCACGAGCACCCACTCCGTCGGACGGCATCGGGCTGCTCCCGGCCCGGAGGGCCTGTCGGTGTGGGCGACCGCGCAGGCCACCGGACCAGTCCAGCGCCGCGGCCGGTACGTCCGTGAGTCGGTGCAGCACCCGGCGCGGATGCTCCCGGCGATCGCCGCGCACGCCGTCGCCGCCTACACCACACCCGGAGACTTGGTGCTGGACCCGATGTGTGGGATCGGCACCACGCTGGTCGAGGCGATCCACGCCGGCCGGGACGCGATCGGGGTGGAGTACGAGTCGCGCTGGTCCGACATCGCCGACGCCAACATCAAGCACGCCCACACCCAGGGTGCGACCGGCCGGGCCGGTGTGATCCGCGGCGACGCCACCAGCATCCTGTCGTTGGTGCCGGCGGCCCTGACCGGGCAGGTCTCGCTGGTGGTGACCTCGCCGCCGTACGGGCCGACCGTGCACGGCCTTGTCCGGCCCGGCGCCGACGGCGTGGCCAAGTTCGACAACGCCTACAACGACGGCACCGACCGCGGGAACCTCGCCTACCGGGACCTCACCGGCCTCGCCGACGGGTTCGCCCAGATCCTCGCCGGCTGCCACACCCTCCTCAAGCCTGGTGGGGTCGTCGTGGTGACCGCCCGACCGTGGCGCAAGCACGGCGAACTCGTCGACCTACCCAGCGCGGTCATCGGCGCCGGCATCCGGGCGGGCCTCACCCCCGTCGACCGGTGCGTGGCGCTGCTCGCCGCCGTCCGCGACGGCGGGCTCGTCGCCCGGCCGTCGTTCTTCCAATTGCAGGCGGTCCGTAAGGCGCGGGCCGCCGGCACCCCCATGCACCTGATCGCCCACGAGGACGTCCTCGTGTTCATCAAGAGCCAGACCGACTCGGGTTCAGGAAGCCTGGGGGACTCCCTCGGGGGAGGGGTGGTCGCGTGAGTGCGCATGCCCACCGCCACCCGAGCCGCGCGGCGGGAGTGCACAGCTGCTGCCTTCTGCGGTTGGCCGCGCGCGGTGAGACTCCGACGCTCGACGCCGGGGAGGTGCGTGATTGACCATCGACCCGCACCGCGCATCGGATCGCTGTGCACCGGCTACGGCGGTCTCGACATGGCCGTCGAGCTGGTGCTCGGCGGCCGGCTCACCTGGTACGCCGAAACCGACCGGCACGCCGCCACCGTCTGCGCCCACCACTGGCCCGGCATCCCCAACCTCGGTGACATCCGCGCCGTCGACTGGACCCGCATCGCACCCGTCGACGTCCTCACCGCCGGGTTCCCGTGTCAGGACATATCCAACGCCGGCAAACGCGCCGGCATCACCGGAGAGCACTCCAGCCTGTGGAGTGCCGTTGCCGACGCCGTTCGCGTGCTTCGACCGCCGCTCGTGTTCGTGGAGAACGTCGCCGCGCTCCTGCGGCGAGGTTTCGACGTTGTCGAAGCCGACCTGGCCGCGATCGGGTACGACACGAGGTGGACGTGCCTACGGGCGTCCGACATCGGCGCCGCCCACCGCCGGGACAGGCTGTTCCTGTTGGCCGCGCCTGCCGGACGACTCGGAGGGGGTGCGGACGCTGCCGACACCGTGCGCCCGTGACGGCAAAGGCCCCGGCCACCAGCGCGGGCTGCCCGACCTCATCGAACCGTCAGGCTCCACCCACGGCCTCCTATCCACCTCCACCGCGGGGCGCACCGCTCGTACCGGTGAGCAGGGGCATAAGCGGCAGGATGTCGCGCGGCTGCTGCCCACCCCCAGGGCGAGCGACACCGGGACGCCCGGGCGACGCGCGGGGGCCGGGTTCCGGCCCCCGCTGTCGCAGGTGCTGCTGCCCACCCCGCGGGCCACCGACGGCGAGAAAGGCTGCCCAGGGCAGCGCGGTTCGCACGGCGACCTGACCCTGCCGTCCGCGGCGGTGCGGGTCCCGGCCCGTACCCTGCCCACCCCGCGCGCGTCCGACGGGCGCGGTCCCGGGCGGCACGGCGACGGCGGTGCGGATCTGCGCACCACCATCGCCGGGCTCGGGCGGCCCGACGAGCAGCGGTGGGGCGGCTACGCCGACGCGGTCGCCCGCTGGGAGCGGCTGCTCGGCCGGCCCGCACCGCACCCCACGCAGATCGGCCGGCACGGCAAACCCGTCCTCGCGCCGCCGTTCGTGGAGTGGCTCATGGGCCTCGGCCCAGGCCATGTCACCGACGCCGACCTGGGGCTGCCGCGCACGCTTGCGCTGCGGGTCCTCGGCAACGGGGTCGTGCCCCAACAGGCCGCCGCCGCCCTGCGGCTGCTGCTGTGCCCACACACGTGGTAGCGGGAGAAGATCCCTTGGCCTACCGACGTGGCCAGTGATGGCGCGCCGGCTGAGGCCAGGGTGCCAGTGAGTTCCCGCTAACCGGCATCGGCGTGCTCCGTGCCTCCGCGGCCTCGCTCCGCAGGCGGCACCGCCAGTCCGACGCGATGGCGGTGCCGCCTGCGGAGGGGCAGCCCTCGTCTGAAACCCAGGAACCCACCTACCGCTGCGGCTGGTGGTCCGAGAAATAGGAGTCAAGCCCATGCGATCAGCACGACGAACCCGCAACCTCGCCCCCGCCGCCAACCCCGACAGCGACGACGCAACTTGTACCTGGACCACCGAGCGGATCCTGGCGCTCGGGGCGACCACGGACCTCGCCACCGCCGCCGCCATCCTCGGCATCTCCCGCTCGGCGGCCTACAAGCTGGCCGCCCGCGACGCCTTCCCGGTGCCACTGTTCCGAGCCGGCGCGTACTACCGCGTGCCGACCGCCCCGATCGTGCGGAAACTGCACCTCGATTTCCCGCCGGTACCGACATCTGGTGACACCGGCGGGGCGGGTGCCGACGAGGGCGGCGGGTATTCGGGCGGGGCCAGGGACACCAAGGGCTGCAGCCCTCCGCCGTGACCCCGCCACGGGTAGGACGCCCAGTGCGCGGCTCCCTATGTCGTGCCGGTGCAGCCGCCGACTACTGCTCGACGACACCGGAGAGGAGCCGGACCAGGGCGCGACGCAACACCCGCTCGATGTCATCCACGACCGCTGACAGGCCATCTGTCGGCTGGCCGGTGAGGGTGCGCAGTTCCCGCCTGCTCGGGTCGTCGCCGTGCATCTCGTCGTTGCGGAGCCGGTATCCTAGACGCAGGAGGGCCTCGAGCCGCTCCGGCGGTGCCTGCAGGACAGGGTCGTCCGCCAGGAGCGCGTTCGCTCCGTCAACGATCTTGTCCTGCTTGCGGGGATCCGCTGGCAGGCCCGGCAATTTGATGAACAGCACTTCGGCGCAGACCATCAGGTCGATAAGCCGGTCGGTCGGCACCCGGTCGGCCCCGGCCAGGACCAGCCGGCGCAGCGCGGTTTGCAGACCCCGGTTCTCCCGGACCGCGGGATGGGCGAGGAGGTCGTACACCTCGCGCACCGCCTCAACCTGCTCTCGCCCAAGGACCGTCGGCCGCTCCTCGTCAAAGGCGGGCAACACCGACAACGACGCCGTCGGCCCCAGACCCTGGGGAAAGTCGTCGTCCGGTGGGCAGCGGATCGCCCGAGTCGCGGTGACGGACCCACCGCACACCAGCCGAAGCGCAGCCACGAGACGGCTGGCTGGCTCGACCAACGCGCCTGAATCCGGCGTCGTCGGTTGGGCGGGTACGTCCATGGCCGAGCACACCGGGTACGAGGTGCAGCGGGTCAGGGCCCACTGGTGGAACCGCGACACGGTCACCGAGTTCGGGCCGACCGAAAAGGCGATCGGCACCGCGAGGTAGCCGATCGCGGCGCTCACCTGCCGGTCGCTCATCGCCTGCAGCACCAGGCCGTCCGGCAACGTGACCGCCTCGATGCCCGCGGTGGGGGTGAAGGCGTTGAGCGGGACCACCTCGACCAGCCGCGCCCGCGTGGCCAGCAGACCGTCCTCCAACCTGCTGTACGCGGCGTCGAAGGCGCCCTGGTCGAACCGGTAGCCCCGGGCGCCGGCAACTACGGGTTCCAGGACGTGCTGCACCAGCGTCCACCCCAACTGCCGGAGCGTGAGGGCGAACTCCACGCCGACGAGGCAATCCACCCGCTCGCGCAGCACCTCATCGGCGGCCACCACGGCCCGCACCGCCCCCATCTCGGCGAAGGTGTCCAAGAACCGGTAGTCGGCGACCCGGGCCGGCATCTGCCAGGCACCGCGGCGGATCGCGACGAACGACTCCTGCCCGTGGCGGTGCCACTCGCCGAAGTCGGGAACGGTCGCGAACACCGGCACGCCGTCGCGAGCGGCCAAGTCGCCGAGCACCGCCGCCATCAACTGGGCCACTGCCGCATGCAACTCCGGGCGTCGCGCCCGACCCCTCGCCACGTCATCTGCCGCCACCACTGGCCGTCCTCCATGCCCGATCTCACGCGAACCGGACAGGATCCCAGACTCCCCAGCAGGGCGCATCTGACTTTCGCCCCTCACCGGCCCCAGCGCATGGACCACCCACCGGACCTGGAACCGCGACTTGATCGTGCCCGCCGGTCACGCGTGGATGTCGATCGACCAAACCGATGCCCCACCACCCAGTCGAACGGGAGCACCACCACCGATGCCAGACGGAAGCATCTTCAAGCGCTGCGGCTGCCGCCACCCCGACACCGGCAAGCCACTGGGAAACGACTGCCCGAAACTACGCCGCGCGAACCGCGCCTGGAGTTCCGACCACGGCCACTGGGCCTACCAGCTCGAACTACCACCCACCACCGACGGCGGGCGCCGACAGCTACGCCGCTCCAGCTTTCCCACCCGCCGTGCCGCCGCCGACGAACTCGACCACGCCCGCGACCTGCTCGCCCTCGCCACCGGTGACCGGCGCCGCCGCACCGAGATCGCCGACCTGCTGCAAACCGCCGTACGCGCCAAACGTCCCCTGCCCGAGGCCGACCGCATCCGCCAGCGGCTGCGCGGCGACGGCACGCTGGCCGACATGCCCACCGTCGCCGAGTACCTCACCGGCTGGCTGACCCACCTCACGATCGACGCGAACACGCAGCGCGGCTACGAATCGATCGCGCGGGTCCACCTGATCCCACACCTGGGCGACATCCCGCTGGACAAGCTGCGCACCACCCACATCCGCGCCATGTTCGCCGCCATCGAGCGCCGCAACGACGAGATCGCCGCCGCGAAAGCGAGCACCGACCCCGCCGTCCGCGCGTCCGTCACCGGCGTGCGACCCACCGGTGCCACCACCCGCCAGCGCATCCGCGCCTGCCTGCGCAAGGCGATCAACGACGCCCTCGCCGACGAACTCATCGTCGGCGCCAACCCCGCCGCCCTGGTCAAGGTCCCCGCCGACCGGCCCCTACCGATCGTGTGGGAGGACGAACGCGTACGGCGGTGGAAGACCACCGGCGAGGTCCCCGGACCGGTGATGGTCTGGACCGACTCCCAGGTCGTGCAGTTCCTCGACTACGCAGCCGCACACGCCCCCGACCTTTACCCGATGTGGCACTACATGGCCTACCGCGGGCCCCGCCGGGGTGAGGCGTGCGGCCTGCGCGACAGCGAGGTGCGGTTGCACCGCCGCGAGACCACGATCAACAACCAGATCGCCACCCACGGCTACACCGCCGTGCAGAAACCGCCGAAGAGCAGAGCCGGGAACCGCGACGTCGCCCTCGACACCGACACGACCAAGGTCCTCACCGCCTACAAGGCCCGCCGTGCCGCCTGGCAACTCGCCGCCAGCGACGCATGGCCCGACACCGGCCTGTTCTTCGTCCGCCCCGACGGGCAACCGTGGCACCCCAACGCCGTCACCCAACGGTTCCGCAAGCTCGTCCGCAAAGCAGGGCTGCCCCCGATCCGGCTGCACGACCTGCGCCACAGCGCCGCCACCATCGCCCTCGATGCCGGCATCGACATCAAGGTCGTCTCCGAGCAACTCGGCCACTCCACCACAACTCTCACCCGCGATACCTACCAAAGCGTCACCAAACAACTGCACCAGGACGCCGCCGACGCCGTCGCAAAGAAGATCAACCAGAAACGCCGTAAGGCGGGGTGAAACCCACTCTCGCCAAAGCGGCAGCGGACGGCTGCGTGCGGCCGGGCCGGCCCCGGTCGCCCGAGCGAATACGCTCGCGACGTGAGCGGTGACGACCAGTTGCTGAGCCGGCGGGGCAGCTTCGACGAGAACCCGGACAACTACCAGGCGGCCCGGCCGGAATACCCGCCAAGGGTGTACGAGGTGCTTGCCGAGTGCGGACTGCGACCGGGTGCGCGCGTCCTGGAGATCGGACCCGGAACTGGGCAGGTGACCCGCCCCCTCGTGGACGCCGGCGCGTCGGTGCTGGCGGTGGAACTCGGTGGGCGGCTGGCGGCCCGGCTGCGAACGAACCTGACCGGCCGCGACGTGACCGTTATCGAGGGCGACTTCGCCACCGTGCCGCTGCCGGACGACACCTTCGACCTGGCCGTCTGCGCTACCGCGTTCCACTGGCTGAACGCGGGCGCGGCGGTGCGACGGCTGGCCCGCTTCGTCCGGCCGGGCGGAGGGCTGGCGGTGTGGTGGACGGTCTTCGGCGACCCCGACCGCAGCCCGCCCTGGCGTACGGAGCTGGACGCGGTGTACCGACGATGGCTACCTGGGCAGGGGCGCGGCCCCGCCGTTGTGCCAGCGCCGCTGCGGGTCGCCGAGCGCACGGCGGAACTGCGGGCAGGTGACTGGTTCGGCCCCGTCCAGGTCGAGATGATTCGCTGGGAGCACCATCTGACCCCGCACGGCGCGCGGGGGCTGTGGGGGACCTTCCCGAACGTACGCGAGTTAAGCACCGACCAGCGGGAGGCGTTCCTCGACGGCGTCGCCGAGGTGGTCGCCCGCCAACCCGGCGCGACGGCGACCGACAATTACGTCACCGTGCTGTACACGGCGCCGCGCCGAAACCACGATGCCGTTCCAGCCAGCCCCTGAAATCGGGCAGCGGACGCCTGAATGGCGCCAGCGATCTATGCCCCTTCGACAGGGCCTGAGCTAGCCGGGCCTGCTGAAGCGGGACACCACCACCGAGCCGTTCGAGGAGCTGAACCGAAGCGGTCTCGCTGGCGCGGACCGTTCTGGGCTGGCTGCGGGCCGAACAGCGGTCATCCCGTCTCCGGGTGGTGGTGTTGTTGCTCGGCGCGAGTGCGCCCAGACAAGCTGTCCCGGTGGTGGGTGGTCAGGTGCGGGCGCCTAGCTGGTGCCGGGCGTGGCGGACGTTGCGATGCGTGTGGGGTGACCCGGCGGGCCGGTAGCTGTGGTGTGCATGCGGTATAGGGCGGCAGTCATGCGCGCGATGGCGGGGTGGTGGGGATGGACCCGGCGGTGATCGGCGATGGTACGGGCGAGGAGCTGCTGCGCCGGTTCCTGGCGGCCGTGTTCGTGCAGGACGACGGCGAGGGTGGCTTGGGCGGCGAGGGTCGGTAGTGCGTAGGGTCCGTCGGCTTGGGTGTGGTGGCGGATGAGGTCGCTATAGCAGTCGGCGGCGGCGGTGAGGTTCCCGGCGGCGCGGTGGGTAGCGGCCAGGACGCGTAGGGCGGCGCGGACTTCCGGGTTGGTGGGGTCGCGGAGAAGATGGCGCAGGCTGCGGTGCCCCCACTGGGCCCAGGGGAGCGCGGCGGCTGGGTCGCCGCTGGTGAGGGTGAGGGTGGCCAGGAGCGCGGCGGCGCGGGCGGTCGCGGTGTCCAGGGCGAGCCTGCCGCTGTTGGGGTCGATGTGCAGGAGCCCGCTGTGCAGGACGTCTATGGCACGCTCGGGCGTGTTGTAGGCGGCGTGGCGCTGGGCCAGGTGCAGACGCTGGGCCATGGCCATCATCGGGCCGGTGATCTGCCGGGAGATGGCCCTCCAGGTGATGTGCAGGTCTATGCCGGTCGCGCCGACGGTGACGCGTTGGATCGGGCCGAGCGCGTAAGAGGCGGCCTGAGTCGTCTTGCCGATTGGAACGAGGTGCGGGGTGCGGTGCAGGACCACCGCGGCGACGGCTTCGCGGATCTCATCGGCCGACACCGGTGTGCGCCCGCAGGACGGCGCGCACAGATAGACCCTGCCACTGCCGGGCAGTTGGACGAGGATCATGGATCGTGCGCAGGTGTGGCAGGCCAGGAGGTCGGGTGGCACGGGCGCGGCCTGCACGGCGCGGGCCCGCGAGACCCATTCCTCAACCGTCGCCGGCGACAGGCCGTGGCTGCGGGCAACGTCCCGGGCCGCTTGGTGCAGGCCGTGGACGGCAGCGTGCTCGATAGTCGCGGCGACGACCTCGGCGACGAAGGCGGGTGTCCACGCGGGGAGGACTGTCGTCCGCGTCGGCATCGGCACTCCTTCCTAGGGTTCATGGTTGCGTTCAGGCGGTGGGAGCAGCGCCGGGTTTGTGTAGTTCGTAACGACCCGCAGACGGCGCATGTGAGCGGAGGGTGTGGCCGGCGACGACAGTGGGGGCTGTCGTCGCCGGCCACGTCGGTCGCCGCTGCCCTCCCTCTACGGGCGGGCGACCGGCTTGAACGCCCGATGTGGGCCCAGCGCAGATCGTGGGCGGCGGACGCGGGGCGGCGACAGAGAGATGCGGTGCGAGCTGCGACCTGGCCGCCGCAACCCAGGGCCTAGCCTTGGGTGTCGGACTGGGCGCGCGCCGGGGCGGTGACGGGCGCCGGCCTGGTGGTGTTCACGGGCCAGGAGCCGCGGTTCGGGTAAGGGTTGCGGCGCATCGGGGCGATCACCGGCCCGTCGGGCAGGGTGAGCGCGGGCCTCGGGAGGTAGCCGTACCGGCGGTACACGTCCTGGCTGCCATGAATGGTTTCGGTCCACGAGGGCATGTCGATGCGGTCGAGGCGGTTCTCGTGGTGGGTGAGCATCGCCGTGCCGACACCACGCCGCTGGGCGGCGGGAGGGATGGCGAGAACTGCCAGGTGGTAGTGCGGTTCGGTGGGTCGGACCGGGGTGAGTAGTTGGTCGAGGAGTTCGAACTGCCGCGCGTGCGGGCCGGCGGCGTCGGCCAGTCGGCTGCGGTAGTTCGACGGTGGCGGGATGCTGCGGTAGCGGTGAAACCCCATCGCGGCGGCGCTCAGGTCGTCGGTGATCTGGATGTCGCCGAAGAACATGGCGTGTTCCACCCAGATGACGGCCACGTCGGCCAGGATCCCCCGCCGGCAGGTCGGATCGGGCACCAGCCACTGGGCGAGCGGCCCGGCATGCAGGGCGTCGGCGATCAGCGCGGCGACCAGGTCCTTGTCCGCCCACCGGGCGGCACGGATACGTGGAACGACGTGCATGAGGTGTCTCTCCAAGGGCAGCGGAAACGGGTGGGGTGATGAGGACTCACCGGTAGGCGGCGGTGGCGAGGTCACCAACAGCGGCGTCGACCGCGGCGATGATGTCGCGTACCTGCCGGTGGTGCTGCGCGGCGATAGTGCGTAGCTGCACAGTGAGGGCGGCGATGTCGTCGGCGAGGTACAGGTGGTTGGTCAGGCCGAGGGTCGCAACGAGGCCGCCGAGGGCGGCGGTGTGGTTGTCGGGCTGGTCACGGCCGGCGGCGATGTAGTGCAGCCGGGCGCGGGCGACGACCGGCCACTTCAGGTCCGCGGGCAGGTAGCGGTCGGTGCGGGCGAGCCCGCCGAGGCGGCGGCGCACGTCGTGGCGCAGGATCCCGCCGGCGTGCAGGCCGGCGCGGGTGCGGTCGTACAGGTCGTCGGCAAACCCGCGCAGCCACCCCCGCAGCGGCGGGGTCGGGTGGGCGTAGCGGATGGAGGCCAGGGCGGTGTCGGCGATCAGATCACCGACCGGCCGGTCCAGGTGCAGCCACAGCCGCTGCTTCCCGCCCGGCCCGGTGTCGTCGGTGTCGAGGGCGATCCGCCCGGCCAGGAACAGGTCGATCAGCACCGCACCAGCCAGGCCGAGGGCGAGGGCCTGGCGGTGGATGTGCGGCTGGCCGGTGTCGTCGTCGTGGCCCAACAGGAACAACTCGTCCCGCAACGGCAACTGCGGGATGGACGAGGTCATCTGGATCCCGTCCCCTACCGTGGGCCGCCGGCGTGCTGCCGCAGGCGGGCGTGCACCCCGCCGTAGGCGGCCTGCGGCTGCGGAAGCAGCAGCTTGTCGACGGCGGCGAGGACCGTGTAGTTCGGGTCGCAGACGTTGCCGATCGGCGCCCTTCCCGCCTGCGACATTAACTGGTACGCGTCGAGCTGCTCCAGGCCGGTGAGGTCACCCACCCAGCCGACCATGTCGCGGTGCGCGACCCGGTACGCGTCTTCGAGGGGACGGGCGCAGCCAACTGACATAATCGACGCGTCAGTCTCCAGGCGGGGCCACACCGTCGGGACGCCCTTGATGACCTCGATGATCAGGGTGGTGGTCGTGGCGATCTCCACCCCGACGCCACAGGCCTCACCCTCGCCCTGGCGGGCGTGGCCGTCGCCGAGGGCAAGCATCGCCCCGTGCACATTCACCCCCAGGTACAGGGTGGTACCGGCGCGCAGCTCCGGTGTGTCGAGGTTCCCGCCATGGCTGTCGGGCACGATGGTCGAACGCGCCTCGAAACCGCCCGGGGCCACGCCGATGGTGCCGATCATCGGGGCCAGCGGCAGGTCGACCGTGTGGTCGCTGTCGGTGGCGTGGAAGCGGACCGTGCCGGCCTGCTGGTCGATGTCGTATACCCACACCCGCTCCTCGAGAGGCGGCTGCAGGGTCGCCGTATGCGAGGTGGAGGTCAGTGCCCCGAAGTGCGGGAACGTCGAGGAGACTCCCCAGTCGCGGGCCGGAACGATCGAGGCGAGGTGGACGGCGAGGGTGTCGCCGGGCTCGGCGTCCTCGACGAAGAACGGCCCGCAAACGGGGTTCAGGTAGGGCATGCGGCACACCTGCGAGGGCAGGTCCGCCGGGCCGCGGACGAGGCCGCCGAAGCAGTCCTCGGTGTGCACCTGCAGGGTGTCACCGGAGCGGATGTGGGCTACGGGCATTCGGCCACCGAAGGTGTAGGCCAGCTCGTCGCGGGCGGGCCGGTAGCTGATCGCGTCCATGGTCGTCACACCCGCTCGACGTGGCGGGCCTGCGGCTGCACGGGCGCCAGACCCGACAGGGCGGGCCGGCGACCGGTCAGGTACAGGCCGGCGAGTACGACCATGCCGAGGGCGAGCCAGGCCAGACCGAGACGCTGCGCGGCGATGTTCGCGTTGACCACCACGTAGGCGAGGATCGCGAAGCCGATACCGGGCATGACGAGGTGTGCCCACCAGTTGCGGCTGCGCTGGCGGATGAGGTGGTGCACGACGACGGAGACGTGCAGGACCAGGAACGCGACCATCGCCCCGAAGTTGATCAGCGACGACAGCAGCGTGATCCCGTCCGCTCGGGTCGCCATGTACAGGCCGAGGGCGAGAGACACAGCACCGGTGAGCAGGGTGGCGTTGAGGGGCACGTTGCGGCGGATCGACACCTTCGCCAGGAAGCCGGGAAGCTGCCGGTCCCGGGCCATCGCGTACAGCAGCCGGGACGTGGCGACCTGCGCGACCATCGAGTTCGGCAGGCCCCACGCGATCGCGGTCGCGATCGCGCACAACGTTGCCAGCCAACCTCCGCCAGCCACCTGCGCGGCATCGTAGAAGGCGGTGCCGTTCGGATCACCGTCACTGAGCAGCGAGGCTGGCTCGGCGACGAGCATCGCGGCCAGCCACGTCTGCGCGATGAACAGCACCCCCGCCAGGACGAGCACGGCTGCCATCGCCCGGCCGATCTGCCGGGAGCCACCCTTGGTCTCCTCAGCCAACATGGAGATGCCGTCGAAGCCGAGGAAGGACAGGACCGCGATCGACACCGCCCCCGCGACGAGCGACCAGGTGAAGGTGTCGGCGTTGTAGAACGCATCCCAGCTGAACCGGCCCCTGCCCGTTGCGACGGCCCAACCGGCGACGGCGAGGAAGATCGCCAGGACGATCAGCTCGCCGACGAGCATCACCCGGGTCACCATCGCGGTCATCCGGATCCCCACCGAGTTGACGACCGTGTTGACCGCGACGAACCCGAGCAGCCACAGCCACACCGGCACGGCCGGCACGGTGGAGTGCATCGCCACCGACGCCACCAGGTACAGCAGGCCCGGTACGAGGACGTAGTCGAGCAGGATCACCCAGCCGGCCAGGAACCCGACCGGCGCGCTGATGCCTCGGCCGGCGTAGTTGTAGACGCTGCCGGACATGGGGAACGCCTTGACCATCTGCGCGTACGAGAACGCGGTGAACACCAGCGCGACCACGCCGACCGTGTACGCCAGGGCCACCATCCCGCCGGAGCCGGCGTACACGCTTCCGAAGATCGCCATCGGTGCGATCGGCACCATGTACACCAGGCCGTACGCGACCAGGTCCCGGAACCGTAGTTGACGGCTCAACTCCTGCCGATAACCATATTTGGAGAGGTCATTCTGGAAACTCATCAGACTCCTCAAGACTTTTGGGTCCTGGTTAATCACGCTATTTCGCACCCCACTCGTCAGCGAAGGCAAATTCTTCTTCGACCTTGAACCGTCACAAACGATTTCGTGGAGCATGCGAACGGGTATCTCGGCAACGAGAATTGCCCACCGGGCTAGGTGAGTCGATACCTCTGATGCGGACATACGGTGTTGTCCGCATGCAACTGTCCGCGTAGCGTCCGACCACGTACGGTCAGACCTGTCCGGATCCGGCAGCGACGGACAGACGGCAACCAGGAGTACCGGTGGCGCAAACTCCACGACAGCTGAGCCCGCATCGATCGGCGCTGCATGGATTCGGTGCCGCGCTTCGGCAGTGGCGAGAGTGCCGCGGGTTGTCCCAGCGTGCTCTAGGCAGGCTCGTGCACGTCAGTGGGGACCTCATCGGCAAGGTGGAGAAGGCCGAACGTTGGCCGTCCGCCCGCTTCGTCGAGTCGTGTGAGGGCGCACTGCAGACAGGTGGCGAGCTGGTCCGCTTCCTGGCGGACCTGGAGAGTGCGCGTCGCCTCACCAGTGTCGGCTACCGCTTGGCCGAGGGTGCGGAGGGCCAACTCCGGGCCTCCATCGATCACCTCGACAAGACCGACCTGCTCCGCTCGTGGCACGAGCAGCTCGCCAGTCTGGCCGTTGCCGGAAACCGCACCGGATATGTCGGGATGGCGTCCACTGCCCATGCGCAGATTGGCGTCGCAGCCGCCATCGGGCGGCGAAGCCGTTCAGCCGACCGCCGAGACGTACTAATCGCGCAGGCGCTGTGGGCGGAGTTCCTCAGCTGGATCGACGAGCAGGGCGACGCCGCCGAGGCTGACGCCTGGCTGCGACGCGCCCAGCGGCACGCCGTCGAAGCGAACGCGCCGGCGCTTGCCAGCTATGTCCTGATGAGGCAGAGCCAACGAGCCCTCGAGCGCTTCGACCCGCGTAATGCTGCTGCCTTGGCGCAGCGGGCGCTGGACGAGGTTCGGTTACCAGGCCGCATCCGCGCTCTACTGCTGGTCCGCCAGGCCCAGGCCTACGCGATGGGAGGTGACCAGAACGCCTGCGCAGCCACCATCGACCAGGCGCACAGGATCGCCGGCCGCGCCGACTGGGGCTCGGCGTTGCCGGTCGATGTTGGCGTCCACTGCGACCCGGTGTACGTGGCTGCCCACGAAGCGCAATGCCGTCTGCTCCTCGGCCAACCGGTGGCTGCAGCCGATCTCTACGAGCAGCTCCTGCGCCATTGGCCAGATCAGTGGCGCGTCGACGAGGCCCTTTGGCGATCGGTCCTGTCCACCGCCTACGTCAACTGTAACGACGTCGAGCGCGCGGCGACCGAGGCCGCCAACGCCCTGGCCTTGGCCAGTGGTACCTCCTCCGCGCGGGCTCTGCGCTGGTTGAACCCGACGGCGGTGGCCCTTCGACAGCAGACAGCCGTCCCCGAGGCGGCGGCCTTCGTGCTCGCCTATCGGCAGGCGACCCTCGAAGCGTGCAACCATTAGCCCGTGGATCTGATCACCACGGCGACGAGCACTGAGGAGTCCGAGCGAGCGGCGTCCGTCGCGGTCCTCCCGGTCGGGAGTTTTGAACAGCACGGCGCCCACCTGCCGCTGCTGACGGACACCGTCGTGGCATGCGCGATCGCGAAGGCAGTCGCCGAGCGCTACGGCCTCTTTCTGCTGCCGCCCGTGACGATCTCCTGCTCCCACGAGCACGCGGCGTGGCGTGGAACGGTCAGTATCAGCGCCACCACACTCGCCGCCGTGGTCGTTGATATCGCCGCCTCTCTGCGTCAATCAGGAATCGATCAGCTCGCCGTGATCAACGGACACGGCGGTAACTACGCGCTTGCCAACGTCGTTCAGGAAGCCAACGTCGCCGGACCGAGGATGACTCTGTTCCCCGCTCGAGCAGACTGGGACGACGCTCGAGTTGCCGCTGGCCTGCACAGCACAGCCCACCAGGACATGCACGCTGGTGAGCTCGAGGTTTCGCTGCTTCTGCACGTCGCGCCCGAGGTGGTGCGTGATGGCTTCCAGCATGCTGACCACCTAGCGGACGATCGACGTCACCTCCTCACGCGGGGCATGAGTGGCTACACCACCAGCGGCGTCATCGGTCTGCCGTCCCACGCCACCGCCGCCAAGGGCAAAGCCGTACTCGAAGACCTTGTTCGCTCCTTCGCCGACCAACACGGTCTCCTGTCGAGACCCGAGCATGATCAGGAATGATGCTGAACGAGAGCTGTTGTCCGCACCGACTTTGCCCCCGCCCCCGGGAGAGCGAGCGGGCGGAGGCAGTTTGCAGGGTGATCCGGCGGCAGGGACAAGGCGCTCGGACGTAGAGTCGGCCACGTCTAGGCCCTCACACCGGTCCGAAAGACCTGGCCCTGCCGGTGGCCGCGCCGCCTCCCCGGCGACGGTTGACGAGCCCGCCGTCGTCCGGCCCGCGTGCAAGTTGTTCGAGGAGGACCCGTGAGGCCGGGCAACAGGATCGCTGAAGTGTCGGTGGACGACGCCGTCCGCGCCTCGGTGGGCTATGACCAGCTGCGTACCGGTGATGACGGCCTGTATTGGTTAGAGACCCGCCCTGACGCTGGCGGGGGCACGGCGGTGACACGATGGCGGTCCGGCGAGGGCAAGCGTGATGTCAGTCCGACGGGCTTTGATGTCGCCAGCGGCCTTCACGCGTACGGGGGTGGATCTTTCGCTGCTGCCAAGGGGACGCTGTGGTGCGTCGGCCGAGATGGCCTCTACCGGAGTCGTCGTTCCGACGATCAACTCGAATTGATCGCTCATGGATCCTTCGGTGACCTGACGGTCGGCGACGGCGAGTTGCTGGCTGTGCGGGAGTCGGAGCAGGGTGACGAACTCGTCGCGGTGTCGCTCACCGGTGCTCCGACGGTGCGAACTCTCGTCTCGTCCCCGGGGTTCCTTGGTGCGCCTCGGCCGGGTCCGGGTTGGTTGGCCTGGACCAGGTGGAGCGAGCGCGACATGCCCTGGGACGCGTGTGAGATATGGGTGGCGTCCTACTCGCCGCGTCATCAGGTCGACGGCGCAGTGAGACTGGCCGGCGGTCCGGAGGAGTCTGCGGTGGAGCCGCGGTGGGGACCCGGCGGGGCGTTGTACTTCGTTTCGGACCGCAGCGGCTGGTGGAACCTCTACCGCTGGGACGGCCACAGGGTGGAGGCGGTGGCGCCGATCGCGGGTGAGTGCGCTGCGGAGCCGTGGGAGTTGGGTTACGTGTCGTATGGCTTCCTCGACGATGGTCGGATTGTCTTGGTGGTGCAGGAGGGGCCGCGACACCGCCTTGTCGTCATCGAGCCCGACGGCACTGTCCGCCCGGTCGACCTGCCGTACACGTCGATCAAGCCGTACCTCGCCCTCCGAGGGACGACGGTGGCGTTGATCGGATCATCGCCGACCGTAGCTCCACAGGTCGCGCTCGTAGACCTGGCTGACGCTGAACCCCAGGTGAAGGTGCTTGCCAGGCCGGAGCACGCCGCACTCGACCGCGCGCGAGTATCGACCCCAACGGAGCTGCGCGTCCGAGTGGCTAGTGGGCGGGAGGTCCTTGCCCTGGTGTATCCGCCGACGGGCTCGGCGGCGGACTGGCGGGCGCCGGTGATCGTCCGGGCGCATCCCGGGCCGACCGCGTCCTGCCTGCTGCGCCTGGACTGGCAGGCACAGTTCTTCACCAGCCGCGGGTTCGCCGTTGTTGATGTCGACTACCTGGGTAGCACCGGGTACGGCCGCGCGTTCCGGGAATCGCTGTACGGCCGGTGGGGCCTGGACGATGTCGGCGACTGCGCGGCGGTGGCGGTTCACCTGCTGTCGACGGGACGGGCGGTGCCGGGGCAGGTGTTCATCCGTGGTGCCAGCGCCGGCGGCTACACCGCGTTGCACGCGGTGGCCCAGGACGGCCCGTTCGCCGCTGCCACGGCCGTGTCGGCGATCGTGGATCCTGACCGGTGGGTGCAGACGGTGCCCCGGTTCCAGCGGGCGCACGCGATGCGGCTGCGAGGTGGTGCCGGCCGGGTCCGTGCCGCTGCTGTGCAACGGCCGGTGCTGCTCATTCATGGCATCGCCGACGAGGTGGCCGTGGTCGAGGATGTCCGCGAACTCGCCGACGAGTTGACGTCTCTCGGCATGGCACCTGAGGTGTTGCTTCTTGCCGATGTCGGCCACTATGTGGCGTCGTCCCGTCGAGCGGGCGCGGCGCTGGAGGCGGAGCTGGGTCACTACCGCTCGGTGATGGCGGATGCGGCCAGCGACTAACGGGGGCTACACGGCCGCCAGCGGTAGTCGGTGACGCACGTACTCGCCGAACTCGCGGACCTCCGGCTCGCACCGGTAGGGCTCGAGGTCGGCCTGCACCTCGACGATGCGCTGCAGGCAGCGGTGTGAGGTGGTTCGTGCGGCGTGGTCGACTGCCTCGCGTGCGGTGGCGCAGGCTTCGTCGATGCGGCCGGCGGCGGCCAGCGACGAGGCCAGGAGCGCGGTGTCGATGGCGAGTCGCCGGACGTGGGTGGGGCTCAGGGCGGTGAGGGCGTCGCCCAGGTGCCGTTGGGTGTGCTGCGGTCGGCCCAGGTCGTGGAAGCAGTGGGCGATTTCGTCGGCGAGGTACGCCGCGTCGAAGTACCCGATCCACGCCGGCTCGTCCTCGGGCTTGGCACGGGCCAGTTGCCTTTCCGCGATGTCGAGGTGGGTCAGGCAGTCGTCTTCGCGTCCAAGGCGGGCGTGCGTGCGCGCCACCACCGCGTGCAGCGCGGCTGCCACGGCGGGCGTCGCCTGGGTCTCGCTTCCTCTCACCGCCGTCAGCGCCATCCTGCGTGCCGGCTCGGGATGGCCGCAGTGCAGTGCGAGGTGGCCGATGTTCACTGCGAGCAGGTAGCTGCCGTACGGGCGGTCGTCGGCGGCTTCCGTCAGACGTAGAGCGCGAAGGTAGCGGCGCTGGGCGAGGCCATGGGCACCGGTGTCGACCGCCTGGTACCCGCAGAGCTCGAAGAATCCCGCCGCCAGCGTGTACAGGTGCCGGCCGACAGCCTCGGAGGTGGGAGTGTTCGCCAACAGCCGGTTCAGCTCGCCTTCGACGTACCGCTGCACCTGCGCGTGGACTCGTCCGGCGCCGTGGGTGTGGTCCAACTGCCGGAACATCGCCAGAGCGGTCTCCGCCGCATGAAGATCCTCTTCGTCAACCTGGTCAGGCGAGCCGGGTCGTCCGACCACGGGCGGCCGGGGGTCCGCCGCAGCGTTTAGCCAGTCAAGGGCGGCGCGATCGAGGACACCGGGCTGGAAGGGAACACGGACGACCATGCCCGCCACCCCGGGCTTCTCCTTCAATTGGGTGGGCAGCAGGGTGTCTGCGTTGCCAGAACCGCTCGGGGAAGTTGCCCGCATGTTCTCGCTGTTGCGACTTTCCTCGAGAAGAGGTAGCAGGCGGGTCAAGGCCCCTCCGGCTTCCAACGCCCTGTCGCAGGCCTCGACAAATTCCCGGGATGGGAAACGGTCCGCTGTCTCGATCCGACGCACCAGGTCGGCGCTGAAGCGGATCATCGCGCCGAGTCGCGCCTGGGAGAGGTTGGCCCTCTCCCGCAGCCGACGCAGCTCGGCACCGAAGAAGTGGCGCTCGGACAGGGACGGCTGGAGCATCCGCGGGGTCTGGCCCATAGCACCGCCTCCTCGTGACTGTTCGCACCACTATGGCGATGATCAGCGTGACTATCGCGCACATAGGGTCACTCGGTGTTCAGCGCGGCGCAACCACGAACACCGAGGTGCGTAGGTACGGGAGACGCTCACCGGTGGCGCACATGCGGACAGCCGCTTCGTCCGCATGCTCGGCATTCACTCCACCGATTCGCCGGGCGATTGTGGAGACGTGCCGTTGGCTGCTCGTCAGATCCGCCACCGACTTAGCACGGGAGGCTGCAGTGCAGCAGGAGTCCGCTCCGCGCCGCGATCTTGGTACAACGGCTGCGCCCCGGCCTTCCCGCCGCACGAACGATCATGCCGTGGGCATTGGGCGCTTACCCGGGCACCCATGACCGCCAGCAGGACGCGACCTTCGACCGGCACCACATCGACTTGAGATACCCGTGTGACTTGGCGAGTCCAGCGGCTTGACGCTCTGTTGGGCCCGAGAAGAGCGGTACGGCGGACCACCCGATCGGCAGGTCCTGATGGAGAGGGAGAGCACGAATGAGTGTCGACACGGCGAGCGGCGAGGACCTCCACGCCGCAATGGTCGATCAGCTCGTCGCTGATCACATGGAGAAAGGGCTGGTCATGCGGCCCGAGGTGGAGGCGGCACTACGGTCCGTGCCACGGCATCTGTTCACGCCGGATGCCGCGCTTACGGAGGCGTACCGGGCCGACCAGGCCGTGGTGACCAAGCGGATCGGCGACGAGGCGGTCAGTTCGGTGTCGGCGCCGTGGCTCATCGCGGAGATGCTCGGTCAGGCAGCCGACGCCGTCGACGGCGGGTTGGCCGGTCGGCACGTCCTGGAGATCGGTTCCGGCGGATACAACGCCGCGCTGCTGCGCGAGCTGGTCGGCCCGTCAGGCTCGGTCACGACCGTGGACATCGATCGTGAGGTAACTGACCGGGCCACCGCCTGCCTCACCGCAGCCGGTTACGACGACGTGGCCGTGGTGTGCGCGGACGCCGAGCAACCGGTCAACCCGGGCCGCACATACGACCTGATCATCGTCACGGTCGGCGCCTGGGACATCTCACCGGCCTGGACCGCGCAGCTCGCCAAGAACGGAACGCTCGTCGTGCCGCTACGGACGTTCGGGATGACCCGCTCATGGGCGATGCGTCGGACCGGCGATCGGCTGGTCAGCCACAGCCAGCGGTTGTGCGGGTTCGTGTCGATGCAGGGCGCCGGGGCACATCAGGTGCGGTACGTCGACATCGCTGACGGGGTTCACCTGCGGCTGGACGAGGACCAGCAGGTCGATCGCCGCGCCGTCGGTGAGCTGTTGGCGCAGCCGCAGACGCAGGCATGGGCCGGGGTGAGCCTGCCCCCTCGTACCGTCCTGGCTGACCTCGACCTGTGGCTGGCGTCCCGCATCACCGATGCGGGACAGCTTTTCGTTGTTCTCACGGCTCAGCAGGAGGCCGTGGATTCCGGCGTCGTCGCCCCGGCGTGGCGCTTCGGCACACCGGCCGCCCTCAACAACGGCGCGTTCTGCTACCGCTCGACGCTGCGCTGGAACGACGACAACATGTTCGACCTGAGCGCCGTTGCGCACGGGCCCGTCGCCGCGTCGGCGGCCGGTCGGATGGTCGGACAGATGCGCGCATGGCTGGATTCGGGCAGCCCTTCGCCGGTGCTGCACGTCCTGCCCACTGGTACTCCCGACGGCGACCTGCCGGCCGGGACGGTGTTGGACAAGCGGCACAGCCGCTTCGTCCTCACCTTCACCCCCGCATAGAAGGGAAAGCACGTGAACGACACCGACACCTCGGAGTTCGCCCTGGACGTCAGCCTGGTCGACGCCGGCCCCACCGCGGGCGGCTACGCCACCGCCACCGACGACGGGTGCGGCTCCGGCAACACCGGCTCCAACGCCTGCACCACCAAGTGCGACGGCGGCAACTGACCCATCCGTTCCTCTCACGATCGGGCCCGGCGTCGCGCACGCCGGGCCCGACGATTCGGTGGTGCATCATGGTTCCCGCATCTGGCGCGGCGCTGATCAGAATCGCCGCCTACCCCAAGGGTCTCGTTCTGCCGCCTTGGCCCGACATGGCCCACGGTCATCCGGATCAGTGGCGAGAGTGGCTGGACACCACGTGGACGCTGCCCGGATTCGCGGCAGCCGTCACCGGCGCGGCACCGCAGTTGGCCGACCAGATCCAACGCACGCTGAGCGGGGAGCCGGTGCCTCAGCAGCGGCTGCGGCGCCTGGTGCAGTCAGCGGTCCGGTACCTGCTGCGCTGGACCACCCGTGCGACCCCGTTCGGCACGTTCGCCGGCGTCGCCCCGGTCCAGTTCGGCGCTCGCGCGGCAGTCCGCCTGGGCGACGCCCATCGCGCGGTCCCACGCCCCGACGGCCAATTCATCGCCGAACACACCGCGCGGGCCGAACACGACCTGGCCACCCTGCGCACCGTCCCCGTCGTGACGAACTCATTGGGATACCGGCGCGGCGACAGGTGGGTGCTGCCCTGCGCCCACGCCAGCGACGATCGGCGGTGGGACGTCGAGATCCGCCTGACCAGCCCAATCCGGGCGGCGATCCAGGCGGCGCGGTCCCCGGTCAGGTTCGCCGACCTCGCCGAGACGATCGCTGTACCTGCCGGCATCGCCGACGCCGAGCGGCTGCTGGCCGACCTGGTTCACACCGGGGTGCTGCTGTCGGCTCTCCGCCCGCCCATGACCGCCACCGACCTGGCCGCTCAGGTCGCCCGCCACTGCGTCATTCCGACGCCGGGCAGCCGGACCGCCGTCGATCTACGTGCCGACATCGCCGTGACCCTGCCCCCGCCGGTCCTGCACGAGGCGGAGCGGGCCGCGTCGACCCTCGTGGCGGTAGCGCCACCACCTACCCCCGGATGGGCCGAGTACCACAACGCGTTCATCGAGCGATGGGGCCCAGGCGCGGCTGTTCCCATCCGTGATGTGCTGAACGTGCTGGGCTTTCCGGCCGGCTACAGGGGATCCACCCGCCGCGCCCCAGCGCTGTTCACCGCCCGCGACCGGCTGCTCGGACAGCTCGCGCAGCAGGCCGCACTCGACGGCTGCACCGAAGTGGTGCTCGACGACGCGCTGATCGACCGGCTCCGCGGGAGTGACGACCGGCCGCCGATCCCGCACACCGAACTGCGGGCTGCCCTCGCGGCCCACACTCCGCGCGATCTGGACCGCGGCGCGTTCACCCTGACGGTACTCAGCGGGTCCCGCCACGCCGGGGTCGCCGCCGCCCGGTTCCTGCATCTGCTCACCCCCTCCGAACTCGCCGGATTCCAGCAGGTCTACCGGCAGCTGCCGACCGCCCTGCCCAGCGCGACCACGCTGCAGCTGTCCGGACCACCCCTTGACACCCGCCTCACCGCAGTAGCCCGCACGCCCGAGCTGCTGCCCGTCCTCCCTGTCGGCGACTTCCACCCGGCACCGCCGTACACGATCGAAGACCTGGCGGTGACCGGCGACGGACGCCGGTTGTGGCTCGTATTGGCGGCCACCGGTCAGCCCGTCGAACCGCTGCTGTTCAACAGCGTGCTGCTACCCACGCTGCAGCAGCCGCTGATGCGGTTCCTGGCCGAGATCTGGACCGCCTGGACGGCACCGTGCAGCCGGTTCGACTGGGGACACGCCAGCGGCCTGCCGTTCCTACCCCGCCTGCGACGGGGACGCACCATCTTGCACCCCGCCCGCTGGATCGTCGACCACACCGCGCTTCCCGCTCAGGGGACAGCATGGGCGCAGTGGCGTGACGCCTGGCGACGACACCGCCTCCAACGGCACATCCCGGAGCAGGTCCTGGTCGGCGACGACGACATACGCCTACGCCTTGACATCGAGGAGGACGCCCACCTGGCGGTTCTACGCGACCACCTCGACCGGCATCCCCGCACCGTGCTCACCGAGGCACCAGGGCCAGCGGGCTGGATCGACGACCGCCCCGCCGAACTCCTGCTCACCCTCACCCACCCCGCGCCGGCCGCTCAACCAGCCCGACCAGCCCGACCAGCCACCACTGTTCAGCACTGGCCAGGGCGGTCACGGTGGATCGAGGCACACCTACACGGTCGGCTCGATGACATCTTGACCGACCTCGCCGGCCGCCCCGCCGGCCACCTACCAGCCGGCTGGTGGTTCCTGAGGTATCCCCACCCCGAGCCGCACCTGCGGCTACGCATCCCACTTCCGGACACCGACGGGCTCGCCGATACCACCCGCCATCTCGCCGGCTGGGTGCAGCGCCTGCACGATGACGCCGTCGTCCACGATTACAGCCTGCACCCGTACCGCCCCGAAACCCGCCACGGCGGCGCGGCGACCCTAGCCGCCGCCGAGCGGGTGTTCGCCGCCGACTCGCGCGCCGCCCTGCACCGGCTCACCGGCGACCGACAGGCCGCCACCGCCGCCGGGATGATCGCTATCGCTGACAGCTTCACCGGCGACGGGCCGCGCTGGCTCGCCACCCACGTCGCCCGCCGGACCGGCCCCCGCCTCGACCCCGCCCAGCTCGAACACGCCCAGCGTCCAGTCCATGACGAGCAACTCGCGGCGGCGCTGGTCGCCTACCGCTCCTTGGTCGCCGATGACGGACTTGACCCCGACGAGGTGCTCGGTGACCTGCTGCACCTGCACCACGCCCGCATGATCGGCGTCGACCCCGCCTCCGAACGGCACTGCCTGCGGCTGGCCCGCACCATCGCCCGCACCACCCTCGCCAGGCTCAAGCCGTGACCACGGGACAGTCCCTCGCCGACGGCGCGGCCGGCATCGCCCTGCTGCACCTGGAGACCGGCAACTGGCCCGCAGCGTACGAGGCACTGCGCGACGCCACCGCCGGTGGCGTGAGCATCAGCTACGGAGCCAGCCTCTTCTACGGAGCTCCCGCACTCGCCTTCGTCCTCGCCATCACCGACCATCCAGGGCTCGCCCAGGCACGAGCGGTCACCGCCGACGGCACCGCCACGGTGGCCCGACGACGACTCGACACTGCCCACCGCCGCATCGACCGCCACGAGCAGCCGCACTACGCCGAGTACGACCTCATCCGCGGGCTGACCGGGCTCGGCGTCGTCCTGCGCAGGCTCGGCGATCGCGACCTGCTCCGCCATGTCCTGGACTACCTCGTCCGGCTCACCGAACCGCGCGACGAACTGCCCGGCTGGTGGTGCTGGAACGGGTCCGAACGCCGCCAGCCGCCGCCCCCCGGTGGTCACGCGAACTTCGGTATGGCGCACGGCATCACCGGCCCACTGGCACTGCTCGCCCTCACCCTCCGCGACGGCATCACCGTCGCCGGACACACCACGGCGATCAACCGCATCAGCCGATGGCTGGACGCCTGGCAGCAGCACACCGACGGCACAATCTGGTGGCCGCAAACCATCACCCTCACCGACCTGCACCGCGGAACACCGGCCCAGCGAACCCCGCTGCGACCGTCCTGGTGCTACGGCACCCCCGGCATAGCCCGCGCACAGCAACTCGCCGCACAAGCCCTGCACGACACCACTCGGCAGCGCCTCGCCGAGACCGCCTTCACCACCTGCGTCACCGACCCCGAACAACTTCGACGGCTCACCGACCGAAGCCTGTGTCACGGCACCGCCGGACTGGTGGCTACCGCCCGCCGGGTCGCTTCCGATGCCCTCACCTTGATACCCCTGGCTGCCGTAGAAGATCTCCACCTGCAGACCGCCCCCACCACCAACGAGCCCGAAGGGCTGCTCGATGGCAGGGCAGGCGCCGACCTCGTCACCGCCGTCGCCACCACCTGGGACGCCTGTCTCCTCCTCACCTGAAAGAGCCATCCGTGGACCACACCCCCTGGCACCAGGTCAACATCAGCTACCCCGGCCAGACCGCCCGGGAGCGCGAGAAACAGGCGGTCACCCACCTCAGCCGAGTGCTTCCCGCCGCCGAGACCGCCGGCCTGATCTCCTCTTGGTGGTTCATCCGCAAAGGCGCTTGGCGCATCCGTTACCTACCCGCAGAAGGCCCGGAGAGCAGGGATCAGTCCCGCCGGCTTCTCACCGAAGGGGTTACCTGGGCCGGTGACATCTACGAACCCGAGACCCACGCGTTCGGCGGCCACGACGCCATGACCACCGCCCACACGCTGTTCCACCACGACAGCCGCCACCTGCTCACCTACCTCCACCAGCGCCCCGCTACCCGGCGCGAACACTCCCTGATCTTGTGCACCGCCCTCATGCGCGCAGCACGGCTCGACCTCAACGAGCAAGGCGACGTCTGGGCCCAAGTCGTCGAGCACCGCGCAGCACACCTCAACCAGTCACCCACCACCGATGCCCCAAGGTGGGAGAGGTTCACCGGAGACGTTCGAAGCCTGCTGCTCGGCGCACCTCGCACCACCGGCGACTGGCACACCGCATTCGCACACGCCGGCGCAGCTCTACACCGCCAACGGGAAAGGGGCACCCTTACCCGTGGTCTGCGGGCAGTAATCGCTTTGCACGTGATCTTCCACTGGAACAGGCTCGGACTGCCCGCCACCACACAGGCCACCCTCGCCCGAGCGGCCCAGGAAGCCATCTTCGGCCTGCCCGATACACACCTGCCAGACTCCGGGTAGACGCACCAGAGGAAGGGAGTGGAGGAAGGCACCGTGCCCGAGAAGGTGATCACCAACAAGGTTCTCTGCTACGTCGTGCGGGAAGGTCACTTGCTCGTCTTCCGCCACACCGACTTCAGCTACGAGGAGGTGGGCATCCAGGTGTGCCCGGCGGCAGCGTCCGCCCCGGTGAGGACCCGGCGGACGCGGCGCTGCGCGAGGCTCGCGAAGAGACCGGACTGACCGGCTTCACCGTCGTGCGCAAGCTGGGGGCGATCGAGTACGACATCAGCCCGCTCCGCTTCGAGATCCAACGTCGGCACGTCTTCGAGTTGGCGCTGCACGGGCCGACGCCCGAGCGATGGGCGAGCCAGGAAGACCACGACGGCGAGCAGCAGCCCACCCGGTTCGAGTGCTTCTGGATACCGATACGGGCCGCGCACGTCCTGCAGTCCGGCCAAGGTGCCCTCGTAGGCCGGCTGTTCGACTGAGCAGGCATCCGACAGAGGCAACCGGGGGAGACGATGCGGGAGGACGAACTGCGGGACCTCGTCGAGCGCAGCCCGTGGCTGGTGCGGGCGCTGGGCGTCGTTCGGGACTCCGGGCTGCCGGACGCCTGGATCGGCGCGGGCGCCATCCGCGACCTGGTCTGGAGCGAGCGGTACGGCGACGGTTTCGACCCGTCATCGGTGCGGGACGTCGACGTCGTCTTCCTCGATGCGGCGGACCTGAGCCGCGACAACGACGACCGGGCCACCCGGCGGCTGGTGGCGGCCTGGCCGGAGCCGCCGTGGGAGGCGAAGAACCAGGCTGCTGTGCACACCTGGTACCCGGCGAAGTTCGGCGGCGGCCCGGTGGCCCCGCTGCGCACCATCGCTGACGCGGTCGCCACCTGGCCCGAGTACGCCACCGCCGTGGCCGTCCGCCTCGACGCGGACGACCAGATCACGGTGTGCGCGCCGTACGGCCTCGACGACCTGCTCGACGGGGTGTGGCGGCGCAACCCGACCAGGGTCAGCCCGGAGATATCCCGGCAACGACTCGCCCGCCATCGCTCCACCGAACGCTGGCCCGGCGTCCACATCGAGACCTGAGCCGGCGCTCGAAGCCCGTGAAGGGTTGCCACCAAGGCCTGCGACCTTGGACCTGGAGCCGTTCCTACCGAACCCGGTCCTCGTTCGTATCTACTCCGGCAGCGGCAAGACGACTGCCCGGGTGGACTGAGGCTCGCAAGACACCATCATCGCGGCTAAATGAGTGAACCCGATCATCGGCGGCTGCAGTCGTCGCGACAGTGCCGGGCTTTTGGCCGTAGCCGCGCTGCGCAGCGTTCGTCTGGCCTGGGCCTGCACCGCCCTTTGGCGGTGTACGAACCTCGTCGCCCGCGCCGCCGGCCGGCGCTAACGTGTTGATCCTGTCGATGACAGGAGCGCTCGCCCTCGCCCAGGTGATGGCCCACTGCGGCGGCTCGCCCGCCGCGGCGACGAGCTTCATCGCGCGAGCGGTCGCCGCCGATCCGCGCGACCCGGAGCCGTACTCGGCGCTGGAGCACCTGTGGCGCGAGCTGCCCGCCGAGGTCACGGCCGTTGTCGGGGCGGCGAACACGATGGGACCGATGCTGGCCCGGGCCTACCTGTCCTTCGTCGACGGCGACATGGACGAGGCCGCGATGTCGCTTGGCGCGGTCACCGGCTACCAGCCGGACGTACCGTGGGCGTCCGCACCGTGGATCGGCGACGAGTGATTCCTCGGTGCCGTGACCCCGGCCGCCGTCGCCGAGGCCACGATGCGCATCCACGACTACGACCACGACCTCGACGCCGACGCCGTCCGCGAGTGCCTGGCCCCGTGGTTCCAGGCGATCGAGGCGGTCTGCGACCGGCATGCGGACCCTGACGCAATGGCCCGCATGGCAATCTTGCTGCGCGTGTGCGGCCGCACCGACGCGTCGTTCGCCTTGTGCGACCAGGCCCACGCCGTGCGGCGCGTCCCGTTTACCGAGGTCGTCCGCGCGGGCACCTCGCGCCATATCGGCAACCGTGCCGAGACGGCCGCGGCCTTCCGGCGCGCCCTGGCGCTCGATCCGGCCAACTGGTCGCTGCACCTCGACCTGGCCGGTCTGGCCGCCGAGGAAGGCGACTTCGCCGAGGCCGCTGCGCTGGCCACTCGCGGCGAGCAACTCGAGCCGGACGACGTCACGATGCGGGCGGCCGCCGCCGCGTACCGTGCCCGCTCGACGGGATCGGTCGCTGACCTGAACACGCTCACCGAACTAACGCCGCAGGTGCCAGAACCCTACGGCCGGACGCTCATCGACTACGCCTACGCTCGCGGCACCTAGGATCGGTTGGCGATACCTTCCTACGTTTGCCCCGCTTTCGGTGTAGGCCAACCGACTGCGGCCAGGGCTGGCGCAACAAGCCTGGACGCTGCCGCACGCTACGCTCAGCGGCAGTGTGCGCCCGGCCCACGGAGGATCTTGTGCATCTGAGAAGTCTTCGGATACGTGGCTTCCGGAATTTCGCCGACCTGGCGATAGATCCTTTTCCAACGCCGGCTGTCATCGTCGGCGAGAACGGCGCTGGCAAGACCAACCTGCTCTACGCGCTCCGCCTCGTTCTGGACCCCGGCCTTGCCGATCGCTACCGACAGCTCCAGGCCGACGACGTCCACAGCTCCGGCTCCACTCTGGCCCAAGGTGTCACCGTCACCATTCAGGTAGAGCTTGCCGGATTCGACGATGACCTGGACGCGCGCAGTGAGCTCGAGGGCGCGATCGTCAGCGCCGACGGCGACTCCATGGTGGCCAGGCTCACCTACCTGTTTCAGCCGAAGACCTCCCTCGGTGTTGTGCTCGGAATGCCGTTCGAGCGGGAACTCACACCGGACGACTACCTGTGGACGATCTACGGGGCAGACGACCCGGACAACGCGATGCCCGCCGCGAAGCGATACGCATCATTGTCCGTCCTGCAGGCGATGCGGGACGCCGAAAGCGATCTACAGCGAGGCGACCGAAATCCCCTGACGCAACTGCTCCGCGAACTGCCGCCCTCCGAAAAGAACCTTGCCCGCGCCCTAGATGAGATGAGCCGCGCTCGCGAGAGGTTAGGGCGTGACCCCAACGTTCGAGAGATTGAGCGCCTGCTGCTAGATCGCCTCACTAAGATGGCCGGACCTCAGTTGGGCGTGCAACCGTCCCTCGCCTTCGCTGGCCGCAAGGAGGATCTGCTTCGCAGCGTCCGACTGTTCGTTGACGCGAATGCTACTCGCGGCATCGATCGGACATCGACGGGTGCGGCGAACATTGTCTACATCGCTTTGCTGCTAGAGAAGCTGCAGGCACGTCGCGAGGCCGACAGCGGGGAGGACACCATCCTCGCGGTGGAGGAGCCGGAGGCGCACCTGCATCCGACGCTCCAGCGGCATGTCTTCGCCCATCTGCTAAGCGAGTTCGATGACCTTATCCTGACCACGCACAGCCCACATATCGCGGCCGTCTCACCCCTGCATAGCTTTATCCTCATCGCCCGAATCGGTGACGCGAGCCAGGCCCACATAGTCCCACCAGGCATACTCACCGACCTTCAGACCCGAGACCTTGAGCGATATCTCAACGTAACCCGGGCCGAGATCCTCTTCGCTCGCCGGATCATCCTCGTTGAAGGGGCCGCCGACAGCTACCTCCTGCCGGCGTTGGCTCACTCGACCGGCTTCAACCTCGATGCCCACGGCATCGTTGTCGCCTCGGTCGAGGGCACCGACTTCATGCCGTACATCCGTCTGCTTGGCACCAAGGGGCTCAATCGGCCCGTCGTGGTCCTCACCGACGGTGACACGACCGACTCCAGCAAGATCGACAAGGCGGAGTTCGGACTCTCACGCGTCCGCGACCTGCTCGAACACCACGCCGTCGATATCTATCCCACCTTCAAGGCAAAGCTCGGCAAGATCACTCCGGGCAGGCTGCCGGACGGCGATCAGCGCACCGGTCGCCCCCGCCTCGTTGAGTTGGCGGCAAAGCGAGGAATCTACGTCGGCCATCGCACCCTGGAACTCGATGTAGTGCCACTGCTGAAAGACGAGATATACGCGGCATTCGAAGACCTCTTTCCGGGCACGACAAAGCGAAAGAACATCAAATCCGCCATCGATGCGGTGGTCGATGGGCAGGGCGGCCCGAGTACCGCCGCGGGCGAGAAGCTGCTGTCCTACGTCGAAGAAGTCGGCAAGGGCCGGTTCGCCCAACGCTTGGCTGCCCATGTCCAGGAGATCGACGACCTACGAGATCGTGTCATCGAGCTTCTGGACTACGACGAGGAGGATGCGTTGGCGACGGCAGACCTGCTCGACGTGCCAGGCTGCGGACCGCTGCTAGCACTCCTGAACGACCTACGTACTCAGGTGGAGGAAATGCCGCTGCTTCCGACCTGCGAGGAGTACCAGGACGCCATCGACGACGATGACGACACGCAGGACGAGGAGGACGACCACGACGATGACGATTGGGATGAGGCGTGACGAGTCCGACCGCGGAGATCATGCTGACGCCCGCGCTCGTTCGTGAGTTGCGCGCGCTGCACCCGCGCCAGCGCAGGGCCGTACTCCAGGACGGCAGTCTCGTCGTGCTCGCGGGCCCCGGCTCAGGGAAAACCCGCACCCTGGTCGCCCGCGTCGGATACCTGCTGGCGGTGACCAGCGAACACCGTGGTGTCGCCGCGATCACCTACACCGATGCCGCCGCGACGGAACTCGTCGCGAGGCTCAAGGGGCTGGGGTACGTCGGGAATCGCCGGCTAGCCAGCCGGACGGTGCACTCCTTTTGCCGGCAGCACATACTACGCCCCTATGGCCACCTCGTTGGCGCTCCTCAGCTAGCCGACCTGCGGGTTCTTGGCCGGGCCGAGGTCGTCCGACTCTGGACCGATGCGATGGTCGCCGCCGGGCTGCCCGCTGAATACAACCGCGAGCAACACACTCTGGCGAAGATACGGCGTCTGCTCGCGGCGGAGCAGAGCGTTGCCGGGTACCAAGCTGGGCACATCAAAGCTGTGCACGGATACGAGAAGGCGTTGCGCCAGGCCAATGCCATCGACTTCGACGCCATGACTTCGTGGGCGCTGGTAATCATGCGTAAGAGCCAGACCGCCGGCGAACTGCTCGTCGCCCGATTCCCCAACGTGGTCATCGACGAGTATCAGGACCTCGGGCCGGTGCTACACGCCCTGGTTCAGGAACTCATGTCGGCCGGCGTGAAAATCACCGCTGTTGGTGATCCCGACCAGACACTCTTCGGCTACCAGGGCGCGGACCCGAGCTACCTGCTCGAGCTGCCGAAGCTGATCGGCCGCGAGGCGATCCGGCTCGCGCTCAACTACCGCAGCGGCAGTGCCATTGTCGCCGCAGCACGGGGCGCTCTCGGCGAGGACCGCGGGTACCATCACAACCCCGAACGCGCCGACCCCGGCATCATAGACATCCAGCCAGTTCAAGGAGGGCTCGACGCCCACGCCCGCCACACGGCGGAGGCTGCGGCCTCCCTGATCGCAAACGGGGTGCGCCCCGAAGGGATCGCGATTCTCTACCCTGGGCAAACCGAGCTCCACCGGCTCATCGAGCAGGAACTGACTCAGCAAGGCATCAACTTCGATGCCGAGCGTGGGCGGCGCGTCCCTGACTCGCCCGTTTCGGCCCTTGTTGGCGGCTGCGCCGCGCGACGACTGTCCGGCCCCCTGCCAGGACCAGCCCAAGACGACCACGGCGATCGCCGCCCAATCAGCACTGCCCGCGAACTCGCCGCGCAGCTCGGGCAACTACGCAGCACCCGGGGGCTCAGCACGCCCGAGGAGACAGTGCGTTCCCTTGCCCGGCTGCTCATCCCCGTCCTCGATGCTCCTGACCGCCCTGGCCGCGAAGACGCCTGCGGTCCTTTCCTTGGCGAACTGCTGCGCGCGCTTGATGCGGCTGCGCTCACGGCCAATACCGACGACCAGCGTGACGTCGAGGCCCACCAAATCCTCACGGAGGAGGCGAGCTGCCGGATGAGCATGGCGGAACTCGCGGGCGGGAGAGCCCCAGGGCATGTCGCGCTCACCACCTACCACAGCGCGAAGGGACGCGAATTCGCCGCTGTCATCCTCCCCGGGCTAATCGACGGCCTGATCCCGTTCTACCGCAGGAACAGCCAGCCGACGACTACCGAGCTTGCCAACGCACGCCAGGCGTTTTACGTGGCCTTCACGCGCGCCGCCGACGCGGTTATCCTCCTGCCGGGAAGCACCTTTCGCCACTACAACCAGGTACGCACGACGAAGTGGTCCCGTTTCATCGACGACATACAGGCCGAGCTCAAGGCGGCGGCAGGCTGACCCGTCGCTACGCCGATTCACCTAGGGACAACCTGACCAACGTCCGGACATCGGCATGAGCGGATGCTCGGCGGAGGCCGCGGTAGTCGGTATGACAGCGGGGTCCGAGCGAACCCCGGGGTGAGCGCTCCGTGGCCCTCGGTGGCGACGCCGAAGGCGCTATATGGACGTACGTCGTTGATTTTCGATGATGTGCGCGGTGTGTGCTCTCCAGCGGATGCCAACCCAGCTGAACCGGTGCCAACCCGGGTCACTGCGGACGACCGCCGGTCGCAAACCGGAGTTCGTGTGCTCGGGGTGTGCTCCTGGGCTGCGACAACGGGGGTCCCGGGAACGTGGGTGAACGGGGGCCACTCCCTGCCACCCCAGGTGAACCCCCAGGTCGCTAGACTAGGCCCTCGCGCCCTCGTAGCTCAGGGGATAGAGCATCGGTTTCCTAATGCGACGCTCCGTCGGTGTTCGGAGGCCGATGACCTGCGGGTTTCTATCTTCTGCCGTTGCGTGCCGGTCGCTTCGCGGGCTCGCTGCGATCGCTTGCCGGAGATCAGCAGACCACGCCTCTCGGTCTTCGGTGGCCCTGAAGGGCTGAGGAGAACGACTTGCGAGCGGGGTCAGTCTGTTGTCGAGGCGGCAACCTGCCATAGGGCGCTGACCGGCATGGCGCGGAGTCTGTCGCCGAACGGCAGCGTGGAGGTTCCGGTGTAGAGGACGATCCCGCTGACGAAGTCGTCGCCGAGGCGGTCGGCGAGTCGGCGTAGCCCGCGGAAGTCGTCTGGTCCGACGGTGGTGGCTGCTTTGACTTCGATCCCGACCACCTGCCCAGCTCGGTTCTCGAGCACCGCGTCGACTTCGTACCTGCTCTGGTCGCGGTAGTGGGACAGGTCGACGAACTGCTCGGACCAGGTGAGCTGGCGGGACAGCTCAGACAGGACGAATGACTCAAGCAGCGGGCCGAACGGTGCTCCGGGCCGGAGCAGTGCCCGGGCGTCGGTGGCGATTTCGTTGGCGGCGATGCCGGAGTCGACGAAGATCAGTTTTGGTGCGGCGGTGGTGCGGGTGCCGAGGTTGCGGGACCAGCCGGGGATCCGTTTCACCAGGAAGATCTCTTCCAGTGCCTGGAGGTAACGGGCGATAGTCGGCCGGCTCAGTCCGAGGGCGGATTCGAGGGAATTCGCGGCGATGATGGTCGCGGATCTGGCCGCGAGCAGGCGTACCAGCTTGCGTAGCTCGCCCTTGTGCTGGATGTCGGACAGTTGGCGGACGTCGCGGTCGATGAGTGCCTGGACGTAGGCGTCGAGGAATCGTTGGCGCCGGCGTGGGTCGGTGCGGGTGGTCGCCTCGGGTAGGCCGCCCCGCACGATCCGGGCCGCGTAGTCGGCGCGGGTCACGTCCGACTCGTGTCGCAGGTCGGGGCCGAACGCGAAGACGGCGTCGACGAATCCGTCCGGTGCTGCGTCGAGTTCGCCCTGGGAGAACGGCCAGAGTTCGACGGTCTCCATCCGGCCGGGCAACGCGTCCGGAGCGGCCACCATGCCGAACAGCCGTAATGATCCGGTGAGCAGGTACCGGCCGGGACGGGGGTCCTCGTCGACTGCCGACTTGATGGCCAGCAGCAGTTCCGGAGCACGTTGGATCTCGTCGATGACCAGGAGTTCGGAGGAGTCCACGAACCCGACGGGATCGGCGATGGCCGCCGCCCGGTCCTGGGCCCGATCAAGATCGCGGCGTTCGGCCAGACGATCGCCGGCAACGAGGCGGACCAGGGTGCTCTTGCCTGCTTGGCGCGCTCCGCTGATCAAGACGACGCGAGTGTCCGCCAGAGCGGCATTGATCTGCGCGGCGGTGCGGCGGGGGATCAGGTGCGGCGTGGGCACGGCGTCATCATAACGGACGAACCTTCGATCTGCGGGGACCTCGGCTTTCGATCTGCGGCACCAGGTGCGTTCGTTATGCGGTCATCTGCTGTTCGATCTGCGGGCCCTGTCAGCGGGGCGGCCGTGGAAGAGGTCCACCGCTACGCCGTGTTGCTGCGGTCCTCCAGGACGCGGATTGTCGATCGCTCGTAGTCGTTCGGTGAGCGTCCGTCGCAGTCGGAGTGTCTGCGGCGACGGTTGTAAAAGTCGGTGATCCAGGTGGCGATCTTTAGTCGGGCCTCGGTGCGGGTGCGAAACTGGTGGCGGTGGACGTACTCGACCTTGATGGTGGAGAAGGTGGCCTCGGCGACGGCGTTGTCGAAGCACGAGCCGACCCGGCCCATCGACTGGCGTACCTTCCACCGGTTGCAGGCTTGGGCGAAGTCGGCCGAGCAGTATTCGCTGCCTCTGTCGCTGTGGAAGATCACTGCGGCGACGTCGCCGCCGCGGGTGACCGCGGCCATGTTCAGCGCGGCGACGACCAGGCCGGCGTCGTGCCGGTCGCCCATGGCGTAGCCGAGGATGCGCCGGGAGTACAGGTCGGTGACGGTGGCGAGGTAGAGCTTGCCCTCGCCGGTGATGATCTCGGTCATGTCGCCGCACCAGGCCACGTCCGGCGCGGTCGCGGTGAACTGACGCTTGACCAGGTCCGGGGCGGCTGGCCGCTTGCCCTGCCGAGTCAGCCCACGCCGGCGTCGTTTCGCTCTGGCAACCAGGCCCAGCTCGGCCATGAGCGCGGCGGCCGTGTTGTCCGACACCCGCCACCCTTTGTTCGCATAACTCGTCGCCGACGCGTGGACTGCCGTAGGTGTCGCCCGAGGCGTCGAAGACGCGCCGGACCGCCTCCGTCAGCCTGGCCCTACGGTCCTGGCGGGGTGTCGGCCGACGGTCCCGCCACTTGTAGCACCATGACTCGGACACCCCGAGTGCCCGACAGGTCACCGCGTGCGGCACGTTGTGCTCGGTCCTCTGGGAAGCGATGAAGGCGGCCACGCTCACCGGCCCGTCGCTTCCTTGACCCACAGGACCACGGATCGCTTGAGGACATCACGCTCCATCGCCAGCTCGGCGTTCTCACGCCGCAACCGCGCCAACTCGGCCCGCTCGTCCTCGGACAACTGCCCGGCAGCGGCTTCGCCGCGAGCGGCACGATCCTGCTGCACCCAGTTGGCCAGGGTGCCGCTGTTGATCCCCAGATCACGCGCTACCTGCGCGATCGACTTCCCGGTCTCCCGCACGATCCGAACCGCGCCCGCGCGGAACTCCGGATCGAACCGGCGTCTCGTCTCAGCCATGAACCTCTATCCCTCAAGTTCTGGCCTCCACGCTACGAGGGGAAGGGCAGTCCAGAGGGCGTGGACACACGACCCCTCACGCCGAGCATCGATCTTCCCTGCTCCGTGCCCAGATTCCGACGATCGTTTAACTACAAGCTGCGGAACCCGAGCGAAAGCCCAGGCCGGAAACGCCCATAGGCGACTACGCAAAGCCCTTGGGCCTCAGAAAGGGCGGAGCGGCCACTGAATACATATGCAGTGCTAACTCTGTTTGCATCTTCGGCACTCGAGTGCGACGATGGTCATCGATATCTGCGGGAGCGGGAGAGCGTTCGGCCGAGGGCAACGGCGGCGGACGCAGACAGTCCCTTGACTTTCAGCTGGGAGGCGATGGTGAGCGGCACGCCGCTTGCCTGCCTGGCGGCCCGGTTCCACCGAGGCGGCACCCATCTGCGCCAGCCTGCCGCCTCTCCATGAGCGGCAGCGGAGAGGATCCCGATGAGGTTCACCCACCGTTCCAGTTCGTCGCCGTCCCACCTGCGCCGTGGAGCCATTGCCACTATTGCGCTCGTCGTCGTGGCCACAGCTGCCGTGGCAGGAGCCGCCCGAGCCGGCACCGCAGCTGGGTGCCGGGTCGCCTACACCGTTACCAGCCAATGGTCGGGCGGCTTCGGCGCCAACATCGCCATCACCAATCTCGGCGACTCCATCTCTGGCTGGACGTTGAGATTCACCTTCACCTCGGGGCAGACCATCACTCATTTGTGGAACGGCAACGTCAGCCAGTCGGGAGGCAACGTGACCATCACGAATGCCCCCTACAACGGCGAGCTGGCGACGGACGCCACCGTTACCCCTGGGTTCAACGGCACCTGGAACGGAAGTAATCCGGCACCCGCATCGTTCACCCTGAACGGCACTCCCTGCACTGGAGCCGTCGTCCCCACCGTGGCGCCACCGACCACCACGCCACCCACGACGACGCCACCCACCAGCACACCCCCGACGACCACGCCGCCGCCCGGTGGCGGCCTGCCGAACAGCTTCCGGTGGAGTTCCAGTGGCGTGTTGATCGGGCCGAAGTCAGACGCCTCGCACAACATTCGTGCGGTAAAGGATCCGTCAGTGGTATACCACAACGGGCGGTGGCACGTCATCGCCACTACGACGAACCAGAGTGGTTCGTACAGCATGGTGTATCTCAACTTCACCGACTGGTCGCAGGCTGCCGCAGCGCAGCACCACTTCCTGGACACGACTGCGATCGGCACCGGATACAAGGCCGCGCCGCACGTGTTCTACTTCGCGCCGCAGCGACTCTGGTACCTGGTCTACCAGGTCGGTGACAACGCCGCGTACTCCACCAACACCGACATCAGCAACCCGCGGGGCTGGACCGCGCCACGACGCTTCTACGCCGGCGGCATGCCTCAGATCATCCGAGACAACATCGGCAACGGCCATTGGGTAGATTTCTGGGTGATCTGTGACAGCGTCAAGTGTCACCTGTTCTCGTCTGACGACAACGGGCACCTGTACCGGTCCGAGACCAGCCTGGCGCAGTTCCCGAACGGAATGAGCAATACGGTCATCGCCATGCGGGACGCGGCCCGGTACCCGCTCTGGGAAGCCGCCAACGTATACAGAGTTTCCGGTGGCAACCAGTACCTGCTGATTGTTGAAGCGATCGGCGCTGCCGGCGTGCGTTACTTCCGGTCTTGGACCGCACCGGCGATCACCGGTCCATGGTCCGCGTTGGCCGATACGCAGGCCAATCCGTTCGCCGGTGTCAGCAATACCACCTTCGCCGGTACCGCCTGGACGAAGGACATCAGCCACGGAGAGATGGTCCGCGCCGGCGTTGACCAGACGATGCTCATCAGCCCCTGCAACATCCGGTACCTGTACCAGGGCAAGGATCCCGCTGCGACCGATTCGTACAACCTGCTGCCTTGGCGGCTCGGTCTGCTCACCCAGACGAACTCCACCTGCTAGCCGCTCTGTCTCTCAGCCTGATGCACCGGAGGATCTCCATGCACTTCGCACGATCGCGCCTCTGGCTGGCCACGGCGACAGTCGCCGCCGTCGGCACCACCGGCGTCGTGACGACAGCGGCCGCCCACGCCGCCGGCTGCAAAGTCACCTACACGGTCACCAACCAGTGGCAGGGTGGCTTCGGCGCCAACGTGACCATCGACAACCTGGGTGACCCCGTGAGTGGCTGGCGGCTGGCCTGGTCCTTCGCCGCCGGGCAGAGCATCACCCAGCTCTGGAGCGGTACGTACACGCAGTCCGCCGCGCAGGTCACCGTGACAAACGCCAGCTGGAACGGCAACATTCCCACCGGAGGTAACGTCAGCTTCGGCTTCAACGGCTCATGGACGTCGAGCAACCCGGTTCCGGCGAGCTTCACACTCAACGGCACACACTGTACCGGTTCCATCCCGTCAAACCCGCCCCCGTCGACCCCAACCACGGCGCCGACCACATCCCCGCCACCGACATCCCCGCCACCGACGTCCCCGCCACCGACCGGAACGACGACCGCGTGGCAGGGTGGCCGGTTCGTGGTGGACACTCCCAACGTCGTACGCCGGTCAAATATCGTGTTCAACCGGCCCGGCAGCGCCAGTAGCCAGTTCGCGCCACTGGGTAACGGCACGCTGGGGGTTGCCGCGTGGTCAGCCAACGGGTTCACCGCCCAACTGAATCGCGCCGATACGTTTCCCGACCGCAAGTCACCGGGGCGGGTGGTGATCCCCGGGCTGAGCAGACTGACCAACGCCAGCGACTTCCGGGGTCACCTCGACCTCTACGACGGGACGCTGCGCCAGTCAGGCGGCGGCATGTCGTTGACCGCTTATGTGCGAGCGGACACCGCGCAGCTTGTCGTCGACGTCACCGGCGCGGACCCGAACACCTCGCAGACCGCACGGGTGGAACTGTGGAGCGGCCGTACACCCACCGCGACCGCCTCCGGGTCGGTGGCCACTCTCTCGCAAACCTGGACCGACAACACCGCGACCGGTGCCTCCGGTCAGCGCTTCGGTGCGATGGCGGGTATCAGCGCCGGTGGCCGCAACGTGACCGCGTCCACACCCAACTCGACGACCGCCCAGGTCAACTTCCGGCCCAACAGCGACGGCTCGTTCCGGGTCATCGCGGTCTCCCCGACCTGGACAGGCGGCGACCCGATCGCCACCGCTCGTACGCTGCTCGGCAGTGATCTGACCCGTAGCGCCAGCGACCTCGCCGCCGGCCACCTGTCCTGGTGGCACAACTACTGGGCCACGGTCGGCCTCATCAGGATCTCCTCCGGTGACGGGTCCGGCGAGTACTTCGAGAACATGCGGACCCTGTATTTGTACAACATCGCCGCGACAAACCGCGGCGCCCTGCCCGGCAGCCAGGCCGGCGTGGCCAACCTGTTCGTGTTCGATCAGGATTCACAGCCCTGGTATCCGGCCGGATACTGGTTTTGGAACACCCGCATGATGGTCCAGGCGAACCTCTCCGCCGGAGCGTTCGCGCAGAACACCCCGGTGTTCAACCTCTACCGCACCAACGTATCCAACATCGCCGCGTGGACCGGGGCTCACTTCCCGGGCCGCGAGGGCCTCTGCGTGCCGGAGACCATGCGCTTCAACGGCAACGGCTACTACGGCGGCAGCAACGCGGCCAGCAACGCCTCGTGTGACTCGCGGATCGCGCCGAACTACAACGCCCGCAACGTGACGACCGGAGCCGAGATCGGCCTGTGGATCTGGCAGACCTACCTCACCACCGATGACCGTTCGTTCCTGTCAGCCCACTACCCGATCATGGCTGGTGCCGCGAGATTCCTGCTCTCGCACGCCACGACAGGCTCCGACGGATTGCTGCACACCTTCTCCAATGCCCACGAGAACCAGTGGGACGTCAACGACCCGATCAACGACGTCGCCGCTATGCAGGCCCTCTTCCCGGTCGTCGTCTCGGCCGCGCAGACGCTGGGTGTGGACGCCGACCTGGTCAGTCGGCTCAACTCGGCCATCCCGAAGATCCGTCCGTTGCCGCGTACCGACATCGCCACCAAGTCGCAGGTGCTGACCCCGGCCTCAGACGCGGCCGGGAGGAACATGCTCGCGATGTCGGCCGAACCTACCGCGACCAAGCACAACCAGGAAAACGTCGAACTCGAACCGGTCTGGCCGTACAACCTGATCGGCGACGCCGGCCACCTGTCCGACCTGGCCAAACGGACCTTCAGCAATCGGAGCTACGTCACCGGCAGCACGTGGAGCTACGACGCACTCCACGCCGCGCGCCTGGGGCTTGGCAACGACATGCGCAGCGCAATGCTCGCCAACATCGGTAAATACCAGGTCTTCCCCAACGGGTTCGCCAGTTGGAACGCCCAGCCCACCACGCCCTACCTTGAAGAGCAGGGTGTCATCGCTGCAGCGATCAGTGAGGGCCTCGTGCAGCACTACGACGGCACGTTGCGCGTTGCACCCGGCTGGCCGAACGGATGGAACGTCGACGGCACCGTCTACATCCAGCACCGGGGGAAGGCCCACGTACAGATCCGAAACGGAACATTGACGACTGTCGCTCTGGAAAGCGGTGCCACCGGAACCATCACCGTCCGGAACCCATGGCCGGGGCAGAATGTCACCGTCGTCGACAGTACTGGCACCATCGTGACCAGCACGCAGACGAACGGGACATTTGATTTCCTCGTTCAGGCCGGTAGGACGTACCTCGTCCAACTTACCTCGGCCCCGACCACGGCTCTTCCGCACGCCCCTGTCAGTGGCAGCGCCGCCACCGCACCCAAAAACTTGAACGGTCGGTCCATCGGACTTCCTAGATAACACCACGCACCGGGCCGGGTGTTCGCTGCAGGGTGCAACCGGTTAACCCATATGCGAAGGATCCACCGTCCTGCTGTCACTCGATTCTGCCTTTCCCGTCGTCACTCCGTTTCGGAGTCCTGCAGATCATCTTTGGTGGCGTGACACGTGGGTGGTCGGGGGTGGTGGTCTGGGCGGTAGATGGACGGAAGCATCAGCGCTTCCTACAAACAGCTTTTTAGGGGAGTTTCCGCTGATGCTTCCGTCTGTGTCCCGTACCCAGGGCCCCGGCAAAGTCGTTAGGTGATGCCGAGCAGAGCCAGCGGTCGATGGCTATCGCGGGCGTGGTGGCGGTTGGCGGCGGCGATGTTGGTGATGCCGGTCAGGCGTAGTGCGCTGATGGCGGTGTTGCGGAGGGCGGCCATGACCTGTGGTCCAGTGCCGGTGCGGATTTGGGATCGGTCTTCGTCGTAGGTGACGTCGCGGACCCAGTGGACCTTGTTCTCGATTGACCAGTGGCCGCGGGCCCAGCCGGCCAGATGTGCGGGCTTGGCTTGGTGCGCACGCAGGTCAGTGATCGCGTAGATGGTTTCAGTGGTGAAGCGTTTCGGCTGGTCCAGGCGGCGTCGGCGGCGTCGGATCTGCAGCGCCTGCGCGGCGTGGGGGAAGTCGATGCCGGTGGAGATGGACAGGATCTTCAGGCTGCGGATCTCCCGCCGGCCGTGCCCGCGGTCGCTTGCGCGGTCGGCGTGGGGGACGGCTCGCCAGGGCAGGGCGATGTGGCGAGGACGAAGGCGTTGAGGAGTCGGCGGATCTCGGCGATGGTCAGCGCGATGATCTCCGCGTCGGTGTCGGGTTGCTGTGCGGTGGCGGCGAGGATGGTCAGGACGGCGAGGGCGAGCATGGCCAGGGTGATGAATCGGTGCCAGCCGGTCCAGCTGCGGACCTGGTAGTGGTCCAGGCCGACCTGGCCTTTGCCGGACTGGAACGGCTCCTCGATGCTCCAACGGGAGCCGGCCACTCGCACGAGGGTGTTCAGCGGGACGGGGCGGGGTGACCAGCAGAGGTAGAAGGCCAGTTCGCCGGTGGTGCGGTTGCGGCGGATGAGTAGCCACCGGTGTTCACCAGGTTGGGTGGCCGTGGTGATCCAGGCCCACAGGTAGTCGCGGGGACCTTTCGCGCCCGGCCCACAGCTGCGGGGCTGCCATTCGCGGGTGGGTATCCGCTCGGCGAGGTCGTCGACGCGGATGAGGGTGCGGCCGTCGTTGACCGCCACGCGTCGGTCGCAGCCGACGGCCAGGACATAGCCGATCCCACAGTGTTCGAGGTCAGCGCGCAGGCCAGGGTCGGCGCCGTAGACCTCGTCGCCGGTCACCCACGCGAACGGGATTTCGGCGTTGACCGCGGCGGCGATCATCTGCCGGGCCAGAGCCGCCTTCGTGGCGAACCCGACCTCGTCGGGGACGCCGGCGGCGGTGAGACGCTCGGACCGCTCGCACCAGGTCGTCTCGGGTAGGTAGAGCCGGCGGTCGATCATCGCCCACCCCGCAGGTGAAACGTAGGCGAGGAACACCCCGCCTGGCTGTTCTCGACGCGGCCGGCGGTGCCAGTGTACTGCCGTTGGTGCGCCGCGAGGCGCTCTGTTGTATCCCCAGCTCAGCTGGGAGGAACTGGAGGGAGGTTCCTGGGTCTGATGGCTTACCCGTAGCTGAAAGGTGATCGGGGACAAGAGCATGCCAGGAAACCGGCGGTCATGGTCAGGCGTTGACGTGACGCGTCGGGGGACCCGCGCGATATGGCGAAGGCTGGATTGCTTGAAACCCAATCTCCAGACGATGAAAAGTGCCATCCGCCGGAAATGACGCCTGGAACCGGTGCCGCGTCCTGCCTCGGCTTTGCAGCGTGGTCGGGGCATCCTCCGGACCAGGGGCTTTGCGTAGTCGCCTGAGGGTGCTTCCGACCTGGGCTTTCGCCGGGTCATTGGCCTGATTGGAGGGTGGCGTAGGACGGGTGCGGTCCGTCGGTGATCATGGAGTTGCTGAGACAACATGACACCGAGAAGGACCACACCCGCGCATGTCATCATCGCTGATCGACGTGATCCGTCACCATGCCCCCGCCCCGCCCGGCTCCTCGACTGTTGGCGGTGAGGCGTTTGGCCTGTTGGAGGCCCTGGAGAGGGTGCCCGATCCGCGTGACCCGCGTGGTGTCCGGTACCCCCTAGCCAGCGTGCTCGCGGTCGCGGTGTGCGCGGTGATGGCCGGGGCTTGCACTTTCGCCGCGATCGTCGACTGGGTCGATGATCTCGATGCGCCGGCGTGGGGCCGGCTCGGGTTCACTGGTCGGGTGCCGGTACTGAGCACGGTGTGGCGGCTGCTGGTCCGCGTCGACGCCGAGACGTTGACGGCGGTCCTGGCCGACTGGCTGTGTTCGCGGGTGTCGGCGCCGTCGGTGCGGCGGGTCATCGCCGTTGACGGCAAGGTGGTGCGCGGTGCGGTCCTGACCGAGGGACGGGTTCATCTGCTGTCGGCCTACGACACGTCAACCGGTGTGGTCCTGGCGCAGGTCCAGGTCGCGGCGAAGTCGAACGAAATCCCGGCGTTCGCCCCGCTGCTGGAGCAGGTCAAGGTCCGGCTGGGCGGCCTGGCCGGGGTGGTGATCGTCGCGGACGCCCTGCACACGCAAGTCGCTCACGCCCGAGCCGTGGCCGCTGCCGGCGGGGACCTGTACGTGTCGGTCAAGGCCAACCAGCCGACCTTGTACGCCCAGCTCAAACGGCTGCCGTGGGCGCAGGTGCCGATCGGGGACCAGCACCGCGACACCGGCCACGGCCGCTCCGAGACCCGGACCGTCAAGGCGTTGACCCTCCAGACTCCCGGCGGCATCGGCTTTCCCCATGCCCAGCAGGCCGTCCGGATCACCCGCACCCGCATGATCACCGGCAAGCGCACCCGGGAGACGGTCTATCTGGTGGCGTCACTGCCCGCCGCGCACGCCCAGCCTGCTGACCTGCAGCAATGGGCCCGGCTGGAATGGCATATCGAGAACCGGCTGCACTGGGTCCGCGACGTGACCTTCCGCGAGGACGGCCACCGAGCCCGCACCGGCAACGGCCCCGCCGTCGCAGCCGTCCTCCGCAACACCGCCATCGGATTCCACCGCGGCAACGGCGAAACCAACATCGCCCGAGCCACCCGACGCGCCAACCGCCGCCCCCACGACCTCATCACCACCGTGACCAGCAGCTACTCGACTACGCAATGACCCTGTCCTCCGGACGCAGGGCGATGCCCAGCGAGGGCATTAAAGGAGATGAGTGGGTCGCCTACGTCGTGCTGACGTGCAACAGAGACGAACGCGGGATCGCCTACGGGGTGCGAGCCCTACGGCGACGGAGCGCTCGTAGTAGTCGCCGGGGTCACGTCCGGCCGAGGAGGACGGGAAAGCCGTCCGCAGGGCGAAGGAGCGCAGGTGATCGGACACCACAGGAATCGGGAGGTATGCGAAATGCAGAGCGCCGAAACGGTGCTGGGTGTCCTGCGTGAGCGCGGCAGGCGTGGCCTGCCGCTGGATGAGTTGTATCGACAGTTGTTCAACCCGCAGCTGTATCTGCTGGCCTACGGGCGCATCTACGCCAACCGCGGCGCGATGACACCGGGTGCCAGCGCGGAAACCGTGGACGGCATGTCGCTGGGGAAGATCGGTCGCATCATCGATGCGTTGCGCCATGAGCGCTACCGGTTCAGCCCGGTCAAGCGGACCTGGATCCCCAAGAAGAACGGGAAGCGACGGCCGCTGGGCTTGCCTACCTGGTCGGACAAGCTCGTCGGCGAGGTGATGCGTCTGCTGTTGGAGGCGTACTACGAGCCGAAGTTCTCCGCCCGGTCCCACGGGTTCCGTCCCGCTCGGGGCTGCCACACCGCGTTACGCGAGGTGGCGACGACCTGGACGGCGACGGCCTGGTTCATCGAGGGTGACATCTCCGACTGCTTCGGCACGCTGGACCACCAGGTCATGCTGTCGACGCTGGCGGAGCGCATCCACGACAACCGGTTTCTGCGGTTACTGCGTAACATGCTCACAGCCGGATACCTGGAGGACTGGATCTGGAACGCCACGCTCAGCGGCGCGCCGCAGGGCGGGGTGATCTCACCGATCCTGTCGAACATCTATCTGCATCGGTTGGACACGTTTGTTGAGAACGTACTCATCCCCGAGTACACCCGAGGCGAACGCCGGGCCAAGAACCGCGCGTACTGCCGGGTGCAAGACGCGGCCGCACGGGCTCGTGTTCGTGGTGACCGCACCACGGCAAGGAAGCTGCGCCAGCAGCTGCACCGCCTACCCAGCCGAGATCCGAACGATCCCGGCTACCGGCGGTTGCGCTACGTGCGTTACGCCGATGACACCCTGCTCGGGTTCGTCGGACCACGAGCCGAGGCCGAGGAAATCAAACAGCGCATCGCTCAGTTCCTTCGTGACGATCTCAAGCTGGAACTGTCCGAGAACAAGACGCTGATCACGCACGCCCGCACCAGCGCGGCGAGGTTCCTTGGCTACGAGATCACCGTCCAGCACGGCGACCACATGCACCATCGTGGGAACCGGACGGTCAACGGCACGATCGCGTTACGCGTGCCCAAAACGGTGATCACGGCCAAATGCGCCCGGTACCTACAACGCGGCAAACCCGCGCATCGGACCCGACTGGTCAACCACGATGACCACACCATCATCGCGACCTACGGGGCCGAGTACCGAGGCATCGTCCAGTACTACCTGCCCTCCGGCGATGTCTGGCGACTGAGCCGGCTTCGCTGGATCATGGAAACCTCCATGCTCAAGACCCTGGCACTCAAACACCGCTCGGCGGTGTCGACAATGGCCCGCAAGCACCGGACCACCATCGACACCCCGCACGGCAAACGGCGGTGTTTCGAAGCCAGGGTCGAGCGCGAGGGCAGGCCAGCACTGGTCGCCCGGTTCGGCGGCATACCACTCAAGCGGCAGAAGACAGCGGTCGTCCTCGACCGCCGCCCCGTCCCAATCGCCGTCCGCAAAGAGCTGATCAACCGGCTCCTCGACGGGCGGTGCGAGGTCTGCGACGGCACGGTGGACATCCAAGTTCATCACGTCCGCAAACTCGCCGACCTCGATCGAGACAAGCAGTCACGCAAGAACACCTGGACGAAGATCATGGTTAAGCGGCGACGCAAGACGCTCATCGTCTGCGCTGACTGCCACACCCAGATCCACTCCGGCAACGCCGCAATCACGCAGTAGTCACTGGAGAGCCGGATGCCCGGAAACGGGCCTGTCCGGTTCGGGAGGAGGGCGCCGGAAAAGGACCTGCCCAGGCAGGCACCTCGCCAGCGCCCCACCTCACCACCCCGACCGAGCACACGCCCTTCTTCAGGAAACCGGTCTCGTCGCAGGCCAGCACCGCGTCAGGGTGGCCGAGCTGCGCGATCAGCCAGGCCCGAACGTCATCGCGGACGGCGTCGGCGTCCCACACCCCGTGCGCAGCAGCCGCTGCATCGCCTGCGGATCAGCGTGGCCCGTCCGTTCGGCGATGGACCAGCAGGTCTTTCGTTCCACGCCCGACAGCAGCCCTTCCACGAACTGCCCGGCGGTCCGGCGTGGCTCCGCCCGCACGAACCGGTCAGCGACACGCGTCACCGCCTCGTCGAGGATGACCCGCCACCCGGCGGGGTTTAAGCTGTGGCCCACGGCCATCGCGTGATCTTCGGTTGTCCTCACAAACCATCGATGATCAACGCGATGGCCGTCTTCATGCCCGCGCCACGCCCAACGCCGAAGTCAAGTGACGTTGGAGTACTACCCCAACCAACGCCGTCAAGAAGACCACATCGGACGAACCCGACCATTCAAGATCTGCAACCAACTCTCCACCAAACCCAGGGCCTGACATCACGAATTTGCCGGGGCCCTGCAGGACGTCCTGCGACGAAGCCACAACCCACAAAGGTCAGTTAAGGCTGCCTTCCTTGGCTACCAGCGGATCGCTGGTACGGCTCTGCCGCAGGACGCGTCCAAGGAGATGCGAGTAGGTCCGTGGCTATCGCACGTCGATGACCACGCGGCGGTAGGAGTACAGGTTGGGTGAGCCGTTGTCGCGTAGCTGCAGGATGATGTGGATGTCGCGACCGCCCGCGTTGGACGGAACCTGCACGGTCGCGTTCGCGTTGGAGCTGTTGTTGATCGTCACGGCTCCGTTGTGCGAGCTGGGTTCGTCGTAGTACGACCAGGAGTAGGTCAGCGCGTTGCCGTCAGGGTCGCTGGATCCGGCCCCACTGAGGTTGACGCTGGAACCGGGAGCGGCGGAGATCCGCAGGACTCGCTTGGTGTTGTCACCGTTGACCACGGCGGTCGGGTGGTGGTTCGCGCCGGAGTAGGTGCCGGTGATGGTCCAGTCCATCCGGGCGGCGAAGTCGTTGTGGATGGCGGTGCCCCAGCGGCTGATCGAGCTGCCACCGTCCGAGGCGTCGCTGTACATGTAGTACGGGTCGTACGACGGTTCGTTGCTGAGCCTGCCGGCGCACGACATGCCGCGGACACCGGTCTTCTCGGCCGGACCGAAACGTCCGCCCCAGCCGCCCCAGTCCACGCGGTCGGGGTCGGTGAGGCCGTTGGTCAGCTGGTGCATGAACGCGGGGCTGTCGCCCTCGGTCGCGTACTTCCTGTCCGGGTACTGTGCCCCGAGCGGCCCGTGGTTCTGAACGTTGGTGTCCAGCCAACTGTCGGAGGGCTGCCAGCTGTAGACCAGGTTCTTGGCGCGGATGTAGGTCAGGCTGGGGAAGTTCTTGGTGATCCATGCTCCGGCGTCGTCCTGCCCCAGGATGTCGTACACCCGCAGCTTGCTGACGAACTGGTCCACCTGGGCCTGGCTTCGCGTGTTCTTCACCTTCCACAGCGCCTGGGCCAGCGTGTTCCCACCGCCCCAGAAATTGACCCACACGGGGCGGGGGTCGTGCCGGTCCACTGCGGCGATGATCAGTTCTGAGCCGGGGCTGTCCATACCGGCACCGACGCTGCCCATGCCGTAGCCGGTCTGGCCGAGCTTCGAGATGGACTGCAGGTAGGCGAGGCTCGGGAAGCCAGCGGCGTGCTTCTGGAGATTGGGAAGTACCTGACCGTACGCGTTCAGCCTGGGATTGAGCAGGTTGGCCATGTTGGACGAGCTCTGGGTGGTGCGCCAGCAGCCCGTCGTCCCGATCAGGCCCTCGAGATCCACCTCGTTGACGGTCACCAGCATCCGGACCAGGGACTGCAGGTCGTCGGGGTCGGCACCGAGATCCGTCATGTTGATCACACGAGGTTTGACCGACTCCCCGGGGGGCGGTGGGGTCGTCGGTGGCGGGGTCGTCGGTGGCGGCGTGGTCGGTGGCGGCGTGGTGGGTGGGAGGCTGCCGGTGCAGGTGGTGCCGTTGAGGGTGAACGAGGTGGGGACCGGGTTGCTGCCGTTCCACGTGCCGTTGAAGCCGGGGGTGACGGTGGCGTTGGTGGCGAGGTTGCCGTTGTAGGAGGCATTCGTGACCGTCACGTTGCCGCCTGACTGGCTGACGGTGCCGTTCCACAGCTGGGTGATGGTCTGCCCGGCGGCGAAGGAGAACTTGAGCGTCCAGGCGGAGATCGGGTCACCGAGGTTGGTGACGGCGATGTTGGCGCCGAAGCCACCCGACCACTGACTGGTGATGGTGTAGTCGACGCGGCACCCGGCCGCGGCGCTGGCCTGGGTGGCACCCGCGACGACCCCGGTGGACGCGACGACGAGAGCAGTGGCCGCGATGGCTCCGCGACGTAGACGTGACGGTGGGACGGTACGGCGGTGGACAAGCCTCATCGGGCTTCCTCTCTGCTGCCGTCACGGTGCGATAGACGGCAGCATCGGGCAACTGGAGGCGACTCGGAGAATCCAATTCTGCAGAAGGCCAAAAGACCTACGCTGCCGCCGGCCACCAGCTGCAGGTAATCAGGAATGTCTGGGTTCGATTCGTCGCCGTTGCCCTCGGCTCCGATGATCAGCGCGGCCGACTCCCGTAGGCCGTATAGACAACCATCGTGCCAGTGTCTAGCGATTGAATCAATGCTGATTATTGATTCAATCGCTCAGTCCCGGGTTCCACAGGTGATCGGGTTTCTGCGACACCTCTGCCGGTCCTGTCGCTGGTGAGAGCGTTGTGGTCTAGCGGAGACTCCGAAAGTTCGGCCGCAAACGCGGCATCATCACCGACACCCTCGGCCTCCTTCTCGCTGTCATCGTCACCGCCGCCAGCGCCAGCGACAACACCGAGCCGTTTCCAAGCTGATTTTGCAGCCCAGGGTGGGTGTGGCAGGCCCGGTGATCGATGGGTGCGAGGCTCCAGGTAGGACAGCTGTCGAGCAAGACTCGAAGCCCGACCGGGAGCCTCGCCATGCTGTCCTACCCCGCCACGATTCCGTTGTCCAGCCGCACTCTGAACCACCTCGCCGAACGCATCCGCGACCACCGCAAGCAGCGCCGATCCCACTGGCGGCGCCTTGAGCCCGGCCGGCAGGCGCTGCTCGCCCTGGCCCATCTGCGTAACGGCGACACCTATACCCGACTTGCCGCCGGCTTCGAGATCGGCGTCGCCACTGCCTGGCGCTACGTCCAGGAAGCGATTGCCCTGCTCAGCTCGGCAGCCGCCGACCTGACCGCGATGCGACGCATCCGGCTGCTGGCGTACGCGATCCTGGACGGCACGCTGATCCCGATCGACCGGGTCGCCGAGCAGAAGCCGTACTACAGCGGCAATCACAAACGCCACGGCGTGAACGTGCAGGTCATCTCCGACGCAGGGCCCCGGCAAAGTCGTGGCGGGTGTCCGGCTTGAGTTGGTTGGTGCAGAAGCGCCGGGGTGGGGAGATGCAGGGCGGGCATGACCGCTTCTGAAGATCATCGAGGTTCTCGAGGCCTTGTTGATCTGTTCGAAGTGAGCCATGCCCGCGTCGCCATCATCGCTGATCTCATCGTTGTCGATCGCACCGGCCGGGGTGTCTGCGCCGGCTCATGCTCCCGGGCTGCTCGCGGCGTTGGCGGGCCTGTCCGATCCGCGGGCCCGCCGGGGAGTTCGTCATGCGCTGACCAGCGTGGTCGCGGCGGCGGTGTGCGCGGTGGTGGCCGGCTGCCGTTCGTACGCGGCCATCGGTGAGTGGGTCGCGGACCTGCCGGCGGACACCGCACAGATGTTGGGTATCGACCCAGGACGGCGTCCGTCGGAGGCGATGCTCCGCCGGTTGCTACAGGCCCTGGATCCGGACCAACTGACCGCGGTGATCGCCGCGTGGCTGAGCACCCGCAGCCCCGCGACGGGTACGAGGCGGGCGATCGCCGTCGACGGCAAGAGCATTCGCGGGTCCCGCGCCGCCCACAGCACTGCCCGACACGTCCTGGCCGCCTGCGACCAGGCCACCGGCGCCATCCTGGCCAGCACCGACGTCAACGGCAAGACCAATGAAACCACCTGCTTCCAGCCGTTGCTCGACCAGATCGACGACCTCACCGGTGTCGTGGTCACCGCCGACGCCCTGCACTGCCAACGCGAGCACGTCGCCTACCTCGCCCAACGCGGCGCCAACTGGATCCTCACCGTCAAAGGCAATCAGCCCCACCTGCACGCCCAACTCGCAGCCCTGCCCTGGCGAGCCGTCCCCCACGCCGACCGCGCAAGCGACCGCGGGCACGGCCGGCGGGAGATCCGCAGCCTGAAGATCCTGTCCATCTCCACCGGCATCGACTTCCCCCACGCCGCGCAGGCGCTGCAGATCCGACGCCGCCGACGCCGCCTGGACCAGCCGAAACGCTTCACCACTGAAACCATCTACGCGATCACTGACCTGCGTGCGCACCAAGCCAAGCCCGCACATCTGGCCGGCTGGGCCCGCGGCCACTGGTCAATCGAGAACAAGGTCCACTGGGTCCGCGACGTCACCTACGACGAAGACCGATCCCAAATCCGCACCGGCACTGGACCACAGGTCATGGCCGCCCTCCGCAACACCGCCATCAGCGCACTACGCCTGACCGGCATCACCAACATCGCCGCCGCCAACCGCCACCACGCCCGCGATAGCCATCGACCGCTGGCTCTGCTCGGCATCACCTAACGACTTTGCCGGGGCCCTGATCTCCGACGCCACCGGCCGGCTCGTGTGGGCATCACCGGCACTGCCCGGTTCGGCACACGATCCGACCGCCGCACGCGGTCACGGCATCATCGATGCCCTGACCAGCGCGGACGTGCTGACCTTCGCCGACAAGGGCTACCAAGGCGCCCACGGCAGCGTCCGCACCCCGCTCAAGCGGCGCCGCTTCCGGCCCAAGCTGTCACACAGGCAGAAGGCCGTCAACCGAGCCCACGCGAAGATCCGCGCCCGCGGAGAACGCGCGATCGCCACGCTCAAATCCTGGAAGGTCCTGGCCAAGCTGCGCTGCTGCCACACCGAGTCACCGCGATCGTGCAAGCCATCCTGGTCCTGCACCACGTCGAAGCCAACCGCTACGCAGGATGAAAGTGGCTCATACTGCAGGCCGGCGCCTGCCGGCTGACCAGTCCGGTCTGCCACCGCCGCCGTGCGCAGGACGGGAGGAGTTCACCATGGGCGGCCGGTCCACCGTGTCCGACCTGATCAGTCTCAGCCTGGCCGACCATGTCGTGGCGGACTACGTCTGGCAGCTGCGTCTACCGCTGACGGCCTCACCGCGACCTTTTCTACATCCGGTACGAACCCTGACCGGCGCCGAGGTCACCGAACTCATGCCGGAGGACCACCCGCATCACCTGGGGTCTGTGTGGCGATCGCCGACGTGGGCGGGGTCAACTTCTGGGGTGGTCGTACCCTTGTTTCCGGCCGGGGCCCGATGGACCTGCGCAACCACGGCACTCAACTTCACCAGAGGCTGGGTGCGTACAACCCCCAGCAGCATCGACCACGACCTGCGCTGGACGGGACCTGAGCGGGTCGACCTGCTGCACGAACGGCGTACCATCTCCGCCGTAGCGGTCAGCGAAGTCGCGTGGGCGCTGGACTTCAGCTACGAGATGACCAACGTGACCGCCCTGCCTCTCGCTCTCGCCAGCCCCGCGACCAACGGCCGGCCGGCCGCGGGCTACGGCGGCTTCTTCTGGCGGGGCCCGGCGAAGTGGCCGGCGGGTGGAGGTCCTCGGCCCGGATCGCGTCGGAGTGCGGCACCTGCACGGCAGCCGCGCCCGATGGCTGGCGCTAGTCGGTGGGGGCAGCGACGCACCGTGGAGCCTGGTCTTCGTCCCCGACCGCGGGTCACAGCAGGCCGATCAGTGGTTCGTCCGCCACGACGACTACGCCGGGGTCGGCTCCTCGCTGGCCTGGGACCGGCCGCTCGTCCTGGCCCCGGGCGCCGGGATCCGCCGCCGGATCGTGACTCTGGTCATGGACGGCAGGCTGCGGGTGGCACAGGTGGCCGGTGTTCTCAGCGCCGCCGAGGCCATCCTGACCGGGGCGGGAACGGGGTAGCAGCGGCGGTGACGTGGGAGACCGAGTCTGTTGCCTGCGTCCGGGTGGCCTTCGACCCTCGCGGCTGAAGTTCGAGACCGAGACACCCGTCTAGTGGATAAACATTCAGCAACGGATATGTTGCTGCGCGCCGTCTACTCTGCGACGATAGCTGTCGATGTAGTGTGTGGAGCCAGGTGCCCTGATTGACCGCAGCCGAGGGCAACGGCGGCGGAACGACGGTCCTGAACATCTCATGCGAACACGTTGGCGCGTGGTGGAGTTGTCCGCCCCGTGCTCGCTCGGTGGGTGGGATGTCCGGGGCGGCCGGGCATGCCATACCCGTGCCACTGGCGGGCCGGTGTCGAAGCTCAGGCGAGTTCCGCCTGGGCTGGTTCGAGTGGCTTCGACTCATTCCGTCTATCTCTCCCGCGTGGCGTCTGATGATGGCGCAGCCGCCGCAGGCGGCATGTCGTGTCGTGAGCCTCCGGGGCGATGAGCGCGAGCCGTTCGCGTCCGTGTCCGGTCTGAACCGCTGGCCCGGCATGAGATCCCGGCCTGCCAGCGACTGCTGGCGGCGGTGTGTGCCGTCAGCAACGTCTGGTAGTCCGGCAATCGCTGACGCGGCCGTTGTGGCATCCGACTGGAGCTGGCATGCAGCCGGAGGTCCCACGGCCGGCTCACCGGCTGCTCACCGAGGCAGGGATCAACCAGAACAAGGGCCTGCGCTTCGCCTGGAAATTATATGCGGGAAGTGGTCGTTCATGGGTCGTCTGACGGAGAGTCAGCCTCTCTGCGTCCGGTCGACCGACGTTTCAGGAACATGACGACACGTTGACAAGCGCGTCGCGTGACGTTATGTTCGCGGTTCGCATGCATCGAGCACCATCAATGAATCGATATTCGCGGCACCGCTGTTGGCGAACGCCCGGATGTATCTCGATCTCCTACACGAACCTCAAAGGAGGGCAAGGATGGAAACAGTTGGGCATCCACCGATCAGCCGGTTGGGCTGGCGGTTGCCTGGTGTCACGGGGGCGATGGTGATCACCGTCGCTATGGCGCTGGGCGCCGCGTCAATCGCCACGCCGCGAGCGGGGGCAGCGGTGGACCCCGCGCCCGTAGCGGCGGCGGCCCCGCTCGCGTTCCCCGGCGCGGAGGGGGCGGGGGCCAACGCCAAGGGCGGCCGCGGTGGTGACGTCTACTACGTGACCACGCTCGCCGACTCCGGGCCCGGGTCGCTGCGGGCGGGCATCGACGGCGCGCCGGCCGGTGGCCGGACAATCCTGTTCAAGGTTTCCGGCACGATCGCGCTGAACTCCAACCTGGGGATCAACAAGTCGAACATCACAATTGCAGGCCAGAGCGCGCCCGGCGACGGGATCGCGATCCGCAATCACACCCTCGGCATCGGCAATGGCGCCCACGACGTGGTCGTCCGTCATATCCGGCTGCGCACCGGTGCGAGTGACGATCGCGACAGTATGTGGATCTCGTCCGGCCGCAACATCATTATCGACCATGTGTCGGGGTCATGGGGTTCGGATGAGGTGATCTCGGCCAGTCGGGATGTCCAGAATCTGACCGTGCAGAACACCATCATTTCCGAGGCGTTGAACCGGGCTGGTCACGCGTTCGGCAGCATCATCGCCTCCGCGCACGACACCACATACTCGTGGCATCACAACCTGTGGGCGAACAACGTCAGTCGCAACCCCCGTCCGGGCACCGACGCCCCGGATCCGGGCTTCCGGCTGGACCTGCGCAACAACGTCTTCTCCAACTGGGGTTACGCAGCCGGCTACAGCGGCTCGGACGACGGCCCGATCGAGCTGAACTACATCAACAACTACCTGGTGGCCGGGCCGAACTCGACCGCGACGTGTGCCATGGAGAGTGGCGGCAGTCTGCGGACCTACCAGTCGGGCAACATGATCGACCTGAACAAGAACGGCCGGGTTGACGGCAGCAACACCGGGTGGGGGATGTTCTGTGGAAACCACGTCAGGCAGAGTAGTGAGTGGCCTGTCCCGTCGGTGACAACCGATTCCGCGGGCACGGCGTACGCGCGGGTGCTGGCGCAGGGCGGTGCGATGCCGTGGCGTCGCGACGCCGTCGACAAGCGGATCGTCGACAGCGTCCGCCAGCAGAATGGACGGATCATCAACAACGTCTCCGACGTTGGCGGTTGGCCTACCCTCGTTTCTGCGCCGGCGCCCACGGACACCGACAGTGACGGCATGCCGGACTATTGGGAGCACGCCCTCGGGCTCAACCCGAGCAACGCGGCGGATCGGAACAACACCGATGCGACCGGTTACACGATGCTGGAGAAGTACCTGAACTGGTTGGCTGACGGCCACGCGACGGTCGACCGCAACGGGTCGGTGGACGTAGACCTGCGTACCCTCAACGGTGGCTTGGCCCTGAACTTCACCGTCGCCTCGGGCAGCAACGGCACGGTGACCCTGCTGGGTGACGGCCGTACCGCCCGGTTCACCCCGGCGGCCAACCATAGCGGGCTGGCGAACTTCACCTACACGGCGACCGATCCGGCCTCGGGACTGGGCTTCGGTCCGGTGAGCGTGGGCGTGCTGGTGCGGGGCAACGGCACTGCGCCGCCGACCACTGCGCCGCCGACCACTGCGCCGCCGACCACTGCGCCGCCGACCACTGCGCCGCCGACCACTGCGCCGCCGACCACTGCGCCGCCCTCGGCAGGTTGCCGGGTCACGTACACGGTCAACGCGTGGAACACCGGTCTCACCACCGCCATCAGCATCACCAATACCAGCACCACGACGGTCAACGGCTGGACGCTTGCGTTCACCCTGCCCGGCGGGCAGACCATCACCAGTGGCTGGAACGCCACCTACTCCCCGTCGAGCGGGGCGGTCACCGCCCGCAACGTCTCCTACAACGGCACGATCGCGCCGAACTCCTCGGTCGACATCGGCTTCCAGGCCAACCACACCGGCAACACCGGCCGGCCGTCCTCCTTCACTCTCAACGGCACCACCTGCACAGTCGCCTGACCCACCGCCCGGCGCCGGTGCCCTCCAGCACCGGCGCCGGGCGACCGGACATCCGGTCCGCGGGCAGACAGCCCCGGTTCCTCTCGCAGGTCACCGCCATCGGGTCCCGCCCACTCACCCGGTTCATCGAACGGCTCGTATGTCCGGTACCAGATCTTGGCGGCCGTGGCGCCGCCCGGCAACGCCACCTGGGTTAGGTTGAACCTGGCAGCGAAGTCCGCCAGTCGACCGTTCCGCACTGCCGGTTCTGTGCCCACCGGGCCGGCCTGGGCATTGGTCGTCGACTCACGCACCAATCAGATGGCGGCCGTCGACACCGATCCGCGCTCACCTTCGACCGTCGTGAATCCGTCCCGGAAGTAGCTGTGCGCAACCAGTGTTGAATACTCATTCAGGTATCCTCTGGTGGCGAGGCACTCGCCTCACCCGCACGTCGGAAGGAGTCCTGTGCCCAGCGAACGCGGTGATCTGCGGGAGCCGGCGATCGGCGGCGTGTCCACCAGCCAGTTGCGGCTGTTGACCAAGGTGGCTCGGATGTACCACGAGCACGGGATGCGGCAACCGCAGATCGCCGAGCAACTGCACATCTCCCAGCCCCGCGTCTCTCGCCTGTTGAAGCAGGCCACCGCGCTGGGCATCGTCCGCACCACCGTGATCACCCCGGCCGGCGTGCATGCCGAGCTGGAGGAAGAGATTGAGCGCCGATTCGGTCTGCGAGACGTGGTGGTGGCCGACACCGGCCACTCCTCGCCGGGCGAGCAGTCCGCCTTGAAGGCCATCGGCGCGGCGGCCGCAGTCTACCTGGAGACCACACTCACCGGCGGCGACCGGATCGGCATCTCCTCCTGGAGTTCGACCCTGCTCGCCACCGTCGACGCCATGCGCCCCCGCCCCAACCCAGTCGCCGACCAGGTCGTCCAGGTCATCGGCGGGGTCGGTAGCAGCACGTCGCAGATCTACGCCACCCGCCTCGCCGACCGACTGGCGATCCTGACCGGCGCCAAGGCGATCTTCCTGCCCGCCCCCGGGCTGGCCACGTCATCAGCAGCCCGCGAGGTCCTCGTCACCGACCCGCACATCAGTGACGTCATGGCCACTTATGGCAGCCTCACCATGCTGCTTGCCGGCCTGGGCAGCCTGGAACCGTCGCCGCTGCTGATGGAGAGCGGCAACGCCATCGCCGACACCGATCAGGACGCCCTGCGCAAACTGGGAGCCGTCGGCGACATCTGCCTGCGCTTCTTCGATGAACACGGCGAGGTGGTCAAGTCCGCGCTTGACGAGCGGGTACTCGGCATCGACACCGACACACTGCGATCGATACCTCGTGTCGTCGGGATCGCCGGCGGTACCCGTAAGTACACCGCCATCCGCGCGGCGCTCCGTGGCGGCTGGCTTGACGTCCTGGTGACCGACCTCGACGTGGCCCGGTGCCTCGCCGTGGAACCGGCCCCCTAACTTGATCTTTAACCTCCGCGGGTCCTTTGGGGACCCTGGCTGGTCACGGAAACAGCCCTTGGTCGATGATCTTCTTGTCTAGGGAAGAACATCAATAACCAAGGGCTGTTCTGGTGACCAGTGTGCATGGCCGTTGTGCGGCTGATGCCGTCGGGGACTTGGACAGGTCCCGGCGAGCGTTCTACGACTGCTTGACCGCGCTTGCGGACGCGTTGTTCGACCTGACGGACGCCGTGTTGTGTGCCGATGGGCCGGTCCGGTCGTTGGTGGAGTTGTCGCTGGTGGGTGAGCATCGTCGTGGTCATGGGGCGTTGTATGACGCCCTCGCCTGCGGGCGGCTGGACATCGCCCGGCTGCGTACCGCCCTTGCCGGGGTGCCGCTGCCGCGGGCGGCCGACGGGCGTCTCGTGCTGGCGGTGGACATCACCTGTTGGCTGCGGCCGGACGCGCATACCTCACCGCAGCGGATCCTGTGTCACACCTACGGCCGCGGTAAGGACCAGACGATCATGGTTCCGGGCTGGCCGTATTCGATGGTCGTGGCCCTGGAATCGGGCCGCGGTTCATGGACGGCGCCGTTGGACGCGGTGCGGCTGGCGCCCGGTGCTGATGCCGCGGCGGTCACCGCCAGGCAGGTGCGCGACATCGTGGGGCCGGCTGGTCTCCGCCGGGCAGTGGCAGCCCGGCGACCAGGACATCCTGGTCGTGGCCGATGCCGGCTACGACGCGCCCCGCCTGGCGTTCCTCCTGGCCGATCTGCCCGTGCAGGTCCTGGCGCGGATGCGCTCAGATCGGGTACTCCGCCGAGCCACGCCACCCCGGCAGCCGGGAACAATCGGCCGGCCGCCCCGTCACGGCGGCGAGTTCGTCTTCGGTGATCCCGCCACCTGGGGCGAACCCGACGCGGCCACCGTCACCGACACCCGCCTCTACGGCACGGCGTGGGCCCGGGCCTGGAACCGGCTGCACCCCCGGCTGACCCACCGCAACGCCTGGATCGACGCGGCGAAGGCACTGCCGATCATCGAGGGAACCGTCATCCGCTTGGAAGTCGACCACCTGCCCAGCGGCGCGACCCCGAAGCCGGTGTGGCTGTGGTGGTCCGGCGTCGACGCCACCGCCGCCGACGTCGACCGGCTCTGGCAGACCTTCCTGCGCCGCTTCGACATCGAGCACACATTCCGCCTGTTCAAACAGACCCTCGGCTGGACCTGCCCGAAGATCCGCACCCCGCAGGCAGCCGACCGCTGGACCTGGCTGATCCTCGCCGCCTACACCCAGCTCCGTCTCGCCCGCACCGCAGCCGCCGACCTACGCCGCCCCTGGGAGAAACCAGCACCACCACAGCGCCTGCCACCCGCCCGCGTCCGGCGAGGGTTTCGACACCTCCGCGCCAAGGCCACCTGCCCCGCCGGCGCACCGAAACCTTCCCGACCAGGACCTGGACGGCCGCCCGGCCGCCGCAACACCCAGCCCACCTCGCGTCACGACGTCCACATCGCGACCACCAAGAAGACCAACAAACCGGGCACCGGGAAGACGAAGACCGCGAGTCCTCGCCCACGCCAAAGAGGTTAAAGATCAAGTTAGCCTCCGCCCGGACCGCGGCACAGCAGGGGCCGTCTGCTTCCACCACCGGCGTCACCCGTCGGGTCCCGTGCCCGGCCGAGGAAGGCATGACACGGGACCTGAGGGACGGAACCTACTTCCTGCCGAAGACGCCGAACTGGTCGGCGTTGTCTTTGGTGACCAGTTCGCAGTCGATGGACTGTTTCTCCGAGGCACCGGTCGACCCGGTCTTGATGAACTTGTCGGCCTGCTCGACCGCCGTTTCGGCGCCGAGCACGGCCGGTTGCAGGGCGGTGGCGTGCATCTCTCCGGCCTTGATGGCGGCGATGGCGTCTGGGCTGCCGTCGAACCCCACCACCACGACCCTCCCGTTCAGTCCGGCGGCCTTGAGCGCGGCGACGGCGCCGAGTGCCATGGTGTCGTTGCCGGCGATGACGCCCTGGATGTTGCGGTTCTTCTGCAGGATGGTCTCCATCTTGGTGAAGGCTTCCTGCTGGTCCCAGTTGGCGCTTTCCTTCGCGACGAGCTTCATGTCGGGATACTGGGAGATGACGTCGGTGAAGCCCTTTGAGCGCACGCCCGCGTTGGTGTCGGACTCCTTGCCGACGAGCTCGACGTAGCTGCCTTTGCCCGACATGGCCTGGACGAAGGATTCGGCGGCCAACTGGGCGCCCTGGGCGTTGTTGGAGACGATCTGCGCGGTGGCGATGCCGGTGGCGTTGATCTCCCGGTCGATGAGGAACACGGGGATGCCCGCGTCCTTGGCCTTGCGGACCGGACCGATGGACGCGTCGGCGCCGGCATTGTCGAGGATGATCGCCTTGGCCTTGCGGGAGATCGCCGTGTCGATCAGCTCGCTCTGCTTGTTCGGGTCGTCGTCGTGGGACGCGACGGAGGTCTGGTAGCCGAGTGACTCCGCTTTGGCCTTGGCGGCGTCGGCCTCGGCCTTGAAGAACGGGTTGTCCGCTGACGGCGTGATGATCGCGATGAGGCCACCGGCCTCCTTGCCGCCTTCGTTCTTGGTCGACCCGTCGCCGGGGGAGCCGCACGCGCCGAGGAGAAGGGCGGCGCTGACAAGGGGCACGACGGCGAGGGCCTGCCTCCGGGGGATTGAAGAGTACATGTGGGACTCCATGGGGGATGGTGTGGTGTGGTGGGTTATGGGGGATGTGAGGGTGGAGCCGGAGTCAGACCGACGGTGTCTTGGTGGCTGCGGCGGCGGAGGCGAGGGCGCCCTGACGCCGCTGGAATCTCTGCTGCCCCTGGTCGAGCATGACGGCGAGGACGATCACCGCCCCCTTGATCAGGATCTGCCAGAACGTCGACACGCCGAGGAGCACAAGTCCGTCGGCGAGAAACCCGATGACGAAGGCGCCGACGAGTGTGCCGCGCACCGTGCCGCGGCCACCGCTGAGGGCCGCACCACCGATCACCACCGCGGCGATGGCGTTGAGTTCGTAGGTCTCGCCCGCCTGTGGTGCTGCGGAAGTCAGTTCCGAGGCGATGATGAGGCCTGCCACCGCCGCGCATCCGCCGGCGACGACGTAGACGATGGTCTTGACCCGGCGGACCGGTACGCCGGACAGCTCGGCCGCCCGATCGTTGCCCCCGGTGGCATAGAGCCAGCGGCCGAACGGGCTTTTGATCAGTACCAGAGCGACCGCGGCGGCGAGGATCGCCATCAGCCAGATCGAGGTGGGCAGCCCGAGCGGTCGCCCGCTGCCGAGGAAGCCGAAACCGGTGTTGCCGAGCTCCGGGCTGCCGGCCAGTCTGGGATAGGTGGTGCCGTTGGAGATGAGCAGCGCCAGCCCGCGGGCCACGTAGAGCATGCCGAGTGTGGCGATGAACGGCGCGACGCGGAAGCGGGTGATCAGGACACCGTTGACCAGGCCGACGAGCATCCCCACCGCGACGCAGAGCACGATGACCGCCCAGACCGGCGGGTATGCGATGGTGTCGAGGAATCCGAGCCGCAGGCCCTGCAGCAGTTCGCCGGCGACGACACCGGACAGTCCGACGACGGATCCGACCGACAGGTCGATGCCGCCCTTGAGGATGACCAGCAGCATGCCAAGCGCAATGATCGCGTTGATCGCGACGTGCTTGGTCATCGTGATCAGGTTGGTGACGGTCAGGAACGAGTCGGACAGCAGGCTGAACACGACGACCAGCACGGCCAACGCGATGAAGGCACGGAGCTCGAACAGGCCGTTGAGCAACGACATCCGGTGGGCCTTCGTGGCCGAGTCGGTGGCGGTGTCGTGTCCTGCCTTCGCCGGCAGGGTGGTCTGTGTGGTCACAGCGCCGGCTCCCTCTGCGCGGCGGGGGCGGCGACACGGCCGTCGGACAGGCTCATCAGTTCCTCCCGGGTTATCTGCCCGCGCCGGTACTCGCCTACCACCACGCCACGGGCGAGCACGAGCAACCGGTCGGGGATGTGCAGGGCCTCCTCGGCTTCAGATGTCGCGAAGAGCACGGAGAGTCCACGGCGCGCTTGAGCGGCCATGAGTTCGAAGATGTCCGCCTTGGCACCCACGTCCACGCCGCGGGACGGCTCGTCGAGAAGCAGGACGCGGGGCCGGGTCAGCAGCGCCTTGCCGATGACGACCTTCTGTTGGTTGCCGCCGCTGAGCGAGCCGATGGCGGCGGTGGCGCCGCTGGTCTTGATGGTGACCTCGGTGATGGTCCGCTCGACCGCCTCGCGTTCGGCGCTGCGCGTGACGAGCAGGTTGCGGACGAACCGTGACAGCCCGGCGAGGCTCAGGTTCTGCCCGACCGACATGGACTGGACCAGGCCGTCGCGTTGACGGTCCTCGGGAACCAGGGCGATCCCCTCGGCGATTCGTCGGCGGATGCCGGCGTCGCCCAACGGTGAGCCGTCGAGGGTGATCGTTCCTGCGGCGGGCGTGATCCGTCCGGCGAGCGTCTCCAGCAGTTCGGTACGCCCGGATCCCATGAGTCCGTAGACGCCGACGATCTCGCCCTCGTGAAGGGTCAGCGACACCTGGTTGACGGCGAGGCGGTGAGGGTTATGCGGGTCGGCGACCACGACCCGGTCCGCGGAGAGTACCGGGGCGCCGACGATGGTCTCGCGGTAGGGAAACAGCGCGTCGGGGTCGCGGCCCACCATGTGCCGGACGATCCAGCCGAGCGTCACCTCGCTCGCCGCACCGGCGGCCACCAGGTTGCCGTCCCGGAGTACGGCCACGTCGTCGGCGATCTCCAGCGCCTCGTCGAGATGGTGTGAGATGTAGACGACGGCGACCCCGCTGGTGGTCAGTTCCCGGATGATCCGGAACAGGACGGCTACCTCGGGCGCGGTGAGGGCCGAGGTGGGCTCGTCCATGATGAGCACCCGCGCGTTCTGCAGCAGTGCCCGGGCGATCTCGACGATCTGTTGCTGGCCGAGGCGCAAGTCGCCCACGAGCCGGTCGGGGTCCAGATCCTCCTCGAGCCGGCGCAGGACCGCAAGGGTGGCCTCGCGTTGTGCCGCCCGGTCGACGATGCCCCGGGTACGGATCTCGCGGGCCAGGAAGAGGTTGTCCTGCACGCTCAGGTTGGGGCAGAGACTCAGCTCCTGGTGGATGATCGAGATGCCCTGGTCAGCCGCCTCTCGGGCGGACCGGGGACGGACGGTCGTGCCGTCGAGTTCGATGTGGCCGGTGGTGGGCTGCTCGATCCCGGCCAGGATCTTCATCAGGGTGGACTTGCCGGCACCGTTCTCGCCGAACAGCGCCGTCACCCGGCCGGCGGCGATCGCGAAGTCGACGCCCTTGAGCGCATGGGTGCCGCCGTACACCTTCGTCACACCACAGGCACGCAGGACAGGGTTCACGGCGCCGTCCCGATCTCGATCGGGGTGATGGTGATGACCGACGGCGTGACGAAGCTGAACGCGCCGGTGAACGTGATCTTCTTTCCTGCCAGCTCCGCGGGACTCAGGTCGGACAGCACAGTCGCGCGCATCTGGTTGTTCAGTGCGGTCGCCGCGTCCGCGTACTCCACCTGGTTGAGGAAATCGCCGAAGGTGATGAAGCCGGCGGCGTCCCGCAGGGCCGTCCCGTTGATCGCCGGCCCTACCTGAAGCGACACCCGGGTCTTCGCGGGCAGTCCGGTGTCCGAGACGAGCATGAGACTGCCGGTGGTCTTGCCGGCGATGCCCTCGCCGGTGACCGCGAAGGTCCACGGGCCGGTGCTCTGCCGGTGGCCGTACTTCCGGCCGGCCGCCTCTTTGTCCGCGGTCAGGGCCGCGAACAGTTCCGGCAGCGGGGTGGCGCCCTGCCGGATGGCCGGCACTACCTTGCTCTGGTATGTCTCGGCGCCGTAGCGGGCTGGGTCGAACCTCTGTGCCTCCGCCGTCGAGGGCGCGTCCGCCGGCCGATACTCGGTGCTGACCAGGATCGCCACGACGAGTGCGGCGACGGCCGCCGGGCCGAGCCATCGCGGACGCGGTGCGAGGGTCACGATCTCCTCCTTCCCGGTACGGCAGCAGGTCGGGCCCGGTCGACCGCGTCGTGCCATCGGGTCCGCTCGGCGGCCCGGGCCACGTGGTCGGTCGACGGGTGGTACTCGTCGGTGGGTCGTAGCCGCCGCTCAAGGTCAGGCAGGCTCCACAGGCCGGCGGCCAGTCCGGCCGCGTCCGCGGCGCCCAGGCAGGACAGGTCCTGCTCGGCGGAGCGCCCGACCCGCCGCCCGCTGACGTCGGCCTGGGTCTGCATCAGCCGGGCGCTGCGGGTCAGGCCTCCGTCACACAGCAGCAGCCGCACCTCGCCGACGGTGGCCTCGAGCACCGCCACGACGTCCTCGATCTGGTGGGCGATGGCGTGCAGGGCTGCGGCGGCCAGGTCGCCGCGGCGGGTGGCCAGCGTCATACCGCTGAGTACGGCGACCGCGTCGGGATCCCACCAGGGGGCGCCCAGGCCGCCGAACGCCGGTACGATCTGCACGGGGCCCGCGGCATGCGCCGCCTCGTCGAGCAGCACCTGTACGTCGACGCCGAACAGATCGGCCAGCCAGCTGAGCGTACGGCCGGTCGCCCGGATATTGCCCTCGACGGCGAGAACAGGGCCGGTGACGTCCCAGGCGACGGTGCGGCACAGCCGCGGGCTGTCACCGCCGTCGCCGATGGCCATGACCGACGAGCCGGTGCCGTAGGTGGCCTTCACCACCCCGGGTCGCCAGCCGGCGTGCGCGAACATCGCCGCATGGGAGTCCCCGAGGACCGCCCGCACCGGAGTGCCGTCGGGCATGGGCGCCAGACCCCGGACGGCCGGGAAGTCGCCGCAGGAGGCGACCACGCGGGGCAGCACGGCGGCGGGTACGGCGAAGAGGTCAAGGAGGCGTTCGTCCCACCGCCGGGTGTCACTGTTGAGCAACTGCGTGCGCGAGGCGTTGCCGACCTCGGTCACGTGCTCTCCACCGAACCGGCTCAGCAGCCAGGAGTCGACGGTGCCAAGGCACAGTGCGCCGGCCTTGGCACGCCGCCGTTGCGGGTCGTAGGTGTCCAGGAGCCAGCCGGCCTTGAGGGCCGAGAACATCGGGTCCAGGGGCATCCCGCTGATCGCGCGCACGAGCGGGCCGCTGCCAGCCGCTGCGAGTTCGTGGCACGCGCCGTTCGTCCGCTGGTCCTGCCAGCTCACCAACGGCCCGAGCGGTTCGCCGGTGCGGCGGTCCCACAGCACCAGCGACTCCCGCTGGGTGCTCAACCCGACCGCCTCGATCCGGTGCGCGAGCGCCGGGTCGACGCACGACGCCACGGCCGCGCGTACGCTCTGCCACAGCTCGACGGCGTCCTGCTCGACCCAACCCGGCTGCGGCTGCCGTTCGGACAACGGCGCGACAGCACGTGCGACGACCTGCCCGCCGGCGTCGACCAGGAGTGCCTTGGTGGAGCTCGTCCCTTGGTCCACCGCGAGGACGAGCGACCCGTCAGCCATGACCACCACCCGTGTCGGAGGTGCCGAGCAGGTCACGCACCGCCGCGGCGATGCCGTCCGCGGTCAGCCCGAAGTGCTCGAGCAGGAACGCGGTGTCGCCGGTGGGGGCGAAGACTCTGGGCACGCCGAGGATCCGCATCGGGGTGGGGTGGGCGGTGGCCGCGATCGCCGCGACTGCTGCCCCCAGACCTCCGGTCGTGGTCGCCTCCTCGGCGGTCACGATCCCTCGCGTCTCCCGAGCGGCGGCCAGCACCGCACGGACGTCGATCGGATCCACGAAGGGCATGTTCAACACACGGACGGCGATGCCCTCCGCGCGCAGTCGGTCGGCGGCGTCCAGCGCGCGGCTGGTCAGTGACCCGATCGCGATGACCGTGACATCGTCACCGTCGATCAGCCGAACCGCCGTGCCGGGGGCGAAGGGGGCGTCCGGTGGCGTGACAGCGGGCACCTTGAAGCGGGGAATCCGCAAGTAGGAGGGTCGACCTGAGGCAGCGGCCCAGCGTACGGCGGCCCGGGTCTGATCCGGGTCGGCCGGCACGATCACGTCGAGGTTCGCCACCGCGCGCATCCACGACAGGTCCTCGATGGAGTGGTGGGTCGGCCCCAGCTCGCCGTAGGCCATGCCCGGGCTCTGCCCGCAGAGCACGACGTGCACGTCGCTGTAGGCCACGTCCGCCTTGATCTGTTCGAGCGCCCGACCGGTCAGAAAGGGTGCCGCCGCGCAGACGAACGGGATCTTGCCCGCATTGGCCAGCCCGGCCGCCACACCGACCAGGTCCTGCTCGGCGATGCCGACGTTCACCAGCCGCTGCGGGAACTCCTCGCGGAAGCCCACGAGGTTGCTCGATCCGACCGAGTCGTTGCAGACGGCGACGATGCGCTCGTCCGCTCGGGCCATGAGGCGCAACTCGTCGGCGAACGCCTGCCGGCAGTCGAAGGTGACCTGCTCCACGACCGTCATCCGACGAGCTCCGCCAGCGCCTGGTCGACCTGGTCGTGGGTGGGCACCTTGTGATGCCACTCGACGCGGTCCTCCATGAAGGACACACCCTTCCCCTTGATCGTGTTGGCGATGACCGCGACCGGCTGCCCGGCCGACGACGGCCCCAAGGCACGCAGCAGCGCGGCGTGGTCGTGCCCGTCGACGTCGCGCACCTCCCAGCCGAAGCTGCGCCACTTGTCGGCGAAGGGCTCCAGACGCTTGGTGTCCTCGGTGCGGGCGCCCTGCTGCAGGCGGTTGCGATCGATCACCGCGGTCAGCGATGACAGTCCGTGGTGGGAGGCGGTCATCGCCGCCTCCCAGTTACTGCCCTCTTGCATCTCTCCATCACCGAGGACGACGACCGTGCGCCAGGTCGCTCCAGTCAGCCGCGCGGCGATGGCGCAGCCGGTGGCGACCGGGAGACCGTGTCCCAGTGCGCCGGTGTTGGTTTCCACCCCAGGCACCTTGAGCTTGTTCGGGTGCCCGTTCAGCGCGGACATCGGCGCCATGAACGTCTCAAGTTCCTCTTGGCGGAAGAAGCCGCAGTGCGCCAAGGTGGAGTACAACGCCGCGGCGCAGTGCCCCTTGCTGAGAATGAACCGGTCCCGCTCCCGCCACGTCGGCCGCTGCGGATCCAGTGACAGCGCTCCCCAGAAGCAGGTCACCAGGATGTCGGTCACCGACAGGTCACCGCCGATGTGACCCATCCGGGCGCGGTCGATCATCCGGACGATGCTGCGCCGCACCTCTCGCGAGATGCGCCGCAACTCGACGGCGGCGACATCGGCGTCGGACGCGCGCAGGCGGGCGGACAGTTCCCCGTACCGCTGGGAGCGTTCGGGATCAGCCGGCAGTTTCACGGTGCCACCTCATCGAAGGTATGCCACTTTCCTCAACCCTGGTACGGGCCGTACAGGGCGTTCTGGATGATCCGCTGCGCGGCGAGGGCGTCCTGAGACCGCTGGGCCGCCTGCAGCGCCTGCCGGTCGACGGCGCACACCGCGCGGTGGATGCGCTTCATCACCCGGATGCCGTCGGTGGCAGCCTGCACGCTGTCCTCCCGGAACGGGAACTGGTCCAACTGCCACACCCCCTGCCAGCCGGCCTCGACCAGGGCGTAGAAGAACTCGAACGTCTCGATCGGGTGCATCGACCCGACGACCATGTCGTCGTCCCACCCGCGGTAGTTGTCGTTGACGTCGATCGCGAACAAGCGACCACGCGAGATCGCCAACCGCGCGGCATCGGCCGGCGACTCCCCGCCATAGAGCGAGTGCCCGAAGTCCAACAGGATGCCGACGTTCGGCAGCCCGATCTCCTCGATCGCCAGCAGCGTGCGAGCCACGGAGGAGAACACCATCGCGTTACGCGGCTCCCGCGGCTTGTACTCGATCGCGAAGCGCAGGTCGGGGAAGGTGTCGGCCAGCTCGCGGACCGCGTCCACGGAGAACTTCCACAGCTGCCGGTGGTCGGCCTGGAACGGGTAGTCCCAGCCGTCCTGCCCGGGCCAGAGCTTGACGTAGTCGCAGCCGAGTTCCCGGGCCGCCTCGGCGCTCCGCGAGACCAGCTCGATCGCGGCTCGCCGCACGTCCGCGTCCGGGTTGGTGAACGCGCCGCGGCTGAACCGGCGGGTGTAGATCTCCGGAGTCACGGCTACCGCGCGCAGCCCGTTGCGCTGCAGCGCGCCGGCCACCTCCGCGACACTCAACCCGGCCGGATCGAACGGGAACGTCAGGTCCACCACCGACAGGTCCTCGACCTTGCCAGCCAGATCGATCGCCTCCAGCGTGTTGACTGGCGGGCCGTACCCGTCGGTCGCGTACCTGTCCACATACCGGCCGAAGTGCCAGATGCCCGCGCCGAAGACCGGCGCTTGCATATCTATTCGAGCGTGATCCGACATGATGAAAGCGTAGAGCGATCGAAACTCCTGTGTCAATGTCCAAAGCTTGAGAGGCATCCCTTTCAGCGGGCCTCAACCGCCTCCAAGCCCTCGGCGCCGGCCGCAGCGCACCGACCCCGCCCGCCTGCCCAAGCCAGCCGACCGTCTGAGGCGCAAGGTCGGCCATGCCGCCGACGCGCGCCCGCCCCGGTGGAAGGGGATCCCTGTCGCAGGTCCCGCCGCGTCAGCTCTTCCTGCCGGGGCCCGAGCGCCCCAACCAATCAGCAGTGCTGAGTATCTATTCGGTACGGAACTTCTGGCTACCGACCTCACTCTCGACTACGATGAGCATCGATGCGCTCCGGTGGAGCCGGCAGCCCAAGTAGTCCGCGGCCGAGGGCAACGGTCCGCAATCAGCCAGCCTTGATCGCCCGAAGCGAAGCGAAGTGTCAAGCCCCGGGTTTGGTGGAGAGTTGGTTAGCTGGTTTTCAGGGGTGCGGTGACCGGCTGGGTCATCGCGTGTAGTGCCTCGTGTTCGGCGGGCGGGACGTGTCCGAGTTCGCCGTGCAGGCGCCGGTTGTTGTACCAGTCGATGTACTCGACGGTGGCCATCTCCAGGTCGTCGAGCCCGCGCCACGGACCTCGGTTGCGGACGAGTTCGGCCTTGTACAGGGAGTTGAACGCCTCGGCCATCGCGTTGTCATACGAGTCGCCCTTGGACCCGACCGAGGCGACAGCGCCGGCCTCGGCGAGCCGTTGGCTGTAGCGAATCGCTCGATACTGGACTCCCCGGTCCGAGTGATGGACCAGTTTGCGCAGGTCAGCGCCCTGATTCTCGCGGCGCCAGATCGCCATTTTCAGCGCGTCGAGGGCCAGATCCGTGTAGAGGCTGGTGGCGACCTGCCAGCCGACGATCATGCGGGAGTGCACGTCGAGGACGAACGCGGCGTACACCCAGCCCACGCTGGTGCGCACGTAGGTCAGGTCGGCGACCCACAGCTGGTTCGGATGTTCTGCGGTGAAGTCCCGTTTGACCAGGTCATCCGGGCGTCCGGTCTCGGCTGCGGGCCGGGTCGTGCGCGGCGACTTGTCACGCAGCAGCCCGCGCAGCCCGGACTCGCGCATCAGCCGCTCGATGGTGCACCGGGCCACTCGCACACCGCGTCGGCGCAGCTCGTGCCAGAGCTTGCGAGCGCCGTAGACGCCGTAGTTCTCCGCGTGGATCCGCTCGATCATCGCGGTCAGCTCCTCATCCCGCCGGGAGCGGGCGCTGGCCGGTCGGGTCTTGGCGGCGTAGTAGGTCGACGGTGCGATCTGTGCCGGCGTTGTCTTCGAGCGCCTGCAGGACCGGCTGGACACCGTGTTCGGCCTTCTGAGAGTCGACGAAGTCGACCTTCATCGCGACGGACGGTCCAGCTCCGCCGCGAAGAAACTCGCCGCGGACTTCAGGATCTGGTTGGCCCGCCGCAGCTCACGATTCTCCCGTTCCAACGCGGCGAGGCGTTCCGCGTCGCTGCTGGTGGTGCCCGGACGGTCACCGGCGTCGGTCTCGGCCTTCTTCACCCACGTGCGCAACGCCTCCGGATGAATGCCGAGCTGCCCGGCGATCCGGCGGATCGCCCCGACCGCGGACGCCGGATCCCGGCGGGCCTCGACCGCCAACCGGGTCGCACGCTCACGCAGCTCATCGTTGTACTTCTTCGGTGCCGGCATCGCTGGTGTTCCTCCCAGGTTTCGATGTCTCCATCAAACCCGGTGCGGGACAGACACCCCCTCGTTCCTTCACGAGATCGCCAACGGCCTGAATGCCCACGAGGACTACACGCTCGGCGGTTGGGGCGGCCGCTCGGCGTACGATGACCCAGGCAACAAACCCCGCCACCTCACGGACACGACCATCTCCGACGACGGGGACCGCAACAAGATGTACTGGAGGTGGATCCCGGCCGTGCAGAACGACTTCGCGGCACGCATGGACTGGGCCGTGTCCTCGTCGTACAACGGCGCCAACCACCAGCCGAAGGCAGAGGTGGTCGGCGCATCGCGCCGAGACGTGTCACCCGGCCAGGTGATCTCGCTTGACGCCTCTCCGTCCACCGATCCCGACGGAAACGTCCTCACCTACCGCTGGTGGCAGTACGGCGACGCCGACTCCGTCGCCGCCAAGGTGTCCATCAACAACGCCACCTCACAGAATGCCGCCAGTTTCGTGGTGCCCAACGAGCCGGGCAAGCAGGTACACATCATCCTGGAAGTGGCGGACAACGGGACCCCCAATCTCACCTCGTACCGGAGATTGATCTTCACGATCCGTTGACGCATGGTCGGGCAGGGAATCCGTCCCGGCCCGGGCCGCTCGTGGCATCGAGTCCGGACTGGCCGGTCCGGTCGCTGTTCCTGCGGCGCCGCGCGCGAGCTGCACCCGTAGCGAATAAATATTCATCGACGTCTGGTGATTTACACACTTCTATAGGCATGGTTCTATGGGGAAGCGCTTGCCGGAGCCACATCGCCAGCTCACCACTCTGGCGAGGGCTACGCATGCCGTACCAGTCGACCCACCGGCGCCACAGGGCAGGGCGCCGTCGACGGTGGACGGCAGCCCGAGCCCCGTCCCGCCTTCTCGAAGGGATCCACCATGCTCGCAACACGGCGCGCCACGCTGCTCGCCACCGCCACCGCCACCGCCACCGTCACTGCTGGCGCGGCGCTGTTCGTCGGCGGGGTGCTCATCGCCGGCACCGCCCATGCCGCAGCCGGCTGCCAGGTCAACTATTCGGTCGACGGACAGTGGTCGGGTGGGTTCACCAGCAACATCACCATCACCAACCTCGGCGACCCTGTCTCGTCCTGGAACCTGCGCTGGTCCTACAGCGCCGGGCAGCAGGTGAGCTCGGCCTGGAACGCGACCGTGACCCAGAACGGCAGCCAGGTCACCGCCACCAATCTCAGCTACAACGGGAACATCGGCACCGGCGGCACCGCGTCGTTCGGCTTCAACGGCACCTGGAACAACTCCAGCAACCCGGCACCGAACAGCTTCACGCTGAACGGGGTCGCCTGCACCGGCGGCACGGCCCCCACCACGGCGCCGCCCACCACGGTGCCGCCCACCACCCCGCCGCCCACCGGCGGCCCGCCGCAGACTGGCCTCGTCGGCTGGGCCACCCAGAATGGCGGCACCACCGGCGGCGGCAACGCCAGCACCACCACTGTCACCAGTTCCTCGGCGCTGAGCAGCGCCCTGGGATCCAGTAGCGCGTCGGTGATCCGGGTTTCCGGCAACATCTCCTGCTCCGGAATGCTGTCGGTCAAGTCCAACAAGACCATCCTCGGAAACTCCGGGGCGACCATCACCGGTTGCGGTTTCAACATCAGTAACGAGAACAACGTCATCATCCGGAACCTGACGTTCCGGAACTGGGGCGATGACGCGATCAACGTGCAGGAGTCGGCCAAGAACATCTGGATCGACCACAACACCTTCGACCACGGCTACGACGGTGCCGTGGACATCAAGCGGGGCTCGGACTTCATCACGGTGTCCTGGAACCGGGTAATGAACCACAACAAGTCGATGCTGCTCGGACACAGTGACGGCAACGCCAGCCAGGACGTCGGTCACCTGCGGGTCACCTACCACCACAACTGGTTCGACGCCACCACGCAGCGTCACCCGCGGGTCCGCTTCGGCAACCCGGTGCACGTGTACAACAACTACTACTACAAGAACAGCGGCTACGGAGTGGCTTCCACCATGAACGCCGGTGTGCTCGTCGAGGGCAACTACTTCGACGGCGTCAGCGACCCGTTCCACCGTGGTGAAGGGTCTTCCGGGGCGGGTAGCCTAGTCGCCCGGAACAACCACTTCGTCGGGTCAGGCAGTGGGCAGGCCGGGGGCAGCGTCAACAGCATCCCGTACTCGTACACCCTGGATGCCGCCAGCAGCGTGAAGTCGATCGTGACGGGCGGTGCCGGCGCCGGCCGAATCAACCCCTGACGTTCGATCGGACCGTCCGCGACGCACCTCCTCGTCACGGTAGCGGACGGTGCTCGGCTGAACCTGGCCGAGCACCGTCCGCGGACGACCGCAGAGGTCTACCACTCGCTACTGGAACAGGGCGCTGACGGGGCAGCGGACGGTGCTCATACTTCTCCCGCTGCCCGTCTGTGGTGCGGCTTCGGCAGCAGTGGCTCGATCAGGGCCCACTGGACGTTGGCGAGCGGCTGCGGACGAGGTCTGCGGCAACAGCAGTGCCTTCCGCGTGCACTTGCGTGAGCATCAGCTCGACCATGTCCTGGCCGTGTCCCGCAGCCACCTGGTATCGATCGATGGTGGTGGCACCCACCTGCGCGCTGACCAAGTCGCGGCTGACCCTGCCGGCCTCGTCGCAGCACCGCAGCGCCGGAACCAAGGGGCCGCGCTTCTGCCCCGCCAATCCCGAACGACGGCTGCCGTACTGGCTATTCAGTATCGAGTCTTCTCTCGGCAGGCTGATATGATGGCTGTCTATACGGCCTGCGGGAGCCGGCAGAGTTGATCATCGGCGCCGAGGGCAACGGCGACGAACCAGAGCCAGACATTCCTGATCACCTATAGCTGGGGGTCGGCAGTGGGCGTCTGACCGTTTGTCGGACCGGATCCTGCGAGTCGCCTCCGGCTATCCGATGCTGCCGCCCACCAAAACGCAGCGGCAGCAGAGAGGAAGCCTGATGAGGCTCGCCCACCGCCGTACCGTCCCACCGTCACGCCTACGCTACGGAGCTATCGCTGCCACTGCCCTCGTTGTCGCGTCCACCGCGGTTGTCACGGGTGCGACCGGGGTCAGCGCCGCGGCCGGATGCCGTGTCGACTACACCGTCACCAGTCAGTGGTCGGGTGGCTTCGGCGCCAACGTCGCCATCACCAACCTCGGCGACCCACTGTCGAGCTGGACACTGACCTGGTCCTACGGCGCCAGCCAGAGCATCACCCAGGCATGGAACGCCACCGTGACTCAGAACGGCGCGGCCGTCACCGCGAAGAACGTCAGCTACAACGGCTCGATCCCGACTGGCGGCACCACCTCGTTCGGTTTCAACGGCACCTGGACCAGCAGCAACCCCCTCCCGACCAGCTTTGCGCTCAACGGGGTCACCTGCACCGGCGGCATCACCCCCACCAGCCCTCCGACGTCCACGCCGACGCCGACGTCGTCACCGTCTACTCCGCCGCCGAGCGGGCCGGCGGACATCACAGTGAACACCGCCACGAAGTACCAGACCGTGGACGGGTTCGGTGCCGCGACGTGGATCTGGGGTAACAGCACGTGGTCGACGGCTGAGACCCAGACCTTGGTCGGAATGGGCCCCAACCAGTTCGGCCTCTCCATCCTGCGGACCGGCATCTCACCGGTTTCCAGCGAGTGGTCCACCCACGTGAACGTCCTGAAGACGGCGGAGTCGTACGGGTCGAACGTGAAGTTCCTCGCGTCGCCGTGGACCGCGCCTGCGGCGTGGAAAACGAACAACAGCCGGACCAACGGCGGCAAGCTGCGTACCGACTACTACGACGACTACGCGAGCCATCTGAACAGCTACGTTCAGTACATGCGCAACCAAGGCGTGACGATCGACGTCACCTCGGTGCAGAACGAGCCGGACTGGCACCCGGACTACGACTCGATGGACTGGAACGGCACTGAGCTGCGCAACTTCGTCCGCGACCACGGCGCAAGGGTGCAGAACACCAAGCTGATGGTCGCCGAAGCGGTGAACATGAACTACACCTACACCGACCCGACCCTCAACGACACCGCCGCCCGGAACAACATCGGCTACATCGGCGGCCACCTTTACGGCCTGGAGAGCCAAGGTCGCATGCGGTCCTACCCGCTGGCTGAGCAGCACAACAAGCCAGTGTGGATGACCGAATGGAACCACCACGAGGCCGATGGCAGCGGCTCCAACATCTGGGGCAACCCCAGCAACAAGGCGGTCTGGGACGAAACGCTCGACGACATCATGCGTACCGTGCACCGGTTGATGGAGGCCAACTGGAATGCCTACATCTGGTGGTATGGCAAGCGTTTCTACTCTTTTATCGGCGATGGCGAGTCCGCCTACGGCACCACCGCGGGTGCTCCGCTCAAGCGCGGTTACGCCTTTTCGCAATACTCGAAGTACGTCCGCCCCGGCTACCAGAGGGTCGCCCTGACCAAGAGCGGCAAGGCGTCGCCGCTGGAGGTCACCGCCTACTCCGGCGACGGCAAGGTCACACTGGTGATCCTCAACCGGTCGAACAGCGCGGTGAACAACGCCGTCATCCAGGCCCCGCAGAACGTCACTAAGGCCGAGTACACCGCCACCTCACAAAACGCGAGCGCGGCCAGCCAACCGGCCAGCGTGAACGGCAACCGAGTCTCCGTCAACGTCGGCGCACGCAGCATCTCCACCGTCGTACTCACCCTCTGAAAGCCCTCACTGGGCTCATCCCATCCTCGTCGGGCGTGCAGGTGCAGCCGATCAGCCGTAGCTGCATGCCCGACCGCACCCTGCCGGACGCGTTGGTGCAGAGCTACACCTGGCGTGACGAGCACCGGATGAGTGGCACGAAGCTCATCAGCGGCGCCGCTGACCCGGGTGGCGCACTCGTCCGGCAGCACGACGCTGGTCAGTCAGGACGTCACCCGAAACCTGGCCGGCGCGCCGGACACGGTGACCACCACCCGGGGCGGGAGCACGTCTCGGGCGATCTACTCCTACGACGACATCGGCCAGGTCACCCGGGTGTGCCGGCCGGCTGCGGGAACGACCTGCGCCGCGACCGATCAGCAGACCAGCTACGGGTACGACCACAACGGCAACCGCAAGAGCAAGGTCACGACGCAGTCCGGTAGTACCAGCACCACCACCTACGGCTACGACGACGATGACCGGCCGACCGGCCGGACCGTCAATGGGGCGACCACGACCCTGACGTACAACGCCAACGGCGCGCTGGCGACCGAGGCAGGGCCAGGCGGCACCACGACCTATGGGTACGGGCTCGACGCCAACCTGCGACGGGTCCAACCGCCGACCGGGCCCGTCGTCGGTTACGACTACGACGGGGACGGCAACCGGATCGGCCGGACCGTCAACGCCTCCACCGACGCCACCTGGACGGTCGACACCCTCGGCCTGCCCACCCGGGTGGAGGAGAAGAACGGTGCGGGCACGCTGACCCACAAGTGGTGGGAAGAGCCACAGGGGCAACTGGGCAGCGCCATCGCCGACACCGTCGCGGCCACTCCGGCCTGGCTGCTGGACGACTACCAGGGCTCGGTGACGGACCTGGCCAACGCCACCGCCTTGACCGGTAGCGCCACCAGCGACCCGTTCGGTGAGGTCGTGACCAGCAGCGGCACGTACGTCAACAACCCGCTGCGGTTCCACGGGCAGCATCTCGACCAGAAGAACGGACTCTACGACGTGCGGGCTCGCGACTACGACGCGGGCAACGGTCGGTTCACCACCCCGGACCCGGTGCCGCAGGCGCTGGGGACCTCGTTCACCCAGACCTACCACTACGGGTACAACCGGCCGACGGTACTGAGCGATCCGACGGGGCAGTGCGCGAGCGTCTGTACGGCGATCATCGGTGGCATCGTCGGTGGGCCGGGGGTGGCGTGGACTGCTGGCTCAGCGGCGACGACCGCAACACCTGCATCAAGAAGGTGGTCGTCGGCGCGGCGGCCGGTGCGCTGACGGGTGCCACGATGGGCATGGCCGGGGGTGCCGGCACCGGCTTGTACGGCGGACTGGCCGCCGGCTCCCAGTCGGGCGTGCGGCAGGTCGCCTCCTGCGATCGTCGGTGGCTCCGGAAGCGCGCTGTATGGCTCCGGAGTGGCGGCCTGGACGGGGCCAGCCGTACAGCTACGGCAACGCCGGTCAGGACTTCCTCTGGGGAGCGGCGTTCGGCGGCGTGGGCGGCTACCCGGGTAGTCCTGGGTCGGCGGCGGAGCCGGTGTCGATCGTGCTGGTCACCATCGTGTTGACCTTCGTGACCCTGGTGCTGGGCGAGTTGGCGCCGAAGCGGATTGCGATGCAGCGCGCCGAGGGCTGGGCGCTGCTGGTAGCCCGCCCGCTGGACGCCTTGTCGGCGTCGGGGCAGACCCGGGCCCCGGTCGTGGGCCGCGGCGGCCTGGACGACACCGTCGGCGTGGTGCACCTGCGTGACCTGCTCGACCAGGCCGGCCCGGTGGCCGAGCACGCCAGCCCCGCGGTCTATCTGCCGGAGACGTTGAAGGTGACCGAGGCGATCCGAGAGCTGCGCGCACAGCGGCAGCAGTTCGCCCTCGTCGTGGACGAGCGGGGCTCCATCGACGGCATCGTCACGATGAAGGACCTGGTCGAGGAGATCGTCGGGGAGATCTACGACGAGACCGACCGGGATGTGCAGGCCGTTGTGCGGGAGGCCGACGGGGCGCTGCTGATGGCCTGTGGTTTCCCGTTGCACGACCTGACCGATGTCGGCATCGACCTTGACGAGGACACCCTTGAGGCAGGTGACTACACAACAGTGGCGGGCCTGGTCCTGGCCCACCTCGGCCACATCCCGAAGACGGCCGGCGAAAGAATCGAACTGCCGGGCCTGACCGCCGAGGTCGCCGAGGTGACCGGGCGGGCCATCACCCGAGTTCGCCTTCGCACGCCGCCGACCCGCGCCAACGGACACCAGGACGGCGAGGACGAGCCGAGTTCCTGACGGGCCGATGACCGACGGGCGCGTGACGTGCGGTGGCGGCCTCTATCGCTGGCCGAGGTAATTGCTCGACACCCGCGCGGCACTACCTGAGAGTAACTGTACGGATACATCCAGCTACTTCTCAGGTGTCCTTGATAGGTTCCCGACGCGACGGCTTCCATTATGGACGCCGTTGATCTCATTGCGGCACAAGGGTTGCGTGTGGAACTTCCACCGGAACTGGATGTCGTGCGTTGGCTGTCGTCGAGGGAGAGGTTCGTGGTGTTCAAGAAGATGCTGGGCGCGTTCGGGGTGGGCGGCCCCAGCGTCGATACCGTCCTGTCCAATCCGAGCACCCGCCCGGGGTTGATGCTGGCCGGTCAGGTGAACCTGACCGGCGGCAGCCACGACGTGGAGATCGACCACATCACCGTCGGCCTGGTCACCCGGGTCGAGGTCGACGGCGCGGAGGAGGGGTACGACGCCCTCGTCGAGTTCCACCGCGTGCAGGTCGCCGGCGGCCTGCACCTGCGCGAGGGCCAGCAGTTGTCGCTGCCGTTGCAGGTGGCGATGCCGTGGGAGACCCCGGTGACCGACCTGCACGGGCAGCACCTGCACGGCATGACCATGGGCCTGCGCACCGAGGTAGCCATCCGTGGCGCGGTCGACAAGGGCGACCTCGACCCGGTGTACGTGCACCCGCTGCCGGTGCAGGAACGCATCCTGGAGGCCTTCGGCCGGCTCGGCTTCCAGTTCAAGGGCGCCGACCTGGAACGCGGGCACATCGCCGGGTTGCACCAGAGCCTGCCGTTATACCAGGAGATCGAGTACTACGCCGCCCCGCAGTACGCCCACGGCGTCAACGAGGTCGAGCTGACCTTCGTCGCCAACGAGCACGGCGTCGACGTCGTCCTCGAGTTCGACAAGCGCGGCCTGTTCACCGGCGGCCACGACTCCTACGGCCGCTACCACGCCGCACACGCCGACGCCGACCGCGTCGACTGGGCCGCGCAGGTCGACGGCTGGGTCCGCCAGGCCCTGGACGGCTACCAGAGCACCCACGCCGGCCACGGATACGCCCCGCCCGCCCAGGGCTACGGCACGCCCGGCTACCCGCCACCACCTCCGCCGCCCGGCTACGGGCAGCCCGCCTACGGCGCCCCCGGCTACGGGCACGCCGGGTACGGCCACCCCGGAGGGCACCACAAGGACGAGCACCACCACGAGCGGCACGGTGGCCCCGGCATGGGTGCCGTCGCCGCCGGCGTGGTCGGTGGCGCCGCGCTCGGCTTCGCCGGCGGCATGATCGCCGACGAGGTCTTCGACTTCGGCGACGACGAGGGGGGTGACGAGGAGGACTGACCTCCCGAGCCCTTGGACTGGCCGGCGCCGGCACGGTCAGGCAGTGCCTGGGCGCCAGGGCGTCGGGCTGGTTTCGCCGTTCGGCGGGCGGGGCAATGATCGGGCCGACGACAACCCCTCTGGAGGGACGGCTCTCGTGGAAGTTACCGGCATCCTCACGGCCATCATCATCGGTCTGGTCATCGGCGCGCTGGGCCGGTTGGTCGTACCCGGCAAGCAGAACATCCCGATCTGGCTCACCCTCGTCATCGGTGTGGTCGCCGCGATCCTCGGCACGTTCGTCGCCGGGGCGATGGGTGTGTCCGACACCAAGGGCATCGACTGGATCGAGCTGCTGATCCAGGTGATCTTCGCCGCGATCGGTGTCGCGATCGCCGCCGGCGCCTACGGCCGCCGCCGCGTCCACTGACCCTCGCACCGCCCGTCCCGCCGGCCCAGCCCTTCGGGGCGGGCCGGCGGCGTGCTGTCCGGTACCTGTGGCAGCTGCGGACCGCCACGCCGCTGGCACACTGGCCACCCACACCGAGACGTCCACGAGGGGAAATAACTGATGGCAGCGGAGGGCAGCACCAAGGCCGTCGTGACGGCGCTGGCCGCGAACCTGGGTATCGCGGTGAGCAAGTTCGTCGCCGCGGGCATCACCGGATCGGCGTCGATGCTCGCCGAGGGCGTGCACTCGGTCGCGGACTCCACGAACCAGGCGCTGCTGCTCGTCGGCGGCAAACGCGCCCGCCGCGCCCCCTCGACCCTGCACCCCTTCGGGTACGCACGGGAACGCTACATCTACGCGTTTCTCGTCGCGATCATCCTGTTCACCCTCGGCGGCCTCTACGCCCTGTACGAGAGCTACCACAAGATCACCCACCCGCAGGAGCTGACCTCACCCCTGGTCGCCGTGGTCGTCCTGCTCATCGCGATGGGCCTGGAAGGCTACGCGCTGCGCACGGCGGTGAAGGAGGCCAACCGGACCCGAGGCGGAGGCGGCTGGGTCTCCTTCGTCCGCCGCGCCCGCGCCCCCGAACTTCCGGTCATCCTGTTGGAGGACGCCGGCGCGCTGCTCGGCCTGGTCCTCGCGCTGCTCGGCGTGGGCCTGAGCGTGCTCACCGGCAACGGCATCTTCGACGGCATCGCCACCGGCTGCATCGGCATCCTGCTGGTCACCATCGCCGTCATCCTCGCCACCGAAATCAAGAGCCTGCTCATCGGCGAGGCGGCACTGCCGGAAGAGGTCACCGCGATCCACACCGCCCTGCTGTCCACCCCCGGGGTGGACCGGGTCATCCACCTGCGCACCATGCACCTCGGCCCGGAGGAACTCCTCGTCGCGGCGAAGATCGCCGTCGCCGCCGCCGACGACGGCGCCACCATCGCCGCGACCATCGACGACGCCGAGGCCCGACTGCGCCGGGCGCTGCCGACCGCCAAGGTCGTCTACCTCGAACCCGACATCGATCGGCAGCCCACGCCTACCGGCGCCGCCGCGAACGGACTCGGCCACTGAGCGTCGACAGGTGGTTGGACTTCCTCCCTCGGGGTACTGCTTTTGATGTAGCGCCACCACGAGACGCGGGAGGCACGATGGGTATCGACGACAAGATCAGCAACGCCTCCGAAGAGGCCGCCGGCAAGGTCAAGGAAGGCGCCGGCCGGGCCACCGACGACGAGCGCCTCGAAGCCGAGGGCCGCGGCGACCAGGCCAGCGCCAACGTCAAGCAGGCCGGCGAGAAGATTAAGGACGCCTTCAAGAGCTGACCCGCACCGCGCAGGGCGCGGCAAGGGTGAGATGACAGACAACGGCCACGGCGGCATCCCCGTCGTGGCTGTTGTCTGTGTCAGCCGGCCTGTCGTCCGGGGCGCGGCTGGCGGTTACCGGTCGACTGCCGGCATCGTCGCCACCGGCAGGGCGATGTCGTCCCCGGCCTTGCGGGCCCACCTGCCGGCGGCGACCGCGTAGCCGACCGCGAGGCAGCCGTAGCCGGCCGCGGCGACACCGAGCAGCAGCGGTGAGCGCCCGTCGTCCGGGATGAACCGGGCTGCGGCCACCATGCCGAGCACGTAGGCGAGGTTGAACGCCGTGTCGTTCACGGCGAACAGCCGCCCCCGAAAGGTGTCGGCGCACTCGTGCTGCACCATCGTGTCCACCACGATCTTGATGCCGTGCCCGGCGACGTTGACCACCAACACGACGACGATCAGCAGCAGCGGGTCGAACGGCGACCCGAACACCGGCAACGCCACCGCGACCGCCGCGAGCAACCCGGCCACCCACCGCCACCCGCCGACCTGGCGGGCCGCCGTCGGGGGTCGCCGCCGCCGCTAGCAGCACCCCGGCCGCGCCCGCGGCGAATACCAGACCCAGCTGCGCCGGTACGCCGTCGAGGTCGTCGCCGGCGAACCGGTTGCGGTAGAGCAGCAGCATCGCCAGCGCCAGGAGCCCGAACAGCAGCCGGAACCCCGCCTGCGCACCGATCGCGTACGCGGCGCCGCGCGCCCGTCCCAGGTGCCGCACCCCGTCGACCATGCCCCGCACCACCGCCGCCGCCTCCCCGGCGACACCGGGCCGGTGCGGCAGAGCCTCGTCGGGGCCCAACTCGTCGCGGGCGAAGCAGAACCGGGCCAACACTGCGGAGATCAGGTAGCCGACCGGCGCGAGCAGCGCGATGGCGGCGTAACCGGCGTCACCGCCGGTGAAGAAGATCCACACGTGGGCGCCGCGGCCTGACTGGGAGATCTCCATCGCGGCGGGCACCGCGCTGGCTCGTGCCGCTTTCACGTAGGCGAGGGCGTCGAGCATCGCCGTGGGCCCGTCGAAGTCGGCCACGACGAAGTGGCAGGTGTTGCCGGGCATCAGTGGGTACAGGCCCATGAACACGTCGCCGACCAGATGTGCCGCGACGACCTCCGTCGTCCGGGGCAGGTAGGTGGCACCCCGCCGGTCGATACCCTTACGCCAACCGCCGGCGACCGCGGGCATCCAACCGGCTGCGCCGGTACGGGCGTTGTCCCACCGCACGGCGTACACGTCGGTCCGGGCTCGGAACCGGTCGGCGAACAATGCCAGCTTGTCCCGGGTCGGCGAAGCCATGGTGACCAGCCCTGGCGGGTCAACCGGCGCGGACAACTGCTCCGGTGCCGCGGTCGTGTCCTGGCCGCGCAGCTCCAGCAGGCGCGCCAGGCGGGCGTTCTCCGCCCGTAGCCGCTCCACCTCCCGCCGAAGATCGACGAACTCGGCCACCGAACCCATGCCGACCATCCTCGCGCATCGGGCTCCGAACACCCCGACAGCGGTCCGCTATCCTCCGCCGATGGCATCGAAGGGCAACGCCGCGCTGGAGGCGATGATCGAGGAAGCGACCGTCGATGCGTACGGCGATGACGAGCAGCTCGTCGGCCTGTTCACCATGATCGAGGAGCATCTGACGGTGCCGTTCACCACCACCGTCCTCGGCGTCGAGGTCACCGCGCGCAAGATCAACCTGACCGCGGACACCATCGTCGCGGTCTGCGCCCGAGGCCACCACCGGCAGCGAATCGACCTACTCGACCTGCCGCTACCCACCCCCGCGCCCGACGGCGCCGCGTGGATCGACGCCTACCGGCACTGGGCCGGAAGGTAGGCCACGATGAGCGAGTACCAGTACTACGAGTTCACCGCCGTCGACCGACCCCTCACTGCTCGGGAGCGGGCCGAGCTGCGGTCGCTGTCGACCCGGGCCGACATCACCGCCACCAGCCTCGTCAACACCTACGAGTGGGGCAACTTCAAGGGCGACCCGCGCAAGCTGATGGAACGGTACTTCGACGCACACCCGTACCTGGCCAACTGGGGCACCCGCCAGCTCATGCTTCGACTACCGATACACCTGCTCGACCCCGCAACCGTCGCCCAGTACTGCCAGAGTGACAGCGCATCCGCGTGGACCGCCGGCAAGCACGTCATCATCGACCTCCACGACGAGGACGAGGACGGCACCGACGAGTGGGACCTCGACGGCCACTGCTGGAGCAGATCGCCCGTCAGGCGCCGCTGATCGAGGACGTAGCCGGCGGCGGCCAGCCCGGTGTAGCAGATCCAGTTGTGGTTCTGCCAGTAGCTCGACGACCACCAGGTTCCCTCGGTCTGCACCGCGAAGTCGTACATCCGCTCGCCCTGGAGCAGCAGCTTGGCGCGCAGCGCGTCGGCTTCGTCGCCGGGCAGGTCGTCGCGGAGCCAGGAGTACGCCAGGGACAGCCCGTGCAGCAGCCATCCGGCGTCGAGGTCGTGGTCGGGCAGCTTCGCCTTTCCCCAGTGGGGGAATGCCACGGCGGTGCTGATCCATCGTCGGGCCTCGGCCAGGTAGCCGGGCTGTCGGGTGAGGCGGTAGGCCAGGGCGAGGTTCATCGCGGCCGGACCGAAGTAGGTGATGCTGGCGGTCGGATGCTCGGTGGGCGGGCTCTGTCCGCGGTACCAGTCGCACTGCTCGTACAGTCGCCGCCACTGGGCGGTGTGGGTGGTGGTGAGCGCGGCCCGCAGCTCGTCGAGCCGATCACCGATCAGCAGGGGTTGCATCAGAGGGCGTATTCGAGGCATTCGGCGGCCTCGTGCCGGATGCCGGAGAGCTGCCGGACGTCGCGGTCGACGAGCGCCTGGACGTAGGCGTCGATGAATCCGTCCGGCGCTGCCAGCCGTTACCCGGCTCCGGCCGCCCGTAGGTCGGCGATGAGCCGGTCGAGCAGCCGCTCCTCCATCACCGCTCGGCCGGTCCGCCGCATCGACTCGCCGAGCGAAGGGTCCCAGGGGGTTTCGGTGGGCGTACCGAGCAGGGCCGTGCCGGTGCCCGCCCCCGGCAGGTAGTCGGCCGAGGTCATCCGCCACGGAACCGCGCCCGGATACCGTTGGAGAGCCGCCGCCGTCAGTCGTACGCCGGTCCAGTCGAAGTCGTTGCGCCACCGAATCACCGCATCCTGAGGGGCGGTGCACAGCAGCGTGTGAGCGGCGACCGACGGCACCCCTTCGGTGCAGATCAGCATTGGGGCCTGCGTCCCGAGCGCGGTGGTGGCGGCGCGCAGCACGGCGGGGTTCTCGCAGACATGGACCTCGCCGCAGGTCAGGGCCAGCGGTGCCAGGCGCAGTTGGTGCAGGGTGACCCGCATCGGCACGCCGGCCTGCGCGGCCTCCGTCAGCCACCGCCCGACCAGCCCGCCGGTGGCCGGTGCGTTGAGTACCAGCACCTGGCTGGCGAGGTCGTCCGGGACCAGGCCGACCGATTCCCACAACGCCCGTTCCTGCTCACCGCCGACCGGGAGCGCCGCCTGCTGCCAGGCGGCGACGGCACGGAGGACGAGCCCCCGTAGCGGCCCCTCGCTGAGGGCCTTCGTGTCGTCCAGCACGCGGTCGGCGAAGACCGGCATGGGCTCGTCGGCCGCGGGCAGCGCATCCAGGACGCGGACCACGTCGCCGAACGGCAGCCCGGTGCGGACGACGCGGGTCAGGGTGCCGTCGCGGCGCAGGCCGTCGAGCCATTCCGCGTACCAGACGCTGCCGGCGTGTCGGCCCTCGTGGGCCACGGCGAGGACGGCGTCGCGGGCCACCGCCTCGCGTGTGCGGTCGGACGGTCGGTTGCGCAGCGGGGCCGTCGCGGCGAGCACGTCGATCAGGCCGACTCCGTACGCGGCGCGTAGGTGTTCGTCCACGGCGCTGAGCCGGATACTGAGGCGTGCCGCTGCGGCGGAGCGGTGGGTGCCGGTGATGCCGATGATCACGAGACGTTCGTCGTCGGTGGGGGTGGAGAGCGTCACGGTGGTGTCGAGCCGGCCACCGGTGCGTTCCAGGCTGTGCCGGGCGGCCGCCAGCATCCGTCGCCAGCCGGGCTGCTCGACGAGATCCGCCGGTCCGCCCGGCCGGTGCCGCCCGCTCGGCACGAGCGACGGGTGTGCGGCGGACCGGTCCGACTGCGGTTCGCCGCGCCCGTCGGTCATTCGTCGGTCAGGTCGAGCAGGACGCCGGTCCGGTCGGCCTCACCATGACCAGCGGGGGCGCGGCGGGTCTCCGGGGAGCCGAGCGCACGGGCCAGGGTTCCGTCGAAGTCGGCGATGTTGGTCGAGCCGTCCCAGACCAGCAGCACGGTGGACACGGCGTGTTCCACGGCGGAGTGGGACAGGTCGTAGTGGGCGGCACCGCTGACCGCCGGGTGGGTGGCCCAGAGGTCGTAGCCGGTCATGAACAGGTCCAGGTCGAACTGTTTCGCCAGTGCCATCAGCTCACCCCGGCCGGTGTCGTCCACGCCGGCGAACGCCTCGTCGAGGCCGAGCAGCCGGGGTGCGTCGGGTCGAGCCGAGCCGAACAGCGCGTTGGCGGCGGCGAACAGCGGCAGGTGCAGGGAGACCGACTGTTCGCCGCCGGAGAGCTGGCTGTGTCGGGCCCGGGTCAGCGCCTCCGTGCCGCCGCCGGGCCGGTGCAGGGTGAACGCGAACGTCCGCCACTGCCGGTAGTCGAGGACGTCGCCGAGCAGTTCCCGGTAGGGCCGTTCGGGCGCGGCGGCCCGTGCCGTCTTGATCCGGGCGGCGAAGTGCCGGCGCATGGTGGTGAGCTGGCCCGGCCCGAGCCGGGCCGGGTCGCGTTCGAGGAGCTTGCACACGTCGCGTTGCTCGGTGTCGAGGTCGTCGGCGAGCCGCCAGCCGACGCCGACGGTGAGCCCCGAAGACATCCGCCGGGCACGCATCTGACTGTCCATTGCCGCCACCAGGTCGCGTGCCTCAATGGTCCGGTGGTGGATCTGCCGGGCGAGTTGCCCGAGCAGGGCGTCCTCCAGCACCCGCTGCTCGGAGTCGGTCAGCAGTTGCTCCTGGTCGCGACGCTCGCGGGTGATCCGGTCGGCGAAGTGGGCGACGGGGGTGAGGCCCTGCTCGTCGGCGACCCGGACCACGATCACCCCGTCGTCGGTGTCCCACTCGGGCCGGTGGTCGAGGCCGGCGGCGGGAAGTTGCGCCTGCAGGTCGGTCAGCGCGCTGGTGAGCCGCGTGGCGCTCTGCTTCAGCGATGTCTCGGTGGGGCTCAGCTCCCGGGTGGCGGTGAGGATCGCTTCGTGCAGGGCCGCCACCTGCGGATGCAGCTCGTCGTCCGAGGTCTGCGCCGGCCAGCGCAGGTCGGTGGGGCAGCGCAGCAGGCTGAGCAGGTCCGGCTGGGCGTACGGGCGCAGCCTCTGGGCGTCGTGCTGTGCCTCGGCGACGGCGACGACCAGGGCCTGCTCACCCAGCTCCACCCGGGTCAGCGCGGCGACCCGCCGTTCCCGGGCGGCACCGAGTGCGGTGCGAGCCTGCTCGACGGCCTGCTCCGCCTCGGTGATCGCGTCGGCGGTTCGGGCCACGTCGGCCAGCACCCGTTCCGCGTCGGCGCCCACGCTGTCGCGCAGCGTCCGGTACGCCTCTGCCTTCTCCTGGTGCCGTGCACGGGCCGTGCGTGCGGTCTCCGTCGCGGCGGTGAGTCGGTCGACTGCCTCGTCGTGCCGCTGCCGGGCCTGATCCTCCTGCTCGGCGGCACGCGCGGCGGCTGTCCGTGCGCCCTCCAGGCGTACCCCGCCCCTCTCGAAGCGGCTCACCGCTTCGGCGGTGTCGTCGAGCCGGTCGACCGGCAGCGACCGCTCTGCCGCGCGCCGACGCAGCGCGGCCACGGCGGCAGCCCGCTCGGCCAGGGCCTGGTCGAGGCGGGCGGCGGTGGCCGCGCTGGCCTCCTGCCGGGCGCGCAGCGTCGCGGCGGCCCGGTCCAGCTCGCGCAGCGCCGTGTGGACCGGTGCGGTTGCCGGCAGGTGCGCGGCGGCCGCGTCCACCGCCGCCAGCAGCGCCTCGACCGTCGCCCGCTCGCGGTCCACCGCGTCGGCGTCGGCGTCGATGACCGCCACCAGCCGGTCGCACTCGCTGACGCGGGCGGCGCGGCGGGCGGCCCGGGCGGTCGCGCCGATGTACTCGCAGGAGACCTTGGCGAAGCGGCCGGCGCTGATGCCCTGCGCGTACCTGCCGTCCACGCCGATGGTGACCGGCGCGGCGGCGGGAGTGGTCACGTCGGCCAGCGCCACCGACGTGAGTACCTCGGTGATCCGCGCGGCGGGCACGTCGTCCTGTTCCTCGGGGGTCAACACGTCGGCGAGGGTGGCCCCGGTGGGCCGCCGGTGCGGCGGCAGCGGCAGCAGGTAGGCGTCCAGGTCGTCGCCGGCCAGCGCGGTCGCCGCGGTCCCGGGGTCGGGATGCAGCCAGGCGTCCAGTAGCCCGGCCGCGTGCAGCGCCGCCTCGACGGTCGCCGCGTTCGCGCCGGTCACCCCGTCGGCGAACCGGACCAGCCGCCACAGCGGTGCGCCGGGTCGCCCGGTGCGTGGCGCGGGCCGGGTCACCGGCACGGGTGGCGCGTCGTCGTGTTCGGCGGCGATCCGGTCCCGTTCGGCGGCCACCTCGGCCCGCCGGTCGGCCAGCGCCGTGCGCTGCGCCGCCAGCGCCGCGAGCCGGTCCCGCCGCTGGGTCACCGTGGTGGCCGTGGCCTCGGCGTACACCTCGCGCAGGGTCCGCGCGCCCGGCTCGCCGGTGGTGTCCACGACGGCGCTCAGCCCGGCGGCCAGGTCCGGGCGCGCGAGGTCGGCCAGCAGTCCGGCGTTGCCCTGCGCCCATTGCTCGATCTCGGCGCGCAGGCGGGCGCGGGCCTGCGCGACGGCGTCCTCGGCGCGCCGCTCGGCCTGCTCGGCGTCGGCGGCGGCGGAAGTGGCGCCGGCCGCGTCGGCGGCGGCCCGGGCGTGGTCCCGGTCTGCCTGGTCGTGCCGCGCCACCTGCGCGCGGAGGGCGCGCACGTCGTCGCGGCGGGCGGCGGCCCGCGCGGTGATCCGGGCCGCCAGGTCGTCCGGAGCGGCGTCTTCGGCGCGCCAGGTGATCCCGGCCGTCTCGGCGTCGAGCAGGAGGTCGGCGGCGAGCCGGTCGGCCGCCGTCCGCGTGTCCCGCGCCGCGACCGTCGCCCGTTCCGATTCGGTACGCCGCCGCGCCGCCATGCTCTCCTCGGCGGCGACGGCCTCGTCGGCCCGCCCGGCTGCCTCGGCCAGGTCGTGCACGTGCCGTTGCAGGTCGGCGAGCTGCTCGTGGGACTGGTAGGCCGTCGAGGCCTTCAGACTGTCCAGGTGGGCGCGGAGCCGGCCGGGCTCGCCCTCGACGGCCCGAAGCCGCTCATCCGCCGTGGACTCCGCCTCGGCCGCCGCCTCGGCCGAGGCACGGGCGTCGCCCAGTGCGGTCGACCGGGTGGCGACCGCGTCGCGGCGGGCGGTCAGGGCATCGGCGGCCACCCGCGCGTGGGTCCGCAGGTAGGTGGAGTAGACCGTCAGGAACGCGGCGGTGGCGCCGTCCGCCGCCACCAGCCCTTCGAGGGTACGGGCGACCGCCTCCATGTCGTCGAACGAGCGGGCGGCCTCCACCAGCAGGTGGTCCTCGACCGGGCGCAGCCCCCGTTGCAGCGTGCGGGACAACTCGACCGGGTTGAGATCCTTGGCCAACTGCGGCTTGCGCAGGGTCAGCACCAGGTCCAGCAGCTGCTCGTAGCGGGCCGGGCCGAGGCCGAACAGCCGGGCGTCGATGAGCTGACGGTAGTCCTCCGCCGAGTCCCGCACCGCGTCGGCGCCCAGCCGGTCGATCAGGTCGCGGCGAGTCAGTGGCCGGTCGTCGAAGTCCAGCAGGGAGAAGTCCACCCCGACCCGGCCGTCGACCACGAAGTGCCAGCGGGTGACCCGGTCGACGTGCCGATGCGCCCGCAACCCGATGCCGACGGTCACGTAGTGCGTGCCGTCGCCGAACTCCATCCACACGTACGCGTGGGTGACCTCCTGCCCCCGGTAGAGCAGGTTCGACTTCATCGTCCGGTCCTCGCTGGCGAACGGATTGAGCCGGCGCGGTTCGATCCGCCCGTCGAGGACGAACGGGAACAGCACCTCCAGCGCCTTGGTCTTGCCAGATCCGTTCGGCCCGCGCAGCACCAGCCACCCGTCGACGAAGCTGAACTCCTCGTCCCGGTAGTCCCACAGGTTGATGATCCCGGCCCGGGTCGGGGCGAATCGGCGGATGCCGCGTTGCTCGATCACGATCGACTTCTCTCAGAACAGGGTTTCGGTGGTGGCGCGGGGCTTGACCGTGGCGACGGTGTGGCGGTAGCGGCCCACCAGCGGCCGGACGAGCACCCCGCCCGGCACGGCGGTGACCGCGCCGAAGCGTTCCAGCAGCGCGACCGCCTCGACGCGCAGCCGCTCCGGGTCGGCGTGCCACTGGGCCCCGAACGCGGTCCCGTACCGCTGCAGGATCTCCCCGACGGCCGTCCGCAGGAAGCTGTCGGTGATGAACGGCAATCGGCCCGCGCCGTCGGCCTCGTCAGGATCACCCCGGTCGTCGGCGGTCCACGGCTCGTCCGGACCGGCGTCGTCGAGGCGTACCAGGGTGGCCGTGGGCAGGCCGGTGTCGATGTGGCTCGCCAGCGCCCGCTGCCGGGCGAGCCCGCCGGGCGGGGGCAGCCGTTTGACCCGGCGGCCGTCGGGATCCGCGACCCGGTCGGCCATCTCCACCGCGAGCAGCACTGCGGCCTGCGCCACCGAGCCGGTGCCCGGGAACCGCTCCGTGGTGAACCCGGCGGTGTCCACCAGCAGCACGCCCTCGGCCTGCCGCTCCACCCGCAGCCCGGTCAGCCGGGCCAGGTCGGCGGCGAGCGCGGAGCCGCGCAGATGGTTGGCGACCGCCGGCTCGACGTCGGCGTGGTAGACGACCGGTGACTCCACCACCGCCCGCCGGGCCGCCTGGGCCGCCTGCCGGCGCTCGGCGTTGCCGCTGCTGCTCATCGCCCGGTCCAGCAGCGCCGACACCGAATCGACGTGCTGCAGCACCCGGGTCGGCCGGAACAGCGCGAACACCACGTCCCGAGCCACGTCGTACAGTGCCTCCCCGGCCCCCGGGTCACTGGCCCAGGCGGCGCTGGAGCCGTCGGCCAGCCGCAGCACGCCCCGCTCCTCCAGCCAGCCGACCGCGTCCACGAACGCCCGCCGGTCCGGGCCGTGGTCCGGATCCAACCCCAGGCCGGTGATCCGGTTCGCGTCGCCGGCCACCGAGTCGGCCAACTCGCTGAGGGTGATCTGGATCCCGGCGCGGCCCAGCACCGCCAGGCACAACGACAGGTACGCATAGCGCTGCCGGTCGAACGGCCGCCCGGTGCGCGACACCGCCGGCTGGGTGCCGTCGAGCCGGTCCTTCGCCCGTACCAGCCGGGCCGTGGCACCGTGCAGCTCCAGCCGGTACCCGAACGCCTCGGCGAGATCCCGGCGCAGGGTGGCGGAGTACCGCCGTACCCGGGGCAGCGCCCGCTCGTCCGGCCACGTCGCCGTGATCAGCGGGTGACGCAGAACCAGCCGCACCGCCCGCTGGTACTCAGCCAACTCCAACTCTGGGACGTCGACGGCGAACCGGTGCACCGCCGGCCGGGGAGCGTGGGGTTCCGCGGTCACGCCGGCACCAGCTCGGGTCGGCGGACCGCGGTGTGCTGCGCGGCGGTGACCGTCAGCGCGTACCCGTTCAGATGCAGCCGGCCCCCGGCGGTGCGCACCGTGGTGAACCGGCCCGGAGTCGGGGTGAGGGTCAGCCGTACGCCGTGCGCGGCGGCCGCCAGCGGCACCCCGGCTCGGCCACCGACCCGAGCGGCGAGCGCGATGTCGAGCAGGCGCAGCAGGACCTGGGTCTGCGATCCGTCCAGCCGGTGGTCGTTGACGCCCACGGCGGCCAGCGCCGTCGCCGCGTCGGCCCACCGGCGCTCCCGGGCGAGCTGGTCGTCGCGCAGCCGGTGCCGGCGCTCGTCGACCCGGTCCAGCCGGGCCGGCCGCCCCCGGCCCTGACCCGGTGCCCGGCCGGTGGTCACCAGCGTGCGGGACAGCTCCACCGCCGGAGCCTCCCACCACGACAACCGGCTGGCGATCGCCTCCGGATCCGGATGCGCCACCCCGACGTGGCGGGGAGCGCCGAGGCCGAACACGACGTCGAACAGGGCGTGCGCGGCCTCCTGGCTGCCGGTGTGGGTGAACCACGCGGCCAGGTGCCGCAACTGCGACTCCCGGCTCACCCCGCCGCGTCGCGCCTCGGTGACCCGGCGCAGCAGAGCGAGGACGTCGCCGATCGCGGCGACGGTGGCGTCCGACAGCCGGTCCGCCTCGCTGGGCTGCTCCGGTCCCGGCGGCGCCAACCACGACCGCAGCCCCGCCCAACGCCGCCGCCAGTCCTCCAGCCGCTGCACCGGGGTGTGGAACAGCCGCTCGTCGGCCTCGGCGGCGGCCTCGATCAGCCGGTCCAGACCGGTCGCCTCGACCTCGTGCACCGCCGCGCGCAGCCGGGGCGTGTACCGCTGCAACTCGTCGTGGAAGTCCCGCAGATGAGCCAGCAGCGCGTCCTTGTGCGCGAGGAACACCTCCGGCCGCACGTCGTTGGTCCGCCCCAGGTCACCCAGCATGTGGTAGAAGCGCGCTGCCCGCTCGGCGATGTCGGCCAACGCCCGGTCCAGCCGGGTGAACTTGCGGTAGACCTCCTCGGCGTCCCCGGCCTCGTTGGCCACCGCGAGCGCGTCGAGGTCGGCCAGGAGGTCGGCGAAGACCAGCCGGGACAGCGTCGAGTCGTCCATGCTCGCCGACAACACCGCCTCCACCGCCCGGTGCGCCCGGTACCCGGCCTCGGTGAACTGGTACACCGAATGCCGGTTGCGGTACTCGGCGAGTGTCGTGGCGCGGGAACCGTCCTGCCCACGGTCGAGCACCCCCCACTCCACCAGGGCGTCGAGCAGCCGCGGCAACTCCAGCCCGGCCGGGTCCGGGCAGTCGGCGTTCGTCCCGTGCAACGTCGCCAGTGCTGCGGCCACGTCGGAGGTGTGCAGCACCACGTGGTAGCTGGACCGTGCCGAGTCGAACGCCCGGAGCAGCCACAGGTAGGCGAGCCGGTTCTCTGCCGTCACGTAGCCGAACAACCGCATCCGGTCGTCCAGCCCGAAGTCGTCCAGACCGAACGTCGGTCCAGATGGCTGCGCCGTCATCATCTACCTCCCACCGGACGCGGACAGCCCCCCACCCTACCCAGGAGAGCCGCCACGGCGGCCGGGCGCACAGGGGAGCGGCGGCAGCCTGTCCTGCGGTCGAATCAGGCCGGTCTTGGAACGGCGGGCCGGCGACCAGCCGCCATCGGCCACCATGCCGTACGCCTGCCCCGCGCTTCGTGGAGCGCTGACACGCCGCAGGTTCCACACATCGTGTCCGAGCTGCCGGCCGGTGACGGGGGACGGCATGCGCCCTGGTCAGGCGGGAGCGACCTGTGGAAACGCCAGCAGGAGTTCCGGAGCGCGCTGGATCTAGTCGATGACCAGGAGTTCGGCGGAGTCCACGAATCCGACCGGATCGGCGATCACCGCTGCCCGGTCCTGAGCCCGATCGAGATCGCGGCGCTCGGCCATACGATCGCCGGCGACGATGCGGACCAGCGTGCTCTCGCCTGCCTGGCGCGCTCCGCTGATCAAGACGACGCGGGTGTCCGCGAGGGCAGCGTTGACCTGCGCGGCGGCGCGGGAGCGTCACCGTGCTGTCGGTCGGGCCCTGCGGCGCGGCGAGGGTTTCGGCCACCAGTAGGGCTTCCGGTCTCCGTGGGGTCGGTAGTCCGGCGGCGGCGCCGGGGTGATGTCCTGCGCCGGTTGCTGTTGCGGTGTGGTGCCGATGACGAGCAGGCCGTCGCCGGCCTTGGCGCCGTCGAGCCGGTCGACGGCGCTTGCCGTTCGCCGATGTTCATCGTGCTCGGAGCACTGGACCAGGTGCGCACCGTCGTGGCCGCGCGCACCTGGTCCAGTGGCGGACCGGTCCCGGTCGCACACTCGTTCGGCCCTGAAGAACGTGGGATCCTCCGGCCGTTCGTTCCGGCCCCGGCGCGTACACCTCAAGGTGACGGTCGACGTACCAACCGCAGGCCGGCGCTTGGGTGCCCGCATCGGTGCGTCGCCAACGACGTTTGCGGCGTCCGAATGCCGGGCTCGGGTTACGGGGTGGTGGGGATGTTGGTCAGGCCGTCCACGGCGCCGGTGACGGTGACGGTGTTCGAAGAGTGCACGACGTTCGGGTTCGATGAGCATTTCGAGGTCGAGGTGATGCGGATGGCGTACCGGCCGACGCCGCCGAGATCCGACGTGTTGTCGCGCCAGGTGTTGCCGCAGCCGTAGCCGTCGAGCAGGTTGTGCGTCTCGTAGCCGTTGGCGAAGGTGCCGGGGGTCCGGAAGGTGCCGGTGTTGTCCTCGATCAGGTAGCCGCTGCCCTTGACGTCGACCCATGAGTCGGCGGAGTTGGCGCCGGAGATGCCCTGGCCGTCGAACCGGTTGCCCCGGATCACGCCGTCCGCGGTGCCCTCCTTGACGTCCACGTGCTCCGCGGTGACGTTCGGGCCGATCTGGTTGTCGAGCACCTGCACCCGGTCGGAACGGTCCATGCCGCCGGAGTTGCCGTGGCAGCCGAAGTTCGACTTGGCGGAGCCGATGTAGACCGCCTCACCGTAACCCTGCTGGACCAGGCCGGTGTCGGTGATGACGGAGTCGCGGATGATCCCGTCGGCTGACGAGCGGCGGAAGTGCACCGCTTCCTCGTCAATGTGGTGCACGTGCATTCCATCGATGGTGACGTGATGGGAGTTGTCCAGCACAATGCCCTTCTTGGACTGGGCCACCGTGAGGCCGGTCAGGTTCCAGTACGGTGCGTCGTACAGCCAGAGGCCGTAGCCGGGGTCCCAGCCGGCGGTCGGTGCCGGGCAGGACGGCGCGGTGCCGGCGGGGCCGTCGTTGATCAGGACGGCGGTTCGCGGACCGGTCAGCGTGATCCGGGCCGAGGCGGTGCCGGCCCGCTGGGTGAGGAACGCCCCACGGTAGGTGCCGGCCGCGAGCCGGATGGTCTGACCGGGCCGGGCGGTGGACAGGGCGGCCTGCAACTGGGGCGAGGTGGCGACGTCCACGATCGCTCCGGCCGGCGGGGTCGTCGTCGGTGGTGCGGTGGTGGGCGGCGGTGTGGTGGGTGGCGGCGTCGTCGGTGCTGGTGTGGTGGGCGGCGGCGTCGTCGGGGCGACGGCCCTGCAGGGCTTCCCGTTGATGGTGCAGTTGAGGGGGAGGCCGGTGCCGGAGGCGTTGAAGCCGAGTTTTTCGGAGGCGCCGGGGGCGATGTCGCCGTTGTAGCTGAGGTTGGTGAAGCGGTGGTGCTGCCCGTTCCAGGTGTGCGTGGCGCTCCACGACTTGGTGATGGTGGTGCCGCTGGGCAGGTCGAACTCGAGGACCCAACTGGTGGTCTTGGTGCTGCCGTTGTTGGTGATGACGTAGTCGGCGCGGTAGCCGCCGTTCCAGCTCGAGGTCTTGACGAACCGGGCGGTCAGACCGTCGGCAGGGGGAGCGGTGGTGGGCGACTTGGTCGGGGACGGTGACTTGGTCGGCGACGGGACGGTGCCACTGGCCCGGATCAGGAAGAGTGACGGCCCGGAGTCGGTGCGGGTGGCGTCCATGCCGTGTCCGCCGGTGTAGTCGCGCTGCTCGTTCTGTGCCTAGTCGGCGATCGGCGTGCCACCGATGTCGAGGTGGCGGTAGCCCTTGCCGTTCCAGCCGAACTGGTAGATCCGGGTACGGTCCGGGTAGTAGGCGGTGTAGGGGGCGGTGTCCGAGCAGAGCTGCTTGCTCATCGCGTTGTTGAAGAAGGCGTTGCGCGGGCCGGTCGCACCGGACCACTTGACCGCTTTCTTGCCGGCACCCCCACCAGATCGGGAACCACGTCGAGTTGTCCGGCCCGCCGCCGTCCTCCTCGCCGCAGTTGGCCGAGCAGTTGGCCGAGCGGTGGGCGTACGGGACGCGCACCGTGTTCAGCTCGAAGAGGTTGTTCCGCTCCCACCCGCCGTGCAGGTTGAGGTCGGAGTCGAAGTCGTTGCCGATTACGACGTTGCCGGACGCCGACCACTGGAACGTGAAGTGGCGCAGGTTGCGGGAGACGTTGCCGGCGTAGAGCGAGTCCCAGACCCGGGAGCCGCGGAAGTAGCCGTTGCCGCCCTTGCCCTTGTTCCACGCGCCGTCGAGGTGGTTGTCGACGATCTGGAGGTTCTTGGCTTCCTCGGTGACGATCGGGTGGGAGCCGGTCATCTTGGTCCGGATGCCGCGCACCCACGAGTTGGCGGCCCACTTGAAGACGATGCCGTGCATCTCGCCGGCCGGGTCCATGTTGCCGTAGTTGTACTTCGCGTCCGCCGGATCGAGTCCGGGAATCTCCTGGGTGAGATGCAGGGACCCGATGCCGACGCCGAGCACGGGGTCGACCAGCGGCGCGGCCTTGGACTGGTACACCTTGCCGTCGATCGGCGCGGAACCGTCCGAGGTGGAGTCCACCGGCACGTCGTGGCCCACCCTCTGGTGCCACCTCAGCTCCGCCAGCGCTGGGAGGACGCCTTCCCCGAACTCGCCGCCACCCGCCGCAACGCGGCATAGCGGTGGACCCCTTCCACGAACGCCTCCAATTGGTGTCGATCTCGCGTGGGGCAGGACCGCGCTTCGAACTGGCGAGGATGCGACGGATGGTGCCAGCGCCGACCCGATGGCCGAGCCCGACGAGTTCGCCTTGGATGCGCCGGTGCCCCCACCCGGGATTCTCCCTGGCCAAGCGCAGGATCGGGTCACGGAGGTCGTCGCTGATCGGTGGTCGTCCGGGCCGCTTCGGGTAGGTCCAGTGCTGGCGGACCAGCCCGCGGTGCCAGGCCAGCAGGGTGGCTGGGGTAACGATCCGATGCCTCCAGAGTTCCCGCGGCAGTGCCCGGACCAGCGCCGACAACACCGCCCGCTCCGGCCAGGACAGCCGCGGCCGACCGACCTGACGGCGTAGCACCGCCACCTCATGGCGCAGCACCAGCAACTCTGCGACCAGCGCGGACTCGCTGCACGTGGCCAGCGGTAACCAGCCGAACATCCGCACCGCACTCAGGTACAGCAGCCGAACCAACACGCCTGCCATCCTGCGTCATTGTCGCGAAACAGCAGCTCACACCCTGTGCGACGAGTTTTGGCACGGTACACCGTGGCCCGGGTGTTGGCCGCCCGGAAAGAGGACGCGGCGCTGGTCCAGAACGGAAGCTGGCTCCTGCTGACCCGCCCGCGGGTGAACTCCGCAGACACCGGCATACCTAGTGGAGCCACTACGGCACAGACGACCCATCATCACCCAATGAGCCAGCCGAGCGCGGGTGACCCGCATGACGGACGACGCGGCTTCGACCCGTCGTCCGTGGGCGACGTCGACGTCGTCTTCCTCGACCCGGCGGACCTGACTCGCGACAACGACGACCCGGCCGCCGCGCGGCTGGTCGCGACCTTTCCAGCATCTCCCGTGGGAGGCGGCGCCCAGCCGGGGGAGCGGCTAGCCCCACATGATCTTCGATGATGTACGCGGTGTGTGCTCTCCAGCGGATGACAATCGGGGTGAACTGGTGCCAACGGGGGTCACCGCGGCCGACCGCCGGTCGCAAACCGGGGTTCGTGTGCTCGGGGTGTGCTCCTGGGCTGCGACAACGGCGGTCCGGGGAACGCGGGTGAACGTGGGCCACTCCCTGCCACCCCAGGTGAACCCCCAGGTCGCTAGACTAGGCCTTCGCGCCCTCGTAGCTCAGGGGATAGAGCATCGGTTTCCTAAACCGTGTGTCGCAGGTTCGAATCCTGCCGGGGGCACCAACGCGAGCGCCCTGACCAGCAGAAGTACGCCGTACGACACGAGTCCGCGTCCGATGGAAATCTGTCGTCAGTGAAGCGTGAGCCGTAGATCGATGTCGTCCCAGCCGTCCGAGACACACCAGCCTCGCAACTGGCGGCGGTGCGTCCGGGTGTTCTCGACAGCCTCCGCATAGAGCTGCTCGTGATTGGTCGGGATCCCGGCCCGGGCCAGTCCTTCCAGGCTTGGTGCGTCCACCGGTTCGTCGGTCGCCACGATGAACGAGCCGTCCAGGATGCGTACCAGTTGCTCAAGTGCGCAGGACAACGGTTCCACCGCACCGATGTCCGGCCGGTGGCGGGGGTCGACACCGGCGCGCATCAACAGCAACGCCCCGTCGAGCACCGTCACCGCCGCGGAAGCTGACTTGCCGCTGCTCTCGGCATGGAAGAAGTGCAGCACCGGGAAGGCCAGATGCCGTTCACCGAGCCGGACGAGTTCCGGGGTGAGGCTGGTGAGGTGCTGGGCGAACATGGGGGCGAACTTCCCGTCGGCCCAGCCCCGGCGGACGATGTCGGCCGGATCGGCGCCCAGGGCGGCGACATGACCGGCGATCGTGCGCTTGTCGACCACGGCGGACACCACCTGCATGAGATAGGTGATGCCCAGGGTGACCAGGAACAGGCCGGTGAGCACGGCGCCGTTCGTGGCAAGCTGTGCCGTCGTGGTCCCTGGTGTGTGGTCGCCGACGCCGAGGGTGAATATCGAGAATCCGGTGTAGTAGATCCTGGACCAGATGTCGGCCGGACGGCCGAACTGGTCGAGCACCGCGTCCGGGGTGGCGCAGAAGACCAGAAGCCAGCCGAGCCACAGGCCGGTGACCCAGGCCCCGAAGGTGGTCGCCAGGACGGCGGTGCCCGACCAGCGCAGGACCCGATGCCGGCGAGGGCCGCGGCCGGCGAGCCGACGGATCAGCCGCCACATGCCCTGCGACACGTGTCGGGTGAGCCAACCGGCCCCGCTTGCCAGCGACAGCGTGGTCACCGCCGCGTCCAGTAGGACCGCCCCCACCACCAGAAGACCCGCCGACATCCACAACACAGCCAACGCTCTACCGCCCCATCACGACCTGCACATCAACCCGACGGGCATTCCGTCGGCTCAAACCTCAGGCATGGCAGCGGCCCGCGCAACTCGTCATCTCCTGCGTACGCCGCGGACGCGAGGCCGTACACCCCAATCGGTGTGATGTGTGGCCGGCTTCTACCGGTCTCCTCCAGCACGAGGTTGACCGGCGAGCGGCGTCAGCTGGCCGGCAGTTGGGTTGCGGCCGTCACCACCTGGTCGATCAGGCCGTAGTCGCGGGCCTCCTCGGCGGTGAACCAGCGGTCCCGGTCCCAGTCCTGCTGGATCTCGGCCAGGGTCCGGCCGCTGTGCTGGGCGATCAGCTCCTGCATGGTCCGCTTGACGTGCAGCATGTTCTCCGCCTGGATGGTGATGTCGGAGGCGGTGCCGCCCATGCCGCCGGAGGGCTGGTGCATCAGGATCCGGGTGTGCGGCAGTGCGTACCGCTTGCCGGCCGTGCCGGCACAGAGGAGGAACTGACCCATCGAGCCGGCCAGCCCCAGGGCCAGGGTCGCCACGTCGTTACGGACGAAGCGCATCGTGTCGTAGACCGCCATTCCGGCGCTCACCGAGCCGCCGGGCGAGTTGATGTAGAGGGTGATGTCCCGCTCCGGGTCCTCGGCGGCGAGCAGCAGGATCTGGGCGCAGATCCGGTTGGCGATCTCGTCGTTCACCTCGCTGCCCAGGAACACGATCCGTTCCCGCAGCAGCCGTTCGAACACCTGGTCGCCGAAGGTCCGCTGGCCGTCGTCGAGCATCCTGATCATGGTCAACCTCCACCCGCCGGCGGCGACGTCGAGCGCCCGGGGACCGGCTCCTTGAGCCTGCGGGACGCCGCCGGTGTCCGCCCAGCGGTTCTGCCGGGGGCAGATCCGCCCACGGCAGAACGACGGGGAACAGCCGCCAGCTCAGGTCACTCTCCAGGGGCAACTTCCCGGTCAGAGCGATGTCGAACGGCATGAACATATCGGCGGGACGTCGAGGCGCAGGAGACGACGACTCCTGGTGGTCTCACCCGTGGTGACTACCAACGGCGGCCCGAACGGTGGCCGTCCGCCGGGCGGCCGGCCTACGTGTCCTGGATCGGTGCAGCGCGCCGCCGAACGGCCGGCCGGGCGAGGAGCGGCGACGCAGCAGCGGCCGCCGGGCGACGAGGTGGACCGGACCGACCCGGTCGGCGAAGGCAACGACCCTGATGCCGCCAACCAACCCACCGCCAATCAGCCCACCGCCGACCAGCCCACCGTCAACCAGCCCGGCGGTGCCGAGTGGCCGGTCCGAGGGGGACCAGCCCGCGTGCAGGCCGTTGCCGTCCAGCCCTGCCGTCAGGTCCGAGGCGAAGCCGAAGCCGACGGCGTCGAGCCGAGCGACGGTCTGGGCGCTTCCGTCCGTGCCGTGGCCAGCGGTAGCGGTCGCCGGGTCGCCGCGCCGGGCGGCCGGGACACCACCGGTCCGGGCATGAGCGGCCGGGCCGGTGGCCGGCAGCCGGCGTTCGACCCGCCGAAGCTCGTCGCGAACCTCTTCCAGCAGATCCGAGAGGTGCAGGCCGAGCGCCCGGCAGATCGCCGCGAGAACCTCGGAGGACGCCTCCTTGCGCCCACGCTCTACCTCGGACAGGTAGGGCACGGACACCCCGGCGGCCTGGGCGACCTCCCGCAGCGTGCGGCCCTGGTGCTGGCGCTCGCGGCGCAGTACGGCGCCGATCACCCGTCTCAGCAACGACATGCGGGCCTCACTCTCGCCGTTCCTGCGCTGACCGTCCCATCATGCCCGTCCGCCGCCCCGTTCGCCGTACCCTGCCGTTGAAACGCCACCCCGCCGTGCGGCTGCCGGATCAGCCGCTATGTTGTGGACGTGCAGGCGACCGAGGCGGGGCAGGTCCCCCGGTGATTCATTTTCCCGCGCAGCGGCGAGGCCCGCTCAGCGCGTTGAGCCTGCGGCTGGCCGCCGCGATCGGGCTGGTGCTCGCCGTGGTGGCGGTGGTCTACCTCGAACGGGAGCAGTACCGCGACAACAACGGGGACGGCCTGACGCTGCTGGACTGCTTCTACTACGCGGTGGTCTCCCTGTCGACGACCGGTTACGGCGACATCGTGCCGATGACCCAGCAGGCCCGACTGGTCAACATCGTGTTCGTCACCCCGGCCCGGGTGCTGTTCCTGATCATCCTGGTCGGTACCACCCTCGAGGTCCTGACCGAGCAGTACCGGACCGGCCGTCGCCTGCACCGGTGGGAGAGAAGAGTGAAGGACCACGTCATCATCTGCGGCTACGGCACCAAGGGGCGTAGCGCGATCTCGGCGTTGATGGAGAACGGGCTGGACAAGTCCCGGATCGTGGTGGTGGAGCGCGCCGGTCCGGCGTTGCGTCAGGCCACCTCGAACGGGCTGGTCGCGATCGAGGGTTCGGCGACCCGATCCTCCGTGCTCAACCAGGCCCACGTGCGAACCGCCAAGGCAGTGATCATCGCAACCGACAGCGACGACGCGTCGGTGCTGGTGGCGTTGACCGTACGCCAGCTCACCGCGGGTCAGGTCCGGATCATCGCCGCGGCCCGGGAGGCGGAGAACGCGCCGCTGCTCAAGCAGAGCGGCGCGCACCACGTGATCGTGTCCTCGGCGACCGCCGGCCGGCTGCTGGGCCTGTCGACGTCGGCACCGCCGCTGATCGACGTGGTGGAGGATCTGCTCACTCCGGGTCAGGGCATGGCGCTGGCCATGCGTTCCGCCGAGCGCCACGAGGTGGGCAAGTCGCCCCGGGAGCTGGACACGCTGGTCATCGCGTTGGTCCGGCGGGGCAAGGTGGTGACCCTGGCGGATCGGGCCGGTGCGGTCATCGAGACCGGGGACATGCTGGTGCACGTACGCGACGACCGCCCCACCGCGAACACCCTGCCCTGAGCGACGGTCAGCAACCGCAGCGCCGAAAGCCCGACCGGGCCGCCCCCGCACAGGAACGGCCCGGTCGTCGTGGCGGTCACGGTACGGGGGTCAGCCGACGATGGTCCAGGTGTCGCCGCTGCCCAACAGCCCGGCCAGTTGCTGCTCCGGGGTCTCGCTGACGCTGGCCCGGGCGTCGGCCAACTGCCCCTGCACCACGCTGTCGTACGACGGCCGGCGTACCGAGCGGAAGACGCCGATCGGCGTGTTCCGCAGGTCGAAGCCGGGCAGCCGGGACAGCGCGAACGCGTACGCCGGGTCGGCGACCGTGGCGTCGTGCACGACGATCTCCTCCGCCGGGGTGGCGGCGGTCTCGCGTACCTCCAGGCCGAACCCACCGGGCGGGTGTACGACGCAGAACTGCCCGTCCTTGCCGAACGTGATCGGCTGGCCGTGTTCCAGCCGGATCAGGTAGTCGTCGCGGGTGCCCGGCTCCTTGAGCTGCTCGAACGCCCCGTCGTTGAAGATGTTGCAGTTCTGGTAGATCTCCACGAAGGCCGATCCGGAGTGTTCGGCGGCGGCGCGCAGCACCGACTGCAGGTGCTTGCGGTCGGAGTCGATGGTCCGGCCGACGAAGGTGGCCTCCGCGCCGAGCGCCAGCGAGAGCGGGTTGAACGGCGCGTCCGCCGAACCGACCGGCGTCGACTTGGTGATCTTGCCGACCTCGGAGGTGGGAGAGTACTGCCCCTTGGTCAGCCCGTAGATCCGGTTGTTGAACAGCAGGATCTTGAGGTTGACGTTGCGGCGTAGCGCGTGGATCAGGTGGTTGCCGCCGATGGAGAGGGCGTCACCGTCACCGGTCACCACCCACACCGACAGGTCCGGTCGGGAGACCGACAGGCCGGTGGCGATCGCCGGAGCCCGCCCGTGGATCGAGTGCATCCCGTAGGTGTTCATGTAGTACGGGAAGCGCGACGAGCAGCCGATCCCGGAGACGAAGACGATGTTCTCCCGGGGGATGTTCAGCTCCGGCATGAACTGCTGGACAGCGGCGAGGATCGCGTAGTCGCCGCAGCCAGGGCACCAGCGCACCTCCTGGTCGGACTTGAAGTCCTTGGCGGTGAGCTTGAGGGCGACGGGCTCAGACATTCTTCAGGACCTCTTCCAGCATCGTCTCCAGCTCGGCGGCGGTGAACGGGAGGCCGCGGACCTGGTTGTAGCCGATGGCGTCGACCAGGTAGCGACCCCGGATCACGTGCGCGAGCTGGCCGAGATTCATCTCGGGGATGACCACCCGCTCGTAGGAGCGCAGCACCGCACCGAGGTTGGCCGGCATCGGGGCCAGGTGCCGCAGGTGCGCCTGCGCGACCGGTAGGCCGCGCTGACGCAGGGCGCGGCAGGCCGCACCGATCGGGCCGTACGTCGAGCCCCAGCCGAGCACCAGCACCCGGGCGTCACCGTCCGGGTCCTCCACCTCGATGTCCGGCACCGGGATCGTCTCGATCCGGGCCGCCCGGGTACGCACCATGTAGTCGTGGTTCGCCGGGTCGTACGAGATGTCGCCGGTCTTGTCGGCCTTCTCCAGCCCACCGATGCGGTGTTCGAGGCCCGGGGTGCCCGGCACGGCCCACGGCCGGGCCAGGGTCTGCGGGTCGCGCAGGTACGGCAGGAAGGTGGTGCCGTCCTCGCCGTTGGGCACGGTGGCGAACTCGACCCGCAGGTCCGGCAGCGACTCGACCTCGGGCAGCAGCCACGGCTCGGATCCGTTGGCGACGTAGTTGTCGGACAGCAGGATGACCGGGGTGCGGTAGGTGAGCGCGATCCGCGCCGCCTCCAGGGCCGCGTGGAAGCAGTCGGACGGCGACTTGGGTGCGATCACCGCCACTGGCGCCTCGCCGTGCCGGCCGAACAGCGCCATGTTCAGGTCAGCCTGCTCGGTCTTGGTCGGCATGCCGGTCGACGGCCCGGCCCGCTGCACGTCCACGATCACCAGCGGCAGCTCCAGCGCCACCGCGAGGGAGATCGTCTCGCCCTTGAGCGCCACCCCCGGGCCACTCGTGGTGGTCACCCCGAGCGCACCGCCGTAAGAGGCGCCCAGCGCCGCGCCGATCGCGGCGATCTCGTCCTCGGCCTGCATCGTGGTGACGCCGAACCGCTTGTGCTTGCTCAGCTCGTGCAGGATGTCCGAGGCCGGTGTGATCGGGTACGCGCCCAGGAAGACCGGTAGGCCGGAGCGGACGCCCGCGGCGACGAGGCCGAGCGACAGCGCGGCGTTGCCGGTGATGTTGCGGTAGGTGCCCGGCGGCATCTTGGCCGGCTTCACCTCGTAGCGGACGGCGAAGTCCTCGGTGGTCTCGCCGAAGTTCCAGCCGGCCTTGAAGGCGGCGACGTTCGCCGCGACCAGCTCGGGCCGCTTGGCGAACTTGCGCTCCAGGAACCGCAGGGTCGACTCGTAGGGCCGGGAGTACATCCAGCTGAGCAGGCCGAGGGCGAACATGTTCTTGGCCCGTTCGGCATCCTTCTTGGACACGTCGAGTTCGGCCAGCGCCCCGATCGTCATCGACGTCAGCGCGACCGGATGCACCGCGTACCCGGCGAGGGTGTCGTCGTCGAGCGGACTGCTCGCGTAGCCTACCTTCGCCAGGTTGCGCTTGGTGAACTCGTCGGTGTTGACGATGATGTCGGCGCCCCGGGGCAGGTCGGTGAGATTCGCCTTGAGCGCTGCCGGGTTCATCGCGACGAGCACGTTCGGCGCGTCGCCGGGGGTGAGGATGTCGTAGTCGGCGAAGTGCACCTGGAAACTCGACACACCCGGCAGGGTGCCGGCGGGAGCCCGGATCTCGGCGGGGAAGTTGGGCAGCGTGGAGATGTCGTTGCCCAGTTGCGCGGTCTCCGAGGTGAACCGGTCCCCGGTCAGCTGCATGCCGTCGCCGGAGTCGCCGGCGAACCGGATGACCACCCGTTCGAGTTGGCGGATCTGCTTGGTCACGGCCGCACCTCGCTTCGTCGCGCACCGTGGCGCGGCCGGCTGAACTGGATGGTGACCTCGCCTTGCTCGGCCACGAGACCTCCTTGACGCGCCGCTGCACCGGCCGTCCGTGAACGTCCGGCCCGCCTGTCCTTCCTCACCGAGAGCCTACGTCGGATCGGGGGCGCGTCCGGCCCGGAGGTCCGCCGACTGGGACCGGAACGTGAGGGTTTATGTGGTCAGTTGCGGTGTTTCGCCGGGGCCGCCGTAATCCATATCACCGCCAAATCGCCGCACATCCCACCCCCCTGATTACTGCACCCCCACCCCTGGTCACCGCACGTCCCACCCTTGCCGGTCGTACGTCCGGGCCGGTCGCCGGGCGCGGAACCAGATCCCGCTGTCCGGTTCCGGCGCGCCGCCGGCCGGGTTCGCCGCCTCGGTCCGCAGCGCCGCCCCGCTCGCCTCGCCGCCGGTCGGCAGCGTGCTGGCCCGCCGTCGCAACCACGCCACCACCAGCCCGGCGGCCAGCACCAGCAGCACCGACACGGTGATCAGCAGCATCGTGGAGCGCTGTCCCGCCGCCGGCCCGTCGCCGGGTGCCGCTCCGGCCGGGCGCAAGGCCGGTGACGTCACCGGTGCGGGCGGCGACACCACCGCGGGCAGTTCGGGTGACGTCGCGGTGATCCGGAAACTGAGCTGCATCCGTCGGTCGGCACCGTGGCGCGGATCGAGCCGACCGATCACCGCGCCGGACAGCGGCGCGCTCCGCAGCGCCTGCGCCGTCGCCGTCACCGGCAACCTCACCTCCTCGGTCCGCCCCGACCGCACCGTGCCCAACTCGCAGCGGGTACGCGTGGCCGCCACGGCGACACAGCCGGCGGGTGGCGTCGCCACCGTGACCCCGGCGGGCAGCAGCACGTCGACCCGGCCATCGGCGTCGGCCCGGCCGGTGTTGCCGAGCCGGACGAGTAGCTCCGTGCCGGCGCCCTCGGCGTCGAAGGTGACCTCCCCGGCCGACATGGTGATCCCCGGTACCGGCGGGCCGGGCGGGAAGAGCACGGCGAAGCCCTCGTCGTCACTCGCGGTACCGGCTGCGCCGGTGGCCGTCACCCGTACCGAGCCGGCCAGCGGCACGTTGCGCCAGGCGTCGCCGTCGACCCGGATCCGCAACCGGGTGCTGAACTCCGCGCCGGGTGCCGTGGTCCACTGCCCGCAGCGGTGCTCCCGGTTCCCGGCGTCGGCGCAGCCGCTCGTGCCGGCGTCGGTGAGGCCGGCCGGCAGGGTGTAGCTGAGTCGGACACCGGCGCTCGCGGTGCCGGTGTTGGCCACAGTCACGTTCAGGGTGACCACCATGCTGGCCGAGTTCCAGTAACCGGCCGGCAGGGTGACATCGCCGGTGGTGACCTTCACACCGGCCGCGGCTGGGGGTGCGAGGGTGGGATCGGCAGGCCGGGACGGCGGCGAGTACGTGGGCCGGGACGGTGCCGCCGTGACAGCCGGCGGACCGCTGCTCGGGACCGGCCCGCCGGTGGTGGTGCCCGGTGTCGGCGTTGTCGGGGGCGCGGCGGGCCCACTCGTCTCGATCGGCGGCTCCACCGTGGGGGGCGGTGAGGTGGGTGCCGGCTCTTCGGTGGGCTCGGCCGGCGGGCTGTACGGCACCGGCTCGGTGGCCCGACTCGCCGCCGGACCGGCCGCCACCGCTCCCGGCGCCACGGCGGCCCCGCCGGCCACCAGCAGACCGAGGGCGCAGGCCGACGCGAAGGTACGACGCCAGGCGCGCCGTCCGGGCAACCGTCGCATTGGTCCTCCGGTGCTGGTGGTGGTCTCACGGTGGTCGGAAGTTGTCCTGGGACACTAGTCCCCGAAGAAAGAAGTTCGCGACGCGACCGGGGTCGAGCGCGGGACGGTAGGCTGACCGACCGTGACCGGTTACCTGGGCTCGTACGCGACGCTCGGGCTGCTGCTGCTCGCCGGCGTGCTCTTCCTCGCCGTCGCGTTTACCGCCAACCGCGTGCTCCGCCCCGCCCGCCCGGCAGACCCGCCCGGCAAGCGCGCCAGCTACGAGTGCGGCCTCGACCCGGTGGGTGGCGACTGGGCGCAGATGCAGATCCGCTACTACGTCTACGCGTACCTCTACGTGCTGTTCGCGGTCGAGGCGGTGTTCCTCTTCCCCTGGGCGGTGATCTTCGACCGGCCCGGATTCGGGCTGGTCACCGTGGTGGAAATGGCGATCTTCGTGGGTGTCCTGGCGCTCGGCCTGCTGTACGCGTGGCGGCGCGACATTCTCCGCTGGACCTGACCGGCCGCTCGACCGAGCACCGCTCAGGCGAGGCCGCGACGGCTGAGCGTGGGTGGACGATCTCCCCGGACGGCCGCGACCATGTCCAGCAGCCGACGGGTGGGGCGGACCTGATGGGCGCGGAAGACCCGGGCGCCCAACCACGCGGAGACCGCCGTCGCGGCGAGCGTGCCCTCCAGCCGCTCCGCGACCGGCAGGTCCAGCGTCTCACCGATGAAGTCCTTGTTCGACAGGGCGACCAGCACCGGCCAGCCGGTCGCGGCCAGCTCGCCCAGCCGCCGGGTGATCTCCAGCGAGTGCCGGGTGTTCTTGCCGAAGTCGTGTGCCGGGTCGATGAGGATCCCGTCGGGGCGCACGCCCAGGGAGACCGCACGCTCGGCGAGGCCGGTGACCGTCGCGACCACGTCCGCCACCACGTCGTCGAAGGCCGCGCGGTGCGGCCTGGTTCGCGGGCTGAGTCCTCCCGCGTGTGAGCAGACCAGCCCGACACCGGTCCGCGCCGCCACCCGGGCCAGCGCCGGATCCGCCCCCGACCAGGTGTCGTTGAGCAGGTCCGCGCCGGCCGCCACGGCCTCTACCGCGACCTCGGCGCGCCAGGTGTCGATCGAGATGACGACGTCCGGAAAGGCGGCCCGTACGGCGGCGATGGTGCCGACCGTCCGCCGCATCTCCTCGGCGACGTCGACCTCGGTGCCCGGCCCGGCCTTCACCCCGCCGATGTCGACGATGTCCGCACCCTCGTCCACCGCCCGTTCCACCGCCCGCAGCGCGCTGTCGGCCGCGAAGGTGGCGCCCCGGTCGAAGAACGAGTCCGGGGTGCGGTTGACGATCGCCATCACCACCAGTTCGTCGGGACCGAACCGCCGGGTCCCGAGCCGCAGCACCCCGGCCACGCCACCTCCCACATCGCCGTACGCCGCCGGCCGATCACGCCGCTGGCACGCTGACGCTATCCCGTCGTCGGTCCGGCTTCCTGTCCGGTACGCCGCGCCGGGTGGGGTCGCCCTGTTCCCGTCGGCGTGCCACGATCAGTGCATGGGTCAGCCTTTGCTCCTGCTGGTCGTGGCGGTCACCGTCGCGGCGGTCGTGTTCGGCGTCACCGTGCTGGTCACCGGCCGGGATCCCGGCCTGGCTCCGGTCGAGGCGGACGGGCGTGCGGTGCCGCTGCCCGGCGACCGTCCGCTGCGTGAGTCCGATGTCGGCGAGGTGCGCTTCGACACCGCGCTGCGTGGGTACCGGATGACCCAGGTCGACCAGGCGATGCGCCGGGCCGCCTACGACATCGGCTACAAGGCCGAGCTGATCGGTGTGCTGGAGGCGGAGGTGACGGCGTTGCGGGACGGACGGATCGCCGACGCCGACGCGCTCCGACGGGCCCGCGAGCAGTCGGCCAACCCGGCGGTGGCGGGGCCCGCGCCCTGGGATCCGCCGGTGGCCGACGGATCGACGATCGAGCTTTCGGTGGCTCCCGCGGGAGCCGAGACCGGTGACCGCCCGATGCCGGCGGCCACCACCGAGGCACCGACGGATCCGGCGACCGCGGCGGGAGCGACGAGCGAGGCGACGCAGCCGGCCGACGGCGATGCCCGGCCGGCCGGCGGGCAGCAGGTGCCGGGTGCGGCCGAGGGCGCGGTCCCGGCGGCTGCCGATCCGGACGCCGACGACAGGCCGGCGGACAGCGGGGCGTCGGGCACCGCGTCGCGCGGTCCGGTGGTTCGGTCGGAGTCGGCGTGAGCGGCTCGGACGGCGTGGACGATCTTCGCGAGGCGGCCCAACCCGGCGCGGGTGAGGTGACCGCCACGGTGATCGTCAACGCGCCGGCCGAGAAGGTCTTCGCTGCCCTGCTGGCCTGGGAGCGGCAGTCCGAGTGGATCCCGTTCACCACCGTCCGGGTGGTGGAGGGTGACGGTGGTGAGGGGAGCCTGGTCGAGGCGGTGACCTCGGTCGGCCCCGCGGTGCTGCGGGATAAGATGCGGGTCGTCCGGGTGGACGCGCCGTACGAGATCGGCGTGGTGCACTGCGGCACGCTGCTGCGCGGCCCCGGGGTGCTGCGGTGCACCCCGCTGGAGAGCGGGCGCAGTCAGGTGGTCTGGCACGAGTGGTTCCACCTGCCGGGCGGCCCGGCCGGCAAGGTGGCCTGGCCGGTGCTCTGGCCCGGATCCAAGTTCAGCCTCACCCAGGCGCTGCGACGCTTCGCCCGCCAGGTCGAGCAGGGCCGCCTGCCCTGACCGGTGCCGGCCAGGCTGTCGGACACCGGGCCTAGCCTTGACGCCGTGACTGAACTGGTTATCGGCGCCGACGGGCTGGCCCGGTGCGGGTGGGGTGCCAGCACTCCCGACTACGCGGTCTACCACGACACCGAGTGGGGACGACCGCTGCACGGTGACGACGCCCTCTACGAGCGGATGACGCTGGAGGCGTTCCAGTCCGGGTTGTCCTGGCTGACCATCCTGCGCAAACGACCGGCCTTCCGAGCGGCCTTCGGCGGGTTCCGGATCGACACGGTGGCCGACTACGGCGAGGCCGACGTGAACCGGCTGCTCGCCGACGCCGGCATCGTCCGCAACCGGGCCAAGATCGAAGCTGCGATCGCCAACGCCCGTGCCGCCCAAGAGCTCCCGGAGGGACTCTCCGCGCTGCTCTGGTCGTTCGCCCCGCCACCCGATCGGGCCCGACCGGGCTCCGCCGCCGCCGTACCCGCGCTCACCGACGCCTCCACGGCCATGGCCAAGGCACTCAAGAAGCGTGGCTTCCGGTTCGTCGGCCCGACCACGGCCTACGCGCTGATGCAGGCCACCGGCATGGTCGACGACCATCTGGCGGGCTGCCACGTCGTGACCTCCCGACCGGCGTGATGGGATGAGGGCATGACGACCGACACCGCACATCGGGTGAACGGGACGAGCCGGGCGGACGACACGGGCAACTGGGCCGTGCTCCTGCCCGCCGGACGGTACGACGCCGAGCGGCTCGTCCACCACGACACGCTTGAGTTGACCGGGCTGGACGGCGGCAGCCTGCCCCGCCCCGGTGACCAGGTCGCGGTGCTGGCCGACGAGCCGCCGCGGCTGGTGGCCGTGGGTCGGGTCGCCGGCCCGCCCGCCGGTCGTCCGGAGGACCCGGACGACCCGCAGTCCGACCGGGTGCCCGACACGCTCGTCGTCGCGTACACCCGGCGGGCCTTCGACGAGCCGGTGCCGGCCGACGCGCTGCTCCTCGGCGGGCCGGTCACCCCGCTCGACGCGGCGACGTTCCGCGAACTGGTCGACCGGCTCGGTCCGGCCCCGCAGCGTCGCACCTGGCTGGTCAGCCTGGACCTGCCGATCGAGGCCGACTCGCCGGCGGAGGCGGTCCGGCTGTTCTGGGCATACGTGCAGGAACTCGGCCCCCGGGAGTTGCCGGCCTTCGTCTCGCCCTCGGGTGACGAGTTGGCCATGCAGGCGTTCGTGCTCGGCGCGGAGGCCAACCAGGACCCGGAAGAGGACGACTGACCGACCCGGTCCCGCCAGTGGGACCGGCGCGGGCTCAGCGGCCCTCGAAGACCGGCTTCTGCTTGTCGACGAAGGCCATGGTGGCGGCCCGGTGGTCCGCGGTCGCGCCGCAGATCGCCTGCGCCTGCGCCTCGGCGGCCAGCGCGTCGGCCAGGGTGCCGGCGTCGGCGACGGAGAGCTGACGCTTGATCGCCCCGTACGCCACGGTCGGCCCGGCGGCCAGGCGGGCGGCGAGTTCCTGCGCGGTGGGCAGCACCTGCTCGTCGTCGTCCGTCAGCCGGTTGAGCAGGCCCAGCCGGCAGGCCTCCTCGGCGCGTACCGGCTCGGCCAGCATCAGCAGCTCGACGGCCTTGGCGTGGCCGACGAGCCGGGGCAGCGTCCACGAGGCGCCGGTGTCGGCGGCCAGTCCGACCTTGGCGAACGCCATCAGGAAGCTGGTGGACGGACCACCGATGCGGATGTCGGCCAGGAAGGCGAGGGAGGCCCCGGCCCCGGCGGCCATGCCCCGGACGGCGGCCACCACCGGCTTCGGCAGGCTCGCCAGCCGGGCGGCGATCGGGTTGTAGTGCGCCCGGACGGTGTCCAGCGGGTTGTCGTCGCCCGCCCGGAGGGTGTCGACGTGCTCGCGCAGATCCTGGCCGGCGCAGAACGACCCGCCCGCCCCGGCCAGCACCACCGCCCGGCAACCACGATCGGACTCCAGCTCGGCGAGGGTGTCCCGCAGTGCCTCCTTGAGCGCCACGTCGAGCGAGTTCATCGCCGTCGGGCGGTTCAGGGTGAGGGTGACGACGGCGTCGGTGCGGTCGACGAGCAGCGGCTCGGTCACGAGTGGCGACCCTTCTGTCGGGCTAACCGGTGTCCACCGTCGAGGCACTGCTCGACGTACCGGTCGGCGGCCGGTCGGAGCCGGGCCGCGTGGCGGTCGAAGAAGCTGGCCGCGGCGGTGCCGGGCCAGCGCTCGGGCAGCAGCGCCGGGGGCAGCTGCGGATCCCGGAACAGGAAGGTACGCCATGCGTGCACCAGCCGGAACCGGGCCGCGTACGCCTCCTCGTCGCCGCTGCGGGCGGTGACGCCGGTCAGCAGCGTCCGCTGCTCGGCGACGAACTCCTCGTACGCCCGGCCGATCTCGGCCAGGTCCCAGGCCCGGCGGACCAGACCCATCGCGCCCGGCGTGCCGGCGGCGTGCGCCGCACTGAACCGCTCGAAGCGTACGCCCGCCTCGCTGAGCAGCAGATCGACGTCCTCGGCCGGGCGGGTGGCCACCCAGGTCTGCTCGTCCAGGGTGCCGTAGCCGAGGTACCGCAGGTTGGCGGCGAGGCGCTGACGGTCCCGGCGGGCGGTCGGTGCGTCCAGCACCAGCAGGTCGAAGCGCCCGTCCCAGCTGACCCGACCGGTGCGGTAGATCCGGGAGGCGGCCTCGTCGAGTCGGCGGGCCGCCTTCGGTGTGATCGAATATCCCGGTCCGGAGGTCAGCCTGATCGGTTCGAGCCAGCCCTGGCGCACCATTCGGGAGACCGCCGTCCGTACGGCAGGTGGCGCGATCCCGAGCGGCGCCAGCAGCTTGACCAGCGCGGCAACGGGTGCGCGTCCACCCCGCGGCCGGAGGTGGTCGCCGTACAGGTCGAAGAGTGCCGACCGTGCCTGCATGACCGCACATTGTGACAGGCCATCTAAGGATAAGCTAGATGCTGTTACATCAATGCTGCTTCGGTTTGGGTCCGGCGGTGTTCATCAGGGAAAATCGTCGGTCGACACCCACGTGCAAGTTGCGGGTGGTCATGGCGAAGTGGCTGTGGGGCAACCCACCGACCCTGGTGTAGGTCTGAGGGGAGACAACATGGCGGCGATGAAGCCGCGGACGGGCGACGGTCCGCTGGAAGTCACCAAGGAGGGCCGGGGCATCGTCATGCGGGTCCCGCTGGAGGGCGGTGGCCGGCTCGTCGTCGAGATGACTCCCGACGAGGCGACTGCTCTCGGTGACGCGCTGAAGGCGGCCGCCGGCTGAGTGTGGCCGGTGCGTCGGCGACGCTCGCCGCCGCGGACAGTTCGTCTGGTTCCTGGCTCTGAGCCACCGGTCCCACCGGTGGCTCAGAGCCGTCACACCTTCGCGCGGTCCGACCCACCGCGCGTCCGTCTCCAGGAGGTACGGCTCCGCGTGCTCGCCATTCGTCTGACCGCCGAGCCGGAACGGCTCGACACCCTCATCCTGCCCGTGCGGCCCGGCGCCGCCGAGGATGCGCCGGCCGAGTCGGTGCCGACCGCGGTGACCCCACCCGACGGGATCGCCGACGAGGTGGCCGCGTTGATCCCGGCGGCGCGGCTCTCGGGCGGGGCCGGCGAGGTGCACGTTCAGCTGCGCCCCGGGGGCGGCCCCGGGCGGCTGCTGCTGCTCGGAATCGGCGCGGCCGACGAGGCGGCGTGGCGGGCGAGCGGCGCGGCACTGGCCCGTGCCGCCAAAGATGAGACTCATGTCACACTCGCCCTGCCGAGCGGGGTGGCACCCGAGGCGGTGCGCGGCCTGGTCGAGGGACTGCTGCTGGCGTCGTACCGGTTCCGGCTGGGTGCGGACACCGACGCGCCCGCGCTCACCGACGTCGACCTGGCGGTCACCGACCCCGAGGCGTACGAGCAGGCCGTCGAGGTGGCGCGGACCACCGCCCGGCTGACCCGACTGGCCCGGGACCTCACCAACATGCCCTCCTCGGTGAAGAACCCGCAGTGGTTCGCCGAGCAGGTCACCGAGGCCGCGGCCGACCTGCCCGGGCTCACGCTGCGGGTTCGCGAGCCGGAGCAACTGGCGGCCGAGGGCTTCGGCGGCATCCTCGCCGTCGGTGGCGGATCGGCCAGCGGCCCGCGCCTGGTCGAGCTGGACTGGCACCCCGCGGACGCCCGGACCCATGTGGTCCTGGTGGGCAAGGGCATCACCTTCGACACCGGCGGCATCTCGATCAAGCCGGTGCCGGCGATGAAGCTGATGCGCAAGGACATGGCCGGCGCCGCCGCCGTCGTGGCGGCCACCCTCGGTGCCGCCACGCTGGGCCTGCCGGTCCGGGTGACCACGCTTGCGCCGCTGGCCGAGAACATGGTCAGCGGGGCCGCGTTCCGGCCCGGCGACGTCGTGCGGCACTACGGCGGGATGACCAGCGAGACGACGAACTCCGACGCCGAGGGGCGGCTGGTGCTCGCCGACGCGCTGGCGTACGCCGTCCAGGAGCTCAAGCCCGACCTGCTCGTCGACCTGGCCACCCTGACCGGCGCGAACGCGGTGGCGCTGGGCACCCGCACCGGCGCCCTCTACAGCGACAACGACCAGCTCGCCGAGGATCTGCTGGCGGCGATCAGGTCGGCCGGTGAGTCGGCCTGGCGGATGCCGCTGCCCGCCGACTACGTCGAGCACCTCGGCAGCGACCTGGCCGACCTGCACAGCGCGCCGACGCAGGGCGGTGGTTCCGTGCTGGCCGCGCTCTACCTGCGGGAGTTCACCGGCGAGCTGGCCGACCGGTGGCTGCACATCGACATGTCCGCACCCTCCTGGTGCGAACGCGACGACGCGGAGCTGACCCGGGGCGCGACCGGCTGGGGCGTACGCGGGCTGCTGCGCTGGTTGGCGGCGCTGGACTGACGGTGTGCGGGGCGCGGCCGGCTCACCCCGCAGCCGGCCGCTCGGTACCGCTGCCGGCCCGCCAGCGCGGCCGGGTGCCTCGGCTCAGCAGCGCACCGCGGCCAGCAGCCCGTGGCCGACCGGCAGCAGCGCCGGAATCCAGTGCTCCGACTCGCGGATGGCCTTCACCGTCTCGCGCACCAGCACCGTCTCCGAATCGCGGGCGGCCGGGTCGCCGATCCGGCCGCCGGCCAGCGCACCGTTGAGCACCAGTACGCCGCCCGGCCGCAGCAGGCGCAACGCGGCGTCCACGCAGGCGGTGAAGCCGGTCACCTCGGCGTCGACGAAGACCAGGTCGTACGCGCCGTCGGCGAGCCGGGGCAGGACGTCCAGCGCCCGGCCGGTGATGATCCGGGTGCGGCCGGAGACGAAGCCGGCCTCGGCGAAGATGCGCCGGGCGATCCGCTGATGCTCCACCTCGACGTCGATGGTGGTGAGCACCCCGTCGGCCCGCATCCCGCGCAGCAGCCACACCCCGCTGACACCGGTGCCGGTGCCGATCTCGACCACCGCGCGGGCGTTGCCGGCGGCGGCGAGCAGGCGCAACGCGGCACCCGCGCCTGCGGTGACCGCGTCCAGGCCGACCTCGCGGGCGAGGCTGCGGGCGGTCCGCAGGACGAGGTCCTCGGTGACGTACGACTCGGCGAACTGCAGGGCCGGGTTCGTCGAACTGCCGGAACCGGCGACCGTGGCGATGGGGCACCTCCGGGCGACGAGCATGATGCGCAGGGCGGTTGGGCACTGTGACTCTAAAGGCGGCCAGCTCTGAGCGCAGCGGGGCATCCACCCGCGGTGACAACCGCTGACCCGGTGCGGCGCATCCGTGCAATCCTGGAAGCGGTGTCCGGTAGCCCGCGCCGGATCGCGGACGCGTGGACACCGGGGGACGGGAGTGGGAGGCACCGAGTGACCGACGGCTGGGACTGGCGCCAGCCCGGCGTGGGTGGAGCAGCGGCCGGGCATCCGACGGCCGGGCATCCGACGGCCGGTGGACCGGCGACACCGCAGGACGGCGGCCATGCCGGGTCGCCGTGGTGGTCCGACGCGCTCGCCGATCCGTGGCGGGATCCGCACGCACCGGCGGCGGTGGTGCTGCCCGCGGCACCGGTCGTCGGCAGCGAACCGGAACCGGTCGTCGATCCCGACGCGGCTGGCCGGCCGAGACTCCAGCAACTGCTGCTCATTCCGCTGGTGACCGCCCTGCTCGCCGGCGCGCTCGGTGGTGCGCTGGGCTACGCCTTCGCGATCCGTGGTGGTGCCGGTGCGACGGTGCTGGGCGCGGTCCCCGGTGCGGCGCCGACGCTCGCCCAACGCCCGCCGGAATCGCTGGCCGGCGTCGCCGAGCGGGTGCTGCCCAGCGTGGTCACCGTCCGGGTCGCCGGCCTGGGTGGCACCAGCGAGGGCTCAGGCTTCATCGCCAGCGCCGACGGGCATGTGATCACGAACGACCACGTGGTGGCCGGCGGCACCGGGAAGGCGTCGGTCATCTTCAACGACGGCAGCTCGGCGTCCGCGACCGTGGTGGGACAGGACGCGGAGTCCGACATCGCGGTGATCAAGGTCTCCCGCACCGGGCTGCGCCCGGTCGAATTCGGCGACTCCGACGCCCTGGCCGTCGGCGACCCGGTGCTGGCGATGGGTTCGCCGCTGTCGTTGGCGAACACGGTCACCGCGGGCATCGTCAGCGCCCTGGACCGGACGATGCACGCCGGCGAGCCGGGCGGACCGACGCGCTACTACGCCGCCATCCAGACCGACGCCGCGGTCAACCACGGCAACTCGGGCGGCCCGCTCGTCGACGCGGCGGGACGGGTCATCGGCGTCAACTCCACGATCAAGTCGTTGGTCGCCGAGGGGCAGGAGGCCGGCAACATCGGCCTCGCCTTCGCGATCCCGATCAACCAGGCGAAAAGGATCACCCAGGACATCATCGGCACCGGGAAGGCCCGTCGTACGGTGATCGGCGCTCAGGTGGGCGGGCCCGGCTCGGGCACCAACGGTGCCGGCGTACGCCTCGCGACGGTCGAGCCGTCCGGCCCGGCCGCCGGTGCGGGACTGCGCGCCGGTGACGTGATCCTGAAGCTGAACGGTCGCCCGATGACCGAGCCGACCGACCTCATCGCCCTGGTCCGCAAGTACGCGCCCGGCTCGGTGGTGACCGTCGAGTACCGCCGGGGTTCGACCAGACAGAACGCCTCGGTCACCCTCGCCGCGGACGCGAAGTGACCCGTGCACCCTCTTCTGGCAGCGGCACCGACGTGCGTACTCTGGCTGCGGTAGCCGGGGGAAAGGGGGACCGAGGGTGTTCGAGAACCTGAACGTGTGGGAGGTCGGAGCGCTGCTGCTGCTGGCGCTGCTGATCTTCGGCGACCGGCTGCCGGCGGTGATCAGTGACGGGCTGCGGATGGTGCGCAACCTACGCAACATGGCCCGCAGCGCCACCACGGACCTGAGCAAGGAACTGGGCACCGACATCCAGTTGGAGGATCTGCACCCCAAGGCGTTCATCCGCAAGCATCTGCTCAGCGAGGAGGACGAGCAGGCGATCCGGAAGCCGCTTCAGGGCGTCTACGACGGCCTCCGCGCCGATGTCACCGGTGTGCACGACGAGCTCAAGGATGTCGCGAACGCGGCCGACCCGCGCCGGTCCGGTCTGCCCCCGGCGAGCACCACCAGCCCGGTGCCGGCTCCCCGGGCGGTCAGCTACGACGACGTCACCTGACCGCCGCCACGAGAGGCGGCCTCCGCGCCTGACCGGGCGAGGTTGTACCGGCGGCTCAGCGTCCGGCCGGCTTGAGACCCAGCGGCTTGCCGAGCAGGGACTCGCGACGCAGCGCGAGCCGGTCGGCCACCTGGCCCAGCGCCTTCGACGCCGGAGAATCCGGCTCGGCGAGCACGATCGGGTTGCCCTCGTCGCCCGCCTCCCGGACCCGGGTGTCCAGCGGGACCTGACCCAGCAGCGGCACCGACGCGCCGATCGTCTGGGTCAGCGAATCCGCCACCGTCTGGCCGCCGCCGGCACCGAAGATCTCCATCCGGGAGCCGTCGGGCAGCTCCAGCCAGGACATGTTCTCGATCACACCGACCACCCGCTGGTGGGTCTGCAACGCGATCGCGCCCGCCCGCTCGGCGACCTCGGCGGCGGCGGCCTGCGGGGTGGTGACCACCAGGATCTCGGCGTTCGGCAGCAGTTGGGCCAGCGAGATCGCCACGTCGCCGGTGCCCGGGGGAAGGTCGAGCAGCAGGACGTCGAGATCACCCCAGTAGACGTCGGCGAGGAACTGCTGCAACGCGCGGTGCAGCATCGGACCCCGCCAGACCACGGCGGCGTTGCCGGCGGTGAACATCCCGATCGAGATGACCTTCACCCCGTGCGCCTGCGGCGGCATGATCATGTCTTCGACCCGGGTGGGCCGGCCGTCCGCACCGAGCATCCGCGGCACCGAGTGCCCGTAGATGTCCGCGTCCACCACGCCGACGGACAGACCCCGGGCGGCCAGTGCGGCGGCCAGGTTGACCGTCACGCTGGACTTGCCGACACCGCCCTTGCCGCTGGCCACCGCGTACACCCGGGTGCGGGAGCCGGGCTGGGCGAACGGGATCACCGGCTCCTCAGTCGCGCCGCCGCCGCGCAGCTTCGCCTGGAGCTCCTGGCGCTGCTCGGTGCTCATCACCCCGAACTCGATCTCGACGCCGCTGACCCCACTCACCGTGCCCACGGCCGCGGTGATGTCCGCCCGGAGCTTGTCCTTCAGCGGGCAACCGGCCACGGTCAGCAGCAACTCGACCCGGACCACGCCGTCCTCGCCGACCTCGGCGGAACGCACCATGCCGAGTTCGGTGATCGGCCGGCGGATCTCCGGGTCGTTGACGGTGGCCAGGGCGGCCAGGACGGCGTCGTTGACGGTGCTGACGGGAGCTGACATGCCCGTAATGCTACGTCGGCGGCAGGCCGTCACCGGTGCCGGTGACAACGGTGTGAGCGAGTCGATCAGCTCTCCGGGCGGTGGGAGGCCGCCGGGTCGTGACGACCGTCACCCGGTTGGTCGCCGTCCACCTCGTCGCGGGGCTCGTCCAGCCCGTCACCGCCGGCCCGGGCGGCCGGGTCGTCCCGGTGCCGGCGCTCCAGCCGCTGTCGCCGCTGCGCCGCCTCGTCCAACTCCTCGGCCAGCCGGGCCAGCTCGGAGCGGACGAAGTCCCGGGTGGCCACCTCGCCGAGTGCGATCCGCAGCGCGGCGATCTCCCGGGCCAGGTACTCCGTGTCGGCCTTCTGCATGGTCGCCCGGCGTCGGTCCTCCTCCATCGCCACCCGATCGCGGTCGGCCTGACGGTTCTGTGCCAGCAGGATCAGCGGCGCCGCGTACGAGGCCTGGATGGAGAGCACCAGGGTGAGGAAGGTGAAGGTGTACGGGTCGAAGCGCATTCCCGCCGGAGCGAGGGTGTTCCAGAGGAACCATGCGCTGATCACCAGCGTCATGTAGACGATGAAGTTCGCCGTGCCCATGCCACGGGCGATGCCCTCGGCCCAGCGTCCGAACGTCTCCTGGTCCACCCGGGGCAGCTTGAAGCCCCGGGGCTCCCGCGGTAGGTCGAGCCGTTCCGTGCGCCGCTGCTCAGTCATGACCACCGTCCGTCGCCGGGTCCGGAACGGCCGGGGTCGTCGCCCCGTTCGGTAGGCCACTCGACGCGCCGTCCCGGTCCCGCCAGTCCCGGGGCAGTGAGTGGTCCAGCACGTCGTCGACGGTGACGGCACCCACCAGCCGGTTGTTCCGGTCGATCACCGGCATGGCCACCAGATCGTAGGTGGCCATCCGGCGAGTGATCTCCGGCAGTGGGGTGGTCGGACGCAGCGGATCGATGTCGTTGACCACCACCCCGCCGAGCAGGTCGGCCGGGGGTTCGCGGAGCAGCCGTTGGAAGTGCACCATGCCCAGGTAGCGGCCGGTGGGGGTGGCCATCGGCGCCCGGGCCACGAAGACCTGCGCGGCCACCGCCGGGGAGAGCTGGGGCTCCCTGATCCGCGCGAGGGCCTCCGCCACCGTCGCGTCCGGGGGCAGGATGACCGGTTCGGAGGTCATCACGCTGCCGGCCGTGCCCGGCGTGTACTTGAGCAACTGCCGCACCGAATCGGCCTCGTCCGGTTCCATCAGGTCGAGCAGCACGTCCTGCTCCGGCGGCGGCAGCTCACCGAGCAGGTCGGCGGCGTCGTCCGGGTCCATCTCCTCCAGGATGTCGGCGGCCCGTTCGCGGTCCAGCGCGGCGAGGATCTCCACCTGGTCGTGCTCGGGCAGCTCGCTGAGCACGTCGGCGAGCCGTTGGTCGTCCAGGGCCGCCGCGACCTCGTTGCGCCGGGCGTCGGGCAGGTCCTGTAGCGCGTTCGCCAGGTCCGCCGGACGCATGTCCTCCAGTACGGCGAGCAGGTTGGCCGTGCCCCGGGTCTCCGCCACGCCACTGAGCCCGCGTACCTGGTTCCACTCGACCTGGTGCAGGTGGCCCCGGCGAGCCAACCGGCCCGTCTGTTCGCGGACCGCCACCCGGGTCAGCGACCACTCGCCACCACGACTGCACTCCATCGCCACGTCGACCACCGACGCGGCCCGGCCCTCCGGTGCGACCTGTACCCGGCGGTCCAGCAGTTCCTGAAGCACGAGCAACTCGTTCGGGCGTTTCTCGAACCGGCGCAGGTTCAACGTGCCGCTGCCGAGCACGATGGCGTCGGCGTCGATCGAGGTGATCCGGTTGATGGAGAGGAAGATCCGTCGACGCATCGGCATCTCGGCGACCAGACCGACGACCTCGGGCGGCCGTTGGCTCACGCGCAGCCGGGCCACCGCGTCGCGTACCCGGCCCACCTGGTCGCCGTTGGGGTCGAAGACAGCGACTCCGGAAAGTCGGGCGATGTACACCCGGGTCGGCGTGCTCACGGGCACCAGCCTAGGTGGTGTGTCGACGCCCCGGCCGACGATGCTCCAGGGGCGGCACGGCCGGGCAGTGACCCGGACATACGCCCCGAGGGCCTAGTGTTTATCAACATGTCGACCTTGGCTTACGAGATCGTGGACGTCTTCACCGACCGTCCGTACGCCGGGAACCCCCTCGCGGTGGTCTTCGGCGCCGACGGGCTGGCGACCGACCAGATGCAGGCTCTGGCGCGCGAGTTCAACCTGTCGGAGACGGTCTTCGTGCTGCCCGCCACCCAGGTCGGTGCCACCTACCGGGCGCGGATCTTCACGCCGGTCGACGAATTGCCGTTCGCCGGTCACCCGAGCGTCGGCGCTGCGGTCACCGCCGCTCGCCGAGGCCTCTTTCCGACCGGGCAGGTCAACCAGGAGTGCGGTGCCGGGGTGCTGCCGATCGAGGTGAGCGAGGGCGCCGCCGTCCTCACCGGTGGCAGCCCCACCCTCGGGCCAGAACTGGAGCCGGAGCCGCTGCTGGAGATGGTCGGGCTCGGCGCCGAGGACCACCTCGGCCCGGCGCCCCGGGTCGCCGGCTGTGGCCTGGAGTTCCCGTTCCTGCCGGTACGCCCCGACGCCCTCGCCCGGGCCCGGGTGGACCCGGTGGCGGCCGGGCGGTACGGCATCGAGCATGTCAGCGTCTTCTCCTGGAACCCCGCGACCCAAACCGCGCACGCCCGGGTCTTCGTCCCCGGTCTCGGCGTACCCGAGGACCCGGCGACCGGTTCGGCCGCGCTCGGTCTCGGAGTGTGGCTGGTCGCCAGCGGCCTGCTGCCCGGCGAGGGACGATCGTCCTACACCGTCCGGCAGGGCGTCGAGATGGGCCGACCGGCCTCGTTGGCCTGCACCGTGACCGCAGCCGGTGGCGTGGCGGTGGGCACCAGCGTCGCCGGTCAGGTGATGCCGGTGGCACGGGGGGAGATCCTCGTCCCGCCGTTCGTCGGCTGACGGCGGACGCGGACCGGCCCGGATGCGAGAGGATGCCGCGGTGACCGACGAGCCTGAGAACCACCCACTGGTCGACGAGGCGATGAAGAAGGCCTCGGTGGCCTGGGTCGCGGTGGCCGGCAACCCGCCGCTGGCCCTGTGGTGCGTACCCCTGGAGGCCGCGCTGTTCGTGGTCAGCGGCCCTGGGGAGCAGTCCGCGCCGGGCCTGGCCGAGGCGGACGAGGCCCAGGTGACGCAGCGCGGCGATCACGGTGGCCGGATCGTCACCTGGCCGGCACAGGTCAGCCGGGTGGCACCCGGCACCGAGCAGTGGGAAACGCTCGCTCCGTTGGTGGCGGCCAAACGGCTCAACGCGCCCGGACCCACCACCGAGCTCGTCGCCCGCTGGGCAGCCGGCGGCTGCGCCCTGGTGCGGCTCGCGCCGGCCGGCCAGCCGGCGCACGGCGACGAGTTGCCGTCCGGCTCGCTGGCCGAGCAGCCCCGGCCGACGCCGGCGGTGCGCGCCACCCGACGGCCGTTCCGGCTGCACCGCGTCCGGCGGCGCTGACCAACCTCGTTCGCGGCGACGCCGGCCCGGGGTGGCTGCGTGCTACGCGGGTGCGCCGACCGGGCTGGGAGCCTCGTCGACCAGGTCGACGACCTGGCAGAGGGATTCCAGGGTCCGGCCGGCCCAGTCCGCGTCGAGGTTGAACACCAGATGGTCGGCGAGGTCGGGTGCGGCGAGCCGGACCGCGCTCAGGCCGGCGCGCTGCGCACCGGTCAACTCCTGGCTGCCGCCGTCACCGACGTAGAGACAGTCGGCCGGCGGCAGGCCCAGCCGCGCACAGGCGGCCAGGTAGAGGCTCGCGTCCGGCTTGCAGCGCCCCACCTGCACCGAGAACACCCGGACGTCGAGCAACGGGGCGACCGCCAGCTCCGGCAGGAACGTCGGCAGCTCGTGGGTGCAGTCACTGATCACGCCGGTCCGTACGCCCCGCCGCCGCAGCGCCCGCAGGGTCGGCACGGCCTCGTCCCGTAACCGGGTGTCCGCGCGTACGGCCTGGTGGCGGGCAACGGCGGCGGCTCGCAATGCCTCCGCCGAAGGGTGTACGCCGACCTGTTCGCACACCCAGCGCAAGGTCCCCTCGACGGTGTCGAAGCGCCCGCTGGCGCGTTCGTAGAAGCTGCGGTCGAGCACCTCGAGAAAGGTGTCCGGCGGACAGCCGAGCAGTTCGGCGGTGCTGAGGTGACCCTCGCCACGCTGAACCGGACGGGTCAACGTGCCGAAGAAATCGAACAGCACCGCCCGGAACGTGGGCATGGAAACCGACTCCGGGCGGAAGGGAGGAGCCCTGGGTGAGGACGCGCATGATCGTAACCGAACGCTGACGGAAAGTGCTGCCCCTACGACGTGTGAAGATTGCACCTCGTGGTCACCGAACCCCATCGTCCGCCGCTCGACCTGATGACCGGCGCGGCACTCGCCGTCGCCGTCTTCGCCGTCTCGTCGTCCGCGCCGCTCATCGCGTTCGCCGCCGCGCCCGCCCTGGCGGTCGCCTTCTGGCGCAACATGCTGGCCGTCGCCGTGCTGAGTCCGTTCGCGCTGACCCGCCGACGGTCCGAGTTCCGCTTCGTCACCACTGGCGCGGGCCGCCGCGAGGGCATGTTCTGCGTCCTCTCCGGGGTGGCGCTGGCGGCGCATTTCGCCGCCTGGATGCCGAGTGCGAAGCTCACCTCGGTGGCTGCGGCAACGGCGCTGGTGGCCACCCAGCCGGTCTGGCAGGGGCTGATCGCCCGGGCGCAGGGCCGCCGGTTGCCGGTGGGTGTCTGGGTAGGCATCGGGGTGGCCGTGGTCGGGGCGGTGCTGGCGACCGGAGCCGACTTCACGGTTTCGGGCCAGGCCTTCACCGGCGATCTGCTGGCGCTGGCCGGTGGGCTGTTCGCGGCCGTGTACACCGCGCTGGGTGAGCGGGCCCGGGTCACCGTCAGCAACGCCACCTACACCACCATCTGCTACGGCGTGTGCGGCCTGATCCTGCTGGTGGTCTGTCTCGTCGGCCGGGTGCCGCTCAGCGGCTTCGACACCGGCACCTGGCTGGCCGTGCTCGCCCTGGTCGGCGGGGCACAGCTGCTCGGCCACTCGATGTTCAGCTACGCGCTGCGGCGGGTCTCGGCCACCACGGTGAGCGTGCTGATCCTGCTGGAGGCACCCGGCGCGGCGCTGATCGGCTGGGCGTGGTTGGGTCAGCTGCCCGATCCGGTGACCCTGCCCGGCCTGTCACTACTGCTGGTCGGGGTGGCCGTGGTGGTGTTGTCCAGCGCCCGCACCGCCCGGCGTGCGACACGCGTCAGCACGGCGGTGCCAGCGGACGCGGTGCCGGTCCGCGACTGAGCAGTCGTTCCCAGGTTCGCCGCGGCCCGCCTCGGCGGTCACGACGCCACCGCGACCACGGCGGCGGCCAGGACGACAACCGCGCCGGTGAACGCTGCCGCGGCGATACCTCGGCGGTCCTCCGGCAGTCGCCGGAACAGGCGGGAGACCCGCCCGAGCACGGCCAGCGGCGTGGCCGCCAGCCAGATGTCACGTTCGACCCGACCGCCGGCGAAGCTCACCACCTCGGGCAGGTGGCCGACGGCGCGCAGCAGCGGTCCGACCATGGCGCGGCTGCGCCCGCGCGCCGGAGCACCCCCGGCCGCGATCGCGGCCAGAGCCGTCCGCAGGCCCTGCTCATCGTTGGCCCAGTGGGCCCGGTACCTGATCACGCCGGTGGCGTCGAGAAGGTACGCCGAGTTGGGTTTCGGGCTCATCGCCCGGTGCAACCCGCCATCCAGGTCGTCGACGGCCACCTCGAATGCGACCCCGTGATGCTTGCGCAACTCCTCGGCATGCCGCCACTTGTCCTCGGCGGTCCGGGGCTGACCGAAACGCTCGCCCGGGTGCGCCTCGCGGGTGTTTACCAGAACGAACCGCACCCGGTCGCCGAAGTCGCGGTGCAGGGCGCGTAACACCGGCCCGGCGCTCTCGGTGACCGGGCAGGTCCGTGAACCGAAGACCATCAGCACCGGCAGGCGACCGAGGTCGGCGTCGGTGAAGCGGCCGCCGCCCAGGGTCGGCAGGTCGAAGGCCGGCATCCGGTCACCGGGTGCCGGAGCATTCCGGTCGAACGTCAGATCGTCGAGCAGCAGGGCGGTGCGGAAGCGGGTGAACCGGTACTCCTCGCCCGCGTCGGTGGTCGACTCCCGCATGGAACCTCCTCAGTAATTGACCGATCGGTCAACTCAATGTGCATGACGAAGGGGCGCTCGTCGCTGGCGAGGGTCAGCCAGGTGCCCGCAGCAGCAGCCGGATGTCGGCCTTGGCGAGCAGCACCAGGGCCGGGTCGTCGTGCGCCTTGGCCAGCAGCGCCAGCCCCTGTATCAGCGCCAGCGCACGGGTCGCGGCACTGTCGGCATCGACGTCGGCCGGCACGTCGCCACGCCCCTTCGCCTCGCTGATGGCCGTGGCGAAATAGCCCGTCCAGCCGGACAACACCCGCCCTGCCCGGGCTCGGCCGTCGTCGCCGTGACCGGCCACCTCGGCGACCAGGCCGCCGAGTGGGCAGCCGGGAGTCGCGCCGAACCTCTCCCGCATGAACGAGAGCATCCGCACGAAGCTGTCGACGAACCGGTCGATGCGCTCCAGCGGCGCTACGTCCGCGACGAAGGCCTCCTCCAGTACGGCGTGCAGCATCTCCCAGTTGCGGTCCAGCACGGCTCCGCCGAGCGCCTCCTTGGATGGGAAGAAGTGGTAGAGACTCCCCTTGTGGACACCTGCCGCCTTGCAGATCTCCTCGGTGCTCACCTCGGCCAGCGAGGCGCCGTGAACCAGGTCGCGCGCCACCGCGACGATGCGCTCCCGAGTGTCCCGAGCCACGACTCACTCCTCAGACTTGACTGCTCGGTCTAATTTAAGTCGCTGTTGACCGCTCGGTCAAGTCTGGCGGCGCCGTCCCGGCCGCCGGTCACACCTCGTGTACCTCGAGCACCCGGGTCTGCGGGGCGGCCTCGCCGAGCGCCACCCGCAGCGCGATCCGCTCCGGATCGGCCAGGTACGACTCGTACCCGGCCCGGGTGTCGAACCGGATGACGTGCACCTCGGTACCCCCGTCGCCGGTGCGCAGCCGGCGTTCCAGCCGTCCGCCGTGGCGTGGCAGCAGCGCCAGCACGGTGTCCTCGTACCGTTGCCCGGCCTCGACCGCGCCGTCGGGAAGCTCCACCAGAGCGACCAGGCGCACTGCGGCGGCCGGGTCGTTCACCAGCGACTTCCAGAACTGGTGGTCGACGTGACCACCGGGGATGCCCTCCCGACGACCGGTGTCGAGGTAGCCGTGCCGGCGATAGAAGCCCGGAGCCTGGAACGAGAACGAGGCGACCGAGATCTCGGCGCAGCCCCGCCGTCGGGCCTCCTGCTCGGCCGCCGCCAGCAGCCGACCGCCCCAGCCTTCGCCACGGCGATCCGCGCGGACCCAGACCATGTTGATCCCGGCGCAGCCGCCCCAGCTCCACCCGGTGAGCCCGGCCATCAGCTCGCCGCCCGCGTCGGTGACCCGGACGGACAGCGCCGCCTCGTCGGTGGCGCCGGTGGCCCGCTGGTTGAAACTGGTCAGCTCCGCGTCCAACCGGGCGGCCAGTTCCTCGTCCTTGCCCAGCACGTGCAGGTTGACGCCCTCCGCGACGGTCATGGCGCGGAGTATCGCAATGTTTCCCGACCGGGGCGACCCGGTTGCCCGGCCCGACGCGACCTCAGGCCGGGCGGCCCAGCCCGTCCGGGATGCCCACCGCGGCGGCGCTGGCCGCCCAGAGTCGCGCAGCGAGCCGCGGGTCGGTCGCCTTGGGCCACGGGCGGCGTGGCCGGCAGTCGAAGTAGTAACCACCGTTCGTCAACCGGGAGCCGTCCTGGTTGGCGAGCCAGACCAACGTCTGGGCGCCCTTGGCCGGGCTGCGGAACGGCAGCAGACGCATGCCCAGGGCGACCACCCGACTCTCGTTGCCGAACCGGGTCCGCACCACCCCCGGATGGAAGCAGTACGAGTCGACCTGCGGCCACCTGCGGGCCGCCTCCGCGGTGAACAGGATGTTCGCCTGCTTGCTGGTGCCGTACGCGGACATCGGGCGGTAACGGCGCAGCGGGGCGTTGAGATCGTCCGGATCGAGCGTGCCGCTGCGGTGCGCGCCGGAGGCGGTCACCACCATGCGGCGTACCCGGTCGGCCAACAGGTTGCTGAGCAGGAAGGGCGCCAGGTGGTTGGCCTGGACGGACAGTTCGAAACCGTCGACGGTGGTGACCGGCTGGAGCACGATCGCGCCGGCGTTGTTGGCCAGCACGTCGATCCGGTCGTACCCGGCGCGCAGCCGCTCGGCCAACTGCCGGACGTCGTCGAGGGCGGCGAAATCGGCCCGGAACACCTCGGGCCGCTCCCCGGACGCCTCGCGGACCTCGTCGGCGGCGGCTCGCAGTCGGGCCGGATCCCGGCCGACCAGGACCACCCGGTCGCCCCGGCAGGCCAGCTTGATGGCGGCAGCCAGTCCGATGCCGGAGCTGGCCCCGGTTATCACGACCAGTCGGCGGTCAGTGACATCTTCCACAGGTCCATTCACCGCGGTCACGGCACGAGGTTACCGTGGCGTCACAAGCACCTCAGAGATCGTTGAGTCAGGGGCGGCGCTGTGGCCGTGCCTCGGAAGGAGCGCCGTCGATGGCGGTTGTCGGGCGTCCCCGCCGGTCCTGTCTGGCCGTGCCCGGATCGAGCGTCAAGATGCTCGGCAAGGCCCAGGGCCTGCCCGCCGACCAGGTCTTCCTCGACCTGGAGGACGCGGTCGCCCCACTGGCCAAGCCGGACGCCCGCAAGAACATCGTGGCCGCGCTGAACGAGGGTGACTGGGCCGGCAAGACCCGGGTCGTCCGGGTCAACGACCTCACCACCCCGTGGACCTACCGGGACGTCATCGACGTGGTGGAGGGCGCGGGGGCGAACCTCGACTGCGTGATGCTGCCGAAGGTGCAGGACGCGGCGCAGGTGCAGTGGCTGGACCTGACCCTCACCCAACTGGAGAAGACCCTCGGCCTGGAGGTGGGCCGGATCGGCATCGAGGCGCAGATCGAGAACGCCGCCGGCCTGGTCAACGTTGACGCCATCGCCGCCGCGTCGCCCCGCGTCGAGACGATCATCTTCGGTCCGGCCGACTTCATGGCCTCGATCAACATGAGGTCGCTGGTGGTCGGCGCCCTCATCCCCGACTACCCGGGCGACCCTTACCACTACATCCTGATGCGCATCCTGATGGCCGCCCGGATGCACGACAAGCAGGCCATCGACGGCCCGTTCCTGCAGATCCGGGACACCGACGGGTTCCGCGAGGTGGCCAAGCGGTCGGCGGCCCTCGGCTTCGACGGCAAGTGGGTACTGCATCCCGGGCAGATCGACGCCGCGAACGAGGTCTACTCGCCGGCCCAGGCCGACTACGACCACGCCGAACTGATCCTCGACGCCTACCAGCACTACACCTCGGAGGCCGGTGGCCGGCTGGGTGCGGTGATGCTCGGCGACGAGATGATCGACGAGGCGTCCCGCAAGATGGCGCTGGTGATCGCCGCCAAGGGTCGGGCCGCCGGCCTGACCCGCACCTCGACGTTCAACCCGCCGGCCGAGTAACCGCGGCGATCACCCGGTGCCCGCCCCGACCTCGGCCGGGGCGGGCGTACACCGGTCAGGTGGTGGAGGACGAGTTCGCGATGGCGAAGGCGATCGCGATGGCGTAACCGATGATCACCAGTGCGAGCAGGCCGGTGAGGATCCAACCGACGATGATGGCGGCCTTGGCCATCCCCTCGCCGCTCTCGCCGGTCTCCCGGATCTGGCGCATGGCCACGTGCCCCATGATGGCGCCGACCGGGGCGGTGATGCACGAGCCGATTCCGATCAGGGAGAGGACCAGGGCGACGATCGCCAGCGAGTTCGTCTTCTGCTGCGGATAGCCGTACCCGGGCTGGGGGTAGCCGTAGCCGGGCGGGGGCGGCGGCGGGTAACCGGCGGGCTGGGCCGGCGGGTAACCGGCCGGCGGATACGGCGCGGCGGCCGGGTCAGACTTCATCCCGGCGTACGGGTCGGCCGGCGGCTGATACGGATCGTATCCGGACGGCTGCGGTGGAACGGCCGGCTGCGAGCTGACCGGCAGCGTCGGGTCGGCGGGCGGGCTGGACGGCTGGCCGGTCGATGCGGGGTCGGGCCAGCCGCCGGCCGGCGGGGGTTGCGTCATCGGGCTTCTCTTCCGTCGCGATGATGTGGCGCAGTCAGGGTAGTCATTGCCGCGCACCTCGCGACGCGCCCGGCAGCGGGTGCGCGTTGCCCGACAGTGGCGGGAAAGGGCAGGATCTCGGCATGGGGATTGACGCGCGCGCGGCGGACCGTTCCGGCAACAGACCGAGACGGGACGTCAGCCGGCCGGGCATGAGCCGGCGACCACGGTCCGCCGCGGCACCGGAGCCCGGCGACCAGGACGCACCGGCGCCACTGCCCGAGCCGGTGACCATGCGGTTGGACGGCAAGGTCGCGCTGGTGACGGGGGCGGGCAGCCCGGACGGCATCGGGTACGCCACCGCTCGCCGACTGTCCGACCTGGGCGCCCGGGTGGCGATCGTGTCGACCACCCGGCGCATCCACGAGCGGGCCGGCGAACTCGGGGTGACCGGTTTCGTCGCCGACCTCACCGACGAGTCGGAGGTGGGCGCGCTGGCCGACGCCGTGGCCGAGCAACTCGGCGACGTCGAGGTGCTGGTCAACAACGCGGGTCTGGCCAGCCGGGCCAGCCCGGAGGTGCTGCGCCCGGTGGCGCAGCTCAGCTACGACGAGTGGCGGGGCGAGATCGACCGGAACCTGACCACCGCCTTCCTGTGCAGCCGGGCCTTCATCGGCGGCATGGCCGAGCGCGGTTGGGGTCGGATCGTCAATCTGGCCGCCACCGCCGGTCCGGTCAACGCGCTGCCCACCGAGGCGGCGTACGCGGCGGCCAAGGCGGGCGTGGTGGGCCTGACCCGGGCGCTGGCCATGGAGATGATCGCCGACGGCGTGACGGTCAACGCGGTGGCTCCGGGCACCATCTACACCGCGGCCTCGACCATGGCCGAGATCAAGCAGGGTCTGGGTACGCCGGTGGGGCGGCCCGGCACGCCCGACGAGGTGGCCGCGGCGATCACCTTCCTCTGCTCGCCGGCCGCGTCGTACATCACCGGCCAGATGTTGGTGGTCGACGGCGGCAACAGCGTCCGCGAGGCCCAGTTCCGCTGAACGGGCTCAGGTGCTGGTGCCGTCGGAGCCGGCCCAGATCGCCAGGGCCAGCCAGCCGCAGCAGGCCAGCAGGAAGAGGCCGGTGAAGATGTAGCTGAGGATCAGGCCCCACGTGGCGAGCTGCTCGCCGTCCTCGCCGCTGGTGCGCAGTTGCCGCTTGGCCAGGTGACCGAGCGCGATGCCGGCGGGTGCGAAGACGAAGGCGAAGACCAGCGAGAGGATGGCCAGCACGTTGGTGCCGCGTCCGCCGCCCGGGCCGGCCGGTGGTCCGTACTGCCCGTAGGGCACCTGTGGGGCGTACGGGGGTTGCTGACCCCACTGCTGGCCGTGCGGCGGCTGGCCCGGGTGCTCGTACGACGGCTGCCCGTACGCCGGCTGTTCGCCCTGCTGTCCGTACGGTTGGCCGTACTGCGGCTGCTGCCCGCCCGGTGGTGGCTCGTAGGGCGACGGTGGCTGGTCCGGCTCCGGTGGTTGGCCCACGCTCTCCTCCTACGGTCCCAACGTCCCTGGTGGGCGGGCCCCTCACTGCGGGACGCTACCCGCAGCGGTGAACCTTTTCACAGTGGTTGGGGGCACTGGTCGCCTTGGCCCCCCGGGTCGGGCGACCGATACTGATCGAGCGTTTAGTTACCAGTGAGTAGGCGCTGAGTTTCCGGAGGCTGAGATGGCTCGACTCGCCCAGACGCCCGGCCTGACCGACGAGCAGCGGGCGATCCTGCAGACCGTCCGGGAATTCGCGGACAAGGAGATCATCCCGCACGCGCAGCGCCTGGAGCACGCCGACGAGTATCCGGCCGACATCCTCGACGGGATGAAGGAGATGGGCCTGTTCGGCCTCACCATCGCCGAGGAGCACGGCGGTCTCGGCGAGTCCCTGCTGACCTACGCCCTGGTGGTGGAGGAACTCTCCCGGGGCTGGATGTCGATCTCCGGCATCGTGAACACGCACTTCATCGTGGCGTACCTGATCTCCCAGCACGGCTCCGCCGAACAGCGGGCCCGGCTGCTGCCGAGGATGGCCACCGGCGAGGTCCGCGGCGCCTTCTCGATGTCGGAACCGGAGTGCGGCTCCGACGTCTCGGCGATCAAGTCGAAGGCCGTCCGCGACGGCGACCGGTTCGTCATCGACGGCCAGAAGATGTGGCTCACCAACGGCGCGTACTCGTCGGTGGTGGCCACCCTGGTCCGCACCGAGACCGGCGCCGACTCGGTCTACGGCAACATGAGCACGTTCCTGCTGGAGAAGGAACCCGGCTTCGGTGAGACCGCCCCGGGTCTGACCATCCCCGGCAAGATCGACAAAATGGGCTACAAGGGCGTCGAGACCACCGAGATGGTGCTCGACGGCGTCACCGTTCCCGACAGCGCCGTCCTCGGCGGGGCCGACCAGGTGGGTCGGGGTTTCTACCAGATGATGGACGGCATCGAGGTCGGTCGGGTCAACGTCGCCGCCCGCGCCTGCGGCATCTCCATCCGGGCCTTCGAGCTGGCCGTCGCGTACGCCCAGCAGCGCCGGACCTTCGGCCAGCCGCTGGCGAAGCACCAGGCCATCGCCTTCAAGCTGGCCGAGATGGGCACGAAGATCGAGGCGGCGCACGCGCTGATGGTCAACGCGGCCCGGCTCAAGGACGCCGGCCAGCGCAACGACGTCGAGGCGGGGATGGCGAAGCTGCTGGCCTCGGAGTACTGCGCCGAGGTCGTCCAGGAGGCGTTCCGCATCCACGGCGGCTACGGCTACTCCAAGGAGTACGAGATCGAGCGGCTGATGCGGGAGGCGCCGTTCCTGCTGATCGGCGAGGGCACTTCGGAGATCCAGAAGACCATCATCTCCCGCGGCCTGCTCCGCGACTACAAGCTCTGAGCGGTCAGCTCCGGCGGGTCAGCCCGGCGGCGGCCCGCTCCACGATCAGGCAGCGGTCCTCCACGTAGTCGATGCCGGCCTCCTCGGCGATCCGCCGAGCCTGCGGCGACACGATGCCGAGCTGCAACCACACCGCCGGGGCGCCGATCGCCACCGCCTGCCGCACCACGTCCACGGCGTCGTCGGCCGGTCGGAACACGTCGACCAGGTCGACCGGGTGGGGGATGTCGGCCAGGGACCGGTACACCGGCTCGCCGAAGAGTTCGTCGGCGGTCGGGTTCACCGGAATGATGCGCCAGCCGTACCGCTGCATCTCCAGCGGTACGCGGTGGGCGGCCTTGAACGGATCGCGGGACGCGCCCACGACGGCGATCACCTGGGCGTCGGCGAGGATCTGCTGGGCGGTACGCACCTGCCGACTGTAGCCGCGTCGCATTCGGCGCGCGCTCACAGCAGGGTCAGCTGCTCAGGTGCCGGTGCCGGCTGCGGCGCGTCACGGTGCTCGTCGGCCCTGGGACGGATCAGCCCGTGCCGGCGGGCGGCGATGCGGACCCGGGCGGTCAGCTCCCGCTGATAGGACTGCGGCGCGTACGCGCCCGCGCCGAACAGCTCCCGGTAGCGCGGCACCAGCCGGGGGTGCTCCCGCCCGAGCCAGCGCGCGTACCACTCGCGGGCGCCGGGGCGCAGGTGCAGTGGTAGCGGCGTAACGCTGGCGGCACCGGCGTTGGCGATCGCCGCCACGGTGGCCTCGATCGACTCGTCCGAGTCGGAGAGGCCGGGCAGGATCGGCGCCATCAGCACGCCCACCTCGAAACCGGCGTCGGCGAACCGGCGTACCGCGTCGAGCCGGCGGCGCGGGCTCGGTGTGCCGGGCTCGACCGAGCGCCACAGCCGCTCGTCGAGGAAGCCGACCGAGAAGGCGACGGACACCCGGGTGACCTCGGCCGCCTCTCGCAGCAGCGGCAGGTCACGCTGGATCAGCGTGCCCTTGGTCAGGATCGAGAACGGGTTGGCGAAGTCGCGCAGCGCCTCGATGATCGGCGGCATGAGCCGGTAACGCCCCTCGGCCCGCTGGTAGCAGTCGACGTTCGTGCCCATCGCCACGTGCGCCCCGCGCCAGCGCGGCGCGGCCAGTTCGCGACGCAGCAACTCGCCCGCGTTGACCTTGACGACCACTCGGCTGTCGAAGTCCGCCCCCGCGTCGAAGTCAAGGTAGGTGTGGGTGTTCCGGGCAAAGCAGTTGTGGCTCACCACCCCGTCGGCGACGAAGTCTCCGGTGCCCGTGGTGATGTCCCACAGGGGGAGCTCCAATCCGAGATATTGGATCGCAGTGACCCGGAGCCTGGCCTGACACTTCACCGCCGCTCCTTCGATCGACCGCTTGCGGCTGATGGCGGGGTCGGTCAGGTGGAAGAATCGCAGACGTTCAGCGAGGCCACCCGTCAGCCGCACGGTGCGGACCCGGTTGGTCAGCCCACGGTCCTCAAGGACGGCGGAAAGGCCGAAGTGACGGAACGCGGCCGCTGTCCGGGTCAGGATGGCGTCGTCAGTATTCGAGATCCGCAGGATCCCCCTGTTACAGCTTCCTTCGGCGTCGAAGACGCCGGCGAGGAAACCTCGGTACCAGTCGTCGTCGGGCTGGGTGGGCCACATGATGAGTCTTCGGATGGCGTCGACATCCACTGCCTTGGAGGAGCGGATCGCTTCCACCGCTCTGCGCTGTGAACTCGCAGGTGTGAAGGAGAACCGTGTCGTCTGCACTCCGAACGCCCCCAGATACTGCTGGGTGCGGTGCAGCGCCTCCTCGTCGGCCAGTGCGAGCCGGAACTCGTGCACGACCCCGTACGGGTAGACATGGGTGCCGAGGTTGCCGTCCCCGCGAATCATGCCGCTGAGATAGCCCTTCCGGTAGGCGTCGTTCACCTTCGGTCCGGCTGCGAATCGCCCGGTGCCGATCAGGCGGTTGTTCGTGGTCAGGTAGGGCCGCTGGCCGTCGCCTTGCATGGCGCCCGTGACGTGCTTCCAACCCCGATCGGTCAGGAAGCGGTGGTCGCCGCTCGCGACAAGTGTCGTGCCGTCTTCAAGCGTGAGTCGGTAGGCCGGCTTCACCGTCGACCACTTGGCCAGAACGGTGGTTACCACGTAGCGGCGGTAGGTACCTCGTCGTTCGGTCCCGTAGATGCGGTCGCCCACCTCCAGGTCGCGTATCGCCCTGATGCCTCCGTCAGCCATCAGGATTGGAGTCTCCCCTGACAGGCAGTACGAACATGCATGGCTGCATCCCCGGTACGGGTTGACGGTCCACTCGAACGGGACGCGGGAGGTGCCCGGGACCTTGTTGAGGATCGACTTGGCGTGCACCTCGTAGAAGGTCATGCCGGCGAAGTCGGGAGTGTCGAAGGTCCGGACGACCGCATCGGGCAGCGCCAGCGGCAGGGGTGGCGTCGCTGGCGCTGCCCGTCCGGGACTTTCCTCGACCGGGGGAGCGGTCAGGTTCTCCCAGCGCATGGCCAGTATTCGAACACATGTCCTAGTGGTGTGCAAGTGACTCGCCGGACACCCGGGTGTGGGTGGGTCGACGCTGGGGGGAGGATGAAGGCATGTCGACCTTCGTCTACGACGGGGACTGCGCCTTCTGCACCCGCTGCGCGGAGTTCATCGAGCGCCGGATTCCCACCGACGCCCGCGTGGTGCCCTGGCAGTTCGCCGATCTCGACCGGCTCGGCCTGACCGAGGCGCAGTGCGAGGAGGCGGTGCAGTGGGTCGGCTCGGACGGCAGCCGGGCCGCCGGCCCGGACGCCATCGCGGCGCTGCTGGCCAGCAGCGGCCGTGGGTGGCGGCTCGCCGGGGCCGGGCTACGGATCCCACCGGTACGCGCCGTCGCCTGGCCCGTGTACCGCTGGGTGGCCCGCAACCGGCACCGGATGCCCGGCGGTACGGCCGCCTGCTCGCTGCCCCAGGAGACCCGGGACCGCCTCTACGGCCCCTCCGGCGGCTGACACCTCGCCAGGACGGACCGCCCGCCTGTTCCGTGCGTTACCGCTCGCGCGCCGAGCACGGATCGTGGGCCGGTCAGGGCGCTGTCGGGTCCGGCACCGGCTCGCGGCCACCGTGTCGTGTCTTCGCGGGCGTGGCGGTGTCGGCCAGTGGATCCGAGTCGAGCCCGCGCTGATCGGACGGTGACCTGCGGGCGAGGAGCCGTCGCACTGCGACGAGCGGGCGTACCTTCTCCAGCGGCAGGAAGCTGGTCATGGCGACCAGGTGCGGGGCGAACGAGATGGTGATGGTCGCGATCGTCACCAGGTGGAACGAGTAGAAGAAGCCGACCATGGCCAGCCGCCAGCGCTCGGGCAGCACGAAGACCAGCGGGCTGAGCAGTTCGAAGGCGAGGATGCCGAACTGGGCGACGAGCAGCAGGTGGGGCACCTGCGCGATCAGATCCGCCAGGTCGGTGCCGCGTCGGATGATCGCCTTCGCGAGCACCGAGCCGGTGGCCCAGTCCAGGCCGCCGAAACGGAACTTGGCCCAGGCGGCCAGGAAGTAGGTGCAGATCACCGAGATCTGGGTGACCCGCAGCGCCCAACCGCCGGCCTCCGTCCTGGTCGGGTCGCCGTGCCGGGCGCGGCCGGCGGTGGGCAGCACGGCCAGAGCGACGAGCAGGGCGAACCGGTCGTGGTCCACCTTGCCGTAGCTCATCGCGATGATCATCCACTCCAGGTAGAGCGCGAAGACCGTCCAGCCGAGCAGCCGGTGAGCGCGTCCGGTCGCGGCGAGCAGGGCCAGCAGCAGCAGGGCCCAGAAGATCACGCTCACCAGCGTCGCGGTGGGGGTGGGTAGCGGCAGTACGCGCCCGACGAACAGCGGTTGGTAGAGGTTGCCGGGTACGTCGACGCGGTCGCGTACCCAGGGGGTGAAGACGACCAGGTCGGCGGCGACGAACAGGTAGACGAGCGTGCGGAACGCGGCGACGCGACCGCGCGGCACCGCCTCGGTGAGCCAGCGGCTCATGGGGTGACCTGCCAGCGGACGACGGTCTCGTCGAGCCACCGGCCGGTGGGTCGGCGGTCGGTGACGTCGTGCCACCGGATCACGATCCGGACCTCGGCCAGTCCCGGTGCGTCGGGGTGGCGTCGGCCGTACGCCTCGGCGACCTCGCGCAACCGGCTGGGGTCGGCGACGTACCGACTCTGCTGGCCCTCGATCTCGGCCCGGCGGATGCCCGTCGCCGCCTCGCCCAGGTCGACGAGGTCGCCGTTGCGGTCGACCCCTTCCACCCGGGTGTCCGGTGCGTCCGCGTCGGCCGGATCGGAGGTGGAGTACATCCGGAAGGGGCCGAACGGGAAGTGGTCGTCGGCGCCCCAGGCCGTGCCGGCGAGCAGGACGGCGAGGCCGAGTGCCGTCACCGCCACCCGGACCGTACGGCCGCGGCTCGTCAACGCATCCATCGGATGCCGAAGATACGGCACCGGCGTGCGTTGCAGTGGCCTGATCGGCGGGCCGTGTCCCAGCTGTGACGGGTCCGGCGAGCGGACAGGTGGCGCAGACGCCGCTGGCCGGGCCCGATCGGGGCCCGGCCCGCGTGCCGAGATGAGATCAGTGCTTGTGCTCGGCCAGCTTCTTGCGCACGTCGTCCATGTCGAGCGCCTGAACCTGCTCGATGAGGTTCTCCAGAGCCGACTCCGGTAGCGCGCCCGGCTGGGCGAAGACGATCACGCCGTCGCGGATCGCCATGATGGTCGGGATGGACCGGATGTCGAACTTGGCGGCGAGTTCCTGCTGCGCCTCCGTGTCCACCTTGCCGAAGGTGATGTCCGCGTGCTTGTCCGACGATCGCTCGTAGACCGGAGCGAACCGCTTGCAGGGACCGCACCAGTCGGCCCAGAAGTCGACCAGCACGATGCCGTCGCCTTCGGTCACCTGGTCGAAGTTGGCCGTGGTCAGCTCGACGGTTGCCATGTGAGTCTCTCCGATCACGCGGAACAGCTACGTCTGGTGGAACTCGGGCGTCCCCCTTCGCATTCCCGTCGTGGTGCCACCGTAACCCTGGTCGCAGTCCGGATGGGGTGTTTGTCCGCATCGATCGCCGTCGGCCTCCGGGGGCGTCCGCAGATCGCACATGCATGTCGCATTTGCGTGACCGCCCGTAATGGGAGCGTTTCCAGTGAGATCAACGCTCTGACCGGGTACGAAGCGGTAACTTTGGCGCTGACTAGCAGCGATTCGACCTGCAGAGATCGCTTTTTGGCCGATGATATGTCACTCAGAGTAATGTAACAAAAAGATAAATGTGACCTCGGTCTCTGTGCGACAGGACGGGCGTACGGCAGAATCTTGAAGCATCAGAGCGTGGGCGGCGGGTGCCGGGGAGGGCCCCGCCGCTCATTGCGTCCGGCCTCGGTCCAGCCGCGCCGGCCCCACCCGCTCCGGTGCCTATCGGTCTCGGCCGGTGTGACATTCCGCCGCCCGTCGCGCCCCCGGCTTCGCCTTAACCCTCGATAAGGCATGCTGTGCCGAACTCCGCCGCCTCCGTCGAGGGAGACCAGGATGCAGTTCGGCCGCTACTACGAGGAGTTCGAGGTCGGCGCGGTCTACCGGCACTGGCCGGGCAAGACGGTCACCGAGTACGACGACCACCTGTTCTGCCTGCTCACCATGAACCATCATCCGCTGCACCTGGACGCGCACTACGCCGAGACCGCGAGTCAGTTCGGGCGCAACGTCGTGGTCGGCAACTACATCTACTCGCTCCTGCTCGGCATGTCGGTGCCGGACGTCAGTGGCAAGGCCATCGCGAACCTGGAGATCGAGTCGTTGCGGCACGTCGCACCCACCTTCCACGGCGACACGATCTACGGCGAGACCACCGTGCTGGACAAGCGGGAGTCCGCCTCCAAACCGGATCGTGGCGTGGTGGCGGTGGAGACGCGCGGCTACAACCAGGACGGCACGCTGGTCTGCGTCTTCCGGCGCAAGGTGATGGTCCCCAAACGGGAGTACGCGGCGGCGGCCGTTCCCGACGGCGTCGACCCCGAGCGGCCCAGCTTCCCCGAACCGCGCTGACCCGGGTGGTGACGTCCCGAGCCTGGACCCGTCGCGGCCGGTCGATCGCGGCCGGCGGGGAGGCGGTGGCACGCCGCGGCGGGTTCCCGCCGTAGGGGTTCGGTCCCCGTCCCGGGCGAATATGCTGGCGCCGGAGGTCCCGCCATGAGCGAGCGAATCACCACCGCCACCGCCTATTCCGCCACCGAGTGGGACCTGCTCACCGGTCTGCCCGGGCGGGTGATCGTGGCCGCCGCCCAACCCGGCCCGGGGCGTCCGCCCCGGAGCGTGGCGGCGGGTCTGGCCGGACTGGACGCGGTGGCGGCCGGACGAGCCTTCGACAGCGATCTGGTCCGGGCGGTGGTGGCCGCGATCTACGCCCGGCACGACGGGCCGTCCCGGCCGGCGGCGCCGCTCACCGATCTGGTGGACGTGCTCGCCGCCTGCCGGGCCGTCGTGCGGGTACTGGCTCGGCATGCCGATCCCGCCGACTCGGCCGCCTACCGGCAGTGGGTGCAGTCGGTGGCCGCCCGCGTCTGTCGTACCGCGTCCTCCGCCGTGCCCGGCGGTGTGCTGGCACCCGCCGACCGTCGGTTCCTCGACCGGCTCGGCGGCGCCCTCGCCCTGCGCTGACCGGTGCCCATGCCCGCGCTGACCGGTGCGCTGACCGGCCGCCCGACGGTGACAGCGGTCCGCCGCCGGCGGTGTGCGGGCGGTCCGCGTGGCTCCCGGTGCTCCGCGTGACTTCCGGTGCTCCGGGCGGTGGGAGGTGCTCCGGGCGGCGGGGCGTAACCTGCGTGACCGTGACCGGTGAGCAGCTCGACGTCGGCGTGGGGCCCTGGCCCGGCGACCCGCCGGAGGACCCCCGCTACGACCCGGAGCTGCTCGCCGCGGGGGATCGGCGCAACGTGGTCGACCGCTATCGCTACTGGCGACGTGAGGCCGTCGTCGCCGACCTGGACCGGCGGCGGCACGACTTCCACGTGGCGATCGAGAACTGGCAGCACGACCTCAACATCGGCACGGTGGTCCGCAACGCCAACGCGTTCCTCGCGGCCGAGGTGCACATCGTGGGCCGACGGCGCTGGAACCGCCGCGGCGCGATGGTCACCGATCGCTACCAGCACGTACGCCACCACGAGACGATCGACCAGTTGATCGTCTGGGCGGCGGAGCACGAGCTGCCGCTGGTCGGCATCGACAACCTGCCCGGCTGTCGGCCACTGGAGACCAGCACGCTGCCCCGGTGGTGCGTCCTGTTGTTCGGTCAGGAGGGTCCGGGGCTCTCCGAGGCCGCCCGTTCCGCATGCGACCAGGTCTTCTCGATCGCCCAGTACGGCTCGACCCGCTCGATCAACGCCGGGGTGGCGAGCGGCATCGCCATGCACGCCTGGATCCGCGCCCACGCCGGCCCACCTCCGACCTGACCCCACCCTCCACCGCTGTTGACCATGAAGTTGTTGTCGCGACACGCCGAGGAGCGAGATGACAACTTCATGATCGCGAAGGTGGGGGACGGGGGTGGGGAGCGGGGGAGGGGGTTGACGGGGGGCGGTTGGGGGGTGACGGTGGAGTGGTGACGGTTGCGGTGAGTTGTCCCAGATGCGGGGGGTCGGTCCGGTCGCCGGATCTGATGCACCCGGAATCCCGCTGCCCCGACTGTGGGCCGGTCGCGCCCCTGCACGTGCCCGAGCACATCGGCGCGGAGATCGTGGCCAGCGTGGTCGACCACATCCGGGCCGCCGCCGGGCCGCAGCAGCCGGCGGTTCCGCTGTGGTGTCCGTGGCCGCTGCCGCCGGGCTGGACCACGACCGGCGTGGCGTGGGCCGGCGACGATCGGCTCGGAGTGCGGGCCACGGTGGTCGCCTGCGCCGGGCCGGCACCGTTGGGTGGTGGCCCGGCGGACCTGGTCTTCGTGGCGGAGGAGCCCGGCGTGGGGCTGGGCGCGCGGTACGCCGGAGTGCCCGGGCCCGACGCCGGACCGGAACTGGTCGAGGCGCTGACCGACCCCGGCCCGGGGCATCCCGGCCATGTCGGACGCGCCGGGATCAGGGTGGCCGGTCACCCGACTCCACTGTGGCTGGTGAACTCGCTGCCGGATCGAAGCGCGTACGCCGGCGAGGCTCGGGGAATGTGGCTCTATGCGATAGCCTGGCCGGCGAGTGCGGGGCATCTGCTCGCGGAGGACGTGCTGCTGCACGACCTGGTCGAGTGGACGCCGTCCGAGCTCGTGTACGGCGCTCCATCTCCGTACCTGCACGGGAAGGCTTGACAAGTCTCCCGGAATGTCGGAGAACGGACGCAGATATTCACGGTAAGACACCACGCTGATACTCTGGGTGCCGCTGCGGTAATGGGACCCGGCGCCGCGCGAGAGGATGGCCCGCCATGGTCAAGAAGGTCCTCACCTGGGCCGGAATCGCATTCTTGATCTTCTTCGTCGCCTACCGGCCAAATTCCGCCGCGGACGTGTTCAAGTCGCTGGGCGGCGGCATCATGGACATCGCCCAGGGCTTCGGCGACTTCTTCACCTCACTGGTCGCCTAGCCTCCGATGGGAAGCCCCTCCGGCCCGCCCTTCGATCCCGACGATCCCGACCGGGCCCGCCGGGAACGCGACACAGAGCCGATCCCTCGAATCGATCCCGACGACGGGCCGGGCTACGGCGCCGGCCCTCGCCTCTCCGACGGTCCGTCCTTCTCCGACGACGTCGGCTACGGCGACGGCCCGGGGTACGCCGGCGAAGGCCGGTCGGGGCGGGCCTGGGTGCGCGATCCGGAGGCCGGTTACCTCCACCCGGAGATCTCCGAGGAGGAGCTGGCCGGCCTACGCGCCGACGCCAGCGGTGGCACCCCGCGTCGGGTGCTGCCGCTGGAGGACGAGCCCAGCTCGTTGGTGGCCCGATACCTGTTTCCGACCGAGCGGTACCGGGGCGAATGGAAGCGGCACTGGGTCCACCTCGCCACCCCGATCATCGTCGGCGTCGCCGCGACCTTCGTGCTCGGCTATCTCTCCGGCTTCCTCGCCGGTCAGGACGTCGGCGCGCTCACCACGATCGCGGTGCTGCTCTGGTTCGCGGTGATGGGCTGGGTGGCGTGGCGGGTCGCCGACTGGTGGTATGACCGCTTCATCCTGACCAACAAGCGGGTCATGGTGGTCAACGGGATCATCACCCGGCGGGTGGCGATGATGCCCCTGGTCCGGGTGACCGACATGAAGTACGAGCAGACGCCGGCGGGCCGGGCGCTCAACTACGGCACCTTCGTGCTGGAGTCCGCCGGCCAGGAGCAGGCGCTGCGCGAGGTCAAGAACCTGCCCAACCCCAACGAACTCTATCTGCGCGTCGTCGAGGAGATGTACGAGCCGCAGGCGGTCGAGGCCCGGCTGGGCAAGGAACAGGACGAGGCGAAGGCCGACGACGGCGCCTGAAACTTCTTGTCCGAACATCGGAGATATTGCGCACCTTTCGTCCTCGACCCGCTGGTCCCGCTGTGGCAGGCTGCGGCAGGATCAGGCACGGAGGTGGTGTGTGGCCAGCAGCAACCCGCTGGAGGAGGAGTTCCGCGATTTCGTCGCGGCCCGCTCCGGTGCTCTGCTGCGGACCGCGTACCTGCTCACCGGCGACTGGGGCACGGCCGAGGATCTTCTCCAGACCGCGCTGACCAAGACGTACCTGGCGTGGAAGCGGCTGGGTGGGATCGAGGCGATCGAGCCCTACACCCGGCGTGTCATGGTCAACACCTCGACGAGTTGGTGGCGGCGTCGCTGGCACGGTGAGCGTCCGACCGAGGTACTGCCCGAGCATGCCGCGGCGGACGAGCTCGAACGCCAGCTGGACCGGGACGTGCTCTGGCGGCATCTGAGGGCCCTGCCCGCCCGGCAGCGCGCGGTGCTGGTGCTGCGCTTCTACGAGGACATGTCGGAGGCACAGACCGCCGCGATGCTCGAGATCTCGCCGGGCACCGTGAAGAGCCAGACCTCCCGGGCACTGGCCACGTTGCGCCGACGAATCGGCGCGGAGGAACCCTTCGGCCTGCGTGCCGGCAGGCCGGAGCCGACCGGTCAGCCGGCTGACCGGACCGGGCCCGGAAGTCCGCAACCGGAGGACGCTGAGCGCCCCGTGCGGGCCGCCCAGCGCCGGCCCGCCGGCGGGGTGGTACCGGCCCGTGGCGCCGGTACCGGTGCGACGGCCTCGCCCGACCGGATCTCCTCGCGCGGCACACCCGCCGCTGCGGCGGCCGACGGACGTGACGTCCCGCCGACGGCGCCCGGACCGGCGGCAGCTCAGCCCGGACCGGCGGCAGCGCAGCCCGACGCGCTGGTCGGAGAGCGGTGGTGATGCGGAAACCGGCAGCTCATGACAACCAGAGCCGGTTCCCGGATCGTCAATTGGACGTGTCGTCCGACGAGTTGGAAGGCGCCCTCCGGGAGATGCTGTCCAGGCGGGCGGCCGTGACGCGCGCGGTCGCCGCCGACCCGGCCGGTGCGGCGATCCGCCGGGCCGACCGGATCCAACGTCGCCGCACCCTGGCCGGGATGAGCGTGGCCGTGCTGGTGGTCGTGGCGGTCAGCGCGGGCAGCCTGCACCTGCGCGACAACCGGCCGCCGGCGGGCGGGACGGTGGTGATCGGCGACCCGGACCAGCGGCCGCTCGTCGAGCGCGTCACCGCACCACCCGGGCCGGACACCGCGGCCCCGATCGCCGAGGTCGACCTGCTGATCGACGGCTCGATCGCCACCGCGCAGGGTCGACGGGTGCCGCTGCTCGGCATCGGCGAGGTGGAACGGGTACACCGGCTAACGGACGGCCGTGGCTGGTTGGCGGTCGGGGCACCGACCCTGGCCGGGCGGTTCCTCTGGGCGGTGGCCGCGGATGGCACCGCGCAGGTGCTGCTGGCCGGTGCTGACGAGATCGTCCTGGACGCGGACGGCCGGCAGGTCGCCTGGAAGCAGGGCACGGTGCTGGCCGGCGCCGGGATCGTCAACGGTGAACTCGCCAGCACCGTACGGGCCGAGGCACCGGCCGAGGCGGTGCCGCTGCGGTTCGTCAACGGGGCGGTGCTGGTCAGGTTGGCGCCCGATCGCCCCGGGCACGTGCTGTGGACCCTGCAACCTGGTCAGCTGGACCTGGGCGGGGACCGAGCCAGCACCGACATCTTCGGCGCGCTGCCCGACGGACGCCTGGTCGGCGGGACCACTCCGGGCGTCGGGCTGCCCACCTGCCTGACCCTGCTCGACCCGGCCCGGGATCTGGCACCCAGCCAGCCGGACTGTGGGCCGGAGACGGCCGGTGACGGCCGAGGTGCGGTGTCGCCCGACGGACGCTGGCTGCTGGTCAACGGGCGGTCGGCGGGGGTGGACTCGGCGCTGCTGGTGGACCTGGCCATGTTCGACCTGCCCACCGCCGTACGGCCGGCGGGACCGCCGATGACCGGCACCGTGGTCTGGCGCAACCCCGACACGGCCTACTACGCCGACGCCGCCGGTGGCCTGGTGCGGGTGGCCGTCGACCGGGTCGTCGCGGGCCGTCCCGCCGCACCGACCGCCCTGCCCGGCCTGCCCGCCGGTGAGCTACCGGTGGTGGTGAGCGGTGGCTGACCGGGCGACCGGTGACCGCGGGCGATGACCTCCCGGATCGATCTGCACACGCACTCCACGGCCAGTGACGGCACTCTCCGCCCGGCCGAGCTGATGCGCGCCGCCGCGACGGCCGGACTGGACGTGGTGGCGATCACGGACCACGACACCACCGACGGCTGGGAACCGGCACTGCGTGCCCTGCCGACCGGGCTGCGGCTGGTCCGTGGCGCGGAGCTTTCCTGCCGGTGGGACGGTGAACAGCCTCCGGTGCCGCTGCATCTGCTGGCGTACCTCTTCGACCCGACGGATCCGGACCTGGTGGCCGAGCTGACCAGGGTGCGGGCGGCGCGGTTGGCCCGGGGCGAACGCACCGTGGACCTGCTGCGTGCCGACGGCGTCGACGTGCACTGGCCGGAGATCCTGGCTCTGGCCGGCGGCGGGACGGTGGGCCGGCCGCACATCGCTCAGGCGCTCATCCGGGCCGGGCTCGTTGCCACCACCACCGAGGCGTTCGGGCCGGACTGGCTTGGGCGGCGGTACCGGCTGCCCAAGGAGGACATCGACGTGTTCCGGGCCGTCCGGCTGATCCGGGCGGCCGGCGGCGTGCCGGTGTTCGCCCATCCCCGGGCCAGCCGGCGCGGCCGGATCGTGCCGGACGAGCTGATCGCCGAGCTGGCCGCGGCTGGACTGGTCGGCCTGGAGGCCGACCACGAGGACCATTCACCAAGCGAGCGGGCCCACGTACGCGGTCTCGCGGCCGAGCTGGGTCTGCTGGTGACCGGCTCCTCGGACTTTCACGGCAGTCACAAGACGGTTCGGCTCGGTGCTTTCACCACCGGTGTCGACGCGTACGAGCGGATCGTCGCGGCATCCTCCGGGGTGACCGAGGTCGCTTCGGGCTGACCTGGGTTTCGACGCCGACCGGCACGGCTACGGTGACCGGGTGGATCTCAAGCTCTTCGGCGAGGTCTTCGTGACCCTGCTGGTGATCGTCGACCCGCCCGGCATGATGCCGATCTTTCTGGCGTTGACCGGCCCGCTGTCCGCGCGGGAGCGCAACCGGGCCGCCTGGCAGGCGGTCGCGCTGGCGCTGGGCGTGATCGTGATCTTCGCGGTGGCAGGACAGACGCTGCTGGCCTACCTGCACGTCGACCTGCCCGCGTTGCAGGCGGCCGGTGGGTTGCTGCTGATCCTGGTCGCGCTGGAACTGCTGACCGGCAAGACCGACGACCCGACCAAGCAGGCCACCGCCAACATCGCCCTGGTGCCGCTGGGCACGCCGCTGCTGGCCGGGCCCGGCGCGATCGTGGCGACGATGCTCTTCGTCCAGCAGGGCGACGGACCCGCCGACTTCGCCGCGATCGCCGCCGCCATCGTCGCGGTGATGCTCACCGTCTGGATCGTGCTGCGGTTCTCCGGCGGCATCGTGAAGGTGCTACGCCCCGGCGGCATCGAGGTGCTCACCCGGATCGCCGGCCTGCTGCTGGCGGCGATCGCCGTACAGCTCATCGCGGACGCGATCGCGGCGTTCGTGGCGCAGTACAACGGTGCCGGCTGACCGGGTCGCCCGGTCTGTCGGGGGTGGATGGCAGGATCAGGTGGTGCGACGAGCCTCTCCAGCCGGACGACCCGCCGCCGGTGGCCGCCCGCCCCGGCCCCGCGACGCGCAGCCCGAGCAGCTCGGCTTCGAGGGCATGCCGGAGCGGCTGTTCGTCTGCACCCCGAGCCGCCTGGGTGCCTACGCCGACTGTCCGCGGCGTTACCGCTACTCCTACGTCGATCGCCCGGCGCCGCCGAAGGGCCCGCCCTGGGCGCACAACTCGCTCGGCGCCAGCGTGCACACCGCCCTGAAGAACTGGTACGCGCTGCCCACCGACCGACGCCGCCCGGAGGTGCTGCCGACCCTGCTCAAGAGCACCTGGGTGCGCGAGGGCTACCGCGACGACGAGCAGGAGCGCGAGTCCTACCGGCGGGCCCTCGGCTGGCTGGAGGCGTACGTCGCCGGGCTGGACCCGGCCGACGAGCCGGTCGGGGTGGAGCGGGTGGTGGCGGTGAAGACCGGGGTGCTGGCCTTCAACGGCCGTGCCGACCGGATCGACTCGCGGCCCGGCCCGCAGGGGCCCGAGTTGGTCATCGTCGACTACAAGACCGGTCGCTCCGGGTTGGACGGCGACGACGCGCGCGGTTCGCAGGCGCTGGCGCTGTACGCGTACGCGGCCGAGCAGGTGTTCCGCCGGCCGTGCCGCCGGGTCGAGTTGCACCATCTGCCGAGCGGCACCGTCGCCGCGCACGAGCACAGTGTCGAGTCGCTGGCCCGGCAGGTGAGCCGCGCGGAGGAGACCGCCCGCGACATCATCGCCGCCGAGCGGTCGGTGGCCGACGGCGCCGATCCGGACGACGTCTTTCCGACCGCCCCCGGCCCGCGCTGCGCCTGGTGCGACTACCGGCGCACCTGCCCCACCGGTTCGGCCCTGCCGGGCAAGGAGCCATGGGCCGCGGTGGAACGCTTCGCCGCGCCGACGACGGAGGACTGATCCGCGACCGACCTCGCGCCGTGCGTCAGGTGGCGGAGGAAGCAGCGGTCAGCCGCGCCGCGCGTTCCTTGGCGGCGCGCTGCACCGGGCCCTCCCGCCAGTCGCGGGGCAGGGCGGTGAGCGCGAGCCGCAGCGCGCGTACCGTCACGTCGGCCGACAGCGCGGTGGTCGGCAGGCCCAGTCCGCCGTACAGCCGTCGGGCCCACGGTGGCAGCAGGGCGAGCGCGGTGCCGGCGATGCCCAGGTACGCCCACCGGGGCGGGCCGAGGTTCAGCCCGATCCGGGCCGGCAGGCTGAGCTTCCAGGGCAGGGGTGGCGCGGTCAGGAACAGGGCGGTCTCGGCGGCCTCCCGGGTCATCCGCAGCTCTGGCCGGACCCGCCGGTAGTAGTCGGCCACCTCGGCGGCGGTGCCGGGCACGGTCTCGGGCGCCAGCCCGACGAGGGCGGCGGTCCGCCGCTGCTCGGTGTAGTAGCGGTCCACCTCGTCGGCGTCCAGCGGTACGCCGGCCCGCCGCGCCGTGTCGAGGAACGACTCCACCTCGGTGACGTGGACCCAGCGGAGCAGGTCCGGTTCGTCGATCCGGAACCGTTCGCCGGTGCCGGGGTCGACCGCGGTCATCCGGGCGTGCCGCCGACGCAGCCGCCGGCCGGCCCGCTCCGCCTCATCGGTGGTGCCGTAGACGGTGGTACCCACGTAGTCGGCGGTACGGATCAGACGCCCCCAGGCGTCCTGGCGGTAGTTGCTGTTCTGCGCCACCCCGGCCATGGCCCGTGGGTGCAGCGCCTGGAGGTAGAGCGAGCGCAGGCCGGCGACGAACAGGATCGGCTCCTGGTGCAGCTTCCAGGTGACCGAGGCGGGACCGAACAGGCCGACGTCGACGGTTTCCACCTGTCAAGGGTGCCACGCGAACCGAGGTGAACCCGTGCGGTCGGGTCTGCGTGTGGAGCAACAGGGCGTTGGGCGGATCAAGCACGGGCCCGTACGCTGACATCCACGATCACCCTCGGAGGTGCCGATGTTCGAGAAGGCGCTGGGCCTGCCCCTACACGTACTGGTCGTGCACGCCGTCGTCGTGTTCGTGCCGCTGCTGGTGCTGCTCGCCCTCGCGTACATCGTGCTGCCCCGGTTCCGCGCCCGACTGGACTGGGCGGTGGCGGTCCTGGCGGTGGTCGCGCCGATCACCGCGTGGGTCGCCACGGAGTCCGGTGAGGCGTTGCAGGCCCGGCAGATCGCGCGGGGCTTCTCGGGCGAGATCCTCGACAAGATCAACGAGCATGCGGCACACGGCGAGGTGCTGTTCCGCGTCACGCTGGGGCTCGGTCTGGCGGTCATCCTGCTGCTGGTCGCCACGAGCGGCCATGCCCGGGTGCCGAAGCTGCCCGGCTGGGTGCCGGCGGTGTTGTCAGTCGTGGTGCTGGGGCTGGGCGTCGCGGCCCTGGTCTACGTCTGGCTCAGCGGCCACTCGGGTGCCGAGATGGTCTGGGGCACCACGTACGAGTAGGCCGGCCACGGCCGCCGTGAGCGGGTACGCCCACCGCCGCGCCCGGGTGCCCGCTCAGAACAGCAGCCGGGTGCAGAGCAGACAGGTCAGCACCACCAGCACGGCTCCGGCGACCGCGCCGACGGCCCAGGTGACCCGCTGCGCCCGCTGCTCCTGCGCGTCCAGGCTGGCCATGTCCTGAGGCGGCAGCCGGCGGGGCGGTGCTGCCTGCAGGTGCACCGGGGGACGCCAACCGGGCGGTGGAGCGGTGGTGGGTGGCGGCCCGCTGTAGCCGCTCGCCCCACCGGAAGCGACATTCCCGGAGCTCGGGCCGGGGCCACCGCTCGGGCCGGGGAGGCCGCTCGGGCCCGGCATGCCGCTCGGGCCCGGCATGTCGCTTGGGGGTGAGGTGTCGCTCGGGGGTGAGGTGTCGCTCGGGGGTGAGGTGTCGCTCGGGGGTGAGGTGTCGCTCGGGGTCGGGCTCGCGTCGGGAACGGGGGCGGGTACCGACGGGTCCGGGGGGTGACTCGCATCGGCCGCCGCCGGAACGCGCTCCGCGGGAGGGCCGCCGGAGCGCCCGTCGCCGGAGTCGGGCCGGCGCCAGGCATCGTCCGGATCCGAACCGGATGGGGGCATCGTCACGCTGTCCGACGCTACCAATCACCTCGTCGCCGCTCCGCCAGGCCGCGCCTGTGGCGGTCGATACGAGCAACTTCGGGGATGGTGCTGCCTCCGTCGCGCGAGACCCAGCACGATCCCCGAAGTTGCTGCGTTGACTGCGTGGGGCAGAGGGTTAATGTTGTCGTTCGTGAGCGATTGGCGGGGTGAGGACGATCGCGCGGTCGAGTTGACCGACGACTTCGTGGTGCTGCCGGAGCAGACCGCGGACGACACCGACCACGGGTGGGGCGAGCGTGCCGGCGACAACGACGACCGGCTGCTCGCCGAGCGCCCGCCACACTGGGACTGAGCCCGGCAGGCGCCCGTCAGCGTGCCCGCCGACGCCCCTGCTGCGTCGGGCCCGCCCGCCAGCAGCCGTGCTGCCCGGCAGAGGTGCTCCTTGACGGGGTGCCCTTGCCGGCCGGCACCGCAGCTTGCCGGTCACCCCAGCTTGCCGGTCAGCGCTGCAGTCACTCGGTCAGCACCGCAGCCGGGGGCGTGCCGACGGTCAGGAGGGGCTGGCCGTGGCCGTCGCCTTGCTCGCTCCACCGGAGGATCCTCCCGATGAACCACCGGACGACCCGTTGCCGGAGCCGGACGAGCCGGAGCCGGACGCGGACGACGCGGAGCCGTTCGACGAGGAACTCGCGGAGTCAGCGGATTTGGAGCCGGACGACGAGGACTCCGACTTGCCGCCGGAACCGTTCGACGTGGTGTCCGAGCCGGAGGAGCGGGAGTCTGTGCGGTAGAAGCCCGAGCCCTTGAAGACGATGCCGACCGAGTTGAACAGCTTGCGCAGTCGTCCCTCGCACGCCGGGCAGTCGGTCAGCGGCTCGTCAGAGAAGGACTGCACCGCCTCGAGCTGGTGACCGCACGCGGTGCAGGCGTACTGGTACGTGGGCACGTTCCCCTCCGGATCTGGCACGGCCGAATTGGCACTCGACGTATTCGAGTGCCAATGGTGCGTCATCGCCCCCCGGTTCGTCCAGCGGAAGTGTGGGGCACGACACCCGCGAGGGTCAGCAGGCCGCCGGTCGGCGTGACCACCGCCCGTACCGGCAGGTCGTGTGGTTCGGCCGGCACCTCGGAAAGCAGTTCACCGTCGTACAGCGGCACCACCGTGAGGACGGTTGCCGGTACCCGCGCCAGGGCGCGGTCGTACGACCCGCCGCCGCGTCCCAGGCGGATCCCTCGTCGGTCCACGGCCAGGGCGGGCACCACCACCAGGTCGGCGGTGGCCACGGCGGTGACCCCCAGCCGGGGGCCGGTCGGCTCGCGGATGCCCCGCCCGGCGGCGACCATCGCCTGCGGCCCGTCCCAGACGGCCCAGTCCAGGTCGAGGTCGTCACGCAGCACCGGCAGCAACAGGTCCGCCCCGGCGGGCAGCGCCTCGGCGAGCACCGTCGGCAGCTCCGACCCGCCCGGCTCCCCACCGACCGGGGCGTACGCGGCTGTCCGGCCCGGTCGCAGCCGGCTGACCAGGGACGCCAGTTCGTCCTGAAGGCGTGCTGCGGCGGTGGCGCGCTCAGCGTCGGTGCGGGCGCGGCGGCGGGCGAGCAACTCGATCCGGGCGGCCCGCTTCGCGTCATGCGTCACTTCCGCTCCTTCCGCAAATTCCGGCACGCAACACTCCTCACGCAACGCTTGCCTACCCGTTGCTCTGTGTCAGCATCGCAGGCAACGGTCGCGCAACTTCCGGGGGGAAGGGGAAGCGTTGACGCTACGCGGGCGGTTGACCGCAGCCTTCCTGGCGGTGGCGTTCGGCCCGGTCCTGCTCGGTGCCGTCTTCGTCGCGTCCACCGTAGCGGCGGTCGACCGCAGTCGTGCGACCGAACGGCTGGCGGTGGCCGCCACGGCCGTACGTACCTCGGTCGACGCCCTATGCCAGCAGCTACGCGCCGCAGCCGACGCGGTCGCCGTCACCGCTGACCACGCCGCGGCGGCGGCGCAGGTGGTCAGCCGGGGCCTGGCCACCGCGGTGCTCGTCACCGACGTGGCCGGTCGGGTCGGCTACGCCACGCCGGATCCGCCCCCGGCACCCTGGCGGGACTGCACCGCGCAGGCCGCGCCCGGCGGAGGGGCGAACGCCCTGGTGGCGCGGGTGCAGCTACGCGACGCCGCCGGCACGTCGCTGGGTACGGTGGCCGCCGCCCAGCCGGTCGACCCGGCCTTCGTCGCGCGGCTCGCCGCGGTGACCGGGGTGGCGGTGACCCTGCTCGACGGGGCCGCGCCGGTGCAGGTGGCGCACACCACCGAATCCGGCAACGGTCGGGACGCGGTGCTCGCCGCCGCGGCCTCGCTGCGCGACGAGCACGTCGCCGGCACCACCGACGGCCGGTACGTACGTCGCGCCGGCCCGACCGTCGGCCAGCCGCTGCCCCTGGTGCTCTCGGTACCCAGTGACCAGCCACCCGGGCTGCACGCGGTGCTGGTCGCGGTGGTGCTGATGGCCGCCCTGCTGGGCGTGGCAGCCGCCTGGCGGCTGGCCCGGGTCACCACTCGGCCACTCGTGGAACTGGCCGGTGCGGCGGACCGGGTCGCCACCGGCGATCTCACCGCCCGGGTGCCGGTACGCAGCCGCGACGAGATCGGCCGGCTGGCCGTCGCCTTCAATCGGATGACCCGCGAGACGGGCGGCTACCTGGCGGCGCTGACCAGCAGCCGGGACCAGTTGCGCGGGCACCTCGCGGTGCTCGGTGACACCCTGGCCAGTACCCACGACCTGCCCCGGATCCTGCGGGTGATCCTGCACAGCGCGCTCGCCGCGACCGGGGCCCGCGCGGGGGCGGTACTCCTCACCGACCAGGGTGAGCACCTTGTCGCCCGGTGCAGCGAGGGGCTCGACGAGCGCGGGCCCGGCACCGCGCCACTGCGGGTGCCGCTGGGCAGCGGGGTGGTCGGCGCGGTCGCGGCGACCGGTCAGCCCCGTCGGGGTCGGGCCGAAGCGGCGAGCGTCGACCCGGACGAGCCGCGCTGCCGGACGTACATCGCGGTGCCGTTCGCCGCGCCCGACCCGACCGGCGGCGACGTCTCGGGCGTGGCCTCGGCGGCTGCCGCCCAGGGGCGGCCGCCGGAGGTGGTGTTGGGCGTGCTGGCGCTCTACGACCGCCTCGGTGGCGACGAGTTCGACGACGACGACCTGGCCACCCTGCGCACCTTCGCCCGGCACGCGGCGGTCGCCGTGGACAACGTGCGCGTACACGAGGAGGCGCAACGACTGTCGCTCACCGACCCGCTGACCGGGCTGTGGAACTACCGGTACCTGCGCGAGTCGCTGCGCCGGGAGGTGGAACGGGCCAGCCGGTTCGGCCGCATGGTCAGCGTCCTCGCCCTCGACCTGGACCGCTTCAAGCGGGTCAACGACACCTACGGGCACGCGGCCGGGGACACCGTGCTGGCCGAGTTCGCCCGGCGGGTACGCGGCGAGATCCGCGAGGTGGACCTGGCCTTCCGGCGGGGTGGCGAGGAGTTCGTGGTGCTGCTACCGGAGACCGACGCCCGTGGCGCGGCAACCGTCGCCGAGCGGCTCGGCGCGGCCGTTCGCGACACCCCGGTGACCGTGGTGGGGCACGCCGGTGTCCGCGAGCTGATCCCGGTGACCGTCTCCGTCGGCATCGCCGTCTTTCCCGACCACGCCGACACCGGCCCGCAGGTGCTGGCGGCGGCGGACGAGGCGTTGTACGCCGCGAAGACCGCCAGCCGGGACACCTGGCGCCTGGCGCCGGCCCGGGAGCCGTCGCCGACCCGTGAGGTACCGGTGCCGGCGGTCGCCCGCAGCCCCGCCGACGGACTGCCCAGGGCCGGACCCGACGCGCCGATCACCACCGGCGACCCGTCGGGCGGGCCCTGACCTGCCGGCACCAGCATCGGCCCGCCGGGTGTCGACCTGCCGGCGTCGACCCCCGTCGGTCGGCCCGTCGCCCCGGTCCGGGCGGGCCGACCACCGGCGGTCCGCCGACCTGACCGGGACGCCACCGGTAACCGGCAGAACCGGTCCGGCGGGCGGCGCGTCTTCCGGTCCTCACCCGCCGAGTCAGGGCCGTGGCCGATAGTCTCGCGACATGTCGGAGCACTCAGCGAACCCCTCAGCGACCGCCGCCACCGGCCGTCCCCGTGCCGTCAAGGCCGTCATCCCGGCCGCCGGACTGGCCACCCGGTTCCTACCGGCCACCAAGGCCGTTCCCAAGGAACTGTTGCCGGTGGTCGACCGACCGGTGCTGCAGTACATCGTCGAGGAAGCCGCCCAGGCCGGCATCGGCGACGTGCTGCTGATCACCGGCCGCGGCAAGACTTCGATGGTGGACCATTTCGACCGTCGCCCTGACCTGGAGGAACGGCTCGCGGAGAAGCCCGACCTGCTCGCCGCCGTCAAGCGGACCGAGGAACTGGCGTCCATCTACACCTGTCGGCAGCCGGAGCAGTTGGGTCTCGGGCACGCCGTCGGGTACGCCGAGTCGCACGTCGGCGACGAGCCCTTCGCGGTGCTGCTCGGCGACGAGTTCGTCAACCTCAGTGAGCCGCTGCTGCCCGCGATGCTGGAACTCCAGGCCCGTACGGGCGGGGTGGTGCTCGCCTTCTTCGAGGTCGACCCGGCGGAGACGAAGCGGTACGGGATCGCCTCCGTCGAGCCGGCCGAGTCCGAGCTGACCGACATCGGCGAGGTCGTCAGGGTGACCGGAATGGTGGAGAAGCCGAAGCCGGAGGACGCGCCGAGCAACCTCGCCGTGCTCGGCCGGTACGTGCTGCCCGGCAAGATCTTCGACGCCATCCGCCGGACGGAGCCCGGCAGCGGCGGAGAGATCCAACTGACCGACGCGATGGAGATCCTGCGTACCGAGGGGACACCGGTGCACGCGATCGTCTACCGCGGCACCCGCTACGACACCGGCATGCCGCTGGGCTACCTGCAGACCGTGGTCCAGATCGCGGCCGACCGCGAGGACCTCGGTAGCGAGTTCCGCAAGTGGCTGGCCGAGTTCGTCAACTCCGACGCGTCGGGCGGTCCGAATACATGACCGCGACGGCCGACGCCGAGGCGGCCGAAAACGGGTTGACGCCGCTCGCCGACTACCTGGGCAGCGTGCTGCGCAGGTTGCGCGCGCTGCCTCCGCTCGACCTCGACCTCACCCAGGCGTACGGCAACGTCCTCGCCGAGGACGTCGTCGCCCCGCACTCGTTCCCGGCCTTCGACCAGGCGGCCGTGGACGGGTACGCCGCGCGCTGGGAGGACATCGCCGGTGGGGGCCGGGGCGTGGGATACGTCCCGGTCCAGTCGGGTCGGCCGGGCGGTCGCACCGTACGGCTCAACGTCGTCGGTGATCTCGGTGCGGCAAGCTGGCGGCCGGTCCGACTCACGCCGGGGTCGTGTTTCTCGGTGGCGGCCGGCGCACCACTGCCGATCGGTGCCGACGTGGTCGTGCCGGTGGAGTGGACCGACCAGGGCATGGCGGCGGTGGAGATCTTCCGGGTCCCGAAACGGGGGTACGGGGTCCGGCGGACGGGCGAGGAGGTGACCGGCGGTGCACTGCTCGCCCGCTCCGGCACCTACGTCTCGCCGGCGCTGGTGGCGGTGCTCGCGGCGACCGGCATCGGCCATGTGGTGGTGCGTCCGAGCCCCCGGGTGGTGATCGTGGCCACCGGCGACGAACTCGTCGACGTGGGGCGGGGCAGCCAGCCGGGTCAGGTGGTGGACGCCAACTCGCACGCCCTGACCGCCGCGGCGGCGGAGGTGGGGGCGTTGGCCTACCGGGTGGGTATCTGTGACGACGATCCGGAGGGGCTGCGTGGGCTGCTGGAGGACCAGACCCTGCGGGCCGATCTGATCATCACGACCGGTGGCACCGGCACCGGGCCGGGCGACATGGTCCGCCGGATCCTGTCCCGTCGAGAGGGCAGCCGCGCCGGTCCGGTCACCTTCACGGACGTGGCGCTCTACCCGGGCACCGCCCTCGGCTTCGGCACGGTCGGCGCCGAGGAGGTGCCGGTGGTGTGTCTGCCCGGCGACCCGGGGGCCGCGATGATCGGCTTCGAGGTGCTGGCCCGGCCCGCGATCAACCTGCTGGCCGGCGCGGAGCCGGTGTTCCGGCCCAGCGTACGGGCGCACCTGCTGGAGACCGTCGCCTCGCCGGCCGGGCTGCGCGAGTTCCGGCCCGCGCACGTCGCCGAGCGGCGGGGCGGGGGTTACACTGTCCAGCCGCTCAACGGCGGCCCGTTCACGCTCTCCGGCCTGGCAGAGGCGAACGGACTTCTCGTTCTCGGCGAGCGGGTGACCGCCGCGGCCGCCGGCTCCACCGTCGACGTGTTGCTGCTGGACCGCCGCCGGTGACCCACCGGTGACGTTCGGGAGTGGAGGTTCGGTGTTCCGACGGGCGCCTGGCTGGCCGGCGGTGCTCTCCGACGGCCCGGTACTCCTACGGCCGTACCGGCGGTCGGACGCGGCGGCCTGGTCGCAGGTGCGCCGAGCCAACCGGGAGTGGCTGGCCCCCTGGGAGTCATCGCTACCCGGCGACTGGGACGACCTGAACTCCCCGGCGACGTTCCGCTGGGTCTACCGCGACCAGCGACGCTCGGCCCGCACCGGCGAGGGGATGCCGTTCGCGGTCTGTCTGCACTCCGACGGTGTGGAGCGGCTGGTCGGTCACATAAACGTGGGCAACATCGTGCGCCGAGCCTTCTGCTCCGGATACGTCGGCTACTGGGTGGACCGGCGGGTGGCCGGCCGAGGCGTCATCCCCACCGCGCTGGCCCTGGCCGTCGACCACGCCTTCGGCCCCGGCGGTCTGCACCGGATCGAGGTCAACATCCGCCCGGAGAACCGGCCGTCCCGTCGGGTGGTGGAGAAGCTGGGCTTCCGCGAGGAGGCGTACCACGCGCGCTACATGCACATCGACGGTGCCTGGCGCGACCACATCGGCTACGCGATGACCAGCGAGGAGATCGCCGCCGAGGGTGGCCTGCTGGCCCGCTGGCACCGGCTGCGCGCCCGTACCCCGTGAGCCGTCCCACGTGCGGGATCGGCGCGGCGCGGCGGTTCCCGCGACGGTGACCCGTAACCTCAGGTAACTGCAAGCTGCGGCAGGCGCTGTCCGCTCCGCACGATTCACGTCGCCGACGCCGATCGGTGGAAGATCCTGCGGCCGGCTCGCGCTTGCTCCGAATCTGGTGACGGGAGGGGTGAGGGTGCCGACCTCGGTGCTCCTCGCCGTCCTCGCCGCCGCCGGGCTGCTCGCCCTCGCGCCGGCGCTGGTTCGCCGGTACGACGCCGCCGAGCGGCTGGTGGCGGAGCGGGCGCAGTCGACGGCGCGGGTGCTCCAGCGCCGCCGACGTCGCCGTACTGTCCCCGGGCGGCGGCCGGTCAACCCGTCCCGCGCCCTGGTCATCACTCTCAGCGAAGATCCCGACTCGGGGGAACTCGCCACTCCGGTCTCCGGTCCGCCCGCCCTGCGGCGTGCGGTTCCCGCCCCGTCGCGCTCGGGCGAGGCACCCGGCCGGGTACCGCGCTCGCGTGCCGCCGGTCGGCCAGGTGACGCCTCCGTCGGCGACGCGGCAGCGAACGGTGGGAACGCCGGGCGGGCACTGCCGCGACGTTCCGGAAGGCCCAGCCGGCTGCGCGCCGTGCCGGCCGGCGGGAACCGTCCCCGCCGTCGCCCCGACCGCCGTCGCCACCACACCCCCGCCATCTACCGCCGTCGCCGGGTGCTGGCCGCGCTGGTGCTGCTCAACGCGGTCGAGCTGGTTGGCGTGCTGGTGGTGGGCCCCGGCTTCTGGATCAGCTTCGCGGTCACCGCCACCCTGCTGATCGTGTACGTCGTACACCTGCGCGCCCGCGCGGTGGCCGACCGTCGCCGACGCCGGGCCCTGGCCCGCGAGGCCGCGTGGCTGGCCGCCCGCCAGGCCGAGGTACGCCGGGAGCAGGCGCGCCGGGCGGCTGCCCGCCGGGAGGCGCAGCGCCGCCTGGCGGCCCAGCGGGAATCCGTCCGGCGCAGCGCGATGGGCCTGGACCGCCCGGCAGACCTGCCGCAGGCGGCCAACGGCGGCTCGGTCTCCTACCGCCGTGCCGGCGGCCTGCGTGGCCGCCCCTACGAGGCCGGCCCCGGCTCAAACAGCGCCTGACCCCGCCCTTCGCTCGCGCCCGTCGGCGGGCGAGGCGACAGGTTCGGGGAAAGTGCTGGCTCGGGCCGGCCGAAGGCCGCACTATCGGGGAAACTGCGCGGATCTCGCCCACCCGGCCCGGTCGAGGTGGGCCGGGCCGGGTGGGCGGGGTGATTCGCGGCGGGAGTGCTCGACCTGTTAGCCTTGTCGCCGGCCCGCCCGGTGACAGCCGGGTGGGACCGACGCCGGTTGGCCGGCGGAGGGGCTGTGGCGCAGACCGGTAGCGCACCTCGTTCGCATCGAGGGGGTCAGGGGTTCAAATCCCCTCAGCTCCACCCAGTTCAAAGGCGGGTTCTCGAATGATCGAGAATCCGCTTTGATCGTTTGACCGGCAATGCCGGCGCGGCGGTTGGTGCAGACTGGCCGGATGCGGGGTGACGAACGGCAGGCGCGGGTTCGGGAGGTACGCCGCAGGCTGGCGCAGAGTGGCCCGCCGTGGACGCGGGAGCACGAACGGGACTTCGAGACGGTCACTCTGCCGGAACGGGATTGTGATCTGCTGCGGGACCTGTTGATCTCGGACCGGGTCGAGACCGTGGTCGAGGTCGGGCTCGCGTACGGCAGCTCCGCGTTGGCGATCGGGGAGGCGTTGGTCACGATCGACCCGCCGCATCCCCGGCACATCATTGTCGACCCTTTCCAGCAGCGGGCGTACGCGAACGTCGGCTGGGACCTGTTACGCACCGCCGGCCTGGACTCCACCGCCAGGCTGATGTGCGCGTGGTCCTCGATCGCGCTTCCAGCACTCGTCACCGATGGTCTGATCGCCGACGCGGCGTTCGTGGACGGTAGTCATCGCTTTCACGAGGTCTTCGTGGACCTCTACTTTCTGCGCAAGATCGTTCGGCCATGCGGGTTGATCGTGATGGACGACGACTGGACGCCGTCGGTGCGTACCGCGGTGCGGTACTACGAGAGGAACCTGGGCTGGGCGGCGATCCCCGACGCCTTCACGGGCGGCACGCTCCGCAACATCGGCGACGACCCGGCGGCGGAACTGGTGCCCCGTTGCCGGGCGATCCGGCTGCCCGAGTCGATGGCCGAGCCGCCCTTCGAACAGTTTCACCCCTCCTGAACAGCACCCCACGTCACGTCTGTCCTGAGTGGGCGATCAGGTTGGCCTGGCTGCGGTGCGGCCGTGTTGTAGCGGCCGACGCGTTACGGCCGAGATTCGGATAGATGTCATTGTCTTGACGGCGATGAATGTTAACGCTATCAATGAGGGAGCGGGCACGGCGGGCACGGTCGGACGGGGACCGTGCCCGTCCCGGACGACCGGCTCGCGGTGGCGGGAGGGCGAGGGCGATGGCGCGTCGGAAGCTCACGTACCGCAGTTGGGTAGCGCTGACCGCCGCCCTGGTGATGGCGGCGATCAGCTCCCTGGTGGGGCCGGCCGCTCCGGCGCGGGCCGCCGCCGTCACGTTCACCAACCCGTTGGCCGAGCAGCGCGCCGACCCGCACATCTACCGGCACACCGACGGCTACTACTACTTCACCGCCACGGTGCCCGAGTACGACCGGATCGTGCTGCGCCGCGCCACCACTCTCCAGGGGCTTGCCACCGCCGCCGAGCGGGTGATCTGGCGCCGGCACGGCAGCGGCGAGATGGGCGCGCACATCTGGGCCCCGGAGATCCACTTCATCGACGGCCGGTGGTACGTGTACTTCGCCGCCGGCCGCACCGACGACATCTGGGCCATCCGGCCGTACGTGCTGGAGAGCGGCGCCGCGAACCCGCTCGACGGCCCGTGGATGGAGCGTGGCCAACTCCAGCCGGCGCGCAGCAGCTTCTCCCTCGACGCCACCACCTTCGTGCACCACGGTCAGCGCTACCTGGCCTGGGCGGAGTACGCCGGCAACAACTCGAACATCTACCTCGCCCGAGCGGTCAACCCCTGGACGTACGCGGGCACCCCGACCCTGATCGCCACCCCGTCGTACGCCTGGGAGACCCGGGGTTACCGGGTGAACGAGGGGCCGGCGGTGCTGATCCGCAACGGCCGGGTCTTCATGACCTATTCGGCGAGCGCCACCGACGCCAGTTACGCCGTCGGGCTGCTCACCGCCTCGGCGAACAGCGACCTGCTGAACCCGGCGTCCTGGAGCAAGCGCGCCACACCGGTGCTGGCCAGCGACAGCCGGACCGGCCAGTACGGCCCGGGGCACAACTCGTTCACCGTCGCCGAGGACGGCAGCGATGTGATCGTCTACCACTCCCGCAACTACGAGCGGTACCTCGGCAACGGCTACGACCCGCTCAACGACCCGAACCGGCGGACCCGGATCCAGCGGGTCTACTGGAACGCCGACGGCACCCCGAACTTCGGCGTACCGGTGCCGGACGGCCTGACCCCGGTCCGGCTGCGCGCCCACGATCTGCCCGATCGCTACCTGCGGCACTGGGAGTTCCGGGTCCGGCTGGAGCCGAACGTGACGAACCTGGCCGACTCGCAGTTCCGGATCGTCGCCGGCCTGTCGAACTCCGCGGCGATCTCGCTGGAGTCGACGAACTACCCCGGCTACTTCCTGCGGCACCGCAACCACCAGATCTGGGTGGAACGCAACGACGGCTCGAACCTCTTCCGGCAGGACGCCACCTTCACCCGCCGCTCCGGGCTCGCCGACCCGACGAAGGTGTCCCTGGAGTCGGTCAACTTCCCCGGCCAGTACGTCCGTCACCGGGACGGACTGCTCTACCTGGAGCCGGTACCGGACGCGACCGCACGTGCGTCGGCCACCTTCGCCCTGGAGTAGCCCGTCCCAACCGCGTCGGGCCGGACTGTCGGAGGGCGTACCTAGACTCACGCGACATGGCGACGGTGACCTTTGTGGACGAGAGCACCGCGGGAGCCCGGACTCCCGCGTGGGCCTTGCAGATCTTCGAGGAGCGGTTGACGCTTCGTGAGCTGATCCGCCGGCGGATCCACCAGGAGGTCGCCGAGCACAACGCGGCCAGCCCGCGGCCACGCCCGTCGCTGGTGCAGCCGACCTCGACCGAGCGGGCACTCAACGGTGACCCGGGTGAACGACCCCGGCGCCGGGTCGACCCGCAGCGGCAGATCGCCCTCGCCGAGCAGGCGTTCCGCAGCAACGGTTTCGTGGTGCTGGTCGGCGACCGCCAGGTCGAGGAGTTGGACGACGAGGTCGACCTGCGGCGCGACACCGAGGTCACCTTCCTCAAGCTCGTCGCGCTGGTCGGCGGCTGATGACCACCACCACCGAACCCGTCTGGTACGCCGACCGGGCCCGCGAGCTGATTGCCGCGAACGACCTGGACAAGTTGGCAGCTCACCTGCACACGCACGCCCGGCTCTGCCGCGACCACCCCGAGGTGCGCGCCGCACTGCGCGCACTGTCCCGTCCGGACGTGACGCGTCTCGTGCTGGCCATGGCCGCCGTCGTGCGGCAGGACCGGGTCCACGCCTGGCCGCCACGCGACCTGATCGGCCAGCTGTCCCGCCGGTTGCCCACCGAGTTGGCACCGGAGCAGCTCCGGGAGTTCGCCGCGTTCGCCGTCGACGAGCCGTACGCTTTGTCACCGACCGCGCTGGAGACGGTGGCCCGCGGCCTGGCCGCCACCGGCCCGATTCCGGCCGACCTGATGGAGGCGCTCGTCGACCGGTCCGACGAGAGCCAGCGGTTGCGGCAGTTCATCGCCGAGGTGGCCGGGCCGCAGCTCGACCCGGACGACCCGTGGGCCCGGCAGATCCTCACCGAGCTGCCCACCCTCGACCCGGCGTGGCGGCGGCTCGTCGGCCACGCCAGCACCGCCACCATGCCCCGCCCGAGCGCCGGCTGGTCGGCCGAGGCGGCCCGACTACTCGCCGAGGTGGACCCGCGCGAGGTGGGGCAGCTCGTCGACAGGTGGTTGGCCAGCGCCTCCCGCGTCCCGCACGCGCCGCCGAGCTCGGTGAACGCCGACCTGCTGCGTGGCCTGCTCTGGCTGGTCGAGCGGACCGGACCGGCACCGGAGCAGGTACGCCGGATCGGTGGCCTGGTCGAGGCGATGCTGCGTCGACTTCCCGGCGTCGGACCGGCCTGTCCCAAGGTGGCCAACGCGGCGGTCGGGGTGCTCGGGCGACTGGACGGCGGGCCGGCGCTGGCGCAACTTGCCCGGCTGTCGGCCCGGGTCACCTTCAAGGGCACCCGCAAGGAGATCGACAAGGCGCTCGACGCTCGTGCCGCCGCCCTCGGCATCGGCCGGGACGAGATCGAGGAACTGGCCGTCCCGGACTACGGCCTGACCGGGGTGGGGCGGCACGAGGTACCTCTCGGCGGTTGCCGGGCCGAGCTGTCGATCGTGTCCACAGGTGCCACGCTGACCTGGTTCACCGAGGCCGGCCGGCAGGTGAAGAGCCCACCGGCGTCGGTACGCCGGGACCACGCCGCGGAGTTGGCCAACCTGAAGAGCCTGGCCAAGGAGATCAGCGGCATGCTCACCGCCCAGGTGGCCCGGCTGGACCGGCTCTTCCTGGCTCAGCGCACCTGGACCTTGGCCCAGTGGCGGCAGCGCTACCTGGATCATCCGCTGGTCGGCACGCTGGCCCGTCGGTTGCTGTGGCTGGTCGACGGGGTGCCCTGCGGTTGGGCCGACGGCGCGTTGCGCACCGTGGACGACACCGCGGTGGTGGTCGGCGACGACGCCGAGGTGCGGATCTGGCATCCGATCGGTCGGCCGGTGCCGGAGGTGGTCGGTTGGCGGGAGTGGTTGGCGCGGCACCGGATCGTCCAGCCGTTCAAGCAGGCGCATCGGGAGGTCTACCTGCTCACGCCGGCCGAGGAGACCACCGGCACGTACTCGAACCGGTTCGCCGGGCACATCCTGCGTCAGCACCAGTTCCATGCCCTGGCCGCGGCCCGGGGCTGGACGGACCGGTTGCGGTTGATGGTCGACGACTCCTATCCGCCGACCTTCCGCGAACTGCCCGGTTGGGGGCTGCGCGCCGAGTACTGGGTGGAGGGGATCGGCGACGAGTGGGACACCGACACCACCGACAGCGGGTCGTACCTGCGGCTGGTCACCGACCAGGTGCGTTTCTACCCGATCGCCGCCGCGCAGAACTGGTCGCACGCCTCCGGTGGCGGCTACGCGGCAGCACGGTGGACGGACGCCCGGCCGGGGGATCCGTTGCCGCTGGACCGGATCCCGCCGCTGGTCTTCAGCGAGATCATGCGGGACGTCGACCTCTTCGTCGGGGTGGCCAGCGTCGGCAACGATCCGACCTGGTCGGACGGCGGCCCGCAGGGCCGGTTCCGGGACTACTGGTCGTCGTACAGCTTCGGGGAGTTGTCCGCTACCGCCGAGACCCGACGGGAGTTGCTGACCCGGCTGCTGCCCCGACTGGCGGTGGGCCGGCGGGCCCGCATCGACGGCCGCTTCCTGGTGGTCGACGGTGACCTGCGCACGTACCGGATCCACCTGGGTTCGGGCAACATCCTGATGAGCCCGAACGACGAGTACCTCTGCATCGTGCCGGACCGGGGCGCGGGCCGGACCGGAGAGCCGCAGTTTCTGCCGTTCGAGGGTGACGGTTTGCTCGCGGTCATCCTCAGCAAGGCGATCCTGCTGGCCAGGGACACCGAGATCACCGACGCGTCGATCACCCGTCAGATCAGCTCCACCCGGTAGCCGCCGGCAGGCCGTGTGGACACCTCGGCACGAGGTGCTGCCGTCGGCTCGGCGTCCAGGGCGGTGCCGGCGTCCGTCGGTGGCACCCGTTCTCTACGGCGGGGTGAGTACGGCCGCGGTGCGGACGAGCGTGGCGTCGACCGTGAAGCGTCCGTTGATCAGCGCGGGTGGCCGGGCTGCCGCCGCGTCGGTGACCCGGGTGGGTGAGATCCGCGCGGTGAAGGTCCCGGCATCGGGATCGAGGTGCACAAGTGCGTCGTGGAAGTCCAGCCAGCTGCCGACGACCGGATGCCACACCTTGTAGACGGTCTCCTTCGCGCTGAAGAACACCGCGGGCCAGCAGATGCCCGGCGGCAGCCGCTCCACCTGATCGTCCTCCTCGGGCAGGCAGATCAGTCGGCGTACTCCCGGACCGAGTTCGCGGTTCTGCTCGGCGTCCATGCCGACCGCGCGGATCTCGTCGCTGCGCGCGACGGCCGCGGCGCAGTAGCCGCGGGTGTGGGTGATGGTGCCGACCAGGCCCGCCGGCCAGACGGGTGAACGGTCGGCGGCGGCCGGTACGGCCGCCGGCGGCAGACCGAGCGCGGCCATCGCCCGGCGAGCACACACCCGCCCGGCGGTGAAGTCGCGGCGTCGGCTGTCCACCGCGCGGTCCCCGAGGCAGGTCGCCTCGGCCGGGTGCAACTGCCCGGACCAGTCGTCCGGACCCGCCACGGCCACCGCGACGGCGGGCGGAAGCAGGTCACGCACCTGCGGCTCCGGGGTCGTGCGTTCGGTCACTGGTGGCGTCAACAATGACCGGCGACGATGGATGCCTCCGGGTGATGCGGTGCCTGGGGCAGGTCGCGGCGGCCATGGTTGGTCAACGTACCGCAACGACGTAACGGCGCAGCGTCCCCGGACGCTGTAGGTGCGCACGGGCATGTTCGGCCCGGCGGTGGGCGGGCACGCCCGCCGCCACCGGTGGAGGCGGGGAAGGAGCGCGATGACGGGTGTTACGGATCGCTCGGGTGTCACGAGGGCGGCGAACGGGGCCGCCCCGGAATGGGCGGGCGCGCACGCTCCGGTGACCCCCGAATGGACGTGTGGCACCTGCGCCGCCGAATGGCCCTGTGCGCCCAGACGCGAACAGTTGCTCGCCGAGTACGGCGTGGATCGGGCGATGCTGAGCGTCTACCTGGGCGCCTGTCTCGCCGCCGCCGCCGAGGACCTGCACGTCGCCGGGGCGACGTCGTTGCGGGACCGGTTCTTCGGCTGGTTGCCGCGCCGCCCGCTGTCCGGCGGGTCGTCCCGCCCGCACGACAGTTCCACGACAGGCGATGCCGCGGGAAGTGGACCGGCATGACGGATCGGTTCAGCAGTGCCCTGGGCGGTGCCTGGTGGGCGCAGCGTCCGCGAGACGTCACGCAACGGCGACAGTGACCCCGAATTCTTGTCGCATTCAGCGATCGTCGGAAATCTGACCCACGCCGCCCCGTTGTGCCCTCGGTCGCGGGTGGTTAAGCTGCAGGTGCGCGCCCCAATCGCCCGCTTCCCCCGTGGCAGGCGATCGGGGCGCGTCCTTTTTCCCCGAGAAGGGCCCGTACGCCGAGGCGTACGGGCCCTTCCGCGGTCAGATCCAGCGGCCGCCCAGCCACATGCGCGCCGACCAGTCGTCGTACGGCAGCGTCCAGCCCACGAAGATCGGATAGAAGTACGCGAAGCATAGGACGACGAGCGCCACGTACGCCCCGGCGATCACCCCGCCGACCAGCCGGCGGTCGCGGCTGGCCTCCTCGTCGGCGCCGGTCACGGCCAGGCTGCCGCTCGGTCCCGCCGGCGAGGCGATGGCACCCAGCACGTAGACCACGGCGAACACCAGGAACGGCAGCGCGGGCGCGGCATAGAAGGAGAACATCGTCCGGCCGTCGAGGGCGAACCAGAACCAGGGCAGCAGCCCCGCCGCCACGGTGAGCAGGAGCGCTCCGGCCCGCCAGTCCCGCCGGGCCAGGCCGAGCCAGACCAGCGCCACCAGCGCGGGCAGGAACGACCACCACAGCAGCGGGGTGCCCAGCAGCAGCACCTCCTCGGCGCAGGTCGCCGCACCGCAGGGGCCCTCGCCGGTCCAGTGGAACGCCACCGGCCGACCCAGCAGCAGCCACTGCCACGGCCACGACTGGTACTTGTGCGGATCGTCGAGCTGGCCGTGGAAGCCGAGCGCGGCCTGGTGGTACTGGATCAGGTTCCACAGCGGGCCGACGATCGGTGCGTCGCTGAGCCCGGCGTCCGGGTACCGCTCGGCGAGCCGGTAGTAGCCCTCCTGGCTGAACAGCCAACCGGACCACGTCGTGACGTAGGTGACCGCCATCAGCAGACCGGCGAGCACCATCCAGGGCACGCCGTCGAGCAGGGTGTCCCGCCACGGCCGGGGTACGCCGGCCGACCGCCGGGCGCCGACGTCCCAGAGGAACATCAGCAGCGCGAAGACCGGTACGAAGAACAGTGCGCTCCACTTCACCCCGAAGGCGCAGCCGAGCAGCACCCCGGTGGCCAGCCGCCACCAGGGCCAGTTCCGCCAGCCGCCGGGTGGCCGGCCGGCCCGCCCCCGGGCGGTCGGATCCAGCCCGGACTCCAGGGCCCGGGCCCACCGGCGTCGCGTCGCGTCCCGGTCCAGCACCAGCGCGCCGAAGGCGGCCAGGACGAAGAAGAGCAGGAAGATGTCGAGCAGCGCGGTGCGGGACAGCACCAGGTGGAATCCGTCGACCGCGAGCAGCAGGCCGGCGGCGCAACCGAGCACCGTGGAACGGAACATCCGGCGACCGATGCGGACCATGAGCAGCACCGACAGGGTGCCGAGCAGCGCCGCGGAGAAACGCCAGCCGAACTCCGGGGCGGTGGTGAACAGGTGGCCCGGCACCGAGATGCCGTGCTCGGCGTCGCTGTAGCCGAAGGCCCACTCGCCGAACCCGATCAACCATTTGCCCAGCGGCGGGTGGACCACGTACGACGGCGCGTTGTTCGTGTAGTTCCACTCCACGGCCTTGTCGATCAGCCCCCAGCCGTCCCGGGCGTAGTAGACCTCGTCGAAGATCTTGCCCGGCGGATGGCTCAGATTCGCGAACCGGAGAACCGCCGCGATGACCACGATCACCGCCGTGGCCAGCCACGAACGACCGTCCAGCCCGGCCTCGACGGTGGCCAGCCGGCGGCGGATCGTCGCCGGTACGCCACTTTCCGCCGGTCCGGGGGCGGTGGCTGGGCTCGCCGCCGGCTCCGAGGGCTGGTCGGGGCTCGCGCTCTGTGCTGTCGACGCACTCGTCACCCGGCGATCGTAGGCTGCCAAGGGGGCCGCTGGCGCCCGTCGTCCCCATATCCGGTACGCCCGTCGATGAAGGAGTGCGCTGCTGTGGGTGGAATGTCCGAAACCGGTCGCCTGATTCTGCTCGGCGCGCCGCTCGGCAACCCGGCCGACGCCTCCAGCCGACTGCGGGACACGCTCGCCGCCGCCGACGTGGTCGCCGCCGAGGACACCCGCCGGCTGAACCGGCTCGCCCGCGACCTCGACGTGACCATCGCCGGCCGGATCGTCTCGTACTTCGAGGGCAACGAGGAGCGGCGTACCCCGGAGCTTGTCGACGTGCTCACCGAGGGATACGTGGTCGCGCTGGTCACCGACGGCGGCATGCCGAGCGTCTCCGATCCCGGCTACCGGTTGGTCCGTGCCGCGCTGGAGGCCGGGGTGCCGGTCACCGCCGCCCCCGGTCCCAGTGCCGTCACCACCGCCCTCGCCCTGTCCGGGCTGCCCTGCGACCGGTTCTGCTTCGAGGGTTTCCTACCGCGCGCCCCGGGCGCCCGGCGGGCCCGCCTGCGGGCCCTGGCCGCCGAGGAACGGACGCTCGTCCTCTTCGAGGCCCCGCACCGCATCACCGCCGCGCTCGCCGACCTGGCCGACGCGTTCGGTGCCGACCGGCCCGCCGCCCTCTGCCGCGAGCTGACCAAGACGTACGAGGAGGTGCGGCGTGGCCCCCTCGGTGAGCTGGCCCGATGGGCGGCCGACGGCGATCCGCGCGGCGAGATCACCCTCGTGGTGGCGGGCGCCCCCGCCGCACCCGCCGTCCGCCCCGACGACGACGCGCTGCGCGCGGAGGTGGCCGAGCGCGAGGCGGCGGGTCGTAGTCGCCGGGACGCGATCACCGACGTCGCGGCCGAGTACGGGTTGCGCCGGCGTGACGTCTACACGCTCGTGCATCGGTGAAGCCGGACGTCACCAGGCGGCGATCAGGAAGCCGAGGGCGGTCAGCGGCGGGCCGGCCAGCGAGGCGGCGACCGCCCAGCGTCGCTCGGTCGGATCGGGCAGCCGGGTCGCGCCGGTCCAGCGGGCGATGCCCAGCGCGCAGCCGAGCACCGCGAGCATCCCGAGCAGCCAGCGCAGTTGGGCGCCCACCCCACGGTCGGCGTACGCGACGTGACCGTCCGGGCCGGTCACCCGGGCGGGCAGGACCGAACCGGGCACCGCACGGTCCCGGGGCACCCCGCTGACCCGTACGCCGTGGATCCGGAACTCCTCCTCCGTCGCCGTGAAGATGCCCCGGCACCGCTGGGTCAGCCCGTCGCCGGAGCACCTGGTGACGACCACGGCGCCGGAGGTGGCGTGCCCGACCGCGAGCCAGAGCGGGCCGGCGCTGACCCAGGCGAAGAAGGCCGCCGCGAGGCTCAACCCGATCAACGCGGACAACCCCGCCAGGGGATCCGGCGGATGGCTGCTCCGCTCCCGGCGTCGACGTGCCGGTCGAAACCGCTGCCACCACGGATCGGTGCCGCCGGGCGTGTCCTGCCGCACCGGCGTGCCGTCCCAGTGGACCTGCTCGATCGGTGCCCAGAAGGTGTCCTCGTCCGGCGTACCGTCGTCACGCGACCGATGCCGGCGGCCGCGACGCCCGACCGGCCGGACCGGAACCCGCCGTGGCAGCGTGTCCGCCGGTGCGCCGGTCGTCGGCTCCACCTCGACTCCGGTGGGTGACTCGACCGTCGCGGAGTCGGCCCGGTCCGGCCCGGCCGCACCGTCCGGTGCCGGCGAGGGCACCGCGCGGGGCTGGGGCGCCACCACCTGGGTACGCGACGCGGCGGAGTTCGGCCCGGCGTCGGGAGAAGGGCCGTCGGAGTGGTCTCGGGCGGCTCGGCTGCCAGTCACGCGTTTCATTTGACACCGCTGACGGTGGTTGATCGGGCAGCTCAAGCAGCGTGTCGATGACAATTCGGACTATTTGTCGAGGGTGGTTGGGCCATCCTGCCGACCAGGGACCCCTATTGGTTCGCGGCCACCTCGCGGGGGTCACTAGGCTTTCTGTCCATGAGTCACGTTCTCGCGGCAGTGGCCTGGCCGTACGCCAACGGCCCGCGCCACATCGGCCACGTCTCCGGTTTCGGCGTTCCCTCCGACGTCTTCGCCCGGTACATGCGGATGGCCGGCCACGACGTGCTCATGGTCTCCGGCACCGACGAGCACGGCACCCCGATCCAGGTGCAGGCCGACGCCGAGGGGTTGAAGCCACGGGAACTGGCCGACCGGTACAACCGGGTGATCGTCGAGGACCTGCACGGGCTCGGCCTCTCCTACGACCTGTTCACCCGTACCACCACCGGCAACCACTACGCCGTGGTGCAGGAGCTGTTCGAGGGGATGTACCGCAACGGGTACATCGTGCCGAAGACCACGATGGGCGCCATCTCGCCGTCCACCGGGCGCACCCTGCCCGACCGGTACATCGAGGGCACCTGCCCGATCTGCGGCTACGACAGTGCCCGGGGCGACCAGTGCGACAACTGCGGCAACCAGCTCGACCCGATCGACCTGGTCAACCCCCGGTCGAAGATCAACGGGGAGACGCCGGAGTTCGTCGAGACCGAGCACTTCTTCCTCGACCTGCCCGCCCTGGCCGACGTGCTGCGGCAGTGGCTGGACACCCGGGAGGGCTGGCGTCCGAACGTCCTGCGCTTCTCCAGGAACCTGCTGGACGACCTGCACCCCCGGGCCATCACCCGGGACCTGGAGTGGGGGGTGCCGATCCCGCTCGACGGCTGGCGTGAGCGCACCGACAAGCGGATCTACGTGTGGTTCGACGCGGTCATCGGCTACCTGTCCGCGTCCATCGAATGGGCCCGCCGCACCGGTGACCCCGAGGCCTGGCGGAAGTGGTGGTCCACCGATGGTGAGGGGAAGGACTCGCAGGCGTACTACTTCATGGGCAAGGACAACATCGTCTTCCACTCGGTGATCTGGCCCGCGCTGCTGGCCGGCTACTCCGGTGAGGGCGGTCGTGACGGCGAGCCGGGCCGGCTCGGCCGGCTCAACCTGCCCACCGAGGTGGTCTCCAGCGAGTTCCTGACCATGGAGGGACGCAAGTTCTCCTCCTCGCGCCGGGTGGTCATCTACGTCCGCGACTTCCTCCAGCGCTACGACGCCGACGCGTTGCGCTACTTCATCGCGGTGGCCGGACCGGAGAACAACGACACCGACTTCACCTGGGCCGAGTTCCTGCGCCGCAACAACGACGAACTGGTCGCCGGCTGGGGCAACCTGGTCAACCGGTCGGTCTCGATGGCGGCGAAGAACTTCGGCGAGATCCCACCCATCGGCCCGGACGGGCTCACCGAGGCCGACGAGGCGCTGCTGGCCGTGGCGCGCGCCGGCTTCGACACGGTCGGCGACCTGATCGCCCGGCACCGGCAGAAGCAGGCCATCGGTGAGGCGATGAAGGTGGTCGCCGAGGCCAACAGGTACCTCTCCGAGCAGGCGCCGTGGAAGCTCAAGGACCCGTCCGCCAAGCCCCGGATGGGCACCATCCTGCACGTCGCCCTCCAGGTGGTCAGCGACGCCAACACGCTGCTCACCCCGTTCCTGCCGCACTCGGCGCAGAAGATCCACGAGCTGCTCGGCGGCACCGGCGTGCACGCACCGATGCCGGTGATCGAGGAGGTCGCCGACCTCGACGTCGGGCCCGGGTACCCGGTGCTGACCGGTGACTACACCCAGGGCGCGCGGTGGGAGTCCGTACCGCTCGTGGTGGGCCGGGCGCTCGCCGCACCCAAGCCGGTCTTCCGCAAGCTCGATCCCTCGATCGTGGACGAGGAACTGGCCCGGCTCGAGGGCTGACCGCGCAGTGATGGGCGCGTCCCGCACCGGGTCGCGCCCATCGTGTCGTCCGCGTGGCCCAGCGCGGTGCGATCCGCGCCGGACGGCGGCCCGGCCCGGATCAGGCGCGGGCCATGGCCGGCGAACCGATGAACTCCATGATCGCCTTGTTCACCTCGGCGGCGTTGGTCCACGGCGTGCCGTGCGGCGCGCCCTTGAGGGTGACCAGCCGGCTGTCGGCGAGCATCGGCTGCAACCGCTGACCGGTCTTCGGGTACGGCAGCACGTTGTCCTTGTCGCCCTGCACGATCAGCACCGGCACGTCGATCCGGGACACGTCGGCCCGGAAGTCGGTGCCCCAGGCGTCCACGCTGTCGTGCGTGGCCGTGGCGGAGGCCATCGCCCCGATGTTCCAGTGCGCCCGGTACGCCTCTTCGCTGACCAGCTTGCCCTTGTTCTCGTCGTAGTTGAAGAAGTTGTTGCAGAACTGCGTGAGGTAGGCGAACCGGTCCTGCGTGATCGCCTGCTTGAACCCCTCGAAAAGACTCGGCTCGACACCCTCGGGGTTGTCCGGCGCCTGCCGCAGGTACGGCGCCAGCGGCGCCAGCAGCACCGCCCGCTCCACCCGGTCGGAGCCGTACGCGCCCAGGTAGCGGGTCACCTCGCCGGTACCCATCGAGTGGCCGACCAGGATCGCGTTGCGCAGATCCAGCTCGGTCATCAGCACGTCGAGGTCGGCGGCGAAGGTGTCGTAGTCGTACCCGAACGCCGGCTGCGCCGAGTTACCGAAGCCGCGCCGGTCGTAGGTGATCACCCGGTATCCGGCGTCGAGCAGCGGTCCGGAGACCTTCTCCCAGGTCGCCCCGTTGAACGGGAAGCCGTGGATGAGCACGATCGGCTGACCCGACCCGTGATCCTCGTAGTACAGGTCGATGGGCGCGGAGTTCTCCGTGCCGACGGTGATGAAGGGCATCTCGTCCTCCTGTCAGGGTGGGAAACCGAGGCTTCCCCGGCGGGCATCCGATATTCCTGCGCCGCTCGACCTGACGGGCCAGGTCAGAGAAGGTACGGGTGGTCCACCACCTGATCGTCGGTGACCTCACCGCCCGGGGCCCACGTCTCGTAGACGCCCCGTTCGTGACACTGTGCGCCGATCGCGGCGACCGCGTCCGGATCCGGACGTCGCAGCCGCAACCGCAGCCAGCCCGCCTCCTCACGCAACACCAGGCACGGCACCCCCCGCCAGGCGGCCAGGCGCACCCGTCGGCTCACCCCGTCGACCGGGTACCGGGCGGCCCGGGTCAACGCCAGCACCCGGAAATCGCCGGGCAGGTCGGCGACCGCCTCGTACTCCCCGCCCGCGTACGTGCCCACCAGGCGGGTCGACCGCGGCGCCTCCCCGGTCGGCACGTACTCCTGGTCCGGCGACAGACCCGGCACGGCGGCGAGCAGGTGTCGCCACTGTGGCCCGGCCATCCGCAGCCAGCCCCGCTGCTCGGCCTGGTAGGCGTAGAGCACCACCTCCACGCCCTGCGCCGGATAGGCCAGCAGGGTGGCGTTCGCCGGCATCGGCAGGTCGGCGAAGTCCCGGGTGACGAACTCGGGGATCAGGTGGTGACTGCTGGGCGTGAAGCCGGTACCCAGCACCGCCGGACCCAACCGGTCCCGGGCACCCAGCGCCGTCAGGCCCCGGTACGCCGCACCCGCCGGCACGTCGTAGTCGCCCGGGTCGGCGGCCCGCCAGCGCAACGCGTACGTCACGTCCGCACCGTCGCGGCTGTCCTCGCCGTCGGTGCGCAGCACACTTGTCGTCGCCGGGGTGCGCAGGTGCGCCACGTCGTGTTCCCGGTAGCAGAACCCGTGCGGGAGCCAGCCCCGGACGTATCCGGCGAGCTGCCGGGCCGAGAGGATCTTCATCATCCGGGTGCCACGCCGTACGCCCGCCGAGGCGCGTACCGCGGTGACCAACGGGTCGTCCGCGGCGGCCGGCTGCTGCGCGAGTCGGTGCACCTCCGACCAACCCCGCTCCCGGTGCAGCGGCACCAGCAGCGGCGGCTCCGGGTCCTCGGCCTGCTCGGTCCCCCCGTGCACGGCGCCGACCTCGGTGACGTGCACGAACCGTCGCCACGGCAGCCCTGAGTTGGGTCGGGGTGCCCATTCGAAACCGGCCACCTCGTCGGCGCTGAACAACTCGTACGCCGCGCCCCGGGCGATCTCCTCGGCCGGGTACACCGCGCCGCCGAACGCCACCCGCAGACCGGTCCGCTCCGGCACCGTCCCGCCGGGCCGAAAGAGCTCGCTTCGCGCGTCCACTCCGCGACGGTAGGGGTGCGGGGCGTAGCCGAGGTGAACTCCGGGTGGCTTCCGGGTGGACTCGTGCGGTGTGTGATCCTGTCGAGGAGATGAGCGAGCCCACCGAGTCCCGTAGCCAGCGCGCGGCCCGCCGCGCCGGAGAGTTCCCACCCGCACCCGAGCCGCTGCCCCGCCCGGTGCTGGACAGCCACACCCACCTCGACATCACCGTCAGCGAGGCCGGCGTGCCCGGTGGCGGCGACGTCGCCGACCCGGTCGCGGCGGCCATCGACGTCGCCGCCGCCGTGGGGGTGGACCGACTGGTCCAGGTCGGGGTGGACGTCACCTCCTCCCGCTGGGGTGTCGAGGTGGCCGCCAGGTACCCGGCGGTGCTGGCCACGGTCGCGCTGCATCCCAACGAGGCGCCCCGGCTCGCCGACCTCGACGAGGCCCTGCGCGAGATCGAGGCACTGGCCGGGCAGGACCGGGTCCGCGGTGTCGGCGAGACGGGGATGGACCGCTACCGCACCGGTGACGAGGGCCGCGCCGCGCAGGAGGAGAGCTTCCGGGCACACATCGCCATCGCCAAGCGGTACGGCCGGACGCTGGTGATCCATGACCGGGACGCGCACGCCGACGTGCTGCGCATCCTCGACGACGAAGGCGCACCGGACACGGTGGTGATGCACTGCTTCTCCGGCGACGCCGAGTTCGCCGCCGAGTGTGTCCGCCGGGGCTACCTGCTCAGCTTCGCCGGCACGGTCACCTTCGCCAGCGCCGGCGCGCTGCGCGAGGCCGCCGCGTTGACCCCCCTGGACCAGATCCTGGTGGAGACCGACGCGCCGTACCTCACCCCCGTGCCGCACCGTGGCCGGCCCAACGCCTCCTACCTCATCCCGCTGACCGTCCGGGCGCTGGCCGCCGCCACCGGCTCCGACCTCGACGTGCTCTGCGCCGCCATCTCGGCTACCGGGGAACGCGCCTTCGGCCCCTGGCAGCCGGTCGACGTCGGGGGCTGACCCGTACGCTGTCGGGTTATGGCCGCAGACCTGCTCGGCCCGGCGGAGATCCGGGACCTCGCCGCCCGGCTCGGCGTCGCGCCCACCAAGAAACTCGGCCAGAACTTCGTGCACGACCCCAACACGGTCCGCCGGATCGTCGCCACCGCCGGGCTCACCGCCGACGACGTGGCGGTGGAGGTCGGCCCCGGGCTCGGCTCGCTCACCCTCGCCCTGCTCCCCGTCGCCGCCCACGTGCACGCCGTCGAGATCGACGCCACGCTGGCCGGCGCGCTCCCCGGCACCGCCGCCCGGCACGCCGGCCCGGCCGCCGCCCGGCTCAGCGTGCACCACGCCGACGCCCTGCGGATCAGCGCCGCCGACCTGGGCGATCCGGCGCCCACCGCACTGGTGGCGAACCTGCCCTACAACGTCGCCGTGCCCGTGGTGCTGCACCTGCTCGCCGAGTTGCCGAGCCTCCGGCACGGGCTGGTGATGGTGCAGAAGGAGGTCGCCGACCGGCTCGTCGCCGGTCCCGGCTCCAAGGTGTACGGCATACCGTCGGTCAAGCTCGCCTGGTACGCCCACGCCCGGGCCGCCGGAAAGGTGCCGCCGAACGTGTTCTGGCCGGTGCCCAACGTCGACTCCGGCCTGGTCGCCTTCACCCGCCGCGAGCCACCCCGCGCCGACGTACCCCGCCACCAGGTCTTCTCAGTGGTGGACGCCGCCTTCGCGCAGCGGCGCAAGACGCTGCGGGCCGCCCTGGCCGGCTGGGCCGGCGGTGCCGACCGGGCCGCCGCGGCGCTCACCGCCGCCGGCGTGGACCCCGGCGCACGCGGCGAGTCACTCACCGTCGATCAGTTCGCCGCCGTGGCCGCGTCGGCCCCGAGCCGTACGCCGGCAGCCCAGTAGGCTGAGCCCGTGCCTGCCGAGGAGCTGATCGTGACCAAGCCGTTCGACGTGCGGTTGCCCGTCCGGGACATCACCCCGTGACCGAGGCCTGGCGACCGGACGACGACGAGCCGCGCGGGGCGAGCGGGCCGGTCCGGGTACGGGTGCCCGCCAAGGTCAACCTGCATCTGGGGGTCGGCCCGCTGCGCCGGGACGGCTACCACGAGCTGAACACCGTCTACCACGCGATCTCGATCTACGACGAGTTGACCGCGCGGCGCGGCGACACCCTCACCCTCACCATGGAGGGCGAGGGCACCGGGGAACTCGCCCTCGACGACTCCAACCTGATCATCCGAGCGGCGCACGCCCTCGCCGGGTACGCCGGCGTCATGCCGCACGCCCGGCTGCACCTGCGCAAGCAGATCCCACTGGCCGGCGGGCTCGCGGGCGGCAGCGCGGACGCCGCGGCCGCCCTGGTCGCCTGCGACGCCCTCTGGGGTACCGGCCTGTCCCGTGACGAGCTGGCGAGCATCGCCGCCGACCTCGGCTCGGACGTGCCCTTCCTGATCCACGGCGGTACCGCGCTGGGCACCGGCCGAGGCGAGGCGGTCAGCCCGGTGTTGGCCCGCCCCACCTCCTGGCACTGGGTGGTCGCCATCGCCGACGGCGGTCTGTCCACGCCGCAGGCGTACCGGGAACTCGACCGGCTCCGCGAGGCCGGCGCCGCCGGGCCGCCGCTGGGCAGCACGGACGGTCTGCTCGCCGCGCTGCGACAACGTGACCCCCGGGTGCTCGCCCCGACCCTCGGCAACGACCTTCAGGACGCCGCCCTGGCCATGCGGCCGTCGCTGGCGAACACCCTGAAGGCCGGCGAGGCGGCCGGGGCGCTGGCCGGCATCGTCTCCGGCTCGGGTCCCACCTGCGTGTTCCTCACCGCCGACGCCACCGACGCCGAACGCGTCGCCGCCGAACTGGAGGCCGCCGGGGTGTGCCGGCAGGCCCGCGTCGCCCACGGCCCGGTACACGGGGCCCGGATCACCTGACGGTCGACGGACCGCCCGGCCGGGCTGGCCCTACTGCGCCAGAGCGGGTCGGGTGCGGCCCCCACCGGCCGCCGGCGAACGGATCGCGCCGGACACCGCTGTGGCCGGCACGTCGCGTGTCGAGCCGACGGCGACGACGCATCGCGCCTGGGATCGGGCGGTCGCCGGGAGACCGGGGTGCTCCGCGTACCCTGGAACGACAGGCGTCCCCAGGTGCCCGCCGGCACCGGGACGCCTTGATCATGAAAGGTGGGTACGTGGCCAACATCGTCAACCTGGACCGGGTGTCCAAGGGCTACGGCGCGGCCGGGCCACTGCTCACCGAGGTCTCGCTCGGCCTGGACGACGCCGACCGGATCGGCGTCGTCGGGCTCAACGGCGCCGGCAAGTCCACGCTGCTACGAATGTTGACCCGTACCGAGGAACCCGACGACGGCCGGGTCACCCACCGTCGTGACCTGCGAGTCGCCTGGCTGCCACAGAATCTCACCCTCAGCCCCGAGGCCACCGTCCGCGACGTCGTCCTCGGCACCGAGTGGCTCGCCGAGAGCATGGGCGCGGAGCACGAATGGGCCGGCGACGCCGGCGTACGCGCCATCCTCGACGGGCTGGGCATGCCCCACCTGGGTCTCGACGCCCCGGTCGGGCCGATGTCCGGTGGCGAACGCCGCCGGGTGGCCCTGGCCGCCCTGCTGGTCCGCGACGCCGACCTGCTCATCCTCGACGAACCCACCAACCACCTCGACGTCAGCGGCGTCGACTGGCTGGCCCGGCACCTGCTCAGCCGCAAGGGTGCCCTGGTCGTGGTCACCCACGACCGCTGGTTCCTCGACGCCGTCTGCACCACCACCTGGGAGGTCGCCGACCAGACCGTGCGGGCCTACGAGGGTGGCTACGCGGCCTGGATCCTCGCCCGCGCCGAGCGGGAACGGATCGCCGCCGCCACCGAGGCCCGCCGGCAGAACCTGCTCCGCAAGGAGATCGCCTGGCTGCGCCGCGGCCCGCCGGCCCGTACCTCGAAGCCGAAGTTCCGCATCGACGCCGCCAACGCGCTCATCGCCGACGTGCCGCCGCCGCGCGACACCACGTCGCTGCAACGGCTGGCCACCGCCCGGCTCGGCAAGCAGGTGTACGACCTGGAACACGTCCGGTTGCACGCCGGTCCCAAGACCATCCTCGACGAGGTCAGTTGGCAGGTCGGCCCCGGCGACCGGGTCGCCATCCTCGGCGCCAACGGCGCGGGCAAGACCACCCTGCTGCGGATGCTGGCCGGCGTCACCCGGCCCGACAGCGGGCGGCTGATCACCGGCAGCACCGTACGGCCCGCCTTCCTCTCCCAGGAACTCGCCGAACTACCAAGCGACCTGCGTGTCCTCGAAGCCGTCGAGGAGGTCGCCCGGCGGGTCCGCCTCGGCGACCGGGAGATCTCCGCCGCGCAGCTCGCCGAGGTGTTCGGTTTCGACGACCGGCGCCTCTGGACCCCGGTGGGCGACCTCTCCGGCGGCGAGCGGCGTCGACTCCAGATGCTGCGACTGCTGGCCGGCGAACCGAACGTGCTGCTGCTCGACGAACCCACGAACGACCTCGACACCGACACCCTCGCCGCGTTGGAGGACCTGCTCGACTCCTGGCCCGGCACGATCGTGGTGGCCAGCCACGACCGCTACCTGATCGAGCGGGTGACCGACACCGCGTACGGCATGTTCGGCGACGGCCGGCTGGTGCACCTGCCCGGCGGTGTCGACGAGTACCTCGCTCGTGCCAACGACCGGCCAGGGCCCGGGCGAACCCCGCCGCCCGCGGCACCGACCACCGCCCCGGCCGCTGGCGGGATGAGCGCCGCCGAGGCCCGGCAGGCCCGCAAGGAACTGGCCCGCCTCGAACGGCAGGTCGGCAAGCTGGAACAGAAGGAGGCCACCCTGCTGGACCAACTCGCCGCGAACGCCACCGACTACAGCAAGGTGGCCGAGCTGGACGCCCAGCTCACCCAGGTACGCGGCGAGCGTGAGGAGGCCGAGCAGGCCTGGCTGGCCCTGGCCGACGAGATCCCCGCCAGCTGACCCGGCCCACCCGGCCGGTCGCCCTGCCCTGACGTGCCGTTTCCGGGACCCCGTGTGCGGCGTCACAGCGCCGGATGCGGGAGAATCGCCGTCGACCCTCACCCAACGGCGTTGGAGAAACAGACATGGCCCACACCCCCGTCAACCACCCCGCGCGGCCGATCTACCGGGCGATCGGCGGGCTCGTCGGTCTGTACCTGGTGGTCTTCGGTGTGATCGGCTTCCTGACCAGCACCGGTGAGCCCTTCTTCAGCCAGGGCGACACCCAGGCCCTGGGGCAGGGGACGAACCTCGGCTTCTCGCTGTTCAGCATCGTGGTCGGTGCGATCGTGCTGGCCGGCACCGCCATCGGGCGCAACCTCGACGTGTTGATCAACCAGTGGTCGGCCTATCTGATCATGGTGGTCAGCCTGGCGGGCCTCGCCTTCATCCGTACCGAGGCCAACATCTTCAACCTCAGTGTCGCCACGGTGGTCGTCCAGATGGTGCTCAGCCTGGTGCTGCTGATGGCTGGCATGTACGGAAAGGTCGGCAGCGACGACGAGCACGAGGCGTGGCAGAAGGCTCGGCTCGTGCTCTGAGGTTTCGCTTCTGGTTTCGGTTGTGGGTTTTCGTCGGAGCCTGACCCGTCTCGGTTTCCGGTTGTGGGTTTTCGCCGGAGCCCGACCCGCTCCGGGCGGTCAGGCTTGATCCCTGCGCGGGTCGGGCTCCGGCGAAAACCTGTCGGGGTTGCGCATCCGCCGGAGCGCCCGGCCGGAGGGCGGGGATCTAGAGGCTGGTTGCGCCTCGGCCAGCCTCGCGGGGGGTTGCTGCTGCTGAGTTGGCGTTCTGGGGACGTGGGCTGCGCGGCTGGGGGACAATGTTCTTGTTGTCCCGCTTTGCGTGGAGGAGTCGATGCCGCACTTTCCGGTGAACCACCCGGCGCGGCCGTTCTACCGGGCGCTGTCCGGTCTGGTCGGGCTCTACATCCTGATCTTCGGCGTCTGGGGGACCGCCCTCACCTGGGGAGACCCGCTGTTCGGCCGGAACGGCAACTGGGCGCTCGGGCTCCGCACCAACCTGGCCTTCTCGCTGGCCTCCATCGGCTTCGGGATCGTGCTCATCATCGGCGCGTCCCGGCGAACCAACCTCGGCCACTACATGAACCTCACCGCCGGAGCGGTCTTCCTGGTCACCAGCATCCTGATGATGTCGGTGCTGCAGACCGAGGCCAACTTCCTGAACTTCTCCATGTCCACGGTGATCGTCTCAATGCTCTTCGGCCTGATCCTGCTCGGCACCGGCCTCTATGACAAAGTCGGTCCGCACGAGGACGCCGAGGCCGAGCGAAGCCGCCGGAACCACCCCGTCGCCGAGATCCACCGGCGCTGAGCCACTCAGCGTCCGGCTGCGGTGATCAGCCCCGGCTTGGCCTCCAGGTGCGACAACCCGTTCCAGGAGAGGTTCACCAGGTGCGCGGCTACCGTCTCCTTACGCGGCTTACGCACCTCCAGCCACCAGCGGCCGGTCAACGCGACCATGCCCACCAGCGCCTGCGCGTACAACTCGGCCAACTTCGGTTCGTAACCTCGGCTGGAGAACTCCGCGCCGAGGATGTGCTCCACCTGGTGCGCCACGTCGTTCATCACGCTGCTGAAGTTGCCGGTCGCCGAGAGCACCGGCGACTCCCGCACCAGCACCCGGAACCCGCTGGTCTCCTCCTCGATGTAGCCGAGCAGCGCCAGGGCGGCCTGTTCCAGCAGCTCCCGTGGATGACCCGCGGTCAACGCCGTGGTGATCCGATCAAGCAGGGACCGGACCTCCCGGTCCACCACCACCGCGTAGAGCCCTTCCTTGCCGCCGAAGTGCTCGTAGACCACCGGCTTGGAAACCTTCGCCCGCGACGCGACCTCCTCGATCGAGGTGGCGTCGAAACCGCGCTCGGCGAAGATCTGCCGACCGATCGAGATCAACTGCTCGCGGCGCTGAGCGGCGGACATGCGTACCCGGGCCGGCGGCTTGCCCGGCGCCGGCACCACGCGCCGCCGCCTGCCACCCTCCTCGCGGGGAGTCTCGGCCATCTCGTCACCTCGCTGGCGCTCGGTGACGCCCTGTCGTGGGATGCTGCCTGTCTTCCGCCCGGTCACCCGAACATACTGCCAGGTAACTTGCGGGTTGGCCGCCCGGTTACCGCGGGGCTGCCGGCTTGGCCAGCTTCGCCGCGATCCGTTCCGGCCTCGGCCAGCGCACGTCCCACGCCGCGCCGAGCCTCTCGAACAGCCAGATCACCCGGGCCGAGATGTCGATCTGCCCCCGCAGCACCCCGTGCCGGGCACTCGTCGGGTCGGCGTGGTGCAGGTTGTGCCAGCTCTCGCCGAAGGACAGCAACGCCAAGGGCCAGAAGTTCGCCGCCCGGTCGCCGTGACGCATCATGAACGGCCGCTCCCCGTACACGTGGCACACCGAGTTGATCGACCAGGTGACGTGGTGCAGCAACGAGATGCGGACCAGTCCCGCCCAGAACAGTGCGCTCAACGCGCCCTGCCAGGACCACGTCAACAGCCAGCCCATGAACGCCGGCCCGAGCACCGAGACGACAACCAGCACCGGGAAGAGCCGGTCCATCCGCCGGATGTCCCGGTCGGCCAGCAGGTCCGGCGCGAAGCGCTCCCGGTTGGACAGTTCCCGGCCGAACAGCCAGCCCATGTGCGCGTGGAACAGTCCCTTGGTCAGACCCCGCACCGTGGTGCCGAACCGCCACGGCGAGTGCGGGTCCCCTTCCAGATCGGAGAAGGCGTGGTGCCGCCGGTGATCGGCCACCCACTGGATGATCTCGCCCTGCACGGCGAGGGAGCCCGAGGCGGCCATCGCGATGCGCAACCACCGCTTGGCCTTGAACGATCCGTGGGTGAAGTAACGGTGGTAGCCGACCGTGATGCCCAGGCCCGACAGCACGTACCAGAAGGCGGCGATGCCCACGTCGACCCAGCTGAGCCAGCCACCCCAGGCCACCGGCACGGCGGCGATCAGCGCCGCGAACGGGATCACCACGAAGGACCAGAGCGCGATCAGGATGCCGCGTGACTGGGTGCCCTGGGTGAGTGGCTTGGGAGTGGCCGGTTGCGGGTCGAGCACGGTGGCGGACATGGCACCTCGCAGGGGACGGTCGGTTCGCGAATCTACGCCTACGTCACCGTAACTTAAGGGTCCGGAAGATCGCATCGGACAGCGACCTGAATGGATGCCCGACGTGTCGTACGCGTGTCCTAACCTGCACCGCATGACCGCTTTCGACGCCACCGAGGTGCGCCGGTTGCGTACCGAGGAGCAGCTCTCGGTGCGCGAGATCCGCGCTCGTACGGGCCTCGGCCGGAACCGCATCCACGAGCTGCTGCGGGGCGTCCCCGCGCCGGACCGGACCAGACGCCCCCGGGCAAAGGACGACCTGCGCGCCGAGGCGGTGGCGCTGCGCTCGACGGGGCATCCGGTGCCGGAGATCGCGCGACGGCTCGGCGTGAGCCGGTCGACGGCGTACCTCTGGGTGCGGCACATTCCGCTCGAGCGCGACCCCGAGGAGGTGCGGGAGCGTCGGCGTGCCCACGCGAAGTTGATGACGGACGCCCAGTGGGAGGAGCATCGCCGGATCCGTGATGCCGCGCGAGTCGCGACGGTTGACGCCGCAGCTGCCTGGGTCAAGAGCCTTCGCTATCGCGACCTCGTACTGGTCGGGGCGGCCCTCTACTGGGCTGAGGGCACCAAGGCCAAGCCCTGGCGGCCACACGACTGCCGGGTCCGTTTCGTGAACAGCGATCCAGCGTTGGTGGCCCTGTTCATCGAGTTCGTGGAGGCGTTGGGCGAGCGGCGTGCAGCGCTGCGTTACCGGGTCGCGATCCACGAGTCGGCCGACGCTGCCGAGGCGGTCAACTGGTGGGCTGGGCAGATCGGCGTGCCGGCCGAGGTGTTCCAGCCCTCGACGTTGAAGCGGCATCGCCCGACAACCGTTCGCCGCCACACGGGAACGACCTATCGCGGCTGTCTGAGTGTCGAGGTGCCGCGATCCCGTCGGTTGTACTGGAAGGTCGAAGGGATCATGAAGGGTGTGGCCGATGGCATCGGAACGACGAAACGCTAAGGTGTAGTGGAGTACAGCTAGTGGCGAGTTTTGTCCGCTTTAGCCCATCCCGGGTCGTCTAATGGCAGGACGTCAGGTTTTGGTCCTGATTATAGGGGTTCGAATCCTCTCCCGGGAGCTTCCGCTGATCTGCGGCTGATGTCTGGTTAGCATGGCCGCGAGACTGTCCGCGTTCCGACGGGAGCCACGTCGTGCCCGAGCCCCACACCCGTACCGTCGTCGTGCTCGCCGCCGGTGAGGGCAAGCGGATGAAGTCCTCGTTGCCCAAGGTCCTGCACCCACTGCTCGGCCGGACGCTGGTGGGCCACGTCCTCAACGCGGCCGACCCGCTGGGCGCGGCGCGCACCCTGGTGGTGGTGGGGCACGGTGCCGACCAGGTCCGCGCCCACCTCGCCGGGATCGCTCCCGAGGCCACCGCGGTTCACCAGGCCGAACAGCTCGGCACCGGGCACGCGGTGCGGATCGCGCTGGAGGCCGCCCCGGAGGTCACCGGCACGGTGGTGGTGCTCAACGGCGACGTGCCGTTGCTGCGGCCGGAGACGGTCGGTGAGCTGGTGGCGGCGCACGAGGGCGAGGGCGCCGCGGCGACCGTGCTCGCGGCGGAGGTGCCGGACCCGACCGGGCTCGGACGCATCGTGCGGGACGCCGCGGGCCGGCTGGAGCAGATCGTCGAGCAGCGTGACGCGAGCGCCGCCCAGCTGGCGCTTCGGGAGATCAACGCGGGCATCTACGCGTTCGACGCGGCTCGGTTGCGGGACGTGCTCGGCAAGCTGTCGACCGACAACGACCAGGGCGAGGAGTACCTCACCGACGTCTTCAAGATGCTGGTGTCCGCCGGCGAGCCGGTGGGGGTGCACCTGGCCGTCGACCACACCGAGACGCTTGGCTGCAACGACCGGGTGGAGCTGGCGGCGTTGCGTCGGCTGCTGCGTGACCGGGTCAACGAGCGGTGGATGCGGGCCGGCGTCAGCCTGCTCGACCCCGAGACCACCTGGATCGACGTGACCGTGGCCCTGGACCGGGACGCGGTGGTGGATCAGAACACCCAGTTGCGGGGCGGTTCGGTGGTGGGCGCCGACGCGGTGGTCGGGCCGGACGTGACGTTGATCGACACGGTGGTGGGGCCCGGCGCGACGGTGGTGCGCAGCCACGCGGTCGGTGCGGAGGTGGGGCCGGGCGCCAGCGTCGGGCCGTACGCGTACCTGCGGCCGGACGCCCGGCTGGCGGAGCGGGCGAAGGTCGGCACGTTCGTCGAGGTGAAGAACTCGGAGATCGGCGCCGGCTCGAAGGTGCCGCACCTGACGTACGTGGGTGACGCCACGATCGGCGAGCAGAGCAACATCGGTGCGGCGTCGGTGTTCGTGAATTACGACGGGGTGCGGAAGCACCGCACGGTGATCGGCAGTCATGCCCGGACGGGCGCGGACAACATGTTCGTCGCGCCGGTCGAGGTGGGTGACGGGGCGTACACCGCCGCCGGTTCGGTGATCATCGAGAACGTGCCGGCGGGTGCGATGGGTGTGGCTCGGGCCCGGCAGCGCAACATCGAGGGCTGGGTACTCAAGCGTCGGGCCGGTACCGCCGCCGCCGAGGCGGCCGAGCGTGCCCTGGGCGGTACGCAGGGTCCTCCGGCCGGCCCGTCCTCGGCAAGTGAAGGTGAGCCAATCCACGGCGGTGCCGAGTCGGTGGGCGGTACGCCCGAGCCGGGAGATACTGCAACCGAATAGTCCCCGGCCGACCACCACCGCAGGCCGGGTACCGCCGACCGAATACGGGAGCAGACGGGCCCATGGGCAGCATCGTCGCCGAAAACCGCAAGAGCCTGATGCTCTTCTCCGGACGTGGTTTTCCGGAGTTGGCCAAGGAGATCGGTGAGGTGCTCGGCGTCGCGCCGACGCCGGCCGACGCGTACGAGTTCGCCAACGGCGAGATCTTCGTACGCTTCAAGGACTCGGTACGTGGCTCGGACGCCTTCGTGGTGCAGTCGGTCACGCACGGGGTGAACACGTGGGTCATGGAGACCTTGATCATGGTCGACGCGCTGAAGCGTGGTTCGGCCAAGCGGATCACGGTCGTCCTGCCGTTCTATCCGTACTCCCGGCAGGACAAGAAGCACCGCGGCCGGGAACCGATCTCCGCGCGGTTGGTCGCCGACCTGCTGAAGACCGCCGGGGCGAACCGTATCCTCACCGTGGACCTGCACACCGCGCAGATCCAGGGTTTCTTCGACGGCCCGGTGGACCACCTCTTCGCGATGGACATCCTGGCCGAGTACGTGGAGCGCAAGTACGCAGGCCGCCCGATGACCGTCGTCGCGCCGGACTCGGGCCGGGTACGGGTGGCCGAGCGGTGGACGGACCGGCTGGGTGGTTGCCCGCTGGCCTTCATCCACAAGACCCGGGATCCGATGAAGCCGAACCAGGTGGTGGCGAACCGGGTGGTCGGTGAGGTCGAGGGTCGGGTCTGCCTGATCGTCGACGACATGATCGACACGGGCGGCACGATCTGTCGCGCGGCGGACATCCTGAAGGAGTCGGGGGCGGCGGACGTGATCGTGGCGTCCACCCACGCGCTGCTGTCCGATCCGGCGACGGAGCGGTTGAAGAACAGCCCGATCAGCGAGGTCGTGGTGACCAACACGCTCCCGTTGCCGCCCGAAAAGCAGCTCGACAAGCTCACCGTGCTGTCGATCGCGCCGCTGCTGGCCCGGGCCATCCGCGAGGTCTTCGACGACGGTTCGGTGACCACTCTCTTCGGCGGGCTGAGCTGAGCGCGGTGCGGGACTGAGTCGGCTGGGCGGGGTGTCCGGCCGGGTACGGGGACTGCCGGAAACCCGGGAAATCGCTCGGGTAGACTGGTCCGGTTGCCACGGCGAGGGTGCCCTGCGGGCCGCTGAGAAGCGCCGCACGGAGGCACCGTGATCGACGCGGTGCTCCGGGCAGTCTTCTGACGCATGAGCCCCTGCGAGCCCCCCGCCCAGCACCGCCAGACGACAAGCTGCCGCAGCGAAGCATCAGGAGTTTCCCCGTGTCCGAGGTAAAGATCAGCGCCGAGCCCCGCACCGAGTTCGGCAAGGGTGGTGCCCGTCGTACCCGCCGGGCCGGCAAGGTGCCCGCCGTGCTGTACGGCCATGGCGAGAAGCCCAAGCACATCGCGCTGCCGGCCCGCGAGTTCGCGGCGGCAATCCGTAACGGTGGGGCCAACCAGCTCCTCGCGCTCGACATCAGCGACGGCACGCAGGCGCTGGCGCTGCCGAAGGCGATCCAGCGGGATCCGATCAAGGACACCTTCGAGCACGTCGACCTGCTGCTGGTGCGGCGGGGCGAGAAGGTCACCGTGGACGTCCCGGTCCAGCTCACGGGTGAGGCCGCGCGCGACACGCTGATCGTGCACGACCACGACACCCTCTCGGTGACCGCCGACGCGACCAAGGTGCCGGATCACCTGGAGGCTTCGATCGAGGGCGCCGAGGCGGGTTCCCAGGTCACCGCCGCTGACGTGACGTTGCCGGCGGGTGTGGAGCTGGCCGGCGACCCGGAGATGCTGGTCGCCTCGATCACCGCCGCGCCGACCGCCGAGCAGCTGGAGTCGACGCTGCCCGAGGTCGAGGAGGCCACCGAGGAGGCCGAGGCCGAGGTCGGCGAGGTCACCGAGGGTGCTGCCGAGGCGCCGGCCGCCGAGGGCGAGGCGGGCGCCGAGGGTCGTACCGAGGCCTGACAGTCTCGCAGTTTTGCGACAGGCGTCCCCGGTTCTTCGGGGGCGCCTGTCGGCGTATCGGATGATCGGCGGCGCGGGTGGTGGTTGACCGCCGGTACGAGCGGGAGGGGCGGGCGGTGACGGACGAGACCGGGCCGTGGCTCGTGGTGGGTCTGGGTAACCCGGGCCGGGAGTACGCGGGCAACCGGCACAACGTCGGGTTCATGGTCGCCGACCTGTTGGCTGGTCGGCTGGGCGCGAAGTTCGGCCGGCACCGGCGGGCGGTGGCGGAGGTCGCGGAGGGTCGGCTGGGGTTGGGCGGGCCGAAGCTGGTGTTGGCCAAGCCGCTGACCTACATGAATCTGTCCGGTGGGCCGGTGGTGAGTCTGGCGCAGTTCTACAAGGTGCCGCCGGGCCGGGTGATCGCGGTGCACGACGAGCTGGACATCGGCTACGGCCAGGTGCGGGTCAAGTGCGGCGGCGGCGAGGGCGGGCACAACGGCCTGCGGTCGATGTCGAAGTCGTTCGGCACGAAGGACTACGTGCGGGTGCGGTTCGGGATCGGTCGACCGCCGGGGCGGCAGGATCCGGCGGACTATGTGCTGTCGGATTTCGGCACGGTGGAACGCAAGGAGTTGGACTTCCTGGTGGATCGGGCCGCGGACGTGGTGGAATCCGTGGTCAGCCGGGGTGTGGAGCCGACCCAGAACCTCTACCACGGGGCCTAGCGCGGGTACCGAAGTGCCCCCGTTTGACCTTCGCCTCGGTGCTGCCGGTGACGTCGACACACCCGTCGGGGGCGGGCTGCGGCGGTCGGGTTCGTCGGTGGCCCGGTAGTGTGCGGGTTCGGCGGTCGGGGCGGGGCCGGCCGCTCGGCGTACGCGGATCGTGGCGACGGGAGCGGAAGCATGAGCGGTCCACCGATGATCGACGGGGCGTTCGCGCGCTGGCTGGCGGATCGGGCCGGGCAGGCGCTGCTGGGCCTGCGGGCGGAGATGGGGTTCGCCGATGCCGGTGCGTTGAAGTCGGCGGGGGACAAGGTCTCGCACGACCTGATCCGTACCGAGCTGGCGAGGTGGCGCCCGGGCGACGCGGTGCTCTCCGAGGAGGACGAGGGTTCCCGGCTGGCGTGGGCGGCCGAGGTCAACGCCGGTGCGGTGTCGCGGTTGACCGCCGACCGGGTCTGGATCATCGACCCGTTGGACGGCACCCGGGAGTTCAGCGAGGAGGGGCGCGCGGACTGGGCGGTGCATGTCGCGCTCTGGGCGCGTAACGCGGCCACGTCGCACGGTCTGGTCGCCGGTGCGGTCGGGCTGCCGGCGCAGCACCGGGTGCTGGGTACGGACCTGCCGCCGGCCTATCCGCCGATGACGCCGGAGGCGGCGACGGTGGGTGGCGCGGGGCGGTTGCGGTTGGCGGCGAGTCGCAGCCGGCCGCCGGTGTTCCTGACCGATCTCGCTGAGGAGGTCGGGGCGCAGTTGGTGCCGATGGGTTCGGCCGGGGCGAAGATCGCCGCGGTGATCACCGGTGAGGTGGACGCGTACATCCACGCCGGCGGGCAGTACGAGTGGGACTCGGCGGCGCCGGTGGCTGTGGCGACGGCCACCGGACTGCACGCTTCCCGGATCGATGGTTCTGCGCTGAAATACAACGAGGCGGATCCGCGCCTGCCTGACCTGTTGGTGTGCCGCAAGGATCTCGCCAGCCGGTTACTTGCGGCGTTGCAGCGGCATTGCGGGTAGCCTGTCGCTACTTCCTGACATCCCCGACCGGAAAGGTCTGGAAAGCGGATGACCGAGCGAATCGAGCCGGTGTCATGACCAGTGCTGCCTACCAGGTCACCCATCTCGACGCGCTGGAGGCGGAGAGCATCTTCGTGATGCGCGAGGTGGTCGCCGAGTTGGAGCGGCCGGTGCTGCTGTTCTCCGGTGGCAAGGACTCGATCGTCATGCTCCGGCTGGCGCAGAAGGCGTTCGCACCGGGTCACATTCCGTTCCCGGTGATGCACGTCGACACGGGTCACAACTTCCCGGAGGTGCTCGACTACCGCGACCGGCGGGTGGCCGAGCTGGGCCTGCAGCTGGTGGTGGCCAGCGTGCCGGAGGCGCTGGCCAGCGGTCTGGTCCGGGAGCCGGCGGACGGCACGCGTAACCGGATCCAGACGCCGGTGCTGCTGGAGGCGGTGGAGAAGCACCGTTTCAACGCCCTCTTCGGTGGGGCGCGGCGGGACGAGGAGAAGGCTCGGGCGAAGGAACGGATGTTCAGCTTCCGGGACGAGTTCGGCCAGTGGGATCCGAAGAACCAGCGGCCGGAGTTGTGGGCGCTCTACAACGGTCGGCATCATCCGGGCGAGTCGATCCGGGTGTTCCCGTTGTCCAACTGGACCGAGTTGGACGTGTGGCACTACATCGCCCGGGAGCGGATCGAGTTGCCGTCGATCTACTACGCGCACGACCGTGAGGTGGTCGAGCGGGACGGGATGCTCTACGCGGTGAACGAGTTCCTGCCGGCGCGGGCGGGTGAGGAGCGGTTCAAGGCCCGGGTGCGGTACCGCACGGTCGGCGACGCCTCCTGCACGGCGGCGGTGCGTTCCGACGCGGACACGGTCGAGAAGGTCATCGACGAGGTCGCCGCGACCCGGATCACCGAGCGTGGCGCGACCCGGGGCGACGACCGGGTCAGTGAGGCCGCGATGGAGGACCGCAAGCGGGAGGGCTACTTCTGATGAGCACCGAGACTCTGGCGACCGCCGCGGTCGCCGAGGGCCGGCCGATGGACCTGTTGCGTTTCGCCACGGCCGGGAGTGTCGATGACGGCAAGTCGACCCTGATCGGTCGGCTGCTCTACGACACGAAGTCGCTGTTCACCGACCAGTTGGCGGCGGTGGAGGCGGTCAGCGCGGCCCGCGGTGACGAGTACACGAACCTGGCGCTGCTCACCGACGGGTTGCGGGCGGAGCGGGAGCAGGGCATCACGATCGACGTGGCGTACCGCTACTTCGCCACGCCCCGGCGCAAGTTCATCATCGCCGACACCCCGGGCCACATCCAGTACACCCGGAACATGGTCACCGGGGCCTCCACCGCTGACCTGGCGCTGATCCTGGTGGACGCCCGCAAGGGTCTGGTCGAGCAGTCCCGCCGGCATGCCTTCCTCTGCTCGCTGTTGCGGGTGCCGCACCTGGTGCTCTGCGTCAACAAGATGGATCTGGTCGACTTCTCGCAGGAGGTCTTCGAGCGGATCGCCGACGAGTTCACCGCGTTCGCCGCGAAGCTGGACGTGCCGGATCTGACGGTGGTGCCGATCTCCGCGTTGCGGGGCGACAACATCGTCAGCCGTTCGGAGAACATGCCCTGGTACGAGGGCCCGGCGTTGCTGCACCACCTGGAGCGGGTGCACATCGCCAGCGACCGTAACCTGGTCGACGTCCGCTTCCCGGTGCAGTACGTGATCCGTCCCCAGTCGACCACGGTGACCGACTACCGGGGCTACGCCGGCCAGGTGGCCTCGGGGGTGCTCAAGCCGGGTGACGAGGTGATGGTGCTGCCCTCGGGCTTCACCAGCCGGATCGCCGCGGTGGAGACCGCCGACGGGCCGGTCGCGGAGGCGTTTCCGCCGATGTCGGTGACGGTACGCCTGGAAAACGAGATCGACATCTCGCGTGGTGACATGATCTGCCGGCCGAACAACGCGCCAGCGGTGGCCCAGGACATCGAGGCGATGATCTGCTGGATGGACGAGACCCGTCCGTTGCAGGTCGGCGGCAAGTACTCGATCAAGCACACGACCCGTGCGGCGCGGGCCATCGTCCGGGGCCTGCACTACCGCCTCGACATCAACTCCCTGCATCGCGACGAGTCGGCGACCGAGCTGCGGCTCAACGAGATCGGTCGGGTCCGGCTGCGGACCACCATTCCGCTGCTGGCCGACGAGTACCGCCGCAACCGCACCACCGGCGGGTTCATCATCATCGACGAGGCCACCAACCGTACGGTCGGCGCCGGCATGATCGTCGAAACCCCCTGACCTCACCCGTACCGCTGGTTGGACAAAGAGTTCTGGTCGGGACCCACCGCGGTCCCGACCAGAACTTTTTGATCGACGGTGTGGGGTCAGTCCAGGCGGGCGGCGCCTGGGGCGGGGGTGGCGGTGGTGAGGGTGGGTGGAGTGAAGGCGCGGTCGGCGTAGGCGGCGGTGACGGCCGCCCCCACCCGGTCGGACTGGTCCGCCTCGACCAGGGCCAGCACGCAGCCGCCGAAGCCGCCACCGGTCATCCGCGCACCGAGCGCCCCGGCGGTCAGCGCGGCCTCGACCGCGAGATCCACCTCGGGGACGGTGATGGCGAAGTCGTCACGCATGGAGGCGTGCGAGGCGGTGAGCAGCGGCCCGATCCGCCGGACCTGCCCGGCGCGCAGCAGCGCGACGGTGTCGAGCACCCGCTGGTCCTCGGTGACCACGTGGCGGACCCGGCGGCGGGTCTCGTCGTCGGGCAGCCGGGCCAGCGTCTCGTCGAGACCGGCGGACGGCACGTCACGCAGGGCGGGCACGCCGAGCAGGTCGGCCGCCTTCTCACAGCTGGCGCGGCGAGCCGCGTACTCGCCGTCGGCATGCCGGTGCGGGGCGCGACTGTCGATCACCAGCACCGCGAGGTCGGCGCCGTCGAGGTCGAACGGGATGTGTTCGACCCGCTCCGTGCGGCAGTCGAGGAAGAGGGCGTGTCCGGCGCGGCAGCGGATCACCGCGGACTGGTCCATGATGCCGGTGGGCGCGCCGACGTACCGGTTCTCGGCGTGCTGGGCCAGCCGGGGTTGTCCTTCGGCCGGCAGGTCCAGCCCGCCCAGGTCGACGAGGGCGGTGAGCACGGCGGCCTCCAGCGCGGCGGAGGAAGAGAGTCCCGCGCCGAGCGGCACGTCCGAGGCGACGGCCAGCCGGGCACCGGGCACGGTGTGGCCGGCCTCCCGCAGCGCCCACACCACCCCGGCCACGTACGCCGCCCAACCGGTCACCCGACCGGGGTGGGTCACTTCGTCGGTGCCGAAGCTGACCGTTTCGCCGGTCAGCTCGGAGCAGACCGTCCAGCTGCCGGTCGGCTGCGGCGTGGCCGCCACGACGGTACGCAGCGGCAGCGCGAACGGCAGCACGAACCCGTCGTTGTAGTCGGTGTGCTCACCGATCAGGTTGACCCGCCCGGGAGCCGCCCAGCGGCCGGCGGGCGCCTGGCCGTACGCGTGCTGGAAGCAGTTGGTGGCGCGGTCGGCCACCGCGTCGGAGCGACTGTTCACCGGCGGTCCAGGACCTGTGCCTGGTAGAAGGCCCAGGCGTCGGCCACGATGTCGTGCAGGGTGGGCTTGCGCGGTTCCCAGCCCAGCTCGGCGCGGGCCAGGGCGGCGGAGGCGACCAGCTCGGCCGGGTCGCCCTCCCGGCGCGGTGCCACCTCGACCGGCACCGGGTGCCCGGTGACCTCGCGGACGACCTCGACCACCTGCCGGTTGGTGAAGCCGTTGCCGTTGCCGAGGTTGTAGATGCGGTGCTGGCCGCCGGTGGCCGCGTCCAGCGCGAGCAGGTGGGCCCGGGCCAGGTCGGAGACGTGGATGTAGTCGCGGACGCAGGTGCCGTCGACGGTGGGGTAGTCGTCGCCGAAGAGTTGCAGCTTGTCCCGCCGGCCGGCGGCCACCTCCAGGGCGATCGGGATGAGGTGGGTCTCGGGGTCGTGCCGTTCGCCGAGGACGACGTCACCGTCGAGGTGGGCACCGGCGACGTTGAAGTAGCGCAGCGACACGGCGGCCAGGCCGTGCCCGATCGCCTCGGCGGTGAGCATCATGTCGGCGGCGAGCTTCGTCGCCCCGTACGTGTTGGTGGGTGCCTTGACGGCGGTCTCCGGGATGGGCAGCTCGGTGGGGTTGCCGTAGACGGCGGCGGTCGAGGAGAACACCAGCCGTGGTACGCCGGCGGTCCGCACCGCGTCGATGAGCGCCAGGGTGCCGACGGTGTTGTTGTGCCAGTACCGCTCGGGGGCGACCATCGACTCGCCGGCGGCGATCAGCGCGGCGAAGTGCAGTACGCCGTCGAAGCCGGCCTGCGGGGTGAGTACCTTGCCCGCGTCGTGGATGCCGGCCTCGATGTGGGTGGCGTCGGGAGCCAGGGCGCCCCGATGGCCGGTGCGCAGATCGTCGAGCACGACCACCTCGTGTCCGGCGTCGAGCAGCATCCGGGTCACCACGCTGCCGATGAAGCCGGCCCCGCCGGTGACGAGCAGTTTCACGTCGGTTCCTCCCGCCTGGCCGGCACGGTCGCGGCCTCGTGGTGGTCACCCTACGGCCCTGGGCTGGTTACCATCACTCCCATGCGGGCCTCGCGTCGGCGCATACCCCGACGGCGTGGCCACGACCTGCACCGCCGCCAGCCAGGTCCGTTGGCTCGCGCGGTCGCCCGGGTCGTGGTCCGGGCCGCCGACGGTGCCCTGCGGCTCGTCACCGATCTGCTGGGTGCCGGCCCGACCGCCGGCCGGGAGCGGATAAGTGAGGCGGAACTGCGGGATCTGGTCGCGGTCAACACGGTCCTCGATCCCGTGGAGCGGCGCATCATCGACGACGTGCTGGTGGCCGGTGCCAGCCTGGTGCGTGAGGTGATGATGCCCCGCACCGAGGTGGTGTTCCTCTCCGCGACGCTGCCGGTGGTCGAGGCGGAACCGCTGGTACGGGCCGGTCCGCACACCCGCTATCCGGTGGTGGACGGCACCCATGACGACGTGGTCGGCGTCGTGCACCTGCGTGACCTGCTGCTCGGCCCGGACCGGGAACCGGGGACCACGGTCGGTCAGCTGGCCCGGGAGGTCAAGCGGCTGCCGGCCAGTAAACGGGTGCTCGCCGCGTTGACGGAGATGCGACGGGAGGGGCATCACCTGGCGGTGGTGGTCGACGAGTACGGGGGCACCGCCGGCATCGTCACCTGCGAGGACCTGATCGAGGAACTGGTCGGGGAGATCCACGACGAGTACGCGGACACCCCCGAGGCCGGGTGCACCGGGCTGCCGGCGATGGTGGACGGTCGACTCAATCTGGCCGACTTCGCCGAACGCACCGGTGTGTCGCTGCCGCCGGGTCCGTACGAGACGGTGGGCGGGTTCGTGATGGCCGCGCTGGGGCGGCTGCCGGGGCCGGGCGACGAGGTGCCGGTCCCCGCCGAATCGCCGGGGACGCCGGGCGGTGGTTGGCTGCTGCGGGTGCTGACCCTGGAAGGTCGGCGGGTGGCCCGGCTGGCGGTCACCGCCGCGCGCCTGCCCGAGCAGCGGCGCGAGGTGCTCTCGGCCGCCGACCCGGCCCGACCCGCCGGCCCGTCATGACGTACGCCGGGCTAGCTGACAGAATTGCCGGCATGTCCGACGTTCCCGTCCGCCCCCGCGTCTTCTCCGGCATCCAGCCGACCGCCGACTCGTTCCACCTCGGCAACTATCTCGGCGCGGTGCGGCACTGGGTGGCGTTGCAGGAGTCGCACGACGCGTTCTACTGCGTGGTCGACCTGCACGCCATCACCGCCGGGCACGACCCGAAGGTGCTGCACCAGCGTTCCCGGGTGGCCGCCGCGCAGTTGCTCGCGGTCGGTCTGGACCCGGAACGCTGCACCCTGTTCGTGCAGTCCCAGGTGCCCGAGCACGCCCAGTTGGCGTGGGTGCTCGGTTGCCTCACCGGGTTCGGCGAGGCCAGCCGGATGACCCAGTTCAAGGACAAGTCGCAGAAGCAGGGCAACGAGCGGTCCAGCGTCGGCCTGTTCACCTATCCGATCCTGCAGGCCGCCGACATCCTGCTCTACCAGGCCAACGCCGTACCGGTCGGTGAGGACCAGCGCCAGCACCTGGAGCTCTCCCGGGACCTGGCGCAGCGGTTCAACTCGCTGTTCGGCCGGACCTTCACGGTCCCGGCGCCGCACATCGTCAAGGCCACCGCGAAGATCACCGACCTGCAGGACCCGACGGCCAAGATGTCGAAGTCGTCCTCGTCGCCGGGCGGCATCGTCGACCTGCTCGAGGATCCGGCGCGTTCGGCGAAGAAGATCCGGTCGGCGGTGACCGACACCGGCCGGGAGATCGTCTTCGACGAGACGACCAAACCGGGGATCTCCAACCTGCTCACCATCTTCTCGGCGTTGAGTGGTCGCAGCGTCGACGACCTGGTCGCGGCCTACGACGGTAAGGGATACGGGGACTTGAAGAAGGACCTCGCCGAGGTGGTCCGGGAGTTCGTCAGCCCCATCCAGGAGCGCACCCGTTCGTATCTCGACGACCCCGCCCAGTTGGACAAGCTCCTCGCCGCCGGCGCGGAGAAGGCCCGTGCGGTGGCGGCGCCGACGTTGCGTACCGCGTACGAGCGGGTGGGTTTCTTCCCTCCGGTACGCGGTGAGTGACCGCCCGGGCGAGGGCGGCGGTGCGGGCAGGGGCCGATGGCCGGAGGGGTGGCGTGCAGCGTGGATCAGGGGACCGGAGCGCCGGCGGTCGGCGACAGTGTCCAGATCGGCATCGCGGTCGACATCCCGGAGCCGTGGGGCGGCCTGCTGACAAGGCGGCGGCTGGCGGCCGGTGACCCGAACGCGGTGCCGGCGCACGTCACCCTGCTCGGGCCGACGGAGATTCCGGTGACCGCGTTGCCGGCGGTGGAGCGGCACCTGGCCCGGGTCGCCGCCGCCCACCTGCCGTTCAGTCTGCACCTGCGCGGTACGGGCACCTTCCGGCCGGTGACCCAGGTGGTCTTCGTCGCGGTCGCCGCCGGCATCAGCGAGTGCGAACTGCTCGCCGCCGCGATCAATGCCGCCCCGCAGCTACGCCGGGAGCTTCGTTTTCCCTACCATCCGCACGTGACGGTCGCCCAGGACGTCGCGCCGGAGGCGCTGGACAAGGCGTACGAGGACCTGGCGGACTTCTCCGCGATGTTCGAGGTGGACCACTTCACGCTCTTCTCGCACAGCGGGCAGGCGCGGTGGCAGCCACGCCGGGACTTCCGACTGGGTGGCTGACCGCCCCGGCCGGCACGTCGGGTACCTCTGACACGGCGACGACGGATCGGTGAGGATGACGACGTGAACGTTCTGGGTCGGGTCGAGGCGGCCGTCGACCGCCGGCTGACCGCCGCGCGCCGCCGCTCCCCGGCCTTCGGTCACCTGTGGCGTGCCGGGGTGCTCTACACCGATCTCCAGGGCGGCCGGCTGGCCGCCGCCATCGCCTACTACGGCTTCTTCGCGGTCTTCGCGCTGGCCCTGGTCGCGTACGCGATCTTCGGCGCGATCCTGGAGGACAACGACGAGGTGAGCGCGGCGGCGGAGGAGTTCCTCGGCGAGAACCTGCCGTTTCTCGATCCCGCCCAGGTGGCCGACAGCAGCGGCACCGCCGGAGTGGTCGGTCTGCTGATCCTGGTGTTGACCGGGATCGGGTGGGTGGAGGCGATCCGTTCCTCGCAGCGGCTGATCCACGGGCTCAACCAGCATCCGGGCAACCTGGTGGTGCGCCGCCTGGTCGACCTGGGTGTGCTGGTGGTCGTCTTCGTGCTCCTCGGCCTCTCGGTGGCGGCCGTGGACGCGCTGGAGACGCTGCTGCGGTTCCTGCTGCGCAGCACCGGCTCGTTCGCGCTCACCACGGTCAGCGCGCTGCTCAGCGTGCTGGTCAACGCGGTACTGGCCACGCTGCTGCTGGTCGCCGTGCCTCGGGTGCGGATGAGTCGGTCCCGGTTGCGGCCGGTGGTGCTGATCGTCGCGGTCGGCATCACCCTGCTCAACACCGTCGGCCGGTTCTGGGTGGGGCGGGTCGAACACAACCCGGCGTACACGGTGGTCGCCACCGCCGTCGGGCTGCTGGTCTACCTCTACCTGCTCAACCAGCTGGTGCTCTTCGGCGCGGCGCTGGCGGCGACGAGCCGGCGCGGACGGACGGTGGACCTGGCCGGCCGGCGCCCACCTGTCGACCTGGACGTGGACTCCGATCCCGGTACACCGGGCGGGGCGGGTTGAGTCGCTGCTCCCGGCGGTCGTACCTTCCGCCGAACTCACCCCCACCTGCCGGAACACCGACGATGATGGGCGCGTGGGGGCACTCGTGACGTTGGACCTGCCGGCCGATTCGCCGATGCTGGAGCTGCCGTGGATCATCACGTTCGCTCCGCTCGGTGACGCCGACGAGTGGGAGCCGGTGGTGTGCGGCCCGTACGAGCGACCGCACGCGTTGGCGTTGGCCGAGGCGGTGGTGGCCGAGGAACAGCTGATGGCGGTGGTGGAACCGCTGGTGCCAGCGGTGTCGGTGGAGCAGATCCGGGGGGAGATCGCCGCCGCGCAGCTCGCCGCGCAGGACGAGGTGGCCCGGGTGGACCAGGCCGACCTCTACGGCGACTACGAGGACACCATCGACGAGGAGGAACTGGAGGCGGCCGAGCACGACCGGGCGGCGGGCCCGCTGCCGGCGCCGGACGTGGCCGAGCTGCGTGCCGGGTTCGCCCGGATCGCCGCGCAGCTCACCGGCGGTTGACCGAACCCGCCGACGGCCGAGAAAGACCGGGTGCCGGCGCCCCGGGGGATCACCCCGGCTGCGCCGGCACCGTCGCACCCCCCACCACAAGGGGTCGTGCCCAGCCGCCCGGCGGCGCGTCGCACGCCGGACGGCCGAGTCGATGGCGGGCTACCCGTTCAGGTGCCGCTCGAACCAGACCGCCGCGTCGACCGGCAGCAGGTGGCCGCCGTCGCGTTCGGTGAGGGTGCTGCTGGCGACCAGCGGCGTGCCGTACCCGTCGATCACCACCGGTGCGTCGCTGATGTTCACCACGCAGGTCAGCACGGTGTCACCGGCCTCGCGCTGGAAGGCGAGCACTCCCGGGCCGGTCTCCAGCCAGGTGATGCCGCCGAGGCCGGCCAGCGCCGGATGGGTGTGGCGGATCCGCAGCGCCGCCCGGTACAGCTCCAGGGTGGAGCCGGGGGTGCCGGTCTGTGCGGCCACCGAGAGGGCCCGCCAGGTCGTCGGGGCCGGCAACCAGCTCAGCTCGCTGCCGGCCGGTCCGAAGCCGTACGGCGCCAGCTCGCCGCTCCACGGGATCGGCACCCGGCAGCCGTCCCGGCTCTCGCCGGTGCGCAGGAAGGCCGGATCTTGACGCAGCTCGTCGGGCAGGTCGAGCACCTCGGGCAGGCCCAGTTCCTCACCCTGGTACAGGTAGGCGCAGCCGGGCAGGGCGAGCATCAGCAGCGCGGCGGCCCGGGCCCGACGCAGCCCCACCTCGCCGTCGCCGTAGCGGGTGACGTGCCGCTGCCGGTCGTGGTTGGACAGCACCCAGGTGGTCGGCGCGCCGACGATCGTGGACTCGGCCAGCGCGGTGTCGATCACCTTGCGGAACGAGTCGGCCGACCAGGTGGCGTCGAGGAAGTCGAAGCTGAACGCCTGGTGCAGTTCGTCCGGGCCGATGTAGCGGGCCAGCCGCTGCGGTGTCTCGGCCCACGCCTCGGCGACGGCCATCCGACCGCCCGGGTAGCTGTCCAGGATGGGCCGCCAGGCGCGGTAGATGTCGTGCACCTCGTCCTGGTCGAAGTAGGGCAGCCGGCCCTTGCCGAGCAGCTCGGACTGGCGCCGGCCGGTGGTCATCGAGTTGAAACCGACGTCCGGCAGCCCGGCGGCCTTGATCATGCCGTGGGCCACGTCGATCCGGAATCCGTCGACGCCACGGTCCAGCCAGAAGCGGAGGATGTCCTCGAACTCGCTGCGTACCTCGGGGTGCCGCCAGTTCAGGTCGGGCTGGGCGGGGTCGAACAGGTGCAGGTACCACTGGCCGTCGGGGACCCGGGTCCAGGCCGGGCCGCCGAAGATGCTCTCCCAGTCGTTCGGCGGCTGCGCGCCGTCGTCGCCCTTGCCGTCGGCGAAGAGGTAGCGCGCCCGTTCGGGTGAGCCGGGGGCGGCGGCCAGCGCCGCGGTGAACCAGGGGTGCTTGTCGGAGGTGTGGTTCGGCACGATGTCGACGATGATCCGCAGGCCGAGCGCGTGGGCGTCGGTGATCATCGCCTCGAAGTCGGCGAGGTTGCCGAACATCGGGTCGACGTCGCGGTAGTCGGCGACGTCGTAGCCGCCGTCGACCATGGGCGAGGTGTAGAACGGGGTCAGCCAGAGCGCGTCGACCCCCAGCTCGCGCAGGTAGGGCAGGCGCTCCCGGATGCCCTGGAGGTCACCGACGCCGTCGCCGTCGGAGTCGGCGAAGCTGCGGACGTAGACCTGGTAGACGACGGCTGATCGCCACCAGTCGAGGTCGGAGGTCAGCGGCGACGGGATGCTGACGGTCATCGGGTGTTCCCCGTTCTGTGGCGCGGTACGGCGGCTACCCGGCGTTGGCTAGGTGGGGGCGCACGGGTGTCAGAGCAGAATGCCGCGCCGACTCTGCAAGAGTCAAGCATTTCTTGCGCAAGAAGGGCTGGTCGCACCTCAGGCGCGAGCTACGTCACGCCGGACCGCTCACGCCGGAACCGCGAGCGCGGAGGGTGCCGGTCGCTGCCGCGGGCCGCTCGGTGCGGACGTGTCGTCCTGCCGCGCCACGGCGGTCGACCCGCGCACCACCAACTCCGGCCGGAACAGGTACTCCGAGTGCGGGGCGCCGTGTCCGTTGATCTCGTCGACCAGTGCCCGGACCGCCGCGACCGCCATCGCGGCCACCGGTTGGCGCATGGTGGTGAGCGGCGGATCGGTGAAGGCCATCAGCGGCGAGTCGTCGTAGCCGACCACCGAGAGGTCCTCGGGTACGGACATGCCCCGCTGCCGGGCGGCCCGGATGGCGCCGAGCGCCATCAGGTCCGAGCCGCAGACGATCCCGGTGGCGCCGCGCTCGATCAGCCGACCCGCCGCCGCCTCGCCGCCCTCGACGCCGAACAGCGACAGCTCGGTCAGCTCGGCCAACTCGCCGGCGTCGACGCCGGCGAGGCGCTCCATCGCCGCCTTGTAGCCACTGACCTTGCGCTGCACCGGCACGAAGCGGTCCGGGCCGGTGATCAGGCCGATCCGCCGGTGACCCAGGGCCACCAGGTGGGCCACGGCCAGCTCGGCGGCCTCCCGATCGTCACAGGAGACGAAGGGCGCCGGGATGCCCGGCGCGTATCCGTTGATCATCACGATCGGTAACGGGCGGGCGAGCAGGGTGCGGTACCGGTCGTGGTCGGCGGCGGTGTCGGCGTGCAGGCCGGAGACGAAGACGATGCCGGAGACCTGCCGGTCCAGCAGCATCTCGACGTACTCGTCCTCGCGTACGCCGCCGGGGGTCTGGGTGCACAGCACCGGGGTGTAGCCGGTGGGAGCCAGGGCCGACTCGATGATCTGGGCGAACGCCGGGAAGATCGGATTGTCCAGCTCCGGGACCACCAGGCCGACCAGTCCGGCGCTGCGCTTGCGCAGCCGCGCGGGGCGCTCGTACCCGAGCACGTCGAGAGCGGTCAGGACGGCCTGCCGAGTCTCGGGTGCCACGCCGGGGCGGTCGTTGAGCACCCGCGACACCGTGGCCTCGCTGACGTCGGCCTGCTGGGCGATGTCGGACAGGCGAGCGCGCATGGCGGCACTGTAGCTCACCGCCAAGTTCTTGCGCATTAGCCGGCAAGAACTTGCAGAATCGAGCAGCGGTCGTCGGGAGCGTTCCCACGACGCCTGGCCAGAGCCGACCTCGTCGGGACGATGAGTGGTCCTGAGATGTGCGTACGGTGACGCTGGTTAGGAGTTCGGTCACCCCAGTCGGGGGCAAAACGCCCAGATAGCGCCACTTGTCGACGGTCGACGTTGCGGATGGAGCACGGTTGTTGCCGGGGCGTTCGCAAGGGGTTTCTAGTTTCGAAAGTTCTTGCTACTGTCCCCGCCGTTACCCGGCAGGCAATTTAGGAGCGAACATGCGCCGCACAGCCAGGGGGATCGCCGTACTCGCCGCTGCCACTCTCGCCCTTTCCGTCGCCGCGTGCGGCGGGGAGGACGACCAGGCGGCCGAGGAGCAGCCGGCGGTCGACCCCGCTTCCCTCACCGCAGAACTGACCTGGTGGGACACGTCGGATCCGAAGAACGAGGGTCCGGCGTTCCAGGAGCTGATCGCCAAGTTCAACCAGACCTACCCGAACGTCAAGGTCAACTACCAGTCGGTTCCGTTCGGTGAGGCGCAGAACAAGTTCAAGACCGCCGCACAGGCGAATTCCGGCGCACCGGACATCCTGCGGGCCGAGGTCGCCTGGGTGCCCGAGTTCGCCTCGCTGGGCTACCTGTACGCGCTGGACGGCTCCGAGCTGCTCGCCGACGAGTCGGACTTCCTGGAGACGCCGCTCGCGTCCAACAAGTTCGACGGCAAGACCTACGGCGTTCCCCAGGTCACCGACAGCCTCGCGCTGATGTACAACAAGGAGCTGCTGAGCGAGGCCGGCATCAGCGCGCCCCCGAAGACCTGGGCCGAGCTGAAGACCGCGGCGCAGACCGTCCAGGAGAAGACCGACGCCGAGGGCGTCTACATCAACCCGGCCGGCTACTTCCTGCTGCCCTTCATGTACGGCGAGGGCGGCGATCTGGTCGACACCGCGAGCAAGAAGATCGTCATCGACTCGGAGCAGAACGCGGCCGGGCTGGCGATCGCCAAGGACCTGATCGACAGCGGTGCGGCGGTCAAGCCGTCCGCCAACGACGCCTACGGCACCATGATGACCCTCTTCAAGGAGAAGAAGGTCGCCATGATCATCAACGGTCCGTGGGAGGTCAACAACGTCCAGCAGGCGCCGGGCTTCGGCGGCCTGGAGAACCTGGGCATCGCACCGGTGCCGGGTGGCTCGGCGAAGGCCGGTGGCCCGGTCGGCGGCCACAACTACGTGATCTGGTCCGGCATGCCGCAGGAGAAGGTCGACGCCGCCGTCGCGTTCGTCAAGTTCATGAGCTCCGCCGAGTCGCAGGCGTTCCTGTCGGAGAAGCTTGGCCTGCTGCCGACCCGCACCTCGGCGTACGAGCTCGACGCCGTCAAGAACAACCCCGTCGTCGCCGCGTTCCAGCCGGTCGTCGAGGCTGGTGTGGGTCGCCCGTGGATCCCCGAGGCCGGTCAGTTCTTCGGCCCGCTGGACCAGATGGCCACCGAGGTTCTGATCCAGAACAAGGACCCGAAGGCCGCGCTGGACACCGTCGCCAAGAAGTACAAGGCCGAGGTCGTCCCCTCCTACGAGAACTGACCTCACCGCCGGCGCTCAGCCGGTGACCTCTCGGCACCCGGCAGGGTCGCGTGACCGTCCCCGGTCGCGGGGCCCTGCCGGGCCTCCCATCATGGAGCGCAGCTGATGACCACCGTGACAGCCGAACCGGCGCCTCCTGCGACGCCGTCCGGCCGATCCGCTCGTCCGTCCCGGCTGCGCCGCAGCTGGGACAAGCACTGGTACGCCTGGGCGATGGTGCTGCCCGTCGTCATCGTCCTGGCAGTTCTGATCTTCTACCCGCTGTTCCGCGGGATCTGGCTCTCCTTCACCAACCTGAACGAGGCGAACCAGGTCGCCGAGATCTGCACCAAGTCGATCACCGGCAGTGAGGTCTGTGCCGAGAACCCCAACCGGTGGGAGTTCGTCGGCCTCGACAACTACGTCCGGGTGCTCACCGGTGAGGTCGGTGAGTTCTGGCAGTGGACCGGCACCACGCTGATCTGGACCTTCGTCTGTGTGGCCTTCCACTTCGGCCTCGGCCTCGGCCTGGCCACCATGCTCAACCGCCCGATGCGGTTCCGGAGCCTCTACCGGGTGCTGCTCGTACTGCCCTGGGCGGTGCCCGCCTTCGTCAGCGCGTTCGCCTGGAAGTTCATCTTCAACGAGCGCTTCGGCCTGGCCAACGCGCTGCTCTCCGCGGTCGGCATCGACCCGGTCTCGTGGTTCGCCGACCGGTGGACGGCGCTGCTCACCGCCATCGTCACCAACATCTGGCTCGGCGTGCCGTTCATGATGGTGGCGCTGCTCGGTGGCATGCAGACCATCCCGTCGGAGCTGTACGAGGCGGCCGAGATCGACGGTGCCTCCGCCTGGCAGCGGTTCAGGAACATCACCCTGCCCGGCCTGCGGCCGGTCAGCATGACGGTGATCCTGCTCGGCACCATCTGGACGTTCAACATGTTCCCGATCATCTTCCTGGTGACCGAGGGACAGCCGGCCGGGCAGAGCGAGATCCTGGTGACCGGTGCCTACCGGGCCGCCTTCGAGGGCATCCGCAACTACTCGCTGGCCTCGACCTACGGCGTACTGATCCTGTCCATCCTGCTGGTGTTCTCGGTGTTCTACCGCCGAGCGCTACGCAAGCAAGGCGAGGTGTGGTGATGAGTCGGGTGAAGCGGCCCGCGCGTAGCCGGCGCAGCCCGGCGCGGTCCGTCCTGCTGCACGGCACGCTGCTGGTGGCCTCGGTGATCGCGATCGGCCCGATCGTCTGGGTGCTGCTCTCTTCGCTGAAGCCCGGGTACGCGATCCAGAGCAGCGAGCTGACCCTGTTCCGGGACACCACGCTCGCCAACTACGGCTACGTGTTGACCGAGACGAACTTCCCCAGATGGTTCCTGAACTCGGTGATCGTCGCGGCCTTCACCATGGGTATCGGCATCTTCCTGTCGGCCACCACCGGGTACGCGGTGTCCCGGTTCAACTTCCCGGGCCGCCGGCCGCTGATGATGGTCTTCCTGGTCACCCAGATGTTCCCGGTGGCCATCCTGATCGTGCCGATCTACACGATCATGGCCCGGGTGGGGCTGATCAACACGATGCCCGCGCTGATCATCGCGTACCTGACCATCGCGGTGCCGTTCTGCGCCTGGATGTTGAAGGGCTACTTCGACTCCATCCCGACCTCCCTGGACGAGGCGGCGGCGCTGGACGGGTGCGGCCCGTTCGCCACCTTCTGGCGGGTGGTGCTGCCGCTGGCCCGCCCGGCCGTGGCGGTCACCGCCTTCTACACCTTCCTCACCGCGTGGGGCGAGGTGGCGTACGCGTCGGCGTTCATCCAGACCGACAACAAGTTCACCCTCGCGTACGGGCTGCAGCAGTTCGTGCCGCAGTTCAACCCGCAGTGGGAGTACCTGACCGCCGCTGCCGTGCTGGTCACCGTGCCGGCCGGGCTGGTCTTCTTCTTCGCCCAGAAGCATCTGGTCTCCGGCCTGACCGCCGGCGGCACGAAGGGCTGACCGGGCGGGGCGCGGGTGGGCGCTGTCAGCGGGTGGGCGTGTCGACCACGCCCACCCGCCCCGACGGTGGTGGTCAGCGCTGCCGGCCGAACAGGACGCGGACGCCGGAGAGATAGGTCGCCACGTCCGGGCCGCCGGTGATGATGCGTTGCAGGAACCAGCCCGGCAAGAGGCCGAACAGGGCAGCGGCCACGGCCGCCGGGTCGGCGTCGGCGGGCAGCTCGCCGGCTTCCTGGGCCCTGCTGGCCAGCACCTCGAAGTAACCGCGAAGTTTGGTGTACCTGCTCGCCGCGAACTCGCCAAGTGCCGGGTCCCGTTGCGCCTCTCCCCACACCTGGATCGCGATGCGCAGCACCCCCTCGTCGCCGGCCTGCTCCGCCATGTACGCCAGCGCGTACTCCAGCGCCTTGTCCAGGGGTAGCGGCGGATCCTGCCGGGCCAACTCGTCGAGGACCTGCTCGGCGCCGCCGATGGTCTCCTCGGCGATGGCGCTGATCAGGGACGCCTTGCTGGGGAAGTAACGGTAGACCGCGCCGACCGAGAGCCCTGCCTCGGCGATCACGTCCTGCATCGTCGTGCGGTGGAAACCCTCCCGCAGGAAGCAGCGGCGGGCCGCGTCGACGATCTGGCGGCGGCGGGCGGCGAGGTGTTCCTCCGAGACACGTGGCACGGGTTACATCGTAGAACGAGCGTTCGTTCTTGACAGGAGTCGATGAGCGAGCGGAGTCTGGCTTCATAAAAGAACGAGTGTTCGTTTTAGGAGAGTGGAGCCATGCCCACCCGGAACCGGTCACCCCTGCTGCTCGCCGTCCTCGTCGCCGCACTCGCGGTCATGGCGCAGGCGCTGCTCGTACCCCTGTTCGCGGCTCCGGCGGCGAACCTGGCCCCGCGCGACCTGCCGGTCGCCGTCGCCGGCCCGGCGCCGGCCGTGGCCGAGCTGGCCGGGCGGCTCGCGGCCGCGCGTCCCGGCGCCTTCTCGCTGACCACGCTTCCGGACGCGGCGGCGGCCGACCGGGCGCTACGGGACCGGGAGGTCTACGGCGCGTTCGTGATCGGAACCGACGGCCTCGCCCTGCACACCGCGTCGGCCGCCAGTCCCACGGTTGCCGCGCTGCTGACGGAGGCGGTCGGCCAGGTGGGTGAAGGGCGTCCGGTCACCGTGGTCGAGGTGGTGCCGACCACCACCGACGATCCCCGGGGTGCCGGGTTCGCCGCCGGCTTCCTGCCGCTGGCGATGACCAGCCTGCTCGCCGGTGCGCTGCTGGTCCTGCTGGTCGCCGGCGGCCTGGCACGGCTGGTCGGGCTGGTGGCGACCGGCCTGCTGGCGGGCCTGGTCGGCGTCACCGTCCTGCACGGCTGGCTGGGCGTCATCGCCGGGAACTGGCTCGCCGAGGGTGCCGCCATCGGCCTGTTCGCCCTGGCCGCGTCGGCCGTCGTGACCGGACTCGGTGCCCTCCTCGGGCGACCCGGCATCGGGCTGGGCGCGCTGCTGGTCTTCCTGCTCGGCAATCCGCTCTCCGCGGTCGGCGCCGCGCCGGAACTGCTGCCGCAGCCGTGGGGTGCGCTCGGCCAGTGGCTGCCGGTAGGTGCCGGTGGCACGCTGCTGCGCTCGGTGGCGTTCTTCGACGGCGCCGGCGCCGGTCGCCCGATTGCCGTGCTGGCCGGCTACTCGGTGGTCGGGCTGGCGCTGGTGCTGGTGGCCTCCCGGATGCACCGGGATGCCTCTACTACAAACGGTCGTTGATAGGGCAGGATGGGTCGGGTGGAAGCACTTCGACTCATCCTTCTCTACGTCCACCTGATCGGGTTCGCGCTGCTGCTCGGTGGCGCGATCGCCCAATACCTCACCGGCAAGATCCGGGTCAACGCCGCCATGCTGTGGGGTTCGGTGATCCAGCTACTCACCGGCATCGGCCTGAGCGCCCCGCTGCGTGACGGCGACGAGCCGGCACCCGCGAAGCTTGTGACGAAGCTGGTGCTCGCCCTGCTGATCTTCGTCATGGTCTTCTTCTCCCGCAAGCGGGACGAGGTCAACCGGGGGCACTTCCTCGCCATCGTGGGATTGACCCTGGTCAACGCCGCCGTGGCGGTCTTCTGGCGATAGTCGCAGCCGGCGGGTCGGCGCCGGGGAAAAGGGACTTTTTCGGCATGTGGGTGCCCGCCTGCCGGCACTGACGAGTGATGTCCCCCACCCGAGCATTACGTAGGGGTAACAGGGCTCCAACAGTCCTGCACGATTGTCGGTCGGCAGGTGGGCGCGGGCGTACGCTCTGCTCCCGTAACGTGGGACGCCGGCGGCAAGGCGCAGGCCGGCTCAAGGGCTGCCACCGCGTACCACGCGGTGTGCAATGGGAAGGAGACGTCTTGCGCTCGGTGCGTGGGATGCGGATCGCCTCGATCATCGCGGCGGGTGGGCTCGTACTGAGCGCCGCCGCCTGTGGCGAGGCTCCGGATGAGGACAACAACGCCGGCTCCGGCGGCGAGGCGTACAGCGCCTGTATGGTCACCGACGTCGGCGGCATCGACGACAAGTCGTTCAACGCCTCGGCCTGGCAGGGCCTGGAGAACGCCAAGGCGGAGAACGACAACATCGAGATCAAGTACGTCGCGTCCAAGGCCGAGGCGGACTACGAGCCGAACCTGACCCAGTACGTCAACCAGGACTGCGACTTCATCCTGGCCGTCGGTGGCCTGATGGGCGACGCGACCAAGAAGATCGCCGAGGCGAACCCGGACCAGCAGTTCGGCATCGTCGACGCCGACCCGGGTGTCGGCAACGTCTACCCGATGCAGTTCGACACCGCCCAGGCCGCCTTCCTCGCCGGCTACGTCGCCGCCGGCATGAGCGAGAGCGGCAAGGTGGGCACCTACGGCGGCCTGAAGATCCCGCCGGTGACCATCTTCATGGACGGCTACGCCGACGGGGTCGCCTACTACAACGAGGCCAAGGGCAAGGACGTCCAGGTCCTCGGGTGGAACAAGGAGACCCAGAACGGCTCCTTCACCAACGACTTCGTCAAGCAGGACGAGGGCAAGAAGGTCAGCGACGCGCTGGTCGCCCAGGGCGCGGACATCATCATGCCGGTGGCCGGCGGCGCCGGCCTCGGCACCACCGGCGCGGCCCAGGCCTCCGGCGGCAAGTACAACACCATCTGGGTGGACGTCGACGGCTGCGAGAGCACCCCGAACTGCCCGGCGATCATCACCACCGTGGTGAAGAACATCCCGGGCGCGGTCAAGGAAGCCGTACTCAAGGCCGCCGGTGGCGAGCAGCTCCAGGCGGACCCGGGCTTCATCGGCACCCTGGCCAACGACGGCGTCTCGCTGGCCCCGTACCACGAGTTCGACGACAAGGTCCCGGCCGAGCTCAAGGCCGAGGTCGAGAAGCTGAAGGCGGACATCGCCGCCGGCACCGTCAAGGTCGAGTCGGCCGCCCAGCCGAAGTGACCCGTCGCCGGCCGCCCCCGGTGAGACGATCACCAGGAGCGGCCGGCGAGCAGAGCAAACCTGATCCGGCCGCTGCGGCGCGGGGGAGACCCGCCGTGCCGCAGCGGCCGGTCCGCGCCACCGGTCCGGCCGACGCCGCGCCCGCTCGCCAGCAGCTACGCTGCACCATCGCTTCACACTCCAGGAGGTTGCGCTGAGACTCGAACTGCGCGGCATCACCAAGCGGTTCGGTGATCTGGTCGCCAACGACCACATCGACCTGACGGTGGAGCCTGGAGAGATCCACGCCCTGCTCGGCGAGAACGGCGCGGGCAAGTCGACCCTGATGAACGTGCTGTACGGGCTCTACCAGCCCGACGAGGGTGAGATCCTGGTCGACGGCAAGCCACTGAAGCTGCGCGGCCCCTCCGACGCCATCGCCGCCGGCATCGGCATGGTGCACCAGCACTTCATGCTGGTGCCCGTCTTCAGCGTCACCGAGAACATCATGCTCGGCGCCGAGCAGGTGCGTGGCGGCATCGCCGGGTTCCTGGACCGGCGCCGCGCCCGGCGCGAGGTCGCCGAGGTCTCCGAGCGGTACAACCTGCGGGTCGACCCGGACGCGGTGATCGAGGATCTGCCGGTCGGCATCCAGCAGCGGGTGGAGATCGTCAAGGCGCTCACCCGCGACGTCGACCTGCTCATCCTGGACGAGCCCACCGCCGTGCTCACCCCACAGGAGACCGAGGAACTGCTGACGGTGATGCGGTCGCTCAAGGCCGCCGGCAAGTCGATCGTCTTCATCACCCACAAGCTCGGCGAGGTCAAGGCGATCGCCGACCGGATCACGGTGATCCGGCGTGGGAAGACCGTGGGCACCGCCTCGCCCGAGGCCAGCCGGGACGAGCTGGCCGCGCTGATGGTCGGCCGCACCGTCCGGCTCACCGTGGACAAGGCCCCGGCCACCCCGGGCGAGCCCGTCCTGGAACTCTCCGGCCTGATCGTCGACGACGACCGGCAGGTCCGTGCGGTGGACGGCGTCGACCTGACCGTACGCGCGGGCGAGGTGCTCGGTGTCGCGGGTGTGCAGGGCAACGGACAGACCGAACTGATCGAGGCGATCATGGGTCTGCGTCCGGTGCTCGCCGGCACGATCACCCTTGACGGGCAGCGGATCGACGGCTGGTCGACCAAGAAGGTGCTCCGGGCGGGCGTCGGCTACGTGCCGGAGGACCGCAGCGTCGACGGCCTGGTCAAGGAGTTCACCGTCGCGGAGAACCTGGTGCTGGACGTGTACGACCGGCCACCCTTCGGTCGGGGTCTGTCGCTGCGGCCGGACGAGATCGCCAGGGCCGCGCGGGAACGGATCGAGCAGTTCGACGTACGCACCTCCTCGGCGGAGGCGCCGGTCGGCACCCTTTCCGGCGGTAACCAACAGAAAGTGATCGTGGCGCGGGAACTGTCCCGACCGCTGAAGCTGTTCATCGCCGCCCAGCCCACCCGGGGGGTGGACGTCGGCTCGATCGAGTTCATCCACAGTCGGGTCGTCCACGAGCGCGACGCCGGTACCGCCGTGCTGGTGGTCTCCAGCGAACTCGACGAGGTGATCGGACTGGCCGACCGGATCGCGGTGATGTACCGCGGCCGGATCATCGGCGTGGTCGGCCCGGACACTGCCCGCGAGGAGATCGGCCTGCTGATGGCCGGCATCACCCCGGACGCCACGGGTGGCTCCCCCGACGTCGGATCCGGCACCGAGGCCGGACCGACGGCGACCGTCGATTCGGACCCGCCCGCCACCACCGACGCGGACGCGGTTTCCGGTACGGGCACTCCGGCGACCACCGATCGTGACGTCGCGGCCACCACCGACGGCGTGGCGCCGGCCGCCGAGGGGCCAGGCAGCGAAGACGAGAAGGACCGATGAGCGAGCGAACCATCTGGCACGGCGGCCCTGCGGCGGCACGGAGCGGAGCGGAGTTGCCGGCATGAGTGACCCCAACGCCCAGCCGGGTTCCCCGGACAAGGAACCGGCGAGTGAGGACCAGGCGGCGCGGACCGCGGTCGGCAACACCGAACGCGCCGAGGCGGCCACCACCCCCGGCGATTCCGGGCCGCGCCCCACGCTGGGGCGGCTGTTCCTGGAGAACCTCTGGGCCGCCAACACCTTCACCGTGACCCTGCTCTCGCTGGTCCTGGCGATGGTCGTGGGCGCCGTCCTGATGATCATCAGCGATCCGGAGGTGCTGGCCACCTACGGCTACATCACCGCCCGCCCGTCGGACGCGATGAACGCCAGCTGGACGCTGGTCAGTGAGGCGTACGCGAACCTGTTCAAGGGTTCGGTCTTCGATCCGGCCGCGACCACCGTCAACGCGGCGTTGAGCCCGATCTCGGAGACACTCACCTACACTGCACCGCTGGTCTTCACCGGTCTGTCGGTGGCGCTGGCCTTCCGTGGCGGCCTGTTCAACATCGGTGCGCAGGGGCAGGCGACGATGGGTGTCATCCTGGCCGCGCTGGCCGGCTTCCTGCTGCCGCTGCCGCCCGGGCTGCACCTGCTGGTCGCCGTCCTGGCCGGCGCGCTCGGCGGGGCGATCTGGGGCTTCATTCCGGGCATCCTGAAGGCGCGTACCGGTGCCCACGAGGTGATCAACACGATCATGCTCAACTACATCGCGGTCTACTTCCTCACCTGGCTGATCGTGCAGAACGGGGTGCAGGACCCGAGCCGCACCGACGCGATCAGCCGGCCGGTGGACGCCTCCGCCCAACTGCCTCGACTCTTCGGCGACGGGCTACGCGCCCACGCCGGCATCATCCTGGCCGTGCTGGCCACCTGGGCGGTCGCCTGGCTGCTCAACCGCTCCACGCTCGGCTTCGAGCTGCGGGCGGTGGGCGCCAACCCGGACGCCGCCCGTACCGCCGGTATCAGCGTCACCCGGACGTACGTCCTGGTCATGGTCTTCGCCGGGGCGTTGGCCGGGCTCGGCGGCTCGCAGATGGTGCTCGGCACCACCGCTGCGGCCCTGACCCCACTGGTGGTGGCCCAGATCGGCTTCGACGGCATCCTGGTCGCCCTGCTCGGCCGGGTGAAACCGTGGGGGGTGGCGCTGGCCGCGCTGCTGTTCGGTGCGTTGCAGGCCGGCGGCAACCGGATGCAGTCGTACTCGGGGATCTCACTGGAGTTGGTCACCGTGCTCCAGGCCCTGATCGTCATCTTCATCGCCGCGCCGGCACTGGTGAAGGCGATCTTCCAGCTCCGGGCCGCGCGCACCGCCCGGTTGCAGACGAGCCTCGCGAAGGGCTGGTGAGGCATGTCCACCACGGCTGTTCCCGACGTCGCGGTCGCGGCGGTCGACGAGGGCTTCTGGACCCGTAACCGCAAGGTCGGGCTGGTGCTGCTGACCCTCGGTCTGCTGGCCACCGTGCTGTTCGGTGCGCTCGCCACCGGCGAGCAGGCCCGCTTCACGCTCAGCGAGGACGCCGCAGGCGCCGCGCTGGAGGTCAACGGCACCGTCGGCGCGATCGTCTTCGGCCTGATCGCCCTCGCCGCCGGCGGCTCGATGCTCGCCGGCCTGCCGAAACGCTGGTTCGTGCCGGTGCTCGCCGTCGGCCTGGTCGCGTTCGTGCTGTCGTTCCTGTGCTGGCAGGTCTCCGCCGCGCCGACCGGGCAGAACTTCATGCCGCTGGTCAACATCGTGCGGGGCACCTTCCTGCTCGCCCTGCCGCTGATCTTCGGATCGCTGGCCGGTGTGCTGTGCGAGCGCTCCGGCGTGGTGAACGTCGCCATCGAGGGGCAGCTGCTGATGGGCGCCTTCAGCGGCGCACTCTTCGGCAGCATCTCCGGCAGCGTCTGGGTGGGACTGCTCGCCGCCGCCGTCGGCGGCTCACTCATCTCGCTGCTGCTCGCCGTGTTCAGCATCCGCTACCTGGTCGACCAGGTGGTCATGGGCATCGTGCTGAACCTGCTGGCGGTCGGCATCACCGGCTTCCTCTACGAGCGGCTGATGCAGACCGACGCCGCCCGCTACAACAGCGCACCGCGCTTCAGCAACTGGGAGATCCCGCTGCTGTCGGACATCCCGCTGCTCGGGCCGGCGCTGTTCCGGGGCAACATCTTCCTCTATCTGGCGCTGCTCCTGGTGCTCGTGATCCACATCGCGCTCTTCCGGACCCGGTGGGGCCTGCGGACCCGGTCGGTCGGTGAGCACCCGACGGCGGCTGACACCCTGGGTGTGCGGGTGCTCGGCCTGCGCTACCGCAACGTGATCATGGCCGGCGCCGTCGCCGGCATCGGTGGCGCCTCCTACACACTGGCCCTCTTCTCGTTCACCAAGAACATGATCGGTGGCAAGGGCTTCATCGCCCTGGCGGCACTGATCTTCGGCCGGTGGAGCCCGACCGGTGCGCTGCTCGCCGCGCTCTTCTTCGGCTTCGCCGACCAGTTGGCCACCTACCTCGGCGCGATCAACAGTGTGATTCCGGGCCAGTTCCTGGCCATGCTGCCCTACCTCGCGACGATCCTGGCCGTGGCCGGGCTGGTCGGCCGGGTACGGGCACCGGCCGCCGACGGCAAGCCGTACATCAAGGGCTGACCCAGGGAGCGGACCATGGAAATCGACTGGGAGCGGCTGCGGGCCGCCGCGACCGAGGTGATGCGGCACGCGTACGTGCCGTACTCGAAGTTTCCGGTCGGTGCCGCGGCGCTCGTCGACGACGGCCGGGTCGTGGTCGGCTGCAACGTCGAGAACGCCGCGTACGGCGTGGTGCTCTGTGCCGAGTGCGGGGTGGTCTCCTCACTGCACGCCACGGGCGGCGGCCGGATCGTCGCGCTGTCCTGCGTCGACGCGACCGGCGAGCCACTGATGCCGTGCGGGCGCTGCCGGCAGTTGTTGTGGGAACAGGGCGGGCCGGAATGTCTCATCGAGGCCAGCGGCGGGCCGCTGCGGATGGCCGAACTGCTGCCGCACGCCTTCGACGTGGCCGACATCGAGGCGGTCACCGGGGAGCGGCCGGTGCCGGTGGTACCCGACCGGCTGGCCGCCTGGCGCGGCCGGGGCACCGTCTTCGTGCACCCCGACCTCTCCGCCGGCCAGCAGGTCTGGACGGCGTACTGGGAACGCTCGGCCGGTGACGACGCGGGCGCCGAGACCGGGGTGCTGGAGGAGGGCCCGAGCTGGGACGACCCGGCGGAGGCGATCGGCTGGGGGCTGGCGCGTACGCCTCGGGTGGTGGTGGTCGACGCGTCCGGCACGATCTTCTGGGCCGGTGAGGGTGAGCCGCCTACGGAGATTCCGGTTCGGTGGTCTTCTTGATCTTTGGTTGCGGCCGGGGCCGGGGCCGACCGTACCCGGCTCCGGGCGGTCAGGCTTGATCCCTCCGCCGGGCACGGTCGGCCCCGGCCCGTGCGTGGTGCGGTCCGTGCGTCCATTGCTGCGGGTGTCGCCTCCACGTCGTGCGCTACGTGCGTCCGTTGCGATCGATGGGCGGCTTGCCGGCTGCGTGAATAGTGATTGGACTCAAAGGTGAGTGGTTTTGCGGCGGTTGACGTTATTCGGGTCAAGCGGGACGGGGGGGTGCTGTCGGACGGGCAGATCGACTGGGTGGTGGACGCGTACACCCGGGGGGTGGTGGCCGACGAGCAGATGTCGGCGCTGGCCATGGCGATTCTGCTGAACGGGATGACCGGCCCGGAGATCGCCCGGTGGACGGCCGCGATGATCGCCAGTGGCGAGCGGCTCGACCTCTCCTCGGTGGCGCGGCCGACCGTCGACAAGCACTCGACGGGTGGGGTCGGTGACAAGATCACTCTGCCGCTCACCCCGCTGGTGGCCGCCTGCGGAGCCGCGGTTCCCCAACTGTCCGGGCGCGGTCTCGGCCACACCGGCGGCACGCTGGACAAGCTGGAGTCGATCCCGGGCTGGCGGGCGGCGCTGAGCAACGAGGAGTTCACCGCCCAACTGCGGGACGTCGGCGCGGTGATCTGCGCGGCCGGCTCCGGGCTCGCTCCGGCCGACCGCAAGCTGTACGCGTTGCGTGACGTGACCGGCACCGTCGAGGCCATCCCGCTGATCGCCAGCTCGATCATGAGCAAGAAGATCGCCGAGGGAACCGGGGCGTTGGTGCTCGACGTCAAGGTGGGCTCCGGTGCGTTCATGAAGTCGGTCGACGACGCCCGGGAGCTGGCCCGGACCATGGTGGAGCTGGGCGGCGCGCACGGTGTGCGGACCGTCGCCCTGCTCACCGACATGTCCACCCCGCTCGGCCGGGCGATCGGCAACGGCATCGAGGTGACCGAGTCGGTGGAGGTGCTCTCCGGTGGCGGGCCGGCCGACGTGGTGGAACTGACCCTGGCGCTGGCCCGGGAGATGCTCGACGCGGCCGGGCTGCCCGATGCCGACCCGGCCGCCGCGCTTCGCGACGGGCGGGCGATGGACGTCTGGCGGTCGATGATCCGGGCGCAGGGCGGTGACCCGGACGCACCGATGCCCGAGGCGACCGAGGTCGAGGTGGTCCGCGCCGACACGGACGGTCACGTCGCTGCGGTCGACGCGTACGCCATCGGGGTGGCCGCCTGGCGGCTGGGTGCGGGTCGGGCGCGCAAGGAGGACCCGGTGAGCGTGCCGGCCGGGGTGCTGCTGCACAAGCGCCCCGGCGACCCGGTGCGGGCCGGTGACCCCCTCTACGAGCTGCGGGCCGAGCGGTCGGAGCTGATCCCGGCGGCGCTGGCGGAGGCCGCGCGGGCGGTGACCGTCGCCGCTCGACCACCGGCCGCGACGCCGTTGGTGATCGAACGCGTCGAGTGACGAAACCCGGGCCCCGGCCATGGTGTCGGAGCGTGAGGACCGCTATTGTCGCAGGCCAGGGGGGACCGTCGGCGCCGAGACGTCGTTATCAGACAGGGATGTTGCCGTGATCGTGCCTGCCCCCGACCCCCGCGAGGTGCGTGAGGCGAGCCTGGAGGAACTGGCCCGGTTGCGGCTGCCGTTGCCGCCGCCGCAGTTTCCGTTGGTCTGGGAACCGGGCGATGACATCGAGCTACGGCCGACGGCGGAGATCGAGGCGCGGATCGCGGTGCTGCACCTGATCCTGGCCCGGTGCTTCGGCATGCCACCGCAGGCAGCGATGAGCTGGCTGCTCGCCTCGCATCTGGTGGAGATGGTCACCCCGCCGGAGTTCCAGTTCGTCACCGGCGCCAAGGGCGACCACCGCTCCTTCGTGCTGCATCACGACGCCCTGTTCTCGCTGGCCTGGGTGCTCGGCCTGACCAAGCAGCTGGATCCCACCATGCCGGCCGACGACCGGTTGGTGGAGCGGCTGCCGCACATCGCCGAGGGGGAGACCTTCCGGCAGTGGCGGTCCCGGATCCTGGCCGCGCCGCAGCATCCGGCGGACGCGGCGGCCCTGCTCGACCTGCACTACTGCCTGGACTGGTCGTACCTGGAGGTGAGCCGCGCCGGCCGGAGCCTGCCCGGGTTGGTGGACGCCAACGCGATCGGTCAACGTCGGTGGGCGCTGGAGTGGGCGGTGATCCTGCGCGGGCCGTACCACGACGAGCCCCCCGGCTGGGAAGAGGTCGACCTCTCCACCTAGGCCGGACGGTACGTCCCCAGCCGCACCGCGACGGTCACCCGGACCGGCTCGCCGAGGGTGTCGATCCGGGCGGCCAGCCCCGCCGGGTCGGTGTGCCAGGCGCTCGGACCCATGCCGACCAGGGTGGTCACGTCCGTGCGGGACAGCGTCAGCTCCCGCCGGTGCACGGTCGTCGACTCCTCGGTGAAGTGCCCGGCCAGGCTGGCCGCCACCCGGTCCGCCTTGGCCGGGTCGACCCGGAGCAGATCGAGTGCGGCGACCAGTTCGGTGAGATGGTCGTCGGCCGGGGTCACCACCAGCAGCCGTCCGCCGGGGGCGATGACCCGGCGGAACTCGGCGCCGTTGCGGGGTGCGAAGACGTTCAGCAGCAGCGCCGTCGAGGCGTCCGCCAGCGGGAGTCGCTGCCAGGTGTCGGCCAGCGCGGCGGTGATCCGGGGGTGGGCGCGGGCGGCCCGGCGGAGCGCCGGTTTGGCGATGTCCAGCGCGAGACCGACGACCCCCGGCGCGGCGGTCAGCACCGCCGCCAGGTGCCGGCCGGTGCCCGCGCCCGCGTCCACCACCAGCGGGTACGCGCCGGCAACCGGGTCGGGGGCGGCGTCGGCGAGGCCAGCGTCGGCGGCGGTGGCGAGGGCGGCGGAGATGACGTCGTAGTGGCCGGTGGACAGGAATTCCGCCCGAGCGGCGACCATCTCGGCGGTGTCGCCGCTGTGTGGTGCCCGGCCGGTGAGCAGATTGACGTAGCCCTGCCGGGCGATGTCGAAGCTGTGCCGGCGCGGACAACGCAACGACCGGGATCCGCCGGCCACGGCCTCGGCGAGCGGGTCGTGGCAGACGGGACAGCGCAGCCGGGCCACGACGCGGGAATCCATCACGGCTGTCTCACGCGTCGAGTCTAGGGCGTACGTCGTGGCCGTCCCGGTGGCCGAGAGCCCCGACACACGCCCTGCGCGGGTCGCCGACCGGACGGGGCGACTAGGGTCGGGAGCATGGGTTGTGAGCGGGACGAGCGGCGATGAGCACGGTAGTCGGCTACGAGGACATCGTCCGGGCACCGAAGGCGTTGTTGCACGATCATCTGGACGGCGGCCTGCGCCCGGCGACGATCGTCGACCTGGCCGAGGAGATCGGACACGTTCTGCCCAGCACCGATCCGGCGGAGTTGGGGCGCTGGTTCGTGGCGGCGGCCGACTCGGGCTCCCTGGAGCGCTACCTGGAAACCTTCGCGCACACCGTCGCCGTGATGCAGACCGCTGCCGCACTGCGCCGGGTGGCTCGGGAGTGCGCCCTCGACCTGGCCGCCGACGGGGTGGTCTACGCCGAGGTGCGGTTCGCTCCGGAGCAGCACCTGGAGCAGAACCTGACCCTCGACGAGGTGGTCGAGGCGGTGCTGGCCGGTTTCGTGGAGGGCAGCGCGCTCGCCGCCGAGGCCGGCACGCCGATCCGGGTGGGCACGCTGCTCACCGCGATGCGGCACGCGGCTCGTTCGCAGGAGATCGCCGAGCTGGCCGTACGGCACCGCGACCACGGTGTGGTGGGCTTCGACATCGCCGGTGCCGAGGCGGGCTTCCCGCCCACCCGCCACCTGGACGCCTTCGAGTACCTCCAGCGGGAGAACTTCCACTTCACCATCCACGCCGGTGAGGCGTTCGGGCTGCCCTCCATCTGGCAGGCGATCCAGTGGTGTGGCGCCGACCGCCTCGGCCACGGGGTCCGCATCGTCGACGATGTCACCCCCGGCCCGCGGCCCCAGCTCGGCCGGCTGGCCGCCTACGTGCGGGACAAGCGGATCCCGCTGGAGCTGTGCCCGTCGTCGAACGTGCAGACCGGTGCCGCCGCGTCCATCGCGGAGCATCCGATCGGGCTGCTGCGGGATCTGCGTTTCCGGGTGACCGTCAACACCGACAACCGGTTGATGAGCGGCACCTCGATGTCCCGGGAGATGGCGCTGCTCGTGGACGCGTTCGGCTACGGCTGGCGCGAGCTCCAGTGGTTCACGATCAACGCGATGAAGTCGGCCTTCATCCCCTTCGACGAGCGGCTACGGATCATCGACGAGGTGATCAAGCCGGCGTACGCGAAGTTGCTGGGCTGAGCGGACGTCCGGGCCGGGTCAGCCGGTCCGCGGCGGATGGCCGGCGGCGAGCAGACCCGCCACCCGGCGCAGCACGTCCCGACCCCGGGCGGCCTCCGCACCGAGCCCGGTCTGCCGACGCAGGACGGCCGGCTCGGCGCGTAGCAGTGCCAGGCCGCGCAGCAGCAGGACCCGGGGGCCCTTGCGCTGCTCGGCGAGATCCCGGGCCAGCCGACGGAGGAAGGTCGCGCTGCGCGGCCGGCGCAGGGCGTACGCCCCGGCGAGGAGCCCGCGTCGCCGGCACTCCCCGACGATCTCGGCGGCGAAGATCCCTTCGGCCACGAAAAGTGGCGAACTGGTCAGCTCGAAGCGCCGAGTGGCCACCCGTCGATCCTCATTGATGGCGTATACCGGCACGTCCGCCCGACCGTGCCGGACCAATTGGTCAATAACCTCCACCGCTGCCTCGGCGTCCCACGAATCGGGCGACTCCCAATCGATCTGACCGTTCCGTCTCGGTAACGTTGGGTCATCGCCGTCCTTGTAGAAATCGTCCAAACAGAGCACTGGCAGCCCGGTTTGTTGCGCTATATACGACTTTCCGGAGCCGGAAGGGCCGGCCAGGAGGACGACTCGGTGCGGACTGCTCATTACTTCTAGTAACTCCGAACAGACGGAACGCGATCAAATTGCATCAACATCTCATCACACCTCCGGCTGGGGCCAACCTGGGCTTTCTCTTTCCGTGGCGGCGTGATGGAATCTCGGATGGTCCGACCCGCCGGGTCGGCTGCTGGGCGTTGTCCGGGGGCAACGCGGACGCTGCAATCACGAGGGCGGTGACGTGAGCAAACGGCCGAAGACGGCAGGTTCTCTCCTGTCGCGTCTACGCCGGCCCGCAGGTCGGCTCCGCGACATGCCGATCTGGTCCAAGCTCGGTCTCATCATGATCGTGCCGACCATCGCCACGGTCGTCGTGGGTACCAGCGGTCTGGTCGACCACTTGGACGCGCTCAACGACGCGAACCGCGCCGGCGACCTGGCCGAACTCATCAGCCACTCCGGTGAGCTGGTGGACGGCCTGCAGGACGAGCGGACCGCGGCCGTGCTGCTGCTGGGTCTGGATCCGCAGCGGAGCACCGCGGCGCAGAAGGAGGCGGCGGCCACCCGCTACAACGAGGTCGCGGCGCGGGTCGACCAGGACAAGGCGCCCTACTCCCGGCAGCGGTCCGACCTCACCGACCTGCCGGTCAGCCTGAACGGGCTGCTCGGCCAGATCGACGACGGGCTCGGTGACCTGCCGGGTGCTCGCAGCCAGGTGCTGAACGGCAAGTTCCGGATCACCGACGCGCTCCAGTCCTACGACGAGCTGATCAACCAGCTGCTCACCATTCGTGACTCGGCCAGTCAGCTGGCCGGTGACAACGACCTGAGCGACCGGATGCGGGCCGCCGCCGCGGTCGCCCGGGAGAAGGAGTGGCTCTCCGTCCGCCGGGTGGTCGTGCACCGCGCGCTGATCGCGGGCGGCATGAGCTCGACCCTGCGCACCGACTACATCTCCAGCGAGACCGGTCAGCAGCAGGCGCAGCAGAGCTTCGACGCGGTGGCCACCGAGGCGGAGGCCGAGTTCCACGCCCAGACCATCGGCGGTGGCGACCGCCGGCAGGCGACGATCTACATCAGCCAGGTCAACGCCGACAACTCGCAGAACCTCGCCGGCATCTCGTTCACCCCTCAGCAGTGGGACGAGGCGCTGGTCGCCAACGGCAAGCTGATCCGCTCGGTCGAGTCGAAGTTCGACTCCGACGTGGTGGAGCAGGCCGGTGAGCTGCGTTCCGAGGTGCAGCGCACGGTCTTCCTGGAGACCGGCCTGCTGCTCACGATGCTGCTGCTGGCCATCTTCCTGGCCTTCCTGGTAGCCCGGTCGATGGCCCGTTCGCTGCGTGAGCTGCGTCAGGGCGCGCTCTCCATCGCCCAGTACGGGCTGCCCCAGGCCGTGGCCCGGTTGCGTGACCCGCAGGTCACCGGGCAGCTCTCGCCGGTACAGCTGGCCAACCAGATCGCCGAACCGCTGCCGGTGCGCAGCAAGGACGAGTTCGGCCAGGTGACCGAGGCGTTCAACGCGGTCCACCTGGAGGCGGTCCGGACCGCTGCCGAGCAGGCCGCGCTGCGCTCGTCGGTCGCGACGATGTTCGTCAACCTGGCCCGCCGGTCGCAGATCCTGGTCGACCGGCTGATCGGCCACCTCGACCGGTTGGAGCGTGGCGAGGAGGACCCGGACCGGCTGGCGGAGCTGTTCCAGCTGGACCACCTCGCCACCCGGATGCGCCGCAACGACGAGAACCTGCTGGTCCTCGCCGGCGCCGACTCGACCCGTGTGCAGCGCGAACCGGCCGCCCTGATCGACGTGCTGCGGGCCGCCCAGTCCGAGGTCGAGCACTACACCCGGATCGAGTTCGGGGTGATCGACCGGGACATCGAGGTCGCCGCGCACGCGGTGAACGATCTCGTCCACCTCGTCGCCGAGCTGTTCGACAACGCGACCGCGTTCTCGCCGCCGGACTCCCAGGTGCTGGTGGAGGCTCGCCGGGTCGGTGACCGTGCCTCGCTGTACGTCGAGGACCGGGGCATCGGCATCAGCGGCGAGCAGTTGGCCGAACTGAACGAACGGCTGGCCACACCACCGCAGGTGGACGTCGCCGTCTCCCGGATGATGGGTCTGGTCGTGGTCGCCCGCCTGGCCTCCCGGCACGGCGTCAAGGTCGAGCTGCGCCCGGGCAGCGACCGGGGCACCGTCGCCGAGGTCACGCTGCCGCCGACCGTGCTGGTCCCCCGGGCCCTGTCCGGCCGCGGGCAGCAGCAGCCCGCCGCGCTGCCGGCCGCTGCCGGCCCCTCGTCCGGACCGGCCCCGGCGTTCGGTGCGCTGGCGGCGCTCGGCAACGGCGCGCACCCGCCGGTCCCGCCCGCCGCGCGTACGCCCGGCAGCTCGGGTAACCAGGTGACCCTTGGCGGTCGGCCCTTCGATCCGGCCAGCCGCAACGGCTCCGGAACGCCGACCACCGTGGGCGGCGGCAACCTGCCCGCCTGGTCGGACCTGACCGGTGCCAGCGGCACCGGCGGCAACGGCAACGGCGGCAACGGCAACGGCTTCGCCCCGCTCACCTCGAACGGCCATCCGATCGACCCGCTGCCGCAGCGTCGGTCCACCGACGAGCCGGGTGGTCAGCCGCCGTCCATCCCGCGCCAGCTGCCGAGCAGCCCCGAGGCGGGGCCGTACGCTCCGCCGATGCCCCCGGTGTCGTCGCCCCCGGTCTCCGGTACGCCGTACTCGGCCCCGCCGGTCTCGGCGGCCCCGGTCTCCGGTCACCCCGTGTCGGCCTCGCCGGTCTCCGGCTCACCCGTGTCGACTCCGCCCGGCAACCCGCTGCCGCAGCGGCCGGTCTCGGCGGCACCCGGCGCCGGCACGTCCTCGGCGCCTCCGGCGTGGCCGCCGGTGGCCGGGGAGTCGGCCGCCCCGCCCGTGCCCGAGCGGCTGGCCGCCGCCCTGGACATGACCACCGAACTGCCTCGGGTGCAGCGCCAGACGCCGGCTGCGCGTCCCGCCCCCACGCAGAACCAGCCGACCACGCCGACGCCGCCGCAGGCCCAGAACCGGCAGCGGTACGCCGACGAGACGATGGAACTGCCGATCTTCCGGGAGCTGGAGTCGGCGTGGTTCCGTACCCGCCGGCCGGGTCCGGAGGAGTCGGCGGGCGCGCGTCAGTCGGCCACGGCCGGCGCGACGACCCAGCAGCTCTCCACGGTCGACGTCGTCAATCGGCCAGCCCAGCAGACCCAGACCGGGACGACAGGTAACGCACCGATGGCACAGACTCCGACGGGGGCGGGCGCGTCCGGCGGGAACGGCGCGGCAGCGGGTGGCGGGCCTCGGTCCGGCGCTGCCGACAGCGCGCCCGCGCACCGCCCGACACCGCAGGAGAACATCTGGCGGACCGCTGCCGACGACGGCTGGCGGGCGGCCACCGCCGCCAGCCAGGCGCCACCGGCTGGCACCACCGAGACCGGGCTGCCGAAGCGTACGCCGATGGCACAGCTCGTACCGGGCGCGGTGGAGAAGCCCACCACCTCGGTGCAGCGCCGTAACCCGGAATCGGTACGCGGTCTGCTCTCCGCCTACCACCGGGGTGTCCAACGGGGACGTAGTCACCCCTCGGACAGCAACCCGACCGGCCCGGACGGAACTCCGGGCGGGCAGCAATCCTCGGAGTCTGGCTCTGGCCCGGTGGCCGGGAGCGGGCAGAAGGAGCAAGAAGGATGACTAGTACGCAGGATCTCGGTTGGCTGCTTGCCAACTTCGCCGATCGGGTGCCCGGTGTCGCGCATGCGGTCGCCGTCTCCGCGGACGGCCTGCTCCTGGCGTCGTCCCGAGACCTTCCGCGGGACCGGGCGGACCAGCTGGCGGCGATCGCCTCCGGCCTGGTCAGCCTGACCCAGGGTGCGGCCCGTTGCTTCGAGGGAGGCGCCGTGCTGCAGACCGTGGTCGAGATGGACAATGGCTTCCTGTTCCTGATGTCGATTTCCGACGGCTCGTCGTTCGCGGTTCTCGCCGCGCGTAGTTGCGACGTGGGACAGGTTGGTTACGAGATGGCCCTGCTCGTCGACCGGGTGGGCGACGCCCTGACCCCACAGCCGCGTACGGCTGTGGGGATGATGGGCTGATCGTCGCGCCGGCCGGTGGGGGCAGGCGGGGCGAGAACATTGCATACGACGGGTAGCACCGGTCCAACCGGTGCCGGGTACGAAGGAGGTGAACGGCAACATGGCTGATCGTGACGAGCCGACCGGCGCGCTGGTCCGTCCATACGCCGTGACCCGCGGTCGTACCCGTCCCCGCCTCGACATCGCCCTGGAGGCGCTGGTCGAGACGACGGTGCGCGGTCGGGCCGCTGCCACTGGCAATGGTGGCCAAGGCCGTGAGCACCAGTACATCGCCGCGCTGTGTGACGGACGCGTGCAGTCGCTCGCGGAGATCGCGGCGCGCATGCAGCTTCCGCTCGGCGTGGCCCGGGTGCTCATCGCCGACATGGCGACGGACGGCCTGGTCGCGGTCCACGAGCCGACCATCCTGGACGACTCGGACGACGCGGTGGGCACTGAATTGCTGGAGAGGGTGCTGAGTGGACTTCGCAGGCTCTGACATGTCGCACCGGCCGCCGGCCCCGAGCGGGCGCGTGACGTCGGCGAAGATTGTTATCGCCGGTGGATTCGGCGTCGGCAAGACGACGCTGGTCGGCTCGGTCTCGGAGATCACGCCGCTGACCACCGAGGCCATCATGACCTCCGCCGGAGTCGGCGTCGACGACACCCGGCAGGTGCCGGGCAAGACGACGACCACGGTGGCCATGGACTTCGGCCGCATCTCGATCGATCGCGACCTGATCCTGTACCTGTTCGGTACGCCGGGTCAGACCCGCTTCTGGTTCATGTGGGATGAGCTGGTCCGGGGTGCGATCGGCGCGGTCGTGCTGGTGGACACCCGTCGGCTGGCCGACTGCTTCGCGGCGATCGATTTCTTCGAGCACCGGCGGCTGCCGTACCTGGTGGCCATCAACTGCTTCGACGGGATGCAGTACCACGATCCGCAGGACGTCCGGGAGGCGCTCGCCATCTCCAGCGACGTGCCGGTGGTGGCCTGCGACGCCCGGAACCGGGAGTCGACCAAGCACGTGCTGATCTCGCTTGTCGAGTACGTGCTCACAATGCGTCGCTCCCGGGCCGTCGCGCCCGCCTGACGATCGGCACCAGCGCCCGGTGACGGCTACCGCCGACGCCGGGCGCTGGTTGGTGACCGGATGACGACGGTGGACGCCCCAGGGTGCCCACCGTCGTCAGCTGAACCGGTTCCAGGCCCCGCCGTCGACGCGGTAAACCCCCAGCGAGTGGCGGTCCATGCCGCTGTGTCGGATGGGTGTGAACGAGTACATGCCGGCCAGCCCGTCGGTGACCTGGTTCTGCAGGTACGCCCGCAGCCGACCACGGTCCACACTGTCGGCCAACCGGGCCGCCGTGCTGATCAGCAGCAGCGCGTCCGAGGCGTACGGAGCGAAGCCACGGTAACTGCCGTGCGCGCGGATGTACGCCGAGACGAGGTCGCGGTAGGCGCGTCCGGTGGCGCTGCTGTTGGCGATGGTGGAGCCACCCAGCGAGGACGGGTGGACCGCGTAGGCACCCTCGACGGCGGCCAGATTGGCAGTTTCCAGGGTCTCCTCGGCCACCGCCCCGGCGTCGAAGAACAACTCACCGTCGTGTCCGGCGGCGCGTAGCGCCCGTGCGGCGGCACCGGACGTGGGTGCGGTGGCCCACACCACCGCACCGTCGGCGCGGGCCGCGACGGCCTGTTCCGCTGCGCGGGCCAGGCCAGCCTTGCCGGTCGGCAGCCGTACGGTGCGGGCCAGACCCACCTCCGCGGTCCGCAGCGCGCCCCGCATGGCCCGGACACCCGAATCGCCGTGCAGCCCGTCCTCGGCCAGCAGCACCACCTGGCGTAGCCCTTCGGCGCTGACCAACTGGGCGAGCCGCCGTGCCACGTCTCCGGCGTCCGGGGTGACCTTGTATACGAAGGCCCGCTGGGCCAGCGGCACCGCGATGGAGTCGCCGAACGCCAACGACACGAACGGTAGCCGGAGCTTCTGCGCCACCCCGATCACGGACATCGAGGTTTCCGCCAGAGTGGCTCCGAGCAGGGCGTGCACGTCGTCCCGGCGGCCCAGTTCGGTCGCCTGCTGGGCGGCCAGCCGGGGGTTGCTGCGATTGTCCAGCACCTCGACGCGGACCGTCCGGCGGAGGTTGCCGACCGCCACACCCTTTTCGTTGAGGGCCGCCGCGCTGATGGCCAGCGCGCGTTGCTGGAGCACCCCCAGCGCGGCACCTGGACCGCTCAGCTCAAGCGTGGCACCGACGACCAACTCGTGACCGGGAGTGGGCCGGGTGACGGCGTTCTCCCGGCCGCCGTCCCGCCCGCAGGCCCCCAGCAGCAGGGTGCCCGCCGCTGCGGCCAGTACGCCGCGTCGAGTGACCACGCAGGGGTTGGTTAGGGGTGTCGCCATGAGTCGCCTTCCCGCCCGGCGACCTGCCGCCGGCTGTTCCGCGGGTATGCTTCCGGCCCCGACGACCCGACGTCAAATTATCCGGCTGTGGGCAGGAACACGCAGGTGAAGGGCCTTGAGCCGGCACCGGTGTCCCGCCCGTGCGGACGTCAGGAGCGGTAGCCGGCGGAGCGGTACTCGTACTCCCGATCGTCGTCGCGGTCGCCGGTGTCCCGGCTGAAGTCCCAGCCGCCTGCGGACTCCCGCCCGGGGCGCCCGCCGACCGCGAACCCACCGATCTCCTGCCCTCGGCGCCAGCCCCGGAAGTAACCGGTCGTGTTCTCGGCCAGGCTGGCCGCGTCGCGCACTATCCGCAGCGGACGCTCCTCCCGCAACGGCGAGCCGGGCACCAGATTGGCCTGCGGCACCCGCTTGGGTAGCCCGGCGTTCGTCTCGGCACCCACCGCCGGGCGGGCGGCCTGCTCGGCGGCCTGCCAACCGGTGTCGGCCATTGTCGACCAGTCCAGGTCGGCCTCCTCGCCGTGGCCCACGAACCACGCGGAGCGGGCCTGCGCGAAGATCAGTAGATCACCGTCGCCCTCGTCGGAGACCGGTGGCGGCCGGTGCTCGACCGGCGGTTCCGCCGAACGGCGGGCCGGCGGGAGGTCCAACCGCTCCGCCCCCCGGTTGCCGCGTTCGGCGCCGCCCCGGTCGACGAGCCGTAGCGGCGGTTGCTCCGGTGGCGGCTGGGCTCCGTTGCGCAACGCCCGGTCGGCCAGCGGCGGCGGCTCGACGAGCCGCAACACCGGCGGTTCCGGCGGTAGATCGTCGGCGAGCCAGGGCGGGGTGACCCGGCGGTCGGCGCCGTGGTCGACGGGGGCCTCGGGCGCGCTGCGCCGACCCCGGTCCTCGTAGGAGCCGACGACCGGGTTGCGGGGGGTGGTGTCGGTCGGGTTGTCCGGGTTGTTCACCAGCGGCCAGTTCGAGCGGGATCCCGGGGGCGCGGTCTTCTCCTGCTCGGGGCGGGCCGCCGGCACCGGGACGCTGAGGTCGGTGGCGCTGAAGCCGCCGGTCGGTGGTTCGCCGTTCGTCTTCGGCCGGGGCGGGATGACGGTCCGCTGACGCTCGGCCCGGGCGTTGTTGATCGCCGCGGTGGTGAGGGTCGGGCGGAACGGCTCGCCCGCTTCGGCGGGCGGGATCGCGCCGCGCTGCGTCGGCGCGATCGGCGTGATCCCGGGCGGTGGCGGGGGTGGCGCGGAGATCGGCCGGTTGGTCGGACCGTCCACCCGGGACGGGTGCGACTCGGCGCGCGACGGCGCGGCGGGCGGACCGGCCATGGCGGCCGGCGTCACGGGCGCGGGCGCGACCGGTGGGGGAGTCACCGGCGCGGGCGCCACCGGCGGGGGACCGAGGGGGCGCGGGGAGGCCGGCGGGGCGTTGCCCGGCACCGGCTCCGGTCGGCTGCGGCGACCACCGGCCGGCTCAGGGCCGCCGGGTCGCACCGACCGCAGGCCGGTCTGGGCGCCGGGCGCGCTCGCCGACAACTCACCGACCTGTTCGCCGCGTCGGGCGGCGGCACGCCGGCCGGACGCCGGTGCCGGCCCGGCGGTGCGGGCCCGCAGGGCACCGACGAGCGCCTCGCAGCCGGCGTCGCAGGCCCGCACCGAGGCGACCGCCTGCCTGATGGTCTCCGCTGCGGCCGACGTCAGGGCCCGGTTCACGGTGGCCCGCCGCGGCGTCTCGGAGATGGCGACCCGTAGTGCGGTGACCGCTTCGTCGATCGCCTCCGCGTCCCCGGCTCCTTCGGCGGCGAGCTGGGCGGTGACGGCGTCCGCGGTGACCGCGGCGTCCCGGCCCCGGCCGGCGGCGTCGGTGAGCATGCCCGGCTCGGGAAGCGCGTCCAGCACGGCCAGCGGGATCGGCTCGGCAGGGTCGGGGTAGGCACGCAACGCGGCCGGGTACAGCTCGCGGAGCACCTCGCGCAGGGCGACCGCGGCGGAGTGCCGACCGCTGGCCAGCGCGGCGTGTGCGGCGAGGATCTGCTTGTACCCGGCGAGGTCGCGAGGCGCCGGCAGGGTCACCGCCGACAGCGCGCCGGCCTGCAGCGACCGGGCGAGACCGACGGCGCGCCGAACGGCCGGCGGTGACTGCATCTCCTCCAGGGAGTCGTCATCGGCGAACCGTTCGGCGAAGTCGTCGACCGAGTCGTCGTCGGCGATCGCCAGCGGGCGACCGGCGGCGCTGAGCAGGGAGGTGATGGTGTGGTCGTCGCTGTCGGCGGCGATCGCCGCACCGCTCGGCCCGCCGGAACGTTCCACGAGTAGCGTGACCAGCCGGGCGTAGCCCGTCGGGTCGTCGCCGATCTCGCAGACATGCAGCAGACGGCCTGCGTCGTCGACCACAGCGGACGTCAGCGCCGATCCGGCCGAGACCGGTCGGTCGGCCGGGTCCGCCGAGGTCAGACCGCAGTACACGCGCACGAGCGCCACGGCGTCGTCCTCCTCCCGGGACTCAGGGCTTTCTCTGCCAGAGACTGATGGTCCCTGGTGCGGGTCAGTCGCGCCAGTCCACGACCGCAGAGATCTTCCCGACAATGGTCCGCCAACCCAGGCTTGCGGTTTGTGCCCCGATCTTCTTCAGCCTACGCCGTCCCATGAAGCCGCCGATGCCGCCGCCGACCGACGCCCGGAGCGCCTCGTCCAGGTCGTCGAGACTGGAGCCGGTGGACAGCATGTCCAGCACCGCGGGCAGCCGCAGGGCGTACGCCAGGTCGCGGGCGACCTCGCCGGCCTCGATGAGCAGCGTCGGGTCCCAGGTGTCGTGCCCGCCGCGGAGGTTCTCCACGACGAGATCGAGTTCGTAGACGTCATCGTCCAGCGGCGCGATGTCGGCCGGTTCCACCCGTTCGGACAGTTCATCCCAACTGTCCAGCTGAGACAGGTCATTGGGAGCACCGGAACGGACGAAGCTGACAAGCGACTCGGGCGTCTTGAACAGCAGCAGCCGGCCCTTGTGGGTCAGGAAGATCGGCACCTCCTCGTCGCCGGCCTCATCGGCGGTGACCTCGTCGGCGTCGTCCTTGTCGTCCTCGGTGGTGTCGTCGTCGGGCTGCGCCCGCCGCTCCTCGTCCTCGCTCTCGGCGAACTCCCGGGCGACGTCCTCGTCGAGGATGACGACGTCACCCTCCTCGACGTCGTCCTCGGCCGGGCCGACCTGCCGACGGGCGAGGAAGGGGTCGTCGGCGTCCCGCTCCGCCACGTCGGTCGGGGTCAGCTCACGGGCCGACCGGTACGCGCGCAGGGTGAAGCCGGTACCGGCCGGCAGGGCGATCTCCACCGGATCGATCCGCAGCTCGTCCCAGAGCGCGCGGTTCGCGGTCTCCGCCGCGGCGGCGTCGGGCGCGGCGTCGGCCGGCTCGGCGACGTCCGGCTCGCTGGTGCCGGTCGTGTCATCGAGCTCGGGCTCGTCGGCGTCCGGCCGTTGGGGCGACTGGCGTGCCACGGTGACCTCCGTGTGCGTCGGGCTACCACCCCCCGGCGCTGATGCCGGTGAGTGACTCTGGGCACATACCCTAGTTGGCTGCGCTCGGTAACCGCTGGCCGCACCCCGGTGGCTCGCCACCCCGATAACAAGTAGCGTGTCTACGCATGAACGCCCAGGCGCTGCATGGACACCTCGACGCCCTGCTGCTGGCCGTGCTGGAACGGGGCGCCCTGCACGGTTACGCCATCATCGAGGCACTGCGGGCGCGCAGCGACGGTCGCCTCGACCTGCCCACCGGCACCGTCTATCCGGCGCTGCGACGACTGGAGCGGGCCGGCCACGTGGTCAGCGCGTGGGACACCGTGAACGGGCGGGAGCGGCGTACCTACGAGCTGACCGACACCGGCCGGCGGGCGCTGACCGACCAGCGTTCCGGCTGGCGTGAGTTCAGTGCCACCGTCGGCCGATTCCTGGACCCGGGCACCACCCCCACCACGGCGGGCTGACGTCAACGGGTGGCCAGCAGCCAGGTGCGGGCGGCGCTGCCCAGCCACACATGGGCGGCGGCGCCGGCGATCATTCCGATGATCATCGGTGGCCAGCTCAGGGCCGCGTCCCACAGCAGGATCGACCAGGAGAACAGCCCGGCCCCGGCCACGGCGCCCAGCAGGGCGGCGCCGGTCAGCGCGACACCGGCGCCGCGCGCCAGCGCGGTCAGTGCCGGACGCGCCGAGCGGCCGGTGGCCGCGACCAGCGCCAGCCCGGCCAGACCGAACAGGAACGCCCCGGCCCAGATCCACTCCACCGACTGTGACAACAGCAGGTAGGCCGAGGGCGGTGGGGGGCCGCTGCTCCAACTCGATCCGTGCCAGGTCAGATCCCCGGCGATCGAGCCGGTCGCGGCGAAGGCGACCATTCGCAGCGACAGCCCGCGCAGTGCGGCCAACGCGAGTTCGGCCTGGTAGGCCGGGGCCAGCTGATCCGGCGTACCGAAGTCGGCGACCGCCCGTCGCGACGCCTCACCCGCCGGCAGGCCACTGTCCCGGTACGCCTCGGCGGCGTCGAGCAGCCCGTGCCGGGCCTCGGTCATCAGGTCGGCCCGTAGCCGGCGTGGCCCACGGAGCCGACCGGCGAGCTGCCGCAGGTGCTCCTCGACCAACATCTCGTCCCGGGCCGACATGGCCCCAACCCTGCCATGCCAGCCCGTGTTCCGGCCTCGGGGAAATCCCGGAGGCGGCCCGACGGATCAACCCGACAGAGCGAGGTATCCGTGCTCGGCGGCCTGCTGCAACACCCACTGGTCCCGGTACCACCCCGGGGTCACCAGGAGCGCCGTGTGCCGGCCCCGCTGCACGACCCGGCCGGCGTCCAGCACCACGATCTCGTCGAGTTCGGCGAGACCGCTGAGCCGGTGGGTGATCAGCAGTACCGAGTGCCCGGCGGGAGTCGCGGCCAACGTGCTGGCCAGCACCTGGTCGGCGGCGACCGGGTCGAGACCCTCCGTGGGTTCGTCGAGTACCAGTACGCCGGGCGCGGCCAGCAGGGCGCGAGCCAGCGCGAGCCGCTGACGTTGACCACCGGAGAGCTGTCCGCCCTCCTCGCCGACCACGGTGTCCCAGCCGTCCGGCTGAGCCCGGACCCAGTCCGACAGCCCGGCGGCGGTGGCGGCGGTGAGCAGCGCGTCCTCGTCCGCGCCCGGCCGACCGAGAAGCATGTTGTCCCGCACGGTGGCGTGGAAGACGTACGCCTCGGCGAGCAGTCCGCCGACCAGGCGAGGCAGCTCCTGGGACGGGTGAGCCGCCACGTCCCGCCCGTCCAGAGTGACCCGGCCGGCGGTGGGGGACACCGCGCCGGTCAGGACGGCGGCCAGGGTGCTCTTGCCCGCCCCACTCGGACCGACGACCGCGACCCGGCGGCCGGGTGGCAGCTCCAGGTCGAAGCCGTCGAGCGCGGCGGGAGCCCCGATCCGGTAGCGAACCGTCACCCGGTCGAACCGGACCGACGGCGTCGGCTCGAACGACCGCCCGCCAGCGGGCGTGCCGGACGGCCCGGTCACGCTCGTCTCGGCGGTCTCGGCGGTCTCGGCGGTCCCGACAGGGCCGGCGTCGTCGGGTACCAGGAGGTGGGCGACCCGGGCCAGTCCGGCCCGCAGCCCGGTCCATTGCCGGGCCGCGCCGACCAGCGCCAGGGCGATCTCCACGGCGGCCAGTGTGCCGACGGCCAGGACGCCGACCAGCACCCCGTCCACGCCGGCGCCGAGGGCCACGTACACCACCGCACCGGCGGTGAGGCCGGCCACCAGCACGCCGGCCGCGTCGACGGCGAAGCCGAGCGCGGCGAGCCGCCGCTCCAGCCGTGCCAGTCGGCGGGCCCGTCGCCCGGCGGTCGCCAGCGCGTCCGAGGTCGCGCCGAAGGCGGCCAGGTCGGCGGCGCCGTGGGTGAGATCGACCGCGTCGGTGGCGAGCGCTCCGCGCAGTGGAGCCACCTCGGCAGCGGCCCGTCGGGTCAGTGCGGTCGCCAGCGCCGGCAGGGCGACGGCGGCCACCAGCAGCCCGGCGGCGAGCGCGAGCGCGGCCGGCGGCGAGACCAGCGCGGCCAGCCCGACAGCCAGTACGCTCACCAGCCCGGCCGCTGCGGCCGGCACGACCACCCGTAGCAGCAGGTCCTGTACCGCCTCCACGTCGGAGACCAGCCGACTCAGCGCGTCCCCACTGCGGGGCGGGTTGCCGCGCCGGATCGCCAGGGTGTCGAACACCCCGGCCCGGACATCGGTGACCAGGCGTAACACCGCGTCATGCCCGGCCAGTCGTTCGGTGTAACGCAGCACTCCGCGGCTCACCGCCAGCGCCCGCACCGCCACGATCGCCACGGTGAGCCGGTCCAGCGGGGGTTGACCGGCGGCGGTCATCAGCAGCCAGGTGGCGGTCGCCATCAGGGCCAGCCCGGCGAACTCGGTCGCCGCAGCGAGCAGCCCGGCACCGACCAGGCGCTTCAGGTACGGCCGGGCCAGCCGCAGCACGATCAGTTCGGGCAGGGGCCCACCGATCCCGATGATTCGCTCGCTGCGCTCGCTCATCGCGCCACCTCGCTTCGCTCGGCGTCACGATGAGGCACCACCGCACCGATCCCGATGATTCGCTCGCTGCGCTCGCTCATGGGTGTTCCCCGGCCGGTATCGGGGTCAGCTCGGTGACCCGGCCGTCCTCGACCCGCAGGATGCGGTCGACGTCGGTCAGCAGGGCGGGCCGGTGGGCCACCAGGAGCGCGGTGCGGCCGGCGACCAGTTCGCGGGTGGCCGACAGCACGGCCGCCTCGGCGGCGGCGTCGAGGCGTGCGGTCGGCTCGTCGAGCAGCACCACCGGGGCGTCCCGCAGGAACGCCCGGGCCAGCGCCACCCGTTGCCGCTGCCCGCTGGACAGGCCGTGCCCCCGCTCGCCGAGCGGGGTGTCCAGTCCGTCGGGCAGGGCGGCGACCACCTCGTCCAGCGCGGCGACGTGGACCGCGGCGGCGAGGGCGGCAGGGGTGGCGTCGGGGGTGCCGAGCCGGATGTTGTCGGCCAGCGACGCCGCGAAGAGGTGGGCCCGCTGCGGCACCCACGCCACCTGTCGCCGCCAGCCGTCGAGGTCGGCGTCGGCCAGGTCGACCCCGCCGACGGTGACCCGACCGCCGGTCGGACGGACGAAGCCGAGCAGCAGGTTGAGCAGGGTGCTCTTGCCGGCGCCGCTCGGTCCGATGATCGCGATACGTTCGCCGGGCCGGATGGTCAGCGTCACGTCCCGCAGCGCCGTGGTGCGCTCGTACGCCACCGTCACCGATTCGAAGCGGATCTCGGCGCGCCCGTCCGGTCGCGTGCCCACCCGACCCGCCGACGCCCGGGGTGCCGAGCCGGAGAGGGTGAGCGCCTCGTCCAGCGCGGTGAGCCCTTCCATGCTGGCGTGGAACCGGCTGCCGGCCGCCCGCAGCGGCAGGTACGCCTCCGGGGTCAGCAGCAGCACCAGCAGTGCGGTCTGCAGCGCCAGACCACCGCCGAGCAGGCGGATGCCGACGGGGACGGCGACCAGCGCCACCGACAGGGTGGCCACGAGTTCGAGCACCAACGCGGAGAGGAAGGCGATCCGCAGCGTCTTCATGGTGGCGATCCGGTGACCGTCGGCCATCCGTCGTACCGCGTCGGTCTGCGCCCGGGCCCGGCCGAACGCGCGCAGCGTGGGCAGCCCGCCCACCATGTCCAGGAAGTGGCCGCCGAGCAGCGACAGCCGTCGCCACTGCCGCTCGGTGGCGGCCTGCGCCTGCCACCCGAGCAGCGCCCCGAAGATCGGGATGAGCGGCAGCGTCAGCGCGATGATCACTGCCGAGCTCCAGTCGGCGAGGAACACCCGACCCAGCACCGCGACCGGCACGGTGACGCTCAGCACGAGCTGTGGCAGATAACCGGTGAAGTAGGCGTCGAGCGCGTCCAGCCCCCGACCGGCGAGAGTGGCCAGTTGTCCGGCCCGCTGGCCGGCGACCCAACCGGGGCCGTGCCGGGCGACCGCGCCCAGCAGGTCGGCCCGCAGCGCCGCCTTGACCGTGGCGGCCACCCGTGCGGACACCGCGCCCTGCGCCCAGACCACGAGCGAGCGGGCCGCGACGGCGGCCACGAAACCGCCGAGCGCGGCCCGGTCCAGGCGCCCGGTGAAGGCATCGGCCAGCAGCACAGCCAGGGCGGTGGCCTGCGCCACGACGAGCCCGGCGGCCAGCACGCCGAGCAGCGTGAGCAGGGCGAGGTCGCGTCGGGCCGCAGGAACCCGGCGCAGCAGCCGCGGGTCGAAGGGGCGACGGTTCACCAGTACACCGGTGCCCTACCGTCGGTTCGTCCTCGGAAAATCCACACGCACATCGCCTGGAAGCCTAGTAGGGCCGGCAGGAGCGGTACCGTCAGCCAGCCCAGCAGCCGCAGGGTCGGCCCGCTGGCGGCCGCGTCGGTGACCGTCAGTGAGGCGCCCGGTTCGACGGTCGAGACCAGCACGTACGGCCAGAGGGTCGCCCCGACCAGCAGCACCGGCAGTGCCAGCGCCGTCGCGGTGGCCGCGAAGGCCACGCCCGGTCGTTGCCGTCGGAGCGCCGCCCGCGCCGCCAGCAGAGCCACCACCAGCAACACCACCAGCAGTACGCCGACCGCGGGGCGCTGCGCGGCGGCGCGTACCCGGTCGGAGAACGCACCGACGACGGCGGCCGTGCCGACCGCGACGGTCGCGGTGAGGAGCAGACGGCGGGCCAACGGCCGGAGCCGCTCGCCCTCGACGGCGGGTGACCTGAGCGTGAGAAAGGTCGCTCCGTGTGCCACCACCAGCGCCACCAGGGCCAACCCGGTGGCGGCGGCGAACGGGGTGAACAGGTGTGTCACCCCGGCCACGTGTCCGTCGGGCCGCAGCGGTACGCCCTGGAGCAGTCCGGCGAGCACCACGCCCCAGCCGAGCGCCGCGAGCAGGCTACCGACCACGATCACTCGATCCCACGCGGTGCGGGCCCTTCCGCTGCCCGGACGGCTGCGTAGTTGCACCCCGGCGGTCACCAGGATCACCCCGACGAGCGCGGCGGCCACCGCCGGGTAGCTGCCGGCGAGCAGTTCCCCCTCCAGTAGCGGGAACGCGCCGAACAGGATGCCGGCGGCGGCCACCAGCCACACCTCGTTACCGAGGAAGAAGGGCCCGACCGCGTTGAGCGCGGCGCGGCGGCGGGACGCGTCGGTGCCACCGGCGAGCAGCAGGCCGACGCCGTAGTCGTAGCCGGCGAGCACCAGGTAGCCGGCGAAGAAGAGGCCGAGCAGGGCGTACCAGGCGAGTTCCATCTCCGGCTCCTCAGGCGAACGCGGGTTCGGGGCGGGAATCGTCGGCGGGCGGTTGGGCCGGCGGGCGGCCGAGCGCCGGATCGGCGGCACCCCGGGCGGCGTGCCGGGCGAGCAGCACCCAGTTGGTGACAGCGAGGGTGCCGAGCAGCAGGGTGAAGCCGACCAGCGAGGTCGCCATCAGCCAAGGGCTGACCGGCGAGACCGCCTGGTCCACCGGCAGCAGCCCGTACGCCACCCAGGGATGGCGGCCGACCTCGCGGGCGATCCAGCCGAGGATCAGTGCGATGAACGGCAGGGGCAGGGCGAGCATCAGCAGCCAGAGCGGGAACCGGAGGCGGATGATCCAGTCCCGCCAGAGCAGTGGGACGAGCAGCCAGAGCAGGCCGAGGGCGAAACCGATGAGGATCATGAAGCCGAGGCCGACGTTGGACAGCGCCGGCGGCAGGTAGTCGCCCGGGCCGAACCTGGCGGTCCAGTCGGCGATCAGCGCGTCGGCTTCGGGGTTACCTCCGAACTTGGTGGGCTGTACCCCACCCACCGGCCCGAACTGGGCGAAGCCGAACCCCTGCACGAGAGTGATCGACAGTGCGGCGGTGACCAGCCCGATCCGCAGCGAGGTGCGGAACAGCGCGTGGTCGGTGGTGCGCCGGTCGAGGTGCCACGCGCTGACCGCCGCCATCAGCAGCCCGCCGGTCAGCAGGGCCGCCGACACCACGTGCCCGAGCGCCATCCCCAGGGCCGGGTTGGTCAGCAACGCCGGGAAGTCGGTCAGGTGGGCGACCCCGTCGCGTACCTCGTAACCGACCGGGTTCTGCAACCAGGAGTTGGCCACCATGATCCAGAAAGCCGAGACGTACGCGGTGATCGCGACCCCGTAGAGCAGCGCGAGATGCGCGCCACGGCGCAGCCGGTGCCAGCCGAAGATCCACATGCCGAGGAAGGTCGACTCCAGGAAGAAGGCGGCCAGGGTCTCGATGGCCAGCGGGGCGCCGAAGACGTTGCCGACGTAGCGGGACAGTCCGCTCCAGTTCAGCCCGAACTGGAACTCCATCACGATGCCCGTGGCGATGCCGAGCACGTAGTTGATCACATAGAGCTGGCCCCAGAATCGGGTCAGCCGCTCCCACCTGGGGTTGCCGGTCACTACCCAGGCGGTCTGCATCCCGACGAGCAGGGTGACCAGGCCGAGTGTGACGGCCACGAAGAGGAAGTGGACCGAGGCGGTCATGGCGAACTGCAGGCGGGCGAGGAGCAGGGTGTCCATGGCGGCTCTTCCGGGACGGGGGTCGATGCAGCATAGGGAGCCTACATGTAGAGAACCTACGTATGGGTCGGTGGCGAGAGCGGAACCGGCATGATCAGGGTTAGTTCAGGGTCCGTCAGCTGAGGAAGAGTGCGACCGGCAGGGCGGCCACGGTCACCGCCACGGCCAGCGCGGTGCCGCCGAGCAGTCGGGGCGGGCGGGCGGTGACCAGCAACCGCTGCACCCGTACGTCCAGGTCCCGGTCGCCCATGCCGAGCGCGCCGGCCGGCGTGATCCGGTTCCCGGCGGCGGCGAACCGGCGCAGCGCGCCGGCCAGCGGGGCCTCGGCGTGCAGCTCGCGGGCCTTGTCGTCGGCGCGCATCTCGACCAGCAGGGAAACCCGCTCGTGCGCCTCGCGGACCCAGCGGAACCAGGGCAACGCGCGACAGAGAGCGGTGAACGGCAGCAGCACCAGGTCGTGCCGCTCCTGCGCGTGCGCCCGCTCGTGGGTCAGTACCGCCGCCAACTCGGCCCGGTCGAGCAGGCTGAGCGTGCCGGCACTCACCACCACCCGTGGCTTCACCCCCGGGAGGCAGTACGCCGCCGCACCCGGGTGGTCGAGCACCAGTGCGCCGGGCACGGTCGGGTCCCGTCGGGCGACCAGGGTGAGCAGGTCCCGGTGCCGGCGTTGGGCGCGCACCGTGCCGTGGATGCTGCGTACCGTCGTGGTCAGCAGGACCGCCCCGATGCCGAGACCGACACCGACCAGACCCAGGTGCACGGCACCGAGGCCGGCCGGCAGGGTGCCGTGCCGAAGATCGCCGACCAGCGCCAGCAGGGCGCTGCCGGTGCCCCGCTGGTACGGGGCGAGACCCAGCGCGATCGGCAGACCCATCGCGGAGAGACCGACCCCCAGGCCGATCGCCTGCCAGCACAGGATCGCCACCCGAGGGCTGCGCCACGTCCACGTGGAGCGGGCCAGCACCTGGGCGATCAGCCAGCAGGCCACCATCGAGGCGGCGAAGTGCAGGGTGTGCGCCACTGCGTCGCCCCTACCGCTCCACGGCCTTGTCGGCCAGGTCGGGGCGGGACGCCCCGTCGGCCGACGGCGAGTCGACCCGACCGGTCAGGCCGCGTCCGGGGCCGTCCACCGCCTGCCCTGGCACATCGCCTGTCGTCCGGTGCTGCCCGGGTACCTCGTCTGTCGTCGGGGTCCGCTCCGGTGCGTCACCGGCCGGCCGGACCTGCCCGGGAGCATCGGCCGTCAGTCCGGCCTCCGTCGTGAGCGCGGCGCGCAGCACGTCAGCCTCGGTGCCGGTGACCGAGCGGGCGAACCGGACCAGCGCCGCGTCCCGGCTACCGCCCAGGTCGAGCGCGTCGAGCATGAGCTGGGCGATGTATGCCTCCCGGCTGGCCGCGGCGCGGTACCGCCACGCCCGACCCTCCCGCTCGCGCTGCACCATGCCCTTGCCGGCCAGCCGGTCCAGCACCGTCATCACGGTGGTGTACGCCAACTCGCGTCCGTCCAACGCGTCGGCCACCTCACGCACGGTGACCCCATCCGACGTGCCGGGCACCGCGTCCCAAAGCACGTCCATCACCGCACGCTCAAGATCCCCCAGCCGAGTCACCCCCCAATCCTACCCCCCGTAGTAGACCCACCCCCACCCACGCCCACCCCACATCCGCCGCGACAACTTCGCAGATAGTGCTGCTTCGTCACCCCTCGACCCAGCAGTTTCCGGGAAGTTGTCCGGATCTTGAGCGGCCACCCAGGGCGACAGGCAACAGAGGGCGTAACGGGAAGGGGCGAGAGGACGGAGCGGGGAGGCGGCCGAGCGGGGACCTGACGCTGGGCAGCACCCCGGAAGCCGTGACCCACGGACGGTCCGTGCGCACGTCAGGGTTTCCGGGGAGCCCCGCCCGCGCAGGGATCAAGCCTGACCGCCCGGAGCGGGCGGGGCTCCCCGGAAACCCCCAGAGCGAGGAGAGTTCACACCCCCTTGGGATGCCAGACCGTCTTCGTCTCCAGCAGCGCCGTCATCCGGCCGAGCCCCGGATCCGCCGACCAGTCGTGACCGTCCGCTGCCGGCCGGAGCACCCGCTTGAGGTTCTCCGCCGCCTTGACCTCCAGGTCGGCCGCCAGCTCCGCGTCGGTCACGCCGGTCAGGTCGAGGGCGTTGACGTCCATGTGCGCGGCCAGCGTGGGCACGGTCTCGGACCACCGGCCGGTGAGCATGTTGACCACCCCACCGGGCAGGTCGGAGGTGGCCAGCACCTCGGCCAGGGTCACCGCGGCCAGTGGCGCCGTCGGTGAGGCGGCCACCACCACCGTGTTGCCGGTGACGATCGCCGGGGCGATCACGCTGACCAGCCCGAGCAGGGCCGGTGTCTCGGGGGCGACCACCGCCACCACACCCGTCGGCTCGGGCGCCGACAGGTTGAAGTACGGCCCGGCGACCGGGTTCGCGCCCCCGTACACCTGCGGGAGCTTGTCCGACCAGCCGGCGTACCAGACCCAGCGGTCGGTGGCCGCGTCCACCTCGTCGCCCGGCACGCCGAGCGCGACGAACTGCTCGCGCCGGCCCTCCAGCATCTCGGCGACCCGGTAGAGGATCTGACCCCGGTTGTACGCGGTCGCCCCGGCCCAGCCCTTCACCGCCGCGCGGGCGGCCACCACGGCGTCCCGCGCGTCCTTGCGCGAGGCCAGCGACACGTTGGAGTCCTGCACGAGATACGACCGTCCCGACTCGCTACGCGGGAACTTCCCGCCGATGAAGAGCTTGTACGTCTTGCGTACCGCGACCCGCTCAGACATTGAGGTACGCCTCCAGCCCGTGCCGGCCGCCCTCGCGACCGTAGCCCGACTCCTTGTAGCCGCCGAACGGCGAGGTCGGGTCGAACTTGTTGAACGTGTTGGCCCACACCACCCCGGCGCGCAGCCGGTCGGCCATCCACAGGATCCGGGAGCCCTTCTCGGTCCAGATCCCCGCCGACAGCCCGTACGGCGTGTTGTTGGCCTTCTCCACGGCCTCGGCCGGGGTGCGGAAGGTCAGTACGGACAGCACCGGGCCGAAGATCTCCTCGCGGGCGATCCGGTGTGCCTGGGTGACCCCGGTGAAGATGGTCGGCGCGAACCAGAAGCCCCGCTCGGGCAGTTCGCACGGCGGTGACCACTGCTGCGCGCCCTCGGCGGTGCCGGCCTCGGTCAGCTCCCGGATGCGGGAGAGTTGGGCGGCCGAGTTGATGGCACCGATGTCGGTGTTCTTGTCCAGCGGGTCACCGAGGCGCAGTCGGGCCATCCGCCGCTTGAGCGACTCCAGCACCTGCTCGGCGACGGATTCCTGAATCAGCAGCCGGGAGCCGGCGCAGCAGACGTGCCCCTGGTTGAAGAAGATGCCGTTGACGATGCCCTCGACCGCCTGGTCGACCGGGGCGTCGTCGAACACGATGTTGGCGGCCTTGCCGCCGAGTTCCAGGGTGAGCTTCTTGCGGCTGCCGGCGACCGCGCGGGCGATGGCCCGGCCGACGTCGGTGGAGCCGGTGAAGGCGACCTTGTCCACGTCGGCGTGCTCGACCAGCGCCCGGCCGGTCTCGCCGGCGCCGGTCACGATGTTGACCACACCGGCCGGCAGGTCGGCCTGCTGGCAGATCTCGGCGAACAGCAAGGCGGTGAGCGGGGTGGTCTCGGCCGGCTTCAGCACCACCGTGTTGCCGGCGGCCAGCGCCGGGGCGATCTTCCAGGCCAGCATCAGCAGCGGGAAGTTCCACGGGATGACCTGCGCCGCCACCCCGAGCGGCTGCGGGTCGGACCCGAAGCCAGCGTGCGGCAGCTTGTCGGCCCAGCCGGCGTAGTAGAAGAAGTGCGCGGCGACCAGCGGCAGGTCGACGTCCCGGGATTCCCTGATCGGCTTGCCGTTGTCGAGCGACTCCAGCACGGCGAGTTCGCGCGAGCGTTCCTGGATGATGCGCGCGATGCGGAACAGGTACTTGGCCCGGTCCCGGCCCGGCATCGGACCCCAGACCTTCTCGTACGCCTTGCGGGCCGCCCGGACCGCCCGGTCCACGTCCTGCGCGCCGCCCTCGGCGATCTCGGCCAGCACCTCCTCCGAGGCCGGGTTGATCGACTTGAAGCTGGACCCGTCGGCCGGGTCGACGAACTTCCCGTCGATGAAGAGCCCGTACGACGGCTTGAGGTCCACCACCGAGCGCGACTCGGGTGCGGGTGCGTATTCGAACATCGCGGTCAGTCCAGGGTGAAGTAGTCGGGGCCGGCGTAGACGCCGGTGGTCAGCTTGGTGCGCTGCATCAGCAGGTCGTTGAGGAGGCTGGAGGCGCCGAAGCGGAACCAGTCCGGGTGCAGCCAGTCCGGGCCGACGGTCTCGTTGACCATGACCAGGTACTTGATCGCGTCCTTGGTGGTCTTGATGCCACCGGCCGGCTTCACGCCGACCTGCCGCCCGGTGGCGGCTCGGAAGTCGCGTACCGCCTCCAGCATCACCAGGGTCACCGGCAGCGTGGCGGCGACCGGCACCTTGCCGGTGGAGGTCTTGATGAAGTCGGCGCCCGCGAGCATCGCCAGCCAGGAGGCGCGGCGCACGTTGTCGTAGGTGGCCAGCTCGCCGGTCTCCAGGATCACCTTGAGGTGGGCGTCCCCGCTGGCCTGCTTGGTGGCGACGATCTCGTCGTACACCTCGGCGTAGCGGCCGGCCAGGAAGGCGCCCCGGTTGATCACCATGTCGATCTCGTCGGCGCCGGCCTCGACGGCGGCGCGGGTGTCGGCGAGCTTGATCTCCAGCGGCGCCTGGCCGGACGGGAAGGACGTGGCCACGCTGGCCAGATGCACCGCAGATCCGCGCAGCACCTCGGCCACGTACGGGACCATCGCCGGGTAGACGCAGACCGCGCCGACGTGCGGGCAGGACGGGTCGGCCGGGTCGGGCCGCAGCGCCTTCGCGGCGAGCGCCCGTACCTTGCCGGGGGTGTCCGCGCCCTCGAGCGTGGTCAGGTCGACCATCCGGATGGCGAGGTCGATCGCCTCGGCCTTGGCGGTGGTCTTGATGGATCGGGTGCCGAGTTGGGCTGCCCGCTGCTCCGCGCCGACCTGGTCCACGCCCGGTAGGCCGTGCAGGAAGGTCCGCAGAGCGGTCTCGGATCGTCCCAGCTCGGAGAGGTCCGAGCGGGCCGACGTCGCTGTCGCCGTCATGCCCCGAAGTCTACGCAGGTTGACGCCGCGTGATCTTGGTCACTGGGTTCGCCGGAGCGCGCGCGGGTGAGCGAGGTCGCTGGTCGCGGCCGGGGCCCGCGCGTCGGTATCCGGGACGGGTAGGTTGAGCGATCGTGGACGTACTCGTCATTGACCATCCGCTCGCCCAGTCCCGGCTGACCGCCATGCGGGACGAGCGCACCGATTCCTCTACGTTCCGGGCGGCGCTGCACGAACTCACCACCATGCTGGTGTACGAGGCCGCGCGCTCCTTCCCGGTGGAGACCTACCCGGTGCAGACGCCGGTGACCGCCACCGAGGGCACCCGGCTGGCCAACCCGCCGCTGCTGGTGCCGGTGCTGCGGGCGGGTCTCGGCATGGCCGACGCCGCGCTGGGGCTGCTGCCCGAGTCCTCGATGGGCTTCGTCGGGCTGGCCCGTGACGAGGAGACCTTCGAGCCGCGCGCCTACATGGAGTCCCTGCCCCGGGACCTCGCCGGCCTGCCGGTGCTGGTCCTCGACCCGATGCTGGCCACCGGTGGGTCCCTGGAGCACTGCTGCCGGCTGCTGGCCGAGCGGGGCTGCACCGACATCACGGTGCTCTGCGTGCTCGCCGCGCCGGCCGGCATCCAGCGGTTGGAGCGTTCCGGGCTGCCGCTGCGCCTGGTCACCGCCGCCATCGACGACGGTCTCAACGACAGCATGTTCATCGTGCCGGGCCTCGGTGACGCCGGTGACCGGCAGTTCGGCGGCATGCCCCGCTTCTGACGCCCGGCGGTTTGTGGTGCGGGTGGTGCCGGCACCGGCTACCGTCTCGGGCCATGACTGGTGTGCCGCTCGCCGAGGAACTGCTCCTGCTCGCCTATGACGACGAAACGGGTAAGGCGACCCTGCCGCGGATCAGCCTCGACCTGGGGATGGCCGCCGCCGTGCTCATCGAGCTGGCCCTGGCCGGGCGGATCGCGTACACCGACGGGGCCCTGACCGCGGTGGATCCGACGCCCACCGGCGAGCCGGTCACCGACGCGGTGCTGGCCAAGATCGTGGCCGACACGCCGCACAGCCCCTCCTCCTGGGTGCAGCGGTTGCGGCACGGCCTGCGCGACCGGATTCTCGGCGACCTCTGCGAGCAGGGCGTCGTCCGGGACGTCGACGAGACCGAGCTGGGCTTCATCCACGTGCACCGCTACCCGGTGGTGGACCCGACGGTGGAGGAGGAGACCCGGCAGCGGCTCGCCGTGGTGCTCACCGGCGCCGCTCCGGACGAGCGCACCGCCGCACTCGCGACCCTGGTCGCCGTGCTCCGGATGGAGTCCGCCCTCGGCGTCACCGGCGAGGACGCCGACGCCGCCCGCCGCCGGCTCGAGGAGATCGCCAGCGGCGCCGGCTTCTCCGGCGAGGTCAACCTGGAAGACTCCGTGATCCGCCCCTCGGTAGCCCTCGTGGTCGCTGCCCTAGGCCGCGCCGTCGAACACGCCCTCGGCCCCCGCCGCCCGCACGAATCAGGTTGATCATGAGGTTAGCGGCATCCGTCGAGATCGACTTCGCCGCTAACCTCATGATCAACCTGGCATGCCGAGGGCGTGGGCGGTTTCGGTGCGGAGGGTGGTGATGGCGGCGGTCGCGCGGGTGCGGGCTGCCGCCAGGTCGCCGTGGGTGGGGGGTTCCACCACTTCCAGGTACGCCTTGAGCTTCGGTTCGGTGCCGGAGGGGCGGATCACCACCCGGGCCGCCGCGGTACGCAGGATCACCACGTCGGCGTCGGGGAGCAGGTCCTGGGTCTCGGTGACCGGCTGGCCGAGCAGGGTGGTCGGGGTGGTGGCGCGGATCCGGGCCATCGCGTCGACGATCAGGCGCAGGTCGTCGACGCGTACCGAGAGCTGGTCGGTCAGATGCACGCCGAACTCGACGGCCAACTCGTCCAGCCGGTCGGTGAGCGTCCGGCCCTCCGCCTTGAGGCCGGCGGCCAACTCGGCCACGGTCAGCGCGGCGGTGATGCCGTCCTTGTCGCGTACGTGGTCCGGGGCGACGCAGTAGCCGAGCGCCTCCTCGTAGCCGAAGACCAGTGGCTCGCTGCCGTCACCGGCCCGGACGATCCACTTGAACCCGGTGAGCGTCTCCCCGTACGGCAGCCCGCGCGCCGCGCACATCGCCCGCAGCAGTGACGACGAGACGATCGTGGTGGCGTACCGGCCGGTGACCCCGCGTCGCATCAGGTGATCGGCGAGCAGTACGCCCACCTCGTCCCCGCGCAGCATCCGCCAACCCGGTCCGTCGGGCCCGCCGGCAGCGTCCCGGACCACGACGGCACAGCGGTCGGCGTCCGGATCGTTGGCGATGGCCAGGTCGGCGTCGGTGCGCTCGGCGAGCGCGACCAGCCGGTCCACCGCGCCCGGCTCCTCCGGGTTGGGAAAGCTGACGGTGGGGAAGTCCGGGTCCGGCTCGGCCTGGTCGGGCACCACCCCGGGCGTCGGAAAGCCGGCGGCGGCGAAGGCGGCGGTGAGCACCGCCGCACCGACACCGTGCAGCGGGGTGTACGCCACGGTCAGCTCCCGGGGCCCGCCCGGGGAGACGACACCGACCGCCCGCGCCACGTACGCGGCGACCAGGTCGTCACCGAGCACCTGACCGGCGGGGCCGAGCGGCACCTGCGCCAGCGGACCGACCGCGCGGATGGCGGCCTCGATACCGGCGTCGGCCGGCGGCACGATCTGCGCACCGGCACCCAGCTCTCCGCCCAGCTCGGCACCGAGGTACACCTTGTAGCCGTTGTCCTGCGGCGGGTTGTGGCTGGCGGTCACCATCACCCCGGCCACCGCCGACAGGTGCCGCACCGCGTAGGCGAGCACCGGGGTCGGCAGCGGGCGGGGCAGCAACAGGGCCGGGCGGCCCGCCCCGGTGGCCACCTGGGCGGTGCGCTCGGCGAACTCGCGGGAGCCGCGCCGGGCGTCGTACCCGATCACCAGCGGGCCGGTGCCGCCCTGGGCGGCGAGCCAGGCGACCAGGCCGGCGGCGGCCTGGGTGACCACCGCGAGGTTCATCCCGTTGGGGCCGGCCCGCAGCGGCCCGCGCAGCCCGGCCGTGCCGAAGGTGAGCGGCCCGGCGAACCGGTCGGCCAGCTCCGGCGCACTGCCCGGCAGTTGGTCGAGCACCGCCCGCAGCTCCGCCCGGCCGGCCGGATCGGGGTCGTCGGCGAGCCAGCGTTCGGCCCGCTCGCGGATCGTGTCGAGGTCAGTGGTCTCCGCCGCCATGGCCTCTTGATAGCACGGCGGCGGATCTCCCCGGGCGGCTGCCCTGACTCAGCCGGCCGCCGTGAGCTGGAACGACTTGAGCATCGCCGCGTAGATCGGCTTGCTCTCCTCGAAGCGCGCGTCGGTCGAGGTGAGGTAGAACGAGTAGAGCCGGCCGTCGTGGGCCACCCCGTGCCAGATGCCGTGCCGCATCTCGGCACCCTCGCCGCAGGTGTACTCGAACTCGGCCGAGGGCTTGCCGGCCAGTTCCTTCTCCGCCATGGCCACCTGGGTGTACGGCTTGGCGCACGAGGCCGACCGGGTCTTCAGGCCGTTCTCGGCGACCTGTGCCCAGCGGACCGAGGTGCCGCTCCACTTCTCGTTGAGGATGCGTACCCGACGGCCGCTGTCCTCGGGGTCGGTGTAGTCGATGTAGACCCCACCGGCGGGCGCGGCCCGTTTCCAGCCCTTGGGCACCAGCATCTGCACCCCGCGTGCCGAGTGCTCCTGCATCTCGATGCCGGGGCCCTCGTCCGCCGAGGTGGACGGCTCGGCGACCGGCGTGGTGGGTGTCTCGTCGCCGCCGCTGGCGAAGGCCACGATGCCGATCAGCAGCAGTACCGCGAGGCCACCGGCCGCGGCCAGCTGCACCTTGCGGGGCCAGCCCTGCACGGTGTCGACCACCCGGGTGCCGGCGGCCTTCGCCCGGTCGACCGGGCTGCTGCCGCCGCCGGCGGCAGCCGGCGCGCCGTACGGCTGGTGGGGCGCGGCCGGCCACTGCGCGGCACCGTAGGCGCCGACCTGCTGCGTCGCGTCGGGCTGCGGGCCGTAGCCACCGACCCGCTGGGTCGCCTCGGGCTGCGCGCCGTAGCCACCGAGCTGCTGGGTGGCGTCGGGCGCGGCGCCGTAGCCGCCGATCCGCTGGGTCGCGTCGGGCTGGCCGCCGTAGCCGAAGACCTCCGGCCCGACCCGCTGGGTGCTGTCCGAGCCGATCCGCTGGGTCGCGTCGGCACCGCCGTAGGTGCGGCCGGCGGGCGGGGACATGGCCGTACCCCGTTGCGCGGGACGGGCCAGGGCGTCGGCGCTGGTCTCCTCCATCGCCGCGGCGCCGGCCGCGGCGGCCTGGCCGGGGCGCTCGCCCCGACGCAGCGCGGCCAGCCGGTCGGTGAGCGACTCGCCGGGCCCCAGCATCGCCCGGCCGCCGATCTGCCCGGACGGGGTCGGCTTGGCCGGGGCGGCCGGCGCGCTGATCGGCGCGGGCTGCGGCACCGGCATCACGGAGTACTGGTCGGTCATCGAGTTGACCCCGGCGGCGCTGCTGCTCAGCGGACCGGCCAGCAGCTCGCGCAGCATGGCGCGGGCGGTGTGCACGTCGAGTCGGCGGGCCGGGACCTTCTCCAGCAGACCCATCAGCACCCTGGTCAACGGGCCGCTGCGCTGGGGCGGCGCGGGCGGGTCCTCGACCACGGCGTGCATGGTCTCGATCGGGTCGCCCCGGTCGAAGGGCGGCCGGCCCTCCACGGCGGTGTAGAGCGTCACGCCGAGGGAGAACAGGTCGCTGGGTGGGCCGAACTCCTGCCCCATGGCCCGCTCGGGCGAGATGAAGTGCGGTGAGCCCAGCACCATGCCCGGGGTGGTGAGCTGCACGTCGGTGGGCATCCGGGCGACGCCGAAGTCGGTGAGCACGCAACGGCCGTCCGAGCAGATCAGCACGTTGGCGGGCTTGACGTCGCGGTGCAGCACGCCGATCGCGTGGGCCACCTCGAGCGCGCCGAGCAGGGCGATCCCGATCTTGGCGACGACCCGCTGGGCGATCGGCCCGTCCTCGATCACCATGTCGGCGAGGCTGCGGGCGTCCAGCAGCTCCATCACGATCCACGGCCGGCCGGCCTCGGTGACCACGTCGTACACCTGCACCACCGCCGGGTGCGCGATGGCGGCTGCGGCACGGGCCTCGCGCAGGGTGCGTTCGTACATCGCGTCGCGGTCGCTCGGCGCCAGGCCGGGTGGGAGGACGACCTCCTTGACCGCCACGTCACGGCGCAGCAGCGTGTCTGTGGCCCGCCAGACCGTACCCATGCCACCGTTGCCCACCGCCGAGCGCAGCGAGTACCGGTCGCCGATGACGGTGCCGGGTGTCGCGCGTCCGTTGGTGGGAGTGCTGACTGGTCCGCCGCTCCACGTCGGGATCTGAGTCACAGAAAAGCCACCGGGGGAAGTCGAGAGGGCTGGGACACAACCCCCCTATCTTGCTGGTTCAGGCGCCCGATGCGAAAGCCGGCGCGGCGGACGTTTCCACTACTCGACGGTACGTGTGCGGCCACTCACCTCTTGTCGCGGCAGCGCGGGCGTGATGTGGGGTACCCCTATCCCGTCGGCGGCCCGCCGCGCGTCCTACCATCCGTTGATGAGCGAACCGCGGTCAAGCGAGTCCGGTTTCCCGATCAAGGGCGTCTACACGCCCGACGATCTTCCCGGCGACCTGGACTCCCGGCTCGGCGCACCGGGTGAGTTCCCGTACACCCGTGGGGTCTACCCGACCATGTACACCTCCCGTCCGTGGACGATGCGCCAGTACGCGGGCTTCGGTACCGCCACCGAGTCCAACGCGCGTTACCACCAGTTGTTGCGGGCCGGCACCATGGGCCTGTCGGTCGCCTTCGACCTGCCCACCCAGATGGGGTACGACTCCGACGACCCGATCGCGCACGGCGAGGTGGGCAAGGTCGGCGTGGCCATCGACTCCATCGAGGACATGCGGCTGCTGTTCGACGGCATCCCGCTGGACAAGGTCTCCACCTCGATGACGATCAACGCGCCCGGCTCGGTGCTGCTGCTGCTCTACCAACTCGTGGCCGAGGAGAACGGGGTGCCGGGTTCGGCGCTCAACGGCACCATCCAGAACGACATCCTCAAGGAGTACATCGCCCGGGGGACGTACATCTTCCCGCCGAAGCCCTCGCTGCGGCTGGTCGCCGACACCTTCGGCTACTGCCGCAGCGAGGTGCCGAAGTGGAACACCATCTCCATCTCCGGCTACCACATGGCCGAGGCCGGCGCCTCGCCCGTGCAGGAGATCGCGTTCACGCTCGCCAACGGGGTGGAGTACGTCCGGGCGGCGATCGCCGCCGGGCTGGCCGTGGACGACTTCGCCCCCCGACTGTCGTTCTTCTTCGTCGCCCGCACCACCCTGCTGGAGGAGGTGGCGAAGTTCCGGGCGGCCCGGCGGATCTGGGCCCGGGTGATGCGTGACGAGTTCGGCGCGAAGAACCCGAAGTCGATGATGCTGCGCTTCCACACCCAGACCGCGGGCGTGCAGTTGACCGCCCAGCAACCCGAGGTGAACCTGGTCCGGGTGGCGGTGCAGGGGCTCGGCGCGGTGCTCGGTGGCACCCAGTCGCTGCACACCAACAGCTTCGACGAGGCCATCGCGCTGCCCACCGAGAAGGCGGCCAGGCTGGCGCTGCGTACCCAGCAGGTGTTGGCGTACGAGACCGATCTGACCGCCACGGTCGACCCGTTCGCCGGCTCGTACGTGGTGGAGGCGATGACCGCCGAGATCGAGACGGCGGCGGACGCGCTGATGGCCCGGGTCTTCGAGCACGGGTCGGCGGTGGACGCGATCGAGGTCGGCTTCCAGAAGCGGGAGATCGAGCAGTCCGCGTACCGGATCGCGCAGGAGATCGACTCGGGTGAGCGGGTGGTGGTCGGGCTCAACCGGTTCACGATCGACGCCGAGGAGCCGTACGAGCCGCTGCGGGTCGATCCGGCGATCGAGGCGGCGCAGGCCGAGCGGCTGGCGAAGCTGCGGGCCCAGCGGGACTCGGCCGCCGTGGAGCGGGCCCTGGTCGAGCTGCGGGAGGCCGCCGCCGGCACCGCGAACGTGCTGTACCCGATGAAGGCGGCGCTGCGCGAGCGCGCCACCGTCGGTGAGGTGTGCGGGGCGCTCCGCGAGGTCTGGGGTCGTTACCAGCCCACCGACCGGTTCTGACCGCGGCTCGTGCCGAGCCCGGTCCGTCGCCGAGCGTGTCGAACGGGCCGCACCCGGGTACTCCGCTGTCGGTGATCACCCAGACGCACACGGTGTGCGGTCGTCGGGGTGCGGTGCGTGTGAACGTCCTCGGGTGATCGTTGCAGTGCGTGGTCGGGAAATTGTCGTACCGTCAGTTCATTGGCACGACTAATGCGACAATTCGGAACGGCGACGCGGGTTCCGAGAAGATTCTCGGCGCTCTCGGCACGATTACGCGTTGTAGGAGGTGAGGGGTGGATGACGGCGTATGACCGCGATCTACCTGCTGCGCCGCCCGCCTACGGACGCTCTCAGCAGGGCATACGTGACGCTGCGCGGTCCGATCATCACTGGAACGAGGTTGCGCAGAGTCACCGTCGGGGGTCTACGCTGTCTGCTGTTCCCGATGATCCATCCATTTCTAGTGATCGAAGAGAATTCGACGTGACGAGTGCGTTGACGATGCCTACCGGTCACCAACTGGCGCCGTCCTGGCCGGACGGGCCGACCGGTTCCCAGCCCCTGCCCTTCGAGTTGGACCACCTGCTCGCCCTCCGGGTACCGGGCCTGATCGCCACGCGCCGTCACATCCACTCGCACCCGGAGCTGTCCGGCGCGGAGTTCGAGACCGCGGCCCTGGTCGCCCGGGAACTCTCCCTGGCCGGATTGCAGCCGCGCCTGCTGCCCAAGGGCAACGGGGTGATCTGCGACATCAACGGCCGCCCGGACGGCCCGGTGATCGCGCTGCGCGCCGACATCGACGCGCTGCCGCTGGCCGACGTCAAGGACGTGCCGTACCGCTCCACGGTCGACGGGGTCTGCCACGCCTGCGGTCACGACGTGCACACCACGATCATGTTGGGCGTCGGCATGCTGCTCGCGCAGCTGGCCGACCTGGGCGAGCTGCCGGGCCGGGTCCGGCTGATCTTCCAGCCCGCCGAGGAGATCCTGCCCTGCGGCTCACTCGAGGTGATCGAGGCCGGTGGTCTCGACGACGTGGTGCAGATCTTCGCGCTGCACTGCGACCCGAACCTGCCCGTCGGTCAGGTGGGCCTGCGGGTCGGTCCGATCACCGCCGCCGCCGACAACGTCACCGTCCGGCTCACCGGACCGGGCGGACACACCGCCCGCCCGCACCTGACCGTGGACCTGGTGGACGCGCTGGGCCGACTGATCACCGAGGTGCCGGCCCTGGTCAGCCGCCGGGTGCCGGCGAACAGTGGACTGCTGCTGGTCTTCGGACACGCCTCCGCGGGCACCCGCTACAACGTCATCCCGTCCGAGGCATCCGCCTCCGGCACGCTGCGGGTGATGGACCGCGACACCTGGGAACTGGCCCCGAAGATCGTTTCGCAGGTGGTCCGGGACGTCATCGCGCCCACCGGGGCCACCGTCGACCTGGAGTACCTGCGCGGTCGCCCACCGGTCTGCAACGACGCGCGGGCCATCGGGGTGCTGAACGCGGCCACCGCCGCCGCGCTCGGCCCGGAGGGCATCGCGGAGACCCCGCAGAGCATGGGCGGCGAGGACTTCTCCTGGTATCTGGAGTACGTCCCCGGTGCCCTGGCCCGCCTCGGAGTCGGCCGCTCCGGGCCGAACGTGGATCTGCACCGGGCGTCGTTCGACGTGGACGAACGGGCCATCCCGGTGGGCGTACGCCTCATGGTGCAGACCGCGCTCCAGGCACTGGCGGCGGCACGCTGACACCCGGCGGTGGTGGCGCGCCGACCGGCGCGACCAGTGCCGGCACCGCCGGTCGGTTCCGGCGCCGACGACGGGCCAGCCACCACAGCGCCCCCAGCGGTACGCCGAACGCCAGCAGCCACGGCAGGATCGCACCCAGCACGGTGAGCAGGATGGTCATCGAGGACAGGAAGACCTGCCAACCACCCTTGAGCCCGACCAGGAAGCCGATCTGGTCCTCATCCTCGGCGCTGGTGACGCCCGGACCCACCAGGGTGACCGTGATGGTGGACAGCGCGGTGAGGTCGCTCAGCCGCCGCTTCTTCGCCTCCAGCGACGCGAGGTCGGCCTCCCGGCGGGCCAGTTCGTTCTCGATGCTCACCAGGTCGCTTATCGAGTCGGCCTGGGCGAGCAGCCGTCGGGCACTCTCCACCCGGGCCCGCTGGCTGGCGATCCGGGCGTCGAGGTCGATGGTCTCCTCGGTGACGTCCTGCGTGCCGATCTCCCGGCGCTCCTGGGTGCCGAGACCCGCCAGTTCCTCCACGACCGCGTAGAACCGCTCCGCCGGCACCCGTAGTTCGAGGTCGGCCACCGCGTCCGCGTCGGTACTGCGGCGTTGGTCGCCGCCGACGAAGCCGCCGGCCCGGGTGGCCGCCGCGGCGGCGTCCCGGGCGGCGAGGTCCACATCGTCCACCTGGACCCGGATCGATCCGGTGTAGATGATGGACCGTTGGTCGACCCGGGTGTCCGCCGCCGCCCCGGCCCCGCCCTGCGCGTCACCGCCGGCCTCCGCCGGGGCACGCCCGCCTTCCTGGGCCGGCGCGGCGGCGCTGTCGGTGGTCCCCGAGTCGCTGCCGCTGCCGCAGCCGGCGAGCATCAGCAGCGCGGCCAGAGTCGCCACCGCCGCGGTCCCGTGCCGGCGGGCTCTTCGCATCTTCATCCCCGTCCCCTCTCTGCTGCCCGAGCGGGCAATGGCTCGGACGCCACACACCACCGCGCAGGTTCCGGCAGACTGCGCTGAGGACGTCACGAATCGATATGGGAGGCATCACGATGCGGCTCACCAAGTACGCCCACTCGTGCCTACGGGTCGAGCACGACGGGGGAGTGCTGGTCATCGACCCGGGGATGTTCAGTGAGCCGGCGGTGGCGTTGGACGGGGCCGACGCCGTACTGATCACCCACGAGCACCCGGACCACCTCGACGCGGCGGCGGTGCACCGGCAGTTGGCGCGGCGCCCCTTCGTCATCCACGGCCCGGCGTCGCTGGCCGGTGCGCTCGGCGACGCGGCCGACGTGCTGCGTCCGGTGTCTCCCGGCGAGGCGTTCACCGCCGCCGGGATCCCGGTACGCGCCCACGGCGGCCGGCACGCGGTGATCCACCCCGACATCCCCGTGATCGACAACCTCGGCTATCTGCTCAACGACGTCGTCTACCACCCGGGCGACGCCCTGTACGTCCCGGACGAGGTCCAGGTCGACACCCTCTTCGCCCCGATCCACGCCCCCTGGTCGAAGTTCTCCGAGGTGGTCGACTTCATCCGGGCGGTAGCGCCGCGTCGGGTCTTCGCGCTGCACGACGCCCTGCTCAACGACAACGGCTACGCCGTGCTCGACCGGCAGTACACGGCGCTGTCCGGCAGCGAGTACCAGCGGCTGGAGCCGGGCAGCCGGATCGACGGCTGAGCGATGCCCGGCCCGCCACCCGACCTCGTCGAGCGGCTGTACCGCACGCCGCCGGACCGGTTCGTCGCCGTCCGGGACGACGCCGTGGCACAGGCCCGCCGCGCCGGTGACCCGGGCACCGCCCGGGAGATCGCCCGGCTGCGCCGACCCACCGTGGCCGCCTGGCTGGTCAACCTGCTCGCGCTGGAGCGACCGGAGCTGGTGGCCGAGCTGGCGCAGCTGGCCGAGGCGTTGCGGGAGGCGCAGCGGGAGCTGCGCGGTCCGCGGCTGCGGGAGCTGTCCGCGCAGCGGCGGGCCGTGGTCGGCGCGCTGGTCGCCGAGGTGCGCCGGCTCGCCGCCGGCGTCGAGGGCGCCCCGGCGGGCGGAAAGCTGCCACTGGCCGAGGTGGAGGCGACCCTCAACGCCGCGCTCTCCGACGTCGAGGTGGCCGAGCAGGTGCGCTCCGGGCGGCTGCTGCGCCCGGCCCACTACGCGGGGTTCGGCGAGGTACCCCGTCCGCAGCTGCGCCTGGTCACCGGCGACGAGGAACCGCCGCCCGCCGCCCCGGTCCGGCAGCGCCCACCGGACCGGGGTGCGCTGCGTGCCGAACAGGCGCAGCGGGCCGCCCGCGCCGAACGGTCCCGTCGCCGCAAGGCGTTGCAGAAGGAGCTGGACCGGGCGCGTACCGACCAGGACCGGGCCGAGACGGACCTGGCCGGCGCGGTCGAGGCCGAACGCGAGGGGACAGCCGCGCTGGACGCCGTCGAGGCGGAACTGGCCGAACTGGAACGCCGCCGGGCCGTGGCCGAGCAGGAACTCAGCCGCTCCCGGCTGGCCCGGCGGGCCGCCGAACGATCGGTGAGCGCCGCCCGGCGACGGGCCGGCGAGGTCGAGGCCGCCATGGAGGCACTGGACGCCGAGGAGGGGGATGCCGACACTGACGATTGACCGGCAGACTGGTCCCCCATGGACGGTCCTTCGGGTGGATCCTTCACGTACACAGCGTCGGGCGGACCGCGCGCGGGCGGGGCGGGATGACGCCGGAGCAGGTCGCGGCGGCCAGCAAGCCGGCGGTGCTCATCCTCGGGGAGGCGTACACCAGGTGCCCGACCACGCTGCGTCGGGCTCGGCTGCTCGGCATCTCCGGGTGGGCCTTCTACGTCACCGGTCGGGCCGGCGCGCTCGGTGACGTGCGGGCCGAGACAGTGGCGGCGGCGCTCGGCTTCATCGCCCCCGACGCCGTGGCCGACGGCTGGGACGCCGCCGCCCGCACGGTCCGGCCCGCCGAGGTGGCCGCCGCCAGCCTTGCCGAGTGCTGCCGGTGGGGTGAGGAGGTGCTGGGTGACCTGCCCCGAGTCGACCGCCTCGCGGTGCTCGTGGAACGAGCCGTCGCGGCGGCCGACGCGAGTGCGATGCCACTGTTCGCGGCGTGGCGGGCCATGCCGTCGGACGCGGTGACGGCCGGTGCCCGGGTCGCCGCCGGCCTACGCCTGCTGCGCGAACACTTCACCGGGGCGCACCTGGTGGCCGTACGCGCCAGCGGGATGACGCCGCTGGAGGCGGTGCTGTCCGGTCCCGAGGGGGCCAGCGGCGCGATGGCCTGTGGCTGGCCGCCACCGTATCCGCCGGTCGGACCGCTGGTGCGGCGGCGGCTGTGGGCCGAGGCGATGACCGACCGGCTCGTCGCCCCGGCGTTCACGGCGCTCGGTCCCGCCGACGGCGCGGAACTGGTCGAGCTGCTGACCCTGGCACGGACGCACGCACAGCGGTGAGAACCGGGCCATCCCGGGACGATCTTCCCGAGACCCGGGGTCGGCGCCCGGCGCCACCACCACCGGTAGCAGACTGGAGTGGTGGGAGACGAGCTACGCCGACGCGGTGCCGGTGGGCCGGGACCGCAGGTCGGTGACGTAGTCGTCCGGCGCGCCCGCCTTCTCGGCGGCGTTCGCGATCTCCGAGAGGTACCAGGACGTGGGCAGGCCACCCTCGTAACCGTCGAAGACGTAGACCCAGGCGGTGACGTCGCCGTCCAGGGTCGAGACGCGGACGGTCAGCTTCCGGTACGTGCCGGAGGTGACCCCCTCGATCTCGTCCAACTGGGCCGCGTCGTACGGGTGGATGTCGTAGAGGGCCACGAACACCCGGTCGCCGGGCGACTCGACCACGGTGCTGACCGCGCCCTCCCAGCCGATGACGTCCTCACCGGCGAAGGTGAGCCGCCAGCCTTCCAGCCAGCCGATGCCCACCATCGGGGAATGCGGACAGTAGGCGCGCATTCGCGCGGGGTCCAGGTTCGAGCCGTAGGCGGCGTAGTGACGCACGGCGATGACGATAGCCCGGCCGGAGCGTGGGGGAGAATACGACGGTGCGTGTCGGACGCGCCGGGGAGAAGAAAGTCACTGTGAGCATGGAGGAAGGACGGTCGTGGTGAGCCGGATCGTGATCATCGGCGGGGGGCCGGCGGGCTACGAGGCGGCACTGGTGGCGGCCCAGTTGGACGCCGACGTCACAGTCGTGGAGGCCGAGGGCGCCGGTGGCGCCTGCGTGCTGTCGGACTGCGTACCGTCGAAGACGTTCATCGCCAGTTCGGAGGTGGTGACCGGCTACCGCGACACCGAGGTGTTCGGGGTGCACTCCGACGGGCTGGAGGCGGTCACCGTCGACGCCCAGGCGGTCAACGACCGGGTCAAGCGGCTCGCCCTGGCACAGTCCGCCGACATCCACGCGAAGCTGGTGAAGGCCGGGGTCACCTTCGTGTCCGGGCGCGCCCGGCTCGGCGAGGACACGCTCGGTCACACCCACCGGGTGATCGTCACGCCGGACGGCGAGGAGGCCGCGTACGCCATCGACGCCTCGACCGTGCTGATCGCCACCGGTGCCACGCCCCGCCAACTGCCCACCGCGCTGCCCGACGGGGAGCGCATCCTGACCTGGCGGCAGGTGTACGACCTGCCCGAGTTGCCCGAGCACCTGATCGTGGTCGGTTCCGGCGTCACCGGTGCCGAGTTCGCCAGCGCGTACCTCGCGATGGGCGTCGAGGTGACCCTGGTCTCCAGCCGCGACCGGGTGATGCCGCACGAGGACGCCGACGCCGCCCAGGCGATCGAGCGGGTCTTCCGGACCCGGGGCATGAGCATCCTGAACAACTCCCGCGCCGCGGGCGTCCGACGCACCGCCGACGGCGTCGAGGTCGAGCTCTCCGACGGTCGTACGGTCACCGGGTCGCACGCCCTGATCGCGGTCGGTTCGATCCCGAACACCGCCGAGCTGGGCCTGGCCGAGTACGGCGTCGAGCTGGCCCGGGGCGGCTATGTGACGGTGGACCGGGTGTCCCGGACCAACGTGCCCGGCATCTACGCGGCCGGCGACTGCACCGGCGTGCTGCCGTTGGCCAGCGTCGCCGCGATGCAGGGCCGGATCGCGATGTGGCACGCGCTCGGTGAGGCGGTCCGGCCGCTGCGGCTGCGTACCGTCTCGGCGAACGTCTTCACCGACCCGGAACTGGCCACGGTCGGGGTCTCGCAGGACGAGGTGGACGCCGGCAAGGTGCCGGCGCGTCAGGTGATGCTGCCGCTGGGTGGCAACGCCCGGGCGAAGATGGACGAGATCCCGGACGGCTTCGTCAAGCTGTTCTGCCGCCCGGCCAGCGGTCAGGTGATCGGCGGAGTGGTGGTGGCACCGAAGGCGAGCGAACTGATCATGCCGATCACGCTGGCCGTGGAGAACAACCTCACGGTCAACGAACTGGCGCAGACCATCACCATCTACCCCAGCCTCTCCGGCTCGGTCACCGAAGCCGGCCGCCAACTGATGCTCCACGAGCTGGAGTAGGCGATGACGGTGAGCAGGGCCACCTCGGCGAGGATGAGGAAGCGCTCGATAAGGCCGTAGTAGGCGCGGTCGCCGGGGTAGGCGGACCAGGCCATGACCGTGGCCAGCAGCAGGCTGGTCACGGTCAGCACCCGCAGCCAGCGCCCGGCCCGGGCACCGGCGGGCAGTCGGGCGGCGAGCAGCCAGCCGGCGACCGGCAGCGCCAGGAAGGCGATCACCGAGGCGTACCGGTGCACGTGAGCGGCCGTACCCATCTCGGTGCCGGGCGGGTTGGTCGGCACCAGACCCGACACCAGCAGCCCGCCCGCCCAGGCCGCCAACAGCCACTCGGCGGCGGCGGATCGTCGACCGCGCGGTGGACCGAGCCGGCCCAGTGTCGGGATGAGTACGGCGGAGGCGGCGGCGAGCAGCAGCATGGCCACGTGGATGATCCCGCCGGAGTCGGAGACGGCGTAGTCGCTGACGGTCAGACTGACCGGATCCAGGTCGGTGACCCCGGCGTGACCGATGACGGTCAGCACCGCCGCGACGACGATCCCACCGAGGGCCAGTGCCCCGTGGTTCCGGATTCCAGGCATGTCTCAGCCTGTCGTCGTGGGCACCTCGGGCGGATCCGGGACGAGCACCGAAATCCGACCCCGGGACCACCCCGACGGGTCATCCGGATTTCCCCGGGCGACCGGCTGCTCCGGGTGGTCGGGCACCCGGCCGGCGGGACGCCTGACCGGATACGCGGCGTACCCGAAACATATCGATGACGGTTGACGGCGAGGCACGGTCGCCGAAATCTCTCTCGGCGGCGTACCGTTGTCGGCGCGCGGCCCGGTGAGCGTCGGGTCCCCCGTTCCTGACGCCCGGGCCGCCGCCGGGCCGCTGGCAGGTCCCGTGCCAGCGGCCCGGTCAAAAGAGGTGCGGCGGTGCGCGGCACCGGCGTACGCTTCCGCGCATGTGCAGTGCGGTGCTGACGACGACGCCGGGGAAGCCTGGCGCGCCGCACTGACGTCTTCGTCTACGCAAGTGCCCCGGGCGATCCGCCCGGGGCACTTGTGCGTCGTGGGTCAGGGGTCGTGTCGGGGCTTACCGCCAAGGAGCCTGTCATGATCGACCACCGCCGGCTGGGCCGGGACCTGGACCTGTTCTCCACCGATCCGCTCTGCGGTGCCGGCCTGCCGATCTGGCTGCCGGCCGGTGCCGCCGCCCGGCACGCCGTCGAGGAGTACCTGCGTGACCTGGAACGCCGGGCCGGCTACCAGCAGGTGTACACCCCGCCGCTGGGCCGACGGGAGCTGTTCGAGGTCTCCGGGCATCTCGGCTACTTCGCCGCCGAGATGTTTCCCGCGATGCGGCCGGGGGAGGGCGACGACGAGTTGCTGCTCCGGCCGGCGCTCTGCCCGCACCATGCCCTGGTGTACCGGTCCCGTGGGCGTTCCTACCGGGAACTGCCGCTGCGGGTCTCGGAGATCGGGGGAATGTACCGGGCGGAACGTTCGGGAGTGCTCGGCGGACTGTCCCGGGTCCGCGCCATCACCCTCAACGACGCGCACAACTTCTGCGCCCTGGAGCAGGTCGGCCAGGAGGTGTCGGAGATCCTGCGGCTGATCCGGGCCGCGCACGCGGCGCTGGGCGTGCGGCCGGCGGGGGTACGGCTGTCGCTGCGCGGGCCGGGGGAGAAGTACGTCGGCGACGACGCGCAGTGGGCGCGGGCCGAGGACCTGCTCCGCGCCGCCCTCGACGGGGAGCCGTACACCGAGGCGCCCGGCGAGGCCGCCTTCTACGGCCCGAAGATCGACATCCAGGTGCGGGACGCGGCCGATCGCGAGTACACCCTCTCCACCGTCCAGCTCGACTTCGACAAGCCGGAGCGGTTCGACCTGGCGTACACCGACGCCGATGGTGCCCGCCGGCGTCCGGTGATGGTGCACCGCAGCCTGGCCGGCAGCATGGAGCGGCTGTTCGCGTACCTGATCGAGGTGCACGGTGGTGCCTTCCCGCCCTGGTACGCCCCCGTGCAGTTGGTCGTCCTGCCGGTCGGCGACGACCAGGCCCAGGCCGCGGCCGACCTGGCCCGGCAGGCCACCGAGGCGGGACTGCGGGTCGAGGTCGACCACGCCGGCTCGCTCGGCGCCCGGGTCCGCGACGCGGTACGCCGCCGGATCCCGTACGCCGCCGTGGTGGGCGCCCGGGAGGCGGCCGACGGCCGGGTGGCGTTGCGGTTGCGCGACGGCCGCTCGCTGGAGCCGCAGCCGGCGGCCGAGGCGATCGGGCTGATCGGCGCGGTGGTGGCCGCCCACTCCGGCGACTTGCTGCCGGCCCGCTGACGCCGACGGGTCGCGGTCGTGCTCGGATCCGGCTCACGGTCCGACCGCGACCGCGATCGCGGCGGCGAGGAACACGAGTTGCAGCGCGGTACGGGTGCCGAGCGGAGTGACCGGGCGTCCGGCCAGGGTGAGCCGGCGGCGGGCGGCGGAGACGTTCGCCGGGAACATGGCCAGCAGCAGCAGGGCCAGCCCGGCGGCGGCCCAGCGGGCGGTGGCCGGCACGAGCAACCCGACCGCGCCCGCGAGTTCCAGCACGCCGGTCACCGTGACCAGCAGATCCGGCCGTGGCAGCCGGGGCGGCACCATGGCGATCAGGTCCTGCCGCCGACGGCCGACGAAGTGCACGATCCCGGTCATGACGAACATGAGCGCCAGCCCGACCCGCAGCGCCGGGTGCCATCCGTCGAGCGCGGAGAGCCCGGCCAGGCCAACCAGTCGGGCGAGCCCGGTGCCGGCGACCAGGGCGATCAGCGGGGCCATGGATACCTCCCTCAACCGCAAATCTTGTCGCTGTCAAGATTGTCGTCGGGTGCGCATCTTGTCAATGACAAGATAGGGTGGGGTGATGCGTGACACCCGCGGCTACCACCATGGCGACCTGCGCCGCGCCCTGCTCTCCGCGGCCGTGCAGGCGATCGAGGAGTCAGGGCCGGCGGCGTTGAGCCTGCGCGACCTGGCCCGCCGGGCCGGCGTCTCGCACGCCGCACCGGCACACCACTTCGGCGACCGCGCCGGCCTGTTCACCGCGATCGCGGTGCAGGGTTTCGACGCCCTCGCCGACGCGCTCACCGAGGCCGGCGACGAGCTGCTGGATCTCGGCGTGGCGTACGTGGAGTTCGCCGTTCGACACCGCGCCCACTTCGAGGTGATGTTCCATCCCGATCTCTACCGGGCCGACGACTCCGAGCTGCGGGCCGCCCGGGAACGCTCCGGCGCCGTTCTGCGCGCCGGACTGGCGCACCGGTCCGGCGGTGCCACGCCCGCCGCCGGCACGATGGAGACCGCCGAGCGGCATGCCGGACGCGGCGACCGGGACGGCCGCACCGGCCGGGCCGCCCGCTCGCTGCCCTCCGCCACCCGCGCCACCCGACCGCCCGGAGACGTGCTGGCGGCCTGGTCGATCGTGCACGGCTTCGCCACCCTCTGGCTGGCCGGGGCCCTCCCCGCCGGGCTGGGCGAGGACCCGGGTGACGCCGCCCGGTCGGTGATCCGACACCTCTTCACCCCGGTGCAGGGCAGCGACTGAACATCGTCAGCCGGCACCTGCCCCGACCTCACCAACTGGTCGGCAGGGGCATGCCCTCGGTGTAGCCGGCGGTGCTCTGCACACCGATCAGCACCCGCTCGTGGAACTCGTCGAGGGTGCGCGCACCGGCGTAGGTGAAGGCGCTGCGCACCCCCGAGATGATCTCGTCGATCAGGTCCTCCACCCCGGGACGGGTCGGATCCAGGTACATCCGGGCCGACGAGATGCCCTCCTCGAAGATCGCCTTTCGGGCCCGGTCGTAGGGACTGTCGTCGCCGGTACGCGCGCTCACCGCCCGCGCCGAGGCCATGCCGAAACTCTCCTTGTAGCGCCGGCCCTCCTCGTCGGTGAACAGGTCACCGGGGGACTCGTAGGTGCCGGCGAACCAGGAGCCGATCATCACGTTGGACGCCCCGGCGGCCAGCGCCAGCGCCACGTCCCGAGGGTGCCGCACCCCACCGTCGGCCCAGACGTGGCGACCCAGGGCCCGGGCCGCCGCCGCGCAGTCCAGTACCGCCGAGAACTGCGGCCGACCGACTCCGGTCATCATCCGGGTGGTGCACATCGCGCCCGGACCGACACCCACCTTGACGATGTCGGCACCCGCGTCGACCAGATCGCGTACCCCGTCGGCGGTGACCACGTTGCCGGCCGCCACCGGCACGGCCGGGTCGAGGCCGCGTACCGTCCGCAGGGCGGAGATCATCCGCTCCTGGTGGCCGTGCGCGGTGTCCACCACCAGGGTGTCCACCCCGGCCTCCAGCAGCGCCTTCGCCTTGCCCGCCACGTCGCCGTTGATGCCCACCGCCGCCGCGATCCGCAGTCGACCGTGGGCGTCCACCGCCGGCTTGTAGAGCGTCGCCCGCAGCGCACCGGGACGGGTGAGCACACCGACCAGCCGGCCCGCGTCGTCCACCACGGGCGCCAGTCGCCGCCGGCCCGCCGAGAGCCGGTCGAAGCCGGTACGCGGATCCGCGTCGACGGGCACCGTGTGCAACTCGGTCGACATCACGTGCCGCAGTTGCGTGAAACGGTCCACGCTGACCGTGTCGGCCTCGGTCACCACCCCCATCGGGCGGCCGTCCTCGTCCACCACGATGACCGCACCGTACGCCCGCTTGGGCAGCAGGTGGATGGCGTCACCGACGGTGTCGTTCGGGCCCAGCGCAATCGCCGTGTCGTGCACCAGGTGGCGCTGCTTGATCCAGGCGACCACCTCCGCCACCACGTCGATCGGGATGTCCTGCGGGATCACCGCGATGCCGCCACGTCGGGCCACCGTCTCGGCCATCCGACGGCCGGCGACCGCCGTCATGTTCGAGACGACCAGCGGGATGGTGGTACCGGTGCCGTCGCCGGTGGCCAGGTCCACGTCGAGCCGCGAACCCACCTCCGAGCGGGCCGGTGCCATGAAGACGTCGTTATAGGTCAGGTCGTACCCGGGATTCACGCCGTTGAGGAACCGCACCCGGCCATCATGACTCAGCCCAGCACCAGGGCCAGCGCCACTGCGACCATCACCACGGCGATCACGCCGTCGAGCACCTGCCAGACCCGCCGGCGCGCGAGCAGCGGGGCGAGCCGGTACGCGCCGGCTCCGAGGGCGGCGAACCAGAGCACGCTGGCGCCCGCCGCGCCCACCCCGAACAGCCACCGGTGCGGGTGCTGCTGGGCGATGCCGCCGAGGAGCAGCACCGTGTCGAGGTAGACGTGCGGGTTGAGGTAGGTGAAGGCGAGGCAGGCCAGCAGCGTCGGGCCGAGCCGAGCCGGGGGCCGGTCGGCCGGCGCGAGCGCGGCGGGCCGTAACGCCCGGCGGGCGGCGAGTGCCGCGTACCCGAGGAGGAAGGCCGCCCCACCCCAACGGATCGCGGTGAGCAGGACCGGGCGGCCGGCCACGATCGAGCCCACCCCGGCGATGCCCACCCCGATCAGCAACGCGTCGGAGAGCGCGCAGGTCAGCACCACCGGCACCACGTGCTCCCGGCGCAGGCCCTGACGCAGCACGAAGGCGTTCTGCGCGCCGATGGCGACGATGAGGGCGATGGAGAGGGAGAAGCCGGCGACGACGGAGGTGAGCATGCGGCCGACGCTAGAGGTGTCTCCTTTCCTGAGTCCAGCTAAAGATTCTTCAGCTAGTTAAGCTCAGCTACATGAGTGGCGTCGACTCCACCCAGCTCCGTACCCTCGCGGCCATCGTCGCCGAGGGCAGCTTCGAGGCGGCGGCCCGCCTGCTGCACGTGACACCGTCGGCGGTCAGCCAACGGATCAAGGCGCTGGAGGAGACCGTCGGGCAGGTGCTCGTCCGCCGCCACCGGCCCTGCGACGCCACCGAGGCCGGCCGCCCACTGCTGCGCCTGGCCGGCCAGCTCGCGCTGTTGGAACGGGAGGCACTCACCGACGCCCGGGGCCCGCTCGGCGGCGACCGGGGGCGTACCCGGGTCGCCATCGTGGTCAACGCCGACTCGCTCGCCACCTGGTTCCCGGCCGCGCTCGCCCGGCTGCCCGACCAGCCGGAGTTGTCCTTCGACATCCGGCAGGACGACCAGGACCACACCGCCGAGCTGCTGCGCGCCGGCACGGTCACCGCCGCGGTCACCGCCCAGCGCGAAGCCGTGCAGGGCTGCCGGGTACGCCGGCTCGGCTCGATGCGCTACCGGGCCCTGGCCGCACCCGAACTGGCGGACCGCTGGTTCGCCGACGGGCTGACCCGGACGTCGGCCGCCGTCGCGCCGGTGGTGGTCTTCGACCGCAAGGACCGCATCCAACACCGCTTCCTGCGCACGGTGACCGGGCGCGCCCTCGATCCGCCCGTGCACTACGTCCCGTCGGTGCCGGCGTTCAACGAGTCGATCCGGCTCGGGCTCGGCTGGGGGCTGATGGCCGAGCAGCTCGCCGACGCCGACCTGGCCGCCGGGCGCTGCGTGGACATCGCACCCGGCCGCGTGCTGGACGTGCCGCTGTACTGGCAGCACTGGCGACTCGACTCGCAGGTGCTGACCGCGCTGACCGCCGCCGTCTGCGCCGTAGCCGCCGAAACCCTCCGCTGACGTCCCGTCACACCTCAGGCGATGGTGCAGATCGCCGCGCCCGCGGTGATCACCGCGCCGACCTCGGCCGACAGGGCACTGACCGTACCGGCCTTGTGGGCGTGCAGGGGTTGCTCCATCTTCATCGCCTCCAGCACCACGATGAGGTCACCCTCGGCAACCGTGTCGCCGTCGGCGACCGCGATCTTGACGATGGTGCCCTGCATGGGCGAGGTGAGCGAGTCACCGCTCGCCGCCGCGCCCGCCGTTGTCCCACCACCCCGGCGGGCGGGCTTCCGCGCGGCCGGCGCGGCGGCACCGGCCGTACCGGCGCCGAGACCGGCGGGAAGGCTCACCTCCAACCGCTTGCCGCCCACCTCGACCACGACGGTCTCGCGCTCCGCCGGGCCGGCGACGGCTCCGGCGGCGGCGGTGAACGGCGGCACGGTGTTGTCGAACTCCGTCTCGATCCACCGGGTGTGCACGGTGAACGGCTCGGCGGTGAACGCCGGGTCGCGCACCACCAGACGGTGGAACGGCAGCGCCGTGGCCATCCCGTCGACCACCATCTCGTCCAGCGCACGGCGGGCCCGCTCCAACGCCTCGGTCCGGGTCTCACCGGTGATGATGACCTTGGCGAGCAGCGAGTCGAAGTTGCCGCCGATCACGTCGCCGGCCGAGATGCCGGCGTCCACCCGTACCCCGGGGCCGGTGGGCAGCCGCAGCGCGGTGACCGTGCCGGGGGCGGGCAGGAAGTTGCGGCCCGGGTCCTCGCCGTTGATCCGGAACTCGATGGAGTGCCCGCGCGGGGTCGGGTCCTCGGTGAACCGCAGCTTCTCGCCGTCGGCGATGCGGAACTGCTCGCGGACCAGGTCGATGCCCGCGGTCTCCTCGGTGACCGGGTGTTCCACCTGGAGTCGGGTGTTGACCTCGAGGAAGGAGATGGTGCCGTCGTTGCCGACCAGGTACTCGACTGTGCCGGCACCGTGGTAGCCGGCCTCCCGGCAGATCGCCCTGGCACTGTCGTGGATCTGGGCCCGCTGCGCGGCGGTGAGGAACGGCGCCGGCGCCTCCTCGACCAGCTTCTGGTGGCGGCGCTGCAACGAGCAGTCCCGGGTGCCCACCACGATCACGTTGCCGTGCTGGTCGGCGAGGACCTGCGCCTCCACGTGGCGGGGCTGGTCGAGGTACCGCTCGACGAAGCACTCGCCCCGCCCGAACGCGGCGACCGCCTCCCGGGTGGCCGACTCGAACAGCTGCGGGATCTCCTCCATCGTGCGGGCCACCTTCAGCCCGCGCCCACCGCCGCCGAAGGCCGCCTTGATCGCCACCGGCAGGCCGTGGTCGACGGCGAAGGCCAGCACCTCGTCGGGGCCGCCGACCGGGTCCGCGGTGCCGGGGACCAGTGGGGCGCCGGCCCGCTGGGCGATGTGCCGGGCGGTCACCTTGTCGCCCAGGTCGCGGATCGCCTGCGGGGTCGGACCGATCCAGGTCAGGCCGGCGTCGATGACCGCCTGGGCGAAATCGGCGTTCTCGGAGAGGAAGCCGTACCCGGGATGCACCGCGTCCGCGCCGGAACGTCGGGCAACGTCGACCAGCTTGTCGATGCGCAGGTAGGAGTCCGCGGCGGTGTCGCCACCCAGGGCGTACGCTTCGTCGGCGAGCGTGGCGTGCAGGGCGTCCCGGTCCGAGTCGGCGTACACCGCGACGCTGCCCAGGCCCGCGTCCCGGCAGGCGCGGATGACCCGGACGGCGATCTCGCCTCGGTTGGCGATGAGTACCTTGCGCACCTGGTGGCTCCTCCCGGCGGGTTACTGACCGGGAGTTTATCGGGCACCCCGATGGCCCTAACGATCGCTCAGTGTGGGATGGCGCACTGTCCGGGCGAGGTAATTGAGCGGCGTGGTGTCGTACCGATGTGGTCGAGTGCCGGTGACGATGATGGCCGACAGCGGCCACGAGCGGGGAGCAGGACATGATCGAGACCAGAGGGCTGCGGAAGTCGTTCCGCAGCCGGGCCGGTCGGGAGACGAAAACCGTCGAGGCGGTACGCGGCGTCGACCTCGACGTCCCGGCCGGTGAGATCTTCGGGTTCCTGGGCCCGAACGGTGCCGGCAAGACCACCACGCTGCGGATGCTGGCGACCCTGATCGAGCCGGACGGGGGTCAGGCCACCATCGCCGGTGCCGACCTGCTCAAGGACCCGGGTGAGGTGCGTCGCCGGATCGGCTACGTGGCCCAGGGCGGCAGCACCTGGGACGAATCCACCGGCCGCGAGGAACTGGTGCTCCAGGCCCGGATGTACGGCATCCGCAAGACTGAGGCGCAACGGCGGGCGGCCCGGGCGCTGGAGGCGTTCCAACTTGTCGAGTTCGCCGACCGGAAGTGCAAGACGTACTCCGGTGGCCAGCGACGCCGCGTCGAGATCGCGCTCGGCATCATCCACGAGCCGAAGATCGTCTTCCTGGACGAGCCGACCACCGGGCTCGATCCGCAGAGCCGCGCGCACATGTGGGACGAGATCCGCCGGTTGCGCGCCGACGGCATGACGGTCTTCATCACCACCCACTACCTCGACGAGGCCGACGCGCTCTGCGACCGCATCGCGATCATGGATCACGGCGAGGTGGTCGCCGAGGGCACGCCGGCCGACCTCAAGCGGGAGATCTCCGGCGACGTGGTCCAGGTCGGCCTGGACGTCACCGCCACCGGCGAGGCCGAGAAACTGCTCGACGGCGAGGAGTACGTGAACCGGCTGGAACGGCTCGACGAGGGCGGGTTGCGGCTCTTCGTCGACGAGGGCGCCACCGCCATCCCGCGGATCCTGCGCCGGATCGACGCGGCCGGGCTCGACCTCAGATCGATCGAGCTGCACCGCCCGAGCCTCGACGACGTCTTCCTCACCAAGACCGGCCGCTCGCTGCGCGAGTCCTGACCCGACCCGGAGATCTCATGAAGCTCGCTCGCGACACCTGGCTGATCTTTCAACGGCAACTGCACCTGCTGCTGCGCAACCCCGTGTGGGTCTTCGTCGGCGTCTTCCAACCGGTGATGTACCTGCTGCTGTTCGCCCCGCTGCTCAAGCCGGCGCTGGGCGCGCCGACCCAGGCCGAGGCGTACAAGATCTTCGTGCCTGGTCTGCTGGTCCTGCTGGCCATCTTCGGTGGCCTCTTCCAGGGCTTCGGCCTCATCGCCGAACTACGGGCCGGGGTCATCGAACGTTCCCGGGTCACCCCGGTCAGCCGGCTCGCCCTGCTGCTCGGCCGGTCGCTGCGCGACGTGGTGTCGCTGATGACCCAGGCCGTCATCATCACGCTGCTCGCGCTCCTGTTCGACCTGCGGGTGTTCATCGGTGACCTGCTGCTGGCGTACCTGATGCTCGCCCTGATCGCGCTGATGACCTCGGCGGTCTCCTACGGCGTCGCGCTGAAGGTGAAGAGCGAGGACGCCCTGGCGCCGCTGATGAACACCGTGGCCCAGCCGGTGCTGCTGCTCTCCGGCATCCTGCTGCCGCTCGCCTTCGCCCCGGGCTGGCTGCAGGGCGTCGCCAAGTGGAACCCGTTCTCCTGGGCGGTCGACGGCACCCGCGCCCTGTTCAACGGCGACATCGGCGACGACCGGGTCTGGCAGGGGTTGAGCATCATCGCGGTGCTCGCCGCAGCCGGTGTCTACTGGGCCGCCCGCCAGTTCGCCCGCAGCGTCCGCTGACGAGCCCCGCCCTCCAGCCCGGCCCGGGCTGGAGGGGCGCCCGGCCCGGGCTGGAGGGCGGCGGCCCGAGTTGCGGCATGTCGCGGTTTCCCGTCGGCTGGATACCGCGACATGCCGCAACCGGAGTGGATCGACGCCTGCGCGCGGGGTGTCAGTGCACGTGGGCGAGGGTCAGGCCGTCGGCGATAGGCAGCATCACCGCATCCACCCGAACGTCGGCCAGCACGTCCTCGTTGAAGGCAGCGATCGCCCGGTCGTCGGCGCTCTGCGGTGCCACCACCCGACCGTTACGCAACACGTTGTCCACGGCGATCACCCCGCCCGGCCGCATCCGAGGCACCAACTCGGCCCAGTAGACCGGGTAGCCGGTCTTGTCGGCGTCGATGAAGGCGAAATCCAGGTACCGCTCGTGCGGCAGTTCGCGCAGCGTGTCACCGGCCGGTCCGATCCGCAGGTCGATCCGGTCGTCGACACCGGCCCGCGCCCAGTACCGGCGGGCCACGCTCGTGTACTCCTCCGAGATGTCGAAGCAGGTCAACCGCCCACCCTCGGCCAGCCCACGGGCGATCGCCAGCGACGACAGCCCGGTGAAGGTGCCCACCTCCACCGCCTGCCGGGCACCGATCAGCCGGGTCAGGAACGTCAGGAAGGCGGCCTGTTCCGGCGCCACCTGCATCGACGCGTGCTCGGGAAGCAGCGCCAGCGTTTCCCGAGCCAGGTCGCTGATGACCTCGTCCGGCGGGGCACCGTGCGCCACGAGGTACCGGTGCAGGTCGTCGGTGAGTGGAATCGACTTCAGCGTCATGCTCGGAACCTAACCGAGCGGTTCGACGATCTGGTTACCAGGCGCGACCTTCGTCCACAGATCGGTGATCCGCAGATCCAACTCGGCGAGCAGCCTCCGCAGCAACGGCAGGGACAGCCCGACGACCGTCCCCGGGTCCCCGTCGATCCGCTCCACGAACGGCCCGCCCAATCCGTCGATCGTGAACGCACCGGCCACCGCCAGCGGCTCGCCGGTCGCGACGTACGTGGCGATCTCGTGGTCGCTGATGTCGGCGAAATGCACCACGGTGGAGGCCACCGCCTCCGCGCGTCGCCCGGCCGCGATGTCGACGAGACAGTGCCCGCTGTGCAGCACCCCGCTACGCCCACGCATTCGCTCCCACCGCCGGGTCGCGTCGGCCTCGTCGTCGGGCTTGCCGAAGATCTCCCCGTCGAAGGCGAGCACCGAGTCACAGCCGAGCACAAGGGTTCGCTCGTCGTCGGTGGGACGCAGCCGACCCAGCACGGCCTGCGCCTTGAGCCGGGCCAACTCGAGGCAGAGATCCTCCGCCCGTTCGGTCACCACGAGCGATTCGTCGACTCCACTGACCAGCACGTCCGGCTCGATGCCGGCAGCCTGGAGGGACTTGCGACGGGCTGGGCTCGCCGACGCGAGCACAAGGCGAAGCGGCAGGGCATCAGACACCCCGCCGACGTTACCGCCTGCCCGCGTACGCCTCACCGCGCACCGCCGGCCGCAGGCCTGGGCCCTTCCCCGCGCGCCCACGGCCCGGGGAAACGCGATTCCGATGCGTCAGCGAGTGATCCGAGGTGGCGGATCATCGGAGCGGCGTCGGTGCCGGGCCACCAGCGCCCAAGCGCCGCCCGCCGCCACCAGCACCCCCAGCGTGACCAGACCGCGGACAGTCGCCGCCCGCCCCTCGTCAGCCGGCGGCCCATCAGCCGCCGCTGTGCTAGGACCGGCTGTGTCCGGCGCGTCCGCCGGCGCCGACCCGAAACCCCTCGGCGGTACGTCTGCCGTCAGCGCCGCCACCAGATCGATGACTCCATAGCCGTACTGGTCGTCCCTCCCCGGCGGCCCCTTGTCGATCGCAGTCGCAGTCAGCCGATGCGCCACCTCATCAGCCGGCAGATACGGATACTTAGCCCTAACCAAAGCTGCCGCCCCCGCCACAATCGCCGCCGCCCCAGAAGTCCCCGTACCCTTCGAGTAATGGCCGCCATAGCTTGTGCTGTACAAGTCGACAGCAGGCGCCACTATGGTTATTTCCGGTCCTGTGACTGATATGGGATGGTAATCGCCGTCTCGGCCAATTCCGCCGACGGCAATGACGCCAGGATGCGACGCCGGATAGCCCACCCCTAAATTGGTGGGCTGATTTCCTGCACCCGCGACTACTACGATATCTGCCGCAATGGCATTTCCTAGTGCGCGAATTAGCTCGGGGCTGGAGCCGCCTACACTGGAGATGCTGATGACATCGGCCCCTTTGGCAACTGCGAGATCGATAGCCGCAGCAAGTGCGTCGGGATGGCCTTCCCCGTCGGCTGGTGTACTGAATATCGGCAGGATCTTGGCTTCGGGAGCAACGCCGAGAGCGCCTGCGTTAGGACCTCGGCCGTGAGCCGCAATCAGTCCGGCCATTGCTGTTCCATGGCTGTTTCGATCTTGTCTGCCGTCACCTTCCCCGCCATCGATTACATCGGTGCCGGAGAGTACGTTGTTGTGCAGATCTGGGTGGGTAGAAACTCCCGTGTCAGGCACAGCGACGACGGAACCCCTGCCCTTGTTGAGCTTGTGTACCGCATCGATCTCGAGGAATCGAAGGTGCCACTGATCGCTGCGGATGCGGGCGACGCCAGCTTCTGCAGGTTCTTCTCGGGGCTCAGCAGTTGGTGAGCTAAATGCCTGTAGTATCACAATGGTCGCGAAGAGAGGTAAAGCCGCGTAGAAGGGAGTATGGTTGGTCACCTGTCTAAACCGATGGCTGGTCCGGGATCGATTGGCCCGGTGTCGTCTGGCGGCATAACTACTGGTGCAACCCCCTTGGGGGTAGCCCACGGGTCATCTGCGTCCCATCTCCGCCTACTCGTCGAGCCGAGGTCTGAGCGTGTTGATGGTCCTGGCCATTCGCCCCTTCCTGTCACGTTTAGGGCTCCGGGTGGGCTGCCGTTGGGTGGAGGAAAAAACGTTCCCCCTACCCCCAGGCCTCTAGCTCCTCCTGGTCTTGAACCCGCTCCTCCAGCGGGGGCCGTTCCCGCTGCCCCGCCACCAATTAACCCACCAAAAGGATTAATTCGGGCGGGGGAGGTATCGCTCGGTGTTGGATAGCCAGCCCTCGTAGCGGGTGATTCGCCTATTAGGCCGCCGGTTGGTATTGGGCGCCCTGATTTGGGGCCCTCAGTCATTGAGGATCGCCGGTCCGAATGGCTCTGATTGCTTCGGCCGTTTTCGGGTGTCGTAAATGGACTGCGGCTCAACGGTGACGCCGGAATATTAGCGGTGGTGGTTGAGTGACTAGACGGCGTGGCGGCCGAACTGCTGATTGGCAAGCTACTGGATTCGGCCGTTGAACCCGGGATTGCCGAACCCAAGATGGGTCCTATGGTTCGGCGGACTTTAGTTTCATCAGATGGCGAACGAATCGAACGTGTAGCATGCGGGGCTGTCGTGGATGCCGGTATTGGAGCAATCCGAGGAATGACGGGGACATGAATGCTCGTCGCATACACGTCAGGATCATTTGCCTGAACGACGGGCCGCGCGGTGGGTGGGGGGTGGCGGAGTTGGGTTTGGGCTTGGTGGAGTTCGGTGCTGAGGCCGTACATGATGTTGCGGGCCTGGGTGTTCAACTGCTCCAGGTCCGAGTCGGTGACCGGTGACTGAATGGCTCGGCTGGCAGCGGCAGCTTTAGGATCGGCGGCGGTTTGTTCCCAGGAGCGCTTCTGTTGCAGTTTGTCGGCGTACTCCTGGTGGATTTTCTCGATTTTGTCTCGGCTGCTGCTGAGGGCCAGGGTCGCGGCGGACAGCGCCGTCTGGTTGGTGGCGGCGGCGTCGTGGGTGCGCTGCACCTGGTCGATCAGCTCGTCGAGTTTGGCCAGGTAGGCGTGGGAGGCCGCGTTGGTCTCGGGTGGCCATGCCTGGGCCAGGCGTTCGCGGTAGGTCCTCAGCCGGCCGAGATGCTGGCCGGCCAGCTCGGCGATCTTTCGCCAGCCGGCGACGTGACGCCAGTGGTTGTCGGTGTGGTGGCCCTGGAGGCAGGCCCACATGTCGGCCACGTTCATCAGATGCCACTCGGTCAGGCCGCTGCGGCCGACGCCCGGTTCCCTCATGGCACCACCACCGGGCCGGTGTTGTCGGTGCCGGTCGGGTCGACGAGCGGTGGCGAGGCCACGGCCGTTGGTGGCGGCGGGCCGGGCTGCCCGAGCGTCTCGCTGACGGGTGGCGCGGCGTGTCGCTGCTCAAATGCTCGGCGGACGTCGGCGACGCGGGCGGCGGCGAAGGCGTCGGTGTCGGCGTACTGCTCGGCCACGAGCTTCGCGGCCGCCGCGAGGTGGCCGGTGGCGTCACCGACGCCCCAGACCGCGTTGGTCGTGGCCTGCTGCGTCTCCCAGTGGGTGCGCATGAAGTGCACCAGCTCGACGAACGCGTCGGCCGGGTTGGGCACGGTGGTGAGCATGTCGTCGGCGATGTACCGCAGGTGCGGTGCGTAGCTGCTCTCCACCTCGGCGCGGAGCTGCTCGGCGAAGTCGTGTAGCTGCCGGATGTCGGCCTCGACGCCCCCGGAACCGCCCAACCAGGACGCGTGTCGATCCTCCTCAGGGATCATCGGCCCTCCCAATCTGTCACGGGCTCGCTCCCCTGAGTGAGGTTAGACGGTGAACGCCCCCTCCGGCAGCCCTGGCCGCGCCCGACCGGGCCGCATGGAACCAGACGGGGTCAGCGAGGCAGGCCGGCGGTGCGCCAGTTACCGGCACCGGGCGTCAGCCCCGCACCCGTCGGACGGCCGCTGCGCGCCCAGACTGACGCCGGGGCCGGCGCGGGCCGGGCCGTTGGGCGCGACCGGACGGCGATCACGCCCACCAAGGCGGCCAGTTCCTCGGCGGTCGGCACGCCGCGCACCACCCGGAACAACGGCTCTTCGACGGACATGACCTCAGGGTACGCGGGGGAGAGGCCGGCCTTCGTCGCACAGTGGCGTGCCGGCGGTGTGACCGTCTGCGCTGCCGGGTACCGTCTCAGCGATGTCAGAAGCTGCCCCCCAACTCGTCGCCGACCGGTACCGGCTGCTGTCGCCGCTCGGTCAGGGCGGCATGGGCCGGGTATGGAAGGCGCGCGACGAGGTGCTGCACCGCGACGTCGCCATCAAGGAGTTGGTTCCGCCGCCGGGCCTGACCAGCGACGAACGTCGCGAGATGCGCGAGCGGTCGCTGCGCGAGGCGCGCGCCATCGCGCGGCTCAACAACATCAACGTGGTACGCATCTTCGATGTGCTCCGCACCGACGGCGATCCGTGGATCGTCATGGAGTACGTGGCGTCCAAGTCGTTGCAGGACACCATCGCCGAGGACGGCCCGGTGTCGCCGGCGCGGGCCGTGGAGATCGGTCTGGGCGTGCTGAACGCGCTGAAGGCCGCGCACAAGGCCGGCATCATGCACCGCGACGTCAAGCCCGGCAACGTGTTGCTCGGCACCGACGGCCGGGTGGTGCTGACCGACTTCGGGCTGGCCACGATCCCCGGTGACCCGAACGTCACCCGGACCGGCATGGTGCTCGGCTCGCCCGCGTACATCGCGCCGGAGCGCGCCCGCGACGGCACCTTCGGCCCGGAGGCCGACCTGTGGTCGCTCGGTGCCACCCTGTACGCCGCTGTCGAGGGCAAGTCTCCGTTCGCGCGCCCCTCGGCGATCAGCACCCTGGCCGCGCTGGCCACCGAGCCGGTGCCGCCGGCTCGCAACGCCGGGCCGCTCAAGCAGGTGCTGGCCGGGCTGCTGCGCAAGGACCCACAGGAGCGGATCACCGCCGAGTCGGCCGAGCGCATGCTGCGCCGGGCCGGTGGGCGTCGGGCCCGGGGCATCTCACTGCTCGACGGCGTACGCCGACCCGGGCCGAACGGACCCCGCGAGCCACGCCCGCCACTGGTGCCGGCACCGCGCCCCTCCGGCGAGCGGCCGTCCACCCCGGTCACGCCGCCGGCACCTCGTACGCCGCCCACCTCAGGGCCACTGGCCGGTGGTGCCGCGGCAGCCGGCTCCACAGCGGACCGTCCGACAGGTGATCAGCTCGACCCGACGACGAAGGTCGACCAGCCGGACGGCCGGGCCGATGCCGCTCCGACGACACGGGTCGCCGGTCCGGACGGCACCGCCGCTGCCGACCCGACGACGGGCGACCGGGACACCGCCCTGGCCGCCGCTGCCGGCACCGCGTCGACCGCCGGCGCGGCTGCCGGCGGGCCGGCGGGTGGTACCGCTCCGGTCGCCGCTGGCACGGTCGGAGCCCCGGCAGACGCCACCGGCGACGGGCAGTCCGCGCCGCCCAGCGAGCAGGACGGATCGGACGCCGCCACCGGCGACCGGACCGGCTCGGACCCGGCGGATCCGACGAGTGCCGGGGCCGACGCGACGTCGGACGAGACCAACAACGGTGCGACGGCCGGCGAGGCGCACCCGGACGACGCCGTGTCGGACGCCGACGCTTCGGAAAGTACGGCGACCGCGGGCGACACGGCATCCGGGACGGCGACCGGTACGCACGGCGGGGCCGCGACGGACAAGGCCCGAACGGGCGGTGCGGTCACGGATCGCGGTTCGCAGCCCGGACCGGCGGTTCGGTCCAGCGGCACGCCGGACGAGGCGAGCGGTGCCCGGTCGGTGGGCGGTCGCACCCGGGTGGATCAGCCGGCAGGGGACGGCAGCCGGCGCACGCCGCAGCCGACCTCGGTCATGCCGGCGGCCCCGGTCAGCCCGGCCCCGACCCGCGGCAACGTCTTCAAGGCCGGGCAGTTCCGTTCGGAGCGGACCCGGCGTGCGGTGCTCGTCGGTGCCGTGGTGGCGCTGCTGCTGCTCGGCGTGGTGGTGGCGGTGCCGCTGCTCAACAGTGGCGACGAGGACGGTGGGACTCCGCCGGCCGCGAACGGCACCAGCAGCGCGCCGGCCCCGACCAGATCGGAACCGGCCGCCCCGCCGCCGAGCGACCCGCCGGCCAGCCCGTCGGCGTCGCCCAGCCCGTCGGCCTCGCCCAGCGCCTCGGAGACGGCCGACGGCCTGCCGGAAGGGTGGACGCTGCGGACCGACCCGGTGGGCTTCAAGGTGCCGGTACCCGACGGCTGGCGACGCAGCACCAGCGGTACTTCGGTCATCTACCAGGAGCCGGACGGGGTGCGGGAACTGCTCATCGACCGCACCGACACGCCGAAGCGGGACGCCGAAGCCGACTGGCGGTCGCAGGAGCCGAACCGGAAGAACCTGGTCCGCAACTACGAGTACATCGACATCTCCTCGTTCGACTGCAAGTGGCGGACCTGCGCCGACTGGGACTGGCGGGAAACCCGCGACGGCACCCGGATCCGGGTCCGCAACCGGGCCTTCGTCCCCGCCAGCAACCGGGGCTTCGCGCTGCGGTGGGAGGTCGCGGACCGCGACTGGGACGAGCAGTTGGAGAACTTCGAGATGATCTTCCGCGAGTTCGTGCCGGACCGGCAGGACTGATCGGCAGGCATGGCCCTTCGTCGTTCGGGGTATCTGATCTCCGACGACGGAAGGGAGGCCCGAGATGGGTTACCGAGGAAGGGACGCCCGGCCCCGGCTGGCACTGTGGACGGCCGTGGTGCTGGGCAACGTCGTACTGCTGGTCGCCACCGTCGGAGTCGCGGTGCTGGCGACCATGCTGAGCCTGGTGACGCTCGCCGGTGCCGCGTTCGCCGGCTGGCACCTCACCCGTCGGGGCAGTGTGTCCCGTGGCGCGGGGATGAGCGTGCCGGTCGCGATGACCGCGCGGCGGCGGGCCTGAGATTTTCCCGTGACGCCCGGCGCGACGACAGTGTCCGGGTGCGGCGCGACGGCAGGCTGACGTCCGCTCCGAGCGAAGGACGTCGGCCCGCCGTCGCGGCGTACGTCAGGTGTTGTTGGCCAGCGCGATCAGCCGGCTGCGGTCGCCGTTCCAGTAGTTGCGGTCGACGCCGCCGCTGATGCCGGGGACGCTGCCGGAGTCGGTGTACTGCCAGAAGCTCCAGAACGGCGCGCCGGCCGGCAGCGCCCCGACCGAGGACGACCAGCGGGCCACCCACAGCGGGTGGTTGTTCCACGGCCCGCTCCAGGAACCGGTGCACTGGTTCCAGAAGCTGGTGGTGGTGTAGATGACCGCGTACCGGCCGGTGCGGGACCGGTAGGTGTTGAGGAAGTCCTGCACCCAGTTACGCATGCCGGTGGTGCTCAGGCCGTAGCAGTAGCCGCCGCTGTACGGGTTCGCCTCCAGGTCCAGCGCCGCCGGCAGGGTGCGGCTGTCCGCGGACCAGGCACCGCCGTTGGAGGCCAGGAAGTTCGCCTGGACCGCGCCGGAGGAGATGTTGGGCCGGGCGAAGTGGTACGCGCCGCGGATCACTCCCGCGTAGTACGCGTTCACGTAGTTGGTGTTGAAGTTCGGGTCGCGGTAGCTCGTACCCTCGGTGGCCTTGATGAAGGCGAACTGGATGCCGGAGTTGCGGACGCTCGTCCAGTTGATGGTGCCCTGGTAGCGCGAGACGTCGATGCCCGGCACGGTGGCGGCGGCGGCCGGGGTCGCGGTGGCGACGAGCCCGGCGGCGGCGGTGGCGAGTACGGCGAGTGCGGCGGCGGTCAGCCGACGCAGCGATCTGGTCCGACCCATGGCGTCCTCCTGAGACGACTGTCGATAGACAGACATCTTTGAAGGTGATCGTCGGCCAGGGCAAGAGGGATCAAGACAACTTTCGATGTGCTGGTTGTGGTGGCAACCCACCTGGCGATCAACGCAGCGTGGCCGGATCCACCTGCCAGCGGAACGGGTCGGTGAGGGTGAGCGTCTCGCCGGCCTTGGCCACCCGGTCCTCGACGTAGTGCCCGCCGTCGAGGCGGTAGAGCCGCAGCGCGTGGGTGTCGCCGTCCTGCTCGACCAGCAGGTACCAGGGGATCCGGGCGATCGCGTAGAGCTGCATCTTGAGCACTCGGTCAGCGGCGGCGTTGCCCGGCGACACGATCTCGCAGACGAGCGCCACCTCGGCGGCTTCGACCACGCTGCCCTCGTCGTCGGTATCGGCCACCACGACGTCCGGAATGGCGATCCGGTTCGGCCCGAGCCGAAGATTGACCGCCTCGAAAACGGTGAGGCCGAGCGGAGCAGCCGCCGCGTCGAGGCTGTTGGCCAGCCATCGAGACACCAGTTGATGCCGCTTGCTCGGGGCAGGGCTCACGATCAGGCTCCCGTCGAGCAGCTCGAACCGGGCATTCGTCTCACCCGTGCCGAAGTATTCGGCCTCCGTCCAGAGGCCGACGTGGGGTTCCAGGGGGGCCGCACTCACCGGCGTTCACCTCCCGATCCGATCGCCACCCGGTCAGTCTCACACGATACGACCGGTTGGCCCGGGACCGACACCGCAACGGTCACCCGGCGCGACGCCGGCGGCGGAACGTGAGCGGTAGGCTGCCGCCTCATGGTGTCGATCGAGGGCATGGCCGACTTCTGGGACCGCCTCTTCGGCGCGCAGCCCGACCCGCCTCCGCTACTCGTGGTGCTCACCGGCCTGGTCGCGCTGGTCGTCGTGGTCACCCGGCTGCCGTGGCGGATCGCCCGTAACGCGATCACCATCGCCCACGAGGGCGGTCACGCGCTGGTCGCCGTGCTCACCGGACGCAAGCTGCAGGGCATCCGGCTGCACTCGGACACCTCCGGTCTGACGCTGTCCGCCGGCCGCCCGACCGGCCCGGGCATGGTGCTCACCCTGCTCGCCGGCTATCTGGCCCCGCCCCTGGTGGGCCTGGGTGGGGCGTGGCTGCTCGCCGGCAACCGGATCACCCTGCTGCTGTGGATCGCGGTGATCCTGCTGTTCGCCATGCTGGTGATGATCCGCAACCTCTACGGCGCGCTGACTCTGGTGATCGTCGGGGGTGCCGTGCTCGCCGTCTCCTGGTACGCCAGCCCGCAGGTCCAGGCCGCCTTCGCGTGGACCGGGGTGTGGTTCCTGCTGCTCGGTGGCGTACGGCCGGTGGTGGAGTTGCAGCGGATGCGTGCGCGACGCGGCATGCCGGCCTCCGACGCCGACCAGCTGGCCGGGATCACCCCGCTGCCGGCGTTCTTCTGGGTGGTCCTCTTCGGCCTGGGCAACCTCGCCGTGCTGGCGGCCGGCGGCCTGCTGCTGGCCGGCCCGCTGCTCGCCGAGGCCGGTCTCACCTGATTTCGACGCCCGGTCGGCAACCCGGACCGCCCCCCGGTGCGTGTGCTCTGTCAGGTACGGGGAGGTGCGGGTGGCCGATGTCGAGGGGTTCGACGAGTTCTACCGGGGCAGCCGGCAGCGGCTGCTCGGGTACGTCTACGTGCTGACCGGCGACCGCACCGAGGCGCAGGACGCCGTGCAGGAGGCGTTCATCCGGGCCTGGCAGCGCTGGTCCACCGTGGGAGCCTACGACGATCCGGAGGCGTGGGTACGCGTGGTGGCGGCCCGGATCGCGGTCAGCCGGTGGCGCAGCCTGCGCAGCCGCGCCCGGGCCTACCTGCGACACGGCGCGGTAGACAGCGTGCCCGGACCCACCACCGACACCGTCGAGGTGGTCGCCGCCCTGCGCCAGCTCCCCGAGGAACAACGCGTCGCGATCGCGTTGTACTACCTCGCCGGACTGCCGGTCGCGGAGGTGGCGCGGCAGACCGCGGCTCCGGTCGGCACGGTCAAGGCACGACTTTCCCGTGGGCGCGCCGCGCTCGCCGGGCTGCTCGCCGTCTCTGATCTTGAAGAGGCTCACGGTGCCTGACGAGATGAGGTTTCTCGAGCGGATGCACCAGGACCTGCGGGAGGTCCGCTGGGCTGAGCCGGCGGAACTGCGTGAGCGGGGTACCCGCCGCCGCAGGCGTGCGGCGGTGGGATCGGCTGTCGCCGTGCTGGTGGTGGCCGCCGCCTCCGTCGTCGTCACGAAGGACCTCGCCGCACCACCACCGGCGGCGCCGCTGGCCGCGCCGACCACGTCGGTCCCGTCCGCCGAGATTCCCCGGGACGCCATGGTGCAACCGGGCGACCTTCCCGTCGAGACCGGCCCTCCGCTCGGCCAGTCCGGCCTGGGTGAACCGGTGCAGATCGATCACGTGTTGCTCGCCTGTCACCAGGACCAGGGTCGCAGCGCCGACTGGGAGACGTCGCGTTACTCGCGCTCGCAGACGCTGCTGCGGGCGCCTGCCGAGCGTCTCCCGGCCGACGAGGTGTTCAGCCAGGCCGTCTACCGGCTCGCTCCGCAGGTAGCCGACCGCATCTTCGCTCGGATCGATGCGTCGCTCGCCCCGTGTGCGAACTGGCGGTCCAGCGGGGACATGCTCTGGGATGAACAGGTCGTCGCGGCCGAGGCCGACCACCGGTGGGAGGTGACCGCCCGCGACTTCGTCGGCGATCAGTCGATGGTGATCCAGCACAGCGTCACGGAGATACGGAATCTGGAAACCGGCGAGAGCCGGAAGCCGGGCCAGCTCGACAGGACCGCCGTGGTGCGGGTCGGCGACCTGGTCACGGTGATGGGTCTGGGCCGGGACGGTACGGAACGAGAGCTGCGCCGGCTGGCCACGGTGGCAGCCGACCGGCTCTGCGTCGCTGCCAACCCACCGTGCTGACCGACCCCTCCCGGCGAGGGCGGGAGGGGTCCGCTCGTGGCGGCTACAGCGGGATGTTGCCGTGCTTCTTGGGCGGCAGCGTCTCCCGCTTGGTGCGCAGCACCCGCAGCGCCCGGACGAGCTGGGTACGGGTCTCGTGCGGCGGGATCACCGCGTCGACGTACCCGCGCTCGGCGGCCACGTACGGGTTGGCCAGCGTGTCCTCGTACTCGGCGATCCGCTCGGCGCGGACCGCGGCCGGGTCCTCGGCGGCGGCCAGTTCCTGCCGGTAGAGGATGTTCACGGCCCCCTGCGCGCCCATCACCGCGATCTGGGCGGTGGGCCAGGCGAAGTTGAGATCGGCCCCCAGGTGCTTGGAGCCCATCACGTCGTACGCGCCGCCGTACGCCTTGCGGGTGATGACGGTGACCTTCGGCACGGTGGCCTCGGCGTACGCGTAGATGAGCTTCGCGCCCCGGCGGATGATGCCGTCCCACTCCTGTCCGGTGCCGGGCAGGAACCCGGGAACGTCGACGAAGGTGAGTACCGGGATGTTGAAGGCGTCGCAGGTGCGGACGAAGCGGGCCGCCTTCTCGCTGGCCGCGATGTCAAGCGTGCCGGCGAAGTGCATCGGCTGGTTGGCCACCACACCGACGGGCCGGCCCTCGACCCGACCGAAGCCGACCACCATGTTCTGCGCGTAGAGCGGCTGGACCTCCAGGAACTCCCCGTCGTCGAGCACGTGTTCGATCACCCGGTGCATGTCGTACGGCTGGTTGGCCGAGTCGGGGATCAGCGCGTCCAGTTCCCGGTCCGCGTCGCTGATCTCCAGGTCGGCCGGCGCGTCGAAGACCGGCGGCTCGTCCAGGTTGTTCGAGGGCAGGTGGGACAGCAGCGCCTTGACGTAGTCGATCGCGTCGGCCTCGTCGGTGGCGAGGTAGTGCGCGTTGCCGCTGCGGCTGTTGTGGGTGCGGGCGCCGCCCAGCTCCTCCATGCCGACGTCCTCGCCGGTGACAGTCTTGATCACGTCCGGACCGGTGATGAACATGTGCGAGGTCTGGTCGACCATCACGGTGAAGTCGGTGACCGCGGGGGAGTAGACCGCGCCACCGGCGCACGGGCCCATGATGAGCGAGATCTGCGGGATGACACCGCTGGCGCGGACGTTGCGGAAGAAGATCTCGCCGTAGAGGCCGAGCGAGGCCACGCCCTCCTGGATCCGGGCGCCACCGGAGTCGTTGATGCCGACCACCGGGCAGCCGATCTTCATGGCCAGGTCCATCACCTTGACGATCTTCTCGCCGAAGACCTCGCCGAGGGAGCCGCCGAAGACCGTGAAGTCCTGGGCGAACACGCAGACCTGCCGACCGTCGACGGTGCCGTAGCCGGTGATCACACCGTCGCCGTACGGGCGGGTCCGGTCCAGCCCGAAGTTGGTGGACCGGTGCCGGGCGAACTCGTCCAACTCGACGAACGACCCCTCGTCGAGCAGCATCTCGATGCGCTCCCGGGCGGTCTTCTTGCCGCGTGCGTGCTGCTTCTCCACGGCGCGGGCCGACCCGGCGTGCACCGCCTCGTCGACCCGTCGTGCCAGGTCCGCCAGCTTGCCCGCGGTGCTGTGGATGTTGGTCCCGGTCTCGGTAGTCACCCTGGGAATATAACGATGGTTCAGGTCGCCGCCGCTGTGCACTTCGCCTCACCGGCCACCCGTAGGCTGATGGCGTGCCGGGTTCTCCGTATACCGATCTGGATCGTCCGCCGCTGTCGGCGGCCCGGCTGCGTCGGGCGCTGGTCGCGCCGCACGGTCCGTGGTCCCGGCTGGAACTGCGGACGGAGACCGGGTCCACGAACGCCGACGTCGCCGAGGCGGCCCGGGCGGGGGAGCCGGAGGGCCTGGTCGTGGTGGCCGAGCGGCAGACCGCCGGCCGGGGCAGGCGCGGGCGGGTCTGGCAGTCGCCGCCGCAAGCCGGCATCGCCACCAGCGTGCTGCTCCGGCCCGGCGAGGCCGTGCCGGCCCGAGGCTGGTCGCCGGCGCCACCTTCGGGGTACGGGTGGCTGCCGCTGCTGGCCGGTGTGGCGCTGGTCGAGGCGGTGACGCTGCTGGCCGAGTTGGACGCCACCCTGAAGTGGCCGAACGACCTGCTCATCGGGGGTGCCAAGTGCGCCGGGATTCTCGCCGAGGGGGTGCCCGGGCCGGGGCTGAACGACCCGCCGGCGGTCGTTGTCGGTATCGGGCTGAACGTGACGCTGCGCGCCGACGAGCTGCCGGAACATCCGACCGGTCTGCCGGCCACCTCGCTGCGACTGGCCGGCGCGTCGGCCACCGACCGGGATCCGCTGCTGCGGGCCCTGCTCCGCTCGGTCGCTGACTGGTACGCCCGGTGGCGCGCGGCCGGCGGCGACGCGGCGGCCAGCGGTCTGCGCGAGGCGTACCTGGCGGCGTGCGGCACCATCGGCCGCGAGGTCCGGGCACTGCTCCCCGACGGCACCACCCTGACCGGCACCGCCACCGGAGTCGACCCCGACGGCCAACTCCTCCTCACCACCCCCACCGGCACGCGCCCCCTGGCCGCCGCCGACCTCCACCACCTCCGCTGACCACCTTGATTAGTTGACCATGAAGTTGTTGTCGAGTGGATCGCGCCTGGGCGACGACAACTTCATGATCGGCGCGATGGGCTGGGGGTGGGGTGGGGGTGGGGTTTGAGCCGCGTGGCGGATGTGGGGTGGTGGGGGTGGGGGTTACGGTCTGGGCGTCCGTTTCGGCGAGGAGGGTTCCGTGGCGTTTCCCGAGGACGTGCTCAGTGAGGATGAGCACGTCGTGCTGCACCTGCATCCGCACTGGAAGGCGCTGATCCGGCCGGTGGCGGTGCTGGTGCTCGCCGTCGCGGCGGTGGTGGTCGGCGTGCTGTTCCTGCCCTCGGGCGGGGGCGGTGCCGTGGCGCTCGCGGTGATCGGCGGGCTGGCCCTGCTGGCCGTGCTGGTGCTGGCGGTGCGGCCGTACGTCTCCTGGCGCAGCACCCACTACCTCTTCACCAACGAGCGGGTCGTGCTCCAGCACGGCGTCTTCTCCCGCGATCGCCGAGACATCCCGCTCAGCCGGGTCAACGACCACTCGATGAGTCAGCAGTTCGCCGGCCGGCTGCTGGGTTACGGAACGCTGACCATCGAGTCGGCCGGTGAGCGCGGACAGTCCGTGCTGCACGACGTACCGAAGGTCGACCGGGTCCAGACGAAGCTGTACGAACTCGTGGAGGCGTTCGACGACCGGCACTCGCTCGGTGACGGCGAGCTGCGCGAGATTCTCGGCGAGCGCGACACGGCCGCCGGGGCGTAGCCGCCCGGACCCGGATCCGGCGCGCCCGCCCGCAGCGCCCGGTCAGCGACGGCGAGGGCGACGGGGGGCCGGCGCGGGCTGCAACTGGGCGGCCAACTCGGCCTCCAACTCGGCGTCCAACTCCGCCGTCAGCCGGGCCTCGTCGGGCAGCGACGCGGACCTCGGCTGGAGTGGCCGGGGAGTCACGCCGGGCCGGGCGGCGGGCGGCTGCTCCTCCTCCAGCTCCGTCACCGACTCGGCGAGTTCGGCCACCGGGTCCATTCCGGCCATGGTGTCCCACTCGTCGCGGGGCAGACCGTGCCACCGCTGCGTCGCCTCGGCCGGTGCGGCGGGCTGGAAGACGAACGTCCGGTACGACCAGAAGCGGAACAGCGTCGCGAGCACCACGCCGCCGGTCTTCGCGATGTTCAGCGCCAGCAGCCCGGTCACGCCCAGTCCGTACTTGGCGGCGGCGAGTACGCCGAGTTCGATCAGCAGCCCAGCTCCGTTGAAAAGGAAGAACAGGGCGTATTCCCGCTGCATCGCTGATTTCGGACGATCACGGTACGTCCAGTGCCGATTCATCAGATATGACGTGATGGTGGCCACGATGGTGGCCACGACGGTCGCCTTCAGCTGGCCGTCGACGAAGACCGTGAGTGCGAGTGCATTGAACACGGCGTAATTGATGACCGTGTTGATGCCACCGACCAGGCCGAATTTGAGTGCCTCGTGGATGAACTTCTGCCAGCGCTCAGGCAGCAGACGGACGAGAGGCATGCGCAACACCTTAGGGCAGTGGGTCGGGGTCGGCTGGCTCCGACCGAACGAGTGGGCGGCAGGTCACGCCCGGCGGTCCTGGTTCGCTTCCGCGACGGGTGGCGTTCCCGCTTCGACGAAGACGAACCGTCGGTACGACCAGAATCGGAACAGCGTGCCGAACCCGGTACCCACGACGAAGCTGGCGACGTTGTCGGCCAGCCGGGTCTGGAAGACGGACGGCCAGACGCTGCCGAGCCCGTAGTGGCTGATCGCGAGGCAGGCCACCGCGATGCCCAGGCCCACCGCGTTGAAGAAGAAGAACAGCGCGTACTCCCGGGCCGGGTGGGAGCGCTTACGGTGCCGCCAGGTCCAGAACCGGTTGCCCAGGAAGGCGAACGTCGCGGCGATGACCGTCGCGATCGTCTTGGCGGTGATCTGCTCCACGCCCTGCGGGCCGATCAGGTAGTTGAACAGTGCGAAGTCGATGAGGAAGGCGATCCCGCCGACGGTCGCGAACTTGCTCATCTCCCGGACGAGGTGACCGAAACGGTCGATCAGGGAGTGAACCAGACCCGAGCGGGTCTGCCGGGAGCCTGGCTCCCCGGTCATCGTGGCGGCCACCGTGCGAGCGTACCGGTTGGTGACCCCGGGAGCGGGTAGCAACCGGCACCGGGGTGCACCGGTGCCGCGGCACGGACGGGCACGAACGGAGCGTAACCGGATCCGTGCGATCGGGTGTTCTCCGCCGCTTCGGTGCTCCCGGTCGGAAAACGCCGGTGTGGGTGCCGCCAGCAGGAGGTCTACCGAAGGATTTGCGTGAAACTGCGCGTGAAAGCGGGTAAAGGCTCGTGATGCCGCAGCGTGACCGCACCTTGTGCAGTTCTTCACAACCAGTCCCACTGACTGGAGAGGTCCCTCGGTTTACGCTGAGGCCAATCCCAGGTTTCCACGAAGGCGACGCGCATCGCGGCGCCGAGACTCGTGCACTCCATAGACCGGTCAGCGTCGACCACAAGGAGATGTGTCATGGTTGCTCCGGCCACCGTTCGGGGTATCGATCAGGCCCCTACGTCCCACCCGAAACTCCTCGCCTGGGTCCGTGAGGTCGCTGAACTGACCACCCCTGACCAGGTCGTCTGGGTGGACGGGTCCGACCAGGAATGGCGTCGCCTCACCGATGAGCTGGTCGAAGCCGGCACGCTCATCCGGCTGAACCCCGACAAGAAGCCCAACTCCTTCTACGCGCGCACCGACCCGACGGACGTCGCCCGGGTCGAGGAGCGCACCTTCATCTGTTCCGTGGACGAAGCGGACGCCGGACCCACCAACAACTGGATGGCGCCGGCCGAGATGAAGCGGACCATGACCGAGCTCTACCGCGGCTCGATGCGCGGCCGGACGATGTACGTCATCCCGTTCTGCATGGGTCCGGTCGAGGCCGAGAGCCCGATGTTCGGCGTTGAGATCACCGACAGCCCGTACGTGGTCGCCTCGATGCGGATCATGACCCGGATGGGCGCCGCCGTTCTGCAGGCCATGGGCGACGACGCCGACTTCGTGCACGCCCTGCACTCGATCGGCGCACCGTTGGCCCCCGGTCAGCAGGACGTGGCCTGGCCGTGCAACGACACCAAGTACATCTCGCACTTCCCGGAGACCCGCGAGATCTGGTCCTTCGGCTCCGGGTACGGCGGCAACTCGCTGCTCGGCAAGAAGTGCTACTCGCTGCGTATCGCGAGTGTGATGGGCCGGGACGAGGGCTGGCTCGCCGAGCACATGCTGATCCTGAAGATCACCTCGCCGGAGGGTCGGGTCTACCACATCGCCGGTGCCTTCCCGTCGGCCTGTGGCAAGACCAACCTGGCCATGCTGGAGCCGACCATCCCCGGTTGGAAGGTCGAGACGATCGGTGACGACATCGCCTGGATGCGGTTCGGCCCGGACGGCCGGCTCTACGCGATCAACCCGGAGTACGGCCTGTTCGGCGTCGCACCGGGCACCGACTGGAAGACCAACGCCAACGCCATGCGTACGCTGGACCGGGGCAACTCCATCTTCACGAACGTCGCCCTCACCGACGACGGTGACATCTGGTGGGAAGGCATGGGTGAACCGCCGGCCCACCTGATCGACTGGAAGGGCAACGACTGGACGCCGGAGAGCGAGAACCTCTCCTCGCACGCGAACAGCCGGTTCTGCACCCCGATCACCCAGTGCCCGATCCTGGCCGAGGACTACTACGACCCCAACGGCGTACCGATCGACGCGATCCTGTTCGGTGGCCGCCGTCGCGACACCGTGCCGCTGGTCACCGAGGCCCGGGACTGGGTGCACGGCGTCTACATGGGCGCCACGCTCTCCTCGGAGACCACCGCCGCCGCCTCCGGTGCCGTCGGTGTGGTGCGTCGCGACCCGATGGCGATGCTGCCGTTCATCGGCTACCACGGTGGCGACTACTTCCGGCACTGGATCGAGATGGGCAAGGGCACCGACGGCGACGAGTCGAAGCTGCCCAAGGTCTACTACGTCAACTGGTTCCGTAAGGACCCGGAGGGCGGGTTCCTCTGGCCGGGCTTCGGCGAGAACTCGCGGGTGCTCAAGTGGATCGTCGAGCGGATCGAGGGCCGGGCGGACGCCGTGGAGACCCCGATCGGCATGGTGCCGACCCTGGACTCCCTGGACGTCGAGGGTTTGGACATGACGCCGGAGGACGTCCGGATCGCGCTGAAGGTGGACCCGGACGAGTGGCGCGACGAGCTGCCGCTGGTCACCGAGTGGTTCGAGAAGTTCGGCGACAAGCTGCCCGGTGTCCTCTGGGCCGAGCTGGACGCACTGCGGGCTCGACTCGACGCGGAGCAACCGCAGCGAGGGGTGTGATCGACGCCGGATCCGGGCATCATCGGATCCCATGAGGACGGCCGCCGTGACCGAGGTCCGGCGGCCGCCCGCCGTCCGGGCCCTGACCGCACTGTTGGCGGTGACGGCCGCGGCCACCGTCGTGGTCGAGGTGCTCAACTGGTGGTACGCGCCGGAGCAGGGCTTCGGGCTCGCCGTACGCACCGGCTGGGCGACGCTGCGCTCGTTCGGCTTCCTGCTGCTCATCGGGCACGTGCGGCGCGGCCGGACGGTGGCCCGCCCGTTCGGCCTGATCCTCGCCGTCACCACGGTCTTCGCGGTCGGCCGGCTGATCGTGCCCCGCCAGGGCGTACCGCCGCTGCCCGGTCTGCTCGGCTTCGCCCTGCTCACCACGCTCTGCGCGACAGTGGTCTGGTTGCTGTACCGGTCGCCGGCGCTCGCCGAGCACCTGGTGCGGCACCGGCCCCGACTGGTGATCGACCGCACCGGCATCTCCTGGCGGGAAACGCCACCGCGCCGGCCGGAGGCGAGCGCCTGGCTGCTGACCGCCCGGGTGGCGGCGTTCACCTACAGCCCGCTGATGCTGGTGCCGGCCCTGGTCGCCACCGCCGCGATCCTGGACGGCCAACTGCTCGCCGTGCCCGCCGTGCTGCTCTGGCTGGGAGCCGGTGTCGCGACCAGCTATTTGGTGCTGTTCTGCACGGCGTTTCTGCTGCGCGGTCGACGCTGGGCGGGCACCCTGCTGGTCGTCGTCACGGCCGCCGTGCTCGCCGTCGACCTTCCGCTGTGCTGGTGGCTGCTCGGCGTCGACGGCCTGATCCGGGACGGCGCGCCGCTGGTCGTCGCCGCCGCCCTCACCGTCTACGGCATCCACCGCGCCACCCACCCCGCCCTGACCCCCACCCCGCCCTGACCCCCACCCCGCCCTGACCCCCACCCCGCCCTGACCCCCGGACGCCTTGAGACAGCAACTTCCCCGACGTTGCTGTCTCGGGCGCCCGTGCGGGGACAACATCGCTGATGTTGCTGCTTCCTGTTCCCCCGGCGGCGGGTTTGCCCGGATCTTGACGAGCGGCTGGTCGACAATTCGGGGCCGGACCCCCTTGCTCTGCTTCAACGGGCGCGCTGGATCCGGGACGATCGCAGTGCGCGGGTTGAAGCAGAGCAAAGGCGGCAGAGCAGCAAGTGCCGCGCAGTCGAGGCGGAGCAGCGGGGCAGGGGGACAGCGGGACAAGAAGCAGCGGGCAGCGGGTGGAGAAGCAGGGGGACAGCGGGACAAGAAGCAGCGGGCAGCGGGTGGAGAAGCAGGGGGACAGCGGGACAAGAAGCAGCGGGCAGCGGGTGGAGAAGCAGCGGGGCAGCGGGGCGGAGAAGCAGCGGGATGCTGAGCGGCGGGGAGGGGCTGTGCGCGACGAGTTCGACGTGGTGGTGGTCGGGGCGGGGCCGGCGGGGGCGGCTGCCGCGCTGGCGGCCCGCCGGGCGGGTGCCGAGGTCCTGCTGTTGGACCGGGCCGAGTTTCCCCGGGACAAGGCCTGCGGAGACGGTATCGCCGCGCACGCGCTCGACGTACTCGCCGAACTGGGTGTGCCCGACGCGGTGGCCGGCTTCGCGCCGGTGCCGGCCCTGCGGCTGGTGGCGCCGGACGGCGGTGCCGTGGCGCGGGCGTTGCCCAGGCCCGCGTACACCGTGCCGCGGCAGGTGTTCGACGCCCGGCTGGTGGCGGCGGCGGTCCGGGGCGGCGTGCCGCTGAGCCGGCGGGCGGTGCGCCGGGTCGAGGTGCGCGCCGACCGGGTCGTGCTGGACGGGGAGATCTCCGCCGGGGTCGTGGTGGGTGCCGATGGTGCCGGGTCCGTGGTGCGCCGGGCGCTCGGCGAGCCGACGAATCCGGACCGTCACCTGGCGCTGGCCATCCGGGGGTACGCGCCCGCGCCGCCCGGTCCGCCCGCGCAGCTCATCGTCACCTCGGCCGCCCGCTGGCCGGCGTACGCCTGGTCGTTCCCGATCGGTGACGGCCGGGCGAACGTCGGGTACGGGGAGGTGCTGCGGGGCGAGTCGCTGACCCGCGCGCACCTGCTCGACCGGCTGGCCGCGCTGCTGCCGGGCACCGACCCGGCGACGGTCGGCTCGCTGCGCGCCCATCACCTGCCCCTGTCCACGTTCCGCCCGGCGCCGGGGCGGGGTCGGGTGCTTCTCGCAGGCGACGCGTTCTCGCTGATCAACCCGCTGACCGGCGAGGGGATCTTCTACGCGTTGCGCTCCGGCGTGCTGGCCGGGTACGCCGCCGTCGGCGCTCCCGAGCAGGCCGCGCGGCGGTACGCGACCGCCCTGCGGCACCGGCTCGGCACCCATCTGCGGCACAGTTCGGCGGCGGCCTGGCTGGCCCGGCGACGCCGGGTGGTGGACGCGGCGGTGCGGGCGGCCGGTCGGGACGCGCGGGTCTTCGGCAGGGTGACCGAGCTGGGGCTGGGCGACGGGCTGCTGGACGGCCGGACGCTCGGCCTGATCGCCCTCGGCCTGTCGGTGCGGCATCGGCCACCGGCACACTGATCCGTACGGCGGCTCGCTACCCTGCTTAGTGATGAGTCTGCGGAAACTTCTCTACTCCGTCTACGAGCGGCGGCTCACGGCCAAGCTCGCGGGTCGGCCGGTGCCCCGCCACGTGGGTGTGATGTGTGACGGCAACCGCAGATGGGCCCGGGAGATGGGCTTCGTCGATCCGAACGACGGGCACCGGATGGGTGCCGAGCGGATAAAGGAGCTGCTGCGTTGGTGTGACGCCGCGGGCGTGGGACACGTGACCCTGTGGCTGCTCTCCACCGACAACCTGTCCCGCCCGTCGGCCGAGTTGGATCCGCTGCTGCAGATCATCGAGGACCTCACCACCGAGCTGGCCGAGGAGAGCAACCCCTGGCGGCTGCGGATGGTCGGTGCGCTCGACGTGCTGCCGACGCGCCTCGCCACGGCGCTCAAGGCTGCCGAGGAGCGGACCCGGGAACGCGCCGGCAGCGCGCAGGTCAACATCGCCGTCGGGTACGGCGGGCGGCGGGAGATCGCCGACGCGGTGCGCTCGTTGCTGCTGGAACACGCGGCCAACGGCGGCACGCTGGAGGATCTGGCCGGCTCGCTCGACGTCGACGACATCTCCGAGCACCTGTACACCCGGGGCCTGCCGGATCCGGATCTGATCATCCGGACCAGCGGTGAGCAGCGCCTCTCCGGCTTCATGCTGTGGCAGTCGGCGCACTCGGAGTTCTACTTCTGCGAGCTGAACTGGCCCGACTTCCGTCGCGTCGACTTTCTCCGCGCGCTGCGTTCGTACGCCACCCGCCAGCGCCGCTACGGGGTCTGAGACGCCGCAGCGGCACCGGTCCGGCTCAGGCGAGCCGGTGGGTCGCCTCGGTGAGGAAGTCACCCAGGGCGGCCGGGGAGTCGATGGTGAGGTCGGCGGCTTCGGCGACCTCGTCACCGGTCTCCGGGTTGGCGACGGCGACGCAGACGCCGAGGAAGTCGGGGTCGGCGGCGGCGCGGGCGCGCAGCGCGGCGAAGGCCTTGATGTCGGAGACGTCGTCGCCGAAATACCAGGCCGCGCGTACGCCCTGCACCAGCTCGGCGATCACCATGCCCTTGTCCCGGTCGACCGGTGGCTTGATCTCCAGGACCATCCGTCCGATCTGCACCCGCAGGCCGAGGCGCTCCGCCTGATCCCGGCCCCACTGCTCGACGGTGGCGGCGAGTTGCGGTGCGGTTCGCCAGTGCAGGGCCACGGACAGCCGCTTGTACTCCACAAGGGTGCCCGGCGGCAGTTCGGCGCGGCCGAGTTCGGCGAGTTCAGCCATGGTGGGCACCCACGGCAGTGCGGCCGGTTCGGTGACCGTGTCGCCGCCCGAGTGGCTGTGTTCCAGGCCGTAGAGGCCGTACAGGTCGACCCCGGTGAGCCCGTCGAAGTGGTCGCGCAGGAACTCCACCGGTCGGGCCGAGACGATCGCGATGCGCCGCACGATCGGCGCGAGGGTCTCGATGGCGGCCAGCACCTTCGGCGCGGGCTGCACCTGCGTCGGATCGTCGTCGACCGGCGCGAGGGTGCCGTCGAAGTCGAAGAAGAGGACGGTCTCGGCCGCCCGGTCGGCGGTTGCCCGCCAGGCCTGGTCGGCGTTCAGCGGGGTCTTCGGCTGCTGGTTGCCCAGATTCAACGGCGGCACGCGCGAAAGCGTACCCCGGGTTCGACCGGTCAATCCTGACGTGAATCCGGTGTGGGCGACAGGTGTGATTCAGCGTTCGGCGGCTCCACGTCCCCGGCGTCCGAACGGCACCACCGCCGCCTCCTGGCCGTGGCTGAGCAGGTAGCCCTCCACGAAACCGGAGTTCCGGTCGCCGGTGTGCGCCTCGATCTCCCGCAGCCGCTCGACCAGGAACTCGGTGAGCGCGGTGAGCCGGTCGTTGAGCCGGTCGTGCAGCTCGGCGACCACGGCCAGGACGATCGCGGTGCCGGCGGTGGCGAGCGCGAAGAGGTTGACGAGCAGCGGAAGCTGCCCGCCGTTCAGGGTCAGGGTCACCGCGTTGCCGGTGATGCACAGCGTCACCGAGACCGTCGCGACCACGACAGCCAACCATTTCAGGGTCATGGAGAGACCCCTTTCTGTCCCGCAGGGCTGGGTTCGGCCTTGTCCCGTCCCCCCGCCGACGACGAGCCCAAGCAGTACGAATACGGACGCTAGCGCGCCCGATCCCGCCCCGTAGCGAAACGAATGAGGCTGACCTGCCGTTCTTTCGCCATCTGAGAACTAACTGGCAGCGTCTCCTCGTTTTCGGACATCGAGCGGCAACGTCGGGCGATATGCGAGGTAACGAATGGTTTCTCGGATGTGGAACTTCTCCGCATCCGAGACGTCGGGATCGACCAGCCGGCGCAGCAGTGCCTCGACGTCGGGGTCCATCGGTGGTGGTGACGGTGCGGTTCGGCGGGAGGTTGTCCGGTCCCAGCCCAACGCCGCGAAGGCCACGGCGGGGTCGAGCCCGAGGCCCTCGCAGAACGCCACCACCCGCTCGGCCTCCGGGTCGCTGGCCCAGTCGCCGCGTACCCACCGGTTGATGGTCTGTCGCGAGACGCCGGTGCGCCGGGAGACCTCGGTGCCGCTCCACGCCCGGGTCGCGCGGGCCTCGTCGAGCGCGCGCCGGACGAAGGTGGCGAAGGCGATCTTCCTGGCGTTGGCCGTCTCGGTCACCTCGTGACCGTACGACCGTTGAGCCTGGGTGACGGCGCCTGCCACGCGTCTGTCACGCTTGCGTGACGTCGTTGGGGTGGAGCCGGATGGGGGTCCGGCACTCTTCCTGAGGGGTGTCACCTGGGCAGGATAGATGTACGTAGGTGCGGAGGCAAACGAACGAAAAGCTGATACTGTCACGTTCATGGGACAACCTACGGTGTGTCACGTGCATGAGACGATCAGTGCTCACCTGCGTCACGCGCCCGGTGCGAGGGGGACGCGGTGACCGAACTCGCAACCCGTGCCCAGGCGTTCGGTCTGGTGGCCGAGGGGGTCGCCGCGGGGCTCAGCGCGCCGTGGCGCCTCTACCTCGCCCGGGGCTGCCGCTACCTGTCGCTGAGTGTCGGTGACCGGGCCGAGTGGAACGCCTGGCGGACCCATCTCGGCTGCCCCGAACTGAGCGTCCGGGTCTACGACGCCGGCGGTGAGATCCGCCGCTCCTCGATGGCCGAGGTGGTCATGGATGGCTGTCGGATCAGCGTGGAACTGGTGGAGGAGATCGGCACCGACGACCTCGACCGGCTCCTGGTCGCCGACCCCACCACTGTCGAACCGGAGGAACGATGAGGGCCGCGCGGCGCACCGGAGCCGCCGGATGAGCCCGTTCCTGGCGATCTTCCTGGTGCTCGTGCTCGCCGCGACGAGCTACGCCGCCGGGCGGCTGCACGGGCAGCTCAGTTACCGGATCGGTTACCGCTTCGGCTACCGGCAGGGCTACTTCGACGGGGACCGCGGCGCGTGGAACCGGCGTCGTCGGGAGGCTCAGGCGGCCATCGCCTCCGCCCTCTCCGTCGCCACACCCTCGTCGACCCCCGCTCGGGTCTCGGCGACGGTGAATCCGCTTCAGCCGCGTGGAACGGGTGTGCCACCTCCGGCGCTGCGTGCCGACGGGTCACCGGGGGAGATCGAGAAGGGCCCGACAGTCCGCCCGGGCACCACGTACACCGGGTCGTCCTTCGGGGAGCCGGCCGCCTCGGTCACCGGGCGGCACCCGACCGGCACCCTCGTCCGACGGACCGGCTGAACCGGTCGACGGGCTCCGGCCCGTCCACAGGCGCGGCGCGTACGCCCTTCCGGGTGGCGCCGCCGGGGCCACGTCAGACCGGTGGCGGTGGTCCCACCGGCCGGGATGCGCGCAGGGGGCATGCATCCCGGCCGGTTCATCGCGTGGGCTCCGCACGGGTTGCGGAACTCGACCGCGTCCGCCCGCAGCCGTTCATGAACGACCACTAGCCGGGACGGGTGCGGGGAGCTAGCGTCTAGGCATGGCGCGGGGTTGTCCCGAGCCAGCCGGCCCGCCCGGCCTGTGACCTCGCGCACGGGGCCCGCATCCGACCCCGTGTCAGCCGGGCATCCGGAGGAGGCGGACCGCGGGTGGCCGGGTGCCCATCCGCCGGAGCAGGCCTGTGACGACTCGCCGTACGACCGCCGGTGCCGACCAGGGCCCGGCCGCGACTACCACGACCCGCCGCAGCACCCGGAGCCGCCGCACGGCGGCCGCCGGTTCGGCCGACCCCAGGGAGCCTCGACCAGCGGGCCAGTCCTTCGTGCTGGACACCTCGGTCCTGCTCAGCGATCCAGCGGCGTTTCACCGCTTCGCCGAGCACGAGGTGGTGCTCCCGCTGGTGGTGATCTCCGAACTGGAGGGCAAGCGGCATCACGCGGAGCTGGGCTGGTTCGCCAGACAGTCGCTACGCATGCTCGACGAGCTGCGGGTGCGCCACGGTCGGCTCGACCGGCCGGTGCCCGCCAACGACGTCGGTGGCACGCTGCGGGTGGAGCTGAACCACACCGACGACGGGGTGCTGCCGCCGGGCTTCCGCAACGAGTCCAACGACGCACGGATCCTCTCCGTCGCGCTGAACCTCGCCGCCGAAGGTCGGGAGGTGACGCTGGTCAGCAAGGACATGCCGTTGCGGGTCAAGGCCGCCTCCGTCGGGCTGCGCGCGGACGAGTACCGGCACGGCCAGGCCAGCGACCCGACCTGGACGGGGATGGCCGAGCTGGAGCTGGCCGAGGACGACATCACCCGGCTGTACGCCGGAGAGGTCATCGACGTGGACGCGGCGGCCGGTCTGCCCTGCCACACCGGCCTCGTGCTGCACTCGTCCCGGGGCTCGGCGCTCGGCCGGGTGCTGCCGGACAAGACCGTGCGGCTGGTCCGTGGCGACCGGGAGGCGTTCGGTGTGCACGGGCGCTCGGCCGAGCAACGGGTCGCGCTCGATCTGCTGCTCGACGAGTCGATCGGCATCGTCTCGCTCGGCGGTCGGGCCGGCACCGGCAAGTCCGCCCTGGCGCTGTGCGCGGGGCTCGAGGCGGTGATGGAACGTCGCCGGCACAAGAAGGTGATCGTCTTCCGCCCGCTGTACGCCGTCGGTGGGCAGGAGTTGGGCTACCTGCCCGGTTCGGAGTCGGAGAAGATGTCGCCCTGGGCGCAGGCGGTCTTCGACACCCTCGGTGCGGTGGTGCACGAGAACGTGCTGGAGGAGGTCACCTCACGCGGTCTGCTCGAGGTGCTGCCGCTGACCCACATCCGGGGGCGCAGCCTGCACGACGCCTTCGTCATCGTCGACGAGGCGCAGTCACTCGAACGCGGCGTGCTGCTGACCGTGCTCTCCCGGATCGGCCAGGGCTCGCGGGTGGTACTGACCCACGACGTCGCCCAGCGGGACAATCTCCGGGTCGGACGGCACGACGGCGTCACGGCGGTGATCGAGGCGTTGAAGGGCCATCAGCTGTTCGCGCACGTGACGCTCAGCCGTTCGGAGCGGTCTCCGATCGCCGCGATGGTGACGGACCTACTGGAGGACATCCCGACCTGACCACCTTATTGGGGGGATTGTACCGAAATTTGGCGTGACCCACATCACAATTGAGGTCCGCAGTTTCCCAACAGCCTCACTGTGCGCGATCGTGTCCCACGGGCGCCCACGCACCCGACGCATCGTTAGTGATCATTCGTCACTCCCATTCGGGGCGGACGACACCGACCACGCGACGGGGTGCGTCCACGGTGGCCGGTATATCCGCCGGCCGCGGGCGCCCGTGGTGCGCTACGACCTCAGTCTGGTCTCGGCGCACCGCGACCCTGACCCCGACGAAGGGATCACTTCGTGAGTCGGCCGTGGAGCCGGTTCGCCGCCCGCACCGCAGCCGTCGCGCTGCTCTCGGTGGGCGTGGCCGGTGGTTTCTACCTCAGTGAGGACCGCCAGTCCCAGCGCTCCGGCCCCGGCGCCCAGGTGGCCGGCAGCGTCAGCGATGTCGACGTCGACGTCGAGTACCGGCAGCAGGAGACGGTCTCCCGCCAGGTCCGTACCGCCCGGCAACAGGCCACCGAAGTGCGGAAGCAGGCCAAGGCCGCCGCCGAGAAGGCCCGCAAGGCCGAGGAGGCGGCACGCAAGAAGGCCGAGGAGAAGGCCGCCCGGGAGGCTGCGGCCCGGGCCGCGAAGCCGTACGACGGCCCGATTCCCGAGTCCTGCGAGGAGTACAGCGGTAACCGGAAGGTCGGCTGCGCGCTCATGATCGACGCGGGCTTCAAGATCGACCAGTTCCCCTGTCTGGACCGGCTCTGGAACAAGGAGAGCGGCTGGAACCACAAGGCCCGTAATCCCTCCTCCGGGGCGTACGGCATCCCGCAGGCGTACCCGGGGAACAAGATGTCCTCGGTCGGCTCCGACTGGGAGACCAACCCGGTCACCCAGATCAAGTGGGGGCTCGGCTACATCAAGGGCCGCTACAGCACGCCCTGCGCGGCGTGGAACCACTCGCAGGCCAAGGGTTACTACTGAGCTGAACCACGGCGGCGGGGCGCGGGCGACCGCGCCCCGCCGCCGTGGCACTCGTGCCTCGTGCCGGGAAAAGTGGCGGCCGTCGCCGTTTGCTGATAGCTGTTGACGGGTGACCCTGCTTCCCGGAAGTGGCGATCCCCACCGGTTCGGCACCCTGGCCTTCTACGCGTCCATCGGCCGGGCGTTCGTCGCCATGTGCGCGGTGGTTCCGGTGCTCTTCCTGATCGAGGGCCTCGACGTCTGGCTGGGCGCCGGATTCGACTCCGCCGCCGGGATCATCCCGCAGCGCATCGACGGACTGGACGGCATCTTCTTCTCGCCGTTCCTGCATCACGGCTTCGACCACCTCTACAGCAACAGCATCCCGCTGATTCTTCTCGGCACCTTCGTGCTGGCCGCGGGTGCCCGACGCTTCCTCTGGTCCACCCTGGTGATCGTTCTGGTCAGCGGGCTCGGCGTGTGGTTCACCGGCTCGTCCAACACGATCGTGGTCGGTGCCAGCGGGGTGATCTTCGGATACCTCGGCATCCTGCTCACCCGGGGCATCTTCGAGCGGAGTTGGTGGAACTTCGCCGTGTTCCTGCTGGTCGGGCTCCTCTACGGCGGCCAACTGGTCGGCGTCCTGCCCACCGACGAACGGATCTCCTGGCAGGGCCACCTGTTCGGGCTGCTCGGCGGCATCGTGGCCGCGATCATCTTCCGCCGTCGTCGGTCCGACCTCGACGGGCCGTACCGCTCCGAGTCTCCGATGACCATGCCCTGACGCGTCCGCCGAGCGCGGCGACCGCCACGGCGACCAGGGTCAGGACGGCACCGAGCAGCGTGGTCGGGTCGGGATGCGAGGCGGCGGAGGGCATCAGCACGTCCAGCAGCACGGCGCCGACCACCTGGCCGGCGACGGTGGCCAAACCGAGCAGCAACACGCCGGTGAGGCGGACCACCGCCGCGGCCACCGCGATGAACGCGACGCCGATCGGCCCGCCGAGGTAGAGCCAGAGATCGGTGGGCAGCCCGCCGGGAGGCAGGCCCCGCAGTGCGAGGCTGACGAGGAACGCGACAAGCAGCACCGCCGTACCGGCGGTGAAGTTGACGAGCGTGGCGGTCAGCGTGCTCCGGGTGACCACCCGGACCCACCCGTTCACCGCCTGCTGCCAGGCCACCGCCAACCCGGCCAGCAGCGGCAGCAGGGCCAGACCGAGGGTGGACGGCTCGCGGAACCGGTCGCTGACTGCCAGCAGCACCGCGACCACGGTCAGCGCCGCACCGGCCAGCCGGGCACCGGTCACCGCCTGCCGGCCACTCGGGCCGATCCCCGCCCGGTCGACCAGCAGGCTGCTCGCGGACTGGCCAGCGACCACGGCCACCGTGAACACCGCAACTCCCAGGGTGCCGACGGTGGCGCCCTGGGAGAACACCAGGAACGCGCCGCAGGCACCACCCAGACACTGCCAGGGCCGAAGCGCTCCCCGGTTGAGGGCGGTACGCAGCGTCGTCAGCCCGCGTCGCCCGGCGCGGGTGGCCGGTACCAGCAGCAACAGCAGCAGCAGGCCCGAACCGAACGAGACGACCGCGGCGGCGACCCCGTCGCCGAGGCGTACGCCCAACTCGCCGTTGATCCGCGACTGCGTCGCCACCGCGACCCCGGCCAGGGCCGCCAGCGCCACCGCGCCGAACCGGCGACCCGCCGACACCGCCGGCCGGGTCGCCGTGGGGGCGCTCAAGCCTGTTCGTCCAGCGGCCGGCCGTCGAAGTCCACCGCCGAGTAGAGGGCCAGCTTCTCCAGGCGGTGGTACGAGTCGATCACCCGGATGGTGCCGCTCTTCGAGCGCATCACGATCGACTGGGTGTACGCCCCGCCGGCCCGGTACCGCACGCCGCGCAGCAGGTCCCCGGAGGTGATGCCGGTGGCCACGAAGAAGCAGTTGTCGCCGGTGACCAGGTCGTCGGTGGTGAGCACCCGGTCCAGGTCGTGGCCGGCCGCGACCGCCTTCTCGCGCTCGGCGTCGTCGCGCGGCCAGAGCTTGGCCTGCATCATGCCGCCCATGCACTTCAGGGCGCAGGCGGCGGTGATTCCCTCCGGGGTGCCGCCGATGCCCATCAGCACGTCGACGTCCGACTCACCGCGTGCGGCGGCGATCGCGCCGGCGATGTCGCCGTCGGAGATGAAGCGGATGCCGGCCCCGGCGCGGCGGATCTCGTCGACCAGGCCGTCGTGCCGGGAGCGGTCGAGCACACAGACCGTGACCTCGGAGACGCTTGTGCCCTTGGTCTTCGCGATGCGGCGAAGATTCTCGACCGTGCCGGCCTCGATGTCCACCACGTCCGCATAGGCTGGGCCGACGGCGAGCTTCTCCATGTAGAAGACCGCGCTGGGATCGAACATCGCCCCGCGTTCGGCCACGGCCAGCACCGCGAGGGCGTTCGGCATGCCCTTGCTCATCAGGGTGGTGCCGTCGATCGGGTCCACCGCGACGTCCACCTCGGGGCCGTCGCCGTCGCCGACCTCCTCGCCGTTGAACAGCATCGGGGCGTTGTCCTTCTCGCCCTCGCCGATCACCACGACGCCCTTCATCGGGATCGAGTTGATCAGCTTGCGCATCGCGTCGACGGCGGCGCCGTCGCCGCCCTCCTTGTCGCCCCGGCCGACCCACCGGCCGGCGGCCATCGCCGCGGCCTCGGTGACCCTGACCAGATCGAGGGCGAGGTTGCGGTCGAGGTTCTGGGGAATTCGCGTCCTGATGGTGGTCATGAAAACGGCTCCTCCTCGCGGCGGTGCGGGGCGGGCCGGCGCTGCCGGCTTCGTCGCTGATCCTCACACGATGGCGGATGCGCAGCCGGGTCGGGGCGGTGATGGGACGGATACCGCCGGTCGAGCGGCTGCGAGAATGGCGGGGTGGAACCTGCACAGCCTGCTGACCGCACGCCCGACGACGAGCCCGTGCCACCACCCGCAGCCGCCGCGAAGTCCGAGCGGTCGCCGCGGGACATGGCCATCTCGCTGCTCGTGCTGCTGATCCCGATCGCCCTGCTACTCGCCTTCTACCGGGGCTTTCTCGGTGGGGACCAGCCGAACACGGTCGATCCGGCGCCCGCCTTCGAACAGGCGAGATCGGCCGGCGCGTTTCCGGTGAGCGAGCCCACCGAGCTGGGTGACGGCTGGCGGGCGGTACGCGCGGCCTACCGCACCGCCGAGGACGGGGCGATCCTGCGGGTGGGATATGTCACCCCGGAGGGGCGGGGCCTGCAGCTGGTGCAGAGCAACGTGCCGCCGGAACGGCTGCTGCCGGCCGAGCTGACCGACGAGGGCCGCCCGCAGGGGCAGGCCGATCTCGGGTCGGGCACCTGGCAGCGGTACACGGCCCGGGGCAACGAGCAGGCGCTGGTGCTGCTGCAACCGCAGCGCACGGTGATCGTCGTCGGCGACGCCCGGGACAACGAGCTGCGCGCGCTCGCCACCGCCGTGGACTGAACGGCGGCGACCGGTACGGGTGGGCCGGCAGATCGGGTGCCCCCTGCGTGTCGGTCCGATCCGCTACGCTCCCCGGGTTCGATGCCTGGCCGGCTGTGGTCGGTCGGGCTTTCATGCTTGAAGAGAGACGATCTGTGAACATTCGACGCTGGAGCGTGGGCCTCATCGCCGCCACGCTGCTCGTTCCCGGCCTCGCCGCCTGCAACAACGCCAGCGGCGACTCGCCCTCCGCGGGCGCCTCGGCCGATTCCGGCATTCCGGCCGACCCGAAGGCGGCGCTGGTCGCCTCCACCAAGGGGCTGGCCGAGGGCAACTTCACGTTCACCATCGCGGCCGACTCGATGACCGGCAAGGGCACGTTCCACAAGCCCAGCAACAGCGCTCAGATGACGATGACCGTGGGTGACGAAGACTTCACCATGGACTTCGACCTCATCCAGATCCAGCCGGACACCTGGGTGAAGGTCGACCTCGGTGACCTGTTCGCCGGCGTCCCGGGGATGGAGGCGATCAAGGACAAGTACCAGCACCTCGACGCCGCCAAGGCCAAGGACGCGAAGAACCTCGACATCTTCAAGGAGGGCACCGACCCGGCCGACGCCGCCGGCATGTTCGAGGGCCTCGCCGAGGTGCAGGAGACCGGTGCGGGCAGCTACAGCGGCACCTTCGACCTCACCTCGGTGAAGGACTCGGTGGCCGCCGACGAGGACATGCTCAAGGCGCTCGGCGACAAGGCCAAGGCGATCCCGTTCACCGCGAAGCTGGACGCCGAGGGTCGGCTGAGCGAGCTGGTCATGTCCATCCCGGCGGCGGGCGAGACCAAGGCGCAGGACATCAAGATCAACTACGCTGACTACGGTGCCGCGACCGCCGTGCAGAAGCCGCCGGCGGACCAGGTCATCGAGGCGAGCGAGCAGACCTACGAGATGTTCAAGTAGGCCGAGCGACGACGCTACGGGGGTGGGCTCAGCCCACCCCCGTTCGCTTTCGGCGGATCGTTGACCGTCGGGGTGGGTCGCGCTTGCGTACGCCGCGCGCCGGAAGGCCGGGCGGATCGGCGGCGGTCCGGGAGTTGTGGTCGGTTTCGGGTGATTGCGGGAGCGGCCGGCAGGGAACAGATAGGGAAGCCTCCGGCGCGAGAAGGCACCGGATGACCCTGCTGGGAGACACCGATGACCGTTCGACGACTGAGCGCCGGCCTGGTGGCCGTCGCCCTTCTCACGCCCGGCGTCGCCGCCTGCACCACCAGCGGCGAGGCCGGGCCGAGCGCCACACCGTCCGCCACCGCCACCGCCACCGGTGCCGCCTCCGAGGCTGACACCGAGGCGAAGCAGGCGCTGCTGGACTCGACCCGGGAAATCCGTAACGGCAACTTCAGGTTCACCATGTCCGGCGCCGGCTCGGTCATGGAAGGGCAGGTGCACCAGCCGAGCCAGACCGCCGAGATGCGGGTACGCCTCGGCGAGTCGACCGACGACCTGGCCATCAGTCTTGACGTCATCCACGCCAAGCCGGACAGCTGGGTGAAGCTGGACCTGCAGGGCCAGGCGGCCAGCGGTGTGCCCGGGGCGGACCGACTCAACCTGGGCAAGTACCACCACCTCGACCAGAGCCGGATTCAGGGCAACCGCAGCCTGGGCTTCGACTTCGACAAGGTCGACCCCGCCGGCAGTGAGGCGCTGACCCAGGCCGTCACCGATGTCCGCCGTACCGGCGACGGAGCGTACGCCGGCACCCTCGACCTGTCGAAGGCCGCCGACGCCGGTTCCCTCGACCCGAGCGTGGTCACCGCGCTCGGCGCGGAGGCGAAGTCGGTGCCGTTCACCGCGACCACCGACGCCCAGGGGCGGCTCACCGAGATGGTCATCCGACTGCCCGAGGGTGGCCGGCCCGCCGGGCAGGAGATCCGGGTGACCTACTCCGACTACGGCAACGCGACCGAGGCGACCAAGCCGCCGGCCGACCAGGTCGTCGAGGCGCCGCCGGAGCTGTACAACCTGTTCGACTGAGCCCGAAGCGCGGCGACCTGGCCGGACGGCCGCCTCGCCGGAGTCGGACCAAGGATCGCGGCGGGAGCCGGTCGGCTCCCGCCGCGCCGCCTGCCGGAATCGGCCGGCCCGCCGGTCAGCTGCCGCGTCGGCCTGCCGGATCGCCCGGGCGGTGGGTCGGCCGCGCCGGAGGCGATGTGTTCCCGGGGGCCGGTCAGGCAGCCGGATCGGGCCGGGCGGCGTCGATACGGGCGCGGGCACCGTCGAGCCAACGTTGGCAGATCACCGTCAGCGCCTCGCCGCGCTCCCAGAGCGCCAGCGACTCCTCGAGCGACGTGCCGCCGGCCTCCAGCCGCTCCACCACCGACGCGAGTTCGGCGCGGGCCTGTTCGTAGCTGAGCCGCTCGTCCGACCCGGCTGTCTTCTCGTCAGTCATCGCACCCATCTCAGCACAACGGCCCGACACCACCGGCGACCGCACCGCCGTCGTCCGCGCCCGATTGCGGTTAGGCCGCCGGTAGCGGTCACGCCGGGGCTCGGGATGGTGGCTCACGTACCCGGCGGCCCCGGGCGAGGTCGGCGGTTCGGGCGGTGCCCGTGTCTGGTCAGGTGTCGACCGTGGCGGACAGTTCGCCGTCGGCCAGGCGTACCCGCAGCGGGTCGCCGGCCGCCACCTCGGTGGCCGCGCGTACGACGTGGCCGTCGGCGCGTTGCACGATGGCGTACCCACGGTCGAGGGTGGCGGCCGGGGAGAGAGCGCGCAGCCGGGCCAGGGTGTGCCGCAGGTCGTCGTCGGCGGCGGCGAGCCGGTGGTCCAGGCAGCGGCCGGCGCGCTGGCGCAGTGCGACCAGATCGGCGGCCCGTTGCTCGATCATCACCTGTGGCCGGGCCAGCACCGGTCGGGAGCGTAGTGCGTCGATGCGGTGGGCCTCCCGATCGACGAGGTTGTGCACGGCCCGGTGCAGCCGGTGCCGGGCCTGCTTGATCAGGCGTACCTCCTCGGCGAGATCGGGCACCACCCGTTTGGCCGCGTCGGTGGGGGTCGACGCCCGGACGTCGGCCACGTAGTCGACAAGCGGCGCGTCCGTCTCGTGGCCGATGGCGCTGACCACCGGTGTGCGACAGGCGAAAACGGCACGGCACAGTGCCTCGTCGGAGAAGGGCAGCAGATCCTCGATGCCACCCCCGCCGCGGGCCAGGATGATCACGTCGATGCTCGGGTCCGCGTCCAGCACCTTCAGCGCGTCCACGATCTGCGGAACGGCGGTCGGGCCCTGCACCGCCACGTTCACCGTGCGGAACTCCACCGCTGGCCAGCGCCGGCGGGCGTTCGTCAGCACGTCCCGCTCGGCGGCACTGGCCCGACCGGTGATGAGCCCGATCCGCTGCGGCAGGAACGGTGGGCGGCGCTTGCGCGCCCGGTCGAACAACCCCTCGGCGGCCAGCAGCTTCTTGAGTTTCTCCAGCCGGGCGAGCAGTTCACCGAGGCCGACCTGACGGATCTCGTCGGCGCGCAGGCTGAGCGTGCCCCGGGCGGCGTAGAACTCGGGCTTGGCGTGCAGCACCACGCGGGCGCCCTCGCGCAGCTCCGGTGCGCCGGAGTCGAGCACGTCCCGGTTGGTGGTGACCGTGAGACTCAGGTCGGCGGAGGGGTCCCGCAGCGTCAGGAACACGGTGCTGGCACCGGGCCGCCGGCTGATCTGCGCCACCTGCCCGTCCACCCACACCCACCCGAGCCGGGCCACCCATGCACCGATCTTCTGACTGACCACCCGCACCGGCCACGGCTCATCCGAGCTGCTCTTCCCACCAGCCCCCTCACCCACACTCACCCGCCCACCCTACGACCCCCTCCGGGCCGGCGTCGATCATGAAGTTGTTGTGCTCGGCGCGGCGTGTCGCGGGCGTCAACTTCATGGTCAACGGGCGGTGGGGGTCGGCTCGGCCGCTGCCGGGTCCGGTGGTGGCACGTACGATGAGGGGGTGACTGAGGCTGAGGCGACTTCCCGGACCGGCAAGCGCGTGCTCCTGGCCAAGCCCCGCGGCTACTGCGCGGGCGTGGACCGGGCGGTGCAGACCGTCGAGGAGGCGCTCAAACTCTACGGAGCCCCCATCTACGTCCGCAAGCAGATCGTGCACAACAAGCACGTGGTGCGGACGCTGGAAGCCCAGGGCGCGATCTTCGTGGAGGAGAACGAGGAGGTGCCCGAGGGCGCCACGGTGATCTTCTCCGCGCACGGCGTGGCACCCGAGGTCTACGAGCAGGCCAGGCAGCGGTCGCTGAAGGCGATCGACGCCACCTGCCCGCTGGTCACGAAGGTGCACCACGAGGCGAAGCGGTTCGCCGCCGAGGACTACGACATCCTGCTCATCGGTCACGAGGGGCACGAGGAGGTCATCGGCACCTCCGGCGAGGCGCCGGAGCACATCCAGCTGGTGGACGGTCCGGAGGACGCCGACCGGATCACCGTGCGGGATCCGAACAAGGTGGTCTGGCTGTCGCAGACCACGCTGTCGGTGGACGAGACGATGGAGACCGTCGCCCGGCTGAAGAAGCGGCTGCCGATGCTCCAGTCGCCGCCCAGCGACGACATCTGCTACGCCACCAGCAACCGGCAGCACGTGATCAAGGAGATCGCGCCGGAGTGCGACGTGGTGATCGTGGTGGGCTCGCGTAACTCGTCGAACTCGGTACGCCTGGTCGAGGTGGCCCTGGACGGCGGTGCCCGGGGCGGCCACCTGGTCGACTTCGCCCACGAGATCGAGGACGCCTGGCTGGCCGACGCGCGTACGGTGGGCCTGACCTCGGGTGCCAGCGTGCCGGAGGAGTTGGTGCAGGAGGTGCTGGCACACCTCGCCGAGCGTGGCTTCACCGACGTCGAGGAGGTGGTGACCGCGAACGAGCGGCTCACCTTCTCACTGCCGCAGGAACTCAAGCGGGACATGAAGGCCGCCGCCGCTGCGGCCCGCGACTGAGCCGCCGGACGGGTTCGTGAACACGCCAGGCCGGCCCGGTGGAACTGTTCACCGGCCCGGTGCGTCAGAGCTTGGTATGAGGACCATTCGGATCGCCGTCACCGCGTTGATCGTCTGCACGGCGCTCGCCGCCTGTGCCGGCCAGGAGGCGGGTGACGGCCCCACCACCCCGACCCCGACGGGAGCGTCACCGGTGACCGAACTGCCCACCCCGGACCCGACCGGGTCCGCGCCCGCGCCCTCACCCTCCGACCCCGTGGACCCGACGGCGCCCACCACCCGACCGACGGTCCGGCCGAGCGCCCCGTCGAAGCCACCCGCGACCGCCGAGATCACGTTGACCGGCCGGATCGAGTCCGGCGTCGAGCCCGGCTGCCTGCTGCTCGACGGTTACCTGCTGCTCGGCGGTCCGCGCGACGTGCTCAGCGCAGGCGCGTCGGTGACGGTGACCGGGCGTCCCGACCCGACCATGATGTCCACCTGTCAGCAGGGCACCCCGTTCGTCGTGGCCTCCGCCAGGCGCGGCTGAGTTCTGGCCCTGGGCCGCCCGCGACGGCGGCACGGGCCGACGATGTGGATCAGTTGATGGCAGGATGCCCCGGTGCGGTACCGACCGATCCTTCCTGCGGCGGCCGGGGCCCTCGCCGCCGTCCACGTCCTCAACATCCTCACCGGTGTTCCGCTGCTGCGTCAGGCCGAGGTGGCCGCGTTGCTGCTGTTGGCGGCGTACGCGCTGACCGCCCGGCCACCGGACCTGCCCTGGGCGCTGCCGGTGGCGCTCACCGTGCTCGTCGTCGACGCGTGGATCACGATGCCCGCCGAACCCGCCGACCGGGAATGGCAGGTCTTCCGAACCGACGCGGTTGACCCGACCCTGGGGTTCGTCACCGGCCTCCGGCTGAGCTGGGCGGCGCTGCTTCTCGTCCTGATCCTGCTGCTGACCGGTCGGTGGCGCGATGCCCGCCCGGGACGTTCCGCCCTCACCGGTACGGTGCTGGCGGCGACGCTCGTGGTCGGGTACGCGGCCGTCCGGCTGGCCGAGATCCACTTTGCGGTACGCGCGACCCAGCGGTCCGGTCCCGGCGACACCGGCCCGTCCGCCGTGGCCACGGTCGGCGCCATACTGGCACCGCTCGTCCTCGCCGTCGGCGCGTTGGTCCTGGCCGCCCTGCTGGCCGGGCGTCGCCACCGGATCGCCGCCGGCGGTGCCGTCCTGCTGGTGCTGGTCGCCGTGACCCACCTGGACGTGGCGCTCGACGCGTTGTCGCTGCCGTCGGCCGCCGGACAGGGTGTCCTGCTGACCGCTGTCTACCAGGCCAACGCGAGCCTGCCGGCGTCCGGACCAGCCGTCCTCGCCGCCGTCGAGGTGGCCGCGTACCTGCTGCTGGTGGTGGGCCTGGTCGGCCGCCACCCGGGACGGGCCGAGCCGGTCAGCTGACCGGCTCGGCCCGTGGACGGACGGAAGCCCGTCTCCGGAGAACCGGAGACGGGCTTCCTGGTGGTGCGCTTGGTGGTGTCAGTTCACCGCGCCGATGTCCACCGCGCCGCGGCCGACGACCGCGCCTTCGGTGGTCACGACGGTCAGCTCACCGTAGAGGCTCCGACCCGCGGCCGGGGCGGACTGGGCCGTCACCGTGCCCGAGATGGTGCCGGTGGCACCGTGGGCCAGCGTGAGCGGCGTGCTCGACGCCGAGAGGGTGCCGAGCGCCGGGGAGGAGAACGAGTCCCGGTAGTCGTACTCGGTGCTGCCACCGGCCCCGTCGACCGAGTACGCCTCGACGACGACGGTGTAGGTGCCCGCCACCGGGTTGTTCAGGGTCACGGACTCCTCCGAGTCGCCGTCCGCGTTGTACGCGATCAGGCTGCCACCCCGGTACACGAACAGGTCGAGGTCGGCGCCGGCATCCGAGGTGTTGCCGATGCGGGCGGTGAAGCTGGTGGCGCCCGCCGGCACGTCCACGGTGTACTCCTGCGTCGCGTACTCGACGATGGTCGGCCGCTCCGCGTGCGAGCTGGCCAGCGCGCCGCCCTGGCCGGTCACCGTGACCGGGCCGAAGGTGTTCTTCAGCGACCAGGTGACCGGGGTCGGGGCGCCGGCGGTGACCGACGGCAGCTCGACCACGGCCGGCTCGACCGCGACGCCCTGCACCCGTGCCTGGAGCTGGTACGGGTTGTTCAGCGACGGCGAGGTCCGCCGCGACTCGACCTCGATCTCCCAGACACCCGGCATCGGGTTCTGGTAGTCGCGCTCGAAGGCGTTGCAGACGACCGTGCTGTTGTGGTTGGTGAAGCAGGCCAGGCTGGAGGTGCTCTCCACCGGAACGCCCCACGGGTTGAACGCGATGAAACGCGTCTGCGACCCGGTGGCGATGCCGGAGAGGTTGACCTGGAGCGCACCGGCACCCGGGGGGACCGTCACGAAGTACGACGTGGTGCTGTTCCGGTCCACCGAGCCCTGCGCCGAGTAGGCGAAGTTGGGCTTGCTGACGTCGTTCGAGACCACCACCACGGCGGAGACCTCGAAGTCGATCGTGCTGGTGGCCGGGTCGTCGACGGTCACGATCGTGCCGTGCGCGCCGACGGTCTTCGGCTTGGCGATGATCGTGATGGTGACGGGCGTGTTCAGCGGAAGCGTGACGTTCTTCGGCGCCGAGAAGGTGCCGTCGTTGCCGCGCAGGCCGATGTTGTGCTTCACGTTGCCGGTCGGGCCGCTGGTCCGGGTCAGCTTGACCTGGTACGACTTCGACTGGTTGACCTGGTGGCCGCCGTCGGCGGAGCCGCAGCGGTTGTAGATGCCGGTGCCCTGGTTCGGCGTGGCCAACAGGCCGGAGAGCACCGTGCAGACCGGGGCCTCGGAGGTGTACGAGCGGGTCTGCACACCCTTCTTGAGCAGCTTCCAGGCACCCGGCACGTTGAACATGCCGTAGCCCTGCCCGTAGGTCGGGGTGTCGGCGATCGGCTTGGCGGAGGTGAAGATCGCCCGCCGCAGCATCTCCGGGGTGATGCCCTTGTCGGTCGCCCGGGCGGCCGAGAGCAGCAGCGCGGCGGCGCCGGCGGCCTGCGGAGAGGCCATCGACGTGCCGTTGAACATGCCGTAGCCCGGCGGCAGCGCGTAGCCGGCCTCGGCGACCGGGCTGCCGGGCTGCCATACCGGCGTGGTGGAGATGGCCGAACCCGGCGCGGCGATGTTCGGCTTGGCGCCACCGTCCTCACGCGGGCCGCGCGAGGAGAAGTTGAACAGCGCGTTCTTCTTCTTGACCACCGAGCCGTAGTTCGCCAGCCAGGTGTCCTTGCTGATGCTGGCGGCGACGCTGACCACGTTGCTTGCCACCGACGGGTCGCCGATGGTGTTCACACCCGGGCCGGAGTTGCCGGCCGAGATGAACATCTGCACCCCGTAGGTGGTGATCAGGTTGTTGTAGAGGGTGGCGCGGGCGTTGTTGGCGTCGTTCAGCGCCGGCAGGCCACCGATCGACATGTTGATCACGTCGACCCCGCGGTTGATCACCAGATCGGCCATGCCGGTGGTGAGCGCGGCGGCCGTGCAGCCACCGCCCCAGGAGCAGGCACGGGAGGAAACGATCTTGGCGCCGGGGGCGGCACCGTCGAACGCGCCGTTGCCGAGCATGTCGTTCGCGGCGGTGATGCCGGCGACGTGCGTGCCGTGGGCGCTCTCGATGATGCCGATGTTGACGTAGTCCACCAGGCCGGGGCCGCCGACCGGGGTGGTGTCGACGTTCTTGCGGTACTCGACGACGAACGACATCCGCTCCTTGATCGGAGTCGCCGGGTTGTCGGTGCCGAAGTGGCCGACGTCGAACTTCTCCTTGTACGGCCGCATCACGGCCTGGTCGGTGAAGTCGCCGTCCTGGTCGGTGTCGACCCAGATGTTGTTGGTGGCCGGGTCGAAGAGAATGCCGAACTGGTCGGTGTTGTCCCCGTCGCGGTTGACGTCACCGGCCGGGTCGCTCTGGTTCGTGATGTTCTCACTGAACAGGTTGAACCGGTAGGTGCCGGCCGGCGCGGTCCAGGTGCGACCGGCCAGGGTGAACGTCGGCCCGGTCACCTGGTTGAGCATCGGACGCCAGGTGGAGTCCTCGAACGGGTCGGTCGCGGTGACCCAGTCGACGATCTTGCGTTCGCCGGTGGTGGTCTCCTGCAGCGCCGGGTGCTCCAGGTCCACGCCGGAGTCCATGATGCCGATGGTGACGCCTCGGCCGTCCCACTTCTTGTGCTGCTTGACGAACTTGACCGCACCGGTCTCGTTCGTCGGCATGTACGGGTTGTCGGCCTTGGTCCGGGCGCCCGGTCCGCTGAGCGTCCCGCCCTGCTTGCCGCCCTTCGTGCCGCCCGGGGCGACCTCGGGCTTCGGGTCGGGCAGCTGGATCTTCTCGTCCAGGTCGATGGTGGCCACGCCGGGCAGCTTGGCGGCCTTGACCGCCTTGCCGGTCGGCACCTTGGCGAGCACGTAACCGATGGTGTCGAAGCGCTCGGTGACGGCCGCGCCGAGATCCTCGAGGTCGTCGGCGACGTCCTTCGCCTTGCCCTTGTCGGTGGCGACGATCATCGTGACCGTGGGGGCCTTCTTCGCCTCCGCCTCGGCGAGCAGCTTGGCGTCGTGCTGGTCCAACGACTCGGCGGGGGTGGCCTGCGCGGCGTCGGGTCCGGCAGGAGCGGCGCTCGCGGTGGCGGCACCGCCCGCCACGGTCACGGCGCTGGCCGCCATCACCGAGGCGAAGAGCGCGGCGGAGGTACGCCGGCTCAGGTTTCGGGGTTTACTCACGTTCTCTTTCCTCCAGAGAACTCAGGCGCCCTCAGAAGCAGGGCACGCGTGAGCGAAATCCTTCGTGGTGCCGACCGTCGATGTCACTACCGCCAGGTACGTTGTGACCATCTCGTGATATGCGAGACGCTCATTGTCACATCGAAGATGATAGGGGCCGATTTCAGTTAGACCGAGTTCGATCATCTGGAGTGGATTCGACGAGCAGCTCTGGCGCTTGCGGCTGTCGTGGCGCCAGTTCCACCTGCCCCGGGCTGGGCAGTTCCTGATCCGACACGCCCAGTTCCGCCAGCTTGCGGGCGCTCACCAGCACCCGCGCCTCCAGCGAGCCCACCGCCCGGTTGTACGCGGTGACCGCACCACCGAGTGAGGCACCGAGTTTGCCGACGTGGTCACCGAGCGTCGACAACCGTCCGTACAGTTCCCGCGCCAGCGTGTGCACGGCCATCGCATTGCGGGTCAGCTGTTCCTGCCGCCACGACCAGGCGACCGTACGCAGCAGCGCGACCAGGGTGGCCGGGGTGGCCAGCACCACGTTACGGGCGAAGGCGTGCTCCAGCAGCGTCGGATCACGTTGCAGTGCGACGTCCAGAAAAGGATCGGCCGGCACGAAGAGCACCACGAACTCCGGAGTGGACTCGAACGCGGACCAGTACGACTTGGCGGCCAGCGCGTCGACGTGCGCCCGCAGGTGCTTGGCGTGCGCGTCGAGATGGGTGTCCCGGCCCCGCTCGTCGCGCGCCTCCATCGCGGTGAGGTACGCGTCGAACGGCGCCTTCGCGTCCACCACCACGCTCCGGCCGCCGTGCAGGCGAACCACCAGGTCGGGGCGTACCGTCTGCTGGTCGGTGGCGGCGGTGACCTGCTCGGCGAAGTCACAGTGTTCCAGCATTCCGGCGGCCTCGACGATGCGGCGCAGCTGGTGTTCGCCCCACCGTCCACGTACCTGCGGCGCACGCAGGGCGGCCACCAACTGCTTCGTTTCCGTCCGCAGCTCGCCGGAGACCGCGCTCATCGCGCGGACCTGTTCGCGCAGCTCGGCGTACGCGTCGACCCGCTCACGTTCGAGATCGGCGACCCGCTGCTCGTAGCGCCGCAGCGTCTCGTGCAACGGGGCCACCGCCCGGGCGACCGCCTCCTGCGACTGGGCCGTCGCCTCGTAGCTCAGCGCCCGCATCGACTGCTCCAGCCGCGCCTCGCCCTCCCGGGTGGCGCGCAGCGTGGCGTCCAGCCGGGTGATCTCGGTCACCGAGCGGGCCCGGGCGGCGAACCAGCCGACCGCGCCGCCGGCACCGAGACAGACGACGACAACCGCGAGGGTCTCCAGGTCCATCCTCAGGAGCTTGCCAAAAGTGGGCCCGGTACGCCCGGACGGGTGCGTCCTGATTCCCCCGCGCCGGAATCGTCGCAGCGGAGCTGGTTGGTCCACGCTGGGTAGGTTGAGATGGTGGAACTTCTGCTGCTCGTACTGATCGTGGTGGTGCTCGGCGGTGCCCTGCTCTGGTGGCGCCGGGAACGCGCCGCCCGTGAGGCCCGCAACCTCGCCGACGTGCGGGCCGACGCGCGGCGGTGGTACGAACGCCTCGGCGGACAGGTGATGAACCTCAGCGGCGAGGACCCGGCGGCACGCCAGGCACTTGCCGACGCCGCCGAGCGCTACCACGCCGCCGGCTCCCAGCTGGAGCAGGCCGGCAGCATCACGCAGTACCGGCTTGCCCGGGAGACCGCGGTGGAGGGCCTCACCTACATCCGGGCGGCCCGGCTGGCGCTCGGCATCGACCCGGGCCCACCCCTGCCACCGTTGGCCGCCGCCAGCGGCGCCGGGGAACTGACCGTGCCGCGTCAGGTCGAGGTGCAGGGGCAGACGTTCCAGGCCGGCCCGCAGCCGGGGCAGGACACGCCTTACTACTACCCGGGCGGGCGGGTGCGGGGCCGACCGGTGCCGGCCGGGTGGTACTCCACCCCCTGGTGGAAGACGGCGTTCGGGGCCGGCGTCGGGGTGCTCGGCGGCATGCTGATCGCGGACGCGCTGTTCTCGCCGTCCTTCGGCGACCCCGGATATGACGCCGCCGCCGCGGGTGGCTTCGACGATCCGGGCGACGCCGGCGCGGACTTCGGTGGCGGAGATTTCGGTGGCGGCGATTTTGGCGGCGGCGATTTCGGTGGCGGGGACTTCTGACGCCCACCATCGTTCGACTACCTAACGAGCCGACCGAGCGCTGTCAGGATCAGGAAGGGCACCTTTCGCTACCGGAGACGAAAGATGCCCTTCCTGATCACACAACCTCTCAGCCGGTGTTGCGCATGCCGGCGGCGATGCCGTTGACCGTGGTGAGCAGGGCCCGCTCCAGGGCGGTGCCGTCGCTCGGGGCGCGTCGGCCACCCGGTGCGGTGGCCACCGCCCGGCCGGCCGCCCCGGAGTCGCGGTACTGCCGCAGCAACGCCACCTGAAGGTGGTGCAGCGGCTCCAGGTAGGTGTCACGGACGGCGAGGGTGCGTTGCAGCACCGGGGAGTTCTCCAGCAGGTCCGGTGAGTCGGTGACGGCGAGCACCTCGCGCCGGGTCAGCTCGTACTCCTGCTCGATCTTGTCGAAGATCGGGTGCAGCTGCTTCGGGACCAGGGTCTCGACGTACCGGCGGGCGATGCCGAGGTCGGTCTTGGTCAGCATCATCTCCACGTTGGACAGGAACGTGCGGAAGAAGTGCCAGTTGCGGTGCATCTCGGCGAGCACGTCGGCCAGCCCGGCCTCCCGGGCGGCGGCCAGACCGGAGCCGACCCCGAACCAGCCGGGCACGATCTGCCGGGTCTGGGTCCAGCCGAACACCCACGGGATGGCCCGCAGCCCGGACAGGCCGGCGCCGGTGTTCGGCCGCTTCGCCGGCCGGGAGCCGATGTTCAACGCACCGAGCAGTTCGGTCGGGGTGGAGGCCCAGAAGTACGCGGGCAGGTCCGGATCCTCCACCAGTGAGCGGTACGACCGGAACGCCGACTCGGACACCACGTCCATCGTCGCGTCCCAGCGTTCCAACATCTCGGCGGGTTGGCGGGGCGCGGTGTGCAGTAGCGTCGCCTGGAGCACGGCGGCCACGCTCAGCTCGAGGTTCTCCCGAGCCAGCGCGGGCAGGGTGTACTTGTCGGAGATGACCTCACCCTGCTCGGTCACCTTTATCGCGCCGTCCAGGGTGCCGTACGGCTGAGCCAGGATCGCGTCGTGCGTGGGGCCGCCACCACGTCCGACCGTGCCACCCCGGCCGTGGAAGAGCCGCAGGTGCACGCCGTGCCGAGCGGCCACGTCGCGCAGTGCCCGCTGGGCTCGGTGGATCGACCACTGGCTGGTGGTGATGCCGGCTTCCTTGTTGGAGTCGGAGTAACCGAGCATCACCTCCTGCACGTCGCCCCGGGCCGCCACCAGCGCCCGGTACGCCGGCAGCGACAGCAGCTCGTCGAGCAGCTCGCCGCCGGAGTTCAGCTCGGCCGGGGTCTCCAGCAGCGGCACGATGCCGATCCGGGCCCGGCCGCTGTGCACGTCGACCAGGCCGGCCTCGCGGGCGAGCACCACGGCGGCGAGCACGTCGTCCACGCCGAGGGTCATCGAGATGATGTACGACTCGATCACCTCGGCGCCGAACCGGTCCTGCGCCTCCCGGATGGTGCTGAACACGTCGAAGGTCTTGCGTGCCGACTGGCTCAGCGGGGTGTCCGACGTCGACAGCGGCCGGCGACTGGCCAGCTCGTCGGCGAGCAGCTTGGTGCGCTCCAGCCGGCTCAGCGACGGGTAGTCGTCCACCTCACCCACCGCCGCGTACAGCTGGGTGAGCACCTCGTGGTGCTTCTCGGCGTGCTCGCGGACGTCCATGGTCGCCAGGTGCAGACCGAACGCCGAGACGGTACGGATGGTCGAGGCGAGCCGGCCGACGGCGGTGAGCTGACCGGAGTTGCGGGCCAGCGAGGCACGCAGCAGATCGAGGTCGGCGATCAGCTCGGCCGAACCCCGGTAGTCGCGCCCCGGCACGTGCGGGGTGCCCTGACGCAGCCGGGCCCGGGTGTTGGCGAGCTTGGCGCGGACACAGCGGGCCTTGAGCCGGTACGGCTCCTCGGCGTTGACCCGACGGAAGCGCGGTGCCACCTCGGGCAGCGCGTCGAGGTCGGCGGCGAGGCTGGCGGACAGGTCGAGCGAGACCCCGCGCAGGCGACGGGAGACCGACACCTCGTTGATCAGCTCTTCCATCGCCGCCTCGGTGGCGGTCAGGCCGTGCTCGTGCTGGATGGCCAGCACCTCGCGGGTCACCGCCGGAGTGACGAACGGGTTGCCGTCCCGGTCACCGCCGATCCAGGTGCCGAAGGTCAGCGGTCGGGCCGTCGGCGAGGTCTCCACGCCGAGCGTACGCAGCGTCTCGGCGAGGTCGTCGAGCACCTGCGGGGCCGCCTCGGCGTACAGGTCACGCAGGTAGTAGATGGCGTTGCGCGCCTCGTCGGTCGGGTCCGGCCGGTCCAGCCGCAGCTCGTCGGTCTGCCACATCAGGTCGAGCAGCTCGGCCAGCCGCCGGTTCGCCGGGCCCTCGTCGCTGGCGCCGTAGAGGATCGCGTTGGCCGTCTCGGCGTCCAGCTCGTCGGCGATCGCGCGCAGCTTCGACAGGATCGACCGGCGGGCCGCCTCGGTCGGGTGAGCGGTGAAGACCGGACGTACCGCCAGCCGGCGGGCCACCGAGGCGATCTCCTCGGCCGGCACCCCGCGTTCGGCGATCATCTTGGCCGCCTGGTCCAGCCAGCCGCCCTGGACGGCGCGGCGACGCCGCAGGTCCCGGGCCCGGTGCACCTGCTCGGTGATGTTGGCCAGGTGGAAGTAGGTGGAGAAGGCGCGGGCCAGCTTGGTGCCGGTGGTCACGTCGAGCCCGCCGAGCCGCCGGGCGGCGGCCGGGGCGTCGGTGCGGACCTGGGCCCGGATCTCCTCGACGAGGTCGAGCAGCGGGCGGCCCTCCTGGCGGGCCAGGGTCTGCCCGAGCAACGTGCCCAACCTACGGATGTCGGCGCGCAGCGCGGCGTCGGGGCCGTCGTGATCGTGCTGGTCGGTCACCATGCGCTCCTCACGTCAAGTACGAAGGACAGCGCTGTCCGACTCCCCCGATCGTATCCACGCGAACCCGCCCGGAAGGAAGGCCCCCTTGATAACGCCCTTTGTTTCAGGGGGACCCCAGCCGGACGTCGACGCTGCAGAGGTTCGCCGGTCGAGGACTTCCGGGGGTCGAAAACCGCTGTTCACGGCCGATAGCGTCGAGGACATGACGTCGTTGGTCCAGCCACCGAAGCCGCGACCTGGCGATCGAGTGGCGATCGTCTCACCCTCCGCCGGTCTGCCCGCTCTCTTCCCGCACGTGTACGAACTGGGGCTGCGCCGGCTGCGTGCGGAGTACGGCCTGGAGCCGGTCGAGTACCCGACCACCCGGGTCATGGGCGCCGACCCGCGCGACCGCGCCCGGGACCTGACCGCCGCCTTCGCCGATCCGACGATCACCGCTGTGCTGGCCACCGTCGGCGGCGACGATCTGATCACCGTGACGCCGCACCTGGACGACGAGGTGCTGCGGGCCAACCCGAAGCCCTACTTCGGGTACTCCGACAACACCAACGTGCTCAACCACCTGCACCGGCTGGGCGTGGTCAGCTATCACGGCGGGTCCGTGCTGGTGCACCTCGGCCGCCCCGGCGCGCTGCACCCGCTGACCGCCGACTCGCTGCGCGCGGCGCTGTTCGGCAGCGACTGGTACGACCTGACCCCGGCGGCGCAGTGGGGCGACGAGCCGAACGACTGGAACGATCCCGCGTCGCTCGCCGCCGAGCCGGTGATGTTCCCCGGCACCGGTTGGCGTTGGCAGGGGCCGGCGAAGGTGGTCGAGGGACGCACCTGGGGCGGCAACCTGGAGGTGCTGCACTGGCTGCTCGCCGCCGACCGGGTCGCTCCGGCGGCCACGCTGGCCGGGTCGGTCTTCCTGATGGAGACCTCGGAGGAGTTGCCATCGGCCGTCGAGGTCTACCGGATGCTGCGTAACCTTGGTGAGCGTGGGCTGCTCGGCGGCTTCCCCGCCGCGCTCGTCGGCCGCGCCAAGGCGTGGGAGTTCAGCCGCCGGCTCACCCCGGCCGAGAAGCAGGCGTACGCCGAGGACCAGCGCGCCGCCGTCACCCGTGCCTTCGCCGAGTACGCCAGCGACACGGTCCTGGTCTTCGACGTCGACTTCGGTCACACCGATCCGCAGCTGATCATCCCGTACGGCGGCGAGGTCCGGGTGGACCCGGTCCAGCGACGCATCTCGGTCCGCTACTGACCGCCAAGCCGACGCGCCGAGGGGCCCATCAGTCCACGACGGCGAAGGCGCGGACGGGGAAGGTGCCCATGCCGGCCACCCTCGGTGGCGCGGCGGTGAACCGGAAGCCGTCCGGCGGCAGGGCGTCCAGCCCGGTCAGGTGCTCCACGATCGGGATGCCGGCGGCCAGCAGGAGGCTGTGCGCGGGCCGCTCGCCGCCGGCCGCGGGACCCATGGCGTCAATGTTGATCGAGTCGATGCCGACCAGGGCGGCGCCCGCGTCCACCAGCGCCCGCGCGCCGTCAGCGGTCAGGTGGGGCGCCTCCGGTGCGCCGTACCCGTCGGTGCCGAAGTGCGCGTCCCAGCCGGTGTGCAGCAGCACCGCCTTGCCGGCCACGTCGTACGGCGCCAGCAGCAGCCGGTCCGCCGCGCGGGTGCCGGCGGGCAGCCGGACGACGAGTCCGGGCAGGTCGGCGAGGCGGTCCAGCGGGAAACCGGACAGGTCGGCACCGTCGGCGTACCGGTGGGCGGGGGTGTCCAGGTAGGTGCCGGTGTTGGCGATCATGTCGATCCGGGCCACCTGGAACTCGGTGCCCGGCGCGTAGTGCTCGCGGGACGCCTCGCGGCTCAGCCACTCGGTGATCTTCGGGGCCGGCCAGCCGGGCAGGGTGGTCATCCCGTCGGTGACCAGGTGACTCAACTCGATCAGCCGCCGCCCGTGGGCGCTGTCCACGGCATTGCGGACGGCGCGACCGCCCTTGTGCGGTTCCTCGATGACCGTCTTGTTGGTGATCCGTACCTCGGCGACCATCAGCAGACCGAGATGCCGGACGAACAGCGCCGCCAGGTCGGCGTCGTCGATCCGGTCACCCGGGATGTCCAACCGGAACCCCTCGGTGCTCAGGCCCCCGCCGTTGGCGAAGGTGACCTCCGCGTCGAACCGCGCACGATATTCCCCGCTCATTCCAGCACCCGATCACCCCCCACCCGACCAGTCAAGATCCGCCACTGCCCCTGCCGCCCCGGGCGAGGCGACAACTTCGGGCAAAGTGTGGCCTCCCACGCCCCGCAGCCTGCACTTTCCCCGCAGTTGCACACGCCCTCGGGCCGGTCGGGGCGCTTCTGTGCGGCGGCGGCCGGGAGGGTGGGAAGCGGGGTGAAGGTCGGTGGGCAGAGCTAGGCTGGCAGCGCACCCCCCGTCCGGGCTGGACGCGGGGTGATCGTCGTGTCCCCATCTCGGAAGTGATCATGACTGCGCTCACCGGACTGTTCGCCGCCGCCCTGGCCGACCCGGGCCTGGCCCGCGTCCGTGACCTGGCGCGCTCCGGTGCGGCCCAGGTCGACGGGCTCGACCTGACCGCCCCGCCGGCGCTGCGCCCGTTCGCGGTCGCCGCGGTCGCGGCGGATCCCGACGACCGTGCCGGCGGCCTGGGAAACGGCGGCGGCTCGGGGAGCGGCGGCGGCTCGGGGAGCGGCGCGACGGCCGGCGGCGCGGGGCGGGCGGTGCTGGCGGTCACCGCCACCAGCCGCGAGGCCGAGGATCTCGTCGCCGCGCTGGGCAGCCTGCTGCCGCCCGAGCAGGTGGCGATCTTCCCGAGCTGGGAGACGCTGCCGCACGAGCGACTCTCCCCACGTTCCGACACCGTCGGCCGGCGGTTGGCCGTGCTGCGCCGGCTCGCGCACCCGGACTCGGCGGACGCGCACGGGCGCACCGGCCCGCTGCGGGTGGTGGTGGCCCCCGTCCGCTCGGTGCTGCAACCCCAGCTCAAGGGGCTCGGCGACCTGGAACCGGTCCGGTTGGCCGCCGGCGACGAGGCCGACCTGGAGCAGGTCGCCCGCCGGCTCACCGACATGGCGTACGCCCGCGTCGACCTGGTCACCAAGCGGGGCGAGTTCGCCGTGCGCGGCGGCATCCTGGACGTCTTCCCGCCCACCGACGAGCACCCGTCCCGGGTCGAGTTCTGGGGCGACGAGGTGGAGGAGATCCGCACCTTCGCCGTCGCCGACCAGCGCACCATCGAGCAGATCCCCCAGCTGTGGGCCCCGCCCTGCCGGGAACTGCTGCTCACCCCCGAGATCCGGGAGCGGGCCGCCACCCTCGCCCAGCAGCACCCGGAGCTGGCCGAGATCCTGGACAAGCTGGCCGGCGGGGTGCCGGTGGAGGGCATGGAGTCCCTGGCCCCGGCGTTGATCGGCGACGGCTCGATGGAGTTGCTGCTGGACTGCATGCCGGCCGGCACCCACGTGCTGCTCTGCGACCCGGAGCGGATCCGCACCCGGGCGCACGACCTGGTGCGTACCTCGGAGGAGTTCCTCCAGGCCAGTTGGGCCGCGGCCGCCGTCGGTGGCCAGGCCCCGGTGGACCTCGGCGCCGCCGCCTTCCACACCCTCGCGGACGTACGCGCGCACGCCGCGACCCTGCGCCAGCCCTGGTGGACGCTGTCCCCGTTCGGCCTGGCCGAGCCGGTCGGCCCGGCCGCGACCCGGCAGCCCTGGGAGGACGAGCCGGCGGCGGTCGACGTCACTCCCGACGACGCGATCGCGGTGGCCCTGGCGGCCCAGCCCGCACCGCTCTACCACGGCGAGACCGCCCGGGTGGTCGACGACCTCAAGCGGTGGGCCGGCGAGGGCTGGTCGATCGCGCTGGTCTTCGAGGGGCACGGCCCCGCCCAACGGGCCGTCGAGGTGCTCCGGGACGGCGGTCTCGGTGCCCGGATGACCGAGGAGGTGCCGGCCGCGCCCGCCCCCGGGGAACTGCTGGTCACCTGCGGCAGCCTGACCGGTGGCTTCGTCGACGAGGCGGCCCGGTTCGTGCTGCTCACCGGCAGCGACGTGACCGGCGGTCGGGGCGTGTCCACCCGTGACATGCGTAAGATGCCGAGCCGGCGGCGCAACACCATCGACCCGCTGGAGCTGCGCGCCGGCGACCACGTGGTGCACGAGCAGCACGGCATCGGCCGGTACGTCGAACTGGTGCAGCGCACCGTGAACGGCGCCTCCCGGGAGTACCTCGTCATCGAGTACGCCCCGAGCAAGCGCGGCCAGCCCGGTGACCGCCTCTTCGTCCCCACCGACCAGCTCGACCAGTTGAGCCGCTACGTCGGCGGTGAGCAGCCCACCCTGCACAAGATGGGCGGCTCGGACTGGCAGAAGTCCAAGGCCCGGGCCCGCAAGGCGGTCCGCGAGATCGCCGCCCAGCTGATCCAGCTCTACGCCGCCCGCAAGGCGTCCAAGGGGCACAACTTCGGGCCGGACACCCCGTGGCAGCGGGAGTTGGAGGACGCCTTCCCCTGGCAGGAGACGCCCGACCAGCTCGCCGCCATCGAAGAGGTCAAGCGGGACATGGAGCAGAGCATCCCGATGGACCGGCTGATCTGCGGCGACGTCGGCTACGGCAAGACCGAGATCGCGGTACGGGCGGCGTTCAAGGCGGTGCAGGACGGCAAGCAGGTGGCCGTGCTGGTGCCGACCACCCTGCTGGTGCAGCAGCACTACAACACCTTCGCCGAGCGGATGAGTCAGTTCCCGGTGACCATCCGGCAGCTGTCCCGCTTCCAGACGCCCAAGGAGGCGGAGCAGACCCTGGCCATGGTCGCCGACGGCACCGCCGACATCGTCATCGGCACCCACCGACTGCTGGCGTCGGCCACCCGGTTCAAGTCGCTCGGGCTGGTCATCGTCGACGAGGAGCAGCGCTTCGGCGTCGAGCACAAGGAGCACCTCAAGTCGATGCGGGCCGCCGTCGACGTGCTGAGCATGTCCGCCACCCCGATTCCGCGCACCCTGGAGATGGCGATCACCGGCATCCGGGAGATGTCCACGATCGCCACTCCGCCCGAGGAGCGGCACCCGGTGCTCACCGCCGTCGGTGCCCAGGACGACCGGCAGGTGGCCGCCGCGATCCACCGTGAGCTGCTCCGCGACGGTCAGGTCTTCTACCTGCACAACCGGGTCGAGTCGATCGAGCGGACCGCCCGCCGGCTGCGCGAGCTGGTGCCCGAGGCGCGGGTGGCGGTGGCGCACGGGCAGATGGGTGAGGACGCCCTGGAAAAGGTCATGGTCGGCTTCTGGGAGAAGGAGTACGACGTCCTGGTCTGCACCACGATCGTCGAGTCCGGCATCGACATCCCGAACGCCAACACGCTGATCGTGGAGCGGGCCGACCTGCTCGGCCTGGCTCAGCTGCACCAGATCCGGGGCCGGGTGGGCCGGGGCCGGGAGCGGGCGTACGCGTACTTCCTCTATCCGCCGGACAAGCCGCTCACCGAGCACGCCCACGAGCGGCTGGCCACCATCGCCCAGCACACCGAGCTGGGCGCCGGCATGTACGTGGCCATGAAGGACCTGGAGATCCGGGGCGCCGGCAACCTGCTCGGCGGCGAGCAGTCCGGGCACATCGAGGGCGTCGGGTTCGACCTGTACGTGCGGATGGTCGGCGAGGCGGTGCAGGCGTTCAAGGGTGAGCGTCCGGAGGAGGAGACCGACATCAAGATCGACCTCCCGGTGGACGCGCACCTGCCGCACGACTACGTGGGGGTGGAACGGCTGCGCCTGGAGATGTACCGCAAGCTCGCCGAGGCCCGCGACGAGGAGCGGTTGCGCGAGGTGGCCGCCGAGATGACCGACCGGTACGGCGAGCCGCCCGCACCCGTGCAGAACCTGATCGCGGTGGCCCGGTTCCGGCTGTTGGCCCGGTCCTACGGCCTCACCGACGTCAGCATGCAGGGCAAACACCTCCGGTTCGGTCCGCTGCCGCTGCCCGACTCCAAGCAGTTGCGGCTCAAGCGCTACCACCCCGACTCGGTCTACAAGGCCGCCCTCGACCAGGTAAGCGTTCCCCGCCCGATGACCCGCCGGGTGGGTGGCGAGCCGCTGCGCGACCAGCCCCTGTTGGAGTGGTGCGCCCAGCTCCTCTCCGACGTGCTCGGCGCACCCGCCGGTGTCACCGGTGGACAGGGGGCATGAGAGAGTGACGGGCATGCGTGCTCGCCGTCTTGTCGCCGTCGCCAGCGTGGCGGTCGGCCTCGTCGCCCTCGCCGGTTGCCGTTCCGAGCCCGGTGTCGCCGCGTACGTCGGTGACCATCGGATCACCGAGGACGCGGTCACCGAGGTAATCGAGGACGTTCAGGCGAAGAACCCGACCCCGACCGAGGGGGACGAGGCGCCGCCCGGCCAGGAGCCTCCGCTGCCCGGCCAGGAGCCCCAGCTGCCCGCGCGCAGCCAGGTGGTGAGCACCCTGGTGCTCAGCGAGGTCTGCGAGCGGGTCTCCGCCGACGAGGGCTACCGGCCGCAGAACCAGATCGACCCGGCGCAGGTGGCGCAGGGCATCGGCCTGAGCCCGGAGACGGGGTACGTGCGGCAGGTGGCCGAGCTGTACACCTGCCTGTCCGGCATCCCGATCGGCGCTCCGGTGGCCCCCACCGAGCAGGAGCTGACCGAGCTGGTCGAGGCGGGCAAGCGGGCCGGCGCGGTGCCGCCCGAGGTGACCGTCGAGGAGGCCGCCGCCCAGCTCGACGGCGACCAGCTGCGCCAGGCCCTGGCCAACCGCAACTCGCTGCGCGAGGCCGTCGAGACCTACGACGTGACGGTCAACCCCCGGTACCGGCCGCTGGTGTTCCCGGTGCTGAGCTTCACCGGTCAGGCCATCGCGGTGGGCGTGCCGCTGGGTGAGCCGGGATCCGACGCGGTCACCGACATCTCCACCCCGCAGCCGCGCCCCGAGCCGCCCGTACCGTCCGCCGGCTGAGCATGCCCCGGATCGTCCTGCTGGTGACCTCGCCCCGGTTGCCGGCCGGGCTGCTGACGGCAGCCGCCTGGGACGTCGTACGCGCGGCTCCGGTGCTGGTCGCCGAGGAGAGCGAGCTGACCACGGCGCTGCGGTCGGCGGGCGCCGAGGTGCGGGTGCTCGACGGGCCGCCGGTGCCGGCGCTGCTCGACGCGGTGGCGGCACATGACACGGTGGTCTGGCTGGCCGGCCCGGCCGGCGACGAGTCGGTGGCCCGGGAGTTGGGGCTGCGGCTGGCCCGCGAGCCAGGGTTGGCGGAGCTGGAGCTGATGTACGGCTCGTGGGATCCTCCGGGCGCTCGCCTGCTGGACGCGGTGGCGGTGCTCGACCGGCTGCTCTCGCCCGGCGGGGATCCGTGGAAGCGGGCGCAGACCCACCGCAGCCTGGCCCGCTTCCTGCTGGAGGAGAGCTACGAGGCCTATGACGCGATGAGCGCCGGGGACACCGACGCGCTGCGCGAGGAACTGGGCGACGTGCTGCTCCAGGTGGTGCTGCACGCCCGGCTGGCCGAGGAGCTGCCCGAGGACGAACGCTGGACCATCGACGACGTGGCCGGTGGGCTGGTGGACAAGATGATCCGACGCAACCCACACGTCTTCGCCGGTGCCGAGGCGGGCACCCTGGAGGAGATCACCGCCAACTGGGAGCGGATCAAGCAGGCGGAGAAGGCCCGTGACTCGGTCCTCGACGGCATCGCGTTGAGCCAACCGGCGCTCGCCCTGGCGGCGAAGATCGTCGAGCGTGCCGCCCGGGCCGGCGTCACCGCGCCGCTGCCGTCACCGGAGACACAACCCGACCCCGAAACCACCCTCGGTGCCCACCTGCTCGCCCTGGTCGCCCAGGCCCGCACGTCCGACGTGGACCCCGAAGCCGCCCTCCGCCGCACCGCCCTCTCCCACGCCCAAACCATCCGCACCACCGAACCCCCACCCCCACCCACCACCCCCACCCAGCCGCGTTGATCATGAGGTTAGCGGAGCGAAATGTCGGATTCCGTGCCGCTAACCTCATGATCAACGAGGCAAAGGTGGGGGTGGGGCGCTGGCGGGCGGGTTTGGGTGGGGGTGGTTAGGGTCGGGGGGTGGAGCGGTTTCGGGTGGTGGGGGAGCGGGTTGTCGAGGCGTTGCTGGGGGGTCGGCCGGGGCTCGCCGCGTTGGCGGGGGACCATCGGGTCGACGACCGGCTGCCGGATTTCTCGGCCGACGCGGTCGCGGGGGACCGGGCGATGCTCGTCGACGCGGCGAGCGCGCTCGTCGAGATCGACCCCGATGACCTCGACGCCGAGGAACGGGTCGACCACGCCGTGCTCTCCGCCCTCGTCGACCGGGAACTGTTCGAGCTGACCGAGATCCGGGGACACGAGTGGGACCCGCTCGTCCACAACCCCGGTCCACTGCTGCACGCCCTGCTGTCGCGCCCGTACGCGCCGGTGGAGGTGCGGCTGACCGCCCTCGCCGGCCGGCTCGCCGCGATCCCGGACGCGCTGGCCACCGCGCGCGCGACGTTGCGTGACATGCCCCGGATCCACGCCGAGACGGCGGTCGGCCAGTTCACCGGGGTGGCGGCGCTGATCCGCGACGAGGTACCCGCGTTGCTCGCGCAGGCCCCCGCCGGCTTCGACCGGATCGAGCCGGCGGCCACCTCGGCGCTGGCCGCGCTCGACGAGTTCGTCGCCTGGCTGCGTGTCGGCCTGACCGCCGACGCCGGCCCGGGCCGCGATCCCCGCCTGGGTCGGCGGCGTTGGGAGGCGCGCCTGTGGCACACCCTCGACACCGAGCTGAGCGCCGCCGAGATTCAGCGGCGGGCCTGGGCGAACCTCGACCGGGTCACCGACGAGATCCGCGCGGCGGCGGTCGAACTGGTCGGTGGCCCGGCCGACGACGAGACCGTACGCCGGTCCCTCGACCTGCTCGCCGCCGAACACCCCGACGACCACACGATCGTCGACCTGGCCTCGATCACCCTGGACGAGGCGAGTGACGTCGTCCGGGCGCACGACCTGGTGAGCGTGCCGGACGACCCGTGCGTCATCCAGGTGATGCCGCAGTTCGCCCGGGGTGTGGCGGTGGCCTACTGCGACGCGCCCGGTGGTCTGGAGACCGCTGCGGTGCCGACGTTCTACTGCATCGCGCCGACACCGGTGGACTGGCCCGCGCGCCGGGTCGAGTCGTTCTACCGCGAGTACAACGACCACATGATCCGTAACCTCACGGTGCACGAGGCGATGCCGGGCCATTTCCTCCAACTCGCCCACGCCCGGCGGTACGTCGGCTCCACCCGGGTACGGGCGTTGATCCGCTCCGGCCCCTTCGTCGAGGGGTGGGCGGTCTACGCCGAGGAGCTGATGGTCGACCGCGGCTTCGGTGGCCTGCCGGTGCGGTTGCAGCAGCTGAAGATGCAGCTGCGGATGACCCTCAACGCGCTGCTCGATCAGCTGACGCACGCCGAGGATCTGCCCGAGGCGGAGGCGATGGCGCTGTTGACCGGACGCGGCTTCCAGGAGGAGGGCGAGGCGGCCGGCAAGTGGCGTCGCGCGCTGCTGACCTCGGCGCAGCTGTCGACGTACTTCGTCGGCTACAGCGAGATGGCCGAGATCGCCGCCGCTCGCCCGCACCACGTGCCGCTGCGGGACTGGCACGACGAGATGCTCGCGCACGGCAGCCCGCCACCGCGCCACCTGCGCACCCTGCTCGACCTGTAGGCCGTCCGGCCCGGCCGCGCGGGGGCCGGCTCAGGGGCCCTCGGTGCGCCGGTCCACCACGTCGGCACCCGCCGGCAGGTCGAAGGCGCCGCCGTCGACCTGGTCGCGGTAGCGGCTCAGCGCCAGCTCGACCGGTTGCCCGTCGACCTGGCCGGTGAAGCTGCCCAGCGCGCCCTCCCCGGTCACGCAGGCGGTGAAGCTCTCCCCGTTCTGACGCACGTCGACGCAGGTCGCGTGGTGGCCGACGACGGTGCTGCTGCGCTCGGTGATGACCGCGTCCGGATCCAACGCCGCGGCGGTCAGCCGGCCCATCACCATCGGAGGCGTGACCAGCCCCTGCAGCTCGGCCTCGGCGAAGACCACCACCGAGGGCTTGCTGTTGGGGGCGGGCGGCTCCTCCACGGTGCACACGGCCCGATCGCCGTCGGTGTCGCACCGGGTGGTCGCCTCGTCGGTGACGGTCAGCTTTCCGCCGGGCCAGGTGTAGCTGGACCGGGCCGGGTCCTGCGACTGGACGAACGACGCGCTCCGCCCGCCCGGAAGCTGGTACTCGGCCGAATAGGTCAGCTCCAGCGCCCGGTCCATCCGCGCGGCGAGGTCGTTGACGATGTCGGATCGACCCATGGCCCGCCCGGCGTCGTCCAGGGCCTGGCAGCCGGTGACGGTGAGCAACGCGATGACCGACACCGCGAGCGTACGGAGAGTGGTCGAAGCGGCGGGCATGACGACCAGCCTTGTCGATCGGGTCCCGCTCGTGCAAACCGGTTGCCGGTTGAGGCACGAGAATCCGGGAATGTCCGACCCGTCGGTTACCGCAGCGTGGTCGTCGACCCGCCCGGTCGCCGTGCCGGGGAGCGGGGACCGATACGCTGCGTTCAACACCTGCCGCTGCCGCACCGTCGCGGCCCATACCGGACGAGACCACACGAACGAGGAGCGACTCAGTGGCAACCATCGAGGTAATCGAGGCTCGGGAGATCCTGGACTCGCGGGGCAACCCGACGGTCGAGGTCGAGGTCGGGCTCGACGACGGCACGATCTCCCGGGCGGCGGTGCCCTCCGGCGCCTCGACCGGCGCCTTCGAGGCGATCGAGCTGCGCGACGGTGACAAGGACCGCTACCTGGGCAAGGGAGTGGAGAAGGCGGTCGCCAACATCGAGGACCGGATCGTCGACCAGCTGATCGGCTACGAAGCCAGCGAGCAGCGGGCGATCGACCAGAAGATGCTCGACATCGACGGCACCGACAACAAGGCCGAGCTGGGCGCCAACGCGATCCTCGGGGTCTCCCTGGCGGTGGCGAAGGCCGCGGCCGGCAGCGCCGACCTGAGCCTCTTCCGCTACCTGGGTGGGCCGAACGCACACCTGCTGCCGGTGCCGATGATGAACATCCTCAACGGCGGGGCCCACGCCGACAGCAACGTCGACATCCAGGAGTTCATGATCGCGCCGATCGGCGCGCCCAGCTTCCGGGAAGCGCTGCGCTCCGGTGCCGAGGTGTACCACGCGCTCAAGTCGGTGCTGAAGAAGAAGGACCTCTCCACCGGGCTCGGCGACGAGGGCGGCTTCGCGCCGAACCTGCCGACCAACGCCGCCGCGCTGGACCTGATCGCCGAGGCGGTGGAGAAAGCCGGCTACCGGCTCGGTACCGACATCGTCTTCGCCCTCGACGTCGCCGCCACCGAGTTCTTCGCCGACGGCAGCTACACCTTCGAGGGCGCGACCAAGAGCGCCGCGGAGATGAGCGAGTACTACACCAAGCTGGCCGACGCGTACCCGATCGTCTCCATCGAGGACCCGCTGGCCGAGGACGACTGGACCGGCTGGCAGACCCTGACCGCCGCGATCGGTGACCGGATCCAGATCGTCGGCGACGACCTGTTCGTCACCAACCCGCAGCGCATCGCCCGGGGCATCGCCGAGCAGGCGGCCAACGCGGTGCTGGTCAAGGTCAACCAGATCGGCTCGCTCACCGAGACGCTGGACGCGGTGGACCTGGCCCACCGGGCCGGCTTCAAGTGCATGATGAGCCACCGCTCCGGCGAGACCGAGGACACCACCATCGCCGACCTGGCGGTGGCGACCGGCTGCGGCCAGATCAAGACCGGTGCGCCGGCCCGATCGGACCGGGTCGCGAAGTACAACCAGCTCCTGCGGATCGAGGAGGAACTGGCCGACGCGGCGCGGTACGCCGGTGCCGGAGCCTTCCCGCGTTACCGTTCCGCCTGACCGATGCCATACCTCGGGGGAGGGGTGTGATGCAGCAGCGCCGCACGCCGGGTGGTCAGCGTCCGGTCCGCCGGCCGGCCCGCGCCGGCACGGCCCGCGACGGTGGCGTCCGCGCCGAGTCGCGGTCCGCCGCCGGCCGGGCGCCGTCGGCCACCCGCGGCGCCGAGGGCGTACGCTCCGCCAAGCGCCCCGCCGCCGCCCGGCGGGCCGCCGCCGGTGGTGCGGTGACGCGGTTGTCCGCACCCCGATCCCGAGGTCTCACCGGCCGCGCCACCGTGCTGTTCGCGGTGCTGATCGCGCTCGCCCTCGCCTACACCTACCCGGTCCGGGTCTACCTCGACCAGCAGGCCGACATCGAGCGGATGGAGGCTGCGCAGGCGGCCCAGCGGGAGCTGATCGCCGAGCTGACCACCCAGGCGGAGAAGTGGCAGGACAAGGCGTACATCGAGACCCAGGCCCGGGAGCGGTTCTTCATGCGGCGGCCCGGTGAGAAGATGCTGATCCTGCTCGACGATCCGGCCGGCGCGGCCCGCGAGGCGGGCACCGCCGAGGGCCCGGTCACCCCGGTCACCCCCGACCCCTGGTACGACACGCTCTGGTCCAGCGTGCGCGCCGCCGACGCCCACCAGACCGAAGACTGAGCACCCGACGAGAGCTGGCATCGTGACTGTCGTACCACCGCAGGAGCCGGCGGCGGCCTCCGTACCCCCGCCGAAGCGGGAACCGGCCACGGAGGCCGACCTGGCCGCGGTGGGCGCGCAGCTCGGACGCCCACCCCGGGGCACCCGGGCGGTGGCCCACCGCTGCCCGTGTGGCCTGCCCGACGTGGTGGAGACGACACCCCGGCTGGCCGACGGCACCCCCTTTCCGACGCTGTTCTACCTGACCTGTCCCCGGGCGACCGCGGCGTGCAGCCGGCTGGAGTCGGCCGGCCTGATGAAGGAGATGGCGCAGCGGCTGGCCGACGACCCGGAGTTGGCCGCCCGGTACCGCGCGGCCCACGAGGACTACCTGACCCGCCGGGACGCCATCGCCGGGGTGCCCGAGATCGCCGGCATCTCGGCTGGTGGGATGCCCGGCCGGGTCAAGTGCCTGCACGTCCAGCTCGGTCACGCGCTCGCCGCCGGGCCGGGTGTCAACCCCTTCGGTGACGAGACGCTCGACCTGGTCGAGCCGTGGTGGACGACCGGACCCTGCGTCGACGTGCCGGAGCCCGGGTGAGCGACGACGATGTCGTGATCCGGCGGGCCCGGACCGCCGACGTACGGGCGATCCGGCGGTTGGTGGACACCTACACCGACGACCGCCGCCTGCTCAGCAAGGCCACCGTCACCCTGTACGAGGACGTGCAGGAGTTCCGGGTCGCCAGCCGGGTCGCCGACGGCACGGTGGTGGGCTGCGGCGCGCTGCACGTGATGTGGGAGGACCTGGCGGAGATCCGCACGGTGGCGGTCGATCCCTGCTGCCGGGGGCAGCGGATCGGGCACCGGATCGTCGCGGAGCTGATCGGCGCGGCACGGGAACTGGGCGTGGCCCGCATCTTCGTGCTGACCTTCGAGACCCGGTTCTTCGGTTCGTTCGGCTTCACCGAGATCGACGGTGCCCCGGTGCCGCACCTCGTCTACGAGCAACTGCTGCGCTCGTACGACGAGGGTGTCGCCGAGTTCCTCGACCTGGAACGGGTCAAGCCGAACACCCTGGGCAACACCCGCATGCTGCTACGCCTCTGACCACGCCCCCGCGTTGCCCCTCTCCGTGGTCCTGCGCCATAACTGACGGTGGCCACACCCGCCGGATCCCACTCTCCCTTCCGCCACCTTTGCTCTGCTTACCTATACGCACAGGTTCACTTTCGGTGACGGCTGGGCGGTTGGGGGCCTGGCCATGTTTCAAGGAATACCTGCTCATCGAGGTATTGCGTATAGGTAAGCAGAGCAAAGGACGGGCTGGGCATAGTGGGTTCCTCGGCTGCTCGACTTCGGAGAGTCACTAATCGCATGGCTACTTTCCGTGAGCCCGGTGGCCGGAGTGGTGGGTCGGAGACGACGGTAGGGTTCTCGGCGTGACGACGCGCGTGGCGGCCATCGACTGTGGCACCAACTCGATCCGGTTGCTGGTGGCCGACCTGCCCGATCCCTCGGCCGGGCCGGAGGCGCCGCTGGTCGACCGGAGCCGGCGGATGGAGATCGTCCGGCTCGGCCAGGGGGTGGACGCCACCGGCCGGCTCGCTCCGGAGGCGATCGAGCGGACCCGGATCGCGCTCGCCGACTACGCCGCTGAGATCGACAAGCTGGGTGCCGAGCGGGTGCGGATGTGTGCCACGTCGGCCAGCCGGGACGCGGAGAACGCGGCCGACTTCCGCGCGATGGTCGAGCAGACGCTCGGCGTCGTGCCGGAGGTGGTCAGCGGGGACGAGGAGGCGCGGCTGTCGTTCACCGGAGCGGTGCGCGGCCTGCCCGCCGACGCGCCGTCGCCGTACCTGGTGCTGGACATCGGCGGCGGCTCGACCGAGTTCGTCGTCGGCACCCGGGACGGTGGTGTCGACGCCGCTGTCTCCATGGACATCGGCTGCGTCCGGATGACCGAACGGCACCTGCGCGCGGACCCGCCCGGCCTGGACGAGATCGCCGCCGCCCAAGCCGACATCGCGGTCGCGGTGGATCGGGCGCTGACGGCCGTGCCGGGACGGCAGGCGGCCACGCTGGTCGGGCTCGCCGGGTCGGTCACCACCGTGGTCGCGATCGCCGAGGGCCTCACCGGGTACGACCCGGCCCGCATCCACCACGCCCGGGTGTCGTACGACCGGGTGGCGGAGGTGACCGCCGACCTGCTGGCCATGACGCGCGAGCAGCGGCTGGCCATCCCGGTGATGCATCCCGGCCGCGCCGACGTGATCGGTGCCGGCGCCCTGGTGCTCCGCGTCGCCATGGAGCGGGCCGGCATGGCCGCCGTGGTCGCCTCCGAGCACGACATCCTCGACGGCATCGCCTGGAGTATGGCAAACGCCAACGGGAGGTATCGGCGCTGACGCGAACGGGAGGTGAATGCCACTGTTCCGGCATCTTCCCGGCGGTGGTCACCGCGTGGCAGGCTACCCGCACGTAGGACCACTGGGCGACCAGCCAACGATGACTGACCGCTAGGAGGACGGGCCGATGGGCGAGATGGTGACCTACCGTGGTGATGCCGGCACGGGTGAGGGATATCTCGCGATACCCGCCACCGGCGCGGCGAGCCCGGCAGTGATCGTGATCCAGGACTGGTGGGGCCTCGTGCCGCACATCAGGTCGGTGGTGGACCGCTTCGCCGAGGCGGGCTTCGTCGCCCTCGCACCCGATTTCCGGCACGGCGAGCCGGCCGGAAAGCCGAGTGAGCCCCGGCGGCTGCTCAACGGGCCGCAGATGGACGAGACGGCACAGGAGATCGCCGCCGCCGCCGACTACCTCGCCGGCCGCGTCGAGGTCACCGGCAAGGTGGGCTGCGCCGGCTTCTGCGCCGGGGCCAGCCTGGCGCTGTGGGCGGCGAACTTCTCCGAGCGGATCGTCGCCACCGCCGCCTTCTACCCCCAGTTGCCCTGGGAGGGCATGCGTACCGAGTGGACCGACTACGCGGGCAAGGACGCGCTGGTGCACTGCTCGGAGGCGGACGGCACCTCCGCGGATCCGGGTGTGCAGGCGGTACGCCGGGCCATCGAGAACTCCGGCGGCACCTGCCAGCTGCACGACTACCCGGGCACCTCGCACGCCTTCTTCAACGAGGACCGGCCGGAGAAGTTCGACCAGCGGGCCGCCACCAGTGCCTGGGCGCGCACCCTCGAACTCTTCCGGGCCAAGCTTGGCTGAGTCGCGTACCCCCTCCGAGGTCCTCACCCGCGCCGCGCGCGCGACGGACCTGGCTGATCTGGACGCGGGCGTCGCCGACTGTTTCGCCTGCCCCCGGTTGGTCGACTGGCGGGAGGAGGTCGCCCGCACCAGGCGGGCAGCCTTCCGCGATCAGGAGTACTGGGGGCGGCCGGTGCCCGGCTTCGGTGATCCGGCGGCCCGGATCGCCATCCTCGGGCTGGCCCCGGCCGCGCACGGCGGCAACCGCACCGGCCGGGTCTTCACCGGCGACCGGTCCGGTGACGTGCTCTTCGCCGCCCTGCATCGGGCCGGCCTGGCCGACCAGCCGACGAGTGTGGCCGTCGACGACGGTCTGACGCTGCGTGACACGCGGATCTTCGCCGCCGTACGCTGCGCCCCACCGGACAACAAGCCCACCCCGGGCGAGCGGGACACCTGCGCGCCCTGGCTGCACCGGGAGGTCGAGCTGATCCGGCCGACGCTGCGGGTGGTGGTGGCGTTGGGCGCCTTCGCCTGGGCCGCGTGGTGGCCGGCGTTACGCGCCGGATACGGCGTTCCTCCGCCCAGCCCGCGACCGCCGTTCGGGCATGGGGCACACTGGTCCGGCACGACCGGACCGGAACTGCTCGGTTGCTACCACGTCAGCCAGCAGAACACCTTCACCGGTCGGTTGACACCAGAGATGCTGGACGACGTGTTCGCCCGGGCGAAACTGCTGGCGGGGGTGGACTGAGGTAATCGATGGACGTGCTTCGCAGGTGGTGGCCGGTGACGGCGGTGATTGCCCTGCTCGCCGCCGTGACCCTGGCCACCGCGCACTCGTCGATCGGCGCGAGCCGGATACCGCCCGCGGTCAAGGACGCCCCCTTCGTGCTGGAGTACCCCAGCGGGGAGCCGCGTCCGTCGATCCCGGCCGAACCCCGCGAGGCCGCCGAGCAGACCCGCACCCGGATCCCGTCCTGGCTCGGCACGGTGGCGGTGGCGGTGCTCGGGCTGGCGCTGCTCGCCGCTCTCAGCTATCTGCTGTGGACCGTGGCCCGGGGGGTGCAGCGGCGGGTCACCCGGGCACTTCCCGGGCAGCCGACCCGGCGCAGTGCCGAGGGCACCGCCGCGGAGGTGGTCGCCGCCGTCGACGCCGGCCTGGTGGACCTGGACGACCAGGCCACCGATCCACGGACCGCGGTTATCGCCTGCTGGGTGCGGCTCGAAGAGGCCGCCGCCGTCGCCGGGGTGCCCCGACTGACCGGTGACACCCCCACCGACCTGGTCACCCGGCTGCTCGCCGGTGATCCGTCCACCGGCGTGCCGGCGATCGTGAGCGCCGACGTGCTGGCCGGCTTCGCGAACGTCTACCGCGAGGCCCGGTACGCCACCCGCCCGGTGGACGAACGGACCCGGGACCAGGCCCGGGTGGCCCTGCGCCGGCTGCGTGGCGAACTGACCGCACTGGCCGGAGGTGAGCCGGTGTGAGCAGCACGAGTATCGACGACCTGCTCAGCTTCTCCGAGGACCGGCCGGTCCAGTCCGAGCGACGCCGGGGCGGGCGGCTGCGTACCGTCGCCGGCGTGCTCGGTGTCACCGTGGCGGTGACCGTGGTCGCCGTCGCCGGACTGCGCGCGGTCGGGCTGCGGGTCTCGTTGCTGGTGCTGGTCACCGCCGTGGTCGCGCTGCTGGTGGTACGCCGGATCGTCGCCACCCTCGCGCCACCGGCGAAGTCCGGCCAGGGTTCGTCGTCGCGGGGCGGCGAGGAACCCGGCACCTACAACTGGGACGCGCGGGACGCGCTGCGGGTGGCGGTCAACGGTTGGGCGACACCTCTGGAGTGGTCCAAGACGAGCCCCGAACGGTTCACCACGATGATCCTGCCCCGGTTGGCCGAGCTGGCGGACGAGCGGATGCGCCTGAAGTACGGCGTCACCCGCGAGTCCGACCCGACCCGGGCCCGCGCCCTGCTGGGCGACCGCCTGTCGACGTTCCTGGAGACCCCACCCCGCCGCACCCCTTCGCCGCGCGACCTCGCGGCGATCGTCGCCGAACTGGAGAAGATCTGATGAACGACGTCGGCCGGACGATGCCCCCCACCGAGGTCGGTCGCCTCGCCCGGGCCGTGCTGGACGCGGTGGGCCAGGTCGTGGTCGGCAAACGGGACGCCCTGGAGCTGGTGCTGGCCGGCATCCTCGCCGGCGGCCACGTGCTGCTGGAGGACCTGCCGGGGTTGGGCAAGACGCTCACCGCGCGGTCCTTCGCCCAGGCGCTGGGCCTGGACTTCCGGCGGCTGCAGTTCACCCCCGACCTGCTGCCCGCCGACGTCACCGGCTCCTTCCTCTACGACCAGCGCAGCGGTGACTTCACCTTCCGGGCCGGGCCGGTCTTCACCAACCTGCTGCTCGCCGACGAGATCAACCGGACCCCGCCGAAGACCCAGTCGGCCCTGCTGGAGGCGATGCAGGAGAAGCAGGTCTCGGTGGAGGGCGTGACGTACCGGCTCGACGAGCCGTTCCACGTGCTGGCCACCGCCAATCCCATCGAGTACGAGGGCACCTATCCGTTGCCGGAGGCGCAGCTGGACCGGTTCCTGCTGCGGGTGTCATTCGGTTACCCGGCGCAGGACGAGGAGTGGGAGGTGCTGCGTCGGCGGATGGCGCGCCGCCGGGAGGAGGCCGACATCAAGCCGGTGGTCGACGCCGGCACCCTGCGCGCCATGCAGGCGGCGTTGGAGGACGTCGTGGTCGAGGACTCGGTGGGCCGGTACATCGTGGCGCTGACCGCGGCCACCCGCGAGCATCCGTCGGTGCTGGTCGGTGCGTCGCCACGCGGATCGCTGGCCCTGCTGCTGCTGTCCCGGGTACGGGCGGTGCTCTCGGGGCGGGACTACGTGGTGCCCGAGGACGTCAAGGACGTCGCGGCCCCGGCGCTGGCACACCGGATCACGTTGCGACCGGAGATGTGGCTGCGCCGCGTCGATCCCTCCTTCGTGGTCGGTGAGGTTCTCGACGGCACCCCGGCGCCGGCCAGCGGCGCGCTGCCCAGCTACGCCGCCGGTCGGCCGGGAGACTGACCGGCGTGAGCGAGCGGAGCGAACAGTCGGCACCGACCAACTGGATGCCCACCTGGGCGTTCGGCCGGGCGGTGCTGCTCACCGGCCTGCTCCTGATCGCCGCGGTGGTGCTGGGACGGGTGGATCTGATCGTGCTGGCCGTCCCGTTCGCCCTCGGCACCGCGTACGCGTTGCGGCGCCGACCCGTCGACCTGCCCCGGGTGTGGCTCAGCGCCGACGAGGACCCCCTGGTGGAAGGCGGTGCCATGACCGGGACGGTCACCGTCGGCAACCCGGGTACGGTCTCCTACGACGTGGCGGTGCTGCGTACCCGCGTCTCACCGTGGCTGCGGGTCGAGCGGGCGGGTCTCGCCGGCAGCGCGGTCGTCGGCACCGGTCGGCCCGCCGGTGCCGGTCGGCCGACCGTCGCGGACCGTCCGTTCGTCACGTCGGTAGCCCCGGACACCGCCGTCGACCTGGAACTGGCCGGTACCGCGCTGCGGTGGGGTCGGCATCCGCTGGGCCCGGCGGGCGCCCGGGTCGCCGCCGCGCAGGGCCTGCTGGTCTCGCGCGCGGTGGTCGTCGAACCGGTCAGGTCCAAGGTGTACCCGAAGACCGAGCCGTTCGAAGCGGTCGAGGTGATGCCCCGGGCCGCCGGCCTGGTCGGGGCGCATCACTCGCGTCGTCCCGGCGAGGGGGGCGAACTCGCCGGGGTGCGGGTCTTCGCCCCCGGTGACCGGCTGCGCCGCATCGACTGGCGGGTGTCGCTGCGGGCCCGGCAACTGCACGTGGCGGCCACCCTGTCCGACCGGGACGCCGAGGTGGTCGTACTGCTCGACGTGCTGGCCGAGGCGGGGCGCTCCGGCGGGGTCACCGGCACCGCGTCGGTGCTGGACACCACGGTCCGGGCGGCCGCCGCGATCGCCGAGCACTACCTGCACCGGGGTGACCGGGTGGCACTGCTGGAGTACGGCCCGAGTGCCCGGCGGCTGCGTCCGGCCACCGGACGACGGCAGTACCTGACCGTGCTGGAGTGGCTGTTGGACGTCAAGGCCCAGTCCTCCCCGCACGAGCCGTACGACCATGTGTTCGGTCCGCAACTGCTCTCCGCGGACGCGCTGGTGGTGGTGCTCACCCCGTTGCTGGAGGAGCGGTCGGCGCAGATGCTCGCCCGGTTGGCCCGTTCGGGACGGTTCGTGGTGGCCGTCGACACGCTTCCGGCGGACCTGTCACCGCCGCAGGACCGGGGCTGGGTCGAGGTGGCGTACCGGCTGTGGCGACTGGACCGGGACACGATGATCGCGCAGTTGCGTGAGCACGGGGTGCCGGTGGTGCCGTGGGCCGGCACCGGCAGTCTCGACCAGGTGCTGCGTGACGTGGCGAGGCTGGCCACCGCCCCTCGGGTGGGTGGCCGGTGAGCGCGAGGAACGCAGCGCAGCGGAGTCCCGCAGTCGCGAGCGAGAGGTCAGCCCGGTGATGGGGTCGGTCATCGGGCGGGTCCGGGCGGTGCGGACGGCCGCGGCGCGGATCTCCCTCACTCCCGTACTGGTCCGGGTGGGGATCTTCCTCAGCACGCTCGTGGGGTTGCTGCTCGCGTACCCCGCCGAGGTCGTGGTCGGGCGGGCACTGGGCCCGTTGGTGGCGGTCGCGGTGCTGCCGGCGGTGGCGCCGCGCCGGCTCTGGCCGACCTTCGCCGCGTTGGTCACGGTCGGCGGGTGGCTGCTCGCCACCGACGGGTACGACCGGCCGATCGCGTTGTGGCGACTGATGGCGGTGGCCGTGGCGCTCTACCTGACCCACACGCTCTGCGCGCTGGTGGCGGTGCTGCCGTATGACGCCGTGGTGGATCCGGACGTGATAGTGCGTTGGCTCACCCGGGCCGCGGGAGTGTTGCTCGCCACGTCGGTGCTCGGCGTGCTGCTGCTCGAACTCGCCGGTGTCCGGGCCGCCGAAGGCGGCTGGCAGGCGGTGACGGTGGCCGGTCTGCTGCTTGCCGTCGGGGTGACGGCGTTGCTGGCCGGGCTGCTGCGACGCAGGTGAACCAGGGGCCGTCGGGGCCGGGGTGACCGGGGGTGTTGCTGCGTCGGCGGTGGCGACGGTGGCCGCCGTTACCGGCGTCACAGCCGCCTTGTGCTCGGTCACAGAACGGGGGCGCAGCCGGGATTACCGCTGTCGGTAGGGGAAAGATGGTAGGCGTGAATCCGAAGCGGATCCTTGTGGTGGGCGCCGGGCACGTCGGTCTCTACGCGGCGCTGCGCCTGTCGAAGAAGCTGAGTTCCCGGGAGGCTGAGGTCGTCGTCGTCGACCCCCAGCCGCACATGACGTACCAGCCGTTCCTGCCCGAGGCTTCGGCGGGGAACATCTCCCCACGGCACTCCGTGGTGCCGCTGCGTCGGGAGTTGCGCCGGTGCAAGGTGGTGGCCGGTGCGGTGACCCGGATCGACCACGCGAGTAGGACCGCCACGGTGCAGCCGATCATCGGCCCGCCCCGCGAGATCACCTACGACCACGTGGTGGTCGCGCCCGGCTCGGTCTCCCGGACCCTGCCGATCCCCGGCCTGCACGAGCACGGCATCGGCTTCAAGACCATCGGTGAGGCCATCTTCCTGCGCAACCACGTGCTCGAACAGCTGGACGTGGCCGCCGCCACGACCGACCCCGAGGTACGCCGCCGGGCGCTGACCTTTGTCTTCGTCGGTGGCGGGTACGCCGGCATCGAGGCGTTGGCCGAGATGGAGGACATGGCCCGGCACGCGCTGAAGTACTACCCGGAGCTGAACACGTCGGACATGCGCTGGGTACTGGTCGAGGCCACCCAGCGGGTGCTGCCGGAGGTCGACCGGGACATGGGCGCCTACACGGTGCAGCAGTTGCTGAAGCGGGACATGGACATCCGGCTCGACACCCGGCTGGAGTCCTGCGTCGACGGGGTGGTCAAGCTCTCCGACGGGGACAGCTTCAGCGCGGACACCATCGTCTGGACCGCCGGGGTGAAGCCGTCACCGATGCTGGACGCGACCGACTTCCCCCGCGAGGAGCGACGCCGGGTGACCTGCCTGCCGACGCTCCAGGTGGTCGACGGTGACCGGGTGGTCGAGGGCGCCTGGAGCGCCGGTGACTGTGCCGCCGTACCGGATCTGACCAAGCCGCCGGGCAACTACTGCTCGCCGAGCGCCCAGCACGCGGTACGCCAGGCCCAGCGGATGGCCGACAACATCGTGGCCGTGCTCCGGGGCCGCGAGCCGGTCCCCTACAAGCACAAGCACGCCGGCAGCGTGGCGAGCCTCGGCCTGCACAAGGGGGTCGCCCAGGTCTACGGGATCAAGATGACCGGCTGGCCGGCGTGGTTCATGCACCGGACGTACCACATGAGCCGGATCCCCTCCCTCAACCGGAAGGTCCGGGTGGTGGTCGACTGGACGCTGGCGTTCGTGCTCAAGCGTGAGGTGGTGGCCCTCGGCCAGTTGCACGACCCGCGCGAGGAGTTCGCCGAGGCGTCCCAGCCACCGGCAAAGGTGTGAGTCCCGCGTGGGGCGCCATCGGCGCCCCACGCGCTCAGACCCGCCAGTACCAGGCGTCGCTGAGTCGGGTCGACGGGCCGTAGAGCGCCTCCAACGTCAGTCGCAGGCTGTCGGAGTGCGCGGTGTCGGCGGCCAGCACCACGCACGAGGCACCCCAGTGTTCGACGTCCGCCGCCGCACGGCGGCGCTGCTCGTCGCCGACGACCGGCCGGAGGCCGCTGCGGGCCACCTCGGCCAGCAGAGCGGAGGTGGGGCGCGGGGCGACGCCCATCGCGGCGCTGCCACCCCGGCCGTGCGGGCCGATGAAGAATCCCTGCGGCATGCTGAACGCGGCGTCGGCGGCGGTCGCCCACCGCATCGGCCAGGGTTGCTTGGGCGTGGCCAGTGGCACCGGTACCAGGACGCCGCCCGGCTCGACACACGTCCGCCAGTGGCCGGCGGTGATGAACTCGGGAACCGGCGGTCGGTGCGCGGTGGGCAGCGGTGCCGGGATCAGCGGTAGCACCGCCACGGCGACCGTGACCAGCGTCAGCCGGCGGGTGCGGGCCGTGCCGCGTAGTGCCCGGTCGACCGCCAGCACCAGCAGCGTCGCGACCAGCGGCGGTACGGCCAGGGCGAACCGCATCGGCAGCGCGCCGTCGACCACCGGCAGGCCGCCGAGCAGCGCGTACGGCCCGGGCAGACCGGTGCCTTCGCCGTCGAGGACCACCTCGGGACCGAGCGACAGCGCACCCATCACGAGAATGCCGGTGGCGCAGGCCAGCACCAGCGGACGGCGGCCCAGCCAGACGACGCAGCCGACGGTGACCACCAGCAGCGGCCAGCCCAGGAAGGTGTTGTACTCGGCCGGGCCGGTGCTCAGCCGGGCGGCACGCTCGTCCCCGACCAGGGACAGCGGCGAGATCGCCCACCAGCTACGCAGGTCGGCGGAGAAGTAGTGCGGGCTGAACATGCCGTCGGCAACGCCGAGCGGACCGGCGAACTGGAGCCACAGCGGCCGGGCGAGCACCAGCAGGGCCGCACCGGTGGCGAGGGCCATCGCACCGGTGAAGGCGGGCAGCGCCCGGCGGGCCAGGTCACGGTCCGCGACGATCATCGTCGTCGCCATCACCAGCAGGGTGAGCGCGGCGAGGAACAGCACCTCCTCGCCGATGAACACCTGGACGGAGACGACGGCGGCCAACCCGAGCGCGGAGGTGGTCAGCCGGCGTCGGTCGGGCCCGCCCGCCGCTCCAGCGGCGGGCTCGGCGGCCCGCAGCAGGCGTACGACCAGCCAGACGATGACCGGGAGCAGCCACTGCGCCGTCATGTGCAGGTGGCTGTTGCTCTGGGACACCATGCCCGGGGCGAGGCCGCACAGGGCACCGCCCAGCGTCGCGGCGGCCCGGCGGGCCCGCAGCGTACGGCTGAACAGGAGGTACCAGGCGGTCGCGGTGCCGGCGAGGTTGAGCGTCACCAGCAGGACGAAGGTGACCGGAGCGCCGAACAGCAGGGTGATCGGGGCGAACAGCACACCCAGGGCGATGACCGACGTGTTGGCCATCAGATTGACCCCGACCGGGGCGTTGAGCCGGTCGGTGGACAGGCCGAAGTCGCCCAGCAGAGCCCGCGCGTCGACGGCCAGGAACCACTCGTAGAGCACCTGGTCCTCGGGGTTGAGCGCGAGCACCAGACCGGTCGGGTCGGCCCAGAGCCGGTGGGTGAGCGCGCCGGCCAGCGCCGCGAAGAACAGCCCGATCAGCAGGTCGATCCGATGCCGGGCGAACGTCCGGCCCCACCGGGTGAGCGGCAGCCGGCGTACCCGGGCAAGAGGGTGATCCGCCTGCGTGGCCACGTCGTCGGTGGGGGCGATGGGTGCGCGGCTGCTCACGGCCTCGACCCTAGTGGCGGTGCTCGACGGGGGACGCCGCAGTGGCGACGAACCCGCTACCGTGGCACTGCACCGTTCGCGCTGGCGCCCCGGTGTCACCCGCCCGGGTGGTGGAACGGCAGACACGGCCGCCTTAAAAGCGGCTGCCGCAAGGCGTGCGGGTTCGACCCCCGCCCCGGGCACCCCGCCGTCCGCAGGGTCCGGCGCTGGCGACCCGAACCGGGCACTCTCAGCGTTCGCTCAGCCTTCCGATCACCACTGGGCTGTGCGGGGCGTTTACTCTTGTAGCGCGCGTTGACGTGCCACGACCCCCTTAGGGAGGCCAGACAGTGAAGACTTCGAACCCGGTGCTCGCCCGGCTCGGTCAGGCGGCCGAGCGGGAGCGGGCCGCCGGGTACGCCCCGTCCGGGCCGTACGGACAGCCCGGCTACCCCCAGCAGGTTCCGCCGCAGGCCGGCTACCCGGGCGCGCCCGGCTTTCCGTCAGCCCCGCCGGCGGTCACCCCCATGTCGATCGACGACGTGGTGGTCAAGACGGTCACCCTCCTGGCCATCGTCGGCGTCGCCGCCGCGGCGGCGTGGGCGCTGGTGCCCGACGCGCTGCTCGGCGTCGCCTGGATCGGCGCGGCCATCGTCGGCCTGGTGCTCGGCCTGATCATCTCGTTCTCCCGGATGGCGAACCCGGCGCTCGTCGTCGCGTACGCCGTCGTCGAGGGTGTCCTCGTCGGCGCGGTGAGCAAGTTCTTCGAATCGCTGTACGACGGCATCGTGCTCCAGGCGGTGACCGCGACCTTCGGCGTCTTCTTCGTGATGGCCATGCTCTACAAGGCGCGGGTCATCCGGGCGACGCCGAAGTTCGTCAAGGGCATGATCGCGGTGATGGCGGGCCTGTTCGCCGTCATGCTGATCAACCTGGTGCTGGCGCTCTTCGGCGTCAACACCGGTCTGCGGGACGGCAGCCCGCTGGCCATCGGGTTCAGCATCGTCTGCATCGTGGTCGCCTCGCTGAGCTTCGTGCTCAGCTTCAAGGAGGTCGAGGACGGCGTCCGGATGGGCCTGCCGCAGCGCTACTCGTGGGTTGCCGCGTTCGGCATCCTGGTCAGCCTGATCTGGCTCTACATCGAGATGCTGCGTCTGCTGAGCTACTTCCAGGGCGACGACTGACCTCGCCGCCCGACGACCGACCGGCGCCCGCCCCACCCCGGGGCGGGCGCCGTCGTCTCCCCACCCCCACCCTCCCTCTGTGCCGATCATGCAGTTGTGGCACCGGACAGGTCGGGCTTAAGCGGAGGAATCAACTACCACAACCCCATGATCGGCGGTCGGTTGGGGGTCGTGCGTAGAGTGCGGGGGGTGGCGGGTGTTGGTGGGAGTGAGTCAGGGGCGGAGGTTGTGCGGGGGGTGGAGCTTTTGGTGCGGCAGGTCAGCCACTGGCAGCAGCCACGGTGGTCGGCCGCGGCGTCGGTCGGCAACGTGTCCCGGGCGGATCTGGTGCACCGGCTGGTACAGGAGATCGCCAACCTCGCCGCGGACGCGGAAGGGCAGCCACGCCGGGACGTACCCCGACTCGACAACGACCTCGCCCTGCCCGACCAGCTCCGGGTGGTCGCCGCCGACCTGCTCACGGCGGACCCGGGCGAGGAGGCCCTGGCCCGGGCCGCGACCGAGGTGACCGCGACCCGCACCGCGCTCTAGACCGGGCGTCCCGAGCCGCCCGTGCCGCACTGTCGCGACCGCCGTCGCTGACGTCGGCCGTCGTCGCGATGTCAGCTCAGGCGCTCGACGACCATCGCCATGCCCTGCCCGCCGCCGACGCACATGGTCTCCAGGCCGATGGTCTTGTCGTGCCACTGCAGGGCGTTGAGCAGCGTGCCGGTGATCCGGGCACCGGTCATTCCGAACGGGTGACCGACGGCGATCGCCCCGCCCATCACGTTCAGCTTCTCCTCCGGGATGCCGAGCTGGCGGTACGACGGGATCACCTGGGCGGCGAACGCCTCGTTGATCTCGACCAGGTCGACGTCGTCGATGGTCATCCCGGCGCGTTCGAGTGCCTGTCGGCTCGCCTCCACCGGGCCGAGGCCCATGATCTCCGGCGACAACGCGGTGACACTCGTGGAGACGATCCGCGCCAGCGGGGTCACGCCCAGTTCCTCGGCCCGCTGGGCGCTCATCACGACCACGGCGGCGGCCCCGTCGTTGAGCGGGCAGCAGTTGCCGGCGGTGATCCGGCCGTCCGGGCGGAAGACCGGCTTCAGCTCGGCGACCGCCTCCAGGGTGACCCCGGCGCGGGGGCCGTCGTCGGTGCTGACCACCGTGCCGTCGGGCGTGGTGACCGGGGTGATCTCCCGGGCCCAGAACCCGTCGGCGATCGCCTTCTCGGCCAGGTTCTGGCTGCGTACGCCGAAGGCGTCCATCTCCGCGCGGGTCACGTCGTGGACCTGGGCGAGATTCTCGGCGGTCTGCCCCATGGCCAGGTACACGTCGGGCAGGGCGTCCTTCTCGCGCGGGTCGGTCCAGACCGGCGCGCCGGCCTCGGCGCGGGCCTTGGACCGCTCACGTGCCGCCGCGAAGCGGGGGTTCTCCCAGCCGCCGAGCAGGGCCTGGGCCTCGGGCGGCAGGCCGTCGGAGCTGCCGCGCGCGTACCGGGAGACCATCTCGACCCCGGCGGAGACGAAGACGTCGCCCTCACCGGCCCGGATCGCGTGCATGGCCATCCGCGTCGTCTGCAACGAGGAGGCGCAGTAGCGGGTCAGGGTCGCGCCGGGCAGACCGTCGAGACCCATCAGCACGGCCACCACGCGAGCCATGTTGAAGCCCTGTTCCCCGCCGGGCAGGCCGCACCCGAGGTAGAGGTCGTCTATCTGTCGCGGGTCGAGCTGCGGCACCTTGTCCAGGGCCGCCTGCACGATGGTGGCGGCCAGATCGTCCGGGCGGAGATCCCGTAGGGACCCCTTGTGGGCCCGGCCGATGGGGGAGCGGGCGGTGGCGACGATGACGGCGTCGCGGGACGACTCAATCGGCATACGGTCACGTTAACTCGCCGGTAACTTGCGGCGGAAGTTTTCCGGGTGCCGGGAAATGTCACCCCGCGCACCCGGACGAGCGGGCGGCTCAGTGGCGTGGGGTGACGGCCGCTGCGGCGACCACCGCGGGCAACAGGGCGTGCGCCCAGACCCGGTAGCCGTCGGCGGAGGGGTGGTAGCCGTCGTGGCAGAAGGTGCCGGCGTCGGCCCGGAACACCGGACCCGTCTCGGTAGCCAGATCGACGACCGTCCCCCCGGCGTCGAGCACCGCACCGGTCTGTGCCCGGGCGACGCGGCGCCCCAGCCAGCCGACGACCTGCCGCAGGGGCGACGCGATCGCGCGTACCGCGCCGAGATCCGGGCAGGTGCCGACCACGACCTCCACTCCGGCGTGCCGCAGCCGGTGCACCGCCGCGCCGAGGTAGGCGGCGGCCTCGGCCGGCCGGCGCATGCCGGTGACGTCGTTGGCGCCGACCAGGATGACCGCCACGTCCGGCCGTTCACCGAGCAGTGCCCGGGCCACCTGGGTGGCGAGGTCGGTGGAGCGGGACCCGGAGACACCGACGCTGGACAGGTGAACCTGCCGCCCGCCCGGCCCCTCGGCGAGCAGCTCCGCCAACTGCCCGCCGATGGTGTCGCCGAGCCGGTCCACGCCGACGCCGAGGGCGGCGGAGTCGCCCAGCAGCACCAGACGTAGCGGTGGGGCGCCGGACCGACCGACGGTGGCCCGCAGTGCCAGGCCGAGTTCCGGCTGGGCGTAGCGTCGGTTGCGTGCCACCACGGCCTCGCCGGCGAGCACCGCGGCTCCGCCGAGCGCCCCAGCGAGCAGGGAGAACGCGGCGGTGCGGGCGACGCGGGCGGCGACCCGGTCGCCGGGAGGAAGACCGGTCATGATGCCCGCCTCGGGCCGGCGCCGGAGCCGAACCGGCCCCTGATCCGCTCGGTCATGAGAATCCTTCCACTGCGGGTGAGTCGACGGTGGGGGCGCCCTTCGGCGTCGGACCGACACCGAAGAATGCCCGCCGGCGCAGCTGCGCCCAACGGCCGGCCGGGCCGCTCTCGCTGCCGCGGACCTGCGTACCGCTGACCTCCGTCCCCGGATGCCGAGCCGCCTCCTGCGCGGCCTTCGGCAACGACCGTACGCCTTCGAGACGCGTTGGCGTAGGCCTGCGTTCGCCGCCGTGCCCCAGCGCGGAGAGCACCGTCGGCAACAGGGCGGCGGCAGCCGCCGCGTACCCCTCGGCGGAGGGGTGGAACCGGTCCCAGGCGAACATCCGCCCGGGCTCGGCGGTGAACCGGGGACCGAGCAGGTCGCCGAGCGAGACCGTCCAACCACCGGCCGAGACCACCGCTACCGTCTGCGCCGCGGCGAGTTGCCGGCTCCACCGGCGGGCCAACCAGCGCAGCGGCGGCTGGATGGGTCGGATCGCGCCCAGGTCGGGGCAGGTCCCGACGACCACCTCGGCGCCGCCCGCGCGCAGCGCCCGGACCCCTTCGACGAGGTAGCGCACGGCCAGGGCCGGCGGCGTGCGGTTGGTGACGTCGTTGCCGCCGATCAGGATGACCGCGACGTCGGGGTCGCACTCCAGGGCCGCCTCGACCTGGAATTTCAAGCCGGCCGAGATGGCGCCCACCACCGCGAACCGGTGCAACCGGACGGGCCGCCGGAGTCGCCGGGACAGGCCGGTGGCCAACAACGCGCCCGGCGTCTCACGGCGTCGGTGCACTCCGTAACCGGCGGCCGACGAGTCACCGAGAACGACCATGGTGATCGGTGGCCCGGGAAACTTCGGGCCGTAGATGCCGTCGCAGCGTGGCGGCGGCGCCTCGGCCATCGGGATGGTGCGTCGGGCCTGCCGGGCCTGACCGAGGAGCACACCTGTGGTCGCCGCCGCGGCGGCCACCGTGGCGCCCGTGCCGATGGCCGCGAGCCGGGCCACCCGCAGGGTGCGCCGCCAGCGCGGACGATCCGGTACGACGGAACCAGCGACCCCCATACCGTGACATTAGCGCGCCCGTCTGACGCCCTGCTGTCATCGTTGCGGCGCTACGGTGCCTGGAAATCGACCGTCCTGGGTACTTGGATGGACGGTGTTGCGGCGGGGCGTCACGCTGCACGTGGAGAGGAGCACGACGATGGCGAAGACGTTGAAGCGAGGTGCCGCGTTCGTGGCGCTGGCGCGGGCGATGACCGCCGGTGCCCGGGGCGGGCCGTCGCTCGGCGCCCGGATCGGGGCGCTGCCCAGGATGATCGCGGCCACCGCCCGTGGCCAGTACGACGGCGGGTTGCGGCTGGCCATGATGACCGCCGCCACGGCGTACATCGTCTCGCCGATCGACGCGGTCCCGGAAATGTTCCTCACCGTGTTCGGGCTCATCGACGACGCGGTGATGGTCACCTGGCTGGCCGGTTCGGTGCTCGCCGAGACCGAGCGGTTCCTGGAGTGGGAGGCACGTCGCAGCACCGTGGTCCCGGGCCACGTGGTGCGCTGACCGACGTACCCTGGGCGGGAATTCCACCTGGTTCACCCGCCCGGCCTGGCGTGCCGGTGCCGGAGCGAAAGGGCACAACGAGGTGCAGTACTACGACAACGTCGTCGAAATGATCGGCAACACGCCGCTGGTGCGGCTACGCAACGTCGCCGAGGGCATCCGGGCGACGGTGCTGGCGAAGGTGGAGTACCTCAACCCCGGCGGGTCGGTGAAGGACCGGATCGCGCTGCGCATGGTGGAGGACGCCGAGGCGGCGGGGATTCTCCGTCCGGGCGGCACCATCGTCGAGCCGACCAGCGGCAACACCGGCGTCGGGCTGGCCCTGGTGGCCCAGCTCCGGGGGTACCGCTGCGTGTTCGTCTGCCCGGACAAGGTCAGCCAGGACAAGCAGGACGTGCTGCGGGCGTACGGTGCCGAGGTGGTGGTCTGCCCGACGGCCGTCGCGCCGGAGGACCCCCGCTCGTACTACAACGTCTCCGACCGGCTGGCCCGGGAGATCCCCGGCGCGTGGAAGCCAAACCAGTACGCCAACCCGGCGAACCCGCGCTCGCACTACGAGACGACCGGCCCGGAGCTGTGGAAGCAGACCGAGGGACGGATCACCCACTTCGTGGCCGGGGTGGGCACCGGCGGCACCATCTCCGGTATCGGGCGCTACCTGAAGGAGGCCTCCAACGGCGCCGTCAAGATCATCGGTGCCGACCCGGAGGGCTCGGTCTACTCCGGCGGCACCGGTCGGCCGTACCTGGTCGAGGGGGTTGGCGAGGACTTCTGGCCGGAGACGTACGACCGGAGCGTGGCCGACCAGATCATCGAGGTCTCGGACAAGCAGTCCTTCGAGATGACCCGGCGGCTGGCCCGCGAGGAGGGCCTGCTCGTCGGTGGCTCCTGCGGCATGGCGGCGGTCGCGGCGTTGGAGGTGGCGCGCACCGCCGGCCCGGACGACGTGGTCGTGGTGCTGCTGCCGGACGGCGGCCGGGGCTATCTCTCCAAGATCTTCAACGACGCCTGGATGGCGCGTTACGGCTTCCTCGACGCCTCCGGTTCGGAGCCCACCGTCTCGCAGGCCCTGGCCGGCAAGCCGGGTGGCCTGCCCGAACTGGTCCACGTGCATCCGACCGAGACGGTCCGCGACGCCATCGACTACATGCGCGAGTACGGCGTCTCGCAGTTGCCGGTGCTCAAGGCCGAGCCGCCGGTGGTGACCGGCGAGGTGGCCGGCTCGATCGCCGAGAAGGACCTGCTCGACGCGCTCTTCACCGGTCAGGCGCACCTGCACGACACCATCGAGCGGCACATGGGCCCGCCGCTGCCGATGATCGGCGGCGGCCAGCCGGTCAGCGAGGCGGTGAACCTGCTGGAGAAGTCCGACGCCGCGCTGGTCCTGATCGACGGCAAACCCAAGGGCGTCCTCACCCGCCAGGACCTCCTAGCCCACCTAGGCGCCCGCTGAACCCACCCCCCCACCCCCCCCACCCAGTGTTGATCATGAGGTTAGCGGCAGTTGTCGATCTCCACGATGCCGCTCATGATCAACGGGGTGGTGGGGGGTTAGAGGGGGCGGGTGTAGCGGAGTTGGGGGGTGAGGGCTTGGCCGATCATCTCGTCGCGCTGTTGGCCGGTGGGGCGCCAGCCGCCGCGCTCGTAGAAGTGGCGGGCGGGGGTGTTGTCGCGTAGTACCCAGAGGACCGCGCGGCGCCAGCCGCGGGCCCGCATGTTGGTCAGGGCGTCGACCATCAGCGCCCGGCCGACGCCGCGACCGCGCTCGGTCGGCTCCAGGTGGATGGCGTTGAGCAGGCCGGTCGCCGGGTCGCCCGCGTCGTCGGGGCCGAAGTAGCTGAAGCCGGCCAGCACACCGTCCCGTTCGGCCACGGTCATCAGATGGTCCGCCCGCTCCCAGGTCCATCGGTGCACCCAGTACTCACCCATCGCCTCCGGTGTCGGGTCGGCGAGCGCCTCCGTCGGCAGGAACGAGGAGTACGCGGCGACCCGGGAACGTTGGTGCAGGGCGCCCACCGGCAGGAGATCGGCCGACTCTGCCGGACGCAGCGTGACGCTCACCCAGCCGAGAGTACCCGCCGGGGTGGCACCTGAACCGTGGCCAGATCCTCGGCGATGACCAGGTCTCCGTCGAAGTGCCGGCGGGCCTCGTCGGCGAAGCGGGCCGGATCGGCGTACCGCTGGGAGAAGTGGGTGAGCACGAGTCGGCGTACCCCCGACTCGGCCGCCACCCGCGCCGCCTGGCCGGCGGTGAGGTGCCCGACCTCGGCGGCGAGCGCGGCCTCCGACTCCAGGAACGTCGACTCGATGACCAGCAGGTCGGCGTGTTCGGCGAGGGCGTACACCCCGTCGCAGAGGCCGGTGTCCATCACGAAGGCGAACCGTTGCCCCGGTCGTGGCGTGCTCACCTCGTCCCGGGTGACGCGGCGCCCGTCGAGGTCGAGGTGGCCGGTGCGGTGCAGCTCACCGACCGCCGGCCCGGCGATGCCGTACGCGGCCAGTCGCTCCGGCAGCATCCGGCAGCCGTCCGGCTCCACCAGTCGATAACCGTACGTCTCGACGGGGTGCCGCAGCCGACGCGCCTCCAGCGTCCCGCAGCGCAGCGCGATCCGTTGCCCGTCCACCTCGATCGGCGCCACGGCCAGTTCGGCGGTCTCGTGGAAGGAACTGGCGTGTCGCAGCCGGGCGAAGTAGTCGGCACCGCCGGCCGGGAAGTGCACCGCAACCGGGTGCGGCACCCGGTCCAGGGACAGGCGTTGGATGGTGCCGGGCAGGCCGAGGCAGTGGTCGCCGTGGAAGTGGGTGACGCAGATCCGGGTCAGGTCGGTGGCGGTGACGCCGGTGTGCAGCAGTTGCCGCTGGCTGCCCTCGCCGGGGTCGAAGAGGATCACCTCGTCGTCCCAGCGCAGCACGTACCCGTTGTGGTTGCGGGTCCGGGTGGGCGCCTGGCTCGCCGTGCCGAGCACCACCAGCTCGCGCATGGACACGGCCGCCTCCGGTGGAATGAAGCGACCCCCGGGGCTTCCGCGCTGACGCGCGGGCCGACTGGACTGGGCCGGCACCCCGGGGGTCGGGTGGCTGTCGTGGTTTCGCCGCACCGCTGCCACACGGTCTCGACGACTCTTACCGTGCCCGTCCCGAGGGACGAGCTGTCACTGTCGAGGACAGCGGCTAGCGGACAGCCACCTCACGAGTCCGATTGCTATACAAGTCTGGACCACCTCCTTTCCCGTGTACCGCCACGCTATCCAGCCGGCGGCCCACCGGCAACGGATTTCGATCACACCGCCGTCGCGGCTCCGGTCAGGAGGTCTGGGCGATGCCGATCGGACCCTCGCGGGGGCCCTCCGCGTTGGCCGGCTGCACCGCCAGCGACGGGAAGTCCGCCAGATCGCCCTCCGGCTCGGCGTCCCATTCGGGGAACACCAGGTCGCTCTGGAGGTAGAGGCAGATCAACTGGGCCAGGTGGCGCAGCCCTTCCAGGTGGGTGCGCTCGTGACCGTGGGTGGCGTCGACGCCGAAGCCGAGCAGTGCCACCCGGGCGTGCGCCCCGGCCTCCACGGCCGCCGCCACGTCCGAGCGGTAGTAGTCGAAGACGTCCCGGACGAGATCCACGTCGTGTTCCCGGGCGATCGCCGCCAGGTTACGGGTGAGGTGGTAGTCGAACGGCCCGACGCCGTCGCCCATCGCCAGGGTGGCGGAGTGCTCCCGGGACTGCTGACCGGGGGCGACCACCGCCGCGTCCACCGAGACGATCTCGGCCACGTCGGGGTCGAGGCCGTGCGACGCGCCGTGGCCGATCTCCTCGGTCACGGTGACCAGCAGATGCGCGGTCACGGCGGGCTTGATCCCGGCCTCGACCATCGCCTTCAGGGCGGCGAGCACCGCGGCAACGCCGGCCTTGTCGTCCAGGTGACGGGACTTGACGTACCCGCTGGGGGTGACCGTCGGGTTCGGCAGGAACGCCACGAAGTCGCCCGCGTCGATGCCGAGCGCCCGCAGCCCGGCGAGGTCCTCCACCGGCTCGTCGACGCGGACCTCCACCTGCTCCCAGCCGAAGCCCTGCAGGTCGACACCCTCGTTGTAGCGGTGACCACTGGCCTTGAGCGGCAGCACCTGACCGGTGACCACCCGGTCCAGGTCGTCGGTGAAGATCCGTACGTGGGCGCCCTCGGCGAACCGGGCGCTGTGCGTACCGATCGGCTTCAGCTCCAGCCGGCCGTTCTCCTTCAGCCGCTTGACCATCCCGCCGATGGTGTCGGTGTGCACCACGATGGCCCGGTCCGCGCCGGTCTCGCGGGGACCGGGCAGGCAGGCGCTCAGCGCGCCCCGGCGGGTCAGCGTCGACGGGATGCCGAGCGCGGACAGGCGTTCACCCACGTACTGCTGCACGTGGTCGGTGCGCCCCGAGGGGCTCGGTATGTCGAGCAGCTCGACCAGCACCTGACGGAGATAGTCCAGGTCGATGGGGAGCGGAGTGGTCTTGCGTACGGTCATGCCCCAGATGGTGCCGCACCCGCCGGGGTCCACAGCTTCTGCGGTGCCCGAGTCCCGGGAAAGAGCAGATCCACGAAGCGTTCGGCGGTGGGCTGCGGCTCGTGGTTGGCCAGCCCGGGCCGCTCGTTGGCCTCGATGAAGACGTGCTCGGGTTGGTCCGGTGCCGGCACCAGCAGGTCGAGCCCGGTGACCGGGATGTCGATGGCCCGGCTGGCGGCGACGCACGCCTCGGCGATCAGCGGGTGCAGCTCGCCGGTCACGTCGTGGATGGTGCCACCGGTGTGCAGGTTCGCGGTGCGCCGCACGGCGAGCACCTGCCCCTCCGGCAGCACGTCGTGCAGCTGGTAGCCGGCCTCGGTGACCACGTCCCGGGTCATGTCGTCGAGCGGGATGCGGGACTCGCCACCCGTGGCGGCGGCCCGACGGCGACTCTGCCGCTCGATCAGCTCGGCGATGTCGTGCACGCCGTCACCGGTGATCGAGGCGGGCCGGCGTACGGCGGCGGCCACCACCTCGTGATCGATCATGACGACCCGCAGGTCCTCACCGGAGCACAGCTCCTCCAGCAGCACCTCCGGGCAGAACCGGGCGGCCAGCTCGACGGCGGCGGCCAGCGCCTCGGGGGTGCGCACCCCGACGGTGATGCCGTTGCCCTGCTCGCCCCGGGCCGGCTTGACCACCACTTGGCCCACCTCGGCCAGGAACTCCGCGTCGGCGGCGTCGCCGGTGGCGGTGCGCCCACGCGGTACCGACAGGCCGGCCTCGGTCAGGATCCGACGGGTGACCCGCTTGTCGTCGCAGCGGCTCATCGCCACCGCCGAGGTCAGCTCGGACAGCGACTCCCGGGTGAGGATGGTCCGGCCGCCGCTGGTCAGCCGCAGCTCGCCCCACTCCGGGTCGGTCACCTCCACCCGGATGCCCCGCCGCATCGCCTCGTCGGCGACGATCCGGGCGTACGGGTTGAGTCTGTCGTATCCGACCGGCATGGCCGGCAGGAACAACCGTTCGTTGATCGGGTTCTTCCGCTTCACGCAGAGCGTGGCGGTGCGGTAGAAACCGAGCCGCTCGTAGAGCCGGATCGCCCCGGCGTTCTCGGCGAGCACGGACAGGTCGACGTACGCGCGACCCCGGGCGACCAGCCGGCTGGCCAGCTCGGTGATCAGTGCCTGCCCGGTGCCGGGCGGAGCCTGGTTGAAGTCGACGGTCAGGCACCACAGGCTCGCGCCGTTGTCCGGGTCGTCGAAGACCGCCACGTGGTCGATGCCGGTGATGGTGCCGACGATCTCGCCGGTGACCGCCTCGGCCACCAGGTGCAGGAACCGGTCGGTCGCGGCGTTGTCGACAAGCACGTCGACCGGGGCGGTGACCATGCCATTGGCCGCGTAGATCCGGTTGACCGCGTCCGCGTCGGCGGCGTCGCGCAACCTGCGGATGCGTACCCCGGGCAGCTCGTTGCGGCCGTCGAGCGGTGCCGGCGTCTCGGCGGTGCCGGCCTCCTCGGTCGTTCCGGCACCGGGACGGGGCCCGCGACGGTCCCCGCCGAGCGGCAGCCGGAAGGTCAGCGACGGGTCGATGAACAGCTCGTCGGGTAGCCGGGAGACCAGCACGTGCGGATCCCGCAGGTAGATGCAGATGTCCCGGGCTCCGGCCGCCTCGGAGCGCAGCACGTCGGCGACCGCGGACTGGTCGGCGAACGTCTGGCCGAAGACCAGCCGTCCCCAACCGCAGTCGACGATCACGTCCGCACCGGTGCCCGGGCGTTCGTCGGCGGTCGGTTCGGCGCCACCGGTGGCGATCGGATCACCGCCCGGCCCGACCCGCTCGTACCGCCTGCCCGCGCCGCGGCCCCGGTCGGTCCGGGCTACGCCGGTGGCCAGGGTGTCGGTCACGCTCAGTCGATTCCGTGGCTCTGGAGCCACATTTCCAGGAGTCCGAGTTGCCACAGCTTGTTTCCGTTCAACGGGGTCAGTTCGGCGTTGGGCGCGTCGAGCAGGGCGTTGACGTAATCGGTGCGGAACAGGTCGCGGCGGCGGGCCTCCGGAGCGGACAGCGCGTCGCGTACCCGGTCGAGGAGCTTGCCCTCCAGGTGCGTCAGGCCCGGCACCGGGAAATAACCCTTCGGCCGGTCGATGACCTCGTGCGGCAGCACACGACGGCCGATCTCCTTCAGCACACCCTTACCGCCCTGCGCCAGCTTCAACTCCGGGGGGCAGGCGGCGGCCAGTTCCACGAACTCGTGATCCAGGAACGGCACCCGGGCCTCCAGCCCGTGCGCCATGGTCATGTTGTCGACCCGCTTGACCGGGTCGTCGGTGAGCATGATCTGCGTGTCGATGCGCAGGCCGGCGTCGACCGCGGTCTGCGCTCCCGGCCGCGCCAGGTGGGCGGCGACGAACTCCCGCGCCGGATCGCCGTCGGCGAGCCAGTCAGGGTTGAGCACCCGGGCCAGGCCGGCGCCGTCGCGGTCGAAGAAGGCCCGGGCGTACGTTTCGAGGGCCTGCTCCCGGCCGACCTGCGCCAGCGGTGGGTACCAGTGGTAGCCGCCCAGGATCTCGTCGGCGCCCTGACCGGACTGCACCACCTTGACGTGCCGCGACACCTCCTGGCTGAGCAGGTAGAAGGCGACGCAGTCGTGGCTGACCATGGGTTCACTCATGGCCGCGACGGCCGCCTCCAGCGGCGGAACCAGATCCTGGGCGGCGACCCGGATCTGGTGGTGGTCGGTGTCGAAGGTCTTGGCGACCACGTCGGAGTAGCGGAACTCGTCACCCTCCCGGCCACCGACGGCGTCGAAGCCGATGGAGAAGGTCGACAGCCCGCGCTGCCCCTCCCCGGCCAACAGGGCGACCACCAGGCTGGAGTCCAGCCCACCGGAGAGCAGCACGCCGACCGGCACGTCGGCGACCATCCGCCGACGTACGGCGGTGGTGAGTGACTCGTGCAGCGCGTCCTGCCACTCCCGCTCGGACCATCCGGAGTGCTCGTCGCGGCGGAGGAACGGTGGATCCCAGTAGACGCGCTCGTGGCTGCGGCCGTCGGCCTCGTAGACCCGCACGGTGGCCGGTGGCAGCTTGGTGACCCCGCGCAGGATGGTGCGCGGCGGCGGCACGATGCTGTGGAAGCTGAGGTAGTGGGCCAGCGCGACCGGGTCGATGCCGGTGTCCACCCCGCCGCCGGCCAGCAGCGCCGGCAGGGTGCTGGCGAAGCGCACCACACCTGCGGACTCGGCGAGGTAGAGCGGCTTGATGCCGAGCCGGTCGCGGGCCAGCACCAGACGGCCGGTGTCCCGTTCGCTGATCGCCACGGCGAACATGCCGATCAGGTGGTCGACGAAGTCCAGCCCCCACTCGGCGTACGCCTTGACGACGACCTCACTGTCTCCGCTGGAGAAGAAGTGGTGGCCCTTGGCCTGCAGCTCGGCACGCAGCTCGCGGTAGTTGTAGATGCAGCCGTTGAACACGCCGGTGAGGCCGGCGGCGGAGTCGACGATCGGCTGACCGCTGGCCGCCGACAGGTCGATGATCTTCAGACGGCGGTGGCCGAGGGCGACCGGCCCCTGTGACCACACCCCGCTGCCGTCCGGCCCCCGATCGCACATGGTGGCGGCCATCCGTTCCACCGCTGCGACGTCGGCACGCGTCGCGTCCCGTCGGAACTCCCCAGCCAGTCCGCACATGTGTGCCCATGCTGCCAGAGGATGTTGCGATTAGCCTGTTGAGACCATGACGGTCGTGTAACAGCATTGCTAGAATCCGCGCCCCGCGATCAAGCAGGTGTCACGGTCGACCGGGCGCTGTGCTGTTCCTACCCGTCTGGTGCCCGTTGCGGCCTATGAGGAGTGGCTCCCGGTGTGACGAATGCCGCAATACGTGCAGCGTGGATGTGGTCACAGACCGGTGGTCGGGGGCGCGCACGGCGACCGGCCCGCCGAATCGGCGGGCCGGTCGTCATGGCGTGCGTCGTGCGTGGTCGCTCAGCCGGCGGTACGCGCCACCCCGACCGGGCAACTCAGCCCGTTCGGGCCGTGGTTGCAGTAGCCGTTCGGGTTCTTGAACCCTGGCGAGCGGTGATGTGCTGATTCGCGCCGTTGAATCAACGCGATCGGTAGGCGTCGGCGCGATGTTCTATTGCCGTCACGGTCACGACGCCGTCGTCTTCGTCGATCTCGTATAGGACTCGATACGTGCCCCGTCTGGCCGACCAGGTTCCCTCGAACGGTGGCAGAAGCAGTCGTTTGCCGACGCGATGGGGGTTGTCGAGGAGAGCGGTGGTAATGAACTCGTGGACGGCTGCGGCGATCTTTTCTGGCAGCCGCCCAGCCAAGGCGCGTGCGGCCGGGCCGGCGACCTGAAGTCGGTAGCGGTCGGGGACTGGGCCAGTCACCGTGCCTGCTTCGACCGCTTCGCCATCAACGCCGCGAGTTCGTCGGCGTCGAGAACGTCACCGGCTTCGACGGCTGCCTTGGATTCGGCAAGTTGCCGCATGGCTTCAGTGCTGGACAGGACCTCCAGCGTCTCTTCCAAGGCTGCGAGATCGTCGGCGGAGATGAGCACCGCGGCGGCGTGGCCGTGTTTGGTGATCTCTATCCGCTCATGGGTCGAGGTCACCTCGTCGATGAGTTCCGAGAGGCGGTTGCGAGCGTCGGTGAACGGCACGACAGTCATGCTCGAAGTATAGGCAGTTGCTGGCGTGAAGTCTGTACAAATTTTGAGGCTTGGTGCCGCAGGCTACCGGGCCATCGGCCCGGTAGCCTGCGGCGCTACGCGGTCTTGGCCACGCCAACCGGACAAGTCAGGCCGTTCGGGCCGTGGTTGCAGTAGCCGTTGGGGTTCTTCGTCGGGGCGAGGTACTGCTGGTGGTAGTCCTCGGCCAGGTAGTAGTCACCGAGCCGGGCGATCTCCGTGGTGATCTCGCCCTTGCCGGCGCGGGCGACGATCGGCGCGAACGCCTCCCGCGACGCCTCGGCGGTCGCGAGCTGCTCGTCCGTGCTGGCGTAGATCGCGGACCGGTACTGAGTGCCCACGTCGTTGCCCTGGCGCATGCCCTGGGTCGGGTCGTGGTTCTCCCAGAAGACCTTCAGCAGATCCTCGTAGCTGATCTTCGTGGGGTCGTACACCACCTCGACCGCCTCGGTGTGCCCGGTCATCCCGGAGCAGACCTCCTCGTAGCTCGGGTTGGGGGTGTAACCACCCGCGTAACCCACGGAGGTGGTGAAGACGCCGGGCAGGGTCCAGAACAGGCGCTCGGCTCCCCAGAAACACCCCATACCGAACACGGCGACCTGATAGCCCTCGGGGAACGGGCCCTTCAGCGGGGTCCCGAGCACCTCGTGCCGGTCGGCCACCGGCATCGCGATGGGCCGGCCGGGCAGGGCCCGGTCGGGTGAGATCATCTCGGCCTTCAAGCGGCGGAGGAACACGGTGGAACTCCTTTCGTACCCTTCCCCGCGTGCAACACCGGCGGACCTCGCTTCCTTACCCGCGTCGCGCACCGTCAGGCCGCCAGCGCCGCCTCGACCCGGGCCGCGTAGGCGGTGGCCTCGGCGTCGTCGGCGTAGCGGGTACGCGGCCAGAAGAAGCCACGCAGCCCGTCGCCCTTCGTCCTGGGCACCACATGGGTGTGCAGGTGTGGCACCGACTGGGACACCCGGTTGTTCATCGCCACGAAGGTGCCGCCCGCGCCGAGACCGGACTCGACCGCCACGGCGATCCGCCGCACCAACCCGAAGTAGCCGGGCAGCGACTCCGGCGGCAGGTCGGCGAGGGTGACCAGATGGGTGCGCGGCACCACCAGCACATGTCCCTTGAACACCGGCCGGGTGTCCAGGAACGCGACCCCGTCCGGCTCGTCGGTCACCCGGAACGCCGGAACCTCACCGGCCACGATCCCGCAGAACACGCAACCCGCCATCCCGCCAGATTAAGCCGGTGCGGGTGCCGCCGCCCGCCGCCACCCGCGCACCGCCGGTCACAGCCGGTCGAGGTACGCGTCCCACTCGTCGCCGGCCACCGGGACCGGACCGGTCTCCCCGTTCGCCAGCCGGGACCGGATGTCCGCCTCCCAGGCGATGGCCCAGCCACGTAGCTCGACGATCCTCGGGTCCGTCAGCCCGTACGCGGTGAACGTCTCGTCGTCCAGCTCACCGATGGCGCCGAGCCGGTCAGCCAACTCCTCCAACGAGAATCCGACCGTGTGTCGGGCACCCAGAGACTCCAGGTCGGGCCGACGGAGGCGGTCGTTGGCGGCGTGGATGTCGATGTAGTCACGGTGCGCGGCGCGCTCGTGAAGCGCTCGCATCTTCAGGCCGACCGCGTCGTCGAAGGCGAGAACGGGCCCAAGCTTGAGCGCGGCGGGTGGCCCGATCGCCTCTTTCAACAGGTCAACCTCGCACGCTTGATCTGTTGCGGTGACCATCAACCGTGCCATCCGTGCGGTCGCCTCGATGATGCGCGCGTCGAATCCGGCTGCGACGTACGCATCGACAAGGCGCGCGGCCACGACCGGTAGAGGAAGAGTGGTGGCTGTCGCGAAGTCGATGTCCCGGGACGGTCGTTTGACAAGATCGTGTGCGGCGAGGGCGTAGCCGCCGGCCAGGACGAGCCCGAGGTCGTCGCCAGCAGTGAAGCCGACGCGCAGCAATCGAAGGTGTAGTTCATCCACACTCAGGAAACGAGCTCGGGAAGCCGACGTTCCCAGATCGCCACCAGACGCCTTGAGGTGAGGCGCCTGACGCGGGGCCAGTCGTTGCGGAGCAGCGTCGCGTTGACGTAGCGGACGATATCGTCCCGTTGGCCGCAGTCGAGCAACGTCCGGTACAGAGTCAGTCGTTGCCGCGGATCGGCGATGTCGAACTCGGTAAGACCCGACCAGGCCAAACGCAGGGGCAGTACGACGTGGCCACACTCCGGCCCGGTGAGCTGGTCCAGTGACGTCGGGATGCGGTCGGCCGCGCCAGCCAGGCGAGACGCCAGCGTTTCCGTCGGACTCATCGGCCCAGTATGACCCAGCCGGCCGGCAGGGTGGGTTTCATACGGTGGGACGGGCGGGAGGACTAACGTCTGCGGAATGACCCATGGCTTCGAGACGCTCGCCATCCATGCCGGCCAGGACCCCGAGGCCCGCACCGGCGCGGTGATCCCCCCGATCTACCAGACCAGCACGTACGCCCAGGACGCGGTCGGCGCGCCACGGCTCGGCTACGAGTACAGCCGCTCCGGCAATCCGACGCGGGACGCGCTCCAGGAGTGCCTGGCCGCGCTGGAGGCCGGCCGGGTCGGCCTGGCCTTCGCCAGCGGTCTCGCCGCCGAGGACACCCTGTTGCGTACCGTCTGTGGTCCGGGCGACCACGTGGTGATCCCCGATGACGCGTACGGCGGCACGTACCGGCTCTTCGCCAAGGTCGCCGAGCGGTGGGGCCTGGCGTACACCCCGGCCCGGGTCTCCGACGCGGACGCCGTGCGGGCCGCGATCCGGCCCGGCGTCACGAAGGTGGTCTGGGTGGAGACCCCGACCAACCCGCTGCTCGGCATCGCCGACATCGCCACCCTGGCCGCCGTGGCGCACGACGCCGGGGCGCTGCTGGTGGTCGACAACACGTTCGCCTCGCCGTACCTGCAACAGCCGATCACGCTCGGCGCGGACGTGGTCGTGCACTCGACCACCAAGTACGTCGGCGGGCACTCCGACGTGGTCGGTGGCGCGCTGGTGGCGGCCGACGCCGACCTCGGCGAGCGACTGCGCTACCACCAGAACGCGATGGGCGCGATCAACGGTCCGTTCGACGCCTGGCTGACCCTGCGCGGTATCAAGACCCTCGGGGTACGCATGGACCGGCACTGCGACAACGCCGAACGGATCGTGGCGTACCTGGACGGACATGCCAAGGTCGGTCAGGTGCTCTATCCGGGCCTGCCCACGCACCCCGGGCACGAGGTGGCGGCGAAGCAGATGCGCCGGTTCGGCGGCATGATCTCCTTCCGGGCCGCCGGGGGCGAGGAGCACGCCGTCGAGATCTGCAACCGGGCCCGGCTCTTCGTGCTCGCCGAGTCCCTCGGTGGGGTGGAATCCCTGATCGAACACCCCGGCCGGATGACACACGCGAGTGCTGCCGGCTCGCCGCTTGAAGTTCCCTCCGATCTCGTGCGACTGTCTGTCGGCATCGAGACGGTCGAAGACCTGCTCGCCGATCTGGAGCAGGCGCTGGGCTGACCGCTGGCTTGGGAGGGTGGCCGTGCAGGACATCATGCCGACCTGGGTCGGGGCGACCGCCAAACAGATCGCCCGGGGCGTACGCCGGGGGGACGTCTCCGCCACCCAGGTGCTCGCCGACCACCTCGACCATGTCGCCAAGACCGACGTCGACCTCGCCGCGTTCCGCGCGGTACGCGGCGGGGAGGCGGTCACCGAGGCGGAGAAGGTCGACGAGCAGGAGGACCTGGCGAACCTCCCGCTGGCCGGGGTGCCGGTCGCGGTCAAGGAGAACACCCCGGTGGCCGGTGTGCCCACCTGGAACGGTTCCGCGGCCGTCCGTACCCCCGTGGCGGAGGCCGACCACGAGGTGGTCCGCCGACTACGCGGAGCCGGCGCGGTGATCCTCGGCGTCACCCGGATGCCCGAGCTGGGCCTGTGGGGCAGCACCGACGACGAGACCGCCGTCACCCGCAACCCGTGGGACCTGTCCCGCACCCCGGGCGGCTCCTCCGGTGGTGCGGCCGCGGCCGTGGCCGCCGGACTGGTGTCGATCGCCCACGGCAACGACGGGCTCGGCTCGATCCGTATCCCGGCCGCCTGCTGCGGGCTGGTCGGCCTGAAACCCGGTCGCGGGGTGGTGCCCTGCCAGCTCGGCGCGGAGGACTGGTTCGGCCTGACCGAGCACGGCATGCTCAGCACCACCGTCGCCGACGCGGCGGTCGGTTTCCAGGTGCTCGCCGGGCGTGCCCAGAGCAAGCTCGTACCGCCGCAGCGGCTGCGGGTCGGCGTGTCGCTGCGATCGCCCGTGCGGGGCGTCTCACCCGACGCGCCGAACCGGGACGCGGTCGCCGCCGCCGGTCGGCTGCTCGCCGGTGCGGGGCACGACACGGTGCCGGCCGACCCGGTGTACCCGACGTCGCTGGGTTTGAAGGGCATCGCCACCTGGTTCGCCGCCGCGGCGGCGGACGTGCGCGACGCCGGGGTCGACCGGCGTGCCCTGCAACGCCGCAGCCGCCGGCACGTCGCCCTCGGCGAGTGGGCCTGGCGGCGCGGGTACGTCCGGGAGGCCGACCGGTCGGCCTGGCGCGAGCGGTCGATCGGCTTCTTCACCGACCATTCGGTGGACCTGCTGCTCACCCCGGCGCTGGCCAGCGCACCGCCGGCGGCGGCCAGTTGGTCGACCCGCTCCTGGCAGGCCAACATGCTGGCCAGCATCCGGTACGCGCCCTACGCCGCGCCGTGGAACATCGCCGGCCTGCCCGCCCTGGTGGTGCCGGTGGGCCGCCGCCCGGACGGGCTGCCGCTCGCCGTGCAACTGGTCGGACCACCCGGGTCGGAACTGCTGCTGCTCGGCGTCGCCGGTCAGTTCGAGATGGCGAGCCCGTGGCCTCGGCACGCACCCGGATATCCGCGGGTCGGAACGGGCTGGCCAGCCAACGCTTGATCATCTAGGCTCCCCGGCACCGCGACAGGGGAGGACCGCCGGGCATGCGCTGCCACACCTGCGACACCGACACCGACGTACGCACCAGAGAATGCCCGACCTGCCGCACGCCGGTCGGCGCGCCGGCCGTCGACCCGGGCGCCCGGGTGCGACGGGTCCGGGGCGTCGGTCGGGCCGCCTCGGTCGCCGTCGCCGCCACCACCGCGTTCCTGCTGCTGACGGTGGCCGTCCAGCCGGTGAACGCCATGCTCGCCGAGCGGGCGGCCGACTCCCTCGACGGCGAGACGTTCCTGCTCACCGCGGGGGTGCTGGAACTGGCGGCGGCACTGCTCTACCAGGTCGCGTTCCTGGTCGCGATCGTGCTCGTGATCGTCTGGACCTGGCGGGCCCGGACGAACCTGGACGCCTTCCCGGGTGCCGGGCCCACCAACTCCGACGGGTGGGCGATCGCCGGATGGTTGGTGCCGTTCGTCAACTTCGTGATGCCGCACCGGGTGGTGGGCAACATCGCCCGGGAGAGTCTCTGGCGGCTGGGTACCCCGGTGCTCGTGCACGTGTGGTGGGGCAGCTGGCTGGTGTTCCTCTTCGCGGAACGGATGTTCGCGCGCTCCGCCGCCGCCGAGTACGAGGCTCTGCCGTACCCGCGGACCTCGTCCGATTTCCAGGCGTACGCCGACCATTACCTGCGGGCGACCGGTGAGTACCTGGTGCCGGCGATCTTCTGCACGGTGGCGGGGGGTTCCTTGATCGTGCTGATCCAGAGCATCTCCACTGCGCAAACCGCCCGAATCGCCCGGTCGATGCCCGCCGGCCCGATCCTGCCCGGTATGACGGTGGCCGCATCGCCGGACCCGGCCTCGGCCGTCCCGGCACCGGTACCGTTCACCGGTCCGCCGCCGGCTGTTCCGGGTCGGGCGTCGCCGACGCCGGACGGGGCGGGTGGCACGATCTAGGCATGACGGAACTGGTCAGCCTGGACGAGGTGCGCGCGGCCCGGGACCTGCTCGACGGGGTCGTCCGGACCACTCCGCTGGAGCCGTCCCGCCCGCTCAGCGCCGCGCTCGGCGGGCCGGTCTGGCTCAAGTGCGAGAACCTCCAACGGGCGGGGTCGTACAAGGTGCGCGGCGCGTACGTGCGGATCTCGCGGCTGTCGGCGCAGGAGCATGCCCGGGGCGTGGTCGCGGCCAGCGCCGGCAACCACGCACAGGGTGTGGCGCTCGCCGCGGGCCTGGTCGGCACCCACGCCACCGTCTTCATGCCGGTGAACGCGCCACTGCCGAAGGTGGCGGCCACGAAGGGATACGGCGCCCAGGTCGAGCTGATCGGTGCCACGGTCGACGAGTCTCTGGTCGCGGCGCAGACGTTCGCCGAGCGCACCGGCGCAGTGCTGATCCATCCGTTCGACCACCGGGACGTCATCGCCGGGCAGGGCACGGTGGCGCTGGAGATCCTGGAGCAGTGCCCGCAGGTCACCACGATCGTCACCGGTGTGGGCGGGGGAGGACTGATCTCCGGGCTGGCGGTTGCCGCCAAGGCGCTCCGGCCGGAGGTTCGGGTGATCGGGGTGCAGGCGGCCGGCGCGGCGGCCTTCCCGCCGTCACTCGTCGCGGGCGAGCCGGTCCGGCTGCCGGCCTTCACCACCATCGCGGACGGCATCGCGGTCGGTCGGCCGGGCGACGTCACCTTCAGCCACGTCCGCAAGCTCGTCGACGACATGGTCACCGTCTCCGAGGAGGACATCTCCCGGGCGTTGCTCATGCTGCTCGAACGCGGCAAGCAGGTGGTCGAGCCGGCCGGGGCGGTCGGCGTGGCGGCCCTGCTGGCCGGTGCTGTCGAGGTGACCGCGCCGGCGGTGGTGGTGCTCTCCGGTGGCAACATCGACCCGCTGCTGATGTTGCGCGTGATCGAGCACGGACTGGCGGCGGCGGGTCGCTACCTGCGGGTGACGGTGCGCTGCTCGGACCGGCCCGGACAGCTGGCCTCGCTGTTGAGCGAGATCGCCGAGCACCGGGCGAACGTGGTGGACGTGGTGCACCAGCGGGCCAACCCGCACCTGCGCCTCGGTGAGGTGGAGGTGGCGCTGTCGGTGGAGACCCGTGGCGTCGAACACTCCGACATGCTGATCAGCGCGCTGCGGGCCAGCGGCTACCAGGTGACCATCGCACCAGAGGCGTGACGCGGTGGCGTCACGCCTCTGGACGATCGGACTGCCGGCTCGGCCGGCGGACGACGACGGTCAGCCGGAGAAGGGCTCGAAGCTGACCACGGTCACCTTGATGTCGGCGCCGCTCGGAGCGGTGTAGGTGCAGGCCTGGCCCGCCTTGCCGCCCAGGATCGCCTGGCCGAGGGCCGACTCGGGGCTGTAGACCGTCAGGTCCGTGGTCGAGGCGATCTCACGCGAGCCGAGCAGGAAAGTCTCTGTGTCGTCGGCGTCGTCGTCGAAGTAGATCGTCACGACCATCCCGGGCGCCACGGCGTCGACGGTCGGCGCCTCGCCGACCTGGGCCGTGCGGAGCAGCTCCTTCAGGTAGAGGATGCGCCCCTCGGCCTTGCCCTGCTCCTCGCGGGCGGCGTGGTAGCCGCCGTTCTCGCGCAGGTCGCCTTCCTCACGCCGGGCGTTGATCTCGGCGGCGATGACCGGCCGGTTGGCGATCAACTCGTCGAGCTCGCCCTTCAGGCGGTCGTACGCGTCCTGGGACAGCCAGGTGGCGGGCGCCTCGTTGCCATTGGACACAGGCGGTCCTCCTCGGTTGTGCGTGCTGGCTGACAGGTGAACCTCCAAGTTACCAGTGCCCTACGACAAGGAGTGTCGGCGATCACGCCGGGCGCATCGACGGGCTGCCCGGACCGGGGGCCGTCGACCGCCGCGGGCTGTCGGCGTCCGGACCCGAGGCGCAGGAGAGCGGGCGGCTCTCGTGGCGGATCTCAGCCGGGTGGCCGGCAGCGGACGACCTCACCGATGAACGGCCGCGCCGTGGTCGCGAGGCGGTGCCGGACGGTGACGTGAGGTTGCCCGGCGACGGCGGTCACCGGCACCTCCTCGCGGGCCACCTCGGCACCGGCGTGGTCCCGGGCGCGCAGCACGCACACCGCCGAACCACCGTCCGGCAGGTTCACCCGGAAGTCGACCACCACCTGGTCGTCCGTGATGTCGCCGTAGCTGATCACCTGGGCGTCGTACGCCGGATCGCCGTACTGCCGGTAGAGCCGGACCGAGACGGCGGTGAGCGTCGCGACCACGACGACGGCGAGCAGCGCGGCCAGCACCGGGCGGCGGCGGCGCGGCGCGCGGCGGCGACCGTACCGACCGGGTGGGAAAACCGGCGCGTCCGGTCCAAGTGTGGCGTGCGTCTCGGTCACCGTCGGGTATCTCCCTGGCGTTGTTGTCAGCGGTATCGGCAAGAATGGCAGAGTCCGCCATTCCTGTTCGACTCGGTCGCCAGATCTGGCTCAGCGTCGCGTACGGCTGGGGTCAAATATGACAGGCCGGCGCGGTCCGATGCCGCTACGGGGAGGAATCCGGCAGGTCAACGGGGGCCCGGGGTGGGTCGCCGGTGGGCAGAGACGAGGAGCGCCGACCTTGGCAGAGCAACTTCGACTCATGGCCGTTCACGCGCACCCCGACGACGAGTCGAGCAAGGGCGCCGCGACGATGGCGAAGTACGTCGCCGAAGGGGTGGACGTGCTGGTCGTGACGTGTACGGGCGGTGAGCGGGGCAGCGTGCTCAACCCCAAGCTCGACCGTCCCGACGTCTGGGCGAACATCGCCGAGATCCGTCGCGCCGAGATGGACGCGGCCCGGGCGATCCTCGGCATCGAGCAGGCATGGCTGGGTTTCGTCGACTCCGGTCTGCCCGAGGGTGATCCGTTGCCGCCGCTGCCCGAGGGTTGTTTCGCCCTCCAGGACGTGGACGTGGCCGCCGGCCCGCTGGTGCGGCTGATGCGTGAGTTCCGCCCGCACGTGGTCACCACCTACGACGAGGAGGGTGGCTACCCGCACCCGGACCACATCATGTGCCACAAGGTCAGCGTGGCGGCCTTCGACGCGGCCGGCGACGCCGAGCGCTACCCGGAACTGGGCGCGCCGTGGCAGCCGTTGAAGCTCTACTACGACATCGGCTTCTCCAAGGGCAAGATCCTGGCGTTGCACGAGGCCGTGCTCGCGACCGGTGCCGAGTCGCCGTACGCGGAGTGGCTGACCCGCTGGGAGGACCGGCCGGACAAGGGGCCCCGGATCACCACCCGGGTGCCCTGCGCCGAGTACTTCCCGGTGCGCGACGACGCGCTGCGGGCGCACGCCACCCAGGTGGATCCGGACGGCTTCTGGTTCCAGGTGCCGATGGAGCTGCAGCAGCGCGCCTGGCCGACGGAGGATTTCGAGCTGGTCCGGTCGTCGGTCGACAGCCCGATGCCGGAGTCGGACCTGTTCGCCGGCGTGCGAGGTACGGCCCATGCCCGCTGAGCGGGCGGCGGGCTACCCTGGTCGCACACCGCGACCCGGAGGAATCCCATGCTGACCGCTGCTCAGGTGCTCGCCCAGAACAACTTCGGGGACACCCGCACCGGTGGCCTCGCCGGGCCGATGGGCCTGTTCCTCATTCTCGTCCTCGGTGCCGCCACCGTGCTGCTGATCCGGAACATGAACGCCCGGCTGCGCCGGCTTCCGGACCGGTTCCCGACCGAGGGGCCGACGGCGCCCGGCACCGAGTCGATGGACCGTTCGGTCGATGATCCGACAGGTGGGATCGTGACGGAGGATTCATCCACGGATGCTCCCAACGGGCGCAAGCAGCGCCGCGACGGCTGATCGGAGCATGATTCACGTCGAACCGGATGGTCGACCCCTGTTGCGACCATCGGGTTTGGCTTAGCCTTCCGCCGGGGGGACCAAAAGTCCTCAAGCTGCGCGGGAGGGGGCGCCGATGACCACCGCAGTCGTGTCCGCCCGCCGCGCGGCCTGTTCCGGGTCGGCGGGAGGGGGTCGGTGACCTCCGGCAGGGCCGGTCAACCGCTCGACCGGCCCCGGGTCCGTGGTACGCCGACAGGGCTGCACCTGCTCACCGCCGCCGTCGTGGCCACCGCGTTGGTGACTGCGGTGGTGGGCCTGAGCCTGCCGGCGCGGCTGCCCGCCGACGATCCGCTCGCCGGGCCCGCCCGCTTCGGCTTCGCGGTCGCCCTCTTCGCCCTGTCCCAGCTGGCCCGGCTCCGGTTCCGGGCCGCGGCCGGCGTGGTGAGCGTCACCTGGGCCGAAGCCGCCCTGGTCGTCTGCCTCTACCTGGTACCACCCGGCTGGCTGCCCGGGGCCGCGCTGCTCGGCGTCGCGCTCGCCTGGACGGCCCTCTCGTTGGTGGACGAGGGACGCGCCACCTGGGACGTCATCCGAATCGCGAGCGCACACACCGCCGCTACCGCGCTGGCGGTCGCGGTCACCACCGCCCTGGGCCAGCCGACGCTCGCTGGTCCGACCCCGGCGCTGGCGCTCGCGGTGGCCGCCGGCGCCCTCGCCTATCTACTCGCCAGCGCCTGGCTGGGCGGGGTGATGCTGGCGCTGCGGCACGGCATCCCGATCGGGCGCCCGCTGCTCGCCGCACTGCGCGGCAAGCTGCTGATGTTCGTCGGCAACCTGGTGGTCGGCGTGCTGGTGGTGGTGCTGATCGAGATCGACCCACGCTGGCTCCTGTTGCTGCCCGCTCCGCTGTGGCTGCTGCAGCAGACCTACCGGCAACGGTTGCGGGAGGACCGCGATCGGCGTACTTGGCGATCGCTCGCCGAGGCCACGAAGGCGCTGAACCAGCTCGACGAGCGAGGTGTCGCCACGGCGGGCGTCACCGGAGCGCTGACGCTGTTCGAGGCGGACCTGGTCGACGTGGAGGTGGCCCGGCGGGACGGTCGGTGGCGTCGCTACCGGGGCGACCCGGGTGGTCAGGTGGTCGACCGGGAGATCGCTCCGCCCGGCGGCGACGAGCCCGAACCGGGGGAACTGGTCCGCGACCTGTCGGTCGGCGATACCCGAGTGGGCCGCTTGCGGGTGCGCTTTCCCAGTACGGCGCCGGCCACCGGTCGGGAACGCGACGCTCACGCCGCCTTCGCCGACGCCCTCGCCTCGGCGTTGCACGATGCCGCCACCCACCGGGAGTTGCGCCTGGTCACGGCCCGCTCCTCGTACGAGGCGGTGCACGACCCGCTGACCGGCCTGGCCAACCGGGCGGCGATGCTCGGCAAGGGCGACCAGGCGTTGCGGCAGCTGGCCCATGACCACCCGGTCGCCCTGCTGCTGCTGGACATCGACCAGTTCAAGGAGGTCAACGACACTCTCGGGCACGCCGCCGGTGACCAACTGCTGCGGTTGACCGCCAACCGGCTGGGTGCCCTGGCCCGCTCCGGTGACCTGCTGGCGCGCCTCGGTGGCGACGAGTTCGCCCTGCTGCTGAGTTCGGTCCCGCTGGTCGGCGACCGCGCCGCGCCCATGGCGTACGCGCTGCGTCAGGCCCGGGACATCGCCGAGCGGCTGGCCGCCCCCACCGAGGTGGCCGGGGTGCGGATGTCCGTCGAGGTCTCCGTCGGGGTGGTGGTGGCCCCGGCCGGCACCGCCGATCTGACCGAACTGCTGCGCCGGGCCGACATCGCGATGTACCAGGCCAAGTCGGGTGGTGTCAGCGTGGCCGCGTACGACACTGCACGCGACGCGGCCAGCACCGACCAGCTGGCCCTGCTCGCCGAGCTGCGGGAGGCGTTGCAGTCCGACGACCAGCTGGTGCTGGTGTTGCAGCCGGCCGTGGACCTGGTCACCGGGGCACCGACCGGTGTGGAGGCGCTGATTCGTTGGCGGCACCCGAGGCGGGGCTGGTTGGGGCCCGCCGACTTCATCCGGCCGGTGGAGAACAGCGAGCAGCTCGGTGCCTTCACCCGCTACGTGCTCGACAAGGCGCTCGCCGTGGCCGCCGACTGGGCCCGGGAGGGTCTGGACGTCCCGATCTCGGTGAACCTCTCCGCTCGCAGCCTGTTGGATCCGAGGTTGCCGGCGGAGATCGCGGAGGCGCTGCGTCGGCACCAGGTGCCGGCGGACCGGCTGGTCCTGGAGATCACCGAGACGGTGGTGATGAGCGACCTGGAGGTCATCGACCAGGTGCTCACCACGTTGCGGTCGATGGGCGTGCAGTTGGCGGTGGACGACTTCGGTACCGGCTTCTCGTCGCTGGCGTTCCTGACCCGGGTCACTGTGGACGAGCTGAAGGTGGACCGCTCCTTCGTCCTGCAGATGGCGGATTCACCCCAGGCGGCGGCCATCGTGCGCAGTACCGTCGGTCTGGCCCACCAGTTGGGCCTGCGGGTGGTGGCCGAAGGGGTGGAGACGGCCGCGCAGCGGTCCGCGCTGGCGGAGCTGGGCTGCACCGCCGCCCAGGGCTACCACTTCTTCAAGCCGATGCCCGCCGACAAGATCGCCGCCGTCCTCGGCTCCCTACGCGACAGCGCCCCCACGAACGTCCTCCCCCTCCGCGCCGACGGCGCCTCCTGACGTCCGACCGGCAACCGGGTGCCCGGCTGGATATGGTCGTCGGGTGAATCGACTCGCGGACGCCACCAGCCCGTACCTGCTCCAGCACGCCGACAACCCGGTGGACTGGTGGCCCTGGTGCGACGAGGCGTTCGCCGAGGCGAAACGGCGGGAGGTGCCGGTGCTGATCTCGGTCGGCTACTCGGCCTGCCACTGGTGCCACGTGATGGCGCACGAGTCGTTCGAGGACGAGGCGGTCGGCAAGCTGCTGAACGAGGGTTTCGTCTCGATCAAGGTGGACCGCGAGGAGCGGCCCGACGTCGACGCGGTCTACATGACCGCGACGCAGGCGATGACCGGTCAGGGCGGCTGGCCGATGACCGTCTTCGCCACGCCGGACGGCACCCCGTTCTTCTGCGGCACGTACTTTCCCCGGCCGAACTTCGTCCGGCTGCTGGAGTCGGTCGGCACCGCGTGGCGCGACCAGCGTGAGGCCGTGCTGCGCCAGGGCGCCGCCGTGGTGGAGGCGATCGGCGGCGCCCAGGCCGTCGGCGGCCCCACCGCCCCGCTCACCGCCGAGCTGCTCGACGCCGCCGCCGACCAGTTGGCCAGCGAGTACGACGAGGTCAACGGCGGTTTCGGTGGGGCGCCGAAGTTCCCGCCGCACATGAACCTGCTCTTCCTGCTGCGCCATCACCAACGCACCGGCTCGGCGCGGAGCCTGGAGATCGTCCGGCACACCTGCGAGGCGATGGCCCGTGGCGGCCTCCACGACCAGCTCGCCGGCGGCTTCGCCCGGTACTCGGTGGACGGGCACTGGACCGTGCCGCACTTCGAGAAGATGCTCTACGACAACGCGCTGCTGCTGCGGGTCTACACCCAGCTGTGGCGACTCACCGGCGACGCGCTGGCGCTGCGGGTGGCCCGGGACACCGCCCGGTTCCTCGCCGACGAGCTGCACCGGCCCGGGCAGGGCTTCGCCTCCGCGCTGGACGCGGACACCGAGGGGGTCGAGGGGCTGACCTACGTCTGGACGCCGGCCCAACTGGTCGAGGTGCTGGGCGAGGAGGACGGCCGGTGGGCCGCCGACCTGTTCGCGGTGACCGATGCCGGCAGCTTCGAGCACGGTACGAGCGTGCTGCGGCTGGCGCGCGACGTCGACGACGCGGATCCGACGGTACGGGAACGCTGGCAGGTGGTGGTCCGCCGACTGCTGGCCGCCCGGGACGCCCGACCCCAGCCGGCGCGGGACGACAAGGTGGTGGCCGCCTGGAACGGGTTGGCGATCACCGCGTTGGCGGAGTTCGTCCGGCTGGTCGAGACCACCGGCCGGCTCGGCACCGAGGGCGAGGCGAACCTGTTGGAGGGGGTCACGATCGTGGCCGACGGGGCGATGCGGGACGCCGCCGAGCACCTCGCCCGGGTGCACGTCGTCGACGGGCGGCTGCGCCGCGCCTCCCGCGACGGCCGGGTCGGCGATCCGGCCGGAGTGCTGGAGGACTACGGCTGTGTGGCCGAGGCGTTCTGCGCCATGCACCAGGTCACCGGCGAGGGGCGGTGGCTGGACCTGGCCGGTCAGCTCATCGACGCGGCGCTGGCCCACTTCGCCGCGCCCGGCGGAGCGTTCCACGACACCGCCGACGACGCGGAGCAGTTGGTCGCCCGGCCCGCCGACCCGACCGACAACGCCACCCCCTCGGGTCGGTCCGCGATCGTCGCCGCCCTCGTCGCGTACGCGGCGTTGACCGGGGAGAACCGCTACCGCGAGGCCGCCGAGACGGCCCTGTCCACCGTCGCGCCGATCGTCGGGCGGCACGCCCGCTTCACCGGTTACGCGGCGACCGTGGGCGAGGCGCTGCTCTCCGGGCCGTACGAGATCGCGGTGGCGACCGAGGATCCGGCGGGTGACCCGCTGGTGGCGGCGGCTTACCGGCACGCCCCACCCGGCGCGGTGATCGTGGCGGGCCCCCCGGACCGGCCCGGGACACCGCTGCTGGCCGACCGTCCGCTGGTCGACGGGCGGGCCACCGCGTACGTCTGTCGGGGCTTCGTCTGCCAGCGACCGGTGACCGGCGTCGAGGAGCTGGTGGGACAGTTGCGTCGAGCCGGATCCGCCGGCCGGTGCCGGGACCGGCCCGGTTAGGCTGACGCCGCTATGGATTCCCGTACCGGTCTGCCCGTTGTCGGCATGGTGGGTGGCGGCCAACTGGCCCGGATGACCCACCAGGCTGCGATCTCCCTCGGCCAGTCGCTGCGTGTGCTCGCGCTCACCCCGGACGACGGGGCGGCGCTGGTCGCCGCCGACGTCCAGTACGGCGACCACACCGACCTCGTCGCGCTGCGTACCTTCGCCAAGGGCTGCGAGGTGGTCACCTTCGACCACGAGCACGTCCCGACCGAACACATCCGCACGCTGACCGGCGAGGGCGTGAAGCTGTTCCCGCCCGCGGACGCCCTGGTGCATGCCCAGGACAAGCAGGTCATGCGGGAACGGCTCGCCACCCTGGGCGCACCGAACCCGCGCTGGCGACCGGTCGGATCCCCCGCGGAGCTGGTCACCTTCGGCGACGAGGTCGGCTGGCCGGTCGTGCTCAAGGCCGCCCGTGGTGGGTACGACGGGCGGGGCGTGTGGCCGGCCACCGACCCGGCGTCCGCGAGCGAGTTGGCGGAGACGCTGCTCACCGGCGGCACCAAGCTGATCGTCGAGGAGCGGGTGCCGCTGCGCCGGGAGCTGGCCGTGCAGGTGGCGCGCTCACCGTTCGGGCAGGTCGCGGTCTATCCCGTCGTCGAGACCGTGCAACGCGACGGCATCTGCGTCGAGGTGCTGGCCCCGGCGCCCGGCCTGGCCGAGGAACTGGCGGTCGCCGCCCAGCAACTCGCCATCGACCTGGCCACCGCGCTCGGCGTGGTGGGCCTGCTGGCCGTGGAGCTGTTCGAGATGGTCGACCCGACGGTGCCGGGCGGTAGCCGGCTCGTGGTCAACGAGCTGGCGATGCGCCCGCACAACTCGGGGCACTGGACCATCGAGGGCGCCCGGACGTCACAGTTCGAGCAGCACCTGCGCGCGGTGCTGGACTATCCGATGGGCGACACCTCATTGACCGCCCCGGTGGTGGTGATGGCGAACGTGCTCGGTGGCCAGCCCGGCGGCATGTCGATCGACGAGCGGTTGCACCACCTCTTCGCCGCCGAGCCGACCGCCCGGGTCCACCTGTACGGCAAGCAGGTGCGCCCCGGCCGCAAGATCGGGCACGTCACCGTGCTCGGTGACGATCTGGACGAGGTACGCGCCCGGGCTGCCCGGGCCGCCCGCTGGCTGCGGGACGGAACACCGGAGGAACAAGCGGCATGAGCACGGTCGGTGTGATCATGGGGAGCGACTCGGACTGGCCGACGATGCGGGCCGCCGCCGACGTGCTCGCCGAATTCGAGGTGCCGTACGAGGTCGAGGTGGTCTCGGCGCACCGCACCCCGGTCAAAATGATCGACTATGGTCGGGCCGCCGCCGATCGGGGACTCAAAGTGATCATCGCCGGGGCCGGTGGCGCGGCGGCGCTGCCCGGCATGGTCGCCTCGGTGACCCCGCTGCCGGTGATCGGCGTACCGGTGCCGTTGAAGCACCTCGACGGCATGGACTCGCTGTTGTCGATCGTGCAGATGCCGGCCGGTGTGCCGGTGGCGACCGTGTCCATCGGCAACGCCCGCAACGCCGGGCTGCTCGCCGTCCGCATCCTCGCCGCCGCCGACCGCGCCCTGCTCGACCGGATGTCGGCCTACCAGGCCGACCTGGAGCAGTTGGTCGCCGAGAAGGACGCCGCACTCCGCGCCTCCCTGGCTTGACGCCACACTCAGCGCATGCCGCGTAGCGCCGTTTGCAGGCGTTCCTGGGCGCGGCGTCGGCGTTCGTTGCTGGCGCCGAGGATCAGCAGCAGGAAGCCGACCGGGATCAGCGCCAGCCACGGTCCGAGGCTGAACAGCGCGTGCACCGCCGCGATGGCGGTGACCACCGCACCGACGATGACCGGTGCCTGCTGCTGGGTCATCGAGCCGAAGACCAGCACCGCGACTGCGCCGAGGAGCAGCAGCACCTGGCGCATGGTGCTCGAATCGGTGGCCAGCACGATCGCCAGGGTCGGCACGAAGGCGGCGAGCAGCGCCGGTCCGTACGCCACCCAGCTGCTCAGGTCGGTGCGCTGCCGTAGCTCGAGCACTCCGACCAGCAGAGCCAGCGCGGCGAACGGCAGCGTGTACGCCTCGGGCAGGGCCACCTCGGCGACCCGCATCAGGATCCACCAGGCGGTGATCTCGCAGAGCACCACCGCCCAGAACAGGACCCGTCGCTCCGCCGGCCGGCGGCCCGGCCGGGTCGCCGCGAGACCGAGGACCGCACCCCAGGCGGCGAGCAGTGCGGCGATGTGCCGAGGCGAGTCGAACGCCAGCGCCAGTGCGATCAGCGCGGCGGCGTGGCCGCTCCACTCCACGGTCGCCGCCTCGCGACGTGCCTCCGGACGGCGCAGCCGGGGCAGAGTGGCGGAGAAGACCTGCAACGCCGCGCCGACCGCCAGCACCCCGAACGCCGACCAGACCGGGGCGAGCCCGGCCACCAGACCGGCGGTGAGCACGAACAGTTGCGCCATCAGCGAGGCGAACAGCCAGCCGAGCAGCCGGGCCCGGGAGGTGAGGCCGTAGAGGGCGGCCACCAGCCCGACCCCGACCGCACCACCGAGCGTGAACAGGGTCAGCTCCCGGGTGGCGAGGCTGCCGGCGAGCCCGGCCCCGCCCGCCGCCAGCCCGATCAGGAAGACCAGCACCCGGGCCAGTCGCAACGAGCGGGCCCGTTCGACCAGAGCCGGCGGCGGCGTCAGCGCCAGCCCCAGCATCGAGATGGTGAACACCGCCAGCGCCGACAGGGTGCTCGTCGGCCAGCCGCCACCCAGCGCGATCGGGGCGATGAGCAGCGTGACGGCGGCGCCGGGCAGCACCACCGGCACGGCCCGGGACCGGCGGCCGCCACTGAACCCGGTCGCGGCCAGGGCCGCCGTCGCGGTGAGCAGCAACGCGGTGAGCACATGGGTCGGGTTGACCGCTGCCGGCGGCGGGTCGAGCAGGACCGCCGGTGGTCCCTGCCAGATCCGGCCGACGGTGCGATGCGGATCGACGAGGGCCGCGATCAGCGCTGGTGCGATGGAGACCAGGGCCAGGACGGTCGGCACGGCGGCGGCGGCCAGCGCACCGGCGGCCGGGCTCACCCGCCACCGGCGTCGGTTGTCGTCGGGCAGTCGGCGCAGCGCCCCGTCCAGCAGCACGGTCCAGCGGCGCACCGGTTGGGCCGCGCCGGCCGGCGGCTCGGTCGCCCCGCGTACCAGTTCGGCGAGCACACCGAGCAGTGCCGCCGCAGCGGCGTAGACACCGACGGGCACGGCGATCGGGACGGCGGCGAGCGCGGTCACGCTCGCTCCGCCGACCACCCCGGCGCTGGCCCAGGGCAGGTACTGGGGAACCTGCCGACGGGCCGCCGCCACCGCGGCCAGGCCGAGACTGGATGCGGCCAGGCCGGCGGTGAGCACCACCTGCGGGGCGTGGCCGAACTCGACGGCGAGGGCGGCGACGGCACCCGGCAACGCCAACAGTGCCGCGCCCAAACCCGCACCACCGATCTGCGCCAGGTGCGGCGGCATGCCCTCCGCCTCGATGTCCTCGACGAGCGGCTCGGCCAGGTTGCGGGCCAGCGCGGCCACCACCGCGCCGATCAGCACGATGCTGCCCAGGGCCAGCGCGGTCGTCCACGGCCGTACCAGGCCGGCGCCGGCCGCGTGCAACGCGACCACCCCGGCCACCGTGATGCGGGACAGCGCGGCCCGGGGATCGATCGTGGCGACCGCGGCCATCCCGAAGATGGTGGCGACCATGCCGCCGATCAGGACCGGCGACCACCAGGCGAGATCGAACGCGGCGGGAGCGCCGATGGTGGCGAGCACCACCGCCACGCCCGCCACGTCGTAGCGCCAGGGTGGCGGCAGCAGAATCCCCGCCGCGATTGCGAGCAGCACCAGGGCGATCGGGCCCTGCCAGGTCGTGCCGCCGGTGGGCGCGGCCGGCCAACCGCTGAGGTCACCGTCCCAGATCGGGCCGGGAGTGGCCAGCACACCGACGCCACCGCGCAGCGCCATCCAGCCTGCCAACAGCCCGATCAGCACGCCGCCGATGGTGAGGCCGAGCACCGGCCCACGACGCCACTCCTCGGGCATCGCCCGGGCCGCCACGGCGACGACCAGGACCAGCGCGGCGGCGACGGCGAGCTGCCCGCTCGGCGCCAGCACCGTGCCGATCCGCAGCAGGGTGGCGACCAGCGCGGCGGTCACCGCGGCGGTCGCCAGGTCGGAGCCGTCGAGGGTGAGATCGGAACGGCGGCCGGTGTCGATCGAGGGAGCCAGGAAGAGGAGTACCGCGGCGACCAGCAGCAGCGCGCCGACCCAGGCATCCGCCACGGTGGCCCCCGGTGCGCCGAATCCGGCCGCGGCGACCAGCAACGCGCCCAGGCCGGTGCCCACCGACAGCGGGACCGGGATCTGGCGCTGCGACACCTGTACGAGGGCGGCGTAACCGAGCGTGACACACACGGCGAGGAAGCTCGCCGCGAGCACCGGCACGGTCGCCTCGCGCAGGCTCGCCGGGGTCGGCGTGTCATCCACCGGCAGGGTCGCCGCCACGAAGGCGGCCACCGCTCCGGGCAGCGCGAAGGCGGCACCTCCGGCGGCCCAGGCCGAGACGGTGTCCGCCGCCGCCGGGGCGAGCCGGATCCGGGGAGCGGCGGCGATCAGCGTGCCGGCCACGACGAGGGTGAGCAGCACGGCGGCGGTCAACGCCGGCCGGGCGAGGGCCGCGCCGGCACCGGCCAGCCCGACCGTGGCGGCGGCTACCGCGTGCGCCAACGCGGCGCGGGGAGTACGGGCGGAGAGGCCGGCCGCCCCGATGCCGATCGCGGTCAGCACCATCGGCCACGGCGCGTACGTCCAGGCCAGCCCGAAGGAGGCCGGTACGGCCAGCGCGGTGAGCGCGGCACCGGTCACCGCGAACTCACGGCGGATCTCCGACGGTAGGGCCAGCACCGCGGCCACGGTCAGCAGGAAGGCGCTGGCCGCGAGCTGCCAGGCGGCCGGTCCCACGGCGGCGGCCAGTTCGCCCGGATACCGGTCGAGGTCCGCCGCCCAGGCCGGCAGCGCCGCCTCGATCGGGGCGATGCCGGCACGCAGCGCACTGCCGGCGACCACCACCCCGCTGACCGTGAGCGCCACCGCGGAGGCGAGTTGTGGTCCCCGGCGGGCGGACTCGGGTACCGCCCGGACCGCGAGACCGGTGACCGTGATCACCAGGGCGATCAACAGCAGGGCTCGGCCGGGGAGCGCCACCGAGGCGATCCGCCCGAGGGCACCGATGACGGCGAGGGTGAACACGCCCGCGCCCAGGTCGGGTAGGGGCGGACGGCGGAGCACGAGCGTCCCGGCCAGGCAGACGGCGGCGGCGAGGAGCAGCACCAGGCCCGCGCCGGTCGCGCCCGGCACGGTGGTGCTCCGCAGCAGGGCGGTCACCGCGTACGCCAGGGCGACGGCGACCGCCACCCCGTGCAGCACCCAGGTCAGTTCCCGCAACCCCGGCACCGGTCGGGTCGGCGCAGTCACGCTGCCGCCGACGGGATCCAGCAGTTCGCCGCTCTCCTCCGGCGCCGCCTCCGGCCTACCGTCAACCTGGCTCTGTTCGGCCGACCGCTGCCGGGGGGCACCCGACCGGCCGGAGCCGGCCGGGCCGTCGGTGACCGGCTGCTCCACGGTGACCGGTGAGCGGGCCAGCCACAGATCGAGCAGCGCCACCACGGTCAGCGCCAGCGCCCAGCCCGCCGGACCGGTGATCCGGTCGTACGCGAGCAGTGGCACCACCGGCTGGGCGGCCAGCACGCTGGCGAACCGGGGTGCGCGCAGCCTGGTCCAACCGGCGTAGCCGACCGAGACGGCAGCGGTGACCGCGAAGATCACACCGGCGAAGACGGCACCGGAGGCGCCGCCGTTGCCGATCCGGTCCACGGCCCACAACGCGTACCCGGCGAGGGGCACCAGGAGCAGACCCACGGCGGCGATGGTCTCGGCCGTGGAGGTCAGCCCACGCCGGACCAGCACCGGCGGGGCGAGCAGCATGAGCACCGTCGCGAGCAGCAGAATGCCCAGCCGGGCCAGCGCGTCCATCGAGCTGGTGGCGACCACGGCGAACACCACGGCGGCGACGCCGAGCAGCAGCGCGCCGAGACCGAGCGGGATGTTCTGGACCTCCCGGGAGGAGGCCTCGGGCGGATGCTCAGGATCGTCGGCGTCCAGCCAGACCGGTTCGGTCGGTGGCGGTGGCCCCTGGGTGCCGGCGGCGCCCTGCCGGGGTACCCGGGGCGGCGGGGGCGCGCCGTCGCGGGGCGGCGAGGCATCCGCGGAGGCGGAGCGTCGCGGTGGCCGGCGACGGAGTACGCGCCGGGGGCGGGTGGCCTGCCGGATGCGCTCGTCCCCCTGGCTGCCGGCGTGCGAGAGGATGTCCCGCTGGAAGAGCGCGGCCTGCATCTTCGCGGCGAGCTGCCGTTGTTCGCGGGCGATGGCGGCCTCGCGGGCCTTCAACTCCGCGATGGATCGTTCGATCTCCGCCAGGTGCTCGGCCCATTGTGGCTGGTGCGCACCGCAGTGCGGGCAGCGAACCGCCGGTTTGATCTCCCGGCCGCACGAAGGGCACTGAAAGCTCGCCACGACACCCCTCCACCCGCACTGTGGAATCCCACTGTCGCAGCATGCCCAAAGCGGGCCGGGAATTCGACAGTTGTCGGCGGGTCAACCGCCAACATCACCACACGGTGGGATCACGGACGCCCCATGCCCCGGTACTCCCAGCCGGCCTGGGTCCACAGTGCCGGGTCGAGGCAGTTGCGGGCGTCGACGATGCGGCGGCCGGCGACGAGGTCGCCGAGGAGGCCGGGGTCGGCGTTGCGGAAGTCGGCCCATTCGGTGAGGACGCAGACCAGGTCGGCGTCGGTGACCGCAGTGCTGATGTCGGGTTCGTAGGTGAGTTCCGGCACCGCGCGGCGGGCGTTCTCCATGCCCTCGGGGTCGTAGACGTGGACATCGGCGCCGGCCTTGTGCAACAGGGCGGCGACGGCCAGGGCGGGGGCGTCGCGTACGTCGTCGGTGTTGGGTTTGAAGGTGGCGCCGAGCACGGCGACGCGGGTGCCGGACAGGTCGGGGCCGGCGGGGCCGGAGCGGCGGCCGAGCAGGTCGGCGGCGAGGTTCAGGACGCGGGTACGGCGACGCAAATTGATCAGGTCGACCTCGTGCAGGAAGCGGAGGGCTTCGCCGGCTCCGAGCTCCTGCGCCCGGGCCTGGAAGGCGCGGATGTCCTTGGGCAGGCAGGCGCCACCGAAGCCGAGGCCGGCCTGGAGGAAGCGGTTGCCGATGCGCGGGTCGTAGCCGATGGCCTTGGCGAGCTGGGTCACGTCGCCGCCGGAGGCCTCGCAGACCTCGGCCATCGCGTTGATGAAGGAGATCTTGGTGGCCAGGAAGGCGTTCGCGGCGACCTTGACCAGTTCGGCGGTGGCGAAGTCGGTGACGACCAGCGGTACTTCCCGGTCCTCGGTGGCGGCGAGATCGAACACGCCCTTGTGGGCGGCGTAGAGCATGCCGTTGGCCCACTCGCTCTTGACCCCGACGACGATGCGGTTGGGGCGCAGCACGTCGTCGACGGCGAAGCCCTCCTGGAGGAACTCGGGGCTCCAGGCGACCTCGACGCCGAGGTCGGCCGGGCTGTGCTTGCCGACGAGCTGCTCCACCCACTCGGCGGTGCCGACCGGGACGGTGGACTTGCCGACGATCAGCGCCTTGCGGGTCAGGTGCTGGGCCAGGCCGGTGACCGACGCCTCGACGTACGACAGGTCGGCGCCCATCCCATCGGCCCGCTGCGGGGTGCCGACGCAGATGAAGTGCACGTCACCGAAGTCGGCGGTCTCGGCGATGTCGGTGCTGAAGCGCAGCCGGCCGGCGGCGAGGTTGCGCCGCAGCAGTTCGTCGAGCCCGGGCTCGTGGATCGGCACCTCGCCCGCGTTCAGCTTCGCGATCTTGTCCGCGTCGACGTCGAAGCCGAGCACCTCGTAGCCGAGTTCGGCGTAACAGATGGCATAGGTCGCGCCAAGGTAGCCGGTGCCCAGGAAGGTCACCCGGGGCCGGGAGGCACCCGAGGGGGGTGTGACCGCCGCGATGGCGGGCACCGGCTGGGTGTTCGGGTACGGGATGGTCACGCCTGTCTCTCCGCTCGCACTGGCGCCGCGTGGCTGCGTCGCGTTCCGCCACGGCGCCAGGGTGGGCACCGCAGGGGTGGGTCGTCTGCTGGGTCCATCATCGCCGAGCGGCGTCAGAGCTTCGTCATGGCCCAGCCTACGCGCCGGTAACATCACCTGAACTGTGGTCGTTATCCTTCAGTCTGCGTGGTGGGCGTCCAGCCGACGTTACAGACTGCGCATGATAGCGGTGAAGGGGAGGGGCCGACATGGCCGCAGAGCAGTCGTTCGACGCGTACCGCCTGCCGGAGGAGCACGAGGCGATCCGGGAAGCGGTCCGTGAGGTCTGTGCGGCGAAGGTGGCTCCGCACGCCGCCGAGGCGGACGAGACCGGTGAGTTCCCGAAGGCGTCGTACGACGCGCTACGTGCCGCCGACTTCCACGCACCGCACATCCCGGTCGAGTACGGCGGGGCGGGTGCGGACGCGCTGGCCACGGCGATCGTGATCGAGGAGGTCGCCCGGGCCTGCGCCTCCTCCTCGTTGATCCCGGCGGTGAACAAGCTGGGCACGATGCCGCTGCTGCTGGCCGGATCCGACGATCTCAAGCGCCGCTACCTGACGCCGGTCGCCGCCGGCGAGGCGATGTTCTCGTACTGCCTCTCCGAGCCGGAGGCCGGCAGCGACGCGGCGGCGATGACCACCCGGGCGGTACGTGACGGCGACCACTGGGTGCTCAACGGGGTGAAGCGTTGGATCACCAACGCCGGTGTCTCGGAGTTCTACACCGTTTTCGCGACGACCGACCCCACCGCCCGGTCCCGGGGCATCTCCGCCTTCGTGGTCGAGAAGTCGGATCCGGGGGTCAGCTTCGGCGCGCCGGAGAAGAAGTTGGGCATCAAGGGGTCGCCGACCCGCGAGGTCTACCTGGACAACGTCCGGATCCCGGCGGACCGGATGATCGGTGCCGAGGGCACCGGCTTCGCCACCGCCATGAAGACCCTGGACCACACCCGGGTCACCATCGCCGCGCAGGCGGTGGGCATCGCGCAGGGTGCGCTCGACTACGCCAAGGGGTACGTCGCCGAGCGCAAGCAGTTCGGCAGGGCGGTCGCCGAGTTCCAGGGCGTGCAGTTCATGCTCGCCGACATGGGCATGAAGCTGGAGGCGGCCCGGCAATTGACGTACGCGGCGGCCGGCCGGTCCGAGCGCGGCGACGCCGATCTGACCTACTTCGGCGCGGCGGCCAAGTGCTTCGCCTCGGACGCCGCGATGGAGATCACCACCGACGCGGTGCAGTTGCTCGGCGGCTACGGCTACACCCGTGACTACCCCGTCGAGCGGATGATGCGGGACGCCAAGATCACCCAGATCTACGAGGGCACGAACCAGGTGCAGCGCATCGTCATGGCCCGGCAGTTGCTCAAGGACTGACACTCCGACGACGGCTGTCGGCACCTCCGCCCGCGCGGGTGCCGGGCGGAGGTGCCGACCCGTATCTGTCGGGTCAGCTGGTGGCGTCGTCGCGTCGGGGCAGGTTGCCCGGCGGTGCCGACCAGGGCGACCCACCTCCGGTCCGCCGGGGCAGCGGCTCGGTCGGTGTCGGGTCCGGGTCCGGGTAGCCCAGGCTCAGCGGCGCGGTGTCCCGTTCCGCCGACGGGCCTGGTGACCAGTCGGTCAACGTCTGGTCCGGCGCCGGCGCGTCGGGGGTGCCCGACTCCGGCTGCGGCGCCGCGACCGGCCAACGCCGCCACCGTTGCCCGCTGAACGTCGCGATCAGCAGCAGCACGCCGATCAGGAAGAGCGTGCCGTTCTCCACCGGCAGCCCCAGCGGCAGCGGGTCGCCGAGAAACCTCCAGTCGGACGGGATGCGCTCGCGTACCCGGAAGGGCGAGACGAACAGTCCGACGTACGGGGTGACCAGCAGCAGGCCGGCCACCAGCGGACCGAGCGGTGAGATGCGTAGCGTGCCGAGCAGGCCCAGCACGATGCCACCGACAGCGAGGTACACGGCCGGTTCGATGAGATTCGCCGTGTTGGCGGTGCCGATCTCCACCCACCGGTTGACGGTGTCGGCCGACCCGTCCTGACCGAGGGTGACCAGCACCCAGGTGACCGGCACCACCACCAGCCCTGCGAGGAAGCTCCACAGATGTCGCATCCGCGCACCGTACCGTTTCCGACATGACCGAGCACCCCGCCACCGCCCTGCCGGGCAAGCCGACCTCGTACTCCCGGGTAACCCTCAGCCGGATCATGACCGCGGTGGATGTGAACCTGTACGGAACGGTGCACGGCGGGGTGCTGATGAAGTTCATCGACGACGTGGCCGGCGCGGCGGCGGCGCGGCACAGCGGTGGCACGGCGGTGACCGCCGCGATCGACGAGATCGTCTTCTCGGAGGCGGTCCGGGTGGGCGACCTGGTGCACGCGTACGCCCAGGTGAACTGGACCGGGCAGACCTCGATGGAGGTCGGCGTCCGGGTGATGGCCGAGCGCTGGGACTCGGCCGACGAGGCGCCGGTGCGGGTGGCCACCGCGTACCTCGTCTTCGTCGGGGTCGAGGTGGGTGGCGCGCCCCGGCCGGTGCGTCCGGTGTTGCCGGAGACGCCGGAGGACGAGCGGCGCTGGCGTGAGGCGGAGATCCGCCGCGCCCACCGGCTGGCCCGCCGCCAGGCCATCCAGGCGGCCCGTAGCGAACCCTGACCGCTCCGGCCGCCGACGGCGCTTCCTGCGTCCCGGCCACACTGGTCGGGTCCAGGGGGTGTGGGGCGGGCACATGCGCCTGCGCGGGTCGGGTGCGGACAATGGCGCTTCGAGGTAGGGCAAGATGGCGCCACGGCCCACCGCACAGCGTCGTGCCGGGCCAGGGGAGGAGTGGACCAGTGACGGACGTGCTGTGGACGCCACCGGCGGACGTGCTCCAGCGGTCCCGGATCGGGGCTTATCTGCGTTGGCTCGCCGAGCACCGGGGGTTGACGTTCGCCGACTACGACGCGCTGTGGCGATGGTCGGTCACCGACCTGGACGCCTTCTGGCGGTCGATCTGGGACCACTTCGGTGTCGTCGCGCACACCCCGCCGACCGCCACCCTGACCGACCGGGACATGCCGGGCACCCGGTGGTTCCCCGGCGCCACCCTCAACTACGCCGAGAACGTGCTGCGGATGCCGGGCCGGGCCGAGGACGAGCCCGTGGTCGTGGCGCACGGGCAGACCCGGCCGCCGGTCACCCTGACTGCCGGGCAGTTGCGCGAGCAGGTCCGCCGGGTCGCCGCCGGACTGCGCCGGCTCGGCGTCACCACCGGCGACCGGGTGGCCGGGTACGCGCCGAACATCCCCGAGACGTACGTGCTGATGCTGGCGACCGCGAGCCTCGGTGCCGTCTTCTCGTCCTGCGCGCCGGAATTCGGCACCCGCAGCGTGACCGACCGGTGGCAGCAGATCGAGCCGAAGGTCCTGGTCGCCGTGGACGGCTACCGCTACGGCGACAAGCCGGTCGACCGGCGCGCCGAGGTGGCCGCGATCCGGGCCGCGCTGCCGTCGCTGCGGCACACCGTGTCGATCCCCTACCTCGACCCCGACGGTTCGCCGGCTGCGGACGCACTCGCCTGGGCGGAGTTGGCGGTCGAGACCGACGAACCGCTGGCCTTCACCCCGGTGCCGTTCGACCACCCGCTTTACGTGCTCTACTCCTCCGGCACCACCGGGCTGCCCAAGCCGATCGTGCACGGACACGGCGGCATCCTGCTGGAGCACCTGAAGATGCTCGCCCTGCACCACGACCTCGGCCCGGCGGACCGGTTCTTCTGGTTCACCACCACCGGCTGGATGATGTGGAACTTCCTGGTCTCCGGGCCGGCGGTGGGCGCGGCCATCGTGCTGTTCGACGGCAACCCCGGCCATCCCGACCTGGGCGCCCTGTGGCGGCTGGCGGAGCAGACCGGCACCACGTACTTCGGCACCTCGGCGCCGTTCCTGCTGGCCTGCCGCAAGGCCGGGCTGGTCCCGCGCGAGATCGCCGACCTCTCCGCGCTGCGCGGCCTCGGCTCCACCGGCGCGCCACTGCCCGCCGAGGGCTTCACCTGGGTGTACGACACGATCGGCGACGGCCTTCAGCTCCAGTCGCTCTCCGGCGGTACCGACGTCTGCACCGGTTTCGTCGGCGGTGTGCCGCTGCTGCCGGTGCACGCCGGTGAGATCGCCTGCCGCGCCCTCGGTGCGAAGGTGGAGGCCCGCTCGCCGGACGGCACCCCCGTCATCGGGGAACTGGGCGAGCTGGTGATCACTGAACCCATGCCGAGCATGCCGGTGGGTTTCTGGAACGATCCGGACGGAGCCCGCTACCGGGAGGCGTACTTCGACATCTATCCCGGGGTGTGGCGGCACGGGGACTGGATCACCATCAACTCCCGGGGCGGTTGTGTCATCACCGGCCGCTCCGACGCCACCCTCAACCGGGGCGGCGTACGGCTCGGCACCGCCGAGTTCTACTCCGTCGTGGAAGGGCTGGACGAGGTCGCCGACTCGGTGGTGGTGCACCTGGAGGACGACGAGGGCGGCGCCGGTGAGCTGCTGCTGTTCGTGGTGCTCGCCGAGGGGGTGACCCTTGACGACGAGTTACGCCGGACGATCTGCCGCGAGCTGCGTACCGCGTTGTCGCCCCGGCACGTACCCGACGAGATCCACCAGGTCCGCGCGGTGCCACGCACCCTGTCCGCGAAGAAGCTCGAGGTGCCGGTCAAGAAGATCCTCACCGGGACTCCGGTCAACCAGGCGGCGGCCAAGGGCGCCCTGGCCAACCCGGACTCCCTGACCGCCTTCGCCACCCTGGCCCGACAGCGCACCCCGGACCGCCCCGCCACCTGACCCGACCTTCGACGCCGACCCCTCGACCCGAGCCTCCAGCACCGCCCCGCCGGCGACGGCCCGGGCTGTGGCTCGGGCTGTGTGGCTCGGGCTCGGGCGGTGTCGGCCTGGGCGCTGGTCGCCATAGCTCGAGCTTCCCTCCGTCGAGAAGCAGCTACGAGCTGAGACCTTGCGTTACTCAGCGTGCTGTCGCAGTTCGCCCAACCAATACCTTCCACCGTCCTTTGCTCTGCTTCAACCCACGCAACAGTTACTTTTCGTAGCGTCCGACGCGTGAGTGGCACCGGACCGTCGTTGCGTCGTTGCAGGTTAGGCGGTTGTGCGTAGGTTGAAGCAGAGCAAAGGGCGGGAAGGGGTATATAGCCCGGCGCTGGCGTAGCAACGGTGAGTGAGCGACGCGGAGGGTGAAGGTCGACTCGCTGGTTCGAACACTGGCACTGGGCAGCGTCGTCCTCGCCATGGGGCGGTCGAGTCAGGGCACGGCGGTCGGGGCACGGCGGTCAAGGCCGGATAGGGCGGGGGCGGGCCAGCAAGGCAGGTCGGGCCGGGTAGACCGGCGGTCCCGGCAGGCCGGGCCGGGCGGGCCCGGCGGGCGGGTCCGGGCGGTAAGGGCAGGACTGGGCGGGCAGGTCAGGTCAGCGAGTGGGTGATGCGTTCCGTCGATTGGCGTTCGGCCAGACGGGCCCGGTCAAGGTGGGCGCAGAGCACCAGGGTGGCGCCGACGCTGAGCGGGGCCAGCAGCCAGTCGAGCGGGTCCGGCCGGCGGTCGACGTCCACGAGGAGCCGGTCGCCCGCGGAGATGCCGAGTTCGGCGGCGCGGGTGGTGACCCGGGCGCGCAGCGCGGTGTGCTCCGGGCCGCCGGGCGGGTACGCCGTGAAGTGGTCGCCGTGCGCGCGTACCTCGGTGACGTAGTCGGCGAAGCCCGCCGGCACCTCCCGCAGCGGCAGCGCGAACGGGTGCAACGCGAGCGCGTATCGGTCGGCCGCCGACCAGGCGTCGGCCTCGGCGACGCCGTCGACGGTGGCGAACAGCACGTCCACCTCGCCCGGCCGGTCGGCGACCGGCAGACCGGCCGGACGCACCGTCAGCCCGGCCGACCAGCATCCGAGCAGCACCGCGGCGCTCTGCCAGTGCGGCGGCAGCAGCACCGCCGCGGTGCCGCCCGGCTCGAGGGCCAGTTCGTCGACGAGCAGGTTCGCCGTCTTGGCCACCCAGTTCGCCAGCGTCGCTCCGGAAAGCTCGGTGCGCTCGCCGGTGGCGTCGTCGTACCAGGTCAGCATGGGGCGGTTCGGGTCGGTCGCGACCGCGTCGGCGAGTACCCGGGCAATGTTGTCGGCCATCGGCGCGAACGATACGCGCCCGGCGGCCGTACTCGATGACAGCGACAAGTCGGCGTACCGTCGGGTCGCAGTCAGCGTCCGTGCCCGGCTCCGGCGTAGGCTTGCCGGAGTGTCGTTCCCCACAGTCCCGCCACCGCAAGGAGTCGCCCCGTGACCGCCGGTCGCCCGCCCCGCGTGCTCATCGACGCCACGAGTGTTCCCGCCGATCGCGGCGGCGTCGGTAGATACGTCGATGGCCTGCTCGGCGCCCTCGGCAAGGTGTGCGGATCGGCGGTGGACCTGGTGGTGGTCAGCCTCCGCACCGACCTGGAGCGTTACCGGCGGAAGCTGCCCGGCGCGGAGATCATTCCGGCGCCGGCCGCGGTGGCGCACCGGCCGGCGCGGCTCGCCTGGGAGCAGACCGGCCTGCCCCTGCTCGCCCAGCAGGTCGGCGCGGAGGTGCTGCACTCGCCCTTCTACACCTGCCCGCTGCGGGCCGGCTGTCCGGTCACCGTGACGGTGCACGACGCGACGTTCTTCACCGAGCCGGAGCACTACGACAAGTCCCGCCGGACGTTCTTCCGTAGCGCGATCAAGACCTCGTTGCGGCGCGCGAACCGGGTGATCGTGCCCAGCAAGGCGACCCGCGACGAACTGATCCGCCTGTTGGACGCCGACCCGACCCGCATCGACGTGGCCTACCACGGGGTGGACCACGAGGCCTTCCACGCGCCCGGAGACGAGGAGAAGGCCCGGGTCCGGGCCCGCCTGGGGCTGGGCGGCAGCAGTTACGTCGCGTTCCTCGGCGCCAAGGAGCCGCGTAAGAACGTGCCGAACCTGATCCGTGGCTGGGCCCGGGCGGTCGCCGAGCGGCCGGACCCGCCGGCACTCGTGGTGGCCGGCGGACAGGGCCACGACGACGACATCGACCGCGCGGTGGCCGAGGTGCCCTCGCACCTGCGGCTGCTGCGCCCCGGCTACCTGCGCTACGGCGACCTGCCCGGCTTCCTCGGCGGGGCGCTGGTGGCCGCGTACCCCTCCTACGGCGAGGGGTTCGGGTTGCCCATCCTGGAGGCGATGGCGTGCGCCGCCCCGGTGCTCACCACGCCCCGGCTGTCGCTGCCGGAGGTCGGTGGCGACGCGGTGGCCTACACCAGCGAGGATCCGGATCAGATCGCCGCCGACCTGGCCGCGCTGCTCGACGACGAACCACGCCGGTTGTCGCTGGCCAAGGCCGGTTTCGATCGGGCGAAGGAGTTCACCTGGGGGTCCAGCGCCGAGGTGCACATCGCGGCGTGGACCAGGGCGCGGGCCTGAGGCCGGCAACCGAGACGCTCGGTCCGGGCGGTTCGGGCATGATGTCCTGGTGATCTATGTCGTCATTCCGGCCGGTGGCAGCGGCACAAGGTTGTGGCCGCTGTCCCGTGCCGGGCATCCCAAATTCCTGCACCCGTTCACCGGCACGTCCGCGTCGTTGTTGCAGGCGACCGTCGAGCGGCTGGGGCCGCTGACCACCCCCGAACGCACCATGGTGGTCACCGGGGCCGCGCACGCCGCGGCCGTGGCCCGCCAGCTGACCGGGCTGCCGGAGGAGAACATCCTGGTCGAACCGTCGCCACGGGATTCCTGCGCCGCCATCGCGCTGGCCGCGGCGGTGATCGCCGTACGCGACCCGGACGCCGTCATGGGATCGTTCGCCGCCGACCATCTGATCGGCGATCCTCAGCGGTGGGTGGACACCGTCCGCGAGGCGGTCCGGGGCGCGGAGCAGGGGCTGCTGATGACGGTCGGGATCACCCCGACCCGGCCGGAGACCGGCTACGGATACCTGCGGACCGGCGAGCCCGTCGACGGTGGCCCGATGCGTCCGGTGGTCGAGTTCAAGGAGAAGCCGAGCGCCGAGGTCGCCGAGACGTACCTGCGGTCGGGCCACTACCTCTGGAACGCCGGCATGTTCGTCTGGCGGGTGTCGGCGTTTCTCGCCGAGCTGGCACGTCAGCAGCCCGAGCTGCACGCCGGGGTCACCACGATCGCAGCGGCGTGGCACTCCGACGAACAGGACGACGTGCTCGGTGCGGTCTGGCCCACGCTGACGAAGATCTCGGTGGACTACGCGGTGATGGAGGGCGCGGCCGCGGCCGGTCGGGTGGCGACCGTGCCCGGTGACTTCCGGTGGAACGACGTGGGTGACTTCCACACCCTCGGCGAGGTGCTGCCGGCGGACCCGGACGGCAACGTGGTGCTGGCCAGCGACGCCAAGACCGAGGTGCTGCTGCGCGACAGCAGCGGCATGGTGGTGGCGCCGCAGGCCGGTCGGCTGGTGGCCGCCGTCGGCGTACGCGACCTGATCGTGGTCGACACCGAGGACGCGTTGCTGGTATGCCCGCGCGAGCGCGCTCAGGACGTGAAGTCGATCGTGGACGAACTCAAGAGACGGGGTGCGGAGAAGCTCGTCTGAAGGCCGCCAGGCCCGGTGTGACGAGCCGGGCCGTGCCGCCGGCCAGCGGCTGCGGCAGACGCTCCGGTGGGAACCAGCCGAGCGCCTCGGACTCCACGCTCACCCGTTCCGTCGCGCCGACCGGGGCGAACACGGCGAAGCGTACGTCGTGGTGCAGCGACCCGCCCTGGCAGGCCACCGGGTGCACGTCCACGTCGATCGGCAGCGGATCGATCCGCAGACCGGCGATGCCCGACTCCTCGGTGGCCTCCCGTAACGCCGCGCCGGCCAGCGTCCGGTCGGCGGGCTCACAGTGCCCGCCCAACTGCACCCACTTGTGGAACTTGCCGTGCAGGCAGAGCAGCACCTGGCTGCCGGTCGCGTCGAACACCAGGGCGCTGGCGGTGACGTGACCGGCGCGGTGTGCGCGGCTCATCGCGATCGGCCCGGCGTTGAGCAGGCCGAGGGTCCGGTCGCGGGCCACCGCCGCGTCGGGGCTGGTCGGCGTCCAGCCGGTGAGCACCGCCAGCGCGTCGGCGTGCAGCGCCGTCCAGCCGTCCGCGTCGTCGCACGGGGATCGGTCCACCATTCGGGGCGTCGACAACGGCCGCTCCTCTCGTCCGAGCCAGCGTACGGGGTGCTGGTGGACGAGCCGGTGCGGCGGCCGGACCGGTGCCAGGGAGAACGGGCGGCACCCCCTGCGGAAGCTGAGCCGCAGACCCTCGTATGGTGCCGCCCGCTCTCGGGCACCCAGTGGGCGGACACGTTCGACGTGGGTCGCCCCCTGTGGCACGGGAAGCATGGCGGATTCACGTCCCGGGCGTCGAGGTCTTTCAGCTGAGGCTTAACTGCCCGAGGCCGGGGCGGCCGGGTAGAGTTCGGAGGTCGCCGGGTGCCCCCTCCGCCGGGCGGTGGGAGTACCCATGCTGAAGATCCATTTCTCCGGCGAGGACATTCTCCGGACCCGGGTGGCTCCGGCAGCCGATCCGGTCTGGGAAGTGGTGCTGAGTCTGCACCTGCTGCCCGGGCGCAGCCGCGATCCGTTGCTCGCCGGCTGGCGTCGCGAGGTCTCCCGGGGGCTGCGTCGGCAACTGGACGCCGAGGCGCTGCGACTGCTTTCCACGTTGAGCCCGCCGCGCGGCTACTTTCCGGACTTCCTCACCCCGTACGAGGGCGTGCACGGTTTCGAGGCGGGGATGGAGGCGCTGCGGCGTACCCCGGTGGCGTCGCTGCAACGCGACCTGACGCTGCTCGCCAGCGACAACCGGAACCTGCCCGCCGGGGTGGCCGCCATCGCCCGGGGTGAGCCGGAGGCCCTGATCCACCTGACCGAGACGATGGACCGCTACCGGCAGCTCGCCCTCGGCCCGTACTGGACGCGGGTCCAGGGCGCGGTGGAGGCCGATCGTGCCCGCCGCGCCCGGGCGATGCTCGACGGGGGTGTCGAAGGGCTGCTGACCACACTGCGGCCGGGCCTGCGCTGGGAGTCGGGCGTGCTGGAGATTCCCACCTACCCGAGGAGCCGGGAACTTCACCTGGAGGGGCGGGGACTGCTGCTGGTGCCGTCGTTCTTCTGCGCCAACACGCCGGTCGCGCTGCTCGACCCGCAACTACCGCCGGTGCTGGTCTACCCGGTCGACCGGCTGGGCGGCCTGACCGGGGACGCGCCCGCGGCGGGCGACACCGGCCGGGAGGCGTTGGCCGCGTTGCTCGGCCGTACCCGCGCGGCGGTTCTCGCCGCCAGCGACGACGGCTGCACCACCGGCGAGCTGGCCCGCCGGCTGCGCATCTCGGCGGCGGCGGCCAGCCAGCACACCACCGTGCTGCGGAACGCGGGTCTGCTGGTCAGCCACCGGGACCGCAACACCGTCCTGCACACCCTCACCCCGCTCGGCCGCGCCATCCTCAACCCCTGACAGTCACCTGTCAGAGCGCGAGGGTGGCGGCGGCGGTGGTGCCGCCGGGTGGGGGAAGGAGTTGGGTGGGGACGTGTGCCGCCGCGAGGGCGGTGCGCAGGCGTTGCACGTCCGTGCCGAAGCGGACCAGTTGGAACGGGCCCACCGGGGTGGGTGGGGAGCAGAGCACCAGGCCGGTCGCGTGCGCCGGCCAGCCCGGCACGATGGGGGCCAGCGCGGCGCGTACCTCGTCGTCGGTGACCTGCGTGAAGACCGTGCCGGGCGCGATCACGTCGGCGACCGAGTCGATCGCCCGCGCGACGGTGGCCGGGTCGGGTGGAGCGTCGGACAGGTGATCCGGCAGGGCGGCGGCAGCCGCCAGACCGGCCGCCGTCGCCTCGGCGGTGCCGAGCGAGAACAGGTCCATCGAGGCGTCCCGGACCAGCACCCGGGCGCCTTCGCCGTCCCCCGACAGCGGCGGCGTCAGGTAGCCGCGGATCACCGCGACCGGCACCTGGTCGCACTTGCCCTTGACCAGTTCACCCGCCGCGGCCAGTTCGTCGACCACCGCCATCTGCGTCAGCGCCAGCTCGTTGCCGTACGGGTCGACCTCGCCCCGGTGGTCGCGGATGGCGTCCATCCCGGCGACGCCGAGGGCCACGTCGGTCAGCCCGTTGCGCCAGGGGCGGCCCATGGTGTCGCTCACGACGACCGCGACGTCCACGCCGTACCGGTCGCGCAGGCCGGCGCGGAGCGCGCGGGCCGAGGCGTCCGGGTCCTCCGGCAGCAGCACCAGCCGGGTCTTGTCGACGTTCGAGGCGTCGATTCCGGCGGCGGCCATCACGAAGCCGTGCCGGGTCTGCACGATCCGGGTCGGGCCGCGCGAGGCGACCACCCGTACCGTCTCCGCCGCCAGCACCTCGTCCCGGACGGCCTGTCGATCCGGGCCGTCGGCGGGCACGTCGACCAGCCGCCCCTCGGCCTTGGAGACGATCTTGCTGGTGACCACGAGCACGTCCCCGTCGCGCAGCCAGGGCGCCGCGCTCCCGATCAGGACCGCGAGGTCGTCCCCCTCGGTCACGTGCCCGATCCCGGGCACCGGCAGGATCTCCAGTCTCACGTCAACTCCACCGCGGCGCGGACCATCGCCGCCGTCGCCGCCTCGTCGGTCATCCGCAACGGCACCGCACGGACCGTCACGTCCGGCACCACCGTTGCGGCATCCTCCTCGGCCACCAACCAGCCGTCGAGCAGTCCGCCACTCGTCCGGCTTCCGTACAACCCACCGACGCCGGCGGCGCTGCAATCCACGCCGACGACCGCCAGGCAACGGTCGGCCATGCCGCGTACCGGTGCGCCACCGATGATCGGTGAAACGCCCACCACCGGGGCGGTGCCGTCCGTCACCGCCTCGCGCAGCCCTGGCACGGCCAGGATCGGCGCGATGCTGACCACCGGGTTGCTCGGCGCCACGAGCAGCACGTCGGCTCCGGCGATCGCCTCCGTGACCCCAGGTGCCGGCTTCGCCGACTCCGCTCCGACGAAGACGAACCGGTGGGTCGGGATCCGCGCCCGGTACCGTACCCACCACTCCTGGAAGTGGATCGCCCGCTGACCACCGTCGAGGTCGGCGACCGCGTGCGTCTCCAGGCGGTCGTCGGTCGCCGGCAGCAGGCGTACGCCGGGCTGCCAGCGGGTCGCCAGTGCCTGGGTGACCTGGTGCAGCGGATAGCCGGCGTCGAGCATCGTGGTGCGGACCAGGTGGGTGGCGATGTCCCGGTCACCGAGTCCGAACCAGCTCGGCTCGGCGCCGTACGCCGCCAGCTCGTCCTTGACCGTCCAGCTCTCGTCGACCCGTCCCCAGCCCCGCTGCGGGTCGGCGCCGCCGCCGAGGGTGTACAGCACGCTGTCCAGGTCCGGGCAGATGCGGAGTCCGTGCAGCCGTAGGTCGTCGCCGACGTTGACCACGGCGGTCACCTCGGCACCCACCTCGCGGGCGTACGCCCGCACCCCCAGCAGGAACCGGGCACCGCCGATTCCGCCGGTCAGAACCACGATGCGCATCCGCCCATCCTCGCCTACGTGACGCCTCCGGCAGCCAACTGCCCCGGGAGACTAGGCTCACGTCGGCATCTGTCCGCTTTCGCCCCAGGGAGAGTTCGTGACCAGCCCCGCCGAGCCCCCACCCACCGACCCGACCCCGGCCCGCCAGGTGACCGGGCCGCTACGCGAACTCGTCGCTCTCGTGCTCCTGGGCGCCAACGCCGTCTTTCTGTTCGTGGGGCTGATCCGGCTGCTGACCCCGCAGGGCGCCTACAGCACGGTCACCGGGCGCGCCGCCAGCTCCTTCTTCGCCTTCATCGGCGTCGAGGCGGTGGTGCTGCCGGTGTTGGCGGTGCTGCTGGCCACGCACCTCGCCCCGACCGTCGGCCGGGCGAAACTGATCACGCAGGTGGCGCTCGTCGAGTACGCGGTGAGCGCCGTGCTCGGCGGTCTGACCCTGCTGATCTGGGTGGTCGGTCGGCTGGCCGAGGCGCAGCTCTTCGACGCGATGACCGGACTGCTCACCCGGGTCGCCTGGGTGGCGCTGTTCGCCGCGGCGGCGTACGTGGTGTGGAGCGTGTGGCAGCGGCTGTACCACGTACCCCGGCCCAAGCCCGAGCCCGGCCTGTACGGCACGCCGCAGCCGGGCTGGCCGCAACCGGGCGGCCCGGGTCAGTTCGGTGGCCAGCCCGGTCAGCAGGGTGGCGGGTGGGCGCCGCCCGGCCAGTCGGGTGGTTGGTCGGGTGCCGAGCGGCCCGCCGGCTATCCGGCCGGCTACCCCGGCTCCGGGCACCAGGGGACGGGGCAGCCGAATCAGTCCGGGTCCGGCCAGTTCGGCGGCTACCCGGCCGGCGGCACGACCCAGGGCCACCCCGGCGGCCAGGGCCACGCCGGCGGCCAGGGCCACGCCGGCGGCCAGGGCCACGCCGGCGGCCAGGGCCACGCCGGCGGCCAGGGCCACCCCGGCGGTCAGGGCGGCCAGCCGGGTTGGCCAATGGCCGGTCAGGCACCCTCCGCCGGAGGGCCGCCGGAGTCACCGCACACCTGGCCGCCGCACGGCCAGCCGGCGGTGCCACCGCAGTCGGCGCCGTCCTCGCCGGCCGCGCCCACATTCGGGCAGGCGGCCCCGCCGGCCGCGCCGCCGTTCGGGTCGCCGGCCTCGCCGGCCGCACCGCCGTTCGGGCAGCCGGCCTCGGCCGACCCGACCCAGAGCATCCCGCGCCAGGGCGATCCGGGCGGGGGCGTGCCGCGTCAGAGCGACCAGGCCGGGCGCGCCGAGCGGCAGGACGCCGAGCCGACCCAGGCGATCCCGCACCAGAGCGCCGAGCCGACCCAGGCGATCGCGCGGCCGGGCGACGGTGACGCCGCCCCGCCGGTTTCCCGGTCGGGCGACGGAGAGGCCGACCGCACCCAGCGGATCGATCCGGGCGAGCAGCCGAGCTGACCGGCGGGTCGTCGAAGGCACGTGCGGTTGCCCACGGGCCGGGGCCGCACCGGGCCGCAGCGCATAGGCTGAGCGGATGGTTGATCAGAGCGAGCGCGGGCCGGGTGACGGAGGCGTACGGCGGGCACTGCGCCGCGCCGCCGCCGGGCGGGCGCTCGACGTCGACGAGGCGTCGACCCTGCTGACCGCGCGGGGCGCGGCGCTGGAGGAACTGCTCGGCATCGCCGGTGCGATCCGGGACGCCGGCCTGCGGGACGCCGGCCGGCCCGGCGTCGTGACGTACTCGAAGAAGGTTTTCATTCCGTTGACCCGGCTCTGCCGGGACCGCTGCCACTACTGCACGTTCGCCACGGTGCCGCACCGGCTGCCGGCGGCCTTCCTCGACCGCGAGGAGGTGCTGGCCATCGCCCGGGCCGGCGCGGCGCAGGGTTGCAAGGAGGCCCTGTTCACCCTCGGTGACCGGCCGGAGGAGCGCTGGCCGGCGGCCCGGCAGTGGCTGGACGAACGCGGCTACGGGTCCACCCTGGACTACCTGCGGGCCTGTGCCGTGGCGGTGCTGGAGGAGACCGGCCTGCTGCCGCACCTGAACCCGGGGGTGCTCTCCTGGGCGGAGCTGCAACGGCTCAAGCCGGTGGCGCCGAGCATGGGGATGATGCTGGAGACCACCGCCACCCGGTTGTGGTCCGAGCCCGGCGGCCCGCACTACGGCTCTCCGGACAAGGAGCCGGCGGTGCGGTTGCGGGTCCTCGACGACGCCGGCCGGGTCGGTGTCCCGTTCACCACCGGCCTCCTGATCGGCATCGGCGAGACCCTCGCCGAACGGGTCGACGCGATCTTCGCGATCCGGCGCACCCAACGCGAGTACGGCCACCTCCAGGAGGTGATCGTGCAGAACTTCCGGGCGAAGCCGGACACGGCGATGCGGGGGATGCCCGACGCCGAACTGCACGACCTCGCGGCCACCGTGGCGGTGGCCCGGGTGCTGCTGGGTCCGAAGGCCCGCATCCAGGCACCACCGAATCTCATCGCCGGTGAGTACGACCTGCTGCTGCGGGCCGGTATCGACGACTGGGGCGGTGTCTCGCCGGTGACCCCGGACCACGTCAACCCGGAGCGCCCCTGGCCGCAGCTCGACGAGCTGGCTGCCCGTACCGCCGCCGCCGGCTTCACGCTCCGCGAGCGACTGACCGTCTACCCCGAGTACGTCCGGGCCGGCGAGCCCTGGCTGGACCCGCGACTGCTGCCGCACGTGACCGCGCTCGCCGATCCGGCGACCGGGCTGGCGGTGGAGGCGGCCCGTCCGGTGGGCCGGCCGTGGCAGGAGCCCGACGAGACCTTCGGTGGGCGCACCGACCTGCACACCACCATCGACACCACGGGGCGTACGGACGACCGCCGGGGCGACTTCGACCACGTCTACGGCGACTGGGCCGAGGTGGCCGCGAAGGTGGCTGTGCCACCGGCGCGGGCGGGTGTCGACGGTGGCCCGGCAGCGGAGGCGGGAACCGGTGCCGGGGCCGGCCGGCCGCTCGTCGCCGGGGCCGCCGACGCCGACCTGCGGGCCGGGTTGCGGCTGGCCGCCGAGGATCCGGCGGCGCTGCTGGAGCCCCGGCACACGGATGCCGCACTGGCGCTGTTCGGCGCGGACGGGCCGGCTCTGGACGAGCTGTGCCGCACCGCCGACGAGCTGCGCCGTTCCGCCGTGGGTGACGACGTGACCTACGTGGTCAACCGCAACATCAACTTTTCGAACGTCTGCTACGTGGGCTGCCGGTTCTGCGCCTTCGCGCAGCGGGAACGGGACGCCGACGCGTACCGGCTCTCGGTGGAGCAGGTCGCGGACCGGGCGCAGGAGGCGTGGGAGGCCGGCGCCGGCGAGGTCTGCCTCCAGGGCGGCATCGACCCGAAGCTGCCGGTGACGATCTACGCCGACCTGGTCCGGGCGATAAAGGCCCGGGTGCCGCGGATGCACGTGCACGCCTTCTCGCCGATGGAGATCGTCACCGCCGCCGCCAAGGCCGGCGTGTCGGTGCGGGAGTGGCTGGCCGGGCTGCGCGAGGCGGGACTGGACACCATCCCGGGCACCGCGGCGGAGATCCTCGACGACGAGGTGCGCTGGGTGCTCACCAAGGGCAAGTTGCCGACCGCCGCCTGGGTGGAGGTGGTCAGCACGGCCCACGAGCTGGGTATCCGGTCCAGCTCGACGATGATGTACGGCCACGTCGACCATCCCGCGCACTGGCTGGCGCACTTCCGGGTGCTGGCCGGGGTGCAGGACCGTACCGGCGGGTTCACCGAGTTCGTGGCGCTGCCGTTCGTGCACACCAACGCCCCGATCTACCTCGCGGGCATCGCCCGCCCAGGGCCGACCTGGCGGGAGAACCGGGTGGTGCACGCGATGGCGCGGGTGCTCTTGCACGGTCGGATCGACAACATCCAGTGCTCCTGGGTGAAACTGGGCGACGCCGGCACCGCGGAGTTGCTGCGCGGCGGCTGCAACGACCTCGGGGGCACGCTGATGGAGGAGACCATCTCGCGGATGGCCGGTTCCGGCAACGGGTCGGCGCGTACCGAGGAGCAGTTGCGGGCCATCGCGGCGGCGGCGGGCCGACCGGCGCGTAGGCGCACCACCGCGTACGGTCACATCGCGGCCTAGGGTCGAACCTTCGCCTTCCGGCGGACGTACCTGTCGATGCCGGCGGCGGCACGGCGAGGACCGTCGCCGGCACCCCTCACCCGGGGGCCCGGCGTGGTCTGTCGTGATCCCCGTCCGTCATCGCGGGCGTCTGCGCGCCGCCGCCGGAAAGGTTGGGCATGATCACTGCGAAACGTAAGGGGCGTGGGCCGAAGCTGACCCTGGGTGGTGACACGGGGGCGCTGATCATCTACACCGGGCGGCAACTGCTCGGTCGGGAGATCGAGGTGAGTCGGGCCGACCGGGACGGCGACCCGCGTACGCACTCCGACGTACGCGAGCGTCGAGTCCCGGACGGCACGTTCCACAGTGCGGTCTATCCGGATCTTCCCGCCGGTGTCTATACCGTTTGGTGGGACGCCGACACGCCCGTCGGGTCGGTCACCGTGTCCGGTGGCGTGGTCGCCGAATTCGCCTTGCCGACCAGCTTGCACCCGTCGGCCGACTGAACCGCCGGAGTCCCGCCAACCGCGTCCCGTCCACAATGTGGGCGGGACGCGGTCGTCGTTCACCCGCTCGGCGGGCGGGGTTGGCGAAGTCGGGATAATCTTGCTCATCAAGATCAACGGATCTTGACGAGCGGCTTCCCCGGCGCCGCCGCGAAGCTCGACCGCTCCGGTGGCCTACGGCACGCCACGGGAGAAAACTCGGGCAACTCGCCGGGGAGGGCGTTACTCGGCCGGGGTCTGAATCGATAGGGCAGGGCGAGACCGGGTGGTACGGACGGCCGTCCGGGACGCGTGTCGGGAGGGCGACTCCATTATCAAGTTTGGCTTGACGGCGCACGCATTACACGCGTGTAATTCGAATGGGGTTGTTCGCACGGGACGCACGATAACGGGACCGGACGGACAAAAGCACGCCTTTCGCGTGGGGGGTTGCAGCGGCGACGACGCCGGTGCGCGACAAGGAGGCAACTGAATGGACGGCCAGCTCGAGGCGGCCGACCTGCTCGGAAACGCGCCGGAGTGGCAGGAGCGGGCCCTGTGCTCGCAGACCGACCCGGAGGCGTTCTTCCCCGAGAAGGGCGGCTCGACCCGCGAGGCGAAGCGCATCTGCTCGCGGTGCGAGGTCAAGACGGAATGCCTCGAATACGCTCTCGGCCACGACGAGCGGTTCGGGATCTGGGGTGGACTCTCCGAACGGGAGCGGCGCAAGCTCAAGCGCCGGGCGGCCTGACCCGACGTGGGGCGGGACGGTTGGGGGACCGTCCCACCCGGCGGGCGGCGATCGGGGGGCCGGTCATCCGGAGGGGTGGGCATGCCGGGCGCGGGTGTGGGTGACGCGGACGATTGCGCGTAGCGGGCACCAGGCGACGACCCCGGCACGTGGCGCGGAAGGGCGAGCGCCGGCCGCGTTCAGGCCAGTTCGTCCGGGTCGACGCCGAGCAGGTTCGCCACCTGCTCGATGATGACGTCGTGGACCAGGTCGGCGAGATCCTCCCGGTCCATCGCCCGGAATTCCAGCGGGCGCCGGTACAGCACGATCCGAGGCGGCACCTCCTGGCGGCCGGGCCGACCGGGCAGCAGCCGGGCCAGCGGCACCTCGCCGTCCTCGAGCACGTCGGAGTCGTAGACGTTCAGGTCGGGCGGGACGTCCTCGACGGCGAACTCCACCCCGGCCAATTCCTTGGCGAACCGACGCTCCAGCGTCTCTACCGTGTCCAGCACCAGGTCGTCGAAGATCTCCGCCTTGGTTCGCGCCAGCGGCACGGTGGCCGGCACCAGCCGCCCACGCAGACCGCGTCCGTGCCGGTCGCGGTGCGCCCGCCGGCCGGTGCCGGGGCGGCGGTTCTCCGGGCTCGTCATGTGCCACAGAGTAGCTTCCGGTCCGCGCCGGGCAGCGTCAGCGCCAGCCACCTGGCGCGTTGCGGCGACCGGACGAGAAATGTGATCACCAAGACGGGCGTGTCGTAACGCGAAGCGGTGCGCCGGAGCCGGTAATGGAGATACCCTGCGCCGGTGAGGTCACCACGGCGCTGCTCCCGCAACGGCTGCCCCCGGCAAGCGGTCGCCACGCTGACCTATGTCTACAACGAGTCGACGGCCGTGGTGGGCCCGCTGGCCGCCTTCGCCGAGCCGCACACGTACGACCTCTGCGAGCCGCACGCCCGCAGCCTGACCGCTCCGCGCGGCTGGGAGGTCGTCCGCCACGAGGGCGAGTTCGAGCCCCCGCCGCCCACCACCGACGATCTGGTCGCACTCGCCGAAGCGGTCCGCGAGGCCGCCCGCCCCGCCCCCCGTCCTCCCCAGGACGACCAGAACCACCCCTCCACACCCCCCGCCGCGTCCTCAACCTCCCGCCGCGGCCACCTCCGCGTAATCCCCCCCACCCACTGACCCACCCGGCCACCCACCGGCCGGTCTGTCGGCCGGCCGGCCGGTCGGCGTTGATCAAGAAGTTTTGGTCGCGTTCCGAGCCCTGAGGCGACCAGAACTTCTTGATCGCGGGGACGGTCGCGGTGGGTTGGCGTGGGTGGGTGTCGTCGGGGCGGAACCCGCCCGGTGGGCTGGGTGTGGGTTCGCTTCAGGGCCCCAGGGCGTCGGAGCTGGGGCGACCGCGACTGGGGCGTCGCCAGGGCATCTCGGGGGCGTCTGGAGCGCACCTCGGATGCGCGAAACAGTCCTGGCCGCAACACGCCGGCAGCCGGCGGACACGGCCACTTGCGGTGACTAGCGTGCGCCGGAGGGTGACGCGAGTCGGGAGGCTGCGATGGGCAACGGGGCAGTGGGCAACGAGGCGCTGCGGGTGGCGATGGCGGACAAGGGCGAGACGGCCGAGTCCCTCGCCGGGAAGGTGGGCGTCGACCCGAAGACGGCGGCTCGCTGGCTGGCGGACGGGCGGATCCCGCATCCGCGGACCCGGATCGCCGTCGCCAACCTGCTCGGGCGCAAGGCCGCCGAACTCTGGCCGGCGCCGTTCCGCCGCCGGGACCTGCCCTGGTTCCGGGCGTGGGCGGAACTGGAGCAGGACGCCCGGTCCATCCGGTCGTACGAGCCACTGCTCGTGCCGGGGCTGCTCCAGACCGAGGCGTACGCCCGGTCGGTGCTGGCCACCGGCGGCCTGCTGGCGCCGACGGAGGTCGACGAGATGGTGGCGGCGCGGCTGGCGCGGCAGCGGGTGCTGGAGCGGGAGACCCCGCTTCAGTTGGTCGCGGTGATCGACGAGGTGGTGCTGCGGCGGCCGGTCAGCCGCGATCCGAGCGTGATGGCGGAGCAGTTGGCCCAGCTGGCCACGCTGGGCGAGCGGGAGCACGTGCAAGTCCGGGTGATTCCGGCGGAGAACCCGTGGCACACCGGCCTGGCCGGGCCCTTCGTGTTGGCCCGGATGCCGGACGGCGCGGAGGCGGCCTATCTGGACAATCAACTGCGCGGTCAGGTGGTGACCGACAGTGCCGACCTTGCTAGCCTGAGCGCGAGGTGGGAGAGCGTCACCGGTGAGGCGCTGCCCCGCCGACGGTCCATCGACCTGATCAGGGAAGTGGCGACGACATGGAGTTGACCGGCGCCCGCTGGCGCACCGCCACCCGCAGCAGCAACAACGGCGGCAACTGTGTCGAGGTGGCCGACAATCTGCCCGGCCGGGTGCTGGTGCGTGACAGCAAGGACCGGACCGGCGGCACCCTGGCCTTCACCCCGGCCGCCTGGCGCGCCTTCGTCACCAACACCGTCCGAAGTACGGTCTGAGCCGCCACTCTCCTTCGCCTACCCGGCCCGGTCGCCGCATCCGGTGCCCCCGCCCGCCACGTCGCCCGGCTGGTCGCCCCGCTCAGTTACCCGGCCCCCTTCACCCGGTCCTCTCACCCGGCTCGTCGTCGAGATGCGGCATCTTGCGGTCTTAGGCGACCTGGATGGCGCGGGATGCGGCATGTCGAGTGGGTCAAGCGGCCTGGGTGGGCCAGGCGGCCTGCCTGGGTCCGGCCCGTGTGGGTCCGGCCCGCGTGGGTCCGGCCCGCGTGGGTCCGGTCTGGGCGAGCGAGGGGTCTGGGTGGGCCAAACGGTCTAGGTGGGTCAAGCGGTCTGGTTTGGGTCGAGCGGCCGGTGGCGGGGCAGGGTGAGTCGGGGGATGTGCCCGGGGCGTGGCTGGCATCCTCGCCTCGTGTCAGGATCATTCGTCTGTCGCCGCCGGCTCCATCCCCAGCCGGCAGGCCCACCCCGTCCCGTCGCCGACGATCATTGATAGGAACCGTCTCATGCGTAGTGCCCACCGGCCCTTCACCCGGCGTGGCCTGCTCACCGGCACCCTCGGCTCGGCCGCCCTCCTCGCCGGCGGCGGCACCCTGAGCGGCTGCGGCACCCCCGCCGCGCAGCAGACCGAGGAGGGATGCGTCAGCGAGGATCTGTCCGGCGCGGAAAAGACGCTCGCCTTCTCGAACTGGCCGCAGTACATGGACGTCGACGAGGACGACGAGTCGAAGCGCCCCAGCCTGGACGGTTTCGTCAGCAGGACCGGCATCCAGGTGACCTACACCGAGGACATCAACGACAACAACGAGTTCTTCGGCAAGGTGCGGAACCAGCTCGCCGCCTGCCAGAGCACCGGGCGGGACATCATGGTGCTCACCGACTGGATGGCCGCCCGGATGATCCGGCTCGGCTGGATCCAGGAACTCGACCGGTCGAGGCTGCCGAACGTCGAGGCCAACCTCCTGCCGTCGCTGCGGAACCGGCCCTTCGACACCGCGGACCAGTACGCGATCCCGTGGCAGTCCGGCCTCGCCGGACTGGCCTACAACGGCCGGGTCACCGGCGAGATTCGCACCGTCGACGAGCTGCTCACCCGCCCCGACCTCAAGGGCAGGGTGACCGCGCTCAGCGAGATGCGCGACACCATGGGACTGCTGCTGATGTCCAACGGCCATGACCCGACCGACTTCACCGCCGCCCAGTTCGACGACGCGCTCAACAAGCTCAGGCGGGCCGTCGACTCCGGGCAGATCCGCCGGTTCACCGGCAACGACTACGCCCCGGACCTGGCCAAGGGCGACATCGCGGCGTGCGTCGGCTGGTCCGGTGACATCATCCAACTCGGTTCCGAAAACGAACGGATCAAGTTCGTGGTGCCCGACTCGGGCGTACTGCTCTGGTCTGACAACCTGCTGGTGCCGAACCGGGCCAGTCACAAGGCCAACGCCGAAGAGCTGATCAACTACTACTACGATCCGGCCGTCGCCGCCCAGCTCGCCGCGTACGTCAACTACATCTGCCCGGTGCAGGGGGCGCAGGCGGAGCTGGAGAAGATCGATCCGGAACTGGCCGCGAACCCGCTGATCTTCCCCGACGAGGCCATGCTCGCCAAGGCCAAGGTCTTCATGGCGCTCGACGAGCCGCAGGAACGGGAGTACGAAACAAAGTTCCAGCAGGTCATCGGGGCGTGACGGTGGCTACGCAGACTCCGGCCGGCGATCTGAGGCTGATCAATCTCGTCAAGACGTTCGGCGCCTTCACCGCGGTCGAGGAGCTGGACCTGACGGTCCCGCAGGGCTCGTTCTTCGCCCTGCTCGGCGCCTCGGGCTGCGGCAAGACCACCACCCTGCGGATGGTCGCCGGCCTGGCGGAACCGACCCGCGGGCGGATCCTGCTCGGTGACCGGGACATCACCCGGCTGCGGCCGTACAAACGACCGGTCAACACGGTGTTCCAGAGCTACGCGCTCTTCCCGCACCTGGACGTCTTCGAGAACGTCGCCTTCGGGCTGCGGCGGCGCGGCATCCGCTCGGTCGACGGCCAGGTGCGGCGGATGCTGTCTCTGGTGCAGCTCGACGGGTACGAGCGGCACCGCCCCGCCCAGCTCTCCGGCGGCCAGCAGCAGCGCGTCGCGTTGGCCCGGGCACTGATCAACCACCCGCAGGTGCTGCTGCTCGACGAGCCGCTCGGTGCGCTCGACGTCAAGCTGCGTCGCCGGATGCAGCTCGAACTCAAGCGCCTCCAGACCGAGGTGGGTATCACGTTCGTGCACGTCACCCACGACCAGGAGGAAGCCATGACCATGGCGGACACGGTCGCGGTGATGAACGCCGGCCGGATCGAGCAACTCGGCGCGCCGGCCGAGCTGTACGAGTTCCCGGCGACCGCCTTCGTGGCCAACTTCCTCGGCCAGTCCAACCTGATCGCCGGTGACATCTCCGGCGGCAACGGGGGCGACCTGCTGGTCACCGCGTACGGCGCGCGGTTCTCCGTGCCGTCGGCCCGGTCTCGCGCCGACCAGGGTCCGGTTCTGCTGGGCGTACGCCCGGAGAAGCTGCGCCTGGCCGCGGCGGCCGGGCAGGTGCCCACCGGCCACCAGCACGTCGAAGGCAGCATCACCGACGCCTCCTATGTCGGGGTGAGCACGCAGTACCTGCTGCGTACCGGCTGGGGCGATGAGCTGAGCGTCTTCGTCGCCAACAGCGGTAGCCAGGAGCATTTCGCCGTCGGGGAGCGGGTCGTGGCGTACTGGGATCCGCAGCACGCCTTCCTGCTCGGCCGGCACGTCGACGCGGACGACCGGACCGCTCCGATGCGGGATGAACCGGTCGGTGCGGCCTGGTGAGCCCACGAAGCGAGGTGGGGGCGTGAGCGCACCGGCCCAGGCACCCACCAGCGCCGGGGAGCAGCCGGCGTCGCCGTCACCTGCTGGCCGGCCGGGGCGTCGCCGGCTCCTGCCGTACCTCCTGCTGCTGCCGGGCGCGGCCTGGCTGTTCCTGTTCTTCGTCGTGCCGTTGGTGCAGCTCGCTGCGGCCAGCCTCTACGACCCCGCCGGCTCGCTCTCCACCGGGTACGCGCTGACCTGGGCGTTCGGCAACTACCCGGCGGCCCTGCAGGCGTACTGGCCGCAGTTCGGTCGGTCCTTCGGGTACGCCGGCATCGCGCTGGTGCTGGCGCTGCTGATGGGCTACCCCCTGGCGTACGCGATCGCGCAGCAGGCCGGCCGGTGGAAGAACCTGCTGCTGGTCTGTGTGGTCGCGCCGATGTTCACCAGCTTCCTGCTGCGTACCCTGGCCTGGAAGACCATCCTGTCGGACAACGGCTGGCTGGTCGGGCTGCTGCGCGACGTGCACCTGCTCGGCCCGGACGGCCGGCTGCTGGCCACTCCGGTCGCGGTGGTGCTCGGCCTGACGTACAACTTCCTGCCGTTCCTGGTGCTCCCGCTGTACGCGAGCCTGGAACGGCTGGACCGCCGGCTGCTGGAGGCGTCCAGCGACCTGTACGCCAGCCCGCTGCAGACGTTCCGGCGGGTCACCCTGCCGCTGTCGATGCCCGGCCTGACCGCCGGCACCCTGCTCTTCTTCATCCCGGCGGCCGGCGACTACCTGAACGCCGAACTGCTCGGCACCCCGAACGAGTACATGATCGGCAACGTCATCGACTCGGCGTTCCTGGTCCGGCTCGACCACCCGCAGGGCGCGGCGCTGTCGTTCCTGCTCATGACGGCGATCCTCGCGGTGGTCTTCGGCTACCTCCGCAACGCCGGGACGAGGGACGTCCTGTGAGGATCTCCCGTTGGCTCGCCGAGCACTGGGTGCTGGGCGTGGCGCTGCTGGTGCTCGGCTACCTGTTCCTGCCGATCGCCGTGGTCGCCGCACTGTCGTTCAACCGCCCGTCCAGCCGGCTGTCGTACGACTTCAACGAGTTCACCCTCGACAACTGGCGCAACCCGTGCGCCACCTCCGAGATGTGCGAGGCGGTGCTGCGCAGCGTCCAGATCGGGTTCCTCGCCACCGTGGCGGCCACCCTGCTCGGCACGCTCATGGCGTTCGCCCTGGCCCGGCACCGGTTCCGGGGTCGATCCGGGCTCAACGTGCTGATCTTCCTGCCGATGGCGACGCCGGAAGTGGTGATGGGCACGTCGCTGCTTGCCCTCTTCGTCTCCGGCGGGGTGCCGCTCGGCTTCTGGACCATCGTCATCGCCCACGTCATGTTCTGTGTGTCGTTCGTGGTGGTGACCGTCAAGGCCCGGCTGGCCGGAATGGACCGGCGGCTGGAGGAAGCCGCGATGGACCTGTACGCCGGCGAGTGGCAGACGTTCCGGCGGATCACCCTGCCGCTGGTGCTGCCCGGCATCGTGGCCGCCGCCCTGCTGGCGTTCTCGCTCAGCTTCGACGACTTCATCGTCACGAACTTCAACTCGGGCACCACCGTCACGTTCCCGATGTACGTCTGGGGCGCCGCCCAGCGGGGCATCCCACCGCAGGTGAACGTCATCGGCACGGCCATGTTCGGAGTAGCGCTGCTACTGGTGCTGGCCACCTCGCTGGCGCACCAGGCAAGGGCCGGCGGACAGCGGCGACCAGCCCCATGACACCGGAAGCACCGGCGACGGGGTCGTCAGTGCTTCGGGCGTAGCGGAAGCCGACGCACCCGGAGATGTCCGCGCGCAAAGGTGACAACCGCACCGGCCTGTAGCTCGTCAACTACTGTCGGCAGGTTGGCGATCAGCAGTGCGGCCTGTTCCTCCGGGGTCTGTTTGTCGATCGACCGCATGAGCACCAGCGACGGGGCGGTGTGACCGCTGAGCGCGAGCATCGTCGTGAAGTCGGTGTCGGCCGACACGATCACGTAACCACCGCTGACCGAGAAAGCAGCGATCTTCTCGTCTGAGGCCGCCAGCAGCCCGTGCTCAACGACGTGAGAGGCGTCGTAGCCAACCTCCGTGAGGCGAGCGGCGATTCGCGGTGAGAGGTTCGCGTCGACCAGGAATCTCACGCGGCTGTTGGCCGGATCGGCAATTCGCGCTCGGCGACGGCGGCTGCGGCGAACTCCAGGGCGGCGAACACGTCCTCCCGATCGAGGTACGGATAATCCTCGAGCACCTCATCGATCGTGCGTCCGGCGGCGAGCTGGCCGAGCACCGCAGTCGCAGTTACCCGCGTGCCTCGAATGCAGGGAAGACCCCCCATGCGTCCCGGGTCGACCGTGATCCGCTCGATAGCCATGGCTGAATTCTACGGCTTCATGAGGGAATCACTGCCACGCCGCAGCCACGACGGCAGCACTCCTCGTCGAGAGGGCGTGATGCAGGTCACTCTCGAAGGTCGGGGGTTGGCACCGTTACGTGGAGTATTGGGGTGGCGGGCACTTACGGAACCCTTAACTTCTGCCTGAGAACGTATGCCCGACAGCGAGGACCACGGGGAGTGGAAGCGTGCGGGTGCTGGTGGCGGACGACGAGCGGTTGTTGGCGGACACCGTCGCGGAGGGGCTGCGTCGCCTCTCGATGGCGGTGGACGTCTGCTACGACGGTGACGGAGCGTTGGAACGGGTAGGGGTGAACCGGTACGACGTCGCAGTGCTGGATCGGGACATGCCGGGACATACCGGCGACGAGGTGTGCCGCAGCCTGGCGGCGTCCGGCTCCGGTACCCGGGTGCTGCTGCTCACCGCCGCCGCCGGCATCCGCGACCGGGTGGAGGGCCTGGGGCTGGGCGCCGACGACTACCTGACCAAGCCGTTCGCCTTCGCCGAGTTGGTTGCCCGGGTACAGGCACTGGGACGACGCTCCGCCCCCGCCGTACCGCCGGTGTTGCGGGCGCACGACGTCGTCCTGGACGTGGCCCGGCACACGGTCACCCGAGCCGGCCGCCCGGTCGGCCTGAGCCCGAAGGAGTTCGCGGTGCTGCACGTGCTGCTCCGCGCCGAAGGCCGGGTGGTCAGCGCCGAGGAACTGTTGGAACAGGCGTGGGACGAGTTCGCCGATCCGTTCACGAACGTCGTCCGGGTCACCGTGATGACGCTGCGCCGGAAGCTCGGCGAGCCCCAGGTCATCCACACGGTGCCCCGGGCCGGGTACCGCATCGGCGGTGCCGGGTGACCCCGCGCTGGCGCGTGGTGCTGGTCGGCGTGCTCGCGTTGTTCGTCGGATACGCCGCTTCCGGGCTGGCGACGTGGGCGCTGAGTCAGGTGTGGCTCTGGGGCAAGCGGTTCTGCGGCACCGGGTTGCCCGGGTCGGGCGTGCTCTGCGGTCAGGTGTACGACCTCGTGGGTCTGGTCCTGGCTCTCGCTCCGCTTGCCGTACTCCTGGTCGCGGTGCTCGGGATCTGGGCCGGCGCGCTGTGGTGCCTGCGTCCGGTGCGGGATCTGGCCGGGCCGGTGGCGCAGGTCGGGCCGCAGAATCTCGGTCACCGGCTCCGCCCGCGCGGCAACGACGAACTGGCCCGGCTGGCCCGGTCCATCGACGAGATGATGGAGCGCATCGCCGCCGGTTACGAGGGACAGCGACGGTTCGCCGCGAACGCCTCCCACGAACTGCGTACGCCGTTGGCGGTGCAGCGGACCCTCATCGAGGTCGGGATGGCCCGCTCGCTCACCGGTGAACAACTTGAGCTGCTGACCGGGCAGTTGCTGGAGACCAACGAACGCAACGAGCGGCTGATCGAAGGGCTGCTCGCGCTCAGTGAGAGCGACCAGGGGTTGCGTTCCCGTACCCCGCAGCGGCTCGACGACATCGTGACCGGGGTACTGGCCACGTACCAGGACCGGATCACCGAGGCCGGGTTGACGGTGCACAGCCACCTGGAGCCCCGAATGGTGATGGGCGAGCGGGTGCTGCTGGAACGCCTGGTGACCAACCTGGTGGAGAACGCGATCAAGTACAACCGACCGGGCGGCACCCTCACCGTCACGGTCGGACGCAGCCCGGCCCTGACCGTGGTCAACACGGGCCAGGTGGTGCCGGCCGAGGCGGTCGCCGGGCTCTTCGAGCCGTTCCGCCGCCTGGCCCGGGACCGGACGAACCACAGCGGTGGTGCCGGCCTCGGCCTCGCCATCGCCCGCTCGATCACCCAGGCCCACGACGGCCTGATCGCCGCTCGCCCAGCCGAGTACGGCGGACTGCGGGTGGACGTCCAACTACCCACCGCACCCTGACCCGGCCGCCAGGCCGGCAAGCGAAGCCACGAACGGGGCCGAACAGATCGGCAGCCCGACCTTCGGCGTGCCTGCGACCCGATCGGCGTGGCCGCGACCTGGCCGGTGGCAGCGCTCGTGCCGACGGCGTCTCACTGATCGACTTCGAAGGAGAGGACATGTCCCACACCGATCCCCCCGGAGCCGTCCCGGCTCCGATCGACGTGCCGGAGGCAGCTCGATGGCTGGCCGGCCGGGTGGTGCGTACCCCGGTGCTGAGCGCACCGGTGATCGACCGGCTGGCCGGTGCCCGGGTGCTGCTGAAGGCGGAGAACCTACAGGTCGGCGGCTCGTACAAGATGCGCGGCGGGCTGTTCGCGGTGGGCCGGTTGGCAGCGGCCGGGCACAAGGGGGTGGTCGCGCAGAGCACCGGCAACCACGCGGTGGCGGTGGCGCTCGCGGCGCGCACGTTCGCACTGGCCGCCACGGTGGTGCTTCCGGTCGACGCGGCGGCGACGAAGGTGGCCCGGGCCCGGGCGGCGGGCGCGCGGGTGGTGCTCGCCGGTACGACGGTCGAGGAGCGACTGGCCGTGGCCCGTCGGGTGAGCGACGAGACCGGCCACCCGATCGTCGACGCGTACGACCATCCGGACGTCGTCGCCGGGCAGGGCAGTGCCAGCCTCGAACTGATTGAGGAGGCCGAGCGGGCCGGCACCCCGCTGGACGCCCTCGTGCTGCCGGTCGGCGGGGGTGGCGGCGCGGCCGGTGCCTGTCTGGCCGCGACCGGCCGGCCGATCGAGGTGTACGGGGTCGAGCCCCGTGGCTGCGACTCACTCGCCCGTAGTTTGGCGGCCGGTCGACCCGTCGCGGTCACGCCGGCACCGACGATCGCCGACGGACTTCGTCCGTCCTGTGTGGGTGAACTGCCCTTCGCCGTGCTGCGCGACCGGCTGCGTGCGGTGGTGCGGGTCGACGACGACGAGATCGCGGCGGCCTTCCGACTGCTGCTGCTGGAACTGAAGGTGCTGGCCGAACCGTCGGGAGCAGCGGGCCTGGCCGGCGCGCTACGGCTCGCCACCGACGCAACGCTGCGCTCGCTCGGGTCCGGCGGGACGCGGCGGTTGACTGCCGCCGAGCGGTTGCCGGCGGCGGCCGGTGCCCGGCAGCGCACGATCGGCGTGGTGCTGACCGGCGGAAACGTGGAGCCGGAACTGGTCGCCCGACTGACGGCGACCGCCCGAATCGAGGAAGAGGTGGCAGTGGCGTGAGCGCGCCGGTACGCATTGGAATCCTGTTCGGCGGCCCGTCGGCGGAGCACGACGTCTCCTGCGCCTCCGCGCTCGGCGTGGCTCGGGCGCTGGCCGGCGGTGGGTACCGCATCGTCGCCGTCGGGGTCACCCGTACCGGCGGGTTGCGGCTCGTGCCGGACGCGGCGCTGTCCGGGTTTCTCGCCGGCACGACGTCCGAGCGGGCGATCGACGACCGGCTGACGGTGATCGGTCCGGCGGTGGAGTTACGGGCCGGGCCGCGTCCCGGCACGGCGGTGGTGACCGCGATGGACGCCCCCGGGGCGGTGCACGCCGAGCTGGACGTGGTCTTTCCGGTGCTGCACGGTCCGTTCGGTGAGGACGGGGTGGTGCAGGGGGTGCTCGAATCCCTGGGTGTGCCGTACGTCGGGTGCGGCATTCTGGCCTCGGCCGTCGGCATGGACAAGGTGGCGATGAAGCGGGCGTTGCGGGCCGAGGGAGTGCCGATCACCCCGCACGTCTCCTTCGACGCGACCACCTACCGGACCACGGAGGATCCGGAGAAGTTGGTGCTGGGCCTGCGTCGCCCGGTGTTCGTCAAGCCGGCCCGGATGGGCTCCTCGATCGGCATCTCCCGGGTGGCCGAGGGCGACGATCTGGCGGCGGCGATCGAGGAGGCCCTGCGACACGACACGGTGGTCGTGGTGGAACAGGGGGTCAGCGGCCGGGAGCTGGAGTGCGGTGTGCTCGGCGGCACCCGCCCGGACGCGTCAGCGGTCGGCGAGGTACGGGTCAGCGGCGGCTGGTTCGACTACCGCCAGAAGTACTTCGGCGACACCGATCCGATGATCGTCCCGGCCCCGCTGCCCCCGGAGGTGACCGAGCGGATCCGGGAGCTGTCCGTGCGGGCGTTCGGCGCGATCGGTGGCTGGGGCCTGGCCCGGGTCGACTTCCTGTTCGACGAGGTCGCCGGCGAGTTGTACGTCAACGAGTTGAACACGATGCCGGGTTTCACCGCGCACTCGATGTACCCGAAGGTGTGGGCGGCGGCCGGTGTCGACTACCGGGAGATCCTGGACCGTCTCGTCGCGCTGGCCTTCGCCCGGCACGCGCAGCGGCCCGGCGGGGGAGCCGGGCGATGATCCTGCTCTGCGATCCGCGGGTCGCGGCGGTCCGTGGCGCCGACGACGGTGCGCCGCTCGTCGACCTGCGCGAGGTCCCCGAACTGCGGCTGGACGCGCGGGCGGCCGATCCGGCCGGTGCGTACGCGCGACTGCGCCGGCCGGTGGTGGACCGCCTGCTGGCCGCGCAGCGCGCGCTGCCCGACGGGTTGCGCCTGCTGATCGTCGAGGGCTACCGGCCCCACCAGGCGCAGCTGGACATCTTCACCGGCTACCAGGAGGAGCTGCGCCGCAGCCACCCCGACTGGTCGCCCGAGCGGCTGTACCGGGAGACCACCAAGTTCGTCTCACCGGTGGAGGTGGCCCCGCACAGCACCGGCGGCGCGGTGGATCTCACGTTGTGCACGGTGGACGGCGTCGAGCTGGACATGGGCACGGCGGTGGACGCCACGCCGGAGGCGAGCGACAACGCCTGCTTCACCGCCGCGTCGTCGATCGGCGCCGTGGCCCGCCGGCACCGGCAGATCATGGCTGCCGCCCTGCGCGGGGCCGGCCTGGTGAACTACCCGACCGAGTGGTGGCACTGGTCGTACGGGGATCGCTACTGGGCGTTGCTGACCGGTGCGCCACATACCCGTTACGGACCGGTATAACGGTTTTGTCGCCAGCTCACTCGAAGCTTTGTTTTCGACGAGTGTCACGGTGATGAACTGGAAAGCGCTCCCCGGCCGTACCAGCCCTCGAACACCAGGGTGTGAGGACGGGAGAAACAGGTGAAGCTGCAGCGGAAGCACGTGCTGGCGGCGGGGGTGGCGGTCGTCGCCGCGGCGACGGTGGCGGTCGGCACCGGACTCGGGTTCGCTGACAGCGCACCGACCCGGCAGAGCGTCTGCGCCGGATCGATCACGTTCTCGGCCGAGGCGGGCGAGCCGGCCGCCACCAGCAACCAGTTCCCCGTCGGTACCCGACTGCGGGTGACGAACCTGGACAACGACAGATCGGCTGAGGTGACCGTCGTCGGCCCGTCGGGCAGTTGCGTGCTGCTCAACGCCGCCGCGATGGAACTCGTCCGGGAGCCCGGCAAGAACGTGATCCGACGCAACGTGGTCGAGCGGATCGGCGGCGACGTCGCCGCGCAGCCGGGTGCGGGACAGCCGGGCGTGATCGGCGACCGACCGGGCTCGGCCTCACCGCCGGCGGCCCGTCCGGTCGCCGGGTCGGCCTGTCGGGGCGCGATCACCTTCTTCGAGGAGTCCGCCGGGCCGGCCGCGACGAGTGACCGCTTCCCGGTGGGTACCCGGCTGCGGGTGACCAACCTGGACAACGACCGGGCGACCACGGTCACCGTGACCGGTCCCTCGGGCAGCTGTGTGCTGCTGAACTCCGCCGCGATGGAGCAGATCCGGGAGCCGGGCAAGAATCTGGTGCGCAACAACGTCGTCGAGGTGCTGGGCTGACGTCCGACCGAGGCCGGGTTGCCGGCCGCCCGCCATGTCGACCGTGCTGACCGGTCCGGAGCTCCGACGGGCCGGCGGCGTCACCAACCGCCGTCGTCGCGTACCCGGGCCGGGGCGCGACCGAGCAGCAGGGTGGTGAGCGCGGCGTCGATGTCGATGCCGAGAAACCATTCGCCGGCCTGGTCCAGCGCGAAGATCCGGCCCAGTTCGTCGGCCGCGACGATGCTGTGCCGGCTCTCGGTGCCGATCGGGTGCATCCGGGTGCCGACGACCGCCGCGAAGTCACGCAGCGACTCGGCGGTCTGGGCGACCTGGCGGGGGTCGATCTCGAAGCGCGAGATCCACACCTGCTCACCGGGCCCGCGCCGTTGACTGCGCAGGCGCGGAAGGGCGCCGACGGCGGCGAGCCCGTGGGCCCGGTCGGCAGCCACGCCGACCTGGTGGCCCGCTGGGCCCACCGCGGCCACGCCAGCGGAGTACGGCCGCCAGCCGGCGGCGACCAGCGCCTGCGCCACCTGCGGAGGAAACCGGCCGGGCACCGCGGCGGAGGCCGGTTCCGGGAACCAGGGCGTGGTGTGGGCCAGTTCGGTGCCGGCCAGGACGTTGAACTCCACGAGCATGTTCAGACAGGAGTCACAGGGCCGCTCGGCTGGCCCACCGTGCGGATCGCCCGGCTCGCGTACCTGGAACACGTCGAAGCGAGCCGACGTCAGCAGGTCCTTCGCGTCGCCCATGCTCAGGGCGGTGATGCCCTCGACGGTGCGGCGGTGGTCGTACTCGTACAGGAGGTCGGAAACCGCGACGAACTCGGCGTGCCGGGTCGCCCCGCGCACCAGATGGCCGGTGGGCTGGCTGTCGAGGTACGCGCGGACCAGCGGGTGGTGGTTGAGTTCCACGTCCCCCTTGACGCCCTGCGCGGTGACGATCCGTCGCTCGACGCTGAGGCGCGCGGTCGTGGTCGGCGCGGGCGACCGGTGGATCTCGCGCAGCAACTGGCCGGCCGGGTCCACGGTGCGCGGGGCCGGCCGGCCGGCGGCCCGGCTGCGCCGGTAGAGCCGGGCCACCACGTCCGGCGACACCCGCGGCCAGGTGCTCACCTCGCCGGTCCGCTTGTCGACCACAGTGGTGGGTAGATCGCCCGGAAGCGGGGTCACCTGTGTGGACACTGTGGAGGTGATGACGTAGCCGAGGTCGAACTCGCTGACCGCGGGTCGGCACTCGCGCCCCAGGCGCACCGAGTCGCGGCGGGCCCATACCGCGGCGAGCTGTTCGGCCTGTTCGCGGTCGATCACACCCGGTAACCTATCGGACTCCATCATTGCGTGGCGCTGCGTGCGGTAGAGCCTACCGATGGTGAGGTGAGCGGTCGTCCTGCCGCGCCGAACGGCGCGAGCGACGGCGGCTGTGGGCCTCGACGGGGCGCAATACGCTCGGGCGATGGCGGAGCGGAAGAAGAAGGGCGGCGATTCCCGGCTCTGGTACTGGCCATCGGGGATGCTACTCGGCGTGGTGCTCGGTGTGGTGGCCCTGGACGGCGCCGCCGGCATCGGCGTCGGAATCGCCCTCGGCATCGCGATTGCGCTGGCGCTGAGCGCGGCGGACCGGGAGGACGACGCGGACGACACCGACGGGTCGGGCCCGGACAAGGGACCCGACCAGGCGTCCTGAGCGACCGCACACTGCTGCTCAGACGTGGTGCGGCGCACATGCGGGGTGCTCGATGGCCAGCCGAGGTCGGGGCCCGGTAGTAGCCTGACCGGCGTTCCCCCGTCGGGGGAGGAACGGTGGTTGATCATGTCGGTACGTCGGCACACGGCGCGGATCGCGACGGTCTGCGTGTTCCTGGGCGCCCTGGTGGCGCTCGGTGGCGCACCCGCGCACGCCGACGAGGACCGGGTGCGGGTGCGTTCGGCGGGCAGTTTCACCGCGGGCCGTTCCACCGCAGGCGTGACCGTCGAGGTGCGCAAACGCACCGACGGGTGCGTGCGGGTACGCACCGCGCTCGGACTGAGCCTGCCCGGCGTACGGGCCGACCAGGTGGCGGTGCAGGCCAACGTGGGCGGTCGCTGGGTGCCGGTGGGTGTCTCGGGCGCGGCGGGACTCGTCACCACCGAACCGGTCGCCCCGGCCCGGGACGAGCTCTGCAAGGGCAAGGGTGTGGCGATGCGGTACCGGGTCGCCTTCGCCGCGACGGCACCCGGTGGCCGACTGGTGGTGACCGGCGAGGCGACCACGGCGCGGGGTGCCGTGCTGGGTCGGGCCGCCGCGTCGTCGCGGGTGGTCGGGGGGCGCGCCCCGGCGTCACCCTCCCCGTCGCCCACGCCGTCGCCGTCGCCGAGCACCCAGCCAGCCGAGGAGCCGACCGCCGAGGCCACGCCCAGCGTGGCGCTGGCCGCCGAGACGACCGACGACCTCACCCAGACCGAGAGCGATTCCTCCGGCGGGTCGCCGGTGATGTACTTCGGCATCGCCATGGTCGCCGCCGGTGCGCTGCTCATCGGCCTGTTGGTCTACCGCTCCCGGAAGGATCGCAAGGACCGTGGGCGACCGGCCGACGGATTCGAGGCCCTGCCGCCGCGCAACCCGGGCGGCACCACCTACCGGTCCGGCGGTGGTCAGGGTGCCGCACCGGTCCCACCGGGTCCGGGCAGCGTGCCGCCGGTACCGCCCGGCCAGGCGTACGGGGCGGGTCGGCCCGCCACGCCCCGGGTCTACGGCGGCACCCCGGCACCCCGCCCGACCGGCGGTCTGTACGGCGGACGGCCGGCCGACCCGAGCGACGCGACCCGGCCGGCCGACCCGGTCGAACCGACCCGCCCGGTCCCGCCCGGCACCTCCGCCCGCGCGGCGGTGCCGTCGGCGCGTACCGTGCCGCCCACCTCCGCCCCGCCGGCCCCGTCGGCTCCCGGCCCGGTCGTGCCGATCCCGGGTCATCCGCCCGCGCCGATCCCGGGCCCGGCCGGGCCGACCTCCGGTCCGCCGGCCGCTCCGCCCGCAGGTCGGCCGACCGGGCAGATCGTCGTGCCGCCGGTCGAGCCCGGCCAGGGCAGGGTGCCCGGGCACCCGGACGGTTCATCGGGGGGCGGCAAGGGCGACGAGCCGGAGTACGGTCGCGGGCTCGGCGGCTGAGCCGGGGTGGGTGCCTCCGCTCCGATACGCTCAGGTTCGTTGACGACCCGCAGGCGAGGAGTGGAACCGGTGTCTGATCTGTCCCGGATCGTGAAGGCGTACGACGTCCGTGGGACGGTGCCGGACCAGTGGGACGAGCGTGTCGCCGGCGCGCTCGGTGTCGCCTTCGCCCAGGTGCTGGACGCCGCCGGTGACCCGGGGCGGGCGGTGCTGATCGGGCACGACATGCGGGCCTCAGGGCCCGGGCTGGCCGCCGCCTTCGCCGCCGGGCTACGCGCCGAGGGCCGCCCGGTCATCGAGATCGGGCTCGCCTCGACCGACATGGTCTACTACGCCTCCGGCGCGCTGGGACTGCCCGGGGCGATGTTCACCGCCAGCCACAACCCGGCTCAGTACAACGGCATCAAGCTCTGTCACGCCGGTGCGCGTCCGGTCGGGCAGGACAGCGGGCTGGCCGAGGTCCGCGACCGGGCCCAGGCCCTGCTCGACAAGGACGAGCCGCTCGGTGAGCCGACCGCACCGACGCAGCGGCGCGACCTGCTGCCCGACTACGCGGCACACCTGCGCACGCTCGTCGACCTCTCCGGAATCCGGCCGTTGACCGTGGTGGTCGACGCCGGCAACGGAATGGGCGGGCACACCGTGCCGAGTGTGCTCGGCGACGCCGCCCTGCCGGCTCTGCCGTTGCGGATCGTGCCGCTGTACTTCGAGCTGGACGGGACGTTCCCCAACCACGAGGCCAACCCGCTGGATCCGGCCAACCTGGTCGACCTGCAGCGCGCGGTGGTGGCGCACGGCGCGGACATCGGCCTGGCGTTCGACGGGGACGCCGACCGCTGCTTCGTGGTCGACGAGCGCGGCGAACCGGTCTCCCCGTCGGCGATCACCGCGTTGGTGGCGGCTCGGGAGTTGGCCAAGCACCCGGGGTCGACGGTGATCCACAACCTGATCACCTCCAGCGCGGTGCCGGAGATCATTCGGGAGCACGGCGGTGAGCCGGTGGTGGCCCGGGTGGGTCACTCCTTCATCAAGGCCGAGATGGCGCGCACCAACGCGGTCTTCGGCGGGGAGCACTCGGCGCACTACTACTTCCGGGACTTCTGGTTCGCCGACACCGGGATGCTGGCCGCGATGCACACCCTGGCGGCGCTCGGCGAGCAGCCGCTGCCGCTGTCCACGCTGGCCGCCGAGTACGAGCGGTACGTCGCCTCGGGTGAGATCAACTCGACGGTGGCGGACCAGGCGGCCAAGGTGGCCGAGGTGCGTGCCGCGTACCCGGACGCCGAGGCCGACGAGATGGACGGGCTCACCCTGCGCTTCGCCGACGGGGCGTGGTTCAACCTGCGCGCCTCGAACACCGAGCCGCTGCTGCGGCTCAACGTCGAGGCACCGACCGCCGAGCGGATGACCGCGCTGCGCGACGAGGTGCTCGACCGGGTTCGCCGATAAGATCGCTCGCGCCGGTCGGCACCCCCGATCGGTGAAGCCGCACACGTGGAAGGAGCCGCGCAGTGGCCCTCGACCCGCAGTTGCTGGAAATCCTCGCCTGCCCGGACACACACCATGCCCCGCTGACCTACGACGCGCCGGCCCAGACGCTGACGTGCACCGAGTGTGGCCGGATCTTCGAGGTCCGCGACGACGTGCCAGTGCTGCTGCTGGACGAGGCGCGCGTCCCCGCGGAGGGATCGTGATCGACGGAACGGCCGGCGTCAGCGGACACCGCAACGCCGACGAACGACTGCTCGACGACCCGCAGGCCCTCGCCGAGCGTGACCCGGGCGGCATGCTGCGACACACCGCCTCAGCGGGCGCGCAGGTACGCGAGTCGGCCGCCCTGGCCGCCGAGGCGAACCTCTCCGTACTCGCCGACGACGGACGTCCCCGAGCGGTCGTGATCGCCGGCATCGGCACCGCCGGACGCACCGGCGACGTGCTGGCCACGGTCGCCGGGCCGCGGTGCCCGGTACCGGTGATCGCACACCGCCTCGCCGGCGTACCCGGCTGGGTCGGCGCGGCCGACGTGGTGATCGCGGTCAGCGCCTCCGGCCGCAGCCCGGAGGCGCTGGGTGCGGCCGAGGCCGCCCACCGGCGGGGCGCCCGGCTGGTCGCGGTGGGTCCGGCGGACTCGCAACTGCACTCGGTCGCCGAGCGGGCCCGCGCCCCGTTCATCCCGGTGCCCCGGCGGGCACCCGCCCGGGCCAGCCTCTGGGGACTGACCGTGCCGGTGCTGCTCGCCGCCCGGGCCCTCGGCCTGGTCAAGGTCAACGAGGCGGACCTGGCGGAGACGGCGGCCCGGCTCGACGCCGACGCGGACCGCAGTCGCCCGACCGCGGAGTCCTTCGTCAACCCGGCGAAGTCCCTCGCCCTCGGGCTGGCCGGGTCGATCCCGATCGTGTGGGGCTCGTCGCCGCTGGCGTCGGTCGCCGCGCGCCGATTCGGCGACACCCTGTCGGCCAACGCCCGGTACCCGGTGGTGACCGGTGCGCTCGGTGAGGCCGGTCGGGGCCGGGTCGGGCTGCTCGACGGCGTTTTCGGGGGGCTGGCCGAGGGAGAGCGGGACATCTTCGCCGACCCCGACGAGTCGGACGGTGAGGGCACCCGACTGCGGCTGGTGCTGCTGCGCGACGGTGGCCTGAACGCCGAGGACGACGCCGACGAGCCCCTCGCTGTCGAGGAGCGGCGCGCGGACGCGGTGCAGACCCTCGCCGAGCGGCGGGGCGTCCGGTGCGACGTGGTCACCGCCGAGGGCGGCTCGGCGCTTGAGCGGTTGGCCTCGCTGGTGGCGGTGCCGGACTTCGCGTCGATCTACCTGGCCCTGGCGCACGGCCTGGATCCGATGGCGGTGCCGGCGATCACCGAGATGAAGGAACTGGCCAACCAGTGAGCACGCAGGGTGGCACCAAGGCGATCATCGCCGCGCTGCTCGCCAACGTCGGTATCGCCGTGACGAAGTTCGTGGCCTACCTGTTGACGAGTTCGTCGTCGATGCTCGCCGAGTCCATCCACTCGGTGGCCGACTCGGGCAACCAGGCCCTGCTGCTGCTCGGCGGCAAGCGGGCCCGGCGGGCCGCCACCCCGGAACATCCCTTCGGCTACGGCCGGGAGCGCTACGTCTACGCGTTCATCGTCTCGATCGTGCTGTTCAGCCTGGGTGGTCTGTTCGCGCTCTACGAGGCGTGGCACAAGTGGTCCGACCCGCACGGCATCACCAGCTGGCACTGGGTGCCGGTGACCGTGCTGCTCGCGGCGATCGTGATGGAGTCGTTCTCGTTCCGTACCGCCGTCCGGGAGTCGAACCTGGTCCGGGGCAGCGAGTCCTGGACCAGGTTCATCCGCCGGTCGAAGGCGCCGGAGCTGCCGGTGGTCCTGCTGGAGGATTTCGGCGCGCTGGTCGGCCTGGTCTTCGCCCTGTTCGGGGTGGGCATGACCCTGGCCACCGGTAACGGCCGGTGGGACGCGGCCGGCACCGCGATGATCGGTCTGCTGCTGGTGACCATCGCGATCGTGCTGGCCGTGGAGACGAAGAGCCTGCTGCTGGGCGAGGGGGCGGAGCCCGCGGACGTCTCGGCCATCGAGCGGGCGGTCGCCGCCGGTCCCGAGGTGGAGCGGATCATCCACATGAAGACTCTCTACCTCGGTCCGGAGGAGCTGATGGTGGCCGCGAAGGTTGCGGTGTCGCGGTGCGACAGCGCCGAGGAGGTCGCCCGGGGCATCGACGCGGTGGAGCGGCGGATCCGGGCCGCCGTGCCGGTCGCCCGGGTCATCTACCTCGAACCGGACATCTACCGGACCACCGCCGCTCCCGCCACCGCGTCCGGACGCGGTGGGAGCTGACCGGTGGAACCGCTGCACGGGCCGATCAAGGACTACGCCTGGGGCTCCCGCTCGGCGATCGCCGAACTCCAGGGCCGGCCGGTGCCGAGCGCGGCACCCGAGGCGGAGCTGTGGCTCGGCGCGCATCCGGGCGCGCCGGCCGCCGTCGAGCGCGACGGCGGGCGGATCCCGCTCACCGAGGTGCTCGCCGCCGAGCCGGTCCAGTGGCTCGGCCGGCCGGTGCTCGACCGGTTCGGGCTCCGACTGCCGTTCCTGCTCAAGGTGCTGGCGGCGGCGGCTCCGCTGAGTCTCCAGGCCCATCCGGACGCCGAGCAGGCACGGGTGGGTCACGCCGCCGAGCGGGCCCGCTCCGGTGGGCACCGCAACTACGTCGACCCGTTCCACAAGCCGGAGCTGCTGGTGGCGCTCGGGCCGATGGAGGCGCTGTGCGGGTTCCGGGATCCCGCCGACTCGGCACGGGCGCTAGCCGCACTGGGCGTACCGCAGCTGCGGCCGGTGCTCGACGCGTTGGCCGCCGGGCCGGTGGGGCTGGCCGAGGCCGTACGCCGGCTGTTGGAGTGGCCGACGGCGGAGCGCGCCGGGCTGGTGGCGGCGGCCCGGGCGGCGCAGGGCCCGGACGCGGACCTGGTGGCCCGGTTGGCGGAGGCGTACCCGGCAGATCCGGGAGTGCTGGTGGCGTTGTTGCTCAACCGGGTGCGGCTGGCGGCCGGTGAGGCGATCTGGATGCCGGCCGGGAACCTGCACGCGTACCTGTGGGGTACCGGCGTGGAGGTGATGGCCGCCAGCGACAACGTGCTGCGGGGCGGGTTGACCCCGAAGCACGTGGACGTCGCCGAACTGCTGCGGGTGCTCCGGTTCGAGGTGCTCGACCGGCCGGTGGTCGCACCGCAGGAGGTCGCCGACGGGGTGCTGACCTGGCCGGTGCCGGTGGACGACTTCGCGTTGCACCGGGTGACCGTCGGTGGTGGCCGACGCGAGGTGACGTTGGCGGTGCCGGGCCCCCGGGTGGTGCTGTGCACCGATGGCCGGGTCACGGTGACCGACGGGGTGGCGCCGGTGACCCTCGGGTCCGGTCGAGCCGCGGTCGGCCCGGCTGTGGGTGGTTCACTCACGGTCACCGGTGCGGGTGAGACGTACATCGCCTCGACCGGGCAGGTCTGAACTCTTCCTACGCTCGGCGGGTGACCAACCACCGACGGGCAAGTCCGAATTTCCCGAAATAGCTTGACTCGGTGCTCGCTCAGTGTGACTCTATGGGTGCGTAGCGTTATCGCGACGATGGTCCGAGAACGCGCGGGGGAACCAAACCGGGGGGATGCACGGGGCGGGCGGAGTTGGACGGCACACGTCCACACCGGCCGCCCCGTGCGCTGTCCGTCACCACCCCGACCGCGCGTCGTGAACGCGCGTAAGGTGGGAGGTTGCGCAGCACCATCGTCCGACAGGAGCTTTCATGACCAGCACCCTCCCGGCGTCCGCAAGCGGCACGTCGTCCGAGGCCCGGCCGCGTACTGTCGCCGAGGGCGACTTCAAGGTGGCGGATCTCTCGCTCGCCGAGTTCGGGCGCAAGGAGATCCGTCTCGCCGAGCACGAGATGCCCGGTCTGATGGCGATCCGGCGCGAGTTCGCCGACGCGCAGCCGCTCGCGGGAGCGCGGATCACCGGGTCGCTGCACATGACGATCCAGACCGCCGTGCTGATCGAGACCCTGGTGGCACTCGGTGCGCAGGTCCGCTGGGCGTCGTGCAACATCTTCTCCACCCAGGACCACGCCGCCGCCGCGGTCGTGGTCGGCCCGCAGGGCACCGTCGACGCACCGTCCGGTGTCCCGGTGTACGCCTGGAAGGGCGAGACCCTCGAGGAGTACTGGTGGTGCACCGAGCAGGTGCTCGACTGGCCCGACGGGGACGGCCCGAACATGATCCTGGACGACGGTGGCGACGCCACCCTGCTCGTCCACAGGGGCGCCGAGTTCGAGAAGGCCGGGGCCGTGCCGCCGGTCGAGTCCGCCGACTCCGAGGAGTACGCGGTCATCCTCGGCCTGCTGCACCGCTCGCTGGCCGCGAGCGGCCAGCGGTGGACGCGGATCGCCGCCGGCATCAAGGGCGTCACCGAGGAGACCACCACCGGCGTGCACCGGCTCTACGAGATGCACCGCGCCGGCACGTTGCAGTTCCCGGCGATCAACGTCAACGACTCGGTGACCAAGAGCAAGTTCGACAACAAGTACGGCTGCCGCCACTCGCTGATCGACGGCATCAACCGGGCCACCGACACGCTCATCGGCGGCAAGATGGCGGTCGTGTTCGGCTACGGCGACGTCGGCAAGGGCTGCGCCGAGTCGCTGCGCGGCCAGGGCGCCCGGGTCGTGGTGACCGAGGTCGACCCGATCTGCGCGCTCCAGGCGGCGATGGACGGCTACCAGGTCGCCACCCTGGACGACGTGGTCGAGACCGCCGACATCTTCATCACCGCCACCGGCTGCTACGACGTCATCACCAACGAGCACATGGCCCGGATGAAGCACCAGGCCATCGTCGGCAACATCGGCCACTTCGACAACGAGATCGACATGGCCGGTCTGGCCAAGCGTTCGGACGTCACCCGGGAGAACATCAAGCCGCAGGTCGACCTCTGGAAGTTCGACGACGGTCACGCGATCATCGTGCTCTCCGAGGGGCGCCTGCTGAACCTGGGCAACGCCACCGGCCACCCCAGCTTCGTCATGTCGAACTCGTTCGCCAACCAGACGATCGCCCAGATCGAGCTGTACACCAAGACCGACGAGTACCCGATCGGCGTGTACGTGCTGCCCAAGCACCTCGACGAGAAGGTCGCCCGGCTGCACCTGGACGCGCTCGGCGCCAAGCTGACCACGCTGTCCAAGGAGCAGGCCGCCTACCTCGGCGTCGCCGTGGAAGGCCCGTTCAAGCCGGACCACTACCGCTACTGAGCATCGCGTCACCTCCGGGGCCGACCGCCGTGGCCGGCCCCGGAGGGTGGCCGTGCGGTCGCGGTGCCGCACCGACCGGCATGGCGTGTGGCCGGTCGCCCACGCGCGGTCAGCGTGGACGTCGCCGGGTGGGGCGGACCCAGGTCCAGACGCACCAGACCAGCCAGGCCACCGAGACCAGCGCCGCGAGGGTGCGCAGCCGCAGCGCGCTGAGCAGCAGCACCACCGCGAGCACCGCCAGCCACGGCACGAAGGCCCTCATCCTGACCTCCCCGGTCGATCGTCGGACGGTGCACCCGGCAACTGCGGCCACAACGCGTCGGTGAGCGCGCGTTCGTCGGCGAGCAGGCGACGGGCCCGTCGATGCCGCTCGGCGATGACGGCGGCCAGGTACATCACCTCCGGCCGGCCGGCCGGAGGTGGCGGGCTGGTCACCGCGGCGACCTGCCACCACAGCAGCCGGGCCAGTTCGCCGCGCGCCGGCTGGCTGAACCCGTGGGCCCGGGCCAGGTACTGCCGTACGGCCAGCGCCAGCTCCGCGTCCAACCGGCTCAGGTCCACCGAGTACGCCCAGCCGGCCAGTTCCGGCACCATCGCCGGGACCGAACGCCATCTCGTCGCGGTCCGGGTGTGCACCACCAGGGTGCCCGCCGCCAGGTCGCCCAGTCGCCGGCCACGGGCGTCGCTGAGCATCACGGTCAGCCCGACCGCCCAGGACAGCAGCGGCAGCACCAGACCCGGCCACTCCACGGCGACCCCGACCAGTGCCCGGGTCAGCGACTGCCGGAACCCGACGGGAGCGCCGTCGAGGCTGACCACCCGCAGCCCGACCGCCGCCTTGCCCGGCGTCCGGCCGTCGTTGAACCGTTCGCAGAGCACCGGATAGCCGACCAGCAGCAGGACCAGCCCGATGGTGAGCAGGGCGCGTTCCATCGCCGCGTCGAGCACCCCGTACGGCAGGGCGGCCAGCACCAGCCCGGTCAGCGCGGCGAGCAGCAGCCCGGCGACCAGCTGCACGAGCACGTCGATCAGGAGGGCGAGCGCCCGGGAGCCGATCCGCGCGGCCCGCACGTCCAGCTCGACCGCCTCGCCGCTGACCAGCCCGGCGTCACCCCAGCCCGGGATGGTCCACGCTCGTGCCGCTGTGCTCACCCCGACAGTGAACACTATGATCGCGCGGTCGGAGGTGGCCGGTGGATGTCGACGCGTACGTCGCGGAGCACGGCGGGCAGTGGCGTCGGCTGAACCAGCTCTGTGGTCAGCCACGACTCGACGCGGCCGAGGTCGACGAGCTGGTCGTGCTCTACCAGCGGGTCACCACCCAACTGTCGGTGCTGCGTAGCCGCTCGCCGGACCCGGCGCTGGTCAGCGAGCTGTCCCAGCTGGTGCTCCGGGCGCGGGCGCGGCTCACCGGTCGGTCCCGACCGTCCTGGACGGCCGTACAACGATTCCTGCTGACCGACCTGCCCGGTGCGATCTGGCGGGCGGCGCCGTGGTGGTGTGCGGTGGCGACCGCCTTCACCCTGCTCACCTTCACCCTGATGTGGTTCGTGGCGGACAATCCGGAGACGGCGGCGGCGTTCATCGGCGACGACGAGGCCGCCAACCTGGTCGAGTCCGGCTTCGCCGGCTACTACACGGAGTTCTCCGCGCCGACGTTCGCCTTCCACCTGTGGACGCACAACGCCTGGCTTGCGGCGAAGTGCCTGGCGGCGGGGGTGTTGATCGTGCCCGTCGGCTACCTGCTGTGGCAGAACGCGATGAACATCGGCGTCGTCGGTGGGGTGATGGTCTCCTATGGCCGCGCGGACGTCTTCTTCGGTCTGATCACCCCGCACGGGTTGCTGGAACTGACCGGGGTGTTCGTCGCCGCCGGGGTCGGACTGCGTATCGGGTGGGCGTGGATCGCACCGCCGGAGCAGTTGACCCGGGGGCAGGCGGTGGCCCGGGCGGGACGCGACGGCGTGCTGGTCGCCGTGGGCCTGGTCGCCCTCTTCGCCGTCGCGGCACTGATCGAGGCCTTCATCACCCCCGCCCCCCTGCCGACCCCCCTCCGCATCGCCATAGGCGTGACCGCCTGGCTCGCCTTCCTCGCCTACCCCCTCGCCCTCGGCCCCCACCCCCCAACCCCCCCAAACCCCCCGGACCACCCGGACCACCCGCGTTGATCATGAGGTTAGCGGCAGGGTTGGAGATCAACTTTGCCGCTAACCCCATGATCAACACGGAGAATCCGGGGGTGGGGGTGGGGGTGGGTCAGAGGAGGGCTTGGGATTTCAGGGTCAGGTAGGTGTCGGCCAGGGCGGGGGCCAGGTGGGGGGCGGGGGCGTCCACCACTGTGACGTGGTGGCGGGTGAGCGCCTGGGTAAGGCGGTCGCGTTCGGCGAGCGTGCGCCAGGCGGCGGCTGCGGCGTAGGCGTCCGCCGGGCGCCGCGGGGGTACGGCGGTGAGCCGGGCCAGTACCGGGTCCTGCGCCGCGGCCACCACCACCCGGTGCCGGGCGGCCAGCCGGGGCAGCACCGGCAACAGGCCCTCACCGAGCGCACCGGGTTCCAGGGCGGTGAGCAGCACCACCAGGCTGCGCGGGCGGTGTCGCCGGAGCAGCTCGCCCGCGATCAGCCGGAAATCGGTCTCCACCAGCGCGGGTTGCAGCGGGGCCAGCGCGTGCGCCAGCCGGCTCCACTGCCCCGGCCGTTCGGCACCACCCACCGAGGCCCGGGTCGCGGCATCCGCCGCGACCACGTCCACCCGGTCACCCGCCCGTGCCGCCAACGCGGTGAGCAGCAGCGCCGCCTCGATCGAGGCGTCCAGCCGTGGCTCGTCGCCCACCCGTACCGCCGAGGTGCGCCCGGTGTCCAGCACACAGATCAGCCGCCGGTCCCGCTCCGGGCGCCAGGTGCGCACCAGCACCTCGGCCCGCCGGGCGCTGGCCCGCCAGTCGATGGAGCGCACGTCGTCGCCGGACACGTACTCCCGCAGCGCGTCGAACTCGGTTCCCGGCCCGCGTCCCCGGCCGAGTTGCGTGCCGTCGATGACGCGCAGCCGCGACAGCCGTTCCGGCAGGTGCCGGCGCGAGTCGAAGCGGGGCAGCACCCGTACCGTCCACGGTGGCGTGCCGGGCCGGCCACCCCGCTGCCGGTACGCCAACCCGAGCGGCCCGAGCGAGCGGACGGTCAGGGCCACGGCGGGTCGGTCGCCCCGGCGGGTGGGGGTGAGCTGGGTGGGCAGCGCGAGCACCGCACCGGGTGCGGCCCGCACCACCCGGGTCGGTGGCACCTCCGGCCGGGCCCCGGCCGACGGCACCCAGGCGTCACGTACCCGCGCCCGCAGCGGCCGGCCGGAGGCGTTGCGCAGGTACAGCGTGACCGTGGCGGTGCCACCGAGCCGTACGGTCCGCTCACCGGTCCGTTCGGCGGTCAGCGCCCGCAGCGGCGCGGCGAGCGCGAGGTCGAGCCCGACCAGCAGCAGCACCACGCCGACCATCACCGCCACCCCGACGAAGGGTGCCGGCCACCACGGCAGGGTCAGCGCCCCTGCCGCCAGCAGCGCCGCCACCCGCCAGGTCATCGCGGAGTCGGCACGGTGGCCAGCACCGTGTCCAGCACCGGGTCCACCCCGACACCCTCGAGTTCGGCCTCCGGACGCAGGCGCAGCCGGTGCCGCAGGGTCGGTCGCGCCATCGCCTTGACGTCGTCGGGCAGCACGTGATCGCGTCCGTTCAGCCACGCCCACGCCTTCGCGGTGCCGAGCAGGGCCGTCGCACCGCGCGGCGAGGCGCCCAGCTCCAGCGCCGGGGTGGCGCGGGTGGCCCGGCACAGGTCGACGACGTAGCCGAGCAGCGGTTCGGCGACGTGCACCCGACCCACCGCCGTACGCGCGGCGGCGAGGTCGGCCGCGTCCGCCACCGGGCGTACGCCGGCGGCGGTCAGCTCCCGGGGATCGAAACCGGCGTGGTGGGCCCGGAGCACACCCAGTTCCTCGTCCCGGTTGGGCAGCGGCACGGTGAGTTTGAGCAGGAACCGGTCCAGCTGGGCCTCCGGCAGCGGGTAGGTGCCCTCGTACTCAACCGGATTCTGGGTGGCGGCGACGATGAACGGGTCGGGCAGTACGCGCTGCTCGCCCTCGACGGTGACCTGCCGCTCCTCCATCACCTCCAGCAGTGCCGACTGGGTCTTCGGTGGGGTGCGGTTGATCTCGTCGGCGAGCAGCAGGTTCGTGAACACCGGCCCCTCGCGGAAGGTGAACGCCGCGGTCCGCGCGTCGAAGACCATCGAACCGGTGACGTCGCCGGGCATCAGGTCGGGGGTGAACTGCACCCGCCGCGAGCCCAGGTCCAGCGCGGCGGCCACGGTACGCACCAGCAGCGTCTTGGCGACCCCCGGCACCCCCTCCAGCAGCACGTGACCACGGCAGAGCAGCGCGACGATCAGCCCGGTGACCACACCCTCCTGCCCCACGACCGCCTTGGCCACCTCGGCGCGGAGCCGGTGCAGCGCGGCCCGACTGGGATCGGCGGCGAGCGGGTCCACGGTCATCGCGGGTCGGGTCACCGGGAGTCTCCTTCGGATCGGGGCTTCGGCAGTCGGGGCTGGGCCGGCGGGTTGACGGGCTGCGCTGGGCCGGACTCGCCGGCACGCGCCACGCGGTCCAGGTCACCGGCCAGCTCCAGCAGGTCCCGGTCGGTTCGTGGCGCGTCGCCGTAGAGCAGCTCGTGGATGGCGTCGGGCCGGTCGCCGGTGCCGGCGGCGACCGTGGCGGCGAGAGTTGCCGGTGGTGCCTCGGCCGGCAGGTGCACGCGTCGTGCCAGTCGGGCCAGCGTCGCGGTCCGGAGCACCCGGGCGGTGCTCTCCCGGGCGCGTGCCCGCTGGTAGAGCCGTCCCCGGCCGAGAACCGTCTCGGCGGCGGGCACGGACACCGGCAGCGGCTCCGGCGTGGACGGACCGAGACGCCGGGCCCGACCGATGGCGACGAGCAGGGCCGCCAGGCCGAGTTGCAGCAGCAGCGCCCAGAACCACGCGGGGAAGGCCGACCAGAGCGGGTTGGGCTCTCCGGCGGAGGCCCGGCCGCCGGGACCGGACGCCTCACCGTCCGGACGGCCGCCCGGTGCCGTCTCGCCGTCGCCGCCGCTGTCCGCGTCCTCCGGGTCAGCGCGCTCGTCGAGGTCGGCGTCGCGGTCCGGCAGGGGCCGGGTCGGCGCGGGACTGGGTTCGGGTGGCGGCGGTGCCGGGCCGTCCAGGTCGAGCCAGATCACCCGGCCGGAGGTGGCGAGCAGTCCGGTGGCGAAGGCCAGGTTGTCCCATTCGTCGATCCGGCCGTTGCGGAACGGGTCGCTGGCACCCACCACCACGCTCTCGGCGGCTCCGGGCAGGCGGGCCAGGCCGCCGCCGTAGCAGAGATCGACACTGTCCGGAGCGCCGGTCGGTGCGTACCGCTGGCGGGCGACGGCGGCGGTGGCGGCGGGCGAGACCTCGGCCAGTGGGCAGGGCCGGTCGACGCCGTGCGGTGAAACGGCCTGGGCCGCCCACCGCCGGCCCGCCGGGCGCAGCGGCAGTCCGGCGGCGGCCAGCACCCGCCTGGGCGGGTCGACCAGCACCAGCCGGGTGCCGCCGGGCAGCAGGCCCAGGTAGCTGACGGTGCGCGGGTGCAGCAGCTCGGGTGCGGGGACGAACAGGGTGGCCGGGCCGGGCCGGGTGGCCAGCAACGCCCGGACCGTGTCGGTCTCCCGCTGCACCAGCACCCCGCGCTCGCCCAGGTTCGCGGCGAGCCGGCTGCCACCGTGGTCACCGGACGCCACCGGGGAGAGGAAGCCCCGGTCGGTCTGGTCCGGCTGGTCGATCTCCCCGGTGACCAGGGTGACGGCGATCAGCAGCAACCCCACCAGCGGTGGGACGATGATCCGGTGGCGGCGACCCCGGGTGCTCACCGGTCGTCGTCCTTCCTGGGCGGGGCCTCGGCGAGCACTTCTCCCAGCCGAGCGGCGTGGTCACGCATCCGGTGATCGTGTTCGGCGGTCGCCGGGCGTTGCGCGTACCAAACCTCCGAGAAGATGCCGGCGGCGGCGGTCAGCGGCGGTCCGGCCGGTGGATGGTTGGCGGCGGCGTCGGTGACCACCTCGGCGACGGTCATGCCGGGCTGGACCCGCGCCACGTGCCGGTCGGTGAGCTGGTGGAGCATGACGCGCAGCCGCTCGCGGACCGCCTCGTCGTAGCGGCCCTCGGCGGCCAGCCGGTCGGCCACCGGGACGGTGCCGAGCGGACCGGTGGGCGGCGGTGCGGCGACCGTCGTCGGCGGCGCGGCCTCGGGCTTCCCGCGCCCGGCGCCGGTGCGTCGGCGTCGGCGCGGCCGGGGCAGTCGGCGGGGCAGCCAGCCGGGGAAGGTGTACCAGGCCGTCGCGGTGAGCGCCGTGACCAGCACCAGCAGCAGCGCGGCCAGCGGCAGTGGCAGATGGTCGCCGAGGGCGGCGATGGTCTCGGTCCACCACCGGCTGAAGCTCATCCGCCGACCGCCAGCAGTTCCGGGGTACGCGCGGCGCCGGGCACGCGGGAGAGCCGGATGTCCAGACCTTCGGTGCGGATCCGGGTCTCCAGGTGCAGGACCGCGTCCAGGCAGGCCAGCGCGGCGTAGGCGACCGCGTTCACGGCCGCCCAGATCAGCATCGCCACGGCGCCGGTCCAGCCCTCGGTGGTCAGGCCGAGCGCGGTCACGCCGGTGAACGTCCCCCAGCCGAGCCCGACCCGGATGATCCACCAGACGAGATAGCCCAGTACCCGCAGCGCGGCGGCCCGCCCGCCCACCCGTACCGCGAGCGCGGCGGAGCGGTTGATCGCGCGTACCGGCGCGACCCGGTCGACCACAAGAGCCGGCGCCACCGCCCCCAGCAGGGCGAATCCGGCGAACCAGGCGGGGCCGAGCAGGGCGGCCAGCAGCATGACCGCGCCGACCGCGGGGCAGAGCAGGACGCTGGCGCCCCAGCGGCCACCGGGGCCCCACGCGTCGGCGGCGGTGGACCGGAGACCGACCAGCGCCCGGGCGGCGGCGCGGGCGGCCGGGTTGCCGAGCAGCATAATGATCATCGCTTCGGTCGCCGCGCCCAGGGCGAGCAGGAACCAGAAGGTGTCGAGATCGTCCGCGTCGGACACCCACCACAGCGGCGCGGTGGCACCCACAGCGCTCCGCAGGGGCAGCAGCACGAGCTGTTCGGCGGCGGCGAGCACGGCGGCGACGGGAAGCAGGACCGGTGCCTGGCCGCGGAGCAGCAGCACCGCGGAGTCGAGGAGTTCGCCGGTGGTCAGCGGACGGCCGGGGAGTACGACGGACGGGCCGGTGTCGGGCACGCGTACTCCTGGGAGGCGGTGACGGTGGCGCGCTGCGGCGCACCCGGGGATCATGTTGACACGCGCGGTCGCCCGGGGTGCAGACCCGCCCCCCGGAGTGGCACGTGCGGGCGGTAGAACCGAGCGGTGCTGGGCACGGCCCACCTGACGGCAGTAGCGTGCGGGTGACGCCGAGCCCACCGAACTGACGGGATGGAACCATTAACCCCATGAGAGCCCGGGTACTGGTGGTCGACGACGACCCCGCGCTCGCCGAGATGCTCGGCATCGTGCTGCGCAGCGAAGGCTTCATGCCCTCCTTCGTGGCGGACGGGGAACGGGCATTGGCCGCGTTCCGCGACAGTCGGCCCGACATCGTCCTGCTTGACCTGATGCTGCCCGGAATGAGCGGTATCGACGTCGCGCGGGCGATCCGGGGCGAGTCCGGAGTGCCGATCGTGATGTTGACCGCCAAGAGCGACACGGTCGACGTCGTCCTCGGTCTGGAGTCCGGTGCCGACGACTACGTGGTCAAGCCGTTCAAGCCGAAGGAACTGGTGGCCCGGATGCGGGCGCGGCTGCGCCGGGGCGAGGACGCCGCGCCGGAACTGCTCACCATCGGCCCGCCCGGCAACCAGATCGCCATCGACGTGCCGGCGCACACCGTCAGCCGCAACGGCGAGGAGGTGAAGCTGACGCCGCTGGAGTTCGACCTGCTGGTCGCGCTCGCCCGCAAACCGCGTCAGGTCTTCACCCGGGAGGTGCTGCTGGAGCAGGTCTGGGGGTACCGGCACGCGGCGGACACCCGGCTGGTCAACGTGCACGTGCAGCGACTACGTGCCAAGATCGAGCCGGACCCGGAGCGACCCGAAATCATCCTCACCGTTCGCGGCGTGGGCTACAAGGCGGGTACCGGATAGCCTTGGTCGCACTGTGGCCACCTCCCCGACCCCCGATCTCGATCCGACCTCCCGCCGACAGGGCGCCGGGTGGGAGTTGTGGCGTGGGGTGAGAGGCCGACTGGCCCGATCACTGGCGAGGCTGCACCAGACCTGGCGTCGCTCGTTGCAGGTGCGGGTGGTGACCATCACGTTGGTGACGTCCAGCCTGCTGGTCGGTGGCTTCGCCTATCTGATCGCCGACAAGATCACGAGCATTCTGCTGGACAACGCCAAGACCGACGTCCAGTTGCGGCTGCTCAACGGCGCGGAGTACGCGGCCAAGCAGTTCAGCCTCTACAGCCAGCCCCAGGAGGCTCAGCTCCAGGAGACGATCGACGGCACGGTCAACTACCTGGCCGGTGGCGACCCCCAGCAGAACAGCGGCGTGGTGGTGGCCCTCACCGCGGACAACTGGCCCGGCGTGATCGAGCCGCGTACCTCACCCTCGGCTAACGTCCGGCCGCTGATCAGCGCCGAGCTGCGCGCCGCGGTGGCCGACGGCAACGTGGCCAACCAGATCCGTACCGGCCGGCTCACCGGGGACGCCGAGACGAAGTACCTCGTCTACGGCTCGCCGGTGCCGACCCGGTTCGGTCAGGTGGAGCTGTACTACTTCGTGCCGCTGACCCTGCAGGACACCACGGCCGCACAGGCGCGGGCCACCGTGGTGGCCACCGGAGTCGCCCTGGTGCTGCTGCTCGGCCTGCTCGCCGCGTTGGTGACCCGCCTGGTGGTGATCCCGGTACGGGTCGCCGCCCGGACCGCCCAGCGACTCTCGGCCGGCCTGCTCGACCAGCGGATGGCCGTCAACGGTGAGGACGACCTGGCGCTGCTCGCGGCCTCGTTCAACCAGATGGCCACCAACCTGCAACGGCAGATCCTGCGACTGGAGGAGATGTCCCGACTGCAACGCCGGTTCACCTCCGACGTGTCGCACGAACTGCGGACTCCGCTGACCACGGTACGGATGGCCGCTGACCTGATCTTCGCCGAACGTGACGAGTTCGATCCGGCGGTGGCGCGCAGTGCCGAGCTGCTCCAGGCCGAGCTGGACCGCTTCGAGGAACTGCTGACCGACCTGCTGGAGATCAGCCGGTTCGACGCGGGTTTCGCGGTGCTCGACGCCGAGCCGACCGACCTGGTACCGGTGGTCCACCGGGTCGCCGACCGGCTGACCGGGCTGGCCGAGCGGGTGGGAGTGGCCATCGAACTGGACGTCCCGGCCGCCCCGGTGATCGCCGAGATCGACCCTCGACGGGTCGAACGGGTACTGCGCAACCTGGTGGGCAACGCTGTCGAGCACGGCGAGGGTCGGCCGGTGCGGATCACGCTGGGCGTGGACGAGACCGCCGTCGCGCTGACCGTGCGTGACCACGGTGTCGGGCTCAAGCCGGGCGAGGAGAAGCTGGTCTTCAACCGGTTCTGGCGGGCCGACCCGTCGCGGGCGCGGCAGACCGGCGGGACCGGCCTGGGCCTGTCGATCAGCCTGGAGGACGCCCGACTGCACGGCGGTTGGCTGGAGGCGTGGGGTGCCCCGGGACAGGGTGCCCAGTTCCGGCTCACCCTGCCGGCGCGGGCCGGTGACCGGCTGACCACCTCGCCGCTGCGGCTGGTGCCGGCCGACGCCACGCTGCCGTTCGGTGGCGCGCCCGCAGGCGGACTGCTGGCCATCGGGCCGGGCCCGGCCGGCGCGCTGGCCATCGGCCCGGCACCGGAGGCGTCTCCGTCGGCCGAGCAGCGGCGCGCGGAGGTGGGCTCGTGAGGCGACGGTTGCTGACCGGGGCCCTCGGCGGCGTCCTGGTGCTGGGCTTTGCCGCCGGCTGCGGAATCCCGGACCGCAGCGCGGTGCAGATCGAGCAGCGTGGGCCGGCCGCGGAGACGAACTGGTCGCTGGGCCGTGGCACCGAACCGCCGACGCGGGAGGCCAGCGGCGGCGACGCCGAGGCGTTCGTGCGCAACTTCCTGGCCGCGGCGGCCGGCGAGCCCGACCGGGCGTACGAGCGGGTCACGCGGTTCATCGCGACCTCCGAACGCGACAGGCTGCCGGACAAGCAGGGCAGCGAGGTGGCGCTGTCGGTGGTGCGGCTCACCGACGATCCGGTGATCGAACCGGACGTGGACAGCATGAAGGTGACCATCAGCGTGCAGCAGGTCGGCCTGCTGCGGGCCAACGGGATGTTGGTGCCGCCGGTGGCGACCGAGTCGACGTACGAGTTCCGGCTGGTCAGCGCCGGTCCGACCGGAGAGGACGACGCCGGGTACTACGTCAGCGACCCGCCGAACGTGCTGCTGCTCAGCGACGACGCGCTGCGCCGGTACTACCAGGCGGAGGCGATCTACTTCTGGAACTCCGACCGCACCCAGCTCGTGCCCGACCAGCGGTACCTCTCCTCGGCCGTGCCGCCGGAGCGGCGGGTGAGCGAGGTGATCCGGTGGTTGACCGCCGGCCCCTCGGACTGGCTGCGGATCGGTGTCGCCGGCCTGCCCGACCGTACCGAAATGATCAACAACGCCACCGGCTCGGACGGCCGGTGGGAGGTCAACCTCGACATGCCGGGCGCCGACGAGCAGCGGCTGGAGCAGCTCGCCACCCAGCTGGCGTGGTCCCTGCGGGAGTTGCACGGCACCGTCGAGGTCAAGATCCTCAATCAGTCCCGCAAGGTGGTCGACCTCGCGGAGCAGCGCAGACTGAATCCACTGGACCCGGTCGAGGCCGACGCCCGGCGGTACTGCGTCTACGACGGGGCCATCCACGCGTTGACCGTGGTCGGCGAGGCCGCCGGCTCGGTGCCGCTGGCACCCGAGGTCAACCACGACATCGTCTCCGCCGGGCTGCGTCGCCTCGACAACGACGTCCTGGTCGCCGCGGTGGTGGCCGGTGCGGACGGGCGGCAGCGACTGGCGGTCGGCCGCGGTGGTGGCGTGGTGGAAACCCTGACCACCGGCACCAGCAGGTACACCGCGATGAGCCGCCCGGTCTGGATCCGCAGCGACGGTGCCCGACCGGCCGGCCTGGTGGTGGCCGACGGCCGGCTCTACCGCTTCGACAGCCAGGCGACGACGCGGCAGGTTCAGCTCGGCCTGCCGGGCCGGGTCACCGCGGTGGCGGCCGCCCTGGACGGGCACCGGCTCGCGCTGATCGTCGACGGCACGCTGCACGTCGCCGCGATCAACTGGGAGGGTGAGGTGCCCAGCGTGGGCCCGGCCCGACGGTTGGTCAGCTCGCTGAGCGACGCCACCGCGGTGGACTGGTCGGCGGCGAACCTTCTGCTGGTCGCCGGCTCGGCCGGGCGTCCGGCGATCTACGACGTGAGCGTGGACGGTGCCCTGGAGACCCCGCTGCGGGAGGACACCGGCAGCCAGGTCGATCACCTCGCCGCGTACCCCGCCATCGCCGAGCGTTCCCCGCTGGCCGGCTCGTTCATGTACGAGGCGAACGGGGTCGCGTACCGCAGCAACCCGTTCGACCGGATCAACCGGGACCAGGTCCAGGACGTCACACCGCCGCCGGCGGGTGTGCGTCCGGGCAACCCCACCGCACCCGTCTTCCTGTACTGAGTGCCGTGACCGGGGGGCTCTGGGCTGACCTGGCCGACCTGGTGCTGCCCACCGAGTGCGCCGGCTGCCGGCAACGCCGACCGGGGCTGCGGCACGGGGTCTGTCCGGACTGCGTCACCGCGCTGCGGGCGCTGCGCCCGGTTCCGGTGCGGCCGGTCCCGGCCCCGCCGGAACTGCCGCCCTGCCATGCCCTGGGCGAGTACGGCGGGCCGCTGCGGGAGATGCTGCTGGCGTACAAGGATCACGGCCGGCACGGTCTGGCCCGGCCACTCGGTGCGCTGCTCGCCGAGGTCGTCGCCGCGGCGGTCGGTGCGCCGGGCCCGGTGCTGCTGGTGCCGGTGCCGGACACCCCGACGGCGGCCCGGGCCCGCTACGGAGATCACCTGGGCCGACTGACCCGGCACTGCGCCCGTCGGCTGCGGGCCGTGGGCTGGCCGGTGCGGGTGCACCACGCGGTACGCGCCGGACCCCGACCGGACTCGGTGACGCTGGACAGCGCCGGGCGCGCGGCGGCCGCCACGTCCGCCTTCCGGGCCCGGTCGGGCCGCTTTCCGGCGGTCGCCGGGTCGACGGTGGTCCTGCTGGACGACATCGTCACCACCGGAGCGACCCTCGCGGCGGTCAGTCGGGTGCTGACTGTGCGCGGGCTGTCGCCGTACGGTGCGGCGGTGCTGGCCGCGACCCGGAAAAAGCACCAACAGTGACCGATCGTGTTTCCGTTTCACCCCTTCGTGTATGAGGTGTGGAAATTCTCGGGCCGGTCTTGGCGACCGGGGGTGACTGTCGGGCTAACAGGAGTTAGCGTTTGGCTGTCGGGGGTAGGAAGGCCACTCCACCCGCCCCCGGCGGTGAGAGGAGGCGTAGCCGCATTGACCGGTCGACGCCGAATGGGGCCGTCCCCCGGGCGCGACCGGATTTCCGGATCGAAGACCGTCCGAACGAGGGAGGTCACGTGGACATCGTGGTCAAGGGCCGTAACGTCGAAGTGCCGGACCATTACCGGGTGCACGTAGCAGACAAGCTCGCGAAGATCGAACGCTACGACCACAAGCTCATTCGTGTCGATGTCGAACTGTTCCACGAGCGCAATCCGCGCCAGGCCGATCACTGCCAGCGGGTGGAGATCACCTGCTATTCCCGTGGCCCGGTGATCCGGGCCGAGGCCTGCACCAGCGACTTCTACAGCGCGCTGGACTCGGCGATCGCCAAGCTCGACTCCCGGCTGCGGCGCGCGGCCGACCGGCGTCGGGTACACCGTGGCCGGCACGCGCCGCTCTCGGTCGCCGCCGCGACCGCCGGCCTGCCGGTGACCGACCTGCCCGCGCTGTCCGCCCCCGCGGAGACCAGCAGCGCCGCCGCGCAGACCGGCAGCGCCACCGCGGTGGCCGAGCGGCCCGAGGAGGAGTACGCCGACGACCAGCCGTGGCACATCGCCCGGGAGAAGGTGCACCCCGCCGAGCCGATGACCATCGACGACGCCCTGTTCCAGATGGAACTGGTGGGCCACGACTTCTATCTCTTCCAGGACAAGGAATCCGGCCGGCCGAGTGTGGTCTACCGGCGGCACGCCTACGACTACGGCATCATCTCGCTGGACATCTGAGTGTCACGGCGGCCCGGGTCGGCACTCGCCGGGCCGGGCCGCCGACGCTTGGTCGGGTGCGGCCGCCGGTCAATCCGTCGGATCCGTCGATAGCAGACCGTAGATCGTCGAATCGGCCCGGTGGCCGGCCGCACCGGGCAGCCGGCCGCGCAGCAGCCCCTCCCGCCGGAAGCCGACCTTCTCCAGCACCCGCTGGGACGCGGCGTTCTCGGGCAGGGTGCCGGCCCACAGCCGGGACAGGCCGACGTGGTCGAATCCCCACCGGGCGAGCAGCCGTACGGCGCGGGTGGCGTAGCCGCGTCCGCGCCACCGCGGCAGCAGGCTGTAGCCGATCATCGCCTGCCCGCTGGCGGGCTGGTCGTAGTTGAGCGTGCAGTTGCCGACGAAGTCACCGGACGCAGCGTCGAGGATCGTCATCGCGGCGGCGGTCCCGACCAGCCACTGCCCCTCCGCGTCAGCGCACCGCCGTTCGATGTCCTGCCGGGCCGGCGCTCCCGGGGGAACCCGACTGGCCGCCACCTCCGGATCGCTGTGCAGGCGGTAGGTCTGCTCGGCGTCGTCCGGTCCGAGTCGGCGCAGCACGACAACCCCGTCGGTGAGCCGGCCGTCGGGCAGGTCCGGCAGTGGACGCTCCGACGGGCCGGGCGGATCGTCGGCGAGGCGCACCCACACGGTCAGGTCCCGCCGGTCGCCGCCCCGGGCGGGCGTCGCGGAGCGGCGTACCCCCTCGGGCCGGAAACCGGCGGCCAGCGCGACCCGCTGGCTGATCGCGTTCTCCGGGCGGGTGAGCAGCTCCAGGCGGGCGGTGCCGCCGGCGAAGGCGTGCTCGGACAGGGCGCGGGTGGCGGCGGTGGCCACCCCTCGGCCGCGCGCCCACGGCGCCACCCAGTAGCCGATCTCGGCCTGGCCCCGTGGCGGCACCGGGTTGTTCAGGCCCACGGTGCCGACCAGCCGGTCGATCGTCGGGTCGACCACGGCGTACGCGGCGCCACCGCTGGCGAAGGCGGCCGGAGCACCCTGCGTGATCCACCACCGTGCGTCGGCCTCGGTGTACGGGTCGGGCAGCCCGTCGAGGAAGCGCTGGGTGAGCGGATCGGCGCAGCCGGCCGCGACATCCTCGACGTCGTCGAGGCGGAACGGCCGTAGCCGCACCCCGTACGCCTCGATCCACTGCTCGCTGTACTGATGATTCGCTCGCGGCCGCTCGCTCATGACAGGTCCTCCGCGAGCAGGGCACCGACCCAGGCGTCGACCCGGTTGCCGCGGTGGTGAAGGGCTCCTCGGGCGGTGCCCTCCATCGCGAAACCGGCCTTCTCGGCGGCCCGCCGGGAGGCGACGTTGCCGACGTTGGCTCGCCATTCGATCCGGGCCAGCCCGAGGGTGGTGAAGCCCCAGGCACACAGGGCCGCCAGCGCCGCCGGCTGGTACCCCCGCCCCCGGACCGGTGGCGCGGTCATGAAGCCGACGTCCGCCACCAGCGGGTCGGTCGGCGACAGCCGCAGGTCGATCGAGCCGGCGTACCGGTCCGCGGCGTCGGTGAGGACGAAGTTGGCGCTGGTACCGGCGGCCCAGGTGCCCTGGACGAACCGCAGGAAATCCTCGGCGTCCGCGCGCGTGTACCCCTCCGGCAGGGTCGTCCAGCGCAGCGTGTCCGGGTCCCGGCAGGTGGTGACGATCGCGTCGAGGTCGCGCTCCTCCATCGGGCGCAGGCTCAGCTCGTGCGTGCCGGCGGTGGCGAACAGGGTCGGTTGCGGCTGACCGAAGATGGCGGCACGACGCGCGTCCAGGGTGCCCGGACCGGCCGGGCCGACCTCGCCGGGCGCTGGTACGTCACCGGGCAGCAGCGTGCCGAACCACTCGTGGCCGCCGCCCACCGGCTCGGCGGCCCGCAGCCGCCCCTCGACCCGTACGCCGCAGCGCAGGGCGACCAGCCGGGAGGCGTGGTTGCCCACCCGTGCGCCCCAGAGCAGCCGGCGCAGCTTCAACTCGTCGAAGGACCACCGGGCGACGGCCCGCACGGCCCGCACGGCGACGCGCTGGCCCCGCGCCCATGGTGCGGTCCAGTACCCGATCTCGCTGAGTTCGTGGTCGCGGTCGATGGTGTTCAGCCCGCAGGCACCGAGCACCTCGCCGCCGGCGGCGTCGCAGACCGCGAAGGCCGCCGCGATGCCGCGTTCCCACTGACGGGCGCGGTCCGCGACAAAGCTCTGCGCGTGTTCGTGCCGGTACGGGCGAGGTACGGTGGTCCAGCGCTGGATGTCCGGATCCTGGCAGGCGCGGTGCACGGCGTCGGCGTCGGACTCCCGCCACGGCCGCAGCAGCAGACCGTCCTCGGTGATCTCCACGGGCTCCACCGGGCCATCGTGCCGGATCGTTCGCGCACGGCGTAACCGGATAACCGGGACGCGAACGAGAGCGGAGAGTGTTATGTCGGTTTCGCGGCGGCCGACCACCGCCACCAGTGACCATCCGCCCGATGGAGCGCCTACGATGGTTCGAGACTGTCTAGGGGAGCGTTGATCCGTGTCGATTCTGGAAAAGGTCCTCCGCGCGGGCGAGGGGCGCATGGTGCGCCGCCTCAAGGCGATCGCCGCCGCCGTCAACTCGATCGAGGACGACTACGTCAACCTCACTGACGATGAGCTGCGCGACATGACCGAGCAGTTCAGGGAGCGTCTCGCCGACGGCGAGACCCTGGACGACCTGCTGCCCGAGGCGTTCGCGGTCTGCCGGGAGGCGGCGGCCCGGGTGCTCGGTCAGCGGCCGTACGACGTGCAGGTGATGGGTGGCGCGGCGTTGCATTTCGGCAACATCGCCGAGATGAAGACCGGTGAGGGCAAGACCCTGACCTCGGTGATGCCGGTCTATCTCAACGCGCTGTCCGGCAAGGGCGTGCACGTGGTCACGGTGAACGACTACCTGGCCCAGCGTGACGCCGCCTGGATGGGCCGGGTGCACGAGTTCCTCGGCCTGACCGTCGGTGTGGTGCTGCCCAACCGTCCGGCCGCCGAGCACCGGGCGGCGTACGAGTGCGACATCACCTACGGCACGAACAACGAGTTCGGTTTCGACTACCTGCGCGACAACATGGCCTGGTCGAGGGAGGAGCTGGTCCAGCGCGGCCACAACTTCGCCGTGGTCGACGAGGTCGACTCGATCCTGATCGACGAGGCCCGTACCCCGCTGATCATCTCCGGCCCGGCCGAACACTCCGCCCGCTGGTACGGCGAGTTCGCCGCGGTGGTGGCCCGTCTCCAGTCGGGCAAGGACGGCGCGGGTGACTACGAGGTCGACTACTCCAAGCGCACCATCGCGGTCACCGAGCGGGGCGTGGCGAAGGTCGAGGACCGGCTCGGCATCGACAACCTCTACGAGTCGGTGAACACTCCGCTGGTCGGCTACCTGAACAACGCGATCAAGGCCAAGGAGCTGTACAAGCGCGACAAGGACTACATCGTCAGCGACGGCGAGGTCCTGATCGTCGACGAGTTCACCGGTCGCATCCTGCACGGTCGCCGCTACAACGAGGGCATGCACCAGGCGATCGAGGCCAAGGAGGGGGTGGAGATCAAGCAGGAGAACCAGACCCTGGCCACCATCACCCTGCAGAACTACTTCCGCCTCTACGACAAGCTCGCCGGGATGACCGGTACGGCCCAGACCGAGGCGGGCGAGTTCAACAAGGTCTACAAGGTCGGCGTGGTGACCATCCCGACCCACCGGCCGATGATCCGCGAGGACCGGGCCGACGTCATCTACAAGACCGAGCAGGCCAAGTTCAACGCGGTGATCGAGGACATCGCCGAGCGGCACCAGGCAGGTCAGCCGGTGCTCGTCGGCACGGTCTCGGTGGAGAATTCCGAGATCCTGGCCCGGCTGCTGACCCGTCGGGGCATCCCGCACTCGGTGCTGAACGCGAAGTTCCACGCCCGGGAGGCGGAGATCGTCGCTCAGGCCGGCCGTCGGGGCGCGGTCACGGTGGCCACCAACATGGCCGGCCGGGGCACCGACATCCTGCTCGGCGGCAACCCCGAGTTCCTCGCGGCAAACGAGCTGCGCCAGCGTGGACTGGACCCGCTGGAGAACGCCGAGGAGTACGACAAGGCCCTCGAAGAGGTGCTGCCGAAGTGGAAGCAGGCCTGCGACGCGGAGGCCGAGGAGGTCGCCGCCGCCGGTGGGCTGTACGTGCTGGGCACGGAACGGCACGAGTCCCGGCGGATCGACAACCAGCTGCGTGGTCGGTCCGGCCGGCAGGGTGACCCGGGCGAGTCGCGGTTCTACCTGTCCCTGCAGGACGAGCTGATGAAGCGGTTCCGCTCCGGTGCGGTGGAGGCGGTCATGGACCGCTTCAACATCCCGGAGGACGTGCCCATCGAGTCGAAGATGGTCACCCGCCAGATCAAGAGCGCCCAGGCCCAGATCGAGGGACAGAACGCCGAGATCCGGAAGAACGTCCTCAAGTACGACGAGGTCATGAACAAGCAGCGCCAGGTGATCTACGCCGAGCGGCTGCGCGTACTCAACGGTGAGGATCTCTCCGACCAGGTGCGCAACATGATCGACGACACCGTCGAGGCGTACGTGCGGGGGGCCACCTCGGACGGCTACGCCGAGGATTGGGATCTTGAGCAGTTGTGGTCCAGCCTCAAGCAGCTCTACCCGGTGGGCGTCACCATCGAGGAGCTGGAGGAGGAGGCGGGTGGGTCGCGGGCCAGCATCGACGCCGACTTCCTGCTCGCCCGGCTGAAGGAGGACGCGAACGCCGCGTACGACCGGCGGGAGGAGCAGCTCGGCGCCGAGGGCACCCGGCAGCTGGAGCGGATGGTGCTGCTCCAGGTCATCGACCGCAAGTGGCGTGAGCACCTCTACGAGATGGACTACCTCCAGGAGGGCATCACGCTGCGGGCGTACGCCCAGCGCGACCCGGTGGTGGAGTACCAACGTGAGGGCTTCGACATGTTCGCCACCATGATGGACGGCATCAAGGAGGAGACCGTCGGCTTCCTCTACAACCTCGAGGTGCAGGTCAACGAGCCGGAGCCGGAGGCCGAGGAGGTCCAGCTGCTGGACAAGCCGGTGGAGATCCGGGCCAAGGGCCTGGGTCGTGCACCGCAGCAGCAGGGGCTTCAGTACTCCGCGCCGACCATCGACGGCGAGGCCGGCTCCGGTGGCGTCGCGGTGCAGCGTGCGGAGCAGCGGGCTCCCGCGCTCGGCATCGGCCGCCCGGACCAGGCCGCCCCGGCGGCGCCGGGCCGGACCGCACCTGCCGCGCCGCAGCGTCCAGCGAGTGGCCTGCGTGGTCCGGCGGTCCCGGGCGGCAACTCCCGCCAGCCCGCACCGGGGCAGGCGACCGCCAGCAACGGACCGTCCCGCAACGCACCGTGCCCCTGTGGCTCGGGTCGTAAGTACAAGCGCTGCCACGGCGCGCCCGGCGGCACCTCGGCCGGCTAGGGATCCGTCCGACTCCGAAGGATCGCGCCCGGTCCCGGATCGAGTGGCCACCGCCCGGCGGACCCGGCCACTCGCCCGAGATCCGGGCGCGATCTCGTCCGGGCTCCGTCCGTGGCGGTCGGGCTGCGGGCGCGCCCGGTCAGAGAACCCGCAGGTCGGTGCAGAACCAGTTGCCACAGCGTTGCTCCAGGCGGAGCGCCATCGCCCAGCTACGACCGCCGGCACCGGTGAGCACGGCGGCGGCCTCGATGGCGGTGGGGCGCGGCTCGCAGACGCGCAGCCGGCGCAGCCGCACCCCGGGGCGCGCCGAACGCCGCCGGGCCGGAGCCCCACGTGCGGTGGCCCGGGCCAGCTCGGGCAGCAGCACCGCGACCCGAGCCGGATCGAGTTGACGACGTAGCTGCACCGGCGGCCGGAACCCGTTGAACACCTCCAGGCAGGTGGCGACGAAGCGGTGGGCGACCCGGGTGGCCCCGGGCGTGGCCGTGGTCAGTGCCTCGGGCGGCAGTTGCCGGGCCGGTTCGCGGCCGGACCACGCCGCACCCGGCCCGGCGGGTCGCCCGGCCTCGGCCGGCCACGGCACGCCCGGGCTGACCGGCCGACTGCCCGAGCGCGCGACCCCCTGCGGTGACTGCTGCCGCTCCGGACCACGGCCGCGAGGCCACTGGCGGCCGGCGGCGAACAGGTCGAGAGCGAGCTGGCCGTCGGCCGGGCGGGGCCAACCGGCGGTGTCCTCGTCGACGGAAGGCGGTTCGAAGACGGGCGCCGGGCGCAGCCGTACGGGCGGGCGCGCCGGCCCGGGTCGCCGGAGGTCGGTCATCGCAGTGCCTCCACCTGTCAAAGCCTATGTTTGCCTTCGTTTGCCTTCGACAGCCTTGATTGTCGGACACGGCAGAGCCCACGGTCAATGCCGTGGCAGCCCCTACCGCTCCTCGGAATCGCGTTCCGCCAACGGGTTGCCGCGTACCCACTCGGCGGTCTCGGCGTACTTGCGCTCGATGTACTCCTCCAGGCGGGCCCGTTCCACCCGCCACTGCCCCCGGCCGCCGATCTTGATCGCGGGCAGCTCGCCGCTGCGTACCATGTGGTAGACCTGCGAATCCGACACGTTCAGCTCGGTGGCCACGTCGGACAGCAGCAGGAACCTCGGCTCCACCGAAACTCCCCTGGTTGACGTCGTTCGCCTCAGTTTGCCACCGACGGCCGACCGCCGACCAATCCGTCGCCCGCCCGGCGGGACACACCGGCCCGCCGCCGGAACTTCCACGAGGGCGACACGAGGTGTATGACGGTCAGGGCGAACGGGCAGGACCGTACGCCGGACCGGCGGTGTCGCCGCCGGACTGAGCAGAGCGGGGGAGACCACGGTGACCGACGAGCTTGTCCGGGTCTACGTGCCGGCGACCGTACCGATGCTGACCAGGCTGCCGGAGCACGGACTCGCCGCGACGCAGGCGCACGCGGTGACCCCGACGCTGCGCGAGTGGTACGCGGAAGGCGACGAGGAGGAGTTGGAGTACGTCGCCTTCACCCGGGCCGCCCAGGACGCGCTGCAACTGATCCGTCATGACCCGGCCGCGCCGCGCCGACGGGTGGTGGTCTCGGCGGACCTGCCCGCGACGGCGATCGGTCGGGGCGACGGTGAACTCGGCTCCAGCGTGGTGGAGTTGCTCACCCCGGTGCCGGTCGCGGCCGTCGCGGCCGTGCACGTGGACGGGGTGGACGCCGCCACCGACGTGGCCGCCGCCGTCGAGGTGGTCTTGGAGGCGTTGGCCGGTGACCCCGACGCCCAGTTCACCGTCGACGGTGCCGAGGACCACGAGCTGGAGTGGTACGACCCCAGCGAACTGGAGTCGCTGCTGCGCGCCACCACCGCGGACAGCTGACCGCCGTCCGGGTCACCGGTCGTCGGCTACGCCTCGTCGTCGGGCGGCGCGCTGAGCGTGCGGCCGAAACTGACCACGGCGGTCAGCGCGCCGACGAACAGCACCCAGATGGCGTTGTCCACCCGCGAAGTGCCGAGTGAGGTCTGTGCGACCGCGTCCGCCTCGCTGAGCGCGGCGGCCAGCTCGATGAGCGAACGCCCGCCGATGCGGATGATCACCTCGGCGAGCAGCAGCAGAAGCCCGGGCCCGGCACCGGCCAGCAGGTACGCCGGCCAGCGCGGTCCAGCCGCGCCACCGTCCCGTACGGCTCGTCGCCGGGCCCAGGTGAGGTAGCCGAAGGCCAACGCCCCGGCGACCAGCCCGGCCAGCAGGGACTCGGTCCGGGAGACCCAACTGGCCGCGTCGACCAGCGACTGCTGGCTGTCGCCGGCGCCGAAGAGGTTGAACAGCGGATCCCGGGCCACGCTGAAGGCCACCACGAAGACCAGGGTGCCCAGCGCGGCGGCGGCCACGGCACCCACGACGGCACCGTCGCGGGCCCCGGCGAGCGCGCCGCCGATGACGGCCGCGGCGGCCGTGGTGCCGGCGATCGTGCGGGTGGTGACGTCGCCCGCGTAGGTGAGGTCGATCGCGAGCGCGGCGAGCAGGCCGACCAGCAGCCCGGCGCCGATCGCCACCGCGAAGCGCAGGGTCACCCGGTCGGTCCGGCGGGTCACCGGTTCCCCGGCGGCCAGCCCGACGGCGGCCCCGGCCACCAGCGCGGCCGAGATCACGCCGGGCAGGGCGAAGGCGGAGAGGCTCACCGCGGTGACCCCGGCCGTCGCCGAACTGATCGCCTCACGGGTCGACCAGAGCATCGCGGCCAGCCAGCCGATCGCCAGCAACGCCAGCACCGTCGCCGCCGGTGCGGGTGCCGGGCGGCCGGCTTCGATGGCGTCGCCCGCGCGTGGGTCGGCGGTCTCGGAGTGCTCGCCGACGTCCGGGTCGGTGGCCTCGGTCCGGTCGCTCGGTTCCGGATCGACGGCGCGGGACTGGTCGGGCTGAGCGGCGGTCGGCCCACCGGGCTCGTTGCTCAATCGTCTTCCCTTCGCCGCCGGGCCCGACGGGCCGCAACCGTCACCGGCAACCCAGCGTACGCGGCCGGGACGCGGGTGCGCCCGAAGCCCGCGCAGGCTGCATTTCTTCGGTCAGGTTTCGCAACGGGGAACGAATCGGTTCCAGTGAAGGTGAAGAACCTCGTTATCAATGGTCCACGCGCGCCCGGGGTGTCGGCGACCGATGCTGGCCGTGGGAGGATTGGCACGGGTCCCGCCAGCGCGGGGCCGGTTTCGCCATCGCCGCCGAGATCGCCAGGAGCCCTGATGGACGCCGTGTTCTCCGTACCCGAGCCACGTAACGAGCCGGTGCGCAGCTACGAGCCGGGCAGCACCGACCGAGAACGTCTCCAGCGGCGGCTCACCGAGCTGGCCGCCGAGCGCATCGACCTGCCGATGACCATCGCGGGCGAACAGCGGATGGCCGGCGGCGAGCCGATCCAGGTGGTGCAGCCGCACCGGCACGCGCACGTACTCGGGGTCACCGGCCACGCCACCCATGACGACGCGCGAGCGGCGGTCAAGGCCGCCAAGGACGCCGCACCGGGTTGGCGCACGCTGCCTTTCGAGGAGCGCGCCGCGATCTTCCTACGCGCCGCCGAGCTGCTCTCCGGACCGTGGCGGGACACCCTCAACGCGGCCACCATGCTCGGCCAGTCGAAGACCGCCGTCCAGGCCGAGATCGACTCGGCCTGCGAGTTCATCGACTTCCTGCGGTTCAACGTGCACTTCGCCCGCAATCTGCTGGCCGAGCAGCCGATGTCGTCGCCCGGCGTGTGGAACCGCTTCGACCACCGGCCGCTCGAAGGATTCGTCTACGCGGTCACCCCGTTCAACTTCACCGCCATCGCCGGCAACCTGCCCTCGGCGCCGGCCCTGCTCGGCAACACCGTGGTCTGGAAGCCGGGCCCGACCCAGCAGTTCGCCGCACACTTCACCATGCGCCTGTTCGAGGCGGCCGGCCTGCCGCCCGGTGTGATCAACATGGTGACCGGTCGGGGCGAGGAGGTCTCCGACGTGGTGCTGGCCGACCCCGACCTCGCCGGCATCCACTTCACCGGGTCCACCAAGGTCTTCCAGCACCTGTGGCGCACCGTCGGGGAGAACATCGCCGGCTACCGGGGTTACCCGAGGCTGGTCGGCGAGACCGGAGGCAAGGACTTCGTGGTCGCGCACTCCAGTGCCGACGTCGACGCCCTGCACACGGCGCTGATCCGGGGTGCCTTCGAGTACCAGGGGCAGAAGTGCTCGGCGGCCTCCCGCGCGTACGTTCCCCGGTCGCTCTGGGAGGGGGGCCTGCGCGACCGGCTGGCCGCGACCGCCGACGGGCTGGCCTACGGCGACGTCACCGACTTCCGCAACTTCGGCGGCGCGGTCATCGACGACAAGGCGTACTCCCGGCATACCGCGGCACTGGAGCTGATCTCCTCCGACGCCAGCTGCCGGGTCATCGCCGGCGGCACCGCGGACGACTCGGTCGGCTGGTTCGTCCGGCCGACGATCTTCGAATGCGAGGACGCGGCGCACGAGACCTTCACCACCGAGTACTTCGGTCCGATCCTCGGTGTGCACGTCTTCGACGACGCCCGCTTCGACGAGGTGGTCACGCAGGCCGAAGCCATCGCCCCGTACGCACTCACCGGGTCGATCTTCGCCACCGACCGGCGGGTGGTCGACGCGGTGGCCGAGAAGATGCGGTACGCGGCCGGCAACTTCTACATCAACGACAAGCCGACCGGCGCGGTGGTCGGTCAGCAGCCGTTCGGCGGTGCCCGGGCCAGCGGCACCAACGACAAGGCCGGGTCCTGGCACAACCTGGTCCGCTGGATGTCCCCCCGGACGATCAAGGAAACCTTCGTCCCACCGACCGACCACACCTACCCTCACATGGGCTGACGATGTGACGAAGGGCCCCCGACCGACGCCGCATGCTGTGCGGGGGCCCTTCCGTCCGCCCGGCCGGTCGCCGGTCGGGGACGACCGGACGCGGCAGGTGGCCGGCTTCGGTGGACCGTCGCGCGCCGACAGTGCACATAGGAAACCCCAATCGGTGGCGAAAAGGGGAAATCCTGGACGCTGGCCCGGCAAAGTGGCAGCGTAAGGGGCATGGCGGAATCCGGAGTGAACCCCACGGCGGCAGCCCTGCTCGGGCTGCTCCATGAGGGCCCCATGACAGGTGGCCAGTTGATGGCCGCCGCCGAGCGCCGGCTGGCGCCGTACTGGTCGATGACCCGAAGCCAGGTCTACCGCGAGTTGCCGGTGCTGGCCGAGCGAGGTTTCGTCCGACTGGGTAAACCCGGCCCGCGGATGAGTCAGCCGTACGCGATCACGGCATCGGGAAAACGGACATTTTCCCGATGGCTCGCCGAGGATCCGGGGCGGGACACCATCCGCAACCCGATCGCCCTGCGCATCGCCTTCGGGAACCTGCACTCCCCGAACCAGCTCAAGAACCTCCAGGCCGCGGCCAACGAGTACCACACCGACGCGCTGGCCCGGGTACGCGAGCAGGTCAAGAACGCCAAGAAGGAAGGCGACACGTACGACGCGAGCGCGCTGGAGTTCGCCGTGGCGTACCACCGCGCCGCCCTGTCCTGGCTCAAGAGCGCCGCCCCCAGCTGACCCTGGTTCCGATCCGAGCGGGGCTCGCAAGCTCACTCCTCGTCCGCGCGGGGTTTGTTTGGCGCGGACTGCGGGGCTCGCAAGCTCACTCCTCGTCCGCGCGGGGTTTGTTTGGCGCGGACTGCGGGGCTCGCAAGCTCACTCCTCGTCCGCGCGGGGTTTGTTTGGCGCGGACTGCGGGGCTCGCAAGCTCACTCCTCGTCCGCGCAGTACCCTTGTCTGTCGTGACCGCTGCCGACTTCGCCGAACAGCTCAAGGAACTCGACGCCACCCTGCGCAACATCGAGGCGGTGCTCGACCTCGACCGTCTCCGCGAGGACAAGGCCCGCCTGGAGCAGGAGGCGTCCGCCCCGGATCTCTGGGACGACCAGGCCCGCGCCCAGCAGGTGACCTCGCAGCTGTCGTACGTCAACGGCGAGATCGACAAGCTCGGCAGCCTGCGGTCACGGCTGGACGACGCGCACGTCCTGCTGGAACTCGCCGAGGCGGAGTCCGACTCGGGGGTGCTCACCGAGGTCGAGTCCGAGATCACCGGGCTGACCAAGGCCATCCAGGAGATGGAGGTCCGCACGCTGCTCTCCGGTGAGTACGACTCCCGGGAGGCGCTGGTGGCCATCCGGGCCGGCGCTGGCGGCGTGGACGCGGCCGACTTCGCCGAGATGCTGCTGCGGATGTACCTCCGCTGGGCCGAGCGGCACGGCTACCCGACCGAGGTCTACGAGACCTCGTACGCCGAGGAGGCCGGCCTGAAATCGGCCACCTTCACGGTCAAGGTCCCGTACGCGTACGGCACGCTCAGCGTGGAGTCCGGCACCCACCGGCTGGTGCGGATCAGCCCGTTCGACAACCAGGGGCGGCGGCAGACCAGCTTCGCCGGGGTCGAGGTGCTGCCGGTCGTCGAGCAGACCGACCACATCGACATCCCCGAGAACGAGATGCGGATCGACGTCTACCGCTCCTCGGGCCCCGGCGGGCAGAGCGTCAACACCACCGACTCGGCGGTACGGATCACCCACGTTCCCACCGGCATCGTGGTGACCTGCCAGAACGAGAAGTCCCAGTTGCAGAACAAGGCCTCCGCGCTGCGGGTGCTCCAGGCCCGGCTGCTGGAGCGCAAGCGCCAGGAGGAACAGGCAAAGCTCCAGGGGCTCAAGACCGACGCCGCCGGGTCGTGGGGCGACCAGATGCGTTCGTACGTGCTGCATCCCTATCAGATGGTGAAGGATCTGCGGACCGAGCAGGAGACCGGCAACCCCAGCTCGGTCTTCGACGGCGACCTGGACTCCTTCATCGAGGCGGGGATCCGGTGGCGCAAGCAGCAGCAACTGGCCGGCGACCGTGCGTGATCGATCGTGGGCGGAGCGCGCCGTCGATCTCCACCTGACGTGCTGATTTGATGACTTGCCCCGCAACGGCGGGGCGTGGGACTTGGCACGACAGTTACACGGCGTAGACTCACCACCCGTGATTCAGCTTGAGCAAGTGACGAAGACGTACCCGAAGGCGTCGCGGCCTTCGCTCGACAACGTGTCCGTGTCGATCGACAAGGGCGAGTTCGTCTTCTTCATCGGCCCATCCGGCTCCGGCAAGTCGACGATCGTCAAGATGCTGCTGCACGAGGTGGTCCCCAACAAGGGGCGCGTCGTCGTCAACGGCAAGGACGTCACGTCGATGCGGTCCTGGAAGCGCCCGCACTTCCGCCGCTCGATCGGCTGCGTCTTCCAGGACTTCCGGCTGCTGCCCAACCGCACCGCGTACGAGAACGTGGCCTTCGCGCTGGAGGTGATCGGCAAGACCAAGGCGGTGGCCCGTCGGGTCGTGCCGGAGGTGCTGGAACTGGTCGGCCTCGGCGGCAAGGAGCACCGCTACCCGCACGAGCTCTCCGGTGGTGAGCAGCAGCGTGTGGCGGTGGCCCGGGCGTTCGTGAACCGTCCGCTGATCCTGCTGGCGGACGAGCCGACCGGAAACCTGGACCCGGACACCTCAATCGAGATCATGCGCCTGCTGGACCGGATCAACCGCACCGGCACCACCGTCGTGATGGTCACGCACGACTCCAACATCGTGAACCAGATGCGCCGCCGCGTCATCGAGATCGAGAGCGGCCGTATCGTTCGCGACCAGGCCCGCGGCGTCTACGGGTGACGGCACCTACCCACCACACCCCGATCTGACGACGAACACCTCACGCCGGAGAGCCGGAGGAAATCCCGATGCGGATGAAATACGTCATGTCCGAGGTACTGGTCGGACTGTGGCGCAACGTGACCATGACCATCGCGATGATCATCACGATGGCGGTCTCGCTGACCATGCTCGGTGCCAGCGGCCTGATCTACACCAAGGTCGCCGACATGAAGCAGTTGTACTTCGAGAACATCGAGGTCTCGATCTTCCTGGACGCCGAGGTGACGGACGAGCAGCGCAGCGCCATCGCCACCCAGTTGGAGTCCGACCCGCTGGTCTCACAGGTCACGTACGTCAACAAGGACGAGGCCTTCCAGCGTTTCCAGGAGATGTTCCGGGACTCGCCGGACCTGCTCAGCGCGGTCAAGGCGGACCAGCTTCCGGAGTCGTACCGGCTCAAGCTGGTCAACCCGGAGGAGTACAAGACCATCTCCGACCAGTACACGGCGGTCGAGGGGGTCGACCAGGTCGTCGACCAGAGCCAGGTGCTGGACAAGATCTTCAACCTCTTCACCGCCGGGCAGAACATCGCGCTCGTCGCCGCGATCGCGATGGCGGTCGCCGCGCTGCTGCTGGTCGCCAACACCATCCAGGTCGCCGCGTACAGCAAGCGTCGTGAGGTCGCGGTCATGAAGCTGGTCGGCGCGTCGAACTGGTTCATCCAGGCGCCGTTCGTGCTGGAGGCGGTGGTCGCCGGTCTGATCGGCTCGATCCTGGGCCTCGGCGCCCTGATCGCCCTCAAGATTTTCCTCTTCGACGGCGCGCTCAGCGCTCTCCAGGGGCTCTTCGCACCGGTGAGTTGGGGCGAGGTGTTCCTGACCTTCCCGGTGATGGCCGGCGTCGGTGGCCTGATCAGCGCGGTCACCGCCTGGGTCACCCTCCGTTTCTACCTGCGGGTCTAGTTCGTCGCCCAAGGGCCCTCCCGCGCCGGAATAAACGGCGCGGGAGGGCCCTTGTCGTTCGGGTAGCATGATCTCCGCTCGGCGGCCGGCCAGGTCGGCCACGGGCGACAGCGAAAGGAGGTGGCGCGGCGATGCCACGGGAGAAGGGGCGCAAGGTCGTCGCCTCCAACAAGAAGGCGCGTCACGACTACGCCATCCTCGACACGTACGAGGCGGGCATGGCGTTGACCGGCACCGAGGTCAAGTCGTTGCGGGCCGGACGGGCCTCGCTCGTCGACGCGTTCGCGCAGGAACGGGACGGCGAACTCTATCTGCACAGCATGCACATCCCCGAGTACACGCAGGGCACCTGGACCAACCACGAGCCCCGGCGCACCCGCAAACTGCTGCTCAAGCGGCTGGAGATCGACCGGCTGATCGGCAAGCTGCGGGAGAGCGGGCTGACCCTGGTGCCGCTTCAGGTCTACTTCTCCGACGGCTGGGCCAAGGTGGAGATCGGCCTGGCGAAGGGTAAGAAGGCCTACGACAAGCGCCAGGACCTCGCCAAGCGGGACGCCGACCGGGAGATCCAACGCGCGGTCGGGCGGCGGGGCAAGGGAATGACCGACTGATTTGTCCGGAATCTCCTGCCCGGTGCGTCGCTCCGGGCTAGGGATGATTCCGGTTGCGGCAGGCGTTACGCTTGTCGGAGCCGCCGGAGATCGGCGGCCTGTCGAGGGGGTGACTGGTTTCGACTTCGTACGTTGCGGCAGGGGAAGCGAGCCGAGGAAGCCGACGTCGTCTCGAGAATCGTTCGTCGGAAACCAATAAGCGCCAAGAACAATCGCGCTGACTTCGCTCTCGCCGCCTGAGGCGAGTAGCAAGTCTGTCGGCCTGGGAGCGCCTTCGACCCAGTTAGCCGGCATCAGCTAGAAGGCTGGCCAACCGGACCCGGTCGCGGGGTCCGTGCGGCGAGATCAATCAGCGACTGGGCCCGTCACACCGACTCGCTCGCGTGATCGGAGGGGCCGAGTAGAGGCACAGCGAGCTGCGCTCGGAGAAGCCCTGACAAGGCGGCGAAGGACCCGGGTTCGATTCCCGGCACCTCCACCTCCACCACCTGACTGCGCGCCCCGGTCACCCGACCGGGGCGCGCAGTCTTTTTGCCCGCCCGCCCCGGTCGGCCGACGTCAGCGGTACCCGCCGACGCAGCCGTCGGGCGATCCGTTCGGCCGGGCCAGGCGACGGCCGGCGTAGCGGGACACGGGAACCAGCCGGCGGGCACTGCCGTCAAAGTCGTCATGCGCCGCGTCCTCGCCCTGCTGGGCCTGCCACTGCTGATGATGGCCGCCGGTTGCGCCCCGGCGGGCAGCGAATCGACCGGCCCGGGAATCCCGAGTGACCGGCACGAGGCGTTCGAGCAGCGCGCCACGGCGGTCGCGCAGGCGTGGCGCCCAAGCGCGGCGTGGAGTGACGGTTACCTGCCGCTTCAGGAGCCCACGGTGCTCCTCGGCGAGCCCGCGTTCACCGAGGAGACCAAGCTCGCCTTCCACGCCGGCTGGTACCGGCAGCAGGTGCCGTTGCCGCCGGGGCGGCCGGCCGACGGCACCGTCCGCTTCCCGGACGGGGAACTACGCGTACCACTGGTCAGCGCGGCCGAGGCATATCGGCTGATCGACCAGGGCGACCCGCCACCCTGTCCCGGGCGGCCGAAGGACCCGGGCACGCCGCCGCCGGCCAACCCGCCGGACGGGCCGGACGCCCCGGTGAGCAGCGGCCCGCAGGCCGCCTGCATCCCGCTCACCGTCACCGGTGTCGAGCTGGGCGCCGCGCCGGTGCGGACCAGCCGGGGTGAGGCGCAGGTGCCGGCCTGGCTGTTCACCGTCGAGGAGATCGACGCCGTGGTGGCCCGGCTCGCGGTGGCACCCGACGCCGTCGGGGCCCTGCCCGAGCCGGTCGTGCCGTCCACGCCCGCGCCGCAGAATCTGGTCAGCGCGCAGGACGTCGAGTCCGCCGACGGTACGACGGTGAACTTCCGGCTCGGCGTCGGTAGCTGCGATACCGGGATCACCCCACTGGTGCAGGAGCACGATCACGTGGTCGTGGTCGGCGGCACGGTGGTACGGAGCACCGGAGTCTGCGACGACATGCTCAGGCTGGAACCGGTCACGGTGACGCTGCGGGCACCGTTGGCGGACCGACCGATCCTCGACGTGGTGAGCGCGGCGCCGCTGCGCTTCACCGGCGACTGACGCCATCCGGTCCCGGGGTGGCGTCGGCCGGGGCCGTCCTGCCACCGCTGCCCACCAGGTTCAGAGAATCGGCGGCACGTCGGTGCGAATCGGCACCGGCAGCACCGTCGGTCCGTCGGCCCGCAGTGCCGTGGCCAGTGCCTCGCCGAGCTGGTCCGGATCGTCGGCGACGGTGGTGGCGCACCCGTAGCCGCGGGCTATCGCCGTGACGTCGATGCCGGGCAGGTCCAGCCCGGGTACGCCCGGCGTCTGCTTGAGTTCCGCGAACGCCTTGAGGATCGCGTACTGCTGGTTGACCGGCACGACGACGACCAACGGCAACCGCAACTGGCTGGCGGTCCAGAGCGCCTGGACCGAGTAGTGGAACGAGCCGTCGCCGATCACCGCGATCACCGGCCGGTGGCGACCGGTGTCCCGCTGCGCCAGCGCGATGCCGACGGCCGCCGGCAGGCCGTACCCGAGACCACCGCTGGCCATCGTGAAGTACGACCCGGCAGTGTCGAAGCGCAGGCGGCGCCGCAGCGCCGACAGGTTCGACGGGGACTCCTGCACCAGCACCCCGTCGGCGGGCCAGTGCCGGGCCAGTGCGGCGAAGAGTCCGTCGGCGCTGAGCGGAGACGAGTCCTCCACCGGCGACGGCGCGGGCCGGGCGGGTGGGGATGGCCGGTCGGCCGGTGGCACCAGGTCGGCCAGCGCGGCGAGGGTGAGCCCGGCGTCACCGAGGAGGCTGTCCCCGACCGGGGCCCGGGCCGCCTCCTCGGGGTCGTCGGTGACATGCAGCAGCCGGGCGCCGTCCGGCAGCGTCTCACCGGGCACGTGTGGGTAGTACCGGAACACCGGGGCGCCGACCACCAGCACGGTGTCGTGCCCGCGGAGCTGGTCGGCCAACGGGCCGATCGCGAACGGCAGCACGCCCCGGAAATGCGGATGATTCTCCGGGAAGGCGGTCCGCTCGGGTGCGGGCGCCGACCAGACCGGGGCGCTCAGCCGCTCCGCGAGGGCGACACCGGCCTCCCACGCGCCGGCCCGGTCCACGGCGGCGCCGTACACCAGGGCCGGCGACCGACTCGTCGCCAGCGCCGCGGCGAACTGACGGAGTCGTTCGGGATCGGGAGCGAACCGGGTGGCCACCGTGCGGGCCTGCGGCGGCGGGTCGGCGGGCTGGGCCCAGTCGTCCAGCGGCAACGAGAGGAAGACGGGCCCGGTCGGGGGTTGGATCGCGGTCGCGTACGCCCGCATGAGCGCCGCCGGGACGTCCTGGGCCCGGACCGGCTCATGGGCCCACTTGACGTAGGGCTGAGGCAGTTCGGTGGGGTGGCGGGCGGTCAGGCGGGGTTCGAGCAGCAGCATCTCCCGGGTCTGCTGTCCGGCGGTGACGATCAGCGGGGTCCGGTTGTGCCAGGCGGTGACGATGTTGCCCATGGCGTTGCCGGTGCCCGGTGCGGTGTGCAGGTTGACATGCGCCGGTGCCCCGGTGACCTGTGCGTAGCCGTCGGCCATGCCCACCGCCGAAGCCTCGTGCAGTGCGAGCACGTAGTGGAAGTCGTCCGGAAAGGCGTGCAGGAACGGCTCCTCGGTGGAGCCGGGATTGCCGAAGACGGTGGTCAGGCCCAGGGCCCGGAGCAGGTCGTAGGTGGTGTCGCGGACCGTTGCCATCGCTTCTGAATGTATCGGGGCGACTCGGGAGTAAAGGGCATTTCGCCGCTGCTCCCGGCTGAGTTTCCTACCGCACCGACCAGTTGCGCCGTCAGATGGTGACGGGTTGCCCGGCCCCGCCGACCGTCTGTCGATCACCCGACTGTCAGGCCTTCGCCTGGATCGGGGGGCGCAAGCTATGGTGCCAGGCATGGCGATGACAGCGCGGATGTCACCGGTTGGGCCCACCGTCGACGAGTGTCACCGGTTCCGCCTCCCCGTGCGCGACTGACGGGTACGCGTGATGCAGGGAGAGGGGCAGGCGATCGGCGGGCAGGCGACGGAGTCGATGACCGGGAAGCTGCTGGTGGCGACACCGGCGCTGAAGGACCCGAACTTCGACCGTACCGTCGTGCTGCTGGTCGCGCACGAGCCCGGCGGTGCGCTCGGTGTGGTGCTGAACCGGGCCACCGAGGTACCGGTGGCGGACGTGCTGCGCGACTGGGGCGACCTGGCTCGCCACCCGGCGGTGCTGTTCGAGGGCGGCCCCGTGCAGCCCGACTCCGCCATCTGCCTGGCCCGGCTGCGGTCGCCGGTGCGCCGCCTCAAAGGCTTCCACCAGGTTTCCGGCGCGGTCGGCACGCTCGACCTGTCGGTCGACCCGCAGCGGCTACGGGAGAACGTGCAGAGCATCCGGGTCTTCGCCGGATACGCGGGCTGGGGTAGCGGCCAACTGGAGCAGGAGATCGAGGACGGCTCCTGGTTCGTGCTCGACGCGCTGCCCGGTGACGCGTTCGTCGACCGGCCCGACGACCTGTGGCCGATGGTGCTGCGCCGCCAGGGCGGCATGATGGCCGCGGTCGCGTACTTCCCGCCCGACGTGGCGCTGAACTGACGGCGTCGGCGGGCACCCCCGCGAGATGACCATGCCGGTGGGCGTGTGTATAGTTCTTCCCGTGCCCGGGCGACCGGGTGCGACAGCAAGGGGCCGTGGCGCAGCTGGTAGCGCACCACACTGGCAGTGTGGGGGTCAGGGGTTCGAGTCCCCTCGGCTCCACTTGTTTCTCGCGGTTAAGCCGACATTGGTCCTCGACTGATGTCGGTTTTCCATTCTCGTGGTCACGGCGGCGGTTGGACATACCCCGCCTCGCACGTCCCACGGACGGTGTGGAGATTGCGTCAGAAACCGCCGCTGGCCAGGGAGCCTGCCGCCATCTTGGCCGCCCGGACTTCGTCCTGACCGGCAATGGCGACTGCGTCGAGGCTGGCGAGTCAGCCGACGGTGCAGGTGAAGCGCCGGAGTAACTTTCAGTGATCTCTCAGCTTGTTTGAAGCTCCAATGTCTGTTTTGTGGTCGCAACTTGTGACGGGCCTTTACATAGATCATCGAGCATCTCTACAGTCCGGTGCACTGCTGGTCTGCACGGGGGTGTCTGATGGCTGGTGCTCGTACGGCTTTGTCGCGTCGCTGGTGGGCGGCGGCCGTCGTCGCGACGTTCGTGGCTTCCGGCCTGGCGGTGCCAGCAAGGGCCGAGGCGGCGCCACCGACGCCGGTATGCGTGGATGAGCAGCCGGATGCGGCTTCGGCGCGGCGGATGGTGGAGGTGTGCGGCCGGCGGGTGGAGATCCTCGCCGAGCGGACGGAGTGGTCGCAGACCTTCCTCAACGCCGACGACTCCCGCACGTTGGAGCAGACCATCGAGCCGACGCGGGTGCGTAAGGGGAAGTCCTGGGCGCCGGTGGACGCCACGCTGAAGGTGTCCGGCCAGGGCGTCGAACCGCGGGCGACGGTGCTGCCGATGGTTTTCTCGGCCGGTGGTGACGCTCCGCTGGCCCGGCTGAAGGACGGCTCGCGGGAACTGGCGATGAGCTGGCCGGGCCGACTGCCGAAGCCGGTGTTGGAGGGTGCGACGGCGGTCTACCGGGATGTCCTGCCGGATGTGGATCTGCGGGTCACCGCGCAGCCGTTGGGTTTCTCCGAGGTACTGGTGGTGAAGTCGCGTGAGGCGGCAGCGCATCCCAAGCTTGCGACGTTGCGGTTCGGGTTGACGACCAAGGGCGTCACGGTGAGCCCGAACAGCTCGGGCGGCCTGGTCGCCCGGGATGCCAAGGGTGCCGCCGTCTTCGCGGCTCCGGCCCCGCTGATGTGGGATTCCTCGGACGACTCGGGCGGCGACGCCGGTGTGATCGCCCCGGAGGAGAAGCGGGCACCCGGCAGCGACCGTCAGCGCAAGCCGGCTTCGGTCGAGCAGGAGCGGCAACTGGACCAGGAACGCTCGGCCAAGTCGACGTCGGGTGAACCGGCGGAGACGGCGCGGCGGGCGGTCATGCCGGTACGCGTCGACGGTGACACGATCACTCTGCTGCCGGACAAGAAGATGCTGGCTGACCCGGGTACGAAGCTACCGATCTACATCGATCCCTCGTGGACGGGTGGGATCGTCAGCAACTCGTGGACCTCGGTGTGGAGCAAGTACAAGTCGAGTTCGTTCTGGAAGAACTCGTCGGCGTTGAACAACGGTTCGACGTACGGCTCGGCGGGTGCCGGGCGTACGGAGGACTGCTCGGGTTGCTCGGACCACATCATCCGGTCGCTGTTCCGGATGAACACGTCGGCGGTGGCGGGCAAGCACATCCTCGCCGCGCAGTTCCGTATCGAGCAGCGGCACGCGTGGACGTGTAGTCCGAAGAGCAACGCGAAGTTGTGGCTGACGGGGTCGATCTCGTCGAGCACGACGTGGAACAACCAGCCGACCTGGAACAGCAGCTACACCGCCCAGACGGTCGGCAACCGCAAGTACGGCGCGGCGCATGGTTGCCTGGGCACCGGCACCATCGAGTTCAACGTGAAGTCGATGGTGGCCAAGGCGGCGTCGAGCAAGTGGTCGAACCTGACGGTTGGTCTGCGGGCGGTCGACGAGGGCACCAAGAACCAGTGGAAGCGGTTCAACCACTCCTCGCCGAAGCTGGCGATCACCTACAACACGACCCCGAACGCTCCGTCGGACCGCAAGTCGGACGGCAAGAACTGCGCCACCGGGTCCGGGCGCCCGTATGTGCTGACGACGACGCCGGTGCTTGCCGCGAAGCACTCCGACCCGGACTCCGCGCAGCAGTCGTTGACCACGGATTTCTACTGGTGGCCGGTCGGTGGCGCGCGGAGCGAGTCGAACAAGGTCGCACAGGCGGCGGGTAACCCGTCGACCGTGTCGAAAGCCATTCCCTCGGGCCGGCTGACCGATGGCACCAGTTATGTGTGGCAGGCCCGGACCTGGGACGGCTCTCATCACAGCGCCTGGTCCGGTACGTGCGAGTTCACCGTGGATGCCACGCCACCACCGCCACCGGCCAACGTCGGCTCCACCCATTACCTGAACGACGGCACGCCGCGGGGCGGCGTGGGTGTCTCGGGCACGTTCAACATCACCGCGCCCACCACCCGCCCCTACGAGGTGAAGGAGTACGCCTACAGCCTCGACTCCGGTGTGCTGACCGCGGCGAAAACCGTCGCGGCGCGGACGACGGACTACGGCGCGTCGGTCAACCTGGCTCCGTTGCATGACGGTGTGAACGTGCTGTACGTGTGGTCGAAGGACCACGCCGGGCGTTTCTCCACCCCGGTGACGTACACCTTCAGCGTGCGGGCCGGGTCCGGTCCGGCAGCGGAGTGGACGTTCGAGGAGACCGGTAGCACCGCCGCCGACGTCTCCGGGCACGGCAACACCCTCACCGTCGGCGCCTCGGCGACGCGGGTCGCCGGCCGGTCCGGGGTGGGAACTGCGTTGTCGCTGCCGGGCACGGCCGTGGCCACCAGGACCGGTGCGATCAACACGCCGCACCCCGACACGGGCGTTTCGACGCCCGTCCGCACCGACGCAGATTTCACCGTCGCTGCCTGGGTCAAGATCAATTCATTGTCGGGAACCGGTGCGCAGGCCGTGGTGAGTGCGAACGGTTCCCGCATGCCGGCATACCATCTGGGTTACGTCGTCAGTGGCCAACGGTGGCGGTTCACCATGGCCACGGCTGACACCGACAACGCCCCGATGGTGAGCGTGCACTCCAATGCCGCGCCCACGGCGGGTAAGTGGACGCATCTGGCCGCCACGTTCGACGGGGCGTCCAAGAAGATGACCCTGTATGTCAACGGAGTGGCGCAGACCGAGACCGTGACGTTGTCCGGCGGTTTCAACGCGACAAGCGACTTCTCCGTCGGCCGGCGTAAGTGGAACGGAAGCTATGACAGCTTCTTCACCGGCACCGTCGACGACGTGCGGTTCTACAACTTCACCGAGACCGCGTCCAACCTGGCGAAACTCGCCGTCCCACTACAGCCCAAGATCACCTTCCCCAACGGAGCCGACGTCACCGCCGGGGGTCAGCTGACGGTCAGGTTCGACGCCGGCGGAGACACCAACGTCACCAAGTTCCGGTACAGTCCCGACGCGCCCGGGCTGGGTACCACCGTGAACGCCAATACACCGGGCGGCACGGCCACGGTCACGATCAATGTCGGCAGCACGGTCGGGGAACGACCGGTGTACGCGGTCGCGGTCGATGACGGCAACCGGGTCAGCGAGATGAACGAGGGTGCCTTCACGGTCGCGTCGGCCGCGAGCCTGTCCGGCACGGTGTGGGACGCGACCTTCCTGCCGCGTGCCGGCGTCGTCGTCCAGTTGCAGCCCGGTGGCCACCAGACCACCTCCGCCGCGGATGGTAGCTACGCCCTGACCGGATTCGCCCCGGGCTCGTACACGATCACCGCGACGGTCGGTGGTCGGTGTGGTCAGGCGTTCAGTGGATCTTTGGAGATCGACGGCCAGGGGATCACCTTCGACATCTTCCTGTCGGCGTTCAGCGACGACCTGGGGCACACCTGCTCCGAGCAGACGACCGCGTTCACGACGGCGTCCACCGCACTGGCACTGACCGGTGACGACGCGGTCGCTACGGTGCCGTTGCCGTTCGCGTTCCCGTTCTATGGCGGGGCGTACCGCAGTGCCTGGGTGGACACCAACGGTCTGCTGACCTTCACCGATCCGGGCGGTTCACACCCGTACACCGGTCAGCCTGCTCCGGTGGCCCCGGCAGCCGCGGTGGCGCCGTTCTGGGACGATCTTGTCGTCGACGCCTCGGCGAGCGTGCGCACCGCGACCACCGGTTCCGGCGGCTCGCAACGGTTCGTGGTGGAGTGGCGCAACGTGCACCGCAAGGGCAACACCGGGCAGCGGGTGTCCTTCGCGACGGTCCTGGCCCCTGACGGCACCGTGACGACCAACTACGACCAGCTCGACAACGCCGCCGAGCGGGGTGCGCACGCGGTCGTGGGGATCGAGGCGGAGGACGGTCAGGACCGGTTGCGGTACTCCGTGGCGGAGCCGGTGTTGGCGAGCAGCAAGGCGATCACGTTCGCCCGTCCGGAGTCGGAAGGCGAGTTGGAGCTGCACAGCCTGTCCGGCACGCTCACCAACGCCGCCGGTGCCGCGGTGGTCGGTGCGACGGTCACCCTCGACCCGAGCGGGGTGAGCACCACGACCGGCGTGGGTGGCGCGTACAGCTTCACCGGCCTGGTCGCGGACAGCTACTCGGTGTCGGTGCGGATGGCGGGCCGCTGCGGCGCGGTGGCCCGTGAGCAGGTGGAGTTGTTCGCCGATGTGGTCCGTGACCTGCGACTCGGGCCGGACTACGGCGGGCTGGGCTATGCCTGTACCACTGGCGCGTCGAGCTTCGTGTCGGCGTCGACGGTGCTGGGGTTGACCGGTGACGATGCGGCGACCATGGTGGCGCTGCCCTTCCCGGTGCGTTTCCACGGCGAGTCGTACACCTCGGGTCGGGTGCACACGAACGGTCTGGTGAGCTTCGGTCCGTCCTCGGGTGAGCCGGACACCTGGGCGAATCCGACGATGCCGACGCTGGCGGCGCCGAATGCGGTGGTGGCGCCGTTCTGGGACGACTTCGAGGTGGACGCGTCGGCGAGCGTGCGGACGCAGACGGTGGGTTCGGCGCCGAACCGGTCGTTCGTGGTGGAGTGGCGCAACGTCGGGTTCCGGCCGACCAACACGCAGCGGGTCACCTTCGAGGTGATCTTCCACGAGGACGGGCGGATCGCGTTCCACTACGGGGCGATGTCCACCCCGACCCAGCAGGGTGCGGGTGCGACAGTCGGTCTGGAGAACGCCTCGGGGACGGTGGCGGCGCTGTACTCCTTCCAGGAGGCCGTGCTGACCGCGAACAGCTCGATCACCTACACCCCGGCGTCGGCCGGGACGGTGGAGGGCGTGTTGACCACGGCGGTGACCGGTAACCCGGTGGCCGGGGCGACGGTGACGTTGAACCCGGGCAACCGCAGCACCACCACCGCGGCCGACGGCAGCTACCAGTTCACCGCCGTGCCGGTCGGTGAGTACAAGGTCGCCGCGTCGACCGGCGACAGCCGGTGCGCCGGCCAGTACGCCCGCGAGATCATCAATCACCCCGGTGGTGTGTCCGAGGTGGACCTGTCGGTGATGGTCGACGGTGACGAGTTCGGCTACAAGTGCACCGCCGGGGCGCGGACGTTCGTGCCCGGTGACACGGTGGAAGCGTGGCAGGGCGACGAGACGGTGTGGCAGAAGAACCCGCCGTTCCCGGTGAAGCTCTACGGCGAGACGTACACCTCGGCGTGGATCAGCGCCAACGGTCTGATCAGTTTCAAGGACCCGGCGTACTTCGGGTGGATCGGTTCCTGGCCGGGGTCGATCCCGTCGCCGGCGGCCGAGGGCTCCCCGAACGCGGCGGTGTACGTGCTGTGGGACGACTGGGTGGTCGACTCGCAGGCCCGGATCGCCACCAAGGTCAGCGGCACCGCGCCGAACCGGCAGTGGGTCGTGGAGTGGCGCAACGTGCACATCTACGGCGACACCAGCACCCGCGCGACCTTCGAGGTGGTGTTCAAGGAGAACGGCGAGATCACCCTCGCCTACGCCGACATCGACCCGAACAAGTCGATCGAGCGGGGCGGTGAGGGCACCGTCGGGATCGAGAACGGCGACGGTTCCATCGGTTTCCAGTACCTGTTCCGCGAGCCGTGGCTCGCTACCGGCCAGGGCGTCACGTTCACCCCGAACCCGCCCGGGCAGGGCAGCGTCTCCGGCACCGTCACCTGTCAGGGCACCGCGGTGGCCGGCGCGACGATCACGGTGGCGGACAAGACGACGACCACCGCCGCCAACGGCACCTACCAGATCACCGCCGTGCCCGCCGGCAGCTGGGCCGTCATCGCCACCACGCCCTCCGGGGCGTGCCGGGGCTCGGACGTTCGGCAGGTCGTGGTCGGCACCAACACCCAGGCCACCGCCGACTACAGCCTGGGCGCCACTGTCGCCGGTGGCGGCTACCGGCTGACCGAGCAACCCGTCACCTACACCCCCGCCAACAGCACCGTGCTGTCACTCACCGGCGACGACGCCTACACCTCCGTCGCGCTGCCCTTCCCGGTCAGCCTGTACGGGCAGACCTACAACACCGGCTGGGTGGACACCAACGGACTGGTCAGCTTCCTCAACCCCGGCGAACCGTCACCCGACGCCTGGCCCATCCCATCGCCGGCCAGCCCCGAGGAACCCAACGCCGCGCTGTACCCGTTCTGGCACGACTGGGTCGTCGACGCCAACGCCAGCATCCGCACCGCCGTACGCGGCAGCGCACCCAACCGGCAGTTCGTCATCGAATGGCGCAACGTCCACTCCTACGAGGACCCCCGCACCCGCGTCACCTTCCAGGCGATCCTCGACGAAGCCGGCGGCTACAGCTTCGCCTACACCGACAACGACGGCACGTTCCTCGAACGCGGCGGCGGCGCCACCATCGGCATCGAGAACGCCGACGGCACGGCCGCGATCCAGTACACCTACCGCCAACCCGTCCTCCGGCCGGGACTGGGCCTGCGCTTCGACCCACCCACCCCCTGACCGATCGCCGACCGTGCGGGTGCCTCCAGTAGGGAGGCACCCGCACCAGGCAGTGCTTCGCCGTGCCCATCCTCACCCGGCCTGTCCCAGGCCCGATCCCTCCCGCCGCCCTCGGATTCCCCCGGAGGTACCCCGGTGACGCCGAACCAGCCCAGCACCCCTGCGCCTTCCCGCTTCCGCGGGAGTCGTCGCATCGAGTCCGGTGGGAGCCGCCGCAGCGCGCGGACCTTCGCCGCCGCCGTGACACTGGTCCTGACCGCCAGCCTGCTACACGTACCCGCTCGGGCCGCCATGGCTGCCCCCGCAGTGAAGCCGGGCGTGCAACCGGTGCCTGTCGTGCCGGTCAAACCGGTGACGCCAGTGCGGTTCGCCGCCAACGCGGACCTGAAATCAGCCAGCGCGAAGCGGACGCCCGCCTGGCCAGCACCGGCCTCGACGACGCTCGACGTTCCGGCTGACGGGTCGAGGAAGTCGGCGAAGGCGGGCCAGCTACCGGTGCGGGTCGCGCGACCGGGCAGGGATCGGTCGGTCGCTGCGCCGAACCAGGTCCGGCTGAAGGTGTTCGACCGCACGGCGACCGCCCGCGCAGGTGTCCGGGGTGTGTTGCTGCGCCTCGATCCCGTCGGTCCGAAGGCAGGCGAGGTCGAGGTCAGCGTCGACTACCGCGAGTTCGCCACCGCGTACGGCGGAGACTGGGCCAGTCGGCTGCGGCTGGTCGCCCTGCCCGACTGTGCGCTGGCCACCCCGGCGGCACCCGAATGCGCCGGCCGACCGCTGCGCTCGGCGAACGACCTCCGGTCCGGCACGGTGTCTGCCACGGTTCCGCTGGCCCTGGACGGTGCGATGGTGGCGCTCGCCGCTGGCGACTCCGGCCCGACCGGCAGCTACAAGGCCACCTCGTTGTCACCCTCGTCCACGTGGACCGCAGGTGGCAACTCAGGCTCGTTCAACTGGGGCTACCCGATGCGCGTGCCGCCCGCGCTCGGCGGCCCGGCACCCTCGGTCACGCTCAACTACTCGTCCCAGTCGGTGGACGGACGGCACGCGGCGTCGAACAACCAGCCGTCCTGGGCCGGTGAAGGGTTCGAACTCTCGCCGGGCGGCTACATCGAGCGCAGCTACAAGCCGTGCGCCGAGGACCGGGAGGGTTCCGCCAACAACGACGAGGAGACCGGCGACCAGTGCTGGGAGACCGACAACGCGACCCTGTCCCTCAACGGCTCGTCGGGTGAGCTGATTTACAACTCGACCGAGGGCCGCTGGCACCTCCGCAGCGACGACGGCTCCCGCATCGAGCGCAAGACCGGCGCGAGCAACGGCGACAACAACGGCGAGTACTGGGTCGTCACCACCACCGACGGGACTCAGTACTGGTTCGGTGTCAACCGGCTGCCCGGCTGGGCCTCCGGCGACCCCGTCACGAACTCGGCCTGGAACGTGCCGGTCTTCGGCAACGAGCCGGGCGAGCCGTGCCACGCGACCGCGTTCGCGGATTCCGATTGCACGCAGACCTGGCGCTGGAACCTCGACTACGTCGTCGACCTGCACGGCAACTCCGTCTCGTACTGGTACACGAAGGAGGTAAATCGATACCTGCGTAACATCGACAAGACCGACAAGGCCGCCTACGACCGTGGTGGCTGGCTCGACCACATCTCCTACGGCACCCGCCGCGTCGGCGGGACCGACTCCGTGCTCGACACCGCGGCACCGTTCCGGGTCAACTTCGCCACCTCCGACAGGTGCCTGTCCAACTGCGCCACCCACAACGAGGTGCGCTGGCCGGACACACCCTGGGACCAGGAGTGCACGTCCAGCCAGACCGACTGCGACAACTACTCGCCGACGTTCTGGAGCACCAAGCGCCTGGCGAGCGTGACCACCCAGGTCCGCGACGGTAGCGGCTACGACAACGTGGAACGGTGGACGCTGCACCACAGCTTCCCGGACCCCGGTGACGGCACGCGAGCCGGCCTGTGGCTGGACAAAATCTCCCACACCGGCCTGGTCGGCGGAAGCGCCAGTGTCCCGGACATCGAGTTCACGCCGGTGCAGCTCTCCAACCGGGTCGACACCATCGACTTCGCTGCCGCCATGAACTGGATGCGGGTGGCGCGGATCCGCAACGAATCCGGCGGCACCGTCAACATCACCTATTCCGGGCAGGACTGCCAGGCCGGGCAGACGCCCACCCCACACACGAACACCCGCCGCTGCTACCCGGTGATCTGGAAGCCGGAGGGCTACGAGAACTCCGTCACCGACTGGTTCCACAAGTACGTCGTCAAGACCATCTACGAAACCGACCACACGGGTGGGGTTCCGCCGCAGGGTAGCCCACGGGTCGTCTACAACTACGACTACCTGGACGGGGCGGCCTGGCACTACAGCGACGACGACGGGCTTATCGAAAAGGAGAACAAGACCTGGTCGGACTTCCGAGGGTACGGTCGGGTAGCCGTCACGGTCGGTGACCCGGGGGAGCAGACCTACACCGAGACCCGGTACTTCCGCGGCATGCACGGTGACAAGGCCGCGCCCACCGGCGGCACCCGCACGGTCAACGTGGACGGGATCGCCGACGAAGACTGGTACAGCGGCATGACCCGGGAGACCAAGAGCTTCAACGGGCCGGGCGGGCCAGTTGTGTCGCGGCAGACGAACGATCCCTGGGCGTCGGCGCCCACCGCAACCCGTACCGTCAACGGTGACACCGTTACGGCCCGATTCAACCGCGTCGCCACGGTCCGCAACTACACGACGCTCGACGCGGGTCGAGGTGAGCGGATGACCCGCAGCACCACCACCTACGACTCGTACGGCATGGCGGTCAGCGTCGACGACCTCGGGCAGGACGGCGTCAGCGGCGACGAGCGGTGCACGAAGACCGACTACACCCCCCGCGCCACCTCCGTCTGGTTGATGGACCGGGTGCACCGTACGCAGTCCTACGCCGTGAAGTGTGCGGACACCGCCGGAACTCTCAGCGAGGACGACGTCATCGGGGAAACCCGCACGTCGTACGACGGAAATGCCTTCGAGACCGTCCCCACCCGCGGCCTGAAGACCCGCACCGAGACCATGTCGGACTTCAACGGCGGATCACCGCTGTTCGTCACCACCGAACAGGTGGAGTACGACGTGCACGGGCGCGTCACCAAGAGCACAAATGCGGCGAACGCGGCCACCCGCACCGCCTACACCCCCGCCAGCGACGGCCCGGTCACCGCCATCACCATCACGAACGCGCTCAACCACGTCACGACCAACACGGTCGAGCCCGGGTGGGGCAGCAACGTCGCCGTGGTGGATCCCAACAACAAGCGGACCGACCTGGCCTACGACCCGTTCGGCCGGCTCACCGAGGTGTGGCTGCCCGGCCGGAGCAAGAGCACGCAGACGGCCAGTGTCAAGTTCAGTTACCACGTGCGTACCGACGCCGCGACCGCCATCTCGACCTCGCGGCTCAACGCCGCCGGTACCTACAACACCACCTGGTCGTTGCTCGACGGTCTGCTGCGGGTCCGGCAGACCCAGGCGGGCTCGCCGTCTGGGGGCCGGCTGCTGACCGACACCTTCTACGACTCGGCCGGCCGTAAGGTGCGGGCCTTCGACTCCTACCACACCACCGGTAGTCCCGGATCGACCCTGGTAACCGCCACGGAGCGAGCTCTGGTGCCGGATCAGGACCGGACGGTGTACGACGGCGCCGGGCGCGTGGTGGCGGAGATCTTCCAGCCGTACGACGTCGAGCGCTGGCGGACGAAGACCTACCATGCGGGAGACCGAACCGACATCACCCCGCCTGCCGGCGGTACCGCCACCTCCGTCCGCGTCGACGGACGCGGTCAGACCGTGGAACTCCGCCACTACCACGGCGCGACTCCCACGCCGGGCACTCCGGGCAGTTGGGACTCGACCACCTATCAGCACGACCGTAAGGGTCAGCTGACGAGGGTCACCGACGCGATGGGAAACACCTGGAAGTACACGTACGACATCCGTGGCCGGCAGATCGAGGTGGACGACCCCGACAAGGGACTGACTGTCTCCACCTATGACAACGCGGGACGGCTGAGCACCCACACGGACGCCGAAGGTAGGAAGCTGGCATACCTGTACGACCCGCTCGACCGGAAGCGGGCCGTGTACGACAACCAGGTCGGCGGCACGATGCGGGCCCAGTGGGTCTACGACACCCTGGCCAAGGGACAGCTCACCCAGAGTACGCGGTTTGTAGGGTCGGCCAGCTACCAGGTCAGGGCGACCGGGTACACCGACTCGTACCAGCGCACCGGAACCCAGGTGGTGATTCCCACCTCGGAGACGGGTCTCGCCGGCACGTACAACTTCCTGTACGGATACCACCCCGATGATTCACTCGCGTCGAGCAGCCTGCCCGGCACGGCGGACCTGCCGCTCGAGACGTTGACCTACGGCTACGACGCCTTCGGATCGCCGCTCACGCTGGACACCCTCTATGGCGGCCAGTCGCTGTCCTACGTCGCGGACAGCCAGTACAACGCGCTGCGCCAACTCGACCAGTACGAGTTGTACACCGGCAGTGGCGGCCGGGTCTGGCAGAAGTTCACCCGCGAGCTGGAGACTGGTCGGCTGACCGGGGTACGGATCGACCGCGACAGCCAGGCGCCGCACACACTCTCCGATCGGCGATACACCTACGATCCGGCAGGCAACGTCACCCGCGCCCAGGACGTCGCACCCGACCCGGTCGCCGACACGCAATGCTTCTCGTACGACTACATGCAGCGCCTCGTCGAAGCCTGGACGCCATCCTCCGGGAACTGCGGCGCGTCGCGCAGCGTCGCCGCGCTGGGCGGTCCCGCGCCCTACTGGCACAGTTGGCGGTTCGACAGGGCTGGTAACCGCAGCCTGCAAACGGTCCACACGGCGGCGGGGGACAGCACCACGAACTACAACTATCCGGCTGCGGGCTCTCCCCGGCCGCATGCCGTGACCGCCACCTCCGGTGCGCAGAACGGAAGCTACAGCTACGACGCGACGGGCAACATGACCAGTCGGTCGGGTGGTTCGGCCGGAACCCAGACGCTGACCTGGAGCCCGGAAGGGCAATTGGAGTCCTCGACGGATCTGACGGGGACCACCGAATACATATACGACGCGGACGGTAACCGCCTGATCCGGCGCGATCCGGCCGGCCGGACGCTCTACCTGCCACAGCAAGAAATCCGGTACGACAACACCTCCGGGACCACCTCCTGCACCCGGTACTACAGCTTCGCGGGCAACGTGGTGGCGTCCCGTACCGCCGCCGGTCTGACCTGGCTCGGTGCCGACCACCAGGGCACCGCGCAGGTGGCCGTCAACGCGGTCACCCAGGATGCCACGATCCGCCGACACACCCCGTACGGAGCTCCGCGCGGCGGCGACCCCACCTGGGTGAACGACAAGGGCTTCGTGGGTGGAACCCGGGACAACACCGGCCTCATCCACCTGGGCGCACGCATGTACGACCAGGGACTGGGCATATTCATCTCAGTCGACCCACTGATCGACATGATGGACGTTCGCTCGCTGAACGCCTATGCCTATGCCTGGGGCAGTCCGCTGACCTTTTCCGACCCGGACGGCCAGTGGCCGAAGTGGGTCAAGAGCGTCACCAACACGGTCACGTCGGCGGCGAAGGCCTCCGCGAAGTACGTCTACGACAACGCCGGCACGATCTCGGCAGTCACCGGAGTGCTCGCCATCGTCTGCGCTCCGGTGCCAGGTCTCGGTGCGGGTCTGGCTGCGGTGTCCGCGATCACCGGAGCCATCGACACGTACAAGAACTGCACCGGCGGCAACAAGTTGGACTGCGGGATTGGTGTCGCCAGTATGATCCCGGGCGCCGGCGCCCTGGCCAGTGGAGCTAGAGCGGCGCAGAAAGCGAAGAAGGCAGCCAGCGCCGCGAAGGAGGCGCGGGCTACGGCGAAGGCGCTCGACGGAGCCACCGGATCGATGAAGGACTTCATCGTGCGGGACATCAAGGCCACTCAGGACCTCGACTCCGTCAACCGGTACGTAGACCGCCTTCGGGAGGTCGACTCGTTGGTCGACGGCGCATACCGTGATGCCCGGGCCGCCGAGGCCCATGTGCGGCGCCTCGCCGCCGAGGCGGAACGGCGCCGCAAGCAATGGAACTACGCGGGCAACGTCTTCACGTGGGAGAACGCGAGCTGGTCTTCGACCGCATGTTTCCAGCTCGGCGACTGCTCGTCCTCCCGGCACGATTACGTCTTCGGCGGGCAACAGCCGCGCGGCGGAGGTAACGGCGGCAACGGAGGCAGCCGACCGCCGGCGGCTCCATCGGCACCGAGCGCCCCCTCAGCCCCGGCACCCGGTGGCGGGTGTCAAAATATCAAGGTGCCAGGTGGTTGGTTGCTTTGTTGACAAACGATGACACCGAGCACGAACATGCCCGGCCGGGTCGACGGTTGCGGGATCTGGGCCGCCCAGTCGTCGTCCTGATGGCACCGCTGTTGTTGCGCCTTGCCAATCGGGACAAGGAGTTCGTCTGGACGTTGGAGGAGGTGCACGGCCATGCTCGGGACTGGCCGCCCTCGGGCGGCGACGCCGAGATGGCCAACCTCTTCCGCTTCCAGGCGTGGTTCGGCCTGAGCATGATTCCCTTGGCGGCGTATGCCGGAGCGTCGCTGCTGCGCTCCGGTTCGGACGGCGACTCGACACTTGTGACCGTCATGGTGCTCACCGCCACGGTAGGCATGTTCACCCTGGGTATGGCCCTGGTCAGCGGGCTGAAGTGGGGGCTTGCGCAGTACTTCACCCCGGACCTGGACCGTCGTCTCGGCCCACCCCGCAGGCGGGACGCTCGGCCGCGCAGTCGGCGGCCGGGGTTCCTGGTGCGGCTTTGCCTCCCATCCAACCTGGACTGGGTACTCGCACTGGTCTTTGCCAGTTGCATGGCACCGAACGCCTATCCCTGACATGCTCACGGGTCCAATCAAGGGCTCCCAATTTATCTATTGATCGACTAGGATCAATATGGCGTCGACAGGTATGAGCGGATCTCTCCACTTGGGCGGTGCAATAGTTCGATCTGGTAAGGGAGGAGGGCTGGCAAGCCGGGGCCGATGACGTCGCAGTGGCAATTGCATTAGGCCACTCGGATTTGGGTCGCCGCCCCGTGGACGTGGCTCCTTACGGCCTCAGTAGCCGTCGGATTCCTTATGGCCATCGCCGTACCTGAACCGGCTGATATTTGACCTGGCCAGGCCCTCTGGCAGTGACGCGGAGCGCGGGCACGACCTTCTCGATCTCGGTGAGCAAGGAACTATCGGGGGAGCACATGATGGACGCAGTCCGTTCGCCCAGCCTGCCACGCCCGGCCGGCAGTCGATTTCGACTTGGCACAGCCGCGGTCACCGCGGTGGTCATGGCCACCGGCCTGGCAGGTGTGCCGGCTCCTGCCGCCGGAAAGGAGTCGTACCAGCCCCCCGCATCGGAGAAGATTCCGACGGTGCCGGTGTCCCCGGTGACGCCGGGCATCGAGAAGGCGCCGGCCGTGATGCCCGACGCGGCCGGTCAGCCAGCGCCGGTCTGGCCGGCCGCCGGGGTCGCCGAGGTGACTCTCGCCGCCGGTGGGGCCGTTCGGCAGAGCAAGGCGGGTGTCCTCCCCGTGCGGGTCGAGGCGGCGGGCAGGGGCGCGATCTCTGCCGCCGGGCGAGAGCTCGCGCCCGCCAACGCCCCGTCCCGGGTCCGGGTGGAGGTGCTGGACCGGGCGACAACGGAACAGGGCGGCGTTCGCGGTGTCCTGCTCCGCGTCGGCCGCAGCGATGGTTCCGCGAGCGCGGGCAGCGCCCGGCTGACGGTGGACTATGGGAAGTTCGCCACCGCCTACGGCGCGGACTGGGCCGGCCGGCTACGCCTGGTGTCGCTGCCCGCGTGTGCGCTTACCAAACCGGGCGCGAAGTCGTGCGTTGGCACGCCGCTGCGGTCGACCAATGACCTCAGGATGAGCACCGTCTCGGCGGACGTGCCTTTGTCCGGGGACAACAGCCTGGTTGCGGTGATGGCCGCCGATTCCAGCGCGGCGGGCGACTACAAGGCCACCTCGCTTCAGCCCTCGTCGACCTGGACCGCCGGGGGCAACTCCGGCTCGTTCAACTGGTCGTACCCGATGCGGGTGCCTCCGTCGCTCGGTGGACCAGCACCGAGCCTGGCCCTGTCGTACTCGTCGCAGTCCGTGGACGGCCGGCAGGCTGCGAGCAACAACCAACCGTCGTGGGTGGGCGAGGGTTTCGAGGCGAACCCGGGCGGATTCATCGAACGGCGGTACGTCAGCTGCGGCCAGGACATGGATGGTTCGGCCAACAACACCCAAAAGACCAGCGACCTGTGCTGGGAGACGGACAACGCGACGCTTTCCCTTGCTGGCCATTCGGGCGAGTTGCTGTACAACGCCACCGAGGCGCGCTGGCACCTGCGTTCCGACGACGGTTCCCGAATCGAGCGCAAGACGGGGGCCAGCAACGGCGACAACAACGGCGAATACTGGGTGGTGACCACCACGGACGGCACCCAGTACTGGTTCGGTGTCAACCGGCTGCCCGGATGGGCCTCCGGCGACCCGGTCACGAATTCCACGCTCACCGCGCCGGTGTTCGGCAACGAGCCCGGCGAGCCTTGCCATGCCAGCGCCTTCGCGAACTCCGACTGTGTCCAGGCGTGGCGGTGGAACCTCGACTACGTGGTGGACGTGCACGGCAACTCCGCCTCGTACTGGTACACGAAGGAGACCAACAAGTACGGCCGTAACCTGACTGCCAGTGATGCCACGTCCTACGACCGTGCCGGCTACCTGACCCGCATCTCGTACGGCACCCGACGCGACGGTGGGGTGGAGTCGGTGTTGAACTCCCCGGCGCCGGCACAGGTGGTCTTCGGGGTGGCGGACCGCTGTCTGTCCGACTGCACCACTCACAACGCGGTGCGCTGGCCGGACACGCCGTGGGACCAGCAGTGCACGGGTTCCAACTGCGGCACCGTGTTCGCGCCCACCTTCTGGACAACGAAACGACTGGCGACGGTGACCACTCAGATCCGCTCCGGTAGTTCGTATGCGGACGTCGAGCGTTGGACGCTGACCCACACGTTCCCCGACCCGGGTGACGGCACCCGCGCCGGCCTGTGGTTGTCGAAGATCTCCCACGTCGGACTGGTCGGCACGACCACGACCGTGCCGGACATCGAGTTCACCGGGGTGCAGTTGGCCAACCGGGTGGACACGATCGACTTCGCGGCGGCGATGAACTGGTGGCGGATCGCCAGAATCCGAACAGAGACCGGCGGCACCATCAACGTCACCTACTCCAGCCCGGATTGTGTCGCCGGCCAGACGCCGACGCCGCACACGAACACGAAACGCTGTTACCCGTCGGTGTGGACCCCGGAGGGCTACACCAACCCGGTGACCGACTGGTTCCACAAGTACGTGGTAACCACCATCTACGAGCAGGACAACACCGGCGGTGCCCCGCCTCAAGGCAGCCCCCGGGTGGTCCACACGTACAGCTACCTCGACGGTGCGGCGTGGCACTACAGCGACGACGACGGCCTGATCGAGAAGAAGTACAAAACCTGGTCGAGCTTCCGGGGCTATGGCCGGGTCGCCGTCACCACGGGCGACGCGGGGGAGCGGACCTACACCGAGACCCGCTACTTCCGGGGCATGGACGGCGACCGGGCCGCGCCGTCTGGTGGCACCAGATCGGTCACCATCGACGGGATCACCGACGCGGACTGGTTCGCCGGCATGACCCGCGAGGTCAAGACGTTCAACGGGCCGGGTGGGGCCGTAGTGAGCCGCGAGACCAGTGATCCGTGGGGATCCGCCGCGACCGCAACGCGCACCATCAACGGCGACACGGTGACCGCCCGGTTCGCCCGGGTCGCCACCACCCGCAAGTACACCAGTTTGGATGCGGGGCGCGGCGAGCGGGTCACCAGAACCACCACCACCTACGACTCCCTCGGGATGGCCGTCCAGATCGACGACCTCGGCCAGGACGGGGTCAGCGGCGACGAGCAGTGCCAGAAGATCACCTACGCCCCGCGCAACACGACGCTGTGGCTGATGGACAAGGCGCACCGTACCCAGACGTACGCCGTGCAGTGCTCGGCCACGACCGGCACCTTGACCGAGGCGGACGTGGTGTCGGACGAGCGGACCAGCTTCGACGGCGCGACCTTCGGGACCGCGCCCACCCGTGGCCTGGTCACGAAGACCGAGAAGATGACGGCCTGGAACGCGGGGACGCCCACCTTCGCCACCGTCTCCCAGGGGGCGTACGACGCGAACGGCCGGGTCACCGGGTCGTGGGACGCACTGAACGCCAAGACCACCACCGCGTACACCCCCGCCACCGGCGGACCGGTGACCGCCACCACGGTCACCAACCCGTTGCTGCACGTCGCCACGACCACGGTGAACCCGGCATGGGGCAGCAACTCCTCGATCGTCGACCCCAACGGCAAGCGCACTGACCTCACCTACGACGGTCTCGGCCGGCTGACCGCAGTGTGGCTACCAGGCCGGGACAAGGCGACCCAGTCGGCCAGCGCCACCTTCAGCTACCTGATTCGCAACAACGCCGCCACCGTGGTCTCCACCTCCCGGCTCAACGCAGCCGGCGCCTACAACACGATCTACGCCCTCTACGACGGACTACTGCGGGTCCGACAGACCCAGTCGCCCTCACCCTCGGGCGGTCGCCTACTCACCGACACCTTTTACGACACGGCCGGCCGCGAAGCGACGACGTTCGGCAGCTATCACGCGACCGGTTCTCCCGGTACGACGCTGGTGACCGCCACCGAGCGGGCCTTCGTGCCGACCCAGACCCGGACCGTCTTCGACGGCGCCGGACGTCCAACCGCCTCCATCTTCCAGCCCTACGACGCGGAACGCTGGCGGACGTCCATCTACTACGCCGGTGACCGTACCGACATGACCCCACCGGCCGGCGGCACCGCGACCTCCACGCTCACCGACGCCCGAGACCGCACCATCGCCGTACGTCAGTACCACGGTGCCAGCCCGACGCCAGGCACGGCCGGTTCCTGGGACACCACCTCCTACACCTACAACCGGAAGGCGCAACTCACCCGGGTCACGGACGCCATGGGCAACCAGTGGCTCTACGAGTACGACCTGCAGGGGCGCCGGACGAAGACCACCGACCCGGACACCGGCGTCACCACCCTCACCTACGATGCCGGCGACCGACTCACCTCATCCACCGACGCCCGCGGCAAGAAGTTGGCGTACCTCTACGATCCGCTGGGCCGCAAGCGGGCGACGTACGACAACGCTGTCGGCGGCACGATGCGCGCCCAATGGATCTACGACACGATCGCGAAGGGCCGGCTGTCGCAGTCGACCCGATTTGTCGGCGGTGCCTCCTACCAGACGAGAATCACCGGCTACACGGACCAGTACCAGCCGACCGGGACGCAGGTGGTGATCCCCGCCTCGGAGACCAATCTGGCCGGCACCTACAACTACTTCAACACGTACAACGTCGATGGAAGCCTGGCCTCGGCGAGCCTGCCGTCCACCGGCGGCGACCTGCCGGCCGAGACGCTCACCTACACCTACGACGCGCTCGGCCAGGCACTCACGATGAGCTCGCTGTACGGCACGACCAATCTGTCCTACGTGGTGGGCACGACGTACAACGCTCTCGGCGAGCTCGACCAGCTCACCCTCGACACGGACGACACCGCCGGCGGCCGGGTGTGGCAGCGGTTCACGCGAGAGCTGGAGACCGGTCGACTCACCGGCGTCCGAGTCGACCGGGACACCGTCGCGCCCAACACGCTCTCCGACGTCCGTTACACGTACGACGACGCCGGCAACATCATCAAGACGGTGGACACCGCGCCAAATCCGGTCGACGACACCCAGTGCTTCACGTACGACTATCTGCGCAGGCTCACCGACGCCTGGACCCCGAGCAACGGCGACTGCGCCGCGACACCGTCGGCCACCGCCCTCGGCGGCCCGGCGCCCTACTGGCACTCCTGGTCATTCGACCGGGTGGGTAACCGCAAAACCCAGGTCGTGCACACCAGTGCCGGCAACACCACCACGAACTACGACTATCCAGCCGCCCAGGCAGCGCAGCCACACACACTGTCGCGCACCACGACCGGTTCGGTGACCCAGAACTACCGGTACGACGAATCGGGCAACACGATCTGCCGACCGGCGGGAACGACCACGAACACCTGCCCCAGCGGCACCGGATCGCAGGTGCTCACCTGGGACCCCGAGGGAAAGCTGGAAACCAGCACCGACTCGACCGGGACCACCACCTACATCTACGACGCGGACGGCAACCGGCTCATTCGCCGCGACCCGGCCGGCAAGACCCTGTACCTGCCCGGACAGGAACTGCGCTACAACAACACCACCGGGACAACCACCTGCACCCGCTACTACACGTACGGTGGATCTCTCGTCGCCTCGCGAACGGCGACCGGTCTGACCTGGCTCGCCTCCGACCATCAAGGCACGGCGAACGTGTCGATCAGCGCCACGGCCGCCCAGAATGCCACGGTGCGGCGGCAGGACCCCTACGGCAACCCCCGAGGCGGCAACCCGACGTGGGCCAACGACAAGGGTTTCGTCGGCGGCACCATCGACAACACCGGACTGACCCATCTCGGCGCCCGCGAGTACGACCCGACCACCGGCCGGTTTGTCTCCGTCGACCCGATCTTCAACCACAAGGACCCTCAGTCCTGGAACGGGTACGTCTACAGCAACAGCACTCCGGTGACCATGAGCGACCCCAGCGGGCTGATCGTCTGCGAAGGTTCGTACACCTGCTCTGGTGGCGGTAGCGGAGGCTCAACGCCGCCTCGCGACGAGTGTTACAACTACACCGGGTCCGCCCAGCGGCGCTGTGAGACGAAGGGCGGTGGCGGCCAGAACACGAGCGCTGGACAGGCCACCGGCGGCAATGGAAGCGGGCAAAACCCGACGGCCAACATACCGACCATCCCTGCGGAGAAGAAGCGGCAACTTGACAGCTACATCAGAATGGTCATCGACCAAAACCCCGATACCTGGAACATTCCCGGATCAAACGCATACAACGCCATCATGCTCCGCATCAAGCGCGCTTTGTTCGGGGCGCCCACCTTCAAGGACTACTGGGAAGCCCTGGACCAGATGGTGGTAACCACCGTCGTGGCCATCGTCGGTGCCGTTCTCTGCGCGGAGACGGCCGGCGTGACCTGCATGCTCGCCGCCGGAGCGATCGCCGGCATCGCCGGGCAGTGCGTGGACGACTGCGAGGATACCCAGGCCGTGGCCTTGGCGGCGGTGTTCTCGGCCGCTACCGGGGGTAGGGCACCGGCCACGCGCATTCCTTGGTCGAATGGCAGTGTCAGCAGTGCTGCCAGGTCTATTGAGATGGGTAGCACAAGCATCACGGTTCGATCGCGCGCCGAGGCCGAGGAGTTGCTGCTCGGCATGTATCTTGGGCAAGGGTACCGGAACGCTACCGGCTTTGACGGAGTCGGGACCAAACAGTACTTTGGATCGAAGGTTGGCACCTATCACTGGGATGACACTATTGGTGCTGACGGCAGGGTGGTCGGGCACGGTCCAGGAAACGCTGACGGAGCGTTGCCACATCTGCAGGTCCACACATTTGAGGGCCCAATCGTTCGAATATTCTGGGGTGGTTGAATGAGGACTCAGGCCAAGAATCGGCTACTCATGACCAAGGCGCTCGTCTCGGCCAGAAGGTCGAGCTCCTCTGGCGATTGCTATTCGTGGGTCTGGGTGCTGCCTCTGCCGGATGGCAGGTTCAGAGTTGCGGCGATTGAGGTACCGAAGCAGTTGGTCGATGATGACGTATGCTTCTTTGAAGAGGATATGAGTACACCTTATCTGAAGGTTGTCGATGAAATCGGCGAGGTGGACGCGGCAGTATTGGAAGCTGGCGTAGACCCGGAGCAGTTGGATGCGCCCTGGAAGAACGATTTTCCGTTGTAGGGTTAATCTCAAGGGCTGGAATGCCGAATTGAGGGGCCGGATCGATTACTCGACTGAGTCTTTTCCATCCTGATCTTGCAGTTCAGGGACGGTGTGCGTAGCCCGAATATCCGGTGCCCGGTGCTGGTGGCTGGTGGCTGTGCTGATGGATGACGATCTCACGCACGAGCGTGGGCCGGCGCGCCGGCAGTTGCGGGATCTGGGACGGCCGCTCGTCGTCCTGGTCGCGCCGCTGCTGGTGCATCTGGCCAATCGGGACAAGCGGTTTGTCTGGACGGTGGCGGAGGTGCGCGGCCATGCCCGGGACTGGCCGCCCTCCGGTGGGGACGCCGAGATGGCGAACCTCTTCCGCTTCCAGGCGTGGTTCGGGCTGAGCATGGTCCCGCTGGCGGTGTACATCGTCGCGTCGCTGCTGCGCTCGGATCCCACCGCCAGCAATCCCGGGCACGAGGCAGTCATGACGGTCGCCGTGACGGTCAGCATGTTTGCGCTGGGAATGTTTCTGGTGAGTGCCCTCAAGTGCTCGCTGTCGCAGTACTTCAGACCGGACCTGGATCGCCGCCTCGGGCCTCCCCGCCGTCGTGATCCGCGGCCGGTCCGGCGGCGGCCGGGCTTTCTGGTCCGGTTGTGTCTGCCGTCGAACCTCGACTGGGTGCTCGCACTGATCTTCGCCAGCTGTTTTGCTCCTGCCCTCTATCCCGGGGCTGGAACGTAACGGCAGTTCCCGCTTCCGAAGAGCCTCGGCGGCGAAGGGTAGTGCCTCGTCAGGGACTGACATGACATGGCCGGCACGGGTTGCCCGTGCCGGCCACGTCGGTGGTGGTGCGATTCAGCTGGCGTACGCCTCCAGTTCCCAGAGCGAGTGACCCCACGCGGTACCCCGGGCGGTGCCGTAGATCCGCAGGTAGCGGCCGTTGGCACCGAGCGCGGTGTGCTCGTCCACCCCGCCGTCGGCCCCGGTCACGGTCTTCACGTCGACCCAGGTGGTGCCGTCGTTCGAGGTCTGGATGCGGTACGAACTGCTGTACGCCGCCTCCCAGCTCAGCTTGACCCGGCCGATGGCGGTCGGGCTGCCGAGGTCGACCCGGATCCACTGCGGATCGGAGAACGCCGACGACCAGCGGGTGGTGAGGCTGCCGTCCACCGCCTGGGCGCCGGACATGCCGGCTCCCTCGCTGCTGGACGTCAGCGTCGGCTTGTTCAACAGCAGGTTGGTGCCCGGCTGTGGCCCGCTGGTGCCGCCGTACACCTCGAACTCGAACAGGGAGTAGCCCCAGCCGGTGCCCCGGGTGGTGCCGGTGAGCCGCACGTACCGGCCGGAGCCGGTCAGCCCGGTGAGGTCGTCCACGCCACCGTCGCCGCCGGTCACGGTACGGATGGTGGTGAAGTTGACCCCGTCCGGCGAGGTCTGGATCTGGTACCCGCTGCCGTACGCCGTCTCCCAGGTCAGCTTGACCCGGTTGATGGCGTAGCTGGCACCGAGGTCCACGTCGATCCACTGTGGGTCGCTGAACGCGCTGGCCCACCTGGTGCCGAGGGCGCCGTCGAACGCGTTGGCGGCGACGAAGGCGTCCTGCACGCTGGAGGCGCGGGCCGGCTTGCCCCGGGCCAGGTTGGTGCCCGGTTCCGGGCCGGGTCCGGGGCCGCCGCCGGGGCCGGTCGAGAGGGTGAACTCGTCGATGTCGAAGTACGGTCCGGTGCCCTTGAAGACCAGGTACAGGGTGCGGGTACCGGTCGGTGCGGTGATCGCGCCGGTGACCGTGGCGAATGTGGCGTACCCGCCGGTCGGCACCACCGTCGCCTGGCCGACCAGCGGTCCGGTGGGGGAGTCGACCCGCAGTTCGAGGGTGCCACCGCCGCCCGCCGGGGCGCCGACCCGGGCGCTGAACGACTGGATGCCGGTCAGGTTGTACGGGTGGAACGAGATCCAGTCGTTGTTGTCGACGTACCCGATCGCCGCGCCGCCGTGCGCGCTGCCGGGAGTGACGACCTGGATGCCGGACGAGTCACCGAAGTGCTCGGCCTGGCGCACCCGGGGCTGGAGGACGGCCTGGGTGTGCGTGGTGAGCGGGGGCTGGCCGGCGCCACCGAGGTCGGTGTACTCGGCGTCGATGATGCCGAAGATGTTCGCCGCGGTGTCGTGCTCGCCGTCGACCGAGGTCTGGATGACCCCGGAACAGCCCTGCACGCTGCTGATCTGGTGGCCGTGTGAGTCGTGGCCGAGGACGTAGTTCACCTTCACCCGGGCGCAGTCGATCGGGCCGTCCTGCGCGTCGGTGACCGTGACGCTGAACGGTACGGCGTCGCCGAAGGTGAACGTGGACCCGTGCAACGGCGTGTTCACGGTGACCACCGGCGCGCTGTTGCCGACCGTGATGACGGTGCTCGCGGTACCGACCTTGCCGGTGCTGTCCCGAACGGTCAGGGTCGGCGTGAAGGTGCCGTTGGCGGTGTAGGTGAACGTCGGGTTCGCCGCGGTCGAGTCGGTGGTGCCGTTGCGGTCGAAGTCCCAGGCGTAGGTGAACGGGTCGCCGTCCGGGTCGAGCGTGCCGGCCGACGAGAACCGTACGGTAAGCGGTGCGACGCCGCTGGTCGGGGTGGCCGAGACGACCGCACGTGGGGCTCTGCCCTCGCGGGCGTACTCGATCCGGTAGAGGGCCGAGTTGGCGTCGCCGTTGAACCAGCCGGTGCCGTAGTCGAGCACGTAGAGCGCGCCGTCCGGGCCGAACTCCATGTCCATGACCTGGGTGCCGGTCCACGGGAACGGGTTGATCTTCAACGGCTGGCCGGCCGGGTCGAGCTTGATGTTCTTGATCCAGCGGCGGCCGAACTCGCCGGCGAAGTACGTCCCGTCGTAGTACTCCGGAAACGCCACGTCCGAGGTGCTGTCCGGGTCGAACCGGTACACCGGGCCGCCCATCGGGGACAGACCACCACCGGTGAACTCCGGCGGGGAGCCGGATCCGCCGTACGGCAGCCAGGCCGGGACGGCCGGCGGCAGCTGGGTGAGTCCGGTGTTGTTTGGCGAGTTGTTCACCGGCCCGTTGGCGCAGTCGAACTTCGGGCCGGACGGGCCGGACGGGAAGGTGTAGTCGTTGTACGCGTCGTTGCGGGCGGTGCAGTACGGCCAGCCGTAGAAGCCGGGCTTGTCGATCCGGGCGAACTCCACGTTGCCCGCCGGACCCCGGTTCGGGTCGGCGGTGCCCGCGTCCGGACCGTAGTCGCCCAGGTAGACGACGCCGGTCTCCCTGTCCACGCTCATCCGGAACGGGTTGCGGAAGCCCATCGCGTAGATTTCCGGGCGGGTCCGCGCGGTGCCCGGCGCGAACATGTTCCCGGCCGGGATGGTGTACCCGCCGGCCGCGCTCGGCCTGATCCGCAGCACCTTGCCGCGCAGGTCGTTGGTGTTGCCCGAGGTGCGTTGGGCGTCGAAGGCCGGGTTGCGGCCGGCCCGCTCGTCGATCGGCGTGAAGCCGCTCGACTCGAACGGGTTGGTGTCGTCGCCGGTGGACAGGTAAAGGTTGCCGGCCGCGTCGAAGTCCATGTCGCCACCGACGTGGCAGCACATGCCCCGGCTGGTCGGCACGTCCAGGATCAACGTCTCGCTGGCCAGGTTGATGGTGTTGTCCGGGTTGGCGGTGAACCGGGACAGCCGGTTGACGCCGTCCCACCGGGCGAAGTCCGCCGGCGTACCGGTGGCCGGCGCTCCGCCACCGGGGGTGTCCAGCGGTGGCGCGTAGAACACGTACACCCAGCGGTTGGTGGCGAAGTTCGGGTCGGCCTTGATGCCCTGCAGGCCCTCCTCGTCGCCGGTGTAGACCGGCAGCGTGGCGGCGACCTTGGTGTTGCCGGCCGCGTCGGTGTGCCGGATGACGCCGTTGCGGGAGGTGTGGAACACGCCCCGGTCCGGCAGCACGGTGAGGCTCATCGGCTCGCCCGTCTCGGCCGCGCCCTTCGCCAGCTCGACCTGCTGGAAATTGCTCGTCACGGTGGCGCCGCAGTCGGCCTCGGCCGCGCCGGCCGCGCTCATGATGCCGCCGAGCAGGTGGGTACGGAAGTTCGGCTCGGCGTACGACTCGTCGGTGTGCCCGAGGCCGGTGTACCAGGCCCGGCCGCCGGAGTAGTTGTGGCACCAGGAGATCGGGTGGTCGTACCCGTTGCCGCCGCCGCTGTAGGTGCTCTCGTCGAGGGTGGCGAGCACGTGCACGCTGCCCCGGGGGTTGGTGCGGTAGTTGTACCACTCGTCCAACCGGGTCCAGCGCTGCGGCAGCGAGGCGGTGGACGGGTGCACCTGGTCGGCGACCTTGATGGTCGCGGTCTGGTTGGCCGGATGCGAGGCGAAGTACGCCCCGACCAGCCCGCCGTACCAGGACCACTCGTACTCGGTGTCGGCGGCGGCGTGCACGCCCACGTACCCGCCACCGCCCTGGATGTACCGCTCGAACGCGGCCTGCTGGCTGGCGTTGAGTACGTCACCGGTGGTGGACAGCCAGATCACCGCGGCGAACCGGTCCAGGTTGGCGTCGGTGAACTGGGCCGCGTCCTCGGTGGTCTCGACGGTGAACCCGTTGGCCGCACCGAGCTGCTGGATGGCGGCGATGCCGGGGACGATGGATCCGTGCCGGAATCCGGCGGTCTTGCTGAAGACCAGCACGGTGAACGGTGCGGCGCTGGCCGCGGGTGGTACGGCGACGATGCCGCCGGCCACGAGTATCGCGCTCAGTACGGCGCCGAGCCACGATCTCAGAGATCTGCGCACGGTGGGTCCCTTCGAGGACGGCGTGCGCCGATCACGCCTGGCGGGGTGGAGGTGGTGGAGCCGAGCATGCTCGCGGCCCGCTCAACGCGCCGTCGCCGGTGCGAGCGTGAGGCATGTACATACATCGTTACGGCTGCGTCACGGGCGCGTCAAGCACTCCAGCGTTATTCGTGAGAGCGTTATCTCGGCAGGTCAGCGATGACTGGTAGATCTCGTCTGCGGGGCCCGCTCAGGGGAGGGTGAAGTCGAGGCGGGTGACCTGATCGGCGGTCACCGTCGCGGTCTGCGGGCCGCTGTGCCGATCGCCGGTGCGCACGGTGATGTCGTACCGGCCTGGCGGGAGCCGCCACTCGTAGCGGCCGGCGTCCCCGGTCAGGACGCCGATCTCGGGGATCGCCGGCGCGGGCTCGTCGAGGGCGGTGACCTGCACGGACGCTTGGCGTACCGGCTCGCCCGCCGGGGTGGTGACGGTGCCGGTCACGGTTCCGGTCGGGCTGGTGCTGCCCGGCGGCGGGGGCGGCCCGTCGTCCGAGACGGGTTCGTCGCCGCCGAAGGCCAGCAGGCTCGCCCCGATCAGCAACGGCACGGCGATCAGGAGGGCGAGCATCCCGAGACGCGTCCTGCTCATGACTGCTCCCTCACGTGTGATGACGGACAGTAGCTGGGATGTGCTCGGGATGCCGTCGGTTCCGTGCGGGTGGGCGGCAGTACGCCCACCCACCCGCACGGGGCAACTCGGGTCAGCTGTTACGCCAGGTGATCAGATTGTTGAAGACGCTCTCGGTGATGCGGGTGCCGTGGTTGTTGGTGGAGTGCGGCGAGGAGCCGTGCAGGCCGTACGCGTGGATCGCCATCACGCACTGCCCGGTGCAGTACGAGCTGCCGGCGGCCCGGGTCTGGTAGACCGGGCTGCCGCTCTGGCAGCCGAAGGTGTCGTTCTGGTAGAACACCTGCCGGGCGTGGGTGACCGCGACGGTCTGCCCGGCGTGCCGCCACTGCTGGCCGAAGGTCTTGTCGCACGGATAACCGCTGACGGTGGTCGCGGTGCCGGTCAGCGAGGCGCTCTGCCACCACATGCCGAACCAGCCGGTGCTGTTGCCGGCGGCGCAGCTCAGCCGGATGGCCCCGTAGTCGTACGTCTCGTCGCCGTTCTGGGTCCAGCCGGTGACCGACAGCAGTTGGGCGGCGGTGCAGGTGCCGTACGGCGTCGACGTCCCGTTGCGGCCCGGGATGATCTGGAAGTCCCCGCGCGGGTAGAAGTTGTTGCCACCGCCGCCGTTCTGACCACCGCCCGGGTGCACGCAGTGCCCGGCGGTGGCGATGATGCTCGGACCGTAGAGCCAGCCGGTGCAGCCCCAGGTGGTGCCGTTCGTGGTGCGGACGATCTGGACGATGGCGCTGGACGGGAAGACGGTGGTCGGGTCGACCCGGACCCGGTTGTCGGTGCCGATGACGCTCTGGATGCCGATCGAGTCGCCGTCGGCGGCGACGGGGCGAGCGCCGGTGTCGAACCGGCTGCCTCCCGGCCCGGCCTTGCCGGTGCCGACCGATCCGGAGGTGCCGGAACCCCGTACGCCGTCGAGGCCACGCTGCACCGTGGGTAGCGCGACGGCGGCGGGTACGGCGCCCGAGTCGGCGACCGCGCCGTGCACGTCGGTGCGGGCGGCGGTGGTCGACGCGGCCGTGGCCGGTGCGGCGGCGAGCGCCGACGCCAGGACGGCGGTGATCCCGATCGCGAGAATGACCCCCGGCCGGGTTTTGCTGAATGGTGTGGACGTCACGAGAGCCCTCCTCATCGAAGCTGAACGCCTCCGATGGGCAAGCTATATCGACCAGTTTGATCCACTCTCGTCTGTGTCTGTCCGTCGACACCGATACGTTCAGTTTCGGACAGATCGCGCTACGTGTCGGCGCGCTCCTGCCCGGCCCCGGCACCGTGATCAACGCCGCTCAGGCGGCGACGGCCTGCTGCGAGTACACCCACAGGCGCTCCGCCGCCGCCGGGTCGAGGGCGTGCGGGGCGACCCCCGCCTCGGCCTCCGCCGGCACCGGAACGACCTCGGCCTCCTGGTTGTCCTCGAAGTACCGCCCGGTGACGCCCTCGACGAGCGGTGAGGCGGCCAGCAGGACCGAGGTCGAGGCGCCCTGCTCGGGCGTCTTGTAGTAGTCCAGCGGGACCCGGTTACCCGCCTCGTCCAGCACACCGAAGGCCCGCATCGTCTCGTCGTCGAGATGGCGCTGGAGGTTGGTCAGGATGTAGCCGGGGTTGGCGGCGTTGGCGACGATGCCCTCGTCCGCCCAGCGGTTGGCGATTCCGACGGCGAACAGCACCGTGGCGGTCTTCGACTGGCCGTACGCCGACCAACGGTCGTACGGACGTTCGCCGAAGTGCGGGTCGGTGAAGTCGAAGGGCTCCCGCAGGTGCGCGCCGGAGCTGACCAGGACGACGCGGGCCGAACCGGCGGCGCGAAGGTTGTCGTGCAGGCCGGTGACGAGCGCGAAGTGCCCGAGGTGGTTGGTGGCCAGCTGCGCCTCCCAGCCCTGCGCGGTCAGCTCACGCGCCGCCACGGCCATGATCCCGGCGTTGGCGACGACCGCGTCCACCGCGCCCCGCCAGTCCGCCACGAAGGCGGCCACCGAGGTCAGGTCGGACAGGTCGAGCGGGGCGACCCGGGCCGAACCCGGCAGGGCTGACATCTCCTCGACCATGTCGGCGGCGGCGGCTGGTCTGCGGATGGCGATGGTCACTTCGGCGCCGGCGCCGACCAGTGCGCGGACGGTCTCGGTGCCGAGGCCGGAGGCACCGCCGGTGACGATGATCCGGCGGCCGGTGAGGTCGACGCCCGCCAGCACCTCGGCAGCGGTCGTCCGTGGCCCGAACGGGGTGACGACCCGGGCACGGGTCTTCGTGTTCTCGTCCATGAGGGCAACGTTAAGGCCCGCGCATCGGACGTACTATGGTTTCCAGTCCAGTTCTCTTTAGTGTGAGTCCAGGAGGCGGCCGTGGATCCGCTGCACGACGTGCTGAGTCTGGTCGGTGCCACCGGCCACGTCTCGGCCAGTATGGCGGCGGGCGGCAGTTGGGCGGTCGAGTTCGAGGCACCGGTGGGCATCAAGTTCAACGCGGTCCGCCGGGGGCGCTGCTGGTTGCGCGTGGACGGTTGCGCCGAGGCGCTGCCGCTGGTGGAAGGCGACTGCTACCTGCTGACCCGCGCCCGGTCGTACACCCTCTTCAGTGACCCCGAGGCGGTCCCGGTGCCGGCGGGACCGGTCTTCCTGGCGGCGACGGGCGGGGTGGCCCGCATCGGAGCGGGCGACGACTTCGCGGCCATCGGCGGTGCGTTCCACTTCGGCGAACGGGCCCGCACCCTGCTGCTCGACGCCCTGCCCCCGGTGGTCCACGTGCCCGGCGCCGCCGCCGAGGCCGCCACCCTGCACTGGGCCATCGACCAGGTCGATGCGGAACTGCGCCAGCAGCGGCTCGCCGCCGGCCTCGTCGCCGAGCATCTCGCGCTGGTCATGCTGATCCAGATGCTCCGTCACCACCTTGCCGCCGACGCCCGAACGACGACCGGCTGGCTGGCCGGTCTCGGTGACCCGGTGGTCGCCGTGGCGCTGCGGGAGATGCACCAGCGCCCGGCACACCCGTGGACGGTGGCTGAGCTGGCCCGGGCCGCCTCGGTCTCCCGCTCGACCCTGGCCGCACGCTTCCGGACGGTCGTCGGCCGGGCTCCGCTGGAGTACCTCACCGACTGGCGGGTGGAACTCGCCGCCGACCGGCTCCGCCGGACCGATGACACCCTGGCCCGCATCGCGCAACTGGTCGGCTACGGCTCCGAAAGTGCCTTGAGTGTCGCCTTCAAACGCACCACCGGCCACACTCCCCGCGCCTACCGCCGCCACAGGCCCTAGCAGACCCGGGCCGGGGTGGGGACGGCGTCGGGGCCGTCGTGCTGCACGGTGGTCAGGTTGGTGAGGGTGGTCTCGGCGATGTTGTGCAGGCCGTCCTCGGTGAAGAACGCCTGGTGGCCGGTGATCAACACGTTCGGGAAGGTGGTGAGTCGGGCGAAATCGTCGTCGCCGAGGACCCGTTCGGAGCGGTCCTCGAAGAACAGGTCACTCTCCTCCTCGTACACGTCGAGGCCGAGGTAGCCGATCCGGCCGCTCTTGAGCCCGTCGATCACGGCCCGGGTGTCCACCAGTGCCCCGCGGCCGGTGTTGATCAACATGACGCCCTCGCGGAACAGGGCGATCCGGTCGGCGTCGATCAGGTGCCGGGTGTCCGGGGTGAGCGGGCAGTGCAGGGTGACGATGTGCGACTCGGCGAGCAGCCGCTCCAGCGGGACGTACTCCACCCCGGCGGCGACGGCCGCCTCGTTCGGGTACGGGTCGCTGGCCAGCACCCGGCAACCGAAACCCGCCATGATCTGGGCGACGCAGACGCCGATCCGCCCGGTGCCGACAATGCCGACCGTACGGCCGTACAGGTCGAAGCCGAGCAGGCCGGCGAGGGCGAAGTTGTGTTCGCGTACCCGGTTGTAGGCGCGGTGGATCTTACGATTCAGCGAGAGGATCAGGCCGGCGGTGTGCTCGGCCACCGCGTGCGGTGAGTACTCCGGCACCCGTACCACGGTCAGCCCCCGTTTGCGGGCGGCGACCACGTCGACGTTGTTGAAGCCGGCCGAGCGCAACGCCACCACCCGGACGCCGACGTCGGCGAGCTGGCCGAGCACATCGGCGCAGAGGTCGTCGTTGACGAAGGCGCAGACCGCGTCCGAGCCCTCGGCCAGCCGGGCGGTCTGCGCGGTGAGCCGAGGTTCCAGGAAGGTCAACTCGTGACCGGCCGCGGCGTTCGCCTCGCTGAGGAACGTCCGGTCGTACGGCTTGGTGCTGAACACTGTCACTCGCATGGCCCACCTCCACCTTCACGCTAGAGCCGGACACCGACCGGGGGCAGGATCCTCGGCCGGTCAGCTCAACCGGGCGTCGATGTCGGCCAGTTCCTCGGCGGTCAGGTCGAGGTTGTCCACGGCCGCGATGTTCGCCTCCAACTGGGAAACGCTGCTGGCGCCGATGATGAGGCTGGTCATCCGGGGGTCGCGCAGCGCCCAGGCGAGCGCGAGCTGGGCGAGGGACTGGCCCCGGCGCTCGGCGATGGCGGCCAGTCCACGGATGGTGGCCAGCCGCTGCTCACTCACGTCGCTCTCGTCGAGGAAGACGCTGGTGCGCACCCGGGAGTCGGTCGGGATGCCGTCGAGGTAGCGGTCGGTGAGCAGGCCCTGGGCCAGCGGGCTGTAGGCGATGCAGCCGGCGCCGACCCGCTCCAGCGTGTCGAGCAGCCCGTCCTGTTCGGTCCACCGGTTGAACATCGAGTACGCCGGCTGGTTGATCAGCAACGGGGTGCCCAGGTCGCGCAGGATCGCCGCGGCCCGCTCGGTCTGCTCGGAGGTGTAGTTGGAGATGCCGACGTAGAGGGCCTTACCGGAGCGGACGGCGGCGTCGAGAGCGCCCATCGTCTCCTCCAGCGGCGTGTCCGGGTCGTACCGGTGGCTGTAGAAGATGTCGACGTAGTCCAGGCCGAGCCGGCGCAGCGACTGATCGAGTGAGGCGAGCAGGTTCTTGCGGGAACCCCACTCACCGTACGGCCCGGGCCACATCAGATAGCCGGCCTTGCTGGAGATGATCAACTCGTCGCGGTACGGCCCGAGGTCGTCGGCGAGCATCCGGCCGAAGTTCTCCTCGGCGGAGCCGGGCGGTGGACCGTAGTTGTTGGCCAGGTCGAAGTGGGTGACGCCGAGATCGAAGGCGCGTCGGACGATGTCCCGCTGGCGCTCGAACGGGCGGTCCGGCCCGAAGTTGTGCCACAGGCCGAGCGAGATCGCGGGCAGCCGAAGTCCACTGGCTCCGCTGCGCCGGTAGGTCATCTGGTCATAGCGCGTGTCGGCGGCGAGGTAAGTCACGATCATGACCATATCCCGAGGTACGGTCGCTGGCTTGAGCTGCGGCCGTGGTGCGCCGCGAGGGGTAGCGTCGACGTATGCGTTACGTGCGGCTCGACACTGCGAAGCCTCTGTCCAGGATCGGCCTCGGTACGTGGCAGTTCGGTTCGCGGGAGTGGGGGTACGGCCCCGACTACGAGCGGCTGGCGGCGAGCATCGTCCGGCGCGCCGTCGAGCTGGGCGTGACCCTCTTCGACACCGCCGAGGTCTACGGATTCGGTCGCAGTGAACGGCTCCTCGGCGCGGCACTGGCCGCCGACCGGGACAAGGTGGCCATCGCCACCAAGATCCTGCCGGTGCTACCGGTCGCGTCGGTGGTGCAGCAACGGGCGGTGGCCTCGGCGGCCCGGCTCGGGGTCACCGGCATCGATCTCTACCAGGTGCACCAGCCCAATCCGGTGGTCAGCGACCACCGGACCATGCGCGGGATGCGCGTGTTGCAGGACATCGGCCTGGTCGCCGAGGTCGGGGTGAGCAACTACAGCCTGCGCCGCTGGCAGGTGGCGGAGGCGGCACTGGGCCGGCGGGTGCTCAGCAACCAGGTCCGCTACAGCATGCTGGACCGCAAGCCGGAGGAGGATCTGCTCCGGTACGCCGAACAGGCCGGTCGGCTGGTCATCGCGTACAGCCCGCTGGCGCAGGGCTTCCTGTCCGGGCGGTACGACGCGAACCATCCGCCGGTCGGCGCGATCCGCCGGGCCAACCCGTACTTCCTGCCGGAGAACCTGGAACGCGGCGGTGCGTTGATCGAGACCCTGCGGCAGGTCGCCGCCGCGCACGACGCGACGCCGAGCCAGATCGCCCTGGCGTACGTGCTGCGGCACCCGAACGTGGTGGCCATCCCCGGTGCGTCGAGTGTGGAACAGTTGGAACGCAACGTCGCGGCGGCCGAGATCGATCTGACCGACGACGAGTACGCGGCGCTTGTCAACGCCGCCCGGGCGTTCCGCCCGGTCACCGGGCTGGCCGCCGTACCGAAGCTGATCAGGTCCCGCACGCGCGGCTGAGGGTCCGTCGTGTCCCAGGTCGTGGTGACCGGCCGGGGGCGTCGGCATCATAGGGCGATGGACTGTCCCGCGCCGCTGCGTCCGTTGGTCGCCGGCTCCACCTGGCGGCGCGGCGTGTTCCTGCTGCTCGGTGGGGTGCTCGCGCTGCCGTACGCGTTGCTCGGGGTGGCCTTCGCACAGCTGTTCACCAACCCTGGGCCGCCCCGGCTGCTGGTCCTGGTGCTGCTGGTGCCGGCGGCCGGCATCGCCATCGTACCGATCTTCCTCGGCGGTAGCCGGGCACTGGAGATCGCCGCGGTTCGTGGGCTGCTCGGCGTCGACGTGCCCGAGCCGATGCCCGGTCACCGACTGGACCGGGAGACCCGGCTGCGCGCCGCGCTCTGGATCGGACTGCACCTGACCAGCGGCGCGCTGGTGGTGGCCGCGCTGTTCAGCGTGGTGCCGATGGCCCTGGCGTTCATCGCCGCCCAGGCCGGGATGGACGTCGGAATCTCCGGTGCCGAACGGTTCGGGCCGTTCGACGGCGGGGACACCGGCTGGTTGGCGCTGCTCGCGGTGCTCGTACTGGCCGCGCTGGGCTACGTCGTGGCCGGGCTCGGCGCGCTTGCCGCGTCGATGGCTCCCGCGCTGCTGGGACCGGCGTCGGCCGAGCGGATCGCGGCGCTGGAGGCCCGGGCCGCACGGCTGGCCGAACGCAACCGGCTGGCTCGGGAACTGCACGACTCGGTCGGCCACGCGCTCACCGTCGCCACCCTCCAGGCCGGCGCCGCTCGCGAGGTGCTCGACGGCGACCCGGAGTTCGTCCGCCGGGCGCTGACCGCCATCGAGGAGACCGGTCGGCGGGCGATGGACGATCTCGACCACATGCTCGGGTTGCTCCGGGAGACCGGGGAACCATCGGCCGCCGCTCCCCAGCGGACCCTGTCCGACCTGGACGAACTGATCGCCATCACCCGGTCGGCCGGCACGCCGGTGCGCAGCCGCGGTCGCGGCTCGCTGGACGCCCTGCCGGCGGTGGTCTCGCGGGAGGGCTATCGGATCGTGCAGGAGGGGTTGACCAACGCCGCCCGGCACGGCCACGGGCCGGTGACCGTACGGGTGGACGTGTCGCCGGACGGTCTGGAGATCGAGCTGGTCAACGCGGTGGCCCGGTCGGCGTCCGGCGGTGCGGCGGTGCCGGGCGGTGGGCGGGGACTGATCGGCATGCGGGAACGGGTGCTGTTGCTGGGCGGCCGGGTCACCGCCGGAGTGGAGGGAGAACGGTGGCGGGTTCGGGTGCGACTGCCGATCGGGGCGGACGGGTGAGCGTGGACGTGCTGATCGTCGACGACGACGAACTGGTCCGGATCGGGCTGCGGACCATCCTCGACGCCCAGCCGGACCTGCGGGTCGTCGCCGAGGCCGCGGACGGGTCGGAGGTGCCCCCGTTGGTCGCCCGGCACCGCCCGCAGGTGGTGCTGATGGACGTGCGAATGCCCGGGATCGACGGCATCCAGGCCACCCGACACCTGCTGGCCACCTCCGCCGAGCCGCCCCGGGTACTGGTCATCACCACCTTCGCCAATGACGAGTACGTCTACGACGCGCTACGCGCCGGCGCGAGTGGATTCCTGCTCAAGCGGGCCCGGCCGGCCGAGGTGGTGGCGGCGGTACGGGTGGTGGCGCGCGGCGAGTCGCTGCTCTTCCCGGCCGCGATCCGCCGGCTGGTCGGTGCGTACGGGCGGCGGAACACCGACGGGCTGCGGGCGGCCCGGCTCACCGAACGGGAGGCGGAGGTGCTGCGGCTGATGGCCGCCGGACTGTCCAACCCGGAGATCGCCGCCCGACTCGTGGTGGGTGTGGAGACGGTGAAGACGCACGTCGGCAACGTGCTGACGAAGCTCGGGGTGCGTGACCGCACCCAGGCGGTGATCGCCGCGTACGAGTCGGGGTTCGTCACGCCGGCCGGTTGAGGTGTCCCGCGCGCGGGGGAGACGGTTCCCCGCCGCACGGGAGGGCAGGGCGGGCGCCCCGGCCGAGGCTGGGGTCATGACGAACGTGGCCGTATCCGAAAACCGCGAGACGACCGGCCCTGCCGGCCTGCTCGACCCTCTCACCGCCGGCTGGCTCGGGCTGTGGGGCCTGCTCGCCCTGGTGGCGGCCGGCACCGGCACCGGCTATCCGTTCGGCGCCGACGATCCGCAGCTGGACTCGACCCTGCTCCGGCTGCTCCCCGTCGAGGCCGGGCCGCCGTTCTTCGCCGCGATGCTGCTCACCGCCGCCGCACTGGTCCTGGTCAGCCGCAGGACCACGCCCACCGGCCCGCTGCGGGTGCTGCTGCTCGGTTACGGCTGGGCCGTCGCGTTCGTGCTGGCCGTGGTGGTGCCCGGCGTGCAGGTGCTGGCCCTGCTCGGGTACGCGCCGATGCTGCTGATCGGCGCGCCCTTCGGCTGGCCACCGGTGGACTACGCCGACGTGTTCACCTGGCCGCTTGCCGCCCGAGTCGCCGCGATGTGCGGTGGGGTGCTGTTGAGCGGGGTGCTGCTGGGGTGGCAGCGGCGTACCGCCGGCTCCTGTGTGGGGTGTGGCCGCGCCGGCACCGACCGGGGGTGGACCACCCCGGCGGCTGCCGCCCGCTGGGGCCGGTGGGCCGTCGGGGTGGCGGCGCTGATTCCGGTCGGGTACGCGCTGACCCGGTTCGCCTGGCTGGCCGGCATCCCGCTCGGCGTCTCCCGGGACGGCCTCGCCGACTTGTGGGAGAGCGGCGCGGTCTGGGCGGGGGCCGGCCTGGGCGCCTTCGCCACTGTCGGCTCGGTGCTGACCCTGGGGCTGGTGCAGCGTTGGGGTGAGCGGTTCCCACGCTGGATGGTGGGGCTGGCCGGGCGGCGGGTGCCGGTGCGGCTGGCGGTGATCCCGGCGACGGCGGTCGCGGTCCTGGCCACCGCGGCCGGGCTGAACGCGCTGAGCCTCCCCGAGTTCTGGGAGCCCGGCCGAGGGCTCAGCGCGGCGGGTCTCCCGCTGATGTTCTTCCCGCTCTGGGGGCTCGCGCTCGGCGCCGCGACGTACGCGTACCACCTGCGTCGTCGGGGTGTCTGCGGTCGCTGCAACCTGGGGTGACCGGTGGCTCCGGTCCGTCGTCCGGCACGGGGGCGGGCGGCGGACCGGGCTGTCACGGCAGGTCGCGGGCGTAGCAGACGGAGAGAGCCTCGCCCCGGTACGGCCCGAAGTTGTCGATACGCCGGTAGCCCTCCCGCTCGTAGAAGCGCATCGCGTCGGGTTGGGCGGTGCCGGTCTCCAGCAGCAGGGTGCGCACCCCGGCATCGTGCGCGGCCTGTTCCAGGGCGCGGAGGATGGCGGTCGCGACGCCGGTGCCCCGGGCCGGCGGACTGACGTACATCCGCTTGATCTCGGCCGAACCGGCGGCGAAAAAGCGCAGGCCGCCGCAGCCGACGGCGGTGCCGCCGGGGTCTCGGGCGATCAGGAAGACGCTGACCGTCTCGGCCGTGGGCGCTGCGCCCGGCTCGTGGTCGTCGCAGCCGTAGCGGGCGTCGAGTTCGGCCCGTTGGGCGGCGCGCAGTCGGGTGGCGTCGGCCGACTCCCAGGGTTCGCGATCGATGGTGAGCACCAGTCCCAACCTTTCCGTAACGAGCGTTACCGTAACGTACGCTACGGTACGACCCGTCGACCGGGAAGGGGTACGGATGGCCAGACGGCGTGATCTCGCCGACCAGCAGCGACGCCTGTCGGCGGCCACCTGGTCGGTGCTGGCCGAACACGGTCTGCCGGGGCTGACCCTGCGCGCCGTCGCCGAGCGGGCCGGGTGCACCACCGGCATGGTGCTGCACGCCTTCGCCGACAAGCAGGCCTTGCTCGTGCACGCCCGCGACCTGCTGCACCGGCGTACCGGCCTGCGTGCCGACGCCGCCCAGGCCGCGGCCGGTGACCCGGTGGCGGCGCTGCGGGCCGTGCTGGTCCAGGCGGCCTCACCCGACGAGGAGAAGCGGGAGGAGGCCCGGGTCTGGGTCGGTTTCCTCGCCGCCGCGCTGGCCGATCCGGTCCTGGCCGACCTGCACCGCGACTACAACCGCCGGTTCGTCGCCCGGGTCCGGGAACTGGTCCACGCCGCCCGGCCCGACCTGGGCCCGGCCGAGGCGGCCGACACGGCCACCAGCCTGGTGGCCCTCGTCGAGGGGCTCAACGCCCTCGCCTGCGTCGACCCGGAAACCTACGGCGAGCGGACCCAGCAGACCGCTCTGGACGCCGCACTGGCCCGTGTCCGGGGTGAGCCCTGACCGTGCGGCAGCGCCACCGACCCACCCCGAATTCATGATCGAGCCAAGCTGACGGCGGCAGGTGCGCGCTAGCGTGGGCGGGGTGAGTGAGTCTTCGTCTGTTCCGCCGCTCCCACCGGCCGACCTGCCCGCCACGCTCGGCGCGCTGCGCGCCGCCGGGCACCGCTACCGCACCGTCAAACAGGAACTCCGCGACAACCTGCGGGCCCGGATGCGCGACGCCGCGCCGCGGTTCGCCGGCATCGTCGGGTACGACGACACCGTGCTGCCGGAGGTGGAGCGGGCGTTGCTCGCCGGGCACGACATGGTGCTGCTCGGCGAGCGGGGCCAGGGCAAGACCCGGCTGATCCGGTCGCTGGTGACGCTGCTGGACGAGTGGACGCCGGTGATCGCCGGCTCGGTGCTCAACGAGCACCCGCTGCACCCGGTCACCCCGGCGTCGCGGGCACTGATCGCCGAGGCCGGCGACGACCTGCCGGTCGGCTGGCTGCACCGCTCGATGCGCTACGGCGAGAAGCTGGCCACCCCGGACACCAGCGTCGGTGACCTGATCGGCGACGTCGACCCGGTCCGGCTGGCCCAGGGGCGTACGCTCGGCGATCCCGAGACGATCCACTTCGGGCTGGTGCCGCGCACCAACCGGGGCATCTTCGCGGTCAACGAGCTGCCCGACCTGGCCGAGCGGATCCAGGTGGCGCTGCTCAACGTGCTGGAGGAGCGGGACATCCAGGTACGCGGCTACCAGCTCCGGCTGCCGCTGGATCTGCTGCTGGTGGCCAGCGCCAACCCGGAGGACTACACCAACCGGGGTCGGATCATCACCCCGCTCAAGGACCGTTTCGGCGCGGAGATCCGCACCCACTACCCGACCGACCTGGAGCTGGAACTGTCCCTGATCCGGCAGGAGGCCGACCTGGTCGCCGAGGTGCCGGAGCACGTGCTGGAGGTGCTGGCCCGGTTCGCCCGGGCGGTACGCGAGTCACCGTCGGTGGACCCGCGTTCCGGCGTCTCCGCCCGGTTCGCCATCGCCGCCGCGGAGACCGTCGCCGCCGCCGCGCTGCGCCGGGCGTGCCTGCTCGGCGCCGACTCGGAGGTGCCGTCGGCCGAGGCGGTGGCGCGGGTGGGTGACGCGGTGTCGGTGACGTCGACGCTGCGCGGCAAGGTGGAGTTCGAGAGCGGCGAGGAGGGTCGGGAGATCGAGCTGCTCGGCCACCTGCTGCGGACCGCCACCGCCGAGACGTTCCGGGCCCGGCTGGCCGGGCTGGACCTGTCCGGCTTCACCGCGCTGGTCGAGGACGGGCAGGCGGTGGAGACCGGCGAGCTGATCTCGGCGGCCGAGCTGCTGCGTCAGGTGGGCACGGTGCCGGGGCTGGCCAAGGTGCTCGACCGGCTCGGCATCGGCGACGCGCCGAGCGCCGGGCAGGCCGCCGCGGCCGTCGAGTTCGTGCTCGAAGGGCTGCATCTGAACCGCCGGCTGGGCAAGGACGTCACCGACACCGGGCGGACCCGCTACGGCGGACGGGACTGAGATGACCGGCAACCGGTTCCGGTACGGGCAGTGGCGCGGCGGCCCCGATCCGCTCGCACCGCCGTACGACGTGCAGGCCGCGGTCGACCAGGTCGGCGCGGAGGTGCTGGCCGGCGGCAGCCTCCGCGACGCGCTGCGGGAGCTGCTGCGCCGGGGCCCGCAGGGGCGTGGCGGGCTGGACGGGCTGACCGCCCGCGCCCGCCGGCTGCGCCGCGACGCGCTGCGCCGGGGCGAACTCGACGGTGCGGTGACCCGGGCGCGGGCGCTGCTCGATCAGGCACTGGCCGCCGAGCGGGACGAGTTGGCCCGGCGCGACGACGAGGCGGCCCGGTTCGCCGAGACGATGCTGGAGAACCTGCCCCGCTCGACCGCACAGGCGGTGCGGGACCTGTCCGACTACCGGTGGGCCAGCGACGAGGCCCGGCAGACCTACCAGCGGATCCTGGACGGGCTGCGCGACGACGTGCTCGGCCAGCGTTTCGCCGGGCTGCGCGACTCGGCCCGGCTGGCGGGTGACCCGGCGGTGCAGGAGCAGGTCGCCGAGATGGTGCGGGACCTCAACGCCCTGCTGGCCCGGCACGCCCGGGCCGAGGACACCACCGACGCGTTCGCCGAGTTCATGCGCCGGCACGGCGACTTCTTCCCGGAACGTCCCCGCGACGTCGACGAGCTGATCGACATCCTGGCGCGCCGGTCGGCGGCCGGGCAGCGGTTGATGAACTCGCTGTCGCAGCGGCAGCGGGAGGAACTCGCCGGGCTGATGCGCGAGTCCCTCGGCGACCGGCTCGCCGGCGAGCTGGCCGCGCTGGAGGGGAACCTGCGGGCGTTGCGGCCCGACCTGCGCTGGGGTCGGGGTGAGCGGATGCAGGGCGGTCAGCCGCTGGGCTACGGCGAGGCGACCGGAGCGCTCGACGAGATCGCCGAACTGGACGACCTGCTCGACCAGTTGGGCCAGGCGCACCCCGGGGCGACCCTGGACGACATCGACGTCGACGCGGTCGCCCGGACGCTGGGCCGCGACGCGGCCGACGACGTACGCCGGCTGCGGGAGCTGGAGCGGGAGCTGCGCCGGCAGGGGTGGGTGACCCGCGACGCCGATGGCCTGACGCTGAGCCCGAAGGCGCTGCGTCGGCTCGGCGGCACCGCGCTGCGACAGGTCTTCGCCGAGCTGACCGCCGGCCCGCGCGGCCAGCACGACCTGCGCTCGGCCGGGGCGGCCGGCGAGGTGACCGGGGCGTCGCGCCCCTGGGAGTACGGCGACGAGCAGCCGCTGGACGTGGTGCGGACCCTGACCCGGGCGGTCCGCCGGGCCGGCCCCGGGGTGCCGGTGCAACTGGCCGTCGAGGACTTCGAGGTGGTCGAGACCGAACGGCGGGCGTCGGCGGCGGTGGCGCTCTGCGTCGACCTGTCGTACTCGATGATCTCCCAGGGGCGGTGGGGGCCGATGAAGCAGACCGGGCTGGCCCTGGCGCACCTGATGGCCACCCGGTTTCCGCAGGACGCGTTGCAGATCATCGGGTTCGGCCGGCGGGCGGAGACGCTCACCCAGCAGGAGTTGGCCGCCGTCGAGCCGGACATGATGCAGGGGACCAACCTGCAGCACGCGTTGCGGCTGGCCGGCCGGCATCTGCGGCGTCATCCGGACGCGGAACCGGTGGTGCTGGTGGTCACCGACGGGGAACCGACCGCGCACCTGGACCCGGAGGACGGTGAGGCGCTGTTCGCCTGGCCGTCGTCGCCGGAGACGATCGAGGCGACGGTGCGCGAGGTGGACCGGCTCGGCCGCTACCGGGCGACCCTGAACCTGTTCATGCTGGGCGATGATCCCGGCCTGCGCCGCTTCGTCGACGCGGTGGCCCGACGCAGCGGCGGGCGGGTGTTCACCCCCGACACCGACGACCTCGGCGAGTACGTGGTCAGCGACTACCTGCGGGCTCGCCGGGGCCGCCGCTAGGCTCGGCCGGGTGGAGGTCGACGGGCTGCGGCGGGCGTACGACGCGGTGCTGGCCGAGGTCGACGCGGGCGGGTTCGGGCCGCCCCCGCCCGACCGGTACAGCGCCGAGCAGATCGTGGCCCACCTGGTCGCCAGCGACGAGTTGATGCGCGAGGCCACCGAGGCGGTGCTGGCCGGCTCGCCGTACGCCTTCTACGACCTGGACGAGGTCCACCGGCCGGAACTGGACGAACTGGCCGCGCAGTGCGGCGGCCTCGACGGGCTCGCCGCCCGGCTGCGGGCCACCAGTGACCGGCTGGTCGCGCTGGTGGCCCGGCTCGGTCCGGCGGCGGACACCCCGGTCGAGACACACCTGCGCGAAGGCTTCGAACTCGTCGTCGACGAGCCGCTGCCCTGGGGCCGCACGATCGACCTGCACGCCCGCGTGCACCTGCCCCGACACCTGAACGAGCTACGGGCGCTGCGCGGCCGGTCCTGACCAGGACGGGGCCTGGCGGGTGGGGACGGCTACTGGAGCGTCCAGCGCTGGGCCGGGTTGCCGTCGCAGGGGGCCTGGACGATGTCGGTGCCGGCCGCGGCGCCGCCGTCGCGGGCCTGGGCGCACTTGCCGCTGTGCACGGCCGCCAGCACGACCGCGCCGCCGTCGACCCGTTGCAGCCGCCACTGCTGGTTGCCCTCGCCGTGGCAGCCGAACTGCTGCAACCGGGCGCCGTCGTCGCCGCTGCCACCCTCGACGTCGAGGCACTGGTTGTGGGCGGCGTTGGTCAGCGTCACCGTGTCCGGGCCGAAGGCGTTGACCACCCACTGCTGCTCGGGCCCGCCGCTGCACCCGGTCAGCTTGGCGACGGCCTTCTCACCGTCACCGTCGAGACCGAGGCAGAAACCGGAACCGACGCCCCGGAGCACCCTCGGCCCGACGATCGCGTCCGGATCCCGGCTGGGGCTCGGCTCGGGGGACGGCTCGGACCTCGACGGGCTGGGTTCCGGTTCGCTCTCGGTCGGGCTGGGCCGCGCCGTGCTCGGGCCGGGGCCGGCCACCGTCGGTACCGGCGCCGGCTCGCCGCCGCCGAGCACGCCGGTGGCGAACAGCACCCCCACCAGTACGCCGACCAGCCCCAACCCGAGCGCCGTGACGAGCAGTGGATCGCGGGGTGGTCCGGCTCGGCGGGTGCCGTAGACGCTGCCCGACCCATCGGTGTGCGACATGCCGGCATCCTGTCCCACCGCCCGGGCCACCGGCCAGCCACCCCCGTCGGCCGGCCCCGGGCCGAGCGAGAAACGCCTCCGATGGACATCCCGCCAGGCGGGCGCGTGACGCGTAAAGTGATCCCATGCACGCCGTGCGTGATCATGACCTGGCGGTGGCCCAGCTGCGACGGTCGTACGCGGCGGTGCCACCCGGCCAGCCGGTGCGGTTGGCCAAGCGCACTTCCAACCTGTTCCGTCCGCGCAGCGCCCCCGCCTCCGGCCTGGACGTCAGCGGGCTCGGCGGGGTGCTGGGCGTCGACCCGGTCGCCCGCACCGCGGACGTGCAGGGCATGTGCACCTACGAACGGCTGGTCGCCGCGACCCTGCCGCACGGCCTGATGCCGCTGGTGGTGCCACAGCTGCGCACCATCACTCTCGGCGGGGCGGTGACCGGGCTGGGCATCGAGTCGACCTCGTTCCGCAACGGACTGCCGCACGAGTCGGTGACCGAACTGGACGTGCTCACCGGCACCGGTGAGGTGGTCACCGCCCGGCCCGACGGCCCACACGCCGACCTGTACGCGGCCTTTCCCAACTCGCTCGGCAGTCTCGGGTACGCCACCCGGCTGCGGATCGAGCTGCAACCGGTCCGTCGGTACGTGGCCCTGCGCAACCTGCGGTTCACCAACCTGACCGCGTTGACCGAGGCGATCGGCGAGATCACCGCCACCCGCCACTGGGCCGGCGCGAGCGTCGACGCGATGGACGGGGTGATGTTCAGCCCCGGTGAGGCGTACCTGGTGCTGGGCAACTTCACCGACGACGTGCCGGGCGTCTCCGACTACACCGGGCAGGAGATCTACTACCGCTCGCTGCGCCAGCGCCCGCACGACGCGCTGACCGTCCACGACTACCTGTGGCGCTGGGACACCGACTGGTTCTGGTGCTCGGCGGCCTTCGGGGCGCAGCATCCGGTGGTGCGGCGGTTGTGGCCGGCACGGTGGCGACGCAGCGACGTCTACCACCGCATCGTGCGGCTGGAGCACCGGCACCGGGTCGCGGCCCGGATCGACAGGTGGCGCGGCCAGCCGGCCCGGGAGCGGGTCGTGCAGGACGTGGAGATCCCACTGGAGCGCACCGCCGAGTTCCTGCACTGGTTCGCCGCGAACGTCGGGATGACGCCGGTGTGGTTGTGCCCGCTGCGGCTGCGCGAGCCGGCCGGGCCGGGATCGGCCCGGTCCTGGCCGCTGTATCCGCTCCGGCCGGGGCAGGACTACGTCAACATCGGGTTCTGGGGGAGCGTGCCGATCGCGGCGGGCGCCGCCGACGGCGACGTCAACCGGGAGATCGAGCGCGCGGTGTCGGAGGCGGGCGGGCACAAGTCGCTCTACTCCGACGCGTACTACGACCGGGATTCGTTCGACCGGCTCTACGGCGGCGGTACCTGGCGCGCCGTGCGGGACCGGTACGACCCGGAGCATCGGTTGACCGGACTGTACGAGAAGGCGGTAGCACGAGCGTGAGCGAACGAAGCGGAGTGCCGGCATGAGTCTCACCGACCGGAGCCAGGGAGCGGCAGGCGCTCCCGCCACGCCGCCCCCGGGGGGCCGACGGCGTGGGCTGACCGTGGCGGACATCGTCCGGGCGGTGACCTCGGGTCCCCTGCCGATACGCGTCACCGCGTACGACGGCAGCGCACTCGGCCCGGCCGACGCCGGGATCACCCTGTCGATCCGCTCCGAGCGAGGGTTGTCCTACCTGCTCACCGCGCCGGGCGACCTGGGTATGGCGCGTGCCTACGTCAGCGGCGACCTCGCCATCGAGGGAGTCCACCCGGGCGACCCGTACGAGGCGTTACGGGTGCTCGCCGGGATGCGGATGCGGGCACCGGCGCTGGCTGACGGGTTGGCGCTGGTGCGCGAGCTGGGCTGGGAACGGCTGCTGCCACCGCCCGCTCCGCCGCAGGAGGCCAGGCCCCGCTGGAAGCGGATCGTGGGTGGCCTGCGGCACTCGCGGATCCGCGACAGCAGCGCCATCTCGCACCACTACGACGTGTCGAACGCCTTCTACGAGCGGGTGCTCGGCCCGTCGATGACCTACACCTGCGCGGTGTACCGCAGCCCCGACGACACGCTGGAGCAGGCGCAGGCGGGCAAGTACGACCTGGTCGCCGGCAAGCTCGCGCTGCGGCCGGGCATGCGGCTGCTGGATGTGGGCTGCGGCTGGGGTGGCATGGTCCGGCACGCGGCCCGCGAGTACGGCGTCAAGGCGCTCGGCGTGACGCTGTCGCGGGCACAGGCGCAATGGGCGCAGGCGGCGATCGAGCGGGAAGGGCTGACCGGCCTGGCGCAGGTGCGGTACCTGGACTACCGCGACGCGCCGCGGGAACAGTTCGACGCGGTCTCCTCGATCGGCCTGACCGAGCACATCGGGGTCCGCAACTATCCGGCCTACTTCGGGTTCCTGCGGGACCGGCTGCGCCCGGGGGCCCGACTGCTCAACCACTGCATCACCCGGGCGGACAACCGGGCGCCGCACCGGTCCGGCGCGTTCATCGACCGGTACGTCTTCCCGGACGGCGAGCTGGCCGGTCCGGGGCGGGTGATCAGTGAGATCCACGATGCCGGGCTGGAGGTGCACCACGAGGAGAACCTGCGCCAGCACTACGCGCTGACCCTGGCCGCCTGGTGCCGCAACCTGGTGGAGCACTGGGACTTCTGCGTCGCCGAGGTGGGCGCGGGCACGGCCCGGGTGTGGGGGCTCTACATGGCCGGCTCACGGCTGGCGTTCGAGCGCAACGGCATCCAGCTGCATCAGGTGGTGGCGACCCGCAACGGCCCGGACGCGGTGAACGGTTATCCGCTGCGCCCGGACTGGTTGCCCTGACCCCCGCGTCGCGCGACTGAGCGAGGCCGCGCCGGAAGTTGCCGGCGCGGCCTTTCTCGATCCCATTGACAAGGAAGTTTTTTACGTACAAACTGATTTTGCCATGAGAGATGTCCTGTACCTGGAGCAGATCGAGCAGGCCGAGGTGCTGCTGAAACCGCAGCGCGTCGAGATCCTGCGGCAGCTGGCCGAGCCACGCACCTGCACCGAGGTGGCCGCCCGGCTGGAGCAGACGCCACAGCGCGTCTACTACCACGTCAAGCAACTCGTCGCGGCCGGGCTGGTCGAGCAGGTCGACCGGCGCAAGGTCCGCGGCATCACCGAGGGGATCTACCAGGCCGCCGCCCGGTCGTACTGGCTCTCACCGCGGCTGGTCGGCCGGATCGGGCTGCGCCGGGCCCGCGACGAGCTGAGCCTGGGCTACCTGCTGGACCTGATGGAGGAGGTCCAGGCCGACGTCGCCGCCCTGGACCGCACCGCACCGGAGCTGCCGTCGATCGGCGTCTCCGGCGAGATCCGCGTGCCGGCCGAACGCCGGCAGGAGTTCCTGCACGACCTGCAGTCCGCGCTGCAGGAGTTGTTCACACGCTACGGCGGCGCCGAGGGAGACGCCTTCAAGCTCGCCGTGGCCTGCTACCCGAAGGGGACCGACCGTGACTGAACCGATGACCCTCGCCGTCCGCCTCGCCGCACCGATCGCGCGGGTGCGCCGGGCCCTGACCGACCCTGCCGAGCTGCGCGTCTGGCTGGCCGAGCACGCCGAGGTCGAGCTGCCCGAGCGGTACGAGTTCTGGGGCCGCTACACGCCCGAGGGCGACGCTCCACACCAGCGGGTGCTGCACGCCGACGACGACCGGCTGCGCTTCGCCTGGCTGCTCGACGGGGTGGAGACCACCACCGAGATCACGCTGAGCGCGGAGGGACCGGACGCCACCGTGCTGCGGCTGTCGCAGACCCACTTCGACTTCAACGACGTGATCAACGGCACCAGCATCCGGGGCGTCCTGCAGACCTTCTGGGCGCTCTCGGTGGCCAACCTGGAGTGCCACCTGGCCGGCCAGCCGCTGCTGCCGAAGGTGGACTTCACCGGCACCGACTTCCGTGGCGAGCTGGTCATCGCCGCGCCGGCCGACAAGGTGTGGGAGTCCCTGACCGACTCCGAGCAGGTCAGCGCCTGGTTCGGCTACCCCATCGGGATCGAGCCCTGGGTCGGTGGCCGGTACGCCATGGGTGGCTTCGACAGCGGCTTCGCCGCCAAGGTGGTCGACCTGGAGCCCGGCCGGAAGATGTCCGTCGACTGGGGAGCCCCCGGCGTCACCAGCTGGGAGCTGACCGAGTCCGAGGGAAAGACGAAGCTGACCTTCGTGCAGAGCGGCTTCGACGAGCAGAACCCGCCGTACGCCGCCTGGGCCGGGTCGGTTTCCGGGCTGGCCGAGCTGCGCCGCTTCCACGAGGTGCCCGACTGGCAGCCGATCTGGCTGCCCGAGGAGACCTCGGCCACGGCCGGCTGAGCCGTACCGGCGCGGGCGGCCACCGGACACCCCGGTGACCGCCCGCACCCGGCGACGCATCAACCGGCGCGCGACGGGGTAGTGGCGGCTGGCCGCGACGGGCCGGAGTTCGCGGACGCGGCTATCGTGGCCTGTCGTGACGGGTACCGAGCAGCGACTGGCCGCGATCCGGGGCGACGCGCCGCCGAAACGACACAACGCCCGGACTCTCGCGGCGTTGACCGGTAACCCGGGCTGCACCCGGCGGGCCGTCCTCGACGGCGCCGGGGTGGACAAACCGGCACTGGCCGAGCGGGTCGGCTTTCCCGCCCGGTTCGGGCAGTCCCGGTTCGCCATCACCCGGGGCAACACCTTCGAGGCGCAGGTTAAGGCCGACGGCGGCGCCGAACTGCTGCGGCTGGTCGCGGAGCGGCTGGGCGTACCGGTGCCGACGGCAGCCCGCTGGACGGATCTCGGCGACGGCGACGACCACGCCGACCGGGCCCGCCGCTCGGCGACCCTGCTCACCGAGGCGCTGCCGCCCACCGGAGCCCGCCCTGACGAGCCGGCCGGTGCGGAAGAACCGTCGCCCGCCGGCGAGCCGGCAGCGCTGTTCGACCACCCGATGCTGGGCCTGGTGGTCGCCGGGCAGCGGGTGCATCTGGAACCCGACCTGGTGGCCGCCCGGCTGGGCGGCCGGTTCCACGTGGTCGAGATCAAGTCGTTTCCGGTGATCGACGGCCAGGCCGACCCGGCGAAGCTGGCCGCCGCGGCGGTGCAGTCCGCCGTCTACGTGCTGGCCCTGCGGGAGCTGCTCACCGCCCGAGGTCACGACCCGCACCTGGTGTCGCACGAGGTGGTGCTGGTCTGCCCCCGGGACTTCAGCAACGCGCCGGTCGCGCATCTGCTCGACGTCCGCCGGCAGCTGCTGGTGGTCCGCCGACAACTGGACCGGATGGACCGGCTCGACACACTGCTGGCCGAGGTACCGGCCGACTTCACCGCCGATCCCGTCGCCGATCCGGCGACCCTGGCCGGTTCGCTGGCCCGGGTGCCGGCCCGGTACGCCCCCGACTGCCTGGCCAGTTGCGAGCTGGCGTACTTCTGCCGGCACGAGGCGCGGGGGCAGACCGGCGCGCTCGGTCGCCCGGTCCGCGAGGCGCTGGGCGGGATCGCCGACATCGACGAGGTGCTGGCACTCGCCGGTGGGGAGACCGTCACCGACCCCGAGCGGGCGGAGGCCGCCGCGCTGCTGCGGACCGCGGCCCGCCTGCGCGCCGACGCCCTCGCCACCGCATGAGCGGGCGCGTCAGACAGTCTCCGGCCGGCACCCGGCGCGGCGGAGCGCCGACATGAGCACGTTGCGGGCGCTGGCGGCGGCGCAGGCGGTGGCCGCCGGGCTGGCCCAACCGGTGGCCACCGTCCGGCATCTGCACCTGTCGAGGCGGCCCCTGGTGCTGGTGCCGTTGGCGATGGCGGGGGAGGCGAACGCGCCGCTCGCCGCGATGGTCGGCGCGGCTCCCGGCGACGGGCGGCTGCTGATCGTGCCGCAGCCGCGCAACCGGGACCAACGGTTCGCGTTCGCCGCCGAGCTGGCCGCGATCGTGCTGCCCTATGTGGACGGGCACCGCACGGCGAACGAGGCGGTCGCCGTGGACCGGGGTCGGGACGTCCGGTACCGCTATCTCGACGCACCGCAGCTGCTGGTGCCCAACCCGGCAGGGGTGACGTTCCTGCGGCTGCTGGGTCGGTCCACCCGGTTCCGTCGGGTCGACGGCGATCATCCGGTGCCGCCGCAGGTGCCGCTGCTGGGCCGCTGGCTGACCTTCTTCGCCGAACGGGCCGAGCATCCCGGCTCGTCGACGCTGGTGGCGATGACGCAGGCGTTGACGCTGCACTGGGCGACCGGGCAGAGCGCGGTGGAGGATCTGCACCTGCCGGCGCTGCTGGGCTGGATCGCCCCGCCGGCCGGACTGTCCGGCGCCGAGGCGGCCGCCCGCGCCGAGGACCCGTCGAGCTGCCCGCCGGCCGGCCCGGCCACCGATCCGGAGTTCGACAACCGGCTGCTGGCGCCGGCCATCGAGGCGTACGCCGCCGCCGACGACGAGGCGACGCGGGTCGAGGCGTACGCCGAGCTGGAGCGGCTGCTGCGGGACCAGCTCACGCCCACCTGGGAGCTGATGTGGCGTGGCCTGGGGTTGCTGCGCGCCCTGCCGCCCGGCGCCCGGGTGGCCGGGCGGTGGGACGGTGACCGGGACGCCTTCACCGCCCACGCCGACCATCTCGACGCCGACGGTGCGCCGCAGCCGCGCCGGGACGGTGCGGTGGCCGCCGCCGCCCGGCTGCACCGCCTGGAGCGGGCCGCCGCGACCTACGCGGTGCAGCGTGCCTACGACGATCCGCTGGTGATGGCGGAGTACCGGCTGACCGGGGAGGCGTTCGTCGGTGAGGTGCTGCTGGCCGATCCGGCCCGGGTCGACGACAGTGGCCGACGGCCGGTGCTGCGCCCGCGCATCCAGCTGCTGACCACCGACCCGGTGCTGGCGTCGGTCGGCGCGACCCTGACCAGCCCGTCCCGTCCCGGGCAGAAGGCGCGGCTGGTGTTCGTCACCCCGACCGCCGACGGCAAGACCGAGGTGGTGCTGGAGCTGTCCGGCGGGATGGGGCGCGGCCTGACGCCCAGCCCGGGCAGCGTGCCGGAGGTGGGGGAGCGACTCTGCTACACCACGCTCAGCGACGCTTACGTCCCGGGCGCGGCATTCCCCACGGTGGACGAGACCCCGTGGACCCACGGTGGTCCACCCGCGTCCGGAACGGCGGCGCCCGACGAACAATGGGCGTGAACGCAAGCGTCCGCCCTACGGAACACCCGCCCTGACAACCCCACCCACCGCCGAGCCGGACCGCCGACCCGCTGGGACCGCCGACGGTAACCATCCCCGCCAGGGACACCATCACCTACGGACGCTTTGCTCTGCTTACCTATACGCACAGGTTGCGCTGAGTAATTGCGGCGATCGCCGCGCCATTCCGATAAGGCCTGTTCAACGTGGGGTTGCGTATAGGTAAGCAGAGCAAAGGTGGAAGGCGGCATTGTCGGTGGCGGGCCGGGTGGTCACGTTCAGCGACTCGTCGTCGTGGTCACCCGGAGTCATGGCCGCATTGCGGTGGGACGGGGTCGGCGGGGTGCAGCGGGAGGCCCGGCCCGGGGGTCGTCGTCCCGTCGGTGCGGGTGCGACCGGCGCGACAGGGCGCCACGGGGCGACCGCGAGGGGGTCGCTGCCCGCGTCGCCGCATGCCGGAGCCGTCAGGTCGGGTACTTGCGTGCCGGTGGATCTGGCGGGGTGGCGGCGGGCGTGGCTAGGCTTTCGGGGTTTGCCAGGGCCGGACCTCACCGTCGAGGGTGTACGCACGAGAGAGAGCCGGAGCGATCGCTGTGTCGCGGAAGGACATCGAGCGGGCCGCCGCGCGCTCGCCCGGAACGGACCGGGTGGGCCGGGTGGGGCTGGTCGGTGCCGGTGTCGTCGTCGCGGTCGAGGCGCTGTGGCTGATGCTCGGGCTGCCCGACGGCGCGTTGGTCAGCGATCTGGGTGCGCTCACCGTGGCGGGCTGGGCCGCTATCGCCTGCGCCGCGGCGTCCCGCCGGCATCCGACGGTACGCCGGTTCTGGCTGCTGCTGGCCGCCACGATGGCGATGTCGCTGGCCGGACGGGCACTGTGGACATCGCAGCGGCTGCTCGGTGAGAGCCTGCCGCACACCCTGCCCATTGGTTTGATCTTCGCGGCCAGCCTGGTCACCGGCACCGCCGCGTTGTTCTGCTCGGTCACCGCGCCACGTACCCGGGTGGGTCGAGCGCGGACCCTGCTCGACGGGGTGATCGTCGGGCTGGCGCTGATCCCGATCGGCTGGCTGTTGATCTTCCGCAACGTCAGCCTGGCCGACCTGGACGAGCCACTGCGGACGGCCGGCCTGCTGTACCCGATGTTCGACCTGGTGCAGCTGACCATCCTGATCGCGGTGGTCGGTCCGAGCCGGCCGGTGTGGCGGCCGTTGGCGCTGCTCGGCGCGAGCCTCACGGTCCGGGCGGTGGCCGACACGGTGTACGTGTCGTGGGTGGCCGCCGGCACCTACCAGCCCGGCACTCCGATCGACGTGCTCTGGCCGTTGAGCTACCTGCTGATCGTGGCGGCGACCCGGATGCCCCCGCCCCGGGACCACGGCACCGACGAGGAGGCCGGCGAGGCGCCGTTGCCGCCGTGGTGGCGGGTGGTGCTGCCCTACCTGCCGGTGGGCGGGGCGATCGTGGCGACCATGCTGGCCCGCGACGCCAGCGGCCACACCCCGTTGCCGATCTTCCTGGCGGTGATGGCGTTGCTGGCCACGCTCGCGCTGCGGCAGGGGCTGGCGGCCAACGAGAACCTGCGCCTGGTGATGCAGCTACGCAAGCTCGCCTACGTCGACCAGCTCACCGGGCTGCCGAACCGGCTGGCCTTCACCCGGCGGCTGCGTGGTGCGCTGCGCGGCACCAACCGGGTCGCCGTGCTGTTGTTGGACCTGGACGGGTTCAAGCAGGTGAACGACCGGTTCGGGCACACCACCGGCGACACGCTGCTGTCCGGTCTGTCCCGCCGGATGCGCCGGGCGGTCGGCGACGACGGCCTGATCGCCCGGATCGGTGGGGACGAGTTCGCGGTGCTGGTCACCGACGGGCGACCGTTGGCGCCGGAGCGGCTGGCCGAGCGGCTGCTGAGAGCGCTGCAACCGTCTCCGGGAGAGGAACTGGTCGGGGTGCATCCGTCGGCGAGCATCGGCATCGCCGAGTACGGGCCGCAGCACATCTCCCACACGGATCTGCTGCGCGACGCCGACATCGCCATGTACGCGGCGAAGGCGGCCGGTAAGTCCGCGTACCGGCGGTGCACGCAGGGGCTGCGGGAGTCGGCGGTGAGCCGGGCCGAGCTGATCGCCGACCTGCGGCGGGCCGTCGACGAGGAGCAACTGCACCTGGAGTTCCAACCGCTCGTGGACCTGGCCACCGGGGCGGTACGCAGCGCGGAGGCGCTGGTGCGGTGGCGTCACCCCCGGCTGGGCGTGCTCAGCCCGGCCCGCTTCCTGCCGCTGGCCGAGGAGACCGGGCTGATCCTGCCGATCGACAGATGGGTCATCCACGAGGCGTGCCGGGCGGCGGCCACCTGGCAGGAGACCGTGCCGTCCGCGACGGTGGCGGTGAACATCGCGGCGTCGCACCTGCGCCGGCCCGACCTGATCGCCACGGTCACCGAGGCCACCGCGGGTGCCGGGCTGGCACCCCGGGCGCTGACCCTGGAGCTGACCGAGTCGGCGCTGATCGAGGGCAGCGAGGCGGTGCTGGACCGGCTGGGGCAGCTACGCGAGCTGGGCATCCGGATCGCCATCGACGACTTCGGCACCGGGTACTCGTCGCTGAGTTACCTGCATCGGATCCCGGCGACCGAGTTGAAGATCGACCGTTCGTTCGTGGCCCGGATCCCCGAGGACACCCGGGCGTACGCGACGGTGGAGATGGTGACCCGGCTGGCCGGCGCGTTCGACCTGGGCGTGGTGGCCGAGGGGGTGGAGACCGAGCGGCAGCACGAGGCGGTGGCCGCGATCGGCTGCGCGCAGGGACAGGGCTACCGCTACGGCCGGCCGGCCGGCCTGGCCGAGCTGCGTACGGTCCTGGTGAACTGCGACCCGCCAGGTGTGTCCGGCGTCGCAGAATCGGGCTTGACCCTCACCTAACGGCAGGCGGGACCGTGGTACCCGGAAAGGGGGGAGCCATGGCCCACACGGTTGGTCAGGTGGCGAAGCTCGCCGGCGTGACGGTCCGGACGCTGCACCACTACGACGAGATCGGACTGCTGACGCCGAGCGGGCGCAGCGGCTCGGGATACCGCCGTTACTCCGCGGCGGATCTGGAGCGGTTGCAGCTGATCCGGTACTACCGCGAGCTGGGGTTCCCGTTGGACGAGATCGCCGTGATCCTCGACGACCCGGCGAGCGGCCCGGGAGCGCACCTGCGTCGCCAGCACGAGCTGCTGACGGTGCGGATCAAGCGCCTGCAGGAGATGGTCGCGGCGATCGAATTCGCGATGGAGGCGAGCAAGATGAACATCCAACTGACCCCGCAGGAGCGGTTCGAGGTCTTCGGCGACTTCGACCCGGACGCGCACGCCGAGGAGGCGGAGCAGCGGTGGGGCGGCACCGAGGCGTACCGGGAGTCGAACCGGCGGACGTCGAGCTACCGCAAGGAGGACTGGCAGCGGCTCAAGGCCGAGACCGAGGACTGGGGGCGGCGGATCGTGGCGCTGATGGACTCGGGCGCACCGGCCGACGCGCCGGCGGCCATGGAGCTGGCCGAGGAACACCGGCAGCAGATCAGCCGGTGGTTCTACGAGTGCTCGTACGAGATCCACACCGGGCTGGCCGACCTGTATCTGGCCGACGAACGCTTCACCGCCCACTATGAGGCGATGGCTCCCGGGCTGACGGAGTACCTGGCCGAGGCGATCCACGCCAACGCGATCACCCGTGCCTGATCGGGCGTGCGGACGATGGCGGATCGGGAGAGTATGACTGGCGTCCGCTCTCCCGATCTTCGGAGGTTGCCTTGCTGATCGTCGCCGGCACGCTACAGGTCGACCCCGCTGGGCGGGACGCCTACCTCGCCACCTGCGCGGAGATCGTCCGCCAGGCGCGCGAGGCACCCGGTTGCCTTGGTTTCGCCATCAGTCCCGACCTGGTGGAACCGGGTCGGATCAACGTCTACGAGCGGTGGGAGTCCGAGGAGCAGATGCTCGACTTCCGTGGCTCCGGCCCGGAGCCGGAGCAGCGGGTGGCGATCGTCGAGGCCGAGGTCCACAAGTTCCTGGTCAGCGCGGTCGAATCACCGTGATCGCCCGTCGAGGTGGGCGCGGGGCCGGACGGGTCGGGGAGAACCCGCCCGGCCCCGCGGTCAGCGGCCGGGGGTGCGGGGCGTCGCGGCCGGAACGCTCCCGGCAGGCAAACCGGGAACGGTCACGGTCGGGACGCCACCGGGCCGCTTTGTGATGGCCGCGTCGGGGCGGCTGGTCCGGGTGGTGCCACGCGGGTTCGGGGTGGGGCGGGTGGTCGGCCGCCCGGCACCGCCCGGTGCGCCCGTGGGGCGAGCGCGGTCCTTCGACGCGGCGTCGGCGCAGTACTCGTCGACCTGTCCGGCACCGCCGGCCGCCTCGACCAGTTCGGCGAAGGCCGGGTTCTCCGACGCCTTGCCCGGGTTGGCGGCCCCGGCCGCGTACGCCTGGCACAGGCCCGTCAGCGAGGGCGACGGACTGTCGCCCACGCCGGCCCGGTCAGCCGGTCCGGCCGGGAGCGACGGGGTGGCGGTAGGTGCTGCCGGAGCGTGGGTCGCCGGGCGGGTCGTCGGGTCGACCACCGGGTCGGGTAGCGCGCCGGTACCGGCGGCCAGTGCCACGCCACCGAGCCCGGTGGCGGCGACGACGGTCGCGGCCTTGACGGTGAGCAGCTTCGCCAGCGTGCTCCTGAGCATCGATTCTCTCCGTGGTCGAGATTCGGGGGCGAGATCAGCGGCAGCTCGGAACGCGGCCACCGCCAGATGCTCCCCAGCCATCTCGTCGGGTCGTGCCGGCCCGCGTGCCGCGCGTAGCGGGGCGGCGAGCGGACCGGCCTGGCTCAGGGCGACCGGGTCGGCGTCCAGCAGCCGATCCGCGGTCTTCCTGTCCATGCGGCGAGGTGACGGTCTGCTCATCTCGTCTTCCCTGGCGTCGTTCCGGATCATTTGCGTCACTCATCCGCCGCGAGTCGACGCATCGTGGGCGTGGGCGGGCGTAATCCCGGCGACCTGACCGCCGCTTCCGGTATCGCCAGCACCTCGTCACCAGATTCGCCATCACGTGCCACCGCCACGGGCGGCAGCCATCTCGTCTGCCCGTACGACTGATTGGCGTACCGGTGGCCAGTTGCGTCACAGCCCACCGGAGGGAAGGCGAACGGCGCAGGGTAAACCACCATCTCGTCCGTTTTGCTGCACCGATCGGCTAATTCGACCGCTTATGGCCGTGTCCAGGGTGGTGCCCGCAGCCGTTAACACTGTGACACCCCATCTGGTGGCCTGCGGTTGGTGGCATGCACGGCGAAGGAGTTCGGCGTGGCGAGGACTGATTCGACGGGTTCGACATGGCGGTACCGGTGGGCGCGCCGGCAGAACGAGCGCCGGCTGCGGCTGTTCCGCAGCGCCGAGGGAGGCTGGCGGCGGCGCGACGACGAACTGCGCCGCCTGCGTACGCTCGCCGAGCAGTGTCAGGGCTCGGCCACGGCCGGCGACGGCCTGCCGCTCGAACTGGCCCCCGACGAGGTCGTACTCCGGGTGGTGCCGGCCGCCCAACTGGTGGAGATGCGGCACAACGCCGTGCTGCCCGCCCCCGACCTGACCGTGGGTACGCCCACCGGTCGGCTGCGCCGGCGCCTGCCCGACGGGGTACGGATCACCGACGCCGGTATGGCGGTGATCACCAACCGGCGGCTGGTGCTGCTCGGTGGGCGCGGCCGGCGCGACTGGGCGTACGGCCGGATGACCGGTCTGGCCCACGACCCGCACGCCTCGGTCACCCTGATCCAGGTGCTGGACCGGCGGCGAACCTCCGGCGTGCTGTTGCGCCCCGACGTGGCGGCCGAGTTCCGCTTCGTGCTCACCCTGGCCTTCGCCGACGCCATCGAGCAGCGCCAGGCGGTCATCGACCAGCTCGACGACCTGATCGACGAGCACGTCCGGTTGCGCCCGTCCCGCCCCGGCATCGCCACCCCCGGGCAGGCGCGACTGTCGGCCCTCATCCCCGGCGGCCGGCGTACCGCGGTGGTCGCCGCCGCGCTCGCCGTGATGGTGCCGGTGGCCCTGGCCAACTCCGGCCCGTCCGACCCGACCAGCACCGAGACCGCGGTGGCCGCCCCCGGAGCGCCGGCCGCGACCGGCACCGCGACGACCCCGCGCGCCACCGGCTCCGCGCCGGCACCGCGCGCCACCGGCTCCGTCAAGGCCAGCCCGAAACCCGAGCGGCGCTGCGGCGCCCCCAAGAACCCGATGGGGTACGACTTCTGCGGCGGGAAACGGGTCCGCGAACCCGCCCGCGAGGTGTGCGACCACTTCGACTGCGTGCCCGGCTTCTGGGAGGGACGCGGCTACCTGGTGCAGTGCGAGAACGGCAAGGTCAGCCTGGCCGGCGGCAGCCCCCGGGCCTGCGGCCTGCACGGCGGCGTACGCCGCACCATCACGACCTGACCCACCCGCCCACCACCCGGTACCCCTCCGCGCAACGTTGGGAACGCCAGTGAGACCGCACTATCCCCGAAGGCGCTGGGTGGTGCCGGGTGCGAGGTCGCAGTATCCCCGAAGTTGCTCACGGGCTGCGGGGTGAGGGTGCAGTTTCCCCGAAGGTGCTAGGTGCTGGGTGACGTGCGGCCCCGGCGGCGGGCGACGGGGCACGGTCAGGAAGAGACGGTGGCAGCCTCGGCGGCCAGCCGTTCGGCGCGACGCTGCCCCCACTCGCCCAGCGGGCCGAGCGCCTCGTTCAGTGACCGTCCGTGCTCGGTGAGGGAGTACTCCACTTTGGGCGGGACCTCGCGGTAGACCTCGCGGTGAACCAGGCCGTCCTGCTCCATCTCCCGTAGGTGCTGGATGAGCATCTTTTCGCTGACTCCGGGCAAGCCCCGTTTCAGCTCGCCGAACCGTCGGGTGCCGTAGTTGTCCAACTCCCACAGGATCAGCGACTTCCATTTTCCGGACACCACGTCCATCGCCGCGTCGATCCCGCAGATGTACGGGCCGCACCTCTCACTTGATGCCATGGATCCGCCCTTCCGCTGATCGACCCCTCAATGCTTACCTGGAGGTAAGTATTGAACAAAATAGTGGGTACTTGTCATGCGGTTTGTGGTCGCCAACCCTGGTGATGCCGGCCAGCACGGGGCAGGGCGGCACTGAGGAGTGTCCGATGAGTGGAAACAGCGATCTCCGGCCGGTCACCGTCATCGGTCTCGGGCCGATGGGGCAGGCGATGGCCGCCGCCCTGCTGCGCGCCGGACATCCGGTCACCCTGTGGAACCGCACCCCGAGCCGGGCCGACGCCCTGGTCCGCCGGGGAGCCACCCTGGCGCCGACGCCTGCCGCCGCCGTGGCCGCCAGCGAACTGACAATCCTCAGCCTCACCGACTACCCGGCGATGTACGACATCCTCGGTCCGGTGGCCAGCCAGCCCGGGGCACTGACCGGGCGCACCCTGGTCAACCTCAGCTCCGACACCCCCGACACCTCCCGACAGGCAGCCGAGTGGGCGGCCGGACACGGCGCGCGTCTCGTGACCGGAGGGGTGATGGTGCCGGCCCCCATGGTCGGCACCGCCGAGGCGTACGTCTTCTACAGCGGAGCCGGCGAGGCGTTCCACCACAACGAACCGGTGCTGCGGATCATCGGAGAGCCGAGGTACCTGGGGGCCGATCCAGGGCTGGCCCAACTCTTCTACCAGGCTCACCTCGACGTCTTCCTGACCTGCCTGTCGAGCCTGCTGCACGCCACCGCACTCGTCACGACGGCGGGCGTGCCTCCGGCGGAGTTCCTGCCCGGCGCGCTCACCACCCTCACCGACATCCCGGCGATGATCGGCGACGGGCTGGAGCTGGCGCGGGCACTTGAAGCCGGCGAGCACCCGGGTGAGCTGAGCACGGCACTGATGATGGGCGCCACGGCGGAGCACGTCCTGCGGACCAGCGAAGCGCTGGGTGTCGACGTCGAGCTGCCGAAGGCGGTCAGGTCGCACTACGAGCGGGCGGTGGCGGCCGGCCACGGCGACCAGGACTGGACCGCCCTGTACGAGGTGATCCGGGCCCGGAGCTGACGGGTGCGGTATTTCTCCGGCTGCCCTCCCGGCGCTCACCTCGACCGTCCGCCACCCACCCGGCCCGTCGTGGCGGGGTGACGCCTGGCGTCGCTCAGGGCAGCTCGGCGGCGCGGTCGGCCAGGCGGGACAGGGCGGGCACGGCGACGTGCAGCCGCTCCCGGTCGGTCGCGTCGAGGTCGGCCAGGGCGGCGGCGAGCAGTTCGCGGCGGTACCGCCCGTAGGCGGCGATGCGCCCGTACGCCACCTCGGTCAACGCCAACCGGACGGTACGCCGGTCGGCCGGATCCCGGTCCCGGCGCAGCAGGCCGGCGGTGGTCAGCTCGCCGACCAGGGTGCTCACCGTGTTCGCGGCGGTGCCCAGCCGCGCGGCGGCCTCCCGGACGCTGATCCCGGGCTGGCGCTGCACCAGCCGCAGCACCTCGACCTGCGCGTCCGGCAGGGCGGCCCGGCCGGTCCGCTGCAGGGCCCGACGGCGGAGCACCCGATGCAGGTCGCTGAGGGCGCTGCCGAGCTGGTCGAGCGTCTCGTCGGTCACAGTGCCGCCCCTTCACGCTGCAACACCTCTGTAGGCAGAGCTATCGTAGCCGGACGCCCCCGGCAGCCGGCCACGCCGTGGTGGCGCCGACCGCCGAGGGGAACCGATGCCGCAGACCGACGTGCCCGTACGCCCGCCGGAGCGGATCACCCCACCCACCGGCCGCGCCGCGCTCGGGCTGCTGGTGCTGCTCGGCTCGCTCACCGCGATCGGCCCGCTGTCGCTGGACACCTACCTGCCGGCGTTTCCCGGGATGACCCGCGACCTGGCCGCCAGCCAGGCACAGATCCAGCTCTCCCTGACCACCTGCCTGATCGGCATGGCGCTGGGTCAACTCGTCACCGGCCCGCTCAGCGACCGCTGGGGCCGGCGCCGCCCGGTGCTGGTCGGCGTCGCCGCGTACACCCTGTTGTCGCTGGTCTGCGCCCTCGCGCCGACGGCGGAGACGCTCGCGGTGGCCCGCTTCGCACAGGGTTTCGCCGGTGGCATGGGCACGGTCGTCGCCCGGGCGGTGGTGCGTGACCTGTACTCCGGCCGGGCCGCCGCCAAGTACTTCTCCCGACTCGTCCTGATCTTCGGCATCGCGCCGATGGTCGCTCCCGCCCTCGGCAGCCTGGTGCTCAACGTCGGCAACTGGCGCACCATCTTCGTCGCCCTCGCCCTGGTCGGAGCCCTGCTGGCCACCGCCGTCGCGCTGCGGCTGCCGGAGACCCTGCCCACCACCCGACGCAACGCCGGTGGCCTGGCCGCTACCGCCGCCGCCGGCCGCACCCTGCTCACCGACCGCGTCTACCTCGGGTACGCGCTGACCCAGGGCCTCGCCTTCGCCGGCCTGTTCGCCTACCTCTCCGGTTCGTCGTTCGTCCTCCAGGACGTGTTCGGCCTCTCCGCCGGCACGTTCAGTCTGGTCTTCGGCGCCAACGCCCTCGCCTTCGTCGCCGTCGGTCAGCTCAACGCCCGCCTGCTGGACCGCCACGACCCGCGTCCGCTGCTGGTCAGCGGGCTCGGCATCGGCCTGCTCGCCGCCCTCGCCGTGCTCACCGGGGCACTGCTGAACAACCTGCCAGTGGTCATCGCCGCGCTCTTCGTCTTCCTCGGCTCGCTCGGCCTGGTGATGCCCAACGGGACCGCCCTCGCCCTGGACCGGCACGCCTCCCGCGCCGGCACCGCAGCGGCGCTGCTCGGCGGCATCCAGGCCGTGGTCGCGGCAAGCGCCGCCCCACTCGTCGGGCTCGGCGGCGAGGGCAGCGCGCTCCCGATGGCCGTGGTGCTCAGCGCCGCGGCCGCCGCGTCCCTGCTGATGCTGCTGACCCTCGCCCGCCCCGCCCGCCAGGCAGACACGAATATCTCACCGTGACATGTTGGTCTGAACACGTATGGTCCCCTGGCGGCCGGGTAGCGACCTGCGGGAGGTGACGGCAAGACCCGTGAACCAGGTCGGGTCAGGCTGCGCCGAAGTCGGGGACGGTGATGGTGCCGTCCGCGGCGATCGGGAAGCCCGGATTCCAGGCGATCTCCCAGAGGTGGCCGTCCGGGTCGGTGAAGTAGCCGGCGTACCCGCCGTAGGAGGTGTCGCGGGCCGGTTGGGTGACCACGGCCCCAGCCCGGGCGGCGGCGGCCATCAGCTGATCCACCTCGGCGCGCTCGCGTACGTTGTGGGCCAGCGCGACCCCGGTGAACCCGCCCGCGCCCCGGTCTTCGACACCGGCGTCCCCGGCCAGCGACTGGCGCGACCACAGCACCACGGCGAGCCCGCCGGCCTGGAAGAACACGGTCTGCTCGACCTCCTGGCCCTGCCAGCCGAGCTGCCGGTAGAAGTCGCGGGACCGGGCCAGGTCGGTCACGCCGAGCGTGATCAGACTGAGTCGCTGCTCCATCGCAGCAAGGTAACCCGGATCTGCGACGGCTACCCGAGGGGAACCTGGACGGCGACGTCGTGTCTCGGATAGAGCGAGGCGATCTCGTCGGCGCCGTACTTGTCGCGGAACATCGCCACGACGTGGTCGACCCGATCGGCCTCGGTGATCGGGGTGGCGCTCGAACTCAACGCGGTGCCGTTGACCGCCAGCTGGACCATCGGGGTCTGCCGGACGTTCTTGTACCACTGACTGTCCGAGCCGGTCACCGGCACCAGGAACACGTTGTCGTCCTCCTGTACGAACCACACCGGATGGGTGATCTGCCGCCCGCTCCTGCGGCCGGTCACGGTCAGCTCGACTTCGCGTACGCCATCAAGCGCGTCACCTATCGCGTTGGTCATGGTTTCCCCCGCTGCTCGCCCACGACGTTGCCTCTGCTCGTCAGGCTAGGGACCGACCCCGCTGCGCGGCGCCGGATCCGGCAGCTTCGCCGGGGAAACAGAGAACTCCCGGTGCCGCGCCGGGCGGCACCGGGAGTTCCTGCTCAGGTCAGCTCAGCGGAGCGCCGCCGGGCTGCGCCACGTTGTTCACCGTGAGGGTGTACGGGGCGTACTGCGTGACCTGCTCGGTCGGCTCGTCGTAGGCGACGATCGCGACCACCTTCGGGAACGCGGACAGCAGCGCCGTCTGGATCAGACCGAGGGTGAAGTTCGACTTGCCGTCGACCTCCACCTGGTAGGCCAGCTTGAGCTTCTCGTTGATGCCGACGAAGCGGACGTTCCAGTTCGCCACCGGCGTCGGGTTGATCTCCGACGGCGAGTCGAACGGCTCCAGGCTCGAACCGTCGCTGACCAGCGTGCCGCCGACCGCGATGTCGTCGATCAGCAGACCGCCCTCGTTGACCCCGCCGTCGCTGACGTACCGGAAGCTGACCAGCACGTCCTGCCCGGCGTACGCGGACAGGTCGAACGAGTGCGGCTGGAAGCCGTCGGTGGTGCCGTTCAGCGCCGGGCCGAGCGGACCGGCGACCGTCTCCTCACCGGGGATGACGGTGTAGGTCTCGCCGCCGTCGGTGGAGACGCTCACGTAGCCGTAGTCGTAGCCGGCCTCGGCACCGTACTTCGCCAGGAAGGTCAGTGTCGGGTCGGCGGCCGGCACGGTCACCGGGGTGACCGCCGCGACGTCCAGGCTGTTGCCGTTGCCGGACCACAGCACCGGGTTGCCGCTGCGATCCGGGTCGTCGTTGACGATCTGCCAGGCCAGCGGGACCGGCGGCAGCGTCTTCGCGCCCTGGAACTTGATCGAACGCAGGTCGCCCAGGCCCAGCGGCTTGCCGTTGGCCTTCTGCAGGGTGACGTAGTCGGCGCCGTTGGGTGCCGCGCCGCCGGCCGCGTACGAGGCGGGGTTGGCCAGGTTCACGGTCGCGTCGAGGCTGGCCGTGGTGACCCGGCGCTTGTCCACGCCGAGCATGATGCCCAGCTTGGAGTTGCCGACGATCCGGTCCACCAGGTTCATCGTCTGGTAGTCGTGGATCACCTTGTACATGTCCTTGACGCCCTCGGCCTTCAGCGCCGCCTCAAGGCTGGCGAAGCCCTGCAGCTCACCGTCGCGGTGCAGCCGCGAGATGAAGTCCAGGCCGTAGCGGTCGTACAGGAACAGCACGAACGAGTAGACGTTGCCGTAGTCGGCCAGCACCCCACTCGACGTGCTGCCCTCGTTCCACAGGTTTATCGAGTTCTCCGGGCCACCACAGTCCCGTGGATTCGTGTTGTAGTCCGTCTGGACGATGCCGAAGCCCTGGAAGCAGTAGATGTGGCTGTCCGTGCCCGGCTCGTCGACCCGGGCCGTGGCATCGACGTACCCGGCGAGCGTCTGCACGAAGTCGGAGAGACCCTCGTTCAGCCAGGTCGTCTCGAACGGGTCGGTGTAGTAGTGCGCCAGGTGCTGCCACTCGTGGATGAACGTGCCCTCGTACAGCTGCGGGCGGGCCGGCCGGCTGGTGCACAGGTCGTCGGTCGGCTCGTTCGGTGGGTTCGCGCCGGTGCGGTGCGCCCAGTCGAACGCGTCGACCGTCATGATGTTGCGGTCGAGCAGCTCGTTGAAGAGCGAGAAGTGGAACCCGGCGATGTAGCTGGGGGCGGCCGGGAAGTCGTAGAAGTTGTCGTCGCGTACGTTGTCGACGAGCGTGACCGTCCGGTTGCCGGCACCGGTGAAGTCCCCGTCGATCTGCGCGTTGCTGCCGTCGCGGTCCGGCGGGGTGCTGAACGCGGCGGTCGACTTCGGGTACATGTTGGTGTCGAACTCGTTGACCAGGTTCGCGACCTGCTCGTCGGTGACCACCGTGGAGTTCGGGATCTGCCGGCGGCAGTCACCCTCGGGGAACTCCGTGTCGTTGGCGACCCACACCTCGATGTTGTCGCCCACGCCGCGCAGCGTGTAGTCCTTCAGGTAGATCTCGCCCAGGTAGTCGTCCAGGGCGAGCCACTGCCGCACCGTGCCGACCGGCGGCGTCTCGGCCGCCGCGGCCTTCGACCGGGCCTGGGTACGCGGCTGGTACTGGGTCGGCGCCTCCAGACGCTGGCCGTTGAAGGTGAAGTCCTTGCGGGTCAGCTCCCGGACGTCACTGGCGAGCCCGGTGGCCGGTGCCGGCACCGGCTTGACGGTCGCGGCCTCCGGGGTGGCCGAGGCGGCGGTCGGCTGAGCGATGACGAGTAACGGTAGGACGATGGCGCTGGCTGCTATCCCCGCGAAGCGGCGTCGTGCCACGAAACCTCCTCATAGGTGGAAGACCACCGGCCCGGGGTGGCCCAGGCACCAGTGGATCTACGCACGCTGATCGAGCGTCCCCGTATCCTGTGCACGTCGCTACCGATCAGGCAACCCTCTACCGCCATCGATCAGCAGGAACGATCTGAGTGGCAGCCTTTTGTGGAGATCCGAACCAATTATCGGGAGGTGCTTGATTCGCGTCGACCGGCGGTAGCGGTAGCTACGGGGATCAACCCGGTCAGCTTCGGCGGTTGATGACCGGGAAGGCGACGCCACCGACGCCGATCTGGGCAAAGAGCAGCATCGTGAGCACGATCATCGGCTCGGCACCGAGTGCGACGGCAATGGCCGATGCCGCGGTGAGCGGGAACGCGGCCAGGCCCAGCACGGCCAGGGCGCGGGTCAGCACGGCGTCGTCGCGTTCGTCACCCGTCTGCGTCCAGGCCCGCTCGAACGTCGTCGCGCGATCCGGTCGCTTGCTCAGCCGCCATGCCATCAGCAGGATGGCGAGCAACCCGATCGCCGCTCCCTGAAGGAACCCGGCGCCCATGTTGCCGGGGGCGTGCTCCCGCAGCCCCAGACCAATGGCGATCACCAGCGCCGTGAATGCCAGCAGAACGGCGACGAAGATCATCATGCGTGTCGTGTTGCGACCCTCAGTCGACATGGAAGATCTCCTCAACGTTGCGGTGGAAATGGCGAGCGATGGCGATGGCCAACGGCAGGGAAGGGTCGTAGCGACCGGTCTCGATCGAATTGATCGTCTGTCGGGAGACGTCGAGGACCTGTCCAAGCTCCCGCTGGGACAGGCCCGCAGCCTGCCGAAGCTCGCGAAGGTCGTTCCTCAACCAACACCCCCGGTGTCAAGTGACCTTGTCACGACAAGGATGCTTGACGCCGGGAGGTGATGTCAAGCGTGCTTGTCAACGCCGGCGGGCCGGAATGCTCCGCCGACTACGCCGACTGCCGCGGAAGGCCAGCTGGGTGCAAGTTCGGGGAAGGTGTCCCCTCGCCGCTGCGGGAGGCGACATTTTCCCCGTAGTTGTCAGGAGATCGGTGGGTTGGGGGTGGGAAGTCGTGTCTGTCCGTAGCAACACAGGCTTACGCGGCGATGGCGCGGGCAGCGGCGTACATGTCGGCGGGCAACGGGTTGTGCAGTCGCCACATGATCCGCATCGGCCGGTCGCCGTTGTGCTCCTGGTAGGTCATCGGGCCGGCGTACAGGTAGGCCGGCGCGCCAAGGTCGCGGTCCGGGATCCGGGTCTCGCGCACGAAGAGATGCACCGTGGAGCCGCGTGCGGCGTGGTGGATGTAGCGCTGCCCGGTCGCTGACGCCGACGACGTGGTGCTCTGCGACTCCCACTGGAACAGCGTGTCGGTGATGGCCCGGTCGGCGTACATCGTGGTGGGGGAGTAGTGCTGCTCGGACTTGACCAGGGTGACGAAGAAGATGTCGGCCTTGGCATCCGGCAGCCACTTCACCCCCTCCCGCAGTGAACCCGGGTTCGGCATGCCGAAGGCGGCACACGCCTCGTTGCGGCTGTACCGGGCATGCACGTTGAGCGGCAACCCGTCGACCGGCTGCGTCACCCGGTGGATGCGGTCGCGGAGCACCTCGGCCACCTGCCGCAGCTCCGCGCAGCGCGCCGGCTCGGCCCAGAGCCGGGCCAGCCGTTCCCCGCGTTGGCTCAGTGGTGCGTTCGGCCCCCACAGGTCAAAGTGCAACATGTCCCAGCGCCGCCCGACCTCCGGCCGTTCACCGGCCGCTACCCGGGCCAGCAGGTCGAGCCGGTCCGGGTCGTCCAGGTGCAGCATCCGCCCGATGGCCCGGCCCAACTCGCGGTCGTCCGCCCCGCCCGGCGCAGTTTCCAGCCCGGCGAGCCGCCGCAACCCGGTCCACCCGCCGACGCTCGCCGACCGGTACACGTCCTCGATCTCCACGCCGGCCTCGCGCAGGAACTCGCCCAGGCTCACGTCCCCGAGTAGCCGCAGCTCCTTGACCAGCCCGGTTTTCGAGGTCGGCATGGCTGACCTCAGGTTGGCCAGCACGATGTCCTTGGCGACCCGGTCGAGCTGGATGTGGCAGCCGCTCGGCAGCGACGGGAAATCGTCGCGTACCGCCTCGGTTATCGCGCGGCGGCTGACCCCGGTCAGAGCGCGCCAGCGGAGGTCGAAGCGGAAGTTGGCGTGCTGCCCGCCGATGAAGTCGAGCACGGTCAGGCACGGCTTGTCGTCGTCCAGGCGCAGGCCACGGCCGAGCTGCTGAAGGAAGATCGTGGCGCTCTCGGTGGGCCGCAGCATCAGGATCGTGTCGACCATCGGCAGGTCGACACCCTCGTTGAACAGGTCAACGGTGAACAGCACCTTGACCGTGCCGTCCCTGAACTCCTTGAGCAGCGCCTGCCGCCCGGCCGCGTCGACCCGCGACGTGATCGCCGCCGACCGCACGCCATGCCTGCCGAACCAGTTCGCCATGAACTCGGCGTGCCCGATGCTCACGCAGAACCCGAGCGCCCGCATCCGGTCGACGTCGACGCTGTGCCGTACCGCCCGCAGCACCATCCGCGCCCGCGCGTCGTTGCCGGTGTAGACGCCGTCCAGTTCCGCCGGGTCGTACCCCTGCCCGCGCTTCCACCGAAGCTGCGACAGGTCGACATCGTCGTGCAGCCCGAAATACTGGAACGGCGCGAGCAGTTGCCGCTCCAGCGCCTCCCACAGGTGCAGCTCAACGGCCGCGCGACCATCGAACCACCGCCGCACGTCACCGCCGTCACTGCGGTCGGGCGTCGCCGTCAATCCCAGCAGTACGCGCGGCGTCAGCCGCTCCAGCAGTCGGGCGTACGTCGGCGCTTCCGCGTGATGGAACTCGTCGACAATCACCATGTCGTACGCCTCGGGGTCGATCTCCCGCCGGTGCAGCGACTGGATCGAGGCGAAGACGTGCCGCCAGTGCTGCGGCGCCCGGCCCCCGACGAGCGTCTCGCCGAAGCTACCGTCCCCCATGACCTGCCGGAACGTCGCCAGGCTCTGCCGCAGGATCTGCTCCTGATGCGCCACGAACAACAGCGAGTCGACGGCCTTCTCCCGATGCAGCCTGCGATAGTCCAGCGCCGCCACCACCGTCTTCCCGGTACCGGTGGCCATCACCACCAGGTTCCGCCAGCGCCCGTGCACCTTCCGCTCGGCGTCCAGGTCGGCAAGCACCTCGGCCTGGTACGGGTACGGCCGCACATCCAGGTTGGCGATCTCGGTCGCCGTCTCGTCGCGTCGCTCCCCGCGCAGCGCGGTGCGCAGCCGCTCGGCGTCCCTGCCCGGCTGGTAATCCTCGAACGCCGGATCGTGCCAGTAGTCTTCGAACGTGGCAGTGAACGTGTCGATGACGTACGGCTGCTCGACGTTGGAGATCCTGACGTTCCACTCCAACCCGTCGACAAGCGCCGCCTTCGACAGGTTCGACGACCCGACGTACGCGGTGGTCATGCCGTTGTTGCGGCGGAACAGCCACGCTTTGGCGTGCAGCCGGGTGGTGCGGGTCTCGTAGGAGATCTTGATATCAGCGCCGAGTTCGGCGAGGCGGTCGAGGGCGCGTTGGTCGGTCGCGCCGAGGTAGGTCGTGGTGATGACGCGGAGACAGCCGCCACGGTCGATCAGGTCGCGGATGGCCGGCTCGATGATGCGCAGGCCATGCCATTTGATGAACGCGCAGAGCAGGTCGACCTGGTCGGCGGACGCCATCTCGTGGGTGACCTCGTGGCCGATACGCGGCTGGTGGCGACCGTTGACGAGGAGCGCTCCGGTCGAGAGTGGGGTAGTGGGGCGCGGCGGGAAGACGGGCTGCGCGGGAGGGGTCGGCGGGGCGGCGATGGCGTGGAGCAGGCGCTGGGCATCCGTGATCTGGTCGGCGCTGTCGACCGCGCGCGGCTCGGCCCGGCCGATGTTCTCGGCGATTCGGTTGGCCAACTCAACCTGGCGAGCTAGCTTGTCGTCGCCACCGCCGACGGCGAGCAGCGCCCGCCGTGCCAAGCCTGCGATGTGCCGAGAGAGCACGTCGGGCGCATCGGCCAATTCGATCTTGTCGTGTTGGACCAAGGCCGGGGCAACCTGTCGAAGTCGCTCGGCGAGCTGTTCGGTGATCAAGTGCTCGTAGATGCCTCGGTCAAGGTCGGCCACGCCGGGAACCTAGCAATTCCCGCAGGCGGACGCCGCCCCGCACACGCCGATCGCTTCAGTCATGGCAGGGGTGCCGTTTGCACCTTGTGCCACGTCGGCTCTCCCTCGGTAGGCAAACCATCAGCCGACCTGGGCATACTCTGCCCGGGTCCGCTCGACTGCCGGGAGGCTACCGCATGCCGCAGCGCCGCCATTGGCACGAACTTCCCAAAGAAATAAGCCAACGCGTTGAACATCGGGCTGGCGCTGTCCATGCGGCCTATTCCGTGCCGACTGGTGCCTCCTGCGACCTGGCCGCCGTTATCGACACCGACACCGGCCGAGTCTTCTGCAAGGGCGGCAAGACCGATGGTCCGACCGCCTGGCTCTACCGCAACGAGGCTCGCGTCAACCCGGTGCTACCCGATGTGGCACCCCGTCTGTGCTGGACGATTGAGGCGAAGGGCTGGTTGATACTCGGCTTCGAGTACGTTGCCGGCCGGCACGCCGATCTTGCTCCAGGCTCGCCGGATCTGACTGCGGTCGCGGACCTGCTCGACACCCAGAGCCGTCTCCTGACTCCAAGCCCGCCTGTCCGGGTGCAGCGCTTCGCCGACCGTTGGTGCGGCCTGATCGCTCCCGAACTGGTCGACGGCGACACGCTCCTGCACACCGACATGACGCCGCGTAACTTCCTCGTCGCTGATCGGCTGCGGCTCGTCGACTGGTCCAGCCCGGCGCTTGGCGCGGCGTGGATCGACACCGCCCTCATGCTGGTCCGCCTCGTCCTCGCCGGTCACTCTTCCGCCGACGCCGAGGCATGGGCCGCACAGATCCCGACATGGGCGCACGCCTCCGACGAAGCGCTGCACGCCTTCGCAGACGGGCTGGTGCGCCTGTGGGAACGCAAGCAGCGGTCCGCACCAAGCCCCCACCATGGACCGTTGCTCCGTGCCGCCCGCGAGTGGCGGGACCACCTGGCGACTCGCAAGAGCCGATAGTCGACGGCAACGGACAAGTGCCTATCAGCTAGTCGAGCCGGCCATTCGGCACGCCCCGCTGATTCCGCAACTTCAGGACCACGACGGCTCGTGCGCGGTCACCGAGGAGTAGCCTCCCGGGCATGCCCGTGCCCTTGAGCGACGACCTGCTGGCCGGCTTCACGTCTCCCGTGCCGTACACGGTGGAGGCTGTGGCCGAAGCTCCCCGCGCGCCCGGCGTGCACATGGTCCTCGACGGTGGCACGGTGATCTATGTCGGCCGGACCGGGAACCTGCGCAACCGCCTCCGGCAGCACCTGACCGGCAACCGCGAGTCGTCGGTGCTACACGAGCAGGTCGGCCACCTCCTCGACAAGCAGGGTCCGATTGCGTCAGCGCAGGACATCGCCGACTGGCTGGGCCTGCGCGAGGTCCGATGGCAGGAGACCGACAACCCGGAGGGTACGAAGGAGGCGCTGGTCTTGGCCCTCAAGCCGCGCTTCAACCGTCAGGTGCCGAAGCCGAGGTAGGGCCGGCCGACTTTCGCCAGCCGCCTCCGTGTCCTGGGCGTACGTGTCTCAGGTGGCGCCGAGGGTTGTAGCTGGATCAGCTGGGCGCCGATCGGTCGGTGCGATTTGACACATCGGCTGAACTTATCGGTACCACCGCCCAAGTGAACTGGTCCCTGGGCTGGCTGTTTGATCATGAAACCGGATCCGCCCGGGTGATGGCGTGCCGGTGGGAGGGCCGCGCAGGGTGTTGCTGTGCAACCCGATCCGTCACACTCTCCGGCCAACGGCTATCCGCAGGTGCTGGGCCCGGCTCAATCCGAGCCGCCGACCGCGCCGTGCCCGGCCCCGCCTGCCGGATATCCGCCGCCGGCAGCGCCGCACTCCGGCCCGCCCGCCACCTATCCGCCGCAGTCGGCGGTGCCGTACTCGGGGCCGCCGGCTGCCTACCCGCCCGGGCCCTACGCGCCGCAGTCGCCGGTCGCACCGCAGCAGGCTTACCCGTACCCGGCTCAGCCGATGCCCTATCCGCCGCAGTTCGCTCCGCCCGCGCCGCCGCCCGTCTACACCCGGGAGTACATCGGCGCCGGCTTCCACGTCCTGCACATCACGCTCTCCTTGTTCACCGGAGGGTGCTGGCTGCCGGTGTACGGCCTGCTCTACTACAAGAAGTCGCGCCCGAAGACGGTGACCACCTACGGTCGCTGACCTCATCGAACGGCGTGCATCATGACGTCGGGGGTGGGCCAACGGAAGCAGGGCCGCCCCCAGGAAGCGCGATCCGAAGACGGTGAACGGCTGGATGCCAATCCAGTTCAGCAGGTAGGGGTGTCACGGCGACCGCCGCGTCCTGTAGCAGCCGCAGGTGCCGGTCGTAGCTCGGGTGTGCGGCCAGATGCTCCTTGACGTTCGGAAACGCATGGACCGGGATCCCCGCACCGAGCGCTTCGTTGAGGATGCCGAGCGCGAGGGTGTCGTTGATGCCCTGAGCCCACTTGTTGATCACGTTGAAGGTGGCGGGCACGACGGCGACGGCCGTGGCCGGCGGATGCGGCTCCGGCTCGCCGGGCTTCCGCCATTCCACCCGCACGGGGTAGCCGGTCTGCGCTGCTAGCGCCTCCCGGTCGATCCAGGTCGCGGCGGTCGGGGTGGCGGTGAGACAGACGGTCCAGCCGTCTTCCTGTAGCAGATCAATCAGCTCAGCGATCCGCAGCACCGGAGGCGCTGCGCAAACGACCAGGGCGAGTACGCGTGGCTGGCTCATGCCAGCAGTCCGGCCCGCTCCGCGAGTGGCCGCAGCCCTGGCGTGGCGGTCCGGCGTTCTTTGGCCAACAGGTCTAGCAGGAGCGTGCGGGCCTGCACGTTCGCGTAGACCATTTCGGCGGCCACCCGCTCAGCTTCGAGCAGGTGTAACACGGAAATCGACCTGTCGCCGGACGACATCAGCGCTGCCGCCGCCAGGTCGACGTGCACCTGTGCCCTTCGGCCAACCAGCACGATGGGCAGTCGCGACGTGTCGAGCCGAGCACCAATCTCCATGGCCTGGTCCGGGTTACCCGCGCGCACGGCGGCCGATACCGCGTGAATGACGACGTTCGTTGGGCCGAAGCCGGTCCACAGCCGGTTGCGGTCGGCGCCCAACGTCGTTGCCAGCCGTTCGGCACGCGTGAGGAAGTAGCCCGCTTGCTTCGTGTCGCCCTGCGCAGCAGTCATGACGGCAGCAAGAAGTAGTAGCGCTCCCTGAGCGGAGAGCAGGTCAGGGTCGGAGGTTGAAGCAGCCGAAGCCAATGAGTCGATGCTGGTTCGTGCCACCTGCTCGGCTTCTACCGATCTTCCGGGCTGCCCCATCAAACCGCATGCCGCCTGGTAGGCGGCAACAGCAGCAAGCGCCCGATCGTCGGCCAGACGTGCGGCGGTGGACGCCCGGTCAGCCGTCAACAGGGTTGCCTCACCGTCACCCACCTTGGCCGCGAGCTTGGATGCGGCGATGTAGGCAGCGGCGAGCAGCCGAAATGCACTGGTGCGGTGTATGCCGGCGGCGCTGCTGGTCAGGGCCGTCGCATGGCTGAGCACATCCGGCATCAGGCGGGCCGCCGACGTGTAGCTCGCTCGCTGGTAGAGGTTGTGCACTCTGCCCACAGCGCGCCGGACCTCGGGCAGCGGTGGTGCCGGTCGTGCTGAGTCCGTCAGGTAGGTGCTGAGGAAGGTCCGAAGGCCGTTCAAGAGATCAGACCTAGCGGCGGCGGAAACGGGATCACGCTCCATGTCCCTCACGGCCTGCCCTCGATGCGCTGCCACTGACACGTCGACGAGCATGTCGTCGAGCTGTTCGAGCGTAACGCGCAACGCGGAAGCAATGCGGGTGCGATGCCACGGCTGCGGGTCCGTCTCCGCGTTTTCCCAGCGCACCACAGTGGACCGCTCCACGCCGAGAAGGTCGGCCAGACGCTCCTGGCTGTATCCGAGCGCCTTACGCCGCTGGCAGAGTCGGTGTCGCTTCAAGGCCACGCCCGACCTCCCTCCGCTTTGGCGTCACTTTAATAACCCTGCGTCGACCACGCGGGTACGCAGATGCCTCATTTCTGCGTCACGCAGGCCTCTCCGGCGCTGTAGTCCCTGCTCATGTGCTCGCCGAGGCTGGACACGAGGCCCGGGGCGGGTGCTGGGCTCCGGCGGTGCCGACCCCCGACGGTGCGCCGTCCCCGCCCGCCCCGGTGCCGCAACCACAGCAGGGGAGGGACATGGATTCGATTGACGAGGTGCTCGGCGAGCTGCCGATGCCGCCGTACGTGACAGCAGAGGATGTCGGTTTCGCGGTGCGGGCGGTGACCGTACACGCTGCGGAGCAGTGGCCCGAGGGGCCGCGCTGCCGGAACGACCGTGCGCCGCATCCGTGCCGGCTGCACCGTTGGGGGCGGCGGGTGCTGGATCGGCGCGGCCTCAGCGACAGGCAGGTGCGGGCGCTCATCGCCGAGCAGGAGGCACCGCGGCGATGATCTACCTGTCCGGGGAACGCCTACAGTCGCATCACGTCCGCGCCGCCGAGTTCGACAGGCGCTGGCGGGGCCTGGACCCCGCCCAGGTGTACGACTATCTCGATCGGGTCGCCGACGAGCTGGCCCGGCTGCACCGGGAGTTGACCACGGCGAACACCGAGTCGGAGCGGATCCGGCAGGCGTTGCGGCAGTGGCAGTCCCGGCACACCGAGTGTCGACCCCACGGGCATGCGGCAGGGGAGCGCAGGTGACCGGGGCGGCTGGCGACCACGCGGTGATGGGCGAGGTTGCCGCGAGCTTCCGGGCCGGGCTGGAGGCGTACTGCCCGGGGCTGCTGCCGGAACGGGCGACGGCGCTCGTCGTCGCCGCGCTGGCCCGCCTGGTCAGCGGTGGTGGTGACCGGGCCGGGCGGCTGGCGTTGCTGGCGGTGCTCGGCCGGGTCCACCGCCGGTACCGGCTGTGCCCCGAGCACGGCCCGCTCATCGGTGCCGCGCTGGCACCTGTGGCACCACGGCTGTGCCCGCAACAGGTCGGCTGGGAGCGACGCTGGCGCCGGGCCTGGGCGCTGATCGAGCGCGCCGCCGGGCGGATGGGCGACGGGCCGGCGTTCTGGCCCGCCGAGGTGGTCGGCCGCGACCTGGCCGCTGACGGCATCGCCATCCTGACGGTACGCCCGTGGCGGCGGCTGCCGTTCCGCCCCGGCCAGGCGGTGCCGGTCTGCCTGCCGCAGCATCCCGGCCGCTGGCGCTGGTACTGCCCGGCCAACGCTCCACGCCTCGACGGCACCGTCGAGCTGCACGTCCGCGCGGTCCCCGCCGGCACCGTCTCCCGCACCCTCGTCCATGAGGTACGCCCCGACGACCTGCTCCACCTCGGCCCACCCGTCGACATCGGCCTGAGCCTGCCCACCGCTCCGGAGCCGTCCCCTCCTGGCGGCCCTGCCGAGGCGGCATCCGCCAGGGCTGAGCCGGCCAAGGCGGGACGAACCACTGCCCGGGATCTGCTGCTGGTGGCCGGCGGTACCGGGCTGGCCCCGCTGCGCGCCCTGGTCGAGCAGGTCGCCACCGCACCGGCTGGTCGCCGGGTGACCCTGATCGTCGGCGCACGCACCATCGCCGACCTCTACGACGCGATCACCCTGGACAAGCTCGACCAGGCACACCCCTGGCTGACCGTCGTGCCAGCGTTGTCACACGACCCGTTCGCCGCCCCCGCCGAACAGGGCGACGCCCTGACCGTCGCGCTCAACCACTACCGCCCCTACCAGCACGTCTACGTCTGCGGCCCGCCCGCAATGCTCAGCCTCGCCCGCCACCAACTCCCTGCCACCGGGATACCCGCCGAGCGGCTCCACCTGCCCACTCTTACTTGACGGAAAGCGAGCCACCTCGCCTCCGTCAAGTCCGCGCTCCCGCGATCAAGCAGTTGTGGCTTCCGAAAAGGGATGTTGTTTCCTTTTTACTTGGTGCCACAACTGCATGATCGACGAGGTCGCAGGGGCGGCCTTGGAGAATGGGCGGCGTCCATAGAGGTCGCGTACGTTGGGCGCATGGGATTGACGGGTGATTACGAGCCGAGCGCGTTGGAGTGGGTCCGCGAGCAGGTCGATCAGATCGTGCGTAACGGCACGACCGACGGCGTCACGATCGCCGGCCGGCCCATCGTGCTGATGACCTACCGGGGCGCCAAGACCGGCAAGCTCCGCAAGACGCCGGTGATGCGGGTCGAGCACGACGGACACTTTGCGGCCGTCGCATCGATGGGAGGCGCACCCAAAAACCCGCAGTGGTACGCCGCCCTGGTCGCCGATCCGGTGATCGAGCTTCAGGACGGGACAAAGACCGGGGAGTACCGGGCCCGTGAGGTGTTCGGCGACGAGAAGGCCGTCTGGTGGCGCCGGGCGGTCGAGGCGTACCCGGACTATGCCGACTATCAGCGCAAGACCGACCGCCAGATCCCCGTCTTCGTCCTCGAACCGGTCCCAGCGGCACCCTGAGCAGTCGCTGGGTGCTCCGGCGGGCACTGGGCTGCGTTCTCTGATACCTGGACACCGTCGTCTGCCGGTGCGTCAGCCACGACGCCACGGCCGCCAGCCGGGATGTTGCCCTCGGCTGCTGTCGAGCTGAGCCGTTCGCGCTATCGGGATCCTCGACCGCCGTAGCGGCAGGCCGACCGAGGGTCGTGCCCCCTGAGGCGTCCCGGGCCGGACGGGCTCGACCTCATGGCATCGACGAGCGGTCGCTCGACTCGTTGACGCCCTCAGCTCGACAGGACCCGTACCTACAGGACTGTCTGCTCAGTCACCGGATCATGGTCGCTCCCTGACCGTCCGGCCACACCCGCAGTCGCCTACCCGACAACTCGTGGCCTCAGGAACCTGAGGTGAGCAGCATCGACAAGCTGACACGACGTGGGGAGGCCAAAGAATGACCGATCCGTACCCGAGCCAACAGCCGCATCAAGTGGCTGCACCGGCGAGTCCGAACCAGCAGGATCCACCTACCGAACTCGGACATCCCCAGCCACCGATGAACGGCTGGGACAAGCGCAGCAAGCTGCCCGCCATTCTTGCCGTCGCCAGCATGGCTGTGGCTCTGATCGCTGTCGCCGTGGCCGCCCTCGTCTGGGTTAGCAGCAGGGACAGTCTGACTTTGGAAACGGCCCAACGGGAATGTCGGACCGCCCTGGAGCGCGAGGCAAAGAGGCGGGCAGGTCAAGCTGGGCCGGATGGGATCCTGGTGTCCCTAAACGACGTGGAGTTGCAGGAATCGTGGGAGACGGATTCGGGCTTTGCCGTCAATGGCGCTGCCCGCTACACGCTCACGAGTACACTGCTGCCGCAGGTCAGCCAGTCGGTAAGTCTGACGTGTGAAGCGACGACGGTGGATGGGCAGGTCGTGACGACAGTGAAGAACCGGCTCTGAATCCGGAGCGACGTCTGCGGCGGCCAGCCGTACACGAATGTCCGTGGCGGGCTCTAGCATGGGCGGGGTTTGAGTTGGCCGGTCAGGGGTGGGCATGGGGCGGTGACCATCGAGTTCGACGAGGTCGAGTGGCTGCGCCGTAACAACGCGGCGTGGCGGTTGTTGCGTGCCGATCATGCCGCGCTCGTGCTGGGCTTTCTGGGGCGGGTCTTCGTCGAGGAGAACGTACGCTCCATCTCCGGCGTCGAGTTGACCGCGCGGCTGTCCGACGAGCTGTTCGCGCTCAACGAGCGGCATGGCGCCGGCACCTTTCCGCGCCCCGCCAAGGCGTACCTGGACGACTGGGCGCAGCCGGAGGTGGGCTGGCTGCGGAAGTACTATCCGCCCGACTCGGACGAGGTGCACTTCGACGCTACGCCGGCGGTGGAACGGGCGTTGTCGTGGGTGCAGTCGTTGCAGGACCGGTCGTTCGTCGGCACCGAGTCCCGGCTGAACATCGTGCTGGAGCTGCTGCGCCAGATGGCCTACGGCGCGGAGACCGACCCGGACGCCCGGCTTGCGGAGTTGCAGGCGCGCCGCGACGCGATCGACGCGGAGATCGCCAAGGTGCGCGGCGGGCAGGTGGAGGTGCTCGACGGTGCCGCGCAGCGGGATCGCTACCAGCAGTTCGTGTCGACGGCGCGCGGGCTGCTCGCCGACTTCCGTGAGGTCGAGGCGAACTTCCGGGCGCTGGATCGGGCGCTGCGCGAGAAGATCGCCACCTGGAGCGGCTCGAAGGGTGAACTGCTCGACGAGGTGGTCGGCAACCGGCACGCCATCGCGGACTCCGACCAGGGGCGCAGCTTCCACGCCTTCTATGATTTCCTGCTGTCGCCGCAGCGCCAGCAGGAGTTCACCGACCTGCTCGCCCGGGTCCAGTCGCTGGATGTCATCGCGGAGGCGGATCCGCGCATGCGGCGCATCCACTACGACTGGCTCGACGCGGCGGAGCGCACCCAGGCGACGGTACGGCTGCTGTCCGAGCAGTTGCGCCGGTTCCTCGACGACCAGGTGTGGCTGGAGAACCGGCGGGTGATGGATCTGCTGCGTGGCATCGAGGCGCACGCGCTGGCGCTGCGCGACCAGCCCACCAACGACCTGGTCTTCGCCGTCGACGCGCCGGCCCCGCAGGTGGTGCTGCCGATGGAACGCCCGCTGTACCGGCCCCGGGCGAAGCAGACCCTGGACAGCACGGTCGACACCGGCGAGACGGACATCGACGTCTCCCGGCTCTTCGAGCAGGTGTACGTCGATCCGGCCCGGCTGACCGACGCGGTACGCGGAGCCCTGCGCCGTAACTCTCAGGTGTCCCTGCCGGACGTGCTCGCCGACCGCCCACTGGAGCAGGGCCTGGCGGAGCTGGTGACGTACCTGTCGCTGCGCGACCCGGCGTTCGACGTGGTCTTCGACGACGGCCGGCGCGACCAGGTGCGCTGGTGCGACACCGACGGCCGGACCCGGACCGCACTATTGCCCGCCGTCTCCTTCGTCCGCCGGGTGCCCGTACCGGAGGCGGTGTGATGGCCACGACCAGAAGCGACGAGCCGAGTCTCTCGGTGGCCGCCGCCCACCTGATGAAGGGTGTCGTCTACCGCGACACGCATCCGGTGCCGTGGCACCACCTGACGCAGTTGCAGGCACAGGTCCGCGACTACGTCGCCGTGCTCGGCCTCACCGTCGTCATCGACGAGGCCGAAGGGTACGCGTTCCTGCGCTCCCAGCCCGGCGATGACGAGACGCAGCCGGCCGTTCCCCGGCTCATCCCGCGCCGGGCGCTGTCGTTCCACGTCAGCCTGCTGCTGGCGTTGCTGCGCAAGAAGCTCGCTGAGTTCGACGCCAGCAACGCCGACACCCGGTTGGTGCTGACCCGGCAGCAGATCGTGGACCTGTGCGCGGTCTTCCTGCCAACCTCGACCAGCGAGGCTCGGCTGATCGACCAGATCGACGGCCACCTCAACAAGATCGTGGAGCTGGGTTTCCTGCGCCGCATCGACGACACCGAGGCGACGTACGAGGTGCGGCGCATCATCAAGGCGTTCGTCGACGCGCAGTGGCTGGCGGACTTCGACGCCCGGCTGGCCGAGTACGCCGCAGAACTGGAGGCGACCCGATGACCGCCGAGAGCGGGTTCCGCCTGCGGCGGCTGGAGCTGCACAACTGGGGCACGTTCGACGGCCAGGTCTGGGCGCTGCACCTCGACGGGGCCAATGCCCTGCTCACCGGGGACATCGGCTCCGGCAAGTCCACCGTCGTCGACGCCATCACCACGCTGCTGCTGCCGGCCAACCGGATCTCGTACAACAAGGCGGCCGGCGCCGACACCCGGGAGCGATCGCTGCGCTCCTACGTGCTCGGCCACTACAAGTCGGAGCGCAACGAGAAGACCGGCGCCTCGGAACCGGTCGGCCTGCGCCGCGGCTCCTGCTACTCGGTGCTACTCGGTGTCTTCATCGAGCCGGCCAGCGGCGCGACGGTCAGCCTGGCGCAGGTGTTCTGGCTGCACGACGGCAACCCGGGCCAGCCGGAGCGCTTCTACCTGACCGCCGGCCAGGAGTTGACCATCGCGGATGACTTCGCCGACTTCGGCTCCGAGATCGGCCAGCTCAAGCGGCGGCTGCGCCAGTCCGGCGCGAAGGTGTACGACCACTTCCCCGAGTACGGCCGGGACTTTCGCCACCGCCTCGGCATCGCCTCGGACCAGGCGATGGAGCTGTTCCACCAGACCGTGTCGATGAAGGCGGTCGGTGACCTCAACGACTTCGTCCGCCAGCACATGCTGGAGCCCTTCGACACCGGCGGCTGGATCCGTCGCCTCGTCGAGCATTTCCAGGATCTGACCAAGGCGCACGAGGCGGTGGTCAAGGCCCGCCAACAGTTGGCCGCGCTCAAGCCGCTGCTCGACGCCTGCGACGCGTACGACACCTATGGTCAGGCCATCGGCGAGCTGGACGCGAAGCGGGAGGCGCTGCCGTACTTCTGTGCCCGAGGCAAGGCCGAACTGTACGCAGCCCGGGTGGCGGCGCACACCGCCGAGCTCGCCGAGCTGCACGGACAACTGGCCGCCACCGGGACGACGCTCAACGAGCTGGGGACCGAGCGGCAACGCCTGGAGCTAGAACGTGCCGGGCACGGCGGCGACCGGATCGCCGAACTGGAACGGCAGATCGCCGACACCGAGGGCACCCGTGACGAACGGCGCCGCCGCTCTGACCGGTTCAGTGGCCTGCTGGCCGAGGCCGGCCTCCCGCCGGTGGAGACGATCGAGCAGTTCACCGCCCGGCAACGGGAGATCACCGACGAGCTGACCGGTGCCGAGGAGCATCGCGCCGCCCTGCAGAACGAGCTGACCGACGCCGCGGTGCGGGTGCGGGATCTGGAGCAGCAGGAGAGCGAGGTGAACGCCGAGCTGCGCAGCCTCCAGGAGCGGCGCAGCAACATCCCCCGACGCAACCTCGATCTACGATCACGCATCTGCGCCGAGTTGAAGCTGCCCGAGGCGGCGTTGCCGTTCGCGGGCGAGCTGATCCAGGTCCGGGCCGACGCCGCCGACTGGGAGGGGGCGGCCGAGCGGCTGCTGCGCGGCTTCGCGCTGTCGATCCTGGTGTCCGACGAGCATTACCCGACCGTGGCCGGATGGGTCGACCGGCACCACCTCGGCGGACGGCTCGTCTACTACCGCGTGCCGGCGACCGTGCCCCGGCAGGCGGAGCCGCTGCCCGCCGACGCCGGCCGGCAGCTCTTCGCCAAGCTGGAGTTGAAGGATTCGCCGCTGCGACCCTGGCTGGAACGGCAGCTGCGCCGCCGCGCCGGCTACGAGTGCGTGCAGACGGTCGAGGAGTTCCGCCGCGCCGAGCGGGCGATCACCGAAGCTGGCCAGGTCAAGGACACCGGCGGCCGGCACGAGAAGGACGACCGCAGCCGCATCGACGACCGCAGCACGTACGTGCTGGGCTGGAGCATCGAGTCGAAGATCGACGCGCTGCTGGCCAAGGCACGTGTACTCACCCACGACAAGGCTCAGGCGGTGCGCGACCGGGACGCGGTCGTCGACCGGCTCGACGCCCTCAACCGCCGGCTCGGCGTGCTGGGCAAGCTCGCCGAAGCCACCGACTTCGCCGACGTCGACTGGCAGTCCTCGGCCCGGCGGGTGCACGGGTTGCGCCAGGAGAAGCAGCAGCTCGAAGGCGCGTCGCGGGAGCTGGAGCGGATCACCGCTCGGCTGAACGCGGTGCTGAAGGAGATCGACACCCACAGCGCCGAGCGCGACGCCCTACAGCGTCGGATCGCCCAGACCGACGTACATCTGGAACAGGCCGCGCACGGTCAGCGGGACGCCGAGGCGCTGCTACGGGAGCCGGCGGCGCGCGACGCGGAACGCTGGTTCGCGGCCATCGCCGAGCTGGCCGGGGAGACCCCGCTGTCCAGCCCGCAGGAGTACGACCAGTTGCGCGGCACTGCCGAGGCGCAGTTCACCAGGGAGCGCGACGAGTCGGCCCGCCGGTCGGCACTGGCCAGCAACCGGGCGGTACGCGCCATGGAGGACTTCCGCAACACCTATCCGGTGGAGGCCGCCGAACTCGACAGCTCCATCCAGTCCGCGCCGGAGTACCGGGTGATGCACGAGCGGCTGGTCCGCGACGACCTGCCGCGGTTCGAGCACGAGTTCAAGACGTACCTGAACACCAACACCATCCGCGACATCGCCGGTTTCCACTCCCAGTTGCACAAGCAGGCCGATCTCATCCGGGAACGGATCGACACGATCAACCGGTCCCTCGTGGACATCGACTACAACGACGGCCGGTACATCCGGTTGGAGGGCAACCGCACTCCCAACGTGGAGATCCGCGACTTCATCAGCGACCTGCGCGCCTGTACCGAGAACTCGCTCGCGCGCGACGACGCCGACCAGTACTCGGAGCAGAAGTTTCTCCAGGTCAAGCAGCTCATCGAACGATTCAGGGGCCGGCCGGGGTTCACCGACATCGACAAGGCTTGGGCGCGGCGGGTGACCGACGTGCGCAACTGGTTCGTCTTCTCCGCCTCCGAGCGGTGGCGCGAGGACGACAGCGAGCACGAGACCTACAGCGACTCCGGCGGCAAGTCCGGCGGGCAGAAGGAAAAGCTCGCCTACACCATCCTCGCCGCGTCGCTGGCGTACCAGTTCAAGCTGGACCTGACCACCGACCGCGACCAGAGTTTCCGTTTCGTGGTCATCGACGAGGCGTTCGGCCGGGGCTCGGACGAGTCGACCCGGTTCGCGCTCGCACTGTTCCAGCGGCTCGGACTGCAACTGCTCATCGTCACCCCGCTGCAGAAGATCCACGTGATCGAGCCGTACGTGTCGGCCGTCGGCTTCGTCGACAACCCGACCGGCAGCAACTCGCGGCTGCGCAGCCTCAGCATCGAGGAGTACCACAAGCAGCGCGATACGCACCAGCTCGCCCATCTGGTCACCGTCGGGCAATGACCGTGCCGGCAACGCGCTGGTCCACGCCGGCAGACCTCGTCGCGAAGCTGCGGCGTCGGTGGAACTCCGGCGAGTTGCTCACCGCGTACGCGCGGCAGCGGTGGGAGCCCATCGTCGTGCCGCTGCGCGCGCCCACCGCCGTCGAACTGGGCGAGAACTTCGGCGCCGCTCAGGACTGGCTCGCCGCGTGGCAGGCCGTCGACCCGACCCTGGTCCGCCTGGAGTGGAAACGCGTCGGCGGGCGACTCGTCGGCAGCAACGAGGTGCCGCATCGGGCCGTCATCGACAGTGCCGACCGGATGTGGTCCCTGCTGCGGGTGAAGCGGCAGGTGGAGACGTTCCTGCGGCTGGTCGAGGCCACCCGGTCCAGCGTCCCCGGCCTGGTCGAGTGGATGATCGCCGAACCGATGAAGGTGCTGGACCACGAGCCGAGCTGGCCCCGCCTGGTCGACGTTGTGCGCTGGATCGACCGTCACCCCAGCAGCGAGCGGTATGTGCGGCAGATCGACGTGCCCGGGGTCGACACCAAGTTCATCGAGCAGCACCGGGGCGTCCTTGCCCAGCTGCTGGACCGGCAGTTGGCACCCGAACGGGTCGACCCGGCGCAACCGCCGGGCCGGTTCGCCGAGCGGTACCGGTTCCGCACCAAACCGGCGTACGTGCGGCTGCGGGCGCTCACCCGGCCTGCGCCGGCGGCGCTCGGACCGTTCAGCGAGCTGACCGTACGCGTCGACGAGCTGGCCGCCTGCCCGCCCGACGTCGCGCGGGTGCTCGTCGTGGAGAACGAGACCACATACCTCGCGCTTCCGCCGGTCCCCGACACAATCGCGGTCTTCGGCGGCGGCTATGCGGTGCGTGCCCTGGCACCGCTGGCCTGGCTGCACGACCGGAAGTTGACCTACTGGGGTGACATCGACACCCATGGGTTCGCCATTCTCGACCGGCTTCGCCAGGTGTTTCCGCACACGGCGTCGACGCTGATGGACGCCGACACGCTGCTGCGGCACCGGGCCCACTGGGGCCGGGAGGCCACTCCGGTCGCGGTGGAGCTGGCTCGCCTGACTCCCGACGAGTCGCAGGTGTACCGCGATCTGGTCGCCGACCGTTACGCACCCGCCCTGCGGTTGGAGCAGGAGCGGATCCGGTTCAGCGTCGTGGAGCAGGTGCTGACAGGTTGATCCGTCGCCCGCCTATAGCTATCCGATCCACTGACGCCCCTGCACGGCGATCTTGCACTTCCGGTCGTCGAGATGACTGGTTTGTTCGCTCTGTCCCGACAGTAAGTGCAAGATTGCCGCGGACGTTGCTCGGCTCAGGCGTACGTGTCGCCGTACTCGCGGATGTCGTTGACGTCGAGGGTGATCCGGCTGTTGTCGGTCCACTCGCCGGAGGGCTGCTGCCAGCTGCGGTCGTCGCGTTCGTCGATCGCGGACCAGTTCGGGCGGTGGTGGCGGAGGTAGATGGGCCCGGTCGACTCGCCAGGGGCCAGCTCCCCACCGGTGAAGGTCAGCTCGATCCAGCCGGGGACCGGGGTGCCGGGCGGCGGGAAGACCGTTGGAGTGGGCGTCGGGGTCGGCGGGCCGGGCGGCAGGGGCGGTGGGAAGTACTCGATGTGGCGTTGCACGTTCGCGCAGCCGATCGCCGCCCAGTCGCAGTTGGTGACCAGCGAGGTGTTCCCACCCTCGAACGTCACGTGGTAGCGGATCCGCACGTCCGCGAGGTCGAGCGGGGCGGTGCCCGTGTTGACGACCTGGAGGACGTGCTGGATCTGGTTGTCCGTCGGTGACCAGCTCAGGTTGCGGTAGCTGACCCGCGCCTTCCCGTACGCGGTGCGCACCGGGGTCACCGACGAGTCGAGGGAGTACCCGGCGTTGGTGTACGCCCACACGGTGAGCCGATATTCGGTGCCCGGCGCGAGATCGGTGAGCGTGAGGTCGGTGCCGGTGGTGGTGCCGAGGCTGCGGTACACGTTGGGGCCGAGCCACGCCCGGACCTCGTGCTGGATGGGCGTCCCGCCGGGCTCACCGATCCAGGTCGACGGTGCCCAGGTCAGGGTGAGCTGGTGTGGCTCGTTGGCCACCACGACCGGCGCGCCGGGAGTGGTCAGCACCGGATCGTCGGCCGCGTGGGCGACGGCGGTGCCGGACAGCCCGAGCACGATGCCGAGGACGGCGACGAGGGTGACCCGACGAGCACTCATGGTCCGCATGCTAGATAGCGACATGCATGAATCTCAATGGCCACGGAATATTTCAGGCGGCCGCTGCGAGGATGGCTCTGTTCAGGGGAACGTCTCGGAGGAAACGGACACGGGCATCGCCGTCCAGGCTGTCGGCCTTGCGGTTCACCTCGGACGCGGCACGGATCACGGATTCCCGCGCGCCCTGCTCGTCGCCGAGCGCCTCCTGGATGCGGCTGTGCCGGTACAGCACTTCCTCCACACAGACGGCCGGGATCTTCCAGTCAGCCGTCCTGATGTGGTCGACGGCCAGCTCACTGAACGCCATTGCCTGCGGGAGCAGGTCCTCCAGGCGGTGCCACTCGCCGAGCAATGACAGGGCGGCTATCTCACTGCGCCGCATGCCGGTGCGCCGCGTCTCAGTAAGCGTCTCATTGAGGACACTCAGTGCCTTCCGCATCATGGCGGGGCTGTTGGTGGCCAGCGCGATGAGACTCGCTGCGTATAGATTCGCCACGAGCGGGGCGAGGTTCGCCTGCCAGGTCGCCTCTGCCTCGTCCCGGGCCTGTTCCAGAAGCGCGAGTCCGCCGGAGTCGTGCTGGTCCAACGCCCTCCGACTACCGAGATACGCGAGGTTGACCGCGTGCCAACCGTCCGGCTCGTCGGCGTCGTGCAGCGCTGTCGCTTCGGTCAGCAACCGTTCCGCCTCTGCGTAGTTGCCGACAGCGGTCTCCCCCTGCGCCAGGTAGTTGAGACCGATCGGTAGTAGACCGAGCGCCGGCCTGCGGCGGACGTCGGGCACCGCGGCCCGCAGACGGGTGAGGGCTGGCCCGAGCCGGCCCGCATCGAGAAGGCTGACCCCCAGCTGCAAAGCAGTCATGTGCCGGGCACGTTGCAGGACGGGATCGTCCCCGTCGTCGGCGAGGGCGTCAGCGGCCTCTTCGGTTCGGCGGAGTACGTCGAGGCCAGCCTCGACGTTCACCTTCGGCAGTTGCCGTCCGTACTCACAACCAGCCAGGAGGATGTTCTTTGAATCGCCACTGTCGAGTGCGGTCTCCCAGGCCTCCTGGAGTGGGCCGATCGCGGCCGGGACGCCACGGGTATAGAGCAGAACCTTGCCGTGCAGATATCGCACCCGGACCTGGAGCGCCTCGTCGTTGGCGGTGCGGGCGGCCTCCAGCGCCTCGGCCGACAGCGCCTCGAGACGTACGGTGCCATCTGCCTCCGGCCGGGTACGCCAGCTCAACTCACTTGCGGTCAACAGCAGCTCGATCAGCTGGGCGCGTAGCCGGTCGGCGTCCGGCACCGGTGCCGCATGTCTGACATCGTGCAGACCCTGCTCGGCGATCGCGATGACCTCGCGAGTGGAGGCACCGGTGCCGGCCAGGCGACAGGCGGTATCGTGCGCTACCTTCGCTGCCGACAACCAGTCGCCACCGAGCCGGTGATGCCGGATCAGGTCCAACGCGAGCTCCTGGTTCAGGTCGGCGAAGTTCCGTGAATGCTGGTACAGGATGCGGCCCACCTTGCGATGCCGCTCGCGGCGCTGCCGCTCGGTCTGGTCTCGGTAGAGGGTTTCCTGGAGCAGATCGTGCTCGAAAGAGTAACGATCGGCATTCAGCACATCGTCCCAGTCATCGGCTCCGACCGGGTACAGCATGCCCGTCTCAGTCGCCAGCCGGTGTAGCCGATGCGCCACCACATCGTGGTCCTGTCCCGCGATGTGTGCCACCACACTGCTGTGGAATGAGCGGCCCTGTACAGCCGCGATGGACAGCAGGCGTAGGTCTTCCGAGGACAGTCGTCGCAGCCGGGCCTGAATCACCAGCCGGACGCGGGTGAGCAGGGCATCTGCGTCGTCCTCTGCCCGCAGGCCTACCTCTCCGGCGACATCGTCGGCGGCGGGTAGCGCGGCAAGCGGTCTTCCCCTGCCGAGGCAGTAGTGCAGCAGAAGGGGATGCCCGCCAGTCTGATCAACGAGCCGCCGGGTCACCTGGGCAGACGTCGACCCGGCGAGCAGGCGACCGAGCTGTTCGACGGCGGCAGGCGGCAGACCGCCGAGCCGAACCTGACGGGCACCTTGCAGTTGCAGGTCGTCGATCAGTTGCTGGGCAGCGGGATTGTCGGGTGTCTCGTCGTGGCGCAGCGCCAATACGAACAGCACCGGCTCGCTCTGCACGGCGCGGGCAAGGTAGGACAGCGCTGCGCAGGAACTCCCGTCGATCCGATGCACGTCATCGATCATCACGACGGCAGGGTGCTTCGCCCGCAGTAGCGCAAGCGTTGCCTCCGCCATCGACCGGGCAGCTGTGCGGTGGTCCACCAGCGGTGCGCCGGGCACTGGTCCCGACAGGGATTCAGCGACCATCTTCAGCGCTTCCCCCACGCCAGGCACCATGGTCAGCAGTTCGGGCCACCGGGTCTTCATTCCCTCGCCGGAGCGGCGCAGCAGGCGGCGGTGACGTGGAGTGCTCTGCTCGATGAGCCACGCGAGATCGACCAGAGGTCCGTAGGCGGCAAGGTGTCCTACCTGGGCGTGGCAGCGCACCGACAAGAATGTCGGCGCACCTCCCGACTCGGCGAGCTTCGCGAGCAGCGCGCTCTTGCCGATGCCCGCCGAACCGTCGATGACGAGGAAACCTCCGCGGCCTGCACAGGCCGACTGAACCTGGGCCATCGCGACCTCGAACTCGCGCTCGCGGTCGACAAAGGTGTCCACCGGCATCGGACCCCCAATGCATCAGTTCCGCCGCCTCAATCCTGTCAGCACCGGTGCAACCTGGGACCTCCTCCGGCCGGCTCTCCGTCATGGCACTACGGTCAGCCGCACTCGGCCACGGTGATCAATGTGGCGTGGTTGGGCCCCTACTCTGAGGGTGATCCCGGAGGCGGGTGGTGGTGATCCCCGATTGCCAGATCGGTCGATGTGACTAGCCTCGGTTGGGCAACGAGTTGACCGGGCACAGTCGACACCACGGGGAGACGTCCATGAAGAGAGCTGTCCGATGAGGGCGCGACGGATCGTCGCCAGAGCAACAGCCGCGGCCACCGCCACCGTCCTGGTCGCCGCAGGTCTCGCCGTGACCGGCGGGACCGCCGTCGCGCGCGGCGGCGGCTACTCGGCCCTGATCCAGCGGGCCTCGTACGGCGTACCGCACATCACCGCGCGCGACTTCGCCAGCCTCGGCTACGGCGTCGGGTACGCGCAGGCGGAGGACAACGTCTGCCTGATCGCCGAGCAGCTGGTCACCGTGAACGGCCAGCGGTCCCGCTGGTTCGGCGCGGACACCGACAACGTCGCCAGCGACCTGTTCCACCAGAAGGCGATCGACGACCGGGCCGCCGAGCGCTGGCTCGTCGGCCGGCGCGACGGCCTGAGCGCACCCTCCGACGAGGTACGCGATCAGATGCGCGGCTTCGCCGCCGGCTACAACGCCTACCTGCGGGGAGCGCGGAAGAAGATCAACGACCCGGCCTGCGCCGGGCAGGAGTGGGTACGTCCGGTCACCGAGTTGGACCTGTGGCGGGCCAACCGGGCCCGGATGGTCCGGGCCAGCTCCGGCGCACTCGCCGACGGCATCGTCGCCGCCACGCCACCGGGTGCGGACGGCAGCGACGCGAAGGTGAGCGCCCCGCGGGCGGAAGCCGTGGTCACCGCCCGGGACGGTGCGCCGGCCGGGGTGGGCAGCAACGCGTACGGTCTGGGACGCCGCGCCACCACCAGCGGCGCCGGCATGCTGCTGGCGAACCCGCACTTCCCGTGGGACGGCGACGAGCGCTTCTACCGGATGCGGCTGAAGGTGCCCGGCCGGTACGACGTGGAGGGCGCGGCCCTGATCGGCGATCCGCTCGTCGAGATCGGGCACAACGGCAAGATTGCCTGGTCGCACACCGTCTCCACCGCCCGCCGCTTCGTCTGGCACCGGCTCACGCTGGTGCCCGGCGACCCGACGAGCTACCGCTACGACGGCCGGACTCGGAAGATGACAGCCCGCACGGTCACCGTCCGGACCCCCGCCGGGCCGATTAGCCGTACCCTCCACGACACCCACTTCGGCCCGGTCGTCGTGGTGCCGGGCCGTTTCGACTGGACCACCGACACGGCGTACGCGATCACCGACGTCAACGCCACGAACAACCGGGCGCTCGACGGCTGGCTCGCCATGGGCCGGGCGCGCTCGGTGGGTGAGCTGCGGTCGGTGCTGGACCGGCGGCAGTTCCTGCCCTGGGTCAACGTCATCGCCGCCGACCGGCACGGACGGGCCCTCTACGCGGACCACTCCGTCGTGCCCCGGGTCACCGACTCCCTCGCCGCCGCGTGCATTCCAGCTCCCTTCCAGAATTTGTACGCGACGAGCGGCCAGGCCGTCCTCGACGGCTCCCGCTCCGCCTGTGAGCTGGGTCGGGACCGCGACGCGGCGGTGCCCGGCATCCTCGGACCGGCGAACCTGCCCACGCTGGTCCGCGACGACTACGTGACCAACTCCAACGACAGCTACTGGCTGGCCAACCCGGCTCGCCCGCTCGTCGGGTACCCGCGCATCGTCGGCGACGAGCGGACGGTCCGCAGCCTGCGGACCCGGCTCGGCGTGCACCAGGTGCGGCAGCGACTCGCCGGCACCGACGGGCTGCCCGGCCGGGGGTTCACCACCGGCCGGCTGTGGGACGTGACGCTCGGCAACCGGGCGTACGGCGGCGAACTGGTCCGCGACGACCTGGTCCGGCTCTGCGAGGCCCAGCCGACGGCCACCGCCTCGGACGGCACCACGGTCGACCTGACGGCCGCCTGCGCCGCGCTCCGTGGCTGGGACCTCCGGGTCGACCTGGACAGCCGGGGTTCGCACGTGTTCACCGAGTTCGCCCGGGCCGGCGGCCTGCGGTTCGCCGACCCGTTCGATCCGGCCGCGCCGCTGACCACGCCGAACCGGCTCGCGGTCGACGACCCGAGGGTCCGCACGGCGCTCGCCGACGCCGTGAAACTGCTCGGCGGCATCCCGCTGGACGCCCGCCTCGGCGACATCCAGAGCGAACCTCGGGGCACCGAACGCATCCCCATCCACGGCGGCTGGCCGGAGGCCGGTGTCTTCAACATGATCATCAACCAGGTGCAGCCCGGCGTCGGCTACCCGAAGGTGCGGCACGGCACGTCGTACCTGATGGCCGTCGAGCTGAGCCGGGACGGGCCGTCGGGCCGGCAGCTGCTCACCTACTCGCAGTCGGCCAACCCCAACTCGCCCTGGTACGCCGACCAGACCCGGCTGTACTCGGCCAAGGGTTGGGACACCATCAAGTTCACCAAGAGGCAGCTACGGGCCGACCCGAACCTGGTCACCTACCGGGTGGGGGAGCGCCGCCGCTGATTGAGTGACGTGGAGCGGCGCCGTCCGTCCGGACCTACGTCACGCAGCCGGCGGCTGGTAGGTGATGGGCAGTCGGACGGCGGCGTCGATCTCCGCCGTGGTCAGCAGCGGCACGATACGGGCGTCGACGCCACCCGCCGCCCGTACGGCGATGCCGAGCGCGGCGGCGGTCACGTTGTCCGGCACCTCGCAGAGCACGTACAGGTCGAACTGGCCGAACGCGTAGTACACCGCCTCCACCTGCCCGCCGGCGTTCTCGATGAGGGCCTCGACCACCTCGGCCCGCGCCGTGCCGCCCTCCTTGGCCAACCCGGCCATGCCCGGGATCGTGTAGATCGCTGTGACCAGGAACTTCGCCACGCTGGCACCACCTCTCCCGCCGTCTGCCCGGCCCTGACCGCGTGCCGCGCCTACCCGTTTCCCGTCCGGTCACGCCTGGCGGCGCAGAGTCACCGTGGCCGTGCTCACAGAAACCTCTGCTGGTCGCTAAACGGGCGGCGAAGTGTCGTTCGCGGGAGCTACTGTGCCGTGCGGGCTTCACCTCCGCCGTCGCGTCGGCCAATCGGCGCCACGTCGGCCACCACCGCTCGTTTCATGGGCAGTTCCAACAACGGGAGACCTCGTGACACAGCAATCTGTCGCGGCACCGCAGCCTGTTCCGACCTCGGACAAGCTCGACGCCGCGGTGCTCAAGGTGGCCGGCGTCGTGGTGCTCGGTGCGCTCATGTCGATCCTCGACGTGACGGTGGTCAGCGTCGCCCTGCCGACGTTCCAGAGCGAGTTCGACGCCTCGTACGCCCGGGTGGCGTGGACGATGACCGGCTACACACTCGCCCTGGCCACGGTCATCCCGCTCAGCGGGTGGGCCGCCGACCGGTTCGGCACCAAACGCCTCTACATGATCGCGCTCGCGCTGTTCACCATCGGCTCCGGCCTGTGCGCCACCGCCGACACGATCGGCCAGCTGATCACGTACCGGGTGTTGCAGGGTCTCGGCGGTGGCATGCTGATGCCGATCGGCATGGCGATCATGACGCGGGCGGCCGGGCCGAACCGGATCGGCCGGCTGATGGCGGTGCTCGGCATCCCGATGCTGCTCGGCCCGATCGGCGGCCCGATCCTGGGCGGCTGGCTGATCGACGTGGCGAGCTGGCACTGGATCTTCCTGATCAACCTGCCGATCGGCATCGTCGCGCTGGTGTACGCCCAGTTGGCCCTGCCGAAGGACAGCCCGCAGCCCTCCGAGTCGTTCGACTTCCTCGGCATGCTGATGCTCTCGCCGGGTCTCGCCCTCTTCCTGTACGGCGTCTCCACGCTGCCCGAGGCCGGGACCTTCGCCGACCCCGAGGTGTGGGGGCCGATGCTGGTCGGTGCCGCACTGGTGGTGGCGTTCGTCATCTACTCCTTCAAGCCCCGGCACCCGCTGCTCGACCTGCGGCTGTTCCGTAACCGCAGGCTGACCGTCGCCGCGCTGACCATGTTCGTCTTCATCATCGCGTTCATGGGTGCCGGCCTGCTGTTCCCGAGCTACTTCCTGCAGGTACGCGGTGAGTCGACGCTGCATGCCGGCCTGCTGATGGCTCCGCAGGGCCTCGGTGCCATGGTCACCATGCCGATCGCCGGCATGCTCGCCGACAAGGTGCCGGTCGGCCGGACGGTGCCGTTCGCGCTGCTGCTCATCCTCGCCGGGTTCTTCACCTTCACCCAGCTCGACGCCGACACCTCGTACGTGCTGCTCTGCGGCTCGCTGTTCGTGATGGGCCTGGGCATGGGCGGCACGATGATGCCGGTCATGACGTCGGCGCTGAAGACGCTGACCGGGCACGAGGTGGCCCGAGGTTCCACGCTGGTGAACATCCTCCAGCAGATCGGTGGATCAGTCGGCGCCGCGGTGATGTCGGTGATCCTGACCAACGAGCTGAACGGCTCCCGGCAGGTCCCCGGCCTCACCGACGAGAACGGCAACCCGGTCACCGAGGCCGGCCTGGCGATCGCCGCCCAGCAGCGGCCGGAGCTGGCACAGCAGATTCCCGACCCGTCGCTGATCGAGCGTGGGCTGGACTTCGCCGCCAACTCCTTCGCCACCACCTTCTGGGTGGCGTTCGCCCTGGTGGCGGCCACGTTCATCCCGGCCGCGTTCCTGCCCCGGCGCCGGGAACGGTCCCACCTGCTCGACGACCAGCCCGGAGATCAGCCGGGGGACCAGCCGAAGGTCCCGGTCATCGTTCACTGACCGCTCCGTCCCTCGCGGCTTGCGGCATGTTGGGCCTTCCCACGAGCTAGCGGGCCCAACATGCCGCATCTCGTGGCTGTCGCCGAGCGGGCGGGCGCGGGACAGGACAGCTGGCGGTAGGGTGCGGCCGGTGGGGAAGATCGGATTGCCGCCGGAATTGGTGGTGCCGCCGGGGGTCGAGGCCGAGCGCGTGATCACCGCCGTGCTGGCCGATCTGCGTTCCGGGGAGCACCGGGGCGTGGTGGTCGACTCGCCGCCGGGGGCCGGCAAGTCGACCCTGGTGGTACGGGCCGCGGTCGAACTGGCCACCGGCGGGTCGGGCGGTACCGACCCGGGCGGCGGCGGGTCGGGCGACGGCGCGCCACTGATGATCATTGCGCAGACCAACGAGCAGGTCGATGACCTGATCGACCGGCTCGCCGCGAAGGCGCCGCAGCTGCGGATCGGGCGGCTCTCGGCGGGTGACTACCGGGCGTCGCCCCGGGTGCGGGCGCATCCACAGGTCCGGGTCGCGGCGAAGGCCGCCGACCTGGCCGCCTCGGCCGTGGTGATCGGTACGGCCGCCAAGTGGGCCACGGTCACCGAGGGCTGCTGGCCGTGGGCGATCGTGGACGAGGCGTACCAGATGCGCTCGGACGCCCTGCTGCGCGTGGCCGGCAGGTTCGAACGCGCCCTGTTCGTGGGTGATCCGGGGCAGCTCGACCCGTTCTCCACCGTGGACAGTGGTCGGTGGGCGGGGTTGACCTGGGATCCGATGCAGTCGGCGGTGGCGGTGCTGCTGCGGCACAACCCGCACCTGCCGGTGCGTCGGCTGCCGGTCTCCTGGCGGCTGCCCGCCTCGGCGGCCCCGGTGGTGTCCCGCGCGTTCTACCCGTTCACCGGCTTCCGCGCCGGCACCGGCCCGGACGACCGGGCCCTGCACCTCACCACGCCCGGGTCGGGTGACGCCGTCGACCGGGCGGTGGAGTCGGCCGCCGCCACCGGCTGGGCGCTGCACGAGCTGCCGCCCCGGCACACCCTGCGTACCGACGGGGAAGCCGCCGCCGCGTGCGCCGCGCTCGCGCTGCGGGTGCTGCGGCGCGGGGCGGTGGCGGTCAGTGAGCAGGCGCCCGGTGGCGCGCCGGTCACCGCGGACCGGATCGCCGTCGGCGCCGCGCACCGTGACCAGGTCGCGGCCATCCGCGCGCGACTCGGCGAGGCCGGTGCGGACATCACCGTCGACACCGCCAACCGACTCCAGGGCCGGGAGTACGACGTGACGATCGTGTTGCACCCGCTCTCCGGGCGGCGCGACGCGACCGCCTTCCACCTGGAGTCGGGGCGGCTCTGCGTGCTCACCTCCCGGCACCGGCACGCCTGCCTGGTGGTGGCCCGCGCCGGCATCGGCGACCTGCTGGACGCCCACCCCTCGACCGAGGTGCCGCAACTGGACGTGCCGGTCCGGTTCCCCGACGGCTGGGAGGCCAACCAGGCCATCCTCGCCCACCTCGCCACGGTGCCTGCACCGCCGCGTTGACCAGCGGCGACGGCATGCAGGATGAACGGATTCACGCCGTCGTCGATCACCGGGATTCATGTCGGTGTCCCGATACAACGGCGGTTCAGATGATCTGTCGCCGTCGATAGCGTGGGGTGCCTAGGCCGTCGGAGAAAGGCGGACCATGACCTCCCCATCCGTTTCGTTGTCCCGGCGCGGGCTGCTCGCCGGCACCGCGGTCGCCTCGGCCGCGGCCGTCACCGCAACCGTGCTCACCCCATCCGCCGCGGCGGCCGTCCCGGTTCACCCGGCAGCATCGGCGGTCGTCCGCGACGGGATCGCCACCGCACGACTGGCCGCCCCGGCGGCCCTGCAACCTGATCTGCACGAGCGGCTGGGCGCCTGGTTGGCGTTCTGGTCGGCGAACTCACCGGGTGCGTGGAGTGTGCCCGTCGAGGTGGTCGGCGCGGCCGACGCCGCCGGGGCGGCGTTCACCCTGCGCGCCATCCGGGTGGTGGCGGCCGATCGGCCGTTCGCCGCCTTCCTCGCCGGCCGAGCCGACCACGCCCACCTGGGCACCCTGGCCAGCCTGCATCACCACTTCGGCCAGGTGAGCGTCGCCGCCGACGGTGGGCTGCGCGTGGTCGACGGTGCGGCAGGCTTCACCGGCTCATCCGAGCAGGTCGCCTTCGCGGTCGCGGCGTGCCGCGAACTGTGGGGCGTGCGTACCGCCGGGGCCGCCACCTGGCGGCACCGGGTGGGCCGTCTCGACGCCGCCTCCCGCTCCGGCTGGGCGGCCTTCACCAGGGCGGCCCTGCGACGCGGGCTGCGCACCGACACCTACTGAACGAACCGGAGGAAACACCATGGCACGCCACGAGTTCCGCTTCGTGGTCGACGGCGTCGACCTGACATCCGAGCAGCAGAGCCAGATCGCCGGTGAGATCCAGAAGGCCGGTCTGGCCGCGCTCTCGGTCGCCGGTACCAAGCTCAGCAACCCGCTCGCCCTCGGCCACGCCAACCTGCGGCTGCGGCCCGAGTGGTACGGCCTGTGGGTGATCGACGGTCCGTTCGCCCAGGACCTCGGCGAGAAGATCAACGACATCGGCTTCTGGTTGCAGAAGTGACCCGACCGCCGCGGGGACCGGACGGGCCGGGGGAGCGGATGTGCCCGAGTACGCCCACGGGCAACGCCACGGTCTTCCTCGGCATGATCACCCCGGCGGGCCGGGTCGCGTACGTGACCCCGGCCCTGCCCGCCGAGGTGGCCGTCGCCGCCGCGACGGAGGCCGACGTCGCGGTGGAGACCCGCTACCGACTCGCCGGCCCCTGCGTCACCAGCCGATGCGGTTTCTGGACCGGCGAGCACTGCGGGCTCGGCGAGCGCCTCGTCGCGTCGTACGCGCAGACCGTCGGCGAACCGGAGGTGGAACTGCCCCGCTGCGCCATCCGGCGCACCTGCCGCTGGTTCGCCGAACAGGGGCCGGCCGCCTGCGTCGCCTGCGCCCACGTGGTGACCGACGCGCGCTGAACCGGGACGGCCCGGGGTGTCGGTCCGGTCGGCTACCGTCGGTTGCCATGAGCGTGCGGGCGGGCGGATTCATGATCGGGCGGGATCATCCGGCCGGTCTGTTGCGGGCCGAGGTCGACCGCGCCACCGCCAGCCACGGCGGGCTGGTCCTGGTCGCCGGTGAGCCCGGCATCGGCAAGACCACCCTGGTCACCGCCGCCGCCGACGAGGCCCGTCGACAGGGTGCGCTGGTGCTCGGTGGCGCCTGCTGGGATTCGGCCAGCGCACCCGGCTACTGGCCGTGGACGCAGGTGTTGCGCCGGCTGCGCCGGTCGGCGGAGGACTGGACGGTGGCCCGGGAGTCGGCCGAGCCGGCGCTCGCCCTGCTGCTCGGCGAGGCGAGTCCTCTGGTGTCGGCCACCGTCCACGGTGAGGGCAGCGTCCTGACGTCGGTTCGCGGCGAGGGCGACGCGGCGGAGCAGGAGGCGTTCGCGCTCTACGACGCGGTCACCACCGCGCTGGTCGCCGTCTCGCAACGCCGGCCGGTCATGGTGATCCTCGACGACCTGCACTGGGCGGACCCGGCGTCGATGCGACTGCTGCGGTTCGCCGCCCAGCACACCTGGTTCGAGCGGCTGCTGCTCGTCGGCACCTATCGCGACGCCGAGGTGGAGGCCGCCGACCACCCGCTGCGGCCGTTGCTGATGTCGCTGGTGGCCAAGGCCACCTCGATAAGCCTCACCGGCCTCAGCCGGGACGAGGTCGGCGAGCTGATGACCCGCACCGCCGGCCGGACACCCGACGCGCACTGCGTCGACGACGTGCACCGGCGCACCGGCGGCAACCCGTTCTTCGTGGAGCAGACCGCCCGGCTCTGGCACGCCGACGGCACGCTGGCCACCATCCCTCCCGGCGTACGGGAGGTGGTGCGGCGGCGGCTGGAGCATCTACCCGCCATGGTGGTCGACGCGCTCACCGTCGCCGCCGTGCTGGGCCGGGAGTTCCACGGGGAGGTGTTGGCGGCCGGTGTCGGCCTGCCCACACCCCGGGTCGGTGAGTTGCTGGAGGTCGCGGTCACCGCCCGACTACTGCTCGGCATGGGCGACGACCGCTACGCATTCGCGCACGACCTGGTCCGCGAGACGCTCTACGACGCGCTGACCGAGGACGACCGCGCAGCGCGGCACGCCGCCGTGGTGCGGGCCGTCGAGGAGCACGACACGCTGGGCCGGTTGCTGATCCCCGCCGACGTGGCCCGCCACGCATGGCTGGCCGGTGCCCATCTGGACGAGTTCCGCGTCACCGAACTGCTGCTCGACGCCGCGCGGGACGCCAGGTGTCGACTGGCGCTCGACGAGTCCACCCTGCACCTGCGGCGGGCTCTGGAGGTGGTGCGGGACGAACTCCAACAGTTCAAGATCGTGACGACGTTGACCGACCAGCTCTTCCACTGCGGTGCCCGGGAGGAGGCGCGCCAACTGCTCAGCGAGGCCGCCGCGCTGGCCCTCACGGTCGATGACCCGGCGGTGCTGGCCCGCTTCGCACTCAACGTACGTCGCCACTGGCAACTCGACCCCGTAGCCGGCATCGACGGCGAGGCGCTGCTGCGCGAGGCGTACCGGCGGCTCATCGGCGAGCCCGCCGCCAGCGTCGGACCGGCCGTCCTGGAAGCCGACCTGATGACCGCCACCGAGACGCTCGCCCGGTCGACGCGCGACGACGAGGCACTCACCTTCAGCCTGTGGGTGCGACACGACTCCACCTGGGGGTTGGGCACCGCCGCCGACCGGTCCGCCCTCACCGGCGAGATTCGCGACGTCGCGCGTCGCAACGGTGACCGGGAGACCGAGCTGTGGTCCACCTCGCTGCGCTGGGTCGCGTTGCTGGAACTCGGCGACCCGCACTACCTCGACGAACTCACCGCCTTCGTCACCGGTGGACGACAGACCGGCAAGCCGCGGCACCAGATGGCGGCGGCCATCGACGGTGGCATCATCGCCGCCTTCCGAGGCGACTTCGCCGGTGCGCAGGCCTGCTACGACGAACTCGGCGAGCTGGACGAGTGGGAGCACTCCGACCACGCCTTCCTCGGGCATCATCTGCGTTGGGCGTTGCTGCTGCTACGGGGCCGACTCGACGATGCCGACGCGTTGCTCGACGGGCTCGCCAAGACCGATCATCCGCAGCTCGGCCTGCTGCGGGCGATCACCGCCGCCGAACGGGGTGACCACCGCACGGCGGCAGACCTCATCGCGGAGCTCGAAGCCGCGGGCACCCGGTTCGCCGGGTCGGTCTCGCCGATGTGGTTGCGGTTGCGCGCCCAGGCCACGGTCGCCGATCCGAGCCGCTGCGCCGAGGTGCGTCAGGCGCTGCTGCCGTATCGGGGCCAGTGGCTCGTCTCGCTGTACGGCTGCGACCTCAGCGGTCCGGTGGATCACTGGCTCGCCGTGGTCGACGCCGCCGAGGGGCGTTGGGACGACGCCGTCGCCGGCTTCTCCGCCGCCCGCGCCGCCGCCGACCGGATGGGTGCCCGGCCGTGGTCGCTGATCGCCCGTACCGCGCTGGTCGACGCGCTGACCGCCCGGGCTGGGCCTGACGACGCCACGATCGCCGCCGCCCTGCGTGCCGAGGCCGGGCGCGAGGCCCGCGACCTCGACATGCCGCAACTCCTGGCCCGACTCGCCGCCGTCGCACCGGTCGTGCCGGCCACCGAGGCACCCGAGCGGCCCGCGGAGGCGGTCCCGGCTTTCGGCTCGGCCACGGCCGACAGAGCGTCGGCGGGCTCGGCGTCGCCTGGCGGGTCGGTGGCCGGCGCAGTGGCGGAGCTGGCGGCTGGTCCGGTGGCGGTGGGAGCAGCCGCAGCCGGTTGGGCGTCGGCCGTGGGCGCGGTGCCAGCCGGTACGGCCGTCACCGGTGGTGCGGTCGGTCCGGCGTACGAGTTCCGTCGCGACGGGGCCGTCTGGCGACTCACCTTCGGTGGTAGCACCGTGCATCTGCCCGACGCGAAGGGGCTGCACGATCTGCGCCTGCTGCTCGGCCGTCCGGGCGTCGACGTGCCCGCCGTCGAGATGCTCGATCCGGCCGCCGGGCCGGAACTCGTCGCCGCCCGCCGGATGGGCGGCGATCAGGTGCTCGACGACGAAGCGAAGAGCCGGTACCGGCGCCACCTGGCACGGCTCGACGACGAGATCGACCTGGCGGCCGGGCGCGGCGACGAGGACAGGGTGGCGGCGCTGGACACCGAGCGGCAGGCGCTCATCGACCAGTTGCGGGCCGCCGCCGGGCTGGCCGGCCGGACCCGTCGGCTCGGTGACGAGGCGGAACGGGCCCGCAAGACGGTCACCGCCCGCATCCGCGACACGCTCCGCCGCCTCGACCAGCGGCACCCACCCCTCGCCACCCACCTGCGCGCCACCATCTCCACCGGCGCCGCCTGCCGCTACCTCCCACCCACCCCCCTCCCCTGGCACCTCTGACCAGGAGCGATCTTGGTCCGAAAGCGCCCTCCGAGGGGCGCCTCCGGACCAAGATCCAGGGCTGCGGGTCGGGTCAGCGGCGGTTGTAGCGGTGCATGGTTAGGGGGCCGAAGACGAGGATGAAGGCGGCGCTCCAGACGGCGATCCACATCATCGCCGAGGCGTCCGTGGTGCCGGCCATGGCCGCGCGTACGGACGAGACCAGGTGCGTGATCGGGTTGGCCTTGACGAACGCCTGGAGCCAGCCGGGCATGGTGGACGGGTCGACGAAGACGTTGCTCAGGAAGGTCAGCGGGAACAGCACCATCATGCTGACCCCCATCACCGACTTCTCGCTGCGCAGGATCAGCCCGAAGAACGTCCACACCCAGGAGAACGCGAAGGAGAAGACCACCAGCAGGCCGATCCCGGCGAGGACGCCGACCACGCCGCCGTCCGGGCGGAAGCCGAGCACCAGCCCGACGGTGAGGATCACCAGGGCGGCGAGGACGTAGCGCAGCACGTCGCCGACGATCATGCCGACCAGCGCGGCGGGCCGCCAGACCGGCAGCGTCCGGAACCGGTCGAAGACGCCCTTCTCGATGTCGGTGTTCAACCCGACCCCGGTGTACATGGTGATCATCACGACGCTCGTCACCATGATGCCCGGCAGGAAGAACTGCAGGTAGTCACGAGGACTGTCGGCGAGCGCGCCACCGAACAGGTACGTGAACATCAGCACCATGATGATCGGGAACGCGGTCACGTCGAACAACTGCTCCGGCACGTGCTTGATCTTCAACAGGGCCCGCCAGCTGAAGGTCAACGACGCCGACAGCGGGCTCGGCCGTGGCGGTCGGGCGCCCGGCGCGAGGACCGTCGCCAGCGCTTCGGAGGAGGGTACGAAGACCGTCGGCGCCCGGCCGGTCGAGGTGGCGGTGTCGCTGCTCATCGGGCTGCCTCCAGCTCGTCGTCCCGCTCGTCGGTGGCCGGCACGGCGGGATGGTCGGTCAGGGCCAGGAAGACCTCGTCCAGGCTGGGCTGGCCGAGGGAGAAGTCGTCGACCACGATCCCGGCCCGGGACAACTCGCCCAGGGCCCGGGCGGCCTGTGCGCTGGCGTCCAGTTCGCTGCCGTCGCCACCCACCCGGGCGGTGATCGCCACCGGGTCGGCCTCCAACTGCACCGGTACGCTCAGCGTCGCCTGCAACACCCGCTCGGCCTCGGGCCGCTGGTCGGCGTTGCGCAGCCGCAGGTGGACCGTGCCGGAGCCGACCGACGACTTCAACTCGCCCGGGGTGCCCTCCGCGATCACCCGGCCGTGGTCGACCACCGCGATCCGGCTGGCCAGCTTGTCGGCCTCGTCCAGGTACTGCGTGGTCAGCAGCACGGTCGTGCCGTGCGCGACCACCGCCCGGACGATCTCCCACACCTGGTTGCGGCTGCGCGGATCCAACCCGGTCGTCGGCTCGTCGAGGAACAGCAGGTCGGGGGTGTTGAGGATGCTCGCCGCGATGTCGATGCGCCGCCGCATGCCGCCCGAGTACTTCTTCACCTGCCGTCCGGCCGCCTCGGTCAACCCGAACGCGGCCAGCAGTTGCTCCGCCCGTTGCCGGGCGGCGGACTTGGGCAGCCCGAGCAACCGGCCGAGCAGGATGAGGTTCTCCGTGCCGGTCAGGTCCTCGTCCACCGAGGCGTACTGGCCGGTCAGGCTGACCCGGGCACGTACCGCGTCGGCCTCGGCCACCACGTCGTGACCGAACACCCGGGCCTGCCCGCCGTCGGGACGAAGCAGGGTGGCCAGCACGCGTACCGCGGTGGTCTTGCCGGCCCCGTTCGGACCGAGCAGCCCGTACACGGCACCGGCCGGAACCTGCAGGTCGATGCCGGCGAGCGCGCGGGTCTCGCCGAACGACCGGGTCAGCCCCTCGGCCTCGATGGCGAGGCCGGTGGTGCGTCTACTCATGATTGCGAAGTGTCCTTCCGTTCGTCACGTCTGTGAGCCGGGCCGCCGGACCCGGCGACCCACCACATCCCACGGGTACGACAGAATGCTCCCTCCCCGTGGCCGCCCGCCAGCTACAACGACGCTGGCCGACGGGAGTGGTCGGCTCACCACACAGGCGCGAGACGGCGGACAGCCGCCGCTAGATCTGATCTAGCGGCGGCTGTCCCGACACCACCTGCCGGCGGTGATCCGGTCCGACGGCTTGCCGGCCCCGTCACCAGGCGGTGTCGAGCCGGTGCCGCTGCTCGGGTGTCAGCGCCAGGTCCACGGCGGCGAGGCTCTCGTCCAACTGCGCCACCGAGGAGACCCCCACCAGCGGGATGGTGGGGATGTCGCCGTCGATCAGCCAGGCCAGCACCACCTGGTTGGCCGTCGCGCCGGTCTGCTCCGCCACCTCGCGCAGCGCGGCCAGCCGCACCGGCGCGCTCGGCAGGTCGTACTCCGGCCCCAGCGGCTTGTCCGGTCGCACATAGGCGCCCCGGAGCAGTGACCCGTACGACACCAGGATCAGCCCGGGCTCGGCGCGCAGGTAGCTGGTCAGCTCGCCGCCGACCGCGCCCACGTTGCCGTCGACGTCGAGGTCGGTCGGTCCGTCGAGTCGGGCCGGCAGGTAGCTGCGGTGGTACTGGAGCACCTCGTACCCGGGCAGTCCGGCCGCCGCGGCCAGCGCTCGGGCCCGCTCCACCCGCCAGGTGCGGTGGTTGCTCGCGCCGAGCAGCCCCACGGTGCCCTCGGCGACCAGCTCGGCGAACCCCTCCACGGTCTCCCGCAAGGGCACCCGGTGATCCTCGATGTGGGCGTAGAGCAGGTCCAGCCGGTCCATGCCGAGGCGTTCCCGGCTCCGTTCGGCGGACTCCCGGATCACCTTGGCCGAGAGCCCCTCCGGGTTGTCGAGGTAGCTGGTGCCGGGGGCCAGTGGCCGGGCACCGAGCTTCGTGGCGATGACGACCTCGTCGCCGATGCCCCGGCTGCGCCGCCACCGGCCGAGCAGTTCCTCGCTCTCGCCACCCTGCCCGCCGGTCATCCAGAACGCGTAGTTGTCCGACGTGTCGATGAAGGTGCCGCCGGCCTCGACGTACCGGTCGAGGATCGCGTAGGAGGTGGCCTCGTCGGTCTTCGTGCCGAACAGCATCGCCCCGAGGCTGAGCACGCTGACCTCGCGCCGGGTACGCGGGTCGCTGCCGATCGTGCGGTACCGCATGGAAACTCCTCTCGCGCGCCCGAACCTGTGGACGCGGCACCAGCCTGCGTCTTCGAGCGCACTCGAGGTCAACCCCTTGACCCGGTCCGCTCGTCCGAAGGTCCATCGACGCTGACACCTGAGCCCGGTGCGCCCGGACGGCGCCACCCATACGGTGTGTTCCTGTCCGACGTCACACAGTGGAGGATTCACCAGTGCCGCAGCTACCGGACCTGCCTTTCGGTGTGGACTACCGGGCAGTCGGGGTCTTCCTGTTGGCGCTGCTCGTCGCGGTGATCCAGCAGTTCTTCGCCGACTGGATCAAAGCCCAGCTGGCCCGACTGTGGGGACTCGTCGCCGGCCGACGGCGCGGCATCCGGGCGGACGAGTGGCGCCGCTACCGTGCCTGGGTCGCGCGCACCTACAACCGGATGGAACTCGGCTTCGTGCGGGACGTCTCGGTCACGCTGGACGAGGTGTACGTGCCGCTCGAGTACGAGCAGGACGGCAGGCGCGTCGACGTCTACCGCGACGTGCGGGACCGGCGGCGTACGGTGATCCTCGGCGCGGCGGGAGCGGGCAAGTCGATGCTGCTGCGGCACTCGATGGTGCGCTGGGCGGCGGCGCCCGAGCGGTTCGAGCGCGTACCGGTGCTTGTGGAGCTTGCCCGGTCCAACCGGGACGGCCGCCCGATCCGGCAGCTCATCACGGAGGCGCTCGGCCGGCTCGACGACGACCCGGATGGTCGCCGCCGGCATCGGCGCGCCCGTCCGCTCGTCGCCGACGCGGCGCAGGTCGTCGAGGTGGCGTTGGCCAGTGGCCAGCTCTGCGTGTTCCTCGACGGGCTGGACGAGGTGGTCACCGAGCGACGCGGTGCGGTCGCCGACGAGATCAAGGAGTTCGCCGAGCGCCATTCGACGACGCAGGTCGTGGTCACCTGCCGCGACGCGGTCTACGACGGTGACCTGCGGCCGGTCTTCGACCGGGAGATCCGGGTGGCCGGCTTCGACGACGCCGGGATCCGGCACTTCCTGCGGCTCTGGTTCACCCGGCGGGACGGCGGGGATGCCGAGCACCACGCACCGGGGCGGGAACGCGACGAGGTGTCGGCCGACTCCCGGCACGTCGTGGAGCAACTCCTGGCGGAACTGCGATCCAGCCCGACGGTGATGCGGCTGGCCCGCAGCCCGCTGATGCTCACGATGATCACCACCCTGTACGAGGCGGACGCCGGTGCCGGTCCGATGTTGACCAACTCGCGGGCGGAGTTCTACCAGCAGGCCGTCGAGCACCTGCTGCGCCGGGACCGGGATCTCGGCCGGCACCGCAACCTGGCCCGCTACCAGGCCGGCCACAAGCTCATGGCGCTGCGGGCGATCGCGCTGGCCGCCCAGGGTGGCCGGTCCCAGGGCACCGACCGCCGGGTGATCGGCGAGGCGGAGGTGTACGCCGAACTCGCCCGCATCCTGCCCCGGTTCCGGCTGGCCGAGGAGCACCTGCCGCGCATGGTCGACGAGATCGTGGAGCGCAGCGGGCTGTTGATCCGCATCGACGACAACAACCTGCTCTACGAGTTCGCCCACCTGACCCTGCAGGAGTACCTGGCGGCGGTGGAACTCGCGGACGATCCCGACCGGCTGCTCGGGCTCTACCGCGAGAACCCGAGCCGGTGGCGGGAGACGGTGAAACTCTGGTGCGCCGGGGCCAATCGCGACGCCTCCGGCGTGATCCGGCAGATCTTCGCCGGTGACGGCCGGGACCGGCTGCTCGCCCTGGAGTGCGTCGCCGAGGCCCGACAGCTCGACGAGAGCCTCGCCGCGACCATCGTGGACAGTCACGTCCGGCTGCTCGGTACGCCGGCCGCGGACAAGCATCTGGTGCTGGCGGCGCTCGGTGCGGTGTCCGGTAACTCGGGGCCGTTCGGTCAGCGACTGTTCGACAGCCTGGCGCAGCAGGCTCGCTCCGGCGGCTCGGTGGCCGAGGACGCGGTGGTGGCCCTCGCGGAGTCCCGTCGCCGCGAGGCGATCGAGTTGCTCAGCGAGATGGCGGTGCGGGTGCCGGCGGCCCGCGCCGCCCTGCGGGCCACCGGTGAACTGGCCATTCCGACCCTCGCCGCCCGGGCCGGCGCCGGCTCGGTGGCTGCCGTCGACGACCTGGCTGCCATCGGCACTCCCGCCGCCGCGGTGGCCCTGGCGGAACAGTTGTGGGCCCGGGACCGGCAGGTTGCCGTACGCGCGGCATGGCGGCTGGCCACCCTGGTCGACGCCCCCGACGTGGAGAACGAACTGCGCACCTTCGACCCCACGGCGGCGGAGGCCGCGTCCGTGGCCGCCGAGGCGGCGCGGCTGACCGGCCGGCGGTCGGGACGGCTGCCGGGCGCGGAGTGGTACGACTGGCTGTGGGCACCGTTCGAGCCGGGCACCCCGATGGCCCGGACGATGGGGCGCCTCGGCTGGCTGATCCTGGAGTCGACCGACGACGCGCCGGGTGACCTCGGCACCGTCGACGTGCGTCTCGCGATCGGCCTCGTTGCGCGCCCCGATGCGGTCAGCGCCGGCAAGGCGTCGAAGGAACTGACCGATGAGCTCAATCGCAAGGCGCACAGCCTCGGCTACAAGCGGCTGCTCTCCGGAGCCTTCGGCGCGTACGAGATCCGCGACATGCTCGACCTGGTGGCCCGGCGGGAGCCCGAGGCCGCGCGCGACCTGGCGGTGCAGGCGTTGGGGTCTCGGGTGTCCGGTTGGCGGGCCGCGTTGCTGACCCGGCTGCCCATGCCGGTGTTGACGGAGTTGGCCAGTCGACTGTGGACAGGTGGCGTGCTCGACGCCGACCTGCGGGACTGGCGGACGCTCAACGAGCGGCCCGAGGCGCCCACGGTCCTGACCTTCCTGCGCAACGTCGCCGTGACGCTCGGGGCGCTGGCCGGTGTGGTCCTGGTCGGCATCGCCGTCATTCGCTCGTTCAGCACGGTGATCGGCCGCCAGGGGGGATGGGGGAAGGAGGATCTGGCGGCCCTCGTGCTGGTGTGTACGGCTTTTCTGGTTATCTCGTTCGTGGTCGCACTGTTCATGCCGGCCGACCACGACCTGTTGTGGCTGCCTGCCGTCGTCCTGATGATCAGCGGGGTCGGGCTGATGGTTGCGGGTGCGCCTGTCGCGTTCGCCACGGTGACCGGTTGGCTGGGCGTCACGCTCACGGTCGTGGTGGCGGCGGTTCTGGTGGGCGCGATGGTCGTGCTGGTGCGCTGGACCCGCCACCGGGAGCGGGCGTTGCGCAATCCGTACCGGGCGCTGCTCGACCGGGCACCGACTGCCCGCACCGCCGAGCAGACCGTGATCGGTCGTCAGGCCACCGGAGGTAGCGGTCGGTCACGGCAGGCGGTGAGGACCGGCGGCTGAGCTGTGCCGGATCAGCGGCGACGCAACGCGGTCGAGGCGAGTCGGTAGCCGATGGTGTGCTCGACAAGCCGCTCGACCAGGTCCGCCTTGCGCAGCCCGCCGACGCCGCGCAACCCCAGCTGCGCGGCCAGCTCCCGCAGGTCGCGCAGCGGCCAGGGAGAGAGGTACGCGGAACCGTCGGCGCGGCTGCCCATCGTCGCCAGCCGGTCGACGGCGACGGTCAGGTCCGGTCGCTCGCTCATGCCGGCCCTCCGCTTCGCTGCGGCTGCCGGTCCGGCTGGAGGTGGTCGAGGAACTCGGTGGCGAGGCGGCGCAGCTCGTCGCGTACGGCGGGCACCGTGACGCGGTCGCGCAGCACCACCGGCACGCCGCGCGGGGTGTTCGTCGCGTAGAGCGTGACGTTCTCCCGCAGCGCGGTGGGGAAGACCGGCAGACCCAGGTTGCGGACCTGGTCCATGTAGGTCTGGTGGGTGGCGATGGGTTGCTGGGACAGCAACTGGATCATCGTGAAGACCACGCCGGCCACGTCGGGGGCGACCTTCTGGTGCCGGCGTACGGTGGCGAACCGGCGGGCGTCGGAGTTGTACTGCTCGACCAGTTCCCGCACGTTGCCGTGCAGGTAGTCGATGCCCAGGGTGGACAGGTAGTCGGCCCGGGCCGGAATGACCAGGTGGTCGCTGGCGATGATGGCCGACTGGGTGACCACGTTGAAGTTCGGCGGGCAGTCGATCAGCACCATGTCGTACGGGTCGAGCCCGTCGGCGAGCAGTCCTTCGGCGAGTGACCCGCGGACCCGGAACAGTTCGGCGTCGTACTCCTCGCCACCGGCGACGCTGCGGGCCAGGGCCAGGTCGATGTCCACGAGTTGCAGATGCGACGCGATCAGGTCGAGCCGGCCGGCACCGCTGAGCCGGGAGTTCGCCGGGCCGGGTGACACCACAAGTTCACTGAGCGTGACCGACGGGCTGCCCTCGCGCAGGCCGTCGTACCAGCGTTTCACCGTCCGGGTGTCGCGCAGCCGCTCCCGCCAGTCGTCCGGGTCGTAGAAGCCGAAGGTCAGGCTGGCCTGTGGGTCGAGGTCGATGAGCAGCACCTTCATCCCCCGGTTGGCCAGTTCGGCACCGAGGTTGGCGGTCACCGTGGTCTTGCCGACCCCGCCCTTGTAGTTGATCACGGACACGACGTACATCGACGTACCTCCCCAAGACGACTGACGGTAGCGGTCCGTCCGGCGAAAAGTCGATCATCCTCGGCTTGCACGTAAGTACGTAAGTTCGTACTCTCGAGCTATGGCGGACGTGGAGGAACGGTTGGCGGCGCTGGAGACTCAGGTCGCCGAGCTGATCGAGCGGCTCGGCGGCGGTGCGGGTCCGGCTCCGCCGCCGGAGGGGGTCTTCTGGGCGCTCGACGGGCTCAAGCAGCGACTGCCCACCGACGGTGCCGGCGCCGTGCTCTACACCGGCACGGTCCGGGTCGGCGGGCAGCATTACGACTGGCAGTACGGGCGGGGCGTCGAGGACCTGCTGGCCGACGACTGGGCCGACCTGCCGGTCGTCCTGTCGGCGCTGGCCCACCCGGTACGCCTGCGGCTGCTGCGGGAGATCCTCGGCGGCCGGCAGGGCACCGCCGAGCTGGCCGGGATCGAGGACCTGGGCACCACCGGCCAGCTGCACCACCACCTGCGCCAGCTCACCGCCGCCGGCTGGCTGCGCAGCGCCGGCCGGGGCCGGTACGCCATCCCCGCCGAGCGGGTGGTGCCGCTGCTGGCCATCCTCACCGCCGCCGGTCGTTGACCACCACCGACCGTCGCGGCAGGAGACCACCACCGTGGCCGGCACGACTGCCCCGCGTCGATCCGGCAGGGCACGGAAGGAGCACGTCATGCGCAAGACCTCCGTCATCGCCCTGGTCGCCGGCATGGTCGCCGGTCTGGCCGGGCTCGGCCTCATGCCCCGGCAACCCCGGCTGACCGCCCAGACGACCGGCGACGCCGACGTGGCCGCCGCCGCCCGGGCGGCCGTGGCCGACCCCGCCGGCTACCGTGGCCTCGCCGTCGCCCTGATCGACGGAGGGCGGATCCGCACCGCCGGCCTCGGTGACCGGGACCGCGCCGGCAACCCGGTCCGGCCGGACACGCCGTTCGAGACCGGATCGGTGCCCAAGGTGCTCACCGGCATGCTGCTGGCCCACCAGGTCAGCGTCGGGGCGGTACGCCCCGACGACACTCTCGGCGCGACCTGGCCGGCGATCACCGGTGCCGCCCGGGAGGTGACCCTGGCCGAGCTGGCCAGCCACCGCGCCGGGCTGCCCCGGATCGTGCTCAGCTCGGTCACCGACTGGGCTCGCACGATCTGGGCCAACTACGCGGCCGGCAACCCGTACGCCGGGCAGGACGTCGACCGGGTCCGCGCCGCCGCGAACGACCAGACACCCGGCGACGGCCGGGGCGAGGTCCACTACTCGAATCTCGGCATGGCGCTGCTCGGCCAGGCTCTCGCGGCCGACGCCGGCACCGGCTATCCCGAGCTGCTCGACCGGGAACTGCTGACCCCGCTGGGCATGACCGCGACCATCCGAGTCACCAGCGCGCACGCGCTGCCCGCCGAGCGGGCGGAGGGCACTCTCGGCAGTGGTCGCACACCCGACCCGTGGATCGGCACCGGATACGCCCCCGCAGGCCTGGGTTACTGGTCCACAGCGGAGGACCTGGCGCGACTCGTCGCGGCCACGGCCGCAGGTACCGCACCCGGCGCCGATGCCCGCGACCCGCGCTTCGACCACACCGACGGCACCCGCATCGGGTACGGCTGGCTCACCACCCGCTACGGCGACCGGGAGATCACCTGGCACAACGGTGCCACAGGTGGCTTCTACTCGTACGTCGGCTTCGACCGGGCCACCGGGCGGGGTGTGGTGGTGCTCGGCAACACCGACAGGGGAGTGGAACCCGTCGGGTTGCGGCTGCTCGGGGTGCCCCGTGAGGAGGCCGGCACCGCCTCGCCGGCTCGGCCGACCTGGATCGGAGTCGGGATCGGTCTGCTGTTCACCTTCATCGGTGGCCTTTCACTGATCGGCACCGCGCTGCGCCCCGCGGCGGACCGGCTCACCGTGCTGTCGGGAGGTGTCTGGGCGATCGTCTACCCGGCTCTTGGTCACCAGCTCGGTGACTGGTCGGCCGTGCCCGGATGGCTCTGGCCGCTCGGGCTGGTGGCCTCCGGCGTCGGGCTGGCCCTGGCCGTCCAACGCTGGCGAGGCCTACCGGTCAACGGGGCGACGCGGCCCTGGCTGCGGGTGGCGGCGACGGCCGGCTCATTTGTCGTCGCCATGGCGCTCGCCGTCGCCCTGGTGCGCTGAGCGGTGCGGTGCGGTGCGGGTGCGCGTCGATCGGTGTAGCGGCCGAACGTCGATGCGTACCGGCTGATCAGGCGCTGTGCGACGGCATCGAGATATATCAGGATGGCGGGACGTCCGGCGCACGGGGGTAGGGGAGCCGGACATCCATAGAGGAAGGACGTGGCACATCGTGGTGCCTTTCTCCGGCAGGAAAGTGCTCGCCACCATCGCGGCCGGCACCCTCCTGGGCACGACCGCGCTGGTAAGCCCGGCGCTGGCCAGCCCGAACAACAACTCGGCCAAGAAGTTGACCAAGGCGGTGACGGTCAAGGGGGTGCTCAAGCACCTCGACAGGTTCCAGGCCATCGCCGACGCCAACGCCGGCACCCGCGCCTCCGGCACCCCTGGCTACGACGCCAGCGCCGACTACGTGGCCAAGCTGTTGAAGAAGGCCGGTTACCAGGTGACCCGGCAGCAGTTCGACTTCGCGTTCTACGAGGAGTTCGGCTCGTCGTTCGCCCAGGTGACACCGAGCCCGGCCACGTACACCGAAGGCGTCGACTACGAGCTGATGGACTACTCCGGTGCGGGCATCGCGGAGGCGGCGGTCGTTCCGGTCGACCTCGCCCTCGACCCACCACGCGCCTCGTCCTCCGGCTGTGAGGCCAGCGACTTCGACGCCGTCGACGTGGCCGGCAAGGTCGCGCTGATGCAGCGGGGCACCTGCGGGTTCGGTGTCAAGGCCGCGAACGCGGAGGCGGCAGGCGCCATCGGCGCGATCATCATGAACCAGGGCAACGGTACGCCGGAGGCCAACGCGGACCGCTACGACCTGTTCGCCGGCACCCTCAGCGCACCCGTGGGCATCCCCACCGTCTCGGTGTCCTACTACACCGGTGAGCAGTTCGCCGCCACCGCCGGCCTGGTGGTACGGATCGAGGCCGACACCACGTCGGAGATCCGCAGTACCGAGAACGTCTTCGCGCAGACCCGGCACGGGCGCACCGACAACGTGGTCATGGCCGGAGCGCACCTCGACTCGGATCCGGCCGGTCCGGGCTACAACGACAACGGCACCGGCAGCGCGGCGCTGCTCGAGGTGGCGCTGCAGATGGCCAAGGTGAAGCCGAAGAACGCTGTCCGCTTCGCCTGGTGGGGCGCGGAGGAGGCGGGCCTCGTCGGTTCGCAGTACTACGTGGACAGCCTGACCGAGCAGCAGGTCGCCGACATCGCCCTCTACCTGAACTTCGACATGGTCGGTTCGCCGAACTACGTCTTCGGGGTGTACGACGGCGACGACTCCGCCCAGCAGGGCTCCGGCCCGGGTCCGGAAGGTTCGGCGGAGATCGAGAAGGTGTTCGAGAAGTTCTTCGCTTCCCGCAAGTTGCCCACCGTGCCGTCCGACTTCACCGGTCGCTCGGACTACGGCCCGTTCATCGCCGCCGGTGTCGACATCCCGGCCGGTGGCCTGTTCACCGGTGCCGAGGGCGTCAAGACGGAGGCCGAGGTCGCGCTCTTCGGCGGGCTGGCCGATGTCTCCTACGACCCCTGCTACCACCAGGCCTGCGACAGCCGCACGCCGGTCGCCGACGGCGCTGACGCGGCGATCTACCAGGCGTTGGGCAAGAAGTACCGGCTCCAGGGCAACGTGAACGTCTTCGCGCTCGACGTCAACGCCGACGCCATCGCCACCGCCGTGATCACGTTCGCGTACGACACCTCGAAGGTGAACGGCGTGACGACGCCCGGCAAGGGCAGGCACGGCCACAAACACGGTCATGGCCACAAGTACGGCCACGGCCACCACTGGAGGTAGGCGACCATGCGCCAGGCGGGCCGGACCTGGTCTCGGGGTCCGGCCCGCCCCGGTCAGTCGGGCAGTGCGGCTCGGCGGGTCAGCCGGAAGTGTTGTCGTTTGCCGTCGTCGCGGACCACCACGCCGTAGCGGGACAGTTCGGCGCGCAGCTCCCTGGCCTCGCCGCCCCGGTCGTGCTTCAACGCCTCCTGCCGTGCGCGCAGCAGCGCGTTCGCGCCCGCCGGCAAACCGGGCAGGTCGGGCACCCAGAGCCGGTACGCCGCGCGGTGCGGATCAGCCTCCGCCCACGGCCAACCGTGCTCCCGGAAGGCTTCGGCCAGCTCCCTCGCCGGCAGGTCGACCGACTGGCGGGCCAGCTCGGCGTCGTCCGCGTCGAGCAGCACCAGGTGCTTGCCGTCCAGGTAGACAGCCCGGGTGTCGCGCCGGTCGATCTCCCGTTCGGAGCTGCCTTCCCGCAGCCGGACCTCGGCACCGGACACGGTCACCCGTACCCGCTCGGCGGTGCCGATGGCGGCGATCACCAGCCCGACCAGGATCCCGACACCCACCCCACCGGGTAGCGAGTACGTGTCGGGCAGGCCGTCGAGCGCTCGGAACAGGCCCTGCACCGGAGCCCAGGGCAGGTCGGCCACCCAGCCGGACCCGGCCACCACCAACCCACCCAGCGCGCCGCCGACCAACGGGATCCCGCCCCAGAGCACGACCAGCTCGGTGATGCCACCGCTCACCACGGTCGGCGACCCGTACGCCCTCACGCCACCTCCCGCCGCATGGTGCGGACCGTACCGGCTACCACCGGCACAACCAACCACAGCACCAGTGACACCGCCAGTCGCTGCCACTGCCCGGCTGTCACCTCGGCCGTGAACAGCGGTTCCATGGTCCGCCCGGTGTCCAACCACTCGGCCGCGCGGTTCAGCGGCCGGACCAGTTCTCCCACGATCGACCAGATGATCGGCAGCACCAGGTAGCTCACAATGGCCAGCGGAGTGTTCAGCAGCAGCAGCCCGAACCCCGCACCCATCAGCACGCTCGCCACCTGGAACACCACGGCGTGCGCCACCAGCGCTCCCTCGATCCGCCAGGTGCCCGCGCCACCCGTGGCACCGGCGATCGCCGTGCCGACGGCGGCGAACGCCAGGCTGCTCAGCACCGCCCCGAGCGCCGCCAGCACCACCGCGACGAGCTTGGCGGTGATCACCCGTTCCCGGCGCGGCACCAGGGCGAACGTGGTGAGCGCGGTGCGCTGGGACCACTCACTGGTGATCGACAGGATGCCGAGCACCGGCAGCAGTACCCCGACCGGCAGCAGGGCGGTGGTGAAGAAGACCGCGAAGTTCTGTTCCGGCGCTTCGGCGTACACCAGGAGGAGCGCGACGATCACGGCGCTGACCAGACCGATGGTGATCAGCAACCAGCGGCCGGCCCGGGTGTCGACGAGTTTGCGCAGCTCCACGGCGGTCAGCCGGGCCAGCGACGGTAGGTGTTCGGCCGAGCGGTGACCCGGGACAACCTCTGGTGCGGTGCTGACGGTGGTCATCGGACGACCTCCCCGGTCGGTTCGGTGCTGGTGGTGGAGTGCGGGACGGGGCCCGGTGCGGTGGCGGTCAGGGTGAGGAACAGCTGTTCCAGGCCACCGCCGCCGGCCGGACGTAGCTCACTGAGGGCGACCCCGGCGGTCCGGGCGATCTCGCCGACCGTGTCGGTGTCGGCGCCGACCAGCAGGCCCTCGGAGCCCTCGCTGACCGTCAGGCCGGCCCGCCGCAGCGCGGCCCGCAACGCCGCGCCGTCGCGGGCCCGCACCACGGTGCCGGCACCGGCCAGCAGCTCGTCCTTGCCGCCCTGGGCCACGATCCGGCCACTCCCGATGACCACCAGCCGGTCCGCGACGGCCTCCACCTCGCGCAGCAGGTGGGAGGAGAGCAGCACGGTGCCGCCCCGGTCGGCGAAGTCCCGGAGCAGGCCGCGCATCCAGAAGATGCCTTCCGGGTCGAGGCCGTTGGCCGGCTCGTCCAGGACGAGCACCCGGGGGTCGCCGAGCAGCGCGTGTGCCAGGCCAAGCCGCTGGCGCATGCCCAGCGAGTACGCCCGCACCCGGCGTCGGGCGGCGGTCGGGCCCAGCCCCACGCGGTCGAGCAGCTCGCCGACCCGGCGCCGGTCGACGCCCATCGTCGCCGCCGCCACGGCCAGTGCCTCCCGGCCGGTCCGCCCGGCGTGCTGGGCGGAGGCGTCCAGCAGCACCCCGACCGTACGGCCCGGGTTGGGCAGTTGCCGGTACGGCCGACCGTCGACGGTGGCGGCACCGGCGGTCGGTGGGGTGAGCCCGCAGATCATGCGCATGGTGGTGGACTTGCCGGCCCCGTTCGGACCCAGGAAGCCGGTGACGGTGCCCGGTTCGCAGTGGAACGACACGTCCTCGACGGCGGTGTGCCGCCCGTACCGTTTGGTGAGCTGGTGTACGGCGATCATGGCTGCCAGCCTGTCCGAGCCGGTCGGTCGTCCGCAGCGGCCATCGGTCTGGTCCGCGCAGACCAAGGTCGACGCCGAGGTCTCGACTTTGGTAGCTGGTCCGGTGCCCGATCGGCTGCCTACCATTGCGCCTGTGAGCAGCGCCGTCGTACTGGAGCACCCGGGTCTGCTGCCCGGGTCGCTCGGCGCCGCGCCGCTCCGTGCCCGGCGCACCGCCCGCGACTGGCTGGTCGACAGCCTCGCCTTCCTGATCTCTCTGGCCTGGGTGGTGCTGGCCACCTTCGACGCCGCCTCCCCGAACCCGACGTTCGCCGACCGGTTGCCCCACGACTGGATGATCGTCACGGACGCGTTCTTCGGCCAGGTCTGCACGGCCGCACTCTGGTTGCGGCGTCGCTGGCCGGTGGGGGTGGCCATGGCGACGCTGCCGTTGGCGATGTTCTCCGTCGCCTCCAGCATCGCCCTGGTGATCATCTACTTCACGGTGGTGGTGCACCGTCGGACGGCAGTCGCCCTGGCCGTCACCAGTGCCGGGCTCGTCACCAATTTCCTCTTCGCCCTGCTGCGTCCCGACCCCTCCGGCTCGTACTGGATATCCACCCTCTGGGGAGGGGTGATCACCCTGCTGGTGCTGGCCTGGGGCATGTTCGTGCGGGCGCGCCGGCAACTGGTGCTGTCGTTGCGGGAGCGCGCCGAGCGGGCCGAGGCCGAGCAGCAGCTACGGGTCGCACAGGCCCGGCAGTTGGAGCGCACCCGCATCGCCCGGGAGATGCACGACGTGCTCGCCCACCGGATCTCCCTGCTCAGCCTGCACGCCGGGGCGCTGGAGTTCCGCCCCGACGCGCCTGCGCCGGAGGTGGCCCGGGCGGCCGGGGTGATCCGGGACAGCGCACACGCCGCCCTTCAGGACCTGCGCGCGGTGATCGGCGTGCTGCGCGCCGAGACCGCGCTGCCCGACGACCCGGAACGCCCCCAGCCGACCCTCGACGACCTGCCCGCCCTGATCGCCGAGTCCCGGGCCGCCGGAACTCGCGTCGACCTGCGGGAACAGGTCGCCGTGCCGGACCGGCTACCGGAGGCCGTGGGGCGCAGCGCCTACCGCATCGTGCAGGAGGGGCTCACCAACGCCCGCAAGCACGCCCACGGTGCCGCCGTCACCGTCGGCCTCGACGGGGCGCCGGGTGACGGGCTGCGGGTGGAGATCCGCAACCGCAGGCCGGTGGGCGAGGTGCCCCGGACGACCATCCCCGGCACCGGCACCGGCCTGGTCGGCATCGCCGAGCGGGTCAGTCTGGCCGGCGGCCGGCTGGAGCACGGCTGCGACGAGCGGGGCGACTTCCGGTTGGCCGCGTGGCTGCCGTGGCCGGCGACGTGACCGGCCCGGGGCCGGCCGCCGAGGGCGATGGCGCGGCGTCGGCGGCTGCCGCCGACGCGCCCGCTGCCGGCGGCGGGCAGACAGTGCGGATCCTGATCGTGGACGACGACGCGCTGGTACGCGCCGGGCTGTCGATGATCCTCGGTGGTACGCCCGACCTGAAGGTGGTCGGCGAGGCGGCCGACGGCAGTGAGGTCGTCCAGGCCGTCGCCGCGTGCCGGCCGGACGTGGTGCTGATGGACATCCGGATGCCCCGGTTGGACGGGCTGGCCGCCACCGAGGCGCTGCGTGGGCTGCCCCACCCGCCGGAGGTGCTCGTGCTGACCACGTTCGACGCCGACGAGCACGTGCTGCGGGCGCTGCGCGCCGGTGCCGGCGGCTTTCTGCTGAAGGACACCCCGCCGGTGGAGATCGTGCGGGCGGTGCGCCGGGTGGCGGCCGGCGAGGCGACGCTGTCGCCGACGGTCACCCGGACCCTGATCGAACACGTCACGGCCGGACCGGCGGCCGACCCACGGCGGGACCGGGCCGCCCGGCTGATCGAGGACCTGACCGAGCGGGAACGCGCCGTCGCCGTGGCGCTCGGTCGGGGGCGCACCAACGCCGAGATCGCCGCCGAGCTGTTCATGAGCGTGGCCACCGTCAAGGCGTACGTCTCCCGGCTGCTGACCCGGCTCGGACTCAACAACCGGGTGCAGGTGGCCCTGCTCGTCCACGACGCCGGGCTGGTCTGAAAACGTTTGAACCATCCCGTCGCGGTGGCCGTACCACTGCTCGAGGTGCGGTGCTCAAGCGCACCGCTACCGGAGCTGCGGGAGGTCTGCCGTGCGAGTTGATGAGCAGTCGACGGATCCCATCGATCAGATTCTGGGCGAGTTGCCGGTCCCGACGCCGTTGACCCCCGAGGACGTCCGGCTGGCCGTCCGGGCGGTGGTCGTGCACGCGGCCGAGGAGTGGCCGACCGGGGCGCTGTGCCGCAACGACGGTGCCCGGTTCCCCTGCCGGCTGCATCGTTGGGGTCGGAAGGTGCTGCTGAACCACGGGCTCAACGAGCGACAGCTCGACGCCCTGATCCGGCACGGCAATCCGTTCGTGCACGTGCCGTTCCCGTTCCTGATCAACGGGCCGTCGGCGGGACGTACTCCCGCCGCGCGTCCGGCGGGCACCGACCGGGCCGCCGGTTACCCGCCGCGGGCCGCCGGTCATCCGGCGCGACCCGACCGCGTCCCCGGTTACCCGGCTCGGGGTCCCGCGCCCCGGGTGGCCGCCCCGGTCGCGCGCGGTGGCGTCCGGACGCCCGGCTCCGGCCGGCCGGTGGCACCCCCCGCCACCGCGCCGCGCTGGCCGCGGGCGAGCTGAGCGGGCTCGCCCGCCGGCGGTACGACGCCGGCCCGGAGCGCGCGGTCATTCCCCGCCCGCGCCCGGGCCGGCGTCGCGATGCGCCGTGCGATCAGCGGTTCCCGGCGGGGATTCCGCAGCTGGGTGCCGCCCAGTAGGTGTTGTTCGCGCTGCGGTCCTGGTTGTTCTCCCGCCGCGAGTCCACGTGGACGTGGGTGTTGTGGCCGGACACGCCGGGCCCGATGATGCCGCTGAAGCCGTGGTTGCGCGCCTGGCGGGCGATCTGGCACAGCGACCTGTCCCGGGAGATGAGGTCGGCGGCGTTGCCGTAGAGGTGCTGGCTGTCCGACGCCCCACCCACCCGGTTGTTGCAGGTGCGGCTGCGGAACCCGCTGGTCACGATCAGCGGTTGGTCGCCGAGGCTCTTGCGCAGCGCCTCCAGCTTCCACATGGTGCGCAGCGCGTTCTGCCGGGTCTGCCCGGTGCTCAGCGGGCCACCGTCCCACCCGCTGCCGCCGCAGCCGTCGTCCATCTCGGTGTAGCTGAAGTGCCGGGGCGTGCAGTTGTCGTCCTGGAGTTGGTACAGCTTCCGGTAGGTCTGTGGCCCGGCGACCCCGTCGACCTTGAGGCCGTACGCGGACTGGAAGCGGCGAACCGCGGCGGCGGTCTTCGGGCCGAACCGACCGTCGAGTTCCACGACGTTGTTGTTGCCGGCCCAGCCGGCTATCCGTAGTTGCAGCTCGCGCACGTCGCTGCCGGAACGCCCCTGGTAGAGGTTGCGGTTCCAGGTGTAGCAGCCGTCGGCATGGGCCGCTGGCGCGGCGACCACCGAGGCGATCGCGGCGCCCGGCAGGGCCAGAGCGAGGGCGACGACTGCCCGTTTCAAGGTGTGTACGCGCACAGAAGTCCTCCCGATAGGAGAGTGAATGGGATGGCATCCGGGACTTCGACCGGGCTGTCCCGTGGATCCACCCTCGCACCGGAGCAGCCGATTGGATGGAATAAACGAGAATTGTCCTCGTAATTCGCCTTACCTGGGCATTGCCTGTGAATTAGGCGCGTTTCCGAAACCGGCATCCGGTGGTGAGCAGCCGTAGAGCAGCCATTTCCGTGCGGAAGGTCGCAGCCGGTGCCACGGAGGGTGATGTTCACCGGGTCAACCGGCCCGGTAACGTCAGCGCCGGCGGCGAGGGAGGTGGGCGTGGCGCGTGGGGGCATCTTCTGTGTCGAGGGCCAGTGGCACCGGGATCTCAACGAGCGCGGATCCGTGCTGCCCACCCTGGAACTGCTCGAACGGCTGGGCAAGGTCCGCTTCATCCACAAGGACGCGGCCACCCGCGACGAGCTGTTCTACTTCATCGACCGCTGGCTGCTGAAGCAGTACGCCGACCACCGGCTCGGCTTCTTCGCCATGCACGGCGAGCCGAACCGGTTGTGCCTCACCGACTGGCACTCGGTGGAACTCACCGAGGTGGCTGAGCTGATGGCCGGACGCTGCGAGGGGCGACGCCTCTACTTCGGCAGCTGTTCGGTGCTACGCGCCCCCGAGCCGGTGCTGCGGGACTTCCTCGCCGTCACCGGCGCCGCGTTGATCTGCGGCTTCACCCGGGAGGTGGACTGGGTCGAGTCGGCGGCGTTCGAGACCGTGCTGCTCGACGTGCTCGCCAACGGCCGCCGCCACAACGCCGCCGAGCTGCGGATGGGCTCGGCGCACTGGGCGCCGCTCGCGTCGTACCTGGGTTTCCGGATCATCTACGCCAACGGCCGGGCCTGGCGGCCGTCGCTGCGACCTCGGGTACCCAGCCAGCCGTCCGCCGGTCAGCACGCCTGAGTGCTGGTAGAAACGAGCGATGGCACGCATGATCGCGCGTAACACCCGGGTCGACCGGGACGCACTGCTTGAGTTTCTCCGCCCCCGGCACCGGGTGGTGTTGCTGACCACCCGCGCCGACGGCCGCCCACAGTCCTCGCCGGTCTCGGCCGGGGTGGACGCGCAGGGCCGGCTAGTGATCTCCACCTATCCGGAACGCGCGAAGGTCGCCAACATCCGCCGCGACCCCCGGGTGTCGGCCTGTGTGCTCTCCGACGACTGGAACGGTCCGTGGGTGCAGGTCGACGGCACCGCCGAGGTGCTCGACCTGCCCGAGGCCCTCGAACCGCTGGTGGAGTACTTCCGCAGCATCTCCGGCGAGCATCCGGACTGGGACGAGTACCGGGAGGCGATGCGGCGGCAGGGCAAGTCGTTGATCAGGATCACCGTCACCGGGTGGGGCCCGATCGCCACCGGCGGCTTTCCGGCCCGACTGGCCGACTGATCCCGCGGTGGGGCGCGGCGTGGCGCCGCGCCCCACCGGGGTTCAGCACCGAGCCGTCGCGTACGCGGCGCAGCCGATCAGTTCCATCGACACCTGGAGCCGTTCCAGGCTGATGTTCTTGGCGATGGTGTCCTCGGGACTGTGGTACGGCGGTTCGAGCAGCGCCGGAGACTCCTCGCCGCGCCAGGAGAAGTTCGCGCTGGCGATGCCGACCTCCTGGAACGACTGGTGGTCGCTGGCGCCGCGTTGGGTGACCGGCGAGATCCGCGGTTCGTAGCCGAGCCGCCGGGCGGCGGCCGCGACCTCGTCGGTGGCCCGGTTGCTCTCGCCGGTGAACGACAACAGCCAGTACCGGGTCGCCGGGTCCCAACTGGTGGCGACCATGTCGTTCTGGTAGACGGCGAGGATCCGGTCCCGCTCGGGCTGCGGCAGCTGGGCCACGTAGTAGCGGGAGCCGATCAGCCCCTGTTCCTCCGAGCCCCACAGGGCGAAGCGCACGGTGGCGTTCATCGGCACCGCCCTCAGCACCCGGGCCAGTTCCAGGCAGAGCACGGTGCCCGAGCCGTCGTCGTTGGCACCCGGCGCGCCGATGACCGAGTCGTAGTGGGCGCTGACCATGACCACCGGCGCATCGCGGCCCGCCCGACCGCGCCGCTCGGCCAGCACGTTGTGCGAGGTCAGTCCCCGGTGGGCGGTGGTGACGATGGTCAGGGTGAGCGGCCCGGCGGCCAGCAACGCGCGCAGCCGGTGCTTCTGCGCCTGGGCCACCCCGACCACCGGAATCGGCAGCGGCGTGGTGGCGGAGCCGGGCAGCGTGGGGGAGAACGCCGACGCGCGACGGGGCTCCACCAGGTCGGCCGGCAGGAAGACCACGGCTGCCGCACCGGCCGCGACGGCGGTGGCGGCGAGCTGCTCGCGCTGGGCCGCGACATAGTCCACGAGCACGATCCGGCCGCTGACGTCGGCCGGGTAGTCGCCGGGCGCACCCGCGCCGACATCGACCACCGGTGCGGTGACCCGGGTGTCCAGCGCGGCCTGCCCGCTCGCGCCGACCTGCCAGTTCAGGTCCCGTGGCAGCCCGGACGGTGCGCTGAGCTGGGCGAGGAACTTGTCGGCGACCGGGAAGGGTTGCAGCGTGGTGTCGTAGCGCAGCCGGTCGAGCTGGCCGGCGATGTAGTGCGCCGCCCGGCGCTCCGAGTCGGTGCCGCCGATGCGTGGGCCGATGTCCTCGGAGAGCACCTTCAGGTGTTGCAGGGCACGCTTCGCCGACAGCTGGGCGACGACGATCCGGTCGGACGGGGTGAGGGTCGGGGGGCGGTGCGCGCCCGGACGCCGGTCGGTGACCGCCCAGGCGGGGGCGGGCAGCGCCACGGCGGCGGCGCCGCCGAGCGCGACGGTCAACATCCGTCGCCGGTCGAGCGATCCTGATCCGGTGGAGCGGGACGATGCGTGCGGGGGTGTCACGGTGTCGTCGAGCGAGGCCAAGACGGCGCCCTCCTGATTCGAGGTCCGACCCGCGCGTCAGGGGTGTGACGTCCGGGTCACAGAGACTCGAATCTATCCGGCGGGTCGCCGTCACTCAAGATCAGATTTGCCGTGATCGTGCTCAGTACGCGGCGGTGAACCGCATGTTCCGGAAGCGGCCGTTCTCGATCTCGTCGACCACCGCGACCGCCAGGTCCTCGTAGCTGAGCACGCTTCGGCCCGCCGCGTCGGCTACCGGCTGGTCCGTGCCGGTGCGGTACCGGCCGGTGCGCTCGCCCGGATGGAACTCCAGCGGTGGTGGGCAGACGTACGTCCAGGTCACCCCGTCGGCCGAGGAGCGGTAGACGTCGAGGGCCTCCGCCTGGCCCAGCGCGGCGTCGCGGTACTCGTCGGGGAAGTCCGGGTCGTCCAGCAGTGGCGTGCCGGCCGGGTCGAGCAGGGTGGCACCCCCGCCGACGTGGATGACCCGGGGCGCCGCCGGCATCCCCCGCAATGCGTCGAGCACGGTTCGCGCCGCGTCGGGCCACAGCGTACGGTCACCGCCGCCGATCGCCACGACCAGCGCGTCCGCCTCCGGGGCCAGCTCCCGCACGCTACGCACGCTTGTCGCGTCCCCGGTCACGACCCGAACCCCGGCCGGCAGGTACGGCGCGTCCGCCTCGGGACGACGCACCGCTGCCACCACCCGATGCCCCCGGTCGAACGCCTCCCGGACGATCCGCGAACCGGCGGTGCCACCCGCGCCGAACACGACGATGTTGACCACGCCTCCCAGGCTAGGGATTCGGTCGGGTGGGCGTCGGCGGAACGGCTCAGTCGACGAGTGCCGAGTAGACCAGCTGGCGCAGTTGCGGGCGGAGCGGCCAGGTGCTCGACGGCATCAGCTGGGTGAAGAACATGGCGGTGATCTCCTCGACCGGGTCGACCCAGAACGCGGTGCTGGCCACGCCGCCCCAGTAGTACTCGCCGACGCTGCTCGGCACCCGGCTCGGCACCGGGTCGTCGATGACCGCGAAGCCGAGCCCGAATCCGACGCCGTCGAGATTGGTCTCGGCGAACCCACCGGTGGACAGGGTGCCCAGGTCCTGGCCGCCGGGCAGGTGGTTGCGCGTCATGAAGCGCACCGTCCGGGGACCGAGCAGCCGCGTGCCGTCCAGCTCACCGCCGCGCAGCAGCAGTTGGGTGAAGCGGTGGTAATCGGCGGCCGAGGAGATCAGTCCACCGCCGCCGGAGAGCAGCGCCGGCTTCTCGTACGCCAGCGCGCCGAGTGCGTCGTACCGCACCGCGCGACCGGACGCCGGATCCGGGACGTACAGCGCGGCCAGCCGCTCGGCGTCCGCGCCGTCGACGTGCCAGCGGGTGTCGCCCATGTCCAGCGGACGCAGGATCCGTTCGGTCAGGAAGGTGTCCAGGCTCTGCCCGGAGACCACCTCGATCAGCCGGCCGAGCACGTCGGTGGCGACCGAGTAGCCCCAGGCGGTGCCGGGCTGGAACAGCAGCGGCAGCTCACCGAAGACCCGGCACGCCTCGGCCAGGTCGACCTCGGCCGGCGGGTAGAGGTCGTAGCCGGCGGCCCGGTACAGCCCGTCGACCACCGACGTCTGCATGAAGCCGTAGGTCAGGCCGGCGGTGTGGGTGAGCAGGTGCCAGATCCGGATCGGTTCGACCGCCGGCACGGTGTACGGCTTGAGGGTCGACCCCTTCGAGTAGACCCGCATGTCGGCGAACTCGGGCAGCCAGCGGCCGACCTCGTCGGTCAGCTCGAAGCGACCCTCCTCCCACAGCATCATCGCCGCGACCGAGGTGATCGGCTTGGTCATCGAGTAGATCCGCCAGAGGGTGTCCGGCTCCACCGGCGTGCCCGCCTCGCGGTCCCGCAGCCCGTACGTCGAGCTGTGCGCGATCTCGCCGCGCCGGGTGACCACCGCCTGCCAACCGGCGAGCCGCCCCGCGTCGACGTAGCCGGCGAAGTGTTCGTCGATGCGGGCCAGCCGCGCCGGGTCGAATCCGACCTGTCCCGCCTCGATGCTGGTTGTGATGCTCACCCCAGGCAACCTACCGGCCGGTACGCGAGGCGCGGAAGCTCTGTTGTCGGGGTCACTGGCTAGCCTGCTGTCATGCCGGAGCCGACCGAGGACGTCACCTTCCACGATGAGGACTGGTACGCCGAGGACCTGGCCGACCGGCACTTCGTCAACTGCACCTTCCACCGGGTGGATCTGACCGAGGCGACCAGCCAGGGCGCGGTCTTCACGGGCTGCACCTTCGGCGACGTGACCTTCAACGTCTCCCGGCACGTCGACTCGGCATTCACCCGGTGCGTCTTCACCCGGTGCAACCTGTTCGAGGCGGAGTTCACCGGCTGCAAGTTGCTGGGCAGCACCTTCGACCGCTGCGACCTGCGGCCGTTGACCGTGACCGGGGGCGACTGGTCGTTCCTCACCCTGGCCGGCGGCGACCTGCGCGGCGCGCGGTTCACCGGGGTACGGATGCGCGAGACCGACCTGTCCGGTGCCGACCTGTCCGGCGCGGCGCTGACCGGGTGCGACCTGTCCGACGTGCAGTGGCGCGGGGCGCGGCTGACCGGTGCGGACCTGCGCGGCAGTGACCTGGCCGGACTGGACCCGGCCTCGGTGCACCGGAAGGGAGCGGTCATCGACCTGATGCAGGCGGCGACCCTGGCCCGGGCCCTCGGGTTCGACATCCGCGACTGACCGCCCGCGCCACCGTCCGATCCATTCTCTGTCGTCTATGCGCAATCAGCTTTTTGTGTCGATGAAGGCTGCTTCTAATGGACGGGTGCTGAGCTGAACGACGGTGACCGTTCGTCCCGGACCAGGAGGATCGCATCGATGTTCCGTACCCTTCGGGCCGCGCTCGTCGCGGCCGTGCTGACCCTGGTCGCGGTGGTGGTCCCGGTGGGGCCGGCCACGGCGGCCGCCAGTTGCTCGACCTCGTCGTCCCAGGCGATCGTGGGCGGCTACCGAGTCATCATCCGCTGCGGCGACGCGGGTTACATCCACGGCTTCGGCCGTACGCTCAGCGACGCGAACCTGGAGGCGCTGCGTCTCTACCAGCTCTATCTCACCTACGGCGTGAGCTGCCGGGGCTCGCTCGTCGACTCGCTGGTGGGCGGGTTCGACGTGCAGATCTACTGCCCGGGGTCCTACACCAACGGCTTCGGCAGCAATCTCACCGACGCCGCGGCCGAGGCCCGGGAACTGGTGACGATGAGACTCTCCGGCGGCCCGGACTGCGACGGCACCACCGTGGCGGCGATCGTGGGCGGCTACCGGGTGACGCTCTTCTGCACCGTGCGGTACGTCCGTGGCCAGGGCAGCACGCTCACGGAGGCCGCACAGATCGCCCGGCTCACCGCGGCGCTCGGTTGAGCGGGGCCGCCGGCCGGTCGTTGCCCGGCCGGCGGCCCACTTCGGCAGTAGCCTGGTCGGCGACCGTCCCACACCACCGGGAGGACCGCATGACCACGGGCGAACGGGTGCTGGACAGCCCCACGAACTGGGTGGCCGAGCACATCAACCGCTATGTCGAGACCGACGGTGCCGAGGGGCACGAGTGGCGACCGGGCGTCTTCACGCTGCTGCTGACCACCCGTGGGCGGCGCAGTGGCGCGTTGCGGCGTACCGCCTTGATCTACGGCCGGTCCGGCGACGCGTACGCGGTGGTCGCCTCCCAGGGTGGGGCTCCGCAGCACCCGGCCTGGTATCTCAACCTGCTGGCCGAGCCGCGGGTCGAGGTGCAGGTCGGTGCCGACCGGTTCACCGCGCGGGCGCGCCCGGCCACGCCCGAGGAGAAGGCGCGGCTGTGGCCGGTGATGACCGCCGTCTGGCCGGCCTACGACGACTACCAGGCGAAGACCGACCGGGACATCCCGGTGGTACTGCTCGAACGTGCTTGACGAGACGACCGGGGAGGACGAACGATGCCCGCTTTCGCCTTGGCGCACCTGCGCAACCCGCAGGTCAACGAGGACATTCTGACCTACCTGGAGCGGATCCAGGCCACCCTGGAGCCCTTCGGCGGCCGGTTCGTGGTGCACGGTCCGGAGGTGGACGTACGCGAGGGGGAGTGGCCGGGCAGCGTGGTCATCCTCGAGTTCCCCGATCGGCAGCAGGCCCACGCCTGGTACGACTCGCCGGCGTACCAGGAGATCCTGCCGCTGCGGACGCGGCACATCGACGCCTCGGCGATCATCTTCGACGGGGTGGGCCCCGGCTACGACCCCGGCCGGACGGCTGCGGCGCTGCGGGCACAGGCCGCGACCGGCTGAGCGCACCCGGGACAGTTTGTCCGTCACCGCGGGTCCACCGGGTCGTAACGTCCTGCTGTCCGTGTTCGACTGTCCTGTGTGGAGGCCAGGCCGATGAACAGCAGCAGCAGTACCGTCCGTCCCGCCCCGCCCACCGGCGAGCGGCCCGGGGTGGGGCTGCGGGATATTCCGCTGCCGCCGTACGTGACCGCCGAGGATGCCCAGTTCGCCGTGCGGGCTGTCGTGGTGCACGCACCCCGACGCTGGTCCGGGGGAACGGTCTGCCGCAACGACGCCAGCCCGCACCCGTGCCGGCTGCACCGGTGGGGTACCCGGGTGCTCGCGCTACGCGGCCTGCGCGACGCCGACATCGCCGCGCTCATCGAACGCGGCGACCCCGCAGCCGCGTTGCCGCCCCGGCCCCCGGCCTGAGCGGCGCACGAGGCGGGTCGGTGCGCACGAGGCCCAACCGGCACCGATACCCGCCCAGCGGGCCGTCATGCCTCGTGTCGCGCTGACATCGCTCTATTTGACGGACGCCTCGGCAGCGGGCACCGTGGGGGCTGGAGGGGCCTTGAGCTGCCCCGATGTGGCGGTGGATGGCACCGCCCGGGAGCCCAGAAACCCACGAGGAGTCCCACCATGCTCACGATGACCGACAACGCCGTCCTGGTGATCCGTGATCTCGCCGCCCAGCAGGACGTCTCCGAGGGCGGCGGGGTACGCATCGCCGCGGACACCACCGCCGGCTCGCTCAGCGTCGAGCTGGTACCCGCCCCGGTCGAGGGGGACCAGGTGGTCGACAACCAGGGCGCCCGGATCTTTCTCGATTCCGACGCGGCCGACCTGCTCGGTGACGCCTCGGTCGACGCGACCGTCGACGACGAGGGCGTCGTGCAGTTCGGGTTCACCGAGAAGGAGTAGACCGGGCCAGCGCGTTCAACACGTGGGCCAGATGGTGGGAGGTGCTCCACGCCATCCAGTTGGTTGCCGAGCCTGCCCCGGCACCCCGGCGTGCCCGGCGCGAGATCTCCTGGTCGCCCCAGGAGAAGCTCGCGCCGGTCGGCGGCCAGTGCGGGCTCGACACCAGCGTGCGGCACAGGTCCGCGACCCGCTGATCACCCTGACCTCGGCGGCGCGACCAGCGGTGGATCAACCAGACGCCGTCGCCGGTGTACGGGACCGTCAGGTGGCGGTCGACGGTGGGTTGGCCCGTGGTCGAGGCCACGCCGTAGTCGCCGAAGGTGACGCCCAGGTCGGCCAGCCGTTGCCAGAGCAGCCAGTCCCAGCGGTCCACCCGTACCGGCTCGTCGATGGGCAGCCGGGACAGCACCGGCGGCATGCCACCGGCCACCACGCTCACCGAACGCCAGGTGTGCCGGCGGGTCCAGTCCAGCATCCGCCGGACCCGGGGCTCGACCAGCCGGACGTCCGCCGGACAGCACACGTCGCCGCAGTCGAGCACCAGATCGCACTGCTCCGGGACCAGCCGCGCGTGTCTGCCGATCCGCTCCACGGCCACGGTGGTGGCGTCGGGGCCGGCCCGGTCCCGACGTAGCCGCAGGCGCACCACGGCCCGCTGGGTCTGTGCCCGGGCCGTGGCACCGAGCGCCGCCAACCGCCGCTCGCCGTCCGTCAGCCCGATCACCGGCACCAGTGGTACGCCCCGGCGGGTCAGCACGGACGCCGTCGTGTCGGGCAGGGCACCGAACTCGACGGCGGGCCGCAGCCCCGGCGGCAACCGGGTCAGCGCGTCGAGGACGGTGCTGTCGAGTTCGGACAGTTGAAGGATCGGGCTGAGCAGCGGGGCGAGGGCGTCATCGAGGTGGCCGAGCGCTTCCAGTTCCCCGCGCCGGGCGGCGAGGACGGGACGGTAGACCGGCTCCTCCGCCCGTCCTCCGAGGGCGGGCATCATAATTAAATGTAGCCAGCCGATTACCCACCTCACAGGGCGGAAGAGCGGGAATTCACCGGACAGGTGTCAACTCCCCGACTATCCTCGCGCGGTGTCTCACGCACTGGCCAGGTACCGGTCCGCCGACGAGGACAGCGTCCGCTGGCAGGGTTTTCCCTTCCGCCCCGGTGACATCGTGATCAGCACGCGTTCCAAGAGCGGGACGACCTGGATGCAGATGATCTGTGCCCTGTTGGTGCTGCGTACGCCGGAACTGCCGGCGCCGCTGACCGAGCTGTCACCCTGGCTCGACTGGTTGGTCGAGCCGCCGGAGCGGGTGTACGCCCGGCTGGCCGCCCAGCGGCACCGGCGCTTCATCAAGACCCACACGCCGCTGGACGGGGTGCCGAGTGACTCCCGGGTGCACTACGTGGTGGTGGCCCGCCATCCACTCGACGCGGCGGTCTCACTGCACCACCAGGGGGCCAATCTGGATCGCGTCCGGCTCGCCGAGCTGACCGGCCAGCCCGCCCCAACGGAGCCGGCCCGCCCCCGTCCGCCGGTCGAACAGGCGCTCGTACGCTGGATCGACGCGGATCCGGATCCCCGTGCCGAACTGGACTCGCTGCCGGGTGTCCTGTGGCACCTGGGCGACGCCTGGGCCCGCCGGCACCAACCGAACGTCCACCTCGTCCACTACGACGACCTGCGAGTCGACCTGTCCGGGCAGATGCGGCGCCTGGCCGAGCGCCTGGGCCTCGAACCGCCCGGACCTGATCTGGTGGAGGCGGCCACCTTCGACCGGATGCGGGCCCGCGCCGACCGGCTCGCGCCCGACGCCGCCGGCATCCTGAAGGACCGCAACGCCTTCTTCCGCAGCGGTCGGTCCGGTCAGGGCCGCACGCTGCTCGACGCGGATGCCCATGCCCGCTACCACTCCCGAGCCGCCGCCCTGGCACCGCCGGACCTGCTGGCCTGGCTGCACCGAACCGAGGCGTGAAGACGCGGGCGCCCCCGGAGCGGGGTGCCGCTCCGGGGGCGCCGGTGGGCCGTCACCGACCCGAGGGGTTCGGGTCAGTCGTCGTCCCGGTCGTCGTCGTCCTCGTCGTCATCGTCGTCCCGGTCGTCCTCGTCGTCGTCCGCTGGCTCCTGCTCGGCCTTGACCACCTCACCGGACTGCCGGTCGACGTCGATCTCGTGCTCGGTACCGCCGTTGACGATCTCGACCTCCCAGATGCCCCGGCCGTTCTCCTCGTCCCGGTCGGTCTCGGTGATCCGTCCACCGCCGGCCTGCGCCAGCGCGATCTCACCGGCCCGCTCCCGACTCACCGCGTCACCCTCCGTGGCCGGCTGGGTCTGCGCCGGCGTGCTGGGTGTCACGCTGGTCGGGTCGGCCGGGACGGTGGTGCCGGTCGGGTCCGGGGCCGTGGCGCCGGTGGTGCCGTCGGGGACACCCGCGGTCGTCGGTGCGCCGGTCGCGGCGGTCAGGGTGGTCTGCCGTGCCTGGCTGTCGTCCGCCGCCGCGACGCCGAGGAACACCCCGGCCACCGCGAGCACCGCCGCCGCGCCGCCGACCGACGCCAGGATCAGGGGGTTGCGCTTCATCGTTGTGCACCTCTCCTCGGTTGTCGTATCGAGGATCGGTCGGGCCGCGATAGCGGCGCGCTGTCCGAACCCTAAGCCCCGGTTAAGACCGGATCTGCGCACCAAGAGTGACGGGCCGGCGTGCCTCGCCCAGGGTCATGCCCGGCCGAGCCAGAGTGTCACCTCGGCACCGCCGCCGGGCCGCTCGCCCAGCTTCAGCCGGCCGCCGCTGGCCTGGGCCGCCCGGCGGGCGATGTCCAGCCCGAGTCCGGTCGACCCGGCCCGGCTCGCCCCCCGGCGCACCGAGTCGGCCGCGATGCCGGGGCCCTCGTCGGCGACCGTCAGGACGACCTGGTCGCCGACGGCACGGAGCCGGACGGCGAAGGGCGTGCCGTCCGGAGTGTGCGCGAACACGTTGCCGAGCAGGGCGTCCAGCGCGGCGGCCAACTCGTCGGCCGCGACGGCGACCGGAACCGGGCCGGGGGCCAGGTCGAGGTCGACGGCACGGCCGGTCTCCTCCGCCAGCACCGACCAGAAGGCGACCCGATCGGCCACGGTGGCGGCGGCGTCGGCGACCACCGCGCCGTCGGTGGGGGCACGCCAGCGGGCCTGCCGGATCAGACCGGTGACCGCCCGCTCCAGACCGTCCACGGCGTCGATCACCCGAGCGGCGTCCTGCGGGTCGCGCAGTGACTCGGCCTCCAGGCGCAGGGCGGTCAGCGGCGTACGTAGCCGGTGCGACAGGTCGGCCACCTGTTCCCGCTCCTGCACCAGCAACTCCTGGATCCGGCCGGCGAGGTGGTTGAGGGCACCGCCCACCTCGCGCAGTTCCGCCGGCCCGGACGGCCGCACCCGCGCGTCCAGTTCGGCGTTGGCCAGCCGGTGCGAGACCTCCGACAGCTCGCCGATCGGCCGGACCAGCGTGCGGGCCAGGCGGTCGGCGACGGCCAGGGCGATCAGCACCAGCAGCGTGCCGAGCAGGGCCAGCACCGACCAGGCACGTCCCACCCCGGCGGTCATCTCCGCCCGTGGCACCACGGTGCGGATCACGGTGGTGCCGTCCGCGCGACCCTGCACCGCGATGACCACCTCTCGACCGTCGGCCGTCTCGGCGGTGAGGCTCTGTCCCCGCCCGGCCAGCTCCACCGCGGGGGTGCGGGGGGCGTCCGAGCCCAGCACCGTGCCGTCCGGCAGGAACACGCTGACCGGCCGGGCCGATTCGGCGGCGAGCTGTTCGACGGTCAGCCGCACCGTCTCCGGGTCGGCGGTGCCCACCACAGGAGCGAGGCTCTGTGCGTCGGCGGTGGCCCGCACCGTCGCCCGGTCCTCGGCGGCGGTGCGCAGCAGCAACGCCAGCGGCACCAGGAAGGCGATCACGATGAGGACGCTCACCGCGGCGACCAGCAGGGCCAGGCGGGCCCTCACCCGTCGACCTCCGGGGTGACCAGGCGCACCCCGACCCCGCGTACGGTGTGCAGGTAGCGCGGCCGCTGGGCGCTCTCGCCGAGCTTGCGGCGCAGCCAGGACAGGTGCACGTCGACAGTCTTGTCCGCGCCGCCGTACGGGATCTGCCACACCTCCGTCAGCAACTCCCGTTTGGTCACCACCTCACCGACCCGGGTGGCCAGATGCCGCAACAGGTCGAACTCCCGAGGGGTCAACTCGACCGGTTCGCCGTCGAGGTCGACCTGCCGGGAGCGGGGGTCGATCCGCAGACCGCCGACCACCACCGTCGGATCCTCCGGCTGTCCGCCGGGTCCGCGGCGGAGCACCGCGCGTACCCGCGCGTCGAGTTGGGCGGCGGTGAACGGTTTGACCACGTAGTCGTCGGCCCCCGCGTCGAGCACCCGGACGATCTCCCGCTCGTCGTCGCGGGCGGTGGCCACGATGACCGGTACGGCGCTGACGGCCCGCAGCATCCGCAGCAGCTCACGGCCGTCGAGGTCGGGCAGCCCGAGGTCGAGCACCACGAGATCGGGGCGGTCGTCGAGGGCGTCGCGCAGCCCGGTCATCGCGGTGGAGGCGGCGGCCACGGCGTGTCCCCGCTCGCGCAGCGCCCGCACCAGCGGGGCGCGGATGGTCAGGTCGTCCTCGATCAGCAGCAGGCGGGCCACAGCAGGCAGGGTATCCCCGGCGATCGTCAGAGCCCCGCTTCGTTAACCCTCCCTTAGCGTTGCCCGAAGGTCACCCCAACCGCCGATCGGGGATAGTCGGGTGATGGGCCGTCGAACCTTCCTCGCCGTGGCCGGATGGCTGGCCACCGCGGTCGTCGCCACCCTGATCGGGCTCGCCGCGATCCGGTTGGTCGGTGAGAGCCTCACCGGGACGCCGGGTGGGGTCCGCAGCCAGGAGGAGATCGCCCGCGCGCTCGCCGAACCGGCACCGGGTACCGATCCGCCCGGCAGCGTGCCGACCGGCACCCCGGCGTCCGGCAGTACGACGACCGGTCCCGGCCCGAGCGGGTCGCCGTCGAGCCCGGTGTCGCCGGCCGACCCGAACGCGGAGTCGGCCAACCGACGCGGCTTCTCCACCACGGGCGGCAGCGCGGTGGCCGAGTGCCGGCCCGACGGGGTCTACCTGGTTTCCTGGAGCGCACGACCGGGCTACCGGGTCGACGACGTCGATCGTGGCCCGGACGACGACGCGGACGTGACGTTCGTCGGCCCGAGCGGCGAGTACGAGCTGTCGGTCTGGTGCGTGGGCGGGGTGCCCACGCTCGACCCCGACGACTGAGCAACCCGCACATTCGGGCGTCACCGCAGGTCAAACCCATGATCGTTACGCCGAATGTCCTTGATCGGACAGCCGATCGCCTGGCTACCGGCGGGGAACGCGACATACGTTCGAGGCACAAAGGGGGCTGATCGGCGCTGACCCCCCTTTAGCCGTCGCAACCAACTCAACATGCCATGGCCGCTCGACCGGGCCGGGGAAGGAGTCCGATGTCCAGCGCGAGAGCCAGGAGCCGCGGGGTTCCCCAGCCGGTACCGGGGGACGAGGCCACGGCCCACGCCGAGGCCGAACACACCACCTGCGCCGGCGCCGGCATGCCACTGACCGCGAGAGTGCTGTTCGCCGTCGTCAGCGCCGATGGTCTCCTGGTCCGCGGGCTGGGCGCGGCGGCGGCCAACCGGTTGCGGACCGGGATGTACCAGGTGGTGTTCGACCAGGACGTCACCGGTGCCAGCCTGGTCGGCACCGTCGGCCTCCCGGGTAGCTCCGGGTTGGCCCCCGCCGGTCAGATCGCGGTTGCCGGGCGTACCGGCATCCCGAACGCCGTCTTCGTGACCACCTTCGACGGTGCCGGGTCGGCCGCCGACCGTCCCTTTCACCTCGCCGTGCTCTCCTGAGCACCACCCGAGGCGCGGACGAGCGCGCGGCGCCGTTGACCCGAGGGTCGAAACCGCGCCGCGCTCGGCCGTCTCCCACCACCGCAGCCGTACGGCGGTACGTCAGCGGGGACCTGGCATGACCGGTCGAACCGGTCGGTCGTGTCGATCCCCGATCGGCGTCGGTCCAAACCCCAGGGCGGTGGTCAATTCCACCATCTGCGAAGCACGGCGTGGCGCGGCCCCGGATGGGGTATGTGTCGGGACATGGAGCACTTCACTATCGCGACCGTCGCCGAGAAGAGCCCGGACTTCCGGCGCGTGCTGTGGACCGGGAAGCACACCCAGTTGGTGATCATGACGATCCCGCCGGGCGGCGAGATCGGTGAGGAGGTCCATGAGGACATCGACCAGATCCTGACCTTCGTCAGCGGCACCGGTGAGGCGCGAGTGGCCGGGGAGAAGCGCGACGTGGTGCAGGGCGACCTGGTGGTCGTACCGGCCGGCACCCGGCATAACTTCGTCAACACCGGCCCGAACCCGCTGGTGCTGTACACCGTCTACGGGCCGCCGGAGCACGCCGACCAGGCCGTGCACCACACCAAGGAGGAGGCCGACGCCGCGGAGGCGGCGGGCGAGGACGAGCCGCCGACCTCCTGACCCGTCCCGCCGGCCCGGCGGACCCGGGCCGGCGGACCTCCTCGGACGCCGGATGAGCCCCGCGATCGCGGGTACGCCGAGCGCATGGAGCAGCCGGCGATCTCCGACTACGGATACCTCTCCGACTGCCGATCGGGCGCGCTGGTCAGCCTGGCCGGTTCGATCGACTGGTGGTGCCCGCACCGGTTCGACTCGCCGTCGGTCTTCGCCCGGCTGCTCGACCCGAACGGTGGTCACTGGCGACTGGCACCGGTGGCCGTGGGACAGCCCGGGCACCGGATACAGCGCTCGTACCGGCCGAACACCCTGGTCCTACGCACCGTGCACCACACCGCGGAGGGCAGCGTCGCGGTCACCGACGCCCTCGCCGCCGAGGAAGGTGCCCGCGCCCACGAGTTCGGTATACGCTCGCCGGCCGTGCTGCTGCGCGTCGTCGAAGGGCTCTCCGGGCAGGTGCCGATGACCCTGGACTACCGGCCGCGACCGGAGTACGGCCTGGTCAGCCCGTACCTGCGGGAACTGCCCGACGGCGCGGTGGTGGGCGTGGCCGGCTCGATGGCGCTGGTGTTGCGCTGCGGGGGACTGCCGCTGCGCGTCGAGCACGACCGGGTGCGGCAGACCTTCACCGTCGACGAGGGGCAGGTGCTCGGCTTCGATCTGGCCTACGCGCCGGCCTACGGCGAGCCACCGGCCCGGCTGGACCCGGTCCGTACGCTGGCGGACACGGTGCTGGCCTGGGAGGCGTTCCGCGAGAGCCACCGGTACGAGGGCCGTTATCCCGAGGTGGTGCGGCACAGCGCCACGGTCCTCACCGGCCTCACGTACGCCCGCAGCGGCGCGGTCGCCGCGGCGGCGACCACCTCGCTGCCGGAACTGATCGGCGGCGACCGCAACTACGACTACCGCTTCTGCTGGCTGCGCGACTTCGCGATGACCATGCGGGCCTTCTGGGTGGCGGCCTGCCCGACCGAGTCGTCCCGCCTGTTCGAATGGGCGGCGCGCTCGATCGGCCGGGTCGGCTCCGATCCGGTGCCCGTGCTGTTCGGTCTGGAAGGGGAACGGGACGTCTCCGAGCATGTCTGTCCCCACCTGGCCGGATACGCGGGGACCGGACCGGTACGTAACGGCAACGACGCCTGGCGGCAGCGGCAGCTCGACGCGCCGGGCGAGGTCATCTCGGCGGTATGGCGGTTGCACGACTACCTCGGCGACCAGCTTGCCGAGGACCTGCGCGACATGGTGCTCGGGCTCATCGAACAGGTGGCGGCCAACTGGCGACTGCCCGACCGGGGGATCTGGGAACCGCGTGACCGGGAGCGGCACTACCTGTCGTCGAAGGCGCTCTGCTGGGTGGCGATGGACCGTGCCGTGCGGCTGGCCCCACAGCTGGGAGAATGGGCGGACGTGCGGCGCTGGACCGGCATCCGGGACGAGATCCGGGCCACGGTCCTCCGGGACGGCTTCGACGAGCGTCGCGGCGTCTTCACCACTGCCTTCGGGTCGCCGGAACTGGACGCGGCGGCCCTGTACCTGCCGGTGGTGGGCTTCCTGCCGGCCACCGATCCACGGATGCGGGCGACCATCGAGGCGATCGAGCGGGAACTCGGCGATGACGACGGGCTGGTCCACCGCTGGAAAGACGACCCGGCGGGCTTCGTGCTCTGCTCGTTCTGGCTGGTGGAGTGCCTGGTGCTGGCGGGCGAACGGGAGCGGGCGGCCCGGCTGTTCGAGCGGGTCAGCGGGCACGCCAACGACGTCGGGTTGTTCAGCGAGCAGATCGACCCGGCCACCGGGGCGCACCTGGGCAACACGCCGCAGGCGCTGTCCCACATCGGTCAGGTCAACGCCGCGTGGCGGCTGACCAACCCCATGTTCGACTGACCGGCGGTGCGCCGTCGCGGGTCAGCGTGGCAGCACCGGCACGCCGGAGACGTCGATGGTCTCCGGGTACTTGACCCCGGCGCCGGTGTTGAGCACGACGACCCGTTCGCCCGCCCGGATCCAGCCGCCGGCCCGCAGCCGGCGGGCGGCCGTCAGGCAGGCGGCACCCTCGGGGCAGAGCAGCAGCCCCTCCCGGGCGGCGAAGTCGCGCAGATCGGTGAGGATCTCGGCGTCCTCCACCGCGATCGCGGTGCCGGCGGTGGCCCGCAGCGCGGCGAGGATCAGCTCGTCGCCCAACGGTGCCGGAACGGTGATGCCGAACGCCACCGTGTGGGCGTCCTCCCACGGTTGTGCGCGGTCGTCTCCGGCGGCGAACGCCCGTACGATCGGCGCGCAGCCGGTGGCCTGCACCGCCACCAGCCGGGGCAGCTTGTCCTCGACCCAGCCCAGCTCCCGCAGCTCGCCGAGCGCCTTGTGGATGCCGATCAGCCCGACGCCGCCGCCGGTCGGATAGATGATGACGTCGGGCACCTGCCAGCTCAGTTGCTCGACGATCTCGTACCCCATCGTCTTCTTGCCCTCGAGGCGGTACGGCTCGCGCAGCGTGCCGGCGTCGAAGACGGTGCCCTCGGCGGCCGCGACGAGCGCGGCCACCTGGCGCCCGGCGTCACCGATCAGGCCGTCGACCAGGCGCAGGTCGGCGTCGGCGGCCACGCACTCCCGGCGGCAGATTTCCGGTGCGGACAGCGGCATCACGATGGTGGCGCCCAGCCCCGCCCGGGTCGCGTAGGTGGCCCACGCCGCGCCCGCGTTGCCGTTGGTGGGCATGGCGATCCGCCGGATGCCCAGCTCGCGGGCCCGACTCACGCCGACGGCGGCACCCCGCGCCTTGAACGAGCCGGTCGGGGTCAGCCCCTCGTCCTTGACCAGCAGGTCGTCGACGCCGATGTCCGCGCCGTACGCCGGTGCGCGCAGCATCGGCGTCCACCCCTCGCCGAGAGTGGTGACGTTTCGTGGGTCGGCGACCGGCAGCAGCTCCCGGTAGCGCCACAGGTCGGCCGCGCGCAACCCGAACCGCTCCGGCTCGATCGCCCGCGCCGCCGCCGCGAGGTCGTAGCGCGCCAGCAGCGGCGAGCCGCACCCGCAGAGGTTCTGCGGTACGTCGGCGTCGTGTTCCCGGCCGCAGCGCGGGCACTCGAGGTGGGTCAGATACACGCCGCTCCTCGCCGTCTCAGCCCGCGTCCACGCTGCGCCACGCACGGCTGCGGTGGCCCGGCTCGTAGCCGGAATCCAGCCGCTTCGCCACCACCCCGGGCAGGCCCTGGTCGCGCGCCGCGCGCATGGTCTCGGCACCGGCGCCGGGAAACCACGGCGGAGTCTGCCAGTGCGGTCCGGCCAGCGCCAGCGAGTCGAGCAACTCGCGGCGCTGCGGGTACGGCAACTCCAGGCTGCTCACCCCCTCCAACCAGAGCAGGTCGACGAGCAGGTACTGGGCATCGGCGCTGCTGCTTCCGCCGCGCGCCGGCCGGACCTGACCGGCCCGGTCGATGCGGACCAGGATGCCGTCCAGCACGACCTCCGTCGGCGCCAGGGCCTCGGCCATCGGCCGTAGCCACGGGTACGCCCCGGTGATCTCCTCATCGGTGTCGGAGAGCAGCCGCAGCCGCCCGCCGGAGACGTACGCGATTGCGCGTACCCCGTCCCAGCGCAGCTCGTACCCCCAGGCGGCCTGGTCGGTTGGCAGCCGGCCGGCCGGGGTGGGACGCATCGGCGCGACCAGGTCGGGCATGGCGGTCCAGCCCGGCGGCGACGGATCGGTGCGGCGCACCATCCAGTCCCGGCCGTCGCGGCCACCGGTGGCGAACAGCACGTACCGCCCGGTGGTCCGGGTACCCCGCAGCTCGACCACCACCTCACGGTCCTGCCACTTCTCGCACCGGTAGGTGCCCTGGTCGTGGATGAGCATCCGCCCGCCGCCGTACTCACCGGCCGGGATCTCACCGGAGAAGCGGAGATACTCCATGGGGTGGTCCTCGGTGTGCACGGCCAGATGGTTGCGCCCCGGTTCGCGGGGCAGGCCGCGCGGCACCGCCCAGGAGACGAGCACCCCGTCGCGCTCCAGCCGCAGGTCCCAGTGCAGGCTGCGGGCGTGGTGCTGCTGGATGACGAACCGGGCCCGGTCGCCGGCCCGGGCCCGCCGGGGACGCTCGGCCGGCACCGGCTCGGGGGTACGCGCGGCGTCCCGCTTGCGCCGGTACTCCTCCAGCCGGTCAGCCACGCACCGATTCTCCGGCAAATCGCGCCGACGCGCCCGGCGGCGGGGTTCGACGCGCCCGATCTCGGGCATGCCGAGCGTCATCGGGGGTAGAACGGTCGACATGGACCACAGTGACCACCCCACCGCAGTTCTCCCCGGTGACGTCCGGATCCCGTTGCTCGGCTTCGGCACCTGGCAGGCGACCGGCGAGGAGGGCTACAAGGCTGTACTCGCCGCGCTCGACGCCGGTTACCGGCACATCGACACGGCCACCATGTACGGCAACGAGGAGGAGGTCGGCCGGGCGATCCGGGAGAGCGGGCTGCGCCGGGAGGACGTCTTCATCACCACCAAGCTCCCACCCGAGCGGGTCGGCCGGGAACGGGAGACCATCGAGGAGAGCCTGCGTGCGCTCGGCGTCGACTACGTCGACCTGTGGCTGGTGCACTGGCCCCCGAACGACTCCGGTGCGCTGATCCCGGTCTGGCGGGAGATGCTCGCCGCCCGCGACGCGAACCTGGCCCGGGCGGTCGGGGTCAGCAACTACAGCACCGCCCAGATCGACGCGCTGATCCAGGCGACCGAGGAGAACCCGGCGGTCAACCAGATCAAGTGGGGGCCCCGGCTCTACGACCGGCAGCGGCACGCCGAGCACCGGGACCGGGGGGTGGTGCTGGAGGGCTACAGCCCGTTCAAGACCACCGACCTGTCCGACCCGGTGCTGACCCGGATCGCCGGCGCGCACAACGTCTCGCCGGCCCAGGTGGTGCTGCGCTGGCACCTCGACCACGAGATCGTGGCGATCCCCAAGTCGGTGACGCCGGAGCGGATCCGCGCCAACGCGGACATCTTCGGCTTCTCGCTGACCGCCGAGGAGATGCGCGACATCGACGCCCTCGGCAACTCCTGACCTGGGGCCAGACGGCGCCCTGCGGACGCCGCCGCGAGGCGGAGCCGTCGCGACATGCCGCAACTTGGGCTCTCCCGCAGCGCGGAGAGCCCGAGTTGCCGCAATCCGTGAGCGGTACCGGTCACCCGCTCGTCGTCAGGTGCCGGCGGGCGGCGTGGGGTCGATGTGCAACCAGCGGTGGAGTGCGTAGCGGCGGCCCTTGTCCTCGACGAAGACCGGTTCGTCGCCGGTCGGCCGGTAACCGCCGGACCGGGCAACGGCCACGCTGCCGGTGTTGTCCGGCTCGATCTCCAGATACACCGTCGACAGGCCGACCACCCGGTGGGCGTACCCGGTCAACAGCCGGAGAGCGCGGCTGGCCAGGCGTTGACCGCGATAGGCCGGGCCGATCGCGTAGCCGATGGTGCCGGTGACCAGGTTGAGCATCACCTCGCCACGGGCCAGGTCGTCGCCGCTGGTGACGGCGAGGTAGACCCGGTCGCCGGCCTGCTGGGCACGCCGGGCGGAGTTCAGGTACGCCTCGGCGGCAGCCAGGTCGAACGGGGTCGCCACCGGCAGGCGGTACGCCATCTCGGCATCGTCGAAGAGCGTGACCAGCTGGTCGAGATCCTGCTCGGACCACTGGCGCAGGACCACCCCGTCACCTTCCAGGCGTACGTCCACGTCAGCTCGGCCCCCCGTCATGGTGGCTGCCAAGTCTGCGATCTCCAGACACCACTGGGCAACCCCGGGTGAGGCCACCGGTCGGTGGACGTCAGTCGGCCCTGTTCGGTGCCGGGGTGCGGCGTCCGCCGCACCCCGGCACCCGCTCGTCAGGAGCGCGAGCAGGCGGTGCCGTTGAGGGTGAAGCTGGTGGGGTTGGCGTACGACCCGCTGAGGGTGCCCTGGTAGCCGAAGCTGGCCGTGCCGCCGGGTGAGATCGTGCCGTTGTGGCCGACGTTGCGGGCGGTCACCGACGAACCGCTCTGGCTCACCGTGGCGTTCCAGGAGTTGGTCACCTGCTGCCCGGACGGCAGCGAGTAGGCCAGGGTCCAACCGTTGATCGTGCTCGACCCGGTGTTGGTGATCTGCACGTCGGCGGTGAAGCCGTTGTTCCACGAGTTGGCCGTGTACTTCACCGCGCAGGCACCGCTGCCGGAGGGCGGGGGCGTGGTGGGCGGCGGGTTGCTCGGCGGCGGGTTGTTGCCGCCACCGTTGACCGCGGCCGAGAAGTTCGTCACGGCCAGCCCGACACCGCCCTGCCAGGGCTCGAAGCCAGCCTGGATGCTGGTCAGGTACCAGGAGTTGGTGATCGCGCCCCGGTTGCGGGTGTCGTTGATGAAGGCCAGCAGGTTCAGGTTCGCACTGCTGATCGCCGACGGGGCGACGTAGGAGATGACGTTGTTGGAGCCGTTGCTGCCCCGCCAGACCTCCCAGCTGCGGCCGTCGATGTTGGCGTTGCCGACCGGGGAGCCGATGGGCTGGATGGGGCCCTGCCGGTTGAACCAAATCATGATCTCCATCTGGTTCACGCCGTCGCGCTTGGGCGACGGGTCGAGCCAGATGTCGTACGAGGCGTTGTAGATGCCGTTGCTCACGTACCGGTAGTTGATGCTGCTGGTCGCGCTGCTGATCTGGCTGACCTGGATCGGCAGGTTGGTGCCGGGGGAGCAGTTGGTGTAGTGGCAGCCGAGGAAGACCGACGGGTACGCCGTCGGAGCGCCGTTGGTCGGGCTGCTGCCGTTCTGGGTGATGATCTCGAAGCCGTTGTTCGTGACGTTGATGCACTGCTGGGCGGTGGTGCCCCAGCGGTTGTTCTGCACCACGTAACGGTTCTGGATCACGGTCGAGCCGTACTGCTCGCAGATCTGGGTGTCGGCGGAGGCGGTCCCGCCGAGGGCCACGGCGACGATCGAGCCGGCGGCGGCCAGCCCGACGGCCATGATGGCCCGCACGGTACGTCTCATGATGCTCCTAGCGCTGCGGCGTCGCCCGGACGCCGGGACGGATGCGGACGGAGCGTTCGGTAACGCGCCCCGACGGATCCGGGAGCGCTCCCATGCTCATCGTCACATTTACATCCTTGAAACATTGGGCGCAACCGCTGGGGGTGATTGGTGTCAATTGCGACGTGTGTCGTGGGCGCACGATCGGACATCCGCCGCCTCCGGCTGGCTGGTGACCAGCGCCGGCGGGTGGATCCGCTGGTGCCGAGGGGTGCCGGAGGTGAGCCGGTTGCCTCTGGTGTGTACTGATTGCGCCGAGTAGTCTCTTGCCTTCAACGCGTGCCGAATCCCCTCCGGAGGCGTACACCCCCATGCGTGGCTCCCCCCTGCGCATCCTCGTCGTCGGCGCGGGCATCGCCGGGCTGGCCGTGGCCCGGGCGCTGCGCCTGGCGGGCTTTCGGCCGGACCTCACCGACAAGGCGCCGCCGCACGACCTCACCGACGCCGGCCTGTACCTGCCCGGCAACGCGGCCCGCGCGCTGCGCCGGCTGGACCTCGACGACCCCGTCCGCCCGTACGGGAAGGTCGTCCACCGCCAGCGGTTCCTCGACTCGACCGGTGCGCCGCTGTGTGAGGTCGACCTCGACGCCCTCTGGGCCGGGGTCGGCGAGTGCCGCGCGCTGGCCCGATCCGACCTGCACCGGGTGCTGCTCAGCGGTGCCGGCGGCGCGGTGCGGCACGGCGCGGAGGTACGCACCATCGAGCTGCTGCCGGCCGCCGTCGGCGTCACCTTCGTCGACGGCACCCAGACCGAGTACGACCTGGTGATCGGTGCCGACGGACCGCGTTCCTCGATCCGGGCGCTGGCCGCCCTCGGCGGCCCACCCCGTCCGGCCGGGCAGGTGGTCTACCGCGGCGTCGTCCGGGACGGTCCGCCGGTCGACGAGTGGACGGCCCTGCTCGGGCGCCGCTGCGGCTTTCTCGTGGTGCCGATCGGTGCCGGTCGGCTGCACTGTTACGCCGACGAGGCCGGCACCGACCTGCCGGACGACCCGCTGGCCCGGCTGCGCGACCTGTTCGGCGAGTACGGCGGGCCGGTGCCGGAGGTGCTCGCCGCGCTCGACGGGGTGTACGCGACCACCACCGACGAGGTCGAGCTCGGGCGCTGGTACCGGGGCCGGGTGCTGCTGGTCGGCGACGCCGCCCACGCCACCGCGCCGACCCTGTCCCAGGGGGCCGCGATGGCCCTGGAGGACGCGGTGGTGCTCGCCGAGTCACTGCGCGCGGCGGGCAGCGTCGAGGCGGCGCTCACCGCGTACGAGAGTCGTCGTCGGCCGCGTACCCGATGGGTGCAGGACCGGACCCGGGACCGCAACCGCACCCGCGACGTGCCGCCGGCGCTCCGCGACCCGCTCCTGCGCGGACGCGGCGACCGGATCTTCGGGGAGCACTACCGGCTGCTTCTCGGCCCGCTGTGATCACCCCCGGCCGACCCCACGCGGTGCTGTCACCTGCCGGGGACTATCCTCCTTGCGGATGACGGCCCGCCGAGTGAGCGCGTGCCGAGCGGGACAACCCAGAACCGGAGGCCACTCGTGACCACCGTCGCACCCAAGCCGGTCGTGACCCGGCCCTGGCCGGTCCGGGAGCCGGTCAAGGGGTCGGCCATCGCGCGGCTGCTGCGGACCACGGACGCGAAGCAGATCGGGATCATGTACATGGTCACCGCGTTCGTGTTCTTCATGATCGGTGGCCTGATGGCCCTGATCATGCGGGCCGAGCTGGCCCGGCCCGGGCTGCAGTTCCTGTCGCCTGAGCAGTACAACCAGCTGTTCACGATGCACGGCACGATCATGCTGCTGTTCTTCGCGACGCCCATCGTGTTCGCGTTCGGCAACTACGTGGTGCCCATCCAGATCGGTGCTCCCGACGTCTCCTTCCCGCGGCTGAACAGCTTCGCCTACTGGCTGTACCTGTTCGGCGGCACCATGGCCACCGCCGGCTTCCTCACCCCCGGGGGCGCGGCGGACTTCGGCTGGACCGCCTACACCCCGCTGAGCACCAGCGAGCACGCCCCGGGCGTCGGTGCCAACATGTGGGTGGTCGGTCTGGCCATCTCCGGTCTGGGCACCATCCTCGGCGCGGTCAACCTGATCACCACGATCCTGACCCTGCGCGCGCCGGGCATGACCATGTTCCGGATGCCGATCTTCACCTGGAACATGCTGGTCACCAGCCTCCTGGTGATCCTGGTCTTCCCGCTGTTGGCCGCCGCGCTGTTCGCGCTGGCCGCCGACCGGTTGCTGGGTGCGCACGTGTACAGCCCGGAGACCGGCGGGCCGATGCTGTGGCAGCACCTGTTCTGGTTCTTCGGCCACCCCGAGGTCTACATCATCGCGCTGCCGTTCTTCGGCATCATCAGCGAGATCATCCCGGTCTTCTCCCGTAAGCCGATCTTCGGTTACAAGGGCCTGGTCGCCGCCACCATCGCCATCGCCGGCCTGTCGATGAGCGTCTGGGCACACCACATGTTCGCCACCGGTCAGGTGCTGCTGCCGTTCTTCAGCTTCCTGAGCTACCTGATCGCCGTACCGACCGGCATGAAGTTCTTCAACTGGATCGGCACCATGTGGCGGGGGCAGATCAGCTTCGAGTCGCCGATGCTGTTCTCCCTCGGCTTCCTGGTCACCTTCCTCTTCGGTGGCCTCACCGGCGTGCTGCTGGCCGCCCCGCCGCTGGACTTCCACCTGCACGACTCCTACTTCGTGGTGGCGCACTTCCACTACGTGCTCTTCGGCACGATCGTCTTCGCGGTCTTCGCCGGGATCTACTTCTGGTTCCCGAAGATGTTCGGTCGGATGCTCGACGAGCGACTCGCCAAGATTCACTTCTGGCTCACCATGATCGGCTTCCACACCACGTTCCTGATCCAGCACTGGTTGGGCAGCGAGGGCATGCCCCGGCGGTACGCCGACTACCTGCCCGACGACGGCTTCACCACGCTGAACATGATCTCCACGATCGGCGCGTTCATCACCGGTATCTCGACGTTGCCGTTCATCTACAACTGCTGGAAGTCGTACAAGGCGGGCCCGGTGGTCGAGGTCGACGACCCCTGGGGCCACGGCAACTCGCTCGAATGGGCGACCAGCTCGCCGCCGCCGCTGCGCAACTTCGACCGGATGCCGCGGATCCGCTCCGAGCGGCCGGCCTTCGACCACAAGTTCCCCGAGCTGGCTGCGGGACAGACCCTGGCCGGTCCGCCCGAGGGTGGTTCCAAGCCGCTGACCAGCGAGTCCGACGGTGGTGCCAGCTACACCGAGGACGTCGCCAGCGACACCGACCGCCGCTGACCCATCGCCTCGCCCGACGGGCGCCGATCCCCACCGGGGGTCGGCGCCCGTCTCCGACTTCCCCTGTAACGAGGGCACCCCGCTCACGACAGCGCCACCCCGCTACCCTCTGCCCACCGCCTCCTGCCCACGCCCCCTGCCCCAAGCCCGCTACCCGGCTGGCGCCTGGGGCTGGTGTCAGGTCCGCGACCCCATCCGCGCCACTACCGCTGCCCCATCTGGGAGAGGAGTGGGAGTGTGTCGCTCTCTGTGACGAGCGATCATTGGCGCAAAGATTCACTCTGCGTGATGCTCCAGGGTTGGAGCCCAGCTGTCACCTTCCGACCTTTGCTCTGCTTCAATCCACGCAATAGCGGTTGAGCTGCCCCTATGCGGCGGCCCGGTAAGGGCGTGCCGGCCGCTGTGACACGGTCCGTAATCCGTTGCGTGGGTTGAAGCAGAGCAAAGGCAGCGGATAGGTAAGGGTGGGATGGCGTGAGTGGTCGCGTAACGTCACCTCCAGCTCTGGGTTGGCGACATGGTGCCAGCGGCGGTGATCCGCCGGCCGTGCGGTGCTGTGGGTCAGGAGGCGGTCGGGGTGAGGGTGGTCGCGGAGGGCTCGTCGCCGGGCGGGGTGGTGGTCGCGAGGTTTGCGCGGTGGCGTAGCTCGATCGGGAGCACCGCGAGGGCGACCAGGGCACCGACCGCGCCAGTGACCGCGAAGCCCCACAGCGGCGCGGACATGTCGATGACCGCGCCGGCCAGCGGGGCACCCACGGCGATGCCGACGGTCACCGCCGAGCCGTGCAGGCCCATCGCCTCACCGCGGACGCCGGCCGGTGCGAGCCGGCTGACGGTGTCGGAGGTCGCCGCGATGGTCGGCGCGCAGAGCGCTCCCGCCGGGATCAACGCCAGGCAGAGCAGCCACCAGTGGGCACCGCCCAGGCCGACGGGGATGGTGCAGAGGCTCAACAGGCCCATCAGTGCCACCGGCGAGAACGAGCGGCGGATCGCGCCGTAGGCGAATCCACCCAGCAGTGACGCTACCGCCCAGACCGAGAGCACCGCGCCGGTGAAACCGGCGTCGCCGCTCTCCCGCAGCACCGCGATGACCGCCACGTCGGTGCCGCCCAGCACCAGGGTCGCCGCGGCGCTGACCGCGAACACGGCGACCAGGCGCGAGGTGAGCCACTGCCGCCGCGCCACCCGTGGCTGCGGGCCGGTCGACGCCTCGGCCGCGCTGCGTACCGGCGGATCGAGCAGCCACAGCACCAGCCCGGCGGCGACGATGCCGGCACCGACGAGGTAGAGCGTCAGACGGGCGGAGATGGTGGTGACACCCACCGTGGCCAGGGCCGGACCGATCATGAACGAGAGCTCGACCGACATCGAGTCCAGGGCGTACGCCGGCCGGCGCTGCTCCGGCGGTACCAGTGCGGCGACGGACTGCCGGATCACCGAGAAGATCGGCAGCGCCAACAGGCCGGCCAGGAACGCCGCCGGCAGCAGCAGGTAGTACGACAGCACCGGTGCGGTCGACCAGAAGGCGGCCTCGGCCACGGTGGTGAGAACCAGCACGGGCCGCAGGCCACGACGGTCCACCAGGCGGCCGAGCAGCGGGCCGCCGACCGCCGCGCCGACGGTGATCGCCGCGCCGACCAGGCCGGCCGCACCGTAGCCGCGCCCGAGATCCTGGACGACGTAGAACGTCAGCGTGACGCCGGTGGCGGTCAGCGGGACCCGGGCCAGCACCGCGACGAGCAGCAGCGACCGCAGACCGGGCAGGGCGAGCGCCTCCCGGTAAGGCTTCATGTTCACGTCGGTCCGTACCTCCGCCGGACATCCTCGACCGCCGGCGCGAGGGCCGCCAACGGTTTACCGGCTCATGCGGCTTTGATCACAGGGGCACCGATTGTGGTGATCCCGGCCCCCTCGAACGCGCGCAACGCGACATCGGTGGTGTCCGGCGCGACCGCCGCCGTCAGGTCCAGCATGACGGTGGTGGTGAAACCCTCCCGGGCGGCGTCCAGCGCGGTGGCCCGTACGCAGTGGTCGGTGGCGATGCCGACCACGTCCACCCGCGCCACGCCGCGTCGCCGCAGCCAGTCGGCCAGCCCTTCGCCGTCGTCGGCCTGCCCCTCGAACCCGGAGTACGCGGCGGCGTACTCGCCCTTGTGGAAGATCGCCTCGATCCGGTCGGTGGCCAGTTCCGGGTGGAACTCGGAGCCGGGGGTGCCGACCACGCAGTGCCGGGGCCAGGTGCTCACGTAGTCCGGCGAGTCGGCGAAGTGCGTGCCGGGGTCGATGTGGTAGTCCTTGGTCGCGACGACGTGATCCCAGCGGTCCGGCTCGGCGGCCAGTAACCGGGAGATCCCGGCCGCGACTCCCGCTCCACCGGCCACGGCCAGCGAGCCGCCCTCGCAGAAGTCCTTCTGCACGTCCACGATGATCAGCGCGTTGCTCACCGACTCCACTCCTCTCACTCGGCGGGTACCACGGTGACCGGGATGGCCGGATCGCCGGCGGAGAGCTTGAGGCCCTCCCACGGGATCGAGATCAGGCACTGCCGCAGGTGCTCCCGCGACTCGTCGAGCGTCGGCAGGGCCATCGGCTCCCCGTCCACGACGTACGACCGTTGCAGCAGCCGGTCGTTGGGGCGGCGGTCCGGCACCCCCTGGGGTACGACGATCTCCTCGGTGGCGGTCCCGGTCGGCTTGTGCCGGCGGACCGCGACCTTGCGTCCGCCGATGGTCGCCTTCTGCTCGGACCGTTTGACCACGGGACGGCCCTCGACCTCGACCAACTTGTAGACCAGCCCGGCGGTGGGTGCGCCGGAGCCGGTCACCACGGCGGTACCCGCGCCGTACATGTCCACCGGCTCGGCGGCCAACGCCGCGATGGCGTACTCGTCGAGGTCACCCGAAACGATGATCTTCGTTTCGGTGGCGCCGAGGGAGTCCAGCAGCTGCCGCGACTGCTGGGCGATCACGGCCAGGTCGCCGGAATCGATGCGGACCGCCCGCAGCTCCGGCCCGGCCACCTCGATGGCGTTCCGGATGCCCTGGCTGATGTCGTACGTGTCGACCAGCAGCGTGGTGTCCTTGCCCAGCGTGGCGACCTGGGAGGCGAACGCGGCCCGCTCGTCGTCGTGCAGCAGGGTGAAGGCGTGCGCGGCAGTGCCGGCGGTGGGAATGCCGTAGCGCTGGCCGGCGGCCAGGTTCGAGGTGAACCGGAAACCGGCCAGATAGGCCGCCCGGGCCGCCGCGACCGCCGCCTCCTCGTGCGCCCGCCGCGAGCCCATCTCGATGAGCGCCCGGCCGCGGGCGGCGGTGACCATCCGCGCCGCCGCGGCAGCCACCGCGCAGTCGTGGTTGAGCACCGACAGCACGAGCGTCTCCAGCACCACGCACTCGGCGAAGCTGCCGGAGACGGTCAGGATCGGCGAGCCGGGAAAGAAGAGCTCGCCCTCGGCGTACCCGTCGATCTCGCCGGTGAACCGGTACCGCGACAGCCATTCGGCACCCGGCTCGTCCACCACGCCGGTGCGGCGCAGGAACTCGATCTCGGCCGGGTCGAAGCGGAACGCGCGGATCAGCTCGATGAGTCGTGCGGTGCCGGCGACCACGCCGTACCGGCGGCCGGCGGGGAGCCGCCGGCTGAACACCTCGAACACGCACCGACGGTCAGCCGTGCCGTCCCGCAGGGCGGCGCTGACCATGGTCAGCTCGTAGTGGTCGGTCAGCAGCGCGGGACGAAGGGTGTGCACCCCCTCAGACTAGGGTTCACATCGCCGTCGTGCCGTCGTGCCCTGGGATCGTGCCGAGCGCCACCCGCAGCTCCGCCCGGCTGGTCACGCCGAGCTTGGTGTACACCCGTTGCAGGTGGTTCTCCACCGTGCGGGCGGAGAGAAAGAGCTGCTCGGCGATGGCGCGGCTGGTGCCGCCGACCGCCGCGAGCCGCGCCACCTGCCACTCCCGGTCGGTCAACGTCGGGGTGGCCGCCTGGAGCGCCGGAGTGTGCACCATGTCACATCCGGCGAGTAGCGCGCCGAGCCGTTGCCGGGCGTGTCCGACCTCGGGCGAGCGACGCTGCCGCAGCAGGTGCACGGCCTCCGCCACGGCCTCGGCGGCAAGCAGGTCGAGGCCCCGCTCCGCGAAGCCGTCGGCGGCACCGAGCAACTCCTCCGGCAGGCCGTCGGCCGACGCCCGCGCATGCCGGGCCAGCAGCGGTGGCAACTCGCCGTCGACCTGCTCGGACAGCTCGGTCAACCGCTGCGCCACGGTGCGGCGATCCCCGTCGGAACATCGCGGACCGGTCTGCGCCGCGGCCTGCCCCAGCCGCACCAGATCGTGCAGCACCAGGGCCTCGTGTCCGGCGAAGCCGTCAGCACGCAGCCGGTCCACCAGGTCGTGCAGCCGTTTCACCGCGCTGGCGGGCTCACCACCGGCGGCCAGCGTCGCCGCCCGGGCCTGTTCCAGCCACGGGTACAACACCACCATGGTCGGCGAGTGGAGGCGGTCGGCCTCGGCCATCGCCTCGGCGGCCTGCCGGGCGTCGCCCCGCAACGCGGCGGCCTGGGCTCGTTCCGACTGGGCCAGCCCCGCGTAGACCCGGCTGGTCGCCAGCACCGCGCAGGCGCTGAGCGCGGCCTGCAACGCGGTGTCGCTGCGTCCGCGCAGCCGCGCCGCGTACGCCCGCAGGATCGCCAGGTAGCCGGTGCCGAGCCGGAAGTCACCCGCGTCGGCGAGGTCGGCGAACTCGTCGGCCACCAGCGCGTCGATGCCGGCGAGGTCGCCGGAGAGGGCCAGCCGGGTGCCTCGGGCCAGCTCCACCGCCAGTTGCAGGTACGGCATGTCGGCCCGCCAGCTGGCCACCTTCGCCTGCACCAGGTCCACCGCGGAGGCGCTGCGGCACAGTTGCCCCTGCACGGCCTGAAGGTGTGCGATCGTGCAGCGGGCCAGCTCGCGCGCGGCGACACTGGCCGCCGGGCGATCGAGCACGCCCTGCGCGAGCCGGAGTGCGGCCGGGGCGTCCAGCCGGTGCAGCCGCATGATCGCCTCGAAGGCGCGGACCCGGGCCTGGGCGGCGGCGTCGGTCAGCTTGGTGCCCTCGGCGGCGATCTCCTCGACGGTGGATGCCTGGCTCAGCCCCCAGTAGCTGACCATGCCGCGTACGGTGAGCCACCGACTGAGCCGTTCCTCCTGGCCCGCATCGGTGGCGACGGCGTCGAGCACGCCGAGCGCCTCGGCCGGCCGGTCGGCGAACATCAGGATGGTCGCCAGCAGTTCGGCCGCGTCGAACCCGCCACCGGCGTCGAGCGCCGCGCGGGCCAGCCGGGTCGCCAGCGGCACGTCGTAACGAGCGAACGCCTCACCGGCCGCGGCGATCAGCATCGCCGGATCCTGCGCGGTGCCGGAGGCCAGCCGCCATCTCGCCACCCGCAGCAGATCCTCCCGCCGCCGCTTGCCGACCTTCTCCAGCAGGTCCGCCAGGTGCGCCTGCAACCTGCGGGTCCGGCTCACCGGGCACTGTCGGCGGACCACCTCGCCGTAGAGCGGGTGCGCCAGGCGGACGTCGAGGCGCCGGTCGGACTCCACCATGGTGATGAGGCCGCGTTCCTCCGCGTACTCCACGTCGTGCTGTTCCACGGCCTGGTGCAGCAGCCGCAGGCCGAGCGGCTCGCCGAACGCGACCAGCTCGACCACCGCCCGTACCCCGGGAGTGAGCTGGCCGATCCGGATGTCGATCAGTTCGGTCAGGCTGGGTGCCAGCTCCAGCCGGCCCGTCCAGGTCCAGACGCCGTACCGCTCGACGAGTTCACCGCTGTTGGTGGCCGCGTGTACCAGCTCGCGCAGCAGCAGCGGGTTGCCGGCGCTGAGCCGGCCCAGGCGGTCGGTGGAGCCGCTGTCCACCTGACCGCCGACGATGGCGGTCAGCATCGCCGCCGTCTCGTCCGGCGGCAGCGGGCCCAGCTCGGCCCGCTCCACCAGACCGTCGGTCCACAGTGCTCGGATCGGCAGTGGGATCTGCTCCCCGTCGCGCAGGGTGCCGACCACGGAGGCGTTCTCCGCCCGGGCCACCAGGTGCACCAGGGCGGCCGACGGTGGATCGAGCAGGTGCGCGTCGTCGACCGCGAGGACGATCCGCCGGCCGGCGGCCTGCTGCTGCAACACGTCGACGGCCCAGCGCAGGATGCCGGCCGGTGACAGGCCCTGCGGCTGCTCCGGCAGCACCTGGACCAGGCCGCCGAAGGCCATCGCGGAGGTGGTGGCGCTGGCCGCGATCCGCCAGACGGCGTACTTGTCGCCGGGCAACGCGTCGACACCCTCGTGCAGCAGGCGACTCTTGCCGATGCCGGCACTGCCGGTGAAGAGGATTCCCCGGCCTCGGACGCCGGCCACCGCCATCCGGAGACGGTCGAGTTGCTCAGCCCGGCCCACGAAGCTCCACCGACTCATTCGCGCAGCATATCGACGGAACTGTGGCCCGTACGGCAGCGCGCGAGGGCGAACTTGAGTAGTTGTAGAGTTACCGGTGAGTATCGCAATTGTCCCGTTCCCGACGCTCGCCCCCGTACCCTTCCGGAATCCGAGTGTCGACACCGGATGCTCACTGCGGCCGGCTTGCCGGTCGCCCTGCCTCGGAGGCCGACGCCTGATGAAGCCGGGCCCGCTCCACCACCTCGGCACGCCCGACGACCCGGCGGGACCGCCTGGTCGTCGGCCCTTTCCGGAGCGACTCGGCGTGTCCAGCACCAACGCCCGGGAACCGGTCGCGGTGGTCGCGGCCGGGCCCGCCGACGCCGGGCGCACCGGAGTCCTCGCCGCGCTGCTGGAACTCGACTCCGGGCTGCTCGCCGTGCCGAGCGGCGGCTGGCTGGTGATCCGGCACAGCGCCGAACCCACCCGGGCCGCCTACGTGCCCGGCTACCGTACGCCGCACGCCTACCGGCCCGAGCTGCCGGCTGCGGGTCCGGCGCTGGCCCGGCCGCCGCGCCGGGTCGAGTTGAGCCTGCCCCAGCCGCTGGTGAGACGGTTCGTGGTGGTCGACACGCCGGACATCGCCACGCTGGGTGCGGCCGGTTGCGGCGTCCTGCTCGACGCGGTGGGGCGGGCCGGGGCGCTGCTGTTCGTGATCGCGGCGGATCAGTCGTTCGGCGCCACCGAGCTGAATCTGCTGTCCGACCTCGCCGGGACACCGGTGCGGGTCTTCTTCGCGGTCACGCCGGGCGCCGCCGGCTGGGCGGCCGGCGAGGGTACGGCGGCGGTGCGGGAGTCGGGGGAGTCCGGCGGCCCGGCGGTCGATCCGGTCACGGTCACCGTCGAGGCGCACCGGGCCGCGCTGCTCGCCGCCGTGCCCGGGCTGGCCGACGCCCGCTGGTTTCCGCTGGTCACCGGCGGCGAGGCCGACCTGCGGCGGGCACTTGTGGACTGGGCGTCCGCCGAGGAACTACGGCGGGGCAGTCTGGAACCGCCCGAGTTGCCCGGTGAGCGCGGCCGGGTGCCGGTCCTCGCCGAGCCGGGCGAATGGTCGGAACAGCTCGACCGGCAGGTCCGCACGGCGGCCCGGCGCATCCGCCAGCACCTTGCCCTGGAACTGGCCAACATGCACCTGCGCCTGGTGCAGCAGATCGTCTTCGGCGTCGGCTGCGCCGGCCTGCCGCACCTGCTCGACCAGGAGATGGCGGCGCTGTCGCTGCTGGCCACCGCGCAGTGCGACCACCATGCCGGCGAAATCGTCGAGGACGCCGCCGGCCGGCTCTTCGGTGCGCCCCTGCCCGAGGCGGTTCGGCGGCGCATCGACAAGGCGGTCCGCTGGGGTCTGGTCGACGACCCCGCCGGGCAGGAGCTGGAGCGGGCGTTGCTGGTCACCAGCACGGCGGGCATGGCGTCGCTCACCGGTCCGGCGGCTGTCGACATGCTGTCCGCCTATCCCACGTCGCCCCGTACGGAGGTGCTCCCACCGGTGGCCGTGGCGCTGTCCGGAGGCTGCTGGCAGCACTGGCGTTCGCCCGGCAACAACGACCCGAGCGCGGCGCGGGCCTGGGCGCAGCGGGCGTTGCGGGAGATCGAGTTGGAGCTGTCCCGGGAGGTCGCCCGCCGCTTCGAGGCGGTCCGGCTCTCGCTCGGCGCGGTGCTGTCCGATGCTGCCGAACACGGCCTCCTGCTCGCCTGACCGGGCTGCCGTCCACCCTGCCGGCGGTGCCGGCGGGGGATCCGCGCACGCCCGGGACGGGGTCGACCGGGGCGGGGGTGCGGCCGTGGGTGGTGATCCGGGCTGGTCCGGCGTTCCGGTTCCTCGATTCCCCGGATCCGGTGGCACGATGGGGGGCATGGCGGCTCCGCAGGTTGCACCGGTCGAGACCCCGGACACCGATGAGGTGCCGGCAGCCGACCGACCGTGGGTGACGATCGTGTGGGACGACCCGGTCAACCTGATGACCTACGTGACCTGGGTGTTCCAGAAGCTTTTCGGGTACAGCCGGGAGAAGGCCGAGCAGCTCATGCTGGACGTGCACCACAAGGGCAAGGCGGTGGTCTCCAGCGGGGCCCGGGAACGCATGGAGCACGACGCCTCCCAGCTGCACGCGTACGGTCTCTGGGCGACGGTGGACCGGTCGTGAGCGCGAGGAGTGAGCCGGGTTTGCGAGCCCCGCAGTCGCGAACAGGGATGGCACCGTGAGCATGTTCCGCCGCCGGGGTGACCGGTACATCGCCACCTTCGCGGTGGACGAGGTGCGTGTGCTCCGTAAGGTCGCCTCCGAGGTGGTCGGCCTGCTCACCGACGGTTTCGACCACTCCGACCCGGTTGTCTGCCGGCTGTTTCCGGAGGTCTACCCGGAAGACGCGACGGGCACCGCGGAGTTCCGCCGGTACACCGAAGGTGACCTGAAGACCGCGAAGATCGATCAGGCCGGTGCGATCCTGGCCGCCCTGCCCGGCGACGGCGGCGGGGAGGTACGCCTGGACGCCGAGGCGGCCGAGGCGTGGTTGCGGGCGCTCAACGACGCCCGGCTGGCGATGGGCGTACGGCTGGAGATCAAGGACGGGACGGACCTGGGCGCGGAGCTCGACGACGCGGTCGCCGACGATCCGAGTTCCAGCCGGGTGTTCCAGCTTTCGGTCTACGCGTACCTCGGGTACCTGCAGGAGTCCCTGCTCAACGCCTTGATCGACTGACTGTGACCGGCGCCGCCTCGCGGTCGGCCGGCATCGGGCGTTACCCTTGGCGGCGTGCTGAGCATCGACCGGTCGATCGTCGACGCGATCGTCGCCCACGCCCGTCGGGATCACCCCGACGAGGCCTGCGGTGTGGTCGCCGGTCCCGTCGGCAGTGACACGCCGACCCGGCACATCCCCATGGAGAACGCCGCCCGGTCGATGACCTTCTACGAGTTCGACTCGATGGAGCACCTGCGGGTGTGGCGTGAGATGGACGACCGGGACGAGGAGCCGGTGGTCATCTACCACTCGCACACCGCCACCGAGGCGTACCCGTCACGGACGGACATCTCCTTCGCCGGTGAGCCCGACGCCCACTACCTCCTCGTCTCCACGCGCGAGCCCGACACGGAGGAGATCCGCTCCTTCCGCATCGTGGACGGCGTGGTGACCGAGGAGCCGGTGCGGATCCTCGACGCCGGCGTGGATCCACACGCCGTGCAGTCATACATGTTCGGGCAGAGCCCGGCGACGGTCGACTACGAGTGTTCGGGCCGCTGACCACCCTCAGCCCCCGCACGCCCTTCCCGTCACCGAGCACCTACCCGATCGAGGAGTACGACACCATGGCCATCGAGGTTCGCATCCCCACCATCCTGCGCAGCTACACCGGCGGCGCGAAGGTCGTCGAGGGCAGCGGTGACACGCTGAACGACCTGCTCACCGACCTGGACTCGCGGCACTCCGGGCTGCGTGGCCGGCTGGTCACCGAGGCCGGCGCGCTGCACCGCTTCGTCAACGTCTACGTCAACGACGAGGACGTGCGCTTCCTCGGCGCGTTGGACGCCAAGCTCAACGACGGCGACAGCGTCACCATCCTGCCCGCGGTGGCCGGTGGCGCGTTCGGCTTCGCCGCGGCGGCGGCGATGGCGCAGCACGTCGGGGCCGCGCCGGCCGAGCGCCGGGCGCGCGTCACCGCGAGCTGAGGCGGCCGCGATGACGCGGTACGACAGCCTGCTGGACGCCTGCGGGGGAACGCCCCTGGTGGGGCTGCCCCGACTGTCACCCACGGTGCCCGAGGGCGCGCCGCCGGTGCGGCTGTGGGCGAAGCTCGAGGACCGCAACCCCACCGGCAGCGTCAAGGACCGGGCCGCCCTGTTCATGGTCCGCGCCGCGGAGGCGGCCGGCCGCCTCCGGCCCGGCGACACCATCCTGGAGCCGACCAGTGGTAACACCGGCATCTCCCTGGCCATGGTGGCCAAGCTGCGCGGCTACCGGCTGGTCTGTGTGATGCCCGAGAACGTGTCCACCGAGCGGGTGCAGCTGCTGCGGATGTACGGCGCGGAGATCATTTTCTCGCCGGCGGCGGGCGGCTCCAACCAGGCGGTGGCCACGGCCAAGCAGATCGCCACCGAGCATCCCGACTGGGTGATGCTCTTCCAGTACGGCAACGAGGCGAACGCCCGGGCGCACTACGAAACGACCGGGCCCGAGCTGCTGCACGACCTGCCGACCATCACCCACTTCGTGGCCGGGCTCGGCACCACCGGCACCCTGATGGGCACCGGGCGCTACCTGCGCGAGAAGGTCGAGGGCATCCAGATCATCGCCGCCGAGCCCCGCTACGGCGAGCTGGTCTACGGGCTGCGCAACATCGACGAGGGGTACGTCCCGGAGCTGTACGACGCGTCGGTGCTGACCCGCCGGTTCTCCGTCGGCACCCGGGACGCGGTACTGCGTACCCGGCAACTGGTGGAGGTCGAGGGGCTGTTCGTCGGCTTCTCCACCGGCGCGGTCCTGCACGCGGCGCTGTCGGTGGCCCACGAGGCCGCGCGGGCCGGCCGCCGGGCCGATGTGGCGTTCGTGGTCAGTGACGGCGGTTGGAAATATCTGAGCACCGGCGCGTACGGCGGGACGCTCGCCGACGCGGAGGAGGCGCTGGACGGTCAGCTCTGGGCCTGACCTGCGGCGCGATCGACATGTGACGAGGGCCACCGGCATCGCGCCGGTGGCCCTCGTCGCGTCGGTCCACCCGGACCGACCACTTCGGCGACGGGTGCTCGATCGGACGGGCGAAACCGGTGTCACGTTGATGACAACTTCCAGCAGATCATTCTTGCCCTTGCACGCGCGGGCGTAGGCTGCGCAGCGTGGCGTACGCGTCGGTAGTGATCACCGCCGGAGCGGCGGCCGGCACGTTCACTACCTACCGTGACAGCGAGACAACTCGATGCGACTGACCGTCCTGGGCTGTGCGGGCAGCTTCCCCGGACCCGAGTCCCCCTGCTCGGCCTACCTGGTCGAGGCCGAGGACTTCCGGCTCCTGGTCGACTTCGGCTCGGGCTCACTGTCCACCCTGCAACGCTATGCCGGGCTGCACGCCCCGGACGCCATCCTGCTGACCCACCTGCACTGCGACCACATCCTCGACGCCGCCACCTACGTGGTGGTGCGGCGGTACGCCCCGGACGGGCCGTACCCGCCGTTGCCGGTCTACGCGCCGGCCGGCGCCCCGGACCGGCTCGCCACCGCGTACGGGCAGGAGGACAGCACCGTCGAGGACGTCTACCAGTTCTACGCGTTGCAACCCGGCACCTTCCCGATCGGCCCGTTCACCGTCACCGTCGACCGGGTGCTGCACCCGGTGGAGACCTACGGCGTACGCCTGGAGCACGCCGGCCGGGTGCTCTGCTACTCCTCGGACACCGCTCCCTGCGAGGCGCTGCTGCGTCTGGCCCAGAACGCCGACGTCTTTCTCTGCGAGGCCAGCTATCTCGACGGCGTCGACAACCCGCCGGACCTGCACCTCACCGGCGGTGAGGCGGGCGAGGCGGCCGCCAAGGCCAACGTCGGGCGGCTGCTGCTGACCCATCTGGTTCCCGCCTGGGGCAGCGAGGCACTCACCGTGGCGGCCGCCTCCGCCGCGTACGCCGGCCCGCTGGAAGTGGTCCGTCCCGGCGCCTGCTACGAGGTCTGACCCGCCGGGCGCGGGTTCGTGCCGCACTGTTCGCCGGGTGGTCAAGTGGACGTCTCCTGGACCTTCGCTGCCACCACGACGGTGAAGACATGCGGATCGCCATCGTGACCGAGTCGTTCCCGCCCGACGTCAACGGAGTCGCCCACTCGGTCGTGCGGGCCGCCGAGCACCTCGTCGCCCGCGGCCACGAGCCGTTGGTGATCGCACCCGCCCCGCCGGGGACGCTGCGCCGCGCCACCGACCGGTACCCGTACCCGGTGGTCCGCATCCCGAGCGTGCCGTTGCCGCGCTACCAGGGCTTCCGGCTCGGCGTGCCGACGAACAACCGGCTGGCCGGGGTGCTGCTGGAGCACTCGCCCGACGTGGTGCACCTGGCCAGTCCGTTCATCCTCGGCGCCCGGGCGGCAACGCTGGCGGCCCGGCACGGGCTGCCCACCGTCGCCGTCTACCAGACCGACGTGGCCGCGTACGCCCGGGCGTACCGGGTCGGGTGGGGTGAGGCCGCGGCCTGGCGGCGGCTGCGGGAGATCCACAATTCGGCCCGCCGGACCCTGGCACCCTCCACCCGGGCCGCCGAGGACCTCGCCGCGCACGGCGTGCAGCGGATCTGGCTGTGGCGCCGGGGCGTCGACGCGGAGCGTTTCCACCCGGACAAACGGTGCCCGAGCCTGCGCCGGACCCTCGCCCCCAACGGGGAACTCCTGATCGGTTACGTGGGACGGCTCGCCCCGGAGAAGCGGGTCGACCTGCTCGCCGCCACGGCCCGCCTGCCCGGCGTCCGGGTCGTGGTCGCCGGTGACGGCCCGGTCCGCCGCCAGCTCGAACGGGACCTGCCCGGCGTGCGGTTCCTCGGCGTCCAGCACGGCGAGGCGCTGGCCCGCCTCTACGCCAGCCTGGACCTGTTCGTGCACACCGGTCCGCACGAGACCTTCGGCCAGACCGTCCAGGAGGCGCTGGCCAGCGGGGTGCCGGTGGTCGCGCCGGCCAGTGGCGGGCCGGTCGACCTGGTCACCCCGGGGCAGACCGGCGAGCTGGTGCCGCCCGGGGACGACCTGGCGATCGCCGAGACGGTCGCGGGGCTGGCCGCCGACGGGGCCCGCCGGCAGGCGTACGGCATCGCGGCGCGCGCCGAGGTGAGCGGACGCAGCTGGGCGGCGGTCGGCGACGAACTCGTCGGGCACTACCGGGCCGCCCGCGCCAGCATCCCGGCCGTCGACCTGCCGGCGGCGTCGTGACCGGCAGCCACCCGGACCGCACCAGCACCACCCGGAGTACCGGCGCCACCACCACGACCCAGGTCGCGGGCACCCCCGGCGGTGCGCTGCGGATCGTCCGGTTGGCCAGCTTCGTCACCGGGACCTCCGGTGGGCTGCGCACCGCGTTGCAGCAGCTGGGCGAGGGTTACCGGGCGGCCGGGCACGAACCCGTGCTGGTGGTGCCCGGCCGCCGCGACGACGACGAACGACATCCGTGGGGCCGGGTGGTCACCCTCGCCGGACCACCGCTGCCGCACAGTGGCGGCTACCGGCTGCTGACCGCCCGCCGTCGGCTCGCGCGGCTGCTGACCACGCTCGCACCCGACCGGCTGGAGGTGTCCGACCGTGCGACGCTGCGCTGGACCGGCGACTGGTCGCGGGCGAACGGCGTGCCGTCGGTGATGGTCTCGCACGAGTCCCTCACCGGTCTGCTGGGCGCCTGGGGCGTACCCGGTCCGCTGGGGCGGCGGCTCGCCGACCGGCTGAACGCCGACACGGCCCGCCGGTACGACCGGATCGTCTGCACCACCCGATGGGCGGCCGAGGAGTTCGCCCGGATCGGCGTGCCCCACGTCGACCTGGTACCGCTCGGTGTCGACCTGGACACGTTCCACCCCGGCCGCGCCGATCCGGAGGTCCGGGACCGGTACGCGGGCGCGGGCGAGGTGCTGCTGGTGCACTGCGCGCGGCTGTCCGTGGAGAAGCGGCCCGAGCTGGCCGTCGACGCGTTGGCACAGCTGCGCCGGGCCGGTGTGCCGGCGGTGCTGGTGATGGTCGGCGACGGTCCGCGCCGCGCCGCGCTGGAAAGGCGCGCGGCCGACCTTCCCGTCACCTTCACCGGTTTCCTGCCCGACCGTCGTACCCTCGCGGCGGTGCTGGCCAGCGCCGACGTGGTTCTGGCCCCGGGGCCGGTGGAGACCTTCGGCCTGGCCGGGCTGGAGGCGTTGGCCTGCGGTACCCCGGTGGTGGTGAACGCGGCCAGCGCGTTGCCCGAGGTGGTCGGTCCGGGCGGGATCGCCGCCGACGGCACCCCGGCGGCGTTCGCCGCGGCCATCGGTCAGCTGCTGTCGCGCCCCGAGGCCGCCCGACGGGCCGCTGCCCGGCACCGGGCGGAGCAGTTCGGCTGGCCGGCGGCGGTCGCCGGGTTCCTCCGCGCGCACGGCGCCCACGCCGAGCAATGGTCGCGCCGAGCAATGATCGCGCCGACCGGTGGTCGCACCGACCGGTGATCGCGGCGGCTGGCCGGGAGCGGTCGACACCCGGGGCGGGTCCGATCGGCGGACCACATAGGGTGCAGGGATGGCGCGACCTGACGGGCGGCGACCCGACCAACTTCGACCGGTGACCCTGACCCGCGGTTGGAGCACCCATCCCGAGGGCTCGGTGCTCGTGGAGTTCGGCGGCACCCGGGTGCTCTGCACCGCGAGCGTCACCGAGGGGGTGCCGCGCTGGCGCCGTGGCTCCGGGCTGGGCTGGGTGACCGCGGAGTACGCGATGCTGCCCCGGGCCACGAACACCCGATCCGACCGGGAGAGCGTCAAGGGCCGGGTGGGTGGGCGTACCCACGAGATCTCCCGGCTGGTCGGCCGGAGCCTGCGCGCCGCGATCGACCTCAAGGCGCTCGGTGAGAACTCGATCGTGCTCGACTGCGACGTGCTGCAGGCCGACGGCGGCACCCGGACCGCCGCGATCACCGGTGCCTACGTGGCGCTGCACGACGCGGTGAACTGGCTCGCCGCCCGCAAGGCCCTGAATGGGCAGCCGGAGAAGGTGATGCACCGGTCGGTGGCGGCGGTGAGCGTCGGTGTGGTCGACGGTGAGCCGCGCCTGGATCTGTGCTACGACGAGGACGTGGCCGCCGAGGTCGACATGAACGTGGTTTGCACCGGCACCGGCGACTTCGTCGAGGTGCAGGGCACCGGCGAGGCCGGTGTCTTCGCCCGCGACCAGCTCGACGCCCTGCTCGACCTGGCCGTGGTCGGCTGCCTGGATCTGGCCGAAGCCCAGCGGAAGGCGCTACTCCCATGAACAAGGTGCTGCTCGCCACGCGGAACCAGAAGAAGCTGATCGAGTTGCAGCGCATCCTGGACGGGGCGCTGGGTGCGCACCGGGTGGCGCTGATCGGGCTCGACGACGTCGAGGCGTACCCGGAGCTGCCGGAGACCGGCCTGACCTTCGGGGAGAACGCGCTGATCAAGGCCCGGGAGGGCTGCCGGCGTACCGGGCTGCCGACGATCGCCGACGACTCCGGGCTGGCCGTCGACGCGCTCAACGGGATGCCGGGGGTGTTCAGCGCCCGCTGGGCCGGGCGGCACGGTGACGACCAGGCCAACCTCCAACTCGTGCTCGACCAGATCGGCGACGTGCCGGACGAGCACCGGGGCGCCTCCTTCGTCTGCACCGTCGCGCTGGTGCTGCCTGGCGGCAAGGAACACCTGGTCGACGGCCGCCAGGCGGGTCGCCTGCTGCGTGCTCCGCGCGGCGACGGCGGGTTCGGCTACGACCCGATCTTCCTCGGCGACGGTCAGGACCGCACGAACGCCGAGTTGACCCCGCAGGAGAAGGACGCGATCAGCCACCGCGGCAAGGCGCTGCGCGAGCTGGCCGCCCTGGTCGCCAAGGTGCTCCCGCCGGTCAGCTGACCGCCCGCTCTCCCGCGCCGTCGCGTCAGCCGAGGGAACCGATCTCCTGTTCGATGGCGCTACGGAGGTCGGGGCCGGCCAGTACGGCGCGGGCGGCCTCCATCAGCGGGGCGAGGAAGACGTCGGGGCCGGGCTCGCCGACGGCTCCGCCGAGCGCGGCGATCGCCGCCCGCCCGGCCGGTGACGGAACCAACGGCGCCCGCAGCTGCAGACCGCGTACGGCGGCCAGCAGTTCCACCGCGAGCAGGCTGGCCAGGTTGTCCAGCACGGTACGCAGCTTTTTGGTCGCCGCCCAGCCCATCGAGACGTGGTCCTCCTGCATGCCACTGGTGGGCAGCGAGTCCACCGAGGCCGGCGCGGCCAGCCGGCGGTTCTCGGCGACGATGCCGGCGGCCGTGTACTGCGCGATCATCAGCCCGGAGTTGACCCCGGCGTCGGGGGAGAGGAACGCCGGCAGGTCCCGGGACCGGGTGACGTCGAGCAGGCGGTCCACCCGACGCTCGGCGATCGCGCCCACCTCGGCGGCGGCGATGGCCAGGAAGTCCGCCGCGAAGCCCAGGGGCGCGCCGTGGAAGTTCCCGGTCGACTCGACCCGACCGTCGGGCAGCACCACCGGGTTGTCCACCACCGAGACCAGTTCCCGGGCGGCGGTCGTCCGGACGAAGTCCAGGGTGTCCCGGGCCGCGCCGGCCACCTGCGGTGCGCAGCGCATCGAGTAGGCGTCCTGCACCGCGTGCGCCAGGTCGTCGCGGTGCGAGTCCATCACCGCCGAGTGCTGCAACAACCGGTGGATGTTGGCGGCCGAGACGCCCTGCCCGGGATGCGGACGGATGGCGTGCAGTTCCGGCCGGAACGGCCGTTCCGAGCCGAGCATCGCCTCGATGGCGAGGGCGGCGGTCACGTCGGCCATGGTGAACAGGTGGGCGGCGTCGTCGATGGCCAGCAGCAGCATGCCGAGCATGCCGTCGGTGCCGTTGATCAGCGCCAGCCCCTCCTTGGCGGCCAGCTCGATCGGGGTGAGGCCGGCCCGGCGCAGCGCCTCGGCGGCGGGCACCCGTCCGCCGTCGGGGCCGAGCACCCAGCCCTCGCCGAGCAGCACCAGCGCGCAGTGCGCCAGCGGGGCCAGGTCACCGGAGGCGCCCAACGAACCGTGCTCCGGCACCCACGGGGTGACCTCGTGATTGAGCAGGTCCACCAGGGCCTCGGCGACCAGCGGACGTACCCCGGAGCGGCCGAGCGCCAGCGAGCGGACCCGCAGCAGCATCATCGCCCGCACCACCTCCCGGGGCATCGGCGCGCCGACGCCGGCGGCGTGTGACCGGATCAGCGCGTGCTGCAACTCGGCGCGACGCTCGGGAGCGACGAAGGTGTTCGCCAGGGCCCCGAAACCGGTCGACACGCCGTACACGGGACGACCGGCGGCCTCGATACCGTCCACGATGGACCGACTGGTGGCCATCGCTCCGACGGTGGCCGGGTCGAGGACCACCTTGGCGCCGCCCCGCGCCACGGCGCGCACGTCGGCGGGGGTGATTCCGGTGGGCTGGACGGTGACGGTCATCGCGGTACTCCGTTGTGCAGGACCTGGCGGACGAGAGGCACCCCGGGCCGGTAGGCCAGGTGCAGGTGGGACGGCGCGTCGAGGATGATCAGGTCGGCGCGGGCACCGGGCCGAAGCACGCCGATGTCGTCGCGGCGCAGCGCCCGCGCGCCACCGGCGGTCGCGGCCCAGACCGCCTCCGCCGGGGTCATCCCCATCTCGCGGACGGCCAGCGCGATGCAGAACGGCATCGACGAGGTGTACGACGAGCCGGGGTTGCAGTCGGTGGCCAGCGCCACGGTGACACCGGCGTCGAGCAGCCGGCGCGCGTCCGGGTACGGCGACCGGGTGGAGAACTCGGCACCGGGCAGCAGGGTGGCGACGGTCGTGGTGTGCCCGCCTTCGTGGCACACGCAGTCGAACCGCGTCGACGCCAACGCGTCGACGTCGGCGTCGGTCAGGTGGGTGCAGTGGTCCACGCTGGCCGCGCCCAACTCGACCCCGAGTCGCACGCCCGGACCGTGGCCGAGCTGGTTGGCGTGTACCCGCACGTCCAGGCCGACCGCCTGCCCGCAGGTCAGGATCGCCCGGGCATGGTCGGCGTCGAAGGCGCCCCGCTCGCAGAACACGTCGATCCAGCGGGCGTACGGCCGGGCGGCGGCCAGCATCGGCCCGCAGACCAGCCCCACGTACTCGTCGGGGCGGTCGGCGTACTCGGCCGGCACCACGTGCGCGCCGAGGAAGGTGGTCTCCCCGGTGACCTCGGCGGCGATCCGCAGCGAGCGGGCCTCGTCGGCGACGGTGAGGCCGTACCCACTCTTGATCTCGATCGTGGTGCTGCCCTGCCGTAGCGCCTCCGCGCGCAGCCGGCGCACGGTGGCCCGCAGCTCGCCGTCGGAGGCGGCCCGGGTGGCGCCGACCGTGGTGCGGATACCGCCACCGGTGTACGGCTCGCCGGTCATCCGGGCGGCGAACTCGGCGGCCCGGTCCCCGGCGAAGACGAGGTGGGCGTGGCTGTCCACGAACCCGGGGAGCACGGCCGCACCGGCGGCGTCGATCCGCCGGTCCGCGGGCGGCGCGTCGGCCGCCGGGCCCACCCAGGCCACCTCGCCGTCCTCGACGAGCACCGCAGCGCGTCGCCGGATCCCCAGCGGCCCGCCCTCGCCGCGACCGGCCACATTCGTGACCAGCTCACCGATGTTGTCCACCAGCAGACTAGACACGGGTGACCTCCGTGATCGCGATGGCCAGTTCCTGCGCCACGTCCACCCGCACGTGCCGACCGTCGCGGACCAGCACCTGACCGTCCACCACCACCTGCGCCACGTCGGCGGTGCTCGCCGCGAACCAGACGCCCGCCGGGATCACGCCGGCCGTGCGTACGCTGTCCAGCCGCACCGTGACCAGGTCGGCGCGGTCACCGACGGCGATCCGGCCGGCGTCGGTCCAGCCCAGCGCGGCGTGCCCGGCGCTGCTGGCGGCGGTGAACAGCTCCACCGGGGTGAAGTGGCCCCGCCTATGGGTGCGCAGCCGCTCGTCCAGCTCGACGGCGCGTGCCTCCTCGAACGGGTCGATCACGGCGTGGCTGTCACTGCCCAGGCTCAGCGGAATGCCGGCGTCGGCCATCCGGCGGGCCGGACCGATGCCGTCGGCCAGCTCCCGCTCGGTGGTGGGGCAGAGGCAGACCGCGGTCCGGCTGTCGCCGAGCAGCCCCACGTCGGCGCTTGTCGGATGGGTGGCGTGCACCGCCGTGGTGGCCCGGCCGAGCACCCCGTGCTCGGCGAGCAGCCGCGTCGGGGTGCACCCGTGCACCGCCCGGCAGGCGTCGTTCTCGGCGGGCTGCTCCGACAGGTGCACGTGCAGCGGCGCGTCGCGGCGGTGCGCCCAGCCGGCCACGGTGGCGAGCTGCTCGGCCGGCACCGCGCGTACCGAGTGGATCGCGGCGCCGAGCCGCGCGTGCCCGCCGTCCGGGTTGAACGCGTCGAGCCGTTCCGCCCACCGCAGCGCGTCGCCGTCACCGAACCGCTGCTGCGGCCCGACCAGCGGCCGGCCGTCCACCGAGGCGGTCAGGTAGCAGGTGTCCAGCAGGGTCAGCCGGATCCCCGCCTGGGCCGCCGCCTCGACCAGCGCCGCGCCCATCGCGTTCGGGTCGGCGTACCGGCTGCCGCCCGGCCCGTGATGCAGGTAGTGGAACTCGCCCACACAGGTGATGCCGGCCAGCGCCATCTCGGCGTACACCGCCCGGGCCAGCGCCAGGTACGAGTCGGGGTCGAGGCGGCCGGCGACCGCGTACATCTGGTCGCGCCAGCTCCAGAAGTCGCCGCGCCCGGCGTGGGTACGCCCGCGCAGCGCCCGGTGGAACGCGTGCGAGTGCGCGTTGGCCAGCCCCGGCAGGGTCAGCCCCGGCAGCCGCACCGCGTCGGCCAGCACCTCGACACCGGCGTCGGGCCGGCCGCCGGGCGTGAGCGCTGTGACGCCGGTGATCCGGTCGTGCACCGTCTCGATCAGCACGTCCGGGGTCGGCTCGGCCTCCCCGGGGAGCCAGGCGTACTCCGCGAGCCAACGGATGGCGGTCATCGGAGCAACTCCTCCAGCACCCGGGCCAGCGCGGTCACCCCGGTGGCGCAGTCGGCGTCGGTGGCTGATTCGGCGGGGGAGTGCGACACCCCGGTCGGGTTGCGGACGAACAGCATCGCGGTGGGCACGTGGGCGGCGAGCACTCCGGCGTCGTGCCCCGCCCCGGTGGGCAGCACCGGCGCGGCCAGCAGCCCGGCCAACCGGTCGGCCAATTCGCCGTCGAAGGCCACCAGCGGGGTTGCCGACTCCTCGGTCAGCGTCACCTGAGTACCGTCGCGCCGGGCCCGCTCCGTGGCCTTGCCGTGCACGGCCGCCACCATCCCGGTCAGCGTCTCCGGCTCGGCCGCGCGGGCGTCCAGCCAGCCGGTCACCCGGGACGGAATCGCGTTCGTGGCGTTCGGCTCCACCGCCACCCGACCGACGGTGGCGTGGGCACCACGCAGCCGGGCCTCCTTGTTGGCGGCGAGCACCGTGAACGCGTACGTCAGCATCGGGTCCCGGCGGTCGACCATCCGGGTCGTACCCGCGTGGTTGCCCTCGCCGGTGAAGTCGAAGCGCCAGCGGCCGTGCGGCCAGATGGCGCTCGCGACGGCCACCGGCGCGTCCTGCTCGACGAGCGCGCGGCCCTGCTCGACGTGCAACTCCACGAAGGCCGCGAAGCGGCCGAGCAGCTCCGGTCGGGCACCCGCCGGCCGGTCATCCAGCGCCTCGGCGAAGCTCACCCCGTCGGCGTCGCGCAACCCGGCCGCCCGCTCGACGTCGAGCGCGCCGGTGAGCAGCCGGGACCCCAGGCACGGTACGCCGAACCGGGCACCCTCCTCCTCCACGAACGCCGCCACCGCCACCGGCCGGGCCGGCCTGACACCCGCGGCGCGCAGCTCGTCGACCGCGAGGAAGGCGCTCACGATGCCCAGCGGACCGTCGTACGCCCCACCGTGCGGCACCGAGTCGAAGTGGCTGCCGGTCAGCACCGCCTCCCCGGCCTCCGGGTCACCCCACCAGGCGAACAGGTTGCCGTTGCCGTCGTCGGTCACCGGCATGGCCCGCTCGGCGGCCTGCGCCCGGAACCACTGCCGTAGCCGCAGCTCCGGCTCGGTAAGCGCGTACCGCAGGTAGCCGCCGCTGCGCTCGTCCCGCCCGATCGGGGCGATCTCGTCCCAGAGCTGCCGGAACCTGTCCAGCCGGTGCTGGTCCGCTGCCGAATGCGTCAACAAGAGCTTCCCTCACTCCGCCATCGGGACGCGGACGCCGGTGCGCTCGGCCACCTCGCGGGCGGCGTCGTAGCCGGCGTCGACGTGCCGGATGACGCCCATCGCCGGGTCGTTCGTCAGCACCCGCTCGATCTTCTGCCCGGCCAGCGCGCTGCCGTCGGCCACGCAGACCTGGCCGGCGTGGATCGACCGGCCGATGCCGACGCCGCCGCCGTGGTGGATGGAGACCCAGGACGCCCCGCTGGCGGTGTTGACGAGCGCGTTGAGTAGGGGCCAGTCGGCGATCGCGTCCGAGCCGTCGGCCATCGCCTCGGTCTCCCGGTACGGGCTGGCCACGCTGCCGCAGTCCAGGTGGTCGCGGCCGATCACCACCGGCGCACTCAGCTCACCGGAGGCGACCATCTCGTTGAACCGTACGCCCGCTTTGTCCCGCTCGCCGTAGCCGAGCCAGCAGATCCGCGCGGGCAGGCCCTGGAAGGCGACCCGCTCGCCGGCCAGCCGGATCCACCGGGCGAGGGACTCGTTCTCCGGGAACAGGTCCAGGATCGCCCGGTCGGTGGCGGCGATGTCGGCCGGGTCGCCGGAGAGCGCCGCCCACCGGAACGGTCCCTTGCCCTCGCAGAACAACGGCCGGATGTACGCCGGCACGAAGCCGGGGAAGTCGAAGGCGCGATCGTACCCGCCGAGGCGGGCCTCGCCCCGGATCGAGTTGCCGTAGTCGAAGACCTCCGCGCCCGCGTCGAGGAAACCCACCATCGCCTCGACGTGCTTCGCCATCGACGCCCGGGCCCGGTCGGTGAACTCGGCCGGCTTGGCCGTCGCGTACTCCCGGGCGCCGGCCAGCTCGACCCCCTCCGGCAGGTACGACAGCGGATCGTGCGCGCTGGTCTGGTCGGTGACGATGTCGACGGTTACGCCCCGGCGCAGCAGCTCCGGGAAGACCGTGGCGGCGTTGCCGACGACACCGACGCTCAACGCCCGCCGGTCCCGCCTGGCGGCGAGGACCCGGGCGACCGCGTCGTCCAGGTCGTCGGCGATCTCGTCCAGGTAGCGGTCGTGCACCCGGCGGGCCAGTCGGCTGCGGTCCACGTCCACGATCAGACAGGCACCACCGTTCATGGTGACCGCGAGCGGCTGCGCCCCGCCCATGCCGCCACAACCGGCGGTGAGGGTCAACGTGCCGGCCAGGGTGCCGTCGAATTTCTTGGCGGCGACGGCGGCGAACGTCTCGTAGGTGCCCTGGAGGATGCCCTGGGTGCCGATGTAGATCCACGAGCCGGCGGTCATCTGCCCGTACATGGTCAGGCCGAGCTGCTCCAGGCGGCGGAACTCCGGCCAGGTCGCCCAGTCGCCGACCAGGTTCGAGTTGGCCAGCAGCACCCGGGGCGCCCACTCGTGCGTCCGCAGCACACCGACCGGGCGACCCGACTGCACGAGCATCGTCTCGTCGTCGCGCAGCTCGGTGAGCGTCCGCACCAGGGCGTGGTACGACGGCCAGTCCCGGGCGGCCCGGCCGGTGCCGCCGTACACGACCAGGTCGTCGGGGCGCTCGGCGACCTCGGGGTCGAGGTTGTTCATCAACATCCGCAGGGCGGCCTCCTGCGGCCAGCCCCGGGCGGTGCGTTCGGTACCGCGTGCGGCGTGGATGCTGGTTCCCGGGCCGGGCGTGGCCTGGTCGGATCGCGTCATCGTGGTTCTCCTCCTAACCGAGGAACAACTGTCGACGGGCCGCCGAGGCTTCGAACGCCTCCAGCCGCCGCTGGGTCTCGGCCGGGGCGGCGTCGCAGATCGCCTGGAGCAGCACCATGGCCAGGGTCATCGGAGCGGTGTGCAGGTCGAACACGAGTTGCGCGCCGACCGCGGCGGGTAGCACCACGTCGGCGTGCTCGGTCGCCGGGCTCACCGGTGAGTCGGTGATCGCCACCACCGTCAGCTCCGCCGCACGGGCCTCGCGCAGCGCCTCCAGGGTCTCCCGGGGATAGCGCGGCAGCACGAACGCCAGCAGCGCCCGCGCCCCTGCCTCGGCGGCCTGTTCGAGACGGTCGGTGAGCAGGCTGCCGCCGTCGTCGAGCACCCGCACGTCGGGATGCACCTTGGCGGCGAAGTACGCGAAGTACGCGGCCAGCGGCGCAGCGGAGCGCAGACCGAGCACCGGCAGCGGTCGGCTGGCCGCCAGCAGACGCCCGGTCTCGGCGATCCGCTCCCGGTCGGCCAACTGGCCGGCCAGCCGGTCCAGGTTGCCGATCTCGGCGCGTACCGCCTGCTGAAGTTCGTTGCCGGCGGTGGTCGGGCCGGGCGCGGCGGCGGTCAGCTCGCGCAGCCGGCGACGCAGCGCCGGGTAGCCGTCGTGGCCCAGCGCCACCGCGAACCGGGTGACCGAGGGCTGGCTGACCCCGGCCAGCTCGGCGACCTCGGCGGCGGAGAGGTAACCGACGGCGGGGGCGTGCTGCACCAGACAGTGCGCGATGCGCCGCTGCGTCGGGGTGAGCCGGACGCCGTCGAACAGGCCGACGACCCGCTCCGTCGACGCCATGGCAGCTCCCTCATTCATCCCGTGACTCTATGCATGAAAACTTTCACCAAGCAACTCCGGGCTCTGGGCGGCCAGCGGCGGCGGGCCGAGCCAGTTGGTGCCGTCTCTGTAGGATCCGCATGGCGGTTGAGCGAAGGAGTTGGCATGCAGCCGGGAACGCCCTACAGGTTCACCCACATGCTGGGCGGGTCTTCGGTGGGCAAGGCGTGGGCGGCCATCGATGAACAGGGCCGCCTTGTGACGGTGGCAGTCCTGGATGCCACCGTCGCCGCCACCGAGGGTTGGCGGGAGGCGTTCGCCGGAATGGCTAACTCGTTGGCCGAGGCGCCCGAGGGTGTGCCGTACACGTACGCCGACTTCTCGGCCGCCGCGCCGTGGGTCGCCTACCCCGCCGAAGCTGGGCCGGGTGCGGAACGGCTGATGCGCTCGCTCGGGGTGGACTACCAGCCGATCCAGGCGGAGGCCAGGGCACCCGTCTCCGCGCCGCCACAGCCGGTTTCCGGTGCTCCGCAGCCGGTGTCCGGAGCCCCGCAGCCCGTGTCGGGCTCACCTGTCGTGCACCGGTCGGTGCAGATTCCCGAGCAGCCGGCGTCCGGAGCTCCGCACCCGATCTCTGGCGCGCCGGCCTCGCCGGGGGCGCCCCAGGTGGGGACGTCGGCACCGTCCGCTGGCGCGGCGACTCCGGTATCGGCCGCGGGATTCGGTCCGGCGGCGCCGGGCACATTCGGCGCCGTAGATCCGTTCGACTCGTCCGGCGGGCGCAGGATCGTACCCGTCGCACGTCCGCCGCGTAACCGGCTCCGTCTCTGGATCGGCGGTGTGGTGCTGACCGCGCTGCTGGCCGGTGGTGCCGGGTTCTTCGTCGGCGGCGCGCTCGACGGGTCGGGCGAGCCGGCCGGCGATCCGTCGGTAAGTGCCTCTCCGCCGCTGTACGACGCGACGCAGAACTCGTTGAACAAGACGAAGTTCGACGGGGACCTCATGCCGCTCGCCGAGCCCTGGCTGGCGCAGATGGGTGGATGCGCGGTTGACACGGAGGTCGGTGGTCCCGAACTGTTGGACGGTGAGAGCCGGCACGTCTTCTGCCGGTACCGCGGCGTGGCCGTGCATTTCGCCCGGTACGAGTCGGCGGCCACGAAGGAGGCCGCGCGGACCTTCCGCCAGGAGATGGGCATCATCGGCCGGGCACTCGCACCGGGTCTCAGGGAGGCCACCCAGAGCACCGGCGGCTCCAGTGGAGCCCCAGGCGCCTACGTCGAGTACGCGGGCAACGGCCACGACGGGCGGCCGGTTTGCGGGATCTGGTGGAGCCGCGACGACGGCCTCAGCTCCTTGTATCTGGAGACGCCCTGCGGCGCGGGGCTCGGTGGCAACTGGGACGCGCTTCGGGACCTCTGGCACCGGAACAGCTGACCCGGTTTCAAATCGTCCACCCGGGCCCGACACCGGCCGGCGGTGACACCGCCGGACCTCAGCGCACCGCGGCTCCGTCGGGTGGAGCGACCAGACAGACGTCGGCACCTACCGTGACGTCGGCGGGAAGGTCGATCCGAACCAGGCGCGCACCGCGGAAGATTCGCTCCGTGACCGCTCCGCCGTGACTGCCGAGGCGGACGATGACATCTCTGTTCTCGATCTCCTCCCAGTCGGTGATCTGGAACAGCCAGACCCGGGACCGTCCGGCCAGCAGCTCCGCAACGGTCCGCCGTGGACAACCGGTGGGCGGAGCCGGCGCCACATAGCCGTCGGCTGGCGGGCCGTAGTAGGACTGCGAGTTCCAGGACAGCCGGGTCGCGAGGAACAGGTCATCCGGACGCCGCTCGTCACTCAGGTGGCGCAGGGCGGTCCGGTAGTCGGCCACGTTGGCACCCCCACCCTGCGGGAAGGCGCGTTGTGGACGGGTTGACGCCGTCACGTCGAGGGCGAGCTGAGGAGCCGCCAGCGCGATGACAAGCGCCGCACCGAGCGCCCTGCGGACGCGACTGGGAACGCCGTGCCGGGCGTCCGGCGCGGCCACCGCGAGGCTGGCCAGCATCAGCAGAGCCGGCACCGTGTAGAGCGCCAGCCGACCGGTGAACGGGTAGACCGACGCGGCCGCGCCGACCAGTCCGACGATCAGCGGGGTGATCAGAATCAATACGGCGAGAGCGGCTACGCGACGCCACCACAGGACCGCACCGGTGACCAGCAACGGTACGACTATCCAGGCCGACCAGGACACGAACGGCACGCGGGCCAGGCTGCGATACGTCGAACCGAGCCAGTCCAGGGTGGCGGGAACGTTCGTCAGCGGCTGGTACGGGTAGATCGCCTTGCCCAGCCAGTACGCCTGGAGATGGGAGTCGTTCTGACCGGGTGCCAGGACCGCTACATAGATCCACAACGCAGCGATGATCCAGATTGGCGCGGGCAGCAGGAAGCGGCCCAGTTCACGCAACCGCTGCACCCACCGCTGTCCCGGACTGACGAGCGTGTGCAGCCCAATCAACACACCGAGCGCAGCGGCGACCGGTATGGCCATGGTGCTCAGTACGGACGTGACAAGTGCGATTCCCCAGAACTCGATGCCACTGCGCCGGGTCAACCTGTTCCGGCGGGTCAGGAGGAGAGCCGTTCCCACGAGCAGCGTCACGCAGAATGCCTCGGCGCTGTACGGCTTGAGTTCGTTCGAGTAGGCGATGAGGAAGGGTGCGATCGCGACCAGCAGCAGAGCGGTGAGCGCGGTGAGTGGCGGCATGAGCCGCCGTCCGAGCCAGCCGACCAGCGGCAGCAGCGCCAGCCCGAAGAGCAGCGGTACGAGCCGCATCGACTGTTCCGTTGGGCCGAACAGCTGGAGGGAGAGCCGTTCGAGCCAGAGCCAACCTGGCGGGGCAGATTGGCTGAAGGCGAGCGGCTCCAGCAACTCCAGGTAACTTCGCTCGCGCAGGTTGTGAGCCACGTACAGTTCGTCGCTCCAGAAGCTGCGCCCGAACGTCCACTGCCGGATCCGCAACACCGCACCAAACCCGACGATGATGCCGGCAAGCGACCAGTAGGGGAGCCGGCCCGGTGCCTTCACGATCGAGGGTGCCGCCCCGGACGCCGTCTGCCGGCCGTAACGGGACTGGGCTGGCGCAGCAGCCGCTAAGGCGGGGTGGACCGGGAGGCGGCGCGTCTCGGGCACGGCGAGACGCTACCAAGGGCAGGCATTGTTGCGGCGGGGGAAACTGTCGCGATGAGCGCGGGCAGGGTTACCGGGGTGGTTGACACCGCTGTACACCCGGTTCCGCATCCACGGGCGAGCCGATCAGGCGGGCGGCGGTCCGGTGCCGTCGGGATGCCGGCGGCAGTCCGATCAGGAACTCGGGAAAGATGCCGAAGAAGGTCCGAGCACTGCGCAGTTCGAGGTTGTGTGCCCGTGACCAGTGCAGTGAGTTTGTCGCGCGGGCCCAATGATGGGTCCAACGGACATCACCGAGCAGGACGACCGGGCGGCCGAGTTGCCACGAGCGTAGACCGAGCTCGTGATCCTCGTAGTAGAGAAAGAACCGCTCGTCCCACCCACCCAACTCGACGAACTCCGCCGTACGCGCCGCTACCGCCGCGCCCATGACCCAGGCGACGTAGACCGACTCGCCGGGACCGGCCAGGATGCGGTACGACCCGTGCAGCCGGTTCAGCGGCCAGACGCGCCGGTTACCCAGCTTCGCCGTCGCGTACGGGAAGCCGCGGCCGTTGGGCTGTGGAATGCCCTCCGCCGAGAGCAACTGGGGCGCAACCAGCCCGCCGTGCACGTCAAGGTGCCGTTTCAACACGGTGAGACCGTCAGGGCGAAGCTCGAGATCCGGGTTCGCGAACAGAACGTACTCACCCGCCTCGCGTAGCCCGATGTTGTTGGCCTTGGCAAAGCCAACGTTCTCCGCCAGTTGGATGACTCGGGCACCCAGTTTCTCCGCCACCTGTACCGAGTCGTCGGTGGAGCAGTTGTCGACGACGATCCACTCGTACGGTCTGGATTCGCTGTGCCAACAGCGGCGCAGGGTCTCCGCCGAGTTGTAGGTGACCGTGACGACGCTCCACCTACGTTCAGTCATCACGCTCTCCGAACTGTCAGGTAGCGGTACAGGGACACGAAGCCGAATCTCTTGCCGTTCCACTGCCGGCGGGCGGCCGGCGCCTCGACCAGGCCGCGCCCGACACCGCGAAGGAACGGTCGTAGCAGCCCTTGCCGGGCGCGGCGGGCGGCCAGTGCGAGGTGGGCGAGTGTCAGCACGGGAACCGCGACGAGCAGCAGTGGCCAGGTGAAGGTCCGGGCCGCTACGAGGAGCCGGTTGCGTGCCAAAAGTCGGGCCCGGAACCCCTGCAGGCTGCTGTCGCCCTCGACGCTGTGACCGCCCGCATGCGGTAGCACCAGGTCCAGCGGGCGAGTGCGTAGGCCCGAGGCATAGAGCCGGAAGGCCAGGTCGGCGTCCTCCCCCCAGGCGAACAGATGCTCGTAAAATCCGCCGAACCGTCGGAACAGGTCGGTGGGAAAGACCGCCGCGCCACCCGACGGCCCTAGCGGACCTCGGGACACCGTCGCCACCCGGTCGATGAAGAGGGAGATCGGGTGGAGATCGATGCCGACGTACGCGCCGCCGTACATGGACAGACCTACCGCGATCGGGCCGTCGGGATTCGCCGCGACGGTGGCCCAGACGCGGGCCAGGCCGTCCTCGGGCAGCCAGACGTCCGGATTCAGCAGCAGGACGTGGCTCGTCGTCGCGGCTGCGACGGCGCGGTTACAGCCTTCCGCGAAACCGGGATTCGAGGAGTCGGGAAGATAGGTGTACGAGGCGTCACCCAGACAACCCGCGATGGTCGCCTCGCAGCCGTCACCGGGGCAGTTGTCGGCGAAGACGAACCGGACCGGGAGTTCACCGACGGCGCGTACCCACGTCGGCAGCGTCTCGGCCAGCATGTCGCCCGACCGGTACAGGACGGTGACCACCGTCAGGCCCGTGGCAGACGTCTCGCTCACGTCGCGGATCTCCCCAGCCGGTGTAGGACGTAGAGCCCGGGTACCAGGCTCAGCCAGGTCGGATAGATGAACGGGTAGAGCTCGTACAGGCCGAACATGGCGAAATACACGATGAAGCCCCGGCCCAACTGTCCGGCGGGTGCGGTGGTGAACTCGAGCCGACGTTCGGCTGCGCCGACCACCAGTCCCAGGGCGGCGAGAAAAAGGACTGCACCGGCCGCTCCGAAATCGAGCAGCGGTATGGCAACGAACGTCGCGGTGTTCATGTGGTACGGCTGGCTGAGTTGGGACGTCACCGCGTACACATCCGCCTCGCCGACCAGTGGCTCGACGCGGGAGCCCAGAAATGTCAGGGAGTACGCGCCGTACCTCGGGTCCAGGTGCTCCCGTTGGGACCAGAGCCGGCCGAATGTCTCCGTGGACGAGCTCAGGGACAGATCGAGCGAGCCGACGCTGCTCGCCACGGCGTTGCCGCCGTACTGCGACCGGAACTCGTTCTCGAACGAACCGGTCCCCGCCATCGTGCGCTGCCCGCCGAGGAAGACGGCAGTGCCGAGGACCGCCAGGCCGATGAGGATGACCGGGGTCTTCGGGAAGGCTTTCGTCGCTCGCCGCCTCGGGCGGTACATCGACAGGGCGGCGATCAGCGCGGGCGCGATCCCGACGAGCACGGAGTTCTTGCTCGCGCCCAGGGCGGCTCCCACGGTGAAGACGCCGGCAAGAGCGTAGTAGATGAGCGATGTCCGCCAGTTTCGAGACAGGGCGCGCAGGAGGGAGACCGCCATCCCGAGGGTCCACGCTTCGGAGAGCAGCCCGATGACGATGTTCGACTGTTCCCGCAGCACCTGCCGTGCCGCATCCGGGTTGTCGGCCAGCAGTGGTGGCATGGCCCCCCGGAACCGGAAGGCCGACGTCGCGGCCGCGATACCGAGCAGAACGAACAGGTACGTCAGCAGGCGCCGTTGACTGGGCCATGAAAGCGTCGGCCGACGCGACTCGACGCCGTCGCGCCGTCCCGTCAGTCGCCGTCCGACAGCCCACGCGGTCAGGAACACGGCCACGTAGCCGGCGAGGACCGGCAACACCGCCTCGCCAGCCCAGGAGTCGTAGGGGCCGGGAACGGTAAGTACGGCGAGGAAGGTGGCACCCCAGGCGGCTGTACATGCGGCCAAACCCCACATCCGCGACCTCGCTGCGAGCAGGGCCGCTACCGCCAAGGCGAGTGTCACGGCGGCACCGGCGTCCCACGTGGCCAGGAGGAGGAGCATGCCGCAGGCGAAGGGGACGCCGACGGACCAGAGCCGTTTCTCCGCGGGGGTCATCGGAATCCTTGTCACCTCCCCTGGCGCTGGATCGGGGTCTGCGGTCGAATTCGGCAGCCGGACGCCATCCGCCTCAGGTCGGCGTAGCGTCATTTGCTGACCGCTCGGTACAGGTCAAGCCAGTTCTGGACGCATCGGGCGAAGGAGTGCTCCGACGCGTACTCCTGCGCCAGCTCGCGCCGATGTTCCGGGTCGCTGCCCGGACGAGTTGCCGCCCGGATGGCGGCGGTGATCGCCGGTGTCGTCAGGTCCGCCTGGTAGGCAAGCACGCCCGCACCCCGCCGAGTGATCTCCGCCAGCCCGCCGACTCCGGAGTGCACGACCGGAACGCCGAGGGACATCGCCTCCAGCGCGCTACGTCCGAAGGATTCCACTCGGGATGGTACGAGCAGACAATCGAGCGTCGGTAGGAACGATGCGGCATCCACGCGGCCGACGAGTCTGATGTTGGGACGAGCCGCGATTTTCAGTGTTCCGGCTCCGGCGACCAGGAACTCGGCATCGGCAAGTTCGTCCGCGATGTCGGTGATGAGGTCGACACCTTTCTCCCGCTCGAGTCGACCGAGGAAGCCCACCCGAATCGCCCTCGTCGACGGGTGGCGCGAGGTGACGTCCGCCGTCGGCCAGATCGCGGGCAACGGGTTGGTTATCACGCGTACGTCGTGGACACGTCCGCGTACCCGCAACTCCTCGGCTTCGAAAGCGGAAACCGCGACGGTCGCGTGCGGTCGTAGTCGACGAGCGATCAGGTCGAGCGCGATGTTCGCCTGCACCGCGGCTTTTCCGCGCAACGACACTGCGGCGTCACGGTACTGCCACAAGCTGTTGTGCAGTGCGACCACCAGCGGAGTCTGCCGGCCCTTGATGCCGAGCCCGGCTCTGACGTGCATCGCGGCGGAGAGCAGGTGGGCACTCACCACGTCCGGCCGCGACTCGTCGACGAGCCGCCGAATGTCCCGCGCGTAGTCGAGATCGACCCGTCGGGTGGCTGCGAGCCTGAACCACCTGATTCCCGAGTCGCGGAGCGTCGCCGCCACCTCGTCGTCGGGCGTGGCGGCCAGCACCTCCACCCCCTGCTCGGCCAGCGCCGGCAGCATCTCGGCGAGAAATCGCTCAGCGCCGCCAAGTTGCCGTCGCCCGGCACCACCCGTCGTACACACGAAGAGGACCCTCATCGAGCACGCAGTCCTTCGATGGCGCCCCGGGCCACCGCCCGACGGGTGGCACCGCCACCCACCCCGGCCCGTAGCAGCACCCCGAGGGTGTAGGCGGAACAGGCGATCCTTCCGCGCCAGCCAGCAAGCTCGCGACTCGCCCGGATGAACTCGCGGGTCTGCCGGCGCGAGATCTCCTCCGGCGGCCACCGTCGCTTGGCGCTCGCGTCGTCCTCGTGGGTCACGACGGCCGCCGGTACGTAGGCGAGGCGCAGCCCCAGCCGCCGGACCGCCCAACACAGCCGTAGATCCTCGGAGTAGAAGAAGGAGGACTCGTCGACGCCGCCGATGGCGTCGAGGGTTTCCCGGCGGATCGCCACGAAGGGCCCGGAGAACCAGTCGCCCTGTTCGGGCGGGGAGACTATCCGCAGGCGCGGTAGTACCAGGCTCAATCCGGTGGCGTGCGCGAGCCCGGCAGGCACGGTCAGGAAGCGTCCGGCTGCGGTCTGGTCCGCGCCGTTCACGTCGAGGACGGTCGGAAACGCGGCCCCGACCGTCGGATCGTCGAGACGCGCGGACAACTCCTCGACGGCGCCGGTTCGAACGACAATGTCGTTGTTGGACAAGACCACGCGGGACCGGGTGGTGTGCCGTACTCCCAGGTTCATGCCCTTCGCGTAGCCAAGGTTCACCTCCGAACGGAGGTACCGGGCTCCGGTCTCATCGCACATTGCCTGCAGGGCCGAGCTGATGTCAGCGGCGCTGCCGTTGTCCACGACGACAACCTCAGCGGCAGACGGCAGCGATCTCACGCAGGCGTTCGTCCGCTCGAAGTCTTCCCAGGTCAGAACGACGATTGAAACATCCACCGCTAGGCCACCCGATTGAGGAGAAGGTGCGACGACCGCCGCAGGCGCTGCCAGGTCCGGAACGCGTAAACGCCGTATGCGAGCGATGAGGCCGTGGCGGCACCGGTAGCGCCGATCCATGGAATGAGCAGGAGGTAGAGCACGACCGAGACTGACATCGTGACTAGAGCGACGGCCGTGGTGGCTCGCTCGCCACTCTGCTTGAGCAGCATGGCGCTCCAGGTCTTGCCGACGGCCAGCGCCAACGTGCCGGGCAGCAGGAGCAGCCCGAAGATCCAGGCGTCGCGGTAGTCGGGCACCAGCAGGCCGACAACAGCGAGCCCGATCACCGCCAGGCAGGCCACGGGAAACGCCGCCCGCACCGCTGCCCGGCTCTGGTCCTGGATGGCGTCGGGATCTCGTTCGGCGAGGATCCGCTGCGACCTGACCACCGCGCCGGCCTGTGCGAACTCCAACGCGGCGACGGCCAGGGCGTAGACGCCAAGTGGTCCGGCCCCGGCGAAGCGAGCCACCAGGACCTGACTCAATCGGTACGTCACCATCTGAGCGGAGACGCCGACGTGCAACTGGCCCACGGCGACGAGGTCGGCCCGGTATTCGGGCAGCCGTGCGGTCACCGCCGGAAACGGCCGGAGCCGTTGCGCCCAGACCAGGACCGCGCCGGCCAGGACGGCAGCGGCTGCCACCTGGACGAGAAGCCAGACCAGACTCCAGTGGCTGCCGTCGCGCTCGTCGCCGACGAGCAGGATCGCGTACCCAGCCATCAGCACACCGCCGCCTGCCGCCCGGGTGGCATACACGAGCCAGAATTTCTTGAGGCGTAGACCCAGCGCGGCTGCCGTGTTGAAGACGGTGAGGGCGCAGGCGGCGCCGATGCCCACCGTGAAGCTGCCGATCCCGGCCAGCGCTGTCATCGCTGCTGCGGCTGCGGCCGTGAGCCCGAGCGAGACCCCGAGGATGCCGAGAATCCAGCTGCGTCCGCGAGACATGATCCAGCCAGCGGGACGCGACAGCAGGAAGGTGTCGGTCGAGAAACCACCGATCGCAGCCCCCATCGTGGCGGCCACCATGTTTGCCGCGAGTTCACCGCGTTCGGTCGCCGGAAGCGCAACCGATACGACGGCGGCGAGGCCGGTCATCCCGAGCGCGGCAATGTAGAGACGTTCGGGTGAGAGGCGGCGGTGGATACCTAGCACGCGTTGTCCTCGGTCGATCCCGGGCTGACGTCTTGCCGAGACCGGGCAGCGTCGGCCAGCCACACGCTTCCCACTCGTCTCCCCCGAAGATGTGGTGGATGTGCCAGCATGAACGCCACGTCGCTGGCACTTTCTACCCGAACGACGCTCGGTCCCGCAATCGACCGCCTGGACCGAACCTGCCGCATCCGCCGAGCGGCCCCTCGGACATTTGACGACCTCACTCACCGGTAATCTGACGGCTCGTCCGGGGACAACAGACGTGGAGCCACATGTACCTCGCCCGTTACTTCGGCGCGCACTGGGCGACGATGGCGCTGCTGGCCCTGCTCGGCGGGGTCGGGGCGGGTGCCCTGGCCGCCAGCCAGCCCGCCAGCTATCGCTCTGAGGTGCAACTGCTCGTCAGCTTCGTACCGGAACCGCCGGACATCCGGGAGGCCGCCGCCCCGGCGCTCGCCGAACAGTTGATGCAGCGGCGGGTGAAGACCTACGCCAGCATGATGAACAGTGCGCGGCTGACCCAACCGGTGATCGATTCGCTCGGCCTGCCGGACACACCCGCCCAACTCGCCGATCGCATCGTTGCGTCGTCGACCGTGAACACCCTGGCGATCGACGTGGCTGTCACCTACGGCGACCCAGCGGGGGCGGCCGCCATCGTCAACGCGCTCGCCGCCGAACTGCAGCGAATCGCGGAGCGCGACGCAGCGCCGGCCGGCCTCGTGTCGAGGGCGCGGGTCTCCGTGCTCAAGGTCGGCGTCGTCCCCAAGGGACCTGAAGCGGTGCCCTGGCCGTGGCATGCGGCCCTCGGTGCGCTCGGTGGATTCGCAATTGGGATCGGCATCGCCGTGTGTCATGCCCACCGCAGGTTGGGCACACCCGTCAGCGCAGACCTCAAGGCTGCCTGGGCGGCGAACGTGCGAACGCACCCACTCGGCGGCGGTGCGTCGAGCCGATTCCGGCAGCATTAGCGACCTCCGGCGCGGAACACCTCCGCGACCGTACGCAGCACCACCTTGACGTCGAGCCAGAGCGACCAGTTTTCGATGTAGTAGTTGTCGAACCGCGTGCGATCGGAGATCGGCGTGTCCCCCCGCAGGCCGCTGACCTGCGCGAGCCCAGTTAGCCCGACGGGCACCCGGTGACGCGCGGCGTAGTTCGGATATTCCGCCGAGAACTTCTCGACGAAGTACGGCCGCTCCGGCCGCGGACCCACCACGCTCATGTCGCCGCGCAGAATGTTCCACAGCTGAGGCAGCTCGTCGAGCGACGTACGGCGCATGAACCGGCCGATTGGCCCGACCCGCCGGTCGTGCCCGATGGTCCAGTTGGTCTGCGACTCCTGCTCGTCCCTCGGACGCAGCGTCCTGAACTTGATGACCTGGAAGGACCTGCCGTGCCGGCCGATGCGCTCCTGACGAAAGAAAATGCCGCGCCCCCCTTCGGCGGCGGTGGCGACGGTGCAGAGTAGGAGCACCGGACACAGCACGATCAGAGCCACCGTGGCGAACAGCAGATCCGAGGCTCGCTTGACGGCCCACCGCGGACCGGAGAACGTGACGTCACCGATCTTGATGATCGGGATCGCCCCGATGTGGTCGGGGTATCCGCCCTGAGCCCGGGAGCCCCACAGACGCGGGACCGCCCACAGGTCGCATCGGGCACTGCGGGGACGTAGCAGGGTCTCCATCAAAGTGGACTCCGGACAGTCCGGGTCGGCGATGACGAGAACCTCGCACTCCAACAGGCGAACCAGGTGCTCCAGATCGTCGAGGGTGCCGCTCAGCGGGAGCGTGGCACCGCGCTGCCGGGCGGGGGCGTCGACACAGCCGACGAACCGTAGCCCGTAACGGGGGTAGCGGCGGAGGAGCCGGGCGAGTTCGAGCCCGACCGGCCCGCTACCGATGATGATCGCGTTGTGCTCCACCCACCGGCGCTTGCGTACGGCGATGGTGAGGGTGCGGCTGACCACCCGGCCGAGGATCACCAAGCCAGCCGACAACGCCACTCCCCGCATGAATCCGCTGACGTACTCGACGGAGGAGTGACGCAGCGCCGCGATGATGGCCACCACGGCGGCAGACGCCAGTAGTCGCCCACAGAGGCTCGGCAGCTCGTCCAGGATGCTCACGTGCCGGCGGGGCCGGTAGAGCCCCCCGGCGGCGAAGATGGCCACCGCGAGAACGGCGTTTGCCAACGTGCCCCGCCAGTATGTCTGACTCAGCAGCAGCGGGGTGAGCAGCGCGGCGGCGTCGATGGGAAGCGTCATCATCCATGCCCGCAGTCGTCGCGTCCGCGACGATGTACGGGATCGGGCATAGGGCAGGACCGCAGTCGTGTCGAGCCCGGAGGTGGCCTCGTCCGCCATCTCGTCGGCGACCGGCATCTCGACGGAAGCCGGGGCCGGTAGAACCTCGTCGTCGACGGCGTCCTGCCGCGCGACCCGTTGTTGTCCCGACCCGTCGGTGCGCTCGCCGGACGGGGGATGGCTGATTGTCGGCTGGCTTGTCATGGTTGGCGCTCCCCCCGTGGAACCCTTGGCCGCGTGACAAGTCTCAAAGGGCGACCGCAGGATACGGTCGGGTGAGATAGACCGCCATAGTAGGAAGGCTCGTTCCCTCTTCCTACTTTGCGGCGGACTGGATTTCCGGCACCGCGTCACGGCGCACCGCGTCGAAGAGCCGATCAGCCTTCGCTGTGTCGGCGAGCACTACACTTTCGTTGCCGATCCGGCCCGTGCCCTTGGTCGGGCAGGTGTAGAAGTCGAGATTTCCGCCACGCAGATGACGCAGTTCCATGCCTAGATCCAACAAAGACATGGACTCGTCGACGGCCACCGCGTCCGCCGTAGCACGGACGAACGAGTTCAGTCTGGTGGGGCTGGCCAGGGTGCCACCGGAGGCCGCCTTGTCGAGAATGGCCTTGATGACCTGCTGCTGGTGCTTGATCCGGGTGAAGTCACCGTCGGCGAACGCGTACCGCTCGCGGGCGTAGTCGAGCGCCGCGGCACCATCCATCTCCTGCTTGCCCGCGACGAATTGCCGCCGGCCGTCGGGGGTGAACGAGTGCCGGGAGGTGAAGCCCTGCTCGACGGTGATCTCGATGCCGCCGAGGGCGTCGACGATCTCCTTGAACCCGGCGAAGTCGACCATCGCCACGTGGTCGACACGAACGCCGGTGAACTTCTCCACCGTCTGCACCATGAGCGGGACACCACCCCAGGCGTACGCGGCGTTGATCTTCGCATCGCGACCGCCGCGCCCCTGGCGGGATCTCGGCACACTCACCCAGGTATCGCGAGGGATCGAGATGAGCTGGGCGCTGGACCGATCCTTCGGGAGGTGGGCAAGGATGATCGTGTCGGTGCGGGATCCCGAGGTGTTCTCCGGATCGCGGGAGTCGCTGCCAAGAATCATGATGTTCAAGGCGTCGGCCGCGACGACCTGTGGTCGGGACTCCTCCGGGACGTCCTCGAAGGCGTCGACCCGCTCGACGCTGGATTCGACGGACCGGTAGTAGAGCCCTGCGGCGAGCATCCCACCACCGACCACCAGCACCAGCACCAGGCCCATGATCAACGCTAGGCGCGACCACCGCCGACGGCGTCGTGGGCGCTCGGCCGGCGCCTTCAGTGTCGGCGGCTCGTCGGCGGGCGACGCCGCAGCCGGTGGGCTCTCGGAAAGCGACGTATCAGTTTGAACGTCCCCGTGGTCCTGGCGCATGATGAGGATGCTACTGATTGCGACCCCTGGCTCGCATTCCCCTGTCGTTGCTTTCCCGTGTCGACCCGTCGCCGAGCCGAAACACAGTGGAATGGGCGGTACGACCAACTTCCCTTTGTTACCCCACTGTTTCCGTTGATCTGGTAGAACGCAGCGGTGGATGCCGTCAAGCTGCGTCGGGCGATCGCCCGTACCCGCCTCGCCCCCGTCGCCGCCTTTCCGAAACGCCTGGTCGCCGTCGCCCGGCACGACGCCAAGGTGCTGCGTACCTCAGCTCGCTGGTTGGTCGCCTCGCGGGAGCATCACAACTACACGTACGAGTTGACCAAGCTCAGTCGGCACCATCTCGCCTGGTTCGTCAGCGTCGTCTGCGAGCTGCCGGTCAAGCAGGTCCGGGGGTACCTCGCCGAGATCGAGTCCGACGACGCGCTGCGGCAGCACATCAGCTCCGCCATCGCGGGCGCCGCCCGTCGCGGGCTGGCGGACCGGCAGGTGCGGTACGCCCGCCGGATCGGCTGGTACGCGATCGTCCGGGCCCGGCGGCCGAAGCACATCGTCGAGACCGGCGTCGACAAGGGACTGGGCAGCTGTGTGCTGGCCGCCGCGCTGCTGCGCAACGCCGCCGAGGGGCATCCGGGTCGGGTGAGTTCGATCGACATCAACCCCGAGGCCGGCTATCTCGCCCGCACCGAACCCTGGTCGGAGGTGATCGACCTGGTGATCGGCGACTCGGTCGAGTCGATCAACGCGTTGGACCGGCCGGTCGACCTGTTCCTGCACGACAGCGACCACAGCAGGGCGTACGAGCGGCGCGAATTCGCGGCCGTCGAGTCGAAACTGGCCCCTGGGGCGATGTTGTTGACCGACAACGTCACCCACACGAACGTGCTGGCCGAGCACGCCGAACGCACCGGGCGGCGGTTCCTCGCCTACCGGGAGACGCCGGCGAACCACTGGTACCCGGGCGACGGCATCGGCGTGGCATGGTAGCCGGGTGCGGCTGAGCGGGATCACCACCTATCCGGTCAAGGGTTGCCGTGGTCTCGTCCACGATGCGGCCGACGTACGACCGTGGGGGCTGGACGAGGACCGGCGCTGGATGCTTGTCGACGCCGACGGGATCGGTGTCACCCAGCGCGAGGCCACGTCGCTGGTCCGGGTGCATGCCAGCCCCGGCCCCGACGGGCTGCTGCTGCGCGCCGACGGTCAACCCGACCTGGTGGTGCCCGAGCCGACCGACGGCACGCCGGTGTCGGTGCGGACGTTCCGGCGGCGGGTGCTGCGGGTCGACGCGCTGCCCGCCGGCCCGGCCGCCGACGCCTGGTTCGGTGCGGTGCTGGACCGATCGGTCCGGCTGGTCCGACTGGCTCGACCGGCCCGGCACATCCCACGTGGCGACCGGAAGTACGACCCCGGGGACCAGGTCAGCTTCGCCGACGCGTACCCGGTGCTGCTGACCAGCACGGCATCGCTGGCGGCCCTCGGCGACTGGCTCGTCGCGGCCGGCGCGCAACCGGTGCCGATGACCCGCTTCCGGCCCAACCTGGTGCTCGACGGTGCCTCCGCCTGGGCGGAGGACGACTGGGCCGGGCGTGGGCTGCGCATCGGCGCCGTCCGCTTCCGCGCCGCCGGCCCGTCGGCCCGCTGCCTGGTCATCACCACCGACCAGGAGACCGGGGTACGCGGCCGGGAACCGTTGCGGACCCTCGCCCGGCACCGCAACATCGACCGCAAGCTCCTGTTCGGACTCAACCTGGTGCCGCTGGAGTCGGGCCGGGTGCGGCTCGGCGACCCGGTGGAACTGGCCGACTGACCAGGTGGACACGGCTCGGCGACGAGCGACGGACACCTCTTGCCGCCGGCCGTCCGGCGGATCGATGATGGCCGAGGGCGGACCTCGACCAAGGGAGTCTGAGATGTCGGTGATCCATCATCCCCGGGTGGCGTGGGACGCGGCCCGGACACTGGTCGGGGCGGTACCCGACGACGAGCGTTTCCGCAGCATCGCCGGTGAGCTGGAGCGGCTGCTCGGCGGTGGCGTGGCGCAGTCGCTGCGGGAGACGCGCGACCGGCTGCGCTCGGCCCCCGACGACGGGCGCGACCTGGTCGAGGCCGGGGTGTGGCGGGTCCGGATCGAGGACGCGCTGCGCAGCCACCCGGACGCCGTGGAGCCGCTGCGCCGGCTGACCACCCAGGCGCAGTCGAGATCAAGTTCGTCTTAGCTTTGGCTTAGACCGCTTGTCCGGGCGGTCGCCGCTCCGGCAGCATGTCTGCACGTGACCGACGGAATCGACGGCCCCGCCGGCCATTCGTCGACTCGGCGTTCCGCGCCGCGTCGGTGGCTGGTCGGCGGGGCGGTGGCCACCCTCGCCACGGTGGTGGGGCTCAGCCTCGCGCTCCGCTCCGGCGCCGCACCCGCCTGCGCCGCACCGGCCGGTCCGGCCGTCGCGCTCCCGGCCGCCGTCGCGCAGCTCGCCCCGCCCGCTGCCGGCACCCGCCACGAGGGGAAGGCGACCTTCTACGACTCGAAGGGCGCGGGTGGGAACTGCTCCTACCCGGCGGCCCCGGCCGACCGCCGCTACGTCGCGCTCGGCCCCGCCGAGTACGCCGACGGTGCCGCCTGCGGCGGGTACCTGGAGGTGACCGGGCCGAAGGGCACCGTACGGGTGATGGTGATGGACCAGTGCCCCGAGTGCGAACCCGGTCATCTCGACCTGTCCCGGGAGGCGTTCGCCCGCATCGCGGATCCGGTGCGGGGCATCGTCGACGTCAGCTACCGGCTGGTCGCCGACCCGCCGCTGTCCGGCCCGCTCACCTTCCGGATCAAGGAGGGCGCGTCGCAGTGGTGGTTCGCCGTGCTGGTCGCCGGCCACGGCAATCCGCTGCGTTCGGTCGAGGTGCGTCAGGGCGGTTCGGGGCCGTGGCGGGCGGCCGCGCGGGAGAGCTACAACTACTGGCTGATCGACTCCGGTGCCGGGCCCGGCCCGTACCAGGTCCGGGTCACCGACACCCGGGGCCACCAGGCCACCGCCACGGGCATCCGGATGGCGCCGGGCAAGGTGCAGCGCAGCTCCGTCCGGATGTACGGAGGCAGCTCGGCCGAGTCGGCCACGGCCGCCCGAACACCGGCAGCGCGTGCGAAGCCGTCGGCCAGCGCGTCGGTGCGCGCCTCGGCCCGGCCGACGCCGTCGGTCGCGGTGACGGTCGACGCGAGCGCGTCGGGCGAGCCGACCGGATTCGAAGCGTTCGCACCCGCGCCGCTCGCCGCCCCCTCGCCCGGCTGCGACTGACCCTGCGGCCGGTGCCGGTCAGCCGCTGGTGTGTTGATCCTGCCGGGCTGCCGTCAGGTCGAGCCACATCAGGATCTCGTCGCGGTCGTCGCCGGGGGCGACCCGGATCGCCGCGGGCCAGCGGCCGACCTCGTGGTATCCGAGCCGCCGGTAGAACCGGTCGAGCCCGAACCCGTCCCGCACGGTGACGTGCAGCGCCGCCAGCCCGAGGCGGCGGGCCACCCGTTCGGCCTCGCGCATCAGCGCCTCACCGAAGCCACGCCCCTGGTTGTCGGGGTGCACCATCACCCGGGTGAGCACCCGCAGGTGCGTCTTCAGGTGGAACCGGGGATCGGTGAAGATCGCCATGGCGACCAGCCGATCGCCGTCGTAGCCCAGCAGCAACCGGTCCGGTCCGTCGGCGATGTCGGCCAGCGTCGGGTCGGCGATGGTGCGGACCTGCACGGCGTCGACAGGTGCCACGAAGCCGACCGCGCCGCCGGCGTTCGTCACGTCGACCCACAGCGCGACGATCCGTTCGCGCAGGTCGGCGGTCAGTTCGGGGTCGAGGACGAAGCGCAGGTTCACGCCGCTCATCCTCGCCCGGGCAGCGTCCCGGTCGCCCGTCATGGTGACCAGGCTGACAGGTCGATCGGTGCGGGAGAGGGGATTCGAACCCCCACGTCCTCTCGGACACAGGTTCCTAAGACCTGCGCGGCTGCCTGTTACGCCACTCCCGCCGGCCGGGAAAGTCTAGACGGTCGACGGGGCTGATCGTTCGGTGCGGGCGCTGTCGTGCTGAATCATCTGCGCCATCAGCTCGACAGGTCGGCGGGCGGTCACCACCATCAGCACCACCGGCACCGCGACGGTCAGTCCAGGCCGAGGTCGCGGCGCAGCTTGGCGACGTGGCCGGTGGCCTTCACGTTGTAGAGCGCCCGCTCGATCCGGCCCTCCTCGTCGATGACGAAGGTGGAGCGGATCACGCCGGTGACCGTGCGGCCGTACATCTGCTTCTCGCCGTACGCGCCGTAGGCGGTCAGCACCGCCTTGTCGACGTCGGCGACCAGCGGAAAGGTGATCGCGTCGCGCTCGCGGAACTTCGCCAGCTTCTCCGGCTTGTCCGGTGAGATGCCCACCACCTCGTATCCGGCGGCCTGCAACGACGCCAACGAGTCCCGGAAGTCGCAGGCCTGCTTGGTGCATCCGGGCGTCATCGCGGCCGGGTAGGCGTACAGCACGACCTTGCGACCGCGCAGGTCGGCCAGGGTGAGCTGCCCGTCGGTGTCGGTGGGCAGGCTGAACCCGGGCGCCGGGTCGCCGGGGGAGAGGCGGGCGGGAGCGGTCATGGCACGACCCTACCGCCGCGCTGGGCCAGCCGGTCGGCGCGGCACGTCGGACGAGGCGTACGGCACTGTTGCCAGGTATTGGCAACAGTGCCGTACGGGAAATACGCTCACCCCTGCCGGCGGGCACGGGTCCGCCGACCCGTGGAGGTCATGTGGAAACCCTGGCGATGCACATCTCCAACGGCATCATCAACGGTCCGGTCGCCGCGGTCTTCGCGGTGATCGCGCTGGCGGCGATGGCGTACTGCGTCATGCGTGGCCGGCAGGACCTGGACGACCGGCTGGCGCCGATGGCCGGCCTGGTCGCCGCGTTCATCTTCGCCGTGCAGATGCTCAACTTTCCGATCTTCACCGCCGGGGTCAGTGGCCACCTGCTCGGCGGTGCGCTCGCCGCGATGCTTGTCGGGCCGTGGGTCGGCGCGCTCTGCGTCGCGGTGGTGCTCGTGGTGCAGGCCCTCGTCTTCGGTGACGGTGGGGTGGCCATGCTCGGCCTCAACATCACCAACATGGCCGTGATCGGCATCGCGGTGGCGTACCTGCTGATCGCGCTGCTGCTGCGGGTACTGCCCCGCACCCCGGCCGGATTGGCGGTCACCGCCTTCGTCGCCGCGCTGGTCAGCGTGGTCGTCGCGGCGATGGGCTTCGTGCTGCAGTACCAGCTCGGCGGCACCACCGATCTCGGCGGCAACCTGGCCGGCCTGGCCGGCACCATGGCCGTGTCCCACCTGTTCATCGGCGTCGGCGAGGGGCTGATCACGGCGACCACTGTGGTCACCGTGGCGAAGGTCCGTCCCGACCTGGTGTACGCGCTGCGCGCCCTGAAGCCGGCCGCACCGGTGACCGTCCCGACCGTCGGAGGTGTCCGGTGAGGAAGTGGGGTTTCATCGTCGGAGGGCTCCTCGTCGCCCTGCTGCTGGCCGGCGTGGTCAGCAACTTCGCCTCGTCGCATCCGGACGGGCTGGACTCGTCGCTGCGGGAGGGCTGCACCTTCGACGCCGACGACGAGATCACCGGCGGCAGTTGCCCGGCGCAGCAGGAGCGGGAGCACGAGATCGGCGGCCCGCTCGCCGACTACGGCATCGCGGGCGTGGACAACGACTTCCTCTCCACCGGGCTCTCCGGCGTGCTGGGCGTACTGCTGACCTTCGCCGTGGCCGGCGGCGCCTTCTGGCTGGTCCGCCGCCGGCAGCCGACGGGGGAGAGCACCACCGGGGCGCAGCGCACCGACCCGGCCACCACGAGCGGCGGGTAGCCGAGGTGGGAGCCGGTCACGCCCACGTGCTGTACCGGGCCACCGACTCGCCGGTGCACCGGCTACCACCGGAGGTCAAGATCGCGGCGATGGTGGCGTTCACCATCGCCGTGGTCGCCACCCCCCGCGAGGCGCTCTGGGCCTTCGGCGCGTACGCCCTGCTGGTCGCGGTCGTCGCGGTGCTGGCCCGGGTGACGGCTCGCTGGCTGCTGCTGCGGTCGACGATCGAGCTGCCGTTCGTCCTGTTCGCCTTCGCCCTGCCGTTCCTCGGCGCGGGCGAGCGGGTGGACGTGGCCGGGCTGCACCTGTCGGTCGACGGTCTCTACGGTGCCTGGAACATCATCGCCAAGGGCACCCTCGGCGTCTGGGCGTCGCTGCTGCTGGCGGCGACCACCACCACCCGCGACCTGATCGTGGGGCTGGACCGGCTGCGCTGCCCGCAGATCGTCACCCAGATCGCCACCTTCATGCTGCGCTACCTCGACGTGCTGGTCGGCGAGGCCCGGCGGATGCGTCTCGCCCGGATCTCCCGGGGCGACGATCCACGCTTCGTGTGGCAGCTGCGCGGCTTCGCCGCCGGCGTCGGGGCGCTGTTCCTGCGCGCCTTCGAGCGGGGCGAGCGGGTCTACCTGGCGATGCTCTCGCGTGGCTACACCGGTCGGATGCCGACGGTGTGGCAGGGCGGCGCGGCGGCGACGACCGGGCAGTGGCTGATCGCGGCCACCGTGCCGGTGCTGGCGGGCACCGTCGCCGCCACGGCCGCCGTCCTGACATGATCGAAGCGTGCAGCCCACCCCGCCCAGCCTGGACGTCCGTGGCGTACGGTACGCCTACCCCGACGGCCACGTCGCGCTGCACGGCGTCGACCTGACGGTGGCGCGCGGCGAGCGGGTCGCGCTGCTCGGCCCCAACGGCGCCGGGAAGACGACGCTGGTGCTGCACCTCAACGGCATCCTGACGCCCACCGAGGGGCAGGTCGCGGTCGGTGGGCTGACAGTCGGCCCGGACCGGGCGACGCTCGCCGAGATCCGCCGCCGGGTCGGCATCGTCTTCCAGGATCCGGACGACCAGCTCTTCCTGCCCACCGTCGCCGAGGACGTGGCGTTCGGCCCGGCCAACCTCGGGCTGCGCGGGCCGGAACTGGTTGCCCGGGTGGACGAGGCCCTGGCCGCGGTGGGCATGTCGGAACACCGGGACCGGACCCCGCACCACCTCTCCTTCGGGCAGCGTCGTCGGGTGGCGGTGGCCACCGTGCTGGCGATGCGGCCGGAGATCCTGGTGCTCGACGAGCCGTCGTCGAACCTCGACCCGGCGGCACGGCGGGAACTGGCCGACATCCTGCGCACCCTGCCGGTGACCCTGCTGATGGTCACCCACGACCTGCCGTACGCGTTCGAACTCTGCGACCGCTCGGTCATCCTCGACGGTGGGCGGATCGTGGCCGACGGGCCGACGGCCGTGCTGCTCGACGATGAGGAGCTGCTCGCCCGGCACCGCCTCGAACTGCCCTACCCGTTCCGTCCCACCACCGGGCGCCCGCCGATCAGCGAGTAACGGCCGTTGTCGCGGACGGGCGGCGGGCGGCGGTGTGCAGGCGCAGCAGCGCGGCGGCCAGCGCGCCGGCACCGGCCACCATGACGAGGACGACGAGTGTCCGGGCGACGGTCGGCGGCCACGGCGTCGGCAGCACCGCCCGGCTGAAACCGGCGATGTTCGTCACCCCGGCGAACAACGCCAGGCAGACGCCCGCCAGCGCCACCAGGAAGTCGACGTGGGACCGGGGAGCGGACGAGGCAGCGACGCCGGTCGCCGCCCGCGCCCCGACGACGATCGCCGCCAGGCCGGTCAGCAGGGTCCACACCGGACCGGTCAGCAGGCCGGCCAGCACGCCGCCCGGTCCCTGTGCCCCGGCGTCGAGCGTCCGTCCGAGCGCGACCGCGACCGCCGCGGCTCCGCCGACGATCAGCAGCCCGCCGAGGGCGGCGAGCGCCCGCCGCCCGGGGCCGGAGGCCGCCGGCAGCACCCCGAGCGCACCGACCGCCAGCACGCCGACGACGGTCACCACCCACCAGGTGTACGCGTCCGGCGGCGGTACCCAGTCCAGGGTGCCGCGGATCTCCGTCGGCCCGTCCGCGCCGCGTAGCGGGACCACCCAGTCGCGTACCCGGTGCTCACGGTCGGGTGCGGCGCGGACCTGGGCGGGCGGTTCCGCCTCGCGCCACAGGGCCCGCTGGTCGTGCCAGCGGGCGGTCGTCCCGCCGTCGACACGGTGCCAGCGCGGCTCGGCGGCCGGGTCGGCCTCGGCCGGCAGGGCGGTGTCACCGACGAGCGTGCGGTTGAGATACGTCGCGGGTGAGCGGGAGTTCTCGTAGACGCCGTCCGGTCCGATCCGCAGATACGGCTCACCCGAGTAGCCGATCACCTCGACCGGCGTGGCGCCGGTGTTCGTCAGCTCCAGCCGGGCACCCGCCTCGATGACCCGTACCCGCAGGTCCGGGTGACCGGCGGCGGTGACCGTCACCCGGTAGTCCGTGCCGTTCGGCGCGTCCGCGCCGTGGGCGAGGGCGGGGGCGGCGGTGGCGAGGATCGCGGTGATCGTGCCGGCGAACAGCAGCCCGGCCCGGGCGAGCAGGGTCACCGGCCGGCCGCCTCCACCGCCGCGGTGATGTTCTCCGGCGTCCACTCCCGCACCGGCTCGCCGTCGACCAGGATGGTCGGCGTGCCGGTGACGTCGGCCTGACTCGCCTCGGCGGTGACGTGCTCGGTCCACGGCTGGTACTTGGCGTCCCGGACGCAGCTGGCGAACGCTTCGCGGTCCAGCCCGACCTCGGCCCCGATGTCGATCAGCTCGTCGTTGCTGAGGCCGGCACCGCCCTCCGGCGGCTGCCGCTCGAACAGTGCCTCGCTGAACTCGGTGAACTTGCCGCCCTCGGCGGCGCAGCCGGACGCGGCCGAGGCCCGGGTCGAGTAGTCGGTGCTGGAGTACCGGTCGAGGAAGGCCACCGGGTGGTAGACCACCCGTACCTTGCCGTCGGCCACCAACTGGTCGATGGTGGCACCGCTGGTCTGTTCGAACTGCTTACAGGCCGGGCAGATGTAGTCCTCGTAGATGTCGATGGTCACCGGCCCGGAGCCGACCACGATGCCGGTGCCCGCGTCGTTGGCGCCCGGCGGCGCGGTGAACTCGTCGGACTGCTGGCTGGACCAGACGCTCCAGCCGATCAGGCCGGCGATGACCAGCACCAGCACCGCGCCCACCGAGATCCACAGGGTCCGCTTGCGGCGCCGCTCCCGGTTGATCTGTTCCCGGACCACCCGGGCCGCGTCCTTGCGTCCCTTGCGACTACTCATTGTCGTCCTCCACCGGTTCGCCCGCGAGCGCGCCGTCGGCGGAGACGGCGGTGCGGGGCCAGATCAGCAGGAACCCGGCCAACGCCAGGAAGCCGATGTCCCGGAGGATCTCCGGGAGATAACTGGGGCTCTCCCCGGCCGGCAGTTCGCCGCCCACCCCGAAACAGCCGCAGTCGATGGCCAGCCCCCGTGACCAGGCCGAGGCGATGCCGGCGATGAAGACCAGCAGCAGAGCCGCGGAGACTCCGGCGGCCAGCCTGGTGGCCAGCCCGAGCAGCAGCAGCAGGGCCAACGCCAGCTCGACGAAGGGCAGCGCCGCACCGACCACCATCGCCACGTCGTACGGCAGCACCTGGTAGGCGTTCACCGCGCGGCCGGAGGCGGCCAGGTCGCCGACCTTCGACCAGCCCGCCCAGAACCAGACGCCGGCCAGGCCGAGCCGGACGGCGAGACCGAGCCAGGGGCGCCAGGTGCGCAGGTTGGCGTTCACCCGGCCAACGCCTCGTCCACGGCGTCGACCAGCTCGGCCCGGGCCCGCGCCACCCGCGAGCGGATGGTGCCCACCGGCACCCCCTCCACCGCGGCGGCCTCGGCGTACGACAGGCCGAGCAACTGGGTCAGCACGAATGCCGCGCGTCGTTCGGGGTCCAACCGGCGCACCAGGTCGCTCGCGCCGAGCTGACCGGCCGGGTCGGGGTGCGGCACGTCGGTGTGCGCGTGCGCGGTGAGCCGTTGATCCAGTCGCCGCCGCCGCACCACCGTGCGCAGGTGGTCGGCGCAGGTCCGCCGGGCGATGCCGAGCAGCCAGGTGCGGGCGCTGGACCGGCCGGCGAAGGAGGGCAGCGCGCGGAACGCCCGCAGGTAGGTCTCCTGGGTGAGATCGTCGGCGCTGTCCGGATCGATGAGCGCCGCGGTGAACCGCCACACCTCCGCCTGGGTGGCGCGCACGAACGCGGCCTGCGCGACCGGGTCGCCGTCCCGGGCGGCCAGCGCCCACCCGGTGGCCGGGTCGGCGGTCGGGTCGGGCTCTGCGTGCCGCGGCGTCCCGGCAGGTCGCCGGGGCCGGCCGTCGGCGCGTTCCGGGCCGACGGTGCCGGTGTCGGCGCTGGCGGAGGTGTCGCGCGGGGCGGGGATCACGACAACCCAGGTTACGCGGCGGCGCGCCGAGCAGCAGGGTCCTTCGGCCCTTCCATGGGGTGCACCACTCCGGGAACTTTTCCGGCGTTGTGACCGACTATCCGCCTATGAGCTCCGGCCCGGTGTCCGCGCGCCCGCGCTCGATCACAGGCAATCGCCATCAATCGATGGACCTGGTTCGCCTGGAACGGGTGTCGTCGGCGACCATGGGCGGCATGACTGCCGCCCATCGCCGCCGGTTCGCCCGGCTGGCCGCGACCGTCGGCCTCCTGGTCGCCGTCGTGGCGCTGCTGCTCGTCCCCGCCAGCCCGGCCAGCGCCCACGCCGTGCTGTCCAGCAGCAGCCCGGCCGCCTCGGCCGTGGTACCCGCCGCGCCGGCCGAGGTGGTGCTCACCTTCAGCGAGACGGTCCGCAAGGTGCCGGACCGGATCCGGGTGATCGCCCCGGACGGGTCCCGTGCCGACCAGGGCGAGCCCACCTTCGCCGGCAGTGTGGTCAACATCCCCGTCGACACCGGTCGCGGCAACGGCACCTACCTGGTCACCTACCGGGTGATCTCCGCCGACAGCCACCCGGTCTCCGGCGCGTTCACCTACTCGGTGGGCGCACCCTCCGAGCCGCCGGTGGACAGCGGCGACGACGGCCAGGCCAACCCGGTGGTCGGCACCGCCGTCAAGGTCGCCAAGTTCCTCGGGTACGCCGGCCTGCTGCTGGCGATCGGGCCGGCGCTGGTGCTCGCCCTGCTCTGGCCGCGCCGGCTGTCCCGGCGCGGGCCGGCCCGGCTGGCCTGGACCGGCCTCGGGCTGGTGGCGCTGGCCACGGTGGCGGCGGTTCTGCTCCAGGTGCCCTACACCAACGGCGGCGGGGTGTTCGACGTCACCGGCGAAGGGCTGAGCCTGGTGCTCGGCAGCGCCTTCGGCGCCGCTCACCTGGTCCGGCTCGGACTGCTGGCCGCGGTGGCGTTGCTGCTCCGGCCGCTGCTGGCCGGCCCGGTGGGCCGGACGGACCTGGTGATCCTGGGTGTGCTGGCCGTGGGAGCGCTGTTCACCTGGCCGATCGCCGGGCATCCGGCGGCCTCGCCGGCCCCGGCGGTGTCGGTGCTCGTCGACACGGTGCACCTGGGCGGCATGGCCGTCTGGCTGGGCGGGCTGGTGATGCTCGCCGTGTTCCTGCTGCCCCGCGCCGACGAGCGGGAACTGGGTGCGATCCTGCCGATCTGGTCCCGGTGGGCGGCTCTGGCGGTCTCCGCGCTGCTGCTCGCCGGCACCGTCCAGGCGCTGATCGAGGTGGCCACCCCGGCGGCCCTGGTGAACACCACGTACGGGCGGCTGGTGCTGGCCAAGATCGGCCTCTTCGTGCTTGTCATCGCCGTGGCCGCCTACTCCCGCCACCTGGTGCGCACCCGGGTCGCGGCCAGCCGGCCGGCTCCGGTGCGCCGGGCGATCTGGGCCGAGCTGGCGATCACCGCGATCGTGCTGGGAGTGTCGGCCACCCTGGTCCAGACGACCCCCGCCCGCAGCGTCTCCACGGACGTGTCCGCCGCCGACAGCGGCTACTTCAGCACCACCGCCACCAGCTCGCTGTACTCCATGCAGATCGAGGTGTCGCCGGCCCGCCGGGGCAACAACTCGGTGCACCTGTACGCGTACACGCTGGAGAACCAACCGCTGCCGGTCGTCGAATGGCAGGTCACGGTCGCCCTGCCGGCGGCCGGGATCGAGCCGATCCAGGTGCCCCTGCTGCCGCTCACCGACAACCACGCCACCGGCGAGATCAGCCTGCCCGCGGCGGGCGAGTGGGAGCTGCGGGTCACCGCCCGTACCACCGAGATCGACCAGGCCACGGTGACCGTCACCGTGCCCGTCCGATAGAGAGGTTCCATCGATGCTCCGTCACCGGCGTTTCGCCGCCACCGCCGCCGCTCTGACGCTCGGCGCCGTCGCCACGGCCGTGTTCGGCTTCGTGGCCCCGGCCTCCGCGCACGTCACGGTCAATCCGCGCGAGGCCACCCAGGGCGGCTACGGTCGGCTCGCGTTCCGGGTACCGAACGAGAGCGACACCGCGTCGACCACCAAGCTGGAGATCTTCCTGCCGGAGAACGCACCGGTCGGCTCGGTGTCGACCATGCCGGTGCCCGGCTGGTCGGTGGCGGTGGAGAAGCGGCAGGTCGACCCGCCGGTGCAGGTGCACGGCAGCGAGATCACCGAGGTGGTTTCCAAGATCACCTGGACGGCCGGTGACGGAGCCGCCATCGCCCCCGGCACCTTCCAGGAGTTCCCCGTGTCCATGGGGCCGCTGCCCGAGACCGACCAGATGGTCTTCAAGGCGTTGCAGACCTACTCCGACGGTGCCGTGGTGCGCTGGATCGACGAGCCGCAGCCCGGTGGCGAGGAGCCGGCCGCCCCGGCACCGGTGCTCACGCTCACCGCCGCCTCCGCCGCCGACACGCCGACGGAGGCGCCGGCCGACTCGCCCGCTGGGGCGCAGTCCGACGACAGCGACGACGAGGACGGCAACGGTCTGGCGGTCGGCCTCGGCGTCGCCGGACTGCTCGCCGGCCTCGGCGGGCTGGTGCTCGGGGGGCTGGCCTTCGCCCGCACCCGGCGCTCCAGTGGCACCGCGGCGACGCCAGCCCCCTGAGGCGTCATCGCATCGCAGGCCCGCCGGGGTGATCCCCGGGCGGGCCTGTCCGCTTTCGGCGTCCGTGCCGTGGATATCCGCTGATTGGCGGGTCGGCGTAGGTAAGGTCGGCCGGGTGTCTGGCTACAGAGGGGAGCAGGGCGCATGCGTTTCGTGTGGACGCTTACCGGAATGCTGCTGCTGACCGTCGGCACCGCCGCGCTGCTCGGTGCGGCCGCGCTCGGTCTGCTGACCGGTCACGCCGGCCCCGACGGGGCGTTCACCGCCCGGTTCGAGACCGTGCAGACGCCGGGCCACGCGGTGGTGGTGACCGACCTCGACGCGCTGGTACGCCGGGAGGTGCCGTTCGCCCGGGGCGGGCAGGCCCGGCTGCGGCTGGACGCCCGTACTCCCGACGGGCCGGCCTTCGTCGGGCTGGCCCCGGCCGAGGAGGCGCAGCGCTGGCTGGCCGGCGCGCCGCACGCCGCGGTGCTCCGGGTGCCGCTCGCCAGGGGTCCGCTGCCGGTCCGGCTGGAACAGGTGACCCCGGCGGCGGGGACACCGCCCACCGTCCCGGCCGCACCCGCCGCGCAGACCTTCTGGGTACGCGCCGGCTACGGCGTGCTCGAGTGGAGCCCCGGCGACCTGGCCGGGCAGCGGCTGAGTCTGGTGCTGCTGCGCCCCGACGGTGGGGCGGGGGTGACCCTCGACCTGCGCGCGGAACTGCGGGCCGGCTGGATCGCCCCGGCCACCTGGGGCTCGCTCACCGGCGGGACACTGTTGGTGATCCTCGCCGCGTTGGTGCTGCTGCGGCCGGTCCGGCCGCGCGAGGTGGTCTTCGTGGTCGAGCCGGACCAGGTGCCGGTGCTCGCCGGACGGCTCGGGATCAGCTCACTCAGTGGCCTGGGCGCCCCGACACCGCCCGGTCCTCGCCGGCTGCCCGGGCGTCAACTCGTCCCGGTCGCCGCCACCGTGCCTGCCACCACGACCCGGCCCGCCATCGGCCCGGTGCCACGCCCGACCACCCTCGCCGAACTCCCCGACCCGGCAACCCCGCCGCACCCCCTCCGCCCACCCGCCCCACCAACCTGACCCACCCCGCCCGCGCCCTGAGCCCTCGCACGCCGATCTTGCACTTATGGTCGCGGCAAAAGGGATGAAAGTCGTGTATCAACGACCAGAACTGCAAGATCGGCGAGGAAGGGGTGGGGGTGAGCGGGGCTGCGGGGTTGGGAGAGTGGGCGGGCGGCCCTCCGTGCTGCCGACGCGGAGGGCCGCCCTTCACCGGGGGATATCGGGGTCCGTGGGGTTTTGGTAACCCTTGAAGCAGATTACCGATGGATGGGAGTCTCGGGAAGAGTGTCCGACTTTGTGGGCTGACGACTCGGGGCTCGCGCCCCGCCACGCACCGGTAGGACGACGAGCAGCACCAGACAGAGCCACACGTACGCGTTGCGGAGCACGAACTCCCACGGGCTGCCGGTGGGCGACGGAGTGATTCCCCAGTCGTAGAAGGACACCACCCCGTACACGATGATCGAGGTGACGCTGACAGCGATGATCACCAGCCGGCGGCGTCGGCGGGCCCCCGCGGCGGTGCGCGGGTCGGCGCCCAACGCGGCGTCGGCGAGGATCACCACCGCCGGGATGAACCAGTAGATGTGGTGTGTCCAGGTGATCGGGCTGATCAGCGCCGCCACCAGGCCGGTCAGCGTCAGGCCGGTCAGCGCGTCCCCGGCCTGCGACGCCCGCACCGCCCGCCACAACCCGTACCCGCTGACCACCGCGACCAGCAGCAGCCAGACCAGCCGGTTCGGCTCCTCCGGAGCGGTGAGCCGGCTCAGCAGTCCGAACAGTGACTGGTTGCCGGTGTAGTCGGTGCGGCCGACCCGGTCGGTGGCCCACAGCTCGTGCGTCCAGAACCGCCACGAGTCACCCGGCGCCACCGCCGCGGCGAGCAGGGTCGCCCCGGCCGCGGTCGCCCCGGCCACCACCGCCGCCCGCCACCGCCGGGTCGCCAGCAGGTAGATCACGAAGATGGCCGGGAACAGCTTGAGCGCCGCCGCCAACCCGATGCCCACTCCGGCCCAGCGGCTGTCACGGGGTACGGCGAACAGCAGGTCGGCCAGGATCAGCACCACCAGCAGCATGTTGATCTGCCCGAAGGTGACCGTCTCCCGGGTGCTCTCCACGCCGAGCACGAACAGTACGCCCACCACCAGGGTGAACAGGTGAGGTAGCCGGCGCCGGCGGATCACCGGCTCAAGCAGCCACTTCGTGGTGACCACCACGCCGAGCAGGGTCAGCCCGGTGAAGATCGCCACGGTGGCGCCCAGCTTCAACCAGGAGAACGGCAGCAGGATCAGCGCGGCGAACGGTGGATAGGTGAAGAACAACTCGCCCTGCACCCGGTCCGGCTGTGCGTAGTCGTACAGCGGGTTGCCGGCGGCCCACCAGTCCATGGCCGCCATGTAGATCTTCAGGTCGAAGAAGTCGTGGGTGCGTCCCGGCAGGTAGAGAGCCGGAAGCACCGCCGCCAACGCCAGTGCCCCGACGACCCGGCGGGCCGTACGGCTGCCCGGGTCGTCCAGGTCGACGCAGGGTGGTGTGGCGGGTTCGGCGGGCACGGGGAAGACCCTAGCGGTCGGTGACCGTGACGGCGCGGAGCCACGAGACTTGGCCTGCGCGTAGGCTGTCCCGGTGGCTGATCTTCTCGTCTGGATCGACTGTGAGATGACCGGGCTGGACCTCGGTGGCGACAAACTGATCGAGGTCGCCGCGCTGGTCACCGACCCCGACCTCAACGTGCTCGGTGACGGCGTCGACGTGGTGATCCACACTGACGACGCCGCGCTGGACGCGATGCCCGAGATCGTCCGGACGATGCACGGCAAGTCGGGACTGACCGAAGAGGTACGTCGCTCCACCATCACCCTCGCCGAGGCGGAGGAGCGGGTGCTCGACTACGTCACCCGCCACGTCAAGGATCCGCGCACCGCCCCGCTGTGTGGCAACTCGATCGCCACCGACCGTGGCTTCATCGCCCGGGACATGCCCCGCCTCGACGCCCACCTGCACTACCGCATGATCGACGTCTCCTCGATCAAGGAACTGTGCCGCCGCTGGTATCCCCGCGTGTACTTCGGTCAGCCGCAGAAGGGCCTGGCACACCGGGCCCTGGCCGACATCCGGGAGAGCATCCGCGAGTTGGAGTACTACCGACGCACCATCTTCGTCCCCCTGCCCGGGCCGGACGTGGAGAGCGCCAAGGCCATCGCCGGCGAACTCTGACGCCCTCGGCGGGCCCCTTGCGGCCCGGCGGCAACCCGCTGGACGGAGTCGGCCGTGGTGGGGGTATGATTTCACCGCACCCGCCCCCGGCGATCGACCGGGAGCGGCGGCATGGTGGCTGTAGCTCAGTTGGCAGAGCACCGGGTTGTGGTCCCGGTTGTCGTGGGTTCAATTCCCATCAGTCACCCGGTTGGTGGATCTACTCCACAGCAGTTCAGGCCCCGTCTTCAGACGGGGCCTGACGCGTTGTAGGGGGTTGGTAGGGGAGTTCGTCTCCCGCCCGTCGGACAGGCGTGGCGACGGCGGCCGCCTACCGGGCAACGGCCGCCGTCGCGCAGGTGCTCAGGCGGTGGGCGCTTCGCTGGGCGCGACGTCCGGGTCGGCCGAGCCGGACTCCGCCGGCTCGTACGGCAGGGCGCTGCCCTTGACGTACTCCTCCCAGCTGACGTTCCAGTCGGTCCAGCCGTTGCCGAGCTGGAGCTTGCGCTCGGTGCCCTTGACGACGATCGGGTCACCGACCTTCGTGTTCTTGAACAGCCAGGCGCCGTTGGCCATCGAGACGTTCACGCAGCCGTGCGAGACGTTCGTCGTGCCCTGCTGCCCCTCCGACCAGGGTGCCGCGTGGATGAACTCGCCACCCCAGGTGAGCCGCTGCGCGTAATCGATCTTTGTCCGGTACCCGTCCTCGGGGCCCAACTCGTCGTAGGTGTCGAAGACCGTCTTGCGCAGCTTCTCCATCACCACCATGGTGCCGCTGGAGGACGGGGTGCTCTTCTTGCCCAGGCTCACCGGAATGGTCTTGATCTTCTCGCCGTTCTTGGTGACGGTCATCCGCTTGGTGCGGTTGTCCACCGTCATCAGCAGCTTCGGGCCGATGGCGATGTCGACGGTCAGGTCGGCCCGGCCGTACCAGCCGTCACCCAGCGGCAGCCCACCGGCCTGCACCCGGTACGACACCTTGCTGCCGGCCTGCCAGAACTCCTTCGGCCGGTACCGGATCTCGGTGGGGCTCACCCAGTGCCAGACGCCCTCCTGGGCCGGCTCCGAGGTCACCGTCATCCGGCGCTGCAGGTCGGCGCGGTACTTCTCCGGAATCTCCCGACCGAACTTGACGATCAGCGGCATGGCCACCCCGACCGTCTGGTCGTCGCCGAGGAAACTGCTGATGCGTACCTGCTTCTCCGGCTTCTCCATCACGGTGAAGGCGCTGGTCGCCGTCGCCGGCAGGCCGTCGTCGCCGGTCGCGGTGACGGTGGCGGTGTACGAGGCGCCGTAGGTCAACGCCTCCGCCGGCAGCCAACTGCGGCCGTCGGCGGCGAGCTTGCCCTCGACCGACTCACCCTCGGCGTCGGTCAGCTCGACCGTGACGTCCTCGGCCTGCTCGGCGGCGAAGGCGATCGCCGCCGACGCCGGCACGTCCTTGGCGTCCGCCGCCGGCTCGCTGATGCTCACCGACGCCTTCGCGGCCGGCTGGTCGGCACCGTCCTGCCAACCCGGCCCCTTGTCGCCGCCCTTACCGCCGGTGCAGGCGGAGGTCAGCGCCAACGTCACGACGAGCAGGCCCGCGGCGAGCACCCCCCGCCTCCGGTTGCGCTGGTCCCGAATCCGCATGGTGTCCTCACAGTCGTGGTCCGCTTCCCGTCCACATCACTGACGCACCGGTTCACGTACCCGTTGCGCCCAGTGAACCGAAACACGTGGAGCGGGATGTCCGGATAGTGACATATTTCGTCCGGTCAGATGGCCGGACCGGCGCCACCGTCCGGAACTGGCAACGCACTGCCCTTGACGAACTCCGACCAGCTCAGGTTCCACGCGGTCCAACCGTTACCCGCCGCCAACTTGCGTTCGGTGCCGGTGATGGTGATCGGATCGCCGATCTTCGTACGTTGGAAGAGCCAGCGCGCGTTCGCCATGGAGACGTTGACGCAGCCGTGGGAGACATTCTGCCGCCCCTGGACGTGCTCCGACCAGGGCGCCGCGTGAATGTACTCGCCGCCCCAGGTCAGTCTCTGGGCGAACTCGATGTCGGTGACGTACCGGTTCTCCGGATCCGGGTCGTCCATCGTGTCGAAGACTGTCGCTTCCTTCTTCTCCATCACCACCAGCGTGCCGCTGGACGAGGGCGTCTTCTTCTTGCCCAGGCTGACCGGCAACGTCTTGACCAGCTGCCCGTCCTCGTACACCCGCATCTGCTTGTCCGAGTTGGTCACCTTCATCTCGAAGGCCGAGCCGATCTTCGCGGTGGCGTTGCGGTCGACGTTGCCGTACCTGCCGTTGCTCAGCGGGATGCCGGCCAGGGCGATGCGTACGGTCAGCTTGGTGCCGGCCTTCCAGTACTCCGGCGCCCGGTAGTACGCCTGCGTGCCGTTGCTCACCCAGTGCCAGGCGCCCGGCTGCGGCGGGTCGGTCTGCACGAACATCCGCTTCTGCACCTTGGCCCGATCCTTGGCCGGGATGCCCGGGTGGAACTCCGCCACCACCGGCATCGCCACCCCGTACGTCCGGTCGTCGAACAGGTACAACCCAGAGGTGATCATCGAGCCCGGTTTGGCCATCGTGGTGAACGTGCTGGTGCCCTCGCTCACCGCGCCGTCCGGCCCCTTCGCGGAGACGGTGGCGGTGTAACGGGTGGACCACTTCAGCGGAGCCGACGGCACCCATGACGACCCGTCCGTACGCAGTTTGCCCTTGACCGTTTTGCCGTCCTTGGTCTTGAGGGTGACCTGCGACACTTCGCCGCCGTCCGGCAGCTTCGCGCCGATCTCCACGCTGACCGGCCGGTTCTTCGACCCGTCGGCCGGGCTCACCGTCAGCGGCGGACCACTCGGCGCCTCCGGTGTGCCCGGCGTCGCGGTGCCGGTCGCACCGGGTGTCTGACCGGGTACGAACTCGGCCACCGCACGTTCCTCGCCGCAGCCCGACAATGCCAGCGACGCCACCAGCCCCAAGCCGCCCAACAGCGCCCCGGTCCGCGCGAACCTGCCCATCCCCACCCCTGTCGTTGCGCACCTGGCGGACATCGTGCCGTACCGCTGCCGCCCGGCATCACCCCGGTCCCACACTTTGCGAGGGATTTTTGGCTAATGTCCGATAAGCTCGACCGAAGGGGTGAGCCTGGGATCGGATTGGAACCCGGTTCGGGCCGCGTGCTAGTGTTTCCCCCGTTGTCAGCGAGCGCCGCTAGCTCAACTGGCAGAGCAGCGGACTCTTAATCCGCGGGTTCGGGGTTCGAGTCCCTGGCGGCGCACCAACGAGCAAGGCCCTGATCTGGTAGAACTCTGCCAGTCGGGGCCTTTTTCGCGTACGCGTGTGGCGGGTGGTCGCTCGGTGGGTGCTCGGGAGCCGTTGGACGGCGGCGGCATCGGTGGGACGCGGTGCGATGCCGGCGGACAGTTCCATAGGTCACGGGTGCGCTGGTGCCTGGTCGCTCTGGATGTGGATAGGGGCCGGTTGTGCGTCGGATCGTGCGTAGGTCGGTGCGGGCCATTCTGCTGGACGAGGACGACCGTCTCGTGCTGATCAAGCGGATCAAGCCTGGCCAGGCGCCGTACTGGACGACGCCGGGTGGTGGCGTGGAGTCGACGGATGTCTCCCTGGAGGCTGCGCTTCGCCGGGAGTTGCACGAAGAACTCGGTGCCTCGGCCGATCGGTTCGCCCAGGTGTTCCTGTTCACCGCTCCCGTTGGGGATGGTGTTTCCGTGCAGCACTTCTTCGTCTGTCGGCTACTTGAGCTGCGGGAGGCTGCTCGGACCGGGCCGGAGTTCGATGATCCGTCGCGTGGTGGCTATCAGCTTGAGCGAGTGACGATCGACGAGCTGCCTGCGGTGGATCTCAAGCCGGAAGGGCTGGCCGAGTTCATCACCTTCAACAAGGAGGCACTGCTCTCGGTGTAGGCAGCTTGGGCAGAGCATCCTTGCCTGGAGTCGGCGTCGCCCCGTCGCCGCATAACCCCTACGCTGGCGGCATGAGGGAACCCAGTGCGGACCGGACCTACGCCACGCCGGATGACCTCCCGGTCTCGGCTTTGCTGCCTGAGCTGCTGCGGAGTGTTCGTGAGGGGCAGGTCGTCTACCTCAGCGAGCAGGATGAACCGGTCGCCGCTGTCGTGCCGCTGGAGGTAGCGAGGGCGGGCCTGGCGGCACTGGGAAGAACCGACGAAGGGCTGCGGTGACGGTCCTGCCTGGTACTTGTTGATGAAGCAGCGCCCGGCGGCGCCGGCCGAGTCGATCCCTGACGAGATCCGTGTCGAGGTGGAGACGCTGTGGCGCTACCACGACATGGGCCACGAGCTGAGGCCGTGTGACGTGGGGATCGGGCTGGGCAGCCATGACCTTGGCGTCGCGGTGATCGCGACGCGCTTGTTCCACGAGGGATTGTTTCCCTGGATCGTGTTCACTGGGGCGAACGCGCCGACGACGGTGGAGCGGTTCCCTCGCGGCGAGGCTGTTCACTACCGCGAGTACGCGATGGAGCAGGGCGTGCCGGCGGACTCGATTCTCGTGGAGCCACGGGCGACGAACACCGCCCAGAACCTGGAGTACACCCGGCAGCTCCTGGCCGAACGACGTATCCCGGTGCGGTCAGTGGTGATCATGTCGAGGCCGTACCAGCAGCGTCGGGCGTACGCCACATGCAAGCTGATGTGGCCCGAGGTCGACGTGGTCTGCGCGTCGAACCCGTTGGCACTCGACGACTACGTGCGCAACATCGGTGACCCACGGCGGGTGGTGGAGATGCTGGTCGGCGACACCCAGCGAATCGCGGTGTACGCCTCGCGCGGGTTCGCGATCCCACAGGAGATGCCGGACGAAGTCCGGGCCGCCTTCGAGCGGCTGGTGGCGGCCGGTTACACGAGCCGGCTGGTCTGACGACGGCTACCAGCGTGGTCCACCCGACCGGACGCCCATCCGTTCGCTGAGTTCGACGGCTAGTCGGGGCGGCCGGGGGCGGATGAGGATGTCCCGGACGAGGTCGCGGGAGAGCCGGTGGTAGCGCACCTGGTCTGGGCCGATGACCTCCGCGTCCAACAGCGCGCCGAGGGCGTCGTCGATGCGGTTCCAGCGCGCCAGCGCTCGCGCGGTCTCGATGGCGTGGCGGACCTGCCGCTCGACAGGCAGGGCACCGGTGTCGAGCGGGGCACCTATGGCGATGGCGCGTTGCACGTCGCCGAGTTCCATCGCCACGGTCGTCTTGTGGATCGACACGTTGGTGGGCCCGAAGGCGGTCCACACGTGGTTGGCGTCGGCGCCGAGCCGGGTCGCTGCGGCGTCGGCTTCGGCGATGTGGATGTCTGCGGAGGCGCGGTCGTCGTCGCGGGCGGCGGCGAGACCGCAGACGAGGTGCAGGCTGCCGTAGACCGACAGCAACTGCGGTGTGGGCTTGGTCAGCCGTGATTCGAGGAACTGTGCTGCGGTGGCGGCGAGGCCTCGGGCCTGCGCGTATTCGCCGATCGCAATCAGAGAGTGCGCGGCGGAGCGGCTGAGCGAGCCGATAACGACGTGGTCGTGGCTGGCGTTGGCGGCGGCCAGCCCTCGACTGGCCGCGGTCCAGGCGAGATCACCTTCGCCGAGCTTGGTGAGGAACAACGCAGCGAGCTGGTGGGCATAGGCGGTCAACGCGTGTGCACGCTGGCCGTCGTCTCCGTCGTAGGCCTCGGTGGCGGTCAGGCAGTCGTGGATGAGATACGGAAGCCGGCGGGCGAGGGTGCCGTAGCGCGAATGCTGGTAGGCGGTCCAGATCTCGGCCACATCGTTCTCGATCTCACGCATGGGAGGCGCATCGACAGTAGCCGGGCTGGACAGAGCTGGCGCGAGGTGTCGGTAGTCGTGGAGCGCGGCGCGTAACGCGGGAATGGTTTCACGCCCTGAGTCGTCGGACCACTCGAACAGACTCGGTGCGCCGATGAGGTCCCCAAGAGAGACATCGAGAGCCTTGGCGATTGCGCGAATGACCGAAAGGCGGTCCAGGTCGGCGCGATTCGTCTCGACCTTGCGTAGCCACTCCTGGGTCTTGCCGACCAACCCGGCCAGCACCTCCTGAGAAAGCCCTCGCCGCCGCCGGTAGAAGGCGACGCGCTGGCCGATGGTCATGTCGTCCGTCATTCCTCGCACACCATCACCCTGCCCGCTGATGCCCGCCTGACCCGGTACGAATTTTCCCGGTCCCTTCGACAGGTCGCCCCTACGTTCAGTGCACCCCAGGTCACCGTCGCATGTCGATGCCTATGCCTGGATCGCCTAAGAGAGAGCTGCGGATGGAGGGATCGATGACCGGCTTACCCAAGTGCGGCTCGAATCGCCGGCTCGGACTGTCCTGGAGCGCACCGCATCGGAGTCTTCCTCGCCTGCGTACCGCCATCGGGGCCGCGTGGGTGAGTGATCGGCGGTCTGCCCGAGGCCGCCGTGCGGCGACGGTGGGCTCGCCCTTCCCCCGGCGAGCCCACCGCTCACCGTCTCGAACGGAAGTGCTGGCATGACGGTGTACGTCTCACGTCACGCGAAAGCCGACCGTCTATGGCGACAGACGTTGACCACCGAGGGCCCTATGCCACAAACGACTCGACCGTCTGATCCACCGCTGCTCACCCATGCCTGGCGTCAACTGTTCGAGCGGCAGGTCCGGGAAGCCGGCCGCCGATGACCGGCGACCGGGACCAGGGCCCGGCCCGAGCGAATGGTGCAGCCGTGTTCCGGCAGGAACATCTGCCAATGCAGCCATTGTGGCTTTGCCGGCGGTGCGGTCAGCCGTGGCCGTGCGGCGCAGCGAAGCTCGCCCTCGCGGCCGAGTACCGGGACAGCCCGGTGAGCCTGTTTCTCTACCTGGCCAGCTGCCTGCACGACGCGATCGATGACCTGCACCGGCTCAATCCCAGTGAGGCGGGTGGTACCGCCTCACTGTTTGACCGGTTCCTCGGGTGGCCCGCCCGCACCCACGCCTACCGAGCCAACACCGCCACGGCGATCGGGAACGAGGAGACATCGTGAACGGCATCGGCCTCATCAGCGTCAATCGTCAGCCGGCGATCGCCAGCAGGTTCCACACACTGGTCGTGCAGCCCACCAGCTTCTGCAACCTCGACTGCACCTACTGCTATCTGCCCGACCGCAGATCCAACCGCCTGATGAGCGGGGCCGTCGCACAAGCCTGCGCCGAATCGATCGCCCAGCAGAACAGCAGTCATCCGGTCAGCGTCGTGTGGCACGGCGGCGAGCCGACTGCTACCCCCACCGAGACTTTTCAGCGGCTGCTGACTCCGTTTGAGGATCTGCGGCGCGACGGCCGGGTGCGTCACGAGATCCAGACCAACGGCACCCTCATCAACCAGCGGTGGTGCGACCTGCTCGCCACCCACGACTTCGAGATCAGGATCAGCATCGACGGTCCAGGCACGCTGAACGGCAACCGGCTCGACCGGGGCGGCAGGGCAACGACCGCCCGGACGATGCGTGGCATACAGACGCTCGCCGACAACGGCCTGACGTACTCAGTGATCTGCGTCGTTACTCCCGAGACCATCGACCATACCGACGACCTCGTCGAGTTCTTCGCCGGTCTGCCGGGCTGTGAGTCGGTGGGTTTCAACATCGAGGAGCAGGAAGGTGCCGACCGCCTGCCGGTCTCCGAGGAAGCCGCCTACCGGTTCTGGCACCAGATAGTGCGGTACCGGCTTGCCGGCAGTCCGCTGCGGATCCGCGACGTGGACCGCCTGGCCGACTACCTCGCCGCCACCCGCGCCGGGCTTGTCGACCACGTCCCGTACGAGCCGATCCCCACCGTCTCCCACGACGGTCAGGTGGTTCTGCTGTCACCGGAACTGCTCGGCATCAAAGACCCGCGCTACGCGGACTTCATCGCCGGCAACGTGCTCCACGAGCCGATCGGCGACATGCTCGCCCATGCCAGCGAGCTGCGATACGTCACCGAGTTCGTGACCGCGCTCAACGACTGCGCCGACCGCTGCGACTTCTACGACTTCTGCCGGGGTGCGCAGGCAGGCAATCGCTACTTCGAACACGGCACCTTCACCCCGCGGGAGACCGCCTACTGCCGCACCACCCGGCAAGCCCTGATCCGCGCTGCTGCGGATCACCTCAAGGAGGACCGCCATGACCCACGCCCTCACCGCGCTTCTCGACGCCCCGCCGGACCGCCTCGCCCTGCTCGGCGTCGACCCGACCCGCGCGGTAGCGTCGATCGACGCGGCGAAGTTCGACAACCGTCCCACCTGGGACAACAAGGGGAAGTTCGACAGCCGCTCCGCCTGGGACAACTGGAACAAGAAGAAGTCGTAGCCCGACCGGCGGTGCGATTAGACGTGGGGTGGCGTGCCCACCCCGCACCCGAACAGGTTGAGGAGACATGCGGACGACCACCGTGGGCGACGTGACCTTTCTCCTGCCGGACCTCGATCCGGAGGACCTCGACCAGGTCAGCGATCTGTCCGACGGTGACCTCCGCGACGGCCTTGTCGATGGGGTCTCCTGGCGTGGTGAGCAGTTTGCGGAGCAGAGCATCCGAGGTTGCCGGATCACCGGCTCGGACCTCGGTGAGGTCAGCTGGGAAGCCGGGGCTCTCTACGGGTGCGAGATCGTCGGGACGGACTTGTCCGGCGCGACCCTCACCGGTGTCAGCATCGAGCGGTGCTCGTTCATCGGATCCCGGTTCACCGGTGCCCGGCTCATCGACGTCCGCCTCAAAGACGTCCTGTTCGACAGTTGCCGGTTCGACTATGCCACCCTCAATCGCGTCAGCGTGGCAGGTTCGGTGGCCTTCACCAACTGCACTCTCAGCCATGGCAGTTGGTCGTCCTGCCGCCTGTCTGGCGTTGCCCTGCGCTCCTGCGATCTCAGCGACCTGGAGCTGGAATCCTGCCGCCTCGATGGCGCGGACGTTCGGGGCAGTCGGTTGCACCGTCTGAAGACGCCGTTGGACAACCTTCACGGCGTCGTTCTCGGTCAAGAACAGCTTCCTGACCTCACCCGCTTAGCCGTCGACGCGCTGAGTATCGTCGTCCGTGCCGCGGGTTGACCGCGGGCCGAGGCAGATGACCGCCTGACCACGGGCCGAGGCCGTCCTTGCCTCGGTGTCCACCTCAAGCTCCGCGTCGCCTGATCTGACCTGCGCACCTTCACGGTTCAGTCCGGCCGGCTACCTGCTTGCGGTCGCACGCCCGTCCTCCAGGTAGACGCCGCCGCGCCCGATGGCGGCGACCGCTGCGGCAACCCGCCGAGCCAACCGAGGAATCAACACCTCGTCGAGGCGTTCCGGCTTGATGAAATCGAACCGGCCCAGCTCGTCGGGGCTCAGGCGGATCGTCGCGATCTGGTCCGGCGTGAGGACCCCGCCGTCGAAGACGAACATGAGTCCGCCGTCCCACGGTGGGCTGGCCGGCACCCAGTCCACGCACAGCAACGCTCCTGCGGACACCGACAGGCCCAGTTCCTCCCTGACCTCGCGGACACATGCGTCCGCCGGGGACTCGTCCGGTTCAACCATCCCGCCCGGGATCTCCCACACGTCCTTGTAGGTCGGGCTGACCAGCAGCACCCGACTGGCCTTGTCGCGGAGGATGATGCCGGCGGCCGCGCGGACGCGCGTCACGTTGGCAATGTACGAAAGATCGGGTTCGGTCTGTGTCTCAGCCACACGACCGACCCTAAGGGCTCGCCTCATCTGTTTCGCCCGGATCGAGCGAGGTCCGGCGACCGTAGTGCGGCGGCCCTCGTCCGATCGCAGGGCTCGGCCGTAGAAGGCATCTCACAAAATGAGATGGGGCTGATCGTTCCCCAAGATTCTTTCACCTGTTATCGCGGGGAATTCGTGCTGATGGAGACCAATGCGGGTCAGCCCGTGCTGACGCGTCCTGCTGGGTCCGGATCCGTCATGATCGACCGCTGGTGTATCTGGTTGACAAGGCGCTGCTGGTGGAGGCGTACTGGGATGCACGCGATCGTTTGACGGTCTGTCTGCCGGGTTCGATCGGTCGATCTGGTGGCGCTCCTTCGGAGCGTCGCCTGTCGTTCGGGGCCTCAGGACTGGGCGGGCGGTCAAAGGGTTCTGAGTGACAGGGGGACCGCCATGAAGGATCTTCTCCCGGCTGGTTGAGCCGGTGGCCGTCGCAGCCTCCCCGTTGGTGGCTGCCGGGTTCGGCGCCGCCCCTGTCCACCACTTGCGCGAGGCCAAGGCCCGGATCTGATCGCGTCTGAACGCACCTCTCGCTGATGTACGTCTTCCGTGCGTCGCTGTAAGGGTCACTGACCGCTGGCGGGCACTGTGGTGTACCCGTCTACTCGCCTCCTGGGGCGGGCTTGTCTCTTGATAACTCCACAGTGGTGGTAGCGCTCGCCCGCTCTGACCTCCGGGTCTGTGAGGGCTGCCGCTGCCGGTGCCCCTCGTCCACTGCTGGGCGTCTGTTCCGCGATTCCCGTGTTTCCACCCGATGCCGTGCTTGGCCGGCGTCGGCGACCTTTTCGACAAGGAGTTCCGTTGTTGTTCCCCATGCTTTCGACCGCTGCCGTGGCTGGTGGTGGTGACAGTGCCCGGCTTGGCCCCCGTTCGGGGGTCGGGCTTGCCGTCCGGGTTGGTGTCCGTCTTCGAACGGACCCCCGAACGGACCCACGATTCGTCCTCACACCGCAGGTCAGCCGGCCTGTCAGTGGTGACTGGATGTCCTGCGACAGACCCCTGCTGGTCTCGGGTCTCTCCCCCTGGGGAGACCACATGCGCATAGGAGAAGGAGGTGATGGTGGATGGATGATCCGGTCCTGCGGGTCCAGTCGCAGTTGACCGCCCGTGATCGGGTATTGCTGGGCTGGCTCTACGACCACGGGGTGCTGACCTCGTTCCAGATCGCGCATGCCCTGTTCCCGTCGCTGGATTTCTGCCAGCGCCGGTTGCTGACGTTGTACCGGCTGCGGTTGGTGGCCAGGTTCCGGCCGCAGCGCGCCGACGGCGGCTCGTACCCGTATCACTACGTCATCGACCAGCTGGGCGCGGAGGTCGTGGCCGCCGGCCGGGATGAGCGGCCCCCGCGTCGTGATCACGCCCGGGTGGAACGGCGACGCTGGACGTCGACCCGCACCCTGGAGCACCGGCTTGGTGTGAACGGCTTCTTCACCGACCTCGCCGGCTACGCCCGCACCCACCCCGAGGCCCGCCTGGGGGAGTGGCTGTCGGAGGCGACGTGCCAACGGTCGGCGGTGTTCACGCGACCGGAGGATCCGGCACTTCTGCGCGCCTATCAGCCCCGGGTACGTCCGGACGGCTACGGCCTGTGGACGGTACGGGGTGTCGAGGTGCCGTTCTTCGTCGAGTACGACACCGGCGGCGAGCAGCTGTCGGTGCTGACCAGCAAGCTGACCGGCTATCGGCAGTGGTTTGCCGCGTTGGGGCGGGTGTGGCCGGTGCTGTTCTGGCTGCACTCCGCCGCCCGGGAACGCAACCTACGCCGCCTGTTGGCCGAGACACGGCCGCTGGTGCCGGTCGCCACCGGAGCCCGCGACCACGCCAACACGGCGGGCCTGTGCCCCGCACAGGCGGTGTGGATCGCGGCCGGCGGCGACGGCCAACGATCGACGCTCGCCGACCTGGCGGTGTGGGTCGCCGACGCTCGTGACCTGGCGGGGGAGGCGGCGGCGTGAACCTCGACAGCCCACCGAACACCGTCCCCACTCCCTCCGCGTACGACACCGCAGTGAGGTGGTCCTGTCACCGGTCTGTCAGCGTCTCACCGCAGGCGGCTGACAGACCGGTGACAGAACCGGACCGCCCTGACAGTGCGAGGGCAGAGGTATCGTCCCGGCCCTCTCCTCGCCGGTCCACGATCCCTGCCTGGACCCGTCCGCCCGCGGTCCCGAACCGGCGTGCCGGGACCTCCCGTCCACTCGTCCGGCCCTGGAGACCTGGGGCGGTCGTGGTCCGGTCCGGAAGGAGAGTCCGCCACGACTCCACCAGATGATCCGGATGCCAGCTCGGGACGGAGCCGGGCCGAGGGCTTCGTCCAAGTCGTGATCATGCTCGCTATCGGTGGTGCGGCTGGCGCGGCCAGCTTCACCCACGTCCGCGACGTCGCCGCCGCGCACGGCCAGCCGGGTTGGCTGGCGTGGGCGGACGCGATCGTGCTGGAACTGATGTCCATCGCCTCCGGCCTGGAACTACGCCGCCGTAAACGAGCCAGCGTGTCGGTGGTGTTCCCGGCGACGGTGCTGGCCTGCGCGGTGACGCTGTCCCTCGCGGCGCAGGTCGTGGAAGCCGAGCCGTCACCGATCGGCTGGATCGCCGCAGCCGTGCCGGCGCTCGGCTTCCTCGTCATGGTCAAGATCGCCCTCGGCTACACCGCCGAGTCCACGCCCCCGCAAGCGGACACCGAGACGTCCACCGCCGAGCCGGCGGACCAGTCCATCACCGTCACCCTGGCTGAGCCGGACGGGGACCGTGACGGCCGGTCCACCCCACCGGACTCGGACCGACCACTCACCGCCCGGAGCGTCCACGACACCGGCAAACATCAAGATCACCACGGACCGGACCGTTCCCGTACTGGTGGACCGGTCCACCGGCATCGGTCGTCACGACGCGGACCGTCCACCCACCCCACCGGCACCGACGAACTGCTCGCCGCCGCCAGGGGCGTCCGAGAGCGGCGTGCCGCCGAAGGCAAGCCGCTGACCCGCGCCGTACTCGCTGCGGCGCTGCGCTCCAGCGGACACACCGTGTCAAACACCAGAGCATCGCACCTGCTGAAGATCCTCAAAGCCGACCAGCCTGCGGCGTCTCCGTCTCATGCCCAGGAAGCCGGTGACAGCGCCCCACCGATGACCCCGGTACCCGGCGCTCCTACGCCCACCACCGCACTCGACTCGCATCAGCGTCAACCGCAGTCAGGAGAACCGACACCGTGAACCCCGACACCCCAACCAGCGACACCCGACCGACCAGCCCACACCCGCCTACCGGTACGCCGTGGACTGCCGAGCGGATCCGCGCGCTCGGCGCTGCCACCACCCTGCCCACCGCCGCGGCCGTCCTCGGCATCAGCCGATCCCAGGCCTACCGCCTCGCCGCCACCGACACCTTTCCCGCACCGCTGATCCGCGCCGGCACCCGCATCATCGTCCCCGTCGCCGGACTCCTCCGACTCCTCCTCCTCGACAACAACGCCCCGACCCTTGACGACAGTCGGGGACTTGATTCCGACCCCGTGGCGAGCGTGGATGCAACGGCCCCGCCACCAGCGGATTACCACCGCCACCGCTGGCGGCACCACGCCGAGCACCCAGGAGACAACCCGTGAAGGGCTCCACCTTCAAACGCTGCGGCTGCCGCGACACCACCACCGGCCGCAGGCTGGGGCGTTCCTGCCCTCAGCTGCGCCGGCCCGGCGGCGGCTGGTCCCGCACCCACGGCCACTGGCACTGGCAGATCGAGATCCCCGCCCGAGCCGACGGCAGCCGCCGACCGTTACGCCACGGCCCCTACCCGACCCAGGCCGACGCCGACGCGATCCTCGACCGCATCCGCGCCGCCCTCGCAGTCCCCGACCCCACCGACCCGCACACCACCGTCAAGACCGGCGACCTCATCGAGAGCGCCGTCAAGACCGGCGCGCCCGTCCCGACACCGGATCAGATTCGGCGGGCGCTGCACCTGGACATCACTCCGATCGAGCTGCCCACGATGGAGGCGTATCTGACGGACTGGCTCGCCGGGCGCAAGAACATCAAGGCCGGCACCCTACGGTCCTACGAAGGGCACATCCGGCTGTACCTGATCCCGCACCTCGGCCACCTGCGCATCGACCGGCTCCGCCCTGGCCACATCGACGCCATGTACGACGCGATCGCCGAACGCAACACCACCATCGCCACCCTGCGCGCCAGCCGTGACCCCGCCAAACGCGACCAGGTCAAGAACCAGCGGATCGTCGGCCCCAGAACCCTGCACGTCATCCACGCCACCCTGCGCAAAGCCCTCAACGACGCGATGCGCCGCCACCGCTACATCGACACCAACCCCGCCCTCATGGTCGAACTACCGACAGCCCGACCACCCAAGCCCACCGTCTGGACCGACCAACGCATCCGCACCTGGCGCGACACCGGCAAGACCCCCAGCCCCGTCATGATCTGGACCCCCGAACACACCGGCAGATTCCTCGACCACACCCTCGGCGCGAACGACCGGCTCTACGCCCTCTACCACCTCATCACCTTCACCGGCCTCCGCAGAGGCGAAGCCTGCGGCCTGCACTGGGACGACCTCGACCTCGACGCCGCCACCCTCACCGTCCGCTGGCAACTCGTCCAACACGGCTGGGCCACCGCCATCGACACTCCTAAAACCACCGACAGCGAGGCCGCGGTCGCTCTCGACACGGAAACCGTCGCGGCGCTGCGCGCCCACCGCACCCGGCATCACCGCGAACGCCTCGCCGCCGGTGCTGCTTGGACCACTACCGGGCTCGTGTTCACCACGCCCACTGGTGGTCGGCTCCACCCTGCCGACGTCACCGACCACTTCCACGACCTCGCCACCCAAGCCGGGCTACCACCCATCCGGCTCCACGACCTCCGCCATGGCGCCGCGACTATGGGCCTCGCCGCCGGTGTCCAAATGAAGGTCATCTCCAACCGGCTCCGCCACTCCAGCCCGCACTTCACCGCGAAGTTCTACGGTGACGTCCTGCCCGAGCTGTCCCACGCCGCAGCGGAAGCAACCGCCTCCGTGGTGCCCCGCCGTCAGCGAAGGCGCATAGAAGACGAGCATCTACGGAGACCGCTCGCATAGCCGCTTGGTCTCTGTAATTTCCTCTATACCCTGAGCAACCCCCGCAGGTCAAACGCAGCCACTAAACCGAGTCTCGGCGAGCCTCGCCGATCCATGCCGATTTTCAACGTCTCCTGTTCGCCGTGGTACGTTCTTGCCGCGTCTGAAGAAGGCGCGAACGAACCTCCCCTGCGCCCTGCTGGAGCCGAACAATGTACGAGCATGAGCCCTGGGTGTCGGTGGAGGAGGTTGCGCAGCACCTTGGCGTTGCTAAGGACACGGTCTACCGCTGGATCGAGTCGAAGTCCTTACCCGCGCACCGGGTGGGCCGATTGTGGAAGTTCAAGCTTTCACAGGTCGACGCTTGGATTGAGGCGGGTGGAGCGGCCGAGTCGGAGACTGGGAAGGTCGAGCAATGATCATGTTCGATTCCGAGAACGCGCCAGCCGAAAGTGACCGGCAGCCGATTCCGGCGTCGGACATCGACATGGCGCTCACCTCGCAGCTGGTGGTGGCGTGGGCCGGCGAGACGGGGGAAGAAGGTCGGCTTGGTTGGTGGCGGTCTGATCTTGTATCCGAGTACGGCGGCGAGGATCTGTTCCGCAGGCTGTTGCCGAGCACCTGGCGCTGGGCCGTGCTTCAGGGCGCCAGAGAGGCCGCCCGAACGGTGGACGCGGACGTCCGGCGTCAGGACCATGACCCAGACCGGCTCGTCTCACTCTTCAGCCTGGGTTTCGAACTGGACGAGCGCATCGAGGAGCGCTTTCAAGATCTGAAGCGCTCGAGCCGTCTCCCGGAAGAGGCGCTCCCAGGTCTGGCGATCGTCAGTGACGGCTGGGACCGGGATCGTTTCTGGGACTGGGTCGCTGGCCACGGCGCTCCCGACGGGACGGCCACTCCAGTCGGGCGGCGACTCAAGGGGAGTCCTCCGATCGCCCTGGATCAACTGGTACGGAAGCTGATCGCAGGACTCGCGCCGAAGAGCGAGCGTTACCCGCTTCCGCACTTCAGGAGGACGCCATGACAGATCGACCGCGAGAGGTTACGGAGGTCCATACGCGCCTGTCGAAATGTGCCCTCGAGGTCGACAACTCGCGCGCCTTCTGGGCCCGCGTTGACGAGGGAATCTCCGTGAACGCGCAGCTGGCCTTCGACGAGTACTGGTTCGGCGCCCGGAGCCTGGCGCGAGTCAAGATCCTTGTCACCAACATGCGAGCGCGCTTCAGTGCGTTTCCGTCCGCACTGGCCACACTACACAGCTGGGAACAGATGTCGCCGGACACGCGTCGAGTCATCTGCCACTGGCACCTGCAGCTGACCGACCCGCTCTATCGAAGCTGCACGGGTGTGTATCTCGCCGAGCGCCGTTACTGGCTGCGCCCGGAAGTGACGCGCGATCTCGTCGTCGGCTGGGTCGGTGATCAAGCGGGCGCACGCTGGAGGATATCCATGCGGATCGAACTCGCCAGCAAGCTTCTCGCAGCGGCACACTCGGCAGCTTTGGTTACCACAATCCGTGACCCTCGTCCGCTGGGTGTGCCACGCGTGCCTGACGAAGCGCTTGAGTATCTCCTGTATCTACTCCGTGAGACGGAATTCGAAGGCAGCATGCTCGACAACCCGTATCTTCGTTCGGTCGGGCTGGAAGGCGCCATCCTCGACGAACGCCTACGTAGACTCCCCGGGCTCGCGTTCAAGCGGCAGGGCGACCTTGTCGACTTCGGCTGGAAGTATCACAACCTGCGGATGTGGGCCGACGTCAACATCCGAGGCGCCCAGCCGTCTATGGCTGGAGCCGCCTGGTGACTCTCCCCCTCTTCGAGCAGAGCCCACTGCGCGAGGCGTTTGCTGCACTCCGGCGAGATCTCATCAACGTCGATGGACCGAGCATCAGCACGATGCGTAACTACCGATTCGCGATCCTGCAGTACGAACCGTCCGACGAGTTCAAGCTCCGCGGCGAGGTGCAGCGCCTGACCACTGACCTTTCCGCAAACGGCTGGATGATCATTTCGGTCAGTCTTCAGAAGCTCCTGCTCGACCGAGTCAGGGCGCAGGGCTCGGAGTGGGTCGACCGGGTAACACAGATGGAACGGCGTATGGCCGACATCGAACCGGCGCGCGGGCTGAACTACCTGAAGTCCAAGCTCTCACCCCTCATCGAGGGACCGGACGGGATCGCAGCTGATTGCGGCCGCCTGATCTGCGAATATGCCGACAACAATCCGGGCACCGTCGATCGAACCGTCGTCCTCATCGGACGCGCGGGCGCACTGTATCCGTTCATTCGGACATCAGCTCTTCTCCGTCACCTCGACGGCCGGACGCGAAACGTCCCGGTCGTGCTGCTCTATCCGGGCGCACGGCGAGGCCCGGCAGGACTCTCATTTATGGGCATCCTCAATCCAGATAATGACTACCGGCCTCGGATCTATCCATGAGGGACAACATGCTGATTCGCGACCTCTTCATCTCGGACGTCACCCGGGACATCCCGCCCGTGGTCTACTTTCACGAGCATGGTCCGGACAAGCTTGCCGACGAGGTTTCCGAATACATCATCACCGGAGGCTGGCCCGAGGAACATCCGAACCATCGCCGTGTGCCGTACGGCATTCATGAGGAATACGTTCGGCTACTCGCGAACATCGCTACGGAGCTCGACAGGGCGAGTGGACCCGAACTCCCCAACGTCTGGGTCTCTGGGTTCTACGGTTCCGGTAAGTCGAGCTTCGCCAAGCTCCTCGGGCTTGCTCTCGATGGTGTCGCATTGCCGGATGGACGCTCGCTCGCTGAAGCGTGGCTTCAGCGCGACACGTCACCGAAGTCCGCCGAACTTCGCGAGGCGTGGCGCGTACTCCGCCAGAAGATCGATCCGCTGGCCGTCGTGTTCGACATCGGAGGCGTCGCACGCGACAACGAGCACATCCATGCCGCAGCCGTTCGGCAGGTCCAGCGACGGCTTGGTTACTGCGCCGAGCCCCTTGTGGCCGACTTCGAGCTGAGCCTCGAACGCGACGGCGAGTGGTCCCGCTTCGAGCAGATGGCCCAGGAAGTGCTGGGTACGCCGTGGGCCAGTGTGAAGGACAAGTCGCTGGCCGAGGAGGAGTTCTCCCAGGTCATGAACGCGGTGTACCCCGACCGGTACACCGACCCTATGAGCTGGTTCACCAGCCGCGGCGGCACCCATACCCGCTCGGAGTCGCCAGAGGAGGCCGTGGCCGCCATCCGCGACATGCTCAAGTTCCGGCGCCCCGGTGCGACGCTGTTCCTCGTCGTCGACGAGGTCTCCCAATACGTTCTATCCAGCAAGGACCGCGTGGATCGGCTGCGCGCCTTCGCCACGGCCATCGGCTCCACGCTACGCGGCAAAGCATGGCTGCTGGCGCTCGGGCAGCAGAAGCTCGACGAGGAGGCGGACGACTCCTTCCTGGTGTGGGCCAAAGACCGCTTCCCTCCGAAGTTCCGTGTCCACCTGGCCGCCACGAACATCCGGGATGTCGTCCACAAGCGGCTCCTCCAGAAGCGACCCGATGCCGAAGAGCATTTGCACGCGCTCTTTGAACATCACCGACCTGACCTCAAGTTGTATGCCTATGGTTGTGAGTCGGTGACTCCGGAGGAGTTCGTCGAGGTCTACCCGATGCTCCCCGGCCAGATCGACCTGATCCTGCAGATCACCACCGCCCTGCGTACGCGTTCGACCCGCGCCCAAGGCGATGACCAGGCCATCCGTGGCCTGCTCCAACTGCTCGGCGAGCTGTTTCGCGATCAGAAACTCGCGGAGCAGCCGATGGGGACGCTCGTGACCCTCGACCGGATCTACGAGGTTCAGCACACCGCGCTCGACTCCGACGTGCAAGCGTCGATGGCCCGCGTCTTGAGCCAGTGCAACGCTGATGCGGATGGGCTGCTGGTGCGGGCGGCCAAGGCAGTGGCGCTACTCGAGCTAATTCAGGACACTCAGGCCACTGACGCGAGACTCGTGGCGCAGTGTCTCTACGACCGAGTCGACCGTGTTAACAACGTTGCCGCTGTGACCGAGGCGCTGGAGGAGCTGCGACGCAGAAACCTCCTCGGGTACTCGGAACGACACGGCTACAAGATCCAGTCCTCGGCCGGCGAAGAATGGGAACGTGAGCGCCGTGACGTCGGCGTCACGCGCGAGTCGGTCAGCGAGATCGTGCAGGAAGCGCTCAGGTTTCTCCTCGCCACGCCGGATCGTCCGCGACTGCAAGGACGGTCATTCCCCTGGGCGGGCCTGTTCTCCGACGGTCGCCACGCCGACGACGTCTCCATCGCCGACCCGCGCGACGACGCTGCCGTCCGAGTCGACTTCCGGTTCCTGGTCCAAGAGGAGCGCACCGAAAGCACGTGGGTCAAGAGGAGTGGCGAGAACGCACTTCACGACCGCCTCGTATGGCTGTGTGGCGATAGCGGCAACGTGGACCAGCGTGCACGTGAGCTCTACCACTCACGAGCCATGGTCAAGAAGTACAAGCCGCGCCGCGAATCGTTGAATCCCGCTCGCAAGCTCCTGCTTCAGCAGGAGGAGAACCGCGCCGAGGACCTCGAGAAGCTCGTTCGGGACGTCACCGAGGCAGCCTGGATGACCGGAAAGATGTACGTCCGAGGTCGGAGCTTCTCACCCCAGGAGCATGGCGCATCGTTTGCCACAGCGCTCCACGCGGCGGCAACCCGGGTGCTACCGGAACTGTTTCCGCATTTCACCGCGACGCAGGTTCAGCCATCTGAGCTGCTTCAACTCGTCGAGGCCGAACTCTCGGGCCCGTCGCCCAAGTTTCTTACGGGTGATCTCGGCATCCTTGAGCTTGACTCTGGACGCTACGTCCCGTCGTGCAGCGGTGTCGTGGCACGCCGCATCCAGGAGCACATCGAGTCCGAAGGTGGGCTCGGCGGAACGACGCTCCTCGCCCACTTCGGCGGCCCGCCATACGGGTACACGGCAAACGTCGTGAAGGCATGTGTCGCGGGTCTGCTACGCGCCAGCAAGGTGCGACTCCAACCCGATGGCGGAAATGAGATCACCGCCATTCGGGACGCGGGCGTGCGTGAGCTCTTCGAAAAGGATCGTCCGTTCCGCCGTGCAACGATCTTCCCCGCCGGCCAGGACGACATCGGCCCCCAGACGCGAGCCCGTATCTGCAGGTTTTTCGATGACCGTCTTGGGCACCCAATGGACCGTGAGGACCATGCCATCGCCGACGCTGTCCTCCAGCACTTCCCGCAGGTCGCGCAGCAGCTTCGCAGCGTGCAGGGCCGACTCAACAAACTTCCAGGCTCGCCAGAGGGGCCGCCCGTCTTCAGCAAACTCGGCGAGGCACTCGAGCAGTGCATACGCACCGGCCGGCAGACCAAGCCCACCGTCATGTTGGTCAAGAAGCACCTCGACACGCTGCAGGACGGCATCCAGCTCCTGCAGATCTACAATGCGGAGCTCACGGACGATGCCATTCGTGCCGTCTTGGACGCCCATAACACGCTTACGTACCAGGCGAGGCAGCTCACGGACCTCGGCGTCGAGGACAGCACGACCAAGGCGGCCGCGGCACGAATCACGGCTCAGCTCGAACAAGAGCAGCCTTGGCGTGACATCGGCGCGCTCGACAACGATCTCGCCGAGATCCGCACCCGGTACCTCACCGAGCGGCAACAGTTGCTCCAATGGCAAGAGCAGCAGGTAGAGGCGGCCCGCAGCCGGGTCAAGGCGCGCGGCGGCTTCAGCACCCTCACTGCCGAGCAAGCGCACCGCGTGCTCCGGCCCCTCACCGAGGCGACGACCAATACCGCCGCCGAGGCGGTCGCGCCGCGGCTCGTCGACCTGAAGGACCCGTTCACGGTCGCGCTAGGTCGTGCCGAGGACCGTGCGAACGACCTCCTCGACGAGATCCTGAGCGAGGGCAAGAAGCCGCTCATCGCCCAGGTCGACCTGCAGTTGCGTCATCGAGAGGTGGCGACAGAGGCCGACGTACAGGCACTTGTCGAGGAGATCAGGGCGCGCCTGCTCGAACACGTTCGCGCCGGCACACGCGTACGGCTGCGGTAGCTGGAGGAACGACCATGCCCATGACCTCCGACGCCAAGCGCGCTCTCTCGACAACCATCCGGTTCCTGCGCCTTCGCCTCCTCGACGACCTGCATGACGCCACCGAGACCGCCTACCGGCTCTCGGTACGCGCCCAAGACGCAGGACTCGACGCCGCCGCGCGCACGCTGCGGGCTCGGCTGGAGGCATGGGTGGCCGAGCAGCTACGCGCCCAACGTGCGGCCAAGACTGCACACAAGTCCGACCGATCCGCGGAGGACTTCCGCCGCGAAGCTGAGAAACAGGCCGCATACACGCTGCTGAACCGGCTGGTGCTGCTGCGGCTCATGGAGGCCCCCCGGCCCTCGGGAGTCCCGCTTCGCACCCCCGCCGTGGTGACGGGTGGCTGGGAAAGCCGCGCCTACAAGGACTTTCGCCAGCTCGCGCCGGGGCTGGTCCGAGGCGATGAGACCGAGGGTTACGCCTTTCTGCTGCGTTTGACGTTCGAAGATCTCGCCACCGAACTGCCCGGCCTCTACGGGCCGGCGGGCGTGGCCGACCTGATCCCGGTTCCGGCATCCACGCTTCGGTACGTCGTCGACGCCCTCGACGCGGAGACGCTCGAAAGCTGTTGGACCGACGACATGACGCTCGGCTGGGTCTACCAGTACTGGAACGACCCCGAGCGGGAGGCGCTCGACGACAAGCTCAACGGCGGCGGCAAGGTCGAGCCCCATGAGATCGCCAGCAAGACCCAGATGTTCACCGAGCGGTACATGGTCGACTGGCTGCTGCAGAACAGCCTGGGTCCCATGTGGCTGGCCATATGCCAGCGGCACGGCTGGGAACCCGAGGTCCAGACGGACGGCACCCTGGACCGTCTGGAGGAGCGACGGGCGCAATGGCGGGCCAACCGTGCATCGGGCGAGGTCGCGCTCACCGAGCTGATGCCGCTGTACACCGAGGCGGAGCGTCACTGGGCCTACTACCTGCCGCAGCCGATCACCGAGAGTGCGGTCGTGCAAGCACCTGACACAGTTCGTGACCTGAAGTTGCTCGACCCGGCGGTGGGCTCGGGGCACTTCCTGGTGGTGGCGCTCGATCTGCTGGTGGCGCTCTACCACGAGGAAGCCCGCCACCGCGGCGAGGCCGGCACCGAACGCTGGTCCGACAAGGCCATCGTCGAGCGTATCCTCGCGCACAACCTGCACGGCATCGATCTTGACCCACGAGCGGTACAGATTGCCGCCGCAGCGCTGTGGCTCAAGGCCCGACAGATCGCACCCGACGTCCGGCCCGAGCAGCTGAACCTGGTCGCGTCGAACCTGCGCCTGGCGAGCCTGGCCGACAACGACCCGGCGCTCGTCGAGCTACGCCGCGAGGTCGAGCGCGAAACCGGCATCCCGGGCGCCCTGACCGACACGCTGATTCACGCCCTGCGCGGCGCCGACCACCTTGGCAGCCTACTCAAGGTCGACACAGCCGTGGACGAGACGCTGAATCGACACGAGGCTGCGCTGGGGCGGATCAAGCCGGAGCAGGGCGACCTCTTCGCCGGCTTCAAACCCGAGCCGGATCGGATCGCCATCCGTCGAGGCGAGGCCAAGGAAACACTCCTCAAACGGCTCGAAAACTTCCTGGCAAAGCACACCGGCGGCGACGACCTCGGCCTACGGCTACGCGGCGAACAGCTTGCGGCCGGCGTGCGATTCGTACGGCTCGTTCGCGAGGGTACGTATGACCTTGTGGTGGCGAACCCGCCCTATCAGGGTACGAGCAAGCTAGCCGAGACGAGGTACATAGAACAACGATATCCCCTCGGCAAGGCGGACCTCTACGCAGCATTTCTCCTGCGAGGGTTGGAGCTAGTACACGACGGAGGAATCGCCGCTCAGGTATCCAGGAATGGGTGGATGTTTGTCAAACAATACGCTGAACTGCGCAAGGTTGTGCTTACTGAACACTCCGTCAGGTCAGTAGTCGATCTCCTTTGGTGCGCCTTCGAGCAGATGCGCCACGATACTGTAGCCATGTACTGTCTGATGCGGGGCGCAGCAAAAGGTGCGCAGTCTGTGGGACTCGTCCCGACACCGCGAGCGGAGCGCGACGAGTCAATTCCAGCATTAAACAGAAAGCGTGCCGCAACTCTTTGTCACGAAGGCCGCTACGCCTTTGATGTGGCCGCGCTGACGGTTGTGCCGGAGTGGCCGCTAGTATATTGGTGGGACCCGGCCTTTCTTTTGCGGTATTCTCGCGCACCAAAGCTTGCGGAAGTTGCACAAATCAAGAATGGTCTTCAAACGAACGACAATGTCCGATATCTGCGCCGGCCCTGGGAAGTTTCTGTTTCGGCGGCCAATTCACAGCCAGCTAGTTCGAGCGAGTGTTCGCGCACGCTGGTCTGGGTCCCGTATGTCAAGGGTGCGAATGGGGCCAAGTGGAAGCAGCCCTATGACTGGTGTGTAAGCTGGGGCCGCAACGGCCTGGATATCAAGATCCTCAATGAGTGGATCTACGGAAGTGCCAGCCGGTCGGTTCGTAGCGAGGAGCTATACCTCCGTCCGGGGGTCGCAATGACATCCAAGGGAACTGATTTTGGTGCGAGGGCATTCGATCGCCCCAGCATCTTCGATGTGGAAGGTCGGTCGGTCTTTGGCCTTGACGTCGACGAAGCTGTCGTGCTACTGAACGGTCGGCCGGCGCGAAGTGTGATGTCCTCGCTGAACCCGACCATTCATTTTACGGCGGGCGATGCACTCCGAATTCCAGTTCTTCTCGACGGTGCGGCATCGGAAATCTGGAGCAAGGTCTGCTCTGCCTTTAATGCGCACGAATCTTACAGTGAGCCGTCCGTCGAGTTCCGACGCCCTGGCCCCTCGCCCTGGCGCCATGCGCAGATATGGGCCCAGGCTGCCGTCGACCGCCCGGAGGGCGCGCCACTGCCCGATTACGTCGATCAACTTGATCCCGAGCCCTCCACCGATCACCTGAGCTTCGCGCTCGGCGTGGCTCTCGGTCGGTTCGGTGCCGCCGGCAGCACCTCCGAAGGCGTCCTCGACGCGAGCACCGCCGATCTGTCGCACGCCCTACCCCACGGCATTCTCTTCCTCGACAGGACGCTGGACGCTGAAGACCATCGCGACAGCCTCGGCCACCCGGCGACGGCTCCGTTACACGCCGCCTGGGCGCAGCACGGCTCGGCGATTGACTCGAATCGGAGTTTGCGCGACTGGTTCGCCCTCGACTTCTTTAAGGATGTCCACAGGGGCATGTACGAAAATCGGCCTATCCACTGGCCGCTGTCTTCCGCAGGCAAGACTTTCGTGGCGTGGGTGAACATCCATCGCATGACCGAGCAGACCCTGCGAGTGCTGCTCGCCGACCACCTGATGCCGACGCTGTCCCGCCTCGATGGCGAGCTGGCCGACCTACGCGCCGCCCGCGACGGCACCGACAAAAGGGCTATCCGCGCGGCCGAGCGGCATTTCGACCGGACGCTCAAGGCAAGGGACGAGCTGCGAGCGTTCGTTCACGCCGTCGAGCAGTGCGCCGACCGGGGCGGGCCGCCGACCGACAGCAAGTGTCCGCCCCGCGAGCAGGACGCCCGCTACGCACCCGACCTAGACGACGGCGTAATGATCAATTCTGCCGCGCTGTGGCCACTGCTCGACCCGCAGTGGAAAGACCCGAAAAAATGGTGGAAGGAGCTCGCCACAGCCAGCGGCCGTAAGGATTACGACTGGGCCCATCTGGCCATGCGCTACTGGCCTACGCGGGTCGACAAGAAGTGTCGGCAGGACCCGAGCCTGAGCGTTGCTCATGGCTGCTTCTGGCGCTACCACCCTGAGCGCGCCTGGGCCTGGGAGCTACGGCTTCAAGACGAGATCCGTCCCGACTTCCGCATCGAGGAGGCACCCTATCGCCCCGGTGGCCGCGACCTGGGCGACGTTGGTGACGCCCCGTACCGTGAGGCGTTCCTGCGCGACCAGCCCAAGGCCGCCCTCGCAGCGATCGAAAGGGAGGCCCTTCGGCGCATGGGACGGGGCAAGAGCCGGGAGCAGTTAACTGAGCTGCGGATCCTTGAGCCGGGTCTCTGGTCAGCACATGCTGGGGCTATCTGGGAGATGGAGCTCCGGTTGGCAGAGAAGCAGGATGCGGAGTTTCGCATCCTTGCTCCCGACGAGCCGGAGGCTCGCGCGGCGTTCGAGGCTACGTATCCAACGAAGGTACGTGAGCGCAAGGAGTTCGTTGCCGCTCTTGCCCCACGCATCGGCCTGTTTGCCGCTGAGAGTGCACAGGACGAGGTCGAAGAGAGCGTGGGGGACGACGCGTGACGACGGCAGGACCTGGGGCTACGACCGTCGAACTGGGTGGTCCCGTGTCAGAGTGTCTCGAGGCGGATCTCCGCGGGTGGGTGCGCAGACACGGCGTGGTCGTATGGCTTGACCAGGCCGGGCACTACAGGGAGTTCGTCGACCGGCTCAAGGCGTTACGTGAGTCCGGCTCGGTGCCATACGAGGTTTACGCGTTCAGGGGCAGCTATCTGTCGCTGATTTTGGCGCTCGATGGTGTCGCCGCCGGTACCGAGAAGGTGCCGCTGGTCATCCACTTGCCAGGCTTCACCGAGGAGACCGTACGCGGCACACCGCTTTTCGAGCTCTACGCGGCCGGCGTACGATACCGCAAGGCGCTCGACACCCTCGTCACCGAGGCTGCAGCAGGACGGGTGCGGCCGGATCAGATCGCCTCGTTCAAAGAACAGCCCAACATGACGCTCGCGGGGGCCGACGCCTGGCTAAGTGCGCACCTGGACCACACCGGTGTCGGCATCGCTGGGCAGCTTCGAGCAATGAAACTGACCGCTCTGTTCGATGACCTTCTCGACGGGGGACTCGTCGCCAGGCACATCGAACAGTTCGGCGACGAGAACGCCCTCTGGGGACGGCTGGCCGCAGAGGTCGGCCTGCCAAGCGACTGGCGCGATGCCATGCTTCCGCCCATCAGGCCACATGCCGAGGACGTGGCTTTTGTCGCGGCAAGCTGGACTCTGTGCGTGGAGTACGTGCACGACCTCAAGCGTGCGCCCGTCAACACGCATCTCACCTCCGCCGTGGACCTGCCCCGTCCGGTGGTCGAAAACTGCCGCAGCGCGGCGACCCATCTCCGCGAGCGCCATGCGGTCTTCTACCAGCGAACGGCGGATGGGACTGAAGCCGTGCTCGCCGATGAGGTCGAGGCCGCCCACGCTGAAGATCTCGGCAAGGTCGACACGTTCCGGTTTGAAGAGGACAAGGTGCTCAAGGCCGCGTTGGCGGCCCTCGATCGCGAGGACTACGGCCTGGCCGCCGAGTGGGCTGAGCTGCGCGTAGACACGCGGACCTCAAGTGCCTCGTTCTGGCTTCAGGACGATCCAACTAGGCAGTCCGCCTGGCAACTCGTTCACGACGCGGCCCGCCTCGGCCAGGCCATCGCGCACGCGGGCGAGAAGTTGGGGGTTGGCGCGGGCACTCAGAGCGGCCTCGAGACCGCCGTGAACGCCTACGTCGAGCGGGGTGCCTCCGTCGATCAAGCACATCGGCATCTCGAGCAACGGCGGGTGGCACTGCTCTACCCACAGTTGCCCGAGTTCGAAACCCTGCGGACGCGCCTCGATGGGATGCGTCGTGCCTGGAGCGTGTGGGCCGATGGGTGGGCGCGCGAGTTCAACGCGCTCTGCACATCCCACGGCTTCCTTCCGGGCGCCTCGCACCAGCAGCGGATGCTTTTCAACGAGGTGGTCAAGCCGATGACGCAGGAAGCTGGCACCACGGCGTACTTCGTTGTCGACGCTCTTCGATTCGAGATGGGCGATGAGCTCTATCACCAGCTGAAGGACACGCCCGCCACCACTGTGCTGCTCAAGCCCAGGCTCGCAGAACTTCCCACCGTTACTGCGGTAGGCATGAACGCACTCGCACCAGTCGAAAAGAACGGCCGTCTGCGTGTTTCGATGGCGAGCGACACGGCAGGGATTCAAGGTTTCAAGACAGGCGAGTTTCGCGTGTCTGACCCCGAAACCCGCAAGCGGGCCATGCACGATCGGGTGGGCGGAACGACGTGCCCATGGCTCACCCTCGATCAGGTCGTCAGCCGGGACAGTGGCTCACTCAAACGCTCGATCGCCCAGGCACGACTGGTCGTCGTTCATAGCCAGGAAATCGACAATGCAGGCGAAAAGGGTGTCGGTCCTGCGGTCTTCGACCACGCCATGCAGAAGCTGCGCGCCGCCTGGCGTCTTCTTCGAGACGCGGGCGTGCGTCGGTTCGTCTTCACTAGCGATCACGGCTTTCTCCTGCTTGACGACAACACCGGGTCGGCTCAGGCGCACGGCCGTCGCATCGACCCAGACCGAAGGCATGTCTTCTCCCCTGTGGCAGCGGATCATGATGGAGAGGTGAGGGTCGCCCTGGCAAACCTAGGCTACGAGGGAGCCGACGGGCACCTGATGTTCCCAGAGACCACTGCGGTGTTCGATACCGGCCGACGCTCCATGAGTTTTGTCCACGGGGGCAACAGCCTGCAGGAGCGCGTCATCCCGGTCTTGACCGTGGTGCACCGTGCCGCCTCTGGCGGAAATAACGTGCAATACGGCATCAAAGCCGAGGCCCGTGAGGACGTCGGGGGGATGCACTGCATCGAGGCCATGGTTGAGGTCCTCGCGCAGCGGTCGTTGGACTTCGGAAGTTCACAGAACGTCGAGCTCGCACTGCGGGTTCACGACGCCGAAGGCGTGCAGGTCGAACTCTGCCAAACCCGCGGCAAGGCGCGGATCGCAGGCGGCGTGGTGGTCGCGACCGTCGGCGAACCTTTCGAGATGTTCTTCCGGCTCTCCGGAGCATCCAATGCGCGCGTGCTCGTGCAGCTCCACCACCCCAGCGCCGTGGCGGATGTGGAGCCGTGCGTACCGGACGTTCGCTTCGCGGTCACGGCGACCCGCGGGCCATCGTCACTACCGCCCGCAGCAACGCTAGGTGTCGGGGCGGGCAGTACAAGCTGGCTCGAGCAGTTCTCCGAACCGGGAGTCCGGCAGGTGTTTGAGCACCTGGCCACGCACGGCACGGTCACGGAGAACGAAGCCGCCGCGATGTTGGGGGGTCCACGTAGTCTTCGGCGTTTCGCCATCCACTTTGAAACCTATGCCCAGAAGGCACCCTTCGGCGTGCGCATCGATGTCGTAGCCGGAGTGAAACGATATGTACGTGAGGGTATGGAATGAGCACACTGACTCAGAAGGACGTCGAGCACGTCTTCGAGTCGCTCCGCAAGGGCCTCGTCCCCGAGCGAGGAATCGACGCGTTCGCCGTGGGCATCGACAAACAGCGCGGTGAGCTTCATCGACAGCTCGACTTCGCAAAGAGCGGCGAGGGTACCGTCAAGTTCATTCGTGGCGGCTACGGCTGCGGCAAGACCTTCATGGCACGGCTCACGTTGCTCGATGCCCAGGCCAAAGGGTTCGCCACCAGCTTCGTCGTGGTCTCCGACAACGATCTTCGGTTCCACCGGTTCGACGACGTGTACCGCAAGGTGCTGACCGAGCTCGGAACCGCATCATGCTCACGAGGGGCCCTGGGCGACATCCTCGACCGCTGGATCGGACGGGTGGAAGACAGCCTCGTCGCAGCCGGCGAAGACGACTCGGCCCCTGACTTCGACACCAAGGTACAGAAACGCCTCGACGAAGACCTCTCGGCCATGACCGGCGGCCGGGCACCACAGGACTTCGTCCGCGTCATCCAGACGATCTTTGAGCTGAAGCAGAAGGGCGATATCACTGAAGCGGGAGCGCTCATCTCATGGTTGTGCGGTAGCGGCAACGTCGCAATGGCGGCCAAGAAGTCCGCGGGTATCAAGGGCGACATCGGCAGCCGCGATGCCCTGGACTACCTGCGTGGTGTGCTCGAGATCGTGAAGGCAGCCGGGTACGCGGGCCTCGTCGTCGTCATCGATGAGGCCGAGACCATCCTGCGCATGCGTTCGGACTCGCGTCACAAATCCCTCAACGGAATCCGGCAGATCTCCGACGCGGCGAGTTCCTATCCGGGCATGTTGTGGGTCTTCACCGGCACCCCGGAGTTCTTCGACACCCGGCATGGCGTTGCCGGACTCGCACCCCTGCATGATCGGATCCGGTTCCTAAAGCAGGGCAGGTTTGCCAGCCTGCGGCAGGCGCAGCTGGAACTCGTGCCCTTCGACGCCGATCGCCTCCGATCGGTTGCGCTTCGACTGCGTGAGCTGTTCCCGACGTCGGACCGTGGCGGCCTCGAAAAGAAGATCAGCACGGCGTTCGTGGAACGGCTGGTCACAGAGGTGACCGCCGGATTCAAGGGAGACGTCGGCGTGGTGCCACGCCAGTTCCTGCGCGAGTTCGTCACCCAACTCGACCTGGTCGAGGAACACCTTGACTACGATCCCATGGCGGAGTACGGATTCCAGGCCACGGAACTCAGTCCCGAAGAGCAGCACGTGCTCTCCGGTACGAAACTTGCCGACCTCGACGACGAGGCGGACGGGCTCGTGCCCGCAGAGGATGTGTGGTGAGCGTCTTCGCCAGATTCGCACCACGCCTGCAGCAGGCGATCGTTTCCCGGCTGGGCTGGTCCAGCCTGCGCCCGGTGCAGGAAGCAGCCGGCGAGGCGCTACTGGCCGGCGACAACGCCGTCATTCTGGCACCCACCGCCGGCGGTAAGACCGAGGCGGCGATGTTCCCGGCCCTGTCCCAGCTTGTCGAAACCGCGCCGGACGGGGTGAGCGTCCTCTACGTCGCACCGATCAAGGCGCTGCTGAACAACCAGGCCGACCGGCTGGGCCTCTACACCGACATGATCGGTCTGCGTCGTTTCGTCTGGCACGGCGACACCCCGAATCATGCCCGCAGCCAGTTCCTCAGAGATCCCGCTGAACTGCTGATGACCACACCTGAATCACTCGAAGTGATGCTGGTGTCACCCCGAGTGGATGAGAGTAGGCTCTTCGCTGATCTGCGGATCGTGGTCATCGACGAGGTGCACGCCCTGGCCGGAACGGATCGGGGCGCCCACCTGATGAGCGTGCTCGAACGCCTGGCGCGGGTCTCCAAACACGACCTCCAACGCGTGGGGCTGTCCGCGACCGTGGGCAACCCGGAGGCGATCCTGTCATGGCTGCGGGGCACATCGAACCGGCCGGGGAGGGTGGTCGACCCGCCGAAGCAGCCGGGGCGCCGGCAGATCCTGGTCACCTACCGCCGGAACCTCGCACTGCTGTCCCGGGACGCGGCAACCGTCGCGCGGGGCCGCAGGAGCCTGTTTTTCTGCCAGTCCCGCGCCACGACAGAGGCCGTCGCCGAGTACATGAGACGCGTCGGTACGACCGTATTCGTCCACCACAGCGCCGTGTCGAGGGAAGAACGCCAACTCGCCGAGGAACGCTTCCACCGCGGCGACGACGCCTGCATCGTGTGTACCTCCACACTGGAGTTGGGCATCGACGTGGGCGACCTCGACCGGGTGTTGCAGGCCGAGGCGCCAGACACGGTGAGCTCGTTCCTGCAACGTATGGGCCGAACCGGGCGGCGCGCCGGCCAGGCGGCCAACACCACGTTCTTCTGCGAAACCACCGACGGTGTCGTCCAGGCCATCGCCCTGGTCGAGTTGGCGAAGGCGGGCTGGGTCGAACCGGTCGAGGCGGAGGACCGCTGCTGGCCGGTACTCATCCACCAACTCCTGGCCATGTCGCTGTCCAGCGACGGGATCACCGTCGCAGCTGCCTGGGAGCACCTTTCGCGGGTACCGGATTTCCGGGGTATTCACCAGGCCGAGTTCGACCGTCTCCTGAGCTGGATGCTGCGGGACGACGCGTTGCGGATCGCAGATGGCCGCCTGGTCCTCGGCCCCAAGGCGGAACGCCGCTTCGGGCGTAAGAACTTCATGGACCTCTACGCAGTCTTCTCCAGCCCGCAGACCTATACGGTTCAGACCGTCGGTGGTCAGGCCCTCGGTTCGCTGAACCAGACGTTCGTCGACCGGCTCGTCGACGGAGTCAGTAGTTTCCTGCTCAGCGGACGCGCGTGGGCAGTCCTTCGGGTCGAGCACCGCGATCGCAGCGTGATCGTCGAGCCGGCACCCCGAGGGCGCCAGCCCACCTGGGGAGGCTTCCTTCCCCAGTACCTCGGATTCGAGCTCTGCCAGCGCATCCTGTCGATACTCCTGTGTGACGACCGCTATCCATACCTTGACGATGCTGCGTGCAGGGTCCTCGCCGAGCACCGCGCGACCATGCGCGGGACCGTCACCTCCCACCGTGGAGGCGTGGAAGTTGACGACGGGGAGATCCGCTGGTGGACCTTCGCTGGCGGACGGATCAACTCGACCCTGCGGTACGCACTCGAAGCGGTCGGCAACGACTGGAAAGTCATCCCGGACAACTTTCTCATCAAGGTTCGGGGAGAGAACCTCGACGTGCTGACCTTCCGCGACGCGATTGCCGGGCTCGCCGAACCCGAGTTCTGGGAGAACGATCGGCTTTGGGGTGACGTCGCCGAATCGCTGCCCAACTACCGCCTCAGCAAATTCCAGCCGCTGATGCCCCCCTGGGTCGAACGTGAAGTGATCGCCAGCTATCTGCTCGACGTTGGCGGGGCCTGGCAATGGCTCTCGGGACTTCGAGGCAGAGGACCTCGCCTTCCCGAGTCCGTCCGGACGTTGTCGCCCAGCGACGCGGTGCGCCTCGCCCGCCTCGAGCAGGTCCCAGCGGAACTGCCCCCGCTGCGCCGCGAGCACGAGCGGCCACTGGTCTGGGTGCGCACCCTCCCGCAGCTCCAGGCAGCGGTTGCTGAGCTGATGTCCGAGTCCGTCGTTGGTCTCGACGTTGAAACCACACTGGCGAACCGTGCCCTGTGCCTGATTCAGATGGCGAGCCGTGAGGCGACCTACCTTTTAGACGTCCTCGAACTTCCAGACCTGGAACCGCTCGGCGAACTGTTCGCGAGCACCGAAACAACCAAGCTAATCCACTACGCCTCATTCGAGCGCGCCGTCCTTGGCCGGCACGGGTTCGCCCTGAAGGCCGTCGTGGATACGTGTGACGTGTCGAGGCGGCTTCGCCCCACCGCCAAAGGCCACAGCCTGCGCGAGGTCTGCGCCCGTGAACTTGGCATGGAACTCGACAAGAGGGAACAAACTGGGGACTGGGCGCGGCGACCGCTGACGAGCAGCCAGGTGACCTACGCCGCCCTCGACGCCGAGGTGTTACTTCGCTTGCACTCTCACTTCGAGGAAACTGCACGCAGTACTGGAACTCGTCGCTTGTAGCAGGCCTCCGCTTCTCCCTGGTGATCGCCGAACGTCTTTCCGCCGCGGCTGTCTCCGCCCATCGCCTTCGGCATAGACGTCTGCCTACGAACGGCGCTAGCCTTCCTCCACCGTCTCCACATAGGAACCACATTGGGGGCAGTTGGGGTAGCACCCGAACACGAGGCCGCCGTTGCCGTTGACTCGGAAGTCGTGGCCGCAGCCTCGACAGTGATAGACGGCGTAGCCCGTGCAGGTCCGGACGTTGTGCCCATCTTCGCCGCAGTTGCCGCAGCTGGCCATCAATCTCCCCTCCCGCCTGACGTCGGACCGCAGTCTAGACGAGTGATAGCCATGGTGGCCTCTGTAAATGGGACGCTGGTGCAGTGAACAGGCGAGGGCCCCGCTTAACTTCGAAGCCCGGATTGCCTCTCGTGGTCAGGCGGCTGGCCTTCGGCGGGGCCGGTCCCTGATGAGGGCGGCCAGGTGAGCTCCGGTTGCGGCCAGATCGATGGGCGTGCCGGCTAGCTGATTGGTCAGCTCACCGATGCGGTATCGCAGGAGCCGCTGGTATCGAGCAGCGTAGACGGCGACATGGGTGACGCGGAGACCGTCGTGATGGGCAAGCAGCGCGTACGTCACGATTTGACGGATCAGCTCGTCCAGGTAGCGATCGTCGTCGAGTCGGCCGCTTTTTACTTCCAGCACCGTCGTGCCGAGGAGGAAGTCGGCGTGGCGGCGTCCGTCAAGCAGCGACAGCTCCGCGGTCGCGGGCCCGTAGGAACGGAGAGCGCTGTGGAAGCCATTGGAGTAACTGGCCCAGACGGTACGGAACGCACGCCTCGTGCGGTAGGTCTCGTCGGGACGACCATTGAGAAGGCGGGGATAGCGCTCCAGGAGATCACGCGCGACATCCCCGGCATGGAAGCGATGACGGTCGAGATCGTTGAGCAAGCTACGGACATAGGCGAGCCGGCTGGCGACGGTGAAGATGTGCGCCGGGTGCAGCGCTGAGCCGCCACGGTGCCAGACGTTGTAGGTTTTGGCAGCGTCAGCCGTGGGCCGATAGCCCGCCATGCTGAGCAACCGGGTCGCGAGGTCATGGCCGAGGCAGTGGAGCAGGCGAAGGTACGGGCTCTGATCGCACAAGGTCAGACCGGTCGCGAGTTCCACGACGTGGCCGAAGAACGACTTGTTCGGCGGGTCGATCAGCAGAACTGGACAGCGGCGAAGATCTGCCGCGATTTCGGCGCGCAGGGTGTGCTGGTACGGAAAAGTATCGGCAAGCCAGGTGCCGACGGGATCCTGTGGGGCGGCATGGCATTCGGCGATCATGGTGGTACTCCTCTCACGGCAGGAGCGACGCTGACCATGGGCGCGGCAGCGTGGGGCCCGGCAGGTAGGAACTCGCGAGACAGGCGGTCCGTCCGATAGGCGGAATGTCTTCAGCAACCAGATGGGTAGCGCCGCAAGCGGGTCTGTAGCCCGCGGCCTTCACGCCGCGATGGGCTCCGCGAGAGGAAGCGGCAAGCAAGGGGAGACGGATAGACCGGCGTCCCGACTCCTGCACGGTACGACGGACACGAACGATGCACAAGGACTTCTTCGGCCCACTGCTTTGAGGAGCGTGGCCGGCCGAACCCGCGGTCCGCTCAGCTCGTCTACGGTCTTCCGGGCACAGAATGCGGGTGCTCACCGGGTGCTCGCGCGCCGTGGACGGACAGGCATTCTGTGGTACACGGCGGCCTACCGGCGGCGGACTGGCAGGGGGATGTGGGACTGCCAGGGCCGTACGGAACAGATAAGCATGGCATCGACGGAGCTCTTAATCCGCGGGTTCGGGGTTCGAGTCCCTGGCGGCGCACCAACGAGCAAGGCCCTGACCTGGTAGAGCTCTGCCGGTCGGGGCCTTTTTCGCGTACGCCGGTGGCGGCTGGTCGCTCGGTGGGTGCTCGGGAGCCGTTGGACTGGGGCAGCGTCGGTGGGACGCGGGTACGACAGCGGATCGGTCGGAGCTTGATCAACGCAGGGCTGGGATGTTGTCGAGCTGATCAGGGCGAAGGTTCTTCCTGACGATGCCGGACGGTCGTGCCCGGTCAGGTGCGCAGGCAACGACCTCTTCGGGAGTGATCGCGTAGTCGACGCTGAAGTCGTGATCGGCGTCCGGAAGTTCCTCGTCAAGGAGCTGACTCTGGTGGACGGTGGTGGCTATGGCGGTGTCCCGGGTCACTAATCCGGCCTCTGTCAGGAGCGCGATCTCCAGGTCGGAGTAGCCGGCGCCCTTGCCGACCCGTACGCCGTTGCGTCGGCTGATCGCGACGCTGCCGCACACGATCATGTCTACCGGCCGCATTTCGTCGGGGCCGACCGTGGGGGCGATCCCGGGCGCGCCTGTGCTCGTGGCGGCAATCTCGAACGGGACTGTCAGCACCGCCGGGTCGAGCAGGTAGAAGGGCTTCGGTGTGGCGAGTCGCGGGACCGCCATGTAGAGCAGCTTGCCCTCTTGGAGGGCGCGTACCCGGACAGGCAACTGGGCCCGGTCGGGGTTGCACTTGATGACCCTTGCCTTCGTCCAGACATCCAGGTCCGCGAGCCTGGCTGCGGCGTCGTCCTTGCCGGTGAAGTCAGGAATGTGGCCATGCACCCCTGGCGGTGCCATGCCTTCGCGTTCGAGGAGATCCCAGACGCGTCGGCGAACGGCCTGCTTGGCGTCGTCGGTGCTTGTCACGATGTTGCTCCTATGGAGTCATGAGGGTGAGGAGGCGTTCGTTGACATCCTGGACCGCAGGCCGATCGCTCCAGGGCCGCAGTTCGCGGGCTGCGGCGAAGGCGAGGTTCAGGCCGCCTCCCGCGCGGGTCCGCTCAATGACGCTGATGGCTTGATGCAGGTAAGAGATGGCTGTATCGAGGTCGCGATGACGGATGTTGGCGAGGGTGAGGTTACCGAGGACGACGGCTGTCGACTTGCGGCGTGCGGCGACCAGTTGGTGGGCTTTCTCCAACGCCGTGATCGCGTCCGCCGACCTGTTCAACGACAACCAGCACGAGCCCGCGAGTCGGGCGTGGTGGCTGGGACAGTAGAGGACGGAGGCAGGATCCTGCGGGCCCACCGAGGCGAAGGAATCCTCGGCGACTCCGAGGGCCTCAGCGCAGTCCCGAACCTGACCGAGCATCGCGTGTGCCTCGGCGCGGTGTAGTTGGGCGAGGCCCGCAAGTACAGGGCTGGTGCGGCGGCTCACCTCAGTGGCGTTTGCGGTCAACGCGATGGCAGCGGTTGGCCGCTTGGTGCCATAGAGCGCCAGGTAGCTCTTGCGAAGTAGCGCGTTGGCTTCGGCGACAGGATCGCGGGCTTCCTTCGCGGCGTTGATCGCCTGGTCGAAGTATGCGGCGCTGGCGGCGTCGTCGTGTCGTTGCGTGGCGTCCCATACCAGCTGGCCCATCAGCGTGGCCGATTCGGCGATCGCGGCAGCCAGTTCACGCTGAACTGAGCCGGCGTCGGCGTACCGACGGAGAAAGACCGCCTGCCCGTGCAACTGCGCCGCTTCGGCCAGGAGAAGGGTCGAAGGTGTCTGGTCGTAGCGTTCGTCAAGATGCCGCACGCGCTCCCGCAGGTACGCCACCGTGATCAGGTCGACGCGACCGGGCTGCCGCAGCGCGTAGTCGAGACGCCCGTCGGGCGTGGCGGGCGGCTGCCGGGTGTCAGCCAATAGATCGGCCAGTTCCTCGACGGACACTTTGAGAGCCGTGGCCAGGTGCGGGCGGTGCCAGGGCTGAGGGTCCGTCTCTGCCCGTTCCCACCGAACGATTGTGGAGCGGTCCACGCCGAGGACTTCGGCGAGGTGCTCCTGGCTGAGCCCAATCGCCTTGCGTCGCTGCGCCAGCCGATACCGGCGTAGGCCCGACGCGCGCCGCCCACTTCCGCCACTGCGTATCACAGATCCATTTATCCAGCTCACGGTGTTCATCGCAATGGGAATGCATCGGTTCTGCGTCATTGCCGCACTGGGACCGGCCGGCGAACAGCGGTTGGGTGGGAGACAGGCGATCAAACCCCACTTACTGAGCCGGAGAGTGCGAGGTGAGCTGTCCGAAGCGAGAGAGAACTGAGGACTTTACCGAAAGTGCAGGCTTTGGTTGTCGCCAGCCACCACCGCATCCTTCCGTTCACGTCGATACGACTCCCCGCCTGCGTACCGCCATCGGGGCTGCGCGGGTGGGTGATCGGCGGCATACCCGAAGCCGCCGTGCGACGGCGGTGGGCTCGCCATTCCCGGCGAGCCCACCGTCGACCGTCTCGAAGGGGTGTCCCGGCATGACGGTTTACATCTCGCACAACGCGATTGTCGGCCAGCCCCGGCGACCAGAGCCCGGGTCCACGTCTTCGCACTGGCAGACGCGGCAGGCGGATCCGCCGTTGCTGACCCATGCGTGGCGTCGGTTGTTCGAGCAGCAGGCCAGAGAGAGCGATAGGCCGTGACCGGCGGGACTCGCCGCCTGTCGGTGCACCGGAACCTTGCGGTTGAGGGGGAGCATCTGCCGATGCGTCCGCTGTGGCTTTGCCGCCGGTGTGGGCAGCCATGGCCGTGCGGGGCGGCAAAGCTGGCCCTCGTGGCCGAGTACCGGGACATGTCGGTGAGCCTGATCCTTTATCTGGCCAGCTGCCTGCACGACGCAATTGATGACCTACACCGGCTCAACCCCAGCGTGACGGGCAACGCGGCTGACATGTACGACCGATTCCTCGGCTGGCCCGCCCGCCACACCCACGGTTACCGAACGTCTACTGCACCACCGAGAAGCGAGGACGCCTCGCCGTGAACGGTATCGGCCTCATCAGCGTCAATCGTCAGCCGGCGATCGCCAGCAGGTTCCACACACTGGTGGTGCAGCCCACCAGCTTCTGCAACCTCGACTGCACCTACTGCTATCTGCCCGACCGCAGATCCATCCGCCTGATGAGCGATGCCGTCGCGCAAGCCTGCGCCGAATCGATCGCCCAGCAGAACAGCAGTCATCCGGTCAGCGTCGTGTGGCACGGCGGCGAGCCGACTGCTACCCCCACCGAGACTTTTCAGCGGCTGCTGACGCCGTTTGAGGATCTGCGGCGCGACGGCCGGGTGCGTCACGAGATCCAGACCAACGGCACCCTCATCAACCAGCGGTGGTGCGACCTGCTCGCCATACACGACTTCGAGATCGGGATCAGCATCGACGGTCCAGGCACGCTGAACGGCAACCGGCTCGACCGAGGAGGCAGGGCAACGACCGCCCGGACGATGCGTGGCATACAGACGCTCGTCGACAACGGCCTGACGTACTCAGTGATCTGCGTCGTTACACCCGAGACCATCGACCATGCCGACGACCTCGTCGAGTTCTTTGCCGGTCTGCCGTGCTGTGAGTCGGTGGGCTTCAACATCGAGGAGCAGGAAGGTGCCGACCGCCTGCCAGTCTCCGAGGAAGCCGCCTACCGGTTCTGGCACCAGATCGTGCGGTACCGGCTTGCTGGCAGTTTGCTGCGGATCCGCGACGTGGACCGCCTGGCCGACTACCTCGTCGCCACCCGTGCCGGGCTTGTCGGCCACGTCCCGTACGAGCCGATCCCCACCGTCTCCCACGACGGCCAGGTGGTTCTGCTGTCACCGGAGCTGCTCGGCATCAAAGACCCGCGTTACGCGGACTTCATCGCCGGCAACGTGCTCCACGAGCCGATCGGGGACATGCTCGCCGGTGCCAGGGAGCTGCGATACGTCACCGAGTTCGTGACCGCGCTCAACGACTGCGCAGTGGCGTGCCCACCCCGCGCCCGAACAGGTTGAGGAGACATGCGGACGACCACCGTGGGCGACGTGACCCTTCTCCTGCCCGACCTCGATCCGGAGGACCTCGACCAGGTCAGCGATCTGTCCGACGATGACGTCCGCGACGGCCTCATCGACGGGGTCTCCTGGCGTGGTGAGCAGCTTGCGGAGCAGAGTATTCGAGGTTGCCGGATCACCGGCGCGGACCTCGGTGAGGTCAGCTGGGAAGCGGGGGCTCTCTACGGGTGCGAGATCGTCGGGACGGACTTGTCCGGCGCGACCCTCACCGGCATCAGCATCGAGCGATGCTCGGTCACCGGATCCCGGTTCACCGGCGCTCGGCTCATCGACGTCCGCCTCAAAGACGTCCTGTTCGACGACTGCCGGTTCGACTATGCCACCCTGAATCGCGTCAGCGCGGCCGGTTCGGTGGCCTTCACCAACTGCACCCTTGGCCACGGCAGTTGGTCGTCCTGCCGCCTGTCCGGCGTTGCCCTGCGCTCCTGCAATCTGAGCGACCTGGAGCTGGAATCCTGCCGCCTCGACGGTGCCGATCTGCGGGGCAGCCGGTTGCACCACTTCAGGACACCGTTGGACAACCTTCATGGCGTCGTTCTCGGTGAAGACCAGCTTCCTGACCTCACCCGCTCAGCCGTCGACGCGCTGAGTATCGTCGTCCGCGCCGAGGGCTGACCGAGGCCGAGGCAGATGATCGCCTGACCATAGGTCGAGGCCGTCCTTGCCTGGGTGTCCACCTCAAACTCCGCGTCGCCTCACTTGACCTGCGCACCTTCATGATTCAGTGCGGCCGACTACCGGCTTGAGGTCGCGACTCCATCCTCCAGGTAGACGCCGCCATGCCCGATGGCGTCGACCGCTGCGGCAACCCGCCGAGCCAACCGAGGAATCAACACCTCGTCGAGGCGTTCCGGGCCGACGAACTCGTACCGGTCCAGCTCGTCTGGGCACAGGCGGATCGTCGTGACCTGGTCCGCTGTCAGCACTCCGCCGTCGAAGACGAACATGAGTCCGCCGTCCCATGGCGGGGTGGCCGGCACCCAGTCGACGCACAGCAGCGCTCCTGCGGACACCGACAGGCCCAGTTCCTCCCTGACCTCGCGGACACATGCGTCCGCCGGGGACTCGTCCGGTTCCACCGTCCCGCCGGGGATCTCCCACACGTCTTTGTACGTCGGGTGGACCACCAACACCCGACCGGCCTCGTCGCGCAGGATCATTCCGGCGGCTGCGCGGACGCGCGTCACGTTGGCAATGTAGGAGAGATCAGGTTCGGTCTGTGTCTCGGCCACGCGACCGACCCTACGGCCTCGCCTCGTGTGTTTCGCCCGGATCGAGTTGGGCTGGCGACCGTAGCGTGTGGCCCTCAGCCTCGCTCCGAGCACAAGGGCTGGCGGGCAACGCATCTCAAATAACGAGAACGGGTGCCTGCGCTTCAAGCTTCTTTCACCTGCGATCGCGGGCGAATTCGTGCCGACGGAGACCTGCGGTAGCCGGAGCCGGTAACCACTGTATGAATGCGGAGAAAAATCAGGTTTGCCGGATCAGTCATAGTGGTCCGGGGCTCGGCATCGTGGGCGGTGCGCCCCGCGCACGTGACAGTGGCTTTCATAGTCGGTTTTCCTCGGTTGACGGAGCACGAAGTCGGTCCGCAGCGTGTGCGCTGCGGGCCGATCGCGTCGCCATATTGGGGAAAGGCAGGGAGAGGCTGCTGTCGAAAAGCGGGGAACCTCTGGCAAGGACCTCATCCGCTAGCCGGCGCCGGTTAGCCGGTGACCACGCCTCATAGCTCTGCCAAGGCGACATTTCAAGCTTCATCGACACCATCGCACGAAATCCGGCGACTCGGCCGGAAGGGTTATGAGTCCGCACTTCCACGACTTCGCTGCCGAGCAACCGGGCTGGCCTGCTGAGGGTCGAGGCGGAGTATGGTCAAAGCCATCGTCGTGGGTGTGCCGACACGTCAAAGCATTGACTCTGATCATGCCATCCGGCACACTTTCCGGAGTCGCCACGATGCGGCCGGTAAGCCCTTTGTTGCAAGGTTGTTTCGGCAGTCAACGTAGACAGGTCCGGGTCCCCACAATGGCGTTGGGGATTGCATTGAGTCTCTTACCAGCATTTGGACGTCGATGGCTTTCTCGCCTGCCGGTTCCGCGTGCCTTCGGGCAAAGTTCCGCCGCTCGTGGGTCGCGGCTCTGGACTCGTCTCTGAAAGCCGGGTGGCGTATTCGTGACCGGTGCGGCTGATTCAGACTTAGATCTGAATCGGCCTGTTTGTTTCCCATGGATCGGAGATCTAGTGCGCATCGCCTTCCTCACCACGACTCAGCATGGCCACCTCAACCCGTACATCCCGGTGGTCAACGCGCTCCAAGCCGCCGGCAACGAGGTTGTCCTGCTGTTGGTGTCGGCGGACGGTGGCGTGCTCGGCGAGCAGCGTCGCCAGGCGCTGGGGGCGGCGGAGGTCCACATGGTCGGGCAGGTCCAGATGGCGCCGTGGAGCGACGATCCGGCAAAGATCGGTCCGATGCTCGAATCGTCACCGTTGGCGGACCAGGTGGCCGATGTGCTGCGGGCGACGGCGCCGGACTTCGCGCTGCTCGATTCGCTGCCGGTACTGGCGGCAGCGATGGCGGGGGCCCAGGCGTCCGGGGTGCCGTACGGGATGATCTGGGCAAACCTCGGCGGGGTATGCCCGAAGGAGCGTCGGCGAGGTCGCTGGCTGTACGACGAGCAGGTTGGCGACTATCTGACCAGGCGCGGGGTGTTGTGGTCGACCCGAACGCACTCGGCGCGTTCGCCGATCCTCAATGTGATGCCGACGATTCCCTCGCTCGTCGGGGATGAAGCGGTCACGGACGACGGCGTGCAGCTGGTCGGGTTGCCGGGTGCGGCCGGTGTGCGCGGCGACGAGGTCGCCTTTCCCGGCCTGGCGGAGATCGACCCCGGCCGGCCGTTGGTGTTCGTCTCATTCGGCACGATCTTCTTCAGGCGGCCCGAGCTCCTACGCACGGCGATCATGGGGGCGGTGAAGACCGGCGCGCAGGTGATTGCGGCGGTGGGAGATCTCGCTGAGGAACTCGCGCTGCCCGCCGACGTGCTTACCGCCCCGTACGTGCCCCAACGTGAGGTGCTTGAGCGCGCCGACGTGTTCATCACCCATGGCGGCTACAACTCGGTGGCGGAGTCGATCCGGGCGGCGACACCGATGCTGGTGATCCCGCTGGCCGTGGATCAGCCTATCCAGGCGTACTTCGTGGAGACCGCGGGCTTCGGGACGGCATTGGAGCCGGTCGACGTCTCAGAACAGGCAGTCGCTGACGCTGTGTCCGATCTGCTTGATCCCGGCCGGGACTACCGGGCGCGGCTGCGCGCGGCGCAGCCCGAGTGCGGTGATTCCGCCGCGCGCACGGCAGAAATAGTCGGCAGCATCAGCGAGAAGCTACAGCGAAAGGGGGAGCAGTGACGATAGAACTGCAGCGGCCGGTGGACGGTCAGATCGTCTTCGACGATCCTGAAAATTTGTCGTTCCGGGTGGACCGCCGGGCCTACACCGACGACGACGTGGCCGCACAGGAGATGACCAGAATCTTCGATCGCTGCTGGTTGTACGTCGGGCACGAATCGGAGGTGCCCGAACTGGGCTCCTATGTGTCACGTGACGTCGGAGGGCGCCCGGTGGTCATGGCGCGCGGCTCCGACGGGGTGATTCGAGTGCTTGCCAACAGCTGCCCGCACCGCGGTGCGCTGATCTGCTCGCAGTCGGCCGGCCAGGCCAGATCGTTCCGGTGCCCGTATCACGACTGGACCTTCTCCAACCAGGGTGACCTGGTCGGGGTTCCGCTCCCGGACGGGTACGGCCCAGGCTTCCGCAAGTCCGACTTCGACCTGGCGCGACACCGTAGCGACAGTTACCGCGGTTTCGTGTTCGCGACCTTCGATCCTGAGCAGCCACGCACCTTGACCGAGTATCTGGCGGGCGCGACGGAGTACCTCGATCTGATCGCCGACCAGTCCGAAGTCGGAATGGAGGTGATCCAAGGCGCGCAGTTGCACGGGGCCCGGGCCAACTGGAAGCTCATGATGGAGAACAGCGTCGACATCTACCACTTCCGCGCCCTGCACAAGCGATACGTGAGCTACATCGAGTCGCTCGGGACGATGGCACCGCGACGACGAGGCGGCTTCGCCCGTGCTCTCGGACGGGGGCATGGCGCCAATGAGTTGGTACCGGCGGCAGCCCGACCGCTCGCCTACTGGACGCCGATGTTTCCCGCCGAGGTCAGGTCACGGATGGAGGCGACGGCCGCCCGCTTCGTCGAACGGTTCGGCGCCGAACGCGCCCAACGGATCACCGGCGCCAACCGGGCGTTGATGATCTTCCCTAACCTGATGATCATCGACGCCATCGGGATCACCATCCGCAAGATCGACCCGGTAAGCGCCGGCCAGATGTCCATCACCTCGGTCGCGCTGGCCCCCAAGGACGAGGATCCGGACATACGGGAACTGCGTAAGAGTCACTACCTGACCTTCCTCGGCCCCGCCGGCTTCGCCACCCCCGACGACATCGAGATCATCGAGTCCTGCCAACGTGGCTACCTCAATCGCACGCTCCGCCACTCGGACCTGTCCCGCGGTATGGGCAAGGAGGTCCCCGAGACCACCGACGAACTGCCAGCCCGGGAGTTCTGGCGGCAGTGGGACCGGCTGATGCACGACGGCGACGACCGCGAGGAAGGTCACCACCTCACTCAGCGGGCCGAGAGGCAAGGGGGGCAACGGCGATGACCACCGACACGATCAACACCGAGCCGGCGGTCGACGACACGGCCCAGTTGCGGTTGTGGCACCGGGTGAGCCAGTTCCTCTTCCGCGAGGCGCGGCTGCTCGACGAGTGGCGCCTGCGCGAGTGGTACGACGAGATGCTGACCGACGACATCCGCTACCTGGTGCCGGCCACGGACGTCCGGGGTGAGCCGGCCGACGCGCTCGGGCTCATCGACGACAACGCCGCCCGGCTGCGCCAGCGGATCGAGCAGATCCTCAACGGCGAGGTGTGGTGCGAGAATCCCCGCTCGCGGACGAATCGGATGATCAGCAACGTGGAGATCGTGGCTGATCGGGGCACACACCTCGATGTGGCGGCGAATGTCGTCGTGTACCGGTTCGGGCACGGTCGCTCTGACTGTTACGTCGGAAAGTTTCGGCTCGAACTCGCCGTCGAGGGCGAGTCGTTCCGGGTCCGGAGACGTCTCGTGGTGCTCGACCACGAGAGTCTCTTCGAACACGGAAAGCTCAGCATCATCCTCTGAGATCTGACCGGGCCACGGCCCTCCTCACCGCTCTGGACGCGGGGTGGGTCTGGTCAGGCTGCGCCGGTACCTGCCGTGCTGATCGACGATGCCGGCGGCGGGGCCCCGGCGGCGTCGCCGCCTTCTCGATGTGCACCGACATCTGCGCCGTCACTGCTCGCCGCCTTCGAGGCGGCGTAGCAGCTCACCGCTGTCCGACAGGCCACCTGGCACCACGAAGGAGTGATCGATGAACCAGCCACTCACCCGACATGAGCGGGGTGAGGCCATGTTCAAGCACGTCTTCGGCCGCGAACCCCGCCCCGGCTCCTACCCCGACTTCCTGCAGCTCACCATCGACCACTTGTTCGGTGAGATCTGGACCCGCCCGCACCTGAGTGTCGAGGAACGCGAATTGATCGCGCTGACCGCGGTCGCACTGGCCCGGACCGACTGGGAACTGCGCGGCCACATCGGTGCCGCCCTCCACCTCGGGATGCCACGGGAGAAGATCGTCGAAATCATCATCCAGCTCGCCTACTACGGGGGTTGGCCGGTTGCCAACAACGGGCTGCGCATCGCCCAGGAGGTATTCGCCGAGCTTGACACCGCCAAGGACACCGACCATGACCAGTGATCCTGCTTCCCTCGACCCCACCGTCAAGGTCGACCTCTGGCGCCAGCGGTTCTTCGAGGCCCAGGCGGCCGCCGAAGAGTTCATTCTCGGCATGCACGGTGATGAAGGCGTGTCCGCGTGGATCCAGGCGAACTCGCGCATCACCGCGGACCTACTGCGGTCGCAGCGCCCCGCCGGGGAGTCGGCCACCGCCCATTTCATGGCCCGGCTGCAGCGCCAACTGCTGCTTTACGACTCGGCGGTGACCAGCGAGCCCCAGCCCGCCGGCACCGTCCTGCGCAACACCGAATGTGGGATCCTGCGGTACCGCAAACTGGCCGCCGGTGCCGGCGTCAAACTGACCTTCGCATCACCATGCCAGTACTGTCAGGAACTCAACACCGCCATCGCCGCCCGCTACGTCGAAGCGGACGTCACGGTGTCGTGCGAACAGGCAGGCGACGGGTGCACCTGGCGCGCGGAATCCCAGCAGGCCGCAGGGGACGGCGCGGCCGGGTCACCTGACCGTGGCGGTACGTAGCTCGTACCGGCGGCGACGCCGTCGGTCGTCGGCTGGTCGTCGCACGTGGAATTTCGGTTCTTGCTCTGGGATGGAGTCCCCGATGAAGGCATCAGTGGTTGTACCGACATTCAACTCGTCCGTGCTGCTGGACAGATGCCTCCGCACGTTCCGTTCACAGCGGCTGGCTGCCGACGATTCCCTCGAAGTGCTCATCGTGGATGACGGATCGACCGACCCGACAGCAGAGACGGTGCAGCGTCACGTGACGGCGGACTCCCGGTTCCGCTACCTGTACCTACCTCGTTCGGCGGCCTCGTCCAGAAGTGCCGCAAGAAATCGCGGTGCGGAAGAGTCGACCGGCGACATCCTGATCTTCGTCGATGGCGACCAACTGGTTCCGCCCACCTTCGTCGATCGGCACCTTCGCCACTACCGCGTAGCCGGCGGGAAGAAGGCCGTCATCGGCTTCAGGAAATATCTGCGGTCACCGGAGGCGTTCGATGAGCGCTTCGTGGAGGGCGGCGCCGAGGAGTTCCTCGGTGGCGTGCTGAAAAGCGACATCCGGCTGGACCTGTTGAGTCGCCTGAGCGATATCGGTGGTGGCCTGAAGACATCATGGCATCTCTTCTTCACCTGCAACGTGTCTGTACCAAGCGTCGACTACAAGCGCGTCGGTGGGTTCAACGAAGAATTTCGGGGATGGGGCCTGGAGGATTCCGAGTTGGGTTACAGGCTGGAGCGCTCCGGCACGCAGTTAGTCTTCGACGACGAAAGCTTCGCCTACCATCAAGGGCCGCCGCTGAGCCCCGACACGCGTGTCTATGAGGGCTGGCTGAAGAACTTGAGCCTGTTCATCGCGCTGCACAAGGAATCTCCTGAGGTGATCCTCCAGGCCATGCTCGCGCCAATCTTCAACCCTGCGGTAGGCGCCAACTGGACCGATCTCTACGAGCGGTTCGAAATGTGTGTCAGGTCGACCCCCGCGGCCTTTCCCGGGTCACGTGTCGAGGTCGAGGAGGGCGATGTTCCGGTCGCTGTCGCATAGGCGGAGTTGAAGGACGGGTCCGAGACATCCACTGGAGGCGCTGGGTGGTGACGATGCACGAGAGGTCCGTGTGGGCGGAACTTGTCGACGGCCACAGATCGCGCCGCGACGGGCGAATGAGAATCCTGCACCTGGTGCCCAACGCTGGCTGGCCGCTGGTCTCGTCGGCCGTGCTGGTCCAGATCGCCGCAGGGATCCTGCCGGTCGCGTTCATCCTCGCCACCTCAGCCGTGGTCGCCCGAGTGCCGGACGCGGTGGCCGGCGGGCTCGGATCGGCGGCCTGGAGCGATCTTCGGACCAACTTGATCCTCGCGGCGGCCGCGTTCTTCGGAGTGCAGCTGCTGCTGCCGGTACAGGAACTGCTCGGCAACCTGATCCGCCGTCGCCTCGACGACCTCGTCCGTGACCGGTTGATGGCGGCCACCCAAGCGAGCGGCGGCGTGGCCGTCATGGAGGATCCGGAACTGCTCGATCACGTCGCCGACGCCAAGGACCGGCTGCGGACCGAAATGTGGTCGCCGGGTGCCGCGGGTGCCGGTCAGATCGCGCTGATCTCGCGGTACCTGCAGACCGTGCTCGCCGCCGGGGTCACGTCGGTCGCCTTCGTGTGGTGGGCCGGGCCGGCTCTGCTCGTCGCGGCCCTGACGATCCGTTTCGGCTACCGGCTCGGCCTGTCGGTGTTCACCGAGGTTTTTCGGAGCACCGCCCGGCTGCGGCGCCGCAGCGAATATCTCCGCACCATGCTGCTCCAGCCCGCGGCGGCGAAGGAGTTGCGGGTCTTTGGGCTTCTACCCTGGTTGAAGCAGGAGTACACGACCGCCGCCATGGACGCCGCGCTCCCGGTCTGGCGAGCCCGGCGCCGGCTGTTCTACGGCCCCTACATTCTCTACGTTCTTGTCGCCTTCGCGCTGCTGGGCGTGCTGCTGACGGGAGCGGCTCAGGCAACGGCGGCCGGACTGCTCGGCCTGGGCGGGTTGATACTCGTGTTCCAGGCGTCCCTGGCAGCCATGCGGATCGGCGGGTTCATCGCCGAGTCCGATGTGGCGACCGAGCAGGGCCTCAATGCCTACCGGTCGGTGGAGCGGATCGAGAGGATGAGCGAAGCCGCCGCCCGAACCACCGAGAGCGGCAGGGGCGATCCGGCTGGACTGCCCAGGACGGTGCTGCGATTCGACAAGGTGTCCTTCGCCTACCCGGGCGGGCCACCGGTGCTGAACGACCTCGACCTCACCATCGAGGCGGGCCGGTCGCTGGCGATCGTCGGCCTCAACGGCGCAGGCAAGACCACCCTCGTGAAGCTGTTGGCCCGGCTCTACGAGCCGACGACGGGGGCGATCACCGCTGACGGCGTCGACATCCGGACCTTCCCGGCGACGGCCTGGCAGCGCCGGGTCGCGGCGATCTTCCAGGACTTCACCCACTTCGAGTTGCCGGTGCGCGACAACGTCGCCTTCGGGGCGATCGAGACGCTCGCAGAGCCCGAGCGTGCCGACAAGGTGCTCCGGGCTGCCCTGGAAAAGGCCGGCGCGGCGGATTTCGTCGACCGTCTCCCCCGTGGCCTGGAGACTCCACTGTCGCGGCGATACGCCGGCGGCGCCGAACTGTCCGGCGGGCAGTGGCAGCGCATCGCGATCGCCCGTGCTCTCCTCGCAGTCGAGGGTGGCGCCGGCATTCTCGTCCTCGACGAGCCGACCGCCAACCTGGACGTGCGGTCGGAGGTGGCGTTCTTCGAGCGGTTCCTCGACCTGACCCGGGGAGTCACCAGCTTGGTCATCTCGCACCGATTCTCCACGGTGCGCCGTGCCGACCGGATCGTCGTGCTGGAACACGGTCGCGTCGTCGAGGAGGGTACCCACGAGGAGCTACTCACCCTCGACGGTCGCTACGCGGAGCTGTTTCGGCTGCAGGCTGCGCGGTTCACCGAGGAAGAGGGGGAGGGCTGTGAATAGATTGCTGCGCAGTGTCGGCACGACGCTGGCCTCGGCGTGGCGGCTCAGCCCGGGGAGGCTGATCATCGCCGCCCTGTTGATGATGCTCGGTGCCGTGAGTGGGCCCCTGCTGGCGCTTTTTCTGGGTGTGGCGGTCGACGCGGCCCTCGACGGGCGGACCGACATCGCGGTCTGGACGGCGGCGGCCGCCGCCGTGAGTGTCCTGCTCAGCTTGACGATGGAGCATTTCGCCCACATCTTTTTCTTCGAACTCGGTGATCTGCACAAGCAGGACACCGAACGGCAGCTCGGCGACCTGGCGCACGGGTCGGTCGGGCTGGCGCTGCACGAACGGCGCGACGCCGCAGATCGCTTCGAGCTGCTCCGACAGCAGTCGTGGACGCTGAGTCAGAGCGTGCAGACCGTCCTGACGATCGGGGTGCTACTCACCCAGATCACCCTGACCGCCGTGCTCCTCGCCCGCATCGAGCCGTGGCTGCTCCTGCTGCCGATCTTCGGTGTCCCCCCGCTGATCGCCGGGCGGCTGGCCGAGAAGCGGCTGGAACGTGCCGAACTCGTGACCGCCGAGTCGGCCCGCCTGAGCTGGCACCTGTTCGAGCTGGCCCTCAGTTCGACAGCCGCCAAGGAGATTCGGCTCTTCGGGCTCGGCGGAGAGCTCCGCCGACGCCATGGGGTGGTCCGTCGCGAGGTGGACAGCCGACTGCGCCGGGCTGAATGGGTCGGCGCGGCGCTGCGGTTCGCCGGTCAGCTGATCTTCGCGCTCGGGTACATCGGCTCCATCGTGCTGGTCGTTCGCGCCGCTATCAGCGGCGAACGTACCGTCGGCGACGTTGTCCTCGCCATCACCCTGGCCGTGCAGACCAACGCGCAAGCTGCCGGCGCCGTCGCGCTCGCCCAGGCGCTGCAACGCAACGCCCGGGCCTTCGGGTGGTTGAGCTGGATCCGCGATGCGACGCCGCCGGAACCCGGGCCGCCGGCCGACCAGACACCGCCCGCCGTCCTCACCGACGGCATCGAGCTGCGGGACGTCGCGTTCCGCTACCCGGGCACCGATGTCGACGTGCTGCAGGGCCTCAGCCTGCGCATCCCTTCCGGCACGATCGTCGCCATCGTCGGCGACAACGGTTCCGGCAAGTCCACCCTGGTCAAGTTGCTCTGCCAGTTCTACCGGCCGACCGCAGGCGAGATCACCATCGATGGCGCCGACCTGCGGCGGCTCGACCCGCTGGGATGGCGCCAGCGGATCTCCGCCAGCTTCCAGGACTACCTCCGGCTGGAGCTGCGGGCCCGGAGCAGTATCGGCCTCGGTGACCTGCCTCGACTCGACGAGCCGGGCGCGGTCGAGCGGGCGACCCGGCGAGCAGACGCGGAGGAGGTGATCGACCGGCTGCCGGTCGGCCTGGAGACCTACCTTGGCACGTCCTACGAAAACGGCTTCGAACTGTCGGGCGGGCAGTGGCAGCGCATCGCGTTGAGCCGGTCGATGATGCGCGACGATCCGCTGCTGCTGTTGCTCGACGAACCCGCCGCCGCCCTGGACCCGCTGACCGAGCACGCCTTGTTCGACCGGTACGCCGACGCGGCGCGTGACGTGGGGATCCGTACCGGCGGAGTCGCCGTCTTCGTGTCACACCGGTTCTCGACCGTCCGGATGGCTGACGTGATCCTGGTCGTGTCGGACGGGCGGATCGTAGAGTCCGGCAGCCACGACGAACTGCTGGCGCTCAACGGGATGTACGCCGAATTCTTCAGCCTGCAGGCGGCCGCATATCGCTGACCGTCAAGGCACGAACATCGAGCGAGACTCTTGATCCTTCGAGTCCGTGGCGCACGGATCTGGTGAACAGTCGGGCCGAATGGGGTGGGCCCGGCCGGGCCCACCCCATGTCACGTCCGGCGGGCTGGCAACCGGCCCGCCGCTTCGACTACTCGGACTTGCCGAACGCGTCGACGCCGGTCAACTCGGCCGAGAGCGCCCAGAGCCGCTCGGCCGCCTCGCGGTCGGCGGGGCCGTCGAAGGTCTTGGCCACCGCGCACGCCTGACAGTAGCCGCCGCCCGCCTCCGTCAGTCGCGGTGACGTCGCGGCCCAGACCTGGGTCGCGGCGCCCTGCTCGGGTGCCCGGAACTCGGGCAGCAGGGCGGTGCCGTTCTCGTCGATCCAGCCGGCGCCGACCATCTCCTCCTTGGAGAGGTGCCGCTGCAACGGGGTGAGGATGTAGCCGGGGTTCACCGAGAAGGCCCGTACCCCGGCTGCCCGGCCCAGCCGGTCGAGTTCGGCGGCGAACAGGATGTTGGCCGACTTCGACTGGCTGTACGCGGCCCACTTGTCGTAGCCGTTCTCGAAGTGCACGTCGTCCCAGTTGATCCGCGGCGTCTCCCCGGCGCCCGAGGCGGTGACGACGACGCGCGCGCCGCCGTCCGCGGTGAGCGCCGGCCAGAGCCGGTTGACCAAGGCGAAGTGCCCGAGGTGGTTGGTCGCGAACTGGGCCTCCCAGCCCTCACCCACCCGGGTCAGCGGGGTGGCCATGATGCCCGCGTTGTTGATCAGGATGTCGATGGGGCGACCCGATTCGAGGACGCGGTCGGCGAAGTTCCGGACGCTGTCGAGGTCGGCGAGGTCGAGTTCGTCGACCTCCACGCCGGCGATCCCCGCGACCGCCTCCCGCGCGACGTCCGTACGGCGGGCCGGAACGAGGACCCGGGCGCCGGCGGCGGCGAGGGCCCGGGTGGTCGCCAGGCCCAGGCCGGAGTATCCGCCGGTGACGATGGCGAACTTACCGGAGAGGTCGATGCCGGCGAGCACCTCCGTCGCCGTGCTGTCGATCCCGAAACCCTGGTCGTCAGGCTGATCAGAACGAGTCATGTTCAACTTTCCGGTCGGGCACCGCTACTGCTGGCGCGCGGGTCAGGCGGGGTTCTCGACGCGGTAGAGCCGCCGCGTCATTCGGGGGAACAGCAGTCCCTGCAGAATGCCGATGCTGGCCGCCACCGCCGAGGTGAGCGTCACCATTAGGTGAAGCACCGTGAATTGTAGTCCAAAAAGGATTCCGTGGTGACGATAGGCGTAGCCGTAGGTGCGCTTGTCGAGCCCGATGCTGATCCCGGTCAGCACCGCGGCGGCGAGGAGCGCCCACGGGCCGAGGACCGTCGCCGAGGCCAGCGCGATCACCGCCGCGAGCAGGAAGGCGCTGCCCAGAGCCCGATATCCGGTGCCGGCGCCACCCGGAAGCTTGTTCAGCCGCAGCCAGTTCGGCGCGCCGAGCCGGGTACGGTTGAACACCTTGGTCAGCATCACCCGCAGCGTGCCGTCGTGGTCGTGCCGTCCCCGGATGGTAGGTACGGCTTTGACCTCGTACCGGGCGTTGAGCCGGAAGCCGTAGTCCTGCTCCTCGGTCCAGCGGAGCCGGTCGTTGAACTCGCCGATCTCCAGGAACGTCTCCTTCTTCATCGCGAAGAGCGCCGAGTGCAGACCCGGGATGGCGCCCTCGACCTCGCAGAACCAGACGTACTGCTGGATGGCGCGGTAGCGCTTGACCAGGCTGTCGGGGAACATCGGCTCGGCCCGGTACATGCCGCAGATTGCGCCGAGTTGCGGCTCCTCCCGCAGGTGGTCGACTGCCCGCTCGACCGCGTCGGGGTCGAGCGCGACGTCGGAGTCCACAAAGAACAACACCTCACCCTTGGCGTGCCGGGCACCCAGGTTCCGCGCGGTGGAGACGCCGCTGTTGACCGGCACCTGCAGCACCGTGACGTCGAGCGCCCTGGCGATCGCCACTGAGTCGTCCGTGCTCGCGTCGTCGGCCACGATCACCTCGACGGCCGGGTACGTCTGGTTCTTCGCCGCTCTGATGCACTCGCCGATGGTGCTGGCGTAGTTGTAGTTCGGGATGATCACGGAGACGAGTGGCTGCTCATTCATCGGGCTCCAACCTTTCTTTTGTCTCATCGGTGTTACCGTGCCGCGGTGCGTCCGCGAAGGGTGGTGAAGAGAACCTCGTACGCGTCCAGCGACGCCGCCACGGAGAAACGCGCCCGTGCCGCCCGGGCCTTCTGCTCCTTCCAATGCCGCGGCACTGCCGCCAGTTCGGAGATGGCCCGCTCCAGCGCCTGTGGATCCCGGGGCGGAACCACCCGACCGAAGCCGGTCGCGGCGACGGGGTACCGGTTACCGGGGAGATCGGTCGTCACCGACGGGATGCCGCTCATCATCGCCTCGGCCAGGACGGTGCCGAACGAGCTGGCGACCGCCGGTAGCGCGAACACGTCGACCGAGGCGTAGAAGTCGTTGACCTCCCGGCCGCGCAGCTCGCCGAGGATCCGTACCCGACTGTCCCGGTCGATCTCGGACTGCACCGCCGTGAGATCGCCACCGGCCACCTCGTGGTAGTTGCCCGCGATCAACAGCCGGGCGGCGGGGTCGACGATCCGCTGGAACGCCCGGACCAGGTAGCCGACGCCCTTGTCCGCCACGATCCGGCCCAGGAAGCCGACGTGCAGGCCGCCGGTCTCCCGGTATCGGGGCTCACCGCCCCGCCGGTCCAGGCACGGCGGCGTGATGGGAGTGAAGTTGCGGTCGCGGATGACCGGCCAGAACCGCGAGGCGTGCGCCTGGTCGTGGCTGCTCGCCACCACTGCGGCGGAGCGGCGGATGGCCGCTCGGGAGGCGACGTCCGAGGCCCGCGCGAAGGCCCGGCCCGACCAGCCCGCCGGCAGGTACGGGTCGCAGTGCAGCATGCTCACCACCGGTACGCGGCGGGCCAGCGGCATCAGCAGGGCCGCCTCCGGCATCGGCAGGTTGACGTGCAGCAGCGACGAGCTGCGCGCCAGCTGGCCGGCCAGGATCGGGTAGCGGGGGGCGACGATCGCCCGGCTCACCTTCATCAAAACCGGGGAACGGTAGATGTCCACCCCGCCGACGGTGTCCCGCAGCGGCAGATCGGGGTCGTGCTGGGCGGTGACGACGGCGACCCGCCAACCCCGATTGGCCATTCCTTCGGCGATGCTGCGTGCGGTCTGCGTGAAGCCACTGACGTACGGCTCGTAGTGGGTGGCCGCGAGCGTCAGATCGTATTTCCTGTCCGGCATGGGTACCGCATTCTCTGAGGTATCGCTACGGCCGATTACCTAACCTCTGAGCACGTTAGTGGTTCCCCTGTGGCCATATTCTTGGCGATTTCTTGGGAACCGTTGGCCCGGCATTCGTGTGCTCCGGACCGGTCGCCACCGCCACGGTGGGAACCGCCGCCGCCGGGCGCCGCCGGATGACGGCCGCGGCCACCAGCAAGCCGACTCCCGCGGTGGCGAGTTCACTCAGCGTCACCACCACCCGGCTGACCAGCGCCACCACCCCGGCCACCGGAATCGGCAGGATGACACTGAGCGCGGCGGTCACGACCACCTCCCGAACACCGATGCCGTCGGGGGCGAACACGGCGATCACCCCGGCCACCGCGCCGAGGCCGAACGCGCCGAGGCAGAGCGGCAGCGCGCGCAGCGGCGGTGCCCCCATCGCCACGGCGAGGATCCACAGGTGAGCGCCCCCGATCACCCACGCCAGCAGTTGGGCGACGACCGCCTGCCGGATGCCGGTGCCGCAGATCGCCGTCGTCGGCTCGGGTCGGCGGCGCAGCCGACCGAGCAGGGTCGCGGCCCCACCCACCAGACCGGGGCGGACCAGGACCGCGGCCACCGGTAGGACGGCCAGCAGGAGCCAGCCGGACGACGCGCCGAAAACCTCCGGCCCGGCGGCCAGCCCCACGGTTGCGCCGGTCAGCAGGCTCACCACCAGGGCCAGCAGCCAGGCCGCGCTCATCCGGGCCGCCGGCACGCCGATGGCCCTGCCCATCTCGACGCTGACCAGGAAACCCATCACCTTGCCGGGTACGTACTTGACCAGCTGTCCGAAGTAGAAGATCCGGGCCGCGTCCACGGCGGGAACCCGCTCGCCGACGCCGGCGAGCATGGCCCGCCAGGAGATCATCGTGGCGACCAGACCGGCGGCGTTGGCCAGGACGGCCAGCGCCGTCATCGTCAGGACGAAGCCGGGTCGCTGGCCGCGGAGCGTGCCGGCCACCGTGGACCAGTCCTGACCGCGCAGCGCGAGCACGATGAAGACCACGGTCACCGCCAGTAACAGGCTCATGAGTACCCGGCGGGCCACTGCGGGCCAACGCTTCCGGGGCACGGCGCTCACCGGTACGGTGATTTCCGGGAAGGCCTGCGGTGCGTCCAGTTCTTTTGTTGACACGCGGCACCTTCTCCGATCGTGGAAAGGAATCGAGCTGGTGGCTCACGCTAACCGCGAACCGCTTGCTTCTTCCTTGTCCGACGGATCGCCGGTCATTTCCGTCTCGGGCCCGGCGAAGCGTTCCCGGGCGTACAGCCGCAGCAGTTCCCCCATTCGGTAACTGCCCGGGGTCGAGGTCTCCAACAGCTGCGCGTCAACCAGCCGCTCCAGGATGCGTTCGGTGTGCGCCTCCGAGCGGGCGAGCACCCGAGCGGCGGTCGACCGGCTGAGTTCGGTCATCGGCGAGGTGCCCAGCAACTTGAACGCCTCGGCGATGGCCCGCTCGGAGCGGTCCGGGCTGCCGGAGAGACGATCGTAGGAGCCGGCCATGCTGGCCCGCAGGCCGACACCGTCGAACTCGAGGTTGTCCAGCCGGCGGCGCTCGTCGGCGAGCCGGTCGCGCAGCTCGGCGAGCGGCCAACCGGGACGGGCGACGAGGCGGGCACCGACGATGCGCAGCGCCAGCGGCAGGCACTCGCACCACTCGGCGATGGCGGTCGCGGCCTCCGGCTCCGCCGCGACCCGTTCCGCACCGACCCAGTGGCTCAGCAGCCCGATGGCGTCCGGGACGGTGAGCGGTCCGACGCGTAGTTGGCGCACGTCGCTGAGCCCCGCCAGCGGCTGGCGGCTGGTCACCAGCGTCGCGCATCCGGCGCCGCTGGGCAGCAGCGGGCGCACCTGGGCAGCGTCGACGGCGTTGTCGAGGACCAGTAACAGCCGCCGCCCGGCGACGACCGAGCGGAACAGGGCCGCTGCCTCGTCGACCTGCTCCTGGTCGCAGCTCATGCTGACCCCGAGGGTGCGCAGCAGCCGGGCGAGTGCGTCGACCGGCGTCAGCGGCTCGGCGTCCACGCTGGTGCCGCGTAGGGCGATGTACAACTGGCCATCCGGGTAGCGGCTGGTGAGCTTGTGCGCGGCGTGGATGGCCAGGGTGGACTTTCCCACCCCGGCCGTCCCGTAGATCGACACGACCGGGGCTGAGTCCGTTGTGCTGGCCGGCCTCAGCCAGTTCATGAGCGGCGCGAGATCGTCGTGCCGGCCGGAGAATCGGGCGATGTCGGCGGGTAGCTGCCGCGGCACGTGCCGGATCGGGGTGGTGACCGGGCCGACGTTGCCCGGGTACGGCTCGTCGAGTTCGCCGCGGAGTATGGCGACGTGCAGGTTGCGCAACTCGGGGCCGGGCTCGGCGCCGAACTGCTCGACGACCTGCGCGCGGGTGTCGACGTAGTACTGCAGCGCCTCCGGGGTACGCCCCATCGCGCAGAGCGCCCGCATCTGCAGCGACACGAGCGGTTCGGCGAGCGGGTAGGAGCCGAGGATCCGGGCCAGCCGCTCGGCCACCGCCTCGGGGCTGCCGAGACGTAGCTCCTCGGCGCCCCAGGCGCCGGCCAGGCTGATCAACTGCGATGCCACGCTGCGCCTCACCCGGTTGGCCCAGTCACTGGAGAGGGTGGCGAGTGGGTCTCCCCGCCACAGGTCCATCGCCTCGCGCAGGGCGGCGATCCGCTTCTCGTCACTGATCCGCGTCGCCGCGCGGCCGGTGTCGATGAGACGGTTCAGCCGGTGCAGGTCCACCTGCTGGTGCTCGACGTCGAGCACGTAGCCGTCCCCGTGGCGACCCAGGCCGATGGTTCTGCCGGAGCCGTCGTCGGCCTGTGCCAGGGCCCGACGCAGCCGGGCGACATGGGCGTAGAGGGCGCTGCGGGGCGCCTCCGGAGCCGCCGGCCCCCACACCCGTTCCGTCAGGGTGTCGATCGACACCGGCGTGCCGGCGTCCACGGCCAGGGCCGCCAGGACTGCGCGACGCTGACGCGGCCCCACATCCAGCGGGCCATCCGCCGATTCCACCTCGATGGGCCCCAGTAGTCGGATCCTCACATGCTCTCCCCGCCATCACGGCTGACACCGGCCGGTGTGCTAATGGACGCCGACCGGCGTCCGGTACCTCTGTCGGAAGCGTGCGTCGAGCAGGTAGCGCAGGCCACCACTCAACGCCCCCGCGGAAATCGCGAGACTGTACAGAAAACTGAGTAGCGCGCTCGGCGGGACCATCCGCCAGCCCGCGGTGCGTCGGACGTAGTTCAACAGGGGGAGGTCGACGCCGATGAACCACGTCAGGAAGGCGAGCGGAACGGCCGCCAGGTAGGGGGAGACCAGCACCAGGGGGAGGCTGGTGGTGGCCAGGAAGGCGGCCGCGACCTCGGCGGGCCGGTGCGTGGCCTCTCGCTCGGGCTTCAGGTCGCGTTGCTTGAGGACCAGGGGAACCAGTGAGCCGGCCCGCCGATAGAGCTTCCGCAGGATCGAGGACAGCTGGTCGTCGTCGTCGTGGTAGCCGACCACGGACAGGGTGCGGGTGACCGGGTAGTGCTCCGCGATCCGGAGGCTGAACTCGTGGTCCTCGTTGGCGTACTGGCCGAGCAGCCGCTCGTCGAACGCCCCGATGTCGTCGATGACCCGGCGGGGCACGGCGCCGCTGGCGAAGTGGCCGGTCCGGGCCGGCCCGAGCTTGCGGGTGGCGCGGTAGTGGCCGTAGAGCACCTGCACCCACTCCACCACGCCGTCGTCGACGAGGGGACGGTCGCCGTAGACGCCCCAGACGGCTCCGTAGGAGGGGTTCTCCTCGAAGATCTTGACGGCGTTGGCGACCGCGTCGGGGGCGAGGGCCACATCGGAGTCGAGGAAGAAGAGGATGTCGCCGCTGCTTGCGGCAATGCCGCGGTTGCGCGCGGGGCCGGCACCGACATTGTCGGTCAGTTCGATGAGCCGGCAACCGAGCTTTCTGACGATCTCCGGTGTGTCGTCGGTGCTGGCATCGTCGACGACGATGACCTCGATCGACGGGTGGGTCTGGTGCAATGCCGAGAGCACGCTCAGGGCGATGGTCTTCCGGCTGTTGTGACAGGGGATTACCACTGACACCAGTGGCGCGTGGGCGGGCTTCATTGATGCTCCTCGGGCAGGGAATTCGGCTGCGCTGGGAGGTGGACGACGCACCTACTCGTCGGTTTCTCGTCATCGAGAAGACCCGTCGACCACCTTAGTGCCTGATCGACATCGGTAGACAACTGTCGATCGGTTTCATGCTGGTTAAATGCTCGGGATGCCCCGCCACCGCGTGTTCTGCGCCAATGTGACGCTCATCTCGTCAGGGTGCGGAGATGACGAACTGCTGGGCCTTGTGGTCGGACAAGCCATTGGGGAGGGTCAGATCGTAACTGTGTACCTTGATGTCCGGAGTGGTGAAGAGCCAATCGATACGCCACATTCGCGGCTTGTCACCCACCGGCCAGGTGACCGGGTAGAGCGAGGAGAGCGCCCTGCTCTGGTCGACCAGCCGGTCGGAGACCATGTCGAGGAGATTCATCGACGGTGACGTGTTCAGGTCACCGGCCATCACCGCCCGGTTCGGATTCTTTTCCAGGTCGGCGGCGATGGCCTGGTAGCTGGCCTGCCGAATCTCGAAGTTGAACCGGTCGATCTCGAACATGTTGCGGTCATCGTCGCTGCGCAGCAGCAGGATCCGGACCGGCGGCTGGAAGATGTGCGAGTTGTAGAACGACACGACCTGGCCGTTGACCCGGATGTCGGTACGCAGCGCCTGTGACGTGTAGAAGAGTGGTCGGTCGACGAGGGCCGGCGGCACCGGCTTCAGGTCGTCCGGCAGGTACGGCTGCGAGTCGAGCCACGCATGCCCGACCACCGGCAGCCGGGTGAGCGTGACGTTGCGCCCCTCGCGGACGATCGTGTAGCCGGGGAACGCGGCCTTCAACTGCGCCGTCTGGTCGATCTCGTACGCCTGCGCGAAGATGTCGACCAGCGAGTCGTCGACGTTGGCGTACTCGTGCAGCATGTAGACGTCGGCGTCCATCTCCCGCAGGAAGTCGTAGAACTGCGCCGTGGTGGTGCGCTGCTCCCCGCCGTTGCGCCGGTCCTGGTCCCAGTACTCGGTGTTCCAGGTCACCACCTTGACGGCGTCGGCGGGCGCCGGTGGCGGGGTGTGGAACACCGTCGCGAAGTTGATCCCGCTGTAGCCGACGCCGAGCACGAGGGCGAGCAGCGCCGCCCCGACCAGCCGCCTGCGCATCGGTCGCGCCAGCCAGGCGACGGGTAGCAGCACCACCGGGACCGCCGCCCAGACGATCGGCGGGAGCAGGTCCACCGGTCCCCACACGTAGGTCCGGGCGCTGAGCAGATGGTGCAGCACGACGACGGCCAGCCAGCCCACGCAGGCCACGGCCGCGAGGCGTACCCCCCAGCGGGCCCGCCGGGACCGGCCGGAAGGCCCCGGCGACAGCTCCGGATCCTTTTCGTCCATTATTGCGGTCGTTCTTGCTGCCGCTTCCGTCATCGCAACTCCTTTACGTGGCTCCGGTTCCCGCCGAGGTCGGTACCGGCCGGGAAAAAGGTATCGATCGGCACCTTGCTCGAAGCTTGTTCCGGACACCAAGGAGGGGGCAATCGTCACTCACTAGCGTCACGAGTGCTAATACCGGATTCACCACCGAGGACGGAGCCGCCGGATGGAGCACGCGCAGCCTATCGACGCTCGCACGGAGCCGACGTCGGCGCGGCGGGGCTGGTCGGTCGGGTATGCGACTTGCCGGGCATTTGGCGGACCGGCCCGATTGGTCGGTAACGGTGACCGATGGATGGTCGGCCGGTAAATATCCAATGACGGTGAATGCCGGAAACGTCGCCGCTGTGCAGTCGTGACACTGCCGTCGAGAGCGCGGCATTTCTTCGAAACGGGAGGTGGAAGTGCACGTTGTGGTGACCGGAGCCGCAGGCATGTTGGGCACCGCGCTGTTGGCGCGCCCCTGGCCGGGAGTGACGTGGACCGGAGTGGACATCCGTCCACTCGCGCCCCGGGTGCGAGGGCGGGCGAGCTTCGTCCGGGCTGACGTCCGGGACGTCGACGCGATGACCCGGGCCTTCCGCCGCGCGGACGTGGTCATCCACTCCGCCGCCGCGTTGCCCAGCCATCGGGCGGCGGAGATCCGATCGGTGGACGTGGAGGGCACCGGGGCGGCGTTGGCCGCGGCGCGGCGGGCCGGTGTGGACCGGTTCGTGCACATCTCGTCCACCGCCGTCTACGGGCTGCCCCGGGACTGCCCCACCCCGGAGGACTACCCGTGTGAACCGGTGGACCCCTACTCGGCGGCGAAGCTCGGCGCCGAGACCGCCGTGCTCCGGCAGCGCGATCAGGGCCTCTGCGCCCCGATCGTGCGGCCCAAGACCTTCCTCGGCGAGGAGCGTCTTGGTCTCTTCGCCATGCTCTTCGAGTGGGCGGACGAGGGCCGGCACTTCCCGCTGATCGGCGGCGGCGACGTCGCCACCCAGATGCTCGACGTCGAGGACCTCTGCGCGGCGATCCAGCTGATCTGCGAGGCGCCCGACGACAAGGCCAACGACACGTTCAACATCGGCGCGCGCGAGTTCCGCACCCTACGGGAGGACTTCCAGGCCGTCCTGGACGCCGCCGGCCACGGCCGGCGGGTCCTGGCCATGCCGGTGGGGCCCGCCGTCACCGTGCTGCGCGTGCTCGCCGCGACGCGCCTCTCCCCGGTCTACAAGCGACTCGTGCACAAGCTCACCCGGGACTCGTACGTCTCGATCGACCGAGCGACGCAGCGGCTCGGTTTCAACCCGCGGTTCAGCAACGAACAGGCGCTGTTGAAGACGTACCAGTGGTGGCGGGCGAACGCCGCCGAAACGCGGCGCAGCGCCGGACGTACGCACCGCGACCCCTGGAAGCAGGGCGCCCTGAGCCTGGCGAAGGCGCTGTTCTGACACTCCACGGAGCAAGGAGAGGTCCGCCATGAATCACGCCCTGGAAGTCCCGACCCCCACCTCGTCGGACCTGCCCGTGGTCTCTGTCGACCCGGCCGTCGCCGTGCAGGCGCTGAAACCGCTGGCCCGCGTCACCGGACTGTTCGTCCTACTGCGACCCCGCCAGTGGGTCAAGGGCGGCCTGGTGCTGGCGGCGCCGCTCGTCGCGGCCCCCGGCGCCACGGTGACGCATATCGTGCCGCTGCTCGGCACGCTGCTGAGCTTCCTGGCCGCCGCCTCGGCCGTGTACGTCTTCAACGACCTCAGGGACCGGGAGCGCGACCGCCTGCACCCGGTCAAACGAAACCGTCCACTGGCCAGCGGGCGGGTGAGTACGACCGCCGCTGTCGTACTCCTCGTCGGCCTGCTCACCGGCACCGCCGCCCTGGCCGCCCTGCTACCTGCCCTGACCGGCGTGGTCGTCGCCGGCTACCTCGCCCTCAACCTCTGGTACTGCCTGGCACTCAAGCACCAGCCCCTGGTCGACGTGTCGGTCGTCTCCATCGGATTCGTCCTGCGGGTGCTCGCCGGCACCATCGCCGTCGGCGCGGCCGTCCATCCGGCGCTGCTGATCGGGGTCTACTGCGCGTGCCTCGCGCTCTCCCTCGGCAAGCGACGCCACGAACTGGCCGCCCTGTCGGCCGCCGGCGGTGAGGCCGGCGAGCACCGGCCGGCGCTGCGCGCGTACTCGGTGCACTTCCTGGACCAGATGGTGGTGGTCAACCTGGTGGCGGCGCTGATCGGCTACGTCGCCTTCGTCTGGACCCAGACCCCGCCGTACGGGCCGGTCACCGCCGGGTTGACCTTCCCGTTCGCCGCGTTCGCGGTACACCGCTACCTGCAGATGATCGCCATGGGCGGCTCCCGCGGCGATCCGGTCGAGGACCTCGTCCGGGACCGCGCGCTGCTGGTCAATCTCGGCCTCTGGGCCGCGGTGCTGGCGCAGGCGATGCTGGCCGGCACCTGGCACGTCTGGTAACCGATCGACACCCCTTGGAGAAGAGCGTGAGCAGCAAAGACTCCCACGAGTACGACCTCTGCGTCGCGGTCAACTACTACTCGCCCTACGTCAGCGGGCTGACCGAGGTGGCCCGGGTGCTCGCCGAGGGCCTTGCCGGGCGGGGCTGGCGGGTGGCGGTGGTCGCCGTCCGGCACGACCCGACGCTTCCGCTGCGGGAGAGCCGCAACGGCGTCGACGTCTACCGCAGCCCGGTGGTCGCCTCGATCGGCCGTGGCCCGGTCAGCCCCGGCTTTCCGGCCCTGGTGCGCCGGGTCGCCCGACGTTCGCGGGTGGTCAACCTGCATCTGCCCATGCTGGAGGGAGCGTTGATCACTGCCCTGCCGCTGCGGGTGCCGGTGGTGACCACCTACCACATCGACCTCTGGCTGCCGCCCACCCTGGTGACCCGGGCGGCGATGGCCGCGGTGCGGGTGTCGTCGCGGGTCACGCTGCGCCGCTCGGACGCCGTCGTCGTCAACAGCGACGACCAGGCGCGGTACTCGGAGCTCTGGTCGATCCTGCGGTCCAGCCAGCGGTCCGCGATTCCGGCACCCTGCCTCGACCGGCGCGGTGGGGAGGCGGCGTTCCGGGAGACCGGCGGCCCGCACATCGGCTTCCTCGGCCGGATCGTGCCGGACAAGGGCCTGGACTACCTGGTGGCCGCATTCGCCGAGATCCCGGATCCCGAGGCGCGGCTGCTGCTCGGCGGCGACTATCTGACCGTCGCGGGCGGAAGCGTGATCGACCGGATCCGGGCGGCCGCCGAACGGGATCCCCGGATCCGGATTCTCGGGCTGCTCCGTGGCCGGCAGATCAACGACTTCTACGCCTCCATCGACGCCTTCGCCCTGCCCTCCGTCGCCGAGTCCTTCGGCATCGCACAGGCCGAGGCGATGATGTGCGGCATCCCGTCGGTCACCACCGATCTGCCCGGCGGCCGGTATCCGGTCCTGGCGACCGGGATGGGAAGGGTCGTCCAACCGCGGGACCCGGCCGGGCTACGGGTGGCGCTGCTGGACGTGCTCAGCTGGGACGCCGACACCCGACGCGAGGGGGCCAAGCGGGCCCTGGAGGAGTTCGGTGTGGAGGGATGCCTGGACCGGTACGCGGCGCTGTTCCGGGTCCATGGGGCGCGGTCCGGCGCATTGATGTGAGTGGCGTTCCGATCAGTAGAATGGCAGCCACGTTCCGTCACGGAGGTGTAGATGCACAGCAGGGATTTCGGTCGTCTCGGCACGGTCAGCGCGCTCACCCTGGGCGGGGGCGGGATCGGCGGTGTGTGGGGGGCGACCGACCACGCCGAGGCGGTGGCGACCGTGCGGGCGGCCGTCGACGGTGGCGTCACGATGCTCGACCTGGCCCCGACCTACGGTGACGGCTACGCGGCCGAGAACGTCGCCGGTGCCGCGCTGCGCGGCATTCCGGCCGCGGACGTCCTGGTCACCAGCAAGATCGAACTGCCCGAGCAGGACGGCGGCGATCTCCCGGCGAAGATGATCCGCAGCCTGCACGCCACCCTGGAGCGTCTCGGCCGCGAGCAGCTGGATCTCTTCCTGCTCCACTCTCAACTGCACCCGCAGGGCTGGACCGGTCCCACTCCCCGGACACTCGGCTGGGAGCTGTACCGAGACCAGGTGGTGCCCACCTTCGAACGGCTGCGCAACGAGGGCAAGATCCGGGCCTGGGGGTTGACCGGTGTCGGCCACCCGCAGACCGTGATCGACGCCATGCACCAGCAGCCGCGCCCGGATGCGGTCCAGGCGGTGGTGAACGCCCTTGATCTGAGTGGCGACATGTGGCTGCTCGGCGCGTCGGCCGAGCCTCGGAACGACGAGATCCGCCGAGCCGCGGTCGCCGACGGCGTCTCGGTGATCGCCATCCGTGCCGTGGCGGCGGGAGCGCTCACCGGCGAGATCGACCGGTCCGTGGACGACGACGCCCCGGTCGCGGTCGACTTCGCCCGGGCGGAGCGGTTCCGCGCGCTCGCCGCCGAGTTCGGTGAGTCGCCCGCCTCGTTGGCCCACCGGTACGCCCTGAGCGTCCCCGGCGTGGCGACCGTGGTGCTCGGCGTCAAGAACCGCACCGAGTTGGCGGAGTGCCTCGCCGCCGAGGCCCGTGGCCCGCTGACCGAGGTCGAACGGAAGGCCCTGCTCGACCTGCGGAGCTGAGCGAACGGTGAGCCGGGCAGCGTGCCGGAAAGGCGTCCGCGCGGTGCGATGACCAGTGCGGCGGCGGGGCCGGCGGCACAGACGACGATCTGCGGGTGCCGCCGGCCCTCGCCCAGGTTCAGCGGTTCGCTGGCTCGCTGCTCGGGGCCGGTTGGACGCGCTCGAACCGGATCCGGCTCAGCCAGCCCGGCAGGTCGCTGAGCGCGTACAGCTCGCCGTGCACGTCGGCGTCGATCGCGGTCGGCTGGATGGGGAAGTTGCCGATGATGGCGCTCTCGTAGCCACCCCACGGTCTGGGGCGTACGGCGAAGGCGAGGGTCGAGCAGTAGTCGCTGGCGACGTAGGTGCCCCAGGCTTCCGGGGTGGCGGAGCCTCGGTACACCACACCGCCGGTCACCGAGCAGCTCTCGGTCATGTAGTGCTCGTACTCGAAGACCGGGTCGGTGTACTTCACGCCTGGCCGGCACTGCTCCGGGTCGAACACCGGGGTGCCCTCGCGGCAGGACCAGCCGAGGTTCGCGCCGCCCTGCCACGGGCGGATGTGGTTGATCTCCTCGACCAGACCCTGACCGACGTCACCGATCCACAGTGAGTTGTCGAGCTTGTCGACCGAGAACCGCCACGGGTTGCGCAGCCCGTACAGCCAGATCTCCGGCCGTGCGTCGCGGTTGCGGACGAACGGGTTGTCCCGGGGTACGCAGTAGGGCTTCGCGCCGCAGCTGCGGTTGACGTCGATCCGGACGATCTTGCCGAGCAGGGTGCCGAGGTCCTGACCGGCCTTGTACGGGTCGTTCGCGTGGCCGCCGTCGCCGAGGGACCAGTAGAGGTAGCCGTCGCGGCCGAACGCGACCTGTCCGCCGTTGTGGTTGTTGTACTCGGCGTGTTCCTGAGTGAGCAGCACCTGTAGCCGCTCGGGGGCGTCGACGGGCAGTCGCGCCAGGGTCAGGGCGCCGTCCGGGAGGCTGGTGTAGGCCACGTAGAGCATCCCGGTCCGCGCGAAGTCCGGCGCGGGGGTGATGCCGAGCAGGCCGCGTTCGTTGCCCGACGTGTCGACCCGGGCGGTCAGATCGAGCACCGGCTCGGCCGCCAGGCCGGTGTCCGGGTGGTAGGCGCGGACGGTGCCGTTCTTCTCCGCGATCAGCATCCGGCCGTCCGGCAGCCCGGTGAGCGCGATCGGACGCCGCAGACCGAAGGCCACCTGTTCGGAGACCACGGTCAGCTCGGTGAGCGGCACCTTGCCGGGGCGCGGCGCGCCGGCCGTGGCGGTGCCGGCGACCGCCGCCGACAGGAGCGCGGACAGGACCAGGACGAGCAGGCCGGCCAGTACGGGTACCGGACGCCAACGTGGTCGCGACATGTTCTCAGCTCCTTGAGCAGGTGATGGGGAGTACGCAGGCTGGGAGCGCGACCAACACTACATCAACTCTTATCGATGCGTTGGCTGGCGGCGCGGAACCGGTGGCCGGTGGAGTGGTCTTCGTGCGATGACCGCCATGGATGTTGCGATCGTGACGAACGCGGTCGTGGCCGCGGTCTCGGTGATCACCGTCGGTGTCTCGGTGTTCTTCGCGCTCCGGCAACTGCGGCTGTCGCAGAGTGCGAACCACACCCTGGTCGCGATCGAGCTGCTCACCCGGGACCGGATGAGCGACGCCTTCCTGGACAGTCAGCAGTTCGTGCTCACCGAGCTGAGCGCGAGCTGTCCGCCCGGTCTGCGGGTCAGCGACCTGCCGCCCGAGGCTCGTAAGCACGTGAACCGGATCGCGTTGTACTACAACGGCCTGGGCCAGATGCTGGCCTTCGGCGTCGTCGACCCGGCGTTGTTGATCGGCACGGGTGGTTTCCGCGCCCGAGAGGCGTGGAGCGTGCTGGAGCCGTACATCCTCGCCGAGCGGGCAGCGCGCGGTGAGTCGTATCTGGCCAACTTCGAGCATCTCGTGGTGCTCGCCACCGAGACGCCGTGGCCGGTCGCGGTGCGCAAGCTGCGCCTACGCCGGTTCGGCAGCTACCCGGCCAGCCTGGGTCTGGTGACCGGGGCGGGCGACGCGGCTGGGCCGGCGCCGGCCGCCGATCCGGTCGGTGAACGCGGTGTCGGTTCCGCGGGCTCCGTCTGACGACCACCGCGCCCACCGGCCCGGGTGGGCCGGGGAGGTCGGATCGGTGCGCGCCACGCATCGCTGGCCGGCGCCTGCTCGTCCGCAGGGCGGATCAGAGTGGCTGATGTTCACGTACACATTGCGCGTGACGGTGATGGCGCAGTCGACGTGCCGCACCGGTGTGGATCTCTGACCCGCTACCGCCATCGATCGACAGTGTGGTGGTCGGGCTGACCGGTCGGTCCGACGTGCCCGTCTTAGCTGGTCTTTTTCCGGACGTTGGGCTGAACTTCTTGAGCGCCCCGTAACTTTGTGGCAATCTCACTGCCATCGATGTGTAGCGTTCTCTCGTCTCCTGTGGTCTGCACCGATGGGCACCTGAGTCGCCGGGCGATGTTAGCGCTAACTCGTCGAAGTGACGCGACTCTGGAAGGTGCTGAGACACATGAGGAATCTCGTACATCCGAGCAGATCTCCGCGACGACGGTGGTCGACCACGGCAACGATGCGCGCGCTGGCGGTGGGGTTGCTGGTGGCCGGCACGGTCCTGGTGCCCAGCGGTGCCGCCAACGCGGGCACCACGTTGGGCACCTCGGCGGCGGAGAAGGGGCGCTACTTCGGCGCCGCCGTCGGCACGTACAAGTTCAACGACAACACGTACATGACGGTGCTGAACCGCGAGTTCAACAGCCTGGTCGCCGAGAACGAGATGAAGTGGGACGCGACCGAGCCGCAGCGGGGCGTGTTCAACTACAGCGCCGGTGACCGCATCGTCAACCACGCCCGCTCGCGCGGGATGAAGGTGCGCGGGCACACCCTGCTGTGGCACGCCCAGCAGCCCGGCTGGGCGCAGGGCCTCTCCGGCGGCGACCTGCGCAACGCCGCCATCAACCACGTCACCCAGGTGGCCAGCCACTTCCGGGGGCAGATCTACTCCTGGGACGTGGTGAACGAGGCGTTCGCCGACGGCGGCAGTGGCGGCCGGCGGGACTCGAACCTGCAACGCACCGGCAACGACTGGATCGAGGCGGCGTTCCGCGCTGCCCGCGCGGCCGACCCGAACGCCAAACTCTGCTACAACGACTACAACACCGACGGGATCAACGCGAAGTCGACAGGCGTCTACAACATGGTCCGGGACTTCAAGTCCCGGGGCGTGCCGATCGACTGCGTCGGTTTCCAGTCCCACCTGGGCACCACGCTTCCCGGTGACTACCAGGCCAACCTCCAGCGCTTCGCCGACCTGGGCGTGGACGTGGAGATCACCGAACTGGACATCACCCAGGGCGGCAACCAGGCCAACATGTACGGCGCCGTCACCCGCGCCTGCCTGGCGATCTCGCGCTGCACCGGCATCACCGTGTGGGGCGTACGGGACTGTGACTCCTGGCGCGGCGGCGACAACGCGCTGCTGTTCGACTGCGCCGGCAACAAGAAGCCCGCGTACACGGCGGTCCTCGACGCCCTCAACGGCGGCAGCACCCCGACCCCGACCGGCAACCGGTTCCGCAACGAGGGGTCCGGCCGGTGCCTGGACGTCAACGGTGCGAGTTCGGCGAACGGCGCACAGATGATCATCTGGGACTGCCACAGCAACGCCAACCAGCAGTTCACCCAGAACGGGCGGGCATTGCAGGTGATGGGCAAGTGCCTGGACGTGCCGAACAACGCCGCCGCCGGCACCCGGGTGCAGATCTACGACTGCCACGGTGGGGCGAACCAGCAGTGGAACGTCAACAGCAACGGCACGATCAGCAACGCACAGACGGGGCTGTGCCTGGACGTCAACGGCGCCGCCACCGCCAACGGCTCCGCGGTGATCGTGTGGAGCTGCCACGGCGCGGCCAACCAGCGCTGGGCTCGGGCCTGAGCTGATGAGCGCGACAGTCGGCACCGCACAGAGGGGAACGACGATGGTCAGATTCCGCCCGAACCGCTCGTTGAGCCGGATGCTCGCCTGCGCCCTGGCCACTCTCGTTGCGGTGCCGGCTGTCGTGCTCGCGGCTGCCGCACCGGCAGCCGCCGACACCAGCCAGTTCCGTGGGGTCAACTGGGCCAGGCTGGGTGACAACTTCCACGGCGGCCCGCTGGTCCTGCACGGGCTGAACAGCTCCGACAGCTACGCGACCGTGCTGGCCAAGGCCAACGCGATCTACACCGGCTTCCAGACCAACCTGGGCGCCAACACGGTCCGGCTGCCGATCAACACCTACACCGTCGGTACGAGCTGGTGGAACGCGTACACCGGCGCGATCGACGCGGCCACCGCGAAGGGTCTCCGGGTCGTCCTCTCCTACTGGGACGACGGCGTGGCCGCCAGCGGCGGACGGATCGTCGACACCACCGCCTTCGACACCATGTGGAACACCGTGGTCGCCAGGTACGGCGGCAACGACCTGGTGTACTTCGAGCCGATGAACGAGCCGGGCGGGCACAGCGCCGCGGACTGGGCCAACGTGGTGAACAACTGGCTCACCGCCCGTCCGGCGATCCCCCGCCACCGGGTCTTCGTCAGCGGCGCCGGCCTGAACACCGACATCAGGTCGATGTGCGCCGACCGGCGGCTCGACGGAACGATCGTGTCGCTGCACCACTACACCTTCTTCAGCGGCGCGAAGACCTACGACCAGTGGGTGACGTTCCTGCGGGACGCGATCGGCTCCTGCGCCGCCCGTACCGTCATGGACGAGTTCGGTGCGCCGATGGACACCGGGCTCAACTACCACGACACCACCAGCACCGACAACTTCGTGCGCTACTTCCGCGCCACCACCGACGTGCTGCGGGAACTGCGGATCGGCTCGATCTACTGGCCGGGTCTGGGCGGCAAGGTCACCGCCGGTCAGGGCGACGACTGGTACGCCATGCAGAAGCTGCACGGCACCGGCACCAACCTGACCCTGAGCACCCCCAACGCCAGCGGACTCGACCGCCTCCGGTACGCCTGGGGCCTGACCGACGGCGGCACCCCGGACCGGGTGAGCCGGCTGCGCAACGTCGGCACCGGGCAGTGCCTGGACATCCCCGGCGCGACCACCGCGAACATCCAGGTCCAGGTGTACGCCTGCAACGACAGCGCCGCCCAGCGGTGGACCGTGGCGGCCGGTGGGCAGCTCACCGCCCTCGCCGGCCAGCGGTGTCTCGACGCGTACAACCGGGGAACCACGAACGGCACCGTCGTCGGCACGTACGCGTGCAACGGCGGCGACAACCAGCGGTGGACGGTCGGCGGCGACGGCACGATCCGTGGCGCGCAGTCCGGGCTCTGCCTGGACGTGAACACCACCACGGCCAAGGTGCAGCTCTGGGCCTGCTGGGGTGGCGACAACCAGAAGTGGCAGGTGCAGACCGCCTGACCCGGCATTCATCAGCAACGGTCCGTGCCGTCCGTACCGACTCGGCGGGCGCGGTAGGTCAATGGCTTCCGGGACGGTCCGACTGTCGCGCGCATAGGCGCATCGCCTCGGCGGGGCACGGGCCGTCGCGGACGTGGAGGGAGAAGAGATGAGATCCGTCGTCCATGCCGGGAAAGGTTGCCTACTCGCGCTGGGGGTGTTCGTCTCCGCCGCGTTGCCGGCCGTGATCGCAGATCAGGCGCCGGCCCTGGCCGCGGTCCAGGAGACGCTCCATGTCGCACCGAACGGGAACGACGCCAACCCCGGCACGCTCGCCGCGCCGTTCCGGACGCTTCAGCGCGCGCGGGACGTGGTCCGCACGAAGACGGCGAGCATGACCGGCGACATCCAGGTCTACCTTCGCGGTGGCAGCTATCCGGTGAGCAGCACGATCGAGTTCGGGGCCGGTGACTCCGGCACCAACGGCCATCGGGTGATCTACTCCGCGTACCCGAACGAGACGCCGGTGCTCGAGGCCGGTGTGCAGGTGACCGGCTGGACCCAGCACAGCGGCAACATCTGGAAGGCCCCGCTCGACCGGGCCAACAAGCTGCGGGCGCTCTACGTCAACGGCCAGCGGGCCCACATGGCGGCCAAGACGATCACCTCGGCGGGCTGTCACGGCACGTACACCATCACCGCGGGACAGGCCGACTGGGCCTGGGAATCAGGCTCGCAGTGCGCAGGCGCGAGATACAGTACGGCCGATTTCCCGGCGATCTCCCAGAATCAGGAAGACATCGAGATCGAGACGGCCACCACCTGGACCACGGCCATCGTGGGAGTCCGGCAGGTGACCACCGAGGGCGGGAGCCGCGTCGCGCTGTTCCAGCAGCCGGGTGCCGCCATCGCCCAGGGGGCGTTCAACGGCAACGCGCAGATCAACGGTTCGCACAAGGTCATGAACGCCTACGAGTTCCTGGACACCCCCGGGGAGTTCTACTTCGACAAGACCAGCCGGACGCTGTACTACTACAAGGCCGGCGCCGACAACATGTCCACCGCGTCGGTCTTCGCCCCCAACAACGTGACCACCGTGCTGCGGGTCGCCGGCACCTCGACCAGCAACCAGGCGCGCGACATCACGTTCTCGGGGCTCACCGTGCGGCACTCCGACTGGAACCTGTTCAACGTCGCCGGCTCCGTGTACAAGCAGGCCCAGCAGGGCAATCTCGGCGCCCAGGCGTACGCGCGCGGCAACTTCCACGTCTACTACTACCGCAACGTCGACGTCACCCCCGGCATCATCCACCTGCAGAACGCCAGCGGAATCCGGTTGGAGCGGAACCGGATCGCGCACACCGGAGCCGACGGCATCAACCTGGTCAACGACGTGACGAACACCCAGTTGATCGGCAACTACACGAACGACATCGCCGGAACGGCGATAAGCGTCGGCCACCCGCAGCACGTCTTCATCGGTGACCACACGTCGAGCAACCGGGAGAAGTACCCGCCGCAGGTCGAAGGGCCGCCGAAGAACATCGAGATCAGGAACAACTACATCCACGACAGTGCGGTGCTGTTCAACGGGCACGGCGCGGTCGCGGCGTACTTCGCCGACACCCTGACGGTGCAGCACAACCGCATCGAGAAGGCGCCCTGGGCGGGTATCACGATGGGCTGGGGGTGGTGGAACTTCGACGGCTCCGCAGGGTCGATCGCGCCGAACCGGCCCACCACCACGGCGAAGAACAACACCATCAGCCACAACCACATCATCGACACGGTGCAGCGACTCAGCGACACGGCGCCCATCTACACGCTGGGCAGCCAGCCGGGCACCACGATCCACGACAACTATTTCCAAGGTGTCCCGGCCGGCCACAAGTACGGGCTCCACCCGGACGAGGGCTCGGCGTTCATCACCTTCCGGGACAACGTCCTGAGCGTGGACAAGAACATCACCTGGATGATCAACTCAGACGACTTCGGGCGTAAGCACGACCTGAGCATCACCCAGACGTACGGGCCGATCAACAAGGTCTCCAACAAGAACCTGCCCAACAGCACCATCCACGACATCCTCGTCTCCGCCGACTACGTCTGGCCGGCGGCGGCCTACGGGATCGCGGTCAACTCCGGGCTCCAGGACTCCTTCCGGGACATCACCCAGCCGCGCAACCTGCCGATGCAGGACTACGTCCTGCCGGCGAGCACGTTCGTCGGCAGCGGCACGTCCTCGATCCCGATTCGTAGCAGCGGTGACCCGACGAGGTCGCTGTGGCTGGCCCCGGCCGGCACCACCACCTTCGCCGCCGGTCCGACGATGACCAGGGCGGACGGCAACGCCACCGCCATCGCGGTGCCGACGGCGTCGGGTGACTACCGGCTCTACGTGGTCGACGCCCAGGGGAGTCGGTCGGCCGAGTCGAAGTCGCTCGTCCGGCGGCAGGGCACCGGCGGTACGCCGGACACGCAGCTCGTCGGCGGCCAGTCCGGCCGTTGCCTCGAGGTTCCCGGCGCCACCAGCACGAACGGTACCCAGACGCAACTGTGGGACTGCGCCGGCGGCTCGCACCAGCGCTGGACCTACACCGCGAGCAAGCAGTTCACCGTGTACGGCAACAAGTGCCTGGACGCCAACGGCGCCGGCACCACCAACGGCACCACGGTCATCATCTGGGACTGCCACGGCGGTCTCAACCAGCAGTGGAACGTCAACGCCAACGGCACCATCACGAACGCCCAGTCCGGACTGTGCCTCGACGCCAACGGCGCCGCCACCGCCAACGGAACGAAGATCATTCTTTGGTCCTGCAACGGCGGCGCGAACCAGCAGTGGAGTCGACGCAGCTGAGAGCCGCAACCGGAGGGGTCAGGCACCGGCGGTGCCTGACCCCTCCGGCGTCAGAGAAGCGCAGCGCGCGCGGAGACCGACGCCCTGGACGAGGCGCGGGTGAGCTGGCACCATGTGCCGATCATGAAGCGGGATCGGATGGAGAACCTGGTGAACAGCTCGTGGCCGGGGTCGGGCGGGCTGTCGGGGCGATCGGGTGTTCGCGCGGTGGGCCGGCTGACCGTGGCGGCAGGTATGGCCGTCGCGCTGGCCCTGGCGGCCGGCTGCGCCGACGCGGCTTCGCCGGCGTCCGCTCCGAGCCCGTCGGTGAGCGCGGCGGAGCAGGACCTCCACACGTGGCTGCACGAGGGTGCGAAGAAGGTCGGCCAGGACACCTACTCAACCCGGTTGACCATCACACGCCGGGACGTCGAGGGAGCTTCGGTCAGTACGAGAGTCGAGATGACGGTGGATCCGGCCAGGCGCCGCAGCGACATGAGCATCCACTTCCCCATTCGGCAACCCGGCCACTTCCAGTGGGTCGAGATCAAGACCGTCGACGGCGAGAGTTGGGCGCGGTTCTTCGGCTTCGGGGCGCCTCCCGAGAGGTGGCTAGCGGTCGACCTGCCGCGGCTGCTGGGTGACGACTCCTCGATCTTCATGGGTACGCAGGCGACGGACGACCTTCAGGAACTGGTGAAGACGTCGGTCGAGCTGCGGCTCGTCACCGAACGAGCCGTTCGTGGTGTCCTCGACCTACGCCGGCATCCACAGCTGACCGCCGAGCTGCGTGAAGAATTGTCGGGGACGAACACGATGGTGCCGTTCGACGCCACCCTCGACGCGCAGGGTCGGCTGACGAACCTGACGCTGCACTTCGATCAGGTGGAAGCGGGCGCCGGTGAGTGGCAGCTTCTCTACCACTCGTTCGGTCGGCGACTGTCGATCGAACCGCCACCGGCCGGGGACGTACTCGAAGCGGACGACCTCGACCCGCGACTGCTCGCCGAACTGCGCGACGTCGGCTGGTTGTAGGCGGGCCGCCGTACCCACCCACGGCATCGCCGCGGCTACGATCGGCCGGTGGCCCGCCCCCTCGACCGCATCGCCCTGATCTCCGACGTCCACGGCAATTTGACCGCGCTGGAGGCCGTGCTGGCCGACATCGACGCCCGCGGCATCGAGCGGATCTTCAACCTCGGTGACTACGTCGGCAAGGGTCCGCGCGGTCGCGAGGTGATCGAGGTCTGCCGGGAGCGGTGCGAGGTCAACATCCTCGGCAACTGGGACGACTTCCTCCCCGACCCGGATCGGACCTACGACAGCGAGGCGTTGGCCTGGTGGCTGGCGCAGCTCGCGGACGGCCAGGGCGACTGGTTGCGCGGCCTGCCGTTCAGCCACGACTTCCTGCTCAGCGGGCGGCGGGTGCGACTCTTCCACGCGTCGGCGACGACCGTGCACCGTCGGGTGCGGTTCGACCACGACGAGGCCGAGTTCCTCGGCATGTTCGCCAACACCCCGGCGACCGGCGACGGGCCGGAGCCCTCGGTGGTGGGTTACGGCGACACGCACGATCCGTTCTACGAGGTGGACCGCGAGCGCCGCACCCTGTTCAACACCGGCAGCGTCGGCAACGCGATGGACGATCCGACCCCGGTCTACGTGATCCTCGAAGGTGTCGTCGACGCGGAGTTCGACGCGCCGTTCTCGATCCAGTTCGTCCGCGTGCCGTACGACGTCGAGGCGGAGCTGGCCGTGGCGGCCCGGATGGGCATGCCCGAGCTGGCGGGGTACGTCTCCGAGCTGCGGCACGGCGTCTACCGGGGCGAGATGCATGCTCCGGACGGACCGAAGTACCACCGGCGGCCGAGGCCACTTCAACCGACCGCGTGACCGGTCCGGCACCACGGGGCGTACACACGGCGACAGTGAGCCCGGGTCACCGCGAGATCGTCGTGTCGAGCATGTCGACGAGGTGCTCGGCGGCCGTTGCCGTGTCGTAGTCGGGGTCGTGGAGCTGCTCGGCGACGATGGCGTCGATGCCGCCCCCGACGATGATCGCCGTCGTACGCGTGTCGATGTCACCGCTGGCGCCGCAGGCGAGCCGGGCCGCATCGATGAGCTGGGCCAGGGGACGCCAACGGGCGGCCGGATCGTGGCCATCGTTCTCGTGCACCATCGCTTCGATGATCATGCGGGTGTGTCGCGGATGCTCCCGTAGGTGTCCCACCATCGACCTGACGTACGCGGCGGGCCGGTTCGCGGGGTCGGCGGCCTCGACCGCGGCGGCGACGTCTGCGACAAGGGCGGCGAGGGCGTGCTCGTGGGCGGCGCGTACGACGGCGGCCTTGGTGGGGAAGTGGTAGAGCACGGCGGCCTTGGTGATGCCGGCGCGCTCGGCAATGGCGGCCAGTGAGGCACCGGCGTAACCCCGGTCGGCGACCAGCTCGATGGTGACCTCGATCAGTTGGGTGCGGCGGGCGCGCTCGATCAGGGTCAGTTCGCCCGTCGCGCCCTTTCGTCTCCTTGTCACCCGCCAGATTCTACCGTACGGTCGAAAAATCTACCGATCGGTTAGGAGTGTGTGGTGCGGACCAGAATCATGAAGGTTCTCAACCGGCTGCGGCCCAGGTCACGATGGCTGCGCCTGGTCCTGGCCGGGCTCGCACTGATCGCACTGGTGGTCACCTTCGCCATCCGCCAGCCCGCTCCGATCGGCCACTGGGACAGCGCCGACGGGCAGGACTGGTTCCTCCGGGCCTACACGGAGGCCTTCGCCGCCCTGCCCGACCCGGCGGAGACCATCGACGTACGCACCGACTTCGGCATCGTCCGCGTCTACCGCTTCGCCGGCACGGCGGACGGCGGCGGTACGAGCACCCCGTTGCTGTTGCTGCCCGGGCGCGCCTCGGCCACCCCGGTCTGGGCGGACAACCTGCCGCTGCTGCTGCCGATCGGCGACGTCTACACCGTCGACCTGCTCGGCGAGCCGGGCATGAGCGTGCAGAACCGCCCGATCAACACCGACGCGGCGCAGGCCGAGTGGCTGCACCAGACCCTCCAGGCGCTCCCACCGGACAGGTTTCACCTGGTCGGTCTCTCGATCGGGGGCTGGACCGCGGTCAACCTCGCGCTGCACCGACCGGAGCACATCGCATCGATGACCCTCATCGACCCGGTCCACGTCTTCGGCGACCTGCCGTTCGGCACCATCGTGCGGTCCATCCCGGCCGCGCTGCCCTGGCTGCCCAGGTCGTGGCGGGACAGCTTCAACTCCTACACTGCCGGTGGCGCCCCGGTCGAGGACGAGCCGGTCGCCGACATGATCGAAGCCGGCATGCAGCACTACAAGCTCCGGCTGCCGCAGCCCACCCGGATCAGCGAGGAACGACTCCGTCGACTCGACCTGCCGGTCCTGGCGATCATCGCTGGTGAATCGGTGATGCACGACCCGCAGTCGGCCGCCGAGACCGCACGCCAAACTTTGCCCCGGGGCACGGTCCGGCTCTACCCGGGCGCCTCCCATGCTGTCAACGGCGAGCAGCCCGAACGGATCGCCGAGGATGTCACCGGCTTCATCGCGCAGGCTTCCTGAATGCGGTGCGGCAGCGGTCCGTGGGGCCGGGGCCGGGAGTCTGTCAGAAGAGGGTGGTGGGTTCGACCGGGATCGGCTCGGGCAACGGGTCCAGCTCCGGCACCCGGGCGCGTACCTCGTCGTGGAAGCGGCGGGCCAGCGTCGGCGCGTCGGCGTTGTCCGGGGTGTGGACGAAGACGGTCGGCGACCGGCCCTCGCGCAGCCAGGTCACGGTGGCGTCCACCCAGCGCCGCCAGCCCTGGACGGTGCGCGCCGGGTCGTCCCGGCCGAGGTAACGGACGATCGGCCGGTCGGTGAGCGCGACCGTACGCAGCGGCATCCTGGGCTTCTTCGTCCACGCGTCCCGCTCGGCGTCGCTGGTCGGCGGGTCGGTGAAGAACGCCGTGGTGTCGAACGGGATCCACTCGGCGTCCGTCTCGGCCAGCGTCGTCTCCAGCAGCCGGGTCGCGCGGGGGTCGGTGAAGAAGACCGGGTCGCGTACCTCCACGGCTGGTCGGTGCGCGGCGGGCAGGCGGCGCAGGAACCGGGCGAGCGTGGGTACGTCATCCGGGCCGAACGAGCCGGGCAACTGCACCCAGAGGGCGTACGCCCGGCAGCCGAGCGGCTCGATCGCGTCGAGGAAGGCGCGCATCGGCTGGTCGACGTCGGTGAGGCGGCGTTCGTGGGTGACCACCTTCGGCAGCTTGACCACGAAGCGGAAGTCGGGTCCGGTCTGCTCCGCCCAGGAGGCGACCGTCTCGCGGGCCGGTGTGGCGTAGAAGGTGGTGTTGCCCTCGACCGCATCGCACCAGCTGGCGTAGTGCCGCAGGCGTTCCTGCGCCGGCAGGGGATGGGGGAGCAGTCTGCCCTGCCACGACCGATGGGTCCACATCGCACACCCGACGTGCAGTCGCATGGCCACGCCGGCCCCTCCAGCCTCGGTACACCGCAGTCGTTCCCGCTTAGCAGCGGGCGATCGGACGTACCGTAGCCGGAGGCTGGTTGTCGGACGGCGGGCGGGCGTCGGAACGAGCCCGGGCGGGTCGCCCCACGCAGCCCCGCACCGTCACCGATCGGGCTGGTCACGTCCGGCGGCGTCGCCCGATGTGCTGCCGGCGATGAAGTCGAGGACACACTGGTTGACCAGCTCTGGACGCTCCAGCGGAAGACCGTGACCAGCACCGGGCACGATCTCCGCCCGGACCGAGGGAATCAGTGCTTGGGCCCGGGCCACCGCCTCGTGCGGCCGCAGCAGTGAACTGCGCCCGGCCACCAGCAGCAGCACTGGTACCGGGATCGACCGCAGTTCTTCGTCGTCGAATCGGCGGGCCGAAGGACGCTGGGTCCGCCAGTGCCGTGCGGCGATCATGATGGGCGCCAGTTGCTCCGGAGACTCGATCAGCGCGTGGTTGGCGAGCCGGTGGGCGAACCAGGCCCGGGTGCGGCGTGGCGCCATCGTGGCCAGGGCGCCCGCGATGATGTTGGCGTAGAACCTGAACGGGACCTTCTGCAGGCCGCCCGGGTCGAGCAGGGTGACCGACGCCAACCGGTCGGGTCGGTGCACGGCTGCGGCCAGCGCCAGGAAGCCGCCGTACGACATCCCGACCAGGTGAACATCGCTCAGGTCGAGGGTGGCGAGCGTCTCGTCGAGCCAGGCGGCGCTCTCGGCCGTGCCTGCCACCGGGCGCCGTTGCATGCTGCGTCCCGGGTCGTCGATGGTGTCCAGCGCGTACACCGGATGGTGCTCGCCGAGTGCGGCGACCTGCGGGTACCAGTTCGAGGAGTTGCCCTGGGCGCCATGCAGCAGGACGACCGGTGCGCCCGGCCCGGCACCGTGGTGGTGCACGTGGACGGTGCCGAAGCTCGTCTCGACGTCGAACTCCTGTCGGGGCTGCGGCCAGGACCGCATCGCCACCTCGTACGCCTGGAGGAATTTCTCCCTCGCCTGGTCGTTGGCGAACCGTCCGACGCCGGGATCTCTGGTGGCTGTCACCGGGCCTCCCCTCTGCGTTTTGGTAGTACGATAGTACAGTACAGTCGTACCACCAAAGCGAGAAGGGTGATGTGGCGCATGCCGAAGCTGGCCGACCACGAGGAACGGCGGGCCCTGATCGTCGCCGCGCTCCTGCACATCGCGGCGAGTCGAGGTCTGCACGCCGCGAGCATGCGGACGGTCGCGGCCGAGGCGGGCGTCTCGGTCAGCACCGTGCAGTACTACTTCCACACCAAGGAGCAACTGCTCTTCGCGGGGCTGCAACACCAGGCCGAGGCGGTCGGCCGGCGGATCGACACCGGGCTGGAGGCCAGCGCGACCGCCGGTGTCCGCGACCGCCTGTACGCCTGGTTGGTGCAGCTCATCCCCGTCGACGAGCAGCAACGCGCCTCGTACACCGTCTTCGCCGCCTACCACGCCCTGGCCCTGACCGATCCGGCGCTGGCCGAACTCTCCTACACCCGGGGTTCCGGCGAGCTGGAAGGGATGCTCCGGGCGCTGCTGGCCGACGCGCAGCAGAGTGGTGAGCTTCCCCCGGGTCGCGACATCGACGCTGAGGCGGGCAACCTGCTGGCCCTGGCGACCGGCCTGGCCGACAGCGTGATGGCGAACATGCGCGGGCCGCAGGCCGCGATAGAGCTATTGGATTATCAGCTGAACCAGGTGTTCGGCATCTGACGTACCCGATCGGCGGCGACGCGCGGGCCGGCTTGACCGTGTCTGCGAATGCTCAGCCGGCGTCGACGCGTTCGACGGTGATGGTGTTGACGCCGGCCGTCGCGTCGATGTCGTAGCGGTCGGTGGCGGTGTCCCACTCGGGCGGGGTGAAGGTCGTGCCGCCGGCCACCCCCGAGTGGGTGGTGCCGTCGATGGTGACCGAACCGGCGCCGCCACCGGCGCGTACCTGCACGGGCGCGTCGCCGGCCAGGCGGACGACGATCTGGCTCGCGCCGCCGCCGAGCAGGGTGCGCTGCGTGCCCTCCGGTGCGGGCAGCGTCAGTTCGACCCGGTTCGCGCCGGCGGTGAACTCGACGTCGCCGACCCGCGCGCCGCGCAGGTCCAGGTGCTGCTCCTTGGCGCCACCGTTGAGTCGCACGTGCCAGCGGACCGACTCGGCCAGCACCGCCTCCACGACCGCCGGGCCGTTCCGGTCGGTGCCGCGCAGGCTGGTCAGCAGGCTGCCGTCGGTGAGGGAGACCGCGGGCCGGACGTTGGCGTCGCGGGGGGTCGACACCCGGTACGCGTCGTCGCCGAGATCGGCGGTGCGCACCTTGACCACGTCGGCACCGTCGAGCAGGACGAAGGTGGCCTCCCGCAGGTCGCCGACGGCGCCGGTGACGACGTGACCGTCACGGCCGTCGCCCCGGACCGACACCCACGTCCAGGTGGCGACCACCACCACCACGATGACCAGTACGGCCGCACCGATCCACCACCACATCCGTCGTCCGCCGGCTGCCTGAGCGTTCTCCACGTCGCCTCCCGTACATCGATGACCGCACGGGTTACTACCCGCCTGTCACCGACTCTTACGCGTGTCCCGTCCGGTGGGCTCACCGCCGGGCGTGGCGGTGAGCCCACCGATCCTTCGTGGGCGGTCGTCTCAGGCTCGGGACCACTTCTGGTTGGGGGTGCCGGCGCAGTCCCACAGTTGCAGCCGGCCGCCATTGTTCGGGTTGTTGTCGCGTACGTCGACGCAGCGGTTCGCGTTGAGGTTCACCAGGTCGCCGGCGGCGTTGAGGGTGAATCGTTGTGCCGGGTTGCCGTTGCAGGTCACGAGGTTGACCTCGGTGCCGTTGGCCGTGCCGGCCCAGGCCGGGTCCATGCACTTGCCCATCGCGCGGATGGTGCCGTCGGCGGCGAAGGTCCACGCCTGTGCGGCGGTGGTGTTGCAGTTCCAGATCTGTAGCGGCGCTCCGTCGACCGGGTTGGCGCCGGGGATGTCGATGCACCGGCCGCTCTGCTGTCCCCGGATCCGGGTGGTGCCGGTGTTGCCGTCCGGAACGTGGCCGTAGACCCGGACGTAGTCGACGAGCATCTGCTGCGGGAACTGGGTGCTGCCGTCGGGGTAGCCGGGCCAGTTGCCGCCGACCGCCACGTTGAGGATCATGAAGAAGGGGTGGTCGAAGACCCAGCGGTTACCGCCGAGCCGGCTCGGGTCGACCCGGAAGAACTCCGACCCGTCGAGGTACCAGCGGATGATGTTCGGCTCCCAGTCCACCCGGTAGGTGTGGAAGGTGTCGGCCAGCGGCTGTCCGATGGTGCGGCTGCCGGTGATCCCGCCGCCGCCGGAATAGCCCGGACCGTGGATGGTGCCGTGCACGGTGTTCGGCTCCCGCCCGACGTTCTCCATGATGTCGATCTCGCCGGAGGCCGGCCAGCCGACGTTGCCGAAGTCGTTGCCGAGCATCCAGAACGCCGGCCAGATCCCCTGCCCCCGGGGAATCTTGATGCGTGCCTCGAACCGCCCGTACGCCTGGGTGAACGTGGCCGCGGTCAGCAGTCGGGCCGAGGTGTACTCGCACCGGCCGTAGTGGCACTGGTAGTTGGCCGGGTTCTCCCGGCGGGCGGTGATGACCAGGTTGCCCTGGCCGTCGTGAACCGCGTTGCTGGTGCTGTTGGTGTAGTACTGCCGTTCGTTGTTGCCCCAGCCGTGGCCGCCGATGTCGAAGCGCCACTTGGACTGGTCGACCGGGGTGCCGGCCGGTGAGTTGAACTCGTCCTGCCAGGTGAGGCCGCCGATCGCGGCGGCGGCCGGTGCGGACTGCACGGGTAGCAGGAGCGCACTGGTGACGAGGGCCGCACCCAGGGCGGCGGCTGCCCGGCGGAGGCTGCGGGAGATGGCGTCCACGATGGAATCTCCTCGGGGGTGGAGGGACGGATACGCTGGCGAGGCGGCTGGAGAGCGCTCTCCGAATCCGAGTCTGTCGATTTCGGCCAAATTAGTCAAGGTTGTTAACAGCGATCATCACTGAGAAGCGTCGTCAACCAATGGTTGACGACGGGTGGGCCGTCAACCTAAGGTTGACGCATGACTGAACCCGTGCAGCTGAAGAATCCGGTCCGCCTCGACGACCTGATCCAGGTCATCAAGCAGACCCGTACCGATGCCCTCGACCAGCTCAGTGACGCGGTCATGATGGCCGATCACATCGGTGACGTCGCCGACCACCTGATCGGCCACTTCGTGGACCAGGCTCGCCGCTCCGGGGCGTCCTGGACGGAGATCGGTCGCAGCATGGGGGTGAGCAAGCAGGCCGCCCAGAAGCGCTTCGTGGCCTCGTCGTTGGATCCGCAGGAAGGCTTCCAGCGGTTCACTCCCCGCGCCCGCAACGTGGTGCTGGCCTCGCAGAACGAGGCGAAGGCCGCGGGTAACGCCGAGATCACCCCGGCGCACCTGGTGCTCGGCCTGCTGGCCGAACCGGAGGCGCTGGCCGCCAGGGCGCTGGCCGCCGGTGGTGCGTCGGTCGAAGCCGTGCGCGAGGCCGCCACGGCGGCGCTGCCGCCATCCTCGGACGAGGTTCCGGACCTGATCCCGTACGACACCGCAGGCAAGAAGGCGCTGGAGTTGACCTTCCGCGAGGCGCTGCGGCTCGGGCACAACTACATCGGCACCGAGCACATCCTGCTGGCCCTGCTGGAGCAGGAGAACGGCGAGGGCGTGCTCACCGGCCTCGGTGTGGACAAGGCCGCCGTCGAGGCGAACATCGCGGCGGCCCTGGCCAAACTGCGGACGTTCGAGTAGCCGATCAGGGCTCGACGGGGAAGCCGTACCGGGCGGCGTGCTCCGGATCGGCCGGATCGATCTGGCGTAGCCCGGCGTCGGCGAGGCGCTTGTTCACCTCGTCGAGCCGCTCCCGCACCAACCGGGCCTCCTCCTCGGTGACCCGTCCCCGGTGCGGCCGGCCGGCGTGCTCGATGGTGCCGTAGTCGACCTTCTCGGCGCTGCGGCGGGCCTTCGGCGGGCGTACCCGCTCGGCGGTCCTCAGCAACTGCGCCATCGGCACGTCGGTGGCCATCGCGTCGAACTCGCTCGCGGTCAGCACCACCCGACGCGGCTCGCCCTGGCCGTGCCGGTCGTGGATCTCGACCACCGCCACGTCCAGCGCCGCGTCGTCGATGCTCTCCACCTCCACCGGGGTGGCGTCCAACTGCACGGGCCCGGCCACCAGGTCAGGATGATCGAGAACGACGACGCGGACGGCCTCGTCGTCGGCACCCAGCATCGTGCCGCTGAAGTCGGAGACGTGGATCGTCTTCTTGCCCATGGATGTGCCAACTCCTGTCGTGACCCGCGAAGGACCAGCAGACGTTACCCGACAGGTGTGCGAAAGCGCGCGGTGGCTCGCCGCTCTACAGGCTTCCCCGGGGCGCCACCCACTCGGTCGGTTGACCGGTGATCGCGGCGATCCGGTCGTAGTCGGCGTCGTAGTGCAGCACAGTCGCTCCGTGCGTCTCGGCGGTCGCCGCGATTTTTCAAGGCATCAAGATCGGCTTATTGCTGGTGTGTCAGTGGGGGTTCAGGTGGTGTCGTACGGGGCCGGCCGGCAGGCTGTTCAGGTCATGCCAGGAGAGGGTGGCAGGGCGGGTGCGGTGTCCCCGGTAGGGGGTCTGGGTGGGAGGCCGGCCGGTCGCCCCGTGGTGTCGCCAGGCGCGCTCGGGGTCCTGCTGATCACGGTCGTGCGGGTGTTTCGGCATGCCTACACCGTTCCAAAGAAAGTTGTCCATGTATGGAAATGGGTATGACGGTCGATCGATCGTTCAGGTTCCCCGGATCGCGCCCACCTACGCCCCGAACTCACCGGGTCCGTCGTACCGTGAGCGGCGTCGACGGTGACGGACCGGGAGGTGTTGATGCTCGACCGGCGGCTCCACCTGCACCTGGCGACCTGGCTGGGACAGTGGCCGGCCGGCCCGGGCCTGCACGTGGTCGGGTCCGGGCGGCGGACCCGACCCGCCTGGGACGGCCGCCCGCGCCCCGCCATCGCGGTCCACGCCCGGGCCAGCGGCGTGCTCTCCGTGGCGCCCGACCGGGTCGCGGCCGTACGTGAGCTGGTGCGGCGCCCGGACGGGCTGCTGAACGCCCTGCCGGCCGCGGTCGGGTACCCACGCTGGGCCGTGCACGACGACGTCTTCCGGTGGAGCGTCGCGCCGGCGGACCTGCCGGACGTCGGTGAGTGGGCCCCTCCGACCACCCCCGGCCTGCCCTCCTGGCTGCGGCTGTTCGACCGGTCGGTGCTCATCGTGCGCGACCACCGGGGCCGCTACCTGGCCGGCGTCGGGATCAAGCGGCATGACCGGCACGGACACGAACTGGCGGTGGGTACCGTCCCGGCGGCGCGTGGCCGCGGCCTGGCCCGCAGACTGGTGGCCCAGGCGGCTCGCCGGGTGCTCGACGACGGTGCCGTGCCGACCTATCTGCACGACCGGCGCAACGGCGCCTCGGCGCGGGTGGCGGAGGCCGCCGGGTTTCCCGACCGCGGCTGGCGGTCCTACGGCGTCTACCCGAGCTGAACACCGCCCGGCAGGGCGCGGACCGTGGATCCCGGGCCGGATCCACGGTCCGCAGCCTCCCCCAGGTCCGGGTGCGGCTCCAGTGCCGATCACGCTACGTATCCGGAACCCGCTGGGCAAGCCTCAGCCACCGTCTTGTTGCTGTCCAATTGTGGACTTGACCTGGGAAGAAGCGTTACCTGTCGCCCGGCGCGGTCAGTGACGCAGGGTGTGAATCAGACTGACGAACTGCTGAGTCGCCGGCCGCAGTACGCGCAGTCGCGACAGCTTCACCAGCCGGTCGACGAGCGGCACCGCGCCGTCGATCAGCCGCAGTGGGCCAGGCCGAGCGCCTCGGCAGCGGCTCGGCCGTTGGCGTGGCTCGCGCCGTACGTGGTGACGAAGGCCCGTACGCGGTCGGGTCGCCAGGTCGCCGGCCAGCCCATCTCCACCACGGCCACCGGATGCGTGGCGGACAGCGCGTCGACCAGCTCCGGGCCGCCGGGCAGCCGGTGCAGGTGGCGGGCGACCAGGACGATCGGCCGGCCGGCGGCGCGTCGGCGCAGGTCGGCCGGATCCGTCTCGGCGGCCACCACCCGGATCTGCTCGGTGCCGTCCAGGTGTGGCCCGAGTCCCCACGGCACCCGACCCTCGGCGATCGTGGAGTTGGCGTGCAACTGCACCACGAGCGACCGGTCCAGCCCGCTCGGCGCGCCCTCCACCCGTACCGCGCGGCGGGCCGCCGCGTACCCGAGGTCGCCGGGGGCGGCGGTGGTGCGGTCGGCGGTCCGGGTCCAGGCGGCGAGGTCCGCGACGCGACCGGCCGCCTGCTCGACGCGGGACCGGTCCAGCCGGCCGTCGCCGAGCGCGGCCACGATCCCGGCGGCCACCCGCTCGACCAGGTCGGCATCGACCTTGGCGCCGATGCAGAGCAGATCGGCACCGGCGGCCAGGGCGCGCACCGCGCCGGGGGCGATGCCGCCGGCGGCCAGGGCGGCACCCTTCATCTCCAGCGCGTCGGTGACGACGACGCCGTCGAAGCCGTACTCGTGGCGCAGCAGGTCCACCAGCACGGTCCGGCTGAACGTGGCGGGCCCGTCCCCGGTCAGCGCGGGTACCCGGATGTGTGCGGTCATCACCGCCTTCGTCCCGGCGGCGACCACCGCGGCGAACGGGGGCAGGTCCCGCCGGCGCAGCAGCTCGGGCGCGACGTCCACGGTGGGTAGTTCGTGGTGCGAGTCCGCCACCGTGGCCCCGTGGCCGGGGAAGTGCTTGGCGCAGGCCGCCACTCCGGCGGCCTGGAGCCCGGCGGTCGCGGCGGCGGCGTGCGCGGCGACCTTCTCCGGGTCGGCGCCGAAGGACCGGGTGCCGATGATCGGGTTGTCGTCGGCGGTGTTGACGTCGACCGTGGGTGCCAGGTCGAGGGTGATGCCCACGCCGGCCAGCTCGGTACCGATGGCCTGGTAGACCCGGCGGGTGAGCGCCACGTCGTCGACCGTGCCGAGGGCGGCGTTGCCCGGGTAGGGACTGCCGGTGGCGTGGGCCAGTCGGGTGACGTCGCCGCCCTCCTCGTCGATGGCGATCAGGACGTCGGACCGGCCGCCGCGCAGCGCCGCCGTGCTGGCCGACACCTGCGTCGGTGCGATGACGTTGCCGCCGAACAGGGTGTGTCCGGCGAGCCCGTCGGCGACCAGGTCGACGGCCCACTCGGGCGGGACCGACCCCGGGTACGCGGCCAGTAGGGTGCCCAGCGCCAGTCGGCGCAGTCCTGGATCCAGCCCCACGTGTTCTCTCCTCTCGATGCCGGCCGGCGCGGATCTCGTACCGGGTCGGCGGAGGGTCGCGCTCCCACGTGGCCGATACGCTACGGCTTACCCGTTCGCCTGTCGGTTCTACGGCTTCAAAGGTTCATACAGTTAGCAAAGTTTACTAATACTTGAGGACACATGGCATGAGCGCGACCCGGCTGCCCGGCACCCCACGTCTGTTGCGGGCCCTCAACGACCGCGCGGCGCTGGAACTGCTGCTGGAGCAGGGGCCACTGACCCGGGCCCGGATCGGTGAGCTGACCGGCCTGTCCAAGGTCACCGCCTCGCAACTGGTGGAGCGGCTGGAGGAGCGCGGACTGGTCACCCGCGTCGGCGAGCAGGCCGGGGGCCGCGGACCGAACGCCCAGCTCTACGCCGTACGGCCCGGCAGCGCACACGTGGTGGGCGTCGACGTGGGCCCGGAGCGGGTGGTGGCCGCCTGCGCCGACATCACCGGTACGGTCATCGGGCGCGTCGAGCAGTCCACCCAGGACACCGACGACCCGGTCGGCGTGGTGCATAACGCGGTCGTGCGGGTGGCCGGCAGCGCCGGAGCGCAGCTGTCGAGCGTACGCCGGATCGTGCTCGGCACCCCCGGCCTGGTCGACCCGGGCACCGGCGACATCACCTTCGCGTACAACCTGCCCCGCTGGCATCGGGGTCTGCTCGCCGCACTCCGCGACGACCTGGACACCCCCGTCGTCTTCGAGAACGACGTCAACCTGGCCGCGGTGGCCGAGGCGCAGTCCGGCGCGGCCCAGGGCCTGGCTGACTTCGTCCTGGTCTGGGTCGGTGCCGGTGTCGGTCTGGCGATCATGTTGGGTGGGCGGCTGCACCACGGCAGCAGCGGTGCCGCCGGTGAGATCGGCTACCTGCCGGTGCCCGGCGCTCCCATCCCGCGCGACGTGTCGCGCCGGGCGAAGCCGGCCTTCCAGCAGTTGGCCGGCGCCGACGCGATCCGCGGCCTGGCCCGGGAACACGGCTACCCGGACGCTGCCGCCGCCGACGCGGTCCGGGCCGCGATCGCCGACGGCACCTCGGGTGGGCCGATGCTCGACGAGGTGGCCCGCCGGCTCGCCCTCGGCGTGGCCAGCACCTGTGTGGTGCTGGACCCGCCGCTCGTGGTGCTCGCCGGAGAGGTGGGGCAGGCCGGCGGGGCGGCCCTGGCCGAACGGGTGCAGCACGAGGTCGCCGCGATCACCCTGGTACGGCCCCGGGTGGTGCCGACCGGGCTGATCGAGGAGCCGATCGTGCACGGTGCCCTGCGCACGGCCCTGGACGCCGTCCGCGACGAGGTCTTCGGCTCCACCATCGCCTGACCGGGCGGGGGTCAGATCAGGTCGCGGCGGCGGAAGATGGCGAAGGCCGAGGCGCTGAGGCCGGCGGTGAGCAGCAGCAGCACCGCCAGCGCCGGCTGCCAGGTCAGGGTGTAGCTGCCGTCGCAGAAGCTGTCGACGACGGTCCGGCAGGCGGTGCTGTCCCAGAATCTGACCTCGCCGGCCAGCCACGCGCCGACGTAGCTGGCGAGCATGAGCTGGTCGGGCCGGGCCACCTCGAGGATCTGCAGCACGATCCGCCCACCCAGCTCCCACACCACCAGGTAGGCGGCCACCGCGCCGAGCGCCGCCGCCGTGTGCCGTCCCATCGTCGCGATGGCGAAGCCGGTCGCCGCCGCGAGCAGCACAAGCGTCAACCCGCGCCCCCAGATGGCGCCCAGATCGGCCCAGAAGGCCGTGTTGGTCGGTCCGGGATAGCCGGCGACCTGCGCGATGACCCAGAAGGTGACGAGATAGGTGAGTGAGGCGAGCACCGACACCGTCAGCACCGCCCCGAGCAGTGTGCCGAGCTTGGCGCCGAGCACGGTCAGCCGGCGCGGTCGCCACAGCAGCAGGTTGACCACTCCGCCGGAGTTCAGGTCGGCGCCGATGTACGAGGCGCCGACCAGGAACCCGAAGAGCACCAGGTACGCCACCAGGAAGTAGAGCAGCGGCTCGGCCTGCCGGGTGAAGGTGAACACCCCGGTCAGGTAGTCGGCGGCCACCGGCAACCGGTCGCGCAGCGCCGGGTCCAGTTCGGAGCAGTCCTCCGGCAGGTAGAAACCCTCGTCGCCAGGGAACGGCTGGCCCCGATCCCGGGCCAGGCACCGCTCGTGCTCCAGCTCCAGGCCGCGCAGGTTGGCGGCGGCCTGCCGCTGCGCCTCGGCCAGCTCGACGGCGGAGGGCTGGTGCGACCCGGCCAGCGTGGTCGCCGCGGTCACCCCGAACGCCAGCATCAGCAGCACGATCATCAGCTGTACGAAGCGGCGGGCGCCGAGCCGCTCCAACTCGGCACGGATCAGGTTCACGCGTCCACTCCCCGCATCCCGAGGTCGATCTCCTGGTCGGCGGCCGGACCGCCCGCCGGTGTCGAACCGTCCACCTGCCGGGGCACACCCGGATGCGCCGGCGCGCCGGTCAGCTCCAGGAAGACGCTCTCCAGATCCGGCCGCAGCGGCGTCAGTTCGCGTACCCAGACCCCCTGCTCGCCCAGCGTCCGGCTCACCTCGGTCGGGTCCGGCACCCCGCTGACCACCAGGTGGTCGGCGTGGCCGGTGACGGTCAGCCCGGCGGCCAGCAGCAACTCCTCGGCCCGGGCCAGGTCGTCGGCGCGGACCAGGTGCTCGTTGTGGTCGAAGCCGGCGAGCACCTCGGTGACCGGGCCGGCCGTCACCCGCCGACCCCCCGAGATGATCGTCACGTGGTCGCAGATCAGCTGGATCTCGGCCAGGATGTGGCTGGACACCAGCACCGTGACGCCGTTGGCCGCCAGCGCCCGGACGAGGTCGCGCATCTCCCGGATGCCCGCCGGGTCGAGCCCGTTCGCCGGCTCGTCGAGTATCAGCAGCTCGGGTCGCTTGAGCAGCGCCGACGCCACCGCCAGCCGCTGTTTCATGCCCAGCGAGTAGCCCTTCACCCGCTCGTCGCCCCGGTCGGCCAGGCCGACCTGCTCCAGCACCTCGTCGACCCGGCCGACCGGTACGCCACCGGCGAGGGCGAGCAGCCGCAGCGTCCGGTACCCGGTGAAGTTGCCGTAGAACTGCGGGCTCTCCACGATCGCACCGACCCGGCCGGCGACCTGGGGCAACTGCTCCGGCGCGGTGGCACCGAGCACCCGCATCCGCCCGTCGTCGGCGCGTACCAGCCCGAGCAGCGCGCGCAGGGTGGTCGTCTTTCCCGATCCGTTGGGCCCGAGGAAGCCGTGCACCTGGCCGGCCTCGACCAGCAGGTCGAAGCCGTCGACCGCGACCCGTCGCCCGCGACGCAGGCTGTGGAAGGTCTTGCGGAGACCTTCGATCTCGATGACCCCACTGGTCATTGGCGGCCCTCCGGGCGGGGTGAGCAACGACACGGCGCCTCACCCTACGGCGACGACGCCGGCCCGTGGGGGCACCACGGGCGTGCGTGGTTGGATGGGCTGGTGACTGGTGACCTGATCCCTGGCGCCGCCGGCGCCGCACCCGCCCCCTCGCCCGTGGACGCGGATCTGGTGGTCAGCCTCGACGGCGTCGCCGTACGCCGGTCCGGCACCGCCCTGCTGCACGACGTCGACTGGCGGGTGGAGCTGGACGAACGCTGGGTGGTGCTGGGGCCGAACGGCGCCGGCAAGACCACCCTGCTCAACATCGTCGCCGGGCGACTGCATCCGACCACCGGCACCGCGCACGTGCTGGGCGAGCGGATCGGTCGCACCGACCTCACGGAGCTGCGTACCCGGATCGGGCTGTCCACCGCCGCGCTGGCCGAGCGGGTGCCGGCCGACGAGCGGGTCGTCGACGTGGTGCTGACCGCCGCCTGGTCGGTGGTCGGCCGGTGGCGGGAGGACTACGACCCGGCCGACGAGGCCCGGGCCCGGGCGCTGCTTGACCAACTGGGCGTCAGCGCGTTGGCCGACCGGGCGTACGGCACCCTGTCGGAGGGGGAGCGCAAGCGGACGCAGATCGCCCGGGCGCTGATGACCGACCCGGAGCTGCTGCTGCTCGACGAACCGGCGGCCGGCCTGGACCTGGGCGGCCGGGAGGATCTGGTCGCCCGCCTCGCCGACCTGGCCCAGGATCCGGACGCTCCGGCACTCGTGCTGGTCACCCACCACGTCGAGGAGATTCCCCCCGGCTTCACCCACGCGCTGCTGCTGCGCGACGGGACCGTGATGGCGCAGGGCATGCTGGCCGACACCCTCACCGCCGACAACCTCACCAAGACCTTCGGGCTGCCGCTGCTCGTCGAGCGCCACGGCGACCGCTACACCGCCCGCGCCGCCTGAGGCGACGTCCCGCGACAGGGAGGTGCCCGTGCGACAGACCCGTGTCGTGGTGGTGGGCAGCGCCAACATGGACCTGGTCGCCACCGCCGAGGCGTTGCCGCGCCCGGGGGAGACCAGGCTCGGCACCGACTTCGTCACCGTGCCCGGCGGCAAGGGGGCCAACCAGGCCATCGCCGCCGCGAGAGCCGGTGCGGCAAGCGTCTTTCTCGGCGCGATCGGCTCGGACGCCTTCGGGGTGACCCTGCGGGCGCGGATCACCGCCGCCGGGGTCGACACCGGCCAGCTGCGCACCACCTACGGCGCGTCCGGGGTGGCCCTGGTCATGGTCAACGCGCAGGGCGAGAACGCGATCCTGGTGACCCCGGGGGCGAACTCGTCGCTCACCGAGCTGACCGAGACCGAACTCGCCGCCGTACGCGACGCCGACGTCCTGGTCGCGCAGCTGGAGATCCCGGTGGAGACGGTGACCGAGGCGGCGGTGGCGGCCCGCGCCGCCGGAACCCGCGTGGTGCTCAACGCGGCGCCGGCCGTGCCACTGCCGCCGGAACTGCTCGCCGCCGTGGACCTGCTGGTCGTCAACGAGAACGAGGCGCAGGCGTACACCGGGCGGGGGCGGGAGGAACCGCGGGCGCTGCTCGACCTGGTGCCCCGGGCGGTGCTGACCCTCGGTGCCCAGGGTGCCTGGTACGGCGACCGGGACGGCACGGCGGTACACGTGCCGGCGGTGCGGGTGGACACGATCGACTCGACGGCCGCCGGTGACGCCTTCACCGGTGCGCTCGCCGTGGCCTGGGGCGAGGGACGCGACCTGGTGGACGCGGTGCGCTGGGCCTCGGCCGCCGGTGCCGCCTGCGTACGCCGGCTCGGCGCCAGCGTCTCACTGCCGCACCGGGTCGAGATCGACCAGCTGTACGCGCCCGCGTCCTGACCGGGTCAGCGCCGCTCGGTCGGGCTGGGCCGCCCGAGCCGGCGGGCCTGCGCGGCGGCGTCGACGCCGGTACGGAACGCGCGACGGTACGCCGTCGGTGAGGTCCGCATCGCCCGGGTGAAGTGGTGACGGTAGGTCACCGGGGCGTCGAAGCCGACGGCCGTCGCGATCTGCCCGACCGGCGCGTCGGTGGTTTCCAGCAGCGCCAGGCTGGCCCGGATGCGTTGCTCGACCAGCCACCGGATGGGGCTGGTGCCGGTGGCTCTCGCGAAGTGCCGCAGGTAGGTGCGGGTGGACATGTGGGCCTGCCCGGCCAGCCGGGCCACCGTGAGCGGCTCCGCCAGATGGGCCAGGGCCCAGTCGATGCTGCCGGCGATCCGGTCGTCGTCCGGGTCCACGGCGACCGGTGCCTCGACGAACTGCGCCTGTCCGCCGTCGCGGTGCGGTGGGATCACCAGCCGTCGGGCCACCGCGTTGGCCACGACCGAGCCGTGGTCACGTCGTACCACGTGCACGCACAGGTCGAGGCCGGCGGCGCTGCCGGCACTGGTGAGGATGTCCCCGTCGTCGAGGTAGAGCACGTCGGGGTCGACCGTGACCCTCGGGTACCGGCGGGCCAGCAGGTCCGCGTACCGCCAGTGGGTGGCGGCCCGTCGACCGTCGAGCAGGCCGGCACCGGCCAGCGCGAAGGCGCCCGAACAGATGGACAGCAGCCGCGCCCCGGCCCGGTGCGCCCGGCGCAGGGCCGCGACGAGTTCCGGCGACGGTGTGCCGTGCACGTCGGGTACGCCGGCGACGATGACGGTCGCGGCGGCGGCCAGCACGTCGAGGCCGTACGGGCTGTGCAGGTTGGCGCCGCCGAGCAGCGGCACGGGACCCGGTCGCTCGGCGCACAGCCGCAGGTCGTACCAGGGCACGTCGAGCTCCGGCCGGGGCAGCCCGAAGACCTCGGTGACGATCCCGGTCTCGAAACCCGACATCCCGGGGTACGCGAGCACAGCCACACTGCGGTCGACCGGCGTCATGGCCGGATGTTAGCGCAGGACGGCGTGACCGCCACTCGCCCGGCGGTCGGCACCGGTCGACGATCGATCACATGACTCGAACCTTCGCCGTACCGGCCGCCGATCCGTCCACCGCCGTCGCCCACTTCCTCGCCCGACTGCGCTTCGAGACGGACGTGGCCGACGTGCACCACGACCTGACCGCGGAACTGCCCGGCCTGGTCGTGGTCGACTCGCGCGGTGACGCGGCCTGGGCGCAGGGCCACCTGCCCGGCGCCGTGCACCTGCCCACCGACCTGATCGCCGCGCGGGCCGCCGACGCGGTGCCACCCGACGCCTTCGTGGTCACCTACTGCTGGGGCCCCGGCTGCGACGGCGCCACCCGGGCGGCGCTGGAGTTCGCCCGGCTCGGCTACCGGGTCAAGGAGATGCGCGGTGGCTACGAGTACTGGGTGCGGGAGGGTCTGCCCGTGGCGACCGCCACCGGATTCACCCACCGGCCGGTCGACGACCTGACCGCCCCGCGAACCGTCGCCACCTGCGACTGCTGACCGCCCGGCCGACCGTCCGGCCCGCCGGGCGGTCCGCGGGCCGATCAGCCGGCCCGCCGGGCGTTGACCTTGCGGACCGTCAGCTGGAGCGCGGGTCGGGAGGTCAGCCGGCGTCGTCGTTGAGCTTCTCGCCCCGCCGGCGCAGCATCGACAGCCCGGGGATACCCGCCACCGCGAGCTTGAGGTCCCGGGTGACGTCGAGCAGGTCGTGCAGGTCCGGGCCGACCCGGTCCAGGGTGGCCAGGATCGGCAGGACGTCGGCGGTCAGGTGCTGCCGTAGCTTCGGCAACTCGTCGACCAGCCGGACCGCCGCGGTCACCTCCTCGTGGCTGAGCTGCTCGACGAAGTGGGTGGCCATCGGGGCGGCCCGGCGCAGCGCCGGCTCGTACGCCTTCAGCAGTTCGGCGGCGGTGGCGGCGGCCTCCGCCGCCGTACCCACGGTCTCGGCGGCCCGCCCGGCCACCGAACCTGCTGACTCCACGACCACGGCCGCCGCCGCGGCGACCTCGGTGGCGTTGTCCACGGCGGCGGTGGCGGCGGCGCTGATCACCGCGACCTCACGGACCGCCACCTCGGCGTCGGTGACCATCTGGTCGGTCCGGTCCAGGGTCCGCTCGACCCGGTCCACCACGCCGTTGATCCGGGCCAGCAGCGCCTCCACCTCGTCGAGCACCGCGAACGCGCGGGCCGGGATGGCGGCGAAGGACGCGGCCTGGTCGAGGGCGGAACGGGTGAGACCGAGGACCGCGGTCGGCCGGGGAAGGGGGAGTGCCATGCGTTCAAGTGTGCGTCGGGCGGGCCACCACCGCCCGACGACGGTCTCACCCGTCGCTCTGCTGCTCGACGGCGCGTTGCACCGCGCGGTAGATCTGGCCGAACCGCAGCGCGTCCGGCGTGCGCAGCACCAGAACCTCCTGCCGCCGGTACTGCACCCACAGTTCCAGCACCCGGTTACCGCGCTCGTACGAGCGGTCCAGCCAACCGAGCGGTATCTCCAGGAACGGGACGAAGGCGAGCGGCACGATGACGCAGGCGGCGAGCACGATCAGCGCCGGCAGCCACTCGCCCCGGTCCTGGGCTGACCAGGCCAGCGACAGCACACAGATCAGGCCCACCAGGGGAGGCAGCGACAGCAGCAGGACCAGCACGCCCCGGCCGAGCACCCGACCACGTACGGCGAGGGTGGTACGCCCCTTCGCGTGCCAGACGTAGGTGACCTCGGCGATCGGGATGACCTGTCCACCGGCCCGGATCGCCTCGGAGGTCACCTGCACCGCGTCGTCCCGGTAATAGAGGGCCATCACTAAGCCTAAACACCACCGGGCAACCTTCAGTAGTCGGCTGAGCGCTCAGCGTCGACGGGGTGGTATCGGTCGGCCGACCTCCATGGCGCGTTGCACGGCCCGGTAGATCTGCCCGAAGCGCAGCGCGTCCGGGGTGCGCAGCAGTTGCACCGGGCGGCCTCGCCAGCGGATCCAGACCTCCCGCTGCCGGCTGCCCCGGGCGTAGGAGCGGTCGAGGTGTTCGAAGAGGAAGTCGGCGACCGGCCCGACCGCCAGCCCGACCAGCACGGACGCCCCGACGATGGCGATCGTGACGGTTGCCGACCGGTCCAGCCGGATGGCCAGCGCGACTCCGGCGGCGGCGGCCACCAGCGGGGCGACGAGCGCGGCGCCGATGGCGCCCCGACCGGCCAGCACCCGCCAGGAGCGGGTGCCGTGCTGGTGCCAGATCTCGCTGATCTCGGCCAGTGGGTAGACCCGGCCCTCGACGGTGACCGCGGCCGAGGTGACCCGGACCGCTCGGTCGTCGTAGTAGGTGACCACGGCGCGCCGTTCACCCGGCCCGTGCGGCCGGCCCGGGTGTGGCGACGGCGTCGCGGCACGGCCAGTGCGGGGCTCAGGGTGACGAGGGTTCATCGTGCGACTCCCGACCGACGGGGCTGGCACCAGACTACTTACCCCAACGAGCCGGGTCGTAAGGTTGGCACGCGACTTCGACGAGGAAGTGAGGCTCAGCGTGGGCGAGTTCGTGCGGCTGGAGACCCGGGACGGCATCGGCACCATCCGGCTGGAGCGGCCGCCGATGAACGCTCTCAACACCCAGGTGCAGGAGGAGTTGCGCGCCGCCGCGATCGCGGCCACCGCCGACCACGACGTCCGCGCGGTCATCGTGTACGGCGGCGAGAAGGTCTTCGCTGCCGGTGCGGACATCAAGGAGATGGCGGACATGTCCTACGTGGACATGGCCGCGCGGGCCGCCGACCTGTCGAGCGCGCTCGGCGCGATCGCCCGGATCCCCAAGCCCGTGGTCGCCGCGATCACCGGTTACGCGCTGGGCGGCGGCTGTGAGCTGGCGCTGGCCTGTGACTGGCGGGTGGTGGCCGAGGACGCCAAGCTCGGCCAGCCCGAGATCAAGCTGGGCATCATCCCCGGCGCCGGGGGCACCCAGCGGCTGGCCCGGCTGGTCGGGCCGGCCCGGGCCAAGGATCTGATCATGTCGGGGCGGATGGTGGACGCGCCGGAGGCACTGCGGATCGGTCTGGCCGACCGGGTCGCCCCGGCGGCCGAGGTGTACGACACCGCGGTCGCGATGGTGCGGCCGTACCTCACCGGTCCGGTGCAGGCGCTACGGGCGGCCAAGCTGGCCGTCGACGGTGGTCTGGAGATGGATCTGCACTCGGGTCTGGCCTGGGAGAGCCAGCTCTTCGCGGCGCTGTTCGCCACCGACGACCGACGCGAGGGGATGGCGGCCTTCGTGGCGAAGCGGAAGCCGGACTTCACCGGACGCTGAGCGTGCCGAGAATGGTTCACATTCTCCCTACCGGCCAGTAGCGTGTGACTCCGGTCAGGCGACGAGAAGGAGTGGGAATGACGGAGCGGATCGAAGGCCACGGCGGGGAGCTCGCCCTCGCGGCGCTGCGCGCGTACGGGGTGCGGGAGATGTTCACCCTCTCCGGCGGACACGTGTTCCCGCTCTACGATGCCGCGCACAAGACCGACTTCCCGATCTACGACGTGCGGCACGAGCAGTCCGCCGTCTTCGCCGCCGAGGCGGTGGCGAAGCTCCAGCGCCGCCCCGGGCTGGCCGTACTCACCGCCGGCCCCGGCGTGACCAACGGCATCTCCGGTCTGACCAGCGCCTTCTTCAACGCCTCGCCGGTGCTCGTGCTGGGCGGCCGGGCGCCGCAGTTCCGCTGGGGCTCCGGCAGCCTCCAGGAGATGGACCACCTTCCGCTGGTCGCCCCGGTCACCAAGCACGCCGAGACGGTGTTCAGCGCCGACGACATCCCACGAGCGGTGGCCGCAGCGCTGACCACCGCCCTCACCCCGCACCGGGGGCCGGTGTTCCTCGACTTCCCGCTGGAGGCGGTCTTCTCGGTCGGCGACGCCGAGCTGCCGGCCGGCCCGCAGCTCAGCCCGCTCGAAGCCGACCCCGACGAGGTGGCCCGCGCCGCCGCGCTGATCGCCGGCGCGGCCCGTCCGGTGATCATCGCCGGCTCGGACGTCTGGACCGGTGACGCGGTCGACGAGTTGCGGGCGGCGGCCGAGGCGCTCACCGTTCCGGTGTTCACCAACGGCATGGGCCGCGGCGCCCTGCCACCGGAGCACCCGCTGGCCTTCGCCAAGGCCCGGCGGGTGGCCCTGTCCAACGCCGACGTGGTCGTGGTGATCGGCACCCCGTTGGACTTCCGGCTCTCCTTCGGCGACTTCGGCGAGGCCCAGGTGGTGCACATCGTCGACGCGCCCAGCCAGCGCGCCGGTCACGTCCAACCCGCCGCCGCACCCGCCGGTGACCTGCGCGGCATCCTCACCGCCCTGGCCGAGCACTCCGGCGACCGGGTCGACCACGACGACTGGGTCGCCCAGCTGCGGACCGCCGAGGACGCGGCGAAGGCCCGCGACGCCGAGGAGATGGCGGCCGAGACCGACCCGATCCGCCCGGCCCGGATCTACGGCGAGCTGCGCAAGGTGCTCGCCCGGGACGCGGTCACCATCGGCGACGGCGGCGACTTCGTCTCGTACGCGGGGCGGTACCTGGAGCCGGCCCAGCCCGGCACCTGGCTCGACCCCGGCCCGTACGGCTGCCTCGGCACCGGCATGGGGTACGCGATGGGTGCCCGGGTCACCCACCCGGACCGGCAGGTCTGCGTGCTGATGGGCGACGGCGCCGCCGGTTTCTCGCTGATGGACGTGGAGTCCCTGGCCCGGCAGAAACTGCCGGTGGTCATCGTGGTCGGCAACAACGGCATCTGGGGCCTGGAGAAGCACCCGATGCGGGCGATGTACGGCTACGACGTGGCCGCCGACCTGCAACCGGAGCTGCGCTACGACCAGGTGGTCGGCGCGCTCGGCGGGGCGGGCGAAACGGTCGCCAAGGCCGCCGAACTCGGTCCGGCCCTGCAACGGGCCTTCGACGCCGGGGTGCCGTACCTGGTCAACGTGCTCACCGATCCGGCCGACGCGTACCCCCGCTCCTCGAACCTGGCCTGAAACCGCGGATCCCGCCCCGGCGGCTACACCTCGGGGCGGGGTTCCTCGCGCGGCGGCTCGCCCTCACGCTTGCGCAGGTCGTCCTCGCGTTTGCGCAGGTCCTCCTCCCAACGGCGGAAGAGTTCCTGATCCTCCCGGCGGGGGCGCTCCTCGATCGAGCGGAGGAACTCCGGGTCGTCGTCGGGTGCGACGGGTCGGTGGCGTTCGGCCGGGCGTGCCCCCGGAGCCCAGGACGTCGACCCGCCGACAGGTTTGCGCTCCCGGCCGGCGACGAACCAGGCGATCGAGCCGACCAGCGGGAAGAACAGGATGATCAGCAGCCAGGCGATCCGGGGGAGGTGGCGGATGCCGTCCTCCTCGGCGGAGAGGCAGCTGATCAGGGCGCAGACGGCGAGGACGATCTGCACCAGGAAGAGGAGAATGTACAGCCGGGCCATGTAACCATCATTACCTACCGCGCACAGCGGTCACAGCCCGCGCAGCACCAACAGCGCTCCGAGGAGTGCGAATCCGGCGGCGGCCAGCCCTACCAGGGCGAAAAGCCGACCGCCGGTCGGGGGTATGCCGCTTCCGGTGGCCCGTCGCCAACAGAGCGTGACGACCACACCCCAGCCGAGGATGGTCAGCGCCGCCAACCCGGCTCCGACCGGTCCGCCGGTGAGCGCGAGGCGGACGGTCAGCAGCGCCACGACGGTCAGCGTGAGCAGGGTGCGCCGCCAGGCAAGCCGGGTGCGTTCGGGTTGCAGGCCCGGGTCGCGAACGGTGCTCATCCGCGTATCGCGCCGGCCAGCACCGCCACCACCAGGGACAGCGCGCCGAGGCCGACGGTCAGCGCGAGGACGGCCGGGAAGCGGGACGCGGGCAGCTCCTCGCCGAGCCGGATGGCCCGCTCGGTGCGGGCCCAGTGGTCGACGGCCCGGATCGCCACCACGCCGCCGAGCAGCAGCAACGCCACGGCGATCGCCTCGCGCAGGTGGACCAGGGACAGGGTCGGCAGGAACTGCGCGGCGGCCAGCCCGCCGGCGATCAGCGCCAGCCCGGTACGCAGCCAGGCCAGGAAGGTGCGCTCGTTGGCCAGCGAGAAGCGGTAGTCGGGGGTGGTTCCCACCGAACGCAACTCCTGCGGATCGAACCAGTTCCTGATCATCTGCCACACGAGAGTGATTATCCGATTCCCGGCGGGAATAGGTTGGGAGCATGACGGATCTTGACGCGAGCACGCTGCGGGCGGCGTACGACACCCAGTTGCGGCCGGGCCTGCCCGACCCGGTGCCCGACGGCGTGGTGGTGGAGTCGGACGGTCCGGTGTTCCGGGTGCGCGGCCTGGACCAGCGGGGCCTGGTGACCTATCGCGACCTCGGTGGGTTGACCGGCGCCGGTCTCGACGAGCTGATCGTCCGGCAGGTGGCCGTGTTCCGCGAGCGGGGTGAGCCGGTCGAGTGGAAGCTGCACGGCCACGACGAGCCGGCCGACCTGCCGCAGCGGCTGCGCGCCGCCGGATTCGTGCCGGAAGATCAGGAGACCGTGGTGATCGGTCCGGTCGCCCCGCTGGCCTCCGCGCTGCCGGTGGTGCCCGAGGGCGTACGCCTGCGTGAGGTGACCGGGCGCGCGGAGCTGGACCGGATCGCGGAGCTGAAGTCGCAGGTGTGGGGGCGTGACCTGTCCGACCTGGCCGACGGGCTGGAACGGGAGATCGCCGCCGATCCGCAGTCCATCACGGTCGTGGTGGCCGAGGCGGACGAGACGATGGTGAGCGCCGGGTGGGTGCGGTACCCGGTCGACAGCACGTTCGCGACGCTCTGGGGCGGCTCGACGCTGCCGCGGTGGCGGCGTCAGGGCATCTACCGCGCGCTGGTCACCTACCGGGCCCGACTGGCCGGTGCGCGGGGCCGCACGTTGGTGCAGGTCGACGCGTCGGACGAGAGTCGTCCGGTGCTGGAGCGACTCGGGCTCGTCGCGGTCACCACCACCACGCCGTACGTCTACACTCCGTGATCATGAGCCAGCGGCTGACGGACGACGAGAAGATGACGCTGAAGACGGGCGCCTTCGGCGCGGTGCTCATGGTCTCGAACGCCGACCCGGGGGTGCTCGCGCTGTTCCGGGAGAGCTTCGCCGCCTCCGGGGCGATGGCCGGCGCCAGCGGAGTGGTGAAGGAGGCGTTGACCAGCGGGCCGCTACCGAAACTGCCGCGTGACTCGGCGCTCGAGGTGGAGTCGGTGGTGCTGCCGGCGCTGCGCCGGGGGATCGAGATCCTGACCGAGAAGGTGCCGCAGGACGTGCCGGTCTACCGCGCGGTGGTGCTGGCGGCGGCCGATCGTACGGCCCGTGCCCATGATGGGATCAGCCCAGCTGAGGCCGAGGTCATCGAACGGATCAGGGGCGTGCTGGGCGCCGATGCTACTGACAGGTAACATGGCGCCGTGGGCAACCGCACAACAGCCCATGGTTGACCGGACGGCACCGCACGCGCGAGGCTGCGCCCAGATCTGGGGCGAAAAGATCACATAACCACAGCAGGAGGGTCGTCGAAGCGCGATGAACATCGTCGTACTCGTCAAGCAGGTGCCCGATTCGGGCGCGGACCGCAACCTGCGTACTGACGACAACACTGTCGACCGCGGTTCGGCGAACAACGTCATAAACGAGATGGACGAGTACGCCATCGAGGAGGCGTTGAAGATCAAGGAGGCGCACGGCGGCGAGGTGACCATCCTGACCATGGGTCCGGACCGGGCGACCGAGTCGATCCGCAAGGCGCTGTCGATGGGCCCGGACAAGGCGGTGCACGTGGTGGACGACGCCCTGCACGGCTCCTGCGCCGTCGCCACCTCGAAGGTGCTCGCCGCCGCACTGGGGCAGCTCAACGCCGACCTGGTGCTCTGCGGCTCGGAGTCGACCGACGGGCGGGTGCAGGTGATGCCGCACATGCTCGCCGAGCGGCTGGGGATCGCGGCGCTGACCGGTGCGCGCAAGCTCACCGTCGACGGGGCCACGCTCACCGTGGAGCGGCAGACCGAGGAGGGCTACGAGGTGGTCACCGCCTCGACCCCGGCCATCGTCTCCGTGTGGGACACCATCAACGAGCCCCGGTACCCGTCGTTCAAGGGCATCATGGCCGCCAAGAAGAAGCCGGTGCAGACGCTCGCCCTGGCCGACCTGGGCGTGGCCGCGAACGAGGTCGGCTTCGACGGGGCGACAAGCGCCGTGGTGGAGCACAGCAAGCGCCCGCCGCGTTCGGGTGGCGTCAAGGTCACCGATGAGGGCTCCGGCGGCACGCAGCTCGTCGAGTTCCTCGCCACCGAGAAGTTCGTGTGAGGGGTGTGGGACATGTCTGAGGTTCTCGTCGTCGTCGAAGCCACCGCGGAGTTCGGCGTCAAGAAGGTCACCCTGGAGATGCTCACCCTCGCCCGGGAGCTGGGCACCCCGTCGGCGGTGGTGCTCGGCGGCACCGGTGCGGCCGAGGCCCTCGCCGGCAAACTGGGCGAGTACGGCGCGGAGAAGATCTACGCGGCCGAGGGTGACGAGATCGACGGCTACCTGGTGGCGCCGAAGGCCACCGTGGTCGCCGAGCTGGTCAAGCGGGTGCAGCCGGCCGCCGTGCTGCTCGCCTCCTCCCAGGAGGGCAAGGAGATCGCCGCCCGGCTGGCGGTCAAGCTGGACAACGGCATCCTGACCGACGTGGTGGGCCTGGCCGCCGACGGCACCGCCACCCAGGTGGCCTTCGCCGGGTCGACGATCGTGAAGTCCAAGGTCACCCGAGGGCTGCCGCTGGTCACCGTCCGGCCGAACTCGGTGAACCCGACGCCGGCCGCGGCCAGCGCCGCGGTCGAGCAGCTCACCGTCGCGGTCACCGACAGCGACAAGCTGGCCAAGGTCGTCGACCGGGTGGCCGAGCAGAAGGGTTCCCGCCCCGAGCTGACCGAGGCCGGCGTGGTCGTCTCCGGCGGTCGCGGTGTCGGCAACGCGGACAACTTCAAGCTGGTCGAGGAGCTGGCCGACCTGCTCGGCGGTGCCGTCGGCGCCTCCCGGGCCGCGGTCGACTCCGGCTTCTACCCGCACCAGTTCCAGGTGGGCCAGACCGGCAAGACGGTCTCCCCGCAGCTCTACGTCGCGCTGGGCATCTCCGGTGCGATCCAGCACCGGGCCGGCATGCAGACCTCGAAGACGATCGTCGCGGTCAACAAGGACGGCGAGGCGCCGATCTTCGAACTGGCCGACTTCGGCGTGGTCGGTGACCTGTTCAAGATCGTGCCGCAGGCGGCCGAGGAGATCCGCAAGCGCAAGTGAGTCGTACCCGACACAGCCGCCGCCCGCGACTGCGGGCGGCGGCTGTGTCGTCGGTGGCAGGAGGGAGCTGATCGGCGGGCCGGGGAGCTGAACCGGCCCGCCGATCAGCCCGTCAGGGAGCCCCGCAGGAGGCTGTCGCCGGAGTGGGCGGTGTTGTTGTCGAACTGCTCGGCCGAGACGTCGACGACCGAGTACTGCCCCAGGTCCACGTTCGGCGGCAACGGCAGCAGCACGTCGGAGCCGTCGCCGAGCACACCGACCGAGAACATCTCCATGTTCCGCGGGTTGATGAGCCAGACCTCGTAGTACCCCGGTACGGCCGGGAGATTCGCCACGTGCAGATGCAACTCGCCGCTGCCCAGCACCCGCGCGTCACCCCGGGCCGTCGGCGGAGTCGAACCGTACGCCGCCAGGGGAGCGCTGGCCAGCACCGTCGGCTCGGCGGGCGTACCGTCGCGCAGCACGGCGGCGGTGCCGATCACCGCGACGGTGGCGGCGGCGACCGCCGTGACCGCCGTGGTGGCGAGCCGGGACCAGCGTCCGCGTCGTGATCGGCGAGGTGCCGGCGCAGTGTCGGTGGTGACCGGGTCGGTCCCGCCCGGCCGCTGCCGGTCGGCGAGGCGGGGCAGTTCCTCCGCCGCCGTGATCTCGGCCATGATGCCCTGCCAGACGTGCTCCGGCGGGTCGGGCAGATCACGCAGTTCCTGACCGGCGGCACTGAGACCGGCGACGTGGCGCAGGCTGTCCAACTCGGCCCGGCAGTGCGGGCAGGCGTCGAGATGGGTGCGGTCGGAGACGTCCACCTCACTCTCACCGAGCGCCAGAAATACCAGCCGGTCGTGCTCCAGGTGCTGCACCGTCCACCTCCCATCTGCGCTTCAGACTCGCCATGCCCCGCCGGATGTGACTCTTGACCGTGCCGAGCGGCACTCCGGTCATCGTCGCGATCTGCTGGTGGGTCAGGTCGTCGAAGAAGGCCAATTCCAGCATGCGTCGCTGTTCGTCCGGCAGCCGCGCCAGTTCGTCGGCGACCACCAGCCGGTCGACCACGGTGTCCGGGTCACTGCCGGCGGGCGCCGGCTCGGGCAGTTGGCGCACGGTGTCGACCACCCGGTTCTCCCGGGCGGCGGACCTGAGCCGGTCGATCACCTTGCGCCGGCCGATGCCGAGCAACCAGCCGACGAGTGAGCCCTTCGCCGGGTCGAAGGTCTCCCGGCCGAGCCAGGCGGCGACGAACGTGGCCTGGGTCGCGTCCTCCGCGTCGCTGCGGTTGACAAGCGTGCTGGTGGCCAGGTGGAGAACCGCCCGACCGTAACGGTCGTACGCCTCACGCAGCGCCAGCTCGTCGCCGGCCCGGAAACGGCGGGCCAGCTCGTCCTCGGGTGTGCCCGGTTGCTGCCGGATCCCGGTCACGGGACGGTTCGCCTGGTTGGGGGCATGCCCGACTGTAGCTCGCACCGGCGCCGTCCCCTCTGTCAGCCCAGCGTCCTGTCGACCTCACTACGTCGGGACGGTGCCCGCCGGATGCGGTTGCCGCCGCAAAAAGAAAGTCGCCGCCGCCCGCATCCGGGCGGCGAGCTGTCGGCGTAACTCGGGGTGCACAGCAAGCATGACGAAGTGGCACGAAACATCAGGAGGCAGACATGCAGTTCGCGTACCTTCGTCGCGTCGCCGCCGGTGGCGCGGTCGCCGCGCTGACCTTCGTCGGCGCCGGCATCGCGACGGCGACCCCGGCGTACGCCGCCGACTCGAAGGTCTCCGTCGTGCACGGCATCCCGGACACCCCGGTCGACGTCTACGTCAACGGGGAGAAGACCCTGGAGAACTTCGAGCCCGGTGACGTGGCCGGTCCGCTGGACCTGCCCGAGGGGCAGTACGACCTCGCGCTGACCAGGCCGGGCGAGCCGATCGGCGACGCCATCCTCACCGCCGACGACGCCGAGGTGCCCGGTGGGGCGAACATCAGCATCGCCGCCCACCTCAACGCCGGCGGCGAGCCGACCATCACCCCCTTCGTCAACGACACCGCGAAGGTCGACGCCGGCAAGGCCCGGCTGATCGTCCGGCACACCGCCGCCGCGCCGGCCGTGGACGTGCGGGCCGGCGGCAGCCCGGTCTTCGAGGGCCTGACCAACCCGAACGAGGCGAAGGGTGACGTGGACGCCGGCAGCGTCTCGGCGGACGTGGTGCTCGCCGGCACCGACACCGTGGTGATCGGTCCGGCCGACCTCAACCTGCGCGAGGGCACGGCGACGATCGTCTACGCCATCGGCTCCGCCGAGGCGGAGAACCTCTCCGTCGTCGCGCAGACCATCGACGGCCTGCACTCGGCGCCGTCCGGCGTGCCGAGCGGCACCGGCGGGCAGGCCGACACCGGTCTCGGCACCTGGTGGTACGCCCTGGCGGGCACCGGGCTCCTGCTGCTGGTCGCGGGTGGGGCGCGGGCGGCTGTCGTCCGGTCGGGTCGCCGGTGACCGTCGGCAACCGTGCGGCGCTGGCGGCGGTGGCCGCCGGCGCCGCCGCGCTCGCCGTCGCGGCGGTGGTGGCGGTCGTGTCCCGGCCGGCGGGAAGCGTCGGCACCGAGCAGGCCGCCGCCCTGGCCAGCCCCACTGCGGTGCGCACCGGACCGGCCGTGGCGGTGGCCCCCGGCGCGCTGCCGGACGACGCCGAACCGGTGCGCCCGGTCCGGTTGCGCATCCCCGCGATCGGGGTCACCGCGCGGGTCGACCCGGTCGGCGTCGACGAGCGCACCCAGGAGTTCGACGTGCCGCCCAGCGTCGACGAGATCGGCTGGTACCGCTACGGCCCCGGGCTGGAGGCCGAGTCCGGCTCGGTGGTGATCGCCGGACACGTCGACAGCGCCGATCAGGGCAAGGGTGCCTTCTACCGGCTGCGGGAACTGGCACCGGGGGACACCGTCACGGCCACCGGTGAAGACGGGACCGAGCGGACCTACCGGGTGGTGGCCCGGGAGGAGTACGACAAGACGAAGATTCCACTGGAGCGGTACTTCGCCCGCGACGGGCGTCCCCGGCTGACGCTGATCACCTGTGGTGGGCCGTTCGACGCCGAGGCTCGCCGCTACCGGGACAACATCGTGGTGACCGCGTCACCGGTCTGACGTCCCGTCAGGCAATCCGGTCTGCGGTCGGCACCGGAGTGGTCGTTAGGCTGAATCGTGATGGCTTACCTGGATCATGCCGCGACCACTCCGATGCTCGACGAGGCATTGGAGGCGTACGTCGCGACCGCCCGCGAGGTCGGCAACGCGTCTTCCCTGCACGCGTCCGGCCGGCGCGCCCGTCGGCGGGTGGAGGAGTCGCGGGAGCGGGTGGCCGCCGTACTCGGGGCCCGGCCGTCCGAGGTGATCTTCACCGGTGGTGGTACCGAGAGTGACAACCTCGCGGTGAAGGGCATCTTCTGGGCGCGTCGGGCCGCCGAGGCCGGGCGGCGCCGGGTGATCTCCAGTGCCGTCGAACACCACGCCGTCCTCGACGCGGTGCAGTGGCTGGACCGGCACGAAGGCGCCGAGGTGGGCTGGCTGTCCGTCGACGGGTCCGGCCGGTTGCACCCGGACGTACTCCGCACCGAGCTGGCCGAACACGGCGACCGGGCGGCGCTGGTCACCGCCATGTGGGCCAACAACGAGGTCGGCACCGTCCAGCGGATCGCCGAGCTGGCCGCCGTGGCCGCCGAGTACGGGGTGCCGTTCCACACCGACGCCATCCAGGCGGTCGGGCAGGTACCCGTCGACTTCGCCGCCAGCGGCGTCGCCGCGCTCACCGTGACCGGTCACAAGCTCGGCGGCCCGGTCGGCGTCGGCGCGTTGCTGCTCGGCCGGGACGTGGCGGCGGTACCGCTGCTGCACGGTGGTGGACAGGAACGGGACGTGCGTTCCGGCACCCTCGACGCGGCCGGCATCGTCGCCTTCGCGGTCGCCGTCGAAGCGGCCGTCAAGGGCCAGCAGGAGTACGCGGCCGGGTTGGCCGCGCTCCGTGACGACCTGGTGCGGCGGGTCCGTCAGGCGGTCCCCGAGGTGGTCTTCAACGGCGACCCGACCGACCGGCTGCCCGGCAACGCGCACTTCTCCTTTCCCGGCTGCGAGGGGGACGCGCTGCTGCTCCTGCTGGACGCCCAGGGCATCGCCTGTTCGACCGGCTCGGCGTGCTCGGCGGGAGTGGCGCAGCCCTCCCACGTGCTGCTGGCGATGGGCGCGGACGACGACCGGGCCCGCTCGTCGCTGCGCTTCTCCCTCGGCCACACCAGCACCACGGCCGATGTCGACGCGCTCATCGCCGCCCTACCGGGGGCCGTGGAACGGGCCCGGCGGGCGGCGGCTCCGCGTACGCCCCGTTGAGCCGGTGCCGGGCGGGGATAGGCTCGGTGGGAAGGGAGAGTGGTCCGGGTGAGGGTGTTGGCGGCGATGTCCGGCGGTGTGGATTCCGCCGTGGCGGCGGCGCGGGCGGTGCAGGCCGGGCATGACGTGACCGGCGTGCACCTGGCGTTGGCGCGCAACCCGCAGACCTACCGCACGGGGGCCCGGGGCTGCTGCACGCTGGAGGACTCGCGGGACGCCCGGCGGGCCGCCGACGTGCTCGGGATTCCGTTCTACGTGTGGGACATGGCCGACCGCTTCCACGCCGACGTGGTCGACGACTTCGTCGCCGAGTACGCGGCGGGGCGTACCCCGAACCCGTGCCTGCGCTGCAACGAGAAGATCAAGTTCGCCGCGGTGCTGGACCGGGCGGTGGCCCTGGGGTTTGACGCGGTGGTCACCGGTCACCACGCCCGGCTCGGCCCCGACGGCCTGCTGCGCCGCAGTGTCGACGCGGCCAAGGACCAGTCGTACGTGCTGGCCGTGCTCACCCGTGAGCAGCTGGACCGCTCGATGTTTCCGCTGGGCGACTCGACGAAGGCGCAGGTCCGGCAGGAGGCCGCCGAGCGCGGGCTCGCCGTCGCCGACAAGCCGGACTCGCACGACATCTGCTTCATCGCCGACGGAGACACCCGGGGTTTCCTGGCCCAGCGCCTCGGTGAGACGCCCGGCGACGTGGTCGACGCCACCACCGGTGCGGTGGTGGGGCGGCACGCCGGCGCGTACGCGTACACCGTCGGCCAGCGGCGCGGGCTGCACCTGGACCGGCCCGCCCCGGACGGCCGGCCCCGCTACGTGCTCTCCATCACGCCGACGACGAACACCGTCACCGTCGGCCCGGCGGAGGTGCTTGAGGTCTCCGAGGTCAACGCCACCCGCCCGGTCTGGACCGGTGGCCCGCGACCCGAGGGCCCGATCGAGTGCGAGGTGCAGCTACGCGCCCACGGCGTCGTGGTGCCCGCCGCCGTCACGGTGGCCGGCGACACCCTGCACGCCGACCTGCGCCACCCGGTGCGCGGCGTCGCCGCCGGCCAGGCCATCGTCGCCTACCGCCCCGACCCGGCCGGCGACATCGTCCTCGGCTCCGCCACCATCACCGACTGACCGCCATCTCTGGGCGTTGATCAAGAAGTTTGCATCAGCCGCACGCCGGAATCGTGACCAGAACTTCTTGATCAACAGGTGGCTGAGGTGTTCGCGGGTAGGCTGCGGCGGTGAGTGATCTAGGGTTGCCGTGGACGGTGGGTGCGGCGACGGGTGTGGGGTCGTTGCCGGGGACCGACGTCGCCGAGGCGCAGCGGATCGTCCTCGGTGAGCTGCCCGCCCTGCCTCATCTGCCGGAGTTGCCGGCCCGGGGGCCGGGTGCGGACCTGATCGGGCGCACCGGCGGTCTGCTGGTGGAGTTGCCGATCGAGCTGTACGCGGCGCGGTGGCGGGTGGCTCCGCGCCCCGGCCGCGACCTGCGCCGGGCCCGCGACCTGATGGAACGCGACCTGGACCAGCTCGCCGAGCAGGCCGAGGAGTACGCCGGCCCACTCAAGATCCAGGCGGCCGGACCGCTGACCCTGGCCGCCTCGATCGAGCTGCCGATCGGCGGTCGGATGCTGCGCGACCCCGGCGCGCTGCGGGACCTGGCCGGCTCGCTGGCCGAAGGGCTGCGCGACCACGTTGAGGCGGTGACCCGTCGGCTGCCGCGCGCCTCGGTGCTGCTGCAACTGGACGAGCCGGGCCTGCCGGCGGTGCTGGCCGGCCGCGTTCCCACCGAGAGTGGCCTCGGTGCCTACCGGGCGGTGGAGTCGGGCGACGCCCGCGCGTTGCTGAGCGCGGTGATCGACGCGGTCGGGGTGCCGACCGTGGTGCACTGCTGCGCCCCGGACGTGCCGCTGGAGCTGCTCCGCTCCGCCGGAGCGGTCGGTGTCGCGCTCGACCTGAGCCTGCTCACCGACCTCGACCCGCTCGGTGAGGCGCTCGACGCCGGGTTCGGGCTGCTGGCCGGTGCTGCGCCGACGACGCCGAACGGTCGGGCACCGACCTCGGCCGACCTGGCCGACCGGGTACGCACCCTCTGGGACCGCCTCGGGTTCCCGCGCCGCCGGCTCGCCGAGCAGGTGGTGGTGACTCCCGCCTGCGGCCTGGCCGGTGCCGACGCCGGATATGTCCGGGCGGTCCTCGCGGCCTGTCGGGACGCCGGCCGCCGGCTGTCCGAGCAGTGAGGTTTTCCGTCGTACCCACCGGGCACGATGCCCGCCATGATTGGACAGCTGCGTTCGACGGTGATCGACTGCCCCGACCCACGTGCGCTGGCCGGCTTCTACGCGGAGCTGCTCGGCCTGCCGCTGATCGGGGACAACTCCGACGATGACGAGTGGGTGGTGCTCGGTGGGCCACCCGGCCACCAGCCCCGGCTGGCCTTCCAGCGGGCCCTCGACCTGCGCCCGCCGGCCTGGCCGGATCCGGCGCGGCCCCAGCAGTTCCACCTCGACGTGACGGTCGACGACATCGAGGCGGCGGAGCAGGCGGCCCTGGCCCTGGGCGCCCGCCGGCTACCCGGCGAGGGCGAGGGCTTCCGGGTCTACGCCGACCCGGCCGGACACCCCTTCTGCCTCTGCTGGGACTGACCGCCCGGCCTGCCGGTGCCGGCCTCGGCCGGACCGGCAGGCCGACAATGGTGGTCCGACCGGGTGCTGCGCGGACTTGCCGGCGGCGGGCATCATCACGGTCATGATCAGCCCTGCGCCGCAGCGCGTCGCCGGCTCGCTATTCGGGCTCGCCTTCGGTGACGCCCTCGGCAAGCCCACCGAGTTCCTCACCGTCGCCGAGATCGACCGGCGCTACGGGTCCACCGGTCCGCGTGAGCTGGACGGTGACCCGGCGCTGGTCACCGACGACACCCAGATGGCGTTGGCGGTGGGTTGGGCGCTGCACGACGCGCCGGCGTACACCGCCGAGGCGGTGGAGCCGCTGCTGCGCCGCCGGTTCCTGGACTGGGCGGCCAGCCCGGACAACAACCGCGCGCCGGGGATGACCTGCCTGCGGGCCTGCGCCGAACTGTCCCGGGGCCGGCCCTGGCAGCAGGCCACCGAGGCCGGCTCGAAGGGGTGTGGCGCGAACATGCGGGTCACCCCGGTCGGGCTGCTCGACGTCGACCTGGACACCCTCGCCGGGCTGGCCCAGCTCCAGGCCGGCCTGACCCACGGACACCCGACCGGGCTGGCGGCGAGCGAGCTGACCGCGTACGCCGTGCGGCTGCTCGTCGGCGACGCTCCGTTGACCGACCTCCCCGGCCTGCTCACCGCCCGGGCCCGGCAGCAGCGCACGGTCTACCGGGCCGACTGGCTCGGTGAGCTGTGGCAACGGCCGGGCGAGCGGACGCCGGAGGAGTTCATCGCCCGCGGTTGGGACGAGTGCCTCCTGGCGCTGGGTCGACTCGACGCGGCCCTGGCCGCCCCGGACGACGGCGACGATCCGTGCCGCGTCACCGGTGCGGGCTGGATCGCCGAGGAGGCGCTCACGGCAGCCCTGTACTGCGCGCTCCGGCACCCGGACGCCCCGGTCGACGCGCTGGCCCGGGGCGCGCGGAGCGCCGGAGACTCCGACTCGATCGCCGCCCTCGCCGGAGCCTTCGTCGGCGCGGCCAACGGGATGGCCGGTTGGCCGGCGGACTGGGCCGGCCGGATCGAGTACGCCGATCAACTCGCCGCGCTGGCCGCACGGTTGTCCCACCCGGGGGATACCGTGCGGGGGTAGCACGATCACGGGAGGTCGACAGCGGTGTCCGGAGGCGGCAGGGTGTCCGAGGAAGCGGTTCCCCAGCAGGTCGATGCGGCGCAGGAGGCCGCCGGTCCCGAGCCGACGCCGCAGGCGCGGGAGCGGCACACCACGCTCAGCCAGGAACTGACCGAGCACCAGTACCGCTACTACGTGCTCGACGCCCCGACCGTCTCCGACGCCGACTTCGACCGCCAACTACGCGAGCTGGAGGCGCTGGAGGCGGAGTTCCCGGCGCTGCGCACCCCGGATTCACCGACCCAGCGGGTCGGTGGCACGTTCTCCACCGACTTCACCCCGGTCGCGCACGCCGAACGGATGATGTCGCTGGACAACGCCTTCGCCGACGAGGAACTGGCCGCCTGGGCGGAGCGGGTCGAGCGGGACGCCGGTGGTCCGGCACCTTATCTGTGCGAGCTGAAGGTCGACGGGCTGGCGATCAACCTCACCTACGAGGGCGGCCGGCTGATCCGCGCGGCCACCCGCGGCGACGGCCGCACCGGCGAGGACGTCACCGCGAACGTACGCAGCATCCGGGACGTGCCGGGTCGGCTGACCGAGTCGGCGGAGTTCGGACCGGCCCCCGAGTTCATCGAGGTGCGGGGCGAGATCTACTTTCCGGTGACCGCCTTCGCCGATCTCAACGCCGGTCTGGTCGAGCAGGGCAAGGCACCCTTCGCCAACCCGCGCAACGCCGCGGCCGGCAGCCTGCGGCAGAAGGATCCACGGATCACCGCTTCCCGCCCGCTGCGCCTGGTGGTGCACGGCATCGGCGCCCGCCGCGGCTTCCAGCCGGCCACCCAGTCCGAGTCGTACGCGGCGTTGCAGGGCTGGGGGCTGCCCACCAGCGACCGCTGGCGGGTGGTGCCCGACCTGGCCGGCGTCCGGGACTACATCGCGCACTACGCGGCGCACCGGCACGACGTCGAGCACGAGATCGACGGCGTGGTGGTGAAGGTCGACCCGGTGCCCATCCAGGGCCGGCTGGGTTCCACCAGCCGGGCGCCACGCTGGGCGATCGCCTTCAAGTACCCGCCGGAGGAGGTCAACACCACCCTGCTCGACATCGAGGTCGAGGTCGGGCGGACCGGTCGGGTCACGCCCCGGGCGGTGCTCCAGCCGGTCCGGGTGGCCGGCTCCACCGTCGAGTACGCGACCCTGCACAACGCCCGCGAGGTCGAGCGCAAAGGGGTGCTGATCGGCGACACGGTGGTGATCCGCAAGGCCGGCGACGTGATCCCCGAGGTGCTCGGTCCGGTGGTCGACCTGCGTCCGCCGGACGCCCGACCGTTCGTCATGCCGACCACCTGCCCGGCCTGCGGGACGCCGCTCGCGCCCGCCAAGGAGGGCGACGTCGACATCCGGTGCCCCAACTCGCGCAGCTGCCCCGCGCAGCTGCGGGAGCGGGTGTTCCACCTGGCCGGGCGGGGCGCCTTCGACATCGAGGCACTCGGCTACAAGAGCGGCGCCGCGCTGCTCGACGCGCAGATCATCACCGACGAGGGTGACCTCTTCTCGCTCGACGCCGAGCGGCTGGCCCGTGCGCCGTTCTTCGTCAACAAGGACGGCAGCCTCGGCAGCAACGCCGTCAAGCTGCTCGACAATCTCGCCACGGCCCGGGAACGCGACCTGTGGCGGGTGCTGGTGGCCCTGTCGATCCGGCACGTCGGGCCGACCGCCGCGCAGGCGTTGGCCCGGCACTTCCGGTCCATCGAGGCGGTCGACCGGGCGACCGAGGAGGAACTCTCCTCAGTCGACGGTGTCGGCCCGACCATCGCCGCCAGCATCCGCGAGTGGTTCGCCGTCGACTGGCACCGGGAGGTGGTCCGCAAGTGGGCCGAGGCGGGTGTTCGCATGGCGGAGGAGGCGGTGCAGGAGGGGCCACGTCCGCTGGAGGGGGTGACCGTGGTGGTGACCGGCACCCTCGGCGGCTTCTCGCGGGACCAGGCGGCGGAGGCGATCCAGTCCCGGGGTGGCAAGGTCAGCGGCTCGGTGTCGAAGAAGACCGGCTTCGTGGTGGTGGGCGACAACCCCGGCTCCAAGGCGGACAAGGCGGCGAGCCTGAAGGTGCCCGTGCTCGACGAGGAGGGCTTCCGGGTGCTCCTCGACGCCGGCCCCGAGGCGGCCCGGCAGGTGGCCCGGGTCGAGGAGTGACGATCTTTACGACACGGTGCCGGATACCAACTTAATTACGACTACGACCGGTTCGTGACTGTCGCGCCGGGTTGATGGGCGGTGGGGCGTTTCATTGGGGCACGGCGCGTGAGACCACGGGCCGGTCTCGTGCCGGGAGGTGTGATGGAGTCGCCCGATCCGCGCAACCTCGTCCCGCCCGGGCGTACCGCGCAGTTCTCCACCTTCGTCGCGGCCGTACTCGCGGTGGCCGTGCTCGTCTCGGCCGGCGGGCTGGTGTCGTTCGTCTCGACCCTGCCTGACCTGCCGGCGGCGTTCTGGACGATGGCGGTGCTCGCCGTGGCCTGCGACGCGCGGCCCTTCCTGCCGCCCGGTCGGGGGCAGTCCTCCTCGGCCGTCTTCCCCTCGACCTGCTTCACCTTCGCGATCCTGCTCGGCTGGGGGCTCGGCCCCGCGGTCGCGGTGCAGGCGGTCGCCGTGGTGGTGTCCGGGATCCGGATGCGGCACGCGCCCTGGCGGACGGCCTTCAACGCGGGGCAGTACGCCTGCTCGCTGGCGGCGGCGTACGCGGTCACCCGGCTCGGCCCCGGCGGCATCTACGACGGCGCTGCGCTGGGCTGGACCGACATCGCCGCGATCGGCGGCGCCGGAGTCGCCTGGTTCGCCGTCAACTATGGGCTGGTCACCACGGCGGTGCGGCTGCGCTTCGGGGAGCGGTGGTGGCCCAACGCGTGGCACGGCCTGCCCTTCGAGCTGCTCTCCACCGGGTCGTTACTGCTGCTCGCGCCGGTGCTGGTCACCGCCGCCAGGGCCAGCGCCGCCCTGGTGCCGCTGGTGCTGGTGCCGCTGTTCGCGGTCTACCGGATGGCCCGGCTCACCGTGGAGCAGCATCAGTTGGCCGCACTCGACCCGCTCACCGGCCTACCCAACCGCAAGGCCCTGCTGGCGGAGGTCAACGAACAGGTGCACCGGCACGCGGAGCGCGCCGCCCGGGGAGAGCCCGCGACGCGCCTCGCCCTGCTGCTCATCGACCTGGACCGGTTCAAGAACGTCAACGACGCGCTCGGCCACGCGGTCGGTGACCGGCTGCTGGTGGAGGTGAGCGCCCGGTTGACCGGCGTGGTCGCGCCGCCGCAGATGGTCGCCCGGCTCGGCGGCGACGAGTTCGCGATCGTGATGACCGGGCTCAGCGAGGTCGGCGAGGCTCGTGCGCTGGCCGATGAGGTCGTCCAGGCGCTCGCCGAACCGGTGCCGCTGGACGGGCTGCCGCTGGACGTCGGCGGCTCCATCGGCATCGCCCTGTTTCCGGATCACGGGGAGGACTTCGCCACCCTGATGCGGCACGCGGACGTGGCGATGTACGACGCGAAGCACCGCAACGACACCGTCGCCGTCTACACCGCCGAGTCCGACCACAACTCCGCCGAGCGGTTGGGGCTGCTGGCCGACCTGCGCCGGGTGCTGGAGGTCGGCGCGTCGGGGCGGAACGACGGATCCGCGCCGGCCGACCTGACCGCCGTTCGCGGCGGCGACGGCGCGGTGCTGCCCACCTCCGTGCCGACGGAGGAGCCGGCCGGCGCCCGATGGTGGGATCGCCGGCGACGCCGTCCCCGGGTGATGCGGCCCGACGACGAGCTGATCGCCCGGATCATCACCGGCGCCGACCCGACCCTGCGCCGGGCGGCCCGGGACGCCGGATCGGACGCCGCGACGGCCGGCGGGGCGGTGTGGTCCGGGACGCGCGCCGGTGACCAGTCGGACCTCGGTGGTGGGGCGGAACCCACCGCCGAGGATCGTCCCGGCGCCGAGCCGGGCACGGACGCGGGCGAGATCACGATGTACTACCAGCCGCAGGTCGCCATCGCCACCGGCGAGGTGGTCGGGGTGGAGGCGCTGCTGCGCTGGCGGCATCCGCGCCGGGGGATGGTCGACCCGGAGGAGCTGATCCGGGTCGCCGAACAGAGCGCGGTGATGCGGCTGCTCACCCGCCGGGTCGTCGACGACGTGGTGGAGCAGCTCGCCAAGTGGTCGGCGGCCGGCCTCGGACTGCGGGCGGCGTTGAACGTCAGCGTGCGGGACCTGCACACCGGTGAGATCGCCGACCAGATCGCCGATCGGCTCGCCCGCTACGGGGTGGCACCCGAGCGGCTGCAACTGGAGATCACCGAGGGCGCGCTGATGGCCGACCCGCGGCGGGTGCTGACCACCATCACCCGGCTGCACCGGATCGGCGTGGGCATCGCGCTCGACGATTTCGGCACCGGCTACTCGTCCCTCCAGCACCTGCGCCGACTGCCGCTGTCGGAGGTGAAGGTGGACCGCTCGTTCGTCCTCGGCATGGTCGAGGACGCCGACGACGCGGCGATCGTCCGCTCCACCATCGAACTGGCCAAGGCGCTGGGGCTGCGGGTGGTGGCCGAGGGCGTGGAGGACGAGCGGACCTGGCGGATGCTGCACGCGGCCGGCTGCGACGCCGCCCAGGGCTGGTTCTACGCCCGGCCGATGCCGGCGGAGGAACTGGCCGCCTGGCTGGCCCGGTACCGTCCGCTGCGCCCACTCGGCGGCCACGACGAGGCGGACATTCCCCGACGGCACGCCCGCTGATCCGGCCGGGCCGGGACCGGCCGCTATCGGGTGCTCGGGGAGGCGGCAACGGCCGGCCGGGCGGGAAACAATAGACTCGCTGCGGTCACCGCGTGTCGCGTAGCCGGCAGCGGTGGGCGCAGGTCAGGCAGACGCAGCACAGCCACGAAGGGGGCACCGATGGCCGCCATCTCCCGCGAGGAGGTCGCGCACCTGGCGCGACTGTCGCGGCTCGCCGTGACGGAGGAGGAGTTGGACACCTTCGCCGGTCAGCTCGACGTGATCCTCCAGGCGGTCGCACAGGTGGGCGAGGTCGCCGCCGCGGACATCCCGCCGACCTCCCACTCGGTGCCGCTGACGAACGTGCTCCGCGAGGACGTCGTGACGCCGTGCCTGACGCCGGAGGAAGCGCTGTCGGGTGCCCCCGACGCGGAGGAGCAGCGGTTCCGCGTACCGCGGATCCTGGACGAGGATGTGGCCTCATGACCGACGTCACCGCAATGACCGCGACGCAGATCGCGGGGCTCGTCGCCACCGGCGCGGCCTCCGCGGTCGAGGTCACCCAGGCCCACCTGGACCGGATCGCCGCCGTGGACGGCCGGGTCAACGCCTTCCTGCACGTCGACACCGAAGGCGCGCTCGCCGCCGCCCGGGACATCGACGCCCGTCGGGCGGCCGGCGAGGAACTGGGGCCGCTGGCCGGTGTGCCGGTCGCGGTCAAGGACGTCCTCACCACGAAGGGTGTGCCGACCACGGTCGGCTCGAAGATCCTCGAGGGCTGGCGTCCGCCGTACGACTCGACGATCGTGCAGCGGCTGCGCGCCGCCGGCACGGTGATGCTCGGCAAGACCAACATGGACGAGTTCGCGATGGGCTCCTCCACGGAGTACTCGGCGTACGGGCCGAGCCGCAACCCGTGGGACACCGACCGCATCCCGGGTGGCTCCGGCGGCGGAAGCGCGGCGGCGCTCGCCGCGTACGAGGCGCCGTTGGCGATCGGCTCGGACACCGGCGGCTCGATCCGCCAGCCGGGCGCGGTCACCGGCACCGTCGGCGCGAAACCGACATACGGCGGCACCTCCCGGTACGGGCTGGTGGCGTTCTCCTCCTCGCTGGACACCCCTGGCCCGTGCGCGCGTACGGTGCTCGACGCGGCGTTGCTGCACGCGGCGATCGGCGGGCACGACCCGCGTGACTCCACCTCCATCCCGGCACCCGTGCCGGACGTGGTGGCCGCGGCGAAGCTCGGCGCGACCGGCGACCTGAGCGGGGTGCGGCTGGGCATCGTCACCGAGTTCGGCGGCGAGGGCGCGGAGCCGGGCGTGACGGCCGCCTTCAACGAGGCCGTCGACACGCTCACCAAGCTCGGCGCGGAGATCGTCGAGATCTCCTGCCCGCACTTCCGCTACGCCCTGCCGGCGTACTACCTGATCGCGCCCAGCGAGTGCTCCTCGAACCTGGCCCGCTTCGACGGCGTCCGGTTCGGGTTGCGGACCGGCGACGACGGCAACCGGTCGCTGGAGGAGGTCATGTCGCTGACCCGGGAGGCCGGCTTCGGCCCCGAGGTCAAGCGGCGCATCATGCTCGGCACGTACGCGCTCTCCTCGGGCTACTACGACGCCTACTACGGGCAGGCGCAGAAGGTGCGGACGCTGATCACCCGCGACTTCACCGCGGCGTTCGAGCGGGTCGACGCGCTGATCTCGCCGACCACCCCGTTCGTCGCCTTCCCGCTCGGCGCGCGCACCTCCGACCCGTACCAGATGTACCTGGCCGACCTGTTCACCATCCCGAGCAACCTGTACGGCGGGCCGGGCATCTCGGTGCCGTGCGGGCTCTCCGAGGGGCTGCCGGTCGGCCTGCAGGTGATGGCACCGACCATGGCCGACGACCGGATGTACCGGGTCGCCGCCGCCTTGGAGAGCGCGGTCGGCACGCTCACGCCACCGACCATGTGACCGATCGTGCGCAGGCGGCCGACCGTCGTCCGCGCACGGCACCGTTCGCCCGCCCGGTGCGGCCACCCGGCCGCGCCGGGCGCGGTGGCGTCGGCGCGACACACTGGTCACCGATCGGGTAATTGCCGATCGTCAACCCTCCTGTTTGGATGACCGAGAGTCGGGTGGACCGGCTGGTCGCTGGCGAACGCGAGCCGTTCTGATCAGAGCTGGATGTGCGATGAAGACACTGCGCCCGGTCATGGCCCTGACGATGGTGGTCGCGTTGCTGCTGGGCACCGCATCCCCGGCCGCGGCGGTGGCCGTCACCATCACCTCGGGCGCACCCCGGTCGCCGATGGTCCTGGGGCAGGTGTACGCGATCCACACCGTCGAGGCGACGGGTGGCACGGAGCCGTACCGGTTGTCGTTGAGTGCGGGGAGCCTGCCGCCGGGCATGCTGCTGGTCGGTAACTCGCTCGGGGGTTCGCCGACCACGGCGGGCACCTACACCTTCACCCTGCGGATGACCGACGCGGCCGGCCAGTTCGCCGAGCGGACGGCCACGATCGAGGTACGCGAACCCACGGTCGAGATCACCTCGGGCGTGCCCCGGTCGCCGATGGTCCTGGGGCAGGTGTACGCGATCCACACCGTCGAGGCGACGGGTGGCACGGAGCCGTACCGGTTGTCGTTGAGTGCGGGGAGCCTGCCGCCGGGCATGCTGCTGGTCGGTAACTCGCTCGGGGGTTCGCCGACCACGGCCGGCACCTACCCCGCGACCCTGCGGATGACCGACAGGAACGGCTTCTTCGGCGAGCAGGACATCACGATCGTCGTCGCCGAGGCCGCTACCCCGACCCCCACGGCGACCTCGACCGGTCCGAGCCCGACACCGACCGCTCCGAGCGCCACCCCGACCGCTCCGAGCCCTACCCCTACCCCTACCCCTACCCCTACCCCGACCGCGTCCACCGCCACGCCGAGCCCGGCCGACCCGACCTCGACGCTGTCGCCGAGCCCCGCGGCGCCCGTCCCGTCGCCGTCGAAGACGAGCGGGGCCTGGCTGCCGGTCACCGGGTCGAACTCGACACTCGTGCTGCTGTCGCTGGGCGTGCTGGCGTTCTCCATCGGCGGGATCCTGCTCGTCGTGACCTTCAATCGTCGTAGGCGGTTCAGCACACCCGAGTGACATCCGGGTGACGCCCGGCCGAGACGTGCCCGGTCGAGCGGCTAGGCTTGGCGGCGTTGTGTCCGGATGCCGCCGTGGGCCGGCTACCGCCTGCAAAGCTGGAGTTCTCATGACCACGACGCTGCCCGCGTACGACGAGGTCGTCGCGCGCTACGAGCCGGTGATCGGCCTGGAGACCCACGTCGAGCTGGGCACGAACACCAAGATGTGGTGCGGCTGCCCGACCGACTTCGGTGGCGAGCCGAACACCCGGGTCTGCCCGGTCTGCCTCGGTCTGCCCGGCTCCCTGCCGGTGGCGAACTCCGCGGCCATCGAGGCGACCGTCCGGATCGGCCTGGCGCTGAACTGCTCCATCGCGCAGTGGTGCCGGTTCGCCCGGAAGAACTACTTCTACCCGGACATGCCGAAGAACTTCCAGATCAGCCAGTACGACGAGCCGCTCTGCTTCGACGGCCACCTGGACGTCGAGGTCAACGGCGAGCTGGTGCGCATCGGCATCGAGCGGGTGCACCTGGAGGAGGACACCGGCAAGACGCTGCACGTCGGCGGCGCCACCGGCCGCATCCACGGCGCCACCGAGTCGCTCGTCGACTACAACCGGGCCGGTATTCCGCTGGTCGAGATCGTCACCAAGCCGATCCCCGGTACCGGCGCGCTCGCCCCCGAGGTGGCCCGCGCGTACGTCACCGAGCTGCGTGACGTGATCCGCTCGCTGGGCGTCTCGGATGTACGCATGGAGGAGGGCTCGCTGCGCTGTGACGTCAACACCTCGTTGAACCTGCCCGGCGAGGAGTGGGGCACCCGCACCGAGACCAAGAACGTCAACTCGCTGCGCTCGGTCGAGCGGGCGGTCCGCTCGGAGATGCTGCGCCAGGCGTCCGTACTGGAGGCCGGCGGTCGGATCACCCAGGAGACCCGGCACTTCCACGAGGACACCGGGGACACCACCCCGGGCCGGTCCAAGGAGACCGCCACCGACTACCGCTACTTCCCCGAGCCGGATCTGGTGCCGATCGCGCCGGACCCGGCCTGGGTGGCCGAGCTGAAGGCTGCCCTGCCGGAGCTGCCCCGGCTGCACCGCCGTCGCCTCCAGGAGGCGTGGGGCCTGTCGGACGCGGACATGCAGTCGGTGCTCAACGCCGGTGCTGTCGAGCTGATCGAGGCCACCGTGGCGGCCGGTGCGACGCCGGCCGCCGCCCGCAAGTGGTGGCTGGGCGAGCTGTCCCGGCGGGCCAACGAGACGGGTGTGGAACTGGCCGACATCGGGGCCACCCCGACCCAGGTCGCCGAGCTTCAGGGCCTCGTCGACGCCGGCAAGCTCAATGACAAGCTGGCCCGCACGGTCCTGGAGGGCGTGGTCGCCGGCGAGGGCTCGCCGACCGAGATCATGACCAACCGCAACCTGGAGGTCGTCTCCGACACCGGCGCCCTCACCGCGGCGGTGGACGAGGCGATCGCCGCCAACCCGGCCATCGCCGACAAGGTCCGCAGCGGCAAGGTGGCCGCCGCCGGAGCCCTGGTCGGCGCGGTCATGAAGACCACCCGAGGCCAGGCCGACGCCCAGACCGTCCGCACCCTCATCCTGGCCCGCCTAACCCCCCAATCCTGACCCACCCCACCCCACCCCGACCGCGTTGATCATGAGGCTGGCGGCAGTTGTCGATCTTCCCGCCGCCGCTAACCACATGATCAACGCTTGCGCCACCCCGAATGAGGGCGTCAATGGAGATGTCCGGATGGAGTTCCAGCGTGGACGAGCACGATCTTGATGTTCTTGATGAAATTCAGCGGCGGGTGTTGTGGCTCGCCACCCGGATCGTGGACGCGGCTAATCACGACCGGGGTGCTGGGGACGGGGTGAAGGTCGGCGGGCACCAGGCGTCCAGCGCGTCGCTGGTCACCGCGATGACCGCGCTGTGGTTCGTCCACCTGGACGCCGAGGACCGGGTCGCGGTCAAGCCGCACGCCTCGCCGGTCTTCCACGGCATCCAGTACCTGCTGGGCAACCTGGACCGGTCGTACCTGCCCCGGCTGCGGGCACGGGGCGGGCTCCAGTCGTACCCGTCGCGGACGAAGGATCCGGACGAGGTCGACTTCTCCACCGGGTCGGTGGGGCTCGGCGCCGCCGCGCCGCTGTTCGCGGCGGTGACCCGGCGCTACGTCGACGCCCACTTCGGGGCGCGACCGCACTCCCGGTTCGTGGCCCTGATCGGTGACGCCGAGCTGGACGAGGGCAACATCTGGGAGGCCGTCGCCGACCCGGCCACCACCGGGCTCGGCAACGTCATGTGGGTGGTCGACTTCAACCGGCAGTCGCTGGACCGGGTCGTGCCCGGGGTGCGGATCGACCAGTGGCGCGGCCAGTTCGAGGCCGCCGGCTGGCACGTCGTCGAGGTGAAGTACGGTCGCCGGCTCGCCGAAGCGTACGACCGGCCGGGCGGGGCGGCGTTGCGGGACTGGATCGACGCGATGCCGAACGAGCAGTACCAGTCGCTGTTCGGGCTGACCGGGCCGGCGCTGCGCAAGCAGTTCCTGGACGGTGCCCCCGAGGGCATCGCCGCGTTGATCGCCGACGTCGCCGACGCCGATCTCGGCCCACTCGTCACCGACCTGGGCGGGCACGACCTGGCGGCGCTGCTGGACGCGTACGCCCAGTGCGACGCGGTGACCGACCGGCCGAGCGTGGTGTTCGCGTACACCGTCAAGGGGTGGGGGTTGCCGATCGCCGGCAACCCGCGCAACCACTCCGCCCTGCTGACCGGCGAACAGGTCGACGCGTTGCGCGCCGCGCAGGGGTTGACCCGGGACACCGAGTGGGACCGGCTCGACCCGGCGTCGCCGGCCGGGATCCGGGCCGGGCAGCGTCGGGAGGCGCTGTCCCGCGCGCCCCGCGAGCGTGCGCTGGGGGTCGCCGTGCCCCAGGCCACGAACGTACGCGCCAACAAGCCGATCTCCACGCAGGAGGTCTTCGGTCGGGTGCTCGTCGACCTGGCCCGTGACCCGCAGGTGGGTCGGTACCTCGTCACCACCGCACCGGACGTCGCCACCTCCACCAACCTGGCCGGGTTCATCAACAAGACCGGCGTGTTCGCGCCGACCGCCCAGCGGTCCTGGTCGGAGGACCGGATGCTGCGCTGGACGGAGAGCCCCGAGGGTCAGCACATCGAGCTGGGCATCTCCGAGATGAACCTGTTCCTGCTGCTCGGCCAGCTCGGCCTGGCGTGGGACCTGTCCGGGCAGCCGTTGCTGCCGGTCGGCACCGTCTACGACCCGTTCGTGCTGCGCGGGCTCGACGCGTTCCTGTACGGCACCTACTCCGGTGCCCGGTTCGTGGTCGCGGGTACCCCGTCCGGGGTCACCCTCGCGCCGGAGGGCGGCGCCCACCAGTCGACCATCACCGCGAGCGTGGGCCTGGAACTGCCCGGGGTGACCTTCGTCGAGCCCGCGTACGCGGCGAGCCTCGACTGGCTGCTCTGCGACGCGTTCGGGCACATCGCCGGTGCGGACCGGGCGACGCCGACGGCGGTGCCGGCCGAGGACGGGGCGTACTACTTCCGGCTCAGCACCCGGCCGGTCGACCAGGCGCCGTTCGAGGCGGCCCGGGTCCGGCTCGGTGACGCGGTACTCCGCCGGCAGGTGCTGGCCGGGGCGTACCGGCTGGTCGACGCCCACCAGGCGTACCCGCACCTGGCCGAGGCGCCGACCGTGCAACTGGCCGCCTCCGGTGCGGTGTTGCCCGAGGTGCTGGCCGCCGCGGCGGAACTGGCCGACGAGGGGGTCGCCGCCCATGTGGTGGACGTGACCAGCCTGGACCGCCTCTACCGGGCCTGGCAACGCACGCTGCGCCAGGGCGTACGCACGGCGACCGTGCCGAGCGTGCCGGGCGCGCTGCGGTCCGCCTTCGCCGACCGGGTGCCGGTGGTGACCGTGCACGACGCCGCCTCACACGCCATGGCCTGGCTCGGCTCGGCGGTGGCCGCGCCGGCGGTTCCGCTCGGCGTCGACGAGTTCGGCCAGTCCGGCAGCGTCCACGACCTCTACGACCTGCACGACCTGCTCCCCGGCAGCATCGTCAACGCCGCCCTCGCCGCCCTCTCCCTCCGCTGACCCACCCCCACCCGGCCCGGCCCGCCTCGCCTCGCGTCGTTGATCAAGAAGTTTTGGCCTGGGAGAGCGCTTCACAGTGGCCAAAACTTCTTGATCATCTGGGCTGGGGCGGCCTGGGCCGATGTGGAGGAGGGCAGGGGGTAGGGGTCAGCGGGTGGGGGTTGGGGTGGGGGAGATGGTGGTGGTGGGGGTGGCTGTGGGGGTGGCGCCGAGGGGGGTGGTTACCGGCGGGGCGATGACGGTGCGTTCGAGGTTCACCTGGGCCTGGCCGGTGCCGCCCACGGTGATGTCGTCGTACGCCTGGAGCCGCTTCTCCTGGTCGAAGTAGAGCACCGTCATCGCCAGCGGGGTCGGCTCCTCCTGCTCCAGCCCGCGTAGCCCGGCACCGCCGGTGGAGCCCTGCACCATCAGCGTGGTGGGCTGCTGGCCGGCCACCTCCGGCAGCGTGTTGACCTGCCGATCGTGGGTGTGCCCGGCGAGCACCAGCGGGGTGGTGCCGGAGAGCGGGCCGGCGGCGGCCGGATCGTGCACGAGCGCGATGTCGACCGGCCGGGGTGAGCTGCGGATCGTGGCGGCGAGCTTCTCACCTGTCGTGATCAACTCGTCGGCGGTGGTCTGGTTCAGCCCTCCGCTGGCCGGCGAGGTGCTCTTGTCCGGGGTGAAGCGGGGATCACCGATCCCGGCGATGGTCAGCCCGGCGACGGTGGTCGTGGTGTTGTCCAGCACGACCGCGTTCGGTTGGCGGGCCACCGCCGCCGCCGTACGGCCCGAGTCGTGGTTGCCCCGGATGTACACGTACGGCTTCTCCAGCAGGCTGATCGAGCCGACGTAGGACGCCTCGGGCTCGCTGCCCCAGTCGGTGATGTCGCCGGTGTCGATCACCACGTCGATACCGAACTGCTCGGTCACGGTTCGGATGAGCTGCCAGGCGCTCGGGTTGAGGTGCAGATCGGAGATGTGCAGCACGCGGGTGGTGCCCGGGTCCGGCTCGTACACCGGCAGCGCCGAGACCGTCGTGTAGAGCTGGGTGACGTTGCCGATGAGCCGTTGGAGCTGCTCGGCGTACCGGGTGTAGTCGTCGGCGATCTTGCGCACGTCGCCGACGATGGCCGGGGCGTTGACCAGCAGTCCCTCGTACCGGGGCTCCTCGATCGCCTGGGGCCGGATGGTGGCGGCGGCGGTGCCCAGGCTGCCGGCCGTGATCAGCAGCGCGAGGCCGCCGGCCCAGGCCGCCCGGCGGGTGTCGCGGAACACCAGCAGCGCCAGCACCAGGGTGGCCAGGACGGCGGAGCCGACCGTGCGCAGGCCGAGCCGCAGCACCCCCTCCCGAACCTCGTCGACCGCCGACTGGGTGGCCCGGTTGAGGCTCGCCGGGTCGCCGATCAGCGCCTCCACCCGGCTCTGCTCCAACGCGCCCAGCTCGACGGTCAGCTGGGTCGGCCCGTCGTGGCTGTCCAGCAGCAACGAGCCCAGCGGCGGAATGTCGACGGTGGTGCCGCCGTCGGTCGTCGGCGACACGGACAGCTCAGCGTGGAACGGCCCGATCTCGGTGCCCACGTTGCCGCCCGCCACGACCCCGGCGAGCACCCCGAGGAGCGTCACGACCAGGACGGCCAGGCCGACGGCGAGGCGGCGCAGGCCCAGGTACCCCCCGCCGCCGGTACGCGCCGCAGCGGAGCGTCGCCTCAGTGGGAAGCGACGCGACCGTTCCGGGGTGCTCTCCCCGTCCCGGTCGCGGCGCGGCTCGTCGTTCTGCTGACCGTCCATGATGAGATTCTGACCTGCCCGCCGAAAGATCTTGGCAAACCTGGAATGAGGCCGTGCGCCGGCGCCTCAGCTACGCCCGGCACCGCCACCGGCGAAGACGAGGCGCAGCAACCGGTCGTCCTCGGGCGCCGGCCGGCCCCGCCCGTCGTGGTTGGAGGTGCTGACCCAGAGCGAACCGTCCGGCGCGGCGGCGATCGCCCGCAGTCGCCCGTACCGCTCGGTCAGCAGGGCCTGCGGCTGGCCGAGGACCGTGCCGGTCTCGGTCAGCTCGACCAGCCAGAGTCGTTGACCACGCAGGCAGGCGGTGGCGAGCATCCGTTCCACCGCGGCCAGGCCGGAGCAGGACGCCTCATCGGTCGACCACTGCACGATCGGGTCGACGTACCGGTCGTCGTCCTCGCGCCCCTCGACCTCGGGCCAGCCGTAGTTCTCGCCCTTGGTGATCTGGTTGATCTCGTCCCAGGTGTTCTGGCCGAATTCGACGGCGTACATCCGGTCGCCGGACCAGGCGATGCCCTGCACGTTGCGGTGGCCCAGCGACCAGACGGGCGAATCCGGGAAGGGATTCCCGGGGGCCGGTTTCCCGTCCGGTGTGATCCGCAGGATCTTGCCGCCGAGCTGCTCGACGTCCTGCGACTGGTCGGTGTCCCCGGCGTCGCCGGTGCTGGCGTAGAGCTGTCCGTCGGGACCGAAGGCCAGGCCGCCACCGTTGTGGATGCCCGCCTTGGGGATGCCGGTCAGGATCGGGGTCGGTTTCTCGCCGAGTCGCAGCCGGGCCACCCGGTTGTCCCGTTCGGCGGTGTAGTAGACGAAGACCGTCCGGTCCTGGGCGAACTCCGGAGAGACCGCGATGCCCAGCAGACCACCTTCACCCGAGGCGACCACGTCGTCGATGGTCTGCACCTCGGTGACCTTCAAACCGTCGGCGGTCGACTCCGGGCCGACCTGGACGATGCGGCCACTGTCGCGCTCGGTGACCAGGGCACCGCCGTCCGGCAGGAAGGCGATCCCCCACGGCACCCGCAACCCCTGGGCGAGCACGGTGGCGACAACCTCCTGGTCGCCGTCGCCCGCGGTGACCGTCGGACTGGGCAGGTTCGGTGGCTCGCCGGCCGGGTCGGGTTCCGGGTCGCCGAGGCTGCAACCACTGGCGACGAGCAGCAGCATCGCGCAGGACGCCACGAGGGCGGCACGAACCTGACGGGCGCGGAGGTACGGGGGAGCGCTCACCCGCCCCAGAGTAGCCCGCCGGGGCCGACCCCGTGGATGGCGGCGCGGGTCGCCCCCCATCGGCTGGTCGACGCGCGCCGACGCCTATCGTCGGCGAGGTGAAGGTTTGGATCCCGCACGAGGCCGGCCACGTCCTGCTCGGCGAGCTGCCGCCGGGGGTCGTCGTCGAGACGATGGAGGATCCGGCGAAGCTGCCGTCGCCGAGGGCCGGCGTCCGGTTCTGGGTACCGCCCTTCCTGGCCGGCGAGGAGGCCGTGGCCCTGCTGCGCGAGCTGCCCGACCTGGCGGTGGTGCAACTGCTCTCGGCCGGTGCCGACGCCTGGGTGGGTCGGGTGCCCGAGGGTGTCACGCTCTGCGACGCTCGTGGGGTGCACGACCCGTCCACCGCCGAGTGGGTGGTCGCCGCGATCCTCGCCCAGCTGCGCGCCTTCCCGGCGATGGCCCGCGCGCAGGCCCGGCGACGGTGGGCGTACGACGAGGTGGCCCCCACCGACGAACTGGCCGGCAAACGAGTGCTGATCGTCGGCTCGGGATCGATCGGCACCGCGTTGCGGGCGCGGCTGACGCCGTTCGAGGTGGAGTTCCTGCTGGTGGCCCGCAGCGCCCGGCCCGAGCAGGGGGTGCACGGGGTCGACGAGCTGCCGCGACTGCTGCCGCTGGCCGACGTCGTGGTGCTGCTGGTGCCGCTGACCGAGCAGACCCGGGGGCTGGTCGACGAGACGTTCCTCGCCGCGATGCGGGACGGCGCCCTGCTGGTCAACGCGGCCCGGGGCCCGGTGGCCCGGACCGACGCCCTCGTCGCCGAGCTGGCCACCGGACGGATCTGCGCCGCGCTGGACGTGACCGACCCCGAGCCGCTACCCGCCGACCATCCGCTCTGGGAGATGCCGAATGTGCTGATCACTCCGCATGTGGCCGGCTCGGTACGGGGCCTGCTGCCCCGGGCGTACCGGCTGGTCGGCCAGCAGATCCGACGGTTCGCGGCCGGTGAGCCACCGCGCAACGTCGTGGTGGACGGCTACTGATCCGCTTCGGCGGGGTCGCGTCCGGCCGCCGCCACCAGCCTCGGCAGGTCCGCACTCCGCACGGCCGGGAGCACGAACCACCGGCCGTCGTCGAGCTGGGCCACCGCCCGTCCGCGGGGGTCGGCCGCCAGCTCGACCACCTGGTCCCACGAGATCCGGCGCTCCCCGGCGAGCGCCCGTAGCCGGAGACCCCGCAGGTCGGCGTCGGTGCCGGCCCGCCAGGCCCAGACCGCCACCGCCAGCGGCACCAGCAGCACCGGCAGCAGGTAGGGGCGGGAACTGGCCAGCGGCACGGCGCCGATGGTGGCGACGATCGCCCCGACCAGGATGGCCTGGTTGTGCCGGAAGCGTGCGGTGTCGGTGCGCGGCATGACCAGATGATCCCACCTCGGCGCAGGCGGTTGTCGGTGGGCCGTCGGTCGCCAGCGCACGCCATCCGGCGACACCGTCATGGGTCCATCTCGACACTCGGTTGCCGTGACCTGACTCACTGTCGACAGGCCGTCACTTCTCGCCGAACGACTCGTTCACCGAGGGTGGGCGGTGGACCATGTCCGTCGTCCGCGTACCGCCCCCGTGCCCCCTCACGAAGGCGACCGCCGTGCCCGTCGCGTCTGTGTTCCGTAGCGCTCCGTCGTGTGCCAACGCCCGGCCGATCCTGCCGGAGACCTGCGTGCTCGCGGTCGCCGCCGTGCTGATCGCCCTCGGTGTGGCCGGTCCGGTGCCCGCCCTGGCCGTGGTGGCGCTGGCCGGCGCGGCCGCGTCCACGCTGGCCGGGGTTCGGCTGTCCCGGCTGACCCTCGGTCCCGATGCGCCGGCCGAACCACCGGCCGGCCGGTTGGCTCGCCGCCGGGCGGCGCGTCCGCGGCGGGCCGCCGCCCTGCTGCATGCCGCGGTGGTGACCGCCGGCCTGACCGCGGCGGTGCTACCGCTGGCCTCCGCCGGATACCGCCCGGCCGCCGTCGCGACCGGGCTCGCCGGCACCACCGCGCTGCTCGGCGGTGGCCTGTTCAGCCTGTACCGGTCGCGTCGGTCGGCGCGGGGTCGGCTGCACCGGCTGCTCGACCAGGCCGTACCCGGTGTCTGCCTGGTCCTCACCGCCTGGCTGCTGCTGCCGTACGCCGGTGTGCCCGCGCCGATGCGCCTGGCGGTCGCGGTGGTCCTGGGTCTACTCGCCGTCGACGCGTTGGCCGTGCTGACCGGGGCCGGCCGCGACGGCGGTACCGCCCGGTGTCGTGGTGGCTCCGCGCTGACCCTGTTCGCCCTGGTGCTGCTGGCCGGGTTGCCGCCCGGGCCCGCCGGTGGGCGGGTGGCGCTGCTGGCCGTGCCGCCACTCGTGGTCGGCGTGCTGCTGGTCGCCGCCGGAGTCCGGCAGGTGGCGCGGCCCGTGCCCGCCCGGCGGGCCCCACTGGTCTGGCCACGGGCGGTGCTCCCACCGGTCGCGGTGGCGCTCGCCGTTGTCCACCAGTTGCAGGTCGGTCTGCTGCCCGACCGCACGGCGGTGCTCCTCGCGCTCGCGGTGGTCCCGCCGCTCGTGGTGCGCCAACTGGTCAATTCCTTGCCGCCGATGTCGACGGACGAGTCGGCCGTCGCACCCGACCCGATGCCGGCACCGGCACCCGCCGGCCCCGGTGGCGTCGCAGGCCGCGCCGGCCTGCTGCGGGCGCTGGCGGCCCGCACCGAACCGGCTTGCGGCGCCCTGCTCGTGGTCGACCTGCACCTCACCGAACTGCCCGGCCGGCTGGTGCGCGACGACGTCGCCGCCGAGGCCGTCCGCCGGGCCCGAGCCGTGGTCGCCGACGACGGCGAGGTGTTCGACCTGACCGGTACGGGACTCGCGGTGGTCAGCGGGTCCGGACCGGTGCTCGCGTACGCGCTCGGCACCCGGCTGCTCACCGCGCTGAGTCGACCCTACGAGGTTTCCGGGGCGGTGCTGCGGTCGCGACCCAGCATCGGGCTGACCGAGTTGGGCAGCGGGCAGCCGGAGGATCTGTTCCGCCAGGCGGACCTGGCCCGTCGGCGCGCGGCCCAGCTCGGCCGGGACCGGGTCGAGTGGTACGACGCCTACCTGGAGGAGCAGCTGGTCCGCCGGCTCGACCTGGAGCGGGAGCTGCCCGGGGCGGTCGCCCGGGGCGAGTTGGATCTGGTCTACCAGCCGGTGCTCGGCCTGGCCGACCGGGCTCCGGTCGGCACCGAGGCGTTGTTGCGGTGGCGCAACCCGGTGCTGGGCACCGTGTTCCCGGCGGAACTGCTGCCGGTGGCCGAGGATCTCGACATCGTGGGCGAACTGGGCACCTGGGTGCTGGACCGGGCCTGTCGACAGCTGGCCGACTGGACGGTGGGCGGCCGGCGGATGTGGATGGCGGTGAACGTGACCACCCGGGAACTCACCTCACCGGACTTCGTACCCCGGACGGCGGCGGTGCTGGAGGCGTACGGAGTGGGGCCGGACCAGCTGGTGGTCGAGGTCGCCGAGCCGAAGGTGGCCGCCGAGTTGCCGACGGTGGTGGCCCGGCTCGCCGGGCTGCGCTCGATGGGCATCCGCACCGCGCTTGACGACTTCCGGGCCGAGCACGCCTCCCTCGCCCAACTCCGGCGACTACCGATCGACCTGCTCAAGGTCGGGCCGGAGGTGGCCACGGCCGGCGCCGACCCGCACCGGCCCCTGCTGGACGTGGTGGTCACGGTGGCCGAGCGGCTGGGTCTCGAGGTGGTGGCCGAGGAACTGGAGTCGGCCCACCAGGTCGAGGGGGCGCAGCGGGCCGGCTGCCGGTACGGCCAGGGGTTCGAGCTGGCCCGGCCGGCGACCGCCGAGCGGGTCGAGGCGTACTTCGAGGAGTTCCCCTCGACGTCGCGTTGACCGGTGCGGCCGCCCAGCCGTCTCACCTGTTTGCGGGGGCGGGGCCGGTGCTGCCGCGTGGAGTCAGCTGCGGGGCCTCGTCCTCCAGCCCGCCCGTCGGGGATCCCTCGATCAGCTGCAGCAGCTGGCGTGCCGCGTGTGCCCCGTAGGCCGGGATGTCCCGACTCAACGCGGTGAGTGGTGGATGCACCAGCCGACACAGCGGGGAGTCGTCCCACGCCACGATGGACAGATCGGCGGGGACCGCGAGACCCATCTCCTGGGCGACCGACAGCCCGGCGATCGCCATCACGTCGTTGTCGTAGATCATCGCGGTCGGGCGGACCCGGGAACTGAGCAGCCGCCGGGTGGCTCGGGCGCCCTCCTCGCCGGTGTAGTCGGAGGAGGCGGTGACCGCCTCGGCGAGACCGAGCCGCCGGCACACCTCGGTGAACGCCTGGGTGCGGATCGCGGTGTGCTGCAGCTCGGGCAGGCCGCCGACCCGGGCGATCCGCCGGTGACCGAGGGCGTAGAGGTACTCCACCGTCTCCACAAGTGCCGCCGCGTCGTCCGACCAGACACTCGGCAGCCCGCCGGTGCCGGTCGGGCCGCCGATCACCACGGCCGGCAGACCCAGCGCCTCGAGCACCGGCACCCGCCCGTCGTCGGTCCGCAGATCGCAGATCAGCACGCCGTCGACCCGCCGCTCGCCCCACCAGCGCCGGTACACCGCGATCTCGGCGCTCTGGTCGGCCACCACCTGCAGGGTCAGCGCGTACGACCGGGCGGACAGCTCCGCCTCGACGCCGCTGATCAGCTCCATGAAGAACGGCTCGATGCCGAGGGTTCGCGCCGGCCGGGCGAGGATCAGGCCGATGGCGCGGGCGGTCGCGCCGGACAGGGCACGAGCGGCGCTGCTCGGGCTGAACCCGATCTCGGCGGCGATGGCGAGGATGCGTTGCCGAGTCGCCTCGGAGACGCCCGGCTGGCCGTTCAGCGCGTACGAGACCGCACCCTTGGAGACCCCCGCCCGCCGGGCGACGTCCGCGATCGTGGGCCGCTTCACCGGCGTACGTCCTCCTGAACCAGTTCGTCCAGCCGGCCGCGTCGATGGCGCGCGGGCGGCTTGGCACACGCTACCCGTCCGCCCGACCGTCGGGCGGTACGGGGCGGTGCGCCACCGGCCAGCATGCGAACTTGTGCGGTTCAGTCGACGGGTCGGCTCGCTGTCGGTCGTTCCTTCGGGTGCTTGGACTCCCACGCTCTACCGCCGATAATCCCTGCTCTACCAGTAGATCCCACATGAACGGACAGGCTGGAGGTTAACGGTGGCGCTCAATGTTAACCCGTCGTTGACACGCTGACGACACCCTCGTACGGTGACCTCACTTATCCGGTTCAGTCAACGTTCCTCGATCTCTGGGGCGTTTCCAACGGTGTCGGAGGATGGGTCATGAGACGGTCTACGCCTCGGTGGCTGCGGCTCGCAGCCGTGGGTCTGACGGTCGGCTCCCTGGTTGTCGCGTGCAGCGGGCGCAGCACCCAGGGCGGCGACAGCGGTGGCGCGGTGACACTGACGATCAACTTCTGGGGCGACTTCGGGCTCCAGGACCTGAAGGCGAAGTACGAGACGGAGAACCAGAACGTCACGATCGCCCTCAACTCGGGCGAGTACAACGCCCAGCACGAGGACCTGCAGAAGAAGCTGATCGCCGGCACGGGCGCGCCCGACATCGCGGCGATCGACGAAGGCTTCATGGTCCAGTTCCGCAGCCAGGCCGACAAGTTCGTCAACCTGCTCGACTCCGGTGCCGGCAAGTACGAGGCGAGCTACCTGCCGTGGAAGTGGAAGCAGTCCCTGTCCACGGACGGTGCCACCCAGATCGGCCTCGGCACCGACGTCGGCGGGCTGGCCATGTGCTACCGCACCGACCTGTTCGCCGCCGCCGGCCTGCCCACCGAGCGGGAGCAGGTCTCCGCGCTCTGGCCCACCTGGGACAGGTTCCTGGAGGTCGGCCAGCAGTACACCGCCACGACCAGGAAGAAATTCGTCGACAACGCGACGAATCTGTTCAACCCGATCCTGGTCCAGCAGCAGGTCGGCTTCTACGACGAGAACGAGCAACTGCGGATGGAGGGTGGGCCGAAGGTCGCCTTCGACTATGCGGTGCGGGCTGCCGAGGCCGGGCTGTCGGCCAACCTGACCAGCTTCCAGGCCGACTGGGACAAGGGCTTCACCAGCGGCTCGTTCGCGGTGTTGGCCTGCCCGGCATGGATGCTCGGGCACATCCAGAACACCGCTCCCGGCACCAGGGGCAAGTGGGACATCGCCGCGGTGCCCGGAGGCGGCGGCAACTGGGGTGGTTCCTTCCTCACCATTCCCAAGCAGGGCAGGAACATCGACGAGGCGTACCGGTTCCTGGAGTGGTTGATCCAGCCGGAGCAGCAGATCGAGGTCTTCAAGACGGTCGGCAACCTGCCCTCGCAGCCGGCGCTCTACACCGACCCCGCGATCGCCGACTTCAAGAACGAGTTCTTCAACTCCGCGCCGGTCGGCCAGATCTTCCCCAGGATGGCCGAGGGCCTGACGCCGCAGTACCTGGGCAGGAAGAACGGTCCCACCCGGGTCGCCGTCGAGAACGTCATCAACCGGGTGCAGAACGGCACACTCGGGCCGGACGCCGCCTGGGCCGAGGCGATCAAGGAAGCCGAGAAGGCCAGCAGGTAATGTCCACCACCCGCGCGACCCCCGCGACGGCCACCCGCCACCCCCGGCCCACTCCCGGCCGATCGATGACCTGGCGCGACCGGCTGCACCGTTTCGACATGCGGTACGTGCCGTACCTGATGATCGCGCCGTTCTTTCTGCTCTTCCTCGTCTTCGGGCTCTTCCCGATGATCTTCAACGGCGTGGTGGCGTTGCGCCACTGGCGCCTCGACGACCCGGAGCTGACCGGCTGGGCCGGCGCCGCGAACTTCAGCCGGCTGTTCACCGACGGGGACTTCGGCAATGCCCTCTACAACACCTTCGGCATCTTCCTGCTCTCCACGGTCCCGCAACTGCTGCTCGCGTTGATCATCGCGTCGCTGCTCAACCGTCGGTTGCGGGCCCAGACCTGGTGGCGGGTCGGTGCGCTGCTGCCCTACATCACCCCGATCACCGCCTCCACGCTGGTCTTCAACGTCTTCTTCTCCCGCGACCTCGGCATGGCGAACTGGGCCCTGGGCCTGATCGGTATCGGCACCGAGAACCCGATCGACTGGCGGGCCGACAAGACGCATTCCTGGATCGCCATCGCCACCATGGTCAACTGGAAGTGGATCGGCTACAACGCCCTGCTCTACCTGGCGGCGATGCAGTCCATCCCGCGCGACGTGTACGAGGCGTCGGCGCTCGACGGTGCCGGCCCGTGGCGCCAGCTCTGGCGGATCACCGTGCCGATGATCCGGCCGGTGGTCATCTTCACCGTGGTGCTGTCCACCATCGGCGGGCTGCAACTGTTCACCGAGCCGATGTTGTTCGACCTCAACGCGCAGGCCGCCACCGGTGGAGCCGGCGGTGAGTGGCAGACCGTGGCGCAGCTGATCTACAAGGTCGGTTGGAAGGACCTCAACCTCGGCTACGCCGCCGCGATGTCCTGGGCACTGTTTCTGATCATCCTCGTGGTCGCGGCCCTGAACACCCTGTTGACCAACCGCATCTCGGGGGGACGCAAATGAGCGAGGCGCGATGAGCCTGCTGGAACGACCCCTGCCGGCGACGCCGGCACCGCGCGGCGGACGCCGACGGGCCGTGCTGCTGGGCCGGGCCCCGCAGGACACCCCGGCGGGTTTCTGGACCTACCTGCTCCTGGCGGTGAGCACGCTGTTCGCGGCTTTTCCGCTGTACTGGATGTTCGTCATCGCCACCAGCACCGACGAGGCGACCGCCCAACTGCCACCGGTGGTGATCCCCGGCGACCAGTTCCTGGTCAACCTGAACGAGGTGTTCTCACTCCAGGACGTCTACTTCGCCGCCTCCCTGGTGAACAGCGTGATCGTGTCGACCGTGGTCACCGCGTCGGTGCTGTTCTTCTGCTCGTTGGCCGGCTTCGCCTTCGCCAAGTTGCGGTTTCGGGGCAGCAGGCCGCTGATGCTGTTCGTGATCCTCACCCTGACCGTGCCCAACCAACTCGGCGTGGTCGCCCTCTACATCGTGATGGGCAAGCTGGGCTGGAACGGAACCCTGCTGGCGGTGATCGTGCCCGGCCTGGTCACCGCCTTCGGGGTGTTCTACATGCGGCAGTTCATCGTCAACACGGTGCCGGACGAGCTTGTCGAGTCGGCCCGGGTGGACGGCGCCACCACCATGCGGGTCTACTGGAACATCGTGTTGCCGGCGGTGCGGCCGGCGTTGGCGGTGCTCGGCCTGCTCACCTTCGTGGCCACCTGGAACGACTTCCAGTGGCCTCTGATCACCCTCAACGGCACCGACTATCCCACCTCGATGGTGGCCATCTCCGACCTGGCCAGCGGCAACTACGTCATCTACCGCCGGGTGCTGGCCGGTGCGTTCGTGGCCACCGTCCCATTGTTGATCATGCTTGTCGTCGGCGGTCGGCAGATCGTCCGGGGAATCATGGAAGGCGCGGTGAAATCGTGAGCGACGCGCGGGGGACCGGACCGATCCGGCTGGCGCTGCACGACGGGTGGACCGTGCGGGCGGTGCCCGGCCAGCGGGTGCCGCCCGAGGTCGACGGGGTGACGGTGCCGGCCACCGTGCCGGGCTGTGTGCACACCGACCTGCTGGCGGCCGGGCTGATCCCCGATCCGTACCTCGACGACAACGAGACCGCGCTGGCCTGGATCGGCCGCACCGACTGGGTGTACGAGACCACCTTCGAGCGGCCGTCCGACGAACCCGCCCGCCTCGACCTGGTCTGCGCCGGCCTGGACACGGTTGCCACGATCACGCTCAACGGCGTCGAGGTGGGCCACACCGAGAACATGCACCGGGGTCACCGCTTCGACGTCACGTCGCTGCTCCGCGCCGAGACCAACCACCTGGCCGTACGCTTCGACTCCGCCTACCGGTACGCCGAGGCGCAGCGGGACCGGCTCGGTGACCGGCCCAACGCGTACCCGGAGCCGTTCCAGTTCATCCGCAAGATGGCCTGCAACTTCGGTTGGGACTGGGGACCGACCCTCGTCACCGCCGGCATCTGGCAGGAGATCGCCCTGCACGGCTGGTCGGTCGCCCGGTTGGCGGTGGTACGCCCACTGGTCACCGTCGACGGCGACACCGGCCGGGTGGAGGTGCACGTCGACGTGGAACGGGTCGTCGACCGGCCGCTCACCGTACGGGCGCGGGTGGCGGGTCAACACGCCGAGGTGAGCATCCCGGCTGGGCAACGGTCCGCGGTGCTGGCCCTCACCGTCCACCGGCCGCAACTCTGGTGGCCCCGGGGCCACGGCGCACCGCACCGGCACGAGCTGACGGTCACCCTGCACGACGCCGACGGCGGCCCGCTCGACGAGTGGCAGCACCGGATCGGCTTCCGGTCGGTCCGCCTGGACACCACCCCCGACGAGCACGGTGCCCCGTTCACGCTGTACGTCAACGAGGTGCCGATCTTCGTTCGGGGCGTCAACTGGATCCCCGACGACGTTTTTCCCACCCGGGTCACCCGCGCCCGCCTGGCCCACCGTTTCGACCAGGCCGAGGCCGCGAACGTCAACCTGCTGCGGGTCTGGGGCGGCGGCCGGTACGAGTCGGAGGACTTCTACGACCTGGCCGACGAGCGCGGACTGCTGGTGCAACAGGACTTCCTCTTCGCCTGCGCCGCGTACCCGGAGGAGGAGCCGTTCGCCACCGAGGTGGCCGCCGAGGCCACCGAACAGGTGATCCGCCTCGCGCCACATCCCTCGTTGGTGCTGTGGACCGGCAACAACGAGAACATCTGGGGCTGGCACGACTGGGACTGGCAGGCACCGCTGGCCGGGCGCAGTTGGGGGCGCGGCTACTACCTGGAGCTGCTGCCCCGGGTCGTCGGCACCCTGGACCCGACCAGACCGTACTGGCCGGGCAGCCCCTGGTCGGGCAGCGAGGAGATCCACCCCAACGACCCGGCGTACGGCACCACGCACATCTGGGACGTGTGGAACGCCGACGACTACGTCAAGTACCGGCAGTACCTGCCCCGGTTCGTCGCCGAGTTCGGCTACCAGGGACCACCCGCGTACGCGACGCTGCGCCGCGCCCTCTCCGACGAGCCCCTCGCGCCCGACTCGCCTGGCATGGCGCACCACCAGAAGGCCGCCGACGGGGACCACAAGCTGCGCCGAGGACTGGACGCGCACCTGCCCGAGCCGCGTGACTTCGACGACTGGCACTGGCTGACCCAGCTCAACCAGGCCCGGGCCATCGCCCTGGGGGTGGAACACTTCCGCTCCCACCGGGGCCGGTGCATGGGCACCATCGTCTGGCAGCTCAACGACTGCTGGCCGGTCACCTCGTGGGCCGCCGTCGACGGCGACGGTCGCCGCAAGCCACTCTGGTACGCGCTACGCCGCTCCTACGCCGACCGGCTGCTCACCGTGCAGCCCCGCGACGGTGGGCTGGCCCTGGTCGCGGTCAACGACGACGGGCTGCCGTGGCGGGCGTCGGCCACGGTCACCCGGCTCACCCTGGCCGGGGAACCGAAAGCGAAGTCCATTCTGGAGCTGGAAGTGCCCGCGTACGAGACGGTGACCCTGGCACTGGCGGCGGAGCTGGCCCGGCCCGACGACGCCCGGGACGAACTGCTGGTCGCCGAGACCGACGACCAGGCCGAACGGGCCTGGTGGTTCTTTGCCGAGGACCGCGACGTGCGATGGCCGACGGCGGCCTTCGACGCGACGGTGCAGCCGACCGAGGGCGGCCAACAGGTACGCGTCACCGCCCGCACCATCCTGCGCGACGTGACCCTGTTCCCGGATCGCCTCGACCCGTCCGCTGAGATCGACACGGCGCTCGTCACCCTGCTCCCCGGCGAGGCGGCGACCGTCACGGTGCGGTCGGCGGCGCCCCTCGACCCCACCGCCCTCACCACCCGCCCGGTGCTGCGCTGCGTCAACGACCTGCCGGTACGGGCACCCTCATGACGCCTCGGGTGACGGAGGGGCCGCTTCCCGACCTCACCGCCGCCGTAGCGGGTGGTTACCGGGCCGGCGCGTGGTCCCATGACGCGCCGGCCCGGTAACCCTGTCTGCCGGTCCTGCTCGCACCGCAGGACCGGCCCCGGGAGACCGTCAGGCACAGAGCGCGTTGCTGGTGTAAGTCGTTCCGGAGGAGGTGGTCACCTCGCCGACCGCGCAGACCGTCATGTTGTGGCCGTAGAGCTGGTCGCCGTAGTACTGGGTGCCCGTACCGCCGTACCAACTGGTGTTGCCGTGCGGGTTGGACCGGTACACCCGGACCCGGACGGTGTTGTGCGGGCTGACCCGGTTGGAGATCCGACCCCAGTTGGTCTTGCAGGTCTCACTCCAGCGCAGCTCCACGACGGCGAGGGTGGTCGAACCCTGCATGATGTACGCCGGGTAGTTCGTGGCGTTACGGGCGTTCGCGGAGCAGCCGGTGTCGATCGGGTCGGTGCCGTCGCAGCCGTGACCGCTACAGGTGGCGGCGCTGGCGGGCGTCGCGACCAGGAGGCTGGCGGCGATGAGGGCGCCTGCGGCAGCGGCGGCCAACCGGCGGGCGTTCCGGATCATTGTCTCTCCTGACCTCTGATGGGCTGTGTCAGCCCGGGACTCGGCTCCTCATCTCTACCGTCCGTCGACACTGATCTCTACGCTGTGTCGCGACGGACAATCAAAAACGGCGACGGTTAATCAACCCCTGGGAGGGCTCATGGCTCGGGCGGAGCGTCCCGTAGACCCCACCGCCGATCCCCTCCAGGCGTTCGCCGCCGAGTTGCGCCTGCTCAGGGAAGCGGCCGGGCGTCCCACCTATCATGCCCTGGCTCGACGGGCACACCGGTCGTCGAGTTCGTTGTCGGAAGCGGCCGGCGGCCGGCGGATGCCCACCCTGGACACCACGCTCGCCTACGTCCGCGCGCTCGGCGGCGACGAGCGGGAATGGGCCGAACGGTGGCACGCACTGCGGGCCGCCATCCACGGCGTAGGCGATGCAGCTCCCGATGCGCCTCTCGCCGAGCGCAAGCCCAGTGCCGAGCGGCGCGTGGGTGCTGCGGCCGGCGCAGACGAGACTGGTGAGGCGGTCGCCGGTCCGGCGGCCAGACCCGCTCAACCCGTCAGGACCGATCAGCCCCGGGACGCTCTTGCCCCCCGGACAGTGAAGCAGACCGGCTCTGCCGTCGGACTCGCCGTAGTCGTGCTTGCCGCCTTCGTCACCGTGCCCTGGCTCGCCGGGGCCTTCCGCCCGCCGCCCGGCGCGCCCGTGAATCCTTCCGCAGCCGCATCCGACTCGGCGACGGGGTACACCAGCGCGACGGCCCGGGACGGCGCCGATCCGAAGGACGCCGGCTGTGCGGCCGATCCCTCAGTGACCACGTTGGACAGCAATGCGGTGCTGCTCGACGATCGGGTGATCGGCACTGTCGAGCTTCGCTACGCGCCCGCCTGCGGTGCGAGCTGGCCTCGTTTCGTGCCGGCGCCGGAACCGGCCGTGCGGGTATCCAGCCCCGCGCAGGTGCGGCTGACAGTGACCGACGGTGATGATCCGGCGCGCACCGCGGAGTTCAGCATGGACTACGCCGGCATCTCCGCCTACGGCAACCTGCTGACCAGCACGCGTACCTGCGTCTATGCGATGGTGCAGCTTTCCGGTGAGGGGTGGCGGTCGGCCGTGGGTCGCACCGGATGCTGGCGCGGCGCCACGCAGGTCCGCCCGGTGCCCTGATCCACTCACCAGGGCGACCAGGCCGACAATCGGTGGTCGGCATGGGCCGTGCGGGCCGTCCACGTCTACGAGCAGATCGCGTTCGCGCAGTACGGCCGCGTGGTCGGCCGCGATACTCCGGCAGTTCAGTGAGTGTTTTCTCGGGTGAGGTTGACCGGCCGGCGGTGGGCCGAAAATTGCGTCCCATCGCCGGCCGGACGGGTGTTCAGATCACCTGTATTTGAGGTCCCGCTGCATTTCCATGACGCGGCCGGCAATCTGCAAATTGCCCTCGGAGTCGAGGATCGCGATGATGCGCTTTGTGCTGCCGTGGTGGGTGGTAAAGAAGATCTTGTCGGCTTCCTGGCTGGTGCTGTAGTTGGTGTTCACGGACAGCTCGATGCTCAACGGCGAGCTGATGATCACGTCCTTCTTTGGTTCATCCGGATAGAACTGATTCTGGCGCAGCCGGATGCGGCCATGGGTGTCGCCCTCGTTCCGTAGGTGAGTATTTCTTCACCCGCAGAGCGAGAGTGCAACCACTTTCCGGGTTGAGAATGTCCTAAATCTTACCGCTCGCCTTGACATTGCAGCCTCTTAGTGATTTCAATATCGCCGTTATTTGTGGTCGCGAACATTCATTGACACTTCGGTCGCATGTCGGTGGTGAATGAAGTGCATTGACGGTGGTGCGGGGGATTGCTAGCATCCTGGTACGTTGGAAAGCGCTTTCCTCGCCCAGGTCCGGGTGGCGCGAGGTCCTGCGAGTCGTCGCGGGGCCCTCTGGGCAGGGGCAGCGCGGGCCGGCCGATCGTGGCCACCACGCAGCGCCGGCACGGCCGCTTCAGGGACCGCACCTGACGGTCGCCGTGCCGTCGAAGCACGACCGACCCCTGGAGAAGTCATGACGTTCAAGCCGCTCGCCACCAGCCTCGCGCTCGTGGCCTGTGTCGCCGCGGTGTCGATCGCCGCACCGGCGATGGCCGCACCTGTCCGCTACGAGGCCGAGAACAGTCCCGCACGGTGCACCGGCACCATCGATGCCAACTGGTCCGGCTACTCCGGCACCGGTTTCTGCAACGGCACCAACGCCGTCGGCGCGTACGCCGAGTTCACCGTGTCCGTCGCGACCGCCGGGACCGTCGAGCTGCACGTCCGGTTCGCCAACGGCACGAGCAGTTCCCGTCCGGCCAACCTGATCGTGAACGGTGCCACCGCCTCGAACGTCTCGTTCGAGGGCACCGGTGCCTGGGACTCCTGGCGCACCAAGGCACTGTCGGTGGGTCTGCACGCCGGCAGCAACACCGTCCGGCTCAGCCCCACCTCGTCCAACGGCCTCCCCAACGTCGACTATCTCGACGTCGAGGCGGGCAACGCGCCACCGCCAGCCATGCTCTACGTCGCGACCAACGGCAACGACAGCAACCCCGGCACGATCGGGTCCCCGCTGGCCACCATCCAACGGGCTGTCGACCTCGCGGAGCCGGGCCACACGATCGTCATCAGGGGTGGAACGTACGCGCCGGGCAGCAACATCCAACTGCTGAAGAACGGTACGGCGAGCCAACCCATCACGATGCGCAACCACGCCAACGAGCGGGTCGTCATCGACGGGGAGAACATGCCGCACACGCCCGCCCCGGTCGGCGGGAGCATCCCTCGCCCCGAGCGGGGCGCGGTCCACATCGAGGGTGACTGGTGGCGGCTGATCGGGCTGGAGATCATCAACGGCCCGTACGGTGTCTTCGGCCTGGACGTCAACAACGGTGTCTTCGAACGACTGGTGACCCGGGACAACTACGAGTCCGGCTTCCACATCCAGGGAGCGTCGAGCAACAACCAGATCTTGAACCTGGACGCCTACGGCAACCGGGACCCGCGCAAGAACGGTGAGAGTGCCGACGGACTGGCTATCAAGGAGGGCTCCGGCACTGGCAACGTGGTCCGCGGTGCCCGGCTGTGGAACAACTCCGACGACGGCCTGGACTACTGGATGTTCAGCTCGCCAATCCTGACCGAAGACACCTTGACCTGGGGAAACGGGTTCAATCGGTGGAGTCTTCCCGACTACACTGGTGACGGCAACGGGTTCAAGCTCGGTGGCAACGGTGTCTCCGCCGACCACACCGTCCGCAACAGTATGGCCTGGAGTAACGCGGTAAGCGGATTCGTCGACAACAACAACCCCGGCCAGCATCGCATCGAGCGCAGCACCGCCTGGAACCACCCGGGCGTCGGATTCAACGTCAACCGCTCCACCAGTATCCTGACCGGCAACCTGGCGGTCAGCAACGGCACAAACGTGTCACTGGGCAGCAACTCCCGGGGCAGTGGCAACTCCTGGGACATCGGCGGTAGTTGGTCGCTTGCCAGCACCAACCAGGGCACCATCACCGGGCCGCGCAACGCGGACGGGTCCATCCCGTCATCGAACTTCCTACGCCCGGCCAACGGCGCGAACGTCGGCGCCTGCATCTAAGGCCGTGTCCCGGGAGACACCCTGGTAGGTGCCGAAGGGCACGAAACTGAAGACCGTCACGCTTGACGCTGGCCTGTTCACTCTCGCTAAGGACGCCGTCGTCGAGCTGTAGCCAGCCGATCAATGCGTAGCCCGGCTTGGTCCACGCTGACATCACGTTCGTGCAGACCCTGGAGCAGTTCCTGGCCTGGAGGAGCAGGAACTGCTCCAGGATTCGCCTGCGGGCCGGTGTCGTGACCGGGGCGGCAGGCTGTGGCACCGTACTCAGCTGTGGGCAGAGCAATCGAAGAGACGAACAGGTCGATGTTGCGCGCCCGGGACGCCATGGACCGGGCATACGCCGAACCGCTCGACATTCCGACCCTGGCGCGGGTCGCGCACGTCTCCGAGGCGCACTTCATCCGTACCTTCCGGGCCACCTTCGGTGAGACCCCGCACCGCTACCTGCAACGGCGTCGGGTGGAGCGGGCCATGTACCTGCTGCTGCACACCGGTCAGGACGTGACGGAGATCTGCACGGCTGTCGGTTTCGGCAGTCTCGGCACGTTCAGCCGTACCTTCCGGCAGATCGTCGGTGAGTCGCCCACCGACTACCGCAAGCGGCGGACGGCGCCCGCCGCGCCGGTGCCGAGCTGCTTCACGAAAGCGTGGACCAGACCGAGCAGTTTTGGATAAGCAGCAGGTCAGAGCGTTGCACTAGCGTTTCGGGCATGACGATGAACGCGATCAGCCGCTCCCAGATCTACGTCCTCGACCAGGACGAGGCGCTCGACTTCTACATCGGCAAGCTCGGCCTGGAGTTGAACACGGATCAGGATCTCGGCTTCATGCGTTGGCTCACGGTCAACATTCCCGGCGACCGGCAGCGGGAGATCCTGCTGGAGAAGCCGGGCCCGCCGAACCTCGACCCGGCCACCGCCGAGCAGGTCCGCGAACTGCTGTCCAAGGGTGCCGCGGGTGGCTTCCTCTTCATGACCACCGATGACGCCCACAAGACGTACGAGGAGCTGGTCGCCAAGGGGGTCGACATCACCGACGAGCCGATGGAACGCCCGTACGGCATCGACTTCGGTATCCGCGACCCGTTCGGCAACCAGATCCGCATCGGGCAGATGTTCGACCGGAAGGCCGAGCACTGCTGAAGCGCGCAGGTCTAGCAGGCCCCGGCGCCGGTCACCCGACGCCGGGGCAGGCGACACCTCAGCGCCGCAGGTCGAGCCAGACCAGCCGGTGGTCGGAGGTGGGGAAGCCGCCCGGCAGGGCCGGGTCGTAGTCGCCGACCAACCGGAACAGCGGGTCACCCGGCACCGGCCAGAAGATTCCGGTGGCACGGACCGGCAGGCCCCGGCTCGGCAGCACGTAGTCGACCCGCAGGTTGCCGGGGCTGGTGTCGGCGAAGTCGGCGGTGTCGAAACGCGGATCGCTGCGGTGGCCGAGGTTGGCGCCGCCCTGCCGTCGCGCCGCGGCGGTGCCGCCCGCGCTGGCCGGCACGACCCGGTCGTTGACCCGGGGGTGGTCGAGCAGCTGCAGCGCCGCGCCGGGCAGGCTGTCACCGTCGTACGGGTCGGAGTTGAGGTCCCCGGCGATCACGAAGGCCGCCCCCGGCCGCAACCCGCCGCGTCGCCCGGTGTCGTCGTAGATGTAGCCGGCCCGCCACGGCGAGATGTAGTCGGCCCAGAAGCGGATCTCGTCGTGGTTGCGGCGGCCGTTGCGGTCCTCCGGCCCGTCGAAGACCGGTGGCGTGGGGTGGCTGGCCAGCAGGTGCACGGTACGGCCGGGCAGCCGGATCGGCACGTCCCAGTGGCTCTTAGAGGAGAGCCGCACGTCGGCGAGTTCCTGCCGGGAGTACCAGTCGGCGGGCGCGGGGGTGGCCGGGTCGTCGGGCAGCAGCGCGCCGGGCATGTCCCGCCAGCGGAACGTCTGGAACGTGCGCACCCGGGCCAGGTCGATCGGGTACGCCGAGTAGACCGCCATGCCGTACTGGCCGGGGAAGAGCCCGAAACCGTACGCGTCGTCGGGCCCGCCGACGGTCCCGTCGTTGTTGAGATCGTGTCCGGAGGGGACACCGGTGTTCGACGGGGCCGCGTAACGGTACGGGTAGCGGATCGCGCGGGTGCCGTTGCGCGGCACGGAGAGGTAGTTGTCCTGGAACAACGCCAACGCCCGCCCGGCCGGGTCGTAGTCGAACTCGTTGATCAGCAGTACGTCCGGGCGTACCCGCTGGATCACCTCGGCGACGTTGCCGGCCTGCGCGTCGTCCCGCCCGGACAGGTCGGCGACCAGCCCGCCGGCGACACCCCGGTTCAGCGAGGCGTTGAAGGTCGCCACCCGTAGGTTGCCGGGTCGCTGTCCGCCCGCGCTCGCCGGAGCGGCGGTGATCCCGGCCCCCACCGCGAGCACTCCCGCCATGGCCGCGGCGCATGCCATCCGTTTCGCACCCATCGACATCCTCCCTGATCTCGATCGACCAGCGCCACGCTACCGGGGGTGACATGGCGTTCGGGTGAACCATGGTCGACAGGTTCGTTCCCCGGTGCGCCGCCCGGCGACGTGTGACTCAAGATCGGGACCAAGCCACACGTGGACGACGTGTTCTCAGTAGCGTGCAGTGTGACAGTGGGCGAGGAAACCGCTTGCCTTATATTGAGTTCTATGGATAGTCTCGATCGGGTTCCGCAGTGAGCCGGAGGCGGAATCACGGGCCGTCGGGCACGGGCAGCCCCAGCCGGTCACCGGGTCACCGATTCGAGCGTCACACGTGGATCCGCCATGGTGCGCGCCGAACATCAAGCGGTAGGGCACGCAGTGATGTAAGGCCGCTGGCAATGCGACAAGCCGGGCGGAGTTGCCTTGCGCGTGATGCCAGTTCGTGGGGCGGTTGCCCCTGACCCGCACTGGTCGTGCACGGCCGGCTGACCGGCCGCGCACCGAACACGGAGGCAATGCAGTGATTCAGTCTGGCAATTCTGTCCGGCCAAGACGCCTGCGGATGTCCGCGATCGTCGCCTCGGCAGTAACCCTCACCGTGGCAGGAGCCCTGGCAATTCCGAGCGTGTCAGCGGCGGTGCCGACGCCGCACGGCGCGAGCGTGGCCGCCGCAGTCGCCTGCGACGACCGGCTGTACGGCTGGGCGGCGGTGTCCGCCAACGGGGTCAGCACGACGACCGGCGGCGGCAATGCTCCGACGCAAAACATCACATCACTGGCTGATCTGCGTCAGTACGCGGGTGGTTCCACGCCCCGGGTACTGCGTATCTCCGGCACCATCAGCACCGGATCGTCGCCGGTGGAGGTGGGTAGCAACAAGACGCTCGTCGGGGCGGACGCGAATGCCACGATCCGTGGCGGGATCAACATCAACGGTGGTGGCAACATCATTGTGCGAAACCTGAACGTGCAGGGTGGTGGCCAGGGCAGCAGTCCGGCGGATACGATCGCCGCGCGCAACGCCCACCACCTCTGGTTCGACCACCTTAACCTCTGGGACGCCAGCGACGGTCTGTTGGACCTGACCCGCGGGGTCGACTACATCACGGTGTCCTGGTCGAAGTTCTGGTACACCAATTCTTCGCACAGTCACCGACTCGCGAGCCTGGTCGGCGGTGGATCGACCCACGGTGACACCGACAGCGGGAAGTTGAACGCCACCTACCACCACAACTGGTTCGCCGAACTCGTCGACCAGCGGGGCCCCCGCATGCTGTTCGGCAAGGGTCACATCTACAACAGTTACTACACCTCCGCCGGGAACGCCTACTCAATCGGCACCGGCTCGTACGCCTCGGTCCTGGTTGAGAACAACTACTTCAAGAACGTCAACAACCCGCACCGCTTCCAGGACTCCAACCCGACATACATCACCGCCCGCGGCAACGTCTACGACGGCACCAGCGGTAGGCGGGACACCGGAGCGCAGGGCAGTGGTGTCACCCCGTTCACCAACCCGCCCTACAGCTACGCACTGGACAACGCCAACGATGTACCCGGCATCGTCAGCAACTGCGCCGGGCCGAAGCTCTCGAACCCGACGACGCCTCCGACCACGACGCCTCCGACCACGACGCCTCCGACCACGACGCCTCCGACCACGACGCCTCCGACCACGACGCCTCCGACCACGACGCCACCGACCACGAATCCGCCGAGCGGAGCGTGCAGCGCGACCTACCGGACCGTCAGCTCGTGGTCCGGCGGCTTCCAGGGCGAGGTTGTCGTCCGGGCGGGCAATGCGCCGATCAACGGATGGACCGTCCGGTGGAATCTGAGCAGTGGTCAGGGAATCAGTCAGCTCTGGAACGGAAACCTCAGCACCAGCGGATCATCCGTCACCGTGCGGAACGTCGACTACAACGGATCGCTGCCGGCCGCCGGCACCACCACGTTCGGCTTCCTGGGTTCCGGCTCCCCGTCCACGCCGTCGTTGACCTGCACCAGTCCGTGACCAGCAACGACCCGGGGCGGGCGTGCTTCGGGTCGTGACGGCAAGCGCGACGTACGTCGAGCCCGACGCATGCCTTACCGCGCCGGGCTCGACGCGGTTGTCTTGTTGACGGTGAACTGGTTCACAGTGGACCCAGGACGTCGTGCGGGTCGGCGTTCAGGGCGAGCGTGTCGAGCACTGCCAGTAGTTGGCGTTCCTCGTACCGGAAGTGGCTCTCCATGATGGCGGCGATCCCCTCGACGTGGCGGTCGAGTTCGGCCGGGGAGGCGGCCCGGTTCACGGCAGCCTGCAGTCCCACGAGCAGATGCGCGATCATCGAGTGGTCCTGCTTCAGGTGTCGCAGGGTGTCCTGCAGCTCCGGATGGGCGGCGGCGATGGCGGGGAACAGTTCGCGGTCCTCGCCTTCGTGGTGCCCGGTCAATGCGGCACAGAAGCCGTGACAGAACAGCAGCAGGTCACGGGTGGCGGGTTCCGCCGCCTCGCCACCGGCGAGTGCGCTGCGGGTCAGGCGCAGGGCTTCGTGTAGCCGATCGTGCACGCTGCGCAGCTCGTGACTCCAGGCGATGAGCCTGGTCTTCTCGCCCTCAGACACAGGAGGGCGAAGGGAACGACAATGTCATCGTCGTGGTCCTTCGTATCCGACGCCTCCATGCCTGACACGGTCTGCCACCGACACGCGACGCTGCCTCCACGCTACCCGAGACGGGGCGGTTACGAGGGCCCGGATGACCCGCCACCGGGGGCGGGCCATCCGGCCGGTCACTCGGGGACGCGGCGGTAGGCGCCGTCGCTGGCCGAGGTGGCCATCGAGGCGTACGCGCGCAGCGCCGCCGACACCGGGCGCTGCCGGTCGACCGGGGTGTACGGGCGGTCCCGCTTCTCCTGGGCGACCCGGCGGGCGTCCAGCACGTCGGCCGGCACGTTCAGCTCGATCGAGCGGGCCGGGATGTCGATGACGATCTCGTCGCCCGGCTCGACCAGCGCGATCAGCCCACCGGAGGCGGCCTCGGGGGAGGCGTGCCCGATGGACAGCCCGGAGGTGCCGCCGGAGAACCGGCCGTCGGTGAGCAGCGCGCACGCCCGGCCCAGTCCCCGGCCCTTGAGGAACGAGGTGGGGTAGAGCATCTCCTGCATGCCGGGGCCGCCCTTCGGCCCCTCGTAGCGGATCACCACCACGTCCCCGGCGACGATCTCCTTGGCCAGGATGGCGGTCACCGCGTCGTCCTGCGACTCGTAGACCTTCGCCGGGCCACGGAAGGTGAGGCACTCCTCGGGCACCCCGGCGGTCTTCACCACACAACCCTCCGGCGCGAGGTTGCCGGACAGGATGGCCAACCCGCCGTCGGCGGTGTACGCGTGCTCACGGTCCCGGATGCAGCCGCCGGCGGCGTCGGTGTCCAGGGACGACCAGCGGTTGGTGGTGGAGAACGGCTCGGTGGTGCGCACCCCGCCCGGTGCGGCGTGGAACAGCTCGACCGCCTCGGGTCTGGCCGCCCCACCGCGCACGTCCCAGTCGGCCAGCCAGCGCTCCAGGGTGGGGGTGTGCACCGCGTGCACGTCCCGGCGCAGCAGGCCGGCGCGGTCCAACTCGCCGAGGATGGCCGGGATGCCACCGGCGCGGTGCACGTCCTCCATGTGGTACTGCGGCGAGTTCGGGGCAACCTTCGCCAGGCACGGCACCCGGCGGGAGATCGCGTCGATGTCGGCCACGGAGAAGTCCAGCTCCGCCTCGCGGGCGGCGGCCAGCAGGTGCAGGATCGTGTTCGTCGACCCGCCCATCGCCACGTCCAGGGCGACGGCGTTCTCGAACGCGGCCCGGGAGGCCACCGCGCGGGGCAGCACCGAGGCGTCGTCGCCGTCGTACCACCGCTTGGCGATCTCCACGGCGGTGCGGCCGGCCTCGACGAACAGTGACCGGCGTGCGGCGTGGGTGGCGAGGGTGGATCCGTTGCCCGGCAGGGCCAGCCCGATCGCCTCGGTGAGGCAGTTCATCGAGTTGGCGGTGAACATGCCGGAGCAGGAGCCGCAGGTGGGGCAGGCGGACCGCTCGATCTCGCCGAGCTGCTCGTCGGTCACCGCCTCGTTCGAGGAGGCGATCATCGCGTCGATCAGGTCGATCTTGCTGTGCACGATCCCCTCGATCGCCACCGTCTTGCCGGCCTCCATCGGGCCGCCGGAGACGAACACGGTGGGGATGTTCAGCCGCAGCGCGGCCAGCAGCATGCCGGGAGTGATCTTGTCGCAGTTGGAGATGCAGACCAGGGCGTCCGCGCAGTGCGCGTTGACCATGTACTCCACCGCGTCGGCGATCAGCTCCCGGCTGGGCAGGGAGTAGAGCATGCCGCCGTGGCCCATGGCGATGCCGTCGTCGACCGCGATGGTGTTGAACTCCCGGCCCACCCCGCCGGCCTCGGCCACCGCGTCGGCGACCAGGCCGCCCATGTCCTTGAGGTGTACGTGGCCCGGCACGAACTGGGTGAAACTGTTCGCGATGGCGACGATCGGCTTGCCGAAATCGTCGTCGGTCATCCCGGTGGCCCGCCAGAGGGCCCGGGCGCCGGCCATCGTCCGACCGTGCGTGGAGGTCTTCGACCGCAGCTCAGGCATGCGTACCAGTCTGACACCGGTCAGCCGGTCCGGACACGGGCGTCGCGCCGTGTCCCAACAGATGCACACCCGATCCCCACAGCGGGCGTCGATCCGGCAGAGTTGAGGGCGTGCACACACCCCCGGCCATGATCGGCGCCGCGGTGCTGAGCGCGCTGATCGCCCTGACGGCCGGCGTGCTGCTCGCCGCCGCCGTCCGGCGCCGGGCCGCGCCGCATCGTCCGGCGTACGCGGTGCTGGCCGTCGGCGGTGCGTTCGCGGCGATGACCGTGCTGGTCGGTGCGGCTGTCGCGGTGACCGCGAGCGAGCACTGGGCGCACGAGCAGCAGCATCGCAGCACGTGGGCCACGCTGGTGGCGCTCGGCACGGCCACCGGCGGCCTGCTGTTCTGTTTCGGTCTGCTCCGGCTGCCCGGGGTGACCGGGTCGGTGCCCTCGGCGGCCCGGCTGGCGCTGGACGGCGTGATCGTGGGAGCCGCGCTGTGGTTCGTCGGCTGGGTGCTGTTCTCCGAGCCGACCCGGCTGCTCGGCGACGCGACGCCGACGGCCTGCCCGTCGATCCTGCTCGCCTCGGTCAGCGCGGCGTTGAGCGCCGGCCTGTCCGCGATCATGGTGCTCCGGGCGCCCGCGCCCCGACGGTGCCTGGCCGTGCTCGGCACCGGGATCACCGCCGCGTCGGTCGGTGGGCTGGGTGTCGCGGCCGGGCTCTGCCAGGCCGGGCCGGGTTTGGCGCTGACCGGCGCGGTGATCCTGGCCGTCGGGCTGTTGGTCGCGGCGGTGGCGGCGTACCGGATCGATCCGCCGGGCCACCTCGCCATCGACGTGATCCGTCGCGACGGCGAGTACGCCTTCGTGCCGATGGGCGCCATGGCCGCCTCGGCGATGTACCACCTCCTCCAGGACGGCCGGTTCGACGGGTTGGCCATCGCGGCCGGCAGCGTCGAGGGGTTCGCCCTGGTCGCCCGGCAGTACCTCACCCTGCACGACGTACGGGCCTACGCCCGCCGGCTGGCCGACCGGGAGGCGCACTTCCGGCAGCTCGCGCACACCGACGCGCTCACCGGGCTGGCCAACCGTCGCGGCCTGCTGCGGGCCCTGCACCGCTGCGCGGAGGAACGGGTGCCGTGCGTGCTGCTCGGGTTGGACCTGGACGGCTTCAAGAACGTCAACGACATGCGGGGGCACGACGTCGGCGACGCCGTGCTCGCCGAGGTGGGCCGGCGGTTGCGGGGCAACCTGCGCCCCGGTGATCTGGCCGCCCGGCTCGGTGGTGACGAGTTCGCGGTGCTCATGCACGGTGGCCCGGCCGGCGCGGGGGTGGTCGCGGAGCGGCTGTTGCGGGTGCTCGGCGGCGCCTACGAGCAGCCCGAGGCACCCGTCTTCCTGTCGGTCAGCATCGGCCTGGCGGGTTGGGCCGACGAACCCGACGTCGAACTGTTGCTGCGGCACGCGGATCTGGCGCTGCGCTACGCCAAGCAACGCGGCAAGAACCGGATCGAGCGCTACGACGGCGCGTACGACCGGCTGCTGCGCCGACGCACCACGCTCGAGCACGAGTTGCGCGGTGCGATCGAGCGGGACGAGCTGCGGCTGGTGTTCCAGCCGGTGGCCTCCCTGCCGTCGGTCCGCCCGGTCGGCGCGGAGGCGCTGCTGCGGTGGCGTCACCCGGAGCTGGGCAACGTGCGGCCGGACGAGTTCATCCCGCTCGCCGAGGAGAGCGGGATGATCGCCAAGCTCGGTGCCTGGGTGCTGCACCAGGCCTGCTATCAGCTGTCCCGCTGGCTGGCCGAGGGCCACGACGTCTGGGTGTCGGTGAACGTCTCCCCGCGCGAGCTGCACGCTCCCGAGTACGTGGTGCAGGTCGCCGAGGCGCTGCGCGCCCATCACGTGCCGCCGCAGCGGCTGGTGCTGGAGGTCACCGAGCACGCGGTCGCCACCGACCTCGACGAGCTGATCCGGCGGCTGACCGCGCTGCGGCTGACCGGTGTGCGGATCGCCCTCGACGACTTCGGCGCCGGCTACTCCTCGCTCAATCAGCTCCGCCGGCTGCCGATCGACATTCTCAAGATCGATCACGGACTGGTGGCGGAGCACGAGCCGGTGCAGCCGGAAGGGCGCGACGGTCCGGCCTTCGCTCCGATGGTCGACATCGTGATGCGGTTGGGCCACCAGTTCGGCCTGGAGGTGATCGCCGAGGGGGTGACCACTCCCACGGAGCTGGCCGCCGTGGTGGCCGCCGGTTGCCGGTTCGGCCAGGGTGCGTTGTTCGGCTGGGGCGTACCGGCGGAGCACCTGGAGGCGATGCTGGACGCGGCGACGTCGCCGGGTGCCCGCCCGGCCCGTCCGGCGGTTGCCGGCACTACGGTTCCGCGACCCGTCGGGCCGCCCGTCCAGCGGCGCGGCGAAGGCGTCACCGGGCAGGTCACGCCCGGTCCGATCGGCGCGCCGAACGGCGACGCGCCGCGGTCCGTGAACCAAAATGTGGGATCAGTTGACTCATCGCATGAGATGCGTCAGTCTTGAGCCCATGTCGTCGTACCGGTCGCTGCGAGTACTTACCTGAGCGCACTCTCCCTGACTGAGAGTGCGCTGGCCCCGTGCATCTGGCACGTGGGCCTTTTTCTTGCCGTCGAACCAATCGAACGCCGGCCTCGCCCGCGTTCCACAGTGTGAGCAGCCCCACCCACTTCAGCCGAAGGCCAACCGTCATGACGAGACCCACGCCCGAGACGCTCGCCCACTCCGCCCGGCGCGCCCGCACCGCCGCCGAGGCACCGGGTGACGCCGACCACACCCGCGCCGCCTCGCCGGCCGTCCCGGCGGCCCGTCCCGCCCCGGCCCAGGTGTCCGGTGCCGGTTCGCTGGTGCGCTCCCTGGAGGCACTCGGCGTAGACGTCGTCTTCGGCATCCCGGGCGGCGCGATCCTGCCGGCGTACGACCCGCTCTACGACTCGACCGTGCGGCACATCCTGGTCCGGCACGAGCAGGGCGCCGGTCATGCCGCCACCGGTTACGCCCAGGCCACCGGCCGGGTCGGGGTGTGCATCGCCACCTCCGGTCCGGGCGCGACGAACCTGGTCACCCCGATCGCCGACGCGTACATGGACTCGGTGCCGCTGGTGGCGATCACCGGTCAGGTGGCCCGCCCGTCGATCGGCACGGACGCCTTCCAGGAGGCGGACATCCAGGGCATCACGCTGCCGATCACCAAGCACAACTTCCTGGTGCAGGACGCCGGCGAGATTCCCCGGGTGCTGGCCGAGGCGTTCCACCTGGCCTCGACCGGGCGTCCCGGGCCGGTCCTGGTGGACATCCCCAAGGACGTCCTTCAGGCGTCGACCACCTTCGCCTGGCCGCCCACCCTGGACCTGCCCGGCTACCGGCCCACCCTGCACCCGCACGGCAAGCAGATCCGCGAGGCGGCACGGTTGATCAGCGCCGCCCGCCGGCCGGTGCTCTACGTCGGCGGTGGCGTGCTCAAGGCCGGTGCCACCGAGGGTCTGCGTCGGTTGGCCGAGCTGACCGGCATCCCGGTGATCACCACGCTGATGGCGCTCGGCGCGTTCCCCGACTCGCACCGGCAGCACCTGGGCATGCCGGGCATGCACGGCACCGTCGCCGCGGTCTACGGGCTGCAGAAGGCGGACCTGATCGTGGCGCTGGGCGCCCGGTTCGACGACCGGGTCACCGGAAAGCTGGACTCGTTCGCGCCGGACGCCACGGTGGTGCACGCCGACATCGACCCGGCGGAGATCGGCAAGAACCGGCACGCGGACGTGCCGATCGTCGGCGACGCCCGGCACGTCATCGACGAGCTGCTGGCGGCGGTCACCGCCGAGCGGGCTGCGGGCCGTGGCACCGACCTCAGTGACTGGTGGGCGCAGCTCGACGACCTGCGCGAGCGCTACCCGCTGGGCTACGAGGAGCCGTCCGACGGCACCCTCTCCCCGCAGTACGTGATCAAGCGACTGGGGGAGATCGCCGGACCGGACACGATCTACGTCGCGGGCGTCGGCCAGCACCAGATGTGGGCCTCCCAGTTCATCTCGTACGAGAAGCCGCAGACCTGGCTCAACTCCGGTGGACTCGGCACCATGGGCTACGCGGTGCCGGCGGCGATGGGCGCCAAGGTGGGCCGACCGGACACGGTGGTCTGGGCCATCGACGGCGACGGTTGCTTCCAGATGACCAACCAGGAGCTGGCCACCTGCGCCCTGGAGGGCATCCCCGTCAAGATCGCGGTCATCAACAACGGCAACCTCGGCATGGTCCGGCAGTGGCAGACGCTGTTCTACAACGAGCGCTACTCCAACACCGAGCTGGGCACCCACAAGCACCGCATCCCGGACTTCGTCAAGCTGGCCGAGGCGCTCGGTTGCGTCGGGCTGCGCTGCGAGACGGCCGAGGAGGTGGACCGGACCATCGAGATGGCCATGTCCATCAACGACGCGCCGGTGGTGATCGACTTCGTGGTCGGCAAGGACGCCATGGTCTGGCCGATGGTCCCTGCCGGCACCAGCAACGACGAGATCATGTTCGCCCGTGGCGTTCGCCCGGCCTTCGACGAGGACGATATTTAATGACCATCCACACCCTGTCCGTCCTGGTGGAGAACAAGCCCGGCGTGCTCGCCCGGGTCTCCGGCCTGTTCTCCCGGCGCGGCTTCAACATCGACAGTCTGGCGGTCGGCGAGACCGAGAACCCGGACGTCTCGCGGATCACCATCGTGGTCAACGCGGAGTCCTCGCCGCTGGAGCAGGTCACCAAGCAGCTCAACAAGCTGGTGAACGTACTGAAGATCGTCGAGTTGGATCCGGGCACCTCGGTGGCCCGCGAACTGCTGCTGGTCAAGGTGCGCGCGGACCGCAACGCCCGGGGCCAGGTCCTGGAGACGGTCAACCTGTTCCGCGCCCGGGTGGTAGACGTGGCCGCCGACACCCTCACCGTCGAGGCGACCGGCACCCCGGACAAGCTCGACGCGCTGCTGCGCGACCTTGAGCCTTTCGGCATCAAGGAGATGGTCCAGTCGGGTGTGGTGGCGATCGGGCGCGGCTCGCGTGCGATCACCGCCGGCCCGGCCCTGCGGGCCGCCTGACCCACCACGGCCCGGGTCCGGGTGACCGGGGCCGGCCACCAGCCACGACGGGCCGCTGCGGCCGCCGTACGAAAGGGAAGTCATGAGCGTTGAGGTGTACTACGACGACGACGCCGACCTGGGCCTGATCCAGGCGAAGAAGGTCGCCGTGATCGGGTACGGCAGCCAGGGCCACGCCCACGCGTTGTCGCTGCGCGACTCCGGTGTCGACGTGGTGATCGGTCTGCCGGAGGGCTCGAAGAGCCGGCCGAAGGCCGAGGAGCAGGGGCTGCGGGTGCTCACCCCGGCCGAAGCGGCGGCCGAGGCCGACGTGATCATGATCCTCGCGCCGGACACCGCGCAGCGTCACATCTACGCCGAGTCGATCGCGCCGAACCTCAGCGCCGGCAAGGCGCTGTTCTTCGGCCACGGGTTCAACATCCGGTACGGGCTGATCAAGCCGCCGGCCGGGGTGGACGTGGCGATGGTCGCCCCGAAGGGTCCCGGTCACCTGGTCCGCCGGCAGTACGTCGACGGCAAGGGCGTGCCCTGCCTGGTCGCCGTGGAGCAGGACGGTAGCGGCGACGCGTTCGCGTTGGCCCTGTCGTACGCCAAGGGCATCGGTGGCACCCGGGCCGGCGCGATCAAGACTACCTTCACCGAGGAGACCGAGACCGACCTCTTCGGCGAGCAGGCGGTGCTCTGCGGCGGCGCGGCGGCGCTGGTGCAGACCGGTTTCGAGGTGCTCACCGAGGCCGGCTACGCCCCCGAGGTGGCCTACTTCGAGTGCCTGCACGAGCTGAAGCTGATCGTGGACCTGATGTACGAGGGCGGTATCGCCCGGATGCGCTACAGCGTCTCCGACACCGCCGAGTACGGCGACCTCTCCCGCGGCCCCCGGGTCATCGACGGCCGGGTCAAGGAGGAGATGCGCAAGATCCTCACCGAGATCCAGAACGGTGAGTTCGCCCGCGAGTGGGTGGCCGAGGACGAGGCCGGGCGACCCAACTACAACAAGTGGCGGACCGAGGGCGCGGCGCACCCGATCGAGGAGACCGGCGCGAAGCTGCGCGGCATGATGAGCTGGGTGGACCGGCCGATCACCGAGACCGCCTGAGCGTCCTTCCCAGCGGCACCCGACCCCGGCGTTCTCCCCGACGCCGGGGCCGGGTGCCGTACTGTCTCCGCCTGGCAAACGATCGTTAACACGCACGTCACGTCCGGTTTGTGAGGGCACTCACCCCACACTCCGGCGCGCCCCGGGCGGCCCGCACCCTACGATCGCGGGTAGGTGCTCCAGGCGGCACCTGACGGCCATGGCCCGGGAGCGCGCCGGGCGCAGCGCAGCGCCCAGCCCCCGGCCGACCGCTCTGACGACATCTACGAGGACCAATGACTCCTGTCGTACTGATCGCCGAAGAACTCGCCCCCGCCGCCATCGAGGTGCTCGCCCACGACTTCGACGTCCGGCACGTGGACGGCACCGACCGCCCGGCCCTGCTCTCGGCGCTCTCCGAGGCCGACGCCGTCATCGTCCGCAGCGCCACCCAGATCGACGCCGAGGCGATCGCCGCCGCCCCCCGACTCAAGGTCGTGGCCCGGGCCGGTGTCGGCCTGGACAACGTCGAGGTGCCGGCCGCCACCGCGCGGGGGGTCATGGTCGTCAACGCACCCACCTCCAACATCGTCTCCGCCGCCGAGCAGGCCGTCGCGCTGCTGCTCGCGGTCGCCCGCAACACCGCCAGCGCCAGCGCAGCGCTGAAGGCGGGGGAGTGGAAGCGCTCGAAGTACACCGGCGTGGAGTTGCAGGGCAAGACCGTCGGCGTGGTCGGCCTCGGCCGCATCGGCGTGCTCTTCGCCTCCCGGATCGCCGCCTTCGGCACCCGGCTCATCGCGTACGACCCGTACATCCAGCCGGCCCGTGCCGCGCAGCTCGGCGTACGGCTGGTCGGGCTGGAGGAGTTGCTGCGGGAGAGCGACTTCATCTCGATCCACCTGCCGAAGACCCCCGAGACCGTGGGCCTGATCGGGGAGAAGGAGCTGTCAATCGTCAAGCCGGGCGTACGCATCGTCAACGCCGCCCGGGGCGGCCTGATCGACGAGCAGGCCCTCGCCGACGCGCTCGCCGAGGGTCGGGTCGCCGGCGCCGGGGTGGACGTCTACGCCAAGGAGCCGTGCACCTCCTCGCCGCTGTTCGCCTTCGACAACGTGGTGGCGACTCCGCACCTGGGGGCCTCCACCGCCGAGGCGCAGGACAAGGCGGGCCTCGCGGTCGCCAAGAGCGTGAAGCTCGCCCTGCAGGGCGAGTTCGTGCCGGACGCGGTGAACGTGCAGGCCGGCGGCGTGGTCGCCGAGGACGTCCGGCCGTTGCTGCCGCTCGCCGAGAAGCTCGGCCGCGCGTTCACCGCGGTGGCCGGCGGGATCGCCGCCAGCGTCACCGTCGAGGTGCGCGGTGAGATCGTCGACCACGACGTGTCGGTGCTCAAGCTCGCCGCCACCAAGGGCCTGTTCAGCTCGGTGGTCGAGGAGCAGGTGACCTACGTCAACGCTCCGCACCTGGCCGCGCAGCGCGGTGTCGAGGTGTCGCTGAACACCCAGACCGAGACCGTCGACCACCCGGTTCTGGTGACCGTGCGTGGCGCGCTGCCCGACGGTCGTACGGTGAGTGTCTCCGGCACCGTCGCGCAGGCCGGCACCCGCGACGTCATCAAGCTGACCGAGGTGGACGGCTTCGACGTGGAGATCGGCGCCGAGGGCATCCTGCTCTTCCTCCGCTACGCCGACCGCCCGGGCGTGGTCGGCACCGTCGGCACCCTGCTCGGTCAGGCCGGCATCAACATCGCGGCGATGCAGGTGGCTCGCCGGGAGGCCGGCGGTGAGACGCTGATGACCCTCACCGTGGACCAGGCGCTCGGTGCCGACCTGCTCACCTCGGTCGCGGACTCGATCGGCGCGACGTCGGCCAGCGCCGCCGACCTGCGCGACGAGTAGCTCGCCACCGGCACGCCACGACGGGGCCCGGCCATCGGCCGGGCCCCTCGTCGTCCGGTCACCGAGCCGGCATCGGTCGGAGCATCGCGTCCGCCCGCGTGTCGGTCCCGTCACCCGGCACCGGCGGGCCGGTCAGCCGGGCAGCCGGACCCCGGGCGGCGGGTAGACCGAACCGTCCTGGGCGTCGAACAGCATCAGCCGGTGTTCGCCGGCCAACCGCTCGATGTCGAGCAGCACCTGGTCCGGGCAGGCGGGGTCCAGGTTCAGCTCGATGTGGTCGGCCGCCTTGTGCAGCGGTGCGACCGCCCAGGGAGTGTTCGGGCCGGCCGGCTGGTCGGGGTAGCTGGCGGTGATCGCCCGGTAGAAGCCCACGCATCGTGGGTCCGGCTGACGCTGGTGGTGCCGGCCGCTACGGCACTGCTGCACCGCCGCTCGTACGTCCTCGGGCGTCGCCCCGTCCGCCAGGGCCCACACGCTCAGATCGAAACTCACGGCGGACAGCGTGCCATCTGCGGTTCACCTTGTCGAAAACGACCCTGCCGCAGGCGAACGCCTGGGGGTACCGGCATTGCGCAGATGCTCCCCTGTGGAACCCTTGCCGCGAAACGCGTCAATTCGATAACGTACCGGTGCGGTCACCTGCCGAGCATGTGGCGCCGGCCCGTCTTCGGGTGGCGAGGTCGACGCCCGGCCGAGCGGCCCGCACCCCTCGATTGCGCGAGCCACGCGCACTCGTCGCCGACCGGCCTCCACGGTCGTTGCCGCGACCGTGGAGGCCGATCGCTGTTTCTACGCCCTGCTTCCCCTCGCCCCTGGGGGGATCGCGCGGTTCAGCGCTCGGCGGCGAAGAGCACCCGGTAGTCCGACCCGGGGCGGAACCAGGCAAGCCCCGCCGGCCCGGCGGCGTACAGGGCGGTGGCGTAGGCGTCGGCGACCGCGAGGTCGGGCCCGACCACGGTGGCGGCGACCAACTGCCCGGCCGGCTCGCCGGTGTGCGGGTCCACCACGTGGCCCTGCCGTCCGGTCACCCCGGAGGTGCCGACCGCACCGGCCGTCATCTCCAGCAGCAGCGGGGCCCGGCTCCGGTCGGTGGGGTGGTGCACCGCGATCCGCCACGGGCCACCGTGTCCGGCCTGGCCGCGTACCACCAGGTCGGCGCCGGTGAGCACGGCGTAGTCGTGGATGCCGGCGTCGCGCAACCGGGCCGCGGCCCGCTCGACCGCCCATCCGCCGAGCAGGCCACCCGGGTCGAAGCCGCCGGGCACCGCCCAGGCGTCGAACCAGCCGTCGGTGGCCGCGCGCATCGCGGCGCAGCGGTCCACCAGGTCGCGCAGCGGCGGGTACGACTCGGGACCGATCTCACCCCGGCGCAGCCGGGACACCAGGCTCTCCGGGCGGTTCGGGCCGTAGGTCAGGTCGATCGCCCGCAGTTCGGCGACCGCGTCGCGCAGCGCCGCGCCGGTGCCGCGTCGGCCCAACCACTCGGGAGCGTTCAGCAGCAGGGTGTAGGCAGCCGTCGAGGTGCGAACGGTGTGCCGGACGGCGATCCGGTCGCCGGCCACCAGATCGGTGCGGTCCGGCCGTTCCTCCCGGGCGCCCAGTCGCAGGTCGGGCCGGCGGAGGCGGAAGACCGCCGGATCGACCCAGCGGGTTCGTGGTTGCTCGTCGGTCCACATCGCGTCCGCCCTCTCCTCGGCGCGTGCCGCCCCGTCGCGGCGCTCGCCCGGGCCCACGCCCGTCACGCTCACGATCACGCTAGACAGCGGAGATGACCGAGCCATGAATGCCGCCTGGGAAGCTGCTGTGCGTCACCAATTTCCCGAAAGGTGGAACACTCGTACCGGGGGGCGGGACGGCGGCGTACCGTCGAGCCATTCGAGCTAAGGAGCTGACGGACGTGGCACGGATCGCGGTGGTGGCCGGGGACGGCATCGGCCCCGAGGTGGTCGCGGAGGCCCGCAAGGTCGTCGACGCGGTGCTGCCCGGTGTCGAGGTGACCGAGTACGACCTCGGTGCGGCACGTTACCACCGCACCGGCGAGGTGCTGCCCGACTCGGTGCTCGGCGAGCTGGCCGGGCACGACGCGATCCTGCTCGGCGCGGTCGGCGACCCGACCGTGCCGCCCGGCGTGCTGGAGCGCGGTCTGCTGCTGAAGCTGCGCTTCGCCTTCGACCAGTACGTCAATCTGCGCCCGTCGCGGCTCTGGCCGGGAGTGACAAGTCCGCTCGCGGCGGTCAAGCCGGGCGAGGTCGACCTGGTGGTCGTCCGGGAGGGCACCGAGGGCCTGTACGCCGGCGCCGGCGGCTCGCTGCACCGGGGCACCCCCGCCGAGATCGCCACCGAGGAGAGCCTGAACACCCGGCACGGTGTCGAGCGGGTGATCCGGGACGCCTTCGCCCGCGCCGCCCGGCGCGAGCGGCGCAAGGTGACGCTCGTGCACAAGACGAACGTGCTCACCCACGCCGGCTCTCTGTGGTCGCGCACCTTCGACACGGTCGCCGCCGAGCACCCCGACATCGCCACCGAGTACCAGCACGTCGACGCCGCGGCGATGTTCCTGGTCACCCAGCCACAGCGGTACGACGTGGTGGTCACCGACAACCTCTTCGGCGACATCCTGACCGACATCGCCGCCGCGGTGACCGGTGGTATCGGGTTGGCCGCCAGCGGCTGCATCAACCCCGACGGGGCGTACCCGTCGATGTTCGAGCCGGTGCACGGCTCCGCCCCGGACATCGCCGGCCGTGGCGTCGCCGACCCGGTCGCCGCCGTGCTGTCGGCGGCGCTGCTGCTCGATCAGCTCGGGCACGCCGACGCCGCCGCCCGGATCACCGCCGCGGTCAGCGCGGAACTGGCCGCCCGCAGCCCCGAGGCGGTCGTACGCACCGCCGAGGTGGGGGACCGGATCGCGGCGCAGGCCGCCGGCTGAACCGTTCCCGTCCCACCGGCCACGGCCACCTCACCGCTTCGGCGGAACCAGGGTGGCGGTGGCGACTCGCCGGTGGTGTGCCACCTGTCCACCGGTGGACCTATCCGCTGAACGACCGTTCGGGGTAGGTTTCTGGCACAACCATGTTTCCGGCGTGCGGTCGGCGCATGCCGTCGTCCCCAGGGAGGTCAGCGCGATGAGCGGTGGTGACAAGATCGATTTCGAGATCCGTCCGAACCCCGCACCGGTATCCGCCACCGACCGGGCTGCGCTGCTGGCAAACCCCGGGTTCGGCCGGGTGTTCACCGACCACATGGTCACCATCCGGTACGCCGACGGCAAGGGCTGGTACGACGCCCGGGTCGAGGCCCGCGCACCGATCCCGATGGATCCCGCCAGCGCGGTGCTGCACTACGCGCAGGAGATCTTCGAGGGCATGAAGGCGTACCGGGCCGCCGACGGTGGAGTGACGATGTTCCGCCCGTACGCCAACGCGGCCCGGTTCAACACCTCCGCCGCCCGGATGGCCATGCCGGCGCTGCCGGAACAGACCTTCGTGGACTCGCTGCACCGGCTGATCGAGATCGACCGGGAGTGGATTCCCGACGGCGACGACGGCGGCAGCCTCTACCTGCGGCCGTTCATGTTCGCCAGCGAGGTCTTCCTCGGCGTCCGCCCGGCCAACGAGTACCTCTACTCGGTGATCGCCTCGCCCGTCGGCGCGTACTTCTCCGGCGGGGTCAAGCCGGTGACGGTCTGGGTCTCGCCCGACTACACCCGCGCCGCGCCCGGCGGTACCGGCGCGGCCAAGTGCGGCGGCAACTACGCCGCCTCGCTGGCCGCCCAGGCCGAGGCCCTCGAACACGGCTGCGACCAGGTGGTCTTCCTCGACGCCGTGGAGCGTCGATTGGTCGACGAACTGGGCGGCATGAACGTCTTCTTCGTCTACGACGACGGGTCGATCGCCACGCCGCCGCTGACCGGCACGATCCTGCCCGGCATCACCCGCGAGTCGGTGCTCACCCTGGCCTCGGCGGCCGGTCACCGGGTCGAGGAGCGGCCGGTGACCTTCGACGACTGGCGGACTGACGCCGCCAGCGGCCGACTCCGCGAGGTCTTCGCCTGCGGCACCGCTGCGGTGATCACCCCGATCGGGCAGGTGCGTTTCCCGGACGGGGAGTTCACCGTCGCCGGCGGCGAGCCGGGCACCGTCACCATGGCGCTGCGCCAACAGCTGGTGGACCTCCAGCGGGGCAAGGCCGAGGACCCGCACAACTGGGTCCACCGCGTCTTCTGAGCGGTTCGTCGGGGCCCCGTCGTCACGCCGAGCGTGGCGCGGGGCCCCTGCACCGTCCTGCCGTGCTCATGAAGCTCGCGCGGGCACGGTCTGGGACAACCCGGCCTAGGTCAGCAGGTGGTCACGCAGGGCGGCGAGCTGCTCGTCGGTGACCCCGGCATGCCGCAGGTAGTCGTCGACCGAGCCGTGCCCCTCCCGGATCTCGGCCAGGAAGAGCAGCATCGTCTCGGCCGGTGAGGACAGGTACGGCACGGGCAGCTCGGGCACCTCGGGATGGGCGGTGGCCACCCAGGCGGCGAAGCGCTGCGACGCCTCGGTGCTCAGCGCGTAGTCCGCCGCGATCTCGGCGTCCTCGACGCCGAGCACCGCGAGGGTCAGGCCGCAGACGATGCCGGTGCGATCCTTGCCCGCGACGCAGTGCACCACCACCGGCGCGTTCGCGCTGTCGGCGATCAGGCCGATCGCCTCGGCGAGACCGGCGGTGCCGGTGCGGGCCAGATCGGCGTACCGGTCGGCGAGGTAGCGGGCCAGATCGGTGTCAGGCTGGTACGGTCGCTCCTCCCAGTGCGCGTGCTCCGGGTGGATGTGCCGGTAGGTGAGGCCGTCGAAGTCGGGGACCCGGCCGTATCGCTCGACCTCCTGCGGGCGGCGCAGGTCGACCACGGTCCGGACGCCGAGCGCGGCGAACGCCTCCCGGTCGGCCTCATCCATCCCGTGCAGCGAGTCGGAGCGGTAGAGCCGTCCGGTGCGGACGGCACGCCCGTCCAGGCCGCGGTAGCCGCCCACGTCCCGGAAGTTGAACATCCTGGTGAAGGGGATCCTGCGAGTCTGCTCAATGGCGTCCATCCGGACACGGTAACGGCCGGTGGAACAGCGTCCCACCGGCCGTCACGTCGTCAGGTGTCCTACCGGAGCGGGCCACCGGGCGGCATGGCGCTGTACGTGTCGTTGTAGTAGCCGCCGAGCTTGTCCCGGTAGGCCGGGTCGGTGGCCGTCTCGTCGTACTCCGGCGCGGCCTTGATCTGGTCCTTGGTGCGGTCGACGAAGACCTTCTGCTCCTCGTGGTCGACGTGGTTCACCGTGCCGGCCGGGAGCATCACCTTCTTGCCGAAGATCCACGGTCCGGTGTCCACGACCAGGTAGCTGGCGTTGACCTCGGTGCTGTCACTGTCGATCTTGCCGATCGAGCCGTCGCTGGCCTCCACCTTGTAGCCGACCAGGTTCGCGCCGGCCACCCCGGCCTCGTCCCGGTAGCTCCAGGGGTCGAAGGCACCGGCGGGCGGGCCGCCCGCGACGACGCTCTGGTCGACGGCACGCAGCTCCGGGTCGGGCGTGGTGTGCGTGGTGTTGGGGTCGAGCCTGTCCATGGGATTCTCCTGCCCCGGTCCTCGGTCGGACCGTCTCGGAGGAACGTGTTTCGTTGTCCCGAAAACTCCTACCCGGGCACGAGCGCTCTACACCAGGAAAACCATCCGGCACAGCCACCACCCGTTGTCCCGAGATGTGGATTGTGCCTCCCAGAAGCGTCCTGGAGGTGGCAGAGTACCGGGCGTGACCAGCACCGCCCGCATTATTGGCAACTAGCGCGCCGGCCTTCCCCTCGCCGAGCGCGCAGACCTCCCGCAGCCGCGGGGGGTCTTTTTGTTGCGCCGGCCGGTGCCTGACGAAGGGATCACCATGACGTTTCAGGTCTACGACACCACGCTGCGCGACGGCGCCCAGCGCGAGGGGCTCAGCTACTCGGTGGTCGACAAGCTCGCCGTGGCGCGGCTGCTCGACGAGTTCGGTGTCGGGTTCATCGAGGGCGGCTGGCCGGGCGCGGTGCCGAAGGACACCGAGTTCTTCCGCCGGGCGCGCGCCGAACTCGACCTCCGGCACGCGGTGCTGGTCGCCTTCGGCGCCACCCGCCGGGCCGGCACGGTGGCCGCGGACGATCCGCAGGTGCGTGGCCTGCTCGACGCGCAGACCCCGGCGGTCGCCCTGGTCGCCAAGGCCGACCTGCGGCACGTCGAGCGGGCGTTGCGCACGACCGCCAAGGAGAACCTGGCGATGATCCACGACACGGTGGCCCACCTGGTCGCCGAGGGACGTCGGGTCTTCGTCGACGGTGAGCACACCTTCGACGGTTACCGGCACGATCCGGCGTACACCGCGTCGGTGGTGGAGACGGCCCTCTCGGCGGGCGCCGAGCGGTTCGTGCTCTGCGACACCAACGGCGGGATGCTGCCGTCCCAGGTGACCGCCACCATCGTCGACCTCACCGACCGGATCGGCGTCGCGCCGGAGCTGCTCGGCATGCACGCCCAGAACGACACCGCCTGCGCGGTGGCCAACACCATCGCCGCCGTGGAGGCCGGGGTCCGGCACGTGCAGGGCACCGCCAACGGGTACGGCGAGCGGCCGGGCAACGCCGACATCTTCGCGGTCGTCGCGAACCTCCAACTCAAGCTCGGGCTGCCGGTCCTACCGGAGGGCTGCCTGGAGCAGATGGTGCGGGTCTCCCACGCCATCGCCGAGATCGCCAACATCGCCCCCGACACCCACCAGGCGTACGCCGGGGCCGCCGCCTTCGCCCACAAGGCGGGGTTGCACGCGAGTGCGATCAAGGTGGATCCGCTGCTCTACAACCACGTGGAGCCCGAGGTGGTCGGCAACGACATGCGGATCCTGGTCACCGAGATGGCCGGCCGGGCCAGCATCGAGCTGAAGAGCCGCGAGCTGGGGCTGGAACTGGCCGGCCATCCGGAGACCCTGTCCCGGGTCACCAACCGGGTCAAGGAGCTGGAGGCCGGCGGGTGGTCCTTCGAGGCCGCCGACGCCTCGTTCGAGCTGCTGGTCCGCTCCGAGCTGCCGGACGCCGCGCCGGTGCGGCCCTTCGCGCTGGAGTCGTACCGGGTGCTGGTCGAGCACCGCGAGGACGGCTCGGTCGTCTCCGAGGCAACCGTCAAGATCCGGGTACGCGGGGAACGGGTGATCGCCACGGCCGAGGGCAACGGTCCGGTGAACGCGTTGGACGAGGCGCTGCGGGTCGGTCTCGGCCGTCACTACCCCGAGTTGCGGGACTTCGAGCTGGCCGACTACAAGGTGCGGATCCTGGAGGGCAGCCACGGCACCGGCGCGGTGACCCGGGTGCTCGTCGAGACGGCCGACGGGCGGGGCGGTGGCTGGACCACCGTCGGCGTACACCCCAACGTGGTCGAGGCGAGCTGGCACGCCCTGGTCGACGCGCTCACCTACGGCCTGGACCGCGCCCGGGTCTGACCTCTGGGGCCCCGTGGCCTACCGGCTCTCCGCCGCGGGTAGGCGCAGCTCGGCGAGGATCATCCGGTGGTCGCTGCCGGGTAGCGGGTGGACCGTCACGTCCCGTACGGCGATGCGCCGGTCCACCAGCACATGGTCGATCACCACGGGCGGGATGAGGTCCCCGTCGTACGGTCCCCAGGTGCCGGTGAGCCCGGCACCGACCGAGGCGGCGGCGTCCACGTAGCCGGTGTCGAGCAGGGTGCGCAGCGGACCGTGGTCGAGGGTGGCGTTGAAGTCTCCGGCGAGGATGCTCAACGGTCCGTCGGGGGTGGCCGCCGGCTGGGCAGCCAGGTCGGCTCGCCAGGACTCCACCTGGTCGACCGCGTACGGGGCCGCCGGGTGCGCCGACTCGACGCGGACCGGGGGTGCGCCGGGCACCGTGACGGTGGCGTACGCCTGGGTGAAGCCCCAGGCGCCGCGCAGCTGTCGGATGCCGCCGTCGCTGAGCGGATGTCGGGCGTACAGGCCGGAGCCGGGGGTGCCGACGACCGGGTTGAGCTGCCGGTGCACCAGCACCATGTCCAGGCCGAGCCGATCCAGCTCGGCCTGGGCGGTCGGGGTGAACTCCTGCACGAGCAGCAGGTCGACCTGCCGGGCGCGGACCAGCTCCACCACCGCCGCCGGATCGGCGGCACCGGCGAGCAGGTTGGCGGTGAGCACCCGCACGGTCGGTCCGGCAGCGTCCGGCTGCGGCGCGGGCAGGGCGCGGGGTGCCACCAGCGCGACCAGGGCGAGGGTGGTCAGCGCCGCCACGATCGCCGGGGCCCGGCGGCGCAGGGCGAGCGCGAGGACCAGCGGGGCCAGGCTCGCGATCGTCACGTACGGCGTGAAGGCCAACGCCTGCACCAACGGCCCCCGGTCCAGACCGATCGACCGCACCAGCACCCAGCCGACACCCGGCGCGACGGCCAACCAGCAGAGCAGGCCGACCCGGGACGGCCGCCAGGCCCGGTGGCCGATGGTGATCTCCACGGCAGGCAGGCTACTGAATCTCGCCCGGTGTGCACCGCCCGGCCGCGAAAGCCCGAGCCGGCCGGATCCCGTACGGCAGCTCGACAAAGTTCCGAGAGACGATTTCATGAATTGCGCACGGCTTCACTTTCGCAATTTATGGCCTTGATCCGACAACTCGCCGACGGCATTGTCACTATTGACCCTCGGCATTTTGCAGTGCTACGTTTCAGCTGCTCGGGAGGCTGCGCTCGGGCAAGGAACTGCCAGCTCAGAGTGCATGTCAATGGGCCGGGTTGGATGCGTCTGCGGGTGCGCTCCCGGACGGGGTGCGCAGGCGGTGAGCGCTCATTGCCGCCCGACTCGAAAAAGGCAACAACCGCCCCGCGTGTCGCGGGTCGGCCGTATCTCCACGCCTGAAAAGGGAGTCCCGTCATGACCAGATTATTCCGACGCAAGACGGCCGCGGTGGCGATCGCGGCGCTGGCGCTGGCCCTGGCCGGCGGCGGAATCGCCGCGGCGAAGCCGACCACCGGTTCCGCCCAGCCCACCGCCCGCAGCGCCCAGCAGCCGGCCGTCACCACCGCCTCACTGAACAGCGCGAAGGCCACCCTCGCCAAGGGTGACGCGATGGGCACCCAGGCCGTCAGCGGCTTCTACGCCACGGCGGTCAACGCCAACGGCACCAAGGCCCGCGGCGACGGTGTCGTCATCAAGTACGGCGTCGGCGAGTACGAGGTGCAGTTCGGCAGCAACGTCACGAACGGCATCTACGTCGCGACGATCGGCCGGCCGGACTCGTGCTGCATCCCACCCGCCGGTGAAGTGTCGGTCGCGCGGCGACTGCTCACCCCGAACGCGGTCTTCATCCAGACCCGCAACTCCGCTGGCACCCCGGCCGACCTGCCGTTCTACCTCCTCGTGCACCGCTGATCGGTCCACTGTCACCGGCCTTCGTCCCAGGACGGAGGCCGGTGCCGGGCAAGTAGGGGCCCGCTCCTTCCCACTGTCCGGTAAGGGTGCCGATCACGTGGTCTGGGCGGCGGAGGGCCGGAAATTCCGACGTTTGTCCGCCGGTCGGCTCGGGAAGCAAGCACCGTGACGGACATCTCGGACACCATGGCCAGCCTGCCCAGCCCGGCCGATCCGGACGCGACCGCGGCGGAGTTGGACCAGACGCTCTTCGAGGTCAAACGCGTGATCGTCGGGCAGGACCGGCTCGTCGAACGCCTCCTGGTCGCACTGCTCGCCGACGGGCACTGCCTGCTGGAGGGCGTACCGGGAGTGGCCAAGACCCTCGCCGCACAGACCCTCGCGACGGTGGTCGGCGGCAGCTTCTCCCGTATCCAGTTCACCCCCGATCTCGTCCCCTCCGACATCGTCGGCACCCGGATCTACCGCGCCTCGAAGGAGAGCTTCGACGTCGAGCTGGGCCCGGTGATGGCGAACCTGGTGCTGGCGGACGAGATCAACCGCGCACCGGCCAAGGTGCAGTCGGCGTTGCTGGAGGCGATGGCCGAGCGCCAGGTGTCGATCGGCGGGCGCAGCCACCCGGTACCGGAGCCGTTCCTGGTGCTGGCCACCCAGAATCCCATCGAGTCGGAAGGGGTCTACCAGCTGCCGGAGGCGCAGCGGGACCGCTTCCTCATGAAGATCGTCGTCGACTATCCGGACGTCGCCGACGAGTTGGCCATCCTCTACCGGATGAGCGCCGACCGCCCCCGGGCGCACCGGGTGCTCGACCCGGAGCGGCTGCGCGAGTTCCAGCGTCAGGCCAGGCAGGTCTTCGTCCATCACGCCATCGCCGAGTACGTGGTTCGGCTCATCCTCGCCACCCGTGACCCCGGCCGGTTCGGGTTGCCGGAGATGGCCGGGCTGCTCGCCTACGGCGCCAGCCCACGCGCCACCCTCGGGCTGGTATCGGCCGCTCGCGCCCAGGCCCTGCTCCGGGGACGCGGCTACGTGCTGCCCGACGACGTCCGGGAACTCGCGGCGGACGTACTGGCCCATCGGCTGGTGCTCTCCTTCGACGCGGTCGCCGACGGGGTGAGCGCCGACCGGGTGGTCCACCGGCTGGTCGAGGCGGTACCGCCGCCCCGGGTGACCGCCGCCAGGCCGGCGTACGCGACCGACCTGGCAGTCGCCTGATGGGCCGCCGGAACCCCGTGCCGCCGGTGGCGGCGGACCCGGTGCTCACCGACCTCACCCCCGGCCAGCGGTTGCGGCGGCTGGAACTCACGGTGACCCGACGTCTCGACGGCCTGCTGCACGGCGAGCGGCACGGTCTGCTGCCCGGTCCCGGCAGCGAACCGGCGGGCAGCCGCGAGTACCGGCCGGGTGAGGACGAGGTACGCCGGATGGACTGGTCGGTGACGGCCCGCACCGCCGTGCCGCACGTGCGGGAGGTGGACGCCGACCGGGAGCTGACCACCTGGCTGCTCGTCGACGCCAGCCCCAGCATGGAGTACGGCACCGCCGAGCTGGACAAGCGGGAACTGGCCGTCGCCGCGGTCGCCACCGTCGGCTTCCTCACCGCCGGGCCCGGCAACCGGCTCGGCGCGCAGGTGCTCACGCCGTACGGGCTGCACCGGGTGCCGGCCCGGGGCGGGCGTACTCACCTGCTCGGGCTGCTGCGTGCGTTGCTGGCCGCGCCCCGGGCCGGCGACGACCCGGACGTCGGGCCCCGGACCGCGCCCGTCGCCGGGCTGGCCGACGCGCTGGCCGAGGTGCGCCGGGTCGCCCACCGGCGTGGTCTGGTGGTGGTGGTCTCCGACTTTCTCGACGGACTGCCCGACGACCCACGGTGTCCGGCCCGCTGGGAGCGGGCGCTACGTCAGCTCGCGGTGCGCCACCAGGTGCTCGCGGTCGAGGTGACCGACCCTCGCGAGCTGGAACTGCCGGACGTCGGTCTGATCACCCTGGTCGACCCGGAGACCGGTGAACACCGCGAGGTGTGGACCGGCGACCGACACCTGCGCGAGCGTTACGCGGCGGCGGCTGCCGCCCAACGTGAGCAGGTCCGGGAGGCGCTGCGCCGGGCCGGTGCGACCCACCTGGCGCTACGCACCGACCGGGACTGGACCGTCGACATCGTCCGGCACGTGCACGCGCAACGCCGGTTGGTCGCCGCCGCGCCGGCACCGAACCGGGGAGGTGCGGCGTGATCTGGCAGTCACCTGTCCGGCTCTGGCTGTTGCTCGGTGTGCTCGCACTGGCGGCGGCGTACCTGGTGGCGCAGCGGCGTCGCAGTCGGTACGCGGTCCGCTTCACCAACCTGCGGCTGCTCGACCGGGTGGCGCCCCGGCGCCCGACCTGGCGTCGGCACCTGCCGGCCGGCCTCTTCCTGGCGATGCTGGCCCTGCTCGTGGTCGGCTTCGCCCGACCCACCGCCGAGGTCCGGGTGCCCCGGGAACGCGCCACGGTGATGGTGGCGGTGGACGTCTCCACCTCGATGCTCGCCGGCGACGTCGAGCCGGACCGGCTCAGCGCGGCCAAGAGCGCCGCTCGGCGCTTCGCCGACGGTCTGCCCGGCGAGTTCAACGTGGGACTCGTCGCGTTCGCCGGTAGCGCGGCGGTACTGGTGCCGCCGGGCACCGACCGGGAAGCGCTGCACGACGGGATCGAGCGGCTGGCCGAGGGCACGACGGGTGTGCAGGGCACCGCGATCGGCGAGGCGATCAGCACCTCGCTGGGCGCGGTGAAGGCGCTCGACGACAAGGCCACGACCGAGCCACCACCGGCCCGGATCATCCTGCTCTCCGACGGGGCGAACACCTCGGGCATGGATCCGGTGGAGGCCGCCGCCGAGGCGGTGGCCCTCGACGTGCCGGTGCACAGCATCTCGTTCGGTACGCCGGGTGGCTTCGTCGACCGGGGCGGTCGACCGATTCAGGTGCCGGTGGACGGGGAGACGCTGCGGGCCGTGGCCGAGCAGACCGGGGGCGGCTTCCACGAGGCCGGTACGAGCGCCGAACTGCGGGCCGTCTACGACGACATCGGCAGCTCGGTGGGTTGGCGCACGGTGCGGCAGGACGTCTCGGCCCGGTTCATCGGGCTCGGGCTGGTCTTCGCGATGGGCGCGGCGGCCGGCTCGATGCGCTGGTTCTCCCGCCTGCCCTGAGTTCCGACCGTCCGACCCGCGACGGCGGCCGCGGCCGAGCCACACACGTGAGGAGCGTACGTATGGCAGTGCAGACCGGACTGGGTGAGCCGCGCGGACCCTGGTTCGTCTCGCCCGATCTCGACCCGGACGGGCGGGGCGGGACGGACCCGGCGGCGCGGGCGCGGGAGCGGTTGCTGGGCGGCTGGCGGCGCCGGCTGCTCGCCGGGCTGGCGATGATCGCGATCTCCGCCGGGTCGGGAGCGCTCGCCGGCGGCTGGGTGGCCGGTCGCGACGGCATCCCGGGGCCGGCCGCCGCGTCCGCCGCCCCGGTGCCGGCCGAGCTGGTGACCGCCGCCGAGAAGACCGTGCCCGGTGTGGTGTCGGTGCTGGTGGGTGGGGCGGCGGGTGGCTCGGCGAGCGGTTCCGGCTTCGCGGTCGACTCCGAACAACACATCATCACCAACGACCACATCATCGCCAAGGGCCGTGGCGGGCCGGTGACCGTCGAACTGCCGGACGGCCGGCGGTACGCGGCGGAGGTGGTCGGCCGGGAACCGGACAGTGATCTCGCGGTGCTCAAGGTGCCGTCGTCGGCCAACCTGACGTCGCTGCCGTTGGCCAAGCCGGGTGCGACCCGGGTGGGCGAACCGGTGCTGGCCGTCGGGTCGCCACTGGGGCTGCCCGGCACGGTCACCGCGGGCATCGTCAGCGCGCTGGACCGGCAGGTGCGCCTCGGCGACAACCGGCACCGGGCGGTGCAGACCGATGCCTCCATCAACCCCGGCAACTCAGGTGGACCCCTGGTCAACGCCCGGGGCGAGGTGGTCGGGGTGAACACCGCGATCGCGACGATCGACGGCAACGGCTCCATCGGCATCGGGTTCGCCATCCCGATCGAGCAGGTGCAGCAGACCGCCGACACGATCATCGGGAAAGGCGGCTGATCACCGATAGTAACTGTCCGATTACGGGGAGATCGGGGCAACTGTCGGATTCCGGCGACCGATGATCGGAGAATGGAAATATTACGCTCGGTATGAATACTGGCGTGGGTGGAGCGTCCTCTCATCGCGGCCCTCCTGCTGGTGGGCCTCATCATCGGAAGTGGCGTCGGGTCGTCGTACGCACGCGCCCGGCGGGGCTGGAACGACTACCAGGCGGCCAAGAAGACCGTGCCCGGGGCGCGTCGGGCAGCCTGGATGCTGATCAAAGTCGTCACCACGAAGGTCGGTGTCATCGCCCTGCTCCTGATCGGCGCGGTCGCGTACGCCGCCACCGGTGGCGGTGACGATCCGGCGCCGTCGACGCCGACGCCGAGCAGCACCGCCGACGAGCGGCCCGACCGCTGACAACGGATCGGATGCGCGCTCGCGGCGTTGGCGCGGAGGCGCCGCGGACCCCGCGCTAGCCTCAGGGCGTGGACGACGGACTGCGGGTGACCGACCGGTGGGTGGTTTCCGCCGCCGAACTGCGGGAGCGGTTCTCCCGATCGTCCGGGCCGGGCGGGCAGGGCGTCAACACCGCCGACTCCCGGGTCGAGCTGAGCTTCGACCTGGCCGGCTCACCCAGCATCCCCGAGTCGCTGCGTGCCCGGGCGCTGGACCGGCTCGCCGGACGGCTGGTCGACGGCGTGCTGACGATCGCCGCCAGCGAGCACCGGACGCAGCTGGCCAACCGGGAAGCGGCGCGGGAACGTCTGGTCTCGGTGCTGCGCGAGGCGGTCGCCCCGCCACCGCCACCGCGTCGTCCGACCCGCCCGTCGCGGGCGGCCAAGGAGCGGCGGCTGGCCGAGAAGAAGCGTCGGGGGCAGCGCAAGCGCGACCGTCGGGTGGACGGCGAGTAGCACCGTCAACCGCGGTCGAGCAGCGCGGAGCACACCTCGATCAGCCGGGCCCGCAGCCGGCCGGCCCGCTGCGCGAACTCGCGTTGCCGTGCCACGTACTCGGCCTTGCCCTCCGGCGTCTCGATCGCCACCGGCGGCTCGCCGTAGGAGGAGAAGTCGTACGGCGACGCCCGCATGTCGAGCAGCCGGATCTCGCCGGCCAGCTCGAAGCAGTCGAGCGCCAGCGCACCGGGCACGGCGGGGCCCAGCTTGGTGGCCCACTTGTGGCAGTCCATCGAGGCGTGCAGACAGCCGGGCTGGTCGAGGTCCACCTGACCGGTCCGGGTCGGTCGGAGGTGGTTGAGTTCGACGGCCTCGGGGGTGAAGAACCGGTACGCGTCGAAGTGCGTGCACCGGATCTGGTGCGACTCGACCACCGCGTCCGTGCCCCGCTGACCGAGTCGAAGGGGCAGCGGGTGCCGGTGCTCGGCCTGGCGGTACACCATCGCCCACTCGTGCAGCCCGAAGCAGCCGGTGAAGGCCGGTCGGGACGCGATCGAGGTCAGCAGTCGGTGGATGAAGCGCACCGAGTCGCCCCGGTCGGTCAGGAACGCGTCGACGTCGAGGCGTACCGAGCCGTCGGCGTCGGTCGCGTACCAGCGCCACCGGTGCTGCGGTGCCGGGCCGTCCGGACCGGCTTCCAGCCGGACACCGACCCCCGGGTGCCACCGGCGCAGCACCGACGGCCGGGTGCCGTAGTAGTCGTACAGGAAGTCGTCGATGGCGTGCCGTGCCCCGGCGGCCCGCCGGGCCCGGTGTCCCGCCGTGAGTGAATCGGCGCGTCGCTCGTGCCCGGCCAGCAGGGGTCGCCAGGCGGTTGCCGGCAGGCTGGTCGGTCGCCCGCCGTCGACACCACCGACGACGGGGGCGGGGACGGTGCTCACGGAGCCAAGGGTACGACCGCCGTCCGGTCGCCGGTCAGGGCACGTCGACGCGGACACCAGCGGAGAAGACCCCGCTGCGCAGTTCCAGTCGCTGCGGCGCCTCACGCCCGGTGACGGTGAAGACCAGCGGCAGCACCACCCGGCTGCCGGCGGCCAGCGGGTCGGCGAACACGTCGCGTCCCTGGTTCGCCTGGCGGGTGGCCGGTTCGTCGGTGGTGACCCAGTTGCCGTTGGCCAGGTACGCCCGTTGCAACTTGCCGTGCCAGCTCTGGTGCTCGCGGGTGAGGTTGCGGACCCCGACGGTCGCCTGACACTGCCGCGCGCCCCGGCCCGGTTCGCAGGTCATCCGGTAGACGGTGAACTCGAACGCGTCCTCGCGCAGCGGCGTCCCCAGGCTCCCGCTGACTCCGGTGCCTCTCCAGGCGCCGCTGGTCGGCTGGCTGTCCGTGTCGATCGCGGTGACCCGGCGGGTGGCGGACCACGCGGCGGCGCCCAGCGTGCCGGCCAGCACGATCGCGGCCACCGGCACCACGACCCACACCGGCGGCTTGCGGCGTCGGGCCGGCGGCCGGGGCGCGGCCGGGCGTGGGTAGACGGTGCCCGGCCCGTCCGAGGCCAGTGCCGCGGCGACCGGCCGTCGGCGGCGTCGCCAGGCGAGCAGTCCCACCACGGCCAGCACCAGCAGCGCGGCACCGGCGGCCGTCAGCGCGGGTGTCTGGCGCCGCCAGCCCGTGGCCTCCGGCGACTGCGTCGCCGCCATCCCCGGCGCCGTCCAGGTGGCGCTCGCACAGTCGTACGGCTGTCGGCCGTCGCTGGCGTAGGCGCACGTCGGAGCGGTCACCGGCTGTCGGGATCCGGTCATGGTGAGCGTGGTGCCCAGTGTGGTGGTGCTCTCCGGCGCCAGCCTCAGCCGCCAGGTCACCTCGGTCGCCGACGATCCGCCGGGGCGGAGCACCCGACCACCGTCGCTCACCGTGGTCGCCGAGACCCCCTGGGGCAACTCCTGACGGACGGTCGTCTCCACCGGGGTGCTGCCGGCGTTCCGGACCTCGATCCGGTACCCGGGCGCGCTGCTCCGCTCCGGCGCGACCCGTACGCTCACCTTCGGCCTGGCGGCCGGCGCGACCACCCGGGTCGGCGTCGGTACCGCCGGTGGTGCCGCCGGCATGCTGGGCTCGGGTGCGGCCGCCGCCGGCGTGAGCCCCGCCGTCGGAGCATGCGGGGCGGTGACCGCCGGAGCGTGCGGGGCGGTGGCGGTCGGCAGCACCGGCAGCGCGGTCAACAGACCGACGCAGTGCACGATCGCGGCGAGGGTCCTGTGGTGTCGTGTCGATGCAGGCATACGAACGAACCTCCGCAGCCGACGCTAGGGGCGGGCGCGCGTCGGGTGGGTACGAAGCGGTGAATCCGGCCCGGACGGTGCGCGGCGCGGGTAAGCTGCGCCGACCGTGCGCTGGCCGCACTACATTGGCCTGGTGCGTATCGCTCGTTTTGCTCATGCCAAGGGAATGTCGTTCGGTGTCGTCGAGGGGGAACCGGAGGCCGGCCCCCAGGGGCTCACCATCGCCGAGATCTCCGGCCACCCGTTCGGCCAGATCACGTTCAGCGGGGTCCGCTGGGCGTTGTCCGACGTCCGGCTGCTCTCGCCGATCCTGCCCAGCAAGGTGGTCTGCGTCGGCCGTAACTACGCCGAGCACGCCGCCGAACACGGCGCCGAGGTGCCGAAGGAGCCGCTGTTGTTCCTGAAGCCCTCGACCTCGGTGATCGGTCCCCGGGACGCGATCCGGCTGCCGGAGTTCAGCCGGCAGGTCGAGCACGAGGCCGAGTTGGCGGTGGTGATCGGCGCACCCGGCGCCCGCCGGGCCGACCGGGCCGCGGCGGAACGGGCGATCTTCGGCTACACCTGCGCCAACGACGTCACCGCCCGGGATCTGCAGCGCTCCGACAGCCAGTGGACCCGGGCGAAGGGGTTCGACTCGTTCTGCCCGATCGGGCCGTGGATCACCACCGGGCTGGACGTCACCGACCTGGAGATCCGCTGCGAGGTCGGTCGCGATCCGGAGGAGATGGAGGTGCGGCAGCTCGGCCGCACCGGCGACATGGTCTTCGACGCGCCGGCCCTGGTGTCGTACGTTTCACACGTGATGACGTTGTTGCCCGGTGACGTCGTGTTGACCGGTACGCCGGCAGGGGTTAGCCCGCTCACGGACGGGGATACGGTGAGCGTCCGGATCGAGGGGATCGGAGAGCTGACGAACCCGGTGGTGTCGGCGACCTGATCGCCGTTTTGGCAGCTCAGTAGCGGTTTGGGGAAGTCGATTTGGCCTGTCGGTGCCGGGAGGGTAGAGTTTGTTCCCGGCGCCGCAAGGGGCCAATGGGGTATGGGGTAATTGGCAGCCCGACTGATTCTGGTTCAGTTAGTCTAGGTTCGAGTCCTGGTACCCCAGCGCAGCCGAGATTCGTCACGAATCGAGGCAGCTGGATTCTGGTGGAGTTCGGCACGAGGCACCGCGAGGGGCCTTGGTGGCGAGGTCTGGTAGAGTTCGGCGGCACTGCCTGAAAGGGTGGTGCCGCGATGTGTTCTGGCCCCGTCGTCTAGCGGCCCAGGACGCCGCCCTCTCAAGGCGGTAGCGCCGGTTCGAATCCGGTCGGGGCTACAGGTGTTCACGGCTCGTTCCGCCGCTGCGGAGCGAGCCGTTTCGCTTTCTCGGTCAACTGCCGACCCCGACCGCGGCGCCCACCCGCCACCCCTGTGCGGCACTCGGCGGCGGCGCCGCTAGACTACTGCCGCACCGCCCACAAGGGCTGGTGAATCCGCAAAAGTGCCTGGCCCCGTCGTCTAGCGGCCCAGGACGCCGCCCTCTCAAGGCGGTAGCGCCGGTTCGAATCCGGTCGGGGCTACCACACACCAAAGCCCGTCTCGCCCGCCGAGACGGGCTTTCTCCCATCTCCCCCTCCGCCCCGCCCGCTCCGCCGCGTTGATCATGAAGTTGTTGTCTGGCCGTCCGGCGTGGCGTGACAACAACTTCATGATCAACGGGTGCAGCGGGATGGGGCGGGGGTGGGGGTCAGAGGCCGGAGAGGCGTTGGCCGGCGCGGACCACGGCCATGGCGTGGCGTTCGCCGGGGCGGCGGCCGAGGCGCTCGATGGGGCCGGAGATGGAGATGGCGGCGATCACGCGGCCGGTGCGGTCGCGGATCGGGGCTGAGACGCTTGCCACACCGGCCTCGCGTTCGGCGACGCTCTGCGCCCAGCCTCGGCGGCGGACCTCGGCGAGGGTGCGGCCGGTGAACTTGGACCGGGGCAGCAGTGGCATCACCGCCTCCGGCGGCTCCCAGGCGAGCAGGATCTGCGCGGCCGAACCGGCGGTCATCGGCAGCACCGAGCCCACCGGCACGGTGTCCCGTAGCCCGCTGGCCCGCTCGGCGGCGGCCACACAGATCCGCTCGTCCGCCCGACGCAGGTAGAGCTGGGCGCTCTCACCGGTGGCGTCCCGCAGGGCGGCCAGCAGTGGCTCGGCCGCGGTCAGCAGCACATCCGGCGCCGCGTTCGCCAACTCGCCCAGGCGTGGGCCGGGACGCCAGCGACCCTGAGTGTCCCGGACCAGCATCCGGTGGATCTCCAGCGCCTGCGCCAGCCGGTGCGCGGTGGCTCGGGGCAGCTTCGTGCGTTCAACAAGTTCGGCAAGGCTGGCGCCGTCGACACAGGCGGCCAGGATGACCACCGCCTTGTCGAGAACGCCGACACCGCTCATACTGTGTCCCACAAGCCGAAATTTACCTCCCAGAATTTAGGATGTCCAGATGGTGGGAGTCACTCCAGAGCCGAGAACCTTGGCCGAGAAGGTCTGGGACGCACACATCGTCCGGTCCGCTGATGGTGAGCCCGATCTGCTCTTCATCGACCTGCACCTGCTGCACGAGGTGACCAGCCCGCAGGCGTTCGACGGTCTGCGCATGGCCGGCCGTCGGGTGCGGCGTACCGACCTCACGCTGGCCACCGAGGATCACAACACCCCGACCGGGTACGCCGATCCCTCGTTCCAGCAGCGTCGCGGCGACCTGCTCACCATCGCCGACCCCACCTCCCGTACCCAGATCGAGACGCTGCGGCGCAACTGCGCCGAGTTCGGCGTACGGCTGCATCCGCTCGGCGACGCCAACCAGGGCATCGTGCACGTCATCGGCCCGCAGCTCGGCCTAACCCAGCCCGGCATGACGATCGTCTGCGGCGACTCGCACACCGCCACCCACGGCGCGTTCGGCGCCCTGGCCTTCGGCATCGGCACCAGCGAGGTGGAGCACGTGCTGGCCACCCAGACGCTGCCGCAGGCTCGCCCGAAGACGATGGCGGTCACCGTCGACGGCCGGCTCGGCCCCGGCGTCACCGCCAAGGACCTGGTGCTCGCCCTGATCGCCAAGGTCGGTACCGGCGGCGGGCGCGGGCACATCGTGGAGTACCGGGGCGAGGCGATCCGGGCGCTGTCCATGGAGGGGCGGATGACGATCGCCAACATGTCCATCGAGTGGGGCGCCAAGGCCGGCATGATCGCGCCGGACGAGACGACCTTCGCGTACCTGAAGGGGCGGCCGAACGCCCCCGGCGGCGCCGACTGGGAGGCGGCGCTCGCCTACTGGCGGACCCTGCCCACCGACGAGGGCGCGACCTTCGACTCCGAGGTGACCCTGGACGCCACCGAGATCACGCCGTTCGTCACCTGGGGCACCAACCCGGGGCAGGGTGCGCCGCTGGGTGCGGTCGTGCCGGACCCGGACGAGTTCGTCACCGAGCCGGAGCGGGCCGCCGCCCGCCGTGCCCTGGCGTACATGGACCTCAACCCCGGCACCGCGTTGCGCGACCTCGCCGTCGACGTGGTGTTCGTGGGTTCCTGCACCAACGGGCGCCTGGAGGACCTGCGCGCCGCCGCCGACGTGCTGCGCGGCCATCGGGTTGCCGACGGGGTACGCATGCTCGTGGTACCCGGCTCGGCCGCGGTACGCGAGGCGGCCGAGGCGGAGGGGCTGGACAAGGTCTTCACCGACGCCGGTGCCGAATGGCGCTTCGCCGGCTGCTCCATGTGTCTGGGCATGAACCCGGACACGCTCTCGCCGGGGCAGCGCGCCGCCTCGACCTCCAACCGGAACTTCGAGGGCCGCCAGGGCCGGGGTGGGCGTACCCACCTGGTCAGCCCGCCGGTGGCCGCCGCCACCGCCGTCGTCGGCCGGTTGGCCGCACCCGCCGACCTGTAGAAGGGCTGCGACATGGACAAGTTCACCGTGCACACCGGCACCGCCCTGCCGCTGCGTCGCTCCGACGTGGACACTGACCAGATCATCCCCGCGGTGTACCTCAAGCGGGTGACCCGGACCGGTTTCGCCGACGGGCTGTTCAGCGCGTGGCGGGAGGATCCGGCATTCGTGCTCAACGATCAAGCTTATTCGGGAGCGTCGATTCTGGTGGCCGGCCCCGAGTTCGGCACCGGGTCATCGCGGGAGCACGCGGTGTGGGCGTTGCGTGACTACGGCTTCCGAGTGGTGATCTCACCGCGCTTCGGTGACATCTTCCGGGGGAACGCCCTCAAGGAAGGGTTGCTTCCGGTAGAGCTTGAATTGAAAGCTGTCGAAGAAATCTGGAGCCTGGTCGAGGAGAATCCGGCCACCCCGCTGATCGTCGACCTGACCGCGCGTGAGGTGCGGGTCGGCACCGCCACCTGGTCGTTCCCGCTTGACGACTTCAGCCGTTGGCGGCTGATGGAGGGCTTGGACGACATTGGACTCACCCTCCGCCACGAGGACCGGATCAGCGCCTTCGAGGCCGACCGACCGGCCTTCCTGCCCCGGGTCGCGTAGCCCGAACGCCCCGATCCGCAGCCGATTCCGCCCCCACCGGTGCCACCGGTGGGGGCGAATCCGTTACGACACAAGGGCTTTTTTCCGCCGAATGTTTGTGTCCCGCCAGCACAGGGCATACCGTGCGCGCAGAATGGCTCGCGTCGAGTCAGTTGCACAATCAGGAGGAAGTCGTGAACAAGGCCGAGCTCATCGAGGCGCTCGCCGTTCGCCTGGGGGACCGGAAAACGGCGACGGCCGCGCTCGACGCGGTCCTCGCTGAGGTCCAGGCGGCGGTCACCAAGGGCGAGAAGGTGGCGATCACCGGTTTCGGAGCGTTCGAGAAGCGGGTCCGGGGCGCGCGAACAGCCCGCAACCCGCGTACCGGGGAGGCGGTGAAGGTCAAGAAGACCTCGGTGCCGACGTTCCGCCCCGGTGCCGGGTTCAAGGAGATGGTGGCCAGCGGCAAGGTGCCGAAGGCCACGGCTGCGGCGAAGAAGACCGCCGGAGCCACCGCCAAGACCACCGGTGCCAAGGCGACGGCGGCGAAGAAGACGACCGCGGCGAAGAGCACCGCAGCCAAGAAGACCGCGGCGAGCAAGACCGCGGCGGCCAAGAAGACCACCGCGACCAAGACGACCGCGAAGGCCGCCCCGGCGAAGAAGGCCGCCACCAAGAAGGCCGCCCCGGCGAAGAAGACCGCCGCGGCGACCAAGGCGACGGCGGCTCGCAAGACCGCCACGGCCAAGAAGGCGCCGGCGAAGAAGGCGCCGGCCAGGAAGACCGCGACCCGGCGCTGAGCCGGTCGTACGACGAGGGCGCCCGCCGGCACGGCGGGCGCCCTCGCCATTCCGACCGACGGTCCACCCGCACACGGCGGGGAACCGTTGACCGGCCCGGGACCCGGCCAGCAGAATCGCCGCACCACCCCTCGCCGGAAAGAGAACCGTGTTGAGTCAGCGCCGTCTCGGCACCGCCACCCTGGCTCTGGGACTTGTCGTCCTGACCGACGTGCTGCGGGTCTTCCTGCCGTCGGTCATCACCATCTTCGGTCAGGCCGCGTCGACCCCGGCCGAGCTGCTCGGCGCGTTCGCGGTCAGCTGGTTCGTGCTGGCGCTCGCCGCGCCGGTCCTCGTCGCACGGGTCGGCTCCGCCACCGTCGGGGTCGCGGCGGTGCTGGTGCTCGGTGCCGCCCGGCTGGCGCTCACCGCCGCGCCGGGCGGGCGGGCCCAACTGTGGCTGGCCAGCGCCGGTCTGCTCGCCGGTCTGGTCTGGCTGGCCGCCACCGCCGCCCGGGTCGCGCACCCGGTGCCCGGGCTGGTGCTGGGGATGACCGCGAGCGCGCTGGGCCACGCGCTGCTCGGCACGTACGACCTGGTGTGGTGGCAGCGCTGGCCGGCGTGGGTGGCGAGCGTGGCGGTGGTGGCGGCGCTGCTGGCCGCCGAGACGGCCTTCGGCCGTGCCGCCACACGACCGGTCGACGACCGGCCGCCGCCGAACCGCCGAGGCTGGTTGCTCGTCGGGCCGGCCCTGCTGCTCGGCGGCATGGTGGCGTTGTCACCCGCGGTCGCGATAAGCGCCATGTCCTACTGGTACGGCGAGGCGGGCACCGCCGCGCCCCCGCCGTTCGCGTTGGCGCCGCTGGGTGCCGCGGCACCGCTGTTCCTGCTCGGTGCGTTGACCCCGTGGCAGCCACGGTGGCGGGCGCTGCCGCCGGTGCTGCTGGTGGCCGGGGCCCTGCTGTTCGGATACGGTCCGCCGACGCTGCTCACCGTCGCGGTCCTGGCCGGCGCGGCGGGGCTGGGCGGCTGCCTCGGCCTGACCGGTGACGGCGCGTCGCCGCAGCCGACCGACCGGAGCGGCACCGGCCCGGCGTACGCGGCGGTGGGCGGGATGCTCGTCTTCGCCGTCGCCGCGCTCGTCTACTACGCCGCCTACGACATCGGCTACCCCAACCAGTGGGTACCGGCCGCGGTGGCCGCCCTGACCGGGATGGTCGCGATGCGCGCGACCGCCGCGTCGGGCGGGCAACCGCGGGCCGACCCCGCGCCGGAGCTGCCCCGGTGGCGGCTGGCGGTGCTGGCCGCAGTCGTCGCCCTCGCCGCCGCCTGGCTGCACGGGCCATGGCTGGTGGCCAGCAACCGGCCCGGGCCGCCGGAGCAGGTGCGGCTGGTGGCGTACAACATCCGGATGGGCTTCGGCCTCGACGGCCGCTTCGACCTCACCGCCCTGGACCGGATGGTCGGCCGGGCCGACGTGGTGGTGCTCAGCGAGGTCGACCGGGGCTGGCTGCTCAACGGTGGCCACGACACACTGGGCCTGCTCGCCGACCGGCTGGGGATGCCGTACGTCTTCGCGCCGGCCGCCGACCCGCTGTGGGGCGACGCGGTGCTCAGTCGCTGGCCGGTGCAACGGGCCCGGACCCGTCCGCTGCCAGCGGTGGGCGCGCCCACCGGCGCGCAGGCGCTGGGCGTGACGGTCGACCTCGGTGCCGGCGTACGCCTGGCCGTGGTGAGCACCCACCTGCAGCCGCCGCCGGGTGCGGACCCGGTGGTGCAGGCCCGCGCCGTCGCGGACTTCGCCACCGGGTACGCCGACGGCGCGCCGCTGGTGGTCGCCGGTGATCTCAACACCGAGCCGGGCGACCCGGCGTTCACCGCGTTCACCGACGCCGGGCTGGTCGACGCGCTCGCCGCCGCCCGCCCGCTGCCGACCAGCCCGGCGGACGATCCGCGCGAGCAGATCGACCACGTCCTCGTCTCACCCGATCTGGTCGCCGCCGACGCGGTCGCGGTGCCGGGCACCGCCAGCGACCACCTGCCGGTCGCCGTCACCCTCACCCTGCCCGACCGCTGAGGCGGTCGCGGCTCGACTGCGGCGTGGCCAGCTCGGCGCGATGTGCAGGGGCCAGGGACGCCCCGGTGCGCCTGTCGAGCTGAACCGGCTGCGCTATCGCTGCCGGCCGAGCTGGCCCGGCGCCCGGTCAGAGACGGTCGGCGGCGACCAGGCGGTCGCCGGTGAAGGCGAGCAGCCAGCCGCCGCCCTTGCCGGTGCTGTAGTCGCCGCACCGACCCGCCAGCCGCTCCAGGGCACCGGGAATCACCTTGCCCTGACTGCACACCGCCGCCGGTTCGCCGGCGGCGGCCAGCGCGGCCAGGCGTGCGGCGGCGGCCAGCACGCACTCGTCGGGCTGCTGCCCGGCGCTCGGCTCGTCCAGGTCGCCGCAGATCTCAATCGGCAGGTCCAGCAGCGCCGCCGCCGGATCGAGGGTCTGCACGCACCGGCGCGGTGACGCGGAGAGCAGCCGGGCCGGGCGGATCAGCCCGATCAGCGGTGCCAACGCGTCCGCCTCGGACCAGCCCCGGGCGTCCAGTGGCCGCCCGGTGTCCGGGCCAGGCCAGGCCAGCCGCTTACCGGCGTGGCCGTGCCGCACCAGCACCAGGGTCGCGGTGACCGGCGGCAGCGCCGCGAACGCGGCCAGCACCTCCATGTCGTGCGGATAGCTCACCAGCGTCATCGCGTCGTCGACGGCCAGCCAGCGGACCTCGTCGACCTCCGTGTCCGGCTGGAATCCCCCGGAGCCGACCGCCCGCATCGACCAGTAGTCGACCACCTTGAGCCGGCCCTCGCTGTGGTAGCGCACCGACGGCAGCCGCAACTGCGGCACGGCCTGCGCGTCGGCCTCCTCGGCGACCTCCCGGGCGGCGGCGAGCAGTGGATGCTCGCCCGGCTCCAGCTTGCCCTTGGGCAGGGTCCAGTCCCCGTACCGGGGCCGGTGCACCAGGCACACCTCGACGTGGTCCACCCCCGCCGGTCGCCACACCACCCCGCCGGCCGCCCGGATCGCGGTCACGCCAGCCACCGGGTCCGGCGTCGCCGGCTGGCGCGCCGCCAGGCGTACGGGAAGTCCGCCCGCGCCCGTCGTACGGCCGCCCGCTCCCGTTCCAGCAGCCGGCCGACGGTCATCGCCAGCTGATGGTCGTCGGGCCGGGCCTCGGCCACCGCGCGCCAGGTCTCGGCGGCCACCGCCGCGTCCTGGTGCTCACCGAGCAGGTTCTGCACCTTCGCCAGTGCCCGGGCCAGCTTCGCCGCGTCCCCGCCGAGCACCGGGGCGACCGCCGTCACCGCCGAGCGGGCCTGCTTGCCCTGCTTGCGTACGGTGTGCCACTGCTCGTCGGGTCCGGCCGGGTGCAGCGTCGCGACGCCGCCCGGCTTCTTCGGTGTGCCGGCCAGCCGTCGCCACGGGCGGGCCACGAGTCGAGGTAGCACCCGCCGGGCCGGCGCGTCCGCCCGGGGCGTGAGTCGCGGTGCGCGGGCCGCCAGCACCAGCGCGTCGACCAGGGCGAGGTACCGCGGCGCGCGCAGCGCCTCGTCCACCCCGGTCAGCGCCTCCGCCTGCCATTCGGCGAGGACGGCGTCGAGCCGGTCGACCGCCGCCGGATCCACCGGACTCACCGGATCGGCGGCGGCGGTGCGGCGCAACCGTTCCCGCAGCACCTCCGCGTCCCGGGCCGCCCCCAGGGCGTCCGCCAGCCACTTCAACTCGGTACGCAGCGGTCGGGCCCACGCGGGGCGGACCAGCGGGCCGAAGGTCTTCAGGTCGCTGCGCAACCGCCGGCAGGCCACCCGCATCTGGTGGACGGCGGTGTCGTCGTCGCCGACCGGCGCGCGCAGCCGGACCAGCGGGTCGTGCGCCAGCAGCCGGGCCACCTCGCGGCGTACCGCCTCGGTGACCACCGCCGCGGCACTGGGATCGGCCGGCAGTTCGTCCGGGGCGACCAGGTCCGGTTCGGCGGTGGCCGCCCGGCCGAGCGCGCGGACGTGCTTCGGGGTGAAGTCACCGCCCCGGGCACCGGAGTCACGCAGCAACTCGGTGAGCCGGTCGAGCAGTGCGCCGTCACCGGCCTTGCGCTCCACCTCCACCTCGCGGAAGGCGCCGGTGGTGGCGCCCTCGGCGTCCAGCACGGTGACCTGGTCGTCGACCACCTCGGCCAGCACCCGGCCGGCCTCGTCGACGATCTCCTGAGCGTGCCGGACGGTACGCACCACCGCCGCCGGGGTGAGCGCGGCACCCCGGTGGAACACGGTGACCAGCTCGACCAGCTCCGTCGGCAGCACGTCGGGCGGGCCGGAGCGGGAGATCTCGTGGCGGACGCCGGGGCTGTCGGTAGGCAACTTCACCGTCCACGGCACCTCGTCACCCTCGCGGTACCGCAGCGAGACACCCGCCCGGGCCAGCCGCAGGTCGACGGTGTCGTGGTAGGTGGCCACGAGGGTCGCCGGTGCCAGCGTCCGGACGCTCCCCGAGGCCGGCACGGCGGGGGAGAGGTCGGGCAGCAGCCACCCGGCCTCCACCGTGAACTTCCGTTCCTCCTCGACCATCTGCCCAGCCTATTCCGACCCGGTCAACCGGCCGTGCTGCCGACGCGACGCAGCAGCAGGTGCTGGAGGTGGCTCAGCGGTGCCTCCGGCCGGCCCGCGCGGCGGGTCCAGGTGCCGTCGCCGGCCAGCTCGAACGCGTCCACGTCCGGGCTCATCGCGGCACCGAGCACATGGTCCAGCTCGGCCCGGGCCACCGGGTCGGTGACCTGGACCAGTGCCTCCACCCGCCGGTCCAGGTTGCGGTGCATCAGGTCGGCGGAGCCGATCCAGAACTCCGCGTCGCCGTTGTTGCCGAAGCGGAAGACCCGCGAGTGTTCCAGGAAACGGCCGAGGATCGAGTGCACCCGGATGTTCTCCGACAGCCCGGGCACCCCCGGTCGCAGTGTGCACATCCCCCGGATGATCAGGTCGACGTGCACGCCGGCCTGGGAGGCCCGGTACAGCGCGTCGGTGATCTCCTCGTCGACCAGCGAGTTCACCTTGAACTGGACGAGTCCCGGCATGCCCAGCCGGACATGGTTGATCTCCCGTTCGATCCGCTCGATCAGCCCGCTGCGGATGCCCTGTGGCGCCACCAGCAGCCGCCGGTACGCGGTCTGCCGGCTGTACCCGGTGAGCACGTTGAACAGGTCGGTCAGGTCGGCGCCGATCTCCGGGTCGGCGGTGAGCATGCCGAAGTCCTCGTAGAGCCGGGCGGTCTTCGGGTGGTAGTTGCCGGTGCCGATGTGGCAGTAGCGGCGGATCTGGTTGCCCTCCTGGCGTACCACCAGGGCGGTCTTGCAGTGGGTCTTGAGACCGACCAGCCCGTACACCACGTGGCAGCCGGCTCGTTCCAGGGTGCGGGCCCAGCCGATGTTCGCCACCTCGTCGAAGCGGGCCTTCACCTCGACGAGCACCACCACCTGTTTTCCGGCGGCGGCGGCGTCGACGAGCGCGTCCACGATCGGTGAGTCACCGCTGGTGCGGTAGAGCGTCTGCTTGATCGCCAACACGTTCGGATCGGCGGCGGCCTGCTCGATGAACCGCTGCACGCTGGTGGCGAAGGAGTGGTACGGGTGGTGCACCAGCACGTCGCCGTCGCGCAGGGTGGCGAAGACACTTCTCGGCACCTCGCCCTCGGCCAGGCGGGGATGGGTGGCCGGGACGAACGGTGGGTCCTTCAGGTCGGGCCGGTCGGCCTCGCCGTACAGCTGCCACAGCGCGGAGAGATCCAGCAGGCCACGGACCCGCAGCACGTCCTGCGTGTCCATGTCCAGTTCCCGGACGAGCAGTTCCAGCATGTGGTCGGAGATGGAGGCGGCGACCTCCAGTCGTACCGGCGGGCCGAAACGGCGGCGGGCCAGCTCCCGCTCCAGCGCCTGGAGCAGGTCCTCGTCCCGGTCCTCGTCGACCTCCACCTCGGCGTTGCGGGTGACCCGGAACAGGTGGCACTCGACCACCTGCATGCCGGAGAAGAGCTGCCCGAGGTGCACCGAGATGAGATCTTCCACCGGCAGCATGCGGACTCCGGGCCGGTCCCGGTCGACCCGGACGAACCGGGGCACGTTGTTCGGCACCTTCACCCGGGCGAACAGCTCCGGCCCGCCGTCCGGGTCGCGTACCGCGACGGCCAGGTTGAGCGATCGGCCCGAGATGTACGGGAACGGGTGGGCCGGGTCGACCGCCAGCGGGGTGAGCACCGGGAAGATCTTCTCCCGGAAGTAGGTGCGCAGCCGTTCCCGCTCGGCATCGCCGAGGTCGGACCAGCGCAGCACCCGGATGTCCTCGGCGGCGAGCTTGGGCAGCAGGTCGTCGACGTAGCAGGCGGCCTGCCGGGCCACCAGCGCGGCGGCCTTCTCGGAGATCAGCGCCAGTTGGGTACGCAGGGGCAGTCCGTCACCGCCCCGCACGGGTAGGCCGGCGGAGAGCCGGCGCTTCAGCCCGGCCACCCGCACCATGTAGAACTCGTCCAGGTTGCTGGCGAAGATGGCCAGGAACTTGGCCCGTTCCAGCAGCGGGGTGTGCGGGTCCTCGGCCAGGGCGAGCACCCGGGCGTTGAAGTCGAGCCAGGACAGCTCCCGGTTGAGGAACCGGTCCTCGGGCAGCGGGTGGACGGACGGTGGCTCGTCGGCGGGCTGCGGCAGCCCCGGTTCCGAGACCGGGTCCAGCACCTCCTCCAGGCCGGCGGAGGCCGCCGCCGGGTCGTTGCCCGGGCCGTCGTCCGGGGTCGGGTGGGCGCTGCGGAACCGGCCGTCGGTCCCCCGGGGGCGACCTCCGTTGCGGCTGGTGGTGTCGTCGGTGGCGGCGGGGCTGGCGGGGTGTTCGCGAGGGGTGCTCACCCGCCCATAATCACCCGAACTCGGTTAACGCAAAATGAACTTGCGGCGGGTTGTCAGGACATCGTCGGCAGCGTCACGCGTACGACGTCGCCGGCGGCGTCCGTCTCCACGCGGACCCGCTGGCCGAGGCGGAGCAGGCGCAGCCCGGAGGCGTCGAACGCCCGGGCCGGGAAGGGCAGCTCGGTGCCGTCGTCCAGCAGCAGCAGTCCGCTGCGGGTCGCCGCGTCGAAGGTCGCCACCGTGCCCTGCATGCCAGCACCGTACCGAACTCTCCGGCGGGCGCGCGCACACCCGGGGGTCAGGTGGCGAAGGACTCGGTGCGGCAGCCGCCGGTCAGCGCCGTGGTGCGCGGACCCAGGCCGAGTCGCGCGGCGGCGGCCAGGTCGTCGGCGGTGTCCACGTCCCGTCGCAGGCTCGGCCAGTCGCCGGTGAGTGGACGGGCGCCACTGGCCGCGTGCGCGGCGGCCGAGCCAGGGCCGAAGCGCGGGTCCAGGGGTACGCCGGGCGGGGCGGCCAGCAGCACGGTGCCGGTGCCCGGAGCGTCGGCCACGAACCGGCGTACCCCGCGCGGTCCGGCGAGCGCCGCGTGCAGCGCCGCCGCCAGCTCGGCCGGCCGCAGCGCCGGCAGGTCGGCGGTCAGCCCGGCCACCCAGCCGGCGACGCCCGCCGCGCCGTGCCGCAACGCGGCGTTGAGCCCGGCGTCCGCGACGTCCGGCAGTACCCGGGCACCACCGGACCGGGCCTCGTCGGCGACCCGGGTGTCGTCGGTGACCACCAGCACCTCGGCCACCACCGGGCAGGCCCGCACCGCCGCCAGGGTGTCGGCGGCCAGCGCCAGCGCCAGCTCCTGGTGGGGTACGCCCGGCAGCCCGCCACGCAGCCGGGTCTTCGCGGCTGCCAGGCGCTTGACCGGCACCACCACCGTCCAGGGCTGTGTCACGCCTGCCATCCTGCCAGCCGGCCGGCGGTACCCTCACTGGCCGTACCCGGGGCGAGCAGGCATGATTTCCGCTGCGGACCTCACCGGGCTCCTCCGGTGGCGGGTCGGGGTGGGCATGAGGAGGCACGGTGGGTCGGCGGAGGCTGGGATTCTGGCAATGGTTCGCCGTGGTGCTGGTCAAGCCGGTGATGACCGTCTGGACCCGGCGTACCTGGCGGGGCATGGAACACCTGGACCAGGACGGTCCCGTGATCATCGTGCCGAACCACATCTCGCACGCCGATCCGCTGGTCTCCGCGCACTTCGTCTACGACGCCGGGCGATGGCCGCAGTTCCTCGGCAAGGCGAGCGTGTTCAAGGTGCCGGTGATCGGCTGGATCCTGCACCGGTGCCGGCAGATCCCCGTGGAGCGGGGCTCGGTCGACGCGGTGAAGTCGCTGGACGCTCTGGTCCGGGCGCTCGACGCGGGCGGTGCCGTGATCCTCTACCCGGAGGGGACCACCAGCCGGGAGCCGGACCTGTGGCCGATGAAGGGCAAGACCGGCGCGGCCCGGCTGGCGTTGGCCACCGGCGCCCCGGTGGTGCCGCTGGCGATGTGGGGACCGGAGCGGATCTTCGATCCGCGCCGCGCCCGGATCAACCTGCGGCCCCGGATCCCGGTGACCGTGGTGGCCGGGCCGCCGATCGACCTGAGCCGCTGGGCCGGCGCCACCCCGAGCCGCCAGGTGTTGGAGGAGATGACCGACGTGATCATGTTGCGGCTGCGGGACATGCTCGCCGACATCCGGGGCGGGACACCGCCGCCGCTGTGGCAGCGCACCACCCGCCCCCAGCCCGACCGCCAGCACCCGGAGGCGGCGGCATGAGCGAGCGTCAGCGAGCGAATCATCGGTGCGGTGTGGTGTTGCCTCACGCCGGTGCCGACCGTAGGGAGGCGGCGGCGTGAGTGGGCAGGTGGCGGTGCTGGGGGCGGGGTCGTGGGGTACGGCGTTCGCGAAGATCCTCGCCGACGCCGGCCGGGAGGTGACGCTCTGGGCGCGGCGACAGTCGATCGCCGACGCGATCCGGGCCGAGCGGAGTAACCCGGAGTACCTGCCCGGTGTGGTGTTGCCGGAGCGGGTCACCGCGACCGGCGACCCGGTCGAGGCGATCAAGGGTGCCGAGATGGTGGTGCTGGCGGTGCCGTCGCAGACCTTGCGCGGCAACCTCGCCGAGTGGGTGGAGCACCTGCACCCCGAGGCCACCCTGGTGTCGCTGATGAAGGGCATCGAACTCGGCACCACCAAGCGGATGAGCGAGGTGATCGTCGAGACCGCCGGGGTCGCGGCGGACCGGGTGGTGGTGGTCTCCGGCCCCAACCTGGCACCGGAGATCGCCGCGGAGCAACCCGCGGCCACCGTGGTGGCCTGCACCGATTCCGATCGGGCCACCCTGGTGCAGCGGTCGATCACCACGCCCTACTTCCGGCCGTACACGAACGACGACGTGATCGGCTGCGAGCTGGGCGGCGCCGTCAAGAACGTGATCGCGCTGGCGTACGGCATCGCCACCGCGATGGGCTTCGGCCACAACACCCGGGCGATGCTCGTCACCCGTGGGCTGGCCGAGACCGCCCGGCTCGGGGTCGCCCTCGGCGCGGATCCGCTCACCTTCGCCGGCCTGGCCGGGATGGGTGACCTGGTGGCCTCCTGCTCGTCGCCGTCGGCCCGCAACCGCACCTTCGGTGAGCACCTCGGCCGGGGCGCCACCCTGGAGGAGGCACGGGTGGCCACCAGGCAGACCGCCGAGGGGGTGAAGAGCGCGCTGGCGATCCGGGACCTGGCCCGCGCGCACGGCGTGGAGATGCCGATCACCGAGCAGGTCGAGCTGGTCTGCCACGAGGGGGTGGACCCGCGCCTGGCGGTCCAGGCCCTGATGAGCCGCACCACGAAGCCGGAGTGAGCAGCACCATGAGCGAGCGCGACGCCCCGCAGCCGCATGACCACCCGTCGACGGGAGACGGCACCCGGTGCGTGCACGCCGGCCTGCCCGAGCCCACCCCGGGTGCGCCGTTCCTGCCCGGGCCGGTGTTCGCCGCGCCGTACCACCTCGACCCGTGGCAGGGCCCGGCGACGGCCCCGAACGGGTACGGGCGTCCGGACAACCCGACCCGCCGGCTGCTGGAGGCCGCGGTGGGTGAGCTGGAGGGCGGCGACTGCCGGGTCTTCGCCAGCGGCCAGGCGGCGATAACCGGGCTGCTGCTGGCGGTGCTGCGGGCGGGTGACGTGGTGGTGCTGCCCGCCGACGGGTACTTCCCGGTGCGCGCGTTCGCCACCGACACCCTCGCCGGCAACGGCGTGCGGGTGCGGTTCGCGCCGACCGCCGGCCCGTACCCGGACCTCGACGGGGTACGGCTGGTGCTGGTGGAGACGCCGGCGAACCCGGGACTCGACGTGGTGGACCTGCCGGCGCTCGCCGAGCGGGCGCACGCCGCGGGCGCCCTGCTGGCCGTGGACAACACCACCGCCACCCCGCTCGGGCAGCGGCCGTTGGACCTCGGCGCCGACGTGGTCGTGGCCTCCGGCACCAAGGCGTTGACCGGGCACTCCGACCTGTTGCTCGGCTACGTCACCACCCGGTCGGCGGAGCTGCTGTCGACGGTCACCGCCTGGCGTACCGCGACCGGTGCCGTGCCGGGCGCGTTCGACGCCTGGCTGGCCCACCGGTCGCTGGCCACCCTCGACCTGCGCCTGGCCCGGCAGACGGCGAACGCGCAGGCGCTGGCCCGGCTGCTGGCCGAGCGCGCCGACGTCGCCGGGCTGCGCTGGCCCGGCCTGCCGCACGATCCGGCGCACGCGGTGGCGGTGCGCCAACTGCGACGGATGCCGGGCGTGCTCTCCTTCGATCTCGGCAGCGCCGACCGGGTCGCCCGCTTCCTCGACGCGGCCCGGCTGGTCGCCGCGGCGACCTCCTTCGGCGGCCTGCACACCACGGCGGACCGGCGGGCGCAGTGGGGCGACGACACGTCGCCCGGTTTCGTCCGGCTCTCCTGCGGGGTGGAGGACACCGCCGACCTGGTCGCCGACGTCGCGGCCGCGCTGGACGCCGCGGCCTGATGGGAGCGCCGGTCTTCCCGGTCGGGTACGACGCCCTGGTCGCCCGGTTGCGGCAGGCCGGCTGTGTGTGGGCCGAGGAGGAGGCCCGCCTGCTGCTGGCCGTCGACGGCGGCCCGGAGACGCTCGCGGATCTGGTCGACCGGCGGGTCGCCGGCGAGCCGCTGGAGTACCTGCTCGGCTGGGCGGAGTTCTGCGGCGAGCGGATCGAGGTCGACCCGGGCGTCTTCGTGCCCCGGGCGCGTACCGCCCTGCTGGTGTCGACGGCGGTGGCGGTGACCGGGCCGGCGGCGACCGTGGTGGAGCTGTGCTGCGGCTCCGGTGCGATCAGCCGGGTGCTGGCGCGTCGACTCGCCGCGCCCCGGCTGCTGGCCGCGGTCGACGTGGATCCGGCGGCGGTGGCCTGTGCGCGGCGGAACCTCGCGGCCGCGGGGGTGCCGGTCCTCATCGGGGATCTGTTCGATCCGCTGCCGGCGGCCTGGCGTGGCCGGCTCGATCTGGTGGTGGCGAACGCCCCGTACGTACCGACGGTCGCGATGGCTCTGCTGCCTCCCGAGGCACGCCGGTACGAGTCCGCCGCGGCACTCGACGGCGGGCCGGACGGGCTGGCCGTGCTGCGTCGGCTGGCCGCTGCCGCGCCGTACTGGCTCGCGCCGGGCGGCCATCTGGTGGTGGAGGTGGGCCGGACGCAGGTCGAGCGGTTCCGGGCGGTGCTGAGCGAGGCAGGCCTGGTGCCGTCGGTGGCGCGTGACGACGTCGCCGACGCCACCGCGATGACGGGCCGATGCCCGGACGACGTGGCGGGCGGGCGGTACGAGAACTAGCCTCACGTCAGGCTGTGACGGTGGGAGGCGGAACTCGGGTGGACGGCGCGACGGTGGTGGTCGGGATCGACAACGGTGGCACGACCAACAACGCCACCGTGCTCACGCTCGACGGACGGTTCCTGGTCGATCGCCTGGTGGAGACGCCGAGCCGGGTGCAGGAGGGCCCGGAGGCGGCGGTGGCGGCGATGGCGGAGGCCTTCGACGGCGTGCTGGCCCGCACCGGGGTGTCCCGCGGCCAGGTCGGCGCGGTCGGTCTGGACACCCCCGGCCCGGCCAGCGCCAGCGGCGTCATCTCGTCGAAGGGGTCCACGAACTTCTCCCAGCCGGCCTGGCGCGGCTACGACGTCCGGGGTGCCCTCGAACGTCGGTTGGGGCTGCCGGTGATCTACCACAACGACGGCAACGCCGCCGCGCTCTACGCCCATCATGTCCACTTCGGGACCGACGCGATGCGGCGGTCGTCGGTGTCGGCGATCGTCGGCACCGGACTGGGCGGCGGCCTGGTCGAGCACGGCCGGGTGATCTCCGGGGCGGCGGGGATGGCCGGCGAACTGGGGCACGTGCAGATTCCGTTGACCACCGTGTTGGCACCGGGACAGCCGGTGCCGACCTGCGCCTGCGGTTTCGCCGGTGACGTCGAGAGCGTCGTGTCGTTGACCGCGATCGAGCACAACCTGCTGCCGTACTGGCTGACCCGCTTCCCGGGGCACCCACTGGCCGGCGAGTCGCCGCAGCGGGCGGCGAAACTGGTACGCGGCTACGGCGAGCGGGGCGACGAGCTGGCCAGGGAGATCTTCGCCCAGCAGGCGAGGGCGCTCGGTGCCCTGTTCACCATCGCGGCGAACTTCACCGATCCGCACGCGTACTTCGTCGGCGGCGGGGTGGTGGAGACGGACCCGGCGTTCCGCGACTGGTTCCTGGCCGCCGTGCGGGAGCACACGCTGCTCCGGGTGGAGCAGGCCGCCCTGGCCACCTTCGCCCTGGTGCCGGACCGCGACATGGCCGGTGCGCGGGGCGTGGCGTTGGCGGCGCTGGAGGCGATCCGGGCGTTGCCGTCGCCGCCGCCGCTGGTCGGCGACTGAGCGGACGACGGCGGAGGGGCTGACCGGGCCGGCGGTGCCCTTACCGGCCCGGTCAGCGGCTCTGGGGTGCGGTTCCTCCGAGGCTCAGCGGGTCGGCGGCGCCTGGGTGAAGGCGCTCCACGCGGCCGGCGGGAAGCTCAGCAGCGGGCCGTGCGGGTCCTTGGAGTCGCGGACGGCGACGGTGCCGGGGACGACCGCCATCTCGACGCAGGCTCCCTCGTCACCGCTGTGGCTGCTCTTGCGCCATCCCGTCACGGTCACCGCCGCGCTGATCTCCGGTGTCATCGCCTTACCGTCCCTTCAGGAGTTCGAAGATTGCCTCGCGACTGTCCGTCGGGCTGAGTGCGACGGTGCGCAGGTGTTCCATGATCTTGGTGCAGGTACGCAGGTCGCCAGGACGGTCGAGGATCATCTGCCCGGCGACCGTCTCCACGGAGGCGATGATCGGATCCTCCGGATCGGCGAATTCGAGGATGTGCAGGGAACCCCGGGTGCCCCGGTGGTAGCCGGCGGCCAACGGGATCACCTGCACGGTGATGTTCGGCAGCTCGCTCATCTTGAGCAGGTGGCTCAGCTGGCCCTGCTGCGCGGCGTCGTCACCCACCGGGCGCAGCAGCGCGGCCTCGTCGATGATCGCGTCGAAGATCGGCGGGTCCTCCTCGAAGACCCGCTGCTGCCGGTCCAGTCGCATGCGTACCCGCTCCTCGACGTCGTTGTCGCTGAGGGTGTGCGGCCCGCCGCGCATCACGCCGCGGATGTAGTCGGCGGTCTGCAGCAGCCCCGGCACCACCGACGGCTCGAAGTTCGCGATGGCCACGGCCTCGGCCTCCAGCGCGATGAAGTCGATGGTGCGCCGGTCGAGCAGGTACGAGTAGGACACCCACCAACCCGGCTTGCGCGCGTCCTTGGCGAGTTGGACGGCGGCCGCGACCTCGTCCGCGCCGACCCCGTAGAGGGTGAGCAGGGCGCGCACGGTGGCCGGACTGACCAGGGTCTGCGCGTTCTCGTAGCGGGAGAGCGTGCTGCGGGTGCTGTTGATCTCGTCAGCCGCGGTCTCCAGGGTGAGGCCGGCGGCCTCGCGATGGTGGCGCAGGGCGATGCCCAACCGGCGGGCGCGTGCGGTCTTCGGAGCCATGGATAGATGGTCGCACATACTTGGGAAGCTGTACATGAGAGAACGCCGGTGAGAGTTGCATTCATGCCCATGAGGCTGTCAATCTGTTAGCGCGTCCTCACCGCCGGTTGTCGTGGCGACGGTGGTGGTGAGCGACCGGAGGGGATGGGGCGCGCGGCGGTCAGGTTTTTCCCCCGTACCTGACCGCCGCGTGCCACGCCAGTTGGTCGGCCACCGGAAGGGAATCGACGTGCGGACTGGTCAGCGGTTTTTCGGCGAGCGCCGGGGCGGCCGGCGATGACACGTTTCCTGGTGGTGCTGACCGACGTGCGCCCGTACGAGGTGGACGGCCGCAACGAGCGGCTGGCCCCCGAGCGTCGCCGCCAGGTGGTCGGCGCGAGCAGCCGCGAGGCGGCCGACCGGATCGCCGGGGCCTTCATGGCGCTGGGCATGGTGCGGGCCGGCCGGCAGCGGGTCAAGGTGCTCGCCATCGGCCGCCGGCACGCCTACGGCGAGCGTGAGTTGGCCGGCTGACCCGCGCCGGCCTGGTTACGTTGCGTATATGACTTGTTGACCGTTTGCGCCCGCGCTGCGTTGCCGCAGGGTATCGGCTCCCTTCGCCCGCCACGCACAGTAAGGTCATCCGGGAGAGCGCCAGCAGTGCGTCCCGGAAAGGTGATCACAGTGACCACCCCAGGCAAGACCCGCGTGGCGATCGTCTTCGGCGGCCGCAGCCCGGAACACGGCATCTCGTGCGTCAGCGCCGGCAGTGTGCTCGCCGCGCTGGACCCGGACGAGTTCGAGGTGGTGCCGGTCGGTATCACCCGGGCCGGCCAGTGGGTACTCACCAGCGGCGACCCCGGTCAGTTGGCCATCAACGCCCGCCGGCTGCCGGAGATCACCACGGCGTCCGGCACGGACATCGTGCTGCGTGCCGACCCCACCGGCGGTGGACTGCTGGTGCTCGACCCGACCGAGGGGCCCCGGGCGCTCGCCGACGTGGACGTGGTCTTCCCGGTCCTGCACGGTGCCTACGGTGAGGACGGCACCATCCAGGGCATGCTGGAGATGGCCGGCATCCCGTACGTCGGAGCGAAGGTCTTTGCCTCGGCCGCCGCGATGGACAAGGAGTTCACCAAGAAGCTCTGCGCCGCCGAGGGCATCCCGGTCGGCCCGTACGCGGTGCTGCGCAGCGGGACGACGCTCAGCGAGGCGGACAAGCGGCGGTTGGGCCTGCCGGTCTTCGTCAAGCCCTCCCGGGCCGGCTCCTCCTTCGGCATCACGAAGGTCAACGACTGGGACGACCTGGACGCGGCCCTCGCCACCGCCCGGGAGATCGACGGCAAGGTGCTGGTGGAGGGCGCCGTCGTCGGTCGGGAGATCGAGTGCGGTGTGCTGGAGGGCGAGGCCGGCGGCGCGCCGGAGGCGTCCGTGCTGGCCGAGGTGCGGGTGGTCGGCGACTACGACTTCTACGACTTCGAGGCCAAGTACATCGACGCGGAGACCGCCTGCGAGTACGACATCCCGGCCGACCTGCCGGAGCGGGTCACCCGGCAGGTCCGCGACTACGCCGTGCGCGCGTTCACCGCGCTGGACTGCGCCGGCCTGGCCCGGGTCGACTTCTTCGTCACGCCCGACCTCGAGGTCTACCTCAACGAGATCAACACGATGCCCGGTTTCACGCCGACGTCGATGTTCCCCCGGATGTGGGCGGCCGCCGGCCTGGAGTACCCGAAGCTGGTCGACCGGCTCATCCGGACGGCGCTGACCCGGGGGCCCGGGCAGTACTGAGCCCCGCCGCGGCGGTTGACGCGCAGCCCCGGTACCGGGCGGGCCGGCCCGGAGGCGTCAGGAGGTGCAGCCGGACGGTGCCGTGCCGGAGGACCGGATCGACTCGACGATGGTGGCGGAGACCGGGGAGGCCCACTGCAACGCCTCGCCGTAGAAGTTCGGCACCCGCAGGGTCACCGCCGTCTCCCGGTCGACCGTGGTCAACTCCGTCGCGTCCGGCCCCTCCACCGCGTACCAGCAGACCGAATTGACCAGGTAGAGGTGGTCGTCGGGACGCACCTGTGGCGCGGCACCACCACAGGCCACCGTGAGCGCCGGGTCGCCGTACGCGGCGTTCTGCTCGGGACCGGCGCTCACCGGTCGTTGCGGCAGGTCGCGGATCGAGTCGGGCAGCTGCGACAACAGGGCACGACAGACGACGGTCGGGCGCTCGCCGAGCGGGGGAGCGGCCATCTCGACCGGCGCGGTGGAGACCGGGCCGGGGGTGCTCGCCGACGGCTGCGGCGCGGCGGCCGGCTCCTCCGGCGCGAGAATGTTCAGCGCGAGCGCGCCCACCAGCAGGGTCACCGGCAGCGCCACCGCGGTGGCGATCAGCGCCGCGCTGCGGTTGGTCCGGTCGGGTGCCTTCGCGTCCGGCCGGTCGGCCTGGGCGACAGGGGAGTTCGAGTGCTCGTCCACTTACAGGCGCACCACCGAACACGTGAGGGTGCGGGTGATGCCGGGCACCATCTGCACCTTGCTGACGATGAGCTTGCCGAGCTCGTCGACGGTGTTCGCCTCGGTGAGCACGACCACGTCGTACGGCCCGGTGACCGCGTCGACGCGGACCACGCCGGCGAGGTCCGCGATGAGACCGGCCACGTCACGTGCCCGGCCGACCTCTGTCTGGATGAGGATGTACGCCTGTACCACGCTCGACCTCCCTCCGTCGCCGCCGGCAAGGCGGCCCGAAGGGAGAAAGTACCTTACGGACCAGGGCTGATCCCGATCGGTGGCCAAGGAGAAGCAGTGAGCGAGCGCAGCGAGCGAGCCATCAGGCTCAGGGCGGTGGTGCCTCACGGCGGCGCGCAGCGAAGCGGAGTGCCGTCGTGAGCGAGCGTAGCGAGCGAGCCGTCAGGCTCAGGGCGGTGGTGCCTCACGGCGGCGCGCAGCGAAGCGGAGTGCCGTCGTGAGCGAGCGCAGGGGGGTGTCGTGGTGAGCGTCGCGGGTGTCGGCGAGTTCGGGCTGATCGACCGGGTGACCGCCCGGTTGTCGTACGGCGCGACGGTGCTGCTCGGCCCGGGGGACGACGCGGCGGTGGTCGCCGCGCCGGACGCCCGCGTGGTCGCCACCACCGACGTGCTGGTCGAGGGACGGCACTTCCGCCGGGACTGGTCCGGCGCGCACGACATCGGCCGGCGGGCGGCGGCGGCGAACCTCGCCGACGTGGCGGCCATGGGGGCCGAGCCGACGGCCCTGCTGGTGGCGCTCTGCGTGCCCGCCGACGTGGAGACCGGATGGATGGAGCAGCTCGCCGACGGTCTCGGCGCCGAGGCGGCCGGGGTCGGGGCCAGCGTGGTGGGCGGGGACATGTCGGCCAGTCCCACGCTCACCATCGCGGTCACCGCGCTCGGTGACCTGGGCGGTCGGTCACCGGTCACCCGGGCCGGCGCCCGCCCCGGTGACCTGCTCGCCCTGGCCGGTCGCACCGGGTACGCGGCGGCCGGGTTCACCGTGCTCTCCCGTGGGTTCCGCACGCCCCGGCTGCTGGTCGAGGCGTACCGGCGGCCGGAGGTGCCCTACCGGGCCGGACCGCAGGCAGCCCGGCTCGGCGCCACTGCCATGATCGACATCTCGGACGGGCTGCTCGCCGACCTCTCGCACGTGGCGAAGGCCAGCGGGGTGGCCGTCGACATCACCCGGGACGCCTTCGAGGTGCCGCCGCAGATGCGCGACGCCGCGCAGGCGCTCGGCGTCGACCCGTACGCCTGGCTGCTGGCCGGTGGCGACGACCACGCGCTGGCGGCGACCTTCCCCCCGGCGACGGCCCTGCCAGCGGGCTGGCGGGCGATCGGTCGGGTCACCGAAGGTGCCGGGGTGACCGTGGACGGCCGACCGTTCGACGGCCCGCCCGGATGGGACCATTTCCGCTGACCACCGGCCACCCGGCGGAGGGCCGCCGGTCGGGTCGTACCCTGCACGGGTGCCCGAAATCGAGATCCACACGGTGCCGTTCGACTCTCCGGTGGCCCAGCGGCTGATCACTGCGACCCTGGCCGACCTGGGCGCCCGTTACGGTGGCAGCGGCGACGAGACCCCGGTGGACGCGAGCGAGTTCGTGCCGCCGGCCGGGGCGTTCCTGGTCGCCCGGATCGACGGGCAGCCGGTGGGCTGCGGCGGCTGGCGCAGCCACGGCGACGGGACCGCCGAGCTGAAGCGGATGTACACCGCTCCGCAGGCGCGGGGGCGGGGGGTGGCCCGCACGGTGCTGGCGGCCATCGAACGCTCGGCCCGGGAGCACGGCCGCCGACGGATCATCCTGGAGTGCGGTGACCGCCAGCCCGAGGCGATCGCGTTGTACAAGGCGGCCGGCTACGAGCGGATCCCCAACTTCGGCTTCTACGCCGACGAGCCCGGCTGCCTGTCGTTCGGCCGCACGCTCTGAGCCCCCGGCTCATGCGGACACGACGACACCGGCGGGCCCGTCGGGGCCCGCCGGTGTGACGGTCGTGATGTCCGGGTGCTACCGCGTCAGGCGCGGGCGACCTTGCCGGCCTTGATGCAGGACGTGCAGACCTTCAGCTTCTTGGTCGTGCCGCCACCGGCCGGGGTGCGCACCGACTGGATGTTCGGGTTCCAGCGGCGGTTGGTCCGCCGGTGCGAGTGGGACACGTTGTGGCCGAAGCCCGGTCCCTTGCCACAGACGTCGCACACGCTAGCCACGGGATACTCCTGGGATTGAAACGTTCATGAAGTCGGCACCAGGCGCAGCCCGGGCAACCTGGCCAGGGTACCCGATGGGGGAACCGCACGCCCAACCGGGCTCGGCCACCCAGACGGCTCGGCATCCGACGCGGGCAGCACCGTGCCGGGAACCCGACCGGGGCGCACCCACCCGGCGCCGGGCGAGTGTCAGCGTACGCCAGTAGGCTGCCACCGTGCTGGACACCCTCGACGCCGCCGCCGTGCGCCGCTGGTGCGCCAGCGGCCTGGCCGCGCTCAAGCGGCACCAGGGTGAGATCGACGAGCTGAACGTCTACCCGGTGCCCGACGGTGACACCGGCACCAACCTGGTGCTCACCCTCACCTCCGCACACCAGGCGCTCGCGATGGATCTCGACACCCACGCCGACGGCGTCGCGACCGCGCACGGGCACGCGTTGCGCCTGATGGCCCGGGGTGCCCTGCTCGGCGCGCGGGGAAACTCGGGGGTGATCCTGTCGCAGATCCTGCGCGGCCTCGCCGACGCGCTGGCCGCCACCCCCCAGGTGCGGGGCCGGGAGCTGGCGGCGGCGCTGCGCGAGGCGACCGACGCGGCGTACGCGGCGGTGGCCCGCCCGGTCGAGGGCACCCTGCTCTCGGTGGCCTCGGCCGCGGCCGACGCGGCCGAGCGGGTAGGCAGCGACGAGTTGCGGGTGGTGGCCCGGGCGGCGGCCGACGCCGCGGCCGACGCGCTGGCCCGTACCCCCGAGCAGTTGCCCGCGCTGGCCCGGGCCGGGGTGGTCGACGCCGGTGGGCAGGGGCTGTGCCTGCTGCTCGACGCGCTGGTCGAGGTGGTGGCGGGGGACAGCCCGGTGCGGCCGGCGTCCAGCGTCTCGTCGGTGCGGCCGCCGGTCACCGTCGCCCGGGAGACCGGCTCGACCGAGTTCGCCTACGAGGTGCAGTTCCTGCTCGACGCCGAGCCCGCCGCGGTGCGGCGGATGCGGGCCACCCTCGCCGACATCGGTGACTCCCTGGTGGTCGTCGGTGACCACGGCACCTGGCAGGTCCACGTGCACGTCAACGACGTCGGCGCGGCGATCGAGGCGGGCGTGGTCGCCGGCCGCCCGCACCAGATCGCGGTGACCCGCTTCACCGACCAACCGGAGCCCGTACCGCCCCGGTCCTCCGACGGGCGGGCCGCCGTGGTGGTGGCCGCGGGTGCCGGGATCGCCGAGTTGCTCGCCGCCGAGGGAGCGGTGGTGGTGCCCGGCGATCCGTCGACCGGCGAACTGCTCGACGCGGTACGCGCCACCGGCGCGGCCCGCGTGGTGGTGCTGCCCAACGACCCGGCCGCGCAGGCGGTGGCGAACCAGGTCGTCGAGGAGGCGCACCGGCTGGGGGTGGAGGTGGCCGTGGTGCCGACCCGCTCACCGGTGCAGGCGCTGGCGGCGCTGGCCGTGCGCGATCCGGGGCGTCGCTTCGCCGACGACGTGATCGCGATGGCCGAGGCGGCCGGTGCCTGCCGGTACGCCGAGGTGTGCCGGGCCGGCCGGGACGCGCTCACCGTCGCCGGCCCGTGCCGCGCCGGTGACGTGCTCGCCCTGGTCGAGGGGGAGGTGAACCTGATCGGCGGGGACCTGGTGGACACCTGCGTCGCACTTGTCGACCGGATGCTCGGCGGTGGCGGCGAACTGGTCACCCTGCTCGTCGGCGCGGACGCACCCGACGGGCTGGTGGACGCGGTACGCACGCACATCACGGCGCGCTGGCCCTTCGTCGAGGTGCAGGCGTACCCGGGTGGGCAACCGCATCATCCGTTGCTGGTCGGTGTCGAATGACCGCCGAGCCGTCCGATCTGGACACCCCGCTGAAGAAGCTGGTCGGTGAGAAGACCGCCAAGGCGCTGGCCGGCCACCTCGACCTGCACACCGCGGGTGACCTGATCTACCACTTCCCCCGCCGCTACGACGAGCGTGGCGAGCACACCGACATCCGCACGTTGGACGTCGGCGAACAGGTCACCGTGCTGGCCCAGGTGCAGCGCACCGCCGTACGCCCGATGCGGCAGCGGCGGGGCAACCTGCTGGAGGTCACCGTCGGCGACGGCTCCGGTGGCAGCCTCACCCTCACCTTCTTCGGCAACCAGGCGTGGCGCGAACGGGAACTGCGGCCGGGCCGGTGGGGACTGTTCGCCGGGAAGGTCACCGAGTTCCGGGGTCGGCGGCAGCTCAACGGGCCGGAGTACGTCCTGCTCGGGGAGCAGACCGACAGCGAGGCGGCGGCCAGCGAGCAGATCGAGGAGTTCGCCGGGGCACTCATTCCGGTCTATCCGGCCGCCGCCGCGGTGCCCACCTGGGTCATCGCCCGCTGCGTCCGGGTGGTGCTGGACACGGTGGCCCCGCCGGAGGATCCGCTGCCGGCGACGGTGCGGGCCAGTCGGAACCTGGTCGGCCTGGGCACCGCGCTACGGGAGATCCACCGGCCCTCCAGCCGGGAGGAGCTGTACCGGGCCCGTCGGCGGCTGAAGTGGGACGAGGCGTTCGCCGTGCAGGTGACCCTGGTCCGCCGCAAGCGGGACGCCGCCGCGTCGCCCGCGCGCCCCCGACCGGGGCGACCGGGTGGTCTGCTCGACGCCTTCGACGCCCGGTTGCCGTACGAGCTGACCGCCGGCCAGCGTGACGTCGGCGTCGAGATCGCCGCCGACCTCGCGACCGGTCACCCGATGCACCGGTTGTTGCAGGGCGAGGTCGGCTCCGGCAAGACCGTGGTGGCGCTGCGGGCGATGCTCCAGGTGGTCGACGCGGGCGGCCAGGCCGCGTTGCTGGCCCCCACCGAGGTGCTCGCCGCCCAACACCACCGGGGCATGCTCGACCTGCTCGGCCCGCTCGCCCAGGCCGGTGAACTGGGTGCCGCCGAGCACGCCACCCGGGTGGAACTGGTCACCGGCTCGCTGGGCGCGGCGGCGCGGCGCCGGGCGTTGGCCGAGGTCGCCAGCGGCGCGGCCGGCATCGTGCTCGGCACCCACGCCCTGCTCTACGAGGGGGTCGACTTCGCCGACCTGGGTCTGGTCGTGGTCGACGAACAGCACCGGTTCGGCGTCGAGCAGCGCGACGCGTTGCGGGCCAAGGCGGAGCAGCCGCCGCACGTACTGGTGATGACCGCCACTCCGATCCCTCGTACGGTGGCCATGACGGTCTACGGCGACCTGGAGATCTCCACCCTCTCCCAGCTGCCGCGCGGTCGTTCGCCGATCGCCTCGCACGTCGTGCCGGCCGCGGAGAAGCCGGCCTTCCTCGACCGTGCCTGGCGGCGGCTGCGGGAGGAGGTCACCGCCGGCCATCAGGCGTACGTGGTCTGCCCCCGGATCGGGGACTCGACGTCCGGGGCCGAGGAGGAGCCGCCGGCGGTCGACGACTCGGAGCGGCGGCCACCGCTCGCGGTGACCGACGTCGCGCCGTTGCTGGCCGACGGGCCGCTGCACGGGCTACGGATCGGTGTCCTGCACGGCCGGCTGCCGGCCGACGAGAAGGACGCGGTGATGCGCTCCTTCGCGGCCGGCCAGCTGGACGTGCTGGTGGCCACCACGGTGGTCGAGGTGGGGGTGGACGTACCCAACGCGACGATGATGGTGGTGCTGGACGCCGACCGGTTCGGCGTCTCGCAGCTGCACCAGTTGCGTGGCCGGGTGGGCCGGGGCAGCGCTCCCGGGCTCTGCCTGCTGGTGACCGAGGCGGCCGACGGCAGCGGGGCGCGGGAGCGGCTGGACGCGGTCGCCTCCACCACTGACGGTTTCAAGCTCGCCGAGCTGGACCTGGAACAGCGGCGGGAGGGGGACGTGCTGGGTGCCACCCAGTCCGGTCGTCGTTCGCACCTGCGCCTGCTGTCGTTGCTGCGCGACGCGGACCTGATCAGAGACGCTCGGGCGGAGGCGATCGCGTTGGTGGAGGAGGATCCGGAGCTGGTCCGACATCCGGCGCTCGCCGCCTCGGTCGCCGCGCTCGTCGACGAGGACCGCGCAGAGTACCTCGAAAAGGGCTGAGCAGCTTCGCCGGCCACCGGCCGTTCCGCTTGCCTCGCGCCCCGGTTGCCGGGCGGGACAGCGAACCGCCCCGGTCACCCGTGGAACGGGGTGACCGGGGCGGGCACGCTCAGCTCGGCTCAGGCGGTGAAGTGGATCCGCCGCCGCCGCGCCATCACGAACAGGACCGCGCCCAGCGCCAGCAGGGCGATCGCGCCCGCGGCGATGCCGCCGGCCGCGGCACCGGTCACCGGCAGGCCCGGCGGCTCCTCGCCGCCGCCACCGCCACCGCAGCCCTCGGGCGCGTAGACGACCTCAAGCTCCAGGCCCAGCTCCGGCAGGACGACCAGCGCCGCCTCCTCGTCACCGGCCGGGAACTTGACCGACTCGGACGAGCCCGGCGCGACGGTACGGGTCTCGGTCTTGTCGCCGTAGGTGAACTCCACCTTGACCGGCATGCCGCCCTCCGGGTTCGACGCGGTCAGCCCGAAGGTCTCGCAGTCCGCGTCGGTGGTCACCGTCGGCAGCGGGCAGTCCTCGGGACGCTCCCAGGAGTACGTGCCGTTCTCGATGACCTCGCCGTCGACCAGCACCTCGATCTTGCCGGCGTTCTCGGCGGGCACCACGGTCTCGTTGTCGGCCTTGCCCGGCGCGACGGTGACGGTCTTGGACCAGCCGTTCTCGCCCCGGACCTCGAACTCGACCGGGTACTTCGAGATCGAACCGTCGTTGCTCAGCGAGACGGTGACGCTGCCGTCGCAGGCGGAGGAGAAGGTGGACGCCGGGGTGGTGCAGTTCTTGCTGCCGCCGTTGTACCAGCCCTGCGGGCCCGACGAGCGGTTGCCGGGAGCACCCTTGTCGCCCAGCTTCTTCGAGCCGTAGCGCTTGCCGTCCTCGACCAGCGGGTCGATGACCTCGTCGACGCCGCCCCAGATCAGGTCGACCTGGGTGTGGCAGTCCGGGACACCGACGTTCAGCTCGATCTCGTTCTGGCCGGCGCCGAGGAAGTCGCTGTCCGGCTCACCGTAGACGTACTGCGGGGTGGCGAACTGCGGGCGCGGGGCGAAGTACGACACCAGCGTGAAGTACTGCTTCTCCTCGCCGCACAGCGGCAGGTCACCCTCCAGCTTGACCGTCGCCGTGCCCTTCGGGCCGTCGAAGGTGTGGCTGTACTTCGCCTCGCTGGCGTCGACGCACTTCGGCGCCGGCGTGCACGCACCGTCGGCGGCGAGGTTGATGGTGCCCTCGTTGGTCCGCTCCCGCCGGTTGTCCCAGCGGCCCTCGACGATGAGCTTGGCGCTCTCGGTGGTGCCCGGAACACGCTGTACGGCCTGAACCGAGCCGCCCCGGGGGATCGCCACACCCTGCAGGTCGACGGGGTCGGCACCCGGCACGAGGACCTGGACCGGAGTCGACGGCTCGGCGGTCACCTTCTTGACCGTGGCGGCAGTCCTGCGCTCGCTGTTGGCCACCGTCCACGTGATCACCCGCTCGCCACTGAGCTGGTCGCAGACGACGGTGGCGGTGATGGTGGTGTGGTGGCCGCTGGCGGGGGTGGCCACCGCCGCTGCTCCGGTCAGGCCGATGAGGGCGGCTGCCAGGACAGCCAGCGGCCGCCGCAGCGACAGCTTGGGTCGGATCACGCGTACTCCCGGGGTGAAGAGCGTCAGGTGTCGGCGCGGGCGGGACGGACGGCGCTGGCGGCATGTGCCGCGCCTGGAAGGGGTGTCTCCCGTGCCGATGACCGGCGGCCATGACGCCGGCACCGGGCAGACCCTAGCGAGATCGCGAGAAACGAAACAGCCCTCAGGGAAGCTTAAGTGAGATGTTATGAATGCGAGATCATTGATATACGTCGGGTGATCGTGTCAGGGCTTTGCGCACCAGTGTCCGCTGTGGACCTGCCGGCAGCGCGCCCGGGGTATGGAAACCGGAAACGCACGAGGGCGCGTCGACCCACAGGTCGACGCGCCCTCGGCCGCGATTCGGATCAGGAGGGATCAGGCGGTGAAGCGCAGTCGACGACGGCGGGTCACCACGAACAGGGCCGCGCCCGCGGCCAGCAGTGCGACGGCACCGGCGATGATGCCGCCGGTGGCGGCACCGGTGACCGGCAGCCCGCCGCCACCCCCGCCGCTACCGCAGTCCTCCGGCTGCTCCCAGGCCACCGGCTCGCCCTCGACGGTCTCGTCCTCGACAGTGAAGGTCGGGGTGACCACCAGGCCGGGGTACGCGTCGAAGGTGACCGACGTGATCTCGCCCGGAACTGCCTCCAGCGTCTTCGTCGTCCCCTTGTCCGAGGTCAGGGCGACCGAGAAGGGGATGCCATCGGCCGGGTTGTCGATCTCGAAGGTCAGCTCGTCGCAGGTCTCGATGAGCTCGAAGGTCGGCTCACCCGGCTCCGGCACCACCGGCTCGTCCGTCGGCGTCGGCGTCGGCTCGGGGCTCTGGGTCGGCTCCGGGCTGTCGGTCGGCGTCGGCGTCGGCTCGGGGCTCTCGGTCGGCTCGGGGCTTTCCGTCGGCGTCGGGCTCTCCGTCGGCGTCGGGCTCTCCGTCGGCGTCGGCGTCGGCTCGGGCTTCGGGCACCAGCCGGTGATCCGGGCCTCGCCGGTCCGGGTGTTGGTGACGGTCTGCCTGGGCTTCGCCCAGACGGCGGTCACCGTCAGGCGGGGAGCCTGGCGCCGCTTGTACGTCGCGATCTGCTCGCCGACCAGCGAGCCCTCACCCAACTTCGGCAGCATGGCGCCGACCACGATGTTGGTGACCGGAGTCTCGGAGACCACCTCGGTGATCTCGGCGGTCCACTGCCGCTCGCTGTTCGTGACGGTCCACTGGACCCTCACGGTGCCGTTCTTCAGCTTGCAGCCGACACCCTCGATGATGGGGTGGTGAGCGCTGGCGGGGGCGGCGACGACAGCGACGCCGGCGAGGCCGATCAGCGCACCGGCGGCGGCTGCCGCGACGCGCCGGAAGTTCAGACGGTTCACGTCTACTCCTGAGTGGGGAACCGGAAGCTTCGTCGGCGACGGACAGGCCGTACCCGTCCCGACACCCGGCAGACCTTATCGATCCGATCTTGCGCGCCATAGCCTTCAGGGAATCCTAAGAATGATGTTGTGGATTCGTGATCTCCCATATACGGAAAGTCTTCGGACGGGTGCGGATGGGTCAACAGTGGCGTGCGGGTCGTCCGGTTGGCATCGCGTAGCGTCAAGGACATGAGGAGTGCGCGATGACCCGCATCGTCGCCGGCAGCCTCGGTGGCCGGCGGATCGCCGCCCCGCCCGGTGCCGGCACCCGACCCACCTCCGACCGGGTGCGCGAGGCGTTGTTCAGCGCGGTCGAAGCCGAGGTGGATCTGGAGGGCGCCCGCTTCGCCGACCTCTACGCCGGCTCGGGCGCGGTCGGCCTGGAGGCGCTGTCGCGCGGCGCGGAGCACGTACTGCTCGTCGAGTCCGACCCTCGCGCCGCCCGGGTGATCCGGGAGAACCTGACGGCGCTGCGGGTCGGCGCCTCGGCCCGGCTGGTCGCCGGCAAGGTCGCCACCGTCCTGGCCGCCGGCGTGGCGGGCGAGCCGTACGACGCCGTCTTCGCCGATCCGCCGTACGCGCTGCCGGACGACGGCGTCCGCGCGATGCTCGCCGCTCTGGTGGACGGGGGCTGGCTGGCGCCGGAGGCATTGGTGGTGGTGGAGCGGTCCAGTCGTGGCGGACCGGTCGAGTGGGTGGAAGGCATCACTGGCCAGCGCAGTCGCCGGTACGGCGAGACCACCCTTTGGTACGGTCGCCGATCATGAGACGTGCGGTGTGTCCCGGCTCGTTCGACCCGGTCACCAACGGTCACCTCGACATCATCGGCCGGGCCAGCCGGCTGTTCGACGAGGTGATCGTCGGCGTACTGGTCAACCAGTCGAAGAGCGGCCTGTTCACCGTCGAGGAGCGGATCGAGATGCTCCGTGAGGTGACCGCCTCCTACGGCAACGTGCGGGTGGCGTCCTTCCGGGGCCTGCTCGTGGACTTCTGCCGGGCGCAGCGGGCAACCGTGTTGATCAAGGGACTGCGGGCGGTCAGCGACTTCGACTACGAGTTGCAGATGGCGCAGATGAACATCGGCCTCGCCGGGGTCGAGACGCTGTTCATGCCGACCAACCCGCTGTACTCCTTCCTCTCGTCAAGCCTGGTGAAGGACGTGGCCAAGTGGGGCGGCGACGTCACGCCCCACGTACCCGACGTGGTCCGCGACGCCCTCAAGGCCCGCCTGGTCCCCCCACCCCCCTGACGGCCACCACGGGGCGACACGCCCGGGGAGGGGTCGGTGCGGGGGTGGTGGGGGACGACATCATTGGGTGAAGCGGGAAACCGGCCGCAGCCCGCATGATGTAGGTCGGCCCGACGAATGACAGGAGTGAGGTACCGGTGGACCCGCTCGACCGCATCGACGAACTGATCAGCATCGTGGAGCAGGCGCGCTCCGTGCCGATGTCGCGCAACAACTGCATGGTCGACCGGAGTGAGATGATCGGTGCCCTCGACGAACTGCGCGAAGGGCTTCCGGCCGACCTGCGCCGTGCCGCCGCCCTGCTGGAGGAGCGGGACAAGATCATGGAGGCCGGCAAGCGGGAGGCCGACCGCATCATCAGCGAGGGTGAGGCGGAACACGCCCGCCTGGTCTCGGTGAACGAGATCACCGTCTCCGCCGAGCACGAGGGTGCCCGGATCATCGCCGAGGCGCGGGCGGAGGCGCAGCGGCTGCGCGAGGAGGTCGACGACTACGTCGACACCGCGCTGGCCAACTTCGAACAGTTCCTCACCCGGGCGCTGGCCTCGATAGAGCGCGGCCGGGACAAGATGCACGCGCTGCGGGAGATCGGCACCTTCGCCGGGGACGAGGCGGAGCGACCGCTGCCCTTCTGACCTCGCACCGCCGCCGCCGAACGGATCGTCCGCCGCCGACCGGACCAATCCGCCGCCGCCAGGACCGACCGCCGCTCCGGCTGGTCACCCCGGTTCGACGCTGGGGCGTCCGTCCAGGTAACCTCGTTTGTCGGCCTCTCACCGGCCGGAGTCTGACTATGCCCAAGAACTCACCCACTTCACTCGACCCCAGGTCGCCGCTGGTCCTCGACACGAGGGAGCTGCCACGCCGACCTGGTGCTCTGCGTACCGTCGAACGGGTGGTCCCGGCACCGTCGGACCTCGGTGTGGAGTTGATCGGCGTGCCGGAGGGCGCGGGCCTCGACCTCGATCTGCGGATGGAGTCGGTGTCCGAGGGTGTGCTCGTCTCGGGGACCGTCAGCGGTCCGATCCGGGGCGAGTGCGGTCGCTGCCTGCGCGAGATCAACGACTCGGTGACGGTGACGATCCAGGAGCTGTACGCGTACGAAAACAGCACCACTGACGTCACCACCGAGGAAGACGAGGTCGGTCGAATGCAGGGCGACCTGATCGACCTGGAACCGGCGTTGCGGGACGCGGTGGTGCTCGCGCTGCCGAACAACCCGCTCTGCCGTCAGGACTGCCCAGGTCTGTGCCCCGAATGCGGGGTGCACCGGGACGATCTGCCGGCCGATCACAGCCACCAGCAGATCGACCCGCGTTGGGCGGGCCTGTCGCAACTGACCCGTACAGAGGAGTAAGAACCGTGGCCGTCCCCAAGCGCAAGATGTCGCGCAGCAACACCCGGTCCCGCCGGGCGAACTGGAAGGCCGCGGCGGTCGCGACCGTCGCCTGCCCGCAGTGCAAGTCCGCGAAGCTGCCGCACGCCGCCTGCTCGGTCTGCGGCACCTACAACGGCCGCCAGGTCCTTGAGGTCTGACCCGGACGGCGCGTGACGTCTCCGACCACAGGTCGGGTGACGCACACCCCCCGGCGGTCGTCCGCAACTCCGGCCGACGCCGGCCGGCCCAGGCCGGTCGGCGTCGAGACGGAGCCGGGCGTCGCACGGATCGCCGTTGACCTCCTCGGCGGGGACGACGCTCCCGCCGTCGTGGTGGACGGCGCTCTGCGGGCGGTGTGCGACGACCCGGACCTGCACCTGCTTCTCGTCGGGCCGACCCGGGCCGCCGGCGCGTTGATCGACGCCCTGGACCCGGCGCAACGGGACCGGATCACGGTCCGACCGACCCACTCCGTCGTCGACATGGCCGACGACCCCAGCGCGGCGCGTGCCGACACCACCGTCCGGGCCGCCGTGGCGGCCGTGCGAGCCGGGTACGCCGACGCGCTGGTCTCCGCGGGGTCCACCGGTGCGACCGTCACCGCCGCCGCCCTCGTCCTCGGTCGCTGGCCCGATGTCCGGCGCCCGGCCCTCGCCGCCGCGCTGCCCGCCGTCTCCGGCACCGTCGTCCTGCTCGACGTGGGTGGCTCGTTGGAGCCGAGCCCGGCGACCCTCGCCCGCAACGCCGCCCTCGGCGCCGCCTACGCCGCGGTCGCCCACGGCATCACCGCGCCCCGGGTGGGGCTGCTCTCGGTGGGCACCGAAGCCGGCAAGGGCGACCGGGCTCGCCGGCTCACCGACCCCGTGCTCGGCGCGGCGGCGCTGCCCGGCGACGCCCGCTACGTCGGGCTCGTCGAGGGCTACGACGTCTGCCTCGGCACCAGCGCCGACGTGGTGGTCACCGACGGCTTCACCGGTAACGTGCTGCTCAAAGCCATCGAAGGCGCGTACGCCATGGCCGGCGGGAACCCGCCCGGTGGCGGCGCGCCCCGGGCCGCCGCGCTGCTCGGCGTGGCCGGCACCGTCGTCGTCTGCCACGGCGCCGCCCGCGCCGACGACATCGCCTCCGGCATCGCCCTGGCCGCCCATCTCTGGCGGCGCGACGCCACCGAGCGGGTCGCCGCGCTGCTCGGCGGGGACCGCACCGATCGCACGACCGACACCGAGGTACGCACATCATGAGCAACGACAAGCGCCGGCGACCCGAGATCGGCCACCTGGAGGCCGCCTTCGGTGTCTCGCTGGACCCGGAGCTGCTGGAACGCGCGCTGACCCACCGTTCGTACGCGTACGAGAACGGCGGCCTGCCCACCAACGAGCGGCTGGAGTTCCTCGGCGACTCGGTGCTGGGTGTGGTGATCACGACCGCGCTCTTCCAGAACCACCCCGACCTGCCGGAGGGCCAGCTGGCGAAGCTGCGTGCCAGCGTGGTCAACATGCGTGCGCTCGCCGACGTGGCGCGCGGCCTGGGCCCGGACGGGCTCGGCCCCTACCTGCTGCTCGGCAAGGGCGAGGAGACCACCGGCGGTCGGGACAAGGCCAGCATCCTCGCCGACACTCTCGAAGCGCTGCTCGGCGCGATCTACCTTCAGTACGGCCTGGACACCGCCGCCATCGTCATCCACCGGTTGTTCGACCCACTGATGGTCGAGTCCGCCGGCCGGGGCGCCGCGCTGGACTGGAAGACGAGCCTGCAGGAACTGACCGCCGCGCTCGGCCTCGGCGTGCCGGAGTACCGGATCGAGGGCACCGGCCCGGATCACCTGAAGACCTTCACCGCGTGGGTGGTGGTGGCCGGCAACCGGTACGGCGGCGCCGACGGGCGGAGCAAGAAGGAAGCCGAGCAGCGGGCGGCGGAGTCGGCGTGGCGGACCCTCACCGAGCAGGCGGAGAAGACCGCCGAAGGCCAGGCCGGGGCGGCCGCCGACGGCACGGTCGACGAGCAGGTCAACGGGACGGTCGACGGCCAGCGGAGCCTGGTTGACGAGGTCGAGGCCCAGGCGCACCATGCCTGAGCTGCCGGAGGTGGAGACCGTCCGGCAGGGCCTGTCCCGCTGGATCACCGGCCGCCGGATCCACTCGGTGGAGGTACGCCACCCCCGGGCGGTCCGTCGCCACGTGCCCGGCGGCGCACACTTCGCCGACGTGCTGGCCGGCCGGAAGGTACTCGACGTCCGTCGACGCGGAAAGTATCTCTGGCTGCCGCTGGACAGCGGGGACGCCGTCGTCGGGCATCTCGGGATGTCCGGGCAACTGCTGCTGCAACCGGCGGACGCGCCCGACGAGACGCACCTGCGGGTCCGGTTCCGTTTCGACGACGGCGGCCCCGAGCTGCGCTTCGTCGACCAGCGTACGTTCGGCGGGCTGTCGGTGAGCGAGGGCGGCGGCACGTTGCCGGCGGAGATCGCCCACATCGCCCGCGACCCGCTTGATCCGGAGTTCTCCGACGCGGAGTTCGTGGCCGCGCTGCGTCGGCGGCGTACCGAGGTCAAGCGGGCGCTGCTCGACCAGAGCCTGATCTCCGGCGTGGGCAACATCTACGCCGACGAGGCGCTGTGGCGGGCCGGGCTGCACGGCACCCGGTCAACCGACGCGCTCACCGGCCCGGCCGCCCACCGGCTGCTCGCGCACGTGCGGGACGTCCTCGGTGAGGCGATCACCGCGGGGGGTACCAGCTTCGACGCCCTCTACGTGAACGTCAACGGCGAGAGCGGCTACTTCGACCGGTCGTTGAACGCGTACGGGCGGGAGGGACAGCCCTGCCGTCGCTGCGGCGCACCGATCCGCCGCGAGGCCTTCATGAACCGCTCGTCCTACAGCTGCCCCCGCTGCCAACCCCGCCCCCGCTCGCGCCCCTGACCCCGCCCACTGTCGGGCGGGAGGGGCACTGTCAGGGGGCTGGGCAGGGCAGACGCCAGGCGTCCAGGTTGCGGTTCTTGCGGATCGAGGCGAAGCCGTAGCCGACGCTTGTGACACAGAAGTCGGTGGTGGCGCCGGTGTACTCGACGTGGAACACCGGTTTGCCGGCGTCGGCGAAGGGCAGCAACTTGTCGCACCGGTCCAGCCGTACGCACTCCTCGTTGACGGCGAAGTCGAAGTCCGGTGCCAGCGCGGCGACCTGCGGCAGGTTGTTGAGCAGCCCGGGGGAGAGATCGAGCGAGCGGGCCAGCGCGGCGAGCTTGCGGTTGAACGTCAACTGGTCGTCGAACTCCAGCGCGAAGCCGGAGCGCTTGTCGTAGCCGTCGGCGTCGGCGAACACCACCGCGCCGAAACCCTTGCCACGACAGAGCCGGAACCGGTCGGCCAGCACTGGTCGCAGGACGTCCCACCGGCGTACGTCGAGCCAGACGCGCCCGGTCCGGGCCGTCGTCGCGCCGCGGACGCGGGCCGGGTAGCGGCTGGCGTCGGGGTCGGTCGGGTGCACCGAACCGACGTGCACCTGGCAGACCAGCCGACGGTCCCGGGACCGTAGCTCGCTGGTCTGCGCGGCGGTGGTGTCGACCGGGTCGAGGACGAACACGTCCGCCTCGACGGCCGGGTCGAGCACCCCGTCCAGCTGCCACTGCCACTGCCAGTGCCGCGTCGAGGTGGTCGGCCAACTGGTCGGTGCTCCGGGCGGGGTGAGGTCAGGCCGGCAGGCCGCAGCAGTGACGAGCAGCGTGAACGTCAGTCCGGCCGGCAGCGCCCGGCGGTGCACCCACCGGGCCGGTCGCCCGCCCAGGCCGAACCGCATCGCCAGCTCCGCAGGTCGCGGGGCGGCGTCGGGCCGCCCGAGCCCGGTACGCCGGGTCCCGGCGTACCCACCCGGTCAAACGAGCACGGACCCGACGAGGATTCGCGGCCGACTCAGCGCGGCGCGGCGAAGACCTGCGTCCAGTACGGACCGTTGCTGCGCGCCACGCCGACGCCGATCTCGGTGAAGGCGCAGTTGAGGATGTTGGCGCGGTGTCCGTCGCTGTTCATCCAGGCGTCCATGACGGCCGCGGGCGTCCGCTGGTTCCACGCGACGTTCTCGCCGTAGGTACGCCAGGCGTAGTCGACCCGGTCGATCCGGTCGCCGGGATCGCTGCCGTCGCTGCCGGTGTGCGACATGTTCCGGTGGTCGGCCTGGTCCTGGCTGTGCCGCTGGGCCGCGGTCATCAACTTGTCGTCGATGCTCAACGCGCCGCAGCCGGCCTTCGCCCGCTCGGCGTTGACCAGCTTGACCACCTCGGCGGCCTCGGCGGTGACGTCGTCGGAGGGCGACGGGCTGGTCGAGGCGGCCCGGCTCGGGCTGCCCTGGCGGTCGGTGCCCAGCCGGGACGGGGCCGTGCTCCGCGAGGGTGCGGGCCTGGTCCGGGTGGTCCGGCTCGGTGACGGTGCGGCCGTGGCGGTGCTCGGGGAGACACTGGGGCTGGGACTGGCGCTCGGGCTTGTGCTCTCGGGCAGGTCCAGCGTGAGTGCCGGATCCTCCTCCGCGGCGGGCGCGCTGGCGACCGGTGCCTGGCCCGCCGTGGTGTTGGTCGGGGCGTCGTCACCGGGCAGCGCGAGGGCGGCGACACCGATGCTCACCACGAGCGTGGCGGCCGCGGCGGCACCCCCCATCACCAGGGGGCGCGGCAGCCGGCGGGGCCGACGGGTCGCGGCGATCGGCTCGGGTGCCGGCTCGTCGACACCGGCCAGCTCCCGGTGCCCGGTCTGCGGCGGGCCGTAGTGCGGGCCAACGACCGGTTCGGCGTACGCGCCGGTCCGGTCGGTGTACCCGACGGCCTGATCGGTGTACCAGTCGGGCCGATCATCGTAGGCGTACGCGCTCTCCTGCGGCGCGGCGTGGTGCGTGGGCCAGTCGGTGGCATCGGTGGCGGTGGGCTCGTCGTCGCGGTGGTGCCGTCCGGTCTGCTGGTGCCGTGCGCTGGAGGTGTCGTACCAGTCCTGTCCCGTTGTCGGGTACGGCTGCTCCGCCGGCCGGTACGCCTCCGTGGCCGGGTGCGCGGCAGCGTCGGACCGCCACTGCTCGGTCGGCTGCTCGCGGTACCACCCGTCGGACGGCTCCGCCGGATCGTCGCCGAACAGGTAGGACGACCGTGGCGCTGGCCGGTCGGTCAACCAGGCCGGATCGTCGGTCGGCGGTTCCGCTCGCCACGGGGTGCGCTCCGGGTCGATCGGATCATTCCAGCCGTGCACGCCTGTCGCCTCCACGGGTCAGTTACGGGCCGGGGTGACGCTACGTGTTGTGTCTGAGCAGCGGCAATCTGGCTAAGGAAGAGTTAAGAGGAGCCGGTACGTCCGGGTGAGGTGTTCGGTGATTCCGGAGCGTAGAGTCGGGGTGTCCGGACAGAGCGTGTCCGCGCCTGATGGCAGCCTCCCGTGACGGGTGTGGCCGACGCCGAGATGATCTACGGCCTGCGAGAACTTGACGAAGCAGGGGCTGTCGGCTCAATATGGTGGTGTCGCCAGTCGCGCCCGGCCATGCCCAGAATGTGTGGGAGTGGTAGTCGCGTTCACATGGGCGCGCGTTGGCCGGCCTCTCCGGCAGCGCACATCAAGGAGTAAAAATGGCGAAGGCCCTCTACGGCCACGTAGGTGCGGCGCCCGACCGGCGCCTGCTCGACGAGGTCACCCGACTGCGTGCCAGGGTTCAGTCACTGGAGTTCGAGGTCACGCGGCTGCGCGCCGAGAACGATCGGCTCGCGGCGGCTGCGGCGGAGGCGGACGATCTGCTCCGTCTGGCCGAGCCCGCGCTGACCTGATCCACCTGGTCGCACGAGAGCGACCGCCGCAACCGGTCGCCACAACTGAATAGCACCACCGCACCGAGCGCGCCGACACCCTGTGCCGGCGCGCAGCTCTGTGCGTGCCCGACCGCCTCGGCCACGCGTGTGGGGGTCGGGGCCGGCCGGTGTCCGGCGGTCGGGCAGGCGGGTCGCGTGGCGTGCTCCACCCGGTCCCGGGTTAGTCTGCGGGTTTACCAGGGTCCGCGCAGCCGGGCGACGGTACGGCGGCCACCGGACGAGGATCGAGAAGGTGTATCTCAAGAGCCTGACGGTGAAGGGCTTCAAGTCCTTCGCCTCCGCGACGACGCTCAAGCTGGAGCCGGGGATCACCTGCGTGGTGGGCCCGAACGGCTCCGGCAAGTCGAACGTCGTCGACGCCATCGCCTGGGTGCTCGGCGAGCAGGGCGCCAAGGCGTTGCGTGGCGGCAAGATGGAGGACGTCATCTTCGCCGGCACCGCCGGGCGGGCCCCGCTGGGCCGGGCCGAGGTGACCCTCACCATCGACAACACCGACGGCGCCCTGCCGATCGAGTACACCGAGGTCTCCATCACCCGCCGGATGTTCCGCTCCGGTGAGAGCGAATACGAGATCAACGGCGACTCGTGCCGGCTGCTCGACATCCAGGAACTGCTGTCCGACTCCGGCATCGGCCGGGAGATGCACATCATCGTCGGGCAGGGTCGGCTCGACGGGATGCTGCACGCCAAGCCGGAGGACCGGCGGGCGTTCATCGAGGAGGCGGCCGGCGTCCTCAAGCACCGCAAGCGCAAGGAAAAGGCGCTGCGCAAGCTCGACGCGATGCAGACCAACCTGAACCGGCTCACCGACCTCACCGCCGAGCTGCGTCGACAGCTCAAACCTCTCGGCCGGCAGGCCGAGGTGGCTCGCCGGGCCGCCGTCATCCAGGCGAACCTGCGCGACGCCCGGCTGCGGTTGCTCGCCGACGACCTGGCCACCCTGCGGACCACGCTGGACAAGGAGATCGCGGACGAGACCGCGCTCCGGCAGCGACGCGAGCAGGTCGAGGCCGAGCACGCCGAGGTGCAGTCCCGGCTCGGCGAGTTGGAGGAGGCGTTGGCCTCCGACGCCCCGCTGCTGGCCGCCGCGCAGGACACCTGGTACAAGCTCTCCGCCCTGCAGGAACGGTTCCGTTCGATCGAGCAGCTCGCCGTCGAGCGGCTGCGGCACCTGACCGCCACACCGGACGACGAGCGTCCGGGACGGGACCCGGAACAGCTGGAGGCCGAAGCCGAGCGGGTCCGCGAGCAGGAGGAGGAACTGCGCGCGGCGCTCACCGACGACCAGGTGCGGCTCGCCGAGGCGGTCGAGCACCGCCAGGAGCTGGAGCGGCAACTCGCCGCCGCCGAGCGGGAACTGGTCGCCGCGGCGAAGGCCATCGCCGACCGGCGGGAGGGCCTGGCCCGGCTGACCGGACAGGTGAATTCCGCCCGGGCGCGAACCACGAGCGCCGGTGAGGAGATCGAGCGGCTCGCCGCCGCGCACACCGACGCGATGGCCCGCGCCGAGCGGGCCCAGGCCGAGCTGGACGCGGTCGCCGAGCAGTCCACCGAGGCGGACCGCGACAACGCCGACCTGGACGCCCGACACGCCGAAGCCGTCGCCGCCCAGGAGCGGGCACAGGCCACGGTCCGGTCGCTGTCGGACGCGGAGCGGGCGGCGGAGAAGGACGCCGCGACCTGGAAGGCGCGGGAGGAGGCGCTCGCCCTCGGCCTGCGCCGCAAGGACGGTGCCGGCGCCCTGTTGGCCCGCGCCGACCAGGTGCCCGGTCTGTTGGGCGGCCTCGCCGGCCTGCTCTCGGTGGCACCGGGCCACGAGGCGGCGCTCGCCGCGGCGCTCGGTGGGCTGGCCGACGCGGTCGCGGTGACCGGCGTCGACGAGGCCGTCGAGGCGATGCGCCTGCTGAAGATCTCGGACGCCGGACGTGCCGGGCTGCTCGTCGGCAGCCCCGCCGGGCCGGGGATGTCCGGTTCGGCCGACGCGTTGCGGCCGAAACTGCCCGACGGCGCCCACTGGGCACCCGACCTGGTCGACTGCGACGACCAGATCCGGCCCGCGGTGCACCGGGCACTGCGGGACGTGGTGCTGGTGGCGGACCTGTCGGCCGCCGCCGAGGTGGTCACCGGCGATCCCGAACTGCGGGCGGTCACCCGGGAGGGTGACGTGGTCGGCGCGTACGCGGCGGCCGGCGGGTCGGCCAAGGCGCCCAGCTACATCGAGGTCCAGGCGGCCGTCGAGGAGGCCCGGGCCAGTCGGTTGTCGGCCGAGCGGGCCAGCGCCGAGCTGCGCGAACAGTTGGTCGAGGCACGTGCCGAGGTGACCACCGCCAAGGAGGCGGTGCAGCATGCGGCGGCGGCCAAGCGGGAGGCCGAGAGCCACCGCAACGCCGCGGCACGGCGGCTGGCCGAGCTGGGTGCCGCCGCGCGGTCGGCGAAGGCGGAGACCGACCGTCTCGGCGAGTCCCGAGCGCGCGCCGAGGCGGCCCGGGAGCGGGATCTGACCACCCTGGCCGAGTTGGCGGAGCGGCTGCGGTTGGCGGAGGCGACCCCGATCGACGCGGAACCCTCCACCGAGGAACGCGACCAGTTCGCCGCCATGGTGCCGCAGGCCCGGCAGAACGAGATGGAGGTCCGGCTCGCGGTGCGTACCGCCGAGGAGCGGGTCGCCTCGATCGCCGGGCGGGCCGATTCGCTGCGCCGACAGGCCGGTGCCGAACGGGCGGCGCGGGAACGGGCGGCGGCCCGGCGCGCCGCGCGGACCCGGGGTGCCGCCATCGCCCGCGCGGTGGCCGGTGGCGCGCGGTCGGCGTTGACCCAGCTGACCAGCAGCATCGCCCGGGCCGAGGAGCACCGCGACGCGGTGGCGCGGGAACGGGCCACCCGCGAGGCGGAGCTGCAGGAGGTGCGGGCCGCCGCGAAACGGTTCGGTGCGGAACTGGAACGGCTGACCAGCCAGGTGCACCGGGACGAGGTCGCCCGCGCCGAGCAACGGTTGCGCATCGAGCAGCTGGAGGCCAAGGCGGCCGAGGACTTCGGCCTTACGGTCGAGACCCTGGTCGCCGAGTACGGCCCGAGTCAGCTGGTGCCACCCACCGACGCCGAGGTGGCCGCAGCCGAGCGGGACGGGCTGCCGGTTCCCGAACCGGTCCGCTACGAACGTCCGGTGCAGGAGAAGCGGGCCGCCAAGGCGGAACGGGAACTCGCCCTGCTGGGCAAGGTCAACCCACTCGCCCTCGAGGAGTTCGCGGCGCTGGAGGAGCGGTACAAGTTCCTCTCCGAGCAGTTGGAGGACCTCAAGGCGACCCGGCGGGACCTGCTCACCGTGGTCAAGGACGTCGACGACCGGATTCTCGAGGTCTTCGCCAGCGCCTTCGCCGACACCGCGCGAGAGTTCGAGCAGGTCTTCACCGTGTTGTTCCCCGGTGGCGAGGGTCGGTTGATCCTCACCGACCCGGACGACCTGCTGACCACCGGCGTCGAGGTCGAGGCCCGCCCGCCGGGCAAGAAGATCAAACGGTTGTCGCTGCTCTCCGGCGGCGAGCGGTCCCTGACCGCGGTCGCGATGCTGGTGGCGATCTTCCGAGCCCGACCGAGCCCGTTCTACATCATGGACGAGGTGGAGGCGGCCCTCGACGACGTGAACCTGGGCCGGCTGATCACCCTGCTGGCGCAGCTACGGGAGAAGAGCCAGCTGATCGTCATCACGCACCAGAAGCGGACCATGGAGATCGCCGACGCGCTCTACGGTGTGACGATGCGCGGCGGGGTGACCCAGGTGATCAGTCAACGGCTCAACCGGGCCGACGGGGATGACGAGCGGCAGGGCCGCGGCGAGGAGAACGGGTAGTGGCTCGGGAACGCGCGACGGCGCTCCTGGTGGACTTCGACGGTGTGCTGCGGCGCTGGGATCCGGCGGTCGCCGCCGCCGTCGAGCGGGAGTACGGCCTCTCCGCCGGTGTGCTCGGCGAGATCGCCATGCAGTGGGGGCGGCTGCAACCGGTGCTCACCGGCCAGGTCAGCCACGCCGACTGGATGACAAGCGTGGCCGACGCGCTCACGCCGTCGGTCGGTGACGCCGAGCGGGCGCGGGCGGCGGTGGCCCAGTGGCAGCGCTATCGCGGTGAGGTCGACCCCGAGGTGCTCGCGTTCGTCCGCGAGGCGAGAGCCGCCGGCATCCGGGTCGGTCTCGGCACCAACGCCACCGACCTGCTCGACGCCGACCTGGCCGCCCTCGACCTGACCGACGAGTTGGACGTGGTGGTCAACTCCTCGGCCATCGGGGTGCACAAGCCGGCACCCGAGTACTTCCAGGCCGCCTGTGCGGCGCTGGACACGCCGCCGGCCCGGGTGCTCTTCGTCGACGACGAGGACCGGGCGATCAGCGGCGCCCGGGCGGCCGGGCTGTCGGCGTACCGCTGGAACGGGCCGGCCGACCTGCGCTACCTGCGCGCCGCACTGGCCGCCTGAGGCCCGGCCCGCGGCACGCCGCGGTGTCCCGGGGCGCACCTGCCGTGACCGGCGTCGAGAGCAGCCGGGTCACTCCCCGACGACGCCGTCGATGCGTTCGCGGATCAGGTCGGCGTGCCCGTTGTGCCGGGCGTACTCCTCGATCATGTGGACGTAGACCCAGCGCAGGTTGAACGTGCGCCGCTTCGGGCCGACCTCGGTGAACGTCTCGTCGAGCGACCGCCCGACGACGGCGGCGCGGGCCCGTGCCACCTCCCGGTGGTAGGTGGCGAAGTCCGCCTCGGCGTCGGCGTCGCCGACGTCGAGGTCGGCGTCCGGGTCGTCCAGCGTGTAGTACGGGTAGTCGACCTGCTCGGCGGCGAAGTTCTCCCGGAACCACCAGGCCTCCACCTCGGCCAGGTGCCGGACCAGCCCGAGCAGCGTGAGGCCGGACGGTGCCACGCTGGCCGTGCGTAGCTGCTCGGCGGTGAGGCCGGCACACTTGAGCAGGAGGGTCTGCCGGTGATAGTCCAGCCAGCCCTCCAGCATGGTGCGCTCGTCGCCGACGTAGGGCTCGGGGGTTCGGTCGACCGCCGGTGCTGTCCAAGTCATCCGAGGATTCTGGCCCCGGTATCTGACAACCTGCGACGGATTTGTGGAGCGCTCAGTGGCCGTCGGTGAGCCGCTGCCGGGCCACCACGTGCAGGTGACCGTCGCCGGTGGTGCCCTCGATGATCACCTCGGCCCCGCGCCCGGCGTGGGTGAGCGTCGCCACCGCGTTGCCGAAGTACGGACCGGCCAGCTTGCGCCACTTGACCAGGGGCCGACGGACGCCCGCCGTGCGGGCCAGGGCCCGGGCCGCTCCGGCCGGGCCGCGCGCCCACCCCAGCCGCATCAGCGGGCGCATCCCGGCCGGCACCTGGTTGTGGATCGGCGAGCAGGTGAGCTGGTGCACCGGTGTGTGCACACCGGGGTCGGCGAACCTGACCCGCGCCACGTACGAGTGGTGCACGTCGCCGGAGAGCACGCTGATCGACGCCGGTGGCGGGTACGCCGGCCCGGCGCCCTTGCGGTCGTCGGGGGCACCCGGCGTGCCGGCGCCGATCCGGGCGAACAACTCCGCCAGCGCGTCGAACGAGCGGCGGAACGCGGCCCAGTGCTCCAGGTCCAGCGCGCGGCGCAGCCGCTCGCCCAGCCCGGAGACCCACCGCCGGGGCGAGTCGGCCAGCTTCTCGTTCCACGTCTCGACGTGGTGGATGCCGGGCGGCAGCAGCCAGGGCAGTGAGGAGCCGACCACCAGGTGGTCGTAGCCACCGTGGGCGCGGTCGACGAACCACGACCATTCGCCGGGCGGCAGCATCGCCCGCCGACCCGGCAACAGCACCCGGCTGCACCGGTTGTCCAGCATCACCAGGCGGGTGCGCCCCAGGTCGAGCGCGTAGCTCCACTGGTACTGCACCGCCCGCCAGCGCTCGGTGTCGTGGGCCAGGTCGGCCTCGGTGTCGACCCGCGCGCCGAACTCCCGCAACACGCCGGTGGCGTCCTCCGCCGCGCTCACCTTGGCGAAGACCGGGTCCGCGGTGATCTCGTCGGGCGAGAGGTTGCCCAGGTGCTGGTAGACCCAGTAGGAGGCCAACCCACTGGCGATCCGCTCGGCCCACCACGGCTGCTCGCGCATGTCGGCCCGCCAGGAGGCCGAGGTGTTCCAGTCGTCGATGACCTCGTGATCGTCGAAGATCATCACGCTCGGCACGGTGGAGAGTAGCCAGCGGATCTCCGGGTCGCGCCACGACTCCAGGTAGAGCTTGGTGTACTCGTCGAAGCTGACCACCTGGTCCTTCGGCGCGCCCTCGGGACGCCGCCGCCGACGGCGCAGCAGCCGCTTGACGGTCGGCGAGGTCTCGTCGGCGTAGACCTGGTCACCGAGCAGCAGCAGCAGGTCGGGCAGGGCGGCCGGGTCCGGGTCGGCCATCACCCGCCGGGCGTACGCGTCGAGCGCGTCCGGCGGCAACTTGCGGGTGGTCGCGTGCTGGGTGGTCTCCCGACAGGAACCGAAGAGCAGGCGGACCGGCTGGTCCCGGTCGTCGGTGGCCCGGGTGCGGATGAGACTGGGCGGGAAACGACTGTCCGGCAGCGGCCAGACCACCTCGTCGTCGATCAGCACCTCGTACGTCGTGGCGCTGTCCGGGGTCAGCCCGTCGATCACGACGAGCGCGTAGTGGTGGTCGTACGCGCTGAAGGTGGGGGCGGTGCCGGTGGCGCCGCCGGTCGTGCGGACGGTGACCACAGCGGGCGTCGTGGTCTCCACCCAGACGGTGGCCCGAGTGCCGACGACCCGGCGTAGCAAGGGGCCGATGAGCAGCTCGGCGGGCATGCGAACCTCCAGACGAGAAAGCTTCATCCTTTACTACCCGGCCGGCGGCGCACCACTGCCAACTGTGGCCGAGACTACCGCCGCATCCTGGGCCGACGCCGGGGGCGGTCGGGCGCCGGGTGACCGCCGAGCCCGGCGGGAGCGGTGGCTGAGACGTGATCGCCGGCATCTGACAGGATTCCGGCATGACGGAATACCTCCTCATCGCTCTCGCCCTGCTCGGTCTGCTGATCCTCGGCGGCATCGGGCTGGTCGTGCCGCGGCTGCGCCGACGGCCGCAGCCGCCGCTGCCGCGTACGGAGGTCGACACCCGGGCGGAGGAGGACCTCGCCGGCCCGCCGGTGCAGGCGCCGGAGGCCGACCTGTCCACGGGTGTCCTGGTCGAGCCACCGGTCGAGGCGCCGGCACCGACCGTCGAGGTGCCCGAGCCGACCGCCGGCCGGCTGGTGCGGCTGCGCTCCCGGCTGTCGCGGTCGCAGAACGTGTTCGGCAAGGGCCTGCTCGGCCTGCTCAGCCGGGACCGGCTCGACGAGGACGTCTGGGAGGAGATCGAGGACAGCCTGATCACCGCCGACGTCGGTGTCGACGCCACCCGGGACATCGTCGACCGGCTGCGGGAGCGCACCCGGGTGCTGGGTACCCGCTCGGTCGCCGAGCTGCGCACCCTGCTCGCCACCGAGCTGGTCAACGCGCTCGACCCGGGACTGGACCGGTCGTTGCACACCGCCCCGAAGGAGGGCGTGCCGGCGGTGCTGCTCGTGGTCGGGGTCAACGGCGCGGGCAAGACCACCACCTGCGGCAAGATCGCCAGGGTGCTCATCGCCGACGGCCGCAGTGTGCTGCTCGGCGCCGCCGACACCTTCCGGGCCGCCGCCGCCGACCAGCTGCAGACCTGGGCCGGGCGGGTCGGGGCCGAGACCGTCCGCGGTCCGGAGGGCGCCGACCCGGCCAGCGTCGCCTTCGACGCGGTCAAGCGGGGCATCGAGACCGGCGTGGACACGGTCCTCGTCGACACCGCCGGGCGGTTGCAGAACAAGATCGGCCTGATGGACGAGCTGGGCAAGGTCAAGCGGGTGGTGGAGAAGCACGGCCCGATCGACGAGACACTGCTGGTACTCGACGCCACCACCGGCCAGAACGGGTTGGAGCAGGCGCGCGTCTTCACCGAGGTGGTGAACGTCACCGGGGTGGTGCTGACCAAGCTCGACGGCACCGCCAAGGGCGGCATCGTCATCGCCGTGCAGCGCAAGCTCGGCATTCCGGTGAAGCTGGTCGGTCTCGGCGAGGGCCCCGACGACCTGGCACCGTTCGACCCGGCACAGTTCGTCGACGCGTTGCTGGGTACCGAACCCACCGGCCAGACCGCGTAACCTCGGGTGACCAGAGACGATCGCGCGTACGCGGGCTGGCGCGACCCGAGCCACCCGTCGCAGCGCCTCGGGAGACCGTACGTGACCTCGCAGGAGATCCCGCTGCACGGCGGGAACGTGAGCACCGTGGTGCGGGTCGGTGACACGGTGCGGCGCAACGCCGGCCCGTGGACCCCGTCGGTGCACGCCCTGCTGCGTCACCTGGAGTACGTCGGGTTCACCGGCGCGCCCCGTGCCCTCGGCATGGACGAGCGCAACCGGGAGGTGCTGTCGTACCTGGAGGGGGAGTGCGGGGAGTACCCGCTGGCCCCGCACTGGGTCACCGACGAGGCCCTGGTCACCGTCGCCACCATGCTGCGGATGTTCCACGACGCCCAGTACGGCTTCGTGCCGCCACCGCAGGCGGTGTGGCGCTCGTTCGGCCCGCCGCCACCGGACACCGAGGTCATCTGCCACCACGACGCGGCCCCGCACAACGTGATCTGGCGGCCGGACGGCACCCTCGGGCTGATCGACTTCGACCTCGCCTCGCCCGGTGCCCGGATCTACGACGTGGCGTACGCGGCCTGGACGTGGGTGCCGATCTTCTCCGACCGGGACTCGATCACCCTCGGCTGGAAGCGTCCGGACCGGCCACGTCGGCTGCGGCTGTTCGCTGACGCCTACGGGCTCATTCCGCGCGACCGCCACCGGCTGATCCGGACCATCCGCAAACGGATCGTGGACCACGTGGAGGGCATCCGCCGGATGGCCGCGGCCGGGGAGCCGGCCTTCGTCCGGATCGTGCACAAGGGCCACCTGCGCCGGCCGATGCGGGATCTGCGGTTGCTCGACTACGAGCGACACGCCCTGGAGCACGCCCTCCGCTGAGCGGTCCTCGCGACGGTCGGTCGCTGGGCCGACGGGGGGATAGACCGGCACCAAACGGCCGATCCACCCCCGTCGAAGCGCCGAGGTGTGCGACTTTCTTCACACGTCCGAAACAAGCCGTCACGGTTCGGAAACCGGCCGGGGACCCTGGGTGAAACAGCGGACCACCAGGCTTCCGCGCAACCGGCGTACGGGCGATGCTGCGCGGTGCCGGGAGGGAGGGAGAAAACAACCCGAGAGGAGGCAGCGTGCCGGAGCTAGATTCTGGTGCCACCGCCTGGATTTTGACTTCAGCCGCGCTGGTGTTGCTCATGACGCCCGGCCTGGCGCTGTTCTACGGGGGCATGACCCGGTCCAAGTCCGTGCTCAACATGATGATGATGAGCTTCGGCGCGATCGGCCTGGTCAGCCTTTTGTGGGTGTTCTACGGCTACAGCATCGCGTTCGGTGAGGACGTCGGCGGGATCACCGGTGATCTCTCCGCTGCCGGTCTGCGCGGCATGCTGGAGAGCGGGACCGAGGGTGGCATCCCCGACCTGCTGTTCGCCGGTTTCCAGCTGATGTTCGCGGTGATCACTGTCGCGCTGATCAGTGGCGCGATCGCCGACCGGGCCCGGTTCGGCCCGTGGCTGCTCTTCGCCGGCCTGTGGGCCACCCTGGTCTACTTCCCGGTGGCGCACTGGGTGTGGGGCGGTGGCTGGATCTTCGAGTTGGGCGTGCTCGACTTCGCCGGTGGCACCGCGGTGCACATCAACGCCGGTGCCGCGGCCCTCGCCCTGGCGCTGGTGCTCGGCCGCCGGGTCGGCTGGCCGAAGGACAGCTTCAAGCCGCACAACCTGCCGATGGTGCTGCTCGGTGCCGGCCTGCTGTGGTTCGGCTGGTTCGGCTTCAACGCCGGCTCGGCGCTGGCCGCCAACGGCACCGCCGCGATCGCCTTCATCAACACCCAGGTCGCCACCGCCGCCGCGGTGCTCGGCTGGCTGCTGGTGGAGAAGATCCGGGACGGCAAGCCGACCACCCTCGGTGCGGCGTCCGGTGCCATCGCCGGTCTGGTCGCCATCACCCCGGCCTGTGCCTTCCTGGAGCCGCTCGGCGCCATCGCGCTGGGTGTCATCGCCGGTGTCGTCTGCGCGCTGGCCGTCGGCCTCAAGTACCGCCTCAAGTACGACGACTCGCTCGACGTGGTCGCCGTGCACATGATCGGCGGCATCATCGGGTCGCTGCTCATCGGCTTCCTGGCGATGGAGGTGCTGGCGGGTGAGGGCAACGACGGTCTGCTCTACGGCGGCGGTGTCACGCTGCTCGGCAAGCAGGCACTCGGTTCGGCCGCCGTGCTGGTGTACTCGTTCGTGGTCGCGTACCTCATCGGCTTCGTGATCGACAAGACCATCGGCTTCCGCGCCAGCGCCGAGGCCGAGGTCGACGGCATCGACAACGCCGAGCACGCGGAGAGCGCGTACGAGTTCAGCTCCACGGGTGGTGGCGGTGGCGCGTTCGCCGCCGCGGGCATCGGTACCTCGGCGGCGCCGAAGACCGGGCCCACCGAACCGGTAAGCGAAAAGGTCGCCGGCTAACGTTCTGCGAATGGAGGGGTTGGACATGAAGCTGGTGACCGCGGTCATCAAGCCGCACCAGTTGGACGCCGTCAAGGAGGCCCTGCACACGCTGGGCGTGGCCGGTCTGACGGTGAGCGAGGTCCAGGGCTACGGGCGGCAGAAGGGCCACACCGAGGTCTACCGGGGCGCCGAGTACACCGTCGAGTTCCTGCCCAAGATCCGGGTGGAGGTGCTGACCGACGAGATCGACGTCGAGAAGATCGTCGACGCCGTCGTGTCGGCGGCCCGGACGGGCAAGATCGGTGACGGCAAGGTCTGGGTGACCGCCGTCGAGGAGGTCGTTCGGGTCCGTACCGGCGAGCGCGGCCTGGACGCACTGTAGGGCGCTGATCGATGACCTCGTTGACCAGCAGGACAGCCTCGGAACCCCCCGGTAGCGCTGACCTCCTGGTCAACGAGGTCGTCGGCGTACCGGCCGGGGTCGGCGCGACGGCGCGCCGAGCCCGGGCCGACGCGTACGACGCCTGGCTGGCCCGGCTGCTGCCGGACCGGTCGGGCGTCGCGCTGCTCGCGGTCGGCGGGCTGGGCCGGCGGCAGTGCGCCCCCTACGGCGACCTCGACCTGGTGCTGGTGCACGCCGGGGTGCCCGGCATCGACGAACTTGCCGCCGCCCTCTGGTACCCGATCTGGGACGCCGGGCTGCGGCTCGACCACTCCGTCCGGACCGTCGCCGAGGCGCTGTCGGTCGCCCAGGACGACGTCAAGGTGGCCCTCGGGCTGCTCGACGCCCGGCTCGTCGCCGGTGACCCGGACCTCGCGGACACGCTGGTGAGCAGCGCGACCGACCACTGGCGGCGTACCGCCGTCCGTCAGCTCGGGCCCCTGCGGGAAAGCACCGCCGCCCGCTGGCAGTCCCACGGCGAGCTGGCCCATCTGCTGGAGGGCGACCTGAAGGAGGCGGCCGGGGGGCTGCGTGACGTCGGCATCCTGCGGGCCATCGCCACCGCCGGGATCACCGACGCGCTACGACCCGCCGTGCACGCCGCACACCTGCGGCTGCTGGACACCCGGGACGCGCTGCACCAGCAGGTCGGCCGGCGCGTCGACCGGCTGCTCGCCCAGGAGCGCGACGGGGTGGCCGCCCTGCTCGGCCTGCGTCGCACACCGTCCGGCGTCGCCGAGGGCACCCCGCCGGGCACGGTGCCGCCACAGCCGGCCGGCACCGCACCGGAGCAGCGGTACGGCACGGCGTCACGTGCCGAGGACGGCGACGGCGACACCCTGCTGCGTCGGGTCGCCGGTGACGCCCGGACCGTCAGCCACGCCCTGGACGACGCGCTCCGCGCCGCGGACCGGCTGCGCTCCGGTCGCCGTCGGGGCGCCGACGGAAGGCCGCTGCGCCGCCCGGTGGCCCGGGACGTGGTCGAGCACGACGGCGAACTGGTGCTGGCCCGCACCGCGATCGGCGCCCGCCCGGACGCCAGCCTGTCGCTGCGGCTGGCCGCCGCCGCGGCGACCACCGGACTGCCGATCGCCCGCGCCACCTGCGAGTGGCTGGCCGCGTACTGCCCGCCGCTGCCCACGCCCTGGCCGGCGGAGGCCCGCGCCGCCCTGACCACGCTGCTCGGAGCCGGCACCGGCATGATCCCGGCCTGGGAGACCTGCGACCGGTACGGGCTGATCGACGGCTGGTTGCCGGAGTGGACCCGGCTGCGCAGCCTGCCCCAGCACAACCCGGTGCACCGGTTCACCCTGGATCGGCACCTGGTGCAGACGGCCGCCGAGGCCGGCCGGCACACCCGCGACGTGGATCGCCCCGACCTGCTGCTGCTCGGCGCGCTCCTGCACGACGTCGGCAAGGGGCTCCCCGGTGACCACAGCGTGGTGGGCGCGCCGATCGCCGAGGGGATCGCCACCCGGATCGGCCTGCCGGCCGCCGAGGCGGCGCTGATCGGCACGCTGGTCCGGTTGCACCTGGTGCTGCCCGAGGTGGCCACCCGGCGGGACCTGTCCGATCCGGTCACCATCGCCCGGGTGGCCGAGTCGGTCGGCGACGTCACCACCCTCGACCTGCTGTACGCGCTGGTACGCGCCGACGCCGCCGCCACCGGCCCGGCCGCCTGGTCGGACTGGAAGGGCCGACTGGTCGCCGAGCTGGTCGCCCGGGTACGCACCACCCTCGACACCGGCGACGTACCCGCCCCGCCCGCACCGGACCCGGCGCTGGTGGCCGGGCCGCTGCCGGTCGTACACCTGACCGGGGACCGGGTGTCGGTGGCCGCGGCCGATCGTCGGGGCCTGCTCGCGACGGTGGCCGGCTGCCTGGCCCTGCACCGGCTGGAAGTGCTCGCCGCCGACGCCGCCACGGTGGACGGGCGAGCCCTGGTGCAGTGCCGGGTGCAGCCGCGCTACGGCCTGGCCCCGGATCCGGTGGCGCTGAGCGCGGACCTGCGTCGCGCGGTACGCGGCGACGTGTCGGTGACCCAGCGGTTGCGCGGCCGGGCCCTGGCCGCACGGGGGGCCGGGGCCCAACCGCGGGTGGTCTGGCACCGCGACGCCGCCACCGACGCGGTACTGCTGGAACTGCGGGCCGCCGACGCCGCCGGCCTGCTCTACCGGGTCACCAGCGCGCTCGACGCGGCCGGCGCGCAGGTCCGGGCGGCCCGGATCGCCACCCTCGGCGGCGACGTGGTCGACGCCTTCTACATGGTCGGCGGCTGGCCCCCGGAGGACGAACGGGCCCGCCTGGAGGCCGCCGTGCTCGCCGCCGTCTGAGCGACGCCCGAAGGATCTGTGGCAGTGAAGGCGTCGACCGGGCGGCGTGTCGGCGACGGCAACTGCCACAGACCTGCCCCAGCGGTGGGCTGCCCGGCCGGGAGCGGGGGTGTGGGTGGCGGGCTACCCTAGCGGTGGTCGGACAGCTCACCCGGCCTCGTTCGTGCTCATCGGAACACTGACAAACGGGATGTTCGCGTGTTTGACACCTTGAGTGACCGCCTTTCCGGGATCTTCACCAAGCTCCGCGGCAAGGGACGTCTCACCGACGCCGACATCGACGCCACCGCGCGCGAGATCCGCCTCGCGCTGCTGGAGGCGGACGTCGCGTTGCCAGTGGTCAAGGGCTTCATCGCGAACGTCAAGGAGCGGGCGCGCGGCGCCGAGGTCTCCCAGGCGCTCAACCCGGCCCAGCAGATCGTCAAGATCGTCAACGAGGAACTGATCGCCGTGCTGGGCGGCGAGGGACGGCGGCTCCAGTTCGCCAAGCAGCCGCCGACGGTGATCATGCTGGCTGGCCTCCAGGGCTCCGGCAAGACCACCCTCGCCGGCAAGCTGGCCCGCTGGCTCAAGGCCCAGGGCCACCAGCCGCTGCTGGTCGCCGCCGACCTGCAACGTCCCAACGCCGTCGGGCAGCTCCAGGTGCTCGGTGGCCGCGCCGGTGTCGAGGTGTACGCCCCCGAGCCCGGCAACGGCGTCGGCGACCCGGTGCAGGTGGCGAAGTCCTCGATCGAGCACGCTCGCCGGGCCGCCCGGGACGTCGTCATCGTCGACACCGCCGGCCGGCTCGGCATCGACGCGGAGATGATGCAGCAGGCCGCCGACATCCGGGACGCGGTCAACCCGGACGAGGTCGTCTTCGTCATCGACGCGATGGTCGGCCAGGACGCGGTCCGGACGGCCGAGGCGTTCCGGGACGGCGTCGGCATCACCGGCGTGGTTCTCTCCAAGCTCGACGGCGACGCCCGGGGTGGCGCCGCCCTGTCGGTCCGTGAGGTGACCGGGCAGCCGATCCTGTTCGCCTCCACCGGCGAGAAACTGGAGGACTTCGACGTCTTCCACCCCGACCGGATGGCCAGCCGGATCCTCGGCATGGGCGACGTTCTCACTCTGATCGAGCAGGCCGAGGCGGCCTTCGACACCGATCAGAAGGAGAAGATGACCGCCAAGCTGATGGGCGGCGAGCAGTTCACCCTGGAGGACTTCCTCGACCAGCTCATCGCGGTACGCCGGATGGGACCGATCGCCAACGTGCTGGCCATGATGCCGGGCATGGGGCAGGTCAAGGACCAGCTCGCCGAGCTGGACGACAAGCACTTCGACCGGATCACCGCGATCATCAGGTCGATGACCCCGGCCGAGCGCACCAACCCGAAGATCATCAACGGCTCCCGGCGGGCCCGGATCGCCAACGGCTCCGGCGTCACCGTGATGGACGTCAACCAGCTGCTCAACCGCTTCACCGACGCGCAGAAGATGATGAAGCAGATGGGCGGCATGATGGGCCTGCCCGGTGCCGGTCGGCGCAAGGCGACCAAGTCGCCGAAGAACAAGCGCAAGGGCACCAAGGGTGGCAACCGGCCGCGCAGCGGCGCCGGCACCCGGGGCGTGCAGGGTGGCTTCCCGGGCGGGATGCCGCAGTTGCCGCCGGGGATGAACCCCGACGACCTGGCCGCCGGTCAGGGTCTGCCGCCGGGCTTCAAGCTGCCGAAGATCGACTTCAACAAGTTCGGCAAGGACGGCAAGCCGCCCCGCTGAGCGTGTCGGTGACGGCGGGTGGTGTTGCCGGCTCCTAGGGTGATGTCGCCCCTGGGAGGAGGAGTCATGACCGTGCTGCCCATCCCACCTGAGCGCTCGGAGTGGACGGTCGACGACCTCGGCGAACTGCCGGAGGACCTTCCGTACGAACTGGTCAACGGAAGGTTGATCCTGCCAGCGCCGACCGCCCTGCATCAGGACCTCTGTGTCGAGCTGCTGCTCGCGCTGGACGACAACTGCCCACCCGACTACCTGGTCAGCATCGACCTGTCGATGCGGATCGACCGGCGCAACGAGCCCCGACCCGACGTGGTCGCCATCCGCCGGGAGCACGCGAACCGTTCGCCCGTCCCGGTGGAGGACGCGCTGCTCGCCGTCGAGGTCATCTCGCCCACCTCGACCTTCCGCGACCTGTACGACAAGGCCAAGGTCTACGCCCACGCGGGGGTCCGGTCGTACTGGGTGGTCGACCCGCTGCACGAGAAGATGACGTTGACCGAGTACGCGCTCAGCGCGTCCGGAGACTACGAGGTCACCACGCACACCGAGGACCTCTTCGTCAGCGAGCGGCCCTGGAAGGTGTCGGTGGACCTGCCCGCGCTGACCGTGCGGCGGGCCGGGCTTCTGGCGCGCGACGGGCAGTGATCGGGTAGGACTGTGCGCATGGCTCTGCATGTGCGCGGTGTGCTCCTGCCCGACGACGAGGTACGCGACCTGTGGCTGGTCGGCGACCGGGTCACCTTCGAACCGGTGCCCGGCGCGGAGACGGTCGCCGACGGCGGTTTCATCCTGCCCGGCCTGGTGGACGCGCACTGCCACATCGGCATCGCCCGGGGCGGCGCACCGATCACCTCGCTGGACCAGGCGCGTGCGCTGGCGCGGATCGACCGGGACGCCGGAGTCCTCGCCCTCCGGGACGCGGGCTCGCCCTTCCCGTACCCGGAACTTGACGACGAACCCGACCTGCCCCGGCTGGTCCGGGCCGGCCGGCACGTGGCACCGCCCAAGCGGTACCTGCGCGACATCGGTGTGGAGGTGGGTGCCGCCGAGGTGGCCGCGACCGTGACGGAGCAGGCCGCCGCCGGCAACGGCTGGGTGAAGCTGGTCGGGGACTGGATCGACCGGGGCGTCGGCGACCTGGCGCCGGCCTGGGACGCCGACACGATGACCGCAGCCGTGGCCGCCGCGCACGCCGCCGGGGTACGCGCCGCCGTGCACACCTTCAGCGAGTCGGCGGTGGAGATCATGGTGCGGGCCGGGGTGGACTCGGTCGAGCACGGCACCGGACTAAGCCTCGACCTGATCGACCTGATGGCCCGGCAGGGCACCGCGCTGGTTCCCACGATGATCAACATCCGTACCTTCGGCCACATCGCCGACCAGGCCCGGGCCAAGTTCCCCGGGTACGCCGAGCACATGCTCGCCCTGCGTGACCGCTTCCCGCAGGTGGTGCGGTCCGCGTACGAGGCTGGTGTGCCGATCTACGTCGGCACCGACGCCGGTGGCGGCATCGACCACGGCCTCGCCGTCGAGGAGATGCTCCTGCTGCACGAGCAGGCCGGCATGTCCACCCTGGACGTGCTCGCCGCCGCCTCCTGGGGAGCCCGCGCCTGGCTCGGCCTCCCCGGCCTCGTCGAAGGCGGCCTGGCCGACCTCGCCATCTACCCCCAGGACCCCCGCCAGGACCTCACCACCCTCCGCACCCCCACCCACCTGATGCTCCGCGGCCACCCCCTCGCCCGATCACCCCGTTGACCATGAAGTTGTTGGCGTGACACGCCGAACGGAGCGGCAACAACTTCATGATCAACCCTGGGAAGGGCGGGGGAGGCGGTGGCGGGACGGGTGGGCGCATAGGATGTGCGGTCATGGCGCGCGTGCTTACTCCCCGGGCAGAGGATTTTCCTCGCTGGTACCAGGATCTGATCGCCAAGGCGAAGCTGGCCGACAACGGGCCGGTGCGGGGCACCATGGTGATCCGACCGGCCGGTTATGCCATCTGGGAGCGGATGCAGGCCGAGATGGACGACCGGATCAAGGCCGCCGGGGCGGAGAACGCGTACTTCCCGCTGTTCATCCCGGAGAGCTACCTCAAGCGTGAGGCCGAGCACGTCGAGGGTTTCTCGCCGGAGCTGGCCGTGGTCACCCACGGTGGCGGCAAGCAGCTCGCCGAGCCGGTGGTGGTGCGGCCGACCAGCGAGACGGTCATCGGTGAGTTCATGGCCAAGTGGATCGACTCCTACCGGGACCTGCCGCTGCTGCTCAACCAGTGGGCCAACGTGGTCCGCTGGGAGCTGCGCCCCCGGGTGTTCCTGCGGACCAGCGAGTTCCTCTGGCAGGAGGGGCACACCGCGCACGCCACCCGCTCCGACGCCCGCGCCTACGCCCGCAAGATCCTGCACGAGGCGTACGAGGACCTGATGGTGAACGTGCTCGGCATCCCGGTGGTGGTCGGGCTCAAGACCGCCCGCGAGCGGTTCGCCGGGGCGACCGCCACCTACACCTGCGAAGGCATGATGGGCGACGGCAAGGCGCTCCAGTTGGGCACCAGCCACGAGTTGGGCCAGAACTTCGCCAAGGCGTTCGACATCAGCTACTCCTCGGCCGAAGGGGGCCGGGAGCACGCCTGGACGACCTCCTGGGGCACCTCGACCCGGATGCTCGGCGGCCTGATCATGTGCCACGGCGACGACAACGGGCTGCGGGTGCCGCCGAGGCTGGCGCCGACCCAGGCGTACGTCATGGTGGTCAAGGACGGTGACGGCGTCACCGAGGCGGCGGCCAAGCTGCGCGACGCTCTGCGGGACGCCGGTGTCCGGGTCGCGCTCGACGACCGCACCGACACCCCGTTCGGCCGGCGGGCCGTCGACGCCGAACTGCGCGGCTATCCGGTACGCGTCGAGGTCGGTCCCCGCGACCTGGCCGCCGGCAACGCGGTGGTGGTCCGGCGTACCGACGGCTCGAAGGCGCCCACGCCGGTGGCGGACGTGGTCGGTGCGGTGCTGGCCGCCCTCGACGCCGACCAGCGGGCGCTGCACGACCAGGCGCTCGCCTTCCGCGAGTCGCGCACGGTCGACGTGGCGACCCTCGACGAGGCGCTGGAGGCGGCGACCACCGGCTGGGCCCGCGTCCCGTGGTCGGAAGTCGGCGTCGACGGCGAGGCGAAGGCCAACGCCCAGGGCGTCACCGTCCGCTGCCTGACCCGCGCCGACGGCACCGTCCCCGACACCGAGACCGAACCCGACCTGATCGCCACCCTCGCCCGCGCCTACTAACCCCCACCCCCTCACCGGCCTTGTTGATCATGAGGTTGGCGGCATAGTTGATCTCTTGAGCTGCCGCTAACCTCATGATCAACGGTGCGGGTGGGGTGGGGGTAGGGTCGGGGTGTGTGGTTTGAGCGGGGTCGGGTGGTGGTGCACCGTAACGTGCGGCGGGGGCGGATCGGCTGGGTGCGGCCGGCCCGGGTGGTCAGCGACGACGAGCGGGGGCTGCTGCTCTGGGTCGCCGAGGGCACGCCGGTGGCGGCCGAGGTCAACGCGGCCGGGCTGGGCATGCGGGCGGTGCCCTTCCGGGAGTGGCTGACCCCGACCTACCGGCTGGCCCAGGGGCGCTGGACCGGTCCACCACTGTTGAAGTTCCTGCCCACGGGCGCGGCCCACTCGGTCTGGTGGTTCCGCGACGTGCGGGGCCGCTTCGCCGGCTGGTACGTCAACCTGGAGGAACCGGGGGTCCGGTGGGACGACGGCGGGCTGGCCGGCGTGGACATCGTCGACCAGGATCTCGACGTGTGGGTCCGGCCGGACCGCAGCTGGGAATGGAAGGACGAGGACGAGTTCGTCGAGCGACTGGCCTTCCCGGAGCACTACTGGGTGACCGACGAGGCGGCGGTGCGGGCCGAGGGCAAACGGGTGATCGCCCTGGCCGAGGCGGGGGTCTTTCCCTTCGACGGCACCTGGTGCGACTTCACCCCGCCGCCGCACTGGACCGCTCCCGACCGCCTGCCGGACGGCTGGGACCGGCCACCGGTGCGCTGACCGGCCGGGGGTGTCGTTCGTCACGCAGGGTCCGCCCCGGGTGACGTCTGCCGGTGCGGTGTGAGCGTTCCGGCGAGGATCTGGCAGAATGGCTGGCTGGTATCCGGCGCGTGTCCGGCGCCCTCTAACCCGGGCGCGTCGCCAGTCCACCCGAGCGGTCTCCGGCCCAACCCCACTGTGCCGGTTGGCGCTCACCCGTGCACACCGCCCGTACCGGGTCGGTGAGATCGCAACAGGAGCGAAACAACCGTGGCCGTAAAGATCCGGCTCCTGCGGATGGGCAAGATCCGCAACCCGCAGTACCGCATCGTCGTCGCCGACTCGCGCACCAAGCGCGACGGCCGAGCGATCGAGTTCGTCGGCATCTACCAGCCGAAGGAAGACCCTTCGGTCATCGAGGTCAAGTCGGAGCGGGTCCAGTACTGGCTGTCCGTCGGCGCCCAGCCCAGCGAGGCGGTGCAGCGGCTGCTGGAACTGACCGGTGACTGGCAGAAGTTCAAGGGCCTGCCGGCCCCGCCGCCGCTGAAGGTCGCGCCCGAGCGGGCCGACCGCAAGGCGGCCTACGAGGCCGAGGCGAAGGCCGCCGCCGGTGTGGCCGACACCCCGGCGAAGCCGGCGAAGAAGGCCGCCAAGGCCGCCGAGGCCCCGAAGGCCGAGGAAGCCCCGAAGGCCGAGGAGCAGCCCGCCACGGACACCGGCGAGCAGGCCTGACATGGCGCTGCGGCCGGCGTTGGAGCACCTGGTCAAGGGCATCGTCGACCACCCCGACGACGTGCGCGTCCGGATGGTCGACTCCCGGCGAGGGAAGCGGCTGGAGGTCCGGGTGCATCCCGAGGACCTGGGCACCGTGATCGGGCGGTCCGGCCGGACCGCCAAGGCGCTGCGCCAGGTGATCGGCTCCATCGGTGGGCGCGGGGTACGCGTCGACATCGTCGACTCGTACTGATGCAGCTCATCGTCGGCAGGATCGGTAAGCCGCACGGCATCCGCGGTGAGGTCACCGTGGAGGTGCGTACCGACGAGCCCGAGACGCGGTTCGCCCCCGGCATGGTGCTCGTCACCGTGCCGGGGGCGAACGCCGCCCAGCCCGCGCCGGACGGTCCCGGCGTGCCGTTCCGGACGCCAGACACGTTGACCGTCGAGTCCGCGCGTCGGCATCAGGGGCGGCTGCTCGTCGCCTTCGACGGGGTGCTGGACCGCGACGTCGCCGAGGCACTGCGGGGCACCCTGCTCGCGGTGGACAGCGCCGACGTCGACCCGCCGGAGGATCCGGAGGAGTTCCACGATCACCAGCTGGTCGGGCTGGCCGTGGTCACGCCGACCGGCGAGCGGTTGGGTGAGGTGGCCCGGATCGATCACGCTCCGGCCTCCGACCTGCTGGTGCTGCGGCGTCCCGAGGGGCGCACGGCGCTGATCCCGTTCGTCAAGGCGATCGTCTCCGAGGTCGATCTCGCCGGTGGCCGGGTCGTGGTGGACCCACCCGGCGGCCTGCTCGATCTCTAGCTGGCGGAGCAGCCTGATGCGCGTCGACATCGTGTCGATCTTCCCGGAGTACTTCGCCCCGCTGGACCTGTCGCTGATCGGCCGAGCGCGGGTCAACGGCACGCTGCGGCTGGCCGTACACGATCTGCGGGGCTGGACCCACGACGTGCACCGCACCGTCGACGACACCCCGTACGGCGGCGGACCCGGCATGGTGATGCGGCCGGAGCCGTGGGGCGAGGCGTTGGACGCCCTGGCACCGGCGGAGCTGGCCCCACCACGGCTGCTGGTGCCGTCGCCGGCCGGCGTGCCTTTCACCCAGGCCATGGCCCACGAGCTGGCGGCCGAGCCGCACCTGCTGTTCGCCTGCGGCCGGTACGAGGGCATCGACCAGCGGGTCCTCGACCACGCGGCGACGCGGATGCCGGTCACCGAGGTGAGCCTCGGTGACTATGTGCTCTTCGGCGGCGAGGTCGCGGTGCTGGTGATCCTGGAGGCGGTGACCCGGCTGCTGCCGGGGGTGCTCGGCAACGCCGGTTCGCTGACCGAGGAGTCCCACGCGCACGGGCTGCTGGAGGCGCCGATGTACACCAAGCCGGCGACCTGGCGCGGCCTGCCGGTGCCGGACGTGCTCCGCTCCGGCGACCACGGCCGGATCGCCCGCTGGCGGCGTGACGAGGCGCTGGTCCGCACCGGTCGCCGCCGGCCGGACATGCTCACCGGGCTGGATCCGCAGAGCCTGGATAAACGGGACGTGGCGGCACTGGATCGGGCCGGATTTCAGGTGCCCGGACCGGATGTGGCAAAGTAGGGGGGTTGCCGCAGACGTCCGCGCCCGTGGGCGGCTGCGAGGATCTCCGACCGGGGCCGGTTCGTCCGGCCACCACCCGGGGATCAGTATCACCCATCCGCGCGCCGAGTGACGGTGCGCCGTGAGCCTCACGAGGACACAGCGATGAACATCCTGGACGCCCTTGACGCCCAGTCGAAGCGCACCGACCTGCCCGACTTCCGTGCCGGTGACACCGTCAAGGTGCACGCCCGGGTGGTCGAGGGGGCCCGGTCCCGGGTCCAGATCTTCCAGGGCGTCGTCATCCGCCGCCAGGGTGCCGGGCTGCGCGAGACCTTCACCGTCCGCAAGCTCAGCTTCGGCGTCGGCGTCGAGCGGACCTACCCGATCAACAGCCCGGCGATCGACCGGATCGAGGTCGTGGTTCGCGGTGACGTCCGCCGGGCCAAGCTCTACTACCTGCGTGAGCTGCGGGGCAAGAAGGCCAAGATCAAGGAGCTGCGCGAGAAGCAGCCGAGCTGATCTCGTACCGCGCCACGCCGCCCGAGCTGCGCGTATGCCGTACCGGCCAGTCCGCACTACCCTGGTCGTACGGGCGCAGCGCGGCGGTGACCCGCCTCCTGTGTGGCGGGTGACCTCCACTACCGCCCGGGGAGCCTCGACGAGGTTCCCGGGCGGTAGTTGTTTCTGCGGACCGGGGAGTGAGCGTGGTACAGGCGCTTGACGACAGCGGCGCGGCCGATCCGTGGCGCCGGCGTACCCGGCGCGGTAAGCGGCAGATGCCACTTTGGCAGGAGTTGCCGCTGCTGCTCATCGTCGCCTTCTGCCTGGCGGTGCTGATCCGTACCTTCCTGCTCCAGGCGTTCTTCATCCCCTCCGGGTCGATGGAGGACACCCTGCTCGTCGGCGATCGGGTCGTGGTCAACAAGGTCGTCTACAACGTCCGGAACCCACAGCGCGGCGAGGTCGTGGTCTTCCGGGGGACCGACCAGTGGGTTCCGCAGGTGGACGTGCAGCCGCCCACCAGCTTCGCCGACAAGCTCGGCCGCACCGTCGGCGATCTGATCGGCGTCGGTCGGCCCGGGGAGAAGGACTTCATCAAGCGTGTCATTGCGCTGCCCGGGGACCGGGTGAGCTGCTGTGACGACCAGGGACGGGTGCTGGTCAACGGCACCCCGTTGGACGAGTCGGCGTACGTGCTGCGCGACTCGCCGCTCGATCTCCCGCCGAATCCGCAGGAGTGCCGCTCCCGCCGGTTCGAGGAGATCGTGGTCCCGCCCGGTCAGATGTTCGTCCTCGGCGACCACCGGCAGGTCTCGCAGGATGCCCGGTGCCAGGGCACGGTGCCGATCGACAACGTGGTCGGGCGGGCGTTCGCGGTGGTCTGGCCGTCCGACCGGTGGCATTCGCTGCCGATCCCCGACACCTTCGCCACCGTCGCACCGCCACCCACCGCCGGCGGCGGCGCGGCCCCGGTACGCCCCGACCCCGACGGAGGTGTCGTCCTGCTGATCCCGATTGCGGCCACACTTTCCGTTCTCGCGCGTTCCGGACGGTGGCGCTCGGTCGGGCAACGTAGGCTCCTCCCGTGATTGACGAGCAGACCGACAAGCCGCGCCACTCCTTCTGGAAGGAACTGCCCATCCTGCTCGGGGTGGCGATCCTGGTCGCGGTACTGGTACGTGCCTTCGTACTGCAGACCTTCTTCATCCCCTCGCCGTCGATGGAGAACACTCTCAAGATCGACGATCGGGTACTTGTCAACAAACTCGTCTACCACACCCGTTCGCCGCACCGCGGCGAAGTGATCGTCTTCAAGGCGCCGCTGGAGTGGAGTGGCAATCCGGCGGGGGAGGACTTCATCAAGCGGGTGATCGGTGTCGGCGGCGACCGGGTGGTCTGCTGCGACGACCAGGACCGCCTGCTGATCAACGGAACCCCGCTCGACGAGCCGTACATCTTCTCGGTCGACGGGCAACGGGACAAGCCGGCGGACCAGGAGTTCGACGTGCAGGTGCCCGAGGGTCGGCTCTGGGTCATGGGTGATCACCGGTCCGCCTCCGGTGACTCGCTGGAGCACTACCAGCAGTCCGGGCAGAACGTCGAGGCCGCCACCATCCCCGAGGACGACGTGGTGGGGCGCGCCTTCACCATCTTCTGGCCGTTCGACCGGGCGAGGATCCTGACCGTGCCGGACGAGTTCGAGGCCATCCCGAGTTCCTGACCAGGGCCGGCGCGGTCGGTGAGCGGGTGCCCACCCGTCCCGGACAGCGCGGCGTGGGCGACGTCGTGGGCATCTGGCAGTCTGGTGCGGTGACCGTCTACACCCCGAGGTGTGCCGCTCGCGTCCTGCTTGTCGACGCGGCCGGCCGGTTGCTGCTGTTCCGCGGCTTCGACCCCGCCCGTCCGGAACACGGCCGGTGGTGGGTCACCCCGGGCGGAGGAGTCGACCCGGGGGAGACGTACGCCGAGGCCGCGATCCGCGAGCTGGCCGAGGAGACCGGGCTCCGGGTGAGCGTGGCCGAGGTCGGTCAACCGGTGCACGCCGACGTCACCGAGTTCTCCTTCGGCGGCGTCTGGTACCGGCAGGAGCAGCAGTTCTTCCTGGTCCGGGTGACGGCGCACGAGGTCGACACGGCGGGGTTCAGCGAGCTGGAGCGGGGCAGCGTCGACGATCACCGGTGGTGGTCGGCGGACGAGTTGCGGGGCACCCGGGAGCGCTGCTACCCAGCTGACCTTGCCGAGGTTCTGGCCCGCGCGTTGGGCACGACGGCTGTCATCGAGGGACGGGCATGCTGACTCCACCACGCACCGTGGTACGCCGGGAGGCCGGGCTCTACGCGTTGGAGCGGGCCCTGCAACGGCGCGGCTTCCGGCATGTCGCCGGTGCCGACGAGGCTGGCCGCGGTGCCTGCGCGGGGCCGTTGGTCGCCGCCGCCGTGGTGCTGCCGGAGGGCCGGCGAGGCGAGATCGACGGGCTGGCCGACTCCAAGTTGCTGACCCCGGCGAGTCGGGAACGGATCCACGACGAGGTCGTCGAGCGCGCGTTGGCGTACGCGGTGGTGGTCGTCCCGGCCGACGAGGTCGACGCCCGCGGGCTGCACGTGTGCAACCTGGCCGCGATGCGCCGAGCGCTGGCGTCGCTCGCGGTCCGGCCGGAGTATGTCCTGACCGACGGGTTCGGCGTGGACGGCCTGGGTGCGCCCGGGCTCGCGGTGTGGAAGGGCGACCGGGTGGCCGCCTGCGTGGCGGCGGCGAGCGTGCTGGCGAAGGTCACCCGGGACCGGATCATGGTTGACCTGGACGCCGAGCATCCCGGCTACGGATTCGCCGAGCACAAGGGGTACATCACCGCGGAGCACACCGCCGCACTGCGGGAGCGCGGGCCGTGTCGGGAGCACCGTTACTCGTACGTCAACGTGGCCGCCGTCTCCGGGCTCGACGGCCGGCCACCCCGCTCGCGGCGACCGCTCGGCGCAAGCCGGGACGAGCCGATGGGGCGCTCGGGCGCCGTAGGGGGTACCGTCGGCGTGGCGTTGGGCGAGCAGCCTCGGCCTCCGGCGCCGGTGGGGGAAGATGTGGTCATGGAAGGCGGAGTGCGATGAGCGCGGAAGATCTCGAGAAGTACGAGACCGAGATGGAGCTCCAGCTCTACCGGGAGTACCGCGACATCGTCCGTCAGTTCTCCTACGTGGTGGAGACCGAACGTCGTTTCTACCTCGCCAACCAGGTCGACCTGCACGTCCGCAACTCCGACGGCGAGGTCTACTTCGAGGTGGAGATGCACGACGCCTGGGTCTGGGACATGTACCGTCCGGCCCGGTTTGTGAAGAATGTCCGGGTGATGACGTTCAAGGACGTGAACGTGGAGGAGCTGGAGAAGCCGGACATCTCCCTGCCCGCCGACTCCGGCTTCGGCGGCTGACCCCGGGTACCGCCGCAGCAGCGACGGAGGCCCCCACCCACCGCGCGTCCGGCGTCCACAGTGCACCCCGTTGTTTCGTCAGTGCCCGGCGGCCTCCGGCCGCCCGACGAACTCGAACATCGTCGCGCCGGCCGGCCGCTGTCGCGGCGGACCGAGTAGCCGGTGCGCGCCCACGCCGACCCCCTCCGCCGGGGTGCTGACCGTGATCTGCTCGAACCCTTCCGCGACGAACCAGTCGCAGATCGTCGGTACCAGGTCCGGCTCCCATCGCCCCCGGGTCCAGACGACGGTACCGCCGGTGGCGCAGAGCCAGGCGCAGTGGCCCACCATCGCGCGGACGTCGGCATCGGAGATGTTGCCGAAGATGCCGCAGGCCAGCACCAGGTCGGCCGGGACCATCCCGACGTAGGCGTCGCTGTCGGCCGCGTCGCCGCACCTCACCTCGACCCCGGACAGTCCCGCCTCGCGGACGGCGGCGCGGGCCAGTTCCACGTTGCGGGGCTCCTGCTCGACCAGCAGGGCGGTCACGTCACCGCCGCGTGGGTGGGTCGCCAGCACGGGGATGAGATCCCGGCCCTGCCCGGCGCAGAGGCTGACCGCCCGCAGCGGGCCGGCCGCCGCCTCGTCCAGGGCGGTGCCGATCCGCCGGCGCACCTCGGTCAGCCGCCGCGACAGCGACGAATCCGGGTCCTCGTAGTGGTGGTGCCAGGCGTACCAGTCGCGGGTCACGTCCCGAGCGTAGGCGACGATCGCCCATAGCAGATCGACCAGTGCGTGCGTGGACTGTCCACAGGACGCCCGGTCGTCCACAGATCTGCCGCCCGGGGCGGTGGACTTCGGCGGGCCCGGTCAGGCTCGACGGCATGTCTCCACGGATGTCGATACTCGGCGGAGTCACGACGCTCCTGCTGCTGGCCCCCACCGGACCGATGGGTGGTGCGGCCGGGGCACGTGGTGGGTCGCCCTCGCCGGCCGCGCCGGATGCTCGGCCGTTCCCGCCGGCCGCGCCGTTCCCGCCGGCCGCGCCGAGCGGCTGGTCGCGCCCGGTGGCTTCACCGCAGGCGGGGGGCACCCCGGGCACCGTTGGCGGGCCGTTGCGGTGGCCGGTCGAGGGGGTGCCGCAGCTCGGCGGAAGCGGGCGGTTCAGATGGCCGGTCGACGGGATGCCACGGCCGGTTCGCCGGTTCGACCCGCCGCCCCGGCCGTGGCTGGCCGGTCACCGGGGGATCGACCTGCTCGCCCCGGCCGCCGCCACGATCCGGGCGGCCGGCGCCGGCACGGTCCTGTTCGCCGGCGTGGTCGCCGACCGGCCGGTGGTCACCGTGGGCCACGCCGACGGCCTACGGACCACGTACGAACCGGTCCGACCGACCGTCACGGTGGGCACGGTGGTGTCGGCCGGTGCGCCCCTGGGCACGTTGCTGCCCGGGCACGCCGGCTGTCCGGGCAGCGCGTGCCTGCACTGGGGACTGCGCCGGGGGGAGGACTACCTCGACCCGCTCGCCCTGCTCGGTCTCGGACGGGTTCGACTGCTGCCCGTCGGCGACCTCGTCGTCGCCGCGGTGCGTCCGCTCACCGCTGGGCGAGCAGACCGGGCAGCCCGACCGCGAGTCGCTGGTACTCCTCGGGCGTGTTGTAGACCTGGCCGCACAACCGCAGCCAGCCGCGGCCGTCCCAGGTCGTGACGGCGACCTGGGCACCGAGCCGCTCCGCGATCCGGGACTGCAACGCCCGGGCACCGTCCAGGGTCGTGGCGAGCCCCGCCGGCAACGGAACGAGTCGCATGGCGACCGTCGGTCCGCCCGGGTCGGGCAGGTCGGCCGGTGGCACGCCGAGCGCGTCCCCCACCACCCGTTGCCCGTACGCGGCCAGTCCGGCGTTGTGCCCACGTACCCGGTCGACGCCGAGGCTGCGCAGTGTGTAGAGCCCGGCCGGTGCGCTCAACCAGGCCGTGTAGTCCGAGGTGGCCTGCCACTCCAGGCGGGCCGGGAAGCCCGAGTCCTGTTCCCAGGAGACGACAAGTGGCTCGATCCGGTCCCGCCACCGGGTCGCCACCACCAGCACGGCGGTGCCGCGCGGCGCGTACCCCCACTTGTGCAGGTTGCCCACCCAGAAGTCGGCGCCGATGCTGCACACCGACGCCGGCAGCATGCCGGGAGCGTGTGCGGCGTCGACAAGCACCGGCACGCCGTGCTCACCGGCCACCCCGACGATCGCGGCGACCGGGAACAGCCGGGCCGTCGCCGAGGTGAGCTGGTCGACCACCAGCAGTCGGGTCCGGCCGGGCCGCAGCCCGTTCCGGACGACCTGCACCACCTCGTCGTCGGTGGCGGTCAGCGGCACCCGCAGGACCCGGTGCGTGGCCCCGGTGCGGCGGCATTCCCGGCGGACGGAGTAGGCCACGGCACCGTAGCCGTGGTCGGTGGTGAGCACCTCGTCACCAGACCGCAGCCCCAGGGACTGGAGCACCACGGCGGCGCCGGTGGTGGCATTGGTGGTCAGGGCGGTGCCGTCGGGATCGGCACCGAGGAAACCCGCCAGGTGCCGGCGAGTGTGCGCGATCCGGTCGACCAGGCCCTGCGTGAAGAACCGCAGCGGGTCGGCCTCCATCTCGTCGCGTAGCCGTTGCTGGGCGCGCTGCGCCACGATCGGCACCGCCCCGAACGAGCCGTGGTTGAGGTGGCTGACCGCCGGGTCCAGAGAGAAGAGCAGACGGGCGCCCGTGATCGGCTCGGGCGGCGGCGGGACGCTCACCCGATGATCGTAGCCGTCGGGCTCGGTGTGTCCGGGGTGCTGCCGCCGTCACCGGTCAGGATGCAGAGCAGCCGTCACGTCAGGGACGGCGTCCCGCCGCCGGGAGGTCGTGCGTGACCCGATGGCCGTGCCGCCTACCGTCAGGCGCGCGGGTGGGCCTGGCGGTAGGCGGCCCGGAGCCGTTCCACCGAGACATGCGTGTAGATCTGGGTGCTGGCCAGCGAGGAGTGCCCCAGCAGTTCCTGCACCGCCCGCAGGTCCGCGCCGCCTTCGAGCAGGTGGGTCGCGGCGGTGTGGCGCAGCGCGTGCGGGCTGGTCCGGGGCAGCCCCGCGGCCTCGGCGTGATCGCCGACGATCCGACGAGCCATGGTCGGATGCAGCCGGCCACCCCGGGCGCCGAGCAGCAGCGCGTCCCGGGATTCGGGGACCGCCAGCACCGGCCGCCCGTGCCGTAGCCAGTCGTCGAGGGCGCGTTGCGCCGGCAGGCCGTACGGCACCGTCCGCTCCCGCCCGCCCTTGCCACGTACCCGGACCACCCGCCGATCCTGGTCGACGTCGGCCGTGTCGATCCCGCACACCTCGCTGACCCGTACCCCGGTGCCGTAGAGCAGTTCGAGCAGTACCCGGTCGCGCAGCCGTACCGCCTCGACGGCGACGGACGGGTCGTCGGCTGACGGCGGGGGATCGGCGACGGCTGCCGGCCCGCCGGAGACGGTTGTGGCCGCGGGGTGGGCGGGCCTCTCGACGAGCAGGGTCGCCTGCTCGGGACGGAGCACCGTGGGAAGTGTCCGGCGCGGTCGGGGACTGGCCAGCGTGGCGGCGACGTCCGTGGGCAGCAACCCGTGCCGGTGCGCCCAGGCGCTGAAGGTGCGGGCCGCGGCGGCCCGGCGGGCCAGCGAGGTGCGGGCAGCGCCGGTGGTGCGCTGCCGGGCCAGCCAACTGCGTACCGTGTCGAGGCTCAGGTCGGCCACCTCGGTGCAGCCCATCCGCCCAGCATGATCCAACAGCGACACCAGATCGCCGACGTACGCCCGCACCGTGTGTGCCGAACGGTTGCGGACCGAGGCCAGGTATCCCGCGAACTCGTCCACCGCGTCCCGCAGTGGTGCCGGCAGCGCGTCGTGCATCGCCTGGGTGCCGTTGGCGGCGGGCACGTGCCCGCCCATCCCGCCCATCCTGCCCACGAGATCCACCCTACGGTCGGCCTGCCCGGACGGCGAACAGGTGGCCCGCCAGACGGCACCCCTTGATCAGGCGGAAGGTGGGACGTCACCGCCGATCGGCCTGCTGACCGGCGCGACCGGGCCGCGCTGGGCCGGCGTGCTCGGGCCGGGCTGGGCCGGCGTGCTCGGTCGGCCCGGCGGGACCAGGGCGTAGCCGCCCTCCCGGCGTACCACCAGGGCCAACTCCTCCAACAGCGGTAGTTTGCGCAGCACCGTGCGAACGGCAAGACCCGCCCGCACGGCGAGGCCGTCCACATCGACACGACCGCGTCGCGGCATCGCCTCCACGATCGACCGGGCGTCGTCGTCGAGCAGGTCGGTGGGGCGTTGGGGCCCGCGCGGCACCGGGGCCAACTCGCCGATCCGACCCACCTCCTCCAGCACGTGGGCCAGGCCGGTCACCAGTCGCGCCTCCGGGTGCTCCCGAAGCATCTCGTGGGCACCGACCGACATGGCCGACGTGACCGGGCCCGGCACCACCATCGCCGGTCGACCCAGGGCGATGGCCCGTCGGGTGGTCTGCGTGGCGCCGCTGCGGGCTGCGGCCTCGACCAGCACCGTGCCCCGGGTGCCCGCCGCGATCACCCGGTTGCGGATGAGGAAACGGGGACGCAGCGGCTCGGCGCCGGGCGGCCACTCGCTGACCAGCAGACCGGTGTCGGCGATCCGGTCGAACAGCGCCGCGTTGCCCATCGGGTACGCGCGGTCCACCCCGCAGGCGAGCACCGCGACAGTGCGCCCACCGGCGTTCAGCGCCCCACGGTGCGCGGCGGCGTCGATGCCGAACGCGCCGCCGGAGACGACGGTCCAGTCCCGGTCGGCCAGGCCGTAACCCAGATCGGTCGCGACGTGGGTGCCGTACGCCGTGGCGGCCCGAGACCCGACCACCGCCACGGACCGGTCCAGCGCCTCCGCCAGTGGCCACGAGCCGCGTACCCAGAAGCAGAGCGGCGGTGCGGTCTCGACATCCACCCGGCGGCGGGTGTCGGACAGGCGGAGCGTACGCAGCTGTTCCACCGTCGCCGGCCATTCGTCGTCGCCGGGGATGACGACCCGGACACCGAGGCGCTCGGCGCGGTGCAGGGCCGTGGCGGCGATCACCCTGGCGTCACCACCCCGGCTGCGCGCCGCCACCGACTCGCGCAGCGCCTGCTGGGGTGCTCCGCCGTCCAGCAGCAGGTCCAGCGCGCCCACCGGGCCGAACTCGTCGACCAGCGCGTGCACCGACCGGGTGCCCGGCTCGGCCAGCCAGGTCAACGCCACCCGTGCCAGGGTCAACTCCTCATGGCTGCTCATGTGCCCTCTCCCGTCCTGAGCGTGATGGCCTCGCCGACGTCTCCTGCGTCCGGCCGGGCCCGCCCGTCGAGGTCGGCGATCGTCCAGGCGAGTCGGACGACCCGGTCGAAGCCACGGGCGGAGAGCGAACCGGAGTCGAGCCGGGCCCGCAGATCGGCGGTGACGCGGCCGGGCAGCCGCCACGGCGCCCGACGTAGCTGCGGGCCGGGTATCTCGGCGTTGAGCCGCCGACCCAGCGGTGCCCAACGTGCGGCCGCCGCCGCACGCGCCGCCACCACCCGCCCGGCGACCACCGTGGAGGATTCGTGACTGGTCGACTCCATCAGCTCGGCGGCGCGCATCGGAGGCAGCCGCACCTGGAGATCGATCCGGTCGAGCAGCGGACCGGAGAGCCGGCCGAGGTAACGACGGCGGGCCTGCGGGGCACACTCGCAGCGGTCGTCGCCGGCCGGGTTCGCACACGGACACGGGTTGGCCGCGAGGACCAGCTGGGCGCGGGCCGGATATTCGGCGCTGCCCCGGCTACGGGTCAACAGCACCCGGCCGTGCTCCAACGGCTGACGCAGCGCCTCCAGCGCGGCCTTGCTGAACTCCGGTGCCTCGTCCATCAGCAGTACCCCCCGGTGGGCGAGCGAGATCGCACCGGGGCGGGCCAGCCCGGATCCGCCACCGACGATCGAGGGGACGGTCGCGGTGTGATGAGGTGCCTGGAACGGCGGACGCCGGATCAACCGGCCACCCGCCGGCAACAGGCCGGCGATCGAGTGCAGGGCGGTGACCTCCAGGGCCGCTTCGTCGTCCAGTTCCGGCAGGATCGACGGCAGGCGTTCGGCGAGCATCGTCTTGCCCGCTCCCGGAGGCCCGATCAGCGCCAGGTGGTGCCCACCGGCCGCGGCGATCTCCAGCGCCCGTCGACCCAGCCCCTGCCCGGCCACCTCGGCCAGGTCGGGCCCGGGTGCGGGCGGCGGCGGAGCGTCGACCGGTGGCTCGATCAGCGGTCGGCCGTCGCGGACGAAGGCGACCAGCCGGTGCAGGGTGTCGACGCCGCGGACCAGCAGGCCGGGCACGACCGCCGCCTCGGCGGTGTTGCCGGCCGGGACGATCACCCGCCGGATGCCGGCCTTCGCCGCCGCGGCGACCATCGGCAGTACGCCCCGGACCGGTCGCACGGTGCCGTCCAGGCCCAGCTCCCCGAGCACCGCCACGCCGTCCAGCGGCAGCAGCGGAAGCTCGCCGGAGCCGCCGAGCAGCGCCACCGCGATCGCCAGGTCGAACGCCGAACCGAATTTGGGCAGGGTGGCCGGTAGCAGGTTGAGGGTGATCCGGCGGTTCGGCCACCGTTGGCCGGAGTTGACCAACGCGGCCCGGACCCGGTCGCGCGCCTCGTGCAGGGCGGTGTCGGGCAGGCCGGAGATCGCCACTCCGGGCAGGCCGGCGGCGAGGTCCACCTCCACCTCCACCAGCTGCCCGGTCACTCCGACCAGACCGACGCAGAGCACCCGGGCGTAACTCACCGCGTCACCTCGGCGCTTGCGGTGCCGCGACACGGCCCCAACGCACCGGGCCGACCGGTCCGGCCGCTGCGCCCGCTCACCGGAAGGCGTCCTTGACGTGCTCGACCCGCGCCCGGCCGAGGCGGGGCAGCAGTACCGAGATGACGTCGAAGCGCACCTCGTCGGCGGTGGTGCCGGTGGCGGCGAGCCAGGCGGCCGCAAGCCCCCGCAGCCGGCGGGCCTTGCGCGGCACCACCGCCTCGGCGGGGCTGCCGAAGGTGGCGGTCCGCCGCGTCTTCACCTCGCAGAAGGCGAGCACCGGCCCGTCCCAGGCGATGATGTCGATCTCTCCGGTGCGGCAGCGCCAGTTGCGGGCCACCGGGCGTAGTCCCTCCTCGATGAGGTGCCGCACGGCGCAGCGTTCCCCGTAACCGCCGATCGCCTGGTTCCGCTTGGTCATGACCGGCACACTGCTCCGGGCCGGGACTCGCGGCGACCCCGCCGTGGTGGCCTGTGGACGACCGAGGGTGTTGTGGACGACCGGACGATCATGCCCCGGATGTGCTAGCGCGACCTTTTTGGGCTGGTCAGGTGCGGGGTCGAATGGCGTACCAACCGCCTGTCGCATACGGTGCCGGGCGTGGACGGACGACGCAGTTTCGCCGACGACCAGGAGCCCCGCTGGTATCCGGGCGACCATGACCGTGGCTACACCGACCCGCAGTGGCGTCCGGCGGGAGAGGGGCGCCACCCCGGCGACGAGCCCCGCGCGGTACCCGAGCAGCGCGGTGACGACGACGACCGGTACGGCTCACCGCGGCGGGCGGCACTGACGGACCCGCTCGGCGACGTGGCGGGGGAGCCCGAGCGCTACCGGGCGTCGCGTTCCCGCCGAACGGAACCGGCGGGACCGGACGTCTCCGGTGAACTGCCGGTCGACCGCCCGGGCCGGCGTGCCGCTTACGAGGTGGGCCCGACCAGCGGCGGAGCGCCGTTGTCCACGGATCCGACCCGCGCCGTGCTGGCCGGATACCCGATCGTCGAGGCCAAGCGCGGCCCGGAGGCGACCAACCCGCTGGAACAGCCGACCGGTCCGGTGCCGTCGGTGGCACCCCGGACGGAACCGCCGGTGGGCGAGGCCCCGCCCGGTCCCGCCGACGCCGTGACCGGTCACCCGGCTGGCCATCCGGCAGCGGGTCACCCGATCCTCGGTCACCCGACATCTGGTCACCCGACGGGCGGCGTCCAGCCAGGGGTGCCGGCCGGGGACGGTGTCTACCGGACGCGGCGGCCGGTGCTCGCGGTGCTCTTCGCGGCGCTGGTCGTGATCTTCGAGGTGCCGGCGGCGCGGGTGCTGCTGCACGGCGCGACCGCCGATCCGGTTGCCGCCGGGGACGTGCTGGCCGGCACGTTTCTGGTCTGTGGGCTGCCGATCTTCGCGGCCGGCCTCTACGGGCTGCGGACGACCGGGTTCTCGCTGATCGACGGCGCCCGGGGCTGGCTGCGACCGCCGACGGCCTACCTCACGGTCGGCCTGGCGCTCTTCCTGGTGGCCGCGCTCGCCGCCGGCTGAGGATGGTCGGGCCACCGGCTGCGCGTCGCCGAGGCGGCGGGACGTAGCCGGCGGCGGCCGGTGGCCTGGCCGCCGGTGGCGGCACCCGGGTCGGCCGCCGTGGAGCGGAGTCTCACCGCACCCGGGCGTGGCACGGTCGGGAGAGCGCGTACACTGGTCAACCGGCGACCGCCTCGTGCGGTCGACCTCGCGTGCCCTCCTCACGAGTCGTCGTGCGGCGGCGGCCTCCCTGGTCCCGACCCCGGTCGGGCCCACCATGGTCGACGACCGGGCACCAGGACGCCCGGCCGCCGGCCGGGCGGGACAACCAGGGACCGCAAGGAGTACGAATCATGGCCGTCGTGACCATGCGTCAGCTGCTGGAGAGTGGTGTTCACTTCGGGCACCAGACCCGGCGGTGGAACCCGAAGATGAAGCGTTTCATCTTCACCGAGCGCAACGGCATCTACATCATCGACCTGCGCCAGACCCTCGACTACATCGAGAAGGCGTACGACTTCGTGCGCAACACGGTGGCCGAGGGCGGCAGCATCCTGTTCGTCGGCACGAAGAAGCAGGCGCAGGAGGCGATCGCCGAGCAGGCGACCCGCGTCGGCCAGCCGTACGTCAACCACCGCTGGCTCGGCGGCATGCTCACCAACTTCCAGACGGTGTACAAGCGGCTGCAGCGGATGAAGGAGCTGGAGGCCCTCGGTGACCTCAGCGGCACCGCCGCCGGCTACACCAAGAAGGAGACCCTGCAGCTCTCCCGCGAGAAGATCAAGCTGACCCGCACCCTGGGCGGCCTGCGGGACATGCAGAAGCTCCCGGCCGCGGTCTGGGTGGTCGACACCAAGAAGGAGCACATCGCCGTCGACGAGGCCCGCAAGCTGGGCATCCCGGTGATCGCCGTGCTCGACACCAACTGCGACCCGGACGAGGTCGACTTCCCGATCCCGGGTAACGACGACGCGATCCGCTCGGCCGAGCTGCTGACCAAGGTCGTCGCCGCCGCCGTGGCCGATGGCCTGATCGCCCGCTCCGGTCGTCGCCGGGGCGGCGACGAGAAGCCGGAAGCGGGTGTCGCCACCGACGAGCCGCTGGCCGAGTGGGAGCGCGAGCTGCTCGAGGAGCCGAAGAAGGCCGACGAGCAGCAGCCGGCCGCTGAGCAGCCGGCCGCCGAGCAGCAGCCGGCCGCCGAGCAGCCCGCGGCCGAGCAGCCGGCCGCCGTCTCCGGCCAGTGACCGTACCGCCGTCCGGTCACCGCCCGTTCCACGGACGGTGACCGGCGGCAGGTAGACCGGGCACGAACCTCTCGGAACCGGGTAATCGTCACCTCAGACCATTCCACGCAGTCTCAACACCGAAGAGAGAGCCATGTCCCAGATCACCGCCGCGGACGTCAAGAAGCTCCGCGACCTGACCGGCGCCGGCATGATGGACAGCAAGAAGGCGCTGACCGAGGCCGAGGGCGACTTCGACAAGGCCGTCGAGATCCTGCGCGTCAAGGGCGCCAAGGACGTCGGCAAGCGGGCCGGCCGGACCGCTGCGAACGGTCTGGTTGCGCACTCCGGCAAGGCGCTGCTCGAACTCAACTGCGAGACCGACTTCGTCGCCAAGAACGACAACTTCATCGCGCTGGCGCAGCAGCTCGTCGAGCACGGCGAGCGGGCCGGCGTCGGCAACGCAGCGGAGCTGCTCGCTACCGAGATCGACGGCCGCACCGTCGCCGACCTGGTCCAGGAGCAGTCCGCCAAGATCGGCGAAAAGCTGGTGCTCAACCGGTTCGCCAAGCTCGACGGCAACGTCGCGGTCTACCTGCACCGCAAGGCGCAGGACCTGCCCCCGGCGGTCGGCGTGCTGGTGCAGTACACCGGCAAGGCCGACGAGGCGGGCGACGCCGATGCGCGCGGCGCGGCGATGCAGATCACCGCGATGCGGCCGCAGTACCTCACCCGCGACGAGGTGCCGGCCGAGGTCGTCGAGTCCGAGCGGCGCATCGCCGAGCAGACCGCCCGCGAGGAGAACAAGCCCGAGGCCGCGCTGCCGAAGATCGTCGAGGGCCGGGTCAACTCCTTCTTCAAGGACTTCGTCCTGCTGGAGCAGTCCTCGGTGACCGACAACAAGAAGACGGTGAAGCAGGTGCTGGCCGAGGCGGGCATCGAGGTCACCGGTTTCGTGCGGTTCGAGGTCGGCCAGGCCTGAGCCGGCTCGGGGCGTACCGCGCCCCGTGGGCTGGGAGCAACGACGAGACGAGGAGGCCGCCGGTGTACGCGACACACACCGCGGCCTCCTCGTCCCATAAGGTCGGCAGCGGCAGGTACGCGCACCTGAGCGCGCCAGTGGGGGAAGGACGGGCGGATGACGCAGGTTGTGAGTGACCGGACGTTGGCGGCGGACGATCCGACGGCACCACCGCCCGGCCGGGCCCGGCGGGTGGTGTTGAAGCTGTCCGGCGAGGTGTTCGGTGGCGGCGCGATCGGTGTCGATCCGGACGTCGTGCAGGCCATCGCCCGGCAGATCGCCACCGTGGTGCGCCGGGGTGTGCAGGTCTCCGTGGTGGTCGGCGGCGGCAACTTCTTCCGGGGCGCCGAGTTGCAGAAGCGGGGCATGGACCGGGCCCGGGCCGACTACATGGGCATGCTCGGCACGGTCATGAACTGCCTGGCCCTCCAGGACTTCCTGGAGAAGGAGGGCATCGAGACCCGGGTGCAGAGCGCCATCACGATGGCCCAGGTGGCCGAGCCGTACATCCCGCTGCGGGCGATCCGGCACCTGGAGAAGGGCCGGGTGGTCATCTTCGGCGCCGGCGCGGGCATGCCGTACTTCTCCACCGACACGGTCGCCGCCCAGCGCGCACTGGAGATCCACGCGGACGTCGTGCTGATGAGCAAGAACGGCGTGGACGGCGTCTACACGGCCGATCCCCGGATCGATCCGACCGCCAGCAAGTTCGACTCGATCACCTTCTCCGAGGTGCTGCGTCGCAACCTCCGGGTCGCCGACGCGGCAGCCTTCAGCCTCTGCATGGAGAACGGCCTGCCGATGCTGGTCTTCGGCGCGCAGGGCGACGACACCATCGTCCGGGCCGTGGGTGGCGACAAGATCGGCACGCTGATCACCACCTGAGCCGACCGCCGACGGCGATCTCGGCGGTCCCGGTGACCCGACAAGCCCACGACGAGCACAAGAAGGAGGCGAGGAGACCGGTGATCGACGACACCCTCCTCGAGGCCGAGGAGAAGATGGAGCGTGCGGTCGAGCACGCCAAGGAGGAGTTCGGCGCCATCCGCACCGGTCGCGCCACTCCGGCCATGTTCTCCAAGGTCATCATCGACTACTACGGCAGCCCGACCCCGCTGACGCAGATGGCGTCGGTGGCCGTTCCCGAGCCGCGGATGGCCATCATCAAGCCGTACGACAACTCGCAGATCAATGCGATGGAGAAGGCGATCCGGGACTCGGACCTCGGGGTCAACCCGAACAACGAGGGCAACCAACTGCGCATCCTGCTCCCGCAGATGACCGAGGAGCGCCGCCGGGACATGATCAAGGTGGCCCGGCACAAGGGTGAGGAGGCGAAGGTCGCCATCCGCAACATCCGCCGTAAGGGCAAGGAGGAGCTGGACCGGCTCGTCAAGGACGGCGAGGTCGGCGAGGACGAGGGCCGGCGTGCGGAGAAGGAACTGGACGACCTGACCCAGCGCTACGTCTCGCACGTCGACGAGTTGGTCAAGCACAAGGAGTCCGAGCTCCTGGAAGTCTGACGCCGAGGCCACCACCTGTTTGATCATGAAGTTGTCGCCCCCGCCACCGGCGTGGCGTGGTGACAACTTCATGATCAGGGCTGCGGGAGCGGGCACCGGTACGTCCTGCCGGGCGGGCGGGTGCAGTAGGCTCGGCACGATTCCCGGTGACCCGACGGTGAACGGTGGGGATCGGCCAGCCGACAGGCCGGCACATAGACGGAGCGTCTCGCGCGGGTAGGGGATGGTAGTGGCTGTGCGTCAAGTGGTGGATCTCGTACCGCTCCCCCCTGGTGCGTGATGGCCCACCTCGACCCCTACGGCGGCGCCGAGGCCCGTGACTGGGATCGCCCGGACCGACCCACCTCGCTGCCCTGGCCGGACCCGGACGTCGAACCCGGCCCGTGGGGCCGGGGCCGGTACGGCGGCGACCGGCCCGCCCCGGAGAACCGCAACGGGCGTGGACCCGGCGGCTGGGACCAGCCACCGAACGGACACGGCGCACCCCGCGACCTGGACCACGGTGACGCACCCACCGCACAGATCGCGCCGGTGCGGGTCGGTGCCGGCCGGGACCACGACGAGGCACCCACCACCCAGTTGACGCCCGTGCGGGAGCACGACGACGCGCCGCCCACCCAGCTCGCCGCCGTCCCGCCGGGGAACGCGGACCTCGGGACGCCAGAGCCCGACGGGACGGACGGTCCGGGTCGGCGCCACCGGGGCCGGCGTCGGGCCGGTGCCGGTCGGCCGGCCACCCAGCAGGGCGCGAGCCGGGCCGGGCGGAACCTGCCGGCGGCCATCTCGGTCGGGGTGTGCCTGGGTGCGGCGGTGCTGCTGCCCCTGTTCCTCTACACCCCGGCGTTCCTGCTGGTGCTCGTCGCGGCATTCGGCGTCGGCATCTGGGAGATGTCCCGCGCGGTACGCCGTGGCGGCGCCGAGGTGCCGCTGGTGCCGCTGGTCGCCGGTGGGGTGCTCACCGTGACCCTGGCCTGGTTCGCCGGGCTGGACGCGCTCCTGCTCGGCCTGCTGGTCACCGTGGCGGGCACCCTGGTCTGGCGGCTCGGCGACGGTACGGCCAACCTCCGTCGGGACATGACCGCGGCGACCCTGATCTCGGTGTACGTGCCCTTTCTCGGCGGCTTCGCCGCCCTGCTCGCGTCGTCTCCCGGTGACGGTGCGCTGCGGGTGCTGGTGACGCTGGTCGCGGTGGTGCTCTCCGACACCGGGGGGTACGCGGCCGGCGCCAACTTCGGTAAACGGCCGATGGCGCCGACGATCAGCCCGAAGAAGTCCTGGGAGGGCTTCGCCGGCTCGGTCGGTGCGGCGGCCCTGGGCAGTGCGGTGCTGCTCTGGCTGTTGTTCGACGTGGCGCCCTGGTGGGGTGCCGTGTTCGGGGTGGCGGTCTCGGGCGCCGCGGTCCTCGGTGACCTCGCCGAGTCGATGATCAAGCGAGATCTCGGCGTGAAGGACATGAGCAACCTGCTGCCCGGGCACGGCGGCCTGATGGACCGGCTCGACTCCGTCCTGTTCGCGGTGCCCACGGCGTACCTGCTGCTCGTGGTGTTCGTTCCGGCGGTGAACTGAGGCATGGCCGACGTCGGCGGGACCAGGAGGCGGACCATGCGGGAGCGGATCCGGCGCCTCCGCAGGGGTGTGTTCCGAGCCGGGCGTGCCAGACTGGACGTGCCATGACGAGTCTTCCCCTGATCCCGGTCGACCCGGACGCGCCTGGCGCGCGCCGGGCGGCGATGCCACCGCAACACCTCGCCGACCTCGACCTCGCCGGCCGCAAGGACCTGGTCACGAAGCTGGGCGAGTCGGCGTTCCGGGCCCGACAGATCTCCACCCACTACTTCGGCCGGCTGGTACGCGACCCCGCGCAGATGACCGACCTGCCGGCGTCGTCCCGCGACCGCCTGGCCGACCAGCTGCTGCCCCGGCTGCTCACCCCGGTACGCGAGCTGGCCTGCGACGACGGCGCGACCCGCAAGGCGTTGTGGCGGCTGCACGACGGCTCGCTGGTGGAGAGCGTGCTGATGGGCTACCCGGACCGGGTCACCGTGTGCATCTCCAGCCAGGCCGGATGTGGCATGGCGTGCCCGTTCTGCGCGACCGGTCAGGCCGGCCTGACCCGCAACCTGTCCACCGCCGAGATCGTCGACCAGGCGGTGTACCTGGCGGGCGTGGCCGCCGCCGGCAAGGTCGCCGGGTCGCCGCCGAGGCTGTCGCACGTGGTCTTCATGGGGATGGGTGAGCCGCTGGCGAACTACAACCGGGTGATCGGCGCGATCCGTCGCCTGGTCGCGCCGGCGCCCGAGGGGCTCGGTCTGTCGCAGCGGCACATCACCGTTTCCACGGTCGGGCTGGTCCCGGCCATCCACCGACTGGCCAGCGAAGACCTCTCGGTGACTCTTGCGTTGTCGCTGCATGCCCCCGATGATGAGCTGCGCGACGAACTCGTGCCGGTCAACCAGCGCTGGAAGGTGTGCGAGGTGCTGGACGCAGCCTGGGCCTATGCGGCCCGCACGGGCCGTCGTGTGTCGATCGAGTACGCGATGATCAAGGACGTGAACGACCAGCCGTGGCGAGCTGACCTGCTCGGCCGGCTGCTGGCCGGCAAGTTGGCCCACGTGAACCTGATCCCGCTGAACCCGACTCCGGGCAGCCGCTGGGACGCCAGCCCGAAGCCGGTCGAGCGGGAGTTCGTCCGGCGGTTGCGCGACGCCGGGGTGTCCACCACGGTGCGGGACACCCGAGGTCGCGAGATCGACGGGGCATGTGGGCAGCTGGCCGCCGCGGAGGACAGTGGCACCGACCCGGCCGGGGAGATGACGGAGTGACCGGGCGTGGCGAACGAGACCAGGAGACATAGTGGCGAGTCAGGGTCAGCGTTTCCGGCGTAAGGCGCTCCGCCGGGGATACAAGGTTGACGAGGTGGACGCCTTCCTGGACCGGGTCGAGGCGACACTCGCCGGGCAGCCGGTCGGAGCGCCGGTGGCCTCGCAGGAAGTCCACGACGTCGTCTTCCGGGTTCGTTTCAACGGCTATGACGAGTGGCAGGTGGACCTGCACCTCGACCGGGTCGAACGGCAGCTGGCGGAGTTGGAGGAGCGCGGCGGCATGTCCGGTCGCGGCGACGGCCGGATGGGCCCGATGGACCGGATGGGCCCCGGCATGCGGGAGGACCGCGGCATGTCCCCGGTGCCGCAGCCGCCGATGCCACCCCGGGCGATGCCGGCACAGGCCGGGCCTCCCTACGGCCGCTACGACGAGCCGACGGGTGCCTTCGCCGGCGGGTACGACAACGCACCCCGGGGTGGCTACGACGGCCCGCGCGGGGCGGCCGCGCCGATGGGTCCGGGTGCGCCGATGGGCCCGCCCGGCGGCATGGGCCACGGCGGGCCCCCGCCGCGTGGTCTGCCCGCCGGCCCCGGCGGCTACGGTCAGCCGGACGCGCCGGGCGGCTACGGTCCGCCGGACGGCCCCGGTGGCTACGGCCCCCCGGACGACCAGCGCTTCGACGGGTTCGAGGCGGGTCGGCACGGCCGTACCGACATGACCGCCGAGATCAGGCTGCCGGACCGGGACCCGCGGCGCGGCCCGGCCGGGCCTCCCGGCCTGCCGCAGCAGGCGCTCGGCGGCCCTCCGATGGGCGGCCCCCCGGCAATGGGCGGTCCGCCCGCGATGGCCGGTCCCTCGATGGGTGGGCCACCGATGGCCGGCCCGCCCGGCAGCGACCTCTACCGGGTGGACCAGATCCGCCGCAGCTTCCAGGTCCGTCGCTTCGGCAGCGGGTACGACCCGGACCAGGTGGACCGGTTCTTCGAGTCGCTGCTCGGCGGGATGGCCGGGCGCAACCAGATGCCGGTGAACCCGAAGGATCTGGACACGCTGCGCTTCGGACTGGTGCAGGGCGGCTACTTCGAGGCCGAGGTCGACGCCGCGCTGAAGAACGTGCAGGACATCCTCTTCGGCCGCTGAGCGGCACCAACGCGGACGGGCCCTCCTCCGGAGACCGGAGCCGGGCCCGTTCGCTCGTTCGGGCGGGTGACGGCGGTGGGCCGAGGTCGTCCGACGTCTCCGGGTAACGGGTGCCGCGGAACGCGTGCGGTCCGGTCGCTCAGCCGCGGACGGTCGCGGGTCGCCGGAATCGTCAGGAGCGCAGGCCGTTGCGGCGCAGCACCACGTCACCGATCACGATGAGCAGCAGCAGCGCGGCCAGACCGATCAGCCAGAGGTTCTCGACCCGGCCTTCGTGGTTGCCGCAGAGCATGGCCAGCAGCGCGAACGCGGTGAGCACCGCGCCGATCCGCCCGGCCTTACGGTGCCCGGGCTTGTGCTGGTCTGGCGACGTTACCGGCTCGCTGCCTGCCACTGTCGGTCCTTCCTCGCGAACGGATCTCCGGCTAGTCTGGCACGTCCCTCGGGACGGTTTCCGGCCAGGGCCGATGGGCCCCGCTCCGGTGGGTGGAAGGGCACTACCGGCGTCGCGGGGCGACGACCAGACTGCCTCCGGTAGCGTTCTGGGGCGTACACCTTGATTGTCGTTTTGAGGGGGAACTGCGGTGCGAGTGACCGGTACGGGGCACGCGAGCATGCGGATCGACACGGCCGCGGGCAGCATCCTGTGCGACCCGTGGGTCAATCCGGCCTACTTCGCCTCCTGGTTCCCGTTCCCCGACAACTCCCAGCTCGACTGGGAGGCCCTCGGCGACGTCGACTACCTGTACGTGTCCCACCTGCACCGGGACCACTTCGACGCGGCGCACCTCAAGCGGTACGTGTCGAAGAAGGCGACCGTGCTGCTGCCCGAGTTCCCCACCTCCGAGATGGAGGACGAGTTCCGCGCGCTGGGCTTCACGAAGTTCCTGAAGACCCGCAACGAGGAGGTCGTCGAGCTGGACGGCGGCCTGAAGATCATGATCCAGGCGTTGACCAGCCCGACCGACGGTCCGATCGGTGACTCCTCGCTCTGGGTGGAGTACGACGGCGTCCGGCTGCTCAACCAGAACGACGCCCGCCCGACCGACCTGAGCACCTTCGCCGAGCTGGGTCACGTGCACGCGCACCTGCTGCAGTTCTCCGGCGCCATCTGGTATCCGATGGTCTACGAGCTGCCCAGCGCGGCGAAGACCGCGTTCGGCAAGCAGAAGCGGGACCGGCAGTTCGACCGCACCTGGCGCTACATCGACGATCTGAAGGCCGACCACGTCTTCCCGATCGCCGGCCCGCCGTGCTTCCTCGACGACGAGCTCTGGCAGTTCAACGACATCTTCGGCGACGAGGGGAACATCTTCCCCGACCAGTCGGTCTTCCTGTCCGAGTACGCCAAGGTCGGCGGCACCAACGGCATCGTGCTGCTGCCCGGCAGCGTCACCGAGGTCACCACCACCGGGGCCACGACCACCCACCCGGTGCCGGTGGAGGAGTTCTTCGCCAACAAGGTCGCCCACCTGGAGGAGATGCGCAAACGCAAGCGGCCGATCATCGAGGCGGAGAAGGCGTCCTGGCGGCACCCCGAGGTCGACGTGCTCAAGGAGCTGAAGCGGCGCGTCGAACCGCTGCTCGACGAGTCGATCTACCTGGCCAAGGGGGTCGGCGGTCCGGTCCGCTTCGACCTGGTCGGCTACGACGGTGAGAGCATCGAATCCATCGTGGTCGACTTCCCGGGCAAGCAGGTGCGGCCGTACGCCGACGAGAAGGTGCGCTACCGGTTCCGTACCGAGCGGGCGCTGGTGGAGCACCTGCTGCACATCGGCGAGGTCGACTGGGTCAACTCGCTCTTCCTGTCCTGCCGCTTCTCGGCCGCCCGGATCGGGCAGTACAACGAGTTCGTCTACGCCTTCTTCAAGTGCCTGTCCACCGAGCGCCTCCAGTACGCCGAGGGCTGGTACGACGAGCACGAGCGGGCCGTCGACGCCGAGGACATCACCCTCGGCGACTGGGTGGTGCAGCGGCGCTGCCCGCACCTGAAGGCGGACCTGAGCCGGTTCGGCATCGTCGACGGCGACCAGCTCACCTGTCAGCTGCACGGCTGGCGGTTCGACCTGCCCAGCGGGCGCTGCCTGACCAGCGTCGGCCACAAGGTCCGCGCCCACCGGGTCGGCGAGGAGGTCGCGGTCGCGGAGGCCGCCCCACCGGCGAGCTGAGCCCGTCCGCCTCGGCGTCCCCGGCCGGGGACGCCGACGCCTCGCCTACCGACCGAGGTCGGCGAGGATGCGCTGGGCGGCGTTGTGGCCGGCGGCACCGATGACGCTGCCGGCCGGGTGGCAGCCGGCGCTGCCCGCGTACACCCCGTCGACGCCGGTGGCGTAGGGCATCCGGTCGGCGAACGAGACGGTGTTGTCGACGTGGTGGATGTGGCCTCCGGTGATGCCGAAGTGCGTCTCGATGCCGGGTGGCGGCAGCGGCACCGCGTCGGCGATCAGGTCGCCGGTGCCGGGCGCGTAGCGCTCGCAGATTCCGATCAGCTTGTCGACGTAACCGGGCAGTTCGGCGTCCCAGTTGGTGCCGGCCAACTCGTACGGCACCGACTGGACGAACAGCGCCGACGAGTGGTGCCCGGCCGGGTCGGCCAGCGACGGGTCGACGGTGGTGTGCAGGTACCACTCGATCGTCGGCTCCGCCGGCAGTTGCCCGGCCCGCACGTCGGCCCACATGGCGCGCAGCGCCGCCATCGGTGACTCGCCGGTGCCGCCGGCCAGCGTCGCCGAGCCGGGCAGCAGGTGGATGGTGGAGCCGAACGGGCTCGGTGCGCCCTCGGGCAGGCAGGAGAAGCGGGGCAGCCCGCGCAGCGCCAGGTTCAGCTTGAGGGTGCTGCCGGTGCGCCGGACCGCCGCCATCCGTTCGCTGAGCGTGGTCGGCAGCGCGCCGTCGGGCAGCAGCTCCATCAGCCGGTACGGGTCGCAGGCGCCGAGCACCACCTCGGCGTCGACCTGGCGGCCGTCGGCGAGCACCACGCTCCGGGCGGCACCTCCGTCGAGGGTGATCGCGGCGACCGGGGCACCCGTGACGATCCGCGCGCCGGAGGCCCGGGCCGCGTCGGCGAAGATCCGCGAGACGGTACCCATGCCGCCTTCGGCGATCATCCAGGTGCCGCCCGAACCGGGCAGCCGGCACATGTTGTGCACCAGGAAGTTGTGCCCGGTGCCGGGGTCGTCGGGGCCGGCGTTGAGCCCGGACAGGCCGTCGGTGACCGCGTACATGCTGACCAGCAGCTCGGAGCGGAAGTCGAAGCGGGCCAGGTAGTCGGCGACGGAGCCGCGTACCAGGTCGACGAAGACCTGGCGCAACGCGGGGCGGACGTAGCGGTCGGCGGTCTCCTCGACGCCGAGCGGTTCGGCCAGCCAGGCCGGGGCGAGGTCCTCGCGCAATGCGGCCAGCTCGGCCTGCAACGCCTCGTCGGCGGCGGCGTCGGCGGGGGAGAAGAACTCGGCGAGCTGCGCCCGGGTGGCCTCCGGGTCGGTGCCGAAGAGCAGGTACGGGGAGCCGACCCCGCCGGGGGTGGGCAGGAAGTAGTGCGGGTCGCGGCGCAGCACCGGGATGCGGGCGTCGAGCGCGGCCAGCAGCTCCGGCGGCATCAGCCCGAGCAGGTACGACCCGGTGGAGTGACGCAGTTCGGGCACCTTCGGGAACGGGTTCTCGGTGCGCGTCGCCCCACCGATCACCTCGGCGGCCTCCAGCACCAGCACGTCCAGCCCGGCCCGCGCCAGCAGGATCGCCGACACCAACCCGTTGTGCCCCGCCCCCACGACCACCACGTCAGCCCGCCCGGGCATCCCACCACCCACCATCCCCGCACCCTAACCCCTCCCCACCCCGCCGCACGCCTGTTGATCATGAGGTTGGCGGCGCTGTCGATCTCCGGGAGTGCCGCCAACCTCATGATCAACAGGGGTTGAGGGTTTGGTTGGTGTTCATGGGGGAGTGGGTTTTGTCGATGGGGTGGGGTACCTAGCGTGGGTGGGGCCCGCCCCCGCCACCCCTGGGAGGTTCCCCTGATGGATCGTCGTACCGTGCTGCGTGCCACCGTCGCCGGCGGTGCCGCCGCCTTCTCCGGCAGCCTCTGGGCCGGTGCCGCGCTGGCCGCACCCGCCCAACCCGGCCCCGGCCCGTACGGGGGCCTGCTGGCCGCCGACGCCAACGGCATCCACCTGCCCGCCGGCTTCAGCAGCCGGGTCATCGCCCGCTCGGGTCAGCGGGTCGCCGGCACCTCGTACGTCTGGCACTGGGCGCCGGACGGTGGTGCCTGTTTCCCGGCCGGTGACGGGTGGATCTACGTCTCGAACTCGGAGGTGCCGCTGATCGGTGGGGCCTCCGCGGTGCGGTTCCGCGCCGACGGGTCGATCGCCACCGCGTACCGCATCCTCGGCGGCACCAACGTCAACTGCGCCGGTGGGGCCACCCCGTGGGGCACCTGGCTGTCCTGCGAGGAGGTGCCGCTGGGGCGGGTCTTCGAGACCTGGCCCGACGGCAGCCGCGGCGCCGAGGAGCGTACCCGGATGGGCCGGTTCACCCACGAGGCGGCGGCCTGCGACCCGGACCGGCGGGTGATCTACCTGACCGAGGACGAGAGCGACGGCTGCTTCTACCGCTTCGTCCCCGACACCTGGGGGGATCTGCGCACCGGTCAGGTGCAGGTGCTGTGCGCGCCGGCCAACGCCACCTCCGGCCCGGTGACCTGGCAGAACATTCCGGACCGGGACGGTTTCCCGATCCCGACCCGCTTCCAGGTCGGCGCGGCGAAGCACTTCGACGGTGGCGAGGGCTGCTGGTACGACCGGGGCACCTGCTGGTTCACCACCAAGGGCGACAACCGGGTGTGGGCGTACGACGCGGTCAACCAGCGCATCGACCTGGCGTACGACGACTCGCTGGTGCCGGCCGGCACCGCGCCGCTGACCGGCGTCGACAACATCACCGGTACCGCGGGCGGGGACCTCTACGTGGCCGAGGACGGCGGCAACATGGAGGTCTGCGTGATCACCCCGGCCGGCGTGGTCGCCCCGTTCCTGCGGATCGACGGCCAGTCCTCCTCGGAGATCACCGGTCCCGCGTTCAGCCCCGACGGCTCCCGCCTCTACTTCTCCTCCCAGCGCGGCACCAGCGGCAACTCGACCGGCTCCGGCGGCATCACCTACGAGGTCACCGGCCCCTTCCGCCGCTGACGCCAGGCGGACAGGGCCAGCGTGGCGGAGTAACCGGCCAGCACGATCACGTGGAACAGGTAGAGCCAGAGCAGGATCGCCACGGCGGCACCCACCTCGTCGAGCCCACCGAAGGGCACGCCCAGGTCGAGTGGCAACGAGGCGAAGAGCACGAAACCGTGCAGGAAGCCGGACAGGTTCGCCGCGGTGAAGGAGCCCATCCCCAGCGTGGCGAGCCAGTCCGGCGACGCCGGTCCGACCACCCGGAAGACCCACATCAGCACCGGCGTGAGCACCAGCCACACCGCCAGGAACGACAGCACCACACCCAGCACACCGGCCCAACCACCGCGCCGGACCAGCCCGGTGGTGGTCGGCAGGGCCAGCAGGATCGACAGCAACAGCGCCGGGGCCGGTGCCAGCAGCGGCAGCAGCAGCAACCGGCCCCGCCAGCCGACGAGGTGTTCGTCGGAACGGGGCGCGGCGACCGACACGAACGCCCGGCGCAGCCCCTCGCCGTACAGCGACGCCGGCAGCAGCGAGGCCAGGGCCAGCCACGGCGTCAGCCCGACCCCGGCCTCGACCAGCACGGCCACCGCGTGCGGCGCACCGATCGCGTCCGGCAGCGCCTCCACCGCGTACCCGGTGAGCCGGCGGACCTGGGACGCCCCCGCCAGCAGCGAGGTGAGCCAGATCGCCAGCAGCGCCACCGGCACCACGGCGATCGCCCCGTAGAACGTGATCGCGGCGGCGTGCAGTGACAGGTCCCGGCCACGGACGGGGCGGAAAGCCCCACTGCTGATCCGCTTCGTCCGCTCCCACGCACCGCCCATCGCGCTCCATTTCCCCGTGATCCCCTTCGGCAACCGTCCTGTCACCCGTGTTGCCGGACGAGCGCCAGGGGTGTCCGCGAGGTGCTGGACAGATCGGCATGGATGCGGGTTTGAGGCTCGGGTGAGGCTGGAGTGTTACCAGCAGGGGCGACCGTGAAGGCTCGGGCGCTCGCAGCATCACGGGGGAAGCATGGGCACGTCACCGCAGCATGGACCAGGCGTGGGCCGTTCGAGTGACAAGGCGATGGACAGCTTCCTGACCTGGCTGATCCATCCGGTGACGGTGGCGGCCACCGCGCTGTTGATCCTCAACGACCAGGTGCTCAAGGCGGTCTATCCCGGCTGGTTGACGGGAAAGCTCAGCGACGTCGCCGGGCTGGTGATGGCGCCACCGTTGCTGGCCGTCGTGCTGGCGCTGCTGCTGGCCGGGTGCGGTCGACTGCCGGTGCTGCGGCGTACGGTCAGGATTGCTGGTCCCGGATCTGGCCGAACGCCGAGCGACCTGCTGGCGGCCGTCTCGATTTTCGTCGTTGGAGTGGGATTCACGGCGGTGAAGGCCACTCCGGAGGGGGCGGCCACGGCGTCCGCGGTGTGGAGCGTGGTGAGCGGACCTTCGGTGATCCTGGCCGACGGCACGGACCTGCTGGCGTTGCCGGCGCTGGCCCTGGCCTGGTGGACGTGGTGTTCGGCGGTGGCCCGCCCGAGTCTGGCGCGGTGGCTGCGGATGGTGGCGGTGCTGGTGGTGCTGCCGATCGCCGGGCTGGGTGTCGCGGCCACCTCCGCTCCCCGGTACGACGACGCTGTCGCCCTGTACGAGTGGCGGGACGTCGCCGTGGCCGGCATCGGCAACGCCTATCACGACTCCCGGGAGCCCTACACGTGGTGGGTCGGCGCGGACGACGGACCGACGTTCTCGGAGCTGCCGGAGGGCGGCTACGAGCTGTTCTCCAAGCAGCCGCCACCGGCCGCGTCGGGGGAGGACTGTTCGGCGCGGGATCCGGGGCACTGCTTCCGGATCGTGCCGCGCCGCCTGGCGGTGCAGGAGAGCCGGGACGGTGGGGCCAACTGGCGCGTCGCCTGGCAGGTCGACGAGGACGCTCGGCAGCGACTGGCAACGGCGATACCCGGTATGCGTGACGTGCAGGAGTACCTGTCGTCCCGCGCACTGCTGGTCCGGGATCAGCCGGGCGGTGGAGTGGTCGTGCTGGTGGCGAACGGCCGGGACGGTTTCGCCCGCCGCGACACCGCCGGCCGCTGGGAGCGCATCGGTTTCGGCACGCTTGCCGGTGACAGCTTCCGGCACCAGCAATCCGCGACACCGATCCCGGGTGTCGCGGAGGCGACCGTCATCGTCGGCTGGCGGGTCGCCGTTCCGCTTTCGGTCGCGGTGGGAAGCATGGTGGTGCTTGCCGGCTGCGCCACGTTGCTGACGCGGCGGTACGGCTGGTTCGTGATTCCACTCGCCGCCGTCGGTGGCGCGCTCGGCCTCGTGGCGCTCGGTGTCTACGTCCCCTACGCACTGCGTGGCGCGAACTCGGACGACGGGGTGGGATCGGTTCTCGTGGTTGCGCTGATCGTGGGCATGACGGCGGTGCCGGCGGGCGTCGCGGTGCTCGTCGCCAACGTCACGGCGCCGTCGCAGGCCGTGGCCGGCCGGATCTGCGTCGCGGGCATCCTCGCTGGGGCGATGGTGCCGCTGTCGTTGCTGCTGCGTCTGCTGACCGGTTGGCCTCCGCAACGTGCGGCGGTGGCCGTCGTGCCGATCGTCGCGGTGGTCGTGATGGTTGTCGGCGTCGCGTGGGCCATCCGTTACGCCCTACGCCGGGTGCCGGGGCGAGGATCCTCATCGGCAGGCACACCGCCGTGGACGCCACCCGACCCACCGTGGCCGGAGACTGGTGACGCGCCGCGAACCGCCTGATCGGGTACTCGACGGTCCAGGGTGCCCGGGCCGTCGCCGGGATGGGCCGCGTCGCCTGCGGGTGTCGAAGGTGGCGGCGGAGGCATGCTGTGGGCGTTGGAATGGTACCGCGTGGTACAGTGCGGTACATGGCGAGGATTACGCTGCGGGAGTTTCGCGATGGCGTGGGTCGGGTGCTGGAGGGGATCGAGCGCACCGGTGAGCCGGTGATCATCACCAAGTACGAGCGGCCCGTGGCTGTCCTGATCGGCATCGACGAGTGGGAGGAGATCGAGGCGTTCCGGGACCGCCGGGACTCGGCGGTGATCGCCCGTTCCCGTGCCGAGGGTCAGTTCGTGCCGCTGTCGGCAGCTTTGGAATCGCTTGGGGTCGATCCTCGCGAGGTGGAGGCGCTGCTGGCTGACCGGGCCGGCGGTGCGGCGGCGTGAAGGTTCAGATCGACCGGGACGTGCTGGTCTGGCTGCACAAGCAACCTCGCAACGTTTTCTTGACCGTCCTGAGTGCGATCCTCGGCTTGGTCGCCGATCCTGCGCCGCAGAACTCGACCGAGATGCGCGACGGATCTGGGCGTCGTCTGCGCGTCGGTGACTACCGGGTCCTTTACCGGCTAGACGACGACGAACTCACCATCCACGATGTCGGGCATCGCAAGGACGTTTACTCGTAGGCCGTTGGAGCTGGCGAACTGTCTCGACCGCGACGAGCTGATGGTTGAGGGTCAGCGGCCCTGACCGACCCGCTACAGAACAACGGCTTCACGTACGCCCACAACAACCCGGTCACCCACTCCGACCCGTCGGGTCTGTCGGTGGCGTTGACGGCGTCCGAGACGGCGGCGGCGCTGGCCGGTGCAGGTAAAGGCCGCGCAGCAGCTTGGCGGCGGCTCTGTCGACCTGGACGGTGTAGGCGGGTGGATTCGGGCTGGTCACAAGCCGAGCTCGTCGCGTAGGTCGATCAGCGGTATCGGGGTGTCGCCCGCGTCAATGCGAGTCAAAGCCTCGCGGGCGGCGGCGACATTGCTGGCGTCTTCGGCGCGCTCGATGGCCTCGACGACCTCGGCCGGCACGATGGCGGCCAGGCGTTGCCCCCGACGGGTCACGTAGGTGATTCTCCCGGCGTAGTGAGCGCGGGAGACGATATCCGCGAGGCTGTCGCGGGCGTCTGAGATCGAGAGTTCGGCTGCGGGCTCACTCACAAGTCCGATTGTGCAACTCGTACGAATCGTACGGGCAGAAGTAGGTCACAAGATCATGGACTTGGTCCGGCAGTGGGCGTCAAGATCGGTCGAGAGCGCAGGTGCCCGGGTGGTCGTCGGGGCGGTGGCAGCGGTAAGGGCCGTCGAGTGGGGTGTCGCACCAGACTCGGGTACGCCGGCTTTGGTGGTCTTCTTCGCTGAGGGTGGTTTCGCCGAAGTCGATGACCGTCAGGTGGCCCAGGGAGTCACGGAGGGCCACGGCGAGTGCGGTCGCGTCGTCGAGGCTGGTCAGCGTGGTGGGTAGGTGGATCACCCAGCGGGGCGGGCTCATCGCGATCCGCGACTGTGGTGGCGGTGGGCGGCCTGGCGAGACTGCCACTGGCGCAGTGCCTGGCGGATGCGTTCGGCTTCGGTGTTGGCGGTGGTCAGTTCGCGGTGCAGGCGTTCCAGTTCGTCGGCGAGCCGGTTGAGGTAGGCGTACACCTGGTCCGGGTCGAGGCCGCGCCAACGGGTGTCGAAGGTGGCGGCGCGGGCGTGCTGGGGGAGTGGGCGCTCCCCGGACAGGTAGATCATGGGCGGGCGGCTTCCTGCTCGGCGAGCATCGTGGTGATCTGCTGATCGGTGAGGCCGCGCATGGCGAGGATGCGGCGGCCCCAGCGGTGCAGGCGGCAGGGGTGGGGTGCCCGGTCGTTGCGGCAGCGCGGGCCGTCGGGCCATTGTTCTGCGGCGTGCACGTTTATCGCCCGGAGCGCGAATGTGACATCTTCGGCGGTGATGTAGGGAGGCAGCGGAATCTCGCCGAGGGCGTCGTCGATCGAATCCATGATCCTCCTCTGTGGAATGGTCGCGGGCCGGAGCGGACGCCGGGATGAGGTTCGTGGGAGGCGTCCGCTCCGGCCGTGACCTGCCAGGGGGATTGGCTGGTCATCCACGATGGTCATTTCACTACTGGCCTGGCGCAATGTTTTGCGCGAGAATGCGAATCAAGGGATGAGGTGCCTTACGCGACAACAGCAGAGGAGATGACGTGGACGACCCGGGAAGCACCGTCCCGCGTAGGCAACTCGGCAGGTATTTGAGAGAACTTCGCGAAAACGCGCACGTAACTGTGGTCGCCGCCGCGAAGGAACTGGAATGGTCGACGCCGCGAATCTGGCGGTACGAAACCGGCCAGGTCCCCATGCACCCGAACGACGTGGAGGCCATGTGCCGGGTGTACGGCGCGACCCACGAAACCATCCAGACCATGCGGTCGCTGGCCCGGGAGACCAAGGCGCACGGCTGGTGGCACAGCTACGGCGAGGCGATCGAGGACTGGTTCAAGCTGTACGTCGGCTTGGAGGCCGCCGCGACAAAGATCCGAAAGTACGAGGCCGACCTGGTACCCGGCCTGTTGCAGACGGTCGAGTACATGACTGAGGTCATCGCGACGAACCATCCGGATCTGTCCCAGGCGGAACAGCAGGTCAAGGTAGATGTTCGACTGCGCAGACAACGTCTGCTGGCTCGGGCGGTGCCCCGCGCGCCCTACTACGACGTGATTCTCAGCGAGGCGGTGCTACGTCGGCCGCTGCGTGACCGGGCGGCGATGGCCCGGCAACTCGACGCGCTGGTGGTGGCGGGTCGACAGCACAACATCAAGATCCGGGTGCTTCCGTTGGCCGCCGGGCTGTTCCGCTCGACCGACACGGGCACCTTCACCATGCTCGATTTCCCCACCGACGTGCGGGAACCGGAGCCGACCACGATCTACATGGACGGTCCGTGCGGCGCGGTCTACCTTGACAAACCGCACGAGATCCGGACCTACGAGGAAGTTTGGCGCTCGCTCGGCGAGCGGGCGCTCGATGTCGATGACTCCCGTGAGTTGATCACGGCGATCGCGAAGGAGATGACCCATGAGACGTGACGGAGTGTGGCGCACGTCGTCCCGGTCCGGCAGCGGTGAATGCGTCGAGGTGGCCGGCTTTGTCGACGCGGTCGGCGTACGCGACAGCAAGGACCGGCAGGGCGCGGAGCTGAGCTTCGGCGTGACGAGCTGGACCCGGTTCGTCGCCGCCACCCGCGCGGGCCGCCTCGCCCCCCGCACCTGAACCTGGCGGGACCCGCCCGGTGCCGACCAAACCCGGTCGGCACCGGACCGTGTCTTCGCAGTCCTGAGCCGGTCGGAGCACGATCAGGAAACCGGTTCGGTGGAAATTGTGGTCCCTACGACGCGGGGAGGCTGCCGGATGGCCGCAACGGTGTCGATCACAACCTGAATCGGCTATGCGCTGGCATCCGTTGCAGACTGCGCGTGCCGCCTGACCGGCGAGTATCTGCTTCCGCATCCGGGCACGTCGAGCGACGCGCGTCGCATTGTCCCACTCGGGGGTCGGCGGCGCGGGCCTTGGCCATCACATCGCACCAAGCCGCCACGCTGCTCAGTGCTGCCCATTCTGGACGTCGTCCCGGGTCGCCACGGCCCGGTTGCGTGTGAGCCGGTTGGTGCCGCGCTCCACTGCATGACGTAGCTTGTACCGCTCGGGTTCGAAGGCCAGGGGCCGGCCGCCCTTCGACCTCTTCCGACGTCGGTTGGCATCCTGGTCGGCCTTCGACGGGATCGTCGCGGCGATCCCGCGTCGGCGCAGGTACCGGCGGTTCGCTCTCGACGTGTACGCCACCAGCACGACGCCGTAAGGGTGCTCGTTCCGTGCGGCGGCATCGGCCTGACCCCGGCGTTGCCGGTGGCGGGTCTACCTCGTCAGGCCGATGGCCCCGCCCGGCAGCTACGCGAGGCCGACACGCTGGTTCAGCGGGCGAACTGGGAGGTCGACCTGCTGGACTGAGAGGGTGCGGAGCAGGTAGCCGACGTGGAGGCGTGCACGACGCGGGAGTCGGCGGCGAACGCACGACGCCCACGCGCTGCGGGTCGCCGCGCTCAAGCACGCCCCGTGCCGGCCCCTGCGCGATCTGCTCGGGCAACAGCCCGAGCGACGGGGCACCTGCCACACCGACGAGCCAGGTGTGACAGGTGCCCGGCACGAGACTGCCCCTGCCCGGGGCCGCCGCCCCTGGGTCAGCCGCCCAGCATGGGCAACACCGCGACGGCGATCGCCCGGCTGGTATTTCTGGTGGCGTCTGCGATCGCCGGATCGAAGGCGTTGTCCGGGAGCCGGTTGGGCCAGACGACCTCCGTGTACGCATACCCATGGTCGTTGTTGTACGCCGTGCAGTAGAGGTAGTAGCTGACGATGTCACCGTTGCGGGGCAACGGCAGCTCCGGGTCGAAGTTGGGTGACCAGAAGGTGCAGGACGGCGGTGCGAGCTTCGGCACCAGCTGGGTGTTGGCCGAGCGCAGGGTGTTCTTCAGCCCGTCGGTGGTCAGGCCGGTCCGGGCCCGTGCCACCAGGGCGATCGGCGTCACGATGTTCATCGCGAAACCGAGCTGGTCCACGCTCGCCTTGTCGGTCAGCGCGGAGATCATGCTCTCGATCGCCACCGCGCAGCCGGTGGCGTCCTGGGCGAACCGCTGCATGTTGTCCGGCGTCATCCGCTCGATGTCGAAGAACTCGATCACGGCATGGTTGGCGCAGGCCCGGGTCTGCGCCGTCGCGATCGTCTGGATCTGCGCCAGGATTTCGGTGCGGGCCGAGTTGACCGCGGTCAGGATCTGCCGGGTCGCCTCCTGGATCGCGGCCTGAGTGTTACCGGCGCTCGCCCACGAGCTGACCGCACTGATCGCTGCGGTGATCACCTGGGTCCAGTCGATCGCGTACGCCGGTCGAGCGCCGGTGGGCACCACCACCACGATGGACAGCAGGGCGGCCAGCAGGACGCGCACCGGCCGACTCCGGGCTCTCCTCTTTCCTCGGGTCATTCCTACTCCCTCTCGTCGGGGAGCCATCAGAGTCGACTATCCGGGTGACGGTGAGTGGCCAGTGCGGACGCGCCGCGTCACGGTACCGTGATGCCGCCGGTCGGATGCACGCTGCCGACCGCCCCGGCCGGACAGCACCGGACAGCCAGCGGCCGACCCCACCAGCGAGCGAGCGGAAGGTTTACGCCCGTGCCCGCCGACGATCCGGACGAGCTGCTCCGGCACTTCTGCGCTGATCTGCGTCTGCTCTGGACGCAGGCGCAGGGACCGAGCCTGCGGGTGGTGAGCGCCCGGGTCGGTCTCGGCAAGAGCCAGGTGGGCGCGATCCTCAACGGCACGGTCCGCCGGCCACCCGACTGGGACGTGGTGCGTCGCCTGGTGGAGTGCTTCCACGACCACGCGCGGGCGCACCACCGGCTGTCCCAGTTGTCCCTGCGTACCGGGGTCGAGGAGACCTGGCGACCCCGGTACGCGATGCTGGAGTACGCCTTCCAGCGCAGGCGTACCCCGCCCGGTGGCACCGGTTCCCGCCCGCCGACGGCGTCCCGCCGGTGGCCGGTGCCCCGGCAACTCCCCCCGGTCGCCCGACACCTGGTGGGCCGGGCGGCCGAACTGGCCACGCTCGACAGGGCCGCCGCAAGCTGCGGAAAGCCGGACGGGTCGGCCACCGTGGTCGTGATCGACGGTACCGCCGGTGTCGGCAAGACCACGGTCGCGCTCTGGTGGGCGCACCGGGCCGGCGGCCGGTTCCCCGACGGACAGCTCCACGTCGACCTGGGCGGCTTCGACCCGAACGGCACCCAGGTCTCCCCCGAGAACGCCCTGCGGGGATTCCTCATCGCGCTGGGCGCCGACCCCCACCGGCTGCCGGACGACCTGTCCACGCGCGTCGCGCTCTACCGCAGCCTGCTGGCCGATCGTCGAGTGCTGGTGGTGCTGGACAACGCCCGCGACCCGGGCCAGGTCCGCCCGCTGCTGCCCGGCGGCCCCTCCTGTATGGCTCTCGTGACCAGCCGCAACCAGTTGACCGGCCTGGTCGTGGGCGAGGGCGCGCTGCCGCTCAGGCTGGAGTTGCCGACCCCCACCGACGCGGCGGAGCTGTTCGCGTCCCGACTCGGCACCGGCCGGGCAGCCGAGGAACCGGCGGCCGTGGCGGAGATCGTCGACCGCTGCGCCCGGCTACCCCTGGCCGTGGCCATCGCCGCCGCCAGCGCGGCCGACCGCCCCGACGAACCACTCGCCGCGCTCGCCGCGCAGTTACGGACCGGCACCGCGGTGCTCGACACGTTGTCCACCGGTACCGACGGCGCCGACGTCCGTACCGCCTTCTCCTGGTCCTATCGACGGCTGAGCCCGATCGCCGCGACCCTGTTCCGGACGCTGGGGCTGCACCCTGGTCCCGACGTCACGGTGGCCGCCGCCGCCAGCCTCGCGGGCGTACCCGTGCGGCAGGTCCGGCCGGCCCTGGCGGAACTGGCCCGCGCGCACCTCGTCTCGGCGCCCCATCGTGACCGGTACCGTACGCACGATCTGCTGCGCGCCTACGCGATGGAGCTGGCCAGGGCCACCGATCCCGAAGCGCGTCGACGGATGGCACAGGGTCGGCTCCTCGACCATCTGCTCCACACCGCCTACGCCGCCAGCCGGATGCTGGACCCCCAGCGTCACACCATCGCCATCCCGCCGCCCGACGAAGGGGTGACCGTGGTCGCCCTCAGCGACGAGGCCGCCGCACTGGACTGGTATGCGGCCGAGGAAACCACCTTGGTCGCGGCGATCCACGGCGCCGCGCGCACCGGCTTTCACGCCCGTGCCTGGCAACTGACGTGGGCGTGCGAGCCGATGCTGTACCGCCAGGTGCCCCGCCAGCAGTGGGCCGCCCTGCAACGGGTGGCACTGGCCGCGGCGCGGCGGATCGGCGACCCGCTGGCCCAGGGCCACGCCCATCGCGGACTCGGCCGCGCCTACAGCAGCATCGACAACCGCAGATTCCGGGCCCGCATCCACTTCAACCGGGCCCTGAGGAACTTCGCCACCGCCGACCGGCCCGTCGACGAGGGCTACGTACGGTTCCACCTCAGCCTGCTCTGCGAGCGAAACGGTGAGTACCGGGCCGCGTTGGAGCACACCCAGCGGGCGCTGGAACTCTTCGAGCGTGCCGGTCACCGTCCCGGGCAGGCCCGCGCGTACAACGGCCTGGGCTGGCAGCATGCGTTGCTCGGCGACTACGAGGTCGCGCTCGCCTCCTGCGCCCGCGCCCTCGACCTGATGCGGGCGGTCGGAGACCGGCTCGGGCAGGCCCAGGCCTGGGACAGTATCGGCTTCGCCCACCATGGGCTCCGGCAGTATGGGGAAGCGGTCACCGCCTACCGGCGCGCGCTGGCCCTCATCCGCCGGATCGGTGAGCGGAACAACGAGGCGGAGATGTTGGTCCATCTGGGCGACACCCACCAGGCGGCCGGCTCCCCGGAGGCGGCCGGGCGTGCGTGGCGGCAGGCGCTCACGATCCTCGACGAGCTTGGCGTCTCCGAAGCGGCCGCCGTCCGGGCACGGCTCGACGGAACACCGCCCGCGCGGCCGGCAGCGCCCCCGGCTGACGCGGACGGCGCCGTCCCACCGGCCAGTCCTGGGTTTGACCCGTTGAGGCGGTGAGAGGTTGATTGCGTGCAGCGGGAGAAGATGGCACGTGCCTTTTGAGGTGTTGGCCGTCCGCGACTCGCCGTGGACAGCGAGCGCTGCCCTGTACGTGCTGCCGGAGAACAACGGACCGAGGATCGAGGTCTCGCGTGGTTGTCTCGTGGTCACCGCTGGCGGCGGTGTCGATCGACTTCTCGGTCGACCCGGGAGACCTGCTCGACGACGAGGCACCGCAGGATGCTGACTCGACGGAAGGCCCGGTCTCGCCGGAGGCGGACCGGGAAGGGAAGTAGCTTTCCTTCCTTCAGAGACGCCCTTCCGCGACCTCAGGCGCAACAAGGTGCCCTGCCTTGCGCTCAGCGGCAGTGCGTAACAATGGGCGGCGTGACGTCCCCCCGTGATCTTGTGCTGCTGGGTTGTACCGGGTCGATCGGTACGCAGGCCATCGACATCGTGCGCCGCAACCCGGAGCGGTTCCGGGTGGTGGCGCTGGGTGCCGGTGGCGGCAACATCGGGCTGCTCGCCGCCCAGGCCCTCGAACTCGCTGTCGACGTGGTCGGGGTGGCCAAGGCGTCCGCCGCGCAGGATCTCCAGCTGGCGTTCTACGCCGAGGCGAGCCGGCGGGGCTGGGCCAGCGGGGAGTTCAAGCTGCCCAAGATCGTGGCCGGGCCGGAGGCGATGACCGAGCTGGCGCAGTGGCCGTGTGACGTCGTACTCAACGGGGTGGTGGGGTCGCTCGGGCTGGCGCCGACCCTGGCGGCGCTGCGCGCCGGGCGTACGCTCGCGCTGGCCAACAAGGAGTCGCTGGTGGCCGGCGGCTCGCTGGTCAAGGGCGCGGTGACGCGGCCGGAGCAGATCGTCCCGGTGGACTCGGAGCATTCGGCGCTGGCGCAGTGCCTGCGCGGCGGCACCCGGGGTGAGGTACGCCGGCTGGTGGTGACCGCCAGCGGCGGCCCGTTCCGCGGTAGGCGGCGCGACGAGTTGACGGCTGTCACGCCGGAGCAGGCGCTCGCCCACCCGACCTGGAACATGGGACCGGTCGTCACGATCAACTCGGCGACCATGGTCAACAAGGCGCTTGAGGTGATCGAGGCGCACGAGCTGTTCGACGTGCCGTACGCCGACATCACCGTGATGGTGCACCCCCAGTCGGTGATCCACTCGATGGTCGAGTTCGTCGACGGGTCGACGTTGGCGCAGGCCAGCCCGCCGGACATGCGGCTGCCGATCGCCCTGGGCCTCGGCTGGCCGGACCGGGTGCCGGAGGCCGCCGCCGCCGTCGACTGGACCACGGCGCACACCTGGGAGTTCGCGCCGCTTGACGACGAGGCGTTCCCGGCGGTGGCGCTGGCCAAGGCGGCCGGGGAGGCCGGTCGGTGCCGGCCGGCAATCTACAACGCGGCGAACGAGGAGTGCGTGGCGGCGTTCGTCGCCGGGCGGCTGCCGTTCCTCGGCATCGTCGACACGTTGCAGCGCGTGTTGGAGGAGGCTCCCGATTTCGGCGAACCGGGTACCGTCGAGGACGTACTCGAAGCCGAGTCTTGGGCGCGCGCACACGCGCAGGAGATCATCGCTGCTGCGGTGGAAGGAGCTTGATGTCGTTCGCGTTCGGGGTGGTTCTCTTCGCCCTCGGCATCCTCGTCTCGGTGAGCCTGCACGAGGCCGGGCACATGCTCACCGCCAAGGCCTTCGGCATGAAGGTCACCCGCTACTTCGTCGGCTTCGGCCCCACCGTCTTCTCGTTCAAGCGCGGCGAGACCGAGTACGGCCTCAAGGGCATCCCACTCGGCGGCTTCTGCAAGATCGTCGGAATGACGCCGCAGGACGACGACGTCGAGCCCGGTGACGAGAAGCGCGCCATGTGGCGCTACCCGGTGTGGAAGCGCACCATCGTGATGTCCGCCGGGTCGGCGACCCACTTCGGGTTGGCGATCTTCGCCGCGTGGCTGGCCGCGATGACCTTCGGCCTACCCAACCCGAACTTTCCCAGCACCGAGGAGCAGATCCGCAGCGAGCCGGCGGTGATCGCCCTCCAGGACTGCGTCCTGCCGGACACCACGTACCGGGCCTGCGAGACCGGTGACGCGCCGAGTCCCGCCGCTGCGGCCGGGCTTCAGGACGGCGACCGGATCACCTCGATCAACGGCACCCCGATCGCCAACTACGGCGACCTGCTCACCACACTGCGGGCCACCAGCCCCGGCAGCACCGCCCAGATCGGGTACGAACGCGACGGCCAGCCCGGCAACGTCGAGACAGTGCTGGCCACCACCAAGCGCCCGCCGATCGACAACCCGGACGGGCCGGTCGGCGACGTCTCCGCCCTCGGCATCGGCCTGGTCATCAGCACCCCCGGCCTGGTCAGCTACGGCCCGGTGGAGGCGGTCGGCGCGACCAGCACCTTCATCGGCGACATGGCGGTGGCCACCGCGCAGGCGTTGCAGCGGCTGCCGGAGAAGATCCCCGCGCTCTGGACCGCCATCACCGGCGGCGAGCGGGACATCGACACCCCGATCAGCGTGGTCGGCGCCAGCGTCCTCGGCGGCGAGGCGGTCGCCAACAACGCCTGGGAAATCTTCATCATGCTGTTCATCTCGCTGAACTTCTTCATCGGGGTGTTCAACCTGCTGCCGCTGCTACCGCTGGACGGCGGCCACATCGCCATCGCCTGGTTCGAACGAGCCCGCTCCTGGCTGTACGCGCGGCTGCGCCGGCCCGACCCGGGCCGGGTGGACTACTTCAAGCTGATGCCCTTCACGTACGTGGTGATCCTGATCGGTGGGGTGTTCACCCTGCTCACCATCACCGCGGACGTGGTCAACCCGATCACCCTCTTCCCAAAGTGAGTGCCTGAAGTGACCGCTGTCAGTCTTGGTATGCCGCCCGTGCCGCCGCCGCCGCTCGCGCCCCGTCGGGCCAGCCGTCAGATCATGGTCGGGTCGGTGCCGGTGGGTGGTGGTGCGCCGGTGTCGGTGCAGTCGATGACGACCACGTTGACCTCCGATGTGAACGCCACGTTGCAGCAGATCGCGGAGTTGACGGCGTCCGGGTGTCAGATCGTGCGGGTGGCGGTGCCGAGTCAGGACGACGTGGAGGCGTTGCCGGCGATCGCGCGCAAGTCGCAGATCCCGGTGATCGCGGACATCCATTTCCAGCCGAAGTACGTGTTCGCCGCGATCGACGCGGGGTGCGCGGCGGTGCGGGTCAACCCGGGCAACATCCGGCAGTTCGACGACAAGGTCAAGGAGATCGCGGCGGCGGCGTCCGCCGCTGGTACGCCGATCCGGATCGGGGTCAACGCCGGTTCGTTGGACAAGCGGTTGCTGGCCAAGTACGGCCGGGCGACGGCGGAGGCGTTGGTCGAGTCGGCGCTGTGGGAGTGCTCGCTGTTCGAGGAGCACGGCTTCCGGGACATCAAGATCTCGGTGAAGCACAACGACCCGGTGGTGATGATCCGGGCGTACCGGCAGCTCGCCGAGCAGTGTGACTATCCGTTGCACCTGGGGGTGACCGAGGCCGGGCCGGCGTTCCAGGGCACCATCAAGTCGGCGGTCGCCTTCGGGGCGCTGCTGGCCGAGGGGATCGGGGACACCATCCGGGTGTCGCTGTCCGCGCCGCCGGTCGAGGAGATCAAGGTCGGTAACCAGATCCTGGAGTCGCTCGGGCTGCGTGAGCGGGGCCTGGAGATCGTGTCGTGCCCGTCCTGCGGGCGGGCCCAGGTGGATGTCTACAAGCTGGCCGAGGAGGTCACCGCCGGCCTGGAGGGGCTGCCGGTGCCGCTGCGGGTCGCCGTGATGGGCTGCGTGGTGAACGGTCCCGGTGAGGCCCGCGAGGCCGACCTGGGCGTGGCCTCCGGCAACGGCAAGGGGCAGATCTTCGTCAAGGGCCAGGTCATCAAGACCGTGCCCGAGGGGCAGATCGTGGAGACCCTGATCGAGGAGGCGCTGCGGCTCGCCGACGAGATGGGCGCCGACCTGCCCGAGGAACTGCGCGACATGATTCCCGGCGCCACCGTCACCGTGCACTGACGAACGCGACCAGGACGAGGGCGGCCATCCATCGGGTGGCCGCCCTCGACGCGTACCGGGGTCACTCGGATTCGGCGAGGATCGCGTACAGCTTGCGGCGGGTCTCGTCGAGCACCTGGGCGGCCCGTTCCCGCTGGTCGTCGGTGCCCGTCATCATCACCTGGCGTAGCGCCTGCATCGCCTGCATGCCGGCGTTGCGGATGTCGTGCCAGCTGTTGATGGTGTCCTCGGCGACCTCCGCCCAGGGTGGCGTCTGGGCCGCCTCGTCGGCCTCGGCGCGGCCCTGCTCGGTGAGGGTGAACCGCTTGCGACCACCGCCGGACTCCTCGGTGGCGGCGATGACGCCCTCGTCCTCCAGCAACTGCAGGGTCGGGTAGATCGAACCGGGACTGGGTCGCCAGCTCCCGCCGGTGCGGGAGTCGATCTCCTGGATCATCTCGTAGCCGTGCATCGGCCGCTCGGTGAGCAGGGCCAGCACCGCGTTGCGGACGTTAGGCCGGCGCCCCCGGCCCCGTCCGCGGCCACCCCGACCGTGTCCGAACCCGTGTCCGTGCCCGCCCGGCGGAAACGGCGGCCCCGGCGGGAACCCGAACCCCCGCATCCGCCCTTCGTGCACGCCATGCCCGCGTCGATGGAACCTCATGACCTTCTCCTTCTTTGGACTATCACTGATGCAACAACGATATATCGCCAACACAACGCCGACAACTCACCTCACCTAGCTCCGCCCGGGTTCCGCCTTGTTGACCAAGAAGTTCGCGTCGTGATTCGCCGCCGGATTTGGCGAAAACCTCTTGATCAACGCGAGCGGGGGCGGGCGGTGGCGGGTGGGGGTGGGTGGGTGCGTTTGGCGGTGGGGTGGGGTGGGGTTGGTGTCTGCCGACGGAAGGTGAAGGGATCTGGCAGGCTGTAACCGTGCTGACGGCGCCGGTGCGGCAAATCGGGGAATCGGAACGGCGCGCGGTCGAGCGGTTGCTCGACCTCGACCCGTTCGCGAGCGCGCAGGTCGCGGAGCGGGTCGCCGCGCGTGGGCTGGCCTGGTGGCGGGCCGAGGGCCGGGTGCTGGGGTACGGCTCCCGCCGGCACCTCGAATCGGTCTGTTGGCTCGGCGGGAACCTCACCCCGGTGCTGGCCGGCCCGCAGGCCATCGCGGCCTTCGCCGACCTGCTGGCCGGCGAGGAACGGCTCTGTTCCTCGATCGTCGGGCGGGCCGACGCCGTCCTGCAACTGTGGGAGCGGCTCTCCGACACCTGGGGTCCGGCCCGCGACGTACGCGCGAACCAGCCGTTGCTGGTCACCGACGCGCTGCCCCCGGTCCCGGTCGACCCGCAGGTGCGCCGGGTGCGCAGCGGCGAACTCGACCGGCTCTTCCCGGCCGCGGTGGCGATGTACACCGAGGAGGTGGGTGTGTCCCCACTCGCCGAGGACGGCGGTCGCGGGTACCGGCGCCGGGTCACCGACATGATCCGCTCTGGCCGGGCGTACGCCCGGTTCGTCGACGGCCGGGTGGTGTTCAAGGCCGAACTGGCGGTCGTCACCCGGCGCACCGCGCAGGTCCAGGGGGTGTGGGTGGCACCCGAGTGGCGGGGACGCGGCATCGCCACCGCCGCGATGGCCGCGGTGGTCGCGGACGCGCTGACCCGGGTCGCCCCGACGGTCAGCCTCTACGTCAACGACTTCAACCTGCCCGCCCGGCGGGTCTACGAGCGCTGCGGCTTCCGCCCGGTCGGCACCCTGGCGACCGTGCTGTTCTGAGCCGGCCCCAAGTCGGCGGAGACCTTCGTCACGCCCCGCCACCGGCGAAAATGCGTTGAGTCAGGCGGCCGGGCGAAGCAGGCTGGAAACTCCGCCACCAGACCGGAGGAACCGACGCATGCGCCTGCTCCGTGATCTGTGGGTCACCTCCACGCGCCGGATGACCCTGGTGGTCGTCCTGATCCTGCTCGGCGGCATCGGCCAGGCGGCCACCGCCGCGCTCGCCGGGCCGGTGCTGCTGCACCGCTCCGTCGGGTTCTTCGTGCTGCTGTCGGTGGCGCTTGTCGCGGCGGTCGTCAGCGACCTGGTGGTGAGCCTGGTGATGGCCGGCGTCACCGCCGACTGGTCCGCCGACCTGCGCCGTCGCCTGTGCCGGGTGGCGCTGGGGCAGCCCGTGCCCGCGCTGGAGACGACCCCGGTCGGTGAGATGCTCGACCGCATCGACGGCGACGTGTACGACGTCGCCTCGGGCGTGCGCGGCCCCGGCGTACGGCTGGCCCAGGCGCTGGCCGTCGGCCTGCTCTCCACGCTCGTCGCGCTCACCGTCTGGTGGCCGGCCGGGCTCGGCATGCTGCTGCTCTGCGTCGTGCTCGCGTTCACCCTGCGGCGTCCCGCCGCCCGGATCGCCCCGGCCCGGATGCACGAGGAAGCGGCCTGGTCGGACCTCGCGGCGGTGATGGAGGAGTCGATCCACGGCCAGGACGACGTACGCACCAGCCTGGCCCGGCCGTACGTGCTGCGCCTGTACGCCCGCCGGGCGGCCGAGGTGTTGCGCCGTGGACTGCGGGTGTGGCAGATGTCGGCGCAGGTCAACACCGTCGCGGCCGGGGTGACGCGGGTCGGGGTGGCGCTGGTCGTGCTCGGCGGGGTGTGGGCGTTGACCACCGGCCGGGTCGATGCCGCCCGGATCACCGCGATCTGGCTGCTCGCACTCTCCCTCGGCATGACCGTCGAACACGTCAGCCGGATGGTGCCGGAGGTGCAGTACGCCCTCGGCGCGTGGGGACGGGTGCAACTGCTCTCGGCCGCCCCGCAGGAACCCAGCGGCGGTGCCGCACCCAGCGACGGTGACCTGGTCATCCGCGACCTGACCTACCGCTATCCGAGCACCGGGCCGGACGCCGACCGTGGCCCCGCACTGCGCGACGTCGACCTGACCTTCGTCCGGGGCCGCTCGTACGCCCTGGTCGGCCGGACCGGGTCGGGTAAGTCCACGCTGGCCAAGCTGCTCACCCGGGCGGTCGACGTGCCGGCGGGGACGGTCCTGCTCGCCGGGCGCGACGTGCTCGATCTCGACGTGGAGCAGCTGCGCCAGTGGGTCGCCGTGGTGCCGCAACGGACCGAGATCCTCGCCGGCACGCTCGCCGAGAACGTGGCGCTGTTCGACCCCGAGCTGCTCGACGCCGCCGCCCGGGCCCTCGACGAGCTGGGGCTGGCCAACTGGATCGCCGAGCTGCCGGCCGGCCTGGACACCCGCCTCGGCGACGGCGGCCACGTGCTCTCGGCCGGTCAGGAGCAGCTGGTCGCCTTCGCCCGGATCCTGGTCCGCGACCCGCACGTGGTGATCCTCGACGAGGCCACCGCCCGGCTCGACCCGGTCACCGAGACCCGGGTGCAGCAGGCCACCGAGCGCCTGCTGCGCGACCGGATCGGCATCGTCATCGCCCACCGGTTGTCGTCGGTGAGCCGCTGCGACGAGGTGGTGGTGCTGGCCGACGGCGCCGTGGTCGAGGCCGCCCCGCTGGCCGAGTCGCGACGCTTCGCCGAGCTGCTGGCGGCCGGCCACCAGGGCGGGCACGGTGTCGACGCGGCGACCGAGCTGCTGCCGGAGCCGGCGACGGACCGGATCTGGGCGGAGCCGGCGCTCGTCGGTGCCAACCCGGCCGCCACCACACCAGCCGGCACGTTCAGCCCGGCGACCGCGATCGGCGTGCCCGCGGGGGCCCGCACGGCCGCCGGGCGTGGCGCCGACGTGCTGCTGCCCGTCGGTGGCGAGACCGGCGACGGCACCGGCTCGCCACCGCCGGACGATGCTGAGCTGCCCGCCCGGCACGGCGTCGAGGCAGGTCTGCCGGTGGGCGATCCCGCGCCGGTCGTCGGGCCGGAGCCGGTCGACCCGGCGGAGGGGCGACAGGTCGGCGGGCGGGAAGCCGGCGCCGGTGCCACGGACGCGGCGACCGAAGCCGACCGGCGGCCGGCCTCCCGGGGACGGACCCTGCGGGAGATCGCCCGGCTCTGCCTCAACGACCCCCGGTACGGCGCGGCGGCGGTGGGCATCTTCGCCGTGCTGGCGATCCTCGGCCTGGACGGGCCGGTGCTCGCCTGGCTCTGGGCCGACGTGGTCGACGGCACCGGCGACCCCTGGCTGCCCGCCGTCGGTATCGCGGCCGGGCTGATCCTCGCCATCCCGGCGCACTACTGGACCCACCTGTGGTTCCCCGCCTGGTGGGTACGGCAGATGCTGCGGATCAGCGCCCGCCTGGTGTACGGCCAGACCGGCCCGCGCCGGGTCAGCCGGCACACCCCCGCCGAGGTGGTGGCCCAGGGCGGCGACACCGAGCGGGTCGTCCAACTCGCCGACAACGTGCTCGACCAGACCGTCGGCCTGATCCTGCTGGTCGCCATGACCCTGATCACCGGCAGCGTGGTGCCCGGACTGTTCTTCCTCGGCACGATGGTGCTCTCCGGGCTGGCCGCCACGGCGTTCGGCCCGAGACTGGAGCGGGCGGCGCGGGACACCGTCGCCGCGCGGGCGGCCTTCGCCACCGCCCTGGTCTCCACGCTGTCCGCGGCCCGCACGGTGAAGCTGGCCGGGGCCACCCGACCGGTGCTGACCCACCTGGCCGACCTCGACACCGTACGCAGCGAACGGCAGCGCCGGGAGATCGCCGTGCAGGTCTGGGCGCGCTCCACGCCGGCGGTGGCCAGCGGGCTGTTCCCGATCGGCGTGTGGGCGTTGTTCCTGACCGGTGGGCTCTCCGCCGGGGCGGCGCTGGTCGCGGTCGCCACGTTGGGCGCGGCACGCTGGTTCGCCTGGACCACCGCCTCGCTGATCTCCCAGGTGCCGTCGGCGCGGGTGTGGACCCGACGGACGGCCGAGATGACCGGGATCGAGGCGTACTCGGCGCGGGTGCCCGGGGTGGACCTGGCCGCCGGCACCGCCCCAGCCCCCACGGTGCCACCGCGTACCCCGCTGCGGCGGCTGGAACTGGTCGGCTTCGGCGTCCGGCACACCGATGGCACCACCGCCGTACGCGACGTGGACCTGACGGTGGCACGCGGGCAGCTGGTCCTGGTGGTCGGGCCGGTCGGCTCGGGCAAGTCGTCGCTGCTGCGGGCCCTCGCCGGCATCGCGCCGCACACCGGGGTGCTGAGCTGGAACGGTGAGCCGGTGACCGAGCCGGAGCTGTTCCTGCGCCCCAACCAGGTCGGCTACGTCGGTCAGCTGCCTCGGGTGCTCTCCGGCACGGTCGCGGACAACATCACCCTCGGGCATCAGGTGGACGCCGCGCACGCGGTCAGCACCGCCCAGTTGGACCACGACCTGGCCGCCACCGGCAGCGGACTCGGCCTGCTCATCGGGCACAAGGGCACCCGATTGTCCGGTGGCCAGCTGCAACGGCTGGCGCTGGCCCGGGCGCTGGCGCCGCGTACCGAACTGCTGGTGGCCGACGACGTCTCCTCCGCGCTCGACGTCACCACCGAGCTGGCGCTCTGGCAGGCGCTGCGGGACCGGGGCGTGACCGTGGTCGGCTCCACCTCGAAGCGGGCCGCGCTGGTGCGGGCCGACCACGTGGTGGTGCTCATCGCCGGCACGGTGGCCGCCCAGGGCCCGTGGCGCGACCTGGACCGACGCTGGGGTCACCTGGCCGGCTGAGAGCGGGTCTGAGATCCGCACGGGTCCGGCTGCCCTCGGTCGTCACCGGGCAGCCGGACCCGCCGGTCAGGCCGCCCGCAGGTACGGGTCCGGCCAGTTGGGCGCGGCGCCCAGCTTGGCGGCGGCCTGGTACGGCCAGTACGGATTGCGCAGCAGTTCCCGGCCGAGCAGCACCAGGTCGGCCTCGCCGTCGGCGATGATCGCCTCGGCCTGCTCCGGTTCGACGATCAGGCCGACCGCGCCGGTCGGCACCTGCGCCTCGCGGCGGACCTGAGCGGCCAGCGGCACCTGGTAGCCGCGCCCGACCGGGACCTTGGCGGATGGCGAGGCCCCGCCGGAGGAGCAGTCGATCAGGTCCACCCCGGCGGCGGCGAGTTCGGCGGCGAGGGCCACGCTGTCCTCGACCGTCCAGCCGCCTGGCACCCAGTCGGTGGCCGAGATCCGGGCCAGTACCGGCACGTCCTCACCGACAGCGGCGCGCACCGCCCGAGCCACCTCCAGCGTCAGCCGCATCCGCCCGGCCCGGTCACCGCCCCAGCCGTCGGCCCGATCGTTGGTCAGCGGGGAGAGGAACTCGTGCAGCAGGTAGCCGTGTGCGGCGTGGATCTCCACGGCGGCGAAGCCGGCCGCCACCGCCCGCGTGGCGGACTCGGCGAATGCCGCGACGACATCGGCGATCCCGGTGTCGTCCAGGGCCGACGGCACCCGGTACTCCGGCACGAACGGTGCACCGGTGGGCCCGACCGGCGTCCAGCCACCCTCGGCGTCCGGCACCCCACCCTGGCGCGGCTCCCACGGCCGGTACGTCGACGCCTTGAAGCCGGCATGCGCGAGCTGCACCACGGGCACCGCGCCGTGCGCGGCCACAAACCTGGTCACCGGCCGCCAGGCGTCGACGTGGCGGCCGGACCACAACCCGGTGTCCTGCGGGCTGATCCGGCCCTCCGGCAGCACGGCGGTCGCCTCGGTCATCACCAGGCCCGCGCCACCGATCGCCCGGGTGCCCAGATGGACCAGGTGCCAGTCGGTGGGCAGGCCGTCGGGTCCGGCGCTGTACTGGCACATCGGTGCCAGCGCGATCCGGTTGGGCAGGGTGACCGTCCGCAGCGTCAGCGGCGTGAACAACGAACTCATCGCGCCATCCTCTCCCGTGGGCGCGACCTCAGCGCCGACGGCGAGCTGTGGGCTCGCGCACGGTCGGTGTCCGCTGACCCTGCGCCGCCACCACCGTGGGGTCGCGTACCGCCAACGCTCCGGCGGTGGCCAGCGCCCAGCCGACGGCAACCGTCAGCAGCAGCCGCTCCAGCACCCCGACCAGCGGACTCCGGCCGACCAGCAGCATCGCCAAACCGACCGCGCCCGCGAGTGGCAGCGACACCGCTGCCGCGACGAGGCCCGTGCGCCGCAGCCGGCGTCTCGCCACCGGCGAGAAGGCGACCGCCAGCATCGCGAAGACCACCGCCGCCGTCGCGGCGATGCTGGCCCCGCCGTGCACCAGATCCGCCACGGTGGCTTGTTCGAACGGCGGGAGTGGGCAGCCGGCGCTGCACGTCACCGCTCCGGACAGGACCGTGCACAGACTCGCCGCCACGAGTAGCGTCACGGCGGCCCGAAGTGCCGTGTCGCCGTGCGGCGCACCGACCCGTAGCGCTACGGCGAGCAGCAGCAGCGCCCCGGCCAGGGCGAACACTCCGATCCGGTACGTCCAGGCATAGTCGCTGTCGACGACACCGGCCTCACTCACGTACCCGGTCAGGCCCGGTCCTGGGCCGGCGACCACGGCGAGTGTCACCGCAGCCGCGCCAGCCAGGGCGCAGAGCGCGGCGACCAGCGCGGCGCCGCGCCGCACCAGCCGTCGGACCGTGGCCGGCGGCTCAGCCACGCCCGTGCGGCGTCGTCCAGCCGTGCAGGTCCGGCCCGAGCGGGACGATCCCGGTCGGGTTGATCTCGTGATGGGTGGCGTAGTAGTGCCGCTTGATGTGGTCGAAGTCGACGGTCTCCCCGAAACCGGGGGTCTGGAACAGTTCCCGCGCGTACGCCCACAGCACCGGCAGCTCGGTGAGTTTCTGCCGGTTGCACTTGAAGTGCCCGTGGTACGCCACGTCGAAGCGGACCAGCGTGGTGAACAGGCGCACGTCCGCCTCGGTGATCGAGTCCCCCATCAGGTAGCGCCGGCCGGCCAACCGCTCCGACAGCGCGTCCAGCCGGGTGAACAGCGCCTCGAAGGCCTCGTCGTACGCCTGCTGGCTGGTGGCGAAGCCACACCGGTAGACGCCGTTGTTGACGTCCCGGTGGATCTCGGCCATCAGTGTGTCCATCTCCGGGCGCAGCTGGACCGGGTAGAGGTCCGGCGCGCCGGGAGCGTGCAGCCGCCGCCACTCGGTGGACAGGTCCAGGGTCAGCTGCGGGTAGTCGTTGGTGACCACCCGGCCGGTCCGGGTGTCCACCAGCGCCGGCACGGTGACCCGGCCGGTGTAGTCCGGATCGGTGGCCAGGTACGCCTCGGAGAGGAAACCGATGCCCAGCACCGGGTCGAAGCCGTCCGGGTCGAGGGCGAACCGCCAGCCCCGGTCGTCGCGGATCGGGTCGACGGTGCCCAGCGAGATGGCGTCGGTCAGCCCGAGCAGGTTACGCACGATGAGCGCCCGGTGCGCCCACGGGCAGGCCCGGCACCAGATCAGCCGGTAGCGGCCGGGCTCCAGCGGCCAGCGGTCCTGCTCGTCCGGCCCGCCGCCTGGCGGTGCGGTCGAGTGCGGGGTCACCCGCCCGGTGAACCGGTTGGGTTGGCGGACGAACGCGCCGCCGCCGCTGGTTTCCGCGCTGAACTGGGCCCGTGCCATGCCCACAACCTATCGGCAGCCACCGGGGATATCCTGGCCGTCGGTGAGTCCCCGCGACCCGGCGGACGCACCGTTCCGCCCTTCCCACCACCCCCGAAGGACTCGCGATGACCGTGGCATACCTGGTGGCCGGTGTCCGCACCCCGATCGGCCGGTACGCGGGCGCGCTGGCCGGCGTACGCCCCGACGATCTGGCCGCCCACGTGATCCGCGAGCTGGTCGCGCGGCACCCGTCGGTGGACTGGGCGCGTACCGACGACGTGGTGCTGGGCTGCGCGAACCAGGCCGGCGAGGACAACCGCAACGTGGCCCGGATGGCGGCGCTGCTCGGCGGGCTGCCCGAGCAGGTGCCCGGCAGCACGGTCAACCGGCTCTGCGGCTCCGGGCTGGACGCGCTGGCCACCGCCGCCCGGTCGATCGTCGCCGGTGAGGCGGACCTGGTGGTCGCGGGCGGGGTGGAGAGCATGAGCCGGGCGCCGTTCGTCATGCCGAAGGCGACCACCGCGTTCTCCCGATCCGCCGAGGTGTACGACACCACCATCGGTTGGCGGCTGGTGAATCCGCTGATGGAGCGGGGTTGGGGCATCGACTCGATGCCGGAGACGGCGGAGAACGTGGCCGCCGAGTACGGCGTGGACCGGGCGGCACAGGACGAGTTCGCGTACCGCTCGCAGTTGCGGGCCGCGAAGGCCCAGGCCGACGGCCGGCTGGCCGAGGAGATCGTGCCGGTGACCGTGCCGGCGGGCCGGCGGGAGACCCGGCTGGTCGAGGTCGACGAGCACCCCCGACAGACCTCGCTGGAGAAACTGGCGGCGCTGCCCACCCCGTTCCGCGACGGCGGCACGGTGACCGCCGGCAACTCCTCGGGCGTCAACGACGGCGCGGTGGTCCTGCTGGTCGCCTCGGAGGCGGCCGTCGCGGCGTACGGTCTCACGCCGCTGGCCCGGGTCACCGGCACGGCGGCGGCCGGTGTGCCGCCCCGGGTCATGGGCATCGGGCCGGTTCCGGCGACCCGGCGGCTGCTGGACCGGCAGGGGTTGGCGCTCGCCGACATCGACGTGATCGAGCTGAACGAGGCATTCGCCGCCCAGTCCGTCGCGGTGCTGCGCGAACTCGGCCTGCCGGAGGACGCGGAGCACGTCAACCCCAACGGCGGCGCCATCGCCCTGGGGCACCCGCTCGGCGCGAGTGGTGCCCGGCTGGCGCTGACCGCCGCGCTGGAACTGCGTCGGCGCGGCGGGCGGCGGGCGTTGGCCACCATGTGCATCGGGGTGGGGCAGGGCATCGCGCTGCTGCTGGAGGCCGCCTGACCCGTCGGCACCGAACGGTGGATCAGGAAAAGAGCGTTGTGGATCTCCCCCCGCGCGACGGACCGGCTTAGAGTGGTCAGCATCACGATCCACGGCGACGACGTGAGGTGCAACCAGTGCAACAGCCGGACGGACTTCCCGCCGAGATCGACCTCTCCCGGCCCAGCGCGGCGCGGGTGTACGACTACTTCCTCGGCGGCGCCCACAACTTCGACATCGACCGGCAACTGGCCGACCAGATCGCGGCCATGACGCCGAACCTGCCGGCGACGATGCGGGCGGGGCGGGAGTTCCTCCGCCGGGCCGTGCATACCCTGCTTGAGGCCGGGATCGACCAGTTCCTGGACATCGGCTCCGGCATCCCCACCGTCGGCAACGTGCACGAGGTGGCCCAGGCCGTGAACCCGAAGGCCCGGGTGGTCTACGTCGACATCGACCCGGTCGCGGTGGCGCACAGTCGGGAGCTGCTCGCCGGCAACGAGTCGACCGGCGTCATCCACGGCGACCTGCGGGACCCGGAACGGATCCTGGCCGAGGCGCGCAAACTCGACCTGCTCGACTTCGACCGGCCGCTGGGCATCCTGCTCGCCGGGGTGGTGCACTTCGTCCCGGACACCGACCGACCCGGTGACATCCTGGCCACCCTGCGCGCGGCGGCGGCCCCCGGCAGCCACCTGGTGATCTCCCACTCCACCTTCGAGGACCAGCCGCAGGAGATGCTCGACGCGCAACGGCTGTCGGCGCGTACCGCCACCGAGATCACCCTCCGCTCGCGGGCCGAGATCACCGGATTCTTCGGCGACTGGACCATTGTGGAGCCCGGGGTGGTGCACATGGAGCTGTGGCGACCCGACTCGCCGTCCGAGGTCACCGCCGACGGGCAGCGCTTCGGTGCCTTCGGTGGTGTCGCCCGGAACGACCGGCCCGCCGGCTGATCCCGATGGCCGCCGTGGGTGCCTCCGGCGGGGACACCGTCGACCCGGCCGGCGCCCAGCGGTACGCCGCCGCCTGGACGCGGGCCGTACGCCGGCTGGGTTTCGTGCCGCTGAGCGCGGCCGAGACCGAACGGCTGTTGCTGGGGCACACCCTCCGGCTGGCGGAGGTGCTGCTCTCCGCCGAACCACCGGCAGCGGCGGCGGAGGAGGTCGGACGCTCACTCGTCGCCGCGCACCTCACCGAGCCGGGGGTTATCGAGTGGTCGATCCGTACGCTCGGCGAGCGGTTCCGGACCGACGTGCTCGCCGCCACGGCCGGGCGGCCCGGCCTCGACGAGCGGCTCGCGGTGATGCGGGGCGCACTCGCGGCCGGCTTCGCCCGCGCGCTGCGGGAGCGGACCTTCGTCCAGCAGGAGGGGATCGCCCGCGCCATGTGGCAGGCGCGGGACGACGCGGAGGCGGCGTTGCGGGACAGCGAGGCCCGCTTCCGGGCGGTCTTCGACGGCGCGGCCATCGGCATCGGCATCGCCGGAGTCGACGGGACGATCATCGACGTCAACCACGCCTTCGCCGACATGCTCGGCTACCCCGTCGAGGAGCTTCGGCAGCTCAACGTGGCGTCGCTGTTCCACACCGACGACGCGGCCGGCATGTGGGAGCTGTACCAGGAACTGATCGAGGGCAAGCACGACGCGGCCCGGGTCCAGAAGCGGTACTACCGCAAGGACGGCAGCGCCGTCTGGACCGACCTGGCCGTCTCGCTGATCCGCCACGACGACGGCCGTCCCCGGTTCACCGTGGCCGTGGTCGAGGACATCACCGAACGGTACGAACTCCAGCAGCGGCTGCGCTTCCAGGCACTGCACGACCCGCTCACCGGCCTGCCGAACCGGACGCTGTTCTTCGACACGCTGGCCGGCCTGGTCGAGCAGCCCGACGCACCCGGTCGGGTCGGTGTCTGCTTCCTCGACCTGGACGGGTTCAAGGCGATAAACGACAGCCTCGGGCACGCCCTCGGCGACCGGCTGCTGGTGATGATCGCCCGACGGCTGGCCGACTGCGTGGCCGACCAGGGTTACCTGGTCGCCCGGATGGGCGGTGACGAGTTCGTCATCCTGGTCGACGGGGTCACCGCCGTCCAGGACGTGATCGCCGTGGCCGAGTCGGCGCTGGCCGCCGTCGCCGCGCCGGTGCACGTCGGCGACCAGCAGCTCGCGGTCTCGGCGAGCATCGGCATCGTCGACTCGGCGGTCGCCGGCACCAGCGTCGTGGAGCTGATGAAGGCCGCCGACGCCACGCTCTACTGGGCGAAGGCGGAGGGCCGCGACCGGTGGGCGGTGTACGACCCGGAGCGCAGCGCCCGGGACACCGCCCGGTCGGCGCTGGCCGCCGGGCTGCCGCTGGCCCTCGACCGGGGCGAGTTCGTGCTGCACTACCAGCCGATCGTGTCGCTGCTCGACGGGCGCATGCTGGCCGTCGAGGCGCTCGTCCGGTGGCAGCATCCGGAACTGGGGCTGATCGGTCCCGACCGGTTCATCGGGCTCGCCGAGGAGACCGGCCTGATCGTCCGGCTCGGTGAGTGGGTGCTGCGGCAGGCGTGCCGCGACGCCCAGCGGTGGCACACCGACTTCCCGGACGCCGGGCTGGTGGTGAGCGTCAACCTGGCCGCCCGCCAGGCCGACCGTCCGGCGATCGTGGACACCGTGGCCGACGCGTTGGCCAGCACCGGACTGCCGGCGGAACTGCTGCAACTGGAGCTGACCGAGAGCGCGGTGATGGGGTCGGCGGGGGAGCCGCTGCGTACCCTGCACCGGCTCGCCGCGCTCGGCGTACGGCTGGCCGTGGACGACTTCGGCACCGGGTACTCGAACCTGGCCTACCTGCGCCGGTTGCCGATCACCTGCCTGAAGTTGGCCGGCCCGTTCGTCGAGGGGATCCGGGGCACCGAGCCGGACGACGCCGACCACCGCGACGAGCGCATCGTCGACGCGCTGGTGCGGCTGGCCCACGCGTTGGAGCTGTGGGTCACCGCGGAGGCGGTGGAGACCGAGGTACAGGCGGAACGGTTGCGGGCGTTGCGGTGCGACACCGCCCAGGGCCGGCTGTTCGGCCCGCCGGGGCCGGCGGAGGCGATCGTCGCCCGGCTCCGCGAGCCGGAGTGAGGAAGCACCCGGTCGACGCCCGCGGGGACAATGCCCTGCGCGACTGACATGCCGAGCCAACTGATGTACCGAGCCCAACTGATGTGCCGAGCCAACGGGAGTCGACGTGAGCCTGACCGACACGGGTACCGCGGTGTCGGTGATCACCGCGCTGGCCATCCTCGCCGGGTTGGCCGGGGTGGTGGTGCCCGGACTGCCGGCACTGCCGCTGTGCTGGGGCGGCGTCCTGGTGTGGGCCCTGTTCGGCGACGCCGGAGCCGGCCGGTGGCTGGTACTCGCCGCCGCGACGCTGGTCGCCGTCAGTGGCACCGTGGTCAAGTACGCCTGGCCCGGCCGCAACCTCAAGCGGGCCGGAGTGCCCACCACCTCGCTGCTCGCCGGTGCGGTGCTCGGTCTGGTCGGCTTCTTCGTGATCCCGGTGGTCGGGCTGGTCATCGGCTTCGTCGGCGGCATCTTCGCGATGGAGCGGCTGCGGCTCGGCGACACCCGACTAGCCTGGCCGGCGACGAAACAGGCGGTCGCCGCGGCGGGCCTGTCGATGCTTGTCGAGTTCCTCTCCGGCATGGTGATCGGTGCCCTGTGGGTGGCCGGCCTGGTGATGGCCTGACCGGCGGCACGGTGCTGACCGAAGCGGCGCGGGGCGGAGTCGGGGTACGGCGCGACGCCGTACCCGAGAGAGAGGTGACGCTTTCCCGCGCCGCCGCGGCGGCCGGGCCGTTCCGAGGGCCCGGTGGTCGGCCCGTCGCGATCGGGCCTGGTCACAGGCCTAAGCATGGGGTACGACCCACCCGACCGGCAACGCAATTGCGACCCTGGCGCTCCTACCCGCCATCCATGGAGCTGAGGCGGGTCGGATCCAACACGACGATGGTGCCGGGCTCGACCCGGATGGCACCCGCGCCGACGAGAGCCTGCAGCGCACGGTTGACGGTCACCCGGGACAGACCGATCTCCTCACCGAGTCCCTGCTGCGCTCCCGGCAGAGTGATCCGGCTGCCCCGCGTACGCATGGATTCGACGACCCAGGCGGCGACCCGCGTGACGGGCTGCGGCGCGGCGCGGCGGACCTGGGCCCGGCGGTCGCGGTTCACCTGGTCGGACAGGTGGCGTAGGACGTGGTCGCGGAGCGCCGGCACCTCATCGATGAGATCTCGCAGGTGGTCCGCCGGTAGCAGGCGGATCCGGCAGGCGGTCGACGCGGTCCAGGTCGCCGTGTGCGATCCGCCGCCAAGTACGGCTGCCTTGTCGATCACGCATGGGCCGGTCACCGTCACGAATCGGATCCGCGAGCCGTGGCTGGTGTCATAGCCTGCCGAGAGAGTTCCGCGGATCACAACGACGAGGTGTCGGGCCGGCTCGCCGACGCGGGCGGCGGTGGCGCCCCGGGAAAGGTCGCGGGGCGGACACTTGTTGGCGAGCCATGCCAGGCGTGCCTCGTCGAGCATCGAGAACAGCGGCACCGCCGCCAGTTCGACCTGGTCCATCTCGCGGAGCGTATCGCGGGATACAGCCGTACGACTGCCTGGTCCTTAGGCTCCTTGCCATGATCTGCGTGGAACTTGCCTTCACCGATGAGCCTGCCCGGCTGGCGGCCCGGCCGGCCCACCGGAGCCGGTTGCGGGCGCTGCACGAGCAGGGCGCGCTGCTCCTCGCCGGCCCCTGGGACGGCGACTCCGGTGCGTTGCTGGTCTTCACCGGCGACCGGGCGGAGGTCGATCGGCTTATGGCCGACGATCCCTACTTCACCACCGCCGGCGTCGACGTTGTCGCGGTGCGCGGATGGCGACCGGTCGTCGGTCCCTGACGGTTTGCCGGGGGAGTGGTTGGGGGTACGGGCGGAGCGTCTTGTTGACGGTGATCGGCTCGGGCCGGTAGACCTTGGTGATGGAGGCTCGCGGATGAGAAGGCCGCCGCTCACGTTGGAGCAACTGCGGGTCGCCGTCGTCGAGGGCGAGATCGACACGGTGGTGCTGGCCCTTGTCGACATGCAGGGCCGGTTGCAGGGCAAACGGTTCCACGCCCCGTACTTCCTCGACCAGGTCGTCGCGAACGGCAGCGAGGGCTGCAACTACCTGCTCGCCGTGGATGTCGACATGAACACCGTCGACGGGTACGCGATGTCGAGCTGGGCACGCGGCTACGGCGACTTCGCGATGAAACCGGACTTCGGCACCCTGCGCCGGGTGCCGTGGCAGCCCGGGACGGCGCTGCTCCTGGCCGACCTGGAGTGGCTGGACGGCACCGGTCCGGTGATCGCCTCACCGCGGCAGATCCTGCGCCGGCAGTTGGACCGGTTGGCCGGGCACGGGTTGACCGCGTACGCCGGCACCGAGCTGGAGTTCGTCCTGTTCCGGGACTCGTACGAGCAGGCGTGGCGCAGCGGCTACCGGGAGCTGACCCCGGCGAACCAGTACAACGTGGACTACTCGTTGCTCGGCACCGCCCGGGTGGAACCGCTGCTGCGCCGCATCCGCACCGAGATGGCCGGCGCGGGACTGGTTCCGGAGAGCGCCAAGGGGGAGTGCAACCTCGGCCAGCACGAGATCGCCTTCCGCTACGACGAGGCGGTGGCCTGCGCCGACCACCACGTCATCTACAAGAACGGGGCGAAGGAGATCGCCGCCCAGGAGGGCATGTCGATCACGTTCATGGCCAAGCCGAACGAGCGCGAGGGCAACTCCTGCCACATCCACTTCTCGCTGCGGGACACCTCCGGTGGCTCGGCGATGCTCGGTGACGGGCCGGCACACCTGAGCCCGACCGGGCAACGGGTGCTCGCCGGACTGCTCGCCACGATGCGGGAGATGAGCCTGCTCTTCGCGCCGAACATCAACTCCTACAAGCGTTACCAGCCGGGCTCGTTCGCTCCGACCGCGTTGCGCTGGGGCACCGACAACCGCACCTGCGCCCTGCGGGTGGTGGGCCACGGTCAGGGAATGCGGGTGGAGAACCGGGTGCCGGGTGCCGACGTGAACCCGTACCTGGCGATCGCGGCCCTGGTGGCGGGCGCGCTGCACGGCATCGAGAACGAGTTGGACCTGGCCGAGGAGTGCACCGGCAACGCGTACGACGACCCGAGCGCCGAACGCGTCCCCGGCACCCTCCGCGACGCCCTCACCCTCTGGGAAGCGTCGGACGTCGCCCGGGACGCCTTCGGCGAGGAGGTGGTCGCCCACTACGCCAACATGGCCCGGGTCGAGCTGGCCGCCTTCGACGCCGCCGTCACCGACTGGGAACTCACCCGTGGCTTCGAACGCCTCTGACCCCACCCCAGCCGCGATCATGCAGTTGTGGCTCCTGAAGTGCGGGGATACATGGCATTTGCCAGATGCCACAACTGCATGATCGATGAGGAGAGGGTGGGGTGAGGGTGGGTGGGTGAGGTGTGGGACCCGGCTCGTGGGGTGGTGTTGAGGGAGGTTGGGGAGAGCTCCGTCGGGGATGTGGACGCGGCGGTCGAGCGGGCGCAGCGGGCGTACCAGCGGTGGCGGTGGGTGAGTCCGGCGGAGCGGGGCCGGTTGTTGCGACGGTTCGCGGCGGTGGTGGACGAACACCTGGAGGAGCTGGCGCGGCTTGAGGTGGCCAACGCCGGCCACACCATCGGCAACGCGCGCTGGGAGGCGGGCAACGTCCGGGACGTGCTGGACTACTACGCCGGGGCGCCGGAACGGCTCACCGGGCGGCAGATCCCGGTGCCGGGCGGGTTGGACGTCACCTTCCACGAACCGCTCGGTGTGGTCGGGGTGATCGTGCCGTGGAACTTTCCCATGCCCATCGCCGCCTGGGGCTTCGCCCCCGCGCTCGCCGCCGGCAACACGGTGGTGCTCAAGCCCGCCGAGCTGACGCCGTTGACCGCGTTGCGGCTGGCCGAGCTGGCCGACCAGGCGGGTCTGCCGGAGGGCGTGTTCACCGTGCTGCCCGGGCGGGGCAAGGTGGTCGGCGAACGGTTCGTCAGCCACCCGGCCGTCCGCAAGATCTGCTTCACCGGGTCCACCGAGGTGGGCACCCGGATCATGGCCGGCTGCGCGAGCCAGGTGAAGCGGCTCACCCTGGAGTTGGGCGGCAAGTCGGCGAACCTCGTCTTCGCCGACGCCGACCTGGAGCGGGCCGCCGCCACCGCGCCGTACGCGGTCTTCGACAACGCCGGCCAGGACTGCTGCGCCCGGTCCCGGTTGCTGGTGCAGCGTGGGGTGTACGACCGCTTCCTCGAACTGCTCGAACCGGCGGTACACGCCTTCCGGGTGGGTGACCCGGCCGACGAGAGCACCGAGATGGGACCACTGATCTCGGCCGGGCAGCGGGACCGGGTCGCCGGGTACGTCGAGGATTCGCGGGTGGCGTTCACCGGTTCCCGGCCCGACGGCGCCGGCTACTGGTACCCCCCGACCGTGCTGCTCGCCGACTCGCCCGGGGACCGCCACTGGCGGGAGGAGATCTTCGGTCCGGTCGTCTCGGTGCTGCCCTTCGACGACGAGGCCGACGCCGTCCGGCTGGCCAACGACACCGAGTACGGTCTCTCCGGCTCGATCTGGACCCGGGACGTGGGCCGGGCGCTGCGGGTGGCCCGGGCCGTCGAGGCCGGCAACCTGAGCGTCAACTCCCACTCCTCGGTGCGGTACTGGACGCCGTTCGGCGGGATGAAGCGCTCCGGCCTGGGCCGGGAACTGGGGCCGGACGCCCTGCACGCGTTCACCGACGTCAAGAACGTCTTCGTCAGCACCGAGGAGTGAGCATGCAGGGACGGTTGCGGGACCGGGTGGCCGTGGTGACCGGGGCGGCCAGCGGTATCGGGCTGGCCACCGTGCGGCGGTTCGCCGCCGAGGGTGCCCGGGTGGTCTGCGTCGACATCGACACCGAAGCCGGCCAGCGGGCCGCCGACGAGGTGGGCGGGAGTTTCGTCGCGGCCGACGTGGCCGACGAGGCGGCGGTACGCGATCTCTTCGACGGGGTGGTCGAGCGGTACGGGCGGGTGGACGTCGCCTTCAACAACGCCGGCATCTCCCCGCCGGACGACGACTCCATCCTGGAGACCGGGCTGGACGCCTGGGAACGGGTGCTGCGGGTCAACACGACGAGCGTCTACCTCTGCTGCAAGCACGTCATCCCGCACATGCGCCGGCAGGGGCGGGGCTCGATCATCAACACCGCCTCCTTCGTGGCGTTGATGGGCGCGGCCACGTCGCAGATCGCGTACACCGCGAGCAAGGGTGGGGTGTTGGCGCTCACCCGGGAACTGGGCGTGCAGTTCGCCCGGGAGGGCATCCGGGTCAACGCACTCTGCCCGGGACCGGTGGCCACGCCGTTGCTGCGTGAGCTGTTCGCGGCCGATCCGGAGCGCGCCGCCCGCCGGCTGGTGCACGTGCCGATGGGCCGGTTCGGTGAACCGACCGAGATCGCCGCCGCGGTGGCCTTTCTGGCCAGCGACGACGCCTCGTTCATGACCGCCGCGCAGTTCGTCGTCGACGGCGGCATCACCGGCGCGTACGTCACTCCGCTGTGATCGCCCGTGCACAGCAGGTGACGACTCTCGGTCGCTCGCGCCGTCACCGACGTTCACCTGGAGCTGAACAGCGTCCGAACCGCCGGATGCGTTACGTTGCTGATCCGTCTGGGTAGAAGGCGGATCAGGGCATTGGTGATCGGGCGCGGTGCAGGACACGGCCGGGGAGGCTGCATGAACTCGGCCCAGGGGGGCGTGGACGATGGTCAGCCGTCCGCAGCGGAAAGCGGGACGTCGCCGCTGCTCGCGGCGGCATTCGCGGGCGGCGGCGAGATGGGCGCCCTGCTGCGTGACCGCGACTGGTCGGCGAGTCCGCTCGGTCCACCGGAGCGCTGGCCGACCTCGCTGAGCAACGCCGTCAGCACGATGCTCGCCTCGAAGGCGCAGATCGCCATGTTCTGGGGCGAGGACCTGCGTGCCTTCTACAACGACGCCTACCGGCCGACCATCGGCGACAAGCATCCCGCCGTGCTGGGCGAGCCCGCCCGGGAGCACTGGGCGGAGACCTGGGACGTGCTCGGGCCGCTGCTGACCAGCGTGCTGCGCGGCGGCGAGGCGTACCAGGCCCGCGACCATCACTTTCTGCTGGATCGACACGGCTTCGTGGAGGACGTCTACTTCGACGTCTCGTACGATCCGATCCGCGACGTCGACGGCATGATCAGCGGGGTGCTCTGCATCTGCAGCGAGACCACCGGGCGGGTGCTCGGCGAACGCCGGCTGCGGGCGCTGGCCGAACTCGGCTCGGAACTGGCCGATCCGGTGCGCAGCGCGGAACTCGGCCAGGTCGCGGCGGCAGTGCTCGACCGGCACCGGGCCGACCTCCCGTTCGGGCTGCTCTACCTGCGCGACGACAACGGACGTCTGCGCCTGGCCGGGGTGAGCGGAGCCGTCAGCGTCGCCGCTGATCCGCCCGCCGCGCTGCGGGAGCTGGGCGCGGTCGGCGTCGCAACGGCGGTGGCCACCGCCGAGCTGCTCGGCCGGGTTCCGCCCGATGCCGCCGACGAGGCGGTGGTGCTGCCGATCAGCGCGACCAACGACCCGGCCGGGGTGCTGGTGCTGGGAGTGACCCGGCGCCTGCCGCTCACCGAGGACTACCGCACGTTCCTCGAACTGGTCGCCGCGCAGATCTCCCGGGCGGTCGGCAAGCAGCGGGCGTACGAGCAGGAACGGGCCCGCGCCGCCGAGCTGGCCGCCCTGGACCTGGCCAAGACCAACTTCTTCGCCAACGTGAGTCACGAGTTCCGCACCCCGTTGACCCTGGTGCTGGGCCCGTTGGAGGACCTGCTCGCGGACCCGGGGCTTGGCGAGGACCACACCCAGCGGCTGACCGTGATGCACCGCAACGCGTTGCGGCTGCTGAAGCTGGTCAACACGGTGCTCGACTTCTCGCGGCTGGAGTCCGGGCGGCTGGTGGCGCACTACGAACCCACCGATCTGGCCGACTACACCTCCCGGGTGGCCAGCACGTTCCGCTCGGCCACCGAGCGCGCCGGCCTGCGGTTGGTGGTGGACTGCCCGCCGCTGGCGGAGCCGGTCTTCGTCGATCCGGACATGTGGGAGAAGATCGTCCTCAATCTGGTCTCCAACGCCCTGAAGTTCACCTTCGAGGGTGAGATCAGCATCCGGGTCCGTGCGGTCGACGGTGCCGCGCAGTTGGAGGTCTCCGACACCGGGGTGGGCATCGACGCGCGGGAATTGCCGCACGTGTTCGAGCGGTTCCACCGGGTGCCGGGGGTGCGTTCCCGCAGCCACGAGGGCACCGGGATCGGCCTGGCCCTGGTGCGCGAACTGGTCGAGATGCACGGCGGCCGGGTCAGTGCCACCAGCCAGGTCGACGTTGGCAGTACCTTCCTGGTCACCGTCCCGTTCGGTGTCGGGCATCTGCAGGCCGACCGGGTGGCCGATGCCGAGCCCGCCGCGCACGCCATCCGCGAGCCACGGCAGGCCCCGCTCTTCGTCGCCGAGACCGTGCAGTGGACCGCCGGCGCTGTGGCGACCGCGTCCCGCCCGGCGTCGACCGACGACTCGACCGTGCCGGACGCCGACGCCGCGACGCAGCGGGCACCCCGGCCCCTCGCCGTCGTGCCCGCCGGTCGCGTGCTGGTCGTCGACGACAATCCGGATCTGCGCGAACACGTCACCCGGTTGCTCGTGCCCACCTGGGAGGTGAGTACCGCCGCCGACGGCGTGGAGGCGCTGCGACGCGCCACCGAGAGCGCCTTCGATCTGGTGTTGACCGACGTGATGATGCCGCGCCTGGACGGCTTCGGGCTGGTCGCCGCGCTGCGCGCGGACCCGCGTACCCGGTATGTGCCGATCGTGCTGCTCTCCGCCCGCGCCGGCTCGGCCGAGGAGGTGGCCGGGTTGTCGGTGGGTGCCGACGACTACCTCACCAAACCGTTCTCCGGGCAGGAGTTGATCGCCCGGGTCCGGGCGAACATGGCCCTCGGCCAGCTACGTAACCAGATCATCCGCCGGCTGCGTGCGCTCGCGGACGCGGCGGTCGCGGTCAACACCGCGCGATCCACCGCCGACGTGCTCCAGATCGCCGCCCGTCACGCGTTGAGTCTCGCCGAGGCCGTCCGGGTGGTGGTCTCCGCCGGTGGCACGCGCTACGAGGCCGACGGCGGCGGGCCCAGCAGCGCCGAGCCGTCCTTCGTCCTGCCGCTGACCGGAGTGGCCGACCAGCCGCTCGGTGAGCTGCGGGTGTGGCATCCGACCGGGGAGAGCACCGACGCCGACGAGGCCGCGTTGACCCAGCTCGCCCGCCTGGTCGGGGTACGCATGGAGAACGCACAGCTCTACGAGGCCGAGCACCGCATCGCCACCACCCTTCAGCACAGCTTCCTGCCCCGTACCCTGCCGCAGCTGCCCGGAGCCGTGGTGGCCAGCCGCTACCTGCCGGGCAGCGCGGACGTCGAGGTGGGTGGCGACTGGTACGACGTGGTGGCCCGGGACGACGACGAACTCATGCTGATCATCGGTGACGTGGTCGGCAAGGGGGTGCCGGCGGCGGCGGCCATGGGCCAGCTGCGCAACGCGCTGCGCGCGTACGTGCTCGAGGGTTTCGATCCCGGCGAGTCGTTGACCCGGCTGAACCGGCTGGTGGGCTCCACCGAGCAACGTTCGTTCGCGACGGTCTTCTGCCTGTGGTTCAGCCCCCGGACAGGTCGACTGCGCTACGCCAGCGCCGGGCACCCTTCGCCGCTGCTGATCCGGGGCGACGACGTGGCGTTCCTGCACGGGCGGGCGCTCGGGCCGCCGGTCGGTGCCATCGCGGGCACCGAGTACGAGACCGTCTCCGGCGAGTTGCGGGCCGGTGACCGGCTGCTGCTCTACACCGACGGCCTGATCGAGGACCGGCAGCTCGGCATCGACGACTCGTTGGCCCTGCTGCGCGCCGACGCGGCCCGCTCCGGCGAGCACGTGGCCGACCTGATCGACGCGGTGGTGGCGCGGGTCGCCGGCCGGCCCCGCCGGGACGACGTCGCGGTGCTGGCCCTGGAGGCGGTGGAACTCAACCGGTTCGCGCTGCGGCTGCCCGCCGACCCGACCCGGCTGAGCGTGCTGCGCAAGCGGCTGGAGGACTTTCTCGTCGCGCACCGGGTGGGCGAGACCGACCTGTTCGACCTGACCGTGGCGGTCTCCGAGGCGGCGGCGAACGCCATCGAGCACCCGGTCGACCCGGTGGAACCGGTGGTCGAGATCGAGGTGCGGGTCGAGGACCGCACGGTGGTGGCGACGGTGTCGGACAGCGGGCAGTGGCGGGAGTCGACCGGCTCGGGCTTCCGGGGTCGCGGACTGTCGCTGATCCGGGCACTCGGGGATCTCTCGGTCGAACACACCCCCGAGGGGACCCGGCTCACCCTGCGCCGCGTGCTGACCGGCTGACGCCCGGCCTGCGGTGGTCGCGGTCAGGCCGGATGCAACCAGGGTTGACTTCCCAGACCGGCGATCTCCAGCACCCGGCTGACCTGCCGGGACGGCAGGACCGTCAACGCGTCCGGATAGTGGCCGGCCAGCCGGACCACCGCGTGAATCGCCGCCGAGTCGAAGAAGGTGACCGCCCGCAGGTCGAGAGTCACCCGGCCGGCCGGCTCGCGCAGCACGGTCTGGAGCATGGTGTCGGCGGTCGCCATGTCGACCTCGCCGGTGACCACCACGCTCAGGTGATCACCATCGGTCTCCGCGTTGGCGGAGAAATCGGGAGGTGCGCCCCCTTGATCCACGCAGACACCTTGACACAGTGGTTGTGGTAGGGCAACAACCGCTCGCGAGGACCGGTGGCGGGGGTCACTGACCGGGCGGCGATAGGCTTGCGTCATGACCGTCCGTGCGCCGCTGACCCCCGGCACGCTCTCCCCGTGGCGGCCGGTGCCCGCCCACATCGCCCGCCCGGAGTACGTCGGCAAGAAGGCCCCCCGGCCCTGGCGGGGATCGCACGTGCAGACCCCGGAGACCATCGAGAAGATGCGTCTGGCCGGGCGGATCGCCGCCCAGGCCGTGCAGCTGGCGGGGGAACACTGCAAGCCCGGCGTGACCACTGACGAGATCGACCGGGTGGTGCACGACTTCCTCATCGACCACGGCGCCTACCCGTCGACCCTGGGCTACCGGGGCTTCCCGAAGTCCTGCTGCACCAGCCTGAACGAGGTGATCTGCCACGGCATCCCCGACTCGACCGTGCTCGTCGACGGCGACATCATCAATGTCGACGTCACCGCGTACATCGGGGGCGTGCACGGCGACACGGACGCGACGTTCTGCGTCGGCGAGGTGGCCGAGGAGAACCGGTTGCTCGTCGAGCGGACCCACGAGGCGATGATGCGGGGGATCCGTTCCGTCGCCCCGGGGCGACAGATAAACGTGATCGGCCGGGTCATCGAGTCGTACGCGAAGCGCTTCGGCTACGGCGTGGTCCGTGACTTCACCGGCCACGGCATCGGCGAGTCCTTCCACAGCGGGCTCTACGTGCCCCACTACGACAGCCCGCGCCCCACCGACGTGATGGAGCCCGGAATGACCTTCACCATCGAGCCGATGATCACTCTCGGCACCTACCAGTACGACCTGTGGGACGACGGCTGGACGGTGGTCACCAAGGACCGGAAGTGGACCGCCCAGTTCGAGCACACCGTGCTGGTGACCGAGGACGGCCACGAGATCCTGACGCTGCCGTGACCGAGACCCCGGCCGCACTGCGCGAGCACCACCACGCCGACGTCTCCGGCGGCTGGCTGCGCCCGGCGGTGTTCGGGGCGATGGACGGCCTGGTCACCAACATCGCCCTGATCGCCGGCGTCGGCGGCGGCGGGCTCTCGCCCCGCACCATCGTGCTCACCGGCACCGCCGGCCTGGTCGCCGGCGCGATCTCGATGGCGCTCGGTGAATACACGAGCGTGCGGTCCGCCAACGAGCAGATCGCCGCGGAGGTGGCCAAGGAACGCCGGGAGCTGGAGCGTCACCCGGAGGCCGAGGCCCGCGAGCTTGCCGACATGTGGGTCGCCCGGGGGCTGCCCGAGCACCTCGCGATCCAGGTCGCCGAGGCGGTACGCCGCCACCCGGAGCAGGCGCTGCGGATGCACGTGCAGGAGGAGTTGGGCGTCAACCCGGACGAACAACCGAACCCGTGGGCGGCGGCGCTCTCGTCGTTCCTCTGCTTCTCCGTCGGGGCCCTGGTGCCGCTGCTGCCGTACCTGTTCGGCGCGACCAGCCTGGCGCTCGCCCTGGCGGTCGGCGGGCTCGGGCTCTTCGTCGCCGGTGCGATCGTCTCCCGGTTCACCAACCGCCGGTGGTGGTCCGGCGGGCTGCGCCAACTGCTGCTCGGTGCCGCCGCCGCGGTGGCGACGTACCTGATCGGTGCGCTGATCGGAGTCCAGGGCGGGCTCGGCTGAGTCAGCCGTCGAGCAGGTCGTCGATGGTGCCGTCGACCGGGCGGCCACGGGCGGTGAGTTCCGCCGACTGACGGGCCAGCACGGCACCCACCTCGGTCATGTCCGCACCGGCGAGCCCGGTTCGCCGTACCGCGTCGCCGGGATCCCGGAAGTAGGTGCGGCTGAGCAGCCCGCTGACCGTGGCGGCGCCGAGCCGGGCCTCGCCCAGCATCAGCAGGGCCTGGTCGGTCTCGTACCACTCGGCCAGCCGGGCCGCCCGGGCATGCGCGGCGCTGCCCCGGTACCAGGCCCGCCGGGCGGCCGAGGTGAACTCGGCCGGGCGGGCCCGGGCCAGCCGGCCGAGGTGCTCGTCGCGCAGCGTGGCGAGCCATCCGGTCGGATCGTGCAGCGCGCGCGTGGTCACGTACCGGTCGGCGGTCAGTGGCCACCGGCTGGTCAGTTGCCGCGCCTGGCGCAGCCGCTCCTCGGCGGCGACGACGGTCAGATCGACGAGCACGCCGTCCACCCGTCGGGTCGCCGGCGGCGGTCCGGTGCCGGGCCGGTAGGTGGCCACCAGCAACCCCACCTCGCCGTCGCCCCCACCGTCGTCGTCGCCGTGCGCCAGCGGACCGTGGACCGCGACCGCGAGCACGTCGGCCGGGAACCGCCGCCGGACGGCCGCGGCGACCCGCTCGGCCACGTCCCACCGGGGATCGTCCCGGTGTTCCTGGACACCGTCCACGCCGACCACCCCGCGTTCACGCCACCCACTGTGACCTGTCGGTCACCGCACACCCTAACGTCTGTGCCGGACTCCCCGGTCGAACCGAGGCAGAGGTCAGGTGCGGCGGCCGGGCTCGGGCACGAGTCGGAAGATCCGGATCTGGCGGCCACCGGCCCGCGCCACGTACGTCTCGTAGGCCGGCCACTGGTCGACCAGCAGTTTCCACAGCCGGTCGCGCTCGGCGCCGGTGGCCACCTCGGCGCGTACCGGGATCCGGCGGCCCTTGACGTCCACCTCGGCCCTCGGTTCGGCGAGCAGGTTCAGCGACCACGCCGGCTGGTGGGTCTGGCCCCAGTTCGACCCGACGACCACGTACCCATCGCCGTCGGGCACGTAGAGCAGCGGGTTGCTGCGTGGCCGACCAGACCGGCGACCGGTCGTGGTGATCACCAACGACGGTACGAGCCCGAGGGCGACCACCCGGCCCCGGGTCAGCCGCCCGACGGCCCGATCGACGGGTACCAGCAGCCGGACGGTGGCACCGAACCATCGGTACCGGCCGACCCGGCGGGTGAGGCTTCCCAGCACGGACATCCGCACAGTCTGGCGGGTGGGGCACCGGTCAGTCCAGACGGCGTTCCACCGGTAGCCGGGACCGGGTGAACAGCGCCGCGCCGAGCATCGCCACCAGCGGCACCACCACCAGCACGCCCAGGGTCAGCCAGGGCATCACCAGCGGAAAGGGCGGTTCGATCGGCCATCTGTCGGCGTACCGCTGGTTGGTGAAGGCCAGCACGATCAGGGCCGAGGCGAGTCCGGCGACGATGCCCAGCGCCGAGCCGAGCACCGCGATCACGCCAGCCTGGCAGAGCGAGAGCAGGCGGCGTACGCCCGGCCCCGCACCCACAGCGGCGAGGGTGGACAGGTCGGCCCGTCCCTCGGCGGCGGCCAGCCCGGTGGCGATGCCGGCGGCGCCGACGGTGACCACCGCGGAGACCGCCGCCAGCAACAGCAGCAGCGGCCGGGTGTCGTCGTAGTCCCGGTTCCGTTCCACCGAGACCCCGGCGGCGCCCAGCGGGCGGAGTGCGGCGGCGAGGTCGTCCTGTCGTTGCTCGTCCGGTGGCTGCCGGGCGTCCAGCGCCCAGCCGACCTGCCAGGTCCTCAGCCCGAGCCGGTCGGCCGCGACGGGCGAGAGCAGCAGCCAGTGCTCACCGAGCCCGGTGTGCAGCGCGTGTCCGGGCACGGTGGCGATGTCCGCGGGCCGCGTCTCGTCCCCGTGTTCGACCCGGAGATCCAGGCGGTCGTCGTGGAGGAAGCGGGCGTCGGTTATCACCGCACCGCCCGCGCGCAGCGTGGCGGTGGCGGCCGCGACGTCGGCCGGTGCGACCCCGGTCAGCAGCCGCAGCGCGGTGCCGTCGTCCACGGCCACCCGCAGGTACGGGCCGTGCGGTTCGTGGTCGTGCTGGCAGCGTGGGTCGGCCCGGGCCAGCAGCTGGTCGGCCGCGCTGAGCGGCTCGTACGGCTGCCAGGGGCAGACCCGCTCGGCAGGCATGGTCGCGGTGATCGTGCAGGCGTAGAAGTCCGGCGAGCAGCCGGCCGCCACCAGCGGAGCGATCGTGTCGGCACCGAGCAGCCGCCGCGCCGGGCCGCTGATCTCGTCGAGGGTGGGCGGGCGGTCCGTCGCGGGATCGCCGCTGGTGGTGACCAGCACGGTGTGCTCCGGCAGCAGCGCCCGGTTCTGCTGCTCGTTGCGCGCGTCGTCGCTGGCCAGGAAGAGCCCGAGGGCGACGCTGCCGGCGACCGCGGCCATCACGGCGGAGATGGCCGGCGCGGCCGACGCACGGTTGCGGCTGGCGTCGCGTACCGCGATCCGGGGCGCCAGCGGGAGGAACCGACCGAGCCGGGCCAGCAGTCCGACAAGCGTCGGGGTGGCGAACACCAGCCCCAGTTCGCCCATGACCAGTCCGGCGAGGATGACCGACTGCGAGGTGACGACCGCACCGATCGCGGCCACGACGGTGCCGCCGGCGGCCAGCGCGACGCCGATGCCCAGCCACCGGCGCCGGTGGACGGGCGGGGTACGTCGTCCGGCGAGCCCGGCCACCACGTCCTGCCGCGCGGCCGTCCATGCCGGTGCCAGTGCGGCCAGCACCCCGGCCAGCACCGCGACAAACGCGATCACGACCAGGGCGGCGGGCCAGACACGGTAGCCGCCGAACCGCTGCGAGAAGATGAACTGCTCGACCAGGGGGCGGCCGGCGAAGGCGGCGGCGATGCCGAGCGCGATTCCGGTCACGGCGCCGACTCCGCCCAGCACCACGCCGTCGGCGAGCACCACCCGGCGCAGCTGCACCGCATCGCCACCGGCCACCGCGACCAGAGCCAGTTCCCGTCGCCGACGGCGCACTCCGACGGCGAACGCGGGCCCGACCAGGAGCACCACCTCGAGCAGACCGAGCCCGCCGATCAGCACACCGGTACTGACCTCCTCCAGGCTCATCCGGCCCGTGGACGAGTCGACGTGCTGGGGCAGCTTCCCAGGCGGAGCGGGCACCCGGGCGGCCACCACGACACCGTTGCGGTTGAGGTGCCGGAAGAGGTCGTCGGTGAGCGGGCCGGACAGGTCGGCCAGGAACGCCTCGTCGGGATTGGTCTCCACCGGCGCCCCGGCGGGGTGCAGGAGGACCATCGGGGTCAGTTGCTCGGGGAGTTCGGCCACGCCGACGACCGTCCAGGTGCGGCTGCCGTCCGCGGCGGCGACCCGGTCTCCGACGTCGACGCCGAGGCTGCGTCGGGCGGCCAGGTTCACCGCGATCTCGTCGGCGGCGGCCGGTACCCGGCCCCGGTGGACCCGGGCCAGGCCGCGCCCGAGGGGGTCGGTCAGGTCGATCACGGTGGCGGCGATGTCGTCCCGGATCCGGTCGCCCTGCCAGGCACCGAACGGCACCCAGCGACGCACCGGCAGTACCCGGCTGCCCTCCGGCAGCAACGCGGCGACGTGTTCCGCGGTGATCTCGGCGGTGGGCGGCTGGTCCCGGTCGCCGGAGGTCCAGCCGCTGCCGTCGGAGTTCTGCTCGACCGGACCGCGTCCCACCACCCGAAGTTCCGCGTCGGCGTTGCCGAGCCGGCGTTCCATCTGCTCGCCCGGCGTCAGCCGCGCCATGTCGACGCTGACCGCGACGAAGCTCAACGCCAGCACCGGCAGGACGATCATCGCCAGCACCAGGGTGGTGCGCCCGCGAGCCCGCCTCGCCTCCCGTCGGGCGATACGCAGCGCCGCCCGCCACGAGCCGAGCGCCTCGGCCAGCCGCCCGCCGCCGGTCGGTCCGGACGGTCGACCGCTCACCGGCCGCTGCCGCTGAGCAGGGCCTCCACGCCGGCCAGCGGGGCGGTCGAGTCGACCGTCACGCCGTCGCGCAGGAAGACCACCCGGTCGGCCCAGGCGGCGTGGCGCGCCTCATGGGTGACCAGCACTCCGGCGGCCCCGGCGTCGACCCGGCGGCGCAGCAGTCGCAGCACCGCCTCCCCGGTCTGCGAGTCCAGCGCCCCGGTCGGTTCGTCGGCCAGCACCAGTCGCCGCTGCCCGACCAACGCCCGGGCGATGGCGACGCGTTGCTGCTGGCCACCGGAGAGCTGGTCCGGGAACCGGTCACCCAGCTCCGACAACCCCACCTCGGTCAGTGCGTCCAGGGCCAGCCGGCGGGCCGCCCGTACCCCGGTGCCGTCCAGTTCGAGGGGGAGGGCGACGTTCTCCACGGCGGTCAGGCTGCCGATCAGGTTCAGGTTCTGGAAGATGTACCCGATGCGGCGGCGGCGCAGCCGGGCCAGCCCGCGCCGGTCGAGGGCGTGCAGCGGCTGCCCCTCGACGTGCACCTCACCCGCGGTCGGGCTGTCCAACCCGCCGGCCAGGGTGAGCAGGGTGGACTTGCCGGAGCCGGAGGGGCCCATCACGGCGACCAGCTCGCCGGGGCGCACGGCCAGGCTCACCCCGCGCAGGGCGTGTACCGCCGCCGGGCCGCTGCCGTGCGTGCGATGCACGTCACGCAGGTCGAGTACGGTGTCGCCGGCCGGGGCGGGAACGGCCTGGTCGGAGGGCGCGGCGGAGTCGGACGCGGCTCGCGGGTCGGGGGCGGCCGGCATCCGTCCGCCGCCGGTCGTCACCGTCGTGCCTCCTCACCACTGTGGCCCACCGCCTCGGAGAGGGGCGCTGGGCCGGCGGCCGGGGGGCGGTGCCGTACCAGACTGCTCTCACAGTGGTCGAGCCAGCGCACCTCGGCCTCGGCCTGGAACACCATGGCGTCCAGCACCAGCCGCCACGGCAGGTCCTCCGGCCGGTCGCTGGCGTACTTCAGCCTGGTCAACTCCTGGAGCGTGCGCATGGTGGCGGTCCGTTGGGTCTGGACCACCGAGCGGACGTCCACCCCGGGGGTGGTCAACGCCAGCGCCAGCTTGATCGCCAACTCGTCGCGCGGGCGGTCGCTGCGGCTGATCGGGGTGGCGAACCACAGGGCCAGGTCCGCCCGCCCGGCGTCGGTGATCTCGTACGGCCGTTGGCCGGCTTCGCTCTCCGGCAGCGACCTGACCAACCCGTCCCGCTCCAGCCGGGACAGGGTCGTGTAGACCTGCCCGATGTTCAGCGGCCAGGTGGCGCCGGTCGACTCCTCGAAGGCGGCCCGGAGCTGGTAGCCGTACATCTGCCCGCGTTCGAGCAGGGCGAGCAGGCCGTGGCGGATGGACATGGACCGGAGTATGCATACCTGGTATGCGGACCGCAACCGGCGCGGACGTGAGTTCGACTACGCCCGGGTGGGTCCGCCGGGCCGGTTCAGCTCGGCCGGCCCGGGAACGGCACGGTCAGCGGGGCGATTCCGGCGCTGCGCCGCCAGCGGGTCGCCCGGACCGCGTACTCCACCAGGGCGGCCAGGGCCCGATCCCGATCGGCGCCGGTGCTGACCGGCAGCGCCGCCCGCCAGAAGGCCGCGGTACGTTCCTCCACCTGCACGGCGAGCCGCAGGGCGCTGGCCCGGTCGGTCACCGGGAAGGGCAACGCGTACCCGGGCCGATCCGGCGGAACGCTGCCGCCGTCGGTACTCAACTGCACCACGAGCGCGTCCCGGCGAGCCCGGTGGGCGGCCTCGGCCTCGGCCGCGGCCTTGCGTTCGGCCCCGCTGAGTCGTACCCCGACGGGGCCGTAGGCCCAGATCGCGGCGTACTCGGCGGTGAGGGCGTCGGCGAGCGCCTCGGTGGACTCGCTCATCGCAGCGCCTCCAGGTGGGTGGCGCGGGCGGCGGCGACCGACCCGAGCAGCGCGACGCGCTCGGCGGGTGCCTCGGCGCAGGCCCGGATCGCCGCCTCCCGGCCGGCGCGCTCGGACCTGCGCAGTGCGGCCAACGTCGCCGAGCGGTCCGTCGGCGGCGAGCCTGACGGGGTGGCCGTGGGCGCGGCGGAGGCGGTAGCCGCACCGGTCAGCCGGGCGATCTCCGTGGCGTGTGCCTCGTGTGACTCGGCGAGCGGCAGCAGCCGGGCGGCCAGGTCGGGGTGGGCGGTGGCGGCGGCGCGCAGACCGGCCGCGAGCTGTCGGGACTCGTCCAGCAGCGGCGCGAGCGGATCGGGTGGCGGCGGTGGCTCGTCGCGGTCGAGCAGGCCGCAACCGGCCAGCGGAGCGGCGGCCCCACCGAGCGCCAGCAGCGCACCAGCCCGCAGCAGGCCGCGTCGGGAAAGCTCGGAGGCGTCGTCCTGCCGCGTCGTTCTGCCCATCGCCACCGGACAAGTCAACACCATGGCCGTGCGGTGTGTCCGGCGGTGGCGTCGGTGCGCCGCCCGGGCCGTCGTCCCGGCGGCGCGTTACGCTCTGCGCAGCCACCGGCGCGTCCGCACCGGTGGCGTGCCGGCATGGCGTCGGCGAGCAGCGGAAGGGTTCTTCGGATGACGCAGCGTGGCCGTGCCACCAGGACGACGGGTCGACCCCGCGGTGGCCAGGCTGCACGCGCGGGTCAGACCTCCCGCGGTGACCTCGCCGCCCGCCGCGAGCGGCTGCGCTCGGTGATCGCGCCCGTGGTGCAGGCCGCCGGCTACGACCTGGAGGATCTCACCGTCTCCCGGGCCGGCCGCCGGCACGTGGTGCGGGTGATCGTCGACGCCGACGGTGGGATCAACCTGGACGCGGTGGCCGACGTGTCGCGCGCGGTCTCCACCGCGCTGGACGCGGCGGAGGAGAGCGGCGGCGACATCGTCGCGGGGGAGTACCAGCTCGAGGTCAGTTCGCCGGGGGTGGACCGTCCGTTGACGCTGCCCCGGCACTGGCGCCGCAACGTGGGGCGGCTGGTGCGGGTGACCGTACGCGGTAACCCGCCGTCCGGGGGCGACCGGCAGGTCACCGGCCGGGTGGTCGACGCCGACGCCGAACGCGTGGTGCTGGAGACCGACACCGACCGTACGCAGTGGGCCTACGCCGACCTCGGCCCGGGCCGGGTGCAGGTCGAGTTCACCCGCCTGGACGAGTTGGCCGAATCAGAAGACGTCGACGACGATGATGTGGAGGACGAGGAGAGGTGAACATCGACCTCGCGGCGCTGCGCGCACTGGAGCGCGAGCGGGAGATCCCGTTCGACACGATCCTCGCGGCGATCGAGACCGCGCTGCTGACCGCGTACCGGCACACCGAGGGTGCGCAGTCGCACGCCCGGGTGGAGATCGACCGGAAGACCGGCGCGGCACTTGTCTACGCCCAGGAGTTGGGCACCGAGGGCACCGTGGAGCGGGAGTGGGACGACACTCCGCACGACTTCGGTCGGATCGCTGCCATGACCGCCAAGCAGGTGATCCTCCAGCGGCTGCGGGAGGCCACCGACGAGGTGCACTTCGGTGAGTACGTCGGCCGCGACGGCGACCTGGTCACCGGGGTGGTGCAGGCGCACGAGGCGCGGGCCGAGAAGGGCATCGTCACCGTCGACCTGGGCAAGCTCGAGGGTGTGCTGCCGCAGTCGGAGCAGGTGCCCGGCGAGCGGTACACCCACGGCGAGCGGATCCGCTGCGTGGTGGTGCACGTGGCCAAGGGAATGCGTGGCCCGCAGATCACGTTGTCCCGCACGCACCCGAATCTGGTGAAGAAGCTGTTCGCCCTGGAGGTGCCGGAGATCGCCGACGGCACGGTCGAGATCGGCGCGATCGCCCGTGAGGCGGGTCACCGTACGAAGATCGCCGTGCGTTCCACCGCGGCCGGGGTCAACGCCAAGGGCGCCTGCATCGGTCCGATGGGCCAGCGGGTCCGGGCGGTGATGAGCGAGCTGCACGGAGAGAAGATCGACATCATCGACTGGTCGGACGATCCGGCGACCTTCGTCGGTAACGCGCTCTCCCCGGCCAAGGCGTTGCGGGTCGAGGTGGTCGACCTGGCCAACCGGGCCGCGCGGGTGACCGTTCCGGATTTCCAGCTGTCGCTCGCGATCGGGCGGGAGGGGCAGAATGCCCGACTTGCTGCCCGGCTGACCGGTTGGCGAATCGACATCCGGTCCGACGCCGAGCCGGCCGCCCCCGCCGGGCAGGCTGCGGCTGATCACGTCCGGGAACCGGGCGGAGCGGTGTCGGGTAGCTAGGGGTAGACTTCCACCAGTGGCACGACGCGCGCTGCCGGAGCGCACCTGTGTGGGTTGTCGACGGCGCGCACCGGCCAGTGAACTGCTGCGGATCGTCGCGATTGGCGACGAGGCTGATGTCAGCCTCCGACCCGATCCGACCCGCACGCTGCCGGGTCGGGGAGCGAACATGCACCCGGATCCGGCCTGCTTCGCGCAGGCAGTGCGGCGTCGTGCCTTCGGGCGCGCGCTGCGTGTCGCCGGGGTTCCGGATGACGGGGCCCTCGCGGAGTACCTGACGCGTCAACCACCACGTCCGGTCACCCGACCGGACGAGGGCCGCTAGCAAGGTAGGACGACCGACATGAGCACACGATGAAGTCCCAGAAATGATCAGGCTTCAAGTGCACGAGTGAGGTCGCTGCGGGTGCTGCCCGCACGACCTCGGAGTGAGGAGTGCAGTGGCAGGTAAGGCCCGCGTACACGAGCTTGCAAAAGAGCTCGGGGTCGAAAGCAAGACCGTACTCGCCAAGCTCAAGGAGATGGGCGAGTTCGTCAAGTCCGCGTCGAGCACCGTCGAGGCGCCTGTCGCCCGACGGCTGCGCAACGCCTTCGTCGCCTCGGGCGGCTCCGGAGCCCCGGCGGCCGCGCCGCCGGCCGCACCGGCTCCGACGGCGGCACCGACCCCGTCGCCGACCCCCGGCGAGCCTCGGGTCACCGCCAAGCCGACGCCGCCACGGCGTCCGGCGGTGCCCGGGCCGAAGCCGAAGGGTCCGGTGCCCGGTCCGCCGCCGCCGGCGGCCCCGGTCGCCAAGCCGGCGAGCGCTCACGACATCGAGGTGGCCGCCGCGGAGGCGCGTGCCGCCGCCCTGAAGGCTGAGCAGGAGGCCGCGGTCAAGGCCGCCCAGGCCGCCCGCCAGCAGCAGCGGGACAACGTTCGCCGGGAGCCCCCGGCCGACGGTGGCGCCCGTCCGGGTCCCCGACCCGGTCCCGGCGCGATGCCGCCCCGCCCGGGTTCCCCGGCCGCGGGTCGTCCCGGTCCCACCAACCCGGGTCCGGGTGGCCGGCAGGGTCGCCCGCCGGCGCGCGGCGCCGGTAACAACCCCTTCGGCATCCAGGGCAGCCAGCAGCAGCGGCCGCCGGCCGCCGGTGCCGGTGGTTCCCGGCCCAGCCCGGCGTCGATGCCGCCGCGGCCGAGCCCGGCCTCGATGCCGCCGCGGCCCAGCCCGGCCTCGATGCCGAGCCAGCGTCCGGGTCGTCCCGGTGGCCCCGGTGCCGGTCGCTCCGGTGGCGGCGCCGGTCGTCCCGGTGGCGGCGGTGGCGGTGGCTACCGCGGCGGTCCGGGTGGTGGCGGCGGTGGCGGTGGCTATCGCGGTGGCCCCGGTGGCGGCGGCGGTGGCGGTGGCTACCGCGGTGGCCCCGGTGGCGGCGGCGCTGGCGGTGGATTCCGCCCGGGTGCGCCGGCCGGCGGCGGCGGTCGCCCCGGCGGCGGTGGTCGTGGCCGTGGCGGCGGAGCCGCTGGTGCCTTCGGGCGTCCGGGCGGCAAGCCCACCCGTGGTCGCAAGTCCAAGAAGCAGCGCAGACAGGAGTTCGACAACCTGTCGGCTCCGACCATGAGCTCGGGTGCCCCCCGAGGTCAGGGGCAGACGGTGCGCCTCTCCCGTGGCGCCTCGCTGTCGGACTTCGCTGACAAGATCAACGCCAACCCGGGTTCGCTGGTCCAGGAGATGTTCAACCTGGGCGAGATGGTCACCGCGACCCAGTCGTGCTCCGACGACACGCTGCTGCTGCTGGGCGAACACCTCGGCTTCAACGTGCAGATCGTCAGCCCGGAGGACGAGGACCGCGAGCTGCTCGCGCAGTTCAACATCGACCTCGACGCCGAGGTCGCGGAGGACCGCCTGGTCAGCCGGGCGCCGGTGGTGACCGTCATGGGTCACGTCGACCACGGTAAGACCAAGCTGCTCGACGCGATCCGCAAGGCGAACGTCGTCGCCGGCGAGGCCGGAGGCATCACCCAGCACATCGGTGCCTACCAGGTCCACGTGCCGCACGAGGGCGAGGACCGCGCGGTGACGTTCATCGACACCCCGGGTCACGAGGCGTTCACCGCCATGCGTGCCCGTGGTGCCCAGGTGACGGACATCGTGATCCTGGTCGTCGCGGCCGACGACGGTGTCATGCCGCAGACCATCGAGGCGTTGAACCACGCCAAGGCGGCCGAGGTGCCGATCGTGGTCGCGGTCAACAAGGTCGACAAGCCGGAGGCGAACCCGGACAAGGTCCGCCAGCAGCTGACCGAGTACGGCCTGGTCGCCGAGGAGTACGGCGGCGAGACCATGTTCGTCAACGTGGCCGCGAAGCCCGGCATCGGCATCGAGGAACTGCTCGAAGCGGTGCTGCTCACCGCCGACGCGTCGTTGGAGCTGACCGCTCCGACCGACGGGCCGGCGCAGGGTGTGGCCATCGAGGCGCACCTGGACAAGGGCCGTGGTGCGGTCGCGACGGTGCTGGTGCAGAAGGGCACCCTGCGGGCGGGCGACTCGATCGTCGCCGGTGGGGCGCACGGCCGGGTCCGGGCGATGCTCGACGAGAACGGCAACCAGGTCACCGAGGCGGGGCCGGCGCGTCCGGTCATGGTCCTCGGTCTGACCGCGGTGCCGGGCGCGGGCGACACCTTCCTCGCCGCGGCGGACGACCGCACGGTGCGGCAGATCGCCGAGCAGCGGCAGGCCCGCCGGCGGGCGGCGGCGTTCGCCAACTCCCGTGGCCGGGCCACCCTCGAGACGCTCATGGAGCAGCTCAAGGAGGGCGAGAAGACCTCGCTCAACCTCATCCTCAAGGGCGACGTCTCCGGTTCGGTGGAGGCCCTGGAGGACGCGCTGTTCAACCTCGACATTCCCGAGGAGGTCCAGCTCAAGGTCCTCGACCGGGGCGTCGGCTCGATCACCGAGAGCAACATCATGCTCGCGAGCGCCTCGTCCGAGCCGGTCACGATCATCGGCTTCAACGTGCGGGCCTCGAACAAGGTCCGCGAGATGGCCGACCGCGAGGGCGTGGAGATCCGGTACTACACCGTCATCTACCAGGCCATCGAGGAGATCGAGGCGGCGCTCAAGGGTCTGCTCAAGCCGGAGTACGAGGAGGTCGAGCTCGGCACCGCGGAGATCCGCGACGTGTTCCGCTCGTCCAAGATCGGCAACATCTCCGGTTGCATCGTCCGGTCGGGTGTCATCCGACGGAACGCGAAGGCGCGCCTGCTGCGCGACGGCACGGTCGTGGCGGACAACCTCACGATCAGCTCGCTCAAGCGGTTCAAGGACGACGCGACGGAGGTCCGGGAGGGCTTCGAGTGCGGTCTGACCCTGGGTGGTTACAACAACGTCCAGGTCGGCGACGTGATCGAGACCTTCGAGATGCGGGAGAAGGTTCGCGCCTGATCCTGCGGTGACGCACTGGTCAAGGGGTTTACGCCGGTCGGCGTAAACCCCTTGATCATGTGGGGTGGGGTGCGGGTAGTGTCCGCAGCGATGTACACCGCAACCGCAGTTTTCGACCTGCTGCTGCCGGGGGACTCCCGGTCGCTGAAGGCCAAGAGGTCGTACGTGCGGCCGATCGTCGCGGCGCTGCGCCGGTTCGACGTGTCGGCCGCCGAGGTAGGGGCGCTCGACCTGCACGGACGAGCGGAGATAGGAGTGGCGGTGGTGGCCGCCGAGGCGGCACATGCCCGCGAGGTGCTCGACTCGTGCGAGCGTCTGGTGGCGGGCCGTCCGGAGGTCGAACTGCTGTCAGTGCGTCGTCGGTTGCACGGCGACGACGACTGAGCCGGTTGGCCGCCGCCCCGCACGCCGGGGCGGACGGCGCGGGTAGGGTTCGAGTGTTGGGGTCGGTGCGGGCTCCGGTGACGCCGGCGTCACCGGAGCCCGGCCGGTAGCGGGACGCCGTGGAGGTGGCGGAGATGACGGATGCGGCCAAGGTACGCCGGCACGCGGAGCGGGTGCGCGAGCTGGTCGCGTCGGTGGTGCGGAGTCAGATCAAGGACCCCCGCCTCGGCATGATCACCATCACCGACGCCCGGATCACCGCCGACCTGCGGGACGCCACGGTCTTCTACACCGTGCTCGGCGACGCGGCGGCCCAGGCGGGGACCGCCGCCGCGCTGGACAGCGCCAAGGGCATGCTGCGCAGCACGGTCGGCAAGGCGCTCGGGCTGCGCCACTCGCCGACGCTGACCTTCGTCCTGGACGACGTCCAGGATCAGGTCAAGCACATCGACGACTTGCTCGCCGCGGCCCGCAACGCCGATGCCGAGGTGCAGCGCCTGGCGGCACGGGCCGAGTACGCCGGTGAGGCGCAGCCGTACCGCCTCGACGAGGACGACAGCGGCACCGAGGACGAGGACGAACCAGACGGAACCGCCGACCAGGCCCGGGGCGGGGACCGGCGGTGACCGTCCCCTCCGGTGGTGCCGTGACCGAGCCGGATCCCGCCGTGCGGCGACAGCCCGGCCCTGGCCGGGTGGGTTCGGCCGGCAGTGGCGCGCCGGCTCCGGCCGCGACGGCCGGCCTGGTCGACCCGGCCGGGTCGAGTCCGTCCGGGCCGACCGAGGCCGACTGGGCCGCCGCGGTGGCGGCGGTCCGCCAGCTGCCGGCCGACGGCCGGGTGCTGCTGATCTGTCACGTCAACCCGGACGGGGACGCGCTGGGCAGCATGCTCGGCTTCGCGCTCGGGCTGCGGCGGCTCGGGGTCCACCGGGTGCAGGCCACCTTCCCCGGTCCGCCGGAGGTGCCCGAGCCGTTGCGCGGCCTGCCCGGGCTGGAACTGCTGGTACCGGAGGCGGCGGCGGAACCCGAGCCGGACCTGGTCATCTGTTTCGACGCGGCCAGTGAGTCGCGGCTCGGCGAGCTGGCCGGCCGGTTGACCGGGAAGGGCACCGCCCTGGTGCTCGACCATCACGCCTCGAACCGCGGCTTCGGCGACGTGAACCTGGTGGACCCGGCGGCGGCGGCGACCTCCGTGCTCGCCGAGCAGTTGCTGGAGCGGCTCGGTGTGCCGCTGGACGCCGGCATCGCGGAGTGCCTGTACGTGGCGCTGAGCACCGACACCGGGTCGTTCCGGTTCGACGCGACCACCCCGGCGGTGCACGAGATGGCGGCCCGGTTGCTGGCCACCGGGATCCGGCCGGGTGACATCTCGCGACGGGTGTTCGACAGCCGGCCGTTCGGCGCGGTGCGGCTGTTCGGTGAGGTGCTCGGGCGGGCCCGGCTGGAGCCCGAGGAGGCCGGCGGGCAGGGCCTGGTCTGGACCTACGCGACCCTGGACGACCTGGCCCGCCACGAGCAGCGGCCGTACGTGCTGGAGGCGCTCATCGATCCGGTGCGCTGCACCGCCGAGGCCGACGTCAGTTGTGTGGTCAAGCAGACCGCGCCGGCCGTGTGGGCGGTCTCCCTGCGCAGCAAGGGCGCGACCGACGTGAGTCGAGTGGCGGTCGCGCTGGGCGGCGGTGGGCACCGGTTGGCCGCCGGTTTCACCGGCCGTGGCACGGTGGACGAGGTCGTCGAGCGGATCCGGACCCAGTTGCGGGCGTACGACCCGGAGAGCGACGCCGACCAGCAGGGGTGATTTCAGGGTCGACTCCGGGGCGTCGAGACTTCGGCACCTGGACAGGGCGGGGAGAATCGGATGATGGAGCAGCCCCACGACCTCACCGTCGACACCCCTCGCACCTGGGAGCGGCCGGTCGTCTGCGTACCGGTGCTTGTCGCCCTCTCCCTGGTGGGTGGCCGCTTCCCGTCCTTCTCGACCGAGGCCAACGTCTATGTGTTCGGTGCTGGCGGGGTGCTGATCTGGCTCGGCCTGACCAAGCGGGTGCAGGCTCGTCCGGCGCCGGAACGGTTGCGGCCCGGTGCGGTCTGGTGGACGCTGCCGGTGGTGGTCTTCGGGATCTTCGAGGGGGTCACCTTCATCGCGGCGGCCGGTGACGACTTTCCCACCTTCTCCCTGCTGGCCGACCCGCTGCTGGAGGACCGCCTGGTCCGGTCCGCGGCCTGGTTGGTCTGGCTGTCGGCGTTCTGGGGACTGGTGCGGCGATGATGCGGGCACTGGCGATCGGCGGGTTCCTGGTCGGGTTGGCGCTGTTCGGGCTGGTCGAGTGGCTGGCCCGACGGGAGGGCTCGAAGATCCCGACGCTCGGCGAGCTCTGCGGGTACGTCATGCGCTACGAGGTGGGGCCGGTGCCGGTGGGCCGGATCGGCCTGTTCGGCTTCTGGTGGTGGATCGGCTGGCACTTCCTGGCCCGATGACGGTGCGGCAACCTGTCCAGATCGCGGGAACAGTACGCAACATGTGGACCTGAACGATAACTTGGGAAACGGCCGGCGCCGCTTTCGGCGCAGGTCAGGGGCGGAGCCATACCCGGTGCCGCTCGTGCTCCAAGGGTTGACCGACCCGGGCCACCAGGCCGCCCTCCGCCGTTCCGGCGATCCCGGAACCGGTCTCGGGCGACAGTCCCCGCACCGCCCGTGACGCGCCGCCGCGCTCGGTGGCGCGTGCCCTGGAAGGGAGCCCACCATGGCCGCCAAGCCCCAGCCCGAGACCACTGACGAGGCCCGCGAGCAGGCCCGTCGCGCCCTGCAGACCTCCATGGACACCCGTCAGTGACGGTGTCCGACCGGTGGTGACGTCCGGCCGCCGAGGCGTACGACGTCACCACCGGTCCGAACGATCCCTGCGCGCCGCCGTACTGGGGGACGGCGCCACCGCACTGACCCGGGAGAACGCTCACCCCGGTAAGTAGCACCCCAGTTTGCTCCCCTTACATTCCGCGTGCCACCATCGGCGCCGATGAGCCAGTCCACCCTTGCCGCCGATTGGGTCGCGTCGCCGCGCCGAATCGCCGCGCTCGCCCTGCCCGCCCTCGTGGTACTCGCCGCCGAGCCGCTCTACGTGCTCGTCGACACCGCGGTCGTCGGCCATCTGGGCCGGGTGCCGCTCGCGGCGGTGGCCGTCGGTGGCACCGTGATGACCCTCACCGCCTGGCTGGGAACCGTGGTCGCGTACGGCACGACCGGCCGCGCGGCCCGCCGGTACGGTGCCGGCGACCGCGCCGCGGCGGTGGCCGAGGGGGTCCAGGCGTCCTGGTCGGCCCTTGGCGTCGGGCTGGTGGTCGTCGTCGGCATGCAGATCGGCGGCGGTGCCCTGGCGGGGGCCCTGGCCGGCGGTGGTGAGGTGGCCCTCGCCGCCGCCGAGTGGCTGCGCATCGCCGCGTTCGGTGCCCCCGGGCTGCTGCTCGCCGCCGCCGGCAACGGCTGGCTGCGGGGTGTGCAGGACACCCGCCGGCCGCTGCTCTTCGTGGTCGGCCCCAACCTGCTCTCCGCGGTGCTCTGCCCGGTGCTCGTCTATCCGGTGGGCCTGGGGCTGATCGGCTCGGCGGTGGCGAACGTGATCGCGCAGACCCTCTCCGGGGCCCTCTTCGCCGCCGCCCTGGTGGCCGAGCGGGTGGCGCTGCGCCCGCGCCCCCGGGTCATCGGCCAGCAGCTGGTGCTCAGCCGGGACCTGCTGATCCGTGGGGTGGCCTTCCAGGCCAGTTTCCTGTCCGCCACGGCGGTGGCCGCCCGGTTCGGCGCCGCCACGGTGGGCGCCCACCAGATCGCCGTGCAGCTCTGGTTCTTCGCGGCACTGGTGCTCGACGCGCTGGCGATCGCCGCGCAGGCGCTTGTCGGTGCGGCGCTCGGCGGTGGTGACGACGCGACGGCCCGGGCGCTGGCCCGCCGGATCGGCCGGCTGGGCGCGATCTGCGGTACGGGGTTCGCCGTGCTCGCCGCGGCCGGTGCCACCGTGGTGCCCACCTGGTTCACCTCCGATCGCGCGGTCCACGAGCAGGCGCTGGTGGCCTGGCCCTGGTTCGCCGCGATGCTGCCATTGGCCGGGGTGGTGTTCGCCCTCGACGGGGTACTGATCGGCGCGGGTGACATCCGCTATCTGCGCAACCTCACCGTGGCCGGTGCGCTCGGCGGCTTCCTGCCGGCGATCTGGCTGGCGTACGCCCTCGACATGGGTCTCGGTGGCATCTGGGCCGGGCTGATGCTGTTCACCGTGATCCGCCTGATCGGGCTGCTGCTGCGGCTACGCAGCGGTGCCTGGGCGGTCATCGGCGAGGAGCGTCTACCCGCCTGACAAGACCTGGCCGTACAGCGCGTAGAGGACGAGCACCAGGGCCAGGCTCGCCACGAAGGAGACGAGCAACGCGATGATCTTCATGGTGTTGGGGTAACGCTGACGCAGGGGCTGCCGTCGCTGCCAGGCCCACCAGCGGCGCCGGACCGCACCGGCACCGGGCAGCGCGGCGACGCCCTCGGCGAGGCGGGTGCCCAGCGTGCGCCTCGCCGGTGGCGGATTCAGCATCCAGTCCGGCAGCGCGCTGGGCTGCTCGGGCGTACGCAGGCCGACCGAATCGTCGGGCCGGCGCGTGCAATCGGGACCTCGGTCCGTGCTCATCTCGTTCTCCCCGTGTCTGCCGGCGCGGCACTCACCGCCGCCGATGAGCCCATCGTGGCAGGGAGGTCCCAGCGGGAACATCCCGTTTTCGGCGGCCTGTCCGGTGCTCGGCCGGGCGAACGGGTCTGGCAGGCTTGCACGTCGTGAGCACAGACGGCCTGATCGTGGTGGACAAGCCCGGCGGTATGACCTCGCACGACGTGGTCGCCCGGTTGCGTCGGTTGGCTCGGACCCGACGGGTCGGCCACGGTGGCACGCTCGATCCGATGGCCACCGGCGTCCTGGTGATCGGGGTCGGTCGGGCCACCAGGCTGCTGACGTACGTGATCGGTGCGGACAAGAGCTACGCGGCGACCGTCCGGCTGGGCCAGGCCACCGTCACCGATGACGCGGAGGGCGACGTGATCGCCACCACGCCCGCCGGGACGCTCACCGACGAGGCGGTCCGGAGCGCGCTGGCCGGGTTGACCGGGGAGATCGACCAGGTGCCGAGCGCGGTGAGCGCTATCAAGATCAACGGCCAGCGCGCGTACAAGCGGGTCCGTGCGGGGGAGAGCGTCGACCTGCCGGCCCGGCGGGTCACCGTGTCCCGGCTCGACGTGCTGGCGATCCGCCGGGCCTCGCCCGACGTGGTCGACGTCGACATCGACGTGGCCTGCTCGACCGGGACGTACATCCGGGCGATCGCCCGCGACGCGGGTCTGGCCCTCGCCGTCGGCGGCCACCTGACCGCCCTGCGCCGGACCGCCGTGGGCGGGTTCACCGTGGCGGAGGCGGCCACCCTCGACGAGCTGGAGCACCGCGCGCCGGAGGTGGTGGGCCTGCCGCTCGCGGCCGCCGCCGAACGGTTCTTCCCGCGCCGGGACGCCACCGAGGAGGAGGCGAAGGTGCTGTCGCACGGCGGCCCGCTCGACCCGGTCGGCCATACCGGGCCGTACGCCGTGTTCGACCCGGCCGGTGGACTGATCGCTATCGTCAGCGAGCGGGCCGGCCGGGCCCGCGCGGAGATCGTGCTCGCCCCGGCCTGACGCCGGGTACCGGACGGCCGACCGACGGCGGCAGGCGGTGAACGACAGCGGAGGAGCAGCATGCAGCGGTGGCGGGGGTACGACGCGGCGCCCGGTGGCTGGGGACGGTCGGTCGTCACCATCGGCGTCTTCGACGGCGTGCACAAGGGGCACCAGGCGACGATCGGGCACGCCGTGGCCCGTGCCCGTGAACTCGGCGTCAAGTCGGTGGTGCTCACCTTCGACCCGCATCCGGCCGAGGTCGTGCGACCCGGCTCCCACCCGGCGGTGCTGACCGAGCCGCACCGCAAGGCGGAGCTGATCGAGACCCTCGGGGCGGATGTGCTCTGTGTGATGCCGTTCACGCCCGAGGTGTCCCGGTTGTCGGCCGAGGCGTTCGTGCACGACGTGCTTGTCGAGCATTTGCACGCCGCGCTCGTGGTGGTGGGCGACAACTTCCGGTTCGGTCACCGGGCCGCCGGTGACGTGGCACTGCTGGAGCGGCTCGGCCGCACCTTCGGGTTCGCCGTCGAGGCGGCTCCGCTGGTGGCCGAGTCGGGCACGGTCTTCTCCTCGACCTACATCCGCTCCTGCGTCGACGCGGGTGACGTGACCGCGGCGGCGGCGGCGCTGGGTCGGCCGCACCGGCTGGAGGGGGTGGTCGTCCGCGGTGATCAGCGTGGGCGGGAACTCGGCTTCCCGACCGCGAACCTGCTCTGCCACCGACACGCGGCGGTCCCGGCCGACGGCGTCTACGCCGCCCGGATGATCCGTCGAGGGCAGCGGCAGCCGCTCGCCGCCGCCGTGTCGATCGGCACCAACCCGACGTTCTCCGGCCGGGAGCGCCGGGTCGAGGCCTACGCGCTGGACTTCGACGGCGACCTCTACGGCGAGCGGCTGGCACTGGATTTCGTGGCGCATCTGCGCGGCCAGACCCGCTTCGACGCGATCGAGCCGTTGATCGCCCAGATCGCCCAGGACGTCGAGCGGACCCGCCGGGTGCTGGGCTGACCGGTCACCGACCCGCCCGTGGCCCTTGACCGGCCGGCCCGGGCGGGTGCTGGTAGGCTGGCTGGGACGTCGGCTGACCGACGTGGGGCCTCGCCTGCCTGCTCGACGCCGCGGGTGCGAGGACCGTCCGTCACCGGTGCCGTAGCCCGGCCCGACGGACCGCATCGAGACAACCCACCAGAACAGGGAGAACATGGCGCTCGACCAGCAGGCAAAGGCCAAGATCCGCGAGGAGTACGCGACCGCCGAGGGTGACACCGGGTCGCCCGAGGTGCAGGTCGCGGTCCTCACCAAGCGGATCGCCGATCTCACCGAGCACCTGAAGGTGCACAAGCACGACCACCACAGCCGCCGTGGGCTGCTGCTGCTGGTCGGCCGTCGCCGTCGGTTGCTCAACTACGTTCAGAAGAAGGACATCAACCGCTACCGGTCGCTCATCGAGCGACTCGGCCTGCGCCGGTGACGTGACGGGGGAGTGGCCCACCAGGTCACTCCCCCGTCGGCGTCCCAACCGAGAAACGGGCCACGACCACCCAGACAAGGGAGCGTCGGCGTACCGGTCTCCGGTAGTGGCCTCCGGGCACCCCGGCATCCCGCCGGCGGTCCCGGGCGCTTCGATCGAAGACCGGCCGTCCGCACAGCTCCCGCGTCGTGGCCCCCGATGCGAAGGAGCATTGACAGAGCATGACCGAGACCAAACTCGGCACCGAAACCCGCACCGCCGTGATCGACAACGGGTCGTTCGGCACCCGTGAGATCACCTTCTCCACCGGCCGGCTGGCCCGACAGGCCGCCGGGTCCGTCACCGCCCAGCTCGGCGAGACCGTCGTGCTGTCCGCCACCACCGCCGGCAAGCAGCCGAAGGAGCAGTTCGACTTCTTCCCGCTGACCGTCGACGTGGAGGAGCGGATGTACGCCGCGGGCCGCATCCCCGGCTCGTTCTTCCGTCGTGAGGGCCGGCCCAGCGAGGACGCCATCCTCACCTGCCGTCTGATCGACCGGCCGCTGCGCCCGTCGTTCGTCAAGGGCCTGCGCAACGAGGTCCAGGTCGTCGAGACCATCCTCGCGCTCGACCCGCAGCACCCGTACGACGTGGTCGCGATCAACGCCGCGTCGATGTCGACCAAGCTGTCCGGCCTGCCGTTCTCCGGTCCGATCGGGGCCACCCGGATGGCCCACGTGGACGGCCAGTGGGTCGCCTTCCCGACTCACGAGGAGCTGGCCCGGGCCACCTTCGACATGGTGGTTGCCGGCCGGGCCCTGCCCGACGGCGACGTCGCGATCATGATGGTCGAGGCGGAGGCCACCGAGCACACCGTGAAGCTGGTCGCCGGCGGGGCGCCCGCCCCGACCGAGGAGGTCGTGGCCAGCGGTCTGGAGGCCGCCAAACCCGCCATCCGCGAGCTGTGCCGGGCGCAGAGCGAGCTGGCCGAGGTCGCCGCCAAGCCGGTCGCCGAGTACCCGGTCTTCCTGGATTACCAGGACGACGCGTACGACGCGGTCGCCGACCTGGCCCGCGCCGACGTCGCCGAGGCCCTGCAGATCGCCGGCAAGGCCGACCGCGAGGAGGCCCTGGACGCGATCAAGCTGCGGGTGCACGAGGAACTCGGCGCCCGCTTCGAGGGCCGGGAGAAGGAGCTCTCCGCCGCGTTCCGGTCGCTGACCAAGTCCGAGGTGCGCAGCCGGGTGCTGCGCGAGCAGGTCCGCATCGACGGCCGGGGTCCGCGCGACATCCGCCCGCTGAGCGCCGAGGTGGGCGTGCTGCCCCGGGTGCACGGCTCGGCGCTGTTCGAGCGTGGCGAGACCCAGATCCTCGGCGTCACCACGCTCAACATGCTGCGCATGGAGCAGGCGCTGGACACCCTCTCCCCGGAGAAGTCCAAGCGCTACATGCACAACTACAACTTCCCGCCGTACTCCACCGGTGAGACCGGTCGGGTCGGCTCGCCGAAGCGCCGCGAGATCGGGCACGGCGCGCTGGCGGAGCGGGCGCTGATCCCGGTGCTGCCCTCGCGGGAGGAGTTCCCGTACGCGATCCGACAGGTCTCCGAGGCCCTCGGCTCCAACGGCTCCACCTCGATGGGCTCGGTCTGCGCCTCGACGCTGGGCCTGCTCAGCGCCGGTGTGCCGCTGAAGGCGCCGGTCGCCGGCATCGCGATGGGCCTCATCTCCGACGAGGTCGACGGCAAGACCCAGTACGTCACGCTCACCGACATCCTCGGTGCCGAGGACGCCTTCGGCGACATGGACTTCAAGGTCGCCGGTACCCGCGACTTCGTCACCGCGTTGCAGCTCGACACCAAGCTCGACGGCATCCCGTCCGACGTGCTGGCCGCCGCCCTCCAGCAGGCCCACGAGGCGCGGCAGACCATCCTCGACGTGATGCAGCGGGCGATCGAGGCACCGGCCGAGATGTCCGACTACGCGCCCCGGGTGACCACGGTCAAGATCCCGGTAGACAAGATCGGCATGGTGATCGGCCCGAAGGGTCAGACCATCAACGCCATCCAGGACGAGACCGGCGCCGAGATCTCCATCGAGGACGACGGCACCATCTACGTCGGCGCGACGAACGGTCCGTCGGCGCAGGCCGCGGTCGAGCGGATCAACGCGATCGCCAACCCGACCCTGCCCAAGGTCGGCGACCGCTTCCTCGGCACGGTGGTGAAGACCGCCCCGTTCGGCGCGTTCGTCTCGCTGCTGCCGGGTCGCGACGGCCTGCTGCACATCTCCAAGGTGGGTGACGGCAAGCGGGTCGAGAAGGTCGAGGACTTCCTCAACGTCGGTGACCGGGTCGAGGTGGAGATCGCCGACATCGACCAGCGCGGCAAGATCTACCTGGACAAGGTCCGCCCGGAAGGCGCCGAGGCGCCGGCCGCCGCAACCGGTGAGGAGCGGCCCGCCAGCCGCGATCGGGGTGGCGACCGGGGTCCGCGTGACCGGGGCGACCGCGACCGCGGTGGCGACCGGGGCGGTCGTGGGCCGGAGCGTGGCGAAGGTGGCGAGGGTGGCGGCGACAACCGTCCCCGACGCCGTACCCGGCACAGCTGACACGTGAACCGCTGACCGGCCGGGCGACACCGTCGCCCGGCCGGTTCGTTCGTCAACTCATCCATCCCCTCGTCGTACTGGAAGCAGGTGGCCGTGAGCCGGACCCGGCATTCGTCTTTCCTCGGGACCCGACCGGGGTCGACGCCGCGCGCCGGCCGGCAGGCCACCCCTACCGCTCGGGCCGCCGGTGGGTCGACCCGGGCGGTGACCCGGACCCTGAGCGACGATCCGCTGGGCGGCACGGTGCGCCGCACGGTGCTGCCCAACGGGCTGCGGGTGCTGACCGAGGCGATCCCGGCCATGCGCAGCGTCTCGTTCGGCATCTGGGTGGCGGTCGGCTCGCGGGACGAGACCGGTCCGCAGGCCGGTGCCGCCCACTTCCTGGAGCACCTGCTGTTCAAGGGCACCCACAAGCGGAACGCGATGGAGATCTCCTCGGCCATCGAGGCCGTGGGCGGCGAGACCAACGCCTTCACCACGAAGGAGTACACCTGCTACTACGCCCGGGTGCTGGACGAGGACCTGCCCCTGGCCATCGACGTCATGTGCGACCTGGTCGCCGACTCGCTGCTGGAGCCGGCCGACGTGGAGACCGAACGCGGCGTGATCCTCGAGGAGATCGCCATGCACGACGACGAGCCCGGCGACGAGGTGCACGACCTGTTCGCCCAGGCCGTCTACGGTGACCACCCGCTGGGCCGGCTGATCTCCGGCACCGCCGACACGGTCACCCCGATGACCCGCCGGCAGATCCAGAGCTTCTACCGGCGGCGCTACGTGGCGCCGCAGATCGTCATCGCCGCCGCCGGCAACCTCGACCACACCGCCGTGGTGCGGCTGGTCCGCCAGGCGCTGCGGGGCACTCCGCTGGACACCGATCCGGCGGCGCCCGCGCCGCAGCGGCCGGCCACCCCGGGCGTACGCACCCGGGCCGCCGCCACCGTGGTGGAGGCGAAGGAGACCGAGCAGGCGCACATCGTGCTGGGCTGCCCGGGCATCGATCGGCTCGACGAGCGTCGCTTCGCCCTCGGCGTGCTGAACAACGTGCTCGGTGGGGGCATGTCCAGCCGGCTCTTCCAGGAGATCCGGGAGCGTCGTGGCCTCGCCTACTCCGTCTACTCCTACGCGAGCCAGTACGCCGACAGCGGCCTGTTCGGTGTCTACGCCGGCTGCGCCCCGAGCCGGGTCGACGAGGTGCTGGAGCTGACCCGGGCCGAGTTGGCGCGTACCGCCGCGCACGGCGTCACCGAGGCGGAACTGGCCCGGGGCAAGGGGATGAGCAAGGGTTCGTTCGTGCTCGGCCTGGAGGACACCGGTTCCCGGATGAGCCGGCTGGCCAAGGGCGAGCTGCTCTACGGGGATCTGGTGCCGGTCAACGAGCTGCTCGACCGGGTCGACGCGGTCACCCTCGACGACGTCAACGCCCTCGCCGCGGAACTGCTGGACCGGCCGATGTCCCTCGCCGTCGTCGGCCCGTTCGCCGGCCGGGACTTCAGCGCCTGACCTTTTCGGCCGAACGGGTGGGCACCACCCTCGGGGTGTCCGCGTCCCGATTGGGATAGGTTGTGCCGCGTGACTGACGAGCAGGAGAAGACCGCCCCCGAGTCGATCAGGGTCGGCGTGCTGGGCGCCGGTGGCCGGATGGGTGCCGAGGTGTGCCGGGCCGTCGAGGCGGCCGCCGACATGACACTGGTCGCGACGGTCGACCAGGACGACTGGTTGGCGAACGCCGCGGAGGCCGGCGCGGAGGTGCTCGTCGACTTCACCACTCCCGACGTCGTGCTGGACAACCTGCACTGGTGCATCGACCAGGGGATCCACGCGGTGGTCGGCACCAGCGGCTTCACCGAGCAGCGGATCGAGAAGGTACGCGGCTGGTTGGCCGGCCGGCCCGACGTGGGCGTGGTGATCGCCCCCAACTTCGGTCTCGGCGCGGTGCTGATGATGCAGTTCGCCGCGCGTGCCGCCCGCTGGTTCGAGTCGGTCGAGATCATCGAGCAGCACCATCCGCGCAAGCTCGACGCGCCCAGCGGCACCGCCATGCACACCGCCCGCCTGGTCGCGGCGGCCCGCGCCGAGGCCGGCCTCGGTCCGGCACCGGACGCCACCAAGGACGAGATCGCCGGTGCCCGGGGTGCCGACGTGGACGGAGTCCGGGTGCACGCCGTGCGGGCCACCGGACTGGTCGCCCACCAGGAGGTCCTCTTCGGCGCCACCGGCGAGACCCTGACCATCCGGCACGACTCGTACGACCGGGTCTCGTTCATGCCGGGCGTGCTGCTCGCGGTACGCGCGGTGCGCAACCGCCCGGGCCTGACCCTCGGCCTGGACGACCTGCTCGACTGAGCGCGACCGAGGCGGGCCGGACGGGACGTTCAGCCGGCCTGGGGTGGCTCGGTGGGAACGGCGACGTGCAGGCGTAGCTGGGGGACCAGCATGTCGTCGACGTCCAGCGCGCGACCCGCGCCGTCGGGCTCCCAGCCGGCGGTGGTGAGGAACTTCCGGGACGCCTGGTCGCCCTCGAACACCCACGCCACCGCCCGGTCGAAGCCGGACTCCCGCCACAGGTCGACGCTGGCGGCGAGCAGCCGGGAGCCGTGCCCGCGCCGGCCCCACCGGGGCTCGACCAGCAGGTCGGTCACCGCCACCACGTCGGCGCCGAGCGCGTCGGCCGGTTCGTTCGGGGCCAGCGCCTCGGCGTCGGCCGGACCGGAGGCGGCGAAGCCCACCAGATACGATTGCTCGGCCTGTTCGACGGCGACCAGCACCCGGTGGGTGTCGCTCGGCGGCTGGCGCACCGAGGCGTCCCAGCGTTCGGCCAGCGACGCCTCGTCGAGGCCGTCCAGCACCTCCCGGGGCAGCAGTCGCCGGTAGGCGACCCGCCAGGTGGCGAGCTGGATGCGGGCGATCTCGGCGGCGTCCTCCGGACGCGCCGGGCGGACGTACCCGAGACTCATGGCACGACAGCCTACGCAGGGCGAGGGAGGCGACGGTGGCGCAGGGTGCCAGGCGGACGGTGGGACAGGTCGCCGCGGTCGTCGTCCTCGCCGTCGCGGTGGCCGGGTTCCTGTCCGTGGCGGCCGTCCGGCACGGCTTCTTCGACCTGCAGGTCTACCGGGGTGCCCTGGTCTGGTGGGTGCACGACGGCGGGGAGATCTACGACTACCTCAAGCCCGGCACCCAGTACGGCTTCACCTACCCACCGTTCGCCGCGCTGGTGATGCTGCCGATGGCGTACCTGTCCTGGCACGCCGCGATCGTGGTCAGCGTGGCCGCCGGGGTGCTGACCAGCGCGGTGCTGATCTGGTGGCTGCTGGACCCGGTGTCCCGGCGTGCCGGTTGGACCCGCTGGTTCGCCTTCGCGGTGGCGCTGTGTCTGGTCGCCGCCTTCGAACCGATGCGCGAGACGATCAACTTCGGCCAGGTCAACACGCTGCTGCTCTTCCTGGTGGCCGTGGACCTGCTCCGGCTGCTGCCGGGCGGCAACAGATGGGCGGGGGTCGGCATCGGCCTGGCCACCGCGATCAAACTCACGCCGGGCATCTTCATCGTCTACCTGCTGGTGACCCGACGGTGGCGCGCCGCGGTGACCGCGTCGGGCACCGCGACCGCCGCGACCGTGCTGGCCGCCGCGCTGTTTCCGGACGCCTCCCGGGAGTTCTGGACCAGCGCGCTGTGGAACACCGGACGGGTCGGTGAGCTGGCCTTCGTCTCCAACCAGTCGCTGCGCGGCGTGGTGGCCCGACTCGACCCGGAGAGCCCCAGCACGCTGGCCTGGCTGCTGCTGGTCGCCGCGACGCTGGTGCTCTGGGCGTGGCGGTCCCGGGTCGCGGCGTCCGTCGGCGACGAGGCCACCGGGCTGGCCCTGACCGGCGCGGTGATGTGCCTGGTCAGCCCGGTCACCTGGGTGCATCACCTGGTCTGGCTGCTGCCGGGCCTGCTGCTGCTGGTGGACCGGGGCATGGCCGCCCCGCCGGGCGGCCGACGCCGGGTCCTGCTGGCCTGCGCGGCCGTCGGGTACGCGTTCCTGACCAGCCGGATCGTCTGGGCGTGGGAGGAGGACTTCACCGGCCTCGACGGTTTCCTGTTCGGCAACACCTACGTCTGGATCAGCCTGGCGCTGCTGGCCTTCCTGCCGGTACGCCGGGTCGCGCCCCGGTCGCCGTCGGCCTCAGCTGCCGTCGAGCCGGCCGGTGTAGCGCAGTTCAACAAGCTCGATCGCCGGTCGTCCGCCGGACAACGGCACCGGATAGGTCGACCGCTCACCGTCCGGTGACAGTCCGGCCCGCTCGTAGAACCGGCGGGCCCGGTCGTTGGCCGCCAGCACCCACAGCCGGTACTCCGCCCAGCCGGCCTCACGCAGGCCCGACCGGGCCGCCGCGAACAGGGCCCGAGCGGTGCCGTCACCCCAGTTCTCGGGCGTGACGTAGAGGCTCACCACCTCGCCGTACGTCGGGTCGAGGTCGCCGCGATCCTGGTTGTTGCGGTACGGCCCGAAGGTGGTGAAGCCGACGAGCGTGCCGTGCTCCTCGGCCAGCAGGGTGGTGAAGGGGTGGTCCGGATCGGCGGTGCCGAGGGCCCGCCGGCGTTGCGCCCAGGCGACCGGGTTGAGCCGGTCGAGCACCTCGTCCGGCATGATCCCGGCGTAGCCGGCCTGCCAGCCGCGCACGTGCACCCGGGCCACCGCCTCGGCGTCGTCGGGCTGCTCACGGCGGATGCAGGGCATGGGACTAGTTCTAGGCCGTCAGGGTGGGCAGGTCCAGTGTCCGCACCGATGTCGTACTCCTGCCGTAGCCTGCCTGCGATGGCCGCTCCGGAATCGCTCTCGCTCGCCCAGGCCCGCCGCGTCGCGTTGGCCGCACAGGGCTTCGCCGATCCGGCGCCCACCGGGGCGCCCACCCGCCGGCACCTGCGTCGGGTGCTCGACCGGATCGGGTTGATCCAGATGGATTCGGTGAACGTCCTGCAACGGGCGCACTACCTGCCGCTCTACAGCCGGCTCGGGCCCTATCCCACCACCCTGCTCGACGCCGCCGCCTACCGCCGCCCCCGCGACCTGTTCGAGTACTGGGGCCACGAGGCGTCGTTGGTGCCGGTCGCCCTGCATCCGGCGCTGCGGTGGCGGATGGCGCGGGCGCACGCCGACGCCTGGGGCGGGATGCGTCGCATCGCCGCCGAGCAGCCCGCCCTGGTCGCCTGGGTACGCGACGAGGTGGCCGCCCGGGGGCCGCTCACCGTGGCCGAGATCGAGCACGACGCACCCCGCCAGACCGGCAACTGGGGGTGGAACTGGTCGGCGGTGAAGCAGGCCCTGGAGTACCTCTTCTGGGCCGGCGAGGTGTGCGCGGCCCAGCGCACCACCTCGTTCGCCCGCCGCTACGACCTGCCCGAACGGGTGCTGCCGGCGCAGGTGCTGGACACGCCCACGCCGAGCGACGCCGAGGCGTACCGCACCCTGGTGAGCATCGCGGCCCGGTCGCTCGGGGTGGCCGCGGAGCCGGAGCTGCGCGACTACTTCCGGCTGCCGGTGGCCGGTGCCCGGCAGGCCATCGCCGAGCTGGTCGAGGCGGGGGAGTTGCGACCGGTCACGGTGCAGGGCTGGCGGCAGCCGGCCTGGTTGCACGCCGAGGCCCGGTTGCCCCGCTGGGTACGCGGCAACGGCCTGGTGAGCCCCTTCGACCCGCTGGTCTGGGAGCGCGCCCGCACCGAGCGACTGTTCGGCTTCAGCTACCGCATCGAGATCTACGTGCCCGCACCGCAACGCGTGCACGGCTACTACGTGCTGCCGTTCCGTCAGGGCGAGCGCCTCACCGCCCGGGTCGACCTGAAGGCGGACCGCAAGGCCGGGGCGCTGCTGGTGCCGGCAGCCTGGGTGGAGCCGGGCGTCGACCCGGGGGAGACGGCGATCGCCCTGGCCGCCGAGCTGTACCGCCTGGCCGGCTGGCTCGGCCTGGACGCGGTGGCTCCGCCCGCCGCCGGTGACCTCGCGGCGCCGCTGGCCGCCGCGCTGGTGGGCGTGGCCGGTGTACGGTGAGGTCCGTGACGAGCGTTGACCGACCGGACGCCCAGCCGCGGCCCGACCTGCACGGCGAGCATGCCCATGGTGGCCCGGACGCCGGTCACCCGTCCGGTGGGCCGGCGGGTGCGGCGCCGCAGGGCGACTGGCCGGCTGGCTACCCGGCCGGTTATCCGGTGGTCGAGTCCGACCGGCTCACCCGGTTCGTGCAACGGGCGCACGCCCGCACACCGCGCTGGGTGGCGCCGTTGGCCGCCGTCGGCTGTGTCGCCGCCGGCATCGGGTACACGCTGATCAGCGATCCCACCCGTTCCGCGCCCGACGCCCTGCCGACCTGCCTGCTCAAGCTGACCACCGGGCTGGACTGCCCAGGGTGCGGCGGCACCCGCGCCCTCTGGTACGTGCTGCACGCCGATCTGCCGGCCGCCGCCCGGCACCATTTCCTCTTCGTCTTCGCGCTGCCCTTCCTGGCGTACCTCTTCGTCGCCTGGGCCGGTCGGCAGGCGTTCGGTTGGCGGCTGCCCGAGCTGCGCATCGGCCCGAAGCTGATCGGCGGCTTCCTCGCCGCCTGGCTGGCCTTCTCGGTGGTCCGCAACCTGCCCTGGCCCCCGTTCACCGCCCTCTACGTCTAGCGGCCCGGACCGGCGTTTTCTGGTCGTCGGTGGGTCTCGGCTACAGTCCCAGGAATGCCGGAGATGGTGCAGCCCCAGGTCAAGCTGATCGCGTGGACACACTTCGATCCACCGGAGGACGTGCCCTGGTCGACCGACGCCGACGGCGGGCAGGCGCTCGCGGAGTTCGCCGGGCGGGCCTGCTACCAGAGCTGGAAGAAGCCGAATCCGGCCACCGCCACGAACGCCGGCTACCTGGCGCACATCCTGGAGGTCGGGCACCTTTCGGTGCTGGAGCACGGCTCGGTGAGCTTCTACTTCACCGGCGTGTCCCGATCGTTCACCCATGAACTGATCCGGCACCGGCACTTCTCGTACTCCCAGTTGTCGCAGCGGTACGTGCCGGAGCGGGACGCCGCCATGGTGGAGCCGACGGTGATCGCCGAGGACCCGGAGCTGCACAAGCGCTTCGTGGCGGCGGCCGAGGCCAGTGTGCGCGCCTACAACGATCTGCTGGAGGGGCTGGAGCGCCGCTTCGCCGACGTGACGAACCCGACCCTGCGGCGCAAGCAGGCCCGCCAGGCGGCCCGCGCGGTGCTGCCGAACGCCACCGAGACCCGCATCGTGGTGACCGGCAACTACCGGGCCTGGCGGCATTTCATCGGCATGCGCGCCACCGAGCACGCCGACGTGGAGATCCGTGAGCTGGCGGTGGAGTGCCTGCGACAGTTGCAGCGGGTCGCGCCGAACGTCTTCGCCGACTTCACCATCTCGACGCTGCCCGACGGCACGGAGGTGGCGCAGAGCCCGCACGCCCAGGCGTCCTGACCCGGCGGGAGACCGCCCGCCCGGGGGTGGTGCGCCCTTCCCCGGTGGCCGGCCGTCGGCCGTCCGATAGGTTGTCACCATGACGCACGACCACCTCGACGCTCCGGTCCGAACGGTCTCCCGTCCGTTCGGCCGGGTGCTCACGGCCATGGTGACCCCGTTCACCGCCGACGGGGCGCTCGACCTCGACGGCGCGGCGCGGCTGGCGGATCATCTGGTCACCGAGCAGGGCAACGACGCGTTGGTGGTCAACGGCACCACCGGCGAGTCGCCGACCACCACCGACGCCGAGAAGGAACGGCTGATCCGGGCCGTGGTGGAGGCCGTCGGCGACCGGGCCCGGGTGGTGGCCGGGGTCGGCACCAACGACACCCGGCACACCATCGAGCTGGCGACCTCGGCGGAGAAGGCCGGCGCGCACGGGCTGCTGGTGGTCACGCCGTACTACAACAAGCCGCCACAGACCGGCCTGCTACGCCACTTCACGGCGGTGGCCGACGCCACCGGCCTGCCGGTGATGCTCTACGACATCCCGCACCGCTCCGGTGTGGCGATCGAGACCGAGACCCTGGTCCAGCTGGCCGAGCACGGTCGGATCGTCGCGGTCAAGGACGCCAAGGGCGACCTGACGGCGACGAGCTGGGTGACCAGCCGGGCGGAGCTCGCGTACTACAGCGGCGAGGACTCGCTCACCCTGCCCGCCCTGGCCGTCGGCTGCGTCGGCGTGGTGGGCACCTCCACGCACTTCACGGGCGCCGAGACCAAGCGGATGATCGAGGCGTTCGACACGGGGGACACGGGAACCGCACTGGCGCTGCACCGCCGCCTGCTACCGCTGTTCACCGGGATCTTCCGTACCCAGGGCGTGATCCTGGTCAAGGCCGGCCTGACGGTGCAGGGCCTGCCGGGCGGGCCGGTCCGACCACCGTTGGTGGACGCCACCGACGGCGAGATCGCCCAGCTGCGCGCTGACTGCGCGGCGGCGGGCCTGCCGCTCCCTGAATGATCAAACGATACGACGGCCGTCGGGTGACGGCGTCGCAGAATGAGGTGAACGCGTGACCGAGGCGCACAACGAGGAGGCCCAACTTCCACCGCCGCTGCCGGAGGGCGGACTGCGGATCATTCCGCTCGGCGGGCTCGGCGCCATCGGCCGGAACATGACCGTCTTCGAGTACGACGGCAAGCTGCTGGTCGTCGACTGCGGCGTGCTCTTCCCGGACGTGGAACAGCCCGGTGTCGACCTGATCCTGCCGGACTTCGGACCGATCCTCGATCGGCTCGGCGACATCCAGGCGATCGTGCTGACGCACGGTCACGAGGATCACATCGGCGCGGTGCCCTACCTGCTCGCCCACAAGCCCGACATCCCACTGGTCGGCTCGCAGTTCACCCTGGCGCTGGTGGAGGCGAAGCTGGCCGAGCGGCGCATCCAGCCGTACACGCTCACGGTGCGGGAGGGCGGTCGGGAGCGGCTGGGTCCGTTCGAGTGCGAGTTCTTCGCCGTGAACCACTCGATTCCCGACGCGCTCGCGGTGGCCATCCGGACCCCGGCCGGGCTGGTGCTACACACCGGCGACTTCAAGATGGACCAGCTGCCGCTGGACGGCCGCATCACCGACCTGGCGGGCTTCGCCCGGCTCGGCGCGGAGGGCGTGGACCTGCTGCTGTCGGACTCGACGAACGCGGAGATCCCGGGCTTCGTCACGCCCGAGCGGGAGATCGGTCCGGTCCTCGACTCGATCTTCGCGAAGGCCCGGGGTCGGATCATCGTGGCCTCGTTCGCCTCCCACGTGCACCGGGTGCAGCAGGTCTTCGACTCGGCCGCCGAGCACGGTCGCAAGGTCGCCCTGATCGGCCGGTCGATGGTCCGCAACATGGGCATCGCCCGGGATCTCGGCCTGCTGAACATTCCGCCCGGCCTGGTCGTCGGTCTCGACGAGGCGACCTCGATGCCGCCCGAGCAGATCGTGCTGATGTCCACCGGTTCGCAGGGTGAGCCGATGAGCGCCCTGGGTCGGATGGCCAGCGGCGACCACCGGCACATCACCATCGCGCCCGGTGACACCGTGGTGCTCGCCTCGTCGCTGGTACCGGGGAACGAGACCTCCGTCTACCGGGTGATCAACCGGCTGGCCCGGGCCGGTGCGGTGGTGGTGCACAAGGACGTGGCGAAGGTGCACGTCTCCGGACACGCCCCGGCCGGGGAACTGCTCTACCTGCTCAACGTGGTCCGGCCCAGCAACCTGATGCCGGTGCACGGCGAGTGGCGGCACCTGCGGGCCCATGCCCGGCTGGGCATCGAGTCCGGCGTGGCGGCGGACCGGGTGGTGCTCTGCGAGGACGGCGACGTGGTCGACCTGGTGGAGGGGCGGGCCAGCCTGGTGGGTCGCGTCAAGAGCCGGTACGTCTACGTCGACGGCCTGGCCGTCGGCGACGTCAGCGAGTCACTGCTGACCGAGCGGCGCATCCTCGGTGACGGTGGCTTCATCGCCGCCACCGTCGTGGTGGACTCGGTCACCGGCAAGGTGGTCGCCGGTCCGACCGTCTCGGCCAAGGGCTTCTCCGAGGACCCGGCAGCGTTCAACGCGGTGATCCCGCTGGTGACCGAGGCGCTCAACCGGGCCGCCGCGGACGGGATCACCGACCCGCACCAGCTTCAGCAGATCGTCCGGCGCACCGTGGGTCGCTGGGTCAACGACGCCTACCGTCGTCGCCCGATGATCGTCCCTACCGTGGTCGAGGTCTGAACACCGGGCGTACCGGACCGACTCCGGTGGGCCACCACACCTGGCGGGTGGTGGCCCATCGGCGTCAGTAGATCGGTTTGTCGCCGTGCGAGTTCAACCGTTCGAGCGGTTTGCCCGTACTCCGAGCCGGCAGGCGTGACCGCGCCGGCCGGGAGGAGCGTGGCGGATGGACCGCAGACGATTGACAGCCATCGGTGTCGTGGTGGCGGCCGTGGGCGCGGCGGCGGCCGTCGCCCTGCCGTCGTTCGCCGGTGACGGCGGCGCGCCGGTCGGCGCACCGACCAGCGGGGCGGTGGCGGGCGCCGACCCGGACGTGGTCGAGGCGATGCGTCGGGACCTGCGGCTGAACGACTCGCAGGTGGCCGCCCGGCTGAAGACCGAACGCTGGGCCTCCGGAGTGGTCGACCAGCTCCGGACGGACCTTGGCGCGACCTACGGCGGCAGCTGGCTCAGCGCCGACGGCAGCGTACTCAACGTGGCGGTCGCCGACGCCGCCCAGGCGCAGCGGGTCCGGGCCGCCGGTGCGGTGCCGAAGGTGGTCGAGCGTGGGGTCGGCCAGCTCGACACCCTCAAGAGCCGGATGGACCGTACCGCCGCCCGGGCCCGGCAGGTCTCCGGCTGGTACGTCGACGTCGCCTCGAACAGCGTGGTGGTGCTCGCCGAGCCGGGTGCCGAGGCCGCCGGGTGGCGTTTCGTGGCCCGCGCCGGTGTGCCGCGAACCGCGGTGCGGATGGCCACCGAGGAGCAGCCACGGCTCTTCGCCGACGTACGCGGCGGCGAGCCCTACTTCATCGGTAGCGGCCGTTGCTCGGTCGGCTTCGCGGTGGTCGGCGGCTTCGTCACCGCTGGCCACTGCGGGCGGGTCGGTGCCCGCACCACCGGTGCCGACCGGGCACCGCAGGGCGTCTTCCGGGCCTCGTCGTTCCCCGGTGACGACTGGGCCTTCGTGCAGGTCAACAACGACACCAGGGTGCTGCCAGAGGTGACCGACTTCCGCGGCGGGGTGGCCCGGGTGGCCGGTTCGCAGGAGGTGCCGGTGGGCTCGTCGATCTGCCGCTCCGGCTCCACCACGGGCGTACGGTGCGGCACGGTGCAGGCCCGTAACGCCACGGTCCGCTATCCGGAAGGGCTGGTGGGCGGCCTGGTGCGGACCAACGTCTGCGCCGAGCCCGGTGACTCCGGCGGCTCGTGGATCTCGGGCAACCAGGCGCAGGGGGTGACCTCCGGCGGTTCCGGCGACTGCGTCCGCGGCGGCACCACCTTCTACCAGCCGGTCAACGAGATCCTCCAGCGCAACAACCTGACCCTGCTCACCACGCAGAACTTCCGCGCCCTGAGCGGCCGGCGCTGATCGGCCGATCCCGGTCGGGTGCGGTTACGCGCCCGACCGGGTCGGATCAGGGCAGGGCGGTGACCGCCGCCGCGTACGCGACGCCGGTGCGGATCGCCGCGTCGACGAGTACCGCGACCTGATCCGGGGCGACACCGTACGCCAGATCGGTGGTCACCTCGCCGGCCAGCACCAGTTCACCGTCGCCCGGATCGTGCGCGTACGCCTTGGGCAGCAGCCGGTCCCGGTTCCAGGCGTTGCAGAAGGCGTACGCCTCGGTGCGCCGGTCCGCCGCCAGCCGACGCCCGGCCACCACCCGGGCGTGCAGGATGTCCTGGCGCGTCCCGGCCCGCCGGAAGTGGATCACCGCGTCGCCCCAGCGTCCCAGCACCGTGCCGGCGGGGTCGACGGTGTAGTCGTCACCCCGCCGGTCCAGCGCCTCGGTGATCATGGTCACGGTCAACGCGCCGATCTCATCCATGGCCATCCCGGCGGTAGGACCGAGCGGCGCCGTCCGGCCGTCGGGTCCGCCGTCCGGCCCGAACTCGTCGTCGGACTCGAACTCCTCCTCGGCGGGCAGCGGTACCGCCGGGGCGAGTGGCCGCTCGGCCAGCCAGGCCGCCATCCGACCGGACTGGTGCCCGGTCCCGTTGCGGGCGTCGAAGCTGCCGGCCAGCGTGGTCGCGACGGCGAGCAGTTCGGCGCCGAGCTGAGTCGCCGTGATCTCGGCGGCCGGTCGCCCACGGTACGCCGACCGGCGTACCGTCCGGCCGGCGTCCGCCTCGCCCGCCAGGCCGCAGACCAGCGCGGCCGCCGCGGCGAACTCCATCACGGACAGGTCCTCGTGCGGTTCGTCCAGTCGGGGCAGCTGCTCGACGACGATCTCCATCCCGCGGTCGAGGTATCCACCGAGTGCACAGAAACGCAGGTGGGTGGCGAGGTGGCCGAATCCGTCGGGCTCCGCCCGGTGCCGCCGGTACGCCCGCACGTGCGCGTGGCCCGCCTGCTCCGGCCGGCCGGCCCGCAGCCAGGGCAGCAGCGCCGCGGTCAGGGCCGCCTCCGGTTGGGCGGTGCAGCCGGCCGGCGCGTCGAGCAGCGGATCGAGCACGTCGAGCGCCGTCGTCCAGTCGCCCCAGCCGGCCAGTAGTCGCGCCTGTCGTACCGGCAGGCAGTCGGGGCACCCGGCGGCCGGGTCGGGTGTCGCGACGCGCCACCGGGCCAGCCAGCGTCGGGCGGCAGGCTCGTCGCCCACGTGGTCGGCGACCCGGCACCTCAGCTGCGCCACCAGCGCCGGGTTCGCCTCGCCACCTGCGACGGCGAGCCCTTCCAGCACGCCGTACGCCTGGTCCAGGCCGATGCGAGGGGTGCCGAGCAGCGCCTCGACGGCGTACCGCCGGTAGCGGCGCAGCGTGTCGTCGTCCGTCTCCGCCGCGCGCAGGCACCGTTGCACGGGCTCGAACAGCCGCCACCGCTCGCCGCCGCGCAGGTGCGTCTCGACCAGCTCGCACCAGGCGTTCAGCGCCGTGTGCCGATCACCGTCCGCCTCGGCGAGGGCGGCGACCCGTGCCAACTCGCCGACGCGCAGTTCGCCGTCGGGCATGTCGCGGGCGTCGGCGAGGGCGTCGGCGATTCGCTGATCGGCGCGTACGCCGTCGGCCGGCCCGGCGGTGCCTCGCGTCCGGCTGCGGCTCCGGCGGGCGCCGGGGACCGGCCCCGTCACGGGTGCGCCGTCCCCGCCAGCCGGCCGACCTCGGCGGCCAGCCGGCAGCCGGCCGAGATGCCCCGGTCGAGCAGCCGGTCCAGCTGGTGCGGCGTGACGCCGCGTTCCAGGTCCGTGATGGCCTCGCCGCAGACCCGGGCCCGGCCGGCGTCGTCGACGTGCACGAACGCCTTCGGCCAGAACCGGTCGCGGTTCCAGGTGTTGCAGAAGTCGTGCAGCCACGGCACGTCCTCGACGGAGAAGGCGTGGACGGCGACCGTACGCACCTGGAGCAGTTCCCCGGCGTCTCCGGCGCGGAGGAACCAGATGTGCCCCTGTGCCCACCGGCCCACGAGCGCGCCGTCGGCGTCGGCGGCCACGGTGTGACCGCGGTGGGTCAGCACGGCGGCGACGAGATCCCGCGTCAACGGCCGCAGCGTCGACGGATGACCCGCCAACGGGTCGCCGGCACGGTCCTCGAATTCCGGCGACCCCATCGGACACTCCCTCGCGAGGCGAATATCACGGCAGGCGGCGGGGACCGCGCTGCGACACGCGGAGCGACCAGGATGACCGGCCAATCACCCGGCCCGCCGTTACGGTGATGCTATGGCGGGCCGTACCCCTCAGGCGAGTCGGCGGCGCGGCGCGTCGCCGCGTGGCGGCACGAACAGCCGTGCCCGTCAGCCGGCCAAGAAGACCACCCGTACGCCGGCGCGCCGCCGCACCTCGGCGAGAGGGCCGGGCCTCGCCGCGTACGTCGGTCGGGCCGTCCAGGCACTGTGGATGGGCCTGGCCCACGGGGTCGGCTGGGTGGTCCGCGCCGCCGGCCGGCAGGCCGCCTCGGCCCGCGACCTCGACCCGGAGCACCGCCGCGACGGCGCCGGCCTGCTGCTCATCGGTCTCGCCCTGCTCGGTGCGGGTGCCATCTGGTTCTCTGCGGCCGGTCCGGTCGGCGCCCGACTGGCCGACACCGTGCGGCTCTTCCTCGGGGCGATCTCCATCGTGGTGCCGGTCCTGCTGGGCATCGGTGCGTGGCGGCTGATGCGGCAGCCCGGCGATCCCGAGCACCGCGGGCGCGGGCTGGTCGGCTGGGGTTCCATGCTGGTCTCCACTGCGGCCCTGCTGCACATCGGCCAGCAGCCGGCCGGCCCGGGGGAGCGGGACTTCGCCGGTGGCCTGATCGGTGCGGGCGTGGGCAGCGTGCTGGAGCGCGCGGTCACCGCCTGGGTGGCGGTGCCGCTGCTGGTCCTGTTGCTGGTGTTCGGGCTGCTGGTGGTCACCGCGACTCCGATCAACAAGATTCCCGAGCGGCTCGGTCTGCTGGCCGGCGGGGTGATCGGGCAGGACGAGGCGGAGCCGGCGGAGGCGTTGACGACGCCGACCCGGCGGCGCCCCACCAAGCGGGTGCCCCCGCCGGTGGACCCGGACGAGTTCGACGACCTGGACGGCGCGGACCTGCAGGAGACCATGGTCCTGCCGCGCAAGGCGCCGTCGCGGGTGCCGGCCAGCCGTAAGCCCGCCGAGCCGCCGGAGCACTCGCCGGCGCCGACCCGGGCCGAGCAGCTCGCGCTGACCGGTCTGGCCGGCGACTACACGCTGCCCCCGTCGAACATGCTCGGCAGCGGGGCCGCCCCGAAGACCCGCAGCAAGGCCAACGACGAGGTGATCGCCGCGCTCACCGGCGTCTTCGACCAGTTCGACGTCGACGCGGCGGTCACCGGCTTCACCCGGGGGCCGACGGTGACCCGCTACGAGGTCGAGCTGGGCCACGGGGTGAAGGTCGAGCGGATCACCCAGCTCTCCCGCAACATCGCGTACGCGGTGAAGTCGCCCGACGTACGCATCCTGAGCCCGATCCCGGGCAAGAGCGCGGTGGGTGTGGAGATCCCGAACACCGACCCGGAGAACGTGGCGCTGGGTGACGTGCTGCGTTCGCGCGCCGCCACCAGCGACCACCATCCGATGGTGGTCGCCCTCGGCAAGGACATCGAGGGCGGCTACGTGGTGGCCAACCTGGCGAAGATGCCGCACATCCTGATCGCGGGGGCCACCGGCGCCGGTAAGTCGAGCTGCCTGAACAGCCTGCTCATGTCCATTCTGACCCGGGCGACGCCGGACGAGGTGCGGCTGCTGCTGATCGACCCGAAGCGGGTCGAGATGACCGGCTACGAGGGCATCCCGCACCTGGTCACCCCGATCGTGACCAACGCCAAGAAGGCGGCCGACTCGCTGGAGTGGGTCGTCCGTGAGATGGACATGCGCTACGACGACCTCGCCGCGAACGGGGTCCGGCACATCGACGACTTCAACCGGAAAGTCCGCAACGGCGAGATCAAGGCGCCGCCGGGCAGCGAGCGCGAGATGCGGCCGTACCCGTACCTGTTGGTGATCGTGGACGAGTTGGCCGACCTGATGATGGTCGCTCCACGCGACGTCGAGGACTCGATCGTGCGGATCACCCAGCTCGCCCGGGCCGCCGGCATCCACCTGGTGCTCGCCACCCAACGGCCCTCGGTCGACGTGGTGACCGGCCTGATCAAGGCCAACGTGCCGTCCCGGCTGGCGTTCGCCACCTCGTCGCTGGCCGACTCCCGGGTCATCCTCGACCAGCCGGGCGCGGAGAAGCTGCTCGGCCGGGGCGACGGGCTGTTCCTGCCGATGGGCGCCTCGAAGCCGGTGCGGATCCAGGGTGCCTGGGTCACCGAGCGCGAGATCAACGATGTGGTCAAGTTCTGCAAGGACCAGCGGGAGCCGGAGTTCCGCCCGGACGTGCTGACCCCCGCGCAGGACAGCAAGAAGAAGATCGACGAGGACATTGGCGACGACCTGGACCTGCTGGTGCAGGCGGTCGAACTGGTGGTCACCTCGCAGTTCGGCTCGACCTCGATGCTGCAACGCAAGTTGCGGGTTGGCTTCGCGAAGGCGGGCCGGCTGATGGACCTGATGGAGACCCGGGGCGTGGTCGGCCCGTCGGAGGGCTCCAAGGCGCGTGATGTGCTGGTCAAGCCGGACGAACTGGAAGAGGTCCTGGATGGGCTGCGGGGTGGCGATGGCTGAGCCGACGGCACTGGCCAGCGACGGCAACTGGGTCCTGATCGCCGAGCACGCCTGACCAACCTTCACTACTCAAGGTGAATTCCTGCCCGGAAACCTACCTACCCCTCTGCCGCCTTTGCTCTGCTTCAATATACGCAACGGTCACCGAAGGTAACGGTCGATTGTCCGCCATCGGCGGATGCGTTCTCATCGGCCCAGCTCAGAGCCCGTTGCGTTGGTTGAAGCAGAGCAAAGCGGTGGAAGGGGTAAGGGTTGGCTGCCCCGCTGGCGCTACAGTTCGTGTTCGATCAGCGATGTTGCCGTCCGTAGCGGTGCTCGGCCGGGCTTCTACGTGGCGGGAACGGTCATGCGGAGATGGCCCGCCGCGGGATGCGGCGGGCCATCGAAGTAGTCGGTGGTCAGAGAGCGCTGAGGACCAGCATGCTCAGCACCATGGCGACCACGTTGGCCGCGGCGGCGTACCAGCCGAGCGGCTTGTCACCGAGCACCGCGCCGACGACGCCGAGGACCAGACCGATGACTCCGAAGAGGATCGGGTTGAGCAGCAGCGCGAGGACCGCGCACACGAACCCCACGATGGTGCAGATGCGGGCGGCGCTGGTCGAGCGGACGGTGCTGGTGGCCATGTCTTCCTCCAAGGGATGAGTCTCAGGTCTGCTGTCCGGATCTCTACCCACTACGGACGCTCGTCACGCACCCCCGCCGGTCAGTGAAACAGCTTGAGTCCGATCACGCCGGCCACCACCAGCAGCAGACTGAGCAGGCGGGGCAGGTTGGCGGGTTCGCTGAGCGCCACCATGCCGACGACAGCGGTGCCGACCGCGCCGATGCCGACCCACACCGCGTAGCCGGTGCCGACCGGAATCTCCCGCAGCGCGTACGCCAGCCCGGCCATGCTCAGCACCAGCGTGATCACGAAGACCACCGAGGCGACGGGTCGGGTGAATCCGGCGGAGCGGTCCAGGGCGATGGCCCAGGCCGTTTCGAGTAGTCCGGAGAGCACCAGCACGAGCCAGGCCATCAGGTCACCTCTTCAGCAGTGGCCCGGCCGCCGGGGCCGGGACGAGTCGGTTTCGCCACCGGGGCGTCTTGGCCTGACCGGGTACGCCCACGACTCGTCCGGGGTGGCCACGCGGGCCGCCGAAATCGACCGTAGCACCGCCTCGACGGCGGTCCGGGTGAGACGGATCACCTCGGATGTACCTCAAGCCCGCTTCAAGCTGCACCATGGACGCGTGACCGTGCTCATCTCCGATCCGGAGGTCGCCGCCGCGCTGGACGCGGCGACCTCGGTCGACGCGATGCGTCAGGCCCTGCTCGCCGCGCACGACGGACGGCTCGTGGCCCCGCCCCGGGCCGCCGCGCCGCTGGGCGCCGGCCGGATGGTGCTCACCGCCGGCCACCTGGTGGGGCAGTGGTACGGGTACCGGGCGTACGACACGTTCGGGCACCCGGAGACCGAGCAGGTGGTGGTGCTGCACGACGGGCGGACCGGCGCGGTGCGGGCCGTGGCCGTGGGGGAGGAACTCGGCTCGCGGCGCACCGGCGCACTGGGCGGGGTGGCGGTGGACACCTTGGCCCGCGCGGACGCGGCCACCGTCGGCGTGATCGGCGCTGGTGGACAGGCGTGGACCCAGGTCTGGGCCACCGCCGCCGTGCGCCGTCTGGACGAGGTGACCGTGCACAGCCGCTCGGCCGCGCGTCGGGAGGCGTTCGCCGCCCGGGTGCGGGCCGAACTCGGCATCGCGGCCCGCGCGGTGGACACCGCCCGGGAGGCGGTACGCGACCGGGACGTCGTGGTGCTTGCCACCACCAGCCCGACTCCGGTGCTCAGCGCCGCCGACCTGCGCCCCGGAACGCACGTCAACGCGGTCGGCTTCAAGCAACTGGACCGCGCGGAGTTCGGCACCGACCTGCTCGACACCGCCACCGTGCTGGCCAGCGACTCGGTGGCGCAGGCGCGGTCGTACGCCCCGCCGATGCTCGCCGCGCTGCCGCCGTACGCCTCCCGGTTGCGCGACCTGGGCGCGGTGCTGGCCGGCACGGCACCCGGCCGCACCGGCGCGGACCAGATCTCGGTCTTCTGCTCGGTCGGTCTGGCCGGCACCGAGGTCTTCCTGCTCGACCGCGTGGTCCGGATCCTCGCCACGGCGGTCTGAGTCGCACCGGCGTCGACCGCCGTCGCCGGTGCGGGCACCGTCGCCCGGTACCCTCGGATGGTGTCTGCCACCTCCTCGCCTTCCCCCGACGGTCGCCGGGTCGCGCTGCTGACCCTGGGCTGTGCCCGCAACGAGGTCGACTCGGAGGAGCTGGCCGCCCGCCTGCACGCCGACGGCTGGCAGGTGACCACCGACGGCGAGGGTGCCGACGTGGTGGTCGTCAACACCTGCGGGTTCGTGGAGAAGGCCAAGCAGGATTCGATCCAGACGCTGCTGGCCGCCGCCGACACGGGGGCGAAGGTGGTGGCCGCCGGCTGCATGGCCGAGCGGTACGGCCGGGAGCTGGCCGACAGCCTTCCCGAGGCCCAGGCGGTGCTCAGCTTCGACGACTACCCCGACATCGCCGCCCGGCTGGACGCGGTGGTGGCCGGCCGGGAGGTCGCCGCGCACACGCCCCGCGACCGGCGCGAGCTGCTGCCGCTGACCCCGGTCGCCCGGCGCGACAGCGCGGTCTCCCTGCCGGGACACGGTCGCGGCACCGACGTCGACGAGCACACCCCGGCGCACCTGCGTACGGTGCTGCGTCGCCGGTTGGACAGCGGCCCGGTGGCCTCGCTCAAGCTGGCCAGTGGCTGCGACCGGCGCTGCGCGTTCTGCGCCATCCCCGCCTTCCGGGGCGCCTTCGTCTCCCGTACCCCCGACGAGCTGCTCGCCGAGGCCGAGTGGCTGGCCAAGAGCGGCGTCCGGGAACTCGTGCTGGTCAGTGAGAACTCGACCTCCTACGGCAAGGACCTGGGTGACCCGCGCGCGCTGGAGAAGCTGTTGCCGCAGCTCGCCGCCGTCGAGGGCATCGTCCGAGTCCGGGCCAGCTACTTCCAGCCGGCCGAGACCCGGCCCGGGCTGATCGAGGCGATCGCCGGCACACCGGGGGTGGCACCCTACTTCGACCTGTCGTTCCAGCACTCCAGCGAGCCGGTGCTGCGCCGGATGCGTCGTTTCGGCTCCACCGACCGGTTCCTGGAGCTGCTCGCCGCCGCCCGGCGACTCGCGCCGGAGGCCGGGGCACGCAGCAACTTCATCGTCGGGTTCCCCGGCGAGACCCGGGGCGACGTCGACGAACTGGTGCGGTTCCTCACCGAGGCCCGGCTCGACGCGATCGGCGTCTTCGACTACAGCGACGAGGACGGCACGGAGGCCGCCGGACTGTCGGGCAAGGTTTCCGCCGCCACCATCAAACGCCGGTACGACAGGCTCAGCGCGCTCGCCGACGAGCTGTGTTCGCAGCGGGCCGAGGACCGCCTCGGCTCGACGGTGGAGGTGCTCGTCGACTCGGTGGACGGTGGGGTCGTCGAGGGACGGGCGGCGCACCAGGCGCCGGAGGTGGACGGGTCGACCACCCTGGTCGCCCCGGACGGCGACGGCGTCGACCTGGCCGCGCTGCGCCCCGGCGACCTGGTCCGGGCCACGGTGACCGGTACCGAGGGCGTCGACCTGCTCGCCGTGCCGGATGAGATGATCTCCGCCGCGCCCGGCGCGGCGCGGTGACGGTGGGCTGGGACGAGGCGGAGGGGGCACGAGGTGCGGTGCCGGGTGCGCCACCCGAGCGGGGCGATTCGATGACCGGGGCGACGGAGTCGCCTCCGGTGCCGGTGGTGGCCCGGGTACCCGTGGTCAACGCCGCCAACGCCCTGACCGCGCTGCGGCTGGTGCTGGTACCGGTCTTCGCCGCCTCGGTGGTGGTGTCGGGCATGACCCACGCCGGATGGCAGGTCATCGCCTGCGTGATCTTCGCCGTGGCCTCGGTGACGGATCTGGTCGACGGGTGGATCGCCCGCAGGTTCGCGCTGGTCACCGCCGTGGGAAAGGTGGCCGACCCGATCGCCGACAAGGCGCTCACCGGTGCCGCCCTGCTGCTGCTGTCCTGGTACGACCGGCTGCCCTGGTGGGTGACTGCGGTCATCCTGGCCCGGGAGCTGGGCATCACCGTCCTGCGGTTCTGGGTGATCCGGCGCGGCGTGATCGCCGCCAGTCGGGGCGGAAAGATCAAGACCGCGCTTCAGGTGCTGGCCATCACCTGGTACCTGTGGCCGATGCCGGACGCTCTCACCCCGGTCGGGCCCTGGATCATGGGCGCGGCGGTCGTGGTCACCCTCGTCACCGGGCTGGACTACATCGCCCAGGCCGCCCGGCTGCGCCGCGCCAAGGGGTGAGCGGCGCAACGGCGTTGCGACGGGTAGACCGCGCCGGCGCCGGGAAGGATGCAGATCATGGGTGTACGCGAGGGTGAGGGTTCGATGGGCGCTGCGGCGGCCGGTGTGGTGCACCGGCTCGCCGATCGGCGGGAGACGTTCGCCACCGTCGAGTCGCTGACCGGAGGCCTGTTGGCCGCAACGGTCGTGGAGATCGCCGGGGCGAGCGCGGTCTACCGGGGTGGCCTGGTGGTCTACGCCACCGAGCTGAAGCAGCGGCTGGCCGACGTGCCGGCGGAGCTGCTGGCCGAACGCGGCCCGGTCGATCCCGACGTGGCGACGGCACTCGCCGAGGGCGGGCGGCGGCGCTGTGGCGCCGACTGGGGTCTGGCCACCACCGGGGTGGCCGGCCCGGAACCGCAGGACGGCAAGCCCGTCGGTCTGGTCTTCGTCGCGGTCGCCGGACCGGGCGGCACCGAGGTGCGGGAACTGCGTCTCGACGGTGGGCGCGACCAGGTCCGGGGAGCCGCCGTCACCGAGGCCCTGCGCCTGCTGGCTGACCGGATCGACGCCCCGTACCCGGCCTGACCGCGCCGCCGCCGATTCCCGCGGGACCACCGACCGCGGCTCCAGGTGCCGTCGGACCGGCCGGGCCGGACGCCCGCGCCGCCCCGGACCGACCGGGCGGTGAGCGGCGGCCGTGGGATGACCGGGCGGGGCGGGATGTCGCGGCGGCGCACAGCGGGTACGGTTGCGGGAAAGCTCCGACAGCCGGTGCTCCCGCAGGCCGGTCGGCCGGGCGAACTGTGTCCCTCAGGGGAGGTGCGATGGTCCTGCTACGCCGGGTGATCGGTGACGCACTACGGGCGCGCCGGCAGGGGCAGCACCGCACGCTGCGCGAGGTCTCCTCCGCAGCCAACGTGAGCCTGGGCTACCTCTCCGAGATCGAACGTGGCCAGAAGGAACCCTCGAGCGAACTGCTCGCGGCGATCTGCGACGCGCTGGGTGCCCGCCTCTCCGAGCTGCTGCGCGAGGTCAGCGACACGGTCGCGCTCGCCGAACAGATGCCGGGCGTGCTGGTGCCGGTGCAGGACGAGCCGACCGAGTCGACGCCGGTCGCCGCCGCGCCGGTGCACAAGGCCACCGGTCGGGGGGTACGTCAGGTCACCTCGGACGGTAACGTCGCCGTGTCGGTGCGCCAGGACTCCCCGCTCAAGGCCACGCTGCGCAGTGCCCGGGTCCGGCCCGCGGACCGCAGTGACCGGGACGTGGTCTGCGCCGCCTGAGCCTCGTGGCCGATGGTCGCGGTAGCTTGCGCCGCGTAGGGTTGATCGCGGACGTCCCCTTCCGCCGGTACGGATGCCGTGTTGGCGCCCGGCTGGGACGATGGAGCCACCATCGCCGGTAGCCGAGCCGGTTGCCCGGAGGTGGGGCAGGCGCAGCGACGTGACTGAGGGGATACCGCGGAGATGGCGAACCCGTTCGTCAAGGGGTGGAAGTACCTGATGGCGCTCTTCGGCGCCCGCATCGACGAGCACGCCGACCCGAAGGTGCAGCTCCAGCAGGCCATCGACGAGGCGCACCGGCAGCACCAGGCGCTCGTCCAGCAGGCCGCCGCGGTGATCGGCAACCAGCGGCAGCTGGAGATGAAACTGTCCCGGCAGATGTCCGACGTCGAGCGGTTGCAGGCCAACGCCCGCCAGGCGCTGGTTCTCGCCGACCAGGCTCGGGCCAAGGGTGACGAGGCGGAGGCCGGGCGGTACGAGCAGTCCGCACAGACCCTGGCCACCCAGCTGGTCAACGCCGAACAGTCCGCGGAGGACCTGAAGACCCTGCACGACCAGGCGCTGGCCGCCGCCGGGCAGGCCCGCCGGGCGGTGGAGAACAACTCCATGATCCTCCAGCAGAAGCTCGCCGAGCGCGCCAAGCTGCTCAGCCAGCTGGAGCAGGCCAAGATGCAGGAGAGCGTCGCCGCCTCGCTGGAGTCCATGTCGGCGCTCACCGCCCCCGGCAGCACGCCCACCCTCGACGAGGTACGCGAGCGCATCGAACGTCGGTACGCCAACGCCATGGGCCGCGCCGAGCTGGCCAGCAACTCGACCGAGGGCCGGATGCTGGAGATCCAGCAGGCGACGCTGGACTCGGCGGGCTCCGCCCGGCTGGACCAGATCCGGGCCAGCATGGCCGGTGAGCAGCTCGGCGCGGGCGCCGACCGCGGCACCGCCGAGGAGCAGCCGGCCAGCGCGGACCCGGGGGTGGCCCGGCTCGACGAGATCCGCGCCAGCATGAGCCGCGAACGCGGCACCGGCGACACCACGGCCGCCGGCTGAGCGCAGAATCGCCGGCTAAGTCGGAGGATCGAGGAGGCGACGGTGGCAGCGGACGAGCGTACCCGGTATTTCCGCCGGCTGAGCAGGCTGCGCGGCTCCGCCCGCCGGTGGAGCGTCCTGGCCGGCGGGCTCAGTGGTGCGGCGGCGGTGCTGACCCCGTACGCCGGGATCGGTCTGGCCGACGCGGCGTGGGCCGCCGCCGCGGGCGCGGCCACCGCACTGGCCACCTGGCGCTGGGTGGACCTGCGCGCCCTCGCCGCCCAACCCGCTCCACCACCGCTGGACCCGGCCCAGGCGGCCGCCCGTAACCGCGCCCGCCTGGTCGCCGCCGTGGAACGACTTCCCGCCGGTGCCGGCGTGCTGGCCGAGGTACGTCGGGTCCGCTCCCGCACCGCGCTGCGCGGCACCGCCGCCGCCCAGCCGTGGGAACGGCTCGACCGGGCCGCCGCGACCATGGCAGCCATGGCCGGCCGGCTGACCGGTCTCGCCGAACCGGCCGTCGCCGAAGCCTCCGCCGCCGAACAGTCCCTGCGCGAGCTGGCCAACCGGGTCGCCAGTGTGGAACGCGCGGCCCGTCTCGCCCCGGCCGATGCGAAGCCGCCGCTGGCCGAGGCGCACCGGGCGCTCACCGGCCAGTTGGAGACGGGCGTGACAGCGTACGAGCGGCTGGTCGCCGCCGCCGCCGGCTATCTCGCCGAGGAGTGCCGCCCCGAAACCGAACACCCCGCAGCCGCCCGCCTCACCGAAGCGACCGACCTGTTGCACGGCTTCGCCTCCGCCCTCTCCGAACTACGCGCCGTGGGCCGCCCCGCCCCGTCGCGCTGACCGCCCCCGTCCTACTCGGGGGTGGTGACCGGGATGGGGCCGGTGTACGGGGAGGCGCCGACCACGTTGAACGAGCGCACCCGGTAGTGGTAGGTCACGCCCCGGGCCAGGCCGGTGTTGGTGAAGCCGCGACCGGTCACGGTGAAGGTGGCCAGTTCCCGGGTGAACGCCGGGTCCAGGGCCCGTTCCACGGTGAAGCCCGCACCCTGTCCGGCGGGTGTGCTGGCCGACCAGCCGAGCACCACGGTCGCGGTGTCCGGGCCGGGAGCGGTGGTGGCCACGCTGACCGAGGTCGGCGTGCCGGGCGCGGGTGGAGTGGTCACCGCCGCCAAGGTGGACCAGGGTGAGGCGGCGCCCAGGTAGGTGGTGCGTACCCGGTAGTAGTAGGTGGTGTCGGGCGCGACCGCCGGGTCCAGGTGACTGTCGCCGACGCCTATCGCGGTGGTGCCGGGCCCACTGGTGAAGGTCGGGTTGGTGGCGCGTTGCACGTCGATGCCGGTGGCGAAGGAATTGTTGGCCCAGCGCAGCGCCACCCGCAGCGGTGCGGCCGGTGGAACGGTCCCGGTCAGCTTGGCCGGCGCGGTGAGCTGTACCGACGCGGGAACGCTGTTGGACCAGGTGGAGCAGCTGGCTGCGTTCTCGGCGCGGATCCGGTAGTGGTAGGTGACGCCCGGGGTGACGGTGGCGTCGGTGTACCGGGTCGCGGTGGCCGCGACGGTGATGCAGGTCAGCCCGTTGGTGAAGGTCGCGTCGGTGGCCCGGTGCAGCAGGTGGCTGGTGGCCGGGGGGCGGCTGCCGTTGCCGGTCCAGGCGAGGGTGATCGCTGGCAGCGCGGTGGCCGAGCCCGGGGCCGGCGCGGCGGTGAGCCCGGTCGGTGCCCGGGGCGAGACCCGGACCACGAGCGGGCGGCTCATGCCCAGATCGCGATGGCCGGCCGCCGCGCTGCCCCAGCGGTACTCCCAGCCGAGGTTCACCAGCTGGTTGACCACCGACGCGGGTCGCCCGTCGACGGGACTGACCGGGGTGGAGTCGAGCCGGGCGCCGGCCGGTCGGCTCGGATCGAGCAGCCGCACGCTGTCGCCGATCTTGAACGGTAGCGGCGGTGCCTCGGGTCGCAGCGCGAGCAGCACGTCCTCACCGGGATCGACGCGCACCACCTGCTTCCAGCCGAGTTCGCCGGGGTGCGGTGGCCGGATCCTGCCGTCGCGGCCGACCCGGCCGATCACCTGCACGTCCAGGCCGTCGAACCGCACCGGATGGCTCTGCCGTCCGCAGCCGCGTACCCGCCAGAGCTGACTGCCGTCGCCCGGTGTGCCGATCGCCAGGGCCGGGTCGCTGGCGTACACCACCTCGGTTGCCGGGTCGGTGGGACCGAGCGGCAGGGTCGCCGCGCCGCGCGGTCCGCCGTGCGGGTGGGCCACGCCGAGGCGGCCGGCGAGCCTGCCGTACTCGGGTTCGAAGACCTGGCACACGGACCGCACGGTCAGCGGCAGGCGCACCGGTGCCCCGCCGGGCGGGGTGAACTCGACGGTGCTGGCGTGGACCGGAATCCGGGTCGCCGTACTCGTGGTGCCGAAGCAGGGGTCGTACGCCGGTTGCGGCACGACCGGGGGACGCTGGCTGGCCGCGTACGCGGCGGGCAGGCGGTCCCGCAGCCGGTCGAGGTCGTACGGCGGGGCCGGAGTGCCCGTCACCCGCAGCTGCAACAGGGTACGGGTGTTCGGACCGTACCCGGGCACGGTCGGCGGCGCACCGCCCTCGGCGGTCCGGTCGGTGCCGCCGGTGTGGTGGTCGTAGCGGGGGTCGAAGCAGGGCAGCGGGACGGGGCAGTCGTTGTAGAGGATCAGGGTGGTGCCGGGGTCGACGGCGGCGAAGTCGACCAGCACGTCGGCCCGCTCGCCGGGGGCGAGCAGCAGCGCGTGGCCGTCGACGTTGAGCACGGTCGGGTCGCGTCGGTCGTGGCGGAAGCCGATCGGTCGGTTCGGCACGACCACGGGTGCCGGCAGCAGGCCGCCCTCGTTGCCGATCCGGATCATCTCCGGGCCGGCCGCCGTCGGGTCCGGCACGCCGCCGGGCCGCCCGTCGGTGGGCCAGCCCGCCGGCCGGCCCGGGGCGCGCACCGCGTCGACCATCGGCACCTCACCGGCGTCGGCGTCGGCGAGGCTTCCGTCCGGCGTCCACATCGGCGTGTCCGAGGCGGCCCGGTACAGCTGCAGATTGAGCCAGCGGTCGGTGCAGGCGTTGAGGATGCGCCACCGGTGGACCGTCGGCTGCACCTCCAGGTACGGGTACGCGACACCGTTCACCAGGACCGTGTCGCCGTAGCTGGCGGGCACCGCGCTCGGCTGCGGCACGCCCGGGCTCTCCGGCGGCTCATCCGGCGAGGTGACCGGGTCGTGATGCGGGTTGGGCACGCAGGCGGCGGAGGCGTCGGGGCCGGCGTGGGCGGTACGCGACCAGGGCCCGTAGTCCCACCGGCCGGTCGGGTTGATGCCGTCGCGCCGGTAGGGGTTCTGGCGGACCTGGTAGACGTGCGGGTGCCAGAGGGCGCCGCGGGAACCCCACCGGTCCCGATCCCAGGTCGGGTCCTGGGCGGCGAGCTGGGCGTCGTCCGGCACGAACGTCTTGTCCTCGAAGACCAGCGGCAACTGCTCGGACGGCAGCGTGCCGTCGGCGATCAACCGCTCCTGCGCGTCGTCGGTGAGCAGGTAGAGCGCGAGCTGGCCGGAGTAGACGGTCAGCCGGGAGAGCCCGACGGTGTTGTCGTGGAACCAGAGCAGCCGGCCGCTCTGGTCGTTCGGGTAGTAGCGGGTGGTCGCACCCTGCCCCGGATGGGGCATGTCCGGCACGTGGGCCAGGCCGGGACCGGTGGGATAGGGGGTGATCTCGCCCGCCGGAGTGATCCACTGCCCGGGGCCGCCGGCGCTGATCCAGCCGGTGAGCGCGCCGCAGAGATGCGGCACGGCCCGGTTCTGCGGGTAGGGTGCCGGCCCGTCGAGGGGCCCCGGGCCGGCACCGGGCACGGTCGGGTCGACCGGTAGGAAGAGGTCGCCGGTGGGCAGTTGGTTGATGAACTTGACGCGTACCGGCCGGCCGCGTCGGGCGAGCACGACCGGACCGAGGTGCCAGGGCCGCCGTGGCGGGGCGACGGTGTTGTGCCCGTCCGCGTTGGTACCCAGATTCAGCTGGCGGTAGCCGCGCAGCCGGGTCGCCGGCAGGTCCCGGTGCAACCGTTGGGTGTATTCCTGGAGCCCGATCTCGTAGTAGTCGCAACCGGGATAGGTGATCGTGTCGGGCACGGCGACCGGCAGGTGGGCACCGTGCGGGGTACGTCCCAGTGGGCCGAGGCCGGGCAGCGGGTCGACGAACTTGCGCAACCCGCTGCCGGGCACCGGCTGCCCGTCCTCGTCGAGCGTGGGCAGCGGGCTGTAGGCGTGGTTGGGCACGGCGCCGAAGTAGCGGGGGGCCGCCGCCGGGTCCAGGCTCGCCGGCCCGGGCCGGGACGGGGCCGTTCCCGGATGCGGCTGGCCGGGCACCGGTGGTGTCCGCGTCGCCGCGCCCGTGTCGTCGGGACTTGCGGTGCCGGCGGTCCCCGCCGTCGGGACCTCACGGTCGGCCCCGGGGTGCGTGCCGTTCTCCGTGTCCGGGGCGGTCCGGGTGCCGGGCACGGCGCTCGGCGTGCCGGGCTGGTCGGTGCGGGCGGCGCGGTCCAGCCAGGTCGACCGGAGTCTGCGGAACACGGCCATGGCTCTCCCGGTGATCGAGGCGCGCCGGCCGTCACCCCGACGTGGCGGCCGGGCCCGCGTGCTGACGTTCCGTGAGCCCTCAACCGCAGCATGCGACGTGTGGTGGCCGGTTAGGAAGTCCCCATTCGTGCCAAACTGCCGAGCTGCCGGCGTGTCGTTGTCGCCACTCCGCGCCGCTGGCGCGGCCGGCCGTCCACCGGCTCCGACCTGCCCAGACCGCCGCGTGGAAGATGCGTGGTGCCGGCTCGGGCCGGCGCGTGGAAGATGCGTGGTGCCGGCTCAGGCCGGCGCGCCGGGCTGGCAGGTGGGACACCAGTAGGTGACCCGGTCGCCCAGCTCCTCCTTGCGGATGGCGGTGCCGCAGCGTCGGCACGGCTGCGCCCGGCGGCCGTACACGTAGCTGGTCCGGCCGCGCCCCAGCGCCCCGGTGGTGCTCTGCGTCCAGCGGCCCCGGTTCGCGGCCAGCAACTTCTGCGCCAGGGTCACCAGACCGGTGAGGTCGGGCACGTCCCGCACGGGGGTACGCGGGTGCACCCCGCGCAGGAACAGCACCTCACACTTGTAGAGGTTGCCGACGCCGGCCAGGATGCGTTGGTCGAGCAGGGCCACACCGACCGGCGTGTCCGGGTGGCTGGCGAGCCGACGGGCGGCCTCGGTGGGGTCCCAGTCGGCGCCGAGCAGGTCGGGGCCGAGGTGGCCGACGAGGCGGTCCTCGTCGGCGGTGGGCACCAGGGCCACCTCGTGCAGGTGATAGCCGACGGCGGTGGCGGCCGGGGCACGCAGCACCACCCGGATCAGGTGCGCCGGCCGGGCGGTCCACCGCTCCCCGGGCGGGTAGGCCCGCCAGGTGCCGTCCATCCGCAGGTGCGAGTGCAGCGTCCAGCGCGACTCACCGGTGCCGGCCGGGGCGTCCAGCCGGAGCAGCAGGTGTTTTCCCCGGCTCGCGCTGTCGCGTACCGACCATCCGGCGAGGTCGGTCGTGGCCAGCGAGGGCACCCGAAAGTCGCTGCCGGTCAGCCGGGCGCCGACCAGCGCGCGTTCCAGGACGCGGGCGGTGTTCCAGACGGTGTCACCTTCGGGCACGGCACCATTCTCCCTCACCCGAGCGCAATTCACATGTATCGCTATTTGTATGACGCTTCTGTTCGATCTACGGATATAGGCACTATCGGGGAGTTCTGAGGAGAATGCCGATGAATCATCCCCGCAACGCCGTCCTGGCCACGCTCCTGGCCACTGCCCTCGCCCTCGCCCTCCATCCCCACGCCGCCTCCTCGGCCGGCCGGGCCGACCGGTGGACCGCCGAGCTGTCGGTCGTCGACGCCGACGACGTCAACGTGCGACACACCCGTGCCGGCCTGCGACTGGCCGACGCCCGGCCACCCGGCGTGCCCGCCCGACGCAGCGCCGTCGCCGAGGGCATGCTGGTGGCCGTACCGCGTACCCTCAGTCGCCCGGCCACCCGGGTCCGTGCCCAGGTCACCATCGTCGACCGGGCCGGCGCCACCGCGACCGTGCAGGTCCGCGGCTGGCGGGCCGCCGGCTGGACCGAATGGCGCGACGCGGCGCCCGCGGCCGTCTTCGACCGGCCGGTCCGCCGGGTGCAGGCTCGGGTGGTGTTGACCGGCAGCCCCTCCGGTGCCAGCACCGAGGTCCGTGCCGTCCGGCTCACCGCCGACACCGTCGCCGCCACCACCGCGGCCACCCCCGGTCTGACCTACCGGGTGTACGCGACCCGGGTCGGACTGGTGGGCGAGTTGACCGCGAACGGGCACACGGTTCGCGCCCGGGACCATTTCGTCGCGTTGCCGTCGCGTCGGGGGCTGTCTCCACGCAACACCGGCGACTACACCGTCCGGGTCTGCACCGTCACCGGCAGCCGGTGCGAATACGCCCCGGTCTGGGACGTCGGTCCGTGGAACACCCGCGACGACTACTGGAATCTCAGCGCGGTGCGGGAGAACTGGAAGGCACTGCCGCAGGGCCGGCCGCAGGCGCAGGCCGCGTACCAGGACGGCTACAACGGCGGGCGGGACCAGTTCGGTCGGGTGGTGCTCAACCCGGCCGGCATCGACCTCGCCGACGGGACGTTCTGGGACGGGTTGCAACTGTCCACGAACGCCTGGGTCGACGTGGGGTACCTGTGGACCGGCACCGGCCCGCGAGGGGTGGTCGGTGACGGGCCGTTGACCGTGCGCTCCGGCCCGAGCACCGGCTACCAGTCCCGTGGCCTGGCCGCCCAGTACGCGAACGTGCCGATCCAGTGCTACGTGACCGGACAGACGATCGTCGGCCCGTACCGCACCACCAACCGGTGGAACCGCCTGGCCAGCGGGCAGTTCGTCAGCCACGCGTACATCTCGACGGTCTGGGGTGGGTCGGTGCCGGTCTGCTGAGACCGGCACCCCGAGCCGGGTCGGCGTCCTCCCAGGCCGGCCCGGCTCGCCGCGTCAGCGGGTGCCCGGCCGATTCAGGGCATCTCCTCCGGCCTCGGTGTCCGCACCAGTTCCTGGTACCGGGGATGGCAGGCACCGTAGACGGCGAAGTTCAGGCGGGCGTGCGACAGGCTCAGGTCCCCGTTCGCCCCGCCGCGTACGACGTCCGCGTCGGCGTCGCCCTGACCGTCGTCTGTCCAGAAACAGACCGGGCAGGTGCCACCGCCGGTCCGGTACGCGCAGCAGGGACAAGCGGCGGGAACCCAGCGATCATCCACCTTGACAGCTTTCCACAGTAGACACTTCATCCGTGTTGTCCGGGAGCGTCCCCCACGACGCCGTAACCCCGGACCCGCAGCAGCGTACCCGGATCCACCGCGAGTAGTTCGGCGGCGTGTCCACCGTTGACGGAGAGTGCGACCCGGCCGGTCGAGTCGACGTGCGCCACCAGGGCACCGACCGGGGCGTCTCCGAAGGTACGCCCGTGCACCGCTTCCCGCTCCCACCCGCCGACGCCCGCCGGGGCGTCCTCGTCCGCGCCGGGTGCGGTCGGCTCGGTCGCCGGGCACACCCGGACCCGCGCCGGCAGGGGGTCGAGCAGCTCGGCAGGGGCGGCCAACTGGACGTTTCCGAAGTGGTCCACCGTCAGCACCTCGGCGACGAACCCGTCCGGTACCCGGCGGACCAGCGGTTCGGGCAGCCGTACCAGCGTCGCCGGATCGACCGCCGGGCCGGCGTCGGTCAGCGGGGCACCGAGAGCCAGGCGGGCCGCGACCGGGGCGAAGACGTCCCGTCCGTGGAAGGTGGCCGACACCCGGGGGGCCAGCCAGCGCGGGTTGGTCAGCTCCACCGCCCCGGTCACCCCGCCGAGCGCCGCGGCGGCGTCCAGCAGCAGGCCATTGTCCGGGCCGACCAGCAGACCCTCAGGCGTGCCGAGGGCGACACCCCGCCGGCTCGTACCGACCCCGGGGTCGACCACCGCCACGTGCACCCCGGGCGGCAGGTGCGGCACGGTCTGGGCCAGCACCGCCGCGCCCCGACGGACGTCACCCGGCGGCACCAGGTGGGTCACGTCGATGACCCGCAGCGCGGGCGCGAGGCGGGCGATCACCCCGTGGCAGGCCGCCACGAAGCCGTCGGCGAGGCCGTAGTCGGTGGTCAGCGAGACGACCTCGGCCGGTGGCCGGGGCTCGCGGGCGGCGCTGCTGGTCACGGCACCGGATCGTACGCCCGTATCCGCCGTCCCGGCGGAGGGTGCCGGCGCGGGACCGCCGCTTCCGCCGCCAATCCCCGGTAGCGGCGTACCCGCGCCGCCGCTGCCGCACCACGTCGGTCTGTCGGAGTCGAGAGGTGGGCGCTCCGATGCCGGAAAGCCGACACCGTGGCTGACCGACCGGCCACTGCCGGCGGCGGTCCCGGTTGGACAGACTGCGTGGGTGAGTCACCGGATGCTGCCCACCGTCGTCGTGCTCGTGACCACCGTGGCGCTGGCCGCCTGCGGTGCCGACCAGGACGCGCCGCCGGCCGCCGGACCGGCCCCGACCCTCAGCGGCCCGTCGGCGGCTCCGGCCGCACCGGGGGCCGCGACCGCGCCGACCGCGGCTGCCAGCCCGGCGCCCCCGGGTGACACCGCCCCGAGCGGTGTCGCGCCGCCGCCGCCATCGCGACCGGGTACGGCCGCGCCGAAGGCCGACGCCACCACCGAGCGGCGACCACCGAGCCCGCCGCCGGTGGAGCTACCGCCCCGCCAGGCCGGCGAACCGACCGGCCGGGAGGTCGTGGCGGCGTTCCGGGCGGCCGGGCTCAAGGCGGCCAACGTCCGGGACCGCTCCGTCGACTGTGGACCGGACGGGTTGGGTCTGGGCTGCTCGGAACTGGTCGTGACCGACCACGTGGCCGTCTACGTCTTCCCCGACGAGAGCAGCGCCGGTGACCTGGCCGAGCGGTGGAGCGGAGCCGCCTACCGCAGCGGCACCGTGGTGCTCAACTACCTCGAGGCGCCAACGCCGCCCGCCGACCGTCCCCGCTACGAGAAGGTCCTCGACAAGCTTCGCTGACCCCTCCACCCTGCTCTTTTCTCTTCCTGCCCCGCCTGACGCACCGTGACGAGGTGGTCAGGGGCGGAGGCGGAGGCCGCGGGGGGTGGTGCGGAAGCCGGCGGCGGTCAGGGCGTCGCGCAGCGGCGACGAGCCGACGGACTCGCCGTCGGCGCGTTCCACCGAGATCGGGCCCAGCGCGCCGGAGTGGACGGCGTCGGCGAGCGCCTTGCCGGCGGCGGCCAGCACGTCGACGTCGTCGGTGAAGGAGAGCAGCGTCCGCCCACCCCGCTCCACGTAGAGCGCCAACCCACCCTCGACCAGCACGACCAGCGCCCCGGCCTTGCGACCCGCCCGGTGCCCGCTGGTCGGTGGCGATGCCGCGTCACCGGAGTCGACGGCCCGCTCCGGCCAGGGCAGTGCCGCGCCGTACGGGTTCGCCGGGTCGGTGGCGGCCAGCACCACCGTGGCCCCGCCGCGAGGCCGGCCGCCGTCGAGTGGGTCGGCACCGGCGCGGATCCGGTCCACCGCGCCGGGCACCGCGAACTGCGCCGCGCCCAGCCCGTCGACGAAGTATCCCCGCCGGGCCGCGCCGCGCTCCTCCAGCGCGGCGAGCACCGGGTAGACCGCCGCGAAGCCGCCCGCCACCTGCTCGGCCACCACCGCGCCCCGGGTCAGCACACCGTGCCGCTCCAACAGGACGTCGGCGAGGGCGGCGGCGCGGCGGGTCGGGTCGGTGTCCCGCGCCGGCAGCCGGGACCAGCGTCCGGCCACCGTCGGCGGGCCACCGCGACTCGGCAGCGCCACCCGTCCCGGTCGGCGGTAACGGCTGCGGGCGGCGGTCGGGCGGGCGCGGTGCGCGCCACCGGCGCCGAGGACCGCCCGCAGCGGAGCAAGGGTGTCGTTGCTGAGGTGGCCGGCCCAGACCAGGTCCCAGATGACGGCGGTCAGCTCGGCGTCGTCGGTGGCGCCGACCCGGTCGGCCAGCGGCCGGAAGAACAGGGCCTGCCCGGCGTCGAGCGCGTCCAGCACCGCGTCGTGCAGGGGCGTACGCGCGAGGGTCTCGTCCGGTGGCGGCAGCAGCAGCGCGGCCGAGTCGGCGTACGCCAGGCTGACCCAGCCGTCCCCACCGGAGATCGCCCCCGCGCCGGCCCACAGCACCTCGCCACTGGCGCACAGCTCGTCGAGCTGGGCGGGGGAGTAGTCGGCGACCCGGGCCGGCAGCACCAGCCGTTCCAAGGCCGACGCGGGCACCGAGGCACCCTGCAACTGCTCGACCGTCGCGGCCACCGCCTCGACCCCGCGCGCCGAGGAGCCGACCTGCTGCCAGCGGGGTAGGAAGGTCGCCAGGGCCTGCGGTGGTACCGGCTCGATCTCGCGGCGGAGCGCGGCGAGGGAACGGCGGCGCAGCAGGCGCAGCACCTCGGCGTCGCACCACTGGGTGCCGGCCGTGTCCGGGGTGAACTCGCCGGAGACCACCCGGCCGGGGGCGGCCAGCCGGCGCAGCGCCTGCTCGACCACGAAGACCCCGAGCCCGAACCGGGCCGCGCAGCTCGCGGCCGTGAACGGGGCGTGGGTGCGGGCGTACCGGGCCACCAGGTCGCCGAGCGGGTCGGCAACCGGTTCGAGGTACGCCTCGGCGACACCGACCGGCAGGGCCACGCCGAGAGCGTCCCGCAGCCGGCCGGCATCCTCGACGCCGACCCAGCGTTCCTGCCCGGCGATGCGGACCCGCAGCACCCGTCGGGCGGCGGCCAGGTCGGTGAGCCACGCCTCGGGCACTCCGCGTTCGGCCAACTCGGCGGTGCTCAGCTCGCCGAGCTGCCGGAGCAGTTCGATCACGTCCTCGGCATCGCGGGCCCGGCGTTGCGGGGTCAGCCAGCGTAGTTGCCGCTCGGTCTCGGCGAGCACCGCCGGGTCGAGCAGCTCGCGCAGGTCGACCCGGCCCAGCAACTCACCGAGCAGGGCCGAATCCAGGGTGAGGGCAGCGGCCCGGCGTTCGGCCAGCGGCGCGTCGCCCTCGTAGAGGAAGGCACCGACGTAGCCGAACAGCAGCGAGCGGGCGAACGGGGACGGCCGGGCGCTCTCCACCTCGACCAGGCGCACCCGGCGGCCGGCCAGGTCACGCATCACCTCGGTCAGGGCGGGCAGGTCGAAGACATCCTGCAGGCACTCCCGCGCCGCCTCCAGGGTGACCGGGAAGTCGGCGTACTCGCGGGCCACGTCGAGCAGTTGGGCGGCGCGTTGCCGTTGCTGCCAGAGCGGCTGGCGGCGGCGCGGATCGCGGCGGGGCAGCAGCAGCGACCGGGCGGCGCACTCCCGGAACCGCGCGGCGAACAGCGTCGAGGTGCCCACCGACTCCTCCACCAACTGCGCGATCTCCTCCGGGTCGAAGGCCACCACGTCGGCGCCGGGCGGGGTGTCGGCGGTGTCCGGCAGCCGGACCACGATCCCGTCGTCGGCGGGCATCACCTGCGCGTCGACCCCGTAGCGCTCGGCGAGCCGGCGGCCGATGGCCAACGCCCACGGTGCGTTGACCCGGGCGCCCAGGACGCTGTGCACGGCCAGTCGCCAGTCACCCAGCTCGTCGCGGAAGCGTTCGACGACCACCGTCCGGTCGTCCGGCAGGGCCCGGGTCGCCGCCCGCTGCTCGTGCAGGTAGGTCAGCAGGTTCCCGGCGGCCCAGTCGTCCAACCCGGTGGCCCGCAGCGCGGCCGTGGCCTGCTCGGTGTCCTGCCGGAGCAGGGCCCGTACCCGGGCGCCGATCGCCCGGCCCAGTTCCACCGGCCGGCCCGGCTGGTCGCCCTTCCAGAACGGCATCTTCGCCGCCTGCCCAGGTGCCGGGGAGACCAGCACGCGGTCGGGCGTGATCTCCTCGATCCGCCAGGAGGAGGAACCGAGCAGGAAGATGTCTCCGACCCGGGACTCGTAGACCATCTCCTCGTCCAGCTCGCCGACCCGGGCGGCCCGTTCCGCGCCGGCCAGGAAGACGCCGAACAGCCCCCGGTCGGGGATGGTGCCACCGCTGGTCACCGCGAGCCGTTGGGCGCCGGGACGGCCGGTCAGCACGTCGGTGGCGCGATCCCACACCAGGCGGGGGCGAAGCTCGGCGAAGGCGGTGGACGGGTAACGGCCGGAGAGCATGTCCAGTACGGCGTGCAGCGCGGAGTCGGGCAGCTCGGCGAAGGGCGCGGCCCGACGGACGACGGTCGCCAGGTCGCCGACCCGCCACTCGTCGAGCGCGACCATCGCGACGATCTGCTGGGCGAGCACGTCCAGCGGGTTGCGGGGATGGCGCAGCTCCTCGATGGCCGCCTCGCCCATCCGCTCCGCGACCACCGCGCAGGAGAGCAGGTCGCCGCGGTGCTTGGGCAGGACCACCCCGCGCGACACCGCGCCGACCTGGTGCCCGGCCCGGCCGACCCGTTGCAGGCCGGCGGCCACGCTCGGCGGTGCCTCGATCTGCACGACCAGGTCGACCGCGCCCATGTCGATGCCGAGTTCGAGACTGGAGGTGGCCACCACCGCGGGCAACCGGCCCGCCTTCAGCGCCTCCTCGATCTGCCGGCGCTCCTCCCGGGAGACGCTGCCGTGGTGCGCCCGGGCGATCACCGGCGGGGCACCGGACACCGCGCCGGCCTGGGCCATCATCTCGGCAGGTGTCCGAGCCGCCGGGCCGGTCGCGGGTGACGTCGCCGTAACAGTCCCGTCGGCGGCCAACTCGTTGAGCCGGGCGCAGAGACGTTCGGCGCTGCGTCGGGAGTTGGTGAAGACGATCGTCGAACGGTGCGCCCTGATCAGGGCGAAGACCCGCTCCTCCACGGCCGGCCAGATGGATGCCGTGCGTGGACCGGCGAGATCGTCCTCCGGCGGCGGCTGCTCGTCGAGGCGGGTCATGTCCTCCACCGGCACCTGGACGCTGACCTCGATCGTCTTGGCGGTCGCCGGGGCCACCACCTCGACCGGGCGGGCGCCGCCGAGGAAACGGGCGCACTCGTCCAGCGGCCGGACGGTGGCGGAGAGCCCGATGCGCTGTGCCGGGGCGGGCAGCAACTGGTCGAGCCGCTCCAGGGAGAGCGCCAGGTGGGCGCCGCGTTTGGTGCCGGCGACCGCGTGCACCTCGTCGACGATCACGGTCTCGACACCCCGCAGCGAGTCCCGCGCGGCCGAGGTGAGCAGCAGGAACAGCGACTCCGGCGTGGTGATGAGGATGTCCGGCGGGGTGCGGGCGAAGGCCCGCCGCTCGTCGGCGGGGGTGTCGCCGGTGCGCATCCCGACGGTGATCTCCGGCGGGGGCAGGGCGAGCCGGGTGGCGGCCTGCCGGATGCCGGTGAGCGGGGCGCGCAGGTTGCGTTCGACGTCGACCGCGAGCGCCTTGAGCGGGCTGACGTAGAGCACCCGGCAGCGTCGCCGAGGATCGGCCGGCGCGGTCTCGCGGGAGAGCCGGTCGAGGGACCACAGGAACGCCGCGAGGGTCTTGCCGGAACCGGTGGGCGCCACGACCAAGGCGTGTCGGCCGGCGGCGACCGCGTTCCAGGCGCCGGCCTGCGCCGCCGTAGGTGCGGCGAACGCCGCATCGAACCACTCCCGGGTCGCCGGCCCGAACCGGGAGAGCACCCCCTCGCCGGAGGCCGTGCTGGTGTCCGCCACGCACCCATCCTGCCCCCGGGCACCGACATTCATCCGCCGCGAGTCGGGGCGGCTATGTCGTGTTAAGGCGTTTAAGGCTACTTGCACCGAGAATCCGTTAAGTCTTACTTAACTGCTTGCTCTGGCGAGGCAACATAAAGTAACTTCACCCGGGTCGTGGTGAGCGGTGGAGGGGGCGGGATGGCCGTCGAGGAGCGGAGGTCGGGCCCCGGCACCGACATCCTGATCCGCAAGGTCGACAGCCATGTCACGGCCCTGCGTGCCGGGCTGCACGGCGCGGATCTCGAGTTGGCCGAGCGGCTCGCCAGTTGCCTGCGCGAACTCGTCGTGTCCACCGCGCAGGCCAGCGCGGCCGACCGCGCCCAGGTGCGGGCCGCCGTGCACTACTTCGTCCTGCGTCGGGAAAGCCGTGGGAGGTTGCTGTCCGTGCGGTCCCTGGCCGCCGCGCAGCGACTGGTCAACAAGGCCGCGGCCCAACTTGGTCGGGCGGACCTGGTGGTCGAGGGGCGTCCGGTGCGTGGCGGCGGAAGCGCCACGACGGATGTTGCCGCGCACAGCTGATTCGGTCTTTCCCCGCCTTCAGCCGCATTGACGGCGAAAGTGTTTTTATCTCGGAAAAAGCATCCATAGCGCGCTGATCTGTCGTCTGATCGCTGCTAGACCCCCAACCCCCATGGGGCGTCGCGGCCACCTCGACCGGGAGCGCGCGTGCTCGTACTGCTGATCCTGCACCTCGTGGCGGCCGTCGTGGCGCCGCCGCTGGTTCGCCGGTGGGGTCCGCGCGCCTGTTACCTGCTGGCGTCGGTGCCGGCGGCCGCCTTCGGCTGGGCACTGGTACGCACACCCGACGTGACGCGTGGCGGTGCGGTCGTCGAGACCTACCCGTGGATTTCGGAACTGGGGTTGGATCTCGCGCTGCGGATGACCACCCTGTCCTGGCTGATGACCCTGCTGGTGGGCGGGGTGGGCGCGTTGGTGCTCGGCTACAGCGCCCGGTACTTCCCGCCCGACGCGCTCGGCAACTCACGGTTCGCCGGGGTGCTCGTCGCCTTCGCCGGGGCGATGCTCGGGCTGGTCCTCGCCGACAACCTGCTGCTGCTCTACGTCTGCTGGGAACTCACCACCGTCTTCTCGTACCTGCTGATCGGCCACAGCACCGAACGGCGGTCGAGCCGTTGGGCCGCGGCCCAGGCGCTGACCGTGACCACCCTCGGTGGCCTGGCCATGCTTGTCGGGTTCCTCATGCTCGGTCACCACGCCGGCACCTACCGCTGGTCCGAGCTGGCCCAGCAACCGCTGCCCGGTGGGGCGTACCTGGTCGTCGCGGTACTGCTGATCCTGCTCGGTGCGCTGTCGAAGTCGGCGGTGCTGCCGTTCACCTCGTGGCTGCCGGTGGCGATGGCCGCACCGACACCGGTCAGCGCGTACCTGCACGCGGCGGCGATGGTGAAGGCCGGCGTCTACCTGCTCGGCCTGCTCACCCCGGTGCTCGCCGTGATCGGTCCGTGGCGTCCGGTGGTGCTGGTCGCCGGCCTGGCCACCATGCTGGTGGGTGGCTGGGCGGCACTGCGGCAGACCGACCTGAAGCTGCTGCTCGCCCACGGCACGGTCAGCCAGCTCGGACTGCTGACGGTGGTCGTCGGGGTGGGCACCGCGGACGCCGCGCTCGCCGGTGTCGCCATGCTGCTCGCCCACGCGTTGTTCAAGGCGGCGCTGTTCCTCGTGGTCGGCGTGATCGACCATGGCGCCGGGACCCGTGACCTGCGCGAGTTGTCCGGGCTGCGGCGCACCGCACCGGTGCTGACCGGGGTGGCCGTGCTCGCGGCCGCCTCGATGGCCGGGCTGCCACCGCTGTTCGGCTTCGTCGCCAAGGAGGCCGTGTTCGCCGCCTTCGCCGACCGGCCGCTGGTGCTGGCGGTGCTCGTCGTCGGCACCGTGCTCACCGTCGCGTACAGCATCAGGTTCATCTGGGGCGCGTTCGCCGACCGTCCCGGCGCCGACGCCACCGACCTGGGCCGGATCGCGCCGTCGCTGCTGGCCCCACCGGCCCTGCTGGCCGTCGTCGGGCTCGTCGCGGGCCCCGCCGCGGGAGCGCTGGACCAGCTGCTCCGCCCGTATCCCGAACTCTTCGGCGCCGTCGGGAAACACCTGGCGCTGTGGCACGGGCTCACCCCGGCGCTCGGCCTGTCCGCGCTGGCGCTGGTGGGTGGCACCGCGCTGTTCGCGCTGCGCGGCCCGCTGGCCCCGGTGCTGGCCCGGCTGCGCTGGCCGGTCACCGGCCAACAGGGGTACGAGTGGATCACCCACCGCTTCGACCGGGTCGCGTTGGACGTCACCAGCGTCACCCAGCGGGGATCGCTGCCGCAGTATCTCGGCCTCATCCTGATCGTGCTGGCCGCGGTGCCGGGCGGGACGGTGCTCCTCATCGAGCCCTGGGAACAGCCACTGGAGCTGTGGGCCACTCCCGCGCAGCCGGTGGTGCTGCTGGTGGTCTGCGTCGCCGCCCTGCTCGCCGTGGGTGCCCGTCGACGGTTGACCGCGATGCTGCTGGTCGGCATGACCGGTTACGGCACCGCGATGCTGTTCGTGCTCTACGGCGCGCCCGACCTGGCGCTCACCCAGTTTCTCGTGGAGACGATGACCATCGCGATCTTCGTGCTGGTGCTGCGTCGACTGCCCGAACGGTTCTCGACCCGGCCGCTGCGGCGCAGTCGCTGGATCCGGCGGACGATCGGCGTGATCGTCGGTACGACCGTTGCCGCGCTGGCCGTCGGTGCCGCGGCGGCCCGGCAGGCCCGGTCCATCTCCGAGGAGTTCCCGCACCTGGCGGTCGAGGAGGGGCACGGACGCAACGTGGTCAACGTGACCCTGGTGGACATCCGCGCCTGGGACACGCTGGGGGAGATGGCGGTACTGGTGGCGGCGGCCACCGGAGTGGCGAGTCTGATCTTCCACCGGTCCCGTACCGGCCCCCGTCCCCGGCGTCGGGAGGTCGCCGAGGACGAGGCGCCCGCAGGTCGGGCGGTCTGGCTGCGTGGCGGGGCGACGCTGCACGAACGGCAACGGTCGATCGTGCTGGAGGTGGTCACCCGACTGATCTCGCACACCGCGGTCCTGTTCTCGCTCTACCTGCTCTTCTCCGGGCACAACGCGCCCGGCGGTGGCTTCGCCGGAGGGCTGGTGGCCAGCCTCGCGCTGACCATGCGGTACCTCGCCGGTGGCCGGTACGAGTTGGTCGAGGCGGCGCCGATCGGTGCCGGCACCGTGCTCGGTGCCGGCCTGCTGCTCTCGATCGGCAGTGGCGTGGTCTCCCTGATCGCCGACGGCACCGTGCTGGAGAGCACCACGGTCGACCTCTGGCTGCCCCTGGTCGGTCACTTCTACCTGGTCACGTCCCTCTTCTTCGACATCGGCGTCTACCTGGTGGTGATCGGTCTGGCGCTGGACGTGCTGCGCAGCCTCGGCGCCGAGGTGGACCGGCACATCGAGGCGGCCGGCGGGGCCGGGGGCGGGCTCGCCGGCCAGCGAGGGGAGGCACGGTGAGGGCCGCCGGAGCGAACCTCGTCTCCTTCATCACGATCGGGGTACTCGTCGGCTGTGGCGTGACCCTGCTGCTGGAACGCAGCCTGAGCCGGGTCCTGCTCGGCGTCATCCTGATCGGCAACGGCGTCAACCTGTTGATCGTCTTCGGCGGCCGGTCCGGCGAGGCGCCGGTGGTCGGCGTCAGTGACGAGGCGGCGATGAGCGACGCGCTGCCCCAGGCCATGGTGCTCACCGCCATCGTGATCACCTTCGGCTTCACCGCCTTCCTGCTGGCAATCAGCTACCGCAGCTGGTACCTCAGCGGCGACGACGAGGTGCCCGACGACATAGAGGACCGGCAGATCGTCCGCCGGAGAGCCCAACGGGAGGTTTCCGCCGCCGATCTCACCGGCGAGCCGCCGACCGCCGATCCGCAGCAGGTCGACGCACCCGCCCCACCGCGCGAGGAGGGCCCGGGATGAGCCGGTACGCGTCGACCGGACCGGACCGGAGGCGGCGATGAACACGCTCGTCCCGCTGCCGGTGGTGCTGCCCGTGCTGGGTGCCGCGCTGACCCTGCTGCTGGCGGGCCGGCCGTGGACCCAGCGGACGGTGAGCGTGGGTTGCCTGAGCACCAGCCTGGTGGTGGCGGTCGTCCTGCTGGTCCAGGCGTACCGGCAGGGCCCGCTGGTGGTACAGCTCGGCGGCTGGCCGGCGCCGGTGGGCATCGTGCTGGTGGCCGACCAACTGGCCGCGCTGATGCTCGTGGTCTCCTCGGCGGTGACCCTCTGCGTGCTGCTGTACTCGATCGGGCAGGGCCAGGCGGAGGTCGGGGAGCGGTCGCCGGTGGCGATCTTCCACCCCACCTACCTCGTGCTGACCGCCGGGGTGTGCAACGCGTTCCTCGCCGGTGACCTGTTCAACCTCTTCGTCGGCTTCGAGATGCTGCTCGCCGCGAGCTTCGTCCTGATCACCCTCAACGGCACCGGGCCACGCATCCGGACCGGCTCCACCTACGTCGTGGTAAACGTCCTGGCATCGATGATCTTCCTGATCTCGGTGGGCCTGGTCTACGCGGCCACCGGCACGCTCAACCTGGCACAGCTCACCGCGCGGCTGGACGCGCTACCGGGCGGCGTACGGCTGAGCCTGCAACTGATGCTGCTGGTGGCCTTCGGCATCAAGGCGGCGGTCTTCCCGTTGTCGGCCTGGCTTCCCGACAGCTATCCCACGGCACCGGCCCCGGTCACCGCGGTCTTCGCCGGCCTGCTCACCAAGGTGGGCGTGTACGCGATCATCCGGACCCAGACCCTGCTCTTCCCGGACCAGCGGGCCGGGGAACTGCTGATGGTGGCGGCCGGCCTGACCATGCTCGTCGGCATCCTCGGCGCGGTGGCCCAGTCGGACATCAAGCGACTGCTGTCGTTCACGCTCGTCAGTCACATCGGTTACATGATCTTCGGAGTGGGGTTGAGCACGGTCGCCGGACTGGTCGGCGCCATCTTCTACGTGGTCCACCACATCACCATCCAGACCACCCTGTTCCTGATCTCCGGACTGGTCGAGCAGCGGGCCGGCAGCACCGACCTGCGCCGCCTCGGCGGGCTGGCTCGACTGGCGCCCCTGGTGGGCGTGCTCTTCTTCGTCTCGGCGATGAACCTGGCGGGTATCCCGCCGTTCTCCGGCTTCCTGGGCAAGCTCGGCCTGCTCCAGGCCGGCGTCGCCGTGGGCGGTCCGCTGCCCTGGACACTGGTGGCCGTCGGTGCCGTGACCAGCCTGCTCACCCTCTACGTGGCGAGCCGGGTGTGGAACATCGCCTTCTGGCGCTCGCCCTGCGAAACGGTCGCGCCGACCGCTCCGTTGCCCGCGCTGATGGTCGGCGCCACGGTCGCCCTGGTGGTGCTCGGCGTGTCGTTGACCTTCCTGGCCGGACCGTTGTTCGACTTCACCGGGCGGGCGGCGGCGGATCTGATCGAGCGCACCCCGTACGTGCGTGCCGTGCTGCCTGGCGGGACGTCATGACCACGCCGGCGGCTCCGGACCGGCGGACCCGGGTCGGCCGGTGGCGTGACCAACTGATCGCCTACGGCTGGCTGGTGCTCGCCTGGAACCTGTTCTGGGGGGAGTTCACCTGGGGCAACCTGCTCGGTGGGCTGCTGACCGCCGGCGTGGTGCTGCTGTTCTTTCCGCTGCCGCCGGTGACCTTCCACGGCCGGCTCCGGCCGCGGGGTCTGCTGGCCTTCGGCGGCCGGTTCGTCGTCGAGCTGGTCCGGGCCAGCGCCCACGTCGCCCGGATCGCGGTGCAACCGGGCTACACGCCCCATTCGGCGATCATCGGCGTGCGGCTGCGGGTGCCCACCGACCTCAACCTGGCCCTCACCGCCGAGGTGCTCTCCCTGGTGCCCGGCACCTTGATCATCGAGGTGGACCGGGACGCCGGAATCCTCTACGTGCACGTGCTCGACGTACGCGGCCCCGCCGCCCTCGACGCCAGCCGTGACCAGGTCCGCGCCGTGGAAGGGCGGATCGTCGCGGCGATCGGCTCGACCGCCGAACTACGCCGGACGCGTACCCGAGAAGTGGACAAGGAGTTCCCGTGACGATCTTCCTCGCCGTCGTGCTCACCAGCCTGCTGTCGGTGACCGCGCTGCTCGCCCTCGTCCGCCTCTACCGGGGTCCGACGCTGCTGGACCGGGTCGTCGCCGCCGACATGCTGCTCGCCACCATGGTCGGCGCCGTCGGCGCGGAGGCGGCGGTCAACCGGCACGCCACCACCCTGCCGGTGCTGGTGGTGCTCGCCCTGCTCGGCTTCGTCGGATCCGTCTCGCTGGTCCGCTTCGCCGTCCGGGACCGGTCGTGACACCGGGCGCCGTCGCGGACTGGCTGGCCGCGGTCAGCCTCGTCACCGGTGCGCTGTTGAGCCTGGCCGCCGCCATCGGGGTGCTGCGCTTCCCGGACACGCTGAGTCGCATGCACGCGGCCACCAAGCCGCAGGTGCTCGGTGTGCTGCTCCTGCTGCTGGGGGTGGGTCTGCGGCTGCGCAGCCCGGCCGACCTCGGCATGATCGTTCTCGTCGGGCTCTTCCAACTGGCCACCGCCCCGGTCGCCGCCCAGATGATCGGTCGGGCCGCGTACCGGGCCGGGCGGGTGGACCGGGACCTGCTCGACGTCGACGAACTCGCCGACCACTGAGCCGTCCCGCCCTGCGGACACAATGAGTAAGCACACCCGCCCGGCCCGGGCCACGCCGCCGGTAGAATGACCACATGATCGACTCTTCTGCCCAGGAGGGCAGCAGTAGCCAGCCGGGTAGGCCCCGGCATCCCCACGCACCGACGACCCCGGGAGCCCTGAACCTCCCGTGTTGATCCTCGTCGGTCTTCTTCTGATCGTTGTCTTGACCGTCGCGACGGGTTACTTCGTCGCGCAGGAGTTCGGCTACGTCGCGGTCGACCGCGGCAAGCTGAAGCAGCTCGCCGCCGAGGGTGACCAGGCGTCCGTCCGGGCCCTGGAGGTCACTGGGCGGCTGTCGTTCATGCTCTCCGGCGCACAGCTCGGCATCACCGTGACCGCCCTGCTCGTCGGCTACGTCGCCGAGCCCTACCTCGGTGCCGGCCTGGCCGAGCTGCTCGGCGTGGCCGGTGTCTCCACCGGCGTCAGCCTGCCGCTGTCGGTCGCGCTGGCCCTGGTCATCGCCACTGTGGTGCAGATGGTCGTGGGCGAGCTGGCCCCGAAGAACCTGGCCATCGCCCGGCCCGAACCGGTCGCCCGGGCACTGGCCCGCTCCACCCTGATCTACCTGGCCATGGCCGGTCCGCTGATCAAGCTCTTCGACAAGTCCGCGGTGCGTCTGCTGCGGCGGGTCGGCATCGAGCCGATCGAGGAACTGCCCAGCGGCGCCACCCCGGAGGACCTGGAACAGATCATCGCCGAGTCCCGGCTGGAGGGACATCTCGACGCCGACATGTCGGAGCTGCTGGACCGGGGGCTCGACTTCCGGCAGCTGACGGCCGGCGAGGCGATGGTGCCCCGGGTGGACGTGCACACCGTGCGCGCACACGAGCCGGTGAGCCGGGTGGTCGAGCTGCTCGACACCGGCCACTCCCGTTTCCCGGTACGCGGCGCGGAGGGCGTCGACGACCTGGTCGGCGTGATCGGCATCGCCGACGTGCTCCAGGTACCACCGGCCGAGCGGGCCGCCACCCCGGTCAGCGCGGTCGCCGTACCGCCGCTGCTGGTGCCCGAGACACTGCCGCTGCCCACCGTGCTGGACCGGCTGCGCTCGGGGCACCGCCAGCTCGCCTGCGTGGTCGACGAGTACGGCGGTTTCGCCGGGGTCATCACGCTCGAGGACATCGCCGAGGAACTGGTCGGCCCGATCCGCGACGAGGACGACCCGCCGGAGCGGGCCCCGACGCGGCAGGAGGACGGCTCCTGGGTGGTGCCCGCGCGCTGGCGCATCGACGAGGTCGCCGACAGCACCGGCATCGCCCTGCCCGAGGGGGCCGAGTACGACACCCTCTCCGGGCTGGTCATGCGGGAGCTGGGCCGGGTGCCCGAGGTCGGTGACCGGCTGGAGATCAGCCTGCCGGCCGACGGCGAGAACGGCCAGGTGCCGCCGCGCGCCCTGGTCGAGGTGCTCGCGGTGGATCGGCACGTGGCCGACTCGGTCCGCCTCCAGGTCACCGACGGGCATTCGGAGGTGACGGCATGAGCACCGGATTCGCGTTGATCACCTCCGTGGTCCTGCTGGCGCTCAACGGCTTCTTCGTCGCCGCCGAGTTCGCCCTGGTGGCCAGCAAGCGGTACCGCCTGGAACAGGCGGCGGCCGGCGGTGGCCGGGCGGCCCGGGCCGCTCTCGACGGGGTACGTGAGCTGTCGCTGATGCTGGCCGGTGCGCAACTCGGCATCACCCTGTGCACGCTGGGCCTCGGTGCCCTGGCCGAGCCGGCGATCGAGCGGCTGCTCAGCCCGCTGCTGCACGCGGTCGGCGTGCCGTACGGCGCCAGCCACGTGATCGCGCTGATCTTCGCGCTGAGCCTGGTCACCTTCCTGCACCTGGTGGTCGGTGAGATGGCACCGAAGTCCTGGGCGATCACCCACCCGGAGCGCTCCGCGCTGCTGTTGGCCCTGCCGTTCCGGGCCTTCGCCCGGGTGGCCCGTCCGGTGCTGTCGGTGCTCAACGCGGTGGCCAACGCCATGCTGCGGCTGGTGAAGGTGAACCCGCAGGACCAGTTGGCCCAGGTGCACGGCCCGGACGAGCTGCGGATGCTGCTCGAACAGTCCCGGGAACACGGACTGCTCGGTGCCGCCCAGCACGAACTGCTCACCAGCATGCTGGAGTTGCAGGGCACGACGGTCGCCCAGGTGATGGAACCGTTCGACCGGATGGTGACCGTGCGCCGGGACGATCCGGCGGACCGCATCGAGCAGGTCAGCCGGGACAGCGGCCGGTCCCGGCTGGCGGTGCTGGACGCCGCCGGTGACGTCTGCGGTCTGGTGCACGTACGGGAGGCGGTGCGGGCCACCGCCGGTCGACCCGACGCCACCGCGGCGGACCTGATGAACGACGCCATCACGCTGCCCGACACCGCCACCGTGACCGAGGCGGTGGCCGTGATGCGGGCCCGCCAGTCCCAACTCGCCCTGGTCCGCAACGGTGGCGGCCCCACCCGGCCGGTCGGCTTCGTCGCGCTGGAGGACCTGCTGGAGGAGGTCATCGGGGAGTTCGACGACGAGACCGATCCGATCCCGCGCGCGGTACGCCGGCTCAGATAGGGGTAACGGGTGCGGCTGACGGGGGTGTCACCGGGATCGGGCGGAACGGGCCTGACGGTGCAGACCGCGCTGGCCAACCCGAGCACCCGTCCCGGCCTGCGCCTGCCGGGGCGGGTGAACCTCATCGCCGACTCCGTCGACGTACCGGTCCGGCACGTCCGGCTCGGCCTGGTCAGCACGGTCGAGCCGGACGACCCGGAGGCTCCCCGCCGGCTGGTGCAGTTCCATCAGGCCCAGGTGGCCGGCGCGATGGTGCTGCGGGCCGGACGGGCCCGGTCGATCCCGTTCGAGTTCCCGGTGCCGTGGGAGACGCCGGTGACCACGCTGGGTGGGGTGCCGTTGCTCAGCCTGCGGATGGGACTGCGTACCGAGGTGGCGGTCGACGCCACCCTGGACCAGGGGGCGATGGTGCCGGTTCTGGTCCATCCGCTGCCGACCCAGCAGCACATCCTCGCCGCCCTGGACACGCTCGGCTTCCGCGTCCGCCAGTCCGGCCTGGTCGACGGCCGGCTACCCGGCGTGGCGCAGGCCCTGCCCCTGCACCAACGGTGGGGCTTCTGGGTCGGTCCGCTCTACGCCGGGCCGATCACCGAGCTGGAGGTGATCTTCGTGACCAACTCCGCCGGCCTGGAGGTGATCCTCTGGTGCGACCGGCGGCTGGCGCTGGCCGGAATCACCCACACCAGCATCAGCCGGTTCCGGATCTGGCACGCCGGCGTCGACCAGCGGGACTGGGTGAGCACCGTCGACGGGTGGCTGCGCGAGGCGATCAACCGGCACGCCGCCGCCGCGGCCCACGCCGACTGGTCAGCCCCCGTCCCCGAGTCGGCTCACGTCAGCCGTCCACCCGACCGGCCGCTGCCGCCCGGCCCGACAGTTGGTGGCGACGCGGGCGGCGCGGGTGTCGGCGGCGGCGAGGGCGGTGGCGGCGGTGGTGGCGGTGGCACGTGAGGTCGCCGCCCAGCCGCCACTCACCCCTGGGCGAGCTTGAGGCCGAAGCCGAGGAAGAGCGCACCCACCGCGCTCGTCGCGCCGGCCGCCAGCCGGCGACGCCGGCTGAACTGGGCGGCCAGGAAGGTGCCCGCGAAGATCAACGCGGTCAGGTAGAGCGCGCTGGTCACCTGGGCGATCAGACCGAGCAACAGGAACGACAACGCCGGCCAGGGATAGGTCGGGTCGACGAACTGGATGAAGAACGAGACGAAGAACAGGATCGCCTTCGGGTTGAGCAGACTGATCACCAGGGCCTTGCGGAACGGGCTGCGCATCGCGGCCGGCTCCGCGGCGTCGATCAACCGCGGGGTGGCCGGGTCGTTGCGGTCCCGCCAGCGTCGCCACGCCCCGCGCAGCATGGTCAACCCCACATAGCCCAGGTACGCCGCGCCCGCGTACTTGATCACAAGGAAGATCGGCGGGTACGCCTTGAGCAGCGACGCCACTCCGGCTGCGGAGAGGAACATCAGGATCGCGTCACCGACCCAGACGCCGCTCGCCGCCTGGTAGCCGACGCCGACGCCACGACGTGCGGCGGTGGAGAGGACGAACAACGAGTTGGGGCCGGGCAGCAGCACGATGGCCACGGTGCCCAGCACGTACGTCCAGAGGTCGGTGATTCCCAGCACGTCCGACATCATCGGGCCGACATGGGCTGGGCACGAAGCCTTTCCCGCAGGCTGACCTGTGCTTTCGGCCACTCGTCGACGGTCATCGAATACTGCACGGTGTCCCGCCACGAGCCGTCCGGCCGCAACCGGTGCATCCGCAGCACCCCCTCCCGGGTCGCGCCGAGCCGCTCGATGGCGCGCTGCGACCGCTCGTTGCGGATGTCGGTGTGCCAGACCACCCGCACCGCGTCGAGTTCCTCGAAGGCGCGGGCGAGCAGCAGCAGCTTCGCCTCGGTGTTGATCCCGGTACGCCACCACGGCCGGCCGAGCATGGTGTGTCCGATCGTCACCGACCGACGCGCCGGATCGATCTCGTAGTACGAGGTGGAGCCGACCACCGCGCCGGTGACCGCGCACCGTTGCACCCAGGCGACCCGGTGCTGGTCGGAGAGGGCCTCGGTGATCACCTCACGAACCTGCCCCGGCCCGGTCGGCAGCGGTCGGGTGAGGTGCCGCCAGACCTCGGCGTCGGCGGTGGCGGCGTACAACTCGTCGGCGTGTGCCAGGTCGAGCGGCTCCAGCAGCACGTGGGCGCCGCGCAGCGCCGCCGGCTCGTGCCAGGGCGAGCGGCGCGGGCGCAGGTACGTCGGCAGCGGCGCGGTGACCCCGGCGTCCGGCTCCGGCCGGCCGGGGGTCAGCCGCAGCGGCACCACCCCGGCCCAGTGCGCCAGGTCGAGATCGGCCGGGTCGTCGCGTACCCCGCCGGCGCGGGTGCGCAGCGACACCTCCGTCAGCGGCAACGCCAGCACGGCGGTCTCGGCCAGCTCCCGCCGGCTCGGCGGTCGGCTGTCCGCCGCGCGGCCGGTGCCGACCTTCTCCACCAGGGCGGTCAGCACGTCGGCCTTCTCGATCTGGTCGGTGACCGGTTGTGCGGTGCCGTGCGCGACCACCGACCGGTAATTGGCGCTGTGGTGGAACTGGGAGCGCCCGTAGACCAGCCCGTCGAGCAGGGTGACCGCGACGCACACCGCAAGGCCGTCGGCGCGGGCCGCGAGCAGCGGCCGGCTGCCGGTGGAGCCGTGCAGGTAGAGCGTGTCCCCGATGCGCACGTGCAGCGTGGGCAGCACCCGGGGCTCACCGTCCACGGTGAACCCGAGCGCGCAGTGGTACGCCTCGTCGAGCACGGCGTGCGCGGCGGCGCGGTCGTAGCTCATCCGGTCCCGGGAACGGCTGGCGGTGGTGCGGGTGGTCTGCGGGTACATGCCTCCACCTTTGTTCTAGTACAATCCCATCTTTGTGTCAGCACGCTATCAGGTTGCCGGAGCGACGGCCGTCGAGATTTCGGCCAGCATCGAATCCGCCATCCGCGACGCCACCCTCGCCCCCGGCGACCCACTGCCACCGGTGCGCACGCTCGCCGCCGACCTGGCCGTCAGCCCCGCCACCGTCTCCCGGGCCTACGCCGAGCTGCGCCGTCGCGGACTCGTCGTCACCGCCGGCCGGCACGGCACCCGGGTACGCCCCCGACCGCCGGTCGCCGCCCGCCGAGCCGCGCTGCGCCCGCCGCCCGCACCCGGCCAGCGTGACCTGTCCCGAGGTCAACCCGACCAGCGGTTGCTGCCGCCGCTGCGCCGGCACCTGGCCGCCCTCGCCGACACCGTCGGCGACCCGGTGGGCTACCCCGACCTCGGTGTGCTGCCCGAGATGACCGAGGCGGCCGGGGCTCGACTGGCCGCCGACGGGGTACCGGCGCCCGGGCTGACCCTCACCGGCGGCGCACTGGACGGCATCGAGCGCCTGCTCGACGCGCACCTGCGCCACGGTGACGCGGTCGCCGTGGAGGATCCGGGCTGGGCCGGCCTGCTCGACCTGCTGGCCGCCCTCGGGTTACGGCCGATCGGGATGCCCGTCGACGACGACGGGCCGATCGTCGCGGGCGTGGCCGCCGCCCTCGACGCCGGAGCACGAGCGGTCATCGTGACCAGCCGAGCCCAGAATCCCACCGGCGCGGCAATCTCCGCCGACCGGGCCGACGCCCTACGCGCCCTGCTCGCCGGCCGGGCCGACCTGCTGCTGATCGAGGACGACCACGCCGCCGAACTGGCCCGCGTACCGCTGCACCCGCTCGCCGGAGCCACCACCCACTGGGCCTTACTCCGCTCGGTCAGCAAGCCCTTCGGCCCCGACCTGCGCCTGGCCGTGCTGGCCGCGGACGAGACCACGGTGGCGCGGGTGGCCGGCCGGGCGAGGGTCGGCACCGGCTGGGTCTCCACCGTGCTGCAACGCCTGGTGCTCTCGCTCTGGGCGGACCCGGAGACGACCGCCCTTGTCGACCGGGCGGCGCAGAGTTACGAACGACGGCGACACGCCCTGGTCACCGCCCTCACCGCCAGTGGCCTGCCCGCGCACGGCCGCACCGGCATCAACGTCTGGGTACCGGTGGACGACGAGACCAGCGCGCTGACCGTCCTGCGCGACGCCGGCTGGGTGGTCGCGCCGGGCGCGCTCTACCGGATCGCCGGCCCGCCCGGACTGCGCATCACCGTCAGCGACCTGCGCGAGGAGGAGATCCCGGCGTTCGCCGACACGGTCGCCCGCGCCGCCCGCCCCACCCTTTCACCGAACTTCACCGCCTGACCCACCCCGCACACGGACGCTGACGCGCGGAGGCGGCCGCAGCAACTTCCCTGCTGTTGCCGCCTTGACCGGGTTCGAGGCGGCAACTTCCCTGAAGTAGTTCCATCCTGTTTGGGCTGGTAGGGGGGTCTTGACTGTAGGGTTGGTGGTGGTGGGTGGGCTGGTTACGGGGTGGGTGATCTTTTGGTTGATCGTTTGGCATGCCCCGTTTGGTTGTTAGCGGGTGATGTGGCTTTGGGTCAGGACGGTGAGGGCGCGGAGCAGGGTGGTGGCGTGGCGGTGGTTGCCGCGTAGTTGGTGGAGGATGCGCCAGTTCTTCAGGTCGGCGAAGCCGTGTTCGTTGGTGGCGCGTTCGCCTGCGATGAGGTTGTTGACGGCGTGTTGGTAGCGGGTCAGTGGGTGGGCGCGGGCGGGTCGGCGGCCGGTGATGATGGTGGGGTGGTCGTCGGGTCGGCCGGGGGGTTGGCGGCGTGGTCGTAGGCCGGGGTAGGGGCCGGGTTGGTCGTCGAGGTTGGTGAAGCCGAGGTCGCAGATGGCGGCCAGGTCGTGGTGGCGTAGGTGGGCGGGGATGCGGTGTCGGCGGGCTGCGGTGATCTCGGCGGTGCGGCCGGGGTAGGCGGCGGAGATCCACAGCAGGTTTCCGGTCAGGTCGGTGATGGCGAGCACTGTCAGGCCGAAGGTTTTGTGTTTGCCGTTGTAGTGGGCGTGGCGGCGGCGTCGGTCGCGGGGGCGTTGGACGGGGATCAGGGTGCCGTCGAGCAGGACCACCTGTGTGTGGTGGCGGGCGCGGCGCAGGATCCGGGACAGTCGGGGCATCTGGGCGGCGAGGGTGGTGATCACCTGGTTGACCCAGCGGCGGACGGTGTTGGCGGAGATGCCATTGGCGGCGGCCAGGTCGACCGGGCGTTGGTCGTGACGCAGCACTGCGAGGACGATCGCTGCTGCGCTGTGGTCGGGTAGCTTGCGCCATCGTGAGCGCACCTGGGCTCGGTGACGGCGGATGGCGGTGGTGACCGTGGTCAGTGTCTTCGTGGACAGCGGCAGACGGGACTGGTAGACAAGCGGCGAGTCCTCGGCCGGCGGGTTTTTGTGTGTCACGACCGAACACCCTGGCCGAGGGCTCACCTGTATGTCATGCAGGCCACGCTGGTGCTGGGCAAACGATCAACCCGGAGATCATCTCTTCGTGGACCTGCTCAATCACCCACCACCGCCCAAGGGTCAAGACCTGCTGACCAGCGGATTCAGGATGGAACTACCTCCCTGATGTTGCTGCCTTGTCGCTGGCTCGCGTGGGCCGCACCGAACCGGGTAGAACAGTCGCCATGGCCGACACCGACACCGCGCCCGGCGCACAGCGGTTCATTCCGCCGCAGGCCGACACCCTCGACGAGCTGCGCGCGGCCGCCGCCGGCTGCCGGGGCTGCGAGCTGTACCGGGACGCCACACAGACCGTCTTCGGCCGGGGCGACGCCAGTGCCCGGGTGGTCTTCGTCGGTGAGCAGCCCGGCGACATGGAGGACCAGAAGGGGTTGCCCTTCGTCGGCCCGGCCGGTCGGCTGCTCCGCAAGGCGGTCGACGACGCCGGCCTGGACCCTGGACACATCTACCTCACCAACGCGGTCAAGCACTTCCGCTTCGAGCTGCGCGGCAAGCGGCGCATCCACCAGACCCCCGACCGGGTGCACATCACCGCCTGCCGGCCCTGGCTGGTCGCCGAGTTCGCCCAGCTGGCCCCCGAAGTGATCGTGGTACTCGGGGCGACCGCCGCGAAGGCGCTGCTCGGCCCGACGTTCCGGGTCACCCGTCAGCGCGGTGAGCTGCTGCCCTGGCCGGCCGCCGCCCAGCGCCCCGAGGACTTCCACCAGGTGCCGGTCGACAACGCCGGCCACGCCGCCGACGCACCATCGGCCCAGCTGCTGGCCACCATCCATCCGTCCGCCGTGCTCCGGGCCGACAACCAGGACATGGCGTACGACGGGCTGGTCGCCGACCTCACCGTCGTCTCCCGCGCGCTGACCGGCTGACCAGCCACCCTGGCCATCGACCATCCCTAGTGGAGATTGGTCGCCATGCCGGCGGGGTAGAACCAGCCCATGGCAGGTGATCGGACCGGACCGGTGGCGTTCCGTCGCATCCCACCGATCCTGCGGCCGGTGGTGCTGTGGGCAGCCGCCACTCCGCTCGCCGTCGGGTTCCGGCTGCTGTTCCGCGACCCCTGGGCCGAGGCGGTGCTCGCCGGTGCCATGTTCGTCCTGTTCCTGCTGCCAGCCTGGTTGTGGGCGTCGGTCCAGCCACAGTCGCGCGCGAAGCAGCCGACGTCGTCCGGCGCCGGGCCGGTGCCGGACGCGGTCCGACGCCAGCACGAACGCGACCGGCGCCGCGCGGACGAGCAGGCCCTGAACCGCGCCCTGCGGACGGGTGAACCACCCGAGGACGAGAGCCTCCGCGCCGAACTGCCGGCGTACCTCCGCTGGCGCGTCCGGGGCGCGGCGCTCGCGCTCGTCACGGGCCTGCCACTGCTCGCCGGGTTGATCCTGCTCGGCTGGCACGGCGGTGTGGAGCGGGCCTGGCCGGTCATGTACGCCCTGTTCGTGCCACCGCTCGCCGGTTGGGCCGGCTGGGTGCTGGTCAGGGCCGGCCGCCTCGGCCGACGGTTGAACGGCGATCACCACCCGCACGACCTGGCAGGCCCGCAGCGACCGGAGGAGGCCGCTGGGCGGTCCGCATGAGCGGTGCCACACTTGCCGCCATGCAGCAGCACCTCTACCAGCCCGACCACGACGAGTTCCGGGATCTGTGCCGGCGCTTCCTGGACCGCGAGGCCGTGCCGCACCACGACCGCTGGGAGGCCGACGGCATCGTCGACCGCGAGGTGTGGCGGAAGGCCGGTGCCGCCGGACTGCTCGGGCCGGACGTCGACGAGACCTACGGCGGCGGCGGACAGCGGGACTTCCGGTACAACGCCGTCCTGGTCGAGGAGATCGTCAACTCGGGCTGCTCCGGGCTCGGCTTCGGCCTGCACAACGACGTGGTCGCGCCGTACCTCACCGAGCTGACCACCGAGGAGCAGCGCCAGCGCTGGCTGCCCCGGTTCTGCTCCGGCGACCTCGTCACCGCCATCGCCATGAGCGAACCCGGCGCCGGCTCCGACCTGGCCGGCGTCCGCACCACCGCCGTCCGCGACGGCGACAGCTACCTGCTCAACGGGCAGAAGACGTTCATCACCAACGGTGAGCTGGCCGACCTGGTGATCGTGGTGGCCCGTACCGCCGACGAGGGCGCCCACGGCGTGAGCCTGATCGCGGTGGAGACCGGGACCGCCGGCTTCAGCCGGGGCCGCCGGCTGGCCAAGGTCGGGCTGAAGGCCAACGACACCGCCGAACTCTTCTTCGACGACTGCCGGGTGCCGGCCGCCAACCTCCTCGGCACCGAGAACCACGGCTTCTACCACCTGATGGCCAACCTGCCCCGGGAACGGCTCAGCATCGCGGTCGCCGCGGTCGCCGCGGCCGAACGGCTGCTCGCCCTCACCCTCGACTACGCCCGCACCCGGGAGGCGTTCGGCCGGCCGATCGGCAAGTTCCAGCACAACCGGTTCCTCCTCGCCGAGCTGGACACCGAGGTCACCATCGCGCGGACCTTCGTCAACCACTGCGTGGCCGAGTTCAACGCCGGCCGGCTGTCGGTGACCGACGCGGCCAAGGCCAAGTGGTGGACCACGGAGTTGCAGAACCGGGTCGCCGACCGGTGCGTGCAGTTGCACGGCGGCTACGGCTTCATGGCGGAGTACCCGGTGGCGCGGGCCTGGCTGGACAGCCGGGTGCAGACCATCTACGGCGGCACCACGGAGATCATGAAGGAGATCATCGGCCGCGGCCTGGGGCTGTGACGAAAACCGGGCTGCCGACCGTCGGTCGGGTGCGAAAGGATGGTCACCCCTTACCAAGGAGCCTCCCGTTGGCCACTGACCTGACGACCACACCGGCGCACCCGGACGTCGCGCCCATCCAGCGGCGCACCCTGCGGCTGCTCTTCACCACCCAGGTCGTCGGCGGCATCGGCGTGACCATCGGCATCGCCGTCGGCGCCCTGCTCGCCGCCGAGATCGCCGGCACCGCCGTGGCCGGCCTGGCGCAGAGCGCCGCCGTGGTCGGTGCGGCCCTGCTCGCCGTCCCGGTCACCCGGATCATCACCGGGCACGGCCGCCGCCCCGGCCTGGCCGTCGCGTACCTGGTCGGGGCGGTGGGTGGGACGCTCGTCGTGCTCGCCGCGGCGACCCGGTCGGTTCCGCTGCTCTTCCTCGGCATGCTCCTGTTCGGCGGCGGCTCCGCCGCCAACCTCCAGGCCCGCTACGCCGCGGTCGACCTCGCCGAACCGGACCGGCGCGCCCGGCAACTGTCGCTGATCGTCTGGGCCACCACCATCGGCGCGGTGGCCGCCCCGAACTTCGCCGCCCTCGCCGACCGGACCACCAGCGGCTGGGGGCTGCCGGCACTGTCCGGCCCGTTCGCGTTCAGCGCCGTCGCGTTCGTGCTCGCCGCCGGCGTACTGCTGCTGTGGTTGCGGCCCGACCCGCTGCTCACCGCGCGCCGGCTCGCGGCGGCCCGGGCCGGCGCGTCCGAGCCGACCCCGCCCGGTCCGCCACCGGCACCGGCCGAGCCGGCCCAGGCGGCGTCCGCGCTCGCCCCGGCCAGCCCGATCCCGGCGCCGGCCGCGCCGGCCCGGCGCGGCGGAGGCATGCGCGCCGCCTGGTCGGTGGTACGCGCCCGACCGGCCGCCCGGCTCGGCGTGTCCGCCGTGGCAGTGGGCCACCTGGTGATGGTGGCGGTGATGGCGATGACCCCGGTGCACCTGCGGGAGTACTACGCCGTCGACGAGGTGCTGCCGGTGGTCGGGCTGGTGCTGAGCCTGCACATCGCCGGCATGTACGCGCTGGCACCGGTGGTCGGTTGGCTCGCCGACCGGTTCGGCCGCCGCCCGGTGATCCTCGGTGGCATCGCGACGCTGCTGGCCGCCTGCGCGGTCGCCGGCACCGCCGGGCACCACACGCCCCGGCTCACCGTCGGGCTGATCCTGCTCGGGCTCGGCTGGTCGGCGACCATGGTGGCCGGCTCCACCCTGCTGTCGGAGTCGGTGCCGGACGAGGTGCGGCCCAGCGCCCAGGGGCTGTCCGACCTGCTCATGGGGCTGGCCGGCGCGTTGGCCGGAGCACTCAGCGGGTTTGTCATGCAACTCGCGGGCTATCCCGTGCTCACCCTGCTCGCCGCGGTCGCGGTGGCACCCCTGCTGGCGCTAGCGTTGCGTCCGGTGCCGGTGGGTGCACCGGACAGGAAGGACTGATCACGTGCGGCTGACCGACTTCTGGGCGCGCCTGGCCGAGGCGTTCGGGCCCGCGTACGCGGCCAGCATCGCCAGCGACCAGGTGTTGTCGGAACTCGGTGGGCGGACCATCGAGCAGGCCCTCAAGGCCGGCGTGGAGACGCACGTGGTGTGGCGTGCCGTGGTCGCGGCCTACCCCGACCGGGTCCCCACCCGACTACGCTGAGCAGCCGATTCGTTACTTCCGCGTGTCTCTTGCCGAGTCGTACACCTGTTCGGCTATTGTCCACAGCGAGGTGCTCGTCCACAGGCCACGGCCAGTCGGCTGGTTTTCTGTCGGACCCAGCGCCTAGCGTGTCCCGCGTGACGCGAAGCTCAGGAAAGACGCCGGCGAAGGCAGGGGTGGCAACGATGGCGGCAGGACCTGACCGGGAGAAGGCGCTCGACCTTGCTCTCGCTCAGATCGACAAGCAGTTCGGCAAGGGCTCGGTGATGCGGCTGGGGGAGCGACCGGTCATCCAGACCTCGGTCATTCCGACCGGCTCCATCGCGCTCGACGTGGCGCTCGGCGTGGGCGGTCTGCCCCGTGGCCGGGTCGTCGAGGTGTACGGCCCGGAGAGCAGCGGTAAGACCACGGTCGCCCTGCACGCGGTGGCCAACGCCCAGCGGGCCGGCGGCATCGCCGCCTTCATCGACGCCGAGCACGCGCTCGACCCGGAGTACGCCAGGGCCCTCGGTGTCGACACCGACGCCCTGCTGGTCTCCCAGCCGGACACCGGCGAGCAGGCGCTGGAGATCGCGGACATGCTGGTCCGCTCCGGCGCGATCGACATCATCGTGATCGACTCGGTCGCCGCGCTGGTGCCGCGCGCCGAGATCGAGGGCGAGATGGGCGACAGTCACGTCGGTCTCCAGGCCCGGCTGATGAGCCAGGCGCTGCGGAAGATCACCGGCGTGCTCAACAACACCGGCACCACCGCGATCTTCATCAACCAGCTCCGCGAGAAGATCGGTGTCATGTTCGGGTGCATGTCGTACTCGACCCGGGTCACGCTGGCCGACGGCACGCAGGAGAAGATCGGCAAGATCGTCAACCAGCGGATGAACGTCGAGGTTCTCTCCTACAACCCGGACACCGACCGGGTGGAGCCGAAGCGGATCACCAACTGGTTCAACAACGGCCCGGCGGAGCAGTTCCTCCAGTTCACCGTCGCCAAGTCGGGCGGCAACGGGCGGGCGCAGTTCGCCGCCACCGCCAACCACCTGGTACGCACTCCGGGGGGCTGGCGGGAGGCGGGTGAGTTGATCGCCGGTGACCGGGTGATGCTCGCCGAGTCACGCCGGCTGAGCGACCAGCAGTGGCAGGTCGTGCTCGGCTCGCTGATGGACGACGGCGCCCTGTCGCCGAACCGCCAGGACCGCTCCGGTGTCCGCTTCCGGCTCGGCCACGGTGCACAGCAGGTCGACTACCTCGACTGGAAGGTCTCGCTGCTCGGCAACATCGGCCACTCCCGGCGCACCGACGCACGGGGCGCGGCTTTCGTCGATTTCACTCCGCTGCCGGAGTTGGGCGAGCTACAGCGCGCGGTCTACCTGGGCGACGGCAAGAAGCACCTCAACTGGGACTACCTCAAGGCGCTGACTCCGCTGGCGCTCGCGGTGTGGTACATGGATGACGGTTGCTTCACCGTCCGCTCCAAGGGCCTGCAGGAGCGTACGGCCGGCGGTTCCGGCCGGATCGAGATCTGCGTCGAGGCGATGGCGGAGGGCAGCCGCGACCGTCTGGTGGAGCATCTGCGCGACGCGTACGGGATGGACGTGAAGCTGGTCGCCCGGGGGGCCCGGCAGACGGCGTCGATCGTCTTCACCACCGAGTCGTCGGCGAGGTTCCAGGAACTGGTTGCTCCCTACGTGCCGGCGGCGATGGAGGCCAAGCTGCTGCCGCGCTTCCGGGGCCGGTGCGCCGTCGAGCCGCAGTTCGTCGCGGCGGAGCTGATGCCGGTGCCGGCACGGGTCATCGATGTCCGGGTCAAGCCGAAGACCCGCTCGATGAACCGGTTCGACATCGAGGTCGAGGGCAACCACAACTACTTCGTCGACGGCGTCATGGTGCACAACAGCCCCGAGACGACGACGGGTGGTCGGGCGTTGAAGTTCTACGCCTCGGTCCGGCTCGACGTGCGGCGCATCGAGAGCCTGAAGGACGGCACCGACGTGGTCGGTAACCGGACCCGGGTCAAGGTTGTGAAGAACAAGGTCGCGTCCCCGTTCAAGCAGGCCGAGTTCGACATCATGTACGGCAAGGGCATCTCTCGTGAGGGTTCGCTGATCGACGTCGGTGTCGAGCAGTCGATCATCCGCAAGTCCGGTGCCTGGTACACCTACGAGGGCGACCAGCTGGGCCAGGGCAAGGAGAAGGCCCGCGAGTTCCTCCGGGAGAACCCGGACGTGGCCGCCGAGATCGAGAAGAAGATCCTGGAGAAGCTCGGCGTCGGGGTCGGCGCGGGCGACGCCGCCGGTGGCCCGGAGCTGCCGCCGGTCGACTTCTGATCCTGAGTCGTGGCAGGACGACGTGCCCGCACGGGGCGGGGCTGGGATGCCAGCCCGCCCCGCGCGGGTGACGCCACACCACGTCCCCGGCGGGGCCGCCGCGCCGCCGGAGGCCCCGCCGACCCGGATGACCCGTCGGACGCGTCGGGCCGGGCCGGTTCCGCCCGACGGGCCGGCGGCTCGGCATCCGGTGCCGCGGCAGCCGCGCCTCGTGACGAGGCCGAGGTGGCCCGGGAGATCTGTCTGCGGCAGCTCGCGGTGCGCCCGCGTACCCGTGCCGAGCTGGCCACCGTGTTGGCGCGGCGGGGCATCTCCGAGGAGACCGCCGCTCAGGTCCTCGACCGGTACGACGAGGTCGGCATCATCGACGACGCCGCGTTCGCCCGGGCCTGGGTGAGTAGCCGGCACGCCGGCCGTGGGCTGGCTCGCCGGGCACTGGCCAACGAGCTGCGTCAGCGCGGCGTGGACGGCGACACGGCCAGCGAGGCGTTGGACGAGCTGGACGAGACCACCGAGGCGGAGACCGCCCGCGCGCTGGTGGAGCGGAAGCTGCGGACCGCCCGGGGTGAGCCGGACGCGGTGTTCCGGCGGCTGGTCGGCATGCTGGCCCGCAAGGGCTACCCGGCCGGTGTCGCGATCCGGGCGGTGAAGGACGCGATCGCCGCGCAGAGCGCCGAGGCGGCCGAGTTCGCCGAGCAGATCGACGCCGACGCCCTCGCCGACGCCGAGGGTGAGATCGACCGCTGACCGCGCGTTCGTGCCGTCGTGCCGTCTCACCAATTGTGATCTCGCCCGGAGCCGTGGGCGATGCGACGAGCGCGGGTGCGACGCCCGCCTCCGTGACGTGACCAGCCCCGATGAGGTCAACTCGGTGTTGGTCGTTCGTCTTTTTTGCCCGCTGGCGTCCGAGTGTTCATTGGCGGAGGGTGACGAGTTAACTTCTCTCCGTCCGGGTGGTTTGATCATCTGTTCTTGACCGGAGGCCGGTTGAGACCTAGCCTCGCCATAAAGGCTCACATTGCCCGACCAAGCGCAGGCTAAGCGCACAACATAGATCCCGTAACAGAACAGCATCACTTTGGCCGGCACCTTCGGCCGCGTACGTCAGCTCCGGACGGGCCGGTCCGGGCTCGCGTGACACTGCACCCGGCCCGCCCACGGCCGTCAGGACGTCGGCGGAGGAAGCCAACCCACGGCCATGCGCTCCGGTCGGGCGTCCAGAGTCGCAGGAGCGTGCCCACCCGGCAGGCTGTTGCGGCGCGACGGTTCAGGGGAGGCGCGCCATGGCGAGGCGGCACAGGTTCACCGGAGTCCCGGCATGAGCGAGCGGAGCGGGCCGACCGTGAGGCTCTGTTCGGCGCTGCCCGCCAAGGGTGCGCGGCGGAACGGGGCGTCGGCATGAGCGCGGGGGCGGGTGCTCCCGGCGCGGCGGATTCCGGTGCCGGCGACGACGGTGAGCAGAGTTCCGGTCCACCTGCCGTTGCCGTGGTGGCCGGTGACGGTCCGGACGGAGCCGACCGGTGAGCGCCTTCGACGTCGTCATCCTGGTCGCCGTGCTGGTGCTGACCCTCGTGGTGCTCGGCGCGGTGCTGTTCGGGGTGCGGATGATGCGGGGGTTGCTGACGCGTCCGGCACCGGAGGATCCGGCGTACGTCGCGGAGAAGGATCGGCAGGAGCAGTCGCTGGCCGCGCTGCGTACCGCCGCCGACGAGGTGAACAGCACAATCGATGTGGCGAAGTCGGCGGCTGCGGCGGCTCGTGCCGAGGCGGCGGGGGCCAAGGCCGAGGCGAAGGCCGCCCGGGCGGAGGCGCGTCGGGTGCTCGACGACGCCCGTGCCGAGGCGGACACGGTGCTGGAACGGGCGCACAAGCAGGCCGAGGCGGACGCCGAGCAGTTGCGCACGGCGGCCCGGCGCAGCGGTGAACGGGAGGTTGCGGTGTTGGCCGCGACCACCCGGGAGCAGGCGGCCGAGGTGGAGCGGCGGGCGACCCGGATGGACGAGCGGGAGCGGCTGCACACCGAGGAGGTGGAGCGGCTCGCGGAGCGGGAACGCCAGCTCACCGCGGCCAACGCGGCGCTGGCGGCCCGTGAGGCGGCGCTTGTCGAGCGGGAGGCCGATCTCGCCGAGGTGGAGAACCAGCGGCGACGTGAGTTGGAGCGGGTCGCCGGGTTGACCGCCGACGCCGCGCGGGCCGAGTTGGTCGAGGCGATCGAGGGCCAGGCGAAGCGGGAGGCCGCGCTGCTGGTCCGGGACATCGAATCCGACGCGAGGTCGACCGCCGAGCAGCGGGCCCGGCACATCGTGGTCGACGCCATCCAACGGGTGGCCAGCGAGCAGACCGCCGAGAGCGTGGTCAGCGTGTTGCACCTGCCGGGCGACGAGATGAAGGGTCGGATCATCGGCCGGGAGGGCCGCAACATCCGCGCCTTCGAGTCGGTCACCGGGGTGAACCTGATCATCGACGACACTCCCGAGGCGGTGCTGCTGTCCTGCTTCGACCCGGTGCGCCGGGAGGTGGGCCGGTTGACGCTGGAGAAGCTGGTGCTGGACGGTCGGATCCACCCGCACCGCATCGAGGAGGTGCACGAGCTGGCCCGCCAGGAGGTCGACCAGCTCTGCCACCGGGCCGCCGAGGACGCCCTGGTGGAGGTCGGCATCACCGAGATCCACCCGGAGCTGGTCACCCTGCTGGGCCGGTTGCGCTACCGCACGTCGTACGGGCAGAACGTGCTCAAGCACCTGGTGGAGACCGCGCACATCGCCGGGGTGATGGCGGCCGAGCTGCGGCTGGACGTGCCGTTGATCAAGCGGTCGGCGTTCCTGCACGACATCGGCAAGGCGCTCACGCACGAGGTGGAGGGCAGCCACGCCATCATCGGCGCGGACGTGGCCCGTAAGTACGGGGAGAGCGAGGACGTGGTGCACGCCATCGAGGCGCACCACAACGAGGTGCCGCCGCAGACCGTGGAGGCGGTGCTGACCCAGGCGTCGGACGCCTGCTCGGGCGGGCGGCCGGGAGCGCGGCGGGAGAGCCTGGAGGCGTACGTCAAGCGGCTGGAACGCATCGAGGAGATCGCCGCCGGCAAGGTCGGGGTGGACAAGGTCTTTGCGATGCAGGCGGGCCGGGAGATCCGGGTGATGGTCAAGCCCGACGACGTCGACGACATCGGTGCGGCGGTGCTGGCCCGGGACGTGGCCAAGCAGGTCGAGGAGGAGCTGACCTATCCGGGGCAGATCCGGGTGACGGTGGTTCGCGAGTCCAGGGTCACCGAGATCGCCCGTTAGGCGTAAGGAAGGGCCCCTGCTCGCCGCAACGAGTCGAGCAGGGGCCCTTCCTTGACACCGCTCAGCCCTGCGGCTCGGAGACGGTGGCGCCGCCCTCGGGGGTGGAGTCCGCCGCTCCGGCCGGTGCGGTCTGCTTCGGTACCCGGAAGGCCCGGGCACCGGTGCGCCGGTCCAGCCAGCCGGCGAACCAGGTGAGCATCGAGTTGATCACGATGTAGATGACGGCGGCGACGATCGCGCAGGCGATGATGTTGCCGTAGTTGGCGGCGAGGTCGTTGACACCGCGCTGGAGCAGCTCCGGGTAGGCCACGATGTAGCCGAGCGCGGTGTCCTTGAGCAGCACCACCAACTGGCTGACGATGATCGGCAGCATGGCGCGGGCGGCCTGCGGGAGCAGGATGATCCGCATCACCTGGTTCTTGCGCATGCCGATCGCGTACGCCGCCTCGGACTGCCCGCCGGGCACGGCCCGGATGCCGGCCCGGAACGCCTCGGCGAGCACCGAGCCGTTGTAGAGGGTCAGGCCGATCACCACGGCCCAGAAGGCGGTCACCGGTCCCTGGATGAGGAACGGCACGCCGTAGAAGATGAAGAAGATCATCAGCAGCAGCGGGACGGCGCGGAAGAACTCCACCACCATGCCGGCCGGCACGCTGATCCACCAGCGGTCGGAGAGCCGGCCGAAGGCGAAGACGACGCCGAAGGCGAGCGACAGCGCCATGCCGACGCCAGCCGCCTTCAAAGTGGCCCACAGCCCCGGCAGGATGAACTGGGTCCAGGTGGCCGACCGGGTGAACGGCTCCCACAGCCGGGGCTCCCACTGGTTCGCCTGATCGAACTTCGTGTAGATCCAGTAGAGCAGGGCGAGCAGCGCGACGCCGAAGACGACGCTGAGCACCGCGTTGCGCACCTTGGCCCGGGGGCCCGGGTGGTCGTAGAGGACGTTGCTGGTGCTCATCAGCGCTTCACCGCCAGACGGTTGGCCAGCCAGCCGAAGAAGTAGCCGGTGGGGATGAGCAGTGCGGCGAACGTGCCGGCGAAGACCAGGAAGATCAGAATGACGGCGTTACCGTAGCTGTTGAGCAGGTCCTTCATGACGCTGGAGGCCTCGACGAGCCCGATGGTGCCGACGATCGTGGCGTTCTTGCAGAGCGCGATCAGGATGCTGCCGAAGGGCGCGATCACCGAGCGGGCGGCCTGCGGCAGCACCACGATCCGCAGCGTCTGCGCGAACGACAGCCCGATCGCCCGGGCCGCCTCGGCCTGGCCGGTCGGCACGGTGTTGATGCCCGAGCGCACCGCCTCGCAGACGAAGGCGGCGGTGTAGGTCGACAGGCCGATCACCCCGAGCCAGTAGATATTGACGTCGAGCTCCTGAGACAGGCTCAGCCCGAGGGTGGCGTACAGCCCGAAGTAGCAGAAGAAGACGACCAGGGTCAGCGGGGTGTTGCGGAAGATGTTGACCCAGGCCGCGCCGAAGCCGCGCAACACGGGTACGGGGGAGACCCGCATCGCGGCCAGCAGCACGCCGATGACCAGCGCGCAGACCGCGGACGCGCCGGTCAGCTTGAGGATCCAGACGAAACCCGACACGAATGCGTCGAAGTTCTCCGGATCGGTGAATACGTCCATGCTTCGGCTCCCGGGGCACGTGATGAGGGCCGGTGACAGGCCGGAGCCGGCACCCGTAACGGGTGCCGGCTCCGGTACCGGTCAGACAGCGCCGCAGTGGGTCATCTTGGTGGTGTCCAGCTCGGGCGCGGGGGTGCCACTCTTGCCCAGGGTGGCGTCCCAGGCAGCCTTGTAGCTGCCGTCCTCGGCGGCGGCCTTGAGGATCTCGTTGACCTTCTCGCAGCCGTCGGTGTCGTCCTTCTTCAGGCCGATGCCGTAGGGCTCGTCGGAGAAGGTCTGGCCGACCACCTTGAACTTGCCGGCGTACTGGTCCTGCGCGGCGTAGCCGGCGAGGATGATGTCGTCGGTGGTCACCGCGTCGACCTGACCGTTCTCCAGCAGCGGCAGGCACTTCGAGTACGCGTCGAACTGCTGCAGCTTGGCGTCCGGGTAGTTCTCGGTGATCCGCTTGGCCGGCGTCGAGCCGGTCACCGAGCAGACCGTCTTACCCGCCAGCTGGTCCGGGCCGGTGAGGGTGGAGTCCGACTTGACCAGCAGGTCCTGGCCGGCGATGTAGTACGGTCCGGCGAAGTTGACCTTCTGCTTGCGCTCGTCGTTGATGGTGTAGGTGGCCACCACCAGGTCGACGGTGCCCTGCTCGATGAAGGGCTCCCGGTTGGCCGACACGGTGGTCTTCCACTCGATGCCGCTCTCCTCGACGCCGAGGCCCTTCGCGATGATCTTCGCGATCTCGATGTCGAAGCCCTCGTACTGGCTGCCGGTCTGCAGACCCAGGCCGGGCTGGTCGGCCTTGACGCCGATGACCAGCTTGTTCTGGCTCTCGGCCTTGCCGACGATGCCACCGGCGCCCGTGCCGGAGCCGCCCTCGTCGCTGTCCCCGCCGCAGGCGGTCATCGCGACCGCGAGGCCGGCAACGGCGGCAACCGCCGCCATCCGCTTCATTCGCATACCTGATCTCCTTCTTCGACTGGAGCCGGCCGGGTCACGGCCCGCCCCACTACCGGACGCCTAATGGGTGAGGATCTTGGAGAGGAAGTCCTTGGCGCGCTCGCTGCGCGGGTTCGCGAAGAACTCCGTCGGAGCGGCGTCCTCGACGAGCTTGCCGTCGGCCATGAAGATGACCCGGTTCGCGGCGTGCCGGGCGAAGCCCATCTCGTGGGTGACCACGACCATGGTCATGCCGTCGCGGGCGAGCGAGGTCATCACGTCCAGCACCTCGCCGACCATCTCCGGGTCCAGCGCGCTGGTGGGCTCGTCGAAGAGCATCGCCTTGGGCTGCATGGCCAGCGCGCGGGCGATCGCGGCGCGCTGCTGCTGGCCGCCGGAGAGCTGGGCCGGGTACTTGTCGGCCTGGTTGGCGATGCCGACCCGGTCGAGCAGGGCCAGCCCTCGCTCCCGGGCCGCCGCCGGCTTCTCCTTGCGGACCTTGATCGGGCCGAGGGTGACGTTCTCCAGGATCGTCTTGTGCGCGAAGAGGTTGAACGACTGGAACACCATGCCGACCTCGCTGCGCAGCCTGGCCAGGGCCTTGCCCTCGGCCGGCAGCGCCTGCCCGTCGAAGGTGATGGTGCCGGAGTTGATCGGCTCCAGCCGGTTGATGGTGCGGCACAGCGTCGACTTGCCGGAGCCGGACGGGCCGATCACCACGACCACCTCGCCCCGGCCCACCGACAGCGAGACGTCGTCGAGTACGTGCAGCGGCCCGAACCACTTGTTGACCGAGTCCAGCACGATGAGCGGTTCGCCCGTCGCCACGTCGTCTGTCCTCCTCGTCGCTGTCGGGAGTCGGTCGACCCCCGGTAGCGGCCACTGTAGGCGGGGTGAAGTGGCGGAACACAACTCAGATGGTCACGGAGCGGTAACACCATGGATGATCCGACTCCGCCGTCCGAATTTGACCGACCCGGCTGGCGTCCCGCTCCCGTGACGGAGATCATGAGGAGATGACCGAGCCCGTGCGGCTGACCCGCTACGCCCGTGGCGGCGGCTGTGCCTGCAAGATCCCGCCGGGCGAGCTGGAGGCGATGGTGGCCGGTCTCGGCCCTACCGCCGGCACCGCCGAGCTGCTGGTCGGGCTGGACCACGGCGACGACGCCGCGGTGGTGAGGCTGGACGAGCGCACCGGCCTGGTGACCACGGCGGACTTCTTCACCCCGGTGGTCGACGACGCGTACGACTGGGGTCGGATCGCCGCCACCAACGCGCTGTCCGACGTGTACGCGATGGGCGGCAGCCCGCTGGTGGCGCTCAACCTGCTCTGCTGGCCGCGCGAGGTGCTGCCGCTGGAACTGGCCCGCGAGGTGCTGCGCGGTGGCCTGGACGTGGCCCGCGCGGCGGGCTGCCACCTGGCCGGTGGGCACAGCGTCGACGATGACGGCCCGAAGTACGGCCTGGCCGTCACCGGGCTGGTCCGGCCGGAAGAGCTGATCACCCTGGACGCCGGGCGGGCCGGTCTGCCGCTGTCGCTTACCAAACCGCTCGGCGTCGGCGTGCTCAACACCCGCCACAAGAGCACCGGCGAGAGCTTCCCGGCGGCGGTGGCGGCGATGACCACGCTGAACCGGGACGCCGCGCGGGTGGCCGTGGCGGCCGGCGTGCGCTGCGGCACCGACGTGACCGGATTCGGTCTGCTCGGGCACGCCTCGAAGCTGGCCCGGGCGAGCCGGCTGACGGTGGCGATCGACACCGCCCGGGTGCCGTACCTGGCCGGTGCCCGCGAGGCGGTCCGGGACGGGTACGTCAGCGGTGGTTCCCGCCGCAACCTGGAGTGGGTGACCCCGTGGACGGACTTCGGCGCCGCCACCGAGCAGGATCGGCTGCTGCTGGCCGACGCGCAGACCTCCGGCGGGCTGCTGATCGCCGGGGAGATACCGGGCGCCCCGGTGATCGGTGAGCTGCTGCCTCCCGGGGAACACCGGGTCGTCCTGCGCTGAACGCAGGTTTCGGTACGCGTGCCGTTGCGTGGGAACGCGCACGATACCCGATAAACTGTCATCTTCCCGCTACCTGGAGCGATGATGCTCCGGGAAATTTGGGCCAGAATGGTCACAGACCGGTAACTTGCCCCCGGCTGGGGGCAAATGCCCCCCACCATCGTCGTATGGCCCGATCCGGAGGCCGGTGGGGACGAGCACAGCGAGGAGACGGCATGACCGAGCTGTGGAACTGGAGAATCGACCAGGTACGACCGGTGGAGGTCTACCCGGCGCTGGCCGACGCGCTCGGTCGGGTGGTGATGCCGCTGGCGGTGGCGGATCCGCTGCGGCTGCCGACGTACGCGGTGGTCTGCGACGTCTGGCAGGCGCCGGGGGAGTTCGCCACGATCGTGGACTGCTACGGCGTACCGGACGAGTTGCCCGAGCTGCCCAGCGTCGCGGCGCTGGCCCGGCTGCTCGGCCGCAACTGCGTCCTGCGTGACGACACGCTCGACGACACCCGGCACCTGCTGGTGGCCCCGGACGGCAGCATCCGCCCGGTCCACTTCGACGTGCGGGAGACCGACGACGGCGAGGTGCTCAGCGACCGCCGGCTGTGCACCGAGGCGGATCCGCGCTGCCGGGGCTGGTCGCGTTGCCGCCGCTCCCGCTGGGCGCCCGACTCGGTGAACCCCGCCCTGGCCGCCGCCTGAGGTCCTACGACGCCGCGGCGGGTCGGCTGCCGCAGTGCATCACGTTTGCGTCCGATTCCTCGGGCCCAGCTACGCTGTGCACGTCATGACTACCGCAGCGGCGGGCGGCCCGCGCACCTACCAGGTGCGCACCTACGGCTGCCAGATGAACGTGCACGACTCCGAGCGCATTTCCGGCCTGCTGGAGCAGGCGGGTTACGTCCGCGCGGGCGAGGCCGAGGACACCCCCGACGTGGTGGTGTTCAACACCTGCGCGGTCCGCGAGAACGCGGACAACCGGCTCTACGGCAACCTCGGTCACCTGCGTCCGGTCAAGAACCGGCACCCGGGGATGCAGATCGCCGTCGGTGGCTGCCTGGCCCAGAAGGACCGGGGCGACATCGTCCGCCGGGCACCGTGGGTGGACGTGGTCTTCGGTACCCACAACATCGGCTCGCTGCCGGTGCTGCTGGAGCGCGCCCGGCACAACGCCGCCGCCGAGGTGGAGATCCTCGAATCCCTCGACGTCTTCCCCTCGACGCTGCCGACCCGCCGCGAGTCGACCTACGCCGGCTGGGTGTCGATCTCGGTGGGCTGCAACAACACCTGCACCTTCTGCATCGTGCCGTCGCTGCGCGGCCGGGAGAAGGACCGCCGCCCCGGCGACATCCTCAGCGAGGTCCGGGCGCTTGTCGACGAGGGCGTGCTGGAGGTGACCCTGCTCGGGCAGAACGTCAATTCCTACGGCGTCGAGTTCGGCGACCGGTACGCCTTCGGCAAGCTGCTGCGCGCCTGCGGCGAGATCGACGGGCTGGAGCGGGTCCGGTTCACCAGCCCGCACCCGAAGGACTTCACCGACGACGTGATTGCGGCGATGGCCGAGACGCCGAACGTCTGCCCCTCGCTGCACATGCCGTTGCAGTCCGGCTCGGACGACGTGCTGCGCGCGATGCGCCGGTCGTACCGGTCGGAGAAGTACCTGGGGATCATCGAGAAGGTCCGCGCCGCGATGCCCGACGCGGCGATCACCACCGACATCATCGTCGGCTTCCCCGGCGAGACCGAGGCGGACTTCGAGCGCACCCTCGACGTGGTCCGCGAGGCGCGGTTCGCCTCCGCCTTCACCTTCCAGTACTCCAAGCGCCCCGGCACGCCCGCCGCGAGCATGGACGGCCAACTGCCCAAGCAGGTCGTGCAGGAGCGGTACGAGCGGCTGATCGCCTGCGTCGAGGAGATCACCTGGGCGGAGAACAAGAAGCTCGTCGGCGAGACCGTCGAGGTGCTGGTCGCCGTCGGTGAGGGCCGCAAGGACGAGCGGACCGGCCGGATGTCGGGCCGGGCCTGCGACGGCCGCCTGGTGCACTTCGACGTGGGGTCGCTGGCGGGTGCGATCCGCCCGGGTGACCTCGTTGAGACCACGGTCACCTACGCTGCTCCGCACCATCTGAACGCCGACGGTCAACCCCTGTCGCACCGGCGGACCAGGGCCGGTGACGCGGTTGAGGCCGGACGGGTGCCGCGTACCGGCGGGGTGTCGCTGGGGCTGCCCACGGTGGGCGTGCCGCCGGCCGCGCCGCCGGCCGAGTCGGCCTGCGTACGCTGACCGAGCGCCGGGTCGAGTTCGGCAGGCGTCTACCGGCGTGAGGCAGGTGTGTTCCCCGGCCACCGGGTGGCCGGGGAACACCGTGAAACCGACGGTTACAGGCCGATCTTGCCGGTGCCTGCGCCGTTGGTGACGACCGACTTGACCTGGCTGGCGCTGGTCAGCGAGTACGAGTACGGGATGCTCGCCACGCTGCCCGACGATTGCGGGCTGCCGGAGTTGACGAAGTGGTTGTTGCGCTGGACCAACGTCCCCGGGCCCGACGCGGCGTACCCGACCAGGGTCGGGTCGTCGACGGACTCGAAGTAGTTGCCCTCGACGAGCACGCCGGCGCCCATGGTCGACGCGACGCCGTAGTCGTTGTTGTAGTAGTAGTTGTTGAACACGTGGACCGGGTTACCGAACCGCACCCGCGGGTGCCGGCTGCCGGAACCGTCGAACCAGTTGTGGTGGTAGGTCACCCGCAGGTGGCCGCGGTCCTGGCTGCTGTTGTTGTCGGAATGCCCGAGCAGCATGGACTTGTCGTGGTTGAACACCCGGTTCCAGGACACCGTGATGTAGTCGGAGCCGCGCTTGATGTCCACCGCGCCGTCGTAGCCGTTGGTGAACGAGTTGTGGTCCACCCAGACGTTGGTGGCCGACTCCTGCACGTTGATGGCGTCGTCGTTCCAGTTGCGGAAGTTGATGTTACGGATGATCACGTTCCGGCTGCCATTGATGTTGAAGCCGCAACCGGAGATCGTGGCCGACGAGCCGACGCCGAGGATGCTCTTGTTGCTGCCCACGCTGAGCATGCCGGAGCAGCTGATCGTGCCGGACACCCGGATAACCGCGGCGCTTGACGAACTGACTGCCGAACGGAGCGCCGACTCGCTGGTGACCGTGGTGGAGGAGGCGTTACCTCCGCCGGTGGTGCCACCGTTCTGGGTGGCCCAGCCGACCAGACCCGTCGGTACCGGGCCGGGTGGCGGAGTGGTCGGTGGCGGAGTGGTCGGTGGTGTGGTGGTGGGTGGCGGCGTGGTTCCGCCGGGGGTGGTTGGCGTGACGCCGCCGGTGCAGGACACGCCGTTGAGGGTGAAGCTCGTCGGGGCCGGGTTGCTGGAGTTGTTCCAGGAGCCGTTGAACCCGAACGAGACGTTCCCGTTGGTGGGGATGTTGCCGTTGTAGGCGACATTGGTGGCGGTCACCTGGCTCCCGCTCTGCGAGATCGTCGCGTTCCAGGGGCTGACGACCTGCTGCCCGGCGCTGTACGACCAGCGCAGGGTCCAGCCGGAGATGGGGTCGCCGAGATTGGTGACGACGACGTTGCCGGTGAAGCCGCCCGGCCACTCGCCGGCGACCGAGTAGTTGACCTGGCAGCCGGCCGCGGCGTGGGCGGTGACGGCGGTGAGTACCCCGGCGGCGAGCAGTGCGGCGGTGGCCGAGGCGGTGGTGGCGAGCAGCGTCGTACGACGCCGTGCGGTGCGCATGGTCGCTTCCTCTCGGAGAGGGTGCGCAGGGATGGTCGGCTCGATCCGCGTTTGCCCGGTGCCCAGACGGGCGTGCCGGTCGGGCCGTCCCTGCCAATGGACTTACCAATTGCTGACTGCGCTGTACGGATGGCTCCCGTGCCGTGCCCATAGGTAAGCGCTTTCCTCAGCGAACCACAGACGGTCGTCGATGTAAAGGGTGTGCCGCCCGAACGCGCTTCGTCTGGTCGTCAAGTACCGGCGGGACGGACACAACGGAGCCCCCGCCTCAAAGGGCGGGGGCTCGGTAGCCGACGCGACTCAGCTCGACTGTTCAGCCAGCTTGAGGAACTGGCGCTTGGACTCCAGCGCCTGTTCGGCCTCCTTGATCCGTCGGGTGTCACCCGCGGCCTGCGCCCGGGCCAGCCGCTCCTCTGCCTCCGCGACCTGCGAACGCATCTGGGCCAGCAGCGGATTGTCCTCCCGGCTGGTGCGCCGCCAGGCCGAGTCCATCACCTCGCGGACCTTCTCGTCGATTGCGCGCAGCCGGCGCTCCAGCCCGGCTGCCGCCTCGCGCGGCACCCGACCGGCCTCGTGCCACTGCGCCTGGATCTCCCGCAGCTTCGCTTGGGCGCCCTTCGGGTCGCCGTCGATGTCGAGCGCCTCGGCCTCGGCGAGCAGTGCCTGCTTGCGCTCCAGGTTGGCGCGCTGCTCGTTGTCCCGGGCGGAGAAAACCTCGCTACGCCGGCTGAAGAAGGCGTCCTGGGCGGCCCGGAACCGTTCCCAGAGCTTCTGCTCGGCCTCCTTCGAGGCGCGCGGCGCGGCCTTCCACTGCGTCATCAGGTTCTTGAGGTGGTTGGCCGTCGCCGCCCAGTCGGTCGATTCGGCGACCTTCTCGGCCTCGGCGACCAGCTCCTCCTTGACCGTCTGCGCCTGCTTGCGCTGCGCGTCGAGGGAGGCGAAGTGGGCACCTCGGCGGCGGGTGAAGCCGTCCCGGGCGGCGGCGAACCGCTTCCACAACTCGCCATCGGTCTTTTTGTCGACCCCCCGGATGGTCTTCCACTCGTCGAGGATCTCCTTGAGCCGGTCACCGGCGGTCTTCCAACCGGTCGACTCGGCAGCCAGCTTCTCGGCCTCCTCCACCAGGGCGGTCTTGCGGGCGAGCGCCTCGACGCGGGCGGCCTCCTTCGCCGCCCGGGCCTCACCGGCCTTCTCCTCGGCAACGGTGGCGAGCTTGTCGAGCCGGGTCGCCAGGGCGTCGATGTCGCCGACGACGTGAGCCTCGGGGAGGGAAGCACGGATCCGTCGGATGGTGGCGAGCGAATGGTTGGCGTCCGCCGCACCGGAGTTGAGCCGTGCTTCGGTCAGATCCACCTCGGTCACCAGGTCGGCGAAGCGGCGTGCGAAGTGTGCCAGCCCTTCCTCCGGTGCTCCCGCCTGCCAGGATCCGACCACCCGCTCGCCCTCGGCGGTCTTGACGTAAACGGTGCCGTCCGCGTCCACCCGTCCGAAGGCAGTCCAGTCGCTCATGTGCCCATCCTCGTTCTCCCGGCACCAGGGAGCAGTCTCCCGGGCGCCGCCACGGCGCAGCCAAGTTTCTCCGGGCATTGTCACAGGTGCGCCCCGGTCCGCGTCGAGCGCCTATCGCCGACCGTGACCATACGGTGTCCTAGGGCCTGTCTGGGCCATCCGACCGGCGTGCCGCTTTCGACCGTACGGCGCGTCGTCCCTGCCGGGCGGCACGCGGCACCCAGCCGGACCGGGCCGCTACGGTTGCCTGGTGCCACTGGTCGCCGCCGCAGTCTGCCCCCACCCGCCGCTGCTCGTCCCCGAGATCGCCGGTGCCGCCGCGTCCGAGCTGGACGACCTGCGCGCCGCCTGTGACGCCGCCGTCTCCCGGCTGCTCGACTCCGGAGCGCGGACCGTCGTGGTGCTCGGGGCCGGCGACCGCAACGCCGACCTCGACGCCCCGTTCCGGGGCAGCTTCGCACCGTGGGGGGTGCCGCTTGAGGTCCGTCTCGGCAGCCATTCCGACGGGCCGGTGGGCACCGACCGACTACCCCTCAGCCTGCTTGTCGGTGCCTGGCTGCTGAACCGGCAACCGACGGCCGGGACCCGTGGCACGGACTGGCGGATGACGACGGTCGGTGCCGACGAACCCGTCCAGGCCTGCGTCGACCTCGGTGCCCGGCTCGGGCCGCCACAGCCGTGGGCGCTGCTGGTCATGGGGGACGGCTCGGCCTGCCGCGGCGAGAAGGCACCCGGCTACGCCGATCCGCGCGCCGAGGCGTACGACGAGACGGTCGCGCGGGCCCTGGCCGAGGCGGACGGCGACGCCCTGCTCGGCCTCGACCCCGGCCGGTCGACGCAGCTCAGGGTCGCCGGCCGGGCGCCGTGGCAGGTGCTCGCCGGTGCCGCTCGGGCGGCGGGCGGCCCGTGGCGCGGCGAACTGCGCTACCACGCCGCGCCCTACGGGGTGGGCTACCTCGTGGCGAACTGGGAGCGGCCGTGACCACCCCGGGCACCGTGGTCGCGGTCGTCGGGCCGACGGCCGCCGGCAAGTCGGCCCTGAGCATCGCCTTGGCGCACGCGCTCGACGGCGAGGTGGTCAACGCCGACTCGATGCAGCTCTACCGGGGCATGGACATCGGCACGGCGAAGCTCACCGTCGCCGAACGCGACGGCGTGCCCCATCACCTGCTCGACATCTGGGAGGTCACCGAGCCGGCCAGCGTGGCGGAGTACCAGCGGCTGGCCCGGGCGGCGGTCGACGACGTGCTCGCCCGGGGCCGGGTGCCGCTGCTGGTCGGTGGGTCCGGACTCTACGTGCGGGCGGTGCTGGAACAGTTCGAGTTCCCCGGCACCGACCCCGCGCTGCGCGAACGCCTGGAAGGCGAACTGGCCGCGCTCGGACCGGCACCGCTGTACGCGCGACTGCGCGACGCCGACCCGGCCGCGGCGGCCGGCATCCTGCCCGGCAACGGCCGGCGGATCGTACGCGCCCTGGAGGTGATCGAGCTGACCGGCCGGCCGTTCACCGCGGCGCTGCCCGAGCCGACGCCTCACTACCCGGCCGTGCAGATCGGGGTGGATCTGGACACCGCCCGGCTCGACGAGCGGATCGCGCTGCGGGTCGACCGGATGTGGGCCGACGGGCTGGTCGCCGAGACCCGGGGGCTTGTCGAGCGCGGCCTGCCGCACGGGCGTACCGCGAGCCGGGCGCTCGGCTACCAGCAGGTGCTGCGTCTCCTGTCCGGCGAGCTGACCGAGACCGAGGCGTACGACGAGACGGTCCGGGCCACCCGTCGCTTCGTCCGCCGCCAGCGCTCCTGGTTCCGCCGCGATCCCCGGGTGCACTGGCTCGACTCGGCCGATCCGGAGCTGGTCGGGGCCGCACTGCGGATCCTCGGTGGGACTGCGCGATGATGGGGACGTGGAGTTCACCAAGGGGCACGGCACCGGCAACGACTTCGTCATCCTGCCCGACCCGGACGGCGCGCTCGACCTGACTCCCGAGCTGGTCGCGGCGATCTGTGACCGGCGCCGCGGCCTCGGCGGGGACGGCGTGTTGCGGGTGGTCCGCGCCGCCAAGCACCCCGACGGCGCCGCCCTGGCCGGCGAGGCCGAGTGGTTCATGGACTACTGGAACTCCGACGGCTCCTTCGCCGAGATGTGCGGCAACGGCGCCCGGGTCTTCGTCCGGTACCTGCTGGCGACCGGGTTCGCCGTCCCGTCCGGTGACGCGCTGCCGGTGGCGACCAGGGCCGGCGTCGTGCGGGCCCGGGTCGACGGCGAGACCATCGCGGTCGAGATGCGACGACCCCGGCTGTACGACGCCTCCGCCGCCGCCCTGGGCGGGCTGACCCTGCCCGGCACGGCGGTGGACGTCGGCAATCCCCACCTGGTCTGCCCGCTACCCGCCGGGCTGGAACTGGCCGGGCTGGACCTGACCCGCGCCCCCGACGTCGACCCGGCGGTCTTCCCCAACGGCGTCAACGTCGAGTTCACCGCCGCCGGCGCGCCGGTGGCCGGTGTCGACGCACACGTGCTGATGCGCGTCCACGAGCGTGGCTCCGCCGAGACCCTCTCCTGCGGCACCGGCGCCTGCGCCGTCGCCGCCGTGGCCCTACGCGACGCCAACCGGCAGACCGGGATTGTCGCCGTCGACGTCCCCGGCGGCCGCCTAACCGTGACCGTGGACGAGGACTCCTGCTGGCTCTCCGGCCCCGCCCTCCTCGTCGCCACCGGCCAGCTCACCCTCCCCCCGCTCTGACCCGTGTTGATCATGAGGTTAGCGGCAGTTGTCGATCCTTGGGGTCAAGGGGTGAGTGCAATCGTTAGGGAGCGATGAGGTGTGCGAGGCGTTGGGCTGGGGTGTCCCAGTCCAGCGTTTCGCGGGGTCGGGTGTTGAGTTCGTGGGCGACCTCGTCCAGGCCGGTCTGGTCGATGGTGCGGAAGTCGTAGCTGCTTTTGGGGAAGTACTGGCGCAGTAGGCCGTTGGTGTTTTCGTTGCTGCCGCGTTGCCAGGGGCTGTGGGGGTCGCAGAAGTAGACCGGGCAGCCGGTGGCGACGGTGAATCTCGGGTGGGTGGCCATCTCGGTGCCTTGGTCCCAGGTCAGCGACCGGCGCAGGTGTGCCGGCATCCGGGTGGCCAGGGTGGTGAGCACGGCGATGACGGCTTCGCTGTCACGGCCGTTGGGTAGGGCGCCGAGCATCACGTAGCGGGTGCTGCGTTCGACCAGCGTCACGATCGCCGAGGCGCCGGCCTTGCCGATGACCAGGTCACCTTCCCAGTGCCCGGGCACGGCCCGGTCAGCGGCCTCCGCGGGCCGGGTGCTGATGTGCAGATCCCCGATCCAGGGCCGCCGGCGACGGGCGGCACCCGCGGCGCGTGACTGCGGGCGCCGCTGGGTACGACCCGAACGCAGCGCCACCTGCCGACCCAACTCCGCGCGCAGGTTGCCCCGCGACTGCACGTAGATCGCCTGGTAGATCGTCTCGTGGGACACCTGTGACTCCGGACGGTCGGCGTACGTGGCCCGCAACCACGCGGCGATCTGCTTCGGAGACCACCTACGCGCCAGTTTCCCCGCCACCGTGTGCCGCAGCCGCGTGCCCGGCCGAAGCTTCGACGCCTGCGGCCGCCGCCGAGCCGCGTCAGCCCGCCGCTGCGCCCACTGCGCCTGATACCCCCACCGATACGGCCGACGAGCCCGCCCGGGCGGCAACGACCGCCCGAGCGGATTCTTCGTCCCGTGCCGCGCACTGTGATACCGCGCGACCTCCCGCGACACCGTGCACACCGGCACGCCTAACAGCCCCGCGATCTGCGAGATCGTTCGCCCCGACCCCCACAAATGCTCCAACACCTGCCGATGCCCGAACGTCACCACACCCGGCCTGGCCACCAACACCTCCAGCACAACCAAGATCAGTTGCACTGAACCCTAGAATCCGCCATCTTCAAACCGCCGCTAACCTCATGATCAACGCCGGTCAGGGTGGGCGGGGAGGGGAGGGTCAGGGGGTGGCGGAGGCGGAGGCGGCGATTTCGGGGAGGTCGGCGGGGCCGGGGTCGGCGGCGGGGGGTGGGGTGACGGTGGGGTTCTGGGCGGCGGCGCGGACGGCGGCGGCGACCGCCGGGGCGACCCGGGAGTCGAAGACGCTGGGCACGATGACCGTCGGGTTGATTTTTTCCTCGCCGACCACGTCGGCGATGGCCCGGGCGGCGGCGATCGCCATCTCCTCGGTGAACTCCTCGGCGTGCGCGTCGAGCATGCCACGGAAGACGCCGGGGAAGGCGAGCACGTTGTTGATCTGATTTGGCTGGTCGGAGCGGCCGGTGGCGACGACCGCGGCGTGCTTGCGCGCCTCCCGTGGGTCGACCTCCGGGTCCGGGTTCGCCAACGCGAACACGATCGCGTCCTTCGCCATCGTGGCGATGTCGTCGCCGGTGAGCAGGTTCGGCGCGCTCACCCCGATGAAGACGTCGGCACCGGCCAGCGCACCGGGCAGGTCACCCGAGTAGCCGTCGGCGTTGGTGTTCTCGGCCAGCCACCGCCAGGCCGGGTTGAGGTCGGCCTGGCCACGGTGCAGGGCGCCCTGCCGGTCGTACGCGATGATGTCACCGACGCCCTGGCGCAGCAGCAGCTTCATGATCGCGGTGCCGGCGGCGCCCGCGCCGGAGACCACCACCCGGACGTCCGCGAGCTGCTTGCCGACGACGCGCAGCGCGTTGGTCAGCGCGGCCAGCACACAGATGGCGGTGCCGTGCTGATCGTCGTGGAAGACCGGGATGTCCAACGCCTCGCGCAACCGGGCCTCGATCTCGAAGCAGCGCGGCGCGGCGATGTCCTCCAGGTTGATCCCGCCGTACGCGGGCGCGATCGCCTTGACGATGGTGACGATCTCGTCGGTGTCCTGCGTGTCCAGCACCACCGGCCAGGCGTCCACCCCGCCGAAGCGCTTGAACAGCGCCGCCTTGCCCTCCATCACCGGCAGCGACGCGGCGGGACCGAGGTTGCCCAGCCCCAGCACGGCCGAGCCGTCACTGACCACCGCCACCGTGTTGCGCTTGATGGTCAGCCGGCGGGCGTCGGCGGGGTTGTCCGCGATCGCCTGGCACACCCGGGCCACCCCTGGGGTGTACGCCCGCGACAGCTCGTCCCGGTTGCGCAGCGCGACCTTCGGACTGACCTCGATCTTGCCGCCGAGGTGCAGCAGGAAGGTGCGGTCGGAAACCTTGCGGACGTCCACGCCGTCGAGCGCGCTGAGCGCGTCGACCACCTGGTCGGCGTGACCGGCGTCGGCGGTGTCGCAGGTCAGGTCGACGATCACGTTCGTCGGATCGGAGTCGACCACGTCCAGCGCGGTGACGATCGCCCCGGCCTCACCCACCGAAGTGGTGAGCCGGCCGATCGAGGAGGCGTCGGCGGGCACGGCGATCCGGATCGTGATCGAGAATCCGGCACTGGGCAGTCGGGTCGTGGCCACGCAGGTCCCTCCGTCGGCGCTGAACGGCTCGTCCGCATTTCTACTCGCCCGCCCCGGGCCGCCGGCATCCGCCCCCGCTCCCGCCGGTCCGCAGGTGGGCATATACCAGGTGCACCGGGCGTTGACACATGTCAGGATTACTCGGTACGTGCACAGAACGGACAGGAGAGATCGCTTGCGAGACCAGGAGACCTACGTTTCCATCCCCGACGACGAGCTCGACACCACCACCGGCGAGTACGAGCTCTCCGAACGGCAGGCGCTGCGACGGGTCCCCGGTCTCTCCACCGAGCTGACCGACGTCACCGAGGTCGAATACCGACAGCTCCGACTGGAGCGGGTGGTTCTGGTCGGCGTCTGGACCGAAGGCACCCTCCTCGACGCGGAGAATTCCCTCACCGAGCTGGCCGCGCTGGCGGAGACCGCCGGCTCACAGGTGCTCGAAGGGCTCATCCAGCGACGCAATCGCCCCGACCCGGCGACCTACATCGGTCGCGGCAAGGTCGACGACCTCAGCTCGGTGGTGCTGTCCGCCGGCGCCGACACGGTGATCTGTGACGGTGAGCTGTCCCCGTCCCAGCTGCGCAACCTGGAGCAGCGCACCAAGGTCAAGGTGGTCGACCGGACCGCGCTGATCCTCGACATCTTCGCCCAGCACGCCAAGAGCAAGGAGGGGCGGGCCCAGGTCGAGCTGGCCCAGCTGGAATACCTCCTGCCCCGGCTGCGCGGCTGGGGTGAGACGTTGTCCCGGCAGACCGGTGGGTCGGGTCGGGGTGGCGGTGCCGGCGGCGGCGTCGGCGTCCGTGGTCCCGGTGAGACCAAGCTGGAGACCGACCGGCGGCGCATCCGCCACCGGATCGCCCGGTTGCGCCGGGAGATCAAGGCCATGCGGACGGTACGCGAGACCAAGCGCGCCCGCCGGACCCGCAACGCGGTGCCCGCGGTGGCGATCGCCGGCTACACCAACGCCGGCAAGTCCAGCCTGCTCAACCGCCTGACCGGGGCGGGTGTGCTGGTGGAGGACGCCCTGTTCGCCACGCTCGACCCGACCACCCGCCGGTCCACCACGTCCGACGGCCGGGTCTACACGCTGAGCGACACCGTCGGCTTCGTCCGGCACCTGCCGCACCAGATCGTCGAGGCGTTCCGGTCGACGCTCGAGGAGGTCGCCGAGGCGGATCTGGTCGTGCACGTGGTCGACGGCGCCCACCCCGACCCGGAGGAGCAGGTCCGGGCCGTCCGCGAGGTGCTCGGTGAGGTCGGCGCCGACCGGCTGCCCGAGCTGCTGGTGGTCAACAAGACCGACGCGGCCGACGAGGAGACCCTGCTGCGGCTCAAGCGGCTCTGGCCCGACGCGGTCTTCGTCTCCGCACACAACGGCCGGGGCATCGACGACCTGCGCGAGACGATCGAGCGGCGGCTGCCCCGCCCGGCGGTCGAGCTGCGCGTGGTGCTGCCCTACGACCGGGGCGACCTGGTGGCCCGACTGCACCGGCAGGGCGAGGTGCTCAGCACCGCCCACCTGCCGGACGGGACGATGCTGCACGTACGGGTCAACGAGGCACTCGCGGCCGAACTGACCCCGTACCATGACACGGCGCAGGCGGCCCGTACCGCGCGGTGATCGCCCGCGGTGACCGGGCTGCCGCGTCACCCGACGGAAACCTGCGGCATGCGACACTTCTTTCATGCTCCGCACTGTTTCCTCCGTCACGGTTGCCCTCGGCCTGGCCGGGGTCACCGTGGCGGTCACCGGTGCCGCGCTCGCCGCGCCCGGCTCGACCCCCGCCAAGGCAGCGTCTTCCCTGGTGGCGGCCCCTCCGGCCGCCGTGGCGGGGCCGCCGGTCACCGCGGCGGGCAAGAAGCAGTGCTCGGTCACCGACTCGCGACTGCGTGAGCTGTCCGGCCTGGTGGCGACCAAGAACGGCTACATCGTCGTCAACGACAGCACCGAGCAGGACGACCGTAAGCGGGTCTTCTACCTCAACAAGGACTGCCAGGTCGTCCGCGAAGTGCCCTACTCGGGGGCGGGGCCGTTCGACACCGAGGATCTCGCGGTCGCCCCGGACGGCAAGACGCTGTGGATCGCCGACACCGGCGACAACGTGACCAGCCGCGAACGCCGTGAGCGGGTGGCGGTCTGGAGCATGCCGATCGGTGGTGGCAGCCAGCCGAAGCTGCACCGCCTGTCGTACCCGGACGGCGAGCCGCGCGATGCCGAGGCGCTGCTGATCGGCGACGACAAGCTACCGTTGATCATCACCAAGGTCACCGCCGGCAAGGCCGAGATCTTCACCCCGGACGGGCCACTGAAGACCGGTAACACCGAGCCCGTGCCGATGAAGAAGCTCGGCGACATCGAACTGCCCAGGACGGACACCGAAAATCCGCTGAGCACCTTCGGGCGCGTCGCGATCACCGGTGCGGCCCGATCCCTGGACGGCTCACGGGTGGTCCTGCGCACCTATGCCGACGCCTTCGAGTACGACGTCGCCAACGGCGACATCGTCACCGCCCTCACCACGACCACTCCCCGGGTCACCGCCCTGGCCGACCCGTTCGGCGAGGCGATCTCCTACTCGACCGACGGCAAGACGTTCCTGACCGTCTCCGACGCCGGTCACCTGGAGGACGACGACCCCGTCAACATCCTCAGCTACACCCCCTCCACCGAGGGGCCGAAAGACCTGGCGAACGATCCCGACGCGGCGCAGAAGTCGGGTCAGTCGTTCCTCGACGGCCTGACCCCGACCGACATCATGTACCTGATCGCGGCGGTCGGCGTGCTCGGTGCGTTGCTGGTCGGCGCGGGCATCTTCGGCATCCTGCGCGCCCGCAAGCGTCCGGCACCGGCCGGGCGCAACCGTGACGGCGACGATGACGTGGACGCCGCGAAGCAAAAGGGCGACGGATTCGGCTCGGCCCAGGACCGGGGCCGGGGCGGGGTGTACGGCGGGGCAGCGGCCGGTGGCGTCTACGGGGGATCGCCGGCCGGCGGCGGCGCCCGCTCCGGCGGCGTCTACGGCGGCGGCAATGGCCGACCGGCCGCCGGCAACGGTGCTCGCCCGGGGCAGGGCGGCGGAGGCGTCTACGGCGGCGGCGGTGCGGGCCGGCCCGGTGGTGAGGGCGCTCCGGTCTACGGCGGGCGGCCGGGCGGTGGTCGACCGTCCGGCGGCGGTGGACGCCCGGGCGGCGGCGTCTACGGCGGCGGTGCCCGTGGTGGCGCGCAGCCCGGTACCGGTGGGCGGGCGGAGCCTCCCCGACGTGGCGGCCCGGCCGAGCCCGACTACCGGGGGCGACGGTCCGGGCGTTACCGGGAGGACGACGGCGAACCGTACGGCCAGGTGCGCGGCGGCCACTACGGCTACCGGGGCGACCGGTACTGATGTGACGGCCGGGTACCGAGCGTGGGTCGGTACCCGGTCCCGGTCGCCGATTCAGATGCGGCGCAGCACCGCGACCACCCGCCCCATGATGGTGGCGTCGTCGCCGGGGATCGGGTCGAAGGCCGGGTTCTGCGGCATCAGCCAGACGTGACCGTCACGCAGACGGTAGGTCTTCACGGTCGCCTCGCCGTCGAGCATGGCGGCGACGATCTCACCCGAATCCGCGGTCGGCTGCTGCCGGACGACCACCCAGTCGCCGTCGCAGATCGCCGCGTCGAGCATCGAGTCACCCTTGACCTGGAGCATGAAGACCTCGCCCTCGCCGACCAGCTCGCGCGGCAGCGGGAAGACGTCCTCCATCGACTGCTCGGCGAGGATCGGGCCACCGGCGGCGATCCGACCGAGCATCGGGACGTAGGCCGGCGTGGGGCGCTGGGAGCGGCTCAGCTCGTCGTCGACGTCGTTCGGGGAGCGGACGTCGACGGCCCGGGGCCGGTTCGGGTCGCGCCGGAGGAAGCCCTTCTTCTCCAACTCCTTGAGCTGGTAGGCGACGCTCGACGGGGAAACCAGCCCGACCGCCTCGCCGATCTCGCGCACGCTCGGCGGGTAGCCGTGGCGTTCGACCCAGGTGCGGATGAAGTCGAGGATGCGTCGCTGCCGGGCGGTGAGGTCGACGGTCGCCGGGTCGGGGAAGCTGCTGACCACCGGGGTCACCGGACGTACGGTCGGCTGACCGGAACGGGCGCGGGTGACACTCCGGCGTCGGGCGGCCGGCGGACCCGCCTCGATGCTCTGCTGCGGGCTCTGTGGCCGGTTGGCCCGGTCCTCGGTCACGTCCGTCCTCCCTGGTCGGCGCTGGGTGCCTCGGCGGCTCGTGGTGCGCGCGGTGGTCTGCTGGCCAGCGGGTCGACCATGGTCACCTCCGGTTGTTCATGACCGTATAGGTGAGATCGGTCTTTTTCAAACATCTGTACGACCTTTGGTCGCGTGTCGATCCGGAAATCAGCGCGACGCCCGGGTCCTTCCTGATAAATAGTACGGGTGTTCGAGTGGCGGGGAATTGTCGATGCTCGCGCCGGGCTGGTGGTAACCGGCGTGGGTGGCGTCGCGTTGGGTCCACCGGTTGTGAAAAACGGGGGGATCGGGTGACGCGCCGGACACGCCGACCAACTTGACCCCGGATCGTCGGCGGCCTACGGTCGACCCCTAGATGTAGTAGTCACATGGGCGTAAGTTGCCTACAGGTTGGGTTCGACTACCGACCGCACTCCCGTACCGCCGGGCCGGCGACCATCCTGCGGGGATGGCGCCGGCTTACCGAGGCGTGCCCGGGGGCGGGCGGGGCGGCCCTGTGGTCGATCGAGGAGGTCGGGCGATGCGGTGTCCGTACTGCCGGCACGCCGACTCCCGGGTGGTCGACTCGCGGGAGGCCGACGACGGCCAACTGATCCGGCGGCGGCGGGCCTGCCCCGAGTGCGGCAAGCGGTTCACCACCGTCGAGGAGGCGGTGCTCGCCGTGGTCAAGCGCAGCGGCGTGACCGAGCCGTTCAGCCGTACGAAGATCATCGGCGGGGTGCGCAAGGCGTGCCAGGGCCGGCCGGTCGACGAGGACTCGATCGCGCTGCTGGCGCAGCGGGTCGAGGAGACCGTCCGGGCCAAGGGGGCCGCCGAGATCCCCAGCCACGAGGTGGGGCTGGCCATCCTGGGTCCACTACGGGACCTGGACGAGGTCGCGTACCTGCGGTTCGCCAGCGTCTACCGGTCGTTCGACTCGCTCGCCGACTTCGAGCGGGAGATCGACACGCTACGGGCCGCCGCGCGTGCCCGCGAGGCTGCCGGTGCCGAGCCGGCCAGCGCGCAGTGAATTCCAGAAGTACCAGTGACAGTCGGATCGCGCGGCGGGCCCGCGCGGACGAGGGGGCGGATGAGATGCCGGGGGACGGTGTGACGACAAGCAGGTCACGAAACAAGGCGGGCGCGGGGCTCAAGGTCGAGCGGGTCTGGACGACCCCGGGAGTGCACCCGTACGACGAGGTCAGCTGGGAACGCCGCGACGTCGTGATGACGAACTGGCGGGACGGCTCGATCAACTTCGAGCAGCGGGGCGTGGAGTACCCGGAGAGTTGGAGCGTCAACGCGGCCAACATCGTGACCACCAAGTACTTCCGGGGCGCGGTGGGGACCCCGGAGCGCGAGTGGTCGCTCAAGCAGTTGATCGACCGGGTGGTCACCACCTACCGCACCGCCGGTGAGGAGTACGGCTACTTCGCCTCCCCGGCCGACGCCGAGGTCTTCGCCCACGAGTTGACCTGGATGCTGCTGCACCAGGTGTTCAGCTTCAACTCCCCGGTCTGGTTCAACGTCGGCACCCCCTCACCCCAGCAGGTCAGCGCCTGCCTGCCGTACGACTCGCTGGTCAGCACCCCCGGCGGGCTGGTGCCGATCGGCAAGCTTGTCGAAGAGGGCGCCGTCGGTGCCAAGGTCTACGACGGCACCGGCCTCACCAGCATCGTCGCCGTCAAGGCGAACGGGGTGCGCGACGTACTCCGACTGCACACCAAGGCGGGCTACACGCTCGATGTCACGCCGGACCACGTGGTGTGGAAGAGCACGGGCAGCGGCACCGGTGAATGGGTCGAGGCCGGCAGCCTCAACCCGGGTGACAAGCTCGAATGGCACCGCACCTACGCCTACGGCGAAAGTGAACTGGAGCTGCGCGAGGTCCGCGAGGCCGCGTTGGCCGGCTGGTTGCAGTCGGACGGCTTCGTCGGCCAGTACGCCGAGGGCACCAACCGGTCACTGACGATCGAGGCGATGACCGTCAACGACGACGAGCTGGACTGGGTCACCACCATCCTCGACGAGGTGTTCCCTGGCGCGCACCGCAAGGAGCGCTCGGTGACCACCCAGGACCAGAACCTCGACTGCCGGCGTACCCGCCTCTACGGCGAGCATCTTCGGCCGTTCGTGCAGAAGTGGGACCTGCTGACCCGGGGTACCGACATGCGGGTGCCGCAGCGGCTGTTCACCGCGCCGTTGCCGGTCGTCGCCGGGTACCTGCGCAGCATCTTCCAGGCCGAGGGCTACGTCTCGGCGCGCGAGCGGTCCACGCTCGTCGCGGCGGACATGATCTCGGAGGAGCTGATCCGGGGCGTGCAGAGCCTGTTGCTGCGCTTCGGGATCTTCTCCCGGGTGTCGTTCAAGGCCGATTCGCGTCCGGATCGCAAGGGCGTGTGGACGGTCCGCATCCAGAACGACGGCGACCGGGACCTCTTCGCCACCCACATTGGGTTCGTCGGCGCGGAGAAGATGGCCAAGCTCGAAGCGGGCTTCGCCAAGCCGGGCCGGCCGGCCGCCGACGTCAAGCGGCTGGAGATCGACCGCATCGAGCCGATCGGGTCGATGGAGGTGTACGACATCCAGACCGAGAGCGGCGAGTTCCTGGCCGGCAACCTGCGGGTGCACAACTGCTTCATCCTCGCCGTCGACGATTCGATGGATTCGATCCTCGACTGGTACAAGGAGGAAGGGTTGATCTTCAAGGGTGGCTCCGGCTCCGGGGTCAACCTGTCCCGGATCCGCTCCTCCCGGGAACTGCTCTCCTCCGGCGGCACCGCCTCCGGCCCGGTCAGCTTCATGCGCGGTGCCGACGCCAGCGCCGGCACCATCAAGTCCGGCGGTGCCACCCGCCGCGCGGCCAAGATGGTCATCCTCGACGTCGACCACCCGGACATCGAGGAGTTCGTGGTCACCAAGGCGCGCGAGGAAGACAAGATCCGCGCGCTGCGCGACGCCGGGTTCGACATGGACCTGGGCGGCTCCGACATCGTCAGCGTGCAGTACCAGAACGCCAACAACTCGGTCCGGGTCTCCGACGAGTTCATGTCGGCGGTGGAGAACGGCGGCAGCTTCGACCTGCGTGGCCGGCTCGACGGCGCGGTGATCGACACCATCGATGCCAAGAACCTGTTCCGCACCATCTCCCAGGCCGCCTGGGAGTGTGCCGACCCGGGCCTGCAGTACGACGACACCATCAACGACTGGCACACCTGCCCGGAGACCGGCCGGATCACCGCGTCGAACCCGTGCTCGGAGTACCTGCACCTGGACAACTCCTCGTGCAACCTGGCCTCGCTGAACCTGATGAAGTTCCTCCGCGCCGACGGCGGCTTCGAGGTGGAGAAGTTCGTCAAGAGCGTCGAGCTGGTCATCACCGCGATGGACATCTCGATCTGCTTCGCCGACTTCCCGACCGAGAAGATCGGCGAGACCACCCGGGCGTACCGGCAGCTCGGCATCGGCTACGCGAACCTGGGTGCCCTGCTGATGGCCTCCGGCCTGCCGTACGACTCGGACCAGGGCCGCTCGCTGTCGGCCGCGATCACCTCGCTGATGACCGGCACGGCGTACCGCCGCTCGGCCGAGCTGGCCGGCATCGTCGGCGCGTACGACGGCTACGCCCGCAACGCGGAGCCGCACAAGCGGGTGATGCGCAAGCACGCCGCCGCCAACGACGAGATCAAGCCGACCGGGACGGTGGCCACCGCGCTGACCCGCGAGGCCACCAAGCAGTGGACCCTCGGCAACAAGATCGGTGAGAAGAACGGCTGGCGCAACTCCCAGGCCAGTGTGCTCGCGCCGACCGGCACCATCGGCTTGATGATGGACTGCGACACCACGGGCGTCGAGCCCGATCTGGCGCTTGTCAAGTTCAAGAAGCTGGTCGGCGGCGGCTCGATGCAGATCGTCAACCAGACCGTGCCGCGCGCCCTGCGTTCCCTCGGGTACCCGGAGGAGCAGGTCGAGGCGATCGTCGAGCACATCGCCGACCAGGGCCACGTGGTGGACGCCCCCGGCCTCAAGCCGGAGCACTACCCGGTCTTCGACTGCGCCATGGGCGAGCGGTCCATCGCGCCGATGGGGCACGTACGGATGATGGCGGCGGTCCAGCCGTTCATCTCCGGCGCCATCTCCAAGACGGTGAACATGCCGGAGCAGGCCACCGTCGAGGACGTCGAGAAGATCTACTTCGAGGGCTGGAAGCTCGGCCTCAAGGCCCTCGCGATCTACCGGGACAACTGCAAGGTCGGCCAGCCGCTGTCGGCGGCGAAGAAGAAGGCCGCCGAGCCGGAGGCGACCGTCACCGCGGTCGAGCCGGTGGTGGAGAAGGTCGTCGAGTACCGCCCGGTGCGCAAGCGGCTGCCGAAGAAGCGCCCGTCGGAGACCATCTCCTTCTCCGTGGGCGGGGCCGAGGGCTACCTCACCGCCTCGTCGTACCCGGACGACGGTCTCGGCGAGGTCTTCCTCAAGATGTCGAAGCAGGGCTCCACGCTGGCCGGGGTGATGGACGCCTTCTCGGTGGCCATCTCCATCGGCTTGCAGTACGGCGTGCCGCTGGAGACGTACGTCAGCAAGTTCACCAACATGCGCTTCGAGCCGGCCGGTATGACCGACGACCCGGACGTGCGGATGGCCGCCTCGGTGATGGACTACATCTTCCGTCGCCTGGCGTTGGACTTCCTGCCCTACGAGCGCCGCGCCGAGCTGGGCATCTTCACCGCCAAGGAGCGGGCCGCCCAGCTCGCCGCCGAGGCCGAGGCCGAGGCGAACGGCACGGACCTGACCGCGATGGCCGCCTCCGCCCCGGTGGAGACCAAGCCGGAGGAGCCGAAGGCCGGCCCGGTCGCCCAGCCGGCCCAGGAACTCGGCGACGTCGCCGCGGTCAAGCCGGCACCGTCGGTCGGTTCCAGCACCGAGCTGCTGGAGGCCGTGATCGGCAAGGCCGCCGACGCACCGCTCTGCTTCACCTGCGGTACGAAGATGCGCCCCGCCGGTAGCTGCTACGTCTGTGAGGGCTGCGGCTCCACCAGCGGCTGCAGCTGACCGGAGTACGCGACGAGCCCCGGGCGGATCACCGCCCGGGGCTCGTTTCGTGCAGCCGGCCTGTTCGGCGTGCCGCATCCACCGACGGCCACGGATCTTGGTCCGAAGCCGCCCCTCCGAGGGCGGTTTCGGACCAAGATCTCGTGACGAGCGGCGGCGAGGAAGGTCACCGTTCACCGGGACCGGGTTGTTGGGATGATCGGGCGATGACGATCGGTCAGCGCTACGTCAGGTTCGCCGAGCGCGAGGCGCGCGGGGTCTCTGCGGCGTACGAGCGGCTGGCCTGTTTCGTGTCCCGGGACGAGAAACTGCTCGGCCTGCTCGGCACCCTGCCGGAGGCCAAGCAGCAGCCGAATCTGCTCTTCGGCGTGGTGCGCCTGCTCGGCGGGCCGGTCGACGATCCGGCCGCGTTCGGTGACTACGTGCTGGCCAACTGGTCGACGGTCGAGGCCGAGGTCCGTGCCCGGGTCACCCAGACCAACGAGGCCGGTCGCTGCGCCGTACTGCTGCCGTTGCTCGCGGCGCTGCCGCAGCCGCTCGCGCTGCTGGAGGTCGGCGCCTCCGCCGGGCTCTGCCTCTACCCGGACCGGTACGCCTACCGCTACGCCGGCAGCGACGGAAGCCCGGGTGGCCACCTGATCGGCGCGGGCGAGCCGGTGCTCGACTGCGTAGTCACGAACCTGACGCCGCCGGACCACCGGCCGGAGGTGGTGTGGCGGGCCGGCCTGGACCTGAATCCGCTCGACGTGACCGAGCCCGCCGACGTGGCCTGGCTGGACGCCCTTATCTGGCCGGAGCACGAGCACCGCCGGGACCGGCTACGGGCGGCGGCGGCCGTGGCCGCCGCCGATCCGCCGCTGCTGGTCCGCGGCGACCTGGTCGACGACCTGCCGGCGCTGGCCGCGCGGGCACCGGCCGACGCCACCCTGGTGGTCTTCCACACCAGCGTGCTCTATCTGGTGCCGGCACCGCGCCGGGCGGCCTTCACCGAGGCGGTACGCGGGCTGCCCGGCCACTGGATCGCCAACGAGGGACCCAGCGTGCTGCCGTACGCGGCCCTGCCGCAGCCGCCGAGCGATCTGCACCTCAACGTGCTCGCGCTCGACGGGCAGCCACTGGCCTGGACGCGCGGGCACGGGCAGGAGATCACCTGGTTCGGGTAGCCGCCACGGGCTCGGCCGATCGGAGGCGGAGCAGGTCCCGCAGCGACCAGCCGCCGGTCAGGCACCAGAGCGCGATGACCGGGTCGCAGATCGCGCAGCCGAACGACGAGTCGTGGGCGAAGGGGATGATCGGGTTGCCCTTCAGGTGGTGGACGACGTCCCAGCCGGTGTGCAGCAGCCAGCCGACACCGATCCACCGCCACGACTCCAGCCCTCGGAAGGCCACGTAGACCAGCACGGCCACGAACGGGAACTCCCACGCGCCGAGCCCACCACCGCTCAGGTACGCCGCGCCCGCTCCCGCGATCATGATGGCGTTGAGACGGCGGCGGTGCGGTTCCCGGATCAGCGAGTTGAGGCAGACGTAGAGGACGCCGATGAGCAGCGGCACGACGATGTTCATGAGCGGTGAATGTAGGTACCGGCGGCGCGGGAGAGCAGGGGCCGGCGAGCCATCGACCGACGGGTTCTCGCCAGAATGGGCTCATGCACCGAGTGGTAGTGGTCGCGTACGACGGTGTGGTCCCGTTCGACCTGGCCGTGCCGGTGGAAGTGTTCGGCCGGGCCCGTAGGGCCGACGGCGCTGCCGCGTACCAGGTCCGGGTCTGTGGGGCGACCGGCGAGGTCCGGGCCGGTGCGTTCGGGCTGCGGGTGCCGTACGACCTGTCCGCGATGGCCGAGGCGGACACGGTGGTCGTACCGGGAATCGCCGACCTGGACGCGCCGCTGCCGGAGGCGGTCCGCGTGGCGCTGGCCGACAGCCCGGCCCGGCTGCTCTCGATCTGCACCGGCGCCTTCGTGTTGGCCGCCGCCGGTCGGCTCGACGGCCGGCGGGCCACCACCCACTGGGCCGCCGCCGCCGAGCTGGCCCGCCGGTATCCGAGCGTCATCGTCGACCCGGACGTGTTGTTCGTCGAGGACGCGCCGGTGTTGACCTCGGCCGGCGCCGCCGCCGGGCTCGACCTCTGCCTGCACGTGGTACGCCGCGACCACGGCGCCGCCGTCGCCGCCGAGACCGCCCGCAGCTGCGTGATGCCGTTGGAGCGGGCCGGTGGGCAGGCACAGTTCATCGCGTACGAGCCACCCGCGCCGGCCGGGCACAGTCTCGAACCGCTGCTGGCCTGGCTCACCGACAACCTGCACCGTCCGCTGACCCTGGCCGAGATCGCCGCGTACGCGACGATGAGCCCGAGATCGTTGAGCCGGCACTTCCGCGACCAGACCGGCACCACGCCGATGCGTTGGCTGAGCCGACACCGGGTCCGTCGGGCGCAGCACCTGCTGGAGCGCAGCGACCAGCCGGTCGAGCGGATCGGCGAGCTGGTCGGCTTCACGTCGCCGACCGCCTTCCGGGCGTGCTTCCGGCAGCTTGTCGGCGTCAGTCCCCGCGACTACCGGGCAACCTTCCCGCCGTCCGCCCGATAGCCCGGCAGGGAGCGGCTTCTCCGTGGCGCATGTCACGGTGACACGATCAGGTCTCCGTGACATGGCGTTCGCACAGGTGACAGTGGCCTGGCGCAGACGTCGTCAGGAGGTGAGGACCTCGTCGAGGCGGGTGGTGAGGAAGTCCCGTTCGGCATCGTTGTCGACCAGGTCCAGGGCATCCCGGTAGGCCACCGCCGCCTCGGCGTCGCGGCCGAGCCGGCGTAACAGGTCGGCCCGGATCGCCGGTAAGTAGTGGTAGCCGGCCAGCCGCGGGTCCCGGGCGAGAGCGTCGACCTCGGTGAGCGCCACGGCTGGTCCGTCCACCATCGACACCGCCACCGCCCGGTTCAACGCGACCACCGGTGAGGGCCAGTGCGTCAGCAACGCGTCGTAGAGCCGGACGATCTGCGGCCAGTCGGTCGCCTGGTAGCTGGGCGCGAGGGCGTGCAGCGCGGCGATGGCAGCCTGGATCGCGTACCGGCCGGTGCGTCCGGTGCGGAACGCGTCGAGCACCAGGCGGTGCCCCTCGGCGATGGCGTCCCGGTCCCAACCGGAGCGGTCCTGGTCCTCCAGTCGCAGCAGCCGGCCCTCGGCGTCGGTGCGGGTGGCCCGGCGCGCGTCGGTGAGTAGCAGTAGCGCGAGCAGCCCGCGTACCTCCGGCTCGTCGGGCAGCAGGGCGGTCAGCATCCGGGCCAGGTGCAGCGCGCGGTCGGCCAGGTCGGCGCGGACCAGGTCGCCGCCGCTGGGCGCGGTGTGCCCGGTGGTGTAGAGCAGGTGTACGACGGTGAGCACCGCGTCGAGCCGGTCGGGCAGTTCGACGGCCTCGGGCACCCGGTAGGGGATCCGGGCGGCGGCGATCTTCTTCTTGGCGCGGGTGATCCGCGCCGCCATGGTCGGCTCGGGGACCAGGAAGGCGCTGGCGATGTCGGCGGTGCTCACCCCGCAGACCAGGCGCAGGGTGAGCGCCACCTGCGCCTCCCGGGCGAGCGCCGGATGGCAGCAGGTGAAGACCAGGCGCAGCCGGTCGTCCGGCACCGCCACCTCGTCCGGGACGTCCGGTTCCGCCTGGTCCGGTTCCACCAGCAGGGGCAGTTTCGCGCGGAGCACCTGCCGTCGGCGCAGCACGTCGAGGGCCTTGCGCCGGGCCGTGGCGGTGAGCCAGGCGCCGGGACGCTCCGGTACGCCGTCGCGGGCCCAGGCGCCGAGCGCGGCCACGTACGCCTCTTGGACGCTCTCCTCGGCGAGGTCGAAGTCACCGGCGACGCGCGCCGTGGCGGCGAGCACGAAGGTCCACTCACGGCGGTGTGCGTCCGCGACGGCCCGTTCGACCTCGGCGGCCGTGGCCGGCCCGACGCCGCGCTCGTCGGCGCTCACTCGGCAGGCGGCTCGAACAGCGGCCGGACCTCCACCCCGCCGTGGATGGTGGCCGGGTTCAGCTTGGCGATTCGCACCGCGGTGTCCAGGTCGGGCGCCTCCAGCACGAAGAACCCGGCCACGACCTCCTTGGCCTCGATGAACGGGCCGTCGGTGACGAGGTCGCCGCGCACCGCGGTGGCGGTGGTGCTCGGTTGCAGGGCGAAACCCGTCACGATCTGCCCACCGAGTTCGGCCACCTGCGCGGGATACCGCTCCAGCAGGGCGATGTAGTCGGGGGTGAGGTCCATCGGGTCGGCCGGTGCCGGCGAGTAGATCAGGACTGCGTACTGGGCCACTGGGTCTCCTTCATCGACTTGGTCCGCTGTCTCGCCGCTGGGCGGGGCCAGCACGGATGGACGCGATCGGGGAGAACCTAGACTGCCGGTGATGAGCGGAGAACGACGGCCCCTGGCGGCTCGGCCGCTGACCGAGCCGCACCCGTCCCGGCTGCCGCTCGATCATCCTGGCCGGCAGCGCATCCTCACCGAGCACGCCGCCGCCCTGGCCGCGGGTGACGCCGGCTATCCGGACCCGGAGACCGGGCTGTTCGTCCTCACGGCCGGCTTCCTGGCCCGTCGGGGCACCTGCTGCGGCCGGGGCTGCCGACACTGCCCCTACGTGACCTGAGGGCGGCGGGTACGCGCCGTGCTCAGGCGGCGGCGACGAAGACGCGGGAGGCGATCTCGCGGGGCAGCCGGACGCTCTCGCCGGAGCGGTCGATCGAGACGGCGTCGCGTTCCTGCGCCACGGTCACCGTGGCACCCGGGTCGACGCCGGCCGCGTGCAGCTGCCGCAGCACCTCGGCGTCGGTCTGCACGCTCTCGCAGATCCGTCGCACGATGACCGTGCCGGTCAGACCGGGGAAGGCCAGGTTGCGCTCGACGTCCGTCGGCTCGGGCTCGGACTGGGGCGAGCCCAGCTCGTCCAGCCCCGGGATCGGGTTGCCGTAGGGCGACCGGGTCGGCCGGTTGAGCAGGTCGTAGACCCGCTTCTCGACCGCGTCGCTCATCACGTGCTCCCAGCGGCAGGCCTCCTCGTGGGCCTCCTCGTAGGGCATCCCGATCACGTTGACCAGCAGCAGCTCGGCGAGCCGGTGCTTGCGCATCACCGAGACGGCGGCGTTGCGCCCCTGGTCGGTGATGCTGAGGTGCCGGTCACCTTCGACGGTGAGCAGTCCGTCGCGTTCCATCCGGGCAACGGTCTGACTGACCGTGGGGCCGCTCTGGCGCAGGCGTTCGGCGATCCGGGCGCGCAGCGGAGGCACACCCTCCTCCTCGAGTTCGAGGATCGTACGCAAGTACATTTCGGTCGTATCGACCAGGTCGTGGGTCTTCATGGTGTCAGCGGCCCTCCAGGCCTCGATGGTACCCTGCCGCACCCTGGAGGCCGGTTGCCGAGCCGTCGGGCATGTCACTCGTGGTGTTGACTGGGGGCCATGCCCGCTAGCGAGGAACCTCTGGTCGAGGCCGAGCGGCTCGCCGCCGAGCTCGACGGCGTCGACCCGCCCACCCTGCTCGATGTCCGCTGGCGTCTGATCGGGCCGCCCGGACGGGACGACTACCTGGCCGGACATCTACCGGGCGCGGTCTTCGTCGACCTGGACACCGCGCTGTGCGGCGCTCCCGGCCCGGCCGGGCGGCACCCGCTGCCCGAACCGGTCGCGCTGGAGGCGGCGTTGCGGGCGGCCGGCGTGCGGGCCGGGCACCCGGTGGTGGTGTACGACGGCGGTGACGGGATGTCCGCGGCGCGGGCCTGGTGGACGCTGCGCTGGGCGGGGCACCGGGCGGTCCGGCTGCTGCACGGCGGCTACCCGGCCTGGACGGCGGCCGGTCTGCCGGTCAGCACCGACCGAACCGATCCGGTACCGGGCGACGTGACCGTCCGCCCGGGGTCCCTGCCGGTGTTGGACGCCACGGCCGCCGCCCGCCTGGCGGCCGGCGACGGCGTCCTGGTCGATGTGCGGGCCGCGCCCCGCTACCGGGGCGAGCACGAGCCGATCGATCCGGTCGCCGGTCACATCCCCGGCGCGGTGAACCTGCCGGCGCCCGAGTACGTCACCGAGGGCCGTTTCCCGGCCGCCGAGGCCCTGCGGCACCGTTTCGCCGCCGTCGGCGTGGCCGCCGAGGCTCCCGTCGGGGCGTACTGCGGATCGGGGGTGACCGCAGCCCAGGCGGTGCTCGCGCTGCATCTGGCCGGCCGCACGGACGCCGCGCTCTACGTGGGTTCGTGGAGCAACTGGGTCGCCGACCCGGACCGACCGGTGGCCACCGACACCTGACCGTCTCCGACACCTGACGGCCGGGTCGCGGGTTCGGCGGCGGCGTACCCGGGTCGTCGGGCCCGGCCGCCGGGCCGCCGACCGACCCTCGTGCGACCATGGGCAGATGTCCGACGACACGGTGGTGGTGTGGGACGAGTCGTTGCTCGGCTACGACCTCGGTGACCACCCGCTCGATCCGGTGCGGGTGGAACTGACCATCGCCCTGGCCCGGGAGCTGGGCGTGCTGGAACGGGCCGGGGTGCGCCTGGTGCCGCCGACACCGGCCGACGACGCTCTGCTCACCCGGGTGCACGACCCGCGTTACCTGGACGCGGTCCGGATCGCGCCGCGCGATCCGCTGTTCGCCGGGTTCGGTCTGGGCACCTCGGACAATCCCGTCTTCGACCGGATGCACGAGTCCAGCGCGCTGGTCGCGGGGGCGAGCGTGATCGCGGCCGAGGCGGTGTGGCGGGGCGCGGCCCGCCGGGCGGTCAACGTCGCCGGTGGTCTGCACCACGCGATGCCCGCCCGAGCGGCCGGGTTCTGTGTCTACAACGACCCCGCGGTGGCCATCGCCCGCCTGCTCGACCTGGGTGCCGAGCGCATCGCGTACGTCGACGTGGACGTGCACCACGGCGACGGGGTGCAGCAGATCTTCTGGGACGACCCCCGGGTGCTGACGGTCAGCCTGCACGAGACCCCGCTCGCGCTGTTCCCGGGCACCGGCTTCCCGGACGAGACCGGCGGCCCGAACGCCGCGGGCACCGCGGTCAACATCCCGTTGCCGCCCGGCATCGAGGACGCCGGTTGGCAGCGTGCCTTTCACGCGGTTGTGCCGTCGGTGTTGCGGGCGTTCCGTCCGCAACTCCTGTTCACCCAGTGCGGAGCGGACGCCCACCGGGTCGATCCCCTCGCCGACCTGCACCTGTCCGTCGACGGGCAGCGCGCCACCTACCTGGCGTTGCGGGCGCTCGCCGACGAGTTGTGCGACGGGCGTTGGGTGGCCACCGGCGGTGGCGGGTACGCCCTGGTCGAGGTGGTGCCCCGGGCCTGGACGCACCTGCTGGCGGTGGCCACCGGAGCGCCGCTGGATCCGGCGACGCTGACCCCGCCGGCCTGGCGGGAACTGGCCGCCGCCCGCCGGCCCGGCTTCGACGTGCCGCTGCGGATGACCGACGACGTCGACCCGGGGTACGAGCCGTGGCAGCCCACCGGGGAACCGAGCCCGGTCGACCGGGCGATCGCGGCGACCCGCAAGGCGGTCTTCCCGCTGCTCGGCCTCGACCCGCACGATCCGCGTGACTGACTGACCCGGCCGGGGAGGGCCGTCCGAGGTGACCACTGCCGAACACGCCGTGGATGTGCTGCTCAGCGACGGCAGCACGGTCCAGTTGCGGCCGATCGACCCGTCCGACGCGCCCGAGATCGTGGCGATGCACTCCCGCTTCTCCGAACGCACCCGCTACCTGCGCTACTTCTCGCCGTACCCCCGGATCCCGGAGCGGGACCTGCACCGCTTCGTCAACGTCGACCACCGGGACCGGGAGGCGTTCGTGGTGCTGGCCGGCGACCGGATCGTCGCCGTGGGCCGCTACGAACGGCTCGGCCCGGCCGCGCCCGACGCCGAGGTGGCCTTCGTGGTGGAGGACGCCTACCAGGGGCGGGGCATCGGCTCGGTGCTGATGGAGCATCTCGCCGACGCCGCCCGCCGGGCCGGGATCGTCAACTTCGTGGCCGAGGTGCTGCCGGCCAACGGGCAGATGCTGCGGGTGTTCGCCGACTTCGGGTACCAGATCCAGCGCCAGTTCGCCGACGGGGTGGTGCACCTGAGCTTCCCGATCGCGCCCACCGAGGCGACCCTGGAGGTGCAGCGCGGGCGGGAGCACCGTACCGAGGCGCGGTCCATCGCCCGGCTGCTCGCCCCGCGCGGCGTCGCCGTCTACGGTGCCAGCGCCACCGGCCAGGGGGTGGGTGCGGCGGTGCTCGGGCATCTGCGCGACGGCGGGTTCACCGGGTCGGTGGTGCCGGTCCACCCGAGTGCGGCGCGGGTGGCCGGGCTGCCCGCGTACCCGTCGGCGGCCGATGCCGGGCTGCCGGTCGACCTGGCGGTGGTGGCGGTGCCCCCGGACGCCGCCGCCGCGGTGGTCGCCGACGCCGCGGCGGCCGGGGCGCACGGACTGGTGGTGATCTCCGCCGGCTTCGCCGAGGCTGGTGTCGAGGGCGCCGCCGCGCAGCGTGCGCTGGTGCGCGCGGCGCACGCGGCGGGCATGCGGGTGATCGGCCCCAACTGCCTGGGGGTGGCCAACACCGACCCGGGTGTACGCCTCAACGCCACCCTCGCTCCGCGCCTGCCGGTGCCGGGCCGGGTCGGCATCTTCAGCCAGTCCGGTGCGTTCGGCGTGGCGCTGCTGGCGGAGGCGGACCGGCGCGGGCTCGGCCTGTCCAGCTTCGTCTCGGCCGGCAACCGGGCCGATGTCTCCGGCAACGATCTGTTGCAGTACTGGCAGGACGACCCCGGCACCGACGTCATCATGTTGTACCTGGAGACCTTCGGTAACCCGCGCAAGTTCGCCCGGCTGGCCCGGCGCATCGGCCGGGACAAGCCGGTGGTGGCGCTGGCCTCACCGGCCCGCCCACCGGGGATGGGTGACGCCACCGGCCCGGACGCCACGGCCGTCAGCGCGTTGTTCGCCCAGTCCGGGGTGATCCGGGTGGACACCGTCGGCGAGTTGCTCGACGTCGGGGTGCTGCTGGCCAACCAGCCGCTGCCGGCCGGCGATCGGGTCGGCGTGGTCGGCAACTCCTCGGCGCTGACCGGGCTCGCGGCCACCGCCTGCGCGGCCCAGGGACTCACCGTCGCCGACGGCTACCCGCGGGACGTGGGGCCGAGGGCGAGCGCGGCCGAGTTCGCCGAGGCGCTGGCCGGTGCCGCCGCCGACGATTCGGTCGACGCGTTGGTGGCGCTCTTCGCGCCGCCGTTGCCCGGCCAGTTCACCGGCACCGAGGCCGACCTCACCGCCGCCCTGCCCGCGGCGCTGTCCGGCGGCAAGCCCGCGGTGGCGACCTTCCTCGTCGGCCGTGCCCCGGCCGGGATGCCCTCGTACCCGAGCGTGGAGGAGGCGGTTCGGGCGCTGGCCCGGGTCACCGCGTACGCGCAGTGGCTGCGCCGGCCGACCGGCACCCTGCCGGAGCTGTCCGGGGTCGACCCGGGTGCGGCGCAGACGGCGCTGCGGGCGGACGACACCGACGTGGCGGCGTTGCTGGCCGGGTACGGCATCGAGGTGGTCGAGTCGGTGCCGGCCGCCTCGGTCGACGAGGCTGTCGAGGCGGCCACCCGGCTCGGTTTCCCGGTGGCGCTCAAGGCCGCGGCGCCGGGACTGCGGCACCGCCTCGACCTCGGGGCGGTCCGCCTCGACCTGTCGGACGCCGCCGCCGTGCGCCGGGCCGGTTCGGAGCTGGCGGCAGCCTTCGGCGCTGACGTCCTGGTGCAGCCGATGGTGCCGCCCGGGGTGGCGTGTGTGGTGGAGCTGGTCGAGGATCCGGCGTTCGGGCCGGTGGTCGGGTTCGGGCTCGGCGGGGTCGCCACGGAACTGCTCGGCGACCGGGCGTGGCGGGCCGTGCCGTTGACCGACCGGGACGCCGCCGAGCTGGTCGACGCGCCCCGGGCGGCCCCGTTGCTCCGTGGTCATCGGGGGGCCGCGCCGGTCGATCGCGCCGCCCTGGCCGATCTGCTGCTGCGGGTCGGTCGTCTCGCCGACGACCAGCCCCGGGTCCGGGCGCTGACGCTGAACCCGGTGCTCGCCCGGCCCGACGGTCTGTCGGTGCTGCACGCGAGTGTCCGGATCGGCTCGGCCGACGTGCCGCGCCCCGACACCGGCCCCCGCCGGCTGTGAAGGACGGTGGGTCAGGCTCGGCTGGAGATCTGCTGCACCGCCCAGGCGTTGCCGTCGGGGTCGGCGAAGAAGACGAAGCCGACGTTGTCCAGCGGGTCCGGCACCGGGCGAGGGTTCTCGCCGAGCACCTGGATCTCGCTGACCTCGACGCCGCGGTCGAGCAGCTCGGCGCGGGCCTTGCCGAGGTCCGGCACGACGAGTTGCAGGCCCTTCAGCGACCCCGGCGGCATCTGCGGCACGGCGCCCTTGCCGATGACGATCGAGCAGCCGGACCCGGGTGGGGTCAGCTGCACGATGCGGACCTCGTCGCTGATCACCGTGTCGTGGTCGACGGCGAAACCGAGCCGTTCGGCGTAGAAATCCTTGGCCCGGTCCACGTCGGAGACCGGTACGACGACCACTTCCAGCGTCCAGTTCATTGCGGTCCTCCTGTTCTCGTCGCCAGCAGTTCGGCGAGTCGGGCGTAGCTCTCGGAGACCCCACGGACCATCGGGTACCGCAGGGCGATGTCGCGTCCCTCGGGGGTGGCGTAGCGCAGGGCGGTGGTGACGGTGGTCCGCCCGGCCAGTTCGGTGAACGTGTGGCTGACCAGGGTCTCGCCGGGATACGACTGGTCGTCGAAGCGTTCGGTGCAGACGAGGCCGTGCGGCGGGTCGATCGTCCGGTAGACCCCGCGCTGGACCATCCGCTCGCCGTCGGGGCCCTGCGACTCGAAGCGCCACCGCCCGCCCACCCGCAGGTCCACCTCGCACCCGACCAACTGCCAGCCGCGTGCGCCGTACCAGCGGACGAGCAGCTCAGGACGGGTGAAGGCGGCGAACACGAGTCGCGCCGGTGCGTCGAAGACCCGGCTCAGCACGATCTCCCGATCGCCCGGCGTGTCGACCACCAGATGGTCGTCGATCACCGGGCCGTACCGCCGGTGCCGTGCGGTCCTTCCCCGGCCGCGCGCAGCTCGTCGAGCAGGGCGTCGAGACGCTGATAGCGCTCGGCCCAGTGGTCGCGGTACGCGGCGAGCCAGGCGGTGGCCTCCCGCAGCGGCGCGGCCTCGAGGCGGCACGGGCGTCGTTGGGCGTCGCGTCCCCGGCTGACCAGTCCGGCCCGTTCCAGCACCCGCAGGTGTTTGGAGACGGCCGGTTGACTCATCGCGAAGGGGGCGGCGAGTTCGGTGACGGTGGCCTCGCCGGTCGCCAACCGGGCGAGGATGGCCCGCCGGGTCGGGTCGGCGAGGGCGGCGAAGGTGGCATCCAGGTCGGTGAGCACGTCATATAACCTTCCGGTTCGATAACCAAGAGGTTTGTATCCGACGGTGCCCCTGCCGTCAAGTGGAAACAGCACATCGGCCCCCGGCGAACCGCCGGGGGCCGATGGCCGAACGCTCAGCTCAGCAGGCGTACGCCTCCAGTCGCTGCGCTCGCTCCGGTGCCCGCAGCTTGAGCAGCGTCACCTTTTCGATCTGCCGGATCCGTTCCCGGGAGAGGCCGAACTCGCGGCCGACCTCGTCCAGGGTGCGCTGCCGGCCGTCGTCGAGGCCGAACCGCAACCGGATCACGGCCTGCTCGCGCTGCGAGAGCGTGGCCAGCACGATGCTCACCTCGTTGCGCAGTTCGCCCTGGGTTGCGGCGTCCCCCGGTCCGGCGGCCGGGTCGACGGCGGCGACGAAGTCACCGAGGGCGCTCTCGCCGTCCTCGCCGACAGCCTGGTCCAGACTCACCGGCTCCCGGTCGTAGGAGATCAGCTCGATCACCTGGAACTCCGGCACGTCGAGCGCGCGGGCCACCTCGGCGACCGTGGGCTCCCGGCCCAGCGACACCGCCAGCTCCCGGCGGGCGCGAACCATCCGGTTGACCTGCTCGACCATGTGGACCGGGATGCGGATGGTGCGGGCCTGGTCGGCCATGGCGCGGGTGATGGCCTGTCGGATCCACCAGGTGGCGTAGGTGGAGAACTTGTAGCCCTTGGTGTAGTCGAACTTCTCCACGGCCCGGATGAGGCCGAGGTTGCCTTCCTGGATGAGGTCGAGGAAGGCCATGCCCCGACCGGTGTACCGCTTGGCGATGCTGACCACCAACCGCAGGTTCGCCTCCAGCAGGTGGTTCTTGGCCGCCCGGCCCTGCCGCGCGACGAGTTCCAGGTCGGCGCGCAGTTCCTCGGAGACCGGGGTGCAGGTGCTGAGCTTCTCCTCGGCGAACAGGCCGGCCTCGATCCGCTTCGCCAGGTCCACCTCCTGCACGGCGGTGAGCAACTTCGTCCGACCAATTCCGTTGAGGTATGCCCGGACCAGGTCGGTGGAGACGCCGCGCTCGTCGGTGGCGTCCAGGTCGGTCAGGGTGTCGACGCCGTGCTCCGCCTCGGTGCCGGCGTGCGTCCGGTGCTCCGTCATCTGCTGGGCCATCTCAGTCTCTCCCCGTGTCCACGTCCGTGCCGTGTCCGCCGGCCAGTCGCGCCGGTGACAAACAGCTTGGCGGTCGGGGCGTAAAACGGGAGTGAGGCGATCGGGGAACCGACAGTCTCCGAGCCGGCACTCGGTGGCTCGGCGGTTCGGCCGGTCGGGCTTGTCGGCGCCGGTTACCGTGCCAGCGGTCGGCCGTCGGGCCGGCGTACCGGCTCGGATGCGGGCGATCGACGGACGGAGGCAATCGTGGTGTTCGAACGGCTCATGCAGGCGATGGGAGTCGGTGGTCCGTCGGTGGAGACGGTGCTGTCGAATCCGAACTGCCGGCCGGGCGGCCACCTGGAGGGCAGCATCGCGGTCACCGGCGGCGACCACGGGGTCGACGTGTCCTACGTGGCACTGGGGCTGCTCACCCGGGTGGAGGTGGAGAGCGGGGACAACGAGTACACCACCAACCAGGAGTTTCAGCGCCAGCAGGTCACCGGCCCGTTCCGGCTGGAGGCGGGGCAGCGCTACGACGTCCCGTTCCGGTTCGAGGTGCCGTGGGAGACCCCGCTCACCGAGTTGTACGGGCAGCACCTGCACGGCATGACGATGGGTCTGCGTACCGAACTGGAGGTGGCCCGCGCGGTCGACAAGGGCGACCTGGACGCGGTGGCGGTGCACCCGCTGCCGGCCCAGGAGCGACTGCTGGAGGCGCTGCTACGGCTCGGTTTCCGGTTCTCCCGTGCCGACGTGGAACGCGGGCACATCTACGGCGTCCACCAGACGTTGCCGTTCTACCAGGAGATCGAGTTCTACCCGCCGCCCCAGTACGCGGGCGCGATGAAGCAGCTGGAGGTCACCTTCGTCACCGACCCTCGGCAGGTGCAGGTGGTGTTGGAGCTGGACAAGCGGGGCGGACTGTTCACCGAGGGCCGCGACGTCTTCGGTCGCTTCGCCGTCGAGCACGCCTCGGCGGCCAACACCGACCTTGCCGCCCAGCTCGACGGCTGGCTGCGTCAGTCGCTGCAACGCCGCGGCCTCTTCGGCTGAACTCCGCGATCCCGCGCCGTACCTCAGTGCCAGTTGCTTATCTGCACGTCGTGCGGCGCGGGCTCACCCTTACCGGTCTCGACCAGCCGCTTGAGACTCATCAGGTAGATCGCCCACTTGGTGCTGCAGTGGTACATGAACTCCACGGGCTCGCGCCAACCCTCGTGCCGGAACAGCACGATCGTGAAGTCGTCCTCCCGCTTCAGCTCGAAGCGGACCCGGGTGCCGATCCACTCCTCGGGGCCGTCGACGACCTCCCAGAGCACCAGCTCGGCCGGCCGGCTCTCCAGCACCTTCATGTCGAAGCCACCGGGGATGAACCGGAATCGGAGCACCCCGCCGACGTCGCCGTCGCCGCCCGTGTCCTCGGTCCACCAGTTCGCGAGCCCGTCGACAGTGGTCAGGGCCCGGTAGACGTCCTCGGGAGCCGACGTGACGCCGACCCGGTGCAGGATGTCCAACATCTCGATACCTCGTTTCTGAGTGATGACGCCCGGACATGGGCAGGCTGGATCGCGCCGCCACGGACGTGGCGGCGGTCGGGTGGGTGGACTCAGCTCTGCTGGTCGCGCTGGATCGCCTCGGCGATCCGCTTGATCCGTCGCAACCTCGCGTCCCAGGTGGCGCCGACCGCCGACAGTTGCGCAACCGCGCGGGCGAGTTGTGCCTCGTCGACCTCGTAGCGGCGTTCGCGGCCGGACGGCGTGCCGTGGACGAGGCCGACCCGGCCGAGTACGCCGAGGTGTTTGGCGACCGCCTGCCGGGTGACCGGCAGCTGCTCGCTCAGCGTGGTCGCCGTGCCGCCGCCGTCGGTCAGCAGCAGGTCGAGCATCCGCCGCCGGGTCGGGTCCCCGACGGCGGACCAGAGGTCGTCGTCGACACCGACACTCATCGAGTCGACACCAGCCGGGCCACGTAGTCGACGAGGCGGGGCAGGAAGTGGTCCCAGCCGGTGACGTGGTCGCGGTAGTGCTCTTCGAGCACGGCCGCCTGCCAGCCCCGCTCCCGGAACCCGGTCTCGGTGAGCCGCAGCAGCGTCCCGGTGCCCGACGGGACCAGTTCGAAGGTCACCAGGAGCGAGTTGGTCGGCGTCGCGACGGCGAGATCGTCGTACACCCACCGGAACGAGAAACGCCGGGGCGGGTCGGCCGCCACCACGGTCAGTGGCACGACCTGGGTGTTCGGCGTGTCGCCGAAGGTGATCGTCCCGGTCGCGCCGGGGACCGGTTCGAGGTCCGCATCGTCCGGCCACCACTGCCGCAGGTGTTCGGGCGCGGTGACGACCTCGTAGACCACCTCGGGCGTGGCGTCGATGTGGATCTCGCGTTCGATGCTGCCGTACTCCATGCGCTCCTCCATACCTGCAACCGTTGGTTGCGTATGACTCTAGGAGGTGTCGGCGGAACGCGCAACAATTAGTTGCGCTACAGGTCGAGGAGGATGGTGCGGGGACCGACGTTGACGCTCTCCACCAGCATGTGCGCGCGGAAGCGGCCGGTCTCGACCGTCGCGCCTCGCTCGCGCAGCGCCCGGATCGTCTCCTCGACGAGCGGTTCCGCCACCTCGGCCGGGGCGGCCGCGGTCCAGCTCGGGCGGCGGCCCTTGCGGGCGTCGCCGTAGAGGGTGAACTGGCTGACCACGAGGATCGGCGCGCCGATCTCCGCCGCCGACCGCTCGTCGTCCAGGATGCGCAGCTCGTGCACCTTGCGGGCCATCGTCCGAGCGATCTCGGCCGTGTCGCTGTGGGTGACTCCGAGCAGCACCAGCAACCCGTCGTCGACCGCGCCGACCACCTCGCCGGCGACGGTCACGCTGGCCCGGCCGACGGTCTGCACCACGGCCCGCATCAGGCCACCACCACCGACGCGCGACCGCTTGCCGGCGGTGCGGGCATCGGGCGGCTCATGGCTGCACCGGCGCGATGAAGCCCCGCTCCACCAGGTGTGCCACGATCGGCCCGGCCGCCTCGGCCAGCTCGTCGACGGCCACGTCGTGGGCGACGGCGAGCAGCGCCAACTGGTCCCGCAGCGGCAACCGCCCGTCGGCGCCGCCCACCAGCGCGAGCACCAGTGGGTCGATCTCCTCGGTCCAGCGCAGTCCGTCGGGCAGGGCGAGCACCTGCCGGTCCACCCCCCAACCGTCGGCGCCCATCGTCGCTTCCTGGCGCAGTTGCAGCCCGTCGGCGGCGCGATACCGCGCGGCCAGCAGCCCGTCGGTGTCGCGACCGCGCAGCCAGTCCTGCCGGTCGAACCAGTCGGCGATCCGATCGCCCATCGGTGGCTGCACCCGCTGGCGCAGGCCCTCCACCCGCAGCACCGGGTCGGCGCGGTCGCTGCGGCGCAGCGAGACGATGCCGAAGCCGATCGCCTCCACCTTGTGCGCGTCGAACCAGTCGAGCCAGTCGGCCATCCGCTGCGGGTCGGTGGCCTCCCCGACATCGGTCAGCCACAGGTTGACGTACGCCATCGGGTCGGCGACCTCGCGCTGGATGACCCAGGCGTCCAGGCCGGTGCCGGCGAACCAGCCGGCGACCCGCTCGCCCCAGTCCTCGCCGGTGACGTGCACCCAGTTGGCGAGGTACTGCATGGCGCCGCCTGCGGTGAGCAGGCCCGGGGCGGCGGCGGCCAGCTCCGCGCCGATCGCGTCGCCGACCCGACCGGAGTCGCGGTAGACGTGGGTGGTCGTGCCCGGCCCGACCACGAACGGCGGGTTGCTCACCACGAGGTCGAACCGCCGGCCGGCGACCGGGGCCACCAGGTCGCCGTGCAGCAACTCCCAGTCCTGACCGTTGAGGGCGGCGGTGGTGGCGGCGAAGCGCAGCGCCCGCCGGGACACGTCGGTGGCGGTGACCCGCCGCGCGTGGGTGCCCAGGTGCAGTGCCTGCACGCCCGAGCCGGTACCCAGGTCCAGCGCGCTGTCCACCGGCCGTCGGACGGCCGCCCCGATCATCGTCTGGGTCGCACCGCCGATGCCGAGCACGTGTTCGGCGTGCAGCGGGCGGCCGGGGCGGGCGCTGGCCGGCACATCCGCGAGGACCCACCAGTCGTCGCCGTACGGCTCCAGGTCCAGCCCCATCCGCAGCCCGTCGCCGTGCCGTTCGACGATCCCCGCCTCGAGGGCGTCGGTGAGTGGCAGCGGCGCCAGCGCGGCGGCCACCGCCGCCTCCGGCTCGGTCTGCTCGCAGATGAAGATCCGGATCAGGGTCGCGAGGGGGTCCCGGTCGGCGGTGGCGCGCAGCGCGGCTCGGAAGTCGTTGCGGGCGACTCCGCCGGTCGCCTGCGGGCCGAGCCGGGCGGCGATGCCGTTCGCGGTGAAGCCCGCCCGGGTCAGCGCGGTCCGCAGCGCTTCGATGCCGGCGCGGGAGAGCAGCATGTCATGTCCGTCCACACCGTCATCCTGCCTGGTGGCGTCGGGTCCGGAGACCACCGCCCGTGACATCGGAAGTTAAATCTACTGACATCTATGTCATATTCGTCGATCTAACGCTAGCATTCCCTCCAACTCAGTCCAGGGTGCGGACCGCCCGGCCAGAAGCCCGGTCGGCCGCCCAGGTAAGGGAGGCACGATGTCCTCAGGGTCCACCGCGCGGCGGCAGCTCATCCGGGCGCTCGCCGTCGTCGCCACCGCGGCGGCCGTCTCGGCGGCCGGCACCACCGCGGCGGTCGCCGCACCCACCGGCGAGATCCGTGGCGCCGGCGCGTCGAACGCGGTCAGCGGTAGCTACCTGGTCGTCCTGCGCACCGACGCCGTCGGTGCCGCCGGTTCGTCGACGGCTCGCTCTGCCGTTCCGGACCGGGCCAGTGCCCTGGTCAAGCGGTACGGAGGCAGTGTCTCCGACACCTACAGCGCCGCGCTCACCGGTTTCGCGGCGAAGATGACCGCCGCCCAGGCGGCCCGGCTCGCCGCCAACTCGGCGGTGGCCTACGTGGAGCAGGACCAGGTGGTCACGATCCAGGCGACCCAGACCAACGCGACCTGGGGCCTGGACCGCATCGACCAGCGCAACCGGCCGCTGAGCACCACCTACACCTACCCGAACACCGCGTCGAACGTGCGGGCGTACATCATCGACACCGGAATCCGGACCTCCCACAGCCAGTTCGGCGGCCGGGCCACCTGGGGCACCAACACCGTGGACAGCAACAACACCGACTGCAACGGCCACGGCACCCACGTCGCCGGCACGGTCGGCGGTTCGACCCACGGTGTGGCCAAGGGGGTCCGCCTGATCGCGGTGAAGGTGCTCAACTGCTCCGGCGGTGGCACCACCACCAGCGTGGTCAACGGGGTGAACTGGGTGACCGCCAACGCGGTGAAGCCGGCCGTGGCGAACATGAGCCTGGGTGGCGGCGCCAGCACCTCCATCGACAACGCGGTGCGCAACTCGATCGCCTCCGGCGTCAGCTACGCGGTCGCGGCGGGCAACTCCAGCGCCAACGCCTGCAACTACTCGCCGGCCCGGACCTCGACCGCGATCACCGTCGGCTCGACCACCAGCACCGACGCCCGGTCCTCCTTCTCCAACTACGGCTCCTGCGTGCACATCTTCGCGCCGGGTTCGAGCATCACGTCGGCCTGGCACACCAGCAACAGCGCCACCAACACGATCAGCGGCACCTCGATGGCCTCGCCGCACGTGGCCGGTGCCGCCGCGCTCGTGCTCGGCGCCAACCCGTCCTACTCGCCGGCCCAGGTCAAGAGCTACCTGGTCAACAACGCCACCACCGGCGTGGTGACCAGCCCGGGTAGCGGCTCGCCGAACCGCCTGCTGTTCGTGGTCAACTGACCCACACCCCGCGTGATCGGCCCGGCGGACGGTGCGAACCGATCCGCCGGGCCGCGTCACGTCGTGTCCCGACCGGTCGGTCCGGAAGGGGTGTCAGTGCCCGTCCCGACCGGCGTACGGGCAGGATGAGGGCATGACGCTCGCGCTGCCCATCGACCCGCAGGCGAACCAGCTGCTGGCCCGCGATCCGCTGGCCCTGCTCGTCGGCATGGTTCTCGACCAGCAGGTCTCGATGGAGAAGGCCTTCTCCTCGCCGTACGTGCTGGCCCAGCGGCTCGGCCACGACCTGGACGCCCGGGAACTGGCCGGCTTCGATCCGGAGGCCCTGGTGGCGATCTTCGCCCAACCACCCGCGCTGCACCGCTTTCCCAAGGCGATGGCGGCCCGGGTGCAGGAGGTGTGCCGGGTGCTGGTCGAGCGCTACGACGGCGACGCCGCCCGGCTCTGGGCGGACCCGGCCGACGGCCGCGAGCTGCTCGGGCGGATCACCGCCCTGCCCGGATTCGGTCGGCAGAAGGCCCAGATCTTCCTCGCCCTGCTCGGCAAGCGGTTCGGGGTGCAACCGCCGGGTTGGCGGGAGGCCGCGGGCCACTACGGTGATCCGGACGCTCACCGGTCCGTCGCGGATGTGACCGATGCCGAGTCACTGCGCCTGGTTCGGGAGTACAAACAGCAGGTGAAGGCGGCGGCGAAGGCGAGCGCACGCGGGGACTGACCGGGCCGCCGACGACGGCAGGGGGCGGTCGATGGCGCAGCGGGGCGGCGCGCTGCTGCGTGGTGGGCACGGAACAGCGCGGACTACCTTCCTGGAACTCTTTCTCGACCTGGCCTTCGTCTTCGCCTTCACCCGGGTCTCGGTCCGCTTCATCGGCGAGGTCGAGCACGGGCTGACCGTGCTGGGCTTCCTGGAGACCCTGATCCTCTTCCTCGCCCTGTGGCACGTCTGGACATTGATCAACTGGGTCACCAGCCGATACGAGCCGGACGCCCTGACGATCCAACTCGTCGTGGTCGGGACCATGCTCGGCAGCCTGGTGATGGCCGTCGCCGTGCCCCGGGCGTTCGAGGAGCGGGCGCTGGCGTTCGTCATGGCCTATCTGGTGACGGTGATCGGCCGACCGCTGATCATCGCCGCCGTGCTGGGTCGGCATCCACGCCGCACCGTGCCGTGGCGGCTGGCCGCCTGGGCGGCAGCGTCGGGGGTGCTCTGGCTGGCCGGTGCGCTCGGGCCCGCCGACCTGCGGTTCGGGCTGTGGGCGCTGGCCATCACCATCGATCTGGCCGGCTACCTGCTGGGTTGGCCGGTGCCCGTGCTGGGGCGGGCGCCGGTCTCGGCCTGGCGGATCGCCGGGGAGCACATCGCGGAGCGCTACCAGCAGATCTTCCTCATCGCGCTGGGCGAGACGGTCCTGGTCATCGGGATCACCTACAGCGGCGAGGGGTTCGGCCAGCTCGCGGCGGCGGCCTTCACGGTCGCCTTCCTCACCACCGCGCTGCTCTGGCGGATCTACTTCCATCGGGCAGGTCACCTGCTCGTCGAGGCGCTGCGGCTGGCCCGGTCGCCCGGTCGGCTCGGTGCCTCCGCCTCCACCACGCACCTGGTCATGGTGCTCGGCGTACTGCTCACCGGGGTGGGCTACGAGTTGGTCATCGTGAAACCGTTCGACCGGGTCGAGCCGGCGTGGCTGGTCTTCATCGTCGGCGGGCCGACCCTGTTCCTGTTGGGGCGGGCCCGTTTCGAGTACGAGATCTTCGCCCGGGTCTCCCGCCGCCGGGTGTTGATGATGCTGGCGTTGCTCGGGTCCGCTCCGCTGCTCCTGCTCGGCACGCCGATGCTGGCGTTGTCCGTGGTCGCGGCCGGCCTGGCCCTGGTAGCCGTCGTGGACGGGTTGCGTGCTCGTGACCAGCCGATGGAGCCATCGGCATCTCCGCTGGACCGTCCGGATCCGGGTGATGCCAACTTCCCGACCTGACCCGCGCGCCGCGGACCGCCGCGCGGGTCGCCGAGGGGTGGTCGATGATCCCGTCAGGCAGCGCTCGGATGGGCCAGCGAGGCGATGGCCCGCCGGACGTCGGCCAGCGAGACGGTCGCCGAGTCGTCCAGGTCGGCCAGGCCCGTCTCGATCCACTGCCGCATCAGCGTCGTCACGCCGATGCCCCGGGCTTCGGCGGCGGCCCGGACCCGTTCGTAGGTCTCCAGCGGCAGCCGGACGGATCGGCTGACCATCGGAGTCTCGGTGTCGGGGGTGGGCAGGCCCACCGCCTGGCTCTCGTCGATCAGATCGGCGATCCGGTCGCCGCCGCCGTGGAACTGCTTGATCGCGTCGTGACGGTTCATCGTCACCGCCTCCTCGTCTCCGGAGAATTCCGCACGGCCTCGTCGTAGCGTTTGGCCTCGACGTCGCTCAACTCGCGGGCGGAGAGGACGTCCCAGTCGTTGTCGGCACCGTCGGTCTCGGCCAGCAGCACCGCCACCCGGCGTCCGCGGGCAGTGGGGGCGTAGACCACCATCACGTCGTCGCCGAGGTGGCGGATCACCCGCCGGCCGCTGTGCAGCGCCTCCCAGACTTCCCCCGGCGTGACGTCGTAGACCCGCAGATTGGCCAGCGCCTCGTCGGTGAAGCTGAACCTGCTGCCCACGCGGCGAGCGTACCACGGCCGTAACACGGATTTCGGGGCCGTCGAAGCTCGTCGCCCGCCCGGTCGGAGTGACAGGATGGGATGCGACCCCTCCGGAGGAGGTACCACGGGTGAAGCGCCAGGCGTACCAGCCGATCCTCATCACCGACGCCGCCCGCAGCCAGGATGATCAACTGACCAGCCGGCAGCGGCGTTACGTCGTGATGATGGGTGTCCGCGTCGCCTGCGTGATCGTCGGCGCGATCCTGGTCGGGGTGCGGGCACCACTGCTCTGGCTCTGGCTGCCGCTGGTCGCGCTGGGCATGGTGCTCATCCCGTGGCTCGCGGTACTGCTGGCCAACGACCGGCCGCCCAAGGAGCGTCACCGCCTCGCCAACCGCTTCTCGTCGCGTTCGGCCACCGAGGCGGCACCGCCTCCGATGAGCCTCGCCGCCGAGGAGCGGCCCCACAAGGTCATCGACGCGGAGCCTTGACCCGCCCGGCGTGGCTCAACGAACCGGTCGGGCCCCGACCTGCGCCACCGCCGCGGCACCGAGATCGACGGCCCGGGCCAGGGCGGCATCGGGTGCCGCCCCGGCCAGCCAGGCACGCAGCAGGCCTGCCGCGAAGGCGTCACCCGCCCCGGTCACGTCCCGCACCGCCACCCGGTGCGCCGCCGAGGTGACGATCGTGGCGTCCCGATCGACCCAGACGGCACCGGCCCCGCCGCGTTTGACCACCACCCGGCGGGCCACGGAGAGCAGTGCCCGGCCCTGCGCCGCCGGCTCCAGTCCACCGGCCAGCACGGTCGCCTCGTCGACGTTGACCAGCAGCAGGTCGACCTCGCGTACCCAGGTCAGAAAGGCTGCCGCCCCGACCGCCCGCAGCGGTGCCGCGGAAGCCGCGTCGACGCTCGTGGTGAGGCCGCGTTCGCGGGCGCCGGCCAGTGCCCGCAGGCCGGCCGGTCGGGAGCCCGCGTCCAACAGGGTGTACCCGGACAGGTGCAGGTGCGTGGCGTCCGGCGCGTCGGACAGCGCCGCGTCCACGTGGTCGGGACGCAGCCGTACGTTCGCGCCACGCTCGGTGACCATGGTGCGTTCGTCGCCGGCGGTCAGCACGATCACCGTGCCGGTGGCGGACCCGGCGATCTCGTCCACCGCGCAGTCGACTCCGGCCGCGGTCAGCTCCGCCACCCGGTCACGCCCGGCGCCGTCGTCGCCGACGGCGCCCACCAGGGTCACCGGTACGCCCTGGGCGGTCAGCCAGGACGCGGTGTTGGCGGCCTGGCCGCCACCGGTGGAACGGATCGCCGCCGGGGTGTCGGAGCCGGACGCCAACGGTCCGGAGAGCACCGCCACCACGTCCGTGACCACGTCGCCGACGACCAGGACCCGGCCGGTACCGCCGCTGTCGTTCTCGGTCACCCCGGTCACGCCGACGCGTCGACCCGGCGCTGGGCCGCGGCGACCGCGATCCGGGCGGCCAGGTCGGCGTTGCGCAGGATGATCCGGACGTTCACCGCCAGGCTGGCACCCTGCGTCGCGGAGTGGAAGTGGGCCAGCAGGTACGGCGTGACGGCCTTGCCGGTCACCCCGTCGCGCTCCAGCCGGGCGAGACCCTCGGTGAGGGTACGGTCGTGCAGGTCCGGGTCGAGCTGCTCGTCGGTGGGCAGCGGGTTGGCGACGATCAGCCCGCCATGGTGTGCCCGGTGCCGCTCGCGGGCGGCCAGCACGTCGGCGACCCGTTCCGGGGAGTCGACCGACCAGTCCAGGTCGAAGCCGCCGTCGGTGATGAAGAAGCCCGGAAACCGGCGGGTCCGGTAGCCGACCACGGCCACCCCGAGGGTCTCCAGCCGCTCCAGGGTCGCGCCCACGTCGAGGATCGACTTCACCCCGGCGCAGACCACCGCGATCGGCGTACGCGCCAGGGTGACCAGGTCGGCGGACTCGTCGAAGGTCTGCGCCGCCTCGCGGTGCACCCCGCCCAGCCCGCCGGTGGCGAACACGCCGATGCCCGCCGCGGCCGCCACGGCACTTGTCGCGGCCACGGTGGTGGCGCCGTCAGCGCCGGATGCGGCCGCCACCGCGAGGTCGCGGACGGAGAGTTTGGTCACCCCGTCGGCGGTGGCCAGCCGGGTCAGTTCGGCGTCGTCGAGCCCGACCACGAGTTCGCCGGCCACCATGCCGATGGTGGCCGGCACTGCCCCGGCGTCCCGGACGGCCTGTTCGATCTGCCGGGCCACCCGGAGGTTGTCCGGCCGGGGCAGGCCGTGCGAGACGATGGTGCTCTCCAGCGCGACCACGGGCCCCTGCTCGCGCAGGGCCCGGGCCACCTCGGTGCCGTAGCGAAGATGAAAGTCGGTCACAATCGCTCACCGTACGCCCGCCCTCCGGGTCACCTCAGGTGGACCGGGTGCGGGTGACCTGCCAGACTTGTCGGTTGGAGGTGCAGACGTGAGTACACAGATCCTCGAACGTCCCGAGCTGAAGGACGCCGACACCGGTCCGGAGATGTTCCACTACGTCCGGAAAGAAAAGATCGCCGAGAGTGCCGTCATGGGCACCTTCGTCGTGGCGCTGTGCGGGGAGACGTTTCCGGTGACGAAGACGCCCAAACCGGGTTCGCCGGTCTGCCCGAAGTGCAAGGAGATCTACGACTCGTACCGCGAGTGACGCCCTCGGTCCGCGCGGCGGCCCGCGTAACCTGCGGCGGTGACCACCTCCACCGCCCTTCTCCTGGCTGACCTGGCCGGAGTCGCGGTCTTCGCCGCCTCGGGCGCCTCTGCGGCGGTGGCCAAACGGCTCGACCTCTTCGGCGTGGTCTTCGTCGGCTTCGTCGCCGCCCTCGGCGGCGGGATCGTCCGGGACCTGGTCATCGACGAGGTTCCGCCGTTGGCCTTCGCCGACTGGCGTTACGCGGGTACCGCCGCCGTGACCGCCGCAGCGATCTTCTGGCTGCATCCACAGTTCGCCCGGCTGCGCACCACCGTCCTGGTGCTTGATGCGGCCGGGCTCGGCCTGTTCACCGTCGCCGGCACCCTCAAAGCCCTCGACGCCCAGGTCCCGGCGGTCGGTGCCTGCCTGATCGGCATGATCACCGCGATCGGTGGAGGACTCGTCCGCGACCTGCTCACCGGTGAGATTCCGGTGGTACTGCGGCGGGAGATCTACGCGGTCGCGTCGCTCGTCGGCTCGATCGTGGTGGTGCTCCTCCACGGCCTCGGGCACACCGGGCCGATCCCGCTCACCGTCGCCGTGGTGCTGGTCTTCGGCGTACGCCTGGTGGCCCTGCGTCGGCGCTGGTCGGCTCCGGTGGCGACGGTGCGACCACCCCGCACCGGCCTGTCGGGGCCGCCGCCGGAGTGAGCCGGCAGTGGCGCACGGCACCCCGGTAAGGGGGGTGGCGTCGCGTGGGCGGCCGGGCGGCCGCTGGTTATGCTGAGTCGGCCTTCGCGGCTCGGCTGCGCGGAGGCATTTTCGTGGGGCGACCGCCGTGCCCCCCGGCCCGGGCCCGCCGGCCTGCGGCCGGGACATTCCGTGGCCGGAGAGGAGCGAACGGGTGGCAGTCCGGACGCCGGCGCTCGACACGTTTCCATCCCTCCGCGCCTGGCAGCGCAAGGCTCTGGTGGAGTACCTGCGCCGTCGGGCTGAGGACTTCACCGCGGTCGCCACCCCCGGGGCCGGAAAGACCACCTTCGCCCTGCGCATCGCCGCCGAACTGCTCGCCGACGGCAGCGTCGAGGCGGTCACCGTGGTCGCGCCGACCGAACACCTGAAGACCCAGTGGGCGGAGGCGGCGGCCCGGGTGGGCATCCAACTCGACGCCGCCTTCCGCAACGCCGACCTGCACTCCTCGGCCGACTTCCACGGTGCCGTGGTCACCTACGCGCAGGTCGGAATGGCACCGCAGGTGCACCGGCGGCGCACCATGACCCGCCGGACCCTGGTCATCCTCGACGAGATCCACCACGCCGGTGACTCGCGTACCTGGGGGGACGGGGTGAAAGCGGCCTTCGAGCCGGCGGTACGCCGGCTGATGCTCACCGGTACGCCCTTCCGGTCCGACGACAACCCCATCCCGTTCGTCAGCTACGAGCGGGGCGGTGACGGCCTGCTGCGTTCCCGGGCCGACTCGGTCTACGGCTACAGCGACGCGCTGCGCGACGGCGTGGTACGGCCGGTGCTGTTCCTGGCGTACTCGGGTGAGACCCGGTGGCGGACCAACGCCGGGGAGGAACTGGCGGCCCGGCTGGGCGAACCGATGACGCAGGATCTCATCGCCCAGGCGTGGCGTACCGCCCTGGATCCGGCGGGCGACTGGATGCCGCAGGTGCTGCGGGCGGCCGACGCCCGGCTGACCGTGCTGCGGGAGGCGGGCATGCCCGACGCGGGCGGCCTCGTCATCGCCAGTGACCAGCAGACGGCCCGCTCGTACGCCAGGCTCATCGAGCAGGTGACTGGGGAGCGGGCGGCCGTGGTGCTCTCCGACGACGCGGGTGCCTCGGCCCGGATCGCGACGTTCGCGGCGTCCGAGCAACGATGGCTGGTCGCGGTGCGAATGGTGTCCGAAGGCGTCGACATCCCCCGGCTGGCCGTCGGTGTGTACGCGACAAGTGCCAGCACCCCGTTGTACTTCGCGCAGGCGATCGGGCGCTTCGTCCGGGCCCGACGCCCGGGGGAGACCGCGTCGGTCTTCCTGCCCAGCGTGCCGCACCTGCTCGGGCTGGCCAGTGAGATGGAGGCCGAGCGGGACCACGTGCTCGGCAAACCCAAGGACCGCGAGGGCTTCGACGACGAACTGCTGGACCGGGCTCAGCGCGACGAGCAGGCCAGCGGTGAACTGGAGAAGCGTTTCGCCGCGCTGTCCGCCACGGCGGAACTGGATCAGGTGATCTTCGACGGGGCCTCGTTCGGTACGGCGGCCCAGGCCGGCACCCCCGAGGAGGAGGAGTATCTCGGCCTGCCCGGGCTGCTCACCTCGGAACAGGTGGCGTCACTGCTCGCCAAACGACAGGCCGACCAGCTCGCTGCCCAGCGACGTCGGGCGACCGAGCGAAGGACGGAATCCGCGGCGCCAGCGTCCGCTCCGCCGGCACCGATGAGCGCCGCCCAGCGCCGGGTGGCCCTACGCCGCCAGCTCAACGCCCTGGTCGCGGCCCAGCACCACCGCACCGGCCAGCCCCACGGCAAGATCCACGCTGAGTTGCGCCGGATCTGCGGCGGCCCACCCAGCGCCCAGGCCACCATTGAGCAACTGGAAGAACGCATAGCCACCGTCCAGACCCTCTGACACCGCCCACCCCACCGACCCCACCCCCTCCATGGGCACCGGACGGCCCCCGCCGCCCCGTCATCGTGGGGGCGGTTTCGGGACGCGAACCTCTTGGTCCACCAAGGCCAGGGCATGGAAAAGCCGGCCGGAGACACCCTGTGGGTGTCTCCGGCCGGCTTGTGTCGGTCGCTCAGGCCTCAGTTGGCCATCAGGTCAGCGCCGCGCCAGGTGAACTCCGGGTCCGTCGCGTACCGCACGGTGATCTTGACGAGATCCTCGGCGTACTTGTTGGCGTGGTGCCCACAGAACACCAGCTCACTGCCACCCGCCAGGGTGATCCGGAGCTTGCCGGCGGCATTGCAGCGGTCGCACCGTTCATCGGCGGCCGGGGGGCTCACCGTCTCGGGCGGCGGCGTGAGGGTCGGGGTCATCGCCTTCCTCCTCTGGTCGTCACCGATGAACACTCTCTTCGGTCTTGGTCACCTATCGTGCAACACCCTTGTCGGGCCTCGCCTTCCCTGTGTGCCCGCGGGGGACCGAGGTCACACCTGGCACGGATAGTGTGCCGTGCACCCAGGGTGCCACGTCAACGATCACATTCGTGCAACCACCTGATCACCATCCGACGTTGTACGCCAGGTGGTCAAAACGGCACGATCAGTTGACGGATGCTGATCAGTCGAGGTAGTCCCGGAGAACCTGGGAACGCGAGGGATGCCGGAGCTTGGACATCGTCTTGGATTCGATCTGCCGGATCCGTTCGCGGGTCACTCCGTAGACCTGACCGATCTCGTCCAGGGTACGCGGTTGGCCGTCGGTCAGCCCGAACCGCAGACGTACCACACCCGCCTCACGCTCGGACAACGTCTGCAGCACCTGCTGGAGCTGGTCCTGAAGCAGAGAGAACGAGACCGCGTCGACGGCGACCACGGCCTCCGAGTCCTCGATGAAGTCACCGAGCTGGCTGTCGCCCTCGTCACCGATGGTCTGGTCGAGCGAGATGGGCTCCCGGGCGTACTGCTGGATCTCCAGCACCTTCTCCGGTGTGATGTCCATCTCCTTGGCCAACTCCTCCGGCGTGGGCTCCCGGCCCAGATCCTGGAGCAGCTCGCGCTGTATCCGGCCCAGCTTGTTGATCACCTCGACCATGTGGACCGGGATGCGGATGGTGCGGGCCTGGTCGGCCATGGCGCGGGTGATGGCCTGTCGGATCCACCAGGTGGCGTAGGTGGAGAACTTGTAGCCCTTGGTGTAGTCGAACTTCTCCACGGCCCGGATGAGGCCGAGGTTGCCTTCCTGGATGAGGTCGAGGAAGGCCATGCCCCGGCCCGTGTACCGCTTGGCCAGCGAGACGACCAGGCGGAGGTTCGCCTCCAGCAGGTGGTTCTTGGCCCGCTCACCGTCCCGGGAGATCCACAGCAGGTCGCGCTGCATGTCGCGGGCGAGCTTCTCCTCGCCCTCGTCGGCGGCCCGCAGCCGCTCGGCGGCGTAGAGCCCGGCCTCGATCCGCTTGGCCAGCTCCACCTCCTGCTCGGCGTTGAGCAGCGGGACCTTGCCGATCTGCTTGAGGTACGCCCGGACCGAGTCCGCCGAGGCGGTCAGCTCGGCGTCCCGACGCGCCTGCTTGAGCGCCTCGGACTCCTCGTCGTCCCACTCGAAGTCGTTGTCGGTGGCGGAGTTCGCCGCGTCGGCCGCGGCGGCCTGGGCCAGCTCCGCCGGCTCCTCGACCACCACGTCCTCGATCTCAGCGGCGAGTTCCTCCGGATTGACCTCGCCCTCGGCCGCCTCGCCCTCGGCTGCGTTGGCCGGCTTCGCCGCGCCCGCCGCGGCGGCCACCGTCGCCTTGGTGGCCCGGGTGGACTTCTTGGCCGGCGCGGCGGCCTTGGCGGCCACTGCCGCGGTGGTCCCGGCCGCCTTGCGGGAGGTCGCCTTCCGCGGTGCCGGTGCCGATGCCTCCTCGGCCGCAGGCGCCTGCTTCGGGGCGGGCGCGGCCGCCTTCTTGGTGGTCTTGGCGGTGGTGGCCCGGGACGCGGGGGTGGCGGACCGGGCGGCGGCGACCCGGCGGCGGGTGCTGGCCGAGCCGTCGACCACGACGGTCACCCCGGCCTCGGAAAGCGCCCGCAGGATCTTCTTGGCCTGGGCCGGAGTCACCTCGGCGGACTCGACGGTGCGCGCGAGCTGGGCCGACGTGAGCTGGCCGCCGGCGCTCTGCGCGTGGGCGATCAAAGTGTCGGTGAGCGAGCGAACGTCGGCGCCGGTCTGGCGGGGTTCTGTCACGAATGACCTTCCGGAGGCGAAGAGCGAGCACGGCCGGGTTCGTCCGACGCAGCGTAGGGCACCGCGCCGGGCGATGTGGTTGAGGAACCCCCGTGTCCCGGGCCGGCCGGTTGTCGGGCGGCCCGTGGCGCGTGGGCAGGGGTGAATTGTAACGCCGTCTGCGGCGATCATCCTGCGCCGCACGGCTGATCGGCGGTCGGGACCGCCGATTCGGTGCGCTTTTGGACTTTGTAAGGATGATACCCGCGCGGAAGCCGGATACCTGGCCGTGCGGGAAGGGAACGGATATGGAGCGCGCGGCGCCACCGCCACCGCAACTGCTGGAGATCGCGATCGAGGTGGCCCGGGGCGCGGCGGCCACCGCGTACCGGATGCGGACCGAAGGCGTCTCGGTCGCGGCGACCAAGAGCACCGTCACCGACGTGGTGACCGCGGCTGACCGGGCCGTGGAGCGTCAGATCACCGCCGAACTGCGCCGGCTGCGGCCGGATGACGCCGTGTTGGGCGAGGAGTACGGTGCCGCGGCCAGTGGCGACGGCCCGCGTGCCCGGGTGCGGTGGATCGTCGACCCGATCGACGGCACCGTCAACTACCTGTACGGCCTGACGCACTGCGCGGTGTCCATCGCCGCGGAGGTGGACGGCGAGGTGGTGGCGGGTGTGGTGCGCAACATCCACACCGGCGAGGAGTGGACCGCGACCGTCGGCGGGGGTGCCTGGCGGGCGGGTCGGCGGCTGCACTGCTCCACCGAGACCGATCTCGGTCAGGCGCTGGTGATCACCGGCTTCGGCTACGACGCCGCCCGCCGGGTTCACCAGGCCCGCGTACTGGCCGAGCTGATTCCGCACGTGCGCGACATCCGCCGTCTCGGCGCCGCGGCGGTCGATCTCTGCCTGGTCGCCGAGGGGCGGGCCGACGCCTACTACGAGAAGGGTCTGGCCGCCTGGGACCAGGCCGCCGGGGCGCTGGTGGCCACCGAGGCCGGTCTGCGGGTCGGTGGGCTCAAGGGGGTGGCCCCCGGGCCGGAGATGGTCGTTGCCGCCCCACCGGCGCTGTTCGACGCGTTGCACGACCGCCTGGCCGCCCTGGACGCCTCCGGCGGCCCCTGAGGCCGCCTGGTGCCCGGTCGGACCCGCTCGAAGACCCGGCGGTCAGCCGTCGACCGGCATCGGGCAGGAACCGGGCGGGGCGACCGGGGCACCCAGGTCGCCCAGCGACTGGTTGACCTCGGTGATGGTGGCCAACTGCTGGAAGCTGCCGCCCAGGACCACGTCGACGATGTCGTCCTCGCGCTTGGGGTCGTACTCCAGTTCGGCGTCGCCGAGGAAGTACGCCCGCAGCAGGTGCGCCGAGCCGACTCCCTTCGGCCCGTAGCGCAGCACCGCCACGTCGTCGATCTTCTTCTTCTGGGTCGCTTCCTTCTGCACCTGGAAGTCGCGGTTACGGAAGTCGCCCGCGACGTCGGCGGCCAGACCGGGACGATCCGTGCCGTTCAGCACGTTGATCTTGACGTCCTTGTGGTCGCGCAGGGTGACGTCGGCGCGCGGCCAGTCGTCCGGACAACCCGCACCGGCGCCGGCGTTGCTCTGGGTGTCCCGGACCAGGGCGACGACCACGAAGACCAGGGCGACCACCGCCAGTAAACCGACGACAACGAGTGCTCGCACTCGCGCAAAGCTCATCAGGTCACTCCCGGGCAGTGGTGGGTGGCGGCGGCCGACCATCGGGCCGTTCCGTCGGTCGTCGGGTACGCCGCTGAGGTTAACGGGTGTCCGACCGTCGCGTGGAAACAGTCCGACATGCCGGCGCGCCACCGGAGAACGGGGTAGTACTACCCCTATCTTCGTGTCGCCTGAGTCACATTGGGAACAACTTCCCGTGCAGGGGCGTACATCTCAGCCACGAGGGCGGTATACATGCCTCGCCCAAAGGGGGGGTAGGGTTCCGCGCTCGCCGGGGAGATCCTCTGGCGGTCTGGTCCGAGCGGTCGTCGGGTCAGGTGGCCGACACTAGCGGTAGCCGGCCAGCGGAACCGAAACAGCGTCGTCCGGCGTTACAACCGGAAGCGACAACATCGAAATGGGAGAGTGAAACCGATGGCCACCGACTACGACGCTCCGCGCCGCGACGAGGTCGACCTCGGCGAGGACAGCCTGGAAGAGCTCAAGGCCCGGCGCGTCGACTCGCAGTCGGGCGCCGTGGACGTCGACGAGGCCGAAGTGGCTGAGAGCTTCGAGCTGCCCGGGGCCGACCTTGCCGACGAGGAACTGACGGTCAAGGTGCTACCGATGCAGCAGGACGAGTTCCGCTGCGCCCGCTGCTTCCTGGTGCACCACCGCAGCCAGCTCGCGGTGGAACGCAACGGCGAGCTGATCTGCCGAGAGTGCGTCTGACCGCAGGGCGACGACCACGACCATGGCGGCGACTCCCAAGTGGAGTCGCCGCCGCCCGGCTCGGCGAGCGCGACGCCGCGCAACCTGGTTGACTCGATAGCCATGAGCGAGCGAATCGGCGGGCGCGGCGCCGTGGTGCGGTCATGAGCGAGGACAGCGAGCGCACCGAGGACCGCGACGAGTTGGGCAAGACCGTCGCGGCGCTGACCGCCGACGAGATCGAGCCGGCAAGACGGCGTCAACTGCTCACCCGGCTGGTCGGCCAGGCTCGGGCCCGGGGGATCGGCGACCTGTTCAAGCCGAGGGCCGCGCTGCGCTGGATGGTGGACACCGTCGCGGAGATCGCCCCGCACGTGCCGGTTCGGGACCTGGCCACCCTGCGCCGCCATTTTCCCGGGCTGTCGGACGAGGAACTGGCCGACCGGCTGGTCCGCAACGCCTCCCGGGCCACGGCGGGGGTCGGCGCGGCCGGCGGCGGAGCCTCGGCGGTGCAGTGGACCGTGACACCGACCCTGCTGTCCGCTCCGGTACTGCTCGCCGCCGAGACGGTCGCGGTGGTGGCGGTGGAGCTGAAGTTGACCGGTGAGCTGCACGAGATCTACGGCCTACCGCTGCCGGCCGGCGGCACCGAGCGGACGATCGCGTTGGTGCAGGCATGGGCCAGCCAGCGCGGCGTCAACCCGATGATGCCCGGCGCCGGCGTGGGCGCCGTGCTGGGTACGGCCGCCCGGAACGAGCTGCGGGACACGCTGCTCAAGCGGTTCGGCCGCAACCTCACCACGCTCGGTCCCTTCCTCACCGGAGCCGCGGTGGCGAGCTACCTGAACCGGCGGGCGACCCGGACGCTGGCCGACCAGCTCCGCGCCGACCTGCGTCGGCAGCGGCACAGCCTGCCCGGTGCGTCGCCCACCCCGCCGGCCCTGCCGGAGTCGTCCTGACCGCCGGCAGCGGCGTCGGCGGACAGCGCACGGTCCGGTGAGCGGTGGCGGCTCGGATCAGCGGGCCGCGTCCCGCGCGGCCAGCAGCGCTTCGGCCAGCTCGACCGGGTGGCGGGAACTGACCACCCAGAACGGCGTAGGGTCGGCCGGGTCGTTCAGGACCACCTGGACGGCACCGGGGACCCACGGGCGCTGGACGACGAACGCCAGCGGATCGGCGCCTACACCGAGCACCTCACGCCGCCCCGCGGCGTCCAGCGCGACGGCGTCCGCGACGAACCGGACGGGCAGCCGGGCGTCGTCGACCCGCAGCTCCGCGTCGGTCACCGCGACCCGGATCCGGCCCAACCACGCCAGCCCGGCGGCAGCGGCGGGCAGCAGCACCGCGAACGGCAGCCAGGCGCGCGCACCGGCCGCGCCCATCCACACCTCCACGGCGAGCAGGGCGGCGGCCGCGAGCCCGGCGAGCCACAACCACCAGGGCAGCCGCAGGCGCTCGGCGTACGCCGGGGGGGCCGAGACGGACGAAGGTGACGCTGACTGGCTCACTCGTGCCAGGGTACGGCGCGGCGGCCCTCGGGTACCGGGCAGGATGACAGGGTCACCCCCAGCGGAACGGACGAAAGAGGGACATCGTGACCGACGTGGTGCCCGTGCCGGTCCGGCGGCTCGATCCCGAGCTGCCGATGCCGGCGTACGCCCATCCCGGTGACGCCGGTGCCGATCTGGTGGCGGCCGCCGACGTGGAGCTGCCACCGGGCGGTCGGGCGCTGGTGCCGACCGGCGTGGCGATCGCCCTGCCCGAGGGGTACGTGGGCCTGGTCCATCCCCGATCGGGGCTCGCGGCCAGACTCGGCGTGACGGTGCTCAACGCGCCCGGTACGGTCGACGCCGGCTACCGGGGTGAGATCCTGGTCAACCTGATCAACCACGATCGGGCCGCGGCGGTGAAGATCGCCCGGGGTGACCGGATCGCGCAGCTGATCGTGCAGCGGGTGGAACGAGCGATCTTCCAGCCGGTGGCCGAGCTGCCCGCGTCCGGACGCGGGACCGGCGGGCACGGCTCCACCGGCGGGCACGCCGGGCTGGTACCGCCGCCGGCCACGGACGGCGCGAACGGAAAAGATGGCACCGTGAGTGCGAACAGCGGAGGTTGGACGCAGTGATCTTCTCCCGGAAGCGGGCCGCGGGACGGCACGCCCTTGACGAGCGGGCCACGAACCTGCCCGAGACCGAGGACGCCCCGTCGGTTCCGGCGGAGCCGGCGCGCGGGCCGTACGACGTCACCGAGGCCCCGACCGAGGTGCAGCGGCTCGACCTGGGCAGCCTGCAGATTCCGGCGGTGCCCGAGGTCGAGGTGCGGGTGCAGGCCGACCAGCAGGGGGTGGTCCAGCAGGTCGTGCTGGTGCACGGCCAGAGCGCCCTGCAACTGGGCGTCTTCGCGGCCCCGCGGTCCGAGGGGATCTGGGACGAGGTACGGGAAGAGATCCGCCAGTCGCTGGTCGCCGACGGCGCCGCCGCGCAGGAGGCCACCGGCGAGTACGGCACCGAGCTGCACGCCCGGGTACGCACCGAGGACGGCCTGACCGATCTGCGGTTCGTCGGCATCGACGGCCCGCGCTGGATGGTTCGGGCGGTCTACCAGGGCGCGGCGGCCACCGATCCGTCCGCCGCCGGTCCGTTGACCCGCTGCCTGGACGGGCTGGTCGTCGACCGGGGTGTGGAGGCCAAGCCGGTGCGTGAGCCGCTGCCGCTGCGGCTGCCCCGGGAGGCGGGAGAGGCCGCAGCGGCCGGTCCGGCCGACGCCGCGTCGGCGCCCGGGAACCGCTGATCGGCCAGCAGCGGCCCCGCGCCCGCGCGGGTGCCCGGCCCGGCCGCAGGAGCGCTTCCGGTGCGCCGGGAACGGCCTGTCCGGCGTACGCTGGCGGGTGCCGTCGCGGCAGTTGTCCGGCGGCGGTGGCTTCCGAGACCGGCCAACCGGTGTGGAGAGGGTGACGCGGAGCACATGGCCACCGACGAGGGTCGGGGTTCGCTGCGGCGGATGTTGCGACGGCTGACCGCGAGCGAGGCCGAGATCGAGGCGCAACAGCTGCAGCGGGAGAGTGCCCGCTGCGGCGCGATGCCGGTGTTGCAGTGCGGTCGGGGGCAGGTGGTGTCGGTCAGTGGCCGCCTGCGTACCGTCGTCTACACCCCCCGGACGAACCTGCCGGCGCTGGAGGCGGATCTCTACGACGGCAGTGACGTCGTGACCCTGGTCTGGCTCGGGCGGCGGCACATCGTCGGCATCGAGCCGGGCCGGCACCTGACGGCCCGGGGGCGGGTCGCGGTGCGCGACGACCGCAAGGTGATCTACAACCCGTACTACGAGCTGGAGCCGTCGAAGTGAACCTGCGGGCGTTGCGGATGGACAGCGGGCGATGACGACCGGACAGCAGCCGGCGACCCAGCCGGAGACCGGGCCGGTGGACGAGGAGCGGCTGCCCACCGTCGCCGAGCAGATGGCCGACCAGCTCGGCGGTTGGCGAGGGCTGGCCGAGTCCAGCGTCCCGGTGGTGGTCTTCGTGATCGCCAACATCGTCACCGACCTGCGGCCAGCGGTGATCGCCTCGGTGGCGGTGGCGCTGCTGATCGGTGGGCTGCGGTTGGCTCAGCGCCGACCGGTGCGGCACGCGGTCAACGGGCTGGTCGGCATCGGGATCGGCGCCGCCATCGCCTGGCGTACCGGCGACGCGCGTGACTTCTACCTGCCGGGGATCCTCTACGGCATCGGCTACGGCCTGGCCCTGCTGCTGTCGGCGGTGATCCGGCAACCGCTGGTCGGCTGGATCTGGTCGGTGCTGGTGGCCAAGGGCAGCTCGCAGTGGCGCGACGACCCCCTGCTGGTGCGCACCTTCACCAGGCTGACCGTGCTGTGGGGCGTCGTCTGGCTGGCCAAGGTGGGCGTGCAGGCCGGCATCTACCTGGCGGCCCGCCGGTTCGACCAGCTTGGCGACGAGGCCGCCGCCGCCGACATGGAGACCGCCCTCGGGGTGGCGCGGCTGGCCCTGGGCTACCCGCCGTACGTGCTGCTGTTGCTGATCACGGTCTGGACGGTGCGGCGGGTGACCCGCGAGCACCGCACGGAGCCACTGCCGAGCTGAGCCGCCCCGGCGGTCGGGGTGCCGGGGCCCGACCCGGCGCAGTGGTCAGCGTGACTCGCGGGTGCGCTCGACGCTGTCCGGGCCGAGCACCACCGCCCGTACCGCGTCCTCCACCTCGGCGGTGCAGACGAAGACCAGCTCGTCGCCGGCCTCGAGCGGGTCGTCCGGGCTGGGTACCAGGACGCGCTTGCCGCGCAGGATCGCCACCAGCGCGGAGTCCCGGGGCAGGGGCACCTCGCGCAGCGGGTGCCCGACGTAGGGCGCGGTCGGCGGCAGGGTGATCTCGACCAGGTTCGCCTCGCCCTGCCGGAACGTCATCAGCCGGACCAGGTCGCCGACGGTGACCGCCTCCTCGACCAGCGCGGCCATCACCCGGGGCTTGCTGACCGCCACGTCCACGCCCCACTGCTCGGTGAACAGCCACTCGTTCTCGGCCCGGTTGACCCGGGCGACCACCCGGGGCACCGCGAACTCGGTCTTGGCCAGCAGCGAGACCACCAGGTTCACCTTGTCGTCGCCGGTGGCCGCGACCACCACGTCGCAGCCGGCCAGCTCGGCCTCCTCCAGGCTGGCCAGCTCGCAGGCGTCGGCCAGCACCCATTCGGCGTCCGGCACGCGGGCCGGCCGGAGCATCCGGGGTTGCCGTTCGATGAGCATCACCTGGTGCCCGTTCTCGATCAGCTCCTGGGCGATGGAGCGGCCCACGTTGCCGGCGCCGGCGATAGCGACCCGCATGATCACTGACCCCCTTCCGGCGTCGCCGCCACGGATGTGACCGCCGCCACCATGTCGTCGGTGACCAGCATGAAGATCTGGTCGCCCTCCTGCACCACGCTGGCCACCGTCGGCAGCGTGCCGATGCCGAAGCGGATCAGGTACGCCACCCGGGCGCCGGTCGCCTCCTCCAGGGCCCGCACCGGGCGGCCGATCCAGTCCTTGTGCACCGGCACCTCGACGATCGAGACGGTGCTCGTCGGATCGCGGAAGATCTCCACGTTCCCTTCGGGCAGCAGGTGCCGCAGCATCCGGTCGGCCGTCCACCGGACGGTGGCCACGGTGGGGATGCCCAGTCGTTCGTAGACCTGCGCGCGGCGCTGGTCGTAGATGCGAGCCGCGACCCGGACCACACCGAACGTCTCGCGGGCCAACCGGGCCGAGATGATGTTGGAGTTGTCGCCGCTGGAGACGGCGGCGAAGGCGTCGGCCCGCTCGATGCCGGCCTGGCGCAACACATCGCCGTCGAAGCCGGCCCCGGTGACCGTGACCCCGGCGAAGTCGGGCCGCAGCCGGCGGAAGGCGTCCGCGTCCTGGTCGATGACCGCCACCGAGTGTCCCCGGGCCTCCAGGTTGTGAGCCAGGGTCGAGCCGACCCGGCCACAACCCATGATCACGACATGCACGCTGCCTCCCACGGTGCGTACCGCTGCGCCTCGTCGCCTGCGAGCCTGCCACGTCCGGGCCGCGGCCGGGGACCGACGGTACTCCCGCCTCGGTCACGCCCGTGACCGGCCACCCCACGTGCCCGTCGGCGGTGGCCGTACGCTTGGCCGTTGTGGCCCGATCCACCTCCCTGCTGAAGCGGCTGCTCGTCGGCCGGCCGTTCCGGTCCGACCGGCTCAAGCACACCCTCCTGCCGAAGCGCATCGCCCTGCCCGTCTTCGCCTCGGACGCGCTGTCGAGCGTGGCGTACGCGCCGGACGAGATCCTGCTGATGCTCTCCATCGCGGGCGCCTCGGCGTTCGTGTTCTCGCCGTGGGTCGCCCTCGGCGTGGTCGTGGTCATGCTGACCGTGGTGGCCAGCTACCGGCAGAACGTGCACGCGTACCCCTCGGGCGGTGGCGACTACGAGGTGGCGACGGTGAACCTCGGCCCGCGCGCCGGGGTGGGTGTGGCCAGTGCGCTGCTAGTCGACTACGTGCTGACCGTCGCGGTGTCGGTCTCGTCCGGGGTGGCCAACCTCGGCTCGGTGATCCCCTTCGTGGCGACGCACAAGGTGCTCATCGCGGTCTCCGCCGTGGTGCTGCTGACCGCGGTCAACCTGCGCGGGATCAAGGAGGCGGGCAGCGCGTTCGCCATCCCGACGTACGGCTTCATGATCGTCATCATCGGCATGATCCTCACCGGGCTGGTCCGGGTCGTCGTGCTCGGTGAGGACCTGCGCGCTCCCAGCGCCGACCTGGTGATCGCCGCCGAGTGGCACGACACCACCGGCTGGGCGATGGCGTTCCTGCTGCTACGCAGCTTCTCCTCCGGGTGCGCCGCGCTCACCGGTGTGGAGGCGATCTCCAACGGAGTGCCAGCGTTCAAGGCGCCGAAGAGCCGTAACGCCGCCACCACGCTGCTGATGCTCGGCCTGGTCGCGGTGAGCATGCTGGTCGGCATCGTCTGGCTGGCCCGGCTCACCGGGCTGCAGTTCGTCGAGGATCCCGCCCTGCAGATCGTCTCCGGCCCGGAGGGGTACGTGCAGAAGACGGTCACCGCGCAACTCGGTGAGACGATCTTCGGGCCCGGGTCGGTGCTGCTGTTCCTGGTCGTCGGGGTGACCGCGACGATCCTGTTCGTGGCCGCCAACACGGCCTTCACCGGTTTTCCGGTGCTCGGCTCGATCCTCGCCCAGGACCGCTACCTGCCCCGCCAGCTGCACACCCGGGGTGACCGGCTCGCCTTCTCCAACGGGATCCTCTTCCTGGCCGGTTTCGCGATCCTGTTGATCATCGGCTTCCAGGCCGAGGTGACCAAGCTCATCCAGCTCTACATCGTGGGTGTCTTCGTCTCGTTCACCCTCTCCCAGGCCGGGATGATCCGGCACTGGAACCGGTTGCTGCGCACCGAGCGGGACCCGCAGGTGCGGCGTCGGATGCTCCGGTCCCGGGCGATCAACAGCTTCGGCATGGCGATGACCGCCACGGTGCTGGTGATCGTGCTGATCACCAAGTTCCTGCTCGGCGCCTGGATCGCCATCGTCGCGATGGGGCTGATCTACGTGCTGATGCTGGCCATCCGCCGACACTACGACCGGGTGGCCGTCGAACTCGCCCCCGACGACGGGCGGCCGGTGCTGCCGGCCCGCAACCACGCGATCGTGCTGGTCAGCAAGCTGCACCAACCCACGTTGCGGGCGGTGGCGTACGCACAGGCCACCCGACCGGACACGCTCACCGCGGTGACCGTCAACGTCGACGACCACGACACCCGGCAGTTGCAGGCCGACTGGGACCGTCGCGGAGTGCCGATCCCGCTCACCGTGATCGACTCGCCGTACCGGGAGATCACCCGACCGATCCTGAACTACGTGGCCGGGGTCCGCCGGGAGTCGCCGCGCGACGTGGTCACGGTCTTCATCCCGGAGTACGTCGTGGGCCGCTGGTGGGAGAACCTGCTGCACAACCAGAGCGCGCTGCGGCTCAAGGGGCGGCTGCTGTTCGAACCGGGCGTGATGGTGACGAGCGTGCCGTGGCAGCTCGCCTCGACGGCCGGCAAGGACCTCGAGCGGATGGACGCCACGCTCGGCCGTGGGCCGGTGCGTGGGCCTCGGGTGGCGCCACGCGCCACCCTGCCGCCGCCCGCCGAGCGCGAGCCGTCGGACGGGGAGGCCCGGTGAGCGGGCTGGAGGAGGCCGAGCGGGTCGAGTTGACCGTGGCGGCCGTCGCTCCCGGAGGGCACTGCGTGGCCCGGGTGGACGGCCAGGTGGTCTTCGTCCGGCACGCCCTGCCGGGTGAACGGGTGCTGGCCGAGGTGACCGAGGTGCACCGGGGTTTCGTCCGGGCCGACGCGGTCACCGTGCTGGAGGCGGCACCGGACCGGGTGGACCCGCCCTGCCCGTACGCCCGACCGGGTCGGTGTGGCGGCTGCGACCTGCAACATGTCGCCCCGGACGCGCAGCTGCGCTGGAAGGCGGCGGTGGTCCGGGAGCAGCTCGTCCGCCTCGGCGGGCTGGACGAGGCCGACTGCGACGCACTGGACCTGCGGGTGACGGCGCTGCCCGGCGGTCCGCTCGGTTGGCGTTCCCGGGTCCGGTACGCGGTGGACGCGGCGGGTCGCGCCGGGCTGCTCAAGCACCGCTCCCACGAGGTGGTGCCGGTCGACCGCTGCCTGATCGCCCATCCGGCGATCCAGCAGCTGCCGGTGCTCACCTCCAGCGGGGCGAGCTGGCCGGACGCCGAGGCGGTGGAGACCGTCGCCACCACCGGCGGGGACGTGGCGGTGACCGCCGTGGCGGCCGGGGCCGGTCGGCGGGTCAGCGGCCCGGAACGGGTCCGGGAGCGGGCCGCCGGCCGCGAGTGGATGCTGCCCGCCTCGTCGTTCTGGCAGGTGCACCCCGCCGCCGCGGACACCCTCGTCGACGCGGTGCTGGAGCTGTCCGACCCCCGGCCGGGGGAGCGGGCCTGGGATCTCTACGGTGGCGCCGGCCTGTTCGCTGCCGCGTTGGCCCCCCGGGTCGGTGAGACCGGACGGGTCACCCTGGTCGAGGCGGCCGGTGACGGCGTCGCGGCGGCCCGGGAGAACCTGCGTGACCTGCCCGCCGTCGAGGTGGTGGCGGCCCGGGTGGAGACCGCCCTGGCCCGTCGCCGGGTCACCGGGCCGGTCGACGTGGTGGTGCTCGACCCGCCCCGGACCGGCGCCGGGGCGCGGGTGGTACGCGACGTGCTGGCCGCAAGGCCGCGCGCGGTGACCTACGTCGCCTGTGATCCGGCGGCCTTCGCGCGGGACCTGCGGGTCTTCACCGAGCTGGGGTGGCGGTTGGCGGCGCTGCGCGGGTACGACCTGTTCCCGATGACCCGGCACGTGGAACTGGTCGGGCTGCTGGTGCCGGCCTGACCGGCCCGTCCCCGTCCGGTGGTCGGGCTGCCACGGCCGCCGGGCAGCGGGGTCGCCACGCCGGCTACGGGTGCGCAGCTGACCAGGTGCTCAGGACCGGTGGTCGCCGCGCCCGGGCTGCGCGGCGGGCGAGGGCCGATAGACTCTGCGGTCATGAGTGTTGAAGAGGACACGGCCAACCACGGCCGGCTGCTGGCCACGGTGCACGGTCCCCAGGACGTCAAGCGGATGTCCGCCACCGAACTGGACATCCTCGCCGCCGAGATCCGCGACTTTCTGATCGCCAAGGTGTCGCGTACCGGTGGGCACATCGGGCCCAATCTGGGCGTGGTGGAACTCACCCTGGCCCTGCACCGGGTCTTCGACTCTCCCCGGGACCGGCTGCTGTTCGACACCGGCCACCAGGCGTACGTGCACAAGATCGTCACCGGCCGGCAGGGCGGGTTCGACCAGCTGCGCCAGCGTGGCGGGCTCTCCGGCTACCCCAACCAGGCCGAGAGCGAGCACGACCTCATCGAGAACTCGCACGCCTCGACCGCCCTGTCCTACGCCGACGGGCTGGCCAAGGCGTACGCGCTGCGTGGCGAGTCGCGCAGCGTCGTCGCCGTGGTGGGCGACGGGGCGTTGACCGGCGGCATGTGCTGGGAGGCGCTCAACAACATCGCCGCCACCGACAACCCGTTGGTCATCGTGGTCAACGACAACGGTCGCTCGTACGCGCCGACGATCGGTGGTCTGGCCCATCACCTCTCGACGCTGCGGCTCAACCCCGGCTACGAGAAGGTGCTGGACGCCGTCAAGGACGCCCTCGGCTCGACCCCGCTGGTCGGCAAGCCGATGTACGAGGTGCTGCACGCGGTCAAGAAGGGCATCAAGGACGCGGTCGCCCCGCAGGCGATGTTCGAGGATCTCGGCATCAAGTACGTCGGGCCGGTCGACGGGCATGACATCACCGCCGTCGAGACGGCCCTGCGGGCGGCCAAGAACTTCGGCGGTCCGGTGATCGTGCACGCGGTGACCCGCAAGGGCTACGGCTACCGCCCCGCCGAGGAGGACGAGGCGGACTGCTTCCACAGCCCCGGCGCCTTCGACATCACCGACGGCAAGGCCACCGCCGCGCCGTCGGTGAAGTGGACCCACGTCTTCGCCGACGAGCTGGTGGCGATCGCGGACGAGCGGCCCGACGTGGTGGGCATCACCGCGGCGATGGCCGAGCCGACCGGCATCGCGAAGCTGGCCCGCAAGTACCCGGAGCGCACCTACGACGTGGGCATCGCCGAGCAGCACGCCGCCACGTCGGCGGCGGGCCTGGCGCTCGGTGGCCTGCACCCGGTGGTGGCGGTCTACGCGACCTTCCTCAACCGGGCGTTCGACCAGGTCCTGCTGGACGTGGCGATGCACAAGCTGCCAGTCACCTTCGTGCTGGACCGGGCCGGGATCACCGGGCCCGACGGGCCGAGCCACTACGGCATCTGGGACATGTCGGTCTTCGGGGCGGTGCCGGGTCTGCGGATCGCGGCCCCCCGGGATGCCGCCACGCTGCGTGAGGAGCTGCGTGAGGCGGTCGCCGTCGACGACGGCCCGACGATCGTCCGCTTCCCGACCGGCGCGGTCGCCGCCGATCTGCCCGGTCTACGGCGGGTCGGTCCGGTCGACGTGCTGGCGGAGTCGGCGCGTACCGACGTGCTGCTGGTCGCGGTGGGGGCCTTCGGTCAGCTTGGCGTGGACGTCGCCGCCCGGGTCGCCGAGCAGGGCTACGGGGTGACCGTGGTCGACCCACGCTGGGTCCGTCCGGTCCCGACGGAGCTGGTCGAGCTGGCCAGCGAGCACCGGCTGGTGGTGACCGTCGAGGACGGCGTCCGCTCCGGCGGGGTGGGCGACGCGCTCGCCCAGGCCATGCGCGACGCCGATGTCCGGGTGCCGCTGCGGGACCTGGGCGTATCGGCCGGCTGGCATCCGCACGGCTCGCGCAGCCAGCTCCTGACCGACCTCGGCCTGACGGCTCAGGACGTGGCCCGCGACGTGACCGGCTGGATCTCCCGCCTCGACACCGAACCGGTCGACCCGCGCCACCTGACCGCCAACCCCACCCCCAACTGACCTTCCCACCCGGCCCCGCGCGAATGCCTCGCGCCGTTGATCATGAAGTTGTTGTCACCGCCATCGGCGTGGCATGACAACAACTTCATGATCAACCCGGGTGGTCGGGGGTCGGGGGGTTGGGTGGGGTTAGCGGCGGGGGGAGCCGGCGGAGCGGTAGTGGGTCTTTTCGGCGGCGGCGAGGCTGAAGGTCTCGCGGCGCTCGGGGAGGGGAGCCACCACCAGGCCGGGGCGGTCGACCAGGCGGATCGTGTTAGGTGGCACCGAGAGCGCGGTGTCCTTGGTGGCGCGCCAGCTCAGCACGACCAGCGGCTGATCCGGCACCGGCAGCTCGTAGACCTGCAACGGGTTCGTCCGGTCGGCGGGGGAGAGCACCACCGCGCCGTCGTCGGCGGGCCGGTACACCACCGCGCTCATCGTGCCCTCGGCGCTCTCCCAGGTGAGCTGCTCCAACTCGGCCGGCTCGCCTCCGTCGAGCGACAACTCGCCGAGGGTACGCACGGCGAGTTTCGCCATCGGCCAGGACGCCGGCACCGACTGCGGGACGTCCCGGTCGCCGACCCGCCGGTCGATGCTGCCGAACGGGCCGTCCTCGTCGGCCAGCAGACAGGTGTCGAGGCCGGTCAGGGCGCGTCGGCCGGAGCCGCTCTCGTCGCGGACCAGCGGATATCGCGGGGCGGTGATGCCGGTGCCGAGGTCGAGCAGCCGGTCGGTGGCCCGGCCCCGAGGCAACGACTCGGTGGAGCGCAGGGTGGCGGTGACGGTCACCGCGCGACACCGGGGCACCTCGACGGGGTTGGTCAGGCCGTCGCGGTCGGAGACGATGCGACCGTTCGGCCCGACCAGCCGCCGGACCCGTTCGGAGGTCAGGTAGCGCCGGCCGTCGGCGGACTGGACCGGCAACACGTCGGAGTAGACCAGGTAGCCGGGGTCGGTGTACTCGGTGGCGTGACTGACCGTGTAGCGGCCGCCGTCGCCGGTGAGCTGGAGCAGCCAGGACGCGGCCTCGCCGGGTACCGAGGCGGCGACCAGGGCCAGCGGACGGCCGTCGACCTCACCGGAGAAGAGGATGCCGGAGGAGGGTACGTGCACCCGGTCGTCCACGGGCGAGCGCCAGTCGCGTACCGCCTCGGTGACGGCGGCGGTCGCCGTGGTGTCCTCGGCCAGGGAGCCGCGCGGCGGCCACACCGTCAGGGCGCCGTCCATGCTGTCGTAGCCGACCCGCAGGTCCCGTGCCTGACGCTCGGCGACCGGCCCGCAGGCGGTGACCGCGATCAGCAGGGTGGACAGGCCGGTGGCGGTCAAGCCGCGCCAACGGGCTGGAGCCACCTGTCACGCCCCCGATCGGATCGCGTCGTCGTGTCGGAGGGCAATAGTACGAGATGTCCCGCCGATGCTTCGGGGCACCGTACGCTGCGTCGCGCGGTCACCACACCGGCCACAGGGGACACCGCGTCTGACTTGGGGCACTTTCCCCACTCGGGTAGACTCCGCCGACTGTGACGCCTGCCGAGACCCGCGCCGCCGCGCTGCCGAGATCCGCCGACGTCGCCGACTCTCCGTCCGAAGTTGTCACCGTGGGTGACGAGGTGCGCAACGACGCCGACGCGGCCATCGCGCGCACACTGGGGACCGCACCCATCGTCGAGCCGGCCACGGTCCAGGCCGTGGCGATCGACGCCACCGAGGCACCCGCCACCGAGGGCGGGGCGGACCGGCAGTTGCCGGAGACCGCGCCGGCCGACGGTACGCGGGGTGCCGACGGCGTCGAGGCCGCTCCGGACCGCCGACGCCGGTTCCGGTGGACTCCCCGGCGACGGGATCTCGCCGTCTTCGGCGGGTTCCTGGTGACCGCGCTCTGGGTGACCAGCCAGATCTGGATGGACCCGGCCGGGCGGGTGGCCTCGCTCTACAGCAGCGACCCGGCCCAGGTGCAGTTCTTCCTCGCCCACTCGGTACGAGTGGTCCTGCACGGTGAGTTCCCCTTCTTCACCGAGCAGTTCAACTACCCCGACGGGGTCAACCTGATGGCCAACACGGCCATCCTCGCCCTGGGCATCCCGATGGTGCCGGTGACCCTGCTGTTCGGACCGGCCGTGACCTTCGTGCTGCTGGTCACGCTCGGTCTCGCCGGGACCGCCTCGGCCTGGTACTTCGTGCTGTCCCGGCACGTGGTGAGCAACCGGTTCGCCGCGGTGGTGGGCGGCTGGTTCTGCGGCTTCTCACCGGCGATGTTGTCGCACGCCAGCTGGCACCCGAACATCATCAGCCAGTTCCTGCTGCCGTTCATCGTGTGGCGGGTCATGGTGATCACGAGGTCGACCCGACCGTACCGGGACGGTGCGCTGCTGGCCCTGCTGGTCACCGTGCAGGCGTTCATCAACGAGGAGATCCTGCTCTTCACCGCGATGGGCTGCGGGATCTTCCTGATCGCGGTGCTCGTCCAGCGACCCGGGCTCTGGTCGGCGGCCTGGCGACCGTTGGCCAAGGCGCTGGCCACCTGCACGGTGATCGCCGGCGCACTGCTGGCGTACCCGCTGTACATCCAGTTCGCCGGCCCGATGGCGTATCACGGGCTCAGTGACGCCGTGCGTGACTACGGCAACGACATCGCCGCCTACTTCGCCCCGGGCTCACCCACCATCGGCGGCAACCAGCGGGCGAACGTCAACCTCGCGCCGAACTACTCGGAGGAGAACGCGTTCTTCGGGTGGAGTCTGGCGCTGATCGCCGTCGGGATCGTCCTCTGGCTCCGGCGGGAGGTGCTGGTCCGGGCGCTCGCCGCGACCGCCGCCTTCTACACCATCCTGTCCCTGGGCGAGCGGATCAGCTGGTGGGACCGGGAATTGGTCGTCGGTCCCTGGGAGTGGCTGGTCCGGCTGCCGCTGCTCGACGCGGTGGTGCCGACCCGATTCGGCATGATCACCAGCGTGGTGGTGGCGATCCTGCTGGCCCTGGCCATCGAGCGGACCAGCACGCTGTCCATGGACCGGCGGACGGTGCGTACGCTCACCGCCGCCGGTCTGGTGCTCGCGTTGCTGCCGATCACCCCCATGCCGCTGCCGATGACGTCCCGACCGCCGGTGCCGGATTTCATCACCTCCGACCGGTGGCGCGCCTACGTCGCGCCGGACCAGACCCTGGTGCCGATCCCGGTGCCGAGCATGGGCAACACCCACGGCATGCGCTGGGCCGCCGCCACCAACCTCGATTTCAAGATCCCCGGTGGCTACTTCCTCGCCCCCCGCAACGGCAACACCGGCGACCCCGGTCGCTTCGGTGGCCGACCCAGTGGCATCGGGAAGCTGCTGGAGGAGGTCGCCACCACCGGCCGGACCCCTGAGCTGACCGACCGCCAGCGGCGCCGGTCCCTGGACGAGCTGCGGTACTGGCGGGCGGCGATCCTGGTGCTGCCGGTCCGGCAGCCGCATTCGGAGTCACTGCGGCAGACCGTCGAGCAACTGGTCGGGCCGGCCCGGCTCGAACTGGACGTCTGGGTGTGGGACGTACGCTCGCTCACCGACCCTCGGGCCTGATGTCGCTCGGTACGCTCGACCGGGAGGCGCGGGCCCGCCCCCGACGCCGGTGGCGGCTCCGCCCGGGTACGCCTGGCCTGGTTGTGGTGGCCGGCTACCTGGCGCTGGCCGGCTGGCTGACCAGCCGGCAGTGGGGCCGACCGGACCGGCTCTTCCACCAGGCCGGGGACCAGATTCTCTTCGAGTGGATGCTGGCCCACGCCGCCCGGGTCGTGTCCGGCCGGGCGCATCCACTGTGGAGCGAAGCGCTGAACGTGCCCGACGGGGTGAACCTGATGGCCAACACCTCGGTGCTCGGCCTCGGCGTTCCGCTGGCCCCGGTCACCCTGCTGTTCGGCTCGCAGGTGGCGTTCGGGGTGGCGGTGATCGGGTGCCTGGCCGGTACGGCCACCGCCTGGTACGTACTGCTGCGCCGCCGGTTGGTTCAATCCCGGCTGGCCGCCGCGGTCGGCGGGCTGGTCTGCGGCTTCGCGCCCGGCATGGTCGCGCAGGCCGGATCGCACCTGCACATGGCCGCCCAGTTCCTGGTGCCGGTGATCCTGGCACTGGTGTTCGCCCCCGACCCCGCCGATGCGAACGCGTCCTCGTCGGGCACGTGGTCGCGGGTGTGGCGCCCCGGTGTGCTGCTCGGTCTGGTCGTGACGTACCAGGTCTTCCTCGGCGAGGAGGTGCTGCTCCTGGTGGCGCTCGCCGCCGGAGTCCTCGTCGTGGGGTACGCGCTGGCCGACCGGGCCGCCGCGCGCCGGCTCGCCCCGGCCACGGCCGGCCGGATCGCGGTCGGCGCGGTGGTGGCGGCGGCGCTGCTGGCCTACCCGCTGTGGTTCCAGTTCTTCGGCCCCGGCCACTACCGGGGGATGCCGTTCCACGCGTACGGCTTCCAGTTGGACGCCGCGTCGTTCACCGCCACCGCCCGGCAGACCGTCTTCGGTGACCACCGCCTGCCGGCCCTGTTGGCACCCAACGCCACCGAGGAGAACTCCTTCTTCGGGCCGGGTCTGCTGGTGCTGGCCCTGGTCGTGACGGTGTGGCTGTGGCATCGGCCGCTGGTCCGGGCGTTGGCCGGCTGCGCAGTGGTGTTCGCCCTGCTCTCCCTCGGCCCCCGGGTACGCCTCGACGGAGCGTTGACCGACCTGCCCGGCCCGTACCGGCTGATCGCCGAGCTGCCTCTGCTCGACCACGTGGTGCCGGCCCGGTTCGCGCTGGTCTGCGTGCCGGTGCTGGGCATCCTGCTCGCCCTCTCGGTGGACCGGGTGCGACGTCAGCCGGTCGGCACCGCGACGCGACCGGACGCGGTGCCGGTGCGGCTGCTCTGGGCCGGCGCGGTGGCCGCCGCGTTGCTGCCGCTGACCCCGACCCCGATCCGTACCGTCCCGGTCTGGCAGGTGCCGGCGTTCGTGGCGGAGGGCACCTGGCGGGCCTACGTGCCGGCGGGGCGGACCGTGGTGGCCGTGCCGCCGGTGACCAACGCGGGCCAGAGCCCGGCCATGCTCTGGTCCGCCCGCACCGACCTGGCCTTCACCGCACCGGGTGGATTCTTCATCGGCCCCCGTTCGCCGGACGATCCGGCGGCCCGGTGGGGCGCCCCGGACCGGCCCACGTCGCTGCTGCTGCGCCGGGTGGCCGACACCGGTGAGGTGCCGCCGATCAGCGACACCGACCGCCGGCAGGCGGTGGCAGATCTGAGGCACTGGCGGGCGGCCGTGGTGGTCCAGGGTGGGCTGCACCACGGTGACCCGGTGCGCCGGACGATGGAGGCGCTGCTCGGCCCCGCCCGAGAGATCGACGGTGCCCTCGTCTGGGATGTCCGGCCTCTCGTGGCCTGACGCGTCCGCCGGAGGCTGCGGCGGCAGGTGGCACACTCGTCGGGGTGAACGACGTGGCCGCATCGCCGGCGGAGGGCGAGCTGGAGAGTGTCAGTCTGGTGGAGCTCGCCGCCGCCCGGCTGACCCGGGAGATCCTCAGTGGCCGGAGTGATCCCGGCGAACGGCTGGTGGAGGAGCAACTGACCCGGCGGCTCGGAATCAGCCGCGCGCCGCTGCGTGAGGCGTTGCGGCTGCTGGCGCAGCGGGGTCTGGTCGAGCACGTCCCGCGCCGGGGGGTCCGGGTCGCGACCCTGTCCGATCGCGACGTGCGGGAGCTGTACGAGCTGCGTGACGTGCTGGAACGCTTCGCAGTGCGGTCGGCTGTCCCGGTGCGTCGGGACAGTGACCTCGCCGGACTGCGGGCGGCGCTGGACCAGATGCGGGGGGCGACCCGGGACGGCGATCGGCTCGCGGTCGCCGAGTCGCACCGGGCGTTCCACGTCGCGCTGGTGGCGCTGGCCGGCAATCGGCAGCTCTCGGCCGTGTACGACTCGATACTGGTGAAGTTGCAGCTGTACATGGCGATCAACCTGCGCCGCGAGGCGGAGGTGGCGCAGCCGCAGGACGGCGTCCACCGGCACGAGCGGCTCTTCGAGGCGGTCGCCGCCGGTGACCCGGAGCTGGTGCTCGCCGTGCTGTCCGAGCACGGGGCGCGCTCGTATCTCGGCTAGCCGCACCGGCTGGCCGTCATGCCGCCGTTACGTAGCGCGCGGTTTGCCGAAACACAACTGTCGACAATCGACTGTATGCCAGAGCGGATCGGATCGATCTCGGAGCTGCGGTCGGCGTACCGCCACGGCGGCCTGACCCCCACCGAACTGGCGGAACAGGTCCTGGCCGGGCTGTCCGGAGCGGACGGCGGGCCGGTCTGGATCACCACTGTGCCGGCCGGCCAGCTCCTCGCCCGCGCCGAGCGGCTGGCGGCCACCGCCGACCCCGCGACCCTGCCGCTGTACGGGATACCGTTCGCGGTCAAGGACAACATCGACGTCGCCGGCATGACCACCACCGCCGGCTGCCCCGACTTCGGGTACTCGGCCGTGGAGGACGCGCCCGTGGTGCGCCGGCTGCTCGACGCCGGTGCCCTGCTCGTCGGCAAGACCAACCTCGACCAGTTCGCCACCGGCCTGACCGGGTCGCGTTCGCCGTACGGCAGCTGCGCGAGCGTCTTCGGCGGCGGGTTGATCTCCGGCGGTTCCAGCTCCGGCTCGGCCGTGGCGGTCGCCGCCGGCCAGGTCAGCTTCGCCCTGGGCACGGACACGGCCGGCTCCGGCCGGGTTCCGGCGGCGCTGAACGGCATCGTTGGCCTCAAGCCCACCCGGGGCCTGCTCAGCACCGCCGGAGTGGTGCCCGCCTGCCGCTCGCTCGACTGCGTCTCGGTCTTCGCCACCGACGTCGCGGACGCGGTGGACGTGCTGCACGCCGCGCGCGGCGTCTCGGCGGCCGACCCGTGGGGGCGTCCGCTACCGGCGGAGCGGGTGGTGGCCCGCATGCCGGGCACGCTACGCCTCGGCGTGCCCCGCGCAGAAGACCTGGAGTTCTTCGGCGACGCCGGACAGGCGGTCCGGTTCGCCGCGGGCGTGCAGGCGCTACGGGGTCTGGTCGGCCAGGTCGGGTCGGTGCCGTTGCAGAGCTTCCTCGAGGCGGGCGAGCTGCTCTACCAGGGACCGTGGGTGGCCGAACGGCTCGCCGGGCTGGACGGCTTCCTGCGGGAACACCCCGAGGCGGTCCTGCCGGTGACCCGCGGCGTGCTGGAGACCGGCCGGCGCTACGACGCGATCGACGTCTTCCGGGGGCAGCACCGGTTGCGCGAGTTGCGGGCCCAGGTCGACCAGCTGTGGCACGAGGTCGACGTGCTGGTGGTGCCCACCGTCGGCACGACCTTCACGCTCGCCGAGGTCGCCGAGGACCCGATCGGCCGCAACACGGTGCTCGGCCGCTACACCCAGTTCGCCAACCTGCTCGACCAGGCGGCGGTGACCGTGCCCAACGGGTTCACCGCGGCCGGCCGGCCGGCGAGCCTGACCCTGCTCGGCCCCGCGTTCAGCGACACCACCCTGGCCCGACTCGCCGCCGCCTTCACCGCCGCCACCCGAGCCGTCCCCGAGGCCACCGCCCCCGTCGCCGCGCCGCCCGGGTCGGCGCAGGTGTTGATCGCCGTCGTCGGCCGGCACCTGGCCGGCGAGTCCCGCAACGCGGAGCTGACCGAGCGGGGCGCCACTCTCGCCGGTGCCGCCCGCACCGCGCCGCGTTACCGGCTCTACCGCCTGGAGACGGCCGACGGCGCAGGACTGCCCGGCCTGGTCCGGGTCGCCGACACCGACCCGGACGGCCATCCGATCGAGGTCGAGCTGTGGCGGCTGCCGGTGGCCGCCGTGGGTGAGTTGCTGGCCGGGGTGCCGGCCCCGCTGTCGCTGGGCTGGGTTCGGCTGCACGACGGGCGGGACGTGCTCGGTTTCCTCTGCGAGGCGTACGCGGTCGATTCGGGTGCCGAGGACATCAGCGCCGCCGGCGGGTGGCGGGCCTACCGCCGGGCCGCGGCGCAGCGGAGTTGACAACCGGAGGAGGAGAGGATGGGCAGCATCGGGCCGGTAACGGCGAACCCCTACCCGTGGCCGTACGACGGCATGGCCGACACCGCGCGTACCGCACTGCTCTGCATCGACTGGCAGACCGACTTCTGCGGCCCGGGCGGCTACGTCGACGCGATGGGCTACGACATCGGCCTCACCCGGGCGGGGCTGCCGGCCACCGCCCGGCTGCTGGAGCACGCCCGGTCGCTCGGCATGCTCGTGGTGCACACCCGGGAGGGCCACGACCCCGACCTGTCCGACCTGCCGGCGAACAAGCGCTGGCGGTCGGCGCAGATCGGCGCCGAGATCGGCGGGGCGGGCCCGTGCGGACGGATCCTGGTCAAGGGCGAGCCCGGTTGGGAGATCGTGCCCGAGGTCGCCCCGGCGCCCGGCGAGGTGATCGTCGACAAGCCCGGCAAGGGCGCCTTCTACGCCACCAATCTCGACCTGGTGCTGCGTACCCGGGGCATCACCCACCTGATCCTCACCGGCATCACCACCGACGTCTGCGTGCACACCACGATGCGCGAGGCGAACGACCGGGGCTACGAGTGCCTGATCCTCGCCGACTGCACCGGTGCCACCGACAAGGACAACCACGACGCCGCGCTGCACATGGTGACCATGCAGGGCGGCGTGTTCGGCTGCGTCGCCACCTCCGACGCCGTCATCGCCGCCACGACCATGTGAGGTGAGCCATGTTGACAGTTGCCGCGGCGCGGCCCTTCCCGTACACCTTCGACCCTGCGACCACCGCGCTGCTCGTCATCGACATGCAACGCGACTTCCTGGAGCCCGGCGGCTTCGGCGAGAGCTTGGGCAACGACGTCGGCCAGCTGCGGCGGACCATCGCGCCGCTGACGACGCTGCTGTCCGGTGCCCGGGCCGCCGGACTGACCATCGTGCACACCCGGGAGGGGCACCTGCCCGACCTCTCCGACTGCCCACCGGCCAAGCTCAACCGGGGCCTGCCGAGCAAGCGGATCGGTGACCCCGGGCCCAAGGGCCGCATCCTCGTGCGGGGTGAGTACGGCCACGACATCGTCGACGAGCTGGCGCCGCTGCCCGGCGAGCCGGTCATCGACAAGCCGGGCAAGGGCGCCTTCCACGCCACCGGGCTGGACGCCCTGCTCGCCGAGCGGACCATCCACAGCCTCCTGGTCACCGGGGTGACCACCGAGGTGTGCGTGCACACCACGGTCCGGGAGGCCAACGACCGTGGGTACGAGTGCCTCGTGCTCGCCGACTGTGTCGGGTCCTACTTCCCGGAGTTCCATCGGGTGGGGCTCGACATGATCGCCGCCCAGGGCGGCATCTTCGGGTGGGTCGCCGACTCGACCGACGTGCTCGCCGTGCTGCCCACCACCCCCGTGTTGCAATCCTCCTCCTGACCGGGAGCAGCCATGGTCCCCACCAGACCCTCCGTCGTGTCGCTGCCGTACTGGGTACGCGGCGACACCAACGCGTTCTTCGGTTTCGGCGTCAACGTCCTGGTAAATGTGCTAACCCTGACCGGGCTCTGCCTCTTCGTGGTGAACCTGCCGGAGCGGGAGGTGTTCGGCACGATCCTGCCGGCCCTCGGCATCGCCCTGGTCGCGGGCAACATCTACTACACCCACCTGGCCCGTCGGCTGGCCCGGCGGGAGAACCGCTCCGACGTGACCGCCCTGCCGTACGGGCCGAGCGTGCCGCACATGTTCATCGTCATCTTCGTCATCATGCTGCCCATCTACCTCAGCACCGGTGACCCGGTGCGCGCCTGGGAAGCCGGGCTGGCCTGGGCCTTCATCATCGGCGTGATCGTGCTGATCGGCGCGTTCGTCGGCCCGTACATCCGTCGCTACACGCCGCGCGCGGCGCTGCTCGGCACGCTCGCCGGCATCTCCATCACCTTCATCTCGATGAACCCGGCCGGCCAGATGTGGCGGCTGGCCTGGATCGCCCTGCCCGTCCTGGCGCTGCTGCTGATCGGCCTGCTGACCGACGTCAAACTGCCGTTCAACTTCCCGATCGGGCTGGCCGCCCTGCTGCTCGGTACGGCGATCGGCTGGCTCGGCGGGGCGATGTCGGTGCCGGACGTCACCGCGGCGGCCCGGGACATCGCGTTCGCCGTGCCCACCTTCCAGCTCGACCTGCTGCTGCGCGGGCTCTCCGACATGGCGCCGCTGCTGGCGACCGCGATCCCGCTGGGGGTCTACAACTTCACCGAGGCGATGACGAACGTGGAGAGCGCGGCCACCGCCGGGGACAACTACAACCTGCGCAGTGTGCTGCTCGCCGACGGTGCCGGCGCGGTCATCGGTTCCGCCCTCGGCTCGCCGTTTCCCCCGGCGGTATACGTCGGCCACCCGGGCTGGAAGGCCGCCGGTGGGCGTACCGGCTATTCGATGGCGACCGGGGTCGTCATCGCGCTGCTCTGCTTCCTCGGGATGTTCTCCCTGCTCGGCGCGATCTTCCCGACCGCGGCGATCGTGCCCATCCTGCTCTACATCGGGCTGCTGATCGGCGCCCAGGCGTTCCAGGCGACACCCCGGGCGCACGCCGCGGCGGTGGTCGCGGCCCTGATACCCAACATCGCGGCGTGGGCGACCGGGCAGATGAACAATGCCCTGGCGGCGGCCGGCACCACCGCCGCCGAGGTGGGCGACGAGGCCCTGGCCGGCGCCGGGGTGGTCTACGACGGCCTGCGGATCCTCGGCGAGGGGGCGATCCTCGCCGGTCTGGTGCTCGGCGCGATCGTCGCCTTCATCATCGACAAACGTTTCGTCCAGGCGGCCATCTTCGCCGCCTCGGGCGCGGTGCTCGCCTTCATCGGCCTGATCCACGGCGAGGAGGTGCAGTGGAACGCCAACGGACAGGTGGCGCTCGGCTACCTCTTCGTGGCGGTGATCTGCGCGATCTTCGCGCTCGGCAAGTACCCGCCCCGGGTGCCCGAGCCGGAGGAGGCCGAACTGGACCGCCTGCACGGCGGGGACACTCCGGCACCCGCGACTCCCGCCGGCACCGGCCCGGCGGTGGCCACCGGCGCGCCGGCCGGCGACGAGAAGCGCGAACCGGCGGTGAACAACTGAGCTCCGGCCGGGCGGCGGTGCGGCCCGCACCAGCCCGCCGCCGCCCGGCCGGGTGCGCCCACCCCACGTCCCACCCGCCGTCAGAAAGGACCCTCGCCGGATGGAGATCGACCGGACGGACGTGGTCGCCGAGGTGACGTCGGCCTTCGCCGGCTACGAGCGGGCGCTGGTGGCCGGCGACGTCGACCGGATCTGCGGATACTTCTGGGACTCCGGGGCCACCGTGCGCTTCGGCCTCGCCGACCACCAGTACGGGCTCGACGAGCAGCGCAAGTGGCGGGCCGGTCAACCACCGCTGCCGCCCGGCCGCCGGCTGGTCGACACGGTGGTCACCGCGTTCGGCGCGGACCTCGCCGTCGTCACGACCCGGTTCGGGTACGCCGGCGGCGCCACCACCGGCCGGCAGACCCAGACCTGGGTGCGCCTACCGGAGGGCTGGCGCATCGTCACCGCCCACGTCTCCGAGCCGCTGCCCGGCCCGCACCACCCCGCCGACCCGGGCTGATCCGCTCGCCGGGCCACCCGTGCCGACCAGCACTCCCGTCGTCAGAGCTGCGGAACTGCGTCGTCAGCGGGCTCGGCCGCCAGGAACGCCCTCGCCCGGCGCGCGTCGCGGACCACCGCGACGGCCGCGACCGCGAACCCCCCGGTGATGACGGCGGCGATGATGACGAAGGCCGGCGCCCACTGGAAGAATGCCTGCCCGACCTGCACCAGGCTCAGGGCAGCCATGGGCAGCAGGAAACCGGGCTGATCGACCATCTGCGCCGCGACCCGACGCAGCAGGCGCAGATCCTCGTCCAGGTACGGGGCGTCACCACGTACCTGCCGGACCAGCTGCCGGCGGCGCGACCAGCTCTGCGCCCACAGCACCGAGCGGGCGTTGCGGCGGTAGTAGCCGCTGCGGACCAGCCACCAGAAGCCGCCCACCGCGAAGACCAGCCCGCCGACGGTGAACACCGCGCCGAGGACCTGCGCCCAGCCCGGCGGGCCACCGTCCCAGAAATCGGAGTCCACGGCGACGACACCGGACGCCGCGAGAGCGGCACCCAAGACCAAGGAGGCGACCATCGTTGCGACCACCACCAGCAGAAAGCGGCGGCGTCCCCGCCGCACCCGCTGCTGCGTCGATCCGTCTTGACTCATCCCGCACCCCGTCCACTCTCGACGGTTGATACCCGTGCGGTGGTCGCGTCACACCCGGTCGCGTACGTCCCAGAGCCAGACGTCGTCGACCCGCTGTGGCTCGCCCAGCAGGGCGGTCAGCAGTTCCCGCAGCACCGGCTCGCGGGGATGCGCGCCGAGCACCACCACCGACGCCCGCCAGAAGCGCAGGTCCGCCACCGCCTGCCGACGGTTCTCGTCGCTGATCTCGGGCAGCTCACCGGCGTCCATGGTCTGGTAGATGAGGGTGCTGGTGGGCCGGTTCGGCGCGCCGAAGACACCCTCGCCGTCCTCGTTCGGGCCGATGAAGTAGCCGGCCGGGATCGGGAAGTCGTGCCCGGTCAGCGCGCTCCACCGCAGCGTGGACAGGCCGTGCACGTTGCTGGGGATGGGCACCGGCACCAGTGTGCGACCGTCCGGCACGTACGGTCGCCAGGCCCCCGAGGTGATGAAGGTCGGCGGCGCGTCGATCGGCTCGGCCGGCAGCGGACGGGGCAGCAGCGGCAGCAGGGCGAGAGTGATCGCGGCGTACCCGACGACGTGCTGCCAGCGCAGCCGCCGCCGGTCGGTGGCCACGGACTGCGGGGCCCGGGGAGCCGGCACCGGTGACCGGTGGCTGCCGGCCACCGCGTCCCAGGCCAGTGCCAGCAGCACGCCGAGCGCGGCGGTGGTCACCAGGGTCAGCCGGGTCGGCATCATCATCTCGACGAGTGGCAGGTCCGCCGGGATGTACGACCACGGGCCGGCGATCCCGGTCAGTTCGCCGTTGAACCGGATCTCCGGGCCGAGCGCGGCGACCGAGAAGACCACCACCAGCACGGCCAGGATCCGGGCCACCAGCGAGCGGCGGACCAGCAGGACCAGGGCCACCACCGACAGCAGCACCAGCGGCCAGCCGAACCAGGTGTTCTGCTCGGTCATGCCGATGGTCGCCTCCACCGCCTCGTCACCGGCGATGGTGTCGCGGGGGAAGGTGACGAAGGCGACGACGTCCTCGCCCCAGCTGTGGAACACCCCGCCCTGCAGCCCCCGGTAGGACTGCGGGCCGTTGAACTGGAACCAGATCGGGTAGGCGGTCAGCAGCAGCGCCACCGCACCGCCGAGACCCAGTCCGGCCGCGAACGTGCCGGCCCGCGCCCACGCCACGCGCGGACGCATCGCCGCGTACGCGATCACGACGACCAGGCAGGCCAGCGCCGTGAGCAGCAGCATCTCCTCGTTGATGAAGATCTGGTACGCGACCAGGAGCCCCAGCACCAGCCCGTTGCGCCGCCACCGGCCCGGCTCGACCAGCCGGAACACCCGCACCACGATCAGTGGCAGCAGGAAGTTGGAGACGAAGTTGGGCTGGCCGTTGGCGTGGTGCACGATGCCGGGCGCGAAGCCCAGGAAGGCGCCGCCCACGAAGGCCGCCGCCCGGGAGCGCACCAGGTGTCGCGACAGCATCCAGTACGAGGTGCCGGCGGTGGCGGCCAACGCCCCACCCAGGTAGAGCGCGTAGACCACCTGGGGACCGAGCAGCATGGTCAGCGGCGCCAACGGCAGCGTCACCCCGAGCAGCGAGGTGTTGGCCATCATGTTCACCCCGTCCGGGGCGTTCTGCCGGGCGGTGAAGAGCGGATTCTCCAGGTGCTGCACCGAGTACGCACCGTGTGCGAACAGCCACTCGAACCAGCTGTGGTCGGTGGGCAGGTGCGACGAGACCCGGTTGTTCACGTCCGCCCAGTAGTTCAGGCAGACGACGACGCCGAGCAGCACGTAGGCTCCGATGGCCAGCACGTCGGCGCGTGTCAGTCGTCGCCGGGGACGTGTTGTCGTTGATCGCGTCTCGACGGTCTCGGAGACGGGGTTCAGCGAGGGATTCACCACCGGCACAGCCACGACGGGCCATCGTACAGGCGGAACCACGCCAACCCGCCGCGCGTCCGGTGTGTGTCAGGGGAGGACAGGCGTGACGTTGATCGACCTCGGTGAGCTGACCGAGCAGACCGATCCGCCAGTGTCACGCCGTCGGTCCGGGCCGGGTGGCCGCCGGCTGGCGATCGTGGTGGTGGCACTCGTCGCGCTGCTGACCCTGGCGGGCGGCGCACCGCCGGCCGGGCGGATCCACGCGATCGTGCCCGCGGCCCTGGGCAGCGATCTGTTCATCGCCGCCGGTCTGGTCTTCACCGTCTCCCCGGTGCCCGAGGCGACCGACGGCAGCCAGGAACTGCTCGCCTATCCGCGTCCCGATCGGCCCACCGACGCCCCGCAGCGGCTGACACCGCTGTGGCGGGTGCCCGTGCCGTTGGGCAACCGGGTCTACCGGGTACATCCGGTCGCCGACGCCGGGGTCCTGGTCGCCATGGGCCGGCAGGACGCCGGCACCAGCCAGACGCTGCGACTGGACGCCCACACCGGCGAGGAACGCTGGCGGGTACCCGGCATCGCGGTTCTCGACCTGCCCGGCCGGGCGCTGCTGCGTACCTTCACCGACAGCGAGCCGAACGTGCTGAGGGTGATCGAGCTGGCCGACGCCCGTGAGGTGTGGTCCATGTCGTTGTCGGCGGCCAGCGTCGACTACCGGCAGCGGGACGACGGAACGCTCGACGGCATCGTGGTGGCCACGGTCGACGGCGAGGTCCAGGTGATCGACCCGACGACCGGGACGGTGCGGCACCGCCTGGCACCGTCCGCCGACCACGCGAGCGGCTACCAGCAGGCGTGGGTGACCGGCGACCTGGTGACGGTGGTACGCAACTCCAGCAGTATCACCGCGCTCAGCGTCGACGGCCTGGCCCAGCGCTGGCAGGTGACCGTGCCGACGGCGACCTACGTCACCGGCTGCGGGCCACTGCTCTGCGCCGGGCTGGCCGGCGGCGGGTTGCAGGTCCTCGACCCGGCCACCGGGGCGCTGCGCTGGAGCAGTGACGACATTCTCGATCTCGTGCTGGTCGACGAGCACAACGTCCTCGCGGTGGCGCGGAACACCAACGAGATGCTCACCCTCGACCTGGACACCGGCGCGACCCTGACCGAGCACGGTTCGTGGAACATGGTGGCCCGCTACGAGTACACGCCGCAGGTGCTCGTGGTGCGTCCGGTGGCCGAGGTGGGGCTGGTGCTGGCCCGGCTCGATCCCACCGGGGCACCGGCCCGCCGGCTCGACCTGCTGCCCGACGCCGGCGGTGACTGCCAGAGCCGGTACGACCTGCTCGGCTGCCGCCTGCGCGACGGTGGCTACGGCATCTGGCAACTGCCCGACTGATCCCGTGCCGGGCGACCGGCTCGCGCCTGCGTCCCGGCCGGTGTGCCGGGCACCCGTCCCGGGCGGCTTGGTCGGCGGCGTTACGTTGTCGGTGGTCGGCGGGCGGAAAAGGGGCGGGCATGCGGGTACTGGTGGTCGAGGACGAGCGCAACCTCGCCGACGCGATAGCGCGGGGGCTGCGCAAGCGGGGCATGGCGGTGGACGTCGCGTACGACGGCGACAGCGGCCACGAGATGGCCTTCGTGACCCGGTACGACGTGGTGGTGCTCGACCGTGACCTGCCCGGCCGGCACGGCGACCAGATCTGCGCGGAGCTGGCCGCGTCCGGTGAACTGACCCGGGTGCTGATGTTGACCGCCAGCGGCACGGTCGCCGACCGGGTCGAGGGTCTGCAACTGGGTGCCGACGACTATCTGCCGAAGCCGTTCGCCTTCGACGAACTGGTCGCCCGGGTGCAGGCACTGGGCCGTCGCGCCACCCCGGCGGCCCCGCCGGTGCTGGAGATCGCGGACCTGGTGGTGGACCCGGCCCGCCGCACCGCCACCCGGAACGGAGTGCCGGTCGAGTTGACCAACAAGGAGTTCGGCGTGCTCTGCGAGCTGCTCAAGGCCCGGGGTGCGGTGGTCTCCAGCGAGGAACTGCTGGAACGGGTCTGGGACGCCAACACCGATCCGTTCACCACGATCGTCCGGGTCACCGTGATGACGCTACGTCGCAAGCTCGGTGATCCACCGCTGATCGAGACCGTGGTCGGTGCCGGCTACCGGACGGCCGAGGTCGTGCAGTGACGGGCGCGGCCCGCCGGCTGCCCGCGCTGCGGCGACCCACCCTGCGGTTACGCCCCACGCTGCGGCTGCGGCTGACCCTGCTCAACGGCGTGCTGCTGGTCGGTGCCGGCGCGATCCTGGTGCTGCTGGCCTGGCTGCTGGTGCGGGACGCGTTGCGTCCCACCGACGAGCTGCTGCCCGGCACCACGGTGGTGCTCGCCGACGGGAGCACCCTGGAGGCCGCCGCATGGCAGCAGCGGCTCGTCGACGCGGCCTCCGGGGAACTGCTGGCCAAGGGGCTGGCCGCGCTGCTGGCGATCGGCATCGTCGGCGTGGTCGGGGCGTACGCGGTCGCCGGGCGCGCGTTGCGCCCGCTGCACCAGGTCACCGCCACCGCGCGCCGGCTCGGCGAAACCACCCTCGACCAGCGGATCGGCTACTCCGGGGCGGACGACGAGGTGGCCGAGCTGGCCGACACGTTCGACGCCATGCTGGACCGGATCGCCGCCGCCTTCGAGGCGCAGCGACGGTTCGTGGCCAACGCCTCGCACGAACTGCGTACGCCGCTGGCGGTCATGCGTACCGAAATCGACGTGACGCTCAGCGACGACGACGCGGACGCGGCCGAGTACCGCCGGATGGCGACGGTGGTCCGCGACGCCTCCGAGCGCGCCAACGGGCTGGTCGACGCGCTGCTGGTGCTGGCGCGCAGCGAGGCGCAGGCCGGCCAACGGCTCGGCCGGCGCAGCGAGTTCGACCTGGCCGCCGGCACCGTCAACGCGCTGTCCGCCGTACGCCGGGAGGTGGAGCGGATCAAGCTGGCGGTCCAGACGTCGCTGGAACCCGCACCGGTGGTGGGTGATCCCGGGCTGCTGGACCGGCTGGCCGGCAACCTGATCGAGAACGCGGTCCGCTACAACCACCTGCACGGCCGGCTCTGGGTACGGACCGGCTCGGACGGGCAGCGGTCCTGGCTGGTGGTGGGCAACACCGGCTTCGAGGTGGACCCGGCCGACGTGCCGGGGTTGTTCGAGCCCTTCCGGCGGGGCGGGCGGGAACGCACCGGGGCGCGCGGGTCGGGCCTCGGCCTGTCCATCGTGCGCGCGGTCTGCGACGCGCACTGCGGCACGGTGACCGCCATCGCGCAGCCCGGCGGCGGCCTGGAGGTGACCGTCAGCCTGCCGGCGGCCGAGGCCGCCCGCTGACCCGTCGCCGTCATCCGTGGACGCCGTCGGCGGGTAGCCGCAGCACCAACACGTCCATCGGCGTGCCCCACGGCAACATCGACCTCGCCACCTGCACCCACCCGGCTCGCTCGTACATGCCTCGGGCGGCCGACTCCGGGTTGGCTGCCAGGGTCGCGACCGGCTCCGGCCGCCCGTCGAGCAGTCGTCGCATCAGCTCAGCACCGACACCTCGGCCGCACAACCGCGGATGGACGATCCATTCCATGACCGCGAGCTTGTCGGCGGCGTGGATGTCGGTGGGCGGATTCCGGTCGGCGTTGCGCCACCACACCCCGGCCGGCATCGTCCATCCGTACGCCGCCCCGATCAACGCCCGACCCTGGTGGGCGGTGTGCAGGGTGAAGCCCCCGCGTTCGGCCTGCTCGGGTAGGCCGCCGCGGAAGCCGGCCACCTCGTCCGGCCCCTCTTCGTAGGGAGGTTCGGCGTACACCACCGCGTACAGGTCGGCGAGGGCCTCCACCAAAGCGCTGGTAAGGCTGGTGTGCCGGGCGTAGGCGATGGCCATGACGGGCAGCCTATGCGCCGACGCGGGCGGTCAATTCCCCGTACGCGGGCCGCCGCCGCTCACCTGCCGGAACGGCGTCCGCCACCTGCCTGGCCACGGTGAGCAGCAGTTCGTTGCGGTGCTCGGCCGGCAAGCCATCGAGCAGGTCGGCGGCCAACCGGACTGCTCACACCTTTCCGCACACGCAGGGTAGTCGGCAACCTACGTTCGGGTCCGCGCCGACTGGCCGGAACCGAAGGGGACGAAGCGCTACTCGTCGCTGACGTCGTGGTCGAGGCGGGTAGCTGCGGGCGTCCTCAGGGCTGCGGTGACCGGGCCAGCCGTACCTGGCATCCCCCGTCCGTGACGGTGCCGCACGGTCACCGCAGCCTCCCGACGACAGAAGGGGTGCGACGTGCCGGTAGACCTCGAGGTGCCGCCCGGCCAGGTGCTGCTCCTGCTGGCCGGTGAGTGGTATCCGGAGCCGGGCAGGGCCGCCGGGCGTTACGTCCTCGTGTCGGTGGTCGCGGTGAGCCGGTAGGTCACCGGCGGACTGGTCCTGACGCACGCGCACGCCTGCGACCACCGGCATCCCGACTGCGGACGCCATCACTGCTGGGAGGCGTACGTGCTCGTCGCCGCCATCAGGGCGTGCCTGGCCGGCGCGCGGTGACCGAGGGGGAGGCAGGCGATCGGCTGCGGTTCGTCGTCGCGACCGACCCTGACCGACACCACCCGGACCGCCCTTCCTGGGACTGCGCCGGGTGCGGCGACGCGTGGCCGTGCGGCACCGTCCGGGCTCACCTGCTGCACGCGTACGGTCCGGATGTGTCCGGCCTGTCCCTGGCGATGGCAGCCCACTATTACGACGCCATCGCCGACCTGACCGACGTGTCGCCGCAGGAACTGCACCTGCGGATCGTCGGCTGGGTGCGTCGCGGGCAGCCCATCGCGGCGCCCCGGTGCATGTGGGTGCGTGCCTCTTCGCCGCCACTCGGATAGGACTGTCACAAGTAACTGGCTGTGATACCAAAGATTCTTATTGCCCGGTTTGGGATGGAAGCTCCTTGCAGCTTGTAACTTGCATTGATCCGATTCAAGCACTGCTATAGCTTGTCGTGAAGCAACTATCGGCTGGACGAGCTGTTACGGGGAGCTTCGTGCGCTATGCCATTGTGTGCTGTCCATGAGGGCGGCTGCTGTCGGACTATTTTGTCTTCTCCTGAGTTTGTACGCCACGTGGGCGTTGATTCGGGCGTCTCGCAGAGTCGACCGCGATTTGCGCATTCTCGCGTCGCTGCCGCCGAGTCGGCGGGATGATCTGTCGCCTCATGAGGGTGATGAACTGAAGCAAGTCGCCTGATTCTATCTGCTGAGCGGTGCATTCCCAGTTCTGTGATGCGTCGCGCGGCATCGTGCGCTCTTTTGGCGATTTGCAGGTGATTTTTTGTTCGGCGGGATCGGCCCGCCGAATTTCATATTAGGAGGGTGTGTGTTATCTCGTCAGGTAAGTGTCGGGGTGGCGTCGGTTTTCATCGCCGCGTCGACCCTGGTTGCGCTGCCGGTGCAGGCTGCGCCGGAGGCTGCGGGTCCGCCGTCCGCCGGAATTGAGCCAGTGGTGTCGCCGCAGTCGGGGCCGAACGTGTGGCTGTTCGACTCCGCGTCCCAGCCGGCGGCGCGGGCGATGGTGGCGGGTGCCGCTCCGTCGGTGCCGAAGGGCACCGGGCCGGTGCGCAACGGTACGCAGTTGTCGTTCTCGTTGACCGACCGACTGCAGGCGAAGGTGAACGTCGGCTCCGGGAACCTGCTGCTGACCAGCACGGAGTTGACGCTGCCGGGGATCGCGGAGAACGTGACCCTCGGAGCGTCGTTCAACAGCCTGCTGTTGGGCAGCGACATCGCCAACGGGGCGCACGGCCCCGGGTGGCGGACCCGCTCCGGAGTGGACGTACGGCTGATCGAGGCCACCGACGACAACTCGGTCACCTACGTGGCCACCGACGGGGTGGTCGGGAAGTTCACCGCGTCGGGCTCGGGCTACACCTCGCCGGGTGAGTTCAAGGCAAAGCTGGCCCGCAACGGCACGGGCTGGAAGCTGACCGAGAACGACAGCGGCAAGGAGTTGTTCTTTACCTCCGACGGGACGCTGGACAAGACCGAGGACCGTAACGACAACGTGGTCGACTTCTCCTACAGCGGGGGGAAGATGTCGACAGTGACCTCGAACCGGGGCGTCGGGTCGGTGCGCACGGCAGCGGTGACCTACACCGGTGACCGGTTGACCCGTTACCGGCACACCGGCAGCGACGGCAACTGGCGAGACGTGTCCTACAGCTACGACGCCAACAACCGGCTCAAGACGATCCAGAGTGCGACCTGGCGCAAGGTGTCTTTCGAGTACGACACCGCCGGTGACCTGACGAAGATCCTCATGGAGGACGACACCTTCGTCACGATCACCTACGACGGGCAGCACCGGGTGACGTCGCTGACCCAGGTCACCGACAACGCCACGATGAAGGGCTCCACCACCCGCCTGGCCTACACCAGTTCCGCGGTCACCAACGTGGCTGACCCCCGGCAGGATCTGTCGCTGCCGGTCACCTCGGTGCCGCACACCACCTACGAACTGAACTCCAACAAGCGGGTCACGAAGGTCACCGACCCGGCCGGGAACAGCCGTAGCAAGACGTACACCCCGTTCAGCGACGTCGCGACGAGCGTCTCCGCCGAGGGCGGCACGACCACCAACACTCACGGCGCCAACAGCGGCCAGTCCCAGACGAAGTCCGAATCGCCCACCGGTGCCAGCGCGTCGGCCGCGTACGCGAACACGGCGACCTCGACGAATCCGACGGCGAACTTCCAGCCGTCGTCGTCAATCAATACGCAGGGCAACAGTTCCACCTACACGTACAACGGTGCCGGAAACAAGACCTCCAGCACGGATGCCCTCGCCGCCGAGGCGAAGGTCGACTACAACAGCGACGGCACCGTCAAGTCGTCCACCGACCCCGGAAACGGCACCAACTCCACGACCTACAGCTATGACAGCGACAAGCAACTCAAGACGATGACGCCGCCGACCGGAAACAACCTGTCGGCGAAGACGTTCACCTACGACACCTACGGCCGGTTGCGCACCGAGACCGCAGGGGGCTGCACCACCACCTACGAATACAGCCTCGACGACCGGTTGACGAAGACCAGCTATTCCGGCTGCGCCGCCACCGGGACGGTCACCTACGAGCACGGTGGCTCCGGGAACCTGCTGATCCGTACCGATGCCACGGGCACCACCATCTACCAGTACGACCAGCTCAACCGCCTGCGCAAGCGCACCGCCCCCGGCACCCCGGAGCAGACCTACCGCCCCGACGCCGCCGGCAACCTCGACGAACTCGTCGACGGGCGCGGCACCACGAAGTACTACTACAACACCCGGAACTGGCTGGTCCGGATGGACACCGCCGGGGGCACCCGCTACAACTTCGCCTACGACAAGGACGGCAACCGCACCAACATGTGGTTCGCCACCAACGACACCAACAGCACCTGGGCCCTGCGCGTCACCACCACGTACGACAAATCCGACCGGCCCAAGCGCATCACCGCCACCCGCAACTCAGGCACCCCGGCCACCGTCTTCGACGTGACCTACTGCTACGCGAAGTACGTCTCCGGGCAGCCCTGCTCCACCGCCAAGGCCGATGACACCGGTATACGGCAGTGGCAGAAGAACGAAGCCAGCGGGCAGGTCACCCAGTACACCTACGACAAGGGCGACCGACTCACCAAGGCCGCCAACCACCATGCCAAGACCTACGACTACACCTATGACACCAATGGCAACCGGGAGACCGTCAAGGTCGACGGCACCACCACCCAGACCCTGACCTACAACAGCGCCAACCAGGTCACCACCACCAACAACACCTACGACACCCGCGGCAACCAGACCCGGACCAGCACGCCGGCGGTCAGCGGCATCGGCTACAACGCCGCCCGGCAGATGACCACTGCCACCACCACCGGCACCACCACCTACGGCTACGCCGGCACCGACCAGGTCGAACTCACCCGCGCCGGTGGCATCAACCTGACCTACGGGTACGAAGACCAGCACGGCATGCCGTGGCTCCAGTCCTGGAAGAACGGCGTCAACCTGAACGCCTACGTCGAACGCGACGGCCTCGGCACCCCGCTCGGCCTGCGCATCGGCACCACCGACCACGCCTTCGTCCTCGACGGCCTCGGCTCCGTCGTCGCCGCCGTCAAAGCCGACGGCTCACTGTCCGCCAACTACACCTACGACCCGTACGGCAACACGCTGACCGCCTCGGAATCTGGCCTCGGGCAGGCCAACATCCTCCGATACGCTGGCGGCACCTACGATCCCGCAACCGGCTACACCAAGTTCGGCCAACGTTGGTACAACCCCACCCAAGGCCGCTTCACCCAGCAGGACAACCTCAGCTTCATCGGCAACCCGCAAAAGGGTAATCGGTACGCGTACGCTGGCTGCAACCCAACCAACAACATCGACCCTACCGGCCAAGATTGGTTACAGAACGCCTCGGATTTTTTGACCTTGGTGACCGCATGTGCCGGCGGATTCCAGATCGGGCTACAGCTATCTGTGTTCGTGCCATTGCCGGGAGCGCAGATTTGGCTACCGGCAGCGGGTTGCCTGATCAGTGGTATCTCGGCAATCGTCACGGGCGTCGACTTCCTTTCTCCCGACCCATCGGGTCCCCAGACCGGATAGATGGCTCGGGATCAAAGGGCAGTCCGCGCTGGCAAGGAAGAGGAAGTGATGAAAAACAGCTACGGGCCGGTTTGGCTATGGATCGTCCTGTCGGTCGCGTGCTTCTCAACTGGACTTTACGCATTCACAGTTGATCACCCTTACTTGTTCGGTCTTGCGCTTATTGCCGCACTTGCAGCGATCGTTATGGCTTACCGTGCCGCTAGTCGCCGTAGAGGCCTCGGCCTGGTCGGCCGAGAAGCGGGTCAAGCCGTGGACCTGACGAACAGGGTGGCGGTTGTTCTCGTGATCGCCTTCGGTCTCCTCGCTGTCGCCTCAAGCGTCTTCATGGTCGTGGCAGATGGCAACCTAAGCGCGTACATTCTCGGCGGCGCTGTTCTGGTTGTGGCGTTATTCGCAGTGATCACGGCGGTTACGGGAGAGAAGAAACCCTGACTGCGGTATGCAGAGCTGACTGCCGACCGGGCACCGTACCCGAGGGATCACGGTGCCCGGTCGGCAGCGCAGTTCGGTAGCCGCAGTTCGAAGGCGGAACATGGCGTCGCCAGGGATCAGTCGATAGTAGCCAAGCCCCGCGCCAGCACCGGCGAGGTGGTTTGCGGGCTGGCCTCAAGCGGGTAACGGAAGAAGCAGAGCGCGCATAGCAGCGGCAACTGATGCGTGGCGTGTAGACCGCCATCCGTCCGATGTTGGACGAGCCGTGGCTGTCGTCCTTATGTTGGGTCATAAGAAGAGGGAGCAGGGATGAAAGACACCTACTGGCCGGCCTGGTTCCAGGTTGCCCTTTCAGTTGTATGCTTTCTCGGGGGGATTTGGGCTATTTTTGCAGACCGGCCACTTCTCGCTGGTTTTGCAGCTTTGGCTGGTTTTGTAGGGCTTATCGGTGCCTGGCGTACTGCTCGCCGTCAGCCTCGAGTGGGTCGGTAGGTAGCTGCGGCTGACCCTGGTTTCGCGGAATGCCGGCATTTCTGCACCTCTGCTCTGGCTATTCTGATTCTGGTTCTAAAGAGGAGTCGCCGGCTTGAAATCCATTCTCACCTGGCTCTTGTGGACCACGTTAGGTGCGATGGCTGCTGTGACGCTCTCGCAGGTTCTAGCAGGTCTTGATCGTCCGCAGGAGCGTATACTGACGGCTTTTTCTGGCGGACTTTTCATTCTGTCGGCCGTATTGCTGCTAGCTAGGGGCAAACAGCGCCGAGGGTGAATGATTTCAGTCCTGGCCCCGGCGGTAGTGCGCGCCAATTTCTGGTCCTTGCCCTGATGTCGTCAATCGTTCGAGTCGGGCTGGTGGTCGCTCCGGGTTGCTCCCCGAGGCGTGGCAGTGCGATGATCACGAGGTCAGCCCGACCAGGGAGGGGGGTGCGTCGATGTTCATCATGATGCTGTCCGCGCCCCGCCTTGCCGGCTGACCGCTCATCCTCGCGGGGCACCCGTAGCGGGATCGCTGTCCCGCCACTCAGCGGACCAGACACGCCAGTTCTGACTGCCCCGACGTCCGTGCCCGCAGGGCCGCCTCCGACCCCGCCATGCCGTGTCGCGCCTCTCGTAGGCTCGCCGGCCCCGGCGGTGTCGGTTGGCGACCGGCAGGGCTGCGACGCCGGTGGCGAACACCACGAGGACGACACATGAGCGCACGGATTCACAACATCGGAATCGACTGTCACGACACGTACGCCCTGGCCGGTTTCTGGGCCCAGGTCTTCGAGTGCCCCCGCCAGCCGGACGACTTCCCGGGTGACCCGGAGGCCATGCTGCTGCCGCCGGGTGGTCCGGAGGTGCTGTTCCTGGCGGTGCCCGAGGGCAAGACGGTGAAGAACCGGCTGCACCTCGACCTGGAACCGACCGACCGGACCCGGGACGAGGAGGTCGAGCGGCTGCTCGGCATCGGGGCCCGGCACATCGCCGACCACATCGGGCCGACCGGTGCCGGTTGGGTGGTGCTCGCCGACCCGGAGGGCAACGAGTTCTGCGTACTGCGCAGCGCCGCCGAGAAGGCGGCGGCCCGGCAGTCGGCGGAGGAAGCCGCGACGGACGGCTGAGCGGAGCGACGCCGGGACATCGGAGCGGCGGGGTGCCGCCGCTCCGATGTCAGTCCGGCATACCGATCACCGGCCGATGCCGTCCAAGGCGGCGACGTCCTCGGCGGACAACGAGAGCCCCGCGCCGACGATGTTCTCCCGCAGGTGCGCCACCTTGGACGTGCCGGGAATCAGCAGGATGTTCGGTGCGCGCTGCACCAGCCAGGCGAGGGCGACGGACATCGGTGTCGAGCCCAGCCGGGCGGCTACCGCCGAGAGCGCCTCGGACTGCACCGGCGAGAAGCCGCCGAGCGGGAAGAACGGCACGTAGGCGATGCCGTTGGCGGCGAGCTGCTCGATGAGGTCGTCGTCGTGGCGGTGGGCGAGGTTGTACATGTTCTGCACGCACACCACCGGGGCGACGGCCCGGGCCTCGGCGACCTGTTCCGCGGTGACGTTGCTGACCCCGAGATGACGGATCAGGCCCTGCTGCTGGAGCGCGGCGAGGGTCTCGAACGCCTCGATGATCGAGCCGGGCTGGGGGCCTTCGGCATCACCCATCCGCATGTCGACCAGGTCGAGGGTGTCGACCCCGAGAGAGCGCAGGTTCTGGTGCACCTGCCGGCGCAGATCCTCGGGTCGGCGGGCCGTCGGCCAGCCGCCCTGTGCGTCCCGGTCCGCCCCCACCTTGGTGGCGATGAGCAACGACTCGGGATAGGGGTGCAACGCTTCGCGGATCAGTTCGTTGGTGACGTGCGGTCCGTAGGCGTCGCTGGTGTCGATGTGGGTGATGCCCCGGTCGACGGCTTCGCGCAGCACGGCCAGTGCCTCGTCACGGTCGGCGGGTGGCCCCATCACCCAGGGGCCGGCGAGTTGCATGGCGCCGTACCCGAACCGGGTGACGGTCCGGTCGCCGAGCATCCAGGCGCCGCCGGGAAGGGAAGGAGTAGGGGTGCTCATGGTGTGGCCCTCTTCGCTGCGGAGACGGTGGCATGTTTCGCTTGCCTGCCTCAGTGTTGGAGAGGAACTTCCCAGCGGGAAGTAGGCACCCTAAAGTGCGTAACCATCCAGCAGTGAGAGGGGCGCTCGGTGGCGACGACGAAGACGGCCCAGCGGCAGGCGCAGGCCAGGGTGGAATACAACGCGTTCCTCGCGGTCTGTCCCAGCCGCCAGCTGCTCGACCGGATCTCGGACAAGTGGGTGGTGCTGATCCTGTGCGCGTTGGGGGGTGACGCGGCTCCGCAGGGTCCGGGAGCGCCGCGAGCGATGCGCTACTCCGAGCTTGCCCGCCTGCTGGCCGGCGTCAGTCAGAAGATGCTGACCCAGACCCTGCGTTCGCTGGAACGTGACGGCCTGCTCACCCGTACCGTGACGCCGACCGTCCCGGTCACCGTCACCTACGAGCTGACCGACCTCGGCCTGTCGCTGCACCGCACGACGCGCGAGATCAGGTACTGGGCTCAGGCCCACATGGGCGAGGTTCTCGCGCACCGCGACGACTACGACGCGGCCACCTCCTGACGCGGCGCCTGTCGGACTCGACCGACCCCGGCGCGCGACGCGAAACGGCCGGCAACAGGGCTGGCGGGGTCTCCTCCGCCGCCCGGTTGCCGGCCGCGGTCAGTCGCGCTGCTCGATCTGGCCGCGGATGGTGACGAACTCGGCCTGGGCGTCGGCGCGGGACGAGAAGAACATCACGATCAGCCCGACGCTGCCCCGGTCGGCCCAGGTGCAGACACCCAGCGGCACGTCCTCGGTCAGGCCGTCGCCGCAGCTGGCCTCACCGCCGAGCGGACCTGGATCGACCGAGGTCATGTTGCTGAGGCCCAGGTCGGCGGAGAGGCCCTGGACCGCCGCGTCGAGTTCCTGCTTCGGGTCGGACATCAGGCCGGACGCGCCTGCGATCATGACAAGGTCCTCGGCGGCCGGGTCACCGTAGAAGGCGCCCACCGCGCTGGTCTCGTTGCTCACCGTCGAGCGGATGTCGCGAACCATGTCGTCGGCCGCCTGCTGCAACTCCGGGTCGGTGTTCTTGGGTCGGCCGGCCAGGGTGTCCGGGGCCACCATCCGGGTCCGGGTGGCGTCCACCGCCTCGCTGACGTCGTCCTTGACCGCGAACCAGACGGCGGTGCCACCGCCGACGCAGAGCACCAGCAGGACCGCGAGAACGATCAGCACGATCATCCCGACCCGGAACTTCTTCTTCGGCGGACCGGCCGGCGCGGGGCCGGGGAATCCAGGGCCGGGAAATCCCTGACCGGCCTGCCCCGGGCCGGCCGGCGCAGGACCGGCGGGGTACGGCTGGCCGGGTGGCGGGTAGGCGCCGGGCGGCGGGTAGGTGCCGGGCGCCGGTTGGCCGGGTTGCTGCGGCGGCACCGGCTGGGCCCCAGCCGATGGGTACGGGGCGGGACCTTGCTGGGGGTACCCGCCCGGGGGCGGATACCCGCCCGGCGGCGGGTACGGACCGGCGGGCGGCGGATTCTGGTGCTCGTCCGAGGGGTGGGACATGCGGTCAGCTCCTGGGTTTCGGGTGGATCGGTCATCGTAGCCAGGTGTCGCATCCGCACCAGCGGCACCACGAGAAAGCGATTCGCGGTGGCCACCTCGTCGGGTGACCACCGCGATCGGTGTCGTTCGTCGCCGCTCAGCCGGCCAGGCTGGCCGCGCCGGGTGGCAGGAACCGCTTACCGGTGACCCGCTCGCTGGTGCCGGTCCGGTCCAGGTACGGCGTGACGCCGCCCAGGTGGAACGGCCAACCGGCACCGAGGATCATGCACAGGTCGATGTCCTGCGCCTCGGCGACGACGCCCTCGTCCAGCATCAGCCGGATCTCCTGCGCCAGCGCGTCCAGCGCGTTGCGGCGTACCTGCTCCTCGGTGAGCGGCTGGTCGCCGACCACCAGCAGCTTCGCCACCTCGGCGTTGATCTCGTCGTCGACGACGATCGGCTGGCCGGAGTCGGCGATCCGCTTGAGGTTCTCGCTGACCCCGAACCGGTCCGGGAACGCGGCGTGCAGGGTGCCGCCCACGTGGTAGGCCACCGCCGGTCCGACCAGCTGGAGCAGGGCGAGGGGGCGCATCGGCAGACCAAGCGGGTCCAGCGCCCGGTTCGCGACCTCCAGCGGGGTGCCGGCGTCGACGGCGGCGAACACGGTGCCCAGGAAGCGGGTGAGCAGCCGGTTCACCACGAACGCCGGAGCGTCCTTCACCAGCACGCTCGACTTCTTGAGCTGCTTGCCGACCGCGAAGGCGGTGGCCAGGGTGGCGTCGTCGGTCCGCTCGCCCCGGACGATCTCCAGCAGCGGCAGCACCGCGACCGGGTTGAAGAAGTGGAAGCCGACCACCCGCTCCGGGTGCTCCAGCTCCGCCGCCATCTCGGTGATCGACAACGAGGAGGTGTTGGTGGCGAGGACCGCCTCCGGCTTGACGATCTTCTCCAGCTCGGCCCAGACCTGCTTCTTGACGCTCAGGTCCTCGAAGACCGCCTCGATGACGAAGTCGGCGTCGGCGAAGACGGACTTGTCGACCGATCCGGACACCAGGCCGTACAGCTTCGCGGCCGTGCCCTTGTCCATCCGGCCCTTGCTGACCGCCTTCTCGATCTGGGCGTGCACGTAGCCCACGCCCTTGTCGACCCGCGACTGGTCCAGGTCGGTCAGCACGACCGGCACCTGGAGGCGGCGGGCGAACAGCAGCGCCAGCTGGCTGGCCATCAGACCGGCGCCGACGATGCCGACCTTCGTGACCGGGCGGGCCAGGCCCTTGTCCGGCGCGCCGGCCGGCCGCTTGGCCCGCCGCTGCACCAGGTCGAAGGCGTACAGGCCGCTGCGCAGCTCCTCCGAGAAGACCAGGTCGGCCAGGGCCTCGTCCTCCGCGGCGGTGCCGGTGGCGAAGTCCGCGTCCTTCGCCGTCTCCAGCAGGTCGAGCGCCTGGTACGCGGCCGGAACCGCGCCGTGCAATCGCTGGTCCAACGTCTGCCGGGCGAAGTACAGCACGCCGGCCCACATGTCCTTGTCGACCTCGGGCCGGGTCACCTCGACCTGCCCCCGGACGACACCGGCGGCCCACTCCAGGGACCGCTCCAGGAAGTCGGCCGGCTCCAGCAGCACGTCCGCGATGCCCAGCTCGGCGGCCTGCTTAGGCTTGAGCATCTTGTTCTGCATCAACGGGTTCTGGATGATCACCTGGGTGGCGGCCGGGATGCCGATCAGGTTCGGCAGCAGTTGGGTGCCGCCCCAGCCCGGGATCAGCCCGAGGGAGACCTCCGGCAGCGCCAGCGCCGTCGCGCCGGCCGACAGGGTCCGGTAGTGGCAGTGCAGGGCCAGCTCCAGACCGCCGCCCATCGCCGCGCCGTTGACGAAGGCGAAGGTCGGCACGGAGCTGTCCTTGAGCCGGGCGAAGACCCGGTGGCCCAGCCGGCCGATCTCCAGCGCCTGCTCGCGGTCCGCGAGCTGCGGCAGACCGGTGATGTCCGCGCCGACGCAGAAGATGTACGGCTTGCCGGTGACCGCGATGAACGCCGGGTCGGCCGCGAGCGCGGCGCTGATCGCCTCGTCCAGGCTGGTCAGGCCGCCGGGGCCGAAGGTGTTCGGCTTGGTGTGGTCGAATCCGTTGTCGAGGGTGATCAGGGCGGCCGGGCGGTCCAGCCCCGGCACGTTCACCTGCCGCAGCAGTGCCCTGGTGACGACCTCGTTCGGTGCGGTGATGCTCATTTGTCGCCACCCTCCTGCGCGGACCCGGTCCAGTGCGGGTTCTCCCAGATGACCGTGCCGCCCATGCCGATGCCGATGCACATGGCGGTGATGCCGTAACGGACCTCGGGGTGCTCGGCGAACTGCCGGGCGAGCTGGGTCATCAGCCGTACGCCGGAGGAGGCGAGCGGGTGACCGATGGCGATCGCGCCGCCCCACGGGTTCACCCGCGGGTCGTCGTCGGCGATGCCGAAGTGGTCGAGGAAGGCCAGCACCTGCACGGCGAACGCCTCGTTCAGCTCGAACAGGCCGATGTCGTCGATAGTCAGGCCGGCGATGCGCAGCGCCTTCTCGGTCGACGGGATCGGGCCGACCCCCATCACCTCCGGCTCGACGCCGACGAAGCCGTACGACACCAGCCGCATCGCCACCGGCAGGCCCAGCTCACGGGCGGTGGCCTCGTCGGCGAGCAGGCTGGCGGTGGCACCGTCGTTCAGGCCGGCCGCGTTGCCCGCGGTGACCTTGCCGTGCGGACGGAACGGGGTCTTGAGGGTGGCGAGCTTCTCCATCGAGGTGTCCCGGGGCGCCTCGTCCACCGTGGCCAGGCCCCAGCCGTTCTCCTCGTCGCGGATCGCCACCGGCACCAGGTCGTCCTGGAGCTTGCCGTTGGCGTACGCCTTCGCGGTCTTCTGCTGCGAGGCGAGGGCGAACGCGTCGGTGCGCTGCTTGGTGATGTGCGGGACCCGGTCGTGCAGGTTCTCCGCGGTGGAGCCCATCACCAGCGCGGACGGGTCGACAAGCTTCTCGGCGATGATGCGCGGGTTGGGGTCGACGCCCTCGCCCATCGGGTGCCGGCCCATGTGCTCGACGCCACCGGCGATCGCGATGTCGTAGGCGCCCATGGCGATGCCGCCGGCGACGGTGGTCACGGCGGTCATCGCCCCGGCGCACATCCGGTCGATGGCGAAACCCGGAACGGTCTTGGGCAGGCCCGCCAGCAGCGCGGCGGTGCGGCCGATGGTCAGGCCCTGGTCGCCGATCTGGGTGGTGGCGGCGATCGCCACCTCCTCGACCCGCTCCGGCGGCAGTTGCGGGTTACGGCGCAGCAGTTCGCGGATGCAGCGGATCACCAGGTCGTCGGCGCGGGTGTTGGCGTACATGCCACCCGCCTTGCCGAAGGGGGTGCGGACACCGTCGACGAAGACGACATCCCGGACTTCACGGGGCACGATGAGCCTCCTATTCGACCACGATCCGGCTCGTCGCGCCGCAGGCGCACGACGGACCGGACAAAGGTCGCCAGCACTGGCGTTTCCCCGATGCTACTCGCCAGTAATAACCCCCGCGCCACCTCCCCCTGTAACCCACCCCACACCCACCCACCCACCCACCCACCCACCCACCCACCCACCCACCCACCCACCCACCCGGCCCCCGCCCAGCCAGCACTGCGGGTGATCAAGAAGTTTGCGTCAACGACACGCCGTGCGGCTGACGCAAACTTCTTGGTCATCGGGGTGAAACCGGGAGGGCGCGGGAGGGGGGTCAGGGGGTGGGGGTGAGGGCGGTGGGGAGGTGGGGGAGGAGGAGGGCGATCTGCCACTCGCGGGCGTGGTGGGCGCGCAGGGCCTCGGCGACGCTCGCCTCGGTGATCTCCTCGGGGGGCTGCCAGGCGACCCGGCGGATGGTGTCGGGCGAGATCAGGTTCTCCGGGGGCAGGTTGTGCTCGCCGGCCACCCGCAACACCACCTCCCGGCAGCGGGTCAGCCTGCCGGCGGCGACCGGATCCCGCTCGGCCCACCGGTGCGGCGGGGGTGGCCCCTCCACGGTCGGCGTCACGGGCAGGGCGTCGTCCGGCAACTGCCGCGCGTCATCCAGCGCCGCCAGCCAGGTACGCGCCAGCCGCCGCACCGACCGACCACCGAAGCCGGGCAGGGTGAGCAGCGCCTTCTCGTCTCTCGGATCCAACTCCGCCGCCGCGACGATGGCCGAGTCGGGCAGCACCCGGCCCGGTGCCGAGTCCCGCCGAGCCGCGATCTGGTCCCGGGCGTACCACAGGGACCGGACCCGGGCCTGCGCCCGCGCGCCCCGGACCCGGTGGATCCCGGACGTCCGTCGCCACGGTTCGGCGCGTACCCGGGGCGGTCGGGCGCCGCTGGCCACGAGCGCGGCGAACTCCTCGGCCGCCCACTCGGACTTGCCCTGCCGGGCCAGCTCCGCGTCGAGCGCGTCGCGCAGGTCGGTCAGCAGCTCGACGTCCAGCGCGGCGTAGGTCAGCCAGGACTCGGGCAGTGGCCGGTTGGACCAGTCCGCCGCGGAGTGGTGCTTCTCCAGGCTGAATCCGAGCAACTGCTCGGTGAGGGCGGCGAGACCCACCCGCTCGAAGCCGGCCAGCCGCGCCGCCAGCTCGGTGTCGAACAACCGGCGTGGCCGCAGTCCCAGCTCCGCGAGGCAGGGCAGATCCTGGTTCGCCGCGTGCAGCACCCACTCCGTCCCGGCGATCGCGGCGTCGAGGGCGCTCAGGTCGGGCAGCGGCAGGGGGTCGATCAGCGCGGTACCGGCACCGGCGCGGCGTAGCTGCACCAGGTACGCGCGCTGGCTGTACCGGTAGCCGGAGGCGCGTTCGGCGTCCAGGGCCACCGGGCCGGCACCGCTGGCGAATCGCGCCACCACCTCGGCGAGCTGATCCGGGGTGGCGACTGGTTCGGGGGTGCCCTCGCGGGGCGCGGTCAGCGGCACGGACTCGCCGCCGGTGGGCTCGGTCCCCGCGTCCGAGGGCTCCGACCGCGCCGACGGCGGGTGCTGCGTGTCGTTTCCCGTACGGCTTGCGGCGGCCCGACGGCGCAGGGGTGGTTCGTCGGTCACCTGCCAACCCTAGTGCGCGAGTGGATCGAGTGCCGCCACCCGCCCCGCCGCGTGTCGGCCGCCCGGCCGGGACCGGCGCGGCCGGCACCGGGCAGGCCGGCTCAGCCGGTGGCGGCCGGGCGGCGCTCCGGCAGGGCGGTGACGCCGGGCGGCGGCAGGCCGGCGGTGGAGGCCAGCAGGGTGCACCAGGCGTCCAGGTGGGCGGCGAGGTCGACGCCGGTCGGCGTCCAGGAGGCGCGGATCTCCACGTCGCCGGTCGCGGGCGGGCCGGCCAGCTCACCGAACCGGGTCGACATCGTCTGCGTGATCGTCCCGCCGATGGCCCGGTACCCGGCGTCTTGGGCGTCGAGAGCGTCGGTGAGCCAGGTCCATCCCACCCCGGGCAGCAGCGGGTCGGCGGCGAGGTCCACCTCCATCTCGGCGGTCACGTAGGTGACCAGCCGCAGCGTGCCCTGCCACGCCTCGTGCCCCGCCGGATCGTGCAGCAGGATCAGCCGCCCGCTGGCCACCTCGTCGCCGTCGCGCAGCACGGACGCGGAGAGCGCGAAGGAGTAGGGGGCCAGCCGCTGGGGTGCCCCCACCTCCTCCAGCAGGATCTCCGGCCGGGGCGTCGCCGACCGGAGCCCCGCGACCGCGCGGGCGAACGTGTCCGGAAGCGCGATCGGGGGGGCCATGCCCGCAGCCTAAGCCGCCGTACCGGTTCGGTCGCGTCGGCACGCCGAGATCGGCACCCCGGTGATCCACGACTGTCGACGGCGTTGGTCTTTCCCTTCCACGTCACAAAGGTGGCGGTGGGCGGGGGGTGGCGATCGGCCGCGTGGCACGATTGCCGCGATGACCACCGACACCACGGGCACCGCCGCCCGAGACGACGAACCCCGCCCCGGCGGGCCCGCCGATTCGCCCTTCGTGCGGGCGTGCCGCCGCCGGCCGGTGCCGCACACCCCGGTCTGGTTCATGCGCCAGGCGGGCCGGTCGCTGCCGGAGTACCGCGAGATCCGGGCCAACGTGGCGATGCTGGAGTCCTGCCGCCGGCCCGATCTGGTCACCGAGATCACCCTTCAGCCGGTACGCCGGCACGACGTGGACGCGGCGATCCTGTTCAGCGACATCGTGGTGCCGGTGGCCGCCGCCGGGATCGATCTGGACATCGTGCCCGGCACCGGCCCGGTGGTGGCCGAACCGGTGCGGACCGCCGCCGACGTCGAACGGATCCGGCCCATCGGGCGCGACGACGTCGACTACGTCGACGAGGCGGTCCGGCTGCTGGTCAAGGAGCTGGGCGACACTCCGCTGATCGGCTTCGCCGGGGCCCCGTTCACGCTGGCCAGCTACCTGGTGGAGGGTGGTCCGTCGCGTACCCACGCCAAGACCAAGGCGCTGATGCACGGTGAGCCGGAGCTGTGGCACGCCCTCGCCGGCCGGCTGGCCGAGGTGACCCTGGCGTTCCTGCGGGTGCAGATCGAGGCCGGTGTGTCGGCGGTGCAGCTGTTCGACTCGTGGGCCGGCGCGCTCTCCGAGGCCGACTACCGCCGGTTCGTGCTGCCCCACTCGACGAAGGTGCTGACCGGGCTCGCCGACACCGGTGTGCCCCGGATCCACTTCGGGGTGGGCACCGCCGAACTGCTCGGCGCGATGGGCGAGGCCGGCGCCGACGTGGTCGGCGTCGACTGGCGTACGCCGCTGGACGTCGCGACCCGCCGGATCGGGCCGGAGCGGGCGGTGCAGGGCAACCTCGACCCGACCCTGCTGCTGGCTCCGTGGCCGGTGGTGGAGGCGGAGGTGCGCCGGATCCTGGAGCAGGGCCGGGCCGCGCCGGGACACGTGTTCAACCTCGGCCACGGCGTGCTGCCGGAGACCGACCCGGAGGTGTTGACCCGGGTGGTCGCCCTGGTGCACGAACTGTCCGCGCGACCGGTCGACCGGGGCTGACCGCCGTGCCGAGGCGGCGGGTGGCGGTGGTCGGCGGCGGTGTCGCCGGCCTGGCCGCCGCGGTCCGGTTGCGCGACCGCGCCCCCGCCGACGTCGACATCACCGTGTACGAGCAGTCCGGCGACCTCGGTGGCAAGCTGCGCACCGGCGAGTTGGCCGGCGGGCCGGTCGAGTTCGGCGCCGAGTCGTTCCTGATGCGCGACCCGGCCGGCGGGGAGTCCGCCGCCGTGGCCCTGATCCGCCGGCTCGGCCTGGCGGGACGGATCGTGCACCCGAGCGTCGGGCAGGCGGCGTTGGCCGTCGACGGCGGGCTGCGCCCGATCCCGGGCGGCACGCTTGTCGGCGTACCCGGTGATCTGGAGAAGGTGGCGGCGGTGGCGCGGCCGACCCCGGCGGCCGACCGCGACGGCGGTGGGCCCCTGCTCGGCGCCGACCAGGACATCGCGGTGGGGGCACTGGTCCGCGCGAGGTTCGGTGACGAGGTGGTCGACCGGCTGGTCGACCCGATGCTCGGCGGGGTGTACGCGGGCCGCGCCGACGACCTGTCCCTGGTCACCACCATGCCGGCGCTGGCCCGGGCCGCCCGGGTGGAACACACGCTGCTGGCGGCCGTGCGCGCGGCGCAGGCCGCCGCGCCGCGCGCCCCCGGTGAGCCGGTCTTCGGCACCCTCGACGGCGGGCTGAGCACCCTGGTCGACGCGGCGGTGACGACCAGCGGCGCGACGATCCACCGCCACGCGGCGGTACGCGAACTCACCCCGACCGGCGCCGGTTGGCGGCTGACCGTCGGTCCGACCCGCGACCCGGAGCACGTCGACGTGGACGCGGTCGTGCTCGCGGTGCCGGCCCGACCGGCGGCGCGGCTGCTCGCCGACGTCGCCCCGGAGGCGGCGAAGGAGATCGGCGGGCTGGACTACGCGAGCGTCGCACTGGTCACCCTCGCGCTGCCCGGAGCAATGCTGCCGGACCTCTCCGGCTTCCTGGTGCCCGCCACCGAAGGACTGCTGGTCAAGGCGGCCACCTTCTTCACCACCAAGTGGGGGCACCTGCGCCGGCCGGACGGGGTGGCCCTGGTGCGCGCCTCGGTCGGCCGGTACGGCGACGAGGAGCAACTCCAGCGCCCCGACGAGGACCTCGCCGCGACCGTGCACCGGGAAGTGTCGGCGGTGCTGGGTGCGCCGCTGCCCGCCCCGGTCGCCGGGCACGTGCAGCGCTGGGGCGGCGCGCTGCCGCAGTACACCCCCGGTCATCTCGACCGGGTGGTCGCCGCCCGTTCGGCGCTGCGGGCGGCACATCCGACTCTGCGGCTGGCCGGTGCCGGCTACGACGGGGTCGGCATCCCGGTCTGCGTCCGCTCCGGTGAGACGGCGGCCGAGGAGATCATCACGGCACTGGAAGGATCGGGGAGATGACCGAGCAGAGCAACGCGGCCCGACTGAAGGAACTCAACTCCACCATCCGCTACACCATGTGGTCGGTGTTCCGGGCCAGCGCGCCGCTGCCGTCGCTGCGGGACAACGTCACCGGCGAGGTCGAGTCGCTGATCGAGGAGTTGGCCGGCAAGGACGTGGTGGTGCGCGGCACCTACGACGTTTCCGGGCTGCGCGCCGACGCCGACCTGATGGTCTGGTGGCACTCCGCGTCGAGCGACGCGCTCCAGGACGCGTACCTGCGGTTGCGGCGGACCGCCCTGGGCCGGGCGATGACCCCGGTCTGGTCGCAGATGGCGCTGCACCGGCCGGCCGAGTTCAACAAGAGCCACATCCCGGCGTTCCTGGCCGGCGAGGAGGCCCGCGCCTACCTCTGCGTCTACCCGTTCGTCCGGTCGTACGACTGGTACCTGCTGCCCGACGCCGAGCGGCGGGAGTTGCTCGCCGAGCACGGCAAGATGGCCCGCGGCTACCCGGACGTACGGGCCAACACGGTGGCCTCGTTCGCGCTCGGCGACTACGAGTGGATGCTGGCCTTCGAGGCCGACGAGTTGCACCGGATCGTCGACCTGATGCGTGACCTACGGGCCTCCCGCGCCCGGTTGCACGTCCGCGAGGAGGTGCCGTTCTACACCGGCCGTCGTCGCTCGGTCGCCGACATCGTCTCCGCACTGGCCTGAGGCGCCGGCCGGCTGGCCGGTGCTGGCCTGCCGATCTGGTCGGCTGATCCGGGCGGGGCCGCGCCCGAGGGAGTGTGGCGCGGCCCCGGCCGGGGTCAGGAGGTGGCGGTGCAGGTGACGGTTGGTGTGGTCGTGCTGCTGCCGGAGGCCAGGAAGCCGAAGCTGGTGCTGGCGCCGGCACCGAGGTTGCCGTTGTAGCTGACGTTGGTGGCGGTCACGGTGGAGCCGCTGGAGGTCAGGGTGGCGTTCCAGGCCTGGTTGACCTGTTGTCCGCTGCTGTTGGTCCAGGTCACTCGCCAGCCGCGGATGGCGGCGTTGCCGGCGGTCACCTGCACCTCGCCCTGGAATCCGCCGGACCAGGTCGAGGTGACCCGGTAGGTCGCCGAGCAGGCCCCCGTCACCGGCGGGTTGGTGGTCGGCGGCGTGGTGGTCGGCGGGGTCGTCGTGGGTGGCGTGGTGGTCGGCGGCGTGGTCGTGGGTGGCGTGGTGGTCGGCGGGGTGGTGCCGCCACCGAACTGGACGTCGCTGCAGTGGTAGTACGACTGGTCGAAGTGGCTGGCCTGCCAGACGGTGAAGATGATGTGCCGGCCGGTGCGGCCGGGCGCGTTCACCGGAATCTGGATCGACACTCCGTCGACCTCCCGTTGCCACTGCGACGCCGGCGTGTTGCCGATCTGGCCGACCAGTTCCAGGTCGGACCAGGCCAGTGGCTTGGTGAGCGTGTCCACACCCTGGCGGGTGGCGTACACCCGGAGGTAGTCGGCACCGTGGCTGGCCTGGTCGAAGAATTTCAACTGGAAGCTGTTGGGGACCGGGGTGGTCTTCCAGGCGCCGAGCGTGTCGAGGGCGTTGTAGCGACCGCCCTCGGCCCGCCCACCGGAGCAGAGCTGGCCGTTCGGTACGGCCGCCTGGTGGTTGCCGCCCACACCCTCGCGGAGTTGGCCGTTCCAGTTCCACATGGCGTTCGGGTTGGCCTGCCAGGCCTGCCAACACATCGGGTCCTCGGTGGCCATCCGCGGGTTCATGTGGTCACCGCCCCAGCGCTCCCAGCAGCCGTAGGCGCGGGAACCCGGGTTGACCGTGGCACCGTGTGCGGAGGCGGGGTTGGTCAGCGCGGTGCTGAGCAGCAACAGGGCGACGGCGGCGACGGCCGCGACGGCCAGCAGCCAGGCGGCGCGGGGTGATCTGAGTACGTTCGACATGGAGCTCCCCAAGGGAATCGTCAGTTCGCGACTGCGCCCGGACGCTCGGGAGTTGCCTCTCCCGTGGTCGATCAGCGTTGCCCTGTGGTGTTGGCTCCGGAGGAAGCGTGCCACGGGGGATCGGCGTACGTCAACGCGGGAAGCGCCCTCCGCAGCGGGGACGGCACCGCTGTCGCTCATTGAGCCGGGCGGGGCCGCGCCCGAGGGAGTGTGGCGCGGCCCCGGCCGGGGTCAGGAGGTGGCGGTGCAGGTCACGGTTGGTATGGTCGTGCTGCTGCCGGAGGCCAGGAAGCCGAAGCTGGTGCTGGCGCCGGCACCGAGGTTGCCGTTGTAGCTGACGTTGGTGGCGGTCACGGTGGAGCCGCTGGAGGTCAGGGTGGCGTTCCAGGCCTGGTTGACCTGTTGTCCGCTGCTGTTGGTCCAGGTCACCCGCCAGCCGCGGATGGCGGCGTTGCCGGCGGTCACCTGCACCTCACCCTGGAATCCGCCGGACCAGGTCGAGGTGACCCGGTAGGTCGCCGAGCAGGCCCCCGTCACCGGCGGGTTGGTGGTCGGCGGGGTCGTCGTGGGCGACGTGGTCGGTGGGGGCGTGGTGGGCGGCGTGGTCGGTGGGGGCGTGGTGGGCGGGGGGTTGGATCCGCCGCCGAACTGCACGTCGCTGCAGATGTAGTACGACTGGTCGGAGTGACTGGCCTGCCAGATCGTGTAGATGACGTGCCGGCCGGTGCGCCCCGGGGCGTTGACCGGGATCTCGATGGAGACCCCACCGGGCTCCTGCTGCCACTGCGAGGCCGGCGTGTTGCCGATCTGGCCGACCAGTTCCAGGTGCGACCAGGCCAGCGGCGTGGTCAGCGCGTCGTAGCCCTGCCGGGTGGCGTACACCCGGATGTAGTCGGCACCATGGCTGGCCTGGTCGTAGAACTTCAGCCGGAAGCTGTTGCCGACCGAGGTGGTCCGCCAGGCACCCGGCACGTCCATCGCCCGGTAGCGCCCGTTCTCGGTGCGTCCGCCGGAGCAGAGCTGGCCGTTCGGGATGGCGGCCTGGTGGTTGCCGGCCACGCCCTCGCGGTAGAGGCCGTTCCAGTTCCACATGGCGTTGGTGTCGGTCTGCCACGCCTGCCAGCACATCGGGTCCTCGGTGGCCATCCGTGGGTTCTGGAAGTCACCGCCCCAGCGCTGCCAGCAGCCGTAGTTGCGGGAGATGGGGTTGGCCACCGAGCCGTGCGCGGCGGCGGGTCGCACGTATGCCGTGGAGAGCAGCAGCGTGGCGACGGCCGCGACGGCCAGCAGCCAGAGCGCCCGTGATGATCTGAGCGAGTTGGACATGGGAGCCCCCAGGGGAAGTCGTCGGATCTCGACATCGCCCGGACGCTCGGGAGTTGCCCTCTCCCGTGCCGTCGGTGTGGCCCTCGCGTGCTGACTCGACCGGAAGGATGGCACGTTCGATCGTCATCCGTCAATGAGGAAAGCGATTTCCAGCACCGGGTGCACGGGGGCGTCGAAGCGCTTCCAGCACCGGTTTCGCGGTCCTTCACCGCTTCCGGCTCATGGGTGTGTGCGGGATGCCGTCCTCGACGTACTCCGGCCCGCTGACCGTGAAGCCGTGTCGGGTGTAGAAGTCGACGAGATGCGACTGGGCGTCCAACACGCACGGCCGGTCACCGATCTCCGCGAGGGCCGCCGTCATCAGCCGGCCCGCGTGCCCGTCGCCCCGGGCCGTCGGGGCGACCACCACTCGTCCGATCCGGGCCACCCCGCCGGGGTCGGCCAGGATTCGCAGGTACGCCACCGGAGCGCCGTCGTGGGTCAGCCACAGGTGCCGGGTTCCGGGTTCGACGTCCCGCCCGTCGAGCTCCGGGTACGCGCACTCCTGCTCGACCACGAACACGTCGACGCGCAGCCGCACCAGGTCGTGGAAGGTGCGCGCGTCCAACTCGGCGAAGCTCGCGCTGTGCAGCGGCGTGTCAGGCATCCCGCCAGGCTAGTGCCGTGTCCCCGCGACCCCCTGCTGGCACCTGGTGCTGGTGTCGGTGCGGGGACGATCAGGCGGGGCGGGCGCCGACAGTGTCGCGGATCTCGGCGCCCTGTTCCGTCTCCACCGCGCGGGCGCAGTGACCGCAGCAGAAGAACCGACCGGACACCTCGACCCCGTGGCCGACGATCTTGACGTTGCAGTGTTCGCAGATCGGGGCGAGCTTGTGGGCGGCGCACTCGAAGCTGTCGAAAGTGTGCACGTCGCCGCTGACCGTCCGCACCTCGAACGCCAACCAGTAGTCGTTGCCGCAGACCTCGCAGGTAGCCACGCCCCGTACCTCCATCAGAGAAACCTTTTGTCCCATCTTGCGGCACGGCGCTGGTTGGCCCCTGTTTTATTGACAGCGGTCTTTACTGTTAACAAGGTTTAAATTATGTTTGTGGCACCTCACCAGGCACCACGCCGACAAGGAGCTGCCGCCATGCGTCGAAGAATCACCCTTCCGCTGGTCGCGACGGGCGCCATGGTCTCCACCCTGGCCGTCGCCACGCCCGCCCAGGCCCACGGCTACGTCTCGTCACCACCGAGCCGCCAGGCGCTCTGCGCCCAGAACCGGGTGCCCGACTGCGGGCAGATCAGATGGGAACCGCAGAGCGTCGAGGGCCCGAAGGGGCTGCGCAACTGTCACGCCAACATCTCGCACTTCGCCGTGCTCAACGACGACAACCGGGGCTGGCCGGCCACATCGGTCGGCACCACCGTGACGTTCACCTGGGTCAACACGGCCATGCACGCCACCCGCGACTGGGAGTACTTCATCGGCAACACCCGGGTCGCGGTCTTCTCCGGCGGCGGACGCCAGCCCGGCGCGACCGTCTCGCACACCGTCAACCTGTCCGGCTACTCCGGCCGGCAGAAGCTGCTGGCGGTGTGGAACATCTCCGACACCGCGAACGCCTTCTACTCCTGCGTCGACCTGCAGATCGGCGGTGGCGGCGGCAACCCCCCGCCCAGCCCGAGCCCCACCACCAACCCGCCCGCACCGTCACCCACCCCGACGGTCGCCCCGACCACCAACCCGCCGACCGGCGGCACCTGGACCGCCGGTCGCGCGTACGCGGTCGGGGACCAGGTCACCTACGGTGGCCGCACCTACCGCTGCCGGCAGGCGCACACCGCCATCGCCGGCTGGGAGCCGCCGAACGTACCGGCGCTGTGGAGCCAGCTCTGACCGACGGGAGGTGCGACCGGCACCGGCCGCACCTCCCGCCCGCCGTACCGCGGGTGCTGCCGTTGTACCTGCTCGCGGTGCTGCTGGTTGCCGGCTGCGGCGGTCCGCCCGCGCCGTCCGGGCGGCCCGCGCCCGCCGACACCACGCCGCCGGTGGCCGCAACCTCTGGTGGGACGTCGACCCGGACGCCTGGGGCCGTCAGCGAGATGACCGGCATCGACCTGCTGTTCCTGTCGATGATGGCCGGGCACACCGAGCAGACCCTCCAGATCGTCCGGCTGGTGCGCGACCGGCTCACCGACGACGAACTGCGCACTCTGGTGGCCGCCGTCGAGGCGACCGAGACCGACGAACTGGCCACCGCACGCGGCTGGCTGGCACGTGCCGGGCGCAGCGCCCGCGCCGACGACCACGCCGGGCACGGCACCGGCCCCGAGCAGTTGGCACGGCTGCGGGACGCCCCGGACGCCGAGGTAGACCGGGTGCTGATCGAGGTGCTCAGCGCGCACCAGCAGGCCGCCGCCAACCTGGCTCGGGCCCATCAGGCGGCGGGTACCGACGCGCGGGTGCTCGACCTGGCCCGGCGCGTGGAGCAGTCGCGTACCGCTCAGGTCGCGCTGATGGCCGCCCGGCCCGCGGCCGACTGACCGGCCGGGCCGCGACGACCCCCGGCCGGCGCGCGACATCGGCGCGGGCTTGCCTGAGCGGTCGACCTGGTGCCGACGCGGCGCGGGCGGGGAGGGCGGCGCGGCCGGGGCCCGGTCAGGCGGCGCTCGGGTCCAGGCGGATGGAGAGCGAGTTCACGCAGTGCCGGGTGTCCTTCGGGGTGAAGCCCTCACCCCGGAAGACGTGACCGAGGTGGCTGTCGCAGCGGGCGCAGCGGATCTCGGTGCGACTCATGCCGAGGGAGTTGTCCTCGATCTCCTTGATCGCGCCCGGGATGGCGTCGTCGAAGCTCGGCCAGCCGCAGTGCGAGTCGAACTTGGTGTCGCTCGGGTACAGCTCGACACCGCAGGCCCGGCACCGGTACATGCCGGGCGTCTTGGTGTCGACGTACTCGCCGGTCCACGCCGGTTCGGTGCCGTGCTCGCGCAGCACCCGGAACTCGGCGGGGCTGAGCCGGACCCGCCACTCGTCCTCGGTGCGGGGCAGTTCGCTGTCGGGAACAGTCACAGGTCAACGGTACGCCGAAGGTCGGACCCATCGCATATGGTCGCGCAATGGGTGGCACGAAGGCTGCGGCCGAGCAGATCGAGGTGGCCGGGCAGACCGTACGACTGTCCAGTCCCGATCGGGTGATCTTCCCGGAGCGGGGCTTCACCAAGGCCGACGTCTTCCACTACTACGTCAGCGTCGGCGACGGCATCATGCGGGCGCTCGGCGACCGACCGACGACGTTGCAGCGCTTCCCCGACGGCATCGCGGGGGAGATGTTCTTCCAGAAGCGGGTGCCGACCCGGGGCGTGCCGCCGTGGGTGCGGACTGCCGAGATCAGCTTTCCCAGCGGTCGCAAGGCCGCCGAGCTGTGCCCGGCGGACCTGGCCCATGTGGCCTGGGCGGCGCAGATGGGCACCGTGGTGTTCCACCCGTGGCCGGTCCGCGCCGCCGACGTCGACCAGCCCGACGAGCTGCGGGTCGACCTCGATCCGCAGCCCGGCACCGACTTCGCGCACGCCGCGACGGCCGCCGCCGAGCTGCGGGCGATCCTCGACGAGCTGGGCGTGCCGGGCTGGCCGAAGACGTCCGGTGGCCGGGGCGTGCACGTCTACCTGCGCATCCAGCCGCGTTGGACGTTCGTCGAGGTACGCCGGGCCACCATCGCGCTGGCCCGGGAACTGGCCCGCCGCCGGCCCGACCTGGTCACCACCGCCTGGTGGAAGGAGGAACGCGGTGAGCGGGTCTTCGTCGACTACAACCAGATGGCGCGGGACCGCACCATCGCCTGCGCGTACTCGCTGCGCGCCAACGCCCGGGCGACCGTCTCCACCCCGGTCACCTGGGACGAGCTGGCCGACGTCGACCCGGACGACTTCGACCTGCGTACCGTCCCGGAACGGCTGGCCCAACGAGGCGACCCGCACGCCGGCATCGACGACGCCGCATGGGACATCACCCCCCTGCTGGACTGGGCCGAGCGGGACGCCGCCGCCGGCGAGGGCGACCTGCCCTACCCACCCGACCACCCGAAGATGCCCGGCGAACCCAAGCGCGTCCAACCCTCCAAAGACCGCGACCGCCCCCGCTGACCCTGCCCCGCCCACCCCTCCCGTATCCGTTGATCATGGGGTTGGCGGCAGTTGTAGATCTTCAAACTGCCGCTAACCCCATGGTCAACGAGGCGAGGGCGGGAGGTGTGACCTTGGGCGGCGGAACGAGGGGAGGCGGCCGATGCTCGCGGGTTGCGGCGAAGGGGCTACGGGAGGCTGTTGGCCTTGAGGGTCTCGACGAAGGACCGCCACTCGGCGGGGGCGAACAGCAGCACCGGCCCGGCAACGTCCTTGCTGTCCCGCACCCCGACCGCGCCGGCCAGATCGTCGGCCACCTCGACGCACTCGCCCTCACCGCTCCGGCTGCTCTTGCGCCACCGGGCGTTGGTCAGGTCATTCATCGAAGGTCTCCTTGATAACCGTCCCGATCAGATCTTCAGACTCGCGCACGCCCAGTGAAAGGTCCAGAAGAGTGGACCAGGCGTCAGCGTACGCCGCCACTTCTGTCGGCTTGTCCAGGTAAAGGCTGCCGGTCAGCGCCTCGCTGTAGACGGTCGACGGCTCCGCGGGCCGCGTGCCGACCGCTGGAAAGTCCAGCATGATGAACGATCCGGCAACGGATGCCGCGTGGGGGCCGCTGCCCAGCGGCAGCACCCGGACCGAGACGTTAGGTCGCTGTGCGGCGTTCACCAGGTGTGCGAGTTGGCTGCGCCAGGCGTCCAGGTCGGTGATGGGGCGGCGAATCACGGCCTCGTCGATGATGGCTTCGAAGCTCGGAGCCTTCGGGCTGCGGCGAGCGAGCAGCTTCTGACGCTCCATGCGTAGCGCGACCTTCTGCGCTATCTCATCCTGGCTCCGGCCAGCCTTGGCGCTGAAGATGACCGCAGCGTACTCGGCGGTCTGGAGCAACCCAGGGATCAGCGTCGGCTCGTACTGACGCACGCGGCGGGCCGCCGCCTCCAGCCCGACGTACAGCTCGAACCACGCCGGGATGGCCTCACCGTAGGCGTGCCACCAACCCCGACTCTTGCTTTCCCGGGCCAGGCTGACCATGACCTCGGTCAGCTCGGCTGAGGTGCCGTAGTGCTGGCACATCAGCGTCACATCGTGGGTACGCAGCGATGTCTGTCCGCTCTCCAGGCGGTACATCTTGGCGCGCGACCATTCGAGGGCCTCGGCGGCAGCCTCCAGGTTGATGCCGGCTTCCTCCCTGGCCTGGCGCAGCAACCGGCCCAGCTGCCGCCGTGGCACCGAAGACCCAACGTCGCTCATGTCACCCCGTCTCAGATCGGTGCTGCCAGTGTCTCGTTTGGAACAGCATCGAGGCCCAGATGACACACCGCAAATGTCTTTCTCCGAATCTCCGCATGAGACGTTGCAGATCGGCGAAGCGCGGGCCGATGGTGGCAGGCATCGGCAATCGATGCGTGTTCGCGGGAGGCTCGTGGTGGCCCGGTGGAAGTGGTTTCAACGGCAGGACGACCCGATCGACGTGGTACAGCGGCCCGCCTATTCCGAGCGGGCCGTTGCGTACCGCGCCCGTCAACCCGAGCGGAGCGCCTCAGCGGCGGTTCAGCCGCAGCAGCGGCCGTTGCTGCGGCTGGCCCGGCTGTGGCGGTCTCGCCACGCCGTCCGGCGATGCCACCGGCGGAGCTACCGGTGAGCGGGGGACAGGGGATGGGGTCCGTCGAGATGGCGGACCTGCCTGTGATCGAGGTCGAGAGCAAGCCGGAACTGCTGGTGCTCGTGGCGGAGAACGACGTACCCGTTGGCTGGGTGATCGTCCTGCCCGAGGGAGGCTTCTGGCTGATCCGGAAGTCCACCCGGTCCTTGATCCACGGGTCGAGTCTGGCGACGCTGACGACCTTCTGGGCCACCGTCCTCGGTTGCGATGTGGGGCGACCCAGGCTGGCCGGGCCCCCGTCTGCCGGTGTCAGAGACTGAGCTTCATACCCTCGTGGCTGGCGACGAAGCCGAGGTTGGCATAGAAGCGGTGCGCGTCGTGGCGGGTCTTGTCGGTGGTGAGCTGCACCAGCCCGCAGCCGCGCTGGCGGGCCGCGTCGATCGCCCAGGTCATCATTCGGCGTCCCAGCCCGCGACCGCGCTGGTCCGAGCGGACCCGGACCGCCTCGACGAGCAACCGCTCGGCGCCGTGCCGGCCGAGCCCGGGGATGTAGGTGAGTTGCATGCACCCCACCACCTCGCCGTCGGCCTCACCGACCACGAGCTGGTTGCGCGGGTCGGCGGTGATGTCCGCGAACGCCTTCTCGTACGTGGCGTCGACCTCCCCGACGTCACGGGTACGGCCGAGCACGTCGTCGGCGAGCAGGTCGAGCACGGCCGGCAGGTCCGCCCGGACCGCCTCACGGAAGATCACCTCACTCATCCCGCGAGCGTCCCACAACGGTGCGACCCGATGTGCGGCGGAGCAACGTCAACTGTCGCTGCGCCGGGTGACGCGTTAGAGCACCGCCACGGAGGCGCCGGCGGGTGCGCATCCGACCGGCACGGGCGGCAGGTGTTCCGGCGGGCCGCCATCACCGACGGCTACCCGGCCGTGCATCGCCGCGAGAAAGTCGTACGTGGCACCGGCGACCAGGGTCCGGTAACCGTCACCGTCCAACACCCGGCCGCTCCCGACCGTCAGGGCAGGCGTCGACTCCGGCGTCTGCCCCGACGGGCGTCCGGGTGCCTCTTCGGTGCTGCTAGGTGTCCGAGGGCCATCGGTGCAGCCGGTCAGGGCCAGCAACAAGAAGGCAGCAAGGACATCGATCCGTAGCACCGATCCATTAGATCCGTAATGTCCGCGTCCATCCCTCAGCGACATGCCGGTCGGTGTGGCGTGGCCTCTGCCACCGATGGCCCCGGGGTAGGTGGCAACCGTTCGGCTCAGGTCTTCAGTGGCAGTGGTGCTGGTCCGACTGAACGGGCGTGACGCCGGGGCGGGTCCACTGGGCTACCGGGCGGCCGTCCTTGCGCCACCAGCTGTACGTCGGGTCGGCCTGCGGCCAGCCGTCGGGGGAGTCCTCCCAGGCTTCCTGCCGTCCATAGGCGGTCATGTCGAGCAGCTTGAGTGAGCCCATGATCGCCTCGACGCCGCGTCCGGTCGTCTCGTAGGTGAGGAACACCCGGTCACCCTGGCGCAGGTAGCAGGCGATGACGCCGCCGCCGGCGACGGCGGGCTCGTCGATGCCGTAGTTCGAGTACCACGGGTGGAGGTAGCCCATGAACTCGCGGAACGGCGCGATCTCCTCGTACGGTCCCTCGGCGAAGACCGCGAACCTGATGCCCCGTGCCGCCAGGTAGCTAGCCTCGTGGAAGTTCCAGATGCTGATGGTGCAGCCTTCGCACTGCTCCTCGAATGGCTTGCCGAGGTGCCACATGTGCTTGTAGACCACGAGTTGGTCTCGCCCGTCGAAGATGTCGAGCAACGAGACCGGGCCCTGCTCGCCGACCAGTTTGACCGGGTTGACCTCGGTCATCGGCAGGCGACGGCGGGCGGCCGCGATGGCATCACCCGCTCGGGTGTGCTCCTTCTCCCGGACCAGCAGTGCGTTCCGTTCCCGAAGCCAGGTGTCGCGGTCGACCACGGGAGGCGCTGATTGTCTATCCATACTCGGCATACCGCTACTATAAACATAGCGTCTACTAGCGTGAAAGAAGTTGATCGGGATTGCCTGTCAAGCTGACCTACGCCCACCACGGCGACGCCTGCCGGGCTGCCAACGCCCTTGACCTGGTGGGTGACCGGTGGACGTTGATCGTCGTCCGCGAACTGCTCCTCGGTCCCAAGCGCTTCGCCGATCTTCAGGACGCCGTTCGTGGCATCACGCCGGCAGTCCTCAGTGACCGGCTCAGATCCCTGCGTCAGGCCGGCATCGTCGACCAGGTGACCCTGCCCGACCTGGCGCGTACCCGCGCGTACACGGTCACCGAGTGGGGCCGTGGCTTGGAATCGGTTCTGGCCTCGCTCGGCCGCTGGTACTCCTCCGGGCCGGACCCTCGCACCAGTGGTGGCATGACCCCCGACGCCATGGTCCTCGCCATGCGCACCATGGCGCCCCCCGTCCCCGAGGGCCTACCACTGACCGCCCTGCGCCTCTACGACGCCCGGCAGCCCGACCCGCCGGTCCGCGACTACCGGCTGACCACCGTCGACGGGCTGCTGGACGTCCAGCCCGGTGCCGCCGTCGACCCGGTGGCGACCGTGACCACCGACTCGACGGCCTGGAGCGAGGTGCTGTTCGGCGGCCTGCCGCTCATCGACGCCGAACGCGCCGGCACCGTACGCGTCGACGGCGACCGCGACACCGTCACCCGCCTGATTCGCCTCTACCACGCGGCCGGCTCCCCTTAGCGAGGTGCGTTCGGTCGGTCGCTGTCGATGGGCTCGTCCATGCGGCGGACGCACCGCGAGCATCGGCACGCCCCGCAGCAGCGAAGCCAGCACGAACGCGAATCGGACCCTCGGGAGTGAACGGGCAGTAACCACCGCGAAACCTCGGCATCGCCAAAACCGGCTATTGCGCCGTAATGGGTACACGGAGAGTGTTGTCACAGATTCGCTCTGGTGTTGGGCTCCATCTATCTGTACGTTGTGCCGCAAGCTTGATCACGTTTGCTTCACGGGGGTGCGGCTTGTCGATTCGTCCTGCCTGGATTCAGTCCACTGTGGCCCTCGTAGTACTGGCCGGCTCCTTGTCCGCGTTGTCGCCAGTTGCTCCTGCCAGTGCCGAAGGCACCGACCCGTGCCCGAGCGGTGCCCCATCCGGAGTGAGTTCGGAGCACGCGGCCCAGGCCATGGCCGAGGCGTGTGACGTCGCCGTGGAAGTGCTCGATGCGGCCTCGGAGACGACGAAGGTCTTTGCCCAGCCTTCCGGTGACTTCGCCTTCGAATCGTGGGCCGAGCCGCAATGGACCAGACAGGACGGCGACTGGACTGAGATCGACACGACGTTGCAGGTGGGGCACGACGGCCTGGTACGGCCGGTTGCCTCAACGGCCGACGTGGTCTTCTCCTCAGGCGGTGCGGGGGCCTTCGCCACCATGACCGGGGGCGGTGCCACGTTCTCACTCGGCTGGGTGGATCCACTTCCGGAGGGTGTGATCGCCGGAGACAGCATCACCTATCCGAACGTGTACCCGGACGTCGACCTCGTGGTGCGCGCCGAGCGGGGTGGCTTCTCCCACCTTCTCGTGGTCAAGAGCGCAGCGGCGGCGGCCAATCCGCTGGTCCGCGAGACACGCTACGTCGTGGGCGGGTCAGCGACCGTGTCCGCGTTGGGCGGAGGCGTCACCGTGTCCGGCCCGGAGGGCCTGCTGGCGGCAGCCCCACCGGCCAAAGCATGGGATTCGACACGTGAGGTCGCCGGTGCGCGGGCCGGGTTCCTGGCTGACGGTGCGCCATCTGATCCGAGGCCGGATCGTTCCACCGCTCGTGGTCCGGCGGACGCCGCCAGGACCGCGGCGGTCGACGTCCAGGTCGGCGACGGTCATATGAGCGTTTCCGCAGACCCCGAGCTGCTTGACGCCGGCCGGTTTCCCGTCTTCATCGACCCTACCTATGACAAGAAGTGGGCCAGCTGGGCTCCGGTGAACGACTCCAGGGCGAGCACCCAGTGGACCTCCGGCAGCGACTGGCCCAGAGAGGTCGCCCGGGTTGGATCGAACCATGACGACCACGGAGACATTTGGCGGTCGCACTTCTACTTCGCTACGTCAGCGCTGGCCGGCAAGCGCTTGATCGACCGAGCCAGTCTGGACGCCTATCTCGTGCACACCGCCGACTGCGACGGTGAGTCGATCTCCGTCTGGCAAACGAACTCGCTGGCCGCCAACACGCCCACCTGGAACGGCATGAAGGACAAATGGCTGCACGGCGAACCGCTGCAGACGAAGCTCGGCAAGGCGAACGGCGGATGTAGCCCTTCCCAAGATCCCAACTGGATGTCCTTCAACGACACGGAGATCGGCCACCATGTTCAACGCCACGCAGACGAAGGCCACACTTCGATCACCTTCGGTCTGCGGATGGCGACCGAGAGCGGCGGACGATGGGCCAAGTTCGACCCGGCCAGGGTTAAACTGATCACGGATTACCAGCACAAGCCGCATTCGCCGGTGGCGGTAAAAACCACCCCTGGCGGTGCCTGCGCCAAGACGTCGCCGGGGCCGTGGATCACCGACCGCACGCCGATGTTGTGGGGCAAGGCCAGCGACGGCGACGGCACCGTCAAGATCCGGTTCGACCTCAACGGTCCGACCGCTCCCGCCGAAAGCACCTCGGGTTCGACCAAGTCGGGTGCCGAGCGTTCCTGGCCCGCGCCCACCCTGGCCGAGGGGAACTACAACTGGCGAATCCGGGGTATCGACGGGAAAGACGACACCGACTGGACAAGCCTCTGCTACTTCCGGCTGGACTACACCCCACCCACCGCGCCGGTGGTCACCCGCACCTCCGGTACCCCGATCGAGGGCCAGCCGGTGACGCTGTCCTTCAAATCGTCCGACGCTCGCTCGGGCATGAAGCAGTTCGCGTACGGCATCGGGGTCGACGCCCAGCAGAACTTCAAGGCGTCGACGGGTACGACCACCCTCACGTTCACACCGGAGGTCGGACGTACTGTCGTCTACGTCTGGGCGCAGGACATCGCCGGAAACTACTCGGTGCGTACCGCGTACAACTTCTTCACCGGCCGCATCACCGAGGCACAGCCCCAGGGTGCCTGGCGTTTCGACGGTGACGCCCTCGACGACTCCGGCCAGGGCCATGACCTGACGGTGGGCAATGGGGCGGGGTTCGGTCCCGACCGGAGAGGTAACGCGAATGCCGCGTTGAACTTCGACGGCGCGAGCTGTGCGGAGACAACGCCGGTGATCCGCACCGATGCCGAATACACGGTGGCGGGCTGGTCGAAGATCGCCGACAAACAGAGCGTACGTGCGTTGGCGGCCCAGGGTGGCACCTCCCGCTCGTCCTTCTATCTGCAGTACAACGGCCCCACCGACCGCTGGCAATTGACGCTGAGTAGCGCCGACATTGCGGATGCGACGTTCACCACGATCTCTGCACCGACGGCGACGGCGCTGGGAACGTGGCAGCACGTGGCGGTCACGGTCGACCCGGTCGCCAGAGTTATGCGCCTCTATCTCGGGGGACAACTCGCCGCCGAGGGATCGATCCCGTTCGCACCCTGGAACGCTCAGGAACGTTTCTTGATGGGATGCGTCGGAACTGGAACCACAGTGTGGCATCAGACGGTTGGCTCCATCGACCACGTCGGCGTCTGGCAGGGCCTCCTTTCCGACGCCCACATCACGCGTGCCGCCACTGAGCTGCCCGCTGGTGCCGTCGGTGACTGGCAGATGCACGGCAGCGGAGCTGATGCCACGGGCCGATCCACGGACGTGATCCTGCCGGAGAACGCGTCCTGGACGGATGACCAGTTCGGACGAGCCGAGTCGGCGGTCGAGCTTGATGGCACGCAGTGCGCGACCACATCCGGCCCGGTAGTGCGCACGGATGAATCGTTCACAGTTGGGGCGTGGGTCAGGCTGGCCACGGCTGGCACGGGCAATCGGACGGTTCTGGGTCAGGACGGTGACCGGGTCAGCGGGTGGTATCTCGGCACGCGGTACTTGAACGGTGTTCCTTACTGGGCGCTCATGATGCTGGCCTCCGACAGTGAGATCGGCGGAGGGCCGGTGACCGCGTCGACGGTTCCGATTACCGGAGACGTCGGCCGGTGGACCCATCTGGCTGGCGTCTACGACGCCACAACAAGACAAATGAGCTTGTACGTGAACGGAGTTCTCGTCTCGTCCAGGGAGCGTACCGGGACCAACTGGAACGCCGGTGGGCCGATGACCGTCGGGTGCGCGAAGTGGGCCGGGGCACATGGCGACCGTGTCCACGGGGCGATCTCCGGGGTGCGGGCCTGGCGGGGTGTGTTGAGCGCCGCTGAGGTGGCCGCGGTGCACGGCGGCAACCCAGAAGTGAAGCTGGAGGGGATGTGGCCGCTGGACGGCCCAGCGAGCGATACCCCTACCTATCTGACGGACTGGTCAGGTAACGGTCGCGACCTGACCATCACTGGACCGTATGCCTGGGCGCGTGACAGGGGTTTTGGTCGTGACGGCGCACTTGGCCTGGAACTCTCCGACAACTCCTGCGCGGAGTCGGCCGGTCCGGCGGTACGAACCGATGCCTCGTTCACCGTGGCCGCATGGGTGCTGCTGGAACAGACAACCGATCACCATACGGTGCTCTCGCAGGTCGGCAACGTGCACGGCGGCTTCTTCCTGAAGTACAACCCGACCCACGATCGTTGGCACTTCGGCATCCCGTCGACCGGAAACAGCACTTCCGCGATCTGGCACACCGCCGAGTCGCAGCAGCCGCCCGAGTTGGGCAAGTGGACGCACCTGGCCGGGGTTTACGACGTCGCGGCCGGCAAGATTCGGCTCTACGTCGACGGTGAGTTGCAGGGCGAGGCAGACGGCCCTACCACGCCGTGGATGGCTGCTGGACCGACGCTGATCGGATGCAACGGTGCCGCCGACGGACGCCGCTGGGCACCCCTGGGTGGCGTCGTGGACGACGTACGCATCTGGACTTCCACCGTCGATCCGGATCGGATCGCCGACCTCGCTGCTCTTTGAGCCATGGGTTGGGGCGGCTTGGGGCCGCCCCAACCCCGCCCACCTGACTTTCCCCCACCCCTCTGCGTCAGGAAGGTGTCATGTCGCAGCCTCGCACCGTCCCCTCCCGTTCCCGACGACTCGTCACGTTCGGCACCGTCGCGGTGCTGGTGGCCTCGACCCTCGCCGCAGCTCAGCCAGCTCAGGCGGCCGAGGTGCCCTCCGGTGACCGTGCGGTCAAGACGATCCCTGCCGAGTCGCTCCGGCAAGCACCTGTCGACCGGTCGCCATTGCCCGACGACGGCGGCCGATGGACCGGCGCGGGGCGAGCGACGTGGCCAGCGGCGGGCGAGACCAGCCTTGCGGTCGCGGGCGCTCGGCCGGACCGACGCCTTGACGGGGACCGGCAGTCCGGCCGGACGGTGCGGGGAACTGCTGGCGGCCTACCTGTCACGGCCTCAGCCGTCACCGGTAAACGTGCTCCGGACCAGGCGCGGGTGCAGGTCTTGGCCGAGCAACACTCGCGTCGGCTAGGTGTCAGTGGGCCGATCGTTGTCGTCGACGGCAGCTCCGGCACCGTCGAGGCTGCCTTTGACTACGCCGGGATCCGCGAACTCTACGGCGCGGGGTGGGGGGAGCGGCTGACCCTCAAGCGGCTGCCGGCCTGCGCGGCGACCACCCCGCAGCGGTCGGAGTGCCAGGAGATCGAGACGGTTCAGGCGACCAACAACCCGGTCACCGGTACGGTCTCGACTCAGGTCACGCTCTCCGGAGCGGCACCGATGGTGTTCGCCATGACGGCCGACGAGTCCTCGGAGGAGGGCGACTACAAGGCCACCGACCTGAAGGCGTCGGGCTCGTGGACGGCGGGAGACAGCTCCGGTGCCTTCTCGTACTCGAACCCACTGCGGCTGCCCCCGGCGGAGGGTCCGCTACCAGAGGTGTCGTTGGACTACTCGTCGCAGGTGGTGGACGGCCGGATGGCCGGTGCCAACAACCAGGCGTCGTGGGTCGGCGACGGCTGGGAGTACGCGCCGGGATTCATCGAGCGTTCCTACGTCACCTGCACCGACGATCGCGACGCGGTCGACGGTAACGACCCGAACAACAAGGACAAGAAGACCTACGACCACTGCTGGAAGGGTGACTCGCACAACGTCACCGTCTCGCTCAACGGCACCAATGCCTCGCTGATCAGGGACGACAGCAGCGGTACCTGGCGAGTCCAGAACGACAGCAACTGGCGGATCCGCCTGGAGGGCGCCGCAGCCACGTCAGGCAACGCCACGACCGAGCGGTGGACGATCACCACGCCGGATGGCACCCGGTACTTTTTCGCCAGCGAGGTCACCTCGGCGAACTCCCGATGGACGATCCCCGTCTTCGGCAACCACGCCGGCGAGAAGTGCCACGCCACCGCCTTCAAGGACTCGTCGTGCAAGCAGGCGTGGCGGTGGCTGCTGGACAAGGCCGTGGACGTGCACGGCAACACGGTCCGCTACCACTACGAGAGCGAGACCGGCTACTACGGTGCGGCCGATGACAAGGACAACCGGCAGTCGTTCCACCGCGGTGGCCATCTGAGGCGGATCGAGTACGGCCTGCACGCGGATCACCCGAGCGTGTCCGCCACCGGGCGAGTGGTGTTCGACGTCGCCGACCGGTGCCTGGCCACCGAATGCCACAAGGACGGTAAGCCGGTCAAGGCGAACTGGCCGGACGTACCGTGGGACAAGTACTGCGACGCGGCGCCCTGCACCGACAAGCTGGCTCCGGTCTTCTTCACCACCAAGCGGCTCACGAAGATCACCACTCAGGTGTGGAGCGGCAGCACCTTCTCGGACGTGGAGTCGTGGGCGCTGACCCACGAGTTCAAGGCACCGAAGGTGGCCGGGTCGGCGTCACTGTGGCTGAAGGAGATCGTGCACGCCGGGCACGTCGGCGGCACCGTCACCGAGCCGGCGGTGCAGTTCACCGGAGTGGAGTTGTCCAACCGCGCCAACGTGCTCGCCGGGGCACCCCTGTTCTCCAGGTGGCGGATCCAGAACATCCGTACCGAATCGGGCGCCGACATCCACGTCACGTACTCGGAGGCGGACTGCGACTACAACGACGTGCCGGCCGCGCCGGAGAACAACTCCCGGCTCTGCTACCCGGTGTACTGGACACCGGACGGCTACGCCTCGCCGAAGTTGGACTGGTTCCGCAAGTACGTGGTCACCGAGATCTCCGAGATCGACCGCACCGCCGACCAGCCCGCCATCACCACCAGCTACGAGTACTCCACCACCGGCGGTGGCACGTCGACCCTGTGGGGGTACGACGACAGCGAGTTCACCAAGAAGAAGCACCGCACGTACGGACAGTGGCGCGGCTACTCCCAGGTGGTCACCAAGGTCGGTGAGCCCGGCCAGGGCGTGCCACTGACCACCCGCAAGCGGTTCCACCGAGGCATGCACGACCAGCCGCTGCCCGGCGGAGGGCGACGTGACGTGCAGGTGTCCGACTCCGAGGGCAACACCTTCACCGACCACCCGGCGCTGGCCGGTATGCCGCTGGAGGAGGCGACCCTCGACAACTCGACAGTGGTGGAGGCGTCCACCACGCAGTACTGGACCCGCCAGACCGCCGAGCGTGACCACGACGGGGGCACCGCCCGCGCGTACCTCAGTGGTCCGTCCGTGCAGAAGAGCCGCAAGCTTCTCGCGGCGAACAAGTGGGCGCGCACCGAGTCCCGGACGACGTACACCGCGGAGGGTCTGCCGGAGGCGGTGTCCGACCTGGGAGACACCGCGAGCACCGGCGACGAGACCTGCACCCGCACCACGTACGTCAGCAACGACACCGCATGGATCCGGGCAGCCGTGTCCCGGGTGGAGACCGTCGCCAAGGCGTGCGGCGCGACGATCTCCCGCCCGGACGACGTCGTCTCCGACGTCCGTACCTACCACGACGGCTCGGACACCCACGGTGCCACCCCGAGCGCAGGGTTGGTCACCCGCGAGGACACCCTCGACACCTGGAGCGGTGGGCCGGTCTACGCCACCACCTCCCGTACCAGCTACGACGATCTGGGTCGGGTCGAGAGCGTCACGGACGCCCGTGGCGGTGTCACCACCACCGCGTACACCCCGGCGGGACCGGGTCCGGTGACCCAGACGGTCACCCTCAACCCCCTTCAGCACAAGGTCACCACCTATCAGCAGCCGGCCTGGGCCGAGCCGACCGCGGTGGTCGACGCGAACAACAAGCGCACCGACCTGACGCACGACCCGCTGGGCCGGCTCACCAAGGTGTGGTTGCCCGGCCGGACCAAGGCGACCCAGACACCGAACCTGGAGTTCGGCTACCTGTTACGGGCCGACGGGCCGCTGGCCGTGACCACGAAGCGGCTCGGCCCCAACGGCAACTACATCACCGAGATCGGGCTCTTCGACTCCCTCTACCGGCCGGTGCAGACCCAGGAGGACGCCCTCGACGGCCGGCGCCTGGTGTCGTCGACCGGTTACAACGACCGTGGTCTGGAGGCGTACCAGGCAGGTCCGGCATACGTCACGGGTCAACCCGGCACCGGGCTGTTGGCGCTGAACCCGGGTGCGGACCGGGTGCGGACGGTGTTCAGCCACGACGCCGTTGGTCGGGTCGTCAACGAAGGGCTGTGGTCGGGGGACAGCCAGCTGTGGGCAACGGTCACCAGTTACGGCGGTAACCCGGATGGCTGGCAGGTGGCGGTCACCCCGCCGCTCGGCGGCACCGCGACTGCCACTCTGAGCGATGTCCACGACCGGACGTTCGAGCTGCGCCAGTTCCACGGCCGGACCCCCACCGGCGGGTTCGACACCACCACGTACACCTACACCCCGCGCGACGACCTGAAGACCGTGACCGGCCCGACCGGCAAGGTGTGGCAGTACGAGTACGACCTGCGGGGACGGGAGCGACGCACCACCGACCCGGACAAGGGCGTCACCACCCTGACGTACGACAACAGCGACGACGTGACCTCCTCGACCGACGCGCGCGGCGAGGTGGTTTCCACCGAGTACGACCTGCTCGGGCGGCAACGTAAGCGTCTGGTCAACGGCCAGCTTGCCGCCGAGTGGACCTACGACACCGTCGCCAAGGGCCACCTGACCAAGCAGTTGTCGATCGTCGACGGCTATCACTTCACCCGCCAGATCTTCGACTACAACGACGCCTACCAGATCCGCGACGAGGAGTCGGTCGTGCCGGCTATGCCTGGCCTGGCCGGTGCCGCAGGCACCTACGTCTCCACCTTCACGTTCAAGGTCGACGGCTCGCCCGAACGGATCACCATGCCGCGGGCCGGTGCTCTTGAGCGCGAGATGCTCAACCACACCTACGACGACCTGGGCAACGTGACCCGGCTGGTAGGCACGTCTTCGCCTTCGGGAGCGGTGAACGTCTACGTCGACGACGCCACCTACTCGCCCTACGGCGAGCTGCTGCAACGCAAGCTCGGCGTCAACAACAAGCCGCAGGCGTACCAGACCTACGTCTACGACGACGTGACCCGGCGGCTGGCAGAGTTCTACTTCGACCGCGACGCCAGCATCACAAACGTCGCCGCCCTGAACTACGAGTACGACCCGGCGGGCAACGTGCTGTCGATGGCCAACCGGCCGCAGGACAACGACGGTAACGCCCGGCCCGGCGACAGCGACGTCCAGTGTTTCCAGTACGACCAGTTGCGTCGGCTCACCCAGGCATGGACGCAGAGCACGAGCACGTGTGCCGGCACCCCGCAGTCGAGCGACGTGGGTGGAGTGTCGCCGTACTGGAAGTCGTACGCCTACGACAAGGCCGGCTCCCGCGAGTCGGTGACCGACCAGCGCGCCGGCGTGACCTCGACCTACGGGTACGCCGCCACGGCCGGCCAGCCGCACGCGGTGCGGACGGTCACCACCGGCGAGCGGGTCGACCACTACGACTGGGACGCCATCGGCAACCTGACCTACCGGCGGGTCGGCGGGGTCACCGAAACCCTCGACTGGAACGCCCAGGGCAAGCTCAGCGAGATCACCGGACCCGACGGCACGACCCGGATGCACTACGACGTGGACGGCAACCGGATCGCTCGGATCGACCCGAACGGCGACGCCACCGTCTTCGTGGCCGGCCAAGAGCTGACCGTCTCCGGCCAGAACAAGACGACGACCCGCTACTACGAGCACGCCGGTGATGTCGTCGCCTCTCGTACGGCGTCCACCGCCAGCGGTGCGAAGGACCTGATCTGGCTGGCCTCGGACCAGCACGACTCGGCCCACTGGGCGGTCAACTCGGTGACCCGGGTCGACACTGTCCGCTACTCCGACCCGTACGGCAACAAGCGTTCCGGCGGCGCTGGCGGCACCTGGCCCTCGGGCCAGCGTGGCTTCGTCGGAGGTATCGAGGATCCGACGGGCCTGTCGTTGCTGGGTGCCCGGTTCTACGACGCGGCGCTGGGTGCGTTCATCTCCGTCGACCCACAAACCGACGAATACGACCCGCAACGGATGCACCCGTTCGCGTACGCGAACAACAACCCGATCACGTTCGCCGACCCGGATGGACTTTTCTGGGGCAAGGTTAAGAACGCGGCCAGCCGGGCCGGCAACGCGGTGGCTAGCGCCGCCACCTCGGCGGTCAAGGCGGTCGTCAACAACGCTGGCACCATCTCCGCCGTCGCCGGCACGGTGGCGATGGTGGCTGCGGTGCTACCGCCGCCGGCGCAGGTGGTGGCAGTAGCCGCCGGGGCTGTGGCTGTGGTGGCCGGTGCGATCGACACGATCAAGACGTGTGTGGGCGAGGTCGGTCTGGACTGCGCGATGGGCGTGGCAGGCATGGTCCCCGGCGTTCGCCAAGCGAAGACCGCTGCGCGCGGTGCGGGCGCAGTAAAGAACGCCATCAAGAGCAAGCGGCCGCCATGTAACAGCTTTGTTCCTGGTACTCCCGTGTTGATGGCGGACGGCAGCTACAAGGCCATCGAGCAGATTGAACTCGACGACGTGGTTTGGGCCGTCGATCCCGAGACGGGCCAGGAGGGTGCCCGCCCGGTCACTGCGCTGATTACGAGCGGCGGAGACAAGACGCTCGTCGACATCAGCGTCGATTCCGATGGCGACGGCACCGCCGATGGCACGGTCACCGCCACCGACGGGCACCCGTTCTGGGTCGACAACAAGCGGGAATGGCTGCGTGCCGAGCACCTCAACCTGGGCGACCAGCTGCTGACTCCCGACGGCGCCCGGGTCAGCGTCATCGCCGTCGTCGCCTATGGCGCGATCGCCACGGTTCACAACCTCACCGTCGACGACATCCACACCTACCATGTGATCGTCGGCGACATCTCGGTTCTCGTACATAATGTCAACCGGAGTTGTCCGGTGCACGGCGGAGCTACGGGCATTCCCAACCGGGACTTGCGCGAGCCGCAGGTATGTACATGCGACAGGATTGGCAGAGAGAACCTTATTGAAATAAACCGGACCACGGAGCGGTCGGAGCAAATCAAAAATCGTCGTACCCAAACCGAGGCGCCGGCGAGAGGTCTTGAGAAGGCAATCAAGGCGGCACACCCTGATCCAGCGACCGGCTGGTTTATAGGATTCTTGGCAGTTTTTGCGATAGCAAAACGTGCGGTGAAGATGATGGTGGAGGTGGCGAGGCGGTGGTACGGGAGGCAAGAAAGGTGACCCTGGTGCCGGCGACGGGTGCCGGGAAGCGCGTATGGCAGTATCTGATCTATCAGAATATGCAGCACACATTGCTACTGATGGTCCATCCTGTCTTGGCGCCCGAGCTGATCTACCAAGCATGGATTGTCGCGATGCGGCGGATGTTTGCCCAAGACGCCAATGCCGAAGCGGCTCGAACCTTCGTTTCAGCCATCCTCACGAGGCAGCGGCATTCTCCGGTCGCGCCCGACGTCGTTAAGGCGCTCGTTGATCTGGCTATGGGGGAAGCCCATCCACTTGATCTTCGACGTCGTGATCGACTGCTGGTTCTACCTATTCTCGAAGAATCAGTTCGGACGGCGCGTCTGTCGGAACGGGAGGTGGCGGAATTGGTCAGGGCGGCGGAGAAGCGGCTGGATCGTTGGCGCCGCAAGGCTGGACGATCTCGCCGTGGGATGCGTGTAAGTGCTACCACCGGTGGCGGCAATGACGCGGGTATTCAACCGAAATCGGTGATTGGTCAGACGTTGAGGGCTATGGCCGGATATGACCGCGAGCGGGTGGCTGCGTTGCCGCGTGAGCAGTCTAACGAGGCGATCGTTGCAGTGGTCAACGCGGCGTTTGGGATGGCAGTCAAGAAACGCTTTAATCGCGATCAAACCGGCGAAATTGTTGCCGGCTTTGCTGAAAGGGTGGTCACCGCTTCGCAGGATCCACTCTTGGATAGGTTGGCTGTCATTTCGATAACCGAGGGTGTGCTTGGTGAAGATCGCGCCGTATACACAGAATCTGATCTGGAACTTGCGATTCAGGTAAAGGTGCTTGGGTTCGTGCAGGCCGTCGAGGAGCTCGGGCTCTATGAACGCGAAATTGATGAGATTATCCATAGCGCCGAGCAAATGGCGGACGCGCAGGGCATTAACCTGACGTCGAGCGGCGGCCGGGACGAGTAGTTTGCCATGAACCTGCATCCGTGGCATTAGCGCGCTGGGCAGCGCTTGTCGTCGGGTGGGACGGTCAGGTCGATCAGGTACGCGTTGACGGCCTGGGTGATGCAGGCCGTCTGCGGGTAGGCGGTGTGCCCCTCGCCTTCCCAGGTGAGCACCCGCCCCACACCCAGCATCTCGGCCAACGCCGGGGTCTGCTCGTACGGCGTCGCGGGGTCGCCGGTGGTGCCGACGACGAGGATCGGCGGGGCGCCCTCGGCGCGGCCGGTCGGGTAGGGGTCGCTGCCGCCGGGCCACTCGGTGCAGGAGACCAGGCCGGCGGCCAGTGGCGCGCCGAAGAGCGGATACCGGCTGCGCCACTCGGACTGGATTTGGCGGATGCGCTCCAGGTCGGGGCGTTGCTCCTCGTCGGCGCAGTTGATGGCCAGGTTGGCGTCGAAGAGGTTGCTGTAGTCGCCGTCGGAGTCGCGGTCGGTGTAGTTGTCGGCGAGCCGGAACACGTCGCTCGGGTTGCCCTCGTTCAGCCGGTCGATGGCCCGGCCCAGTTGCTCCCAGCCGGGCTCGGAGTACAGCGACGAGACGATGGCGTAGAAGATCCAGCCGGCGGTGGCCTCCCGCCCGTCGGCGGAGCGGACGGGGGTCACCTCGGCCTTGTCGATCGCCGAGGTGACCGCCGCTCGGGCGTCGGGGGCGATGGGGCAGCGGGCGGCGTTCGCCGCGCACCATTTGGTGAAGTTGTCGAAGGCGCGTTCGAAGCCTCTCGCCTGGCTCTCCGAACCTTCGATCAGGTCTTGCCGGGGGTCGACCGCGCCGTCGAGCACCAGCGCCCGCACCCGCTGGGGGAACAACTGGGCGTACGTGGCGCCGAGCAGGGTGCCGTAGGAGTAGCCGAGGTAGGTCAACTTCTCGTCGCCGACGGCGGCCCGGATCGCGTCCATGTCGCGGGCCGCCTGCTCGGTGCCGTACAGCGGTAGCTGGTCGCCGTACTTGGCGCCGCAGCCCTGGCCGATGCGCTCGTTGAGCGCGACGAAGTCGTCGAACGACGCCTGGCTCTCCGGGTCGGGGTTGTAGCCGAAGACGGCGTCGAGGTCGGCGTCGGAGATGCACTCGACCGGGCTGGACCGGGACACGCCGCGCGGGTCGAAGCCGACGATGTCGAAGCGTTCGAGGATCGCGTCGGGCAGGCCGCCGTACTGTTCACCGAAGGTGAGGTAGACGGCGGTGTCGACGCCGGAGCCGCCGGGACCGCCCGGGTTGACCACCAGCGAGCCGATCCGGTCGCGTTGGTTGGTGGAGCGGGCCCGCAGCAGCGCGATCTCGAAGGTCTCACCGGCACCGGGACCGGTCGTGGCGGCGCTGCCGCCCGCCCAGTCCTGCGGCACCTGGATTCGGGTGCACTCGTACCGGATGTCCGGTGCCTGCCGCCCGACCACCTCGTCGGCCACCTCGGGGCAGGACCGCCAGTTCGGTGCGGCCCCCGGTGCCGCGGCCTCGCCGTCGACGTCGGTCCGCGGCGCGAACGCCGGCAGCGTGCAGCCGGCGGTGACCACCACGGCGGCGGTGAGGCCGGCCACGGTGAGCCGGAAACGGCGGGTCCGGTCGGGCGTACGGGTCACGAACGAGCCTCCGTGATCGGGTCGACGGCCAAGCTACGCGGGCCCGGCCTGCACCGCCGGGTCACCCCGCAGCACCTGGTCCACGTCGAACCGGACCGGCCGGTCAAGTTGATCGTATCGGCAGGAGAGCGGGTCACGGTCGGGTCGCCAGCGAACGAAGCGCGCGGTGTGCCGGAACCGGTCACCCTCCATCGCGTCGTACGCCACCTCGACCACGAGTTGCGGGCGCAGCGGCTCCCACTCCAGGTTCTTCGTGCCGGTCCACCGGCTGACCCCGCCGGGGATGCGTTGCCCGCGTTCGTGGTCGCCGTGCACCCACGGGTGCTCGGACCCGACGTCGCGGTAGGGGGCCAACTCCTCCAGCAACTCGGCGCGGCGGGCCATGGTGAACGAGGCGCTCACCCCGACGTGGTGCAGCACCCCGGCGTCGTCGTAGAGGCCGAGCAGCAGCGACCCGACCACCGGACCGGACTTGTGCCAGCGGAACCCGGCCACCACCGCGTCGGCGGTCCGGGCGTGCTTGACCTTCGACATGAGCCGCTTGCCCGGCTCGTACGGCAGGTCGGCCGGCTTGGCGATCAGCCCGTCCAGACCGGCGCCCTCGAAGACGTCGAACCAGCGGCGCGCCACCTCGGCGTCGGTGGTGATCTGGGTGACGTGCACCGGCGGCCGCACCCCGGACAACGCCTGCTCCAGCCGGGCCCGGCGGGTCGGGTAGGGCGCGTCGAGCAGGCTCTCGTCATCGAGCGCGAGCAGGTCGAAGGCGACGAAGTCGGCCGGCGTCGTCTCGGCGAGCAGCTTCACCCGGGAGGCCGCCGGGTGGATGCGCTGGGCCAGCAGCTCGAAGTCGAGCCTGGGCTGCCCGTCCGGGCCGTCGCGGCGGATCACGATCAGCTCGCCGTCGACCGCGCAGCGCGGCGGCAACTGCCGGCGGGCCTGCTCCACCACCTCGGGGAAGTAGCGGGTCATCATCTTGCCGCCCCGGCTGGCCAGCTCCACCTCGTCGCCGTCGCGGAAGACGATGCAGCGGAAGCCGTCCCACTTGGGTTCGTAGGTCATCCCCGGGCCGGTGGGGATCGAGTTGACGCTGCGGGCGAGCATCGGCTCCACCGGCGGGTTGATCGGCAGGTCCACGGCGATCAGTCAACCAGACGGCACCGACAGCGGTGACCCGGATCACGGCCGCCCGGTGGGCGGCGTGTCCTCCTCCGGCCCGTCACGTCCCACTCGGGCGGATCGAGAAACCGCAGGTCAGAGCTACTTTCGCGAGGTGGCGGAGTGGGTGTGCGGGTGCTGCGGACGGTGGCGGGTCAGCGTCGAGCTGATTCACGGCCGGTACGTGTACCGGTTGGCGCACACCTATCCCCGGCGCTTCGGCGGCGGCAGGAATGTGCTCGGCGAGGTGGGTTCGGTGGACGAACTGGCGGAGCTGCTGCGTCGGCGTACCCCGGTCGACCTGGCCGACCTGCGCGAGGCCGCCTGATACCGGCGCTCAGTAGTGGGCGAAGGAGCGGATCGGGGCGCGTGGGCCGAACTTCGGCGCCTGCACAGCGGCGGTCTCCAGCAGCCAGCAGACCCGGCCCCGGTGACCCCGGAACGGCTCCAGCAGCTCCAGCATCCGGGCGTCGTCGCCGCGCGCCTCGCCGGCCAGGGCCCAGGCGACCGTGTTGGGTACGTGGTAGTCGCCGACGCTCACCGCGTCCGCGTCGCCGTACGCGACCCGGACCACCTCGGCGGCGGTCCACGGCCCGACGCCCGGGATCGACCGCAGCAGGCGGGTGGCCTGGGTCGAGTCGGCGCACCGCTGCAGGCGGTCGGCCATCCGCGCGGCCCGGATCAGTGTCTCGGCGCGTCGCTGTTCCACGCCGAACGGATGGAAGACCCAGTACGGGGCGGCGGCGATCACCGCCGGGTCGGGTGGCAGCAGCAACCGCACCGGCCCGGGCGCCGGCTCGGCGAAGTGGCGCACGGTCGCCGCGTACCCCCGGTAGGCCTCCTTGCCGGTGACCTTCTGCTCCAACACGGCCCGCAGCACCCTGGGAAAGATCAACCCGCTGGTCGGCATCCGTAGCCCAGCCTGCTGCGCGGCCAGCCGCGCCACCACGGGGTGGCTCGCGGCCAGCTCCGCGAAGCCGGTCAGGTCGTCGCGGAGGCCGGCCACCGCGTCGGCGTGCTCGACCATCCAGCCGGCACCGGGCCCGTGACCCTCGGCGACCAGATCGCCGCCCTCGGGCCGCAGGGCGAGGGTGGCCGGTCCGTCGGGTGTGCGCGCCGCCCACCAGAAGACGCCCGCGACGAAGCGCGCACACGGGTCGTACGGGCTGAAGGTGAGCGGGCGCACCGAAGCGGCGAAGCGGTAGCCGGGCGGGGTTGGCGACACCCGGCGGGCGTTCGGTTCCGTCCCGGTCACCAGGTCACTGTGTCACCCCGCTCGCGACAGGTCACCGCCGACCCACCCCGGCATGCCGGGCAGCCATTTACCCAGCCAATTCTTGACAGCCATCCGTCCGGTTTTCGGACCACCTGATCGGCCAGGATTATTTGGGCAAAATCCGCACCACCGGATCTATCCGGCTTGCTGGCTTGTCGACACGGTGACCAACAGGAGTAGCGCACCTGTCCCACTGGTGAACACGCTGCTATGGTCCGACCTGCGCAGGGTCAGATCCGTCCGGCAAACGGCACGGTGCACCGGGGGAACCATCGGCCGGTCGTCCTTGCGCGACACGGGGAGCTGTGCAGGAGGGTAACGGGGATGACGGCCGCAGCGGTTGTTCATACAGAGCGCTTGGCGCACGGTTCACCCTCCGGCGTCCGTCAGCGCTGATCGTGCCGTGACCGTCCATATCGAACGGCCCGGCGAATGATAGCGCTGCGCCTCTACCGTCTCCTGCCGCCCGCTCTCCGGCAGCGGCTGCTCCACCTGCTTCCCGCACATCGGCGGCTCGGCCTGGTGCGTACCTTCACCCGGCCGCGCGGCGGTGAAGACCTGCACCCGGTCGGCGCGCGGGTGACGGTGACCGACGACGGTTCCCGTACCGAGGCCGAGGTGGTGGCTGCGGCGACACCGCTGGAGCTGTGGCACCGCAACCTGACCGCCGTCACCGCGGCCCTGGAGGACGCCGGCATCGAGTACCACTGTCTGCGTAACGACGACTACCTGCGCAGTTCGGTGGCGATTCTGGTGGATCAGCGGGACGCCGTGCGCCGGCTGGTGCGTTCGGCGCCGGCGCTGTCGGGTGCCCACGTACGCACCGTCGAGGTACGCCCCGGACGTAACCAGCCCGACCTGGCACCGACCGAGGTTATTCAGGTGTGGTTCCCGGTGACCGACGTCCGGGCTGGGGTGGTGCTCGGTGCCCAGTTCGCCTGCGAGATCGAGTTCTGGAGCCGGGTGGGCGACGTCGTCCGCGCCCCTCGGCACAACGCGGTGATCGACGAGGCGCCGGCCCGGGCCGAGCCGGTCCGGGTCGCCGCGGCGCTGCTCAGCCACTTCGTGCCGGAGGCGGACGACCACACCTACGGCACCCGGCGGGACCTCACGGTCCGCGCACCGGATCGGGTGGGGTTCCCGATCGACGCGGTCTACACCTGGGTGGACGGTTCGGATCCGGAGTGGTTGGAGCGCAAGCGGGCCGCATTGGGCGGTCCCGACGGTGAGCTGCACGCGATCGCGGCCAACTCGTCGCGCTACCAGAACCGGGACGAGTTGCGGTACTCGATGCGCTCGCTGCACAGCTTCGCCCCCTGGCTGCGGAAGATCTTCCTGGTGACCGACGGCCAGCTGCCCAGCTGGCTCGACCCGAGCCACCCGATGATCACCGTCGTGTCGCACGCCGAACTCTTCGCCGACCTCGGTGGGCTGTCGTCGTTCAACTCGCATGCCATCGAGGCCCGGCTGCACCGCATCGAAGGGCTGGCGGAGCACTTCCTCTACCTCAACGACGACGTCTTCCTGGGCCGGCCGTTGCTGCCGACCCACTTCTTCCACGCCAATGGGATCGCGAAGTTCTTCCTCTCGCCCGCCCAGTTCGGGCTCGGCGAGGCCAAGCCCACGGATCCGCCGGTGAACGCCGCCGGAAAGAACAACCGCCGGCACATCCAACGGCAGTTCGGCGTGACCATCACGCAGAAGATGAAGCACACGCCGTTCGCCCTGCGTCGTAGCATCATGCACCAGATCGAGGCGGTGTTGCAGGCCGACGTGACAGCCACCGCGCAGCACCGGTTCCGCCACCACGAGGATCTGTCGATCCCGTCGTCGTTGCACCAGTACTGGGCGTACCTGACCGCGCAGGCGGTCCCGGCCGACATCGAGTACGAGTACGCGGACCTCGGTCACCCCTCGACCCCGGCCCGCCTCGCCGAACTGCTCGCGCGTCGTCACCGCGACGTGTTCTGCCTCAACGACACCGACTCGGATCCTCGCGCGCTGCCGGAACAGGAGCGGATGCTCGCCGACTTCCTGCCCCGCTACCTGCCCTTCCCGGCACCGTTCGAACTGCCCGAGGAGGTTGTGGCCGAGCGCCGCGGGCAGGGGGCGAGCGCACTGTGGCGCAGTTCCCGGCAGAGCCTTCCGGCTAGTCGGCGGCCGAACCAGGTCGACGCACCGACCCTGCCCAACACCAGATTCAAGGCTGCCGGCGGTCACAACGTCCTCACGAGGCCCGACGGCTGACCTGGCGCGTGTAGGTGCACCTGTCAACGCGTACTTCCCACACACCATCCTCACTGGAGCCCCGAGTGGTAGGCACTGTTCCCCAGGTCACGATCATTGTTCCGGTCTACAACGTCGAGGACTACCTGCCGGAGACCCTTGACTCGATCGCGGCGCAAACCGTCTTTGAACAATGCCGTGTGATTCTGGTAGATGACGGCAGCACCGACGGGTCCGATCTGGTCGCCAAGCAGTTCGCCGAGGAACATCCGAACGTGACCGCGGTCCGGCAGAACAACAGCGGGCCGGGTGCCGCGCGAAACCTTGCCTTGGACATGGCAGATACGCCGTACGTCGCGTTCGTCGACTCGGATGACATTCTACCGCCCCGCGCCATCGAGGTGCTTCTCAAGGCCATCGTGAAGCACAAGGCGAGCATCGCCGTCGGCGATATGGATACCTTCCCGAACCTCACCCGGTTTATCTGGAAGAAGCCCTTCGGCAAGGGAGACCGGCTACTGGAGTCGGTGGTCGACGCACCCGACCTGGTCTTCGACGCCGGACCGTGTCATAAGCTCTACGATCTCGCGCAGCTGCGCGCCCACGGTCTGCGGTTCCGGGAGGGGGTCCACTTTGAGGATGCTTTCCTGGCTATTCCGATGCTGCTCAAGGCGGAGCGAATCGCCTTGGTGGATGAGGTCGTCTACCTCTACCGCAAGCGGGCGGTCGGTGACTCGATCATGGACAATCTGTTCACCCGGACGCGGAACTTCTGGGATCACCTGGAACTCTGCGAGACGATAGCGGACCTAAGGCAGGATCTTGACGTATTCCGGCGCGAGGTGCTGGAGCGGTTCCTCGTCCGCAGTTTCCAGGGTTTCGCCATGCGGGCGCACGCCAACTTCGCTGACGCGGACCTCTGGAAGATGTTCGACAAGTGCACCCGGATCTACCAGGACATCGATCCGTCCTTCATCGCACGGTGGACGCTGGACACTCGGCACCGTGTCGCGTATCTGGCGTTCAAGACCTACGACTTCGAGCTCTTCGCGCGGCCGTGGGAGCGGGTGCACGGGGTCATCGCGTGCGGTGGCGACCTGCATCTCGACTACCCGGTCACACCGGCGCTGCTACCGCTGACCAAGGTGAGCAGCGTAAGTGCTCGGCTTGAACAGGTGCGGCTCTCGTCCTCGGAGACGGTGCTGAAGCTGTCCGGACAGGTGGTGCTCAACGGCCTGCCGATGCGTGGCCCGATGACCACGCCGCTCGGGCTCCGGGTGCGTGGCAGCAATTTGACCGTGCCGGTCGTCTCCGAACGGCGTACAGATCTACGAAATGCCGACCCTGATCGCGAGTGGGCAGGCTTTTCCGCCGAGATTCCGGTGCAGCAGCTTCGCGGCGGGCAGCACAATCTGCGGCTCGTGTTCATGACCGCTACCGGTCAGGCATCCCGACAGTGCCTCGTCACAGCCGCGTTCCTGCGGGACGCCACGCTGAAGCTGGCCGGAGACACCCGGATCCTGCCCACCTGCACTGATCACGAGAACGCCGGCCTGCTGGTGCGGCGGCAGGCCGGCGTCGCCGGGCGACGTGGATGGCGTCGGATCATGGTACGCAAGGACCTTCGACACATCGTCTCGCGAGCCCCGCTCTGGAACTGGCGCTTGCTCCGCCTGGTGACGGCACCCTTCATGCGACGGCGGGACGTGTGGCTGATCGGCGAGCGTAAGGACACCGCACAGGACAACTCGTCGCACCTGTTCCGCTATCTGCGCAAGGTGGAGCGGCGTCGGAACATCTACTACCTGCTGGCCAAGAACAGCCCGGACGCGCGGCGGCTGCGTGGGCTGGGCAACGTCGTCAAGCACGACTCCTGGCGGCACAAGTTCTTGATGTTGCACGCTACGAAGCTAATCAACTCGTACGACATCGATTCGTACATGCTCCCGTCGGCTTGGGAGCGGTCGCAGTTCCTCAAGCATCTGCACTGGCGGATCGGCACTGCCCGGGTGTTCCTCGACCATGGCGTCATCGAGAAGGACGTCAGTTCGGGCGTGCATCGTGGCCGTGCCGCCTTCGACCTCTTCGTGACCTCGGCGCACCGGGAAGCGGAGTATGTGGCCAAGGATCTCGACTACGGTGACATGGTTTCAAACACCGGCCTACCCCGCTTCGACGCGCTGATCCCCGAACGTGGCCGGCACCGGATCCTGTTCATGCCGACCTGGCGTACCTATCTGGTGACCCCGTCGTACAACAAGGCCGCCCGGCCGAAGATGGCCTTCCAGGGGTCGTCGTACCAGACCTTCCTGAAGGAGCTGTTCGGTAACTCGCGCCTGCGGGATGCGCTGCGTCAACATGGCTACGTACTGGAACTCCTGCCGCACTACGAGATGCGCTCGTTGTTGACCGACATCGTGCCGACCGACGACTGTTTCGCGATGGCGGACCAGACCGAGCGGACGGTACAGGAGGCACTACGCCAGTGCGACCTGTTCATCACTGATTACTCGTCCACGGCAGTCGACGTCGCCTATCTGGGTACGCCGTTGATTTACGCCCAGTTCGACGCCGACGAGTTCTGGACCATCGGCGGCTACAAGAAGGGCTATTTCGAGCATCGCGAGGACGGCTTCGGTCCGGTCTGCGAGAACGCCGAGGAAACGGTGAACGCGATCATCCGCTACCTTGACAACGGATGCGTCCGGGAGGAGGTGTACGCGCGTCGCGCGGCCAACTTCTTCACTTTCCAGGACCAAAACAACTGCCAACGTGCCGCTGCGGCGATTGCGGCGCTGCCCGGGCCTCGGCGATGAACCGACGCTGTTCTATGGGGCGAGCACGGTGTCCGAAGGAAGATGGACCGAAAGGACGCGGATGACTGGCGAGCAGTCGACGCCGGCGGAGACTCCACGGGCACTCGCCGAGCCGACGGGACTCGTGGATGTTTACCGGCGGGTGTTGAGCCCGCAGGCTCGACGGGCCATCGCAAAGAAGGTCAGCCCGCGCACCCGGCACCAACTGAAGCAATGGGTCGCCCGTGCCTCCCGCGACAGTCAACTCGCCGACCGCCGCGCCGAGCGTTTGGCCCGGCGGCGGCCGGAGCTACTGACCGGGGAGGATCGAACGGTCGTCGTAGCGGATCAGGCACCCCGGATCGCCCTGGTGGCCGCGAAAATCACGCCGCTGCGGGCGCGGGCTGAGAATCTTGCCGCAGTTACCGCAGCACTCGACGAAGCAGGCGTGGCGTACTTTCGTGTCCGTGGTGCCTCTGATCGGTCTTCGGTGGTCGCGGTGGACGCCGCCGACCGCGACCGGGCGCATGTCGCCCTGGCTGACGCCTGCGGTCGAGTTCCCGGATACGTGACCACGGCCACGGCCGGTGACGAGCGTCCACCGGTCGCCGGGTTCGAGCCGAGAACCTGGAAGCGTCTGGCCGAGGCTCCCGTACTGCGGTTGACCTGGTACCGGACGGACCCCAGGCGACGACTGGTGCTGGGGCAGACGTACGGCTGCGAGGTGGAGTTCTGGAACCGCCAGGGCAACACTCTGGTGGCGCCTCGCCCGAACCCGGTGGCCGTAGAGGTCGACCTGTCGGAACCCTCGGTGCTGGCGTCCGAATCACTGTTCACCGGGCTGGTCCCGGTGACTGTCACCGAGACCGCGCCGACCAGGCCGCCGTTCGTGGGGCCCCGCCCTGACGACGTCACGTTCCCCGTCGACGTGGTCTATACCTGGGTCGACGGCACCGACCCTGACTGGTTACGACGCCGAGCCGCAGTGACGGGAGTGCCGTATCACAGCGAGGCGGCGAGCGCCGCGCGGTTCCTCAGCCGTGACGAACTCCGCTACTCGCTACGGTCGCTGCATCTGTTCGCACCCTGGGTTCGCAACATCTACCTGGTCACCGACGACCAGGTGCCGCCCTGGCTGGAGCAGTCCGTGCCGGGCATCCGGGTGGTCAGTCACCGGGAGATCTTCGCGGACCCGTCGGTGCTGCCCACCTACAACTCGCACGCCATCGAGAGCCAACTGCACCACATCGAGGGACTCTCCGAGCACTTTCTCTACTTCAACGACGACGTATTCCTCGGCACGGAAGTGTTGCCAAGGGACTTCTTCCTGGCCAACGGGATCTCTCGGTTCTTCCCGTCGCCCGCCCTGGTGCCGCCTGGCGTCGTCGCCGAGACCGATATCCCGTCCTCGGCGGCGGGCAAGAACAATCGTGCCCTGATCGCTGAGCGCTTCGGCACCGTGCTGACGCAGAAAATGAAGCACATGCCTCATGCCCTGCGGCGCAGTGTGCTGTACGAGATCGAAGAAAACTTCGCCGCCCAGCACCGGCAGACCGCCGCGAGTCGCTTCCGGAGCCTGACGGACATCTCGATCGCCTCGTCGCTGCACCACTACTACTCGTTCCACACCGGACGGGCGGTACCCGGGAATCTCCGGTACGCGATCGCCGAGTTGTCCGACCCGGATACTCCTGCGCGGCTTGCACACCTGCTGGCCAGGCGGGACCGGCACGTGTTCTGCCTGAACGACGCCTTCTCGACCGAGGAGGATCTGGCCGCCCAGCTCAAGGTCGTCACGCCCTTCCTCGACACCTACTTTCCGGTGCCCAGTCCCTGGGAACGCCCCTGACAGACGCCGGTGGCCGGCCGCGCCATTGCTGGCTGCGACCGGCCACCGAGGTGCCTGCTGGATCAGTAGTCGTAGTCGGAGTCCGACTCGTTCGACTCGGTCTTCGACGGCGGGGCGACCGCCTTCGGGGTGCCCTTGGGCAGGCACTCCAGGTTCTTGCTGCCGTCCGGGTTGACCACGAACCAGGTGCCGCCGACGCCTTGGCCCTTCCATGCACCCGGCTTCTTGTCACCGATGTAGGTGTAGAGCGGCCAGCCGTCGAGGGTGATCTGGCGGGTGCCGTCCTCGCGGGTGATGGTGCCGACGGCGTCGTCGGAGACGCCCTTGAGCTCCGGCGCGCCGTCGGTCAGCGCCGGCGGCCACACCTCGGCGCACTGGCCGTCGCAGTTGGACGACGGCGGGTCGTTGGTGTCGCGGTCGAAGCGGTACAGGATGTAGCCGTCCTGGTTGACCACGGCGCTACCCATCCGGGGGAACTTCTTGCCGGTCAGGCTGTCGGTCAGTTCGACACCGTCGGGCAGGGGAGCGTCGGTCTCTTCCTCCGCGCCCGGTGACGCCGAGGCGCCCGGCTCCGCGCTGGCCTCGGGGTCGGCGGTCACGCTGGGCTCGGCCGCGGCGACGGCGACCGGCTCGGCCGCGCCCGCGTCCGCCCCGTTGTAGCCTGCGGGTGCGCAGGCCGTAAGTGCGAACATGGCGCCCACGGCGATGACGGTCCGCTTCATCTGTGCCACGTGCCCTCCTCATACTTGGCAGTTCACCGGGAAGTACGGGTCGAGCGCTGTCAAGGTTGAATCCGAAAGGGTGGGCAAGTTCACAAGAATCCATTGAACCGTCTGGGTTCGCTGTCCGTGTGAGTCCGTATCCCCGGGTGGCTGAGTCGCCTGACGCCGGGAAAGACCGAAGGCCCGCCTCGGGGTCGAGGCGGGCCTTCCGGGTACGTGGATCAGGCCGCTGGGACGGTCACCAGAGTGTCCGTGGCACCCCGCGAATCGATCTCCTGCACCTCGAACTGCTTGATGTCGTCCCGCTTCGTCGACGTGGCCGCCGACAGCGCCAGCTTCTGCGTGTTGGCGTTCGTGCCGTACCCGCCGTCCGGCACCGACCAGGTGGAGACGACCTCGGTGGAACCGTCGTCGCGTACCACCACCAGGCGACAGGTGCGCGGCCCCGGCAGCTTGCCCAGGCTGAAGTCCATCTTGGTGCCGAAGTCCTTCGAGGTCAGCCAGAACGTCGCCTCGACGCCGGTGGCCGGGTCGGTGACGTCGACCTGCTCACCCTCCTGCTCGTTACCGCCGAATCCCGGACCACTGGGGTTGCCGGGGCGGTCGCCCGGCGGATTCACCGGGGCCGTGGTCGGCCCGGCGAGCGGCGGTGCCGTGCTGCTGTCGGTGAGATTGCTGAACACCACACCGGTCAGGCCACCGAAGACCACCACGGCCGCCGCGGTCGCCAGGACCTGCCGGAACCGGGCCCGCCGACGGTGCGTACGCAGCGCCACGAGCGTCCGGTCCAGCAGGACCGGATCCGAGTGGGTCTGCTCCAATGCCGTGATCGACTCCTCGTCGATGTCGGAGAGCAGCCCGACCACCGGCACCATCGTCTCCAGCTCGGCGGCACAGGCCCAGCAGGTCGCGAGGTGTTCCTCGAACCGCTCCATGTCCTGTTCGTCAAGCACGCCGAGCGCGTACGCGGCGACGTCCATGTGGTCAACCCGGCTCATTCCGTCACCCCCCTCTCCTGCAGAGCTGTGCGCAGCGCGCGCAGCGCGTAGTAGACCCGCGACTTCGCGGTGCCCAGTGGCAGACCGAGTTCCTCGGCCGCCTCCGGCACCGTCCGGCCCCGGAAGTACGTCGCCACCAGGATCTCCCGGTGCGACTGACTCAACGTTCGCAGCGCGTCCGCCACCGTCATCGACCGCAGCACCCGGTCGGTGCTGTCGGCCTCGGCGAACGCGGTCAGGTCCCGGTCGTACGTCTCGGCCGGGCGGGCCTGCTCGCTGCGGTGCTCGTCGATGGCGATCCGTCGCGCCACCGTGACCAGCCACGGCCGTAGCGACCCCTGTCCCTGCGCGCCCAACCGATGCGCGTTGCGCCAGGCCCGCAGCAGCGTCTCCTGGACGATGTCCTCGGCCCGTTGCCGGTCCCCGCCGGTCAGCCGCATCACGAACATCAGCAGCGGCCCGGCGTGTTCCGCGTAGAGCGTGCGGACCAACTGGTCGGAATGGGCGGCTTCGGTGGTGGAAGCCTGGTGGCGGCCAGGGGTGGGTCGCGGCGTCACCGGGCTATTCTGGCGAGCCGCCGCACGAGAGTCGACCCCACGGGTGGACGTGGTCGGCCGCGACTGGGACCGGGCGGACATCCAGTCCACCCGCACCCGGTCGCCCTGCCAACCGACCGCCAGTGCGTGCATGCAGACCTCCGACGTCCCTGGACAGAAAGCCGTCCCCCCACGGGCATGGCTGCTGACTGGTACGGAAGGCGGCACCGAACGGATCAACGTCGGACGGAAAAAATCCCCGGCGGAGGTGGCGTGGAGTCGACGGCCGCACCGTCGTGCACCACGACGGCACCACTGGTGAAGCGGTCGAGTTCCGCCCCGGCCAGCACCCGGCCGGGAAACCAGTCACCGGCGGCCCGGCGGGCCAACGCGGCCACCGGCGGATCCTGCCGGCCGGCGACGAGCACCAGGTTGCCGTAGCGCCGGCCGCGCAGCACGGCGGCGTCGGCGACCAGACACGCCCGGGGCAGCACCGCTCGCACGGTGGCCACCTGTGCCCGGGCGTGGCGCAGCGGCGGGCCGTCGGCGACGTTGGCCAGGTACCAGCCCCCGGGTGCAGCACCCGCGCCGCGTCGGCCGCGTACTCCACCGAGGTCAACCGGGCCGGTGTCCGGGCACCGGCGAAGACGTCGGCGACCACCACGTCGTAGCTGGCCTCGCGACACGAGGCGAGCACCGCCCGGGCGTCACCCACCCGTACCTTCAGGCGGGGGTCGGCTCGCCACGGCAGCGTCCGCCGGACCAGCTCGACGAGCGCCCCGTCCACCTCGACCACCCGCTGCGTCGAGCCGGGGCGGGTGGCGGCGACGTACCGCGGCAGGGTCAGCGCACCGCCACCCAGATGCAGCACCCGCAGCGGGGCACCCGCCGGTGCGACCAGGTCGATCGCGGCGGCCAGCCGACGGACGTACTCGAACTCCAGGTGCGTCGGGTCGGTCAGGTCCACGTGCGACTGTGGTGCGCCGTCGAGCAGCAGCGTCCACGAGCCGGACCGGTCCGGATCGGGCACCAGTTCGGCGAGCCCCGTGTCGACCGGCTCGGTGATCCGGTCGGCGTCGCGCCGCCGACCCATCAGCGGCCGGCCCGGGCGGCGGCGGTGCGGGCGGCGACGGTGAGCGCCCGATGCAGCAGCCGGGCGTCACCCAGGCGGGAACGCAGCAACCGTTCCAGCCCGGCGATCGGCACCAGGTTCTGTGGGGCCCGGGGATCCTTGTACGGGCTGGAGGCGAACCGGGGCAGGGTGGCAAGCGACAGGTCGGCCAGCCGCACCGCCTCGGCGATCTCCAGGTCGGCGGAGCACTCCAGCCGCACGATGCCGGCCCAGGGCGCGCCCGCGGCCACCGGCAGCCGCAGATACCACGACCAGCCGCCCCAGGCGGTGCCGAGCCGGAACACCGGCGAACGGTGACCCGGTGGCAGAGCGGTGACCACGGCGGTGAGTCGGGCGTCCAGGTACTGGCTGTGCTGGGTCTTGATGTAGCCGAGGGTGCGCGGCAACTGCCGCCGGTTGCGCAACGGCCCGTCCACCACCAGCAGGTCGTCGTCGGTACGCGCGGCGGCCGAGACCCGCACCTCCAGGGCGGTGAGCGGACCCTGCACCGCGGCCGGCAGCTTGGCCAGCTCACCGCTGCCGCCGACCCGGTGCACCGGGTAGCGGACGTTGCCGGCCACCACGTCGGTCGCCGACGGGCTGGCGGTGAACAGGCCCCGCTCCACCGTGGCGCCGGCCAGTTGCGCGGCACCGCGGTCCAGGTCGCACCGCACCACCCCGGCCGCGTACGAGGCGGCCAGCCCGGGAAACGAGCCGCCGTCCTCCTCGGCCGTCCAGATGCTGGCGTCGATCCGGCGTACCCCGTCGACAAGCAGCACCACGTCCGGTGCCCGGACCTCCGGGCGGGGGCCGATCGCCCGCCAGTCCACCGCAGGCAGCTCGTGTTCCGCCTCGACCTGGGCGCTGCTCGGCGCGGCCGGACCGGCCGGCGCGGCCTCGAACGACGCGCCGTAGCCCGGATCCCAGGCGTCGACGAAGAAGCGGTTCACGCCCGCATCACCGGCCGGTCCGTTCCACCCGGGCCGAGCGGGCGTCCTTGTGCACCTCGAAGCGGACCGGGATCCGCTCGGCCAACGCCGGCACGTGGGTGACCACGCCGACCATCCGGTCGCCCCGGGCGGCGAGGTTCTCCAGGGTGGCGGCCACCGTGTCGAGGGTGGCCGCGTCGAGAGTGCCGAAGCCCTCGTCCAGCACGATGGACTCCAGGCTGGCCGCGGTGGTGGACATCCCGGCCAACTGCTCGGACAACGCCAGCGCCAGCGCCAGCGACGCCTGGAACGTCTCGCCGCCGGACAGCGTCCGTACCCCGCGCCGCAGCCCGGCGTCGTGGTGGTCGACCACGAAGAACTCGCCCTTGTCGTGGACCAGGTCGTACTGGCCGCCGGAGAGTTCCCGCAGGATCCCCGACGCGCCGTCGACGAGTAGATCCAGCGCTTCGGCCAGCAGCCACCGCTCGAAGTTGTTGGCCCGCAGGTGCCCCGCCAGCGCCCGAGCCACCTGCGCCTCGCGTTCGTGCCCGGCCCGCTGCTCGCGCAGCGCTGCCGCCTGCTCGCGTCGCTCGGTCAACCGGCGCAGCTCGGCCTCGGCCCGCTCCACGGCGACGGCGGCGGCGCGGACCGGATCGTCCGGGGCGGGCAGCCCGGCGTCGACGAAGATGCCCGCGATGCGGTCCGCCGCCGCACCGGCCGCCGTCTCCGCCTCGACCACCGCACCGGCCAGCCCGTCCCGCTCCGACCGGCGGTGCCGTGCCTGCTCCCGTGCCCACTCGGCCAACGTGGCCCAGGCGGCGGCGACGTCGTCGCGGTCGGTGGCCGGCGGTCCGAACCGGGCGACCGCGTCACGGGCGCCGTCGAAGCGCCGCCATGCCGTCCGGAGCCGGTCCTGCGCCGCCTCGACCGCTGCCCGGGCCTGCCGGGCGGCGTCCCGGCCCGCCCGCAGCGCCGTGGTCGCCTCGTCCAGCCCCTGCCGCAGCCGGGCCAGCTCCGCCAGCCGCGCCCGCAGCGCCTCGGCGGTGGCCGCACCGGTCAGCCGCTCGTCCAGCTCGGCCAGTCGGGCCCGCAGGCCGTCATGTTCGGCGCGGGCGCGCAGCAGCACCCGTTCCAGGTCACGTGCGGCAGCGTCGCGCTCGGTGACGAGCTTCCGGGCCGCTTCGCTCGCCGCCCGGGCCGCCTTGCCGGCCTTTACCGCCCGGGCCACCGCCGAGCCGGCCGGCACCGTCGGTACCCGGGCCACCGGCTGCTCGCACACCGGGCAGGCGTCCCCGTCGCTGAGGTGGGCCCGCAACGCCGTCGCCTGGTCGGCGGTCTTCGCGTCCTCGTGCGCCTGGAACGCCACCGCCAACTCCGCCTCGGCGCGCTCGGCCGCCGCCTGCGCCCCGGTCAGCGCCCGCACCGCCGCGTCGTGCTCGACGCCGGCCGCCTCCATTCCGGCCCGCACCTGCTCCGCCTGGGCGGACAGCTGCTCCCGGTCGGCGTACGCCCGCAGCAGCATCCGCAGGGCGCTTTCGTCGCCGGCGGCGGCCAGCTCGCCGCGCAGCTTCTCCTCGCGTTCCTCGGCCAGCGACACCGCGGCCGCCGCCGCGTCGGACTCGGCCCGGGTCGCCGTGACCGCCCGGGCCACCTCGGCCACCCCGTCCGGTGCCCGGACCTCGGCCAACGCGGCCAGTTCGGCGTCGAGCGTGGCCAGCGCCGCGTTGGCCTCCCGCACCGTCGTGCGCGCTGCCTCCAGCTCCGGTACGGCGGCGGTCACCGACCCGGCCAGCTCCCGCATCCGGTCGACCTGACCGGCGGCCTGCGCCAGTGCGTCGTCGTCGACGTCGGACAGCCCGGCGAGCAACTGGTCGACCGCCTCCAGCTTCGCCTCCGCCAGCCCGGCCCGGGTCGTGGCCCGCTGCTGCACCTGCTCGTACACGCCGAGACCGAGCAGGTTGACCAGGATCTGCTGCCGGGTGGCCGGACGGGCGTGCAGGAAATCGGCGAACTGGCCCTGCGGCAGCACCACACAGCTGGTGAACTGCTCGTACGGCAGGCCGACCGCCGCCAGCACGGCCGCGTCCATCTCCGCCGGGGTGCCGGCCACCACCTCGCCGAGATCCTCCGGACTGAGCCCGGTGTCCAGTTTGGTGACGTCGAACCCCTCCGGCATCAGCTGCAACCCGGCGCCGGCGGTCTTGACGTTGCCCCGGCTGTCCCGACGCACCACCCGGGTGGCGACGTAGCGCGCACCGCCGGACTCGAAGACCAGCCGGACCCGCGCCTCGGTGGCCGACGGCGCGAGCGCGTTGCCCAGCCCACGGGTGCCGCCCCAGCGGGGCACCGTGCCGTACAGCGCGAAGCAGATCGCGTCGAGCACCGTCGACTTGCCCGAACCGGTCGGCCCGACCAGGGCGAAGAAGTCCGCGTCGGTGAAGTCGATCGTGGTGGCGTCGCGGAAGACGGTGAAACCGGCCAGGTCCAGTCGCATCGGCCGCATCAGTGATCGACCTCTTCGAGCAGTTCGTCGAAGAGTTCCCGGACGCCCTCGTCGACATGCCCCCGGCTGTCCAGGTAGTCGGCGAACAACTGCCGGGGCGAGCGGCCGGAGCGCTGCGCCACCCGGGTGCCGGTGCCGGGCGCCGGCACCAGCTCCGGGTCGATGCGGATCTCCAGGGCCCGGGGAAGCAGTTGCTGCACCTCTTCACGCAGACCGGCGCGGGGCTGTTCGCGCACGTAGACCCGCAGCCAGCCCTCCGGCGGGGTGATCTCGGCGAGCTGGGCGAGGGTGCCGCGTACGGTGCGCAACGCGGTCGCCGCGGTCACCGGCTCCTCGCGGATCCGCGCCGCCGTGGTCGCGGTGACCTCGACCAGGGTCACCGCCGGGACGTTCTCCTGCTCGCCGAAGTCCACCGCGAGCGGGGCGCCGCTGTAGCGGATCGGGCACGGCCCCGGCACCCGCTGGGCGCGGTGCAGGTGCCCGAGCGCCACGTAGTGCGCGGTGCCGGGGAAGACCGAGGCGGGCACCGCGTAACCCATGATGGTGTGGGCGTCCCGCTCGCCGCCGCCGGTGGCCGCGCCGACCACCGTGAGGTGGGCGGTGACCAGGTGCACCCGGTCCGGCTCGTCGAAACCCTCGGTCAACCGGGCCAGGATCCGGCCCAGGTGGTCGGCGTACGTCTGGGTGGTCTCGGCGGCGGTCAGCTCGTACATCTCCACCGCCCGGACCGCGTAGCGCTGGGACAGGAACGGCAACGCGGCCAGCCGCCAGCGTTCCCCGTCGGCTGTGGTGCCGTCGATGACGTGCTCGGCCGGATCCTCGCGTACGCCGCCGCGCAGGGTGATGCCGGCGGCCTCGGCCCACGGGCGCAGCGCGTCCAGGGCCGGACCGTTGTCGTGGTTGCCGCCGATCGCCACCACGTCCGCGCCGGTGCGGCGCAGCGCGGTCAACGCCCGGGTGACCAGGCGGGTCGCCTCCGGGGTCGGTGCCGCCGTGTCGTAGAGGTCACCGGCGATGACGACCAGGTCGGGCCGTTCCCGCCGGGCGATCTCGATGACCCCGGCCAGCACCTGCTTGTGCTCCTCGGCCCGCGACTGTCCCTTGAGGACCTTTCCCACGTGCCAGTCGGAGGTGTGCAGGATCTTCATGCTGTTACCCCCGGGCTAGAACGGGATGTCGTCGTCGGTGCCGCCGCCGGAGCCGACGACCGCGAACGGGTCGGCGGACTGGGTGATCGACCGCAGGGTCTGCGACGGCGCGGCTCCCGCCTCGGAGACCCGGGTCGCCCAGGCGGGGAACGGGAACTCCAGACACAGTGGCACCGGGATGTCCGGCTGGTTGACGAACATCGTGCCCGGCTTGGCCAGCAGCGCGCGCTGCCGCTGGGCGGGTGGGAGGAATCCGTACTCCGGGCGGGACGCCTCGGCCGGATCCAGCCGGCCCACCACCCGGATGGCGGAGTTGGTGACGATCCGCCGCTCCACCTCGCTCGCGGTCTGTTGCGCGCCGATCAGGATCACCCCGAGGGAGCGGCCCCGCTCGGCGATGTCGAGCAGCACCTCCTTGATCGGGGAGGAGCCCTCCCGGGGGGCGTACTTGTTCAGCTCGTCGAGCACCACGAACAGCAGCGGTTTGGCGGTGCCGGCCTTCTCCTTGCGCTCGAACTCGGTCTTGAGCGTCACGCCGACCACGAAACGTTGCGCCCGGTCCGGCAGGTTGTGCAGGTCGACGACGGTGACCTGGGCGGACTCCGAGGTGTTGATGCTGTGCGGACGGCGGGTGGCCAGATCGCCGCGGATCAGCCGGGACAGGTCCTTCTTGCTGCCGATCAGCCGGCGGGCGAACGCGTTCACCGTGCCCAACCCGACCGCGCTGCCCGCCCAGTCACCGCGCGTCTCGTCGTCGCTGAGCTGCTCGACGACGTGGTCGACCAGGTCGCCGTAGCTGCCCAGCCGGACACCGTCGATGCTGACGCCGCCGTCGGCGGGCTGGGCGTACCGGGCCAGGTGGGCGGCGACGGAGTGGACCACCATCGTGTACTGCTGACGTTCGTCGTCGGCGTCGGCGAAGACGTACGGCAGCAGGCGGTCCGCGCAGAACTCGGTGAGTGTCCAGTAGAAGCTGTCGACCCCGGTGAGCCGACTGCTCACGTCCGGTGTGCCGGACGAGTCACCGACCCGGGGCGGCGCGTAGACCCGCACGTCGGGGAAGGCGTCCGCGGCCAGGCCGAGCCGGGCGTACGCGGCCCGGGTCGGATCGTCGAGCCGGGCGTTCGGGTGGTCGAGGAAGAGCAGGTCCTCACCCTTCACGTTGAAGATCAACGCTTTGGCGTTCACCGCGTCGCCGCCGAGTTGGCCGGAGCGGAACACCGAGTAGAGAAGAAAGGTGGCGAAGCTGGTCTTGGTGGCCACCCCGGAGATGCCGGAGATCGACACGTGCGCGCCCCGACTGCCGTCGAGGAAGTCGGCGTTGAGGTAGACCGGCACACCGTCGCGGCCGGTGCCCATCGGGATGCGCCGTTCCATCCGGTCGAAGTGCAGGGCCCGGGCGCGGGCGTCGCCCTCGGCCCGGTGCACCACGGCACCCGGCTGCGGCGGCACGTAGAACTCGGGATCCACCCGGGTGGTGGTGATCTCGGCGGCCTCCTGCACCTGCGCCGGCAGCGTGCCGTCGGCGATGGCGAACACGTCGGAGTCGAACTGCGCGCCCTCGTGCCGCGCCCGGACCTGGGTGACCACTCCGGCGATGGTCACCGGCTCCCGGTCGGGCAACTCCCGCCGGGTCACCACCACGTCGTCGAGCTGGAGATAGCTGCCCGGGGCGACCGCCGTCCAGAACTGCAGGGGAGTGGCGTCGGCGGTGCCCAGCACCCGGCCCACCCCCTCGCCCGGGCCGTCGAACCCCTGGTCGATCATCGGGCTACTCCGCTCGGTCGGTCGTCGCGGTCGGCACACACGCCCTGCATCCTGCCGGAGGAGTACGACAGGCCGCCACGCGACGCGGCGCAGGCCACGTAACGACACCGTGCCGATCGCGCACGGCGACGGGACTCTGACGGCGGGTGTCCGGGCTGTGAAGGGCGGCTCGTCGAGCGTCAGGCCGTCGGGCCCGGGCTCGTGCCGGCTGCCGCCCGCAACCGCCCGGCCAGGTCCCGCACGGCCGCCTCGTACGCCTCGTCGGTGTGGTACGGCCAGTGCCGGTTCACCGGGGGTGGGACGGTGTCGTCGGGCGGCACGGTGATGCCACGGGGATCGCGCAGCCGCCGGTCGACGGTGCCGGCGGGCCCGGTGACCCGCGGCCGTTGGCCGGGGCGGTGGGCCGAGAAGATCGGTCCGCCGATCGAGTCGGTGTCCCGCCACAGGTTCACCCAGCGCCAACCGATCCGTTCGCCCAGCTCGGTCAGGACAGGGCTGCCGAAGAAGGCCGGGCACAGGCGCGCGTACACCCGGTGCAGCGGGCTGCCGTGGGTCAGCAGCGCCACCCGGGGCAGCACCCGGGACGGCAGTTGGAGCAGGGTGGCGGCGGCCAGCACCGAACCGTGACTGTGCCCGGAGAGGATCACCCCGCCCTGGTCGGCCAGCGCGGCGACCCGCTTGGCCAGCTCCGGTACCGCCCGCTCGGCGTAGCAGGGTGGCGCGAACGGGTGCACCGTACGCGGCCAGAACGTGCCGAGGTCCCAGATCGCCGCCACCGTGCGCCGGGTCTCCTCGGAGCGGTAGGAGAACAGCCCGAGCACCACGATGCCGAGCCCGACCAGGCCGATGACGTAGATACCCACATCGGTCGCGAGGGCCAGGTCCGTGGCCGCCTCGCCGTCGGTGCCGGCCAGCCGTCGGCTCAGCTCCGACGGTCCGATGCCGATCAGGTCCAGGGCGACGACCGTGACGCCGACCACCGACAGCACCAGGAACACGGTGAGCACCGGCCCCAGATGCTCGGCGATCGCGGACCGGGCGACGATCTCCCGGACGGCGGCGCGTCGGGGCAGTGCCTCCGGCGGTGGGTCGGGGAAGTCGCGTCGGACGATCTCCTCGGCCATCCGGCGGCGCTGCCGCCGGGACACCTGGATGCGCCAGAGCGTCGTCGCGGCCACGACCAGGACGGTGACCAGGCCGGCCAGGGCCGCCCAGCGGTAGGAGACCGGTGGCTCCAGGGGCGGCGCGCCGGACCGGTCCAGTCGGGCCGGATTCGGGATGTCGCCGCGGTCGAGCAGGTCCGCGATCCGGTAGACGAGGGCGGCGGCGAACCCGTACGAGACGGCGATGGACGTGGCGGCGAAGATCGGCGTCGCGAGCCCGCTCAGCCAGGACGAGCCGACGGCGCGGCTACGCCGCCGCTGGTGCAGCGTGGCCGCCACGAGCGCGCCGAGCAGCACGGCCTGGACCGCCACCAGGCCGGCCACCGCGCCCTCGTATCCGGGCAACTGGCCGTGCGGGGGCTCCGGCTCCACCGGCACCGCGCTGTAGAGCAGCGTGAGTACGGTGAGCGTGAGCGCACCGATCCGCAGTGGCCGGATGCCGCGCAGGTCGACCGGTCCCCGGCCCTGGCCGTCCGGCGCGGCGCGCGCGGGACGCAGGAGCAGGACGACACCGGCCGCCAGCAACACCCAGGACGCGCCGAAGAGCAGGTACGCGACCGGCGTGGGATGACGATGCACCGGCGCGGCGAGCAGGCTCGCGTCGAGCACACCGAGCCCGACCGCGACGTGGATGGCGCGCAACCGGTGCACCACGAGTGCGTCGTTCCAGAAGCCCGGGCTGTCGACGCGGTCCTCTCCGCCGCTGGTGCGGTCCTGCCCACGGGCGGCCGGGAACGCCTCGAACACCCGGGCCGACCGTTCGCCGAGCCACCAGAGCAGCCGCAGGGCACCGATCGGCACCAGGGCGAGCAGCGCCAGGCGAGGCCCGAGCGGCAGGTGGGCGAGCCAGGACAGATAGCCGCGACCACGCAGGCAGGGCTGGTAGGGAACGCACTGCCAGCCGACGATGTCGACGGTCACGCCGACCACGGAGAGCATGAACGCGGCGGTCAGGGTGGCGGCGAGCACCCGGCACAGCGGACCGATCACGCCGCCGGCCCCACCGGTCGCCGGCCGCGTCCACACCGCGAGGTTGACGAGCATGAACGGCAGCAGGAAGAGCAGCGAGAGGGTACGCACGGCGCCGCCGGCGGTCAGCGCCCCCCACCGGTACGCCTCGACCCGCAGGGCCTGCGGCCGGTCGCTGACGCCGAAGCCGGGCCGGGGACGGTAGAAGCCGGCGTTGTCGTCACCGGCGACCCTGGTCACCACCGGATGGTCGAGCAGTGTCTCGGCGGCGGCTCCCGAAACGCCGTGGACCCGCAGCTCGACCACCTCGTACGCCCCGTCCCAGCCCCCCGACACCGGTCTACGCTAGTGAGCTGACCTGCGGTCTCGCGGTCTTTTCGGTAACGGCGTGCGGGTCGCCCGTCAGTGCCGGGCGTGGCGGAGCAGCAGGGTGCCGTCGTCGGCGCGGAGCACGTGCCGCAGCGGCAGGCTCCGGGCGGGACTCGGGGCGCCGGCGGTGATCCGGCCGGGCCCGGCCCCGGCGGCCAGCGGCGCGATCGAGAGGCACACCTCGTCGACCAGGTCGGCGGCGGTGAGGGCGCCGAACAGGTGCGGTCCGCCCTCGCAGAGCAGTTGACCGAGTCCGCGTCGGTGCAGTTCGGCCAGCCCGGCGACCAGGTCGACCCGGTCGTCACCGTGGCGTACCAGGTCGGCCACGTCGGTCAGGCCGGGCGGTGCCGCCGCGTTCCGGTGGGTGAGCACCACGGGGCGTACCGGTGCGTCGGCGAAGGCGGCCTGGGCCGGATCGAGGTTCAGCGAGCCGGAGACCACGACCAGGGTCGGGTACTCGGTCAGCCCGTGCGCGCGTCGCCAGGCCCGGCGTCGCTCGTCGAGCCGGATCGCCCGGTATCTCTCGTGGCGCAGCGTGCCGGCGGCCACCAGCAGTGCGTCGCAGAGCATCCGGAGCAGCCCGAAGACCCGCTTGTCGGACGCGCCGGACAGCCCGGCCGAGTAACCGTCGAGACTGACCGCGCCGTCGACGCTGGTCACGAAGTTCATCCGCAGGTGCGGCCGGTCGGCGCGGGCGTATCTGGCGATGAGCGTGTCGTCGTCCACCGGCCCGGGCGATGGATCCGGCCAGAGGACGGAAATCGGCGCGCTGTCGCTCATTCGCCGGCCGGACCGGTGACGGGAGGGGTCGGTCGGGGGGTACGGTGCTGGCAGTCGCACCAGTTCCGGCCCGGGCAGTCGTCGTGCCGCCGCGCCCGGCACGCTCGGCAGATCATGCTCGCAGCCTATGCCGAGGGAGGATGGGACACCCATGCCGCGTCAGATCTTCCAGCTGAGGATGTCCCTGTCCGGGGTTCGTCCGGCGATCTGGCGTCGGGTGCTGGTACCCGGCGGCTACACCCTGGACCGGCTGCACCGGGTGGTGCAGCACGTGATGGGCTGGCGGGACTGCCACCTGCACTCGTTCGAGATCGACGGCGTGCAGTACGGCGAACCCGACCCCGACGGCGAGCTGGCCCTGCACGACGAGTTGGACGTGCGGTTGGACGCGGTGGTCGGCAAGGGCAGCCGGTTCCACTACACGTACGACTTCGGCGACTGGTGGGAGCACGACCTGCTGGTGGAGGACGTCTTCGGCGCCGAGGCGGACGAACGCTATCCGAGCTGCCTCGACGGGGAGCGGGCCGGTCCGCCGGAGGACGTCGGCGGCCCGCAGGGCTATCGGCAGCTGCTCGCCGCGTTGGCCGAGCCGGGTCATCCGGAGCATCGGACGATGCGGGACTGGGTCGGTGCCGCCTTCGACCCGGCGGGCTTCGACGCCGGTCGGGTCGACACCCTGCTGCGTCGTCTCTGCTGACTGCAACGACTCCATCGACCGTTGTCTGTGCACAACCTATCGGTCATTCCCGATTGGTTGCCCGGTCAAACGAGCTGCGTGGTAACGATCTGGGATCGCTCCCACTGGACTATTGACACTCCCGACACCTGCCGGCAATCTCATGGGAGCGTTCCCAAGAGGCGTGGATCACAATGGCGCGCGCTTGGGCGCCGACGCCGGCTGACGCAGCCGGTGCCGGCAGGCGCTGCGGCACCCCCCACCACAGACAAAAGCAGCCTCACCATCGAAAGAGGGGTCAGGATGAGCCTCACCACGCGGCGTTCCCGCATGGCGGCAGCCACCCTGGCCGCGATCACCGCCATCGGCGGGCTCGCGGCCTGCGGCAACGACGACGACACGCCGGCCGAGGGCGAGAAGCCCGCGAAGCTGGTCGTCGACACCTTCGGCGAAATGGGTTACGACGAGCTCGTCAAGCAGTACGAGCAGCAGACCGGCATCAAGGTCGAGCTGCGCAAGACCGCCCAGCTCGGCGAGTACCGGCCGAAGCTGGTCCGTTACCTCGCCACCGGCAAGGGCGCGGCCGACGTGACCGCCCTGGAAGAGGGCATCCTCAACGAGTTCAAGGCCAACCCGCGCAACTGGGCCGACCTGACTCCGCTGGTGTCGTCCGAGATCTCCGACGACTACCTGCCCTGGAAGTGGGAGCTGGGCAAGGCGCCGGACGGCCGGCTGATCGGCCTGCCGACCGACGTCGGCAGCCTCGCGGTCTGCTACCGCAAGGACCTGTTCGAGGCCGCCGGCCTGCCCACCGAGCGGGACGCGGTCTCGGCGCTGTGGCCGGACTGGAACGGCTTCCACCAGGCTGGCCAGAAGTACAAGCAGGCCACCGGCAAGGCGTTCATCGACTCGATCACCGCCGTCTCCAACGGCGTGCTGTTCCAGCAGGGCAGCGACCTGTTCTACGACAAGGAGAACAACATCATCGCGGACTCCAGCCCCGCGGTGAAGGCTGCCTGGGACACCGCCACCTCGATGGTGGACATCTCCGCCAAGGCGTCCACCTGGTCGCCCGAGTGGTCCGGCGGCTTCAAGCAGGGCACCTTCGCGGCCACCTTCTGCCCGTCCTGGATGCTCGGCATCGTCGCGGACAACTCCGGTGAGGCCAACAAGGGCAAGTGGGATGTGGCGGCCGTGCCGGGCGGTGGCGGCAACTGGGGCGGCTCGTGGCTGGCCGTGCCGGAGCAGAGCAACTACCCGGAGGAGGCGGCGAAGCTCGCCCAGTTCCTGACCAACGCCACCAGCCAGGTGGAGGCCTTCAAGGCCAAGGGCCCGCTGCCCACCAACCTGGAGGCGCTGAAGGACGAGGCCTTCCTCAACTACACCAACGAGTACTTCAGCAACGCGCCGACCGGCAAGATCTTCGGCGAGAGCGTCGCCCAGATCGAGCCGATCCACCTGGGCCCGAAGCACCAGGCGGTCAAGGAGAACGCGTTCGAGCCGGCGATGCGGGCGTTCGAGAACGGGCAGGCCAGTAAGGATGCGGCCTGGGAGCAGTTCACCAAGGACGCGCAGACCCAGGGCGTCTTCTGAGTGATTCCCCTCCGGTGGCGTTCGGGACTACCCGGACGCCACCGGTCGGTCCCCACCGCGCAGCACTCTGCGCGAGGGCCCCCGGGCCTCGCTGGAAAAGGAATAACTCATGAGCGTGTCGGCCACGACGGCGCCGCCGTCGCCAGCAGCACCACCTCCCGACGTCCCCGCCCGACGTCGGCGGGGCTATCTGTTCAACCGCCTGGATCTCAAGTACTCCCCGTACCTCTACATAGCGCCGTTCTTCCTGATCTTCGGAGCCTTCGGGCTGTACCCGATGCTGCGCACCGCCTGGATGTCCCTGCACGACTGGGACATGGTCGGCGAGCACACGTTCATCGGGTTCGACAACTACACCGCGTTGTTCTCCGACGAGTACTTCTGGAACGCGCTGGTCAACACGTTCGGCATCTTCGCCCTGTCGACCATCCCGCAGCTGCTGATGGCACTGTTCCTGGCGAACCTGCTGAACCAGACCCTGCTGCGCGCCAAGACCTTCTTCCGGATGGCCATCTTCGTGCCGAACGTGGTGTCGGTGGCCGCCGTCGCGATCGTCTTCGGCATGCTGTTCCAGCGCGACTTCGGCCTGTTCAACTGGCTGCTCGGCCTCGTCGGGGTGGACCAGATCGACTGGCGTGCCCAGGAGTGGAGTTCCTGGACCGCGATCGCCACGATGGTCAACTGGCGGTGGACCGGCTACAACACCCTGATCCTGCTCGCCGGCATGCAGGCCATCCCGAAGGACCTGTACGAGGCGGCCGCGATCGACGGGGCCAGCCCGTGGCGGCAGTTCTGGCAGATCACCCTGCCGATGCTCAAGCCCACCTTCATCTTCGTGGTCATCCTCTCCACGATCGGCGGCATGCAGCTGTTCACCGAGCCGCTGCTCTTCGCGAACGGCAGCATCATCGGCGGTAACCAGCGGGAGTTCCAGACGCTGGCCATGTACATGTACGAGAAGGGCATCTACAACCTGAGTACCGCAGGTTACGGTGCCGCGGTGGCCTGGGCCATCTTCATGATCATCGTCTTCGTGTCGCTGATCAACTTCGTACTCGTCCGCCGCGCGGCCAAGTGAGGAGAGATCGATGATCTCGGCTTCAAAGCGCCTGTGGCGCACCAGTCCACTCACCTACATGGCGCTCGTCCTGGCGGCGCTGCTGTCGATCTACCCCTTCTACTACATGATCGTGATCGGCACCCGCAGCCTGGAGTCCATCAACGACGTGCCACCGCCGATGACCCCGGCCGGCGCGTTCGGTGACAACTTCGGTCGGGTGCTCGACAACGACGCGGCCAACTTCCTCAAGGGCCTGATGAACTCGATCATCGTCTCCTCGGTGGTCACCGTGTCGGTGGTGCTGACCGGCTCCCTGGCCGGCTTCGCCTTCGCGAAGCTGCGCTTCCGCGGTCGCAACGTGCTGCTGCTGGCGATCATCGTCACCATGATGATCCCGACCCAGATGGGCCTCATCCCGCTCTGGAGCATGATGCAGTCGCTGGGGTGGTACGACACCCTCTACGCGGTGACCGTGCCGTTCCTGGTGAGCGCCTTCGGCGTGTTCATGATGCGGCAGTACGCCAGCCAGGCGATCTCCGACGAGCTGATCGAGGCCGGTCGGGTCGACGGTGCCAGCACGTTCCGGATCTACTGGAACATCGTGCTGCCCGCGCTGCGTCCGGCGGCCGGCGTGCTCGGTCTGCTGACCTTCATGGAGACCTGGAACTCCTTCCTCTGGCCGTACGCGATCCTCACCCCGGAGAACCCGACCCTGCAGGTCTCGCTCTCCTTCCTCTCGTACGCCTACTACACGGACTACTCCCAGGTCTTCGCCGCTACGGCGGTCGGCACCATCCCGCTGGTGCTCGTCTTTCTCCTCTTCGGCCGCCAGATCATCGGCGGGATCATGGAAGGTGCAGTCAAGTCGTGAGCAACCCCGCCACCCCGCCCGCCGTCGGCGTCCTCGACGAGCGTCCGCCGCTGACCTTCCCGCCCGGCTTCCTCTGGGGCGCGGCGACCGCCGCGTACCAGATCGAGGGCGCGGCGAACGAGGGCGGTCGGACCGCGTCGATCTGGGACACCTTCAGCCACACCGAGGGCCGGACGGTCGCCGGGCACACCGGCGACGTCGCCTGCGACCACTACCACCGGCTCAGCGACGACGTCCGGCTGATGGCCGAGCTGGGGTTGAAGTCGTACCGGTTCTCGGTGTCCTGGCCGCGGGTGCAGCCGGGCGGGTCGGGTCCGGCGAACGCCGAAGGGCTCGACTTCTACCAGCGGCTGGTCGACGAGCTGTTGGCCAACGGGATCGAGCCCTGGCTCACCCTCTACCACTGGGATCTGCCGCAGGAGTTGGAGGACGCCGGGGGCTGGCCGGCCCGGGACACCGCTGCCCGGTTCGCCGACTACTCCCTGCTCGTGGCCGACGCCCTGGGTGACCGGGTGAAGTACTGGACCACGCTCAACGAGCCGTGGTGCTCGGCCTTCCTCGGTTACGGCTCCGGGGTGCACGCTCCGGGCCGCTCCGACGGGGCCGACGCGGTCCGCGCCGGACACCACCTGATGCTCGGGCACGGGCTCGCGGTGCAGGCGCTGCGTACGGCGGTGCCGCAGGCACAGCTCGGGGTGACCGTCAACCTGTACCCGGTCACCCCGGCCAGCGACTCGCCGGCCGACGTCGACGCGGCCCGGCGGATCGACGCCCTGGCCAACCGGTTCTTCCTCGATCCGATCCTGCGCGGCGCGTACCCCGACGACCTGGTGGCCGACCTGGTGAAGGTGACCGACTTCGGCCACGTCCACGACGGTGACCTGGCCACCATCTCCACGCCGCTGGACGTGGTGGGCGTCAACTACTACAGCCGGCATGTGGTGGCCGCGCCGGTCTCGGGCGAGGAGCCGGAACCGTACTGGCGGGCGCAGTCCTGCTGGCCGGGCAGCGAGGACGTCCGGTTCGTCACCCGGGGGGTGCCGGTCACCGACATGGACTGGGAGATCGACGCTCCCGGTCTGGTGGAGACCCTGCGCCGGGTGCACGAGGAGTACACGGACCTTCCGCTCTACGTGACCGAGAACGGCTCGGCCTTCGTCGACGAGGTGGTCGACGGTCGGGTCGACGACGTCGACCGGCTCGCCTATTTCGACGCTCACCTGCGCGCCTCGCACGAGGCGATCAGCGCGGGCGTCCCCCTGCGGGGATACTTCGCCTGGTCGCTGATGGATAATTTCGAGTGGGCCTGGGGCTACACGAAGCGGTTCGGCATGATCTACGTCGACTACGACAAGCAGACCCGCATCCCCAAGTCCAGTGCCAGGTGGTACGCGGAGGTGATCCGACGCAACGGTCTGGCCGCACAATAGGGCGATGGCCAGCCAGTAACGGGCGGCCCGGCACCGACGCTGGTGAAGGTGCCGGGGCCGCCTGACGTCGGAGGAGCAGACGATGACAACGCAGCGCACCCGGTCGCTCGGGCGGCCGACGCTCGACGCGGTCGCCGCCCGTGCCGGAGTCGGCCGTGGCACGGTCTCCCGCGTGGTCAACGGCTCCCCGCAGGTGAGTCCGGAGGCCCGGGCCGCCGTGCAGCAGGCCATTGCCGAGCTGGGGTACGTACCCAACCGCGCCGCTCGGGCGCTCGTCACCCAGCGGACCGACTCGGTGGCCCTGGTGGTCAGCGAGTCCGGTGAGCGGATCTTCGCCGAGCCGTTCTTCGCCGGCATCGTCCGGGGGATCAGCTCCGCCCTGCTGGAGACGCCGTTGCAGCTCTGGCTGGCCATGGCCCAGTCGCCGCTGGAGCGGGAGCGGGTCGAGCACCACCTGACCAACCAGCACGTCGACGGCGTACTGCTGTTGTCGCTGCACGACGACGATCCGCTGCCCACCCTGCTGGAGGAGCGTGGCCTGCCCACCGTGCTCGGCGGGCGGCCGGCGCGGATGCTGCATCCCGAGGCGCAGCCCGTGTCGTTCGTCGACGTCAACAACGCCGGCGGGGCGCGGCAGGCCGTCGAGTATCTCGCCAGCCGCGGACGGCGGCGGATCGCCACCATCGCCGGCCCGCAGGACATGGGCGCCGGCCTGGCCCGGTTGTCCGGCTACCGGGACGCGGTCCGCACCGCCGGGTTCGGCGTCAACCCCGACCTGATCGCGTACGGCGACTTCAGCGAGGAGAGCGGGGCGACGGCCATGCGGGGGCTGCTGGAGCGCTGCCCTGACCTGGACGCCGTGTTCGTGGCCGCCGACCTGATGGCCTTCGGTGCCATGCGGTCGCTGCGGGAGGCCGGCCGCCGGGTGCCGCAGGACGTGGCGGTGGTCGGCTTCGGCGACGAGCCCATCGCCCGGCAGGCCAACCCGCCACTGACCTCGGTGTTCCAGCCGGTGGAGGAGATGGGCCGGCAGATGGCACGGCTGCTGGTCGACCGCATCCGCGGCGACGAGATCCTCACCCCACACGTCGTCCTGGACACCGAGTTCGTCGAGCGTGCGTCCGCCTGATCTGCGTACCCCGGGGATGCAGGGTGCGGGTACTCGGCCGGCCGCCATTGCGGTCAGCGCTCGCTTGCTCTCCGTGTTTCTGACACTGCGTGGCCAGCAGCCGTCCCACCCACCTGCCACCCTGCGCGCTTTGCTCTGCTTCAACCCACGCACTGGTGTCTGAGCAGTGGTAACGCGATGGCCGGTGCTGACTGTCGGCCGCGCGTGTATGCGGACCGTGAGCGTTGCGTCGGTTGAAGCAGAGCAAAGGCTGCAACCTGGTATGTCGGGGTCGGCCTGATGTGCACGGGGAGTGATGTTCGGGCAATCGCCGGATGTGGGTCTGGCGCTGACCGGTGCCGGCAAGGCGGTGGTGCCTCGGGCGGCATGGGGCGACCGCGCTCAGGCGGGGGCGGTCCAGCGGCGTAGCTCACGCTTGGCGAGGCTGTTGCGGTGTACCTCGTCGGGGCCGTCGGCGAGGCGCAGCGTGCGAGCTGCGGACCAGAGCGCGGCCAGCGGCGTGTCCTGGCTGACCCCGGCGGCGCCGTACGCCTGGATGGCCTTGTCGATGACCCACTCGGCCATCGCCGGCGTGGCGATCTTGATGGCCTGGATCTCGGTGTGCGCGCCCTTGTTGCCGACGGTGTCCATCAGCCAGGCGGTCTTGAGGACCAGCAGCCGGGCCTGCTCGACGCGGACCCGGGCCTCGGCGATCCACTCGCGTACCACGCCCTGTTCGGCGAGCGGGCGGCCGAAGGCGATCCGCTCGACGGTCCGGCGGCAGAGCAGCTCCAGCGCTCGTTCGGCCATGCCGATCAGTCGCATGCAGTGGTGGATCCGGCCCGGACCGAGCCGGGCCTGCGCGATGGCGAAGCCGGTCCCCTCGGCACCGATAAGGTTTTCCGCCGGCACCCGTACACCGTCGAAGTCGATCTCGGCGTGCCCGCCGTGCGAGGCGTCGCTGTAGCCGAAGACCCGCATGCCCCGGCGGATGGTGACCCCCGGCGTGTCCCGGGGCACCAGGATCATGCTCTGCTGCCGGTGCCGCTCGGCGCCCGGGTCGGTCTTGCCCATCACGATGAGGATCTCGCAGGCCGGGTCCATCGCGCCGGACGACCACCACTTGCGGCCGTCGACGACGTAGTGGTCACCGTCGTGGCGGATCGACGTGGCGATGTTCGTCGCGTCGGAGGAGGCGACGTCGGGCTCGGTCATGCAGAACGCGGAGCGGATCTCGCCGGCCAGCAGCGGGGTGAGCCAGCGTTCCTGCTGGGCGGGGGAGCCGAACTCGGCGAGCAGTTCCATGTTGCCGGTGTCGGGCGCGGCGCAGTTGAGCGCCTCCGGCGCGAGGTGCGGGCTGCGTCCGGTCAGCTCGGCCAGTGGGGCGTACTGGAGGTTCGTCAGCCCGGCACCGTGGCGCGGATCGGGCAGGAAGAGGTTCCACAGGTTGCGCCGGCGTGCCTCGGCCTTCAGCTCGGCCATCACCGGCGGGCGGGCCCACGGGTCACCGGCCGCGGCGACCTGGGCGGCGTGCACCGGTTCGGCCGGGTAGACGTGCTGCTCGAGGAAATCCGTCAGCTCGGTGCGCAGCTGCTCGGTCCGGGCGTCGTACGCGAAGTCCATCAGGTCTCCCTCACCGCGGTCAGTCCGTGTGCGACAAGCGGGGCGACGAGGCCCCCGATGGTGTCGAAGCCCTCGCCGAGGGTCTGGCCGAGGGTGTGCCGGTAGTGGATGCCCTCGCAGATGACGGCGAGTTTGAAGCAGCCCAGCGCGACGTGCCAGTGCAGGGGACCGACGTCGACGTCGCTGCGGCCGGCGTACCGGTCGATCAGCTCGGTGCCGCTGGGGAAGCCGGCGCGCGGCCCGAGGCCGTCGGCGACCGGATTGCCCTCGGAGAAAGCGCCGCCGCCGAGCACGTCCCAGTAGGTCAGCAGCAGCCCGAGATCGGCCAGCGGGTCGCCGAGGGTGGCCATCTCCCAGTCCAGCACCGCCGTCACCGTCACCGGGTCGACGGTGGCGAGGAGGTTGTCCAGCCGGAAGTCCCCGTGCACGATCCGACCGGCGTTGGCCCCCTCCGGCGCGGTGGCGGCGAGCCGGTCGCGCAGCTCGTCGATGCCGGGCAGCGGTCGGCTGCGGGACCGGTCGAGCTGCCCCGACCAGCGGCGGACCTGCCGGGCCAGGAACCCCTCCGGGCGGCCGAAGTCGGCCAGGCCGACCGCGGTCGGCTCGACCGTGTGCAGCGCCGCCAGGGTGTCCATCATCGTCATGGCCAGCCCGTGTCGCTGCTCGCCGGTGAGCCGGTCGGTGCGGGCGCGGCTGCGGAATACCTCACCCGGCACCCGTTCCATCAGATAGAAGGGCGCCCCCAGCACGTCCGGCTCGGTGCAGAGCAGCAGGGCGCCGGGCACCGGGACGTCGGTCGGGGCGAGCGCCGAGATGACCCGGAACTCCCGGGCCATGTCGTGCGCGGTGGCCAGCACGTGCCCGAGCGGTGGACGACGCAGCACCACGTCGCGATCGCCGGCGTGGACCAGGTAGGTCAGGTTCGACCGGCCACCGGCGATCAGCTCGGCCCGTAGCGGGCCGGCGGCCAGATCGGGACGGTGCGCCGACAGGTAGCCGCCGAGCCGGTCCAGATCCAGACCGGCGGGCGAGCCGGCGGTCGGTTCGGTCATCCGGACAGTCCATGGCAGCTCCGGCGGCTTGTCAAGGTCAGGTTTGACCCTCGGGACATGCCGCCGCAACAGGGACGAAATGGTCAACTGCCAGGCTGGCATCAGCCTGCCGGCCACCGTGTCGGCCCGCCGAGCGGAGGGGTTTGAGATGTTGCTGCGCGTTCGGGTCACCCTGCCGGACCGTCCGGGCACGCTCGGTCAGGTGGCGCGCACCCTCGGCGTGTCCGGGGCGGACATCGTCCAGGTGGTCGTGCTGGAACGCCTCGGCGGGCGGGCGGTCGACGACTTCACGGTGGTGTGGCCGGGCGCCGCCCGGGTGGAACGGCTGCTGGCCGGTCTGGCGGCGATCCCCGGCGTCCGGGTGGACGGGGTCTGGCGGGCGATCGGCGCGCCCACCACCACCGGCCAGGACGCCGAACTGCTGGCGCAGGTCGCGGCGAACCCGGCCGACGGGCTGGCCACCCTGGTCGACGCGGTACCCGGGCTGCTCGCTGCCGACTGGTCCGTCGCCGCGGTGGTGCCGGTCGACTGGGCGTCGCGTACCGGGGGTGGCGGTGCGACGGTCGGGCACGCCAGTTGGCGTACCCCGGTGCCACCGAAGCTGCCGGAGGTGACCCCGCTGCGCGCCCGGGCGATGACCGCACCCGACGGCGGTCACTTCGCGGTCGCGCCGTTCGGTCGGGCCGGGTTGGTCCTGGTGGTCTCCCGCGAGCACAGCGACACGCTCACGCCGGCCGCGTTCCACTCGACCGAGGTGGACCGGCTCGCCCAGTTGGTCCGCGCCTGTGCGGTGATCCTCGGCGACCGGCTCGACCTGGTGGGCACCCCGCCGGTGAGCGCCAACCCCTGACCGGCTGTGACGCAGACCGCAGGGCCGGACGCGGCTGGACATGGTGAGGCAACCGACCGGCAACAGCCGCGGACGAGGGTGGCAGGCGAAGGGAGGCAACGATGACGCTGTGGCGGATCCGAGCCACCGTGGACGACCGGCCGGGCTACCTGTCGGTGCTCACGGCGAGCCTCGCGTTGCGTGGAGTCAACATCCTCACCGTGCAGGTGCACACCACCGAGCACGGTGCCGTCGACGATTTCCTCGTCGACGCGCCGGACACCCTCGACGAGGCGGGACTGCTCGCCGCCGTCGAACGGGGCCGGGGGCGGGACTGCTGGGTGGCGCGCAGTGAGGCGCGTGGCCTGGCCGACCAGCCGACCCGGGTGCTCGGGCTGGCGACCCGGCTGGTGCACGATCCGGATGCCACAGGTGAGGTGCTCCGGGCGCTGCTCGGTGCCGACGAGGTGACCTGGCGGGCCGCGCCCGCCCTGGCCCGCCCCGGGATCGACGGCAACACGATGCTGCTGGCCGACCCGAACGGCGGGTCGTACACCCTGCGCCGGCTCGCGCCGAGCTTCACCCCGGCCGAGTACGCCCGGGCCCAGGCACTGCTCGAACTGGGGGCCACCGCCGTCCGCCGCAGCACCGAGCAGGTCACCGTGGTGCTGCCCGACGGTGCCGAACTGACCGTACGTCCCGCCGTCGCGGACGACCTGACGGCGGTGGTCGAGTTGCATCAGGCCTGCTCGGCGCGCAGCCGGCAGCGCCGTTACCTGGGCGGCGCGGGTCTGCCCGCTCCGGCCCGACTGCGCCGGCTGCTGGAGCCGGCCCGCGGGCTGACCCTGGTCGCCGCGACGACCGGCTCCGGCGGGGCGGCGGAGTCGGTCGTCGCGATGGCCAACCTGCTCGCCGAGGGTGACGAGGCCGAGCTGGCGTTGCTGGTACGCGACGACTGGCAGCGCCGTGGGCTCGGTTCGACGCTGCTACGCCGGCTGACCCGGCAGGCCGAGTCGGCCGGCTACGCGGCGATGGTGCTGCACGTCCAGGCGGACAACACCCCGATGCTGCGTACGCTGCGCCGGTTGTCCCGGCCGACCACCGTCCAGCGGGACGGTGGCCTGCTGACCATGACCGTGCCGTTGGCCGCCGAGGCCCCGGCGACGGCGGAAACCGCCGGCTGACGGCTCAGACGACCGACCTCCGGTGCGGAGGCCGGTGAGGTGGGCAGGGCTCCCGGTGCGGGAGTCCTGCCCACCGCGTGCTTCTGGTCGACCCCTGGTCAGAGGTTCGGCGGCAGGGCGGTGCGGTCCTGGAAGTTGCCGTAGAGGCGGTCGTCGTCGCCCACGGTGACGGCTTGGACCAGCAGGTCCCCGCCGACGAACGCACCCTTCCAGGAGGCGCCCCGCCCGCCGAACGGCTCCTGGCGGTCGCCCCGTGAGCGGGGTTTGTTGACGCCCACCTTGAAGGCCTGCAGGTCGACCGCCAGCTTCGCCGCCTCGTCGGTGTCGTCGCAGGCGAGGGAGGCCACCAGCGCGCCGTTGGAGGCGTTCATCTGGGCCAGCAACTCGTCGGTGGTGTCCACCACGACGATGGTGTCGACCGGGCCGAACGGCTCGGCGTGCATCAGCCGGGATCGGCCGGGCGGGGCGAGCAGCACCGACGGCGCGACGTACGCCGAGGTGTCCTGCCCGGGCAGGAACGGCGCGCAGTCGAGTTTGCCCCGGTACAACGGAACGGCGCCGCCGCGTACCGCCTCGTCGACCTTCCGGTGCAACTCGTCGGCCTTGGCGGCGCTGATCAGCGGGCCGAAGTCCAGCTCCGGCAGCGGGTCGCCGGCCCGCCAGGTCTCGTCGACCGCGAGCGGGTGCCCGAACCGGACCGAGCGGACCACCGGCAGGTACATGTCGAGGAACTCGTCGACCAGATCCCGCTGGACCACGAACCGGGGGTACGCGGTGCAGCGCTGCTTGCCGTACTCGAAGCCCTTCCTGAGATGCGCGGCGAGCAGGTCCCACTGGGAGAAGTTCCACACGCCCCAGGCGTTGAGGCCCTCCTGCTCGATGAAATGTCGCTTGTTCGAGTCGAGCAGGGCGGCGGCCACCTTTCCTCCGTTGGAGCGGCCACCGACGAAGGCCACCGCGCCGATCTCGGGCGCCCGCACCAGCACCTCGGACAGCGCCTCGCCGCTGCCGGAGAGCAGCGTGGCGGGCAGCCCGGCGCGGTGCAGCAGGGCATGCGCCACGGTCAGACAGACCGCGCCGCCCTGCGACGGCGTCTTGGCGATGACCGCGTTGCCGGCGAGCATCTGCACCAGTTCGGCGTGCACCAGCACGCTCATCGGGTAGTTCCACGAGGCGATGTTGCTGACCGGGCCGGGCAGCGGGGTACGGCCGTCGGCGAGCATCCGGTCGATCTCGTCGACGTACCAGCGCACCCCGTCGAGGGCGCGGTCGACGTCGGCGCAGGCCAGTCGCCACGGCTTGCCGATCTCCCAGACCAGCAGCAGGGCCAGCAGGTCGCGGTGGGCGGTGAGGGCGTCCAGCGCGTCGATGACCCGCGCCCGGCGTTCGGCCAGCGGAGTGTCGGCCCAGGTGGCGTGGGCGGTGGCGGCGTGGGTCACCGCGTCGTGCGCGGTCGCCGCGTCCAGCCGTGCCAGGTTGACGAGCACACTGTTGTCGACCGGGGTACGCGCCGGCGTCGGCGCGCCGCCGGTGCGCCACTCGCCGCCGACCAGGTTCCGTAGCGTGACGGTGCCGTCGGCCGGGTGGTCGAACGCCTCCGCGGCGGCGGCCACCGCCCGGGCGAGAGTGTCGGACCAGGAGGTTCCGTCGGCGAGTCGTAGAGCCATCGCGATCTCCTCAGGTGGGCGGGGGAGCGGCCGTCGACGGGTGCCGCCAGGTGCCGCGTACTGTCGCCTGCGGCCCAGTGCGACGGCAACAGTACGGTCCGTATATCAGGGCGACGCGTCGTCGAGCGTCCTGAGTGGACGCGCGTTCGCCGCCTCGAAGATCTGGATTCACCTGGCACTTCCCGGCAAGCCAATAGACGGATGTCGATGATGTGAAGAAGACCCCTTTGTTACTGGTGAGTACGCCCGCAGCCGTGTCGCGGTGTCACAACCGCAGATCTGTGGACGGGCTGCCGTCGGGTTGGTTGTCGGTCTTCACAAAGCGGTGACCTGAGCATTACATTGCTGGATATCCATGGGAGCGCTCCCGGTCCTGTTGGAGCCACCTCGCCACCACTGTCGGCAGCCCGTTCCGTCCGACCTGGCCTCGCCTCCGTCGGTGCTGCCGACCACGCATCGACAGGAGTAGTCGCATGCACGAACCGACCCGGCCGGGCCGTCCCCACGGCCGTCGACACCGGCCGGACCAGCCCTGGCCCCGCCGGATGCTGGCGGCCGTCACCGCGCTCGCCGCCGGCGGCACGCTCGCGCTCGGCGTACCCGCCACCGGTGCCGCCGCCGCGCCGACCGACGGTGCCGCGACCACCGCCGCGGCACCGGCCTTCAACTACGCGGAGGCGCTGCAGAAGTCCCTGCTGTTCTACGAGGCGCAGCAGTCCGGGAAACTGCCGGACTGGAACCGCGTCTCGTGGCGTGGCGACTCGGCGCTCCGTGACGGCTCGGACGTCGGAGTCGACCTCACCGGCGGCTGGTACGACGCCGGTGACCACGTGAAGTTCGGCTTCCCGATGGCGTTCAGCGCCACCATGCTGGCCTGGGGCGCGGTCGAGTACCGGTCCGGGTACGCCGCCTCCGGCCAGCTCACCCACCTGCTGAACAACCTGCGGTACGTCAACGACTACTTCGTCAAGGCGCACCCGTCGCCGAACGTCCTCTACGGACAGGTGGGCAACGGCGACGACGACCACAAGTGGTGGGGACCGGCCGAGGTGATGCCGATGGCGCGGCCCGCGTACAAGATCGACGCGAGCTGCGGCGGCGCGGACCTGGCGGGGGAGACCGCCGCCGCGATGGCCGCCTCGTCCATGGTGTTCCGGCCCACCGACGCCGCGTACGCCGACAAGCTGCTGACCCACGCGCGCCAGCTCTACACCTTCGCCGACACGGTGCGGAAGAACTACCACGAGTGCATCACCGACGCGACCAGCTTCTACCGGTCCTGGAGCGGCTACCAGGACGAACTGGTCTGGGGCGCGATCTGGCTGTACCGGGCCACCGGTGACGCCGCGTACCTGGCCAAGGCGGAGAGCGAGTACGACAAGCTCGGTACCGAGCCGCAGACCACCACCCGTTCGTACAAGTGGACCGTCGCCTGGGACAACAAGCAGTTCGGGGCGTACGTGCTGCTGGCCAACCTGACCGGCAAGCAGAAGTACGTCGACGACGCCAACCGGTGGCTGGACTTCTGGACCGTCGGGGTCAACGGCGAACGGGTCCGGTACTCGCCCGGCGGGATGGCGGTGCTCGACTCGTGGGGTGCCCTGCGGTACGCCGCCAACACCGCGTTCGCCGCACTGGTCTACAGCGACAAGACCACCGACGCGACCCGCAAGGCGCGCTACCACGACTTCGCCGTCCGGCAGATCAACTACGCGCTCGGTGACAACCCCCGCAACTCCAGCTACGTGATCGGCTTCGGCACCAATCCGCCGAAGAATCCGCACCACCGCACCGCGCACGGTTCCTGGTGGGACAGCCAGACCGTACCCACCGAGACCCGGCACACCCTCTACGGCGCGCTGGTCGGCGGGCCGTCCTCGCCGAACGACGCGTACACCGACAACCGGTCCGACTACGTGATGAACGAGGTCGCCACCGACTACAACGCCGGCTTCACCTCCGCGCTGGCCCGGCTCTCCCAGGAGTACGGCGGCACCCCGCTGGCCAACTTCCCGGTCCCCGAGCAGCCCGACATCGACGAGCTGACCGTGGAGACCACGGTCATGCAGAACGAGACCCGAGCCACCGGCATCAAGGCGATCATCTACAACAAGTCGGCCTTCCCGGCCCGGGCGCTGACCGACGCGAAGTTCCGCTACTACTTCCGGCCCGACGGCACCGGCCCGGTGCAGGTGACCTCCAGCTACACCCAGGGCTGCCCGGCACCGACCACCGCCCGTCAGGCCAGCGGCGATCTCTGGTACGTCGAGGTCGACTGCACCGGGCACACCATCGCCCCGGCCGGCCAGTCGCAGCACCGGATGGAGGTGCAGTTCAAGGTCGGTGTGCCCGAGGGCGGCACCTGGAACCCGGCGAACGACCCGTCGTACCAGGCCACCGCCGGGCCGAACCGCAACGTGCCGCTCTACTCCGGGGGCGAGGTGGTGTGGGGTTCGGAGCCCGCGCCGGACGCCCCCGACACCACCCGGCCGACCACCCCCGGCACCCCGGTGGCCACCTCGGTCACCTCCCGGTCGGTGAGCCTGACCTGGGCACCGTCCACCGACTCCGGCAGCGGGATCGACGTCTACCTCGTCAGCACCCGCCAAATCGGCAGCGACGCGATCGTGTTGAGCAACGCCAGCACCAACTCGCTGACGATCGACGTGCTGCCGGCCCGGACGTACGAGTTCAGCGTGGTGGCCCGGGACAGGGCCGGCAACACGTCCTTCTCGTCACCGTCGCTGAGCGTGACGACTCCCGCCGTGGACACGGGGGACACCGTCCCACCGACCACGCCGGGCACGCCCACGGTCTCCGCCGTCACCTCGACCGGTGCGACGCTGACCTGGGCTCCGTCGACCGACAACGTGGGCGTCGTCGGGTACCGGATCTACCGTTCGTACCTGGTCGACACCCTGATCGACACGGTCACCGAGCCGACCTACCGGCTGACCGGCTTGACTCCGGACAGCACGACCCCGTTCTACGTGGTCGCGATCGACGCCGCCGGCAACGCCTCGCCGCCCTCGCAGACGGTGATGGTGACCACCTCGGCGCCGCTGCCCACGTCGCCCTGCCGGGTCACCTACGGCACCAACGACTGGAGCACCGGCTTCACCGCGAACATCACCATCACCAACACCGGCACGACCGCGATCAACGGCTGGACACTGGCGTTCAGCTTCCCGAACGCCGGGCAGCGGGTCGGCCAGGGCTGGTCGGCCACCTACGCCCAGACCGGTGCGGCGGTGACCGCCACCAACATGTCGTACAACGGCAACCTGGCACCGGGCGCGTCGGTCGGCATCGGCTTCAACGGCACGCACACCGGCAGCAACCCGAAGCCCACCACGTTCACGCTCAACGGCGCCACCTGCACCATCGGCTGAGACGAGTACCGGTCTCCCGGTCGCCGCCGGCCGGCCGGTGTAAGGCGCCGCGCTGGCATGTCACCCAGGAACGACCGTTCCTGGGTGACATGCCACGCACAGCGAGCGATGCTCGCTCTGCGTGGCATAGGCGGCGTCAGACCTTTGCCTCACTTCGCACGCTTTGCTCTGCTTCAACCTACGCAATAGCGCCTGAGCAGGGGCTTCGCATTGGCCAGCAGCCAAGCAGGCGACGATTGCCGTCACTGTCGGTGAGTGTTGCGTCGGTTGAAGCAGAGCAAAGGGAGCAGAGTGGAGTGGGCTGCAGGGGGCAGACCTCACGGTCTGTCAGGAGCCGTGCGTCGGGGAGGGCAGGGCTCCGCCGGACGAGTCCGCCCGGGCGGCGTCAGCGCAGGTCGTCGGCGAGGAGGTCCATCAGCAGGCCGTCGTGCCAGCGGCCGTCCTCACCACGTTCGTAGCGGCGCATCACGCCGACGGTCCGGAACCCCACCTTCGCGTACGCCCGGATGGCGGCGGTGTTCGCCGCCGCCGGGTCGATGGTGAAGCGGTGGTGACCATGCACCTCGATCAGGTGCCGGATCAGCACGCGGATGGCGTCCCCGGCCAGCCCGGCGCCGCGCACCGAGGGGTCGAGGAAGATGTCGAGGCCGGCGTGCCGGTAGTCCGGGTCCTCCTCGGCGTGCCACTGGATCGCGCCGACGACCCGGTCGCCGTGCTCGATCGCGTACACCGAGACGCTCTCCTCGGCGAGATCCGCCTCGACGGCCGCGACCAGGTCGTCGCCACCGCGCCACCAGCGGCGTACCTCGGGCTCGGCGCGGATCCTCGCCAGCGCGGGCACGTCGGCGGCCGTCGCCGGTCGTAGGGTCACCGCCGTGCCGCGCAGCATCCGCTCAGCTCCGAATCTCGCCGTGTTCCACGCAGATCGCTGACCAGCCGACCGGCAGCACCTGCACCTTCATCCGGCGGCGGCACCGGGCGCAGTACCGCGGCGGCTCCAGGGCACGGGCCGCCGCACACTGCTCGTGGGCGCCGGACGCTGCCGCCTCCCCGCATCTGTCGCACCAGGTCTGACCCGTCACGGCTGCCGTCACAGGGTCGCCGACAGCGCCTTGACCGGCATCTTCAGCTCGTCGAGCAGCTTGAGGTCATCAGTGGCCGGTCGGCCGAGAGTGGTCAGGTAGTTGCCGACGATCACGGCGTTGATGCCGCCGAGCAGCCCGTCGCGGGTACCGAGATCACCCAGAGTGATCTCCCGGCCGCCCGCGTACCGCAGGATGGTGCGCGGCATGGCCAGCCGGAACGCGGCGATGGCCCGCAGCGCGTCCCTGCCCTCGACCACCGGGCGGTCGCCCAGCGGCGTGCCGGGCCGAGGGTTGAGGAAGTTCAGCGGCACCTCGTGCGGGTCCAGCTCGGCCAGCTGCGCGGCGAACTCCGCCCGTTGCTCGACGGTCTCACCGAGGCCGAGGATGCCGCCGCAGCAGACCTCCATGCCGGATTCGCGGACCATCCGCAGGGTCTCCCACCGCTCCTCCCAGGAGTGCGTGGTGACCACGTTCGGGAAGTACGACCGGCAGGTCTCCAGGTTGTGGTTGTAGCGGTGCACCCCCATGTCGACCAGCTCGTCGACCTGCTCCTGGGTGAGCATGCCCAGCGAGGCGGCGACCTGGATGTCGACCTCGGCCCTGATCGCGGCGACGCCCTCCCGCATCTGCTTCATCAGCCGGTCGTCCGGCCCGCGCACGGCGGCCACGATGCAGAACTCGGTCGCCCCGGTCGCGGCGGTCTGCTTCGCCGCCTGGACCAGCGAGGGAATGTCCAGCCACACCGACCGCACCGGCGAGGTGAACAGGCCGGACTGGGAACAGAAGTGGCAGTCCTCCGGGCAGCCACCGGTCTTCAGCGACACGATGCCCTCGACCTCGACCTCCGGGCCGCACCAGCGCATCCGCACGTCGTGGGCGAGCTGGAGGGTGGCGGACAGGTGCTCGTCGGGCAGGTTCAGCACGGCGAGGACACCGGCCTCGTCGAGGCCGACGCCGTTGTGCAGCACCTGCTCCCGGGCCTGGTCGAGGATCTCTGGCATGGCACGTACCCTACAAGGCCCCTTCGCGGGCGGTAAACGAGCGCGGACGGTGGGCGCGGAGCGGTCTCGGCGTGGTGCGGCGAGCCGCACCACGCCACGCCGGGGCAGGTCCGGCGGGTGGTAACTTCGCCCGGCGGAAGCGCCTGACGGCGGGAACCGGCGGGGGAGGGACGTGGCGGTGGCGGACTGGCTGGCGGCACTGGACCGCCGCGCCGAGCTGCGGGCGAAGGCGGGGCTGACCCGCCGGCTGCGCCCACGCGCCGCCGCCGACGGCGTGATCGACCTGGCCGGCAACGACTACCTGGGGCTGGCCCGGCACCCGGAGGTGATCGCCGCCGCCGCGCAGGCCCTTTCCGCGTACGGGCTGGGTGCGACCGGCTCACGGCTGGTCCGTGGCTCCACCGACGTGCACCACACCCTTGAGGAGACACTCGCGGACTGGCTCGGCACCGACCGGTCGCTCGTCTTCTCCTCCGGGTACCTGGCCAACCTCGGTGCGGTCCGCGCGCTGGTGCGTCCCCGTACGCTGCTGATCTCCGACGCGCACAACCACGCCTCCCTCATCGACGGCTGCCGGATCTCCGGTGCGGAGACGGTGGTGACACCGCACGCCGACGTGGCCGCGGTCGCCGCCGCTCTCGCCGCCGCTCCGGGCCGGCCGGCGGTGGTGGTCACCGAGTCGATCTTCTCCGTCGACGGTGACCTCGCCCCGCTGGCTCAACTGCACGCCACCGCCCGCGAACACGGCGCGTTGCTGCTCGTCGACGACGCGCACGCGCTGGGCGTGGTCGGCCCGGACGGCGCCGGCGCGGTGGCCGGGGCCGGGCTGACCGGCGAACCCGACGTGGTGGTCACCGCGACGCTGTCCAAGGCGCTCGGCGGGGCCGGTGGTGTGGTGGCCGGCCCGGCCGAGTTCGTCCGGCACCTGGTGGAGACCGCGCGGACCTTCATCTACGACACCGCCCTGCCGCCGGTGGTGGCGGCCGGGGTGCGGGCCGCCGTCGGGCTGGCCCGCTCCGGTGCCGGCCGGCGCGCCGAACTGGCCGAGCGGGCCGCCCGCACGGTCGGCCGGCTGCGCGCCGCCGGCCTGGACGTCTCCGCTGCCGACGCCGCCGTCGTCTCGGTCACCGCGCCCAGCCCGGAGGCGGCGACGGCGTGGGCCGCCGCCTGCCGGGACCGGGGGGTGGCGGTCGGCTGTTTCCGCCCGCCCTCCACCCCCGACAGCCGGTCGAGGCTGCGGCTGACGATCAGCGCCGGGGTGCCACGGGGGGATTTCGAACACGCCCTGGAGGTCATCGTGGAGTGTGCGCCATGACGGATCAGTGGCGCGGGCCGGTGCTGGTCACCGGCACCGACACCGAGGTCGGCAAGACGGTGGTGACCGCGGCGATAGCGGCTGCGGCGCAGGCGGCCGGGCTGCGGGTCGCGGTGGTCAAACCGGGCCAGACCGGTACGGCCACCGGCGACCCCGCCGACGTCGAGACGGTCACCCGGCTGGCCGCCCCGATGACCGGCCGTACGCTCGCCAGCTTCCCGGACCCGCTCGCGCCGCTGGCCGCCGCCCGGGTGGCCGAACTGCCACCGCTGGAGCTGTACAACGCGGTGGACGCGGTGCGGGACGAGGCCGACAAGCACGATCTGGTGCTGGTCGAGGGGGCGGGCGGGCTGCTCGTACCGATGGGCCTGCGGCCCTCCGGTGAGCCGTGGACGGTCGCCGACCTGGCGGTGTCGCTCGGCGCCGCGGCGGTGGTGGTGGCGCGGGCCGGCCTGGGCACCCTCAACCACACCGCGCTCACCCTGGAGGCCCTCGAACGGCGGGCCGTGCCGGCGGGCGTGGTGATCGGCGCCTGGCCGACCGAGCCGGAACTGGTGCACTGGGCGAACCTCAGCGACCTGCTGCCAAATCTGCTCGGCGCGCTGCCAGCCGGCGCCGGAGCGATGGACCCGGGAGTGTTCCGGCGTTCGGCGCCGGGCTGGCTCACCCCGGCGCTGTACGGCGTGCTCGACGACTGGCGCGCCTGGGCCGACGAGACCACCTGAGCGGCGGTGCCGGTCAGCGGCGGACGACGAAGGCGTCGGGCATCCGGAAGGTGAGATTGTCGGGGTAGTGGGGTGGGCGCACCACGCGTACCCCGGTCAGCAGCGGCGCCGCCTCGCGCACCAGCGTGGCGGCTTCCATCCGGGCGAGTTGGTCGCCGACGCAGCGGTGCGCGCCCGCCCCGAAGGCCAGGTGCCGGCGCGACCCAGGTTGCCCCGGCCGGAACTCGTCCGGCGACTGCACGACCGATGGGTCGCGTCCGGCTCGGGCCAGCCACAACACCACACTGCTGCCCGCCGGCACCCCCGTCCCGCCCAGCGTGGTGTCCACGGCGGCGACCCGCCGCCAGGTGACGATCGGCGGTTCCAGTCGCAGCCCCTCCTCCACCACGTCAGCCACGTCGACCGAGCCGTCGCGCAGCCCGGCGAGCACCGTCGGCTCACCGGCGAGTCGGTGCAGCAGCAGGGTGAGGAACTGCGAGGTGGTCTCCTGCCCGGCGACCAGCAGGAAGAACAGCGCGCCGACGACCACGTCGGGCGGGTGCCCGGCGGCGCGCAGGGACGCGACCAGACCGTCACCGGTGGCGGCGAACTCCCGCAGCAGCCGGTGGAACCGCCCCACCTCGGCGGCGAGCGCCTGCTGCCGGTCGACGTCGAGCGGCGCCCAGAAGAGTTCCAGCGCCGCGCGGGCGAACTCCTTCACCGCCGTGACGGGCGCGTCGGGCAGGTCGACCAGCCGGGCCAGGACCAGCAGCGGCAGGTCGGCGGCGAGACCCGCGTGCAGGTCGACCCGTGCGCCGGTGTCCAGGGCGGCGGTCAGCTCGGCGATCCGCTGCCGGACCAGCGTGGCCAGCCAGTCCTGTTGGGCGGCCACCCGTGCCGGATGCAGCGCCGCGGCGACCAGGGCGCGGATCTCCGGGTGGGTGGCACCACCGTTGTTGGCCAGCGTCGGCGGCAGCCGGAACCGGTGGGCGGCGAGCACCCGCAGCGCGGCCACCGGCATCGGGGTCACCGCGTCCAGTGCGTTGTCGGGTCGGAACGTCGTGGGGTCGGTGAGCACCTGCCGCACCAGAGCGTGCCGGGTCACCAGCAGGTGCTCGACGCCCACGTGGTCGGCCACCCGGGCCACGTCGGGCCAGTGGGCGGGGCCGACCCCGGTACCTGCCGGGGCCCGTTCCCAGCTGCGGAACAGCACGGCGTCACGCTAGTCGGCCGCCGTCGGGCGCCCGGCGCGCAACCGCCACACCGTGGTGCGCTTCACCCGTACGCTCTCCAGCGCCTCGCTCACCGGCACCTGGTAGGCGGCGAGTTCGTCGAAGCGTTCCCGGGGCAGGAAAGCCCGACCCGGGTCACCGACCAGCACCGACGCCCCGGCCCGGGTGGCGCGCAGCAGGAACCGCAGCACCCGGTTGGCCATCGCCTCGCTGTAGAAGACGTCGCCGGCCAGGACCACCTCGGCGTCGTGGGCGTCGCCGTCGAGGATGTCGCCGAGTTCGGCGTCGACGCGTACCCCGTTGGCCTCGGCGTTGAGCGCGACCGCCGCGACGGCCAGTTCGTCGATCTCCACGGCGCGGACGGCGGCCGCGCCGGCCCGGGCGGCGGCGATGGCCACCAGGCCGGAGCCGGAGGCCAGGTCGAGCACCCGGCGGCCGGCGACCGTCTCCGGGTGGTCGGTGACGTAGCGCGCCAGGCCCTGGCCGCCGGCCCAGGCGAAGGCCCAGAACGGTGGCGGCCGGTCGCTACGGAACTCGCCCTCGGTCAGCTCCCACAACCCGATCGGCTCGTCCGCCTGGTGCAACCGCACCTCGGGTACGAAGGCGACGGGCGTGAGCCGGGCGTGCAGCCGGACGAAGGCGGCGGAGAGCGCGGACATCCGGTGATTGTCCACCGTCGCCGTGTTCGGCGTGTCGGGGGTGATCCGTAGGCGGTTCAATACCGTACGTGAAATCGGGCATCTCGCTTCACGGTACGTGCGAACACGCCCGTCTACCGGGTGGCTCCCCGCGCTCCTAGCGTTGCCAATGGAGGCGACCAACGGGAGGACGGATCGTGAAGAGGCTGTGGCGTCACACGCTACGGATCGGGGTGGCACTGGCATGTCTCACCGGGGTGGACTTCGCCATGGCCGCGCCGGCGCACGCGGCGTTCGCCACCGAACTCGGCGGCCTGCCGGACCAGTTCACCGCCGGTGGGCGGGTGGCGACGGTCTCCGCTGTGGTGTCCCGCGACGATCAGGGCGACTGCATCAAGGTCCGCTGGTCGTTGGTGCTGGGTGTGCAGGGGTTGCGACTGGACCAGGTGCGGGTGGACCGGATCGAGGAGACCGGTTCGTTCCCGGTGGAGGTGCGCGCCGAGGGTGACGCGGCCCGGCTGACCGACCGTCAGCTCGACCCGGGCACGCTCTGCCCGGGGCGTACGGTCACCGCGCAGTACCGGATCGCCTTCGACCGGGACGTCGACCGGGGTCGGGTGAGCCTCGCCGCTGAGGCGTACGACCGAAATCTGCGGTTGCTGTCCCGCCAGACCGCGACCCGCGAGGTGGTGGGTCGGGGCGGCCAGGCCCGCCCCACGACCGCGCCACCCACCCCGTCGCAGGCGCCGACGGAGGACCCGACGGAGGATCCGACCGAGGTGCCGACGGTGGATCCGACCGAGGAGGAGAGCGATCCCGCCGACGACGCGGGGTACGCGGGCGGGGCGGCCGATCCGCCGGACGCCGACGCCGCCGGGAACCAGACCGGCAGCGGGCTGGGGCTGACCGAGGTGGCCTTCCTCCTCGGTGGTCTGCTGCTCTTCCTCGGGGTGGGCCTGCTGCTGCGGCTGCGGCAGCTGACTCGGGAGCCGGAGCCCGCGGTCGATGTCGGCGGTCCGACGCCCGGGCACTGGGACCGACGGCCGGACCCGCGGAGCCGGTGGCGGACGGTACCCCGCGACGACGGTTACCTCAGTTGATCCGGGCCACGGTGGGCGCGGTCGCGAACCGGCCCACCGTGGCGTCGCGTCACGGTGCCCAGTCCGGGTTCCGCCCGAAGGCGGCGAGGAGGCGGTCCTGTTCACCGGCCCCGGCGGGCAGCTCGACCTCGGGTTCGACGAGCCCGTCGCGCCGGTAGTCCGCGACGTGGCGGGAGTACCAGCGGGCCGCCTCGGCCACCGCGTCGGCGTCCATCGTGGGGTCCGCGCCGATCGCCACCGCCAGGTCCCAGCCGTGTATCAGATGTTCGGCCAGCAGCTGGTGCAGGTACTCCTCGGCGGGAGTGGCGCCGGCCGACAGGTGTACGGTCCGCTCCAGCGCGCCCGGGCTGGTGGCGGCGACCTCGGCCTGCGCCGCGGCCTCGCGGGCGACCTCGATCGGGTCGGTGCCGAGTTGGTCGCCGTCGTAGCGGTCACCGACTTCGTCGATGGTGCGGCCGGCGAGCAGCGGCACGCTCCACCGTTCCTCGCTGACCACGTGGTTGACAAGTGTGCGGACGTCCCAGCCGGGGCAGGGGGTGGCGGCCGACCATTGGCCGGGGTGTACCTGTTCCACCCGGTCGGTGAACTCGGCCAGGCTGCGCCGGTACGTCTTCAGCAGCTCCATGTCGCCTTTGTTCCCGCCGCTGGCGCGGGTAACCCGCCGGATTCGGTGGCGTCGGTAACCGGGGCCGTCTACTCCAGCTGCTCCGGATCGAGCCCGAGTTCGCGGGCGGTCACCAGGCGTACCCATTCGGCGAACTGTCGGCGGGAGATCACCCGGTCGTGCACCGCGAGCTGCACCGCCAGGCCGTCCATCACGGCGCTGATCCGCCAGGCGGCCCCGGCCGGGTCGGCGCAGACGAAGCTGCCCTCCCGGACCCCGTCGGCGATCACCGTGGCCAGGTCCTGCCGCCACCGCAGGTCCAGCTTGCGGGAGACCTTCTCCAGCTCGGGGGTACGCAGCGACTCCGCCCAGCCGTCGATCCACATGGACCAGGAGGTGGCCCGCCCGGCCGGGGTGTAGAGGCGCAGGATGCGACGGAGCTTGGTCAGCGGCGGGGCGCTGGAACGGGTGACCGCGTCGAGCCGGGCCAGATCCTGCTCGACCGCGTACGCGAAGGCCTGGGCGAGCAGCCGCTCCTTGGTGGCAAAGTGGTAGAAGACAAGTGCCTGGCTCACCCCGGCGGCCTGCGCCACATCAGCCGTGCGGGTGTTGGCCAACCCGCGCTGCCCGATCACGTCACATGCGGTGCGCAGCAGGGCATCCAGGCGGATTTCCGCCGCACGTCTCGTCACGTCCGTCACCGTATCCGATCGAAACGGATACGGCCGGTCACCAAACCCCTGTTGATCCGGCTTGCGACAGTCGGAAGCCGGACAGTTCCGGACTCGCCGGGACGGGAGCCCGATTTGGCATCCGATCCACCGCTCGGCTAGAGTTCTCATCCGTCACCGGGTACGCCCCGGGGCGTGCGGACGTAGCGCAGTTGGTAGCGCATCACCTTGCCAAGGTGAGGGTCGCGGGTTCGAGTCCCGTCGTCCGCTCGGAGCTGCCGCCACGCGTGACGGGGGCAACCTCGGTGGGGTGGCCGAGAGGCGAGGCAACGGCCTGCAAAGCCGTGTACGCGGGTTCAAATCCCGTCCCCACCTCGGTAAACAGCAAGGGCGATTGGCGCAGTGGGAGCGCGCTTCCTTGACACGGAAGAGGTCACTGGTTCAAACCCAGTATCGCCCACCAGTGGATCCAGCAGATGAAGGCCCGTTACCGGAGATCCGGTAGCGGGCCTTTCGCATTCTCTCCGGCGAGGCACCGCGGCAGCGGGTTGACGACTCAATAGTCAGTGCTGGATAGTCATTCCTGACTAAGGAGTGCTGGTGGAGCGACGTCGGAGAGTGCCCAACCCGCTGGCCCTGGCCGTGCTGGCCTGGCTGATGTGGGAGCCGATGCACCCCTACGAGCTGGGCCGACGACTCAAGCACACCGGTCAGGACAAGCTCATCCGGTACACCCGCAGCTCCCTCTACATGGTCATCGAGCAACTCGCCCGGGCCGGCTTCGTCGCCGCGCAGGAGACGGTCCGGGACAGCGCCCGGCCCGAACGGACGGTGTACGCGATCACCGAAGAGGGCCGCCACGAGGTGCACGACTGGCTGCGTTCCCTGCTGGCCCAGCCCCGCCAGGAGCATCCGCACTTCGCCGTCGCGCTGTCGCTGCTCAGCCTGCTTCCGCCCGACGAGGCGGTCGAGGTGCTGCGCCGCCGGTCGGCGGCGCTCGCCGGCCGGATCGAGGAGACCCGCACCACCATCGACGAGGCGCGCGCCGACGGTGTCGGGTGGATCTTCCTGGTCGAGGAGCAGTACGCGCTCGCGCTGCTGGAGGCGGAGCGCCGGTTCGTCACCGAGTTGATCGAGTCCCTCAAGCAGCCGGACTACGCGAAGTCCTGGCAGGAGACCATGGGAGGTCGCGCATGACAGCCGTCCGAACCGCGCTGGTGATCGGCGGCGGGATCGCCGGTCCGGTGACCGCGATGGCGCTACGTCGCGCCGGCATCGAGGCCACCGTCCACGAGGCGTACCCGTCGGCGGCCGAGGGGAGCGGAGTCACCCTGACCCTCGCGCCGAACGGACTGGCCGCGCTGCGCCTGGTCGACGCCGAGCGAGCCGTCGAGCGGGTCGGCCTGCCCATGCGACGCACCGTGGTCACCGACGGTCGCGGGGGCCGCATCGGTGCCTTCCCCCATGTGGCGGTGGAACCGGTCACGCTCGGGCTGTGGCGCGACGACCTGGCCCGGGTGCTGCGCGAACGCGCCGAGGCGCAGGGCGTGCGCATCGCGTACGGCAAGCGGTTGGTCGACGCCGAGCAGAGCGGTGACGGCGTACTCGCCCGGTTCGCCGACGGCTCCACGGCCAGCGCCGACGTGCTGATCGGCGCGGACGGCGTCCGGTCCCGGGTGCGTACGCTCATCGACCCGCAGGCGCCCGGGCCGCAGGTGCTGCCGCTGCTGAACCTCGGCGGCGCGGCCCCGTACGCGGTGCCCGACGCCGATCCGGAGGCGATGTACTTCGTCTTCGGATCTCGGGCCTTCTTCGGCTACTGGGTGCAGCCCGACGGTCGCACCGCCTGGTTCGCGAACGTTCCGGACCGTCGACCGACCAGCTACGCCGAGGCGAGCCGGATCCCCCGACCGCAGTGGCTGCACCGGCTCCGTGAGGTGTTCGCCGAGGACGTGCCGGCCCGGCAGGTGCTCGCCCACACCGTGCCGGACGACCTGGTGGCCATCGGATCGATCGAGAGCATGCCGTCGGTGCCCCGTTGGCACGGCGGTCGGCTGGTGCTGGTGGGTGACGCGGTGCACGCGCCGTCGCCCAGCTCCGGCCAGGGTGCGTCACTGGCCGTGGAGAGCGCCGTGCAGTTGGCCCGCTGTCTGCGGGACCATGCCGAGGTGCCCGCCGCGTTCGACGCGTACGAGCGCTTGCGTCGGGTGCGGGTGGAGAAGGTGCTCCGGCGGGGTCGGCAGACGACCTCCACCAAGACGGTCGGCCCGGTCGCGAAACGGATGATGCGGATCATGATGCCGCTGGCGTTGCGTACCTTCCTCAACCAGGAGCGGACGCTCGGCCCGGAGCAGCGCTACCGGATCGACTGGGACGCGCCGGTCACCACGGAACTGGCCGCCCGCCGCTCCTGAGTCGACGAGCTGCGCGTGCCGCGCCGGGTCGCCGACGCGTGGCGGTGGCGGCCACCGTCCGGTGACCGCCACCACCCGCAGCCGGTCACATCGGCGGCGCGACGTCCCGCCGCTCCTCGACCCGGCGGTACTCCACCGGCTCGTCGGTGGTGGCGACCGTCTGGCGACGGCGGCCCCAGACGAGCGTCGTCAGGATCAGGCCGAGCACGCCGGTGGCCATCAGGATCCAGCCGACCACGTCAATGTCGAGCCCGCCGATGCTGGCGTTGACCGCGAAGGTGAGGATGGCGCCGAGCGCCAACAGAAAGATGCTGGTGCCGATACCCATGACAGCCTCCTTTGTCCGGGGGTGCGGTGTGCTGTCGGGAGAGGTCTGTACCCGGGTCGGGAGCGGCGCAATCACCGGCCGTGGGGGCGGCGCCTCCGGCGATCTTGTCATCGGGTAGAGTTGCCCCGTCGCCGGCGCAGCCGGAGGCAGTGCGGACGTAGCGCAGCTGGTAGCGCATCACCTTGCCAAGGTGAGGGTCGCGGGTTCGAATCCCGTCGTCCGCTCGCGATTCGGTGACACCTGCGGGTGTCGCCGGTGCACCACGGGCGATTGGCGCAGTGGGAGCGCGCTTCCTTGACACGGAAGAGGTCACTGGTTCAAACCCAGTATCGCCCACCAGCTTTCGGCTGGCGCCACACTGTGACGACGGCGAGCGCGCCGAGCGGGTACCCAGCTCAGGCCCGGAAGGTCCGCCGATAGGTGTCCGGCGGTACGCCGACCGCGCGGTGGAAATGCCGACGCAGCGTCGTCGCCGTGCCCATGCCGGCCGCCGACGCGATGGTGTCGATGCTGTCGTCGGTGCTTTCCAGCAGCTCCTGCGCGCGACGGATCCGCTGCGTCAGCAGCCACCGCAGCGGAGTGGTGCCGGTCACCGAGCGGAACTGGCGGGCCAGCTGGCGGGAGCTGAGGTTCGCCTGGCGGGCCAGATCCTCGACGGTGAGCGGCTGGTCCAGGCGGTGCATCACCCAGGGGAGCAGTTCGGTCAGGGGATGGCCGTCCCGGGCGGGCACCGGCGTGCTGACGAACTGGGCCTGACCACCGGCCCGGTGCGGTGGTACGACCAGGCGGCGGGCGACCATGTTGGCGATCGCCGGGCCGTGATCGCGGCGGACCAGGTGCAGGCACAGGTCCATGGCCGCGGCCTTGCCGGCGGAGGTGAGCACGCGGCCGTTGTCGACGTAGAGCACGTCCGGGTCGACCGTCACCCGCGGATGGCGCGCGGCCAGCTCCCGGGTGTGGGCCCAGTGCGTCGTCGCCCGCCGCCCGTCCAGCAGGCCGGCGGCGGCCAGCACGAACACGCCCGTGCAGAGGGAAACCACCCGCGCACCTGAGTCGTACGCCGTACGCACCGCCTCGACCAGGACGGCGGGTGGTTCCTCGGCGACGTCGGCCAGGGCGGGCACGATCACGGTGTCGGCGGCGGCCAACCGGTCGAGCCCGTGGTCGGGCTCCAGCCGGAACCGGCCGACGCGGACGGGGTGCGTGCCGCACACCCGGACGTCGTACCAGGCAACGGGCACGGCGTCCGGCGCGGAGCCGAAGACCTCGTAGGCCAGCGACAGCTCGAAGTGCAGCATCCCGTCGGTGGCGGCGATCGCGACGGAGCGTGGGGCGACGCTCATGTCGGGAATTGTATGGGTCGTGTCGTTCCAGACACTCGCGCTGTCGCGTCGATCCCGCCAGAGTTCTGCCCAGCAGATCGCGTCGAAGAGGAGGCAGGCATGGCACCGGGGCGAGAGGTGGCGGTGTTCGGCGCGTACGGGCACACCGGCCGGTTCGTGGTGGCGGAGTTGGGCGAGCGCGGGTACATGCCGCTGCTGCTCGGCCGCGACCGGGACAAGCTGCTGGCGTTGGCGCGGACCCGACCGGGGCTGGTGACGCGGCGGGCGTCGATAGACGAGCCGACCTCCCTCGACCGGGCGTTGCGCGGCGCGACCGCTGTGATCAACTGTGCCGGGCCGTTCGCCTCGACCGCCGCCGCGCTGGTGACGGCGGCGCTGCGCGCCGGCATCCCGTACGTCGACGTGGCGGCGGAGATCGAGGCGAACCTCGACACGTTCCGGCACTTCGCGGCGCCGGCCCGCGCCGCGGGCGTCGCGGTGGTCCCGGCGATGGCCTTCTTCGGCGGGCTCGGCGACCTGCTGGTCACCACCGTCCTGGACGGCGCGGCGGCGGCGGACGAGGTGCACGTCGCCTACGGCCTGAGCAGTTGGCGGCCCACCCCCGGAACGCGCGCCGCCGGCGCGGTGTCGGCGCGGCGACGTGGTCACCGCCGGGTCCGCTACACCGGCGGGCAACTGGAGTACCACGACGACGCGCTACCGACGCTGGAGTGGCCCTTCCCGGCTCCGCTCGGCCCGCGACGCGTCATCGGAGAGTTCACCATGGCCGACGTGGTCACCGTGCCCAGCCATCTGGCCGTCCCCCGGGTGTGTACCTACCTGACCGCCGCGGCGGCGGCGGAGCTGTCCGCTCCGGACACCCCGGTGCCGACCGCCGTCGACGAGCGCGGCCGATCCGCACAGACCTTCGTGGTCGACGTCCTCGTCCGGGCCGGTGGTACGCACCGGCGCCTGGCGGCGACAGGTCAGGACATCTACGCGATCAGCGCGCCGCTCGCGGTGGAGGCCGTCGACCGCATCCTCACCGGCCGGACCAGGGCCGTCGGCGTAGCCTCGGCGGGCGCGATGTTCGACGCGCCGGATGTCCTCGCGGCCCTGTCCCCGTGCCTGTCGCTGCGTGTTCCGTCCGAACCCGCACCGGTGGGCCTCGGTCCGGAGCCGTCCCACCTACGGTGATCGGAGGCGGGCTGGTCGGCCCCCGTCGAGCGTGACCTGCTCCGAACGGATCCACCGAGCGGCGGCCCGGCGTACGCCCGACAGCGCGACGGCCGGTCAGCGGCCGTCGGCGCTGGTGGGCAGGGCGAAGTGCCAGCCCTCCGCGTGCAGGGCGGGAATCGCGCGGTCGACGGCGTCGACGGTCTGGCTACGGTCGCCGCCGCCGTCGTGCAGCAGCACCACGGCGCCCGGCGCGACGCCCTCGACGAGACGCCGCAGCAGTTCGTCCGTGCCGGGCGGTTCCCAGTCGGTGACGGCGAGCCGCCAGCCCATCGGTCGCATCCCGAGCGCCGTGGCCACGCCGGGCGTCTGGCCCCAGGCACCGTACGGTGCCCGGAAGTAGGGGACTCGGACGTGCGGGACCGCGTGCCGGATGACCGCGTTGGTCTCCAGCAGGTCCGAGGCGATCCGGCCGGCGGCCCAGGATCCCATGTCGTGGTGGTGCATGCTGTGGTTGCCCAGCGCGTGTCCGGCCGCGACGATCCGGCGGACCAGCTCGGGGTGCTCGATGACCCGGTCGCCCTGAAGGAAGAAGACCGCCCGCACGTGGTGGGCGGCCAGGACGTCGAGCAGGTGCGGGGTGTGCTCCGGGTGCGGTCCGTCGTCGAAGGTGAGGCAGATGACCCGGTCGGTGCCGATCACCTCGGTGGGCCGTACCGGCGGCGGTCCGACGCCCGACCCGGACGCGGCAGGCGGGGGACGCAGGGGCTGCATGGTGGACGACATCGGTCGGACCTTCCGCTGGTGGGCCGTGTGGGGCGCTCGGCGCCCCACACGGCCCGCTGGTGGTGGATGGCTGGTCCGCCCGCCGCGACGAGGATCAGCGGCGGGGCTTGGGTGCGATGCGGGGCAGGACGAACGGCGGGCCGGCGAGGATCAGGTCGGACTTGATCTCGTGGTAGGCCAGCTTGGGCTGGTAGTTCTCGTCCATGATGGTGGCCAGGCCCTCCGGCGGGTCGTCGAACCAGCCCGGCACCCAGGAGTGCTTGTCGCTGAAGCCCCAGACGGTGTACGAGAGGCAGCTGCGGACGAGCAGGCAGGCCTTCATCAGCACGCTGTGGTTGGCGGCCGACGCCTGCAACCTGGGGTTGATCTCCTCGGAGTTGCCGGCCTGGACCGCCTCGGTCATCTGGCTGCGGACGTCGACCTCGGTGAACGCGGTCGCCACACCGAGCGAGGTGAACTTCTTCAGCGCCTCGGTCACCTGGAAGGTGCTGAAGTTGCCGTACTGGGTGCCGAGGTGGCCCTGCGCGCCGACGCCGTCGATCGGTACGCCCTGGGCGCGCAGCCGCTTGACCATGTCGTAGACGAACTGGGTCTTGTCGTCGGCCGGGTTGCCGGAGCCGAACGCCTCGATGTTGTAGTCGTTGTAGAACAGCAGCGCCCTGGGGTCGGCGGCGCGGGCCCACCGGAACGCGTCGGCGATGTAGCCGGGCCCGAGGTTCTCGGCCCAGAAACCCTTGTAGTGCAGGGTGGGCGGGGTGTCCCAGGGGTCGCTGACCGCCTCGTTGACGACGTCCCACTGCCAGATCTTGCCCTTGTAGCGCTTGACCACGGTGGTGATGTGCTTGCGCAGCAGCTCGCGCAGCTCCTGCTTGCTGATGGAGCCGTCGGCGACCCCTTCGGTCAGCCACTGCGGCAACTGGTTGTGCCAGACGAGCACGTGACCCCGTACGCTCTGGCGGTTACGCTTGGCGAAGTTGACGAGCTGGTCGGCCGCCTCCCAGTCGTAGGTGCCCCGGGTGGGTTCGAGGCTTTCCCACTTCATGGCGTTCTCCGCGGTGACCGAGACGAACTCGGACGCGGCGATCTTGCGGTATTCCGGGTCGGCGGTGTCGTTGAGGGCGTCCGCGCTGACCGCGGTGCCGATCTGCAGGCCGTGGCGCAGGCCGAGGGCGCCCAGGGTCTGTGCGGTCGGGTCGTACGGCCGGCCGGCCGTGGCCGGCACCATGTTCAATGTCGCTGCGGTCGCGACGGCGACCGCACCGACGGCCATCCACCGTCTCAACTTCATCTGCATTCCTCTCGATCTTCGATCGACATATGTCGATCATGAAGTGCCGGGTTCGGACCGGTGCTGAGCAGGTTGGCAGCGCTGGCGGCGCTCTGGCCGGACGTGACACGTGCCGGAAAGGGCGCCGATATTTTTCCGAATGTCGATCGGTAACTTGGCCGAAACGTTAGGGCCATCGATGCCCGCAGTCAACCACGAAGACTTCCGGAAGTCGGCCGTCTGCACTGCTGGAACGTCCGGTTTACAACCGGAAACTTCCGGATCCAGCTCCGGCTTCCCGACTCGCTGAGGCCGCCGCCCGTGCCGGAAGTGGCCGGGCCGGCTCGCTCCCGCGGGTTCCGTGGACGGGGTCGAGCCGGCCCGGGGCCGGGTGCCCGCCGGCGGTGGGTCGATCGGAGGGCGGGCGGTGGGTCGACGCGGATCAGTGTTCGAGATAGGTGGCGTGATCGAAGTCGGCGTAGCGGCCGTCGCCGCCGATGTCCTGCACCCAGAGGCCGAGCAGAGCGCCGGTGAAGCCCCAGGCCGCCGGTTCGCCGTCGACGATCCGGGCCGCGTGCTCGTCCGAGAGGATGGTGGCGTCCAGCTCGACCGGCAGCCACTGCCAACCGTCACCCAGGTCGTACGCGAAGCGCAGCACCGGCCCGTCGAAGGTGACCCGCAGGCCCACCCGCAGCCGGCCGCCGGTGTCGACGGTCAGCTGTGGATACGCGGTGCGGTGGCCACCGTCGCAGCTGAGCAGCTCCAGCACGGAGCGTCCGTCGTCGGCCCGGGTCAGGTAGAGGTGGTGCCAGTTCTCGGTGTTGTAGTAACCGGTGATGCCCGCCAGATGCCGGTGGTCGCCCGGGTCGAACTCGACGACGGTCTCCAGCGAACAACGCACCGCGCCCACCGGCCGTGCCACCAGACTCGGCGTCTGCTTACCGACGGGGGACTGGCCGCCGTGCACCCGCAGGTGCGAGGGGCGGGAGCGCAGGTCGATCCAGTCGTCGGTCGCCGGGCGACGCAGGGTCGACCAGCCGGCACCCAGGCGCGGGGCGTCGAAGTGGTCGGTGGCCGGCTCGTCGGGCCACGGATGGGCCGGCAGGTCCGGGGCGGGGATCTCGTCGGCCGGCACCCGGCCGGACACACACGGCCAGCCTCCCGGCGACCAGTCGACCTTCTGTATCGCGGTCTCCCGACCGAGGACGCAGTTGCCGAGCGGTGTGTAGGGACGGCCCACCAGGTGGGCGAGATACCACTCGCCACGCTGGGTGCGCACCAGGCTGCCGTGGCCGGCCTTCTGCAGCGTCAGGTCCGGACGGCCGACCGAGGTGAGCAGCGGTCCGGCCGGGTCCACCTCGTACGGTCCGAACAACTCCCGCGACCGGGCCACCGTGACCTGGTGCTCCCAGCTGGTGCCACCCTCTGCGGTGACCAGCCAGTACCAGCCGTCGTGCCGGTAGAGGTGCGGTCCCTCGGTCAGACCGACCTCGGTGCCGGTGAAGATGATCCGGGGTCGGCCGACCAGTTGCCGCCGGGTCGGGTCATACTGCTGAATCTCGATGCCACCGAAGCGGTCGCGACCCGGCCGCCAGTCAGCACTCATCGCCAGCAGCCAGGAGGTGCCGTCGTCGTCGTGGAACAGCGCGGCGTCGAAGCCGTGCGAGTGCAGCCGTACCGGGTCCGACCACGGTCCCGTGATGGTCGGCGCGGTGGTGAGGAAGTTCTGTGCGTCCCAGTAGCCGCTGGCGAAGCTGGCGACGTCGCTGTAGACAAGGTGGAACAACCCGTCGTGGTACGTGAGGTCGGGTGCCCAGATCCCGTTGGAGTCGCCGCAGCCGCGCAGGTCGAGCAGGCGGCGTTCGGTGATGATGCCGCCGAGTTCCCGCCAGTGGACGAGGTCTCTCGAGTGGTGCACCCGGACCCCGGGATACCACTCGAAGGTCGAGGTCGCCAGATAATAGTCGTCATCGACCCGCAGGATGGACGGATCCGGATGGAAGCCGGTCAGAACGGGGTTGCGGATCGACCGGACGATGGCGACGTCTGCGATCTCGGTCGACATGTTCGACTCCTTCAGGTCACGATCCCGGTTTCCTCCCGGAAATACTCCGGAAATACCGGGATGGCGCTCACGGTATCGGCTGACGTCCGCTCGCGACACCCCCTTGACCGGCGACGCAAGCCCGTCGTAACGTGCCGGCCATCACGTCGAAAATACCGGTATCGAAGCGAAACTTGCGATCCCGCTTTCATGGCCGCCGCTGATCGCGGTGGTGTTCCCTCCGCGTTACTACGCCTCCCGAAGGGATTAACCATGACATCGCACCTCACCCGCCGGTCGCTGCTGGGGCTGGCCGGCGCGGGCGCCGGCGCGCTCCTGCTCGGCGCCTGCGGGGATGGGGACAGCGGCGCTTCCGCGAGCCCGCAGAAGATCAGATGGTGGCACGTCCAGGACGCCGAGCCGATGCTCGGCGTCTGGGCTGATCTGGCCCGGCAGTACGAGGGCGCACACACCCACGTCACGATCGACGTGCAGCCGCTCGAGGTCGAGGCGTTCAAGACCAAGTTGAACGGCGCGGTCGAGGCCGCGCTGCCGCCGGACCTGTTCCAGTCGTGGGGTGGCGGCGCACTGCAGCAGCAGGTGGAGGCCGGCCTGGTCAAGGACATCACCAGCGAGGTCCAGGGCTGGATCGGGCAACTGCTGCCCGCCTCGTTGCAGCCGTACACGGTGAACGACAAGATCTACGGCATTCCGTTCGACATCGGCATGGTCGGCTTCTGGTACAACCGGGACCACTTCGCCAAGGCCGGCATCGAGACGCCGCCGAAGACCTGGGGCGAACTGCTGCAGGTGGTCAACAAGCTCAAGGCCGTCAACATCGCCCCGATCGCGCTCGGCGGCAAGGACAAGTGGCCCGGGCACTACTACTGGGCGTACCTGGCGATGCGGATCGGCGGTCTCGAGGCGCTGCAGCAGGCGGCCGAGGACCGTAACTTCGACACCCCGGTCTTCGTCGCCGCCGGCGAACGCCTCCGCGAACTCGTCGACATGCAGCCGTTCCAGAAGGGCTACCTGCGCGCGGAGTACGGGTCCGAGACCGGACAGGCCGCGACGATGGGCAACGAGGAGGCCGCCATGGAGCTGATGGGCCAGTGGGCACCGTCGGTGCAGGCGTCCTCCTCGACCAGCAAGCGTGGCCTCGGTGACCGACTCGCCTTCTTCCCGTTCCCGGCGGTCGAGGATGGCAAGGGCTCGGCCACCGACGCGTTCGGCGGCGGCAACGGCTTCGTGGTCGGCCGCGACGCGCCGCCCGCCACCGTGGACTTCCTCCGGACGCTGCTGCAGGCGAGGAACCAGCGCCGGGCCGCGCAGACCGGCGCGGTGCTGCCCACCAACCAGGCCGCGGCCGGCGGGATCAAGGATCTGAACAACCAGGTCGTGGCGGCGAACCTCGGCATCGCGACCGGCTTCCAGCTCTACCTCGACCAGGCGTACCCACCGGCGGTGGGCGCGCAGGTCAACGAGAGCGTGGCGCAGCTGATCGCCGGCACCAAGCGGCCGGACCAGATCGTCAAGGACATCACCAGGGTGGCCAAGAAGCAGTAACGGGCGTCGTCGGCGCTCGGGCACCGCGCCGCCGCCGTCCGTCAGCTCGTCGGCGATCCCGCCGGCAGCGTCGAGGGATGAGCGAAGTAGGGAGGGCGCATGGCTGCCAACGACAACCGGACAGTGACCATCGCGGCCATCGCCCGCCTGGCGGGAGTGTCGGTGCCGACGGTGTCCCGGGTGATCAATGGTCGTTCGGATGTGGCTCCGCAGACCCGTGAGCGGGTGGAGGAGTTGCTGACGCGGCATGGTTACCGGCGTCGGCCGCCGAGTATGCGGGCCAGTTCGGGGTTGGTGGACCTGGTCTTCAACGACCTGGACAGTCCGTGGGCGGTGGAGATCATCCGGGGTGTGGAGGATGTGGCGCACGCGGCGGGGGTGGGCACGGTCGTGTCGGCCATCCACCGGCGCTCGTCCTCGGCCAAGCAGTGGCTGGACAACATCCGGACCCGGTCCACCGAGGGGGTCATCTTCGTGACCTCCACCCTCGAACCGCCGCAGCAGGCGGAGCTGCGCCGGCTCAACATCCCGGCCGTGATCGTCGACCCGGCGGGTGTTCCCGCCCAGGATGCGCCGACCATCGGCGCCACGAACTGGGCGGGGAGCCTGCGGGCGACGGAGTATCTGATCGGGCTGGGGCACCGGCGGATCGGGTTCATCGCCGGGCCGCCGCAGTTGATGTGCAGCCGGGCCCGGATGGACGGCTACCGGGCCGCCCTGGAAGCCGCCGGGATCCCGATCGACGACCGGTTGATCCAGGCGGGCAACTTCTACCACGAGGCCGGTTTCAACGGCGGGTTGCGGTTGCTGGGGCTGACCGAGCCGCCGACGGCGATCTTCGCGTCGAGCGACCAGATGGCGCTGGGCGTGTACGAGGCGGTCCGGCAGCGGGGTCTGCGGATGCCGGACGACATCAGCGTGGTCGGCTTCGACGATCTGCCGGAGGTGCGGTGGTGCTCGCCGCCGTTGACCACGGTGCGGCAGCCGCTGGCCGAGATGGGCATGCTGGCGGCGCGTACGGTGTTGCGGCTGGCCCGGGGTGAGCAGGTGGAGAGCCCTCGGGTCGAACTGGCCACCGAACTCGTCATTCGGGACAGTTCGTGCGCGCCACGGGCCGACCGGGGGTCCTCGGAGTGAACTGCGCCAACTACCGATAGTCGAGTGAAATTTCCGGCACTAGGGTGTGGGCGGGCGGCCGGTTGCCCGTCCTGGCCGCCCCGGGGCATGGTGCGGGCTGTCGCCGTACCGGTTGGGTGGGAAGTGTCGTGGTTGCCAGAGACACCCGGAAGATCACCATATCCGCGATAGCGGACCTCGCGGGAGTGTCGGTGCCGACGGTGTCCCGGGTGATCAATGGTCGTTCGGATGTGGCTCCGCAGACCCGTGAGCGGGTGGAGGAGTTGCTGACGCGGCATGGTTACCGGCGTCGGCCGCCGAGTATGCGGGCCAGTTCGGGGTTGGTGGACCTGGTCTTCAACGACCTGGACAGTCCGTGGGCGGTGGAGATCATCCGGGGTGTGGAGGATGTGGCGCACGCGGCGGGGGTGGGCACGGTCGTGTCGGCCATCCACCGGCAGACCTCCTCCGCGGAGCAGTGGCTCGACGGCATGCGCCGCCGGGGCACCGAAGGCGTGATCTTCGTGACCTCGATGGTCGAGCCGCCCCTGCAGGCCGAGCTGCGTCGGCTGAGCATTCCGGTGGTGATCGTCGACGCCGACGGTCTGCCGGCCCGGGAGGCGCCGACGATCGGCGCCACGAACTGGGCGGGGGGCCTGCGGGCGACGGAGTATCTGATCGGGCTGGGGCACCGGCGGATCGGGTTCATCGCCGGGCCGCCGCAGTTGATGTGCAGCCGGGCCCGGATGGACGGCTACCGGGCCGCCCTGGAAGCCGCCGGGCTGGCCTTCGACGAGGACCTCGTCTGCCCGGGCGACTTCTACCACGAGGCCGGTTTCAACGGCGGGTTGCGGTTGCTGGGGCTGACCGAGCCGCCGACGGCGATCTTCGCGTCGAGCGACCAGATGGCGCTGGGCGTGTACGAGGCGGTCCGGCAGCGGGGTCTGCGGGTACCGGACGACATCAGCGTGGTCGGCTTCGACGATCTGCCGGAGGTGCGGTGGTGCTCGCCGCCGTTGACCACGGTGCGGCAGCCGCTGGCCGAGATGGGCATGCTGGCGGCGCGTACGGTGTTGCGGCTGGCCCGGGGTGAGCAGGTGGAGAGCCCTCGGGTCGAACTGGCCACCGAACTCGTCGTCCGGGACAGCGCCGCACCGGCCTGACCGGCTACCGATATTTTTCCGGAAGTTGTTGACGTCGCATCCGGTGGGGCCGACGATGGGACTCGCCGTCCTTTCACCAAGGAACTGGCTGGTGGTGCCCGCCGTGCCCGCGGCACCGCCCGGCCGTGTCCGGCGGACGCCCACGCCGTCCGCCGGACACGGCACCCACTTCCCACCCGAGCCGGTGCGGGCCGTCGCCGGCTTCTGCCGTTGGCAGATCCGCTGACGGTGAACGAGCCGCCCGGACAGCGCCGACGAGGGGCAGGGTGGCTCACATGAAACTCCTCATGCTGGGCGGGTCGGGATTCGTGGGTGGGGCGGTGGTCGCCGAGGCGACGCACCGGGGCTGGGCGGTGACGGCGTTCAACCGGGGGCGGCACGGGGCGCCTCCGGCTGGCGTACGGCACCTGGTGGGTGACCGCACCACCGCCGACGGGTTGGCCGCGCTGACCGAGGGGGAGTGGGATCTCGTCGTCGACACCTGGGACGGTGCGCCCCGCGTCGCCCAGGCGACGGCGCGGATGCTGGCCGGCCGGGTCGGACACTACGTCTACGTCTCCAGCGGTTCGGTGTACGCCCAGCCGGTGCCGGCCGGCGTGACCGAGCAGGCCCCGCTGGTGGAGGCCGCTGCGGACGACATCGACGGTGACTACCCGATGCTCAAGGCCGGTGCCGAGCGGGCCCTGCGCGCGGTGCTCGGCGACCGGGTACTGCTCGCCCGCGCCGGCCTCATCCTCGGTCCGGGTGAGGACATCGGTCGGCTGCCGTGGTGGCTGACCCGTCTCGCCCAGGGCGGTGAGGTGCTCGCGCCCGGCCCGGTGGACCTGCCCGTGCAGTACGTCGACGTGCGCGACCTGGCGGCCTTCCTGCTGGATGCCGGGGCCGCCGGCCAGGCCGGAGCGGTGAACGTGGTGAGTCGACCCGGGCACACCACCATGGGCGAACTGCTCACCGCCGGCTTGGCGGCCACCGGCGCTGCCGCCCGGCTGCGCTGGATCGACCCGGGGCGCCTGCTCGCCGCCGGGGTGGAACCGTGGAACGATCTGCCGATCTGGATCCCGCCGGGGCACGAGTACCGGTGGCTGCAGCAGATGGACGTCACCCGTGCGTACGCCGACGGACTCGGCTGCCGCCCGGTGACCGAGACCGTTGCCGACACCTGGGCCTGGTTGCGCCGGGTGGGTTCGGTGCCGGCCCGGGCCGGTCGACCGGCCCGGCCGCCGGTCGGTCTGGACCCGGTCCGGGAGGCCGGCCTGCTCGCGGCCCTGGCCACCGACCCTCCGTCCCCGGTGCCACCCCGCTGACGTCGCTAGGCGAGGGGTACCGGCAGGTCCAGCACCTCGTCCACCGAGCGGCGGGGGGTGGGCCAGCCCGGCTGGCCGTACCCGATCCGCATCACCATCTGCGGCGTACCGAACCGTCCCAGCGACAGCCGGAGCTGCTCCCGGGCCGACGGCACCTCGATCGGTTGGGACAGCATCGACACCGACAGCCCGGCGTCGGTGGCGGTCAGCAGCACCCGCTGCAACGCCTGGCCCGCGACCACCTGGTCGACGGCGGTGTTGCCGGCGGAGCCGAGCACCGCCACCAGCGGCTCCGGCTCGAAGTCCCGCCCTGGTGCCCGCTGGGTGCCACCGAAGCCACGCGACGGAAGCAGATCCTGTGGCTCGGCCCGGGGGCCGCTGGCGGTCACCGGGACGCCGTCCGGCTCGGTGCCGGCGCGTACCCACGCCTCGCGTTCCGCCCGGTAGGCGGGGTCGCGTTCGAGGACCCGGTGTGCGCCGCGAGCGATCTCGGCGAAGGCGTTGACCGCGCTCACCCCGATCAGCAGTTCCAGCCAGCAGTGCTCGGCCCGGGCCGCCTCACCCAGTCGCCAACGGGAGTCGGCCGGGACCGGGTCGGGCCAGAACGGGGCACGGTTGCTGAACCGGCGCGGGATGGCCGCGTAGAGGCTCTGCTCGGCGGGGCTGGGTCGGCGCGGCAGGTCCGGCACCAGCCGGGCCAGCACGTCCGGCTCCGACGGGTACGGGCGCAGTCGTACCGTCGCCGGTGCGCCGGCCACCGCCAGGGCCAGGCGCAGGTTGAACAGCGCCGCTCCACCGGCGACGCGGGCACCCCAGCCGCTCGGGTCGGTGGCGGGCAGCCGTCGGGTCGGGTCGAGGAGCACTTCGATCCCACCGTCACGCAACCGGAACCGCCACGGCTGGACGTTGTGCAGGGACGGTGCACGGACCGCGTCGGTCGCGGCGGCCCGCAGTTGTTCGACGGTGTAGCCGGTCTCCATGGTCGTGCCCCCTCGCATCCGCCTGGTACCTCCCCACGGTGCGCCCCACCCACCCCCACCCAGCAGGGCCACACGTCCCGAACCCCCAGGACCCCCCGCCTCCCCGGCTTCCCCGGCCTCCCCCCTTTCCCACCCAGCACTCGACGATCATGAAGTTGTTGCCCAACGCGCCGAGGTGAGGTGGTGACAACTTCATGATCGATTGACCGGAGGGGGGCGGGGTGGGCGGGGAGGTTGGGACTTTCGGCCCGGGTGGGGGCGGGTGGGAGGGGGTAGAAAGGGGGGATGATCCGGGTGTTTCTGCTTGACGACCATGAGGTCGTCCGTCGTGGTCTGGCCGACCTGCTGCATGCCAGTGGGGACATCGAGGTGGTCGGTGAGTCCGGTTCCGCACCGGAGGCGGCCCGCCGGATTCCGGCGCTGCGGCCCGACGTGGCGATTCTTGACGCCCGGCTGCCCGACGGCAACGGCATCGACGTGTGCCGGGACGTACGGGCCGTGGACTCCTCGATCAAAGGGCTGATCCTGACCTCGTACGAGGACGACGAGGCGCTGTTCGCGGCGATCATGGCTGGTGCCTCCGGGTACGTGCTCAAGCAGATCCGGGGCACCGACCTCGTCGACGCGGTACGCCGGGTGGCGGCCGGTCAGTCGCTGCTGGACCCGGCGATCACCACCCGGGTGCTGGATCGCATCCGCAGCGGCGTGGAGCAGCCCCGCGAGCTGCAGTCCCTCACCGAGCAGGAGCGGCGCATCCTGGAATACGTCGCCGAGGGGCTGACCAACCGGGAGATTGCCAGCAAGATGTTCCTGGCCGAGAAGACGGTGAAGAACTACGTCTCCAGTGTGCTGGCCAAACTCGGTCTGGAGCGACGCACCCAGGCCGCGGTGCTGGCCACCCGCCTGCTGGGCAAGACGCACTGACCAGTGCGGCTCAGGCCCCCAACGGCACCGACCAGTGCAGCTCCGTGCCGTGCGGCTCGGCCTCGCGTACCTCGAAGGTGCCGCCGTGCCGTTCGGCGCGTTCGCGCAGGTTCACCAGTCCGCCCCGGGCGGCGGCCGGGTCGCAACCCACGCCGTTGTCGGTGACGGTGACGGCGACCCGGGCGGCGTCGACGCGTACCGCCACCGACACCGCCGTGGCCTCGGCGTGGCGTACGGCGTTGGACAGCGCCTCGCGGAGCACGGCGGCGAGTTCGGGGCGGACCTCGTCCGGCACGGCGCTGTCGATCGGCCCGGTCAGCTCCAGCCTCGGTCGGAAACCAAGTGACTCGGCGGCGGCCTCCACCGCCTCGCGGATCTCGGTGCGCAGCGCCGCGCTCATCGGGGTACGCAGCTCGAAGATGGTGCGGCGGATGTCCTTGATGGTGGTGTCCAGGTCGTCGACGGCGGCATTGATCCGCTTGGCGACCTCCGGCCGCGCGGTCAACGGCACCGCGCTCTGCAGTTGCAGGCCGGTGGCGAACAGCCGTTGGATCACCACGTCGTGCAGGTCCCGGGCGATCCGCTCGCGGTCCTCCAGCACCACCAGCTGCTCGCGTTCCTCCTGGCCACGGGCGCGTTCCATGGCCAGCGCCGCCTGACCGGCGAAGCTGCCCAGCAGGGCCACGTCGTCGTCGGTGGCGCCGCCGTGGTCGACGCGGTGCGCGATCACCAGCACCCCGTGCAGAGTGTCGGCGGTGGCCAGCGGAGAGATCACCGCCGGTCCGGTGTGCAGCACCGCCGGCCACGGCGCGGCGTGGGCCAGATCCTCCACCGAATCATGCCGACCCGCGACGACCGGACCGGCGAAGCTGGTGTCGGCGGCCGGCAGCACCGTGCCGACCAGCGCGCCGGCCTGGGCGCCGACGCCGTCGACGACCTCGACGGTGAAGTGCTCCGCATCCTCGTCGTAGAGCAGCACCAGGGCCAGTTCGGCCTCGGCGACCTCGCGGGCGCGCCGCGCCACCAGGGTCAGTGCGTCGGTACGGCGCACCTCGCCGAGCAGCAGTGAGGTGATCTCGGCGGTGGCGGCGAGCCAGCGTTCCCGCCGGTGGGCCAGCGCGTACAGCCGGGCGTTCTCGATCGCCACGCCGGCCGCACCGGCGAGCGCGACGACGATCTCCTCGTCGTCCTCGGTGAACTCGACGCCGCCCTGCTTCTCGGCCAGGTAGAGGTTGCCGAAGACCTGGTCGCGGATGCGTACCGGCACGCCGAGGAAGGTGTGCATCGGCGGATGGTGCGGCGGGAAGCCGTACGAGTTCGGATGCTGGGTGATGTCCGGCATCCGCACCGGTTTCGGTTCGTCGATGAGCAGGCCGAGCACCCCTCGGCCGTGCGGCAGGTCACCGATCTTCGCGTGCAGCTCCGGGGAGATGCCGTGGGTGATGAAGTCGTGCAGCATCCGGTCGGGACCGATCACCCCGAGCGCGCCGTAGCGGGCCCCGGCCAGGTCGCAGGCCGCCTGCACGATGCGCCGCAGGGTGCTGCGCAGATCGAGGTCGGTGCCGATGCCGACGACCGCGTCGAGCAGCGCCCGTAGGCGTTCCCGGCTGGTCATGACCTCGCCGACGCGATCCAGCATCTCCTGGAGCAGTTCGTCCAGGCGTACTCGGGACAGTGGGCTCAGGCCGAGCGACGGTGGCTCGTGCCGGGGGTTGGGTGCACCGACGGTCACCCGGCGATGCTAACCGGCGACCGGCCGCGCGGAAACGCCCGACGCCGGCCGGCGGGGTGTCCGGGACAGCGCGGTCAGGCGGCGTCGCCGGCCACCGCCGAGGTGTCCACCACCTGCTCGCGGGGCAGTCGCGGGGTGTGCGGTGGGCCGGCGTGCGCCGGGTCGGCGACCCCCAGGCGCAGGCCGAGGTACGGCTGGCCGAGCCCGGCGAGCAGCTGGCGCAGGGTCTGCCGGGTGGCCGGCACCTCGACCACCCCGCTGAGCGGGACCATCGAGACACCCAGTCGGGTGGCGGCCAGCCAGGCGGCCGACAGCGCCTCCCCGGCCCGCAGCCAGTCGACCGGCTCGTCCTGGTCGCCGTAGAGCACCGCGTAGGACGCCGCCCGGTCGTGTCCCGGCCCGACCGGCAGCGTGCCCGCGCGACCGAAGTCCCGCCCCGGCACGGTGGTCTGCGCGGGCTGCTCCGGCAACACCTCGGGAGGGAGCCCGGTGTCGCCGGCACGGCTGGTCCAGTACTCCAGCTCCTCCCGCAGCCGGGAGTCCTCCGCCTCGACCGTGGCGGCCTGCGAGGCGGACGCGGCCAGTTGCAGCATCTGGTCGCGGTCGAGGACCTCCAACCGGGCACCCTCCGCGACGGCGGCCGCCGCGATGGCGCTCAACGAGTCGTCGGAGACCGGCTCGTCGCTGACCGGACGCCGGTCGGTGTGCCGCACCTGCATGCACTGCACCGCCCGCATCGCGTCCGGGTCGGCGCCGGTGGCCCGTGGCTCGGTGAGCCGGGCGAGCAGGTCGGGGTCGCCCGGGTCGGGCATCCGCCGCACGGTGGTCGCCCACCCCTCGGCGGCCAACGCCAGCCGGGCGTGGTGCAGCGCCGCACCGCAGCTGAGGGTGACCAGCTCGCCCTCCGGGTCGGTGGCGGCCAACCTGCTGTCGCGGACCACCCGCAGTTCCAGCGCGTCGGGCAGCACCCGCCAGCGCCACGGCTGGCTGTTGTGCACCGACGGCGCGTGACCGGCCATCGCGGCGGCCTCCGCGAGGGCGGTGGTCAGCGGGCGGTGGGTAGCCGGCGTCTGGTGGCTCATCCTCACGACCTTTCCGTCTCTGCCCATCGTGCCGCACCTCGGTACGGCTGTGGGCGCGGTCCGGTTCATCGTGCGTCATCGGTCGCCGGGTCGCACGATCCGCACGTCACGACCCGGCGGGACGTCTGGCCCGCGTTCCGCCGCGACCGCCCGGCCCGGCTGGGACGATCCGCAGGTGGGTGAGCGACGTTCGGCCGGCGACCGGGGCGAGGGCGAGTGCCTGCCGGACCAACCGGTGCGTCCGCAACCCGAGGCATCCCGTCGGCGGCGTGGCAGCTGGTGGCTGTGGATCCCGCTGGCCGGTCTCACGCTGCTGGTGCTGGCCGGTGCGGCGGTGCGACCGGCCGGGCTTCCCGGCGTCGCCGACGCGCTGTGGGCGGTGGCCACCCTCGCGGCGCTGCTGCCGGCGGCCGTGGCGGTGCTGCGGGACCTGCTGCGGCGGCGGTTCGGCGTGGACGTGATCGCCGTGCTGGCGCTGGGCGGCGCACTTGTCGTCGGCGAGTACCTGGCCGGTGCGGTGGTCGCGGTGATGCTGGCCACCGGGCGGACCCTGGAGGCGTACGCGCAGCGCCGGGCGACCCGTGATCTGCGGGCGCTGCTGGAGCGCGCACCCCGTACCGCCCGGCGGCGCACCGCCGACGGTGCTGTCGAGGAGGTGCCGGTGAACCGGGTGGCGGCCGGTGACCGGTTGCTGGTCGGTCCGGGTGACGTGGTCGCCGTCGACGGTGTCACCGAGGCACCCGCGACCCTGGACGAGTCGGTGGTCACCGGGGAGTCCCGGCTCGTCGAGCGGCCGGCCGGGGCCCGGGTGGCCAGCGGTGTGGTCAACGCCGGGGCCGCGTTCGGCTTGCGGGCCACGGAGAGCGCCGAACGCAGCACGTACGCCGGCATCGTCCGGCTGGCCGAGGAGGCGACCGCCCGCAGGGCACCGACGGTGCGACTGGCCGACCGGTACGCCGCCGCCTTCGTGCCGTTCACGCTGGCGCTGGCCGGGTTGGGCTGGGTGCTCTCCGGCGACTTCCTCCGGGCGGTGGCGGTGCTGGTGGTGGCCACGCCGTGTCCGTTGCTGCTGGCCACCCCGATCGCCATCGTCTCCGGGTTGTCCCGGGTGGCCCGACGCGGGGTGCTGGTTCGCGACGGCGGTTCGTTGGAGGTCCTGGGCCGGGCGCGCACCCTGCTCGTCGACAAGACCGGGACGCTGACCGCCGGCCGTCCCCGGGTCGCCCACCTCGTCGTGGCTCCCGGCGGCGACCCCGACGAGGTGTTGCGGTTGGCCGCCTCGGTGGAGCAGTTGTCCTCGCACGTGTTGGCGGCGGCGCTGGTGCGCGCCGCCGGGGAGCGCGGTCTTCGGCTGGTCACCCCGGCTGAGGTGACCGAGGAGCCCGGCCGGGGGGTGAGCGGGCGGGTGGACGGCCGGCGCGTCCGGGTCGGCCAGTTCGCCGGTGAGTTGCCGCAGTGGGCCGAGCGGGCCAGCCGTCGGGCCGGCGCGGCGGGACACTCGCTGGTCTGGGTGGCCGAGGAGACCGGGCCGCTCGGCGCTGTCCTGCTGGAGGATCCGGTACGCCCCGACGCCCGCCGGACCGTGGCTCGGCTGCGTGCCGCCGGCCTCACCCGGATCGTGATGGTCACCGGCGACCGGCCGGAGGACGCCCGCCGGGTCGCCGACGCGGTGGGCGTCGACGACGTGCTGGCCCGGTGCACGCCGCGGGAGAAGGCGACCCGGGTCCGAGCCGAGGCGGGCCGGGCGGTCACCGTGATGGTGGGCGACGGGGTGAACGACGCCCCGGCGCTGGCGGAGGCCCAGGTCGGCGTGGCGATGGGCGCCACCGGGGCGACCGCCTCGGCCGACGTCGCCGACGCGGTGCTCAGCGTCGACCGCCTCGATCCGCTCGCCGACGCGGTTGAGGTGGCCCGGTACGCCCGTCGGATCGCGGTGCAGAGCGCCACGGTCGGCATGGGGTTGGCGCTGCTCGCGATGGGTTTCGCGGCGGCCGGTCGGCTGCCGCCCGTGGCGGGCGCGTTCCTGCAGGAGGGCATCGACGTGCTGGTGATCCTCAACGCGCTGCGCGCGCTTCGCGGTGGTTCCCGTGGGCCGGCCTGACCGCGGCCGGCCCACGGCGCATCTCAGCGCTCCCGCACCACCGCGACCGGGCAGTGGGCGTGCTGGAGAAGCTGCTGGCTGACCGAGCCGAGCAGCATGCCCCGCAGCCCACCGCGCCCCCGGCTGCCGACCACGATCAGTTGCGCGTTGCGGCTGGCGTCGACGAGCAGACCGGCCGGCGCGGCCGCGGCGGTCTCGACGGTCACCTCGACGTCGGGGAAGCGGCCCTGCCAGCGGTGCAACGCCTCGTCCAGCTCGGCACGCTGGTCGGCGAGCGCCGCGTCGCGGGCCTGCTCGCCGCGCAGGCTCCACTGGTCCCGTGGCGGCTGCCAGGCCCGCACCACGTGCAGCGGTACCCGACGCAGGGCGGCCTGTTCGACGGCGAAGCCGAGGGCCAGCAGCGACTGTTCGGAGCCGTCCACCCCGACCGCGACGTGCCCGGTCCGCTCGCTCTCGGCGGGTCGGCGACGGACCACCACCACCGGGCAGTGCGCGTGCGCGGTGACGGCGACGGCGGTCGACCCGGCGAGCAGACCGGCGAAGCCACCGTGACCACGGCTGCCCAGCACCAGCAGGCCGGCCTGCGTCGATGCCTCCTCGAGGATGAGGGCGGGCGGACCGTCCAGCACCTCGCCGCGTACGTCCAGGCCCGGATGGGTGGCGGCGGCGTCCGCGACGGCCTTGCCGACCAGTTCCTCGACCTGCCGGCGGGCCTGCTCGTCGGGCCACATCCCCGGCGTGACGCCCGGACCGACCCAGCCGGCCACGGTCAACCACTCGAAGACGTACGCCAACCGGACCGGCCGGCCGTCGCGGCGGGCCTGATCGAGCGCCCACTCCAGGGCCGTCGCGGCGTCCGGGGAGCCGTCGTAGCCCACCAGGATCTCCGCGTCCGCGCCGTGCTCGCTCATGACGGGCATCTCCTCACCGGTTGGTCGGGTCGGTCTCGCGGACCCAGCGCCACTCCGCGACCCGAGGGTCGTCCTCGCCGAAGCGGCGGGTGTAGTCGCGGGCGGACTGGCGCGCGTCGGTCATCTCCTGGCGCAGGTGCGCGGCGCGGGCGGCCAGACCGGGAACCCGGTCGATCACGTCGATCACGAGGTGGAAGCGGTCCAGGTTGTTGAGCATCACCATGTCGAACGGTGTGGTGGTGGTGCCCTCCTCCTTGTACCCGCGCACGTGCAGATTGTGGTGGTTGGTGCGGCGGTAGGTGAGCCGGTGGATCAGCCACGGGTAGCCGTGGTAGGCGAAGATGATCGGCTTGTCGCGGGTGAACAGCGTGTCGAACTCGGAGTCCGGCAGGCCGTGCGGGTGCTCGGAGTCCGGCTGGAGCCGCATCAGGTCGACGACGTTGATCACCCGTACCTTCAGTTCGGGCAGGTGCTGGTGCAGCAGGTCCGCGGCGGCGAGCGTCTCCAGTGTCGGCACGTCACCGGCGCAGGCGAGCACGACGTCCGGTTCGCTGCCGTCGTCGGTGCTGGCCCAGTCCCAGATGCCCAGGCCACGCCGGCAGTGCGCGACGGCCTCGTCCATGGTGAGCCAGCTGGGCGCGATCTGCTTGCCGGCCACCACCACGTTGATGTAGTGGCGACTCCGTAGGCAGTGGTCCATGGTGGAGAGCAGGGTGTTCGCGTCCGGCGGCAGGTAGACCCGCACGACCTCGGCCTTCTTGTTCATCACGTGGTCGATGAAGCCCGGATCCTGGTGGGAGAAGCCGTTGTGGTCCTGCCGCCAGACATGGCTGGACAGCAGGTAGTTCAGCGAGGCGACCGGCTGCCGCCACGGGATGCCACGGGTGACCTTCAGCCACTTGGCGTGCTGGTTGACCATCGAGTCGACGATGTGGATGAACGCCTCGTAGCTGGTGAAGATTCCGTGCCGGCCGGTGAGCAGGTAGCCCTCCAACCAGCCCTGGCACAGGTGCTCGGAGAGGACCTCCATCACCCGTCCGTCGGGGGAGAGGTGGTCGTCCCCGTCGACGGTGCCGGCCACCCAGGCCCGGTCGGTGACCTCGAAGGCGGCCTGGAGGCGGTTGGAGGCGACCTCGTCCGGTCCGAACAGCCGGAACGTCTGCGGGTTGGCGCTGATCACGTCCCGGACCCACTTGCCGAGTTCGCCGGTGGCGCTGGTGACCGTCGCGCCGGGCCGGGGCACCTCGACGGCGTAGTCGCGGAAGTCGGGCAGGTTCAGGTCGCGTAGCAGCGTGCCGCCGTTGGCGACCGGGTTGGCGCTCATCCGTCGTGGCCCTCGGGGCGGCAGATCGGCCAGCTCGGCGACGGGCGCGCCGGTGGCGTCGAACAGCTCCTGCGGGCGGTAGCTGCGCAGCCACCTTTCCAGCTCGGCCAGGTGATCCGGGTTGTCGCGGACCTCGGAGAGCGGCACCTGGTGCGCGCGGTAGGTGCCCTCGACCCGCTTGCCGTCGACATCGTGCGGCCCGGTCCAGCCCTTCGGGGTACGCAGCACGATCATCGGCCAGCGCGGGCGTTCGACGGTTCCGCCGGAGCGGGCGTGGCGCTGGATCTCGGCGATCTCGTCGAGCGCGCGGTCCAGGGTGGCCGCCAGGGTCTGGTGCACCACGGCGGGATCGTCGCCGGCCACCACGTACGGCTGGTAGCCCTGGCCCCGCATCAGGTCGAGCAGGTCGGACTCGGGGATGCGGTCCAGCACCGTCGGGTTGGCGATCTTGTATCCGTTGAGGTGCAGGATGGGCAGCACCGCGCCGTCGCGAGCGGGGTTGAGGAACACGTTGGACAGCCAGCTGCCGGCCAGCGGGCCGGTCTCCGCCTCGCCGTCGCCGATCACGCAGGCGACCAGCAGGTCGGGGTTGTCGAAGGCGGCGCCGTAGGCGTGACTGAGCGCGTACCCCAGCTCGCCGCCCTCGTGGATCGAACCCGGCACCTCCGCGGCGACGTGGCTCGGGATGCCGCCGGGGAAGGAGAACTGGCGGAACAGCCGGGCCATGCCGGCCTCGTCGCGACCGATGTCGTGGTAGAGCTCGCTGTAGGTGCCTTCGAGCCAGGTGTTCGCCACCAGCGCCGGTCCGCCGTGTCCGGGTCCGGTGATGTAGATGGCGCTGAGATCCCGCGCCACGATGGCCCGGTTCAGGTGGGCGTAGATCAGGTTCAGCCCGGGAGAGGTGCCCCAGTGCCCGAGCAGGCGGGGCTTGACGTGCTCGGGGGCCAGCGGTTCGCGCAACAGGGGATTGTCCAGCAGGTAGATCTGCCCGACGGTGAGGTAGTTCGCCGCCCGCCAGTAGGCGTCCAGCCGGCGCAGTTCGTCATCGGTCAGGGGGCTTCGCAGGTCTACAGCGGTGTCCATACTGCTTGAGCCTCTCGCGGGTCGGTGAATCTCGCATCCGCAACGCGGTTTCCTCTGTCAGCTTCGCGGAATCGGCGATCCTGGATCAGGGCCGTTGGTCCCGCCGGCCCGGGTGTCACGACCCGTCCGGGTCCGGTGTGTCGGTCACGCCACGGATCACCAGTACGGGGGACGGCGCGTGGTAGAGCAGTGACTGGCTGACCGCGCCGAGCATCCCGCGCAGCGGCTCCTCGCCCCGGGCGGCGACCACCACCAACTGCGCCGAGCGGGACTGGTCGACCAGCACGTCACCGGGCTCGCCCCGGATGACGTGGCACTCGACGGCGGCGTCGGGATGGTCGGCCCGATGGCGGGACACCGTGTCGCTGAGCCGTTCGGTGGCCTCCTCGACGATGCCGTCGGGGTCGACCACCCAGACCGCCAGCAGCCGAGCGCCGTGCCGGATGGCGCAGGTGAGCGCCCAGTCCAGTGCCACCTCGCCGGAGGCCGAGCCGTCGATGCCGACCAGGACCGGGCCGGAGGGTGGTGGTTCCCGCCGGGCGACCAGCACCGGGCACTCGGCGCGGGCGGCCACCTGCACGGCGGGACTGTCCGCCGGTATGCAGCGGTCGCAGTGGGCCATACCGCCGTCGCCGACCACCACCAGAAAGGCGGCCTCCGACCGGCGGACCAGGTTCGCCACCGCCGAGCCCTCGGCGATCTCGGCGGTGACCGGCACGCCCGGCTCGTTCGCGTTGGCCGCCGCGGTCGCCTCGGCGATCAACTGTTCGGCGGCGGCCCGGGAGCTGGAGACCGCCGGTGCGTCGAAGGCCGCCCAGTTGAAGGCGTGCAGCAGGTGCAGCCCGCGTCCGTGGGCGGCGGCGACCCGGGCGGCGAGGCGGGCCACCGGCAGGGCGTCCTCCGGACCGACGCCGACGAGCACCGGCGCGTCGCTGGCTGCGGCCATCGCCATCACCCCCGCAGCTGTCGCGCTCGGCCTGCTGTTGAGGCTAGTCGCGCCGGTGCTGCTCCGGGGCGTGATCGCCGCACCGCCGGTGGGTGGTCAGGACGCCGGCCGGGCCCGCACCACGACGGCACTGGCGTTGTCGGCCCCACCGGCGTCCAGTGCGGCGCGCAGCAGAGTCCGGACCGCGTCCGCCGGCTCAGCCCGGATGAGGGCCTCCTGCATCACGTGGTAGCTGACCTGGTCGCTCACCCCGTCGGTGCAGAGCAGCCAGGTGTCGCCGGGACGCACCGTCACGGCCAGCAGGTCGGCTTCCGGTGCGGCCGGGTGGCCGGCGTAGCGGGTGAGCTGGTACCGGGCCCGGGCGGCGGCGGGAGAGTCGCTCGGGTACCAGCCGTGCAGCACCCCCAGCCAGGCGACGGTGTGGTCGGTGGTGACCAGTTCCAGCAGGTCGTTGCGGAGCCGGTAGGCCCGTGAGTCGCCCAACTGGACCACCCAGCCCTGGCCGCCCTCCGGCTCGACGACCAGACCGGTGAGAGTGCAGCCGGTCAGCTGGGGGCTACCTCGCCCAGCCTCGAGTACGGCGGCCTGGACCGCGTCGGCAACGGTGCGGAGCCGGTCGGCCCCGATCTCGGGCCACGCCTCGCGGACGAGCGCGGCGAACGTCGGTACCGCGGCGGCACCGGCGCGACGGCTGCCCACCCCGTCGCCCATCCCGTCGGCCACCACGACGAAGGGGAGGGCGGGATCGACGTGCAGGACGTCGTAGTTGTCGCGGTACCGGTTGCCGACCACGCTGCCGCCGGCCATCTCGAGAGTCAGGTCGGTGAGCGTGAAACGGCTTGCCTGGTAGTCCGCGTCCTGGCTCACCGGGCCTCCAACCGACGGCTGGCGCGGAACGCCCGCGCGGCCACGACCCTAGCGAAGGGGAACCACACCTCGGATGTCAACCGGGGTTGACACTCCGGCGATGTCAATGTAAGTTGACGCCATGAGTCAGGCGACGGAACTCGCGGCCGCGGCCGGCAGCACCGACCCCCGGGTCGGCCTGCGTGCCGTCCGCGCCCTGCGCCGGCTGCTCGAACGGCTTGAGGTGGTCCAGGTCGACAACGCCCGACGGCAGGGCTGGTCGTGGCAGGAGATCGCCGACGCGCTCGAGGTCAGCCGGCAGGCGGTGCACAAGAAGCACGCCGGGCGACCGGCGGTCGATTCCTCCTGGGAGGCGTGATGTTCGAACGATTCACCGACCGTGCCCGCGAGGTGGTGCGACGGGCCCGCGAGGAGGCCCGCGCCGAGGGCCAACGGCCGGTCGGCACCGAGCACCTTCTGCTGGCCGTTCTCGCCGACGGGGACGGCCTGGCCGCGCGGGTGCTCCGCGACGCGGGTGTCACCGCGGACGACCTGCGCGAGCGGGTCCACCGCCACACCGCGACCGGGGGCAGCGGCCTGGGCGAGGCCGATGCGGCGGCGCTGCGTGAGATCGGCATCGACCTGGCCGCCATCGTCACCCGGATCGAGGAGTCGTTCGGCAAGGACGCCCTCCGCGAGGCGGTGCCGGCACCGCGCCGCCGATGGGGCCGGCGACGGCCGACCGGTGGTCCCTTCTCGGCCCGTTCGAAGAAGGTGTTGGAGCTGTCGCTACGCGAGGCGATCCGGCTGCGGCACCGCCACATCGGCACCGAGCACATCCTGCTCGGCCTGCTGCGGGAGGGAAACGGCCTCGCCGCGCTGGCGCTCACCGAGGCCGGGGTAGACCTGGCCGACGTACGCCAGCGGGTCGAGGTCGCGCTGCGCGCCAGCGCCTGACGACCGACTGCTCCGCGTCCCCCGACGAACGTCGGTCGAAACGTCGGCACGGGGCGTCGGCGGGGTGAATCGAGGCACATCGGCGTCGGGTCGCCCAACCCGGCACGGTGCTGCACACTGACGCCGTGGAAGCTGGACGGGACGAAGGGCCGCTGCGCAGCGCGGTGGTGGTCAATCCGGTCAAGGTGACCGATCTCGACGCGTTGCGCCGGACCGTCGGCGACACGCTCGACGCGGCCGGCTGGCCGGAACCGCTGTGGTTCGAGACCACCCCCGACGATCCCGGTCGCGGGCAGACCGAGAAGGCGCTCGCCGCCGGGGTCGACGTGGTCTTCGCCTGCGGCGGCGACGGTACGGTGATGGCCTGCGTCGATGCTCTGGTCGGCACCGAGGTGGCACTCGCCGTGCTGCCTCAAGGCACCGGCAACCTGCTCGCCGCCAACCTGGGGCTCTCCGACGAACTGCCCGCCGGGCTGGCGGTGGCCATCGAGCGTGGCCGCCGCCTGCTCGACGTCGGTGCGGTGGACGGGCACCACTTCGCGGTGATGGCCGGCATGGGTTTCGACGCCCAGATGCTCGACGCCACGAGCGAGACCACCAAGCGCCGGATCGGCTGGCCCGCGTACGTGGTCGGGGCGGCACGACACCTGCGGGACCGGCCGATGCGGGTGTCGATCCGGCTGGACGACCAGCCGCCGTTGCGCCGCCGCGCCCGTTCGGTGCTGGTCGCCAACGTCGGTCGGCTCCAGGGTGGGGTGACCCTGCTCACCGAGGCGGAGCCCGACGACGGGTACCTCGACGTCGCCGTGCTCACCCCGCGCACGCTGCGGCACTGGCTCACCCTCGGCTGGGCGGTGTTGCGCCGTCGCGACCGGGTGCCGCGGATGGAGGTGTACCGCGCCCGTCGAGTGGAGATAACCAGCAACCGGAGCCAGCCTCGGGAACTGGACGGCGACCTGATCGAACCGGGTAGCCAGCTGCGGGTGCAGATCCGGCGGCGGGCGTTGTGGCTGTGCGTACCGCGGCCGGAGCAGGCGCCCGACCTGGCCGAGGACGCGTCGGCCGCCGCCGAGCGCGGCGAACGCCTCGTCGAGGAGGGCCGGGGTGAGCGCGAGGAGTGAGCTTGCGAGCCCCGCAGTCGCGAACGGAGGGCCGGTTCGGTGAGCGCGAGGAGTGAGCTTGCGAGCCCCGCAGTCGCGAACGGAGGGCTGGCCGGGGTGAGCGCGAGGAGTGAGCTTGCGAGCCCCGCGGTCGCGAACGAGAGGGTCGCTCGGTGAGCAGCACCAGGATCGTGCCGGAGACCCGGCTGATGTCCGACGAACAGCTCTGCGCCGACCATGCCTGGCAGACGCTGCGCCGGGAGGGCGGCTGGCACCTGTTGCGTGACGCGTTCACCCGGTTCCGCTACGGCGACGGGTTCAGCCACTCCCGTGCCTTCGCGTTTCAGCTCTGCCTGGCCGTGGTGCCGTTCCTGATCGCCCTCACCGGGCTGATCTCCGAGCTGGGCGTGGCCGAGGGTGGGGAGGTGGTCGCCGACACGGTGCTGGCGTTGACCCCTGGCACCAGTGACCAGATGGTCGCCGAGCTGCTCGGCGGGGGCGACGGCGCGGGCGCCGAGCAGGTCGAGGAGACCGGCGAGGTGGCGCTCACTCTCGGTCTGATCACCGGCCTGGTGGCGCTGACCAGCACCATGGCCCAGATCGAGCGGGGCGCCAACCGGATCTACGGCGTCGAACGGGACCGCCCGGCGCTGTGGAAGTACCTGCGGGCGGCCGTGCTCGCCGTCACCGCCGGTCTCCCGGCGCTGGCCGGGTTCCTCATCCTGGTCGGCGGTGGGCCGATGGGCGACTCGGTGGAACGCCACTACTCCTGGGGTGATGTCGCCGGGACGGTGTGGGACGTGGTGCGTTGGCCGCTCAGCCTGGGCCTGACGGTGCTCGCCGTCGCGGTGCTGTTCCGCCACGCGCCCCGCCGTCACCAGCCCGGCCTGTCCTGGCTGTTGTTCGGTGCCGGCATCGCGACCACCATGTGGTGGCTGGCCAGCCTCCTGCTCGCCGGGTACGTGCGGTTCAGCGAAGACTTCGGGCAGACCTACGGTGCGCTGGCCGGGATCATGGCGCTGCTGCTCTGGGCGAACCTCACCGGCATGGCGTTGTTCGGCGGGCTCTCGTTCGCGGCGCAACTGGAGGCGGTACGCATCGGCGTGCAGGAGCCGGCGAAGCCGGACCTGTGGGAGCCGAACGTACAGCGGGTACCGGTGCACGACACCGGCGAGATGACCGCACTCTGACCGTCCGGTCGCCGGGTGTACCGCGGCGGCGGATCGGGTACTGCGCCACGCCAGAAGCGAAGGAGGCTGCCGTGGGCGCGGTCAGGGACGTACTGCGACGACCCCTGGGACATTTCACCGAACGTACGCTCGCCGGTCTGGCGCTCGTGCTCGGTGCCGGGGTGGGCTTCGGGTTGCTGCTGGTGCTGGTCCGGGTGCGGTGGTCGCCGCTGTACGACGTGGACCACGGCGTGGCCCAGTGGCTCAACGACCAGGTGTCACCGATCGGGCCGCTGGTGACGGTGCTCAACGCCATCACCGACCTCGGTGGCCGGGCGGTCATCATCTGGTTGGTGACGGTCGCCGTGGTCGGCTTGCTGATCCGCCGGCAGGGTCGCCTCGCGGTGTTCCTGATCGTCACCGGCGCGGGCGCGCTGATCCTCGACCCGTCGCTCAAGACGCTCGTCGACCGGTTGCGTCCCGAGGTGGAGGTGCCGATCGGCGCGTACGCGGGGCAGAGCTTCCCCAGCGGTCACGCCCTCGGGTCGATGGTGGCCTACGGCGCGTTGTTGCTGGTGTTCCTGCCGGCGATGGCACCCCGCTGGCGCCGGCCGGCGATGGCCCTGGTCGCCGCCGTCGTCTTCCTGATCGGGTTCACCCGGGTGGCGCTCGGTGTTCACTTCCTCTCCGACGTGATCGGTGCCTGGCTGCTCGGCGCGGCCTGGTTGGGCGTCACCGCGTACGCCTTCCGGTTGTGGCGGTTGGAGCGGGGGCGGCCCGCGGCGCCGTTGACCGAGGGGTTGGAGCCGGAGGCCGGGCAGGAGGTGGCGCCCGCGCCGGACGAGGAGAAGCTGCTGCCGCACGCCCGGGCCGGCGTCGCCGAGATCATCGTCGGCTGGGTGCTGGTGTTCGGTGCCCTCTACGGCTTCGGCATGTTCGTCAGCTACTACGCCGACAGCACCTTCCTGGCCAGCCTCGACGAGACGGTGCCGACCTGGTTCGCCGAGCGGCGTACCCCGGCGCTCGACGATTTCAGCTGGTGGTGGAGCAAGGTCGGCGACACCCACGCCATCCTGGCGATCTCGCTGGTCTTCTGTCCGCTGGTGCTGGCCATCTGGCGGCGGTGGCGGCCGGTGCTGTTCGTGGCGTTGACCATGTTCGGCGAGTTGACCCTCTTCCTGGCCAGCGCGGCGGCGGTGGACCGGCCCCGCCCGCCGGTGGAGAACCTGGACGGTCCGATGCCGACCTCGTCGTTCCCGTCCGGGCACATCGCCGCCACACTCTGCATCTGGGTGGCGATCGCCGTGATCGTCTTCCCTCGTACCGACCGGTGGTGGCGGTGGGTCTTCGTGGCGCTCGCCGTGGTGATGCCGGTCGGGGTGGCGGTCTCCCGGATGTACCGGGGCATGCACCACCCGACGGACTTCATGGGCGCGATCCTGCTCACCACGCTCTGGATCGGGCTGTTGTACTGGGTGGTACGCCCCAACGAGGACGTCCGGCAGGGCAACCAGCCGGCCATCGAGTCGGAGGACGTGGACACCCTCGACGACGAGCTGGCCCGGGCCGGCCGGCCCGGCTGAGCCGCCCGTGTTGCGGGTGATGACCTGGAACATCCGCACCGGTGGCCGGGACCGTGGCGGTCCGGACCGGCGCGAGCTGGTGGCCCGGGTCATCGGCCGGCAGCGGCCGGACGTGCTCGCGTTGCAGGAACTGGGTGGTCTCGACGTCGCGGGCTTCGCCGGCGGCGTCGGGCTCCGGCCGTACCTGGCCCGCTCCTGGCTGGGGCAGCCGGTCGCGGTGCTGGTGCGGGCACCGTGGCCGGTGCTGGCCGCCGCACCGGTACGTCGGCCGTTCCACCACGCGGCCCAACGTGTGGTGGTGGGCACCGACGCCGGTCCGCTGACGGTGCTCGGTACCCATCTCGACCCGTACTCGGGCACCCGACGGCTGGTCGAGGCGGGGTGGGCGGCCGGCGCCGTGCGTACCGGCCGGGACGGCCTGGCGCTGCTCGCCGGTGATCTGAACACCCTCGACCCGTACGCCGAGCACGCCGACCGGGTGGGTCGGCTACCGCCCGCGTACCGGCGACGGCATCTGCGTCGGGACGGGCGGACGTTGGAGACCCGCGCGGTGGCCCGGCTGCTCGCCGCCGGGCTGGTGGATCTCGGCACCGACGCCGGCCCGACAGTGCCCACCGCCCACGGTGGCGCCGAGTTCCCCGACGTGCGCCTGGACTACCTGCTCGCCACCCCCACCCTGGCCACCCACCTCACCCGCGTGGAGGTGGTCCGCACCCCCCACACCGACCACGCCTCCGACCACTACCCCCTGCTGGCCGAGTTCGCCCTCACCCCGCCGGCGGCGGTCACAGGAGCAGGTTGAGCAGGACGGTCAGGACGATCGAGGCGAGGATGGAGAAGAGGACCATCAGGAGGCAGCCGACGCCGCCGCCGGCGGGGCGGATCTCCGTGTTACCGATGCGCATCGATCACTCCTCGTCGTTCACAGGTCACGCAGTCGGGGCAGCAGTTCGTCCTGCGCCCAGTCCAGGAACATCGGTTGGGTGTCGCCGCCGACCTGGACCAGGGCCACGTGGGTGAAGCCGGCGTCGACGAACTTCTTGAACGCCGCCACGTGCTTGTCGACGTCCGGGCCGCAGGAGAGTTCGGCGGCCACGTCCTCCTCGCGGACGCCGCGGGTGGCCGCCGCGAAGGAGTCGGTGTCGGGCAGGTCGGTGTTGACCTTCCAGCCCAGTCCGAACCAGCGGAACTGATCGTGGGCGATCTTGCGGCACTCGGCCTCGTCCGGTCCGTAGCAGATGGCCACCTGCCCGTAGCGCGGGCGTCCGGCCCCGCCGGCCTGCTCGTACATCTCGACCAGGTGCGGCTCCGGATCGGTGGCGATCATGCCGTCGGCGTACTCGGCGGCCAGGGTCGCCGACTGCCGGCCGGAGGCGGCCACCGCCATCGGCACCGGCGTGTCCGGACGGTCCCACAGGTAGGCGTCCGGCACGTCGAAGTGGTTGCCGGAGAAGGTCAACGTCTCGCCGTTCAGCAGCGGACGGATGATCTGCAACGCCTCCTCGAACATCTCGTGCCGCTGCTGCACGTGCGGCCAGCCGCCCACCACGTGCTCGTTGAGGTTCTCCCCGGCACCGAGGCCGAGGGTGAACCGCCCGTCGGAGAGCACCCCCAGGGTGGACGCCTTCTGCGCCACCACCGCCGGGTGGTAACGGCGGATCGGGCAGGTCACGAAGGACATCAGCGCCGCCCGGGAGGTGGCGTGCGCGACCGCGCCCAGCACCGACCAGGCGTACGGGGAATGCCCCTGCGACTCCAGCCAGGGGTAGTAGTGGTCGGACATGACGAGGTGGTCGAAGCCCGCCGCCTCGGCCCGTACGGCGTGGTCGACGAGTTCCTTCGGACCTGCCTGCTCGCACATCAGGGTGTAGCCGACGCTGACCATTGACGTCTCCTTCGGGCCGAGGACGGGTCATTCCGGATACCCCGGCCCGGATCGGTCAACCCCTGTTCGGCGCTTGACGGTGCGCTCGGCCCGTGCCTACCGTTGTCTGAACCGGTTCAGATGCCGGCGTGGTGTACGTCCTGTGGTGGGGATGTCCGCCCCCGTGACGACTCGGTGTCTCCTGGGTCGTCACGGGCAGCCGGCGTACTGAACCGGTTGCTTTCGCCATCCCATCGGCATACGCTGATGCCTCGCCGGGTCTGAACGCGGCTGTCGGGCTGCAGCCGCGCACCTGCCACTCACCGCACCCCCTGGGCACGGGGGAGACACCTCCTGCGAGGAATGCATGAGAAAACTGTTCGCGGCCGTCGGCGCCATCCTGCTGGCGACCGTCGCCGCAGTGTTCGCCTTCGGGCCTTCGGCCCAGGCCGCCGCCGGCTTCACGGTCAGCAACGGTCGGCTCTACGACGCCAACGGCAACGAGTTCATCATGCGTGGGGTCAACCACGCGCACACCTGGTATCCGAACCAGACCAGTTCCTTCGCCGACGTCAAGGCCCTCGGCGCCAACGCGGTGCGGGTCGTGCTCTCCAGTGGCGACCGGTGGACCCGCAACAGCGCCAGCGACGTGTCGAACGTGATCCAGCTCTGCAAGGCCAACCGGCTGATCTGCGTGCTGGAGGTGCACGACACCACGGGGTACGGCGAGCAGAGCGGGGCGGTCAGCCTGGACCGCGCGGTCGACTACTGGCTCAGCATCGCCAGTGCGCTCAACGGCCAGGAAGCGTACGTCATCGTCAACATCGGCAACGAGCCGTACGGGAACCAGAACTACTCGTCGTGGGCCACCGACACCGCCAACGCGATCCGCCGGCTGCGCACCGGCGGCCTCACGCACACCATCATGGTGGACGCGCCGAACTGGGGTCAGGACTGGTCGTTCACCATGCGCGACAACGCGCCCACGGTGTTCAGCGCCGATCCGGCCGGCAACACGGTCTTCTCGATCCACATGTACGGCGTCTTCGACACCGCCGCCGAGATCAGCGACTACCTGGGCCGGTTCCGCAGCCGTGGCCTGCCCATCGTGGTCGGCGAGTTCGGGCACAACCACTCCGACGGCAACCCCGACGAGGACGCGATCCTCTCCTACACCCAGGCCAACGGCATCGGCTGGCTCGGCTGGTCGTGGAGCGGCAACAGCGGTGGCGTGGAGTACCTCGACATGGCCACCAACTTCAACCCGAACCAGCTGACCAGTTGGGGTGAGCGGTTGTTCAACGGCACCAACGGCATCCGGCAGACCGCACGGCAGGCGAGCGTCTACGACTCGATTCCGCCGACCACGCCGCCGCCGTCGACCCCGCCCCCGTCCACGCCGCCCCCCTCGACTCCGCCGCCCTCGACGCCGCCCCCGTCGACCCCGCCGCCGAGCGCCGGTTGCACGGCGACCTACTCGATCACCGGGCAGTGGCAGGGTGGCTTCCAGGGCGACGTGCGGGTGACCGCCGGCTCCACCGCCATCAACGGCTGGACGGTGCGCTGGACGTACGCCAACGGACAGACGGTGACCCAGTCCTGGAACGCGACGATCTCCAGCAGCGGATCCACCGTGACCGCCCGCAACGTCTCCTACAACGGTCGTCTCGGTGCCGGGGCCAGCACCAACTTCGGCTTCCTCGGCAGTTGGGCCGGGACCAACTCGGCTCCTGCGGTGAGCTGCACGGCGAGCTGACCTCACACCGTCGGTGGCCGGGCCCGGCACGGGCCCGGCCACCGCTGTGCCGTGGTCGAGGTGGAAAGGGCTCAGTCGGGTTCGCCGGAAATGGGGGAGGGCTCCGACCGGGCATCGGTCGTGTTCATCGAATTCACCAGTTCGGTGCATTCGGTGAGGTCCCGGTGATCGCTGTCCAGAGCGTGGGAAATAATTGCCAACGAGGTGCGTGAGTCACTTATTCGCCGGCGGAGTACGTTTCGCTGTTCGGTCAGCAGCTGCCGCCATACCGTCGGGTCGTCCCGGTTGGTCAGTAGTGCCCGCAGTTGGCCGAGGCTGAACCCGGCCTCCTTGCCGAGCAGGATCAGACCGACCTGACCGGCGTGTTTTCGCTGGTAACGACGCCGTCCGTTGGGTTGCCGGTCAGGGGCGAGCAGACCCATCGCCTCCCAGTGCCGCAGTACGTGTGGAGCCAGGCCGAACCGGCCGGCCAGCTCGCCGATAGTCATTGATCGCCCACCAGATCTTGACTTCATGTCAGCATTAACTTGCATCATTGCGATTGGCGTCAAGCCGCGGCGGCCGACTCCCAGAAAAGCGATTGAAGTCTTGACAAGTGGAGGCGTCAGTGCAGTTGTTGCGTCAAGCGGGTCATGCGAGGTTGCGGGCCGTACTGACCATGCTGGTCGTACTCGCCGCGGCAATCGGCGTCAACCTGGCGGCGTCGTCGCCGGCCAGCGCGGCGACCACGACCATCTGCAAGAGTTCCCCGGTACCGGCCGGCTACGTGATCATCGCCGAGGGCTCGTCGAGCTCCTGCCCGTACGCATACCCGAACACCTGGACCATCACCACCCCGTCCACCACCGGCACCACCACGGTCTGCAAGGTGTCGACCATCCCGGCCGGCTACGTCATGCTCAGCGAGGGTAATTCCACGCAGTGCCCGTACGCGTGGCCGAACACGATGACGATCCGGATTCCGTCCACGAGCACCACCACCGTGGTCTGCAAGGCCGGGCCGCTGCCGGACGGCTACGTGATCCTGGCCCAGGGCAACTCCACCCAGTGTCCGTACGCCTGGCCGAACACCTGGACCATCCGCATCCCGTCCGCCAGCGGCACCACCGTCGTCTGCGGGGTCTCGCCCGTTCCGTCGGGCTACGTCGTGGTCGGTACCGGATACTCCAGCCAGTGTCCGTACTCCTCGCCGAACACCAAGAGCATTCGGCGTCCCTGACCGGTAGCGCGTGCAGCCGGGCGGCCCGGGTTCGGGCCGCCCGGCCAGTCGGCGTCCGGGAACGCACCCGGGACGCACCAGGATCGCCGGTTTTTCAGCGACCTCACAGCCCGGGTCGATAGGGTGCGCTGGTCCGCGTCCGCTCCCACAATGGAGTACGGGCACCAGACCCCGCAGGAGTACCAATGGTCTTCAAGAAGATGCTGAGCGCGTTGGGCGTGGGCGGTCCCAGCGTGGACACCGTCCTGGCCAACCCGAACACCAGACCCGGACTCGCCCTCGACGGCCAGGTCAACCTGCTCGGCGGGGACGCGGCGGCGGACATCGAAGAGATCGCCGTCGGTCTGGTCGCCCGGGTCGAGGTCGGTGAGCACGCCGGTGTGATGGAGTTCCACCGCCAGGTGGTCAGCGGGCCACTGCAACTCGCGGCGAAGCAGACGCTGTCCATCCCGTTCCAGCTGCCGCTGCCCTGGGAGACGCCGATCACCGCGGTCTACGGTCAGCGTCTGCACGGGATGGCCCTCGGGCTGCGTACCGAGTTGGCGATCGCCCGCGCCGTCGACAAGGGCGACCTGGACGAGATCAACGTGCACCCGCTGCCGGTGCAGGAGCGCATCCTGGAGGCGTTCCTGCAGCTCGGCTTCCGGTTCAAGAAGGCCGACCTGGAGCGTGGGCTGATCCACGGAGTGCACCAGACCCTGCCGTTCTACCAGGAGATCGAGTTCTTCGCCGCACCGCAGTACGCGCAGACCATCAACGAACTCGAACTGACCTTCGTCACCAACCCGCACGGCGTGGACGTGGTGCTGGAGTGCGACAAGCGCGGCGGCTTCCTGGCGCCCGGGCACGACGTCTTCGGCCGTCACCAGGTCGCGCACTCCGACGCGGAGCGCTCCGACTGGGTGCAGGTGGTCGACGGCTGGTTGCAGGAGACGATCGGCCGCTTCGGTGCCCTGCGCGCCCAGGCGTTCGGCCCGCACGGCTACGGCGGCGGGCAGAAGTTCGGCCACCCGCACCAGCGCCACGGCTCCGGCATGGGTGGCGTGGTGGCCGGTGCGGCGCTGGGTGCCGCCGGTGGCATGCTCGCCGGCCACATGATCGGCAACGCCTTCGAAGGGGCCGAGGACGAGGTGAGCGAGGCCGCCGGTGACTTCGGCGGTGACTTCGGCGGCTTCGAGGAGTTCTAGGCACGACGGGACGGTGGCCCTTCGGGAGCGGATCCCGAGGGGCCACCGTGCGTGTGCGGGCCGGTCGAGGCCCCGCCTAAGCGGGGTCACCGTCCCCGCTTACGCTCCTCACCGGAACGCTTCGCGCTGCCGGCCTTGGCCAGACCACGGCTACCCAGGTAGCCGAGGGTCAGCAGGGTGATGAAGAACCACGCCTGGCCGGGGTTGTTCAGATTCAGCCCGTACGAGCTGGTGCCACGCCAGAAGGCGGCGATGACCACGGTGGTGACGGCAGCGGCGTAGATCCAGAACTCGGTGGTCAGGAACGCCTGCTTCGTCTCCGTACCCGGTGCCGGCATCGGCTCCCGGTGCCCGTCCTGCATCATCGGCATCTGACGGGTCGGTGCCTCCTGCATGGCCGCGCGGTTCTGCATGTCCTGCGCCGGGCGGTTCATCGGCCTGGTAGATGCAGCCTGCGTGCTCATCTGTCCTCCTCAGGATTGATGAGTCGTAACCTGCGACCCTCGCCCCGCTACCGCGTGTCGGCCACGGCACGGTTCGCGCACTTGGCGGGGGCACCCCGCGTCTACCCCCGCCGACGGGGGCAGTAACCCCGACCGGTCCGCGATTCGGGCCGTTCCCGCGGGCGACGCCGGGGTGCCGCGTCGCCCGCGCCGAGGCTCACCGCAGGCCGTTGCGGATGGCCACGCCGACCAGCAGATCGGGGTCGTCGGTGATGATGCCGTCGACCCCGAGGTCGATCACCCGCTGCATCACGCCCGCGTCGTTGACGGTGTAGGGAATCACCTTCAGGCCGTACCGGGCCTGCAGGGTGCGTACGTCCGGTCCGTGGAAGTACGTCGGGTCCTGCCGCAGGTACCAGTCGGGGTGGGTGACCGAACCCTGCGCCGGGTCGTGCACCTGCCAGTTCGCCGACACCGTGCTGGCGCCGGCGGCCCGGGTGAGCCGGCCCAGGTCCCGGTACTTCCACCAGTCCAGTCCGGCGGTCCACGGGCTCTTCACCGACGGGTCGCCGTACACCGCCCGCAGCGAACACTCGTCGGCCAGCCTGGCGCACTCCGCCGGCCCGTACTGCCAGATCAGGGCGACCGTCTCGATCCGCCGGTCCAGGTGCCGGGCGTAGGTGATGGTGCGCCAGTCGAAGGACTGGATGGTGACCCGGCCGGTGAGGCCGGCGCGCTGCACGGCGGTGACCAGCTTGCGGGTGAAGCCGCGGTACGGCTCGGTGTCGTTCACCAACGGGCTGATCTTCGTTTCGATGTTGAACCGGATGTCCGTCCGGCCGCTGGCCTTCACCAGCGCGAAGACCTCCTCCAAGGTGGGGATCCGGGCACCCGGGGCCGGCACCTGCTCCGGCATGTCGGCGGCGGTCCTCGTACCACAGTCGAGGGTCTTGAGCTGCGCGAGACTCAACGAGTGCACCAGCTTGCCCACGTACGGGAACTGCGGGTCACCGGGCCGCACGGGTGCGGTGTCGAGGCAGTGCGAGCCGTTGACGGCGCGGTCGTGCAGCACCACCAGCCGGCCGTCGGAGGTCACGCCGGTGTCCAGTTCCAGGGTGGAGATCGCCGGGTTGGCCAGGGCGTTGGCGAAGGCGGGCAGGGTGTTCTCGGGTCGGGTCGCCCGGCCGCCGCGGTGGGCCTGGATGTCGAACGGCGACGCGTACGCCCGGGGCAGCCGGTAGCCGCGCTGCGCGAGCAGCGTGCGCAGCCGGTCCGGGTAGTCGGTGATGATGCCGTCCACCCCGTCGTCGATCAGCTTGGCCATGGTCGGCACGTCGTTCACCGTCCACGGGATCACCCGGATGCCGTTGCGGTGCGCGTGGGTCACCATCTCCCGCGTCACGTACGGCCGGTAGCCGGGGTCGGTGACGGTGCCGTTCTGCGGGAAGCCGTGCACCGGCGAGAAGGCGGTGACGCCGAGGCTGCGGATCGCCCGGATCGGGTCGCCGCCGAAGTCGTCGATGTCCAGCCCACCCAGCCACGGGGAGGCGCCCGGCTGCCCGACCTGGAGGAAGTCGAAGTTGGTCAGCGCGACCAGCGGCAGCCGGGGCTCGACCTGACGCATCCGCTTCAGCGCGCCCCAGTCGAAGCTCTGGATGGTCACCTGACGCAGCAGCCCGGCGGCCCGGATCTCCTTCGCGGTGACCTGGACGAACTGTTCCCGCGGGGCGGTCTCGCTCGGCGCTCCCGCCTCTACCTTGGTCTCGATGTTGAGCGTCACGTCGTCCGCCCGGTACCGCTTCACCAGGGCGAAGACCTCGCTCAGCAGCGGCATCCGGGCATCCGGCACGGCGAGCTGCCCGGGCCGGTCCGGCAGCGTACGTGAGCCGCAGTCGAGGGTGCGCACCTGCGCCAGGGTCAACGTGTTGACGTACTTCCCGACGTACGGGAACTCGGGGTCACCGGGTACGACCGGGGCGGTGTCGGTGCACTTCGCGGCGCTGACCCGCCGGTCGTGGGTGACCACGGCCCGTCCGTCCTCGGTGATCTGAACGTCCAGTTCGAGGGTGCTCACCCCGAGCTGGAGGGCGTTGCCGAACGACGCGAGGGTGCTCTCCACCCGCAGCCCGAGCCCGCCCCGGTGGGCCTGTAGGTCGAAGTTCCGGTCCGGGCGCTGATGTGCCGGGGCAGGCGCCGCCAGCATGGTCGTCACTGTCGTCGCGACCAGGGCCACGACGGCGGTACGGCGTACGGTGCGCACGCTGTCCTCTCCCTCCCGCGGGGATCTCCCGCCGAATCCGCTGCACAGCATCGGCAGCGGGCACGGCGGGCAGGCAAGCGCAGTGCGACGGTCGGGTGAACCGGCGGTGCGGGTTTGCCGCGCCGGTCACCGGGCACGCACCGAGACCGACCCTTCTGCGAGGTGATGGATCGTGCGTGAGGACGAGATGCGGCAGGACGCCGCCCGCCGGGCCGAGGAGCGGATCACCGGCGGCAGTTACGGCGAAGGCGCTCTGGACGAGGTGACCGTGCCGCCGACCGACGTGGAGAGCCAGCTGCAACGTGAGGACCCGGACGACCCGGCCGACGTGCCGATCGACCCGACCGTCCTGCGCGACGGCGGGCCGACGCGCGGCCAGGGCGCGATCACCACGACCGGCGGCACCGCCGGCCCGGCCAGCGCCCGTCGGGTGGCCCGCCAACCGGAGCGCCACCCCGGCAAGGTCGCCCCGACCACCACCGGTGACGCCACCACCGGCGGCCTGACCACCCCACCCGCCGGCCCCACCAGCGACAACTCCACCCCCACCACCCACCAAGGCAACTTCGACTAACCCCCACCCCGCCCGAACCCTTTGTTGATCATGAGGTTAGCGGCACTCACAGAGATCAAAGACGCCGCCAACCTCATGATCAACGCGTGAGGGGTCAGGGGGTGGGGGTGAGGGTGGTCAGGGTCTGGGTGGCTCGGGTCAGGGCTACGTAGAGGTCGCTGGGGCCTCGGGGGGACTCGGCGATGATGCGGTCGGGGTCGACCACGATGACCGAGTCGAATTCGAGGCCCTTGGCACCGGCGACGGTCAGCAGCACGACGCGACTCTCCAGCTCCGGTTGCTCGCCGACGGCCGCCTCGGGCAGCGCCGCCGTCAGCGCGGCACCGAGGTCGTCGAGCCGGCCGGCCGGGACGATCACCCCGAGCCGCCCGTCGGTCAGCCCGGCCGCCTCGGCGGTGGCGGTCGCCACCAGCTCCGCGGCGAGCGACTCCGCCGGCACCGCCCGCTGGCGCGGCGCGAAACCACTGGAGCGTACGGCGCGGGGCGGGCGCAGCGCCGGATCGATCTGGGCCAGTACGCCCGCGGCCACATCCATGATCTCGGCGGGGGTGCGGTAGCTGACGGTCAGCTCGGTCAGCCGCCACCGGTCCGCCACGTACGGCGCCAGCGCCTCCGCCCACGACGGGGTGCCGGCCAGCGCACCGGTCTGCGCCACGTCGCCCACGATGGTCATCGAACGGCTCGGGCAGCGGCGCATCAGCAGCCGCCACGCCATCGGCGACAGCTCCTGCGCCTCGTCGACGATGACATGCCCGAACGCCCATCCCCGGTCGGCCGCCGCGCGTTGGGCGGTGGTCAGCCGGTCCGCCTCCTCCTGCCGTTCCAGCAGCCGGTCGGCGTCGAGCAGGTCGGTCACGCCAAGGATCTCGCCCCCCTCGGCCTCGTCCTCCACGTCGATCGAGCGCGAACCCCGGGCGATCTCCAGCACACCCTCGGCGTACTCGCGTTGCAGGGCACGGATCCGGCTCCGGCGGGCGGCGGCGGCCCGGTCGTCCTCGCCGAGCAACTCCGCCGCCTCGTCGAGCAGGGGCACGTCCGCCGGTGTCCAGCCGCCCGGCTCGCGGTGCAACGCGGCCCGCTCGGCGTCGCTGAGCATGGGCGCGGCGGTGTCGATGCGCTCGGCGTCGGCGTACAGGTCGGCGAGCAGGCGTTGCGGCGTGAGCACCGGCCACAGCTCGTCCAGGGTCGCCCGTACCTCCGGCTCCTCGCGCAGCTCACGGCGGATCTCGGCGCGGTCGGCCTCCTCCAGCAGGTTCTCCCCGCCCAGCGGGTCGGCGCCGATGCGTTCGGCCACCTGGTCGGCGAGCGCGTGAATGACCTCGATGTCGAAGACCGCGCGGGCCAGGTTGTGCGGCCGGCCGCTGCGCCGGGCCCGGTCGCGCGCCGCCCGCACGGTGGCCGGGTCGAGGACCAGGACCTCCCGCTGCGGCAGCTCGATCTCCAGCGGCTCGTCGGGCACCCGCTGCCGGTCGCGGACGGCGTTGGTCAGCACCTCGACCATGGTCAGGCGGCCCTTCAGGGCGGCGGTGGTGGCCGGCTCGGCCCGGTGGGCGGTGACCCCCGGGAACAGGTCGCCCTGGGTGCGCAGCAGCACGCCGGTCTCGGCGAGCGCCGGCAGCACCTGCGAGATGTACCGCAGGAACGTCACGTTCGGGCCGACCAGCAGCACCCCCCGGGTCGACAGTTCCCGCCGGTGGGTGTAGAGCAGGTACGCGGCCCGGTGCAGCGCCACCGCCGTCTTGCCGGTGCCCGGCCCGCCCTGCACCACCAGCACGCCCGACAGGTCGGCCCGGATGATCCGGTCCTGCTCGGCCTGGATGGTCTCCACGATGTCGCGCATCCGGCCGGTCCGGCCGGCGTTCACCGCCGCGAGCAGCGACGCCTCACCGGTCAGCTCCTCGTGGGCGGCGGGGGAGGCGGCGGTCAGGTCGAGTACCTCGTCGTTGAGGCCGACCACCTTCCGCTGCCGGGTACGCAGGTGCCGGCGTCGCCGGATGCCCTGCGGGTTCGCGGCGGTGGCGAGGTAGAAGGCGCGGGCGGCCGGGGCCCGCCAGTCCATCAGCAGTGGCTCGTAGTCACCTTCGGTGTCGAAGATGCCGATTCGACCGATGTAGTGACGCTGGTCGCTGTCGGTGTCCAGCCGGCCGAAGCAGAGGCCGTTCTCCACCGCCGAGAACTGCTCGACCTGATCGGCGTACATGCGTACCGAGCCGTCGCGCTGCGACCGGGCCTGCAACGTGCCACCGGTGGACCGCAGCTGCTCGGTCAACCGCGTCGCCGCCTGGTCCCGCAGGTCGTCGAGGCGTTGGTACAGCATCGAGACGTACTCCTGCTCGCGGCCGATCTCGTCGTCGGACGGTGAACCGCCGGAGTGCCTTGACAATCCGTCTCCCGATTGGCTAGAATTCGCATTCAGAACGGCTTTTTCAAGCCGTTCTTTTTTGTGCCTGAACTGCCAAAGATAGCGCGCTCCGCCGGTCAGCGGCGCTCGGTGCAGACCTCGTCGGAGCGGGCGACGGTCTCGGTGGACCAGGCCACGGCGACGGTGAAGCAGTAGTCGAGACTGCGGTTGAGCCCGTAGACCACGAAGCTGTCGCTGCCGGCGGGCAGATCCGCGAACGGATTCTGCGGCTGACCGTTCCGACCACCCGAGACGATCACCGGCCCCTCCGCCCCGGCCGGGTACGTCCACCGCAGCGTCACACTGTCCCGGTTGTCGCGCAGCGACAGGCCGGTCGGCGCGGCACCGGGCGAGGCGGGGGGAGCAGCGCCATCGGTGGCCGTGGCCGCCGGAGGTGCCGCGCCGGTCGGGTCACCGCTGGCCGCCGGCGGTGCCGGATCGCCGCCGTCGACCCGGGACACCCCGGCGATCACCGCCGCGGCGCCGAGCAGCACCACGGCCACTCCGGCCGCGACGATCAGCACCAGCCGGTTCGGTCGGTCGGCCGGTTCCGGTGCGGCGGCGGTGCGGCGTACCGGGACCGGCAGCAGCCGCGACGGTGGCCCGGGGCGTTCCGGCTCGACCCGGCGCAGCCGGTACACCCCGGGGGCCTGGGGCGTGCCGGTCAGTCCGACCACGTTCGGCGGCACGGCACCGCCGGCGGGTGGCGGCACCTCCGGATAGGGGTTCGGGGCGGGCTGCTCGGCGGCCGGGCCGACCCACCAGTCCTCGGGCGGCCCGGCCGGGCCGTCGACCGGCTGCCGGGGCGTGGGCACCGCCGAGGCGGCACCGGGCGCTCCGATATCCGACGTCGGGTACCCGTGGCTCGGGTGGTAGCCCTCCGCCGGATGGTCCTCCCCGGCGGCGGGCGCCGGCTCGTCCGAACCCCAGGGCGGCGCGGCAGCGGCGGCCCAGGTCGGTGCGTCCGGCGGTTCGTCCTCCGATGCCGTCGCCCAAGCGGGCGGCCAGGTGTCACGCGGCGGCGCGGCGGATCCTGAACCGTGTTCGGCCCAGGTGTCCGCCGCGGCTGTTCCGGCAGCAGTGTTGTCCGCCTCGGTCGGCGCGGGTGCCGCCCAGGCGGAACCGTCGTCGTCGGGCCGGCGCGGATGCGGCCAGGTCGACGCGGGAGGGACGTCTTCGGTCGGTGGGGTACGGGCGGACGGCACGACCGGTTCCTCCGCGCTGACCGGCGGGTTGTCGGCGCAGACGTGGTCCGGGTTGGCCGCCGCCCGGGACAGCGCCGCCACCTGGACGGCCAGCGGATCGTCCACGGCGAGGTGCTGGCGGGCCAGTTCACGGGCCAGGGCCAGGTGGTCCTGCGCCTCGGCGAACTGGCCGCAGTCGCGCTGCATCGAGCCGAGCCGGGCCAGCATCTTGATCCCGCTCGGGTGCCCGTCGCCGTAGACCTCGCGGTGCAACTCCCAGGCGTCCTGGAGCCGGTCGCGGGCGACCTGGCACTGCCCCCGGGCGTACTCCACGGTGGCCAGATCGGCGTGGGCGGCGAGCACCCGCAACGACTCCGGCCCGTCCGACGCGGTCAGCTCGATGATCACTTCCTGGTACAGCCGGGCCGCCCGCGACCAGCTGCCCACCCGGTGCAGCACCGCCGCCAGGGTGGCCGCGGCGGCCACCGTACGCGGATCGGAGCGGCCGTACAGCCGGGTGCTGGCGGCGTACGCGTAGGCGGCCCAGCCCCGTGCCGAGTGCGGCTCACCGAGCGCGACCAGCACCCGCGCGTGCAGGCTGGCCGCCTCGGCCAACTCGGACGTGGCGTTGGCCGGGCGCGGGTCGGCGCCGGTCAGCGCGTCGGCGAGCAGCCGTTGGGCGCCGGCGAGATCGCCGGCGGAGACCAGGTCGTGCGCCTGATCAGTCAGTTCACCGAAGCCGGAGGGCACGCCCCATCGTGCTCATTCAGCGACGTTTAGTACAAGACCCGCGCCGGAGTGGTTCGGTCAGGATCCGGTCACGCTGACCTCAGGCGTTCGGCCAGCACCTCGCTGATCCGGCGTAGCTGCGCCACCTGGTCGGGGTCGAGCGGGTCGAACAGGTGCCGGCGTACCCCCTCGACGTGGCCGGGCGCGGCGGCGGCCAGTTTCGCGAAACCGTCGTCGGTGAGGTGGGCGATCTGGCCGCGCCGGTCGGTGGGGCAGTCCTCACGACGCACCCAGCCGGCCGCCTCCAGGCGGGCCACCGCATGCGACAGCCGACTGCGCGAGGAGCCGCTGGACTCGGCCAACTCGCTCATCCGCAGGCGGCGTCCGGGTGCCTCGGAGAGGCGTACCAGGATCTCGTAGTAGGCGTGCGGCATCCCGGCGTCGCGTTGCAGCTCGCGATCGAGCGTGTCCATCAGCGCCCGGGAGGCGGTCAGGAACGCCCGCCAGGTGCGCTGTTCGTCCGGGTCCAGCCAGCGGGTCATGACCAGCATCATAGCGTGTTAGTTGAACACTCAACTAATTTCCGGCTAGCCTTGGCGCATGGGAATCCATCGCCTCAACCACGCCGTCCTCTATGTCAGCGACCTCGACCGCAGCGTCGCCTTCTACCGCGACGTGCTGGACTTCCGCCGGGTACCGATGACCCCGGAGGGTTTCCGGGGCGCCGCCTTCCTCCAGGCGCCGGGCTCCACCAACGACCACGACCTCGGCCTGTTCGAGATCGGTGCGGGCGCCGGCCGGTCGACCGCCGGCCGGGCCACCGTCGGCCTCTACCACCTGGCCTGGGAGGTGGACACCCTCGACGAACTGGCCACCACCGCCCGGCGGCTGACCGAGGCCGGCGCGCTGGTCGGCACCTCCGACCACGGCACCACCAAGAGCCTCTACGGCCGGGATCCGGACGGGCTCGAGTTCGAAGTGGTCTGGCTGGTGCCCGCCGACCGGCTCGACGACGCCGCCCTCGCCGCCCGGACCAGGATCGGTCGTCTCGACCTGGCCGCCGAGATCCAGCGCTACGGCGGGGACACCCGAGGCGGCGTCGGCATCTCGGTCCCGGTGTGACCCGCCGTCCAGGCGGGCCGGCCTGACCCGTTGCGGTAGAACCTGAGCATGCCGATCGACGCCGTAGGGCACGCGCCGTTTCTCCGACACCTGGACCGGTGGCTGCCGGCCGCGCTGCGCCGCGCCCGCCGGGCCACCGTCGCCCTCGGGTACGACGGCAGCGACCCGCACCTGGCCGAGCAGACCGTACGCCTGGCCGGCGAGCACGCCGCGCGGCTGCGCGGCTGCCGGCTCACCGTCCTCGTGCTCGCCGAGGGCACCGAGGCCCTGCCGGCCAGGGTCGGTGCCGCCGAGGCGGGACTGCCGGCCGAGGTCGCCGTACACCTGATGCCCGGCCCGCCGGCCCGGCTGCCGGTGGCCCTTCGGGCGGCCGGTGCCGCGGGCGCGCCGGTGCTGTCCTACCTGGAGGCGGACGATCCGGTGGCGCTGACCGCCGCCGCGACCGGCCGGGCCGCCGAGGCGTTCGTGGTCGCCGGTGTGGCGCGGCACCTGCGGGCGGCGCTTGTCGACGCCGGGTTCGCGCTGGCCACCGAGGTCGAGTTGGTCGACACGGACCGGCGGCTCGGCTTCGGCACCGGATCGGACCGCAGCCTGGAGGAGCTGAAGGAGACCCTGTGGGCGAGCGGGTTGCGGTTCCGCGACCCGTACGGCGAGCCACTCTCACCGGCGTCCCCGGTGGATCCGGCCCCGCTCGGGCGGATGCTGCTGGGCGAGCTGACCCGGCACGGCCCGCGCACGGTCACCGAGCTGCGCCGGTACGCGCTGACGGAGACCGCCTACCGGGCGGTGGACGCCGTTCGGGCCCTGCACGACCTGCTCGACGGCGGCCGGGTGACCCGGACCCCGCCGGCCGGCCGGCTCGGCGGCGACGTGCTCGTCACACCCGTGCGGTCAGACGCTTGACCACGAGTGAGAAGCCGGTGGCGATCACCCCGATGCTGAACACCATCTGCGCGCAGACCAGCACCCGGGCGAGCTGCCCGTGGGCGTGCACGTCGCCGTAGCCGATGGTGGTCAACGTGGCCAGCGCGAAGTACAACGCGTCGACGCGGGTTTCCAGGTTCACGAACTGGGACGGCGCGACCCGGGCGATCACATAGTCGGCGAGCGCGAAGGCGAGCAGGCCGGCGACCAGCGCGAGGACCAGGTGCGTCACCGGAGGGGCCTCGCGTTCGTGGGTCGCGGCGACGACCTGGCGGCGTACCTGACCGGTGACCAGCCACGCCACCACGCCGAGAATCAGCAGCGTGAGCACGATGCGCAGGCCGAGTCGTGTCGGGTCGGGATCGGACTCCACCGGCACGACGAAGTAGGTCACGAAAATGAGCCCGCAGGCCAGTGCGGTACGCCGACGCGCCGACCGGTGGTCCGCTTTCTGATTCATGTCGAAATTGTCCGGCCCGGCGGTGCGTCATCGGTGCGACCCGCCCGGGTCAGCGGAAACGGATGGTGCGGCCAGACACAATGTCGGGGCGCCGGGGGTGCCGGCGCCCCGCTGAACGTCGGCGCTTCAGGACTTGTCCTGCTTCCAGTGCAGCGGCCCCGGCAGGTCGACGCGGTGCGCCTTGGCCCGCGAGTTCCAGGACCACCGACCGAGCTTGATGCTCCAGGACGAGAAGCCGTTCTGCGTGAAGTGCAGGATCAGCGGCCCGAACTTCTTGCGCTTACGCAACATCACACCCATTGTGGGGCTCCCTTCGAGACTTCCCGTACGGGCTCGAAGATTCCCGTTGCGTCTATTCGCCAAACCAGGTCGGATCCGCAGTGGAGTATCAGTCGCTCGGGTGGTCGACGAACAACACCCAGGTGGTGCTGCCGTCGGGCTCGGCGACATCGCGTTCGTGACCGAAACCGAGCCGGGCCAGCAGGGCCAGCGACGCGCTGTTCCGCGCGTCCACGGTGGCGTGGATCCGGGGCAGGCCGGTACGCAGGGTGGGAGTGGGCATCAGCGGGGTTCCCAGGCGTCCGGCAGAGTGGTGAGGCGACGGACGTGCGGAGGCAGCCGCCCGTTCACCAGGTCGGCGAGGCTCACCTCGTCGACCACCCGGCGCAGGGCGGCGCGGACCGCGACCCAGAACTCGGGCAGGTGCGCGGCCACCCCGTCGTAGCGGGTCTCCTCCGGACGCAGGCCGCGGACGCCGGCCAGCGGCCCTTCCGCCGCCCGCAGCACCGCGCCCACGGTCACCTCGCCGGGCGGTCGGGCCAGGGTGTAACCGCCCTCCGCGCCGCGCTGGGCCCGCACGATGCCGGCCCGACGCAGGTCGGCGAGGACCGCCTCCAGGAACTTGCGGGGCATGTCCTGCTCCGCCGAGATGGTCTGGGTGGACAGCAGCGACGGGTAGCTGGCCGCGAGACTCAGTGTCGCCCGTACCGCGTAGTCGCCACGCGCGGAGATCTGCACCCCGTCATCATGCCCAATCCGTGGCCGCCGGTGCCGCACCTGAGCCCGCCGGATCGCCCGGCGGCGCACCACGTGCGCCGCACCGTCATGCCCGATGGACGTCGATGCGAGCGTCGACGGGTGGACGGGGGCGGACCACCGGTGCCGACGCGGGCCGTTCGCGGGCGGCCCGGAACGCGCCCGGACTCATGCCGACCTCGCGCGTGAAGAACCGGCCGAAGTTCGTCGGTTCGGTGAAGCCGAGCTGCCGGCCGATCCGGGCGATCGGCTCATCGGTGGCCGCCAGCAACCGGCTGGCCTGAAGCGCGACCCGCTCGTCCACCACCTGCTTGGCGCTGCGCCCGGTGACCGCCAGGCAGGCCCGGGTGAGGGTACGCACCGAGCAGCCCAGTCGGTCGGCGTAGTCCTCGACCCGCCGGGTGTCCTGGTATGCCCGCTCCACCTCGCGGCACAGTCGTCGGAAGGTCTCGTCCTCCGGCCGCGACGGCTGCCCGGAGCCGGACGGCAGCATGCTCAGCCGCAGCAGCAGCACGCTCAGTTGATGGCGCAGCAGGCTGCGGGCGGCCCGGGTGTCCCGGTGCCGGCTGGCATCGACGGTCAGTTGGCTGACCTCGTTGATGATCGCGTCCTCGTCCTCGCCGGCCAGCTGGACCCAGCTGGGCACGCCGTCGATGTCGACGTCGAACCCGTCCAGCGCCTCCGGACGCCACCGGACCACCGTGGCGTCGAGTTGGGGCAGGGCGCACCGCAGCACCTGACCGGGACGGATCCGCAGCAGCGTGCCGGGCCGGCAGGGCAGGGCCCGGAAATCCACCTCGGCGAGCCCGTGCCCACTCGTGGTCAGCACGATCACGTCGCGGTCCAGCAGCAACGGTCGTCGCCACCCGCTGTCGGGTGCGAGATCACCGAGGGTGATCGTTTCGATCTCGGCCGGGTTGGCGGCAGCGTCGGGCGGCGCCGGGGCGAGGTGACCGGAAGGGACCATCACCTGCGACGTTAGCCCGAGCCCGGCCCGTACGCATCCCGCCCCACCCGGTTTGGAGGTTGCGGCTTCGGCGGACGGACGGGGTTGTTCCCGAAGTGGCCGGACGGTTAGGTTACTGATCGGTAGTGACCTGGTCGTCGTGACGCCCCCGAGGGTCCGTGACGGCGGCACCGACACCGGCTGCCCCCAGGCCGGGTACCGCAAGGGGATGGCATGAAGGATCTGTTCTCGGTCGACGGCAAGACCGTCCTGGTCACCGGCGGCTCCCGGGGCATCGGCCTGATGATCGCCCGGGGCTTCGTCGCCGCCGGGGCGCACGTCATCATCTCCTCCCGCAAGGCCGACGTGTGCGAGGCGGTGGCCAAGGAGTTGGCCGTGCACGGACGCTGCGAGGCGATCCCCGCCGACCTGAGCCGCGACGAGGGCGCGCAGCACCTCGCCGCCGCCGTCCAGGACCGGGTCGACAAGCTGGACGTCCTGGTCAACAACGCCGGGGCCACCTGGGGCGCGCCGTTGGAGAGCTACCCGGAGAGCGCGTTCGACAAGTTGTGGGCGGTGAACGTCAAGGCGGTCTTCCGGCTGACCACCGCGCTGCTGCCGGCCCTGCGGGCGGCGGCGAACTCGGACGACCCGGCGCGGGTCATCAACATCGGCTCCATCGACGGCATCCGGGTGCCGATGATGGAGGTGTACGCCTACTCGGCCACCAAGGCGGCGGTGCACATGCTGACCCGCAGCCTGGCCCATCAGCTGGCCGGCGAGCAGATCACCGTCAACGCGATCGCCCCCGGGCCGTTCGAGAGCAAGATGATGGCGTTCGCGCTCGACGACCCCGGTTCCCGCTCGGCCATCGAGGCCCAGATCCCTCTCGGCCGCATCGGTCGCCCCGAGGACATGGCCGGCACCGCCATCTACCTGGCCTCCCGAGCCGGGGCCTACCTGACCGGCGCGGTGATCCCCGTCGACGGCGGCCTAACCACCCACGGCTGACCACCCACCCCACCGCCCTACCCCACCCCCACCCCAACCCGCCCCGCGATCTTGCAGTTTGTGTCGGTGCCTACACCGCAGAAGCCGCGTAACAACGACCGAAAGTGCAAGATCGCGGAGGATGTCGCGGGGTGCGGGGGAGGGTGTGGAGGGGGTAGGCGGGGGCCGCGCGGATTCGGCAGATCCGCGCGGCCCCGGTTCGGTCTGTCAGCGACCGGCGAGCAGCCGGTTCACCGCGGTGTCGACGTCCAGGTGCTCGGCCTCCCGGCCGCGCGGAACGACGACGTAGGTCCGCCGCAGGAAACGCACCAGCACGCTGCGCGGCACCTCGAACAGGGCGTTGCCGTCCGGCGACGACAGCGCCAGCGCGACGAAGTCGCCGCGCGGGGTGGCCCAGGGCCAGACCCGTACGTCCCCGATGCCCGCCGGCTCGTCCAGCCCGGTCACCAGCAGCTCGCGGGCGAAGGACCAGCTCACCGCCTCGCCACCAGCCGATTCCGCATGGAACAGGACATGGACCGCATACGGATCAGCAGGGTCGTAGCGCAGACTGGCGCGCACCGGCAGGGCGGTGGCGTCAGGTGCGACGAGCCTTAGCGACGTCTCGACCTCTACGGTCGTCGGTCGGATGACACTCATGAACGTTCTCCCCCCGGCACCGCTGCGGAACGCGCGTGTCCCGCTTTTCCCATACTCAGCCGCTACTCCTGGCTACGCTCCGCCATGCGCTGACTTCACCCAGTGGTGGGAAGGGGGTCGGAAGGGCCTCATGAAAGTGAAACTTCATGTAGAATTTCCGATTCTGCCCAGTGGGTTCATCCTGCCCGGCATCGGGTTTGTTGAGTCGTCGACTTACTCCGGTAACGTCCAGTCGGCGGTTGCAGTGACGGGCCCGCGCCACACTGGGGCGGGAAATGGTCGCGGACGCGTTCCTCAGTGGATGCGGCGCCCGGGCGAGACCCGTCGAACGTCGCGGTCCGCACAGCCGAACAGCGGGGGTACGGGGTGCCGAAGAAGCGGAGAAGCCGGCACGGTCGGTCAGTGATCGATCACGGTCGGTCGGGCGGCCGTGGCGCTGCGGCTGTGCGGGTGCGCAACGGACGTGGCTACCCGGGTGGAAGCCGGGATAGATCGACCGGGAAGGGGCATCGTGGGGAGATGACCGGGGGCGTACAGCGCGAGAGGGGTGGTGTCGCCGTGTCCGAGCGACGCGACCCGCCGCCGTGGCGGCAGCGGATATCCACCACTCTCGCCCTGATCCGGGCCAACCCCACCGGCCGAATCGCACTAAAGATCATCTTCGGGGTGCTGGGTGCCCTGGTGGTCACCCTCGGCATCGCCCTCATCCCGCTGCCCGGCCCCGGTTGGCTGCTGGTGATCGCCGGCCTCGGCATCTGGGCGGTGGAGTTCCACTGGGCCAAACGCCTACTCGCCTTCACCCGCCGGCACGTCCATGGCTGGACGGCCTGGGTCAAGAAACAATCCCTGCCCGTACGCCTGGTGATCGGCTCAATCGGCCTCGTCTTCGTCGGCGCCGTCGCCCTGCTGTCGATCAAGTACAGCCTCGGCATCGACGTCATCGCCCAGGTGCTGCACTACCTCGCGACGCACTGACCCCGGGTTCGCGGTCCGCGCGCCCGATCGGGTAGAGTCATCCGCGCTGAGGGCGATTAGCTCAGCGGGAGAGCGCTTCGTTCACACCGAAGAGGTCACTGGTTCGATCCCAGTATCGCCCACGCAGCTCAGGCCACTTCCCGGGATTCGGGAGGTGGCCTTTCTGCTGCCCGTACAGCAGCGAAGTACAGCAACGGTCATCGGACGGGGTGGCGAGCAGGCGAGGGGATGTCCGCCTGCACTGTTACTTTGCCGGCCGTGAATGATCAGCTGACGTGGATCGACCGGATCATCGACGTGACCGGATGGCACCAAGAGCCCGAGGACGGTGCCGGCTGGGAGCAGGTGGAAGCCGAGCTGGGCGTCGCGCTGCCGACAGACTTCAAGGAACTGTGTCGGCGGTTTGTGCCGGGGGCGTTCTACGCGTACCTGGACCTTCTACGGCAGACCGACGACCATGCGCAGCCGCTGCTTCGGACGTGGGCCTCTTCTCGGCAATGGGTAGCCGGGCATGAGTCCGCGCGGCTGTGGGCCCCCTACGAGATGTACGAGCCCGAAGAGGGGCCGGGGCTGATCCAATGGGGCAGCGATCAGACCGAGGGGGAGTACTACTGGCTAGCGGACCGTTCAGTGGAGCCCGACCGGTGGCCTGTGGTCGCGCGGTGGGACGCCATCGAGCCGTGGCACCAGCTCGACATGTCAACGGCCGAGTTCGTCTACCGGGTGATCGCGGACCCGGAGTTCAAGCCGTTCACGGTGGCCGACCCACCGCGGCGACCCTTCTACCTGCCGCACTGGGGACCGTTCCCGAAGAGCGCTGAAGACTGGGATGCTCTCACCGATCCGAACCGCAAAGGCTGAACTACGCCCTCCGAAGGGCTGCCCTTTAGGGACAACAGTCAGCGGCCGAGGGAGTCGCCGAGACGCCTGAGCGCGTCGCGGGTCGCCTTGGACGAGACCTGGGTGTAGATCTCCATGGTCACGGAGAAGCGGGCGTGCCGGAGGATCTGCATGGCGACTCGCGGGTGGACGTCGAGGTCTGCCAGGAGGGTGGCGCAGGTTCGCCGCGCGTCGTGGACGGTGATCGGCGTGACTCCCGCCTTGTCGCAGCGGGTCTGCCAGGAGCGTTGGAAGTTGCGCGGCTCGATGGGCGTGCAGTAGCGGGTGGTGAATACGAGTCCGGTCTCGTGCCACGCCTTGCCGGCGGCTGCTCGTGCCTCGTCGCGTTGTTGCTGTCTGAGCTTGAGAGCGGCCAAGCAGATGTCGGGCAGGGGCAGGGTGGCGTCGGACGCCTGAGTCTTGGTGTCGCGGTGCAGGAGCTTTCCGCGTACGCGTTGCAGTTGCCGGCCGATGGTCAGCTCCCCGGCGTCGAGGTCGACGTCGGCCCAGGTGAGACCGAGGGCTTCGCCTTTGCGTAGGCCGGTGACGAGGACCAGGGCGTACGCGGCGTAGAGCGGGTCGGCGTCGGCGCGGGCGGATTCGAGGAACCGGCGGGCTTCGTCGCTGGACCAGGACTTGCCGCGTCGGCGGCGGACGGTGGCGAGGGTGACCGGGACAGCCGGGTTGCGGGTGATGAGGTCTTCGGCCTGGGCGTGGGTGAGGGCGGCCCGCAGCGCGGCCCGGATGTCGCTGACCGTGCGGGTCGACGGGACCGCCTGGCAGCAACGCCCGATCGCACAGCAGCGCCGCTTCTCCTTACGGCGGGCGGCGTCCTTGCCCTGGGCGCAGCACTGGCAGGTGCGGGCTACCTGGTTGAGCCAGGTCTGCACGTCCCGGGACTGGAGCCGGTCGAGCCGCTTGGCCCCCAGGCCGGGGGAGAGGTAACGCCTGACGAACGTCTCGTAGGTGGCGAAGGTGAGCGGCGCCCGGTTCGGCTCGATGATCTCGGTCAGCCAGTAGGCGAGGAAGCTACCCACGGTCGGCACACTTGTCGCCACCGGTCCGGCCTTGGCCTGCTGGTGCAGTTTGATCCACTTGTCGTGGACGGCTTCCCGGGTCTTGCCGTAGACGTACTTGCGGGTCCGCTTCCCGTCCGGCTTGGTGACCCAGACGTACGCGGCGAAGCCGTTGCGGTACGGGAAAATCGAGCCTTCGCCGTTGGCGCGGGCACATCCGGGCATCAGGCAGCCTCCTGCCGGTCGATCTGGGCGCGGATGTAGTCGTCGACCCATTCGGGAAGGATGCGGCGGTACTTGCCGTCCTTGATGGAGCGCAGCTCGCCGGTGGCGATCTTCATCTTGACCTTGGAGATGCCGAAGCCGAGCAGGACGGCGACCTCGGCGGGGGAGTACCAGCGGGGGCGCAGGTCGTGGTTCATGCGGCGGCCCCGGTAAGCCAGGCGTCGTGAGCGAGTTCTTCCCAGCCGACGCGTCTGCTTTCCCGTCGCTGTCGGGCGGCGGTGTTGGCCAGCAGCGCGTCACCGTCGGTACGCCAGCCGGCCCCGAGGTAGGTGAGCGTGCCGACGGTGAGGGTTTCGGTTTCCTCATCTTCGGCCCGCCGGTAGGTGGCGCGGGTGTCGCGGAGCAGGGCGAAGGTGACGGAGTAGCGGCGGGCCTTGGTGAGGAAGTGGCCGCCGAAGCCGAGCATGTGCGCCCAGCGCCGCAGCCCGGCGTATGGGTTGGTGTCAAGGCGGCCTGGACGGTCCTCGGCTCGTGCGGCGCTGCGGGTGGTGTAGGTGGCGGTGGGGCGTCCGAGTCGCCAGCAGGCGTCGATGAGGCGGGCGAGGTGGTCGCCGTCGGGGTTGGCGTAGGCGTCGATGGTGTCGGAGGTGAGCCGGGTCGAGGCGTGGCCGGTGACCTCGGTGGCTTTGGTGGCGTACTTGGCGAGGTAGGCGGCCACCTTGGCGTCGGTCACGTCACCGTCGCCGCTGCCGATCCGGCGCACGTCGACCTGCTCACCCCAGGCCACCGGCCAGCCCTCCGGACGGTCGGGGTGCGGAGGTGTGGTGACGGTGATCTGCCGGGCGGCGGCGTGCACGGCGGCGTCCAGGTCATCGGCGTTGATGCCGGCCGGCGGCGGCACCAGAGCGTCCTTGTCGCCGGGGTCGACGCCGTCGAGGCGGAGCAGGACGTGGAAGTGCACCGCTCCCCGGCGCTGCATCTCGGCGACCTTGCCGTGTGACACCCGAACCGGCGGCACCCGGCGCACCCGGCCGGAGTCCGTGACGACCTGGACGTGGCTGATGCCGCGTCGGCGGTAGAGGGCGGCGAGCTGGCGTTCGATGGCCTGCTTGGTGCGCCGCCACAACTCGCCGGAGACGAAGTTCCACACGGCCTGGTGGTCGTGGTCGTAGCAGTCCAGACACAGCGGCCGTCCGAGCTGTGGATCGTCGGCGTCGTGGCGGGCGAAGCAGGCCGCGGGCCGCCCGTGGTCGCAGGTGCCGACATCGCGGCGGGCGTGGCAAGGGGCGGGGCGGCAGTCGCAGCGCCGCCGGTCGCCGCAGGTGTGTCCGGGGACGTGTCGACGGTGGACCGCGCCGAACGAGGGTGCGGTGAAGGTGGCGAACACGACCGGATGCCGCGCGACGGTGGCGGGGACGGTCTTGCCTCCGGTCAGGCCGGTGCGGACGACCTGGAAGGCGTCGCCCGCGTAGACCCAGGCGCAGTCCGGGCACTGCGACGCACGGCGGTTGCCGCACGCCTTGTAGATCGCGCGGTCGGGCAGCTCGTCGGTGTGCAGTTCTCGGATGACGCGGCCGGTGTCGGCCTCCACGCTGGCGAGGGTGCCGGTGAGGCGGATCGGGCGGGTACAGCCGCCAGCGGCGGCGGTGTGTTCCAGCCAGTCGAAGTAGTCCGGCGTGGCCGCACGGTGCAGGGCTTGGGTGATCCGGCCGGCGGCGAGGCCGGGCCGGGACACGGCGAGTGGGGCGGACATCGGTTTCTCCTCACGGGGTGGCAGGGACGGAAGACGAAGCACCACCAGCCGTGGACCCTGGTCCGCTGGTGGTGTTCGTCGTGTCTCCTGGCACCGCCGAAAGGGCGGCCGACGCCGGAGGGCGGAATCGTGGTGCTGCCACACTCCGCCGATCGGTGATGTCCTCTCGCGCTCGTGAACGTGATTGGCCGGCACGGGTGGGAAGCCTGGGATACCGGCATCCGGCGGGATCGCCGCAGGCTGCCCCACCCGTGGAAAGCGAGCGAATCCGGGCCATCGTGGACGGCGGAAGGCCGTGCTGGGCCGCTCGGCGGATTCAGAGAGCCGGCACTGTGGCCGGGCGATGGAGAGGCGGCGGGATGTGCCCCGCATCAGCGGCAGAACGCCGCTCGACCTCTCAGGAGTCGAGTCCAGCGATCCGGCGGGAAGGCCGCGCTGGCGTGCTCAACGACCGCCAGAGTAGCACCGGGTACCGACACGTCAACCCGCAGTGATCCCTCCGGCCAGGGCTGGGACGGCCGACTGCCGGCCGACTGCCGGCCGACTGCCGGCCGGTGTGGGAGGACTTTCTGTACGTCTATCAAGGCGGCCCTTGACGGGCCGCACGCGCCGCCGCCTGGGCGCGCGTCCGTCGCTCCGCTGACGCTCCGACTCCGGCCACGCAACACGCCCGGCGGCTGGCGCGAACAGCGGGTAGCCCACGGGGCCGCCGCAGATCGACAGGCCGCTTCCCGATGGGTGGTGGGCCGGCAGCCGGCCGGGCCGCACGGCCACGAGCCCGCGCGGCGTAGGGAAGCGCACGCCGGCCGCGTCGGCGGGCTGGCGGTGGTCGCGGCGTTGCGGTTAGAGCGCCTCCGGCGGGGGCGCTCCGGCTCCAGGATGGCCGGGGCTCCACCGGCGTGTCGCGGTCCGTGGGTGGTTGCGGTGGGGAGCCATCCCGCCAGCCGACGACCCGGGCGAGCCGAGCAGACCACCGCCCGACCCGCCAGCGTCCGAACCTGTGTCAAGGTCCGCTTGACGTGGCGGCCCGGGCGGCGGCCCGCTCCCCAGCAGGGCGGGTCGACGGCAGACGGAATGGCACCTGATCTGGGAGGTTGCTCGTACAAGGCAGTATCGACGCGTGCTTGCCAGGCGCTTGGAGCAGTATCGGCAGAGGTTGAAGCTGGAACGTGAGGTGGCTCGGCGTTGAGGGACCCACGTCTGGCATCAACTTCTGATGGAAGATATCGGCGATTCGCAGACTTTCGACCGTGCGAGGGCCCAAATGTCTCAGATTTACGCTTCACTGTTCACCTTCGTCGGAACACTGCTCGTAATTGCAGTGGGATTCTGGCAGTGGCGTCGCGCTCAGGCACGCGAGAAGTCCAAGGATTACAGGGCGAAGCGTGTCGAATATCTCTCGAAGGTGTGGACAAAGTTATCCGAGGTGGAAGACAGCTTCCGTCAACGCGCTAGATTTGGTGTCGGTCCGATTCCTTTGGGTGTCGAGGAGCGTCGAGAGGTAAACCTACTCCTGATTGATGCTGCACCCTTCCTGTTGAGGGACGAGCGCGAGTGGGCGCTGTCCATAGTCGAGGAAATCATCGAGATCTCGACCCTTATCCTGCATGCGAAAGCTCGGCCAGATTGGTGGTACAGTTCGATGGAGCTACCTGAAGCAACCTCAACCAGCGCTATTACTGCTCAAAGGCTTCAATGCTTCCGCCAGCAACTCGGCGAGCGCTATGCCGCCGTAACTCGCGGCCTTCATGAATAGGGTGGCAACGCCGATGGGCGGCGGTTGGCACAAGACAGCACCAGGCAGCAGAGCGCGGGACCCACTCGGGCTAACCTCAGGCGCAGCGGAGGGTATCCCTCAACTGCGCTCGACACAAAGAGTCGCCGTGCCCGCTGTGTACCCGACACAAGGGCAACTACCGGTACGCACTGAACCTGCGGCAGCAGGAAACTGGACGGTCCGTACCCCCTCCTAAGGCGGGACCGCTACCCACGGTGCAAATCAAGCCGATTCCCAAGCTGACAGTCCGTCCCCGGATGCAGGTGGCCCTGTTGCTGTCGACAGGCGGTCACCTCGGCGATGCTGTGGACCTGGGCAGCGGTGACAGCAACAGGGCCAGACGCGGAGGGCCGGCGAGGGAAGGCTACGGATCAGCGCCCGACGTCAGAGACGTGCACGGACGCGGCCGGACGAAGCGCGCAGAGCTGCAAGCGAGGGGTCGCACTTGAGAAGTCGGCTTACCGACAGGAAATCAACCCATCAGCGGGTATAGACCGGGACGCCGCCTGTGAAGACTCCGCATCATGACCAGTGTTCCGCCCCAGGGCCCGTGGGCTACTCGGCAGCCCAGCTCGCCCCTCACGGTGCCCGTACTGACCGATCCGATGACCCCTGCTAAGAAACTCGGAGCCGGAGGCATTGCCGCAATCGTCGTTGGCGGGGTCCTGCTTGCTTGCTACGGCTTTGCTGGTCTAGGCGCTCTCGTCGGAGACGAAAAACCTGAGGCCAACGCATCACCAAGTCCGTCATCCTCACCAAGCACCGTAGTACCGACCGCCGAACGCTTGGCGGCCGTCAGCGCTTCTCCCAGCATCGAGGCTGAGCCGTCCAGGACGATCGCACCGCCGAAGCCGAAACCGACCACAGCGGCATCGCAACCGAAGGAGCCCTACTACCGCAACTGCGACGCCGTGCGTGCTGCCGGGAAGGACCCGTTGTACGAGGATGACCCCGGGTTCCGACCTGCCCTGGATCGGGACGGCGATGGCGAAGCCTGCGAGCCAGACGGCGGCAACGGCGACACCGGGCCCGCGCCAGACGGCGATGTCTACTACGCGAACTGCTCGGCGGTACGAGCTGCCGGCGCGGCTCCCATCCGCAAAGGCGAGCCAGGCTACTCACGCAAGTTGGACCGAGACGGCGACGGGATCGCGTGCGAATGACAACGACGCGAAGGCCGCCGACCGGAGGGACGGCTTCTGCTTCACTGGGCCGTCCCGGGCCGTCTGGGCCGTCGCCGGCCGTCAAACGCCGACCAAGAATGACCAACGGCGACCAGTAGCGGCCAAAGAAACAGCAGGTCAGACGCCATATGGCGGCGGCTGACCTGGTGGGCGACGGACGAGTCGAACTGTATGCCGGATTCTGCGCACGTCACCCAGGCGGTCGAGGCTGGGTGGAACCAGTGGGTGTCCAGCCGACCGGCGCCCTAGGTAGCTCGCGGCAGGCACGGAGTGCTGTACAAGCGCGTCTGGAGAGTTGCCAAGAGGCTTCCGGAGCGAGGGCAAGCAGTCGGGGCTCAGGCACGAATGTCGGCAGGGCGAACGTAGTTGCGCCGAAGGTGCGCGAGCCGCACCATCAGGCAGTGAACATAGAACGTCCCGCTTGGACACCGCGCTCCTTCAAAGAGGCCGAAGAGGATCTTCGCTCCAAGGTCATCCGCGAGAGTCACTATCTGGAGTTCAAGGCCGAGTTCGGCGGTGGCGAGGCTGGCACCGGCAAGATCCGTAAGGCTCTGGCGAGCTTGGCCAACGATGGAGGCGTCCTCGTTGTCGGTGTCGAGGAGGACAAGGCGACCGTCAGGGCCGAGCGACTTGTACCGGTACAACTGGCCGGGCTCGTGGAGCGCATCGAGGGAGTGGCCGCAAGCCTAGATCCACCGCTGCACCTAGAGCGCGCGGTGGAACTTGAGGATCCCAATGACCCGGCCCGGGGGATTGTCGTCGTGCGAGTTCCGGTCAGCTTGATGGCCCCGCACCAGGTGCCCTCCGGCATGTACTACGCCAGGGACGAACGCCGGGCCCACGTCATGCCCGACGCGATGGTTGAACGGCTGATGCGTCAGCGCGAAGAGCGCGCCAATCGCGTCGCCCGCTCGCTCGACGAGACGGTCAAGGATCTGTCCCGAGGCGACCGCGGATTCACGCCTTCGGCCTCTCTTTTTGTCGGTTGTTTCACCCTCGCAGCAGAGCCGGTCCCGGTGAGAGATCAACACCTGCTGGCCGCACGGCTGGCTGACAACAACTCGTACAGTCGCTGGCTTGAGGAACACATGGAGGTAGCCAAAGACCGCGCTGGACGGCTGATCGGGCTGCATCAGGACCTGGCGCAGGCCCTCTACAGCGGCGGCTGGTCACCGGATCGCGGTGTGCCGAGGTATGCCCGAACCATGACCGGCGTCGAACGGGCGACTACTGGCGAAGGGCACGAACCCGAGATTCCGGTACGTGACATCTTGGCGATCGACGAGTCGGGAGCGGTGAGACTTTCGTCCAACTACATCATCTACCCAGAACGAGGGGACGATCGTCGAGTACTAGCCTGGCGAACTGTGCTTTCCGCCGCCGTATGGACGCTTGGGTTGCTGGACAGCATCACCGCCGAGGCGGGCTATCGCGCAGGTGTGGCCATTGCCGTACACGTGGAACTGATGAACACCGTGCCCGAGGAGCCCGCCGACGGAGTCGTTGGCCGAGCGCGGGACATACGTGCATCGACGCGGGAGAGCTATCCCGGCGCAACATACCAAGGTCAAACACTTGTACCGCTGGCCGAAATCGGGGGCGACCTTCGCGGCGCAATGGACCGGCTTTTCGGCCAGATGCTTCGCAACCTAGTACGGCAGCCGCCGTTCGGGATCATGGCTGGAGTTCGAGGTTGAGGCGTCGGGTGTAGTGGGCTTGGCGGGCTCGGGCTTGATGGCGGCGGCGCCAGTCTGACCAGCGCAGACGGTGGGCGAGGTCGCGGATCGGGCGGAGTACGAGGGTGTTGATCAGCCGGCGGGTCTCGTTGACGGTCAGCTTGATCAGACCGGTGTCGGTGGAATCATCGTCGGCTTCGGCGGCGCAGATCGCCAAGACGGCGAGGGCGGCCAGGGCGAGGGTGGTGAAGCGGTGCCAGGAGTCCCAGCGGCGGACTTGGTGTTGGTCGAGGCCGACCTGGCCCTTGGCGGCTTGGAAGCTTTCCTCGACCGTCCAGCGGATGCCGGCGACCCTCACGAGCTGGGCGAGGGTGGCCGGTCTGGGTGTCCAGCAGCGGTAGAAGGCCAGTTCACCGGTGGTGGTGTTGCGGCGGATCAGGAGGCTGTGGTGGCCGCCGTCGTCGGGGTCGGCGTCGGTGCAGACGTCGTCGAGCCAGGCCCAGTCGTAGAAACGCGGGCCCTTGGATCCGGCGCCAGCGCTGCGGCGCTGCCACGCCGAGGCCGGCAGGCCGGCGGCGACCCGGTCAGCCCGCACCCGAGTCTTCCCGCCGTCGAGAGGGACCAGGTGGCTGCGGGACACGGCCAGGACGTAGCCCAGGTGGTGTTCACGCAGGCGAGCACGGAAGACACTGCTGTTGCCGTAGGCCTCGTCCGCAGCCGCCCACCCAGCGGGGACGCCGGCGTCGAGGGCAGCGGTGATCATGTCGGCGGCCAGCTCGGACTTCGTGGCGAAGACGACCTCGTCGGGAACTCCGGCGGCCTGGCATCTGTCCCGGTCATCGGTCCACGACACCGGCAGGTAGACCCGGCGGTCGATCAGTGTGTGCCCATGCCGGCTGGCGTAGCCACAGAACACCCCTACCTGCGCGTTCTCGATCCGGCCGGCGGTGCCGGTGTACTGGCGTTGCACCCCAACCGTATGCGTGCCCTTCTTCAGATCCCCGGTCTCGTCAACGACCAGCACCGCGTCCGAGTCACCGAACCGGGCCACGACCACGTCACGCAGATCGTCGCGGACGGCGTCGGCATCCCACACCGCCCGATACAACAACCTCTGCATCGCATCCGGCCGCGCATGCCCGGCCTGCTCCGCCAACTGCCAGCACGTCTTGACCTCGATATCCGCCAGCAGCCCGGTCACGAACGCCGCCGCAGCCCGCCGCGGCTCGACCCGCCCGAACCGACCCGCGAACGCATCACACACCCCGGCCAGAACCCGCCGCCACCGGGCAGGGTTTACGCTGTGGCACGCGGCCACCGCCAGATCTGAAGTTATGTCCACAGCAGACAGACGATCACGCGGTGGCCGCACCTCGTCTACCCGGCCCCACCAGCGACATCTCAAACGGCGGCTGCCGTACTAGGGTTGGGAAACGTCCTTCGACCCTCCGGTAGTGCCCGGTGATGGGTCGGGTCGGCCGAACAGCATCTGTCGCGGCAGCAGCGTGACCCGCTCGTAGCTGGCGATGGCTCTGATGCTGTCGACAGCAACAGTGACAGCAACGAGCCCGGACGAAGACGACCACCGACGAGGGAGCGCGGACAGTCGCCCGAGGTCACGGACGCAGACGGACCCCGCCGGACGAAGCGCCTAGAACTTACAAGCGAGGGGTCCAAGTCGAGCCGGCCGGGTGTGGAAGGCGTTACTCGGCGACGAAGACGCCGACCCCTGGCAGAGTCTCGGTCATTCCCTTGATTCGTAGTACCTGCATGGCTCGGTCGATCACCGGCTCGGTGACCTCGTAGTGCTCGATCAGCTCTCGCCGGCTGGGCAGCTTGGAGCCTGGTGGGAACTCGCCGGATGCGATGCGTTCGGCGAGGTCGTCGGCGATCTGCTCGTATCGGTAACGCGGTGGCACTTGGTTCTCCTCGGTTGGCAACACGAGTAGACCACCTACGTCAGCCCTTGACTACCCAACGCTACCCATGGGAGGTTGGCGAGGAGGTCGATTCCCTCGGTTGGCGCTGTTGGGCCGTCCTCGCCGACGTGGATGTCCGGCGCATCCCCCGCGCTCGGGCATCCACGTCTTCCAAGCAGCTGCGGCACAAGGAGGTGGCAAGTGCTCCCTTCGCCATGGCCGAGAGGAACGATCATGGGTCGGGCGCGCAACGAGCCGGTCAATCGGGTCTCCTACGACGAGTACGTCCTAGCCGCCGCGCTGACCCTCGCCCGCCGACACCGGCCAGTGTGGTCCTGGCAGCACTGGCGGCGCATCTGCCGGTGCGGAGCCGAACTGCCGTGCCGTGCTCGGCACCGTATTCCGATCAACCGGGGTCACTGGCCGCAGGAGGACGAGCAGTGACCGGCGGGTCGGAGCGGATGATCCTCGCGGTGCACGTCCGAGGGCTCGACGGGATGTGTGTCGGCTGTCGGGCGTGGTGGTCGCGGCTGGCCCCGTACCCCTGCTGGCAGGTGGATTGGGCGACGAGTCGGCAGGCCCGCGCGAGCGTGGCCCGGTTCCTGGGTGGTGTGCGTTGACCACCCACGGCCCGGTGTTGCCGATCTGGAGCTGCGGTGGCTGCGACCTGCCCTGGCCGTGTCCCACGCGGCGGCGGGAGCTGCGCGCGGAGTACGCAGGCGCACCGGTGTCGCTGGCCCTCTACCTCGGCGGCTATCTCGTCCGGGCCGCCGAGGACATGCCCTGGGCACCCGCCGGAGCGCTGCACCGCCGCTTCATCGGCTGGACCAGGCAGCCGTCGGAAGTACAGCAGCGAAGTACAGCAACCGTGCCGACCGAACGCGACCGACACGCGCCCCACCGGGCCGGATGACCTCGTATCAAGCCCGATCCGACCGGCTTGCCGAGAGTTCACACCGAAGAGGTCACTGGTTCGATCCCAGTATCGCCCACCATCTATACGTGCAGGTCAGATGCTCGTTGCCGGAAGGGTCGGTAACGAGCTTCTTGGCTATCACCCCTTAAATTGGGAGCAGTTTGGGAGCAGGCTGGCGATGACGCCGGCCGGTCCCCAGCCCGCCATTCCGGCGGCCGACGAGCGCGCGGTCGCTGTTGAGTGCGTGTTCGAGAAGGTCTGTTGTGGACGGCGTTGCGGCGTGACATGCACCGTTGGTACGGGCAGGGTGGCGCGGTCTCTGCGCGCCGTGACTACCCCTCCGACCTGGCCGCCGCCCAGTGGGCGCGATCGAGCCGCTGTTGCCGGAGCCGAACGCGGACGACCGCAAAGAGAAGCATCCGCGGCGGGAGATCGTCAACGCGATCCCGCGGCCGGACGACCGGGTGACTCGTTCTGCCTAACGCTCCGCATGGTGTCCGCCCCGTGCCGTTGGTTGCATGAACCCACGACCTGATCGACCGCCCGGTGGTGGTCAGCAGATCCGTCGGTGATGCGAGAACCGGGCCGCGATGCCAGCCGGCAGGTGACCCACCGCCTCGTGCCCGTCACCGGCCCATCTAAGCACTGGGAGCAGCACATGTCTGGAGTAGCAAGACGTACGGTGTTCGTCGGCTCGGCGGCAGTCGTGGCCACCGGCGTCCTCACCGCCGCGATCGGCGGACCGGCCGCAGCCGGTCACGGCTCGGAGGCGAAACCCACTGTCGTCCTGGTCCACGGCGCGTTCGCCGACGCCTCCGGATGGAACGAGGTCGTGCGTCGGCTCACCCGTGAGGGATATCCGGTGCTTGCGCCGGCGAACCCGCTGCGCGGCGTGGCGTCGGATTCGGCCTACCTGGCGAGCATCCTGGCTACCGTGTCAGGACCGATCGTGCTGGTCGGCCACTCCTACGGCGGTGTGGTGATCACGAACGCGGCGACCGGAAACCCGAACGTCAAGGCCCTGGTCTATGTCGCGGCGTTCGCGCCGGACGCCGGTGACACCGTCTTCGCCCTGCAGACGCAGTTTCCGGGGACGAAGCTCGGCGAAGCCCAGTTGGACTTCCGGCCGTACCCGTCGGCGGACGGCGGCAGCGTCGACGGGTACGTGAAGAAAGCGGCCTTCCGCGAGGTCTTCGCCGGTGACCTGCCCCGGTCCACCACGGATCTGATGTGGGCGACCCAGCGGCCGGGTGACGTGCACACTCTGCAGGAGCCGTCCGGGGCCCCGGCTTGGAGGGGGGTCCGATCCTGGTACCTCGTCGCCCGCGACGACAACCTCATCCCGGCGGCAGCCCAGCGATTCATGGCGAAGCGTGCCGGCGCCCGGACTGTCGAGGTCCGCGCCTCGCACGTCGCGATGATTTCGCAGCCGAAGATCACCGCCGATCTGATCACACTTGCGGCCCGCGCCACCGCCTGACCACGCGGCACCTCTACCTCATCCGATGCATGATCGAAAGGACCAGAGCATGCCGTTCGTCGCGATGTTCGACGGGACGCAGATCTTCTACAAGGACTGGGGCAGCGGCCGCCCGGTGGTGCTGTCGCACGGCTGGCCACTGAACTCCGACAGCTGGGAGGCCCAGCAACTGTTCCTCGCCGGCCACGGCTACCGGGTCATCGCTCACGACCGGCGTGGGCATGGCCGCTCGACGCAGACCTGGCACGGCAACGAGATGGACACCTACGCCGACGACCTCGCCGCGTTGATCGAGCACCTTGACCTCCGCGACGCGACTCTGGTCGGGTTCTCCACCGGCGGCGGTGAGGTCGCCCGGTACATCGGTCGCCACGGCACCGCGCGGGTCGCACAGGCGGTGCTGGTCTCCGCCGTGCCGCCGTACATGGTGCGCACCGGCGACAATCCCGACGGGGTGCCCGTCGGGGTGTTCGACAGCATCCGCGCCGGTTCCCTGGCGGACCGGTCACAGCTGTACAAAGACCTGGCCGACGGCCCGTTCTTCGGCAACAACCGCCAGGGCGCCAACGTCTCGGCGGGCATCAGGGACGCCTTCTGGCTGCAGTCCATGGCCTCGGGACATCGCAACGCGTACGAGTGCATCGCCGCGTTCTCCGCCACCGACTTCCGCGAGGACCTGACCAGGTTCGACATTCCGACGCTGGTCATCCACGGCGACGACGACCAGGTCGTGCCGTTCGACGTCGGCGGCAAGGCGTCCGCGGCACTGGTCAAGGATGCCGAACTGATCGTCTACGCGGGCGCCCCGCACGGCATCACCGACACCCACAAGGAACAGCTCGGTCAGGATCTGCTGGCCTTTCTGAAGGAGTACGGCGCATGAGCGTGATCGTGCTGGTGCATGGGCTGTGGGTCACCCCGCGCAGCTGGGAGCACTGGATTCCGTACTACGAGGCTCGGGGGCACACCGTGATCGCGCCCGCCTACCCGGGCTTCGAGGCGGAAGTGGAGGCGCTGCGTGCCGATCCCACCCCGATCGCCGCAGTTACCGTCCCGGAGGTGATCGCCCACCTGGAGAAGATCATCACCGCGTTGCCGGAGAAACCGATCATCATGGGTCACTCGTTCGGCGGCACGCTGACCCAGCTGCTCCTCGACCGTGGGCACGGTGCCGCAGGGGTGGTCATCGACTCCGCTCCGCCGGAGGGAATCCGAGTCACCCCTCCGTCACAGATCAAGTCTCTCTTCCCGATCCTCAACAACCCCGCCAAGCGGCACCAAGCGGCCGGGTTCACCCACGAGCAGTGGCACTACGCGTTCACCAACACGCTGTCGGAGGCGGACTCGCGGGCGGCCTACGACCGTTATGCCATCCCTGCCCCCGGCAGCTGGGTCTGGGCATACGGGCTGATCGCGAACTTCAAGCCCGGCAAGCAGGAGACGTGGGTCGACTTCCGCAACCCCGACCGGGCACCGCTGCTGTTCATCGCCGGCGGCGCGGACCACATCATGCCGCCGTCGGTCAACCGCTCCAACGCCCACCATTACCGGGGCGAGGGCACCGTCACCGACTACATCGAATTCCCCGGCCGCTCCCACTGGACCTGCGGCGAAGCCGGCTGGGAACAGGTCGCGGACACCGCCCTCGACTGGGCCGTGCGCCACTGCCGATGAATCCGACAGCCACCATTCGTGTCACCCACATCGGCGGACCCACCACACTGATCGAAATCGGCGGATGGCGGCTGCTCAGCGACCCGACGTTCGACGCCCCCGGCCGAAGGTATGCCTTCGGCTGGGGGACGTCCTCGCGGAAACTGGCAGGGCCGGCGGTGACCACGTCGGCACTGGGCCGGGTCGACGCGGTGTTGCTCACCCACGACCAGCACGGGGACAATCTCGACGACGCCGGCCGGGCGCTGCTGCCGAGCGCAGGCACCGTGCTCACCACGATTCCGGGCGCCAGGCGCTTGGGCGGCATCGCCGAGGGCCTTGCCGCGTGGTCGACCACGACCCTCCGCGCCGAGGGCCGACCCACGCTCCACATCACCGCCACGCCGTGCCGGCACGGGCCGCCCCTGAGCGGGCCGATCGTCGGCGACGTCATCGGGTTTTCGTTGCGCTGGGAGGGGCAGCGACACGGCGTCGTGTGGATCTCCGGCGACACCGTCCTGTTCCGCGGCCTCCGCGAGGTCGCGGAACGCCTCCGGGTCGGCATCGCGCTCGTCCATCTCGGCGGGGTCCGATTTCCCATCACCGGCCCGGCGCGCTATTCCATGACCGGCCGTGACGCCGTCGAACTCTGCCAGGCCATCCGACCGAACACCGTGATTCCGGTGCACTACGAGGGCTGGAAACACTTCCGGCAACATCGGAAGGCCATCGAGCGCGAGTTTGCCGGCGCGCCAGAGGACATCCAGCGCAGTGTCCGCTGGCTTCCGATCGGTGTCGCCGCCGACATCGCCATCTGACCGGTCCGCACCGGCCGAGCCGCTCCTTCGCCCTCGAACAGTCGGGCGACGGGGCGGTTCGTCGCGGGTGAGGAGCCAACCTCGGGACGGGCGGTAGACGGCAGGTGACTCCGAACTTCAAGCTCGAGTCGGGGCGATCCGGCGAGACGGCACGGCGCAAGAGCCTCAGCGAGGTTCCGGTTGATCAGGCCGCGCCGAAAGAATGACTGGGCGCGGCACGCATCTCGTGGTCACACTGTCGTCCCAGTGACACGTTTGGAGGCGCGATGTCCGACGTACCGTTCGGATCCCGGCTGCGGGCGTTGCGGCGCGCGGCGGGGTCGACGCTGGAGGAGCTCGCTCAAGCGTCCGGCGTGAGCATCCGCGCGATCAGCGACATGGAGCGGGGGCACACAGGCGCACCCCAGACGCGGACGCTCGCGGCCCTGGCCAGGGCGCTCGGGTTGAATTCGGACGAACGCCGGCAGCTCGACGAGGCCGCTCGTGCCGGGCGATCGATTGGTGGGGCGGGATCGCCACGGCTCGGTGGACTGCCCCGGTTGGTCCCGGACTTTGTCGGGCGGACGACGGAATTAGACCTCGTCCGTCGGCACGTCGCAGTCGACCACGGTCCCCCGCCGGTCGTGGTCGTACACGGGCAGGCCGGTCTGGGCAAGACCACGTTCGCGGTACGGGCCGCCGACGAGTTGACCGCCCGCTTCCCCGACGGTCACTTCTACGTCGACCTACGTGGCACCGAGACACAACCGATGGCGGTCGGTGAGGCGCTGTCCCGGTTGCTGCGGGCGCTCGGGGTGAACCCGCGACGCATCGGCGGCACCGACGAGGAGCGCTCCCGTCAGCTGCGGGCGGTCCTGCACGACCGGCGGTGCCTGCTGCTGCTCGACAACGCCGCCAGCGAGGCGCAGGTCCGACCGTTGTTGCCCGGCCCCGCCCCCGGCCTCGTCCTGGTGACGAGTCGCCGGACGCTCGGCGGCCTCGACGGCGTCCTGCGCATACCCCTGACACCGCTCGCGCCGGCCGAGTCGGCGCAGATGCTCGCTGCGATCGCCGGCCAGGCCACCGACCCCGCCGTGACGAACGAGGTCGAGGATGTCTCCCGACTGTGTGGGTACCTGCCGCTCGCGTTGCGGATCGCCGGCACCCGGCTCGCCACCCGCCCCGGATGGACCGTCGCGCATCTGGCCGCCCGGCTGTCCGACGCCGACCGCAGGCTCGCCAACCTGGTCGCGGGCGATACCGGGATCGCGGCCGCCTTCGCGCTGTCCCATGCCCAGCTGTCCGGTGACGCACAGGAACTCTTCCGCCGACTCGCGCACGTGCCGGGCGTCGACTTCGCACCACCGATCGCCAGCGTGCTCAACGGGACGAACCTGTTCGACGTCACCGACGGACTGGACGAACTCGTCGAACTCGGCCTGCTCGAACTCTCGGGGACGGACCGGTACCGCTTCCATGACCTGATTCGGCTGTTCGCCCGGGAGCGGCTGCACATCGAGGAGGCGGCGGGTACCCGCTCCGTGACCGCGAAGCGGATGACCGACTGGCTGTTGGAGACCGCGATCGTGGCCGGACGATGGTTCGAACCGGCCTACGGCTCACTGCCGGACCAGTGGACCGGTCTGGTCGCCCTCGCCTCGATCGAGGAGGCGGGCGCGTGGCTCCAGGCCGAGGCCGACAACTGGCTCGGCGCCCTGCACGCCGCGGCCGACGCCGGCGAGCACCAGCTGGTCGTCGACGTCGCCGAGGCTATGCACTGGTTCTCCGACTCGATGCTGGGCTGGCCCGGCTGGTACGAGGTCTACGGCCTTTCCCGGGCGGCGTCGGCACACCTGCCCGACCGCCACCAGGAGGTCACCCACCTCAACTACCACGCGTGGGCCGCCACCTACACCGTGCACAGGCCGGACGAGGGCGCCGCGACCGCGATGGAGGCATACCAGCTCGCGGTCGAGATCGGCGATGTCAAGGAACAGGGGTGGGCGTTGACCTACGCCGCTCACTCCTGGCGCCTCGGCGGGCAGCCCGACCGGACGCTGTGGGCCTACCAGCAGGCACAGGAGCTCGCCGACAGCGTCGGCGACCATGACGCGTACGTGACCGCACTTACCGGGATCGGCCTTCTGTCCATCGACCTCGAGCGGTACGACGACGCACTGACGCATTTTCGTCACCTGCTGCGGGAGGTGGAACAACGGCCCCTCGGGCCGAGACCAGCCGTGGCCTACCTTGCCATCGCCCACACCTACGCATCTTTGGTGCTGATGGAGCTGGGGCGCGGGCAGGAGGCTCTCGGTGAGGCCGAACTGGCGCTGCCATCGGCGGTCGAGGTCGGCGACGCTGCGTACGTCGGCCGGGCGTACCTGATGCTCGGCCGGGCCCGTGCCGCGCTGGGTGCACGCGTCGAGGCACGGCGCGACCTGACTCAGGCAGTCGAGCTGCTGGAAGGCCGCATGCCGGAGAAGTACGAGGCGATGGCCCGGTCGGAGTTGGCCGCCATGCACGAGTGAGGCCCTTGAGAAGGCACCACCCAGCGGATCGGCCGCGCTCGGGGCGGCAACGCGGGTGCGACGATGAGCGCGGCAGGCCGGGCCCACGAAACAGTGCGGCGGTTCACTGACCCGACGGCGATATCGACCCCGGATGGAGGTCACGTCACGTGCCGAACACTCACGACCACGCGGACTCCCTCGATCTCCTACCCGAGACCCACGATGGGCGGACAGATCGGAATCCACTGCCCGAGACGTCCGCCGCCGCTGCGGTCGACGACGTCATTGCGCTCACCGTCGGGGCCGAGAAAGAGCACGACCCGGCGCCTGAGGCCGCCGACGGGCCGCGTCGCGGTCCGCTGCATGACGACGCCGGATTCGGCCAGGAACTGCGTACGCGACGTAAGCGAATCGGATTGACGATCGAGGGTTTGGCCGAGGTATCGGGCATCAGCGTCCGAGCTATCAGTGACATGGAACGCGGACTCAGCCGAGCCCCACTCCCGCGTACGGTGGCCGCCCTCGCCGAGGCCCTCGGTCTCACCCCCACCGCCAGCGAGGCATTCGTGACGATGGCCCGAGCGGGCCGCCGCACGGCGGTGACCGGCCGACCCCGTGCAGGTGACCTGCCACGCCCGAACCGCGAATTCATCGGACGGCAGCGTGAACTCGGCCAGATCGCCCACCGCTGCGCGAATCTGACGATCGGCGGCGCCGCGTTGGTGGCTGTCGTGTACGGTCCACCCGGAGTCGGCAAGACCGCGTTCGCGCTCCGGGTCGCCGAGGAGCAACGGGACCTCTTCCCCGACGGGCGGTTCCACCTCGATCTGAGCGGTGCCGGTGGGGCAGCCTTGGCGGTCGGCGACGCGCAGACCCGACTACTGCGGGCGTTGGCAGTGAGCCCTCGGCGGATCGCCGGTGACGACGACGAGCGTACCGGCCAGCTGCGTGCGATCCTGCAACAACGGCGTTGCCTGATCGTCCTCGACGACGCCGCGAACGAGGGCCAGATCCGGCATCTCCTGCCCGGCGCAGGCCCGACCATGGTGATCGTGACGAGCCGACGCGCCCTCGGTGGTCTGGAGGCGGTCCTGCGGATCGGTCTGGCGCCGTTCACAGCCGAGGAGTCGGCGACGTTCCTGCGCACCGTCGTCGACGCGGAGGGTTGTTCCACCCAGGAGATCGATGCCGTCTCGCGCCTGTGCGGCCACCTTCCGCTCGCGTTGCAGATCGCCGCCGCGCGGCTGGACGGCCGGTCGGGCTGGTCGATGACCCGCCTGGTGAAAGAGCTGTCCGACAGCGATCGCCGTCTTGCGGTGCTGACGCCTGACGGCGCCGGGGTCGAGGCCGCGTTCATGGTGTCGTACCAGCAGTTGCCGGAGCCGACGCGGACCGCCTTCAGGCGGCTGGCGCACACCACGACGGCCTCCTTCACCATCGCAACGGCGACAGCACTGACCCAGCTCGGGCCGCACGACGCCGAGCAGGTGCTGGAGGAACTCGTCGACCTGGGACTGTTGCAACCGGGCGGGCCCGAACAATACCGACTCGACGACCTGATCCGATTGTTCGCCACCGCCCGCCTGCGCGCCGAGGAACCACCGACGGAGCGGACGACGAGGGGCGGCGGCTGACCGACTGGTACCTGGACACCGCCGCCGCAGCACGGTGGTTCGACCCCGGGTGGGGCAATCCGCCGAAGCCTGGGCGGGACCCGGTTGCGCCGCGCGGCGTCGAGCAGGCCCGGCAATGGCTACGGACGGAACGTGACGGCTGGCTCGGACACTTCGACGGGCAGCCATGGCAGCGACGCACCAGCGGCTGGTCGACGTCGCCGAGGCGCTGCGCCGGGCGGTTCCGCACCGAGCCGTGGACGCAGCGCCTAACTCTCTGATGCCTTGTGGTGTCACGCGCAAACGACCGAGTCGGCGGAGGAGGTCTAGGTTTGCGCGACCGTACATCTGTCGCTTGATCGTTTTGATGTGGTTTTGACCTGGCCTTCGACCGTGCCCTAACTCCACGGTTTTCCGAGGCTGGCGACACCGGTGTCGCGGTCGCCGGCCAGGCCGGCGGCGGTCGTCGTCGGTGAGTACTCGCTGAGGCAGGCATCGACGTCGAGGCGTTGTTGGAGCGCCGTGGCGTCGATGAAGCAGCTGGCGAGTGGCGCGACTGGTGATCAATGCCCGTCATGTTGAGCGGTGAACCAGCTTTGTCGGCGGCATGCACGCCCTGACAATCACCTCATAACACCTGTCTGGGCATGGGCTGGAGCGCGGAGGGCACGCAGATACCATCGATGTCCGTTCAGGGTCAAGGTACGTGCTCCTGCCGCGCATCGAGCCGGCGCCGGAGTTGTCACGTCATCTGGGAGGCTTCCAGATCGTGACGGGTGAGGGCGGCGTGGAGTTGTAGCGCCTCGGCTGCCAGGTTCTCGCGACCGCCTTGTTCACGGTCGATGGCGCAGACCACGGTGTCCACCTGGGCGCCGATGGCGCGCAGCTGTCCGCACGACGCCAGCAGGGCGCCTCCGGTGGTCACGACGTCTTCGATCAGAACGACCCGCCGCCCGTTCACGGGACCGCCTTCGGCGACCTTGCTGGTGCCGTACTCCTTGGCATGCTTTCGTACGAAGACCGTGGGCAGCCCGGTCAGTTGTGACATCACGGTGGCGAGGGGGATGCCGCCCATCTCCATCCCCGCCAACACGTCGCACTCCGGCAGCAGCGCCACCATCGCCTGCGCGACCTCGCGCAACAGATCCGGCTCTGCCTCGAACAGGTACTTGTCGAAGTACTCCTCGCTGACCTGCCCGGAGCGCAGCCGGAACCGTCCGGTCAGATGGCAGGTGTCGTAGACGCGGCGCGCGAGCGGGTAGGTCACCCGCTCAGCCTCGCATCCGGGCCTGGATCGGGAACACCGCGCCGGTGGCAGCATCGTCGTCCTGAGCCCCTCAACGTGTACGCGCAGCTGGCCGCCGAGCGAGCGGGCGGGTTAGACATTCTGCTCGTCGAACGGCTCGTCACTCCACCGCCACCACGCCTCGTCGCCGTCAAGGTGGAGAAGAAACTCAGGAACCTCCTGGCCATCCGGGTACCGAAGCGTGACGGCGTTCCGGACGGTCTCGTACGCGTGCTCCCAGGACTCGACATCCTCATCGATGCCGTCGAGCAGCCGCAGTTCCTCGGCGAACAGCGGCCGAAGCTCCGCCAGTCCTTCTCTCGGGTCGACACGAGCGTTCAACCACGGGAAGTCGCCACCGGTCACCACGAGCTCAGCAAGTACCCCGCCGTCGTCGCGTCGGTGCAGCGTCCAAGCGCCACCGTAATGATCACTCACGATGACGACATTAGCGACCGTGGAAGCGTCCCTGCTGACCTGCCCGGCTTCGCCACTGGTCGCACCTCGGCCAGCAGATGCACGAAGCTGCCGCCGATGGTGCGCCGTTGGCCATCTGCCCTGTGACGCTCGCTCGGGTGGTCGGGCTCCATACCGATGGAGTGGTGGTCGTGAACGGTTGTAGACCCAGGCGTTGGAGGAGGGTCGGCTGTCCTTGGAGGAGTCGACCAGGAGGTAGGTGATGCCCTGGTCGGCGGCGATCTGCGCGCGGCGGGCGACCAGCGCGCGGTAGATGTCCTTGCCTCGCCAATGTCTGAGGATCGAGCCGCCCCACAGGGTGGCGACCTCCGTACCGGGGAGCATGACCAGCCAGGCCGCTGATACGACTTTGCCTGCGGCCTCTGCGAGGAGACGACGATGTTCTCTACGGCACTCTGATGCAGGCAATACCCTCCCACGTGGCGGCGTTCACCAAGGCCGGCGTGACCTCCGACATCGCCGCGACGAGGATCGCCAAAGCAGTGACCGACGCCAGGCCCCGCACCCGTTACACCATCGGCGCAACGGCTACCCTCCTCATCCGGGCCTCCCGCATCCTCCCCGACAAGATGCTCGACCGGATGACGACCTCCGACCTCCGCAAGCACTACCCGCCCGAGAACCGTGACCGAACGACCACTACACGGTGAGCACATCTGCCACCGACGGTGCGCGTGGTACCTCAGCACGCTGGTCACGCTGAGTACCCGTCAGTCTCGGCGTTGTTCCTTGGGAGCCGCGCCGAAGCTACGCGTGAAGACGGGCCGGCCGACGACGCGGTCGACCACCGGGGATCGGGGAGCAACGTGGGAGCAGTCGGGCGCGTTCAACGGCTCTGAACCGCGCCCAACGGCATCGAATGGCACTTAACTGCACCCACCACGACCTGCGGGTTCTCGTTTCTGTAGGTCGCGGTGGGTGCCGCGTCCTGCTTCACACCGAAGAGGTCACTGGTTCGATCCCAGTATCGCCCACGCAGCTCAGGCCACTTCCCAGCTCCGGGAGGTGGCCTTTCTGCTGCCTGAGCAGCGGTCCGACCCTGGGAGCCTCGTTCGTGCCGGGCGAGGTTGGGTCAACTGTGCCACTGTGGCGGTGTCCGCCGGGGGTAAGCCGTGACACGAGAGCCGACCCGGTCTGTTCCGGCAGCGCCCGTACGACCCGTCAAGGCCCGCTTGACGTGGGGGCCGAGCGGCGGCCCGCTTCCCTGCGGTATGGCTCGAACCCGCTACGGTGGCATCGCTCAACCGGGACCGTGGCACTGGTGGATGGACCTCCGGCCCGTCCCGGACGAGAGGCTGTGCAAGTCTGATCAACGATGTGATGGGGGATCGCTGGTGGGACAGCGGCACGTGCGGAAGATGTTGCGGAAGATGGCCAGCGGGCAGCCGGTGGAGGTCGAGCAGGTGGCCACGTTGCGCTCACTCGCCTATATGGCCGCTATTGCCGAGCAATTCGGTTACGCGTACACGGACACACGGCAGCGACACCGCAACGGACCGCAGCTGTTCCTCGTACCCGACCCCCGTCCGCAGGCCCGCGAAAGGGCCGAGCGGAACCGAGTGCAGTACCCGGATGCTTCCACCGGGGGCGCACTGCCCCCCGTGCCCGCCGACGTGCTGGATCTGTTCAAGGCCCGTATCAGCTACGACCTGGAAGGCTGGAACGACGACAAGCAGCGAACGTGGTTCCTCTATGTCGTCCTCACCGTGCTGTGCGCGATCCTCGGTGTGTGGCTCGGGCTGGGTGGGACGTCCCCCACCGCCGCCGCGGCTATCGCCGCCGTCGCCTGGGCGGCGCTGATGTCTGTCACCCTGTTTCTGGTCTCCATTCGTCGACGCCGACGGGCCAAGTTCGCTGCGATCCTGGAGGCGGCCGGGTTCACGCAGACGACTGAGCAGAGCGGCCGGGAGCGGTATCTGCCGCTGACGTACCAGTAGGCCGCACAACCGGCGATCACGAACAGGGTGCGGGGTCCGCGTATCGGTCGCGTGGTTCAAAGCCGGTGCGGTGGCCGTCTGCCTACTACTCGCTCAGCGTTGATCTCGCTGCTTTCTGCGCGAAGACGCGTCCTCAGGCGAACTTCCGTGCGGTGGATTCGAGCCTCTCGCGGTAGGCGGCCCACCACGCCTCGTCGCCCTCGACCACGTTGTCGCCGGGCTTCCGCCAGCCGACCTGGCCGTCGACCAGTTCGCGCACGATGTCGGCGTGCCCGGCGTGCCGGTTCACCTCGGCGAGCACGTGCACGAGGATGTGGTGAAGCGTCACCGGCGTGTGTTCCCACCATCGCACCGAGCCGGGCGCGTCGATCGAGAGCGCCTCGATCGTGGCGTCGGCGTGTGCCCAAGCTCGGTGCCACAGGCCGATGATGTCGTCGCGGGACTCGTCGGCTGTGGCCCACATGTCCACGTTCGGTTCGGCCTCCTCGTTCAGGCCCGCGACGGGTTCGGGAAAGGGGCGGTCGAACACCTCGCCGAAATACCCGGCGGTCACCGAGGCCACGTGCTTGACCAGCCCGAGGAGGTTCGTCCCGGTCGGCACGAGCGGGCGCCGTACGTCGTACTCCGACAGCCCGTCGAGCTTGCCGAGCAACGCCTCGCGCGCCTCCCGCAGGTACCGATGGAGATTCGCCTTGGCGTCGAGGTCCGTCATGCCGCCCAGGATCTCACCGCCGCGCCGGCCGCGATGCCCGGTACGCCCGCGTGCTGGACCGCAGCGCTGTGGCAGCCGCGTGAACACTGGTTACCGCTACTGTCCGTCCGACCGATGAGAGTCGGCTCTCCGTTTACCGCCCACGTCGAGACTGAACTGCCCCGATCTTGTAGAGACTCCCGCCGTCCACAGCTAGTCGCACTGAAAGGCAGTTGTCGTGAAGCAGGCACCGGTTGTCCTCAGCCCGTACGACCCGCGGTGGGCTGTGCTGTTCGAGCAGGAGCGGGTCAGCCTCGAAGCCGCTCTGGGACAGTGGCTGGTCGGGCCGGTTGAGCACATTGGCTCCACGTCGGTTCCCGGTCTGGCAGCGAAGCCGATCATCGACATGATGGCACCGGTGCGGAGTCTGTCCGCGGCGGCAGCCGCCATCGAGGTGGTGACCGCTCTTGGTTACCGCAACGGCGTGCACCGTCCGGAGGAGGCGCACTACTTCTTCAAGCCGGAGACCGACAACTGGTGGGAACGTACCCACCAGCTTCATCTCACCGAGCCGACCTCCCTGCTCTGGCTGCGGCGGGTCGCCTTCCGCGATGCGCTCCGGTGCCGGGCGGACTACCGGTCCCGGTACGAGCAACTCAAGCGCGATCTCGCGCAAGCTCACGGCGCCGACCTGACGGCCTACGCCCGCAACAAGGACGACTTCGTCAACGAGGTCCTCGGCGTGCGCGACAGGACGCAAGCGCCGACCGTCAGTTACCCCCGGAACCCGTGACGGCCTCCGACACCCGACGGATGAGGCCGAGCGGATTCTCGGTCCAATGGGAGGTGAGGACCAGTTCCCGGGACGGATCCACCCACAGCAGATGCCGTCCACCGCGAGGGCCTGCTACGCATCGGCGACCGCATCATGATCGCCGCCTGACACGGCAGCGACAGGGTCCTGCCAGCGGTAGAGGTCGCGCAGCAGGCAGATCTCGGCGCCATGATGGATCAGCTCCCTGTTGACGTGCAGGATCCTGTTCTCCATGGGAAAGCGCTCGGGACCCAGCGTGGGTGGATTGTCCAGGTCAGCGTCCGACAGGTCGCGAACCCCCGCGTGCCATCTCCCATACATCTCATCGAGCTGTTCCAGTGCCTCGTCGGCGGTTCCCGCGTAGGCGAATGTCTCGGAGTCGACGTGCTGGCCGCCGAAGTACCATCCGACGCGATAGCCCAGACACGAGACGATGACGTGCGCCAGCCGCCAGGCAATCGTGGTCACCGGCGCCGGCACCGGGCCATGGGTCACCTGGTCCATCGTCCACTCGACCGCATCGTCCGACATCGGCGCGGCCGACGTGCCCCGTGGACGGAGACTCCAGCAGCCCCGCACCGGCTCCCAGAAGTACTCCTCGTCGGTAAGACCCTCGAGCCGCGGCCGCAGGTTCTTGCGCCAGTACCAGTCCAACTGCTCCGAGAGCCGCTCGCCTCTTGCCACTTCCGCACCCTACGTACAACGGAGACCTGGCGGACGCCGGGCGCATGTCTGCCGTACGCCCGGTCCGTGCGGGTCGTCGCCGTCGCCCGCTTCGCGTCAGTCGAACAGCCGGTCGAGCGCTTCCTGTTCGAGGTCGCGCCAGCGCCGGGCGTCCTTCAGTGCCTTGGCGATCTCCTTCTCGTCGAGGTGGTGGGCGCCCTCCTCGCGGATGCACGCGACGTTGAACGGCCCGCCGACCGACGGCGAGGTCAGGTCCAGCGCCTCCAGCACCCGGATCACGCCGACCACGCCGTACTCGACGGTGCGCCTGGTCAACCGGAGGTGGGACAGCAGCGCGCCGGCCTGCTGGGCCATTGGCGCCCCGGAGCCGATGGCGTGGAAGCCGACGTCCTCGTAACGGCCGATGAGCCCGTTGGGGTTGATCTCCACGATCCACGGCGCGCCCTGGCTGTAGCCGGCGGCGAGCAGGTACGAAGACACCCCACCGCCGTCGCCCTCGCCGGGCACGTCCGGGATGTAGTTCTCGTAGTGCTTCTTGAAGACGGGCAGGACGCGCTCCTGCAACTCGTCGCCGATGTCGGGTGCTTCGAGGATGGCGGTGGCCGAGTCCTCAAGGAGGGGCCGCAGGTCGTTGAGTACTCCCCGCGCGCCGCTGCCGCCCCAGGCGGCGCAGGAGCCCAGTGGGTGCAGCTTCCGGGCGGGGAAGCTCAGGCCACGGTCGCTGTCGGTGATCTGGGAGTCCGCGCCGATCACCACCCCGTCGCTGCAGACAACGGCGAGTACGACGGTCATGGGATCCTCCTGGGCGGGGGTGCGGGGTTGGGGCGCGAGGTACCCGTCAATCCGCCTGCCTACACCCCGACCGGCGCCGGTGAGGTAGGTCGGTAGCGTTGGGCGTAGCGCGGAGTGGATCGAGGCGATGGAGACCGTGCCGGACGGCGACGTGGATGACGAGCTGGTGTTGGGCGCTCTGGAGTGTTACGAGCGCGCGGTGCGCCGGGTGGCGCGGGACTTCGCCCGGCGGGGCGCCGTCATCCAGCCGATCGGGGTGTACCTGGACACCCTCGACGTCCTGCTTGTGTGCTACGGCAGGCGTGGACAGGCGCACCGGGGCAGCGTGGGCAGCCTCCGGGTGACCGGCGAGCTGGAGCTGGCGGTTGTCGAGCTGGCCGACCTGCTGCAGGAGGAAGAGTTCGATGAGGGCGACACTGCCTGGCCCGGATGTCTGCCCGGCCACTCGCACCCTCCGAACGCAGCCCTCGTTGACGGGGTTGCCTGCTGGCAATGCCCGAAGAGCCACGCGTCGGTCTCGCCGATCGGTTAGCCGGCTGGATCACTTCGGGGCTGGGCTCCAGATGCCCCGGCGCGCACGGCTTCCGCTTGTCCTACTGCACCGGCGAGACGCCCGGCTGGAGTGTCCGGGGTGGATCTCCGTCGTCCGAGTTCGTCGACGGCGGTGTCCCGGCCGAGTCGATGACACCAGGCTGCGGTCCCGGCTGGAAGGCCACATCGGTGACGTCGGCGGCCAGCTCGGTGAAATCGGTGCCGTACGCGGCGGGCTCGACGATTCGCAGCACCAGTGCGAACGGCCGGTCGGCGCCGAACCGCCGGTACAACTCGGGGTGGTACCGGGCCAGGTAGCGGGCGCCGGCGAGGTTGCTGCCGGCGGTCAGGCCACCGATGAAGAACACGGGGCGTCCACCGACCGGCCCCCAGAAGCGGGCGAGCAGGGCGTAGCTTGTCTGTGGACTGTAGACGTATTCGGTGCCCCCGACGGTGAACGACAGTCGACGCTTCTCCTCGTCGAAGACCTCGTACGTCACGCCGCGGAGGATCGCGCGTACGTGGGTGACGCTGCGCGGGCTCGCGCCGCCGGGGCCGCCGACGCAGAACTCGGTCAGCCGGCCGATCTCCCCGGTCGGTTGGTTCTCGCCGACCCGGTCCGCACGGGCGCCGCATTCGCGGGCGATGGTCGCCAGTTCCACGAGCGCGGCGACGTCGCGGCGGTGCACGCTGAACTCGCGCGGCGACGAGGCGTGCCGGGACACCACCAGCAGGCAGCTCGCTCCGGCGGCGAGGCCGAAGAAGGCCCGGGTCCGGTTCAGCTTGCGCCGACGTAACAGGAACCCCGAGAGCCAGACGGCCGTACCGGCGATGACGCTCGCCAGCAGGTTGATCAAAAGGTCACCCACGCGTTGATGATGTCCGATCCGGTCATGCCACGATCAGCGGCGGGGTAGCACGCCCAGCAGGGTCGCGGTCAGGGCCAGCTTCAAGGCGTCCTCCAACTCCAGGTGGAAGCGGGCAAGGCTTGGTTCGGCCTGGTAGGCCGCCTCCAGGCTGGGTGGGGGAGTGGCGTACGCCGCCAGCGAGCCGGCCATGACCAGCGTTTGCAGGCCGAACAGCTCCACGTTCTCGTCCAGCTCCGGCAGCTGCCGCTGGATCAGTTCGGCCATGGTGGCCAGGTGGGCCAGGGAGGCGCGCTTGTGGCGAATGGCGACCTCGACGGAGACGTTGTGTTCCAGGACGCTGCCCTGCGCGCCGAAGAGGTCGCACAGCACCACGCGACCGGAGAGTGAGCGGCTGAGGATCTCGGCCACCGCTACCGCCCGCTCGGCCATGGGTAGCTTCGCGTCGATGCCGTTGGTCAGCGCGGCTGTGAGGTCGGCCAGCCACTCCGCCAGGAAGCGGTCCAGCAGTTCCAGCAGCACCGCCTCGCGGGACTCGAAATAGCGCAGCACGTTCGGCTTTGCCAGACCCGCCCGGCGGCTGAGTTCGTTGAGCGTGACCGCGGCCACCGGCATCTCGTCGAGCATCGCCGACGCTGCGTCGAGGATCGCCCGTCGGCGAATCTCCCGCTGCTCCTCGGTACGCGCCCGCTGGAATGTCACGATCGCCATCCTAGCTTACGTACCGCCGGTACGTTGACAACGTACCGATAGTACTTTAGCGTCGTGGGTACAAGATACCTCCGGTACGTAAAGGGAGACTGGCATGGGCGAGAAGTGGACGACGGCGAACGTTCCGGACCAGCGCGGGCGGGTGGCCGTGGTGACCGGGGCCAACACCGGGCTGGGGTACGAGACCGCGAAGGCGCTCGCCGAGCGCGGGTCGGCCGTGGTGCTCGCCGTCCGCGATGTCGGCAAGGGTGAGCGGGCGGCGGCCCGGATGACCGGCGACGTGACCGTGCAGGAACTGGACCTGACCTCGCTCGACTCCGTGCGGACCGCGGCGGCGGCACTGCGCTCCCGGTTCGACCGGCTCGACCTGCTGATCAACAACGCCGGCGTGATGTACACCCCGAAGCAGACCACCCGGGACGGCTTCGAGATGCAGTTCGGCACCAACCACCTTGGCCACTTCGCGCTGACCGGCCTGCTGCTCGACCTGATGCTGCCGGTGCCCAATTCCCGGGTGGTGACGGTCAGCAGCGTCGGTCACCGCATCCGGGCCGCGATCCACTTCGACGACCTGCACTGGGAGCGGTCGTACGGCCGGGTCGCCGCCTACGGCCAGTCCAAGCTGGCGAACCTGATGTTCACCTACGAGTTGCAGCGCCGGCTCGCCCCGCACGGCACCACGGTCGCGGTGGCCGCGCACCCCGGCGTGTCCAGCACCGAACTTGCCCGTAACAGCCCCGCAGCGCTCCGGATTCCGCTCACCTGGCTCGCACCGCTGATCACCCAGACACCGGCGATGGGCGCGCTGCCGACCCTGCGCGCCGCCACCGATCCCGCCGTGCTCGGCGGCCAGTACTACGGTCCCGGTGGACACGGCGAGGTCATGGGCCACCCCCGGCTGGTCACCTCCAGCCCGGAGTCGTACGAGGTGACCGTCCAGCAGCGGCTGTGGGCCGTCTCCGAAGACCTCACCGGAGTCACGTTCCCCGTCGTCGAGCCCAGGCAGAACGTCTCTCCCGCCGACTACCGCTCCTGACCTGCCTCGGCGATGAGCCGTGACGACGTGGCGGCATCGGTGGCGAACTCGCTGGCCTGGGACAGCGCACTCTGGAGTTGCGCGAGCCGGTCGGGCTCCTCGACGAGCTGAATGCTGCCGTCGAAGCCGTACACGAAGGCGAGGCTTCCGTGGTCGCCGATCGTCATGACGGCGAAGGACGGTGCGGCGACGAATCGGGCGGCGGCGGTGCGGGGGATGATGCGGACCGATGGTGCCGCCGCCAGCCGCCGTAGTTGGGTGGCCAGCACCGAGGCGCCGCCGACCTGGCGGTGCAGCACCGCCTCCTGGATCAGGAAGGTCGTCCGGACGTGTCCGGTGCGACGGACCAACCATTCCTGACGCTGGATCACGGAGGTGGCCACGTCGTCCGTCACGACCTGGTCGCCGAGTCGGACGGGTGCGAGCGCGGCGGCGTACTCGCGGGTCTGCAGGAGGTCGGGAATCCACGTGGCGGCGTAGACGTCGATGGTGGTCGCGGATCGTTCGAAGTGGGCGACCTGCTCGAACATCGTACGGACCGACGACGGCATGTGGAAGATCCGCCGGTCGTGCCGGGAGCGTGCGATGAGCGCGAGCCGCCACAGTTCGTCGAGCTGCGCCCGGTCGTCGACGCGGTAGAGGGCGAGCAGCGCACGCATGTCGATGGCGCTGACCCCGATAGCGCCGCTCTCGATGCGGATGACCTTGGACAGCGACCAATCCATCTCATTGGCCACCTGATCCTGAGTGAGCAGGCGTCGCTCGCGCAGCCGGCGGAGGCGGGTGCGGATCAGCCAACGTGCCACCGCGGGCGTTGGTTCCTCCTGATCCAGGGCGTGGTCAGGGTGGTGGCGATCGGGCATCATGGAAGACATGGTCGACCGTTCCGGCAACCGACGCACTCGGCGCTTTGACGTGCCGGCGTTGGCGGGTGCCGTGGCGATCGTGGCTGGCACGGCGACCGTCGGGCTCGCCACCGCCGACGAGCAGCTGTCGGCTGCCCAGATCTGCTGGCTGGTGGCCGGCGCGGCCCTCGGGACGGTTGGCATGCTGCGCCTGGACAACCCGGGCGCAGTAAAAAAAATCGCCCAAGGTTGCTAGCTGGCAGATTGCCTATGGCTGTTTGCGGTGTGGCGACACCTACGCGAACGGGCCGTCCGGAGTGAAGGCGTACTCGGCGAAACGGGTGCCGATCCGTTGGTGGGCCTCGGGGCTCGGGTGCAGGCCGTCCGGTAGCGGAAGGTCGACGGCGTCGGTTGGACCGTACAGGGTGGTGCCGTCGAGGTAGTGCAGGTTCTTGTCGGCGGCGCGCCGCTCGGCCAGCGAGCGCAGCTCACGCCGGATGACCTGGAGCGTCAGGCGTCCCAGCGCGACGTCCCCGGGCGTTCCGGTCGCGACGAAACGCACCTGGTCGGTGCCGATCGAGTCGGGGTCGATCGCGCCCGGTCCGGGGGTGTCCTCGTGGATGCCGCAGAACAGCGGCGAGATCAGCAGCAGCGGGACGTCCGGGTGGCCGTCGCGGATGGTGTCGAGGAAGCCGTGGACGGCGGGGACGAAGGTGCGTAGCCGCATCCCGTCGAGGTTCACCACGTTGATGCCGAGCTTGACGCTTATGTAGTCGGCGGGGGCGTCGCGGATCACGCGGGCCAGGAACGGGTCGACGAACGCGCTGCCGCCCAGCCCGAGGTTGCGCAACTCGACGCCGGCCCGGCGGGCGGCGACGGCCGGCCAGGTCTCGCTGGATGCGACGGCGTTCGACCCGTGACTGATGGAGCTGCCGTGGTGTACCCACAGCGGCAGGGTGGCGTCGTCCGGCTCGATCGGGGCGTCCGCCCGCAGGTCGACAAGTTCGACGCTCTCGTTGTGCGGCAGCCAGACCTCGATCCGGTGCCGGCCGGCGGGCAGCCCGGAGACACTTGTCGTGTGCGCCGTCCCGGGATGGAAGACGCTCTGGCCGCTGGTGAGGTCGACCTCCACCCGGTCGCCGCCGCCGAGCGGGTCGCGGAGGGCGAGGACGCCGTCGACATAGACGTCGATGCGGCCACGCGGTCGCTCGGCGCCCAGGTAGGTGATCCGGGTCGGGTGGGTCACCAGGTCGAGCGTGCTCGCCGCCGTCCGGAAGACGAGGCGTACGCCGGACGGCTGGCTCTCCATCGCGAGCAGCTGACCGTCCGGGAACTGCTGCCGTACCCAGGCCGGCAGCCGGTGTGGCCGGATGCCGCGCGGGGTCACCTCGGTCTCGGCGACGCCGCGGAGAAGGTCGGAGGAGACGGGCATCAGTGGTTCCCTTCGGTGGGCCAGGCGCGGAAGGCGGTGTCGAGCGCGCTCAACGCTCGCTGCCAGGAGACGTCGGAGGCGGGTTCGCGGTGCCCGAAGCTGCCGTTGACCTCGAGCGCCAGGAAGCCGTTGATGGTCGCGCCGAGCAGCCGGGTGGCGTGGACGAGTTCGGTCTCCGGCAGCCGGTAGCCACGGAGCATCGCCAGGGTCAGCGCGACCAGTCGGCCGGCCGCGTCCGACCGCACCGTCGATGCCGCCGCCGGCCGTTGCAGGGCGGCCCACCGGCCGGGGCACTGGCGGGCGTAGTCACGGTGCGCGTCGGCGAGGGCGGTGAGCGCGTCGCGCTGTGCCCGGCCACCGATGGCCACGGCGATCCGGTCGGCCAGCTCACCGAGGGCCAGTTCGTGGACGCTGTCGAGCAGTGCCGACCGGTCGCGGACGTGTGAGTAGAGACTCGCGGTCTGCACCCCGAAGTGGCGGGCGAGCGCCGACAGGGTGATCGCCTCGAATCCCTCCCGGTCGGCCAGCTCCGCCGCCGCGGTGGTGACGACCGCCCGGGTCAGGTTCGCGCGTGCCATGCCCACCACCCTACACCCTGTAGCCCCGAACCTAATTGCTTTAGGTTCGGTGGCCGGCGGGACGCACCCCGGTACGGTCATCCGGGTGATGATTCGAGCCGCGCTGGACACCGACCTGGACGGGCTGGGGGAGATGGCGGGGTCGCGGGACCGCGTCGAGGTGCGGCTCCAGGCCGCCCGGCGCGGCGCGGAGGAGATGCTCGTCGCCGTGGCCGCCGATCGCGTGGTGGGCGTGGTGAGCGTCCGGTGGCGGGACGGCTGCGACCCACCGAACCCATGGCTGTACGGGCTGGCGGTGGTCGCGTCGGCCCGTCGCCGTGGCATCGGACGGGCGCTCGTCGAAGCCGGTGAAGCGGCCGGTGCGGCCCGGGGGGCCGACGCCATGAGTCTCGACGTGGACGTCGACGACGAGGCCGCCGTCTCGTTCTACGCGAGGTTGGGCTACGTGATCGTCCGGCCGCACCGGCACCGCTGGCGCGCGATCGACCCGGGTACCGGCGCCGTGACCGGGGAGGGCACGGCGTCGACGTGGATCATGCGCCGTCGACTCCGTGGCATCGACTGACAGCTCCCGGCGGCTCGGCGCCGGCTGCTCCGGGGCTCAGCGCTGCCAGGTGTCGAGGGCGTCCACCGCCGCCCGCACGAAGTCGTCCACCAGAGCGGGGTCGCCGCTGGTGCCTTCCCATCCCTCGTCGTGCAGCAGGGTCACCGCGTCGGCCACCCGTACCACGGCGACCTGCGTGGTCGTCGTCTCGCCCTCGACGAGGTCGCCCGGCAGGTTCCGCGCCGGCCGTACCTGGACGACGAGCAGTCCCTCGTCGCCGGCGTCGGGCAACGGCTCGCTGCGGACCCGCACGGTGTCGCCGTTGCCGATGGTGAAGGAGGCGCAGTCGGCGAGGGTCGCCCGGAGCCGCCGGAGGTAGTCCGCCGCGCCGTCATCGGAGAAGGTGAAGATCGTCTGTGCGATCGTGCCGTACGGCACGTTGGAGGGCGGGTCGCCGGGCTGCCGGTAGCCGGTCATCATCGCGGCGCTGGCGGTGACCGACCGACCGCCGGTGCCGAACCCGTCGTCGCACAACTCGGGTACCGCGTCGGCGACGGGCATCGTGCGCGGCGGCAGCTTCCGCAACTCCGCGGGCAGTTCGAGGAAGGCCGACTTCGGGATGACCACCGTCGCGTCGGCCGTGGGGGTGGCCGTGGCCGGCTCGGTCGCGACGCTCGACGCCGACGGTGGTGGGGTGGCGGTCGAGTCCGGCTCGCCGGTGTCGGCGCCCCCGCAGCCGGCGGCGACCGCGAGGGCGCCGAGCAGTGGCAGCGCCAGCGCTCTTCTCGCCAGGCGTGTCCGCCCTGCCTCCTGGTGCATGTGCTGGCTCATCGCGTCGCCTCCACCGTCGGATTGTGGCCTCCTGCCCATCGACGCGCCCAGCAAAACAACCGGTCGGCGTGTCCCGCCCGGCACAGAGCCACCGGGACTGGCGGATCGCGGTACCCGACCGTATGTCGGGCGACCGAGGTCGGGGTGCGGGCTCCCGGCCGTTCGAGTACGTGAATCCGTGGTTTCCAATCCGTCACGCAATTTGACCGGGCGTTGCGAGGGAGTGCCTCTGATGTTAGCGCGAACATCGCCGCCACCTGTGACCTCCGCCATGTTGACAATCGTCGGGCGGGCGCCGGGTCACCGGTCGCGACACCCCATTTATCCGGCCTGACCTCGCCATTCACGAGCGATCCGTGGGAGCGCTCCCGGGTCCTGTCATTCCGGTCATTCAGGTCGCGATCTGAATGGTAGTGGCGACGACATTCTCCGGTAACCCCGCGCCGTGGCGTGTTCGCTACGTTCAGCACCGGCCGGCGGAAAGCCGGAAAACGATCTGGGAGTGGGAGCATGCGCAGAAAACTGATCCGGCGATTGCTCGCCGGGGTCACTGTGGGGGTGGTGCTGGCGCCGCTCGCCCCGTCGTCCGGGTTCGCATCCCCGACCGGGGATGTGGCGTGGATGCCGTGCGAGCAGGACGCAGGCGCCCTGTGCGGCACCCTGGAGGTTCCGGTCGACTGGGCCGATCCGGGCGGGCCGACCATCGAGTTGGCGCTGGCCAAGCGGCCGGCGACGGATCCGGCGGTGCGCCGGGGGTCGCTGCTGGTGAACCCGGGCGGTCCGGGCGGCTCCGGTGTCGACTCGGCGCTGTGGGCCAGCTACGGCGACGAACTGCGTCGTCATTTCGACATCGTCGGATTCGATCCACGCGGGGTGGCCCGCAGTTCACCGATCATGTGTACTCTCGACCGGATCAACGATTTGCCGGTCGAGCCGATCAAAACATCCAGCGCATTTTCCCGGATGGTCTCGGCGAGCCGGGCGTTGGCCGACGACTGCCGCGCCAACAGTGGGCCGGTATTCGATCACGTGGACACGCTCCAGGTGATCCAGGACATCGACGCGATACGTGCGGCCGTCGGTGACGCCAAGCTGAACTTTCTCGGAATGTCATACGGCACCTTGATGGCCCAGCAGTACGCGGAAATGTATCCGGACCGCGTCGGCGCCATTGTGGCCGACAGCGTGATGGATCACAGCCAGGACGCGCGTGGGTTCGCCGTCACCCAGGCGGCCACCGGGCAGGATTCGTTCAACGAGTTCGTGGCGGGCTGCTCCCGGTTGCCGCAGTGTGCCCTGTACGGCCGCGACATCCGCCAGTTCTGGCAGCGGCTGCTCGACCGCGCCGCCCGGGGCGAACTGCCGGATCCGGACGACCACAGCTACAAGATCACCCAGCGGGATCTGGTCAACTTTGTGTTGGGCAATCTCAACTACCAGCCGTACTGGCTGGAGATCGCCGCCGAGCTGGAGCGGGTCGACGCGGGATGGCCGTGGGGGACGTCGGCGACGGCGGCCCGGGAGGTCGCCGACGAGCCGCCGATCGTGGTGCCCTTCGCGTACCAGGCGGTGCTCTGCCAGGACTGGAACCTGAAGGCGCGGGACGTCACCCAGTGGCGGTCCATCCTCGCCGAGGCCCAGCGCGCCGCACCGGACCTGCCGAACCCGCCCCGGGCGTCGGTCGGCGCGATCTGCCTGGGCTGGCCGACCCCGGCGAACAACCCGCAGCGGCGGATCAACCCGACGAACGGGTCGAAACTGCTGCTGGTCAACTCGCTGCACGATCCGGCGACCGGCTACAACTGGGCGCTCGGTGCCGCCGACCAGTTCGGTGACCACGCCGAACTGCTCACCTACGAGGGCTGGGGACACATCGTGTACGGCCGCGTGAGCTGCGCTGACGGGGCCATCGAGACGTACCTGATCGACCGGGTCGTGCCGGCGGAGGGTACCCGTTGTGCCGCCGCCCCGCCGCCGGGCACGACGTCGGCCCGTGGTCGGGCGCCGAGCCAGGAGTCCGGCCCCGCCGCCCAGCCGCCGGTGCCGCTGCGCGGTGCCCCGCCGCTGCCGACCTGGCTGTTCTGAGCTGTCGGGTCGGGGGTGGTCGGTTCGCCGAGGCGGGCCAGCCACCCCCGACCCGGTCGGTGCACCGAGGCCGGAAGGCGTCAGGGCAGTTCGTGGATGGTGACCGGGCCGGCGGTGTATCGGACCGGGGCGAGCCGGGCCAGGTCCGCGGAGACCGGTCCGGCGTTGGTGTCGGCGAGCAACCAGCGCACCCCGTGGTTGTCGCGGAGCCGGGCCAGGTCGGTGGGGGTCGGATCGGTGAAGACCCGTTCGTTGAGGGCGAACAGCGCCGGGTCGGGTGCGGGTTGTCGGGGATAGCCGTGTCCGTCGCGGCCGTGGGCGGCGACGACATCGTCGGCGTACGCCCAACTCTCGACCAGCGCGCGCCGGCCGCCCAGGCCGGTGACCCAGTAGGCGCGGGCGTCGCAGTTCGGCGTGGTGCGTACGGGTCGGCAGTGCACGTTGGTGGCGACCCGGTCGTCGGGGTCGGTGTGCTTCCGCAGCCAGAGTGCGGCCCGCATCTCGTTCTCGGACACCACGAGCTGCTGGTTGACGGTGCCGAGCGGGTCTGCGTTGGCGAGCAGGTGCCGCACCGGAATCTCCACTCCGGTGGCGATGCTGGCACCGAGCAGTGCCGTGACCGTCCCGGCCAGCGCCGACCTGCCGAGCAGCGTGGCCCGCGCCGGGCGGCCCAGCCGGCGAACCAGGGCGGCGCGGCGGGCGGTGACGGCGGCCCGGGGCCAGGTGAGGAGCAGCGCCTCCACCGCGACGGCGAGCAGTGCGGCCAGGCCGATCAGGGCGGCGTACCGGGCAGCCGACCAGCCGAGCGTCGTCATCCAGTCGTTGGCGTTGGCGACGCGTACCGACTCGACGGCCCGCTCCGCCCGGGTCAGCGCGGGCGGCGACCCGAGTGGTGGGGCGAGCAGTTGGGCGAGCAGGCCGAGGAGACCGGTGGCCACGAGCACCGGCCACCGTACCGGGATCCGGGCGAGCAGCCAGCAGGCGAGCAGCGCACCGAACGGGATGACGGGTAGCCAGAAGTAGATCTGGCTGGCGGAGGGGTGGTAGGTCAGCCAGGCCACCGTGAGGCCGGCGGCGACCGCACCGGTGAACAACCAGGCGACCGGATCGCGTCGGGCCGGTGTGGCCAGCAGCAGCCCGCCAGCCAGTCGGGGTGTCTGCCGCAGCAGCCACGAGCCGACCAGAGCCGCCGCGAGCAGCCACGCGGCCGTCCCGTCCGCCTCGGCCAGGCCCGGCGGCAGCAGCCCGCCGAACTGGGCGCCTTCGTCCGCACCGTAGGTCTGCTGATAGGGCACCAGGAGCCGGATCAGCCCGAGAGGCTGGGCCCGCAGGGTGCCCGCGCCGCCACCGGCGAACAGCCGGTAGCCGACGGCCATGGCGGCGACCAGCGATGCCAGCACCGCGAACACCCGCCACGGCACCCGACGACGGCGGATCCAGGCGGCCAGCGCGGCGAGCCCGAGGCCGGCGATCAGGGGCGGCAGGGCGCTGGACTTGGCACCCGCGCAGGCCAGGCCGAGCGCCGGAACCAGTACCCAGGCCGGGCCGAGGGCCCGCCCGCGCAGCACCTGGACACAGACGGCGGCGAGCAGCATCAGCAGCGGCAGCGCGTACGTCTGAGAGAGACTGCCGTACGACAGCGCGCGGGTCCACGGAATGTCCAGCGGCGAGCCGAACGTGGGTGAGGCGCCGAGATACCCCACGGCGGCGGCCAGCGGACCGACCCACCACGGTCCGGCCAGTTCGCGGACCAGCGCGGCGGCGACCAGCGCGGCGACCCAGGCGACCGGCACCACCCACAGGTGCAGCAGCACCGTGGACGGCGGCACGCCGGTGATCATGCTGGCGCTGGCGATGTGCGCGTCGGACAGGTAGTGGTAGCGCAGCGGCTCCCCGGCCAGGTGTGGCAGCTGGAAGGGCATGTCCCGGGTGAGTTCGTGCACCAGTCCGAGGTGGTAGAGCAGATCCTGGTAGTAGGCGTAGTCCGCCGGAGGCAGCGGCAACGACCGCCAGTTGGCGTATCCCCACACGGCGATGAGCAGCAGCACCGCGCAGATCGCCCAGTGCCAGGCCAGTGGTAGCCGCCGGCCGGATCCGGTGCGCCAGTGCCGGCGCAGCCGGGGCACCGCCAGGAAGACCACGACCACCGGCAGCGGCCACCAGCGCAGCAGGTGCTGGCCTCCGGTGCCGGCGGCGAGCGCCCAGGCGGCCAGTTCGAGCAGCAGGCCGGTGGCCGCGCCGTAGCCGAGATCCTCGGGCAGGTTGCCCCGGCTGCCGCGCAACGCCCGGTGCACCAGTGTCCCCGGCAGCACCACCGCCAACGTCCAGTAGGCCCCGAACGCCCCGACCTCGGCCACCGGGATGCCGCCGTCCCACCACACGATCGGCAGCACGGCGAGCACGACCAGCCAGGGCAGCAGCGTGGCGGACCGACGTAGCGCGTCCGGGCCACGGGCGGGTGCGGCCGCGTCGGCCCTCGGTGCCGCCGTGGCCTGCGCGGGTGCCGGATCCGGCCCCGCCGGTCCCCGACCGGGCGGTGCCGCCGTGGACACGGCGGACGGTTGCGAGTGGGCGGCGGGCAGCGGTGACTCAGCCACGGACGGCAGCGACCGGACGTGCGTCGGCCGTCCGGTGCTCGGCCCCGGTGGGCCGGTCGTCGGCGGTGTCGGACCCGACGTGGAAGGTCGGCCGGTTCTGCACGGCGGCGTAGATCCGGCCGACGTACTCACCGAGCAGGCCCAGGCAGACCAACTGGACCCCGCCGAGCAGCAGCACCGCGACGAACAGGGACGTCCAGCCGGGGATGGTCACCCCGCGCAGGTGCCCGACGACGCCGAAGGCCATCAGTAGCAGGCAGGCCAGGAAGCTACCCGTGCCCAGCCAGGTGGCCAGCCGCAACGGCGCGGCGGAGAAGTTCGCGACGCTGTCCCAGGCCAGCGCGATCATCCGGGGCAGTGGGTACTTCGTCTGGCCGGCGTGCCGGGCCTCGCGTACGTAGCGGACCTCGGCGCTGGGGAAGCCGAGGGCCGGGATCAGCAGCCGGTAGACCGGGTTGCGTTCCGGCAGCCGACGCAGCGTCTGCACCACCTCCCGGCTGACCATCCGGAAGTCGCCCGCCTGGGCCGGCACCTCCGCGCCGACGATCCGCCGCATCAGCCGGTAGTAGATCCGCGCGGTGTGCCGCTTGAAGAAGGTGTCGGTGCTCCGGTCGGCGCGTACCCCGTACACCACGGCGGCGCCCGCCCGCGCCAACCGCAACATCTCGGCGATCGTCTCCGGTGGATCCTGGAGATCGGCGTCGAGGCTGACCACCCACCGCCCGCGGGCCCGGTGCAGGCCGGCGGTCAGCGCCGCCTGATGGCCGCTGTTGCGTCGCAACCGGACGACGCGCAGCTGCGGCCAGTCCCGTGCCTGCGCGGTGAGCAGCGCCACCGTCGCGTCTCGGCTGCCGTCGTCGACGGCCACCACCTCGTAGTCGACGTGCAGGTCGTCGAGCACCGGCCGGAGCCGGGCGACGAGGCCGTCGATCACGGCCTCCTCGTTGTACATCGGCACGACCACGGACAGGGTCGTCTCTCCGGTCACGTCGGATCGCATTGTCTGCCGGCCCCGTCCCACGCAGAGTCCACTTCAGGAGCGCCCGCACAAAGCGAGCAAGCGGTCACCCTTCCCCGGGAAGTTGACTCCCGCCCGGCGCTGGCGTTAACGGCCGGCGAATCCCGCCTGCCGCGTGGATGGTCGGGCCGTCATGTCGGGCCGGGCCGGGCGGTCGTTCCGTGCCGCACACCGTCGGTGTGCGGCACGGACGCCCGGCAGGTTCTCGCCGGCCGGCTCAGGCGGGGGCCGGAACGGCGCCGAGGGCGCGACCGGCCTCCCGGGCGGCCTGCAGGGCCTCGGCGTGCATCTTCGCGGCCTGGTCGGCGAACGAGTCGAGGGCGGGGTTGACGCCGACGAGGGTGAACTCGCGTTCGACGACGGTGAGGTCGGCTCCCCAGCAGTCGGCGATGATCCGGCGCAGGTACGGCGTGGCGTGGTCCCAGCCCTCCCGGGGGGTGCCACCCCCGTACGCTCCGCCCCGGACCGTGACCAGCACGACCCGCTTGCCGGCGAGGAACGGCTTGCCGAATGCGCGCTGGTCGGTGCTGACCAGGTCGACGTAGGTCTTGAAGTGCTGTGAGACGCCGTAGTTGTACAGCGGCACGGCGAACAGGATGGCGTCGGCGGCGAGCAGCTCGTCCACCAGGGTCGCGGCGAGGGCGACGGCCGCGCGCTGCTCGGCGGTGTGCTCCTCGGGCGCGGTCGTCCCGGCGGCGACCGCTGCCGCCCAGGCGGTGGCGGGCAGCGCGTCGACGCCGATGTGGCGACGTTCGATCGGGTCACCGGGGTGAGCGGCGAGCCACTCCGCTTCGACGATGTCCGCGATCTCGCGACTCGCGGACCCGTGGGTACGGATGCTGGCGTCCAGTCGGAACAGGGTCACGACAACTCCAAGATAGGTTGGGTTCAAGCTTGAAGTCGACGATAGGGGCAGTGAGGTTCAAGGTTGAAGTGAATGCGAGATGGCTCACCTCCCGCCGCGCGGTCGGCGGCTAGGCTGGGCAGCATGCCGGAGGAACCCCGGTGGTTGAACGAGTGCGAGCGCGAGGCCTGGCTCGCCCTGGCCAGCCTCATGTTCAAGCTGCCCGGCGCGCTCGACGCGCAACTGCTACGCGACCACAACCTCACGCTGTTCGACTACTTCGTGCTCAGCGGCCTGTCCATGGCACCCGGGCGCACCCTGCGGCTCAGCGCCCTGGCCAGCCAGATCAACAGCTCGCTGTCCCGGCTGTCGAACGTCGTCAAGCGTCTTGAGCAGCGAGGTCTGCTGCGTCGTGAGCCCGACCCGGAGAACCCCCGCTACAACCGGGCGGTGCTGACCGGGGCCGGGTGGGATCTCGTGGTCGCCGCGGCGCCGGGGCATGTCGCGGCGGTACGCCGGTTCGTCATCGACGGGCTCACCGAGGAACAGGTCACCGCGCTGCGGGAGGTCGCCTGTCGGGTGACGCACCAGATCGACGAGGCGGCGCAGTTGCCGCGGTAGCTCAGCTGTCGGGCCCGTCCGCCTCGATCGCCGTGTCCAGCAGGGGGGCCAGCGTCTGCCAGTTGGCGCGGGTGGCGGCGACCGCACCCTCGACGTCACCGGCCGCGCACCGCGCGATGATCCGCTCGTGTTGCGCGACGGAGCCACGGCCGCTCAGCGAGGCGAAGCGGAGTCGTTCCAGCCGCCGCAGCGCGGGCGTGAACTGGTCGAGCACCGACCGCAGCGCCGCGTTCGCCGAGGCGCCCACCAGGACGCCGTGGAATTCGTCGTCCGCCGCGACGGCCGCGTCCACGTCGTCGTCCCGCAGCGCCTGCGCGAACCGGGCGTTCGTCGCCCGCATGGCGTCCAGTTCGGCGGTGGACAGGTTCGGCAGTGCCTCGCGCACCGCCAGCTCGTGCATCGCCGTGGTCACCGACTGGGCGCCACGCAGTGCCCGCAGGTCCAGCGGGCTGACCATGGTGTAACGGCCCGGCCTCGTCCGGACCAGGCCCGCCTCCTCGAGCCGGGTCAGCGCCTCGCGCACCGGCGTGCGGCTGACCCCGAGCCACTGGGCGAGATCGCCGTCGTTGAGCCGCTCACCAGGGGCCAGCGTCCCGTTCACGATCGCGTCGCGGATCGCCCGGAAGGCGTCGTCGCGCAGCAGTGACCGGGCGACGACGCCGGCGCGGGCAGGAATCGGCATGCAACATATTGCACATTTCCACCGCGCCGGCTGTCAACCGCCTCGTGTGCTGTCGTGGGCGGTCATGGTGTCCTGGCGGCCGGGTTCCTCGCGCAGGACGGCGGCGTGCAGCCAGGTCTCCGGGATGGCGAAGCCGTCCACAAGCGTTCGCATGTGCGGACGCAACTCCTTGAGCAGGCCGTTCACCACGGCGGTGATCGCCTTCGAGCGGACCGGGGTGAGTCGGCCGTGCTCCAGCAGCCATCCCTTGTGGGACTCGATGACGCTGAGGGCGTACAGGTCGCAGACGCGGGAGAGTAGCGCCCGGACCGCCGGGTCCGCGGTGTCCTCGATGCCGGCGACGAACGCCTCCAGGGTGATCCGGTCGATGTGCGCTGCGGCGGCGGTGAGGACGTGGTCCTGGACGTCGTTGAAGATGTCGAACGGGCGGTCCCGCTTGCTGGCCGCGCCGTTGCGCAGACGGCGGATCGCCCCTTCGAGCAGGTGCTTCTCGCGGTCGTCGAAGATCTTGAGATGCCAGCCCCGGTCGGTGACGGCGACCTCCTCGTCGCGGCCGGGTACGGCGCTGATCAGTTGCTGGATCAGCGACCGGGCGGCGGAGCGTTCGAGCACCATCTCCCGAACCTGCTCGGCGACGAAGGAGGCACGTCCCCAGCCGTCCAGCGAGCCGAACTCGTCCCGGTACCCGGTCAGCAGCCCCTTCGCGACCAGTTGCAGCAGGACCGTGTTGTCGCCTTCGAACGTGGTGAAGACGTCGGTGTCGGCGCGCAGGCCCGGCAACCGGTTCTCGGCCAGGTAGCCGGCGCCGCCGCACGCCTCGCGACACAGCTGGATGGTGCGCGCGGCGTGCCAGGTCTGCGCGGCCTTGAGCCCGGCGGCGCGGGACTCCAACTCCCGCTGCCGCCGCTCGTCGACCGGGCCGTCTCCGCCCTGCACCTCGTGCACCGCCGCGACCAGTTCGGCCTGGGCGAAGTGCAGCGCGTAGGTGGTGGCCAGGGCGGGCAGCAACTTGCGCTGGTGGGCCAGGTAGTCGTTGAGCAGCACCTCCCGCTCGGCGTCGGGGGTGCTGAACTGGCGGCGGATGTCGCCGTACCGGACCGCGATGGTCAACGCCGACTTGGTGGCCGCCGACGCGGCGCCACCCACACTGACCCGGCCCCGGACCAGGGTGCCGAGCATGGTGAAGAAGCGCCGCGAGTCGTTCTCGATCGGGCTGGAGTACGTGCCGTCCTCGGCGACCTGGCCGTAACGGTCCAGCAGCATGTCCCGGGGCACCGTGACGTGGTCGAAGCTCAGTCGCCCGTTGTCCACGCCGAGCAGGCCGGCCTTGGGCCCGGCGTCGCCGATGGTCACGCCGGGTAGCGGGTTGCCCCGCTCGTCGCGGATCGGCACCAACCACGCGTGTACGCCATGCCGCTGCCCGTTGGTCACCAACTGCGCGAAGACGACCGCCATCCGCCCGTCCCGGGCGGCGTTGCCGATGTAGTCCTTGCGGGCCGCCTCGTGCGGGGTGTGCAGGTCGAAGGTCTGCGTTTCGGGGTCGTACGTGCAGGTGGTGCGCAGCTGCTGGACATCGGAGCCGTGCCCGGTCTCGGTCATCGCGAAGCAGCCCAGGATCCGGCCGGAGATGATGTCCCGAAGGTAGGCGTCGTGGTGGCGACGGGTGCCCAGGGCCGCGACCGCGCCGCCGAACAGGCCCCACTGCACGCCGGCCTTGACCATCAGCGAGAGGTCCACCTGGGCCAGCATCTCGGTGGCGATGATCGAGCCGCCGACGTCGGATCCACCGCCGTACTGGGTGGGAAAGGCCGAGGCGATGCCCAGCTTCACCGGAAGCTCGCCGAGCAGCCGGGTGACCCGCTCGCGCGCCTGGTCGCCGGTCTCGCCGTACACCGGGAGGAAGCGCTCGTCGAGGTGCCTGCGATGCGCGTTGCGGATCTCGGCCCACGGTCCGTCGAGCACGTCCTGCAGGCGGGTGAGGTCGACGGGGCCGGGTACGGGACTGGGCATGGCTACCTCGCAGGACGCTGGTTGGGTACAGCTCGTACCCAGCCAAGGGTACCGAGCCGCTACAGTGATCCGGTGAGCAATGCGTTGGTGAAACGGGACACCATCGCCGCCCGCCGTGCCGGTGGCATCCCGCAGGAGCGGGCCCGGCGGCGGCAGGTGATCGTGGAGGCCGCGGTCCGCGTCATCGAGGAGCACGGCACCGACGCCGGGCTCGGCACGGTGGCCGACCGGGCCGGGCTGCCCAGACCGCACGTGTACCGTCATTTCGCCAGCAAGGACGACCTCGATCAGGCCGTGGCGCGGTACGCCGCCCGCCAGGTGAGCGCCTGGATCCGCCCGTCGCTGTCGGCTCCGGGTACCCCGCCGGAGGTGGTGCACGGCGTCATCGGCCGGGTGTTGAGCTGGGCGGTGGCCCACCCCAACCTCTACCGGTTCCGGGCCCGCCTCGGCACCGCGCACGCCGTTCCCGAGATCACCGAGGCGGCCGTCGCCAACCTGCGCGCCGCGGGGCACGAGGCGCACCTGCCCGCGTACGTGGTGGCCAGCGTCGTCGGCATGGTCGACGCCGGCATCATCTGGTGGTTCGACCACCGGGACGAGGTCGAGCCGGACCAGCTCAACGACTGGCTCGCCGCCCAGGTGTGGCGGGTCGTCGCGGAGGTAACGACCTGAGTGTCTCCGGCAGCGCCCTGGTGTGCAGGATGACCAGTTCGGCGACGGCCCGGGTCAGGGCCACGTAGAGCCGGCTCATGCCGCGAGGCTCGGCGGCGACGATGTCGGCGGGTTCCACCAGCACCACCCGGTCGTACTCCAGTCCCGTGACCTGGCTGACCGGGATCGCCCCGAGTGGGTCGGCGCTCGCGTCCGCGGCGATGACCGCGCCGGTTTCCTCGGCTTGACCCGGGGATGAGCTGGAGGTGGCCCTCCGGGATCAGCCCTGGTCACCCCGCCCGGTCTGCTGCTGCAACTGGTCGATCAACTTCGCCGCCTCGGCCTTGGTGAGGTCGTCCGGCACGCTCTCGCCCGCCTCGCGGGCCAGGGTCCGCAGGTAGGACTCCTGCGCCGCCGTCGTCGGCTCGTCGCCGGTCACCCACTCGTCCGGATCCTTCACCGCGGCCTGCGGATCATGCTTCTCGGTCATCTCGTACACCCTTCCTCTCGAACGGGTGTGCCATTACCCGGCTCGGTGGTCACCCATTCCTCCCGGCCCGGTCCCGGAGACCCTCGGTAATCCAGATCGGTTACCGGCTCCGTTGACGGGACTTCGTCGTCCGCCGAGCGGGCGCCCTTGCGGCCGGGCGCTGCCGCTGGCGCAGGGCGCACCGAGACGCCGACCCGCACCGTCAGACCGGCACCCGCCGCTCCCACCACGGACGAACCGTCACGGGCTCGCTGCGCAGCAGTCGGCGGTGCAGGTCCTGCAGCCGGTGACCCGGCTCGACGCCGAGCCGGTCGGCGAGGGTGTCCCGGGCGTCCTGGAACGCGGTGAGCGCCTCCGCCCGCCGGGAGGTCTGCCCGAGCGCGACGAGCAGCAGTTCCCAGAGCCGCTCCCGCACCGGATGCTCCACGAGCATCCAGCGCAACTCGGCCACCACGTCCTCCACGTCGCCCAGGAGCAGACGGAGGCCGGTCACCTCCTCCAGCACGTTCTGACGCAGCTCGGTCAACCGGATCCGTTCGGCCTCGGCCAGCGGGCCGGTGGCCTCGTGCAGGGCCTGCCCGGACCAGTGCGCCAGGCCACGCTGGAACAGGTGGAGCGACTGCGCCAGCTCGGCCCGGGACAGGGCGGCGCGGGCCGCCCGGACGTCACGCTCGAAGCGGACGACGTCCACCGCCTCCGGCGGTACGTCCAGGGTGTACCCAGGACGGGTGGAGCGCAGCACCCGGGCGAGTGCCGGGCGGCGGTCGGGCGGTTCCAGCACCCGGCGCAGCCGGCCGATGTAGGTGTGCACCATGTTCTCCACCGAGTCGGGTCGGCGGCCCACCCAGATGGCGTCGACGATCTGGGCCACGGACATCACCATGCCGCTGCGCATCGCCAGCACCGCCAGCACCTCACGTTGTCGTGGGGTGCCCAGATACAGATCGGTGTCCACCCGGCGGGCCTGGATCGGGCCGAGCAGGAGTATTGACAGGTCATCGTGCGGCATCGGAGTTTTCTCCCCCACCCAGTCGGGCCGGGTGTCACGACCCGGCTCCGGCACTTGTTCGGTGTCGACGGCTGCGGCATTCCCCACCTACCGGTCCTTCGGGACGTGGGGCAATCGCAATCCACTAAGAAAATTGACGGGGAAATTCTCTGTGCAGCGACCAAGTTAGCTACCGGGCGAGCCCTACCGCAAGGGTTGCCTTACGTGGTCGAGGTTGCCTCCAGCATCGGTCCAGGAAAGACCTCGCAGCAATGGATAGCGTCCGACATGCCCAATCTGAACTTTTCGCCCACACCTTGCGGCGCTTGGTCACAACCTCGCGCGCGGACTGCGGTTTTCCCGGGAAGCTGCTCGCTTCCGGCGGCCTCACCGGACAACCGCACGTCAACTTTTCGGCGGTTCCGGAAATCGTTTCTTTCGCCTGTGGCGATCTAAATTCGTCCGGTCGGCCATTGACGACAATCCGGAGAGCCTCTTCTACTTCATGCGTTACCCGGCCTGATACCGGACGTGCTGACCACCAGCAGAGCCGGAGCGGCGCTCCGCCCGTCTACCTGCTCGTCGGGCCCGCGCCGGTGACGTTCAGCGCGAGCGAGTAGACCGAGGTGGTGGCCGTCACGAACAGCACGTTGCGCTTGCGGCCACCGAAGGTCAGGTTCGAGCAGATCTCCGGTAGCCGGAGTTTGCCGAGCAGCGTGCCCTCCTGGTCGAAGCAGTGCAGGCCGTCGTGGGCGGCGACCCACAGCCGGCCCTCCCGGTCGAGTCGGATCCCGTCGAACGAGCCGGCATCACACTCGGCGAGCACGCCACGGTCGCGCAGCGTCCAGTCGGGGCCCACGTCGAAGTGGCGGAGGTGTCGACGCCGGGTGTCGACGATGAACAGTCGCCGTTCGTCCGCCGAGAACGCGAGACCGTTGGGTCGCAGGAAGTCGTCGGCGACCCGCTCGACCCGGCCGTCCGGCGAGCAGCGGTAGACGTGGCAGCCGTCCAGCTCCGGATCCGCCCGGTACCCCTCGTAGTCACTGTCGATGCCGTAGCTCGGATCGGTGAACCACAACGCGCCGTCGCTGGTCTCGACGACGTCGTTCGGGCTGTTGAACCGCTTGCCCCGCCACCGGTCCGCCACGACGGTCAACGACCCGTCGGGCTCGGTACGGGTCACCCGACGGTGGCCGTGCTCGCACGTCACGACCCGGCCGAGGCGGTCGATGGTACGGCCGTTGGGGTGACCGGCGGGCGTCTCGAAGACGTCGCACCGGCCGGTGACCTCGTCCCACCGCAACACCCGGTCGTTGGGGATGTCACTGAACAGCAGGCAGCGCCACGCGGGGGAGTACGCCGGCCCTTCCAGCCAACGCCCGCCGTCGAACAGCCGCTGCATCACGTGGTCACCGCTGACCGCCCGGAACCGTTCGTCCAGGACCTCCCACCGGGTGGCGGTGCGCTCGACCGGGCTCATCGTGCTCCCTCGCCGCCCGAGGCGAGCCGGGCGAAGACCGTCGCCTCCCGCTCGAGGAGCCGCCGGGTGCGCCTGCCGTACAGCAGCTGGACCAGGCGGGCTGCCGGGCCGTCCCAGTCGATGCTCAGCCGCAGGCGGGTCGAGGAGCCCTCCGGACGCAGCTCGTGGCTCGCCGTGGTCCGGACGCCCGGCGTACGGGCCTGCCAGGTGAAGCCGGCCCCGGGTCGCCAGTCGGTTATCTCGTACCTGGCGGTGGCCAGCCCCGGCTGGCGGATCCGAAAGCGGCTGCCGACCGTCACCGGACCGGCGCCGTCGATGCGGGTGATCTCGTCGATGGTGGGCAGCAATTCGGCCCAACGGTCGACGTCGCTCACGGTCCGCCAGACGGTGGCGGGATCGGCGGCCACGTGCTGTTCGACGGCAATCGTCATGTACCGGATGGTACGGCGGCGTGCGGTGTGCGCCCCACGAGGGTGGTGGCGACCCGGCGGACGGGTCCGGTCCGGGTCGCCACCACGGTGGTCAGCCGTTGTCGATCAGACTCGCGATCTCGTTGTAGATGAGATGTGCCTTGGCGCCCTGGTTGGACGGGCAGCCGCCGAGGTGGTGCAGGGCGATCACCCGGTGGCTGCTGTTCAGCACCGGTGAGCCCGAGTTGCCACCGGAGGTGTCGCAGCTGTAGCTGATGTTCCAGGTGTTGTAGTTGGCGTTGCGCACGGTGCAGCGCGCCCCGTTCTGGGTGTTCTCGAAGATGGACAGCCGCTTCGGGCTGCCGTCACCGTGCCCCGGGATGTACATCTGCGTCCCGGTGGTGGTGGCGGAGGTCGCCAGGTAGAGCGTGCCGAAGCCCTGGATGGCGGCGAAGTTGTTCACCGAGAACAGGGCGTAGTCGAGCTGGCTGGAGCCACCACTGCTCACCCGGTAGAGCGTCGCGCCGCTCACCTTCGTGCCGGGGCCCGGGTTCGCGCCGCCGCAGGTGGCGCACTGGTAGTTGAACTGCATCTCGCTGCCGCTGACCGCGGCCTGGGTCGAGAAGCAGTGCTTGTTGGTCAGCATGCGGTTGGTGTTGCCGACCCGCCAGGTGGTGCACATCCCGCCGCCGCTGATCAGCAGCCGGGCCACCGCGTTGCCCCGGGCGTACTCGGTGGGGTGGCTGCTCTGGTAGCAGACCACGTCGCGGCGGGCGTCGGTGCTGCACACCGACTGGGTGGAGAAGTTGTACTGGCCGATCTCCGTGCGGTCGTAGCCGCGCCAGAACCGGTCGACGGTCGCGGCGCTGCCCCGGGAGGAGCGGTTGCCGTGCAGCGTCACCACCGCCGTGTCGCCCTCCACCGACATCGCCCAGAAGCCCGGCCGGCCGTCGGTGGTGTAGTCCGCGCCGGTGGCCCGGTTCAGGTGACGGTCGTACCGGTAGCTCTCCCGGCCGTCCGGGCTCGACACGGTGACGTACTCGCCGGGAGCCAGCCGCAGCGAGCTGAAGTGCACCTTGATGTACGTCGCGCCGGGGTGCTTGATGATCTGGGTCCGGCCGTCGCGGGCGGACGACAACGAACCGCCGACGGTGCGCAGTTCACCGACGGTCGTCACACCCTCGGCCGAGAACTGGTCCGATTCGGGTGCCCGCTCGGACACTGGCGTGATCGGCTGCGCGGATTGTGCCGCGGCGGGGGCCGACAGCAGGGTCAGTCCGAGGGTGCAGGTGGCGAGTGTGACGGTCACCGTGCGTAGACGGCGCAGGACAGGTTTCATCGTCGCTCCTCCCAGGAAGCGGAACCTGAACGATTCCTAAGCTTTCATACCGAAGCTGATCGATACATGCAAGATAATCAATGAGTAATACCGCCTCTTGGCCCTTCTGTTGACGTGACGCCGACCTGGGTACTGGAGGCACATGTTCGAGGGCTTCACCGACGAGCGGGTCGACGTGGGCGAGGTGGAACTGCGCGTCCGGCACGCCGGTCGCGGTCCCGCCGTCCTGCTCGTCCACGGACATCCGCGTACCGGATCGACCTGGCACCGGGTCGCCCCGAGGCTGGTGGATCGCGGGTTCGCCGTGGTCTGTCCCGACATGCGGGGCTACGGCCAGTCCGGCAAGGCGCGGATCCTGCCGGATCACTCCCAGCAGTCCAAGCGCGTGGTGGCGGCGGACATGGTCCGACTCATGCACACACTCGGCCACTCGACGTTCGCCGCCGTCGGGCACGATCGCGGTTGTTACGTGGCGCTCCGCCTGGCGCTCGACCATCCCGACACCGTCAGCCGGCTGGTGGTCATCGACGGCGTACCCATCAGCGAGGCCCTCGCCAGGTGCGACGCGACGTTCGCCCGGAGCTGGTACCACTGGTTCTTCTTCGCCCAGCCGGACAAGCCGGAACGGGCCATCGGCGCCGACCCCGACGCCTGGTACGGCGACAAGGCGCGACCGGACCGGATGGGAAGCGACAACCACCGGGAGTTCCGGCAGGCCATCCACGACCCGGCGACGGTACGGGCGATGCTGGAGGACTACCGCGCCGGCCTCGGGGTCGACCGGGCGCACGAGGAGGCCGACCGGCGGGATGGTCGTACGGTCCGGTGCCCCACCCTGCTGCTCTGGTCGACCCGGGACGACCTGGAGGATCTCTACGGCGACCCGCTCGCCGTCTGGCGTCCCTGGGCCGACGATCTGCGCGGCCATCCGATCGAGTCCGGGCACCACGTCGCCGAGGAGAACCCCGAGGGCCTGACCGCCGCCCTGTGCCAATTCCTCGCCTGACCGCCGCGCCGCCACCACGCGTCGCCGGTCAGGGCTGGTGCGGCGGCACCGGCGTGGGCCACTCTTGCAGTCAGGCTTGATGCATCGACACCTGTCACCACCTCACCTGGTGCCGAGACCGTCCGGCAGACCCGCCGGGCGTGCCCGAACCCCGTCGGGCACCCGCATCCTGCGGATGTGAAGGAGCGCCATGAAACCGTCCCTCCGGGTCCTCGCGGCGGTGGTCGTCCTCGCGGCCCCGCTGGCCCTGACCGCCCCCGTGCAGGCGGCGAACACTCTCACCATGCGCGGCGCGGACGTCTCCTCGCTGCAACGCAGCCTCGACCTCGGCGCCCGCTACTACAACGCCTCCGGAGCGCTGGCCGACCCCTACGACATCCTCGCCTCGAAGGGCGTCAACTACCTGCGGCTGCGCGTCTGGAACAACCCGGCCAGCGGCTACAACAACAAGGCCAAGGTGCTTCAGCAGGCCAGGACGATCAAAGCCAAGGGTTTCAAGCTGCTGATCGACTTCCACTACTCGGACACCTGGGCGGATCCGGGCAAGCAGCATCCGCCGGCGGCCTGGGCCAACCATTCGCTGAGCCAGTTGCAGGCCGACGTCTACAACTACACCTACGACGTGTGCAGCGCACTCAAGGCGCAGGGCACCACGCCGGACGCGGTGCAGATCGGCAACGAGATCAACGTCGGGATGCTCTGGCCCGCCGGCCAGGTGGTCAACAACGACTTCGCCCCGCTGGCGAGCCTGCTCAAGCGGGGCTACCAGGCCACCAAGGCGTGCCACGGCGGCACCCAGGTGTGGATCCACACGGCGAACGCGGACAGCAACGCCAACGCTCGCTGGTTCTACGACGGGATCCGGGCACAGGGTGTCCCGTGGGACGTCACCGCCCTGTCCTACTACTGCATGTGGCACGGCACCCTGGCCAACCTGTACAACGTGATCGCCGACGTGCGGTCGCGCTACGGCAAGCCGGTGGTGATCGCCGAGACCGCGTACCCGTTCACCACCGCCGACGCCGACCACCAACCGAACGTGATCTCGGGTACCGAGCGCTGCGACAACATCCCGGCCACCTGGTCGGGGCAGGCGCAGCAGTTCAGTTGGGTGCAGAACACCGCGCGCAACGCCGGTGCGGTCGGTGTCTTCTACTGGGAGCCGACCTGGCACGCGGTGCGCGGCAACGGGTGGGATCCGGCGGACATCAACGGAACCGGTAACGGCTGGGACAACATGGCCGTCTTCGACTGGTTCGGGCGGGTGAACCCGCACCTGTACTGGACGCCGTGACCGTCGTCCGGGCCCGGGAGTCGCCACCGGGTCCGTCGGCGAGCCGTGCCAGGCCCTCGCGTGGCCCCGGAGTCGGGGCTCGGAGCAGAGCCAATCAATAGACCTCTGTCGTTTGACGTATGACGACGTTAACGCTAACTTCGCTGTCACGGGCGGGTGTTGTGGCTGCCGGGAGCCCGATTCTCCGCCGTGGTCCCGCGCCGGCCGGCTGCGACCGTGGGCACGTCGTCCTGCCGGCCGGCGACTCCGGTGACCGGATCTTTCGCACCACCCCACCGTGCTGACGCCACCACCTGACGCCGGCACATCCCCAGGGCATCCACGGCTGCTCGTGATGACCCCGATCGAAGGAGTGGACCATGAAGGCCATCGGTGAGGCTCGTCCCGCCTCTCCACCCAGACGCGGCTGGCGGTCGGGGCTGGCCGCGGCGGCCGCCGCGGTGCTGGCGGCGAGCGCGCTCGTGGCGGTGAACGCGGCGCCCGCGGCGGCGGCGACCGTGGACCCGAATGCCTGGTACGTGTTGGTGAACCGCAACAGTGGTAAGGCGTTGGACGTGTACGGTCTGGCGACCAACGACGGTGCGCGGATCAGCCAGTGGACCCGTAACGACGGCGCCAATCAGCAGTGGCAGTTCGTGGACTCCGGTGGTGGCTACTACCGGTTGAAGTCCCGGCACTCGGGCAAGGTCCTCGACGTGCACAACTGGTCGACCGCCGACGGGGGGGCGATCGTGCAGTGGTCGGATCACAACGGCACCAACCAGCAGTTCCGGTTGGCCGACTCGGACGGTGGTCATGTCCGGTTGATCAGCCGGCACAGCAACAAGGTCGTCGAGGTGCAGGGTGCCTCCACCGCGGACGGCGCGAACATCGTGCAGTACGCCGACTGGAACGGCGCCAACCAGCAGTGGCAACTGGCCCGGGTCGACGGCGGGGGCGGCCCCACGTCGCCACCACCGACCGGTGGCACCGGGTGCGGCAAGGCCCCGACGTTGTACAACGGCACGCACACCATCCAGAGCAACGGCAAGAGCCGCCAGTTCATCCTGCGGATGCCGGCGAACTACAACAACAACAACCCCTACCGGCTGATCTTCGCGTTCCACTGGCGCGGCGGCACCATGCAGGAGATCTCCTCCGGCGGCACCAGCGGGAGCGCCTGGTCCTACTACGGCCAGCAGGAGCAGTCGAACAACAGCGCGATCCTGGTCGCGCCGCAGGGGCTCGGTAACGGCTGGGGCAACGCCGGCGGCGAGGACGTCACCTTCGTCGACGACATGATCCGTCGGATCGAGAGCGACCTGTGCGTCAACCCGAGGCAGCGCTTCGCCCTCGGCTTCAGTTGGGGCGGTGGCATGAGCTACGCTCTCGCCTGCGCCCGGGCCACCGTCTTCCGGGCGGTCGCCGTGATCGCCGGTGCGCAGATCAGCGGTTGCAGTGGCGGTACCCAGCCGATCGCGTACTTCGGTCTGCACGGCATCTCGGACAACGTCCTCAGCATCGGCCAGGGCCGAGGGCTGCGCGACACCTTCGTCCGCAACAACGGGTGCAACGCCCAGAACCCGCCGGAGCCGGCAGCGGGCAGCCGTACGCACATCACCACGGCCTACTCCGGCTGCCGGGCCGGCTACCCGGTGCAGTGGGCGGCCTTCGACAACGGGCACATGCCCGGGCCGGTGGACGGGACGTACGCCGAGAGTGGCATCACCACCTGGACCAAGGGTGAGATCTGGCGCTTCTTCGCCCAGTTCTCCTGACCGGGCCGAGGGTGACGGCGGGTCTCGGCCTCCTGGCGGCAGTGGGAGCCAGGAGGTCGGGCCCGTCGGCCCGGCGTGTCCCGGGTCAGCGTTGCAGGCGGTCCGGCTTGCCCGAGCCGCTGCGGCGGACCACCCAGGCCTCGGTGATGTGGGTGAACATCGCCGCCGCGGCCCCTTCCGGGTCGTGGGCGGCGATCATCTCGTAAACACGTCGGTGTCCACGGTTGGAGGCGACGCAGAGCGACCGCTCGGTGCGGCCGGTGTACCGCGCCGTGTTCACGACCTGACTCTCCAGCGCCTGCACGACGCCACGAGCGATGCGGTTCCCGGACGCCTGCATGACGGTGTCGTGAAAGGCACGGTCGAGTTCGTGGTAGGCCACGGTGTCGCCGACGAGCTCGTCCATCCGGTCGACCAGGGCGCGCAGGCGGTCCACGGTCTCCTCATCGGCGACCCGGGCGGCGACGTGTGCCATGTCGGACTCCAGCAGCCGCCGGGTCACCACCACGTCGTCGAGGATGGCGAGGCTGTCGTCCTCGGCGATGGTGGCCGCGAGGACGAGCTCGTCGAGCATGTCCCAGTTCGAGGGCGGGGTGACCATGGTGCCGGCACCCTGACGGACCTGCACCAGACCCTTCTCCTGGAGGATCTTCACCGCTTCCCGGACGACCGTTCGACTGACGGAGAAGGTCTCACAGAGCACCGGCTCGGGAGGCAGCGCGGTGCCGGACGGATGCACCCCGCGAACGATGCGTTCCACCAGCTCGGCGGTGACCGCCGTGGCGAGGTTGGTGGGGCGGCGCGACCAGGTCGGGGCGGCCAGCTTCTCCAGGGCCGTCTCCTGCGATGGCGTCATGTCCCCCTCCGATTGGCTCGTCGTACCACGACGTCCAGGGCCAGTGTACGGCTGACTGTTGACGTCAGACGTCATACGAGTTACGTTCTTGATCACGTTGGCTGCGGCAGGCCGTCAGCCACTCCCTTCAGAGGTGAACAACGATGAAACAACGAGCATTGTGGTCCGCCGTCCTCGTTGTGGGACTGGCGACGGCAGGTTGTGGAAGTGCCAGCGACACGGGCCCCTCCTCCGGCGGCTCGACCGACAAACTGGTGGTGTGGGACTGGAAGTCCGGCGAGCCGTCGGCCAAAGCGTATGTCGACAAGGCGAAGGCCGACTTCGCCGCCAAGCACCCCGACGTCACGGTCGAGTTCGTCGCGCAGCCGTTCGACCAGTACTACACGCTGCTCGGCGCGGCCATCCAGTCCGGCAAGGGCCCGGACGTGATGCTGTTCAACGGCGGCGGCCAGATCCGGGACCGGGTCGACGCGCTGGTGCCGCTCGACGAGTACGTGGCCGAGGACAAGCAGCGGCTCGCGGGTTGGGACGCCTTCACCAAGGACGGCAAGGTCTACGCCGCGCCGGTGACGCTGCAGGGGCACCCCATCTACTACAACAAGGCGCTCTACGAGAAGGCCGGGCTCGATCCGGCGAGCCCCGCCACGACCTGGGACGAATTCCTCGCCGACTGCGCCGCCATCGACAAGGTCGACGCCAAGTGCTTCGCGCTGGGTAACAAGGAAGGTGCCGGGATCCAGTTCTGGATGTCGGCCCTGGGCTCCGGCATCCTCACCGCCCAGGAGTACGACGACTGGATCGCCGGCAAGCGCGACTGGACCTCGCCGAACGTGAAGCGGATCTTCGAGCTCTGGAAGGAGGCCGGTGACGCCGGCCTGAACAACGACGGGGCCAACTCGACCGCGATGTTCAACGACTCGTTCGCGCTCTTCCAGTCCGCCAAGGCCGCGCACGTCATCGGGCTGATGTCGGACGTGGGGCACTGGAAGGACTTCAACGAGTTCCTCACGCCCGAGAAGCTCGGCGTGATGAAGGCACCGGTGGTCACCCCCGGCACCACGCCGAGCCTGGCCTATGACGGCGGCATCGGGTACGCGGTGGCGAAGTGGACCAAGGATCCCAAGGTCGCCGCCGACCTGGTGCGGTCGCTGACCTCGACCGGAGCGCTCCAGGCGTTCTACGCTGAGGCCGGCGCGATCGCCGCCGACACCACCATCGACGTGTCGCAGGCCGGTCCGGCCGCCGCCGCGATCGTCGCCGCGCTCGACAGCGGTAAGCCCGCCCTGCACGTGGCGCTCTCCTCGAAGACCCTGGACCTGATGGGACGGGTCTCCCAGCAACTGCTCAGCGGCTCGATCAGCGTCGACGAGGCGGTGAAGCAGCTGGCAGCTTCCGACCAGGCGGGCTGATTTCGTGCCGATCGGAAACGCAGCACCGTCGGTCCGTCCGGTGCCCGCCGGACGGACCGACGGGGCGGCGGCCGGCGCCGCGGGCCGCCGCCGTGGTGCCCGGGCCCGGCCCGGCCGCGGCGGTTCGCGGGCCGAGCGCTTCGCCCCCTACGTCCTGGTAGCACCCGCAATCCTGATCATCGTGGTGCTGCGGCTGTATCCGTTGCTGCTCGGGGTCAACTTCTCCTTCACCGGAGACGGCGAGCGCAACGGTCAGGCGGTGGGTCTCGACAACTACCTCGAGTTGATCGATGACCCGCTGTTCCGTACCGCACTGAGCAACGTCGGGCTGCTGGTGCTGTTGCTCCCGGTGGCGGTGGCGATCCCCGGTCTGCTGGCGACGTTCATCTACCTCAAGGTGCCCGGACATCGCTTCTACCGCAGCGTCTACTTCTTCCCGGCGGTGCTCTCACCGGTCATCGTCGGCGCGATCTTCAATCTGCTGCTGGCCTTCGACGGTCCGGTCAACGCCGTGTTCGAGGCGGCCGGCATCAGCCCGGTGGACTGGCTCGGCAATCCCGACGTCGCGATGTTCGTGGTGGTCGGCGTACACATCTGGGCCACCTTCGGAATGGCGCTCGTGGTCTTCCTGGCCGGGTTCGCGACCCTCGACGCCGCACTGCTGGACGCGGCCCGCGTGGACGGTGCCTCGCTGCCCCAGGTCATCCGGCACGTGATCATCCCGGGCCTGTCCCGCACCATCGCGTTCGTCGCCGTGACCACCATGGTCGGGATGCTGACCTCGATGTTCGGCCTGCTCTACGTGATGACCAGCGGTGGGCCGGAAGGATCCACCTATCTCCCGGAGTACTACATCTGGATCCAGCAGGGCCAGATGAACCGGCCCGCCCTGGCCTCGGCCGCGTCGACGGTGCTCTTCGTGATCATGCTCGTCGTGGGGCTGCTCCAGGTGAAGCTGCTCCGGCGGGCCGGAGGTGAGGACTGATGTCCCGGGTACGACTGAGCCGGTGGCTGCTGGCCATCCCGATGTCGCTGCTCGCGCTGGCGACGATCTACCCACTGCTGTTCACCGTCAACGTGGCGATGAAGACCCGGCGCGACTACATCCTCGACCGGTTCTCCGTGACCGACACCCTGCGCTGGGACAACATCAGCGCGGCGTGGAACAGCGTCGGCATGGACCGGTACTTCCTCAACTCCCTGATCGTGGTGACGTCGTCGGTCGTCCTGCTGCTGCTGCTCGGGTCCATGGCCGGCTTCGCCCTGAGCCAGCTTCGGTTCCGTGGCTCCTCGGCGCTGTTCCTGGGCTGCCTCGCGGGCCTGTTCGTGCCGTTCCAGGTGATCATGGTGCCGCTTGCCCGGATCATGGCCGACACCGCACTCATCGACACGTACCCCGGACTGGTCCTGGTCTTCGTGGCCCAGTTCCTGCCCTTCACCGTCTTCCTGATGACCAGTTACTACAAGACCATCCCGCGGGAGGTCATCGACGCGGCCCGGATCGACGGCAACAGCGTGTACGGCGTGTACCGCCGGATCATGCTGCCGCTGGGCACCCCGGCGCTGCTGTCGGTCGGCATCCTCAATGCGCTGTTCTGCTGGAACGACGTCCTGATGTCGCTGGTGATGATGCCGTCGGCGGATCACCGGACGCTCATGGTCGGCGTGACCTCGCTGCGTGGCCAGTACTCCGACGACATTCCCACCTTCGCCTCGGGGGTACTGATCGCCGCGATACCGGTCCTGGTGGTCTACCTCTTCCTCCAGCGCCAGATCGCCGACGGCGTCGCCGCCGGCTCCACGAAGGGCTGACATGCGCATCACCGGATATCGGACGCTTACCACGGTCCACGAATGGGGGCGGCCGGTCGGCGACGCCAACGGCGTGTTCGCCGACGGGAGGGTCCCGGTGCCGATCGTCGTCGTGGAGACCGACGAGGGGTTGTCGGGTGTCGGCATCGGCCCGCACGTCGAGATCGAGCGGATCTTCGCGGCCATCGACGGTGAGGATCCCCGCGCGGTGACGACGCTCTACGACCGGATGCTGCGACACACCTTCAAGGCCGGTCACGCCGGCCCGGTGTTCGGCACCATCGGCGCACTCGACACCGCGTTGTGGGACATCAAGGCGCAGGCGGCCGGCCAGCCGCTGTGGCGGTTGCTGGGCGGCCGTGACCGCCGGGTCCCGGCGTACGCGTCCGGGCTCGACATCGCCCTCAGCGACGAGGAACTCGCCTCGGCGTACCTCCGTTACGCCGAGCACGGGCTGCGGGCCGCCAAGCTCAAGGGCGGACTCGACATCGAACACGACCGACACCGGCTCCACCTGGTCAAGGAGATCCTGACCGAGGCCGGTCACGGACTACGGCCGGGTCTGATGCTCGACGTCAACGAGGCGTGGACCCGCAAGCAGGCCGTCCGGCACGTCTGCGAACTCGAACGCACCCTCGACCTCATCTGGATCGAGGAGCCGGTCCGGCGCTGGGACGCCGAAGGACTCGCCGCCGTCGGCCGGGGGGTGCGGGCCTCCGTCGCCACCGGCGAGAACCTCACCGGACTCGAGCAGTACCGCCCACTGATCGCCGCCGGCGCGGTCGACGTCGTCCAGACGTCCGCGATCGGTGGAGTCACCCACTTCCTGCGGGTGTCCGCCCTGGCGCACGCCTACGACCTGCCGGTCAGCCCGATCGGCAACAGCCCGCTCGGGCTGCTGCACGCGGCCACCTCGGTGCCGAACCACCTGACCAGCGAGTTGCAGGACCTCTGGCCGCCGGTCGGCGTCTCCGTCGACGTGCACGTCGAGGACGGAGCCTTCATCCTGGGCGACTCGCCGGGGCTCGGGCTGCGGGTCGACGAACAGCGGATCCGGGCCATGGACCGGCACCCGCAGGCACCCGCGGTCGACGGGCCGAACGTCCGGCCGGAGCAGGCCGGGCGACGGCTGCTGGCGGCGACGGACGGTGTCCTGCCGACCGCCGGCGGCTTCCCGCTGGCCCGGGCGGCCACCCCGGCACACAACAGCAACCAGGTGTCGCCGACCGGAAGCCACTGACCCGGACCCACGGTGGTGGCCGGCGGCACGAGCGACGCGCGGCCGTTGATACGGAGGATCGATGAAGGCAGTGATCTACCGGGGAGCACGGCGCCTCGGAGTCGAGGAACGTGAGCCCGCCGCGCCCGGGCCCGGCGAGCTGGGCATCTCGGTGGCCTACACCGGGATCTGCGGCACCGACCTGCACATCTACCACGGGGACATGGACTCCCGGGTCGGTGCCGCCGCCGTCATCGGGCACGAGATGTCCGGACGGGTCGCGGCGCTGGGCGAGGGCGTCACCGGTTGGTCCGTCGGCCAGCCGGTGACGGTGCTGCCCACCAGATGGTGCGGGCGGTGTGCCGCCTGCCGACGCGGCAACTCGCACATCTGCCACGCCATGGACTTCCTCGGCATCGACTCGCCCGGCGCCATGCAGTCCGGGTGGAACGTGCCGGCGGAACTCGTCCTGCCGCTGCCCAAGGACCTGCCGCTCGACCAGGGCGCACTCGTCGAACCGGTGGCCGTCGCCGTGCACGACGTACGGCGTGGCGCGGTGGCCTCCGACGACCACGTGGTCGTCGTCGGCGGCGGGCCGATCGGGGTGCTCATCGGCACCGTCGCCCGGGGCCGCGGTGCGCGGGTCCTGCTCGTCGAGCCGGACCCGACGCGGCGCGCCGTGGCGGGCGACATCGGCATCGAGGCGGTCGATCCGGCCGCGATCGACGTGGCGGCGTTTGTCGCCGACCGGACCGACGGCGCGGGTGCCGACGTCGCCTTCGAGGTGTCCGGCGCGGCGGCGGGTGTCGGCACGGCGGTCGAGGTGCTGGCCGCCAGGGGACGACTGGTGATGGTGGCGATCCATCCCCGGCCGCGAGAGGTGAACCTGCACCGGTTCTTCTGGCGCGAGTTGGAGCTGCTCGGCGCCCGCCTCTACCAACGGGACGACATGGTGGAGGCGATCCGGCTGGTCGCCTCCGGTGCGGTACCGGCGCGGCAACTGATCTCCCGCGTCGAGCCGCCGGAAGCGGCGACCGAGGCGTTCACCGCGCTGGAGCGCGGCGGTGTGATGAAGGTGCTGCTCGACTGGCGGGAGGATGACCGGTGACGAACCCGTTCGACCTGTCCGGACGGACCGCCGTGGTCACCGGGGCCCGGCGGGGCATCGGCCTGGCCATGGCCGAGGCCCTCGCCGCGGCCGGCGCCGACGTCGTCGGTGTCTCCGCACACCTGGAACCGGAGGAGAGCGAGGTGGCGCGCCGGGTGCGGGCCACCGGCCGACGGTTCACCGCGCTGCGCGCCGATCTCGCCGACCGGGCGGCGGTCCGCCGGCTGGCCGGTGAGCTGATCGCGCTCGGACCGATCGACATCCTGGTCAACAACGGCGGCACGATCGCCCGCGCTCCAGCCGTCGACCACCCCGACGAACTCTGGGACCAGGTGATCGAGGTCAACCTGAACAGCCAGTTCGTGCTGAGTCGGGAGATCGGCCGGACGATGGTGCAGCGCGGCCACGGCAAGATCATCTTCACCGCGTCGCTGCTCAGCTTCCAGGGCGGCATCACGGTGCCCGGGTACGCCGCGTCGAAGTCGGGCGTGGCCGGTCTCACCAAGGCGCTGGCGAACGAGTGGGCGGCGCACGGGGTGAACGTGAACGCGATCGCCCCCGGTTACATCGCCACCGACAACACCCGGGCCCTGCGTGAGGATCCCGAGCGCGACCGGGCGATCCTCGCCCGGATTCCGGCCGGCAGGTGGGGTGCCGCCGACGACCTCGGCGGAGCCACCGTGTTCCTGGCGTCGGCGGCCTCCAACTACGTCAACGGGATCGTGCTGCCGGTCGACGGGGGATGGTTGGGCCGATGACCTACGCAGCAGCCGGGCCGACCGGCATCGTCGACGCTCACCACCACCTGTGGGTCCGGGCCCGGCATCCCCAGCCGTGGATCGACCCGGTGACCATGGCGGCCATCGACGCCGACTTCGAACCGACCGACCTGGCTCCGCCGGCCCGGGCGGCGGGCGTCACCGCCACGGTCGTCGTGCAGTCCATCGCCTCGGCGCGGGAGACCGTGGACCTGCTCCGCGTCGCGGCCGACGACGTCCTGGTCGGCGGGGTCGTCGGCTGGGTCGACCTGGCAGCCCACGACGTCGCCGATCAGCTCGACCGGCTGTGCGCGGCCCCCGGCGGGCAGCACCTGGTCGGCATCCGTCACCTCGTGCAGAGCGAGCCCGACCCGGCCTACCTGGACCGACCGGACGTCCGCCGGGGCATCGCCGCGGTCGGCGCCGCCGGCCTGGTCTTCGACCTGCTGGTCCGGCAACACCAGTTGCCCATGGCCGCCCGGTTGGCGCACGACCTGCCGGACGTGCGCTTCGTCCTGGACCACCTCGGCAAGCCCGCGCTGGGCACCCCGGAGTTCGAGCACTGGAAGCGGGACCTACGGGCTCTCGCCGCAGCGCCCAACACGACGGCCAAGGTGTCCGGCCTGACGACCGAGGTGCCCCGGTCACCCTGGACGGTGGCCGATCTCCGACCCGCCGTCGACCACGCACTCGACGTGTTCGGGCCGCGGCGACTGATGTTCGGCTCGGACTGGCCGGTGTCCCTGCTCGCCACCTCGTACGCCCGCTGGGTGGCAGCGGTCACGGAGTTGCTGGGCGACCTCGACCCGACCGACCGTGCGGCGTTCTGGGCGGGCACCGCCCGGCGCTGCTACCGATTGGCAGCGTGATGAGGAAACATGCACTGCCGCGCCGGCCGGCGATCGGCCTCACCGAGTTGGGCTTCGGCGCGGCCCAGGGCGGCAACCTGTACCGGGCGACCACGGACGAGGAGTTCGCCGCCGCGGTCGACACCGCCTGGACGGCCGGCGTGCGGTACTTCGACACCGCGCCGCACTACGGCCTCGGGCTGTCCGAGCGTCGCCTGGGCGGTGCGTTGCGGCACCGACCACGCGACGAGTACGTGGTGTCGACGAAGGTGGGCCGGCTGCTGGAGCCGTCGCCGCAGAACGCGCACCAGCGCGACCCCGAGGGGTTCGACGTTCCCGCGAGCCATCGCCGGAAGTGGGACTTCAGCCGCGATGGGGTACGCAGGTGCATCGAGGCCAGCCTGGAGCGCACCGGCCTGGATCGGATCGACATCGCCTACCTGCACGATCCTGACGACCACTGGGAGCAGGCCGCCGCCGAGGCCGTGCCCGCCCTGGTCGAGCTGCGCGACCAGGGTGTGGTGGGTGCGATCGGGGCCGGCATGAACCAGTCGGCGATGCTCGCCCGGTTCGTCCGGGAGACCGACGTGGACGTGATGATGTGCGCCGGCCGGTACACGCTGCTCGAACAGGGCGCGGCCGACGACCTGTTGCCGCTCGCGGAGAGCCGGGGAGTGGGCGTGGTGATCGCCGGCGTCTACAACTCGGGCCTGCTGTCGCGCGACCACCCACCCGCCGACGCGTTCTACAACTATCAGCAGGCGCCGGCGGAGCTGATCGAGCGGGCGCGTCGGATCGCCGAGGTCTGCGACGCGCACGGTGTCACCCTGCCGGAGGCGGCGCTGGCCTTCGTCCGACGGCATCCGGCCGTGGTCTCGACGGTGGTCGGTGTCCGCGACGGTTCGCAGATGGCGCAGACCGTGCGACGCTCGGCGGCGGTGGTGCCCGACGAGCTGTGGCCGTCGCTGGCCAGCGCCGGGCTGCTCGCCTCGAGCTGACCTCTGGCGACGTCCCTGGTCCGCTCCTGCGGCCCAGGGACGTCGCCGATGGTCGCGGCTGTCAGGCCAGGCTGAACCGCCACTGCTGGTTGGTGCCGCTGTGGCAGGTCCACTGCAACAGGCGGGCGCCGTCGGTGGTGGCGCCGCCGTTGACGTCGATGCAGAGCCCGCTCAGCACACTCTTCACCGTGTAGACCCCGGTGGTGCCGGTGGAGGTGACGGTGAACTTCTGCTGGTTGCCGTTGTTGCAGGTGGCCTGCTGGAGGAAGGCGCCGGGGGTGGTGGAGCCACCGGTGATCTCCGCGCACTTGTTGCTGTGCACGGCCCGCAGATAGACGGTGCCGCCGCCGGCGTCGACCGCCTGCCACTTCTGGTTGTTGCCCCCGGTGGACGCCCACTGGTGGATCTGCGCTCCGTCGGCGGTGGAGACGCCGCTGACGTCCATCAGCTTGTTGCTGTGTTGGGCGGTGAGCGTCCACGTGCGGCCGGCTATCCCACCGTCGGTGTCACCGACGCCCACTCCCGGACCACCGAAGGTGTGCGAATCGAGGTCGAACCAGTTGTTGGCGCTGCCCTTGAACACCAGGTACAGGGTGTGGGTGCCGGCCAGCGGGGTGACGTTCACCGGCGGTGTGGACTGGTAGTTGTCCCAGCCGCCGGTGCTCGGCACCGGGGTGGTGGCCAGCAGCGTGCCGGTCGCCGACCCGGCCCGCAACTCGATCGATCCGCCGCCGGAGGGCGACGACAGCCGGTAGCTGACGGTGTTGATGCCGGACAGGCTCATCGGGGTGAACGCCACCCAGTCGTTGTTGGAGATGTCCCCGATGCGCTTGCCGCTCTCCGCGCCGGCCTGGTCGATGACCCGGGTGCCGGACTGGCTGCTGTAGTACTCGGCCTGCTTGTGCTTGGGCTGGAGGATCACCTGGGCGCGGCCGGTGAGTGGGGCCGCGCCGCCCGCACCACCGTTGTCGGTGTACCGCGCGTTGAGCACGTAGAACAGGTTGGCACCGTCCGGGTGCCCGCCGAGCAGGTCGGTGGGGATGGTCCCGGAACAGCCGGCGTAGTCGGTGGTCTCGTGCGCGTGGTCGTCGTGCCCGAGCGCCGGGTTGAGGTAGACCTTGCTGCAGTCGACCGCCGCGCCACCCGGATCGGTGACGGTGATCTGGTACGACACCCGGTCGCCGAAGGTGAGCATGCCCCCGTTGGCCGGCGTGGTGATGGTGACCACCGGAGCGGTGTTACCGACGGTGATCGGCACGTTGGCGAAGGCGGTCTTGCCCGAGCTGTCGGTCACCTTCAACTGCGCCGTGTAGTTGCCGTTGCTGGTGTAGACCTTCGACGGGTTGGCCGCCGTGGAGGTGGTGCCGTCGCCGAACGTCCACTGGTAGCTGATCGTGTCACCGGGGTCGGGATCGGCCGACCCGGCGCTGGAGAACTGCACGGTCAGCGGGGCGTTGCCGCTGGTCGGCGTGCCGCTGGCCTTGGCGATCGGTGACCGACCACCCTGGACGTAGTCGATCCGGTAGAGACCGGAGTCGCTGTTGCCGCCACCGAAGTTGGTGCCCCACTCCAGCAGGTAGAGCGATCCGTCCGGGCCGAACTCAAGGTCCATCGGGCTGTTGAACCGGGTGGCGGGCAGGAAGGGGTTGGTCCGGGTGACCGCCGAGGCCGAGTCGAAGTGCATCTCCTTGATGTAGTCACGCGACCACTCGTAGAAGAAGTGCACGCCGTCGTAGTACGGCGGGAACTTCGTCGCCGACGGGTTCGCCGGGTCGTAGCGGTAGACCGGTCCGCCCATCGGTGCCGAGCCACCCGAGCCCACCTCCGGGAAGTTCTGCGAGGCACCGTAGCCGTACCACATGTTGGGCGCGACGACCGGCCGGAGGTTGGTCAGGCCGGTGTTGTTCGGCGAGTTGTTGACCGGTGCGGCGCAGTTGAACTTGGCGCCGACCACGCCGGTGTCCGGGTTGTACGGCGCGTACGGCTGGTTGTCGCCGTGGCAGAACGGCCAGCCGTAGTTGCCCGGAGTCTTGATCACGTTGAGTTCGACGAGGCCCTCGGGCCCCCGGTTGGTGGTCGGCGGGTTCCGGTCCGGTCCGTAGTCGGCCAGGTAGACCCAGCCGTTGGCCGGGTCGATCGAGAAGCGGAACGGGTTGCGGAAGCCCATCGCGTAGATCTCGGGCCGGGTCTGCGCCGTCCCCTGGGGGTAGAGGTTGCCCGAGGGGATGGTGTATCCGCCGCCGGCGGAGGGGCGGATGCGCAGCAGCTTGCCGCGCAGGTCGTTGGTGTTGCCGGCGGTACGCGCCGAGTCGAGCATGTGCTTGCCCGGGCGCCAGTCCAGCGGGGCGTAGCCCTGCCAGTTCGGGTCGAGGTTCGGTGCGACGTCGTCACCGGTGCCGATGTACAGGTTGCCGTCGGGCCCGAAGGCGATGTACCCGCCGGTGTGCCCGGGCTCGGGGTACGTCCGGTCCCGGTAGGCGGGGATGTCGATGATCGTCACCCCGCTGGACATGTTCAACGTGTCGCCGTTGAGGGTGTAGCGGGAGACCCGGTTGACGTCGGTGGAGCTGCTGGCCGGTGCGTGGTAGAGGTACACGTACCCGTTGCTGGCGAAGTTCGGGTCGAGAGCCAACCCGGTGAGTCCGTCCTCGCCTCCGGTGTAGACGCTGAGCGTGCCGGCGGTCACCGTGCTGTTGGTGCTCGGCTTGAAGATCTTGACCTGGCCGCCACGCTGGACGTAGAGCACCCGGCCGTCGGGTGCCACGGCCAGCGCCATCGGGTCGACGGTGTTGCTGTCGAGGGTCCGCTTCTCGAAGTTGCCCCAGACGGTGCCGCCACAGTCGCCCGGCTCGTTGCCGGCGGCCCACTTCACCCCGCCGAGGACGTGGTTGCGGAAGTGGGTCTCGCTGTAGGACGCCGCGGCGTGACCCATCGCGGTGGCCCAGACCCGGCCGCCGCCGGTGTTGCGGCACCAGGAGATCGGGTGATCGGAGCCCATCGCGCGAGGGCCCGGGTTGTACGTGCGCTCGTCGGCGGTGACCAGGACGTGCACCTCACCGCGCGGGTTCTTGTCGAAGTTGTACCACTCCTCGCTGCGGTTCCAGCGATCCGGCAGGCTTGCCGTCGACGGGTGCTTCTTGTCGGCGACGATGGCGGTGCCGGGCAGGACGCCGGGGGAGTGCTCGGGCATGTGGGCACCCGCGTTGATGGTCTGGTCCCACCACGGGTACTCGGCTTCGATGCCCATGTCGGTGGCGTTGTGGATGGCCACGATGCCCTTGCCGCTGGCGAGGTAGCCCTCCACCGCCTGGCGTTGGCTGGCGGAGGTCCACACCATGCCGGACGTCTGGAACATGATCAGGACATCGAAGGTGGCCAGGTTCGCCGCGGTGAAGACGCTGGAGTCCTCACTGTGTACCAGTTCGAAATTGTCGGAGGCGGCCTGCTGCTGGAACATCGAGACCCCGGCCGGGATCGAGTCGTGCCGGTAGCCGGTGGTCTTGGTGAACAACAGGGCGCGGAACTCCGGAGCCGCTGATGCCGGCTGGACCAGCGCGAGCGCCAGTAACAGACCGGAGATCAGTCCGATGATGGCTGTCTTACGACGCATGCCGTCTCCTCGTCGGGGCGGAGCAACAGGGGGCGCGACCACGAGTCCGGTCGCCTCCCACGGCACGTCGGGTGGTGCCTGGTGCCACGACGGGACGCGCGATGGTCGTCGCGCGGTTCGTCGCACCGGGGCGACTCCGCCGGATGTGACGCAGAGTCACGCCTGAGTGGGTTCCGGGCCCCGTGATGGCAAGGAGCCTAATTAGTGCTGATATGGACATATATTGATGTTAACGACAACATGGATGGGACTGATCATTGGCGCCTGCGTTCCCCAGTGGACCTGGCCCGGCGTCGTTGCCTGCCACCGGCCCGGTCGAGAGTCCGGGAAGATCGGGGATTGCGTACCAATCTCCGAGCATCTATCTTCATACGTGTGATGTTTCGGTCATGTCAAGCGAAAGTTTGAGCACGACAACAGGAAGCTTCGCTTCCGATAACTAAAGCCAGGTGACCGGCCGGTCCCGAGCGAATTCTGAGGTGGCACACCGATGCCCTTGGCGATTACTGTCCGTGAGGATTCTTGATGTCGGCTCGACCCCCGGCGCTGCTGACCCTGCGGGGCATCGGCAAGTCCTTCTTCGGGGTACGCGTACTCGACGGTGTCGACCTCGACGTGGCACCGGGCGAGGTGCACGCCGTGGTGGGGGAGAACGGCGCCGGCAAGTCCACCCTGATGAAGATCGTCTCTGGTGGGCACGCCCCGGACGCCGGCACCATCGAGTTCGCCGGGCAGCCCCGCGTCTTCGGCGGCCCGCGGGACGCGCAGCGCGCCGGCATCGGCATCATCCACCAGGAGTTCAACCTCCTGCCGGAGCGCACCGTCGCGGAGAACGTGTACCTGGGCCATGAGCCGAAGCGGCGCGGCCTGGTCGACCGGCGACAGATGCTCAGCCGCACCGCGGAGCTGCTGGCCACCATCGGGGAGACGGACCTGCCCGCGGAGGCCGTGGTGGGCCGCCTCGGAGTCGCCCAGCAGCAGGTGGTGGAGATCGCCAAGGCGCTCGCGCTGGACGCTCGCCTGCTCATCATGGACGAGCCCACCGCCGCGCTCGCCGACCACGAGGTCGAACTGCTCTACGGTCTGGTGCGACGGCTGCAAGAGCAGGGCATCGGCCTGCTCTACGTCTCGCACCGGTTGACCGAGGTCTTCGACCTGTCCGATCGGATCACGGTCCTCAAGGACGGGTGCCTGGTGCGGACGATGCCTACCGCCGACGCCACCGCCGAGGACGTGGTACGCCAGATGGTCGGCCGGGAACTGTCCAGCTACTACCCGGATCGGGCCGTTCCCACGGACATCGGCGCGGTACGGCTCACCGTGCGCGGCGGCGGCAACCGGAAACTACGCGACGTCGACCTGGACCTGCGCGCCGGGGAGGTGCTGGGGATAGGTGGCCTGCAGGGCTCCGGGCGATCGGCGCTGGCCCGCGCGCTGTTCGGAGTGGAACCGTTCACCTCCGGCGTGGTCACGATCGACGGACGACCGACCCGGCTGCGCTCACCGCGCGCGGCGACCCGGGCCGGCCTCGCGTACGTCAGCGAGGACCGCAAGGGCGAGGGCATCGTCGCCCGGCAGTCCGTGCTCGACAACGCCCTGCTCGCGAGCCGGGCGGTCGTGCCGGCCCGCTCGGGCCGCGCCGCGCGCGCCGTACGCGTCCGCGAGCTGCTCGCCGCGGTGGAGGTCCGGGCCGCCGGTGACGACCAGGAGATCCGGTTCCTGTCCGGCGGCAACCAGCAGAAGGTGGTGCTGGCCCGCTGGCTCGCGCTCGACCCGCTGATCCTGCTCTTCGACGAACCCACCCGGGGCATCGACGTGGGCGCGAAGTCGGCGATCCACGATCTCGTCCGTCGGCTCGCCCGCGCGGGTGCGGCGGTACTGATGATCTCTTCCGAGCTGCCGGAACTGCTCGGCATGAGTGACCGGCTGCTCGTCATGCGCGACGGTCGCGTCGCCGGTGAGCTGCCCGCCGGCGCCACCGAGGAGGACGTCCTCGCCCTGGCGGTCGGCACGGTACGGGAGGCGGCGGCGTGAGTGAGCGGAGCGAGCGAGCCGTCGGGCTCGGCGGCGTGAGCCTGCTGCCGCTGCGGCCGACCCGACGGCCGGTGCCGGGCGTGTTCGTGGCGCTGGCCATCACACTGGCGGTCGGTTGGCTGGTCGTCATGATCGACGGCGGTTCACTGTTCAACCAGTCGACGACGGTGAGCCTGTTGCACGTCGCCGCCGGACTGGGCCTCGTCGCCGTCGGGCAGACCCTGGTCATCCTCGGTGGTTCGCTCGACCTCTCGGTGGCGTACGTGATCAGCCTGAGCACCCTCGTCGCGGCCGAGACGATGAACGGCCGCGACGGCGCGTTGTTGCCCGCGGTCGGCCTGGCGCTCACGGTCAGCGCCGCGGTCGGGCTGCTCAACGGACTGCTCGTCACCCGGCTGCGGATCAACGCGTTCATCGCCACTCTCGGCGTCGGGCTGCTGCTCAAGGGATATCTCGACAACGGCTACGACGGTCCGGCCGGCAGCACCTCGCCGGGGCTCGTGCAGAGCCTGGGCTACCAGCGCATCGGCCCGGTACCGCTGTCCTTCCTGCTGCTGCTCGCCGTCACCGGGGCGTGCTGGTTCGCCCTGGCGCGGACCCGGTTCGGTCACCACCTGGTCGCCGTCGGCGGTGACCCGGAGGTCGCCCGGCTCTCCGGCGTCCGCAACGACCGGGTGCTGGTCACCGCCCACGTGCTCTGTTCGCTGTGCGCCGGGCTCGCCGGGATCTACCTGGCCAGCCGGCTAGGCTCCGGTGCCCCCCGGGTGGGCACCGAGGGCCTCTACGACCTGGAGTCGATCGCCGCGGTGGTGATCGGTGGCACCGCTCTAGCCGGCGGCAAGGGCGGCGTCGTCGGCACGCTCGGTGGCGTGCTGCTGCTCGCCAGCATCGACGCCATCTTCAACCAGCTCGAGGTGGACGCCTTCTTCAAGCAGGTCATCCGGGGAGCCATCATCATCGCCGCGGTGGCCGTCTACGCCCGTCGGGCCATGCGAAAGGCGGCCGTCTGACATGCGACTCGTCCAGCGTCGCCCGCTGCCGCCCCAACTGTCCCGGGTCCGCACCGGTGGCCTGCTGCCCCTGCTCGCGATACTCGCGGTGTTGCTGGTCCTGGTCGCCGTACGCCAGCCCGACTTCCTGGCTCCGGCCTCCCTGATGTCCTTCCTCGGCCGGTCGGCCCCGATCATCCTGCTCGCCGCCGGTCAGTACTTCGTGATCGTCTCCGGTGAGTTCGACCTGTCCGTCGGCTCGCTGGTCACCGCGCAGGTCGTGGTCGCCGCCCGGCTCATCGACAGCGATCCGTCCCGGACCTGGCCGGTGGTGCTGGTGCTGCTCGCCGGTGGGGTGCTCGTCGGGCTGGTCAACGGGCTGATCACGACGCGCCTGCGGGTGCCCTCGTTCATCACCACCCTGGGCATGTTCCTGATCCTGGTGGGGGCGGTCTATCTCTGGTCCGACGGCGCGCCGAAGGGTGGGCTCTCCGAGGAGTTCCGTCGGTTCGGCCGGCGCGCCTTCGAGGACGTGCCGGTGCTCGGCCGCATCCCGTACGCCCTGGTCGTCCTGCTGGTCCTCGCCACGCTCGCGGTGCTGCTGATGCGCTCCGACTTCGGCCGGATCCTGATCGCGGTCGGGGACAACGCGCGGACGGCGGCGCTGAGCGGCGCCCGGGTGGGCCGTACCCGGACCATCGCCTTCATGCTCAGCGGCCTCGCCGCCGCCGTCGCGGCCATCCTGATCGGCGGCTACAGCGGGGTGTCCTTCCAGGCCGGTGCCGGGCTGGAGTTCGGTGCCATCACCGCGGTCGTCCTTGGCGGCGTCGCCCTGGGAGGCGGACGTGGCTCGGTCGTCGGCGCGATGCTCGGCGCGCTGACCCTGGAACTGCTCTTCACGCTCATGAACTTCTACGGCGTCTCCGGCGCCCTCAGACCGACCGTCCAGGGCGCCATCATCCTGTTCGCCGTGGCGGTCTCGACCCGACGTTCCACGTCGAGATAAGGGGAATTCTCATGAAACGACGCATGGCGGCCACGGCCGCGCTCCTCCTGGTGTCCCTCGTCGGCTGCGCCACCGACGAGCCCGTGGCGACTCCGTCGGACGGCGCCTCCGCACCACCGGCCGGGGCCGGCACCGGCGAGCAGTCGAAGTTCTTCGTGCAGGCCGACTACGACAACGAGCTCGCGTTGCTCGACGCCGCACCGACCGGGCCGGCCGACAAGCCGTGGGAGCAGGTGCTCAACCCGAAGATGGTGGACACCGCCAAGTTCAAGAAGGACGGCCCCCACAAGATCTGCTTCTCGAACGCGGCGCTGAACAACCCGTGGCGGCAGGTTGGCTTCAAGACCATGCAGGCCGAGGTCGAGGCGCAGGGCGACCGGATCTCCGAGTTCGTCCACGTCGACGCCGAGGGCAAGGACCAGAAGCAGATCGCCGACATCAACGACCTGCTCGGCAAGAGCTGCGACGCGCTCATCGTCTCGCCGAACACCACCGCCACGCTCACCCCGGCCGTGACGGCGGCCTGCGACGCCGGTCTGCCGGTCATCGTCTTCGACCGTGGCGTCGACACCGACTGCCCGGTGACGTTCATCAACCCGATCGGCGGGTACGGGTTCGGTCACGTCGGCGCGGAGTTCGTCAGCCAGCGGATGAAGCCCGGCGGCAAGGTTCTCGCGCTGCGCATCCTGCCCGGTGTCGACGTGCTGGAGACCCGGTGGTCCGCCGCGAAGGTGGCGTTCGACAAGGCGCAGGTCGACGTGGTCGGGGTCGAGTTCACCGACGGTGACCCGGCCAAGACCAAGAAGATCGTCAACGACTACATCCAGCGGCACGGCACCATCGACGGTGTCTGGATGGACGCCGGCGCGGTCGCCGTCGCGGCGGTGGAGGCGTTCCAGGACGCCGGTCAGCCGGTGCCGCCGATCAACGGTGAGGACCAGCTCGACTTCCTCAAGATGTGGAAGGACGAGGGGCTGACCGCGATCGCGCCCACCTACCCGACCTACCAGTGGCGTACGCCGATCATCGCGGCGCTGCGGATCCTCGACGGCCAGCAGGTGTCCGACCCGTGGAAGCTGCCCCAGCCGACGATCACCCAGGAGAACCTGGACAGCTACCTCGACCCGAACATGCCGCCGCTGCACTACGCCATGTGCGGCTGCACCGACCTGCCGGGTTACCCGCAGCGCTGGAAGTAGGCGTCCGATGCGTGCCGTCGGTGTCAATCCCTGGGTCTGGGCCTCGCCGGTCGACGACGAGGCCCTGGCCGCGCTGATTCCACGGATCGCGGCGCTCGGCTTCGACGCGGTCGAACTGCCGATCGAGCAGCCGGGCGACTGGGATCCGTACCGGGTCCGCGACCTGCTCGCCAGGTACGGGCTGGCCGCGGCCGGCGTCTGCGCGGTCACCCCACCCGGGCGGGAACTCGTCAATGCCGAGCCCGCCGTGGTGGAGGCCACGGTGGCGTACCTGAACGGCTGCGTGGACAGCGCGGCGATCATCGGCGCGCCGTGCGTCGGTGGTCCGGTCTACGCGTCGGTCGGCCGCACCTGGCGGATGACGCCGGCCGAACGCGCCACCTGTTACGTAGATTTCCGTCGCGCGCTGGTGCCGGTCGCCGACCGGGCCGGCGAGCGGGGGGTGTCCATCGGGGTGGAGGCGCTCAACCGGTACGAGACCAGCGTCGTGAACACGCTCGAACAGGCCGTGGAGATGATCGACGGGCTGCCGTCGAACGTCGGTCTCATGATTGACACGTATCACATGAACATCGAGGAGGCGAACCCGTACGCGGCGCTGGCCGCGGCGGGTCCGCACATCAAGCACGTACAGGTCAGCGGCACCAACCGGGGCGCGCCCGGGTCGGACCACCTGGACTGGCCCCGGCTGCTCGCCGCCCTGGCCGCCACCGGCTACTGGGGTGCGATCTGCATCGAGTCGTTCACTCCGGAGAACGCGACGATCGCGACCGCCGCGTCGATCTGGCGTCCGCTCGCCCCGTCACCGGACCGGCTCGCGGGGGACGGGCTGGCCTATCTCCGCAGCATCCTCGGCTGAGCCGCGCCGCCCGCGCCGGCATCGGGTCACCGGCGTGATCTCAGTCGATCCTTGCGCAGACATCATTCGTATGATGAACTGCCGTCCACATACCACCCACCACATCGCACCACCCGTCCAGGTAAGGAGACCCCCGTGTCCGTACCTCCACCCCCCGGCACACCCCGACGGGTGCTGGCCGCGACGGCGGCGGTGGCGCTGACCGCCGCGGCCACCGTGGCCGCCGTGACCACGTTCGCCGCACCGGCCCTCGCCGCGACCACCACCCTCTACGCGTCCCCCTCCGGTGGCGGCAGCGCCTGCACCGCCACCCAACCGTGCTCGTTGACCGGTGCGCAGACCGCCGTCCGCTCGATGAACAGCTCGATGTCGGGCGACATCGTCGTGCAGCTGGCGGACGGCGTCTACCGGCTCTCCTCGCCGCTGCGGTTCACCGCCGCCGACTCCGGCACCAACGGCTACCGGGTCATCTGGCAGGCGGCACCCTCGGCCCGCCCCGTGATCAGCGGTGCCCGGGCGGTCACCGGCTGGTCGCAGGTGGACGCCGGCCGCAACATCTGGCGGGCCAACGTCGGCGCCGGCACCGACACCCGCCAGCTCTACGTCAACGGGGCACTCGCCACCCGGGCCCGCACCCAGGTCAACCGGGCGGACTTCACCGCGGACAGCACCGGCATGCGGTTCACCAGCGGCGCCCTGAGCTACCTCAACAACCTGGCCAACCAGAGCCGCATCCAGATGGAGAGCGTCAACTCGTTCACCGACCGGTACGTGTCGGTGCAGAGCATCAGCGGCAACCTGATCCGGATGCAGCAACCCGGCTGGAGCAACAACAACTTCGGGTACGACACCTTCACCAGCCCGCACCGCGCCGGGCCGCTCTACCTGACCAACGCCTACGAGTTCCTGGACACCCCGGGGGAGTGGTACCTCGACCCGGGCAGCGGCGCGCTGAACTACATCCCGCTCGCCGGCCAGAACATGAGCAGCGTGAGCGTGGAACTGCCGACGCAGCAGTCCCTGGTCAACCTCGGTGGGACCTACGCCTCGCCGGCACACCACATCTCGTTCACCGGCATCACCTTCACCGGCACGACCTGGCTGGGGGCCAGCAGCAACCAGGGCTACGTGGACCAGCAGACCGGCGCCTACATCTACGGCAACTGGAACTGGCCCAGCTTCTCCTCCTGCCACAACGGCTGCCCGCAGTTCGAGGCCACCCGGCCGAACTGGCAGCAGATGCCCGCCGCCGTGCAGGTTTCGGCCGCCAACAACATCACCTTCAGCGACTCCCAGTTCGTCAACCTCGGGCAGACGGCCATCGGCATCGGCAACGACGCCAACGCCCACGCCAGCGGGGTGGGCCTGGGGGCCAGCAACATCACCGTCACCCGCTCCGAGATCGCCCGCAACGCGGCCGGCGGCATCGTCGTCGGTGGCGTACGCGCCGACGCCCACCACCCCAGTGACCAGCGGATGGTCAACCGGGACATCACCATCAGCAACAACCGCCTGCACGACCTGGGCATCGAGTACCGGGGCATCGTGTCGGTGCTCACCACCTACGTCACCAACTCCACGGTGTCGTACAACGAGGTCTACAACATGCCGTACACCGGCATGTCCATCGGGTACGGCTGGGGCTCCAACGACGCGGGTGGCAGCGAGCACTACGCCGGCCGTGGCCTGTACAACTACCAGCCGCGCTACACGACGGCCACCACCGCGTCGAACAACCGCCTCATCGGCAACTACGTGCACGACGTGATGCAGCAGATGAACGACGGCGGCTGCATCTACACCCTGTCGGCGAACCCGGGCGGGTTGATCAGCGACAACTACTGCCTGCGGACCAACGGCTACTTCGGCGTCTACTTCGACGAGGGGTCCCGCTACTACACCGCCCGCAACAACGTGTTCTCGTCCACCGGCACCTGGGCCACCGCCAACTACTGGTACGCCGAGAACATGGGCAACTTCACCGTCACCAACAACTGGTCGACGAACGGCAGCACCAACGTGACGAACGGAGACCGGGGCAACGTGGTGTCCGGGAACGTGACGGTGACCAACGGGAACTGGCCCTCCGGTGCCCAGGCGGTGATGGCCGGGGCCGGCCCGCAGGGCGGCAGCAGCACCCAGAACGTGCAGATCGTCGGTACCCAGTCCGGGCGGTGCGTGGACGTCGAAGGTGCGAGCACGACCAACGGCGCCCAGGCGAAGCTCTGGGACTGCCACGGCGGGACGAACCAGCGGTGGACCTACACCGCCGGCAAGCAACTCATGGTGTACGGCAACAAGTGCCTCGACGCGTCCGGGCAGGGCACCAGCAACGGCACCCTGGTGATCATCTGGGACTGCAACGGCCAGATCAACCAGCAGTGGAACGTCAACGCCAACGGCACCATCACCGGTGCCCAGTCCGGGCTCTGCCTCGACGCCAGCGGGTACGGCACCACCAACGGCACGGTGGTCCACCTGTGGGCCTGCCACGGCGGCGCCAACCAGCAGTGGAACCTGCGTAACTGACGCCCCTTGTGGGTGGGTTCGCGCGGCGAACCCACCCACAAGGGCCGGCCCGCTGCCGGTTCAGGACGCCTGTCGTCGGAGATGTTCGGCGAAGGCGGCCTGGCTGCCGAGCATCTGCAGGATCGCGTTGCGGTAGGCGACCGACGCCCACAGGTGCAGTTCCTCGTCGTCGATGTCGCCGAAGACCCGCGCGAGGGCCTTGCGTCGGCGGCGGTCGAGGACCTTCTGCGGTCGGGCCAGCAGATCGCCCTCGCGGCGCAGGGCTTCCAGATAGGCGGCGACGGCCGAGGTGTACTCGGCGCCACCGAGGTCCGCAAGCAGGCCGAACTCGAAGGCGTGCAGCGCCGCTTCCGACTCCCAGTCCGGGGGACGCTTGACGTGGCGGATCAGCATCGCGTGGCGCGCCTCGAACAGCAGCAGGATCCCCCGGCCGAGCCGGCTCAGCGGCCGGCGGGGCGACGGCAGCCGCAACGTGCGTACCGGTTGTCCGGTGGCCACGTCCACCGCACCGGCGAAGCTGGGCATCCGCTGACTGCCGGGCACCGGGTCGGGCACCAGGCACACCGGGTCGGCGTACACCAGAGTGGTCTGGCCGGACAGGGCGCGCACCGTCGTCGCGTACCGCTCGGCGAAGGGCCGGTCGTCGGCCGGTGCGCCGGGAGTCAGGGCGTAGACCACCCCCGGCACACCGGCGGCGGGTACGCCCAGCACCCCGGAACCGCGCAGGAAACCCCAGGTCGTCTCGGCCCAACGGCTGCGCCGCGCCACCTCGGCGGCGGTGTCCCGCCAGTCGCGGGCAAGCCGTAGCCGCTCCCACACGTCGGTGGCGTCGGTCAGCTCGCCGAGTGCCCGGGGCAGTACGGTCCCGGAGTCGACGTCGAGCGGGTCGGTGACCACCGACGCGACGACCGCCGCGTGCTCGGCGCAGTCCGCGTCGGTGTGCGGATCGCCGGCCGCGCCGTGACAGTCCGCCAACCAGGTGACCTCCGGACTCGTCGACTGCCGGGCGAACGCCGGCGCCGGCAGCATGCCGGCGTGCAGGATCCTCTCGTACTGCACTCTGGAGCGGGCCGTCCGCAGCATGTCCAGCGGCAGCACCGGGGCCAGCTCCACGACCGTATCGATGATGACGCAGTGCGGGCAGGCGGGCCCGTCCGGGTCGACGACGCGGAACTCCCGCAGATGGTCGAGCCCGGGCTGCTCCCACTGCACACCGATGCCGCCGCCCTCGCGCAGCATCAGGTAGAGGTGAGTGGTGGCCTGCCGGTCCCGGGTGACGGCCACCATCTCGTCGAGGAACCGCCGCCGGCTGATCTGTTCCACCGGGTCACTGTATCGACCGTGGTCGCGATCATGGACGCGCCGCGACCCGGCGGAAACCGGTGTCCGCCTACCGACTCGGTCGACTATCCTCCGCGTCGACATCCGTCGAAGGACAGGAGTTGAGATGCGCCTCGACCTGGTCACGGCCCCCGCTCCGACGCGAGAGCTCACCGTGCGCTGACCCGTGCGGCCCACCGCCGGTCCACCGGCGGTGGCGGTGCTCCTCGCAGCGGAGCGGTCCCCCTGACGGCCGTTCCCTTCCAGCTCGAGGAGCAATTTTGCGTGCCCTGATATCCGCGCGTCTCGGCGCGGACTTCGCCAAACTCTGGACCGCCTCGGCGGTGTCCAACGTCGGTGACGGCATCACCATGGCGGCCGGCCCACTGCTGGTCGCCTCCATCACCGACAACCCGGCACTGGTCGCCGGTGCCGTCTTCGTGCAGCAGTTGCCCTGGCTGCTGTTCGCCCTGCTCAGCGGTGCCTACGTGGACCGGCTCGACCGGCGTCGCCTGGTGGTGACGGTGAACCTGGTCCGGGCCGCCGCCCTCACCACGCTGGCCCTCACCATCGCCACCGGAACCGTCACCGTGGTCGTCTGCTACGTGGTGCTCTTCCTGCTCGGTACGGGGGAGACGCTGGCCGACACCGCCATGGGCGCGCTGCTGCCATCGGTGGTCGCCCCCGACCGGCTGCCGAGCGCGAACGCGCGGCTCTACGCCACCTTCACGATCGGCAACCAGTTCGTGGCCAAGCCGCTGGGTGCCTGGCTGTTCGTGATCGCCGCGGCGGCACCGTTCGGCCTCAACGCACTCACGTTCGCCGTCGCCGCGGCGCTGCTGGCAGGGTTGCGGCCGGCCCCGGCCCCGGCCACCACGACGCACGCCTCGGTGGTCCGCTCGATCGCCGAGGGGGTGCGGTGGTTGTGGCGGCACCGGCTGCTGCGGACCCTGGCCCTGAGTATGGGCGTGGGCAACGTCGCCTTCTGCGCCGCGTTCGCGGTGTTCGTGCTCTACTGCCGGCAGCGTCTGGGAGTCTCCGACGTCGGTTACGGCTTCCTGCTCACCGCGTTCGCGGTCGGCGGACTGGCCGGCACCGCGGTGGCGGCCCGACTCGTCCGGACGGTCGGTCGAACCGCGGTGCTGCGGGTCGGGCTGGTCGTCGAGATGCTCACGCACCTGATCCTGGCCACCACCACGGCGCTCTGGGTCGTGGTGGCCGTCCTTGTCGTGTTCAGCGCGCACGGCATGGTCTGGGGAGTCACCGTCGCGTCGCTGCGACAACGGCTGGTGCCGTCGCAGCTGCTCGGCCGGGTCGGCAGCGCGTACGCGGTGCTCGATCTCGGTGGGGCGGCGGTCGGCTCCCTCCTCGGTGGACTGATCGCCGGCATCTGGGGCCTCACGACACCGTTCTGGATCGCCGGGGTGACGATGGCGCTTGTCGCTCTGGCCGCCTGGCGACCGCTGGCGCAGAGTCCGAACCGGTCGGAGACTATCGAAGAGGGCTGATTACCGTACCATCGGGCTGTTCTTCCCTGGGCGGTGCGGAGGAGACCGCATGGACGATGTGACCCTCCGAGCCCTGCGGCTACTGGAGGAGGCGCAGGCCGGTGGGGCGGCCCAGGTGCTGGCGGAGGCGGTCGCGGCACTGCGGGAACCGACCGGGGAACTGCGCGACGGCCCCGCGGCGATGCACTTCGCCCGGGTCGTCGCGCTGACCCGGCTCGGTGACCTGCGCGCCGCGATCGCCGCCGCCGATCTGATGCTTGTCGCCGCCGAGCGGGAGAACAGCGCCGGGTGGCGCTCCTGCGCGTTGTCGCTGCGCGCCGACCGGCGGCTGCGCCTCGGCGACCAGGACATCGCCGAGTACGACATCGAGGCCGTCCTGCGGGACCTAGTCCGCGCGGAGACGGCGCTGCTGGCCGGCGAACCCGATCCGGTGATCGAGGGCAACGCCCGTACCGGGCTGGCGATCGGGTACGCGAAGCTGCGCCTCTACGAGCTGGCGGTGCCGCAGTTCCAGGCGGCGTACGAGACCACCTGCCGACCCGGGTACCCGGACAACGGCAACCGGGCGATGTGGCTGTGCAACCTCGCCGAACTCAACCTGATGTGGGCCCTGGAGCTGTACCAGGTCGGTCAGGTCGCCGAGGCGGAGAAGCACACCACGGTGGCCGAGGAACACGCGGTACGGGCGATGACGGAAGCCTCCGGCCCCAAGGCGGAGGTGTGGCGGCTCTCCGCGTCGCTGTTCGCGGCGTGCGCCCGCGCCGACCGCCAGGACCCGGCCGGTGCGGCGGAGGACATCCCCCGGTTCCTGGCGTCGCTGCGGGAGCACGGTGTCGAACAGCGACACCAGGAGCAACTGCTGTGCCGACCGTTCCACGCCGTCGCGCTCAGCCGGTCCGGGCGGCCCGGTGAGGCGCTGCGCGTCATCGAGGAGGCGGTGACCGGCCTGTCGCCCGACAACGACTGGCTGATCACCGCGGCGCTGCACCGTACGCACGCCGTACTGCTGGCGAAGAACGGCGCGCGTGACGCGCTGCCCGGCCTCACCTACGGCGACGCGCTCGCCGAACTGCTGTGGCGGCAGCGGCACCGCTGGCTGCACGCGGCGGTGACCATGCAGTCGTACGACGTGCTGCGGTGGCAGCACGAGCGGGCCGAACGGGCCGCGCGGATCGACCCGCTCACCGGGGTGGCCAACCGGCGTGGTCTCGACAGCTTCCTGGAGAACCTGGCCACTCCCACCACGGGCGCATCCGACCCCGTGGCCGTGCTGATCGTCGACGTGGACCGGTTCAAGCAGATCAACGATTCGCTGGGGCACGCCACCGGCGACGATGTGCTGCGGAGGGTGGCGCAGGTGCTCGCGGCGAGCGTACGCCGGGACGACTTCGTGGCCCGACTGGGCGGGGACGAGTTCGTCGCGATCCTGCCGGGAGCCGATCTCGGTGCCGCCGAGCAGGTCGCCCAGCGGACCGTCGACGCCGTGGCCGGACTGACCGCCTGGCCGGTGCGGGTCAGCGTCGGTGTGGCCAGCGGCTACCCGTACACCCTCGGGGAGACCCTGGCGAACGCGGACCGCGCGATGTACGCGGCGAAGCGGGCGGGCGGAAACCGGATGAGCAGCCGCCACCCCTCCTCCTGATCGGACGGGCCGGTGCCGCCGGCCCAGCGGAGTGCCGTGCCGTCGGCCGGTGCGGCAGGATCGGTGTGTGGACATCGAGCCGGTCGACGCGGCACCCCTCCGGGGATTCCGCCGCGCGATGCTTCGGCAACGCTGGGACGACCTGGTCTTCCTGCACTGGCCGGTGGAGCCGGGGCGGGTCGCGCCGCTGCTGCCGGCCGGCACCCGCCCGGACACCCTCGACGGGCTGACCTACGTCGGGCTGATCGGCTTCCGGATGGTCGGCCTGGGGCTCGGTTTCGGGCCGGGTGTGCCGTACTTCGGCAGCTTCTGGGAAACCAACGTCCGGTTGTACTCCGTGGACGGCTCCGGCCGACGAGCCGTGGTCTTCCGCTCGCTCGACGCCTCCCGGCTGGTGCCGGTGCTGGTCGCCCGGGCCACCCTGCGGCTGCCGTACCTGTGGTCGGCGATGAGCCTGGAACGCGACGGCGACCGACTCCGCTACCGCTGCCGGCGCCGCTGGCCCGGCCCGGCCGGGTGCGACGAGCCGCATCGAGGTCCGGGTCGGCGGGCCGATCGCCGAGCCGACGCCGCTGGAGCACTTCGTCACCGCCCGCTGGGGCCTGCACACCCGGGCGTACGGGCGAACCCGGCACCTGCCGAACTGGCATCCCCGCTGGCCGCTGCACCACGCGGAACTGCTCGCCCTGGACGACGAACTGGTGACCGCCGCCGGGCTGCCGCCGCCGCAGGGGCCGCCGACCAGCGTGCTCTACTCGCCGGGGGTGCCGGTCGCCTTCGGCCCGCCGACCAGCGTGCGTCAGCCCAGAGCCTGATCAGCAGGCGATCCGGCGACTCAGGCAGCCGCGTCGCGTGGCTCGAAACTGACGCTGAGGCTCACGTCCAAGGCCGCCGCCAACCGCTCCAACACGGGCAGGGTCGGAACGGTGCCGCCGGCCTCGAACCGTGCGACCGCCGACTGCGTCATCCCCGATTCCTTGGCAAGCTGTGCCTGGCTCCAACCTCGGCGCTCACGAAGCTCTCGAATCGCACGACCAAGTTCGAACGCCAACCGCGTCGCGTCGTATGCCTCCGCCGCCCCCGGCTCGGCCATCCGCCGCTCCCGCAGCGAGGCCCAATCAACACGCTCACCCATGATCTAGCCCTCCTTCTCCACGGCGCGGTGCGCCTCATCGATGCATCTGGCCAACACCCGGCGTGCTCGGTCGACCTCTCGCTCGTCGCGCATACGCGTCTTGTGAAAGACGGTCAGCAAGATGATCCGCTTGTCCGACGCGATCCAGTAGGTGATCCTGACTGCTTGCCGTTCCAGGTAGAACCGCAACTCGCGTAGCTTCCCATCCTGCTGTTTCGTGTACGGCTCGCCCAGCAGTGGCCCTTGTTCGGCCAGTAGGTCGACGTAGAATGCCGCACGAGCAAACAGTGCGGCCGGCAGGCCCTCCAACCACTTTTCGACTTCCGGCTCCAACTCAACGGTACCCCACGTCATAGCATCGATGCTATATATGCCAACCTTCGTCGCCGAAGAGGGTGGTGTTCGTGTCGTTCGGCTCTTGCCGTCAAGGCACTTCAAGCGGCTGCCGGTGCCAGGGTCTCGACCACGGAGCCGGGGAAGGTCGGTGCGCTGCGCAACATGGCCGATCCGTGGAAGCCGAGATCCGCGACGACGTCGACGCGTCGATCGCCGAGGACACGCCGGCAAACGACCTGTTCACCGCACTCATTGATCGGTTCACCAGACTCGGCGGCCTCGAGCTGGATCTACCGGCGGGTTCCACGGCGCCCCGTGTGGCGAGGCTGCCCGAACGATGATTGCGAACGCGTCAAGGTCTGGGTGAGCCCCGGCCGCACGATGGTTCGCAGCTGACGCTTGCCGGGAAGGGCGGCCACCGCGTTCAAACGGGTCGCGATGACGATCGTTCGCACGCGGTGGCCGCTCGGGGCGCGTGGCGGATCAGAGGTAACTGAACAGTGGGGGGAAGAGCAGCACCACGATCCAGGCCCAGGCGGCGTAGACCGGTAGGTAGCCGGTCTGCCAGCGTTCCAGGGCCGCGAACGGGGTGCGCCGGCGGACGAATCCCAGCACCAGCCACGCCGACCAGGCGAGGTTGGCCAGCAGGATGACGTTCTCACCGAGTGCCGCGGCCTTGTTCGGGGTGGTGCCGTACTCGGTGATCCGCTCGGTGATCGCCCACAGCACCAGCACGTCGATGATGAGCGCGCTGACCACGAGGGCGAGCTGCAACCTGTCGAACAGGCCGGGCGGGGCGAGCGGGTCGCGGGCCGAGATCGAGTAGAGCAGCAGCCCCAGCACCACGACCAGCAGCAGGTCGAACAGGATCAGGGCCTCCCGCTCGACGTTGATGCCGGCGGTGGTCCAGACGATGGCGATCAGGAAGGCCAGCAACGCGGCGGTGAACAGCGGCGTGAACAGGCGGGTGAGGACGGGGGCGATGTTCTCGACGACGCTCTGCTTGGCCTCGACGAGCCAGCCCGCCACGACCACCGCGGCCACCACGCCGCACGGCAGCAACCACTGCGAGACGAAGCCCTCCGGGTCGATGCCGATGGCCTGGAAGGTGCCGACCGTGAAGGCGGTCAACACACCGCCGCCGAGGGCGATGAGGACGAAGTAGACGAAACACTCGCCGGTGAAGCGGATGAAGTCCATCCGTCGCCGCGACGAGCGTAGGTCGTCGCAGACGTAGGCCAGGCCGACCACGAACCACAGGGCTATCGGCAGGTGAATGGTGGTCAGCACCAGCGACTGGGAGTCCTCCGCGAGGGAGTAGACGTTGGCGGCCACCGCGCCGAGGGCGAACAGCGCCACCATCACCCCGATCACCGCCGTCCCGGCCCGGCGCCGCCAGGCCAGGTACGCGGCCAGCCAGGGCAGCGTGAACAACGCGAAGTTGGGTGCGTAGAAGGCCCCGTCCTGGTCGAAATCCAGGCCGAACAGTGCCGGCAGCTTGATCGACACGGCCGCGCCGACCGCGCAGACGATCATCGCGACCAGGTCGCGCCGGGACCGGTTGTCCGTCTCCGGGTCATCGGTGCCGCCGGTGAGAACCAGTTGCTTCCACAGCCGGTCCGAGTGCTCCCGGGCGAACTCGCGGGACAGCTCGTCCAGGCCGCCGAGCCGCTTGACCGCGACCAGGAACGCCTCGTCGGGGCGCAGGCCGGCGGCGATGAGTTCGTCGACCGAGCCGCGCAGGTGGTCCTCCAACTCCTCGGCGTCCGCGCGCTGCAACTCCGGCCGGCGGCGGACGTAGTGACGCCACTGGGCGAACTGGGCCTCCAGCCCGTCCGGGCCGGGGGAGGCCGTGCCGCCGTCGGGGCTGCCGGGCGCGGTCATGCCAGACCTCCCAGGGGAATCGTCACCGCGCGCCGGACGTCGCCGGGGTCGATCCAGATCGCCTTGAGGGCGCTCACCACGGTGTCCCACTGGCGACGTTGCTCGGCCAGCTCGGCCAGACCGCTGTCGGTGATGCGGTAGTACTTGCGTCGCCGCTCCCCGGGCACCGACTGCCAGCTCGACTCCACGTGTCCGAGCCGTTCGAGCCGGTGCAGCAGGGGATAGAGCAACCCCTCGGTCCAGTCCAGCTCGCCGTCGGACAGCTCGTTGATCCGCCTGAGGATGGCGTACCCGTAGCTCTCCCCGTCGGCCAGGATGCCGAGCACCATCGGCGTCGCCGAGGCGGCGACGAGATCCTTGGTGACCTTCATGAGATTCTCCCACCACCAATACCTAGAACTGTGAGGCATGGTAGTTCTAGGTATTCGGACGGCGCAAGGAAACGCCCGCCGGCATCGCCGGCGGGCGCTCAGTGAATCGTCCAGGTCGTCGGGGTGGGGTGCCGCTCAGCGCCCGCCGCCACGCCCGCCGGGCCGGGCCCGGGCGGAGAACGCGGCCGCGCCGGAGCGCGCGGCACCGGCCTGCCCGGTGCCCGACCGGGCGGCACCGGATCGTCCGCTGCCGGCCGACGCGGATCGTGCCGAGCCGGCCGGTGCCGCCCGCCCCGAGTTGGCTGAAGCGGACCGGGCCGCGCTGGTCTGGGCGGGTTTACCGCCGCGACGACGGCGGCCCGTGGATGCGGGCGGTACCTCCCGCCGGGTGGCCGGGGTCCCGGCGGCCGGCGCGACCGCGAGCGTTCGTTCCCCCGGCGCGAGTTGACGCAGCAGCGCGTCCCCGGGACGTAGTCGGGTGGTGGTCGCCGCGATGCCCGCCTTGCGGGTCAGCTCCCGCACCTCGGGGGCCTGCGTGTCGGTCATCAGCGTGACGACCGTCCCGGCCGCGCCGGCCCGGGCGGTACGCCCCGACCGGTGCAGGTACGCCTTGTGTTCCACGGGTGGATCGGCGTGCACGACGAGGGCCACGTCGTCGACGTGGATGCCCCGCGCCGCGATGTCGGTGGCCACCAGCGTGCGCACCGTGCCGTCGGAGAACGCCTGGAGGTTCCTGGTGCGGGCGCCCTGGGCCAGGTTGCCGTGCAGCTCCACCGCGGCCACCCCGGCCGCGACCAGCCGGCGGGTGAGGGTCTTGGCGCCGCGCTTGGTACGGGTGAACACCACCGTCCGGCCCGGCGCGGCGGTCAGGTCGACCAGCACGGCGAACCGGTCCTCGGCCTGCACGTGCAGCACGTGGTGCGTCATCGCGGCGACCGGCGACCGGGGAGAGTCGACGCTGTGCACCACCGGATCGGTGAGGAAGCGCCGCACGAGCACGTCGACGCCGGAGTCCAGGGTGGCGGAGAAGAGCAGCCGTTGCCCATTGCGCGGGGTCAGCTCCAGCAGCCGGCGGACGGTCGGCAGGAATCCCAGGTCGGCCATGTGGTCGGCTTCGTCGAGCACGCTGATCTCGACGGCGTCCAGGTGGGCGTGTCCGGCCTGCACGTGGTCGGCGAGCCGGCCCGGGCAGGCCACCAGCACGTCGACCCCGGCGCGCAACCCGGCGATCTGTGGCCGCGCGGCGACGCCGCCGAAGACGGTCATGGTGCGCAGCGACAACGCCTGGGCCAGCGGCGCCATCACGCTGTCGATCTGGGTGGCCAGCTCCCGGGTGGGCGCGAGGATGAGCGCCCGGGGCCGTCCGGGCCGCCGGGGCGTGGCGGTGGCGGCCAGCCGGGTGAGCACCGCCAGGGCGAAGGCGTACGTCTTGCCCGAACCGGTGCGGCCCCGACCGAGCACGTCACGACCGGCCAGGGCGTCGGGCAGCGTGGCGGCCTGGATCGGGAATGGCCGCTCCACCCCGGTCGCCGCCAGCACCCGGGTGAGTGCGGCGGGCACGCCCAGCTCGGCGAAGGTCGGGACGGTGGGCGGGGTGGTCTGTTGCTGTGGGCGGCGTGCCGCCATGAAGGCTCCGAACGTCGAAGGGGACGTCCCACCCGGCGCTGCGTTGCCGGCCGTGGCCGGGCGCGTCGACGGCGCGGGGTCTGGGACATCGAATCGGACCCGCCGTCGGGCGGGTCGCACGATCAGCCTACCCGACCGGCGGCGAGCCGGCTGCCGGTGCGGTTCAGGAGGGTGCCACGACCCGCCAGCGGCTCTGGCCGCCCATCCACGCGCCGGCCAGGATCTCCGCCGACTTGCGGCCGGGGCAGGGGTAGATCTTCGAGCGGCCGGTGCCGCCGCCGGCCCGGGCCTCGACCTCCCACGACTCGCCGTCGGTGCGGATGTAGACGTCCCGACGTCCGCGTGGGGTGTGGTCGCCGTTCCACCAGTGACGCTCAACTCTCACCCGCTGACCGTATAGCACCAGGTCCGTCAGGGAAACGTTTGATGATCTTGGGAGATTTGACCGCCACGCAGGGTGTTTGTCGTCTCGACCCGGTGTGGTCGTTGAGCGCCCGTCCGGGGTGACCCGGACCACCCGTCGTCCGGGTCGAAGCGTGGCGTTGGAGGGTCCCGACAAAATCCGTTGTCCGGAGGTGGTAGTTCCCACGTCTTCCTTACCCGCCGGTAGCCACGAAGGTTGGTTGAGCGGGACCCCCTGTCCGAGGGAGCGTCCCCTCCTGTCAAGGACGATCTTCCGGAGGCCTGCTCGGTGTTCAGCCGCATCGCCATCGTCAACCGGGGAGAGGCCGCCATGCGGCTGATCCACGCTGTTCGCGAGCTCAATGCCGAGACCGACGCCCCGCCGATCGAGACCGTCGCGCTCTACACCGAGGCGGAGCGGTCGGCCACCTTCGTACGCGAGGCCGACCACAGCTACTGCCTCGGGCCCGCGTCCGCCCGACCGTATCTGGACCACCGGGTGCTGGAACGGGCGTTGCACGACACCGGCGCCGACGCGGCCTGGGTGGGTTGGGGCTTCGTGGCCGAGGACCCGGCCTTCGCCGAGCTCTGCGAGAAGAACGGCGTCACCTTCATCGGCCCGAGCCCGGAGGCGATGCGCAAGCTCGGCGACAAGATCGGCGCGAAGCTGATCGCCGAGGAGGTCGGCGTCCCGGTGGCGCCGTGGAGTCGCGGCGCGGTGGAGAGCCTCGACGCGGCCCAGCGCGCCGCGGCCGAGATCGGCTACCCGCTGATGCTGAAGGCGACCGCGGGCGGGGGCGGCCGGGGCATCCGGGTGGTACGCAGCGACACCGAACTCGCCGAGGCGTACGAGCGCACGAGCCTGGAGGCGCAGCGCGCGTTCGGCAGCGGTGTGGTCTTCCTGGAGCGGCTGGTCACCGGCGCGCGGCACGTCGAGGTGCAGGTGATCGCCGACGGCCAGGGCACCGCGTGGGCGCTGGGCGTGCGGGACTGCTCGGTGCAGCGACGCAACCAGAAGGTGATCGAGGAATCCGCCTCGCCGGTGCTCTCCGCCGAGCAGACCCGCGAGCTGAAGGAGGCGGCCGAGCGGCTCGCACTGGCCGTGGACTACCGGGGCGCGGGCACCGTGGAGTTCCTCTACCACCCGGGCGACCGGATGTTCGCCTTCCTGGAGGTCAACACGCGGTTGCAGGTGGAGCACCCGATCACCGAGGCCACCACCGACTTCGACCTGGTGAAGGCGCAGATCCAGGTGGCCGCCGGGGGACGGCTCGGCGACCGGATCCCGGTCGAGGCGGGGCACGCCGTCGAGGCCCGGCTCAACGCCGAGGACCCCGACCGGGACTTCGCCCCGTCGCCCGGTCGGATCGTGCGCCTGGTGCTGCCCAGCGGACCCGGCGTGCGAGTGGACACCGGGGTCAGCGAGGGCGACGTGATCCCCGCCGACTTCGACTCGATGATCGCGAAGATCATCGCGTACGGCCGCAGTCGCGACGAGGCGCTGAGCCGGTTGCGCCGCGCGGTCACCGAGACCACGGTGATCATCGAGGGTGGTGCGAGCAACAAGAGCTTCCTGCTCGACCTGCTGGACCAGCCCGAGGTGATCGACGCCAGCGCCGACACCGGCTGGATCGACCGGGTCCGCGCGCAGGGCCGCCTGGTCTGCACCCGGCACTCCGGGGTGGCGCTGGCCGCCGCCGCCATCGAGGCGTACGAGGACGAGGCGCACGTGGAGCGGCAGCGCCTGCTCTCCACCGCGCACGGCGGCCGTCCCCAGGTCCAGCACGTCAGCGGCCGGCCGATCGACCTGAAGCTGCGCGGCGCGACCTACCGGGTCTCCGTCGCGCAGACCGGACCACACCGGTTCCGGGTGGGCGTCGGTGAGACGGCGACGGTGGACGTCGAACTGGAGCGCTACGACGAGCACAGCGGACGGATCCTGGTCAACGGTCGGCGGTTCCGGCTGGTCACCGACACCCACGGACCCATCCACCTGGTCGAGGTCGACGGCGTCACGCACCGGGTCAGCCGCGACGAGGGCGGCGTACTGCGCTCCCTGTCACCCGCGCTCGTCGTCGCGACCCCGCTCGCGGTGGGCGACGAGGTCGAGGCCGGCGCGCCGGTGCTGGTGCTGGAGAGCATGAAGATGGAGACCGTGCTGCGCGCCCCGTTCGCGGCGAAGGTACGCGAGTGCCTGGTCTCCGTCGGCAGCCAGGTGGAGACCGGCGCACCGCTGCTGCGCCTGGAGCCGCTCGGTGACGGGACCGCGAGCGAGGTCGCCGAGTCCAGCGCCGTCGACCTGGAACTGCCGCCCGAGCCGAGCGGCCTGTCGGCCGGCGACCGGGTCGCGCGGGGCATCGCCGACCTGCGCAGTCTGCTGCTCGGCTACGACCTGGACCCGCGTGACGAGCGCCGAGTCCTCGCCGCGTACCTGGCCGCCCGGGCCGAACTGCCGCACCGGCCGCTGGAGGAGGAGGTCGAGCTGCTCCAGGTCTTCGCCGACCTGTCCGAGCTCAGCCGCAACCGGCCGGCCGGTGAGGAGACCAGGACCGACACCCGGGTGCACAGCCCGCGCGAGTACTTCCACACCTACCTGCAGTGCCTCGACGTCGAGCGGGCCGCCCTGCCGGAGACGTTCCGTCAGCGCCTCGCCCGGGTGCTCGCCCACTACGGCGTCGAGGACTTCGAGCGGACGCCGGAGCTGGAGGAGGCCGTCTTCCGGATCTTCCTCGCCCAGCAGCGGGCGGCGGCCGACGTGAAGGTGGTCGTCACCTTCCTGCAACGGTGGCTGACCGAGCCGCCGCCGGCCGAAAGCCTGCGCGAGCTGGTCGGTCAGGCGTTGGAACACCTGATCTTCGCCACCCAGCGCCGCTTCCCGGTGATCGGCGACCTCGCCCGCAGCGTGGTGTTCCGCTGGGCGGCGCAGCCGATGCTGCGCCGCAAGCGGGCCGAGGTGTACGCCGACGTGCGGCGCAACCTGCGTCACCTCGACCGCGACCCCGGCGCGGCCGACCGGGCCGAGCGGATCGCGACGATGGTCGCCTCACCGGAGCCGCTGGTCCGGCTGCTCGCCCAGCGCATCGGCCGGCCGGGCGTCGACCACGGCCCGATGCTCGAGGTGCTCAGTCGCCGCTACTACGGCAGCCGTGGCGCGAGCGACGCCCGGGCCGTCGAGGTGGCGGGACGGTCGTTCTTCACCGCCGGGTACGACCGCGACGGTGAACGTTTCCGACTGGTCGCCGCGGCCACGGACTTCGCCGGGCTGCCGGCGGCCCTGACGGAGATCGCCACGCTGGTCGGCGCGGACGACGGCTCGCTGGTGTCGGGCGGCGATCCCGTGCCGTCGGTCGCCGACGTGTACCTGACCTGGGCCGAGCAGCCCGACGCGGACGCGATGGCCGCGACCCTGCGGGAGGTGCTCGACCAGGCCGGCCTGCTGGACATGCTCCAGCGGGTGACGGTCTCCGTCGCCGGACGTAACGGCGCCGAGATGCACCACCACTTCACCTTCCGGCCGGACCTGGGCGAGGACCGGGTGATCCGGGGCCTGCACCCGCTGATCGCCCAGCGTCTGCAACTGCCCCGGCTGCGCAACTTCGACCTGACCCGGCTGCCCTCGGCCGACGAGGAGGTGTACCTCTTCCACTGCGTCGCCCCGGACAATCCGGCCGACGAGCGGCTGGCCGCGATGGCCCAGGTACGCGACCTCACCCCGCTGCGCGACACCGACGGTCGGATCCTGGCGCTGCCCGCGGTCGAGGGTGCGCTCGACGCCTGCCTCGACGCGATCCGCAAGGTGCAGGCGCAGCGCCCGGCGAAGAAGCGGTTCGACACCAACCGGATCACCATCTTCGTCTGGCCGCCCAACGAGCTGAGCATCGAGGAGCTGAACACCGTCGCCCAGCGGGTGCTGCCGATCACGGCGGACGCCGGGCTGGAGGAGGTGCTGTTCCTCGGCCGCCAGCGGGACACGGACACCGGTGAGCTGACCGACATCGCGGTGCAGATCTCCTACGCCGAGGGCATGCGCATCTCGGTCACCGAGCCGACGGCGGAGCTGATCCAACCGCTCGACGACTACCGGCAGAAGGTGCTGTCGGCTCGGCGGCGCGGCACCACCTACCCGTACGAGCTGACCGAGCTGCTGGCCGGCCGCAACGGCAGCTTCGTCGAGCACGACCTGACCGACTCCGGCGAACTGGTGCCGGTGCGGCGACCCAAGGGCCAGAACAGGGCAGGCATCGTCGTCGGGGTGGCGAGCACGCCCACCGAGCGCTATCCGGAGGGTGTCACCCGGGTGGTGCTGCTCGGCGACCCGACCAGGGCGCTGGGCGCGCTGGCCGAGCCGGAGTGCGCCCGGGTGATCGCCGCGCTCGACCTGGCCGAGCGGATGCGGGTACCGGTCGACTGGTTCGCGCTGTCGGCCGGGGCGCGGATCTCGATGAGTTCGGGCACCGAGAACATGGACTGGGTGGCCGCCGCGCTCAAGCGGATCGTCGAGTTCACCCAGGCCGGCGGTGAGATCAACATCGTCGTCGCGGGCATCACCGTGGGCGCCCAGCCGTACTGGAACGCCGAGGCCACGATGCTCATGCACACCCGGGGCATCCTGGTGATGACGCCCGACTCGGCGATGGTGCTGACCGGCAAGCAGTCGCTCGACTTCTCCGGTGGGGTCTCCGCCGAGGACAACTTCGGCATCGGCGGCTACGACCGGGTGATGGGTCCCAACGGTCAGGCCCAGTACTGGGCGCCGGACCTGCGCGGCGCCCACCGGGTGCTGATGGCGTACCACGACCACGCCTACGTGGCACCGGGGGAGAGCCGGCCACGTCGTGCGGTCACCACCGACCCGGTCGACCGTGACATCTCCGACTACCCGCACGCCGTGCCGGACAGCGACTTCACCACCGTCGGCGAGATCTTCTCCCGGGTACGCAACCCCGACCGCAAGAAGGCGTTCGACATCCGTACGCTGATGCGGGCCCTGGCCGACCAGGACCACGCGGTGCTGGAACGCTGGGCGGGCATGGCCGACGCGGAGACGGCGGTCGTGCAGGACGTGCACCTCGGCGGCATCCCGGTGTGCTTGCTCGGCATCGAGTCCCGCTCGGTGCCCCGGCGCGGGTTCCCGCCCACCGACGGGCCGGACACCTACACCGCCGGCACGCTCTTCCCGCGGTCGTCCAAGAAGGCCGCCCGGGCGATAAACGCGGCAAGCGGAAACCGGCCGCTCGTGGTGCTGGCGAACCTCTCCGGCTTCGATGGCTCGCCGGAGTCGATGCGCCAGTTGCAGCTGGAGTACGGCGCGGAGATCGGCCGGGCGATCGTCAACTTCGACGGACCGATCGTCTTCTGCGTGATCTCGCGGTACCACGGTGGCGCGTTCGTGGTCTTCTCCAAGGCGCTCAACCCGAACATGACGGTCCTCGCCGTGGCGGGCTCCTTCGCCTCCGTCATCGGCGGCGCACCGGCCGCGGCCGTGGTGTTCGCCGGTGACGTCGACGCCCGTACCGCGAAGGATCCCCGGGTGGCCGAGCTGGAGGCCCGCGTCGCGGCGGCGAGCGGCGGGCAGCGGGCGGCGCTGGTGACGCGGCTGATGGACGTACGCGCGTCGGTGCGGGCGGAGAAGCTGGCGGAGGTGGCCGCCGAGTTCGACGGCGTGCACAGCATCCAGCGGGCGGTCGAGGTCGGCTCGGTGGACGCCATCATCCAGCCCGAGGAACTGCGGCCGCAGCTCATCGCGGCGGTCGAGCGCGGCCTGGCGAAGGCGGCAGCGGGGTAGCTCCGCGCGGCGACCAGGGAGATCCGCTCGACCACCGTGGCGAGCGGTCGGGCACGCCGGTGGCGGGACATGGTCCGGCCGTCGGCGTGCCACGATTGGGTGTGCCCGAGGACCGGAAGCCGCCGATCGCGTTCGATACCACCTGCACCGTCGCGGCTCCGCCCGAGGTGGTGTACGCGCACCTGGCCGATCCGCGCAGCTACATCGGACTGTCGCCGCTGATCGTGGCGGTCGACGAGGTGCGGCACGGTCACGACGCCGAGGGCCGCGCGGTCGCCGAGTACCTCGCCGTCGAGCGGTTCCGGCTGGTCGGGCCGGTGCGGTGGGACAACCGCATCCGGGTACGCATGGTGTCGACGCCGCCGCACGGCCCGCTGGTCAGCCAGGTGCGCAGCCCGGGCTGGGTGTCCCTGCGGGCCGTGGTGACGCTGACCGCCGGGTCGGCGGGCACCCGGGTGCACGAGCGGGTCACCGCCGACGCGCCGGCGCCGCTGCGGCGCTTCGTGGCCGGTGAGGCCCGTCGGGTCGCGGCGTACCGGGCGGCCGAACTGACCCGCCGCATGGCGGCCCGGTAAGCCCGCACCGGCGCCGTCCCGGACACCGCACGGTCTCCGGGACGGCGCCGGTTCGTCACCAGAGCCAGACCGTCGGTTCGGCGAGCTGGTAGCTGTCGGCCGTGAGACGCGGCGTGGCCGTGCTGAGCAGGAGCTGGTCGGCACCGTCGAAGACCTTCAACCCGGCAACCTTACGATTGTCGACTGCGAAGACACCGAGCCCGTTGATGAGCGGTCCGTCGGTCACCGTGGAGCCCCGCGCGTCGACAAGCTCGGCGCGCGTCGCCGACTCCGGCCCGGCCACCAGCAGGCCGGCAGTCTCGCCCGGTAGCGGCACAACGACGATGTCGGAGCTACCGACGCCCGTGCGACGGTCGAGCAGAACCGCCGACTCCGAGCGCGGAAGTGCGCGCACGTCGGCCTTCAGCATCGCGGCGCAGCCGCCATCGGCCGAGCAGGACCGGACCAGAACGGCTGCCGGCGCGCCGGGAACCCAGGCGGGCAACCGACCGGTCCAGCGCACCTGGGGCGTCGAGCCGGTGAGTCCTTCGCCGTCGAGCATGCCGCGCAGTTCGCGGACGGCGGAGACGCTGAGGTCGGGCTGCCGCAGCGCCGAGGCGATCGGCACGGTCGTCCGGACCATGCCGGTCTGGACCGCCGGGCCGGCGTACCGGACCACCCCGTCGCAGGTGAACTGCCACCGTCCGGCCGTCTCACCCGCCCCATGCACCACAAAACCGTCGGTGTCGACCGGCCGCCAGGATCGGACGATCGATCCGTCCGGCTGAAGCCGACCGTCCGTGGAGATCTCCACCTGACAACCGGCCGGTGCCAGGCCGACCGCGAGATCGGCGCTGTGGTCGTCGTCCGCGAGGGAGTGCCGTCCGAAGAAGACATACGGAGTCAGCTCCTGTGGCTCGTCCGGCGTGCCGGTCTGGTCCAGCAACTCCGGCACGGAGGCACCCGCCGGGCCGCTGCCCTGGCGTAGCAGTGCGTGCGAATCGTCCAGGTAGGCCACCACCACCACGCGGGCACCTGGCGCGTCGTGGGCGAACAGCACCCGCACGTCTTCCAACGAGGGATCGACAAGGAGTTCGGCGCGGGCGGCCCGGTACTCCCGTTCGATGGTGGCGATCAGTGTGGTGTCGCCGGCCAGGCTGCCGCGGGTGGGCGAGTCGAGCAGCCGCCGCACCATCGGATCGTCGATCGGGCTCGCCGGCTGGTACGCCGCAGTGGTCAGCGACGACCCGTCGGAAGTCAGCAGGTTCGCCCCACCGAGCGGCGGTAGCAGCACCACCCCCAGCACCAGGGCGGCCACACCCGTCACCGCCGCCTGTCGCTGCCGGCGTCGCCGTACGCGACGTAGCAACCGCTGGTACGGGTCGGGCTCGGGCACCACCGGTTCGGCGAGCCGGGCCAGCGCGTGCCTGATCTCATCGGCCATCGCTCGGATCTCTCCTTCTCGACGCGTCCGGCACCGCGGCCAGCGAACCCTTGCCGACGTCGCGGCACGGTGCCGGTTGTTCCGATGTCACCGGCCGGGGCGGTGCCGCCGGCAGCACCGCCCGGAGCCGGGCGAGCGCCCGTGAGGACTGGCTCTTCACGGTGCCGACCGAGCATCCGAGCACGTCGGCTATCTGGGCCTCGGTGAGGTCTTCCCAGTAGCGCAGGACCAGCACCGCACGCATCCGGGGTGGCAGGTGATGCAGCGCGGCGAGCATCTCGTCGCGGACCACGACATCGTGGGCCAGGTCCCGGCCAGGCTCGCTCGGAGACCGCCAGGAACCTGTGACACCGGCGAGGAGCTCCCGGGAACCGAACCGCCGCCAGAGCCGGGTCCGCTCGTTGACCATGATCCGGCGGACGTACGCCATCGGCTCGTCCACCTGACTCCACCGGCGCATCGCCCGCATCAGCGCGATCTGCACCAGATCCTCGGCCGCGTGACGGGAACCGGTCAGCAGGTACGCGGTCCGGACCAGGTCCGCGTACCTGATCTCGACGAACTCGCGGAAGCCGTCATCGGTCACCTGCTCCCCTCCAGCCCTGCCTGGGCATCGTTCATGACAGGAAGACCCCGGGCCGACCGGAAAGGTTGTGCGGTGCCGACGAGGAGTGGGATTTTGCACCTACAGTGCATCTTGTTTCGGAGGCCGGGGCTGCCTAGCGTCTTCGGCATGGCTGCCTCCTGGACGTTCGCCGTGGCCCGTGCCGAGCTGAGCCGCACCACCCTGGTGGAGCGTGCCGTGCCCGCGCTGTCCGACGGCGAGGCGCTGTTACGCGTGGACCGTGTCGGACTGACCGCGAACAACGTCACCTACGCGGTGCTCGGCGACTCGATGCGCTACTGGGAGTTCTTTCCACCCGACCACCATGGGCTGGGAGGGCAGTGGGGGCTGCCGCCGGTGTGGGGCTTCGCCGAGGTGGTCGCCTCCACCGTCGCCGAGGTCGAGGTGGGGTGCCGGGTGTACGGCTACCTTCCGCCGGCCGGACACCTGGTGGTCCGGCCGGCGAGGGTGGACGCCTCGGGATTCCGGGACGCCAGCGCGCACCGGGCCGACCTGCCGTCGCCGTACAACGGGTACCGCGCGACCGTCGGTGACCCGGCGTACCGGGCCGACCAGGAGGACCTGCTGATCCTGTTCCGGCCGCTGTTCTTCACCTCCTTCATGCTGGCCGACCAGGTCGTCGACAACGACTGCTACGGCGCGACGTCGCTGGTCGTCTCGTCGGCGTCCAGCAAGACCGCGTACGCCGCCGCCGTCGAACTGCGCGCGCGCGGCCCACGCCTGGTCGGGCTCACCTCGCCCGGCAACGTCGAGTTCACCCGCGCGCTCGGCTGCTACGACGAGGTGCTGCCGTACGACGGGATCACCGCCCTCGACCCGGTGCCGACGGCGTACCTCGACCTGTCCGGTGCTCCCGCGACCCGGGTCGCCCTGCGGCGGCACCTCGGCGACCGGCTGGTGCGCGACATCGCGGTCGGCCTGACCAACCAGATCCCGAACGCCGACGCCGCCGGGGAGGTCTTCTTCGCCCCGGTGCAGATGCGCAAACGCCGCCTCGACTGGGGTCGCGACGGGCTCGACCGACGGTTCGCCGACGCCTGGCGGCGCTTCACCGAGGTGGCCGGCGAATGGGTCGACGTCCAACTCGGCACCGGCCCGGCCGCACTGGAGAGCGCCTGGCTCGACGTGCTCGCGGGCCGAACCCCGCCCCGGGTGGGGCGGGTCGTCCAGTTCTGAGCGGGGGGAGCGGACACCCCGGCCGCATGGAGGATTGCCAGTGCATTACCCGGTGGTAACGATGTCGTGTCATGGACTCCGCTCTGACCCTGATCGGACTACCCGTCGCCCTCGGCATCATCATGCTCGGTCTGGGTCTCGGCCTGACCACCGGCGACTTCCGCCGGGTGGCCCGGCACCCGAAGGCCGCCGTCATCGCGCTGGGGTGCCAGGTGCTGCTGCTCCCGGCGCTCTGCTTCGGCCTGGTGCTCGCCTTCGACCTGCCGCCCGAACTGGCGGTCGGGATGATGCTGTTGGCCGCCTCGCCGGGCGGCACCACGGCCAACCTCTACAGTCACCTGTTCGGCGGCCACGTGGCGCTGAACATCACCCTGACCGCCATCAACTCGGTGCTGGCCGTGTTCACCCTGCCGATCGTGGTCAACCTGTCGGCGGCGTACTTCCTCGGCGACGCGCGGAGCATCGGGTTGCAGTTCGACAAGGTGCTTCAGGTGTTCGCGATCGTGCTCGTCCCGGTCGTGGTCGGCATGCTGATCCGGGCACGCTGGGCCCGGGTGGCCGAGCGACTGGACCGCCCGGTCCGGGTGCTGTCCGTGGTGGTACTGGTCGCGGTGATCGCCGGTGCGGTGCTCGGTGAGCGGGAGAACCTCGCCGACTACTTCGTCTCGGTCGGTCTGGCCGTACTCGCGTTCAACCTGCTCAGCCTCGGCATCGGGTACGGGGTGCCGAGGCTGGCCGGGGTCGAGCGCAGCGCCGCCAAGGCGGCCGGGTTCGAGATCGGCATCCACAACAGCACGTTGGCCATCACCATCGCGCTCAGTCCGGCGCTGCTCGACAGCACCCGGATGGCGATTCCCGGCGCGGTCTACGGCATCGTCATGTTCTTCACGGCTGCCGCCTTCGGGTACCTGGTCAACCGGGCGGGCAGCGGACGCGACGCCGCGCCGGACGGTGCCGTCCGGACCTGAGCCGACGCGGCGGTGTGACGGAGGTACGACCGGATCGCCGTCGGCGTTCCCTTGCTGTGCAACGATCGTTGGGCGTCATGCCGACCGCCCGGCTCCGTCGGCCTGCCCGGGCAACGGTCACTGGCAGGCCGACGGGAAGGCGTCCCACCTCGTACCCCTTTGGAGAGCACGATGTCCCGCTCCCCGGCTCGGGTCCTCGCCGCGCTGAACGCGGTGCGACCGCCCGACCAGTCGTCTCCCGTCATCGGCAAGGCGGTGGTCGTCGGCGGCAGCATCGCCGGGATGCTGGCCGCCCGGGTGCTGTCCGACCACGCCGAGTGCGTGGTGGTCGTCGACCGCGACGACCTGCACGCCACCGGTGGACGGCCGGGCGTACCACAGGGAACCCAGCTGCACGCCCTGTTGCCCGGCGGGTTCCTCCTGTTGGAGCAGCTGTTCCCCGGGTTCCGGGAGCAGGCCCTGGCGCGGGGGGCGGTGGAGGCTCCGCCCGCGGCCCGGCGGACCTACCTGGACGGCCGGCTGAAGGTCGTCGTGCCGGACGACGCGGACAGCCTGGCCGGCAGCCGGCCGCTGCTGGAGTCGTTGATCCGGCAGCAGGTGCTGCGACTGCCGAACGTCAAGACGATCACCGCGCGGGCCACCGGCCTGGTCTTCGACGGCGACGTGACCAGCGGCGTGCGGTGCGACGTCGGCGGTTCGCCCGGTGTCGAGCACGCCGACCTGGTGGTGGACGCCATGGGGCGGTCCAGCCGGCTGTCCGACTGGTTGGCGGAGGCCGGCTGGGAGCGGCCGGCGCTGCGGCGGATGACGGTGCACCTCAACTACGCGACCGCGTTGTTCCGGCGCTCCGAGGCGAATCCGGAGCACGCGGTGGTGCTGGCGCTGAACAGCCCGACGAGGTCGGTGGACGTGGCCGGTGCCGCCTTCTTCGCGATCGAGGACGGTCGGTGGATGGCCATGATGGCCGGCTACGGGGAGAACCGTCCCGGCCGCACCGCCGAGGATTTCGTCCGCCGGCTGCGGGAGCAGTTTCCGCCGGAGTTCGCGATGGTCGCCGACAGCGAACTCCTCGGCGACGTGCAGACCTACCGGCACGCCGACAGCCGGCGCCGGGACTTCCACGCGCTGACCCGGCTGCCGGCGGCGCTGGTGAGCGTCGGTGACGCGGTCGCCTCGTTCAATCCGGTGTACGGCCAGGGCATCACCGCCGCCGCGCTGCACGCGGCCTGCCTGGCCAGCTACCTGCGGTCCGGCCCGGACCTCGGCCTGCCGGCCCGTCACTTCTTCGCCCTCCAGAAGGTCGTGGTCGACGCCGCCTGGTCGATCTCCACCTCGGCCGACCTGGCGTTGCCGCACGTCGACGGTCCCTATCCACGCGGCTACCGGCTCTCCAGCTGGGTGAGCCGGCAGATCATCGCGGCGACCGTCACCGACGTGGCCACCGCCCGCCGGTTCAACGACGTCGTCTCGATGCGCAAGCACCCGAGTTCGCTGGCCACCCCCACGGTCATCCTCAACGCCCTGCTCGCCAACCGCCGCGCCCGCTGACCCCACCCCACCGCTCCCTCCCCGCGATCTTGCACTTCCTGCCCCCGCACAAGCGGAGGAAAGGTGCATCTCGGGACCACAAGTGCAAGATCGCGGGGGTAGGTGGGGCGCGACTGTTGCATTTATAGCAATGTCAGCATATGTTTTTCGTGGGTGGGGTTGCGGGTTTCGAGGAGGTTGGGGTGGGGGGTGGGCACGATCACGGGCGGCAGGTCGCCCGGGCGGGGGAGAAGCACCGCGGGCGGCTGTGGGCGGCCTTCGTCCTGCTGACGGTCGTCATGCTGGTGGAGGCGGTCGGTGCCTGGGTCAGCGGCTCGCTGGCCCTGCTGTCGGACGCCGGCCACATGTTCACCGACGTGCTGGGGATCGGCATGGCACTCGCCGCGATCACCGCCGCGAGCCGGGCCACCCGGGCGGGTCAGCGCACCTTCGGCCTGTACCGGATGGAGGTCCTGGCGGCGCTGGCCAACGCGGTGCTGCTCTCCGGGGTGGCCCTCTACGTGCTGGTGGCGGCGCTGCGGCGGCTCGACGAGCCGCCGGAGGTGCTGGTCGGCCCGATGCTCGTGGTGGCCGTCGGCGGGCTGGTCGCCAACGTGGTCGCCTTCCTGCTGCTGCGCGCCGGGTCGACGGAGAGCCTCAACGTGCGCGGCGCCTACCTGGAGGTTCTCGGTGACCTGCTCGCCTCGGTCGGCGTGCTCGTCGCGGCCGGGGTGATCGCGCTGACCGGCTGGTGGTACGCGGACCCGATCGTCGCCGTCGCGGTGGCGCTGTTCATTCTGCCGCGCACCTACCGCCTCGCCCGCGCCGCGCTGCGGGTGCTGGTGCAGGCCGCGCCGCCACACCTGGACGTCGCCGAGGTACGCGACGGGCTGCGCGGGCTCGACGGCGTCGCCGACGTGCACGACCTGCACGTGTGGACGCTGACCTCGGGCATGGAGGTGGCCTCGGCACACCTCACCCTGGACACCGGAGCCGAGCTGGCCCCGGTGCTGACCGCCGCCCGGCAACTGCTGCACGACCGCTTCACCATCGAGCACGCCACCTTGCAGGTCGAACCACGCGATGCCGAAGGCGTCTGCGGCGGCGCCCACTGGTGAGTCGTCAGCGGCCGGAACCGGGTCACGGTGCGGGGACGACCTCCTGCCCCAACGGCCAGATCGCCGCCGGCACGAGCTTGAAGTTGGCCACGCCGAACGGGATCCCGATGATGGTCAGGCAGAGGCCGACACCGGCGACGATGTGCGAGAGCGCCAGCCACCAGCCGGCCAGCAGCACCCAGATGACGTTGGCCAGACCCGAGGCCACCCCGACGCCGGGCTTGGGTACCAGGGTCCGGCCGAACGGCCACAGCGAGTACGACGCCAGCCGCAGCGACGCCACGCCGAACGGGATGGTGATGACGAGCACGAAGCAGATCAGGGCGGCGACACCGTAGCCGATCGCCAGCACCAGGCCACCGCCGAAGATGAGCCAGAGCACGTTCAGCAGGAATCGGATCATGAGCCCATGATGACCGCCGCGCGCCACCGGCCACCCGGTGGGCGGCCGGTGGCGCGGGCCGGTCAGCCGGTGACCCCGGTGACGTTGCTGCCGGACCTGGTGACGCGGTAGGTGACCTGGGCGCCGCTCCAGAAGTGGAAGGTGAGGGTGACCGGCGCACCGTCGCGGACCTCGCCGAAGAAGGTGTCGGTCAACGTGATCCGGTTACCCGGGTAGTCGGGTGAGAAGGCCACGTCGAACTCCTTGAACGACGTCCAGTCGTGCGGGCCGGCGTTGCTGCCGTCGGCGTACCTCGCCTCCATGGTGGCGAGCTGGTCGCCGCGGAACTGGGTGGGGATGGCGAACGCGGCGGTCGTGCCGGTGGCGTTGGACAGCACCGGCGTGTCGTAGGTGATCACGTCGATCCGCCAGGGCACGCCGGCCGAGAACCGGGCCTGGAGGCTGGCGTTGACCCCGTACGCCCGGTTGCCGACCAGCCGGGTGAGCGCGCTCGCGGTGATGGTGAGCTGGTTGCCGGAAACCGTGTAGTCGGTGCCCTGCACCAGGTTGGTGCTGCCCTGGCGCAACCCGGAGAAGGTGGTGCCGTTCAGGTTGAGGGTCAACGACTTCGCGGTGATCGAGCCGGTACGCGGCACGTACACCTGGTCGGACGACGCGGTGCCGGAACGGGTGGTCCAGCTCGACCTGATCTGGGCCCACAGCTCCGGGTCCTTCCACTGGAAGGCGACCCGGTCGAAGTGCTGGCCGTTGTCCCAGAGCTGGGTGGTGATCCGCTTGGTCCGGGCGTAGTGGCCGAGGAACTCGAAGAACTTGAGCTTCTCGCCCTGCTGGATGGTGCCGGTGTGCCGGTCGAAGCCGAGCAGCCCGTACTCGCCGATCACGACCGGGATGTTGCGGGTCACGAAGGCGTTGTGCACCCGGTCGAACGAGTCGGTCAGGTCCTGCTGGGTGGTGGCGTCGAAGCGGGTGCCGCCGGCCACGTTGACGCTGAACGGCCAGTAGCCGTAGAAGTGCACGGTGGCGATCAGGTTGCGGTCGTTGAGCTGGTTGATCGTCGTGGTCAGCTCGTTGATCCGGGCCTGCTCGGAGGAGGTGTGCAGGGTCGGCAGGACCAGCATCCGGGTGGCGTTGACGCCGCCGGAGGCGCGCACGATCCGGTGGAAGTTGACGTTCAACTCGTGCAGCAGCTCCGCGTTCTGGGCGTCGCCGGAGCTGTTGGCGAACTGCGGCTCGTTGACGCTCTCGAAGTGCAGCCTCGGCGAGTGGTCCCGGAACGCGGCGGCGATCTGGGTCCACAGCGCGTTGTAGCGGTTGAGCACCGTGGTCCGGTTCGTCGGCATCTCGTTGATCCACTGCCACGAGTCGTGGTGCAGGTTGATCATCACGTAGAAGCCGTCGTCCAGGGCCCAGCCGACGACCTCCTTGACGCGGTTCAGCCAGGCCGCGTCGATGGTGTACGACGGGGCGGGGCCGTGGTGGTTGCTCCAGGTCACCGGGATGCGGATGCTGTTGAAGCCCTGTGCCCGGATGGCGTCGAGCTGTGCCTGGGTGACGCGCGGGTTGCCCCACGCGGTCTCGTCGGCGCCGACCGCGTCGAAGGTGTTGCCGAGGTTCCAGCCGGGCTGCATCGCGGCCACGTAGGCCATCGGGTCGCCGGCCGGCGGCGACGTGGGCGGCGGGGTCGTCGGCGGGGGCGTGCTCGGCGGCGGGGTGGTGGTCGGCGGCGGGGTGGTGCCGACGCTGCCGGTGCAGGTGACGCCGTTGAGGGCGAACGTGGTCGGTGTCGTGTTGCTGCCCGACCACGACCCGTTGAAGCCGAACGACACGGTCTGGTTGGTGCCCAGCGCGGCGTTGTAGCCGACGTTGCTGGCGGTGACGTCGTTGCCGGACGAGGTGACCGTGGCGTTCCAGGCCTGGGTGACCCGCTGCCCGGAGGGGAACGTCCAGGTCAGTCGCCAGCCGTTCAGTGGGTCACCGAGGTTCGTCACCGCGACGTTCGCGGTGAACCCGCCCGGCCACTGGCTGGGGGCGGAGTACGTCACCCGGCATCCGGCCGCCGCGTGGGCGGTGCCGGCGGTGATCAGGCCGGCACCGGCGAGTAGTGCGGCGATACCGCTGGCGACCAGGCCGAATCGCCATCGTGTCCTGCGGAGTGTGCCCTTCAGCCCAGCCATGACGCTCCTCGCGTGGTGATGGTGTCAACGGGGTGGCTGGCCGGGCGCCGCCGGTCCACCGGAAACATCCGGCCGGCTCGCACCATAAGTTGGGATCATCAACTTTGTCAATCGACGATTCGCGATCTCAACCCTTTCTCTCCAGGTGGGGAAGGTGACCCGATGGGCAAACAGGGTTGCCGGTCGTACCGCAAGGGTGGAACCGACGGCCAGCGGCTCGGTGGCGGCAGCCGGAGCCGGGCGGCACTGGTCCGGCCGGCGGCGAATGAGCGCACCCTCGTGGGGTAGTCGGCGGTGTGGCGGGGGCGGAGGACGACCGGGGCTGGGCGCGTCGTGCCGGTGACCGGTTCGAGGCCGGGGTCGCCGAGACGGTCGGCGGCATCAGCCGGAAGATCAATTGGCGGGAGCGACGCCGGAGCCTGGAGCTGTACGCCATCCTCGCGGTGCAGTCCGGGGTGGCCGCCGCGCTCGCCTGGACGCTGGCGCACGAGCTGCTGAACCACCCGTCGCCGGTGTTCGCGCCCAGCGCCGCCGTCGGCACCATCGCCGCCGCGATCGGGCGGCGGACCCGCCGCACTCTCGAACTGCTGGTCGGCGTGCTGGCCGGCCTGCTGGTGGGCGACGCGCTGATCATGGTGATCGGCACCGGTCCCTGGCAGATCGGCACCGTGGTCACCCTGGCCATCCTGCTCGCGCTGACGATGAGCCGGGGTGGCGCGGTGGTCACCCAGGCCGGCGGTACGGCGGTGCTGATCGCCACCCTCTCGCCGATCCAGCGGGGACTGGAGGTGCCGCGGGTGATCGACGCGGTCATCGGCGCGATCTCCGCCGTGGTGGTGGTGGCCCTGCTACCGGTCAACCCGGTGCGCATCATCCAACGGGCCGCCCGCCCGCTCTTCGCCGCCCTGATCGAACACCTGCACAACGCCGCGGACGGGATGTCCCGATGTGACGCCGGGGCGGTCGCCCGGGCCCGGGACGGGCTGTACGGTCTGACCCCTCAACTGGCACTGCTCAACGACGCCGTCTCCGGTGCGGGGGAGGCGGTGGCGGTGTCGCCGGCCCGCTGGCACCGGCGGCGAGAATTCGAGCACTACCAACGCGGTACCCGCTACCTCGACCTGTCCGTCGGGGGCGGTCAGGAGATGCTGCGCCGGGCGGCCACCGCGGTCCGTGACGGCGAACCGATCCCGGCCGGGCTGGCCGCCGCGGTGCACTACTTCGGTGACGCCCTGGCGTTGTTGCAGGTCGAGGCGGAGAGCGGGCATCAGACGAACCGGTCCGAGCAGTTGGTCCTCAAGGCGGTCGACCGGGCCGCGGAGGCGTACGAGGATGGGGTCGGCTTCTCCGGCAGCGTGGTGGTGGCCCAGATCCGTACCGTCGCCACCGACCTGCTGCGCAGCCTCGGCTGCCACGAGGAGGAGGCCGTCGCGGTGATCCGGCGACGCTTCGAGGCGCAGCGTCACGAGCTGCGGAGTGAGGAGGGGGAGCCGTCGCCTGCCGAACGGAAGGCGGCGTGATCGGCCCGGCCGGACTCAGAGCCGTCCGGCGACCGTCCGGGCCAGCTCGGTCAGTGGCTTGTCGTACTTCGCCGGGTCGTCGAGCCGGACCAGCCGGATCGCCACCCACACCCCGGCGGCCTGGAAGAAGACCGCGCCGTCCTCCAGGTACGCCTCGTCCCCGATTCCGGACAGCGTCTCGAACTCATGGTCGAGGTCACGGTCGACGTCGAGGATCTTCTTGGCCCCGTCGCCCACGTACACCTCCACCTGCGCCAACGGCCCCGACGTCGGCCCGGTGTAGGTGCAGGTCTCGCGGACCGGCACCGGATCCTCCAGGCGGGTGCCGGCCAGCTTCTCGGCGTCCTCCTTGGGCACCAGGGCACAGGCGTCGACCTGCGGTGCCTCGGTCGACGGCTCCGGCTCGGTCGCCTCGCTGGGCGGTGCCGGCTCCGCCACCTCGGTCGGTGGCGGCGGGGCGGCAGCCGGTTCGGCGCTGCCGCCGCAGGCGGTGAGCACGGCGACGGCAGCGGCCGCCGCGGTGAGCTTGAGGTACCTCACGGTCGTCTCCTCGGGGCTGGTGTCACCGGGGCAGGGCGTCGAGCAGCCGGCGCAGCGCCTGCGCGTAGCCGTCGGGCTCCGCGCCGAGACGCTCGAAGCTGCTCAACGTCACGGTGAAGCTGCCGGCACCGCCGACCAGCACCGCCTCGGCGCCGATGTCCTTGACCGCCAGGTAACCCTTACCGTCGCCGTCGAGGTCCGTCACCGTCTGGTAGCTCTGCTCGGCCTGCTGGCGCTGAAAGTCGTAGGTCGTCTCGCCGGCCAACTGGGAAGCGGTCGTCACGGACAGCGCCGCCACCCCCTTGCCGTCGCCGAAGCTGCAGTTGCCGTCGTCGACCATCGACTGGCCGACCAGCTCGGAGACCTGGGCCGCGGTGAACGGGCAGGCCGGGGTCTGGTTGCCGGCACCGTCGGCGGGCAGGTCGAGGTCGGTCTCCGCGTCGGCGTCCGCGCCGGGGCCGGCCGCCGGTGGCGCAGGGTCCGCGCTGTCGCAGCCGGTCAGCGCGAGCGCGGCCACCACCACCACGGGCATGATCAGTCGACGCACGTGTTCGGTTCCCTTCGGACACCGGCCGCGACCGGGCCGGGCAGCTCGACATGGTGTGGGATCGCGCCGGTGAGAAGCCGGTCCGGCGGGAGTGACAGCTCGACGCTACGACCACCCGGCCGTGGATGAATCCGGCGTTTCCCTAGCCTTTGACCGCGCCGGCCGGCGTACCGGCGGTGGCCGTCGACCGGCGCGCCTGTTCGTCGGCTCCACCGACCCGGGCCAGCGCGGCGCCCAGTTCCGCCCGACGGGAGATGCCCAGCTTGCGGTAGACCCGGGACAGGTTGGTCTCGACGGTCTTCGGGCTGACGAACAGTTCGTCGGCGATGGCCCGGCTGGTCCGTCCCTGTGCGGCGAGCCGGGCGACCCGCTCCTCGGTGGCGGTGAGGTCCGACGGTGCGGGCGGCCGCCCGCCGAGCCGGGCGGCCTCGGCCCGGGCCCGCCCGCCGAACACGGTCGCGCCCAGCGCGTCGAACTCGGCCGCCGCGGCGGCCAGTGCCTCCCTGGCCGGGCGCTTGCGGCGGGACCGGCGGTGCACCACGCCCTCGACCAGCAGACACCTGGCCCGGTCCAGCGGCAGCACCTCCGGCGGTACGGCGGACCGCGCGGCGGTCAGTTCGTCCAGGGCGACCGACGGGTCGGCGCCGCTGGCGCTGGCCAGCAGGGCCCGGCTGCGCGCGAGCCCCAGCCGCGTCCAGGGCCGGGGTAACCGCCGGTGCCGCTCCGCCAGCCGGGCCAGGGCGTCCCGCGCCGTGACGAGGTCACCGGCGCCCACGCAGGCCTCGATCCAGTCGGGCTCGAAGCGCTGTGCCAGCGGCTCGACCAGACCCATCCGGTCGACCGTCGCGGCGAGCCGACCGTATCCGGTCGCGGCGTCGGCCATCCGGCCAGCGCAGAGCGCCACGAAGGCGCCCAGTTGCAGGTGGATCCGCCGACACCAGTCGTCGTCGAGCCGCTCACCCAGTCGCAGCCCCTGCTCGGCCACCCGCTGCGCCACGTCGAGCCGGCCGCGCAACGCGTCGAGCAGCCCGGCCAGCCAGATCTCCGCGGTCGCCTCGGTGCCCAGAAGCTCGCCGAGTTCCCGGGCGGCCGCGATGTGCCGTTCGGCGGTCGACCACCGGCCGGCGAGCAGCTCGGTCTCGCCGAGGTGTTTGAGCAGGTCGTACTGCGAGGGCTCGTCGCACCGGGCCGCCGCCAGGTCGAGCATCCGGCCCAGCCGTCGTCGGGCCCGCGCCGGATCGTCGATCGACTTCCACCAGATCGCCGGGATCGTGCCGGCGAGCCAGGACGGTTCCGGCCCCTCCATCTCCAGCGCCCGGTCGAGCAGTTCGACGCGGGGCGGTTCACCGGCGCGTACCTCGTTGAAGAACAGGTGCAGCAGCGCCGCGGCGAGCAGCGTGCGGTCCCCACCGGCACCGGTGAGCAGGGCGATGGCGGCCTCGGCGTGGGCCCGCGCCGGATCCGGCAGGTCGACGAAGAGCGCCAGGTGGGCGTGGATTCGGCCGGCCAGCGGGGCATCCGGACGGGTCGCGGCCAGCGCCCGGCCGGCTGCCTCGACCGCCGTACCGCCGGACTCGTCGGCACTCCACGCGACCACCGCGCGCAGCAGCAGCGCCTCCGCCCGGACGTCGCCGTCGAACCCGGCGGCCACCGCCTCGGCGGCGACCCGTGCCCCGGGATGGTCGCCGCATCCGAAGCGACACCGGGCCGCCGCCAACAGCCGCTGGCCACGATCGGCCTCGTCGTCGGCGGGGGTGAGCCGCGCGGCCGACTCGTACAGGTTCGCGGCGGCCTCCGGCGCACCCCGCGCGTACTGCCGGGCGGCAGCCGCGGCGAGGGCGTCGGCGACCACCGGATCCGGCGAGGTGCTGCACAGGGCCAGGTGCCGGACCCGTTCGTCCGGATCGGTGACCACCTCGGCCAGCCTGCGGTGCAGGCCACGCCGGACGCCGGGCGGGATGCCGGCGCGGACCGCGGCGGCGTAGACCGGATGGGTGAACTCCACCCGGGCCGCCCCGACCACGAGCAACCCGGCCTCCTCCGCGGCGTCGAACAGCGCGGGGGAGATCCCCGCCGCGGCCAGGTCCCGAAGCAGCGGTACGCCCAGCAGGGCCGCCAGCCGTACGGCGTCCCGGCAGCCGGTCGGCAGCCGGGCGAGCACCTCGCCGAGGAGCTGGTGCATCGAGGAGGCCACCGGCAGGTCCTGTGCCGGTTCCGGGGGTTGCGGCAGGCGCTGCACCGCGCGGGTCACCTCGATGGCGACGAGGGGGTTGCCGGCGGCCTCCCGGGCGATCCGGGCCAGCAGCGAACGACTCAGGGCGGCGCCGACCCGCTCCCGCAGCAGGTGGTGCAGGGCACCCACGCCCAGCGGGGCCAGGGTCAGCCGGGTCAGTCGGCCGGGCCCGGCGTCGAGCCCGAGTGGCGCGATCCGCGGCGCCGGGGTGTTGTCGGTGCGGCAGCTGACCAGGATGGACAGCCCGGGCCCGACCCGGCGAAGCGCGAACCGCAGCGCTCGTTCGCTCGGCCGGTCCAGCCACGGCGCGTCGTCCACGGCGACCAGCACCGGCCGGCCGGCGGCGAGGGCCGCCTCCAGCAGCGAGCGGGTGGCGGCACCGACCACGCGCTCGTCGATGGTCTCGTCGCTGTCCCGCAGGAGCAGCACCACCTCGGCCGCGACCCGCTGTGGGCGGGGCAGCGCCGCCACCAGGTCCGCCAGTGGGCGGAGCAGGTCGGCGAGGGCGGCGAAGGGCAGCTCGGTCTCGCACTCGGTCGGGGAGCAGCTCAGCACCGACCAGCCGGCCCGATTCGCCTCGGTGACCAGTTCCCGGAGCACCGTCGTCTTGCCGATGCCGGCCGGGCCCTCCAACAGCACCGAGCCCGGCTCGCGCAGTGCGCGCCAGGACTGATCGAACACCCCGTCGCGGCCGACGAGCGTACCCCGCATGGTGCGATTCTGGCATTGATGCGGTGGGGCGGCCATCATGCGGACGGTGGCCCGCCCCTGGCGGTCGGCCAGCGCGGCCGTCAGGCGTGCAGGGTGCGGCTGGGCGGGAACCCGTAGGTGGCGTGGTAGCGCGCGGTGAACCGGCTGTGGCTGAGGAACCCCCACCGCGAGGCGATCGCCGAGACGGTTTCCCGCCGCGGGTCGGCCTGCATCAGGTCGCGGTGGGCACGGTCGAGCCGGACCCGGCGCAGGTACGCCATCGGGGTGGTGTCGAGGTGCCGGCGGAACGCCAGTTGCAGGGTCCGCAACGAGACCTGGGCGGCGGCGGCGATGTCGGCCGCACCGATGTCGCGGTCGGCGTACTCCTCGATGAACGCCGTCGCCCGGCGCAGCGTGGCGGTGGTGGCGGCCCGTTGGTCGAGGGTGGACGACCAGCCCGCGCTGGTGTGCGGGAAGACCGCCAGGGCCGACGCGGCCAGCATCCGGGCCGCGTTGGCGATCACCAGGGGCTCGCGGTACGCGTATGGATTGCCCAGCACGACGTGGTGGAGGTAGCTCGTGGTGTGTCGCCACAGACCGGCCAGGGCCGGGATGGCGGGGATCAGCCCGGTGAACCGGATCCTGCTCGCCCGGCCGGCGGGCGCGGTGCCGGTCACCCGGTCCAGCACGGAGGGACTCAGCAGACAGGCGGTGATCCTGCCGGGCAGCCAGCGCATTGAGCAGGCCAGGTCGGGCAGGGTGGCGAGGAAGACGTCGCCCGGCCCGAACCGTCCGTGCGCACCGGCGCAGGAGCGGTCGACGCGCCCGCTGACGACCTCGCAGATCACCAGGGCGGTGGACGGGCCGACATCGATATCGAGCTGGGTGGACTGGTCCAACGTCTCCCACCAGAACGAGCCCGCGTCCACCCGGTGGTGGCGGAACCGGTAGCGGGCGTCGACGGCCGCGCGGATGGTGAGCGTGGAGTGGTAGGCGTGGGCCAGGTAGTCGTGGATCGTTTCCGGGTCGCCGCTGTCGAACCGGTGGGTGGTCGGCACCTTCGTCTTCAATACGTCTCCATCGACCTGGACGGAGGGCGCTTCGGCACGCCGGGACGGCACCCGACGGGACGTGGTGGATCCGGAGAGCGGTAGGACATGCGGAGCCAGGATTCCCATCGATGGTATCCACAAAGGAAGGAGTCCCATGAAGTTTTCGTGGCACATCCGTCGCGCCGGTGGATCTCGCTCGTTGTCGATGTCAGGGGAGTTTCGTTTTCGGGCTAGTCGGTGCGGTCCGGCTTGCGCGATCCGGGCTAGCCAGCAACCGTCCGTGGCCGTGATCATGCGAAGGGTGTCGAACAAGGGCAATTGTTCGCCTAACGGATAGGGGTGGGGCGTTGGAGACCAAGGATCCGACTGACATCGTCCGACTGGCGACGGCTGAGGCACTCCGGCGGGTCGCCGGTGAGACAGACTTGACCGGCATCGTGGGATCCCGCCTGTCCGACCTGGGTGGAGCGCTGCGGGAGGTGCTGCGCTGCGCCCTGGTGGCGCAGCGGGTGGTGGCACCGACGCGACTGATCGCGCTCTGTCGCGATCTCGCCCTCGGGCCGGACGCCTTCGATCTGCTGGGTCACCACCTGCTGGGTGCCGTGGTCGGCTATCGCCCGGGGCCGGACGCGCTGGTCCGGGTGGGCGGGGCGCTCGGACTGGCCCGTCGGGAACTGTTCACCGATCGACATCCCGCGTCGGGCGGTCCGTACCGATTGCCGACCCGGGTCGGCCGACGCAACAGTGCCGCCGTGCGTTACCGCTCCGCCAAGCCACCGGAGCACCTGCCCTCGCCGCCGAGTTGGACCTGCACCGGCTGCGGGCAGGAGTGGCCGTGCGCGATCAAGCAGAGTCAACTGCTCGCGGAGTTCGGCGGGGCCCGCGCCGCGCTCGCGGTCTACCTGGGCTCCTGTCTGCTCGCCGCCGCCCGGGACCTGCCCGGACTGCCGCTGGCCCGGGCGCGCAACCGCTTCCTCGGCTGGCTGCCACGCCGGCCGTTCTGACCGGCCCGGCGGCCGTATGCCGCGTCCGGTGGTCCCGGTCTCGGATGAGCCCGTGACCCCCGGGCGCGGCGGTGTCACCGGTCGGCGTCCCAGCCGACCCGATATCGAGCGAACCTCGCCGGGTGCGGGGGAAGGTCCCTTCTGGAGAGCGGAGAGAGACTCGACCAACCAGACCTTTCGTCGTTTCCACCGGTGGTACCGGGGTGGCAACCGGGCCGGGTCGTGAAGTGTCCGCCACCGGACGGCCGAGGACGCCGAGCCACTCTTGTCGCGGCTCCGGACCGGATCTAGCATCGTCGATAATTCCTCCGGGGGGAATTTCGGTCGAGCGCTGTTTCCGTTGCCGTGTCAATCGAGAAGTGGATGGCTCATGCCTTCGATGCTCGAAATTGCCATGCATCTTTTTCTGCAGATGGCCGTGATTCTGGCCGTCTATCGACTGATCTGGCCGCTGTTTCGCAGGTTGGGGCAGGTGCAGGTGGTGGCCATCATGGTCGCCGGTTTCCTGCTGGGCCCGTCGCTGTTCGGGCTGTTGTGGCCGGCGGCGCAAGAATGGATGTTCCCGCTGACATTGCAGGTCGGCGGCGAGGCCATACCGCACCCCTCGCTGACCGCTATTTATGTCATCGGGCAACTCGGCCTCGTCGTCTACATGTTTCTGGTCGGTTGCTCGTTCGATCTGGGTATTCTCCGTGGGCACGTCCGGCAGGCCGGGGCCACCGCCTCGGCCGGGCTCGGCGTGCCGCTGCTGCTCGGTGGCGTGCTCGGCTGGTGGCTTACCGTCCACAGTGACGAGTACTTCAGCGCCGGGGTGGCCCCCTGGCAGGGCGCACTGTTCATCGCCTCGGCCATCGCCATCACCGCGTTCCCCATGCTGGCGTGGATCGTGTACGACTCGGGTCTGCTGCGCACCCGGCTCGGTACGATGGCCCTGGCCTGCGCGGCCTCGGACGACGCGTGCGCCTGGGTGCTCCTGGCGATCGTGGTGGCCACGGCCGCCGGCGGGATCGGCGGCGGTGTGGTGGCCCTCGGTGGTGGGCTGGCGTTCCTGCTGTTCATGATCTTCGTGGGTCGGCCGTTGCTGCGCCGACTCGACGGCTGGGCCGAGAGCCGACGCGCCGTCGGTGAGACGGCGGCACTGCCGGTGGGGCCGCTGACCGTCACGCTGACGGTGGTGCTCCTCGCCGCCTGGTTCACCGACTTCGTCGGCATCTACTCGGTCTTCGGTGCCTTCGTCGCGGGTGCGGTCATGCCGCGGGGGCGCTTCGTCGACGCGCTCCGGGAACGGGCCGAGCCGCTCGCCGCGTACCTGCTGCTACCGGCCTTCTTCATCTACTCCGGGCTGAACACCAAGCTCAGCCTCATCTTCGAGCCGTCCGTGCTGCTGGTCGCCGCCGTGGTACTGGCGGCCTCCTTCCTGGGCAAGTTCGGCGCCGTCGGGCTCGCGGCCCGGTGGCAGGGCATGACCTGGCGGGAGGCCGGGTCGATGGGCGCACTGGCCAACGCCCGAGGGCTGATGGAGCTGATCCTGCTCAACATCGGGCTCTCCGCCGGCCTGGTGAGCCAACAGCTCTACACGGTGCTGGCCATCATGGCCATCGTGACCACCTTCGCCGCGACTCCGTTGCACCGGCTGTTCGAGCGGGGCGCACGGCGCAAGGGTCTGGTCTACGGCCCCTCCGGACTGGTGCCGGATCCGACCGCGCGGGAGCCGGAACTGGCAACCAGCCGGTCCTGACCGCAGCGGGCCGCCCACCCCGTCGTTCGGGGGTGGGCGGCCCGTCGTCGGTCGCGCTCAGTTCGCCGCGGGTTCCGGCGCCCGGTCGGCCGCGGTCGCGGCCGGCGGTTCCTCCGCCTCGGACTGCTGGTTCCCGGCCTGACCGGCGAACCAGTCGATGCCACCCGGCCCACCTGCCGCCACCGCGGCCGCCGCGCGAGCCACCGGATCCACCACGGGACGTGCGCCGTGCTCCGGCTGCGGGTGACCCGGTCGGCCGCCGGCCACGCCGTTGCGCTCCCGACCCGCCGGGTCGGTGGCGTCGGTGACCGTGCGTTGTGGATCCGACCCGGCCCGCTCGGCGTCACCCTCGGCTTCGGTGGCCACGTCCTCGGCCCGACCACCGGCCGCCGAGGCCACCTCGCCATCGCCCGCCGCGGCGGCGTCGCCACCGGTTCGGGACACCCCGAGTCGGGCGGCCACCATCGGGTACTCGGCGGTCTCGCCGCCACCGGCCGCCGCGGCCATCACCGCCGCGGCCGCCAGATCGGCGACCCGCTTGGCCTCCCGCTGCACCCGGGCCCGGGTCTCCTTGGCGTGCCGCTCGGCGGCCTCGGCCGCCCGGCGCACCTCGTCCAGCCGCTGGCGCTCCGCCACGAGTTCGTGGCTGGTCTCCTCCAGCAACTGCCGCAGCCGGGTCAGCTCGGTCTCGGTGGCGTCCTTGGTGCGGCGGGCGGCGTCGAGTTGCTGCTCGGCGTCGTCCAACTGCTCGTGCAGCTGGGCCAGGGCCTGACGCTGCTCCCCGACCTCGAGCTGGACGGCGTGCAGCTGTTCCTCGGCCGCCGCGGCCTGCTCGTCGCTGAGCTTGCGTACCTCGGCCGCCTGCTCGTCGGCGCGCTTGCGGATCTCCGCCGAGTACTGCTGGGCGTCGGCGATCATCGAGCTGACCCGCTGCTCGGCGGCGGACCGCTGCGCGGCCAGCTCGCGCTCGACGGCCGCCCGCTGCTCGGCCAGGTCCTCCTCGGCCGTGGCCCGCCGCTCGGCCAGCTCCTCCTCGACCGTGGCCCGCCACTGCGCCAGCTCCTGCTGGCTCTTCGACCGGGCCGCCTGGATCTCCTGGTGGATCTGGGTACGCGCCGAGGTGGTGAGCGCCTCCGCCGCCGAGCGGGCCTGCTCGACCTGCTGGCGGCACTGCTCGCCGATCCGCTGCGCCTCCTGTTGCGCGCGCTCGTGCGCGGCCTCCCCGTCGGCGCGCAGCTTGTCGGCCCGCTCGCGGCTCTCGGCCAGCTCCGCGTCGGCGGCGGCCCGCAGCTCCTCGTACGTCTTCTCGTGCTCGGCCCGCCGGCCGGCCAGCTCCTCCTCGAGGTCGGCAAGCGCCTTGACCGTGCGTTCCCGCGCGTTGGCGAGCGTCTTCTCCGCCTCCGCCTGGAGCTTGGTGGCCCGCTGGCTGTGCGTCTCGATGATCGCCGCGGCCTGCTTCTCGGCCAGGTCCAGGATCTGGCCGACCATCGGGCCGACGTCCTGGAAGGTGGCCTTGTCCACTTGCGCCGGTCGCTGCCGCAGCTCGGCCATCTCGCCCTGCACCGCCTGAAGCTTTCCGGTCAGCTCCCGTAGCTGGGCGGTGGCCCGGTCCCGTTCCGCCGAGACCGCGGCGAGCCGGCCGTCGATCTGCTCGACGTAGCGTTCCACCTGCCGTTTGTCGTACCCACGCAGGGCGACCTCGAAGTTCGGCCGCGAGGCCAGGTCGTCGCGGACTGCGAACGGTTCCTCGCCGATGGACATGCCCCATCCTCCGTAGGATCGAAGAGCGCCACGCCGGCGGGCCGGCGGCGGATGACGCGCAACGTTACCGCTGCTCCGACTGCTCTGTCGTCCCACCCCGGTACGGATTTCGGGCCGCCTGACGGGTGGCCCGGCATCGGCGTCCCGGCCCGATCGCAGGTGGCGGCTCGTCACGGCGTGCGCCACCGGGGCTGGCCGGCGAGGCGGCTCGGCGCATCGACGGCGGTCCAGCAACGCCGAGTGACGGTCGGGGTTCGGAAGGGTGAGACGGACCCACGTCTTGACAGGCAATTAGGTTAGGTTAGCCTAACCATATGTCGAGCGGACTGATGTCGAACGACGCCGAGCAGAGCCTACGCGGTGTCGACCTGTGCCTGGGCTACCACGGCACGACGGTGGTGCACGGCGCGGGTATCGCCCTGCGTGCCGGCACGGTGACCGCTCTCGTCGGCCCCAACGGCAGTGGCAAGTCCACCCTGTTGCGGGCGCTGGCCCGGCTCCATCCGGTGGACCGCGGCAGCGTGCTGTTCGCCGACGGCATCGCCGCCGCGGGCCTGCCCGCCAAGGAGTACGCCCGCCGGGTCACCCTGCTCGCCCAGAGCAGGCCGGTCCCCAACGGCGTCACCGTCCGCGACGTCGTCGGCTACGGCCGCCACCCCTACCGGGGCCGGTGGCGCGCGGACGACCCGGACGGCCCGGCCGCCATCGCCCGCGCCATGGAGGTCACCGGCGTCAGTGTGATGGCCGGTCGGCCGGTGGACGAGCTCTCCGGTGGCGAGTTGCAGCGGGTCTGGTTGGCCACCTGCCTGGCCCAGGACACCCCGGTGCTGCTGCTCGACGAGCCCACCACCTTCCTCGATCTGCGGTATCAGGTCGGGATTCTCGACCTGATGCGTGACCTCGCCGACGACCACGGCGTCGCGGTCGGCGTCGTGCTGCACGACCTCAACCAGGCCGCCGCGGTGGCCGACGAGGTGGTCCTGCTGCACGGTGGCCGGGTCCGCGCCACCGGCACCCCGGTCGAGGTCTTCACCGAACCGGATCTGACCGAGACCTACGGCATCCGGATCGAGGTCAGCACCGACCCGCTCAGCGGGTTGGTGACGACTCGCCCTGTGGGCCGACACCTGGCCCGAGTCCCGGTCTGAGCACAGACCGGTCACGACACCCACCCGAGAAAGAACATCATGTCCCGTACCCGTGTAACCGCCCTGCTGGCTGCCGCCACCGCGGTGCTGCTGGCCGCCTGCGGCACCACCGAGAACACCACCGAGCCCGCCGCCGCCACCTCCGCCGCCAGCGGCCCGGTCACCGTCACCGACAGCCGCGGCAAGGAGGTCAAGCTCGACGCCCCCGCGACCAAGGTGGTCGGTCTCGAATGGGGCGAGGTCGAGATGCTCGTCAGTCTCGGCGTCATGCCGGTCGGCGTCGCCGACCCCGAGGGGTACGCGACCTGGGTCAGCGCTGCCAAGCTCGACCCGGGCGTCAAGGACGTCGGCACCCGCGGCGAGCCGAGCATCGACTCCATCGTGGCGTTGCAGCCCGACCTCGTGGTCATGGAGGACGACCGGGGTGCCAACGTCATCACCCAGCTGGAGAAGTACGTCCCGGTCGTCGTGACCAAGGGCAGCGACGCCTCGGACAACCTCGGCCGGATGCGGGCCGACCTGAACATGATCGCCGCCGCGGTCGGCAAGACCGCCGAGGCGGAGAAACTGCTCGCCGACTTCGACGCCGCCATCGCCGACGGCAAGAAGAAGATCGCCGACGCCGGTGCCGCCGGCAAGCCGTTCGCCATCGCCGACGGCTGGAAGGAAGGCAGCACGGTCAGCATCCGGATGTTCGGCGAGGGCGCGCTGGTCTCCCAGATCGGCATCCAGCTCGGCCTCACCAACGCGTGGACCGGCGAGACCGACCCGGCGTGGGGCCTGGGTCAGACCGACGTCGAGGGCCTGACCGTGCTCAAGAGCCCGGACCTGCACTTCTTCTACAACGCCTCGGACGGCACCGACGTCTTCGCCGACGGGCTGAACAGCAACGCCATCTGGAAGTCGCTGCCCTTCGTCAAGCAGGGCAACCTGCACCGGATGCCCGACGGAATCTGGACCTTCGGCGGGCCGCTGTCCGGCAAGCAGTACATCGACCAGCTCGTCACCACCTACGCGGGGTGACCATGCTGTCCGCGCCCTCGCGTCCGGAGCCGGCTGTCCAGCCGGCTCCGGCCGGGCGCGCCTCGGTTCCGCGCGTCGTCGGAATCTTCCTCGCGGCCACCGCGCTGCTGCTGGTGGTCGTGGCGGTGCACCTCACCCAGGGCACCTCCACCGTGGGCGCGCTCGACCTGCTCCGCCTGCTGACCGGCGGTGACGACGAGACCGCCCGGGTGTTCGTCGCCTCCCGGGTGCCCCGGCTGCTCGCCGGACTCACCATCGGTGTCGCCCTCGGCTTCGCCGGCGCGGCGTTGCAGTCGATCGCCCGCAACCCGCTCGCGTCCCCGGACACCCTCGCCGTCAACGCCGGTGCCCACCTCGCCATCGTCTCGGTGGCCGCGTTCGGCATCGCGCTGCCCGCGTTGCCCGCCGGTGGCCTGGCCTTCTGCGGGGGCCTCGCCGCCGCCGGCCTGGTCATGGCGATGTCCTCCGGCGGCCAGGCCGGCACCACCCGGCTGATCCTCGCCGGCTCGGCCACCGCGCTGGCGCTCAGCTCGGTGACCATGCTGCTGCTCCTGCTGTTCGAGCAGGCCACCATCGGCCTGTTCGCCTGGGGCAACGGTTCGCTGGTGCAGAGCGACCTGGACACCCTCACCCAGCTCGCCCCCGTGATCGTGGCCGCCGTGGCGACGCTGATGTTCTTCGGCCACCGCCTCGACATCCTCGCCCTCGGCGACGACACGGCCACCGTGCTCGGCATCGACGTACGCCGTACCCGGCTGGTCGTCACCGTGCTGGCGGTGCTGCTGTCCGCCGCGGCGGTCACCCTCACCGGCCCGGTCGGCTTCGTCGGCCTCTGCGCGCCGGTGATCGTCCGGCTGCTCGGCCCCCTGGTGCCCGGTGTCCACCGGCACCGGATCCTGCTGCCGCTGTCCGGCATGGCCGGCGTCATCATCGTCCTCGGCTCCGACGTGCTGCTGCGAGCCCTGATGGGTGGCCAGGCCGGCGTCGACATCCCGACCGGCGTGGTGACCACCCTGTTCGGCGCGGGCATCCTCATCTGGCTGGCCCGTCGGCACCGCGACGCCGGCCCCACCCGCCGCCCCGCCGGCGGCCACGCCGCCGTACGCTCCGCGGCCTTCCACCGCACCGTGGTGGCGGTCGCCGCCACGGTCACCGTCGCGGCGGTGCTGCTCGGCATGCTCGCCGGGGACACCTGGCTGCTGCTCGGCGACATCGTCAACTGGATCAACGGCAGCACCGGGCCGGCGTACACCTTCGTGCTGGACCAACGGTGGCCGCGCGTCGCCGCGGCGATGCTGGCCGGCGCGGCCCTGGCGGTCGCCGGCACCACCGTGCAGGCGGTCTGCCGCAACCCGCTGGCCGAGCCCGGCATCCTCGGCATCACCGCCGGGGCCGGACTGGGCGCGGTATCGCTGCTCACCTTCGTGCCGCTGGCCGGCGTCTGGGCCGTCTCCGGGGTCGCCGGACTCGGTGCCATGCTGGCCTTCGCCCTGGTGTACGGCGCGGCGTGGCGCGGTGGTCTCAGCTCCGACCGGCTGGTCCTGATCGGCTTCGGTGCCTGGCAGGGCGGCATGGCCATGATCACCTTCATGATCGTCGCGTTCGACCCCTGGAACACCGGCAAGGCTCTCACCTGGCTCTCCGGCTCCACCTACGGGCGGACCGCGACGCAGGTGCTGCCGGTGGCGATAGCCCTGCTGGTGCTCACGCCGGCCGTGGTCGCCGCCCGGCGCGAGCTGGACCTGATGACGCTCGACGACGACACCCCACGGGTGCTCGGCGTCCGGCTGGAACGCACCCGACTGATCGCGCTCGGCGCGGCGGCCCTGCTCACCTCGACGGCGGTGTCCGCCGTCGGTGTGATCGGTTTCGTCGGCCTGGTCGCTCCGCACGCGGCCCGGGCTCTCGTCGGCGGCCGGCACACCCGGGTGCTCCCGGTCGCCGCGCTGCTCGGCGCGGCCCTGGTCAGCCTCGCCGACACGCTCGGCCGCACCGTCATCGCTCCGGCTCAGATACCCGCCGGGCTGGTCACCGCCATGATCGGCACCCCCTACTTCGTCTGGCTGCTGTGGCGGTCCCGCGCCGCCACCCCGTCCCGGTAAGCGCACCGACCCGACCCGGAGAGGCATCATGACCCACACTCTGCCCGTCGCACCGTGGCGGCTGTTCGCCGTCGAGGTCCGCGCGGTACGTCGGCTCAGCCCGTCCTTCGTCCGGGTCACCTTCACCGGTCCCGACCTGGACCGCTTCGCCGACAACGGCTACGACCAGCGGATCAAGCTGGCGTTGCCGCTGCCCGGCCAGGCCGGCGTGCTCCTTCCGCAGGGGCCGGACTGGTACGCGCGGTGGCGGGCCCTGCCGGATCACCAGCGCAACCCGATCCGGACCTACACCGTGCGCGCGGTCCGGCCGTACCTGAGCGAGGTCGACGTCGACCTGGTGCTGCACGGCGACGGTGGACCGGCGACCCGGTGGGCCCGCCGGGTCCGCCCCGGTGACGAGATCGCCATCGTGGGTCCGGACTCGGCGTACGGCGGTGACCACGGCGGCGTCGAGTTCCGGCCCCCGTCGACCGGTCGCCTGCTGCTGGCCGGGGACGAGACGGCGGTGCCGGCGATCAGCGGCATCTGCGAGCGGCTGCCACTCGACGCGCGCGGTCGGGTGCTGCTGGAGGTCCCCGAGGCCGGCGACGCGCTGTCGCTGGTCACGCCGCCCGGTGTCGAGGTGACCTGGCTGCCCCGGGGTGCCAGTGGGCACGGCAGCCGGCTCGTCGCCGCCGTCGCCGCGGCCGCAGACGAACTGCTGGCCAGCACCCCGGTCACCGGCGACGGCCCGGTACCGGAACCGGTCGACGAGGTGGACGAGGACCACGAGATCCTCTGGGAGGTACCCGACGCACACCCGACCGCCCCGCTCTACGCCTGGCTGGCCGGAGAGGCCGGAGTCATCCGTACCCTCCGCCGGCACCTGGTCACCGAACGCGGCCTGGACCGCCGCGCGGTGGCCTTCATGGGCTACTGGCGCCACAACCACCCCTCCTGACCCTCATCGACCCCACCCCACCCGCCGCCCCAGGGGCGGGAGCGGTCTGTCAGGGGAGGGGGTGGGAGATGTTGCGGGCGTGGTCGGTGAGGGCGGCGGCGACCACCGTGGCTTCCAGCGGGAGCACCTCGAGGCAGCGGCGGACGGCGGGGGCCATCAGCGCGTTGGGGACGCGCATGGACAGAGTGCAGTGCGGCACCCACCGGCCGGGCCGGTAGTGCTCCACCAGCGGCACCCCGCCCGCGACGAGCAGGTCGTGCACCCGCCGGTGGTGCGCCAGCAGCTCCGGGGTGGGTACCGGGCCCAACCAGAGCACCCGACCGACGAACTGGCCGGCATGCTGGAACGACAACCGCAGCGGCGCCGCCACCGTGGTGCCGGCCAGCGCCGCCGTCACCTGCTCCGGGTCGAAGCGCGGCGCGACCGCGAGCGAGACGTGTGGCCGGTGCCGCTGCGCCAGCAGGGAGCGCATGCTCTGCACCCCCTCGGCCTCCAGGGCGTCCCACAGCACGCGGATCCGCCGGGTGGCGACGGTGTCCAGGTACAGCTCCAACGCGGCGACCACATGATCACTGTAGAGGGGCGCGTCGTCGGGCGACTCACGGCACGATCACGGCCCGACCTTCCAGACTGCCGTCCTGCATCATCCGGTACGCGCGCATCGCCTCGTCCAGCCCGAACGTGGTGGTCTTCGGTCGTACCAGTCCGCGCGCACCCAGGTCGAGCACCTCGAGCAGCTCTGGACGGCTGCCCCAGTAGGTGGTCTGGATGCTGACCTCGTACGGCACGGAGAAGAAGCCGACCGACAGCGAACCCCCGCCGAGCCCCACGATGGTCAGGTCACCCACGGTCCGGGCGGCGGCGACGCCCAGCCTGAGCGTGGCGTCGGCGCCGACGAAATCGAGCACTACGTCGGCGCCCCGGCCGCCGGTGGCCCGGCGGATCTCCTCGGCGGTGCCTTCGGCCGAGCGCATCGTCAGGTCGGCTCCGCACTCCTCGGCGAGCCGCAGCGCCTCCTCCCGGGTGTCCACCGCGACGACCCGGGCGGCGGTGGTCGCCTTGAGGATCTGCACCCCGACGTGCCCGAGCCCACCGACGCCGATCACCACCGCGGTGCTGCCCGGTGGCAGCTTCGGCCACGACCGGCGGATCGCATGGTACGGGGTGAGCCCCGCGTCGGTCAGTGGCGCGGCGTCGACCGGATCGAGCCCGTCCGGCAGCGGCAGCACGTGCCGAGCGTCCGGCACCAGCTCGTACTCGGCCATTCCGCCGTCCAGGCCGAGGCCACCACCACCGCCCGGCACCGGCGCGGCGGCCGGGTTCTCGCAGTAGTTGTCGACACCGACCCGGCAGCGGGCGCAGCGACCGCAGCCCCACGGGCCGTAGACCGCCACCGGCTGACCCACCTCCAGCCCGGTCACCCCGGAGCCGAGCCGGTGCACCCAGCCCGCGTTCTCGTGGCCGAGCGTGAACGGCGGATTCCAGGGCAGGCCGCCGGCCTCGAAGTCGTGCATCAGGTGCAGGTCGGAATGGCAGGCACCGGCGGCTCCGATCCGCACCACCACCTGGCCCGGGCCGGGTGTCGGGTCGTCGACCTCGACCAGTTCCGGCTCGGTCTTCCAGGCGGGCAGCCGCAGTGCACGCATCGCTGTCTCCCGTCGCCGTGCCCCTGCCCGAGGCTCCCCGACGGACGCCGACTCAAACCACCTCCGCCGCCTGCTCCTTCGCTGGGGCCGCAGTGTCGGACGGTGTCGATCCGGCCGGGTCGGGTCGGGCCGCCGGCACCGGGTCGGCCGGTACGGATGCTGGCCGGAGCCGGGTCAGCGTCCGGTCGATGCCGACGAGCAGCACGCCGAGCAGCCAGAACACCACGGCGAGGCAGGCCGAGACGATGCCCACCCCGGCGTAGCCGAGCTCGCCCGCGTCCAGGAAGGGGTACGGGTAGCGGTGCACCACCAGCCCGCGTACCAGGGCGAAACCCAGATAACCGAGCGGGAACACCAACCACCACAGCGCGTGCCGCAGGCGCAGCCGCCCGTGCCGGCCGAGCAGCGCCCAGTCGGCGACGGCGAGCAACGGCACCACGGTGTGCAGGAACTGGTTGCCGAACGCCTCACCGAGCGCCCGGTCCGGTTGCGGCATGGCGAACGGGCTGGCCGGATTGGCCAGCACCACGTGGTACACCACGGCGGTGATGGTGATGTAGAGGGTCACCGCGGCGGCGAGTACGTCCGGCGGATCGGGCCGGCCCCGCCGGGCCCGCCAGATCGCGTACCCGGCGACCAGGCCCACCGCGAGGTTGCTCTGGATGGTGAAGTACGGCAGCAGCCCGGTCACCGTGGCCGGACCGAGCGCGGTGAGCACCACACCGGCCAGCACACTTGTCACGATCGCCAGGCGGAGCAGCACCACCGCCGCGGATCGACGCCGCAGAGTCATCGCGGCACGTTACCAACGGGTCGGCCCGGCGGTCACCGCCCAGCGGTTGCCGACGGGCCCGTTCGGCGGTCCACTGAACTACATGGGTGTCATCAAGGTGGGCACGTCCTCGTGGGCGGACCGGACGCTCGTCCGTTCCGGCTGGTACCCGCGCGAGGCCAACACCCCGGCCGGTCGACTGCGCCACTACGCCGACCGGTTCGGGCTGGTCGAGGTGGACACGTCGTACTACGCGGTGCCCGCACCGGAGACCGCGCAGGGCTGGGTCGACGCCACCCCCGACGGGTTCACCTTCAACGTCAAGGCGTTCAGCCTCTTCACCGGCCATCCGACCCCGGTGGCCACCCTGCCCGCCGACCTCCGCCCGGCCAGCGGGCCGGCCCGGATCCGGCGACGTGACCTGCCGACGGCCGCGTACGACGAGTTGTGGAACCGGTTCCGGGCGGCGCTGGCGCCGATCGCGGCGGCCGACCGGCTCGGCGCGGTGCTGTTGCAGTTCCCGCCGTGGCTGGCCCGCGGCGAGGCGGCCCGCCGACGGATCGCGGAGCTGGCGTCGCGGTGCCGGCCGTGGCGGGTCGCCGTCGAGCTGCGACACGCCTCCTGGTTCGACGGGGCGGCGGCGCTGGAGACGCTGGCCTTCCTGCGCGAGCAGCGGCTGACCTTCTGCGGTGTGGACATGCCGCAGGGCCATCCGGACTCGGTCCCGCCGATCCCGGTCGCCACCGCCGACCTGGCGATGATCCGGTTCCACGGCCACAGCAGCGCCTGGACCAGCGGCGACAAGGAGGACCGGTTCCGGTACGCCTACGGCGACGAGGAACTGCGCCGCTGGTCCGAGCTGCTGATCGATCTCGCCGGGCAGGCCGACGAGTTGCACGTGCTGTTCAACAACTGCTGCGCGGGTCAGGCCCAACGCGACGCGGAGCGGCTGGTCGGTCTGCTCGACGGGGCCGACCGGCGGACCGTACCGTCCTGAGTGGACAGCACGGTGGCGCTCACCCGCGCCAGGTGCCCTCCGGGTGCATCCCGGTCGCCTCCTCCAGCGCGTTGTCCGGCAGGTCCCCATCGGCGGAGTCGTCCGGGAAGCTGCGCCGCGAGGGCGCCGGGTCCGGTGGTGCCCCGGGCCCGGCCGCCGGGGTACGGGTCGGCTCCACCGAGCCGAACCCGTGCCGCCCGGCGGGCCGGTCCGTCGGGTCACCGGCGGACGTGCCGGCCGCGCGTCGTTCACCGCGTCGCCCCTCGGGGACGGCGGTCTCCTCGCTGTCCTCGTCCATCGGGGAGTCCGCGCCGGCACCCCACGGCGGATCCCCGTCGAAGCCGTCGGTGGTGCCCCAGGGGGCGACACCCTCGGGTGTCCGGTCCTGCCTGTCCCGGTCCGTCATGGCCACCTCGCTGATCGGTGCGCGGCCGCCGGTCCCTGCGAAACCGACATCCGGCACATGGGTGCACTGGCGGTCGTGCCCGCCGCCGTCAGCGGCCGGACATCGCCATCTGCCGGATCGCCCTGGCCGCCGCCATCCCGCCGGCGCCCTTGCCCATCGTCTTCGACGCGTGCCCCAGGCCACCCACGCGGCCGAGCATGCCGCGCAGCACCTGCCCGGGCTTCTGCTGCTCACCCATGTAGGCGGTGACCACGATCAGGGCGCCGGTCAGCGCCGGGATCGCCCATTGCAGCGCCTTCATCTGGCGCTGGCAGGAGGCCACGTTCGCCGGGGTCTGCCCGTTCGGCTCGGTCACCCCCTCGACCGACGCCTGGCCGGCCTTGGCCAGTCGCATGCCGAGCAACCGGCTGTACCCGGTCACCGCCAGGGCGCCGACGGTCAGCGCGGTCTTCACGGTGCTGGCCCGGCCGACCCCGGCCTGGGCGGCCATCCGCGGGCTCTCGGTCACCAGCTCGCCGACCGCGCCGGCCAGGTGAGCGCCGATGGCCGCCGCGTTGACTGGCGTCCACCGGTTCCAACCGGTCGACGCCACCGAGAGTCGTTGGGTCGAGTCACCGATCCGGGCCGCGGCACCGTTCACGCCGAAGGCACCCATCAGGCTGCCGCCGAACCAGGCCGCCAGGCCCAGGTCGTGCATGGAACGTAGTGCGGTGTGGCTGTCAGACATCTGGTCCCCTTCCACCGTGTCGGGCGCAGCGGCTTACCCGGCTTCGGCCGGGCTAATCGCCGTGACCTGGGGACACCCGCCGCCGGGACGATCCGGCGTTCAGCGGCGGACGAGTCGGATCTCGGAGCCGATGCGCTCACTCACACCGTCTCGACCTCTCTTCCGGACCCCGGCGTACCCGCCGTCGATGACGAGCACCGGGGGTCCTGGCGCCCCACGGGTCCGGCTCCGGCGGCAAGACACCGTGATGCCCCGAGCGCATTGACCGATCCCACTAGGCTCGCCGCATGGCGCAACCGGCACCAGAGACGGGCTCCGACGGCAAGCTGGTGTGGGCCTCCGACGAGGTGATCGCCCGTATCCGGCAGGAGGTCACCCCGGAGCCGAGCCTGGCGAGCAGGGTCGCGCTGGCGGTGCTGGCCGCCTTCGTGCTCACCTGGCCACCGACCTTCGTCGTGTTCGCGCTGGCCACCCTCGTCGCGCCGGCGGTGACCGACGAGGCCGGTGTCGGCCGGGTCGCCCTCTGGGCCTTGCAGATCGCCGGCCTGACCGCGGTCGCGGCGGCGGCCGGCGCGGCGCTGCGACGATCCGCCGAGGCCGAGGCGGACCCGTCGCCCCGACGGATCGCGCTACGGATCGCAGGCCACGCGCTGGTCACCGTGGCCTGCGCCGGGCTGGTGCTGGCCCTGGCCGGGCTCTCCGTGGGCCGGTACGCAACGCTGACGGCCGCGCTGGTGGTGGTGCTGCACCTGCTGCCGATGGGCGTGGCCCGGCTGCTGTTCCGGCTGCGCCGACGCGCTTCGGCTAGCCCGTCGGTTTGACTGTCCGTCGGGCGTCCCGGCCGCCGCTGGGCGGTTCAGCGGGCGGGCAGGGTGGCGACGAAGTCGGCCACCCGCGCGGCCAGCGGCCCGCTGGCGCGTACCCAGGTGAAGTGGTCCAGGTTGGTGTCCGGCGCGCCGTAGCGTTCGCGGTCGACGGGAGCCGACGTCAGTTTGGCGCAGAGCCGGTCCAGGGTGGGATGTGGGGTGTACTGGTCGTCGTCGACGCTGATCGCCAGCACCGGGGTGCGGATCCGGCGTACCGCCGCCTCGGTGTCCACCCCGTCCACCTCGGGAAAGTCGCCGGTGCGGGCGGTGTGCGCCCAGTCCCGGATCACTCCGCGCGCCTGCCGGCCACCGAAGCCCCATCCGGGCCAGACCCCGAGCATCCGGGCCGTGGCGGCGATGCCCTGGGTCACCGGCAGCAACCCGTACCGCCGAGCGCCGGTGAAGTCACGCCAGTAGGGGATGCCGACCGCGATCAGGGCCAGCCCGTCCACCTCGTGCTCGCCGTGCAGGGCCAGGTGCAGCACGGCGGCCTGGCCGCCGAGGGAGTGCCCCAGCAGCAGGGTCCGGCGGCCGTCCAGCCGGGGCTTGAGCGCCGTGCGTACCGCCCCGATGTCGGCGGCCAGTTCGGCGTAGCCGTACCGGCAGGTCCGGCTCGGCCGGGGAGTGCTCTCGCCGGTGCCGCGCAGGTCCGCCACCACCACGGCGAGCCCGGCGGCGCGCAGCGCGGCGGCGAAGGGCCGGTAGTAGCGGGCCGGCACCCCCATCGCCGGCGCGATCAGCACCACCGGGGCGTCGACCACCCCGACGGGCTCCGGATAGATCTGGATGCCGAGCCGGGCACCGTCGACGTTGACGAACTCCTGCTGATACTCGATCACGTTCACGGCAACATGTTACCGGCGGGTAGGTAATGGCGGGGGGCTCGCCCCCGCCGGGACCGCACCGCAGCGACGGGTGCCCCGGAATCCGGCCGGATTCCGGGGCACCCACTGCCCGACCCGGGAGCGGTCAGGAAACGCCGATCGTGCCGTTCGCGGAGCGTACGCAGGCCACCGAGCGGGCCGCGGTGCTGGCCGCGCCGGAGAGGCACTGGCCCAGCACCTGGTGCCCGGCGGCGTTCGGGTGCCACGACTCCTGGCAGGTCTGGAAGTAGCTCACACAGGTGTTGGCGATCCGCTGGATGGCGATCTTGTCCTTGCCGGAGAGGCTGGTCACGAAGGTCCCGTTCGGCGGGTTGTCCATCAACCGGATCGGGGTGGCCAGGGTGCCGGTCGGGCTGTTCGTGTTCTCGCAGAGCCGGGCGCCGTCGAAGGCCCGCTGCACGTTGAGGTAGACCAGGTCGGCACCGGCGAACTCGGCGGCCAGGGTGTCCCGGGTGGACCGGACGATGGTCCCGAGGCCCTGCGAGAACCGGTGGCCGGGAGCGAGGCTGGCCCGGTGGATCGGGCAGCCGGCCGCGTACCGTTCGGCACCCAGCGCGCGGAACTTGTCCCGGGTGTCGTCCCGGTTGTCCTCGGAGTGGTAGGTGGGGGCCAGATCCAGCGGCAGCGGGTTGGTGTAGTCCTGCAGCACCACCCGGTGCTGACCGTCGGCGTCCACCTCGCGCAGGGTGGTCAGGATCTGGCGTACCGCCGCGGTGGTCTCCGCGGTCGCCGCGGTGATCTGAGCGGCGGTGGCCAGGTCGGCGTCGCTGCACGGCTTCTGCTCCACCGGACCGTTCAGGTACGCCCAGAACTCCCACCAGCCGGTCCAGGCGTCGGCGATGAACCGGTTGGCGCACTTCTCGGCGACCCCGCCGAAGGTGAACGAGCTGTTGTTCGAGCCGAGCCCGATCAGCACCAGGTCGATGTCATGGGTCTGGGCGACCGCGCGGAGCTGGTCGAGTTGGGCGGAGACCTGCCGGCCGTTCGTCCGCGCCGACGAGGCGGCGGCGATGTCGTGCGGCTGCCCGCCGGAGCAGGCCAGGTTGAACCGGTCCTGGATGCCGGGCAGCGTCGCCTTGTGCAGCGAGGCGTTGGCGGAGCGGTGGCAGAAGAAGGCGTTGCTGTTGGGCGCGGTCCAGCCCGGGAAGCTCCGCGCCACGCCGGTCACGTCGACCACCGGCTGGTAGGAGCCGGCGCCCTCGCCGCTGATGAAGCTGTCACCGAGGGCCACCGCCGCGGTGGGTGGTGCGGCCGAGGCGGTGGGGACCGCGACGGCGGTGGAGAGAGTCGCCGCGGTGACGGCCAGGGCCATCGCGGCGGCGGTACGACGCAACGCGGACATCGGCATCCCCATCCGTTCATAGAAATGTGAAAGATCCTCTGGTGCGGTGATGAGATCACGCGGGTGTGACGAACGTCAACAGTGGGAAACATCCGTGACAGGCGGGTCCAGCGGGGTCAGGGATGCCCTCGCGCGGCCGGTGCCGAGTGCGCCGCCGGGCATAAGGCCGGCAGCCGGGGCGTTGACCGCAGCAGGTCCGCCAGCAGCGGCCCTCGGCGTGCCGGGCGGGTGTCCGCACAGGTTGTCGGGGCGTGCGGCTACGCTCGCTGCGGCGTGCCCGCGCCGGGCCGACCGCCGACGGCGCGGGGGAGCACATCGCCGAGACCGGGGAGTACGACCAGTTGACCGCAGAGCCTGACACCCTGTATGGGGCCGACGACCTCACGCACCTCGAGGGGCTGGACGCCGTCCGCAAGCGGCCCGGCATGTACATCGGCTCCACCGACAGCCGTGGCGTGGGTCACCTCGTCAACGAGATCCTCGACAACTCGACCGACGAGGGCGTCGCCGGCCATGCCACAAGCGTCGAGGTCATCCTGCACGCCGACGGGTCGGTGCAGGTCGACGACGACGGCCGGGGCATCCCCACCGACGTGCACGCCCGCTCCGGCATCTCCGGCGTCGAACTGGTGCTCACCCGCCTGCACGCCGGCGGCAAGTTCGGTGGCTCCGGCTACAAGACCTCCGGCGGCCTGCACGGCGTGGGTGCCTCGGCGGTCAACGCGCTGTCCCGCCGCTTCGACGTCACCGTGCGTCGGGGCGGCAAGGTGCACGCCATGTCGTTCCGGCACGGGGTGCCCGGCGTCTTCGACGGCGACGGCCCCGACGCGCCGTTCACCCCCGGCCCCGGGCTCCAGGTCGTCGGCGCCATGAAGCGCGGCCGCCGCACCGGCACCTCGATCCGCTACTGGCACGACCCCCGCTACTTCGAGACCGGCGCCACCCTCGACCACGACGCGGTGCGGGCCAAGCTGCGCCACACCGCGTTCCTGGTCCCCGGCGTCGGCTACACGCTGCACAACCGCACCACGGAAGAATCCACCGAGGAGCGTTTCCACTACCCCAACGGCCTCACCGACATGGTGGAGTTCCTCGCACCGGCCGGCGACCGGCCCGTCTCCGGCACCCTGCTGGTCACCGGCGAGGGGACGTACCGGGAGAACGCCGCCGACGCCAACGGCGTCATGCAGTCGAACGTGCAGCGCCGGGCCGAGGTCGAGATCGCCTTCCGCTGGGGCACCGGCTACGAGCGCACGGTCGAGTGCTTCACCAACACCATCCGCAACGCCCACGGCGGCACCCACCGCAAGGGCTTCGAGCGGGCGTTGGCGCGTACCCTCGCCGACGCCGTACGCACCACCCGGGGCCTGCTCAAGGCCAAGGAGGACGCGCCCACGCTGGACGACGTCCTGGAGGGGATGACGGCGGTGGTGCACGTACGGGTGCCCGAGCCGCAGTTCACCTCGCAGACCAAGGACGAACTCTCCACCGCCGGCATCACGAAGGTCGTGCAGGCTCTGGTGGAGCAGCACGTCAAGTCCTGGCTGGACGACCGCAAGACCCGCACCGAGGCGCGTACCGTCCTGCAGAAGATCGTCGACGCGTCCCGGGTGCGCCTCACCCAGAAGCAGCAGAAGGACGCGGCCCGCCGCAAGACCGCCCTCGAAGGCGCGGCCATGCCCGCCAAACTCGTCGACTGCCGCGCCACCGGGGTGGACCGCAGCGAGCTGTTCATTGTCGAAGGGGACAGCGCCCTCGGGTGCTTTACGGGCGACACCATGGTCGCGCTGGCCTCCGGCATGAGCCGCTCGTTCGCCGATCTGGCGAATGACTGGCAGCAGGGTGTAACCCACTTCGGCTACACCACGAACAAGGCCGGCCGAGTGGTGATAGCACCTCTGGTCGAGCCGCGTGTGACCAAGCGGGGTGCACCTTTGGTGCGGGTCACCCTCGACAACGGCGAGTCGGTCAGATGCACACCCGATCACCGGTTCCGGCTCCGTGACGGCTCTTACCGCCGTGCCGACGCCCTGATGCCTGGCGACTCCCTCATGCCGCTCTACCGCAGCCTGTCCAACAAGGCGGCCGGACAGAAGCTGCAAGGGTACGAGCGGGTCTGGATGAACGACAAAGATGAGTGGGTCTACACCCACTACCTCGCCGACGCGTGGAACCTTAGAAACGGCAGGGACAGCGCCGCCAACGGCAGGGTCCGGCACCACATCGACATCGACAAGCGCAACAACGACCCGCGCAACATCAAGCGGATGACCTGGGCCGATCATTCGGCGCTGCACGCCGCGATGATGGGCGAGCACGTCCAGGCCGGGTGGCGTGAGTGGTTCGAGAACGGCGGCCGGGAGTTCAAGTCGGCGATGCTCACCGCTCAGTGGCGCGACCCCGCCTTCCGAGAGGCGTGCCTGGCTCGGCTTTTCGCACTCAACGAGTCACCCGCGTTCCGAGCCAAGGTCGAGCAGGGGTTCCAGGACTGGTACGCCGCGCTGAGCGAAGACGAACGGTTCGCTTACGCCGACCGCATGAGGGAACGGCAGGCAGGCTACTGGTCGGATCCGGAGCACCGAGCGGCCGCTGCGGAGCGGGCTCGGCTGTACTTCACCGACCCCGCGCGGCGCGCGGAGTGGCGGGAGCGTTCCGTTCGGCAATGGCAGGACTCCGAGCTGCGTGCGTGGCGTTCCCGAAAGACCGTCGAGCAGTTCTCCGATCCCGCCGAACGGGATCGGCAACGCAACGCGGTCGTGGCCTGGCATGAGAACAACCGGGAGTTCGGCGAGCGCCACTCTCGCCGGATGAAGCAGCGGATGGCCGATCCAAAGAATGGCCACCTTGCCAAGGTGCAGGCCGGACGGCTGCGCTACGTGGCCGACGTGCCGCGTGCGGACCGGGTGAGCCGTCAGCAGGAAGGGAGGCGGCTGGCCGCGCTGCGCCGACTCGCGCCGATGCTTGCGCTGCACGATGGTGAACTCGCGGCGTCCTACGAGGCTGAGCGCTTGAAGTCCGCCCGTACCGGGCTTCGCTTCGACCGGCTCCTCACGCTTTACGACGGGGATTACACCCGGCTTCGTGAGGCTGCTGCTCTGGTCAACCACCGTGTGGTGTCCGTCGAAGTGCTCGACGAGACGGCGGACGTCTATGACCTGACAGTCGATGGCTACCACAACTTCGCACTGGAAGCGGGCGTGTTCGTGCACAACAGCGCCCGGGTCGCCCGTACCTCCGAGTACCAGGCACTTCTGCCGATTCGGGGCAAGATCCTCAACGTGCAGAAGGCCAGCCTTCAGCAGGTGCTCGACAACGCCGAGTGCGCGGCGATCGTGCAGGTGCTCGGCGCCGGCTCGGGGCGCACCTTCGACCTGTCGGCGCTGCGCTACGGACGGGTGCTCATCATGGCCGACGCCGATGTCGACGGCGCACACATCCGGACGCTGCTGATCACCCTCTTCGCCCGGTACATGCGACCGTTGATCGAGGCCGGCCGGCTCTACGCCGCCATGCCACCGTTGCACAAGATCACGACAAAGGGGCGCAACCCGGAGACCGTCTACACCTACACCCAGGCGGAGATGGAGTCGACGATGCGCCGGTTCGAGAAGGCCGGCAAGCAGATCGTCACCCCGGTGCCCCGGTTCAAGGGTCTCGGTGAGATGGACGCCGACGAGTTGTGGGAGACGACCATGAACCCGGCCACCCGCGCGGTACGCCGGATCACCCTGGACGACGTGGACGCCGCCGAGCGGATCCTCGAACTGCTGATGGGGGAGAAGGTCGAACCGCGCCGCAACTGGCTGATCGACTCCGCCGATCGGGTCGACCGTGACGCCATCGACGCCTGACCATCGGGTCTCTCGGAAGGAAAGCTGAGCCATGGCACGCCGCAAGGAGACGAAGGTCGACCATTCCGCGTTCGACCGGGCCGGCGCGCGGATCATCGACAACCCGCTGACCACCGAGGTGTCCGACTCCTACCTGGAGTACGCCTTCTCGGTCATCCACTCCCGGGCCCTGCCCGACGCCCGCGACGGCCTCAAGCCGGTACACCGACGCATCCTCTGGTCGATGTACGAGCAGGGCCACCGCCCGGACCGGGCGCATGTGAAGTCCGCCCGGATCGTCGGGGACGCGATGGGCAAGTACCATCCGCACGGCGACGGCGCGATCTACGACGCGATGGTCCGGCTGGCGCAGGACTTCTCGCTGAACGCGCCACTCATCGACGGGCATGGAAATTTTGGCAGCCCGGACGACGGCCCGGCCGCGGCGAGATACACCGAGGCGCGGATGTCGCGGGAGGCGATGCTGCTCGTCGGTGAGCTGGGCGAGGACACCGTCGACGTCGAGCCCAACTACGACGGCTCGCTGACCCAGCCCACGGTGCTGCCGGCGGCCTTCCCGAACCTGCTGGTCAACGGTGCCGCCGGGATCGCGGTCGGGATGGCGACGAACATGATCCCGCACAACCTGGGCGAGGTCGTCGCGGCGGCCCGGTGGCTGATCCGGCACCCGAACGCCACCCTCGACAAGCTGATGGAGTTCGTGCCCGGTCCCGACCTGCCCACTGGCGGCATGCTGCTCGGCCTGGACGAGGTGCGCCGGGCGTACGAGACCGGCCGGGGCGTGGTGCGGATGCGCGGCAAGGTGGAGATCGGGCCGCTGGAGGGCAGCCGGGGGCGGCAGGCCATCACGGTTGTCGAGTTGCCGTACGGCATCGGCGCGGAGAAGGTCATCGCGGCCATCACCAACGAGGTGACCAAGACCAAGCGGCTGACCGGGATCGCCGACGTCAAGGACCTCACCGACCGGGAGAGCGGCACCCGGCTGGTCATCGAGTGCAAGGTCGGCGTGAACCCACAGGCACTGCTCGCCGACCTCTACCGGTTGACCCCGCTGGAGCAGTCCTTCGGCGTCAACAACCTGGTGCTCGTCGACGGGCAGCCGCGCACCCTGGGGCTCAAGGAGCTGCTGGAGGTGTTCCTGGCCCACCGCTACGAGGTGGTGACCCGGCGCAGCGCGTACCGCAAGCGCAAGCGGGAGGAGCGGCTGCACCTGGTCGACGGTCTGCTGATCGCCCTGCTTGACATCGACAAGGTGGTGAAGCTGATCCGGGGCAGCGAGGACGCCCAGGCGGCCCGCAGCGGCCTGATGCGCCAGTTCAAGCTCTCCGAGATCCAGGCGAACTACATCCTGGACACTCCGTTGCGCCGGCTGACCAAGTACGACCGGCTGGAGCTGGAGGCCGAGCAGCAGAAGCTGCGGGCCGAGATCGCCGAGCTGTCGACCATCCTCGACGACGAGAACGTGCTCAAGAAGGTCGTCTCGGACGAGTTGGCCGCCGTGGTCAAGCAGTTCGCCGCGCCCCGGCGGACGACGCTCGTCGACGGCGACCTCAAGGAGGTGCTGGCCGCGTCCGCGCCGGCCGGGCCGCTGGAGGTGGCCGACGACCCGTGCCAGGTGATCCTGTCGGCGACCGGGTTGGTGGCCCGTACCGCGGCCGAGTCGGAGGAGGCCGCCGAGGGGCGCCGCCGGCACGGCCGGGTCAAGCACGACGCGGTACGCGCCGTGGTGCACTCCACCGCCCGGGGGCGGGTGCTGCTGGTGACCAGTGCCGGCCGGGCGTTCAAGGTGGACGTGCTGCCGCTGCCGGTGTTGCCGGAGCAGGCTGGCACGGTGTCGTTGCGCGGCGGGATGTCCGCCGCCGAGCTGGTGCCGTTGGAGCCGGGGGAGACCGTGGTCGGCCTGGCGCCGCTCGGCGCTGCCGCCGAGGGCTCACCGGGTCTGGCGCTCGGTACCCGGCAGGGTGTGGTGAAGGTCTGTGCCCCGGACTGGCCGGTGCGATCCGACGAGTTCGAGGTGATCGGGTTGCGCGACGGCGACGAGGTGGTCGGGGCGACCTGGCTGGTCGACGGTGCCGAGACGCTCGCCTTCCTGACCAGCGGGGCCTCGCTGCTGCGGTTCGCCGCCGGGACGATCCGGCCGCAGGGGCTCAAGGGCGGCGGGATGGCCGGGATAGCCCTGCCGTCCGGAGCGCGGGTGGTGTTCTTCGGTGCGGTCCGCACCGACGATCCGGAGCACGGTGAGCCGATGGTGGTCACCTCGACCGGTGCGACGGTCAAGGTGACGCCGCTGTCGGCGTACCCGGCGAAGGGGCGGGCGACCGGCGGGGTGCGGGCCCATCGGTTCCTCAAGGGTGAGACCGACGTGGTGGTCGGTTGGGTCGGTCCGCGGCCGGTCGGCTCGACGGTCAACGGTGAGGCGGTGGAGCTGCCGGCGGCCGACCCGCGCCGCGACGGTTCCGGCTTCGCCGTCATGCTCGGCCCAGCCGTGGTGGGGCACCAGATCGACCGCGAGTAGCTGCCTGTTCCGCACCCGGCGTGCCGGACGCGACCGTCCGGCACGCCGCAATCCATCGACATCCGTCATTGACGTATGACGTATTATGACGATACGTTGGGCTTGCTCGCTGGCGGCCCGACGCGTCGACACCACCATCCACACCGTCGGTGCCTGCGACAACGCGCGTCCCCTCCCGACCGCGCGTGGTCCTAGTCGAAGGAGTGGATCAATGAATGGTGAGGTTCGTCCCGCCTCTCCTCCAAGGCGTCGACGGCGGTCGGTCGTGGCGGCGGTCGGTGCGGCCGTCCTGGTGGCCGGCAGCCTCGTCGCGGTCAACGCGGCGCCCGCGGCGGCGGCGACCGTGGACCCCAACGCCTGGTACGTGTTGGTGAACCGCAACAGTGGCAAGGCGTTGGACGTGTACGGTCTGGCGACCAACGACGGTGCGCGGATCAGCCAGTGGACCCGTAACGACGGCGCGAACCAGCAGTGGCAGTTCGTGGATTCCGGCGGCGGCTACTACCGGTTGAAGTCGCGGCATTCGGGCAAGGTGTTGGATGTGTCGAACGCGTCGACCGCCGATGGTGCCGCGGTCGTGCAGTGGTCGGATCACAACGGCACCAACCAGCAGTTCCGGTTGGCCGACTCGGACGGTGGTCATGTCCGGTTGATCAGCCGGCACAGCAACAAGGTCGTCGAGGTGCAGGGTGCCTCCACCGCGGACGGCGCGAACATCGTGCAGTACGCCGACTGGAACGGCGCCAACCAGCAGTGGCAACTGGCCCGGGTCGACGGCGGGGGCGGCCCCACGTCGCCACCACCCACCGGTGATCCGGGCGCGGGATGCGGCCGGACGCCGACGCTGGGCAACGGTACGCACACCATCCAGAGTGGCGGCCAGAGTCGCACCTTCATCCTGCGGCTCCCCGCGAACTACAACAGCAACACCCGATACCGGTTGATGTTCGCGTTCCACTGGTGGGGCGGCACCGCCGGCGATGTCGCCTACGGTGGAGCCGACGGGGCGGCCTGGGCCTACTACGGGCAGCAGGAGCAGTCGAACAACAGCGCGATCCTGGTCGCGCCGCAGGGCATCGGCAACGGCTGGGCCAACTCCGGCGGCGAGGACGTCACCTTCGTCGACGACATGATCCGTCGGATCGAGAGCGACCTGTGCGTCAACACGTCGCAGCGCTTCGCCCTCGGGTTCAGCTACGGCGGGGCGATGAGCTACGCCCTCGCCTGTGCCCGCGCCGGCGTCTTCCGGGCCGTCGCGGTCTACGGCGCTCCCCGGGAGCTGAGCGGGTGCAGTGGTGGCACCGAGCCGATCGCGTACTTCGGCATCCACGGCATCTCCGACAACATCACCAGCGGGCGGTCGTTGCGGGACAGGTTCGTCCGTAACAACGGCTGCACCCCGCAGAACCCGCCGGAGCCGGCGGCGGGCAGCCGGACGCACATCACCACCGGCTACTCGGGATGCCGGGCCGGCTATCCCGTGCAGTGGGCCGCGTTCGACGGCGGTCACACCCCCGGCCCGGTCGACGGCGGCGGCGACAGCGGCGCCAGGACCTGGACCAAGGGCGAGGTGTGGCGCTTCTTCGCGCAGTTCTAGGGCACGCGGTCTGAGCGGAACGCGCCAATCAGGTCGCTGAGGGTGAGCCCGTTTCCCGGCGGGAGCGGGCTCGCCCATGCTCAGGACGGTGGAGCGGCTGCGGGGTCGCTCAGGCGACGCCGGCCGGGCGGAACTGGACGCTGACCCGGGGGCCGACCGGGCGGGCGGTCTTCGGTATCGCGTGTTCCCAGGTGCGCTGGCAGGAGCCACCCATCACCACCAGGTCACCGTGACCGAGCGGAAGACGCAGGCTGGTGCCGCCGCCGCGGGGGCGCAGCAGCAGGTGGCGGGGCGAGCCGAAGGAGACGATGGCGACCAGGGTGTCGGTGTGGGCGGAGCGGCCCTGGGTGTCGCCGTGCCAGGCGACGCTGTCCCGGCCGTCGCGGTAGAGACACATGCCGGCGGTGACGAAGGGCTCGCCGAGTTCGTCGGCGTAGTGGCGGGTCAGTGCCGCGCGGGCGGCGGTGAGCACCGGGTGCGGTAGTGGCCGGCCGGCACCGTACCAACTGAGCAGCCGGGGGACGTCGACCTCGGTGTCGTACATGGTGCGTCGCTCGGCCCGCCACGGCACCTCGCGTAGCAGCACGTCGAGCACCTGGTCGGAGCCGCGCACCCAGCCGGGCAGGTGATCGAGCCAGCCGCCCCGGCTCAACGGGTGCCGGCGCGGCTGCCCGGCCAGCGGACCGAGGGTGGGCGCCGCGTCGGTGACCTCCAGCATCGACGGCTGGTACGCGGTCTGCGACATGCCCCCACCCTAGCAGCGAGTTAGCACACCTGTCCTAGCGCCATGCCGGTCCGCGCGGGTCGAGTGGGCGTGTCGGTGGAACTCCCTTGCACACCCCGGCGGAACTGTTCTATAACTGTCGCCATGAGTTATAGAACAATAGGAGGTTGTCGTGGAGGCTCTGGACCTGCGTGACCCGACCGGCGCGCCCGTGGCCGGTCGGTTCGGGCGCCACGGTGGCCGGTTCGTGCCCGAGCCGCTGATCCCCGCCTGCGAGGAGGTCGAGGCCGCCTTCGCCGAGGCGTGGGCGGATCCGGGCTTCCGGGGTGACCTGGCGTGGCTGCTGTCGAGGTACGCGGGCCGACCGACCCCGCTGACCCCGGCTCTGCGACTGTCCGCCGAACTCGGCGTGACGGTGCTGCTCAAGCGTGAGGACCTGGCGCACACCGGCTCTCACAAGATCAATAATGTGCTGGGTCAGGCGTTGCTGGCGCGCCGGATGGGCAAGCGGCGACTGATCGCCGAGACCGGCGCGGGCATGCACGGCGTCGCCACCGCCACCGCCGGTGCCCTGCTGGGCCTGCCGGTGACGGTCTTCATGGGCGAGCGCGACGTCGAGCGGCAGGCGCACAACGTGTTCCGGATGCGGCTGCTCGGCGCACAGGTCGTGCCGGTGCGCTCGGGCAGCCGGACCCTCAAGGACGCGACAAGCGAGGCGATGCGCCACTGGGTGAGCGTCACCGAGGACGCCTACTACTGCGTGGGCTCGGTGATCGGGCCGCACCCGTACCCGTGGCTGGTGCGCGAGCTGCAGGCGGTCATCGGCCAGGAGGCGCGACACCAGTGCGCCGAGCAGTTGTCGGCCGGCACACCTGATCAGGTCGTCGCCTGCGTCGGTGGTGGCTCCAACGCCGCCGGTACCTTCGCCGGCTTCGTGGAGACGCCGGCCCGCCTGGTGGGGGTCGAGGCGGCGGGCGGCGCCGGCGCGGCGCTGGGTGAGGTCGGCGTCCTGCACGGATTCCAGTCGCTGTTCCTCCAGGACGAGCAGGGCCAGATCCGTGAGGCGCGGTCCGTCGCGGCGGGCCTGGACTACCCCGGAGTCGGTCCGGAGCACGCCCACCTGCGCGATCTCGGCCGGGCCGAGTACGTCACCGCCACCGACGAGGAGGCACTGGCGGCGGCGGTCCGGTTGGCCCGCGCCGAGGGCATCGTCCCGGCGATCGAGTCCGCCCACGCGCTCGCCTGGGTCGTCCGGGCCGCCGGCACCACCGAGCTACCCACTGGCAGCAGCGTGCTCGTGACGCTCTCCGGCCGCGGCGACAAGGACATCGCGACCCTGACCACGTACCTGGGCGACGAGGTGACGCGGTGAACACGCTCGAGACCCGGCTGCGGCGCGACCGTGGACGCAAGCTGCTCATGCCGTACCTCACCGGGGGAGTCACCCCGGACTGGACCGACCACCTGCGTGCGATCGCCGACGCCGGGGCCGACGCGATCGAGGTCGGCATCCCCTTCTCCGACCCCACCCTCGACGGAGTCACCATCCAGGAGGCGTCCGACGTCGCGCTGGCCCGGGGCGCCACCACCGATGGCGTCCTCGCCGACCTGTCGAGGAACCGGATCGGGGTGCCGGTCGTGGTCAGCACGTACGCGAATCTCGCCCTGCGCCGTGGCGCGGGCCGGTTCTGCCGGTCCCTGGCCGAGGCGGGCGTCCACGGCCTGATCGTGCCCGACCTGCCGCTGGAGGAGGCCGGGGCGACGAGCGGGGCCGCCCGGGCCGCGAACGTCGACCTCGCGCTGCTGGTGTCACCGGCCACGCCCACGCACCGGCTGCGGGAGATCGCCGAGCGTAGCCGTGGTTTCGTCTACGCGGTCTCCCTGATGGGGATCACCGGCGAACGGGAGCACCTCGCCGCCTCGGCCGCCGCACTCGCGCGGCGCCTGCGGGGCGTCACGGACCGGCCCGTATTCTTGGGATTCGGCATCTCGACACCGGCGCAGGCGGCCGCCGCGGCGCGGGACGCCGACGGTGTGATCGTCGGCGCGGCGCTGATGCGACGCCTGCTCGACGGTGCCGGCCCGGCGTCGACCGCCGGATTCGTCCGGTCACTGCGCGCGGCGCTGGACGGCGTGCCGGCACGGACAACGGCGGACGCCGGAGGTTAGGGGGCGGGCGGCGGCATGGCTACCGGGCAGGACGCGCCCACGGCGCGGTACCGCACCATCGCCGCCGACCTGGCCGCCAAGATCCGCGCTGGGGACTACCGGCCCGGCGAGGCGCTGCCGTCCCAACGCGACCTCAGCGCCGCCTACGGTGTCACGCTGATGACGTTGCGGCAGGCGTTGCGGCAGCTCAGCGACGAGGGTCTGATCGAGCAGCAACCCGGCCGGGGCACCTTCGTCACCCCGCCACACCTGGCGTACCGGCTGGGCTCGCTGCGCAGCTTCGCCGACGACCTGCGGGATCAGGGCCACGAGGTGCGCACCACCGTCGTCGGCCGGGCGGTGCGTCGGCTGCCGGCGCGGATCGCCGGGGCGCTGCGGGCCGGCGTCACCGATTCCGGGCTGCGACTGGAGCGGGTGCGCGCGTTCGCTGGCCGTCGCGCCGTGCACCAGGTCTCGTGGGTACGCGCGTCACACGCGGCCGGTCTGCGCGAGGTGGACTTCACCACGACGTCGCTGTACGAGGCGCTCGCCGCCGGTGGGGTCTCGGTCGCCCGGGCGACCGAGACGATCCGGCCCGGCGTCCTCGACATGGCGCTGGCGGCACACCTCGACGACGCACCGGGTGCTGCCGTGCTGATCAGCGACCGGACCACCTACACGCTCGACGGCACCGCGATCGTGGTCGACCGGGCGACGATCCTCGGCAGCATGATGCAGATCAACACCGACCGCGCCGCGCGGGGCCTGTCACTGCGCTGGGCGGCCAGCCGCGACGTGCCGTAGCGCGTCCAGCACCGCGTCCACCACCCGTTCCCGCCCGCGCCCGTCCACCGTGGCCCAGGCCCGTGCGGACAGCTCCGCCCGGCGGGCCCCGTCGTCGAGCAGCCCCGCCAGGGTGTCCGTGGCGGCGCGGACCGCCGCCGGGTCACCGGCCAGCGCGGGCAGCTCACCGAGACCGGCGGCCAGCCCGGCGGCGACCACCCGGTGGTACGACTCGCGCTGGTTGTCCACCACGCAGACCAGCGCCGACGGCGCCCCGAGGCAGCACAGTTCCCAGGTGGAGGTGCCGGCCGCGCTGACCACCAGGTCCGCCGCGGCGATCAGGGCCGGCAGCGTGCCGGTGGGCGGCACCGGCAGCAACGACTGCCCGGGGCCGGGCGTCAGCCCAGCTATCCGCTCGCCCAGTTCGGGTCGGCCGACGACGACGGTGAGTTCCATCGGCCGGCCGGTCGACAGCAGCACCTCGGTCAGCACCGGTGCCGCGCCGACCGCGTCGGTGCCGCCGAAGAAGGCCAGCACCGAGGGGGGATCGACCGTCACCGCCGGGCGCGGGGCCGCCGGCCGGGCGGCCAGGACGCCCGCACGCAGCAGGGCGTACCCGCTGCCGGCGAGCAGCCGGCCCGCCGGCACCGCCAGGTCGGTGGCGAAGTTCTGGTCGAGGTAGAGGTCGGCGTCCTGTCCCCGGGTGTCCCCGTCGACGATGGCCAGCGTCAGCACCCCGGCGGCCCGCAGCGCCCCCGCACCGGCGGGATCCAGCTCGTAGGAGTCGAGGACCAGCACGTCGAGGTCGTGGCGGCGGGCGGCGGCGACCAACTCGTCTGGGGTGTCCGCGCCGGGGTGCGACGCGATGCCCCGGGCGGTGAGCTGGTCGGCCGCCCACCCGACGCCGTCGACGGTGCCGAAGACCTCGACGGTGGCGCCCCGGGCCTGGAACTCCTCGCCGAGCGCGAGACAGCGAACCAGGTGCCCGACACCGCGTAGCGGCCCGGCGTCGCAACGCAGCCCGACACGTAACCTGCTCAGCGCTCCTCCAACCGCTTCTGCCGGACGTCGGCGTTGAGCGCCCGCAGGGTGGGCTGCCCGTCCAGCCAGTCGGCGAGCTTGGCCAACGGCACGCTGACGTCACCGAAGTGGTCGGCCACCGCGCGGACCAGCTCCCAGTCGCGCTCGGTGTCGAGGGTGAGGCGCAGCTGCGAGCGGTCCGGGGTGAGGGTCACGCCGAGCACCCGGAACACCTCCGGATGCGCGTACGCGTACGAGGTCACGTGCACCCGGTGGTGGTCGGTGGCGAGCCGGTCGACGGTACGCAGCGCGTCCGCCCGGATGATCTCGACGTCCAGACCGCGGGGGAGGGTACGGGCGATCGACGTGCTGGCGTAGTCCAGCCCCGGCACGGCCCGGTACACCGAGGCGACCAGGCTGACGATCTCCGGGTCCAGCAGCGGACAGTCGGCGGTGAACCGCATGACCGCGTCGGCGGGACGGGCGTCCAGGGCGCCGACGAAGCGGGTCAGCACGTCGTCGACGGGGCCCCGGTGCCAGGCGACGCCGAGCCGGTCACACTCGGCGACGACCGCGTCGTCACTGACGTCGCTGCTGGTCGCCACCACCAGGTCGGCCAGTACGCCGCTGTCCTGGGCGGCCCGGACCACCCGGCCGAGCACGCTGCGCCCGGCCAGCGGACGCAGCACCTTGCCGGGCAGCCGGGACGAACCCATCCGCGCCTGCACGATGCCGACGATACGGTCCGTCATTCCGGTCCTTCCTGCTTCACGGCGATGGCGGTGCGGGCCCGGCGTTTGGCGGCGCGGGCACCGCGCTTGGCCATCCGGGCCGGGGTCAGGGCCAGCCGCCCGACCTTGTAGCTGAGCGAACCGCTCAGCAGGTTCAGCTTCGCTTCGGCCCGGCGCAGCGCACGTTCGCGCGAGGTGAGCAGGTTCTCGGTCCACTTGAGCAGCGCGCTCAGCCGGGCGTTCTCCTCCCGCTGGCGCAGCCACGCCTCGCGCAGCTGCTGGTAGCTGCGCGGGCCCGGCGGCGGGTCGGTCGGGCTGACCTCGGCCGTCGCGGCCTTCTCCGTCGCGGCCTCGACGACGGCCCGGTCGAAGTCGCGTCCGGCGACCCCACCCAGCAGCACGGTCAGCCCCGTCACGTCGAGCGTGGAGGTCCACGGGTGGGCGTACCCGCCGGTGAGCAGGTCGGCGGCGAAGCGCCACAGCGTCCGGGCCAGCACCACGTCGACCGGCAACGGGGCGTCGGCCCGCCAGCCCCGGTCGAGCACTCCCCAGCGGTCACCGTCGACGACCAGGTCGTCCGCCCCGGCCAGGGCCACCGCCCCGGCGAGCCGTCCCTGCTCGGCCTGGCCGTCGAGCCAGTCGGCGTAACCACGGAGCAGCCGGCGCAGCAGTGCCGTGTCGCGCCGCAGGCATCCGTCGAGCAGCAGGCTGCGCAGCAGACGCCCGTCCGGCACCGGTCCGTCGGGGGCGGCCGGGTCGCGGTGGACCGGCTCACGACCGGCGTCCGGTGCGTCGGCCGACGCGGTGGGCACGGTGACGCCGGTCCGGTACCAGTGCCAGCCCGGTGGCCCGTCCCGCACCTCGACCACCGTGCCGCCCGCCGTCGGGTCGGCGACGAACGCCACCGGCAGCCGGTCGGGTCCGCCCCCGGGCGGCGGGTCCTCCGGCCGGCCGAGGTGCGGCAGCGGGTCACCGGCGTCGTCGTCGGCACCGCCCGGCTCGGTGGCCGGCCGGCGGGCGAGCACCAGCCAGGACGGGGCCAGGTCGGCGGCGCGACCGGCGTGCAGGGCGTCCACGGCCAGCCGGGCCGGGTCGGCGAGGACGAAGCGGCCGGTGTACCCGTCGGTGCAGGCGGCGTGCAGCACCGCGTCGAACAGCCCGCTCGTGGTGCGCCGGGCCAGCTCGTCGACAGCCAGCAGCGCGGTGGTCAGGTCGGGCCGCGGATACCCGGCGTAGCAGGTGCGGGCACGCATCCCGGCGGCGGTCAGCCGCTCGCGTACCTGCGCCAGGTTGGCGGGACGGGCGGCGTCGAGCACACCACCGACGGTCCACTCGGCGTCGCCCCGGCCGGCGTACCAGCTCTCGGCGGCGACCAGCCGGTGCACGCCGAGCGGGTTGTCCAGCCGTAGCAGCAGGTCACCGCCGGGTCGGACGGCCGCCACCAGGCGGGCCAGCAGCGCGTCCCAGCCGAGCGGGTCACCCTCGACCGACTCGATCGCGTCCAGCCCGGCACCGGCGATCACCACGTCGTACTCCTCGCCGGCGGGCAGGCCCCGCGGGCCGGTCACCAGGACCCGGTCCACCCGACCGGCGACCGCTGTCGCGTCCGGGTAGCCGCGCAGCAGGCAGGTGAGCCGGGTGTGGGCCAGCGCGTCGAGCAGCGCCGGACCGTGCGGTCCGGCCAGCAGCACCCGGGCACCGGCCGGCACCAGGCGGGCGACCAACGCGGCGAGGGGGCCGTCGTCGGCTGGATCCGTCCGGTCGGACCAGGCGAGCATCTCGCCGCCGGGCAGCGTCACCGCTGACGCCGTCTCGGTTGTCACGTCGTCTCCTCCTGCGGGTACGCCCACCCCAGCAGCTCCCGTAACGCGGTGGGCGGGTGGCGGTGGTCGGTGCCCAGTTCGGCGTGGGCGATCTCGACGGCGGTCGGCAGGTGCACCTGCTCGCCGTGCAGTTGCGGCCACTGCCGGCGGATCCGGGCGGTGCCGCCGAAGGTGGGGTCCTCGTCGGCCAGCACCATCGGGTCGCCGTACACCGCCGGCTCACAACCGGCCGCGATGCCGTAGAAGATGGCGCTGGTCAGCCGGTTGGAGGCGACCCGGCGGTGGCGGCGCAGCTCGGCGAGCTGGCGGTCCAGGAACTCTGGGTCGGTGTCCTTCCACCAGTGTCCCCGGTAGCCGTGGCAGATCACCCGGAAGCCGGCGTTCTCGTAGAGCCGGCGTACCCGCCGCATCCGGTGCTCGTGCCAGTACAGGCAGACGGTCACCGGGCCGGGTTCGGTGTCCCGGATGCGGGCGATCAGTTCCTTGTGGTCGCCCTTGACGTGCTGGCCCTCCCAGCCGTGGAACGGGTACCAGATGGTGCCCTCCCGGTGCGGCGGTGATTCCTCCTCCGGCCGCATGGCCAGCAGGTAGACGAACGGGGCCCCGATCACCGTGACGTTGCGCCGTCCGACCGACCAGGCCCGCCGCCGGGTCTGCTCCGACCAGAGCAGGCTCGGCGTGCGCTCGGCGTACGGGTGACCGGGGGCGAGGCCGTCGCCGATGTTCCAGCCGTGCTGGACGTACCCGTTGATCCGGGGTGGATGGCCGTCACCCAGCCCGGCGTAGCGGGCCAGCACGTGGGCGTGACCGTAGAAGTGGTTGGCGTGGTGCATCGGGCTTTCCTTCAGGCGGCGGGCCGGAGCGAGGTGCCGCGCAGGGCCGCGGCCAACGCGTCGATGACGCGCTCCTGGTCGGCGTCGCGTAGTCCAGGGTAGAGCGGCAGCGACAACTGCTGGGCGTAGAAGGCCTCCGCCACGGGACAACTGCCGCGCCGGTAGCCGAGATCGGCGAAGGCCGGGTGCCAGTGCGCGGGGATGTAGTTCACCTGTACGCCGATGCCGGCGGCGCGCATCCGTTCGTAGATCTCGCGGCGGCGGCCGTCGAGCACCCGGATCGGGTACAGGTGCCAGGCCGGTGCCGCCCAGTCGCGTCGGCCGGGGATGAGCACGCCGGGCAGTTCCGCGAGCGCCTCGTCGTAGCGGGCCACCAGTTCGGCGCGGCGGGCGAGGAAGGCGTCCAGGCGGCGCAACTGGCTGCGGCCGAGCGCGCACAACACGTCCGGCAGCCGGTAGTTCAGGCCGAACTCGTGCACCTCCTGGTGCCAGCCGCCCTCGTCCGGCCACCGAAGTTCGTCCGGTTCCCGGACCAGCCCGATGTTGCGGAACCGGCGGGCCCGCTTGAGCAACCCCGGATCGGTGGTGGCGACCGCGCCGCCCTCGGCGGTGGTCAGGTTCTTGGTCGGGAAGAACGAGAACGTGGTCAGGTCGGCAAGTGATCCCACCGGCCGGCCCCGGTAGGTGGCGCCGATCGAGTGGGCCGCGTCGGCGAGCAGCAGCGCGTCGCCGCCGTCGAGCGCGGTCCGCAGCGCGTCGTAGTCGGCCGGGTGACCGGCGTAGTCCACCGCGGCGACGACCTTCGTCCGCTCGGTGGTCACCGCGGCCACCGCCGCCGGGTCCAGGGTGAACGTCTCCTCCTGCACGTCGGCGAAGACGATCCGGGCACCGAGGGCGACCGCGCTGCTGGCGGTGGCCACGAACGTCATCGGCGGCACGACCACCTCGTCGCCGGGGCCGACACCGGCCGCCGCGTACGCCACGTGCAGCGCGGCGGTGCCGTTGGAGACCGTCGCCACCCCGGCGCCACCGGCCCAGGCCGAGATGTCCGCCTCGAAGGCGGCCACCTCCGGGCCGGTGGTGAGCCAGTCGCTGCGCAGGGCGGCGACCACGGCGGCCACGTCGTCGTCGGTCACCGACTGGCGTCCGTACGGCAGGAAAGAACTCATGACGGCACTCCGCTGCGCTGCGTGCCGCCATGAGGCACGGAGCCGCCGAGCCTGATGATTCGCTCGCGGTGCTCGCTCATGCCGCGATGCCGAGCATCTCACGCAGCTGGGGCACGGTGAGCCACTCGTCGTTGGTGTCCGACTGGTACGCGAAGCCGTCCGCCACCGGCTCGCAGCCGACGGGCGGCTGGTAGCCCCAGGTGGCGATGGTCGGCTGCACGATGAACCGGTCCTTGGCGATCAGCGTCCGCCGGCTGTCGTCCGGGGCGATCATCTCCTCGTGCAGCTTCTCGCCGGGCCGGATGCCGATCTCGTGGGTGGTCGCGTCCGGGGCGACCGCCTCGACCAGGTCGAGGATGCGCATGCTGGGGATGCGGGGAACGAACAGCTCGCCGCCCTGCATCTGGTCGAACGAGTCGATGACGAACTGCACGGCCTGGTCCAGGGTGATCCAGAAGCGGGTCATCCGCTTGTCCGTGATCGGCAGGCTCTTGCCCTCGGCGGCGAGCCGGCGGAACAGCGGAACCACCGAGCCCCGGCTGCCGACCACGTTGCCGTAGCGCACCACGGCGAAGCGGGTCGGGTGCTGTGCCGCGTAGTGGTTGGCGGAGATGAACAGCTTGTCGCCGACCAGCTTGGTCGCGCCGTACAGGTTGATCGGGCTGGACGCCTTGTCGGTGGAGAGCGCCACCACCTTCTGCACGCCGGCCTCGATCGCCGCGTCGACGACGTGCTGTGAACCGGTGATGTTGGTGGCGATGAACTCCGACGGGTTGTACTCCGCGGTGTCGACCTGCTTGAGGGCGGCGGCGTGCACAACGTGGTCCACGCCGTGCATGGCCCGGGTCAGCCGGTGCCGGTCGCGGATGTCACCGATGAACCAGCGCAGCCGAGGGTCGTCGCCGAGCTGCTGACGCAGCTCGTACTGCTTGAGTTCGTCACGGGAGAAGACCACCACCCGGGCCGGATCGGTATCGGCGAGGAGGTGCCGCAGGAAGGTCCTGCCGAAGGAACCCGTTCCCCCGGTGACGAGGATGGACGATCCGTTCAGCTCGCTCAACTTGGTGCTCCCGTGTGTGTCGGATTCGCGGTCGGCCTGGGCCGGCCGGGTGGGAACGCTAGACGCGGCGGGTTAACGGGCCCGAGCCCTGCGGTTAACCACGTGTCGTACGGCGGTGAATGGCCGGCACCCGGTTGGCGAACACCTGCGGTCGTTGCGCCGTGCCCACCGAGCTGCGTCGACCTGGGCACTAGGGTCTCCACCCGACCGGGATCCCAGGTGCGTGCGGACGGCCGCCGTCGGCCCGGACGTGTCGTGGGAGGAACGATGACCGTCGAGGTCGAGGCGACCCGGGCCGAGCACGCGGACGCGACGGTGGCCCCGGGCGGGTCGGTGTCGCGGCGCCGCCGTCGCTGGTTGCTGCCCCTGCTGCTGGTCGGCGGCTGGCTGCTGGCGACCGCCTGGCGGATCTGGTTGGCCCGCCACGCCGGCATGCCGTTCGCGCACACCGACGAGGACAGCTACCTCAACACCGCACGCGCCCTGGCCGGCGGTCCCGGGGGGTTCAGCAGTGAGAACGAGACCCTCCGCCGGATCGGCTACCCGCTGCTGATCGCGCCGGCCTTCCTCCTGGACCGGGAGTTCCTCGACACCTACCTGCTGGTACGGGTGATCAACGCGGCGCTCAACGCGACGATCCTGCCGCTGGCGTACCTGCTCGGTCGCCGGCTGTTGGGGCTGCGATCCGGTGCGGCGCTGGCGGCGGCGGTCGGTGCGGTGACCCTGCCGGCGGTGGCCTTCCACCCCACGGTGGCGATGACCGACGCGGTGTTCGGGCCGCTGCTGCTGGCCTGGCTGCTCGCCGTGCACCGGCTGGTCGACCGACCCGGGCCGGTCGCCGCGGCGGTGTGCGGTGCCCTGGCGGGCGCGGCTCACCTGGTGCACTCGCGCGGCGTGGTGATCGTCGCCGGATTCGCGCTGCTGGTCCTGGCACTTCTCGTCCGCCGTCGGCTGGACCCGGCGGTGCTGCTGGCGGCGGTGCTGCCGGTCGCGGTCGCGGCGCTGGGCAACGAGGCGGGGGTACGGCTGCTCGGCGACACGGTGCGCCTGCTCGGCGAGCCAGCCGGCGGCAACGCCGTGCGGGCGCTCACCTCGGTCCGCGGACTGTCGCAGGTGCTGGCGTCGGTCGGTACGCAGCTGTGGTACCTGACGGTGGTCACCTTCGGGCTGGCCGGGCTGGCCGGCGCCGAGGCGGTGACCAGGGTGTGCCGCCGGAGCGGTGCCGCCGCCCGGTGGACGTTCGGGATGGCCCTGCTGACCACTGTGGGCGTCGCCGTCGGCGCGGAGGTCGTCCTGGCCGGTGTGCCGGACCGGGTGCCGGACGCCATCTACGCCCGCTACGTGCAGGTGTTCGCCCCGTTCTGGATGCTGGTCGGCGTCGGGCTGCTGTTCGGCACGGCGTACCGGCCGCTGCTGCGCCGGCTCGGGGTCACCGTGCTGCTGCTCGCGGCGGGCGGGGCACTGATCCGGCTGCGCCTGGACCACGCCGAGGCCGAGGGCGCGCGGCTGCGCTGGGGCGGGTTCAGCGCGCCGGACCTGATGGCCCTGACCGACGGGTGGCGACAGATGCGGCCCCTGGTCGGCGCCGCGATCGGGATCGCCGGTTGCCTGCTGCTGGTGCTCGTGCTGGCGATCCGTCGTCCGGCCGCGCGCACCAGCCTGCTGGCGGTCGTGCTCGCGGCGCTGGTCGTGCTCAACGTGGCGACCATGCAGGTGATCGCGCAGCGGTTGATCCGCCCGCTGGCGACCGCCGGCACGCCCGTGCCCAGCGTGACCGGGCTGGGGGTCCGGGCACCGGACCGGGTCGCCGCCTCCACCGGCGTGCCCTACCAGCTCCGGTTCAACCTCAGCCACCAGGTCACCTGGACCGAGGTGCCGTGGTTCCGGGACCGGCCGCCGGCCGACGCGGAGGTGGTCTTCGCCCGCTGGGCGCCCGGCGAGCCCGGCGACTGGGACGGCGCGCGGTACGGCTTCGTCCGGCTGGGCGGCGATCCGCAGCGGAAGTGGGCCGGATGGCGGCGCCGGTGACATTCGCGCCGGGCCGGCCAACATAACCCGACAGCCACGTGAACAATGCGTGGACGGAATGCCAAGAATCAGCGAACGCGACGGTTCGCGCGCTCCAGGGAAATGGGGATGACGGTGATTTCCCGGCCGTCGTGCGTCTCCTGGCGGCCGGGCCCCTCCACAAAACGGAACCGACGGTTCATCTGCCGTACCGCCGTGTTGTGGGCGAGCACCTCGCCGTCGAGCCGGTCCAGCGCCAGCACGTCGAAGGCGTGGTCGACCGCCTCCCGCATCACCTCCAGCCAGGCGGGCAGCGTGTCACCCCGCTCGGCCAGCCCTTCGGCGTCCAGGTAGAACCCCCACCCGCCGGTACGCGGGCCGGACAACCGCAGGTCGAAGTAGCTGACCGCGCCGCTGGGCACGCCGTCGCGCAGGTACGTCAGCACCCGGCGGGAGGGATCCTGGCGGACCGCCGACCACCACCGTCGGTGCTCCTCGACGGTGATGACGTGACTGGTCTTGCTGACCTGTCGGTTGATTTCCTGATTGCGCCAGGACAACATCAGGTTAACGTCGTCCTCGGTGGCGTCACGCAACACGTACCGCTCGCTTTCCGCTCCGTTCACCTGGTCACCGGGCACCCTAATCACGATTCACCTGGCTGTACACTCCGCCGCATGAAGGAATTGAGTCGGACGCAGATTCGCGACCTCATGGGCGAGGTTCTCAAGAACCAGGGCAAGGCGTTGCCCGCCGACGACGCCGCCGATCTGCGCGAGGTTGGTTTCCGGTCGCTGGACTTCTCCGAGTTGGCGCTGCGGGTCGAGGACGCCACGGGGGAGGAGCTGAACTTCGACGCTCCCGGGCTGCGCCGGATCGCCACCGTCGGTGACGTGCTGGATTTCCTCGTCGAGTTGCAGCGGCAGTGAGCGTCGAGACCGCCCCGCCGGCCCCCGTCCGTCCGGCGGGGGCGGACAACCGGATCGTCGTCGACGGTGCCACGCTGACCTGGCGCGACCTGCCGGAGCTGACTCTCCCGGAGCCCGTCGCCGCGCTGGCCCACTCGGCCCGGTACGCGCTCGCCGCCGCCCGGCACCACGCCGTGCACGGCACCGAGCTGCTGCTCAGCGCCGCCAGCCGGGTCGACGCGGCGATGCGCGCGGAGCTGCGCGACGCCGGGTTCGCGGTCACCGAGCTGGGCGCCCCGCCGGCCGGTGACGCGACGGCGCCCGCGGCGCGGACCGCCGAGCCCGGCCGGCTGTGGCTGCTGACCTCCGGCTCCACCGGTCGGCCCAAGCGGGTGGGGCACACCCTCGAATCGCTCACCACCGTGCGGGGGCAGCAGCCGGCGCGGACCTGGCTCTGCCCGTACGCCCCCGGCACGTACGCCTGGTGGCAGGTGGTCACGTTGTCGCTGACCCAGCCGGGGCAGCACCTGGTGGTGGTGGAACCGGATCAGCTCGACGACTGGCCGGCACTGGCGGCCGAGCACGGTGTGGACGCCGCCTCCGGCACCCCCACCTTCTGGCGGCGGGCCCTGCACCGCGACCCGGCCGGGCTGGCCCGGGTGCCGCTGCGGCAGCTGACCCTCGGCGGCGAACCGGTCGACCAGACCATCCTGGACCGGCTGCGGGAGGTGTTCCCGGCGGCCCGGATCTCCTGGATCTACGCCTCCTCCGAGGTCGGCGCGGCCATCGTGGTGCACGACGGGCGGGCGGGGTTCCCGGTGGACTGGCTGGACCGGGCGGCTCCGGGCCGTCCCACGGTCGGGGTGCGTGACGGGGAGCTGGTGATCACCTCGCCGTACCACGGTGCCGGGCTGGACGGTCCGGTTCGCACCGGCGACCGGGCGCAGGTGAGCGGTGACCGGGTGCTGATCACCGGTCGGCTCGACGCGGACGAGATTAACGTCGGTGGCAGCAAGGTCTCCGCCGGAGTGGTCCGTGACGTGCTGACCGCGCATCCGCGGGTGGCCTGGGCCCGGGTCACCGGTCGGCGGGCCCCGCTGCTCGGCCACATGGTCGTGGCCGAGGTGGTACCGACCGTGGGCGACACCGCGTCGGCCGGCTCCGCCCGGCCGGCCGACGGCACCGGCCCGGCCGACCGGCGGCCGGTGCCCGCCGAGGCGACGTTGGACGAGGCGACGCTGGTGCGCTGGTGCGCCGACCGGCTGCCCGAGTACGCGGTCCCGCGGCGGATCCGTGTGCTGACCGAGATTCCCGTCAAGGAGACCCTGAAGAGCGATGTCTGACCCCACCACCCCCACCCCCGTACCGCCCAGCTCCGTGGTGCTCGTCTCCGGCGGATCCCGCGGTCTCGGTCTGGCCATCGTCACCGACCTGCTCGAATCGGGCCTGAAGGTGGCCGCCTTCGCCCGTACCGTCACACCCGAGTTGGCCAAGCTCGCCGACGCCCACCCCGAGCGGACCCACGTCGGCCCGGTCGACGTGACCGACCTCGCCGCCGCGCAGGCGTTCCTCCGCGCGGCCGAGGAGCGGCTCGGCCCGATCGACGGCCTGGTGAACAACGCGGCCGTCGGGCAGGACAGCCTGCACGTGCACACCGCCACCGCCGACATCGCCCGGATCATCGAGACCAACCTGACCGCACCGTTGCAGCTCACCCGGCTGGCGGTGCGACGGATGCTGGCCCAGGGGCGGCGCGGGCGGATCGTCAACATCACCTCGATCTGCGCGCAGCGCGGCTTCCCCGGCCTGGTCGCGTACTCCGCCACCAAGGGCGGGATGGACGCGGCGACCCGCTCGCTGGCCCGGGAACTGGGTGGGCGGGTGCTGGTCAACGCGGTCGCCCCGGGCTTCTTCGCCTCGGAGATGTCGGCGGTGCTCGGCCAGACCCAGCTCGACCAGATCGTGCGTCGTACGCCGACCGGTCAGCTGACCGAGCCGGAGGAGGTGGTGCCGGTGGTGCGATTGCTGCTGCGCGACCAGACGAACATCAACGGCCAGGTCATCGTGGTCGACGGTGCCGCCTCGATCTGACCTGCCGCAGCCGTTGTCCCGCGCCGTCGACGGCGCGGGACAACGGGTGTCCGCCCTGCTCGCCGCCGCACCACGGCACCTGCGGGTGGCGACGGTGGCCGACTCGGGTGCCGCCGTCACCCGCAGCCACCTCGGCGACGGGCGCTGTGTCGGCTGGTACGCCCCACCGGTGCCCGGGTGGCGGGTCGCGATCGACGCCGAGCGCGCCGCCACCGCGCCTCCTGTCGCCCTGGCCCGCCGGTTCGGGTCCACCGACTTCTGGGGCCGGTGGACCCGGGTGGAGTGTCTGGCCAAGCTCGCCGACGTGCCGGTGGCCACCTGGTGGCACCGGCACGGCCTGGAGGTGCCGCCCGGCACCGCCTGGCTGTGGCGCACCCTGCCGTTGGACGACCTGGTCGTCACCGTCGCCTTCACCCCCGCCGACCCGGCCGACCGGGCCGACCGCGTCGGCCGAGGATCGCGCACTTTCCCCGACGGTGCGGTGTCCGGCACCGGCTGAGACCGCACCATCACCGAAGTTGTGCGGGCTCCGGTGTTTCCGGGCGCGAGCTGGTGCTGCGCAGGCTCCAGGCGATCGACACCGCGATCGTCGCCACGATGACGCCCAGGGTCACCGGGATGGGCAGCTTGCCGGCCGGGGTCTCGGACAGGATGAGCTTGACCCCGGCGAAGGCCAGCAGCACCGCCAGGCCGTAGTGCAGGTGCACGAAGCGGCGGAGCAGGCCGGCGAGGCAGAAGTACAGGCTGCGCAGCCCGAGGATCGCGAACGCGTTGGCGGTCCACACGATGAACGTGCTGGTGGTGATGGCGAGGATCGCCGCGACCGAATCGATCGCGAAGATCAGATCGGTGGTCTCGACCGCGATCAGGACCACGAACAGCAGGGTCGCGACCCGCCTGCCGTTGATCCGGGTGAAGAACCGGTCGCCGTGGTAGGCCGGATCGGTCGGCACGAGACGGCGTACCAGGCGTACCACCGGGTTGCGGTCCGGCGGGGTCTGCTCGCCGTGCCGGAACGCCATCTTGTAGGCGGTCACGATGAGGAACGCACCGAGCAGGTACGCGGTCCAGAAGAACGTCTCCAGCAGTTCCGCGCCGACGAAGATGAACACGAACCGGAACACCAGCGCACCGATGACGCCCCAGAACAGGACCTTGTGCTGGTACGCGGCGGGAACCGCGAAGTAGGCGAAGATCATCGCGAAGACGAACACGTTGTCGATGGACAGCGCCTTCTCGATCAGATAGCCGGCGAAGTAGGTGCCGGCCACGTCACCGCCCTGCCACGCCCACAGGATCACCCCGAACAGCAGGCCGGCGGCGATCCAGATGCCCGACCAGGTCGCGGCCTCGCGGAAGCCTATGACGTGGTTGTCACGGTGCAGGAACAGGTCGATCGCCAGCATCACGGCGATCGCCAGCATCAGCAGGGCCCAGACCCACCAGGAGACAGACACCGGGAAGACCTCTCGTCCGGCCGGACGCGGCGTCCGGCGTCGCAAGACGAAGGTCTCCCCGGCCACCGGTGTGGTGGCCGCGTCACCGGGGCCCGGATCGGCCGGGCCCGTACTGACGGTGGCGCGCAGTGCGTCGGGTACTCCCCCTCGAACTACGTACCATTATTCACGAAGCAAGCTTCGTGCGTCAAGGTTGCTCCGGCTCGTCCGGTCGGGCCACTCCGATCGGTGGTCCGTCGCGGGTGGCCCCGAGCACCGACCAGCCGCGCAGCGCCGCGAGGAAGGGCAGTGACCGGGAGAGCACCTCGTCGACGAACCTGTCGCCGTCCGGTGGCCGATCGAACCGGGGCCCCAGCTCGTCCACCAGCCGCGCGTGCACGCGTCGGAGAACCTGGTCGGGATCCGCGTCGGCTGCCGCCGGCTCACTGGTCGCCAGCAGCAGATGACGGCCCAGGTACCGACTGGCGATGGTGTCCTGAAGGCGCAGCAGGGCGTACGCCAGTTCCTCCGCCCGGGGGCGCAGGCCGCGCCAGGGATCGCACCTGGCTGCCAGCAGGGCCGCGACGGTGACCGCGGCGATCTGCTCCAGGGCGGGCTCGATGTCGTAGTCCCGGCGGCGGGGCCGGTAGGTGAGGGCGACAAGCGGATACCGACGTACGGTGTCGTCGACCTCCCGCAGGCTCGCCGCCCAGGCCGTACACCGCTCGCGGGCCACGTCGACCCCCTCGTCGGTCAGGCTCCGGGCGAGCAGGCCCACCCCGTCGGTGCCGCGAACCTGGTCGTAGATGGTCAGCGCGAACCGGTTACGGACCGTCAGCCCGGTGATCAGCTCGATGAGATAGGTGGCCAGCGCGGCGAAGAAGCCGAAGCCGAGGGCGGCGGCGGTCACCGCGAACAGCTTCTGCGCGCCGGTGTCCGGGGTGAGATCGCCGAAGCCGAGCACGGTCAGCAGCCCGGTGGCGTAGTAGAGGGCGTCGACGAAGCCGGCCGGTCCGTAACCGGTGACCCGGTGGTAGCCGTCCAGATTCGGCCAGACGACGAGCGCGACCCCGAGCACCAGCGGCCCGAGCCAGGCGAGGAACGTGCCGGTGACCAGCACCGGCCCCGCCCAGACCAGCGGCGTGCGGCGCGGCGTGCGGCGTCGGCCGCTGGTCAGTGACGAGGCTCGCCAGACCAGCCGCCGGACCGTACGGGCGATCGGTCCCTCCGCGTCCGGGTGCAGCACGGTGAGCCAGACGTCGATCACCACCACGGCGATCAGTGCCAGGCCCGCCGCCACCGCTACCAAGGTCATACGCAGAGGTATACCCGTCCGCCGGCGATCGGCACGGCGCGCCCCGGCACCGTCAGACGAGGTCCCAGCTCAGCGCGGTGCCACGGGCCACGTCGGCGGTGAACCGGCGGCCCAGCACCCGGTCGATCTCGACCGGGGGGAGCCCACCGGCCGGCCGGATCGAGCGGACGTTGTGCACGGTCACCTCGTCACCGGCCCGCACGTCCGCCACCACGTACAACGAGCGCCGGAAACGCAGGCCCTCCTGCTCGGCGGGGGTCGGCCCGACCGCCGTGCCGCCCAGTGCCGCGTACGCCCGCTCCGACTCGACCACCAGAGCGGCCAGCTCGGTCGGGTTGAGGGAGAAGTCGGAGTCCACCCCGCCGTCGGCGCGGTCCAGCGTGACGTGCTTCTCGATGAAGCAGGCGCCGAGCGCCACCGAGGCGACCGGCACCCCGATGCCGGGGGTGTGGTCGGACAGGCCCACCGGTACGCCGAACGCGTCGGCCAGCACCGGGATGCGGCGCAGGTTGCTGTCGGCCGGCGGCGCCGGGTAGGAGGCGGTGCAGGCCAACAGGACGATCCCGCCGGCACCGCCGTCGCGGGCGGTCCGCACGGCGGCGTCGATCTCGGCGAGGGTGGCCATCCCGGTCGAGATGACCATCGGCTTGCCGGTGGCCGCGACCAGCCGGATCAGCGGCAGGTCGACCAGCTCCGACGAAGCGATCTTGTACGCCGGGGCGTCCAGCTCCTCAAGCAGGTCCACCGCGGTGGCGTCGAACGGGGAGGAGAAGACGGTCAGCCCCAGGGCGCGCGCCCGCTCGAAGATCGGCCGGTGCCACTCGTACGGAGTGTGCGCCTTCTCGTAGAGCCGGTACAGGTTCTGCCCGCCCCACAGCTCGTGTCCGCCGGAGATGCGGAAGTCCGGCGTGTCCACGTCGATGGTGATGGTGTCCGGCCGGTACGTCTGCAGCTTCAGCGCGTGCGCCCCGCTGGCCGCCACCGCGTCCACGATGGACAGTGCCCGGTCCAGGTCGCCGTTGTGGTTGCCGGACATCTCGGCCACCACGAAGGGGCGTTCCCCGGTGCCGACCAGATGCGAGCCGATCTTGAAGGTCATTCCGATCCGTTTCCGTGCGTGCTTACCAACGTGCGATCTCGGGCCGGGCCGTCCGCTGCCGGGCCCGTCCCGTCCGTCAGGGGATCCCCACCGGCGCCGCCCCGCAACCGGCCGGCGAGCCGGTGGGCCCGCCGCAGCGCCGCGTACGCCAGGTAGCTGTCGCGGCCGACCAGCCGGTGCTTGAGCCCCGACACCCCGCCCGGCCGGGGGTAGCCGCCACTGGGCAGGTACCTGCGGTAGTGCGCGGCCACCCGGCGGAAGAAGTCCCGGCGCAGGTGTGGGTGCAGCCGGTCGTCGTTGCCGACCACCACCAGGAAGTGGTTCACCATCAGGTCGAACAGCTCGGCGTGCCAGCGCCCGTCGGGATGCCGGTGCCGCAGCCAGGCGAAGAGGCGGTCGTACTGCTCGAAGGAGTCGAAGTGCCGTCCGCTGCGCGTCGAGGTGATCGCGCCCTGGCGACCCTGGCGGTACAGATAACAGACCCGGTCCAGCACGCTGATCCGCTCCGCGCCGACCAGCAGCGGGTGGCTGAACGGGATGTCCTCGTACCAGCCGGGGTGGAAGCGCAGCCCCAGCTCGGCCATGAACTCCCGGCGTACCACCTTGTTCCAGGCGGTGTGCTGCACCCGCAGCAGTTGCGGTCGGTCGGCCAGCCGCACCACGCCGGGGGTGCCGCGCAGCAGCCGGCTGCTGGCGTCCACCTCTTCGCGTCCGCACTCGTGCACCCGCAGGTGGTCGACCATCATCACGTCGGGGCGGTCCACCCGCAGCCGGTCCAGCACCGCCGGGATCGTGCCGGCCGGCAGCCAGTCGTCGCTGTCGATGAACCAGACGTACCGGCCGGTGGCGACGTCCAGGCCCGCGTTGCGGGCCGGCCCGAGGCCGACGTTGCGGGCCAGGTGCAGCACGCGCAGCCCGGGATGCTCGGTGGCGTACTCGCGCAGCAGGTCACCGCACCGGTCCGGTGAGGCGTCGTCGACGGCGACCACCTCGACCCGCGTCGCCTCGTCGGCGGGGATGTCGGCGTGGATCGAGTCCAGGCACTGGCGCAGGTACGCCTCGACGCCGTAAACCGGCACGACGATGCTCAGCAGCGGCGTTGGCGTCGGCTGTGTGACCACCCGGAAACAATTGGCCACCCGGGTGGACAGACCTGGAACCTGACGTGACCGGCGACGGTTCAGTAATTGAACAGCCGGCCGGCACCAGGTTAACGGCTCAGGATGCGGCGTACCGGTGCCGGAACGGCCTTCTTGATCCGCGACCGGAACCGGTCCGGGCGCTGCTGCTGGAGCTGCTCGCGGAGTTCGGCGTCCCGGTCGTAGAGCCACTGGATCCGGTGCAGCAGCACCTCCGGTGCGGTCGCCAGGGCCGGCCGGACCGCCGGTGGGAAGGTCGTCGCGCGGACCTGGGCGTCGAACGCCGCCGGACTGTCCCCGTCGGCGAAGGCGTTGCCCAGGTCGTGCTTGGCGAGGAAGGCGAGCATCGTGGCGAAGCGCGCCTTGTGCCCGTTGATCATCCCGGAGTAGTCGGCCTCGTCGTACAACTGGGCGGCGTCGACGTCCTTGGGCACGTCCCGCATGACCCGGTGCGGGATCTCGAAGTACCGGGCCAGTTCCAGGGTGCGCGAGTCGTGCGCGAACAGGTAGCCGGGCGTGCCGGCCAGCAGCGAGACGATCGTGCCGTGGATGCGGGTGCCGAAGTTGAAGTCGAAGCCGGTGAGGTAGTCGATCCAGGTCCACGGGTCGACGAACATCCGCACCTTGTCCTCGGTGAACAACGGATGCGAGGTGTGCAGCGGGATCGCGCTGGTCTTGCCCCGGTCCTCCGGCGCGTCGCCGTAGAGCAGGGTGCCCAGGGTCTTCAGGTCCTGCGGGATGTAGCGCAGGTTGGGGTAGCGCTGCTGGTGTGACTGGATGATCTTCGCCATCGACTTCACGTACGGCGAGACGGTCAGCGCGATCCGGTCGTCGGTGCCGAGCGTGGCCTTGCGCTTCTCCACCGGCAGGGTGTCCCCGTGCAGGAACATCGACGGGCAGCCGATCTCCTCGACGGCGGAGAAACCGAGCGTACGCAGGTAGCTCGCGGTGATCTCGCCACGTACCCCGATGCTGTGCGAGCGGTCGAGCACCGCGCGGCAGAACCGGCTGACCGACTCGTCGATCGGTCGCAGGTACTCCCGGTCACCGTCGACGTTCGTCTGCACGCCCACGCCGAGCACCACGACCGGGATCTTCAGCCGCTCGATGAGGTTCGTCATCGCGTCCACCCGGTGCGCGTAGCTGCGGCGGAACGCGTTGGCCAGCGGCACCACGAAGACGTCGTACTTCTCGTTGATCCGGTCCGCCGCGCGCGGGTTGACCACGAACCGGTTGGAGGTGATCTCGACGCCGGGCGCGCCCAGCAGCTTGTGCGCGGCGTGGCTGAACACCAGGTTGCCGACGTTGTCACCGATCAGGTTCCGGTCGAACGTCTCCTCCGGGGAGTTGATCTCGAAGGGCTCCTTGCGGGCTCGCATCAGGATCCGCTGGTGCATCGCTGGCTCTGCCTCTCGTCGGTGCGTCCGCCCCACGCCCCCGGGTCGCCAGGTAACGGGGTGGTGTCCCTCTCGGGTCTCGGAATAGTAGGTCACGGGACCGGCAGATGACACCTGCGGCGGTTGCGGGAGTTCTGTACTGATCTGTGGGTCAGCGCCCGAGTGCATCCGGTATGCCACCGCCACCGGCCGCACCGGCCGCCGACGGCGGGCGTGCCGGGCAGTCCAGGTGGACCGAGGTTCAGTGGGTAGGGTTCCGGGGTGACCAGCACCATCGCCGTCGATCGACCGACGCCCGCCGCCGGGCCCGGGTATGCGAGCCGCCTGCCGTCGCTGACCGGTCTGCGGTGGATCGCCGCGCTGCTGGTCTTCGGTTTCCACGCCGGCACCATGCGCATCATCGCCGACCCCGGCCCGCAGGCGGTGGTGGGGGAGATCTTCACCCTGGGCCTGTCCGGGGTGCAGTTCTTCTTCATCCTCAGCGGCTTCGTGCTGGTCTGGTCGATGCGGCCGGGCGCCTCCCGCCGCCGGTTCTGGCGGCGACGGTTCGCCAAGATCTATCCGAACCATCTGGTGCTGTGGGCGCTGGCCATGCTGGCGATGCTCTGGTTCGCCGATCCGATCAACCCGGTGGCGGCGCTGGAGAACCTCTTCCTCGTCCAGGCCTGGGATCCCCGGCCCGGCCACTTCTACAGCGTCAACAACGTCAGTTGGTCGCTCTCCTGCGAACTGTTCTTCTACCTGTGTCTGCCGCTGGTGCTGCCGGCGGTGCGGCGGGCCCGACCCTGGTTGCTGTGGGCCGTGGTGATCGCGGTGCCGCTGCTCATCCTGGCGCTGTGGCCCGGGCAGGCCCTGGTGCCGGAGGCGGACCGCTGGTGGTTCGCCCAGGTCTTCCCGCTGGTCCGTTCGCTGGAGTTCTGGATGGGCGTGGCCGCCGCCGAACTCATGCTGCGTGGTCGCTGGCGGGGTCCTCGGCTGCCGCTGGCCAGTCTGATCTTCGTGCTGACCTGGGTGGCGGCCTCCCAGTGGATCCCGGCCGAGTTCTGGACGGCACTGCTGTCGGCGGCGTACGTCCTGGTGATCGCGGCGGCGGCCGACGCGGACGTGCACGGGCGGCGCTCACCGCTGCGCTCCCGACCGATGGTCTGGCTGGGCGAGGTCTCCTTCGCCTTCTACCTGGTGCACGTCTTCGTGATCATGACGATCCTGCGGGTCACCGGCGACTGGGGCACCGGCCTGCCCGGCTGGTGGGGCCCGGTCGCGGTGATCGGATTCCTGCTGCTCACCCTGGGCCTGGCCGCGCTGTTGCAGCGGTACGTGGAGCAGCCGATGATGCGTCTCCTGGCCCCGTCCCGGCCACCCCGACCCGGCCCGCAGGACGGCGAGCCCGCGACGCCGGGTGGCGGGTGGTCCGCGACGCCGGCTGGCCCGGGGCGAGCCACGGAGTCGCGCGGTGCCCCGCGATCGGGGACGCCGGGCGGACCGGTCGTGGACGGGCTGCCGCGCCAGCGGATGTCCGGTGGCGGCGATGCGGACCTCGCCACCGGCCCGGGGCAGGACCGCTCCGTCCAGCAGGGACGGTAGCGGCCGGCGGGGCTGACCTGCGCGTATCGACGTGCGTACCCGACGCGCCGGACGGTGCGACACGCCCGGTGACCGGTGCGTGCGGGCCGCCGGTGGCGGTAGCGTGACGAGGTGCTTCCCGCCGCGCCCGCCCGTCCGCTGTGGTGGTTGGCGCGCTGGGCCGCGCGGCTGCTGACCGGGCTCGCGGTCGCCGCCGCCTTCTCCCTCGGCGCCTGGGCACTGCCCGACCGGGCACCCGCCGCCGCACCGCCGGCCGAGGCCGCCGTACCGGCCGCCGTCGCACGGGACCTGGCCCGCGAAGTCGCCGTACCCCTCGACCTGGCCGGTCCCGACCTGGTGACCGGCCTCGACCGGGCCGGCCTGGCGATGCCGACCGTGCGCGGCGCCGGTGGCACCGACCTGGCCGGGGCGTCCGGACCGCGCGTTGGTGACCCGGCGGAAGCCTCCGGGTCGCCGATCGCGCGGGACGCCGATGACTCCGCCGGGTCCGGGATGCCCTCGCTGCCGCCGGCGGCCGATGGCCAGCCCGGGCTGACGGCGCTCGGCAGCGGCACCGCCGGCGTCACGCGGGGGTCGCCGGCTCCGGTTGCGGGTGTCCGGGCCGCCCGCGCCCCACCGCACGCCTGATCCTGGCGACCCTTTCCTCGCCTCCGCGCCGCGCCCGGCCGCGCACCCGCGCCAAGCACGGCCGGCCCGTTGCCGTCGGTCGCGCCGTCGATGCGCCCCAGGACCGGCGGCACCGCCCGCCTCAACCCGGGCAACCGCGCCGCATCGCCATCCGCTGCCGGTACGACCACCGACGCCGTACCGATCTCCGCCGAGGTGCCGACATGGAGAAGACCGTCCTCTACCAGTTCCTGATCGAGGTGCCACGCGCCGCCGCCATCTGGTCGGTCCTGCTGGTGCTCGCGCTGGGCGTGCTCACCGTGCTGGTCGCCCGCCCGGAGCCGGCCGGGCCGGTGGAGAAGACCACCGACCCGGACGCGCTCCGCGCCGCGGCCGACGAGGCCGACCTGCGCCGATACGCCGGGGAGGTGGCGGTCGCGGCAGCCGGCGCCGGCCAGAACGCCGAGCGGCGGCGTACGGCGTGGCGGGTGGCCCAGGCGGAGCTGGACCGCGCCTGGGCCGGGTACGACGAGGCGGAGGCCGCCGCCCGGCGGCTGGCCGGTGTCACCGGACTGCCGGCCCCGCGCACTCCGCGCACCCCGGCCGAGTACGCGGCTCGGGAACGCTGGCTGCACCGGGCGGCGATGGCTGCCCACTGGCGCGGTGACCTGACCGCCCGGCAGCTCACCGACGTACTGGCGCACCGGTCCGGCTGGGATCCCCGACGTCACCCGGCCGAGCAGGAGGCCGTTCTCGCCCGGGTGGTACGCGACAACCGCCTGGCCGCCTATCGATCGGCCGCCGGGCGGGAACGTGACCTGTGGCGGGCGGCGGAACTGGCCACCGAGGCGGCCCGCGCCCTCTCCGCCGAAGCGTACGCGGCCGCCGCGCGGCTCCGGCCGAACCGACCGCCCGTCTCCGGACGCGCCATCGTCGAGCGGTCCGGCCTGGTCCCGCGCTGGCGTCCGGCTCGGCTCGGCTGAAATTCCGTGAGCTGGGTCACATTGGTGCGAAATTCGGTCACTGTTCGTAGGTAAGACGTTTGTCGCAGTAATCCCCGCCGACTTTTCTCCCTGCCGTCCGGTTGTCACCCGTTGGTGCCCGGAATGCCGTCGGTCCCATTGAGCGACGCCAGTTCCCAGGTACCCGAAAATTGCCCCGCTCGATCATGTTTAAGCAGGTCAGAGCGGGTTGGCTTCAAGGTGACCGGCCAGTAGTGTCAGCGCGTCCGGTGCGGTAACCGATCGCAGGAAGCGACGCCGTACCGACCCGCTCAATCGTGAACTCACGAACCGGGGACCCACTGCACCACTGGGGTGAATCCGCGAGCCTCGGCCCGCGGTAGGGCGTCTTCCCGCCCGAATCCGTCAGCTAACCCGGTCGGCGGTGACGGAAGGAGTACCAACCCTCGTGCGGTCCGATGTGATCCCCCCGTTCCCCCACCTCCACGGCACCGCGGTGCCCGTGCTCGCCGGCCCGACCGCCGCGAGCTGACCCCGGTCATCGCCACCGCCCGGGTTCTTCCGGGCGTACCCCTTGAACGGCCTGTCCCGCTCGCCCAGGCGGTCGTCGGCGTTCCGTTGCCGACCCGACCGCCGGAGCCGGTGTGCCGTTCTCCCCTCAGCCCGTGGAGGAATCCGTGAAGCACACCCTTTCCCGCCGGCTCCGTCGGCTGGTCAGCGAACGCCCCTATCAGCTCGTTGCCGGATCCGCCGTGGCGCTCGTCCTGGCCACCGGCACCGGCGCCGCCCTGGCCGGCACCGGGAACACCCCGGCCCCCACGCGGGCCACCACCGCCGCCGAACTGCGCGGCGACACGGTGGCCGCGCCGAGCCAGGCGGAGGTCGCGCCGGCCACCGCCGCGCTGAGCAGCGCCGCGCCGAGCAGCGCCGCACCGGCCAGCCCGGCACCGGCAAGCGCCGCCGCCTCGCCGTCGCCGAAGCCCAGCTCGGCCACCCCCGACCCGGACCTGACCAGCAAGAAGGCGGCACCGAAGCCGCCCGCCTCGAAGGTTCTGGACTACGACCACCAAGCCCAGATCAACGGCTACTACTGCGGTCCCGCCGCGGTGCGTAACGCGCTGAGCGCCGCCGGTGTCGCGCGCAGCCAGGACGCCCTGGCCAGCCAGCTCGGCACCACGTTCGCCGGCACCAACTCGGCCGAGGACACCACCCGCGTCCTCAACGCCGTCGTCAAGGGCGACCCGTACGAGACCACGATGATCCGTGGCGGTGCGGCCACCCCGGCCCAGATGGACCAGCTTCAGGCGGACGTCGTCGCCGCCGTCACCGACGGGCGGGGCGTCGTGGTGAACGTCGCCGGCACCGTCACCGACACCGACGGCCGCTGGCACTCCTTCCCCGGCGGGCACTACATCGCCGTGGTCGGCTACCAGGACTCCGGGCGGCTGGTGAAGATCGCCGACTCGGCGGACGCCTCGTACCCGTCGTACTGGCTCAGCACCATCGATCTCGCCAACTGGGCCGCCACCCGCGGCTACTCGGCCTGATCGCATCGTTCCGCCGCACCCGGAAGCCCTCGGCCCGCTGGCCGAGGGCTTCCGTTTCGGGTACGTCATGCGGCGGGTCGCGCTGGTCGTCGGGTCGACGTGGCTCGGGTTTCGTCAGGCCTGCGTGCGGTGCGGTGTCGCCGGGGCGACGAAGTTCGGGGTTCGTCAGGCGTGCGTGCGGTGCTGCTTCGCCAGGCCGACGAAGCTCGCCCAGGCGGCCGGGGTGAAGGCCAGCGTGGCGGCGTCGCGGTTCTTGGTGTCGCGGACCAGCACGACGCCGGGCAGGTTGTCGGCGACCTCCACGCAGTCGCCACCGCCGGCGCCGCTGCGGGTGGACTTGCGCCAGGTCGCGCCGTTCAGATCCATGGCTTCACAACATCCTTCATGCGCTCGATCGACTGGCGGCCGGACAGTGCCTCGTTGCGCACCGTCTCCCACCTGGACAGCAGGTCACTCAGGTCGTCGTCCTTGTCGACCAGGACGCCGCCGAGTTGAGTTTCGAGATTACCCACCCAGCCGCCGTCCGCCCCCCGCGCCAGGATGAAGGGGCCGGTCAGTCCGATGTGCATGGCGACGCCGGTCGGCACCAGGTGCACGCTGATGTTGGGCCGGGTGGCCAGCGCCATCAGGTGGTGCACCTGCTCGACCAGCACGTCCTTGAGCTCCTCGTCGACCCGCCGCAGCACCACCTCGTCGATCACCGCGACGAGTTGGGGCGGGTCGTCCTGCTCCAGCACCGTCTGCCGGGCCATCCGGTTGGCCAGCCGACGCTCCACCCCCGCCTCGGTCAGCGCGGCGTCGGTCCGGATCACCGCGCGGGCGTAGCGCTCGGTCTGGAGCAGGCCCGGCACCAGCGTCGGCTGGTAACAGCGGAGCTGCCGGGCGTTCCGCCTGTCCATCTACCTCGCCGGCCTGATGTACGACGCCATGCGCGACCTCTACCAACTCAACCCCCACGACGCCCCAACCCCCACCACCCTCTTCACCCGCTTCATCGCCTGGGCCCGCCACCAACCCGCCTGACGACCCCGCTGCCATCACGCGAAATCTTGGACAGTTTCCGTCTTTCGCGAACGGATTTTGTCCAAGATCTCGGGGAATCGGTCCCCGGAGTGGACGGTGGGGACGATCGATGGGTGGGGGTGGCGAGTAGGGGTGGCGGCTGAGGGACATGGGTCGGCACGACGGCTGGGGGATGCGACGATCAGGGTGACATCGGCCTCGACGTTTCGAGACGTGTGCGGGGGAGCCATGGGGAAGCAGGGGCCCTACGTGGGGCTGGCCACGACGTTCGACACCGCCGCCGAGCTGTACGAGCAGGCCCGGCCGGGCTATCCGGAGGCGTTGTTCGCCGACCTGGCCGAGACGACCGGCCTGTCGACCGGGCCGGCCCGGGTGCTGGAGCTCGGTACCGGCACCGGTAAGGCCACCCGTGGTCTGCTGGCGCGTGGCTGGCAGGTGGTCGGCCTGGAGCCGGGACGGGAGCTGGCCACCGTGGCGCGTCGGGTACTCGCCGGCCGGGGCGACGTGCGCGTGGTGGTGTCGCCCTTCGAGCGGTGGGAAGCTGACGAAAGCGTGCCGTTCGACCTCGTCTTCGCCGCCACGGCGTGGCACTGGCTGGACCCGGAGGTCGCCTACCGTCGGGCGGCCGAGCTGCTGCGTCCCGGCGGCCACCTGGCGATCGTGGCCACCGAGCACGTGTCACCGGCAGGTGGCGACGACTTCTTCCGGCAGGTCCAGCGGATCTACGCCGAGGTGGGCATGGGTGACGGGCACGGCGGTCCGCAGCCACCCGAGGCGATCGTGGCCCCCGACGCGGCGGTGATGGCGGGCAGCGGTTTCTTCGCCAGCCCGACCGTGCACCGCTACGTCTGGAGCCGCGACTACACCGCCGAGGAGTACCTGGCCGTGCTGTCCACGTACTCCAATCACATCGCCGCCGAGCCCTGGCAACGGCAAACCCTGTTCGCCGGGATCCGGCAGCTGATCGCCGCCCGCCCGGCCGGGACGATACGCAAGCACTACCTGAACACCCTCCAGATCGCCGCACGCCTCGACCCACCTGTCCGCCGCTCTGACAGCATGGCGATGTGCTGATCTACAAGATCCTGCTCCCTGGCGAATGGGCCGAGTTCCAGGCCGCCGGCCGGTTCGACGGCTCACCGTTCGATCGGGACAGCGGCTTCATTCACTGCTCCTCGCGCTTCCAACTGCCCGCCACGGCGGCGCGGGTCTTCGGCGACCAGCCGCAACTTGTCATCGTCGCGCTCGACGCGTCCCTGCTCGGTGACGCACTGCGGTGGGAGGACGCCCCGAACGGCGGCCCGTTCCCACACGTCTACGCGGCACTGCCGGCGGCAGCGGTTCGTGGGGTCCACGAGGTCGCGGGGGCGGCCCGGGTGGACGACGAGGTGCCGGTGGCATAGCTGGGTGCGTTTGTTGTCGCCCCATCGACAACAAACGCACCCAGAACCGGCGGGGTGGGGCAGGTCGTCCACCGTGCCCGCCGGGCGGCTCGGCGCCGTGGCGAGGCCGGATCAGGGGATCAGCAGCGTTCCCACCTGAGGTTGAACAGGGTGTCGACGTCGCCCTCGGTCGTCGTCATGGACATGCTGACGTTCGATCCGGCCGTGCCCGGATCCACTCTCAACTCAGTGTTGACGTTGAGCACCCGCTGTTGTCCGCAGGGCGTGTAGACCAGCACGGGGGCGACGTCCGAGGTGCCCCAGAAACCGTTGTAGGGGCCGGTGAAGGTCGCATCGGTGCGGCTGGTCTCGGACGAGCCCTGCCAGTAGTAGCTCGTCCGCTGGCGACCGGTCGCGCCGGTGGGGATCCGGGCCCGGCCCCGGTAGTCGGCGGCGGCGACGGCGATGGTCCAGCCGGCCGGCACGTTGACGAGCACGCCGAGCTGGCAGTTCTTCCGGCTCTCGGTGACCTCGACGCCCCGGCCGCCGGTCGCGACGAAGTCGTAGTACCGGATCCGGAAGCCGGTGTTGTCGGGATGGGCCACCACGCGGGCGGTGCCGGGCGAACAGCCGGAGCCGTTGGCCGCCACCACCTCGACGGTGATCTCGCTGTCGGGCGGAGCCGTGGAACCGGCCGGGGCGGCGTGCGCCGGTACGGACAGGGACAACGCGAGAACCGTGCCGAGTACGGCGAAGATCGCGGTTCTCGCGCCGACGAGGTTCTTGGTCATTCTGTTCCTCTCGGATGCAGTTGATGTTCACCGAATTCAACGCGTGTTTCTTCGCCGAACGGCCGTGGGGCTCGTCGCCTACCGACCCGGAGCAGGCGGTGGCGAGTGGTGGTGGAGAGCACTCGGATGTCGTTCTGCGAGAGGATGCTAGCGACGCCGTACGGCACTCGCAAGCATCAGCTTACGTCTATGTGATCGATTATCGGCGGGCGCTTGATCGTATTTGCCGGAGACGGAGATCAACCTCTATAACTGTTGCTGCGTAACGGGTGTCTGCCCGATCAAGTGTTCTCACGGGTCGGAGTATCCGGCGATCTTCACCCAGTGGGACGACGTAAGGCTGGCGCGTTGAGCCGAATAATTCTCGGCTTGAAGTTCGCGATCGAAGAATGGTGATTACGTTGACAGTCATCTATGTCTGTACGTAGCTTGTTCCGCATGTGGCGTCGTTTCCTGTACCGGAGGAGGATTCATGCGTAAACTGCTGACGCGAGGCGGCGTGGTGCTGGCCCTACTCGCTTCGTCGTTGACCGTGGGGGCGCCGGCGTCCGCTCGGGGAGTCATGGATGATCCGCCCACCGACAAGGTCGTGATCGACCTTGTCGCGATGGCCGGCTCCGGATGCCGCCCGGGCACCGCCGACGTCGCGGTCTCCCCGGACAACACCGCCTTCACCACCATCTACAGCGACTACCTGGTCCAGGCGGGCCCGGGCATCCCGGTCACCGACGGGCGCCGTAACTGCCAGCTCAACGTGCTGGTGCACGCCCCGGCCGGCTACACCTTCGCGATCGTCAAGGTGGACTACCGCGGGTACGGGCTGCTCAACGCTGGTGCCGTCGCCTCGGCGCGGGCGAACTACTACTTCCAGGGCATGACGCAGAGCACCTTCAGCAACCACCCGATCCCCGCCCCGCTCGACGACAACTGGATGGTGACCGACGAGGTGCCGATCGCCTCCGTGGTCTGGCACCCCTGCGGCGAGCTGCGCAACCTGAACATCAACACCGAGCTGCGCCTGAGCCGGGGCAGGTCCACGGACACGAACTTCCTCACGATGGACTCGACCGACGGCAGCATCCAGACGATGTACCACCTCGCCTGGCAGCCCTGCCCGTGACCTAACCCCGGCAGAACCGCGTGCGGGTGGTCGGCGACGCCGACCACCCGCACCGGTGCCCCGGTGTGGCGGACCACGCCTCCGGACCACCCGGCGGACCGGGTCGCTCCGGGTCGCCCAGCGGGACGCGCCGCCCGTGAGCTCAGGTGGCGGAGGTGAAGGGCGCGGCGACCGCGGCGCGTTGCACCGGTGCGGTCCAGGCCGGGTCCAGCTCGCGTCGGGCGGCGGCCAGGAAGACCTCGGCGTACGAGTCGACGGGGAAGTCACCCAGGTAGCGGCGGCGGGTGGCCCAGCGGGCCTCCGCGAGCGGATCGGTGTCGAACAGTCGGGTCAGCACGTCGTCCAGGTCGGCCATGTCCCGGCGCAGCACGTAGCCGGCGGCGGCCAGCGGAAAGCGCTCGACGAACCGGTCGCCGTCGGTGCCCATGTCGATCACCGCGTACGGCTTGCCCGAGTAGAGCCAGTCGGAGACCACCCCGGACACGTCGGAGACCAGCGCGTCCGCGCGGTTGACGCAGTCGGTGAGCGTGAGCCGGCTCGCCACGGCACCGTACACGTGCGCCCGTCCGGTGCGGGTCCGGTCGGCGGCGAGCAGGTCGTGCAGCCGGGCCAGTTGCCGGGCCGAGGCCGGGTTCTGCGCGGTGTACGGGTGGGCCCGCAGGATGACCGTGGCTCCCCGGTCCAGCAGCCGTCGCAGCAGCGGCTCCGCCACCGGCAGCGAGCAGTAGTCGGCGTCGGCGTTGTGCCCGGTCCAGGTGGGGGTGTAGAGGACCGTCGGGTTCGTCAGGCCCCGCGCCGGCCGCGAGCGCACCTCGATCGCCTCGACCTGCGGACGACCGACCACCACGAACTTCTCGGCCGGGATGTGGATCCCGGCGCGGGCGTACCGCTCGATGGCCGCCTCACCGGCGACGAAGATCCGGTCGAAGATCGCCGAGACCGGGTTGGCGCTGGGGGCCTTGTCACTGTCACCGTGATGCAACTGCACGTGGGTGAGCTGCGTGAACCGGATGCAGTGGCTGTTCTTGGCGCCGTGGTTGACGTAGAACGCCACCCGCAGGCTCGGCACCAGCACCTCGTCCATGCTCCGGGTGGTGGGGCAGTAGACCACCGGGGCGCTGGTGGCCGCCGCGATCGGGGCCAGGAACTCCGGCTCCCGGACCATCACCACGAAGGGCCGGCCGATCCGTGCCAGGTAGGGCAGCCACATGGTGACCTGATACTCGGAGCCGGGTGGGGCGGAGAAGTGCAGCACGAACTCGGGCTGGTGCCGGCGCAGTGCCCGAGCCACCGCCGACCCGGCCGGGGACGGCCGGAACCGTCGCCGGGCCAGGTCGAGCGCGACCGCTGCGGCGACCCCACCGACCAGCAGCGTCGCCGCCAGGGCCACGGCGGCGGGCAGACCCGCCAGGGCGGCCAGGGCCAGCAGGCCGAGCAGCGCGGCCACGGCGTCGCCGAGCACCGCCGCGGCCTGCGGTACCCAGGCACGCACCGGCAGGTTGGCGACCCGGATCTCCAGGTTCCCGGCCTGGCGCAGCGGACCCGTCAGCAGCACCAGGCCCAGCAACACCAGGGCGGTCGCGGTCAGCGCCGGATCGAAGCCGGCGTCGAGCTGCCGGGCATAGCCGACCAGCACTCCCGCCGCGACCAGCGTGGTCTCCGCGACGTTGTCGGCACTAGGTCGTACCCGGCGCTCCCAGACGGTGGCGGCAAGCGCCGCCACGGCCAGGCAGAGCCCCCAGGCGGTCGCGCCGGTGAGGGCGAGCACCAGGAACGCCAGGACCGCCCCACCGGTGGCCAGGCCCCGTGCGGTCAACTTCCGGACCAGCTCACCACGCATCTCGGTGTCGCTTTCGCGGGTCGTGTGGGTCGGAGGTCAGCCGACGGGGGCGGCGCTGGCCGACCGGTCGGTCTGTGCGGGTACGGCGACGGCGACCGGTGCCTCGCCCGGCGGACGGCGGACGTCGATCACCTGGCCGGTGAGATCCGAGATCAGCACGTCCAGCGACGACTGGGCGACGGTCTCGGCGGCGAGCAGCGTGTGCTCGGGCTCCGCGCCGAAGGCCTTCGTCCGCATCGGGGTGGCGGTCCGCTCCGGGTTGATGACGTTCACCCGTACGCCGAACTCCGCCCACTCGTCCGACAGTGCCTGGGTGAGGTTGACCAGGGCGGCCTTGGTGGCCGAGTAGAGCGCGTAGTCGGCCCGCCCACGGGTGTACGAGCTGGAGGTGTAGAGCAGCAGCTGGCCCTTGGTCTGCTGGAGGTAGGGCAGGGCCTGCCGGGCGACGGTGACCGGGCCGACGAAGTTGACCTGGAGCACCCGGTCGATGGTCTCCTGGTCCATCTCGGCGAGCGCGCCCTTCTCCAGGATCCCGGCGGTGACCACCACGTGGTCGATCCGGCCGGTGGCCTCGAAGGCGGTCCGCAACGCGGCCTCGACGTCCTCGGGGCGCTCCACGTGGGTGCCGGTGCTGGAGCGGCTGAACGGGAAGACCTGGGCACCGTAGCGGCGGGCCAGCTCCGTCAGGTCGTGACCGATGCCGTAGCTGCCGCCGAAGACGACGATCGTCCGGCCGGAGACCTCCTCGCTGTAGGCGCGGTGGTCGGTCAGCCGGGGCACCTTGGCGGCGGCCAGCTGGAACAGCTTGTCGGCCAGGTGCACGTCGACCGGGTGGGTGACCTTGATGTTCTCGTCCGAGCCGTCGATCACCTTGATCGGGGTCTCCGGGAGGTAGCGCAGGACCACGCCGCAGTCGTCGGTCGCGGCGAAGTTGGGGTCGCCCTCGGCCCGGCGGTACGCCTCGCGGATGGTGCCGGAGCGGAACGCCTGCGGCGTCTGGCCCCGACGCAGCGTGGCCCGCACCGGGATGTCGGTGATGCACTCGTTCTCGTCGACCTGGATGATCGTGTCGGCCGACGGGATGGCCACGTCGACGGCCGAGTAGGTCCACAGGGCGTTCACGCACTCGCGGACGATGCGGCCGCTGAGCAGCGGGCGCACCGCGTCGTGGAAGAGGATGTTGCAGTCGCCCGCACCGACCGCGTCCAGCGCGACGCGGGTGGTGGCGTTGCGGGTGTCGCCCCCCTCGATCACCTTGGTGACCTTGCGGAAGCCGGCCTTGTCGACGATCTTCTGCGCCTCGGCGACGTGCCCGGTGGCCATCAGCACGATGATCTCGTCGATCTCGGGCGCGGCCTCGAAGACGGCAAGGGTGTGCTCGATGATCGGCTTACCGGCGATCTTGAGCAACTGCTTGGGGATGCCCAGGCCCAACCGGGTGCCGGTGCCGCCGGCCAACACCACCGCCACCGTCCGTGAGGGCCGCCACGGCGCCCGGTCCTCCGGCGTGGTACCCGGATCGGTGGTCTGGTCCTGCGTCATTGCCGGTCCTCGCTCTCGGGGTGCATGACAGTGGTGGGGTACGTGAACGGAAGGTTCCGCCGACACGGCGACGGAGTGAACCATAACGCGTGGGCCGCGTCGCCCCAACGGGACAACGCGGCCCAGGGCGCCGCTCGTTCACCCAGACTCTACTTGCCGTTCGTAAATGCCTCGTAGGCCGCCAGCACCTCGGCAGTCGGGCCGTCCATCCGGATTTCGCCGGACTCCAGCCAGATGGTCCGTTCGCAGGTGTCCCGTACGGAGGAGAGCTGGTGGCTGACCAGGAACACCGTGCCCGCGCTCTCCCGCAACTCCCGCACCCGTTGCTCGCTGCGCTTGCGGAACGCCTTGTCCCCGGTGGCCAGGGCCTCGTCGATCAGCAGCACGTCGTGCTGCTTCGCCGCGGCGATGGAGAAGCGCAGCCGGGCCGACATGCCGGAGGAGTAGGTGCGCATCGGCAGTGAGGCGAAGTCGCCCCGCTGGTTGATGCCGGAGAACTCGATGATCTCCGGAAGCTTGCGCCGCACCTCCGCCGGAGACATGCCCATGGCCAGGCAGCCGAGCGTGACGTTGCGCTCACCCGGCAGGTCGTTGAGCAGGGCGGCGTTCACCCCGAGCAGGGACGGCTGCCCCTGGGTGTAGACCGAGCCCTGCTCCACCGGCAGCAGCCCGGCGATGGCCCGCAGCAGGGTCGACTTGCCGGAGCCGTTGGTGCCGATCAGCCCGATGGCCTCGCCCCGGTACGCGGTGAAGGTGACCCCGCGCACCGCGTGCACCACCCGCACGTTCGGCGCGTTGGTGCGGGTGACCATCCGCTTGAAGGCGGCCACCGGGCTGGTGTTGCCGGCGGCGCCCTTGTGCACCCGGTAGACGACGTGCGCGTCGTCCACCACCACGGTGGGGATCCGCTCCTGGATCCGGGGGAGGGTCACCGTCACATCATTGGACATTTCCAGGTTAACCACGGCCGTACTCCTGTTCGCCGCGCCAGAAGTAGAGGTAGCCGCCGAGGCCCGCGACCGTCGCCCAGCCGAGCGCGATCAGCCAGGTCAGCGGCAGTGAGTCGTTGAGCAGGTGGGTGTTCTCCAGCAGGGAGATGCGGGCCAGCTCGATGTAGACGAGCATCGGGTTGAACTGCACCACCGCGGTCGCCCAGCCCGGCAGGTTCTCGGCGAACAGGTTGACGCTGTAGAGCACCCCGGAGCCGTACATCCAGGCCCGCAGCACGAACGGCATGACCTGCTTGAGGTCGGTGGCCTTGGCGCCCAGCCGGGCGACCACCATGGTCAACCCGGCGTTGAAGACCGTCTGCAGCAGCACCGCCGGCACCAGCATCAGCCACATCAGGGTGATCGGCTCGCCGGTGGCGAGCACGATGGCCAGCAGCACCACGATCGAGCCGAGCAGTTGCTGGAACTGGGTGGTGGTGATGGCCAGTGGCAGGGCGGCCCGAGGGAAGTGCAGGGCGCGGATCAGCCCGAGGTTGCCGCTGATCGCCTGGGTGCCCTGCTGCACGCTGACCTGGGTGAAGTTGAAGATGAACAGCCCGGTGGTCAGGTAGGCGATGAAGTTGGGGATGTTGCGGCTCTGTTCGAGCACCAGACCGAAGATCAGGAAGTAGACCGCCGCGTTGGTCAGCGGGGTGAGCACCTGCCACAGCTGCCCGAGCCGGGCGTTGCTGAACGAGGCGGTCAGCTTGGCGTGGGCGTACGCCGAGATGAAATGCCGGTAGCGCCACAGTTGGCCGCTGTAGGCGCCGATCGAGGGCCGCTCGCCGGCCACCCGCAGCCCGTGTCGGGCGGCCAGCTGGGCTGGGGTGAGGCCGGAGTCGGGGTCGGCCAGCAGGTTGGCCATGGGGATTGGCGCTCCGATCTGTCGTGCCGGCGTTATGTCTCGCGACGAGAGAATCTAGCGTGGTGAGTGCGGGAGCGCCGCCCCCGGTCGCTGGCTGGACAGTAGTCCGAAATGCGTCGGGACGCAACCGTAGCGTCGTTGCGCTACGCTGTCCCTCGTGACAGTCGAGAAGAGTTCCAGGTGACGGCCGAGAAGAGACGCACACCAGCCGGTGCGGCGGTGCTCCGTGGGGAGATCACCACGGCCATCCGGCGCGCCCTCATGCAGGAACTCGCCGCGGTCGGGTACGGCCGACTCTCGATCGAGGCGGTGGCCCGCCGCGCCGGGGTCAGCAAGACCGCCATCTACCGGCGCTGGAACTCGAAGCTGGATCTCGTGCTGGAGGTGGTGGCCGCCGCCGCCGGCCGTCGGCTGCCCGCGCTGGACACCGGCACCCTGCGCGGTGACCTGTCCCTGCTGTTCCAGGTCCTGGCGCACGCGCTGCGACACCCGCTGGCCTCGCAGATCATCCCCGACCTGCTGGCCGAGGCGGCCCGCAACCCGACGATCGACGAGACCCTCCAGCGCGTGCTGCGCGCCCGGCAGCAGGAGGTGGCCGGTGAGCTGATCGGCCGGGCGGTGCGGCGCGGCGAGCTGCCCGCCGACACCGACCCGGACGCCGCCGTCGACCTGATCGTCGGTCCGCTGTACTGGCGGATCGCCATCGCCCGCACCCCCGTCACCGACAGCTACCTGGCGGCCCTGGTGGAGTCGGTGGCGTCCGGCCTCGGTGCCCAGGACGCGGTACCCCGGCAACGGTCCGCGCCCGACCCTGGTTGAGCACCGGCCGCCGTGGGTAGGGCTGTTCGGAACGGCACCCGGCAGCCCGCCGCTCCGCGCGTCGGCTCGACCCGACAGCCCCGCGACGACTACTACTCTCGGTGTGGCTCGTGGTGCAGGCGCCGTCGCGCGCGAGGAGCGCGTGGCCCCGCCGGATCCGCCCGTACGACGACAAGGACGCCCGTGTCGATTACCGACCAGACCGTCGCCGTCGCCGCTGTCGAGCCGGCAACGGCCGATGAGGCGACCGTCCCCACGCCCGCCCGCCCCCGTCGGGCACGAGTGGTGGCGGGTCACCTCCGGCGGGGCTTCGCCGCGATACCCGCCGTACTGACCGACGGCGCGGTGCTCGCGTTCGCGCTCTGGACGCTGCTCTACCACGCCGCGCTGCTGTTGGACCTGGCCCCGTCGCTGACGCTGCGGACCTGGCTGGTGACCGGCCCGGCCCTGGCCCTGCTGGCCGTGGCGACCCGGTTCGCCCTGCGCTGGCATCGCCGTCGCCGGTCCGCCCGGCCCACCGGCACCACGGTGGCGTCGGGAGACGCTCCCGCCGGAAGGCCGGGCCGGCACACCGACACCGCCGGCACCGGGACCGACGGCACGGACGGCACCGCCGACACTGACGGCACCGGGACCGACGGCACGGACGGCACCGGGACCGACGGCACTGACGGCGGCGAGACCGACGGCGGCGAGACCGACGGCGCCGAGACCGACGGCGCCGGCGCGGCGCGGGGGACCGGCACCGCCGCCTCGGGACCCGCCGCCGGGGCGGCAGCCCCACCGAGTGCCGTCGACGTCACCCCGGTTGAGCGGCGGAACGTCGACGAGGTCGCCCCCGCGACGGAGCGGGACGGCGACCGGGGGCCCGGCACCGCTGCGGCCCGGACGCAGGACCCGGCCCGGAGTGAACCGGCTGCGCGGACCGCCGCCGCCACCGCACGGATGTCGGTGGCGCAGCGCCTGCTGACGGCGTTGGTCCTGCTGATCGGCACCGGCGCGGCGATCACCGCGGGAGTGGCCGGCACACCGGCCGGCGAGGGACTGTCCTGGTGGGTGCCGGCCTCGGCGGGCATCGTCGCGGCGGTCGGCGCGGTGCTGCTCACCTGGCGGACGTGGCGGGTCGCCCCGGCGAGCACTCCGGCGGCGCCGTCGCCGGGGGCCTGGCAGTCGGCGTACGCGTTGCTGATCGCCGGCGGGGCCGCGGTCGCCTCGCTCTACCTGGCCCGCAACACTCCCGACGACATCTACTACGTGGGTCGCTCGGTGTGGGTGGCGGAGCGGGATCAGGTTCCCCTCAACGACTTCCTGTTCAGCGAGAACGTGCTGCCGCCGATGGCCTCGCAGCCCCCGGTCGCCAGCATCGAGGTGCTCGCGGGCGCGCTGGCCCGCCTCTTCTCCCTTCCGGCCGCCTCGGCGACCTGGTACGTGCTGTTGCCCATCATGGCGGTGCTCGCCGTGCTGGCGTTGTGGCGGCTGGTGCAGCGCTGGGCACCCCGGCGCCCGGTGCTCGCCTTCACCGTGGCGGTGGCGTTCCTCGCCCTGGTCTGCGGACCGGACGCCGCCCTGGGCACCTTCCACCTGCCCCGGCTCTACCAGGGCAAGGGCATGTTCGTCTCGGCGGTCGTACCGCTGATGTGGCTCTACCTGACCCGGTGGTTCGACGAGCGCTCCCGGCGTGCCCTGGTGCTGATCGTCGCCCTGTCGGTCACCGCTATTGGGCTGACCACCACTGCCGCGATCATCCTGCCGATGCTGGTCGGCGGGGCGGCCCTGATGATGCTGCTGGTGGGGCGGTGGAAGGCGGCGTTGGTGGCCGGCTCCGCGGCCCTCGCGTACCCGGTCGGGGTGGTCGCCGTCGCGCAGCTGATCGTCGGATCCGCCAGCGAGGCCGCGGCGGACGTCAACGTCTGGGGTGCCGAGCGGACCTTTCAGCGCACGTTCCAGATCGGCATCGTGGGAGTGATCGCCGGCCTGGCCCTGTGGTGCGGCCCGCTGCTGGCCCGCCGCCGCACCCCGGCGTTGCTCGCGGCCGGCGGCGGGCTCACGCTCAGCGTGCTGCTGCTGCCCGGGGTGCTGGAGTGGCTCGGTGCGCTCACCGGTATCTCGGTGGTGCTGTGGCGGGTGCCGTGGCTGCTCGCCCTCCCGGCGCTGATCGGGCTGTTGTGCACCGTCTGGTTGCCGACCCGGCTGCGCAGCGTCCGGGCGCTTGTCGGCGTGGTGCTGGCCGGGGCGATGGTGGCCTCGTTCGCCACCTACGCCACGCCGATGTGGGCCGAGCGCAGCTGGGTCCAGGTGCACGGCGAACCGGTCTGGAAGATCCCGCAACAGCGGCTGGGCATCGCGCAGTGGATCACCACCCTCGACCGCCCGGACGGGCTCGTTCTCGCGCCGGAGACCGCCATGCGCGCGATACCGATGCTGACCACCCGGGTGCGGGTGGTCATGCCGCGCGACTTCTACCTGGTGGAGTACGACCTGAACTCGCAGTTCGCCCAGGACCGGCTGCTGCTGACCCGGTTCGCCAACAGTGGCGCGGCCGAGGGCCGACCGACCCGCGAACAGGTCGCCGCGGCGTTGGAGCGGCTGGACGTGGGGACGATCTGTGTCTACAGCGGCAACCGCTTCGCCCGCCGGACGGCCCAACGGTTGGGCTACCTGGAATTCGCCGAGCGCCCCCCACCCGTGCCCGACCAGCCCGGTGCCGTCACCTGCCTGCGTCGGGCCTGACCTGGCCCGACGTTCCGGCCGGGCGGTTTCCGCCCGGTCGGGACGCTCGTCCCCACGCCGGGCCTGGCGGTTTGGGGGAAAGATGCCGGATACCCGGACGTTGTCCCGGAGACGATTCGCGTTAAGGTCGCAGCTACGCTGGCGGCCGTCGAGGCGTATCCAGCCGGTCATCGATCTCTTTTAGGGAGCGTTCTCGTTGTTCGGCACGTTGACTGCACGCGTCGGGGTCGCCGCGCGCGGCGCCCTGCTGGTGGCGTCCTATCTCATTCTGCTGGCCGCGGCCGCGCTCGGCTGGGTCGGTCTCTTCGCGGTCGCCGCCGTGGCGGCGGTCCTGGGGGAGTTCGCGGTCGAGCGGTGGTCACCGGCGACCGTGAGCCTACTGGGGAAGGTCGGCATCAGCCGGGTCTACCGCCAACTGAGCCGCGACCTGTCGGCCGTGCTGCTGGTGGCCGCCGAGGTGCCGCTCCTCGACCAGGAGCTGACCCTGCTGCTCCTGCTGCCCGCCGCCGTCTGGGTGATCGCGGTCTTCGCCGGTGCGTTCAACCGCATGATCGACAGGCGTAACCCCATCTCGGCCCTGGTGCGCAACATCGACCTGGGGCCGGTGTCCGCGGCGCCTCGACCGCCGGAGTGGGCCACCCGCTTCGTCGGCGACCGGCTGCCCCGGGTGAACATGCTGCTGCTGCCGGGCGCGGTCGTCACCGCCGTGACGAGCGAGGTGGCGCCGGTCTTCGTGACCGGTGCGGTCGCCGTCGGACTGGCCGCGCTGGTCGGTGGCGTGGTCGCGGTGACCTGGCTGCGCGGCCGGGGCACCGGGCAGAGCCCGCTGCTGCCGGCCGTGCAGCGCTGGCTGGACCGGGACCGCCCGGAGGTGGCGCTGTACTTCGCCGGCCCGGCCAAGGACGTCTACCAGGCGAACATGTGGCTCGCCCCGATCGAGGCGCTCGGTCGGCCGGCGGTGGTGCTGATGCGCAGCAAGGAGGCGTTCCTCGAACTGGCCGACACCCGGCTGCCGGTCATCTGTGTGCCGGCCGCACCGGACTTCATGAACCTCGACAAGAGCAGCCTGCGGACCACCCTGTACGCGGCGAACGTCGGCCCGAACATCCACATGCTGCGTGAACCCGGCATGAAGCACGTGTTCGTCGGTCACGGTGACAGCGACAAGGCGGCGAGCGTCAACCCGTACAGCAAGGTCTACGACGAGGTGTGGGTCGCCGGCCTGGCCGGGCGCGAGCGGTACGCGCGGGCCGGGGTGGGTGTCCTGGACGCCGACATCGTCGAGATCGGCCGGCCGCAGCTGGCCGGGGTGCACACCTTCGGCTCGGAGGCGGTCGAGCGGCCCTTCACCGTGCTCTACGCGCCCACCTGGGAGGGTTGGCTCGACGACGACCCGTACCACACCTCGCTGGTGCTGATGGGTGAGCGGATCATCGCCGGCCTGCTGGCGGTCCGGCCGGGGGTACGGGTGGTCTACAAGCCGCACCCGTTGACCGGCAGCCGGTCCAAGCAGGCCAAGGCGGTGCACGAACGGATCGTGGCGATGATCCGCGCCGCCGGTGGTGACGTCGACGCGAGCACCCTGGACGGACCGGCCCACCGCGTCGTCACCGGGCGGGTGCCGGCGCTGTTCGACTGCTTCAACCAGACCGACCTGCTGGTCAGCGACGTGTCCAGCGTGGTGTCCGACTTCGTGCAGAGCCAGCGGCCGTACGTGGTGGCCAACCCCGCCGGGCTGCCCGAGGACGAGTTCCGGCGTTCCTTCCCGACGTCCCGGGCGGCGTACCTGCTGGCCGCCGACTGCGGCGAGCTGGAGAAGATCGTGGCGGTGACCCGGGCCGGTGACGACCCGATGACCGAGGCCCGCCGGGAGCTGAAGACCTACCTGCTCGGCCCGGCCGACGCCAACCCGATGGACCGGTTCGCCGAGGAGGTCGGCCGGCTCTGCCGCTGACGCCGAACCGCCTGACGTGCCCGGGACGAGCCCTCGTCCCGGGCACGTCGTCGTAGACCCGGTTTTGTCCGGTACCGGCCCGGTCCGCCGCCCCGGCGGGCATGCTCGAAGGGCAGGCCGCCGGCGAGGGGATGGGCATGGAGAGCTACCACGAGGACTGGACCGACAGCCAGCGCGCGCTCTACGACGAGTGCTACCGCGCCGGCGCCGACTGGGCCGACGACCCCGACACGCCGTCGGAGGATGTCCAGCACGTGATCAACCTGGCGGAGGCCGACGACGACACCCTCGCCGACGCCGAGACCGACTTCGCGCCGCTGATCGACGCGGTCACCGAGGCCACCGGCGAGGTTGTCGCCACCGTGCCGGCCAGCCACGAGGACCCCGGATTCAAGGGCTTCGTGGACGGGGTGCGCGACGGCGCCTCCGACGAGACGTTCGGCCTCTGAGCGCCCGAGCCGCCCCCTGACCGCCCCCGGGCCTGTGCACCAGGCCGCTCGTCTGCCACCATCTGGGCGCAGGCAGTTGAGCAGACCGAACGGGGAGGCCGGGTGCGCATCCTGCTGGTCGAGGACGACCGACGGGTGGCCGCCGCGCTGTCGTCGGCCCTGACCCGTCGCGGCTACGAGGTGGAGCACGCCGCCACCGTCGCTGCCGCGCTCTCCGCCGCCCCCTGTGACCTGGTGCTGCTCGACCTCACCCTGCCCGACGGTGACGGCACCGACCTGTGCCGGCAGTTGCGGCGGCGCAGCAACCAGCTCGGCATCATCGCGGTGACCGCCCGGGGCGAGGAACGGGACCGGGTGCTCGGCCTGCGGCTCGGCGCGGACGACTACGTGGTCAAGCCCTTCTCGATGGTGGAACTCCAGGCCCGCATCGAGGCGGTGCTGCGGCGGGCCGCGCACGCGGCACCGGAGCGCAACCTGATCGAGGTCGGTCCGGTGTACATCGACGTGGCGGCCCGGACCGTGGCGGTGGCCGGCCGGCCGGTGTCGCTGACCCGCAAGGAGTTCGACGTGCTGCTCTCGCTGGCCCGGCAACCCGGCGTCGCGGTGCCCCGCGACCGGATCCTGCTCGACGCCTGGGGCACCACCTTCACCGATCGGCACACCGTCGAGGTGCACGTCGGCTCCCTGCGCGGCAAGCTCGGCGACCCGCGGCTGGTGGAGACGGTCCGGGGCGTCGGTTACCGGCTCCGGGGCGAGTGAGGAGCCCGGGGTGCGACGGCGGCTGGTGATCAGCTATCTGCTGCTGATGGTGCTGGTGGTGGTGGCGCTGGGCACGCCGCTGGCGGTGACGCTGACCACCCGGGAGACCGACCGGGTACGGGCCGACCGGCTCGCCGACGCCACCCGGTTCGCGTCGTTGGCCGGGCCGGCGTTGCGGGACGGCACGCCCGGTCCGCTCGACCACGAGCTGGGCAGCTACGACGAGCTGTACGGCATCGGTGCGGCGGTGGTGGACCGGGACCGGCGGGAGGTGGTGGCCTCGGCGAGCTGGCGCCCGGCCCCGGGCACCCGCGAGGCGCTCGACGTCGCGCTGTCCGGGCAGCAGGCCAGTGGACCCGACTCGGTCTGGCCGTGGGTCGAGGGGCCGATCGTGGTGGCGGTGCCGATCAACGACGGCGGCGAGGTCCTCGGTGCGGTGGTCACCGCGACCCCGGCCGACGGGGTCCGGCGTACCGTCGCCACCTGGTGGACGCTCGTCGCCGCGCTGGGCCTGCTGGCCGTGCTGGCCTGCGTGCTCACCGCGTTCGGGCTGGCCGGTTGGGTGCTGCGCCCGGTCACCGAGCTGGACGCGGTCACCCACGAGATCGCCGAGGGCGACCGTGGTGCTCGCGTGCAGCACCGGCTGGGGCCGCCGGAGCTGCGCCGCCTGGCGGCGAGCTTCAACCACATGGCCGACGTCGTGTCCGACGTGATGGACCGGCAGCGTGCGTTCGTCGCGCACGCCAGCCACCAGCTCCGTAATCCGTTGACCGCGTTGCGGCTGCGGGTGGAGGAACTGGGGCCGAGCGTCACCGACGAGCAGGGCCGCGCCGAGCACCGGCTGGCGTTGGAGGAGACCGACCGGCTCGCGCTGCTGCTCGACGCGTTGCTCACCCTCGCCCGTGCGGAACGCCACGAGAACCAGCGGATCACCGTCGACGCGACGGCCGTGGCCGCGTCCCGGGTCGCGGCCTGGGAGCCGTTGGCCCGGCACCGGGCGGTCGCCCTGCGGTTGGCGGCCGATTCCGGCCCGGCCTACGCCCGTACCGTGCCGACCGCCATCGACCAGGCGCTGGACGCTCTGATCGACAACGCGGTGAAGTTCAGCGGCGCGGGCGGCGAGGTGACGGTGACCGTCGCGGCCCGCGACGGCGGGACGACCCTCGAGGTACGCGACACCGGCCCGGGGATGACCCGCAGCCAGCTCGGCCGGGCCACCGAACGGTTCTGGCGGGCACCGGAGGTGCAGAACGTCGACGGTGCCGGGCTGGGCCTGACCATCGCCGCCGTGCTCGTCGACGCCTCCGACGGCCGGCTCACCATGCACCCGAACTCGCCGCGCGGCCTGGTCGCCGCGCTGTGGTTCCCGCAGCCGGCCGAGCCGGCCGACCCGGGCGCCGAGGCCGGACCACCGGCACCCACCGCCGCGGCGTCATCGCAGCCGGCAGTGGCCTGAGCGCGGAACCGCGCCAGCGGGGGCAGCCAAGGTTTGCTGCGAACCGTAGTATGAGTGCTATCTTTCAGCGCACAGATCATATGGAGGTGGTGGTCCATGGCTGTCAGCGCAGAGGCGGACGCCCCGACCAGTGCCGCAGCGTCCACGGACCTGACCCTGGACGTGGACGACCTGCGGATGCGGTACGGCTCGACCGACGTGCTCACCGGCGTGTCGTTCCGCGCGCGGCGCGGGGAGGTGCTGGCCCTGCTGGGTCCCAACGGTGCCGGCAAGACGACCACCATCGAGATCCTGGAAGGCTTCCGGATGCGCTCCGGTGGCCGGGTCGAGGTGCTGGGCATCGACCCGGCGCGTGGTGACGAACGCTGGCGGGCCCGACTCGGCGTGGTCCTCCAGTCCTGGCGGGACCACGGTCGATGGCGGGTCCGGGAACTGCTGGCCCACCTCGGCTCCTTCTACGCGCCCTACTCGACCGACGAGATCCGCCGGCCGTGGGACACCGACGAGCTGATTCAGGTGGTCGGCCTCACCGAGCACGCGCACAAGAAGATCGGTCAGCTCTCCGGCGGCCAACGCCGCCGGGTCGACGTGGCGATCGGCATCGTGGGCCGGCCGGAGGTGCTCTTCCTCGACGAGCCGACCGCCGGGTTCGATCCCGCCGCCCGCCGCGAGTTCCACGACCTGGTGCACCGGCTCACCGACGTCGACGACACCACCATCCTGCTCACCACTCACGACCTCGACGAGGCGGAGAAGCTGGCCGACCGGATCCTCATCCTGGCCGGCGGCCGGATCATCGCCAGCGGCTCCGCCGACGAACTGTCCCGGCGCATCTCCGCCGACGCCGAGGTGCGATGGAGCCAGGGTGGCAACCGCTTCGTGCACTCCACCAGCGACGCGACCGGGTTCGTCCGGGAGCTGTTCACTCGACACGGCGAGGACGTCGCCGACCTTGAGGTGCGCCGGGCGAGCCTGGAGGACACCTACATGACGTTGGTACGCGATCACGAGTCCGGGCGCGGCGAGAGCGCGACCCGCGCGTTCGAGGAGGTGGGCAGATGAGCCCGACGGTCCGCCCACTGGTCGTGGCCGCCCGGGCCGGCCTGTCCCGGGGCCGCATCGAGCTACGGCAGAGCCTGACCCACTCGGAGACCCTCTGGGGCTATCTCTTCCCGACCGTCATCCTGCTGGTGGTGATGTTCTTCCTGCGGGGTGCCACCGTGCCGGGCACCGAGTTCTCACTCGGCGCGCAGACCCTGCCCAGCACGCTCGGCATGACCGTGGCGTTCGGCGGGCTGGTCACCACGGCGTCGATCCTCACCGTCGAACGCGAGGACGGCACCCTGCTGCGGGCCAAGGCCACCCCGAACGGCATGTTCGGCTACCTCATCAGCAAGATCGCCCTGGTTTCGGGGATGACGCTGATCAGCGTCGCCCTGCTGCTCGTACCCGGCCTCTTCCTCTTCGACGCCCTGGCGCTCGACCGCACGGCGGCCTGGCTGACCCTGGCCTGGGTGATGCTCGTCGGGATGGTGGCGACGATGCCGGTCGGCGCGGTCTTCGGCTCGCTGCTGTCGAACCCCCGGAACATGGGGCTGATCATGCTGCCGATGATGGGACTCATCGCCACATCGGGCATCTTCTACCCGATCACCGTCCTGCCCGGCTGGGTGCAGGCGGTCGCGCAGGTCTTCCCGATCTACTGGCTCGGTCTCGGCATGCGGTCGGCGCTGCTGCCCGAGGCCATGGCCGCCGTCGAGCTCGGCGATTCGTGGCGACACCTGGAGACGCTGCTGGTGCTCGGCGGCTGGGCGGTCGCCGGGCTGATGCTGGCACCGGTGGTGCTGCGCCGGATGGCCCGCCGGGAGTCCGGTTCGAGCGTGGCGGCCCGCCGCGAGAAGGCCATGCAGCGGGTGACCTGAGGATGGACCGTCGAGATGAGTGAGCTGGTCCACAACCGCATCGCCATGCTCCGGGCGGAGCGGGGGATCTCCCGCCGCCAGCTGGCCGAGGCGCTGGGCGTCCACTACCAGACCATCGGCTACCTGGAACGCGGCGAGTTCAGCCCGAGCCTGCACCTGGCGCTGCGGATCGCCCGGCACTTCGAGGTGCCGGTGGAGGTGGTCTTCTCCACCGAACCGTTCCCCCGCCTCGGCGACTCCGCGCGGTCCGCCTGATCCGCCGGGTCAGGGTTTGCTGGCCCGGTAGTAGTCGACGGCACCGGGATGCAGGGGCAACGGTGAGGTGGCGATGGCCGAGCGAGGGCTCATCCGGCCGGCCGCCGGATGCGCGGCGCCCAGTTCGGAGCGGCGTTCCATCAGCAGCCGGGTCACCTCGCGTACCAGCGAATCCGGCAGGTTGGCCCGCACCACCAGGTAGTTCGGGTTGGCCACGGTGGTGACCGGATCGACGCCGTACACCGAGTGGGGTATGTCGCGTGGCACGTACACCTCCGGGTTGCCGCGCCGCAACGGCGCCGTCCAATCGCCGAGGTCGACGATGCGGGTGGGGGTGTCCTGGGCGAACTGGGCGACCGCGCGCACCGGCAGCCCGCCGGAGAAGAAGAACGCGTCGATCCGGCCGGCGCGCAGTGCCGCCACCGAGTCGTCCAGGCCGAGCTGTTCCTGCCGCACCTGAGCACCGTCGAGGCCGGCGGCGGTCAGCAGCCGGTCCACGGTGATCTTGGTCCCGGAACCGGTCGCGCCGACCGAGACCCGCCGCCCGCGCAGGTCGGTCAGCGTCCGCACCGGGCTGTCGGCGGTGGTGACCAGGTGCAGCAGGTCGTCGTAGACCCGGGCCACCGCCACCACCGGCGGATCCGGGCCCGGGTCGGCCTGCAACACGTCGGCCTGGGTGAAGCCCAGTTCGGCCTGCCCGGCGTTGAGCAGTTGCACGTTCTCCGCCGAGGCGGCGGTGACCAGCACCTCCGCCCGCACCTGCGGCAGTTCCCGGTTGAGGATGGCCGCCAGTGACGCGCCGAAGGCGTGGTAGACGGCGGTCGGACTGCCGGTGGCGATCCGGATGACCACCGGTTCGCCCGGATCGTCGCGGCAGCCGACGAGGCCGGGCAGGGCCAGCAGCACGGTCAACGCCACCGCCACGCGGGCGCCGCGCCACCGGACTCGGGCGGGATACCGGGTACTGGTCACGGGCAGCACTGTGCGCCGCCGGACCGCGATGACGCAACCCCGGGGCGGGCGCAGCCCGGTGCGGCCGTGGGATGACCGCCGGGTCAGGCCACCGGCCGCTGCACCGCCTCCTCCGCCGCGTACCGCAGGATCCGGTCCCGGTCCCGACCGTGCGCCACACTGACCAGGAAGCAGCCGGTGCTCGGCCGCAGCAGCGCCGGCACGTCCAGCAGGGCGGCGCCGCGTACCAGCACCGCACCGAGTTCCCGGTCGGTGATCCGCACCCCGAGAATGTGCCGCCGGACATGCCGACCCCCGGCCAGCAGCGCGGCCCGCCAGGCGGCGGCGGCCAACCGGGTGCGCCACAACCGCCGCGCCGTCGAGGCACCCGGCACCGGGCCGCCGAGCAGTTCGCGCCGACCGCGCCGCCAGCCGTTCTCCACGATCGCCGCGTACGTCGGCCGGTGCTCCCGTTCGACGTGCAGCCGGTGCAGCTCGTAGCGGCGGCGCAGCCCACCGACCGCCACCTCGTGCCGCACCGGAATGTCGAGCCGATCGAGCAGTTGCCGGGTCCGCCGGGCCGCCTCCTCCCGGTTGAACTCGATCGTGGTCGGCCGGACGGGTTGCTGCCCGGCCTGCCGGTGCGCGGGGGTCGCCGGCGGCGGCATGCAGCGCAGCAGGCAGGCCGTCTCGAAGGCGTCGGCCAGGGTCGTCCAGTCCAGCGGTGGCGGTGCCGACGCGGGCCGGACCGACGACGGCATGCTGGACGCCGGCGGGGCCGATGACGGACGGGACCGGTCGAGCAGGATCGGTTCGGCAACCACCGGAGGGCCTCCTCGTCGCGTCGGGTCCTCTTACGGTGACCCGGGACACCGACCGGTGGTACCGATCCGGTCCAGCCTTGAGGAAATCTTGCGTCTGGTTACAGCTCCGAAACGATCACGTCGACCTGACGTGGCCGGCCGGGCCCGCTGGCCTGCTCGCACACCGTGTACTTCAGGTCCCGCAGCGTCGTCACCAGCGCGGCCACCGAACGCGGCCGGGCACCGGCGAGCAGCAGGTCCCGGACCAGCCGCCCCTTGGTGGCCTTGTTGAAGTGGCTGACCACCGAGCGCACCGGCACCCCGTCGACCTCCCGCTCGTGCAGCACCCGCACGGTGAGGGTGCGCTCGGCCAACTCGCCGCGCGGCGTCCAGGCCGCCGCGTACGCCCCGGAACGCAGGTCCAGCACCGGGCCGCGACCGGCCGCCGCGGTCAGCGCGGCACCCAGGTCCTGCCGCCACAGCGCCGGCAGCGCGCCGACGCCGGGCAGCCGGGCCCCGATCGGGCAGCGGTACGGCGGAATCCGGTCGGTCAGCCGCACCGCGCCCCACAGGCCGGAGCTGACCAGCACCTGACGTCCGGCCGCCCGCTGCGCCGTCGCCGGCAGGCCGGCCAGGTCGAGGGCCTCGTAGAGCACGCCGGTGTAGATCCGGCCGGCGGGCGCGGTGGCGGCCTGCCGCAGCCGGGCGTTGCGCCGTAGCTCGCCGTGCTGCCCGGCACCGAGGCCCAGTGCGGTCAGCGCCGTCTCCGGCGGCCCGGCGCTGAGGGCGACCAGGGCGGACAGCACCTCCTCCCGCCGTGGGTTCAGCTCCGGCAGGGAGAGGCGGTCCAGGTCCAGTCGGCGGCCCGAGCCGGCCTCGGCCTTGCCCTCCGAGGGCGGCAGCAGGATGAGCATGGGTGACTCTAACGCCACGGCCGCAGCGGCTCCGGTGGGTGGTACACCCGGAAGCCACCGATCTCGGCGAGCAGCGCCGCGCTGGCCCGGTCGCCGAGCAGTTCCCGCAGCCGCCGGTCCGCCGGGGCGTCGGCCGCCAGCACGTACCCGGGCCGCTGCGCCCGGGCCAGCCGCCACCAGTACGCCGGGTACCGGTTCTGCCCCGGGCGCAGGCCGCCGTCGACCACCCCGCAGACCACCTCCTCGTCGGTGTTGAAGACCAGCCGGTTGCAGGTCCAGTACTCGCCGTACACCTCACGCAGGCCGGCCGCGCGTACCGTGTCGGCCAACTCCCGGGCCTGCCGTTCCTCCACGCGCCCGGGATCCGCGCCGGTGGTGGCGAACAGCACGGTCACCACGAGCGAACCGGCCGCCAGCGCGCCCAGCACAGCGGTGGCCGCCGCCCCCGCCACCCGGCCCGCCACGCCGGCCGTGCCCCGTCGGGCGGCGACCGCCGCCACCCACAACGGCCAGAGCACCGCCGGCAGCGACAGTTGCAGCACCGACAGGTAGCGGGCGTTGCCCAGCGGATCCGTCGCCGCCAACGGGCTGCGCACGTACGCCAGCAGGGTCAGCGCCGCGCCGGCCAGCAGCGCGAGGTGCACCACCGGGCCGACCCGGTCGCCACGCCCGCTCGCCCGCCGGTACGCGAGCCCGGCGAGCGTCGCCGCCGCCACCAGCAGCAGCGGGTAGAGCAGGCCGAACCACGCCTGCCACCGGGCGCACCCGTCGACCGGGCAGAGCCCGGCGGCCAGCGGTACGCCCTCCAGCAGCCCACCGCCGAGCCGCTGCGACCACGGTGGCACCGGCCCGTTCTCGCCGCTGACGCCACGCAACACCGACAGGGAGTCCTGCCCGGGCGGGGCCACCAGGTTGTCGCGGATCATCGGGGCGAGCCCGACGGCGAAGCCGACCACCAGCAGCAGCCCCGCCCAGCCGAACAGTTCCCGACGCAACGTCCACACCAGCGCCAGTCCGGCCACCGCCAGGTACGGCACGATCAGCCAGTCCGACCAGAGCGCCACCCCGGCGAGCAGCCCGAAGCCGCCCACGGCCAGCGTCCGGTGCCGTACCGTGCCGCGGGCCAGCGCCACCACGACCAGCAGCATCGCCAGCACCGCCACCTTGACCTCCGGCCGCCCGCCGACCGCGGTCACCTGGTCCCGGACGACCCGCTCGGAACCGAGGGCGAGCAGCCCGACGACGACGGTGGCGAACCACGGCGCGCCGATCCGCCGGGTCAGCCGGTGGATCAGCCAGAGGAACAGCGCGTAGAGGGCGAGCACCGGCAGCCGCAGCGCCGGCCAGCTCGGTCCGGTCACCGCGAGCAGCGGCGCGGCCAGGTACGACTCCAGGGTGCCCATGTACCGCTGGCCGTACAGGAAGATCGGCTGCTCACGGCCCTGCGCGATGTGCAGCGCGGCCAGCCCGAAGGTCGCCTCGTCGCTGTTGGAGACCGGCACGGTGGTCAGCACCAGGACCAGCCGGTAGCCGACGCCGACCACCCCGAACAGCAGCGCGACCAGCGCCGGCGGGTCGAGCCGTGGCCGCCACCGCCCCCGCTGTCGCCCTGGATCCGCCGTTGCTCGTGGCACGACCTCGCCCCCGTCGTCGTCCCGACCGGAGTGTGTCACGGCGGTCACGCCGGGCGTGGCGGTTCGGCTCAGCTCGCGTGGCCGAGGTGGCTGGTCTGTGGCAGGGTTGCTGGCGTGCCACCGACTCCCGCAGGCCAGCTGGCCATACCGAACCTGCACCGGGCCGCGCGGATCGAGGATGCCGTGCACGCCCTGGTGGAACGCCGGCTGCGCCGTACCGGCTGGCGGACCAACATCATCGCGTACACCGGCTACGGCGGGCCCGGTTGGGTGCGGGTGATGTGCCGGGTGCTGCTGGGGCGGCCGGACACCCGCCAGCGTGGCCGGCTGGAGAAGGTCCGGGGCTGGCGCAGCTTCACCACCCTGCCGGCCAAGCACGTCACGGTCACCATCGAGACCGGCGGGGTGGTGCACGAGGCGCAGGCCGACCGCAGCGGCTTCATCGACACGGTGGTCGAGGCGGGCCTGCCACCCGGCTGGGGTTCGGTGCGGCTGAGCATGCCCGACGCCGAACCGGTCGAAGCGCCGGTGCGCATCCTCGACCCGGAGGTGCGCTTCGGCATCATCTCCGACATCGACGACACGGTCATGGTGACCGCGCTGCCCCGGCCGCTGCTCGCCGCGTGGAACACCTTCGTCCTCGACGAGCACGCCCGCGCCGCGGTGCCCGGCATGGCGGTGCTCTACGAGCGGCTGGTCACCGCTCACCCGGGCGCGCCGGTGTTCTACCTGTCCACCGGCGCCTGGAACGTCGCCCCGACGTTGACCCGGTTCCTGTCCCGGCACCTCTACCCGGCCGGAGCGCTGCTGCTGACCGACTGGGGGCCGACCCAGGACCGTTGGTTCCGCAGCGGCCGGGAACACAAGCGCGCCACCCTGGCTCGGCTGGCCAAGGAGTTCCCGGACGTACGCTGGCTGCTCGTCGGCGACGACGGTCAGCACGACCAGGAGATCTACCGCGAGTTCGCGGTCGCTCACCCGGACAGCGTCGCCGGGGTGGCGATCCGCCGGCTGTCACCCACCCAGGCGGTGCTCGCCGGTAGCCTGCCCGTCCCGCACGACAGTCCCACCGAGGGGCCGGTGGGGCAGAAGTGGCTCTCCGCCCCCGACGGCGCGGGCCTGTGGACCCTGCTGCGCGGCGCGGGCCTGGTCTGAGCCGGCCCACGGGCCGCCGGTCTCGGTCTGCCGACCGGGCCGGCCGGGGGAGCGGGTCGGCAGGTGGGCGGAGCCGGTCACCCCGGCCCAGCCCACCCACCGTCCGTCGGCGTCAGCCGCCCGGCGTGAGAGTGACCTCGCCGGTGCAACCGGCCAGGGTGCGCCGGTCTTCGAGCAGGTCGATGACGGCCTGCCGGTTGGCGATCCGCGCCTCGGACTGCGCGTCCGGGTTGCGCCGCTGGCCGTCGATGAAGGCGAGATTGTTGCGGACCGCGCCGTCGAGGCCGGCGCAGTTCTCCGCCGCACCACCGTTGAGCGCGGCGTTCGGGTCCGCGTCGGGCACCTCGACCTCACCGGTGCACCCGGCCGCCGCGCGCCGCTGTTCGAGCTGGTCGATGACCGCCTGCCGGTTGGCGATGCGGGCCTCCGTCAACTCGTCGGGGAACACCAGCTGGTCGGCGATGAACGCGAGGTTGTTGCCGACGGCGGCGTCGAGGCCGTCGCAGTTCTCACTCGCCTGACTGGTCCCGGTCGCCACCGCGAAGGCCACCGCCAGGGTCACCCCGACCGCCGCGAACCCCGCGATCCTCCGCTGCCCCGGCGAGGGTTCGCCGCCCCGGTCCCGGGCCGTACCCCTGCTGCTCGCCATCGATCCTCCGCCTCGTCGTCCACCTGGAACCGGGAGTACGGGCGCGGAGGCGGGCAAAGTTCACCGTCCGATGATCTACGTGCCGGAGCGGCGGATTGTTCTACTTCCAGTAAGCGTCATGTCGCCCAAAGATGAAATTCCTGAGTGGCATCAGGCTTCGCGGCGACATCCGGTCGAGATCTTGGAAAGTTCCCGTCAGCGCTGAACGGAAACTTTCCAAGATCTCGTGAGGTGCCTCGCGTTCACGCCGGACGGAGCCAGAGGGCGCCCAGGGGCGGCACGCGCAGCGCCACCGAGGCCGGTTGGCCGTGCCACGGCACGTTCTCGGCGTGCACGGTGCCCAGGTTGCCGACCCCGGAGCCGCCGTAGTGGTGGGCGTCGGTGTTGACCACCTCCGCCCAGGCACCCGCGGCCGGCAACCCGATCCGGTAGTCCTCCAGCGGCAGCGCGGAGAAGTTGGCCACGCAGACGAGGGTCCCCCCGTCGGGCGCGATCCGGACGAACGAGATGGTGTTGTTGGCGACGTCGTCCCCGGCGAGCCAGCGGAAACCGGCGGGGGAGGTGTCCTGCGCCCACAGGGCAGGGGTGTCCCGGTAGACCCGGTTCAGGTCGCCGACCAGGCGTTGCACGCCGGCCCGCGCCGGGTCGTGCGGCAGGTACCAGTCGAGGCCGCGTTCCTCGCTCCACTCCCGGTCGTCGGCCAGCTCACAACCCATGAACAACAACTGTTTGCCGGGATGGGCCCACATGTACGCCAGCAGAACCCGGACGTTCGCCAGCCGCTGCCACGTGTCGCCGGGCATCTTGCTCGCCAGCGAACCCTTGCCGTGCACCACCTCGTCGTGGCTGATCGGCAGCGTGTAGTTCTCGCTCCAGGCGTACGCCAGGGAGAAGGTCAGCTGATGGTGGTGGTGCTGCCGGTAGATCGGGTCCTTCGAGGTGTAGAGCAGGGTGTCGTGCATCCAGCCCATGTTCCACTTGAACCCGAAGCCGAGCCCACCGTCACTGGTCGCCCGGGTCACCCCCGGCCAGGCGGTGGACTCCTCGGCGATCATCATGGCCCCGGCGTGGTGCTTGTAGACCGTCGCGTTGACCTCCTGCATGAACGCGATGGCCTCCAGGTTCTCCCGGCCGCCGTGCACGTTCGGCGTCCACTGCCCGTCCTGCCGCGAGTAGTCCAGGTAGAGCATCGAGGCGACCGCGTCCACCCGCAATCCGTCGACGTGGAACTCGTCCAGCCAGTAGAGCGCGTTGGCGACCAGGAAGTTGCGTACCTCCCGGCGACCGAAGTCGAAGACGTAGGTGCCCCAGTCGGGATGCTCGCCCCGGCGCGGATCGGAGTGCTCATAGAGCGGCGTGCCGTCGAACCGGGCGAGGGCCCACTCGTCCTTCGGGAAGTGCGCCGGTACCCAGTCCAGGATCACCCCGATCCCGGCGGCGTGCAGCCGGTCCACCAGGTACCGGAAGTCGTCGGGATCGCCGAACCGGGCAGTCGGAGCGAAGTAGCCGGTCACCTGATAGCCCCACGAGCCGCCGAACGGGTGCTCCATCACCGGCAGGAACTCCACGTGGGTGAAGCCCAGTTCCACCACGTACGCGGTCAACTGCTCGGCCAGCTCCCGGTAGCCCAGGCCGGGCCGCCACGAGCCGAGATGCACCTCGTACACGCTCATCGGCTCCTGGTGCGGCTGCCGCCGCGACCGCCGGCCCAGCCAGTCCGCGTCGGACCACTCGAACGTCGACCGGTGCACCACCGACGCGGTTGCCGGCGGCACCTCCGCGTACGCCGCGAGGGGGTCGGCCTTGTCCCGCCAGTGTCCGTCCGCCCCCAGCACGCGGTACTTGTACCGGCTGCCGGCGGTGGCCCCGGGCACGAAGATCTCCCACACGCCGGTCGAGCCGAGTGACCGCATCGGCCAGCCGTCGTCGGGCGCCCAGCCGGTGAGGTCACCGACCAGCCGCACGCCCCGGGCGTTGGGCGCCCACACCGCGAACGCCACCCCGCCGTCGAGCACCCGGGCACCGAGCGCCTCCCACAGCCGTTCGTGCCGGCCCTCCGCGATCAGGTGCAGGTCCAGCTCGCCGAGGGTCGGCGGGAAACGGTACGGGTCGTCCTGGCGTACCCCGTCGACGTCGAGCCGGTAGTCGAGCACCTCACCGGGGACGGTGGCCTCGAAGACGCCGACGTCGTGCACCCGCTTCATCGGGTGCCGCTCCTCGCCGACCAGCACGCTCACGTCGCCCGCGCCCCGGCGCAGGGCGCGGATCACCGTACGCCCGCCGGTCGGGTGCGCGCCGAGCACGGCGTGTGGGTCGTGGATCTCCCCGGAGATCAGCTGGTCCATCGGGTGTCGTCCTTCTGGGCGGGAACGGTCGGTGCGGTGCCGCCCGACAGGTCGGCCGGCACGTTCTCAACGGTCAGGGTGACCGGCTCGGTGCCGCCCTGACCCGGTGACCCGGCGTCGGCCGGCCCGGACGCGCCCGGCCCGGTCGACGGCGACGCCGCCGCGACCGGGCGCAGGGTGAGCACGTGCGCGGGTTGCAGGTACGGGTCGAGCCGGACCGCGTTGCGCTGCCCCCAGTCGTAGCGGGCCCCGGTCAGCTCGTCGTGCACGGTGAACCGGTCGTGCCAGTCCAGGCCCAGCGCCGGCATGTCCAGGGTGGTGTTGCCCCACTGCACGGTGTGCGAGTCGAACGAGCAGATCACCAGCACCGTGTTGCCGGTCTCCGGATCGTGCTTGGACCAGCACAGCAGGGCCGGGTTGTCGATGTCGTGGAAGACCAGGTTGCGCAGCCGGCGCAGGGCCGGGTTCTCCCGGCGTACCCGGTTCAGGGTGGTGAGGAACGGCGCCAGCGACCGGCCCCGCGCCTCGGCGCCGGCCCAGTCCCGGGGCCGCAGCTCGTACTTCTCGTTGTCGAGGTACTCCTCCGCGCCGGGGCGCGCCACGTGCTCGAACAGCTCGTAGCCGGCGTACATGCCCCACGAGGGGGAGAGCAACGCGGCCAGCACCGCCCGGATCTTGAACATCGGCGGCCCGCCGTGCTGCAACGAGGCGTGCAGGATGTCCGGCGTGTTGGGCCAGAAGTTCGGCCGCATGTAGTCGGCCGCCGCCACCAGCTCCGTGCAGTACTCGCGCATCTCGGCGGCCGAGGTCCGCCAGGTGAAGTACGTGTACGACTGGGTGAAGCCGACCTTGGCCAGCCCGTGCATCATCGCCGGTCGGGTGAACGCCTCGGCCAGGAAGAGCACGTCCGGGTCGACCCGCTTGACCTCCCAGATCAGCCAGTGCCAGAAGTCGACCGGCTTGGTGTGCGGGTTGTCCACCCGGAAGATCTTCACGCCCTCGCCGACCCAGTGCCGCACCACCCGCAGCACCTCGGCGCGGATGCCCTCCGGGTCGTTGTCGAAGTTCAGTGGATAGATGTCCTGGTACTTCTTCGGCGGGTTCTCCGCGTACGCGATGCTGCCGTCGGCCCGGGTGGTGAACCACTCCGGGTGCTCGGTCACCCACGGGTGATCCGGCGCGCACTGCAACGCCAGGTCCATCGCCACCTCAAGGCCGTGCTCGGCGGCGGCGGCGACGAAGTCGCGGAAATCCTCCGGCGTACCCAGATCGGGGTGGATGGCGTCGTGCCCGCCCTCGGCCGCGCCGATCGCCCACGGCGAACCCACGTCGTCCGGGCCGGCGAGCAGGCTGTTGTTCGGGCCCTTGCGGTTGACCCGCCCGATCGGGTGGATCGGCGGCAGGTAGAGCACGTCGAAACCCATCGCCGCCACCCCCGGCAGCCGCTCGGTGGCGGTGGCGAAGGTGCCGGAGCGGGCCGGCGCGTCGACGGTCGCCGGGATCGCCCCCTCGGAGCGGGGGAAGAACTCGTACCAGGCGGAGAAGAGGGCCCGCTCGCGGTCCACCCAGAGGCGGTACTCCTCGCCGGTGGTGACCAGCTCCCGCACCGGGTGCGCCCAGAGCAGGTCGGCCAGCTCCAACGCCGGACTCACCCGCTGGGGCAACTGCCGCTTGGCGTCACCCAGGGCCTTCGCGGCCGTCTTGAGGCGGGCCCGCTCGCCCTTCGGCACCAGCTTGGTGGCGGCGGTCAGCACGCGTACGCCCTCGGCCAGGTCGTTGGCCAGCTCGGCTGGCCCCTGGCCGGCGGCGATCTTCTTGGTGACCGCGTTGTGCCAGGTCAGGTAGGGGTCGCTGAACGCCTCGACGGTGAATTTCCACTCGCCCACCGCGTCCGGCACGATGCTGGCGTGCCACCGATCCTGGCCGGGTTCACCCGGACGCATCCGGGTGAACGGGCGGGCCACCCCGTCCGGGCCGAGCCACACCACGTTGCAGCCGAGGGCGTCGTGCCCCTCGCGGTAGGCGCGCGCCGACACCGGCACCACCTCGCCGACCACCGCACGGGCCGGGTAGCGACCGCAGGAGACGACGGGGGAGACGTCTTCGATCGGGAACCGTCCGCTCACCGCCCCAACCTACTGCCCGAGATCCCCTCGCGCTCGGTCGACTGCGTCAGCCTCCGTCGTTGATCCACTGATCCGTGCACTTTCGGGGATGTTGCGGTGTCCACGCCGCGTGAGGCAGCAACATCCCCGAAGTTGCACTGGCACGCGGGCCCGGCGCACGGGCGGACGGTTTTTCTGGGTAGCGTGCCGGGCATGATCGAGCTGGTCGAGCGGCACACGGTGCTGGCCGTCGTGGTCGGGTCGCGGGCGTACGGGTTGCACGGCCCGGATTCCGACCATGACCGGCGCGATGTGTACGTGGCACCGACCCGCGCCTTCTGGCACCTGGCGAAGCCACCCACCCACCTCGACGGGCCGGCGGAGGAACAGTTCTCCTGGGAGGTCGAACGCTTCTGCGAGCTGGCCCTGCAGAGCAACCCGACGGTGCTGGAGGTGCTCTGGTCCCCGCTCGTCGAGACGATCACCGAGGACGGGCGACAGTTGCTGGCCAACCGGCACGCGTTCCTGTCGCGGCGGGTGGCCCAGACCTACGGCGGCTACGCCCGGGACCAGCTCGACCGGGTGACGGCCCGCCGCGAGCGCACCGGCGAGACGAACCACAAACAGACCATGCACATGATCCGACTGCTGATCGCCGGGGTGCACGTGCTGCGCACCGGCGAGATCCTGGTGGACATGCGGCACCTGCGTGACCGGCTGCTCGCGGTGCGCCGAGGCGAGCTGACCTGGGAGTCGGTCACCGGCTGGGCCGAGGACCTGCAAGCCCAACTCGCCGACGCGGCCGCCACCACCACGCTGCCGGAACAACCCGACCGCGATGCCGTAGACCGGCTGCTCACCGTCGTACGGGAGAGGAACCTGTCGTGACAGTCGACGTGCCGGCGTGGGCCGCCGAGGCCGCCCGGGAGTTACCCCGCCCACTGCTGTTCTGATGCTCGGAGGACGAATCTGTCTGCTGACACGTATCGTTCGTATTACGTGATACGCGGAGGCGCCATGAGGCTCAACAGCAAGGGGCAGGTCACCATTCCGGCCGCGCTGCGCGCCCGGTACGGCCTGCACGAGGGTGACGAGGTCGACATGATCGAGGACGGCGGTGCGCTCCGAATCGTCCGGGTGAGCGGCGCGGAGAGTCGAGGGCAGCGCCTGGTGCGACACATGCGCGGGCGCGGTGGCGCGAAGCAGACCGCCGGTATGTCCACCGACGACCTCATGGAGTTGCTGCGTGGGGACTGATCGACTCCGGGCAAGGCGTACGCGAGTTACCGCGCGCAGGGCGGCACCTAGAGGTCACCGATAGCCGACTTCTACATCGGGGCCCAGGCGGCCGTGTGTGGATACCGTCTGCTCACCCGCGACGGGGCCCGCTACCGGACGTACTTCCCGAAGCTGGAGTTGATCACCCCGGCCGGTTGATCGCGTTACTTGAGCAGGGAGCGGTAGAGGTCGAGGGTGCGGGCGGCCACGGCGTCCCAGGAGAAGTGTTCGACGGCGCGGTGCCGGCCGGCCCGGCCCAGCGCGGCGGCGCGCTCGGGAGCGGCCAGCAGCTCGTTCAGGCGGGCCGCCAGGTCGGCCTCGAAACGTGCCGGGTCCAGCGGAGTGCTGTCCGCCGCCTGTTCGATCGGGACCAGCAGGCCGGTCTCGCCGTCGGCGACCACCTCGGGGATGCCGCCGGTGGCGGTGGCCACCACCGCCGTCTCGCAGGCCATCGCCTCCAGGTTGACGATGCCCATCGGCTCGTACACCGACGGGCAGACGAAGATGGTGGCGTGGGTGAGCACCTGGATCACCTCGGACTTGGGCAGCATCTCGGCCACCCAGACCACCCCGGAGCGCTTCTCCCGCAGCTCGGCGACCAGGCCCTCAACCTCGGCGGCGATCTCCGGCGTGTCCGGCGCGCCGGCCAGCAGCACCAGCTGGGTGTCCGCCGGCAGCTCGCGGGCGGCGCGCAGCAGGTGCGGCAGGCCCTTCTGCCGGGTGATCCGCCCGACGTAGACCACGCTGGGCAGGGCCGGGTCGATGCCGAGTCGCGCCAACACGTCGGTGCCCGGATCCGGGGCGTACTGCGCGGTGTCGATGCCGTTGTAGATCACGTGCACCCGGTCCGGGTCCACCGACGGGTACGCGGCCAGCACGTCCCGACGCATCCCCGCGCTGACCGCCACGATCGCGTCGGCCGCCTCGTACGCGGTGCGCTCACACCACGAGGAGAGCGCGTAGCCACCGCCGAGCTGCTCGGCCTTCCACGGTCGCAGCGGCTCCAGGCTGTGCGCGGTCGCCACGTGCGGCACCCCGTACAGCAGCTTCGCGGTGTGCCCGGCCAGGTTCGCGTACCAGGTGTGGCTGTGCACCACGTCGGTGCCGGCACATTCGGCGGCCATCTCCAGGTCCACGCCCATGGTGCGCAGCGCGGCGTTCGCGCCGGTCAGGGCCGCCGGTTCGGCGTACGCCCGAACCCCCGGCTCGGTACGCGGCGCGCCGAAGCAGTGCACCCGCACGTCGGTGATCCGGCGCAACTCCCGGGCCAGGTACTCGACGTGCACCCCGGCGCCGCCGTAGACCTCCGGCGGGTACTCCCGGGTCAGCAGGTCCACGCGCAGCCGTGCGGAGTCGGTCATGCCCGGCACCCTAGTGCAGAATCCGGCGCCGCACCCGGCGGCGGAACTGTCCCGTACGAGTGGTGAACCGGCAGCGGTATGGATAGCGTCTGGTCATGGCTGCCAAGGTGCTCGCGATCGTCCTGGCCGGCGGAGAGGGCAAGCGCCTGATGCCGCTGACCACGGACCGGGCCAAGCCGGCCGTCCCGTTCGGCGGGATGTACCGCATGGTCGACTTCGTCCTCTCCAACCTGGCCAACGCCGGCTATCTGAAGATCGTCGTGTTGACCCAGTACAAATCCCACTCCCTCGACCGACACATCACCAAGACCTGGCGGATGTCGACGCTGCTCGGCAACTACGTCACCCCGGTGCCCGCGCAGCAGCGCCGTGGCCCCTGGTGGTTCGCCGGCTCCGCCGACGCCATCTACCAGAGCTTCAACCTGATCTACGACGAGCAGCCCGACTACGTGATCGTCTTCGGCGCCGACCACATCTACCGGATGGACCCCCGGCAGATGGTGGAGGACCACATCGCCTCCGGCGCCGGGGTGACCGTCGCCGGCATCCGGCAGCCGCTGTCGACGGCCGACCAGTTCGGCGTCATCGAGGTCGGCGAGGACGGCCGACGGATCCGCGCCTTCCGGGAGAAGCCCACCGACGCCGTCGGCCTGCCCGACGCGCCCGACGAGATCTACGCCTCGATGGGCAACTACGTCTTCACCACCCGGGCGCTCATCGACGCCGTCGAACACGACGCCGACGACAAGACCAGCAAGCACGACATGGGCGGCAGCATCATCCCGACACTCGTCGAGCGCGGCGAGGCGAACGTCTACGACTTCCGCGACAACGAGGTGCCCGGCAGCACCGACCGGGACCGCGGCTACTGGCGCGACGTGGGGACCCTCGACTCGTTCTACGACGCGCACATGGATCTGATCAACGTCCACCCGGTGTTCAACCTCTACAACTTCGACTGGCCGATCTACACCGAGCAGCCGCCGTTCCCGCCGGCCAAGTTCGTGCACCAGTGGGGGGAGCGGGTCGGCCGTGCGGTCGCCTCGATGGTCTCGCCCGGCGCGGTGATCTCCGGCTCGCTGGTGGAGAACTCGATCGTCTCGCCGAAGGTGAAGGTCCACTCCTGGGCCCACGTGGACGGCTCGGTACTCATGGAAGGTGTCGAGATCGGCCGGCACGCGGTCATCCGCCGGGCCATCCTCGACAAGAACGTCTACGTGCCCGAGGGCGCCGAGATCGGCGTGGACCTGGAACGGGACCGGCAGCGTTACACGGTCTCCGACAACGGCATCGTGGTCATCGGCAAAGGACAGAAGGTAGAACCGTGAGCGCGAGGAGTGAGCTTGCGAGCCCCGCAGTCGCGAACGAAAGGCCAATACAGCCGTGAGTAGTCACCCGCGTGCCGGGCAGCCCGCCGAGCCCGCCGACCTGGTCGACGTACCACGGCTGGTGACCGCCTACTACGCCGAGCATCCCGACCCGGCCGACCCGGCGCAGCAGGTCTCCTTCGGCACCTCGGGACACCGCGGGTCGAGCCTGCGCAACGCCTTCAACTCCGACCACATCCTCGCCGTCACCCAGGCGCTCTGCGACTACCGGCGGGAACAGGGCGTCGACGGCCCGCTCTTCCTCGGCCGGGACACCCACGCGCTGTCCACCCCGGCGGCCGTCGACGCCCTGGAGGTGCTCGCCGCCAACGACGTCACCGTGCTGCTGGACAGTCGCGACGGCTACACCCCCACCCCGGCGGTGTCACACGCCATCCTCACCCACAACCGGGGACGCACCGGCGCGCTCGCCGACGGCATCGTGATCACCCCGTCGCACAACCCGCCGGACGACGGCGGATTCAAGTACAACCCCACCCACGGCGGCCCGGCCGACTCCGACGTCACGAAGTGGATCCAGGACCGGGCGAACGCGATCCTCGTCGCCGGGCTCAAGGAGGTGCGCCGCATCCCGTACGCGCGGGCCCGCGCCGCCGACACCACCGACACGTACGACTTCCTGGGGGCGTACGTCGATGACCTGCCGGCGGTGCTCGACCTCGACGCGGTCCGCGCCGCCGGGGTCCGCATCGGCGCCGACCCGCTCGGCGGCGCCAGCGTCGACTACTGGGGCGAGATCGCCGACCGGCACCGCTTCGACCTGACCGTGGTCAACCCGACGGTCGACCCGACCTGGCGGTTCATGACCCTCGACGGCGACGGCAAGATCCGGATGGACTGCTCGTCGCCGAACGCGATGGCCTCGCTGATCGCCCGGCGCGCCGAGTACCAGGTGGCCACCGGCAACGACGCCGACGCCGACCGGCACGGCATCGTCACCCCCGACGCCGGGCTGATGAACCCCAACCACTACCTGGCCGTCGCCATCGCCCACCTGTTCCGCACCCGGGACCAGTGGGGGCCCGACGCGGCGGTCGGCAAGACCCTGGTCTCCTCCTCGATGATCGACCGGGTCGCCGCCGACCTCGGCCGCCCGCTGCTGGAGGTGCCTGTCGGCTTCAAGTGGTTCGTGCCCGGCCTGCTCGACGGCGCGGTCGGCTTCGGTGGCGAGGAGAGCGCCGGCGCGTCCTTCCTGCGCCGCGACGGCGGCACCTGGACCACCGACAAGGACGGCATTCTGCTCTGCCTGCTCGCCGCCGAGATCATCGGCAGCACCGGGCGGACGCCGAGCGAGCACTGGGCCGAGCTGGCCGACCGCTTCGGTGCACCCGCGTACGCCCGCATCGACGCACCCGCCAGCCGGGAGCAGAAGGCCGTGCTCGGCAAGCTCTCCCCGGAGCAGGTGAAGGCGACCGAGCTGGCCGGTGAGCCGATCACCGCCACGCTCACCACCGCCCCCGGCAACGGTGCCCCGATCGGCGGGCTGAAGGTGACCACCGAGTCGGGCTGGTTCGCGGCCCGCCCGTCCGGCACCGAGGACGTCTACAAGATCTACGCCGAGTCCTTTCAGGGCCCCGACCACCTGGCCCGCCTCCAACAGGAGGCCCAGGCCCTCGTCACCGACGTCCTCGGCAGCGCCTGACGTCGTCGCGGACCGCGGGCGAGCGTCAGACCCAAGCCGCGGTGCCGGGTGTGGTGACCGCGGGCGACCACACCCGGCCAGCGCTGTCACAACCCGTTGGGGCCGATCGACGTGGGGCGGAAGGTGTATTCGCGACCGCAGTAGTCCGGCACGGTGCTGGGCCGATCGAGCGACATCCGACAGACCTGGATCACCACGCGGTCGATGCCCACCGCCGAGGCGTTGGAGCCGAGAACGAAGTCGAACCGCAGCACTCCGTTGTCCACCCGCTGCGCTGCCCGGTCGATCGGACGTTCGCCCGCGTACGCGACGTAGCTGGCGATTGTGTAACGACGGTCGTCGCGGCAGGCGATCGGCTCATTGGCGCTGGGCCGGTCGACGACGACTCCGGTCAGTCGCACCGCACTGGTGGGCGCGGTGGAGCGCCATTCCAGGACCCCTTCGGTGTAGCCGTAGGTGCAGTTGTCTCCGGAGGGGACGGAGAATCGCTGGGAGATCGGGCTGGCGGCTGCGCTGCCGGCCATGACGGTGGTGGCGAGAAGCGCGGCGGCGAGGACGGTCGCCGCCCGCAGGAGTGCGCGGGTCATGTGCCTCCTTCCAGGCTGATCCGGCGCGGTGGTGGGTCGGGCGGGAAGGTCGCGACAGGGGGGCCCGATTGGGACGGCCACCGACACCGGTAGCGGATTAAGCGAAGTCTATCGATGTAAGGGGGGAAAGTCAGCCGCCGGGGCGCCGGGTCAGCGTGGTGGGGGCGCTTCGCGGCGGCCGAGTTGGCGGCGCAGATTCTCCGGCAGCAGTTCGCGGAGCTGCTCCGGCAGCAGCGGCAGGTCGAGCAGGCTCAGCTTGAGCTGACTGCGTTCCTGGTACCGGGCCGGGTCGAGGCGGACCACCAGGCCCGCGTCGGTGCGGTAGCCGATATCCACCGCACCGGAGGTCGACCCGTCCCGGATGACCTGGCCGTCCACCTCGATCGCGACCGGCGCGGACCCGGCACGCAGTTCCAGCCGGACCCGTTCGTCGGAGGAGAGCACCACCGATCGCGAGATGCCGGACATCGGCGCGCTGGGGGTGACCACCACGGCACGCGTCGCGGGAGAGACCAGCGGCCCGCCGGCGGCGTAACTGTAGGCGGTCGACCCGCTGGGGGTGCTCACCACCAGCGCGTCACAGCGGTAGTAGCCGTACTGTTGCCCGTTCACGGCCAGGGTCGCGGTGACGAAACCCTGACCGGGGCGGCGGATCAGCGCGATGTCGTTGAACGCGACCACGTCGTCGCCGCACACGTCGCAGGCCAGACAGCTGTGCGACTCGACGGTGTACTCGCCGGCCAGCAGCCGGTCCAGCGCCGCCGGCAGCTCCGGCGGCTCCACCTCCACCAGAAACCCCAACTTGCCGAGATGTACGCCGAGCACCGGCTTCGGATCCGGTACGGCCGCCCGCAGCGCGCCCAGCATCGTGCCGTCCCCGCCGACGCTGACCAGCAGGTCCGCTCCAGCGGTGAGCTGGTCCTCCGGTACCGGGCGGACGGACTCGGGCACCCGTTGCCGGTCCTGTTCGCGTACCGTCAGCTCCACCTGGTGCCGCGCGGCCCAGGCGGCGATGGTGTCCACCACCGGGGACACGTCCCGGGTGGGATGCAGCACCAGCCCGAGCCGGATGCGGTCCATACCCACAGCTCATCACAGTCCGCACGCCCGTCATGCCGGTACGCGACAAGGCGCGCCGGCGGTGGGACCGCCGGCGCGCCCTGGACCGTCGCTACCGGCGCGGTCGACCGGTCAGGTGGGTCAGCGACCGGGCGACCAGGTCGTCGCGGGCCGCCGGTGCCAGCCCCTCCAGCCCGAAGCCCAGGTAGACGGTGTCCGGGGTGACCACCGCCGACCCCTCCTCGAACGCCTGCTGACTACGCGACCAGTCGTTGGCCGCCGGGGCCGACCCGGCCGGCGGACCGGCCACCGTCCAGCCACCGAGGTCCGTCTCGAACGACGTCTCGGCGGCGGTGGCCCCGTCTACCACGACCCGGGTGTCGTCGACGAACAGGCCGAGACCCTGGGTGGCCCAGTCGGTGGCGTAGCTGATGGAGACCTCCACCTGCCCGCCCGCGTACCCGGACAGGTCGGCCACGAACTCCTTCCAGCCGTTGGAGCTGCCGGTCGCCGCGTGCCACTGGCCGGTGCTGCCGGTCGGTGAACAGTCCGCGCCCTGGTAGTGCGCCAGGAACGGGTGCAGTTGAGCCACCCAGCCGGAGGCGCAGCTTTCCCCGGTCTCCTGGGTGGTCAGACCCCCGGCGTCCGGCAGCGTGGTCCAGTCGTCGGTGCCGACCGCACGCGCCTCGACGAACATGAAGTCCCAGTTCGTCTCGATGTCGAACGAGGTGAAGAAGCGCAGCTCAGCACTGCTCGCCCCGGTCAGGTCCACCGTCCGGGTGAGCCGCTTGTACGACTCGTCGGACTGCCCGCTGAACAGGTACCACTCGCCGGTACGCGGATCGAACGGCGCCCCGCCCGGACGCCCCCAGCCCACCGGAGCGGAGCTGGTGAACTGTGGGAACTGGGCCGGTGGCAGGAAACTCGACGTGGTCAGGAACGACGCGGTGTGGTCCTGGTTGCCCGCCGAGCCGTCGGCGTTGAGCGTGCCGGTGAACCCCGCGAACCGGCCCTCGTCGCCGAGGACCTGGTACGGCTGCCCGTCGGGCGACGTACCGCCGTCACTGACGTAGTTGTACGCCCCCAGCCAGTACTGCTGGAAGTCGTTCAGCAGCGGCAGGCAGGCCGGATCGGCGGCGTCGGTGCACTCCGGCGGGGCGTCCGGCAGATAGCCGTACGATCCGTTGGCCGCCTGGGCGTAGAGCGCGTACTTGCCGCTGACCAGCAGCTTGCCGCCCTCGTTTAGGTAGTCCCGGACGGACAGCTCGGTGTCCACCGCCGCCTTCGCCACGGTGCCCGGCACCTGACCCGGCTCGCGCAGGATGATGTCGTCGCCGGTCTCCCAGACCACCGCGTCGTAGTGCGACAGCACCCCCAGGTGGTGGGGGGCGGCACGCCCCATCGCGTCGAAGTCGTACACGTCGCTGCTGCGCCCGGCGGCCTTCAGCGAGGCGGCGATCTCGTCGGCGTACTTCGCCGTGGTGGTGTCCTGGGCCGGGCTCAGCCCGGTCACGTCCTCCACCGCCAGCACCAGCACGTCCCCACCGATGTCGTCGTGCACCCGGTAGCTGAAGCGTTCGCTGCTGACCTTGCCCCGGCCCGGTCTGGTCGCGGTGAACCACACCTGCACCCGGTCGCCCGGCCGGGCACCGGTGACCTTGCCGCGCAGCTCGGCGTAGTAGTCGTCGTGGGTGTCGCCGTAGCGTTCACCGCCGCGCCACTCGCGGACCCGGGTGGACTTCGTCCGGCCCCCGTTCACCGACCAGTTCAGCTTGACGTTCTTCAACGAGCGCCGGGTGATCGCGGCGACCTGCTGGGTCCGGCCGTACGACACGTCGAAGGCGTCCACCACGAAGTCCGGGGTGCTGCGGCCGACCACCGAGACCGGGTCGTCCGGCTGGTGGGCCGACTTCGCCACCGACAGCGCGAACGGGATGTTCTTGGCCACCTCGGCGGCGATCAACTTCTCGTCGTCGGGGAAGATGAAGCCGCTGACACAGTCCTCCGGCAGCCACTGGTCGTCCGGGTCCGACTCGGCCGCCGCCTGGCAGGTGGACATCTCCGGAGTGAAGCCCAGCGTGCCGTAACGCACCGTGGCGTGGCTGTCCGTGTCGCCGTTCGTGGTGTACAGCTCGGCCGAGATGTCCGGGTCGTAACCGGGCACCGCCGGGTTGGCGTCGTCGCCGACCATCGCCTCGTAGATCACGTCGTCCGGGGTGGGCGTGGCCACCTGCCAGCCGACGCCGTACAGCAGCAACTGCGCGGCGGAGTGGTAGTTGACGAAGAACTCGAACCCCATCCGCTTGAACAGGCCGTCGAGCGCCTTCGTCTCCGGCTCCGAGTTCGGACCGGGGCCGCGATAGGTGTCACTCGCCGGATCCGGCGAGGAACCCTCGTTGTCGTAGCCCCACTTGTAGCTGAAGTTGCGGTTCAGGTCGACGCCGTCGGCCCCGGTGATCTGGCCGTCGCCGTTGTTGTCGCGCAGGTTCTTGCGCCACAGCCGGTTGCCGGGCGTGAAGGTGTGGTCGTAGCCGTCCGGGTTGAGCACCGGAATGAACCACAGCTCGGTGGTGTCCACCAACCGGGTGATCTCCCGGTCGGAGCCGTAGCTGGTCAACACGTGGTGCATCAACCGGCGGGTCATCTCCGGCGTGATCCACTCCCGGGCGTGCTGGGTGCCGCCGTAAAGCACCGCCGGCCGCTTGCCGTCCTTGGTCTTGGTCGCGTTCTTGGTGACCTTGATCGCGAGGATCGGCTTGCCCTGGGCCGACCGACCGATGCTCTGCACCTTCGTCAGCTTCGGATACCGGGCCGCGGTGGCGGTGATCTCGTCGCGGATGCCGCCGGGTTCGCTGTACGACCGGAAGGCCCGCCAGCCCGCCGCGCTCTGCTCCCGCAGCACCCGCGAGGCATCCTTGCCGCGTAGCTTCTTGACCTTCAGATCGACGCCCTTGCGGGCCAGCCGGTCGGCCTGCGCCCGGCTGAGCACCGTCTCGATCTCCGTCTTGCCGGACTGGTCGGGCGTCGTGCCGTGCCCGACGTCGACACCGGCCTCCCGCAGCTGGTGCAACTGCGCGGGATCGACGGTGCCGACATACACCTCCATGCCGTCGCCGCCGCCCGGGTCGGACGGCGGCCGTGCGCTCGCCGGTGCGGTCAGCACCAGCGCACCGACCAGAGTGAACACGCCGGCGATCGCCAGCGGTGTGCGCCTCATCCTGCCCCCTTGGATCGAAGGACTTCCGCGCTGAGCCTTGTGCCGGTCATCACGCGTGTCAATACATCCGGCGTAACATCCCGCTGCGGGCGATCGGTGCACGTAACCCCGTATTTCGTTGCCTCGTTGGGCTGTTGCCGGCGTTGTGTGGGCGCGCGTGCAAATGGCCGCGTCTCCACCACCAGCGAGGATCTCGGGGGCGATGACGTGCGCGGATGGACACCGCCGACAGTGATGTTTCGCGACCGCCGCAGGCTGTTGGCGAATAAACAGGCATTGCACGACGAAGCCCTGTCCAGGACGGAGATCGAGCAGATCCAGGTCCGACGGTTCAACGAAATCTGGTCCTACTGCACCACCGAGGTGCCCTTCTACCGTCGTTGGCAACGGGAGCACGATCTGCCCGGACACATCGACCACCCGACCGACCTACGGCACTTTCCCGCGCTCGACAAGGAAACCCTGATCCGGCGCTCAGTCGAGGTCTTCGAGGGCGCCTCTACTCGACACGTGTACAGCACGGGCGGCAGCACCGGCCAACCCACGCGGTTTCCGCAGGGACCAGGTGAACTGGCCGCCCGGTGGGCGAACAACTACCTCGCGCGCTCGTGGTGGGGAGTCCGACCCGCTGATCCGCAGGTGCTGCTCTGGGGGCACGCACACCTGTTCGGCAGCGGGATGACGGCGCGGGTAGCCAAGGTCAAGCGTGGTGCCGCCGACCGGCTCATGAGGATGACCCGACTCAACGCGTACGACCTCAGCGAGCCGGCACTGCGCGCCCACCATCTCGCGCTACGCGACCGAAACCCGGTGTCGCTGGTTGGTTACACCTCCGCCGTGTTCAAGCTTGCCCGGTATGTCGAGCGACATGGCCTGGATATGGGTGACAAGAGCCGGCTGCGTGCGGTGCTGCTCTGCTCGGAGACTGCCAGCGACGCCGACATCGCGCTGGTGGAGCGGGTACTCCAGGCACCCGCCGTCATCGAGTACGGTGCGGCCGAGACCGGGGTGATGGCGGCATCACGTGATCGCGCCAGGTCAATACGGGTCATCTGGGACAGTTTCATCTGCCTGGTCGGCGGTGATCAGTCGCTTGCCGTAACCACCCTGGACCGTCGGTTGTTCCCACTGATCAACTATGCGATCGGGGATCGGGTCGAACCGGTCGACGCCATCGACGGGAACGCCCTGGAACTGCGGTCGATCCTGGGTCGCCGCCAGGAGGTCGTCCGGGTGGCGGCGGCTCAGGGCATTCTCGATCTGTCTCCCATCCTGCCGGTGCACATCCTGAAGACGTACCCGGGGATTGTGGGCGTGCAGTTCCGGCAGAAGCGACCCGACGACCTGCACATTCACGTGCAGGCTGATGTCGAACTTGACCTGACCGAGGTCAGCGCGTTCTTCGTTCGTGAGCTACGCAAGGATCACCCGGACCTGCGCGCCGAGTCCATCACGTTCTACCAGGTCAGCGAACAGGAACGGACCCGCGCTGGGAAGCACGCTCTCTTCGTCTAGTGACCGACAGGTTGGTGGCTCCCGTCGTCGGGCGTCTCGCCCATCGCCGCCGGCCAGCCACGACGAGTATCGCCACAGCGACGACCAACTCCGCGCCGGCCGCTGACGTGGCGACCCCTGCCGCTCCGAGCGTGGTCGCTTGGATGAGGAGCCCGACACCGACGAGCATGGCGACCGCAGTGGCGACCTGCGTCGCGGCGCCGTAGTCGCCGTCGCCGATGCGGTTCATGGCGAAGGCCCGGTTGATCGTGGCGAACGGCAACGCGAGTGCCAGCAACTGCAGCCACAGCGCCGCGTCGGGAACTCCGAGGTCCAGGATGTCCATGGTCAGCCGGGATGCGAACGTGACGATGCCGAAGGCGATCACCGAGGCGGAGAGCACGGAGATGAGTTCGGCTTCCCGCCCAATCGAGCCAGGCGGGCCGATGCGGTGGCGGCGCCGCGTCCGCACCGCCATCGGCACGCGTAGGCCACTGAACACTACTGCCACCAGCGCCTGATAGATGCTGACCAACGCGCCGTAGCAGCCCACCACGTGCGGGCTGGCGACCAACGACAAGGCGATGGTGCCAGCCCGGGCGCTGAAGGCGTCCGCGAGGCTGTAGGAGAAGAGTCGGCGGTTGAGCCGGAAGGCGCGGGCGGCGTTCCGGAACGAGAGCTGGGTCCACATCGGCCGTGCGCCGGTCACAGTGCGGCAAACCACGACTTCACCGCTGAGGAGGTAGACGGCTGCGCCGATCGCCAGCGCAGCGGTCAGCGGCGCACCCCCAATCAGCAGAGCCAGAGCCAACAGCCGCGGCACGGTCAGTACGGCGGACGCGGCGACGAACCGCATCTGCCGCACCAGATCGCTGTAGCGCAGCTCGGCGAGACTGTTCAGCATCATGATCCCGCCGGCCGCGACCAGAGCCGGACTTGCGTACCCCCGAACCTGGTACAGCCCGGTGATGCCTGCCGTGGCAGCGATCATGATCGGTATCGCGATAAGCAGGCGCTGGCTCCGTACGGCACGGCGTTCGCGTTCATCGCCGGAGACGTAGAGCAGCGACGAGCCGCCCATGACCATGATCACGACCCAGGTGAGCGCGGCGGTCATGACGCTGTATGCAGCGATCTCCCCGGTCTGACCCTGCCGTGCCGCGTACGCCAGCATCGCGGCGTTGGCCAGCCCACTGAGCAGGCTGGACGCCGAAGCGACGATCGTGCTGGAGCGGATCTTGCCGGCCTGCCCGGCATCTGGCGGCATCGACTACGCGTCCTGCGTCTCGGCTTCAGCCTGGTCTCGGGCTCCTGTGGCCCGCCCAGCTTGCCGGAACTGATCAAAGATGTTCGGCTGCGTCGCGCCGGCGCGCCAGCGCTGGTACGCCGCGCCCGCCGCCGCGCGGGCATGCAGTCGGTGCATCGCCGGAGCCGCGGCGACCAGGTCGATCTCACGGGCAAGAGCAGCAGCAGTCGGTTCGGTGAGTACCACTCCGCCGCCCGAGCGGAGCACCGCGTTCCATGGCGTCTGGTCTGAACAGATGACCGGGCAGGAGGCGGAGAGACTCTCGGCGATGACGTGTCCGAAGTTCTCTCCGCGGGTCGGGAAAACAAAGGCGTCGTATCGTGCAAAGGTCGGTCGTACCTCGCTCGGCGTGAGTTCGCCCCGGTAAGTGACCGAGACGTTCGCGGGAACAAGTCGCATGAGTTTGTGGCACTCCTGCCAGTAGGCGACGTCCTCGATCGGGCCGTAGATGTCGAAGATCAAGGGGTGGATCACCTGCGTGAGCCCCTCAAGAACGCCGGTCAGGTTCTTGATCGGACTGACGCGACCGAGGAAGACCAGCCGGGCAGTCTCACCTGATGCTTCCGGTGGCAACGGATCGGGCGGAAGTGCCACGTCATTTTGCCGGATCTCGATCGCACCGCCGGGGAAGAGTCTGCGAATGGCATCAGCTTCGTGGTGGTTGGTCGCATGCCAGGAGACGTTGGATCGCTTAAGGACAGCGCGCCACAGCGGGAGGAAGAGGCGCTTTTTTGTGGCTTTGGTGCTCAAAGCGTTGCTCCCCAGTTCGCCACGAGGGGCGACCAGTATCCGCTGCACATGAAGGAGACCCAGTCTCGCAGCGACGATCGGAATAAGAGATGAGGGTGCCCACAGACTGTTGACGTACAAGAGATCGAATTGAGTGCGTCGGAGTTCGGAAGTCAGCCGACGCCATCTCCATGGACGGCGTGGCTCGATATACCAGATGCGTGCACGTCCACGCTGCACCCAGTGTCCAGACAGGCCGACGTAGGGCTCCTTGGAGCCCAGGTCGTGATTCCTGGTAACCATGGTGATTTGCACTTCGGGTGAGCTGGACTCCAGTAGTTGAGCTATCGATCGCACAGGTCCACCGGCACGGAAACCTGGCTCAAAGTATTCACAGGTCAGAAGTATCTGAAACGACTTCGGGTCTGCGGCTCTGGGGCGACCGAGACTGGATCCCAGACGTCCTTCTCGAACTTTCACGACCGTCCTCCGGGTGTTCCGGTCCTACGTTCCAGTTCGGGCAAACGAGGGTGCCCCGCTGTCGGTGACCGTCGAGAACTAACGCCTGTGCCTACCGCTGGCTCCCACGGCGGTTAGGACGGCAACACCTGGCCTGACGTCGGGACCTCGGTTACGACTTGGACCCGAGTAAGCGTCCGAACGTCCCATGCGGCCACCGGGGTGTGTCCGGTGGGAAGCCGCAGGGGGAGGGCTCAGCGCGCTAGCGGCGAGGCCCGCCATCGCCATCCAGAAGATGTACGGGTAAGGCTGCCCGGTGCCGAACATCGCAGACTCGGTGACCTGAACGAATAGCCCGGTCGCGACGAGCCAGATCAGACCCGAGTTTGTTCCGACCGGGGAGACGCGGGTGATCGCCCAGACGCAGGCTGCCAGAACCAGTAGCAGGCTGGCCGCGCCAGCCAGCCCTAGTTCCAATAACCACTGAAGGTAGCTGTTATGGACCATGTTCACCTCGGTGGCAAAGAGGTCAACTTGGCGAGTGTATTCGAAGAGAGACCATCCAGCCGAATAACCGAAACCGAATGATGGCCGGTTCTTCCAAAGATCCAGTGCTGCCTGCCAGGTGACCATGCGACCGCTCGAGATGTCACCGTCCTCGGCGTCGGTGAACCGGGCTGCCAGTTGTTCTGTCCACTGGGAGCCGGTCACAGCACTGGTCACGTTGAACAAATGAAGGACGGCCCCAGCCGCCAGGCAGGCGGAAACAACCCGGATCGCGGTGGGCAGGCCGTGTCGGGCGATTACCCAACAGGCGCCTGCGAGGATGGCGAGCAGCGCAGTCCTTGACTCGGTCATGATCAGTGCGACGGTTGCCGGAACGACACCACCGAGGTGAATCAACCGGCCTGAGTTCCGATAGACGGTCCAGCCAATCGGAACGGCCACGGCGCAGAGGACGCTGAGCATGTTCGGGTTCGCAAAGATGCCCTGAAACCGATCGCCATAGGTCCATGCGTCAGTCGCGCCTGCGGCTCCGTAGGCGAGACTGATCACGAAAGCGGCTGTGAGGATGACGTAGGCGGTGCCGAGGTCCCGCGCGATACGGTGCTGGCTACTCCACCGTCGCGTGGCGAGTCCGTGTACCAAAGCCACCAACAGCGCCAGCGCACCGGCCTGCTGGAGGGTGAGGAGGGGCACGACGGACCACGTGCTGCTGGCAACTGCGAGGGCGACACATGCCCAGAGACCGCCGAGGAACAAGCGGGGCCAGCCGGTGAGGCGCTTGATCTTCGCACTGCCGCCGCCGACGAACGTCCAAACCACCAGCGCGCCCGCAGCTAGGTAGCGCGGATAGAAGGTGACCTGAGCGAGAGGTGCGATGTTGGAGACAGCACCGATCAACAGCACCAGCGTTGCGGCAAAGAGTCGCTGCCACCCATCGAGCCGTCCAAGTAGATAGCCGACAATCGCGATGACGACGGCGACGACGGCGACGACGGGGTGCGCCACGGCTAGTGCGGCGACGACCGCCACTATGGTGCCGGCACCAACTATCAGAGTGCCGGCCGTCCAACGTCTGGCCATCAGATCTTCCTGTTCGTGAAGTCGCGGGTCAGCTCGTAGGAGTCGGGCGACGGAGGTCAGGAGCTGTCAGCAGTGCCCAACGCCCGCGCGCGCCGTGCAGGTCGTGGATCATCCTCGACCAGGATGGTGGGCGGTATCCGGTGGTCTGGGCCAACGCATCGGCATTCATGGAGCGGTCGCAGACGAACGCGTCGTGCGGGAGGATGTCACCGGTCCAGCCGTAGGCTTCCGCGATCAGCCTGAGTAGCTCGTATTTCGAGATCGGCGTCGCCGCCACATGGTAGAGACCGGTGAGGTCGTCGCGCGGCAGCACTACCGATCGCAGCAGCCGGGCGAACTCGACGGTGGTGATGCCGCTGTAGATCGCCTTTGTGTAGCCGGACACGACGCCATTCTGGGAGAGGAACCAGTCGACCAGGGATCGGCGACCGCTCAGCTCGTGCCCGATGATCGACGTACGCAGCGTCAGGGCCGGTGCGCGGTCGACCTCGCCGAGCAGCTTCGACCGGCCGTACAAGTCTGGCGGGTCGGGGATGTCTGTCTCCACGTAGCCACCCCGGTCGCCGGAGAAGACGCAGTCGGTGCTGACGTGCACCAGACGAATGCCGCGCCGCGCACACTCCTCGGCGAGCTGATGGGGAAACAGGGCGTTGACGGTGACGGTGTGCACGGCGTTCTGGACCTCGGGCCGTTGTTTGATCACGCCTACGCAGTTGACCACCACGTCGGGACCGATCTGGTCGAGCAGCCGACCCACCCGCCCGTGGGCGAGCACGTCGATCCCCGTGCTGACTCGTGCCGCGACCGTCGGCGGCAGATCGGCGCTGCTCCGCGCGGTGCCGTGCACCTCGACGCCGGCGGCGTCGTGCAGCTCCCGCATCAGGGTGTGCCCGAGCATGCCGGTGGCGCCCAGCACGAGTACCCGTCGGTTCATCGTCGCACCCGCTTTCGGTCGGGCCTGCCGCCGTCCTTCGCCGCCACAGCCAGTAGCTCGGCGAGGACCTGGACGTTGGCCGCCTCACTCATGAGAAGCCGGTAGTGGTCGAGACCGGCCCGCCCCATCGCCCGTAGCTGAGCGCGAGGCGTGGCGTGGGCGAGCCGGATGGTCTGGGCCAGCCCCTGCGGATCGCCCGGGGCAGTGGTGAATCCGGCGCCGGCGTCGCGTATCGCCCGGGCGGCGTCGCCGGGCGCGCAGGACAGGATCGGCTGGCCGCAGGCGAGGATGGTCTGCACCTTGCTCGGCATGGTGATCTGGAACAGTGGCTGGTCGGCGAGGCTGACCAGCTGGATGTCGGCGGCGGCCATCACGGCGGCCATACGCTCCGGCGCGACCGGGTCGACGAAGTGGACGGTGCGGAGACCGAGTTCGGCAGCCGCCGTACGCAGCGCGGGTTTGCTGACCCCGTCGCCGACCAGCACGAGGTGGAGGTCGGTCAGGTCGCGGAGTCGGCCCATGGCCGCGATGGCGACGCCGAGGTCCTGCGCCGGCCCGTGGTTCCCGCCGTAGAGCACCACGAAGTCGTCGGACGACAGGCCCAGGCCGGCGCGCAGGTGCGGGTCGGGCTCGGTCGGCTGCATGAGCTTCTCGTCGGCCCAGTTGTAGACGACGGACACCTTCTCCGCGGGCACACCCCGCGCGACGAGGGTGTCGCGCAGCCCGGGGGAGGGGACCGTGACATGTGCGGCCCGGCGATAGGTGAGCTCGGTGAACCGGCTCAGCGTCGGCTCCGCGACCCGGCGAGCCAGACCCCGGGTGACGAAGCCCGTCGCGAAGACCGAGTCTGGCCAGAGGTCCATCACCATCAGCACGTACGGGATTCCCCACCGCAGCCGGGCCGCCAGGGCCGCGGTCGCCGCGGTGGCCGGTGACGAGTAGACCAGCGCCACGTCCGCGGTACGCAGCAGCGACGAGCCCAGCAGCGTCGAGGACGTCGCCCAGCTCAGGTAGTTCGCGGCGCGGCCGACAGCGGACCGGTCGTGGCTCGGGTGCAACGGGGTACGCAACACCCGGAGACCGTCCACTTCATCGACGACTGACCGTCGGTGTGCATAGCCCGGGTGGACCACGCCGGTCGGGTAGTTGGGCATCCCGGTCAGCACGTCCACCTTGAAGCCCTGCCGCCGCAGGCAGCGGGTGAGCCCCAGGGGAATGGGCACCGGCTCCGGTGGGAAGAACTGGCTGACCAGCGTGACCCGGGTGGACAGCGGGTCGTCGGCCTCGGGCCCGGTCACGTGCTGGGTACTTCGGTCGGCTGACCGACCTCATCGAGCTGCGCACGCACTTCCGGCAGGGTCAGCAGCAGCGCCATGATCTCGGGAACGTCGAGGCGGCGGGCGTTGTGCGAGTGGTAGTCAGCGACGTGCTCCTGGCGGGTGTCGCCCTCGTCGAAGTACAGGGCGTAGTTGAGGTCGCGGCTGTCGATCGGCACCCGCAGGAAGTCGCCGAAGTCCTCGGCCCGAGCCAGGTCCTCGCGGCTGGCCAGGGTCTCGTACAGCTTCTCGCCGTGCCGGATGCCGAGCACTTCGAACTTCGCCGGCACGCCGAACAGGTTGCACAGCGCGGTGGCGAGGTCGGCGATGGTGCAGGCACCGGCCTTACGGATGAAGATGTCACCGGGCTGGCCGTGCCGGAACGCGTGCTCGACCAGTTCGACGGACTGGCCCAGCGACATGAGGAACCGGGTCATGGTCGGTTCCGTCACCGTCGGCGCCACACCGTTGCGAATCTGCTCGATGAACAGCGGGATCACCGAGCCCCGCGAATACATGACGTTGCCGTAGCGGACGCAGCAGACGCGCGTCCGTGCCGATGGATTGTTCCGTGCGTGCGCCTGGGCGACCTTCTCCATCAACGCCTTGGTCATGCCCATGGCGTTGACCGGGTAGACGGCCTTGTCCGTGCTGAGCAGCACCAGCGTCTCAATACCGTTGCGCTCGCAGGCGTCGACGACGTTGGCGCTGCCGAGCACGTTGGTCCGGACCGCCTCCAGCGGGAAGAACTCGCAGGACGGAACCTGCTTGAGGGCGGCGGCGTGAAAGACGAAATCCACGCCCCGGGCCGCCTTGTGGACGCTGTCGAAATCCCGGACGTCCCCGACGTAGTAGCGCACCCGGTCGTCGCGCAGCCGGTGCCGCATGGCGTCCTGCTTGGACTCGTCGCGGCTGAGTACGCGCACTTCGGCGGCGCCGGCGTCGAGCAAGCGGGAGACCATCGTCTGCCCGAAGGAGCCGGTGCCACCGGTGATCAAGAAATGGCGGCCCGAAAGTGAGGAATCCACATTTCCCCCTGTCTTTCCTTGCACCCCCGGGGGCGCTGATGATTCGCATCGAATCGGACCATACAGCTCGGCAACTGCCGGAGAGCCGCAATTCGAGAATCGACCATGGACTCAGCAGTCCGACGATTCTTCGCGCTTCGTTCGCGTTCCCTCCGGCCGGTTCGACTCGTTGAACAACGGTCCGTTGCCGGCCCATTGTCGGAGCCGGCCGTGCGAAGGGTGAGGCGATGACGCGGGTCATGACCGTGGTGGGAACGCGACCAGAGATCATCCGGTTGTCCCGGATCATGGAGCGACTGGACCGGACGGTCGACCATGTGCTCGTCCACACCGGCCAGAACTGGGACCGCTCGCTGTCCGATGTGTTCTTCGCGGAGATGAGGATTCGGGAACCCGACCGCTTTCTCCGGGTGGACACGTCTTCACTCGGGCGGGTGCTCGGCGGCGTCCTCGTCGGCGTGGAGGAGGCGATCCGTGAGCTGCGACCGGACGCGCTACTCGTGCTCGGGGACACCAACAGCGCCATCGCCGCGGTGATGGCGCGGCGGATGCGGGTGCCGGTCTACCACATGGAGGCGGGCAACCGGTGCTTCGACCTCAACGTGCCGGAGGAGACCAACCGTCGTCTGGTCGATCACGTCGCCGACTTCAATCTGGTCTACAGCGAACACGCTCGACGCAACCTGCTCGCCGAGGGGCTGCATCCCCGGCGGATCCTGCACACCGGGTCACCGATGCGGGAGGTGCTTGACCACTACCGGCCCGAGATCGAGGCATCCTCGGTTCTGCACCAGTTGGAGCTGAAGCCCGGAGGGTACTTCGTGGTCAGTGCCCACCGGGAGGAGAACGTGGACGATCCCGCCCGACTGCGGCGCCTGCTCGACTGTCTGCGGGCCGTTCGCGCCGAGTGGGGCCTGCCCGTGCTGGTCTCCACCCATCCACGTACCCGCAAACGGCTGGAGTCGCTGACCGACGATGGGACAGACCTCGACGGCATCGCCTTTCACGAGCCGTTCGGCTTCTTCGACTACGTACGCCTGCAAACCCAGGCCCGGTGCGTCCTCTCTGACAGCGGCACGATCAGCGAGGAGGCCGCGATCCTCGGCTTCCCCGCGGTGACCCTGCGCGACTCCATGGAGCGTCCGGAGGCGCTCGACGCCGGCGGCATCATCATGACGGGTCTCGACCGTGACGGGATCGTCGAGGCTGTTCGGGTCGCGGTCGACCAGGTGGCGGTGGCCGGCGTTCCCTGTCCGGACGACTACCACGTCACCGACACGTCCCGCCTGGTGGTGAACTTCATCCTGTCCACCGTGCGGCGGCACCACGACTGGGCGGGCATCCGTCGCTGAGCGATGTCACGAGGGCTGGTGACCGGATCGGTCACCAGCCCTCGTCGGTACAGCGACTGCTACCGGGGCAGCGCGAGGCCACCCAGGACCGAGTCGCTGACGCGCCCGGCCGGTTGGCCGCTGAGGCGGGCCAGTTCGGCTATGACCTTGTTCGGGTCGTCGAACGGATCGAGGCCACTGACCTCCAGTGGATCGAGTGGGGGAACCGCGACGTGCGAGACCAGCGGGTGCAGCGGGCGGGCGTCGGTCTCGCCGGTGCCGAGCAGGTCCTCGTGCAACTTCTCGCCGGGGCGCAGGCCGGTGTAGACGATCGGTACGTCGCTGCCGGCCTGCTCGGCCATCTGCCGGGCCAGGTCGGCGATGCGGACCGGCTCGCCCATGTCGAGCACCAGTGCCTCACCGTCACGGCCGATCTCGGTGGCCTGGAGCACCAGGTGCACCGCCTCCTGCATGGTCATCAGGTAGCGGGTCACCTCCGGGTGGGTGACGGTGAGCGGGTTGCCCGCCTCGATCTGCCGCTGGAAGGCGGTGACCACCGAACCCCGGCTGCTCAGCACGTTGCCGAAGCGCACGCTGAGGAAGGTGCCGGGAAAGCGCGAGGCGGCGTGCGCGGTCAGCCGCTCGGTGATCCGCTTGGAGTAGCCCAGGACGCTGATCGGGTCGGCGGCCTTGTCGGTGGAGATGTTCACGAACTTTGCCACGTCCTGGCAGGCGTCCAGCACCGACAGCGTGCCCCACACGTTCGTCTTCACCGCCTCGCCCGGGTGCCGTTCGAGCAGGGTGAGGTGCTTGAGCGCGGCGGCGTGGAAGATGATCTCCGGGCGGCGTTCCCGGATGATCCGCCGGATCGCCTCGTCGTCGCGCAGGTCGGCCAGGATCAACTCAGGCCCGTCCAGCATGGCGCGGCCGTTCAGCGACATCTGGAGCGCGTGCAGCGCCGACTCGTCGCGGTCGAGCATCATCAGCTCGCCCGGGTCGGCCTTCATCACCTGCCGGCACAGTTCGGAGCCGATCGAGCCGCCGGCACCGGTGACCAGGATCCGCCGGCCGGTGAGGCCGTTGGTCCGTACCGCCATCTCGGCGACCACCTGCCGGCGGCCGAGCAGGTCGCTGATCCGGACGTCGCGTACGTCGGTCACGGTGATCCGGTGGTCGACCAGGTCGCGTACCGGCGGAAGCACCTTGAACGCCGCGCCGGTGTTCAGGGTGGCCTCCCGGATCTGCCGGATGAGCGCGGCGTCGGCGTTGGCGACCGAGAAGATCACGGTGGTGGCGCCGGTGCGGCGTACCGCCTCGGCGACGTCACCGCGCCCACCGAGCACCCGGATGCCGTCGACGCAGAGGTTGCGCTTGTCCGGGTCGTCGTCGAGGGCCCCGACCGGTCGGTAGCGGCTGCGTGGGTCGGTGAGCAGGGCGCGGAGCAGTCCCTGGCCGGCGTCGCCCATCCCGAACAGCAGCACCGGTGCCGACGAGCGGACGTCCGGGCGCAGGGCCAGGTCGCGCTGGTGCCGGTAGGCGAACCGGACGGCGAGCATGAACAGCAGGGCGAGCGCGCCGCCGACCAGCGGGGTGCTCGCCGGCACCGGCCGCTCGCCAACCGGCAGTACGCCGAGCAGGACGATCGCGACGGTGGTGAGGGCGGTGCCGGCCAACCCGCGAACCTCCGGGAGGCTGCCGAGCGGGTGGCGTCCAGAGCGCACCCGGCGCGCCCCGGCCACCGCCACGTGCAGCCCGGCGGCGATCAGCCCGCAGCCGGCGGCGCGGGTGAGTTGGGTGGTGGTCAGGGCGAACTCGTAGCGGGTCCAGGCGGCAGCGACGAATCCACCTACCCAGGCCGTGGCGTCGACGGCGAGGAACGCCAGGGTGCGCCATCGGATCCTGCTCCGGCGTGCCGTCGGGTCCGGGTGCCGGCTGGTCTGTGTGTCCCGCATCTGCGGCTCCTGTGCTGTCGACCACTTCCGCCCGGGGCGAGCGGAAGGAGCAGTACGCTCCTGTCCTTGTTACATGCCATATGAGTGCTTTGTTGGCTTTTCGGTGATTGCTGGTGAATCGTTGTGCCGCTGGTGACCGGCCGGACCATGTCGGCCGAGCGGTCGGGCTCAGCGGGCCGGTACGCCCTTGACCACGACGCCGGCGGGCACGTCACGCACCACGCAGGCGCCCGCGCCGACGGTGCTGTCCCGACCCACCCGCAGGCCCTGCAACACGGCGGCGGTGGTGCCGACGAGTACGCCCTCCGCCAGCCGACACTCCCCGGAGATCGCGGCCAGCGGATTCACCGATACGTGGTCGGCCAGCTCGCAGTCGTGCCCGACCGTGCAGTTCTGGTTGAGATGCACGTGCCGCCCGAGAGTGACGTTCGTGGTGACCCGCGCCCCGGCGAAGGCGACCAGACCGGGGCCGTGCCGCAGGTCCGGACCGAGCGTGGCGTCGGGGTGTACGAGACTGGCCGCCGGTGTGCCGTACCGGTCGACCCGTTCGGCGACCGTGCGCCGGACCCGAGGGTCGCCGATAGCGATGACGTGGTGGGTGTCGGTGGGTGCCTCGGCGAACCAGGACAGACCGCCGAGAAACGGCACGTCGAGTCGCTGCACCCGCTTGAGGTTCACCTCGCTCGGCCGGTCGTCGACGAAGCCGAGGACCTGCCACCGGGGCAGGAGAGCGGCGGCGTTCACGGCACGGGCGATGGTCAGGACCTCCCGACCGTGCCCGCCGCATCCGACGATGACCAGGGGTACCGTCACGGTGCCGGAACTCCGGTCCGGGCGGCCAGGAACTCGTCGATCGCCGAGAGCACGGCGGTGACCTGCGCTTCGGTGAGGGCGCTGCCGCTGGGCAGGGTCAACCCTTCGGCGTAGAGCCGTTCGGCGGCTCCGGTGAGCCGGCTCTCCGCGTCGGCGTACGCCGGTTGCAGGTGCATCGGCTTCCACACCGGACGGGTCTCGATGTTCCGGGCGGACAGGTGGGCGGCCAGGTCCGCCGCGGTCCAGCCGGAACGGCGCGGGTCGACCCGGATGCTGGTGAGCCAGCAGTTGGAGCCGGCGTCCTCGGCGCCGACCAGGTCGGCTCCCGGTACCGGGGCGAAGAGTTTGGCGTACCGGTCGCGGAGCCGCCGCCGACGGTCGATCATCCCGTCCAGCCGAATCAGCTGAGCCCGCCCCAACGCCGCGAGCAGGTTGCTCAACCGGTAGTTGTACCCGGTCTCCCGGTGCTCGTAGTGCGGGACCGGCTCGCGCGCCTGAGTGGACAGGTGTCGCGCCCGGTCGAGCAGCGCCAGGTCGTCGCCGACGAGCATGCCACCGCCGGAGGTGGTCATGATCTTGTTTCCGTTGAAGGAGAGGGCACCCACCCGGCCGAAGGAACCGGCCGGTCGGCCGAGATGCGTGGCGCCCAGCGCTTCCGCGGCATCCTCGATCAGCGCGACGTCGGCGGCGGCGCAGATCGGCAGCAGCGCGGTGTAGTCGGCGCAACTGCCGAACATGTCGACCGGGATCACCGCGCCGATCCGCTCCCCGCGCGAGCGCAGATCCCGTAGCAGCTCGGCGACGAGGGCGACGTCGATGTTGCCGGTGCGCGGATCGCAGTCGACGAAGACCGGTCGGGCCCCGGTGTAGCGGACCGCGTTGGCGGTGGCGACGAAGGTCAGCGTCGGTACCAGCACCACGTCCCCGGGGCCGACGCCCAGCCCGAGCAGCGCCAGGTGCAGCGCGGCGGTGCCGGAACTGACCGCCACCGCGCCCCGGGTGCCCACCCGGGCGGCGACCTCCCGCTCGAAGGCGTCGAGATCCGGGCCGACCGGCGCCACCCAGCCGGAGCGCAGCGCCGCGATCAGGTACGACTCCTCCAGCGGACCGATGTCCGGTGAGGACAGGTGAATGGTGTCGGTCATCGTCGGCTGCCGAGGAACTCGGGCATGGTGGCGTTGCCGTCGGCCGAGATGCCGTCCCGACGTAGCACCGTGCCGACGGTGGCGGCCAGGATCGACAGGTCGAGGCGGAGGCTGCGCTTGGTCACGTACTCCACGTCGAGCGAGAACTTGGCGTCCCAGTCGAGGCTGTTGCGTCCGCGTACCTGGGCCAACCCGGTGATGCCGGGGCGCACCTCGTGCCGTCGCGCCTGGGTGGGGGAGTACCGACTCAGGTACTGCGGCAGCAGCGGTCGGGGACCGACAAGGCTCATGTCGCCGCGCAGCACACACCAGAGCGTCGGCAGCTCGTCCAGGCTGGTGGCCCGCAGCCAGCGGCCGAGTGGGGTGAGCCGCTCGGCGTCGGTCAGCAATCCCCGGGCTGAATCGGGCGCCCGCATGGTGCGGAATTTGATCAACTCGAACGGCCGGTCGTCCCGTCCGATGCGGCACTGCCGGAAGAACACCGGTCGGCCCAGCCGTACCGCGACCGCCGCCGCGACCGCCGCCATCAACGGCGCGGTCAGCAGCAGCAGCGCGGTCGCGACGACCACGTCGAACAGCCGCTTGACCGGGTCGTCCGGCCGGGCGGGCCGGGGCGGGCGCGTCGGGGTGGCCACCGAGGATACGGGCACCGTTCTGACCTCCGTACGTCAACCGGTCATAGCAGACAAACGGGTTGTATCAGACTGAGCACTCGTGATTTCGGAAAATGGCGACAGTCGACACGCATCCCGACACCTCAACCCGCGAGGACATGGAAAGGACACGCGTCCCGGCGCGCCGCGTCAGCTCGGGTGTGTCGCGTAGCCGCTGGTCAGAGGCCCGCGTCGCCCGCGTCGAGGCGCCGCTGCAACATGATCCGCAGCGGTAGCGACTCGCCGTCCCGAGCACCTTCGCCGACGATCAGCGGGGCCGGGTCGGGCTGCGGGTCGGCACCAAAAAGCCGGGCACGCAGTGAGCGCGGCACGGTCAGCAGGTGAAAACGACCGTCCACGTCGACCGCCCGGCTGCGCGCCCGGTCGATGTACCAGCCGTACAGGCCGGTCCGGTAGCGGGCCCGGCCGTCATGCGATCGGGCGACGAGTCGGGTGGTGGCCAGGCCGCGCCGCCGCGCCTCGGCGACGAAGGCGCTGACCAGCGCCGCCGCCTCCGCCTGCTCGGCCTCCCGGCGGCGCTGCGCGGCCGCCGCGTGCGCCAGCACCGCCTGCTGCCGCGCTTCTCGCCAGTCCGGGCCGCCGTCGCTCACCACGACCCGACGGTACGCCCACCCACCCGCCCGCCGCTTTTCCCACCCCCCACCCGCTACCCCCGGCACCGTCAGCAACTTCAGGGATGCTGCTGTCTCGCGACGGGTTGAGGCAGCAACATCTCCGAAGTTGTCCGATGTGTTGAACCCGATCGGTGTTGGGTTGACGCCTTTTGCTCTGCTTCAACCCACGCACCGGCGGTGCCTCGGAACCGTTGCGTCCGTTGAAGCAGAGCAAAGGGCGCGAGGTGGTACGTGCCTCGGCTGGTGCCAACGGCCGTGGCCGGCGCGACCGGGTATGCGTCCCGTCCGCCACGGCCGTTGACGATGGAGGCTCTCTAGAGCAGACCGGCGCGGCGCAGCGCGTCGGCCATCGCGCCATCGGCGGGTGCCGCAGCGCCGCGTCCCTGGCGCACCTGCCCGCCCTGCGCGCCACGGCCCTGCCCACCTTGGCCGGTACGACCCTGCCCGCCGCGGCCCTGACCGCTCTGCCTGCCACGTCCCTGCTGGCCCGCGTCACCCCGGCCGCCGGCACGCCCTGCGGCGGGCTCCGCCTCGTCCTCCAGGCGCAGGGTCAGCGAGATGCGCTTGCGCGGCACGTCGACGTCCAACACCTTGACCTTCACCACGTCACCGGACTTCACCACGTCGCGGGGATCTTTCACGAAGGTGCGGGACATCGCCGACACGTGCACCAGCCCGTCCTGGTGCACCCCGACATCCACGAACGCGCCGAACGCGGCCACGTTGGTGACCACGCCCTCCAGCACCATCCCGGGCGTCAGGTCGCTGATCTTCTCCACGCCCTCCACGAAGGTCGCCGTCTTGAACTCGGGTCGGGGGTCGCGGCCCGGCTTCTCCAGTTCGGCGAGGATGTCGGTGACGGTGGGCAGGCCGAACGTGTCGTCGACGAAGTCGGTGGCCCGCAGCCCCCGCAGGATCGCCGACTTGCCGATGATCGACCGCAGGTCCTGGCCGGTCGAGGTGAGGATCCGGCGCACCACCGGGTACGCCTCGGGGTGCACGCTGGAGGAGTCCAGCGGGTCGTCGCCGCCGGGGATGCGCAGGAAGCCGGCGCACTGTTCGAAGGCCTTCGGGCCGAGCCGGGCCACCTTCTTCAGCTCGGCCCGGGTGCGGAACGGGCCGTTGGCGTCCCGGTGCAGCACGATGTTCTCGGCCAGCCCGGCGCCGATGCCGGAGACCCGGGTCAGCAGCGGCGCGGAGGCGGTGTTGACGTCCACGCCGACGCCGTTGACGCAGTCCTCCACCACCGCGTCCAGCGACCGGGACAGCTTCACCTCGGACAGGTCGTGCTGGTACTGCCCGACACCGATGGAGCGTGGGTCGATCTTCACCAGCTCGGCGAGCGGGTCCTGGAGGCGGCGGGCGATGGAGACCGCGCCGCGCAGCGACACGTCCAGCCCGGGCAGCTCCTGGGCGGCGTACGCGGAGGCTGAGTAGACCGAGGCGCCGGCTTCGGAGACCACCACCTTGGTCAGCTTCAGCTCCGGGTGCCGCTTGATCAGATCACCGGCGAGCTTGTCGGTCTCCCGGCTGGCGGTGCCGTTGCCGATGGCGATCAGCTCGACTCCGTGCGCGGCGGCCAGCGTGGCCAGGGTGTGCAGGGAGGCGTCCCACTGCCGGCGCGGCTCGTGCGGGTAGATCGTGTCGGTGGCGACCACCTTGCCGGTGGCGTCCACGACTGCCACCTTCACCCCGGTCCGCAGGCCCGGGTCCAGTCCCATGGTGGGCCGGGCACCGGCCGGCGCGGCCAGCAGCAGGTCGCGCAGGTTGGTGGCGAAGACCCGGACGGCCTCCTCCTCGGCCGCCTGCCACAGTCGCATCCGCAGGTCCGCGCCGAGGTGGATGAGGATCCGGGTACGCCACGCCCAACGCACCGTGTCGGCCAGCCACTTGTCGGCGGGCCGCCCCCGGTCGCTCACCCCGAACCGGCCGGCGATGGCGGCCTCGTAGCGGGTCGGCCCGCTGGCCACCGCGTCGACGTCGCCGTCGGTCTCCGGATCCATGGTCAGGTCGAGTACGCCCTCCTTCTCGCCCCGGAACATCGCCAGGATGCGGTGCGAGGGAAGCTTCGGGTACGGCTCGGCGAAGTCGAAGTAGTCGGCGAACTTCGCCCCGGCGCTCTCCTGTCCCTCGCGTACCCGGGACACCAGCCGGCCCCGCGACCACATCTGCTCGCGCAGCGTGCCGATCAGGTCGGCGTCCTCGGCGAACCGCTCGATCAGGATGGCCCGCGCCCCGTCCAGCGCGGCGGCGGCGTCGGCCACCCCCTTGTCGGCGTCGACGTACGCCGCCGCCGTCGAGCGGGGGTCCGAAGACGGGTCGCCGAGCAGCGTGTCGGCCAGGGGCTCCAGTCCGGCCTCGCGGGCGATCTGCGCCCGGGTCCGTCGCTTCGGCTTGTACGGCAGGTAGATGTCCTCCAGGCGGGACTTCGAGTCGGCCGCCATGATCTGCGCTTCCAGGGCCTCGTCGAGCTTGCCCTGGGAACGGATGGACTCCAGTACCGCCGCGCGCCGCTCGTCCAGCTCCCGCAGGTACCGCAGGCGCTCCTCCAGGGTGCGCAGCTGGGTGTCGTCGAGCAGGCCGGTGGCCTCCTTCCGGTACCGCGCGATGAACGGCACGGTGGCACCACCGTCGAGCAGCTCCACGGCCGCGCGTACCTGGCGCTCGGCGACGCCGAGTTCCTCGGCGATCCGCTGATGAACAGAGAGGGTCACGTTGTCGCTCCGCCTTCGGGTGTGGGTTCCGTGGTGCATTCTGCCGGGCTACCGTGGCGATCATGGAACCACCTGTGGAGCCCCGGGCGCGCCGACTCTTCGGCGGCAGCGCGCGGGCCCTCGGCGACCTGGCGACCAGCCCGTTCCGGGCCGACCGGGACCGCATCGTCGGCTCGCCGTTCTTCACCCGGCTCGGCGGCGTCACCCAGGTGATCAGCCCGGGCGGGTCCGGGCTGCTGGTGCACAACCGGCTCACCCACAGCCTCAAGGTCGCCCAGGTGGCCCGGGCGATCGCCGAGCGGCTCACCGCCGACGACCACCAGCGTGACCTGGTGGAGAAGCTCGGCGGCTGCGACCCGGACGTGGTGGAGGCCGCCGCGCTCGCCCACGACCTCGGGCACCCGCCCTTCGGGCACCTGGGGGAGCGGGTGCTCGACCGGCTGGCCCGGCACCGGCTCGGCCTGACCGACGGGTTCGAGGGCAACGCCCAGTCGTACCGGATCGTCACCTCGACCGAGATCCGGGGCGCGGCGACCACCGGCCTGGACCTGACCGCGGCGGTGCGGGCGGCGATGCTGAAGTACCCGTGGACCCGGCTCGACCACCCCGACCCGCACCCCCGGACGATGGACCCGCCGCCGCGCGGCGCGACCCCGCCGCCGGACGACCCGGACAGCGGCTCGCTGAAGTTCGGGGCGTACCGCACGGAACTGGACGACCTGCGGCAGGCGCGGGCACCGTTCGCCGGTCGGATCGCCGACTGGCAGCAGACCGTCGAGGCGTCGGTGATGGACACCGCCGACGACATCGCGTACGCCATCCACGACGTGGAGGACTTCTACCGGGTCGGCGTGCTCCAGCAGGGCGCGGTGGCCGCCGAGCTGATGGCCTGGCAGCGTGAGGGCGGTCACCTGCGGGCGATCACCGACTCCGCGCTGGCCACCTCGGCCCGCCGCCCCGGCTCGTCGATCGAGCGGCTGCGTCGCCAACTGCACCACAAGGACGCCTGGATCGCCGACGACGAGGCGTTCGCCGCCGCCGTCGAACACGTCCGGGAGGAGTTGGTCGAGGGGCTGCTCGCGGTGCCGTTCGACGGTTCGATCGAGGCGGAACAGTACGTGGCCCGCTTCTCCGCCCGGTGGACCACCCGCTTCGTGGACGCGATCACCGTCGTCGAGCAGCCCGCCGTACGCTCCGGGCACGTGCTGCTGGCTCCGGCGCAGTGGCACGAGGTGCAGGTGCTCAAGTTCGTGCACCACCGGTTCGTGCTGGCCCGCCCGGACCTGGCGTTGCACCAGCGCGGTCAGGCCCGGCTGCTCGACACCCTGGTCGAGGCGCTGCGGGAGTGGCTGCTCGACCCGGAGGAGGAGTCCCGGCTGCCCCGGCGGCTGCACGACCTGGTGGAGCTGGCCGAGGCGGAACTGCATCCGCGTACCCCGGACCGGATCGGCAAGGCGCGCGGGCGGGCCATCGTGGACTTCGTCGCCCAGCTCACCGACGGTCAGGCGGTGGCGATGCTGGACGCGCTCTCCGGCCGTTCCGGCGCCCTGTGGACCGACGCCTTCGTCCTCTGAGGCGACCGGCTCGGGCCGTCGGGGCGGCGGCGACTCAGGCGATGGCCTGCCACCAACCGTCGACCGGCGGCGGGTCGTCGACCACCACCCGCTCACCGGGGCGTGGCACGGCCAGCCGCACGTCGCGGGCCTTCGCCTCGGCCCAGAGCCGGTCCACCGGCTCGGACCAGTCGTGCAGGGCGAGGTTGAAGGTGCCCCAGTGCACCGGCAGGAACAGCCCACCGCGCAGGTCCAGGTGGGCGGCGACCGCCTCCTCCGGGAACATGTGGATGCCGGGCCAGGCCCGGTCGTACGCACCGATCTGCATGAGCGTCACGTCGAACGGCCCGTGCGCGGCGCCGATCTCGGCGTACCCGCCGAAGTAGCCGGAGTCCCCGGTGTAGTAGACGCGGCGCTGCTGGCCGGCCACCACCCAGGAACTCCACAGGGTGCCGTTGCGGCGCAGGCCCCGGCCCGAGAAGTGCTGGGCGGCGGTGCAGGTGATCTCCAGCTCGGCCACCCGGTGGGTCTCCGACCAGTCCAGCTCGATGATCCGCTCCGCCGGTACGCCCCAGCGGTCGAGGTGGGCACCGACCCCGAGTGGCACCAGGAACGGCGCCGACTGCCGGGCGGTCAGTTCCCGCACCGTGCCCATGTCGAGATGGTCGTAGTGGTCGTGCGAGATCAGGATCGCGTCGAGGCGGGGCAGTTCGTCGAGGCGTACCGGCGGTTGGTGCAGCCGGCGCGGCCCGACTGCCGTCGAGGGGGAGCACCTGTCGCTCCACACCGGGTCCAGCAGCACCCGGCGACCCTCGATCTCGATCAGGGCGGAGGCGTGGCCGTACCAGACGACGTTCAGCTCGCGCGCCGGGTCGATGCCGGTCTCGGCGGCCGGTCGCAGCAGTGGCACGGGTGCGCCCGGCCGGCGCTTCTGCTTGCCGAAGAGCAGTTCCCGGAACAGGTTGCGGTCGGAGGCGGGCACCATCGTGCGGGTGTCCGTCCGGTTGTGGAAGGTGCCGTCGCGGAACTGTGGTGACCGGGCCGCCCGTTCGGCGCGCGCGCCGGCCAGCCGGCCGCCGATCGCGGCCGGCACGTTCCGCGCGGCCCAGGCCGCGGTGGCGAGCCCGGCCACCGCGGCCAGGCCCGCCACCGATCCGGTGATCCGCCGTCCGGTGCTACGCCCGCTCGGCTCGTTCGGCACCCGCATCGTTCCCCCTCGGTTGGTCCCCGAGGTTCACGTTAGCTCCGTCGGCAGGCTTCAGCCGCCGTTGCTGGGGCGGTACGTGTGCTTGCGGTGGGTGGTGCCGGTGCCGCCGAAACCGTCGGTCAGGTCCATGACCCGCCGGCCCCACCGGGCGCGTGCCTGCACGGCGGGGTGGGTGGCGCCGAAGTCGTCCGCGCCGGCCTGCCCGTCGGCGAAGAGGGCGTACGTCACCAGTGGCGCGCCGGCGGTGTCGAAGATCACTCCGGCTTCGTGTCGGGCGTCGGCGAACCAGCCGGCCTTGGTGGCGACGCGGGCCCGTTCGGCGGAGGACATCTCGCGGCGTACCCCGTCGGTGAACGCCACCGGTGAGCGCAGCAGTCGCAGCACCCGGTCGGTCGAGGCGGGGGAGAGCAGGGTGCCGGCGACCAGCGCCCGCAGCAGGTCATGGGTCTCCCGGGGCGTGCTGGTGCCCAGGTAGAAGCGGTTCGGGTTCGCCACCGGCTGCACCTGCGTGTTCGGGAAGCCCTTCGCGACCAGGATCTGGTTGATCTCGGCGGCCGGGCAGACCAGCCCGCAGAGCCGGACCGCGGTGTCGTCGGAGACGGTCAGCAGGTTCGCCAGGACGTGGCCGACGGTCACCAGACTGGGGTGGGCGCCGTCCAGGCTGAAGATGCCGTCGCCGCCGGTCACCACGATCGCCTCGGTCACCTCCACCTGGTGGTCGATGGCGAGCAGACCCCGGTCGACCTTGTCCAGCACCGCGACCGCCACGGCGATCTTGTTGACGCTGTACGCCTCGATCCGCAGGTCCGCCGACTCGTTCACCGCGACCAGCGGCCCGTCCGGACCGGCCAGGCTGACGTACGCCTGCCAGTTGCCGCCGGCCCGGGTGCTCACCCGGTCGAAGGCCGCGCCGATGCGGGCGGCGAGCCGTTCGCGGTCACCGCCCGGCTCGCCACCCGTGCCCGCCTGCCCGGTCGGGTCAGCGGCGGCGGGCATCGCGGTGCCGAGCACGGCGCCGGCCGTCGCCACGGTGCCCAGGCCGAGCGCGGTCCTGCGGTCCATCCGAATGGTCACTCGTCTCTCCCGTCGGTGCCCTGGTGTGTGCAGGACACACCCTAGGCCGAAGGATCGACGTAGGTGACCCCGTCGATGGGCTCACGGGGCGAGAACGGCCTTCACGCAGCCGTCCTGCTTCTTCTGGAACATCTCGTACGCCTGCGGCGCCTGCTCCAGCGGCAGCCGGTGGGTACGCAGATCGGTCACGCCGAGCGGGTCGTCGTCGGTGAGCAGGGGGATGATCTCGTCGGTCCAGCGCCGCACGTGGCACTGACCCATCCGCACCTGGACGCCCCGGTCGAACATCTCCATCAGCGGCAGCGGGTCGACCTCGCCGCCGTACACGCCGGAGATCGAGACGGTGCCGCCGCGCCGGACGGCCTTGAGCGCGGCCTTGAGCGCGACCAGCCGGTCCACCCCGACCTTGTCGATCATCGGCTGGGCGAGCTTGTCCGGCAGCAACCCGGCGGCGGCCTGGCCGAGCTTGCCCAGCGGCGCGCCGTGCGACTCCATGCCGACCGCGTCGATCACCGCGTCCGGCCCGCGCCCGTCCACCAGGTCGATCAACGCGCCGGGCACGTCGTCGAGTTGGGAGATGTCGAGCACCTCCACACCGTGCCGGCGGGCCATCTCCAGCCGTTCCGGCACCACGTCGAGGCCGATCACCCGGTCCGCGCCGAGGTGGCGGCCGATGCGGGCGCAGAACTGCCCGACCGGGCCCAGCCCGAAGACCGCCAGGGTGCCGCCGGGTGGGGTGTCGGCGTACTTCACCGCCTGCCAGGCGGTCGGCAGGATGTCGGAGAGGTAGAGCCACCGCTCGTCCGGCCCGTCGTCCGGCACCTTGATCGGACCGAACTCGGCGAACGGAACGCGGAGGAACTGGGCCTGCCCGCCGGGCACCGCGCCGTAGAGGGAGGTGTAGCCGAACAGCGCGGCACCCTTGCCCTCGGCGGTGACCTGGGTGGTCTCGCACTGGGCGTAGAGCTGCCGCTGGCACATCCAGCAGGATCCGCAGGAGATGTTGAACGGCACCACCACCCGGTCGCCGGGCTTGAGCCGGGTCACCCTCGACCCGACCTCCTCGACGATGCCCATCGGCTCGTGACCGAGGATGTCACCCGGCTTGAGGTACGGCCCCAGGACTTCGTACAGATGCAGGTCCGAGCCGCAGATGGCGGTCGAGGTGATCCGGACGATCGCGTCCGTCGGGTCCTCGATCCTCGGGTCGGGCACCTCCTCGACCCGTACGTCCCGCTTCCCCTGCCAGGTAAGTGCCCGCATGTCGCCCCCTAGTTCGCCGCCGTCCCCGTAGCTGGTCTGCTACCCCCACCAACGGCTTTCAACCGACCGGCCAACCCCGCCTTTCACGGGGTTGATCATGAGGTTGGCGGCAGTTTGAAGATCAACAATTACCGCCAACCTCATGATCAACGGAGCAGATTCGGTCAGAGGGGGGTCAGGTGCCGGGGGTGTCGGCGTGGCGGGTGGTGGCCGCCAGGTAGTCGCGGTTGAGGCGGCCGATGGTGGTCAGGGGGATGCCCTTCGGGCAGACCACGGTGCACTCGCCGGCGTTGGTGCAGCCGCCGAAGCCGGCCTCGTCGTGCGCGTCGACCATGCCGATCACCCGGGTGTAACGCTCGGGCTGGCCCTGGGGGAGCAGCGAGAGCTGGGTGACCTTGGCGGCGGTGAACAGCATGCCGGAGCCGTTCGGGCAGGCGGCCACGCAGGCGCCGCAGCCGATGCAGGCGGCGGACTCGAAGGCGGCGTCGGCGTCGGCCTTGGCCACCGGTACGGAGTGCGCCTCCGGCGCGCTGCCGGTGGGCGCGGTGACGTACCCGCCAGCGGCGATGATCGTGTCGAAGGCGGTGCGGTTGACCACCAGGTCCTTGATGACCGGGAAGGCCCGGGCCCGCCAGGGCTCGATGTCGATCGTGTCGCCGTCTTTGAACTGCCGCATGTGCAGCTGGCAGGCGGTGGTGCCGCGCTGCGGGCCGTGCGCGTCCCCATTGATCATGAGGCCGCACATGCCGCAGATGCCCTCACGGCAGTCGTGGTCGAAGGCGACCGGCTCCTCACCGGCGAGGATGAGCCGTTCGTTGAGCACGTCGAGCATCTCCAGGAACGACATGTCCGGGGAGACGTCATCGACCTGGTACGTCACCATCCGACCCTTGTCCTGGGGGCCGGACTGGCGCCAGATGCGCAGGGTCAGGTTCACTTGTAGCTCCGCTGCGTGGGGTGGACGTATTCGAAGTTCAGGTCTTCCTTGTGCAACACCGAGGGCTCACCCGTGGCGGTGAACTCCCAGGCCGCGACGTACGCGAACCGCTCGTCGTCGCGCTGCGCCTCGCCCTCCGGGGTCTGGTGCTCGGCGCGGAAGTGGCCGCCGCAGGACTCCTCCCGGTGCAGGGCGTCGATGCACATCAGCTCGGCCAGCTCGAAGAAGTCGGCCACCCGGCCGGCCTTCTCCAGCGACTGGTTCAGCCCCTCGCCGTTGCCCGGCACCCGGACCCGCTGCCAGAACTGGTCCCGCAGCGCGCGGATCTCGTCGATGGCCTTGCGCAGCCCGGCCTCGGAGCGCTCCATGCCGCAGTGCTCCCACATGATCTGGCCCAGTTCGCGGTGGAACGAGTCCACCGTCCGGTCGCCGTCGATCGCGAGCAGCCGCTGGATGCGGTCCTCCACGTCGCGCCGGGCCTCGACGGCCGCCGGGTGGGTCGCGTCGACCTTCTCGAACGGACCGGCGGCCAGGTAGTTGGCGACCGTGTTGGGCAGCACGAAGTACCCGTCGGCCAGGCCCTGCATCAGCGCCGAGGCGCCGAGCCGGTTCGCGCCGTGGTCGGAGAAGTTCGCCTCACCGATGACGAACAGGCCGGGGATCGTCGACTGGAGGTCGTAGTCGACCCAGAGGCCGCCCATCGTGTAGTGCACGGCGGGGTAGATCCGCATCGGCACCTCGTACGGGTCCTCGCCGGTGATCCGCTCGTACATCTCGAAGAGGTTGCCGTACTTGGCCTCGATGGCCTTGCGGCCGAGCCGGTCGATCGCGTCGGCGAAGTCGAGGTAGACCCCCAGCTTCGTCGGGCCGACGCCCCGGCCCTCGTCGCAGACGTTCTTCGCGGCGCGGGAGGCGATGTCGCGGGGCACCAGGTTGCCGAAGGACGGGTAGATGCGCTCCAGGTAGTAGTCCCGCTCGTCCTCCGGAATGTCACGGGGGTCGCGGTCGTCGCCCTTGACCTTCGGCACCCAGACCCGGCCGTCGTTGCGCAGCGACTCGCTCATCAGGGTCAGCTTCGACTGGTGGTCACCGGAGACGGGGATGCAGGTCGGGTGGATCTGGGTGTAGCAGGGGTTGGCGAAGTACGCGCCCTTGCGGTGTGCCCGCCAGGTGGCGGTGACGTTGCAGCCCTTCGCGTTGGTCGAGAGGTAGAAGACGTTGCCGTAGCCGCCGGAGGCGAGCACCACCGCGTCGGCGAACTCAGTGGTGATCTCGCCGGTGACCATGTCCCGGACCACGATGCCCCGGGCCTTGCCGTCCACGACGATCAGCTCGAGCATCTCGTGCCGGGCGTTCATCTCCACGTTGCCCAGGCCGATCTGCCGCTCCAACGCCTGGTACGCGCCGAGCAGCAGTTGCTGACCCGTCTGGCCCCGGGCGTAGAAGGTGCGCTGCACCTGCGCGCCACCGAACGAACGGGTGTCGAGCAGGCCGCCGTACTCGCGGGCGAACGGCACACCCTGGGCGACGCACTGGTCGATGATGTTGACCGAGACCTCGGCGAGGCGGTGCACGTTCGACTCGCGGGAGCGGAAGTCACCACCCTTGACGGTGTCGTAGAAGAGCCGGTGCACCGAGTCGCCGTCGTTGCGGTAGTTCTTGGCGGCGTTGATGCCGCCCTGCGCGGCGATCGAGTGCGCCCGGCGGGGGCTGTCCTGGTAGCAGTACGACTTGACCCGGTAGCCCTGCTCGGCGAGCGTGGCGGCGGCGGAACCGCCGGCCAGGCCGGTGCCGACCACGATCACCGTCATCTTGCGGCGGTTGGCCGGGTTGACCAGCTTGGCCTCGAAACGGCGGCGTTCCCAGCGGGTCTCGATCGGCCCGTCGGGAGCCCTGGTGTCGGCGATCGGGTCGCCCTCGGTGAACAGATCCATGGTCAGGACACCAATCCGGTGAGTACGGCGAACGGGACCACGAGGTAGCCGGCGCAGAGCACGACGGCGAAGACCAGCGCCACCACCCGGGCCCGCTGCTCGCCGCGTGGGGTCTGCTGGCCCAGGCTGCGCAGCGCGCTGAACACGCCGTGCCGCAGGTGGAAGCCGAGCGCGACGATCGCCAGGGTGTAGAAGGCCGTGACGTACCAGCGCTGCGGGGCGAAGTCGGCGACCACGTTGGCGTACGGGCGGGACGGGTCGCCGACCGGGTTCAGCGTGCCGGTGGTCAGGTCGAGGATGTGGTAGACCACGAAGAGCAGGATGATCACGCCGCCCCAGCGCATGGTCCGGGCCGCGTAGCTGCCCCGGACCTTCTTGCGGTGGGCGTAGCGGACCGGGCGGGCGGCGCGGGCCCGCAACGCCAGCACCGTGGCGGCCCAGATGTGCAGCAGCACCGCCACCAGCAGGCCGACCCGTTGGATCCACAGGAACCCGGCGCTGGGCAGCAGCGGCACGCCGATGTCGCGCAACCAGTGCGCGTAGTGGTCGAACGAGGAAGCGCCCGAGAAGATCTTCAGGTTGCCCAGCATGTGGGCGATGAGGAACAGCACCAGCAGGATGCCCGTCACCGCCATGACGGCCTTGAGGCCGACATTCGATCGGATGGGCGACCGGGTTCTCGTCGTGACTACCACTCGACCGACGCTAGGAGGACTTCGATCAGTCGTCCAATGCATCGACACCGCAGTCTTGATAGCCATAAGCTATGTAGATGCAGCTCCATCAGCTGAAGTACTTCGTCGCGGTGGCCGAAGTACGACATTTCACCCAGGCGGCCGACCTCGTGGGCATCACCCAGCCGTCGTTGAGTAAGCAAATTCACGCGTTGGAGGACACCCTCGGCGCACCCCTGTTCGAGCGGGTAAGGGGCAACATAACGCTGACCGCGGCGGGGGAGGTGCTGCTGCCGTTGGCCACCCGGATCCTGGCCGACGTCGAGACCGCCACCCGCGAGGTGCAGGAACTTGTCGGCCTGCGGCGCGGCCGGGTACGCCTCGGCGCCACCCCCAGCCTCGCCACCTCGCTCGCTCCGCCGGTGCTCCGCCGGTTCCGCGACGCCCACCCCACCGTCGACCTGCGGATGGAGGAGGGCGGCTCGCAGGACCTGGTCCGTGACCTGCTCCGGGGCGACCTCGACCTCGCGCTGATCATCATGCCCGGCCAGGGCACCGACGCCGGCCTGCGGGCCGATCCGATCCTCACCGAGAACCTGGTGGTCGCCTCGGTCGACCCGGTGCCCACCGCCATCCCCGGTGCCGAGCTGCGCATCACCGACCTGCGCGACCAGCCGATGGTGATGTTCCGGGAGGGCTACGACCTGCGCGACGCCACCCTCCAGGCGTGCCGGGACGCCGGCTTCGAACCGACCCTGTCGGTGGACGGCGGGGAGATGGACGCGGTGCTCAGCTTCGTCGAGGCCGGGCTGGGCATCGCCGTGGTACCCGGCATGGTGGTGGCCCGCCGAACCGGCATCCGGGTCACCCGGCTCGCTCCACCGGGCGTACGCCGCACCATCGCGGTGGCCCGCCGCCGCGACGCCGTACCCACCCACGCCGGCCGCGAACTACGCCGTATCCTGCTCGACTACATCCACACCGCCACCGCCACCCGCCAACTCCCCCCTGGCGTCGAACCCCTGCCCTAACCGTTCTCGGCGTCGTCCATGGCGCGGTAGATGCGTTGTTCGGAGACGGGGTACGGGGTGCCGAGAGCCTGGGCGAAGATGCTGACCCGCAGCTCCTCGATCATCCAGCGGATCTGGCGCACCGCCGGCGACGAGCGTCGCGCCGTGGGCAGGGCGGCCAGGAACTCGTCGTACTCGCGTTGCACCACCGCGACGCGGTCCTGTTGCTGCTTGTCCCGTGCGGGGTTGCTCGGCAGTCGGTCCAGTCGACGCTCGATCGCGGTCAGGTAACGCAGCAGGTCGGGCAGTCGGGCGTACCCGGCCTCGGTGATGAAACCGGCGTGGACGAGGCCGGTGAGCTGGTTGCGGATGTCGGCCAGGGCGGCCACCACGGCCAGGTTCCGCGTCGCGCCGAGGCGCTGCTGCACCGCGTACGCGGCGGCGAGCACCGCCCGGACCCGGTCCATCACCGCCACCACCGTGTCCACCAGCTCGGCCCGGACCTTCTCGCGCAGCGCGACGAAACCCGCCTCGTCCCAGGCCGGCCCGCCCGCGTCGGTGATCAGCTTGTCGATCGCCGCGCCGGCCGCGTCCTCGATCAACGCCTGCACCCCGCCGTGCGGGTTACGGGACAACGCCAGCTTCGCCTCGTTGCTCAGCCGCCCCTGGAGGAACTTCGCCGGTGACGGCACGGTCAACCGCAGCAGCCGCCGGGTACCGGCCCAGTGGGCGGCCTCCTGCTCGCCAGGTGAGTCGAACACCTTCACGCCCACCGTCGCGCCCTCGTCGACGAGCGCCGGGTAGGCGGTCACCGCGTACCCGGCCCGGACCTGCTCGATGGTGCGCGGCAGCGTACCGATCTCCCAACCGGTCAGCCCCGACCGGGCCACCTCCGGTGCGGCGGCGGCCACCACCTGGCGTACCTCCGCCTTGAGCTGGCGTTGCAGGGCCGGCAGGTCCTTGCCCTCGGCGACCGGTTCGTCGTCGTCACCGAGCACCCGGAAGGTGACCCGCAGATGCGGCGGCAGCCTGCTCAGATCCCACGCGTCCCGGGGCACGGTCACCCCGGTCATCCGCCGCAACTGCCGGGTCAGCGCGTCCAGCAGCGGCTCCTCGCCGACGGTGATCGCGGCGAGCGCGGCGCGGGCGTAGTCGGGTACCGGCACGAAGTTGCGCCGTACCGGCTTCGGCAGTGACCGGATCAGCGCCACGACAAGCTCCTCGCGCAGCCCCGGCACCTGCCAGTCGAAGCTCTCGGCGGGCACCTGGTTGAGCAACGGCAGCGGGATGTCCACCGTCACGCCGTCGGTCGGGGCGCCGGGCTCGAACGTGTACGTCAGCGGCAACGCCACCCCGTCGGCCCGCCACTGGTCGGGGTAGTCGGCCTCGTCCAGCCCGCCGCGGCCCGCGTTGACCAGCAGCTCCCGGGTGAAGGTGAGCAGCTCGGGCCGCTCCCGCCGGGTCTTCTTCCACCAGCTGTCGAAGTGCCGCCCGGAGACCACCTCGGCCGGGATCCGCTCGTCGTAGAACTGGAAGATCGTCTCGTCGTCGACCAGGATGTCGCGCCGCCGAGCCCGGTTCTCCAGCTCCTCGATCTCGTGCAACAGTCGCTGGTTGTCCCGCCAGAACTGGTGGTGGGTGGACCAGTCGCCCTCGACCAGCGCGTGCCGGATGAACAGCTCCCGGCTCAGCGTCGGGTCGATCCGGCCGAAGTTGACCTTGCGTGAGGTGACCAGCGGGACGCCGAAGAGGGTGACCTTCTCGTACGCCATCACCGCCGCCTGCTTCTTCTCCCAGTGCGGCTCGCTGTAGCTGCGCTTGACCAGGTGCTGGGCGAGCGGCTCGACCCACTCCGGCTCGATCCGCCCGTTCACCCGCCCCCAGAGCCGGGAGGTCTCCACCAGCTCGGCGGCCATCACCCAGCGGGGCGGCTTACGGAACAGCGCCGAGCCCGGGAACAGGGCGAACTTCGCTCCGCGCGCGCCCAGGTACTCGTGCTTCTGCGCGTCCTTGAGGCCGACATGCGACAGCAGGCCCGGCAGCAGCGACTGGTGCACCTTCGGTGTGTCGATCTCCTCCGGCAGGTCCGCGCCGCCCTGACGCCGCCCGCCGCCGTCGGGCGCGGCGTCCGGGCCGCCCCGCCGGCCGCGTCCCCGGTTCCGGTCGTCCGGGGTACGCAGCACCTGCCGCAGCTGGCTGACGATGTCCTGCCACTCCCGGACCCGCAGGTAGTTGAGGTACTCGGCCCGACACATCCGGCGGAACGCGCTGGAGGACAGCGCCCGCTGCTGCTCCCGCAGGTACCGCCAGAGGTTGAGGTACGCGACGAAGTCGGATTCGGCGTCGGCGAACCGGGCGTGCGCCTGGTCGGCCTGGGCCTGCTTCTCCGCCGGCCGCTCGCGCGGATCCTGGATCGACAGGGCCGCGGCGATCACCGTCACCTCGGTGGCGCAACCGTTGCGTTCCCCCTCCAGCACCATCCGGGCCAGCCGGGGGTCGACCGGCAACTGGGCCAACCGCCGGCCGAGGGAGGTGAGGCGGCGGCTCGGCTCGGTCTCGGTCGGGTCGATCGCGCCCAGCTCGTGCAACAGATTCACGCCGTCGGTGATGTTGCGGCGGTCCGGCGGATCGATGAACGGGAACGCGGCGATGTCGCCCAGACCGATGGCGGTCATCTGGAGGATGACCGAGGCCAGGTTGGTCCGCAGGATCTCCGGATCGGTGAACGCGGGGCGGGAGTCGAAGTCCTGCTCGTCGTAGAGCCGGATGCAGATGCCGTCCGAGGTACGCCCGCAGCGACCCTTGCGCTGGTTGGCGCTGGCCTGCGAGATCGGCTCGATCGGCAGCCGCTGCACCTTCAGCCGCTGCGAGTAGCGGGAGATCCGGGCGGTGCCGGGATCCACCACGTACTTGATGCCGGGCACGGTCAGCGAGGTTTCCGCCACGTTCGTGGCCAGCACCACCCGGCGTCCGCCGTGCGGGGCGAAGACCCGGTGCTGCTCGGCGACGCTGAGCCGGGCGTACAGCGGCAGGATCTCGGTGCCGAGCAGGGACCGCTTGTTCTGCACCAGCTTGCTGAGCGCCTCGGCGGTGTCCCGGATCTCCCGCTCACCGCTGAGGAAGACCAGGATGTCGCCCGGCCCCTCGGCGGCCAGCTCCTCGACGGCGTCACCGATGGCCTGGATCTGGTCGCGGACGTTCTCCTCGTCGGCGTCCTCCTCCTCGCCTCCGGCGACCTCGACCAGCGGCCGGTAGCGCACCTCGACCGGATAGGTCCGGCCGGAGACCTCCACCACCGGTGCCGGCTCGCCGTCGGGATGCTCGGCGGTCGGTGGCCCGGCGAAGTGCCGGGCGAACCGGTCGGTCTCGATGGTCGCCGAGGTGATGATCACCTTGAGGTCGGGACGGCGGGGCAGGAGCTGCCGGAGGTACCCGAGAATGAAGTCGATGTTGAGGCTGCGCTCGTGCGCCTCGTCGATGATCAACGTGTCGTACTGGCGCAGCATCCGGTCGGTCTGCAACTCGGCCAGCAGGATGCCGTCGGTCATCAGCTTGACCAGGCTGTTCTCGCTGACCTGATCGGTGAAGCGCACCTTGTAGCCGACCACGTCACCCAGCTCGGTGCCCAGCTCCTCGGCGATCCGGTCGGCCACCGTACGCGCGGCCAGCCGCCGGGGCTGGGTGTGCCCGATCAGCCCGCCGATGCCGCGCCCCAGTTCCAGGCAGATCTTCGGCAACTGGGTGGTCTTGCCCGAGCCCGTCTCGCCCGCCACGATCACCACCTGGTGGTCGCGGATGGCGGTGGCGATGTCGTCCTTGCGCTCGCTGACCGGCAGACTTGCCGGGTAGACGATCTTCGGTACCGCGGCTTTCCGCCGCTCCAGCCGGCCCTCCGCCGTAACCGTCTCGGCGACGATCTCCGCCAGCACCGACTCGCGGCGCCGCGGGTCGTGTAGCTTCCGCAGCCCGTCGAGCCGGCGGCGCAGGTGACGCTGGTCGCGGAACATCAGCGGAGACAGTCGACGCTGCAACTCGCGGACGGGATCGGTCGCGGCGGGTGAGGCTGGATTCTGCATGTCGTGGCCAAGGATAGGCAGCCGCCCGCCGGTCCGCCTCCTGGTTACCCGGGCCGTGCCCGGCCTGCTCGGGCCGGCTGCTCCGGTCGGTCTATCGTTGGGCGCCGGGCTGGAAGCGGGACACGGGGACGCCGATGAAGATGCGTGACACCGATCGGGCGCTGGTGCAGGCCGCCAGCGCGGTGGCGAAGCTGCGTTGCCGCAGCGCCACCCACACCCTCGCCACGGCGGCGCGTACCGCCGACGGTCGCGTGATCTCCGCAGTCAACGTGGTGCACGCCACGGGAGGAGCCTGCCCCGAGACGGTCGCGCTCGGCACCGCCGCCACACAGGGCGTGGCAGAGCTGGAGACAATCGTCACCGTCGGCGACCGTGGCCGGTCCCTCGTCACCCCCTGCGACCCCTGCCGGCAGCTCCTGGCCGACCGCTATCCGGCCTTACGCGTCATCGTCGGCAACCCCGAGGATCCGAAGGTCGTGCCCGTCACCGACCTGACCCCACCCACCCCCCACTAGGCTGCCCTGCTCGCACCCCTGATCCACGGGCGTGTGCAACTTCGGGGAAGGTGTCCCCTCGACACGGCCCGAGGCGGCAGTTTCCCCGAGCTTGTCTCATCCTGTTTGTGCTGGTGGTGGGGGCTTGACGTGGTGGTGTGAGGTGTTTGGTCGCAGGCCATGGGTTAGTTGATCTTTGTGGTGATCGTTTGTCTGGGTCAGCGGTTGATTTCGGTGTTGGTGAGGACGAGTAGGGCGCGGAGCAGGGTGGTGGCGTGGTGGTGCCAGCCGTGGCGTAGTCGGGTGAGGATGCGCCAGTTCTTGAGGTGGGCGTGGGCGTGTTCGTTGGCGACGCGTTCGCGGGCGAGCAGGGTGTTGGCGGTTTTCTCGGCGGGGGTGAGTTTGTGGTTGCGGCAGGCGCGGCGGCCGACGAGGACGGTGGGGTTGGTGGTGGGTTGGTCGTCGAGGCGGGTGTGGATGCGGTCGCAGATGATCGCGAGGTGATGGTGGCGCAGGCGGGCGGGCAGGTGCAGGCGTTTGGCGTGGGTGGCTTCGTGGAGTCGTGCGGGGGTGGCCGCGGAGAGCCAGAGGAGTCGGCCGTGTTGGTCGGTCAGGGTCATCACGCGTAGGTGGTGGACTTTGTGTTTCAGGCACCAGTGGCGTCGTTCTTTGGCCTTGTCGGCGGGTGCGTGCACGGGCACGCAGGTGCCGTCGAGCAGGAGTGGCTGTTCGTGGTAGGTGCGGGCGGCGGCCGCCAGGACACGGTCCAGACGTGGCGCCATCCGCGCCACGGTGGTGATGACTTGTCTGACCCAGCGGCGGACGCTGTGGTGGGACACCCCGTGGGCGGCGGCGAGGTCGGCGGGACGCTGGTCGTGGCGCAGTACCGCCAGGACGATCGTGGTGGTCTGCAGGTCGGATAGTTTGCGCCAGCGGGACTTCACCTGCCGCCGGTAGGTGCGTATCGCCTCGGTCACCAGCGCGACAGTGTCACTGGACACGGGCAGGCGGACTTGGTAGACCAATTCGTGGCCCTCGGTGGGCGGATTGATGTGTGTCACGACCAGCAACCCTCGCCGAGGGTTCCTTCATGTCCCGGGTCGCCACGCCGCAGACTTCCCGCGGAATCCGAGTCAGACGATCACCACAAAGATCATCCGGCCCCTGACCTGCAACCAAACACCTGCCATGCCCATGTCAAGACTCGCCCACCAGCACAAACAGGATGAGACAAGCTCCCCGAAGTTGCCGTCTGCGCTTGTGCTCGTCTGCGCTTGTGCCCGTTCGGGCTTGTGCGTGGGGTGGTGGGATCAGCGGGTGCGGGTGCAGATTGCCTGGCGGAGTTCGGCGAGGAAGCCGTCGAAGTCCTCGCGGAGCCGTTGGGCGGTCACGTGCAACACGATCCAGTCCTCGCCGAGCAGGCGGTTGAGGCGTCGCCGGTCGCGATGGAGTTGCTGCGGGTCGTCGTGCCAGAGTCCGTCGTACTCAACCGCGATCTTCAACTCTGGCCAGGCGAGATCGACCCGGGCAATGAACCTGCCGTCACGTTCTACCACGAACTGGGTGACCGGCCGGCGAACACCGGCCAGCACGATCCGCACCCGCAGCCGCGACTCCTGAGCCGACTCCGCGCCCGGGTCGGCCAGCTGAGTCACCCGAAGCATGCGTTTCCAGCCCCGGGCGCCGCGACGCCGGTCCGCCATCTCCCGCAACTGTTCGGCGCGTACCAGTTGTTGGCCGAGCAGCCGGTCCACCACCACCACGGCCTCCTCCGGATCCAGCCACTGGGCCAGGTCCCAGCAGGTCCGTAGCGGCGTGGTGACCGGCATGCCGGCGTGCGACAGCACATCGGCCTCGGCGACCTCGCCGGTGTGCACCACCAGACCGGCGACCGGCCCGAAGCGGAAACCGGCGGGTACGAGGATGTCGAGCGGATCGGCGTCTCCGATGAATCCGGCGCCGAACAGCGCGGCGGCGCTGCGCCCAGCGATCACCGCCCCGGGTGGGAGCACCCACCGCGCCGCAGCCAGGCATCGGGTGCGGTGCGAGATCGTGAGCTGTGCGTCGGCGTACACGTCCCGGAAGACCGGTCGCCACGCCCGGCTGCGTAGTTCGCCCCGGGTCAGTAGCCCTCGGGCCACAGCACGGGAACCCTGGAAGACGCGCCCGCGCAGTTGCGGCGGACGCCGAGCGGATTTAGCCATGCCGTCCACCATGGACGACCGCAAGCACCGCCCGCCGCCCCTGTGGATAACCCCGCCGCCCCGCCGCCACCCCGCCCCGCCGCCCCGCCGCCCCGCCGCCCCGGGGCGCTACTGCTCAAGCAACTTCGGGAAAAGTGCTGCTTCCGGGTGCGTCGAGGCGACACTTCCCCCGAAGTTGCTGATTTTCTACGGCACGGCACGGCACGGCACGGCAGGGCAGGGCAGGGGGCGGGGGAGAGCGGGGCGGGGTGGGTCAGGCGGCGGCGGACCAGATGGCGCGGAAGGCGGCTGCCTCGCCGGCGAGCCAGCTTTCGATCTCGTGGGGCCTGGCGTTGTCGGGCATCCGGTGGGTGCTGCCCCGGCGCACGTCGACCAGGACCGGCTCGGCGTGCGGGAGCACGGCGTCCATGTGACGGGCGGTCAGGTGCAGTGCCGCCAGGGTCGCCTCCTCGCTGGGCGGGGCCTCGTCGAAGTGCAGGCGTACCGCCTCGGCGCGGCCGTCGGCGTACCGGATGCCGAAGTGAGGGTTGATCTTGATCGGAAGGTCGCCGAGCATGGCCAGCGCGTCGCGGGTCTGGGCCAGGTCGACCTCGGCGGGCTCGCCGAGGGAGTGCAGCCAGGCCGTCGCGCCGGGCACGAGCGACTGGTAGAGCGGGCGCCAGCGGGGCTTGACCACGTCGACCACCTGCGCCAGGTGGGTGCCGCCGGTGTGGAAGGCGATGTCGGCCTTGAGCGCCTTCACGAACTGCCCGTGCGGATTGAATCCGGAACGGCTCGCCCGCTGTCGGCGTAGGCCACCGACGAAGCTGGCCTTGGTCGGGCCGGTGCGGTCGACGTACCGGGTGAAACCGAGGAGGGTGGCGTACGGCGTGAGGGGGGCGGAGATGGGCGCGGTCACGAGCATCCTCCCAGGTCAGGAACTCGATTAGTACATACATTCTAATCGACGACTCTGACATCGCCCAGGGCAGATAAGGGGCCAACCGGGTGTCGGCGACCGGATTTTCCGCCGCGAAGCGGGTCCGGCCCGTGACCGAGGTGCCCCGGCGGGGGACCACGCCCGAGGTGATCTTCAACTAGAGTCCGTGGCTCCGTCGTCCCCTTCTCCGGAGTACACATGACATCCCTCACGGCCCGTTGGTCCCGCCTCGCCGTCGGCGCGGCAGTGCTGGCGACGACCGCGCTCTTCGCCCCCGCCACCACCGCGCACGCCGCGGAGACCCAGCCCGACCTCTTCGTCTCGTTCACCCGTGAGCCGGTCGCCGAGATCGACACTCTCGGCACCACCATCGGCATGTACGCCTACAACCACGGTGCGGGCGACGCGACCGGGGTGACCGTCACCTTCGACCTGGGCGACCTGGCCGAGAGGGTCGCCGCGACCGTGCCGGACCGGCTGCGGGACACCTGCGAAATCGATGGCGACAACGTCACCTGCGCCGTCGGCGCGCTCAACGCCGGTCAGGTCACCACCATCCGCCCGCTCACGCTGACCAGCCGCCAGGGCGCCACGCCGGGCGACGCGGGTTCGGTCACCGTGACGATCGCGGGCGCGGAGGACGACGCCAACCCCGACAACAACACCACGACGTTCCCGGTGACGATCCTCGCCTCCGGGCCTGATCTGGTGGCCGCCGCCCAGGATGTCAACGACGCGTCGAGTCGGCTCGGCGCCGGGGACACCGCCCCGCTGTACACCGGTGTGCTCAACGAGGGCGACAGCCCCGCCACCGACTTCACGATCGACATCAACCTGCGCACCGGCACCACGTTCGTCGAGCGCTACAGCGACTGCACCTACACGGACTACTACCCGAACGACGTCGGTCTGCCGTACGTGTACGGGCCGAGTTCGGTCACCTGCGTGCTGCCGCTGACCCTGGAGCCGGGTGAGGGCCTGCTGCTGTTCGACGACGAGACCGGGGAGTCCCTGTTCAACCTGACCTTCGGTCGTAACCTGCCCGGCCCCGCCGAGCACTACGGCTCGTTCAGCGTCGCGCTGGCCGGTGAGGCGCGGGCGGCGAAGAAGGTCGCCAGCAGCAAGGGCAGCGGCCCGTCCTTCGCCGATGCCGTCCGCGCCCTGCACGACAAGGCCACGCGTGCCGGTGCCGCCCGGCAGGCCGTGGTGGAACGCGAGCTCGACGAGTCGGACAACTACGCGGACTTCCGGCTCTGGACCAAGGCGAACCATCTCGACGTGGCCGTCACCGCCCCGGCGGTCAAGGGCAAGGTCGGCGAGACGGTCGACCTCACCTACGAGGTCGTCAACAACGGCCCGTCGGACGGCGGCGGCCCCGGTGTGTCGATCACCGCACCGAGCGGCACGGTGCTGCTGCCCGCCGAGTGGTGCCACACCGAGGGCGGTCAGGGCGGGACGCTGCCCGAGTCGGAGAAGCTGCGCTGCAACTTCGAGAGTGAGTTTCCGAGCGTCGCGTCCGGCTACGGCCGGATCAAGGCCACCGTTCAGATCAAGATCAAGTCAACGCCGGGTACCGACGGCACGATCGTGGTCGACGGCGGCAGGACGATCACCGAGTCCAAGCCCGAGAACAACACCGCCCGCATCGTCATCGACACGGGCGACGGTGGTTCCGGTGGTGGCGACGGTGGAGCCGGCGGGGGCCTGCCGGTGACCGGCGCCCCGGCCGCCGCGCTGGCCGGTGTGGGTGCCGCCGTGCTGGCCCTCGGCGGCGTGCTGTTCGTTCTGTTCCGGCGCCGTCGCGTGGCGTTCCAGACCCCGCGCGACTGACGCTCGCGTTGACCCTGCGGGGGTGGGACCAGGCCCGGTCCCACCCCCGTGGCATCGGACGGACGGCCTACCCGGGCCGCTGTCCGCCAGCCCGCTCGCCCAGCCGACCGCTGCGGCCGTCGGCACCGCGGCCGGCAGGGCGGTTGCCACGCGAGAGGGTCAGAGCTGGCCGACGTCGGTGATCCGGACGACGGCGGCGCCCGCCTCGTCGGAGGCGGCCAGGTCGACCTCGGCGCTGATGCCCCAGTCGTGGTCGCCCTCCGGATCGTCCAGGATCTGCCGCACCGTCCAGCGCTCCCGACCCTGTTCGATCATGAGCAGCGCCGGGCCACGGGCGTCCGGACCGGTCCCGATCCCGTCGTACGAGTCGAAGTAGGGCTCCAGCGCGTCGGCCCAGGCGTCGGCGGGCCAACCGGAGTCGGCGTCCAGCTCGCCCAGCGCGTCCCACTGCCGCAGCGCGGCCAGCTCGACCCGCCGGAACAGGGCGTTGCGCACCAGCACCCGGAACGCCCGCGGGTTGCGGGTGACCGCCGCCGGCCGGTCGTCCAGGGCGGCGGCCACCTCGGGCAGGTCGGTCGGGTTGCGCAGCCGCTCCCACTCGTCGATGAGGCTGGAGTCGACCTGGCGGACCAGCTCGCCCAGCCACTCGATCAGGTCGACGAGTTCCTCGGTCTTGGCCTCCTCGGGCACCGTCTGCCGCAGCGTCTTGTACGCGTCGGCGAGATAGCGCAGCACCAGGCCCTCGGAGCGGGACAGCCCGTAGAACTGCACGTACTCGGTGAAGGTCATCGCCCGCTCGTACATGTCCCGCACCACGGACTTGGGGGAGAGCTGGTGGTCGGCCACCCAGGGGTGCCCCCGCCGGTACATCTCGTAGGCGTTGTCCAGCAGCTCCGCGAGGGGCTTGGGCCAGGTCACCTCGTCGAGCAGTTCGAGCCGGGCCTCGTACTCGATGCCGTCGGCCTTCATCGCGGCGACCGCCTCGCCACGGGCCTTGAACTGCTGCGCGGAGAGCACCTGGCGCGGGTCGTCGAGGATCGACTCGATCACCGACAGCACATCCAGGGCGTACGACGGCGAGTCGCCGTCCAGCAGCTCGATGGTGGCCAGCGCCAGCGGCGACAGCGGCTGGTTGAGCGCGAAGTCGAGTTGCAGGTCGACGGTGAGCCGGACCCGCCGCCCGGTCTCGTCCGGCTCGGGCAGCTCCTCGACCACACCACCGGCCCGCAACGCCCGGTAGATGGCGATGGCCCGGCGGATGTGCCGGCGCTGGGCCGCGGCGTCCTCGTGGTTGTCGGTGAGCAGGTGCCGCATGGCCGCGAACGCGTCGCCGGGGCGGCCGATGACCTTGAGCAGCATCGAGTGGCTGACCTGGAAGCTGGAGGTGAGCGGTTCCGGTTCGGCCTCCACCAGCCGGTCGAAGGTCGGCTTGCCCCAGCCGATGGAGCCCTCCGGAGGCTTCTTGCGCACCACCTTGCGCCGCTTCTTCGGGTCGTCGCCGGCCTTGGCGAGCGCCTTCTCGTTCTCGATGACGTGTTCGGGCGCCTGCACCACGACCCGCCCGATGGTGTCGAAGCCGGCTCGTCCGGCCCGACCGGCGATTTGGTGGAACTCGCGGGCCTTGAGCAGCCGGGTGCGTACCCCGTCGTACTTGGACAGGCCGGTGAACAGCACCGTGCGGATCGGCACGTTGATCCCCACGCCGAGGGTGTCCGTACCGCAGATGACCTTGAGCAGCCCGGCCTGGGCGAGGGTCTCCACCAGCCGGCGGTACTTGGGCAGCATCCCGGCGTGATGCACGCCGATGCCGTGCCGGACCAGCCGGGACAGGGTCTTGCCGAAGCCGGAGGTGAACCGGAACCCGCCGATCGCGGCGGCGATCATGTCCTTCTCGGCCCGGGTGCAGACGTTGACGCTCATCAGCGCCTGGGCGCGTTCCAGGGCGGCTGCCTGGGTGAAGTGCACCACGTACACCGGTGCCTGCTTGGTCTCCAGCAGCTCTTCCAGGGTCTCGTGCAGCGGCGTCATCGCGTACGAGAAGAGCAGCGGGACCGGCCGCTCGGCGGAGCGCACGACGGCGGTCGCCCGGCCGGTACGCCGGGTCAGGTCGTCGACGAACCGGGTGGTGTCGCCGAGCGTCGCCGACATCAGCACGAACTGGGCCTGCGGCAGCTCGATCAGCGGCACCTGCCAGGCCCAACCCCGGTCCGGTTCGGCGTAGAAGTGAAACTCGTCCATGACCACCTGACCGACGTCGGCCCGGCTGCCCTCGCGCAGCGCCAGGTTGGCCAGGATCTCCGCGGTGCAGCAGATGATCGGGGCGTCGGCGTTGACGCTGGCGTCGCCGGTGAGCATGCCGACGTTCTCCGCGCCGAACACCTCACACAGCGCGAAGAACTTCTCCGACACCAGCGCCTTGATCGGCGCGGTGTAGAAGGTCGTCCGGTCGTCGGCCAGTGCGGCGAAGTGGGCGGCGATGGCGACCAGGCTCTTGCCCGAGCCGGTCGGCGTATTCATGATCAGGTTGGCCCCGGAGACGATCTCGATGACCGCCTCCTCCTGGTGGGGATAGAGGTCCAGGCCGCGCTCGGACGCCCAACTGGCGAACGCGTCGTAGAGGGTGTCGGGGTCGGCGGTTTTCGGCAGCGCGGCGGTGAGTGTCATGGCCGCTCCATGGTGCCTGGATCACGCGTCGGGACGCCAACCGGGCTCCGAGGGCCGGCCGGCCCGGGCGGGGGATCGGCTCAGCGGCGGTGGTAGATCAGGTCGGCGATCGGGCGGCCGGCGCGCAGCGCCCGTCGCTCGAACCGGGTCACCGGCCGGTGCGCGGGCCGGGGTGCGTACCCGTCGTGGGCGTTTACCAGGCCCGGGTCGGCGTCCAGGGTCGCCCGCATCGACTCGGCGTACTCCGCCCAGTCGGTGGCGCAGTGCAGCGTGCCGCCGACCGCCAACCGGGACCGCAACCGTGCCACGTGGGCGGGCTGGATCAGCCGCCGCTTGTGGTGGCGGGACTTCGGCCACGGGTCCGGAAAGAAGACGTGTACCGCGTCCAGCGAGGCGGGCGGCAGCAGATCGAGCAACTCCATCGCGTCGCCGTCGACGATCCGGACATTGCCCAGGTCACGAAGGTGGATCAGGTCCAGCAGGTTGGCGATTCCGGGAGTGTGCACCTCGACCGCCAGATAATCTCGATCCGGGTCGGCGGCGGCCATCTCCGCGGTCGTGTCGCCCATGCCGGAACCGATCTCGACCACCAGCGGGGCCCGGCGGCCGAACAGGCCGACGGGGTCGAACGGGTCGGCGTCGGCGACGCGCAGCCCGTACCGCGGCCAGTGCTGTTCCAACGCCGCCACCTGCCGGCCGCTCATCCGGCCGCGACGCGGGTGGTAGGTGCGGATCGCCCGTACCGGATGCGGCACGGCGACGGCGGGAGTGGGGTCGGTGGAGGTCACAACGCCCCGAGCCTACGCGAACACGCGCCGGCCCGGATGTGAGGTACGCCCGGTGGTGAGACCATCATCGGAAGAAGGCAGGACCGGGTGTCCGGCGGTGCCCGGCGACCGCCCCGGCGCACCGGGAGGGGGCAGCGTGTCAGCAGCGATCCGCACTCGTCCGGCATCGTCCACCGCTCCGTTGCGCACCGTCGCGGCCCTCGCGCCACTGCTCGCGATCGCCCTGGCCATCCCGCTGCTGACACCCGTGCCGGCCGTGGCGGCGCCTCCGTCGGCGCCCGCCGGAGTGGCCGCACCGACTCGGCCCGTGCCGGCGGTGGCGACACTGCTGTCGCGGGCCGTGCCGACCGGCACCGACTCGGCGCACCCGGCGGCACCCGCGCGGGCCGCTGTCGTGCCGGTCGTCGCCGGGCAACCCGGCGGTGGGCAACCCGGTGCGCCCGAGGGCGCGCCGCAGCCCGGCCCGACCGTGTTCGTGGAGGTCTCGCCGAGCATGGTGGAACCGGGCCATCTGGTCGGGCTCCGCGCCAGCTGCCACGACAACTCGGTGGGGGCCATCGTCGTCTCGGACGCGTTCGGCCGGGTCGCCGTGCAGCCGCAGCGCGGGCTGCTGACCGGCACGGCGATGGTCAAGGAGCGGGTGCTCCCCGGCAACTACCGGGTCAAGCTGGAGTGCCGGGGCGGCGAGACCGCCTCCACCATGATCCAGGTCGTACGCCAGATGAAGCCCAGCCGAGGGCCGGCGACCGGCTTCGGCGGCAGCGCCGGCGACATCACCGGCAATCTGCTGCTCCCCGGCGGTCTGGCGCTCACCGTCACCGGCATGGTCCTCTGGGTCACCGCGACCCGCCGTCGCGGCACCCGACGGTGAGCCCGTCATGACCGCCGCCCGCGCACCCCGACCCTCCGGCTCGGCCGGTGCGCCCGGCTGGGCCGGGCCACGAACCGGTTCCGGTCGGTCGCCCCGCCCCGCCGGTAGCCCGCCCCGTCCCACCTATCAGACCGACCTGTTCGTACCGCCGGACAGCTCGCCCCCGCGTCCCGGCGACCGCCCAGCCGGCGCCGGTCCCACACCGCGTCCCGGCGACGGTGCGGCAGGCGCTGGTTCCGCGTCGGGTCGCGGCGGCCGGGCGACCGGCTCCGGTGCGTTGTCGGGCCCGGGCGACGGTGCGGCGGGCTCTGGTTCCGCGTCGGATCGCGGCGGTCGTGCGACTGGCTCCGGTGCCGCGCCGCGCCCGCACGGGTGGGCGGCGGCGCCGGACATGGGCTCCCGTCGGGCCCGGGCTGCGGCACCGTTCACCGACCGGCGTCGGGCACCGAGGAATGCCGGGCGAACCGGCCGCCCGGCGCGTCCCGGGCGCAGCCCGTGGTCCCTGCCGCTCGCGGTGGTGCTCGTGCTGGCCGGCGTGTTCGCCACCGGCGCCGGGCTCGGGCACACCGTCGGGGGGCCGCTCGACTGGACGGCCACTGGCGGCGGAGGGGGCTCCGGCGGAGCGTCGACGGTGTCCGCCGGGCGTACCGCCGCGCGGCCGGTGAGCCTGTCCATCCCGTCGATCGACGTCGCGGCGCCGGTGAAACCGGTCGGTGACGCACCGGACGGCTCGATCGCCGTGCCGCCGCTGAGCCGGCACGAGGAAACCGGGTGGTACGACCGTGGACCCGTGCCGGGCGAACCAGGCCCGGCGGTCATCGTCGGGCACGTGGACACCAAGAGCGGCCCGTCGGTCTTCTACCACCTGGGCAAGCTGAAGGTGGGGGACACCGTCGAGGTGGCCCGGGAGGACGACTCGGTGGCCGTGTTCACGGTGAACTCGGTGGAACACTTCCCGAAGGACCGACTGCCGGCCGACCGGGTCTACGGCCACGAGGGCCCGCCCGGCCTGCGGCTGATCACCTGCGGCGGCGAGTGGCTCGGCGGCGGCACCGGCTACGCCGACAACGTGATCGCCTTCGCCACCCTCACCACCACCCGCCCCTCCTGAAATCAACTGAGCGGGTAGATCATCATTCCTGCGGTCGGCTCGGTAGTTCCTCGGCGACCCACAGGCCACGGCCCTGTAAGCCGACAACCAGGCCGCGATCTTGAAGGATGATGATTGCCCGCTGAACCGTCGTGACGCTCACGGTGTAGAGGTCGGCCAGTTCCTTGTAGGTCGGCAGCCGCTCACCTCGCGGATACTCGCCGCTCCTGATGCGGGCTGCCAGATCCTCGGCTACCTCGCGATAGCCACCGGTCGGTATCGGCATGGGAAGGTCCTTCGTTCGGCACCTCCCATCGGATCATGAGCGACATCCACCTTCAAGACCAACATTGCCTTAGGTACCAAAGGTCTCTAAGCTACTCCCATGGTCGGGTTCTTCGTTCGGCAAGCGCTGGACCTGGCCATGAAGCCGTCCAAGGGGAGCACGACGCAGGGACTCTGCCCCCTTGGGCGGGCACCGTCGTGACCACAGCGGAGGTCGTCGTCGTGCCGCTCGATGATCCTGAAGAGGATTCGCCGATGCGTCGGCTGTTCGAGGCCAATCGGATTCTGGAGACACACTGGACCCGTGCCGTCGCCGAGCCGTTCCAGGTAGGTGGGTGCCTGGAGTGCCGTGGCCGCGCCGAATGCCCTCAGCTCGACTGGGCGATCGGCGTCACCGTCGAGATCGTGGCGGTGATGTTCCAGAAGCGGTGAACGGGCGGTCGGTCAGGGGACCTGCTGGACGACTTCGAATTCCAGGAGAGTGGCACCCGAGGCGACCGGTGGCCGCTGCTCGGCTCCGGGCGGGGTGGCGTGGGCGGCTCGGGCCGGGCCGGCGGCCCAGTCCTGGTACGCCTGCTCGGTCTCCCAGCGGGTGTAGACGAAGTAGCGGTTCTCGCCGGCCACCGGACGCAGCAGCTCGAAGCCGAGGAAACCGGGGGAGTTCTCCACCGCGCGAGCCCGGGCGGCGAACCGCTTCTCCAGCTCCTCGCCACCACCGGGCGGTACGTCGATCGCGTTGATCTTCACAACTGCCATGGCCCCACCCTAACCACGCATCCGACCCGGCCCGCCGTCCCGGCCCGTGTTCATGATCCCGACAACTTCCCGGGTACTGCCGCCTCGGAAGGCGCTGACCCAGCAGTATCCGGGAAGTTGCCCAACGGAACAGCGCGGCGCATCACGGCGCGGGGTGGGTGGGGGTCAGAAGGACTCGACGGTGGGGGTGAGGTCGGCGTCGACGACGATGGGGGCGTGGTCGGAGGGGCCCTTGCCCTTGCGGGCCTCCCGGTCCACGTACGCCGACCGGACGGCCCGGGCCAGCGGGGCCGAGGCGTACACCAGGTCGATGCGCATGCCCTTGTTCTGGTGGAACATGCCGGCCCGGTAGTCCCAGTAGGTGAACGGGTGCGGGCCCTTCATCGGGGTGGGCACCACGTCGGTGAGGCCGAGGTCGCGCAGCGCCGCCAGGGCGGCCCGCTCGGGCGGCGTGACGTGGGTGGAGCTGGCGAACAGCGCCGGATCCCACACGTCGTCGTCGGTGGGTGCCACGTTGAAGTCACCGCAGACGGCCAGCGGTGCCGCGTTGGTCAGTTCGGTGTCCAGCGCGTCCCGCAGCGCCGCCAACCAGGCCAGCTTGTACACGTAGTGCGGGTCGTCGGGCGCGCGGCCGTTCGGTACGTACACCGACCAGACCCGCAGCCCGCCGCAGGTGGCCGAGATCGCGCGGGCCTCCGGCTCGGGGAAGCCGGGCTCGCCGGGAAACCCGACGGTGACGTCGGCCAGGCCGACCCGGGACAGGATGGCGACCCCGTTCCACCGGCCGTCGCTGTGGCTGGCCACCGTGTACCCCAGCTCGCCCACCTCGGTCGCCGGGAAGGCGCCGTCCGGGCACTTGGTCTCCTGGAGGCAGACCACGTCCGGACCGGTGCCGGCCAGCCAGTCGAGCAGCCGGGGCAGCCGGGCCTTCACCGAGTTCACGTTCCACGTCGCCAGGCGCATGGTGCCAGCCTGCCCCATCCGGCCCCGACCCGCGCGGCCGGCGCGCTGCCGCACCAGCGGTCGGCGCGCCGGTGCCGGGTCAGCGGCGCCCCTTCCGGCCCGCGAGCCGTCGCGATGGTGCCCGTCAGGGGGTGTCGTTGTTGGGGCGGGTCTGTTCGGCGAGGAACCGCTCCAACTCGGCGCCGAGTTCCTCGGCCGTGGGCAGCGGACCGTTCTCCGTGGCGAGCAGGTTCTTCTCGCCCCGGCCCCGGGCGTACGCGTCGTACTGCTCCTCGAGGGCCTGGACCAGGGTGGTGGCCTCGTCGCTCTGCGCGACCTGCCGGTCGATCTCCACCCGCACCACCTCGGCGGCCGAGCGCAGCCCGTCCCGGGGCAGCAGCAGCCCGGTGCTGCGGGACACCGACGCCAGCAGCACCTCGGCGGCGGCCGGGTACTCGGCCTGTGCCACGTAGTGCGGTACGTGCGCGGCGAAGCCCAGCGCGTCGCGGCCCGCCTCGCCGAGGCGGAACTCCAGCAGATGGCCGACACTGCCGGGCACCTGCACCCGTTGCAGCCACGGTTCGTAGCCGGCGATCAGGTCACGCCGGGTGGCGTGGGCGGTCACGCCGGTCGGCCGGGTGTGCGGCACCGCCATCGGGATCGCGTTGAGCCCGACGGTGAGCCGGACGTCCAGCCGGGCGGCGAGCCCGGCGACGGCGGCGGTGAACCGTTCCCACTGAAGATCGGGCTCCGGCCCGGTGAGCAGCAGAAAGGGCGTCTCGTCGTCGTCGTGGAGCAGGTGCAGCTCCAACTGCGGGTCGTCGTAGCTCTCCCAGTGGTCCTCGACGAAGGTCATCACCGGTCGGCGGGAGCGGTAGTCGAAGAGCTGGTCCAGGTCGAACCGGGCGATCGGGCGGGACTCCAGCGATGTGAGCAGTTGCTCGCGGGCGAGCCGGCTGGCGTTACCGGCATCGACGAAACCGGTGAGCGCCTGGATCAGGACCGGCTGACCGAGGTCGGGCAGATCGTCGGTGAGTTCGTAGAGCTCGTGTGGGTCGAGCACCGGTGCGGCCTCCCTGCAAGTGCGTAACGGGCCACCGGATCCCCGGCACCCCGATCGCGAGAACGTAACTGCCATCCTCGTGCATTCCTGCCGCGCCGGTCCGCCCGGCCCGGCGTCGCCGGGTGATCGGCCGACGGTACGCCGTTGCCCCAGCGGGGTACACATGGATGGGCGCCACCGAAAGGAGAGGTGATGAGCGACCCCGTGCCCGCCGATGGCCAACCCGTCACCCCCGCCCCGCCCCCACCGGGCGGCCGGGTCGTCGAGGCGCCACCGGCCACGCTGTGGGACCGGATGCGCCAGGATCCGCAGTACGCTCCCGAGCACCTCGCGCTCGAAGCGGTACGCCGGCTCGGCCCGGAGGCGGCGCAGTGGGTGCGGCGGGTCCGGGCCGCGCAGCCCGGGATCAGCGCCGAGGCCCTGGCGGATCAGGCGGTACGCCGGTTCGTCAACCAGGCCCGGCTCTCCGGTGCCGTCTCCGGTGCGGCCGGACTGCCCGGCGCGGTGATCGACGTCGGCGTGCTGGCCTGGACCCAGTCCCGGATGGTCCTGCACGTCGCCGCCGCGTACGGTGCGGACCCGACGCATCCCGACCGCGCCACCGACCTGTTGGTGTTGCAGAAGGTGCACAAGGTCGCCGCGAGCGCCCGGGTGGCGCTGGGAGTGGCGGCCGGACGCGAGCGCGCGGGCGCGCTGTTCGGCGGTGGCGGACAGGCGCCGCTCGGCCGGGTGATGCTGCACCTCGGCGTCCGGCTCGCCCAGATGGCCGGGGTACGCGCGGCGAAGCGGCTCTTCGCCAAGGTGATCCCCGGAGCGGCGATCATTCTCGGCACCTGGGCGAACTCCTCGGCCACCAAGAAGCTGGCCGAACGTTCCCGGGTGCTCTACCGGCAGCACGGCGGACCCCGGATTCCGTTGCCCCGTCGTCCCGATCAGGCCGGCGATCAGTCGGCGTAGCCGGAGGAGCGCCAGGTCACGTCGGCGAGACGGGACTGACCGGCCGTGTTGGGGTGGAAGTAGTCGAGCCGGTTGACCAGATCCAGGTCGAAGCGGACCCGGTGCGCGGCGCCGCCGTCGTAGCGGCACCGCGAGCCGTAGGCCCGGCACGCCGCCTTCAACTGCGCGTTGTACGCGGCGATCCGCTCGCGGAACGCCGCGCGGCGGCTCCGGTCGGCCGGCGCGGTCGAGGTCGCGTCGGCCAGCAGCGCCGGGCACACGCCCCGCCGCCAGGCGCGTACCGCCCGGGGCTCGTCGTGACCGACCTCCCAGAGCCGGTACAGGTTCGGAATGCTGACGACCAGGACCCGGGCCTTCGGTCGTCCCTCGCGCAGCACCCGCAACCCTCGGTTGATCTCGGCCCGGAAGTCGGCCACCGGGGTCATCGCGTCGATCGTGGCGCGGCAGGCGTCGTTGGCCCCGACCAGCACCGTGACGTAGTCGGCGCGGTCGCGTACCGCCGCCTCCGCCTGGCCGGCCAGCGCGGACGCCCGGGCCCCCGCCCGGGCATGGTTGTGCGCCTTCCCGCGCAGCCCAGGGTTCCGGTCGAGCAGCCGCCGGTAGTGGCTGTCCACCCGCAGTCCGTCCCCCGTCGACCAGGAGTTGCGCTGACACGAGGTGAGGACCAGGCAGGAACCGAAGCCGGTGGTGATCGAGTCACCGAGGGCGGCGACGACGCGGGGGGAACCGGGCTGGGCCGTGCCCGAGGGGCGCGGCGCCGCGTCCCCACCCGCCTCGCAGGCCAACGCGACGAGTGCGAGCAGGCAGACGGCGGCGGTGGTCCAGCGTCCAGGCATGACTTCCCTAGCCTCACAGCGCAGAGCGACGGCACGGTGACTCTACGCGGGTGAGGTCGGTTGGTCACGCGCTGTCGGGGATGCGGCAGTGCCCTGTCCTGTCCCCGACGGCCGTGCTATGCGCGGGGCGTCCGCCGCCCGCGCCAGGGTGCTTCCCGGCCGTGCAGCCACCAGTGCAACGCCCGGGTGATCCGGGGTAGGACCAGGTAGGTCATCAGCGGGGTCAGGGTCAGCGTCATCACCAGCACCCGCGCCGCGGTCGGCAGCCCCGGCAGGAACTGGCCGGTCAGCAGCGTGGCCGTGAGGCTGAGCGGGAAGAACGCCAACCAGATCGTCACCGCCTGCTTCCAGCGCGGCGGCGACTGCGCCACGGTCGGTTCCGCGTCCAGTGGCTCGACGGCCGCCGTGCGCGGCGGATCGAACCAGCCCTCGATGCCGGTCCGCCGCTCGACGTGGGTGTGCTCGACGATGCCCTGTGCCGACGTCAGCCACCAGTGGCGCTGCGGCGATTCCTCCCAGCGGCGCAGCGTGTCCGGGTCGGCGAACCGGTAGAGCATGTGCCAGTCGCCGGACCCGGGGGCGCTGCGCACCCAACCCGCGCCCAGGAATCCCGGGAACGCCTCGGCCAGCGCCGTGCCGGCCCGCATCCACGCCACCATCTCCTCGGTCCGGGCGGGGTCGGCGCGGCGGGCGACGGCGACGGTCACCGGCTCGGCATGGCTCACGGTCATGGGTCCATGGTCCCCGCCGATGCCCGGAAAGGTCGGGTCACGCCGGCCCGGTGTAACGCAACGCACGGCGGTGACGCGACCCAGGACGGCGGGTGGCCGCAGTCGCCGTTGTCACAGGCGGCTGCTCGACTGGTCCCATGACGAACCAGGACATGACTCTTGTGCTCGGCGCCACCGGCACGACCGGGCGGCGCGTCGTGCGCCGGTTGCGGGACGCCGGTCACCCGGTCCGGTCCGCCTCCCGCTCCGGTGAGCCGCGGTTCGACTGGACCGATCCGAGTTCCTGGCGGGCCGCCGTGACCGGAGTCACCGCGATGTACCTGATGGCTCCACACGACCAACCGATCCGGTCGGACTTCGTCCGGCTGGCGGTGGAGCAGGGGGTGGGCCGCCTGGTGCTGCTCTCCAGCCGGGCGATCGAGGCGATGGGTGACGAGCGGCTGATGGCCGCGGAGGAGACGGTACGCACCTGCGGGACGCAGTGGACCATCCTGCGCCCCGACTGGTTCGACCAGAACTTCGACGAGGGCTTCTTCCGGGACGCGGTGCTCGCCGGGGAGATCGCCGTACCGGTGGGTGACGCCCGCCAGTGTTTCGTCGACGCCGACGACATCGCCGACGTCGCGGTCGCCGCCCTCACCGGTACCGGTCACGCCGGCCGCACGTACGAGATCACCGGCCCGGACGCGCTCTCCTTCGGCGAGGCCGCGGCGATCCTCACCGAAACGGTCGGTCACCCGGTGCGGCACCTCGGTACGGGCGACGACTACCGGGCGGTGATGCTCGCGCTGGGGCTGCCGGCCGAGCAGGTGGCGGGTGAGATCGCCGCGTTCGGGGCGCTCCGTGACCTGGGCGACGGCCAGCCGACCGGGACGGTCCGGCAGGTCACCGGCCACGACCCGAGGAGCTTCGTCGGGTACGCCGCCGATGCCGCCGCCCGCGGCGCCTGGAGTTCCTGATCGCCGCGGCGATCAGCCCGGCCCGGACCCGTCGTCCCGGCGGTGGGAAAGGGCGCCGGCGACGGTTAGCTCCCACGGCGCGGGGTAGGTGGAGGTGATGACGAGATCACAGCCCCGGCGTGCCCGAGGCACGGTCGGTCACGCGTACAGCGCGCTGAACCTGCGGCTGGCGCTGGCCAGCTTCGGGCTCGTCACCATGACCGTTTTCGCGGTGTTGGCGTTCCGTGCCGACGTGGCCTGGTTGGGTGTCGTCTGCGCCGTCCTCGCGGTGGTTGCCGTCGTCGACCTGGTCGTCATCCAACGTCGTCGCGCCGCCCGCCGCCGGGAGGAGCCCGGCGCGCGGCACTCGCTGTTCGAGTGACAGGAGAAGTCCTGATGACCATCGCCACCACCAATCCGGTAAACGGTCAGGTGCTCAAGACGTACGAGCCGATGTCCGACGAGCAGATCGACGGCGCGATCGAACGGACCGACCTGGCGTACCGGCAGCTGCGCGGCACCACGATCGAGCAGCGCGGGCGGTGGCTGACCACGGCGGCCGGGATGCTGGAGGCGGAACGGGACGACATCGCCCGACTGATGACCACCGAGATGGGCAAGACGCTCGCCGCGGCCAAGGCCGAGGTCACCAAGTGCGCGAGCGCCTGCCGCTTCTACGCCGACCACGCCGCCGAGTTCCTCGCCGACGAGCCGGCCGACGCAGAGGCGGTCTCGGCGACCCGGGCATTCGTCCGTTACCAGCCGATCGGGCCGGTGCTGGCGGTGATGCCGTGGAACTTCCCGCTCTGGCAGGTCATGCGCTTCGCCGCGCCGGCCCTGATGGCGGGCAACACCGGCCTGCTCAAACACGCCTCCAACGTGCCGCAGACCGCGCTGCTGCTGGAGGACCTGTTCCGGCGGGCCGGCTTCCCCGAGGGCGCGTTCACCACGCTGCTGGTCGGCTCCGAGGCGGTGGACCGGATCCTGAGCGATCCCCGGGTCCGTGCCGCCACGCTCACCGGCAGCGAGGTCGCCGGTCGGTCGATCGCGCAGATCGCCGGCCGGGAGCTGAAGAAGACGGTGCTGGAGCTGGGGGGCAGCGATCCGTTCGTGGTGATGCCGTCGGCCGACGTGGAACTGGCCGCCCAGGTCGCCACCACCGCCCGCTGCCAGAACAACGGCCAGTCCTGCATCGCGGCCAAGCGCTTCATCGTGCACACCGACGTCTACGACGCCTTCGCCGAGGCGTTCGCACACCGCATGTCGGCGCTGCGGGTGGGTGACCCGATGGACGACGGCACCGACGTCGGTCCGTTGGCCTCCGAGCGGGGTCGCGACGAGGTCGACGCTCAGGTCAGGGACGCCGTCGACAAGGGAGCCACCGTGCTCTGTGGCGGGGAGAAGCCGAGCGGCGAGGGTTGGTTCTACCCGCCGACGGTGGTGACGGATCTGCACCCGGGCATGCGGATGTGGGCGGAGGAGGTGTTCGGTCCGGTGGCCGGGTTGTACCGGGCCGCGTCGTACGACGAGGCGATCGAGTTGGCCAACGGCACCAGCTTCGGTCTCGGCTCGAACGCCTGGACCCGCGACCCGCAGGAGCAGCAGCGCTTCGCCACCGACCTGGAGGCCGGTGCCGTGTTCATCAACGGGATGACGACGTCCTACCCCGAGTTGCCCTTCGGCGGGGTGAAGAACTCCGGCTACGGCCGGGAACTCTCCGCCCACGGCATGCACGAGTTCTGCAACGTCAAGACGGTCTGGGTGGGGGAGGGGGCGGCCACCGCCGGGGCCGGCGCCCACTCCGAGTAGCCGCTGCTTACGAGCGGGCTCGGCTGGGTAGTGAAGCGCGGCATGACGGCGATCGCGTTTCACGCTTCCCACGAGCAGATCCACCCGCGTGAACTGTTGGCGGCGGTGGTCCACGCCGAGCAGGTCGGCTTCGACGCCGCGATGTGTTCCGACCACTTCGCGCCCTGGAGCGAGCGCCAGGGCCACTCCGGCTTCGCCTGGTCCTGGCTCGGGTCGGCGTTGCAGGCCACCGGTCTGTCGTTCGGGGTGGTGAACGCGCCCGGGCAGCGCTACCACCCGGCGATCATCGCGCAGGCGATCGGCACGCTCGGCGCCATGTACCCGGGGCGGTTCTGGGCGGCGCTGGGTTCCGGTGAGGCCGCCAACGAGCACATCACCGGCGACGCGTGGCCACGCAAGGACGTACGCAACGCGCGGCTGCGCGAGTGCGTGGACGTCATCCGCGCCCTGCTGGCCGGCGAGGAGGTCAGTCACGACGGTCTGGTCCGGGTCGACCGGGCGAAGCTCTGGAGCCGTCCGGAGCAGCCGCCGGCACTTGTCGGCGCCGCGGTGAGCGTCGCCACCGCCCGCTGGTGCGCCGAGTGGGCGGACGGCCTGATCACGGTCAACGCGCCGACCGACCACCTGCGCCGCATGATCGAGGCTTACCGGGACGCCGGAGGTCGTGGACCGGTGCATCTCCAGGTGCACCTGAGCTGGGCACCGGCGCAGGCCGAGGCCGAGGCGATCGCGTACGACCAGTGGCGCAGCAACGTCTTCGCGCCGCCGGTCTGCTGGGACCTGGCCACCCCCGAGCACTTCGACGTGGTCTCCGCCGAGGTGCCGATGGCCCGGCTCGCCGAGGTGGTCAACATCTCCGCCGACCTGGGCCGGCACGTCGGCTGGCTGGAGGAGTACGTCGACCTGGGCTTCGACCAGATCGCCCTGCACCACGTGGGCCAGGACCAACGCCCCTTCCTGGACACCTTCGCCGACCAGGTCCTCCCCAAACTCCGCCCCTAACCCCAATGCCGCTCAGTTAGGGAGACGGGGCGTCTGTCAAGAGCGTGTCGATAGACGAGGGCGGCGGGGTCTCGGTATAGAGGTTTGTCACTCCAAGACAGCCTCTGGACCGGGAGCCCCGCCGTTGGAACAGTGTGCCATTGCTCGGACCGCCACGGTGGCAGCCGGCCGGTTCGCGCCAGGTCATCTGGGTGAGTTGACGCAGCAGGTGCCCTTCGAGATGGTCGATGCCGTCCTGGCGCAGACGCGGGCGGTGCAGGCGCGGGTGCGGGATCTGCCGTCGCGGGTGGTGGTGTATCTGCTGCTCGCGGCGGGGTTGTTCACCGAGTTGGGTTATCGGCAGGTGTGGGCTCGGCTGGTTGCTGGTCTGGACGGGTTGCCGGTGGCGATGCCGACTTCCTCAGCCCTGTCTCAGGCTCGCCGTCGGGTTGGGGACAAACCTTTGGCAGCGTTGTTCCGGCTGGTGGCAGGTCCGCCTGCCGGGGCTGGGCGATGGCGAGGTCTGCTGGTGTGTGCAATCGACGGCACCAGCATGTTCGTGCCCGACAGCACGGCGAACCTCGCGGTCTATCCTCGTCAGGCCGGAACTCACGGCGGCTCGGGCTATCCGATGCTGCGGCTGGTCGCGGTCGTCGTGTGCGGCACGCGGACCCTCATCGATGCGGTGTTCACTCCCATCAGCACCGGCGAGTTGAGCTGCGCCGCTCGTCTGCTGGGCTGTCTGCACCCGGGCATGCTGCTGCTGGCCGATCGGGGCTTCGCTGCCCGCACGATGATCGAGCAGTTCGCCGGCACCGGCGCTGACCTACTCATCCGTGACAAGGACGACCGGCGGCTACCCGTCATCCGCCGCCATCACGACGGTTCCTGGCTGTCGGTCATCGGCACGATGAGCGTCCGGGTCGTCGACGCCGAGATCGTCGTGAGCATGAACGGCAAACGCCACATCGGCCGGTACCGGCTGATCACCACCCTCACCGACCAGCGCCGTTTCCCGGCCATGGACCTGGTCACCCTCTACCACCACCGCTGGGAGATCGAAACGGCATACCTGGAGTTGAAGTCCACCCTGCTGGGCGGACGGGTCCTGCGAGCCCGAACCCCGAACGGGATCAGTCAAGAGGTCCACGCCCTGCTCACCACCTACCAAGCGGTCCGGCTGGCGATGGCTGACGCCACCGCCAGCCGGCCCACGACCAACCCCGACCGGGCCAGCTTCACCATCGCCGTCCACGCCGCCCGAGACCAGATCACCCACGCCGCCGGTGTCATCGCCGACACCGTCATCGACCTCGTCGGAGCCATCGGCCGCGCCGTCCTGGCCGACCTGCTCCCCCCACGCCGCACCCGAATCAGCCCCCGCGTGGTCAAACGCGCGATCTCCAAACACCGCGCCAAAGGCACCATCGACCGCACCACCTACCACGCCACATTCAAGATCAACATCCTCGACGCGGCAGCATTGACAACCAACCCACCGCCCTAACTGAGCGGCGTTGCCCCTAACCCCAATGCCGCTCAGTTAGGGAGACGGGGCGTCTGTCAAGAGCGTGTCGATAGACGAGGGCGGCGGGGTCTCGGTATAGAGGTTTGTCACTCCAAGACAGCCTCTGGACCGGGAGCCCCGCCGTTGGAACAGTGTGCCATTGCTCGGACCGCCACGGTGGCAGCCGGCCGGTTCGCGCCAGGTCATCTGGGTGAGTTGACGCAGCAGGTGCCCTTCGAGATGGTCGATGCCGTCCTGGCGCAGACGCGGGCGGTGCAGGCGCGGGTGCGGGATCTGCCGTCGCGGGTGGTGGTGTATCTGCTGCTCGCGGCGGGGTTGTTCACCGAGTTGGGTTATCGGCAGGTGTGGGCTCGGCTGGTTGCTGGTCTGGACGGGTTGCCGGTGGCGATGCCGACTTCCTCAGCCCTGTCTCAGGCTCGCCGTCGGGTTGGGGACAAACCTTTGGCAGCGTTGTTCCGGCTGGTGGCAGGTCCGCCTGCCGGGGCTGGGCGATGGCGAGGTCTGCTGGTGTGTGCAATCGACGGCACCAGCATGTTCGTGCCCGACAGCACGGCGAACCTCGCGGTCTATCCTCGTCAGGCCGGAACTCACGGCGGCTCGGGCTATCCGATGCTGCGGCTGGTCGCGGTCGTCGTGTGCGGCACGCGGACCCTCATCGATGCGGTGTTCACTCCCATCAGCACCGGCGAGTTGAGCTGCGCCGCTCGTCTGCTGGGCTGTCTGCACCCGGGCATGCTGCTGCTGGCCGATCGGGGCTTCGCTGCCCGCACGATGATCGAGCAGTTCGCCGGCACCGGCGCTGACCTACTCATCCGTGACAAGGACGACCGGCGGCTACCCGTCATCCGCCGCCATCACGACGGTTCCTGGCTGTCGGTCATCGGCACGATGAGCGTCCGGGTCGTCGACGCCGAGATCGTCGTGAGCATGAACGGCAAACGCCACATCGGCCGGTACCGGCTGATCACCACCCTCACCGACCAGCGCCGTTTCCCGGCCATGGACCTGGTCACCCTCTACCACCACCGCTGGGAGATCGAAACGGCATACCTGGAGTTGAAGTCCACCCTGCTGGGCGGACGGGTCCTGCGAGCCCGAACCCCGAACGGGATCAGTCAAGAGGTCCACGCCCTGCTCACCACCTACCAAGCGGTCCGGCTGGCGATGGCTGACGCCACCGCCAGCCGGCCCACGACCAACCCCGACCGGGCCAGCTTCACCATCGCCGTCCACGCCGCCCGAGACCAGATCACCCACGCCGCCGGTGTCATCGCCGACACCGTCATCGACCTCGTCGGAGCCATCGGCCGCGCCGTCCTGGCCGACCTGCTCCCCCCACGCCGCACCCGAATCAGCCCCCGCGTGGTCAAACGCGCGATCTCCAAACACCGCGCCAAAGGCACCATCGACCGCACCACCTACCACGCCACATTCAAGATCAACATCCTCGACGCGGCAGCATTGACAACCAACCCACCGCCCTAACTGAGCGGCGTTGCCCCTAACCCCCACCCACCCCACCCCACGGTGGGCGGGCTAGAGGGGGCGGGTGAGGACTTGGCCGGGCCAGGGTGGGTGGTGGGGGCGGGGGACGGTGAAGGGGGTGGTGGGGGTGAAGCCTTGGCGTTCGTACCAGCGCACGAGCGCGCCGTCGTCGCCGGCGTAGCAGTCCACCCGCAGTAGCCCGACGCCGCGGTGCCGGGCCAGGTCGGCGGCGTGCGCCAGCAGCCGCCCACCGATACCCCGCCCGGCGTACGCCCGGTCGGTGACCAGCAGGTTGACGTACAGCTCCGGTTCGGTCGCGGGCGGCACGTACTCCGTGGCGGTCCCCACCACCAGTGCACCGACCGGACGTCCGTCCAGCTCGGCCAGCCACAGTCCGCCGCCGGTGGCCCACGCGTCGGCCTGGGCTATGCGGCGGGGATCCGTCGAGGCGGGCCCGGTGCCCCACTGCCCGGTCCGACCTCGCGCCACCAGCCAGGCGGTGGCGTCGTCGAGCAGCCGCAGCACCTCCGCCGCGTCCGCCGGCCCGCCGGCCCGCACCGTCGTCCCATGGTCGTCATTCACGCCCCCGATCCTGCCGTACGACGCCGACCCCGCCACCCGTGCCCGACGACCAAGAAGTTCTGGTCCGGATTCGTCAGGAATCCGGACCAGAACTTCTTGATCACTGCGGGCGGGACGGGGGCCGGGTGGGGCGCCGGTCGCCGACGGCACCCCACCCGGGGATCAGGACACGGTGCAGGGCGCGCCGTTGACCGTGACCAGGTTGGGCGACGGGTTCGCGCCGCCGCCGGTGGTGGCGTTGAATCCGAACATCACCGAGGCACCCGGGTTGATCCGCGAGTTGTACGACTCGCTCTTCGCGGTCACCGTGGCTCCGGACTGCGTCACCTTGGCCATCCACGCCTCGCGCACCTTGGCGTCGCCGGTGAAGGCGAACCGGGCGGTCCAGCCGTTCACCGCGGCGGTGCCGGTGTTGCGGATGTTCACCTGGGCGGTGAAGCCGGTGCCGCCCTGCCACGAGCCGTAGTTGGTGTACGACACCGTGCAGGTGGGTGCCGGTACGGCGGCTGAATCGCCCTGGTCCGCCAGGAACGAGGAGATCCAGGCCAGCGCCGAGTTCCAGTTGATCGCCACCTCGTTCGTGGAGTACGACGCGATGTCGTCGACGTAGCAGAACATCGGTGCGCAGCCCTCGAGCAGCTGCTCCACGAACGGGTCCTGGAGCGCGGCGTTCGGACCGCCGGCGATCGAACCGGCCGGCGGCTTCGGCATGCTCGGGTCGAGCTGGAAGCCGAAGATCCGGCTGTGCTGGTTCTCCGCCGCGTGCTCGCCCCACCCGGTCACGTACGAGATGTTCAGCGCGTTGCGGCCGAGGATGTAGTCCATCGTCTGCACCGCGCCGTCGCGGTACTTCGCCGCTCCGGTCAGGTCGAACGCCGTGGCCAGCACGACCGCGTTGTTGATGATGGCGCCGTTGCCGCCCCAGAAGTAGCTGTTCGGGTCGCCCGGCATGGGCAGCCCGTACGCCTGCCGACGGATCTCGGCGAGGTAGTTGTCGGCGGCGGCGATGACCGACTCGCGGATCCGGGTCCGCTCGGCGGCCGGCAGCCCGTTCGGCACGGTGGCGAGGTCGAGGCGGCCCAGCGCGGCCACGCTCTGCCAGCCGAAGCCACGGGCGTCGAAGACGTCGCCGGTGTGGTGCGGCGAGGCGGTCAGGTCGGTCAGGTAGGTGCGCTCGCCGGTGGTCAGGTACAGCTCGGCGGCCGCCCAGTAGAACTCGTCGGTGACGTTGGTGTCGTCGTACGGGCCACCGCCGTTACCGGTCGCCGGCGCGTACCGGGCCGGGTTGGCCTTGGCCGCCGCGTACGCGGTCTTCGCCGCGCTGCCGCAGCGCTGCGCGAACTCCTTGTCGTACGGGGCGAACAGCCGGGCGCACTGAGCGGCGACGGCGGCCAGGTTCAGCGTGGCGGCGGTGGACGGCGGGTGCAGCTCACGCGGCTCCGGGTCGTCCTCGGGCTGCATCGGCAGGCCGGTCCAGTTCCGGTCGTGGATCTTGTGGTGGGCCATCCCGGCCAGCGGCTTGCCGGCCGGTACCTGCATCCGCAGCAGGAACTCCAGCTCCCAGCGGGCCTCGTCGAGGATGTCCGGCACCCCGTTGTCCCGCTCGGGCAGCCGCAGCGTCCCGTCGCCGAGGTCGGCGCCGAATCCGGCGGTGGCGGCGTTCTTGGTCCGCTCGAAGGTGCTCAGCAGCTGGTAGGTGGCAATGCCGCCGTTGACCACGTACTTGCCGTGGTCGCCCGCGTCGTACCAGCCGCCGCGTACGTCGAGCCGGTAGTCGCAGGAGTCGGCGACGCAGGGCACGTCGGTGTCGCCCTGGTTCGGCGCGACGCCGAGGTGGCCGGCGGGTCGGGCGTACTCCTCGCCGACCAGGTCACCGTCGATCTCGATACCGCTGCGCTGGATGTAGAAGAACTGCAGGGCGTCCGACCGCAACTGGTCGTAGAGCGTGCCGGAGATGTCGAACGGGTGGCTGACCTCGCCGTCCACGGCCAGCGTCAGCCCCTGACCCGGGGTGCGGTACGACGAGAAGTCCACCGAGTGCACGTTCTGCGCCGACGCCTCGTCGACCCCGCGCGGCGTGGTGGTGCCGCTGGCCAGCACGGCTCCGGACGCGGAGTGCAGCTCCCAGGGCAGCGCCTCGGTGGCGTCGGTCACCACCGTGGCGTTCTTCGGCCCGCCGGGCAGGTAACCGACCTGGTTCACCCGGACCCGGGGGCCGGTGTCCGGCACGTACGGCTCGGGCGGGTTGCCGCCGCGCAGCGAGATGTTGTCCAGGCAGACGGTCCGCGCCTCGGCGCTGCCGCCGATCTGGAAGATCAGCTGGGCGCGGCTGTCGTCGGTGGGGGCGACGAAGGTGCGCTCGACGCGCTGCTGGGTCGGGGTCGCGGCGGCGGTGACCGAGTAGTAGCCGGTGTAGGGCTCGCTGCCGAGTTGCAGCACGGCGGCCACCGGGCCACCGGGGGTGGAGGTGACGTCGAAGCCGAGGGTGTACTCGGCACCGGCGACCAACGGCAGCGCGTCGTGGCCGATGCCGGCATCCCAGGGGTTGGCCAGGCCAGCGGCCACGGTGGCGCAGAGCTGGCCGTCGACCACCCCGAGCGTGTTGGTGCCGTAGGAGAACCAGGGCGACGAGCCGTCGCTGAAGTCGCCGTTGCGGATCTGTTCGGGTGCGTCAGCGGGTGGATCGGCGAAAGCGGTGCCGGCACTAACGCCGACCAGCACCACGGCGGTCGCCGCGGCGAGTACCGCGAGACGACGTCGGGATGGCGTCACGGGGGAAGTCCTTCCGGCGAGCGGGACGGAACAGGCGAGGTGGGGGTGTGACCTGGGAGCGCTCCCAGGTATCGGGCATGTTTCCAGGGTGGGCAGGACATGTCAATCGATCGCATCCGATGAGAATTCACGTTCACCGTCAGTGAGATTCACCGCGCCACGCCGGGCGGTCCTGATCTCCTAGAGACAACCGAGCCCTACTCCTGGCAGGCTGCGTGCCATGACCCTGAAGCTGCGTTCCGCCGGGGCGAGCGACCGTGGGCTGATCCGCAGCGGAAACCAGGACGCGCTGCACTCCGGCACCTGGCTGGTCGCCGTCGCCGACGGCATGGGCGGTATGGCCGCCGGGGACCTGGCCAGCGCCATCGCCGTCGGGGCGATCGCGCCGCTGGACCTGGAGACGCCGGAGGACGTGCTGGTCGCCGCCTTGCAGAACGGCATCAAGCTGGCCACCGAGCGGATCCGTCAGGCGGTCGCCGAGGATCCCCAGCGGCAGGGCATGGGCACCACGCTGACCGCGCTGCTGTTCGCGCGTACGGGCAGCTGCCTGGCGCTGGCCCACGTGGGCGACTCCCGGGCGTACCTGTTCCGCGACGGTGTGCTCAAGCAGATCACCCGGGACGACACCTTCGTGCAGATGCTCGTCGACCAGGGCCTGATCACCCCGGACCAGGCCGGCAGCCACCCCCGGCGCGCCGTGGTGACCCAGGCGTTGCAGGGCGACGAGGTCTCCCCGACGTACGCGACGATGGTGCCTCGGGCCGGCGACCGCTGGCTGCTGTGCAGCGACGGGCTGTCGAACGTGGTACGGGCCGACACCCTGGCCGAGGTGCTGGCCGGCCAGCGGGAGCGGGAGGCCTGCGCACGCGGCCTCATCGACCTGGCGTTGCAGGCTGGTGGCCCGGACAACATCACCGTCGTCATCGCCGACGTGGTCGACGAGCCGTGAGCAGTCAGGAGCGCCGTCCGGCCCGCCGGGTCGGCGTGGCCGTGGTCGGATCCTCCGGCCAGGGGTGGCGCGGGTAGCGTCCGCGCAGCTCGGCGCGGACCTGGCGGTAGCCGGAGCGCCAGAAGGAGGCCAGGTCGGCGGTGACCGCCACCGGCCGGCCCGCGGGGGAGAGCAGGTGCAGCAGCACCGGCACCCGCCCGCCACCGACCCGGGGTGCCTCGGCCCAACCGAAGGTTTCCTGGAGCCGGACCGCGAGCACCGGCGCGGCCGGGTCGGCGTAGTCGACCCGGATCCGCGAACCGCTGGGCACCGCGATCCGCTCCGGCGCCAGGTCGTCCAGCCGTCCCGCCAACGCCCAGGGCAGCAGCCGGCGTAGCGCAGCGACCACGTCGACGCGGGCCAGATCGGCCCGCCGCCGGGCACCGGCCAGCTCCGGTCCGAGCCAGCGCGGCGCACCGGACAGCAGCGCCTCGTCGGAGACGTCGGGCCAGTCGTCGCCGAACGCGTACCGGCAGAAGGCCAGCCGCTCACGTAGCGTCCTGGCCGCCGGGGTCCAGGTCAGCAGGTCGAGCCCGGTGTCGTGCAGGCCGGTCAGCAACGCGGCGGCGATCTCGTCCGGGTCGGGCCGGGCCAGGGGACGGTCGACCAGCCCGATGGCACCCAGCCTGAGCACCTCCCTGGCCACCACGTCCCCGTCCGACCAGGCGACCTCCCGCTCGCGACGCAGCAGCGAGCCGGCCGCCTCGCGGGCGGTCCCCTCGTCGACGACGGCGGCCAGCCGGACCCGGGCGGATGCCGCGCCGGGGGCGCGGTCGGCCACCGCGACGGCCAACCAGTCGACGCCCGCCAGCGCCGACCCGGGCGCCAGTTCCGCCGCGGTTCCGCCACTCATCAGGTACGCCGAGCCGCCCGGCCGCCGCACCCGGGCCAACCGTTCCGGGTACGCCAACCCGACCAGCAACCCGGCGGCAAGCTCGTCGGGCAACCAGGCCCTCCGCTCGCCGCCCACCCGGCCGTCGCCGGTCCGCTCGCCCGTCGCCCGCCTGTCGTCCGTCCGTGCGTCGTTCGCCTCCTTCGCCGGTGCGGCGTCCGACCGCCCGCCGCTCGTCGGCTCGCGTTCCCCTTGGCCGTCGGGGCCGACGCGGCCGTCGCGCGCCTGTTCCGCCGCGGCGCGCAGCCGGCGCACCTCCGCGCGCCAGCGGGCGGTGGCGGCCGGGTCGGTGCCGGCGCGCAACCGACGCCAGGCGGCGCCGAGATCGTCGCCGGGACCGGCCACGGTCGGCTCGCTGAGCAGCGCCACCACCTGCGCCGCACGGTCGGCGCCGACCCGGTCGGCCCCGTCGAGCAGCGCCCGGGCCAGCCGGGGATGCGCTCCGACCGCGACGACGGCCCGGCCCCGCTCGGTGATCCGGCCGTTCGCGTCGATCGCACCGAGGGCGGTCAGCGTCTCGGACGCCACCGTCATCGCCGCCGCCGGAGGCGGGTCGGGCAGCGCGAGCCCGGTCCCGCCGGGGGCGCCCCAGGCGGCGAGTTCGAGGGCGAAGCCGGTCAGGTCGGCGGTGGCGATCTCCGGTTCCGGCTGTGCGGGCAACCGCTCGTGCGCCCTGGGCGACCAGCAGCGGTAGACCTGGCCGGGCGCCTCCCGACCGGCGCGGCCGGCGCGTTGGGTCGCCGCCGCGCGGGACACCGGCACGGTGACCAGGGCACCCAGCCCTCGGGCCAGGTCCAGCCGAGCCACCCGGGACAGTCCCGCGTCCACCACCGTCCGTACGCCCGGCACGGTCAGGCTGCTCTCCGCCACCGCCGTGGCCAGCACCACCCGCCGTCGCTGTCCCGCCCGCAGGGCGGCGTCCTGCTCGGCGCCGCTCTGCCGACCGTGCAGGCGCAGCACGTCGACGCGGTCGCCCAGCTCGGCGAGCCGGCCGGCGACGGCGGCGATCTCGCCCACGCCAGGCAGGAAGACCAGCAGGTCGCCCTCCTGTTCGACAAGCGCCCGCCGGACGGTGGCGGCGACGTGGTCGAGCAGTGCCCGGTCCACCGGGCCGGCGCCGGACGGGGTCACCGGCCGTGGCGGTGGTGCCCAGACACGGGTCACCGGATACAGCGCCGACGAGGCCCGAACCACCGGTGCCGGCACCGGACCACCGAGCAGGGCCGCGAAGCGGTCCGCCTCCGGGGTAGCCGACATGGCCAGCAGCCACAGCTCCGGCCGCAGGGTGGCCCGGGACTCGACGCTGAAGGCGAGCGCCAGGTCTGCGTCGAGCTGACGTTCGTGGATCTCGTCGAGCAGCACCGCGTCGACACCGGCCAACTCCGGATCGTGGTGCAACCGGCGGACCAGCAGCCCGGTGGTGACCACCTCGATCCGGGTCCGCGGTCCGGCCCGTCGCTCACCCCGGACCGCGTAGCCGACCCGGCCACCGACCGGCTCGCCGAGCAGTGCCGCCATCCGGCGGGCGGCGGCCCGGGCGGCCACCCGACGGGGCTGGGCGACGATCACCCGCCCGGCCACCGCGTCGGCCACGGCGAGCGGGGCGAGGCTGGTCTTGCCGGTACCCGGCGGGGCCACCAGGACCGCGCTGCCGGCCGAGCCCAGCGCCGCCACCAGCGCCGGCAACACCGGCCGGACCGGCAGGTCGATGGGCACGTCGGAGAGCACGGCCCAGTCTCGCACCGCCCATACCCCACCCGCGCCCTTGCCCCACCCCCGCCTCTGGCCCGGCCCTCGCCCGGCCGACGTCATGTCACCCGGTAGAAGCGAGCTGTCGCCCGGCGGCCCGGCGGCGTCAGCGTCCTCCCGGCCCGAGCCTGAGGACATCCTGGCTGAGTGGTCCCCCGGCGTCTTCCGAGTACACCGGCGGCACGCGTCGGTGCCCGTCGACTAGGCACGCCCGTCACACTTCGTAGCCGCCTGCCGGAGCCCGGCATAACCTCCCTCACTGCTTTGCTCTGCTTCAACCCACGCAACGGTCACTCTCCGCGTCGTTTGACCGGGTGGCCAGCTTGCCCAGTTCCGGGCATTTCAGCAGGTCACTAGGGGGTTGCGTGGGTTGAAGCAGAGCAAAGGGCGGAGGGTGGAAGGTGGGTTGGTGGCCGTGGCTGTTGCGGACGGTAACCTCCGGCGTGCATTGCCTCGGTCACAACTGGTGACGGGTCGGTCCTGGTCGTCTTGCCCGACGGTGGACTGCGGCGGCGCGGGGCGGCGCGGCAGGGGACCGGCCGCCGTGAGGGGTGAGTCGCTCGCCGGCCTCGGTCGCCACCCGGAAGCGCGGCGCAGGGCGGGACGGCGCCGGGCAGACGGTGTGGGCCCGGCGGGCGGTGGGTGGGGTCAGCGAGTGTGGACGCTGGCGACGAAGGCGTGCCAGGCCGACGGCGGGAAGGTCAGCACCGGGCCGTGCCGGTCCTTGCTGTCCCGCACCGCGACCGCACCGTCGACGGTGGCCACCTCGACACAGTTGCCGTTGCCCACACTGCGGGTGCTGGTGCGCCACTCCGCCCGGGACAGGTCGAGCGCGGTCATCGCGATCCCTCCGTCGATACCGACAGTGACCGCGATGCAGCGGTCACGTAAAGTAACGAGAAGCTTCCTTCAGGCGGATCAAAGACGCCGCGGGATCGAGTGCCAGACTGCACAGCCTCTCGTGCACAAGGCTATACGAGCGCACCTGCGCGACCTCCTCCAGTGCCAGGCCCGTGGAGAGATTTTCCAGGTAGACAACGGCCGCGTCGGCCGCGTCGGCGAACGTGAGGAGCACGTACGGCGAGTTCATCGCCGGATGTCCGCCAGCGTCGAAGGGAAGTACCTGGAGGGTTACGTTGGGTAGTTGGGCGAGGGTCTCCAGGTGGGTCATCTGGCCGGCCATGACGGTGCGATCGCTGACAGGGCGTAGCAGTACCGCCTCGTTCAACACCACCGACAGCTCCACCGGATCGTCGCCGCGCAGCACGTCCTGCCGGCGTAGCCGGGCGGCCACCTTGCGATCGAGGTCCTCCTCGCCGGCGGTCAGCCGGTACACCTCGCGGGCGTACGCCTCGGTCTGCAACAGGCCGGGCACCGCCTCGGCCTCGTACGTGCGCAGGGTGGCGGCCTCGGCCTCCAGTCCGACGTAGAACTCGAACCATTCCGGAAGCACGTCGCTGTAGTGCTGCCACCAGCCGCGCTGCTGGGCACCCCGGGCGATCTCGATGAGGGCCTCGGCGTCGCTGCCGGTGACCTGGTACAGCGCGAGCGCGGCCCGGACATCGCGTGGCTTGATGCCGATCTGCGCGTTCTCGATGCGCGACAGGTTGCTCTTGGACATGTCCAGTTGCCGGGCGGCGACGTCCAGGGTCATGCCGGCGCGCTCCCGCAACTGGCGCAGTTCCCGGGCGATACGGCGGCGTCGAACGGTGGGGCTCGCGGTCACCCTCCGAGTCTGTCACGGGAAAAGGCGCAGGTCGCTTCACCACAGAGTGCAACTGGCGAAAACGGGAGTTGCGTTGCAGTTGCGCTCGGTGCATCCTTTCCCGGTTAGCGATCACTGTGGACGGCCGGCTCGGGAGGACGTGTGCTCACCGCCGACGAGTTCTTTCTGATCGCGCACAACGACACCCGGGGCAAGGCGAAGCTGCACCCGGCGGCGACCAGTCTCGGGCTGGCCGGGGGGCTTCTCGGCGAACTGACCCTCTATGGACACATCACCGTCTCCGGGGGGCAGGTCGCGGTGATCGACCGCCGGCCACCGGCCGACGCGTTGGCCCACACGGTGCTGGACCAGCTGGTCGGCGAGGCGCAGCACCAGTCGGTGCGTACCTGGCTCAGCTTCCTCGCCCAGACCTCGGTGACCGCGGTGGGGGAGCGGCTGTCCCGGGCCGGCGTGCTGCGCCGGCAGGAGAGCCGGCGACTGCTGCGGACCACCGTCACCTACCAGCCGATCGATCTCAACGTCGTGGCCTGGCCGGCCACCCGGCTGCGGGCGCTGCTGGAGCGCGCAGAGCCGCCCAGCGTTCCCGACGCGACGCTGCTCGGGCTGGTCGCCGCCGCCGGCCTGACCCGGGAGGTGCTGTGGAGCGCGGGTCCGCGCGCACACCACCGACTCAACCTGATCATCCCGGCCCTGCCGGACCCGCTGAAGGAACTCGTGGCGCACACCGAGGCAGCCGTTGGTGCGGCGGTGCTGCGCGGCGCCCCCTGACCCGGTACACCCCCTTCCCCTCAGACCGGAGCGGTACATGTCCTCGACAGCGACAACCGAACGACCGAGCAACGTCTCCGAAGCGCTGGCCCGCGGCCGGCTCGGCGTTCCCTCAGTGATCTTCTTCGTCCTCTCCGCGGCGGCGCCGCTGACCGTGGTCGCCGGCGTGGTCACCACCGGCTACGGGGTCATCGGCGTGCTCGGCATTCCGCTGGCCTTCCTGGCGGTGGCCGTGGTGCTCGCCGTCTTCTCCGTCGGCTACGTGGCCATGGCCCGGCGGATGGCCAACGCCGGCGCCTTCTACGCGTACGTGGCCCGGGGGCTCGGACGCCCGGCCGGTGTGGGTACGGCCTGGGTGGCGCTGATCGCCTACAACGCCCTCCAGGTCGGGCTCTACGGAACGATCGGCGCGGCGGCGGCACCGGTGCTGGACCGGCTGTTCGGGATCACGCCACAGTGGTGGATCGTGGCGCTGGTGGCGTGGGCGCTGGTGGCGATGCTCGGCCTGCTCCGGGTGGACATCAACGGCATGGTGCTGGCGGCGCTGCTCTGCGCCGAGATCGCCATCATCGTGGTGTTCGATCTCGGCCAGCTGGGCAACCCGGCCGGCGGCAGCGTGAGCTTCGCCGCGTTCTCGCCGGAGAACTTCTTCGTGCCCGGGCTCGGCGCGGTACTGGTGCTGGCGATCCTCGGTTTCGTCGGCTTCGAGGCGGCGGTGGTCTTCAGCGAGGAGAGCAAGGACCCGAAGCGTACGGTGCCGATGGCCACCTACCTGTCTGTGGCGATCATCGCGGTGGTCTACGCGCTCTCCTCGTGGAGCATGACGGTGGCGGTCGGGCCGGACCGGATCGTCGAGGAGGCGGGTACCCAGAGCGTCGAGCTGATCTTCAACCTGGCCGGGGCGCACCTGGGCGACACCGTTCTGACCATCGGGCAGGCACTCTTCCTGACCTCGGTGCTGGCCGCCATGATCTCGTTCCACAACACCACCGCGCGCTACGCCTTCGCGTTGGGTCGGGAACGGGTGCTGCCGGCGGTGTTCGGGCGGACCTCGCCGACCACCGGGGCACCCCGGGCCGCCTCGATCGCACAGAGCGTGCTGGGCCTGCTGGTGATCATCCTGTACGCGGTCAACGGCTGGGATCCGGTCCTGCAGCTGTTCTTCTGGCTGGGCACCAGCGGCGGCTTCGGCGTGCTGTTGCTGATCGCGACCACCGCGGTCGCGATCATCGCGTACTTCGCCCGCAGTGGTGAGCAGGAGACGCTGTGGCGGCGGCTGGTCGCGCCCGGCCTCGCCGCGATCGCCCTCGTCGCGATCATCGTGCTGGCGGTGCAGAACTTCGCCAACCTGCTCGGCGTCGAGCCGGACTCCCCGCTGCGCTGGGCGATCCCGCTGGCCTACCCGGTGGCGGCGCTGCTGGGCGGACTGTGGGGCCTGTCGCTGCGGCGGCGGCGTCCCGACACGTACGCCCGGATCGGCCTGGGCGCGGAGAGCGCGGCGGCCGTGGTGGTTCCCCCGCCGGCCACCGAGCCGGTGCCGACGGCGGAGGTGCGGCGATGAGCGAGCCGGAGATCGGGCGGCTCGGCGCGGACGACACCCGCTGGGTCGCGGCCCGGATAGCCGAGGCGTTCATGGTGCTGGACCAGCCCCGCTGGCTGGTGCCGGACGAGGCCAAGCGGGAGTCGGTGCTGGCCGGGAACTTCGAGATCATCGTCGAGCACGCCACCCGGCACGGGCTGGTGTTCGGCACCGAGGACCGCGCCGGGGTGGCCGTCTGGTTGCCGTCGGTCGGTGAACCACTGCCGCCGCCGGAGGACTACGACGCCCGGCTGGCCCTGGCGTGCGGGGAGTGGACCCCGAACTTCGTGCACCTGGACGAGCTGTTCGCGGCGAACCATCCACACGCCGACCACCATCATCTGGCGCTGCTCGCGGTGCGTCCGGACCGCCAGGGCCAGGGCGTCGGCACGGCACTGCTGCGTCACCATCACACCTGGCTGGACGCCAACGGCATGCCGGCGTACCTGGAGGCGAGCAGCGAGACCAGCCGTGACCTGTACGCGCGGCACGGCTACCGGGTCGCCGAACCGTTCCGGCTACCCGACGGCACGCCGTTCTGGCCGATGTGGCGGGATCCCGTCGCCGGCTGAGGTGGCGCGAAGACGATGGTGGCCGGGTCCGTCGGACCCGGCCACCATCGCCACCCCCTCCTAGTACGTGCCGTCGAGCTGCCCCCGCAGCTTCGTCAGGGCCCGGGCCAGCAGCCGGGACACGTGCATCTGCGACACGCCGATCTGCTCCGCGATCTGCGACTGCGTCAGGTTGCCGTAGAACCGCAGCGTCAGGATCTTCTGCTCGCGCTCGTCGAGCGTGGCCAGCGCCGGGCCCAGCGCCACCCGCAGCTCGGCCAGCTCGAACTCGCTGTCCTCACCGCCGAGCATGTCGCCCAGCTCGGTCGCGCGGTCGCCGTCACCGGTCGGGGTGGACAGCGACACCGCGTTGTACGCGCGGGCGCCCTCCAGGCCCTCCAGCACCTCTTCCTCGGTGAGCTTGAGGTGGGCGGCGATGTCGGCCACGGTCGGGGACCGGCCCAGGGACTGCAGCAGTGAGCTGTTGGCGTCCGAGATGGCCAGCCGCAGCTCCTGCAGCCGGCGGGGCACCCGGATGTCCCAGGTCCGGTCGCGGAAGTGCCGCTTCAGCTCGCCGATGATGGTCGGGATCGCGTATCCGGCGAAGTCCACCCCGCGGGAGGGGTCGAACTTGTCGATGGCCTTGATGAGGCCGACGGCGGCGGTCTGCGCGAGATCGTCGGTGGGCTCGCCGCGCCCGCTGTAGCGGTGAGCGAGGTGGTTGGCCAGCGGCAACCAGGCCTCGATCGCCCGGTCGCGAAGCGCGGCTCGGGACGGGTGCCCGGCCGGCAGCGCGGCCATGGCGTTCAGCAGCTCGGCGGCGCTGTCGGTGAGCGCCCGCGGGTCGAGCTTCGGGGCCGGGGTCGCCGGGGTGGTCGCCGATTCGGTGATCGTTGACGCGGTCATGGTGGTCCTCCCTGCACCTCGTCCGCGGATATAGACGTGACGCTTTGGTTGGTTCCGTTGGTACGTTCGGGAGTCACCTTAGCCCGATCGTCTCCTAGAAATCTAGCCGAACGGACGATGTACTTAAGTGATTTCAAGGCATGAAAGCCGCTAAATGCCCCACACTGGTGCGTCGATGAGGGTTGAACGACCGTGATTCTGCGGCCAGATCGACCGATCGGGCCAGTCGCGGATGCCCGGGCGACCCTCGTGGTCGGGCCGGACGAGGACGTCGGGCTGCCGGAACGGACGATGCCGGCGGGGATCGCAAGCGGAGTGTCATCAATCCGTCGTTGTCCCGTGAACGGGACTGGGCTTAGCGTCGCGGGGTACATCCCTGATCCGGAGGTGCCGTGCTCGATCCTGCCGTTCCCCACCTCGTCGTGAACAGCCGGACGCTGTACTTCAGCTGGCTGCCGGCGGACCCGGACGCGGTGGCGGCGCTGGTCCCCGCGGGGCTACGGCCCCACCCGGACCGTGAGGTCTTCATGAACCAGTACGTGGTGGACGACGAGAGCCAGACCTCGGGCTTCGGTTCCTACTCGCTCACCTATCTCGGTGTCACGCTCGTCGGGATGGACGCCCCGGACGGGGTGACCCCCGGTGGCTGGTGGACCCACTACGTCACCTCGAGCGAGCGGGTTCGCCACTACGCCCTGGCCCGGGGTGCCCCGGCCGTACCGGGTCGCACCACCATCACCGAGCGGGGCGACACGATCGCCACCGGGACGGACATCGAGGGCGTGCCGGTGATCCGAGCCCAGGTTCGCGTCGGTGACACCGGACACGCCATGCACAACGGCCACCACCGCTACCTGACCGAGTTGCACGGTCAACTGGTCAGCAGCATCTATCCGGTGATCGCCGAACCGTCCACCTCGTTCGAGATCGAATCCGTCGAGTTTCTCGATCCGGACCACCCGGTGTACGCGTTGCGCCCGGAGAACCCGCTCACCATCGCCTGGGGCTACTACTCGCCGCGCTCCTCGTTCGCGTACCCGGGTGGGCTGACGGTCCTCGGCGAGCTGACGCCGGGCTACCAGGTGCCCGACCGGCGGGCCCGCAGCGGCCTGCCGTCGGGGTCGTAGACCAGGCGGTACGCGGGCAGCGCCCAGACCCGCGTCCACCAGGGCAGGCGCCGGGCGCGGTGCGGTCGCAGCCGGCCGGGTGGGCGTGGTCCCACCTGGCCGCCGTCGTACCAGTGCTGCAACGCCTCGGCGGCGGCGGTGATCGCCGCGACCGCGTCGTCCGGGTCGACCAGGTCGGCGTCGTCGCCGCCGGCCGGATCGCGGTCCAGGTGCTCGCGGAGCAGGCGTAGCCGTAACTCCCGGGCGAACAACCGGGCCCCGTCACCCTGACCCGCCGGATCGTGCGGGGAGCGCTCGTCCGCGGTGTCGTCCAGCACGGCGCAGGACAGTTCGCTGTCGTGCGTCCAGGACCGCCGGTTGAAGTTGTCGCTGCCGACGCAGGCCCAGACGTCGTCGACCACACACACCTTGGCGTGCACGTAGACCGGGGTGCCGGCGTGGTTCTCCGCGTCGAAGACGTGCACCCGCCCCGCCGCGGCCTGCTCGCACAGGGCCAGCGCCTGCTCTCGACCTACCGTGTTCGGTGGCAGGGCCAGCCGCCCGTCCACGTCGGGATGGCGAGGCACCACCGCGACCAGGTGCAGCTCGGGATTGTCGCGCAGCGCCGCGGCGAAGAGCTCGGCCACCTCGGCGGACCAGAGGTACTGGTCCTCCAGGTAGATCAGCCGACGGGCCCGGCGTACCGCCTTGGTGTAGCCGCGAGCCACCGTGCGTTCGCCGTCCGGGGCGAACGCGTACCGGGGCCGGACCGCCGGATAGGTGCGCAACACCTGGACGTGGTGCGGCCCGCAGGGCGGCGGATCGGCGGGCTGGTCCGGCAGCGGCCCGGCGGTGAGATCCGCCCCGCGGAGCCGGTCGCGCAGATAGGCGAGGGGATTCTCCGAGTCCAGCGGCATCGGGTCGGTCCACCGCTCGCGGAACGTGGTGTCCAGCGCGCCCACCACCGGCCCGCGCAGCGCCAGCTGCACGTCGTGCCAGGGCGGACGGTCACCGTACGCGGCGGCCATCCGTACCGCCTGCGGGTCACCGTGGTGCGCGTCGTCGTCGCGGCGGCTGTGGCACAGGTCGATGCCGCCGACGAAGGCGATGTCCTGCTCGGGGGCGGCCGGGCGGCGCAGCACCACCAGCTTCTGGTGGTGCGATCCACCGCGCCGGACCCGCTGGTCGAGCAGCACCTCGCCACCGGCGGCCGAGATCGCCTCGCTGAGGTTGCGGTTCTCCTGGTGGCTGTAGGACAGCACGTCGAGGTGCGACCGCCAGATCAGTCCCTTGACCACCACGCCGCGCTGGGCGGCCCGGGCGAACAACTGGGAGATCGTCGGCCCGTCCGGGCGGAGCCGCTCGTCCGGATCACCCCGCCAGTCGGCGAAGAAGAGGTGGTCGCCGGCGCCCAGCCCGTCGACCTCGGTGACCAGCCGGTCGAAGTACGCGGCACCGTGAATCAGCGGCTCGGCGAGGTTTCCACTGGTCCAGACGGGTAACTCAGAGACCGGGTTGGCGCGTTCCGGTGCGGTGAGGAACCAGTCCTGCAGCGGCATGCTCCCGCCCTCAGAGAGGTCGTTCACGTCCTCACCATACGAACCCGTGGTCGGGCTCGCACGCTGGTGGGCTGCTGGCTGTTGGCGACCGACCCGCACCCCGAGCAGGGAGGAGCCGAAGCATGTCCGGCGAGCCGACGAACTCCGTGACCGAGCACCGCGAGCAGGCGGTGGAGGGCGAGCGGGGGGCGCTGTTGACCGTACTGGTGATGGTCCTGCTCGGCCTGGCCGGCATCTTCGCCGTCTCCTGAGCCGGCCGGGCGGCCCCGACACCGGAGCCGCCCTGCGTCCGACGGTCGCTCAGGGGCGCTCGCCCTGGCCCTCGGTGTGCGGCAGCCGCTGTGCCGGGACGACGCCGAGCCGGCCGGCCTGGAAGTCCTCGAACGCCTGGATCAGCTCGTCGCGGGTGTTCATCACGAACGGCCCGTAGTGCGCCACCGGCTCCCGGATGGGCTGCCCGCCCATGATGTAGAGGTCGAAGGTCTGGTTGCGGCTGTCCTGGCGGGCGTTCGCCTTGAACCGCAACGCGTCACCCGGCCCGTGCACGGCCAGCTGTCCGGTGCGGACGCCACGTCCGTTGGCGCCGACCGTGCCGCGCCCGCCGAGCACGTAGACCAGCGCGTTGAAGTCCGGCCGCCAGGGCAGATCCACCTGCGCCCCCGGCTCGACCGTCACGTGGGTGACGGTGATCGGGGTGTAGGTGGAGCCGGGCCCCCGGTTGCCGGCGATCTCACCGGCGATCACCCGGATCAGCGCCCCACCGTCGGGGGTGGTCAGCAGCGCGGCCTGGTTGCCCCGGATGTCCTGGTACTTCGGTGGGCTCATCTTGGCCGCCCGGGGCAGGTTGACCCACAGCTGGGTGCCGTGGAACAGCCCACCGCTGACCACCAGGTGCTCCGGCGGGGCCTCGATGTGCAGCAGGCCGCTGCCGGCGGTCATCCACTGGGTGTCGCCGTTGGTGATCGTGCCGCCGCCACCGTGGCTGTCCTGGTGGTCGAAGATGCCGTCGATGATGTAGGTGACGGTCTCGAAGCCCCGGTGCGGGTGCCAGGAGGTGCCCTTCGGCTCGCCGGGCGCGTAGTCCACCTCGCCCATCTGGTCGAGCATGATGAACGGGTCCAGCTCGCTCATCGGCACCCCGGCGAAGGCCTTGCGCACCGGGAAACCCTCGCCCTCGAAGCCGCTGGGCGCGGTGGTCAGCCGGCGGACCGGCCGGAAGGCGGTGGACTCGTCGAGCCGCGGCAGCCGGGGCAGGACGAGGACGTTGTCGACGGTGATGGCGGGCATCGGGGCTCCTTCAGTTGTCGCCGGGGGTGGTGGCGAGGGTGGCGTCGCTGCCGTCGGCCGGGCGCAGTCGTCGGCCGAGCCGGGTGAAGATCCGGGTCAGGGCGGCGACCTCGGTGTCGTCGAGGTCGTCCATCAGGTGGGTACGCACGGAGCGTAGGTGGTGCGGCGCGGCCTCCCGCAGCGCCAGCAGCCCGGCGGCGGTCAGCACCGCCTCGCTGCCCCGCCCGTCCCGCGGACACGGCTGGCGGGCGACCAGGCCCCGTCGTTGCATGGAGGAGACCTGATAGGTCAGCCGGCTGGGTGAGAAGACCAGGCGGTCGGCCAGCTCGCCCATCCGCAGTCGGTGCCCGGGAACCTCGGCGAGCAGCACCAGCACGTGGTAGTCGGCGAAGCTGAGCCCGCTGGCGGCACGTAGGTCGTCCTCGAGTCGGGTGAACAACCGCTGGCTGGCCTCGATGTAGGTCCGCCAGGCGGTCAGGCGGTCGCGGTCCAGGCTCTCGGTCACGTACGCCAAGGTAGCACTTATTCAAAATTTGAACAAGGGGTCGCCATCTTGGTGGCTGCGGTACGGGTGGGAGCGCTGAGCGGCGATGGTGAAGCTTTGAAGGAGTGCACCGGGTGGACCGCCGGGAGATGTCCGGTGCGCGGTCGGCGCGGGTGGTGTGAGACTCTGCCGCCGTGGAACTGACCGCTCCCGGCCTGCTGCTGCGCCCCTGGCGGGATGCGGACGCACCCGCCGTTCTGGAAGCCTGGCGAGATCCGGCGATCGCGCAGTGGAACCCGCAGGGCGACCCGCTCGATCTCGACGCCGCGCTGCGCTGGCTACGGTGGCGGGCCGACTGGTCGGGCGGGGGTCACGTGTCGCTGGCGGCGGCCGATCCGGCCGACCCGGAGATCCTGCTCGGTTCGGTGTCGCTGCACCGCATCCACGCCGGCGACGCCTCGATCGGTTACTGGACGGTCGCGGCCGCCCGTGGTCGCGGGGTTGCCACCGCGGCGGTGGTGCGGCTCAGCCGGTGGGCCTTCACCGACCTCGGGCTGGAGCGGATCGAGCTGTGCCACGCGGTGGCCAACCCGGCCTCCTGCCGGGTCGCCGAGCGGGCCGGCTTCGCGGCCGAGGGCACGCTGCGGCAGTCGCACCGCTACGGCGACGGGCGCCGCTACGACGAGCACCTGCACGCCCGCCTCGCCACCGACTGACCGGGCGGCCCCACCCTTGAGGCGGGACGGCCCGGTCGGTGGTGTCGGACGGAGTCAGCCTGCGGTCTGCGGCGCGCGTCCACCCAGGTTCAGCCGGCCGAGCAGTTGTCGGGCCTGGTCGGCAACGTCGGCCTCCACGGTGACCGCGTACCGGTTGGCCCGCAGTGAACTGGCGGAGGTGAAGTCGCGCTGCCCGCCCGTCATCGCGTGTGCGACGGCACCGAAGACGGCACCCCAGATCGCACCGATGACGAGGCCGGCGAGGATCACCGCCACCCAGTTCCCGACGGTGAAGATGCCGAACAGCAGGCCGATGAACAGACCGAACCAGGCCCCCGTACCCGCGCCGACAAGTGCCGCGCGGGCGGTGGTGAGCCGACCCAGCACGGTCTCCACCAGGGTCAGGTCGGTGCCGACGATGGCGGTGCGTTCCACCGGGAACCGGTTGTCGGCGAGATGGTCCACCACCCGCTGGGCGCTCGGATAGTCCTCGAACGCGCCGATCGTCACGGTCGGTGGGCCGGTCGGTGGCCCGTGGCCGTTGCCACTGGGCGCGGCGGGACGGCCGCCGGGGCCCGACGGGAGGGTGCCGCCGCCGGTCACGCCCGGCTGCCAGGCCGAGGGGTTCGACTGTGTGGTCATGGTCTCCTCCTTCGTCACCGGTCGCCTACCCCGCGTCGGCGCAGCGGTAACGCCCAGGTGGCCGCGGGCTCGCGAGCCCGGCTGCCCGGGAGGCACAGGGTCGGCCCCCGGCCCCGCCGTACGGGCGGCGGTGCCGGGGGCCACGGGACGGGTCGGGCTATCAGGCGCAGGCGGTGCCGTTCAGCGTGTAACCGGTCGGCGCGGCCAGGCTGCTGCCGGTGTAGGTGCCCTGGAGACCGACGCTGAGCGTGCCGCCGCTGGGCAGGCTGCCGTTCCAGGGGGCGTTGCGGACCGTGATCTGGTTGCCGGACTGGCTCCACTCGCCGTTCCAGCCGTTGCTCAGCCGTACCCCGGAGGCGACGTTGAACGTCAGGTTCCAGCCGTTCAGCGCCGCGCCGCGGTTGGTCACCCGGATCTCGGCGGTGAAGCCACCGGTCCACGTGTTCGGGGTGAACGTCACCGAGCAGCCACCGCCGGGCGGGTTGGTGGTCGGCGGGATCGTGGTCGGCGGGGTGAACGTCGGCGGGGTGGAGGTGGGCGGGGTGCTGGTGGGCGGGGTGGTGGTCGGCGGAGCCGTGGTCGGTACCGGACCGGCCGCGATGGCCAGGTCGTACGCCCGCTGCGGCACGAACTGACCCGCCGCCGCGATGCAGCCGTCCGCCTCGCCGGGCAACTTCACCCAGAGGAACGCGTCGATCGCGGAGTCGCCGGTGTTGGTGGTGCTCGGGGTGCCGATGGCCCGCCCCGGCGGGTCGCACCACTCGGAGCCGGCCGGACCGTTGCCGTTGCGGCTGGTGTCGACGACCGCCTTCAGCCGGGAGTTGCCGGTGGCCGCGATGATCTGCTTGGCGTACGACACCTCGTCGGCGGTGCGGCGGTAGTTCGACACGTTGACCGAGATGCCGTCGGCGCTGTTGGCGACGTCGGCGGCGTTCAGCCGGGCGGCGGCCTCACCGGCGGAGAGCCAGCCACCGTGGCCGATGTCGAAGTAGACCTTGGCTGCGGAGGAGCCCCGCTTGAGCGCCTTGCCGGCGTACGCCATCGAGGCCCGCACCTCGGCCTGCTGGCTCTCGTTCATGCAGCTGCTCATGATGGGGAGCACGTCCGGCTCCAGGATGATGCTGGCCGGACGGCCACCGAGGCCGGCGGCGACCTGGTCCACCCACTGCCGGTAGGCGCTGTGGTTCGGGGCCCCACCCGCGCTGTGGTTGCTGCAGTCGCGGTTGGGGATGTTGTAGACCACCAGGATCGGGATCTTGCCGGCGGCGGCCGCGGCGCCGACGAAGGAGTCCACCTCGGCGCGTACGGTCGAGGTGTTGGTGGTGGTGTACCAGCGGGGTTGCGGCACGCTGGCGATCCGGTCCCGGATCACGGCGGCCTTCGAGTCGTTCGGGTTGGCCGCCACCCAGCGGGCGGCGCTGGTCTGCGGGTCGACGTAGAAGGCGGAGTCGGCGGCCGCGGCGGGCGCGGGGCGCAGCGCGCCCACGCCGACGCTGCCGGCCACGGTCAGTGCCGTCGCCACGACGCCGACCAGAGCGAACGTGCTACGGGTTCTCATGGTCTGCTCCTCGTACCCATCGAAGAAAGTGCGTGGAAGCGCTCCCACATGTCCGACAAGGTACGGGCTTATTGCCGGCCTGTGAAGAGTTTCCGGAACAAGTCGACCGACTACCGTTCCGGCGGGCGTCGAAGCCGAGACGTACCGTCCTACGATCACCGGATGCGTGGTGAACCGTCGGGTGTGGTGGTGATCGGTGCCGGCATCGCCGGTGTGGCCTGCGCCCGGGAGCTGCGCGACGCCGGGGTGCCGGTGCAGATCCGGGAACGGGGACGGGTCGCCGGTGGCCGGATGGCCAGCCGGCGCTTCGACGGCCGCCCCGCCGATCTCGGTGCCGCCTACTTCACCGTGAGCGACCCCGAGTTCGCCGAGGTGGTGCGCGGCTGGCGGACGGCCGGCCTGGCCCGCGAGTGGACCGACACCTTCGTGGCGTACGACGGTGGCGGCCGTCGCGCGGCGCCCGGACCGATGCGGTGGTCGGCGCCGCGTGGGCTGCGCTCACTCGTGGAACATCTCGCCCGGGACCTGCCCGTGGTGGTCAACCGGCTGGTGCTGGGTGTCGGACCGGGACCGACGGTGGACGGCGAGGACTGCGCGGCGGTCGTGCTGGCGATGCCCGGGCCGCAGGCCGCGCTGCTGCTCGACCCGGAACTCGTCCCGGCCACCGACGCCGTGGGACGGCAGCGGTGGTCGCCGACGCTGGCGGCGATGCTGCGTTTTCCGTGCCGGCGGTGGACCGACTTCGGTGGCGCCTTCGTCAATGATCATCCACTGCTCAGCCTGGTCTGCGACGACGGCGACCGGCGCGGTGACGGCGCCGCGGTCCTGGTCGCGCACACCACCGAGGGGTTCGCCGCCGGACACCTGGCCCAGCCCACCGCGGCCGCGCCGCAGATCGAGGCGGCCGTACGCGACCTGCTCGCCCTGCCCGACCGGGCGGAGTTCGTGCACGTGCACCGGTGGACGTACGCCAAGCCGGCCGACGGCGGTGGCCCGGACACCGGCTTCCACCTCGACGACGACGGCATCGGGCTGGCCGGGGACGCGTTCGGCAGACCCCGGGTGCAGACCGCCTGGCGCTCCGGCCGCGACCTCGGCCGCGCCCTGGCCCGCCGACTGGCCTGACGCTCCGGCTGCCCCGCGTCGTCCGGCGGGCGTTCAGGCGGCGACGGCGGGGGAACGCTCCGGCGGGGACGCCGATCTGGTGCGCTCGCCCGACGCGTCGAGCATCCGCATGACCGGCGTCGCCGCGACTCCGTGCACCACCACCGAGAGGATCACCACCAGGGCGACGGTGGCCCAGACCAGCTCCGCCTGAGGAAAGTCCGCCTTGGTGGTGGCGTACGCCAGGTAGTAGAACGAGCCGATGCCCCGGATGCCGAAGGCCGCGATCACCAGGTGCTCCGCGGGCCGACCGGGAGCGCCGCGCAGCGCCAGCCAACCGACCAGCGGTCGGACCACGAACACCAGGGCCAGACCGACCAGGGCGGCGGGCCAGGTCAGACCGGCCAGCAGCCCGCTGATCACCGCGCCGCCCAGCAGCAGCAGCATCAGCACCGTGAGCAGCCGTTCCACCTGCTCGGCGAAGTCGTGCAGCACCGCGTGGTACTCGTGGTTGCGCTCCGCCGCCCGGATCGCGCGGGCGGCCACGAAGACCGCCAGGAAACCGTAGCCGCCGGCCACCTCCACCAGCCCGTACGCCAGGAAGGTGGCGGCCAGCGCCAGGAACCCCTCCGCGTGCCGGGCCAGCCGCAGCTCGCTGGGTGCCCGGAAGAAGAGTTTGCCGAGCAGCCACCCGATCAGGAGCCCACCGGCCAGCCCGACCGTGAGCTTGTAGAGCACGTCGAGCGTGATCCAGCGGACCAGCCAGTCGCCGGGGGCGAGACCGGCGCCCGCGATCGCGATCGCCGCGTAGACGAACGGGAAGGCCAGGCCGTCGTTCAGCCCGGCCTCCGAGGTGAGCGCGAACCGAACCTCGTCCTCGGCATCCTCGTCAGCGTTGGGCTCGCCGACCTGGACGTCACTGGCGAGCACCGGATCGGTCGGCGCGAGCGCCGCGGCGAGCAGCAACGCGCTGGCCGGCACCAGACCCGCCCACCACCAGCCGAGCAGGGCGACGGCGGCGATGCACAGCGGCATGGCCACGGCGAGCAGCCGCCACGTCGACGACCAACGCGCCCAGCTCAACGGTCGGTCGATCTTCAGGCCGGCACCCATCAGCGCGACGATCACGCAGATCTCGGTGAGATGGGTGGCGATATCCCGATGCGTGAGGGGATCCGGCACGGGCAGACCGGTGGGCAGCAGGTAGATCAGCATCCCGAGGCCGAGGAACGCCAGCGGCATGGACAGCGGACGCCGCTCCAGCAACCGTGGCAGGATGCCGGCGAGCAGGGCCGCCACACCGAGCACCGCGAACGCAACGTCGATCGTCTCCACCGGACCGCCTCTCGCCACGCCCGCGGCACGCGGACAGGTGGCGCACAACGTGCCCCGGCTGACGTTCCGGTAATCCGGAATTCCGCCCCAGGGGCTGACGCCGCGCCGACGCCCTCGGTCCGGCGCCTCAGGCGGGTGGCAGCAGGATCTCGAACCAGACCGTCGAGCCGCGGACGGTGGGGTCGGTGCCCCAGGCGTCGCTCAGCTCCTCGATCAGGCCCAGTCCGCGCCCCCGGCTGCTCAGGGTCTCCGTGCGGGCCCGGGTCACCGTGCCCCGGGAGCCGGAGTCGGCCACCGAGACGAGCAGCCGCTCGGGGCTGAGGTCGACCTCGACCCGGGCCGCCGTGCCGGCGTGCAGCAGCGCGTTGGTGGTCAGCTCGCTGGTGCACAGCACCGCCGCGCCGATCACCGACTCCGCGACCTCCCACTCGGTCAGCTGGGCGGTCATCCAGTGCCGCACCCGGCTCGGTGCGGTCGGCTCGGCGGGCACCTCCATCCGCGCCGACCGGCTGGGCCGCACCGCGTACTCGACGGCGAGCACGGCCACGTCGTCCTCGGTCGCGCCGGGCACGGCCGCGGAAGCCACCGCGCACAACGCCCTCGGGTCGCCACTGGGCGCACCGGCCACCGACTCCGCCAGCCGGGCCAGGCCGTCCGACAGGCCGTGCCGGCGTCGCTCCACCACACCGTCGCTGAACAGCAGCAGCGTGTCACCGGGAACGAACGCGACGGTACGCGTCGCCGCCCGGTAACCGACCCCCAACGGAGCACCCGAGGGCACGTCGACGTACTCGGCCCGCGGCTCACCCGTCGGCGCACAGCGACGCACCAGTGGCGCGGGATGACCGGCACTGGCCAGGGTCAGCTCCTTCCGGCCGACGTCGATGACGCCGAACGTCACGGTGACGAACAGCTCGTACGTGCCGGCCTCGGCGCCCAGACTGCCCACCAACCGATCGAGCCCGGCGAGCACCTGGTCCGGGCGCGGATCGTTGAGGGCCAGCGCCCGCAACGCGGCACGCACCTGCCCCATCCGGGCGGCGGCCTGCACGTCGTGGCCGGCGACGTCGCCGAGGACCACGCCCAGGTCGCCGGTGGGCAGCAAGAACGCGTCGTAGAAGTCACCGCCGGCGGCGTTGCCGTCGACCCCCGGGTCGTAGCGCGCGGCGATCCGTAGCTGGGGCAGGACCGGCAGGTGCTCCGGCAGCATGCTCCGTTGCAGCAGTTGGGCGGTGCCGTGCTGGGTCTCGAAGCGGCGGGCCCGCTCGGTGGCCTGCCCGACCAGCTCGGCCGAGGCCGCCAGCAGCGCCCGCTCCGCGGCCGACCACGGATGCGGCGAGCGGTAGCCGACGGTCAGCGCTCCCCGAACCACCGACGCCCGCAGCGGTACGGCCGCCAGGGCGCGGATCTTCTGGTCGTGCCGGTCGGCCGCGATCTCGTGCAGCGGCTGGCCGTCGTCGATGAAGCTGGCCTGGCCGGTGCGGGCACTGACCACCACGGGTGCCGACCAGCCGGCGGGACCGCGTCGCCACAGTGGGGGCAACCGTTCGTCCGCCTCGTCCACCAATTCGCCCCGGACCCGCCGGACCATCCGCCACCCGGTGCCGCCGCCCCCGTCGTCCACCGCGAACGACACCCGGTCGGCGTCGAACGAGGTGATCGCGTAACGCAGCGCGACCCGGGCCACGTCGTCCAGGGTGAGCGTGCCGGACAGCGCCGCGGCGAAATCGCTGAGACCCTGCAGCTGCCGGGTCGCCGGGCTGGTCTCGGCGACCACGGACAGCACGCCGACGACCCGGCCGTGGCTGTCCCGTACGGGTGAGCACGCGCGGGTGTAGACGGGTTGGTCGAGCGCGACGGAGGCGGACTGCAGCGGGAGCGGGATCTCCCGGTCCAGGACCGGCACCCCGGTGCGGTAGGTCTGCTCGACGACGTCACCGACACCGGGGCGCTGCCAGACCTCGGCGAAGACCTCGGCGGGGGGCCGCCCCATGGCGTCCGGATGTCGGTCGCCGATCAGGTCGGCGTACGCGTCGTTGTACAGCAGCAGCAGGTCCGCGCCGAGGTGCAGGGCCATCGGAGCCGGGGAGGCGAGCACCACCTCGACGGTCGCGCGGACGGCGGGATCCCACGACTCGTACGGACCGAGCGCGGTGTCACCCCAGCGGGGGTGGCGGGCGACGGCCGCCGTGCCCGGCACCGCCGTGCCCGGCAGCGGGCCTGATGGCGTGGGTACTCGCCCGACCGTTCCTGGCATGAGCGCAGCCTAGTCCGCCCGCTCGACCCACGTTCCGGATCATCGGCCGGGCGCGCCGGACCGGGACGTCAGAGCAGGTCAGAGCCATTCCGGTGCGATCTGTCCAGAAAAAAGGGGGTGACCGTGGCGGCGTGCCGACCGGGGGAAGGGGTAAGCGCGCCGGGCAATCCATGCGACAGGAGGGACATCATGCCGGAAACCCTCGCGGCCAGGCAGGTCGACATCGGTGACGCCGCGGCCGACATGTGGAGGTCGGTGCTGCTGTTCGTGCCCCGGGCCATCGCGTTCATCGCGATCCTCGTGGTCGGATGGCTCATCGCCAGAGCCGTGCTCAAAATCGTGGACACGGTACTGGAACGGGTGGGGTTCGACCGGTGGGTCGAACGGGGCGGTATCAAGCGTGCGCTGGAGCGGACGCGGTACGACGCCAGCGACATCCTGGCGCGGCTCGCGTACTACGCGGTGCTGCTGTTCACCCTTCAGTTCGCCTTCGGCGTCTGGGGACCGAACGCGATCAGCGATCTGATCGCGGGCGTGGTGGCCTGGCTGCCCCGGGCGTTCGTCGCGATCGTCATCGTGGTGGTGGCGGCCGCGATCGCCAACGCGGTGCGGGATCTCGTCACCGGGGCGCTCGGTGGGCTGTCGTACGGCCGGTTCCTGGCCGACGTGACGGCGATCTTCATCCTCGCCCTGGGTGTCATCGCGGCGCTGAACCAGGTGGGTATCGCCACCACCGTGACCCAGCCCGTGCTGATCGCGGTGCTCGCCACGGTGGCCGGCATCCTGATCGTCGGCGTCGGTGGCGGTCTGGTGCGGCCGATGCAGAACCGTTGGGAAGGCTGGCTCACCCGAGCGGCCGAGGAATCGCGGGCGATCCGTGAGCAGCGGCAGGGCGCCGAGGCCGGCCGCGGTGACATGCAGCGGCAGATGGCCGACCGGCCCGGTGCCGCCCAGCCGGCCTCGCGGGGATCGGAGTCCTCGATGGCCGGCGGCCGGGGTACCTACCAGTCCGGCAACAGCGGCGACGAGACCCAGCAGTTCCGTCCGTGACGGTCGGACGCTCGCGTCGCGGGTCGCGTTGAGACGGGTGTCCGCCGCCTGGCGGACACCCGTCCGCACGTCACAGCGGTGGCGGCTGCGCGGCCGGCGTGTCCAGCGCGGCCGTCAGCGCGCAGACGGCGAGCAGGCGCACCGTCACCCAGTCCGCCTCGGCCCAGTCGATCGGGGCGGCGGCCGGCTGCCAACCGTGCTCCTCGGCGGCGGCGCACATGCCGTCGGCGTACCCGGCGAGGGCGGCGGCGCTCAACGGCCGCCGGTCCCCGTGCAGACTGTCACGCACCGCGGCGGCGTGCTGGTCCACGGCGGCGAGCAACCCCGGCCGGGCGGCGGCTGCGGCGAGTCCGTCGAGACCCACGGCGTTGGCGAGGGTCATCAGACTGGACCGCGCCCAGTCGACGGCGGTGGGGGAGACGACCCGGTTCGACGACACGCGCATAAGGAACGAATGTAGCCAACCGGCGGGGCCGCGACCTCGGCCGCTCGGACGGTCCCGGCGGCACCGGGTGGTGTCCGCCGGATGTCCGAGGGGATCGAGTCGGGCGCGGCGGACGGCGGGAACCGGACGCCCCGCCACGACCGGCAGCAGAAGGCCCTACTCGGCGGAAGAGGCGTCCGCCGGGCGGCGACGCGCGGCGTCGTCGGCGATGATCACGGTTGCCACCATCAGCGCGACGCAGAGGCTGAACAGCCACGAGCTGTCGTCGACCAGCCTGGCCGAGACGGGTGCCTGCACGGCGGCGAGGAGGAAGCCGAGCCATGCCAGGCGGCGCTGACGGGTGGAGAGGAAGCCGGAGCCCTGATGCATTCCGAAAGTCTTGCGCGCGTCAGGGCCGTTGCCGTCAGCCGAACGGCCGATTCTGCCGGAGCTGTCCGAATTCACCGCCCGTTCGGCTGAGGCCGCCGGGCTGCCGGGCCTGGCCCTGCGGGTACGCCCCGGACCACCGCCGGAGCCCGGAACGTACCCGTAGGTGGCGTGTCAGAGAGTGTCCGGACCGGTACGCCCGGTCGTGGACGGGCGGTAGGCGCGGTCCGGGTCGGTGGGCTCACGACCCGTGCCGGGCACCTCGCCGCCCCGGTCGGCCGCCTCGGGGCCGTGTCCGAAGGCCGCTTCCTCCCCGGCGTCGTTGCCGGTCACGTCGTCGGCCTGCCCGTCGAGGGTGGATCGGGCGACGGCCCGGTCCAGCTCCTCGAGGGGAAGTCGTTCCTCGTTGCGCCACGCCCTGTCGTCGGTCATGCCCATCGCGGTACCCCCGCCCCGTCGTCGCAAACGACACCGGGGGCCGGGCGTGACCGTGCCTCGGTACGGCAGCGGACCCGGTCAACCAGCGACGGCCGCCGGGTACGCCCGGCGGCCGTCGTGGGTGTCGTCGCGGGGATCAGGGCTGCGGACGGTCGACCTGACCGCGCCACGCTCCGGTCTCCTGACCGCGCCGCTCGATGAACGCCTTGAAGCGCTGCAGGTCGCCCTTGGCCCGACGGTCGACCACGCCGAGTTTGTCGCCGGCCTTCTCGATGACCCCGTGCGGGTCGAACTCCAGCTGGAGGGAGACCCGGCTGGTGTTCTCGTCCAGCCGGTGGAAGGTGACCACCCCGGAGTGCTGGGTGCCGCCGGTCGACCGCCACGCCACCCGCTCGTCGGGCAGCTGCTCGGTGATCTCGGCGTCGAACTCCCGCTTGACCCCGGCGATCTCCACGGTCCAGTGGGTCATCGTGTCGGAGAGCTGGCGAATCTCCTGCACACCCTCCATGAACTGCGGAAACTCCTCGAACTGGGTCCACTGGTCGTACGCCGTCCGGACCGGGACGGCCACGTCGACATGCTCCGTTACACCACTCATCGGAATCCTTCCCTGCACTTGGTGAGGCTTGCGGACCGGTCGGTCCACCTACCAGCGCGTCGTCTCGTTGGTGTGGCCGAGCGCCGCCCACACCTCGGACACCGTCTGGTACCGGGTGCTCTCGGGCAGGCGCTCCAACGCGGCCAGTACGTCGTCGGGGGCCTCGTTCTCCCGCGCGTTGGCGAGCAGTGCGGCCCGGTCCCCGGGCAGGGCGTTCATCGTGATGAACCGCCCCAGCCGGCTGCGGGCCTCGACATCCTCGGAGGTCATGCCCTGCGGAGCGCCGCTGCGCAGGTCGCCGGCCGGCGCCGTGGTCGGCTCCGGCTGGTCCTCTCCCGCGGGCTCCGGGACGCGGAACTCGTCGACCCGCGAGCCGCCCGTCCCCGGCCCCTGCACGAGGCCGCTGACCTCCTGGCTCATCTGCTCGTCGACCCTCGGTGAGTGCTTGCTGCTGCCGCGATCCATGTCTTCTGCGCTACCCGAGGGGGCGGGGGGTAAACCGATGCGCGGTCACCCACCGGCCGGCGACCGCGGCGGCAACACCGGCTCGTCGGTGTCCTCGCGGCCGGACTGCAGCCGCCGTCCCCGCTGTAGTTCGGCGTTGATCTGAACACCGAGCATCAGCGCGGAGTTGGACAGGTAGAGCCAGACCAGGAACGCGATCACCGCCCCGAGGCTGCCGTAGGTCGTGCTGTACGAGCCGAAGTTGGCCACGTACAACCCGAAGCCGAAGGAACCGAGTGCCCAGGTGGTCAGGGCCACCACCCCGCCCAGGGTGAGCCAGCGGAAGCGGGGTTGCCGCACGTTCGGTGCGACCCAGAACAGCAGGGACATCAACAGCATGCCGATCAACGCCAGCGCCGGCCACTTGGCCATCGCCCAGGCGGTGCGGGCGGCGCCGCCGGCACCCACCAGGTCGCCGACCGCGTCGGCGACCGGGCCGCTGACGATCAGACCGGCGGCCACGATGGCGAGCAGCACCAGCGACACGGCAGCCAGCCCGATCTGCGTCGGGCGCAGCCGCCACACGGGCCGTCCCTCGACCACGCCGTAGATCGCGTTCGAGGCCCGGGTGAAGGAGGCGATGAAGTTCGAGGCCGACCAGAGCGCACCGAGCAGACCGAAGCTGAGCAACACGCCGGCGGAACTGTTCTGGTCCACCACCTCGCGGACCACGCCGACGAAGCTCTCGTTCGCCACGACCGAGCCGGCGCCCATCTCGCGGGCCAGATCGAGCACCGTGTCGACGGTGCGTTCACCATCGGAGACCAGTCCGACCAGGGCCACCACCACGACGGTGGAGGGGAACAACGCCAGCACCCCGTAGTAGGTGAGAGCCGCGGCCCAGTCCGTGCAGTTGTCCCGCAGGTAGTTGCGCCCGGCCCGGACCAGCACGCCACGCCAGGTAGACCAGCGGAGCTGGCGGATTCCCGGCAGGCCCGGCGCCGACGGATCGGTCGACGGGGCCTCGGGGTTCGTCGTCGTCATCACCGCTCCCTGGGCGCTGCGGGCACGTGGATGGCCCCGCCGGTACCCGGCGCGTTCCGGCGGCAAACCCCGCCGGCGTTTGCCGCCGCGTCCCCGGGGTACGCCAATTCGAATCGCTCGCACACGGAGGAGGATTCGAGATGCCCGGGCGCGAGGTACTGCCCAGCACGCTGCGGCGCTCCCCGGAGAAGGCCCAGCGCACCTGGGAGAAGACACACGATTCCGCGGTCGAGACCTACGGCGAGGGCGAGCGGGCCCACCGCACCGCGTTCGCCGCCGTCAAGCACGAGTTCGAGAAGGTCGGTGACCACTGGGAGCCGAAGGGCCGCAAGGGCCCCAGCGACCGGCAGGCCGCCGGCGGCGGGCCGGCCCGACGGGCACCCACCGCCGGTGGGGTGGACGCGAACGCCACCAAGGAGCATCTCCTGGGGGTCGCCCGCGAACTGGACGTGTCGGGACGGTCGACCATGACCAAGCCGGAACTGGTCAAGGCGATCCAGAAGGCCAACGACCGACAGACCCGCAAGGCCCGCGGCGGCTGAGCCCGCCGTCGTCGACGGGGCCCGACACCGGGGTACGCCTCCGGCCGGGCCCCGCCCGCCTGCCCGTGCGCCGGCTCACCAGTGGCCGCCGCCGGGCGCCTGGATGTGCACCGCCTTGGTGGCGGTGAACTCGTCGAGCAGTTCCGGCCCGTAGCCGAAGCCCTGACCGCTGGCCCGGCGCGGGTGGGCGGCGCCGGCCGGTGCGCCACCGAACACCGAGTTGACCTTCACGGTGCCCACCGGCAGCTCCCGCCAGGCCCGCTGGGCGTGGCTCATCGACCCGGTCAGCACGGTCGCCGCCAACCCGTACGGTGAGTCGGCCGCGCACCGCAGCGCCTCGGAGAACGAGTCGACCACCACGACGGGTGCCACCGGGCCGAACGTCTCCTCCCGGATCAACGCCAGGTCGTGCCGGCAGTGGTCGATCACGGTCGCCGGGTAGAAGGCACCCGGCCCCTCCGGCAGGGTGCCGCCGACGCGCAGCCGGGCGCCGTCGGCCACCGCCGCGATCACCTGCCCGTGCACCTGATCGCGATGGCGCCGGTCGACGAGGGGACCGAGCTGGGTCCGCGGATCCCGTCCCGGGCCGACGCGCAGCGCGGCGGCCCGCTCGACGAGCGCCGCGACGAAGTCCTCGGCGACGTCGCGGTGGGCGTAGATCCGCTCCACCGCGACGCAGATCTGACCCGCGTTGGCGAACGCACCCAGGGCGGCCTCACCGGCGGCCCAGCTCGGGTCGACGTCGGCGTCGACGATCAGCGGGTCGCTGCCGCCGTTCTCCAGCAGCACCTTGGCGCCGGTGCCGGCCGCGGCCGTGGCGATCGCCCGGCCGGTGGCGCTGGACCCCACGTGCGCCACCATGTCCACCTCGGCGCCGGCCAGCGCCGCGCCGGTGGTCGGGCCGCCGCTGAGCAGCGACAGCACCCCCGCCGGCAGGGCGGTGTCGAACGCCCGGGCCAGCAGCCACCCGGTCGCCGGGGTGCGCTCGCTGGGCTTGTGCAGCACCACGTTGCCGGTGACCAGGGCCGCTCCGAGCAGCCCGCACGACACGGCGACCGGGTCGTTCCACGGGGTGATGGCCGCCACCACCCCACGCGGCTGCGGTGTCATGAAGTCGATCGCGGCGGGATCGCCGTGCAGGGTGCGCCCGCCCCGGGCCGGGGCGAGTTCGGCGTACTGCCGCAGGGTGGCGATGCCCGCCTCGACACCGCCCCGGGCGTCCGCCAGCGGCTTGCCCATCTCCGCGGTCGTCGCCTGGGCCAGGTCGTCGGCGGCCTCGGTGATCGCGTCGGCGACCCGGTGCAGCGCCGCGGCCCGGTCCGCCGGGGAGGTCGCCGCCCACTCGGACGCCACCCCCCGCGCCGCCGCCACCGCCTTGTCGACCTCGTCGGCCGTGGCGACCGGGGCACTTGTCACCGGGCGGCCGTCAGCCGGATCGTGCACCGTCAACTCGCCGGCCTCCCCGCCGGCACCCCACACCCCACCGATGAGCTGCGTGACCGTGTACATGGCGCGCTGCATGCCCGGGCCCGGCCGTGGCAAACGTTTCGCCCGGCGGGGCCGGGGTAGCGTCCTCGGATGACTTCGCCAGGTTCCCTCGGTGCCGAGCGGGCCGACGCCGTCGTCGTCGGTGCCGGACACAACGGCCTGGTCGCCGCCAACCTGCTGGCGGACGCGGGTTGGGACGTGCTGGTGCTGGAGGCGACCGGGGTTCCCGGCGGGGCGGTCCGCTCGGCCGAGGTGACCGCCCCCGGTTACCTCAGCGACCTGTTCAGCTCGTTCTACCCGCTCGGCTACGCCTCGCCGGTGTTGCGTGGGCTAGACCTGACCCGGTACGGGCTCACCTGGCGGCACGCCCCCGACGTGCTGGCCCACCTGTTCCCCGACGACCGGGCCGCCGTGCTCAACCGCGACCCCGCCGTCACGGCGGCCTCGCTGGAGACCTTCGCCCCCGGCGACGGCGAGCGCTGGCTGACCGCGTACGCGCAGTGGCGGCAGGTCGCCGAACCGATGCTGGAGCTGATCACCACGCCGTTCCCGCCGGTGCGCGGCGGCCTCGGCCTGCTGCGCCGGCTACGGGTCGGCGGCGCGCTGCGGCTGGCCCGGCGGCTGGTGCTGCCGGTGAACCGGCTCGGCGAGGAACTGTTCGCCGGCGCCGGCGGGCCGGCGTTGCTCGCCGGCTGCGCCCTGCACACCGACCTGTCCACGGAGGAGGCCGGCTCCGGCGTCTACGGCTGGCTGCTCGCCATGCTCGGCCAGCAGGTCGGCTGGCCGGTCCCGGAGGGCGGCGCACAGAAGATCACCGACGCGTTGGTGGCCCGGTTGACCGAGCGGGGCGGCCGGACCCTCTACGGCGCCCGGGTGGATCGGGTCCTGGTCGCCCGGGGTCGGGCGGTGGGGGTCCGCACCGTTGGTGGGGCCACCTGGCGGGCGCGTCGGGCGGTGCTCGCCGACGTGCCCGCGCCCGCCCTGTACCTGGACCTGGTCGGCCCGGCCCGGCTGCCCCCGCGACTGGTGGCCGACCTGGAACACTTCCGGTGGGACGGCTCCACGCTGAAGGTGGACTGGGCGCTGTCCGCTCCGGTGCCCTGGACGAACCGTCGCCTGGCCACCGTCGGCACCGTGCACCTGGGGGCGGACCTCGACGGATTGACCGGTTACGCCGCCAGGCTGGCCCTGGGTGAGCTGCCACCGGATCCGTTCCTGCTGGTGGGGCAGATGTCGGTGGCGGACCCGAGCCACTCGCCGCCGGGCACCGAGTCGCTCTGGTCGTACACCCACCTGCCGTTCCGCCGGCACTGGCGGGCCGACGACATCATGTCCCACGTCGAGCGGATGGAGACGGCGCTGGAAACCGCCGCACCCGGGTTCCGCGCTCTGGTGGTGGGCCGGCACGTGGCCGGGCCGGCCGAGTTGGAGGACGCCGACCCGAGTCTGGTCGGCGGTGCGCTCGGCGGCGGCACCGCCGCCCCGTACCAGCAGCTGTTCCTGCGGCCGGTACCCGGGCTGGGCCGCGCCGACACTCCGGTGGATCGGCTCTTCCTGGCCAGCGCGTCGGCGCATCCCGGCGGGGGTGTGCACGGCGCCCCCGGCGCGAACGCCGCCCGCGCCGCGCTGGCCCGGGACCGTGCCCTCACCGGTGGGGTGTACCACCGGGTGATCGCCACCGCACACCGGGCCGTCTACGAATGACCCGGCGGCTCAGGGCTCGATGTTGCGGTGCCGGGTACGCAGCTTGAACGGCATCAGCGCACTCTCGATCTTGGTGGCGGTGGTCATCTTCGAGGTGCCGTCGCGCCGCTCCTCGAACCGGATCGGCACCTCCAGGATGGTGTGCCCCCGCTTGGTGGCCAGGTAGTGCATCTCGACCTGGAAGCTGTAGCCGTTGGACTGCACCCGCTCCAGCCCGATGTCGCGCAGCGCGTCGGCCCGCCAGATCTTGAAACCGGCGGTGAGGTCGCGGATGCGGACCCGCAGCAGCGTGTGCACGTACAGGTTCGCCCAGCCGCTGAGGGCCCGACGGTACAGCGGCCAGTTCTCGTCCAGCTCGCCGCCGGGAACGTAGCGTGACCCGATGACCACGCCGGCCTGAGTGGACAGCAGCGCGCCCAGCATGCCCGGCAACGCCTCCGGTGGGTGGGACAGGTCGGCGTCCATCTGGGCCACGTACTCGGCGCCGCCGTCGAGGGCCCGGCTGATCCCGTCCACGTACGCCCGGCCCAGACCCTCCTTGCCCGGTCGGTGCACGACCTGCACCCGCTCCGGATGCTCGATGGCGAGCTTGTCCGCGACCTCACCGGTGCCGTCGGGGGAGTTGTCGTCGGCGACCAGCACCTTCAGGCCCGGAAGTGGCAACGCGAGGAGACGCTCGACAAGCACCGGCACGTTGCCCGCCTCGTTGTAGGTCGGGACCACGACGGTCAGGCGCACGTCCCGCCACGGCGAGGGCAACTGGACGGGTTCGATCATGGGGGACATCCTCGGTATGCGGACAGGGTTCCCCGTGAGCGTAGCCACTTGTCCCTTCCGGGGTGAAATGGCTCCCCGCGCCGGGCCCGCGATCAGGCCGGTGTCTTCTGCCGTTCGGCGATGTCGGAGAGCCGGTCCAGGGTCTCCTCGTTGCGCAGATGCAGCACCAGATCGTTGATTTTGGTGCGGATCCAGCGCAGTGGCCCGGCGGCGAAGTCCTCGGCGAGCAGCACCCGGGTCCGCTCCGCGCCGAGGGGCTCCAGGGTGAAGGTCACCATCGCCTCCCCGGCCGGCCAGAGTTGGACGCGGAGCACGAGTTCGCGCTCCGGCTCACAGGCCAGCACCGTCGAGCAGTCCTCCAGGGAGAACGGCCAGGGACCGGCGCGGTGGTGCAGCCGGGTGCCCACCCGGGGCCAGGCCTGGTCGACGTCGCGCATGTGGGCGGTGCCCACCACCCAGTCGCTGTAGGTCCATCCGTCCGCGAGTACCGCCCACACCTGCCGGACCGGTGCCTCGATCACTTTTTCCACGACCGCCACCGCCGCTCGGTACCCCGCCGGTGGCCTCGACTAACGAGGCCGCCGGGTTAGCTTCTCCGGGACTGCGGGTAAGGCCCAACCGCGGGCGGCCGTGCGGGTGCCGCCGGTGCGCGGTCGCCTCAGCCGCGTCGCGGGTGACGTTTACTCACCGGGGCGCAGGGAACCCGCCGCCCGTGCGACAGGACCATGGGGAGCCGGATCAGCGCAGGTCAGCGGGGCTGCTGGCCGAGCCCGGTGGGCCCGTGTCCCGCCCGGTGCTCTTCGACGCGGTGCTGCTGGACCGCGACGGCACCCTGGTCGAGGATGTGCCGTACAACTCGGATCCGGACAAGGTGCGACCGGTGCCCGGGGCCCGCGTGGCGCTGGACCGGCTGCGCGCGGCCGGACTGAAGCTCGCCGTGGTGACCAACCAGTCCGGGTTGGCCCGGGGTCTGTTCACCGAGCGGCAGTTGCACCGGGTGCACCGCCGGATCGAGGCGCTGCTCGGCCCGTTCGACTGCTGGCAGGTGTGCCCGCACGACGACGGGGACGGCTGCGCCTGCCGCAAGCCACGGCCGGGTCTGGTGCACGCCGCGGCCCGGGCCCTGGGCACGGTACCGGCCCGCTGCGCCCTGATCGGTGACATCGGTCGCGACGTCACCGCCGCGCTGGCCGCCGGTGCGACCGGCATCCTGGTCCCGACGCCGGTGACCCGACCGGAAGAGGTGGCGGCGGCACCGTGGGTGGCCGCCGACCTGCCCTCGGCCGTCGCGGAGATCCTTCGACGCCAGGCGTCACTGAGCCCGGCGACGCCGGCGCCGGGGGCGGAGTGCCGGGCCGTCGCCACGGGTGTGCGGCGGTCGGCACCGGGACGCCCGGCTGCCGGCCGCACCGTACTGGTGGTCCGCTCGGATTCGGCCGGTGACGTGCTGGTGACCGGACCGGGCATCCGGGCGGTCGCCGCCAGCGCCGGGCGGGTGGTGCTGCTCTGTGGGCCCCGGGGCCGGGCCGCCGCCGACCTGCTGCCCGGCGTCGACGAGGTGATCGAACATCGGCTGCCCTGGATCGACCCGGCCCCCGCGCCGGTGGATCCGCGGGAGATGACGGCTCTGATCACCCGGCTGGCGGCGGTGGCCGCCGACGAGGCCGTCATCTTCACCTCGTTCCACCAGTCGCCACTGCCGCTGGCCCTGCTGCTGCGGATGGCCGGGGTCGCCCGGATCGCGGCGATCAGCGACGACTACCCGGGCAGCCTGCTGGACGTGCGGCACCGGGTTCCGGTCGGTGTGCCCGAGGCGGAGCGGGCCCTCTCGCTGGCCGCTGCCGCCGGTTACCTGCTCGGCGAGGGCGACGAACCGCACCTGCGGCTACGCCCGGTCCCACCGCCCCCACCCGAGGCCGGTGCGCCGGGTTACGTGGTGCTGCATCCCGGGTCGGCGGCGCCGGCGCGGGGGTGCCCGCCCGAGGTGGCCGAGCGGATCGCCGCCGAGTTGAGCGCCGTCGGGTACCGGGTGGTGGTGACCGGCGGCCCCGCCGAACGGGACCTGACCGCGCGGGTCGCCGGCCGGCACTGCCGGGATCTCGGTGGCCGCACCGGCCTGGCCGAGCTGGCCGCGATCGTGGCCGGAGCCGGCGCGGTGGTGGTCGGCAACACCGGACCGGCGCACCTGGCCGCCGCGTACGGCGTGCCGGTGGTCAGCCTCTTCGCCCCCACCGTCCCCTTCGGGCAGTGGGGACCGTGGCGGGTGCCGACGGTACGCCTCGGCGACGCCACCGCAGCCTGCCGCGACACCCGGGCCGCCCGGTGCCCGGTACCCGGGCACCCCTGCCTCAGCGACATCCGGCCGGACGACGTGCTCGACGCGTTGCGGCTGCTGGGCGTGCCGCCGGACCGGGTGCCGAGCGGTGCGGCCGGGCCCAGGGCGGCACCCGAGGTGGTCACCGTCGGCGGTGGGAGTGGCCGATGAACATCCTGCTCTGGCACGTGCACGGTTCGTGGACCACCTCCTTCGTGCACGGCAAGCACCGCTACCTGATCCCGGCCACCCCGGACCGGGGACCGTACGGGCTGGGCCGGGCCCGGACGTACACCTGGCCGGAGAGCGCCGCGGAGGTGAGCCCGGAGCAGCTGCGCGGCGCGGACGTCGACGTGGTGATCCTGCAACGCCCCGAGGAGATCGACCTGGCCGAGCAGTGGCTCGGCCGCCGGCCCGGCCGGGACGTGCCGGCCGTCTACGTGGAGCACAACACCCCGAAGGACGGTCAGGTCCCCAACAGCCGCCACCCGTTGGCCGACCGGGACGACCTGCTCATCGCCCACGTGACCGCGTTCAACGAGCTGTTCTGGGACACCGGTGCCACCCGGACCACCGTCGTCGACCACGGCATCGTGGCGCCGACGGCGGTCTGGACCGGCGAACTGGAGCGGCTGGCCGTCGTGATCAACGAACCGGTACGCCGCTGGCGGGTGACCGGCACCGACCTGCTGGCGCGCTTCGCCGAGATCGCCCCACTCGACGTCTTCGGCATGAAGGTGGCCGGCCTGGCCGAGCACCTCGGCCTCCCGGCGGACCGGTTGACCAGCCACGACGACGTGCCGCAGCACCGGATGCACGCCGAGTTGGCGCGCCGCCGGGCGTACCTGCACCTGTGCCGGTGGACGTCGTTGGGGTTGAGCCTGATCGAGGCGATGGCGATGGGCATGCCGGTGGTGGCGCTGGCCACCACCGAAGCGGTGATGGCGGTGCCACCGGGTGCCGGTGCCCTCTCCACCCGGGTCGACACCCTGCTGGCGGCCGCCAGCAGGTTCGTCGCCGAACCGCAGCGGGCGCGCGAGGCAGGTGCCGTGGCGCGCGTCGCCGCCGGCGAACGGTACGGCCTCGACCGTTTCCTCACCGACTGGGACCGGCTGCTGGAGGAGGAAGTATGCGGATAGCGATGATCTCGGAGCACGCCAGCCCGCTCGCCATCCTGGGCGGCGAGGACGCCGGTGGCCAGAACACCCACGTCGCGGAGCTCTCCGCCGCGCTCGCCGCCGCCGGGCACGACGTGCGGGTATACACCCGCCGCGACGCGGTGGACCTGCCGGTGACGGTACGCAGTCCGGACGGCTACGACGTGGTGCACGTGCCGGCCGGGCCGGCCGAGCCGGTGGCGAAGGACGCGCTGCTGCCGCACATGCGCCCGTTCGGCGCCTGGCTCGTCGACCGGTGGCGGGGCGGGGACTGGGCGCCCGAGGTGATCCACGCACACTTCTGGATGAGTGGGCTGGCCGCGCTGGAGGCCGGCCGGCAGACCGGGGTGCCGGTGGTGCAGACCTACCACGCGCTCGGCGCCGTGAAGCGTCGTCACCAGGGCGTGCAGGACACCAGCCCGGCACGGCGGATCGGCTACGAGCGTCAGCTGGGCCGTTCGGTGGACCGGGTCATCGCCCAGTGCCGCGACGAGGTCGGTGAGCTGGTCCGGATGGGGGTGCCCCGGTCGGCGATGACCGTCATCCCGTCCGGTGTCAACCTCGCCACCTTCGCCCCGCTGGGGCCGGCCGCCGAGCGCGAGCCCGGGCGGCCCCGGATCCTCACCGTGGGCCGGTTGGTGGAACGCAAGGGCTTCCAGACGGTGGTACGGGCGATGGCGCACGTACCCGAGGCCGAGTGCGTGGTGGTCGGTGGTCCGCCGGCCGGCCTGCTGGAGACCGACCCGTACGCCCGGCGGCTGCGGGCCCTCGCCGGCAGTTGCGGCGTCGCCGACCGGGTCCGCCTGGTCGGCGCGGTGCCTCGGGAGGAGATGGGCCGCTGGTACCGCTCGGCGGACATCCTGGTCGCCGCCCCCTGGTACGAGCCGTTCGGGCTGACTCCGCTGGAGGCGATGGCCTGCGGGGTGCCGGTGGTGGCCACCGCCGTCGGTGGTCTGCGGGACACGGTGGTCGACGGCGTGACCGGGGACCTGGTGCCGGCGCGGGATCCGCGCGCGCTGGGTGTGGCGCTGCGGGCGCTGCTCGACGACCGGATCCGCCGGTTCGCGTACGCGGGCGCGGCGCGCGCCCGCGCCCGCCGGCACTACTCGTGGGCGGTCACCGCGCAGCGCCTCGCCGAGGTCTACGACGAGGTGGCCGCGGTGCGTCGACCGACCCGGGTGGTGGCCTGATGAGCCTGCTCGACGCGCATCTGGCCAACCTGACCGCGGCACTGCCGCCGTTCCGCCGCTGCGAGCCGCTGCTCGCCCGGTGGGGCGCGGTCCTGGCCGGACGGCTCACCGACGGCGGCCGGCTGCTCGTCGCCGGCAACGGTGGCAGCGCCGCCGAGGCGCAACACCTGACCGCCGAACTGGTCGGCAAGCTGCGCGACGACCGCCGGCCGCTGTCCGCCATCGCGCTGCACGCCGAGACGTCGGCGTTGACCGCGATCGGCAACGACTACGGCTACGAGGAGGTCTTCGCCCGGCAGGTCCGCGCGCACGGCCGACCCGACGACGTGCTGCTGCTGCTGTCCACCAGCGGCGGCAGCGGCAATCTGCTCACCGCCGCCCGGGCCGGCCGGGAGGCGGGCCTGCGCTGCTGGGCGTTCACCGGGCCGACGCCGAACCCGCTCGCCGAGGCGTGTCACGAGGTGCTCGCGGTGGACTCGCCGGACACCCAGGTGGTCCAGGAGCTGCACCTGGTCTCCAGTCATCTGCTCTGCGAGTACGTCGAGCAGGCGATGACGGATCAGCCGGCCCCGGCGGCGCCAGCGGCCGGTCCGGTGCGGGCCGGTGTCGAGGTGGTGCTGGACGGCGGTGCCGTCCGGCCGGTGCAGGCGTGAGGAGGCGAGCGTGACGGGACCCGTGGTGGTGGTCGGCGACACCCTGCTCGACCGGGATGTCGAGGGGGTGGTCAACCGGCTCTGTCCGGACTCGCCGGTGCCCGTGCTCGACGAGATCGCGCACGTGGACCGGCCCGGCGGTGCCGGACTCTCCGCCGTCTTCGCCGCCGCGCAGGGTGCCGAGGTGGTGCTGGTGACCGCGTTGGCCGACGATGCCGGCGGGGCCCGGTTGAGCGTGCTGCTCGCCGCCGCCGGGGTGCAGGTCTATCCGTTGCGGCTGGCCGGTGCCACCCCGGAGAAGATCCGGCTGCGCTCCGGGGGCCGGGTGCTGCTGCGCCATGACCGGGGTGGCGGGGCGGGGGAGTTGGCGGAGCCGGGCGAGGCGGTGCTGCGCGTCCTGGACCGGGCATCGGTGGTGGTGGTCAGCGACTACGGCCGCGCGGTGGCCCGGCAGCCGGCGCTGCGGGCGGCCCTGGCCTCGATCCGCGCTCCGCTGGTCTGGGATCCGCACCCACGTGGACCCGCCGCGGTGCCCGGGGCGAACCTGGTCACCCCGAACGAGGCGGAGGTGCGGGAGCTGATGGAGGCGCCGGTCGGCGTCACCCGGCTGGCCACCGCCGCCGAGGGGGCGCAGCGGTTGCGGCAGCGGTGGCGCGCGGGGGCGGTCGCGGTGACGCTCGGCGCCGACGGCGCGCTGCTCAGTCACGCCGGGTCGACGCCGCTCATGGTGCCGGCCCCGGTGGCCGCCGAGGGGGACACCTGCGGCGCGGGCGACCGGTTCGCCGTCGCCGCCGGCCTCGCCCTGGCCCGTGGCGCGCTGGTCTCCGAGGCGGTGCAGGAGGCGGTGGCGCAGGCGTCGGCGTACGTGGCCGACGGTGGGGTGGCGACGGCCCTGCCCGCGCCGGTGCGGCGTGCCCCGCAGGCGGTGCACGCCGCGGTGGCCGGTGACCGGGTCGGGGTGGCCGCGTCGGCCGCCGTGGTCGCCCGGGTCCGCGCCGCCGGCGGGACGGTCGTCGCCACCGGTGGCTGCTTCGACCTGCTGCACGCCGGCCACGTCGCGACGTTGCAGGCCGCCCGGCAGCTCGGCGACTGCCTGATCGTGTGCCTCAACTCCGACGCCAGCGTCACCGGTCTCAAGGGACCGGACCGGCCGGTGATGCGCCAGGACGACCGAAGCCGGCTGCTGGCCGCGTTGAGCTGCGTCGACGCGGTAATGATCTTCGATGAGCCGACACCGGAAGCGGCGCTGTCCTGGCTGCGTCCGGACGTCTGGGTCAAGGGCGGGGACTACGCCGCCGGCGGCGGTGACGGCACCGGCCTGCCGGAGGCGGAGATCCTGCGCCGGTGGGGCGGTCACACGGTGGTGGTGCCCTATCTGGACGGGCGGTCCACCACCGAGATGATCGCCGCGACGGCCAACCGGACGGAGGTCACCCGGTGAGCGCGAGGAGTGAGCCGGTGTTGCGAGCCCCGCAGTCGCGAACGGAGGTGGCCCGGTGAGCGCGAGGAGTGAGCCGGTGTTGCGAGCCCCGCAGTCGCGAACGAAGGAGGTCCGGTGAGCGCGCCGGCCACCGGGCGGACGGTGCTGGTCACCGGCGGCTCCAGCGGACTGGGCGCGGCGGTGGTGGCGGCGGTGGCCGCCGCCGGTGGTCGGCCGCTGGTGCTGGATCGGCAGGCGCCGGCCGACGGGGTGCCCTGGGTGGAGTGCGACCTGGCCGACAGTCGTGGCGCCGAGGCCGCCACCCGCGAGTTGGCCGAGCGCGTGGGCGGGCTGGACGCGGTGGTCACCGCCGCCGGCATCGACGTGCCCGGTCGGCTCGCCGACGTGCCCGGTGAGACCTGGGACCGGATCGTCGCCGTCGACCTGCTGGCGACCGCCGCGGTGATCCGCGCCGCGCTACCGTTCCTGACCGCCGCCCGGGGCACCGTCGTGACGGTGGCCTCCACCCTCGGCATCAAGGCGGTCAGCGACGCGACGGCGTACTGTGCGGCGAAGTTCGGGGTGGTCGGCTTCACCCGGGCGCTCGCCGCCGAACTGGCCGGCACGGTCGGTGTCACGCTGCTCATCCCGGGCGGGATGCGGACTGCCTTCTTCGACGAACGCGATCCGCAGTACCGGCCGGGGTCGGACGCGATCCTCAACGATCCGGCCGACACCGCCGCCGCCGTCATGTTCGCCCTGTCCCAGCCGGCCGGTTGCGCGATCCGCGAGATGGTGGTCTGCGCCGATCGGGAGACGTCGTACCCGTGATCCTGGCGCTGCGTGCCCTCGGCGTCGGTGACCTGGCCACGGCGGTCCCGGCGGTGCGGGCGCTGCGGGCGGCGTACCCGGACCAGCAACTGGTGCTCGCCGCGCCGGCCTGGCTGGGGCCGCTCGTCGAGCTGGTCGGCGGGGTGGACCGGCTGTTGCCCACCGACGGCCTGGACCGGCCGGTCCGGCCCACCGGGCGGGTGGCGCTGGCGGTCAACCTGCACGGCCGGGGCCCGCGGTCGCACCGGCTGCTGGCCGCCGCCCGTCCCGACCGGCTGATCGCCTTCGCCAACGCCGAGGCGCCGCACGCCGACGGGCCGCGGTGGGACGACGACGAGCACGAGGTGTCGCGCTGGTGCCGGCTGTTGCGCGAGTACGACATTCCGGCCGACCCGACCAACCTGGATCTGCGCCGCCCGGGTCCGGGCCTGGCGGCCGGTGGTGTCACGGTGCTGCATCCCGGCTCGAAGGAGTCGGCCAAGCGCTGGCCGGCCGCCCGGTACGCGGCCCTGGCCCGGGAGCTGACCGGGCGGGGGCACCGGGTGGTGCTGACCGGCAGCGCGTCGGAGCGGGACCTGGTCGCCGGGGTCGCGGACCGGGCCGGGTTGCCCGCCGCCGCGGTGCTGGCCGGCCGGACGGACCTGGCCCAGCTCGCCGCGCTGATCGCCGGGGCGCGCCTGGTGGTCAGCGGAGACACGGGGGTGGCGCATCTGGCCACCGGCTACCGCACCCCGTCGGTGGTGCTGTTCGGTCCGGTTCCGCCGGCGCGCTGGGGTCCACCGCCGGAGCGCCGACGGCACCGGGCACTCTGGGCCGGCGCGCGAGCATGGCCGGAGTGGGACGGGGTAGGTGACCATCCCACGATGGTCGCCCTCGGCGTTGACGAGGTGCTGGCCGCTGTCGACGAGGTGGAGCGGGTGGTGCGGGTGGACCGTGCGGTTGCGGCGTAGCGATCCGGGTCGGCCGGGATATCGGCGGCGTCGGCGGGGCCGGGGCTGGTCGTTCCTGGACCCGCGCGGCGAGCCGGTACGCGACCCCGACGAGTTGGCCCGGCTGCGCGCACTCGTCGTCCCGCCGGCCTGGCGGAACGTGTGGATCTCGCCGTACCCGAACGGGCACATCCAGGCCATCGGCGTCGACGCGGCCGGCCGGAAGCAGTACCTCTACCACCCGCTGTGGCGGCAGCGGCAGGACGAGGCGAAGTTCGACCACGTGCTGGAGGTGGCGGGCCGGCTGCCGCTGCTGCGCGAGCGGGTCGACCATGACCTGACGGTACGCGGGCTGCGCCGCGAGCGGGTGCTGGCGACGGTGACCCGGCTGCTCGACATGGGCGCCTTCCGGGTGGGCAGCGACCAGTACGCCGCCGGCGAGGATCCGACGTTCGGCGTGGCGACCCTGCGTCCCGAGCACGCCCGGCTGCGCCAGGGGTGTGTGCTGTTCGAGTTTCCGGCCAAGGGCGGCATCGAGCAGGTCCGGCTGATCTCCGACCCGCAGTTGTGCCGGGTGCTCACCGACCTGCGTCGGCGGCGTCGGGCGGCCGACCGGTTGTTCGGTTACTGGGACGGCCGGCAGTGGCGGGACGTGCGCGCCGACGAGGTCAACGACTATCTCCGCGAGGCCAGCGGTGGCGAGATGACCGCGAAGGACTTCCGCACCTGGCACGCGACGGTACGGGCGGCGACGGAGTTGGCCGCACTGGCCTCCGCCCGTTCGGTGACCGCTCGCCGCCGGGCGGTGGCGGCGGTGATGCGACAGGTGGCGGAGTTGCTCGGCAACACGCCGACGGTGGCTCGCGCCTCGTACGTGGACCCGAGGGTGGTGGATCTGTTCCACGACGGTGTGGTCGCTCCGGTGACCGGGGAGACCTCGCCGGAGCAGGCCGAGCGGGCGGTGCTGACCCTGCTGGCGCGGACCTGACCGGGGACCTCAACCACCGTCGGGCGGACCGGTGCCCCCCGAGTGGCGGGCCGCACCGGACGGGTCGGTGGCTCGGGTCTCGATCATGGCCGCCACGCCGTCGAGGATCCGACCCAGCCCGAACCGCCATTCGAGGTCGACGTCGTCGTCGTACTCCTCGGCCTCGGCCAGCAGTTCGTGGATCGCCGGGTAGGGGCCGGGCGCGGTGAGCACGGCGAGGTGCCGCCAGTAGCGCAGGCCCACCTCTTCCGGGGTCTGCCCGGTCCGGGCGGCGGCCTCGGCGATGTCGGCGGTGAGCGTGGCCCAGCTGCGGGCGTACCCGCTGACCAGCATGATCGTGGCGATCCGTTCGGAGGCGCGCAGGCCGGTGCCGCGCAGCGCGGCGAGCCCGTACTCCAACCAGCGCACCTGGTTGGGATTGATCGGTGGGCCGGTGATCGGCACGTGCCGCATCCAGGGCTGCCGGCGTAACGCGGCGACGTTCCCCTCACCCCATCGGGCCAGCGCCGGCCGCCAGCCCTCGTCGGCCCCGCGCGGACGCGGTGGCGGGCCGTACGCGGTGTCCACCATCAGGTCGAGCAGGTCGTGTTTGGTGGGCACGTACCGGTACAGCGACATCGTGGCCACGCCGAGTTCGCCTGCCACCCGGCTCATCGACACCGCCGTCAACCCCTCGGCCTGCGCGATCTGGATGCCGGCGGCGACCACCTGGTCGAGGCTGAGGCTGCGCTTCGGGCCACGGCTGGGACGGTCACGCAGTCCCCAGGCGAGCGCCACGTTCTCGGGCAGCTCGACGTCTTCGCCCACTCCACCTCCCCGGCCGGCGTTGACCGCCAGCATATCTTCTGCGTATCGTCTACGCATAAGAGCGTATGACATACGCAGATTAGGGAGAGTGTTCATGGTGCACGGACCGCCAGCGGTCGAGCTGGTCGACCTGCGCAAGTCCTTCGGGGATCACGTCGTGCTCGACGGGCTGACCCTGCGGGTGCCCACCGGCGGGGTGCATGCCCTGCTCGGGCAGAACGGGGCCGGCAAGACCACCACGGTGCGCATCCTGGCGACGCTGACCCGACCGGATTCGGGTAACGCCCGGGTGGCCGGCCACGACGTGGTACGCCAGCGGCGGCGGGTACGCCGGACGATCAGCCTCGCCGGCCAGCACGCGGCGCTCGACGACGGGCAGACGGGCGTGGAGAACCTGACGATGCTGGCCCGTCTCGCCGGGTTGCGCGCTCCGGCGGCCCGCGCCCGCGCCGCCGCACTGCTGGACCGTTTCGACCTGACCGATGCCGCCAGGCGGCGGGTGGTGACGTACTCCGGCGGGATGCGGCGACGCCTCGACCTGGCGGCCAGCCTCGTCGGCGCTCCGTCGGTGATCTTCCTGGACGAACCGACCACCGGTCTCGACCCGCGCAGCCGGCAGGGGCTGTGGGAGGTGATCGGCGAGTTGGCCGGCGCCGGGGTGACGGTGCTGCTCACCACGCAGTACCTGGAGGAAGCCGACCGCCTGGCTGACCGGATCACGGTGCTGCACGGCGGCCGACTCGCCGCCGAGGGGACGGCGGCGGAACTCAAGCGCCGTTTCGGTGCCCAGCGGTTGGAGCTGACCTGGCGCGACGCCGCCGGGCTCGCCGAGGCGGACCGGCGGTTGGGTGACCGGGTCACCCACCGCGAACCGGCCCGGCTGGCGCTGTCGGTGGCCACCGACGGCAGCGCCCCCCAGGTACGCGGCCTGCTCGACGAGGTCGATCCGGACCGGCACGGGGTGGTCCGGTTCACCGTCCGGGAGGCGACCCTCGACGACGTCTTCTTCACGCTCACCGGTCGGCCGGCGAGCCCCGAGCGGGAGGTGGCCGGTGTCTGAGCTGACCCTCCGACCGATTCACGCGGCCGTGATGATCGGCCGCTGCGTCCGGCTGTCCCGGCGCAACGTCGACGCGCTGCTCACCTCGCTGCTGCTGCCGGTGATCCTGATGCTGCTCTTCGTCTACCTCTTCGGCGGCGCGATCGAGACCGGTTCGGCGTACGTGACCTACGTGGTGCCCGGTGTGCTGCTGCTCTGCGCCGGCTTCGGCGCGGCCGGCACGGCGGTGAGCGTCACCATCGACCTGACCACCGGGATGATCGAACGGCTACGCACGATGGACGTCGGTGCCACCTCGATCCTCGCCGGGCACGTGGTGGCGAGCGTGGCCCGCAACACCGTCTCCACGGTGCTGGTGCTGGGGGTGGCGGTGGCCATCGGGTTCCGGCCGGCCGTCGCGCCACTGCGCTGGTTGGCCGCCGCCGGGGTGCTGCTGCTGTTCCTGCTGGCGGTGTCCTGGCTGTCGGCGGCGTTCGGCCTGTTGGCCCGGACCCCGGAGGCGGCCAACGGATACACCTTCATCGTGATGTTCCTGCCCTATCCGAGCAGTGCCTTCGTGCCGGTCGAGACCATGCCCAGCTGGCTGCGGGGCTTCGCCGAGCACCAGCCGGTCACCCCGGTCATCGAGTCGCTGCGCGGCCTCCTGTTGGACACCCCGGTCGGCACCGCGCCCACCCGCGCAGCAGCCTGGTGCCTAGCCCTGCTGGCCCTCGCCGTACTCCTCTCCGCCCTCCTCTTCCCCCGCCGAATCGCCTAACCCCACCCACCCCCCCAACCCCCCATCCCACCGGGTTGATCATGAGGTTAGCGGCAGTTTCTGAGATCAACAGCGCCGTCAACCTCATGATCAACGGGGTGGAGACCGGGGTGGGGGGTGGGTGGGGGTCAGTCGTTGAGGATCTGGGCCAGGCGGTCGCGGAAGCGGCGCTCGGAGGGGCTGACCTCGGTGCCGCCCAGGCCCAGCACGCCGCCGGTGCTGGCGGCGCCGACCACCTGGTCGGCGATCTCCACCAGCCAGTGCCGGTACGCGCCCGCCTCGCCCTCGTCCACCTTGGCCGCCAGCAGCGCCGACGCCTCCTTGGCCCGGCCCAGCACGTCCTCGGCGTAGCCGCGCGGGTCCGCGGGCTCGATGACCGGCATCTCCTCACCGGCCTCCGGATCGCCGACCCGGGTGACGATCTCACCGGCCACCGCGGCCACCAGCGGACTGGCCGACTCCCGCCCGCCGGAGATGGTCTCCAGACCCGCGGCACCCTCGGCCATCGTCGCCTTGGTGCCGTCGGACTCGGCGGCGCTCGCCGCGGTGAGCACCGACTGTGGCAGGCCGACCAGCAGCCCCCACTCCTCGTCGGAGAAACCGAAACCGGTGTACGCCGGTTCTTCGATCACGACCCGCCCCTCCCGCTCGTCGTTCACGTCCTCGTCAGCCCGCACCGCCGGCGGCGGTGCGGCTCAGGTTAGTTCAGGGTGAGCAGACCCTGTTCGGACACCACGCTGACCGACAACGTCTTGTACCCGACCTCGTCGAACAGCACCGTCATCCGGCCCTCCTCGTAGCTGAGCACCAGGCCGGAGCCCCACTCGGCGTGCCGCACCTGGCTGTGCACCGGGAACGGGCCCACCGAACCGTCGTCGGGCACGCTGGTGCCGGCGTGACAGTTGTCGCAGTGCCCGCAGATCTCGCTCATCTGCTCGCCGAAGTAGGCCAGCAACGTCTGCCCCCGGCAGGCGCTGGTCTCGGCGAACGCCCGCATCATGTCGGTACGCGACCGGGTCAGGCTCTGCTGCCGCTCCGCCTCGGCCACCGCGGCCGCCGCCGCGTCGACCGGGGTGGGGGCGTAACGGGGTGCGCCAACCCGCTGTCCCGGCGCCTGCTGGGCGGCGCCGACCTGTTCCAGCAGGGCGAGGTACTGCCCGAGCTTGCGCGGGCCGAGCCCGGTCACCTCGCGCAGCTCCTTGCGGGTGGTCCGTTCCTTGCGCAGCAACGCGGCCAGGTCGCGCAGCTCGGTGGCGTCGGGCAGGCCACCGCTGAAGTAGCGTTGCAGCCCGACGTCCTCGGCCTGCCAGAGCAGCAGCACCCGGGCCGGCTGACCGTCGCGGCCGGCCCGGCCGATCTCCTGGAAGTAGCTGTCCGGCGAGTCGGGCAGCGCCATGTGCACCACCCAGGCGATGTTGGGCTTGTCGATGCCCATGCCGAACGCCGAGGTCGCCACCATGATCGGCACCTGGTCGGCGAGGAACGCCTCGTGCAGCCGGGCGCGGGCGCTGGCCGGCATCCCACCGTGGTAGTACTGCGCGGGATAACCCGCGTCGGTGAGCCGGTCGGCCAGTTCCTCGGCGGCGCGGCGGGTGGGCACGTAGATGATGCCGGGTCGCTTGTCCTCACGCAGCAGGGCGATCAGCCGCCGCCACCGGTAGTCCTCGGTGGGGCAGTGCGCCACCTCGAAGAAGAGGTTGGGCCGGTCCAGGCCGGAGACCACGATCTCGGGCTTGCGCAGCCGCAGCCGGCTGACGATGTCGTCGCGTACCGGCGGGGAGGCGGTGGCGGTCAGCGCGACCACCGGTGGTCGGCCGATGCCCTCGATCAGCTGCCCGAGGGCCAGGTAGTCCGGGCGGAAGTCGTGGCCCCAGGCGGAGATGCAGTGCGCCTCGTCGATCGCCACCAGCGCCGGCTTGAGGTCCCGGACCTCGGCCAGCCGGTCGGGGTTGGCCAGTTGTTCCGGGGTGATGAAGAGGAACTCGGCCCGCCCGTCGCGGATCTCGGCGATCGCCTCGGCCTGCTGGGCGGCGGTCTCGTCCGAGCTGATCCGGACCGCTCGCAGTTCCGCGCGCTGCCGCTCGTTGAGCGCGGCGATCTGGTCCTGCTGGAGCGCCAGCAGCGGAGAGATCACCACGGTCGGGCCGGGGATCAGGCTGGCCGGGATCTGGTAGATCGCCGACTTGCCGGCGCCGGTGGGCAGCACCACCAGGGCGTCGCGGCGGCGCATCACGGCCCGCATCGCGGCCAACTGGTTGGGCCGCAGCGCGGTCCAACCGAACAGGCTGCGCGCGGCGCGGCGCAACGACATCGAGTGCGTGGTCAGTTTCATCGAAGGCCGCAGGTACCCGGGCGGCTCCGCGCCGAAACCCGGGTTGATCAACGCAGCCGGGGGAGCACCTCGCGCTGGTACAGGTCGAGCAACCCCGACCAGTTCGGCCCGGTGTTGGCGACGTAGACCTCGTCGAACCCGGCCTTCGCGTACGCGTCGATCTTCGCCAGGTGGGCGTCGGCGTCGCTGCCGCAGACGAACGCCTCGCGCATCGCCTCCGGATCCACGAGCGTGGCCGCCTGCTCGAAGTGGCGCGGCGAGGGCAGCACCTGGAGCAGCTCACCGGGGATCGCCTCGGTCGGCCAGCGCTCGTACGCCAGCCTCATGCCCTCCTCGACCGTCGGCGCGTACGCGGCCTTGAAACCGGCCTGGCAGGGCTTGTCGCCGCCGCCGTTGTCCCGGAACCGGCGCACCAGGTCGGCGTCGGGCATGGTGTTGACGAAACCGTCGCCGATCCGGGCGGCCAGATCCACGGCCTTGGGCCCGAACGCGGAGACGTAGATCGGCGGGGGAGTCTCCGGCAGCGTGTAGATCCGGGCGTGCTCCACCTGGTAGTGCCGGCCATGGTGGTTGACGAAGCCGCCGCGCCACAGCTTGCGCATCACCTCGACCGCCTCCTCCAGCATCTCCAGCCGGACGCCGGCCCCCGGCCACGCACCGCCCAGGATGTGCTCGTTGAGCGCCTCGCCGGAGCCCACCCCCAGGACGAACCGGCCGGAGTGCAGCACCGAGGTGGTCGCCGCGGCCTGGGCGAGCACCGCCGGGTGGATGCGTACCGTCGGGCAGGTGACGGCGGTGGTCACCGGCAACCGGCAGACCTGGCTCAGCGCGCCGAGCATCGACCAGACGAAGGGGCTCTGCCCCTGGGCGTCGATCCAGGGGTGATAGTGATCGGAGATCCACAACGCCTCGAAGCCGGCCCGCTCGGCGGCCCGGGCCTGGTCGAGCAGTTCGGCCGGCGCGTACTCCTCGGTGGACAGGAAATATCCGATCTTCATTGCTTCCCCCTCGCCCCACTGATGCCTGTGGGGCAGGCGGTACCCCGGCGGGCGCCGGTCACACCCGCTCCGGTGGTTCAACGGCGGAACATCGCGCGGATGGCGATCAGCAGTAGCAGACCGCCCACCACCAGGCCGAGCAGGCGTACGCCGGGGATGTCGGCCGGGCTCGTCGCGTCGGCCAGCAGCACGGGGTCCATACCCGCACTGTCGCGGTGCAGCGCTCCCAGGGCAACTGTAAGGTTTATTGACTATTGGGGTGGCGCGGTGTGACCATGTCTGGACCGCCGGCCGGCGGGAGTCCACGGCGGAACACGCGGGGGTACAGCGCCGAATGAGCGAGCGGCAGCGAGCGAATCATCAACTCAGCGCGGTGGTGTCTCATGGCGGCACGCAGCGAAGCGGAGTGCCGGCATGAGCGAGCGGACCGAGCGCAACGGAAACCTGGCGACCCTGGCGGCCGCGGTCCTGCAGCCCGGTTTCGTCGGCACCGTCCCACCCGCCTGGATCTGCCGCTGGCTCGGCGACGGGCTCGGCTCGGTGGTGTTGTTCAGCCGTAACGTCGTCGATCCGGGGCAGGTGGCCGCGCTGACCGCCGCGCTGCGGGCGGAGCGGCCGGACGTGATCGTCGCCATCGACGAGGAGGCCGGCGACGTCACCCGCATCGAGTCCGGTCTGGGCAGCTCCCGTCCGGGCAACCTGGCACTCGGCGCGGTCGACGACCCGGCTCTCACCGAGGAGGTGGCCCGCGACCTCGGCGCGGAACTCGCCGCCGCCGGGATCACCCTCAACTACGCGCCCGACGCGGACGTAAACTCCAACCCGGACAACCCGGTGATCGGCGTCCGCTCGTTCGGCGCCGAGCCGTCGCTGGTCGCCCGGCACACCACCGCCTGGGTACGCGGCCTGCAGTCCGGCGGCGTCGCCGCCTGCGCGAAGCACTTTCCCGGCCACGGCGACACCCGCGTCGACTCCCATCACGACCTGCCCCGCATCGACGCCGACCGGGACCGGCTGCACGCCGTCGAGCTGGCTCCGTTCCGGGCCGCCGTGGCGGCGGGCGTCCAGGCGGTGATGACCGGGCACCTGCTGGTGCCGGCGCTGGATCCCGACCTGCCGGCCACCCTGAGCGCCCGCATCCTGGGTGGCCTGCTGCGCGAGGAGATGGGCTTCGACGGCGTGGTGGTGACCGACGCGGTGGAGATGGGCGCGGTCGCCGACCGCTACGGTTTCGCCGGTGCGGCCGTGCGTGCCCTCGCCGCCGGTGCCGACGCGATCTGTGTCGGCGGCGAGCACGCCGACGAGGAGACGGCCCGCCACCTGCGCGACGCCATCGTCGACGCGGTCGTCGCCGGGGAGTTGCCCGAGGAGCGGCTCACCGAGGCGGCCAAGCGGGTCGGCCAACTCGCCGCCTGGACCGTGGCGGCCCGTACCGCCCGCCCCGCCGGCCCGACCGGCGGCTCAGCGGTCGGGTTGGTCGCGGCGCGACGCGCCGTGCGGGTCACCACCAGCGACGCCACGACCGTCTCGTTGCCGCTGCGCGGCCCGGCGCACGTGGTGGAGTTCCAGCCACCGCACAACATCGCGATCGGGTCGGCGACTCCCTGGGGAGTGGCGGCGCCGCTGGCCGCCCTGGTGCCGGGCACCACGAGCGTCCGGCACGTCGAGCAGTCGGCGCCGGGCGACCCGGCCGCCGGTGCCGCCGGGCGGCCACTGGTGCTCGTCGTGCGCGACCTGCACCGGCACCCCTGGATGCGGTACGCGGTCGATCGGGCGCTGACCGCCCGCCCCGACGCGGTCGTCGTCGAACTCGGGGTGCCCGCGCTGGTCACCGGGGCGGTGCACATCGCCACCCACGGCGCCACCCGGGCCGCCGGTAGGGCCGCCGCCGAGCTGCTCGCCGGCGGCGTGGTCAGTCCGGGCTGGTGACCAGGTCGGCGTACTCCCGGTGGCGTTCGATGAAGGCGGCCATGAACGGGCAACGCGGCACCACCCGCTGCCCCTGCGCGCGGACCTGATCGAGGGTGCCGCGCATCAGCGCCGAACCGACGCCCATGTTCTGGAAGGCCGAATCCACCTCGGTGTGCGTGAAGATCAGCACCTGGTCACGGGGCAGGTAGGCGGTGAAGCCGGCCAGCGCGTCGTCGACCAGGATCTCGTAGCGGTGTTTGGCGGGATTGTCCTCGACCAGCATGCTCACTCCTGCATTGTCCATCGCCGGTCGGCCCGCCCGGTCGGTTCGCCGGTGTCTCGTACGCTTGACGGCGTGACGAACCGATCCCTCGCCGGAAAGCTCCCGCCCACCTTCACCCGTCGCACCTCCACCCGGCTCGCCGGAATGCTGGCCGGTCTCGCGCTCGGCGCGGCCCTGCTGGCCGGTTGCAGCTCCGAGGGGGCCAGCACCGACTGCGGCCTGGACGCCTGCACGGTGACCTTCGACGGGGGCGTGGACGCCCGGGCGAACATCCTCGGCGTCGAGGCTCGGCTGGTCGAGACGCAGGACGACGTGGCCACCATCGAGGTCGCTGGCGAGCAGCTGTCCCTCACGGTGGGCCAGCAGGCGGCCGACGTCGGTGGCCTCGCGGTCACCCTGGACAGCGTCACCGACAGCGAGGTGAAGGTCCGGATCGCGCGTAACGGCGGCTGACGATACTCGGGCGGCGGCCAGCACGTTTGGAAATCTTCGCGTTCGGAGATTGAGGCGCCATGTCTCTTACCCGGAACGCCGAAGCCACCGCCGCCCGTACGGCCGACAGCCGGTGGCTGGAACTCCTCGCCCGGGCCGGTTTCATCGGCTACGGGATCGTGCACCTGCTGTTCGGCTGGCTGGCGCTGCAGATCGCCTTCGGCAACTCGTCCAGCGACGGCGACCAGTCCGGCGCGCTGCGTACCCTCGCCGCGCAACCCATGGGCCAGTTCCTGGTCGTCGCGATCGCCGTGGGCATGCTCGCCATGGCGATCTGGCAGGCCCTCGAAGCGGCCGTCGGGCACCGCACCGAGCGCGGCAACGACCGGCTCAAGGAACGGATCGTCTCCGCCGCCCGCACCCTGATCTACCTCTGGCTGGCCTGGACCGCCTGGAAGGTCTTCTCCGACGCCAACTCCGACAGCGCCTCCCAGCAGCAGGACCTGTCGGCCCGGCTGATGGAGTCCACCGGGGGTCGTTGGCTGGTCGGTCTCGCCGGTCTGGTGCTCGCGGGCATCGGTGTCGGCATGACGATCTACGGCCTGAAGAAGAAGTTCATGAAGCGGCTGAAGACCGGCGAGATGAGCGCCAAGACCCGGCAGCTCGCCCGTCGGCTCGGCATGGCGGGCTACGCCTCCCGGGGTGTCGCCTTCGCCGTGACCGGCCTGCTGGTCATACTGGCCGCGGTGAACTACGACCCGGAGAAGGCCCGTGGTCTGGACGCCGCGCTGCGGACCCTGCGTGACCAGGCGTTCGGCACCATCCTGCTGACCCTCATCGCGCTGGGCATCGCCGCCTTCGGTGTCTACTGCTTCCTCCAGTCCCGCTACCGCAAGGTATGACCTTCTCCTCCCCGGCCACCCCCGCGGTGGCCGGGGCCGGCGATCCAGGGCACCATTGCCCCTTTGCCGGATCTTGATTGCCCGCACGCCGGACACCACCACCGGGGATCGCCGTCGGGCCGGAAGGAGAAGCAACACGTGCACAGCTACCTCGTGACGGTCGTCGCCGCGCTCGCCGCGGCGGCGATCGCTCTTGCCGTGGTCGAGGTGGTGCACCGCCTCACCCGTCGCTGGGGCCGCAAATCACTGCTGCTGACCGAGTTGACCCAGCACGCGCACCGTTCGTTCCAGGTCGCCGCCACCGTGCTCGCCGTGCAGTTCGCCGTCCGGTTCAGCACCGGGTACGCGATCGGCACCGGCTGGCGCCAGGCCCTGCTGCACCTGCTGGTGCTGGCCGTGATCGCCACGGCGGCCTGGCTGGTCGCCTCGCTGCTGGTGGTGGTGGAGGACACCGCGCTCGCCCGGTTCCGGGTGGACGTGCCGGACAACCGGCACGCCCGGCGGGTACGCACCCAGGTGGTGATGCTGCGCCGGGTGACGATAGTGGTGATCGTCGTCATCACCCTCGGCGTGATGCTGATGACCTTCCCCGCTGTGCGGGGCATCGGTGCCGGCGTGCTGACCAGCGCCGGTGTGGTCGGTGTGGTCGCCGCCCTGGCCGCGCAGAGCCTGCTGGGCAACGTCTTCGCCGGCCTGCAACTGGCCTTCAGCGACGCGGTACGCCTCGACGACGTGGTGGTGGTCGAGGGGGAGTGGGGTCGGATCGAGGAGTTGACCCTCAGCTACGTGGTGGTCCAGGTCTGGGACGACCGGCGGTTGATCCTGCCGACCTCCTACTTCACCAGCAAGCCGTTCCAGAACTGGACCCGGACCGAGGCGAAGGTCCTGGGCACGGCCGAGTTCGAGGTCGACTGGTCGATCCCGGTGCAGGCCATGCGGGAGGAGCTGCGCCGACTGGTCGAGAGCACCGAGCTGTGGGACGGCCGGGTCTGTGTCCTCCAGGTCACCGACGCGACCGGCGGCACGATCAAGGTTCGCGCGCTGGTGAGCGCCAGCAACGCGGGGGCCCTGTGGGACCTGCGCTGCCTCGTGCGGGAACACCTGGTCGCCTGGGTACGCGACCACCGGCCCACCGCGATGCCCCGCCTGCGTACCGAGGTCGGCGACGGCGGTAGCGACCTGGCGTGGCAGTGGATCCAGCCGCGGCACTCGACGCGCCGCCGGACCGAGGCCGAGGTGCCCGACGACGCCCGGCTCTTCGGTGGCAGCGACGACGGCCACGCTCGCAACGAGGCCTTCGTCGGCCCCGACGAGACGGTCGAGGCCCGGCAGCCCGCCGAACCTCGCCGCTGACCACCTCGTTATCCACTCGGATGGGCAGGTTTGGCGCGGCGTCCGGTGGGGACGTGCTGCCCGACGCTTCTGCCCCCTTTTTCGGGAACAGGATTGACGAGCGGCGACTCCGGGCATACAGCGCGGTGATGACGAGAGGGGGACAGCATGGCTGACGTGGCGAACGCCCGTACGTCCCACAACGGGCGGATGGCCCACAACGGGACGGAGCCGTCCACCGCCGAACTGGTTCAGCGGGCGACCGAGCAGGTCTCGCGCCTGGTTCGGGACGAACTCACGCTGGCCCGCGCCGAGCTGACCGAGAAGGGCAAGCAGGCGGGCATCGGTGTCGGCCTGTTCGCCGGGGGCGGTGCCCTCGCCTTCTTCGGCCTGGGGGCACTGGTGACCGCCGCGATCCTCCTGCTGGCCCTGGTGCTGCCGGCGTGGGCTGCCGCGCTGATCGTGGCGGTGACCCTGTTCCTGGTCGCCGGCGTGCTGGCGCTGATCGGCAAGCGCCGGGTCAGCCGCGCGGTCCCGCCGGTGCCCGAGGCGACCGTGCGCAGCCTACGGGCCGACGTCGACGTGGTCAGCGCCGCGGTGAAGGACAGGGGACGGGCATGACAGGTAACGGTACGGGTGACACGGAGGCGCTGCGGGAGGAGATCCGGCGTACCCGCGTCGAGTTGGGCGAGACGATGGAGGCGCTGGCCGCCAAGGCCGACGTCAAGAAGCGACTGAAGTCCTCGGCGGACCAGGCGCGGGAGCGGGTACGCGAGCAGGCTGCGATGACGGTCGCCCGGGTGCGCGCCCAGGCCGGCCTGAACCACCAGCAGGGTCCGAGCCGCCCGGGACCCGCGCCGTTCATCGCGCTCGCGGCCGGTGCGCTCGCCGCCGCCGTGGTGTTGATGATCATTAGAGGGAGGCGTGCGTGAGCAAGGGAATCGGCAGGGCCGCCTACAAGCCGGTCGGCGTGCTGATGGGCTTCGCCGCCGGCGCGATCGCGGGCGCGGTCTTCCGGCAGGTGTGGAAGATGACCGCCGGTGACGGTGAGGCGCCCAACCCGACGGACGAGGACCGTCGCTGGGGTGAGATCCTCGCGGCGGCCGCCCTGCAGGGCGCCATCTTCTCGGTCGTCCGGGCGGCGGTGGACCGGGGCGGTGCGGTCGGCGTCCGTCGGCTGACCGGTAGTTGGCCGGACTGAAGGTTCGTCTCAAGGCCCTCTCGCCGGTTGCCGGTGAGGGGGCCTTTTGCCTTGCCCGACCGCTTCCGACCGACGGATTCGACGCATCCGTCAGGTCACATGTCGGAGAATTTCGTCGGCTAGGCTCTGCACAGTTTTTGCGTACGTGGTTAAGCTGTTCCACGCTGTTGAGAGACGGCGTGGGTTGAGAGAAGTCTCCTTCACCGGGGGCCGCCTCAGGCACCGCTGCTCGAAACGGCCAACCGGCCGCACGGTGTGCTCGGCCGCCAGTTTTAGAAGGAGATACACATGGCGCAGGGAACCGTGAAGTGGTTCAACGCTGACAAGGGCTTCGGCTTCATCACCGTCGACGGCGGGGGTGCTGACGTGTTCGTCCACTTCTCGGCCATCCAGACCAGCGGCTACCGCACGCTGGAGGAGAACCAGCGGGTGGAGTTCGAGATCGCCCAGGGCCAGAAGGGTCCGCAGGCCGAGCAGGTCCGCCCCCTCTGAGGCACCGGTCGGCGACCGTCGGCCACTGGCGAGGCAGTCCCCGAATCAGTGCGAAGCCCCGCGTCCCATCGGACGCGGGGCTTTCCGCATCGTCGTCGCGGTCGCCTCAGCGGCGGTCCCGGGTGCGGACGCCGAGCCAGAGCAGGGCCAACCCGACCAGTATCAGCAGCGGTCCGAGTACCGCCCAGATCCGCTGGCCGGTCATCACGCTGCCCTCGACGTAACCGAGGCCCTGCACCGTCCACACCGCACCCACCACCACGGCCAGCAGCCCGAGCGTCAGCCGGAGCCAACCGGTCATCACGGTCTGCCGCCGCGGTGGCTCGCCACCCGGCCGTGCGCCGCCGGGCGGCGCGGCCGGCCCACCACCGGTGGGCCCACCGTCGAACGGGCCGTCGCCGGGCCCACCGCTCACCATCGGTGGTGCACCTGGGGGCGGATCAGGTCGTCGTAGACCGCCGTCACCTCGGCCAGTTCCCCAGGGGACAGTGGGGCCTGGCCGGCCACGGCGGCGTTGCCGCGGGCCTGGGTGGCGTCGCGGGCACCGGGAATGACCACGGTTACGCCCGGTTGGTCGAGCACCCAGCGCAGCGCGAACTGGGCCATGGTGCGGTCCGCGCCCACCAGCGGGGCGATCCGTCGCACCGCGGCCAGGCCGGTGGTGAAGTCCACCCCGGAGAACGTCTCGCCGACGTCGAACGCCTCCCCGTGCCGGTTGTAGTTGCGATGATCGTCGGCGGCGAACGTGGTGTGCTCGTCGTAGCGGCCGGAGAGCAGGCCGCTGGCCAGCGGTACGCGGGCGATGATGCCGACCCCGGCGGCCGAGGCGGCCGGCAGCACCCGTTCGAGCGGCTTGTGGCGCAACGCGTTGAGGATGATCTGCACGCTGACCACCCCGGGGCGGGCGATCGCGGTGAGCGCCTCGTCGCAGGTCTCCACGCTGACGCCGTACGCGGCGATCCGCTTCTCGGTCACCAGGGTGTCGAGGGCGTCGAAGACCTCGTCGGTGCCGAAGACGGCCGTCGGCGGGCAGTGCAGCTGCACCAGGTCCAGTGTGTCCACGCCCAGGTTCGTCCGGGACCGGTCGGTCCACCGGCGGAAGTTGTCCAGGGTGTACGCCTCGGGCGTCTGCGCCACCCGCCGGCCCATCTTGGTCGCCACGGTCAGACCGGCGTCGGGATGCGCTGCCAGGAAACGTCCGATCAGCTGTTCGCTGCGCCCGTCACCGTAGACGTCGGCGGTGTCCAGGAAGGTGACCCCGGCGTCGACCGCGGCGGTCAGCACCGCCATCGCGTCGTCCTCGGTGACCGTGCCCCAGTCGGCGCCGAGCTGCCAGGCGCCGAGCCCGACCACGCCGACCTGGCGATCCATGCGGGGGAACGTGCGTTGCTCCATGCGGTGAGCCTAGTGACCCGGGTTGCCGCACCGGTGGCCGGGCCGTAATCTAACAAGACGGACGTACGGTTTGTGGGAGGTGGGCGCGGACATGTGGGATCCGACGGCGTACCTGCGCTACGGCGACGAGCGCTCCCGGCCCTTCCACGACCTGCTGGCCCGGGTGGCTGCCGACCGCCCCCGGCGGGTGGTCGACCTCGGATGCGGACCCGGCACCCTGACCGCCGTGCTCGCGGCCCGCTGGCCGCAGAGCCGGGTGGTCGGCCTGGACTCCTCGCCGGAGATGATCGCCCGGGCCGGCACGCTCGACGTCCCGGCCAGCTTCCAGGTAACGGACGTGCGCGACTGGCGTCCCGAGCCGGACACCGACGTGGTGGTCAGCAACGCGGTGCTCCAGTGGGTGCCCGGTCACCGGGACCTGCTCGTCCGCTGGGCCACCGAGCTGCCGGCCGGCGCCTGGCTGGCGGTGCAGGTGCCGGGAAACTTCGACGCACCCTCCCATCGGGCGCTGCGCGAGGTCGCCGGTCGCCCGCCGTGGCGGGCGGTGCTGAGCCCGCTGCTGCGGGAGGCGCCGGTCGCCGAACCGGTCGACTACGCCGGGTCGCTGGTCGCCGCGGGCTGCACCGTCGACGCCTGGGAGACTACCTACGTGCACCTGCTGGCGGCCGGTGGAGAACCGGACCACCCCGTGCTGACCTGGCTGGAGGGCACCGCCCTGCGCCCGGTCCGGGCGGCGCTGGACGCCGCCGGCTGGTCCGCCTTCCGGGCCGCGCTGGCGGTACGCCTCGCCGAGGCGTACCCGGTGCGGCGCGGCCAGGTGTACTTCCCGTTCCGACGGATCTTCTTCGTCGCCCGTACCGGTTCCGCCCAGGAGAACTCGTGACCGACCTGCGTACCTTCATCGCCGGACTGCCCAAGGTGGAGCTGCACGTGCACCACGTCGGCTCCGCCTCGCCCCGCATCGTGGCCGAGCTGGCCGCCCGGCACGAGGGACGCAGCCCCGTCCCGGCGGACCCGCAGCTGCTGGCCGACTATTTCGTCTTCCGCGACTTCGCCCACTTCGTCGAGTTGTACCTCAGCGTGGTGGACCTGGTCCGTGACCCGGACGACGTCTGGATCCTCACCCACGAGGTGGCCCGGGAGTTGGCCCGCCAGCAGGTTCGCTACGCCGAGCTGACCGTGACCCCCTACTCGCACGTGCACCGAGGCATCCCGGCACCGGCGTTCTGCGAGGCGATCGAGGACGCGCGAAAGCGGGCCGCCGCCGACTTCGGCATCGAGCTGCGCTGGTGCTTCGACATTCCCGGCGAGGCCGGCCTGCCGGCGGCCGAGGAGACGCTGCGGATCGCGCTCGACGAACGCCCCGACGGGTTGATCAGCTTCGGCCTCGGCGGCCCGGAGATCGGCGTGCCAAGGCCCCAGTTCAAGCCCTACTTCGACCAGGCTCGCGCCGCCGGGCTGCGGTCGGTGCCGCACGCCGGTGAGACCACCGGCCCGCAGACGATCTGGGACGCCCTGCACGAGCTGGGCGCGGAACGCATCGGCCACGGCATCTCCGCCGCGCAGGACCCGGACCTGCTCGGGTACCTGGCCGAGCGCCGGATCGCGTTGGAGGTCTGCCCGACGTCGAACGTGCGTACCCGGGCCGTGGCCCACATCGACGAGCATCCGTTGCGCCGGCTGGTCGACGCCGGGGTCCTGGTGACCATCAACTCCGACGATCCGCCGATGTTCGGCACCACCCTCGACGACGAGTACGCGGTCGCCGCCCGACTGCTCGACATCGGGCCGGACGGGGTGGCCGAGCTGGCCCGCAACGCGGTGACCGCGTCCTTCCTCGACGAGGCCGGCCGGCGGCGGATCCTGGCGGAGATCGACACCTATTCCGCCGACCGGCGCGGCTGACGCCGTCGCCCGGGTGGCGCCGGCCGCCGTCGCCCGGGTGCACCGGCCAGGTGGCGCGCGGCGGGAGGAGGTGTGGGGGGACCGTGTCTCCCGCCGCGCGCACGGCTCCACCGGCCGACGGCGCTGGGAGCGACAGGCCGGTGGAACTGCTGGGTTCGCCAGCGATCCTGTCAGCCGGGACCGGTCGGGTGGAACGGGGTTAATTCGGATCTAAGGAAGACTTGCGCCCTCGCACAACCCGAAGCGGCCGGCCCCCACTCCCGCGGCACCGGCCGTCAGCGGTCCGTCGGGCGTTGCCGGGGCCAGCGGCGGCCACCGGCCTTCTGCTCCCGGCCCTCCCGAGCCATCCGGCCCACCAGACCGAACCGGCTGACCTGGCGCGGCGTCGCCTCCGGGTCGGCCAGCAGCATCACCACACTCGCCCCGCCCAGGTGCGCCCGGTCGATGCTCACCGAGCCGTTGGCCTGCAACGCCACCCGCTTGGCGATGTCCAGCCCCAGGCCGGTGGAGCCCTGGTCGCTGGCGCCGCGCCGCAGGGCCCGATCGGGGTTGGCGATACCGGGGCCGGCGTCGTCGATCCGGATGGCCACGTAGCCGTCGCGTCGCGACACCGCCACCTCGAACGCGGTGCCCTGCGGGGTGTACCGGAACACGTTGCCGATCACGGCGTCCAGGGCGGCGGCCAACTCGGCCCGGGGAACCGGCGCGGGGATGCGCAACTGGGCACCGGAGACCCGGTGCGGGCGGTTCTGGTCACCGGCGAGGGCGGCCCAGAACACCATGCGGTCCCGGACCACCTCGCTTACGTCGCACATCGCCGGTGGCGCGGCCTCGGTCGCCACCGCCTTGCGGGTGGTCTTGATCAGGACATCGATCTCACCCTCCAGGGTGACGATCGCCTGCCGGATCCGCCGGATGCCGCGCCGGTAGTCCAGCTCGGCCTGGCTGAACGAGCCGACACTGGTGTCGTCGGACTCCAGTGCCTCGGCGTCGAGCCGCAGCACGGTCAACGGGGTACGCAGCCGGTGGGACAGGTCCGCCACCAGTTCCCGCTCCTCGGTGCGCGCCGCCACCAACCGTTGCGCCATCCGGTTGACCGCGTGGCCGGCCTCCACCAGCTCGCGCGGGCCGTTCGGCTCGACACGTACGCCCAGGTCGCCGTCGCCGATCGCGAGCGCCGCCTTGACCAGTGCCCGGCTCGCGTCGGCCGCCCGGGCGGCGAGCCGGTCCACCACCAGCATCGCGGCGCCCACAAGCGCGACGGCCACTCCGATCAGCAGCCACCACCGGCCACCACCGCCGTCGAGCGCGGTGTCCGGCACGAAGACCTCGACCACGGCGGTCCGCTCGCCCAGCACCACCGGATCGAGCCGCAGCACCCCGCCGTCGACGTCGACGACGAGCGACCGTCCCTGCTCCCGGGCCTGCGCGAGGTGCGCCGCGTCGGCCCGCCCGGTGGTGGAGTCCACGTCGAGCCCGTGCACGACCGGCCGGGTGGCCGGGTCGCCACCGCTGGCCTCGATCGCCCGGGTCACCACCTCCGACTCGGTGCTGACGGCGAGCGCCCCGGTCACCAACGCGCTGCGCCGGGCCGCGTCGGCGATCGCCTCCTCCCGGGCCTGCCCGCCGAGGGTCAGCCCGAGCGGCACGAGGAAGGCCAGTGCCAGCAGGGTGCCCACGCCGGCCGTCAACAGGGCCAGCGTCGGTCTCAGTCCGGCGCCACCAGCCGGAAGCCCACCCCCCGCACGGTGCGCAGGTAGCGTGGCTTCGCCGCGGACTCGCCCATTTTGCGCCGTAGCCAGTACAGGTGAACGTCGATGGTCTGATCCTCGCCGACCGATGGCTGCCGCCATACCTCCTCCAAGAGCTCCCGCCGGGACACTACCCGGCCAGGACGGGCGGCGAGATACGCCAGCAGGTCGAATTCCTTGCGGGTCAGTGCCAGCGCCGCACCGTCGAGGTGGGCGCTGCGCTCGCCGACGTCCACCCGCAGCCCACCGACGCTGTGCACGGCCGGCTGGGCGGAGCGGCTGGCCCGGCCCGCGCGGCGCAGCACCGTGGTGATCCGGGCGTCCAGGTGCGCGCCGGTGAACGGCTTGATCATGTAGTCGTCGGCACCGGCTCGCAGCAGCTTGACCACGGACTGCTCGTCGTCGCGGGCGGTCGCGATGATGATCGGCACGTCGGTGATGCCCCGGAGCATCCGCAGCGCGTCCGAGCCGTCCAGATCCGGCAGGCCGAGGTCGAGCACCACCAGGTCCGGCGTCTCGGCCGCGACCCGGCGCAACGCGTCCAACGCGGTGCCCACCGCGTGTACCGCGTGACCCCGGTCGGTGAGGGAGCGAAGCATCGCGCCGCGTACGACGTGATCGTCTTCGACCAGGAGGACGGTGGCCACCCAAGCACGGTACTCGGGACGGCAAGTGCGCCGTGATTGCGCCCACCCCTGGTACCGGTCAAGCTGGTGTGACCATGACGTTCACCCTCTTTCCGGACACCCGCCTGGCCCTCGCCCGGGACAGCCTCGTCGGCCTGTCGGTCGGCGACGCTCTGGGCTCACAGTTCTTCGTTCCCGGCCGGCACCCCGCCGACCTGACCGCCGACCGGCTGCCGCCACCGCCCTGGCAGTGGACCGACGACACCGAGATGGCCTGCTCGGTGCTGGCCCAGTTGGCCGAGGTGGGTCGGATCGACCGGGACGCTCTGGCGCTCGACTTCGCCCAACGCTGCGAGCCGTACCGTGGCTACGGGCCGGGAGCGGTGCGCATCCTGCGCCTTATCCGGACCGGCACCCCGTGGCCGGTCGCCGCCGCGTCCGCGTTCGACGGGCAGGGCTCCTGCGGCAACGGCGCGGCGATGCGGGTCGCGCCGCTGGGGGCGTACTTCGCCGACTCGACCAGCCGGGTGGTCGAGGCGGCGCAGGCGTCGGCCGAGGTGACCCACGCCCACCCGGAGGGGATCGCCGGCGCGGTGGCGGTCGCGGTGGCCGCCGCCCGAGCCGTCCGGGCCCGACTGGACGGGGACCGGCCGGATCCGGGTCGCCTGCTCGCCGGCGTCGCCGCCGCGGTGGACCCGGCGACCGAGGTGCACCGGGGCGTACGCCGGGCGGCGGAGTTGCTCGGCCGACCGCTGCCGGAGGTGGTGGACGCCCTCGGCAACGGCTCCCGCGTCACCGCGCAGGACACCGTCGCCTTCACCTGCTGGGTCGCCGCCACCCACCTGGACGACTATCCGGCCGCGGTACGCGCCTGCGTCGCGGCGGGCGGCGACGTGGACACCACCGCCGCCATCGTCGGTGGGATCGTCGCCGCGTACACCGGGGTGGCCACCGGGCGTGGGGTGCCCGCCGACTGGCTGGCCGCCCGGGAGCCGCTACCCGACTGGGCCGGCTGACCCGGAGCCGCGCCCGCCGCGCCGTCCGCTGAGCGGACCGGCTGACCCGGACGTGCCGTGCCCCGCTCTGAGCGGGCCGGCTGACCCGGACCCGCCGCGCCCGTCGCTCAGCGCCGTACGCCCGCCTCGACCACGTCGGAGCCGGCACCCTCGGACGTCCCCGCCGCACCGGCGGCGTCCGCCCCGCCGCCGGACGTCCCGACGTCGACCGTTGCGGCTGCCGCCTGCTCGGCGGGCGGCTCCTCGTCGAGCACCGAACGGTCGATCTCCTCGGTGGCGGCGCGGCGTCGGCGGCTGATCAGCCAACCCACCACCGCGCCGCCGCCGAGGCCGGCGACCAGCCCGGCGGCGAGCAGGCTGTTGGCGTTCGGGCCGCCGTCGGAGGTGGCGGTGGTGGGCGGCGCCGCGGCGGGCGCCGCGCCGCCGGGGGGCGCGCCGTGTCCACCGTGGGCGCCCGGGTAGGCCGGGTCGCCGGGCACCAGCGTGAGCGCCGGCAGCGGACGCTGGCCGGGACCGGCGCCCCAGCGCACCTGGAGACCGTCGGCGTACGTCTGCACCAGCTCGAAGTTCAACCGTTCGGTCTGCGGCAGCGGGGCCATCGAGAACACCAGCCGAGCCGGGCCCTCGCCCGCCTGGCCCGTCGCCCGCGACCAGATCAGCGAGGCGGTCACCACGTCGGTGGCCGGGCCGTGCATGCCGGACACCGGCCGGTCCAGCTTCCGGGTGGTGATCGTCGGCGCCCAGCCCTCGACCGACAGCGGGTACACCTCGGCGATCGGCGGATCCTCGGGGATCGCGATCTCGATCTTCTCGGTACGGACACCGGGCCGTTCGTCGGGCACCACGAATTCGAGCTTCACCGCGTTGCCCTGCTGTGCCTCGGTCGGGGTGAAGGTCACCCCGTCGGCCCACGCCGTGGCGGGCCAGAGCAGCACCACGGCCGTGGCCAGGGCGGCCACCAGCGCGCCCCGGCGTCGACGGCTCGGGCCGTGCGTCATCGCCATCTGGGTTCCCATCCGTGTCCACGCGGCCGGAACCGGCTCCGGCCACACCCGGTAGTTCGGATCCGGGGCCGGAAAGGTTCAACGGTGGCGGGAATCGCCTGCCGTCGGTGTCGACGGCGGTGACGTCCCGGGCGCCCGATAGCATCAGTGCGCCGACATCGGCACCATCCGTCACGTCTGCTGCGAGGAGTCATCCGTGTCCGCACCCCGTACCCCCGCCGTGGCCGACCCCGTCGTCGTCGCCGCCGGGACCACGGCGGCCGACGCGGTGGCCGCGGCCGGGCTGCCCACCAACGGCCCCCGGGCGATCGTGGTGGTCCGCGACCCGCACGGCGTGCTGCGCGACCTGGACTGGCGACCCGCCGAGGAGACGACCGTCGAACCGGTCGCGCTGGACTCCCCGGACGGGCTGAACGTGCTGCGCCACTCCACGGCCCACGTGCTGGCCCAGGCCGTGCAGGACATCTTCCCGCAGGCGAAGCTCGGCATCGGCCCGCCGATCGACAACGGCTTCTACTACGACTTCGCGGTGGACAAGCCGTTCCAGCCCGACGACCTGGCCAAGCTCGAGAAGCGCATGCAGGAGATCGTCAAGTCGGGGCAGCGGTTCCGGCGTCGCCGCTTCGACAGCCTGGACGAGGCGAAGACCGAGCTGGCGGCCGAGCCGTTCAAGCTGGAGCTGATCGACGTCAAGGGCGAGGGACTGGACTCGTCCGAGGTGATGGAGGTCGGCGGCGGTGAGCTGACCATCTACGACAACCTCGCCGCCGACGAGGACAAGGTCTGCTGGTCGGACCTGTGCCGGGGGCCGCACCTGCCCAACACCCGGCTGATCGGCGCGTTCAAGCTGATGCGTTCGGCCGCCGCGTACTGGCGGGGGTCGGAGAAGAACCCGCAGTTGCAACGGGTCTACGGCACCGCGTGGCCGACCCGTGACGGGTTGAAGGCGTACCTGAAGCTGCTGGAGGAGGCCGCCCGGCGCGACCACCGCAAGCTCGGCGCGGACCTGGACCTGTTCAGCTTTCCCGACGAGATCGGCTCGGGCCTCGCGGTCTTCCACCCCAAGGGCGGCATCATCCGCCGGGAGTTGGAGGACTACTCGCGTCGCCGCCACGAGGAGGCGGGGTACGAGTTCGTCAACAGCCCGCACATCACCAAGGCGCAGCTCTTCGAGACCTCGGGCCACCTGCCGTACTACGCCGACACGATGTTCCCGCCCATGCAGTTGGAGGGCGCGGAGTACTACCTCAAGGCGATGAACTGCCCGATGCACAACCTGATCTTCAGGTCGCGCGGACGGTCCTACCGTGAGCTGCCGCTGCGGCTGTTCGAGTTCGGCACCGTCTACCGGTACGAGAAGTCGGGTGTGGTGCACGGCCTGACCCGGGTACGCGGTCTGACCCAGGACGACTCGCACATCTACTGCACCCGGGAGCAGATGCCCGGCGAGCTGACCACCCTGCTGTCGTTCGTGCTGGACCTGCTGCGCGACTACGGCCTGGACGACTTCTACCTGGAGCTGTCCACCCGCGACGACTCGCCGAAGTTCATCGGCTCCGACGACGACTGGGCCGAGGCCACCGAGGCGCTGCGTACCGCCGCCGAGACCTCCGGCCTGCAACTGGTGCCGGACCCGGGCGGCGCCGCCTTCTACGGTCCGAAGATCTCCGTGCAGGCCAAGGACGCCATCGGCCGGACCTGGCAGATGTCCACCATCCAGGTCGACTTCAACCAGCCGGAGCGGTTCGGCCTGGAGTACCAGGCCGCCGACGGCACCCGGCAGCGGCCCGTCATGATCCACCGGGCTCTCTTCGGCTCGATCGAACGGTTCTTCGGCGTGCTCACCGAGCACTACGCCGGGGCGTTCCCGGCCTGGCTGGCCCCGGTGCAGGTGGTCGGCATCCCGATCCGCGACGACCACACCGACTACCTGCACGGCTTCGTCGCCGCGCTGCGCGCGGAGGGGATCCGGGCCCAGGTGGACGCCGGTGACGAGCGGATGCAGAAGAAGATCCGCACCGCACAGCAGCAGAAGATCCCGTTCATGGTGATCGCCGGCGACGACGACGTGGCCGCCGGCACCGTCTCGTTCCGCTACCGGGACGGCTCCCAGCGCAACGGGGTACCGCTGGCCGAGGCGGTCACCCACGTCCTGGACGTGGTCACCTCCCGGACCAACACCGGCCCCTCCGCCGAGATGTGACGGCCGGTCAGGGCCGTAGGATCGCCGGTGTGACTGGGGCGGAGGAGCACACCGACGACAGGGACATGGCCGACGGGCTGGACCGGCTCTGGACGCCCCACCGGATGACGTACATCTCCGGGGAGGACCGGCCCGAGGGAGGTTACGAGCGACCTTCGGGGTGCCCGTTCTGCCTGGCCCCGGCCCGCCCGCCGGAGGAGAGCCTGGTCGTGGCACGTGGCGGGCACGTGTTCGTGGTGCTCAACCTGTACCCGTACAACCCGGGGCACCTGCTGGTCTGCCCGTACCGGCACGTGGCCGACTACACCGACCTGGACGGGCCGGAGACCGCCGAGCTGGCGTCGTTCACCCAGGCCGCCATGCGGGTCATCCGCAAGGTGAGCAGTGCCCACGGCTTCAACCTGGGCATGAACCAGGGCGGGGTGGCCGGTGCCGGCATCGCCGCCCACCTGCACCAGCACGTGGTACCCCGGTGGGGCGGCGACGCCAACTTCATGCCGGTGATCGGGCGCACCAAGGTCCTGCCGCAACTGCTGGGCGACACCCGCGACCTGCTCGCTCGCGCCTGGCCCGCCTGATCCCGCTCGCGCCGCGCCGCGCCGTCTCCGCTCGCGCCGCGCCGTCTCCGCTCGCGCCGGGGCGACCACTTGGTACGCGCCCTTTGCTCTGCTTCAACCCACGCGGCGGTCACGCAGTGAAGTCGATGCGTATCGGTAAGCAGAGCAGAGGCGACGCGGTGAGGAAGGGGATTCGCCGGCCATCCGCAGGTCGTCCGCGACGCGGCGCGGCAGCGACGAAACCGCGCCGGATCGACCGCCGGTCGGGTGATCCGTACGCCCGCCGGTGCCCGTACGGATGATCGTGCTGGATCTTCGTCATTGCCTGTCCGAAAGATGGCACGATGCGCCGGTGGTGGAGTCGACGCGGACACTGGGCCGCAGCGGCATCGCGGTCAGCGCCCTGGGCATGGGCTGCTGGGCGATCGCCGGCCCGTGGACGGTGGGGCGCATGCCGCTGGGCTGGGGGGCCGTCGACGACGAGGAGTCGGTCCGGGCGATCCGCCGCGCGCTCGACCTCGGCGTGACCCTCTTCGACACCGCCGACAGCCACGGCGCGGGACACGGTGAACGGGTCCTCGGGCGGGCCCTGGGCGGCCGCCGTGACGAGGCGGTGATCGCCACGAAGTGGGGGTACACGTTCGACGAGCGGACCCGGCAGGGCATCGGGCCCGACGCCTCACCGGCGTACCTGCGGCGGGCGGTCCGGGACTCGCTGCGCCGTCTCGGCACCGACCGGATCGACCTCTACCAGCTGCACCTGGCCGACCTGCCGGTGCCCCGCGCCCACGAGCTGATCGGCGCGTTGGAGGAGCTGGTGGCCGACGGTCTGGTCCGCGCGTACGGCTGGAGCACCGACCGGGCCGACCGGGCGGCGGCCCTCGGGCACGACGCCCCGCACGCCACGGCCGTGCAGCACGGCCTGTCGGTGCTGCGGGACGCGCCCGACCTGCTCGCCGTCTGCGCGAAGTACGACCTGGCCAGCGTCAACCGTGGTCCGCTCGGCATGGGGCTGCTCACCGGCAAGTACCGTCCCGAGTCGGTGCTGCCCCGCGACGACGTGCGCGGAACGACCTCGGGTTGGCTGGAGTGGTTCCGGGGCGGGCGGCCGGCACCGGAGTGGCTGCGTCGGGTGCAGGCGGTCCGGGCGGCGTTGACCGCCGACGGGCGCACCCTGGCCCAGGGGGCGCTGGGCTGGATCTGGGCCCGCAGCGACCGGACCGTCCCGATCCCGGGCTGCCGCACCGTCGCCCAGGTCGAGGAGAACGCCGCCGCGCTCGCCCTCGGCCCACTCGCCGCCGACCACTTCGCCGAGGTGGAACGGCAATTGGCCGCGCTGCGGGCCGCCGCGCTGCGGGAGGCCGACCGCCCCTACTGGCCCAGCCCGATGCTGCCCACCGCCCGCCCCTGACCGGTCAGCCGTGCTCCTTGCGGATCTGGTCGGCCAGGTGGGCGGGCATCGGGTCGTAGCGGACGAAGTGGCGCCGGAAGGTGCCGGCTCCGGAGGTCATCGCCCGCAGCTCCACGGCGTACCGCAGCAGCTCCGTGGCGGGCACCTCGGCGCGTACCAGAGTGCGCCCCTCGGCGGCCGGGTCCGGTTCGGTGCCGAGCACCCGGCCGCGCCGGCCGGACAGGTCGCCCATCACCGCGCCCACGTTGACGTCGGGCACCCGCACCGTCACCTCGTCGACCGGCTCCAGCAGCGCCGGCTGCCCCCGGTCGGCGGCGTCGCGCAGGGCCAGTGCCCCGGCGGTCTGGAACGCGGCGTCGGAGGAGTCCACGCTGTGCGCCTTGCCGTCGACGAGCGTCACCCGTAGGTCCACCACCGGATGGCCGGCGACCAGGCCGCGCTCCATCTGGGCGCGTACCCCCTTGTCCACCGACGGGATGTAGTTGTGCGGGACCGCGCCGCCGACCACCCGGTCGACGAACTCGAAGCCCGCACCGCGCGGCAGCGGCTCCACCTCGATGTCGCAGACGGCGTACTGCCCGTGCCCACCGGACTGCTTGACGTGCCGGCCGTGGCCCCGGGTCGGCACGGTGAGCGTCTCCCGCAGCGCCACCCGCACCGGCTCGGTGTCCAGCTCGACGCCGCCCGCGCGCAGTCGGTCGAGGACCACGTCGGCGTGCGCCTCGCCCATGCACCACAGCACCAGCTGGTGGGTCTCCGGGTTGCGCTCCAGCCGCATCGTCGGGTCACCGGCGACCAGGCGGCCGAGGTTACGGGCCAGGGCGTCCTCGTCGGACCGGGACTTCGCCACGATCGCCACCGGCAGCAGCGGCTCCGGCATCTCCCACGGGGCGATCAGCAACGGGTTCTCCTTGGCGGAGATGGTGTCGCCGGTCTCCGCGCTGCCGGACTTGGTGATCGCGCAGATGTCACCGGCCACCGCCACGCCCACCTCCCGCAGGGTGGCACCGAGCGGGCTGTAGAGGTGGGCGATCCGCTCGTCGGCGTCATGGTCGGGGTGGCCGCGTTCGGCCAGACCGTGCCCGGACACGTGCACGGTCTGCTCGGCGCGCAGCGTGCCGGAGAAGACCCGGACGACGCAGACCCGCCCGACGTGCCGGTCGATGGTGGTCCGTACCACCTCGGCGACCAGCGGGCCGTCCGGATCGCAGGTCAGCGGCGGTCGTGGGGAGCCGTCTACCCCGGTCACCGCGGGCAGCGCGTGCTCCGGCGGGGCGGGGAAGCCGGCGGTGAGCACCTCCAGCAGCGCGTCCACGCCGACCCCGGTCGCCGCGCAGACCGGCACCACCGGATAGAAGTGGCCGCGGGCGACCGCCTTCTCCAGGTCCTCCACCAGGATGGCGGCGTCGATCTCCTCGCCTTCGAGATACCGGTCCATCAGGGTCTCGTCCTCGCTCTCGGCGATGATCCCCTCGATCAACTCGTTGCGGGACTCGACGATGGCCGGCAGGTGCTCCGGGTCGGGCTCACGCACCTGCGGCGGCAGCCCACCCGTGTAGTCGAAGACCCGCCGCGTGATCAGCCCCAGCAGGCCGACGGTGGATTCACCGTCGTCACCGAGCATCGGCAGGTAGAGCGGGAGCACGTTGTCGCCGAAGACCCGCTGGCACAGCGCCACCGCCTCGTCGAAGTCGGCGCGGGGGTGGTCCAGCCGGGCCACCGCCACCGCCCGGGGCATGTCCACCGCCGCGCACTCCTCCCACAGCGCCGCGGTGGCCGCGTCCATCCCGTCGACCGCCGAGACCACGAAGAGGGCGGCGTCCGCGGCCCGCAACCCGGCGCGCAGCTCACCGACGAAGTCGGCGTAGCCGGGCGTGTCGAGCAGATTGATCTTGATCCCGTCGTGCAGCAGCGGCGCGCAGGCCAGGGCGACCGAACGCTGCTGGCGGACGGCGGCCGGGTCATGATCGCAGACGGTGGTGCCGTCGGTGACCGAGCCGGCCCGGGAAATCGTGCCGGAGGCCGCGAGCAACGCCTCGACAAGTGTCGTCTTGCCCGCTCCGGAGTGCCCGACGAGCACCACGTTGCGGATCCTGGCGGGGTCGGTCACCACCGGTACGCCGGTGGCCCCCTTGTCCTGACTCCTCTGCGCCATCGGGCGCACCTCCCTCAGCCGGTGGTGGTGGGTGGCGACCGCCGCACGCGACGGGGACACGGCCCGGGCGGGGTGCTGCGGCGATATCCTCCGGTGACTCGCTGGGGACCGGGCAGTCAACAGGCGGCGGGGTGAGCCGGGTCACCCTTCTGCTCGATCTCACACCCGATGCCGGGCCGACACAACCCTCTCCGGCCAGCCGCCGCGCCGGGTCGAGCGTGGCTGGTCAGCCGGGCGGTGTCGCCCGTTCAGGGCGGACCGTTATCGTGGGACCGCCATGGCGAAGATCTTCCAAGTGTCGGCCCGCGCGGGGATGACCCGCGTCGTCGAGCCGATCGCCCGCAGCCTGCTGCGCGCGGGCGTGTCCCCCAACGCGGTCACCGTCGCGGGCACCCTCGGGGTGCTCGTCGGCGCGCTCGGCTTCGGCGCCCGCGGCCACCTGGTCGCCGGAGCGCTGATCGTGACGGTCTTCGCGCTCACCGACCTGCTCGACGGGACGATGGCCCGGATGAGCGGCGGGTCGACCCGGTTCGGCGCGTTCCTCGACTCCAGCATGGACCGGGTCGCCGACAGCGCGGTGTTCGGCGCGGTCGCCTTCTACCTGGCCACCGAGGGCGACCGCGCGGGGCTGGCCGCCGCGCTGATCTGCCTGGCCGCCGGAGGGCTCGTGTCGTACGTCAAGGCCCGCGCCGAAGGGCTCGGGATGACCTGCAACGTGGGCATCGCCGAGCGTACGGAGCGACTGCTGATCGTCGGTGTCGGCGGCCTGCTCGCCGAGCTGGTCCACCCGGTGGCGCTGCCGATCGCGCTCTGGCTGCTCGCGGCGGTGTCCCTGTTCACCGTCGGCCAGCGGATGCGGCACGTGTACCGGCAGGCCCAGCAGGTCGACGTGCCGGGCGGCCAGGGGTGAGCGGCACAGCCGGACGGAGCACCAGGTGAACCTCACCGAACTCGGCTTCCTGGCCGGCTGGCGGCTGGTCCGCGCGCTACCTCGACCGGTCGCCGCCGCCGCGTTCAACGCCGGGGCCGACCGGGCTCACCGCCGCCGGGGGGCCGGTGCCACCCGGTTGCGCGCCAACCTGCGCCGGGTGGTCGGGGCGGAGCTGCCCGAGGCCGAACTCGACGACCTGGTCCGCCGGGGCCTGCGCTCGTATGCCCGGTACTGGATGGAGGCGTTCCGGCTGCCGTCGCTGAGCCGCGACCAGATTCTCGCCGGATTCCGACTGGACGGCACCGAGTTGCTTGCCGCCGACGTGGCCGCCGGCCGCGGCGCGGTGGTAGCCCTGCCACACGCCGGCAACTGGGACATGGCCGGCGCGTGGGTGGTGGCGAACGGGTGGCCGTTGTCCACCGTCATGGAACGACTCAAGCCGGAGGGCGTCTACCAGCGGTTCACCGCGTTCCGGGAACGGCTGGGGATGGAGATCCTGCCCACCACGGGCGGCGTCCGGCCGCCGCTGGACGTGCTGACCGACCGGTTGGCCGCCGGGGCGGTGGTGCCGCTGCTGGCCGACCGGGACCTCTCCGCCCGGGGCGTGGAGGTGGATTTCTTCGGCGGCCGAACGCGGATGCCGCCCGGCCCGGCGCTGCTCGCGTTGCGGACCGGCGCACCGTTGTACGTGGCGTCGATGTGGTACGAACCGGATGCGGCGTGCGCCTCGCTGGAGGGCCCGCTGCCGGTGCCGGGGCCCGAGGTCGGCAACCTCGACGTACGGGTCCGGTCGCTGACCCAGCGGATCGCCGACGGTCTCGCGGCGGGCATCGCCCGGCATCCGGAAGACTGGCACATGCTGCAACGGATGTGGCTGGACTGAGGGGACGGGCGCAATGCGGATCGGCATCGTCTGCCCGTACTCCTTCGACGTTCCGGGCGGGGTGCAGAACCACGTCATGGACCTGGCCGAGGCGTTGATCGGGCTGGGCCACGAGGTGAGTGTGCTCGCCCCGGCGGACGAGGACTCGCCGCTGCCGCCGTACGTGGTGCCGGCCGGGCGGGCGGTCCCGCTGCCGTACAACGGCTCGGTGGCCCGCATCGCGTTCGGCCCCGTCTCCACCGCGCGGGTCCGCCGGTGGATCACCCGGGGCGACTTCGACGTGCTGCACGTGCACGAACCGCTGACGCTGAGCCTGTCCATGCTCGCCGTGCTCTCCGCCCGGGGACCGGTGGTGGCCACCTTCCACACCGCGATGACCCGCTCCCGGGTGCTCGCCGCCGCCCAGGGGGTGCTCCAGATCCTGCTGGAGCGGATCACCGCACGGATCGCGGTGAGCGCCCTGGCCCGCAAGGTGCAGGTCGAGCACCTCGACGGCGGCGCGGTGGAGATCCCGAACGGGGTGGCGGTGGCCAAGTACGCCGGGGTCGAGCCGCTGCCCGGCTGGCCGGGGGCGTGCGGGCCGGGTACCGGCGGCACCCTCGGCTTCCTGGGCCGCTTCACCGAACCGCGCAAGGGGTTCCCGATCCTGCGCGACGCCTTCGTCGAGCTGGCCCGGCAGCGTCCCGGGCTGCGCCTGCTGGTCGCCGGCCCCGGCGACCCGGACGACCTGTTCAACCGGTTCCCGACCGACCTGCGCGACCGGGTCACCTCCCTCGGGCTGGTACCCGAGCCGGAGAAGGCGCGCATGCTGCGCAGCGTGCACCTCTACGTGGCGCCCAACACCGGCGGCGAGTCGTTCGGCATGATCCTCACCGAGGCGTTGGCGGCCAGCACCACGGTCGTCGCCAGCGATCTCGACGCCTTCCGCCGGGTACTCGACGGCGGCCGGGCCGGCAGGTTGTTCCCCACCGGCGACGCGGCGGCGCTGCGGCAGACGATCGCCGAACTGCTTGACGATCCGGACCAACGGGCGGAGCTGACCGCCTGCGGCGACCAGGTGGTGGCGAATTTCGACTGGCCCGTGGTTGCCCGCCGGGTTCTGGAGGTATACGCAGCGGCGATCGAGGCGACCGACGGGCGGGTGATCGACCAGGAGTGGGCGGGGCCGGACTGATCGGGAGGAACGGGAGCAGCACTACGATGCCGGGCATGTGGTGGGTGGTGGGCGCGACGGTGGTCGTCGCCCTGGTGGCGGTGTACCTGATCTGGACCGCCGGCCGGGTCGAGCGGCTCCAGGACCGTGCCCAGCTCGCCGCCCGTGCCCTGGACGCCCACCTGCTGCGGCGGGCCGCCGCCGCGGCGGTGCTGGCCGAACGCCGCTACGGCGTCGAGCTGTACGCGGCGGCACGGATCGCCCTCGACGCCCAGCCGGAGGAGCGGGAGGCAGCCGAGAACGACCTGACCCGGCAGTTGCGGGCGGTGCGGCTCGATCCCACCGACGGCGACTGTGAGGCGGTCATCGCGGCCAGCCGGCGGCTCGCCCTGGCCCGCCAGGTGCACACCGATCTGGTCCGCGACGCCCGGGCGGTGCGCAGCCGGCCCCTGGTGCGGCTGTTGCGGATGGGACGCCGGCACACCTGGCCGCGCTACTTCGACATCGACGACCCGACGCTGACCGTCCCGGCCGCCGACGTGCCCATCCGCTGAGCCGCCGGTCCGGGGGTGACGGCGGCCACAGGGCAGGCCACCACGGGGTTGATTGGCTGTCGGAGCGGCGTCGGCCCGGGCGTAGCATCTGCGCTGCCACCTCCCGAGGACGCCTGAGGAGCGACAACGTGTCCGAGACGACTTCCCCGACCACCGCCACCCCGGTCGTCGGCACCGCGCGGGTGAAGCGCGGCATGGCCGAGATGCTCAAGGGCGGCGTGATCATGGATGTGGTCACCCCCGAGCAGGCCAAGATCGCCGAGGACGCCGGCGCGGTCGCGGTGATGGCCCTCGAACGGGTGCCCGCGGACATCCGCGCCCAGGGCGGGGTGTCCCGGATGAGCGACCCCGACATGATCGACGGCATCATCAACGCGGTCTCCATCCCGGTGATGGCAAAGGCCCGCATCGGGCACTTCGTGGAGGCGCAGATCCTCCAGTCCCTCGGGGTCGACTACGTCGACGAGTCCGAGGTGCTCACCCCGGCCGACTACGCCAACCACATCGACAAGTGGGCGTTCACCGTGCCGTTCGTCTGCGGCGCGACCAACCTGGGCGAGGCGCTGCGCCGGATCACCGAGGGCGCCGCCATGATCCGCTCGAAGGGTGAGGCCGGCACCGGCGACGTCTCCAACGCCACCACCCACATGCGGAGGATCCGCCAGGAGATCCGCCGCCTGTCGTCGCTGCCCGCCGACGAGCTGTTCGTCGCGGCCAAGGAGTTGCAGGCGCCGTACGAGCTGGTCAGGGAGATCGCCGAGACCGGCAAGCTGCCGGTGGTGCTGTTCACCGCCGGTGGCATCGCCACCCCGGCCGACGCGGCGATGATGATGCAGCTCGGCGCGGAGGGCGTCTTCGTCGGCTCGGGCATCTTCAAGTCCGGCAACCCGGCCCAGCGGGCCGCCGCCATCGTGAAGGCGACCACCTTCCACGACGACCCGGACGTGCTGGCCAAGGTCTCCCGTGGTCTGGGCGAGGCGATGGTCGGCATCAACGTCGACGACATCCCGCAGCCGCACCGCCTCGCCGAACGCGGCTGGTGACCCGACGGTGACGGCACCCGTGATCGGTGTGCTGGCTCTCCAGGGCGACGTCCGCGAACACGTCGCGGCCCTGACAGCGGCGGGCGCGCAGGCCCGCCCGGTACGCCGGCCGGCGGAGCTGGACGCGGTCGACGGCCTGGTCATCCCGGGCGGGGAGTCCACCACGATCAGCAAGCTGGTCGACATCTTCGAGTTGCGCGGCCCGATCGACAAGCGGATCGCCGACGGGATGCCGGTCTACGGCTCCTGCGCCGGAATGATCATGTTGGCGGCCGAGGTGCTCGACGGCCGGCCGGACCAGCGCGGCTTCGACGGCATCGCGATGACCGTCCGCCGCAACGCCTTCGGCCGGCAGGTCGACTCCTTCGAGGCGCCGGTGGAGATCACCGGCGTCCCGGGCGGGCCGCTGCACGCGGTCTTCATCCGCGCGCCCTGGGTCGAGCGGGTCGGCGAGGACGTGCAGGTCCTCGGCACGGTGTCCGACGGCCCCGCGTCCGGCCGGATCGTCGCCGTACGCCAGCACAACCTGCTGGCCACCTCGTTCCACCCGGAACTGACCGGCGACCCCCGCCTGCACGCCTACTTCGTCGACCTGGTCCGCGCCGCCCGCTGACCCCGTCTCGCGCTGCCGCGCCGCGCCGACGCGTGCCGGCAGTTTCGGGGAAACTGCCGCCTTCTGCGGCCTCCATGCCGCAGTTTCCCCGAAACTGCGGGGATCTTGTGCCGGCCGGGGCGCTGTTCGGACTGGGCGTCAGCCGGCGACGGAGCGGAGGCTGCCGGGGCGGCGGCCCAGGAGGCGGTCCAGCGCGGCGGCGCCGGCCGCGTCGGTGGGCTGCTGCACCACCAGTCGCTGCTGGTCGTCGGCGAGTTCCAGCGTCTCGTACGACAGTCGCAGCGGCCCCACCTCCGGATGCCGCAACCAGCGCACCCCGCTCGGCCGCACCGCGACCGGCCGGCGCTGCCACCGGGACCGGAACGGCTCCCCGACGGTACGGGCGAGCCGCTCGGCGAACGCGTCGGTGGTGGGGTCGCCCGCGCGCAACCGGTGCAGGTCGGCGACCTGTTGATCGGCGAGGTCGGCCCAGTCGGGAAAGTGCTGAGGTGCGCGCTCGTCGACGAAGAGGAACCACACGAGGTTGGGCCGCTCGCCGTCGAGCAGCCCCAGCGGGCGGGCCAACCGGTCGAACGGCTCGTTCCAGGCCAGCACGTCGCCGAGCCGGTTGGTCAGGTACGCCGGCCGGTCCCGCAGCGCCTCCAGCAGCGTTTGGACCTGCGGGCGGACGGTACGCGACACGGTCGGCCGCCCACCCGCGCACAGTTGCCGGCGGTGATCGACGGACGCGAGTTGCTGAAGGTGCCGCCGGTCGGCGTCGTCGAGGCGCAACGCCTCGGCCAGCGCGGCGAGGATGCCCGGCGACGGGCGGGTGTCCCGACCCTGTTCGAGCCGGGTCAGGTACTCCACGCTGACTTGGGCCAACGTGGCCAACTCCGCCCGCCGCAGGCCCGGCGTACGCCGCCGGCCGTTGGTGGATAGCCCCACCTGATCGGGTCGCAGCGCCTCCCGGCGGCTACGCAGGAACGCGCCCAACTCGCCGTCCATCACCCGTCCAGTCTGCCGCGCTCGCGCTCCGGGAGCGTGTCCCCGCCAGGGCTACCCTCCCGCCGGTCTCCCCGGGAGCTGCCGACGGCGGTGGGATCGGCTCATGAACAGCACACGACAGCACGGACCGATCAAGGTGGGCCTGGTCGTCGGCAGCAGCCGCCCGGGGCGACGTGGCCCGACGGTGGCGGGGTGGGTGGCCGACACGGCGACCGGGCATCCGGCGGCGCGGGCGGGGGAGGTGACCGTCGAGCTTGTCGACCTCGCCGAGCAGCGGCTGCCGCTGCTCGACGAGCCGGTGCCGGCGAGGTTCGGCGACTACCGTCACGAGCACACCCGTCGCTGGTCGTCGGTCGCGGCGGCCTGCGACGCGTTCGTCTTCGTCACCCCGGAGTACAACAGCTCGATCCCGGCCGTCCTCAAGAACGCCATCGACTACCTGGACGCCGAGTGGCGCGGCAAGCCGGCCGGTGTGCTCACCTACGGCGTACGCGGGGGTGGGCGGGCCGCCGAGCACCTGCGGCCCATTCTCGCCGAGGTGGGCATGGCGGTCCTGCCGGACCACGTCGAGCTGGGGTTGTTCACGGATTTCGACTGGTCCGGTGCGGATCGGTCCGACCCGACCGCCGAAGGTCGGATCGCGCCCGGCGACGGCCGAGCGGACCTGGTCACGGCGATGCTCACCGAACTCCTCGCCGCGGCCCGGGAACGCCGCGTCGACCAGCGGGCGGAGCCGGCGTCGGAATCGAGCGGGGCGGCGGACCCGGCGGCGGGTGCCGGCGAGACGGCGGATCCGGCGGCCGGTGCCGGGACGGCGGGCCGGGACGCGGTCCCGGTCGCTGGGCGGTGAGCCGACCATGGAGACCCTGCTCATCACGTACCGGGTCCGCCCGGACCGCCTCGACGAGCATCTGGCCCTGCTCGACGCGGTGCACCGGGACCTGGCCCGGCTGCGCCCGCCCGGGTTCCGCTACCTGACCCTGCGGCTCGACGACGGGCTCAGCTTCGTCGACGTCGTCATCGGCCCGGACCTGCCCGGACCACTGCCGTCGCTGGAGTCGTTCGGCCGCTTCCGGGCGCGGCTTGAGGAACGCTGCGAGCAGCGCAGCACGACCGAGTTCAGCGTGCTGGGTTCGTACGGCATAGGGGAGTGATTTCGTCCGCTTTGTGGTGATCGGGGGAGTGCGGGCCGACGGCTGACGTGCGGCGGGTGACGACCACCCGCCGCACGTCGGTAGGATTGTCGAGATTCGGCAGGGCCATCTGGCCGCCACTGCTTCCACCAGAGCTGACCGGCACCACCGTGTGCGCCGGTGCGGAGCGGGGCGCTCGGTGCGGTCGATGCAGACGGCGGGTAGCAACGGAGGTAACAGATGTCCGGCCACTCAAAGTGGGCGACGACCAAGCACAAGAAGGCGGTCATCGACGCCAAGCGCGGCAAGATGTTCGCGAAGCTGATCAAGAACGTGGAGGTCGCGGCGCGTACCGGCGGTGGGGACCCGGCCGGCAACCCGACCCTCTACGACGCGATCCAGAAGGCCAAGAAGAACTCGGTCCCCAACGACAACATCGACCGGGCCGTCAAGCGCGGCTCCGGCCTGGAGGCCGGTGGCGCCGACTACCAGACGATCATGTACGAGGGGTACGGCCCGAACGGTGTCGCGCTGCTGATCGAGTGCCTGACCGACAACCGCAACCGCGCCGCCACCGAGGTACGCACCGCGCTGACCCGCAACGGCGGCTCGTTCGCCGACGCCGGCTCGGTGTCGTACATGTTCTCTCGCAAGGGCGTGGTGATCGTGCCCAAGGCCGGCACCACCGAGGACGACGTGATGCTGGCCGTCCTCGACGCGGGCGCCGAGGAGGTCAACGACCTCGACGAGGCGTTCGAGGTGATCTCCGAGCCGGGCGACCTGCTCGCGGTGCGGACCGCCCTGCAGGACGCTGGAATCGAGTACGAGTCGGCCGAGTCCTCCCTGGTGCCCAGCGTCACGGTGCCGCTGGACGAGGAGGGCGCGCGCAAGATCTTCAAGCTGATCGACGTCCTGGAGGACAGCGACGACGTGCAGAACGTCTACGCGAACTTCGACGTCTCCGACGAGGTCATGGCCGCCGTCGGCTGACCCCGGGCGGTGGGCGGCGATCGCTGAGAGCCTGAGCGTGTGCGGTGTGCCCGACAGGTCGACCGACGGTGACTAGACTGCCGTGGTGAACAGCAGGTCTGGACAGATCGTCAGCGGCATCGGAACGTCGGCTGTCGCGGTGGGAGCAGTCGTGCTTCTGCTGAGCCTTGCCACCAAGGCGTTCGATCGGGAAGTCGTCTTCGCCGCCGCACTGCTCCTGCTCGGGGGCCTTCTGTTGCGAGCTGCACCCTGGGCGAACCGCGGCCGGGGTCAGGCCCCGAGCCGTGCTGGATGACAGACCTCAGCGACGAGATCACGGAGATCTTGGAAGATTCCCGTTAGCGAAGAGCGGAATCTGTCCAAGATTTGGCCGTCCCGACGGGCTTGACGGTGTGCGAGCGGGGGGCGGGCCGGTCGGATGGCAGTTGCTAGAGATGTCTTTCTAAAGCATTCTCTACTGTATGACTGACGAGGTACCTCAGCGCTCGCTCAAGGTCACCGACCCGCGCGCCCTGCGGGCGTACGCCCACCCGCTGCGGATGCGCCTGATCGGGCTGCTGCGTGGCGAAGGGCCGATGACCGCGACGCAGGCGGCGGCTCGGCTCGACGACAACGTGCCGAACTGCTCGTTCCACCTTCGGCAACTCGCCAAGTACGGGTTCGCCGAACGCGTGCCCGGTGCGGACGCGCGGGAACGGCCCTGGCGGGCCACCACGCAGTACACCTCCTGGGACGACGACTCCGACGATCCGGCCATGCGGGAGGCCACCGACCAGATCAACAGCGTGATGGTCGCCCTCTACCTGCAACGGGCGCAGGACTACCTGGCGATCCGCGCCGGCGAGCCCGCCGAGTGGCGGGCCGCCGCCGGCTTCGGCGACGCGTTGCTGCACGTCACCGCCGCCGAGCTGAGTGAGATCACGGGACAGATCGACGCGCTGCTGGCCCGGTACGACGAACGGATCGCCGACCCGGCGAAGCGCCCGCCCGGCTCCCGTCCGGTGACGTTCGTCCAGATGGCGCTGCCGCGCGGCGCCGTACCTCCGCGGGAGACGGCGAGCGGAGACGGATCGTGACCGGATCTCTCACCCTGGCCGACCCGGCGCCGCCGCGCCGGCCGCGCGTCCCACGGCTGCTGCGGCAGGCGGCCTTCCGCCGCTACTGGTCCGCGCAGACCGTCTCGCTCTTCGGCGACCAGATCACCATGCTCGCCGTGCCGTTGCTGGCCGTGCTCGCCTTCGGCGCCGGACCCGCCGAGATGGGTTACCTGACCGCCGCCTCGCTGCTGCCGAACCTGTTCTTCTCCCTGCCGGCCGGCGCGTGGGTGGACCGGTACCCGCGCCGACGCCACGTGATGATCATCGCCGATGTCGGTCGGGCGGTCCTGCTGCTGGCCGTGCCGCTGCTGTGGTGGGCGGACGCGCTGAACCTGCCGCTGCTCTGTGCCGTCACCTTCCTGATCGGGATCCTCTCGATGTTCTTCGAGGTGGCGCACAGCAGCCTGTTCGCCGCACTGGTCCGACGGGCGGACTACGTGGACGCCAACAGTCTGGTCAACGGCAGCAGGGCCATGTCGCACGTGGCCGGCCCGAGCATCGGCGGGGTGCTGGTGCAGGTGCTCACCGCTCCGTTCGCGCTCCTGTCCGGCGTGCTCACCTACCTGATCTCGGCGGCCTTCCTGGCCCGGACGCAGGTCACCGAGAACCCCGTACCGAAGGGCTCCGGCCGAGGGATGGCCGCCGGGGTGAGGTACGTGGTCCGCTCGGCGATCCTGCGGGCTACGCTGCTCGGCACCACCACGCTCAACCTGTTCAACTACATGTTCGCCGCGCTGTTCGTGCTGTACGTGACCACCGAACTGGGTGTCTCCCCGGGCCTGCTCGGCCTGATCATCGGGGCCGGCGCGGTCGGTGGACTGCTCGGCGCGGCGGTCACCGGCGCGATCAGTCGCCGGATCGGCATCGGCCCCGCGGTGCTCCTCGGTTTCGTCGCCTTCCCGGCCCCCATGGTCCTCGTGCCGCTGGCCACGGGGCCGCAACCGTTGGTGCTCGCGCTGCTGTTCGCCGCCGAGTTCGTATCCGCGCTGGGCGTCATGATCCTCGACATCGCCGTCGGATCGGTGCAGATCGCCGCCACCCCGGTGGCGATGCTCGCCGTGGTCTCCGGTTTCCGCCGCACCGTCAACTACGGCATCCGGCCGATCGGTGCCGTGCTCGGCGGGACCCTCGGCGCGGCGATCGGGGTACGGCCCGCCCTCTGGGTCGCCAGTCTCGGCGCCCTGCTCGGCGTGCTCTGGGTCGTCTTCTCCCCGCTGCGCACCATGCGCACCCTGCCCGAGAACTGACGTCCGGTGGCGCTCACCGGTAGCCGGACGCCACACCCGGCCACTCGTCGGCTCCCGCCCGCCGCACAACACGGGGCAGCAGCAACTGTCCACCATGGATATGCTCGCCGCTGATTCTCGAGTCGACCGAAACGGGGCGGGCATGAGCAGTGTCGACGAGCGGCAGGAAGTACCGGAAAAGGTGGCCAGCCTGGCTGCGGAACGCGGGCTCGGTACGTTGATCGACAAGCGCAGCAGCGGCAATCCCATCAGGTCCGCGCTCACGATCGTCGTCGTCGGCGCGGTGGCGGTCCTGGTGTCGGTCGCCCTCTTCGCGCTCGCGTCCTCCTGGCGGCCGCTGATCTGGTTGGCGATCCCGTCATTGGCGCTCGGCATCTGCGCTGTCGGCTGGTTCGTCGCCGTGTTGGTGAGAGGCTTCGAGGCAGGCTACCTCTACCCTGGCGGGATGGTGTACGTCCGTAACGGCAACGCCCGGGCCGCCACCTGGGCCGAGATGGCCGAGGTGGAGGTCCAGGTCTTCGGTGGTGGCACGCTGTTCGCCGGCAAGACCGCGGCGTACGTGATGAAGCCGACCGGCCAGGCGCCGATGCGGGTCAACTCGACGGATGTCGGGCTCAAGGACGGGGAGCAGGACCCGGTCGGCGCGGTGATCCTGCGGCTCGCCAGCGAGGCCGGGCGGCCGATCACCCAGAAGCTTGTCGGCAAGAAGTAGGGCGGCATCTGCGAGCGTGACGACGGCTGGCCGGTTCGCGCCGGGTGACGTGCTGGTACGGCGGGAAATCCTGCGCGGTGAGGTGTGGTTCGGCTGCCCGACGATCTGCGTCGAGGACTCACCCGACCTGCTCGCGCTCTTCCTGCCGACCGGCGCCGAGTTCGGTTTCCCCGAGTCGGGGGAGTTTCCGTGCGGGCGGCACCCGTGGCAGCTCGCCGGGCACACCGCCTGGACCGGTCACGGCAAGCTGATGCTGCAACGGCCCGGCGAGGCGCACTCGGTCGACGTGTTCTGGTCCGGCCCGGAGCGCACCTTCGCCGGTTGGTACTTCAACCTCCAGGACCCGTTCCGGCGTACGCCGATCGGGGTGGACACCCTCGACCACGAGTTGGACCTCTGGTGGGCGGCGGACGCCGACCGGTACGTCTTCAAGGACGTGGAGATGTTCGCCCAGCGGCTGGTGGAGGGGCGCTACCCGGGCCAGGGTGAGGCGATCCGCGCCGAGGGCGACCGGATCGCCGCCCTGCTCGACGCCGGTGAGCGCTGGTGGGACGAGTCCTGGTCGACCTGGCAACCCGACCCCACCTGGCCCGTCCCCCACCTCCCCACCAACTGGGCGTCTTAGCCGAGCGTCTCGCGTTCGCGCCAGGCGGTGCGGATCGAGGTGCGGCCGTTGGTGCGCAGCAGCGAGCCCTCGTACACGCGGGCTCCGGCGAGTAGGAAGCCCACCGCCGCGACCAGCAGCAGGGCCAGCGAGACGACCAGCTCCCACGCGGCGGCGTCCCCGGTGAACAGTCGCAGCGGCATCGCCGTCGGCGACGAGAACGGCAGGTAGGACAGCACCCGCATGGCGGTGACGTTGTCGTTGAGGAAGATCACCGCGAAGAACGGCAGCATCACCGCGAGCTGTACCGGCGTCGACACGCCACCGATGTCCTCCAACCGGTTCACCAGCGCGCCGGCCGCCGCCCACATCGACGCGATCAGCACGAAGCCGAGCAGGAAGAACGGCACGAACCAGCCGATCGCCGGGCCGAGCAGCGACAGCAGGGTGGTGTTGTCGCCGAACGCCATGCCGGCCACCGCGACCACGGCCACCAGGGCGATCTGCCCGAGCGCCAGGATCGTACCGGCGAGCATCTTCCCGGCCAGCAGGGCGCGGACCGGCACCGCGGCGACGAGGATCTCCACGATCCGGGTCTGCTTCTCCTCGATGATGCTCTGCGCGATCTGCACCCCGAAGGTCTGCGAGGTGATGAAGAAGATGAAGGCGAACGCGAACGGCACCAGGAAGGCCACCACCGGGTCCACCGCGTCCGGGTTCAGCAGCCGGACCGGGGGCTCGGTGCTCAACGCGGAGATCACGTCGTCGGGGGCGTCGTCCATGGCGAGCACGGCCGGGCCGGCGACCACGGCGGCGTCCGCGTCTCCGTCGCGCACCGCCTGCTCGGCGGCGGCGTCGTCGGGTACGGCGAGCACCTCCAGCCCGGCCGCCCGCAGCGGGCCCGCCGCCGCCTCGGTCACCGCCACGGTGGACGGCCCGCCGGACAGCAGCGGTGGCAGGATCGTCGCCGCCGCGGCGATCAGCAGGAAGACCACGGTGCTGATCAGGAAGGTGCGGTCGCGCAGCTTGACCCGGATCTCCCGGGCGGCGACCAGGCGGGTGGCCTGCATGGTGTTCATTTGGCGACCTCTCGGAAGATCTCGGCGAGGGAGGGGGTGACCGGGCGGAACGCGCGGACCGGGCCGCGCTCCAGCGCCGCGCGCAGCACCGGCTGCTCGTCGGTGCCGGCGGCCAGGTCGAACACGGCGCGCGCGCCGTCGAGGTCCACCAGGCTCACCCCGGGGTGGTCGCGCAGCCAGCCGGCGTCGGTCTCCACCACCAGCTCGAAGCGAGGCGTGGTGTACGCGGAGCGCAGCTGCTCCCGGCTGCCGGCGGCGCGGATCGAGCCGTCCGCGATGATCACCAGGTCGTCGCAGAGCCGCTCGACCACGTCGAGCTGGTGACTGGAGAAGAGGACCGGGGCACCGGCGGTGGCCCGTTCCCGCAGCACGCCGACGACCGTGTCCACGGCCAGCGGGTCGAGGCCGGAGAAGGGCTCGTCCAGCACCAGCACCTCCGGGTCGTGCACCAGCGCGGCGGCGATCTGCGCGCGTTGCTGGTTGCCCAGGGACAGCGTCTCCAGCAGGTCGTCGCCCCGTTCGGCGAGTCCGACCCGCTCCAACAGCCCGTCGGTGGCGCGGCGGGCTGCGTCGGCGGTCAACCCGTGCAGCTGACCGAGGTAGGTGACCTGCTCCCGGACGCTCATCTTCGGGTAGAGGCCGCGTTCCTCGGGCATGTAGCCGAAGCGCCGCCGCGCGTCCCGGCTCAGCGCTTCGCCCCGCCACGTCACCTGGCCGGCATCGGCGGCGAGCACGCCGAGGATGATGCGCATGGTGGTGGTCTTGCCGGCACCGTTGCCGCCGACGAAGCCGGTCATCCGGCCGGCGACGACGTCGAACGAGACGTCCTTGAGTACCTGACGGTCGCCGAAGCTGCGGTCGACGCCGTCGAGACGGAGCACGCTGGTCATGGGGCAACGCTAGGTCGTGGGCGGCCGGCTGCCGTCCGCCCACGGATGGAGATCACGACTCCCTCTCGCGGTGGAGGCCGTTCACCCGCCGGGCCGCACCACCCCGTGCTCGTACGCGAAGACCACCGCCTGCACCCGGTCGCGCAGGCCCAGCTTGGCCAGCACCCGGCTGACGTGTGACTTCACCGTCGCCTCGCCCAGGTGCAGGTCGGCGGCGATCTCGGCGTTGCTGGCGCCGCCGGCCACGAGCACCAGGACCTCCCGTTCCCGGGGGGTCAGGCTGTCCAGCGCCGCCGCCGAACCGACGTCACCACCGGGGCGGTCGCCGGGGCGGGCGAAGGTGGCGATCACCCGCCGGGTGAGTTCCGGCGCGAGCAGCCCGTCGCCGCGGGCCACCACCCGGATCGCGTCGACCAGGGCCTCCGGTGTGCCGTTCTTGAGCAGGAAGCCACTCGCGCCGGCACGCAGCGCGGCGAAGAGGTAGTCGTCGCGGTCGAACGTGGTCAGCATCAGCACGGCCGGCCCGCCCGGCTCGTCGTCGGTGCTGATCCGCCGGGTGGCCTCCAACCCGTCCATCCCGGGCATCTCCACGTCCATCAGCACCACGTCCGGACGCAGCGCCCGGGTCATGCCGACGGCCCGCTCCCCGTCGGCGGCCTCGCCGACCACCTCGATGTCGTCCTCGATCTCCAGGATCACCCGGAAGCCGGTCCGCACCAGGTGGTGGTCGTCGGCGAGGAGCACCCGGATCGGGTTCACCTCGGACTCCCCGCCGGCAGTGGGAGACGGACCCGCACCCGCCAGCCACCGCCGGTACGCGGACCCACCTCCAACTCACCGCCATGGGTCGCGACCCGTTCCCGCATCCCGATCAGTCCCAGCCCGTCGGCGTTCGCCGAGCGTCTGCCCCGACCGTCGTCGCTCACCTCGACCTCCATCTCCTTCGCCAGATAGCGGACCCGGACGTCGAGCAGACTCGCCCCGGTGGCGTGCTTCAACACGTTCGTCACCGCCTCCTGCACCACCCGGAACGCCGCCTGGGAGACCGATTCCGGCAGCGGCTGCGGATCGCCGTACACCCCCAGGGTGGCGCGCAGCCCGGCCTCGCCGGCCCGGTCCACCAGGGCGGCTATCCGGTCGATCCCGGCCGGCTGTCGGGCGTTGTCCGGGTCGCCGTCGCGGGCCCGCAGCACGCCGAGCATCCGGCGCAACTCGTCGACCGCCTGACGGGCGGTCTCCTCGATGGCGGTGAGGGCGGCGCGGGCCTTCGCCGGATCCTTGTCGAAGACCCGGCGGCAGGCCGCCGCCTGCACGCCCATCACCGACACGTGGTGGGCCACCACGTCGTGCAGCTCACGGGCGATGCGTACCCGCTCGCCGACCACCGCGTGCTCGCGTACCTCGGCCTGCGACCGGCGCAGCCGCTCCGCCTGCTCGGCCACCTGGTGCGCACGACGAGCCGCCACCCAGGCGGTCTCGCCGAAGAAGTACGCGAATCCGAAGTACAGCGCGTTGACCAGGACCCCGGTGACGATCGCGGCGAGCACCGGCGGCACCGGCCCGATGGCGTCGTCGAAGGTCTCCGCGGTGAGCGTCCCGAAGCTGATCGAGTAGGAGATTCCGAGCCAGGCGAACATCGCGACGATCACGCCGATCCGCAGTCGTCGGGACAACCGACGGTCCCGGCCCCAGGCGCCCAGCGTGTAGATGGCGATGAACAGCGCCCAGGTGGAGAGCTGCCACTCGGGGACGGCGCGCACCTGCGAACCGATGAACGCGGCCGACACGGCCAGCGTGGCGGCGACGGGGAAGCGACGTCGCCAGATCAGCGGCAGCGGCACCGCGACGGTCCAGAAGAGCTGTTCGACACCGGACGGCGGCGGCCCCAGCAGGAAGGCCCCGGTGCTGCGGGCCAACGTCAGGCTGAGCAGGGCGAGGGCCGTCGCGGCCAGACCGGCGTACAGGTCCAGCCGGCGCTGCTCCGGCGTCGGCCCCGGCCGTCGCCAGTCGTCACCGGTCTCGGCCCGGCGCCACTCGTCGCTGGTCTCGGCGGTCTCGGTGGTCACCCTGGGCAGCATGCCATCCCCCCGCCGACCGCCATTCGCGTCGGGTGAGATCGGGCCGTCCGTCCGCCCACCGATCGTCACGGACAGTGCCTTCGGACCGCCCCCAACCAATACCCTTCTCCTCCCTTTGCTCTGCTTCAACGGACGCAATGGTCACGGAAAGTGTCGGCGGGTGCGAGATGTGCGGCCGTGGACCGTTGCATTGCCCCTGCTCAGGCGCCAGTGCGTGGGTTGAAGCAGAGCAAAGCGTGCGAGGTGGGATAGAGGTCGTCCGCGTTGCCGTGACTCGTAGTGACAATCACTTTCTGTGTCCGGTCCTCGTGCGGGCCCACCGAGGGCAGAGACTGCACCTGCCCCTAGACGCAGCACCGGCGGACCGGGCCGTAGCGCCGGCGAGGGGCGGTCGGGGGCGGTCGGGCGAGGGAAGGTCGGGGGAAGGGCGAGGGAAGGGCGAGGGAAGGGTGGGGCGATGGTCAGCCGGTGACGTCGCCGACCATCGGCGGCAGCGGACAGTGCAGCAGGCCGCAGATCGTCCGCAGCAACTCGATCTCGGGCACGGTCATCATCCCGTCGTGGCTGATCACCGCGACGGTGGCTGCCACCAGCCGTTCCTTGTCGCCAGGACGCAACCCGTCGAGCACCGGCCAGGCGGTCTCCAGGGCGAGCACGCCGTTCTCCGGCGGCGCGTACGGCAGGTTGGTGCCCGGCAGCAGCGAGCCGACGCCGGCCCGGTAGGCCCGTTCCGCCTCGCCTCGGTCAGGGTGCCCGACCTGCGCGAGGATGGCCAGCAGGGCGGCCGCCGCCGACCGCGCGTCGGTGAGCTTGCGCCGGTCGGTACGCCAGCGCGAGTCCGGCCGCAGCGACTCCTCCAACTCGGCCAGCAACAGCCGGGACAGGCAGTACTCGGTCACGTTTATCGCGCCGTCCGCCTGGATCAACGTGAACACGGCCGCCAGCAGTGACTCCACCTCGGGGTCGGGCCGGTCGCGTAGCGCCGGGAAGGCCAGTTCGGCCAGCGGCAACCGCAGCTCGGCGGGGAGTTCGACCAGGTCGTCCGCCGCGCGCAGGGCAGCGTCGGCCAGGTGCTGGCCGTGCCGCTGGGCCACCGCGGCGTACTGGTGCTGCCGGACCTCCGGCTCGGCGCTGAGCAGCAGCCCGAGCAGCAGCGGTACCGCCGCCTGCCGGTCGCGGGCCCGGTCGAGCAGCGGATCAGGTATCCGGTCGAGGATCGCTGCGGCGTGGGTGTACGCGGTCGCGGTGGGAGCGGCGACCCGGTCCAGTACCTCGCCCGGTGCGACGCGGATCCGCCCGCCGCCGACCGGTGACCTGGGCCGGGCCGGCCGCGCCCGGCCCGCCTCCACCGGGCGGTCCGCCGTGTCCGGGCGCGCCGCTGTGTCCGGGCGGTCCGGTGCGCCGGCGGGGGCCAGGCCGAGGGCGACATCCTCCTGACGGCCCGACGGCGGCGCCGCCGCCCACCGCCGTGACAGTTGTTGCAGCTCGGCCGGGTCGAACGACGGCTCCAGTGCCTTGATCCGGTCGGTCAGCGGGGGATGGGTGGCGAACCACGACGTGCGGGCCGCCTCGCCGAAGAGCATGTGCCCCACCTCGTCGCGCTTCGGCGACTTCAGTTCGGAGCCGTCGCTGAGCCCGCCGATCTTCTTCAGCGCCCCGGCGATGCCCCGGGTCTGGCGGGTGTACTGCACCGCGGAGGCGTCGGCCAGGTACTCCCGCTGCCGGGAGACCGACGCCTGGATGAGCCGCCCGGCGAGCACCCCGACGTAGCCGGCCACCAGCAGGGCCAGACCCACCAGCGCCAGTGGGGCGGCGCTGCCGCCGCTGTTGTTGCCGCGCGACCGGCCGCCGCCGATGACCCCGGCGCGCGCCAGCCCGCGACCGATCACGGTCAGGAAGAGGATGCCGAACAGCAGGCCCATCAACCGGATGTTGAGCCGCATGTCGCCGTTGACGACGTGGCTGAACTCGTGGGCGATCACGCCCTGGAGTTCGTCCCGGTTGAGTCGCTGCAACGCGCCCCGGGTGACGGCGACGGCGGCGTCGGACGGGGTCCATCCGGCGGCGAAGGCGTTGATCGCCGTCTCCTCCGGCAGCACGTAGACCTCGGGCACCGGTACGCCGGAGGCCAGCGCCATCTCCTCGACGACGTTGCGCAGCCGGCGCAGCTCGGGATCGGTGGTGTTCGCCGGCACCGGCACCCCGCCCAGCTCGCGGGCCACCTTCCCACCGCCGCCGCGCAACGCGAGCGTACGGACCAGGGCGGCCAGCCCGATCGCGGCGAGGGTGGCGACGGTGACCATGGCGATGAACCCGGCGAGCTGGCCGGGATCGGCGGTGGTGGCGTTGAAGGCGACCAACGCCGCGACGTTCACCACCACCACGATCCCGACCACGGCCAGCACGAACAGCAGCACGAGTCGGGTCGACAGCCGGCGCACCTGCCGCTGTCGCTCGAAGAAGTTCATCGCGGCCCGATCAGAACGAGACCTGCGGCGCCTGGCGCTGCTGCGGGTCGTCCGGCTGGAACAGCTCCGCCGGGCCGAATGAGAACATGCCCGCCACCACGCTGGAGGGGAACACCTCGCGCTTGTTGTTGTAGGCCATCACCGCGTCGTTGTACGCCTGCCGGGCGAACGCGACCCGGTTCTCCGTGGAGGTCAGCTCCTCCGACAGTTGCATCATGTTCTGGTTGGCCTTCAGGTCCGGGTACGCCTCGGAAAGCGCGAACAGCCGACCCAGGGTGGCGGTGAGCGCGTTCTCCGCGCCGCTGAGCTGCTGCATCGCCGCCGGGTCGCCGGGAGCCGCGGCCGCGGTGGCCTGCGCGTTGACGGCGGCGTTGCGGGCGTTGATCACCGCCTCCAAGGTCTCCCGTTCGTGCTTGAGGTAGCCCTTGGCGGTCTCGACCAGGTTGGGGATCAGGTCGTGTCGCCGGACGAGCTGCACGTCGATCTGGGCGAAGGCGTTACGGTACGCGTTGCGGGCCCGGACCAGCCCGTTGTAGATCGACACGCCGAAGCCGAGCACCGCCACGACGATCAACAACAGGCACACCAGTCCGATGATCAGTTCCACGGCCGCTCCCTCGGTGTGAGTCGGTACTTCCGCTGATCATCGTACGTTCGTCGGTCCAGGCCCGCTCCTGCTCAGCGCGCGGATCGACGCGCCTTGACCACGCTGTCGGCGATGTCCAGCAGGGTGATCGCGACGATCACCACGATGCTGATCCGGGCGACCGTGTCGAGACCGCCGTCGCGCAGCCAGGCGAAGCGGGCGACGAACTCCGGGTTGAGCAGCCGGTCGTCGAGCAGCAGCCAGATCGCCGGCACCGCGAACGCCAGGCTCAGCACGGCGTTGCCGACGACCAGCGGCCAGGTCCACCGGCGGGCACGGTACTTGCCGATCTCCAGGGCGATGCTGGCGAGCAGGACGACGATCAGCAGCGGCAGCCAGAACGTCCACAGCGCCGGATCGAGGATCGGCAGGCGCTCGCCGTCGGGCCCGATCACCGACTGGAAGTGCTGCCATGGCAGGAAGGCGATGAACAGGCCGAGGAACACGATCGAGGCGCACACGTCGGTGAGCGTGACGCCCCGTTCGCTGGGCAGCTCGGGTAGCTGGTCGACGCTCCACTCGGGCAGGTTCAGCGGGGTGCCGATGCGTTCCAGCACCGCGAAGACCAGGGTCACCCAGAAGGCGATCTGCACCGCGACGTTGAACGCCGCGACGATGCCCTCGCCGATCGCGCCGGCCGGGTTGTCGGCAACGGTGGCCTGGAGGACGCCGATCAGCACCCCGACGATGGCGGGAATGGTGCTGAGCAGCACGATCAGCAGCCGCTGCCAGGCCAGGTAGTACGCCGGCCCGATGAGCTGCAGACGGCGATCGGCGTATCGGGCGGCCAGGTGGGCGGGGTTGCCCAGCTCGGTGAGGACGGCGCGTTCGGCCGTCGCGGCGTCGAGCCCTTCGGCGGTCCGGCCGTCGATCATGTCGCCGATGGAGGCGCGCAGTTCGATGGCGATCTCCTCGCGTCGCCCGGTGGGCACCGAGCGCAGGGTGGCAGCCAGGTAGCGGTCGGTCAGCGAGGTCATTCGGGGGCTCCTTCGATCAGGGTGCGCAGCGAGGTCTGTACGGCGGTGAGGTCGTCGAGCAGGCGTTGCAGCACCTGCTCGCCGGAGTCGCTGGTGCGGTAGAACTTCCGGGGCCGGCTCTCCTCGGTGTTCCACTCGCTGGTCAGCAGCCCTTGCTCCTCCAGCCGTCGCAGCAAGGGGTAGAGGGTGTTCGCGTCGACCGGGAAGCCGTGCCCGGTGAGTCGTTGCAGCAGTGCGTAGCCGTAGTCGGGTCGACGCAGCGCGACCAGGCTGGCCACCACCACGGTGCCCCGACGTAGTTCCTGTAGGTGGGTCCGTAGCACGTCATCGCTGACCATGCGTCACACCATACTGTGTGCCACACACTATTGTCTAACGCACAACGATGTAGCTCTGTCGGGCAACGCGGGACGTCCGGATATCCGGACGTCCCGCGTCGTCTCCCGTCTGTCCGTAGGCCGCCTCAGCAGGTGCCGCCCTGCCGGAAGCCACGTTCCACGAAGGACGCCGGACCGACCTGGAAGGCGCCCACGCCGGACCGGATCGGGTGCCCGGTGAACAGCTCCACCCGCGCGCCCACCCGGACCAGGTACGCCGTTGCGGTGCCCGCGTCGTTGCTGATCAGGCCGCCGCGCGGGCCGTAGATCGTCTCCAGGTCGGCGAAGGTCATGCCGACTCCCGCACCGGCGGGGGAGTAGGGCGGGACGGTGGCGGTCATCACCTCGACCAGCCGGCCGTGCCGGAAGGCCAACAGGATCACGCCCGCCCAGGCGCCGGTCGCACCGGCCCGGACCACGCCGTCGCAGGTGGCGACGGACCAGTCGATCATTCCGGCGGCGGTGAGCCGGTCGAGACCGGCACCGATCCGGTACGGCCCGGCGCCCCGCACGCTCAACACACCGGTGTCGGTGGTGACCGGCGGCTGCGCGCCCACCACCACCGAGAGGGCCGGACGCGGCAGTGGTGCGGCCTGCGCCGGAGCTGCCCCGGCGAGGCCAAGAACGGTCGCGACTGCGACATACGCGAAACGGTGCACAGAGATCGCCTCCTCGGCATCGAGTTCCTACTCTCTTCGTCTCCCCGCCCACCCCCGCGGTTCGCCCCGTCCCCACCCGCCGGGGTGGTTGCTGCGGGGACGAGGGAGGGGGAGGGTGGCGGGAGAGGGTGGGGTGGGCGGGTGGGGGTGCCGGGGCGGATCGGGGCGTACCGGGTGGAGCGCCTGCTCGGGGTGGGCTCGTTCGCGACCGTCTGGCTGGCGTACGACCCGGCGCTGGAAGTCCGGGTGGCGATCAAGGTGCTGGCGGAGAACTGGCACCACGACGTACGCGTCCGGGAACGCTTCCTGGACGAGGCCCGGCTGCTACGCCGGATGGAGGACGACCGGTTGGTCCGGGTACGCCTGGTGGGGGAGTTGGCGGACGGACGGCCCTACACGGTGCTCGACTGGGCCGACGGGGGCAGCCTCCGGGAGCGGCTCGCCGCCGGGCCCCTTCCCGTGGCGACCGCCCTGGACCTGCTCGCCGAGATCGCCGCCGGGGTGGCGGTGCTGCACCGGCACCGAGTGGTGCATCGTGACCTGACACCCGGCAACATCCTGTTCCGCTCGACCGCCGACGGTGAGCGGGTGGTCATCGCCGACCTCGGTCTGGCCAAGGCGCTCGCCGTCGCCTCCGGGCTCACCATGCGCGCCGGCACGCCCGGTTACATGGCACCCGAGCAGGACGACCCGCTCGCGGTCGTCGACGAGCGCGCCGACGTGTACGCCCTCGGCCGACTCGGCCGGCAACTGCTCGCACATCCGGTGCCGCAGCCCGTGGCGGCGGCGCTCCGGCGAGCGACCGCCACCCGACCGGACGACAGGTACCCGGACGCCGAGGCGTTTCGCACGGCCCTGCTGGCGGCGGCGCGGCAAACCCGGGATCCGACCAACCCGAGCACCGGACAGTGGCCGGCTCCCGCGCCCGGTACCCACGGCGCCGACGCCCCGGTAGCTGCCGCACCGACACGGTGGCTGCGTGCGGTCGCGCTGACGGTGATCCTGGTGGCGGCGGCCGGCACAGTCTCGGCGGACTCGGCGACGCCCAGCGGTACGGCGAGAAGTGGCCCGCTGTCCGTCGTGCTGCCGGCCGGCTGGCGGGCGGCCGGCACCGGCTGGGCCGGGCGGTACGACGCGTCCGGTCGGCTCGAACCGGCGATGGTGATCTCGCCGGAGCCGCGTCGGTGGGCCACCGACCCGAGTGTGCCGGGTGCCTTCCTCGGGCTGTCGGTGACCGCCCGACACACCGATCCGGGTACGTTCGTCGCCGCGCAACCGCATGCCGACTGCGCTCCCTCGCCACCCCGACGGGTGCGGCGCGCTGGTCTGGACTGGGTGGTCGCCCGCTTTGACTGCCCGTACGGGCGGCCGGTGCTGGTGGAGGCCGCCGCCCGGGCACCCACGGGCCTGCTCTACGCCCAGGTCGTGCCCCCACCCGGTGCCGGCGACGAGTTCGTGGACACCCTGCTCGACGGGGTACGGACACGACGACCGGTCATCGCACCACCACGGTGAGTACGTGGGTGACCGCCTCGCGGGGAATGAACACCTCCACGGTGCCGGTCCGGAGGAACCGGAGATCGACCACGCCGGCCTCGTAGTTGCTGTCCACCAGGTCCTCTCGGTCCACCGTCACCTCACCCGGTCCGATGTCCCGCAGGCGCAGCACCCCGCCGGTGGCGAAGCAGAGCGACGACGGCAACGGCCCGGGGTCGGACAGGGGCAGCTCGTACCGGACCGCGCCGAGGCAGGACTCGGACATGCTCGGGCTGGGTGCCGGGGCGCGGGTGCTCCGCTGCGGGGTGGGCGCCCGGGGCGCCGGTGCCGGCCGCGTGGTCGGCACCGTCCCGACCGTCGGTGGCGTACCGACAGGTGTTCCGCTCGGCCGGATCGACGGTGGGGAGGGCGGCGGCGCGGTGGTGGGCGCGGGTGGGCGTACCGGCAGCGGCGCGACCGGCTCGTCGGCGCAACCGCCGGCACCCGCGACGAGCGCGACGGCCAGGGCCAGCACCGTCGGGCGGAGCCGGCCGGCCAGGTCAGTCGGCACCGGTGAGCCGCTGCCGGACCTGCCGGCGGGCCTCGTGAATGCGGGACTTGACCGTGCCCACGGGTATGTCGAGCAGCTCGGCGATCTCGCGGTAGTCGAGGTCGAGCACGTCCCGCAGGGTCAGCGCCTCGGCCAGGTCCGGTCGGACCGCGTCGAGGGCCTCCAGCAGGTCGAGTCGGGTACCGGCGACCACGCTGGTGCGGCGCGGGTCGGGCCGGTCCGGCAGCGGGGCCCCGGCGGTCTCCATCAGCCACCGTCGGCGCAGCGTCCGGTAGGTCGAGCGGGCCCGGTTGGCGGTCAGCCGGTACAGCCAGGTGTGAAACGACGAGCGGCCCTCGAACCTGTCGATGCCCCGCGCCACCGCGAGCAGCGCGTCCTGGCAGGCCTCCTCCGCGTCCTCCCGGTTGGGCAGCAGCCGACCGCACAGCCGCAGCACCTCCGGACGCACCGCCGCGAGCAGCGTGTCCAGGGCCGCCCGATCGCCACGCGCCGCAGCTGCGGCCAGGTCGTCGATCCCATCCGCGAGGGTCATCGCGCCGTCCCGTGCTCGCCGGTGTTGCGGTGGCGTTCAGGCTACGCCGCCGGGACCGCCGCGTCCGGTCCCGAGTCCACCAGCTGACACGGCACGGGCGTCGGCGCCGGCCGCCGAGGCGGGTCGAGCGGACCGGCGAGCGCCGCGCGCGGCGCGCTGGAGCGACCGGCGACGGCGGGGTTAGGGTTAGCGCCGACCGACTCGATCATCCGAACCGGGGGGCCTCCGCATGGGCGATTCGTTCGCGCATCTGCACGTGCACACGGAGTACTCGATGCTCGACGGGGCGGCCCGGCTCAAGGACCTGTTCGCCGAGGTCAAGCGGCAGGGGATGCCGGCGGTGGCGATGACCGACCACGGCAACATGCACGGCGCGAACGACTTCTACAAGCAGGCGATGGCCGCCGGGGTGACCCCGATCCTGGGCATCGAGGCGTACGTGGCGCCGGAGTCACGGTTCCACAAGTCACGGGTCCGGTGGGGCCGGCCGGAGCAGAAGAGCGACGACGTCTCCGGTAGCGGTGGCTACACCCACAAGACCATCTGGGCGCGCAACAAGACCGGCCTGCACAACCTGTTCGCGCTGACCTCGCGCTCGTACACCGAGGGCTATTTCGTCAAGTGGCCCCGGATGGACGCCGAACTGCTCGCCGAGTACGCCGACGGGCTGATGGCCACCACCGGCTGTCCATCCGGTGAGGTGCAGACCCGGCTGCGGCTCGGCCACGACGCGCAGGCCCTCGAAGCCGCCGCGAAGTACCAGGAGATCTTCGGCCGGGAGAACTACTTCCTGGAGCTGATGGACCATGGCCTGGACATCGAGAAGCGGGTCCGCGACGGGCTGCTGGAAATCGGCCGCAAGCTCAACATCCCGCCGGTGGTCACCAACGACTCGCACTACACCCACGAGGCGCAGTCCGAGGCGCACGACGTGCTGCTGTGCGTACAGACCGGCAGCAACGTCGCCGACCCGAACCGGTTCAAGTTCGGCGGCAGCGGCTACTACATCAAGTCCGCCGACGAGATGCGCGGCGTGGACCACTCCGACGCCTGGCTGGAGGGCTGCCGCAACACGCTGCTGGTGGCGGAGCGGGTCGACCCGACCGGGATGTTCGAGTTCCACAACCTGATGCCGCGCTTCCCGGTCCCCGAGGGCGAGACCGAGGAGTCCTGGTTCCGCAAGGAGACCTTCGCCGGCCTGGCCCGCCGCTACCCGGAGGGCATCCCCGAGGGGCACGTCGTGCAGGCCGAGTACGAGCTGGGTGTCATCATCCAGATGGGCTTCCCGTCGTACTTCCTCGTGGTGGCCGACTTCATCCAGTGGGCCAAGGCGCAGGGCATCGCCGTCGGTCCCGGCCGTGGTTCCGCGGCCGGTTCCCTGGTCGCGTACGCCCTGGGCATCACCGACCTGGACCCGATCCCGCACGGGCTGATCTTCGAGCGGTTCCTCAACCCCGAGCGGGTCTCCATGCCGGATGTCGACATCGACTTCGACGAGCGTCGGCGCGGTGAGGTGATCAAGTACGTCACCGACAAGTGGGGCGAGGACAAGGTCGCCCAGATCGCCACCTTCGGCACGATCAAGGCGAAGGCCGCGATCAAGGACTCGGCTCGGGTGCTCGGCTACCCGTACGCGGTCGGCGACCGGATCACCAAGGCGATGCCGCCGGCGGTGATGGGCAAGGACATCCCGCTCACCGGCATCTTCGACCCGAAGCACCCGCGCTACGCCGAGGCCGGCGAGATCCGTGGCCTGTACGAGTCCGACCCCGACGTCCGCAAGGTGATCGACACCGCCAAGGGCATCGAGGGGCTGATCCGGCAGACCGGGGTGCACGCCGCCGGCGTCATCATGTCCGCCGAGCCGATCATCGAGCACATCCCGCTGATGCGCCGGGACGCCGACGGGGCGATCATCACCCAGTTCGACTACCCGACATGTGAGTCGCTCGGGTTGTTGAAGATGGACTTCCTGGGCCTGCGCAACCTGACCATCATCGACGACGCGCTGAAGAACATCGAGCTCAACCACGGACTCAAGGTCGACCTGCTCAAGCTGCCGTTGGACGACAAGCCGACGTACGAGCTGCTGGCCCGCGGCGACACCCTCGGCGTGTTCCAGCTCGACGGCGGGCCGATGCGCTCGCTGCTGCGGCTGATGAAGCCGGACAACTTCGAGGACATCTCCGCCGTCCTGGCGCTGTACCGGCCCGGCCCGATGGGCGCCAACTCGCACACCAACTACGCGCTGCGCAAGAACGGGCTCCAGGAGATCACCCCGATCCACCCGGAGCTGGCCGAGCCGCTGGAGGAGATCCTCGGCCCGACCCACGGTCTGATCGTCTACCAGGAGCAGGTGCAGCGCGCCGCCCAGGTGCTCGCCGGGTACAGCCTCGGCAAGGCCGACCTGCTGCGCCGGGCGATGGGCAAGAAGAAGAAGGAGGTCCTCGACAAGGAGTTCATCCCGTTCCGGGACGGGATGAGGAGCAACGGCTACTCCGACGAGGCCATCAAGACCCTGTGGGACATCCTCGTCCCGTTCGCCGACTACGCGTTCAACAAGGCGCACACCGCCGGGTACGGGCTGGTGTCGTACTGGACCGGCTACCTGAAGGCCAACTACCCGGCCGAGTACATGGCGGCGCTGCTGACCTCCGTCGGTGACGACAAGGACAAGATGGCCATGTACCTGTCGGAGTGCCGGCGGATGGGCATCCAGGTGCTGCCACCGGACGTGAACACCTCGGCCGGCCCGTTCACCCCGGTCGGCCGGGAGATCCGCTTCGGCCTCGGCGCGATCCGTAACGTCGGCGCGAACGTGGTCGCCGCGATCATGCGGTGCCGCGAGGAAAAGGGCGAGTACGCCGACTTCTACGACTTCCTGTCCAAGGTGGACGCGGTGGTCTGCAACAAGAAGACCATCGAATCCTTGATCAAGGCGGGGGCGTTCGACTCGCTGAAGCACCCCCGCAAGGGCCTGCTCTCCGTGCACGCCGACGCCATCGACGCGTACGCCGACGTCAAGCGCAAGGAGGCCGTCGGGCAGTACGACCTGTTCGGCGCGGGCTTCGGTGACGCCGAGGTGGCGACGAACACCACGGTCATGCCGGTCATCGCCGAGGGGGAGTGGGACAAGCGCGACAAGCTCGCCTTCGAGCGCGAGATGCTCGGCCTGTACGTCTCCGACCACCCCCTGTTCGGGTTGGAACACATCCTCGGTGCGGCGGCCGACACCACCATCGCGGCGCTGTCGGAGGAGGGCACCGTGCCCGACGGCGCGGTGGTCACCCTCGCCGGCATCCTCTCCGGCGTGCAGCGACGGGTCACCAAGCAGGGGCGGGCGTGGGCCTCGGCCACCCTGGAGGACCTGGCCGGCGGTGTGGAGACGCTGTTCTTCCCGAACACCTACGAGGTGATCGGCCAGTACATCGCCGAGGACGCGATCGTGGTGGTCAAGGGCCGGGTCGACCGGCGCGACGACACCCCGCGCATCATGGCGATGGACATGTCCCTGCCGGACGTCAGCACCAGCACCACGAACAAGCCGGTCACCCTCACCATCCCGGTGACCCGCTGCACCCCACCGCTCGTGGAACGGCTCAAGGAGACCCTGGTGCTGCACCCCGGTGACGCCGAGGTGCACGTCAAACTCCTCAACGGCACCCGCACCACCACCCTGCGCCTGAGCCCGGTCCGAGTAGCCGCCACCACCGCCCTCATGGCCGACCTGAAAAGCGTCCTGGGCCCCGCCAACGTCACCTGAGCCCCACACCCCTCCCGGTCACCCCCGTTGGGGGTGGGGGTGGGGGCCACGGGGGTGGGATTGGCGCTTAGGGGTGGGGGGCGGGGCGGTTAGCGTCGGGGTGTGGATCTGGAGCAGGCACAGAAGTTGTGGCAACCGCAGCCGGGCTGGCTGAACACCGCCAGCTACGGGTTGCCGCCCGACCCCGCCTGGGACGCGTTGCAGGACGCGCTGGCCGCCTGGCGGGTGGGGCGGGGAGCGTGGGAGGACTGGGGCACCGCCACCGACCGGTGTCGGACGGCGTTCGCCTCCCTGGTCAGCGTGCCGGTGGGCGACGTCGCGGTCGGTGCCACCGTCTCCCAGTTGCTGGCGCCGGTCGCCGCCGCGCTGCCCACCGGTGCCCGGGTGCTGGTGCCCGAGGTCGAGTTCACCTCCAACCTGTTCCCCTGGCTGGTCCAGGCCGATCGGGGCGTCGAGGTACGCACCGTCCCGCTGGCCGAGCTGGCCGCCTCGATCGACGCGGACACCGACCTGGTGGCGTTCAGCCTGGTGCAGTCCGCCGACGGCACCGTCGCCGCGTACGACGAGATCGTCGCGGCGGCCCGGGCGCACGGCGCGCTCGTCGCGGTGGACGCCACCCAGGCCTGCGGCTGGCTGCCGTTCGACGCGGCCCGTGCCGACGTCGTGGTGGCCGGCGGGTACAAGTGGCTGATGGCTCCCCGGGGCACCGCCTTCGCCTACCTGGCTCCCGGGCTGCGGGACCGGCTGCGACCCGACGCCGCCGGCTGGTACGCGGGCCGCGATCCGCACGCCTCCTACTACGGGCCGCCGCTGCGGCTGGCCGACGACGCCCGCCGGTTCGACCTGTCACCGGCCTGGTTCAGCTGGGTCGGTGCGGTACCCGCTCTGGAGTTGCTGCTGGAGATCGGCGTCGAGCAGGTGCGGGCGTACGACGTGGCGCTGGCCAACCGTTTCCTCGCCGGTCTGGGGCAGCCACCCGGGCACAGCGCGATCGTCACCGTCGAGGTGCCCGACGCGCAGGAGAAGCTGGAGCGCGCCGGGGTACGCGCGGCGGTGCGGGCCGGTCGCGTCCGGGCCTCGTTCCATCTCTACTCCACCACCGAGGACGTCGACCTGGCCCTCGACGCACTCACCTCCTGACCGCGCCGGCCACGCCGCACCGGACGGCTCGCCGGTGTGTGGCCGGCGCCCGCCGCCCGCCCTCACCCGACCGGTGAGGGCGGGCGGCACTGTCCGCAGGGCGGTCTCCCGCGATCCCTACGATGTCCGCGACGTCCCCTGACCGCCGCCTCACTTGCCGGTGATGATGCCCGGGTTGATACACAGTCCCGGCGAGCTGCCGTGCTTGTCCGCGATCTCCAGGCAGCGGGTCACCTTGTCCACCGTCGCGTTGGTCTCGGTGACCTGCTTCTGGATCTCGGCGTTGAGGCGGTCCTGTTCGAGGTTGCGGGTCTGCGCGAGCTTGTCCTGGAACGCCTTGATGTTGCCCTCGGTCTTGTCGTCGTGGTTGACCCGGGTGATGGTGACCGACAGGATCTCGACGTCGTCGGCCAGCCGCCCCTCGGCGTTGGACTTGATGCTCGCCGAGAAGGGCTTGAGGTCGACGTTCAGGTTGCCGGTCTTCGAGTCGATGCGCTCCAGCGGGTTGTAGGTGGCGAAGGCGTCGTTGACCGCGCTGTCGAGTTGGACGCCGACCCGCTGCCCCCGGAAACTCTCGAAGTCACCCTTGTAGTCCATGAACTGCTGCGGTGCGTTCTCGGGCTGGACCTGCCACTCGACCAGCACCTCGACGCACGCGTCCGCGAGGGTGCCGGTACGTACCCGCACGCACTTGTCGTTGCCGATGTGGTCGTACTTCTGCCGCCCGGCGTCCCACTCGCCGACCCGCTGCCACGGGGTGACCCATTTCAGGCCGGAACCGGTGACCTCACCGGTCGGCTTGCCGAAGCTGGTGACGATGCCGACCGAGCGGATCGGCACCGAGTGGGCGCTCGACGCGACGGTGAGGATCGCCGTGCCGGCCAGGGCGCCGACCGCCGTCAGGACGCCGATCTGCCGCACCTGGCGTTGCGAGCTGAACAGGGCGACGGCGGCGGCGACGATCGCGACGACGGCGGCGACGATGGCCAGGATGAAGCCGAAGGGCATGGCGGGACCTTTCCGGTGACGGCGCTTGCTGAGTTGATCATCAACGTAGCCGTCCGGGTCAAGGTCGTCGCGGGCGCATCCGTGGCGGGGCCACCGAACGAATCCCCCGGTGGAGACCTGTCCACTGGGAGGAAGTCTGGTGTCTGGGGTACCGATGCCGGCCGAGGTCGTGCAGATCGCGCGCAAGCGCCTGACCGCCGCCGCCGAGGAGTTCGACGGCAACCGGACCGCCGCGCTGGTCGTCGAGCTGGCCGAGGAGTGGGGAGTGGAGCGGCTGTGGGACGACGTCTGCGTGCCGGTGCTCACCGCGCGGAACGGGTGTACCCCCGCCGGGATCGCCGTCGAGCACGCCCTGTCCGAGGGCGTCCGGGTCGGTCTGGACGTGTTCCGCCGCGATCCGGCAGCCGGCCCGCCCGCCGACGGCGTGCTGCTGGCCGGGGTGGAGCAGGAGGAACACTGTCTCGGGCTGCACGCGCTCGCCGCCGGGTTGCGGGAGCGTGGCCGGGGCAGCCTGCTGGTCGGGCCGGCGCTGCCGTGGACGGCGCTGGCCAGCGCCGTTGACCGGGCCCGACCGCACACCGTAGCCGTCTGGTCCCAGTCGCCGGTGACCGGCCGGTCGTACCGCATCGGCCGCTTCGCCCGGGACTTCCCGGCGGTCCGGGTGTACGCCGCCGGGCCGGGCTGGGTCGACCCGCCCACCCCGCCGGTGACGCGGCTCGACTCGCTCTCCGCCGCCCTCCGGGTGCTGTAGGCGGGCAGGTGCGCGTCCGGTCGTCAGCCGCCTCGTGACATGGGTCATACCGATACGGATCCGTGCCGTATCGTAAATGCCCTACGCTGAACGTCGACGCGGACGGGACCGACTCGAAATCGGGGGGCGCAGATGCAGCCGAGCGAGAACACCGGACATCCGAGGAGGTGGGCGATCCTCGGGGTGCTGGTGATCAGCCTGCTCGTGGTCGTCCTCGACAACACCATCCTCAACGTCGCGCTACGCACCCTCGCCGACCCGGTGCACGGGCTCGGGGCGAGCCAGGGCGAGCTGGAGTGGTCGATCAACTCCTACACCCTGGTCTTCGCCGGGCTGCTGTTCACCTTCGGCGTGTTGGGGGACCGGGCCGGCCGCCGCAGGATGCTGCTGATCGGGCTCGCGCTCTTCGGCCTGGCGTCACTGCTGTCGGCGTACGCGCAGACTCCCGGCCAGTTGATCGCGGCCCGGGCCCTGATGGGGGTCGGCGGCGCAGCGATCATGCCGGCGACGTTGTCGATCATCTCCAACGTCTTCGACCCCCGGGAGCGAGGACGCGCCATCGGCATCTGGGCCGGCGCGGTCGGTCTGGCGGTGGCCATCGGGCCGGTCCTCGGCGGACTGTTGCTGGAACACTACTGGTGGGGCTCGGTCTTTCTGATCAACGTGCCGGTGGTAACGCTCGGCGTCATCCTGGTCGCGTCGCTGGTGCCCGAGTCACGCGATCCCGAACCGGGCCGCGTCGACGCGTTCGGTGTGCTGCTCTCCGTGGTCGGTCTGGTCGCCCTCACCTACGGCATCATCGACGGCGGCGAGCACGGCTTCGGTCGACCCCTGGTCTGGGCCTCGATCCTCGGCGGCGTCGCGGTGCTGGCCTGGTTCGTCCGGTACGAGCGACGCAGCAGTCACCCGGCGCTCGACGTCCGACTGTTCCGGGTACCCCGGTTCGCCGCCCCGGTGGCGATGATCGGGCTGGTCTTCTTCGCCGCGATGGGTGTGCTGTTCTTCAGCTCGTTCTACCTGCAACTGGTGCGCGGCTACAGCCCGCTCGAGACCGGCCTGCTCTTCCTGCCCTTCGCGGTCGCCCAACTCGTCTTCGCCCCGCGCAGCGCCACCATGGTCCGCAGGTACGGCGGCCGGGCGGTGGCGGTGGTGGGGCTGGTGCTGACCTCGGTGGCGTTGGGCGCGTTCGCCTTCGTCGACGTCGCCACGCCCATCTGGCTGGTGCTGCTCGCCTTCTTCCTGCAGGGCGTCGGGATGGCCAACATCATGCCGCCGGCGACCGAATCGATCATGTCGGCCCTGCCCCGGGAGAAGGCCGGCGTGGGCTCCGCGATCAGCAACACCATCCGGCAGGTGGCCGCCGCGCTCGGCGTCGCGGTGATCGGCTCGGTGCTGGCCGCCGGCTACCGCACCGGGATCGAACCGGCCCTGGTGGATCTGCCGCCGGCAGCCGACGCAGCGGCCGGCGAGTCCATCGCCGGCGCGTACGCCGCAGCCGGTCAGCTCGGTCCCGCGGGTCCGCGACTGGTCGCGGCGGCCAACGACTCCTTCGTCTCGGCCATGCATCTGTCGGCCACGCTGGCCGCGCTGGTCGTCGCGGCCGGCATCCTGGTGGCCCTGCGCTTCCTGCCCGGCCGGGCCAGCACCGGCGGGCCGGCGACGATCGGCGGACCCGGGTTGGCCGCCGCCGCGTCCGGGCAGGGACAATGAGTGGATGACCAGCACGGCGGACGCCGCACGACCACCCGGGCGGCCACGCAGCGTCCGAGCGGACGAGGCGATCATCGAGGCCACCCTGGATCTGCTCGCCGAGGGCAGCACCATCGAGACGATCTCGGTCGAGGCGATCGCCGCGCGGGCCGGGGTGGGCAAGGCGACCATCTACCGCCGCTGGCCGGGTAAGGACGCGCTGCTGCTCGACGCGTTGCGTCGCCTCAAGGGCGATCCTCCGCAGCCGTCCGGAGGGTCCGTCCGCGAAGACCTGATCACGCTGGTGACCGCAATCGGCCACAACGTCGACCCGCGCGCGGCGCAGATCATGCCCTGTCTGGTGCCGGAGATGAAACGCAGCCCCGAGCAGTACGCGTTCTACCAGAGCATCGTGGAGCCCCGCCGGGCCGCGATGCGGGAGGTGCTGCGCCGTGGCGTCCGCGAGGGTGAGCTGCGCGCCGACATCGACATCGAGGTGACGATGGCGATGCTCACCGGGCCGATGCTGATCCAGCGGGTGTTGAACTGGAACCCGGATCTCGACGAGGCGAACCTGCCGGAGCGGGTCGTGGACGCCGTCCTGGCTGGTATCCGCACCCGCTGAGCCGCACGTCGTGGCCGCTGCCGGCCACGGCGCCCACCGCTGCCGGCCACGGTGCCCACCGCAGTCGCCGGCGAGGTGTCCCGCGGTCCTCAGCCGGCCGGCGTACGCAGCCGGTGCAGGCGCAACGCCAGCTGCACCTCCAGGGCCCGATCCGGTCGCTGCCAGTCGGCACCGAGCAACTGCCCGACCCGCTCCAGGCGCTGGGTCACCGTGTTGACGTGCACGTGCAACTGCTCGGCGGCCCGGGCCAGGCTGCCGCCCACCCCGAAGTACGCCTCCAGGGTCCGCACCAACGCGGTGCCCCGGCGGGCGTCGTATTCGAGCACCGGCCCGATGGTCGTGCCGAGGAACCGGCTCACGTCGGCGTCGCCGTCGTCGTCGACGGCACCCAGCAGCAGCCCGACGAAACCCAGCTCGGCGCTGCTCGCCCCCTGCCCGGCCCGGCCCAGCGCGCCGAGCGCGGTCAGGCACCGGTCCGCCTCCCGGAAGGCGGCGGCCAGCGACGCCGGGCCCGTCGACGGGCCGCTGGCTCCCGCGGTCACCGGTCGCCCGGTGATCCGGGACAGGTCCCGGGCCACCGCCCGGGCGCTGCCACCGGCGTCCTGACCGGGCAGCATCAGCGCCACCCGGCCGTCGCGCGCCGCGGCCAGGCCACCCCGGGTCGAGGCGTACGTGGTGGCCCAGGAGAGCACCCGCTGCCGGGCGGAACCGGTCGCCGCGATGGCGTCGTCGCCGACGACCACCAGCACGTGCGGTGCGTCCAGGTCCACGCCCAGCCGACGGGCCCGGCTGCGCAGCGCGTCGGTGTCCCGCAGCGGCCGGGCGATCAGATCGTCGAGCAGCTCGCCCCGGACCCGTCCCTCCGCCTCGGCGACGGTACGCCGGAACAGCAGCAGCAGCGCGGTCACCAGCGCCGCCCGCTCCAGGATCCGCTGGTCGGCGTCGGCCGGCTCGTCGTCGGGACGCAGCACCAGTACGCCCAGGTTCTCCGCGCCGGCCACCACGGCCGCGTACCACAACGCACCCCGGCGTACGCTGCGCCCCTCGGTCCGCGACGCCGCGACCGCCGCCAGGATCTCCGCCCGGTCCGGCTCGTCGATCTCACCGACCTGGGCCAGCCGCCGTCCCTCGGCGTCCAGCGCCAGCAGCGCGCCACCGAGCACGTCGGTGACGGCTGAGGCCACGTCCTCCACCCCGCCACCGCGCAACACCAGCGCGGTCATCCGGTCGTGCGCCGCCGCGGCCCGCTCCACCGAACTGCTGTGCGCCCGGATCGTGGTGTTCGCCGACGACAGCTCCGCCAACGCCGAGCGGGTCTCGGCCAGCAGCCGCGCGGTGTCGATCGCCACCGCGGCGTGGGCCGCCAGGGAGAGCAGCAGCGCCACCTCCTCGCGGGCGAACGGCCGGGCCGAACGGTTGGCCGCGTAGAGCACGCCGATGCTCGTCGAGCCGAGTCGCAGCGGCACCCCGAGAATGGCGACCAGCCCTTCCTCGCCCACCCCGGCGTCGATCTCGCGGGTGTGGTGGAACCGCTCGTCCTGCGGATAGTTCGCGGTCACGTAGGGGGCGCTGGACTGGGCCACCAGGCCGCCGAGCCCGGCGCCCATGGGCAGCCGGAGCCGTTGGAACCGGGCGGAGACCGATCCGTCGGTCACCCGCATGTAGGTGTCGCCGCGCTCGGCGTCGTCGAGCGTCATGTAGGCGACGTCCGCGCCGAGCAGGTGCCGGGCCCGGTGCACGATCGCCCGCAGCACCTCGTCCAGGTCGCGCAGCCCGGCCAGGTCGCTGACCGTGTCGTACAGGCCGGACAGCTCGCTCTCCCGACGGCGGCGACGTTCCAGCAGCGCCCGCACGCGCAGCGCCACCGTCTTGGCCTGTTCCAACTCGGCGAGGCGTTCGGCGGGCAGCCCGGCCGAGCGGGCGGCGACCAGCGGTCCCTCGAACTCGACCGCGGCGGCCTCCCGGGCGAGCAGTTCCAGGAACTCCACCGGCGAGGACATGACCGACATTCTGCGGGTGGCCGGCGTCAGTTCGCCGTCCAACCCCCGTCGAGCGCGATCGAGGCACCGGTGAGGAAGCCCGCCGGCGGCGAGCAGAGGTAGGCCAGCAGTTCCGCCACCTCCTCCGGCTCAATCAGCCGCTTGACCGCCGCGCGGGCCAACATGATCTTTTCGATCACCTCGGACTCGGGGATGCCGTGAGCGGTCGACTGGTCGGCGATCTGGCTCTCCACCAGCGCGGTACGCACGTACGCCGGGTTGATGCAGTTGGCCGTCACCCCGTGCGCCGCGCCCTCCAGCGCCACCACCTTCGACAGCCCTTCCAACGCGTGTTTCGCCGAGACGTACGCCGCCTTGTACGGCGAGGCGCGCAGCCCGTGCACCGAGGAGATGTTCACGATCCGGCCCCAGCCACGGGCATACATGTGCGGCAACGCCCGCCGGATCAGCAGGAACGGCGCCTCCACCATCACCCGCTGGATGTATTCGAAACGCTCGACCGGAAAATCCTGGAGCGGCGCCACGTGTTGCAGCCCGGCGTTGTTGACCACGATGTCGACGTCGGCGTCCAGCGCGTCCACCGCCGCCGGATCGGCGAGGTCCACCCCCTCGGCCCGGCCGCCGGCCTCGGCGGCCACCAGCTTGGCCGCCTCGACGTTGCGGTCGACCACCACGACCGTGGCGCCGGCCGCGGCCAGCCGCAGGGCGCAGGCCCGGCCGATGCCACCGCCCCCGCCCGTGACGAGGGCGGTACGACCGGTCAGGTCGACGTTCACGACGTGGGGGACCGCCACGGGTTCTGCCGTCATGGCGCATGAAGTTACGAGCTGTGTGGTCGGGCGCACATGGGATGGCGGCACATACTCCCGCCGTACTGTGTGGTCGTCCGCTACATCTGCGCCGCGGTCGCCACGGCGGTCGCGGTTCCGCGTGGCCGCCCGGTCGTCCCGGTCGCGCCGGGGCGGGGCGTGTCCCGCGACGCGCCGTGGTAGCGGCATCGGTAGGGTGTCGAACACACGTACTGTCCGGCGGCTGGAGGGAGGCGGCGTGCGGGTGCTCGGCGTCGATCCGGGACTGACCCGGTGCGGCGTCGGCGTGGTCGAGGGGGTGCCCGGCCGGCCCTGCACGCTCATCGCCTACTACGTGGTCTACACCGACCCGGCCGACGAGCTGCCCACCCGCCTGCTGCACCTGGACCGTTCGCTGACCGAGCTGGTCGCCGAGCACCGGCCGGACAGCGTGGCCGTGGAGCGGGTGTTCAGCCAGCACAACGTGCGAACGGTGATGGGCACCGCCCAGGCCAGCGGGATAGCGGTGCTGGCCGGGGCGCGCGCCGGGCTGCCGGTGCAGACCTACACCCCGAGCGAGGTGAAGGCCGCGGTGACCGGTTCCGGTCAGGCGGACAAGGCACAGATGACCGCGATGGTCACCCGACTGCTGCGGCTGCCCGAGCCGCCCCGGCCGGCGGACGCCGCGGACGCCCTCGCGCTGGCCATCTGCCACGTGTGGCGTGGCGGCACCCGGTCCAAACTGGCCGCCGCGGCGGACCGGGTCAGACGAGGAGGAGCGAGATGATCGCCAGTGTGCGTGGCGTGGTGACCGGCACCGGCCCGGACCACGCGGTGATCGAGGTCGGCGGCGTGGGCCTGGCCGTGCAGTGCGCCCCCGGCACCCTCGCCGACCTGCGGGTCGGTCAGCCGGCCCGGCTGGCCACCAGCCTCGTCGTCCGGGAGGACTCGCTCACCCTCTACGGCTTCGCCGACGACGACGCCAAGGCGCTGTTCGAGCTGTTGCAGACCGCCAGTGGCGTCGGTCCGCGGCTGGCCCAGGCGGTGCTCGCGGTGCACACCCCCGACGCGGTACGCAAGGCCATCGCCAACGCCGACACGGCGGCGCTGACCCGGGTCCCGGGCATCGGCAAGAAGGGTGCCGAACGGCTGGTGCTGGAGCTGCGCGACCGGATCGGCCCGGTGCCGGTGGGCGCCGACGGCGCGGCCGGGGTGACCGGCGGCGCCTGGCCGGACCAGGTCCGCCAGGCGTTGATCGGGCTCGGCTGGACGGCCGGCCAGGCCGACCAGGCGGTCGCCGCCGTCGCCGAGACCGTCGACGGTCCCACCCCGCCGGTGCCGGTGCTGTTGAAGCAGGCGATCCGGCTGCTGGGTCGGACCCGATGAGCAACGAGAACCTGGTCTCGGCGTACGTCAGCGACGCGGAGCTGGACGCGGAGGTCAGCGTCCGGCCGAAGCGCCTGTCCGAGTTCATCGCCCAGGACCGGGTTCGCGACCAGCTCGACCTGCTACTTCAGGGCGCCATGCGGCGCGGCTCGCCGCCCGACCACATCCTGCTCTCGGGCCCGCCGGGCCTGGGCAAGACCAGCCTCGCCAACATCGTCGCCGCCGAGTTGGGCACCGGCATCCGGGTGACCAGCGGGCCGGCCATCGAACGCTCCGGTGACCTGGCGGCGATCCTGACCAGCCTGGCCGAGGGCGACGTGCTCTTCATCGACGAGATCCACCGGATCGCCAGGCCGGCGGAGGAACTGCTCTACAGCGCGATGGAGGACTTCCGGGTCGACGTGGTGGTTGGCAAAGGGCCCGGGGCCACCGCCATCCCGCTCGACGTGGAGCCGTTCACGCTGGTCGGCGCGACCACCCGGTCGGGTCTGCTCACCGGCCCGATGCGGGACCGGTTCGGCTTCGTGGCGCACCTGGACTTCTACTCGCCGGCCGACCTGGAGACGCTGCTGCACCGCTCGGCCCGCATCCTCGGGGTGCCGATCACCGAGGACGGGGCGGCGGAGATCGCCGGCCGGTCCCGGGGCACGCCCCGGATCGCCAACCGGCTGCTGCGCCGGGTGCGGGACTTCGCCGAGGTACGCGCCGACGGCGTGGTCACCGTCGCGACCGCGCAGGCGGCCCTGACCGTGTACGACGTGGACGCCCTCGGGTTGGACCGGCTCGACCGGGCGGTGCTGACCGCGCTGGTGGACTCGTTCCGGGGTGGTCCGGTCGGCCTGTCGACGCTGGCCGTGGCGGTGGGGGAGCAGCCGGACACGGTCGAGGAGGTCTGTGAGCCGTTCCTGGTGCGGGCCGGGCTGCTGGCGCGTACGCCCCGGGGGCGGGTGGCCACCGAGGCCGCCTGGCACCATCTGGGCCGTACGCCACCGAATGGTACATTTGCCGCAGAAGCTCCTACCGTGCCCGATCTGTTCTCCCTGGACGGCGGCGAGCCGTGATCCGTTCGTGATCTGTGCCGCATTCGGCGTTCCCAGATAGAGCGACTAGACTCGCCGCGGTCTGTACAGGACGTGAAAATCCGCCTCCGTTGCGGCGCCGACGCGCCGGTGCGGCGGCCAATGGGAAGGTCGACAACCGTGCACTACGCAGCAGATGGCGGCGGAGCGGGAGGCTTCACGCCGATCCTCATGATCGCTCTGCTCTTCGGCGTCATGTATTTCATGATGATCCGTCCGCAGCAGAAGCGCCGCCGCGAGGCCGAATCGATGCAGGCCAACCTCTCCGTGGGCGACGAGGTGGTCACCATCGGCGGCCTCTACGGCACGGTCACCGGTGTCGAGGACGACAGCGTCCTGCTGGAGGTCGCTCCCGGAGTGCAGACCCGCTACGCCCGTCCGGCGATCGCCCGGGTGGTCACCCCGGTCGAGCGCCCGGTCGAGTCGCCCGCCGAGGAGTCCGACTCCGTCAAGGACTGACGTCGAGTCCCAACCGGGTTGCCGGTCCACCGGCGGCTCGGACGGGAGGTGCCCGCACGCGTCCCCGAGCGGGTACCATCCCCGATCCGCGCATTGAGACAATTGGATAGCAGGCCGACGTCGGGCGTCGGCGCGCCGGCTCGTACCCGGTCCACGCGTGCGCGTCGACCACCCGGGCGGCGTCAGCCCGGGCGCCGTCAGGTAGGCAGACCGCCGGCCTGGGACTCCGGCCGACCCGCCGCCGCGCCCGCGGCGGCGTGACCACAGGGAGACAGGACAGCCGTGGCACCACCTCAGGGACAGATGCGCCCGGGACGGCAGTTGGCCGTGCTCGGGGCCATCTTCGTCGTCCTCTATCTTTTGGTGTTCTTCTCGGGCGGCGCCAGCGGTGGCTGGAAGGACCGGCTCGAACCCCGCCTCGGTCTTGACCTGGTCGGCGGCACGCGGCTCACGCTGGAGGCCACCAACACCCTCGACGGCCGGGCCCCGACGGCGGAGAACCTGGAGCGGGCCCGCCAGATCATCGAGAGCCGGGTCAACGCGTACGGTGTGGCCGAGGCCGAGGTGGTCACCGAGGGCGACCGCAACATCGTCGTCTCCCTGCCCGGCGAGAACCGCGAACTCAACGAGGTCGGCAGCGCCGCCGAGCTGCGCTTCCGGAAGGTGCTGAAGATCGCCGACGGCAGCGGCTCGATCCCGTCGCCGGCACCGACCGGAAGCCCCTCGGCGACCCCGTCCGGCTCCCCGAGCCCCGAGGCCACCCCGTCCGGTTCCGCGAGCCCCACGCCCGACGCCGAGGCCACCTCGTCGCCGGACGCCGGTGGCCAGGGCGGTGGCGCGCCGACGCCGACGCCGTCGGCGACCCCGTCGCCCACCGCGAGCGAAGAGGTGCCGCAGAGCATCGAGGAGCAGCGCCGGGCCGTCGAGCAGAAGGTCGGCGCCGAGGCGTGGGCCGCGGCGAGCGGGTTGCAGGCGCCGGCCGACCTGAGCGCCGACCCGTCGCTGGCCGAGAAGCTCAAGCCGTTCGGCGAGCTCAGTGGCCGCGAGGTCGCGGTGCTGCCGGCGCAGATGCAGTTCAACGTGCCGACGATCAGCTGCGCCCAACTCGACGAACGGCCCCCGGCGTCCATCTCCGACCCGGAGCAGCAGGTCGTCGCCTGCGAGGGCGGGTACGCCAAGAACCTGCTGGACGTGGCGAAGGTGCTCGGCACCGACGTCTCCGACGCCAACGCGGTGCGCGACCAGACCAGCCAGTGGGTGGTCAGCCTGAACTTCACCAGCTCGGGCCAGGACAAGTGGACCGCGCTGACCCGCGAGGCGTTCAACAACGAGGGCCAGGCGTGCGACGCGTCCGCGCTCGGCGACGAGGGCAAGTGCCGGGTCGCCGTGGTGCTGGACAACAAGATCATCTCGTCGCCGCAGATCCAGGGTGTGCTCACCGGCAACTCCCAGATCACCGGCAACTTCAGCAACGCCGAGGCCAGCGAGCTGGCCGGCTACCTCAGCTACGGCGCCCTGCCGGTCACCTTCGAGGCGCAGGAGCAGCAGAACGTCACCGCGACCCTGGGCGCCAGCCACCTGCGGGCCGGTCTGCTGGCGGCCGGCATCGGCATGCTGCTGGTCATCATCTACTCGTTCTTCTACTACCGGCTGCTCGGCTCGGTGATCTTCCTGAGCCTGGTGCTGTCGGCGTTGCTGCTCTTCGGCGCCCTGGTGGTGCTCGGCCGGCAGATCGGCTTCACGCTCACCCTCGCCGGCATCGCCGGCATCATCGTCTCGCTCGGTGTGGCGGCGGACTCGTTCGTCATCTACTTCGAACGCCTCAAGGACGAGATCCGGGAGGGCCGCAGTCCGCGTAGCGCGGTACCCCGGGCCTGGGTCCGGGCCCGCCGGACGATCATCTCCGCCAACGCGATCACGATCATGTCGGCGCTGGTGCTCTACATCGTCTCGGTCGGCACGGTGAAGGGCTTCGCCTTCGCCCTCGGCCTGGCCACGGTGCTCGACCTGCTCGTGGTCTTCCTCTTCCGGCACCCGATCATGACGATGTTCGCCCGTACCAAGGCGTTCCTGTCCCCACGGGTCAGCGGCCTGGGCCGGGCGTTGCCGGCCCGGTCGTCGGAGCCGGCCCCGTCGTCCCGCAACCAGCGTGTCAAGGAGGCCTGAGATGGCTGAGACTGGTCTGGCAGCCCGCCTCTACCGAGGTGAGGCCGGCCTCAACATCGTCGGCCGGCGCAAGATGTGGTTCACCGTCGCCGCCGTGCTGGTGCTGATCGCGCTCGGCAGCGTCATCTTCCGGGGCTTCAGCCTCGGCATCGAGTTCGCCGGCGGCAACTCCTTCCAGGTGCCGACCAGCGTCGGCACCCTGGAGCAGGTGGAGGACCGGGCGGGCGAGGTGCTGGCCACCGCGGGTGAGGGTGGCCGGGTGGTCACCACCCAGGAGGTCGGCGGTGGCGGTGGCGAGTTCTACGAGCTGCGCACCACCGAACTGGACGCCGAGCAGGCCGAGGCGGTCCGGACCGAGCTGGGTCAGGTGTTCAACATCGACCCGGCGGAGATCGCCAGCAACCGGGTCAGCGAGGCGTGGGGCAGCCAGGTGACCAACCGGGCCCTGCTCGGTCTGGTGATCTTCCTGGCGCTGGTGACGGTCTACCTGGTCCTGCGGTTCGAGTGGCAGATGGCGGTCGGGGCGATCTTCGCCCTGGTGATGAACCTGATCCTCACCGCCGGCCTCTACTCGATCGTCGGCTTCGAGGTCACTCCGTCGACGATCATCGGATTCCTCACCATCCTGGGCTTCGCCCTGTACGACGTGGTGGTGGTCTTCGACAAGGTGCAGGAGAACACCAGAGGCATCACCGCGAACAACAACCAGACCTATGGCGAGGCGGCCAACCTGGCCGTGAACCAGAGCCTGATGCGGTCGATCAACACCTCGGTGGTCGCCCTGCTCCCGGTCGGCGGCATCCTGTTCATCGGTGCCGGCCTGCTCGGTGCCGGCACCCTGAAGGACCTCGGCCTGGTGCTCTTCGTCGGTATGGCGATGGCCTTCCTCACCTCGATCACCCTGGCCACCCCGCTGCTGGTGGTGCTGAAGAACCGCGACCCGCGGATCCAGGCGCACAACAAGCGGGTGCTGGCCCGACGGTCCACGGCCGGCCGGGGCGAAACCCCGGCCAAGGCGGCTGGTACGCCGCGCCCGGTCGAGCGGGACGAGGAGCCGGTCACCGCGGAGACCGGCGCCCTCGCCGGTGCCGCCGCGCCGAAGGTGGGCGCCCGGCCGGCGGGCAAGCGTTCCGGCGGTGCCCGGGGCGGCCGTCCCGGTGGTGGCAACCGTCCGGGCGGCGGAAAGCGACGCTGAGGACGCCCGGGGCGACCCGGTAGGAACAGGTACCGGCGGCGTCCTGCATGCTGTGCGAGCAGTGTGCGGGACGCCGCCGTCGTCGTGTGGAAGGGAAGCGGAACTGCCGTGACGGAGACCCACAGCACCGGGGTACGCGGGGACAGCGGGCCGGAGATGGCCCGACTGGTGGCCAGCCGGGTGCTCGACGTGCCCGACTTCCCCAAGCCCGGCGTCATGTTCAAGGACCTGATGCCGTTGTTCGCCGACGGTGCCGCCTTCCGGGACGTGATCGACGGGATCGTCGCGTACCACGGGCGGGAGTCCTTCGACGCCGTGGTCGGCATCGAGGCGCGGGGCTTCGTGGTCGCCGCCGCGATCGCGTACGCGACGGGGGTCGGGGTGGTGCCGGTGCGTAAGGCCGGCAAGTTGCCCCGGCCGGCGTACGCCGCCTCCTACGAACTGGAGTACGGCGAGGCCACGCTCGAGGTGCACCAGGACGCCTTCACCGCCGGACACCGGGTGCTGGTGGTCGACGACGTGCTCGCCACCGGTGGCACGGCCGCGGCCACGCTGGACCTGGTGGAGCGGGCGGGCGGCACCGTGGCGGGCTGCACCGTGCTGCTGGAGCTGTCGTTCCTCGGCGGGCGCGACCGGCTGGCCCCGCGTCCCGTGCATGCCCTGTTGACCGTTTGAGGCGGCGGCGACCTCGGACGGGCCCGGCACCGACCGTCCGGCGGAGCGGCACGGCCCTCCGGGTGGGGGTAGCATTGCCCATTGCTGACCGGGCGGTTACCCGTCTGAGCGGCGCTAGACCAGACCGGCCGGCGCACGGTCGGTGTCGTCTCGGCGAGCGGTGAGGAGGCCGGTGTCCCACGAGGTCGTTCCTCCGGTGGAGGGCACGGTGCACCCGACAGGTGACGCGGAGGGCTCGCTGACCGACCGCAACGGCGCCGCGGCGGCGCCGGACGGCGGGTCGGGGGCGGCGGCGCAGCAGACCGACGAGCCGGTTCGTCCGGCCGCCGACGCCGGCGATTCCTCGGCGGCCGGTGGCTTCGGCCTGTCCCACGCGCCCACCGGGCGGCGGGTCCGGGCACGGCTCGCCCGGTTCAACGCGCCGTGGCAGTCCTCGCAGGTCAGTGAGGTGCTGGAGCCGCTTATCGCGTCACACCGGGAGAATCACCCCAAGGCCGACGCGCGGCTGTTGCAGCGGGCCTTCGACACGGCGGCGCGCTGGCACTCCGGGCAGTACCGCAAGTCCGGCGACCCCTACATCACCCACCCACTGGCGGTGGCGACCATCCTGGCGAACCTGGGCATGGACACCACCACGCTGGTGGCGGCGCTGCTGCACGACACCATCGAGGACACCGAGTACACCCTCGACCAGATGCGGTCCGACTTCGGTGGTGAGGTCGCGCTGCTGGTCGACGGGGTGACCAAGCTCGACAAGGTCAAGTTGGGCGACGCGGCGAAGGCCGAGACGATCCGCAAGATGGTCGTCGCCATGGCCAAGGATCCACGCGTCCTGGTGATCAAGTTGGCCGACCGGCTGCACAACATGCGGACGCTCACCTTCCTGCCGCGTCCGAAGCAGGAACAGAAGGCGAAGGAGACGCTGGAGATCCTCGCTCCGCTGGCCCACCGGCTCGGTATGAACACCATCAAGTGGGAGCTGGAGGATCTGGCGTTCGGGACGTTGTTCCCGAAGCGGTTCGAGGAGATCAACCGGCTGATCGGGGAGCACCAGCCGCAGCGGGAGGCGTTGCTGCGGCAGGTGACCCAGAAGGTGCAGACCGACCTGAAGGCCGCCAAGATCAAGGCGGAGACGACCGGCCGACCGAAGCACCTCTACTCGATCTACCAGAAGATGATCGTGCGGGGGCGCGACTTCAACGACATCTACGACCTGGTGGGTGTGCGGATCCTGGTCGACACGGTGCGGGACTGCTACGCCGCGCTGGGGGTGATCCACGCGAACTGGCAGCCGGTGCCGGGCCGGTTCAAGGACTACATCGCCATGCCGAAGTTCAACATGTACCAGTCGCTGCACACCACGGTGATCGGGCCGACCGGCAAGCCGGTGGAGATGCAGATCCGCACGTACGCGATGCACCGTACGGCGGAGTTCGGCATCGCGGCGCACTGGAAGTACAAGGAGCACAAGGGCACCCAGATCGTCGGCCCGCCGGCGCACATCGACGAGATGACCTGGCTGCGGCAGTTGCTGGACTGGCAGCGGGAGGCCGCCGACCCGAGCGAGTTCCTGGACGCGTTGCGGTTCGACCTGTCCAGCCAGGAGGTGTACGTCTTCACCCCGAAGGGCGACGTGATCCCGTTGCCGACGGGTTCGACGCCGGTGGACTTCGCGTACGCGGTGCACACCGAGGTGGGGCACAAGTGCATCGGGGCGCGGGTCAACGGCAAGTTGGTGCCGCTGGAGTCGACGCTGTCCAACGGCGACGTGATCGAGATCTTCACCTCCAAGTCCGACACCGCCGGCCCGACCCAGGACTGGCTCGGCTTCGTCAAGAGCCCCCGGGCGCGGACGAAGATCCGGCAGTACTTCAACAAGGAGCGCCGCGAGGAGGCGATCGAGGAGGGCAAGGACGCCATCGTCAAGGCGATGCGCAAGCAGGGCATGCCGTTGCAGCGGATGCTCACCTCCGACAACCTGATGGCCATCGCCCGGGACCTGCACCTGGCCGACGTGGCGTCGCTGTACGCGGCGGTCGGCGACAGCCAGGTCTCCGCCCAGTCGGTGGTGCAGAAGCTGATGGCCTCCTACGGCGGCGAGGAGGGCGCGGCGGAGGACATCGCCGAGACCGCCGTGGCCACCCGCCCGCCGCGCAGCCGCGCCTCCAGCCACGACCCGGGTGTGGTCGTACGCGGCGTCAGCGACGTGTGGATCAAGCTGGCCCGCTGCTGCACCCCGGTGCCGCCGGACTCGGTCTTCGGTTTCGTGACCCGATCCGGCGGGGTCAGCGTGCACCGCGACGACTGCGCCAACGCGGAGGACCTGCGCGCCCAGGGCGAGCGGGTGGTCGAGGTCAACTGGAAGCTGACCTCCGCCTCGACGTTCCTGGTGGCGATCCAGGTGGAGGCGCTCGATCGGCACAAGCTGCTCGCCGACGTCACCCGGGTGCTCTCCGAGGAGCGGGTCAACATCCTCTCCGCCACCGTCACCACCACCCGCGACCGGGTGGCGGTGAGCCGGTTCAGCTTCGAGATGGCCGACCCCAAACACCTGGGCCACCTGCTGGCGGCCGTACGCAAGGTAGACGGCGTCTTCGACGCCTACCGCGTAACCTCCGGCGCCTAACCCATCCCCTCCCACCCACCACCCACCCGCGTTGATCATGAAGTTGTTGTCACCCGCACGGCGTGTCGTGGGTAACAACTTCATGATCAACGGAGGCGGACGCGGCGTGGGGACAGGGAAGCGCCCGCCGGGACTGCCGGCGGGCGCTTCGTGGGTTGGTGCGGAGGTCAGGCGTCGGTCATGGTGAGGTCGGTGATGACGACCTCCTTCTTGGGGTGACCGCCGCCGGCCTGCTGGGCGAACGCGCCGTCGTCGCCGGCCGCCGCGACGTCCTTGACGATGTCCATCCCACCGGTGATCGTGCCGAGGACGGTGTAGTTCGGGTCCAGCGGCGAGTCGCCGTACACGATGAAGAACTGGCTGCCGCTGCTGGCCGGCTGACCCGAGTTGGCCATCGCGATGACGCCCTCCGGGTACGGCGGTCGCTTGTCGGCCGGCAGGTTCTCCTCCACCATCCGGTAGCTCGGGCCGCCGGTGCCGTCGGTGTCCCGCCAGCCCTCGCCGGTGGCGCTCGGGTCACCGCACTGGAGCACCTTGATGCCCTCGGTCACCAGCCGGTGGCACTTGGTGTTGTCGAAGAAGTTCTGCTCGGCCAGGTGGGTGAAGCTGCCCGCCGTGCACGGCACCGCGGACCTGTCGATCCGGGCGGTGATCGGGCCGAGGTTCGTGGTGATCGTCATGGTCTGGACGCCAACCGTGCTCTGCTGGGTGTCCGGCAGCCCGACGTCCTTGACCTGCGGGGTGCGCTCACCCTCGGGCAACTCGACCCAGTCGCACTGCACCGTGTTGGCGTCCTGGGCCGCGTTGTCGGTGCCGCTGTCGTCGCCGAGCACGTTGCTGACCAGCCAGGCCGTGCCGGCGACCACCAGCAGCAACACCACGCCGGCCCCGACGACCGCCTGCGTCTGGCGGCGCTTACGGGCCCGAGCGGCCCGCTCGGCCATCTCCTTCTCGAGCCGGGCGCGGGCCGCCGCGCGCTGCCGCTCTCTGGTGGACGTCACGCCTCGATCCTCCTGGACTGTATGTGGATGCCGCTGTGGTGGGGTGGTTCCTGGTCGCGCGTGGTCAGCCGGCGCTGGCGCTGGCCTCGGGCGCGCCGGAGGGTTCCGGACTCGGCGTGCCCGAGGGCGCCGGATCGGCGGGCGACGCCGGGTCCAGCACGGGCTCGCCGACGGTCAGGCTCTGGATGACCACGTCGTCGTTCTCCGGCTTGACCTTCTCCCCGGCCCCATTGTCCACCGTCGGCAGGGCACCGATCTTCTCGACGACGTCGAGACCCTCGGTGACCCGGCCGATGATCGGGTACTGCGGTTCCTCGGTCGGGGTGAAGTCCTTGAAGAAGATCAGGAACTGGCTGCCGTTGGCCCCGGGCGGGTTCGAGATCATCGCGACCGTGCCCTTGGGGTACGTCGGTGGCTCGTCCGGAGACGGGCTCGGCTCCGGCGACGCCTCCGGGGCAGTCGGCACGTTCTCGTTGTAGAACGAGTAGGCCGGGCCGCCCAGACCGGTGCCGCTGGGGTCACCGCAGCGCACCGCGCCGTCGGTGGTGATCTCGTGGCACTTGGTGTTGTCGTAGAACGACTGGCTGGCCAGGTGGGCGATGCTGGCCGCGGCGCACGGGGCGCTGGCGAGATCCAACTCGACGGAGATCGGCGCGCCCTGGTTGGTGACGATCGTCATCGGCCGGGTGCCGGTGACCGGCAGGCCGGTGGTCGGGGGCTCGCCGACATCCTTGAGGTTGGCGTTGCCCTCGGTGTTCTGTGGGGTCCAGAGGCAGACCTCGTCGGCCGCGGTGTCCTCGGTCGGCTCACTGTCGAACGCGCCGAGAGCCCACGCCGAGCCGGCGACGACCAGCACCAGGATCAGGGCGGTGCCGACACCGGCCTGGATGCGTCGGCGACGCCTGGCGGCGGCGGCCCGGCGGGCCAGTTGCCGGTCGAGCTTGGCCCGCGCCAGTTTGCGCTGCCGGTCCCTGCTGGAAGCCACCCGTGCTCCCCTTTCCTCTACCCTGGTCGTCACCCGGTGGTCGTGTACCTGTCGGGCGGCAGGTGTGCCACGCCACACGCCCGCCAGAGTGTACGGGTACCGGCTGGGAAAGTGGTGTACGAGGTCGGTGCCCTTCCGCATCGGGATCCGTCAGTGCCTCGCCCGGGGGGCGGCGGGCCGGGCCGGCCGGACCTCGACGCCGGTAGGCTGCCCGGAGGGGACGACTCGACGGAAAGGGGAGCGGACGTGCTCGTGGCCGGCTTTCCCGCGGACGCCTTCGGCACCAACTGCTACGTGGTCGCCACCGCGCCGGGGGAACAGTGCGTGGTGGTCGATCCCGGCATCGGGGTGATCGACCGGCTCGACGCGCTGCTCGCCGAGCATCGTCTGCACCCGGCCGCGGTGCTGCTCACCCACGGCCACCTGGACCACACCTTCTCCGTGGCGCCGGTGTGCGGGGCGCGCGGGATCACCGCGTACGTGCACCCGGACGACCGGGAGCTGCTGGCCGACCCGGCCAAGGCGCTGTCGATGGATCTCACCCAGCTCTTCGGCGGGCGACTGCCGTACGCCGAGCCCGACGACGTGGCCGAGCTGGCCGACGGTACGACGCTCGCCCTGGCCGGGCTGGAGATCACCGTCGACCACGCGCCCGGCCATACCGGCGGGTCGGTGCTCTTCCGGCTGCCCGGCGCGGGCTCGCGGTGGGAGGCGGAGCAGCTCTGCCTCTCCGGGGACGTGCTCTTCGCCGGGTCGATCGGCCGCACCGACCTGCCGGGTGGCAGCATGCCGACGATGCTCACCAGCCTGCGGGACAAGATCCTCCCGCTGGCCGACGACACCGTCGTGCTGCCCGGCCACGGCCCCGCGACCACCATCGGCCGCGAGCGCGCCACCAACCCGTACCTCGCCGAGGTGGCGGAGTTGGGCGGCGCGCGACCCGCGGCACCCAGCCGCGGCCTGTAACGGCCGCGTCGAGACCGCACCGCGCGGACCGCGCGGCATCGCCAGCAGACCCTGCCGCGCAGCGCGCGGCTGCCGAGGGAGTACGTCATGAGCAAGCCCACGCCCATCTCCGGCTTCCCGGAGTGGACGCCCGCCCAGCGGATGATCGAGCAGTACGTCCTGGACCGGATCCGGTCGACCTTCGAGCTGTACGGCTTCGCCCCGCTGGAGACCCGCGCGGTCGAGCCGCTGGACCAGCTGCTGCGCAAGGGGGAGACCTCCAAGGAGGTCTACGTGATCCGCCGGCTGCACGGCGACCCGGAGGGCCCGGCGGGCGACGACGCGCTCGGTCTGCACTTCGACCTGACCGTGCCGTTCGCCCGGTACGTGCTGGAGAACGCCGGCAAGCTGGCCTTCCCGTTCCGCCGCTACCAGATCCAGAAGGTGTGGCGGGGCGAGCGCCCGCAGGAGGGGCGGTACCGGGAGTTCGTCCAGGCCGACATCGACATCGTCAACCGGGACACCCTGGCGCCGCACCACGAGGCGGAGATGCCGCTCGTCGTCGGGGACGCGCTGCGGTCGTTGCCGATCCCGCCGGTCCGCATCCAGGTCAACAACCGCAAGATCTGTGAGGGCTTCTACCGGGGTATCGGCCTGACCGACCCGGAGGCGGCGCTGCGGGCCGTCGACAAGCTCGACAAGATCGGCCCGGCCGGGGTCACGGAGCTGCTGGCGACCACCGCCGGGGCGAGCGAGGCGCAGGCCAAGGCGGTGCTGTCACTTGCCGAGATCGCCGCGCCGGACGCCTCGTTCGCCGACGCCGTGCGCGCGCTCGGGGTGAGCCACCCGCTGCTCGACGAGGGGGTCGAGGAACTGGTCCGGGTGATGGAGACCGCCGCCGCGCACTCACCGGGCCTCTGCGTGGCGGACCTGCGGATCGCCCGTGGTCTGGACTACTACACCGGCACCGTCTACGAGACGCAGCTGATCGGGTACGAGCGCTTCGGCTCGATCTGCTCCGGCGGCCGGTACGACAACCTGGCCAGCGCCGGCAACGCCCGCTTCCCCGGGGTGGGTATCTCCATCGGGGTGACCCGCCTGCTGGGGCTGCTGTTCGGCGCGGGCGCGCTGTCGGTGTCCCGGGAGGTGCCGACCTGCGTGCTGGTCGCGGTGACCAACGAGGAACTGCGGCCGGCAAGTGACTCCGTCGCGGGGGCGTTGCGCTCCCGGGGCATCCCGACCGAGGTGTCGCCGAGCGCGGCGAAGTTCGGCAAGCAGATCCGGTACGCGCAGCGGCGCGGCATCCCGTACGTCTGGTTCCCGGGGGCGGACGGCGCGCCCGACGAGGTCAAGGACATCCGTTCCGGCGAGCAGGTGGCCGCCGCGTCGGGGGAGTGGACGCCGCCTCGTGAGGATCTCAAGCCGCTGGTGAGCTGAGCCGGTGCGGTCGTAACCGCTGAGATCGCTCTCCTGGTCCGGGGTGTCACACGAGGTCGTACTGACCGTGTGACACCCCGGTCTTCGTATGTGTCCGCCCTGTTACGGATTGCCGGTGGGTGAATTCGGGCATACCCAGGTCTTGCTTACGATCTTAAATATGTGAATACTTTCCCTCGCTTGGCCATTTCCCCAGGTGGTCGAGCTGCCCCCGTCCCTGTCGACGTGACAGGGCCTCATCCCCCATATCGGGAGGCTGTTACATGCGACCCACGAGGTCAATGCTCCGCCGTGTCGTCACCGTCGCCGCAGCCGGAACCTTGGTCGCCGGCGTGTTGGCCGGCACCCCCGCCCAGGCGGCACCCGGGAGCGTCTCGCCCGACGCGGCGACCGCGCTCGCCGACCGGCTCGGAGACCGCGCCGCCGGTGCCTACGCCGACGCCAGCGGCAAGATGGTCGTCGCCGTCACCGACGTCGCCGCCGCCCGTCAGGCGGCCGCTGCCGGCGCCAAGGTCAAGGTCGTCAAGCGCGGCGCCGCGGAGCTGAACCGCGCCACCGCCGTGCTGGAGCGCTTGGCCAAGATCCCCGGCACCGCCTGGTGGACCGACCCGGTCACCAACCAGGTCGTCATCTCCGTCGACACCACCGTCACCGGCGCCAAGCTGGAGCAGGTCAAGGCCGCCGCCGCGCGCACCAACGGCGCGGTGCGCATCGAGGCCGGGGCCGCTCCGCTGAGCACCCTCATCTCCGGCGGCCAGGCGATCTACGCCGGCGGTGGCGGGCGTTGCTCGCTCGGCTTCAACGTGCGCAGCGGCAGCACCTACTACTTCCTCACCGCCGGGCACTGCACCAACATCTCGTCGAGCTGGTACAGCAACTCGGGCCAGACCTCCCTGCTGGGCACCCGCGCGGGCACCAGCTTCCCGGGCAACGACTACGGCATCGTCCGGCACAACAACTCGGGCAACGCGGCCGGCAACGTCTACCTCTACAACGGCAGCTACCGGGACATCACCGGCGCCGGCAACGCGTACGTCGGTCAGTCGGCGCAGCGCTCCGGCAGCACCACCGGCCTGCGTAGCGGCTCGGTGACCGCGCTCAACGCCACGGTCAACTACGCCGAGGGCTCGGTCTCCGGCCTGATCCGGACCAACATCTGCGCCCAGCCCGGCGACAGCGGCGGTTCGCTGTTCAGCGGCAGCACCGCGCTCGGCCTGACCTCCGGCGGCAGCGGCAACTGCTCCACCGGCGGCACCACCTTCTTCCAGCCGGTCACCGAGGCGCTGAGCCGCTACGGCGTCAGCATCTTCTGACCTGCCTCCGGGAGTACCTCCTCCGCCAGCGGGCCGCCGGATTCCTCCTCCGGCGGCCCGCACCGCTGTCCCGGATCGCCTTCCCTCGATTACTGTCGGCCGATGGTCGTACGACTCCTGGCGCGGTTGCGCGCGCCGATCTTCGTGGGCGGGCAGCTGCTGGCCTGGGTGCTGCTCGCCGTGGACGCGCGTCGGGAATGGCACGCCTCCTGGTTCGTCGGGCTCCTGCTGGTGCTCGGTGCGCTCGCCGCGATACCCGCACAGGTCGTCGACCGGCCGGAATTCCGGGTGGTCGCCCTGGTCACCCAGACCATCGGTGCCGGCGTCGTGGCGCTGGCCCTGTACGACACGGCGGACAAGCGGGCGCTGTGGGCGTACGCCCTGGCCGCTCTCGGTGCGCTGGCCCTGCCGTCGAGCCGGCCGGCGCTGCGGGCCTCGTCGGTGAGCCGGCCGGCGCTCGGGCGGGCCACCGTGATCGGCGTGGCGGCGGCGCTCCTGCTCACCATCGGCGCGTCGGCTCCGGCCCTGGCCTGGGGCGGCATCCAGCCCGAGGCGGTGGTGTGCGCGCGGTCGGACGAGGCCGTCGACGAGCTGGTGCAGGAGAGCCGCCCGTTCGATCCCGATCACGTGATCGCCGGCTTCGGGCTGGACGACGATTCGTACACCTCGTGCCTGGAGGTGGTGTTCGATCCCGGCGCCACCGCCGGTGACGCCGCCGAGGTCGCCCGCCGCTACTCCTCGGACCCGAGGGTCGTGTCCGTGAGCCGGACGCGCTGACGGAGTGCCCGTCCGTCACCGCAGGTGTCGACCGGGCCCTGGTCCGCGCACCCGGGAAACGTCGACGGGTAGGTGCTGACAGAATGCCGGGGAGTAGACGTAGGGCAAGACGAGGGAGACGTACGTCGTGATCCGTACCCATGACGCCGGCAGCCTGCGCGCGACGGACGCCGGCACCACGGTGACGCTCGCCGGGTGGGTGGCCCGCCGGCGCGACCACGGCGGTGTCATCTTCGTCGACCTGCGCGACGGTTCGGGCGTGGTGCAGGTGGTCCTGCGCGAGGAGGACGCGCACGCGCTGCGCAACGAGTACTGCGTCAAGGTCGTCGGTGAGGTCACCCGGCGGCCTGAGGGCAACGAGAACCCGGAGCTGCCCACCGGCGAGATCGAGGTGACGGCGGCCGAGCTGGAGGTGCTCTCCGAGGCCGCGCCGCTGCCGCTGCCGGTGGACGACCAGGTGGTGGCCGGCGACGACGTCCGGCTCAGGTACCGCTACCTCGACCTGCGGCGCGGCGGCCCGGCGCGGGCCATGCGGCTGCGGTCCCGGGCCAACCAGCTCGCCCGCACGGTGCTGCACGAGCGGGACTTCCTGGAGATCGAGACGCCGACGCTGACCCGGTCCACGCCGGAGGGCGCCCGTGACTTCCTGGTGCCGGTGCGCCTGCAGCCGGGCAGTTGGTACGCGCTGCCGCAGTCGCCGCAGCTGTTCAAGCAACTGCTGATGGTCGGCGGGATGGAGCGGTACTACCAGATCGCCCGCTGCTACCGCGACGAGGACTTCCGGGCCGACCGGCAGCCGGAGTTCACCCAGCTCGACATCGAGATGTCCTTCGTCACCGAGGACGACGTGATCGACCTCGGTGAGGCGATCGTCGCCGCACTCTGGTCGGAGCTGGCCGACCACGAGATTCCCCGGCCCATCCCGCGCATCACCTGGCACGACGCGATGGCGCGGTACGGCTCGGACAAGCCCGACCTGCGCTACGGCGTCGAGCTGACCGAGCTGACCGACTACCTGCGCGGCACCCAGTTCCGGGTCTTCGCCGCCGCCATCGACGCGGGCGGCTACGTCGGCGCGGTGGTCATGCCCGGTGGCGCGTCCCAAACCCGCAAGGAACTGGACGGCTGGCAGGACTGGGCCAAGGCCCGTGGCGCCAAGGGGCTGGCGTACGTGGTGCTCGACGCCGAGACCGGCGAGGCACGGGGGCCGGTGGCGAAGAACCTGTCGGCCGAGCACCTGGCCGGGCTGGCCGACGCGGTCGGTGCCAAGCCGGGCGACGCGATCTTCTTCGCCGCCGGCGCGGAGACGCGTGCGGCACAGGAACTGCTCGGCGCGGCCCGGATCGAGATCGCGCGGCGGGCCGGCCTGGTCGACGAGAGCGCCTGGGCGTTCTGCTGGGTGGTCGACGCGCCGATGTTCGAACGGACGGACGAAGGGGGCTGGACCGCCGTACACCACCCGTTCACCTCGCCCAACGCGGAGTGGATGGACCGGTTCGAGGAGGCACCGGACCGGGCCCTGGCGTACGCGTACGACATCGTCTGCAACGGCAACGAGATCGGCGGCGGTTCGATCCGTATCCACCGCCGCGACGTGCAGCAGCGGGTGTTCGACCTGCTCGGCATCAGTCCCGAGGAGGCGCAGGACAAGTTCGGCTTCCTGCTGGAGGCGTTCAGCTACGGCCCGCCGCCGCACGGCGGCATCGCGTTCGGCTGGGACCGGGTCTGCATGCTGCTCGCCGGGGCCGACTCGATCCGCGAGGTGATCGCCTTCCCGAAGACCCGGGGTGGCTTCGACCCGCTGACCGGTGCCCCGACCCCCATCACCGCCCAGCAGCGCACCGAGGCCGGCATCGACGCCAAGCCCAAGCCCCCGCCGCCGCCGTCTCACCAGGGCACCGCCGGCCCCGCCGCCCCCGTAGCCGACCCCACCTGACCCACCCGGCCCCCGGGCTCCCGGCCCCGTTGATCAAGAAGTTTGCGTCATGATCTGGGCGATCTGGCGACGCGAACTTCTTGGTCAACAGGTGCGGGAGCGGGCGGTGGGTGAGGGGGCCACGGTGCGGGTGCTGGTGGTGGGTGGGAGTGGGTTCCTGGGCCGGGAGGTCTGTCGGCGGGGGATTGCCGCCGGGTGGACGGTGGTGGGGACGTGCCACTCCGGTGAGGTCGGGGTGGCGGGTGTCGAGGTGCGTCGGCTGGACGTGACCGACCGGGCCGCGGTGGTCGACCTGGTCACGGCGGTACGCCCGGACGCCGTGGTCGCCACCCCCTACCGGTACGGCGACTGGGCGGTCACCGCCGACGGGGCGGCACACGTGGCGTACGCCGCCGCCCGGGTCGGGGCCCGGCTGGTGCATCTCTCCAGCGACGCCCTGCACGCCGGGCGACCCGAGGCGTACGCCGACGACGACCCGCCCACGCCGATCTTCCCGTACGGGGCGGCGAAGGCGGCGGCGGAAACGGCGGTGCGGGCCGTCGACCCGGGTGCCGTGCTGGTGAGTACCTCGCTGATCCTCGGCGAGGGGAGCAAACAGATCCAGCTCTGCCGGGACGCGCTGGCCGGTCGGGCGACGCTGTTCAGCGACGAGCTGCGCTGCCCGATCGACGTCGGCGACCTCGCCGCCGCCGTGCTGGAACTGGTGGACTCCGACGTCGCCGGCCCGCTCAACGTGGCGGGCCCGGACGCGGTCAGCCGGGCCGAGCTGGGCCTGCTGGTGAACCGCCGGGAGGGCATCGACCCGGCCGGCCTGAAGACCACCACCGGCGCCGCCGCCGGGGTGGTGCGTCCCACCCAGGTACGCCTGGACTCCACCCGCGCCGCCGGCCTGCTCCGCACCCGGTTGCGCGGCGTCTCGGAGCTGCTCACCTGCTGATGAGTCGCGGACAGCCGGTGCGGCTATCCATGGCACCTATGCACAACACTTGTGCATAGGTAGTGTGCACAGCTAGTGTGCATTCATGAAGGAGCCGTCGACCACCGCCGCGCCGAGCGTCGTGCACATCGACGCACGGCAGATCCGGGCACTCGCCCATCCGCTCCGTGTCCAGCTGCTCGGCGCCCTGCGCATCGGCGGACCGGCGACCGCGACCGACCTGGCCGCCGAACTCGACACCAACACCGGTGCGACCAGCTACCACCTGCGCCACCTGGCCGAGGTCGGGTTGGTCGTCGAGGAGCCGGCGGAGGGCGTCGGGCGCCGGCGTTACTGGCGGGCCGCCCACGACATCAGCTCGTGGCAGCCCACCGACTTCGAGGACGACCCGCCGGCCCGGGACGCGGCGGACTGGGTGCAGCGCAGGCATTTCCAGTTCGTGGCCGAGTTCGCCCAGCGCTGGGTGGGCGTGCAGCACGACCGGCCGCGCGAGTGGCGTCAGGCCGTCGAGTTCAGCGACGCGCTGCTCACCCTCTCGCCCGCCCAGTTGCGCTCGCTCAACGACGAGTTGTCGGCGGTGGTCAAGCGGTACCGTGACGCACCAGCCGGGCCCGACGCGGAGCAGGTCATTCTCTTCGTCGCCGGCTTTCCCCTGGTCCGGGACGCCCGATGAGCACCCTCACCGTCACCCAGATCCGCCGCCGCTTCCTGGTTCTGCACGGTCTGCGCTGGCTGCCGGTCGGTCTGCTGATTCCGGTGTTCATCCTGCTCATGCAGGAGCGCGGGCTGAGTCTCACCCAGATCGGTCTGGCCGTCGCCGCGCAGGGCGTGGTGGTGCTCGCCCTTGAGGTGCCCACCGGCGGCCTCGCCGACGCGCTGGGCCGCAAGCCGGTGCTGGTGGTGGCGAACGTGGTCGGACTCGCCTCGCTGGCGCTCCTGCTGGTCGCCGACTCGTTGGTCCTGCTGGCCACCGTCTGGGCGATGCAGGGCGTGTTCCGTGCCCTGGACAGTGGCCCGCTCGAATCCTGGTACGTCGACTCCACCCTCGCCGTCGACCCGGATGCCGCGTACGAGAAGGGTCTGGGCCAGGCCGGCATGGTCCTCGGCCTGTGCATGGCCGCTGGCGCGCTGCTCAGCGGCGGCCTGGTGGCTCTCGGCCCGGTGGGGCCGGTCAGCGCCCTCACCACGCCGGTCGTGGTGGCGCTCCTGTTGCAGGCGATCGCCCTGACGGGTTTGCTGGCGCTGCTGGTGGAGCAGCGCTCGGCGGTCGGCACGGATGCCCTGCGATCGTCGTTACGCCAGGCGCCGCGCATGGTTGGTGAGGCCTTCGGTCTGCTGCGTCGCTCCCGGGTGCTGCTCGCGTTGGTGACGGTCGAGCTGTTCTGGGGCTTCGGCATGGTCACCTTCGAGAACCTGTTGCCGGTCCGCCTCGCCGAGGTGGTGGGAGACGCCGACCGGGCCGCCGCGCTGCTCGGCCCGGCCAGCACGGCGGCGTGGCTCGCCTCGGCGGGCGGCGCCGCCGCCACCCCACTGCTGCTCCGCTGGCTCGGCGCCGCGCCCGGTGCCGCCCTGCTACGGGTCGTGCAGGGGATCACGGTCGTCGGCATGGGGCTGCTCGCCGGCCCGGTCGGGGTGCTGGTCGCCTTCGTCGCCTGCTATGCCGTGCACGGCGCGTCGAACCCGTTGCACATGGGGCTCCTGCATCGGCAGGTCGACGGCCCGTACCGGACCAGTGTGATCTCGGTGAACTCCATGATGGCCATGCCGGCTGCTGCCGTCGGCGCGGTGCTGCTCGGCTTCATCGGCGACCGGGCCGGGGTGAGCACCGCGATGCTCGTCGGTGCGGTCGCGCTGGCGGTCGCCGCGCCGCTGTACCTGCCCGCCTGGCGGGCCGCCCGGACGGCCGCCTCGGCCGACGGTCAGCCGGGGCGGGACGACGACCCGGCGCGACGGATCGACGACGGTCAGGCGAAGCGGACCGAGGTGAGCGGCAACGTGCCGGTGTAGCCGAGCCGCCGGTAGAGCCGGATCGCCGCCAGGTTGCTCGGGTAGACGCCCAGCGCCACCATGTCGTACCGCGCCAGTAGGACCCGGGTCATCCCGGCGGTGATCGTCGCACCCAGACCGCGCCCCCGGTGCCGCGGTGCCACCGTCAACCCGGCGAGGAAGCCGACCTCACCCCGGGTGCGGTCGGCGCCGCAGGCGATCAGCCGGTCAGCGTCGCGGATGCCGTACCAGTGGCGCACACTCGGATCGCCGGGGCGGGCGGTGCTGGTCGGGAACGCCTCGTCGATCAGCGCCGTCAGGGCCGGGTGGTCCGCCTCGGTCAGCCGGACCACCCGATCCTCGCCGGGCTGCGTCGGCGGCGCGCCTGTCGTCCAGAGGAAGTCCCAGTCCTCGTGACCGGTCACGGCCGGCCCGAGCGGCGCGGGGTCCGTACGGGGCAGGTGAACCCACCGCCCGGCACCGACCCTCCCCGCCGCGGCCACCGCGCCGACCAGGTCGATCGCCGGCTCCGCGGCGCCGATCACGCCTCCGATCGGCCCGTGTTCGACGGTGAGCAGCCAGCCCACGGCTCCGGCGCGTCGCCAACCACGCGCCGGTGCGTGATCCGGTAGCGAATGCCGGACGAAGGGATGACGGCCCGTCGCGGCCAGGATGGCGTCGCGCCCGTCGAGGGCCTCGTCGGCGACGATCATGTCGCCAGCGTAGGTCGTCATGGTTGGAGATTGGCGAGCGGACCGATCGGGTACATCCCGCGCCGACCTACTGGCAACCCCCACCGGAGGTACGTCATGCTCGCCATCGCCGCAGCCGTCGTCTTCGGCTTCGCCTTGCTGCTCGACCTGCTGGACACCAAACTCGGCGCACCCGACCTGTTCAACTGGAACACCCTGGTCCTGATCGGCCTGCTGCTGCTCTCGCTCTACCTGGCCGGCGTCGGCCGGGGTCCGGGCGGCGGTGGTGGCCGCTGGTACCGGGGCCGCCGCCCGGGCCGCGGCTGACCGGGAACGATCACCCCGGGCTTGGTCGACGGCGCGATTCCGGCGTTGTCGGCCGAGCCCGGTACTGTTCTCGTGATGGAGTCCGACGCCCTGTTCACCCTCGGTGAACCCGCCGCAGCACCCGGTGCGCAGGCGGGTTCCGGTGGCGTCGGCGGGTTCACCCCGGCCGGGCCGGACGCGCCGCTGCCGGTCCGGATGCGTCCGGCCAGTCTGGACGAGCTGATCGGCCAGGAGCACCTGCTCACCCCCGGTGCGCCGCTGCGGCAGTTGGTGGCCGGCAGCGCGCCGATGTCGGTGATCCTCTGGGGGCCGCCGGGCAGCGGGAAGACCACGATCGCCCACCTGGTGGCCGCCGCGACGGACCGGCGCTTCGTCGCCATGTCCGCGCTGACCGCCGGCGTCAAGGACGTCCGGGCGGTGATCGACACGGCGCGGCGACAGCGGCGCTCGGGTGGTCCACCGACGGTGCTCTTCATCGACGAGGTCCACCGGTTCAGCAAGACCCAGCAGGACTCGCTGCTCGCCGCGGTGGAGGACCGGACGGTCACGCTGCTCGCCGCCACCACCGAGAACCCGTACTTCTCGGTCATCTCCCCGCTGCTCTCCCGGTGTGTGCTGCTCACCCTGCGACCCCTCGACGACGAGGCGGTACGCGGGCTGCTGCACCGCGCGTTGGTCGACGAGCGCGGGTTGGGTGGCACGCTCACCCTCGCGCCCGAGGCGGAGGAGCACCTGGTCCGGCTGGCCGGCGGCGACGTCCGCAAGGCGCTCACGGCGCTGGAGGCGGCGGCCGCCTCGACGGGCGCGCTGGGCAGGGACCACATCGACCTCGCCACCGCCGAACGCGCGGTGGACACCGCGGCGGTCCGCTACGACCGGGCGGGGGACGCCCACTACGACGTCACCAGCGCCTTCATCAAGAGCATGCGCGGTTCCGACGTGGACGCGGCGCTGCACTGGCTGGCCCGGATGCTCGTCGCCGGGGAGGATGCCAGGTTCATCGCGCGGCGGCTGGTCATCTTCGCCAGCGAGGACGTGGGCATGGCCGACCCGGCGGCGCTCGGGGTGGCGACCGCCGCGGCCCACGCGGTGGAGTACGTCGGCCTGCCCGAGGCGCAGCTCAACCTCGCCCAGGCCGTGATCCACCTGGCCACCGCGCCCAAGTCGAACTCGGCGACCACCGCGATCGGTGCGGCGATCGCCGACGTGCGGTCCGGGCGGGGCGGGCCGGTGCCCCGAGGCCTGCGCGACGCCCACTACTCCGGTGCCCGGGGTCTCGGGCACGGCATCGGTTACCGCTACCCGCACGACGACCAGCGGGGTGTGGTCACCCAGCAGTACGTGCCCGACGACCTGGTCGGCACCGACTACTACCGGCCGAGCCAGCACGGCGCGGAGCGATCGGTGGCCGGCCGGCTACCGTTGCTGCGCCGGATCGTTCGCGGGCTGTCCACCCCCGCCCGCACGGACGAGCCGGCAGGGGGCGGTCGGCCGGACCGGCCGACGTCGGGGGAGGACGACGGCGACCGTGCTACGGCCACGACAGCCCAGGTGGCCGAAGAGGTCGGCGCGAGCGCCGACGGGAGGGGTCAACAGTGAAATCGTCGGACCGGCCGGACGAGGGCCCGGACGCGCGGCGCGGCAAGGGCCGCCGGTGGGGTCGGGGCAGATCCGAGGCCGCCCCGGAGGAGCCGACCGGCGGCGAGGATTTCGGCTGGATCGACGACCTGCGTTCGGCCAAGCAGCAGCGCACCGAGCTGGGCCCGGACGGCGTCGCCGTCGAGCCACCCACCGCCGCGCGCCGTGGGCCGGAGCGCCCCGGCCAGGAGCCGCCCGTACGACCCGCCCCCGCACCGGTCAACCATCCGGGGCCGGACGGACCGGTGCCACCGCCGCCCGGCCGGGGCCCGGCCGAGCCCCCACGAGCGCGTCCGGTCGACGGTCCCTGGCCGGGCAACCCGCCCCCGCGTCCGCCCGTCGGCCCGCCCGCCGCGGGCAGGGAACGACCCCCGGGCCCCCCGCCGTTCGTCCCACCGCCGCCGGCTGCCACCCGTCACGAGCCCGGTGTCTCCAACACCCCGCCGGCCGGTTGGCCACCGCAGTCGGGAGCCGCCGGGCCAGCCACCCGGCGGCCACATCCCGGTGAGCCGCTTCCGGGCGGCGCCCCCCGGCCGGTTCCGGAAGCCGGCCCGGTGTCCGGGGCACCGATCGCTGCGGGCCGGCCGCCCGGACCGGTGTCGGGCCCGCCGGCCGGTCCCGGGGCGGGCCCGCCCGGGCAGCGTCGGATGCCGGGCATCCGGCCGAACGCCGCACCCGCCGGCCCGCGTCGCCTGCCCCCGACCGACCCGGGCCGCGCCCCGGCACCGCCGGAGACGGTCACCGGCCCGCCTCCGGCAGACCGCACCGATCCTGGTCGCGTCCCCGACGGCCGGTCCGGGCGTCTCCCCGGGCCGGGTCGTCCACGGCCGGCCGACGCCCCGGCCGGACCACCGTCAGCCGGCGTGCCGGACCCCACGCCGCCGCTCGGCGGCCACCGCCTGCCGCCGGACCCGGCCGACGCCCCGGCCGGCCCGAGGGGCGCCGAACGAGCCGGGCCGGCGACGACTCCCGGTTCAACGGCGGTGGGCATGACGCCCGCCGCCGGCCGACCCGGTGGTGCTCCGGCCAGCGGTCGGCGGGCCGGTCGTCGGCGTGCCGCCGAGCCGGAGGAGGAACGGCCGGTGGTGCCGCTCTCCGGCAACGCGCCACCGATTCCCGGTGTCCCGTCCGGTCCACCGGCGGCGGGGCCCGCGCGCATCCCACCCGCCGGGCGCGCCGAGTCGGGCCCACCGACCGCCGACGACGCCCGGGGTCGGCGCGCGGCCGCCGAGGAGCCGTCCGGACGGCACGCGGTGGCGGGTGCCGGTACCGAGGCGCCACCCGGCGCGGGGCGGCCGGGCGAGGGCCGCGCCGCCCGACCGGAGCGACCGTCCGACTGGCTCCGGCAGGCCGGACGACCGCACCACACCGACCCGGCACTGCCCACGATCAGCAAGCGACCCGCGACACCGCCCGGTCGTGCGGTCGGCACGCCCTCCGGTGGTACGCCGACGATCGGCGACCGCCGTGGGGTGGACTCCGGCGGCCCTTCCGGTCGGCCGAACGTGGGCGCCGCGCCAGCCGACGGACGCCGGGTCGAGCCGGGGCCGGATGGCCCGGTGGCCGGGCCTGCCCGCCGCGCCGACGGGCCACCGGTCGGACGTGGCCGCCCGACTCCGCCGGCCGGCACTGTCCCCGGCCCGGACGGACGTGAGCCGACAGGTCGGGCCGGCACCCTGCCCCGGATCGGTGCCACCGGCCCGGCACCCCGGCCCGACGGCCCGCCGCGTGGCGCGGCGCGTCCGGACGGCTCGCCTGATCTGCCTTCGCGTGGTGCGGCGCGGCCCGACGGTCCGCCCGGCGTTCCGCCGCGTGGTGCGGCGCGACCCGATGGTGCCCCGGCAGCGCCGCCGCGTGGTGCGGCGCGACCGGACGGTCCGCCCGGCGTTCCGCCGCGTGGTGCGGCGCGACCCGATGGTGCCCCGGCAGCGCCGCCGCGTGGTGCGGCGCGTCCGGACGGTCCGCCCGGCGTTCCGCCGCGTGGCGCGGCGCGGCCCGACGGTCCGCCCGGCGTTCCGCCGCGCGGCGCGGTCCGACCCGACGGTCCGGCCGTGACGTCGCCGCACCGACCCGACATCGGCCCCGCTGACCCCGGCCGGGGCGTCGGCGCCGGACCGACCGGCTCGCCGGTCACGGCCCGGGCCGGTGCTCCGGTGCGCCCGGAGGAGCGGCTCGCCGGCCGGGCCACGCCGCCGCACCGGAACCCGGCGCGCCCCGAACCCTCCGGCGTGTCGCCGGTGCCGCCGCGCGGCGGCGAGGCTCCGGCGGTGGCCCGCGCCGCGGCTGTCGTGGCACCGGCCGGCCCCACCGGGCACCCCGGCCCGGAACCGACGGCCCGACGCACCAACGCGCCGGACTTCGCCGACGTCGACCGGTCCGAGGGCGACCCGGGCGACGGTGGTCAGCCGCGCCGGCAGGTGCCGGGCTCCCCCCGGTCGCGTGCCGCCGTCCTGGTGCTGGCCAGTGTGCTGCTGCTCGGCGTACTTCCCGCGTTCTTCGGTGTGCAGACCATGAACCGGGATCCGGTCTTCGCCTCACTCGACCAGCTCGACGTGCCGGCCTGGGCGGCGACCGAACCGGTCGACGACGTCACCGGCAGCCCGTGGTGCCTGCTGGACTGCCGGTTGCGGGAACGCACCACCACCTCCGACCGGTCACCCGACGAGACGGCGCAGGCGTACGAGGCCGCGCTGACCCGCGACGGTTGGCAGCGGTGGACGCCCAACTACTGCCCGGAGCAGGAGGAGAAGGGCAGCTACACCTGCTGGCGGCGCGACGAGCTCACCCTCGACCTCTGGGTCCGGGAACGCACCTGCGTGCCGCCGCCCGTCGACGGCGAACCCGCGGTGGTGCCGGCCCCCGATCCGGCCACCGCGGCGCAGGAGTGCCCCGGATCGTTGGTGTCGGTGAAGGTGCGCAACGCGATCGACGACGAGCGGACGCGGCCACAGCCGAGCACCGATCCGTCGCTCACCGGCGAGGATCCCTTCCCGACAGTGACCGACGACCCGTTGAGCGACCTGACGCCGTCACCACCGTCCTGAGCCGATCCTCATCACGGACGGTAGGGTCAGGTGCTGATGGTGACCGGTCGTCGGCCGGTCACTCGACGTTGACGTGGCGAGACGGTCGTACGGCTGGCGGAATCGTGCGCCCCGAAGCACTGTTTGAGGAGGACTGGCGTGGGCTTTTTGGAGGTCGCGGCACTGATCGCGGCGATCGCGTTCGCGATGCTGGTGCTGATCCTGACGCTGCCCATCCTGCGGTTGCGGCACACCGTGGACGCCACCACCCGCATGATCAATGATTTGAACGACCGGACGGGCCCGCTGCTCGGCGATGTCAACACCACGGTACGCAACGTCAACGTGACCCTGGAGCAGGTGCAGACCTCGCTCGACGGGGTGAACCTCCAACTGGCCAAGGTCGACACCATGACCGGCCACGCGCAGAACATCAGCGCCAACGTCGCCAACCTGGTCACCGTGGTCTCCGCCGCCGCGGCCAACCCGCTGGTCAAGGTGGCCGCGTTCGGCTACGGCGTGCGCAAGGCCGCCGCCGCCCGCCGGCACGCCGAGACCGAGCGTGAGGTGCGGGACACCATCAAGGCTCAGCGGCGCGCCGCCCGGCGCGGGAACCGCTGACCCCGACGGCACCGGGAGGTACGAGCATGAGGCGCCTTTTCTGGCTGGGTATCGGGCTGGCCGTCGGTGTGGTGGTGGTGCGCAAGGCGACCCGCGCCGCACACGCCTACACCCCCGCCGGCATCGCCGACAACCTGTCGCAATCCGCTGGCGGACTGGTCGAGGAACTGCGTAGCTTCGTGGCGGACGTACGCGCCGGGATGGCCGAGCGGGAGCACGAGATCCACGAGGCGTTCGCCCAGGGCGAGGCGTTCGACGACCAGTTCGCCGAGCTGCGGGAGGACCCGCGTCTCGGCGACCGAGAGATCTTTCCGGAGGACCACCAGCGATGAAGACGGCGGAGATCAAGCGGCGGTATCTCGCCCACTTCGAGGCGAACGGTCACACCGTCGTGCCGTCCGCTCCGCTGCCCGCCATCAGCGACCCGAACCTGCTGTTCGTCAACGCCGGCATGGTGCAGTTCGTCCCCTACTTCCTGGGCCAGCAGACGCCGCCGTACCGGCGCGCGGTGAGCGTGCAGAAGTGCATCCGGACGCCGGACATCGACGAGGTCGGCAAGACCAGCCGGCACGGCACGTTCTTCCAGATGAACGGGAACTTCTCCTTCGGTGACTACTTCAAGTCCGGGGCGATCCCGCTCGCCTGGGAGCTGGCCACGAAGTCGGTCGAGGCCGGCGGGTTCGGGCTGGACCCGGAGCGGATCTGGGCGACGGTCTACCTCGACGACGACGAGGCGTACGACATCTGGCGCCGTACCGGGGTGCCGGACGAGCGCATCGTGCGCCGGGGCAAGAAGGACAACTTCTGGTCCATGGGCATCCCCGGCCCGTGCGGCCCGTGCTCCGAGCTGTACTACGACCGGGGCCCGGCCTACGGTGCCGAGGGTGGTCCGGAGGTCGACGAGGACCGGTACCTGGAGTTCTGGAACCTCGTGTTCATGCAGTTCGAGCGGGGTCCGGGCACCGACAAGGAGAACTTCCCGATCCTGGGTGAGCTGCCGGCGAAGAACATCGACACCGGCATGGGCCTGGAGCGGATGGCGTCGATCCTGCAGGGCGTCGACAACCTCTACGAGATCGACGAGGTCCGCCCGATCCTGGACCGGGCGGCGGAGCTGACCGGCAAGCGGTACGGCGCGCACTCGGGTCACGCCGCCAACCAGTCGCACCCGGACGACGTGCGGCTACGGGTGATCGCCGACCACGTGCGCACCGCGCTGATGCTCATCGGTGACGGGGTGACCCCGTCCAACGAGGGCCGGGGCTACGTGCTGCGGCGGATCATGCGCCGGGCGATCCGGTCGGTACGGCTGCTCGGCTGGCAGGAGCGGGCCCTGCCGGAGCTGCTGCCGGTGGCCCGGGACTGCATGGCCCCGTCGTACCCGGAGCTGGCCGCGGACTTCGACCGGATCTCGGCGTACGCGTACGCCGAGGAGGACGCGTTCCTGGCCACCTTGCGGGCGGGGACGACGATCCTGGACACCGCGATCTCCGAGACGAGGTCGGCGGGGCGGCCGGCGCTCTCCGGAGACAAGGCGTTCCAGCTGCACGACACCTACGGCTTCCCGATCGACCTGACCCTGGAGATCGCCGCCGAGCAGGGGCTCACCGTCGACCAGGAGGGCTTCCGCCGGCTGATGGCCGACCAGCGGGCCCGCGCCAAGGCCGACGCGCAGGCGCGCAAGACCGGGCACACCGACCTGTCGGCGTACCGGTCGGTGCTCGACGCGGGTGGTCCGGTGACCTTCACCGGCTACACCGAGGTGGCCCGCGAGTCCACCGTCCGCGCGGTGCTCGGCACCGACGGGCAACGGGCGGCGGCCGTCGAGGGCGACACCGTCGAGCTGGTGCTCGACACCACCCCGTTCTACGCCGAGGGCGGCGGTCAGCAGCCGGACCTCGGCATGATCACGGTGGGCGGCGGCCAGGTCGAGGTCCTCGACGTGCAGCAGCCGGTGCCGGGGCTGATCGTGCACCGCGCCCGGGTGCTGCGGGGCGAGGTGCGGGCCGGGGAGACCGGCTACGCCGAGATCGACACCAGCCGGCGGCGGGCGATCTCCCGCTCGCACACCGCCACCCACCTGGTGCACCAGACCATGCGCAACTTCCTCGGGGAGTCCGCCACCCAGGCCGGCTCGTTGAACGCGCCCGGCCGGCTGCGATTCGACTTCAACACCGCCACCGGCGTGGCGCCCAGCGTGCTGCGTGACGTGGAGCAGCAGGTCAACGAGGTGCTGCTGGCCGACCTGGAGGTGCACGCGTTCATCACCTCGCTGGAGGAGGCGCGGCGCATCGGTGCCATGGCGCTGTTCGGTGAGAAGTACGGCGAGCACGTCCGGGTGGTCGAGGTCGGTGACTACGCCCGGGAGCTGTGCGGCGGTACCCACGTGGCCCGTTCCGGCCAGCTCGGTCTGGTGAAGATCCTCTCCGAGTCGTCGATCGGGTCCGGCGTACGCCGGGTCGAGGCGCTGGTCGGGATGGACGCGTTCAACTTCCTGGCCCGCGAGCACCTGCTGGTGTCCCGCCTCGCCGAGCTGTACCGCGTCCCCTCCGAGCAGGTCGCCGACCGGGTCGAGCAGACGGTCACCCAGCTGCGCGACGCGGAGAAGGAGTTGGAGAAGCTGCGCGCGCAGCTGGTGCTCGGTGGCGCGGCGGCGCTCGCCGCCCAGGCGAAGGACGTGTCCGGGGTCGCCTACGTGGGCACCGAGGCGCCCGAGGGGGCGGCCGGCAACGACGTGCGCACTCTCGCCCAGGAGATCCGGGGCCGGATCGAGGCGTCCCGGCCGGGAGTGGTCGCGGTGGCCGCCCGAGCCAACGGCAAGGCGTCGCTGGTGGTGGCGGTGAACCCGGCCGCCCGCAGCCGGGGCATCGCCGCGAACGACCTGGTCAAGGCGGCGTTCTCCGGCCGTGGTGGCGGCAGCCCCGAGCTGGCGCAGGGCGGCGGGCTGCCCGAGTCGGAGGTGCCCCGACTGCTGCTCACGGTCGAGCGGGCGCTCGCCGAAGCGTGAGTCGGCGGCACAGCGGATCAGGGCGGGCCGGGTCGGTCCGCCCTGACGCGTCTGTCGGGGGAGGTGACACGGCGTGAGCGACTCGCCCCGTGGGGTGCGGCTGGGAGTGGACGTCGGGCAGGTCCGGATCGGGGTTTCCCGGTCCGATCCGCACGGCATTCTGGCCACCCCGCTGGTCACCCTCGCCCGCGAGCAGAACCCCAGGTCAGACGCGGTGCCGTCGGACCTCGCCGAGCTCGCCACGCTGGTCGCCGAGCACGCGGCCGTCGAGGTGGTGGTGGGCCTTCCGGTCAACCTCGCCGGCAGACATGGCCCGGCGGCGGAGCACGTGAAGGCGTACGCTCGTCAACTGGCCGGTGTGATAAGTCCTGTCCCAGTGACGCTCACCGACGAGAGGATGTCCACGGTCGTGGCGAGTCGTAGGCTTGCCGAGCGCGGTGTCCGAGGAAAGCGACAACGGGCGGTGGTCGACCAGGCCGCCGCGGTGGAAATCCTGCAGAGCTGGCTGGATGCGCAGCGGAGGCGGACGCAATGATGGACGATCTGGACCTCGGGTTCGACGAGCAGGAGCGGGGGGAGAAGGGCAAGCACCGCCGGGGCCGCCGCAAGGGCGGCAAGTCCGGTGGCGGGCGGGGCAAGACCGTCCTGGCCCTGCTGCTGGCCGTGCTGCTGCTCGGCGGCATCGGCGGAGGTGCCTTCTACGGCTTCGACCGGATCCAGAGCCGCTTCGTCACCCCCGACTACGACGGCGGCGGCACCGAGGAGGTGACCGTCCAGATCCCGCAGGGCGCGTTCCTCGCCGACATGGCCGTGGCACTGTACGACGCCGGTGTGATCAAGAGCACCAAGGCGTTCATCGAGGCGGCAGACGAGAACTCCCGCAGCCGCAACATCCAGCCCGGCACCTACAAGCTGCGCAAGCAGATGAGCGGTGAACTGGCCCTGACCGCGATGCTCGACCCGAAGAACCGGGTGGTCAACGGGCTCACCATCCCCGAGGGGCGCACCGCGAAGAACATCTTCAAGCTGCTCAGCGACCACACCGAGATCCCGGTCAAGGAGTTCGAGGCCGCCGCGAAGGACCCGGAGAAGCTCGGCGTACCGGACTATTGGTTCAAGCGGACGGACGGCAAGAAGCCCAAGAAGTCGATCGAGGGTTTCCTCTTCCCGGACACCTACGAGATCCCGCCGGACGCCACCGCCGAGGAGATCCTCGGGCAGATGGTCGACCATTTCCTCACCGTCACCGGTGAGATGGAGTTCGCCGACCGGGTGCAGAAGGAGCGCGGCGGGATCAGCCCGTACGAGGCGCTGATCGTGGCGTCGCTGGCCCAGGCCGAGGCCGGCACCAAGAAGGACCTCGGCAAGGTCGCCCGGGTCGCCTACAACCGGGTGTACTCGGGCACGTTCCCGTGCAACTGCCTGGAGATGGACGTCACGGTCAACTACTACTTCGAACTGACCGGCCAGGAGGCGAAGACCTCCGGGCAGATGACGGCGAGCGACCTCGACAACCCGAAGAACCCGTACAACCGCAAGCTGGCGGGCATGATCCCCACCCCGATCAACAATCCGGGCAAGGAGGCCCTGGAGGGGGCGATGGACCCGCCGACCGGTGACTGGCTCTTCTTCGTGGCGATCGACAAGGAAGGCAACTCGGCCTTCACCGACGACTACAACAAGCACCTGGCGAACATCGAGAAGGCCAAGGAGGCCGGCGTCCTCTGACGCCGGCCGCCCGGGCGGGTGGCGGTGACACGTCCCGCACCGGCTCCCACGCTGACGGGTGCCGGCGGCGCCGTGGTCAGGACAGGTCGACCGTCGCGGTGGTGTCGGGGGCGTCGATGGTGAAGCGGGTGGCGCGGTCGCCGACGGCGACGGTGTAGTCGCCGAGGAAGCCGGCGACGGTGACGGTGCCGTCGGCTCCGGTGCGCAGCTCCGTCGGCGACAGCCACCACTCGCCCTTGACCAGCGCTTTCAGGGTGTCGTACGCCGGCTTCGGGCTGCCGTCGGTGCGGACCAGTCCGGCGGGCGCGCCGAGCCAGGCACCCCGGTCGGTGAGCCCCCAGTAGTTGATCGACTGGACGGCCGGGTGGGCGAGCAGCGACCGGTAGTGCCGCTCGACCTCCTCGGCCTGCCGCGCCTCGCCCTCGGGAGTGCTCGGCCAGTGCGGGATCTGGTAGTCGTTGAGGTCCTCGATCTCGGGCGGCATGAGGTGCCCGGAGACCAGGGTGGTCTCGGTCAGGTGCAGCGGCAGCCCGTACCGGGCGAACCGGTCCAGCATCTGCCGCATGTACTCCTCGCCCCGGTAGCCCTGGTGCATGTGGGTCTGCAGGCCGATCGCGTCGATGCGCACGCCGGCCTCGAGGACTCCCTCGATGAGACACTCGTACGCCGAGCTGAGGTCGAAGTCGTTGAGCACCAGGGTGGCCGCCGGGTTCGCGGCCCGCGCCTCCTCGAACGCCAACCGCACCAGGTGGATGCGGCCGCGCGCCCGGGCCAGTGGGGTGATCGCGTTGTCGCCGTTGGCGAAGACGGGCATGATCACCGCCTCGTTTATCGCGTCCCAGGTGTCGATGAGGCCGGCGAAGCCGCCGGCCAGGTCGCGGACGCGGGCCCGCAGCAGCCGCTCGACCTCGTCGAGCTCCAGCCCGAGTAGCCACGACGGCTGCACGGTGTGCCAGACCAGCGGGTGACCCTTGACGGTGACGCCGCGCTCGGCCAGCCAGCGGGCGGTGGCGGTGAGACGCTCGGTGTCGGGCGCGCCGCGCCGTGGCTCGTAGCGACCCCAGTAGAACGGCAGCGTCGCGGTGTTGAACACGTCGAGCCACAGCTCGCCGAGCCGGTCGAGGTCCAGCCGGCTGTCCCCGCCGAAGCTCTCGACGCTCGTGGTCTCCTCTGCGGGGCCGCCGACCAGGTCGACGAAGTCGAAACCGATGTTGCCGAAGGCGAAGGCGTGCCGGTCCTGCGCGACCGTCACCACCTGGTCGGCGAGCGGCTGCCGGTCGGGACCTCGGACGGTGAGGGTGATCTCGCCCTTGCGGTGGCGCAGACTGCTGTCAGACATTGTTGGATGCTAGGCGACAGGTGTGCCCGCTGGTGTCGAGGAGTGATGGTGGCTGAGTCAGGGCGTGCGTCGTCCGCAGCTGAGGCGTCGGCGCCCGAGGCGTCGGGGCGCGGGACGGTGGTGCACCGGGCGGCGGTGCTCGGCAAGCCGATCGCCCACTCGCTCTCCCCGGTGATCCACAATGCCGGGTACGCGGCCGCCGGGCTGACCGGATGGTCGTACACCCGGATCGAGTGCGCGGCGGCGGAGCTGCCGGCCCTGGTCGCCGGCCTGGGCCCGGAGTGGGCCGGGCTGTCGGTGACCATGCCGGGCAAGGAGGCGGCGCTCACGGTGGCCGCCGAGGTCTCGCCGGTCGCCGCCGCCGTGGGTGCGGCCAACACGTTGGTACGCCGTCCCGACGGCTCCTGGTACGCCGACAACACCGACGTCACCGGCATGGTCGAGGTGCTGACCGAGGCGGGCGTACGCCCCGGTGCCACCGTCACCGTGCTCGGCGCGGGCGGTACCGCCCGGGCGGCGCTCGCGGCGGCGGCCCGGCTGCGCGCGGCCGCGGTGACCGTGATCGCGCGCCGCCCGGCGGCGGTCGCCGAACTCGAACCGGTCGCCGCCGCCCTGGGCGTGGCGATGACCGGCGCACCGTGGCCGGATGTGTCGCGTGCCGAGGCGTCAGGGCTGGCCGGTGTCGATGTGCTGATCTCGACCGTGCCGAAGGGGGCCGCCGACGAGCTGGCCGGCAGGGTGCCCTGGCGCGCCGGCACGGTGGTCTTCGACGCGATCTACGACCCGTGGCCGACCCCGCTGGCCGCCGCCGCCGAGGCCGCCGGCTGCCGGATCGTCTCCGGCCTCGACCTGCTGCTGGCCCAGGCGATCGGCCAGTTCGAGCAGTTCACCAACACACCCGCCCCCCGCCCCGCGATGGCCGCCGCCCTCACCGCCGCCCGCTCCGAAACCTGATCTTCCGCCGACCGGTGGCTCCATTCCGGCCTCGCTCAAGGTGGCGGTACCCAACGCGGCGAGGCGGGCCGGGACCCTCGCCGCCCGCGAGCCGCTGAGATCTTGGACATTTTCCGTTAACGAGGAACGGAAAATGTCCAAGATCTCATGTTCCACGCGGCCTAAACCCTGGCGGTCGGGGCGGCGGTGGGGTCGTCAGGCGGGTTGGTGGCGGGTCCAGGCGATGAAGCGGGTGAAGAGGGTGGTGGGGGTTGGGGCGTCGTGGGGGTTGAGGTGGTAGAGGTCGCGCATGGCGTCGTACATCAGGCCGGCGAGGTAGATGGACAGGCCGGGCAGGTTGCCGTCGTACTCGACGCGTAGCAGCAGCCGGGCCTGCCCGCAGGGCCAGGGTTGCCCGTCGGCGCGGCAGCACCACATCGGCCGTAACGGGGTGTGCGGCACCTCGCCGCGACAGGGGTACGGATGCTGGGGACGTGGGCCCCGCTCGGGAGCGAAGAGGCGGGTGGTGATCGCATCCGAGCCGCTGGCGGTCACCAGCGGCCCCCGTTGGCCCGCCACTGCTGCCCGGGGGTGAGCCAGCCGGGACGCCCCGGACGCGGCATCGGCAACGGCCGGGTCGGCTCCCGCATCCACTCCGGCAGGTGCGTACCGCGTTGCCGCTGCGGAAGGTGCGCCTCGTGCCAACCGTACGGCAGGTGCGTGCCGTGCTGCTCCTGCGGCAACCCCGGGTCACGCCGACCGTCCGGCAACCCCGGATCGTGACGATCCTGCGGCAGGTGCACACCGTGTCGATGCTGGCGTAGGTGCTCGCCGCGCTGCGGCGGCGGCAGCGACGGATGCGGCGGTGGTGACGGATGCATTGGCAGCACTGTCGTCGACACCAAGGACCGCGACGGTGGCACCCTCCGGTTCGACCCGCGATCGTGGCGGTCCTTCGTCGACCTGGCGAAGCAGCTCGATCCCGCAGGCTGAGTCATCATCCGGCGCCGAGGCCCCTGGCTCCTGCCAGGGGCCTCCGTCGTGTCCATCGGATGCCTGCTCCCTATGTCGACCATGAGGTTGGCGGCAAGTTCGATCTTCGCGTCCGCCGCCGACCTCATGATCAACGAGGTGGGTCGGGGGTGGGGCGGGGGTGGGAGGGGTAGGGGTGTCTTAGCTGAGGTTTAAGACGCGCTTAGGTCCTGGCGTCATCCGCACGCTCCGTTGTGTACGCGGATACGCTGCTCAGCGTTATCGTCGAAGACACGAGGAGTATCCGTGACCAGTCGCGGACTGCACCGCTTGATCCCACATCGCGGCGGCCGGCGTAAGGCCGTGGTGCTCGGCATCATCGGCACCACTGTGGTGCTGGGGCTCGGCGCGACGATGGTGCCGCTGCTCGCCGATGACGACCTGTCGGTCGCCGTGGTGGCCGACACCACCGCCACGGCGGTGCCGCAGGATGGCGACAACAGCGTCAAGTCGACCCTGGCGACCTGTCCCGCACCCTGCGACGGCAATCCGCGCGGCGCCCGTGAGGCGGTGCTGACCTTCCTGGTCACCTCGCTGCCGGCGAACGCGGTGAACGTACGGGCCACGCTGCGGGTGCACGCCTGGCAGAGGTTCCAGGCGACGGTGACCGCGCACGAGTCGCGCCTCGACGCCCGCGCCGCCCGTCCGATGCCGGCCCCGCTGGGCGCGGCGCTGGACACCGTCAGCGGCGTCGCCAAGGGATTCAACGAGTGGGACGTCTCGGGTCTGGTCACCGGCAACGGCATCTGGACGCTGTCACTGGCGCAGGCCGGGTTGGACAGCCGCATCTACTGGGCCTCCGGCGAGAACCGCAACGCCGATCTGCGCCCGCGCCTGGCGATCAGCTACGACGGGGTGGGAATCCGGCCGCCGTCCGCCTCGCCCAGCGTCGCGCCGACGCCGTCGGCCACCGCCAGCCGTCCGCCGGCCTCGCCGACCGTCTCGCCGAGCGTGAGCCCGTCGCCCGCCCGGCCCAGCCCCAGCTCGCCACCGCCACCGGATCCGGGCAAGTGCGGAACCGTCTCGGCGAAGCTGGTCCCCGGCTGCGGTGCCTGGTGGGGGATGTACTCACCGACGAACGCCGCCGCCGGCTGGGATCACGGCAAGGCGGTCAGCGACGTGGAGAAGCAGGTCGGGCGGAAGTTCGACGTCGTCCACCGCTATCACGACTTCTCGAACACCGGCAGCAACGGCGCCTTCCCGGACGAGTTCCAACAGCAGCAGATGCGCGACGGGCGGCTCATGTTCTTCGCCTGGGAGAGTCGGGTCTTCTCCTCGGGTACGGTGCTGACCTGGAAGGACGTCTACAGCGGACGGTACGACGCGACGATCGACGCGGTCGCCGGCCGGATCCGGGCGATCGGCCAGCCGGTCTTCATCGGGTTCGACCACGAGCCGGAGGACGAGCCGGCCAAGGGCAGCGACGCCGACTTCGTCCGGGCCTGGCGGTACGTGCACGACCGGTTCGCCGACGCCAAGGCCGACAACGCCGTCTGGGTCTGGACGATGATGGGCTGGTCCGGCCACTACGACCGGTACGCGGGGCTCTATCCCGGTGACCGCTACGTCGACTGGGTGGCCTGGGACCCGTACAACTTCCACGTCTGCAACGGCAGCACCGTCTGGAAGAGCCCCAGCACCACCATCGGCTCCTTCTACCGCTGGCTCGACGAGAACGGCATCGGTGCGGGCAAGCCGCGGATGCTCGCCGAGTTCGGCACCAACATGAACGCCGCCGATCCGAACGCGAAGCGGCGCTGGTTCGAGGAGTTCCCGGCGGCGCTGAAGGCCCACCCGAAGATCAAGGCGGCGATCTACTTCAACTCGGCGGGCATGACGAAGACGACGAGCACCTGCAACATGATGATGAACCAGGACGCGGCGGCGGTGGCCGGATTCGCCGCCGCGGGACGGGACAGCTACCTGCGGCAGCCGACGGGAGGGGGCCGCTGAACCGAGCTGAGCCGAGTCGGGAGCACGGGCCGCCACAGCGATTGTCGGAAATCCGACGGTAGACAAGGTTGTCCGTTTCCTGATCCACCGTCCGTCCAATCGGCGGATGCCGCCCTCCAGCGTGGAGCGGGCACGCTACGTGCATTCTCGTCCACTCTGGAGGCGCAGCGTGCCCACATACTCCTTGTCGTGGCGTTCCATCCGTCGGCATCGACTCCTGGCCGCGACCGTCGCGTTGGTGACGGTCGCGGCCGTACTTACCGCGCCCACCGCGGCTTCCGCGACCGTGGTACCGGCACCCGAGCCGGCCACCCTGGTCTCGACCGATCCGGCCGACCAGACTCCGCACGCCCGCAACGGTGAGGCTCGCGCCTTCGCCGAGATCGGCAACACGGTCTACGTCGGAGGCAGCTTCACGCAGATCCGCCAGACGGCCGCCTCGGCCTGGATCGCCCGCAGCTACCTGTTCGCGTACGACCGGACCACCGGGACGATCTCGACGACCTTCCTGCCGGTGCTCGACGGTGCGGTCAACTCACTCATCGCCGGCCCCGGCGGCACGCTGATCGTCGGCGGCGCCTTCAAGAACGTCAACGGGGTGTCCCGCCGGAACCTGGTGGCGCTCGAACCGTCCACCGGCATGATGATCGACAGCTGGGCCGGGCGCTCCGACGGCGGCACCGTGCGTGACCTGGTGCTGCACGGCAACTGGCTGTACGTGGCCGGGGCCTTCAACTGGCTCAACGGCACCGCGCACTCCGGGCTCGGCCGGTTGGACGCGACGACCGGAGAGATCGATCCGACCTTCGACATCAACACGACCGTCGGCCGGCACGGCACCAGCATGTACGCCTGGACCATCGACGTCTCCCCGGACGGCGGCACCCTCGTCGTCGGCGGCAACTTCCTCTACGTCAACGAACTGCCGCGTAACCAGATCGCGCTGATCGACGTGACGGGCACACCGAGCGTCATCGACTGGAGTTCGGAGCGGTTCGTCGCGCCGTGCGCCAACCCGGCGACGTTCGTGCACTACGTGCAGGACGTACGCTTCGGCGGCGACGGCACCTGGTTCGTCGTCGGCACCAACGGCGGGTCGGGCTGGCCGAGCGCCTACTGCGACGCCCTGGTCCGCTTCGAGACCGCCCACCGGGGGCCCAACCAGGTTGCCACCTGGGTGAACTTCACCGGCAACGACACCATCACCTCCGTCGAGGTGGCCGACAACATCATCTACCTCGGCGGGCACTTCCGCTGGCTGAACAACCCGAACGCCAGTGACCGCGCCGGCAACGGGGCCATCGACCGGCTGGGCATCGGCGCGGTCACCCCGGCCACCGGGATGCCGGTGAACTGGAACCCCCGCCGCAGCGGCGGCTCCGACCTGCCCTCCGGCGCCAGCTCCTGGGGATCGTCGGTGCCCGTGCTGTGGCGCGGCAGCGCCGGCCTCTACTTCGGACACAACTCCGACGGCATGGGCAACGAGTACCACGGTCGACTCGGTGTCTTCCCGATCAGCGGTGGGCGCACGATCATCCCGAAGAACCCGCCGACGGGTAGCAGTGGCCACCTGCACCTGAACGTCGGTCCGGGTGAGGTGGCGCGGGTGCCGTTCGACGGCACCACCCTGGACACCGCCAACGCCGCCGTCGTCAGCCAGCCGAACTACACCGACGCGGGCGCGACCTGGCTGGTCGACGACCGGATCTACTGGTCCCACGTGGTCGCCGGAACACCGACCGGCAGCCGGATCGACGTCTCGCTGTTCAACGGCTCCACGATCGGTGGGTCGTGGGAGGCGTCCGGCTACAACGACTGGTACAACCCGGCGCTGTTGACCGGCGCGTTCTATCTCGACGGCCGGCTCTACTACACCCGCAGCGGGGCGAACAACCTCTACTACCGCTACTTCGAGATCGACGGCAGCTACCTGGGTGCCACCGAGTTCGTGCTGCCCACCACGGGTGTGACCTGGTCGGCGGTACGCGGCATGGCCTGGGTGGACGGGCGGATCGTCTACGGGGCGACCAACGGATCGCTGCGCAGCGTGGCGTTCGACCCGACCCTGGCGCCCACCGCCGCGGTCAACGGCGCGGAGTCGACGCTCGTCGCCGAGGCGACGCCGGAACTGACCTGGTCGACCGCCTCGATGTTCTTTTCAGTGCCGTAGCGTTCACCGCTCGTAACGAATCCTCGGTATTTTGTTCACCTCGGGTCGGCGTCGGGTCTCCCGCCGCCGACCCGAGGAAGGTGGGGAGGCTCGTTGTCCGGCATCCGACGTGGACTCGTCGTGCGTATCGTCTTCGCGGTCAAGCGTGGCTGGTATCGGCTGCGTTATCCGCGCCTGCGGCTGGGGGCGGGGGTGGAGATCCGTGGCCGGATCCGGCTGCGCCGCGGCGTGCGGGTCAGCATCGGCGAGCACACCCGGTTGAACAAGCTGGTCCGCTTCGCCGGGCCCGGCGAGGTGCGGGTGGGCGCCGACTGTCTGCTCAACGCGACCTGGATCGGCACCTGGACCTCGGTGACCATCGGCGACCGGTGCCTGCTGTCGGACTGCGAACTGCTCGACAACGACTTCCACAACCTGGACCCGGAGCGACGCCACGACCCGCCGACGCCGGCCAGCCGAGCGCCGATCACCGTCGAGGACAACGTGTGGATCGGTGCGCACGCGTTGGTCATGAAGGGGGTGCGGATCGGCCGGGACAGCGTCGTGGGTGCCGCGACGGTGGTCCGCACCGACGTGCCGCCCGGAGTCGTGGTGATCGGCAATCCCCAACAGATAGCGAAGAAGTTCCATGACTGATGCCGCGCCCAGCGGCTGGACCGGCGACGGTCCGGCCGGTGCCCCGACGTCCCGCAGCGTCACCATTACCGACATGCTGCGGGTGCCCCTGCACCGGGCCCGGTTGGTCGCGGCGGTGGCCCTCGGTGGACTGCTCGCCGCGGTCGGCTACGTGCTGGTGTCGCCGGCCACGGTGACGGCGAACGCGGTGGTGGCGGTCCGACCGGTGGTCACCGACGCCTTCACGCCCAGCGGCGCCGCCGCCGACCGGGCGGTGAACATGAACGTGGAGAGCGGGATCGCCACCGGCACCGAGGTCGTCGCGAAGCTCGCCGCGACGTTCGACTCGGACCAGCGCACGGTGCGCGACGCCCTCGAGGTCGAGGTGCCCGCCGGCGGTCAGATCCTGCGCTTCATCTACCGGGCCGGCGACGCCGAACGGGCGGTGGCCGGCGCGAACCTGGCCGCGCAGAGCTATCTGGACATCCGGCGCGGGATGTACGAGAAGCAGCGCGAGGAGATGCTGAACTCGTACGACGAGAGCATCGACAAGATCATCGCCCAGCGCAACACCGTGCAGCGCAGGATCAACAACGCCCGGGACGCGGCCGCCGCGGACGCGGCGGTCGCCGAACTCGGCGGCATCAACAACCAGCTCACCCAGCTCAGCTCCGCCCGTACGGAGATCGCCGCGGTCGACGTGAACCCGGGCTGGGTCACCCGTAGCGCCGAGCGGGCGTTGGCCACCACCTCCGGCGGTTCGTCACTGCTGCTCGCCGGTGGGCTGCTCGGTGGGACCGTGATCGGTCTGGTGCTCGCCTTCCTGTGGGAGTCGGCGGACCGGCGTATCCGCAGCGTGGCCGATGCGCGGGACAGCACCGGCCTGCCGCTGCTGGGCACCGTCCGCCGCGCCCGGCTACGCGGCCGGGCGGTCGACGCCGACATCCGGTACGTGGCGATGGCCGTCGCCGAGCGGGTACGCCAACCCGCCCGGGTCGCGGTGGTGACCGCCCGGGAGGACGCCACCGCGATCACCGCCGGGCTCGCGGTCGCTCTCGCCGTGGCCGGACGGGAGGTGTTCGTGGCCGACGACAGCGGTCGGATCGACCGGCTGCGGGCCACGGTGCTCACCGACCGGGGCCGGTTGCCGGCGGCCATCGACCCGACCCGGCCCACCGTGCCCAAGCCCCGCACCGCCGCCCCGGACACCGACGACGGTCCGACCGAGGTCATCACCCGACGTCCCTCCCCGCATCCGGTCGGTGCCCGGCCCTCGACCGACCCGGAAGCCACGCTCACCCTGCCCCGCGTCGCCAGGACCGCCAGCAGTGGCGAGAACGGCCGGGCCACCGGCGACGAGCAGCAGGTGGTGGTGGGGGCCGGCAGTGTGCGGTTCGGCACCTGGCGGCAGGGCGCCGACCAGCGTCTGGTGCTGTACAACGCCCCGCCGGCCGAGGCCGACGAGCGGGGTGTGGCGGCGGCCCGGCAGGGGACCGCCGTGGTCGTGGTCGAACGCGACCGCACCCGTCAGGCCGACCTGCGCCGGCTCGCCGAGCGGCTGCGGGCGGCCGGGGTCAACCCGCTGGGCTTCGTGCTGTGCCGCAGCGGGCGGAGCTGAGGCGTGCCGCTCACCCGCGCCCCGGCGACCACCGAGCCGCCCCGACCGGCCGCTGCCGCCGTGCAGCCCACCTCCCCGCTGCCGCCCCGACTGCCGCTGTGGCCGCTGGTGGCGATGTTCGGGCTGGTCCCGCTCTGGTGGGTGGCCGGCGCCTTCTACCTCGGCTGGCCGCTGCTGGGTGCCCTGCTGTTCACCCTGCTGGCCACCCGGGGCCGGGTGCCGCTGCCCCCCGCCACGGGAATCTGGCTGCTGTTCGTGGCCCTCGCGGTGGTCAGCGTGACCCGACTGGCGGCACCGAGCTCGCTGCCCACCTTCGTGCTGCGGCTGGCGTTCTACCTCACCGCGCTCGTCGTCGCGGTCTACGTCTACACCGTCGCCCGGGAGCGTCCCGACCAGGCCGCCGTGCTGGTGCCGCTGTGCGCGTTCTGGTTCGCGCTTGTCGCGCTGGGCTGGCTGGGCGTGCTGGTGCCGCGCCTGGAACTGACCACCCCGGTCGAGGCGCTGCTGCCACCGGGCGTGTCCGGGGTGCCGTTCATCAGCGACATGGTCCACCTGAGCACCGCGGAGTACAGCGCCCGGTCGCTCAACCCGATCTACCGCCCGGCGGCCCCGTACGCGTACACCAACAACTACGGCAGCGCGTACGCGATGACGTTGCCGTGTGTGGTCGCGTACACCATGCTGCGACGGCGCGGCCTGCTGCGCTGGGCGCTGCTGGCGTCGTTGCCGGTGTCGCTGGTTCCGGCGTTCCTCACGCTCAACCGGGCGATGTTCCTCAGTCTCGGCGTCGGGCTGGCCGTGCTCGGCGTGCGGGCGGCGCTGCGCGGCAACGTCCGGGTGGCCGCCTCCATCGGCGGGATGGTGGTACTCGGCGGCATCGCCAGCCTGTTCATCCCGGTCGCCGAGCTGATCGGCAATCGGGTCGAGTCCAGCGACACCAACACCGACCGGCTCTCGCTCTACGCCGAGGTGCTGCGCCGGGTGGGTGACTCGCCCTGGCTGGGCTACGGCGCGCCGATGGAGGTGGACACCGTCACCGCCGACGCGCCGATCGGCACCCAGGGTCAGTTGTGGATGGTGTTGTTCAGCCACGGCGTACCGGCCCTGCTCTGCTTTCTGGCCTGGTTTGTCGCCGCCGCGCTGAGCTGCGCCCGGGCCACCTCGGCGGCGGGGCAGTGGCTCTCCGTCGTCCCGCTGATCTGTCTGGTACAGGTGCCCTTCTACGGGATGGCCAACCAGAACCTCGCGGTGGCCTTCTTCGCGGTGGCCTTCGCGTTCGCGCTGTGCGAACGGGAACGCCGTACCGCACCGGGTGGGTTGTCGCGGCGGGCGGCGGTGGTGCCGGCGTGACGGCGACCACCAGCCCACCGACGGGCGAGGATCCCGGGCGTACGGCAAGCGTCCCCGCCGGCACGGCGGCGGCCGACGGGGCGGCCGAGACCCGGCGCAGCACCCGCAGCGGGGTGGCCGGGCTGCTCGGCGCGGCGACCAGTGGTCTGTTCGGCTTCGTGCTCGCGGTGGTCATCACCCGTGGCTACGGCACCACCGGGGCGGGCGCGTTCTTCGCCGCCATCGGCGTGGTGACCGTCGCCGCCGCGATCTGCACCCTCGGCGCGGAGACCGGTCTGATCTGGGCGTTGCCCCGGCGACGGGCCGGCGCCACCGGGGACGGCGCCCGGGTGCTGCCGGTCGCCGTGATCCCACCGTTGCTGGTGGCCGTGCTGGTCGCGGTGGGCGGCGCGTGGCTGGCCGGGCCGCTCGCCGGTCGGCTGCTGGGCCCGGCGGGCGGGCCGCTGCTGGTGGTGACCTTCGCGGCGGTGCCCGTGGTGGTCGCGATGAACCTGCTGCTGGCGGTGGTGCGCTGCGTCCGCCCGATGCGGTCCTACGTCGCGGTGCAGTTCCTGCTGCTGCCGGTCGTCCGCCCCCTGCTCGTCGGCGCGGCGGTGCTCGCCGGTGGCGGGCTGCTGGCGGGGATGACCGGCTGGCTGCTGCCCGCCGCCGTGGCACTGCTGGTGTGCCTGATCCTGGTGGCCGGGCCGCTCGGGATCGGCGCCGGCGCCCCGCTGCGTCCGCGGCGCGGCGACTGGGCCACGTTCTGGCGGTTCGCGCTGCCCCGCGCCGCCTCGGCGGCGATCGACGCGGGCAGCATGTGGATCGGGGTGCTGCTCACCTCGGCCCTGGCCGGCCCGGCCGACGCCGGTGTCTTCGGTGCCGTCGGCCGCTACGTCCTCGCCGGCCAACTCGCCATGCAGGGGCTGCGGGTGGCCACCGCCCCGCAACTGTCGCGGCTGCTCGGCCGGGGCGAACGGACCGCCGCCGCCGCGGTGCACCGGCAGCTGACCGGCTGGGGCCTGGTGCTCTCCTGGCCGGTGTACCTGCTGCTCGCCGTCTTCGCACCGGCCTTCCTGGCGCTGTTCGGCCCGGAGTTCACCACCGGCGCCGCCGCGATGACGGTGCTGGCCCTGGCGATGCTCGTCAACACCGGGGTCGGCAACGTGCAGAGTCTGCTGCTGATGGGCGGGCGCAGCGGCCTGCATCTGGCCGCGGCACTGGCCGGACTGCTGGTCACCGTCGGCGGCGGGTTGGCGCTGATTCCCGCCCACGGGGCGACCGGGGCGGCGGTGGCGTGGGCCGCCGGCATCGTGACCGAGAACCTCTGCGCGGCCACCTTCGCCCGGCTCGTGGTGCGCGAACCCCTGGTCGACGCCCGGATGCTGGCCGCGGCGGCGGTCACCGTGACGGGGGTCGGGCTCGCGGCGGTGGCCGGCCTGGCGGTGGCGGGCCGAGACATCGCCGGACTGCTGCTCGCGGTGGCCACGCTCGCCACCGCCTGCGTCGGCTTGTTGACGTTGCCCCGGGTGCGGCGCGGCATCCGGGTGACCATGGTGCAGATCCGTGGCGGGTCGCCGGCCGGCGACCCGCCACGGACATCGAAGGGCAGGTGAATTCGTCGTGTCGTCCATTCGGGACCGGGTGAAGCAGTTGGTGCCGACCCAGGTGACGAACCGGGTACGGGAAAGCCTCGTCGACTACGGGGTACGCACCAGCGACCGGCGGCCGTTGCCGGACTTCCTCATCATCGGCACCAAACGCGGCGGCACCACCTCGCTGTGGAACTACCTGATCCAGCATCCGCTGGTACCCCGGCTCTTTCCCGCCTGGAACACGAAGTCCTCGCACTACTTCGAGGAGCACTGGAGTCGCGGCGAGGCGTGGTACCGCTCGCACTTTCCGACGGTGCGGCAGCGGGAGGCACTGGAGAACCGCCACGGCGGTCCGGTCCGGGTCGGTGAGGCCGCCCCGCTGTACATGTTCCATCCGCTGACCGCCGAGCGGGTCAGTGCGCTGATGCCCTCGGTGCGGCTGATCGTGCTGCTGCGCGACCCGGTGGAACGGGCCTACTCGCACTGGAAGGAACGGCGGACCAACGGGGTGGAGCCGCTCGACTTCGCCGCCGCGCTGGCCGCCGAGGAGGAGCGCACGGCGGGGGAGCGGGAACGGCTGATCGCCGAACCGAACCACTTCAGCGAGCCCTACGACTGGTACACCTACCGGGCCCGGGGCCGGTACCTGGAGCACCTGCAACCGTGGCTGGAGCGCTTCGACCGCGGCCAGCTCCTCTTCCTGCCCAGCGAGGAGCTGTACGCCGACGCGCGGGCGACCTACCGGCGCACCCTGGACTTCCTCGGCCTGCCCCCGTTCGACCTGCCCAACTTCAAGGTCTACAACGACCGGCGGTCGGCACCCCTGGAGCCGGCGCTGCGTGCCGAGCTGACCGCGTACTACCGCCCACACAACGAGGCGTTGCGGCAGCGGCTGGGGTTGCGGCTCGACTGGCCGGACCGGGTCGCGTGACCGCCTCCGCCACCACCACGGGCGACCCCCGGAGCCGGGACGACGGGCTGGGCTGGGTCACCCGGGCGGTCTTCTCCGACCCGCGGGTGGCGGTGACCGTGGACGCCGAGCCACCGGCCGGGCACACCGTCGTGGCCCGGTACGCGGTGGTGCCGTCGGTGGCTCGGGCCCGCTTCCTGCTGCCGTTGGGTCGCCCCCGGGTCGCGGCGGCGGCGCTGCTGTCGTACAACGCCCTGCGCCCGGCGAAGCTGCGCGCGGCGCGGGCGGTGCTCGGCGTGGCGGCGCGGGCCGGCGCGGTGGACCGGGCACCCTTTCCGGTGCTGACCGTGGCGCTGCCGGTCGGGCTCGACCCGGCGCAGGTGCTGCTCGCCGCGCGGGTCGGTGCCGAACTCGGCACGCCGGTGCACGCGGCCTGCGGGGTGCGTCCGCCGGACCCGAACCACAAGCCGACGCTGCAACTGTTCGACGACCGGGGCGAACCGCGCGGGTACGCGAAGATCGGCTGGAACGACGCCACGCGGGCGCTGGTCACCGCCGAGGCCGCGGCGCTGCGTGAGGTCGCCGGCCGTGCCGGGACGGCCGGGCACCCCGGCACCACGCGCCTGCTCACCGAGTTCGCCTGGGCCGGGCAGGCGGTGGCGGTGGTCGAGCCGCTGCCGGCGCGGATCCGGGGGCTGCCCATCGACGCGCCGCCCGACCTGGCGGCGCTGCTCGCGGTGGCCCGGCGTGGTCGCCCGCCGGCGCCGGCCAGGCCGCTGGCCGGCTCACCGTTCCTGGCCCGCCTGACCGAGCAGGCGCGGCGGGCCGTGGACGCCGTCGGCGAGCGTGCGTCGGCCGTCGTCGCCGACCTGGCCCGCCGGCACGGTGACGTCGCCGTCGAGTTCGGCCACTGGCACGGCGACTGGGTGCCGTGGAACCTCGGCCGGCACGAGGGGGAACTCGTCGCCTGGGACTGGGAGCACAGCGGGCCGGAGGTGCCCGTCGGGTTCGACCTGGCCCACGACGCGTTCCAGCGGGCGCTCGTGGCGCGCGGCGAACCGGCCGCGGTGGCGGCCCGGCAGGTCGACACCTGGCTGGACCGGCACGGCGAGGCGCTGGGGCTGGACCGGGCCGGGCAGCGGCTGGTGGCCGATGCCTACCTGGTGGAGATGTGGTTGCGGACCTGGCGGCTGGCCGACGCCGGTGCCGGCTGGAACCCGGCGCTGCATCCCGCCCTGCTGGACACCATTTCGAACCGACACAGCTGACCGACACGTCAAGCGGACTTGTGGGGAGTCGCGTGGACAACAACAAACTGGGAGCCGATCAGCAGCCGGTGCTGCTGCTGGTCGGGTCGAGCGGAGGGCACCTGGCGCAGTTGCTCGCCCTGCGGCCCTGGTACGAGACCTGGCGGCGATGCTGGGTCACCTTCGACACGCCGGAGGCGCTGTCGCTCCTGGCCGGGGAGGACGTCGTCCCGGCGTACCATCCCACCACCCGCCACCTGGGCAACCTGCTGCGCAACGCGTGGCTGGCCGTCCGGGTGCTGCGGCGACGGCGGGTCGCCGCGGTGGTCACCACCGGCGCGGGCGTGGCGGTGCCGTTCGTCGTGCTGGCCCGGCTGCGCCGCATCCCGACGGTCTACATCGAGGTCTACGACCGGATCGACACACCGACGCTGACCGCCCGGCTGTGCCGGCCGTTCCTGTCGGCGATGCTCGTGCAGTGGGAGGAGCAGCGCCGCCAGTACCCGGAGGCCACCGTCGTGGGGACGCTGCTGTGAGCGGCGACGCGCCCGGTGACGGGCACCGCGCCACGCCGCTGCGCCCTCGCCCGGCCCCCGACGAGCCGACGGTACGCGTACCGGAGCCCCGCGAGCCGCGCACCGACGGTCGGCCACAGGTGCTGGTGGCCGTCGGCACCGACAAGCATCCGTTCGACCGGCTGGTCGACTGGCTGCGCCACTGGCACGACGAGATCGCCGGCGAGGTCCGGCTGACCGTGCAGCACGGACACACCCGGGCCGCGGACCTACCCGACGCGGTGCCGTTCCTCGGCCACGCCGAGTTGCAGGCGGCGATGGCCCGGGCCGACCTGGTGGTCTGCCACGGTGGCCCGGCCACCATCCTGGAGGCCCGCCGGCACGGACACCTGCCGATCGTGGTGCCCCGCGACCCGACCCGTGGCGAGCACGTCGACGACCATCAGCTGTTGTTCGCCCGCCGGCTCGGCGCGGCCGGCCTGGTGGCGCTCTGCGAGTCCCGGCAGGAGTTGCTGGACACGCTGACCAGCGGTCTCGCCGACCGGGACCGGTTCACCGTCGCCGTAAACGCCGACGCGGCCGACGGGCGGCGGGCCGCGGTGCGGCGGGTGGGCGTGATCGTCGAGGACCTGGTGGCCGCCGCGCAGCGGCAGCACCGACCCTGGTGGCGGCCGTGGCACGGCCCGAACGGAAGGCGGAAGCTGTGACCCGGTACCCGAGCGTGAGCGCGGTGGTGCCCACCCGCGACCGGCCCGAGCTGCTGCGGGCCGCGGTACGGGCCATCGTCGCCCAGGACTACCCGGCTCCGGTCGAGGTGGTCGTGGTGTACGACCAGTCCGAACCGGACGCCTCCCTGGCCGAGCTGTCGGCTCCGGACCGGCCGGTGCGGGTGGTCACCAACTCGCGGACCCCGGGCCTGGCCGGCGCGCGCAACACCGGCACCCTGGCCGCCACCGGTGAGCTGGTCGCCTTCTGCGACGACGACGACGAGTGGCTGCCCGGCAAGCTGCGCGCCCAGGTCGACGCCCTGAACGCGGTGCCCGGTGCCGAGTTCGTCAGCTGCGGCATCCGGGTCAGCTACGACGGGCACACCGTCGAGCGGGTGCTGGACCGCGACTCGATCAGCCTGGCCGAGCTGCTGCGGGACCGGATGACCGAGCTGCACCCGTCGACCTTCGTCATCCGGGCGTCGGCGCTGCGCGACGGGTTTGGGCTCGTCGACGAGGAGATCCCCGGCAGCTACGCCGAGGACTACGAGTTCCTGCTCCGGGCCGCCCGCAGCGCCCCGCTGGTCAACCTGCGCACTCCGTACGTGGTGGTGCGCTGGCACAAGCGGTCCTACTTCGCGCAGCGGTGGGACACCATCTCCGAGGCGCTGCAGTGGCTGCTGGACCGCTATCCCGAGTTCGCCAGCCAACCGGCGGGACAGGCCCGGGTCACCGGGCAGATCGCCTTCGCCCGCGCGGCGTCGGGCGACTCCCGGGGTGCGGTGCGCTGGGCCCGGCAGACCATCCGGCACAACCCACGCGAGCCCCGGGCCTACCTGGCCCTGGCGGTCGCCGGGCGGGTGGTCCGCGCCGACACGGTGCTGCGTACCCTGCACCGACGCGGCCGAGGCATCTGACCCGCCCGCGCCGCCCGTCGCGTCCGGAAGGCGGGACGCGCCGGGCGGCGCGGGGCGCCGGGCTCCGGGCGTGACAGACTCATGCCTGTGTTGCGTTGGTTGACCGCAGGGGAATCGCACGGACCCGCTCTCGTCGCGTTGCTGGAGGGGGTGCCGGCCGGTGTCGAGGTGACCTCCACCGACATCGCCGGGGAGCTGGCCCGCCGCCGGCTCGGCTACGGCCGGGGTGCCCGGATGGCCTTCGAGCAGGACGAGATCGAGATCATCGGCGGCCTGCGGCACGGCGTCACCCTGGGCAGCCCGGTCGCCGTCCGGGTCGGCAACTCCGAGTGGCCCAAGTGGCGCACCGTGATGGCCGCCGACCCGGTCGACCCCGACGAGTTGGCCCGGCAGGCCCGCAACGCGCCGCTGACCCGGCCCCGGCCCGGCCACGCCGACCTGGCCGGCATGCAGAAGTACGGCCACACCGACGCGCGGCCGATCCTGGAGCGGGCCAGCGCGCGGGAGACCGCCGCCCGGGTCGCCGTCGGCACGGTGGCCAAGGCGCTGGTGCGCCAGGCCCTCGGCATCGAGATCGTCTCGCACGTGGTCGAGCTGGGCCCGATCGGCGTCAAGCCGGGGCTGCGGCCCCGGCCGGAGGACGCCGAGCGGATCGACGCCGACCCGCTGCGCTGCCTCGACCCGGAGGCCAGCGCCCGGATGGTCGCCGAGGTCGACGCCGCGAAGAAGGCTGCCGACACCCTCGGCGGCGTGGTCGAGGTGCTGGCGTACGGCGTACCGCCCGGTCTGGGCAGCCACGTGCAGTGGGACCGCAAGCTCGACGCCCGGCTGGCCACCGCGCTGATGTCGATCCAGGCGATCAAGGGTGTGGAGATCGGCGACGGCTGGCAGCAGGCCCGGTCCCGGGGTTCCGAGGCGCACGACGAGATCATGCCCACCGCCACCGGCGTCCGCCGGGTCACCGACCGGGCCGGCGGCCTGGAGGGCGGCATCACCACCGGTGAGCCACTGCGGGTGAAGGCGGCGATGAAGCCGATCTCCTCGCTGAACCGGGCGCTGGCCACGGTGGACGTGACGACCGGTGAGCCGGCCACCGCCATCAACCAGCGCTCCGACGTCTGCGCGGTGCCGGCCGCCGCCGTGGTCGCCGAGGCGATGGTGGCGCTGGTGCTGGCGGAGGCCGCGGTGGAGAAGTTCGGTGGTGACTCGGTCGCCGAGATGCGCCGCAACCTGGCCGGTTACCTCGACGCGCTGGTGATCCGGTGACCGCTCCGACCCGACCGGTCTGTGTGCTGGTCGGCGCGCCCGGCTCGGGCAAGACCACCATCGGGCAGGGCTTGGCCGAGACGCTCGGCGTCGAGTTCCGGGACACCGACGCCGACATCGAGCGCCTCGCCGGCAAGCCGATCCCGGAGATCTTCGTCGACGAGGGTGAGGCGCACTTCCGTACCCTCGAACGGGCGGCGCTGGCCGCGGCGCTGGCCTGCTGCTCCGGGGTGCTCGCCCTCGGCGGCGGCGCGATCCTGGCCGAGGAGAACCGGGCCGCACTCGTCGGTCACCGGGTGGTGCACCTCTCCGTCGAGCTGCCGGACGCGGTGAAGCGGGTGGGTCTCGGCGTCGGTCGGCCGCTGTTGGCGATCAACCCCCGGGCCACCCTCAAACACCTGATGGACCAGCGTCGGCCGCTCTACGCCGAGGTCGCCACCGCCACGGTCGTCACCGACGGCCGCACCCCCGAGGAGATCGTCGCCGAGATCGTCGCCTTGCTGAAGCGGTAGCGCGGACGCCCCGGGCAACGTCTGCGGTCGCGCGCGAGCCGGCTCGGATCAGGAGCCGACGGTGACGGCGGTGCCGACGGTCCGGCGACGTGGTCCGGGACGCCAGGTGGTCAGCAGGGCCAGGGCGAGCAGGATCTCGGCGAGGTCGCCGCCGTAGTACATCACCGTCGCGCCGGCGCGCAGCTGCTCCGCGGTCGCCGGCACGTCGACCAGCAGACCCGCGTACATCAGTTGGGCGAGGCTGGCGTGGGCGACCACGGCCGCGCCGAGCACCACCAGCCGGACCGGTACCCGGGCCCGGTGCGGGTAGGGTTCCGGGCCGGCGATCGACCAGGTGAACAGCAGCCCGCTGAGCAGGAAGTGCAGGTTGACCAGGTCGTGCAGGGCCGCGCTGTCGAGGGTGGCCCGGTACAGCGGGGTGAGGTAGAGCAGCCACAGCCCGCCGGCGGTGAGCAGCAGCCCGGTGACCGGGTGGGTCAGCGGTCGCAGCGCCGGATGGCTCAGCCTGCGCAGTGCCGTCCGGCCGGTCCGCCGGTCGAGGCAGCGCAAGGTCAGGACGCCGGGTGCGCCGAGCACCAGCCCCAGCGGCGCCAGCATGCCGAGCAGCAGGTGCTGCCACATGTGTCCGGCGAAATCGTCGGTCGGCACCAGCAGCCCGGTGGCGAGCAGGGCGCACCCGGCGGCGAAGGCGGCCGTGCGCCAGTGGCTCCAGCCGGGCCGGTCGGGGGCGCGTTGCCGCAGTGCGGCGGCCAGGTAGAGCCAGCCGGCCAGCAGCGGTACGAGCAGCGCCGGACCGACCGTGGTGCCGTGCTCGGTGCCGTGCGCCGAGACCAGGGCCGGGCCCACCACCAGCGGCGGGCTCACCCCGGTCGGCCCCGGGTCCGCGTCCGCCGCTCGTCGGCACCCGCGTCGACGGCGGTGGCGCGGCGCTGCACGAGCCAGCCGACGACGATCAGCACCACGCCCAACGCGAGGAAGCCCAGATCCCACCAGAGCTGATGTTCGCCGGCGCGGACGTGGTGGATGCCCAGGATGTGGTGGTCGATGACGCCTTCGATCAGGTTGAACAGCCCCCACCCGATCAGCGCCCAGCCCCACAGCATGGGCGAGCGCCAGAGCCGGCCCCGGGAGCGGGTCACCCGCGAGTAGAGCATCGCGAGGCCGGTGAGGACGGCCACCCAGGCCACCACGTGGAACAGACCGTCCCAGACGGTGTTCATCTCCAGCCCCGCGACGGTGTCCACCGGGTACTCGCGTACCCCGATGTTGTCGCTGCCGGTGCTGCTGAGCATGTGGTGCCACTGGAAGACCTGGTGCAGCAGGATGCCGTCGACGAAGCCGCCGAGGCCGAAGCCGAGGATGGTGGCGGGCAGCCGGATGTCCGCACCGTCGATCGTCCGCCCGCTCATGTCGACTCCCTCTCGCCCGTAGCCCCCGGCTGCCCGTGCCCGTTGTGCTCATCCCTAAACGTTGTTCCACCCCTCGGGCACCCCGGTGGCGGCGCGGGTCGGATCGGTGGTGGGTGGGCTAGGCTCCCGGCGATGGACGAGGTGACCCGGATCCCGGTCGGCGGCGACCGACCGTACGACGTGCTGGTCGGCCGCGACCTGCTCGGTGCGCTGCCTGGTCTGCTGCCCGACGCCACCCGGGCGGCGGTGCTGCACACGCCGCCCCTGAAGGAACTGGCCGACGCGGTCGGCGCCGGCCTGGCGGCGGCCGGGGTGACGCCCCTGCCGATCGAGGTACCCGACGCCGAGGCCGGCAAGCATGTCGACGTCGCGGCGCAGTGCTGGGACCGGCTCGGCGAGGCGGGGTTCACCCGTACCGACGCGGTGGTCGGTATCGGTGGCGGTGCCGTCACCGACCTGGCCGGGTTCGTGGCGGCGTGCTGGCTGCGCGGGGTGCGCTGGGTGCCGGTGGCCACCTCGTTGCTCGGCATGGTCGACGCGGCGGTCGGCGGCAAGACCGGGATCAACACCGCCGCCGGCAAGAACCTCGTCGGTGCCTTCCACCCGCCGGTCGGTGTGCTGGCCGACCTCGCCACGCTGGACAGCCTCCCGTCGGCCGACCTGGCCGCCGGCCTGGCCGAGGTGGTCAAGTGCGGCTTCATCGCCGATCCGGTCATCCTCGACCTGATCGAGGCCGATCCGGCCGCCGCGACCGACCCCGCCGGGCCGGTCACCCGGGAGCTGATCGAGCGGGCCATCCAGGTCAAGGCCGACGTGGTCGCGGGGGACCTGCGGGAGTCGGGCGTACGGGAGGTGCTCAACTACGGGCACACGCTGGCCCACGCGATCGAGAAGGTCGAGGGGTACCGCTGGCGGCACGGTCACGCGGTGTCGGTCGGCCTGGTGTACGCCGCCGAGCTGGCCCGCCTCGCCGGCCGGTTGGACGCGGCCACCGCGGCGCGGCACCGTGCGGTGCTGACGGCGCTCGACCTGCCGACCGGTTACCACGCCGACGCGTGGTCCCGCCTGCTGGCCACCATGCGGGTGGACAAGAAGGCCCGGGGCAGTCGGCTGCGTTTCGTGGTGCTCGACGGGTTGGCCCGCCCGGCGATCCTCGACGGCCCGGACGACGACCTGCTGCACTCCGCCTACGCCGCCGTGTCCGGGTGAGCGCGAACGGAGATGCCTCGGTGAGCATGAAGGTGTACGTGCTCAACGGACCGAACCTGGGCCGGTTGGGCACCCGCCAGGTCGACGTCTACGGAGTGACCAGCTACGCCGACCTGGTGGAACTGTGCGAGACAACCGGTCGTGACCTCGGGCTGGACGTCGTCGTGCGGCAAACCGACGCCGAGCACGAGTTGCTCGGCTGGCTGCACGCCGCCGCCGACGAGGGTGCCGCCGTGGTGCTCAACCCGGCGGCCTGGTCGCACTACTCGATCGCGGTGCGGGACGCCTGCGCGATGCTTCGTGGGCCGCTGGTGGAGGTGCACATCTCCAACATCCATGCCCGGGAGGAGTTCCGCCACCACTCGGTCGTCTCGGCGGTGGCGACCGGCGTGATCTGCGGACTGGGCGTCGACGGCTACCGCCTCGCCCTGCACCACCTGGCCAACCGCCGCGACCAGCCCGCCTGAGTCCGGCTCCGCCTCAGTCCGGCTCCGCCTCAGTCCGGCGCGGCCTCAGTCCGGCCCCGCCTGAGTCCGGCTCGGCTGGCGTGCGTCCCGCCTCGCGCCCAGCCCGGCTGACACCTTCCAACGCCTCATGCGCACCGCCCACTACGTTTGGTGTCGCATACCCTCGGTGACGAGCCGGCGCCCCCACCCACCTTCCCTCGCGGTCCTTTGCTCTGCTTCAACCCACGCACTAGCGGCTGACCAGCATCTTCCTGACGCGGTGAGGCGACGATGTGAGGCGTTGCTGTCACGGAACGTGACTGTTGCGTGGGTTGAAGCAGAGCAAAGGGGCCAACCTGGTAGTGAGGGTGGGGACGGAGCATTACCGACTGTGCCAGGCACGGCGTGCAAACCGTGCGTGTCACGCCGGACCGCGCCGGACCGCGCCCGACCGTGCCGGACCGTGCCGGACCGCGCCGGACCTCGTCACGCCGTGTGGACTGCGGAGGGACGGGCCGGACGGGGGTGGGCGGCCAGCAGCGGGCGACGGCGGTCGGCGGGTCGGGGAGCGGCTAGTAGACTTGCCAGGTCTGTCCGCCAAATGATGATCAAGGCAGGAAATGGCCACCACCAACGACCTGAAGAACGGCCTGGTACTCAACCTCGACGGGGAGCTCTGGGCCGTCGTCGAGTTCCAGCACGTCAAGCCCGGTAAGGGTGGTGCGTTTGTGCGTACCACGCTGAAGAACGTGCTCTCCGGCAAGGTGGTCGACAAGACCTTCAACGCGGGCACCAAGGTCGAGACCGCGACCGTGGACAAGCGCACGATGCAGTATCTCTACGCCGACGGCGAGGACTACGTCTTCATGGACATGGAGACGTTCGACCAGATCACGGTGCTCGGCGGGACGGTCGGCGAGGCCGCCAACTACCTGCTGCCCGAGGCCGAGGCGATCGTGGCCACCCACGAGGGCGTGCCGCTCTACATCGAGCTGCCGACCTCGGTGGTGCTGGAGGTCACCTACACCGAGCCGGGTCTGCAGGGGGACCGGTCCACCGGTGGCAACAAGCCGGCGACGGTGGAGACGGGTGCGACCGTCCAGGTGCCGCTCTTCGTCACCACCGGCGAGAAGATCAAGGTCGACACCCGCGACGGCCGTTACCTCGGCCGCGCCTGATGTCCGAGGGTCCGAAGCAGCAGATGCCGGCGCGCCGCAAGGCGCGTAAGCGGGCGTTGGACGTGCTCTTCGAGGCCGACCTGCGTGATCGTCCGCCGGTCGAGGTGCTGGCCGGCTACGTCGAGCGGATCGAGAAGCCGCGCCCTGACCACCTGGGGTACGCGGTCGGCCTGGTCGAGGGGGTGGCCGGGCATCTGGACCGGATCGACGAGCTGATCTCCAGCTACGCCGAGGGCTGGACGCTCGACCGGATGCCGGTGGTCGACCGTAACCTCGCCCGGATCGCGGTCTACGAGCTGCTCTACCTGGACGAGATCGACGACGCGGTGGCGATCAGCGAGGCGGTGGAGCTGGCGCGGCAGATGTCGACCGACGACTCGCCGCGCTTCCTCAACGGTCTGCTCGGCCGGATCGCCGAGTACGCCACCCGCTGAGGTGGGTGGCGGTGGCCGATGACCGCCGCGCAGCTGCGACGAGAGCGACGAAAAAGGGCCCGTGCCGGATGGCACGGGCCCTTGTCGCGTGGTTGATCTCAGGAGGCGAAGAATGCCCGGGGGTCGGCGACCAGTACGCCGTGCTCGGTCAGCCGCTCGATCAGGCCGGACGGTGAGGCGTCGTAGACGATCGCGAGGGCACGCAGGTCGTCGGCGCGGATCGACAGCACCCGGCCGTTGTAGTCCCCGCGCTGCTGCTGGATGGCGCGCGCGTAGCGGGCCACGTAGGCGAGGTCCTCGCTGGCCTCGTCGTAGAGACGCTCCAGGTCAAGAACGATCTTGCTGGTGGGTTCGTGTCGCACCCCGCTGCCGTCGGGCAGCAACTCCGAGACCGGAACGCGGTAGAACTCGGCCAGCTCGGCCAGTCGGGACACCGTGACGGCCCGGTCGCCGCGCTCGTACGAGCCGACCACGACGGCCTTCCATCGCCCGTTCGACTTCTCCTCCACCCCCTGCAGGGACAGGCCCTGCTGCTGGCGGATGGAGCGCAGGCGGGCGCCCAGAGACTTGGCGTATTCAGAGGGCATTCGGACACTCCCAGTGCTGCTCGGGTTCTCCCAGCGATTCGCTACGGAGCGTGACGGTACGGGGATTCGTACACCTGGTCAAGTGGTCGCGATCTTCCCGTGGTGCACTCCGGGTGACTTGTCCGGTTTCGTCTCGCTGACTGGCCGGTCAGCCAACGGCGACGGGTGACGCCGTCGTACCTGGTGCCCGCGCGTCGAGGCGGCGACGACCACTGGTAACGTTGCCCAAGCCCCTCCGCCGGCCGCTCCCGGCCCGGCCGGGAGGTTCCGACGTCCTTTAACGACCCGTCCCGTGAGGCGGGGAAGGAGGTCCGCCGTGGCCTACCCACCGGCTGCCCAGTCGTCGCCGCCGCGACAACCCTCGGTAAAGGTGATTCTGACCAGCGCCGACCTGCACCGCGTGGTCGATCGCATCGCTCACCAGATCCTCGAGAAGACCCAGGGCGCGGCCGACACCGTGTTGCTCGGCATCCCCACCCGGGGTGCCCCCCTCGCCGACCGCCTCGCCGCCCGGATCAGTTCCTTCGAGGGCATCTCCGTGCCGGTCGGCGTGCTCGACATCACTCTCTACCGCGACGACCTGCGCCGACACGCCACCCGCGCGGTCGGCCCCACCCAGTTGCCGGCCGGTGGCATCGACGGCAAACGGGTGATCCTCGTCGATGACGTCCTCTTCTCCGGGCGGACCGTCCGGGCCGCCCTCGACGCGCTCGGCGACCTGGGGCGGCCCGCCTCGGTGCAACTCGCCGTGCTCGTCGACCGGGGGCACCGGCAGCTACCGATCCGCGCCGACTACGTCGGCAAGAACATCCCGACCGCGCTCGCCGAGAACGTCAAGGTGACGCTGGCCGAGACCGACGGCGTGGACGAGGTCCGGCTCCACGGCGAGGAGGCCTCCTCATGATCAGGCACCTGCTCTCCGGCGCGGACCTCGACGCCGACACCGCCACCCAGATCCTGGACACCGCGGCGGAGATGGCCGCGGTGGCCGGACGCGAGGTCAAGAAGCTGCCCGCGTTGCGCGGCCGGACCGTGGTCAACCTCTTCTACGAGGACTCGACCCGGACCCGGATCTCGTTCGAGGCGGCGGCCAAGCGGCTCAGCGCCGATGTGATCAACTTTTCGGCGAAGGGTTCCAGCGTCGCCAAGGGTGAGAGCCTGAAGGACACCGCGTTGACCCTGCAGGCGATGGGGGCCGACGCGGTGGTGGTTCGTCACCCCGCCTCGGGTGCCCCGCACCGCCTCGCCGACTGGGTCGACGGTTCGGTGGTCAACGCCGGCGACGGCACCCACGAGCATCCCACCCAGGCGCTGCTCGACGCGTACACGATGCGGTCCCGGCTGGGGCGGCTGGCCGGCCTGTCGGTGGCGGTGGTCGGCGACGTGCTGCACTCCCGGGTGGCGCGCTCCAACGTGTTGCTGCTGTCCACCCTCGGTGCCAAGGTGACGCTGGTCGGACCGCCCACGCTGATCCCGGTCGACATCGCCGCCGCCCTCGCTCCCGGTACCGACGTCTGCTACGACCTCGACGCGGTGCTGCCCGCCGCGGACGTGGTGATGATGCTGCGGGTGCAGCGCGAGCGGATGAACGACTCCTACTTCCCGTCCGCCCGTGAGTACGCCCGCCGGTACGGCCTGGACGGACCGCGGATGGGCCGACTGCCCGAGCACGCCATCGTCATGCACCCCGGCCCGATGAACCGGGGCATGGAGATCACGCCGGAGGTCGCGGACTCGCCCCGCTCCACCATCGTCGAACAGGTCGCCAACGGGGTCTCCGTCCGGATGGCCGTCCTCTACCTGCTGCTCGGGGGGAACAACCGGTGAGCGCGAGGAGTGAGCCGGTTCTGCGAGCCCCGCAGTCGCGAACGAAGGAAGCACAGTGAACTCGTACCTGATCAGGAACGTCAGCGTCCTCGGCGCCGCACCGACCGACCTGCTGATCCGCGACGGCGTCGTCGCCGAGACCGGCGCGGGGCTCGCCGCGCCCGACGCCACGGTGGTCGACGCCGACGGGCTGGTCGCCCTGCCCGGCCTGGTCGACCTGCACACCCACCTGCGCGAGCCCGGCCGGGAGGACGCCGAGACCGTCGAGACCGGTTCCCGGGCGGCGGCCCTCGGCGGCTACACGGCGGTCTGCGCGATGGCGAACACCTCGCCGGTGGCCGACACCGCGGGCGTGGTGGAACAGGTGTGGCGGCTCGGCCGCGAGGCCGGGCTGGTCGACGTGCAGCCGATCGGCGCGGTCACCGTCGGTCTGGCCGGCGAGCGGCTGGCCGAACTCGGCGCGATGGCCGACTCGGCGGCCCGGGTGCGGATCTTCTCCGACGACGGCCACTGCGTCGCCGACCCCCGCCTGATGCGTCGGGCGCTGGAGTACGTGAAGGCCTTCGACGGCATCATCGCCCAGCACGCCGAGGAGCCCCGGCTCACCGAGGGCGCACAGATGCACGAGGGTGAGGTCTCCACCCGGCTGGGTCTGACCGGCTGGCCGGCGGTCGCCGAGGAGGCGATCATCGCGCGGGACGTGCTGCTGGCCGAGCACGTGGGCAGCCGGCTGCACGTCTGCCACGTCTCCACCGCCGGCAGCGTCGAGGTGCTCCGCCACGCCAAGGCCCGAGGGGTACGCGTCACCGCCGAGGTGACCCCGCACCACCTGCTGCTCACCGACGCGCGTGCCGAGACCTACGACCCCGTGTTCAAGGTCAACCCGCCGCTGCGGACCGCCACCGACATCGCCGCGCTGCGGACCGCCCTGGTCGACGGAGTGATCGACATCGTCGCCACCGACCACGCCCCGCACGCCGTCGAGGACAAGGAGTGCGAGTGGGCGTACGCTCGGCCGGGCATGCTCGGGCTGGAGACGGCGCTGTCCATCGCGCTCGACGTGCTGGGTCCGCGGTGGGACCTGATCGCCGAGCGGATGTCCCGTACCCCGGCCCGGATCGCCGGGCTCACCGAGCACGGCCACGATCCGGCTCCCGGCGCGCCGGCCACCCTGACCCTGGTCGACCCGGCGGCCCGTCGGGTGATCGAGCCGGCGGAACTGGCCAGCCGTAGCCGCAACACCCCGTACGCCCGGATGACGCTGCCGGGTCGCATCGTGGCGACCTTCCTGCGTGGCGAGGCGACGGTTCTGGACGGAAAGGTTCTCCGGTGAGCGCGAGGAATGCAACGGAGCGGAGTCCCGCAGTCGCTAACGAAAGGCGGGCCCAGTGAAGCGCAGGTCGGCGATTCTCGTCCTGGAGGACGGGCGCACCTTCCACGGTGAGGCGTACGGCAGTGTCGGTGAGACCTTCGGCGAGGCGGTCTTCAACACCGGGATGACCGGTTACCAGGAGACGCTCACCGACCCGTCGTACCACCGGCAGGTGGTGGTGCAGACCGCCCCGCACATCGGCAACACCGGCGTCAACGTCGAGGACGACGAGTCGCGCCGGATCTGGGTGGCCGGCTACGTGGTGCGTGACCCGGCCCGGGTCAGCTCCAACTGGCGGGCCACCGGCGGGCTGGAGGACCGGCTGGCCACCGAGGGGGTGGTCGGCATCAGCGGCGTCGACACCCGGGCGCTGACCCGCCACCTGCGCGAACGCGGCGCGATGCGGGTGGGCGTCTCCAGTGTCGAGGACGATCCGCAGGCGCTGCTCGACCGGGTCCGCCGGTCGCCGCAGATGCTCGGCGCGGACCTCTCCGCCGAGGTGACCACCGCCACGCCGTACGTGGTCGCCGCCGAGGGCGAGCACCGGTTCACGGTGGCCGCGCTCGACCTGGGCATCAAGCGCAACGTGCCGCGCCGGCTCGCCGCGCGTGGCGTGACCACCCACGTGCTGCCGGCCCACTCGACGATCGAGGACCTGCTGGCCACCGGCGCCGACGCGGTCTTCTTCTCACCGGGCCCCGGCGACCCGGCGACCGCCGACGCTCCGGTCGCCCTGGCGCGCGAGGTGCTGCGCCGCGAGGTGCCGCTGTTCGGCATCTGCTTCGGCAGCCAGATTCTCGGCCGGGCGCTCGGCTTCGGCACCTACAAGCTCGGCTACGGCCACCGGGGCATCAACCAGCCGGTGCTCGACCGGGCCACCGGCAAGGTGGAGGTGACCAGCCACAACCACGGCTTCGCCGTGGAGGTTCCGGGTGTCCGGGCCGGGGCGGTCGTGCCGGACCAGGTGATCGACACCGAGTTCGGTGGCGTCCAGGTGTCGCACGTCTGCCTCAACGACAACGTGGTCGAGGGGCTGCGGGCGCGCGACGTGCCCGCCTTCACCGTTCAGTACCACCCGGAGGCGGCGGCCGGCCCGCACGACGCGGACTATCTCTTCGACCGCTTCGCCGAGCTGATCGACGGCCGGGCTCTCAGTGGGGGACGTACCAATGCCTAAGCGGACCGATCTCAAGCACATCCTGGTGATCGGGTCGGGACCGATCGTCATCGGACAGGCCTGCGAGTTCGACTACTCGGGGACGCAGGCGTGCCGGGTACTGCGGGCCGAGGGAATCCGGGTCAGCCTGGTCAACTCCAACCCGGCCACGATCATGACCGACCCGGAGTTCGCCGACGCCACCTACGTCGAGCCGATCACCCCGGAGTTCGTCGAGCTGGTCATCGCCAAGGAACGCCCGGACGCGGTGCTGCCCACCCTGGGCGGGCAGACCGCCCTGAACACCGCCGTGGCCCTGCACGAGGCCGGGGTGCTGGAGAAGTACGGCGTCGAGCTGATCGGCGCGAACATCGACGCGATCCGGCGCGGCGAGGACCGGCAGCTGTTCAAGGAGATCGTGGCGAAGGCCGGCGTACGCCTCGGCGTGGCCGACCCGTCGGCGCTGGTGCCACGTTCGCGGGTCTGCCACTCGATGGACGAGGTCCGGGAGACGGTCGCCGAGCTGGGCCTGCCGGTGGTGATCCGGCCGTCGTTCACCATGGGCGGCCTCGGCTCGGGCATGGCGCACACCGACGCGGACCTGGAACGCATCGCGGGCGCCGGGCTGGCCGCCAGCCCGGTGCACGAGGTGCTCATCGAGGAGAGCGTGCTCGGTTGGAAGGAGTACGAGCTCGAACTGATGCGGGACCGCCACGACAACGTGGTGGTGGTCTGCTCGATCGAGAACCTCGACCCGATGGGCGTGCACACCGGTGACAGCGTGACCGTGGCTCCGGCCATGACGCTCACCGACCGGGAGTACCAGCACCTGCGCGATCTGGGTATCGCGGTGCTGCGGGAGGTCGGCGTCGACACCGGGGGCTGCAACATCCAGTTCGCGGTGAACCCGGCCGACGGTCGCATCGTCGTCATCGAGATGAACCCTCGGGTGTCCCGCTCCTCGGCGCTGGCGTCGAAGGCGACCGGCTTCCCGATCGCGAAGATCGCCGCGAAGCTGGCCATCGGCTACACCCTCGACGAGATCCCCAACGACATCACGCGCAAGACGCCGGCCGCGTTCGAGCCGACGCTCGACTACGTGGTGGTGAAGATCCCCCGGTTCGCGTTCGAGAAGTTCCCCGGCGCGGACCCGGAGCTGACCACCACGATGAAGTCGGTCGGCGAGGCGATGAGCCTCGGGCGCAACTTCACCGAGGCGCTGAACAAGGCGATGCGCTCGATGGAAACCAAGGCCGCCGGCTTCTGGACCGTGCCCGACCCGGTCGGGGCGACCCGGGAGAACACCCTCGCCGCGCTGGCCATGCCGCACGACGGGCGGCTCTACACGGTGGAGCGGGCGTTGCGGCTGGGCGCCTCGATCGCCGAGGTCAGCGCCGCCTCCGGCGGCATCGACCCGTGGTTCCTGGACCAGGTCGCCGCCCTTGTCGAGCTGCGTGCCGAGATCGTGGCGGCACCGGTGCTGGACGCGGCGCTGCTGCGCCGGGCGAAGCGGGCCGGCCTGTCCGACCGGCAGCTGGCCGCGTTGCGCCCCGAGCTGGCCGCCGAGGACGGGGTGCGGAAGCTGCGGCACCGCCTCGGCATCCGGCCGGTCTACAAGACGGTGGACACCTGCGCCGCCGAGTTCGAGGCCATGACCCCGTACCACTACTCCTCGTACGACGAGGAGACCGAGGTGGTCGGCTCCGTGCGGCCCAAGGTGCTGATCCTGGGCTCCGGGCCGAACCGGATCGGCCAGGGCATCGAGTTCGACTACTCCTGCGTGCACGCGGTTCAGGCGCTGCGAAGCGCCCCGGTCGGGATGGCCGCTGCGTCCGCTTCCGGCGCCGCAGGCACCGGTTTCGAGACCGTGATGGTCAACTGCAACCCGGAGACCGTCTCCACCGACTACGACACCGCGGACCGGCTCTACTTCGAGCCGCTGACCTTCGAGGACGTGCTGGAGGTCTGGCACGCGGAGGACTCCTCCGGCCGGGCGGCCGGCGGGCCGGGCGTGGTCGGCGTGATCGTGCAGCTGGGCGGGCAGACCCCGCTGGGGCTGGCCCAGCGGCTCAAGGATGCCGGAGTGCCGGTGGTGGGTACCTCCCCCGAGTCGATCCACCTGGCCGAGGAGCGGGGTGCCTTCGGGTCGCTGCTGGCCCGGGCCGGCCTGCGCGCGCCGGCGCACGGCACCGCCACCTCGTACGACGAGGCGAAGGAGATCGCCGACGAGATCGGCTATCCGGTGCTGGTCCGGCCGTCGTACGTGCTCGGCGGTCGCGGCATGGAGATCGTGTACGACGACGCCACGCTGCGCGACTACATCGGCCGGGCCACCGACATCTCACCCGACCACCCGGTGCTCGTCGACAGCTTCCTCGACGACGCCATCGAGATCGACGTGGACGCGCTCTGCGACGCCGACGGCGAGGTCTACCTCGGCGGGATCATGGAGCACATCGAGGAGGCGGGCATCCACTCCGGCGACTCCTCCTGCGCCCTGCCCCCGATCACCCTGGCCAGTTCGCACGTGGCCCAGGTCCGCCGCTACACCGAGGCGATCGCCCGGGGCATCGGCGTACGCGGACTGCTCAACGTGCAGTACGCGCTCAAGGACGACGCGTTGTACGTGCTGGAGGCCAACCCGCGCGCCTCGCGTACCGTGCCGTTCGTCTCGAAGGCCACGGCGGTGCCGCTGGCCAAGGCGGCGGCCCGGATCGCCCTCGGCGCGACCCTGGCCGAGTTGCGCGCCGAGGGCATGTTGCCGGCGACCGGGGACGGTGGCTCGCTGCCGCCGGACGCCCCGATCGCGGTGAAGGAGGCGGTGCTGCCGTTCAAGCGGTTCCGTACCCCGGCCGGCAAGGGCGTGGACTCGCTGCTCGGCCCGGAGATGAAGTCGACCGGCGAGGTGATGGGGATCGACACCGCCTTCGGGCAGGCCTTCGCCAAGTCGCAGTCGGCGGCGTACGGTTCGTTGCCGACCGAGGGCAGGATCTTCGTCTCGGTGGCCAACCGGGACAAGCGCGGCATGATCTTCCCGATCAAGCGGCTGGCCGATCTCGGCTTCGACATCGTCGCGACCAGCGGTACGGCCGAGGTGCTGCGCCGGCACGGCATCGCCTGCGAGCAGGTTCCGAAGCACTACGAGGCCGGCTCCGAGGACGACGCGGTGTCGCTGATCCTCGGCGGACACGTCGCCCTGGTCGTCAACACGCCACAGGGTTCCGGTGCCAGCGCCCGCTCCGACGGTTACGAGATCCGCAGCGCGGCGGTCACCGCCGACATCCCCTGCATCACCACCGTCCCCGGCGCCGCCGCCGCCGTCATGGGCATCGAGGCCCGCATCCGCGGCGACATGCAGGTCCGCCCCCTCCAGTCCCTGCACGCCACCCTCCGGCCCGCCCAGTGACCCCCCAGCTTCCGTTGATCATGAAGTTGTTGTCTGCCGCCCCGGCGTGTCGCGACAACAACTTCATGATCGACGCATGGCGTTCGGGAGGGGTGGCGTGATTTTCGAGGGGACCGTGCGGCGGGGGTTGTTCCGGGTCGGGGGTGGCGACGCGGAGGCGGCGCACGAGTTCACCCTGCGGCGGTTGGCCACGTTGTCCCGGATGCCGGTGGCACTGGCGGCGGTGCGGGCCCGGTACGCGGTGGCCGCGCCGCGCACCGTGTTCGGAGTGCGGTTCGCGAATCCGGTCGGGCTGGCCGCCGGGATGGACAAGGACGGGGTGGCGCTGCCGGCGTGGCCGGCGCTGGGCTTCGGTTTCGTCGAGGTCGGCACGGTGACGGCGCGTCCGCAGCCGGGCAATCCCCGGCCCCGGCTGTTCCGGCTGGTCGACAGCGAGGCCGTGATCAACAGGATGGGTTTCAACAACGCCGGGGCGCAGGCGCTGGCGGACCGGCTCGCGGCGCTGCCACGTCCGCTCGGCGTACCGCTGGGCATCTCCTTGGGCAAGTCGAAGATGACGGCCCTGGAGGACGCGGTGGAGGACTACCGGGAGTCGTACCGTGCGCTGCGCGATCACGGTGACTACTTCGCGGTCAACGTCTCCTCACCGAACACCCCCGGGCTGCGCGCGTTGCAGGACCGGGGGCACCTGGACGCGCTGCTGGCGGCGTTGGTGGGGGAGAAGCCGGTGCTGGTGAAGATCGCTCCCGATCTCACCGAACCGGCCATCGCCGAGTTGCTCGAGGTGTGCCTGGCCCGAGGCGCCGCCGGTGTGATCGCCACCAACACGACCCTGGGGCGCGACGGGCTGGCCCCGGCCGACCGGGGGCGCTCCGGCGAGGCCGGTGGGCTGTCCGGCCGTCCCCTGGCCGACCGGGCGCGGCAGGTGGTCGCCTTCGTGCACGCCGAGACGGGCGGGCGACTGCCGGTGATCGGGGTGGGTGGCATCGTGGATCCCGACGACGCGACCCGGATGTTCGACGCGGGTGCCAGCCTGGTGCAGCTCTACACCGGCTTCATCTACCGTGGCCCGGCGCTGCCCCGCGCCGTCGCCCGCGCGGCCGCCGGTGCCGTACGTCCGGCCACCACCGGAGCCTGACGAACACCACCTATCTCACCACTCCCTTTGCTCTGCTTCACCCCACGCAACGGTTTCGGGGCAGAAGTTCGTGCGTCCGGTGAAGCAGAGCAAAGGGGGCAGAAGGAGGGCTGATGACGCCGGAGGAGGTGCTTGCCGCCGACGCGGCGCACGTGTGGCATCCGTACGCGGCGTTGCCGCCGGCGGTGGCGCCGTACCTGGTGGACAGCGCCGAGGGGGTGCGGCTGCGGCTGGCCGACGGCCGTGAGCTGGTCGACGGGATGTCGTCCTGGTGGGCGGCGATCCACGGCTACCGGCATCCGGTCCTGGACGCGGCCGTGATCGACCAGGTGGGTCGGATGAGTCACGTCATGTTCGGCGGGCTGACCCACGCGCCGGCCGTGGAGTTGGCCCGTACCCTGGTCGAGCTGACGCCGGACGGGCTGGAGCACGTGTTCCTGGCCGACTCCGGTTCGGTGAGTGTCGAGGTCGCCGTGAAGATGTGCCTGCAGTACCAGCGGGGCACCGGCCGGCCGCGGCGGCACCGGTTGGGCACCTGGCGGGGCGGGTACCACGGCGACACCTTCCATCCGATGAGCGTCTGCGACCCCGACGGCGGCATGCACCACCTCTGGGGGGACGTGCTGCCGCGACAGGTCTTCGCCCCGGTACCGCCGGGTGGCTTCGACAGCCCGCCGGATCCGGCGTACGAGGCGGCGCTGATCGACGCGGTCGAGCGGCACGCCCACGAGCTGGCCGCCGTGATCGTGGAGCCGGTGGTGCAGGGCGCGGGCGGCATGCGCTTCCACCATCCGCACTATCTGCGGGTGCTGCGCGAGGTGACCCGGGCACACGGAGTGCTGCTGATCTTCGACGAGATCGCCACCGGTTTCGGCCGTACCGGGACGATGTTCGCCGCCGAGCACGCCGGGGTCACCCCGGACGTGCTCTGCGTCGGCAAGGCGCTCACCGGCGGCTACCTCACCCTGGCCGCCGCGCTGTGCACGGCCGAGGTCGCGCGGGGCATCCGCGCCGGTGGTGTGCTCGCGCACGGCCCGACGTTCATGGGCAACCCGCTCGCCTGCGCGGTCGCCAACGCGTCGCTGGGCCTGCTGCGGGCCGGGAACTGGTCCGAGCGGGTGGCGCGGATCGAGCGGGGGCTGCGGTCCGGGCTGGCGCCACTGCGCGGCGCGCCGGGCGTGGTGGACGTGCGGGTGCTCGGCGCCATCGGCGTGGTCGAACTGGACCACGAGGTGGACGTCGGCGCGGCCACGGCCGCCGCGGTGGCCCAGGGGGTGTGGCTGCGTCCCTTCCGGAACCTGGTCTACACGATGCCGCCGTACGTCACCACGGACGCCGACCTGGCGACCCTGGTGACGGGTGTCGCGGCAGCGATCGCGGTGGGCTGAGTAGGCGGTCGCCGACGCTTGGCTCGATTTGAGTAGCCGTGCTCAGCAGGTGCCGGGAATTGGAGTATCCCGGCGGGGGTCTGAACCCGGCTTGCTGAGTAGGCGCGGATGGTGCAAATCCGGCACCGGACGAGAGGAAGGTACTGGCTATGGAGAGCTTCGGCGCCCGGCTGCACCGGGCAATGCGCGAGCGCGGTCCGCTCTGCGTGGGAATCGACCCACATCCGGCGCTGCTGGCCCAGTGGGGCCTCGGCGACGATGTCGCCGGCCTGGAACGATTCGCCCGGACCGTCGTGGACGCCCTCGGCGACCAGGTTGCGGTGGTCAAGCCCCAGTCGGCGTTCTTCGAGCGGTTCGGGTCTCAAGGGATGGCGGTCCTTGAGTCAACTATCCGACAGTTACGAAATCTCGGCTCGCTCGTTCTCCTCGACGCCAAGCGCGGCGACATCGGCTCGACGGTCCGCGCGTACGCGTCGGCCTACCTTGATCCATCCAGCCCCATGTATGTCGACGCGGTGACCGCGAGCCCCTTCCTGGGGGTCGGTTCGCTGGCGCCGATGTTCGAGCTGGCTGCCGAGCACGGCGGTGGCGTCTTCGTCTTGGCCCTCACCTCCAACCCCGAGGGCGCCTCGGTGCAGCGGGCGCGCAGCGCCGACGGACGTACCGTCGCGCAGACGGTTCTAGACGAGATTTCCCAGCTCAACGCGGGTGCTGAGCCGATCGGAAGCGTCGGGGCCGTGATCGGTGCCACGGTCGGGAAGACGGACTGCGACCTCTCGGCGGTGAACGGCCCGCTGCTCGCACCCGGCCTCGGCGCGCAGGGCGCCACGGCGGCGGATCTGCGGGTCGTCTTCGGCTCCGCGGTGCCCGCCGTGCTGCCCGCGTACTCCCGTGAGGTGCTGGGCGCCGGGCCCGATCCGGCGGCGTTGCGAGCCGCCGCGGACCGCGCCGTGGCCGAGTGTCGCGCGGTCCTGGCGATGTCATGACTGACTGATGACTCGGTCACTTTGTGGTGATCATCGCGCGCCCACGTTGCCGAAAGCTCCGTTGACCGCTAGTTTTCCCCGCGCTGGGAACCCCTTGGTTCACAGCGACACCACGTTTCACAGATGCGGCGGCGCGTCCCGCCCGTCGCGATAGGGACCTGAGGAGAACTGGTGCCGCTCCCGTCACTGACCCCCGAGCAGCGCGCAGCCGCGCTGGAGAAGGCTGCGGAGATCCGCAAAGCCCGTGCCGAGCTGAAGGAGCAGCTCAAGCAGGGCAAGACCACCCTCGGAGCCGTTCTTGAGCGGGCCGAGTCCGACGATGTCGTCGGCAAGCTCAAGGTGTCGGCCGTGCTGCAGGCCATGCCGGGCATCGGCAAGATCCGGGCTACTCAAATCATGGAGAAGCTCAAGATCGCCGACAGCCGCCGTCTGCGTGGCCTCGGCGAGCAGCAGCGCAAGGCCCTGCTTGGGGAGTTCGCCGCCAACTGAGCACGACTGCGGGTAGAAACAAGCAGTGAGCTTGGATGACGAGGCGCGCCCGGCGGCTCGGCTCACTGTCCTGGCTGGCCCATCCGGTGCCGGCAGGGAGAGTGTCGTCGAGCTGGTCCGGGCGCGTTCTCCGTCAGTGTGGACGCCGATCGCGGTCACCACCCGGCCCCGCCGGGACAGCGAACTGGACGGCGTCCACCGACACTTCGTCACGTCGGAGGAGTTCGACCGTCGGCTCGCCGAGGGCGAGCTGCTGGAATGGAGCCGGCTCGGCGGGTACCGGCGCGGTACGGAGATCACCCCGCTGCGCCGTCGGCTCGCCGCCGGGCAGCCGGTGCTGCTCGCACTGGACCTGGCCGGGGCGTTGCTGGTCCGGGCGGGGTGGCCGGAGGCGCGAATCGTCCTGCTCCATCCGCCCGGTCGGCTGCCGGGCCTGCCCGTGGTGGCGGCCGTCGACCTCAGCGTGTCGCACGACCGCGTCGAGCGGGTCGTGGACGAACTGGTAGGATTCATCGGTTCTTCCTTCCTGGCTCCGGCCCGGCCGCGTCCGCGCGGTTGAGCGCCGGCACCGCGCGCACGCGCGGTCCGTGCGAAAGACGCAGAGGTTCATCCGTGGGATCCATCGCCAACCCCGAAGGCATCACCAACCCGCCGATCGACGAGCTCCTGGAGAAGACGACGTCGAAGTACGCGCTTGTCATCTTCGCGGCCAAGCGCGCCCGTCAGGTGAACGCCTACTACAGCCAGCTCGGTGAGGGCCTGCTGGAGTACGTCGGCCCGCTCGTCGAGACCACTCCCCAGGAGAAGCCCCTCTCCATCGCGATGCGCGAGATCAACTCGGGCCTGCTCACCGCCGAGCCGACCGACCAGCCGTAACCTCCCGCGCGTCGATGAACGCCCGGATCGTCCTCGGCGTCGGCGGCGGGATCGCCGCCTACAAGGCGTGTGAGCTGCTGCGCCTGTTCACCGAGTCGGGCCACCAGGTGCGGGTGGTGCCCACCGCGGCCGCGTTGCGCTTCGTCGGCGCGCCGACCTGGGCGGCGCTCTCCGGGCAGTCGGTGGCCGAGGACGTCTGGTCCGACGTGCACGAGGTGCCGCACGTGCGCCTCGGTCAGCAGGCCGACCTGGTGGTGGTCGCGCCCGCCACCGCCGACCTGCTGGCCCGCGCCGCCCACGGCCTCGCCGACGACCTACTCAGCAACACCCTGCTCACCGCTCGCTGCCCGGTGCTGCTGGCGCCGGCCATGCACACCGAGATGTGGGAGCACCCCGCCACCGTCGCCAACGTCGCGACGCTACGGGCCCGAGGGATCCGGGTCGTCGAGCCGGCCGTGGGGCGACTCACCGGCGTCGACACCGGCAAGGGCCGGCTGCCGGAGCCGACGGAGATCTTCGCCGTCGCCCGCCGCGTCCTGGCCCGTGGCGTCGACGCGCCGGCCGACCTGACCGGCCGGCGGGTGGTGGTCACCGCCGGTGGCACCCGGGAACCGCTGGACCCGGTGCGCTTCCTGGGCAACAGGTCCTCCGGCAAGCAGGGCTACGCGTTCGCCCGGGCCGCGCTCGCCCGTGGTGCCCGGGTCACGCTGATCGCGGCCAACGTCGCACTGCCCGACCCGGCCGGCGCGGATCTGATCCGCGTGGGTACGACCGGGGAACTGCGGGAGGCCACGTTGAAGGCGGCGGTGGACGCCGACGTGGTGGTGATGGCGGCGGCTCCGGCCGATTTCCGCCCGGCGACGTACACGCCTGGCAAAATCAAGAAGTCGGACGACGGCACCGCACCCACCATCGAACTCGTGACCAACCCGGACATCGCCGCCGAGCTGGGTCAGCGTCGTCGGCCGGAGCAGGTGCTGGTGGTGTTCGCCGCCGAGACCAGCGACGCCGAGGCCAACGGACGGGCCAAGTTGGCCCGTAAGCGGGCCGACCTCATCGTCATCAACGAGGTCGGGCCGGACAAGGTCTTCGGCGCCGAGACCAACGCGGCCACGGTCATCAGCGTGGACGGCTCGGTCAGCCGGATGCCCGAGCGGTCCAAGGAGGACCTCGCCGACGGGGTGTGGGACCTGGTGGTCGCCCGGTTGGCCGGTAACTCCTCCTGACGGCTGGGCCCGAGACGACCGTGGACGATACCGTCGACGGTTGGTGACTAGACTGCCGCGGAACGACGTCCAAGACTTAGGAGTACCGTGACACGCCGCCTCTTCACGTCCGAATCGGTCACGGAAGGCCACCCGGACAAGATCGCCGACCAGATCAGCGACGGCATTCTCGATGCCCTGTTGACGCAGGATCCGCACAGCCGCGTGGCGGTGGAGACTCTGATCACCACCGGTCAGGTGCACGTCGCCGGTGAGGTGACGACCAAGGCGTACGCCGATATCCCGACGATCGTGCGGGAGACGATCCTCGGTATCGGTTACGACTCGTCGAAGAAGGGGTTCGACGGGGCGTCGTGCGGGGTCAGTGTCTCGATCGGCTCCCAGTCGCCGGACATCGCGCAGGGTGTGGACAACGCGTTCGAGCTGCGTACCGGGACGTCGGAGAGCGCGCTGGACGCGCAGGGCGCCGGTGACCAGGGCATGATGTTCGGCTTCGCCTGCTCGGAGACGCCCGAGCTGATGCCGTTGCCGATCGCGCTGGCGCACCGGCTGGCCCGCCGGCTCGCCGCGGTACGCAAGGACGGCACGGTGCCCTACCTGCGCCCGGACGGCAAGACGCAGGTCACCATCGAGTACGACGGTCTGCGGCCGGTGCGCCTGGACACGGTGGTGGTGTCCAGCCAGCACGCCGCGGACATCTCGTTGGAGTCGCTGCTCACCCCGGACGTGCGTGACCACGTCATCGCCCCGGAGCTGGAGAGTCTGGGGCTGGACACCGAGGGCTACCGGTTGCTGGTGAACCCGACCGGTCGGTTCGAGATCGGTGGCCCGATGGGCGACGCGGGTCTGACCGGGCGGAAGATCATCGTGGACACCTACGGTGGCTACGCCCGCCACGGTGGTGGGGCCTTCTCCGGCAAGGACCCGTCGAAGGTCGACCGGTCGGCCGCGTACGCGATGCGCTGGGTGGCCAAGAACGTGGTGGCCGCCGGTCTCGCGGAGCGGTGCGAGGTGCAGGTGGCGTACGCGATCGGCAAGGCGCACCCGGTGAGCCTGTTCGTCGAGACGTTCGGTACCGAGACGGTGCCGGTGGCCTCGATCGAGAAGGCGGTCACCGAGATCTTCGACCTGCGCCCGGCCGCCATCATCCGGGACCTGCACCTGCTGCGGCCGATCTACGCCCAGACCGCCGCCTACGGTCACTTCGGCCGCGAACTGCCCGAGCTGACCTGGGAGTCCACCGACCGCGCCGCCGACCTCAAGTCGGCCGCCGGAGCCTGACAACCACCCGGCGTGACGACCGGCGGCCCGCGGACGGGTCGCCGGTCGCCCGGGTCTGCGTCGACGTGCCCCTGGCCCACCTGGACCGCCCCTTCGACTACCTGGTTCCGCAGGCGCTGTCCGCTGACGCCGTGCCGGGGGTCCGGGTCAAGGTGCGCTTCGCCGGTCAACTCGTCGACGGCTGGCTGCTGGAGCGGACCGAACGATCCGACCACCCCAAGCTGGCGTACCTGGACAAGGTCGTCTCCGCGGTGCCGGTGCTCGCCCCGGAGGTGGCCCGGCTGGCCCGGGTCGTCGCCGACCGGTACGCCGGCAGCCTGGCCGACGTGCTGCGGCTCGCGGTCCCGCCCCGGCACGCCCGGGCGGAGAAGGAAGCGATCGCCCAGGCCCTTCCCGCCGACCTGACACCGACCGACCCGACACCGACCGACTCGCCCGACCCGGCGGCGTCCGACCCGCTGTCACCGGCGGCACGGGCCGATCCGGCGGCGACCGTGGCCGCTCCGCCGGTGCCGGAGCCGGAGGGGTGGCACGACTACCCGGCCGGGCCGGCGCTGCTGCGGGCGCTCGCCGACGGGCGCTCTCCCCGGGCGGTGTGGTCGGCGCTGCCGGGGGAGGACTGGGCGGCCCGCTACGCCACCGCCGTCGCCGCCACGGTGGCCGCCGGCCGGGGGGCGCTGGTGGTGGTCGCCGACGGGCGCGACCTGGATCGGCTCGACGTCGCGCTGACCGCGCGGCTCGGCGCGGGCCGGCACGTCTGCCTGTCTTCCGCCCTCGGTCCGGCACGGCGGTACCGGGCGTTCCTGGCGGCCCGTCGCGGCGACGCCCCGGTGGTGATCGGCACCCGGGCGGCCATGTTCGCCCCGGTCGACCGGCTGGGTCTGGTGGCCATCTGGGACGACGGTGACGATCTGCACGCCGAGCCGCGCGCCCCGTACCCGCACGCCCGCGAGGTGCTGCTCACCCGGGCCCAGTTGGCGCAGGCCGGCGCACTCGTCGGCGGCTACGCCCGGACCGCCGAGGCGCAGTTGCTCGTCGAGACCGGCTGGGCCCGCGAGGTGGTCGCCGACCGGGCGGTGCTGCGGGCGCGTACCCCGGCGATCGTGCCGACCGGCGACGACCCGCAACTGGCCCGCGATCCCGGTGCGGCGACGGCCCGGCTGCCGAGCCTGGCCTGGACCGCCGCCCGGGAGGCCCTGCGCGCGGACGCGCCGGTCCTGGTGCAGGTGCCCCGGCGCGGCTACCTGCCCTCGGTGGCCTGCGCCGACTGCCGCACCCCGGCCCGCTGCCCGCACTGCGCCGGCCCGCTCGCGTTGCCGTCGGCCGGCGGGTCGCCGGCCTGCCGCTGGTGCGCCCGGATCGCCGCCGCGTACGCCTGTCCCCGGTGTGGCGGGCGGCGGCTGCGGGCCTCGGTCACCGGTGCCCGGCGGACCGCCGAGGAGTTGGGGCGGGCCTTCCCGGGGGTGCCGGTGCGTACCTCCGGTCGGGAGGAGGTGCTGGCCGACGTCCCCGGCGGCGCCGGTCTGGTGATCGCGACCCCGGGGGCCGAGCCGGTGACGGCCGGCGGGTACGGCGCGGTCCTGTTGCTGGACACCTGGGCGTTGCTGACCCGCGCCGACCTGCGGGCCGGGGAGGAGGCGCTGCGCCGCTGGACGGCCGCCGCGGCCCTGGCCCGGCCGGCCTCCGCCGGGGGGCGCGTGGTGGTGGTCGCCGACGGCGCGCTCGCCCCGGTGCAGGCGCTGCTGCGCTGGGACGCCGGTTGGTTCGCCGCCCGCGAGCTGGCCGAGCGGCGGGAGCTGGGCTTTCCACCGGCGATGCGGATGGCCAGCGTGACGGGCCTGCCGGCGGCGGTCGCCGACCTGTTGGCGCAGGCGCGGCTGCCCGACGGGGCCGAGCTGCTCGGTCCGGTGCCGGCCGACGGCGAGCGGGAGCGGATGTTGGTACGGGTGCCCAGGGCCAGGGCCGCCGCCATGGCCGGTGCGCTGCACGCGGCGGCCGGGGTGCGCAGCGCCCGCAAGGCGGCCGAACCGGTACGCCTCCAGGTCGACCCGCTCGCGCTGTTCTGACCGCGGCCGGTGACGGAGGGTACCGGTTAGTGTCCCAATCAGTGCGATATGTTACCCGATCATGACTGTGAGTATCGACTCGCCCGCTCGGGGTCGCGTCCCGAGGGTCGAGCCGCACGAGGTGGTAGCATCGCCCGTCATGCCGGTGCGTACGGCGACTCCAGGTCGGGCTGGAGGTGTCCGAGGGCGGCGCGACGACTGCGGCACCGCGTCGGTCCGGCGCGGAAATCGATGATCTCAACCGGCCGGTGATCAGGGGTGGACAAGTCGTGACCGTTCGTCAGTCGATCGTCTTCAACGGTGACCTGGGCAGCGGCAAGAGCACCGTCTCCGTCGAGATCGCCAAGCGGCTCGGCCTGCGCCGGGTCAGCGTCGGTGACCTCTACCGGAAGATGGCCCAGGAGCGGCAGATGACCGCGCTCCAGCTGAACCTGCACGCCGAGCTGGACCAGGCCGTCGACGGCTACGTCGACCAGCTCCAGCGCGACATCGCCGCGTCCGGGGAGAGCCTGGTCATGGACTCCCGGTTGGCCTGGCACTTCTTCACCGACGCCCTCAAGGTGCACATGATCACCGAGCCGGGGGAGGCCGCCCGCCGGGTCCTGCTGCGCCCCTCCGGGCCGGCCGAGAGCTACACCTCCCTCGACGAGGCGAAGGCCAAGCTCAGGGAACGCAGCGAGAGCGAGCGTGGCCGGTTCCTGGTCCGGTACGGCGTGGACAAGGCCCGGCTGCGTAACTACGACCTGATCTGCGACACCACCCGGGCGTCCGCCGACGAGGTGATCGAACGCATCGTCGACGCGTACGAGGGACGGCTGGCGCCCGAGGTGTTGCGCGGTGCCCCGCCGCTGCTGCTGCTCGACCCGGGCCGGGTCTACCCGACCGAGGACATCGCCGGATTGCGCGGCACCTGGGACTCGGCCTTCACCGGTGAGGTCGCCGCCGACGGTGAGACCGGCCTGGAACCCCTGGAGATCGGGTACACCGGCGAGTACTTCTTCGTGGTCAACGGGCACCGCCGACTCAGCGCCGCACTGCGCAGCGGCTCCCGGCTGGTGGCGGGCCGGCTGGTCGCCGAGGTCGAGGAACCGGTGGTCGGTGGGGTGAGCGCGGTCGACTACTTCGTCGCGCAGGCCCGGCCCAGCCTGATCCACGACTGGGAGGCGGCCCACGACCTGCACCTGCCGCTGCCCGAGCACGCCCTGCTCGCCGGCGACGCGGTGCTCGCCGGCGAGAGCCCCGCCGGCTGACCCACGTCGGGTGCCGGCCGCGATGGCATCGCCCCGGCATCATGGAGCCTCCGGGACACACCGAGGAGGCCGGATGGAACTCGCTGCGGCGCTTGCCTGGCTGATGTCGCCCGAAGGGCGGGTCCACCCGTACCCGGCGTATGAGTGGCTACGCGCCCATGGGCCGATCGTGCAGGCCGATCCGGGCGTGTTCGTGGTCACCGGCTACGCAGAGGCCGACGAACTCCTGCGCGATGCCCGGATCCGGGTGCTCGATGAGCATCTGCGGGACGGCCTCCTGTCGGACTGGCGTGACAGCCCGGCCGTGTCCTCGATCGCCCGTTCGATGCTGCGGACCAACCCGCCCGACCACAGCCGGATGCGCCGGCTCGCCGCCGGAGCCTTCACCCCGCGCCGGATCGGCACCATGCGCGAGGTGGTCGCGGCGCAGACCGACGAGCTGATCGACGCGATGGCGGCGAACGGCCGGGGCGGCGTTCCGGTCGACTTCATGGCCGAGTTCGCCTACCCGCTGCCGGTCGGGGTGATCTGCGAACTGCTCGGAGTACCTGCCGCCGACCGTCCGCTGTTCCGGCGGTGGACGGCCGACCTGACCGGCGTCCTGGAGCCCGAGATCACTCCGGCGGAGCTGGCCGTGGCCGATGCGGGCGCCACCGAGCTTCGGGACTACTTCACCGAGCTGGTGGCCGCCCGTCGTCGGCACCCCGCCGACGACTTGACCACCGCCCTGGTGCAGGCGCACGACGCCGGTGACCGGCTTTCCGGCGAGGAACTGCTGGCGAACCTGGTGATCCTGCTCGTCGCGGGCTTCGAGACCACCACCAACCTGCTCGGCAACGGGCTGGCGGTACTGCTGGCCCACCCCGGGGCCGCTGACGTGCTGCGTCAGCATCCGCAGCACGCCCCGGCGTACGTGGACGAACTGCTCCGCTTCGACTCACCGGTGCAACTGACCACCCGGACCAGCGGCGAAGCCGTTCGGCTCGGCGGGGTCGAGGTGCCCGCCGGCAGTTGGCTCCTGCTGCTGCTCGGGGCGGCCAACCGGGACCCCCGGCGGTATCCCCGGCCCGAGCGGTTCGACCCGTGGCGGGCGCAACTGAATCCGCTCTCCTTCGGTGCCGGGCCGCACTACTGCCTGGGAGCGGGGCTGGCCCGACTGGAGGCGCAGGTCGCCTTCCCGGCGCTGCTGCGCCGGCTGCCCGAACTGGCGTCGGCCGGGCAGCCCCGGCGACGGATCCGGCTGACCCTGCGCGGGTACGATCACCTGCCGGTCACCGTGGGTGAACCACTGCCCGCCACGGTTGGTGGTGCGCCGGCCGGCACGGTCATCGGCAGTCCGTAGACTGGTACGGCACTACCGTCCCGCCGTGAAGGAGCCAACCCGCGTGACCGTCCAGCCCATCCGTCTGTTCGGGGATCCGGTGCTGCGCACGCCGGCCGATCCGGTGGTCGACTTCGACGTCGAGCTGCGCAAGCTCGTCGAGGACCTCACCGACACCATGCGTGAGCAGGGCGGCGCCGGTCTCGCCGCGCCGCAACTGGGTGTGGGCCTGCGGGTGTTCACCTTCGACGTCGACGACGTGCTCGGCCACCTGGTGAACCCGGTGCTGGAGTTCCCCGACGAGGAGGAGCAGGACGGCCCGGAGGGGTGCCTGTCCATTCCCGGGCTCTACTTCGACACCAAGCGCCGGCAGAACGTGATCGCCAAGGGCTTCAACGGCTACGGCGACCCGATGCAGATCGTCGGCACCGGGTTGATGGCCCGCTGCGTGCAGCACGAGACCGACCACCTCGACGGGGTGCTCTTCCTCGACCGATTGGATCCGGCCGGTCGTAAGGAGGCGATGAAGGCGATCCGTCAGGCCGAGTGGTACGACGCCGCCGCCCCGCCGACGGTCAAGCTGAGCCCGCACGCCGCCGGCAGCCCCTTCGGTCTGGGGCGGTGACCGGATGCGGGTGATCTTCGCTGGTACGCCGGCCGTCGCCGTTCCGGCCCTGGCCGCCGTGGCCGACTCCCGGCACGAGTTGGTCGCCGTGGTGACCCGGCCGGACGCGCCCGCCGGGCGTGGTCGGGGGCTGGTCCGCTCCCCGGTCGGCGCCTGGGCCGACGAGCGCGGTGTGGAGGTGCTGACGCCGGCGCGTCCGCGTGAGCCGGAGTTCCTGGACCGGCTGCGGGAGTTGGCGCCGGACTGCGTTCCGGTGGTCGCCTACGGCGCGCTGGTGCCGCCGGTCGCGCTGGAGATCCCCCGGCACGGCTGGGTGAACCTGCACTTCTCGCTGCTGCCGGCGTGGCGGGGAGCCGCACCCGTGCAGCACGCGGTGCTGCACGGCGACGAGCTGACCGGGGCCAGCGTCTTCCAGCTGGAGGAGGGGCTGGACACCGGCCCGGTCTACGGCACGCTCACCGACGAGATCCGGCCCGGGGACACCTCCGGTGACCTGTTGGAGCGCCTGGCGCACAGCGGGGCCGGGCTGCTGGTCGCGGTGCTGGACGCGCTGGAGGACGGCACCGCCAGGGCCGAGCCGCAGCCGGCCGACGGCGTCTCGCTGGCCCCGAAGCTGACCGTGGAGGACGCCCGGGTGCGCTGGGCCGATCCGGCCTTCGCGGTGGACCGGCGCATCCGCGCCTGCACCCCGGCTCCCGGGCCGTGGACGACCTTCCGGGACGAGCGGGTGAAGCTCGGCCCGGTCACCCCGGCACCGGACGCGCCCGACCTGAAGCCCGGTGAGCTGCTCGTGGAGAAGGCACGGGTGCTGGCCGGCACGGCCACCGTCCCGGTGCGTCTCGGCGAGGTGCGCGCGGCCGGCAAGCGGGCCATGCCGGCGACCGACTGGGCGCGCGGTGCCCGGGTCGGTGCCGGGGAGGAGTTCGCGTGAGGGAGACCGCCGCCCGCCGCAGCGGAGAGCGTCGGGGGCGGCCGCTGGTCGACCGGCCACGGTACGCGGCGTACGAGGCGGTCGCGGCGGTGCACCGCGACGACGCGTACGCCAATCTGGTGCTGCCGGCGATCCTGACCGACGCGGGACTTGTCGGCCGGGACGCCGCCTTCGCCACCGAACTGACCTACGGCACCCTGCGCCACCTCGGCACGCTCGACGCGATCCTGACCGATGCGGCCGGGCGGGACGTGCAGCGGATCGACCCGCCGGTCCGTGACGCGCTGCGCATCGGCGCGTACCAGCTGCTGCACACCCGGGTGCCGGCGCACGCGGCGGTCTCCTCCACCGTCGACCTGGTCCGGGCCGTCGGCCAGGGCGCAACCGGTTTCGCCAACGCGGTGCTGCGCGAGGTCGCCACCCACGACCTCGACGCGTGGGTGACAAGACTGGCGCCGGCGGTCGAGAGCGACCCGATCGGTCACCTCGCGCTGGCCTACAGCCATCCACAATGGATCGTGCGGGCGTTCAGCGAGGCGCTCGGCGGTGACCTCGGCGAGACCACCCGCCTGCTGATCGAGGACAACGAGCGCCCGCCGGTGCACCTGGCTGCCCGACCCGGCCTGGCCGACCCGGTCGACCTCGCCGACGAGGTGGGCGGCGCGCCCGGTGCCTTCTCGCCGTACGCGGTCTACCTCGCCGGTGGCGCCCCGGGCGAGCTGGCGGCGGTGGCCGACGGCCGGGCCCACGTCCAGGACGAGGGTTCCCAACTGGTCGCGAACGCGCTCGCGCTGGCACCGGTGGACGGGCCGGACGGCCGGTGGCTCGACCTGTGCGCCGGTCCGGGCGGCAAGTCGGGTCTGCTCGGTGCCCTGGCGGCGCAGCGCGACGCGCGGCTGACCGCCGTGGAGGTGGCCGAGCACCGGGCCCGGCTGGTCGCCGGTGCCACCCGAGGGCTGCCGGTGACCGTGCTGAACACCGACGGCCGGCTGGTGGGCACCGAGCCGAAACTGCCGGAGGAACACTTCGACCGGGTGCTCGTCGACGCGCCGTGCACCGGGCTGGGCTCGCTGCGCCGCCGCCCCGAGTCGCGCTGGCGGCGGCAGCCGTCCGACCTGTCCGCCCTGACCCGGTTGCAGCGCGAGTTGCTCGCCGCCGGGTTGCGGGCGGCCCGGCCGGGTGGGGTGGTGGCCTACGTGACCTGTTCACCGCACACGGTGGAGACGCACGTGACGGTGACCGAGGCGGCCCGCCGCAGCGGAGTGCCGGTCGACTTCGTTGACGCCCGCACGGTGCTGCCGGCCGGAATGCCGGGCCTGGGCGACGGGCCGACGGTGCAGTTGTGGCCGCACCGGCACGGCACCGACGCGATGTTCCTCGCCCTGCTCCGCCGCACCTGATGCGGCCCCGGTACCGCCCGGGATCCGTTCGTGGCGTGCCTGGTCGGCTGACCGGCACCGTCGTGTTTCCTGGCGTGCTGCGGACCTCGCCGCCGGGATCCGCTTGTGGCGTGCTGCGGACCGGCCGCCCGGACCCGCCCCGGCGCGGCGGTCGGGGGAAGAGCCGCAGCGACCGGGGCGGGTGGCTATTCGGCGGACCGGACGGGTACCCAGTCCGTGAACCGTCGGTGCAGATCCGGGAGCTGTTCACCGGGCGCTAGCCCGGCAAGCTGCTCGGCGGCCTCTTCGCGCAACTCCACCAGGTGCACCATGAGCGCCGGCTTGTCCTCCCGGTAGGTGGCGAGCAGATTCAGCTTCGCCGGCGAGCAGGGCCAGGCGATCCCGCAGGCCCGGCACCGCCACGTCGGGCGGGACGGGACGTGCTCCTCGATCCGGCCGTTCATCCGGTCGCGCTCGCGGCGGCGCAGCGGGGCCGGGAGCGACGCTCGGCGTACGGGACGGGCGGGACGTTGACCGGCCGCATCCCCGCCGGTCGCAGAAACAGCGCTCGTCGCTGCGTCGCGTCCCCGTGCCGGTCGAGCTGGTAGACGTCGACCCAGGCCCACCCGTCGTACGTCGTGCGGTCCAGGTGCCGGATCACCCGGACCAGGATCGGTGTGTGGAACTGCGGGGATGCTGCCCGGGTCAGCAGGTACACGCCGGGGCGGACCCGGGTATGTCGCCCTCCCGCCGGGTCACCAGCCACGCGCCGGCTCTCGCAGGGACATGGGACTTCTCCTCCGTAGTGGTTGGAGAGGGCCGCCCCGGTCTGCTCGCCCAGGGGCGACCCCCGGCGACCCGGCGAGCGGGATTGCCGTCCCAGGCCCGCGCGCGCCGCCCATCAAGACAATTGCCCACCGAATGTGGACGACTACAGGGCGTAGGCATAGGTTCTATAGACGTCAAGGACGTCATGCGGGAGGCGGGCATGAATCAGGCGCTGCGAGCAGCCATGGTGGACGCGGGCGAGACCGCCGAGAGTCTCGCCGAACAGGTCGGCGTGGATCCCAAGACGGTTTCGCGGTGGGTCGCCCCGGGACGGGTGCCGCATCCCCGGCACCGCGCGGCGGCGGCTGCGGCGCTGGGGCGCGACATCGAGGACATCTGGCCGGACGTCTTGAAGCGGCGCGAGCCGGCCTGGCTGCGCCCCTGGGTGGAGACCGAACTCCAGGCGACCGCGTTACGGTCCTTCCAGGTGGCGGTCATCCCGGGGCTGTTGCAGACGCCCGAGTACGCCTCGGCGGTGCTCAGCAGCGGGCTGCTCGCCCCCGACGAGGTGGCCGGCTACGTCGAGACCCGGATGCGCCGGCAGGCGTCGGTCCTGGAACGGCGCAAACCGCCGCTCTTCGTCGCGGTCATCGACGAGTTCGCCCTCCGCCGCGGCGCCCCGGACATCATGCACCCGCAACTGGACCACCTGGTCAACCTGGCGCGGCGGCCCAACATCCTGCTGCACGTGCTGCCGCTGGACGCCGGCCTGCACCCGGGGCAGGCGGGGCCGTTCGTCATCGCGACGACCGAGGACGGCGACGTCGCGTACCTGGACGACCAGGCCGCCGGCCGGCTGACCGACGACACCGCCGCGCTCTGGTCCATTTGGGATACGCTGCGCTCGGTGGCGCTGCCGCGCCGCCAGACCATCGACTTCCTTGAGGCACGATCATGGCTGACCTGACCGGCGCCGTGTGGCGCACCAGCACCCGCAGCAGCTCGAACGGCGGCGACTGCGTCGAGGTCGCCGACAACCTTCCCGGCGTCGTCGGTGTCCGCGACTCGAAGGACCGGACCGGTCCGGCCCTGGCCTTCGCACCGGCGGCCTGGCAGGCGTTTGTCGCCCGACTCGCCGAGCAGCCCTGACCCGACCCGTCCACAGGCGCCCGTCCCCACCGGGGGGCGGGCGCTCCACCGTGACCAAACCGAGCCGCAAGACCCACCACCGCCCGGTCACCTCCCACATTCCGAAATCCCAACGATCCGCCAAGACCTTGGACAGTTTCCGTTAGCGCCTAACGGAAACTTTCCAAGATTGCGCGCGGCACCCGCCGCGGTGACGGCATCGGCGTGCGGGGCGGGCTGCTGTGCGGGGTGAGGGGTGGGGGTGTTGTGCCGTGGGTGGGCTGTCGGTGGGGACGAGGGGCTGAGGCTGTGTCAGGGTCGCGGCTCTGCCGCCACGGCCGAGGGCCGGGGCCCGAGGGGTGTGGCCGGGGGGCTCAGGTGATCGGGAGGGCGCGGGTGCCGGCGCCCTTCACCGAGCGGGTCAGGGTGCGGTCGCTCATCCAGAGGAAACACTTCACCGACCGGTTGCCGCTGCGCCACTCGCCCTCGGCGGGGTGGTAGAAGATGGTGCCGACCCGGAACTGGAGGTTGCCGTCGTCCGGCACCTTCGCATAGCGGGCGATGGCGCCGCGGCAACCACGATGGGCGCGCGCCGGGTTCTCCAGGAACTCCGACCAAGTGCTCTCCGGCGCCTGCCACAGACCGACGAACTCGGCCCGGTGCCGCGCGGTGCACTCGACGGCGACCATCTCGATCACCTCGTCGCCCTCGGTGCGGGCATTGAAGCAGCCGTGCCGCAGCGGTGACGCCTTGTCCAACACGCCGGTCAGGCTGGCTGTGCGCCGAACCGGCACCGGGGTGTCGAGCCCGCGTAGCTCGTGGACGTCGCAGCGGAACCAGCGGGCGCCGCCGGCCCATGCCGGCGGCGAGGGCAGGACGACGGTGAGTCCGATCCGGGCAGCGCGCCAGTCGCCGCCCATGATCCGACGGACCTGCCGGTCGCACTCGCCGAACGCGACGCGCATCCCCTCGCTGCCGACCTCCGGTGGCCGATTCCCGGTCACGTCGGTGAGGGTACCGACGTGCAGGGTCTCGGCCTGGTGCGGCTCGGCGCAGTCCACCGGGGCGTACGCGCTGAGGTAACCGACCTCCTGCGGTCGCCGGTGGCAGGTGCCGGAGTCGGGAGTGAAGGACGCGGGCACCGCCATCGACGCCCAGTCGTCGACCAGGTCACCGTCGGTGCCGGCCGGTCTGGTGCAGCCGGTCGCCGCCAACGCCACCACGGCACCCAGTGCGACTCCGGTCAACCATCGCCGCATCCCCGCCGACCTCCCGCTGCCGCCCGTCGAAGCGGCAGCATACGGTACCGGGATCGGACGGTGCCGGGGACGTTCGCGCGCCGTGCTCACGTCACGGGCAGTCCCCGCGGGCCGACGCCGCGCATCGAGCCGGTGAGCTTGCGGTCGTCGCTCCACAGGATGCACCGCACCCCCCGGTCGCCCTCCTCCCACTCCCGCTGCGAGGGCGGGTAGAAGATGGAACCGGCGCGGTAGGGCAGGTCGGCGTTGTTGGGCACGTCCGCGAAGGCGGCGATCAGCTCCATGCACCGTTTGTGGGCCCGGCCGGCCGAGGCGACGAACTGTTCCCAGCTCATGTCCTGCTCGACGTAGACACCGACGAACTCCGCGCCGTGCGGCTCGGTGCACAGCACCGGTGCCATGTAGTTCAGGCTGTCGCCGATCAGTTTCGGGTCGAAGCAGCGATGCACCAGCGGTGAGTCGCCGATCAGCGCGCCACGCAGGCTGCCGGTGCGGTTGACCGGCCGGGTGTTGTCGATGCTGTCGGTCTCGCTCAGGTCGCACCGGAACCAGCGGGCGCCGCCGTTCCAGGCCGGCACCGACGGCAGGGCGATGTTGAGCGTCAACCGGGCGGTGTGCCAGTCACCGCCGAGCACCAGCCGGGCCCGCTGATCGCACTCCGCCCGGGCGGTACGCAGCGCCGCCGACCCCGGCTCCGGACGCTCGCCCTCGGCGTCGTCGTCGGTGAACGTACCGACGTGGATGGTCTCGGCGAGGTGGTTGCGGGCGCAGTCCACGGTCTCGTACGTGCTCGCCTGCACGACCGAGGTGATCCGGGGCAGGCAGGCGTCGGTGGCCGGGACGAACATCGTGGGTGCCCGCAGTGTCTGCCAGTCGTCGGTGAGGTCGCCGTCGGTTCCGCCCGGCCGCACGCAGCCGCCGAGCACCATCGCAGCCACACTGGCCAGCGCCAGTGCCGCGAGCCACCGTCGCATCGTCCGCCCTTTCCGGGAGCTGCCGCCCGGCTGCCGGCTCCCGCGCCCACCGGCCTGCACGATACCGTCACCGTCCCCGATGGAGTGTTGCCGCGAATGGGTCGTCTGGCCAGTGGAAGCCGAGCTTCATTCCGTTTCACCGGTTCGAAGGGGGTCATTCTGCACCATTGGTCACCTCCGGGTCACCAGGCGTCCCGGTTGCTGGCACGCTGCCGTGGCCGCTGGCCACGTTCGTACACTGGCTCCGTGACCGTACCGCCGCCGATCGTCGCGCCCAGCATCCTCGCCGCCGATTTCTCCCGTCTCGCCGAAGAGGTGCGTGCCGTCGAGGACGCCGCGGACTGGCTGCATGTCGACGTCATGGACAACCACTTCGTGCCGAACCTGACCATCGGGCTGCCCGTGGTGCAGAGCCTGCGGGCCGCCACCAAGCTGCCCTTCGACGTACACCTGATGATCACCGACCCGCGGCGTTGGGCGCCTGGCTACGCCGACGCCGGGGCGTACAACGTCACCTTCCACGCCGAGGCCTGCGACGACCCGGTGGCGTTGGCCCGCGACCTGCGGGCGGCGGGCGCCAAGGCGGGGCTGGCGATCGACCGGGACACCCCGATCGAGCCGTACCTCGACCTGCTGCCGAGCTTCGACACGCTGCTGGTCATGACCATCAAGGCCGGGTTCGGCGGGCAGCGGTTCCTCCCGCAGTTGCTGGACAAGGTCCGCGCCGCGCGCCGGCACGTCGACGCCGGCCACCTGGAGCTGCGCATCGAGGTCGACGGCGGGATCGCCGCCGACACCATCGAACAGGCGGCCGAGGCAGGTGCCGACGCCTTCGTGGCCGGCACCGCCGTCTACGGCGCCGACGACCCGGCCGAGGCGGTACGCCGGCTGCGCGGGCTGGCCGAGCGCGCGGCGACCCGGGCCTGACGTGGAGACCTCCGACGATCGCAAGGACGTGATCCTCGTCGTCGACGACGACGAGGACATCGCCCGCTTCGTCGAGTTCAACCTGCGTCTGCAGGGCTTCGACGTGATCCTCGCCGCCGACGGCCAGGAGGCACTGGAGCTGATCGAACGCCAGCGGCCGGACCTGGCCGTGGTCGACCTGATGATGCCCCGGGTGGACGGGCTGGAACTGACCCGACGTCTGCGCGCCGACCCGATGACCGCCGCCCTGCCGGTGATCATGTTGACGGCTAAGGGAATGACCCAGGACAAGGTTCACGGGCTCAACGCCGGCGCCGACGACTACCTGGTCAAGCCCTTCGACAACGCCGAGTTGGTCGCCCGGGTCAGCTCCACGCTGCGGCGCAACAAGGAGTTCCGGGAGGTCTCCCCGCTGACCGGCCTGCCGGGCAACAGCCGGATCCGCCGGGAGATCGCTGACCGGGTCCGTGGCGGCGCGGACTACGCCGTCGGCTACATCGACATCGACCGGTTCAAGAGCGTCAACGACCGGTACGGGTTCGTCCGGGGCGACGGCTTCATCTCCGCGCTGGCCCGCAGCCTGCACCGGGCGGTGGTCGCGGTGGCCCTGCCGCCGGCCTTCCTCGGCCACGTCGGCGGCGACGATTTCGTCTTCGTGTGCACGCCCGAGCAGGTGCGGCCGCTCACCCTGCGGGTGTCGGCGGACTTCGAGAAGGCTGCGGACGCCCTCTACGATCCCACCGACCGGGAACGCGGTTACGTGGAGTTGAAGGACCGGCGCGGCAACATCCGCCGGGCGGCGCTGGTCACCCTCTCCATCGGGGTCGCGATCTCCGACACCGACAAGCGCATCACCGATCCGCTGGAGGCGATGACGGTCGCCTCCGAGATGAAGACCGTGGCCAAGAGCCAACCCGGCTCGTACGTGGCGGTGGACCGTCGTCGCGGTGTCGCCGACCCCGGTCACCGTCATGTGAAGTAGCTCGCCCGGGTGCCCCGACGCCCCGGCGGGCGTGTAAGACTTTGCTCAGTACCCACCACGCGCTGGCGGGACTCGGTGTAATTCCGAACCGGCGGTGATCCACGGTCCGACCGTGGTAAGCCCGCGACCCGGGAGCGGTTCGTCCGCCCGGTGGACCTGGTGAGAATCCGGGGCCGACGGTTGGGGGCGGCTCGTCCGCGCCCAGACAGTCCGGATGGGAGACAGCGCGCGGGACGGAAGGGGGCCGTGTGGCTCGCCGGGCTCCGGCGTGCGCGCGTCCCGACCGGGGCGGCTGTGCCGTACCCGGACTCCGCCTGCCCGTGGCCACCTGGCCGAACTCCCCGCCCGCGCGTACGAGCGAGAGGGCAACGGCAGGCGATGGCGAGCGTCTCCGTGGACGAGGCGATGCGTCGGGCGATCGAACTCGCGGCGCGCGGGCTCGGCACCACAAGTCCCAATCCCGTCGTCGGCTGCGTGCTGCTCGACGCCGACGGTGAGGTGGTCGGCGAGGGCTTCCACGCGTACGCCGGGGGACCGCACGCGGAGATCGTCGCGCTGGCCCAGGCCGGCAAGCGGGCCAAGGGTGGCACGGCGGTGGTCACCCTGGAACCCTGCGACCACGTCGGCCGCACCAGCCCCTGTAGCACCGCGCTGGTCCAGGCGGGGGTGGCCCGGGTCGTCATCGCGGTGCCGGATCCCAACCCGGTCGCCACCGGCGGCGCGGCCACGTTGCAGTCCGCCGGCATCCGGGTCGACGTCGGCGTCCGCGAGGCCGAGGCGGAGGCCGGCAACGTGGCCTGGCTGACCGCCATGCGCCGAGGCTGGCCGTACGTGATCTGGAAGTACGCGGCGACCCTCGACGGTCGTTCCGCGGCGGCCGACGGCACCAGCATGTGGATCACCTCCGAGGCTGCCCGGATGGACGTGCACGCGCTGCGCGCCACCGTCGACGCGGTGGTCGTCGGCGTCGGCACGGTCCTCGCCGACGATCCCCGGCTCACCGTGCGCAACCTGCGCGACGGCAGTCTGGCCATCCGGCAGCCGCTGCGCGTGGTGGTCGACTCGGCCGGGCGTACCCCGGACGACGCCCGGGTCCGCGACGGCGCCGCCCGCACCTGGGTGGCCACCGCCGCCGAGGTGGGCACCGGCCCGGACGGCGGGGTGGACCTGCCGGCGCTGCTCGCCGCCCTGCACACCCGGGGGATACGGGCGGTGCTGCTGGAGGGCGGCCCCCGGCTCGCCGGGGCGTTCCTCGCCGCTGGCCTGGTCGACCGGGTGGTCGGCTACCTCGCACCCCGGCTGCTCGGCGCCGGGCCAGCCGCGCTCGTCGACGCGGGTGTGAGCACCATCGCCGAGGCGATCGACCTGGAACTCACCGACGTTACGCAGGTCGGTCCCGACCTGCGGATCACCGCGCTGCCCCGGAAGAGGGAGGGCTAGGCATGTTCACCGGCATCGTCGAGGAACTGGGCGAGGTCGTCGGGATGACCCCGACGGCGGAGGACTCGACCCTGGTAGCGGTCCGTGGCCCACTGGTCACCTCCGACGCACGGCACGGCGACTCGATCGCGGTCAACGGCGTCTGCCTGACCGTCGTCGAGGTCGACGGCGGGGTGTTCACCGCCGACGTGATGGGCGAGACGCTGCGCCGCTCGGCGCTGGGCGCGCTGGGTACCGGCGACCGGGTCAACCTGGAGCGGGCCGCCGCGCTGGGCGGCCGCCTCGGCGGTCACCTGGTGCAGGGGCACGTGGACGGCGTGGGCGAGGTGCTCTCCCGCGAGCCGGCGGCGCGCTGGGAGACGGTCCGGTTCCGGTTGCCCGCCGCGCTGTCCCGCTACGTGGTGGAGAAGGGCTCGATCACCGTCGACGGGGTTTCGCTGACCGTCGCCGAGGTGGGCGACGACTGGTTCACCGTCGGCCTGATCCCCACCACCCTGTCGGCGACCACCCTCGGCAGCCGGTCCGTCGGTGATCCGGTCAACCTGGAGGTGGACGTGCTGGGCAAGTACGTCGAGCGGCTGCTGGGCGCTCGCGCGGCCGACGGGGCGGAGGTGCCGGCATGACCTTCGCCGACATCGAGCAGGCCCTGGCCGAGATCGCCGCCGGCCGCCCGGTCGTGGTGGTCGACGACGCCGACCGGGAGAACGAGGGCGACCTGATCTTCGCGGCCGAGCTGGCCACCCCGGAACTGCTGGCCTTCACGGTGCGGCACACCTCGGGCTTCATCTGCGTACCGCTCACCGAGAGCGAGTGCGACCGGCTCGACCTGCCGCCCATGCACCACACCAACCAGGACCGGCGGCAGACCGCGTACACGGTGACCGTCGACGCGCGGGAGGGGGTGACCACCGGCATCTCGGCGGCCGACCGGGCGCACACCATCCGGCTGCTCGCCGACCCGGCCACCGGATCGACGGACCTGGCCCGTCCCGGGCACGTGGTGCCGCTGCGGGCCCGTCCGGGTGGGGTGCTGCGCCGTCCCGGGCACACCGAGGCGGCCGTCGACCTGACCCGGCTGGCCGGGCTGCGCCCGGCCGGGGTGCTCTGCGAACTGGTCAACGACGACGGCACCATGATGCGGCTGCCGGACCTGGAGAAGTTCTGCGCCGAGCACTCGCTGACCCTGGTCACCATCGCGGATCTGATCGCCTACCGGCGGCGTACCGAGAAGCAGGTCGAGCTGGTCGCCGACGCCCGGATGCCCACCGAGCACGGAGTGTTCCGGGCGCTGGGCTACCGCAGCGAGTACGACTCGGCCGAGCACGTGGCGTTGGTGATGGGCGACCTCGGCGACGGCCGCGACGTGCTGGTCCGGGTGCACTCGGAGTGCCTGACCGGTGACGTCTTCTCGTCGGTGCGCTGTGACTGCGGCCCGCAGCTCAACGCCGCCCTGGACCGGGTGGCTCGCGAGGGACGGGGCGTGGTGCTCTACGTGCGGGGCCACGAGGGGCGCGGCATCGGGCTGCTGCACAAGCTCCAGGCGTACCAGTTGCAGGACCAGGGCCGGGACACGGTGGACGCGAACCTCGACCTGGGGCTGCCGGCCGACGCGCGCGACTACGGCACCGGCGCGCAGATCCTCTACGACCTCGGGGTGCGCTCGATGCGACTGCTGACCAACAACCCGGCCAAGCGGGCGGGGCTGGAGGGCTACGGCCTGACCATCACCGGCCGCGAGGGGCTGCCGGTGCGCCCGCACCCGGAGAACGTACGGTACCTGCGGACCAAGCGGGACCGGATGGGGCACCTGCTGGACCAGCTGGACGAGGCCGCCGAAGCGCCGATGGGGCGTACGGTGCCGGGCACAGAGATCGGAGCGTAGGCGAGATGGCGGGTTTCGGGGAGCCGGGTTCGGCTCCGGTCGACGCGGCCGGGATGACCGTCGGTGTGGTCGCCGCAAAATGGCACGGTGACCTGACCGACCACATGCTCGACCGGGCGGTGGCCGCCGCGCAGGCGTGCGGCGCCCGGGCGGTGGTGGCCCGGGTGGCCGGCTCGGTGGAACTACCGGTGGTGGCGCAGGCGCTGGCGCGGCGCTGCGACGTGGTGGTCGCCCTCGGCGTGGTGGTGCGCGGTGCCACCGCCCACTTCGACTACGTCTGCCGGTCGGTCACCGACGGGCTGACCCGGGTCGCCCTGGACGAGGGCAAGCCGGTCGCCCACGGCGTGCTGACCGTGGACACCATCGAGCAGGCCCGCGACCGCGCCGGCCTGCCCGACTCCGCCGAGGACAAGGGCTGGTCGTCGACGGTGGCCGCCCTCGACGCCGCCCTGGCCATCCGCCAGGTCGCCACCTCCGCCAATCAGCGCGTCGGCTTCACCTCCTGACCCCCACCCCCTGCCCGGTTGATCAAGAAGTTCGCGTCAAGAAACCGTGCTCGGGCGACGAAAACTTCTTGATCAACACTTGAGGTGGAGGGCGGGGGAGGGCCGAGTCAGGTGAGGTCGGGGGCCTTGGCGGCCTGGGTGAGCCACTGTTGTTCGAGTTGTTCGAGGACGCCCTCGGCGGCGAGTTGCCCGACCGCCGCGCTGACGCAGCCGGCCAGCGGCGAGTCCTTTGCCAGCAGCAGTCCGAACGCCTCCGGGCTGCCCACCTGGGGCAGTTGTCCGACGACCACCGCGTCGTCGATCTCCCCGCCGGTGAGGTCGAACGCGGTGGGCAGGTCCACCACCAGGCCGTCGATCCGCCCGCCGCGCAGCGCCTTCGTGGCCTCGTCGTCGGACTTGTAGGTCCTCGGTTCGGATTTCGGCCGGACCAGATCGGTGATGGCCTGGTAGCCGGCCGTGCCGGTCCGGGCGCCGAGCCGGGCGTCCCGCAGCTCGGTCAGCGCCCTCCGGTCGGCGATCTTGGAGGACTCCAGCGCGACCACCGCCTGCCGGACCAGGTAGTACGGCGCGGAGAAGTCGACCGCCTGCCGGTGCTCATCGGTCATCGGGTACCTGTCGATGCCGAAGTCGAAGGTCTTCGGCCCGGCGGCGACGGCGGCGTCGGACGGCACCCGGGTCCAGGTGACGTCGTCGCGGGCGTAGCCGAGCTGCTCCGCCACCGCGTAGGCGACGGCGGACTCGAAACCCTTGCCGTTGGCCGGCTGGTCGTCGACGAACCACGGCGCCTCGGCCGGCTCGCCGGTGGCGACGGTGAGGGTGCCCGGCGACTGGGTGGGCAGGCTGTCCTTGGCGCACGCCATCGACACGGTCGGCATGGGCGCGGGCTGGGCCTGCGGCGTGCAGGCGCTGGCCGCGAGCAGGACGGCCGCCGCGGAGGCGAAGGCGAGGGTACGCGGGGTGGTGACCATGGCGGACAGCGTACGACCAACATAGGCGAGGATCGAAGGGTTGTCCCACCGCTCCGCCAGGTGCGCCGGTCCCGTCCACCGGTCACCACCGACCCGGTGCTCGGGGCGACCCTCGGCGACTGCGAGAATCCGTCTCCGTGAAGACGTTCGAGGAGTTGTTCGCGGAGTTGCAGGCCAAGGCCGCGGCCGGCACCCCCGGCTCGGGCACGGTCGCCGCACTGGAGAAGGGCGTGCACTTCATCGGCAAGAAGGTCGTCGAGGAGGCCGCCGAGTCGTGGATGGCCGCCGAGCACGAGGGGCCCGAGCGCACCGCGGAGGAGATCTCCCAGCTGCTCTACCAGGTCCAGGTGCTGATGCTCGCCAGTGGTCTGGACCTGAAGGACGTCTACCGACATCTGTGAGTGCCCCCGCCGTCGACCAGAGACCCGATCGAAGGAGCACTCCCGTCATGCTGCGTGTCGCCGTACCCAACAAGGGCGCGCTGGCCGATTCGGCCGCCCAGATGCTGCGTGAGGCGGGCTACCGCCAGCGCACCGACACCAAGGACCTGGTCTGCCGTGACCAGGCGAACGACATCGAATTCTTCTACCTGCGCCCGAAGGACATCGCGACCTACGTCGGCTCCGGTGACCTGGACGTCGGCATCACCGGCCGGGACCTGCTCATCGACTCCGGTGCGCCGGCCGAGGAGGTGGTCGACCTGAACTTCGGGCGGGCCACCTTCCGGTTCGCCGCCCGTCCGGACGACGTCGACGACGTACGGGAGCTGGGCGGGCACCGGATCGCCACCGCGTACCCGGGGCTGGTCGAGCGGCACCTCGCCGAGCTGGGCGTCAAGGCCGACGTCATCCGGCTCGACGGTGCGGTGGAGAACGCCATCCGGCTGGGTGTCGCCGACGTGGTCGCCGACGTGGTCGAGACCGGAGCCACGCTGCGTCAGGCCGGTCTGGTGGTCTTCGGTGAGCCCCTGCTGAAGTCCTCGGCGGTGCTGGTCCGCCGCACCGGCGCGGCGGCGCACCCGCAGGCCGAGCAGCTGATGCGCCGGCTGCACGGGGTGCTGGTGGCCCGCCGCTACGTGATGCTCGCCTACGACGTGCCGGCCGGGCTGCTGGACCGGGCCAGCTCGCTCACCCCGGGTATCGAGTCGCCGACGGTCTCCCCGTTGCACCGGGAGGGCTGGGTGGCGGTGCAGGCGATGGTGCTCCGCGACGACGTGCACCGGATCATGGACGAACTCTACGAACTGGGCGCCCGCGCGATCCTGGTCACCAACATCCACGCCTGCCGGCTGTGACCGGTGGGTGGGCCGGTACGTCGCTGTGTGGCGGCGGCCGCCCGGGTACGACCGGATGGCAGACTGGTGGGGTGAGTGACACCGACGTGGTCCGGGTGCGGCCCCGGCGAATCCGGCTGGTCTGCTGGGTGTCGGCCATCCTGCTGGTCGTGGTCTTCGCCCTGGTCGCCACCACCCTCACCGGCCCCACCGGTAACGGGTACGGCACCTTCCAGCGCGGCGACCAGTTGGCCATGATCGGGCTCGGGATCATGTTCGCCCTGGGCACCCTGCTGTTCACCCGACCCCGGGTCGAGGCGGACGTGCGGGGGGTGCGGGTCCGCAACATCATCGGCTCGTACGAGCTGCCCTGGGAGGTCGTCCGCGGCGTCCGGTTCGACCGTGGGGCACCCTGGGCGGCGCTGGAGCTCTACGACGACGACCTGCTGCCGGTGGTCGCCCTCCAGGCCGCCGACAAGCAGCTCGCCGTCGACGGGGTACGCGCCCTGCGCCGCCTGCACCAGGCGCACCTGACCGCGCTCGCTGAGCGGGCAGCGGGCCGGCGCCCGGTTTGAGGAGCCGCTGGCCGAGGGTGTAGTGTTGTCGAGTCGACCAGGCTGTCCTAACCGTTAGGACGGCCGTGAAAGCGGAGCGCCTGCTCCCACCCGAGTCGCCGCCTGTGGCGTCCGGGTCCGGTCACCGGTTCCGGGCACGTCCCGGCGCCGGATGCGCGATCCTGTGATCGTGCCGACCGGTCGAGCGGGCCCTGGCATACGCCGGGGCCTTCTACTTTCCGGGCCGGCTCCCACCGGGAGCCGCCGGGTCGGCCACGCATGAAGATCCGACTCGAGGAGGCCCCATCAGCGTCGAACCACGCGTGAACGAGCAGATCCGGGCACGTGAGGTCCGACTGGTCGGCCCCGAGGGTGAGCAGGTGGGCATCGTCCCGCTGGAGCGCGCCCTTCAGCTGGCCGCGGACGTCGATCTGGACCTGGTCGAGGTTGCGCCGATGGCGCGCCCGCCGGTGTGCAAGCTCATGGACTTCGGCAAGTTCAAGTACGAGAGCGCACTGAAGGCGCGCGAAGCGCGGCGTAACCAGCAGCAGACCGTCATCAAGGAGATGAAGCTCCGGCCGAAGATCGATCCGCACGACTACGAGACCAAGAAGGGTCACGTGGTGCGGTTCCTGAAGGCCGGTGACAAGGTCAAGGTGACGATCATGTTCCGCGGTCGCGAGCAGAGCCGCCCGGAGCTGGGCTACCGGCTCCTGCGCCGGCTCGAGTCCGAGATCACGGAACTGGGATACGTGGAGTCCGCTCCGAAGCAGGACGGCCGAAACATGATCATGGTTCTCGCTCCGCACCGGGCCGTTAAGGCCTCCGCGGTCGCCGCCACGGCGTCCCGCGGTGGACCCCGGGAGCGGACCGCGGAGGAGCCCGCCACCGCCGCGGCCGCCGAACCTGCGGTGACCAGTGAGAGCGCAGCAGCCGGTGAGACCGGCACGACCGCTGACACCAGCGGTCAGTAACAGGGGAGAAGACGTTCCACATGCCGAAGATGAAGAGCCACACGGGGATGGGCAAGCGGGTCCGCGTGACCGGCAAGGGCAAGATCACGAAGCAGCAGGCCGGTCTGCGTCACAACCTCGAGAAGAAGCCCTCCACCCGCACCCGCCGGCTGACGGGCGTGGTCGAGGTGGCCAAGGCTGACGTCAAGCGCATCAAGAAGCTGCTCGGCCGCTGACGCGCGCCACCTGAATCCAAGAAGGAGTTGAGATGGCACGCGTCAAGCGGGCTGTTAACGCCCAGAAGAAGCGCCGTACCCTGCTGGAGACCGCGAGCGGATACCGCGGTCAGCGCTCCCGGCTGTACCGCAAGGCCAAGGAGCAGGTGCTGCACTCGATGCAGTACGCCTACCGGGACCGTCGCGACCGCAAGGGCGACTTCCGGCAGCTGTGGATCCAGCGGATCAACGCGGGTGCCCGCGCCAACGGGATGACCTACAACCGGCTGATCCAGGGCCTGCGCCTGGCCGGCATCGAGGTCGACCGCAAGATCCTGGCTGACCTGGCCGTCAACGACGCCGCCGCGTTCGCGGCGATCGTCGAGCTGGCCCGGGCCGCCGTGCAGGCCGAGGGCACCGGCGGCGCGCCCGCCCAGGCCGCCTGAGTCCCACGCAGCGCAGCGAGGCGTCCCTCGGCAACGGGGGACGCCTCGCGCGTGCGGCCGAGACCATGCTCTTCACACCGCGTACGCCCCGGGTGGTGGCCGCGCGCCGACTCCAGCGTCGCCGCGACCGCGAGGCCGCGGGTCGGTTCCTCGCCGAGGGACCGCAGGCGGTCCGGGAGGCGCTGAGCCGACCCCGCACCGTGCTGGAGCTGTTCGGCACCCCGGCCGCCCTCGACCGGTACGCCGATCTGGCGGCGAGCGCCGCCGGCGGCGACGTGCCCGTCTCCGAGGTGACCGACGAGGCCTTGGCCGCGCTCGCCGAGACCGTCGCCCCGCAGGGGCTGGTCGCCGTCTGCCGGCACCTCGACGTGTCCCTGGAGGTCGCGTTGTCACGCGTCCCCCGGCTGGTGGCCGTGCTCGCCGGCATCCGTGACCCGGGCAACGCCGGCACCGTGCTGCGGACCGCCGACGCGGCCGGCGCCACCGCGGTGATCTTCGCGGGTGACGCCGTCGACCCGTACAACGGCAAGTGCGTCCGGTCGTCGGCCGGCAGCCTCTTCCACGTCGACGTGGTACGCGAACGCGACCCGGCCGCAACGCTCACCGCCGCCCGGGCCGCCGGACTGACGGTGCTCGCCGCCACCGGCCACGGCGAATCTGACCTCGACGAGCTGGTCGACGCCGGCCGGCTGGCGGCACCGACCGCCTGGCTGTTCGGCTCCGAGGCGCACGGCCTGCCCGTCGACCTGGCCGAGGCCGCCGACGCCCGGGTCCGGGTGCCGCTGCACGGGCGGGCCGAGAGCCTCAACCTGGCTGCGGCGGCGGCCGTCTGCCTGTACGCTTCGGCCAGAGCACAGCGCTGACCCGAGGTCAGGCGCGCATGACGGAGGAGACGCGGCCCCCATGGTGAACGCACCACGGCGTTCGTTTAGCCAGCCCGCCGGTGTCGGCGGGCGGCGGGCCTGACCTGCTCTCCACACGACTCCCACCGGCGGGCTGCGGCACAGCCGCGCGTCCGTAGACTCGCCTAGCCGCCCGCGAGGGCCGGCGCCGTCGTGAGGGAGTGCCCGTACGCCATGACTTACCGCAACGATCCGTACGACCCGAAGCAGGTCGCCCTGCTGGACCCGGCCGCGCTGGCCGAGGCCGTGACCGAGGCCGAGAAGGCGTTCGCCGCCGCCGGTGACCCGGACGCGCTGGCCGCGGTGCGCCCGGCGCACCTGGGCGACCGGGCCCCGGTCTCGCTGGCCCGTCGCGAGATCGGCGCGCTGCCGCCGGCCGCCAAGGCCGACGCCGGCAAGCGGGTCAACGAGGCCCGCCGGGCCATCGAGCAGGCGCACGCCGCCCGGGCCGAGGTGCTGGAGCGCGAGCAGGCCGAGCGGGTCCTGGTCGCCGAACGAGTCGACGTGACGTTGCCGTACGACCGGCGCCCGCGTGGCTCCCGACACCCGATCACGCTGCTGATGGAGCAGATCAGCGACCTGTTCATCGGGATGGGCTACGAGGTGGCCGAGGGCCCCGAGGTCGAGCTGGAGTGGACCAACTTCGACGCGCTGAACATCCCCGCCGACCACCCGGCGCGGGGGCTGATGGACACCTTCCACATCGCACCGGAGGGTTCCGGTCTGGTGCTGCGTACGCACACCTCACCGGTGCAGGCACGCACCATGCTCAGCCGCAAACCGCCGATCTACGTGGTGGTGCCCGGCCGGGTCTACCGCACCGACGAGTTGGACGCCACCCATTCCCCGGTCTTCTACCAGGTGGAGGGTCTGGTGGTGGACAAGGGCATCACGATGGCGCACCTGCGGGGCACCCTCGACCACTTCGCCCGGGCGATGTTCGGCGCGGGGGCGAAGACCCGGTTCCGGCCGCACTACTTTCCGTTCACCGAGCCGTCGGCGGAGTTCGACGTGTGGTTCCCGGAGCACCGCAAGGGCCCGCAGTGGGTCGAGTGGGGTGGCTGCGGCATGGTCAACCCGCGGGTGCTGCGGGCCTGCGGCATCGACCCGGAGGTCTACTCCGGCTTCGCCTTCGGCATGGGCATCGACCGGACGGTGATGTTCCGGCACGGAGTGGGCGACATGCGGGACCTGGTCGAGGGCGACGTCCGGTTCACCCGGGCGTTCGGCCACGGGGCTTAGTGCGGGCGCGAGTTACGGAGACGGTGGTTACCCATAATGCGAGTTTCTCTCAGTTGGCTGCGGGAGTACGTCGACGTACCCGACCTGCCCGTCGACGAGCTGGAGCGGGCCCTGGTCGACCTCGGCATCGAGGTCGAGTCCATCGTGGACCTGTCCGGCACGGTCACCGGGCAACTGGTGGTCGGCGAGGTCCTGGAGATCGAGGAGCTGACCGGCTTCAAGAAGCCGATCCGGTTCTGCCTGGTGAACGTGGGCGCCGCCAACGGCACCGGTGAGCCGCAGGAAATCGTCTGCGGTGCCCGCAACTTCGCCCCGGGTGACCGGGTGGTGGTGATCCTGCCCGGCGGCGTGCTGCCGGGTGGCTTCGCCATCGGTGCCCGCCGCACGTACGGGCGCAACTCCAGCGGCATGATCTGCTCGGCCCGGGAACTGGGCCTGGGCGACGACCACTCCGGCATCCTGGTGCTGCCCGAGCACGTGGTGGCGGCGCCCGGCGACGACGCCCGTCCGGTGGTCGGCCTCGACGACGTCATCGTCGAGGTGGAGATCACCCCGGACCGGGGCTACCAGATGTCACTGCGCGGGCTCGCCCGCGAACTGGCGCACGGCCTCGGCCTCGACTACTCCGACCGGGGCCGGATGCCCGCGACGCCCGGCACGGCCGAGCCGGCGTACCCGGTCGAGGTGCGCGACCCGGTCGGCTGCGACCGGTTCGCGGCCCGGATGGTGCGCGGCGTCGACCCGGCGGCGCAGACCCCGGACTGGATGCGGCAACGGCTGACCATCGCCGGCATCCGCAGCATCTCGTTGCCGGTGGACATCACCAACTACGTGATGCTCGAACTCGGCCAGCCGATGCACGCCTTCGACGCCGACCGGATCGCCGGCCCGCTGGTGGTGCGCCGGGCGGTACCGGGGGAGAAACTGACCACGCTCGACGGGGTGACCCGCGCCCTCGCCCCCGAGGACATGGTCATCTGCGACGCCGGGCTGCCGAACCCGGTCGCCGCCGAGGGTGACGGCATGCCGATCTCACTGGCCGCCGTGATGGGCGGCGAGACCAGCGAGGTGCTGCCGGGCACCGTCAACGTGCTCTTCGAGGCCGCGCACTGGGACCCGGCGATGGTGGGTCGCACCGCGCGCCGGCACAAGCTGTTCAGCGAGGCGGCGAAGCGTTGGGAGCGCGGGGTCGACCCGGCGCTGCCGCTGGTCGCCCTGGACCGGGCGGTCGGGCTGCTCACCTCGTACGCGGGCGGCACCGCCGGCGAGGAGGTGCTGGACATCAACCACGTCCGGCCGCGTACCCCGGTCACCCTGCCGGCGGACCTGCCCAGCCGGCGGGTCGGTGTGGACTACCCGCCGGCCCGGGTGGTCGCGCTGCTGGAGCAGGTCGGCTGCACCGTGGCGCGCGGCACCGACCGGCTGGCCGAGGAACCGGGCTCGGTGGGGGTGGCCGCCGGAGACGGCGAGGCGCTGAGCGTCACCCCGCCGACCTGGCGGCCCGACCTGACCGATCCGGCGGACCTGGTCGAGGAGGTGGTCCGCCTCGACGGGTACGACAAGGTGCCGTCGGTGCTGCCGACCGCGCCGCCCGGCCGGGGCCTGACCTGGCAGCAGCGACGCCACCGGGCGGTGTCCCGTTCCCTGGCCGAGCGCGGCTACGTCGAGGTACTGGCGCACCCGTTCGTCGCCACCGAGCTGGCCGACCAGCTCGGCCTGCCCGCCGACGACCCGCGCCGCCGGGCGGTGCGGCTGGCCAACCCGCTGTCGGAGGAGGAGCCGCTGCTGCGCACCACGCTGCTCGGCCCGCTGCTCGGCATCGTCCGGCGCAACCTCGGCCGTGGCCTGCGGGACCTGTCCCTCTACGAGATCGGCACGGTCTTCCAGCCTCGGGTGGATGCCGGCAGCCCGCCGCCGATGGGCGTGGACCGGCGTCCTACCGACGCGGAGTTCGCCGCCGCCGACGCGGTGGTTCCGCACCAGCCCCGGCACGTCGCCGTCGTGCTGACCGGTGAGATCGAGCCGGCCGGCTGGTGGGGCGGCGGGCGGGCGGCCGGCTGGGCGGACGCCGTCGAGGCGGGCCGCGCGGTGCTCGCCGCCGCCGGGATACCGGACCGGCAGGTCGAGGTGCGCTCGGCCGAGTACGCCCCCTGGCACCCGGGCCGCTGCGCGGCGCTGCTGGTCGACGGTGCGGTCGTCGGCCACGCCGGTGAGCTGCACCCGCAGGTCGTGGCGACGCTCGAACTGCCGAGGCGGACCTGCGCCATGGAGCTGGACCTGGACGCTCTGCCGGCACCTGCGGTGACGGCCGCGCCCGCTGTCTCCGGCTACCCGCCGGCGCTGATCGACGTGGCGCTGGTGGTGGCCGAGTCGGTACCGGCGGCGCAGGTCCGGCAGGCACTCGTCGAGGGTGCCGGCGAGCTGCTGGAGTCGGTCAGCCTGTTCGACGTGTACGCCTCGGAGCAGCTCGGCACCGGACGCAAGTCACTGGCCTACAAGTTGACCTTCCGGGCTCCGAACCGCACGTTGACGGTCGAGGAGGCGGTGGCCGCCCGCGACGCCGCCGTCGCCCGCGCCGCCGAACGCTGCGGCGCCGCCCTCCGCGGCGCCTGAGCGGCGGGCAAGGGCCCCTTCCCGACGCCTCGTGCGGGGAAGGGGCCCTTGCTCACTGCGGGAGTGGGAGCGGTGTGCGGTCGGTGACGGCGGCAAGGGGGTAGGTGCGGGATCGACCGAAAGGTCAACACCGGTGGCTGTTTGGTTACCCGCGAGTCACGTCTGAGGGGTTAGCCTGCTGTATCCCGACGACCCTGGGATCACACCCGCCACCCCCACGGGAGCCCCCTCATGTCCGATGATCCGCCCGCCTCGGTCGACGTCTGCATCGTCGGTGGTTGTGGCCGGGTGGGCCTGCCGCTGGGCATCGCCTTCGCCGCCCGCGGGCTGTCCGTCGTGCTGTACGACATCAACGCCGAGGCTGTCGCGGGCGTCAACGCGGCCACCCTCCCCTTCGCCGAGCCCGGCGCGGCCGATCCGCTGGCCGAGGCGGTGGCGGCCGGCCGGTTGCGCGCCACCACCGACCCCGCTGCCGTCGGGATCTCGGACCACCTGGTCGTCGTGGTCGGTACGCCGGTCGACGAGCACCTCAACCCGGATCTCGGTGCTGTGCCCCGCGCGTTGGAACGCTGCGCCGAACACCTGCGCGACGGTCAGTTGATCGTGCTGCGCAGCACCGTCTACCCCGGGGTCACCGCGCTGACCGAGAAGTTGCTGGCCGGCAAGGGCCTGCGCGCGGACGTGGCGTTCTGCCCGGAACGGATCGCCGAGGGCCGGGCGATGACCGAGCTGTTCACGCTGCCGCAGATCGTCGCCGCGCGGACCCCGGAGGCGCTGGCGCGGGCGGAAGAGCTGTTCCGGCACCTGACCGACCAGATCGTCCCGCTCGAACCCGAGGAGGCCGAGCTGGCGAAGCTGTTCACCAACACCTGGCGGTACATCAAGTTCGCCACCGCGAACCAGTTCTGGATGATGGCGAACGACTTCGGGCTGGACTTCGCCCGGATCCGGCACGCAGTGGCGTACGACTACCCGCGTGCGGCCGATCTGCCGATGCCCGGTTTCGCCGCCGGGCCGTGCCTGTTCAAGGACACCATGCAACTGGCCGCGTTCAACCGGAACAACTTCGTGCTCGGCCACTCGGCGATGCTGATCAACGAGGGGTTGCCGCTGTATCTGGTGTCCCGCCTGGAAGACCGGTTCGACCTGGCCACCTCGACGGTGGGCATCCTCGGCATGGCCTTCAAGGGCGGCAGCGACGACCCCCGGGAGAGCCTGGCGTACAAGCTGCGCAAGATCCTGGCGTTGAAGACCCGGGAGACGCTCTGCACCGACCCGTACGTGGCCGACGACCGCTTCGTCGACCTGGACGAGGTGTTGCGCCGGGCCGACCTGCTGGTCATCGCCGCACCGCATGAGCAGTACGCCCGCCTGGACACCGACAAACCGGTGATCGACATGTGGGGTCTGACCGGGCAGGGGGTACGGGTGTGATGAATCCCCGGGTCTCGGTGATCGTGCCGGTCTACAACGAGGGCGAGGCGATCATCCGCTGCCTGGAGCGGATGCTGCGTGAACTGATGCTGCCCGCCGAGGTGCTGATCGTGCACGACATGCCCGAGGACACCACGGTCCCGTACGTCGAACGGATCGCGCGTACCGACCCCAGGGTCCGGGCGGTGCTCAACACCTACGGCCGGGGCCCGGCCAACGCGATCCGGTTCGGCATCGACGCGGCCCTGGCACCGGTCGCGGTGGTGACGATGGCCGACGGGTGTGACGATCCCCGGCAGATCGACGAGTTGGCCCGGTTGGTGGACCGGGGGGTGGTGGTCGCCGCGGCCTCCCGGTACATGCCGGGTGGTCAGCAGGTCGGCGGGCCGAGGCTCAAGCGGATGATGTCCCGCTGGGCGGGACGAAGTCTTTACACCTTCGCCCGGGCCGGCACCCGCGACGCCACCAACAGCTTCAAGGCGTACGACACGGCGTTCGTCCGGGAGGTCGGCATCGAGTCGCGGACCGGCTTCGAGATCGGGCTGGAACTGACCGCGAAGGCCACCCGGCTGCGCCTGCCGGTGGCGGAGATTCCGACCATCTGGCTGGACCGTCCGCTCGGCGAGTCCCACTTCGACCTGGGCCGCTTCCTCCCCGGCTACCTGCGCTGGTACCTGTTCGCCTACGGTCGACGGCTGAGCCGGGAGAAGTTGACCGCCCGGGTGCGGACGGCGGCCGTGCCGGCTCCGCGTGGCACCGAGTACGAGAAGACGGCATAGGAGCGTTCGTGGCGAAGATCCTGGTAACCGGTTCGGCCGGCTTCATCGGCGGCTATCTCGTCGCGGAGCTGCTGGACCGCGGCCACGAGGTGGTGGGTGTCGACAACTTCTCGAAGTACGGTCCGGTCGCCCAGAGCCACGAGGGGAACCCCCGGTTCCGGTTCGTGGAGGGGGACGCCCGCGACACCGAGCTGCTGACCGGGCTGCTCGACGGCTGCGACCACCTGGTCGCCGGGGCGGCGATGATCGGCGGGATCTCCTACTTCCACGCGTACGCCTACGACCTGCTCGCCACCAACGAGCGGATCATGGCGGCGACCTGTGACGCGGCGATCCGAGCCCACCGCGACGGCCGGCTGTCCAAGGTCACCTACCTCTCCTCCTCGATGGTGTTCGAGTCCACCGAGCACTGGCCCAGCCGGGAAGGCGACGAGCGACGTGTCCCGCCGCCGCTGTCCTCGTACGGCTTCCAGAAGCTGGCCGTGGAGTACTACGCCCGCGCGGCCTGGGACCAGTACCGGTTGCCCTACACGATCGTGCGGCCGTTCAACTGCGTCGGCGTGGGGGAGGGGCGGGCGCTGGGCCAGGCCGAGGTGCTCTCCGGCAACGTCAAGCTGGCCATGTCGCACGTGGTGCCCGATCTGGTGCAGAAGATCGTCAAGGGGCAGGATCCGCTGCACATCCTCGGCGAGGGCGACCAGGTGCGGCACTACACCTACGGCGGGGACCTGGCCCGGGGCATCGCGCTGGCCATCGAGCATCCGGCGGCGGCCAACGAGGACTTCAACCTCTCCACCGCTGAGTCGACCACCGTGCTGGAGTTGGCCGAGCTGATCTGGCGCAAGATCAAGGGACCGGACGTGCCGTTCCGGTACGTCAGCGACGACCCCTTCCAGCATGACGTACAGAAGCGGGTGCCGGACACCACGAAGGCCCATGAGGTGCTCGGCTTCACCGCCACCACATCCCTGGATGAGATGCTCGACGAGGTCATCCCCTGGGTGACCGACGCGGTCGCCGAGGGCCGCCTCTAGTGCCTTGACCACGAAGGTTCGCGGTGTTGGGTCAGGCTGCGAGGGCGGCGGGTTGGCCCCAGCGTTGTTGGCGTTCGCTGCGGATGCGGGCTCGTTCGCGGCGTTGGGCGGCCAGGACGTCGGGGTGGCGGGCGTTGGCGTTGCGCCAGCGCAGGTAGGTCTGCAGCTTTCGAGTCAGCGCCGGGTGGTTCGGGTGGTTGGAGCCGGCGATGACGAAGGTGCGTAGCGGCCCGAACTGGGCTTCGATCGGGTTGGCCCAGGAGGCGTAGGTCGGGGTGAAGCAGAGCTCGACCTTGTTGCGGGCCGCCCATGCCCGGATCTTGCGGCCTTTGTGCGCGGACAGGTTGTCCAGGATGACGTAGATCGGTGCCCCGTCCGGGCGGGCGGCGCGGATCGACGTGAGTGCGGCCAGGGTGTTCGCGGCGCTCTTGCGGCGCCGGACGACACCCCAGAGCTGGTCGTCGCCGACGGAGTAGCAGCCGTGGAACTGCCGGACGCCGTGCAGCTTGTGGTAGTTCGCGGGCAGCCGGTGCGGATGGCCTGCGGGTGCCCACCCGGCGCCGGGCTGGGGGCGGATCACGAGGGGTCCGAACTCGTCGAAGGCGAACACCCGTTGTGGGAAGTGGGTGCTGACGTACTCGATCCGGGCGAGTTCGGCATCGCGCTGCGGGTCGGTGGACTCCTTCCACGTCTTGGTCCGCTGGAAGGTGATCCGGTGCCGGTGCAGGATCTGCCGCAACCGTTCCCGCCCGATCCGGACCCGGCGGGTGGCATGCAGGCGCAGGTGGTCGGCGAGCTTGCGGATGCTCCACCGGGTGAACGGCCGCCCCAGCTTCTCGGGGCGGGTGTTGGCCGTCTCGACGATGAACTGCTCTTCGTCGCTACTGATGTGGCGGGGACGGCCACCCGCCCACTGAGGGTCCAGGCTGGCCATCCCCATCTCGTTGAACCGGTGAATGACCTGCCGGATCGTGTCCTCATCGGCTTGGACCAAGCGGGCGATCGCCGGCACCGTGTTCCCACCGGCCGAGGCGAGCACGACCATCGCCCGCCGTAGTCGGATCGGAGAACCGGTTCCCCGGCGGGTGATTCTGAGCAGCTGCTGACCTTCCTGGTCACTCAGCCGCCGCACGCGTACAAGATCTGCCACCGCCACAGCCTGACCCGCACAACGCCGCCCGCCCGACAGGCCGCGCGGCGTGTCAACCAACACCGTGAACGTTCGTGGTCACGGCACTAGGTCTCAGAAGGGCCTCCCGCTATGCCTGAGACATAGCGGGAGCCTGCCAAACAGCAGCCGAGAGCTCCCTGTCTTATGATTGTGTCGGTCTTTTTACACTTCCAACCCGTCAGTAGAGCAACCGCCTACAGTCCTTCGTGAACAAGAACGAGGGACTTCTTCATATGCCGGAACCGTCCTCTGATCCGTTGCTGGGCTCGGTCCAAGAGGCCGTCGTTCATGCTTATTATCCGGACCGAGTTCGTACCGCAAGTGGGGCTCGGACCAGGGCACAGGCGGGACAGTCGGTGGTCACCGTGTTCGCCGGGGCACTGGTGGCGACCTTCACCCTGACATCATTGGCGAACGCCCCGCAGTTAACTCGTGCCGGCGGATGCGTTGCCGTGGGTCTGTGGCTACTTGCCGCCGTCCTATACGTGCGTGCGATCGCCACTTCCGTGCCGGTAGGACCTGAAGCCGCGCCAGCGGCACGTGACGCTCGTTCGCTCATCGAGGAGGTCCTCAAGCGTGCTGACCGCGAGGCGCTGCAGATAGATCGGCGGCAGAGCATGGCGAATATCGTATCCGTGCTCGCGCTGGTGGCCACGGTATTCACCTTCACCACCGCACTTCTCATGGAACAACCGGACAAGTCGCGGCGTGGAGTCCTCATTCTCGGTGCGGAGGGCCAAGGGTTGCTTGCCACGCTATGTAACGCCCCATTAGAGCGCCTCGAAGGCGACATCGACGTGACGACATTGGGTGGCCAGTACGTCGCGATCACAGTTCCTCGCTGTGGCACCGATGGGCAGGTGACCTTACGGATCCCGCGCAGCGCGGTGGCAGGGACACTGACTAGGGAGGGCTAGCCAGCATGGCATTGGGGCACGATCCGGCGATCCTGCTGTTGTGCGGCGAACCCGCCCTGTCAGCGGTTGCCACGGACATCATTGAGGCGGCCGTCAACGCGATTGGGCGTTTGCACGAGGAGGGTGGCTCGCTTGATTCCATCGTTCTTGTCGGTGACCTGACCACGAATGCTTCTGCGCCTGAGTTTGAGACCCTCACCGCGCTGGTCGACCGCGTTCTGCGCGAATGCCTCGAGGCGCCTGGACTCCAGGAACTGCCTGTCGTCCTAGTACGGCAGCCGCCGTTCGGGATCATGGCTGGAGTTCGAGGTTGAGGCGTCGGGTGTAGTGGGCTTGGCGGGCTCGGGCTTGATGGCGGCGGCGCCAGTCTGACCAGCGCAGACGGTGGGCGAGGTCGCGGATCGGGCGGAGTACGAGGGTGTTGATCAGCCGGCGGGTCTCGTTGACGGTCAGCTTGATCAGACCGGTGTCGGTGGAATCATCGTCGGCTTCGGCGGCGCAGATCGCCAAGACGGCGAGGGCGGCCAGGGCGAGGGTGGTGAAGCGGTGCCAGGAGTCCCAGCGGCGGACTTGGTGTTGGTCGAGGCCGACCTGGCCCTTGGCGGCTTGGAAGCTTTCCTCGACCGTCCAGCGGATGCCGGCGACCCTCACGAGCTGGGCGAGGGTGGCCGGTCTGGGTGTCCAGCAGCGGTAGAAGGCCAGTTCACCGGTGGTGGTGTTGCGGCGGATCAGGAGGCTGTGGTGGCCGCCGTCGTCGGGGTCGGCGTCGGTGCAGACGTCGTCGAGCCAGGCCCAGTCGTAGAAACGCGGGCCCTTGGATCCGGCGCCAGCGCTGCGGCGCTGCCACGCCGAGGCCGGCAGGCCGGCGGCGACCCGGTCAGCCCGCACCCGAGTCTTCCCGCCGTCGAGAGGGACCAGGTGGCTGCGGGACACGGCCAGGACGTAGCCCAGGTGGTGTTCACGCAGGCGAGCACGGAAGACACTGCTGTTGCCGTAGGCCTCGTCCGCAGCCGCCCACCCAGCGGGGACGCCGGCGTCGAGGGCAGCGGTGATCATGTCGGCGGCCAGCTCGGACTTCGTGGCGAAGACGACCTCGTCGGGAACTCCGGCGGCCTGGCATCTGTCCCGGTCATCGGTCCACGACACCGGCAGGTAGACCCGGCGGTCGATCAGTGTGTGCCCATGCCGGCTGGCGTAGCCACAGAACACCCCTACCTGCGCGTTCTCGATCCGGCCGGCGGTGCCGGTGTACTGGCGTTGCACCCCAACCGTATGCGTGCCCTTCTTCAGATCCCCGGTCTCGTCAACGACCAGCACCGCGTCCGAGTCACCGAACCGGGCCACGACCACGTCACGCAGATCGTCGCGGACGGCGTCGGCATCCCACACCGCCCGATACAACAACCTCTGCATCGCATCCGGCCGCGCATGCCCGGCCTGCTCCGCCAACTGCCAGCACGTCTTGACCTCGATATCCGCCAGCAGCCCGGTCACGAACGCCGCCGCAGCCCGCCGCGGCTCGACCCGCCCGAACCGACCCGCGAACGCATCACACACCCCGGCCAGAACCCGCCGCCACCGGGCAGGGTTTACGCTGTGGCACGCGGCCACCGCCAGATCTGAAGTTATGTCCACAGCAGACAGACGATCACGCGGTGGCCGCACCTCGTCTACCCGGCCCCACCAGCGACATCTCAAACGGCGGCTGCCGTACTAGCGGCGCCCGGGCCTCATGATCGGCAGCCGCGGGCCTCCTCGCTGGTGACCGTGCGGTCGTTGACCGACTGGTGGCCACAGGTACAGGAGAGCTTTTGGGCAGGCGAGACCCCCGATGTGGAAGAGGTCATCCGGGACAGTTTCGCCCACTTCATCAGATGGTACGAGCATTACCAGCCAGAGTCGGGACGGTGGGATGGCACGCTTCCCGGCGACGTAGGGGTGGTACTTGATGCGGGCGGGGTACGACTTGGACTGGCAGTGGCTAACACCGCATTCCGGATGCTTGCCGTCGATGCCGGTGAGGATCTCGCCACGCTTCATCCGATGCAGATGCCGGCATTCCTGAGAGACACGAACGGGCAGCCGCCAGTAGACGCCTTCGCGCTCGTAACAGCGTTGGCCCCGGCAAATTTCGCGCCGGTTGCGCCGGTTCCCGCTTTTCCGATCGTCGGACGCCCAAGACCGACGTCCGCTGCCGGTTGGAACATGGCTCAACCAGGGGTCAGCCTTCTCATCGCAGGTCGAGACGGGGCCGGGAACGTCCGGTTGACCGACCAGATGCGAGTCCATCGCCTCGACGTGATGGCACCGGTCTCGAATGAGTCGGCAAGCCCGGCACAACCTAAGGTGCAGCCTTCCTCCTCGGTTAACGACGGCGGCGAGCCGTTGCGAACGACTAACGAGGAGCTACTCGGCCTGCTCGGAGCCCTTGATCAATCCATCGCTACCGGCAACGCGGTCCTTGTGGTTACTTCCGGGATCGAGGCCGAGTCGTGCGGCGAGTGGGAGACTGAACTGAGCACTCCTGACGCTCTTTTCGAGGCGTTAGCAGAGTACCTACCAGCGCAGACCGACGGGCGGGTTGCTCTCGCTGAGGTCATGAACCGGCTGCGACAGGTGGATCCAGCCCTTGTCCGCCGCACCGTTGCCGGCATGCTGGTCGACACCGGCTCGGCGATCAACAAGACGGCCATGCGTCTGCTGCTGGCACCGTGGTACCGCATCTACGACTGCACCGGAACGAACATCTTCGCGGCAATAGCGGAACGCGTGCAGGTAGGCGCGGACGTGGTGGTGGTCGACGCTCACGGAGAGGCACCCGGCAGCCTCCGTCCGGAGCTTGAGGTGGTGGCCATGAACGGCATCGCCCCGGGCACCCCTGTCGCTCCGGTGGTCTTCGACATCGACGATCGGGGTCGGGGATCGCGCGCGCGGTGGTTTCGCCAGATGAAGGCGGATCTGATCACGCACCCGGTGGTGTTCGTGTCTAAAGAAATCAACAGCCGGCACATGTCGCTGTACCTGGACGCGCTTGTTGGGGAGGATGGTCCTGCGACGGGACAACCGCCGAGGTTTGTGATCGCGCCGGGGAATGATCCGATAGTCGCCTGGAAGCTTGCTGGCGCTGGTTTTGCACAACTACCGGTCGGGATCACCGAGTTGGCGCGGCACCAACTCGGTACGAGCCGTGAGCCGATCCGTCGCGGCATTCAGCTACGCGCCCGTATGCGAGCTGTGCAGGACCGCAATGCGGGGGTGCAGATGGTCTCCGCCCTGTTGGAGGCGGCACCTGAAGGCGATCCATTCTATCTTAGGGGCACGGACCCGACCTGGGGGGATGTCAAAGAGGCCATTCCCGCGTCGCTGTCGACACTGAGCACGATGCTGAAGGCGGCCGAGGCATCCGTCCCCCAGCGGCCTGTGCTGGTGCTCAACGACCGGTCGGGCACCGGCAAATCGACGACGTTGATGCAGTTCGCGATGGCCCTGCACACGAAGGGTCTAGCGGTGGGGTGGGTAGACCGGGCTACGACTAAGTCTAGCCAGGACGTGTTCGAAGAGTGCATTGCCCTCGGCCTGGATGCCGTGCTCATCGACGACGTCGACATCTTCGGTGCCGAAGCCGCCCGACTTATGACCCGGCTCGGCCGTCGAGGAAATGTGCTCGTCGCCGCGACGATCCGGAGCACCCGCGGGCATCTCCTAGACGAGGTACCCGGTTTGACTCAGGTGCCGCCACTGCGGCTGACCGACGAGGATCTGGACGCGTTGGTGCGCCGCCTCGATACGTATCGCCAGCTCGGCAAGCTCAAGAAGCTGAAGCTGCACGCAGCCAGGATCGAGCGACTGCGCCAAGTCTGTGACCGAGATTTGATGGCAGCGATGGTGGAGGTGATAACCGGTTACCGCTTCGAGCAGCGAGTAAACAGCGAGTTCGACCAACTCGACCAGCGGGAGCGCAACATATATGCCACCGTTTGTATGTTCGAGGCGCTGCAGTATGAGGATCGCTCCCTGACGCTTCCGCAGAATGCGCTGCTTCAGATCGCTTCGGACGGTCCGCCCGACACTGCCGTTAACCGCGCAATCGAGGGCCTAATCAGTTCGCGGCGAATGCTGGTCAGGCGAGAGTCTGGTCACATTAGGACGCGACACCGCGTAGTGGCGGAGGCGATGGAGAAGTCCCTCCGCGGGGACAAGGCGTATTTTCGTCAGCTTTTCGAACAGTTGCTTCTTTTCTACGTGCAACGTGGTTCCGGCATAACGGATCGTAATGATCCCACGCGCCGTGCTATGGTAGCGTTGATCAACCATCGAGTTATGATCAAGTCTGGGTTGTCTGTCAAGACCGTTCGTGAGGTGTACAGCGAACTGCACGATTACCTCAAGGACGACTTCCACTATTGGTTGCAGTGTGGTTCTTACGAATTGGAGAAGCGGAACCTTGACTTGGCGGCAACCTACTTGGAAACCGCGAGGGGTTGCGAGGGTGGCTTAGACCACTTCAAGGTCGTTACGACCTGGGGGATGGTGTGCCTGCGTCGGGCCAATGAGAGCCCTGCGGACAGTGTGCTGCACGCGGAGGCTGCGGAGGCGTTCAAGGAACTTGAACGGGTGGCCTCGCAGGAGGGCGATCGCTCGCCACACACCTTCGCCACCATTGTGCAGGACGGGACGCTGTGGTTGCAGCGTGGAAGCTTCTTCACGGTTGACGAGCGACAGGACATCGCGCGCCGTATTCTCCGCTGGATCGAGATCGGGCGTCGGCTGCTTAATCTGAACGTTCACTTCCGCTCCGTGGCGGATCAATACTCGCCCGCGCTGAAGAAGATGGTGGAGGCTGAGGAGGACCAGGCCATTCCCTTGTGAGTGGCGACGGCCCGTCGCCAGCGGCATTGGGTCGGCCCTGGCGGACGTGGAGGTCGTGGGCAACTTCTCATGGTAATGCATCACCACGCATGAACTTGCGATGACCGTTGCGTTGCTGCTAGCCTCGTATGCATATTCATGCGGAGGTGGGTATGGGGATTCGGGCTGCGGTCGCCGGGGCGAGCGGGTACGCCGGTGGTGAGCTGCTCCGTCTGCTCGCCGGGCACCCCGAGTTCGACCTGGTCGCCGCGACCGCGCACAGCCAGGCCGGGCAACCGGTCGAGGCCGTTCACCCGCAGCTGACCGGGCTGGACATCACCCTCGGCGGGACCACGCCGGAGGTGCTGGCCGAGGCCGATCTGGTCTTCCTCGCGCTGCCGCACGGTGAGTCCGCCGCCCTGGCGGCGCGACTGCCCGCCGGGGTCCGGATCGTCGATCTCGGCGCCGACCACCGGCTCGCCGACGGCGACGCCTGGGCCCGTTACTACGGCGGCCCGCACGCGGGCGCGTGGACCTACGGCCTGCCCGAGCTGCCCGGCCAGCGGGCGCGGATCGCCACCGCCGAACGGGTGGCCAGCACCGGCTGCTACGCGGCGACGATCACCCTGGCGCTGGCGCCGCTGATCGCCGCCGGTGCCGCCCGACCCGACGACGTGGTGGTCGTCGCCGCGTCCGGCACCTCGGGTGCGGGCCGGGTGGCCAAGGCTCACCTGCTGGCCAGTGAGGTGATGGGCGACCTGTCGCCCTACAAGGTGGGCGCACACCAGCACGTACCCGAGATCAAGCAGGCCACCGGGGCGACCGGGCTGTCGTTCACGCCGGTGCTGGCGCCCATGCCGCGCGGCATCCTGGCCACGGTCACCGCGCTGCCGACCGGCGAGGCCGACCCGCGCGCGGTGCTGGCGCGGGCGTACGCGGACGAACCGTTCGTGCACCTGCTGCCCGAGGGGCGGTGGCCGCACACCGCCGCCACGCTGGGCGGCAACTCCTGCCACCTGCAGGCCGGCGTCGATGTCGACTCCGGCCGGCTGATCGTGGTCGCCGCGCTGGACAACCTGGGCAAGGGTGCCGCGGGCCAGGCGGTGCAGAACGCCAACCTGATGTTCGGTCTGCCCGAAACCACGGGCCTGTCCGTGTGGGGGACCGCGCCATGACCGTGACCACTCCCGAGGGATTCCGGGCGGCCGGGGTCGCCGCCGGCCTCAAGACCAGCGGTGGGCCGGACGTGGCGCTGGTGGTCAACGAGGGCCCCGACACCGCCGTCGCCGGGGTCTTCACCACCAACCGGGTCAAGGCCGCGCCGGTGCTCTGGTCCCAGCAGGTGGTCCAGGGTGGCCGCGTACGGGCGGTGGTGCTCAACTCGGCGGTGCGAACGCCTGC